>NZ_CP085254.1:0-4585773 GCF_044790165.1 Cytobacillus kochii | reverse complement strand
ATTGAAGGTAATGTCTTGGGATTCCTCTTCAACTGGCTTCTTTTTTGCTGGGCTGATGGCTTCAAGCTCTTCTTCGTTCTGGTTTTGCGGAATAATGAATTTAACTTCGAGTCGTTCACCAGTAACTTCTTTTATTGTTTCGGAAATTAAAGGAGAATAGCGCTCTTCTAGCCAATCTCGAGCAAATTCATTAGGTGCTTTGATCACTAATGTGTCTCCTTGAAGATTATGTGCTTTAGTTGATTTCATCCAGGTTTCAAAGCTTGGTTTACTAATTTTCTTTTCTATTTTTGCTAAAGCCTGCTGCCATAGGTCAGATATATTTTCCAATGATGATCCCTCCTTTTCTTTGAAAATAACGGCTGAAAATGCCCACAAAAATGTTTATATAGAAAAAATGAATAAAATAAGATGTGGAAAAATATATAATAAGGAAAAAAGGCGACATTTCGACAATATCCACCACCTGTGGACAAGCTTTTACAAAGGGGCTGAATAACCTGTCCACATGATATCCACAATCTGTGGATAATAAAATATATACCGTTCAGTTATTAAGTGTGAAAACACAAATATGATAACAGAAATAACAAGAGCATGCAACGTTTTTTCAATGCTTATCCACAAGTGAAACAACCTGTTTATAACAATTGTCCACAGGTAGTGTTTTTGTGAAAAACTTGTCTATATGTAGTGTGGATAAAATAAATTTGTCGAAAAAAGTATCCACAAGTAAAATTATACGCTGAATGATAAATACGTGGATAAGTGGATGTACGTCAGTCCTCTTATAAAAATGGAACATTTTAATTAATGGACGACAAACAATATGGAACTAGATGCTAGTGGATGTGGAAAAAGAATCATGAGTACAACAAAAATGGATTGCGACCATGTGACCTATCGAATGATCATGAAGGTAGTTTCGAATGGGGAAAATCGCAAATGCTCAAAATCAGACATGGAACGAGAAGTGAAGTCTGACCCAAAAACGTGAGAATGAGGAGAGGTCTAAAGTCTAAGTCCAAAAAACTTGTGAAACAGGTTAAATCTCAAAACAGATAATTTAAAATCAGCTCTTAAAAAAAGTTATCAGTAAAATATCCCTACAATCATTGCTATACAGGCTCGTAATCAAGGGATTTCCCCAATAACCAAAAAATACTATTGAAATGAGGGTGACATTAGAGACGAAACAAAGTAAAATTCAGTACAGTGATGTTTTTTGAAAAAAGTTGCGCGTAAGGGTTAATCATCCGATGGATAGTTGACAATCTTTAGGTAGCATCTATATAATTAATAAGACTGTCTTTAACAGCTATTCCTCAGGGAGGTGTCATATAATGAAAAGAACTTATCAACCAAATAAACGTAAAAGAAGTAAAGTTCATGGATTCCGCAGCCGTATGAGCAGCTCGAACGGACGTAACGTTCTAGCACGCCGCCGTCGTAAAGGAAGAAAAGTATTATCTGCTTAGGCCACTGAAAATCAGTGGTCTTTTTTCACGTAATAGTGTAAAAATAGTGAGTAAACGCATGATTGATCGATTGCCCAAATAGAGAATATAAGACTTATTTATACATGAGCTGTTACGAACCATGTATGAAAAAGAAGGTGTAAATGACATGAAGAAAGAATTTAGAGTAAAGAAGAATAAAGAATTTCAAGAAGCCTTTAAACAAGGTAAGTCATTTGCTAACCGGCAATTTGTTGTTTATTCTTTACAAAGAAATGACCAGACTCATTTTAGAATAGGATTATCTGTTAGTAAGAAGCTTGGTAACGCTGTCAAAAGGAACCAAATCAAACGTTATATTAGACAAGCCTTTCATGAGCTGGATCAAGAGTTAAAACCAAATTATGACTTTATTATTATTGCACGAAAGCCAACTGCTGAAATGAGCTTTTTTGAAATTAAGAAAAGCTTAATGCATGTTTTGAAGCTTTCTCGGGTTGTTAAAACACATAAACATGGAAATAATAAGTCATAATGTCATAAAAAGAGCTTTTTTTTATGAAATTTGGGAAAGACATCTTTTATTCATATGACATATGAGGAAAAGATGATAAAATACATACCATGAGTAAAATCAGTTTATTCGATTCTCAGTGAAAATGAAGAGATGATAGAAAAACTGTAACAATATTATCAAGGCATTAAGGAGGAAATAACGGTTGAAAAAGCGAATACCTTTATTGGTTGGTCTAATTCTAGTCACCGTACTTTTAGCAGGGTGTACGGAATTTAATGAGCCAATTACTTCCGAGAGTGAAGGCTTTTGGAACTCATACATCGTTTATCCGCTATCATGGCTAATTATTAAAATTGCAGGCCTTATGGGCGGAAGCTATGGTTTGTCGATTATTGTCGTAACAATTCTGATTCGTCTAGTAATTCTACCATTGATGATTAAACAAACAAAGAGTTCTAAAGCAATGCAGGCAGTACAGCCTGAGATGCAAAAGCTACGTGAAAAATATAGTTCGAAAGATCAAAAGACACAACAAAAGCTTCAACAAGAAACCATGGAATTAATGCAAAAACATGGTGTAAACCCATTGGCGGGCTGTTTACCATTGTTAGTACAAATGCCGATTCTTATTGGATTCTATCATGCGATTTCAAGAACGCGAGAAATTGCTAATCATAACTTCTTATGGTTTGATCTTGGCGATGCCGATCCATATTATATCTTGCCAGTTGTAGCGGGTATTACAACGTTCATTCAACAGAAGATGATGATGGCTGGACAAGACTTTAGTGCGAATGAAATGATGGCAACGCAAATGAAAATGATGTTATGGTTAATGCCAATCATGATCGTTATTTTTGCGATTAATTTCCCAGCGGCTCTTTCTTTATACTGGGTAGTTGGTAACTTATTTATGATTGTCCAAACTTATTTCATTAAAGGTCCAGATTTAAAAAAATCTAAAGAAACACAACCTGCGGGAGGAGCGAAAAAGTGAAAGAAATAACTGCTACAGGACAAACCGTCAATGAAGCAGTACATTCGGCTTTAGCTCAATTACAAACAACAGAGGATCGTGTAGAAATAGAGATTCTCGATGAAGGAAGGAAAGGGATCCTTGGTATATTTGGATCCCGTCCTGCAGTGATAAAAGCAACGATGAAAATGGATCCGATTGCAGAAGCGGAGAAATTTTTATTAGAGGTCAGTGAGAAAATGGGCGCGCCGGTTGAAATTGAAACTGTTAGAGACGGTAAAAATGTTGAATTTATTCTATCTGGTAATAAAATTGCTTTATTAATAGGTAAACGAGGTCAAACATTAAACTCTTTGCAGTATCTTACACAGCTTGTCGTCAACAGATATTCTGATCAATATTTTAATATTATATTAGATGCAGAAAACTATCGCCAAAGAAGAATTGATACGTTGGTGCAGCTTGCTGAAAGATTAGCAAGCCAAGCAATTAAAACTGGTAAAAAGGTCTCGCTTGAGCCTATGCCTTCCTATGAGAGAAAAGTGATCCACTCTGCTTTGTCTCATGATAAGAAAGTAGAAACGTATTCGGATGGCAATGATCCTCATCGACATATTGTCATTTCACCAGTTAAAAATTAATTTTTCTATAGAGAGTGTCCAAGCGGACGCTCTTTTTTTATGGATAAACACGCTATTCCTTCAGAACCATTTTCGGAACTTCCGAAAGAGTTTAGAAAACATTCGAAGCTTTTTTCACAAAGAATTGGTCAAAGAGGAAAATAATGAATTCAGTATTGTATGATTGTTATTCACATGTGGATAAGTTAAAATAGAGCATAATACGACTTGGTTTCTGTGGATAATTTTTAGATGAAAAAAATTTGTCTATACTGTTGTTAACAGGTATTTTCCTTAGTTGGAGGATTCTTAACGAGGATGATCCTGCTTTTAATAATTGTTTGCATATGATATTCTGTTTTTTTGGGAAATAATTTTTTTCATAGATTGAAGGATGAGTAATTATAGATAAAAATGAAATGAGGTGAAGCCGCTTGGAACTTGATACAATAGCTGCTATATCTACTCCTATGGGTGAAGGCGCAATTGCAATTGTACGGCTGAGCGGACCTGAAGCTTTTGATATAGCGGATCATTTATTTAAAAGTGTGGGAGATAAACGATTAAAAGAAGTCCCATCTCACACAATTCATTATGGCCATATTATTGATCCGAAGACTGACCAAGTTGCTGAAGAAGTAATGGTTTCGGTCATGAAGGGTCCAAAGACGTTTACAAAAGAAGATGTGATTGAGATTAACTGTCACGGTGGACTCGTTTCTGTCAATCGCGTCCTGCAATTGATGTTGACAAATGGTGCTCGCTTAGCTGAACCAGGTGAATTTACAAAGCGTGCTTTTTTAAATGGGCGCATTGATTTATCGCAGGCGGAAGCAGTGATGGATTTAATCCGAGCGAAAACGGATAAGGCAATGAATGTCGCCTTAGGTCAAATGGAAGGCAGATTGTCAAACTTAATTCAAAGGTTACGACAGGAAATTCTAGAAGTACTTGCCCATGTGGAAGTGAATATTGACTATCCCGAATATGATGATGTCGAGGAAATGACCCATCAGTTACTATTAGAGAAGGCCAGCTTCGTTAAAAGGGAAATCGAGCAGTTGCTGCGTACATCTCAACAAGGGAAAATTTTACGTGAAGGTTTATCAACGGTAATCGTTGGACGCCCGAATGTTGGTAAATCTTCGTTATTAAATAGTCTAGTCCATGAAAATAAAGCGATTGTGACAGATATCCCAGGTACGACAAGAGATGTAATAGAAGAATATGTGAACGTAAGAGGCGTACCATTAAAATTAGTAGATACGGCTGGTATTCGGGAAACAGAAGATATTGTTGAACGAATAGGGGTAGAGAGATCACGACAAGTATTAAAAGAAGCGGATCTTATTTTACTCGTTGTGAACTATTCGGATGAGCTTACGGATGAGGATATGAATTTGTTTAAAGCGGTCGAAGGCATGGATGTTATTGTCATCGTGAATAAAACCGATTTAGAACAAAAGATTGATATGGAAAAAGTGAGACAGCTCGCAGCTAATCAGAAGCTCGTGACAACCTCTTTATTAGAAGAACAAGGAATTAACGAGCTTGAAGAGGCGATTTCTGAATTATTCTTTACTGGCTCCATTGAAGCAGAAGATATGACATATGTCTCTAACTCAAGACATATTGCTCTTTTACACCAAGCGATAAATTCAATTAATGACGCAATAGAGGGTGTTGATCTGGGCACACCGATTGACATCGTACAAATAGATTTGACAAGAACATGGGAAATTCTAGGGGAGATTATTGGAGATAGTGTACAAGATAGTTTAATTGACCAGTTATTCTCTCAGTTCTGTCTTGGAAAATAAGAAAAAAACCGTTGATATAAATATAAAAATAGAAAAGGGAGGTAAAATGAAATGGCTTATGAAGCAGGTTCATATGACGTTATTGTTATCGGTGCCGGTCATGCAGGAGTTGAAGCAGGTCTTGCCTCAGCTCGAATCGGGGCAAAAACTTTAATGGTCACAATCAATCTTGATATGGTTGCCTTTATGCCATGTAACCCTTCAATTGGTGGACCGGCGAAAGGAATCGTCGTACGGGAAATTGACGCATTAGGCGGCGAAATGGGGAAAAATATTGATAAAACCTATATCCAAATGCGTATGCTTAATACGGGTAAAGGCCCCGCAGTAAGAGCATTAAGAGCACAAGCGGATAAATTTACGTATCAGCATGAAATGAAAAAAACATTGGAAAACCAAGAGAATTTAACCTTATTACAAGGTATGGTAGAAAGTTTAATTGTTGAAGATGGTGAATGTAGAGGTATTATTACACAAACAGGCGCTACTTATTATGCGAAATCTGTTGTTATTACTACCGGTACATTCCTCCGTGGGGAAATTATCTTAGGAGAATTAAAATATTCAAGCGGACCGAATAATCAACAACCATCCATTAAGTTATCCGAACACCTAGAAGCTTTAGGTTTTGATATGGTTCGTTTTAAAACGGGAACGCCACCGCGCGTAAATAGTCACTCAATTGATTATAGTAAAACAGAAATACAACCAGGTGATGAAGTACCGAGAGCATTCTCATATGAAACGACTAAATATATTACTGAACAACTGCCTTGTTGGTTAACATATACGAACGAAAAAACGCATACGCTCATCGACAATAACCTACATCGTTCTCCGATGTATTCTGGTATGATCAAAGGGACAGGTCCTCGTTATTGTCCGTCAATTGAGGATAAGGTAGTTCGTTTTAATGACAAACCAAGACATCAAATCTTCCTTGAACCAGAGGGAAGAAACACGCAAGAAGTTTATGTACAGGGGTTATCAACTAGTTTACCTGAAGATGTACAACAAGACATTTTGCGGACGATTCCAGGTTTAGAAAATGTGCAAATGATGAGAGCTGGTTATGCAATTGAATATGATTCCATTGTACCGACGCAATTATGGCCAACATTGGAAACGAAAAAAGTGAAAAACCTTTATACTGCCGGCCAGATAAATGGGACATCCGGTTATGAAGAAGCAGCCGGTCAAGGTCTAATGGCAGGGATGAATGCAGCGCTGCATTCACTTGGTAGAGAGCAAGTAATCTTAAGTCGCTCTGATGGCTATATCGGGGTCCTTATTGATGATTTAGTAACAAAGGGGACGAACGAACCTTATCGTTTATTAACTTCTAGAGCGGAGTACCGTCTATTATTACGCCATGACAATGCGGATCTTCGTTTAACAGAAGTAGGTTATAAAGTGGGCATGATTAGTGAAGAACGTTATCAAAAATTCTTGTCTAAAAAACAGCAAATTGAAGAAGAAAAAATGCGTTTAAAGAAGATTATTTTAAAACCGAATGCTGAGGTTCAAGGTTTAATTCAATCCCTAGGTGGAAGTGAATTAAAAGATGGGATACGTGCAAGTGATTTATTAAAAAGACCAGAAATGTCTTATGCTCATATTGAACAACTCGCTAAAGCAACGAGTGAGTTAAATGATGATGTAAAAGAACAAGTAGAAATACAGATTAAGTATGAGGGCTATATTGAAAAATCACTACAACAAGTAGACAGACTGAAAAAAATGGAAAACAAAAAAATTCCAGATCAAATCGATTATGATGATATCAATGGGCTTGCGTCTGAAGCACGTCAAAAATTGAAATCAGTGCGTCCTCTATCTTTAGCACAAGCATCTCGTATTTCTGGTGTAAACCCAGCAGATATTTCTATTCTACTCGTTTATTTAGAACAAGGAAGAATTGCGAAAGTGGCTAATGAATAAGAGAGGATTGAACGCATGAATACAGAACAATTTGTTCATTTGCTTGAGGAGAAGGGAATTTCCCTCTCCAAGCAGCAAATGGAACAGTATGAATTGTACTATTCGACGCTTGTTGAATGGAATGAAAAAATGAACTTAACGGCCATTACAGAAAAAGATGAAGTATATTTAAAGCATTTTTATGACAGCATCTCAGCTGCCTTTTATTACGATTTCAACCAGCCGTTAAAGGTATGTGACGTTGGAGCTGGAGCTGGTTTTCCAAGTATCCCATTAAAAATTGCCTTTCCTCAAATACAAGTGACCATCGTTGATTCATTAAACAAACGGATTGGTTTTTTAAATCATTTAGCTGAAGAACTTGGATTAGACCATGTCGAATTTGTACATGATCGCGCGGAGACGTTTGGCAAAAACAAAAAATACCGCGAAAGCTTTGATCTTGTCACAGCTAGGGCGGTAGCAAGATTGTCAGTACTGAGTGAATTATGCTTGCCCTTAGTCAAAGTCGGTGGTACCTTTTTAGCTATGAAAGGTGCAGGGGCTGAACAAGAACTAGATAAAGCAAACAAAGCGATAACAACCTTTGGTGGTAAACTGATAGATTCACACACTTTCACATTACCGGAAGAAGAAAGTGAAAGAAACATTCTAGTAATTAAGAAAGAAAAATCTACCCCTAATAAATATCCAAGAAAGCCGGGAACGCCTAATAAATCACCGATTGAATCGTGAGTTTGAGCGTATATGGTTTTTTATATCACTATAAATTGATAGACAATCGCAGGAATTGTCTACTTTGTAGAGAATAGGTTATAGGGAGTTTCGTAAAGGTGGTGCAGGGTGATGAAGCATTCTTTCTCACGCCTTTTTGGCCTAGGCGAAAAGGAAAAAACAAATGAAGACAAGCTAGACGAACAAGCAGATATGGAAATGGAAGAGGCAGAGACATTAGCAAGCAAGGAAGAGGTAAAGAAGATCCCTATCGATCAAATCGTTCCTAACCGTTTTCAGCCTCGGACAATATTTGATGATGAGAAAATAGAAGAGCTTTCTCGTACAATTCATATTCATGGTATTATTCAGCCAATTGTCGTTAGAGAATACGGTGACAATCAATTTGAAATTATTGCAGGTGAGCGTCGCTGGCGTGCAATGAATAAATTGGGTTGGGAAGAAGTACCAGCCATTGTCAAGAATATGAGTGATACAGAAACGGCCTCAATTGCGCTTATTGAAAACTTGCAGCGTGAAGAGCTTTCGCCTATTGAAGAAGCGGTTGCTTATGGAAAGCTACTAGAGTTACATAACTTAACACAAGAAGCATTGGCACAACGTCTAGGAAAAGGGCAATCAACAGTTGCCAATAAATTAAGGTTGTTGAAATTACCAGAAGAAGTACAAGAATCCCTTTTAAGAAAAGAAATAACAGAACGACATGCAAGGGCACTTATTCCATTAAAAAGCCACGAGAAGCAAGTTAGCTTATTAGCTGAAGTCGTTGAAAAACAGCTAAATGTCAAGCAAACAGAGGACCGAGTGGTAAAGCTATTAGAAAAAGATCAACCAAAGGCAAAACCAAGAAGAAAAGCATTTAGTAAAGATATGCGTATTGCTGTCAACACGATTCGCCAATCGCTCTCAATGGTCTCTGATAGTGGCATAAACTTAGATTCACAAGAAGAAGAATTTGATGAATTCTATCAAATAACAATCAAAATTCCAAAAAAGAAAAAATAAATGACCTAGCCAATCTCAAATCACCTTTTGCGAGATATGGCTCTTTTTTTATCCTGAAAATAGCATCTGGAAGATTTTCTTATTTTTCTTAAAATAATTATTCTTCCCCTCACGTTCATGATAAAATAGATTCGTGCGTTCGAAAAAGTGAATGCATACTAAAACAATGATGTCTTTAATAGGGGTTTTTAATAGATTACATACGTAGAAAAACAAACATGTGAAGAAAGCAGGTGAGTTCAAGTGGGGAAAACGATTGCTTTAGCTAACCAAAAGGGTGGCGTAGGAAAAACAACAACAGCAGTGAACTTAGGTGCATGTCTAGCTTCTATGGGCAAAAAGGTGTTGCTTGTAGATATAGACCCACAAGGAAATGCAACGAGCGGTATTGGTATTGAGAAGGCAGAAGTGGATTATTGCATTTATGATGTATTAGTGGACGATTTAGAAGCAAGTAAAGCCATCAAACCAACAATTGTAGAGAAACTGCATATTATACCTGCTACGATTCAACTAGCAGGAGCGGAAATTGAACTTGTACCAACAATATCAAGAGAAGTTCGTTTAAAAAGAGCTTTAGAAGACGTGAAGGAAAACTATGATTATATTATTATCGATTGTCCCCCATCACTAGGATTACTAACGCTCAATTCTTTAACAGCATCTGACGCCGTATTAATTCCTGTACAATGTGAATATTATGCGCTTGAAGGATTAAGTCAGCTGTTAAATACGGTGAGACTTGTGCAAAAACATTTAAATCAAGATCTACGTATTGAGGGCGTTTTGTTAACAATGTTGGATGCAAGAACGAATCTAGGTATTCAAGTCATTGAAGAAGTGAAAAAGTACTTTCAAGATAAAGTGTATCGCACAGTGATTCCTAGAAATGTACGCTTAAGTGAAGCACCAAGTCATGGTGAGCCAATTATCACATACGATCCAAAGTCTCGCGGAGCAGAAGTATACTTAGACTTAGCAAAGGAAGTGTTAACAAATGGCTAAGGGGTTAGGTAAAGGGCTTAATGCCTTCTTTACGAATGTGGACAAAGAAAGTGAAGAAATAATTGAAGAAATCAAACTTAAGGAAATACGTCCTAATCCGTATCAACCGCGAAAAATCTTCACAAAAGAGAGTATAGAAGAGCTAAAACAATCGATTCTCACACACGGAATCCTCCAACCAATTATTGTTCGTAAAAGTATTAAGGGTTATGAAATTGTTGTTGGTGAAAGAAGGTATCGGGCAGCAAAAGAGGCAAATATGCAGACGATGCCAGTCATTATTCGCGATCTATCAGAACAACAAATGATGGAATTAGCTATATTAGAAAACCTTCAAAGAGAAGATTTAACGCCGATTGAAGAAGGCGCAGCTTATCAATTATTAATTGAAAAACTAAAAATCACACAAGAGGAATTGGCTAAGAGATTAGGAAAAAGCCGACCGCATATTGCCAATCATATTCGCTTGCTTTCACTGCCAGCTAAAGTACAAGAGATGATTGCTGATGGAAAATTAACGATGGGTCACGGTAGGACACTTTTAGGGTTAAAGAAAAAATCCCTTATGGATACGGTAGTAGAAAAAGTGTTAAAAGACTCTTTAAATGTAAGGCAGTTAGAACAATGGATCGGGCAATTAAACGAAAAAGTTCCACGTGAAACAAAGAAGAAGGAAAATAAAGATGTGTTTATTCAATCACATGAATCTTCGCTTAGAGAAAGGTTCGGCACGAACGTTCATATTAAAAAAGGAAAAAAGAAAGGAAAAATAGAAATCGAATTCTTTTCTAACGACGATTTGGAGCGAATACTGGATCTTTTAGATCAGCAAAAAGAATCCATCTAGCCGCTTAGTCGTTTGCTAGATAGACATCATGAAAAGATAGAAAGTATATTTGGGTAGCTCTAATGTTTTTATTAGGTACAGTAGTCAATTCACTATTAATTATTGTCGGTACATTAATCGGTAAGTTCCTTAATCGTATCCCTGAAAAAATGAAGGATACAGTGATGCAAGCTATTGGCTTGGCAGTAATGGTACTTGGTTTACAGATGGGGCTTAAGAGTGAAAACTTCTTAGTGGTCATTCTTAGCCTCGTTTTTGGGGCGATGCTTGGAGAATGGTTAAAATTAGAAGATAGACTCAATCAAGTCGGTATTCTATTAGAAAATAAAATTGGATCCAATCATCAAGGTAGCATCTCTCAAGGATTTGTCACAGCAACATTAATTTTTGTTATTGGTGCAATGGGTGTCATCGGTGCGTTAGATAGTGGGATTCGTGGAGATCATTCGGTTTTATATACAAAATCAATTATAGATGGCTTCACGGCTCTAATCTTAACGACCACTTTAGGTATCGGTGTCATATTCTCAGCCATCCCTGTCTTTATCTATCAAGGATTGATTGCGTTATTTGCGACACAGATTGATAAATGGATTCCCCAAGCGTGGATGGACAGTTTTATTCTAGAAATGACAGCTACAGGCGGCTTAATGATTTTTGCTATCGGCTTAAACTTAATGGGATTAACAAAAATCAGGGTAGCAAATCTTTTACCGGGTATTTTTGTCACCGCCCTTGTCGTTTCTTTCTATTACTTCTTTTAATTTAAGTAACGAACAATCCTTGATAGGCATGGATTGTTCGTTTTTCTTTGGTTTCAAGTCTTTAATATAGGGTTGAATGAGATATTCGAGATCCAATGCGTAGAAAGATTCATGGGCAAAAGCAGTTAGACTACTCAACCTGCTTCCTTTCTTCATCATGGTTTTATGCATTCCAGCCTCATCAAATTAGATTTCCAAAATGTCTTTATTTATGTCGATTCCAAAGAAAATACGCGGCGATTTGCGTCTAGAAAAACGAAAATCGTCACGTATTGGTAGATCTCATATTTATTGTCAGTCGGAAACTCTTGGGTCATATTATAAAGTCTGCTCTTTCCCCCAGTCGATAGGGATAAAATTCGCTTTTTCCATCAAAGTTACTTCATGGATGCCATTGGCAATGGTTTTGGCCATATTCATGACTAAGCTCAGTCTTGTATTCTGTAATACCATAAACTCCATAAACCCGCTCACATTAACGATGCCAGCAATATGTATATCACCAACTTCAGGTAAATCCTTATTTACTCCAGCACCTGGTTTGACAGGACCATCAGCAATTTGAATAATCCCCACACTTTTTACACGCCCTAAGCAGGCATCAATGCCGATAATAAAAGCATTAGGAAATTGTTCTTCAATATATGACAGTTTTTCAGATAGATTTACTGCATGAATAGGGTCTTCTAATGTGCCGAATACATGAAGGTTAGGAATAGATCGTTCTTTTAATAAGGTTCCAACTAATGGACCGAGCGAATCACCGGTAGAGCGGTCCGTACCGATACAAATAAGGACGAATGGTCTTTCTTGTATATTACTCGGGAGAAACTGCTTGATTTCATGAGCAAGTTTATTAGTAGCACTTTGTTCATCGTGTGGAATCCGAGAGGTTAATTTAGGTTTCTTATCAAAAATACGTGGATATAAATTCATCAAGCGTCACTCCTTCAATGTCACTCTATAGAAAAGAGCGCTTTACTTTCTTTTTTAGCGATTGAATTGAATAGTAGTAATAGTATACGGAATATTCACTCATTCTATACGTGATTAGGACACGAAATATATTTTCCTCTGATGTTTATTGGAAATATATTAGTAGGACAAGGTATAATAGTGAAATAGAAGTGAAGAAAAGGGTGATGAAATTGGAAGAAAAACAATTTGATCTTAATAATATTGTTGAGATGAAAAAGGCTCACCCATGTGGAGCAAATCGATGGAAAATTATACGTATGGGCGCGGATATTCGCATTAAATGTGAAGGTTGCGGTCATAGTGTAATGATTCCAAGAAGAGAATTTACGAGAAAACTAAAAAAAGTATTGGCGTAATCAATGGTAAAGGTTGTCTTTACCATTTTTTTGCAGATAAGAAAGTGTGTTTTTCAATGAGTTTTCATGTCTAGCTCCAGGCGCTATCGGCTTTATGGTCTAAGCCAATCCGTCAAAATGGTTAAAGAACAACCTTTCCACCGGCTCGTCTTATGCTTGTCGCCGATAGACGGGCGCCTTGCGCTTTTCTTAGAACGCTTAGTGAACTTGCTTATTTTTATACAAATCTCTATAATTGTTAAAGGCTTGTATAAAAATCGATTAATAATTTTTCTTAGATAGATTAAATGATTAGGAGTGACCTAAATGGCATTAACAGCTGGAATTGTCGGTTTGCCGAACGTCGGTAAATCCACCTTATTTAATGCAATAACTCAAGCGGGTGCTGAATCAGCGAACTACCCGTTTTGTACGATAGATCCTAATGTCGGTATTGTTGAAGTACCGGATGAAAGATTAGCGAAGTTAACTGAACTTGTTCAACCAAAGAAAACGGTACCTACCGCTTTTGAATTTACAGACATTGCTGGAATTGTTAAAGGGGCAAGTAAAGGTGAAGGACTTGGTAATAAGTTTCTTTCACATATCCGTGAAGTGGACGCGATTTGCCAAGTGGTTCGTTGTTTTGCTGACGATAATATTACTCACGTATCAGGAAAAGTGAATCCGATTGATGATATCGAAACAATCAACTTGGAACTGATTTTAGCTGACTTAGAATCCGTTGAAAAACGCATTGTACGTGTAAGTAAGCTTGCGAAACAAAAAGATAAGGAATCTGTTTTTGAATTAGAAATTCTTGAAAAATTAAAAGAAGCTTTCGAAGCAGATCAACCTGCAAGAACAGTAGAATTTACAGAAGAACAAATGAAATTGGTTAAAGGGTTACACTTACTAACGATTAAGCCAATGCTTTATGTAGCGAATGTTGGTGAAGATGATGTGGCTGATCCTTCTACTAATGAATACGTTCAAAAAGTAAAAGAATTTGCATCCGCAGATAATGCAGAAGTGATTGTCATTTGTGCAAAAATCGAATCAGAAATTGCTGAGCTTGAAGGAGAAGAGAAGGAAATGTTCCTTGAAGAGCTTGGTATTGAAGAATCAGGTTTAGATCAATTGATTAAAGCATCGTACAGCTTACTTGGCTTAGCTACTTACTTTACAGCTGGCGTACAAGAAGTACGTGCTTGGACTTTCCGTAAAGGAATGAAAGCACCACAATGTGCCGGTGTCATCCATAGTGACTTCGAAAAAGGCTTCATACGTGCTGAAACAGTTTCCTACGACGACCTAGTTGTTGCTGGTAATATGAATGCAGCGAAAGAAGCTGGAAAAGTTCGCTTAGAAGGAAAAGAATACATCGTTCAAGACGGAGATGTTATGCACTTCCGATTTAATGTTTGATAAAATCCCCAATGAATTCTTGTAACAAAGGATTTATTGGGGTTTTTCTATAGAGTTGCAGAGGCGTATCGTCATAATGCTTTAACCGCAAAAAATGTTTCATCCTATTCGTTTTTTTCTATTTATGTTTCGTCTCTCTGTTTTTCCTTTTGAGGCAATTGCATATTGACCAAACGTATGATATACTTTTACCTTGTGAGTAATGAATAATTGCTCCTTGCCCTCACACGGGCCGTTTAGACCAAAAGGAGGTGAAAGTGATGAAAAAGTACGAAGTTATGTACATCATCCGTCCAAACATTGAAGATGAGGCAAAGAAATCTGTAGTTGAGCGTTTCGACGCAATCCTTACTGATAACGGTGCTGAAATCAACGAGTCAAAAGACTGGGGTAAGCGTCGTTTAGCTTACGAAATCAATGATTTCCGTGATGGATACTACCAATTAGTAAACATTAATGCTGATTCTAAAGCAGTTGATGAGTTCACTCGTCTTGCAAAAATCAGTGAAGATATTATCAGATACATCGTTGTTAAAGACGAGAAATAATAAATATGCTTAATTTTATCGAAAGGAGTTGATTCTGATGATGAATCGTGTAGTTCTAGTGGGGCGTTTAACGAAAGACCCAGAATTACGTTATACACCGAATGGAGTAGCAGTGGCTACTTTTACTCTTGCTGTGAATCGTACATTTACGAATCAAAATGGAGATAGAGAAGCGGATTTCATTAATTGCGTTGTTTGGAGAAAGCCTGCTGAAAACGTAGCGAACTTCCTTAAAAAAGGAAGCCTAGCTGGTGTCGATGGGCGCTTGCAAACACGTAATTACGAAGGACAAGATGGCAAACGTGTATATGTGACTGAAGTTCAGGCAGAAAGCGTACAGTTTCTTGAACCAAGAAATGCTGCAGGCTCACAAGGTGGCTCGAATCAATATGGTGGCCAGAGAGATGATTATTCTTATGGTGGCAACAATAATCAGAATCAACGACCATATGATAATAACCGCAGCAACCAAGGCCAAACTCGTGTAGATCAAGATCCATTCGCTAATAACGGTCAAATCGATATTTCCGATGACGATCTTCCGTTCTAAACCAATAAGGCTTTGAAAAAATAAAAGGAAAAGGAGTGACAAAACATGGCTGGTGGACGCAGAGGAGGACGTGCGAAACGTCGTAAAGTTTGCTACTTTACTGCAAACGGAATCACTCACATCGATTATAAAGATGTAGATCTTCTAAAAAAATTCATCTCTGAACGTGGTAAAATTTTACCTCGTCGTGTAACAGGCACAAACGCTAAATACCAACGTAAATTAACGATTGCTATTAAGCGTTCTCGCCAAATGGCTTTACTTCCATTCGTTTCAGGTGAATAATAAGTAAATGTTCAAACACAGTAGGCTTCGTGCCTACTGTGTTTTTTTAGGTTTAATTTAGTTTGTTTGAACACATGTTTCAAACGAGTCGGAAACCTGGCCAAAGGTAGAGATTTGATAGGATTCGGGTGGAAACGCGTCAAAAAATGGGGAAAGGGTAGAAATTTGAAGGGATTCGGGCGGAAATGCGTCAAAAACCTGGGCAAAGGTAGAAATTTGATAGGATTTAAGTGGAAACGCATCAAAAACCTGGCCAAGAGTAAAAATTTGATAGGATTCGGGTGGAAACGCGTCAAAAAATGGGCCAAGAGCAGAAATTTGATAGGATTCGGACAGAAACGAGTCAAAAATTGCCCCAAAGTAAAAAATCTGATTGGGTTAGAGCGAAAACAATTGGAAGATAGCTGAGTAAACCCAGTTAGCACCCATTATTTGTAGCGGTTAGACACAAAGCTTTTTATTTCAGCTCCCTGTGCTCATTTAGAGTCTAATAAGAATCAATCCGATGGTTGACACTCCCTGAGTTGAGGTTATCCACGTTTTAAATAATTAGAATATTTAAAAATATACCTTGCGTTCTAAAAAGTTAGAACGTATTATTAATCTAGAACATACAATACAATTAGATAGGAGAGGTGAAAATGACATCTTTTGAATGGAAGTCCATGAATATTGATATACATCAACAAAAACTAATCTCTAATCCGTTGCGAATGAAAATTATCTTTTTACTGTCGGAACGTGCGCTCACAGCGAAGCAAGTAGCAGATGAGTTGGGGAAATCAGCAGGTAGTATCCATTACCATATTCAGCAACTTTATAAGGGAAACATTTTAGAGATTGAATCAACGAAGGAGTACAAAGGCATTATCGAAAAGTATTACCGAGCGAAGGCGAATCAATTTCATCTTAATCAAACAGGTGCGAATGTTGAGGATAAAGGAAAAAGCACAAGAGGAACGACTTTATCTTTAACCAAAGGAGAGCTGCAATTATTTCAAAATGAGGTAGATGAGCTGTTTTTGAAGTATTTTAAAAAGACGGTTAAACCTGATGAGCAGACAAAAAATCGTGATACTTATGAAGTGAATTGCTCGTTTAAGAAACTATCGAAAGAGGGGGAAAGTTAAATGCCATCGTCAGCAGCCATAAAAAAGAATTTGGTGCTGTTTCTCTTAGCGAAAGTAGTGATTGTGTTTGGGTCCTCTATTTATAGTTTCGCGATAGGATTATATGTTCTTGCGGTTACCGGTTCGGCCGTCAACTTTTCGATTACCCTCTTACTTACTATTCTACCTCGTATTATACTCGCCCCACTTGCTGGGACATTGAGCGACCGATGGAACCGTAAAAGAATCATTATTACAACCAATTTTGCTTGTGCCCTTTGGATTGCCGTTATTTGTGGTTTGTTTATTTTTGTCACACAGGACATTTGGCTACTTTATTTAGCGACATGCGTACTCAGTATCATCAATACCTTCTATTCTTCAGCAGTGATGTCCTCCATATACAATATGGTCGGTCCAGATTTCTTACAAAAAGCAATGTCTCTCAACCAGGCCGTTGCCTCCTTCTCCGTTATATTAGGGCCAATACTTGGAGGCATCCTTTTCGGACTATTACCTCTCTCAAGCTTCATGATGATCAACATTTGTGGATTTTTCCTTTCCGGTATAGCCAGTCTTTTTATTAACTATTACTTATTTGTCGAGAAAACAGAAAAACAACAAGCAGGAACGATTCAGACCGAGTTGAGAGCTGGTCTATCCTATGTAAAAAAACAAACCTTGCTTCGGCAATTAATCTTTATGTCTATATGGGTGAATTTTTGGTTTGCAGTTTTTCCCGTAGCACTACCTTATCTTGTTCTTACGATTCGCCAAATGCCAACTTATCAATTTGGTCTGATTGAGGGTAGCTTTGCTGTGGGCATGTTAGTAATGAGTACGATTCTGTCGTTAAAAGCAGAGATGAAAAATAAATCATTAAGTATTGGAATTGGTATGGTGTGCTTGGGAATATTGTTAATGTTAATAGGGATGCCACAACTGATAGAGATTTCTAATCAAGTGGTCTTCGTTTATTTAATAGGGATCGTGCTACTCCTAGCGGCAGCAATCATGATTATTAATATTCCAGTGATGGTACTCATTCAAAAAAGTACAAAAGATGAATATCGTGGAAGAGTGATGGCCATACTCGAAACAGGTGCGAGTGCAGCAACACCTTTAGGGTATATCCTATTTGGTTTATTTCTTGAATGGTGGCCAATATGGGTGATCATGCTCGTTTCAGGAGGCAGTATTATTTGTATGATTCTTTATCATACAAGAAATAAACAGTTTTTTAACCTATTACAACAAACTGACCAAACCAAGGTCGTTTCAACCGAAGCATAAAAGGGAAAATCGTAATGAGAACCTTCTAGAATGATTGAACCTTCATTCTTGGAGGTTTTTTGCATGATTGCCTGTTTTCTATGATAGATAAGGATGATTTGGTTATGAAAGAATATATTTACACGAAATGAAGCATTCATTCAGTTGAATACCTATCCATGAGTGTATACAATAATAGATGCGGGCTTGTGCCCAATTTGAGAGGTGAATCTATTTGAAAAATGTACATAAACTTACTGAAGGGGCAGTTTTATTAGCTGCTTTTGCTGTGTTACTATTGATGTCCCTTTATTTGCCGATTATCGGAACGATTGTCACTTTCGGCTTACCGGTTCCATTTATGTTATTTGCCGCTAAAAATAAGCGTAGTGATGCGGCTATCTTTTTTGTTGCGGCTATTTTGATTTCATTCATTGTTGGAACCATTACAGCCATTCCATTAACCCTTGTCTTTGGTTTAACAGGTTTAGTGATTGGAGAGTTAATTAAGCTGAAGAAAGAACGGACAGCGATGTTGCTCGGTGGTTCTTTAGCGTTTTTAGCGATGTTTTTACTCGTTTTTGCTGGCATGAACGTGCTATTGAATATCAATTTTGTTGAGGAACTAAAAGTAGTTCTTGAGCAATCAATGGATATGACAAAAAACATGTTATCTACGATAGATAATAATGAAGCAGAACAAATTATCAAGCAGTTAGAAGCGACAATTACTGCATTAGAGACATTACTTCCAAGTCTTCTTGTGCTTTCTTCTGCAATGTATGTATTTATTATTCAGCTGATTGGCGTACCCATTGTCAGGAGATTTGGTATTGAAGTGAAAAAATGGCGCTCATTTGCCGATATCAGTTTCCCGAAAAGTATTTTATGGTATTATTTATTAACCATCCTTGCCCAAATTGTCATGAGACCAGAGGAAGGTTCTTTTACAACGATGGCCATTATGAATCTCCTTTTCGTTTTACAGTTAATTATGGTGATTCAAGGGCTCGCCTTTATCTTCTTCTATAGCAGATTAAAGAATTGGCCAAAGATTGTGCCTATTGCCATCCTCATATTTACCTTTTTAATGCCAATCTTCCTTTATATTGTGAGGATATTAGGTATAATTGATGTAGGATTTGATTTAAGAAAACGATTAGATAATAGGGATGCATAACACTACTGTTTAGGAGTTGAAAACATGCCCTCGTATTTAGAAAAGAAAACGATGCGTTATTGCCTGTTTGCTTTAATTGGTGTAACCGTCGTTCTTCTAGCGATTATGGCGTTGTACAATTGGATATTGAGTCTCGTTGCGCTCCTCCTTTTCGGCATTCCTTTCTACCTATTATTTAAGTTTGATTATGAGCAGAGGAAGGAAACAGAGGAGTACATATCGACCTTATCTTACCGTGTGAAAAAGGTAGGGGAAGAAGCATTAATGGAGATGCCAATTGGAATTATGCTGATTAATGATGAGTATTATATCGATTGGACGAATCCTTATATGGCATCATGCTTTGGGGAAGATACATTGGTAGGGAGATCACTTTATGATGTGGCAGATGCCTTAATCCCTATCATTAAGAAAGAGATTGAATCAGAAACCATTACGCTAACAGATCGCAAATTTCGTGTGGTACATAAGCCTGATGAACGTCTGCTTTATTTCTTTGATGTAACAGAGCAAACGCAGATTGAAAAATTATACGAAGATGAACGTACCGTTATTGCTATTATCTTTTTAGATAATTATGATGATTTAACACAAGGAATGGATGACCAGACAAGAAGTAGTTTGAATAATCTTGTCACCTCTATTCTGAATAAATGGGCCATGGAAAATGGCGTTTTCTTTAAGCGCGTATCTTCAGAGCGGTTTATCGCCGTCTTTAACGAAAGTATTTTGGATCAATTTGAGAAAAGTAAATTCACCATTCTTGATTTTGTCAGAGAAACGACGGCAAAACAAAATGTGCCACTCACATTAAGTATAGGTGTCGGAGCAGGGGTTTCCGATTTGCCAGAACTAGGTGTCTTAGCTCAGTCTAGTTTAGACCTTGCTCTCGGTAGAGGTGGTGACCAGGTAGCAATTAAACAGCCAAATGGGAAAGTGAAATTTTTCGGAGGGAAGACGAACCCCGTCGAGAAACGCACGAGGGTGCGGGCACGCGTTATTTCGCACGCTTTAAAGGAATTAGTCTCGGAAAGTGATAAAGTCATCGTCATGGGTCATAAACGACCGGATATGGACGCAATTGGTGCTGCCATTGGTATTCAGAAGGTAGCAGAGATGAACCATCGTGATGGCTATATTGTCGTTAATAAAGACGAATTTGATCAAAGCGTAAATCGTTTAATGGGTGAGATAGAGAAAAAAGAAGAGCTTTATGCGAAATTCATCACGCCAGATCAAGCGTTAGAGCTGGCAACTGACGATACTTTACTTGTTGTTGTTGATACCCATAAGCCTTCTATGGTGATAGAAGAGCGATTGCTTGCTAAAATAGAAGATGTAGTTGTGATTGATCATCATCGTCGCGGCGAAGATTTTATAAAAAATCCGCTGCTCGTTTATATGGAGCCTTATGCCTCTTCAACAGCAGAATTAGTGACGGAATTACTAGAATATCAACCGAAGAATCGTAAAATTGATATGCTTGAGGCGACTGCACTACTCGCTGGAATTATCGTTGATACGAAGAGCTTTACGTTAAGAACAGGCGCCAGAACCTTTGATGCAGCATCTTATTTAAGAGGACTAGGAGCGGATACAGTCCTTGTGCAACGATTCTTGAAAGAAGATGTCGACACGTATATTAAGCGGGCGAAAATCATTGAAACGGTAGAATTTTACCGAAATGGCCTTGCCATTGCTAAAGGTGCTGAGGACGATATATACGACCAAGTGTTAATTGCGCAAGCAGCCGATACATTACTGGCAATGGACGGTGTGACAGCTTCATTCGTCATTTCTTATCGTGCTGATGAAATGATTGGTGTGAGTGCTCGCTCATTAGGTGATATTAACGTACAGGTCATTATGGAGGCGCTAGAAGGGGGCGGCCATTTGACGAATGCTGCTACTCAATTAGATGATGTCTCAATCAATGATGTGGAAGGTAAATTAAAAGAAGCAATTGATGAGTATTTAGAAGGGAGAAAAGAAGAATGAAAGTCATTTTCTTAAAAGATGTTAAAGGAAAAGGGAAAAAAGGTGAAGTGAAGAACGTAGCAGACGGCTATGCACATAACTTTTTAATTAAACAAGGACTCGCTGTAGAAGCAAATAACTCAAATGTGAGTTCATTGAATGCACAAAAAAAGAAAGAAGAAAAAGAAGCAGCAGCTGAGTTAGAAGAAGCGAAACAATTAAAAGAAACATTGGAGAAGTTGACACTCGAATTTTCAACAAAAGCTGGAGAGGGCGGTCGTCTATTCGGCTCGATTACAAGCAAGCAAATTGCCGAAGAATTAAAGAAGGCGCATGATATTAAAATCGACAAGCGCAAAATCGAATTAAGTGACGCCATTCGTACTTTAGGATACACAAAAGTACCGGTTAAACTGCACACAGAAGTATCAGCTACGTTAAATGTACATGTAAAAGAAGCCAATTAAAGAATTTAACAACGCATCAAAAGAATTCATGGTAAAATAATAGAGTGAAAAAATGTGATCGGTGAAGGCTGATCACATTTTTGTCATCTAACGTGTTTAAAATGTGTCAGTATGAGGGGGTTCTATTTGTTTTGAGTGAATTATTTGCTGATCGTCTCCCTCCGCAAAACATAGAGGCTGAACAAGCTGTTCTAGGCGCAATCT
The DNA here is from genome assembly GCF_044790165.1 of Cytobacillus kochii. Lineage (NCBI taxonomy): Bacteria > Bacillati > Bacillota > Bacilli > Caryophanales > Bacillaceae > Cytobacillus > Cytobacillus kochii. The sequence goes on along the minus strand of NZ_CP085254.1, from coordinate 4,563,753 downwards.
TTCTGGAGCCTTCCTCGTTAACAATGGCTTCAGAACTATTAATTCCTGAAGATTTCTATAGAGCGGCTCATCAAAGAATTTTTAATGTCATGCTGAAACTAAATGATAAGGGAGAAGCCGTTGATTTAGTAACAGTAACAGAAGAATTAAACGCAGCCAAAATGTTAGAGGATACAGGCGGAGTAACTTATTTAAGTGAATTAGCTGCATCTGTTCCAACAGCAGCAAATATAGAATATTATGCTAAGATAGTAGAAGAAAAATCGATCTTACGTAGACTCATCCGTACGGCAACAGACATTGCCCAAGATGGATATGCGAGAGAAGATGAAGTTGAATCACTACTTGGCGAAGCAGAAAAAAATATATTAGAAGTATCGCAACGTAAAAATGCAGGAGCTTTTCACAATATTAAAGATGTGCTTGTGCGTACGTATGATAATATCGAGGTCATGCATAACCGTAAAGGTGATATCACTGGAATAGCGACTGGGTTTGCTGAGCTTGATCATATGACAGCAGGCTTTCAACGCAATGATTTAATTATCGTTGGCGCTAGACCTTCCGTTGGTAAAACAGCTTTTGCCTTAAATATCGCGCAAAATGTTGCCGTAAAAACACAGGAAAATGTTGCGATATTTAGTTTGGAGATGGGTGCTGAACAGCTCGTTATGCGTATGCTTTGTGCGGAAGGAAATATCGATGCACAACGTCTCAGAACAGGTTCTTTAACCGATGATGATTGGGGCAAGCTGACAATGGCGATGGGGAGCCTATCGAATGCGGGCATTTTTATTGATGATACACCTGGTGTTAGAATCACTGAAATTCGTTCAAAATGTCGTCGCTTGAAGCAGGAACATGGCTTAGGCATGATCCTCATCGACTATTTGCAGCTTATTTTAGGTAGCGGACGTTCTGGTGAAAACCGTCAGCAAGAAGTCTCTGAAATCTCTCGTTCCCTAAAAGCACTTGCGAGGGAGCTGCAAGTACCTGTTATTGCCTTATCTCAGCTATCCCGTGGCGTTGAGCAACGACAAGATAAACGTCCAATGATGTCTGATATACGTGAATCAGGAAGTATTGAGCAGGATGCTGATATCGTCGCCTTCTTATATCGTGATGATTATTATGACAAAGAGTCCGAAGACAAAAATATCATCGAAATCATCATCGCAAAACAACGTAACGGCCCGGTTGGTACCGTCCAGCTCGCCTTCGTCAAAGAATATAATAAATTCGTCAACCTAGAAAAAAGATTTGACGATTCATTTGCTCCGCCTGGGGCATAAAGAGGGAAACAGCATTTGGCTGGTTCCCTCTTTTTTAATGGAAGTCGCGACAAATGGGTAAATATAAAAGGAGGGGGGAGATTTGCATGTGTTGTGAGATAGATATTGGTGAAAATGGTGGAGCGGAAGTGGTTTAGGGGAAAATTATAAAGATAACGAGGCAAAAGCGAATTGCTCGTACATCAATGGAGAAAATTGAAAAGTTAGCGGAATAAAAATGGTTAGCTTTTACATCAGGAAGAAAAAGCACAAACATAGCCGAGCAAAAATAATCCCCCATATATTTAATAAAAATCAATACGATATAAGATAATAGTACAAAAACCACCTAACCTTCTTTTTATTTTCGTATATTTACTAACGGAGTTCAAATAACCTGAGAACCAGTAAAAACAGGTGTCACCCGACCCTTGATGCAAGAATTACACAATTGTATCACGAACGTATTTTTCGTTGTATGAATAAAATGTTCGTGTTTTATTGACTTTATCATAATAAAATTGTAGAATTAGTTTGTTTGATAAGGGAAAAAGAAACCTCGGAGGTGCATTCGTAATGTCATCAGTAGTTGTTGTAGGAACACAATGGGGAGACGAAGGTAAAGGGAAAATCACGGATTTTCTATCAGAGAATGCGGAAGTGATCGCAAGATATCAAGGCGGTAATAACGCTGGACATACAATTAAATTTAACGGTGAAACGTATAAATTGCATTTAATTCCATCAGGTATTTTTTATAGTGATAAAATTTGTGTCATTGGTAACGGGATGGTCGTTGATCCAAAAGCATTGGTACAAGAATTGGCTTACTTACATGAAAAAGGCGTGACAACAGATAATTTACGTATTAGTAACCGCGCCCATGTCATTTTACCTTACCACTTAAAATTAGATGAGGTAGAAGAAAACAGCAAAGGCGATAACAAAATTGGTACAACGAAAAAAGGAATCGGACCTGCTTATATGGATAAAGCCGCTCGTGTTGGAATCCGTATCGCAGATTTATTAGATAAAGAAGTATTTGAAGAGAAGCTAGCTCGTAACTTAGCGGATAAAAACCGTTTACTTGAAAGAATTTATGAAACAGAAGGCTTCAAAATGGAAGACATTCTTGACGAATATTATGAGTACGGTCAACAAGTGAAGAAATATGTATGTGATACATCCGTTGTATTGAATGATTCACTTGATGATGGCCGTAGAGTATTATTTGAAGGTGCACAAGGGGTTATGCTTGACATTGATCAAGGAACATATCCATTCGTTACCTCTTCTAACCCAGTAGCTGGCGGTGTAGCAATCGGTTCTGGTGTTGGACCAACAAAAATTAAACATGTTGTTGGGGTTTCCAAAGCATACACAACTCGTGTAGGAGATGGACCTTTCCCAACTGAATTAAATAATGAGATTGGTGATCAAATCCGCGAGGTTGGTCGTGAATATGGTACAACAACAGGTCGTCCTCGTCGTGTTGGTTGGTTTGATAGTGTCGTTGTTCGACATGCTCGTCGTGTGAGTGGAATTACAGACCTTTCACTTAATTCTATTGATGTTCTTACAGGTATTGATACTTTGAAAATCTGTACGGCTTATAGCTACAAAGGCGAAATCATTGAAGAATTCCCAGCGAGCTTAAAAGTCCTTGCTGATTGCGAACCAGTATATGAAGAGCTGCCAGGCTGGACAGAAGATATTACAGCTTGCAAATCTTTAGATGAGTTGCCAGCAAATGCACGTCACTACTTAGAGCGTGTCTCTCAATTAACAGGCATTCCATTGTCAGTATTCTCTGTTGGCCCTGACCGTACGCAAACAAATGTGGTCTTAAGCCCTTGGAGACAAAACTAAAAAATAAGCTTTTTAAGATCGTACCTGTAGAAGGTACGGTCTTTTTTTCTACCTTCAACATTGTATAGGTGTTTGTACAAGCCGTTTTTATCTATTTTCATCTAGTGGGCCATTCTTGTAACAGATGATGGTACATGTGAAGTCAATGAGTATTGTCAGCCAAATGATGAAGGAATTGCTACGAGAGCAACGGATGGGTTCCGCGTCATTAAACGGACAGGGGAGAACCAAGTAGTAGTTTTGATCAAGCCGAATGATGATGAAAACCGAAAGTTAAAAAGAGACATAGCAGTGATAGAAGAGCTGCAAAAGCAAAGCGTTGTGACGATGCAGGAATATCGTACGCAAAAAGAAGAGAGTGACGTAAAGATGCAGGCTTTACAACTGGAAAATGCAACAATTAGTCGTGAAATAAAAGATTTGAAAAATCAATTAGCTTCTCTAATGAGTAGATTGGATGGAAATCATCATCCTTAAAAATCTAAATAAACGACTTCACTATAAAGATGAAAAGGTGGAGTCGTCACTTTTACATAGAGTGATGTTCAGGATAGTAGAATGGTTTAGAAAGCAAAAAATTAGGGCATTGAACGTACTAAGGTGGTGGAAGAATTTGAAAATATTCAAAGGCATTTATTCATTGATCTTGTTTGTAGCAGGAGTCCTTCATTTTGTCCGGGAACGAAATTTTCGTAAGATTGTGCCGGAATCTTTACCGTTTAAAAAAGGGATTGTCCTCATTACAGGTGTGCTGGAGGTCGCATTTGCGATGTTACTTTGGGCAAAAAGAGGTCAAAGTCTAGTAGGTAAGCTGCTTTCATTCTTCATGGTGCTTGTTTTCCCAGCGAATATCAACATGGCAGTAAAAAATAATACTTTCTATAATGGTAAAAAGATTCATCCGTTATTTTTATGGATGCGTTTACCGCTACAAATCCCACTTATTTTAGGGGCAATTAAACTCACACATCCATCTACTGAAAAAAAGACTAAATGACCCATGTTATTTAGTTTTTTTCTTTTTTATAAGATAAGTGATGAGGGGATTTTAACTAGAAAAAGTTTTTCTGAAAAAATATTAAAAAAGGAGTGTACAAAGCTATCACCCTATGATAATATAAAAAGCGTCGTCAAGAAAAGAAAACGCTTCAAATTAAAAAGAGAGCCATTAGCTCAGTTGGTAGAGCATCTGACTTTTAATCAGAGGGTCGAAGGTTCGAGTCCTTCATGGCTCACCATTTTTATATTCGTATGGCCCCTTGGTCAAGCGGTTAAGACACCGCCCTTTCACGGCGGTAACACGGGTTCGAATCCCGTAGGGGTCATCTTTTTTAATAGTAGTAATCATAGGGATGCAAGCGCTCATTCTTTCATTGATTACGAATTTTATATAGATTTGGTCCGGTAGTTCAGTTGGTTAGAATGCCTGCCTGTCACGCAGGAGGTCGCGGGTTCGAGTCCCGTCCGGACCGCCATGATTCACTTGTATAGTGATTATGAAAATTGGATAAGCTGTTTTTATGGCTCAGTAGCTCAGTCGGTAGAGCAAAGGACTGAAAATCCTTGTGTCGGCGGTTCGATTCCGTCCTGAGCCATCAAAAAGGGAGTATGAATTTAATTCGTGCTCTCTTTTTTTATGTTTTTCTCCTTCCTCTATTACAATCATATGACAAAATCCCCCCTTTTCTATGTAGTTTTTTCCTATATTACGTCAAACTATGTCACCATAAATACAGTTTAATTACATTACAGAGACATCAAACTCGTAAAAATGACGATATGGTACATTAGTTAGGTGCAATAGTGATTAGTCTGATAGCACTAATAAGAATCAGAAGGTGTAAAGTAGTATAGGGGGAAGAACCATGAAGCAATGGAAGCAAAGACTGACTACATATACAGAACATACATCTAAGCGTGTTACACATAAATGGAAAAAAGCGGCCGCAATCGTTATGATTGGTGGTTGTTTAGCGTGGAGCGGATCCACATCAGTATTAGCAGAAGCAGAAGAGTCGGATTTGTATTATGTATATATCGGTGATCAATATGTGGGGACAGTTGATAATCCCCAAGTGATTGAAAATATAGTAGAGGATGAACTTGAAAACCAAGGGAAGTCCTATGAGGGCATACAAAAGGCGCTAGATCATGAGCTCTCCTATCTACCTGAAGATGAAGAGAAAGCCTTTAATGAAGCAACTGACAAAGAGTTAACGTCAGAAAACGCGCAGAGAGGGATCTCTATTAAAGCAGATGCTGTCGCACTAGAAATTGATGGTGAAACAGTTGCTTATGTAAAGAATCAAGAAGAAGCGAATGAAGTGCTTCAGCAACTACAGTTACAGTACATTTCTGAAAAAGACTATAAAGAGTTAAAAGAGCGCTCAGAAGAAGAAGAGCCACTACCAGAATTAGCCATTGGTGATACCCGCCTGTTGAATGCGAAATTTTCCGAGGAAATAGAATGGAAGAAAGAAAAAGTAGATCCGAACAAGGTGCAGTCTGTTGATGAGGTCATCAATTTCTTAAATAAAGGAACAGTAGAACAAGAGAAATATAGAGTTGAAGAAGGCGACTCTATTAGTACGATTGCTGACGAATATCATTTATCTACAGAAGAACTTGAAGATCTGAATGATATAGGTCAAGAAGATGTACTAAAGGTTGGTCAAGAACTTGTTGTTGAAACAATCGAACCGTACGTTGATGTGATTACGAATAGATCAGCATATAAAGAAGAAGACATTCCCTTTCACACAAAAGTAATAGAAGATGATGATATGTTGAAAGGGGAAGAGAAAGTAAAGCAAGAAGGGAAAAAAGGAAAACGTAACGTGTTATACCATATGAAAGAATCAAATGGTGAAGAAGTCAATAAAAGTGAACTAAAAGAGGAAATCATTGATGAGCCTGTAGAGGAAATCATTATTAAAGGAACAAAAAATCCAGATGTTGGCGATGGTGACTTTGCTTGGCCAGCAGTTGGTGGATATGTGTCAAGCGAGCTTGGTCATCGTTGGGGGAAGCTCCACAAAGGGATCGATATTGCCAGACCAAGTGATCGAACCATTAAAGCTGCCGATAATGGAAAGGTCATTTCAGCTGGCTTTAGTAGCAGTTATGGCTATAAAGTAGAAATAGATCATCAAAATGGCTACCGTACCTTGTATGCTCATTTAGATTCTCTTTCAGTGAGTGCAGGAGAGACAGTAACGAAAGGCTCTAAGTTAGGTGTGATGGGCTCTACTGGTAACTCAACTGGTGTTCACCTTCATTTTGAACTATACAAAGATGGTCAGTTAAAAAACCCATTAGACTATATTAGTCAATGATCAAAAAAGCGCTGGGACATGAGTGTTTTAGCTAACATTAAGCACGAATAACTCTGCTTTGATAAACAGAAGTTATCGTGCTTTTTTGTGTGTATGACAAGGTTCCATCTAAGAGCGCTCGCAAAACAAAAAGCCCCTTCTATCTTGCTTTTCCATAACTTGTACATATATGATACATTACAAATGATGCGTACTTGTATGTAACGTGATAAAGTAGAGTAGGATACATGCTGACGAAATTTTACAAAATGCTTTTACAAGCCCAATAAGCTTAGATATGATAATCTTGAAAAAGATACATGATTGTGACGATAGTAGATAATAATTGGATAAAGGAGAACAACGATGGATAAGAAAATTCTTGTAGTAGATGATGAAAAACCAATTGCAGATATATTACAGTTTAACTTAAATAAAGAAGGCTTCGATGTAACTTGTGTATATGACGGTGTCTCCGCATTGGAAAAAGTAGAAGAAGTAAAGCCTGATATGATTCTATTAGATATTATGCTTCCACAGAAAGACGGCATTGAGGTTTGCCGAGAAGTAAGGAAGAAATATGATATGCCGATTATTATGCTCACAGCAAAGGACTCTGAAATTGATAAAGTATTAGGGCTAGAGCTAGGAGCAGATGACTATGTAACAAAACCATTCAGCACAAGGGAATTAATTGCCAGAGTAAAAGCCAATCTTCGTCGTCATCAACAAATTGCATCAAAAGTGGATGAAGAAGATGAAAGTAATGAAATTGAGGTCGGCTCACTCACGATTCACCCGGACGCATACATCGTGTCTAAACGCGGTGAAACGATCGAACTAACGCATAGAGAATTCGAATTACTTCATTATTTAGCTAAGCATATTGGACAAGTAATGACGCGTGAACATTTACTTCAAACTGTTTGGGGCTACGATTATTACGGAGATGTTAGAACAGTTGACGTAACCGTTAGACGTTTGCGTGAAAAAATCGAAGACAATCCAAGTCATCCGACATGGATCGTTACAAGAAGAGGTGTCGGATACTACTTGCGAAATCCAGAACAGGAGTAAGTAGAACATGAACAAGGTAGGATTTTTTCGATCAATTCATCTGAAATTCGTCATTATATATGTGTTGCTCATCCTCATTGCCATGCAAATTGTCAGTGCTTATTTCGTCAGGCAATTAGAGGATACGTTAAACGCTAACTTTAAAACAACGATTGAAAACCAGATGAAGCTGCTATCTTATTATTTAGAAGAACAATTTGTGAAAGAACGAGTGCCGGAAGACGGTGATGCCACATTGGAGGTGGACCTGCGCAGACTATTGCAGGACTACAACACTGATGATATTAGTGAAGTCGCCGTTATTGAGGGCACGTCTATGAGAGTGCTAGGGACATCGAATGTTTCTGATCAATCAAAGGTTGGTCAGAAGATGTCTAATGCGCTTATTCGTACGTCAATTAAAAACGGTCAACCGAATGAACAGGATAGTGTCATTAATGGCAAGCGAGTATGGATCTACATTAAACCAATTATTATTGATAATGACGTAAAAGGTGTTATTTATGTCACGTCTAAAATTGAGAATGTCTATACACAGATGAGGGAGATTATCAAAATCTTCTCAACAGGTACAGCAATTGCTCTTATTTTAACCGCTGTGCTCAGTGTGTTACTTGCGCAAACCATTACAAGACCTATCACCGATATGAGAAAACAAGCGTTAGCAATGGCAAAAGGAAATTATTCTAGAAAAGTAAAAATCTATGGCCAAGATGAAATTGGTCAATTAGCTATGACCTTTAATAGTTTGACTAGAAAGCTGCAGGAAGCACAAGCTACCACTGAAGGGGAAAGAAGGAAACTATCATCGGTCCTCACCTTTATGACAGATGGCGTTATTGCCACTGACCGCAAAGGGCGTGTCATTCTCATCAACGAACCTGCTGCAGAAATGTTGCATGTTTCACGTGAAACAGTCTTATCTAATTCAATTGTTTCATTATTAGGGTTGGAAGAAGACTACACATTTGAAGAGCTACTTGAAGAAAGAGAATCGGTTATCTTAGATTATAGTGATGAAAAGAGCAATCTTATTTTAAGGGCCAATTTTTCAGTTATTCAAAAGGAAACAGGCTTTATTAATGGACTTATAACCGTTTTACATGATATTACCGAGCAAGAAAAAATTGAAGAAGAGCGCCGCGAATTTGTGGCTAACGTTTCACATGAGCTAAGAACACCACTAACGACCATGCGCAGTTATTTAGAAGCATTAACAGATGGAGCGTGGCAGGATAAAGAGATTGCTCCGAATTTCCTTGATGTCACTCAAAATGAGACGGAGCGTATGATTCGTTTGGTTAATGATTTATTGCAGCTATCGAAAATGGACAGTAGCGATTATCAATTAAATAAAGAGTGGGTTGATTTCACACAATTCTATAACCGAATTATTGATCGCTTTGAGTTCACGAAACAACAAAATGTCACTTTCGAACGTAGGGTGCCAACAACGGCTGATTTTGTTGAGATTGATACAGATAAACTCACTCAGGTACTTGATAATATCATCTCCAATGCGATGAAATACTCACCTGAAGGAGGAAAGATTACCTTCAGTATTGAAGAACAAGAGGGGTATTTAATCATAAGCGTTGCTGATGAAGGCATGGGTATACCGAAAGAAAATGTATCAAAAATCTTTAATCGTTTTTATCGTGTAGATAAAGCAAGAACAAGAAAATTAGGAGGAACGGGATTAGGACTAGCGATTGCCAAGGAAATGGTAGAAGCGCACGGTGGTGAAATTTGGGCGGAAAGTATTGAAGGAAAAGGAACAACGATCTCCTTTAGCTTGCCGTATATCCGTTCCGAAGAGGATGATTGGGAATGACCTATGAGAAGATAAAGAATATCCTATTAATTATCTTAGTAGGTTGTAGTATCTTATTGACGTTTAATTTATGGACGTATCGACCTAATTTAACGCCTGTCGAGAACCCAGGACAAGCGATTGAACCGATAGGAGATGACAAAGAGTATAGTGAAGTCATTAGACCTAGTCAGCTTATTCATTTCTACGATGATAAGAAAATTGGAACAACCTTATCTGCGGAAATCGACCAAATCACTAATGATATGAACAAATGGGAACTATTAAATCTAGCTAATGTCTCCAACGATATCGGTTCATTACATGAATGGATAGAAGAGTCAGGACATTCTATAATGGTCTACCCAGATGACGTTTCACTTAATGCTTTTCGCGAAGTCATGCCCAATATTGATAAGAACGCTACCGATTTTTCATTTGACACAATGATGATTGACACGACTTCTATAGAGGATGATGTCGGTTTAGCCTATTTTATATCGAGAGATCAAGGTACGGTCTACCGTGGAGAAGTGCAAGGTCCATCGATGGCTGATTTCCGTACGAAGTATTACGAGACGGCCAGTGAAGATGAAGATTTCTATTCGCTTCTTGGTTATAAGGGCCAGAATGATCGCGTGATTTATGTACCGGATGAGCATATTCCTGTATCGACACAACGCATCTATTTAATGGATAAAATCAAACCACGTACATTGATGGAGTCATTATTTAGTGATCCATCTGTTGTACAAGAGAGTACAACTCAACCATCCATGATTGAATATACCGATAGTACGAGTATTATGCGTGTCTATGAAGATCGCAATATGATTTCTTATAAAAACATCTCTTCTGTTGTTGGTGATGAGTTTGTTGGGATGAATCTACTGCGACGAAGCATTGATTTTATGAATGCACATAAGGGCTGGACAGGCAATTATCGTTACTTTGAAGAGGTACCAGAGAGTAATAAGGTTGTCTTCCGATTATTTCATAACCAACAAGGAATTCCCATTTTTAGTGATTATCATCGAGCGAAGATAGAAGTAGAGCTTGGCGATACAGACATTAATGAATATACACGTAGCAACTTCGCACTCGGAACAATTGTAAGTGGTGGGGAGGAAAGCCGTTTACTATCCGGTAAAGAAGTCATCGAAGAGATCGAGCAGCTGCCTAATTTTGAGCGTAACTTGCTGCAAGATGTAACGGTGGCTTATGAGATGAAGGTAGAAAAGAATGTGGCTACAACTAATTCGGAAATCATCAATTTGCAGCCAGCTTGGTATTATCGTTATAATAATGAGTGGAAGAAGTTTACCAAGGATGAATTTATACCAAATTGAGGCAGGAGGGGAAAGTAGATGGATTGGAGCAAAATAAAAACCATTTTTATACTGACCTTTCTTGTGCTCAATGTCTATTTATTGTATGAGTACTTTACTGTCGTCCAAGCAAAAGAACAAGAAACGGAATTTCCTTTATCAAGCACGTTAGAAGAAAAATTAAAGGATGATGACATTTCGTACGACGCAAATATTTTTACGACAGAAGAAGTCAGTGGCCAGTTGTTACGGGCAACTCCTAAAGAGTTTGAAAAAGATGAATTGAAGAGCCTGAATGGAGAAGACATTAAGGTTGATGGCGGTGTCGAGTATATATTTGATGTCAATAAGCCATTGATGAAAGTAAGTGAAGACTTTGATCCAAAGGAATTAGAGTCCTTTATTCAGAGTCAAGTCTTATACGGTAATGAGTATCGTTTTTGGGAGAAGAAAGGCAATACCATTACGTATTATCAAACATACCAAGAGAAAATCATCTACCAAAATAAAAATGCTGAACTAACCTTCTTCTTAAATGAAAATAATGAAATTGTCTCTTATACACAAACATACTTGGAAACAATTGAACCAATTGAGGATGATCAAAAATTGATCAAGCCGCCATCTGAAGCATTATCTTCTCTATACAATAGTGGCAAGATCCCGTCTGGAAGTAAAGTATCAGAACCAGAGCTTGGGCTTCATACGTATGTCGATATGAGTAATCTTCAAGTATTAACACCAGCTTGGCGCTTCGTCATTGATGGTGAATACAGTCTATATGTACACGGATTCGAGCTAAATGTACTCGAACTAAATAAAAATGAGAATAAAACAATGGAGTGAGAGAAACCTATGTCTTTTCAATTTAGCGTTCTCGCGAGCGGCAGTACGGGGAATGCCATTTTTGTAGAGACCAACACCCACTCCTTTTTAGTGGATGCTGGCCTCAGTGGCAAGCAAATGGAAGCATTATTTAAAGAAATTGATCGTGATATGAGTCGTTTAGACGGGATACTTGTGACACACGAGCATAGTGACCATATAAAAGGTGTCGGTATTGTTGCAAGGAAATATGGGCTCCCGATCTATGCCAATGAAAAAACTTGGCAGGCGATGTCTCCGTTAATTGGACAAGTCCCAACAGATCAGAAATTCACCTTTGATATGGAAACCGTAAAAACCTTCGGCGACCTCGATATTCAATCATTCGGCGTCTCACATGATGCAGCCGAACCGATGTTTTACGTTTTTCATCAAGGCGAGAAGAAACTTGTGCTCATCACAGATACGGGGTATGTAAGTGATCGCATGAAGGGACTTATTTCAAACGCCGATGCCTATGTATTTGAAAGTAATCATGACGTGCAAATGTTAAGAATGGGACGTTACCCATGGAATATTAAACGTCGGATTTTAAGCGATGTCGGCCATGTCTCCAATGAAGACGCGGCGATTGCGATGAGCGAAGTGGCCGGTGATCGCACGAAAGGCTTTTATCTTGCCCACCTAAGTCAAGATAATAATATGAAGGACTTGGCACGCATGGCTGTCGCACAAACACTTGAAACAAAAGGCATACGCGTCGGAGAGCGATTCCAGCTCTTTGATACAGATCCGAAAAAACCTACAGCTTTAACAGCTGTTTAAGGCAAGAAATAATGGGTAGAAGGAAGGGGAGGCTTAGATGCTACCCCTTCCTTTTTTGCGCTTTTTACCAAATCAGAAAGAAAGTATGAACAAATTCGTAAGATTTTCTTGTCTTATGCATTTTAGTATTTGTCTTTTTTCATCTATGCGTATAATAATAGTAGCGGAGTAAGCCTCTACACGTTTCATCAGGTAATCTTTCTCATTCCTAGTATGTTTCTAATGAAGAAGAGTTATGATAACACTAGGGAAAAAAGAGACCTCATTTTTTATAAAAATAGAAGGATATATCTTAAAAAAGAAAATGGAATGAAAGGGTTGGTTGTGTAATGGGCTATTATGATGATCATTATAATCGAGAGGGACGCACCAAAAAGGGAAGTAAAGCAGGTTACATATTCTCTAGTCTTGTCGGTGTCATTATCGGTGCATTGCTCGTTTTATTCGTTGTTCCCCAAATGAACGGGGGCTCTAATGGGGGAGAAACATTAGGCTTATCAAACACAGATGAAAACAGCCAAGTAGAAACGAAAAAAGTATCGGTAGATGTGGAAACAGAAATCACATCAGCAGTCGAAAAGGCAAGAGGAGCGGTTGTTAGCATCTCCAACATCCAATCGGCAGGCATGTGGTCGAATGGTCAAAATGGTGAAAGCACACAAGGAGTAGAAGCAGGCTCTGGCTCTGGTGTCATTTATAAGAAAGAGGGGGACCATGCCTTTATCGTGACGAATCACCATGTCGTCGACGGTGCGGAGAGGCTTGAAGTCAATCTCTTTAATGGTGAGAAAATTGCTGCTGAGCTCGTAGGATCCGACGTATGGACAGACCTAGCTGTACTTGAAATAGATGGCTCGATTGTAGAGGATGTCGCAGAATTTGGTGATTCAGACGCTCTATCAATTGGTGAGCCTGCGATTGCTATCGGAAATCCACTCGGTCAATTTGAAGGCTCAGTCACAAAAGGGATTATTTCCGGCTTAAATCGGACCGTACCAGTCGATATCGATCAAAACGGTACAGTCGATTGGAATGCTGAAGTCCTACAAACAGATGCAGCCATTAACCCAGGAAATAGCGGTGGGGCACTCGTCAATATTAGCGGACAAGTCATCGGCATTAACTCGATGAAAATTGCTGAATCCTCCGTGGAAGGCATTGGGCTTGCCATTCCGATTAATTTTGCGCAAACGGTCATCAGTGACTTAGAACAGCATGGTGAAGTGAGAAGACCATATATGGGCGTACAAATCGCTTCAGTAAGTGATATCCCTGCCTATTATCAAGAAGAAGCGTTAAAACTTCCGAAAGATGTAGAAAATGGTGTAGTTGTGAGCGGAGTCGAGCCAAATGGTCCAGCTGCAGAAGCAGGACTGAAAGAAATGGATGTCATTGTTGAGCTAGATGGCGAAGAAATTACCGATGTCTTAGATTTACGCCACCATTTATATGGTCAGGACGTAGGAGATGAGATGAAGGTGAAGTATTATCGCGAAGGTAAATTAGCAGAAACAACAATGGCCTTAAAAACCGAGAATACATTCTAAATTCATCCACAGGAAAGTGAAGGCATCACTTTCCTGTTTTTTTTAGTTTTGATAAGATGAGATGTGGATAAATTATAAATAGATAAACGAGGAGGCACCGAAGATGATTTATAGCTGCGAAGAACATATTGATATCGCCATCGATACCATTGTAGACGAACACGAAACCTTCCCAGTGTTAACAAAATGTGCACCAGAAGAAAACTTATCAACAACCTGTGAATTCTGCCCCAACCAAGCCATATATATGGTGGCGAACAAATAATCCCATACAAGATGTGGATAGAAAATGTGGATATGTGGATAACTTCTGTGGATATTCTGTTTATGGTGTGAGGATGAGCTGTGTATATCTTTTAGGAAGCAAATAAAAGCACCTGTTAGAAGGTGCTTTTGTTATTCATTCATCTAATTCCTCTAATCGCTTAATCATTCGTTCACTATGTTTATCCTCGGGATTTACCTTATATGCCTCCAATGCTTCAGTAAATTTCTTATCCAATAATAGTTCATCGGCTTCAGTTAATGTTCTCGTTTTTAAGTAAAAAAAGGGAAGATGACCGATCGTATCATTACCTAAGCGGTAGCCGTTGCTCCTCGTTAGTAATTCATCATTTTCATCGAAAGCGTCGACAGACCAAGAAAAGCGGTTGTTTGGGTTGGTGAAAGCGAGTAATGTAATAGGATCAACAGAATTTGGCTCATCACCTGATATAGAGAGTCCCACGGTATGGTCATATAAGTCTTCAACCGGTACATCTATTTTGTTAGTTGCAATATGTGAGCGAAAGGGGCTACTCATCGAACCAGATCCATCATCTATATCGACAGCGAGATGTAGTTGATAATAGGCAGCCCCCTTTACCGGTTCCCAAGAAAAATGCACCGTTTCCGTTGTGATTTTTGCCTGATTAACCGGTGAATCAAGCTCAATTAATGGACGAAGGGTGATATCCTTCGTGACTTCAAGCTGATCGCCAGCTGTTAGCCAATCATCCATCGTAGAAGGATACGTCCATCCATCAATCTGATCAAAAGAAAACCCAAGAATCACCTGATAACGTCCTGATTCAACAAAGTTCCATTCATAAAAGCCATCTTTATCTGTCGTCGTAAAATAACGTTCGTCCCCAAGAGCGCCATAATGAATGTCTGATTCATTTCGCAAAATAACCCCAACATTGGCCGCAGGTTTGCCGTCACTATACATAATTCTACCTTTTACGGTACTAGTAGTCGGGTTACTGATGCTACTTTCTATTCGATCCTTAAGTGATACCAATGACTCGTATACGTCAGTCGTATATTCTGACTCTATTGTGTCATCATTCTCTTCAGCTTGTTTATATTCATTTAAAATGACATTCAGTTGTTCACGAGCTTCTTGCAACTTCCCTTGTTTCATCGCGATTTCTACTTGTCTTTGCCCGATTTTAGCGTGCCAATAATAATCGCCTTTCTCCAGTTTTTCATCAAATGTCTCTAACAGTTGGTTTGCTTCTGTATATTCTTTGTGATTAATCGCAAAGTCGACCCGTTCTAGTTGTAGATCATTATAATAGAGACTATAGGAGCTAGCGGTACGTTCGGACGCTTGATCCAAAGTCTGTTTAGCAAGATCGGACTGATTCATCTCTTCATAATAGGACGTAAGCTGTTTGACGGCTAGAACGAAGTAATCATCAAGAGGTCCTTCTTTTACATATTGCTTCAGATAAGGTAATTTTTCTTTCCAAGTAAAGTGGATGGTCGGTTGGTCTAATTGCACCTCTGAGTAAGATGGCGCAGCAAAGACATTAAACCGCTCAACTGGTTGTATGAGCATATATTCTTGAATGATGTTCCATTTTTGCGTTTCAAAAACTGTATCATCTTCAAGTGTTTGCAGTAAGGCAACCTTAGCCTCAGAATATCCTTGGTCAGCTTGTTTTTTCGCATTATAAATATTCCATTGTGGGATAATCAAAAAAATCATCGTAGCAATAAGTAGAAGAAAGGCAACAACCAGATAGACGAGCTGCTTCACTTGTAGTTTAATTTTCATATTTCTTAACCAGCTTTTCAAAATCTTCTTTCCAATACACGTTGCCACCGATTTTAATCGTCTCATTGTTTTCCCTCGTCGTGTAACTAATCTCGTTGCCGGCAAAAGTTAAACCAGACAGCAATACAATCATCATCCCAAAAGCTGCAACCGGAAGGAGGGGAATCTCAATCTCCTTATGCCAAAGGGAGTTCAATCTTTGTTTCCACGTTGGTTTGCCCATTCGGTCCATTACATTTCTTTGCTTGGTGAAACGAAGGTGTTCTAACTCCTTATCGAGTTGTTTTTTCATATGCCGATACTCCCTTCAGGAAGAATTTCTTTTAAAAGCAGTCGTGCTCGCTTTAACTTGGATTTGACTGTGTTCTCATTGGTTTTCGTAAATAAGGCGATGTCTTTAATCTTCATTTCGTTAAAGTAAAATAATGTAATGACTTCACGATATTTATAGTCTAATTGTTGAATGCTAGTGCTGATGCTCTCATGCAATTCAGAAAATAGCAGAGCATTTTCAGGATTCAATGTCTGACTGTCTGCTTTTGTTCTCTCAATCAAATCAAGAGGGGCAAGCAGCACTTTCCAACGCGATTTCCTCATTTGGGAGCGGCAGCGATTAAGAAGAATGGTCGTTAACCAACTTTTCAATTTCTCCTCATCCTCAAGCTGATCTATCTTTTGAAAAGCGATCACAAACGTATCCTGAACCGCCTCTTCTGCCAACTGATAATCCTTCAAAAGCAAGAAAGCGGTCCGTAGCAGATAATCCCCATACGCAGCCATCACTTCTAAATACGCCTCTTCTTCTTTCTGTTTCAAACGCTCAACAAGATGCAAAAATACCGCCCCTCCTCTCCTGGTAAAATCGAGTATAATACATAGATGCCAACAAGTTTGGAAAAGTTGCAAAAAGAAGGAAAAATTTTTCAGACCATAAAGAGGACCATCAATAAGTCAGCACACTTTATGGTAAACTAGGGGAAGAAAAAACAGCACGGAAGGAAGGCCAAGTATGAACATCACAATCGTATCCGTTGGCAAACTAAAAGAAAAATACTTAAAACAAGGTATCGACGAATATAAAAAACGCTTAAGCGCCTACGCCAAACTAACCTTAATCGAAGTACCAGACGAAAAAGCCCCAGAATCCATGAGTGCAGCCGAAATGGAAGAAGTCAAACGCAAAGAAGGCGACCGCATACTCGCCCACATCGCCCCAGACACCTTCGTCATCACCCTAGAAATCCAAGGCAACATGCTCACCTCCGAACAACTCGCAAAGAAACTAGACGACCTCGCCACCTATGGTAAGAGTAAAATTGCTTTTATTATCGGAGGATCACTCGGAACTAGTAAGGAAGTGGGGAGTAGGAGTGATCTGGCATTGAGTTTTTCGAAGATGACGTTTCCGCATCAGGTGATGAGATTGTTGTTGTTGGAGCAGATTTATCGGGGGTTTCGGATTAATCGGGGGGAACCTTATCACAAGTAAGTGCGGTTTATAAAGGTTTTAATTTGTAAACTAATAAGTATAAGAAAGTCAAAAACTAAGAATGAATATACTAAGTGGATTTATTAGTTTTATATATATTTAATACTAGGAAAATTAAAGTTCCTGCAATAAGGAATATCAGAAGATACTCAACTGGTTTGAAAGCGATATAATCCATTGTAAATTCAAAGTATTAATAGAATGGCTTCAACATATATAAGTGCACAAGATCTTCGTCAGTTTATTCAGCTCCCATCATGTATAAATTAATTGCTTCCCGTAATGAATGTTGCAAATGTTGCTCTGTTTTAATAACTAATGAATTTTTAAAATTATTCAATTCCACAGTTTGGATGAAAAAGCATCTATTTGGTAGGTCTATTGAAAAAGCGCTGAGTTGAAAAATACACGGGTGGTAATGAGTAATGTGGTCAGGTTCGAATTTATAATTTGTTTATATTTGCGATATAAGGAGTTTAGAACTGCCTTTCATAATGAAGTATGAGAAATTGAAAGGGAGAGGATAAATATGAATAAAAAATTTAAATTTACATCATTGGCGATTTTTAGCTTAACCATTTTGGTGGCATGCAGCGACGAGACAGCAACGGAGATGGAGACAACTAATTCGACGGATGAGGTTGAGCAAACAGCACAAGTTGAGGAGAAAAGCCAGTTTACAAAAGGTCAGGAAATGATGAATCTATTAAGTAGTACAAATTGGCAAGGAACAAAAGTTTATGATCAAGATAACAATGATTTAACAAAGGAAAATGCAAACTTTATTGGCTTGGCTAAATATGATTCAGAAACAGGGCACTATGAGTTTTTTGATTCAGCAACAAAGGAGACACGTGGAGATGAAGGTACATTCTTCGTGACTAACGATGGAGAGAAGCGAATTTTAATTTCTAATACGATGCAATATCAAGCTGTTGTGGAGATGACGGAACTTAGCGAAGATATTTTCACATATAAGCGCATGGGGAAAGATGCAGCAGGCAATGATGTAGAAATTTTTGTTGAACATATTCCATACGAAGAAACAGAGTTAGCCTTTACAAATCCAGCGCAAACTTTAACGACCAAGACAGGGACGATATTGACAGACGTTGATGGTGATGAAGTTTTAGGCGAAACATTATGGCAAGGGACAAGGGTGATAGATGAGCAGGGGAATGATTTGACAGAGCAAAATGCCAACTTTATTAGCATTGCCAAATATAGCTCAGCAACAAATCAATATGAATTTTTCAATGTTGAATCAGGAGAGAGTCGGGATGATTTTGGTTACTTTGATGTGATTAATAGTAACAAAATGCGAGCACATGTATCACTAGGTGAAAATAAATATGGGGCTGCTTTAGAACTGACAGAATTAAACGATAACAAGTTCACGTATAAGCGCATGGGCAAAGATGCAGCAGACAATGACGTAACTATTTTTGTGGAACATGAGCCATATAACGGAGAATTTAATTTGAATTTTAGTTTTTAACAGGTAATATTTGAATATGCTTGATTTCTCTTTTGGAAATCGGGGAAGGTGGTCACTATGACAATAAAAAATCGATTTCTCATTTCATATATTGGTGGTATTTTTATTGCGAGTGTCTCCATTCTCATGATTTTATGTATTGCTTTTTACGTAACGACAGGATTTGTACCAACTCCGAAAACATTATATGAATCCTTTACGAAGCAACGTTCCCTGAGTCCAGAAGAAGAGCTTGCTTACGTAGAATTACGAGATATAGCCAAAAGTACGCCGGACCAACTATTAGAAGAGGATATGCGAAATAAATTACAGCAATTAGAGCATCAATCTCTCGGCCTTGTAATTCGTAAGGAAGAGGATATTTTATATTATTCGGAGGAGCTAGTTGAAAGGTCCCTTATTGTCCATTTTCCTGATTTTGATACAAATAATATTGAAACAAAGGGTACAGTTGATAACGCAGGTAGAATGTACCGTTACATTAAATTTGATTTTTATTACAGTGATCAGACTAAAGGTAGTATACTCGTGTTGAAGAAAGAAAATAGTTTTTTAGAGTTTCTGACTAGATGGGGAATGCTCATTATTTTGATCATTATGATAGTTTCGGTTGCAGTTATGCTGTTTTTAAATCATCAAATTCGCAAATCAATTATCAAGCCTATTGAAAGATTAGGGCAAATAATGTCCAGCATTCGGGACAGTGACATGATGATGCAGGCACCTACTTTGCCGGAAAATACTGCAAAAGAAGTCCAGCAGCTGACTGCAAATTTTGAACGAATGCGAGAGGCATTACTTGCTTCTATTGAGGAGAAGCAAAATCTAGAAAATAACCGGAAAGATTTAGTAGCGAGTATTTCACATGATTTGAAAACTCCGATTACCTCTATTATTGGTTATGTGGAGGGTTTGCAAGAGGGTGTTGCTGAAACACCGGAAAGGCAAGAAAAGTATTTAAAAACAATCCATTCCAAATCACTTGCCCTAAATCATTTAATAGAGGAGCTTTTTCTCTATTCAAAGCTTGATGCAGAGTCAGTACCATTTCGTTTTGAACGCACTTCATTGCCAGATTTTCTAGCACATGTAGTAGAGGAGTTTCAATTATCGAATCGACAGGTTCACATTAACTTGCGAGTTTCTGAGGAAGTGTATGCGCAGGTTGACCGAATGCATATGAACCGGGCGATTACGAATTTAATTGAAAATAGTATAAAGTTTCAAAAGGAGAAGGTGCCATTAGCTATTGTTGTGGAAGTGATTGTTTTGCATCGTTTTGTGCAATTAAATGTCAAAGATAACGGGCAAGGAATCTCAGAGGAGAAATTGCCATATGTATTCGATCATTTTTATCGCGGGGAGGAAGCGCGAACATCGACAACGGGCGGCAGTGGATTAGGACTAGCGATTGTGAAGCAAATCGTTGAAAAACATAAAGGTCAGGTGAAAGTTCAAAGTACGTTAAATGTAGGTACAACTGTAACCATTGTGTTGGAAAAGTCTTAAAGGAAGTGTTGAGAAATGGCAGCAGCATCAAGAATTTTAATTATTGAAGATGATATAAGTATTGCGGAATTGCAACGAGATTATTTAGAAATTCATTCAATTGAAGCAGATATTGTAACAGATGGTTTTGAAGGGATGACCCGTGCATTGAAAGAAGAGTATGACTTAGTCATTATTGATTTAATGCTACCTTCGATGAATGGCTATGAAATTTGTCGTCGTATTCGCGAAGTGAAAAATATATCGCTTATGATTGTTTCAGCAAAAAAGGAAGATATCGATAAAATTCGAGGGTTCGGTTTAGGTGCGGATGATTATTTAACAAAACCATTTAGTCCTAGTGAGTTGGTTGCACGTGTTCAAGCACATATGAAACGCTACAAACAATTAACAAACGTGGGACAACGGGTGGAGTTTATCGAAATGGGTAATATTGTTGTAGATAAAGCTGCACGTAAAGTTTTTGTACTCGGCAACGAGATTACTTTTACAACCAAGGAGTTTGATTTACTCGTATTTTTTATGGAACACCCGAATCGTGTATGGACGAAGGAACAGCTTTTTCGCCAATTATGGTATATGGATGATTTGGATGGTGATGTATTCACTGTTGTTGTGCATATCGGGCGCATTCGAGACAAATTAAAAAAGGGGAAACTATCAGATCTACCGATTGAAACCATTTGGGGCAGCGGTTATCGTTTTAATCATACAATCACTCCTTGGGAAGAGAGGTTTTAATTTGAAATTTATTATAGGGCTTTTGCTTGGATTTTTATTCCTAGTTGCAGGCTGTAATGATGAGGAGGGAAGGGAAATGACACATCAATCTGGTGAATTACTTCAAGCTGTTGAAGCTAATAATCTTGAAAAAGTACAGGATATTTTAAAAGATGCTTCTTATCCAATTAATGAAACCAATGAAAAAGGCGAAACACCGTTGTTAATTGCTACTCATAAAAATTATATTGAAATCGCAAAAGCTCTAATTAATGAAGGGGCAGATGTTAACAAACAAGATGTGCTCCAAGATAGTGCTTATTTATATGCAGGCGCACAAGGAAAAACGGAGATTTTAGCTTATATAATTGAAAACGCAAAACCTGATCATCAAGTGTACAATCGCTATGGTGGCAATGCATTAATTCCAGCTGCTGAGAAAGGACATTTACCTAATGTAAAGTTACTTTTAGCAGATGGGAATGTGGATATAAATCATCAAAATAACTTTGGTTATACAGCCTTAATTGAAGCAGTCGCATTAACAGATGGTTCAAAAGTATATCAGCAAATTGTACAGGAATTGTTAGTTTACAATGCTAACAAAGAGCTTCGTGATGACAATGGTATGACGGCATTGGATTATGCTAAAGATAGAGGATACACAGAGATGATTGAGTTGTTGGAGAAATAGATTATTACTGTATCAGTTGGAAAATAAAGACCCACATAGGTTACTAACGGAAAACCGTATCATAAGTATCAAGACCACCTATTCTTATACTATAAAACAATAGTACATTATATTTATTTGTTACTTTAGAAGCTATTCACTCAATTGAATGGCTTTTTTATTATAGTATAATATATACAAATAATTGGATCGATCTGTAAACGGAGTGAAGAAATGATTGAGCAACTTATTATTGAATTATCAAAACGAATAAAATACATCAAAACCTCAAATATACATAAAATTACAAAGGTGGACAATCAAGGAATACATATAGAAACAGAATCATCCAGGGATGAATACAATAGAGGTGAAAGGCATTCTCCGTATGTAGACATCGATTTTAATTTTATATTGAAAGAGTGGGGAGCATTTACTAAAGAACGGACAATCACTGTCGATAAGGTTAGGACAGAAAGAGAAAAAAGTACGTTCATTCTATCTTACTTCGCCCAACTACCTTTTGTTGAATTATTGAAACAAGGTGATTATGAGACAATCAAGTTAAAGGAATTCAAGACTGATGAGTTACCGAATGAGCAATATGAAAAGGTAATCACCTTCTTAGATGAAGTGACAATTGGGAAATACGACACTGAACAGCTCAGTAAGCAAGTCGAAGGTAATTTATATAGGGTTAAGTCAAGAGCCAGGCAGGATGCAAAATTATTAGGTTTGGTGAATGAGTTTAATGAGATCAATCAAAGTCAGTTCGATGCTTATAAGGCAGCGGAAAATAAAGGTGATTTTGTAAAGAAGATCATTATGAATCAAGGGTATTTTAGAGTAGCCCTTATTTGCCTTGATTTATTAAGACATCTACCTAAAAGGGACAAAAGGCTGGCTCTTGAAGAACTTGGTATGCTAATTGTACGGAATTCTAGGGGTGAAAACCTAATGGTAGAGTCGGTAGCTAAAGAGAGAACGCACAATTTATTAATATGGTTACAAAGTACAACTTTAATTGATAAAGAGTGGAATCCAACAGAGCCTTATTTTGACACTTTAAATAAAAAGGAGCAGATCATGTCTCAAAATATACGAGAGAAATTAATCAGGATTGCGAATCAATATTTAGCTGCAAAGAGGGAAGCTTTCGGGGGGCACCAATTGGGACCCTTTGTTCGAAGTGAGGTGACTGCGGCTATACATAACCTTCCTTTTATTGACCCTTCCGAATATGTTGTGACTGGATCGGTGGGGCAAGGGAACTGGGCGGCTGTTCCTTGGATAGCGATCATGAATCGTAAAATTACTGTTTCGACGCAGAGGGGTTATTATATTGTTTATTTGTTCAGTGAGGATATGCAGAGTATCTATCTTACATTGGCCCAGGGGATAACGGAAACTTCTAAGGAGGAGATGCTGAGAATCAAAGCTCAGATGAGGGAGTCTATTCCCGCAACTAGCAAGGTTAAGATTGATGATCATATTAATCTGGGAGAGAGTAAGAAGGCAAAGGGCTATGCGTTATCTACCGCAGCATATATTCGTTATGATGTGGATCAGGTGCCAGGAGAAAATGTGATTTTGGATGATTTAAGAAGCATGATCGAGATATATGAGCATTATATTTCGTTGAATGACCGTACTATTTATGAAGACCCTTCAAACAATAGTGATGAGGAAATAATTAGGGAGACAAGCTATGAATTCTTGCCTACTAAGGATTTGATCAACCATATCTATTCTTACATACAAAACAAAGGGTTTTATTATCCGAAAGAGGAAGTCATCAACTTATATCTTTCTTTGAAAACCAAGCCGTTTGTGATTCTTTCCGGTATTTCTGGAACGGGGAAAACTAAGATGGTGCAATGGTTTGCTGAGAGTGTTGGTGCGAATGAGAAAAATGGGCAGTTTACGTTGATTCCTGTGCGGCCTGATTGGAGCGATGGTTCTGATTTATTAGGTTATGTAGATATTAAGGGAGATTTTAAAGAAGGTCCTTTAACAAAAGCCATTAAAGCAGCACATAAGCATCCTGACCTGCCTTATTTTGTTCTTTTAGATGAAATGAACTTAGCGCGGGTTGAGTATTATTTCAGTGATATTCTCAGTGTCATGGAGAGTCGTCGGTTGGAGGATGGGAAGGTGGTTACATCTGCTTTATTATCGGAAGAGGTTGCGAATGAGGTGATTACACTGCCTAATAATCTATTTGTAATCGGGACCGTTAATATGGATGAAACGACACATCCGTTTAGTAAAAAGGTGTTGGACCGTGCGAACACAATCGAGTTTAATCGTGTGGAGTTGGATCATTTATCTTTCCTTCAAGACCTTGAAGAAGCCGAGCCTGTGGTGATAGGGCAGAGTCAACTGGCTTCAAAGTATTTACATTTGAAGGATCTTTATCGGGAAGATACGGAGATGATTGAGAAAGCTACAGCTGAGCTCGTGAGGATTAATCAGTCTCTCCAGCTAATTAATGCCCATATTGGTTACCGGGTGAGGGACGAAATCTCGTTCTATCTGGCGTATAACAAGGAAGGGGAGTTAATGACCTTTGAGGAAGCGTTTGATCATTGTATTCTTCAGAAGATCTTGCCACGTTTATCCGGAAGTGATGCTAGAATTGATCAGTTACTAAGGGAACTATATCAACTATTCACGAATACGGCGTATCAGGACGATGAAAATGCCTCGTTCGACGTAGAGAGTGCGCTGTACTCTAGAAGCGCCAGGAAGGTGGTTGAGATGCTGAGGAGGTTACAGGCAGATGGCTTTACATCCTTCTGGGTATCGTGATGATGTTGAACTGGTGAAGATCGAAACGGAGGATATGTCTCTTGTGGTGAAAGGTAAGCCGTATCACGAGCGATATGAAGGGTTGAAACAATACCGGGCAATGGATCGGCATGATGTCATGCAGTTTTCTGTTCATGGCGAAAAAGTAAGGCAGGTATTGATTTATAATATTGAAACGCAATTGCTTCAGGAATCTTCACAATTACGGCCGATTTTTTTCGAGAATGGTGTGTATCAAGTCATCGTCGTGCCGAAGACAAAGAGGGAATTGTCCTTTTACCATGAGCATCGGGGCTTAAGACAAGCCGTCGCTAAGGTAGAGATAGCTGGTACTTATATGTTGATGGGTAACTTACGATTCCAGAATGAAGTCGGGTTAACTACTTTTGAAATTAGGGATGGTAGTCAAAAGCTGTTAGATGTGACGCTAGAGGTGTTTCCAGCAAAACTTGATTATCGAAATGACTATAAAAAGCTTCTAGAAGAGGTGAACGATGAAATTTATAATCTCGCCTTCCATTTCATTCGCAAAACTTATTTAGGGGCTAGATTAAAACTTGAGGGCAAGCCTTCAAGAAGTGAATTTTACCGTCTCATTAGTAAGCATTTTGATCAGTTCATTCAAGCTGTTAACCAGATTGAACGACAGCCACATCACCTCTTACACAAAACGTATGAAAAAGTAAGGGGAGACCAATTAAATAAATTAGACACGAGAAGTCGAACCTATTTGCAGAAAAGGCCGCATTTGTTTACGGAGGTTAACAAGGGCATATCAATTCATAACGATCACAAAACATTTATGCCTATCGAAGGTCTTCGTGTGAAAAAAGAACTTACCTATGATACGTTGGAAAATCGTTATGTGAAATGGATGATGCAGCGGGTAACTCATAAGCTCTATGATTTACTGGAGGCATTAAGACATCGAGGGACGAGATGGGAAATCGAAGCGGATCCGGACCTTTTAGACAAGTTGATTGAGATGATTAAGCAATTAGAAGCGAAGCAAAAAAGCCCCTTTTGGAAAGGGATTAAAAAACTGGATCGCTCCATTCATAGTTTAGTGCTGCAGATGGCACCCGGCTATCGAGAAGCCTTTCAAATTTATTTGACCGTATCCAAAGGATTGATGCTACAAGGAAAACTGTATCAAATGTCGGTAAAAGACGTAGCCACGCTTTATGAATATTGGACATTCTTGAAGCTTGGGCAAATCCTTGATAAGAAGTATCAACTGATCAGTCAAGATATCATCCAGGTCAACAGGGACGGGTTGTTTGTTAATCTGGAAACGAACCGTTCAGCAACGAGAAAATACAGGCATCCTTTTACGAAAGAGGAAATTATTCTAACATACCAAAAGTACGAAAGCGGTTTGCCAACCATTCCACAAAAGCCAGATACGATGCTCAGTATTGCGAAAAAAGGCAAGGATTTTACCTATAATTATGTATTCGATGCCAAATATCGCATCGATTACGCCCAAGATGGCAGTTATTATCAAAATCGATATAAGCACCCCGGGCCACTTGAGGATGATATAAACACAATGCACCGTTATCGAGATTCGATTGTAGCCTACAATGAGGGGCCGTATGAACGAACGTCCTTTGGCGCCTATGTCCTTTTTCCGTGGTCCTATGAAGAGCTGTACCAAAATCATCACTTCTATAAGAGCATTGATAAAGTCAATATTGGTGGCTTGCCATTTATCCCTAATGCAACAGGCTTAGTCGAAAAATTTGTAGAGAGACTGATCGAAAAAAGCCCTGAAGAAATCCAACAAGAAGGCATCTTACCAAGAGGGGCATTAGAAGAATGGCATTCCAATTTGGAAGAGAAAGTGCTTGTTGGCCTTGTGAAAGATCGAGAAGAGTATATTCAATCTAAACAGACAGGCAGCTATCGTATTCCTATCACTAAGCTTAAATCAGGCTGGCAAGAGACAAAGTATATCGCTCTTTACGTAAAAAAAGGTGTTTTAGAGCAAAACGGAGTCATCTGCTATGGCAGGGCCAAAGAAATAAGACCTGAAAAAGTAGGCAACGAAGAATACATGCAATTTGAAGTGGACCATTGGATCAACTGCAACCCAATCATTAAACCTGTGGGCTACGGTTTGGCTGTCTATATGCAGACCACATTAAATCATTTGAAAGAGTCGACAGAGCTCCCAGAACTATTTATGAAATCGAAAGAAGAAAAAACGCTCTGGAGAATGCTAAGAAGGGTCTCCGATAAAATATCTATTGAACTGGACTCAGTAGAAATCGATATAGCAACTAAGGTAGAAGAATACAGGATTAAGAATGTTTTAATCAAAATCAATAAAGACAAAAGGGAAGTGTCTCTGATAGGGAAAGATGATCAGAAAACAGTTAGTCTAGATACTTTGCAAAGGAATCCTTCTTTTGTTTTTAGGGAGTTGGTTGGTTTGTTAGGGAGGGAATCATAAACACACCAATCAAACTCTGTTTCAACATGAAATGGAAGGGAAGTGAGAAGGAGCATTCCCACTATTAGTAGGAAACTTCTTCTCTTTTTTTGCACTTCTAATGGATTGTCAGGTTTATCTCCAAAACGAAATTTTGTCAGTACTTAATCGAATGGATTCGTATCCAGCTACTTTGGCTTTACCAATTGAAAGGATCATTACGGGAGTATATCGTTCTTCATCCAATTCAAAAGTTTTTGCTAGCTGATCTGCTTCAAATCCCGCCATTGGATTTGTATCATATCCGTGCGCACGAGCTACTAACATTAATTGCATTGCAAAGAGACTACTATCGATTTTTGCAATTTCAACTTTCATTTCTTTTGATAGTGTTGGATAGATTGATAGAATGGTCTCGAGTTGGCTATTTCTCACTTCAGGCGGCATTTTCCCTTGTTCTACAGCTGTATTAAATATTTCTTCTGCATACAAATAGCTTTTTGTATCACCAAAAATTAATAACATGGCAGAAGAAGTATCATTTTGTAATGTATTGAAACGTACAAGAGGTTTAAGTTTTTCTTTTCCTTCGGGAGTATCTACAACAACTACACGCCAAGATTGCATATTTGCAGAGGATGGCGCCAAACTAGCTTCCGCAATAATCTCGCTTAACTCTTCTTGCGATATTTTAAAATCTTCATCATAATGACGAACAGAACGCCTTCCTTTGACTATATCGACGAAATCGTTATTCAGAATATGGTTGAACATAAAATCGCTCCTTTTGATAACTTTAGATTATTTTGACATTTTATATGCCATTGGTTATCATAAGCACATTATGAACTATGAACCTAGGTTTATAGCAATAAAAAAAGAGGTCATATGATGAAAATAAATGAAGTTTCGAAATTAACGGATTTGCCCATATCCACATTAAGATTCTATGAACGCAAAAATCTAATTCCTGACTGTTATATTGAGCGAGATGTAAATAATTATCGCGTATATGCTGAAGAAATTGTGGAGTACCTTGAGGATGTAAAAGCACTTCTATGCGCAGATTTTTCAATAGAAGAGATAAGTATGATGGTCAATCAACAAATGAACTTATCATACGATGAAAAGAAAACAATCGTTGAACAAAAAATCAAAGAAATAGATGATATCAGGAAACAATTAACCAAATCAAAAAAGTTTTTGCAGGACATTTTGGAAGGGAAAGCAGCGTTTCAGACAAAGTGTTGAGGAAATTATTATTTCTCAACATACTCCTTATTTTAATTGTTGTGCCTCTCGGCCGAATGTGGTTTGGTACAAAGACGCAGGAGAAGCAATCAGGTGAATTCGGTGATGCAAGGCTAGATGGGATTATTAAAGAGAATACCTTGGGATTAGAATTGATTTCCCTTCAGGCAAAAAAGGTTGAGAAAAAAATTATTCGGAAGATCAGAGATCCAGTACATAGTTCCTAATGATAGTATTTACATAAGCAGATTAAAAGGGGTAGAGAAATGAATAAGCGTGATTACTTAATAAAGACTTTCTCAAGAACCAAAAGGAAAGACTATGAAAACTATATTTTAACGGCGATTTGGCATAAGTTGGACAATATGAATATTAAACCTGTAAGTCAACAATATGTGAAGCGGCAAAATGGGCGATATGCTTTGATGGACCTTTATTTTCCCCAATTAAAGATAGGGATAGAAGTAGATGAAGCCTATCATCTAAATAATCATACAGAAGACAATTTACGTATGGATGATATTATTTCTGCGGTTTATGAGGAATCTATTGAGGATTTTCAAGTGTATAGAATGGATGCGACGAAATCTATAGATGAGATAAATGCTAGAATCCACGAAGTCGTATCTATTATTAAAAATAAAGCGGCGGTAGTGAAAACGACATTGAATTGGATGACATATGAAGAAGAATTAAGCGAATTAAAACAAAAAGAATATCTCTCTATTTACGATAATGTGCAATTCAAGGACATAAAAGATATCGCCAATACTGTATTCGGTAAGAATGCTAAGAGGTATCAATTGAGCTATTTTCGAGTGATAGATAAAACCTGGTTATGGTGTCCGAAACTCTCCATCGTAGAAAACGGGGATACAAAATCAGTTGCCAGCGGTTGGTTAAATCTATTGGCAGAAGATTGGACATACATAGATGAATCTCACCAGGACGTTGCCATCGCCAAAGAAAGAACAAAAAATTATATGGAAGAAATGAATGTAGGTCGAGAAAGAGCTGTATTTGCAAAATACAAAAATAATCTCGGCTTTAATAGTTATCGATTTGTAGGTGTCTTCAAAATTTCAGGGGTTTCTCCTGATAATGACGAGTTTCTTAGGTATGATCGTATAAGTGAACGGGTTAGAATTGTTTAATTGTATTTGTAGAAGTGGTCAGGTGGAGAAGGGGTATAATTGTATATTCCCCCATTTAATCCCAATTCCTATAAGTGTATATTATAGTTTTCTATTAAACAACGACTGATCAAAAAAAGCCAAAATCATCTCTAATATCATTGTGATTGTTATATTTCCACCCTCCATCCCATGGTCAGCGCCTTTAACAGTTAGAAGCGCAGCATTAGGGAGGTTTTCATATATTAATCGGGCTTGAGAGACCGGAACGATTTTATCGTCTTCACCATGTATGATTAGAAAAGGTATGTTCTTGCTTTTGTCGTTGATGTATGGGATAGGGTTTGTTTTTTTGGCAAGTTCCGCATTTTTTTGAACGGTTATTTCTCCAATAAGTTTGGCTTCATGAGAATTTTCTAGATCATGCCATCCGCCCATTTTGAGTATATCAATAGGGGCTGAAACTGTAACTACACAATTTATATGAGTCGGGTAATGAGGATGCCTTGATTCTCCTTCTAATTCATCATTTCCAATAGATGTCGCTAAGAGAGCTGAGAGGTGACCGCCTGCGGAATGTCCCCAGACCCCTATTTTTTCAGGATGAATATGGTAGTTTACATGATTAGCTCTTAACCAGCGGACGGCTGCTTTACAGTCATGAATTTGCGCGGGGAAAATTGCTTCACCACTCAATCTATAATTGATGTTGACGACAAAATAACCATTCTTAGCAAAATATGAATTCCATTCTCGACCACCTACTCCAGCTTTATCTCCACTGGACCAACCTCCACCATGAATATAAATGATTACCGGCATTGGTTCATCTGGAAGTTTGGTAGGGCGAATAATATCTAACATCAACGGTACCCCATTTACTTTACCGTATTCAATATCTTCAATAAGTACAGTAGTCATGAAAGCTCGCACTCCTCACTCTTATAATCCGGAAAAGCCCGCTTCAAAGAATTCTCCTTAGCGCCTTCACCAGATTCCGCATGAATGAAATGATCATTTAAATAGAAGCTATAGGTGCCTTTAGGAATATTGTTCATTTCCTCGAGGTCACTTATCACTTGTGTGAAAATCTCTTCACTTGGTTCTGCTTGTTGCTCTTTCATAAACAATTGGATATTAATTTGGAAGTTTTCTTTATCAAATAAGCTTTCCTCATACGCATCTCTTAGCGTTTCAATATTCGAATCGGGGTTTTGTAAATAAAGGTCATACACGGGTTTGATGGCGGCATCATCAGGGTCAGTAGAAATAAAATAATAAGGCGTAATAAAGCCATGTCCACCAACATTTTCAAGCGCTGCTTCTGTTTTACCAACCACTTTTCCTTCTGCAACCAATGACTCAAAGTAATCATCAAGCTTCTTGAACTCATTGCTAAAAATCATATGATATAACCCGCCCTTCATAGCGTTTTCTACTTGAAAGGCATCGGCTGAAATTTGCTCGGTCATTACTTTCTTTTCTTTTTCATCAATTGGTACAACAGCGTATGTATAAAAATGAGGTTCACCCACCGATTCCACAAAGACCGTGGCGGCATCTAATGCTCCGACTACATTGTGCACTACGACATCGGTTTGGTAGTTTTCTTGAAAAAGTGCGACTGCGGCCTTTTCAATTTGTTCTCGATGATCTTCGGCAATCTGCTCGGTTTCTTTTCCGTATGGTAAGGCATAGCCTTCACCGTTGTATTCCGCCACACTTACTAAGGCGTCATCAGAAGCATTTGTCTCACTCGTGTCAGTTGGATTAGAACATCCACCCAACATGATGATTATTCCCAGACACCAAAGAGAAATCTTAGAGATAGGCACCATTTTTGTTTACTCCCTCCAAAAAGGTCTTCCTTTTATTGTAGCGAAGAAAGTTAGATATTTACAGATTGATAGGTGAAAAATTACCCTTTTTATGCAAAAATAGGAGATATGGAATAGAGGAACGAGGGGAGATTGTATGAAGAATAAGGGGATTTTTATTACCACTGTATGGCTTTTATTAGTGCTTATGATTTCGGCTTGTGGAACTACTGGTAATGAGACACATAAACAGTTGGATCCGGAACAAACAAAACAAGTCCCTACCCAAAGCGAAAAGGAACAGCCTCCAATCACTCATAATGAGAATTCTTTAAAAGAGACGTATATAAAAGAATTCAATCGTACGCAAAAAGAGTTGGAAGAAGTAAAACCAGCGGATGCATCCACTTATGCAATGAAAAAAGTAGAGGGTGATCGATATGATGCTTGGGATGCGTTATTGAATGAAGTTTATCAGGTGTTAGAGGAGGAACTTTCAACAGAAAAGATGGCTCATTTAAGAGAAGAACAACGAAATTGGCTCAATGAAAGAGATGATACGGCAAAAAATGCGTCATTAAAGTTTGAAGGTGGAACACAGGAACAGCTAGAATATGTATCGGTGCTAGCCAATCTTACAGAAGAAAGGTGTTACGAGCTAATCAATACCTATTTGTAGTAGTGGGCCAAAAACTCCCTATACCCATCCCACGATATATCTGCTTTAATTAGTATAGTAGTGCAAATTGTTTGAAGTAGGTAAAGAATCGAGGAAGAGAAGTTGAAAAAGTTCAAGAAGTTTTATTTGGAGATTACGAGTGTTTGTAATTTGGCTTGTAGTTTTTGTCCGCCGACAGAACGGGCGAAGCAGTTTATTTCTTTGGAAGATTTTGCGAAGCGGTTGGATCAGATTAAGCCGCATACGGATTATATTTATTTGCATGTAAAGGGTGAGCCGCTGCTTCATCCGAAAATTGGGCAGTTGCTTGATATCAGTCACGAAAAAGGCTTTAAGGTCAATATTACAACCAATGGGACGCTCATTAATAAGAAGAGGGAGAAGTTATTGAACAAGCCGGCTCTAAGGCAGATGAATTTCTCACTTCACAGTTTTGATGGCCATATTGGTTCGGAGGATAAAGAAGGATATGTAAAGAGTATTCTTTCGTTTATTAAGGAAGCGACGAGTCAATCGGAGCTGATTGTGTCACTAAGGCTATGGAATTTAACGCAGGATAATGCGACAAATTTGGAGAAAAAACGAAATAGAGAAGTGCTGGAAATCATTGAAAAAGAATTTAACTTGGATTATCGCATTGAAGAAAAGGTCGTACCTGGTAGCGGTGTGAAAATTGCTGATCGCATTTATATTAATCAAGATTATGAATTTCAGTGGCCCGCTCTTCATGAAGAAGAGGATGATGGCAAAGGCTTCTGTTACGGCATGCGTAATCAAGCGGGCATCTTAGCCAATGGTACCGTGATTCCATGCTGTTTAGATGGGGAGGGTATCATCAATCTCGGCAATATTAATGAAAATTCTTTTTCGGAGATTATTGAAATGGATCGAGCAAAGAATCTCGTTGATGGTTTTTCGCGAAGAGAGGCTGTCGAGGAATTGTGTAGGAAATGTGGGTATCGTAAGCGGTTTGGGAAATAAAAAGGGAATCTAGGTCAGCCTAGATTCCCTTTTTTACCATTCCTTAGGCTCATAATTCAACTCTCTAAACAATTGATTCTTCTCTTTCTTAGACAAATCGCGCCATTGTCCAGGCGGGAGGGAACCTAAGTTGATATTCATGATGCGGATCCTTTGTAAACGTAATACGTCGTAGCCGAATTCAGCACACATGCGGCGAATTTGGCGGTTGAGACCTTGTGTTAAAGTGATTTGAAAATCAAATTTGGATAAGGGGACGATTTTACAAGGTAGGGTAGTGGTCCCTAAGATTTTCACACCTTCTGACATCTGCTTCACGAATTCAGGCGTGATCGGTTTATCGACAGAAACGTTATATTCTTTTTCATGCTGGTTTTCCGCACGTAAGATCTCATTCACGATATCACCGTCATTGGTCATTAAGATTAAGCCCTCTGAGTCTTTATCTAAACGGCCGATATTAAATATGCGTAATGGGTGATTCACGAGGTCAACGATATTCCCTTTGACACCCTTTTCGGTTGTGCTCGTAATCCCTACAGGTTTATTGAGCGCAATATAAACATTATTTCTGGCTACACGGATTTGATTACCGTCTACACGAACGTCATCGCCTGGTTCGACTTGAGTACCAATCGCAGCACGTTTCCCATTAATGGTGACTCTCCCGTCAGCAATTAATTTATCCGCTCCTCTTCTAGAAGCCTTTCCTGATTCACTAATATATTTATTAAGGCGCATATTGCCACATCCTTTTTAAATGATTCGTTAAGTACTAACTATACTTATTTTAAGGAATAATCACAAACGTTTCTGCTATTTTTTTTTATTAAATGCTTCGTTTTTCTTATCGTTCTACATAAGGTGTTTACTGAATTTGATACTAACATAAACGCAAATGAGAAGTATGATAGATTAAGAGTATCACAAAACAAGGAAACTAAAGGACCCAATTTGTTTATGTGAGAAAGGTGGGTTGATTTTGTTAAAAATACTTCGTTATGTCTTATCTGTAGTTACTCTCTTATTTGCTACATATGGAGTAGTGACCGAAGATTTTACGTTTGTGGGTATCATGATTTTATTCTTAAGTCTTACTATGTTGGCTTTGGGGATCGAAGCATTTAAGAAAGAAGAGAAGGGAATGGGCGTATTTATCATTGTTGTATTTTTATTTTCCTTTTATGTATCCATTGAAAGACTCTTATGAAGTTAGAGCCTATAAAATAATTTTTTCCATTTCCCAACCATTTTAAGCTTATAATGGAAAGAAAGAGGTTGGAGATGATGGTTATGTCGAACACGGTTTCCCTTAGAAAAGGAGCAAATATCCCACTTCCAAAAGAGGGATTAGTTACAATCGAGGTTAAATGGCAAGGAGAGGTTGAATTAAACATTAGCGCTTTTCTAGTTACAGGGGACGGTCATGTACCTTCGGATGATTACATGGTTTTTTATAACCAAAAGAAAGATCCGGAAGAGAGTGTCTTTCTGCAACAAAATAAAGAGAAGCTAGTTGTGTTTACCATAAATTTAGACAAACTATCTTCAGTAATTCAAAGCTGTTCGTTTACTGCTACGCTTGATGGGCAGGAAACATTTCGTACGGTTCAAGGACTAGCCATTACTGTTAATAGTCCTCAAGGAATGGTTCATTATGAGGTAGATGATGCGACAGAAGAGCGGGCGCTAGTACTTGCGGAGGTCTATCGCTATCAGTCTTACTTTAAATTCCGCGCAATAGGAAGAGGGTTTAATGGTGGGTTAAAGCCTTTAGCTGAATCGTTTGGTGTAAAGGTAGCGGAAGAAGAGGCGCTTTCTGTTCAGGAAGAAAAGCACACACCATCAAATGCACCCATTCATCTATCCAAAATTGATTTGTTAAAGAAGAAAGTAACCATTTCTTTAGAAAAGAAGAAAATACAGCAAGTGAGAGCACGGGTAGCGGTTGTATTTGATGCTTCTGGGTCGATGTCACTTTTATATGAAAAAGGCGTGGTACAGCGCGCATTCGAACGTGTTCTAGCGGTTGCTGCATGTATGGACAATGATGGTGAGTTAGATGTGTGGTTTTTCGGTTCCAAGTCTATGCGGGCAAACAGCGTAACAGAAAAGGATTATGAGGGTTATATTGAGAGAACTTATCCTCGTCCCAAAATATTTAGTGGGCTAGGAGTAGGAAATAACGAGCCTGTTGTGATGAAAGATGTCATTAAGAAATATGTAAAGGAAGACCCTCGCAGTGATTTACCTACATACATTATCTTCTTTAGTGATGGCGGCATTTATTTGGATCATAAGATATCAAAAATCCTTATTGATTGTTCCAAGGAAAACTTATTTTGGCAATTCGTCGGCATTGGCAATGCCAATTATGGTGTACTACAAAAACTGGATCAATTACCTGGAAGAGTCATTGATAATGCCGGTTTCTTTGCATTGGATGATTTAGATAAGGTTACAGATGATGAATTATATAATCGGTTATTAGATGAGTTCCCATCATGGCTGACATCAGCTAAACAACATGGCATGATTCAATAAAGTGATCGCGTTTCGAGGATTGGATTAGGTGTATGAACAGACCGTTTTTCTCTTTCGTATTTGGATACTGTATAATAGAAGTTTATGAACGAGAATAATAAGAAAAAAATGAGGTTTTTCACATGACCAAAAAGAGTTTTTCAGATTATCCATTAAGCAATGAGATGATAAAAGCGTTGGATAGTTTAGATTATCATACACCAACAGAAGTACAAGCAAAGGTGATACCGTTAATACTTGAGAA
This sequence comes from Cytobacillus kochii, assembly GCF_044790165.1. Lineage (NCBI taxonomy): Bacteria > Bacillati > Bacillota > Bacilli > Caryophanales > Bacillaceae > Cytobacillus > Cytobacillus kochii. The sequence goes on along the minus strand of NZ_CP085254.1, from coordinate 4,528,054 downwards.
GATTGACCTTGTGGTGAAATCACAAACAGGGAGCGGGAAAACGGCTTCTTACGCTATTCCGATTTGTGAGTTAGTCGATTGGCAGGAAAATAAGCCGCAGGCGATTGTCTTGACACCAACAAGGGAACTGGCGGTACAGGTGAAAGAAGATATCATCAATGTTGGCCGTTTTAAACGGATTAAGGCCGCAGCAGTCGTTGGTAAACAACCGTTTCATATCCAAAAGAATGAGTTAAAGCAGAAAGTGCATGTTGTCGTTGGTACGCCTGGGCGTGTGCTTGATCATATTGAAAAGGGTACGCTCGCGCTCGATGAAGTGAAATATTTAGTCATTGATGAAGCCGACGAAATGCTTAATATGGGCTTTATCGAACAAGTTGAAGCGATTATTGACGAGATGCCGAAACAGCGGAATACGTATCTTTTCTCAGCTACGCTACCTGACCGCGTAAGAACGTTATCACTTGATTATATGAAAACCCCTATAGATATTGAGGTCAAAGCTAGCGGGCTGACCACAAAGCAAATTGAACATAGTCTTTATACGGTATCAGAAAACGAGAAGTTGTCATTGTTAACGGATGTGACAACTATTGAAAATCCAGATAGTGCGATTATTTTCTGTCGAACGAAGGAGCGCGTTGATACACTTTGTGACGAGTTGACCGATAAAGGGTACGATTGTGATATGATTCATGGAGGTATGGAACAATACGATCGTTTAGAAGTAATGGAAGACTTCCGCAGAGGCGAATTTCGTTACTTAGTTGCAACGGATGTCGCGGCAAGAGGAATTGATATTGATCAAATCACCCACGTCTTTAATTATGATATTCCGTTAGAGAAGGAAAGCTATGTGCACCGGACAGGAAGAACAGGGCGAGCAGGACATCACGGTAAGGCGATTACCTTTGTGACACCGCGTGAAGATAAATTTCTTAAAGAAATAGAAGCATATATTGGCTTCCAAATCCCAGCATCTGAAGCGCCTTCGAAAGCAGCAGTGTCAGCGGCGAGGCCGGCATTTTTAGAAAAGCTGAACAGCGAACCACCATTAAAAGAGGCGAAAAGCGAAAAGTTAAATAAACAGATCATGAAACTCTATTTCAATGGCGGTAAGAAAAAGAAACTTAGAGCAGTCGACTTCGTTGGAACCATCGCTAAAATAGACGGTGTCACCGCCGATGACATAGGGATTATTATTATCCAAGATACGGCATCCTATGTAGAAATTCTAAATGATAAAGGTCCGCTTGTGTTGGAAACAATGAAGCATACAACTGTCAAAGGGAAGCAATTGAAAGTCCATGTGGCGAGGAAATGAAGATAGAGAGGGGAAGAATCAGTCGGATTCTTCCCCTCTCTTTAGAATACATCCCATATGTATATAATTAAGTGATTTATTTCTGAAACAGTATTAGGGTGGGGTCTTTATTATCCATTTCTTCTCTCTCACACAATCTGTTATGATAGAGGTAAGAAGGTTTACGATGGAGGAGTTTGGATCATGCCTCGTTTTAATGATGCGCAGTTAGAGTCGATACGGGAAGAACGTAAAGAGCAAATTATGAAAGCTGCTATGAAGGTATTTGCGGAGAATGGAATTAAGTTGACGAAAATTAGCATGATTGCCAAAGAGGCAGGGATTAGCCATGGTCTTGTTTATCATTATTTCCAATCAAAAGAAGAGGTACTATTTGAGAGTTTAGAATGGTCAGTTGCATTAGGAGAGTCTCAAGCATTCTTAGAAAAACTGAAACAAGAAGAACGAACGCCCGTTCAAAAGATACATAAATTTACTACCTTTGCACTGACTTCAGGATCAAATCATGTTTTTCGTGTGATTCAACATTTAGAACATAGTGAAAATGTACCTCAGCATATCCTTGCTGTATATAAAAATATTGGGCAAATGTATATTGAATTCTTTCTCCCTATCTTTATCGAGGGACAGCAATTAGGAGAAATCATGGCAGGGGACCCTGAAGAATTAGTTGGATTATTCTTAACGGTCATCTCAGGTATTATGGCAGACGACCCTGATTGGTGGAAGGATAACATTGATGAGAAAGTATCTATTCTATTGCGTATGATTACCTCAAGATAAGCAAATAAAAAAGCGTAAGGCATTAAAGAGAGAAAAAATCCTGAAATTCAGGATTTTTATTTTTTTTGACATGTATTTTGAGAAATGGTTATAAAAATAAAAAGGGGAATGAATTTATCAAAGGAATAGGGAATAAATTGACAAAATGATTAGGCATTTAGTATTATTGACTGAATGAATCAATCAATAATTAAAATTAACATATAAACTATTCCTTGAATAAATTGCCCATATTATTTTTTAATTAAATTTTGACTGATTAAGTCAATCATTAGGAGGTATTGTATGAACGAGACAGTTATTTCTGTTCGAAATCTAAAAAAAGCCTATCGTAATCAGCAAGTACTAGATGGTTTGAGTTTTGATGTAAGGCGTGGTTCTATTTTTGCGTTATTAGGTGAAAATGGGGCTGGTAAAACAACGACGGTTCGCATTTTATCAACATTAATTCAACCAGATGACGGGGTAGCAATGATTGCTGGTTATGATACGAAAACCGAAGCTAATCATGTGAGACGGAAGATAAGTTTAACTGGACAGTATGCAGCGGTAGACGAGTTATTAACAGGTGAAGAGAACTTAGCGATGATGGGCAGGCTCAATCACCTAGATAAAGAACTTATAGCGAAAAGGACAGCAGAACTGCTGGAGACCTTTGAGCTCACGAAAGCAGCTCGTAAGAAAGTAAAAACTTACTCTGGAGGGATGCGGCGTAGACTTGATATTGCTATCAGTCTGCTTGCTGCACCAGAAGTGATATTTTTGGATGAACCGACAACTGGTTTGGACCCACGTAGCCGACGAAAGATGTGGGATATGATTAAATTACTTGCCAATCAAGGCGTGACAATTTTTCTAACGACACAATATTTAGAAGAGGCTGATCAGCTGGCAGATAAGATTGCTATTATTGCTGAAGGGAAAATCATCAAAGAAGGAACGGCCGAAGAACTAAAGGAAGTCATTGGAGATGAGACATTAGAGTTAACCTTTGCCGATACAAGTGGGTACCATGAAGCACAGAATTATATGTCAGGTGAAGTAGATGAGGAAGCGAGAAAGATTTCGATACCTATACGCTCAGTGAGACAACTAAGAGAGTTGCTGAATGATCTATATGTAAAAGGAATTGAACCAGACGCGATTGTTATACGACAGCCTACACTGGATGATGTTTTTATTAAAATGACGGAGCATAATAAAGTGGAGGTGTTAGTAAATGGGTGATGCAAAGTGGATATGGGCATTAAGAGATGGTTTAACGATGTCAAAGCGAAGTCTTATGCATATTTTTCGTGACGTGGAATCATTATTAATGGCAATTGCCTTACCGGTTTCCATCATGTTGCTATTTGTCTATGTCTTTGGTGGGGCAATCCAAACAGGGACTGATTATGTAAATTATGTTGTTCCAGGGGTTATAATTACTTGTGCAGGGTTTGGCAGTTCTTTAATATCCGTTAGCGTGACAAAGGATATGAGTGGAGGCTTATTCGAGCGATTTCGCAGTATGCCCCTTCAACCTTCTTCTTTATTAGTAGGCCATGTTGTTGGAGGATATCTTCGTAATATGATTGCTACATTAGCAGTTTTTATCGTAGCTCTTCTGATTGGCTTTCGTCCAGAGGCTGGGTTGTTAGAGTGGCTTGGCGTTTTAGGGATATTAACGCTCTACATGATTTCGATTAACTGGTTATTTGTCGTCTTAGGTTTACTAACGAAAAATGTTGAAACAGCTGGTGCATTCACTTTCCCAATGTTATTCCTACCCTATTTAAGTAGTGCCTTTGTCCCAACAAATACAATGCCTGCATGGCTAGATGCCTTTTCCAAACATCAACCAATGACCCCATTAATTGAGGCACTAAGAGGGCTGTTAATTGGTACACCAATTGATTATAATCTTTGGTTAACGATCCTTTGGTTTAGTGGATTGTTAGTGCTCTCCTATATAGCAGCAACTCTTTTATTTCGGAGACGGAAAAATGAGTAGAGTAAGTCTCGGTGGTTTGACGAAGCGCTTCTTAACAATGCCTATGATATTGATGATGTAAATCTACAAGTTCAATTTTAATAGATTAGGAGGGGGGAAAGCCCTCTCCTCTTTTCATACCCTTCTCCCAGGATAAAACCGAGCCTCCTCCACCATTTTATTCTCCTTCGCCGTCACCTCAGATGGTGTCAATTTAAAAACCAGCGTATAACTCCCTAAAGAAGATTGGTATTTTTCCACATGAGTTTGAGCCAGTTTTTTATCGTAGTATCCGGGGACGTATTTATCGAGCATGCCTTGCATAGCGGCGGTGGCTTCTGTTATGTCGGTTACGGCTTGAAGTTGCCCGAAAAGCATAACGCTCATATAGGCAGTGTCCGTTTTCGCCGGAATCGGGCTAACCATTGTACCGTAATCTTCTGCGATGGTGAAACAGCAATGAGGGTTCTCGCGGATTATTTCAATTTTTCTGCCGGCAGCAGCACCGTGAAAATAGAGCGATCCGTTCATCCAGGTATAGTTTAACGGAACGACGTAAGGATGATCACCATCAGTTAATCCCAGATAGCCTCTACGTGTATTACTTATTAGTTGTTCAATTAGGGCCTGATCTGTGCACGCTAATTTTTGATTGCGAATTTCATATGACATTTCCATCCCATCCTTCTTTGTAAATGTTAAAATAATCGTAAGAAAAATCTGTATTTAAGAAAAGTGCCAGAAAGGGAAAGTTTCTTAGGGACAGTTGGGGGTTATGTGGGATGGAAATCACACCATTTATTCACAGGGAAAAAACGATACCACTTTATAGTCAGCTTTATCATTGGATGAAGACAGAAATTGAAGAGGGACGGCTATTGCCGGGGACAAAGGTGCCATCGATTAGGCAACTGACCCATCACTTGCAGATTAGTAGAAATACTGTGGACGCAGCGTATCAGCAGTTACAAGCAGAAGGATATCTTGAGAGTATACCTCGCAGTGGGATTTGGGTGGCAGAAATAGAGGAACGACTCTCGCAATCTTCAGAAGAGGCATCACCAGCAATAATTGAAAGGAAGTCATCATCTAAGACGATGATTGACTTTGAATATGGGAACATCGATGTAGAAAAATTCCCTTTTAAAAGTTGGAAAAAATCTCTCTCTCATGCCATCGAAGAGGAAGGACAGACGTTATCTCAGTATAGCGACAAGCAAGGAGAGTGGTTATTACGGCAAGAGATTGCCACCTATTTATTGCAATCAAGAGGAGTTCATACGAGACCAGAGCAGATTTTGATTACGAGTGGCACACAATCAGCAGTAGAGATCATTTGCCGACTTTTGAAATTGCAGGGAAAAGAGGTGGCGATAGAAGAGCCAGGCTATAGTGGGGTGCGTACCGTCTTTGTTGATCAAGGCTGTGAGATGGTCCCTGTGCCGCTTGAGAAAGATGGTTTATCTATCTATCATCTACAGAAAAGTAAGGCAAAAGCCGTTTATGTGACCCCTTCTCACCAATTTCCTTTTGGGATGATTCTTCCAGTCGGTAAAAGAACGCAAATGCTTAACTGGGCTTATCAATCAGCTGGTTATATTATCGAGGATGATTATGACGGGGAGTTTCGTTATCAAGGTCAGCCTATCCCCTCGCTCAAATCGCTAGATGAAGAAGAAAAAGTCATTTACTTAGGAACTTTTTCAAAATCATTTCTCCCTTCCATGCGCATGAGCTTTATCGTTTTTCCACCTTCATTAATGAAGCAGTACGGACAGATGTTTCCTGATTATAATCAGCCAGTTTCACCAATGATACAAGTAGCTATGGCTAAGTTTATGCATGCAGGTGATTTTGAACGGCATATTCGGAGAATGAGAAAAACATATCAGAGAAAACATCAAACACTATTAAATAGTATTGAGCAACATTTAGGCAATAAAGTAGAAATTATTGGGGAAAAATCGGGCTTACATATCCTCCTAGAATTACAAGGGCAGGCAGCACCACAAGTGATTGAAAAAGGGTTAAAAAAAGGTGTAAAAGTTTACGCCCCTTCACGTTTTTGGCTACATCCAATTAGCGACAGCCAAAGGTATATCATGCTTGGGTTTGGTGGACTATCCATTGAGGAAATTGAAGAGGGAATTGCGCTTTTAGCTAGTTGCATATAAACGAAAGTGATCCCACCTTAAAGGTGGGATCACCATTCCTGTTATTTTTTAACAACAGGAATCCACATTTCACCGTATACTGTACCGTTGTCCTCACTCATTTCCACTGTTGTGTTTGGTCCGCCAACATAGGCATAGTCAGTCATTTCTACTAATGCTTGACCAAAGGCCACAGCTGTTAGTTGATTACTTAATTCTTGAGCGGAGTCAGCTTTCCCTTCGACAACGAGGTAGGGTCCTTTAGGAAATTGGATAATTCTCGTTGCATCAGGTAATGTCTTTTCAGTCATCACGCCTGCATAATGCATCATTTTGTTATTGACCGCTTCGTTGACTGCGAAAATATAATTATTGTCTGCCACGGATTGAAGCTGCTCAAGTGTGCCATCCTTTTTCACAGTTTCCCAGAAATCGCTTTTCTGTTGATTGATGCTTTCTTGGTCTCTATAGTCCGCTACAATTTCAATTCCAAAGCCTAATACGACGAAACCTTCTTTTTCTTGTAATGAATAATTAGCCATTTTTATCGTCCTTCTTTCTTGAAATTTGACCAAATGATTGGTGTTTTCATTTGATGAGTTTATAATAACTTTAAATCATGTCAAAAAATGATACTGTTTAGGAGACTGAGATGAAAAAGGTTGAAAGAATTAATGTCATGATGCGATACATTAATAATCGTGCCCATTTTACGATTTCAGAAATCATGCAGGAATTTCAAATATCCAGGTCAACAGCGATACGAGATATACGCGAGATCGAAAGTATGGGTGTGCCTCTTGTTGCGGAAGTGGGGAGAGACGGTGGTTATGCTGTCATGAAAAATGCTGTACTTCCCTCTGTTCGCTTCACTGATAACGAGTTAAAAGCACTATTTATAGCCTTTATGGCAACGAGAAATTTGCAATTACCTTATTTAAAGAGTCGCCAATCGTTAGCTGAAAAATTACTCGGTCTGATTTCAGAAGCGCAACAAGATGATCTCGTGCTTTTAAATAAGATTCTCTTATTTGAAGGAACGAACCCTCATAATCCTGAACTCTTAGAACTATCCGATTTACCTCACCCGATGTTAGAAAAACTGATTCAATTGATACTAACAGACCGTTATATGACCCTTTCTATTAAAGATGTGGACTATCCTATTTATCTTATGCACCTTTACCGTGAGAAAAACATCTGGTGGGTGGAAGGCTTTGATATAAGCGAAGAAAAGAAAAAGCTGATAGCAGTCGATCATTTGACCGAAGTGAACGTCTTTCATACGAAAAAAAGATTAAGCAGAAACAGCATGCTAAAAAAGATGGCTGAACATCATGTGAAAGACAATATCGTCATGAAACTTGGACCAAAAGCCATTGCTCAATATAAAAAGTATCATCCTTTCAATGTGGCGCTTACCTATACAGACCCCTATCAAACAACAGCTATAGCAAAAATATATGTCACCATGGAGAAACGAGATCAACTAGAGGAAATAGCCAGTTGGTTGCTCTTTCTTGGAGAGGATGTAGAGTTGGTGGAGATGCCGAGAGAGGTTTATACAACTTTAGAAGAGAGGCTCTATAAATTTCAGAAGAGAAAGAAAAGCTAATAATAACGCCAACCCAGCAATAAGCTAGATTGGCGTTGCGTTATGCGTATGATGTTTTTCGCCAAAAAGCCCCTTTGTCACAAGAGCTAATCGGTGGGAAAACTTCTTCGGTTTCTAGTTGGATTTTCTTTTCCTCGCCAGTTGGACTAGGTGTACGCGTCCCATCTGTATAACCATCCCATTCGTAGTAAGCATGAGCAGTGGAACGTTGACCTGTTTTAAATCTCTCTCCAATTGCCATAAATCTTACCTCCTTTAGGGGTGTTTGTCTCTATTTACCCGCGTTTATACAGGCTAAACCAGAAGCAAGTCCAACTTTATTTCATTGTGGCTGTTGAGGGATTTTTTTCGAAGAAAACCTCAAAAGAACAAGCCAGTAAACGCAATGCTTCTGACTTATTCTTAACCACACAGTATGATTTTTTGACCATTTCGTTTCAAATTTTATTCTTAAAGTAAAATACAAAAACGATACTTGTAATCATATAATACAATCCGATGATAGATGTACCATCTGATAATACAGTCCATAAATGATTTTGTTTAACCAGATACATCCAAATAAAGAAACTAATTATAAATACTAAAGGGAAAAATATATAATATCCCATAAAATACAGCTTTAACTTCTTGTTCATATTCTACACTCCTTAACGTAGACATAGATTTAAGGACTTTGCCTTAGCATAATAAACATCTAACTCCGATTATGTCAAAACGGGAGTATCACTCAAGCTACTATTTATTGATTTTATGTTTAAAAATATTGCTTGTCCAAGGTCCTCATCCATTTTGCTGCTATATTTATGTGAAAATTTCTTAACGTATCTTTTCCACGTTTTGTTGGTAGAACCCCATAGCCATCAAGCTAAGAAAATAAATGCCCCTAAAATGAAAATTTTAGTTTAATTCCTTGAAATTGGTTAGAGAAAGAGCACGAAGAAGGTTCTGCCCAATAATACAGGGATAAAATCTAAATTATGGGTTAATGATATGCCTATATCTATTTTATTTCTAAAGAGAACGGATGATAGATAATGGGCAGAATCACCATCACACAACTATTTGCTATTTTCCTTTTAAGTACAGGATTGAGCAATCATGTCATCGTAATTCCATTATTACTTAATTCTGCTGGCCGCGATGCCTGGATTAGTGTAATTATCGGATATATTTTGATTCTGGCTTTTTCTTTGCTTATACTCCGCATTACTACACAATTACAATCTGTTTCACTTTTTGAATGGATTACTTCAAATTATTCAAAAGTTCTCAGTGTGATCATTGCTGTTCTTATTGCTACATTTCTTCTTGTTACTGGATGGATTTCATTAAAGGAAACGGTTATGTGGACAAATGAAACCTATTTGCTGAATACACCCGTTTTTATTATTTCGTTTTTTATATTGGGATCCTCTATTTATATTTCATATGGCAAATTGAATATCATTGCGATATGTGCGGGAGTATTGCTGCCACTTGTTGTGTTATTTGGCATTTTTGTGGCACTTGGAACGCTTCCTGATAAAGACTATCATTTGATTACACCTGTACTTGTTGAAAACGGTTGGCTGGATGTGTTTCACGGTTCTCTTTTTGCATTTGGTTCTGCAATCGAGATATTTTTAATAATTATGCTGCAGCATCAAGTGACTAATAAACTTAAGTTTAGACACCTTATCTTTCTTGTTGTATTTTTATCCATACTAACGGTTGGGCCACTGCTAGGAAGCATTGCTATTTTTGGCGTGGAAGAGGCGGCGGATATTAGATACCCAGCTTTTTTTCAATGGCGGATACTAGGCATCGGCAATTATTTTAACCACTTGGATTTTCTATCGATTTATCAATGGACTTCTGGGAACTTTATCCGATTAGCAATTATCCTTTATTTGATTACACAAGCATTTTCTATCAAAAAGAAAAAAATGCGGCTAATGATACAATTATGTATTTGTATTTTGTATATTTTGTTGATTATTGCACCAATATCTGATGAACAGTTCTTATTGTTTCTAAGTCACTATTATTATATTTACAGTAGTATATTCGCTGTATTTATCATACTCTTCCTTGCTTTATTAATTAGAATGTCAAAAAACAAGGTGTCGAATCATGCACAAAAATAATACATCAAATGAAATTTACATTATTGAGCTTTTCCGGCATTCATCAGATATTTCCGTTGAAAGACATCATTTGTTTAGTCAGATTAATAAAGAACAAATGCTTGTTTTTTATTGCAATGGATTAATTGACCATAAATTATTAATTAATAGCATTCTCCCTGATATTCAATCTAACTACTATCAAAATGGCCTTGAGGGCGTTGAAAACATAAATAGCTCTATGCGATTATCATGGAAGGAAAATAAAGATAATATCAATCAAAATATCCAAGAAAAAATACTTAATGGATATACAGGAATCTCCATCGCAGATACGGTCTATTTTTTTAACACTGCAAATCCTCCTATTCGTAAAACTGAGGAATCTACAACTGAAGTCAATATACGAGGTCCAAGGGACGCCTTTGTTGAAGATATAAGTTCAAATATGGCATTAGTCCGAAAGCGAGTAAAGTCCAATTCACTTGTTTCTAAGTCCTTTACGATTGGCCAACGAAGTCAAACACAAGTGCAGCTTATTTATCTAACAGATATACAAAATGATGAAATCATTCATGAAGTGACGAACCGATTAAATGCAATTGATATTGACTTCCTTAATAGCGACAATCAATTATTAGGGCTAATTGGTGAATCAAACTATTCTCCTTTTCCGTTATTGCAATCCGTTTCGCGGCCAGATGGTGTTGTCAGCAGTCTTGCAAGGGGAAGATTCGCTATTTTAGTTGATAATGTTCCAAATGCATTAATTGCGCCTGCAAATTTGGGATTATTATTGCATACTTCAGAAGACGAACATTCTCCATATTACTATGTCACTTTTGAGCTGATGCTCAGATTAATTGGGCTAATATTATCTATTTTTTTACCAGCTTTCTGGGTGTCGATATCTGCATTTAATATGGATCAAATTCCCTTACCGTTACTAGCGACAATTGCAGCTTCAAGAATTGGCATCCCTTTTAATACGACATTGGAGCTTTTATTAATGCTCGGTTTGTTTGAACTGTTTCGTGAAGCAGGCGTGCGGTTGCCAAAAGCAGTTGGACAGACTGTTGCTGTAGTTGGCGGGTTAGTCGTTGGAGATGCAGCCATTCGTGCAGGACTAACATCGCCAACAATGCTTGTTATTTCTTCGATAACAGCAGTTTCAACATTCACATTAGGTAATCAAGCATTATTCGGCACAGTATCGCTTCTTCGCATTGGTTCCATTATCTTATCATCTGTATTTGGAATGTTTGGCTTTTTTATCAGCGTCTTTTTGGTCCTTGGCCATCTAGCTAAATTAGAGTCATTTGGGATCCCTTATTTAAGTCCAGTTTCTCCTTTTGTAAAAAAAGACTTTCTCAAATCAATTACGAAATATCCGACGTCTAAACAAAATGAGCGTGCAAAGATTCTTAATCCATTAGATAAAGATAGACAGGGTGATAAGTAAATGAAGAGAACTAAAATAATGCTATTAATTGGTTGTTTGATATTTGTACTTACTGGATGCTGGGATGGAAAGGAAATTGGCGAAGTGAATTATGTGACAACACTGGGAATTGATTACAAAGATGAATATTATCTTTTGTATGTACAGTCTCTCGACTTTTCAAGTGTGGCTAAACAGGAAACTGGTAAACCGACCGAACCTGTTCCTTTATATATCGGGAAAGGCAAAGGACGTAACATAAATGATGCCATTTATGATTTATATCGGACATCGCAACAATCAATAAATTGGGCTCACATAGGCGCCATTATTTATTCTGAGTCTGTATTGGAAAGAGGACTAGATGAGGTCAGGCAAGCGCTGCGAAAGAATGGAGAATTCCGCTACACCCCATGGATGTTTGGAACAAAGGACCCAATTGAGGAAGTGCTTAGCGTTACAGGATTTTTCCAAATGCCGCCAATATACACAATCCTTTATAAACCTACTGACACATATAATATATATTCGTTCATCAGACCGTTAAGAATGCACCATTTTTCTGCACTTCTTAGTGAACCAGGCAGTACAGTTTTACTGCCTTCTCTATCTATAGATGACACGAAATGGACTGAATCAAAAAATAAGCCAATTCCAAAGGAAACACTTAAAATAAACGGTACCTTTCCTATTTCTGATAAGAAATCTAAAGAATGGCTTTCTTATGATGAACTTTCCGGTATAAGATGGATGGAAGCAAAAACAAAGAATACTCCTGTAGATTTAATAAAAGATGGTAAAATTAAAGGACTAGTTCTAGTAACAAAACCGTCAACAAAGATTAGAGTGTTGAGAGAAAAAGATAATTTCCAATTCACTTTTCACGTAAAAGCAAAGGGCACACTGGAGAGTTTAGAAGAATATCTTTCCGATGACCAAATTGAAAAAATAGTTAGGAAACAAATCGAGAAGGAAATTAAAGAAACCTATTTAAATGGACTTGAAAAAGATATTGATGTATTTAATTTAAAAAATATGATTTTTCATGAACGCGTAAAACCTAGTCAGTTAAACAATAACCAACTAACTGCTGATTCACTCCGAGAAGTTTTGGTTGACTTTCAGCTAAAAAGCAGAGGTGTCTATGATTGAAATATTAATCACAAGAGAAAAGTATGTGTATTGTAAATCAGTTATAAAAACTTCCATTTGTTATATCTGTTTGCAAGAGAAAAAAGTATGTAATGGTTCTTTTACTATCTCCTGTAGACTTTTGGATTTGGAGGTTACCTCAATAGTACAAGTTTTTTCTAGGGTAGAGTCACATGCCCATCAAGCTAAGTAAAAAAAATAGCTCCAATAATAAGAAAACGCTATGCTTATCGTAAGGAGTTTACGAGAAAGGATGGTGTTTTTTATGAATCCTATCATCTCTAGTGAACTGACATTTTTTTCACAAGAAATACAACGCTTTCTATCTCCAATAGTTCTTAAAGAAATAGCCAAAAAGGTTGGTTTTGTGCAGCGATCTAGTAAGTATCAAGCAGATGAACTGATCGCCCTTTGTGTTTGGCTCAGCCAAGAAGTCGCTAGTACATCACTTACGCAACTATGTAGTCGTTTGGAGGCTTCAACAGGTGTACTCATGAGCCAAGAGGGGCTCAATCAACGCTTTAATCCAGCAGCTGTGGCATTCCTCAGAGAAGTTTTTTCTTCACTCCTAGCACAAAAACTCTGTTTCAATCGATCAATTTCTTCAGACATGATTTCTTCTTTCAAACGTATTCGGATTTTAGATGCAACTGTATTTCAGCTACCTGATTCCTTCTCAACTGATTATCAAGGTTCTGGGGGGAGCAGTAATACTGCGGGGGTTAAAATCCAATTGGAATACGATTTACTAAGTGGCCAGTTTTTAAACGTACAGCTAGGACCTGGAAAGAACAATGATAAAACATATGGTACTACCTGCCTTGAAACTGTAAAGAATAATGATCTATGTTTACGTGATCTTGGTTACTTTGATTTAAAAGATTTACAAGCTATTCATGATAGGAATGCTTATTTTATTTCTCGCTTGAAGTTAAATACACGTATTTATATCATGAATCCCCACCCAGAATTCTTCAATAATGGTACTTTAAAAAAACAAACCGAATACATTCAAGTTGATATGAATCAAATATTGTCTAGTCTAAGTCCTGGTGAAACTTTGGAAATACCAGAAGCATATATTGGACAAAATCAGAAGCTTCCAGCACGTGTCATCATCCATCGATTAACCGAAAATCAAACGCAAACCCGCCTAAAAAACCAAGCCATACGAGAAAAGAAGAAAGGTATTGTCATGAAGGATAAAAGTAAGCAATTGATGGGCATGAACGTCTATATTACGAACACATCACCAGAAGAAGTCCCCGTTGATTATGTCCATTCCCTCTATTCCTTGCGTTGGCAGATTGAGATTTTATTTAAAACATGGAAGTCATTTTTTGAAATTGATGAATGCAAAGCAATCAAAAAAGAACGCTTAGAGTGCCATTTATATGGCCAACTCATTGGCATTCTCCTTTGTTCTTCTACCATGTTTCAAATGCGACAGTTACTGTTTGAAAAGAAAAAGAAGGAGTTGAGTGAATACAAAGCAATTTATATGATCAAAGATTACTTCCCATTACTGTTTCAAGCGATGGCAGTTGGAACAGAAGAACTTCTGAAAATTCTGCATCGCCTTTATCATCTACTAAAAAAGAACGGTCGTAAATGTCATCGGTATAAGAAGATGACTGTCTTTGATATTCTAGGAGTTGTGTATGAAACGACGGTGAAGGATAGACAAGCTGCCTAGCAGAAAAATTGCATTTTAATAGGCTTCTTTGGCATGCCTACTTTTCTATCACTCGCTCGTTTTGAAACAAGAATGATTTCGTACTTAGTCATTTACATCGTTAGCTTGATGGGCATGTGGTAGAACCCCGTAATGAAAAAACATGTAATCCATGCAGTTGTTGTAACGATTATAGCTAGAAATAACCCCATAGCCTGCATGAAAATATCTTCTCCTTGATAGGATGGCTCAAGAGTGATGTACAAAAAAGTAAATAAAACGGTTAATCCCATGTAGAAACTACTTCCAATAGTGGCTAACTTTAATCTATCCCCTTTTGAGCCCTGCCAGGCTTTATTTACTGCCACCCATAAATAGATGCTTGTGCATACGGCTAAAACCATAAAAATTAAGTGAACATAGGGAATGACAAAATAGCCCACAATATAAAGAGCAAGAATGGTAGTAGAAAATAGGGCTGTATTCATGAAGAATAGGAGAATTCCAGCTCGCCAATGTGACTGGAACCATGGCGTCTTTTTTAAAAGATGCACGAATGGATTCCCCTTGCCAAGTTGAGAGAGGATGGGGTTTTTAAAGAATATAATAACTAACATGATGAGTGAACCAACAAATAATATTAAAGTCATTGTAACCCTCCATAATAAAATTATTTCATATATAGGATACAAGGTTATTTATTGAAAAACAATAAAAAATTATCGATATATTCATTTTCCTCATATGGTATATTTGACAGAGGTAGAGGAGATGTGAATGATGAAACTCGTAGGTAGTCATATTTATTTAGCAAGTCCCCAATTGAAAGAATTTCCTTATGTTTGGAATATGCTTAATGATAAGGATGCACGAAAGTATACGGGAGGCATTCCTCAAATAAGTTATGTCGAAAGAGAGTTATTATATGCTGAGCAATGTCAGACCTTTGGTGAAAACGGTAATTGGGAATTATCCATTTATTCTAGGAAAAATAATGATTATTTGGGCTATGCAGGTTTTACTTTTGACGATGTCAATGAAAGATACTACCTCATGTATGGATTAGACAGGCAATATTGGGGAAAAGGTTATGCGACAGACGCAATCACCTTACTTCTAACATTTGCAAATAAAAAATTAAATATTTCTACTATTTATGCGAGTGTTCATCCTAAGAACGCTTCGTCTATCCATTTGTTAAAGAAATTTTCATTTGCAAAAAGGGATAACGAAGATCTTTATATTCTTAGTAGTTAAAGTTACAGGAAGTAAAAGAGGTTAGCTATTTTTTTATTTTCATAAAAGAAGAGATATAATAAAACAAATATGATACAAAAGGAGAGGCGATAAGAATGCCAGAAAGACATGTGTCAGGCTGGAATTTGCAAAATAGTTATAAGAAGCTGTCTCCCGGTCTTTTTACAGAAACAAAACCACAGCGAGCAAGTGATCCCGAGATGGTGCAATGGAATAAAGAAGTAGCCGAAAGTTTAGGGATTAACAAAGAGTGGTTACAGAGTGATGAGGGCATGAAGGTGTTAGCCGGAAACCAATTGCCAGAGGGCAGTGAGCCGATTGCACAAAGCTATGCAGGACATCAGTTTGGTCATTTTAATCGCCTAGGTGATGGGCGCGCCATTCTTTTAGGTGAACAGGTGATGGTAAACGGTGATCTCGTTGATATTCAGTTAAAAGGTGCCGGTAGAACACCGTATTCTCGCGGTGGGGATGGCC
Organism: Cytobacillus kochii; assembly: GCF_044790165.1. Lineage (NCBI taxonomy): Bacteria > Bacillati > Bacillota > Bacilli > Caryophanales > Bacillaceae > Cytobacillus > Cytobacillus kochii. The sequence continues at coordinate 4,512,097 of NZ_CP085254.1, read as the reverse complement.
GTGCGGCGCTTGGACCGATGTTGAGGGAGTATCTCATCAGTGAAGCGATGCATGGTTTGGGCATTCCAACAACGAGGAGCTTAGCCGTAGTCGAAACGGGTGATGATATTGCACGCGAAACTTTATTACCAGGGGCCATTTTGACACGAGTAGCGGCGAGTCACATTCGTGTAGGCACTTTTCAATTTGCAGCTACCTTCACGAAACCGGAAGAATTGCAGGCGTTAGCTGATTATACCATTGAGCGTCATTATCCTGAGCTTTTAAAAGAAGACCATCCATACGTGGCCTTGTTGCGTAAAGTGATCGAAGTTCAGGCGGGTTTGATTGCTAAATGGCAAGCGGTCGGTTTTATTCATGGTGTCATGAACACGGATAATATGACGATCTCTGGAGAAACGATTGATTATGGTCCATGTGCCTTTATGGATACGTATGACCCAGCAACGGTATTCAGTTCTATTGATGTTCAAGGTCGTTATGCATACGGAAACCAACCTTATATGGCGGGTTGGAACTTGGCGCGCTTCGCAGAGTCACTGATTCCCTTATTACATGATGAAACCGAGGAAGCGGTGAAAATTGCGCAAGAGGAAATCGGCGAATACAATCGTATCTATATTCATAAGTGGGCCGGAGAAATGAGGGCCAAACTCGGTCTGTTTACAGCAGAAGAATCAGATAAGGCTCTTATTCACGATTTACTCGAAATCATGAAGGAGCAGGGGGCGGATTATACGAACACATTCATCGCCCTGACCTTTCGAACATTAGATCAGCCAGCGTTCATAGAGTGGATAGCTCGTTGGCAAGAGCGGTTAAAGAGACAGGAAGCTTCAGAAGCGGAAGTGGAACAGTTAATGAAAAATCATAACCCAGCTGTTATTCCACGAAATTATTATGTTGAAAAAGCATTAACTGCAGCGGTGAACAAAGGGGATTATCATTTATTTGAGGAGCTATTAGCGGTGCTCGCTCATCCATATGCACATACGGCAGAGCAGGAGAAGTATAAAGAGGTACCGGTACAGGATGATAATTATCAAACATATTGCGGGACGTAAAAGAAGCGGGGGAATGTCCCTTGCTTTTTTTACGCATGTTTATAGGGATTTTTGTGGAGCTTGCAAAAATTGATCGGATACGGCGAGAAACCGAACGGGTCAAAAATCGGAAGCAGTAGGGAAACCTGGTTGGATTAAGCAGGAAACGCGTCAAAAAACGGAGTCAGTAGGGAAACCTGATTGGATTAGGCAGGAAACGTGTCAAAAATCGGTGACAGTAGGGAAACCTGATAGGATTAAGCAAGAAACGCGTCAAAAAACGGAGGCAGTAGAAAAAACTGGTTGGATTAAGCAAGAAACGTGTCAAAAAACGGAGTCAGTAGGAAAACCTGATAGGATTAAGCAAGAAACGCGTCAAAAAACGGTGACAGTAAGAAAACCTGATAGGATTAGGCAGGAAACGCGTCAAAAAACGGAGTCAGTAGGAAAACCTGATAGGATTAGGCAGGAAACGTGTCAAAAATCGGTGACAGTAAGAAAACCTGATTGGATTAAGCAGGAAACGCGTCAAAAAACGGAGGCAGTGGGAAAACCTGATTGGATTAGGCAGGAAACGAGTCAAAAATCGGTGTCAGTAGAAAAAACTGGTTGGATTAAGCAGGAAACGCGTCAAAAAACGGAGTCAGTAGGAAAACCTGATAGGATTAAGCAAGAAACGTGTCAAAAAACGGAGTCAGTGGGAAAAACAGATAGGATTAAGCAAGAAACGCGTCAAAAATCGGTGACAGTAGGAAAACCTGATAGGATTAAGCAAGAAATGCGTCAAAAACCCGTAGCAGAAGAAAAAACAGATTGGCTTAAGCAGGAAACGCGTCAAAAAACGGTGACAGTAAGAAAACCTGATAGGATTAGGCAGGAAACGCGTCAAAAAACGGTGACAGAAGGAAAACCTGATAGGCTTAAGCAAGAAACGCGTCAAAAATCGGTGACAGTAGGAAAACCTGGTTGGATTAAGCAGGAAACGCGTCAAAAATCGGTGACAGTAGGAAAACCTGGTTGGATTAAGCAGGAAACGCGTCAAAAATCGGTGACAGTAGGAAAACCTGATAGGATTAAGCAAAAAACGAGTCAAAAACCCGCGTCAGTAGCAAAAATTGCTTGAATCAGCAGTGAAACAGAAGTAACAGTCAATCACCTACCACAAAAAAACACACGAACATACAGCCCATGTGTTTTGCTAACTTAGTTCTTCTCCATTACCGCAAAATAATTCTCTTCGTTATCGGCAAAGTTGAATACTTTACCAAAAGGCATTTCAACGAGCTCTCCTACTGTGATTTCTTTATTCTTATATGTTTGGTAGAGCTTTTCAATGTCATTTGTATAAAACATTAGAGAGGGTGTTCCAAGGTTTAATTCCGGGCTCATCTTTGCCACGGTTTGTTTATCTTGAAGGACAATGGTTGTTTCTGTTTGTTCGGACGAAGCAACCTCATACCATTTAAAATCTCCTTCGTCATTTTCCGCAATCAGTTTGAAGCCGATTTTTTCTATCCAAAATTGCAAGCTTGTTTGTTGGTCGTTGACATATAACATGATTTGTCCTAGTGATAGGGTCAAAATAATTGCCTCCTTTATCTTGTCGTTTGACTATCCATATATATGACTTCCCACGTATGTCCATCAAGATCTTGAAAGCCCATTTGATACATAAATCCAAAGTCTTTTGCTTCAGATGCCAATCTACCACCAGCATCTAACGCCTTTTTAATGATTTCATTGACTTGGTTTCTACTTTCAGCAGCAAAGGATGTAATGACTTCAATTTGGTCATTGGAATCAATGATGTTTTTGGCGGTAAAGTTTTTAAACTGTCCCTCTGTCATCAGCATGGAAAAAGTATGTTCATTGATGACCATACACGCGGCGTCATCGTTAGTGAAATCGTCGTTGAAAGTAAACCCAATTTGTTTAAAAAAGTCCATTGACTTCTTTAGGTCTTTCACAGGTAAATTAATAAATGTCATTTTAGGTTGAAAAGACATTTCTTGTCACCTTCTCTTTCGTAGTTAATGGTAAGACTGATTTCACGTTAATTATAGAGACATGCTATGAGGTAGTCAATTTTAATTTAGAATATTCTGTAAAAAGAACATACTTCATTCCTTCTTATCATTCTTCATAACAGAGATACACCCCTTTTTATAAGTCTAGGAGGGGTGTATTAACTCGTTACATTTTCTTTTTTAATGCAATAACAATCTTTGTACCTTGATGCTGTTCACTAGTCAGATAAACGGTGCCACCGTGGGCTGTAATGATATCTCTCGCGATCGCCATTCCAAGCCCAGTACCTTGTGCTTTTGTATTAGTGCCACGGTAGTATCGGTCAAAAATTTGCTCTAAGTCGTCGGAAGCGATACCGTTTCCATTATCCTCAATGATTAGTTTTCCAGCTTCTAGACGAATATCTACCTCAACGTCTGATGCATTATGCAGAAGGGCATTGTGAATAAAATTCAATAGAGCTCGTTTCATTAAATGCTGGTCGATGGACCAAATGAGTGCCGGATCATCACTTTCAAAACTGATATGATAGCCGTCATAACGAGGATCATTCAGAATGTCAATAACCATTTCCCGCGTAAATCGTTCTGCCTTTATCTCTTGTATGTGCAAAGGTAATTCTTGGTTGCGTAATCGCAGTGTAAGGTTAAAGTCATCTAGTAATTCTTTCATATAAAGAGATTGCCGCTCAATGACTTCTGCGTATTCCTGCCTCTCCGCATGGGAAACTTGCTCCTCATTTAATAACTCGGCATAGCCGCGAATGGAGGCAAGCGGTGTTTTTAAATCATGGGAAACATTACTTATCCATTCGTTGCGCATATTTTCGAGTTTTTTACGTTCTTCCTCATGCGCTTGAAGGGTAGTGGAAACTTCATTCAGATTGGCAAACACAGGTTTATAAATACCTGCTCGTTTCGTCTTTTGAACAGCGAAATTTCGTGCTTTAAGTTGAGAAATGCGTTCAATCATATAATGAACAGGCTTGGTCAGTATTGTGCTAAAGAGTAGCCCAACAATAGCTGCGATAATCAAATCAACAATCGTTATGGCAATGATTGCTTTGAAGACATACGTAATGACTGAAGTGGTATCCATCATGAAAGTAACGCGCTCCTCTTTACTTTGGGGGACACCTATGATGTAACTATATTCTTCGAATTCCCCGAGGAAATACGTATTAAAATGATCGTCCATATACTTATATTTATGTACAATTTCTACAGGGCTATAATGATTTGCAACTCCATCTGGTGCAAATTTAGAGGAAATCACCTCTCCATTTTGATTTAAAATTTGCAGCCACGCACCGAATGATTCTAGCGCTTCTACTCCTTCAGCTGAAAGAGTTGGTTGTTCATCTTCTAATGTTAAATAGTTAGAAAAAGAACGGGTGAATCGTTCGGCTGAACCACTTTCTACTTGATCAATGCCTTGTTGTTGCTGATAAATAAGCAAACCAATTAAAACCATTGTATTAACAATGATGACGATGAAAACGATGCTTAAAATTGAGAATAAATACCTACCAGTTAATTTCCATTTCATTTGTCCTCACCTATTTTACATTCAGTCGATACCCGAGCCCTTTAACCGTCGTAATGAAGGTCGGTTTGGATGGTTTATCTTCTATTTTCTCACGTAATCTGCGGATATGAACCATTAATGTATTATCTGCTCCGTAGAAGTCTTCACCCCACACGGTTTGAAACAATGTTTCCTTACTAAGTATTCGATTTGGGTTTCGGATAAAACAAGCCATTAACCCAACTTCCTTAGCAGTTAGTTCTATGCGTTGATCCTGCTTGTACACTTCTGTTTGTTCTTTATTTAAGGCAAAAGGACCGGCAGTCATCATCGTTGTTTCTATCATTGCTTGTTCAGATATCTGTTGTGAATAGCTGCCAGCACGTCGGAGTTGCGCTTTCACACGATAAGCAACTTCTTTTGGGCTGAATGGTTTTGTAATATAGTCATCTCCGCCAATTGCCAATCCTAATATCTTATCGACTTCATCTGTTTTGGCGGATAGGAATAAAATTGGAATTCTTGAGACTTCACGGATTTTTTTACATAAATCGTAGCCCTCACCGTCAGGAAGCATCACATCGAGAATCGCTAAATGTGGGGAGAAAGCCTGGAATTGTTCCCAACCATTCTTAACTGTTCCTGCTGTTTGTATGGATTGAAATCCTTCTTTTTTTAGAGAAGTTTGCATGAGCTGACATAAATCTTGTTCATCATCAACGATTAGAATACGAGGCTGTTCCACATTGATTCCTTCCTTTCATCTATCTATTAGCCTTATCTTAACAGTGTTTAACGATTATTATATACAATTTAAGGATTTTGTAAGGTAGAAGTGAATTTAGTGTAAGGATGGGGAGGTAAAGTAGAGACATAAGAAAGAGGTGCTTAATATATGGAATCATTATTAGTTGTAAAAAAGGTAGAAAAAATATACGGAAAAGGTGCAAACACATTTCATGCGCTTCAGAATATATCATTTGACATTAGCCATGGGGAATTTGTAGGCGTTATGGGGCCATCAGGAGCTGGGAAGTCTACCTTACTAAATGTATTGGCAACAATTGACTCTCCGACTAACGGTGATATTTATATTGAAGAAGACAATATTGCCAAAATGAAAGAAGAGAAGTTAGCGGATTTTCGCCGTGATCATTTAGGTTTTATTTTTCAAGACTACAATCTACTCGATTCATTAACTGTTCGCGAAAATATTGTCTTGCCACTTGCGATTGCTAAAAAATCAGCAAAGGAAATGGCTGAAAAAGTAGAGACATTAGCGCATACATTCGGGATTGCTCCTTTATTGGATAAATATCCTTATCAAATATCTGGAGGTCAGAAACAAAGAACGGCAGCTTGTCGTGCACTGATTTCGAATCCTAAATTGATTTTTGCTGATGAACCGACTGGTGCTTTGGATTCAAAGTCAGCAACAGATTTACTAGAAAGCATGAGCCAATTAAATGAAAAGCATGAAACAACGATTATGATGGTTACGCATGATGCTTATGCTGCTAGTTTTTGCCGAAGAATTCTTTTTATTAAAGATGGCCAATTATCAAAGGAAATTTATCGTGGTTCACATACCAGGAAAGAGTTTTTCCAAATGATCTTAGCGGAATTGGCACAACTAGGCGGTGACGATAATGACGCTATTTGATTTAGCGATCAAAAATATTCGTCGAAATGTGAAGAGTTATGGGCTGTACATCGGCTCGATGATTTTCTCTATTATCATTTATTTTACTTTTGTCACGTTGAAATATAGTGAAGACATCACTGCTTTGGCAGCAGTCTCAAAGCAAGTCAGTAGTATTATGAGTGCATCTGCATTTGTCCTGATTATTTTTGTTGCTGTGTTTATCCTTTATTCGAACTCTTTTTTTATGAAAAAAAGGAAGCAGGAAGTAGCGCTTTATTCCTTACTTGGGGTACGTAAACGCTCCATCGGTTTTATGCTTTTTTTCGAGAATATCGTTATTGGCGTAATTGCCTTAATTATTGGTGTTGGCTTGGGCTTCTTATTATCACAACTCCTCTTAATGGTTTTATTAAAATTAATGGGACTAGAAGTAATGAGCAGTCTAGCATTTTCACCAAGTGCAGTTGTTAATACAGTCATCGTCTTTATGATTCTGTTTTTATTTACGTCATTACAAGGTTATCGTGTTATTTATCGTTTTAAGTTAATTGATTTATTTCACGCAGAAAAGAAAGGCGAGGAATTGCCGAAAGCACGTCTTATCTCGGCTGTATTAGGTGTGGCATCATTAGCAGGTGCTTATTGGTTGGCGTTGCAAGATTTGATGACTTCAGAAGTATGGCGCTTACTTAGTGTAGCTATGCCATTAGTGATTATTGGATTAACTGTGTTAGGAACGTATCTGATTTTTAATAGTGTACTTGTCTATATTTTATCGAAATTAAAAAATCAAAAGAACTGGGCTTGGAAAGGCTTAAATCTATGGACAACGTCACAGCTATTGCACCGCATTCGTGGGAATGCACGAACACTAACAGTAATTGCAACTTTAAGTGCAACAACAATTACTGCTGGTGGTGCGGTATTTGGGCTTTATTATAATGCGGACAAAGAAATAGAGACCTACACGCCTATTACATTTATGTGGGAGGGCGAGCCACAGAAAATTACACAAGACATTGTTGTGTATAAAGAGGAAATCAAAAGTAAAACTGTCCGTATAGCTGAAGGCGACATGGAAATTGACTACCAAGTAATGGATTATTCAACCTTCAAGCAATTGGCTACACAACAAGGGTGGGAGGGCCTCCCTACCATTAATCAGGAAGAGGCATTTATCCTGGATACGTATTATGATGAGCGTTGGTCGACGAAAGTAGATGAGGTTAAGCTTAATAAGCAAACATTAAACGTAATTGCTTACGAGGAACGATCCGTTGTTAATACCTTCACAATGGGAGGTAAATTATTAGTTGTAACAGATGCTTTTTTTGAACAAATTGACAGCCCTCAGGTGACCTACCAGGCAGTTCAAGTGGAAGATTATAAAAAGCAGCAAGCACTATCAGATGATTTAGCTGCTTCTACAGAACAATTTTCAAGTGCCACACAACAATATAAAGATTCCATTGAAGCTTCAGGCTCTATGCTATTTGTTGGGAGCTTTCTTGGACTCGTATTCTTAGTCGCTACTGGTAGCATCATTTTCTTTAAGATGATGACTGAAGCAGAAGAAGATAAAGGGAAATATCAAGTGTTATACAAAATTGGTGTGTCACAAAAAGAAATGAAACGAACGATTAGACATCAGGTGGGAATGATCTTTACGGCACCATTACTACTTGGATTAATGCATGGAGCGATCGCCTTAGTTGCATTTTCTAATTTGCTAATGATGAATCTGCTTATACCAGTAGTAATATGGATGCTAGCATATACAATAATCTATTTCATCTATTATTTCTTAACGATAAGAAGCTTTCAAAAAACGATATTTTCAATGTTAGGGGAGAGATAAATGAAGAAGACAACTGGGGTTATCGGGGGAATTGTCATCGTTTTTATTGTGGCAGTTATTCTATTAATGAATATGGATTTTAATCGTTTAGGCAAAGAGAACGCGTATGTTCAATTAAATGAAGAGCCGAGAGTAGAAGAAGAAACATTAGAATCAGGAGAAGTGATGAAAAGGTATTGGTATGAGCTTTCAGCTTATAATAAAGAGGGCAAAGCAATCGCAGTAGAATTCTCTTCTTCTAGAGCTTTGCGAGAGGGTGCCTACTTAATGCTTTATCTTGATGATAGTAATGAAGTCACGTCTTACGATGAAGTAAAAGAAAGTGATATTCCTTCAGAAGTAATAGAAAAAATAAATGCGTAAAGATAGGCCCCTGAAAATTTTTTTCGGGGGCTTTTAAGTATTTTGGAATAATAAATAATTAGAATGGTAAATTTGAATAAAACAGCAAAATATCCGTTAAAAGCAAATAAAAGAATAACCACTAAGAGAAAATGCGCGGAACTTTCCAACTTTTATCTGTTTTCCATTATTTTTTTCAGTCAAATATCAAAAAATTTTATATAATATAAATAGGATTTATACTATTATAGAGGGAGAAGAATTTCTTCTATGATGGATAATTGCCAATTTTATAGTATAATTAGTATTGAGAAATATATATTTTGCAAAGATTGATGACATTTAATTTAGCGCATATTAAAGAGAAGGTGCCTGCACAATGTAAACGTTTGCCTACATCGACCAACAACTGGAAGGGTAGAGAAGCGTTTTTGGTGTAGGTTAGACTATTGTCTTATTTTCTCTGCAAATTTCACGGTATAAGGATGGTAAAAAATGAGCAACGGGGAAACCAAAGAAGTGATTTTAATTGGTGCTGGGATTATGAGCGCGACTTTAGGTTCGCTCTTAAAAGAATTAGTTCCAGACTGGAAAATCAAAGTGTTTGAGAAATTGGATAAAACAGGGGAAGAAAGTTCAAATGAGTGGAACAATGCAGGTACAGGTCATGCTGCATTATGTGAGCTTAACTATACGAAAGAAAATCCAGATGGTTCTGTTGATATTAAGAAAGCCATCAATATTAACGAGCAGTTCCAAGTTTCTAAACAATTTTGGGCTTATCTAGTTGATAGTCAATTAATTAGAAGACCACAAGAGTTCATTATGCCTTTGCCACATATGAGTTTAGTGCAAGGACAAAAAAATGTAGAGTTTTTGAAAAGACGTCATGAAGCAATGTCTAGCAATCCACTATTTGCTAGTATGGAGTATGCGACAGATCATGAAACATTAAAAAAATGGATTCCTTTAATTATGGAAAACCGTGCAACTACTGATGCGATTGCCGCAACAAAAATCGATTCAGGTACAGATGTAAACTTCGGTGCTCTTACACGTTTATTATTCCAACAACTAGAGTCTCAAGGTGTGGAAATGCACTATCAGCATAGTGTAGATGATTTAAAACGCACAAGAGATGGCGGCTGGGAAGTGAAAGTACGTGACCATGCAGGTGGAAACCTTGAAAACCATAAAGCAGACTTTGTCTTTATCGGTTGTGGAGGCGGTAGCTTACACTTACTACAAAAATCAGGTATTCCTGAAGGGAAAGGCATTGGCGGGTTCCCTGTAAGTGGAATCTTTATGTCTTGTACAAACCAAGAGATCGTGGAACAGCATCATGCGAAAGTTTATGGTAAAGCGCCTGTGGGTGCACCACCAATGTCTGTGCCGCATTTGGATACAAGATACATTAATAACAAAAAATCATTATTATTCGGTCCATTCGCCGGCTTCTCACCAAAGTTTTTAAAAAATGGATCCATGTTTGATTTAATTACTTCTGTAAAGCCAAGCAATGTGTTAACCATGTTATCAGCTGGTGTGAAGGAAATGGGCTTAACAAAATATCTAATTGAACAAGTGCTACAGTCAAAAGAAAAGCGCATGGAACAATTACGTGAATTCGTTCCAAATGCAAAAAGTGAAGACTGGGAATTAGTTATTGCTGGTCAACGTGTGCAAGTGATTAAAGATACAGAAGAAGGCGGAAAAGGTACGCTCCAATTTGGTACTGAAGTGGTAACGGCAGGCGACGGTTCAATAGCTGCTTTATTAGGCGCATCACCAGGGGCATCGACAGCTGTTCCAGTTATGCTGGATATCATTGAGCGCTGCTTCCCAGAAAACATAAAAGATTGGGAGCCAAAAATTAAAGAGATGGTACCATCTTACGGCCTTTCTTTATCAGAAAATCCGGAGTTACTCCAAAAAGTAAATCAAACGACTGACCGAGCGCTCGGTTTAGATCAAAATAAAGCGATTCATAATTAATAGATGAGAGAGAAACCTGAACATCACAGCTGAAGTGTGGAATGTTCAGGTTTTTCTTTTTTGTGTTTATGAATGGTTATTGATTGGTGGGAAATCTGGTAAGCCTGTCCGATTTCGCAGACGCATGATAAATAGTTGAAAATCAGAAGAACCTTGATAAATGATTGTCATTAGTTACAAGTTCCAGAGTAGCGTATTTATGATTGTGCATAGTGTGGATATGACGAAGTGTCCGCATAAACCGCGAAAACGGAGAGACTACTGTGCACATAGGCGAATTACCCACACAACCTGACAGAATAAATGTAACTATTGTGAGCACAGCCCTTTAGCCCCCTTGCGTTTTTCCATACAAACCCTTTTCGTTCATTTTTCCTCTCCAGTTATCAATAAATCATTGATGAAATCCGTCCGTAATGTTGCTGTTCTAAACCCTATATTTTCCATGACGTGGAAGTATAATCTATTGTCAGATCATAATATAATCTGATATGATTTATTCGTAAAGTATTTAGATGTCTAAATATATTATTTTAATAAAGGGGTCTTTCTCATGAAATTGAATGGTAAGGTTGCGATTATTACTGGGAGTGCTTCTGGAATCGGAAGAGGAATGGCGCTTGCGATGGCGAAAGAAGGCGCGCATGTTGCCATTGTTGATGTGAATGAAGAAAAAGGGAAAGAGACATTAGCAGAGATTCGTGTCCACACAGAAGGTATGCTGTTTATCAAAGATATCACAGTACAAGAAAACATTACGCAAATTGTTGAAGAAGTTGTTAGGAAGTTTGGTAAACTTGATATTCTCGTAAATAATGCACATGTATCTAAACAGGTGCTCTTTAATGAAACAACTCAAGAGCATTTTGACCTTTCTTTTAACACTGGTTTTTATCCAACGGTTCGCTTTATGCAAGCGGCGTATCCTGAGTTAAAGAAAAATAAAGGAAAGGTCATTAATTTTGCTTCAGGAGCGGGAATTGATGGACAAGTGACACAAACAGCTTATGCTGCTGCGAAAGAAGCGATACGTGCCATCACACGTGTAACAGCAAATGAATGGGGACCTGATCATATTAATATTAACTTGATTTCTCCAATTGCTTTAACACCAGGAGTGGAACAATGGAAACAACATGCGCCTGAAGCATATGATGCGATGGTAAATAAGATTCCATTACGCCGTTTAGGTGATCCTGAAAATGATATCGGGAAAGTAGCTGTATTCTTAGCAAGTGAAGATTCAAACTACATTACTGGACAAACTATACTTGTTGATGGTGGTTCAATAAAATTACATTAACTCAAGAATCTCCTACCAAAATAAATGGCGGGGGATTTTTTTTGTCTCTAACTCAGATTCCATCATTATAAGTAGACAGAATGTTTGTAAATGCCCGTCAAAATGACATTGTAGAGGGATTGAGCTATAATATATCCGTTATTGATTACCTTTCATAAATGGAAAGGGGGTTTATTTCATTTGATTCAAATGCATGATATAAGTAAACGCTTCGCTGATTACGAAGCGATTAAAGCGGTTGATATCGAAGTAAATGGAGGCGAGATCTACGGCATCATTGGAGCAAGTGGAGCGGGAAAATCGACATTACTACGGTTAATGAACTTGCTTGAAGTACCCGATTGCGGTGAAGTCGTTGTTGATGGAAACAACTTGATGACGATGAAACCAAAACAGTTAAGAGAAGCGAGAAAATCAATGGGGATGATTTTTCAGCATTTTAATCTTGTGGCGAATTTAACTATTTATGATAATGTCGAGGTTTGTCTTCAGCTAGCAAACTACCCAAAGCATCAACGAAGAGAAAGAGTGATGGAATGCTTAAGGTTCGTAGGTCTTGCTCATTTGGAAAAGCAGTACCCACAAAGTTTAAGTGGCGGTCAAAAACAAAGAGTGGCGATTGCTAGAGCCCTTGCGAACGAGCCTAAGGTGTTATTATGCGATGAACCAACTTCTTCACTTGATCCTCATACAACAGCGGAAATTCTCGCTGTGCTAGAGGAGATTAATCGTACATTAGGGGTCACGATTGTCATTGTTAGCCATGAGATGGAGGTTATACAAAGCATTTGTCACCGCGTATCGGTTATGGCAGATGGCTCTGTCTATAAGACAATTGAGCTTGAACCGAAAGGCGTCCCTGATGTGGACCACACCCCTGAATATTTTATTGAAAAATTAACAGGTGAGGTGAGCGGGGATGCCTGAAGTATTGCAAAGGTATGAGGCGGAAATATGGCAAGCGATTGGCGAGACTTTTGCAATGGTGGGGATGTCTATTCTTGCCGCTGTCATCGTGGGACTCCCTGTTGGAACACTACTTTTTCTTTGTCGAAAAGGGAATTTACTAGAAAGTCGAGCTGTTTTTTCGATTTTAAATTTATTGGTAAATACGATTCGTTCTTTTCCATTTTTATTATTAGTCGTATTCTTGATTCCTTTTACAAGGTTCATTATTGGGACAGCGATAGGCACAGCGGCAGCAACTGTACCGCTTTCAATTATCGCTATCGCACATTATTCTCGCCTTGTAGAGCAGTCTTTATTAGATGTCCCTAGAGGCGTAATAGAGGCAGCAAAGGCGATGGGCGCATCGGTTGTCGAAGTTGTCTTCAAATTTTTATTTGTCGAAGCACGTTCAGGGCTAGTCCTTGGCTTAACGACTTCAATTATTAGTTTTATATCCTATTCCACTATTATGGGGGTAGTAGGTGGTGGAGGAATTGGTGATTTCGCCATTCGCTATGGATATCAACAATTTATGACGGATTTAATGATATATATGATCATTATTATGGTCATTCTCGTACAGTGCATCCAGTTTATTGGGACAACTGTTGCGAGAGTGATTGATAAGAGATGACTACATACTGAAGGAGGACAATATGAAAAGACTATTTGCTTTAATGATACTAAGTATTTTGATGCTTGCTGCTTGTGGTCAAGAAACAGAAGATCAAGCAGACGATAAACAAACAAATGGTGGTGACAATAAAGAAGAGGTAACACTAAAAGTCGCTTCACTTATTCCACCGATGACAGAGATTCTTGAGTTAGTAGCGCCACAACTGAAAGAAGAGGGCATTCATCTAGAGATGGTTGTGCTAAGTGATAATGTGCAACCCAACACAGCTTTAGCGGCAAAAGAAGTAGATGCAAACTTTTTTCAACATGTGCCTTATATGGAAGAGTACAATCGTAGTAATGATGCGAATTTAGTGGCAATACAAGAGATTTATTTTGCCAATTATGGTGTTTATGCAAAGAACTTTGAAGAAATAGCTGATTTACCTGAAGGAGCAACGATTGCCATTGCCAATGATGTATCCAATATTGACCGTTCACTCGCATTACTAGCACAACATGATGTGATTGAATTAAAAGAAAAAACAGGACCATATTATACGAAATCAGACATCACATCTAATCCAAAGAACTATCAGTTTGAAGAGGTAGATTTATTAATGCTGGCGAGAATGTATGATGATGCTGATGCAGTCGTAATGACTCCTGCTTATGCTGCACCACTGGGCTTAACACCAAAAAGTGATGCACTACTAACAGAAGGTATTGATAATGACTTTGCCATTACACTTGTCGCTCGCGAAGATAACAAAGATTCAGAAGCGATTCAAAAACTTGCAGAAGCAATGACAAGCCCTGAAGTGAAAAAATTCTTAGAAGAAAATTATGATGAAACGGCGATTCCGGCATTTGAATAACAGATAGAAATGTGTATGATCTAGAAGCTGGAACAAAACTAAATTCTTCACTTCTAATTCTTAACTAAACTAAATACGTGAAAAATAATAAAAAACGAACTAATCTGAAGCTCTAAAATAGTGTTTCAAATATTAGTTCGTTTTTTTCATTTGCTGAAAACCATTTGTCCCAGCCTCTAGTTATTTTTTGAATGTGTTCTGTCTATGTGAGTCTGATGCGTTGAATCAGAACCTTTTTATTGAATTGGTTGGTGGGAAATGAAGTGGGATGATCGCGCAAAAGTAGGGGGAGAAAAGGAAAGAAGTGCGCTAAATAGGAGATACGCGCAAAAGTGATTAAGGAAAAGGAAGGAAGTGCGTGTAAACAAGGAATACGCGCAAAAGTGAGTAAAGAGAAGGAAAGAAGTGCGCGTAAATAGGAAATACGCGCAAAAGTGATTAAGGAAAAGGGAGAAAGTGCGCATAAATAGGAGATACGCGCAAAAGTGAGTAAAGAGAAGGAAAGAAGTGCGCGTAAATAGGAAATACGCGCAAAAGTGAGTGAAAAAAAGGAAGGAAGTGCGCGTAAACAGGAAATACGCGCAAAAGTGAGTGAAGAAAAGGAAGAAAGTGCGCGTAAATAGGAAATACGCGCAAAAGTGAGTGAAGAAAAGGAAGGAAGTGCGCGCAAACAGGAAATACGCGCAAAAGTGAGTAAAGAAAAGGAAAGAAGTGCGCGCAAACAGGAAATACGCGCAAACAGGAAATGTCCGGACAAAATCGTATTGAAAACCAGTGTGACTTTGCGTGCACATCTTTGCAAGTTTCTTTTGGAGGAGGGAGTTTCAGTTTCTGCCACTATTCCTAGGGTTACTTTGTTTTTCATTTTTTCCATCCCATTCAAGCTTTTATAATTTCGGATCGGCTTTTTGACACGTTAACGTTTCTCTCCGAAATAAAAAGCAAAAAGCCGAGTGAGTGGATCGTAACTCTCTCGTCTTTTTGCTCTTTGTCACTTAAACAATCAAGCTTAATAATAAAGTAAATACTAAGCCTGAAATGGAAATGATGGTTTCTAATAAAGTCCATGTAGCAAACGTTTCTTTCATTGATAAACCAAAATACTCTTTAAACATCCAGAAACCTGCATCATTGACGTGGGATGCAATTAAGCTACCTGCACCTGTTGCGAGTACAACGAGAGCAAGGTTAACGTCTGTTTGACCGAGTAAAGGGATAACAAGTCCAGCTGTTGTTAATGCTGCAACTGTCGCAGAACCTAAAGAAATTCTCAAGATGGCTGCGATGGTCCAGGCTAATAAGATAGGTGAAAGGGTCGTGCCTTCGAATAATTGGGCAACATAATCACCAACCCCACCGTCAATCAATACTTGCTTGAAAGCACCACCGCCACCGATGATCAGTAGCATCATTCCAATTTGTGTGATGGCTGTTGTGCAAGAGTCCATTACTTGTTTAATTGGAATATTACGGCCAATGCCCATTGTGTAAATGGCCACAAGTAGAGAGATCAAGATCGCGATTGAAGCATCACCAATGAACTTAATCACGATAATGATTATGCTATCGCTAAAGCCCATCGTTTCTTGAAGTAAAGTAACGATTGTTGCAATCGACATAAGGATAACTGGTAACATCGCTGTAAATACACTGATACCAAACCCTGGTGTGTCTTCAAGTTTAAATTGTTTTTGCTCACCTAAAGAAGCAATATTTCCGCTCTTTGTGAAAGAGTTGGGTACGATTTTCTTCGCAATTTTAGTGAAAACTGGGCCAGCAATAATCACTGTTGGGATAGCAATAATCATCCCGTATAATAGAACTTCACCGATATTTGCACCGTACTCCCCGGCAATGACGGTTGGACCAGGGTGAGGTGGTAAGAAACCATGTGTAACAGATAATGCTGCTGCCATTGGGATACCGAGGTAAAGAATCGATACTTTTAATTCTCTTGAAATCGCAAATACGATGGGAATAAGTAATACAAGACCTACTTCAAAGAATAGGGCAATCCCGATAATAAAGGATGATACGACAACTGCCCATTGGATATTTTTCTCACCAAACTTATTGACAAGGGTCATTGCAATTCTTTGTGCACCGCCAGCATCAGCGATTAATTTACCAAGCATAGCACCTAGACCAAAGATTAAGGCGATATGTCCAAGTGTTCCACCAAGACCGCTTTCAATCGTGCCAACAATTTCTGATGCAGGCATGCCAAGAGCTAGGGCAACACCAAATGAAACGATAATAAGTGAGACAAATGTGTTGAGTTTAAGCCCCATAATAAGGAGCAATAGGGCGATAATACCTAAAGCAACAATAAATAATGGCATAGTTTTCTCTCCTTTTTATTCGCTATCTTTTCCTATCAAGCCTCTTTGGTAGTTAGCGATTTTTGTATATTCCTCTGTTAATACTCTTGTCAGGTTGATAAAGCTAGGCATTAGTTGACGATACGCATTAGCTGCATCTTCATCTGGTGTATGTTTATGTGTGCTACCGATCATGTCAGAAGCTACTGCAAAATTTTCAATTTCTCCTGTAGCGTATAACCCAAGGATACATGCCCCTAAGCAGGAACTTTCATAGCTTTCAGGTACGACCACTTCAGAATCAAAAATATCCGCCATCATTTGGCGCCAAACAGCAGAGCGGGCAAATCCGCCTGTCGCTTGAATACGCGTAACAGGTTCGTCCATACACTCCATAAGTGCGAGGAAAACAGTGTATAAGTTGAAAATGACACCTTCTAATGCGGCGCGAATCATATGTTCTTTTTTATGTGAAAGGGTTAAACCAAAGAATGAGCCTCTAACATCTGGATTCCATACAGGTGCTCTTTCACCCGCAAGGAAAGGATGGAAAATAAGTCCATTTGCACCTGGTCTCACACGTTCAGCAATTTTCGTTAACACTTCATATGGATCGAGTCCTAAACGTTTGGCAGTCTCTACCTCGGATGAGGCAAATTCGTCACGAATCCAACGGAGGACAATCCCACCATTATTAACAGGGCCACCAATGACCCAGTGATCTTCCGTTAGTGCATAACAGAAAATCCGGCCTTTTTCATCTGTTTGCGGACGATCAATAATCGTACGAATGGCTCCACTAGTTCCGATGGTGACGGCGATTTCCCCTTTGCCAATCGCATTGACTCCGAGATTAGAGAGGACACCATCACTTGCACCGATAACAAAAGGGATATGAGGATCAAGTCCCATTTGTAAGGCAAGCTCACTGTCACAGTGTGTGAATATCTGAGTTGTGGGAACAAGGGTGGATAGCTGGTCCTCGCGAATGCCCGCTATCTTTAATGCTTCTTTGTCCCATGTTAATTCAGTAAGATTCATCATTCCCATTGCTGATGCGATAGAATAATCAACAACATATTGGTTAAAGAACTTCTTGAATATATACTCTTTTATCCCAATGTATTTTTTCGTTCTTTGGGCTATTTCTGGGCGTTCATTTGTAATCCATGTTATTTTACTCAATGGGGACATTGGATGAATAGGGGTCCCTGTACGTTTATAAATCTCATGGCCACCCCATTCATCTTTAATTTTATGTGCCCATGATTCACTGCGGTTATCGGCCCATGTAATACATGGAGTCAATGGTTGATCATTCTCATCGATAGCAATTAAGCTATGCATGGCACTACTAAAGGAAATGAATGCTGGCATCATTTCACTATTTTTTTTCATAATGTTCGTTATCGCCTGCTTGACCGCTTGATAGATTTCTTCAGGGTCCTGCTCAGCTGTAGACATATCTGGTGTATGCAATGGGTAGCCGATGTTTTCTTTTTGAATGACTTTCCCGTCTTTTGTAAAAAGAACAGCCTTTGTGCTGGTTGTTCCAATATCTACACCTAACATATAGGTTGTCATTTTGTTCCGCCCCCTTCTGCAAGAATTTCTTGGGATTTCCACATATCTTCAACTCTTCCTTGCACATCATCAAAATTTTGATGGAGAGATTGAATCATTAATGCTTTATCTTTTTTCTCAATCGCTTCAATATAGAGTGCGTGGTTTGTGAATATGCGTTCGAAATCGTGCTGGTTTTCTTTAAAACGCTTGCGCATGGATAATAGAATTAACCCCTCCATGACTGGTTTTAAATTATTCCAGATCATTAATATATATGAGTGATTAGCGGCTCGAATAATGGTCTCATGAAATTGTAAATCCTGAAGTGAGAATTCATCCGCATCATTATATTTAATAGAGACTTTCATCATTTCTAAAATCTTATTGAGTTCTTTTACAAGGTCTGTAATATCTGAACGTACAAGTCGTTGATAGATAAACGTTTCAATAAGAATGCGCACATCGTATATTTCTTCTATTTCTTTTTCGGATAAACCAATGACGACTGCACCCATTCGTTCTTGGCGAATAATATTTTCAGCAGAGAGAATTTTTAATGCTTCTCTTATTGGTGATCGACTTACTGAAAAGTCAGCAGCTAATTTATTTTCTGAAAGAATGGTACCGCTTTCAATACGTCCTGAGAGAATTTGCATCCTTAATTCACTTACAACGCGCTCACCTGTCGAAGCTTTCGTGAGCCATTTGGAAGGGTAGAGAAATTCTATTGGTTCGTTCATCATAACACCTTCTCATTTTAGTATACTTGTATACAAGTATTATATCTCGAATTTTCGATTATTCAAGGCGTTAATAAGAATTGTTTTTTTTCAGTATGGAGGAAATGGGGGAAGGGTGGTGGACGAATCCTCATAGAAAGGTATTCTTAGCTCAAATAAAGATTTAATTATTATTCACTATTTAAGATAAATCATTCGTCATTATTCCATTTAGGTTACATATAATGAAGCAATTTGATGTTGAAGGAGTGGGAAGGGTGTTTTGTAATGGTGAGAATATTATCTTATTGATTGTCTCCTAAGAGAAGGGTCAAGTGACACCCATTCAATGTCACCTGAATGCTTCTTCGCTCTTATATTGTGTACAGGGGCGAATAGAAGTATCATTTGTTTTACCAGATGTACATCAAATCAAGGTGTTCACTATTTCCCCCAACCAAGTAGTTAATATCCCCAAAGGATGTTGGCACCTTATACAAGCTAAAAAAGATAGCCAGTGGTTTAATGCTTTAGATTGTCCTCTACCTCAAACCATTTTTGCATCGCAGGTACAAGAGTTAAATGAGCATAGAATACTCACGTCAAAAGCACTTCGTCAACATACCGTAACGGCAATTGAAAGCGAACCCTACTATTATCATCATGGTAACTTATCATTTCCAAAAAAATAGAGCCATCGTTCTACCAGGATAAACAGGTGGGACCATGTAGGGCCCCTCCATAGAAAGCAAAGGTGAAGGCCGAACAAGTAGGATTTGCCCGTCACTTAGAGGATAAATACAAAGCGTAAAAAATACATATCCCATTAATCATTCGTACATACTATAATTAAAAAGGTACGCTGCTCTTATAACATGTACGGTTCGTGTTTGAGAAAAGCATAATGAAGGCCATCATATAAAAGAAGGAGGTGTGAGGCGTGGAAATTAAAAAAGCTAGCAATCGTCATTATGGTATTGATGATAGTGGGAAGGAACAAGGAGAAGTTACTTTTTCGGAAAGAAACGATCACACCATTGTTATTGAACATACATATGTAGAGGAAGAAGCGAGAGGTACTGGACTTGCTGAACAACTAGTGGATTCGGTTGTACAAGAGGTGAAAAGTCAAAACAAAAAAATTGTCCCAGCTTGTCCCTTTGTCGCTGCTCTATTTAAGAAGAAAGCAGAATATCGGGAAGTGCAAGCTTAAACCAAAAAAAGTAGGCGACCCCTACTTTTTTTATTTGCTTCAATCAGGTGATCCCTCCCATGTAATGTTCAAATTTAAAACACTATCGTTAGATATGATAGGAGGGTCTACCACTTATGTTTTTCATGAGGTGTTTGAATAAATACAACCCATTCTAGGTTCTTTAAAGGACTCCTATGGGGTAAATCACCTCTCCCTTAAGGCATTGTTCCCGCTTCAAAAGATTTAATTTTACAGTAATATATTCTTAAAACAAAAGTATTGGTTATTTGTTCGACAGAATTCATCATTATTTTGAAGAAAAAAGAGGTGATTCTTATATAAGAAGAGAATTATAGGCTAATAGTTTAGAATTTTTAGACTTTATAAGTTAAGTTAATTTTCTTACTATGATAAAAATTTAGAAAATGTTCAACAAAATAACGTGGTAATGCTTTAATTCGTATTTATTTTTTGTAAAGAATCTATTATAATATAATAATTCAATCTAATTGTTTATTGTTGTATAACAGAAGATTAAAGAGGAGGGAAAATGATGGAATGGCTACAGAACTTAATAAGCGTAGTAGGTAATTTTGTATGGGGGCCAGTAACCCTAGTATTGATAGTGGGAACGGGGATCTTCCTTACTTTTAGGTTAGGATTTATCCAAATAAGGGAACTTCCGTATGCCTTAAAGCTTACTTTTAGTAAAAGTGATAAAAACAATAAAGATAAAGGGGATATATCCCACTTTCAATCTTTGATGACAGCTATGGCAGCCACACTTGGGATAGGAAATATTACCGGTGTAGCGACAGCAGTGATGCTTGGTGGGGTCGGTGCTTTATTCTGGATGTGGTTAGCTGCATTTTTTGGAATGGCGACAAAATACGGTGAAGCCATTTTAGCAGTTAAATACCGTGTGACGAATAGTAAAGGTGAAATCTCCGGGGGACCGATGTATTATATTGAAAAAGGTCTCGGCTGGAAATGGTTAGCTGTATTATTTGCTCTCTTTGGATTTTTGGCTTCATTTGGAATTGGTAATATGACACAAGCAAATACTGTTGCTGGCTCATTTGAAGCTAATTTCGGGGTGAACCCATGGATTACGGGTGTTGTTCTAATGGTATTAACAGGATTAGTACTGTTAGGTGGAATTAAAGGAATTGGTCGAGTTACGGGGATATTCGTTCCTTTCATGGCATTATTTTATTTAGCTGGTGGACTTATTATTATCTTTATGAATATTACTGAAGTACCTCAAGCATTAGGTTTTATTATCTCTGAGGCCTTTAACCCATCCGCAGCAACTGGTGGTGCAGTCGGGATGGCCATTCGTTATGGTATCGCCCGTGGGGTATTCTCTAATGAAGCGGGGCTTGGTTCAGCACCCATCGCAGCTGCAGCGGCTAAAACAGATTATCCTGGTAGACAAGCGTTAGTTTCAATGACAGGAACATTTATTGATACAATTATTGTTTGTTCGATTACTGGTTTAACGATTGTATTAAGTGGTCTTTATGTGGGGCATGAAAATGCTTCTAGTTTAACGGGAGAAGCATTTGAATTCTTCTTACCTGGTGTAGGTAATATGCTTGTAGTTATTGGTATTATGTTCTTTGCTTATTCGACTATTATTGGCTGGTCTTATTATGGCGAGAAATGTTTTGGTTATTTATTTGGTGATCAAAATGCAGTGATATACAAGGTGCTGTTTGTCATAACAGTACTCATTGGCTCGGCTTTAGAGTTAGAAATGGTATGGGGAATTGCTGATATCTTTAATGCACTAATGGCCTTACCAAACTTAATTGCTCTCTTGCTTCTATCTCCAGTCATTGTGGCTGAATCTCGGAAATTCACTGAGATTAGAAAAAAAGAGAAACAAGAAGAGAAGAAACAATCAATGGCAGGATAAGTTGTTGTGTTTATTCATTGAAAGTTTAGCCTGACACCAAAATAATCATTTGAAAAAAATGCAACTGCTATCAATTAGAGTTGCATTTTTCCTTTATTTAGAAGCAATATCAAGAGCAGCTCTAATTGTACTAGCGGTTCTAAGCTTACTTGTAGGTCGATCGGCAAATGTAATTGATTTCTGTGCCATTGCCGGTTTGATTCCACATAATATCATAGACGTACCCATTAATGATAATACATTTGCTAGTTCAATAAATCTTTGCATAATTTCTTCATTATAAGTAGTTAATCCATTTACATCGATTAATAGGGTTTCAGCAAATGTATTCTCTAATGATTGCAATAATTGCGTTGTCATCTTATGGTAACGACTTTCATTCATCTCTCCAACTAAAGGGAGAACAGATACCTTATCTGTGAGTGGAATAATAGGTGTTTCAAGTTCTTCGATTCTCTGTAAGGACTGTAAATACTTTTGCTCGGCCTCTTTCTGTTCAGTTATATCATGTTGAACACCGATAAAAAAATGGGCTTCCTCCTCTTCCATATAAACCGAATCAATTGTTAAGTGATTCCAGAAAATATCGCCGTTCTTCTTATAATTTAGAACTTCACATTGTATGGATTCTTTTCTTGTTACTGCTTCTCTAATACGAGCAATGGTTTCATTACTTGTTTGCTCGCCTTGTAGAAAACGACAATTATTACCGATTACCTCCTCTTTGGTGTAACCTGTCATATCAGTAAAACCTTTAGAAGAATAGATAATAGGGTTATCATGCTGACTCGGATCGGTAATTAAAATACCAACGCGTGTATAATCAAGTGTCTTTAATATGAGTTCCATATTCATTTTATTCAGTGCTAACCCCACCTTTGGCAAATTTCCATCTATTTATTATCTCTTCCTTTTTGGCAAAAAACAAAGGAAAGACCTTTTTGTTTAAGTAGATGAAATAAAACGATATTCTGTTGTAGGTTTCGTTTATGTTTGATATGGGTAAAAAGAACTACTAGCGTATGAAAGGGAGCATGTATGAATACAACAATTGGTTTTCAGGAAAATCATCAAGTGTTAGATAATAATGAAGTGTTAGCATCACTTGAGAGAAATTTAGCCATGATTGAGTTTAATTTGGATAGAGAAGTGATATGGGTTAACGATAATTTTGCTAGAGTACTGGGGTATCAGTCAGGAGAAATGGTAGGAATGGATCATCAGAATTTCTGTACTATTGAAGAGGTGAATGGTTCAACCTATCTTGAGCTATGGCGTAATTTGAGAAGGGGAAGAAAGTTTCAAGAGAAAATCAAAAGAGTGGGTAAGTTTGGCCAATTATTGTGGTTAGAAGCGACATATATTCCTGTTATAGGAACGAAAGGAGAGGTAAAGGGAGTTTTAAAAATTGCCACGGACATTACTGAAAGGGAGCAGCATACAAATGAGATGATCTCAAAATTAAAAATGGCGCCCACACATCTTGTTGAACTGGTATTATCTAACTCTAATGAAAAGGTATTAGCTTTAGAAACGTTGAAACAACAAATGAAGCTAATCGAAGAAACATCTAAACTTATTCGAAATATTGCATCTCAGACGAATTTATTGGCAATTAATGCTGCTATTGAGGCAGCTCATGCTGGTGAAAAAGGAAGAGGGTTTGCCGTTGTTGCCAAAGAAGTTAAAAAGCTATCTGTCTCAGCTGATAATGCGATGAAAGAAGTAAATATAAATATTGAGAATATTACAGAGCAAGTCGTGAATGTGTATGAGATAACTGATGAGCTAAAAGATATTGTTTCACGGACAAAAGATGATATAGATGAAACTTTACAGTCGTTTGCGCGATTGTCTAATTAGTATGGTCCACCAGATTTCGGTTTTTCAAAGTATTGTATTTCATTAATTAGTAGATAGATTAGAAAAGCTCACCAGATGGCGAGCTTATTTTACTTGAAATCACAAATGGTATTTTTTACAAGAGTCAGAGAACATCCATCAAGTGAGGTATTTAACCAGTTACTCTTTATGCATTTGTCTAAGCCAAATCGCAAGTTGCAGTGTAATTGCATCGAGAGTATGCTGTGGGTTATATCCGGTTATTTCTTTGATTTTCTTTAGCCGATAAATGAGTGAGTTTCTATGGATAAATAAACTTTTCGCACATTCTCCAAGGTTTAAATTATTTGCAAACAAGCTTTCAAGTGTCTCAATTAGCTTCTCAGAAAGTCCATTCAGTACTCTTGTATAGTAGTAAGTTTTAGATGCTTCACTCAGTTCATTCAGTAATGCTTGTGCTTCAATATCTTTAAAAGTAGCAAAAATAGAAGACTCTG
This sequence comes from Cytobacillus kochii, assembly GCF_044790165.1. NCBI lineage: Bacteria > Bacillati > Bacillota > Bacilli > Caryophanales > Bacillaceae > Cytobacillus > Cytobacillus kochii. The sequence continues at coordinate 4,487,854 of NZ_CP085254.1, read as the reverse complement.
CACTTAATGTTAAAGCTGAAATGGATTGCTGATAGGAATGTTGAATGTTATTGACAGTCTTTACATTGGAACCCAACCCAATTCTTGCAGTAAGTTGATTTTCTTCTATAAATGAAATGAAACTTTGATACCGATGAATGATTTGTTCCTCTGTTAAGCCTGTATGAAGTATAAATTGTTGATTGATTCCTAGGAAACCAATCAATGTATTTTCTTTGGGAAAAAATCTTTCCACCCATTGGATGAAGTCATTTTTTTTCAATTTGGGCATATCTGTTTTAATGACTGACACTTGAAAGGGGGGCAAAAGATGAATCTCAAATAGTTTAAATCGTTGTTCAATCGATGAATCTTCAATTGAGTCCTGCAATAAATCATCGAATAAATGATCCTTCGCTTTTTGTTGCCACTCTAACTGATCTAAACTAAAGGATTGTTGAATCATCATCTCTGTAATCATTTTTACTAACTCACCAAATTCAAAAATTTCATCTGGGTCACCAGTAATGCCAATCACACCGATGATTTTTTTTTGAAAATGAATTGGTAGGTTAACACCGGGATATGAGTTTTTCCATTGTATATCCTTATCACTAATGGTGACAGCTCTACCAGTACGTAAAACTTCTGTTGCTCCCTCATGAATCATATTGATTCGATCGGGGTTACCAGATGCAATTATTTTGCCTCTATCATCCATAATGTTTATATTTCTATCCAGTCTAACCATGGTTTGCTTAACAATTTCTGCGGCAATTTCACGAGTTAACATATATGGCCCATCCTTATTCTCTTCATTTCGTTTGTTATATATCAGTAAAATAATATCACAATCTGTTTATAATAGATAAAAATTTAACCAAAATAATCTGTTTTTTTGTTCAATCATAACGATGACAAATAGTATGACACATAATTATAATAAGGATAACACAATAGATGTTAGGTGGCGAGTTTATGAAAGTAGTTATTGCACCTGATTCATATAAGGGTAGCTTATCGAGTGTTTCTGCTGCAGAAGCAATTGCTAAAGGTGTTAAGAAAGCGCTTCCTTCGTGTGAAGTTATTTCTGTGCCTGTAGCGGATGGTGGAGAAGGAACAATGGATAGTCTTGTTTCCGCAACGGGGGGAAAAAAGGTAAAAGTTAGTGTAATGGGTCCATTACACAAAAAGGTCGCGGCGGAGTATGGTGTACTCGGCGATGAAAAGACATGTGTTATTGAGATGGCGAGTGCCTCTGGTCTAGAGCTGATAAATAAAAGTGAACGCAATCCACTGATTGCTACAACTTTTGGCACAGGGGAATTAATTAAGCAAGCGTTAGATGATGGTTATCGTCATTTTATTTTAGCAGTTGGTGGAAGCGCTACCAATGATGGCGGAGCTGGTATGTTACAAGCTCTAGGGCTAAAAATGATGAACGATGCCGGAGATGAAATTGGTCTTGGGGGAGAAGCGTTAGGTGAGGTTACGTCTGTTCAATTAGACTCTCTTGATTCGCGGATTAAGGATTGTCAATTTCTAATCGCTTCTGATGTACAAAATCCGTTTATTGGTCCTAATGGTGCTTCTCATGTTTTTGGTCCTCAAAAAGGGGCAAGTCCTGAAGTAGTTGAGATGTTAGATCACTATATGGGTAACTGGGCAGATGTGATTGAGCATGCGACTAAAGTTCGCTTACATGATCGGCCGGGTGCAGGTGCAGCAGGAGGAATTGGTGGTGCTTTCCAAGCCTTTTTCAATGCAGATATGAAAAGAGGGATTGATCTTGTTATTGAGTACACTGGACTGAAGGAAAAAATGGTGAATGCCGATTGTGTATTTACTGGTGAAGGCCAGTGTGATTTTCAAACCGCCTCTGGTAAGACACCTATGGGTGTGGCAGAGGCAGCGAGAATCAATCATATTCCTGTCTTTGTTCTAGCGGGTTCTATTGGTAAAGGTATTGAAGAGTTATATGAATATGGCATTACTAGTGTCCACAGTTTAGTGACAAGCCCTATGGAGTTAGACGAGGCGATGAAGCGTTCAGCAGAATTGCTAGCGGATGCTGCTGAACGAGTAATGAGAACATTTATTGCGTTTCAAAGATAAATCCATTTTTAGGAGGGAAAAGAATGTTATTCTTCATCATTGCTATTGGGGTTTTAATTATCGTATTAGCGACAACAAAGTTTAAGATTCATCCATTTATGTCTTTACTAATAGGTGCTCTATTCGTTGGATTTGCATCAGGTATGCCATTTGATTTAATAGTTGAGAGCATTAATAGTGGATTTGGCGGTGTTATGACAAGTATCGGTCTTGTCATTGTGTTTGGAACAATTATTGGAGTGATCTTAGAAAAAGCAGGTGCGGCTTATCGAATGGCAGAGGTTGTGTTACGTATCGTGGGTCCAAAGAGACCACAGCTTGCCATGAGTATTATTGGTTTCATCGTCTCTATTCCAGTGTTCTGTGATTCTGGTTTTATTATTCTTAATAGTTTACGCCAGGCATTAGCTAAGAGAGCTAAAGTAACGATGGCTTCAATGTCTGTAGCACTAGCTACAGGATTATATGCCACTCATACACTTGTACCACCAACACCAGGCCCAATTGCCGCTGCGGGGAATATTGGTGCAGAAGCCTATTTAGGAACAGTGATTTTAATTGGTTTTATTGTAGCCATTCCTGCTGCTGCCATTGGTTATCTTTGGTCAGTTAAAGTAGCAACAAGAATTGAAGTTCCAGAGGATCGTAACACAGAGGAATTCGATTATGATAAGGTTGTCGCTTCATTTGGTAAGATGCCTTCGACTTTTCAAGCATTCTTCCCAATTATCTTACCTATTCTATTAATCGGGTTAGGTTCAATTGTTGCCGTTCTGGGATACGAAGGTTGGTTTGCACAATTTATTGGTTTCTTAGGTACACCAGTTATAGCATTGTTCATTGGTATTCTCGCTGCTCTACCATTATTACCTCAATTTAATGAGGAAACATTAACTAATTGGGTTGGTAAAGGATTATTAGATGCCGCACCTGTACTTTTAATTACTGGAGCAGGTGGAGTTTTTGGGACAGTAATCAAAAACTCTGGTGTTGCTGATATTATTCAGGGTTGGGACATTTCCGATATGTTTACAGGTGCGCTGTTCTTGATTATTCCTTTCATGATTGCTGCAGCATTAAAGTCAGCACAAGGTTCATCAACAACAGCATTAGTACTAACATCTTCATTAATTGCCCCAATGCTTCCGGTTGTTGGTATTGAAGGAGCAGTACCGCTAGCATTAGTTGTAATGGCTATTGGAGCGGGTGCAATGACCGTTAGTCATGTGAATGATAGTTACTTCTGGGTTGTTACACAATTTACTGGTATGAAGGTAACAGATGCTTACAAAGCTCAAACAATGGCGACATTATTACAAGGACTTGTTTCTATCATCGTAGCAATGATTTTGTGGGTTATTTTAGTATAAGAAGAAAATCCGAACAGTCACTCGAATGCTTTCTTTAGGGTTCGTGTGCGTTCGGATTTTTACCCCTTTAAACCGATGTTCTTAGCCAATTTTCATTTCCTTATGCAGAGGACGTTCCTTTTCATAAATGTCACATCTCGTTTGATTGCGCAATAAGCTTATTCATTTCCTGGTTTAATGTTTCAAGGAAAATATCTGTCAGTCGGTTTATATGTTTTTTCTTTAAATGAACCCAGCCGTAGTGAACTCTTTCTTCTTTTAATTCTTGTATTTTCACCCCGGTAATCCCATCAATATGCTGAAATGAATAATCAAGTCCAATCGTTATCGCATTACCACTAGATACCCATTGGGTAATTGCATTTGTATGATTGGTTTTTACAACTAGATTTCTTTGGCTATTGTTATCAAGAAGCTGTTTGATCGTCTGATTAAGGTAAGCATCTTGATATAAAATAATGGGATATCTTGATAAATCTTTTTTTGAAATAAAAGGCTTTTCAGCAAGTGCGGAATGGGCTTGTACGCCAGCAACCATATAGCCTTCTAGCAGTGGTTCAAAGTGGAATTTATCTTCATTTACTTCAGAAGATGGCCCAACAACAAGCATACCCACGTCCATTTCTTCGTTGATTAGTTTTTCTGTTATCTCCTTTGGTCCTAACTCTTGAAGCTCTATGGAGACATTTGGATGTTCTTTCTTAAAAGAAAATACAGCGGCAAGTAAGGCGTTTGAAGGGCCTGGTATTGTAGAGATACGAAGATGCCCTTGGAGTTTTTCTGTTTGCGCTTGCGCGAATGTTTGAAACTCTTCCGTCATCTTCATGATTTCTTCTGCCTTTTCAATTAATAGAGCGCCTTCAGCAGTTAAATGGGCACCAGAACGGGAGCGTTTAAACAACATCAACCCTAGCTCGGTCTCTAAACTACTGATGGATTGACTTAATGCCGATATAGAAAGGAAAAGTTCATGAGCTGCCACAGTGAATGATTGTGTTTTTGCCACAGTTGAAAAATGTTTTAGTTGATCAAAGGTCATTTACTATCACCTAGTTTTTATGGATTCAAAATTAGTATACTGTTAATTCGTCCATTCTATCTATATATTTTTGAGCAGGTTTTTATAGAGCGTTTTGTGTTAAAATAAATATGTTATAGGTAAAAAGAATGTGTTTTGTTTTAATTAATTGAGAATTTAGAACTAGATTAGAGCAATTGTGTTTATAGAGAAAGTAAATAGATCCTAAAAAGGAGTAGAAAATTGAATGAAGCAACGAATAAGCAAGTAACCAAAACACGTGAGATTGTGTGTAGTGCTTTAATGGAATTGATGAATCAATTTCAATTTCGTGAAATAAAAATTTCAGCAATTACGAAACAAGCAGGGATTGCACGAATAACTTTTTATAGAAACTTTGGCACAAAAGAAGATATTATACGCATCTATTTACGTCAATTGTATAGAGATTTATTCAATATGAGGAAGAAACAAGATAATCTAACTATAGCGCAAATGATCCATATGATGTTTATGATCACAGAACTACAAAAACCAGTATTGAGAAAGCTATTTGCGCATGATTTGGAATACTTAGTTATGGAAGAATTCATTGAAATGATAGAAGAGGGGCTAGCGGAAGTATTCACTGACGTTGATATTGCAGAATACTTAATTCAATTTCAAATTGGTGGGTTCACCAAAATTATACTAAACTGGGTAAAAGAGGATTGCGAGAAAAATGCTACTCATTTTTGTAATCAAATCACGAACTTAATGAATCATTATCAATTAAATACAAAAAACTATTAAGCATTCATCAATAAAGCAACTCTAACAATCTTTATTATTGAAAGATAGTAAATATCGTTAGGGTTGCTTTTTATTTTTAATACTTTATTGTATTATTTAAATAAAATAATCTGTATAAATAGATTATTAGTATAATTGAATTTTTTACAAATAAACTGAACAGCTTAGATAAGGAGGGGTGTAAATTGAAATGGCACTTTTGTCCGTTGGGAGACCAAGCTCTTCTTATAGAATTAGGGGATCAGATTTCATCTGAAACCCAACAACAAATTCAAATGTTCTCGAATTTTCTCGAGGATCAACGCTTACCGTGGATGAAGGAATGCATTCCAGCTTACACGAATATTTCGGTATTTTATGACATTTGGAAGGTTAGTCAATTATGCGATAAAGAGCAACTGCCTTATGAATTTGTATGCGCAGAACTGAATGAATTATTAAAATCTGTGGATACACAAAATCGCCTATCTTCGAGGAAAATTGACATTCCTGTCTGTTATGGTGGGGAATTTGGTCCCGATTTACATGAGGTTGCCCGGTTAAATCACCTAACACCCGATGAAGTAATCGAAATTCATTCAGCTGGTGATTATTTGGTCCATATGATTGGTTTTGCTCCTGGCTTTCCATTCATCGGAGGAATGTCTGAAAAGATTGCGGCACCTAGGAGGAAATCACCAAGGCTACAAATTCCAGCTCGGACTGTTGGGATTGCAGGGATGCAAACAGGTGTATATCCTATTGAAACACCTGGAGGTTGGCAATTGATTGGAAGGACGCCAATCGAATTATTTACACCACAGGAAGAAATGCCAACTTTGTTAAGGGCTGGCGATCGCATTCAATTTAAGCCAATTAGCTTTGATGAGTATAAGCAATTGGAGGCTGAGCAGTCATGATAGAGATTAAGAAACCAGGTTTATTATCGACCCTACAAGATCTTGGCCGAACAGGATACCAGAAATATGGTGTAATCGCCAGTGGTGTCATGGATCAAGATGCGCATAAGATTGCGAATATGCTTGTCGGGAACACCGAAGAACAACCTACATTAGAAATGACATTAATTGGCCCACGCATTGTTTTTCACGAAGATTGTTTGATTAGTCTTTGTGGAGGAGATATCGGTCCGCAAATTAATGGACAGCAAGTAGGGCTGTGGAAACCTATTTGGGTAAATGCCGGAAGTGAGCTAACATTCGCTTCGTATAAAGAGGGCTGTCGTACTTATTTAGCCATTGCTGGTGGGTTTGATGTCGAGTTGGTCATGGATAGTTATGCTACTTATTTACGTGCACATATTGGCGGACATAATGGGCGCGCGCTTCAAAAAGGCGATCGATTAACTTTAAAAGAGAAGAGTAGCTTATCGAAAAAAATGATCGATTCATTAAAACAACCTAACAAGCCATTTGTTGAAGCAAAATGGCATATACCGGTTCAGATGAGAAGGCCCTCTAATCAAAGAATTAGGGTCATTGAAGGGAAGCAATTTTCTCTTTTTAATAAAGAAAGCAAAATAGCATTATTTAATAACCCTTATAAGGTAGCTTCACAGTCGGATCGAATGGGTTATCGCCTGAATGGTAGTGCACTCGCATTATCAGAAGAGAAAGAAATGATCTCAGAGGCTGTTGCTATGGGGACCATTCAAGTACCTCCTGACGGGCAACCAATCATCTTAATGGCTGATAGGCAAACGACTGGAGGATACCCGAAGATTGGACAGGTGGCATCCATCGATTTACATGTGTTGGCTCAAACAAAGCCTGGAGAAGAGGTGTTTTTTGAAAAGATATCTTTTACAGAAGCTCAAAAGCTCTTTATTCAAAAGGAGCAAAGGCTCTATGAGTATAAAAGGAGTATCCAAATAAAATATCGATAGGAGGATAACGATGATAAAGATTGATTTAAACTGTGATTTAGGTGAGAGTTTCGGTAACTATTCAATTGGTAATGATGAAGAAATTTTAAATTATGTGACCAGTGCAAATATTGCTTGTGGCTTCCATGCAGGTGATGCGACAACGATGCGTAAGACGGTGAAACTGGCATTAGAGAAAAAAGTGGGGATTGGTGCTCATCCAGGAACACAAGACTTAGTTGGCTTTGGTAGAAGAGAAATGAATATCTCCCCTCAAGAAGCGTATGATATTGTTGTCTACCAAATTGGCGCATTGTCCGCTTTTGTTCAGTCTGAGGGCGGAAAGTTGCAACATGTTAAACCACACGGAGCCCTTTTCAATATGGCAGCAAAAGACGCTCAGTTGTCTGAAGCTATTGCAGAAGCTGTGTACAAAGTCGATCCCGAATTAATTTTGTTTGGCTTAGCTGGTAGCGAGCTAGTAAAAGCGGGTGCGAAGATAGGTTTAAAAACGGCAAGTGAAGTATTCTCTGACCGTACGTATCAAGATGACGGTTCCTTGACTTCAAGGAGAGAATCAAATGCATTAATTACCGACCAAGAGGTAGCGGTCGCACAGGTCGTTCGTATGGTAAAGGAAGGGAAAGTAGCGTCTGTAAGTGGCAAGGATGTTGACATTTTAGCAGATACTGTTTGTATTCATGGTGACGGCAAACATGCATTGGCATTTGCTAAACTCATTCATGCGACTCTACAAAAAGAAAATATCCAAGTGAGACGAATAGGAGAAGCTTAATGAAAACACAATCAACTAGAAGTATTATTTTAGGTGCAGCCTTCCTAATGGCTACTTCAGCAATAGGGCCTGGCTTTTTAACACAAACAACTGTGTTTACAGAAAAACTAGCAGCAAGCTTTGGGTTTGTTATTTTAGTCTCGATTATCATAGATATCGGAGCACAATTAAATATTTGGCGAATTTTAGCCGTCTCAGAAAAGAAAGCGCAAGATATTGCTAATCAGGTTTTACCTGGATTAGGTTATTTCTTGGCCTTACTCATAGTGATGGGGGGACTGGCTTTTAATATTGGTAATATTGCTGGAGCTGGACTTGGAACGAATGTATTATTTGGTGTTTCTCCAGAATTAGGCGCTTTATTAAGTGGATTAGTTGCTATTGGTATTTTTGTTGTTCGAGAAGCAGGAAAGCTAATGGACCGCTTCACACAAGTGCTAGGGTTTGTCATGATTGGATTGATGGTTTATGTCATGTTTACTGCCTCTCCTCCAGTTGGTGAAGCTGTGACACGTACATTTGTACCAGAAACGATTGATATTTTAGCTATTGTTACACTAGTAGGTGGAACAGTCGGTGGTTACATTACCTTTGCCGGTGGGCATCGTTTATTAGATGCTGGTATTAAAGGGAAAGAAGCTTTACCACAAGTAACAAGAAGTGCAGTGAGTGCCATTGGAATTGCCTCATTAATGAGAATTTTCCTTTTCTTAGCTGCTTTAGGGATTGTTTCTCAAGGGTTAACTTTAAACCCTGATAATCCAGCAGCATCTGTGTTTCAACATGCTGCCGGCAATGTTGGCTATAAAATATTTGGTGTGATTATGTGGGCAGCAGCGGTTACATCTGTCGTTGGTGCGGCCTATACATCCGTTTCATTTATTCGGACATTCACCCATTTCATTGATAAAAATGCAAAATGGTTTACAGTAGGTTTTATCGCAATATCTACCCTTGTATTTGTTATGATTGGACAACCAGTGAAAATCCTCGTATTAGTTGGTTCATTAAATGGACTAATTTTGCCTATCGCTCTAGGTGTGATGTTAATTGCTGCACATAAGGCGAAGATTGTTGGCGATTATAAACATCCGTTATGGTTAACCTTGTTTGGGCTACTAATTGTCATTGTTATGGCATTAATGGGCGGTTACTCTTTAATTAATGGGATCCCACAATTGTTTGAATAATAGCTTGAAAGGTGTGAATAAGATTGAATTTAACAACAGTAAGTCCTGAAGAAGCACGTAAGCAGATTAGGGAAGGTTATTGGAAGCAGCCCACTGCTGGCATTGCTAATGGCTTTATCCAAGCGAATTTAGCTGTATTACCAAAAGAACTTGCCTTTGACTTTTTATTATTTTGTCAAAGAAACCAAAAGTCTTGTCCGATTATCGATGTAACAGAGGTCGGATCAGTTATACCAAAGTTAGCCGCACCAAACGGCAATATTATGACAGATATCCCTAAGTACCGTATATATAAGCATGGAGAACTTGTGGATGAGGTGCAAGATGCAACCGGTTATTGGCGTACAGATATGGTTGGCTTTCTAATTGGTTGTAGCTTTACTTTTGAAGAAGCGCTTTTAAATAATCATATTCCAATCAGACATATCGAAGAAAACTGCAATGTGCCGATGTATGAAACAAATATTGAATGTGTAAAATCTGGTATGTTTGAAGGGCCGATGGTGGTAAGTATGAGACCAATGAAAGAAGCGGATGCGATAAGGGCTATTCAAGTAACGAGTCGTTTTCCTTCAGTCCACGGTGCCCCGGTACATTTAGGAAATCCAGAAAAAATAGGGATTAAAGATATTAACAAACCTGAGTTCGGAGATGCGGTTACCATTAAAGATGGAGAAGTTCCTGTATTTTGGGCATGTGGCGTAACCCCACAAGCAGTGGCGATGCGGGCAAAACCAGAGATTATGATTACGCATGCCCCTGGTCATATGTTTATTACAGATGTGTTAAATGAACAATATGCAATCCTGTAAGAAAGGGCTTCTATGGAGTTATCAAACTATTTGCAGTCTCAATTTCCAGGATTAAAACTAATGCCAAGTATATATCAGCAATGGAACATCGGTATTCCTTTCACGTTCGCTGAAGAAATCTACCAATTTAACGAACAAGGTCAGTTAAATATGGATAGATTTGAGCTTGTTTATGAACAGGCAACAACCCTTTTTAAGGAGTTATTTGCTAGCGAGGATGAAGTGATGTTAGTGACTAATATGTATAAAATGGCTGAAAAAGAAAAGAGAACGAGAAAATTAAAGGTTTACCAATCTCATTTGAAGCAACGTAAAAAGTTGTATCAACTTCAGGTGGAAACCATGCCTTATCCTTTTGAAGTGGAGGATGCAGGCGCATACCAATTACAACAATTCTCTTTATTATGCCAGTGCCGAGACGTACAAATAGATTCACTTATAAAAGCAGCTGCTCATGAAGACTTTCCTTTAAAACCACGTTTTGGTGGTTATCATGTCAATTATCCAGATGTTTTCTTTATTAATTTAACGAGAGATGTCATCTTTTTCATATACGATGATCGTGGTTGTGAAGTCATTGCCCGCAATGTTCAGATTCTGAGACAGCTATATGAAAAGTATGGTAACTGGATTGATGAAGTCGATCGAGCAGATGTGGTTCGAAGATTGGGTTATTAAATGTTTATGGAGAAAGATGTATAATAACAACGGTGATGAAATCCTGCTTAATTTTACTCGAGTGGTGTGCATACTGAATTGTGCACACTACTCGAGTAATTTTCTTGTTTCTCATGTATTAGTATGGTCAAAGCTCTGTTATTTTTTTAAAGAGAGTAAGTAGTGACTATTACACCCTCTTTATTATCACCAGAAATGTGATAGTAATCGTCATCCGGTAAGGTAATAGTTTTGCCATCATGGACCGGGAAATATTGAATATGATAAGTTACATCACCTAATGTAAAGTCAATTGTCTTTTCTGTTTCTAGCAGTTTTAAATATTCCTCTAATACAAGATTTTTCTCATGCATTACTGCACTATGTGGTAAACCAACATAGCGGATATGCCATGGTTCATATGAAATGCCGGTAATATCACTTTTGTTTTCAGGGTATCGTAAAATAAAGCCATACATCCAAGCTTTCTCTTCTAACCATTGGGCTTCCTTTGCTTTATACATAGTGGTTGTTTGAGAACCGACATCAAGGGCTAGTCCGAAATTATGTTCACTATAACCAGCAGGTAGAGCGTAATCCGCCCCTTTTTCCTGATACAGCGTTTGTTGTGCGTCCCAGCTTCGATAGCCACTTGTTAGTAAAAATTGAAAATCTCCTTCTTTGTTAGCTGCATGTATCATATCATTAAATCGATATAATAAATCTATCGACAATTCGATATTAGTATCGATAAGACCAAACTCTTTCTCTAATTCATCATATTCAAATACGTTGACTACATCGTCTAGTATTGTATTTTTCTTCAATGGATGTACTTCATTAACAAGTAATAGCTGACCATCGTTTATCATATCTTCTTCTACAGATAAATTTCTATTAGAAGGTATGGGCTTGAAATCATTGTTTTCGTTCTCCTCATTGGCGTATTCAATATCATCCCTTAATAAATTGGCTTTATTCGAAGTAAGATATTGATTGATGGCTATTAATAAAAATAAAATGATGGCTAAAAAAAATCCCCACTTCTTCATACGTTTATTCCTCCTTCAATTCATAAAATTAAAGATAAAGAATAAAGCTTAAAAAAAAGTAGGGGTAAATATAAAGTTTTTCTTAAATCATCCCTTTAATGATTCAAAGTAGATGGATGAACGGGAAGTCTAATCTCAAAGCTTGTTTGTATGACTGTACTATTGACAGTGATACGACCGCCATGCTGTTCAACAATATTCTTGGCAATAAATAACCCTAACCCTGTTCCACCTTCTTGATGGGCGCGAGAAGGGTCGGATGTGTAAAAGGAATCGAAAATATAAGGTAGGTCCTTTTCTCTGATATCATCACCGTAGTTAATAATCTGCACAATCGCTCCTTCATCGTCTAATGAAGAGTGAATATCGATAAATTGTCCATCCACCCCATAGCGTATTGCGTTATTTAGGAGATTTTCAAATACACGTGCTAATTGTCTCCCATCTGCTTCAATCATTAAGGAGGGTTGTAAATGTAATCTTGCCTCTAAGTGATTCTTCTTTAGGGCAGGATACATTTCCTCACAGAGTTGTAATAATAACTCACTTAAATTAATTTCACTTTTGATAATAGAGAGTTTCCCATAATTTAATTTCGTTATATCAAAAAGATGATCAATTAATTCTTCTAACCGCCCAGCTTTTTTATAGACAATGTTTGTATAATGCTTTTTTTGTTCCTCGGTTAAGCTAGTGTCTTTTTTGATAATATCTAAATAGCCAATGACTGATGTGAGTGGTGTTCGTAAGTCATGGGCGAGATTGACAATTAACTGATCACGGCTTGACTCAGCAAAATCTCCACGCTCAATCGCCTCTTTTAGCTTGAGACTAGCTGTATTTAAATCCATCGCTATTTGGCTGAATTCATCGTTAGTAGAGATTATTGTTTCATATTGAAAATCACTGTTAGCTAATTGCTTTAAACCATGTGAAATATGACTGAAATAAGATGAAAATCGTCTTGTAAGTAATTTGAAAATGACGAGTGTAAATAGAATATATAGAATCGCAAAAATAATAAATAGACCCTTATTTCCTAATGCCCACCTGATTCGAGCTAAAGGATCATCGATGAACACAAACTGATGATAATAATATTGCATAAATGCAAAAAGTGCATAGGTGATTAAGCCAGCTAATATTATGCTAACGAAGACGAGTAGTAATAGTTTCGTTTGAAAATTAATTTTAAATTTAACCATGAAAGGCATAACCTACTCCCCAGACGGTTTTAATAAACTCGTTCTTGTCTTCCCCAAGTTTCTTTCTTAATGTGCGAATATGAACCATCACTGTATTTTGGTTGTCATAATATGCATCTCCCCATACAGTTTGAAAAATATGCTCTGCACTAAAAACCTTATTCGGGTGGTTAGCGAGTAAGAGGAGAATATCAAATTCCTTCGGGGTGAGAGAGAGGACCGTATCATATTTTGTTACTTTATGTTGATCAGGATCAATCGTAAGTCCTCGAAACTCTAAAATATTCTCTTTTGAAGCTGATTGATTATACAGCATTGTCCGGCGTAATTGTGATTTGACGCGTGCCACTAATTCCATAGGATTGAACGGTTTGGTCATATAATCATCAGCTCCAATGACAAGCCCGGTGATTCGGTCAAAATCAGATGTTTTAGCGCTCAAAAAGATAATCGGAAAAAGATAGTTTTGTTCGCGAATCATTCTAGTGACTTCATGTCCGTCTAAACGGGGCATCATAATATCTAAGACAGCCAAATCAATTGGCTGTGATTGTACAATTTTTAATGCTTCTTCTCCATCATTTACTTTGAAAATATGAAAGCCTTCTTTTTCTAAATGGAGCCCTACAAGGTCAGCAATTTCCGCCTCATCATCGGCAATCAAAATATTTACGTGCTTCACGTTGTACACCTCTAATTTTCAGTAAGAATCTCTTATAGTATAGCCGTTAACCCTGTATTCATCCAGCAAGAGAATGATCGTTGCTTTCCTTGAATTCTGTTATAATATGCAATATCTTTCGACTAGGGGGACTTTTTATGTATAAGGAGATTTTAAGCAAAATTGAACAGCCAGAAGCTTTTCAACCATCTGAAAAAATGTTTTGGCAAGATGAGTATATTGCAAAACAGCTTTTAAAAGCACATCTTAATCCAAACCATGAAGGAGCGAGTAGAGAACCGAAATTTATAGATGCTTCGGTAAGATTTATTTCACAGCTTATGAACAGTGGAGATAGAGTAGTTGATCTCGGTTGTGGACCAGGTCTTTATTGTGAACAGCTGGCAATGAGAGGCTATGCGGTTACAGGGATTGATTTCTCCGAGAACTCTATTGCTTACGCCAAAGCCCAGGCTAGTGAAAGGCATTTACCGATACAGTATCGCTTTGAGGATTATCTGAACATGGATGACGTAAATACGTTTGATTTTGCGACGCTGATCTATTGTGATTATGGTGCATTATCGCCAAAGAATCGCAAGCAGTTGTTAAAGAATATTTATCGCTGCTTAACTGAATCTGGACGCCTATTTTTAGATGTATTTACCGTTAATAAGTATCATTCTTTTGTAGAGGGAAAACAATGGTCAATGAATAATCAAGGGGGATTTTGGTCTGCCCATCCTTTCTTGGAAATCTCTCATAACAAAAAATATGATGAGGAAATTTCTCTTGAACAAACTTTGGTACTGACTGAAGAAACTGCTGATGTGTATCACATTTGGCATCAATACTTTACTAAGGAGCGGTTGATAAGAGAGCTCCGAGATGCTGGATTTAAAGTGATTAATGAGTATAGTAATGTGGCTGGAGAGCCTTACACTGATAGAAGCGAGACAATGGCTATCCTTGTTCAGAAATAATTTTTAAAAATATTCTATTTCTTTTCTTGCGAGAGGAGTACAATGGAAGTAATTTTAATACATGTATTGGTTGAGGGGGAAGATTAGATGTTTGGCATCACAAGTTTTACGGTGTTTTTAGCCGCCGCGATTATTATGAATATTACCCCTGGGACAGATACGATGTATATTGTCTCACGGAGTGTCTCACAAGGTAAGAAGGCAGGGTTATACTCTGTTCTTGGTATATCTACAGGAGCAATGGTGCATACATTTTTAGCTGCTATCGGATTATCTCTTATTCTTACAACGTCAGTCATTTTATTTACTATTGTAAAGATGATTGGTGCGGCGTATTTAATTTATCTTGGCGTACGTATGGTCATTCAAAAATCCTCACAATTTGAAGTTAAAAAGACGAAACCTTTAACTGCAAGGAAAGTGTTTGCTCAAGGTTTACTAACCAATCTAACCAATCCAAAAGTGGCGCTTTTCTATATTTCATTTCTACCCCAATTTATATCTGTAGACAATGGATATGGCCCACTTCCTTTTATCATCCTTGGTATGACCTATGTTGTAACAGGAACCATTTGGTGTTCGATAGTCGCGCTTTTTGCCTCTACAACAACGAAAAAACTTAGAAATAATCCTAAAGCAGAATTTATTATTAATAAGGTAACGGGCATGATCTTTGTCGGCTTAGGTATTAAGCTTCTCCAAACAAAGGCCTCCTCATAAAGAAAGGAGCAGAACAAACTCTGCTCCGTTTTTTCATCCATTACAATATTCCCCATTTACAAAGAAGATTAAATAAATTATAGTTATTAAAGAGTGTTTATATCTATAATTAAAAAGGGGTTATTACTTATGAATGAAAAAGTAAAAAGAAAGATTAGTCATCTTGAAAATATTGATCGTTTTTCAGCTGAGGAATTATTTCAATACTTCCCCCTCAATCATAGTGACGTCGTATTAGATATAGGAGCTGGTGCAGGATACGTAGCGCTACCTATAGCAGAAAGGGTAGATTTGGTTTATGCACTTGATTTGGATGAGGAAATTTTAAACTATTTGCAGCTAACAGCAGAGAAGAGAGGGATCACAAATATTCAGCCCGTAATAGCTAATTTTAAAGACATACCATTAGCAGATGAACAAGTAGATATTGCGATCGCTTCAATCTCGCTACATGAAGTAAAACCATTATCCGCTGTACTAGAAGAAATCAAGCGTACCTTAAAATCTCGAGGTACATTCTTATGCATTGATATTGAAAAAACCGCAGATGCCAGAGGACCGAGAGTATCATCTGGGGATATGATGAAGGCAATGGAAAATGCCGGTTTTAGCGATATGAAAATGACCGTTTCTCCACAGAAATTAGGAAGTGAGCCGGTTTATATCATTAGGGCAGTAAAAAAGTAATGAATGTTTACATGTAAAGCAACAGTAAACTAACATCCATTACAAATAGTCGTATATATAAAATAAGGCATGATTGAAACGTGAAATATCCGTATCCAACAAAGCTTTTTTAAACAACAATTCAATAAGGAAAAGTAGTCTTACATCCCTTTAATTAAGAGGCACTTTTTTCTTATCTTAATTAGATAAGTCCCCACAAAAATTTCTCGTTCCACGTGAAACAAACGGTCCATCTTATGAGGGTTTTGTTAGCTGAAATGGTAAAATAGAGGCAGGGGAGAAAGTTTCTGTAATAATGAAGGTGGTTTGCTCAATTGCTCATTTTATATGTACTTCTTATTTTAGTTGCATCTATATTACAGGCGAGTACGGGATATGGATTTTCTATTTTAGCGACGCCGTTTTTACTGCTGTTTTTTGAGCCGATGGAGGCCATTCAAATCAACTTAATCTTATCTTTGTTTATTTCGATTGTCATGATAGGGAAAGTCAAGGTCGATGTTGATCAAAAAGTGTTAAAACGACTCATCATCGGCAGTATTTTTGGTTTACCTTTAGGGATGGTCATTTTTCTTTGGTTACCGCTTAACTGGCTAAAACTAGGGATAGGTATTCTAATTTTGGTTTTGACTGTGTTGATGATTGCTCAATTGAAGATGAAGCAAACGAGAAATAGAGATTATGGCGCTGGTGGGCTATCTGGAACATTAACGACAAGTATTGGGATGCCTGGTCCGCCGTTATTATTGTATTTCTCGGGCACCAAAACGAATATGGAAATTCTCAGAGGAACGACAATTGCTTTTTATTTATATATTTATGTAATCAGTCTGACTATCCAAATGGTTGTCGCCGGTACCACACAAACAGTTTGGCTCGCTAGTTTGGTTGGAGCTCCTGTGGCACTAATTGGCATATTTTTAGGACAATTATTTTTTAAAGTCATGAGCCAAACGTTTTTCTCAATTATTTCATACTCCATCCTTTTATTTACTGGATTATACTTATGTATTAACCAATTATTTCTCTAATGCTGCATGGGAATGAGGAAGGAAAAAAGGCTGGTGAGGGGTTCGATTTCGCACGTCTCACTCAGCCTGTCTTTCGAGTATGGATTAATGAATGGCAAATTCTTTGTTTAATAGGGACTCAAATGCTTTAATATTTTCATTAAAGTCCGGCAGTTGTTTTGTTTCTTCTGCTTGTTTGATCAAGCTTGTGACAAGATCATTTACTGTAGTAGATACTTGTAGGGCGTTCCCTTTTGTTGAAATGTAACCATTAATATAGTCGACTTCTGTTTGTAATCCTTTTTCTAAATCTTGTAGCATACTAGCTTTGAGCAGTGCTTGAGGAGCAAATGCTTGTTTAGCAACTTGGATGACCATTGGTAGGTTGCTCTTGTCTTCGCTAATAGAGAAGATACCTACATTTACACCCGCTAGTTCGCTAAATTGAATGTTATTCGCGTATCCAACTTTTAACGTTTCATCAGCTAACATCACTGCACTTGTGACAGCTGCCTCGTTATTCAAAATATCTCCATATGTACAACCTAGTGCTGCCGACATACCGCTCATCGCTACATTAACAAGAAGTTTGGACCATTTTGTACCGATAAGATTATTTGACACGATTGTGCCACCGACATCTTCAAGAACGGTTTTTACTTGATTCACGCGATCAGTAATCTGTCCGTCTAACTCACCAATTTGAAACGCGTGAGCAGAGAATGCCTCTTTGTCTGATGTTAATTGTGATACACCTGGTTTTACCCAAGTTGCACCAAACTCAACAGAACCACCAATAATGTTGGATGAACCAAGTGATTCTACTAAACTTTCTTCTGGAACACCATTTTGTAAAGAGAGTAATATGCTTGCTTCGTTCATATGCGCTTGTAATTGTAGGAGCACTGATTCATTGTATACTTGCTTTGTTAAAAGTAAGACAAGGTCATAAATGCCATTCATTTCTTGTGGCGTGATGGCTTTTACAGAAGCCTGCAAGTTTACCGTCCCCACAACTGTTGCGCCGTTACTGTTTAAGGCATTGATATGATCAGTATTCACATCGATGCATTCCACATGATGTGCCCCTTTTGATAAGTGTGCCCCAATAATCGTCCCTAAAGACCCTGTTCCCATGATCGCAATTCTCATTATGTATCCTCCTAAAATATTTAGCTATAAAGCACTAACATAATAGTTAATCATACCGAAATAAATAAGAGAAATAAAAGAAAAAAACCCCAAATAATAGGCTTAAAGTCCTTGTTTTTGGATTAATTTAGGAGGAAAAATAATTGGGTACGCAAAAGAACGAATTATTAAGAGTTCATAAAGTGAATATGTGGGGATTGATGACATTAGCTGTTTTATTAGTCTTACCTATTGTTATTGACCGAGGTTTGAGCGATACAATTGTCATTATGTGTGCTGGGATTTCTGTCATTGTCATGGCTATTGTTCTGTACTTTTTGCGTATCAATGATTACGTAAAGGGCTTTTTGTATGCTGCTATACCAAACCTCATTGTGATGATGCTCTTTTTTGTGGACGGATATGCTTTGAATAAGCATTATATTTTATTCTTAACGGTTGCAATGGTGGTGCTGTATTTTAAGAAAGAAATGATTGTTGCTTTTTCTGCATTCTTTAATATTAGTTTTATTGCTACCTGCTTTATAATTGGCCATCAGTTATTAGGAGAAAGTAATAGTGTCCGGAGTATTTTTACTATTATTCTTGTCACCAACGGGATTTTGTACTTATTTTATTTATTAGCTAGTTGGGGTAGGGAATTGATTGACCAAGCAGAGCAAAAAGAAACGGAGTCAAAAGACCTTCTCATACAGTTGCAAGACACCTTTGGTTCAATAGATAAAGGTACAGTGACTCTAGAAAATCATATTGGACTTTTTAAGCAAAATATTGAAACGATACATGAGTCAAGCCAACAAGTATTAGAAGCTGCTCAACAGATGGCTACAAGTATTCAGGAAGAAGCGAATAGCTTAAATATTGTCAATGATTCTATGAGTCAGTCTTTACAAAATACAAAAGAATCTGTTGCCATTTCAGAAGGTGTCGTAGAAGAGTCGAAGAGTATGAATGAGAAAGTACAAGATGGTTTAACTAAGATAGTCGATGTTACATCGCATATGAATACAGTAAATACAACGATTAGTGTGACAGCATCGACGGTATCAGATGTTCATTCTAGTATGGAACAAGTGAATAAATTATTAGCAGGCATTAAACAAATTGCCGATCAAACTAATTTACTCGCATTAAATGCAGCAATTGAATCAGCAAGAGCCGGAGAGCATGGGCGAGGTTTTGCGGTCGTTGCAGATGAAGTAAGGAAGTTAGCTGAGCAAAGTGCTGAAATCACGGTGGCGATTTCTGAAGTGACGAATACTCTTTTCACTCAGTCTCTTGAAGCACGTCAAAGCTCTCTTGAAGGGGAAGGTGCTGTAAAGCAGGGACAAGCACTTCTAACAGAGATATCTGCCTTTTTCAACGAGATCCAAACATCATTACAAGAAAACAACTTAGAGTTAGTGAAAGGTGTCAATGAAGTGTCCGCTGCCACAGAAAAATTTGAGCAAATTCAAGAACAGATTGAAAATATGGCAAATATATCAGAGGAAAACGCTGCAGCTACAGAGGAAATCGTTGCCATCATAGAAGATGAACATGAGATGGTGTCAAAAGTAAACCATTCGGTAGCGGATATTAATCATTTGAGCATCCAGTTAAAAGAGTTAGCTTCAAGCAAACAAGCTTGACATTGGTAATTATGCTCTGGACAAAAGGTTGTGCGAAAAAAGGACCAATTTTCCATAGAGTTTATATTGACAGACGCTATTAAACTATTGTAGCCTAATAGATATCAAATTGAATAAACCTCACTTTTTCTGGTGGGGTAGAGGCGCGGTATTTAACAGTCTTTAGTAGAGTGATAAGGCATGATGAAACTAAAGAGAAGGAAATATCGCCGAAATGTGCTATATCCATTTGTATAGCATGTTGGGTCTGCAGTGAATAATTGCAGGACTGTCTTAATAAATTTACCCGGTTTATTAAGGTGCACTATCTCTAAAATGGGAAAAGTAGAGGATTTAGGCGGAAGAATAACAAGGACCTGAGTTCATCTCAGGTCTTTTTTTGTTATTCTTTTTCTTAATTCGGAATAGTTTAATTAGTAGAAAAATATATTAGGGGGAATAGAAATGAAAAAGAGATTTGCTTTACTAGCTATGGCTTTAGTAATGAGTATGTTTCTAGCTGCTTGTGGTTCAAATGATGAGGCTGAAGGAAGCACAGGTTCAGGTGGAGAAGATAAAGACGTGTTTCGTGTAGGACTAGAGGCGGGTTATGCGCCATTTAACTGGACGCAAATGGATGATAGCAACGGCGCAGTTGCAATTGAAGGTAATTCAGAGTTTGCAGGCGGTTACGATGTTGAGATTGCGAAGAAGATAGCAGAAGGTTTAGGAAAAGAGTTAGTAATTGTGAAAACAAAATGGGATGGTTTAGTACCATCATTAAGTTCAGATAAAATTGACGCCATTATTGCTGGTATGTCACCAACAGCAGAACGAAAAGAGACGATTGATTTTTCTGATAACTATTACGAATCTGATTTAGTCATGGTAGTGAAAAAAGGTAGCGATTACGAAAATGCCACATCCATTCAAGACTTCAGTGGAGCAAAGGTTACTGCCCAATTAAATACATTTCATTATTCAGTAATTGATCAAATTGACGGCGTACAACAGCAAACAGCGATGGAGAGCTTCCCTGCTATGCGTGTTGCATTAGAGTCTGGAATTATTGACGGTTATGTTTCTGAACGTCCTGAAGGTGTAAGTGCTTCAGCTGCTAATGATAACTTTGCGATGGTTGAATTTACTGAAGGATTTGAGACAAGTGAAGAAGATACTGCCATTGCAGTAGGGATGAAAAAAGATAGCGAATTAACAGATAAAATCAATGAAATCCTTGCAGATATTTCTGAAGAAGAACAAAAAGAATTAATGGATGCTGCTATTGAGAATCAGCCAGCGGCAGAATAACTAAATGAGCCGGCTGCATGAGATGTAGCCGGTTTTATATCGAGAAGAAGGTTAGGAGAGACATGAGAAATAAACAACTAGGGTAGCGCATCCTCTCCCTTTAAGTAATAGAAGGACTAATTAAACCTTTGAAGCGCAAATCCTTAGCAGATTGATTGGTAATGGCCAATCATGATGAGAGAAAAGGAGATCATGTTATGAGTATAGAATGGATTATTCGCATCGTAGTCGAATATTGGCCAATGTTTTTACGAGGCGCCGGTGTGACATTAGTCATTGCCTTAATTGGTACCGTTTTCGGTGCCCTAATTGGTTTGTTGTCAGGCATTCTTCGAACAATACCAATACCGGAGAATGGTCCTAAACGGTTGTTATTAAAAATAGTGAATTTCTTGTTATCTGCTTATATTGAATTCTTTAGAGGCACACCAATGATTGTACAGGCAATGGTTATTTTTTACGGGGCAGCAATGGCCTTTGGCTATCAAATGGATCCGCTCATTGCTGGTATCGTTATTGTTTCCATTAACACGGGTGCTTATATGGCTGAGATTGTTCGTGGAGGGATTATTTCTGTCGACCCAGGTCAATATGAGGCAGCCCAAGCCATTGGGATGAACCATTTGCAAACAATGATGAATGTTGTTTTACCTCAAGTCATTCGAAACATTCTTCCAGCTACAGGTAATCAATTTATCATTAATATAAAAGATACTGCCGTGTTAAGCGTGATTTCTATATCTGAATTATTTTTCCAAACGAATTCAATTGCAGGGAATAATTTCCGCTACTTTGAGTCATTCTTTGTTGTTTGTATTATTTATTTCGTTATGACTTATACCGTTACATTAATTCTACGCTATATTGAAAGAAGAATGGATGGACCGGAAAATTACGTCGTTGCAGGTGAAATGGATACGGCAGAAGATATCAAAAGGAAAACAACAGGAGCATAGGTGGCGGAAAGGAGAGTTGGAAAAGTGAATACAGTTGTTGATATTCAAGGGTTAAGTAAGTCTTTTGGTAGTCATGAAGTATTAAAAGATATTAACTTCTCAGTGAATAAAGGAGAAGTAGTTACAATCATCGGCTCATCAGGGTCTGGGAAATCGACCCTATTAAGATGTGTCAATCTATTAGAAAAGCCAAGTGGTGGACAAATTATCTATAACGGTGAAAATATCCTCGACGATAAACATAATGTCCATCAATATCGTAAAAATCTCGGCATGGTTTTTCAATCTTTTAATCTATTTAATAACCATAATGTATTGGGCAATTGTGTTGTTGGGCAAATAAAAGTATTAAAGCGTTCAAAAGAGGAAGCAGAAAAAATCGCGAAGAAATATTTGCGTGTGGTCGGGATGGAGGCTTATGTAGAAGCTAAGCCAAGACAGCTTTCCGGAGGTCAAAAACAGCGTGTGGCGATTGCAAGAGCACTTTCAATGGAGCCAGATGTGATGTTGTTTGATGAACCAACCTCAGCACTCGATCCTGAAATGGTTGGCGAAGTGTTAAAGGTGATGAAGGAACTGGCTGGCACAGGCCTGACCATGCTTATTGTCACCCATGAAATGGAATTCGCCCGTGAAGTGTCGGATCGCGTTGTCTTCATGGATAAAGGCGTCATTGCTGAAGAAGGGACACCAGAGCAACTATTCAATAACCCCAAAATGGAAAGAACCAAAGCTTTCCTACAACGTACACGTAACTAAAAGAAGCTTGCCCGATTTAATAATTAAATTGGGTTGGCTTCTTTTAGTTTTAGCCTCTCGTACGGAACGTTGTTAAAAGCTTTGGAATTGGATCAGAAGTTTGTCGGTCCTTTGGTAGAAGTTGAGCCGCGACAAAGATGAATGAACTACATTCGTAAGATCAACTTATGCTGTCGTATTTCCGCTCCAGAATTAAGCTTATTCATGTCTAGCTCGGAAGGACTGCTCTTTTTTCTTAGTTAATGATAAATTTTCTCGTCTATATTCACAGGTAAGACCTTTTTATAAATGGCTTCAATATCTTCTTTCACTGCTTTTCTTGGATTATAATGTACGGTTCCATGATCGTTCATTGCATCTTTTGCTAGTTGGGCGATATCTTCATCTGTAAAGTGGTGATCGAGATGCGAAAAATCTTGTGGAATATCAATAGAATGCATTAATTCTTCTACTAACGGAATAAGAGTTTTGGCTGCTTGTTGCATACTTACGGAATGTAAGGATGGATCAATCATGCGTGCAATTGTTGCATATTTTTCTGTTGATGCCGGAAGATTGTAGGCAATCACTTTTGGTAATATCACGGCATTCGCAAGTCCATGGGGGACACCGTAGCGTGCAGACATTGGATGTGATAAGGAATGAACAATCCCTAATCCACCAAGGCTAAATGACATGCCAGCCAATGTACTAGCAAGATGGACTTGCCCTCTTGCTTCTAAATTGTCTGCATGAGCATAGGTTTGTGGTAAATAGGTCCAGAGCATGCGAATCGCTTGAAGAGCAAGAGCATCTGTAAAAGGATTAGCAGGTAATGAAACATAAGATTCAATGGCGTGGACAAGTGCATCAGCCCCTGTAGCAGCCACATGCTTGCGTGGTAATCCTAGCGTGAGTGCCGGATCCACAAACACAACTTTTGGTACTAGATAAGGAGACCCTAGAACAAGTTTTCTACCACCGTCGCTATCTGTAATTACACTCGCAATCGTTACTTCAGAGCCAGTACCAACTGTTGTTGGAATCGCAAAAAGTAATGGTAGTTTATCTTCTATTGGCTTACCGCCAAGAGCGTATTCCAGTACATGTCCGGGGTGTGTGACTGCTACAGCCAGCGCTTTGGCAAAGTCCATAGAGCTACCGCCACCAAGGGCAATAATCAAGTCTGCGCCTTCTAGTTGAAAGCTCTTCATGCCTTCCATAACGGAATGAGCAGACGGGTTAGGTTCGATTTCTGCATAAACTGCATATTCAATGGATGCATCTTCTAATACTTGGGTAACTTTTTCTACGACACCTGATGAAATCAGTCCTTTATCTGTACAAACGAAGACCTTCTTCTTTCCTGTCGCTTTAATTTTGTCTGAAAGCTCTTGTTGAACGACCTCATAACCAAATTTTAAATCCGTTTGTAGATTTAAGTGAAATGATGCGTTCAATAAACTCATTCGCTGATCCTCTCCCTCTAATATTTTTTTACTTATAAATAGTTAAGCGCTTACAAGGTGATTTCCTTCTTTCTCTAACTAAATTTTAGAAAGAGTGTTAGAATACAAGTAAAAAATGAGGGAGTGAGCTTGTTATGCAAAAATCGCTTGTACAAATAAATTCCCCTGTAGGTGTGCTATCAATCGAAGGAACAGAAAAAGCCATCACAGCTGTTCAATTTCTTGATAGAACGGAAATCGCAGAACCATTGAGGGATGACTCGCCAGATGTAATAAAGGAATGCGTACAGCAATTAGAGGAATATTTTCAAGGGAAGAGAGAAGCATTTGACATTACTTATGAGCTCAATGGGACAACCTTTCAAACGAATGTATGGCAAGCGTTAACAACAATTCCTTTCGGCGAGACTGCCTCATATAAAGACATTGCCGTCATTGTTGGAAATGAAAAAGCTGTCCGTGCAGTCGGGAGCGCTAATGGAAAAAATAAAATGAGTATCATTGTACCTTGCCATCGTATTATTGGCACAAACGGAAAATTAACTGGTTATGCAGGTGGGATGATAAGAAAAGGCTGGTTGCTTGAGCATGAAAGAAAGTTCAGAAAATAGTATAATAGTTCTGGTAAGTAGAATGTTAGAAGAGGTGACTGGAAATGGAGAGAAAAATCGATGAAATCATCAAGGATCGCCGTTCGATTAAAAAATTCAAACAAGATCCTGTAAGCATAGATGAAATTGTAGAATTACTAGAGGTGGCAAAATGGGCACCAAATCATAAAATGACGGAACCATGGCGTTTATTACTATTCGCTGAAAAAGGGAAAGAGAAGTTTATTGACGCATTTTGCCAAACGCAAAAATTAAAGGATGGGACCATACCTGAAAAAGCACAAAATAAATCCGCTTATTTTCGCTCTATACCGTTGCACTTAGTTGTTGTGATGCCTGAGGACCCTCGTCAAAAGACATGGGATGAGGATTATGGTGCAGTGAGTGCAATGATTCAAAATTTCCAATTAGCTGCATGGGAAAGAGGAATTGGCATGATTTGGCGTACCAATGATTGGATCTATAATCCTGTCTTCCGAGAAGCGATTGGTGTAAAACCAGGGGAGAAAGTAGTAGCTACTTTAATGATTGGTTATGCCGATCATATTCCTGAAGCAAAGCCCCGAACAAGTATGAAAGAAAAGCTGCAAATTATTAAAGAGTAAAATAAGGTGACAATAAAGGCTAGGGCAGGTGCGAAAAGCAGTTCCTAGCCTTTTTTTAGCTGCTAGAATATATAATCCTTTTTTAAAGTCAATCAAATATGTTTGTAGGAAGAGTAGTTAGGTATACTATTGGTATATAAAATATCGATTAATGGCTGTTCATTTGTTAGGGGGACTAGAGTTGATTATTGCTATTATTTTTCTCTTATTTGTTTCATTCTTTTTTTCAGGGAGTGAAACGGCATTAACTGCAACAAATAAGATGAGGCTGCGAACGAAAGCGAAAAACCATGATAAAAAGGCAGAAAAGCTTCTTAATATCGTCTCAAAGCCAAGTGAGTTTATTACTTCTATTCTCATTGGTAATAACATTGCTAATATCTTACTACCAACACTTGTAACAACCCTTGCTATTCAATATGGGTTTAATGTTGCGCTTGCTTCGGCCATTTTAACAGTGGTTATTATTATATTTTCGGAGGTAATTCCGAAATCCATTGCAGCAGCTTTCCCTGATCGTATATCGTATCTTGTATACCCTGTGATTCGGACCGTTATTTTTATTCTAAAACCAGTGACAGTCATTTTAAATGGCTTAACGGGGTTTATTACCCGCATATTATCAAAGGGGCAGAAACAAGAATCATCGATTTCTAAGGAAGAGCTACGGGCAATGGTGGAAATCGCTGACACGGAAGGCATCTTTAAAAAAGAAGAGTCTCATCGTATTAAAGGTGTACTTAATTTTCACAATTTAAATGTAAAAGACGTGCTAAAAACCCCAAGAATAGATCTTGTTGCGTTTCCTATTACAACTACATTTGAAGAAGTAAGAGATACTGTGATTCAACATCCGTATACAAGGTATCCTGTCTATCGGGAGGATATTGATCGTATTGTCGCAGTTTTTCATTCAAAGTACTTATTATCTTGGGCTGCGGAACCACATAAAACACTAGAGGATTATTGTGATACAGATCCCTTAGTTATTTATGAATTTGCTTCTCTTGAGCGTGTTTTTCGCCAAATGACAATGGAGAAAAAACATCTAGCAATTGTCTTGGACGAATATGGTGGAACAGAAGGAATTGTTACTCATGAAGACATTATTGAAGCTATGATTGGGTTAGAAATTGAAGATGAAATGGATCTTGATACTGAAAGGCATATTCATAAGCTGACTGACACAGAAATCATCTGTAATGGAAAAATTACATTATATCAACTCAATTCTGTATTTAAGACAGATATACCAGAGGAAGATGATGTACTGGCAGGTTACATACAAAAGCAAATAGACCATTTTCCGGCGGTAGGTGAAGTCATTGTACAAAACAATCTTACTTTTGAAATATTAGAAGTAAAAGGGAGGGCACTGACCAAAATAAAAATTACTAAAAAATGATGCTGTGCTTTTAAAGGAGTTTGAAAAAGTGAATAAGCATTCAGAATTGAAATCAATTAAAGAAGTTCGAGCATTTGTTCAAGAAAATAACTTTGCCCTCCTTTATATTTGGAGTGATCAATGTAGTGTATGTCATGCATTGTATCCCAAATTATTAGAGAGTGTGAAGGATTTTCAAAAGATAAAACTAGGAAAAGTTAACTATCAGGTTGTAAGCGAAATAGCCGGTGAGTTTTTGGTTTTTTCTGTACCGACAGTCATCCTCTTTAAAGAAGGAAAAGAGTACTTAAGAGAAGGAAGATTTTTGAGAGTACAGGAGTTTAACAAACAATTAAAGCATTTTATTCAAACTTTATGATGTAAAAAAATGCATTAAAAAGGCACCGTTCTTAAATGAACGGTGCTCTTCATTCATTACAATGCATCTTTGATCACTTTCTTATAATGTAAAATCGCTAATAATCCAAAGATGGAATAAAGCACAGTATAGATAACCATGACAATAATAGTTGGTGTCATCATTTCTGTTCCAAACAAGAACCAGCCCGATTTAACAGCGAAGTAACTATGAGACAGACTGAGAACAAGGGGGATACCAAAAGTGAAAAATTGTTTCACGCAAATGCCTTTTAGGAGATCGTTCTGAGTATAGCCAAGCTTACGTAAAATCGTATAGCCATTCTTTTCTTCTTCCCCTTCATCCATTTGCTTAAAGTAAATGATACAGCCTGAAGTGATTAAGAATGTAAGCCCTAAGAAGCCGGTAATAAATAATGTCAAACCGATAAATATTTTTACCCCTTCAAATTCTAATTGTAGGGACCAAGTATTGTGAGAGAAATCCATTGTTTCGTATAGATTATTCGCTTTTTCTATGTCTCCTGTGTTTTGCAGGTTTATTTTATAAAAATGGTTGCCTTGGTCTTGGAGATTTAATTGTAAATCAGCATTTAATTCATTTTGCAATTGCTTATATAGAGTGTCATCGACAACAGCAGTTGGTGAGCCACCGTTTGTGAAATAAAAGGGAATGACAGGTTCATCATTTAAACCAATAAAGTCTAGTTTGTATTCTTTTGCAGTTGTATGCATCACAATAGAGCTATCATGCTTTACTTTCATCAGTGAGTCATACATTGCTGGCCATCCAGCGAAGAACACTTCATTAGGCAAAACATCTAACCCTTCAACAAATTTATCGCTAACTACTGTAGATTCCATCTTCTTTACATCGACTTCTGCTAATTCGGGATCAACAGTTAGTTCAATCAAATCTATCATATTAAAGGTAGTAACTAAGACTTCCATTGTTTCTTCTGTATAAGCGATATTATGATCATTGAATGCCTCTGTTAGCATATTTGCTTCTTTTTCACTATTAGTAGAAAAATCCGCTTGTACACGTTCAAAAGCACTCTTTTCGGCTGAATAGTATTGGATATAAGATAAAGACAGTAAACCAATGGCAAGTGCCGATACCGTTGAAATAACCGTTAATAGTAACGCATTGGATTTCATGCGGAACATAATAGATGATAAGGACATAACATCTGTTATGCTCAAGTAACCACCTTTGCCTTTACGAATGACATTTCCTAAGAAGGTAATAGAACCACGGAAGAATAGGTACGTACCAACAATCACGCTCCCAAGGATGAAAATCATCACTATAAATAATTCATTTATTGAGGTGAAATCCCCACTGAACAGGCGTGATGAAACATAATAACCAGTAAGAATAAAAGCAATTCCTAAAATACCAATAATTATTTCCACAATTGTTACACGTTTGACGGTGCTTTCTGTCGTAGCTTTAACCTTAAACAGTGATAGGATGCTTTGACGATGAATAAAGAAAAGGTTGTTCGCCATAATGAGAAGGTAAATGGCAGCGAACACGATTAATGTCTGTACCAACGCCTGAGTTGAAAATTGTAATTCAGCTAATTCATCCATTGAGATTAACTTAAATAAAATCATTAGCACAAACCTGGAACAAAGAAAACCGAGAAAAATGCCAATGAATAGAGAACCGAAATACAATAAGAAGTTCTCTATTGTGAGTATGCGGAAGATTTGCCCCTTTGTCATCCCAATTAGTTGAAAGAGACCAATTTCTTGTCCACGTCGTTTAATAAAAAGGTTGTTAGCGAATAAAAGAAAAACAGCAACAATTACGATGAGTAGGACAGATGCTGCCCGTATAGCCGCTGCACCTTTTATTGTACCGCTCGCCTCATCTAATGCAGGGTCATATTGTAATGTAACAAAGGCAAAATAAAGACTAGAGCTAAAAGCAAGTGCAAAAACATAAAGGTAATAATTCTTCAAATTCTTCTTTAAATTACGCCAAATGAGCAAATTAATGTTCATTTTGTACACCGCCCAAAATGGCTTGCGTCTTCATAATATCCTTAAAGAAATCTTGCCTCTTCTCATCACCTTTGTTCAATTGGGTGTAGATATGTCCATCTTTAATAAAAATTACGCGACTGCAGTAACTCGCTGCAACAGGATCATGTGTGACCATGATAATCGTAGATTTTCTTGTTTCATTCAGTCGCGTTAATTTATTGAGTAAATCAGAAGCTGCTTTTGAGTCAAGGGCACCGGTCGGTTCGTCCGCAAAAATAATACTTGGCTCATGAATGAAAGCACGTGCTGCTGATGTTCGTTGTTTTTGACCACCAGAGATTTCACTTGGATATTTGTTTGCTAATTCTTCAATCCCTAATTCAGTGGCGATGTCAGAAAAGCGTTCATTGGCTTCAGTCCGTGATACTTTTTTGATTGATAATGGCAGTAAAATGTTTTCTTTTACTGTCAATGTATCAAGTAAATTATAATCTTGAAAAATGAAGCCAAGATAATGTTTACGGAATTCCGCAAGTTGTCTTTCTTTCATTTTCGTCATTTCTTTTCCTTCAATACTAATGGAACCAGAGCTTAAGTGATCAATCGTCGAAAGGATATTGAGCAAGGTTGTCTTCCCTGACCCCGATGCCCCCATAATACTGACAAATTCACCTTGCTTTATATGCAGGTCCAAGCCTTTTAAAACTTCTTGTTTATTCCCTCTACTACCGTAGGTTTTATGAATTTTATGTGCTTCTAATATATTCATGTGAATGCTCCTTTTTCTAAGCTTACCTACATTGTAAAGGGATGGAGGGACTTTCTCCTTCGATTCAGCGAACAAAATATCATTGTGTGTGACATTATTGTCACTTCGTTGTCATTCTTATATGAACGAAATCATTCATTTTAGGGAACACAAGTGTTACTGTCGTCCCTTCATTTATGATTGAACTAACTTGAATGTTTATTTTTAATGTATCAGCTGCTTTTTTGGCCAAATAAAGCCCCATTCCTGTAGCAGCATGTCCTGCATGGTCAGCTGTTGAGGTGAATCCCTTGTCATATATACGCGGTAAATCTTTTTGTGAAATGCCTTTCCCTTTATCTGAAATGGTGAGAACGTTAATGTCTCCAAGTGCCTGTGATTCAATGGTAATTTCGGATGAGTGACTGTATTTTACTGCATTAGATAAAATCTGCCTAATCACAAACCCAAGCCATTTACCATCACTTGTCACTTCTTTCACTGCAAGATCCAGTTCAAAACCAATCCCTTTTTGCATGCACCAAGATTGCAAGTCTCGTATTTCCCTAAATAATATTTCCTCAAGTGAGACCTTATCAATATAAAGATCATTTTCTAAAGTTGGCATACGTTTATGGTGAAGCTGCTGATCAAGCAGTAAATGAATGCGAAGCCACTCGTTAGCTAAAGCTGATTTCGAGCTTGGATGCTCTAGGCGATCAATGATGAGTTTCATTGCCGTTAAAGGGGTCTTTACCTCATGAATCCATCGCAATAATTCATCTTTCTCTTGTTCAATCTCCAATTTGATCTGTTGATTTTCCACCTCTAATTGCTGCGTTTGTTTCTGAAGACTAGATTCAATGATTTTTTCAAAAGGTGAGCCGGCCTCTTCTAAATAGTGGAGATCAAGTCCAGGTGCCCAATTTTCTAATCGGCGGTAGTAGGAGACCTCTTTTATAAACCGCAAGAATAGAAAGATAATGAAAATAACCAGCAGGATCCCAACCATATAGAGGGTCGAATACATTGATAATCCAGGATCAATATAAGCAAATACAATGATAAGCATCAGAGAGAAGAGGAAGAGAAGTATCCAACTTATTCGTTCTTTTAAAAAAGTAAACACCATATTAATAGTCCTCTTCCATTGCCATATAACCTTGTCCTACCTTTGTATGTATATGTTTGCCTAAATCGATTTCCTCCAGCCGTTTTCTTAGCCGGTTCACATTAACGGTTAAAGTATTGTCACTAATAAATCGCTCATCATCCCATAGAGCTTTTATAAGTTCATCACGGCTTAGTGTTTTATTTTTGTGTTGAAGCAATTGTTTAAGAATAAACATTTCGTTCTTCGTTAAGGTAATCTCACCGTGTTCGTTAGAAACCGCATATTTCTCATAATCGATTTTAGCTCCATACCATGTTTGTAGTGTCTGAGAATCAGCCGTATAGTTATAGGCTCTTCTTAATAAAGCTTGGATTTTTGCCACAAGTACATCGAAATGAAAAGGCTTTTGCACAAAATCATCCGCTCCAAGTTGCATAGACATGACCATATCTGTCGGGTGATCACGAGAAGATAAGAAAATAATTGGGACAGTAGAATGGTTACGAATCATACGACACCAATGGAAGCCGTCATATTTAGGCAATTGAATATCTATGATTACGAGGTCGGGCTTAACCTCTGAAAATCGTTCAATTACTTTTGAGAAATCATCAATTCCATTCACGTTATATGACCATTGTTCTAACCTTTCTCTGATCTCCCGATATAAGCTTTCATCGTCTTCTATAAGTAAGAGAGTAAACATCTTTTCACCACACTTGTTTTTCCATATATTATATTAAAAACGAAAGGGAGGACAACCTTCTAGAAAAAAAGAAGACCGTACAGCGACGATCTTCTTATCCGTTATTTTCCGATAGCTTCAACTGTCGTTGCTACTTTCCCGATAACGAGTTCGCTACCAAGCATTGGAGATTCTTTAGGCTCTTCCCCTTGTTTTGGTTCTGGGCGTTTATGTGCTTGTTTGAATATGTCACTTTCCTTCCAAGATTGGAAGCTATCAAGGTCTTCCCAATACATATTCACATTCAATTCATCATGTTCTTCTAAGTTTTGTGTAATAACGGTTTCCACTTTAATGAAACCTTCCATTTCTTGTAGAGGACCTGGCTTGGTGAAGTTAGGTGCTAATCTTTCAGCAAAACCTTTTTTCATTTTAATGCGATTCGTTACAATATACATCATGATTCCTCCTTTTAGTGATCATGCTTTTATTATAAACTTACTTTCATCAATTCTGAAATTAAAGCCCTTCATTTGGTAAAATAAAGGCGAGAGGTGAGAGGGATGTATAGTGAAGCGTTATTAATTGATGAATTAGTGAAAAGAATCATTGCAGGTGAGTATCTATTGAGTGAGAAGTTCCCATCTGAAAATCAATTAGCAGAAGAGTTTCAGTTGCCAAGAATGACTGTGAGAAAAGCGTTACAACACTTAGAAGGTCGAGGCCACCTTTATTCCGTTCGCGGAAAAGGGCGGTATTTAAAGCCTGAATCAGATGTGATTCATTTACACTTATCGGGGGGCGAAAGTTTTACAGATAAAATGCTAGCTTCCGGTTATGATTTGAAAACGGTGAATCTATTTTCCCCAGCTAATGAGATAGATAAAGAGAACCAAACCTATATATTGTCGAGACTTCGCTATATTAATGGGGAGCCAATTGCTATTCATCAATCGTATGTCAATACAGAGGTTTTCCCTACTATTAAAAAAGATGCGCCGACAATTACATCCATGTTCGCCTATTACCGAGCTCATGGTTTTCATCACTTCACCAATAATGGAGCAGTATTAAGCGTACAATTTCCCTCCGCCTATGAGCAAGAGTTGCTCAAGTGCAATAATATTCTCCCACTTATTTGTCTTGAAAGTCATACCGTATGCGAAGACACTGAAAAAATACTAGAACGAACGTGCATTCTTTATAGAAGTGATAAATTTAAGTATCGGCTCCGGTAAAATGGGGCCGATTGCTTGGTTTTAGATATATATAGCTAGAGAGAACGATGAGAGAGAGAAAACATGATTTGCGCGCAATACATAGTCAAATCTATAAGTATGTTGCGTGTAGCTAAGATTTGCACGCAGTACATAGCCAAATCCAAAAGAATGGTGCGTGTAACTAAGGTTTGCGCGCAGAACATAGCTAAATTCAAAAGTATGTTGCGCGAAACTAAGGTTTGCGCGCAGAACAAAGTCAAATCCAAAAGTATGTTGCGCATAACTAAGGTTTGCGCGCAGAACAAAGCTAAATCCAAAAGTATGTTGCGCGAAACTAAGGTTTGCACGCAATACAAAGCCGAATCCCAAAGTATGTTGCGCGAAACTAAGGTTTGCGCGCAATACAAAGCCAAGTCCATCATCCTCTTGCGTGAAACCATGTTTTACACACATTCTCAGTTTTAAACGCTCATATAAGAATATATATTTTGATTGGATGAGGCTGACAACAGTTTGAAGGATATTGTCGCCAAATTTATATGGAGATGCGGACATGATCACCTTGTATGGAAGGGCGTACCAGCCTCTGATACTCCTGGCTTTTGCGGCGGAATAATTATACCCGTAGAGGCTCGATATCAAAGGGTATCATGAAATTAAGGTCATAATTGAACAATATTTCGAAACGAAAACGGAATATGGTAGATAATCGCTTGATAAGCGAGAGCAACCACCGACCACCGATCTACTCACCCTACTAGCTGACAACCACATTAATAACCTCAAAAAAAGCAGCTCAAGCTCGAAACCATTATAGCTATATTCATTTTCAAAGACCCCTCACCACAAAAAAGGAGAGGGGTTTTTTTGCAAGGGTTGATTCTATAAAGGTGTCCGCCATGTAAATCCTTATTTACACAATATTAAAAATAAATTAAAACACAACAGCTTGGCGCCAAGTTACGATGAACTTGCGAGAGGAGGTAGGGAGATGAATCGAAAAAGAAGAACAACGATTTTAGTGAAGGCGGGAGCCTCGTTGGCTAAGGAGATGGCGAGAGAGGTGACCGAACATTACGACGTAAAAGAAATAGTTGCACCGAGAAACGGTTTAACAATGCTGAAGGTAAGAGAAACAGCCAAGCGATCCCTATTTTATCTAGGGGAAGTATTAATGACGGAGACGATGGTAGAAATAGAGGGCAGCATAGGTAAGGGAATGGTCATCGGTCTAGAAGAAGAGTGGTCTCGTGACCTTGCCATCATTGATGCCGCTTATGGCGCAAAATTGCCGATTATGGCGAGATGGAATCAACTTCTCCAAGCGAAAGAAGAAGCAATCATCAATCAGGAAAACAAAGAGCAGGCACAATTAATGGAAACAAAAGTGTCCTTTGAAACGATGTCAATTTAAGGGAGTGAAAATAATGCCACTTGATTATATCCATGACACACAAGCTGTTTTTCGCAAGGTAATGGATGGCATGGCACAGCCTGGTAAAACAAATAGTTTAGCTAAGCAAATGATTCAAATTGACCATCCAATTGATTGTTATCATTCTACCTTTTTAACGATGGTCACCTTACTCGATAGCGAGGCAACTTTCCATATTAAAGGGAACCATACGTCACTCGTCCAAAGAATCTCCCAACTGACATTAGCCAAGCATGTGGAGGAAAGTGAAGCCGATTTTATCATCATTACAGCTGATTTACCACAAGCTGGTCTAATAAGCGCTATCCAATCGGCGAAAAAAGGTAGTTTAATCGACCCTCAACTTTCTGCCACCATTATTATTGAGACCCCAGAGTTGTCATCAGGACAAGAATGGCTATTAAAAGGACCGGGGATCAAGAAGGATAAGCGTTTAAAGCT
Source organism: Cytobacillus kochii (assembly GCF_044790165.1). Lineage (NCBI taxonomy): Bacteria > Bacillati > Bacillota > Bacilli > Caryophanales > Bacillaceae > Cytobacillus > Cytobacillus kochii. The sequence continues at coordinate 4,453,088 of NZ_CP085254.1, read as the reverse complement.
CGCTTATTCTCAGACAATCAACCAAGCACGTGAAGAGAAAAATCAAGAATTTCCGCTAGGAATCGATATCGTGATAACGGACCAAGTAGGTAAGCTTGTTTGTTTACCAAGGACAACAGTAATCAGTGAGGTGAGTAAGTAATGGGATATGTTGCCGTTAAAGGAGGGACAGAGGCTATCGAAGCCTCCATTGAACGCCTTCGTTATAACCGGCTGAAAGGTGAAAGGCATATAGAAATTGAAACAATTCTTGCCACGATGAAGGGTTTAGTAGATCAGGTGATGTCTGAAGCTAGTCTGTATGCGCCTATGTTAGCTGCGCTGGCTATTAAACAATCGGAAGGGAATATGGAGGAGGCCGTATTTACCTTGCGTGCCCATCGTTCGACATTACCACGATTGTATTATAGCGAAGCAATTCAGACAGAAGATATGCGCATTTCTAGGCGGATCTCTTCTAGTTTTAAAGATATCCCTGGTGGACAAATATTAGGAGCAACAACGGATTATACACATAGATTGTTAGATTTTGATTTATTAATAGAGAATCAACAAGATGAGAAACAATGGTTGCAGCATTATAAAGAAAAAATCGATCAGCTGAGAGAGCAGCCATCATCACAAATTTTCCCTAAAGTTGTGGAATATTTAAGGAAAAACGGTCTTGTGCAAACTTATGTAGATGATAATCGCGAGCCTTTTGATGTCACAAAGAAGAGCCTCCAATTTCCTGCCAATCGAAGTGCAAGGTTGCAGACATTAACAAGGGGACAGACAGGTGCAGTTACTTCTCTTGGTTATGCTTCTATGCGGGGATACGGTCAAGTTCATCCCAATGTAGGGGAGTTGAGGGTGGGTATGATGCCTATTCACATCTCATCGCCACATGAATGTGAGGAAGAGCATTATTATATAGGTGCTATTGAAGTGACAGAAGTGGAGTCATTTGTGCCGGTAAAGGGCGCGAGTGAGGAAAGTGAAGAAGCCCTCGACTTTGAAATCGGCTATGGGATGTGCTACGGGCAAAATGAGACAAAGGCGATAGCGATGAGTATTTTAGATCAATGCTTGCAGCACCCATCATCTGATTTTCCTACACATGACGAGGAGTTTGTTTTATTGCATATTGATTCCGTTGAATCGACAGGGTTCATTTCGCATTTGAAACTTCCTCATTATGTGACTTTCCAATCTAAGCTCGATCGTGCAAGAAAAGGACAGAAAGGAGAGTAATAATTATGACAAGACTCCATCATTTTGCTTTCTTCGATGAAGGCTCAAAAAAAGAGATTAGAAGAACGATCTTAAAAGCGATTAGTATTCCAGGTTATCAAGTGCCCTTTTCTTCGAGGGAAATGCCTATCGCTAGAGGCTGGGGTACAGGTGGATTACAGGTGACGCTATCCATCATTGGCAAAGACGATGTATTAAAGGTGATTGATCAAGGGTCAGATGAATCGGTTAATGCAGTCAATATCAAAAAACTAGTTGAAAAAACGACAGGCATTGCCATTACGGAAGGAACGGCAGAAGCAACGATTATTCAGTCAAGACATCGCATCCCTGAGCAGCCTTTAACAGAAGGTCAAGTGCTCGTCTTGCAGGTCCCTGCTCCAGAACCATTGCGGTCAGTAGAAAAGAGTGAAAGACAAACGAAAATTCTTCATGCGGAAGAAGAATACAGCGGTGCTTGGCTACAGTTATTTGAACAAATTATGAAATATGGTCAGACCAAAACAGGGGCGGACCACCCCGTCTATGTAGCTGACCGTTATGTGATGGCACCGAGTCCTATTCCCCGATTTGATAATCATAAAATGAATCATTCAGAAGCACTTATTTTATTAGGGGCAGGACGAGAAAAGAAAATTTATGCGGTTCCACCTTATACAGATGTCCGTTCATTAGCATTTGAGGATTACCCATTTACTGTCGAATCTTTCGCAGAACAAGCTTGTCATTTATGCGGGTCAACCGATACGTTTTTGGATGAGATCATAGATGCAGATAAGGATAAGGTGTATTACCAATGTAATGATTCTCACCATTGTTTAGCACAAGTAAATGGGGCGATTCAAGGAAAAGGGGATATAAGCTATGCGTGATGAACCTATCTTACAAGTCCAGCAATTAGAAAAAGTGTTTGGAAGAAGCTGTAGTCATTGTCAGCATCAAGATACGAGACAGTTAGAAAAGAATTTTTGCCCTTATTGTGGGACAGTGTATGCCTGTCGAAATATCACGTTTGAATTATTTCCCGGGGAAATATTAGGGATTGTTGGCGAAAGTGGGAGTGGGAAATCTACGCTTATGCAATGTTTATATTTTGATGAGACTGCGACAGGTGGGGAAATGTTTATCAACCATGAAGATTTTAAGGAGAAAAACATTTTTGCTCTTTCGAATCAGCAAAAAAGATATGTGCGCAACCATATCCTCGGAATGGTTTATCAAAATCCAGCAAAAGGGTTGAAGATGAACTTTTCCTCTATTGGAAATATCGCTGAGAAACTCATTGCAGCAGGCAATCGCCATGTCGGTGAAATGGAGCGTGTCGGAACGGAATTGCTCGACAAAGTCCATCTTCCCCTTTTTAGAATGAAAGAAGAACCCAAGCGGTTCTCAGGGGGAATGCAGCAGCGTGTGCAGATTGCAAAAGCCCTTTCTAACTATCCTCCTATTCTTTTCTTAGATGAAGTAACGACCGGGTTAGACTTATCTGTGCAAGCCAGTGTCCTTGATTTAATTAAAACGATTCAACGTGAGATGGGTATCAGCATGATTGTGGTATCGCATGACTTAGCCGTTATTCGTATGCTAGCTGACCGCACAATGGTGATGTTAAATGGGGAAGTAATCGAAAAAGGGCTAACAGATCAAATCCTTGAAGATCCTCAAGACGCTTACACACAACAGCTTGTTTATTCGTTGCTATAAAAGAGGAGGGTGCATATGTATATTATTCATAACGGTGTGATTGTACTTGAAGATAGAATGCTAGAAAAACATGCAGTATTAGTAGAAGAAGAACGGATCAAGGCGATTGTAAAAGAAGATGAACTCACTTCATTTACCAATGTTGAAAGAATAGATGCAAACGGGGGTTATATTTCTCCAGGATTTATAGATATTCACTCTGATTATATTGAATCTATCATCTCGCCGCGACCGACAAGTATGATGAATGTCCAAATGGGCCTGCGTGAAGCAGAAAAGATCCTCATTGGACACGGGATTACAACGATGTTTCATTCACTTTCTTTCTACCGGGAGGATATTTTCACCCATAAGCCGATGCGCTTACCAGAAAATGTACAGAAATTAGTCGAAGCGATTACGGAAACATCCGAGCAGCAACATCTTATTCGCCATCGCCTACATGCTCGTTTTGAAATAGATAATCTGGAAGGTGTCGGCCGTTTAATAGAGAACCTCCGTTCAGGTAAAATTCACCTGCTATCTTTTATGGATCATACACCAGGTCAAGGTCAGTATCGCAATTTAGAAGTTTTTCGTGAAACGATGCGTGGTTATCGTGATTTAACAGAACAGGAGTTAAATCGCATTATCCAAGACCGCCTATCTTCAAAAGTGATGACGATTGACATGATGAAAGAGATTGCTGAAATAGCGATAAGGCAAGGGGTTAGCATTGCTTCACATGATGATGACCACAAAGATAAGATTGACCTCGTCCAATCCATTGGGACAACAATCAGTGAATTTCCAATTACATTAGAGGTTGCTAAAAAAGCGAAGCAGAGCGGTCTATATACAATCGTTGGGGCGCCCAATATCCTTTTAGGCGGCTCGCACTCAGGCAATTTATCTGCAGCAGAAGCGATTCGCCATCAATGTGCAGATATTTTATGTAGTGATTATTATCCATCGGCCTTACTCCATTCTATCTTTACGCTCCATGATAAGTATGATCAGAACCTCCTAGATATGTTCCAAATGGTCACTTCAAAGCCAGCGAAGGCAGTAAACCTTGATCATGAAATTGGTTCTATCAAACCTGGCTATAAAGCCGATTTACTCATCATTGAGAAATTGGATGATGGTTTTCCAACTGTAACATTAACAATGGTTAATGGTGTTGTGATAACGACAACAAATTACCGAAAAAACCTGGCGATGGAGGAGGTAATACGATGACATTCTTAAAAATTGAAGGTCTGGAGAAGAATTTTCAAATTGTGCATTTAGGTCAGACGATTCATGCTGTGCAACAGTTGAACTTCTCAATGAACCAAGGTGAATTTATCGGGATCACGGGCAAAAGTGGCAGTGGGAAATCAACGATCTTAAAAAGTATTTATCGCACATATTTACCTGAGGCGGGGCGGATTTATTTTGACTCAGAGAAATATGGATGGATTGATCTGCAAAAAGCGTCAGAAAGGGAGATCATCTATTTACGAAAATATGAAATTGGGTATGTGTCACAATTTTTAAATGTCATGCCACGAACAACCGCCCGCGAATTAGTAGAGCAATCTGTTTTGGAGACGGGGCGGTCATTATTAGAAGCACAAAAAGAAGCAGAGGAAGTGCTTTCTCATTTTGAACTTGATCGCAAACTATGGGATACGTACCCTAATACGTTTTCAGGTGGGGAAAAGTTAAGGTTAAACATCGCCATCGCAGCCGTTAAAAAGCCAAGGCTACTCCTTTTAGATGAGCCAACAGCAAGTCTTGATCAACAGTCCAAACAAAAGGTGAAAGAAGTGATTCAAAAGTTAAAGGAAAGTGGGACAACATTGCTAGGGGTTTTCCATGATATCGAATTTATGGATGAATTATGTGATCATATTTTTGAAATGAGCCAGCAATCGTTCAAAAGGGCAGGAGCGGCGTTATGAGGAAGGCGGATTTACATGTTCATAGCGATTTTTCAGATGGCGCAGATTCCATTCAAGTGGTTATGGAAAAAGCTGCAGCGGCCGGTATCACACATATTAGCATCGTTGACCATGATACGGTAAAAGGGCAAGGGGAAGCCTTGAAATGGGCCGAAACATATCAGATTCAGCTTATTCCTGGGATTGAAATTTCCGCATTTGATTTCAAAAGAAACCGAAAAGTACACGTACTAGGCTACCATTATGATGCTAACAAAGGGCATATTTTAGCATTATGTAATGAAGTGCTTAAGCGGAGACAAGCCCATTCCATTTGGCAAATTGGGCAAATTCAACAGCAAGGCACCCATTTGTCTATAAAAGCAATAACGCAAATCGCCTCACCAAGTGAGACGATTTATAAGCAACATATTATGGCGGCCATTACGTCAGAACCTTACGACTCAGAAGCATATAAAAAGTTGTATCGTTCACTGTTTAAAGGAGGGGGAGTAGCTGCTGGGGATATTGCTTATGTGGACGTATATGATGCCATTCGAGCGATTAAAGCAGATGGTGGATTTGCTGTAATTGCCCATCCTGGTCAACTTGATTCCTATGATCTGATTGAAGAGCTTGTAGATAGTCAGATTGGATTGGATGGTGTTGAGCGTAATCATCCTGATCATAGTGAAGCGGATCACCAAAGAATTGATATCCTTATGGCAAGGTATGGTCTTCTTATGACAGGTGGTTCAGATTATCACGGTGCATTTGGTTCATCAGTCCGTATGGGGGACTATGAGTCGCCTCTAAACCGATTGTTAACTGATTATTTGGTTTGTAAATGATTAGTGAAAGCCGGTATATTTCGTGTAAAAAGACAGTAAATTCAGTCTTTTATGTAGATTATTATGCTTAAATTAAAGTGAAATAAGTTAAATCGTAAATAAAGGGAGTGAATGAAAATGGGTAAAAAATCATATGGTTGGTTGCTGCTTGTATTATTGACTTTGTTACTTGGTGCTTGCTCAGAAGAAGGAAATAGCGAGGCTTCTGCAAGTGATGATGTTGTCGATATTGTTTGGTATCCAAGTGAATCAGGATCAGATATGAAATCATCAAGAGATGACATTGGTGAGGTAATTGCTGAGGCAACAGGTCGTGAAGTGAAGCACCATTTAACAACGGATTATGCGATTTCTATTGAGACAATGGTAAATAACAATGCGGAGCTCGCTTTTATGGGTGCACAAGGTTATATAGAAGCGAAAGAGCGTAATGACGCTATTCAACCATTAGTTGTTTCAACAGGAGAATCAGGCACGTTAGACGATGCCGTTTATCATAGCTGGTTAGCTGTCAATGTTGATGATGTAAATAACTATAAAGAAAATGGGGAATTTTCTTTAGATACAATTGCTGATAAAAAAATGTCATTTGTATCAAATAGTTCCACATCAGGATTTAAAGTACCTGCCTCTGATTTGATTGCCCATTTTAGTGATAAAAGTTTAACAGAAGAAGATTTAATGGAAGGTGGCCCATTATTCTCTCAGGTATTGTTCGGCAATTCACATCAAGGGTCTGCGGTTAATTTGTTAAAGGGAAGTGCTGATGTAGCAGCTTTTTGTGATACATGTGTAGAAAATTATGTTGAGCTTGTGGAAGGCGAAGCGAATCGTCCGGGTTCGATTTATCGCGTAAAAGATAATGCAGCTGAGCCATTTAGTCTTGTAAAGGGTAAAGAATTTGTGCTCATTAGTGTCACACCGGTTTTAAATGCACCTTTTGTTGGCAATATCGACCTTTTAGGGGAGGATGGTTTTAAAAAGCTACAAGACTACTTATCGAGTGACGAAGTAGCAAATAATGAGAAAATCTTTGTTCCTGAGGGTTCAGATCAATCGGCTTTATTCTTTAAATCTGGTGAAGAAAGATTAGCGCCAGTGGATGATGAATGGTTTAACCCGATAAGAGAGCTATCTAAGTAATCTATGAGGAGGCGAAATCCTTTGGCATTATTAGAAATAAGGGGACTAAATAAATCCTATCAAGATCACCGTGTACTAACAAATATCGATTTTACTGTTGAAACAGGTGAATTTTTATCGGTTATTGGTCCATCAGGAGCCGGAAAATCAACCTTATTGCGATGCATCAATCGCTTAGTGGAAGCGGATAGTGGCGAAATCCTTTTTAATGGGGAAAACATTCTTACACTTGGCAGAAAGTCATTGAGAAAAGAAAGAGCCAATATCGGGATGATCTTTCAACATTATAATCTTGTCCCACGTTTAACAGTTATCGAAAATGTACTTCATGGGCGCTTCGGATATAAGTCAACTTTACAAGGAATGTTCGGTATTTTTAGTGAAGAAGAAAAAGAAAGAGCTTTCTATCTCCTAGAGAAGCTGGGCATCGCTGAACATGCTTATAAACGCTGTGACCAACTAAGTGGAGGACAACAGCAAAGAGTAGGAATTTGCCGCGCACTTATCCAAGATCCGAAGCTCATCTTATGTGACGAACCGATTGCGTCATTAGATCCTCATTCTTCCAAGGTTATTATGGATTATCTGAAGTCTATTACCGAAGAAATGGGTATCACTTGTATCGTTAACCTCCATCAAGTCGAGGTAGCCCAATCCTATTCGAATAGAATTATCGGTTTAAATAAAGGACATTTAGTTTTTAATGGGCCAAATAGACAATTAGACACTCATCATATTGGAGAAGTCTATGGTATGGATACAAGAGAGCTTATAACGGTATGAGGAAGGCGAATATGTTAACAGATCAAAAACGATTAAGTAGAAAATGGCAACATCTCTTCTTGCTGATTATCGTTTGTTGCTTCACATGGTTATCGATTGAGATGGTCCAATTTGACTTTTATCAAAGCTTGTTAGCTATTCCAACAGCTGGTCTATGGATGGTTGAAAATTTATGGATTACGGCGGATACTTGGCGTGAGTTTCCTGACATTATGTTGAAATTGGTAGAAACCATTCTCATGTCAGTAGCTGCGACAACGATAGCGGCATTCATTTCTTTCTTCCTCGGAATATCAGGTTCAACAACGACGAGGCGTAATGGATTAATGGCGGGTTTATCTAGAGGGATAGCTTCTGTCGCGAGAAATATCCCTGTCGTAGCATGGGCGTTAATTCTTCTACTCTCATTTGGACAAAACTCACTAACCGGATTTCTTGCTCTATTTGTTGGTACAGTTGGCTTTTTGACGAGAGCGTTTATGGAAACGATTGATGAAGTGGGCTTAAAGTCTTTTGAAGCCTTAACGGCGACGGGGGCCACATATTTTCAAGTCATCTCTAAAGCCGTTATTCCACAGGCATTACCACAAATGTTGAGTTGGATGTTGTTTATGATCGAAACGAATATAAGAAGCGCAACTTTGGTTGGCATTTTGACAGGTACAGGTATCGGCTATACATTTGACCTGTATTATAAGACCTTAAATTATGAAGCGGTTGCGCTGGTGACATTATTAATTATCCTTACAGTCATCGCCATAGAACTCACATCGAACCGTATCAGGAAGGTGATCTTATAATGGGAATAGCCTATATAAAGCGAGATAAAACGGGTCGAATTAATATAAAAATAGGCAATAAGGTTGACTATACATTAAAGGCGATTCTATGGAGCCTCGGCATTGTAACTGTTGCTGCCTTCCTTTTTTTTGACTATACCGGCTTTCAGTTAACTTCCGCATTAAAGGAGACAATGACGAATTTACAGACAATGTTCCTTACGCCAGCTTTAACTCACTTTTCTTGGGGTGAAGCGTTGTATCAAGTTGGTGTTACATTAGCATTAGCCGTTCTATCGACAGTAATTGGAGCCGTAATTGCCTTTTTCCTTGCATTATTATCAGCGGAAAACTTATCAAATCAAGGTATAGCTAAAGTGATTAAAACGTATGTCGCGTTCATACGAGCGGTTCCAACGGTTTTATGGGTTTTGATTTTTGCTATTGCAGCTGGATTAGGGAGTACGGCAGCTGTTCTAGGCATGCTGTTCCATTCCGTAGCCTATTTGGTAAAAGCTTTCTCCGAATCATTTGAGGAAGTGGATAAAGGGGTGCTTGAAGCGTTACGGTCGACAGGTGCTGGCTGGTGGCAAACTATCGTTCATGCAGTTTTACCATCTACAATGACTTATCTTTTATCATGGACATTTCTTCGTTTTGAAATCAATTTTTCAGTTGCTGTTGCAATGGGGGCGGCCGCAGGGGCAGGTGGCATTGGCTTTGAACTCTTTATGGCATCGGGATTCTACTTTGATTTAAGAGAAGTTGGTTTTATCACCTATTGTATTCTCCTTGTTGCGATACTATTAGAACTTGCGTCGACACAGCTTAAAAAACGCTATTTCCCAAGTCAACATTAAAAGGCTGCCTTACATAGACAGCCTTTTTTAAGCTTCAAAGCTTTTTTTACCTGGTGCTTTCATACGGTAAACTTGAAATAATAATAATGCACAAACGGAAAGAATCATTCCTGAAATATAAGGAAATCCAATCGAAACAGTAAATAATAACCCGCCGAGAGGAGGACCAAGTATTCTTCCTAAGGAATCAAAAGAGGATAAAAGCCCTGTTATATTGCCATGCGCTCCTTTTGCTGATTTTGTTAATAGACTTGACACTGCAGGTCTTATCGCGCCATTGCCCATTCCGAAAATTGTAAGGAAGATTGCCGCGGTTAAGAAGGTATCTAATGTTAAAATAAGCCCCATACCAATCACACTGACGATTATGCCCCCTTGAATGACTGCTCCTTCTCCATATTTCTTAGAGAGCCTCCCGACTAACCCGCCTTGAACAAGAGCAGAACCGAAGCCCATTATCATAAAAATGATACCTAGTTCTGTTGGCTGTAGCCCTGCTTTTTGAAAAGCAAAATAAGCAAAGGTAGCCTCTAATCCTGCAAGAGACAGAGATACACACAGATTCAAGATAAATAAAATGGAGGTCGTGCCTTTAAACGCTTCCCAAAATGAAGGACGCTCTCTACCTTCGCCTGTACCTGTTGCAGGTAACGATTCTTTTAAAACAAAAAGGACGAAAAGACTCGTAATTAGCGAGAGAGTTCCTGCTACATAAAAGGGTGTACTTAAACTTGCTTGGGAAAATACCCCACCTATTGCTGGGCCAAATATAAAGCCTAAACCTGTTGCAGCGCCAATCATCCCCATGCCTTTTGCACGGTCTTCCTCTGTCGTGATATCAGCAACATAAGCCATCGCTGTTGGCATATTTGCTGCAGACAGCGTTCCTCCAATGATGCGTGCGACAAATAACATCCATAATTCACTAGATAAAGCCATTAAGAAGAACGAAAGTGAGAGACCTAATATGCCGATGAGCATGACTGGTTTCCTGCCATAACGGTCAGACACACGTCCCCATAATGGTGCGAAGATAAATTGCATAAGTGAATAAACGGCCATTAATAAACCTAATTGCGAAGGGGTTGCCCCAATTTCTTCTGCATAGAATGGTATAACCGGAATAATGACACCAAATCCGGACATAACGAGAAACATAACAGCAAACAAAATAGGTAAAGCTTTTTTCTTTTCGATCACAAAAGTCACTCCAATACTGATAACAGCTCTATAACATAAATATCATAAGGTCAGAGAAAAAGAAAGTGCTGTAGGAAATCAAAGTTATATACCTCTATTATGTCCAGTAATGCAGGATTTAGTGCAGATAATAAGAAGTATCTATTAATTATTATTCTTATAAAGTGATTTGGTGAGAAAATCTTTTACTAGCATAGCTTCTTGTGCATTCAGTCTATTATGAACCAATTAAATAAGTTAAAAGAACTTTTTTTAGAAAACTATAGATTTTTTTGTATAAATATACTATTATATTGAAAATACAATATTTTGATATTTCTTATAATTATAGGGAGGTGCTAGAATGAGTAAAGCTCAGAATAGAAAAGTATTAATTGCTAGCCTTGTTGGAAGCTCGATTGAATGGTTTGATTATTTTCTCTATGGTACGGTTGCTGCTCTTGTATTTAATGAATATTTCTTCCATAGTGATGACCCAACAGTCGGCTTAATGTTGGCATATGCTTCATTTGCGTTAGCATTCTTTATTCGACCACTAGGTGGAGTAATCTTCAGCCATATTGGTGATAGGGTAGGGAGAAAGAAAACATTAGTATTAACATTAACCATTATGGGTGGATCTACTGTATTAATGGGCTTCTTACCAACGTATGAAACCATTGGTGTCATGGCACCTATTCTGCTGATTATTCTTCGTCTTATTCAAGGAATTGGACTCGGAGGAGAGTGGGGTGGAGCTGTTTTATTAGCTGTAGAATATGCCCCAAAGGAAAAACGTGGATTATTCGGTAGTGTCCCACAAATGGGGGTAACTATCGGTATGCTTCTTGGAACTATTGCGCTGTCTATTATGACATTATTACCTGAAGAGCAGTTTCTTTCATGGGGTTGGCGTGTTCCGTTTATCATGAGTGCATTACTCGTCTTCTTTGGTCTTTGGATCCGTAAAGGAATCGATGAAACACCATCGTTTAAAAAGGCACAAGAAAGTGGAGAGATTGCTAAAATACCAATCGTTGAAACATTTAAAACCTCTTGGAGAGAAGTACTCATTTCAGTAGGAGCAAAAGTAGTAGAAACCGCGCCGTTTTATATTTTCGGTACGTTTATCGTTTCATATGCAACGAGCGAATTAGGCTTTTCAAGAACAGCGACCCTAAATGCTGTGACAGTAGGAACCATTGTTACAACTATTCTTATTCCTATCATGGGGAGTCTTTCTGATAAGATCGGTAGGAAGAAACTCTATATTGGTGGTACAATAGCAATGGCTGTTTTTGCTTTCCCTTATTTTTGGATGTTACAGCAAGGAACGGTTACTTGGCTTGTCATTGCAACTGTCTTAGGATTAGGGATTGTCTGGGCACCGATTACAGCCGTCTTAGGAACAATGTTCTCAGAAATTTTTAAATCAAATGTTCGGTATACGGGTATTACATTAGGTTATCAAATTGGTGCTGCGGTAGCAGGTGGAACCGCGCCATTAATCGCTACTGCATTACTTGCCTACTTTAATGGTTCCTATGTACCGGTGGCATTATATATTATATTATGTGCTGCGATTTCTCTCATTGCCATGATTGCTGTACGTGAAAAAAGTAAACAAGAATTAGATCAAGATGTAGCCATGTAGTAGATTGTTAATTTAAAAGCTCGGTACGTCATCGTATCGGGCTTTATGAGATGTGGTCAATAGTTGTAAGGGAGATGTTTTTATGCTTGTTTTATCAGAGAAAGAAATTAAAACATTATATGTAATGAAAGATGCGATTGAGGATATGGAAGCAGCACTTGTTGCTCATCATCAAGGTAAAATCGCGAGTCCACAAAGAACTGTTTTAGATATTCCTTCAAAAAAAGCATCGGCATTATATATGCCTAGTGCAATGGAGACAATGAAGAAAGCTGCAGTAAAAATAGTCACAATCTTTCCTGAGAACCCTAAAGAAGGGTTAAAAACAACCCAAGGTGTCATCTTGTTATCAGATACAGAAAACGGTACACACGTGGCTTGTCTGAATGCATCTTATTTAACTAGATTAAGAACGGGAGCGCTTAGTGGCGTCGCAACAAAATACTTAGCAAAAAAAGACGCAAAATCTGTTGCCGTGCTTGGTTGTGGTGCAATGGCAGAGGAGCAACTACAAGCTGTATGCGAAGTCAGAAATATTGATCATATATATTTATATAACCGTACAAGGGAAAGAGCGGAGAACTTTTATAACCGAATGAGAGAGATCCTGCCAAATTATAAAGGGAAAGTGGAAGTGGTAGCAGATCCTGATGATGCTGTGAAACGGTCTGATATTGTCAATTGTAGTACACGAGCAGTGGAACCAATATTCAAAGGAGCTAGTTTGCAGCAAGGTACACATATCAATGGCATTGGATCTTATTTACCTAATATGCAAGAAGTGGACGTTGAAACATTAAAACGAGCGAGTAAAGTGGTTGCTGATACGATAGAAGGTGTAAAAGAAGAAGCTGGTGACTTTATTATTCCTAATAATAAAGGTGATTGGCAATTTAATGAGCTACATGGAGAGCTTACAGAATTAGCAGCACATACCATTAAGGGAAGAGAATCAGAGGAAGAAATTACTTTCTTCAAATCTGTTGGAGCTGCTTATTTTGACTTAGCAGCTGCAGCAGCTGTATATGATAAAGCCAAAATACAGGGAATTGGTACAGAAGTAGAGGTTTAAGCGAAAGAAAAAGATGAACCGTCGTATAGGTTCATCTTTTTCTATGGATTTATTTAATTCCTCGCATTTTTTTCTGGATTTTTGGTGCAACCAAGAAAAGAACGAGTGAAAGGACAATGGATAAACCACCAATAATACCGAAATAAAGTACTTCTGTTTCAGCTGAATAAAATCTAACCACTTGTGCATTGATGGCCTGAGCTGCTGCACTTGCTAAGAACCAAAGGCTCATTGTTTGTGCAGAGAATGCAGTTGGAGCTAGTTTTGTCGTTGCTGATAAACCAACTGGTGATAAACAAAGTTCACCAAGTACAACAATAAAATAACTTAATACTAACCAAAGTGGGCTTACTAATGCACCGTCTGCAGCGAAATATCCAGGTACAAGAATAACGATAAAAGAAAGCCCTGCAAATAGTAATCCGAGAGAGAACTTTTGTGGAATCGTAGGTTGACGATCACCAAGCTTCACCCATAACCAAGCAAACATTGGTGCCAATACAATAATGAATAAAGGATTAAGAGATTGGAACCATGCTGGGGAAATAGTAATTCCCATAAATTCTAAATCCGTACGATTGTCTGCATAACTGGCTAAGATTGTTGAACCTTGCTCTTGAATTGCCCAAAACATAACTGCTGCAATGAACAAAGGTATATAGGCAATTAATCTTGAGCGTTCCACATCTGTCGTTTTCTTACTTCTGTACATAACAGTAAAGTATATTATTGGAATTCCTACTCCTAAAATTCCGACAATAAAGACAAGACTTTCAAATGTTAAATATCCAGTAGGAATACCTACAGCAACTAGAATAGCAACAATAAGGATACCTAATCCTATTTGTGTAAATACTCGTTTCTTTTCATTTGTTGCTAATGGGTTAGGTACCTGAGTACCTGCTAGACCTAAATATTTTTTCTTAGTTACTTGGAAAGTGACTAATCCAACAAACATACCAACCGCAGCCACACCAAATCCAAGATGGAAACTTGTATCCATTAGTGAACCAACGATTAGAGGAGAAAGGAAACCACCAAGGTTAATTCCCATATAGAAAATACTGAACCCTGCATCACGGCGACTATCATTTTCACTATATATATCGCCTACAACACTTGATACATTAGGCTTTAATAAACCAGTTCCCAAGACAATTAATACCATGGATACGAAAAACATGGCAACGCTTCCAGGAATAGCCAATGCGATATGTCCAAGCATAATAAGGATTCCGCCATAGAAAATAGCTTTAGAAGTACCAAATATTCTGTCAGCGAACCAACCGCCAATGATTCCAGACATGTAAACAAGTGAACCATATATAGACATTATAGATAAAGCCGTTGTTTGACTAAGACCTAAACCGCCTTGTGAAACTTCATAATACATGTAGTAAACAAGGATGGCTCTCATTCCATAGTAGGAAAAGCGCTCCCAAAATTCAGTGAAAAATAGTGTGAATAAACCTTTAGGGTGTCCAAAAAATCCCTTCTGAGGCACACTATCGACAATACGTTGTTTGTCGTCAGACATATAACTTCCTCCTTTTTTTACTTATACTATAATAATGTTTTTCAGATTTTTGTCAAATCAAAGATAAGTATATTTTAGCCATGTGAACGTATAAATATTGATTTAATGGGAATGATCCTTTTTGAAAAAATTATATTAAGATTATTCGGATAATAAAATAATAATGTTTTAGGGAGAAGTATAATAGGTGGACTTTATCAAAAAGTCTAATCATGTTAATTACATTTCAGCAAATTTTGGTAATTATATGTAAATTCGAAAACCCTCAAGTGGGAACTATAAACCATTGATAGTATTTTCTGCTTAAATGATTCTCATACTTTCATTTATTCACTTTCAATAGACTTCCCTAAGGGCATGATAGTATCGTTCCCTTTAATATTTTTTATAAACAAATAGGAGGTAGGAAGGTTTGTGTTTACATGTATTCTGTAATTGAATGCATGTAAACGAAATAAGTGTGCAAGTTTACGTTATTGTTTACATGTGGTCTTTAATATGTGTACAAGTATGCAAAAGTGTATACATATTGTTATATCAACGTGTGTGCTTGTTGTGTATTCTTGTAAACATTAAAGTATGCAAGTATGCGTAATTTTGCTGTTTGTTTACGTTTTTACGTTTTGGTAACTTTTCACCCTGTTTCATTGCTTATTACTTCATTCTCTATTACTCTTAAACTATTAACTCAAATTTATGAGAATGAAAGGGTTGGATAAGAGATGACGAATACAAGAATTGCGGCTGTCGATGTTGGTAATGATTCGCTTAAAGCTATTTTTGGTAAGGTAGAGAACGAGCTTAATTTACCGAATGTCGTAGCAAGAGATATTGAGGATAGACCAGTCATTGGAATTGAAGAGCTAAATAGTAAGGATCCGCTAGATGGCATACATATTCGTGTCCACTCCCCTGCTTTGAAAGAGAATAATGCAATCTATCGTGTTGGGCATTTAGCAACCAAAAGTGATAACGCGTCAGAGCTTGATCCAGGCAGTAGTAAATCTGAAGAAGATCAAACATTGGTCATGTTATTTACAGCATTGGCATTGGATGCAGTTAACGAAGAAAAAGGAGCTACATTTAAGAGATCTGGTAATGTGGTGGATGCGAATTATTTATTAGGTACAGGCCTTCCATTGAGAGAAGCTAAAGAAGGTAAAGATTCAGGTTATCGTTCTAAATTAATGGGGTCTGTTCATCAAGTTGAATTTTTAATTACGCCTAAATATCAAGGGATAAAGGTTAATATTAAATTTGATGATGTTAAAGTTTATCCTGAAGGCTTTGCTGCATTCATTAATTTGGTGATGGACAATCAATTAAATATTATTAATAAAGACTTAATAGATAAACGCATACTTATTCAGGATATTGGTGGTTTATCAACAGATATCGCAGTTATTAAAGATCGAAATGTGGATGATGATAAAGCTCAAGGCTTTAATTTAGGTGTGTCTGAATCTTTAGAAGCGATTAGAGAAGAAATAAGATCAAAACATGGTATAGAGCTTGATAGCCGCCGCGATGTCGTAGAGATTATTACAAGAAAAAACAATCGCAACCATATTATGGTTAAAGGTAGCCGCACAAGCGTTCATGACATTACAGATCGCATTCTTTTAGACTTAGCGAAGAAGCAATACCGTTTATTAAGAAACGTATGGCAAAAAAATTCGCAAACCGAGATATGCTATTTTGTTGGTGGTGGCTCCATCGTCCTAAAAGATTACCTCAAGACATTGAATAATAATTTAGATGGCTTTAACATCGACTTTTTTGAAGATGAAAAAGAAAGCATTTGGATGATGGCGAATGCCTATTATAAATTGGTTGCAGATTATGCAAGAAGAACAAATAAAGATAAGCAGGATAAGAAACCTGTTAAATCAAACTAGGTGAGTTTTGATGAAAAAACCAGCTTCTTCGGAATTGAAAAGGGGTCAGTCAATTTCATTCCGAATACCATCTGATACACCAGATTATTTACTAAAAGAGCTACAAAGGTTAAAAACAACAGAGAGAAGAAATTTTTCTAGTAAGGTTGCAGAAATTGTCCTTGCGGGAGTCAATCAAAATAAGAGTAATGAGAGAGAAGCTATTACGATTCCACTTCCGAAACACTTAACAAAGGTTCAAAA
Organism: Cytobacillus kochii; assembly: GCF_044790165.1. NCBI lineage: Bacteria > Bacillati > Bacillota > Bacilli > Caryophanales > Bacillaceae > Cytobacillus > Cytobacillus kochii. The sequence goes on along the minus strand of NZ_CP085254.1, from coordinate 4,436,245 downwards.
GGATTGGCTAAAACACGAGCATTCTGAGGCACTACTCGGAAGTATTGTGTACCAGCTTATTTCCGACCCACTCAGAGCTACAGCATTATTAGCCTCTTTAAATAGTGGCTCAGCTAATATCGATGAAGCATTATATTTGCAGGAAGAATCAGGAGCTCGACCTGTTGATGAATGGCAGGAAACTGCTGCTGCGGAAGAACCTGCTGACGATGCGACGTTTGAAGATGAACTAGATAGTTTCGATTGGAATCAAGCGAAGAAAAACGAACCAGAACCACATAAGGAAGAAGCCGAAGAAGATATTGATGATTTATTAGGTGGTTTTTTGTCACATATGAATAAATAGCAGGAAGGTTGCCGACGTGGGTGGGCAACCTTTTTGTTATTTTTGAATCCATGTTGGGTGGGTCTGTGAAGATATGTCTTTAATTAGGGAACAAGAGAGAGAATTGCGACTAAAAAGAGAGCTCCTGAAGAAATAAGTAGGGAAAAAGGGAGAATCGCGACTAAAAAGAGAGCTTTCCAAGGAATAAGTAGCGAAAAGGGGAGAATCGCGACTAAAAAGAGAGCTCCTCAAGAAATAAGTAGGGAAAAAGGGAGAATCGCGACTAAAAAGAGAGCTTTCCAAGAAATAAGTAGCGAAAAGGGGAGAATCGCGACTAAAAAGAGAGTTTTCCAAGAAATAAGTAGTGAAAAGGGGAGAATCGCGACTAAAAAGAGAGCTCCTCAAGAAATAAGTAGGGAAACAGGGAGAATCGCGACTAAAAAAAGAGCTTTCCAAGAAATAAGTAGCGAAAAGGGGAGAATCACAACTAAAAAGAGAGTTTTCCAAGAAATAAGTAGCGAAAAGGGGAGAATCGCGACTAAAAAGAGAGTTCCCCAAGAAATAAGTAGGGGAAAAAGGGAGAATCGCGACTAAAAAGAGAGCCTTCCAAGAAATAAGTAGCGAAAAGGGGAGAATCGCGACTAAAAGAAGAGCTCCTCAAGAAATGAGTAGCGAAAAAGGGGAAATCGCGACTAAAAAGAGAGTACCCAAGAAATGAGTAGCGAAAAAGGAAGAACCGCGACTAAAAGAAGAGCTCCTCCAGAAATAAACAAAGTAAAAAGGAGTGTGCCGCAAGTCTGAGTAACTAAAAAGTTAAAAAGCACGTCACTCGAAAAGAATTTAAAGAATATTAGCACTTATCAACAGTTGTCCACAACAAAAAGTGGATAACTTAAAAAGGTGAAATGGATTCAAAGGAAGAAGTTATTTATATCACGGAGAAAAGCTATTAAACCAAGCGTTTGTTCGTATGTGTATAACCCTGTGTATATATATGGTTTATCCACAAGTTAATGTGTTTATTGTGGATAATAAGTTTTTGTTGCCCTTTTTCATTTTTTTTCATCCGTTTGGAAACAATACAAAGATGAAAATGAGGAGGGATGAGGAGTATGAAATACGAATGCATCATTATTGGTGGTGGAATCGCAGGGTTACAGGCAGCGATTCAATTAGGTCGTTATAAACACCGGGTGTTAGTGCTTGATGATAATCAAGGTCGATCGTCAATCTGTCAAAGTTATCATAATATATTAGGTTATTCTAATGGCGTAAGCGGCCCTTATCTAAGGGAAATCGGGAGAGCGCATGGAGAACAATATGGTGTTCATTATCAAGATGAACGAGTGGTAGACATTGTATACGAGGAAGAGGAGTTCATTATTTACACAAGAAGTAATAAGCAATATAGGGGCATGCGGTTATTACTTGCCACAGGAATCATGGACCATATTCCTCCTTATGAATCGCTCGGCCCATGTCTAGGTTTGACTGTGTATGTGTGTCCAGACTGTGATGGGTATGAGGTGAAGGATAAAACAACGGTTGTGATGGGTTCTGGGAACACGGGTGCTAATATGGCATTGACGCTTGCTTATTGGACGAATTCAATAATATTCGTTAATGATGAGAAAAAAGAGGTTTATCCACAAACTTATCAACAGTTAGAGAAATTAGGAATAGAAGTGATTGAAGAAAAAATAGCGGAAGTATTGGCAGAGGACTCATCGTTTCGGGGGGTTCGATTGGAATCTGGGCAGGTTGTAGAAGGTGAGAGGGGTTTTATTGCTTATGGAGGGAATCAGGTGAAATCAGACTTAGCAGCAAAATTAGGTGTAGAACGTTTAGGTAATCAGCATATTATAACGGATGGGCGCTCGAAAATGACGAATGTCCCTCATGTTTGGGCTGCGGGTGATGTTGTGGCTCATTCAGAACAAGTGACAATTGCTATGGGTGAAGGCTCTCAGGCGGCCATATGGATTCATAAATCATTAATTAATCGTTAGTAGAAGGTGAGGAATGGGATGTGACTTGGTGGAAAAACGCAATTGCCTATCAAATCTATCCGCGAAGCTTTCAAGATTCAAATGGGGACGGCATTGGGGATATTCAAGGCATTATTCAACGTTTATCATATTTAAAAGAACTTGGGATTGATTTAATTTGGATTTGTCCGATGTATCAGTCTCCTAACGATGACAACGGCTATGACATTTCAAATTATCAAGAAATACTAGCTGAATACGGGACAATGAATGACTTTGATCAATTATTAGAAGAAGTGCATCAAAGAGGTATGCGACTAATTATTGATCTTGTTTTAAACCATACAAGTGATGAGCATGCATGGTTTATAGAGTCGAAAGCTAGCAAGGAATCGAAAAAACGAGATTGGTATATTTGGAGAAAAGGAAAAGATGGGCAAGAGCCGAATAACTGGGCCAGTATATTTGGTGGTTCTGCATGGACGTTTGATGAAAAAACGGATGAATATTATTTGCATATATTCTCTAAAAAACAACCAGATTTAAACTGGGAAAATCAAGCGGTGCGTCATGCACTATACGATACAGTCAATTGGTGGCTAGAAAAAGGAGTAGACGGTTTTAGAATTGATGCGATTAGTCATATCAAGAAAAGCCCGGGATTACCAGACATCCCTCCAACTAATAAAGAGACATATGTTCCTTCTTTCTCGAAGCATATGAATCAACCTGGAATCCATGATTGGCTTTTAGAATTAAAAAAAGAAACGTATGGGAAGTACCCTGTCGTTACGGTTGGGGAGGCAAATGGGGTTAGTGCAGAGGAGTCTCTTCTTTGGGTTGGTAAAGATCAAGGGAAAATGGATATGGTTTTTCAATTTGAGCATCTTGGTTTATGGGATGCAGAAGAAAAACCAGTCCTGGATATCATTGCTCTGAAAGAAGTATTAACAAAATGGCAAGTCGCACTAGCTTCAGATGGTTGGAATGCTCTATTTCTCGAAAATCATGATAAGCCGAGAATTGTTTCAACTTGGGGAAATGATAAAGATTATTGGTATGAAAGCGCCACAGCCTTAGCATGTATGTACTTCTTTATGAAAGGCACCCCCTTTATTTATCAAGGCCAAGAAATAGGCATGACGAATGTGCACTTCGAAGGGATGTCCTCCTATTATGATATCCTCACTCATCATCTATATAAGGACAAACAACAGAAAGGTTGGTCACATAAAGAGATTATGAAACTCATCTGGGCTTCTTCTCGTGATAATAGCCGTACACCTATGCAGTGGAGCTCTGATTCAAACGCAGGTTTTACGGAGGGCAAACCATGGATGGAGACAAATGAGAATTATACAAAAATCAATGTTACCCTCCAAAAGAATTCAAATCATTCTGTATTGCAATTTTACAAAGAGATGATTACTTTAAGGAAAACTCACGCTACATTTATTGAGGGTGAATATAATCTTCTTTTTCCAAATCATAAACAGATTTTTGCTTATACAAGAGAAGATGAAGAACAGAGGTTTCTGGTTATAGTAAACCTGTCTGAGTGTAGCGTAACTGTAAATTTAAATCACCAACTTGTCAGGGATAGTGCAAAGCTATTATTATGGAACTATCAAGCACAAGGCGATCTATCGCTATCTAAGAAAATGAAACTCCGTCCATATGAAGCTAGAGTTTATCGAACATAAGCAAATATAAATATATTTTTTCGTTATTTCTAGGAGTTGTAGATGAATGGCAAAAGGAAAAACAAATGCGATGCGGTTATTAGATCAGTCGAAAGTAAGCTATGAGATCATGACTTATGATGTCGCGGATGGAAAAATAGATGGTCTTTCGGTGGCAGAAAAAACGGGGAAATCAGGTCAAACGGTTTTTAAAACATTAGTGACAGCGGGTGCAAGTAAGCAAAACTATGTCTTTGTTATTCCAGTCGATAAGGAACTGGATATGAAAAAGGCAGCTAAGGCGTCAGGTGAGAAAAAAATTGAAATGATTCATGTGAAAGATATTCAGAAGATAACCGGCTATATTCGTGGCGGCTGTTCACCAATTGGTATGAAAAAACAATATCCTACCATTATCGATGCATCAGCAAAAGATTTGAAAAGTATGATTGTTAGTGGGGGTAAATTAGGTACTCAGATAGAATTAACGTTGCAAGACCTCATTAAAATGACAAGTGCAGAATTATACGAGATCGCTCAATAAAATACCAAATGCCTCAGAAGATGTTACTGCAGGCATTTTTTTGTTTTCTGCATAGGGATTATCGTGAATTTCTAAAGAGGTGTGAGGCCAAATAGTCATTTTTCACATAAGATGTGCATGAGGTGATTAATATGAGTCATTTTAACGTACATGAACCAAAAGGTATGAAAGGGAAGCTGTTAAAAAATATGGATATAGGTACATTCCAGCAAACGCCCCCTTCTTATAAACCGCCAAAAAAAATGCCCAATCTACCTGAAGAACAACCTGAATTCATTTTGAAACAAATTTGTGTGAAAGGATTATACCGTATTCACTGTATGGCGCTTAAAAATGGAGAACAACTATGGTTTTGTCCAACCTTCATAAAGGGACAAACGTTGTATGGGTGGAGGTTTTATCGTAACCGATGGATCTTTTTAGTTATACATCTATCAAAAGTTCAATCAATTCAATGTATATAAAAACGCCACCTGTTAGGAATGACAGGTGGCGAAAATTTATTTCCCGAGAAAGAATAACGTGTTAAAAAATAAAATGAGCAACCAATGTAATAATTGGTAAAGCAATAACTGTTCTCAGAATAAAAATGAGTACTAAATCAAAGAAAGATACAGGAATTTTAGAACCTAGTAGTAATCCGCCAACTTCAGACATATAAATGAGCTGTGATACGGATAGAGCAGCGATGACAAACCGTGTCATTTCACTTTCAATTCCTGCCCCCATGACAGAAGGTAAAAACATATCTGCAAACCCAACGAATAATGTTTCAGATGCGGCAGCAGCTTCAGGTAGTCCTAAAAGCTCCAAAATAGGAATAAATGGAATTCCTATCCAAGTGAAGATAGGCGTATATTCAGCTAAAATTAACGCGAGTGTGCCGAGGGCCATAACAATCGGTGCAACACCCATCCACATATCTAAAATATTTTTAAAGCCATCGGTGAAGAAAGCCTTAACATCTTTATTTTTCTTTGCTCTATTAATCGCAGAATCAATACCCCAAGTAAAAGAATTATAGCCTTTAGGAATGTCCTCATCGGCTTCATTTGCTTTCTCTTTATAATAAGTATCCGCTTTTCTTGAAAGTGGTGGGATACGAGGCATAATAAATGCTGCAATAAGCCCTGTTGCTAGTATGGTTAAGTAGAAAGGAATAAAGTAATCCCCCAAACCAACTTGAGAAATAATAACAAGACTGAAAGTGATAGACACAACAGAAAAGGTAGTTCCGATAATAGCCGCTTCTTTTTTTGTATAATAGCCTTCTTCGTACTGCTTACTTGTTAAAAGCACTCCGATTGTGCCATCTCCAATCCAAGAGGCAACACAGTCGACTGCTGAACGACCTGGTAGTTTGAAAAGTGGTCTCATTACCTTGGTAAGTAAAGAACCAAATAACTCTAGTAGACCGAAATTGACTAATAACGGCAAAAGTAAGCCGGCAAATAAAAATACACTAAATAAAACGGGCAATAGATCAAATAATAAAAGTCCACCAGTAGCTGTAGACCAAACTGCTTCAACTCCCCATTGGAGATATGTTAGAACAGCAAATACAGCCCCGATAAAGCGGACAATTACCCATCCATATGTGACATTGAATAGGTTATTTAAAAAGGGTGAGTTTTTGAATATAGCAGGAGATATCTTGGCAATCAAAGTTCCTACTAAAGTAAGGACAATAATAACGACCATAATAAGTGGAATATATCCATTTAATAAATCCTGTATCCAGCCGGATAATATAGCGATAGGAATTGTTACCTCCCCATCAATACTAATAGGAATCATAAAGAATAAGATACCTAGAATTGACGGAATGAGGAAGGTCAACATATCCGATAATTTATATTTACGCATCAGTTGATGTCTCCTTCTAATAAAAATAAGTCAGACTACATTTTAATTCATTCTATATTAATTGCCAACCTTATACTTAAAAATGGTAGAGATGTTATTCTATTGTCAATTTTAATAATTGTCAAACTAAAAGGGGTGAGACTTAGTAAAATTATGTTAAAATGTTTGCAGATGACGTGATTTTTAAAGAAGCAGGTGGGAAGTAGATGTTCAATTATCGATTGTATTGGACGTTTGCCAAAAAGTCTTTTCTTCGTTCGGCTGTGTACCGGTTTGATGTCTGGTCTAGACTCGGTTCTAATGTGATCTTTCTTTTAATGTGGGGTTCTATCTGGACAGCGTTATATGCGGGTAGAGAAGAGGCTGGTGGCGTCAGTTTTCAAGCAATGCTTACATATATTGTAGTAAGTCAATTTCTCTCAGGTGTAAACGGGGCAGGGACTCCTCTCTGGGAAATACAAGAAAAAGTGCGTACTGGTGATATTTCATTGGAATTAATGCGTCCTTTTGATATACCTTTACGTTATTTATTCGCAGACTTTGGCAGTGTGTTTTTCTATATGATTACTGCACTATTACCTTTGTATATTATATTATTTTTCTTCATGGACCTTTCATTACCTAACGATCCACTTATCTGGTTAGCTTTTTCATTTGCCGCTTTTATTGGGTTTTTAATTCGTTATTGTATTGAAATGGCCTTTGGATTATTAACTTTCTTTCTAGTAGAAACCGGCGGAGTTGAGGATATCTTTTATTTTGCGATGTCATTACTATCTGGTTCTGTTATTCCATTGTGGTTTTTCCCAGGTTGGCTCGCGAGCTTTGCCTCATACTTGCCCTTTCAAGGTATTTATTACATACCAAATGCGATCTTTATTGGTGAGATTGCAGGATATCAAATCCTTACTTCTATTGGGGTTCAGTTGTTTTGGGTGGTCGTTACATATATCTTTTTAAGATTAGTATGGAATAAAGCATCGCAGAAGGTAGTTGTTCAAGGGGGATAAGTACATTCATGAGATATATTGATTTATATTTTAAACTTGTTGCTGCTGGTATAAGGGCCCAGCTGCAATACCGATTTGCCTTCTTTATGAGGATTGTAGGGATGCTGACCTCGTATGCAGGAACGGCGATAACGATGTGGGTAATGCTTTATCAGTTTCAGGAGTTAGGTACATGGAATTTTTATGAGATGTTATTTTTATTTGCAATAGCTGTGCTCTCTTGGGGATTTTGCATTATTTTATTTTTCCATTTTCGTAGTCTTGATACATACATTTTGAACGGTACATTTGATCGTTTCTTAGTGCGACCGATTAATCCTTTTTTTCACTTTATGGCGATGAAATTTGATGTGGCATCCTTTGGACAGTTTATTTTTAGTATCTTTATTTTTATTTGGGTAAGTGTAGAATTACACATTCATTGGACCATTGCTAATGTCCTGTTTTTATTGGCCGCAGTGATTGGTGGAGTCCTTATACAAGGTGGCTTGCTCGTGATTATCTCAGCTTTTGCTTTTTGGACAACGAAATCGGAGCAATTTTATTGGGTAGTAATGTATCCAGCAAGAAACTTAACGAATTACCCATTAGTCATTTATCCAAAAATGGTGCAATGGTTTAGGGCGTTTGTTGTTCCTTTTGGTTTTGTGAATTATTTTCCTGCAAGCGTTATCTTGGGTAAAGAAACGCCATACTTTCCAGAAAATATTGGTTATTTTTCACCATTGGTTGGTATTGTTTTCTTCATTATTGCCTATTACATTTGGATGCTAGGACTCAGCCGTTATAAGAGTACGGGCTCATAAAGCGTAGTGAAGGTTGGCAGTCATAAACAGAGTGGAGGGTAAAGAATGGCTATCATAGAAGTAGATCAGTTGATGAAAGAATTTAAAGTTGCGAAACGTGAGACCGGCTTTCTTGGTGCCATGAAAAGTCTGGTAAAACGTGAATTTTATACGAAGCATGCGGTAAAGGATGTAAGTTTCACTGTGGATAAAGGAGAAATGGTCGGCTATATCGGGCCTAACGGTGCAGGGAAATCAACAACGATTAAAATGTTAACCGGAATTCTTGTGCCTAGTGGAGGAACGGTTAAAGTAAATGGCATCGTTCCTTATGAAAACCGCCAAGCAAATGCAAAAAATATAGGTGTTGTCTTTGGGCAAAGAACGCAATTATGGTGGGATTTACCAACGATTGAATCATTCGAATTATTAAAGGAAATTTATCAAGTTTCGCATAGCCGCTATAAAGAAAATATGAATACATTTACGGAAATTCTTGGGCTAGATGAGTTCATCAATACGCCAGTCAGGCAACTTTCGTTAGGTCAGAGAATGCGTGCTGACATTGCCGCTTCCTTACTGCATGATCCTCCCATTTTATTCTTAGATGAACCAACGATTGGGTTAGACGTAGTGGCGAAAGAACGCATGCGTACATTTATAAAAGAAATCAATAAAGAACGCGATATTACAGTTATTTTAACCACCCATGATATGGAAGATATCGAACAACTTTGTAAAAGGATGGTATTAATTGATCACGGGCAGAAAGTGTATGATGGAGAAATGGCTGTAGTGAAAAATCGATTTGGGAAAATTCGTACTCTTGTAGTAGATCTAGAACAACATTCTAAGCCATTGACGCTTGAAAAAGCAGAAGTGTTTAAAGAAGAAGCAGGTAAGTATTGGATACGCTTTAATCGAGAAGATATATCTGCTTCGGGTGTTATCACGCAAATTACACAAACACATAATATTAAAGATTTAACTGTCGAAGAGCCTGAAATTGAATCAATTATTAGTCGTATTTATCAAGAAGGCTTTGACGGTGTTGAGCAACCTATTCCTGTTAAAAGTGGGTCATAAAAGAAGCTGAGTAGAGGTATGCCTCTCTCTCAGCTTACGTTTGACTGATATTTAATTGCTTTGTAGCGAGTTGTACGTATAAAGGGTGTGATTGCAGCAATTCAGCGTGTGTCCCTTTTCCTGTAATTTTTCCATTTTCGAGAACAATAATTTGGTCGGCATCAATGATAGTTGACAGTCTGTGTGCAATGACGAGTGTTGTTCGGCCTTTCATTAAATTTTGGAGAGCTGATTGTACGAGTTGTTCGGATGAACTATCAAGATTCGATGTGGCTTCATCTAATAAAAGAATTTTTGGATCACGAATAATGGCCCTAGCAATGGCAATGCGTTGGCGTTGTCCACCAGAGAGTTTAATTCCTCTTTCGCCTACATCAGTGTTTAAACCATTTGGCAATCTCTCTATAAACTCTGCTGCATGAGCTTGTATAGTTGCTTGCCGTAATTCCTCTTCACTAATTTCTCTTTTCGTGCCATATGTTAAGTTTTCTCGAATCGTGCCAGACATCAGCGGGCTCTCCTGAGAAACATAACCAATTTGTTCCCGCCAATTTTCAAGAGCATACTCGTCTGCAGGATGACCATTTAATAGAATAAGGCCACCATTAGGTTCATAAAAGCGTTCGAGCAGAGCGAATAAGGTTGTTTTACCGCTACCACTTGGACCGACAAATGCCGTCGTTTTTCCAGCTGGAATGTGTAAATTGATATCTTTAATGATCTGGTCATCTTTATATGAGAATTGGAGTTGGTTAAAAGAAATCTCCTCTGGATGAATTATCCCTTTTGTTCCTTCATTCATATTCTCAGTAGGTGTATTTAACATATCCTGAATTCTTTCTGTTGCACCCATTGCTTTTTGATAAGCAGTAAAGAAGGAAGCCATTTGGGTAAATGGAACAACAATCTGGAACATATAAATAATAATAGCTACCAATGAACCTGCAGATAATTCCCCTGAAGCGACTCGTACACCGCCGTATCCAATTAGGACAACAAGAACAAACATCATAATAAAGGTCATAAATGGTGAGACGACAGCCTGGATTTTTGCTTCCTTTAAACCAAATTGGAATAAGCGCTGAATGTTTTTATTCCCTTTTTCAATCTCCGTTTTTTCAGCTTGATAAGCCTTCACAAGTCGAATATCTGATAAGACCCGACCAAGGTTACTTGTAAAGTCAGCCATTTGATCTTGGGTAGATAAAGAGACTTTATATATTTTTTGCCCGAGCGGCATAATTATAAGAACGGCTAATGGAACAGCAATAAGCATGATGAGTGTCATTCGCCAGTCAATCATTAGTAGAATAATAATTGCCCCAATGATTGAAATCATTCCCGTTATAAAAGTAATAATATGTTGGGTAATCAACGTTTTTACTATATTTGTATCTTGTGTGATGCGGCTCATTGTTTCTCCTGATTGATGCTTATCAAAGAAAGGAATTGGGAGATGGATGGAATGTTCCCATAGTTTCCTTCGTAAAGAAGCAACCATTCTCTCTCCAATATAAGTCATTAAATAAAAGGAGAAACCTGAGGCAATTGTTTGGATAATGAACGCGCCTCCTAATAATGCAATGAGCGAAAGTTCAAGGCGAGATGTAGCTAACTGGTCGACCATATTAGCTGTGAATAATGGAACGACTAATCCTGCTGCGGTTTCAAGTAGGCTGAGTAGCAAAGCAACAATTATGATCCACTTTGGTACATTTGCGCCTTTTAATAATGACCACAGACTAGTCGTTTTCTTTTTTGTCTTCAATTTTTTCCATTCCTTTCTTTTCTAGATAAATGGAGATAGCTTGGGCAAGCCATTCTTCTTCTTCCACTGTAAATGGAGAGGGGAAAAGAACAGGAGCTTCGGCAAGATGGCGATCAATATCGTCATTTACTTCTGTTATGCGGAGAATGATTTCCTCTATATTGGGATAAAGGTCATAGAGGATATCCCAAATGGCTGCAACCACTGTTTGGACATGCTCATCATTATGATCAGCGCCCACCAACTTTTTTATGTTTGCAAATTCTTTAGCGACTCGTTTGTTTAGTTGTTGTTGTTTTTCATCAGAAATATTGTAGATATCTTGAATCATATGCTCAGGGATAAAATTCCTCATCCATTCTTTATGCTCCGCCTCCATTTGAATGGAGTTAATAAGCATAATGAAAATATTGGGATCAACTGTTTGATTTTCTTCTAAAATAGAAAGAGCATGGTCTAATGTTTTAATCATATGATTTATTTGCTGTCTTTTGATAACGAGCTCTTCTCGTTGAAACGAAAGAGATTGTCGCAGATCCCACTCATTGTTGTTGAGAAGTTTCTGTATTTTATTTAATGGATAACCCAAGTATTTTAAAGTAACAATCTTTTGAACTGTTAATATTTCGTTTGTAGAATAATATCTATCACCTGTTTTGCTAGTGCGTGCGGGCTTTAATAAGCCAATCTCATCATAATAATGCAATGTACGAATGGTCGTATTTGTTTTCTTAGCAAATTCTCCAATACGGTAATAATCATTTGTCATAAGAGGCCCTCCTTATGTAGTATTATAAAACCTCACGTTACGTTAGATACAATGGTAAAAATAAAAAACTTATTCGATGTTGCTCAACATAATAACTGGTCGAATTTATGGGGGCTTTTCTCTTCACTTATTGGAGAACTAGATGTAAGAAACGGTAGATGAGTTGTTAAACATATCCTTTGGTCTAATAAATATCCCTATAGGGGAGGATAAGCAGAGGATAGGATAAGCGTGCAGAAGTGATGTAGATGCAAGTGGCAGCAAAAAGAGGTGATGTTGAGCGTAAAAGGGTATGCACCAATAGTTGAAAATAGACTTTAGACAAATGATAATGTTACTATGGCGATTAACCAATCTAATTATCACACAGTCTGAAGCGATTTACATCACGAATTGCTTCAGACTGGTGCATAAATCCTCATACTTTTCGTAAATTTGTTTGTTTTATAATAGTAAGAAACCTAACGAAATAATGATTCCACTAGCAATTAATGTAAGTACACAAAAGCCCATAATATCTTTTGCTTTTAGACCTGCGATGGCAAGAGCGGGTAAAGCCCAAAAAGGCTGTATTAAGTTCGTCCAAGCATCTCCCCATGCTACCGCCATTGCGATTTTAGGAATGGAAACATCTAATGCGATCGCTGCATCTAACATAACAGGAGCTTGCACAGCCCATTGACCCCCACCAGATGGTACAAAAATATTGACAAGACCTGCACTCAGGAAAGTAAATAATGGTAAAGTATGTTCATTAGCAATAGAAACAAATCCATTGGATATAACAGCCGCTAGGCCTGAAGCTGTCATCATACCAATAATTCCTGCATAGAACGGAAATTGAATAATAATGCCACTGCCACCTTTAACAGCATTCGTAACTGCCTGCAAGAAGTGACGAGGAGTACGATGAAAGAGAATACCAAGAAATAGAAAAAGAAAGTTTACAATATCTAAATTTAGGGCAAAACCATTAGTAACAAAATAATAAAATAAGAAGATTAATCCCATCACGCCAATAAGTAACGAGAGTATTTGGCTATTCTCTAATTTCTCTGCTGGTGTCATGGAATCTCTTTCTAATGTCGCTGCAGGTAAATCTTCTTTTAATAACGCTGGATCAACTGTAACAGTATCATCTTTAGCTGGAAGCATGAATCGATTGACAATAGGTAAAACAATAAAAAGTGCGATAGTGATAATCAAGTTAAATGATGAAAAGATGGTTTCGCTTGTTGGAATAATCCCAATCAAATCTTCGGAAAAATGACCTGGAGTGGCAATGGTTAGCGGTGTTGATCCTGAAATACCACCATGCCAAATAACAAAGCCTGAGTAAGCGCTTGCAATTAATAGACGATAATCGACTCCTTTTACATGGCGCGCTAACTCTTTTGCAAATAAAGCACCAATGACTAATCCAAACCCCCAGTTAATCCAACTGGCAAGTAGAGATATGATTGTTACAATAATAACAGCTTGCCCAGGTGTTTTTGCTTTTGAAGCTAAGGCACTCAGTCCAGCTTTGAATATAGCACTGCTTGCTAATACATGACCGGTAATTAACACTAGTACCATTTGCATAGCAAAAGATAATAATCCCCAGAATCCTTCACCCCAGAATTGGACCATTTGATATGGACCACTATCAGTAAATATGAGTCCAAGTGCAAACACTAAAAATGTTAAAATGATAACAAATAGAAATGGGTCTGGTAAGTATCTTTGCATTAGACGATTAAAAAAGCTAACAATTATTTTCATCTATCATTCCCCCTTTTGATAGAATTTTATCATATCATTCTGAAAATTATTACTTTAATATAACAAGATTTTTAAAAAAAGAAAGGATGTAGATTTAGTGAAGAAACTGACTATTTTATTTGTTGCAAGTTTCCTACTTATTCTTATGGGTTGTAATTCTAACAATGAAATGGATGAAGAACCAGAATCGGTAGATGTTTCGAATCAGCAAAAGTTAGAAGTGGTGGCAGAAGATCTTGATATCCCTTGGTCAATTAATAAGCGCGATGACGTATTCTATTTGTCGGAAAGAAAAGGGACAATTGCTAAAATTGAAGGGGGAGAATTAACTCGTCAACCAGTAGAATTAGAGAAATCATTATCAACGGCACAAGAAGCAGGATTACTTGGGTTTGTATTAATTGATGATGGTACAAAAGGAATTGCTTATTATACATATGAGCTCGATGGTCAACCGCTTAATCGTGTTGTCACATTATCATTAGATGATCAAAAACAAGTGTGGGTGGAAACGGATTTGCTTTTGGATGAAATTCCGAGTGGTGCTTTTCATCATGGGGGAAGACTAGCGATTGGTCCAGATGATAAATTATATGTCACTACAGGAGATGCGACAGAACCTGAACTTGCACAAGATCAAAATTCGTTAGCAGGGAAGATCTTAAGGATGGATAAAGATGGTAGTATTCCAGAAGATAATCCTTCAAAAGAATCTTATCTTTATAGCTATGGTCATCGTAATCCTCAAGGATTGGCATGGACAGATGAAGGAGACATGTACGCAAGTGAACATGGTCCAACAGCAAATGATGAAATTAATAAAATAACCGCAAATGGGAATTATGGTTGGCCTGAAATTACGGGCACAGAGGAAAAAGAAGGGATGATTGCCCCATTCGTCACCTCAGGAGATGACACAACCTGGGCACCATCAGGTATTGCTTATGCAGATAATAATCTTTATATAGCAAGTTTAAGAGGTACCGCAGTCATGCAGTTAAATTTAGAGACAAATGAAATGTCTACTTTAGTAAGTGACGTAGGTAGAGTAAGAGATGTTTATGTCGATGGCGATCATCTGTATTTTATCAGTAATAATACAGATGGCCGTGGCAATCCGGCAGAACAGGATGATCGTTTATATCGATTAAAAATCAAATAAGTAGCAAAACGATAAGCGAACAGCAGTTAATCTTCTATTCGTCTAAGATGACAGCAACCCCAACTTTATGGTAAGAATGAATGTAGATAGTTAACGAATGGAGTTGTAGAAAACATAATGTCTGACTTTCGCACAACCGTAATTATTCATAAACCAGTTGAAGAAGTTTTTTCCTATATGGTCGATATAGATAATATTCATGAGATCATGCCACTTGTAGTAAAAAGAGAAAAGATCAATGACGAGCCATTAGCTGTGGGTTCAAAACTGAGAGAAACAAGAAGAGTTCGTGCTTCCGATATCACATCTGAAATCGAAGTATTAGCATATGAAACAAATAAGGTATTTGCAACTCGATCCAATTCCAACGGTTTAATCGCAGAATACTATTATCGTTTTGATGAAGTGGATGAAGGTACACAGGTTGATTTAGAAGCCAATATTAAAACAACAGGATTTAAAATGAAGCTTCTACGTAAATTTTTAGTGAACATGGTACATCGTGAAGATGGCTATCAATTAACGAATTTGAAAAATATGCTTGAAGGTACCAAAGAAGTATCTGATGAAGATGTCTCCAAAGAAGGCGAACAGCTAGAAGAAAAAGTTGAAGAAAACCAAACAAAATAAGCTTTCAATAAAAAACAGAACTTCCAATGGTAAATGGAGGTTCTGTTTTTTTAAGTATTTATTCATCAAATTGATAGGTCCAAAAACGTTCTTGGTTAATTCTAGCCATCACAGCAGGGTCCTGTTTCTTAAGGTTTTCTTCCATTTCCTTAATCATTAACTGTGTTTGTGAGACATGGGCTTTTAATGTATTCAATTTAATGTCAGCAACTTCTGTTACATCATGAACAACATCTGCCGCTCCGATTTCTTCCTCACAATTGTTAGAAAAAGCAACGCAATATACCTTTGGACGTTTTTCTTTTGGAAGGCTTTTAACGGCATGAATAACTGCCGCACCTGTTGCATCATGATCTGGATGCACTGCATAACCTGGGTAGAATGTAATGATCAAAGAGGGGTTTAATTCTTCTATGATTTCACCCATATGTTGTGCTAGTTTATCTTCTGGTTCAAATTCAACCGTTTTATCGCGGTAACCAAGCATTCTCAAGTCAGTTATGCCCATCGCTTTAGCGGCATTTTGAAGCTCTTGCTTTCGAATATGTGGCAATGATTCTCTTGTCGCAAAAGGGGGGTCGCCCATATTTCTACCCATTTCCCCCAGTGTTAAGCATGCGTAAGTTACAGGTGTGCCATTTTGAATATGCTTGGCAATCGTACCAGAAACGCCAAATGCCTCATCATCTGGATGAGGAAAAATAACAAGTACTTGTCTTTCTTTTTCCATCATTCTTCCTCCTTCCGCTATTTATTCAAAGGGTGTTTCGCTAATTTCTAAAGAAACCGCTAGTTTACCTTTAAAATCATGACCAGCCATTAATAAGCGATCATGTTCATCTATTTCATAATGGGTAATGCCCTCCGCATAGACCCAACCGATGTCAGTTTTTAACCCGATTCGGTAAGGTCCGTTTCCGGCGATTTTACTATGAATGTATTTTAATTTGGCATTACGAATATAGGCACCTGATGAAAAGAAAGTCTCATCAAAGTGTGAAGCGTAAGCACCGTTTGTTGTTTCAAGGTGGATATAAACGTCCTTATTTGCACGTTCATCCAAAGCCAGCTGTACTTGTTCTTTCATGACGATATCCAAATTCATTTCCCCCTTTCGAAAAGCATTTCTATATAATTTGTCAAAATGAGAATTAAGCTATCCATTTGATTCTTTTATTTTACTAAAAAAAAAGTGGTTTTGCATAATGAGTGACTCAGGAAGCAGGATGATTAGAAGAATGGATCAAGAAAAAAGGAGAATGCTCACTCGAGAGACATTCTCCTTAAAATGTTATTATTGTTCAACCTTCGTACGATCCGCTCCAAAAGTACGGTAAGCACCGTGCATTGTTGGTCCAACATAATCATTTAGTTTGAATCCATGTGTAATGGCTGCAGTGATAAAATCTTTGGCTACATCGATTGCTTCTGTTACCGATTTGCCCTTTGCCAGTTCAGCAGTGATGGCACTTGAGAAAGTGCACCCTGCCCCATGGATGTAAGGCGTATTAATCAGTTCAGCCTGCAAGATTGTGAAATTTTCTCCATCAAATAAAAGGTCGATGGCTTTTTCAGATTGCAGCTTACTGCCACCTTTAATGATGACATATTTTGGTCCGAGTGCATGAATCTTTTCTGCCGCTTTTTTCATTTCTTCAATTGTTTTGATCGGTTTCACTTGTGCAAGTTGTGATGCTTCAAAAAGATTTGGAGTCACAACGGTAGCTAAAGGAACGAGTACCTCACGAAGGGCATCCGCTGTTTCAGGATGTAGTACTTCATCTTCGCCTTTACATACCATTACTGGATCAATAACGGCAGGAACGCCACTCTCTTTAATTGTTTTGGCAGCTGTTTCAATAATTTCCACTGAACCAAGCATACCTGTTTTCATTGCATCTATACCAACAGAAAGAATGGTTTCAATTTGAGCCTCTAATGTACTAATTTCAATTGGAAAAACATTATGATGCCAGTCGTTTTTAGGGTCCATTGTTACAATAGTAGTAAGTGCTGACATTCCGTACACACCAAGCTCTTGAAAAGTTTTCAAATCAGCTTGAATCCCCGCACCGCCACTAGAATCTGATCCAGCTATAGTTAAGACTTTTTTCATAGTCATCTGACGTTTCCTCCCTGGAGTGATAGATTAGACATGCATTTTATCATCATTATAACAATTATTTTAAAAATGTATATGGTCTCTATTTTAATATAGTGAATATGGTTAAATTTTATTTATAATTGGTTGATTTTTATCAATTCTGTCGTAAAACATAATACCGTTTAGATGATCAATCTCGTGTTGCATAAGAATAGAGGCAAATCCTTTAAAAGAGAGCGTGACTTCCTCACCTTTTTCATTATACGCTCTAACTTTAATTTTTTCATAACGTGGCACTTGGCCGAACACTTCACGATTAACGGATAAGCAGCCTTCTCCTTCTGGAATACAAATAATATTTGTTGAATGACTGATAATCTTCGGGTTAATCAATTGGTATTCATATGATTGCCCTTTTTCATCTTCATATTTAGCAGCGAACATTCGTTTAGCAATACCGATTTGATTGGCTGATAAGCCAGTACCAGGGCGTAATTTGTATTTCTTAGCTAATTTCTCATCCTGGCTATTTCGTAAGTATACGAGCATCGCCTGTAGCTCCGCTAAATCTTCCTCAGTTGCCGGTAACCTTAAATCCTCTATTGGTTGATGAAGGATCTCATGCTTTTCATCGACAAAATCTTTCATGGTAATTATCGTATCTTTAGAAATTTTCCTCATAGTTAAAAACCTCTTCTACATTTGTCTGTAATGACCTTGCAATTTTGAAGGCGAGCGTTAAAGTTGGGTCATATTTATCGTTTTCAATACAATTAATGGTCTGCCTACTAACGTTGCATTCCTTTGCTAATGCCTCTTGTGTTAAGCGCAGCTGTATTCTTAGCGGTTTTATCCGGTTTTTCAAATCGTAGTCCTGCCTCTCTTGTCAAAGGTTTTGGACATTGTTTAAATTAACAAACATTTTCCCGTTTGTCTATCTTTCAGTTTTATCCATTGCATAGCCGTCGGAAAATCGCTTTAATGGTATATATAAACGTGAATGGTGAAAAAGGTGGTAGTATGCAGAGTACCGGAATTATATTAGCAGGTGGCAAGTCGAGTAGGATGGGGGAAAATAAAGCTTTGTTAGCGGTCAATGGAGAAACAGTAATCGAACGCCTAGTAAGGGAGTTGCAATCCGTAACGAATGATATTCTTATTGTAACAAATACACCAGAAGATTATCATTTTCTCCCAGTTAAAAAGGTAAGTGATCGCTACCCTAATAAAGGTCCGTTAGCTGGAATTGAGTCTGGCCTATATCATTCTACAAATGATAAAAATATTATCGTTGCTTGTGATATGCCCTTTGTTGCGGCTGAAACAATGGAATGGCTTTTAAGCCATCTCGAAGGTTATTCAGCTGTTATTCCTGAAGTGAATGGTCAAATTCATCCACTTCTTGCTGTCTACCATAAGAGAGTAAGGGAAATAGTAGAGAAATGTTTAGAGGCAAATGATTTGAAGCTACAGATTTTCTTAAATCAGTTAAAGGTAAAAAAAGTAACAGAAAAAGATATGACTCGGCATCGTCTAGTCAATTTTGAACAAAGCTTCTTCAACATGAATGACCCGAGTGATTGGAGGAAAGCAATACAAATTTCTAGTAAGAATTGATAAAATAGAACTTAGATGAGAGGTGTTAAAATGAAGTTTGGAATTTCTAAAGAGCCAATCAATATACAAGAAGTAATTGATCATGTCGTACAAAGAAACGCAGGAGCTATTACGACGTTTATTGGAACAGTAAGAGAATTAACTAAAGGTAAGAAGACTTTGTTTTTAATATATGAGGCATATGAAAGTATGGCTATAAAAAAGCTTGAGCAAATTGGCACGGAAATTAGGGAGCGATGGCAAGGAGCCGAAGTAGCAATTGTGCATAGAGTAGGTAAATTAGATATAACTGACGTTGCTGTTGTTATTGCTGTCTCGACACCTCATCGTGCTGATGCTTATGAAGCAAACCGATATGCCATTGAACGTATTAAAGAAATCGTACCCATTTGGAAAAAAGAACATTGGGAAGATGGGCAAGAATGGATTGGCGACCAATTGGAAAAAGTATCTTATCCTGAAGGGAAACCGGAGGCGAAACATCTAGATGAATAATGTATTGTTTTTTGCTCATTTAAAGGATGAAGTTGGTGCAGAAAGTTTACAAATAGAGGCGAAGGGTAAGAGCGTATTAGCGTTAAAACAAGTAGTGCATGATACGTATGGTTTATCATCAATTGATAGTGTCATGACAGCGATCAACGAAGAGTTTGCTGAAGATGATGATGTGATTCAAGAAGGGGATACGATTGCCTTTATTCCGCCAGTTAGTGGAGGCTAATGTCATGAATGATAGATACTCTAGGCAATTATTATTTTCTCCTATTGGTGAAAAAGGGCAATCACTCATTGGGCGTAAGCATGTCTTAATGATAGGGGCAGGGGCACTTGGTTCTGGCAATGCTGAAGTGTTAGTTCGCTCGGGTGTAGGCAAGTTAACCATCATTGACCGCGACTACGTAGAGGCAAGTAATCTCCAAAGACAACAGCTTTATACGGAAGAGGATGTAAAAGAAAAGTTACCTAAAGCTATTGCTGCTAAGAAGAGATTAATGGCGATTAATTCAGAAGTTGAAGTGGTGGCGATGGTAGCTGATGCTGTGCCGTCCTTGTTAGAAGGTCTCGTGAGTGAAGTTGATTTAATTCTTGATGCGACAGATAATTTTGAAACGAGAATGCTCTTAAATGATATATCACAAAAACATCACATTCCATGGATTTATGGCGCATGTGTCGGCAGCTTTGGAATGAGTTTAACCATAATTCCAGGTGTGACACCCTGTCTGCATTGCTTGTTGAAGAAGATTCCTATTCAAGGTATGACCTGTGATACAGGTGGAATTATAGCTCCTGCTGTGCAAATGGTTATCGCTCATCAAACCGCAGAAGCACTCAAGATACTGGTAGGTGACTTAGATGCCATTCGCACGACTTTTACAAGCTTTGACATGTGGCGAAATCAATATTCGAATATAAAGGTTGCTAAAATAAAGGATACAGGTTGCTTATCATGTGGGGAGGCTCCGACCTATCCGTTTCTCCAACAAGAAAACTTAACAAAGACAACTGTACTTTGTGGAAGAGATACCGTGCAAGTGAGGCCATCGACTGCCCAGCAATTAGACTTGCAAAGGCTATCTCAACAAATGAAGGTGTCGGGCTATGACACGAAAGGGAATCCGTACCTTTTGTCAATTGATCTGAAACCGGAAAGAGTTGTGATCTTCCAAGATGGTCGGGCACTTATTCACGGAACAAAAGACCTGGTACAAGCACGCTCCATCTACCAAAAATTATTAGGTTAATAAGAACCGCATCTTCTGTTTGAAGAGCGGTTTTTCTTTTTTGTTTTTAAGGAGTCAAAAATAAACAACGTGGTGGGTGTTATTGCCGATATGAACATAACAAATAAGAAATCGAATAAGTAGTGTGGGAAAACGGGAAATCTCAACCAACACAGGTCATTTCAGATCGAAAACTGAATTGAGTGTTGAGCTAAAGCGATTTGCAGTTCGGTTAGAAGTGAAAACAGAAAGGAACAAAACGCAATCTGTACACTATATATTATTTCCGTGTTTACCGTCGGAGGTGGCATAATAAGAGATTGAATCATTGTCTCTCATATTGCTAATTGTGTAACGTTGTTTTCTTTAAAAAAAATCTTAAAATGAGACAGCAGTGTAAATAGTATTTGATAATTTATGTTTGATATGTTAATTAAATATACAGGTTAATCTCATTTTTTACATAGTCAAAAGAGAAGGTGGTGTTTTTTTTGGATCAGGTCGATAAGAAAATATTAGATTTATTAATCGAAAATGGTAGAATGTCTTATGTTGATATTGGCAAACAATTAGGTCTTTCCCGAGTAGCCGTAAGGGAAAGAGTGTCTAAACTTGTGGAAGATGGTGTGATTGAACAGTTTACAGTTGTGATTAATAGTGGCAAGGCAGGGAAGGAAGTTTCCGCATTTTTTGAGATTGATTGTGAACCGAGTTCGTTAGTGAAAGTAGCCGAGGCGTTGGCGGAGAATGCAAGTGTCGCTAGTTGTTACCAAATGACCGGCCCCTCTACTTTACATACACATGTGTTAGTAGATAACTTTGATGCACTTGAGCGGTTTATTAACGAAGAACTATATGCCCTAGATGGCATTACGCGTGTGGAAAGTAACATATTGCTGAGAAGATTTAAAAGTCGTCGCGGGTTAAAATTGTAGTAGCATTGCATAATTTGTATCGAATGCAAGCTGCGATAATAACAATTAAGCCAATTGGAACTTCTGATTAGACATTCTGGTAGATAGCGGAGGTAAATCCAAGTTGCACGTCCAACTTCGGAACAACCGAAAAGATAGCTGAACAGCACCAACCAATTTGTCCGTCTTTCTGAAAAGAAAAACTCCTATCTTTGCTAGATTCTTGATTAACGAAATATGATACCCCCTTAAACTTAATATGTTTTAAAAAACAGGTACTCGCCACTGGCGGGTCTTTTTTTGTATTGGACAAGAAATTGGTAAATTACCTTTTGTTTTTGAAAACGCTTTACTCATCGATAACTAAAAGATGATAAATAATTATACTTAAGTTACATAATGAACATTTTTGTCAAATAATGAAAACAAAAGGAAATAGAAATAAAAAATAATTTAAAAAAATGAAAAAATATATAGAATTTTGTATATTTATGTTTTATAATCATTTTTAAATTATTTTAAACATTTAGTAATTAAAGAAAGGAAAATGATTAACAAATGATTTCGAAGGAGGGGTGAAATTGGTCGGTTTTATATTCAGAAGATTTTTTCAACTTGTGATTCTACTATTTGGTATTTCCTTTCTTGTATTCTCATCCATGTATTTGGCGCCTGGTGACCCGGCATCAATGATTGGAGGGCCAACTGCATCAAAAGAAGATGTGGAGGCGATAAGAGATAATCTTGGTTTAGATGACCCTTTTCTTACACAATATGGTCGCTATGTAGTAGATCTTGTACAAGGTGATTTAGGATATTCTTATCAAAACCAACAGTCTGTAGCTGAGGCGATTGGGGTGAGACTGCCAAATACGCTAAAGTTAGCAATTGCTAGTATGATTGTCGCCATTGTTATTGGTATTTTAACAGGGTTGATATCAGCTCTTAAACAAAATTCTTGGCTAGATGTAGGGTCAACAACCTTTGCTCTTGCGGGTATTTCTATACCGAACTTTTGGATGGGTGCTGTCCTTATCCTTATATTTTCCGTTAACTTACAACTACTCCCGGTCGGTGGGTTATCTTCACCATGGTATACCATTGAAGGGATAAAGGAATTAATCTTACCTGCAATCACTTTAGGGACAGGGGCAGCTGCGATGATTGCTAGAATGACGAGATCATCTATGCTTGAAGTAGTAAGGGCAGATTATGTAAGAACAGCAAGAGCAAAAGGTGTAAAGGAACGCGAAGTTATATGGATTCATACATTAAAAAATGCGATGATTCCTGTTTTGACAGTGATTGGTGTGAACTTTGGTTCACTATTAGGAGGGACCATTATCACTGAAAAAGTATTTGCAATTAATGGTGTAGGTAGGCTAATGATTGACGCCATAGCAGCTAGAGATTTTCCGATGGTACAAGGCTCTGTTCTTTTAGTAGCTACACTCTTTGTTGTTGTGAATTTAGTCGTTGATGTGGTTTATACATATATTGATCCAAGGATTAAATATCAGTAATGACGAAGGGAGGAAAAACTGATGCCAGAGGTTGTTCAGGCAACGAATAGTCCAGTAGCAGTAACACCGAAAAAGGATAATGAGTGGTTGTTAATTATAAAAAGGTTGCTACGAAATAAGTTAGCGGTTCTTGGGTTAATCATTATCATTCTTCAAATCGCCATGGCGTTGTTGGCCCCTATTATTGCTACCCACGACCCCGTGAAGCAGGACCTATCAGCTAGTGAATTACCTGTATTTAGTGAGGATCATTGGTTAGGCACAGACAATTATGGAAGAGATGTTTGGAGCCGAATTGTCTATGGCTCCCAAATCTCTCTATTAGTAGGGATCGTAGCTGTAGTGCTCGGCCTTCTTGGTGGCGTTACGCTAGGTTTACTTGGGGGATATTACAAAAAATTAGATGGCATTATTATGAGATTTGTCGATTTATTATTTTCATTCCCAGGAATTTTACTTGCTATGCTCATTATTGCTGTACTCGGTACAAGTTTAGTAAATGTAGCTATCGCTATAAGTATTTGGTCGATACCTTCCTGTGCACGAATTGTACGAGGGTCCGTTTTATCGATAAAGGAAAAAGAATATATTATGGCCATGAAATCGGTAGGTGCTTCAGATCTTCGTATTATGGTTAAACATATATTACCAAATTGTTTTGCGCCTATTATTGTTTTTGCCACAATGCGAATGGCTACGGCTATTCTTTCAACAGCTGCATTAAGCTATTTAGGCTTAGGTGCACAACCACCTACCCCTGAATGGGGATCAATGATTTCGCAAGGTCAGGCTTTTATGTGGTCATCTCCACATCTAACGATTGTACCTGGGATTGCCATCATGTTAACTGTATTTGCTTTTAATGTATTAGGAGATGGATTACGAGATGCCATTGATCCTAATATGAATGTTTAAAAATTGGGGGGAATTAAGAATGAGGAAAAAGTTATTAGCAATACTAGCGGTATTTACACTAATGATTGTATCTGCTTGTTCAAGCGGTAATGAACCGGCAAGTGGGGAAGGTGAAGGGAACGGTAAAATCGATACATTTACATATGCCTCACTATCAGATGCAGTAGGGCTATCACCTATCATGACAAATGATAGTGCATCAGCTAATGTGACTGACCATGTATACGAAAAGTTGTTTGATAGAAATACAGAAACAATGGAAATAGAACCTAAATTAGCTGAATCTTATGAAAATCCAGATGAGAACACTTGGCTGATTAAATTAAAAGAAGGAATAAAGTTCCATGATGGAACAGACTTTAATGCAGAAGCTGTTAAATATACTTTTGATAAATTAAGAGATCCAGAGACAGCAGCCCCACGAGCTTCACTAATGGAGCCGGTTGAATCTATTAATGTGATTGACGATTACACAGTTGAAATCAAAACAAAATATCCATACGGTCCTTTTTTAGCGGCACTGTCACATTCTAACGCAGCCATTGTAAGCCCAACAGCAGATAAAGAGGGAGATTTAAATAAAGAGCCTGTCGGTACAGGGCCATTCAAATTTGCGAAATGGGTACCAGGGGATCAAGTCGTATTAGAAGCAAATGAAGACTATCGTGATGGCGCACCTGCGATTCAACAATTAATTTTTAAAGTTGTTCCAGAGATATCAACAGCGATCTCGATGTTACAAACAGGAGAAGTACAATTTATTGATAACCTTCCTATGGAACAGATTGAAAGAATTGAAAGTCTGAAGAATGTAACAGTTGAAAAGGTGGATGGGACACCAGAATACTATTTCTCTGTGAATCATGGAAAAGAAGAATTCCAAGATGCAAAATTACGTGAAGCTTTTGCTAGCGCGATTGACCGGGATGCTGTTGTCTCAAAAATGAACGGGTTAGGCATTCGCAGTGATAGTGTCATAGGGCCAAAAGTATTTGGGTACGTAGAATCTGCTGCTGAAGCAGGTACACCTTATGATTTAGAAAAGGCTAAAAGTTTAGTAGAGGAAAATGGATTTGGAGAGAAAACGTATAAGTTATTAACACCAAATAGAAGTAATTTCTTACTGATGGCTGAAATCGTTCAAGCGCAATTGTCAGAGGCAGGGTTTAACATCGAAATTGAGTCAATGGAATGGGCTTCATTCCTAGATACAGCAAGACAAGGGAACTTTGATTTAACCTTCTTAAGCTGGTCTAACTTAACAGCTGATGGTTCAGAATTATTTTATCCTAATTTTCACAGTGATAATGTAGGTGCTTCAAATAGAGCACAATATAGTAACGAAGCATTTGATCAATTAGTAGATGAATCGAGAACAACAACAGACCAAGATAAACGGTTAGAACTATTAGATCAAGCTAATCGCTTAATGTTAGATGAAGATGCAGTCGTGATTATGTATCACTCCATCGTAACAGCTGCAATGGATCAATCTTATGAAGGTCTACTTTTAGAAGCAACTGGTAAATGGAATCTATCAGAAGTAACAAGAAAGTAGGTGCAACAATGGGAGAGGCTTTACTAGAAGTGAAAAATATGATTACAGAGTTTCGGACAGCAGACGGGTATTTACCTGCTGTCCGCGATGTTTCATTCTCGCTAAATAAGGGTGAGACATTATGTATTGTTGGCGAATCGGGCTGTGGTAAAAGTATAACTTCTCTCTCAATTATTGGATTATTACCAAGCAACGGTAGAATTGCAAGTGGAGAAATTAAGTATGAGGGAGAGGCTATTCAAAGTCATACAGCTGAACAAATGAGACAGATTCGTGGCAACCAAATCTCGATGATTTTTCAAGAACCGATGACAGCGCTGAATCCTGTTTTAACGATAGGCTATCAGTTAAGAGAACCTCTAATGATTCATGAGAAATTATCTAAAAAAGAAGCCCATAAAAAGGGAATTGATCTTCTGAAAAGTGTGGGTATTCCTTATCCTGAAAAAAGAATGAGTCAATATCCGCACGAATTAAGTGGTGGCATGCGTCAGAGGGTAATGATTGCAATTGCTTTATCATGTAACCCGGGATTACTGATTGCGGATGAACCGACGACTGCGTTAGATGTGACGATTCAAGCGCAAATTCTAGATTTGATTAATGATTTAAAGCAAGAATACCATATGGGTGTAATCATGGTGACCCATGATATGGGTGTTGTTGCAGAAGTAGCTGACAGAGTAATGGTTATGTATGCAGGGAAGAAGGTAGAAGAAGGGACAGTAGAGGAGATTTTTAATCATCCAAAACATCCTTACACAATTGGACTGTTAAATTCTGTGCCAGATGTAGACAAACCGGACTTTGAACTTGAAGCTATTCCTGGTTCTTTGCCTAGTTTAAATCAACAAATTCAAGGTTGTCGATTCCACGAACGTTGTAAATTTGCCATGGAAACATGTAAACAACAAGAGCCACCTGCCTTTGATTTGTCTCACTCTCATTCGGTGAGTTGTTGGCTTGAAGCAGAGGAGGTAACAAATCCATGAATGTCGCAGATGGTAATGGAAGAAGAAAGACCCTTCTTGAAATCAACCAGTTAAAGAAGTATTACCCAATCAAGGGTGGTTTGTTGCAAAGGGTACAATCTCATGTGAAAGCAGTAGAAAATGTTTCTTTTAAATTATATGAAGGTGAAAGTTTAGGTGTTGTAGGCGAGTCAGGGTGTGGAAAATCGACGTTAGGAAAAGCCATTCTAGGATTAGAAGAATTAACGGGCGGGACAGTTAAATTCAAAGAGACCGAAATACAATCATTAAGAAAAAAAGAAAAGCTAAAATTTGTGAAAGAAATGCAAATGATCTTCCAAGATCCCTTTGCTTCTTTAAATCCTAGACAAAAAATAGGTCCAGCTATAGCAGAGGTTTTTTCCATACATACATCTATGTCCAGTAAAGAAAAAAAGTTAGCGGTTTTAGATTTATTAAAAGAAGTAGGTTTAAAAGAAGAGCATTATGATCGTTTTCCTCATGAATTCAGTGGTGGACAAAGGCAGAGAATTGGGATTGCACGTGCCATCTGTTTAAATCCATCCTTTATCATTTGTGACGAGGCAGTATCTGCTCTCGACGTATCTGTCCAAGCACAAGTGTTAAAGTTATTGAAAACCTTACAGCAAAAGTTACAACTATCTTATATGTTTATTTCTCATGACTTAGGTGTTGTTCGTTATTTTTGCGATAGAGTACTAGTGATGTATTTAGGGAATACGGTTGAGGAGGGAAAGGTAGAGGATTTATATAATGCTCCCCTACATCCCTATACACAAGCATTACTTTCTGCTATTCCTAGACCCTCTATTGAAAAGAAACGAAATAGAATAAGATTACAAGGTGATTTACCGAATCCGGCGGATCCTCCTTCTGGATGTCCCTTTCATACACGTTGCCCGATAGCGAGGACACAATGTATGGAAGAGAAGCCTCAATGGAGAGAGTACGGTGAGGAACATTATGCAGCTTGTCATTTTGCTGGGGAATCTATTTTTAAAGAAGCGAAGTGAAATTCCTTTGAAGAGCGAGGTGCTGTTAGCTAGCATCTCGTGTTTTTATTGTAGGTTAACATTTGTGTAAGAATAATCAAGATAATTCTACATATTGATTTTAGAGAATTTAAATATATTAGATTTAAATCCTATTATTATCACTAATTTTATTCTATAATCTGTAATGTGTAATATACATTACGTAAGTTAAAATTGATTTTATATTTACAAATGTAAAAGGAGAGGTTAATTTGGATTACTTACATCACCCATTTTCGGCAAAAAGACATACAGTGTTCGCTAAAAAAGGAATGGTAGCGACTTCACAGCCTTTAGCAGCACAAGCAGGTATTGAGATATTGCAAAAAGGGGGAAATGCGATTGATGCAGCGATTGCAACAGCTGCAGCATTAACAGTCGTTGAGCCAACTTCGAATGGAATTGGTGGAGATGCCTTTGCTCTCGTTTGGGTAAAAGATCAACTCCATGGATTAAATGCTTCTGGCCCTGCACCTCAATCGATTTCTGCTGATGAGGTAAAAAAGCGTGGATTCACAAAAATGCCAACATACGGTACCGTCCCTGTTACTGTACCCGGGGTACCAGCCGCATGGGCAACGTTATCGAAACGGTTCGGTAAACTATCTTTGCTTGAATCATTAAAGCCAGCGATTAGATATGCAGAAGAGGGCTATCCGCTGACACCGATTCTAGGGAAGTATTGGAAAAGGGCATATACGAAGTTTAAAGAAGAATTTACGGATGAAGCTTTCGAAGGATGGTTCGAAACGTTCGCACCGGGGGGGAAGGCACCAGAAATCGGTGAATTATGGCGTTCAGAAGGGCACGCCAAAACCCTTCAAGCAATTGGGGAGTCGGAAGGCCGCTCCTTTTATGAGGGTGAATTAGCTGAACAAATGGATGCTTTTATGAAGAAACATGAAGGTTTTTTAACAAAAGAAGATTTGTGTAAATATGAGCCTGAATGGGTAAATCCTATCTCTACTCAGTACAGAGGTTACGATGTATGGGAGATACCTCCGAATGGTCAAGGTATGGTTGCGTTGATGGCACTAAATAATTTTGAGAGATTGTCAAAGCCACAATGGCAATCAGCACAAACGCTTCATGAACAAATTGAATCGATGAAACTTGCCTTTACCGATGGAAAAGCATTTATTACAGAGGCAGCAGATATGCCTATTGAAACAGAAGAGTTACTTTCTAAGGAGTATGCGGATAAACGCAGTCAAACCATTTCGGATATCGCTTCCAATCCGGAACCTTATGAGTTGCCGAAAGGCGGTACGGTTTATTTAGCTGCTGCGGATGAAGAAGGAAATATGATTTCTTATATTCAGAGTAATTACATGGGCTTTGGCTCAGGAATTGTGATCCCAGGTACGGGCATTAGTTTACAAAATAGAGGTCATGATTTCTCATTGGATGACAATCATCCGAATTATTTAAAAGGTGGCAAACGGACTTATCATACGATCATCCCTGGCTTCTTGACAAAAGATGGTAAGGCAGTTGGTCCATTTGGTGTAATGGGAGGCTATATGCAACCACAAGGTCATTTCCAAGTAGTAACCAATACGGTAGACTATGCCTTAAATCCGCAAGCTGCACTAGATATGCCAAGATGGCAATGGATGAAAGAAAAATCTATTTTCGTAGAACCAGAGTTTCCTAATTATATAGTGCAAGAGTTGGAAAGAAGGGGTCATCAAGTTACAATTACACCGGATGGAGGAAGCTTTGGGCGTGGGCAAATCATTTGGCGTAATCCTGAGACGGGTGTATTAATGGGTGGAACTGAATCCCGTACGGATGGTACGATTGCCGCTTGGTAGCATCAGCGAAAGAAAAACAACGGGAAGAAGCTAAGCCTAAAACACGCCAAGGCTTACGTTTACAAAAAGAATTAATGATTGGGAACCTCCGTACTGGAATGTTAGGGTTTGGCGGTGGACCATCCTCTATACCACTTTTCCAGCAAGAAGCAGTAAAGAAATATAAATGGATGACAGAAGAAGAGTTTGCCGATACTTTGGCATTGGCTAACACGATGCCAGGCCCAATTGCGACAAAGATGGCCGGTTACATTGGCTACCGTGTCGGAGGAATCGTAGGAATGATTAATGCCCTTGTTTCTTCCGTTCTCCCTACTGTTATTATCCTTATAAGTCTTCTGCAAGTTTTACAAGCTTATAAAGATATTCCATGGGTAAAGCATATGTCAGCATCGATTGTCCCGGTTGTAGCTGTGATGCTGGCGCAAATGACTTGGGAATTTGTAAAGAAATCGGGCACGACGCTTGGGTGGAAGAAAGCGATTATTCTCATATTAACGTCTTTCTTACTTACAGAAGTGACGCACTTACATCCAGGTATTCTCATCATGATATTAATTATTTCCGTCTTTATTCCTTTTAAGAGGAAGGAGAATCCATCATGATTTATTGGGAAATCTTTTTAGCCTTCTTTATTCCAGGTATTCTTGGTTACGGTGGTGGACCTGCGACCATTCCCTTAATTGAAAATGAAGTCGTCGGTAAATATGGCTGGATGTCCACTCAAGAATTTAGTGAAGTCCTGGCGATTGGGAATTCCTTGCCAGGTCCGATTGCGACGAAAATGGCCGGTTATATCGGTTACGCAGAAGGGGGAATTGTAGGGAGTTTCGTCGCCCTTTTTGCTACCATAGCTCCTTCGATTATCTTAATGCTCGTATTGATGGCGATTTTAATGAAATATAAAGACACCCCACAAGTCAAAAATATTTCTAAAATTGTCCGTCCAGTGATTGCAGTGTTGCTAGCCGTCATGACCTTCCAATTTCTGAAGGATTCCTTTACTTCATTAGGGATGATTTATTCTCTTTTGATGGTCATTGGTAGTTATTTTTTATTAGAAAAAATGAAAATGCACCCGGCCATTGTTATTAGTATCGCTTTAGCCGTAGGGGCCATTTCGGGATTGATTATCTATTAGTCTAGGTGAGGGAGCGTAAGACCGAATGAAAAACTGTCTTTGGTTCAACTAGTTATCAGAGATATTTGCAGATGGATTCGTAGCTTCATTCTTTAATCTGAGAAGGACGATTGCCCTGTTTGCAAGATGCTCATGCTGAAATGAAGTCATCAATAGAAGGGAATATGAGAAAAATCTATTAATCTTTCATCCTTCTCTTTAATTATAAAAACCGGTAGCAATTCGCTACCGGTCATATATAGTGAAATGGGGGGAATGATATTAGACATAAAGATTAGTTTTTAGTAGAGCCGACAACAACAAGTTTACCTTGATCAAGTACTTCTTCATACCTCTCAGCTTCAACATCAGTCATACCAACTGATCTCATTTTAGAACGTAATTCATCGCCTCGGCTTTTGAAGACGTTTCCGATGGAGTCAAAAACACCTTGTTCTTTCATACCAATATCATTTGTATCTGTTGCATCTGTTAAATTTTCTGAGCGGTCTCTGTCATGTGCGAATAAGTATATATCCTTCTTAGTATAACCTTCGTTTTCAAGAGAGTTAATGATGCTAACCGCCTGTACTCCGTTTTCTACAACTTCGATTTTATACATAGTTTACATCCTCCTCTTTTTTGAAGAGTATCTTGTGTCTCTTCTTAGTGTATATATATCCGTTCTACAATAGATTAAACCTTAATGTTTATTGGTAAAAAAATAGAATCATTAATTGATAGATAAAAATGTTCTTTGGAGCCTTGTGTTATGAAAGTGATTTATTTATTATTTAAATATAAAATATTTATAATTTTCTAACATAATAAGGAGATCATTTTGCGCAAAGTATTGCTCGCTTTCATGTTTTTCACTCTCTTCCCATTCACTCATGTCTTAGCAGAAGAACAAGTGTATCGAATAGGAGCAGAAAAAGCGTTTCCACCATTTTCTTATCTTAATCAAAACGGAGAGCTACAAGGCTTAAGCATTGCCGTCTTAGAAAGGATAGCCGACAAAAATGATGTGAAGTTTGAGTTTATCCCAATGGATGGAAAGCAAGCTGAGGAAGCGTTAAGAAAAGGAGAAATAGAAGGTGTTGCCGGGGTCACCTATAGTATAGACAAGGAGAAGTATATGGACTTTTCCACCCCTTATTTTACGATGTCGGATTCTTTAGTGATACCTAGGCGCTTGAAAGACGAAGTAGAGAATATAGAAGATTTGCGGGATACGCATATAGTTTTAAAAGAAGATACGGCTGGATTAAATACATTAATAAACTTGCGAAATAATAACTTTACCGTGACGACTAACCAATACAACGGTTTATTTATGCTTTGGAATGGCCGCGCGGATGTTTTTATTGGCAACAAGTGGACCTCCTATTTTTTTTTAGATCGTTATGAGTTAGAGAAACAATATGTTGTGTTAGATATCATTTTGGATCCTGCAGATTATGCTGTAGCCGTACAAGAAGGGGATGAAGAATTTCGACGGTTCTTAGATAAAGCCATCATTGATTTAAAGGCAACAGGGGAAATGAACCAGCTGGTTGATTTTTGGACGAAAGGTGAAAATGAAGAGGAAATAACAAGGTTAAAGGATTTTATTACTATTTTATCAATATTTATGGCCATTGGTGGTTTTATTCTTATTCTCATTTATATATGGAATTATCGGTTGAAATTAGCTGTCAATAAACATACGAAAGAACTGACCCTTTTGAATGAGGATTTGCATGATCAACGGCAACGCACCGCTGATAGCAATGCTTTTAAAGATCAAATAATCAATAATATAGATGCTGGTATTATTACTTTTGATTTGAATTTTATGATGACGAGTTGCAATCCAAGGGCACTTGATATTCTAGAGTGGCCCCAACAAGAGGGGGTTGAGCAGTCACCTATTTTTAATGAAATACGAACGCATTTCTATCATGATCGTGCCAAACAATTCGTGTTTCACCGAAACGGTCAACGGAAAATTATCTATTATTCACTGAACGAAATGTATAATTCTTTGGAAAATCAAGCAGGGTATTTGCTTACTATCAGAGATGAAACGGAAAAGGTCCAATTAGAGCAGAAGTTACTCACACAGGAAAAGCTTCATGCGCTTGGACAGTTAGTCGCCGGTGTTGCTCACGAAATAAGAAACCCATTAACATCCATTAAAACATTTATCAATTTAATTCCAAGAAAAATAGCACAAAAAGACTTTCAAGAGATGTTAGTCGAACATTTACCAAAAGAAGTTGACCGGCTAAATCAGATTGTCACCGATCTTATTGATTATGCGAGACCAAGCACACCACGTATTCAGCCATGTACTGCATCGGAGTTAACCACTATGCTGACTTTCTTACATGTAACGATGAAGGATGAGCACATTGACTTTCAATTAAAAGTACCAGATGGGTTAGTCTTTTATATTGATCCGCAACAAATTAGACAAGTGCTTTTGAATATTTTACTGAATGGTGTGGATGCAGTAAAGAACGTTACTAGGAAGCGTATAGAGTTAGAGATGTATCATCTAGATGAAGAGTGTGGAGAGATTTCTATTAAAGATAACGGAGAAGGGATGAGTGTGGAGCAACAACATCATATTTTTGATCCGTTTTATACGACAAAAGCAAAAGGAGTCGGTCTAGGGCTTACACTTTCTTATCATTTAACACAAGAAAATAATGGGGACATTAGCGTAACAAGTACGAAAAAAGAAGGGACTAGGTTCGTCATTACTTTACCCATTTATCGAGAGGAGGATTCGCTCAAATGAAGCCAGGTCTACTCGTCATTGATGATGAAGCTGCGATTTGTATGTCAATTAAGTTTGCCTTAGAAGATGATTATCAAGTATATACAACCATAGACCCAAAGGAAGGAATAGAGTGGGTGAAAAGTAAACGAATCGATATCGTCTTATTAGATTTAAGAATGGGGGCTGTTAGCGGTCTAGATATTTTAAAGAAAGTGAAGGAAATACGTTCGGAGCTCACGGCCATTATGATGACAGCTTTTGCTAGCATTGAGACATCGATTGAGGCAATTAAGCAAGGTGCCTATTATTATATTGAAAAGCCGATTGATATGGATAAATTATCTGTATTAATCATGCGCGCACTGCAATATAAACAATTCTCCAATCGGCTGGAGTCAAAAGATAAACAACTGGAAGCACGTGCATTTTTAGGGACAAGCAAGGCGATGCAACAGGTATTCTCAATGATTGATCGCATTAAGGACATCGATTCAAGCGTCCTTATTACGGGAGAAAGTGGAACAGGCAAAGAATTAGTTGCGAGGGAAATTCATTTTTCGGGTAGAAGGTATCAAGGTCCATTAGAGATTGTCAATTGTGCGGCTATTCCTGATAATTTACTAGAATCAGAGCTGTTTGGTTACGAAAAAGGAGCCTTTACTGGAGCCACTCAATCGAAGGATGGCAAATGTGTTGCAGCTAACGGCGGGACATTATTTCTAGATGAAATGAGTGAATTGCCTCTGTCTCTACAAGCAAAGCTTTTACGAGTCATCCAAGAGCGCGAAGTCACACCACTTGGATCAAATAAGAAAAAGCAACTCGACATCCGTATAATTAGTGCAGCCAACAAAAATATCGCGCAAATGGTCAAAAACGGTGAGTTCCGCGAAGATTTATACTTTCGCTTAAATGTGATTCCTATTCATATGCCACCGCTTAGACAAAGAAAAGAAGATATCCCGCTACTCATCAACCATTTGATTCAAAAATTTAATCAATCTATGCACAAACAAAAAGAAGGTTTGACCCCAAAAGCGATGGAAGTCCTTCTCCATTATCCCTATGCAGGTAATGTGAGAGAACTCGGCAATATTATCGAGTATGCCGTGGCATTATCAATGAATCAATTAATCGATGTCACAGACCTTCCGCATTTCGTCCAAGGTCACGCCGAACATCCGATTGAAGAGGATGAAATGATTCAATTACCACTTGGCATTCCGATGAAAGAGGTAGAGAAGCGAGTCATCACTGCTACACTCAAGCACTATAAAGACCATAGGCAAAAAACCGCTCACTCCTTGCAGATCTCTGAGAGGAGTTTGCGGGATAAGTTGAAGAATTATGAGAAATAAAAGAACCGGCAATATTTTCTGCCTCATACGGAAAAAATTGCCGGTTTTTCTTTTGATAAAATTGTAAGCGTATACATAAAACAATATTATGAATTTTGGCATAATATTTGCATTAATAAAAATAAGGAGGATGTTAGTAGGGATGAAGTCATTTTTATGGGTGGCAATTATTTTTCTGTTAAGCGGTTGTTCAAATACTCATTCCGAAATCCAATCTACTTATGATACAAGTAGGGCCCCATCAGAAGAGTTAGCGGTTGGGAAAAAGTCAATCGTGCTGGCAACAGGTGATGTATCGGGTGTGTATTATCCGCTAGGTACGGGATTAATGGCGATTTTAGAAAAATATAATAAGGCTGCTTTTGGTACGAGAGTGACAAATGCTTCGATTCAAAATGCGAAGCTCGTAAGTAGTAACGAGGTAGAACTTGGGATATCGATGGCTGATGTATTGTATTCTGATGAACTATCACAAAAACATTTAAAGGTATTAACCAATCTTTATCGCAACTATATGCAAATCGTTACGTCAGATCCATCCATTGAATCCTTATCTGACTTAAAAGGGAAGCGAGTCAGTTTAGGTGCAGAAGGAAGTGGCACAAGATTTACGGCAGAAAGGCTATTAGAAGCAGCAGGGCTTAGTCAAGAGACAATGGATATTTCGTATTTATCCTTTACCCAATCGGCTGCGGGTATGAACAATGGTACCATTGACGTTGCCTTCCTCTCTTCCGGGTTACCTAATCCAGTGATCGAACAATTACTAGAGGAGGAGAATCTTACGTTAGTTAAGGTAGATGAGGAAACAAGTAAGCGCTTAAATCAGCAATACGAGGGTTATGAGTGGCAAGAAATTCCGAGCCATACATATGAGGGAATAACGGAGCCGACACCGACAGTTACAGTGCAAAACGTGCTGTATGCGAATGAAGAATTATCTAATGAGCTGGCTTATCATATTTTAAAAGGTATTTATGAGCACTTAGATGAATGGGCCGTCTATCATCCAGCCGTAGCAAATATGACGGTTGAAGAATCAGCAACTAATATAGCGATTCCGCTTCATCCAGGTGCCAAACAATATATAAACGAAGTAGGGGGAAAGTAAAATGAAAAAAATCATTACGGCATTATCTATTTTTATGTTGCTATGCCTAGCTGCTTGTGGGGCGCCGACACCACAAAAATCCGGTGAACAAGCAAGTTCAGAAGGCGGAGACTCAGATAGTAAGTCAATTACGGTAGCGGGCAATGGTGGCGTTATTGAACAAACGATAAGAGATGTAATCGCACCGAAATTTGAAGAAGAAACCGGTATTAAAGTGAATTATGTCCCAGGCTTATCAGGAGAGATTCTTTCTAAAGTAGAGCTACAAAAGAATGCGCCACATATTGATATCGCTTTCTTTGTACCAACTGATGTTTATCGGGCGAATGAAAAAGATTTAACTGAGACATTAAGTGAAGAGAATGTACCGAACTTCTCCAATGTCATTGATGATTTCGTTTCTGTTGAGGGTGCGGGGGCACCAGTTTTTGGCTTAGCTATTGCCCCAGCATATAATACGGAATCATTCGAAAAAAATGGTTGGGGACCAATTGAATCTTGGAATGACCTTGTATCCGGAGATTATGAAGGAAAAACAGCATTTGTTGATATCACAAATGACTGGGGATTTAATACATTAAACGCGTTAGCAATGGCAAATGGTGGGAGTACAGATAACGTTGATCCTGGTATAGAAAAAGCGAAGGAATTGGCAGGTTACTCAACCACTTTCTATAAAAACTCAACACAAGTGATGCCAGCGATTCAACAAGGTGCTGCTGACCTATCTGTTTTAGGTTCTTATGTAATTAGTGATTTAGCTGAATCAGGCATACCAATTAAAATGGCGATACCAAAAGAAGGTGTTCCCCTACAAGCCTTTAGTGCAACTTTAGTGAAGAACACACCGAAAGAAGAGCAAGCTCTCCAATTTATTGATTATCTTGTGAGTGAGGAAGCACAATCGTTAATTGCAGAGGAAGGATTCTATCCAATTGCTGAAGGAGTAGAACTACCTGAAAAATATCAAGAATCTATTGGGATAGCAGAGGATGATCCAACATTTAAGCCAGATGTCCCTCAATTCGCAGAAATTAGAGCGGAATGGTCAGATCGTTGGAATAAAGAAGTCGTTCCTGAAATTGGCAAACTACTAGAATAATAGAAGAGGAGGCATAAGGAGATGACGACAGCGATAAGCGACGTAGAAATTAAGGGAGCTATAAAAAAATTCGGATCCAATATTGTTCTTAATTCCATCGATTTAGAAGTAAGGCAGGGTGAGCTTCTCACCTTGCTTGGCCCTTCTGGATGCGGAAAATCGACCACTTTAAATTTAATTGCGGGATTTCTTGAGGCAGACCAAGGAGAGGTGTTTATTAAAGGAAAAAAGGTGACAAAGGTGCCTCCATATAAAAGAGATTTGGGCATGGTCTTCCAAACGTATTCTCTTTTTCCACATATGACGGTTTATGACAACTTAAGCTTTGGTTTAAAATTAAGAAAAATTGCCAAACCAGAACAAAAAAAGAAAATCGATCGCGTCCTTGAACTTGTAAAGTTATCAGGGTTAGAACAACGTTATCCTCGAGAACTGTCAGGTGGGCAAAGACAGCGAGTAGCCATCGCTAGAGCGTTGGTTGTCGAACCGGAATTATTATTATTGGATGAGCCATTATCGAACCTTGATGCGAAGTTAAGGCATGAGCTTCGCTTAGAAATCAAAAGGTTACAAAAGGAAATCGGTGTAACGACTATCTTTGTTACCCATGATCAGGAAGAAGCACTATCGCTTTCCGATCGTGTCGTAGTAATGAATGCAGGTAAGATTGAACAAATTAGTACACCGACATCCATCTACAAACATCCAAAAACAGAATTTGTTTTTCAATTTATCGGTAAATCTAACTCTTTTGAAGGTATGGTTACATCAACAGATCAAGACCGGATTATGGTTCAAGCGGGTCAAGAAGTCACATCAGTAAGTTGGAATAATGTGATTGGAGAGAATCGCGCGTTCCAAAAAGGGGATGAAGTGAAATTATACATTCGCCCAGAAAACATTCATATTTCTGAGTCACAAGAGGCTGTTGATGGATATGAACTACATCGTGCGAAAATCACACAACTGAATTACTTAGGGACTTCTTGGGAAATAGATGTCGCATTTATGGGGAAATCTCTGCAAATATTAACAAATGAGTACCGTTCATCATGGAAAGAGGGAAGCGAGGTGTTTGTAGGATGGAAGCCGCAAGAGCTCAAAATCATCAGAAAAGAGTAGCACCTGAGGGACAACCGCCGCAACAAGAGAAGCGCGCGAAAAAACGGAAGCCATGGGCACCTGGCTTATTGTTATTAACACCGATCCTCTTGTTCTTATTCGGATTTTTTGTTGTACCGATGTTATATATTTTGTACTTAAGCTTTATTTCAACTGATAGCTTAAGTGGTGAAGGAGCTAGTTACAGTTTATCAAATTATATCACGCTCTTTACGGATAGCTATTATTTAAACTCTTTATGGATTACGGTTAAGATTAGCTTATTATCTAGTCTGGTTGCGCTCATACTGGGTTATCCGATCGCTTTAACGATGGCAAAGGCTTCAGCAAAAATGCGCGCACTTATTACACTACTGATTGCTTCACCGCTTTTAGTTAGTATTGTTGTTCGTAACTTTGGCTGGTATTTATTACTTCTACCTAATGGGACCGTTAATACACTATTAATGGATATGGGTCTAATTAGCAAGCCTATGAATCTATTGTTTTCAGAGGTTGGTGTCATTATAGGTCTTTCAAACGCCTATTTACCATTTATGGTACTAGCTATAGTCACAAGCTTATACAATATTGACCCATCATTAGAGAAGGCATCGGCCATCTTAGGTGCAAGTCCATTAAGAAACTTCCTTTCGATTACATTACCACTGAGCTTACCAGGTATTGTCTCTGGTTGCGTTTTAGTCTTTAGCTTATCGATGAGTGCCTACGTAACACCGGCACTTATGGGTGGAGCGAATGTGCCTGTGATGCCAGTTGTTGTATACGATCAAATTAATAATCTCCTGCAATGGACATTTGGATCGGCATTATCATACGTTTTGCTTGGGACAACGCTTCTATCAGTCTTTTTATTTACTCGAGGGTTTGAGAAGAGTAAATTCAAGGAGGTGTTCCGTTAATGAATGCCATTGGGAAATTACGCGGAGCATTGGCTGTTATTGGGATTATCTACATCTTGATACCACTAATCGCTGTCATCCCTGCATCGTTTACAAAAGCAAGCTATCCAAGCTTTCCGCCAGAAGGATTTTCGTTTCAATGGTATACGAAAATCTTGGAAAGACCTGAATTTATTGACGCCTTCATGAATAGTTTGCAATTTGCAGTGCTTGCAGCACTATTTGCCGTTATATTCGGCACACTAGGTGCGCTGGCAATTGCCAAGTATGATATTCCCGGAAAGTCAGCGATTACATCCTTTTTAACGGCGCCACTTAGTGTACCTCAGCTTGTATTAGGGATAGCGTTATTAATATACTTCACACCATTAATGCTTGCGGGTACGTCAATAGGATTCCTGATTTCACATATTATCATTTGTATTCCATACGTGATTCGTTTAGTGTTAACCGGCTTAAGCGGTTTTGATTATAATTTAGAAAAAGCGGGAGCAATCTTAGGCGCCAATCCATGGACCGTCTTCTGGAAAATCACGCTCCCATTAATCCGACCTGCAATTATCTCCGGTGGCCTTTTCGCTTTCTTAACCTCCTTTGATAATGTAACGGTCTCACTCTTTATGATCTCACCTGAAACACGCACTTTACCAATTGAAATATTCTCTACCATGCAAGATGCTTATAATCCAATTGTTGCCTCTGTATCCAGTGTTGTTATATTCATCTCCGTGATACTCATCGTCATCTTAGAGAAAATCCACGGTGTCGGAAAAGTTTTTGGTGGGGGCCATCATTAATTATATCTTTAGTCAGGATTAGCGCGCACATTAATATGTGCGTGCTTTTGCTCGTTCATAACAACAATAGCAGGAATAAACAAAGCGCGTCTTGAAAGTTAGACTAATCAATAATAAGGGTGAATATAAATGAGAAGATTAAAAGAGATTTATAGATATATATTATTTCGGCTGTTTGGGAGAAATTCTAGAAGAGCAGGATGGACATTATTTGCTCCACTAAAGATACTCCCTGAATATATAGTTGATACGGAAAATGGTCAAGTGACTGGGTTAGTCATGTATGATGAGAAGGTTTACTTGACCGTTGTTGTAGATGTTCTGAACGAAAAAACTTCCGTAAAAGGAAGCCTTAGAAGAATCCATAAACTTACGAAACCTTTTAAAAAGCACAACTATATAGAAATGATTGAAGAAGAAGCTAAATATTTGCTTGAAAATAAATGCCCAAATGAGTAATCTCCTC
This sequence comes from Cytobacillus kochii, assembly GCF_044790165.1. Classification (NCBI taxonomy): domain Bacteria; kingdom Bacillati; phylum Bacillota; class Bacilli; order Caryophanales; family Bacillaceae; genus Cytobacillus; species Cytobacillus kochii. The sequence goes on along the minus strand of NZ_CP085254.1, from coordinate 4,395,920 downwards.
AGGAGGTCTAGAGTAAAGTGGGGGTGTAGTAATAATTGTATAATAAGATAATGGAATATAATCGATACGAACCTGGAAGTTTCAAGTTTCCCTTAACAGCAATTAAAAGAACAGATATTACTACAGTCGGTCATAAAGCAGGGCTTTTCATTATTAATAAAAAGAAATATTTTTATCCTATCATAACGAAGAACAAGTAGTACTCCTTCGTTTAAATAACTTGAATTTGATAGGTGAGTAATTGAAAAAGGTGATCTAAAAAAACTCGAGAAAAGCATGGTGAGGCGCTGTGGTCATATGAATAAATTAAAGTACTGTTTATTAAAGTAACAATCTAACAACTTAGAGAATGGGCAATGATAGATCTAAAGGTAGGAGAATGAATTTGAATAGGATTATTAGTATTACACTTGCCATAGTATTTTTTGCTTTCCTCTTTGGATATGAACCAATACAACTTATTTTTGAAGATGTATTTGCATTGATGTACCCATATTTAATCTTAATAGGCTTTATCACATTAATCATTATTCTAGGGGTGTTTATAAAATAGATCTGAAGATGGCATTCTATCTCTATAAGGATTGATCGGGATGATTAGGGGTATGAAGTGTCTAATCAGTCGGTTTTTTTGTGATTTATATCCTTATATGAAAAAAATAGAGGAATAGAGCAAAAGACACTCGACTCCCTCAGGGAAATAGAGGGAAATTTGAGACCTCACAGGTAATGTAGAGAAGGCTCAAGCGTTCCCTCCCAGTGGAAAGCGAATGTCTGTTAGTGCAATGGAACGGACTTTTTGGCAACTGATTTTTTATAGATTATGATTTGTTTTTGTTCGTTTTGAAGTTAGGTCATTTAATTTTGTCCTACCCCGTTTTTATCCATTTAGTTCTGGTTTTTGTATCGCCGGTTTTATATATTTACATAGTAATTTCCTCGAGATAGGGCCAACGATTAATAACTGTGATGGAAGGGCCACAATAATATTTAAAGCTAATGTCTTTAGATAAGCGGTAAAGATAGAACCTTCAATCCCGATTGTTATCAAGGTCAAGATGATTCCGTATGCTGACATGATGCCAACCATTATAGGAACCATACAAAGAGCAAAAACAATAATAAAGTTGAATTCTTTTGATTGATCATAAGGTAAAGATCTTGCAAGTTTGTGTGCGACTGGCTCAACGAAAGACTCTGCGATAAAAGCAACAATAAACGTTATTGCAAATTGAATCAATGCACTACCTAAGCTATACGATGAAAAGCCGTGTAAAGCAGAGTTGTAAACGGACATGATTAAAACCATCCCAAAACACATGAATAGGCCAAAAATAAGGCCTTCTTTTTTATTACTAGGCAAATGAAAAACAACCTTTCTTTTAAGAGAATAAATGTAATTATATCGGTTCAAATTTTTCTTCATAAGTGACATATTTGTGAATTTTACTAAGAGATTTCATTTCCTTATATATCTTTTGGGGTTTTTTAACGAAATTAGTTTTGCTAGTTTAAATTTAAAAACATATAAGTTTAACTAATAGGGCTCTCGTTAAAAATCGTTCTTTTGAGGGCATTTGTCATTTGCCCATAGAAGGAGTGAAGTTGAAAAATTGTTTAATAAATAGGGATGGAAGCTTCTCATTACGAATATCCGCTTTTTTAACGAAATATTTAAAATTTATAAATAACTACTATATTGAATGTTGAGGAATATGTTATGGTAAAGTTACACAATGAAAAAATATTGCGAAATGAGAGGATGACCATTAAAAAGACTAAATATTGGACAGTTGGAGACTTATCAAAACTAACGGGGCTTACGTTTCGAACTTTACGATATTATGATCAAATTAGTTTATTATCTCCATCTGAATATTCCGAATCTGGACATAGGTTATATGATGAGGAAGACATTTTAATTTTATTTCAAATTCTTACTCTGAAAGATTTGGGGTTATCACTCGAAGAGATTAAATCTACTTTGAAAGATGAAGATTACACACCTAACAAAGTCATTAACCTTCATATAGAGCGGCTGAAAATTGCGATAAAAAATCAGGAAGGTCTTTTAAAAGAATTACAAAATTTATCTTCTCTTATGCAACTAGAACAACATATATCATTTGATGATTTAGCCCAGGTTTTAATGATGAAAAAGAATGCAACACCTACCCAGAGAAGAAGTAAAGCATTAACCTTTAAAGAAATCACATAGTATGATATTTGGTAGAAAGAAGGAGCCCATTTTTCAACATATGTATTATTACTTTGATATTTGCATGGTTTGAATCATAGGTTCAAAAAAGTAAGTAAAAAGCCCGATTACCCTCAAAAAACTGGTAAACGGACTTTTGTTTTATAAATGTGATGGAAAATCATTTCTAATTATGACGATGCGTGTTTTTTCGATTCTTTTGGAAAAATTGTGTAGGAAAAAGAAATTAATCCATCAATAACTAAAATAATTGTCCAAATCCTACTTAAGTTATTTGTTGCTGAATGATCAAAAGGGAACGCAGCGTTACTTGATGCAAACCATTGTTGAAAGAAGTCCCCTATAGAACTAATCGTGGAGAATTGGTTTGATAATCCAAGAAAAAGGGCTAAAAGAATATGCACACCTAAAAATATGAGAAGATGCATAAAAAAGTGTTTTCTTTCTACAGCAGCAAATTCCTTTCCATCCAACTCTTTTACTTGATCTTCTATATTAATTGTTTCGCCTCTCCAGTTTGCTACTTTTTTCTGTATAAATCGATCAAGCTTTCTGAAATCTGATTTCCCATAGGTAAATGCGTATACAATCACAATTAATATAACAACCTGGTAGCTTGTAAATTCACCAGTTCTCATATAATCCATAAAGCCCATTGTGGCAATCCATAGGTCGTTCACTATAAAAATGCCGAAGAACAGAAAACTGAGCTTATTTAACTTGAACCAATATCTTAAAATGAGAAAAGATAGTATTGAAATCCAGAAAATAACTTCAGCAGCAATAAAGAACTCCCATTTATGGTCTAAAATAAAATCCATTTAGTAAACCCTCCTAATTTTCTGTAAGCATTTCTATCCATTTCATGTCAGCTTCAAGATGCAGTATCTTACCATCAATTAAATAATGAATGGCCTCATTTTCTTCAGAAAATACGTGACTATTTCTTAGCTGTTGTAATTGAAAGATGTTTTTAATGATAAGTTCCTTATGTTGTTTAATCATCTCGCCAAGATTTTTAAATGATAGTTGTTTTGCACAAAGTAATTTAAAGTAAAACTCATCTTGAAGGAGAGAGCTTTCAACCGGTAGCAATAGCCATTTTTGAAGCTCAGCTTTCCCCTTTGGTGTAATGCGATAAATTTTCAGTTCTGACTCTTTTTCTTGTGCTTCTTGTACAAATTCATCTCTAATTAATCGATCAATCGTTGTATATATTTGTCCAGCGTTTAAATCCCACTGTTTATAAACCATAGATTCGAAAGAGACTTTTAAATCATAACGATGGCGAGGAGACTGGGATAAAAGCGTCAATATGGCATGCTTTACTGACATATAAATTCCTCTTTCCTCTTTTTAATAATATGAATGGGTAGTTGTAAAAATTCTACCCATCTAATCTTGTTTAAGTGATTTTGATATCGTTATTTTATTCACTGTATATGAAGGTAATACTGAAGCTGCTATGCTGACAATTAAGCCACAAATGATAGAAATAAGTATTGTCTCTATTGGTACAATAAATTCTATCAGTATATCCTCTGAGGTTTTGGCGTTTAAATAGATTGTGGCAATTCCAAGAAATATGCCAATCAAAATACCGTTTAACCCAATAATAAGCCCTTCACTTATGATGGTTTTATAGATTTGCCATCTTGTAAAAGCAATAGCTCTCATCACGCCAATTTCCCTAACTCGGTCCATTACATTCATTGTTAATGTGTTTAATATACCAATTCCCGTTATGATGATAGCAATCATTAATAATCCACTGAAGAGTGATTTTACGCCTGGAAGGGCACGCTCTTGTTTAGATATTTCCTCATTTAAAGTCTGTACAGAGCTTAAATCAAAAGGAAAAGTGTTAAGAAGTTCATTTTTTACAGAGCTTTCATCTGTATATTCATCTAAGAGTATTAATCCCTTAGAAGGAGACACATTGGGATGCAGTTGGTTGATATTCTCTTCTGAAATAAACGCAGTATAACCACCATATTGTGTTGTATTAACTCTCCCAACAACTCTTAAGCTGTTTTCTTTTCCGTTTTGATAAATAGTCATAGTATCGCCTATTTTTCCGCCCCACTCACGAAACGCATATTCTCCTAGTAAAATGGTATCTTTTTCTTCAAGGGCATCCAATATTTGCTTTTGCTCAGATGCATTAGCGTAAAATAAAGGATTATTACTATACCAATCATTCTTCACTTCTATCATTGTAAATTGGCGATTCTCATCGCCTATGCTCCAAGTGGCTTGGCTTTCGCTATAAGCCATAACATCTTTTACACCATCCATCTGACTTATCTGTTCTAGTTTTTCATTAGAGATCGATGTCTCACTGCTAAACTGAATATTACCACCAAAGGAACGGATGACATCTCGGCTTATGTTTTGTTCTAAAGAAGTAAAGATAGATGAAACGAGTAAGCCAAGACAAATAGCAATGGCAAGAATTAATGACATATTTGAAGAACGATTTAATGTAAGCAATGTGCTCTTTCCGGCAATACTTCCTTCGTATCCCAAAAATGAGGTTTTAGAAAAGAGAATCGTCAAAGCCTTCATCATTATAGGATATAAAAGGATAACAGCTACTAAAAGACAAACGATGGATATGGCATGAGGAATAAACACACCTAATAATACAATACACCCAATGATCGTTCGCTTTTTTTGACCGCTGACCTTTTCAGTAGGTATGGACTTTAAGCTACTAATCACATCTACTTTGCTAGCATAAGTAACCGGAATTAAAGATGCGAGCATAGGTATGATAATACCTAATAAAATGGAAAGGGGAAGTGCATACATGAATTGCATTTTGACTTCAATGTTTGTTTGGAAAGAACCGAATAACCCATCTTGGAGTAAGTTTGCTAGCATAAACCCTGATGGAATGCCAAGAATAAGTCCAATAATTACGAGATATAAGACTTCCATAAGAAATAGGATTTTGACTTGGTTAGGTGTATAACCGACAGTCTTCATGATGGCTATTTCATTCTTTCGTTCCGATACACTAACATAAAGGGTGTTGTATAAAATGAAAGCCCCAATAAGCATGGCGAGTCCACCAATGGCATAAAGCATGAAATACAACTCTTCTAATTGATTGGTTTGTCTTTCATCTAAAACGACCTTTTGAAATATGAGTTCTTCATTTTGTAAGCTGTCCTTTATTGCTGTTATACTGCTTAATTGTTCCACATTCTCTTTAAACTTTATTCTTATTTCACCAATTTGGTTTGGTGCATGATACAATTCTTGAATATTATCTAAAGTTGTAAGAGCTCGCCAATTCTTATTACTTGCCTCATTCCAGCTTGCTGGACCTTCCAACAAAGCTGTATCAGCTACAATTGCTGATATGGATACATCTTTATTACCTTTAGGAAGTTGGATATTCAATATTTCCCCTGCGCGTAGATTCCACAAATCGGCGGTAGTCTCTGATATAATAATGCCCTTTTGATCAAGGTTACCAGCAATGACATCTAATGATAATAACTCGTTATCAAAGGAAGAAAGCCCGGTTAATCTCAGATTGCTTTCAGCGGAATGATGTGCACTATCTAAATTAATTTTTGTTTGTCTATGGACTAGCCCTGTTATGCTACTAATATCTGAGTTTGTTTCAACTTCATCCAATATTTCTTCTGAAAAAGTATTGGATGTTGAATTTATGGTATAATCAGCGTTCCCTGTGAACTCCTTTAGTTGCTCCGTTGTAAGATATTTTGCCGTTTCGACAGTGCTGATAACTGCGAACATCGTGGTAATGCCAATGAGAATGGCCAATAAAGTAAAGAAGGAGCGTGATTTTTTACGAATTAAGTTTCGTAATGATGCTAGCCATAGCATTTTGATCCCCGCCTTCTGCTTGCTTAATATCCGATTCAATCATTCCGTCTTTTAACAAAATAATACGATTCGCAAAGCTTGCTGCATACATATCATGAGTAACCATGATAATCGTGAGTTTCTGGTCTTGGTGAAGAGAAGAGAGTAGTCTTAATATCTCTGTTCCCATTTTCCTGTCAAGATTGCCAGTCGGTTCGTCTGCGAGTACTAACTTTGGTTCCATTGATAATGCTCTTGCTATGGAAACACGTTGTTGTTGACCACCACTTAATTGCGAAGGATAATTTTTTTCTTTGCCTTCCAGTTTTGTGGATTGGATGAGATTAGTAACAGTTGTTTGAATACTCGCTTTTGGCAAACGATCGGCGTGCATAGGAAAAGCAATATTTTCTTCAACTGTCATGTTAGGAAGAAGCTGATAATTCTGAAATACAAATCCAATATTCTTTCTGCGGAAAAGTGTTCTTTCCTTTTCTGACATGTCTTGAAGTTTTGCATGATTAACTTGGATGTTTCCAATATCCGCTTGGTCAAGGCCACCAAGGAGGTTCAATAGCGTACTTTTTCCAGAACCCGAGGGTCCCATAATTGCAATAAATTCCCCTTCATTTATTGTTAAATCAATGCCCTTTAATACTTCGTATGATTCCTTTCCAATTTGATAAGTTTTCTTTATACCTTCTATTTGAATCATATAAAGCCTCCTATTCCGTATATACTCAGTATATATGTTGTATACTCAGTATATACCACTAATATATACTGAGTATACACTAAATGCCAATTTTTAATAAAAATAGTTCAATCTCCCTGTTAATACATTTCACTAAAAGAATGAGTCATACTTATAAAAGAAGGGGGAGACAGGCTGTGATGTACAAAGCGACAATATATAACTAGAAAGAGTGTAAGTATTTAAAAATAATGAATCAGTAGGATAGTTTCTTAAACAAACATCCTTTGAAATGATGGTATGAATTAATTTAGGGTCAGTATAAAACCCAACACCTAATTGTTTTAGTATGGATTCCTTTTGTGTCCAGCAGTGGATGAAAGCTCGTTCGCCATCTGATTCTATTTTCTTCAACTGGTCCAATTCTGTATTGGACATGAATAGCTCAGCTGTGTCATTCATATCAGGTTGGTAAGGTTTGATTTCCTCGATATCAATTCCAACTGAATGGCTTAAACTAATTGCAATACAAGCCCAATCATTTGAGTGGCTTATATTAAAAGTATAAGGATGTTTATGCTTGTTAGATATGTACGGTTTGCCGTATTTAGAGTATTGGATATGGATTGAAGCAGGAGGAGTATGCAAATAATACCCGAGCAGATTTCTAAGTGCATATCTACAGGTTAAATAGCGATGTCTTTCCTTCTTATGTATAAATTGATTGGCTTTAGTGATTTCAACTGCTGAAAGTATACTGTATTGTTCCGTGTATATTTTACTCAGGTCAATTAACCATATGGCACATTCCCCGTCTATGATGTGATGCATCTTCTCTTTAAAAACAACCATTTTCCCACCTTCTCGTTTTTTTATTTACATTCTCATACTAATAACTTACTAAAATATGGCTATAACGCAATAGAATCAATTTAATTTTGCGTAAAATACGGATTTTTGAAACCCTTTAGACTATTAAACTTTAGGAGAAATAGTACAAGAAAAGGAGCCGTGATATGGGAAATGAGATGCATATATTTATAAAAATGTTAGTAGTTTTTATCCTAATATTGATTGCCTCCAGAAGTGTCGGAAGGTTATGCACTTATGTCGGACAACCACGTGTATTAGGGGAAATGTTAGCAGGGGTAATATTAGGACCAACATTATTTGGAGCAGTATTTCCGGGCCTGTATGCAAATTTGTTTGATGCTGATATTAAAAATATCCTGTACATGTTTAGTCATTTAGGGCTGGCACTTTATATGTTTCTAGTTGGTATAGAGGTTAATTTTAAAAAGTATGATAAAAAGTTTTATCGAAACTCAGCAAAATTATCGCTATCAGGTTTTTTAATACCCTTCGTAGCAGGAATCGCTTTGGCTTTTATTTTGAAGGATGCTTTCTTTCAAGGGGGGAATTTCCTCCATTTTGCATTGTTTATTGCCATTGCAGTTTCCATGACAGCTTTTCCTATGTTGGCACGTATTCTCCAAGAAAAAAACATGATGAAGACAAAAATAGGTGGAATTACACTTTTATCTGCGAGTGTGATAGATGTCTTAGGCTGGTTGTCGCTAGCTGCAGTTATTGCTTTAGTAGAGACAAATTCCCTCAAAGGTGGAGGCGTGACATTCCTCGGAACGATAATCTTTGTCATTGTTTTATTTAAAGTATGTAAACCGTTACTAGAGAGAATATTTGTAAGCGTAGTAGAAACAGGAAAGATGCAACAGGGGCTTTTAGCGCTGATACTTGTCCTCGTTTTAAGTGCAGCAGCATTTACTGATTATATAGGGGTGTATTCAGTATTTGGTGGTTTTATGATGGGGCTTATTATGCCTAAGAATAAAGTGTTTGAACAGCAGGTTCGATCAAAATTAGAAGACATTGTAGTGGTCTTTCTTGTCCCCATTTTCTTTACGTACTCTGGGATCAACACGCAATTTACTACATTGAACATTTCGATGCTCATCATGTTTTTGATCATTCTTATTTTTTCTTCTATCAGTAAATATGCTAGCTGTTTGATTACTATGAGGGCAGCTGGATTTGGATGGAGGGAGTCATCAGGGGTAGGTTCTCTAATGAATGCCAGAGGATTAATGGAATTAATCGTACTTAATGTTGGCTTAACATATAACATTATTTCTCAAGACTTATTTAGTTTAATGGTTTGGATGGCAATTATCACGACTGCGATGGCGTTACCTGCTTATCATTTTTCGGAAAAATTTAAATTCAAGAAGGCGCTACCTTCAAATACTATCACAATAAAATAAAAGGAGAGATTTATATATGGAAGTAAAAATGGACAATCATATCTATGATGTATTGATTATTGGTGGAGGACCAGGTGGAATACAAACGGCACTTACTTATTCAGAGGTTTGCAGAGAGAATGGGACTGAACCTAATATGGTCGTCCTAGAGGCTTTTAACAGAGCTGGATATAGCTTCACAAAATATCCCGTTCACGAAAAACTGATTAGTAATAATAAATTGTATACCGGCAAACCATTTAAAAGCCGATATGCAGAAAGGTTTGATTGGAATAGCTTAATTACAAAAGAGAAGAATATATTAATGAGAAATTATAGCCAGGATTTTTATCCAAATAGGAAAGCAATTGTTGATATGTTAAATGATCTTATTGATGAATGTCATATTCCTATTAGTTATGATACTCAGTGGATTCAAACGAATAAAACAGAACAAGGGTTATTTGAGGTTGTTACTACTAAAGGAACCTTTACAAGCAGAACAGTTGTTGTAGCAACAGGTCTAAAACCTGTTATCCCAAAAATAGAGGGAATAGAGCATATAACTATGTATGAAAATATGAAAACAAAAGAATCATACAGAGACAAGCGTGTTCTTATCTTAGGGAAAGGCAATAGTGGACTTGAATGTGCGCAGGAGATATTAAATGAAGCGAATGTGATTATGGTAGCAAGCCCCTCCTCAGCAAAAATGGCTTACAAAACCCACTATGTTGGAAATATCCGAGCGGTTAATTCGATTTTTGCAGAAAACTATCAACTTAAACATCAAGCAGCACTACTTGATTGCCATATAAAGAGTATAGAGAAAGTAGCAACAGGATTTAATGTAACCGTTGAATATATTCATGCAGAAGGTGAAGTTGAAACACTTTTTTTCAATGAAGTAATTGCAGCAACAGGCTTTAAGTCAAATATAGATCAACTGATAAAGGATTTTAACATCCAGTTGATGCATAAAAAATTCCCATCGATCAATGGGGTATTTGAATCGACAGAGGTATCTAATTTGTATTTTGCTGGGGCACAAACACATGGTCTGGATTATAGAGGATATTCTACAAGTGGATTTATTCACGGGTTCCGTTATAACTCTCGAATCCTTGCAAACCATCTAGCTGAAAAATTTAATATCAGTAAAATGGAAAAGTCATTAGTACAAGATCCATCCAAGAGGATATTAGATGAGTTGAATGAATCGCCAGAATTATGGCTTCAGCCTGGATATGTGGGCTACCAATTGAAATTTGATGGGCATCATTGGTATGAGAATGGTCATCGGACAATCAATGAATTTAAAGATTCAACATTGAACACTAATGAATTAACCTTCTTTATTTCGCTGGAATATGGGGACATTAGGAAATTTGAAGAAACATTTAGTATTCCAAGAGTACCAGGGGATGCTACACAAAGTGTGCATATTCATCCAGTGATTAGAGTGAAACAGGGCGACGAAATAATTAAATATGACTTAGAAGAACATTTGGAATCAAAATTTGATGATGATCTTTATATTCCAGTAATAAAAGAGATCGTGACAAATGCATTGGAAAAGGAGTCGTCATTATCCTACTAGACTATTGATTTTTTTTACCAGTTTAAAAATCTATTTTTGCAGTAATTAGGAGGATAAACATTGAAACAAAAAGCAGTTGTAACCGGGATGGGTGTTGTCACCCCTATTGGAATTGGGGTAGAGCAATTTTGGGCAAATTTAATTCGTGGTAAAAGCGGGGTAGAGGCCATTTCTAATTTTGATACGGAGCCTTTTACAACTAAGTTTGCAGCACAAATCAAAGATTACCAAGCCGAAGACTATTTTAATAGTAAGGAAATAAAACGTATGGATGCATATACTCAATATGCATTAATTGCGACAAAAGAGGCACTTAAACAATCACGTTTGCCCTTACAAAATATTGACCCCTATCGGATAGGTGTAATCGTTGGTTCGGGTTCTGGCGGGCTTAATACTGTATTAGAAAATGATAAAAGGCTGATTGAGCGAGGGGCTAAAAGGGTCAGCCCCTATCTTGTTTCATCTATGGTAGTAGATGCAGCCTCAAGTGAAATCACTTTATTAACTGGCGCTAAAGGGAAGAGTGGCGCATTTGTTACTGCCTGTGCCACGGGTACAAATTGTGTAGGTGAAGGTTTAAGAGCAATCCAGTGGGGTGAAGCAGATGTAATGATTGTTGGCGGAGCAGAAGGAGATTTGACCCCATTAGATCTTGCGGGATTTTCTAATATTAAAGCACTATCCACTAGAAATGATGACCCACAAGGTGCAAGTAGACCATTTGATAAAGATAGGGATGGGTTTGTACTAGGAAGTGGTGGGGGAGTTCTTATTCTTGAGTCTGAAGATTTTGCAAGAAATAGAGGGGCTACTATTCTAGCTGAAGTCGCTGGATATGGCTCTACTTCAGATGCCTATCATCAGACTGCTCCTGACCCAAGTGCTGAGGGAATGATGATGTCAATGAAGAAAGCTATTGAGGATGCTGGCGTAGAACTCTCTGAAATTGATTATATCAATGCTCATGGTACGAGTACAAAATACAATGATTATTATGAAACAATGGCCATTAAAAAACTGTGGGGTGAAGCAGCAACACATATTCCCATAAGTGCAACAAAATCAATGACAGGCCATTTACTAGGGGGAGCAGGAGCGGTTGAACTAGTAGCAAGTATCTGCTCTATAAGGGAAAATCTTATACATCCTACAATCAATTGTGATCATATTGATCCTGAATTAAATCTTAACTTTGTCCCACATGAGGCAGTAGCGAAACAGGTAAAAGTGGCTTTGAGTAACTCATTTGGGTTTGGTGGTCATAACGCAAGTTTAGTAGTGAAAGAATGGAATGTGTAAAGGGAGGGTGGATTATGGATATAACGAAGAAGGGTTCATCATCAATTGAAATAAATTTTCCGAATAGTGATAAATGTATACATGAATTAATTGAACTGCAAGCGATTCAAACACCTAACCTTCCTGCAATTATTTTTGAAAACAAAGCTATGTCATATGCTGATTTAAATCAAAAAGCAAATCAGTTGGCAAATTATCTACTCAGTGAAGGTCTTCAGCCTGAAGAACCTGTACTTGTATGTTTAGATCGTTCCTTTAATATGGTAATCACGCTTTTAGGTATTTTAAAAGCAGGAGGCGCTTATGTGCCGTTAGATTCAGATTATCCATCAGATAGGCTGTCATATATGGTGGAGGATATTCATTCGCCATTTTTAATTACCTCAAAAGAAAAAGAAAACTTATTTATAGCAATGAATAAATTAATAGATAAAAAAATTCTAGTAGATGAGGAGAAATGGAGAGTTCACTCTGGAGAATCCCCTTTGGTACAAGGAGATAACAATCGTTTAATGTATATTATTTACACTTCGGGCTCAACAGGGAAACCTAAAGGAGTGGCAAATACACATCAAGCATTAAACAACCGCTTACAGTGGATGCAGAATGAACATGTCTTAGGAACTGCCGATAGAGTACTCCAGAAAACCCCGTACAGTTTTGATGTTTCAGTATGGGAAATCTTTTTGCCATTAATGACCGGTGCTGCTATCGTATTGGCTAAGCCAGGAGGACATAAAGATCCCACTTACTTGTTGAATGTAATTAAAGAACAGAACGTAACAACCATACATTTCGTCCCGTCCATGTTATCTGTCTTTCTTGAAGTAATTCCAGCTAAACAGAAAACATCATTGAAAAGGGTGATTTGCAGTGGTGAAGCCCTAACAAAGAAAATTGAATTAGATTTTTTTTCTAAATATGAAAACACCAATTTATATAACTACTATGGTCCAACAGAAGCAGCAATAGATGTTTCATTTTGGAAGTGTACAGGTGATGAAAGTGAAAGAGTTGTACCTATTGGTTATCCGATAAGTAATACTCAACTATATATTTTAGACGAAAACCTCGCACCAGTTGTTCCTGGAGAGACTGGGGAATTATATATCGGAGGGATTGGCCTTGCAAGAGGTTACTACAATCGAGAGGAATTAACTAGACATTCCTTTATACATCATCCAAATAAAGAGAGGGGCCGTTTATATAAAACAGGGGACTGGTGTAAGGAAAGGTCAGACGGAGCAATAGAATATATAGGGAGAAAAGATTTTCAAGTAAAGGTTCGTGGTTTTCGAGTTGAACTCGGAGAAATTGAAGCTTCTCTAGAAAAAAGAAAAGAAATAAAAAGGTGCATAGCAACACCGTGGGACCAATCTGGAGAAATGAGTATAGTAGCATATGTGCAATTTAGTAAAGGTTTTGTGCTCGAGGAGTCTGAATTGAGAGATGATCTTAATACTAAGTTGCCTGAACATATGATTCCTTCCGTATTTATAGAAGTGGAATCTATCCCATTATCATTAAATGGAAAAGTGGATAGGAAGAAGCTACCAACGCCTTATAGAAGCAATATAGAAAGTGTCCCTGCCAATATAACAGAGGAAAAGGTGGCTGCGATTTGGAAACAACTTCTAAGCTTAGAGGTTGTTGATATGGATACGCCTTTTATCAAATTAGGTGGTAACTCTCTTTTCGTAGCAAGGTTAGTAGGAAGAATTAATGGAACATTTAACCTTTTCCTTACTTTAAAAGATGTTTTTGAAGCAAAGACGATAAGACAATTATCTATTCTCATAAATGAAAAGTATCAGGATGGTAAAAATGAGGAGTTGGCATGCAAAGAAATACAGAACGGCGAACCATCTTGCCTATCAGATGCACAAAAACGTTTATGGTTTTTAAATAAATTGGAAGGTGACAGTCCTTTATATAATTTACCTCATTATATAGAAATCAATGGACTCTTGGATACTGTTGGTTTAAAGGCGAGTCTTCATCAAACATGTATAGAAAATGATATTTTTTCCTACCGGTTTGGTGACAAGGATGGAGAACCTTACCAATATAAAGATGTCATTGAAGGTATAACTGTATCGGAAGTTGATCTGTCAGACTACCCATTAGAATTGGCAAGAGAACAGGCAGTTAATTTTATGAAGATCGATGCAAAAATTCCTTTCTATATACAAAAAGAAAGGGTTTTTCGATTCAAGCTTTATAAATTAGCAAAAAATACGCATATTTTTTATTTTAATTTTCATCATATCATTTCAGATGGTTGGTCTGATCATGTTTTTATTCAAGCGCTCTTTAGACATTATCAATCATTTATGCAAGAAAAAGAATTGAAAGAAAAAACGAAGGTAACATACCAAGATTATATTTCAATGCAATCTGCCCATTGGAATCAGCCATATATGGATGAGCAACTTGCCTTTTGGAAAAAGGAACTAGAAAAAGAGCAACCGATAGTAAACTTATCAGCTGGTAAGCAAAAGCAATCCAATTCAATGCAAGGAGAAGAAATTACCTTTTCATTACCAGAAGGAATAATAAAGGAGCTAAAAAACTATTGCAAGCATAAGGATGTAACGGTGTACACTGTATTTTTGGCTATTTATATTATATTTCTACATAGACTTTCAGGTGAACATGATATTTCTGTAGGGTCCCCTGTGGCCGGAAGAAAGCAAGCAAATTTTGAAGACATTATTGGCTTATTTGTTAATACGGTTGTGATACGAAATGAAATAGATAATGATAACAGCTTTGAACAATTCTTAAAGCAGATAAAAAATAAAGCGATGAATGTGTTTTCAAATGATGATGTTCCTTTTGAAAAGGTTGTTGAAGAGGTTAGGCCTAATAGGAAGTTGTTTGGAAGTCCTTTCTTTCAATATATGTTTGCTTTTGAAGAAATGCCAAATACAGATGTTACAGTTGAAGATTTAAACCTCAGCCCCATTAAATCTGTTTTTAATGGTTTATCGAAATTCGATTTAACATTATTTATTAAAAAAGAAGGGGCAGAATATCTAGGCAAGTGGGAATATAGAAGTGATTTATTTAGTGAAAAGATTATGAAGCAATATAACAATATCTTTCTTCAAATCCTTCAATCGGTGATGGAAAACACGCAAATCAAAATTAAAGATATTTCTATCATCAAGGAAGAGAGTAAAAGGGAGTTAATAGTAGATTTAAATAATACGAAGGTGGATTTTCCTAACTGTTGCCTACATGAGCTTTTTGAAGAACAGGTCAAAAAAACGCCTTCTGCTACTGCAGCAATCTTTGAAAATGAGATTTTAACTTATGAAGAACTAGATAAGCGCGCCAATCAATTAGCACATGTTCTGATAGAAAGAGGTGTGAAACCTGATCAACCGGTAGGGTTAAGGATGGATAGGTCCTTGGGGCTTGTGGTTGCTATGCTTGGTATTTTAAAGGCAGGAGGCGCCTATTTGCCAATCGATAAGGAAGCACCTGTACAACGTGTGTATAGTTTATTGAAAAGTGCTAAATCAATTGTTTGTATCACAGATGAAAAGGGATTAGCAGCTACAAATACTACATTTATAGAATATGAATTAATAGATTCTTTCAGTACCTACAAGAGTGAAAAGCCAACGGTGAAAATATCTCCAGATCATTTGGTATCTGTATATTATACTTCGGGATCCACTGGCACCCCTAAAGGAGTGAGTAGTACACATAGGGGTTGGGTTAATCGTATGTGTTGGATGCAAAATAAACATAAACTACAAGAAAATGAAGTAGCCTTGCAGAAGACAACTTTAACTTTCGATGATTCAGCAGTAGAGTTTTTCTGGCCATTGATGATAGGAGGAGCAGTCGCATTCATTCCTCCAGGTGCACATCGTGAACCGACAAGTATTATCGAATATGCAATACGATACAAGGTGGCTCTGCTACAATTTGTGCCAAGTATGCTCAAGATGGTTATTGAGGAAATCACACCTTTGCAGAAAGAGAAATTATCTAATTTAAGGGTTGTTGTATCTAGTGGTGAGGCATTAAAGGCTTCATTGGTCAAAAAATTCTACGAAAAAATGCCTGGTAAATTATTTAATTCCTGGGGAGCAACAGAGGTATCTATTGATTCAACGTGTTATGATTGCACGCCTGATGACGAATTTGAAACAGATATTGTATCAGTTGGACGCCCTATTGATAATAATCGGGTATACGTGCTTGATCATCAATTAAATCCACTTCCATATGGGGTTCCAGGAGATCTTTATATAGCTGGCATTGGTCTTGCCAGAGACTATTTGTATGACCCTAAAAAAACAAATGAGTCCTTTGTTGCTGATCCTTTTTTTGAAGGGGAGAAGATGTATAGAACAGGGGACAGAGGATATTTAAATGAACATGGCGAGATTATGTTCCTCGGAAGAGATGATAATCAAATTAAAATTCGAGGAATGAGAGTAGAACTTGGAGAGATAGAAAGTAGTATTGCAGCTTTAGATTTTATAAAAGAAGCCATTGTCACTGCAAATGGACAGCAATTAAGTTGTTATTACATTTTAAATGTAGGTGAAGATAAGCAGGCTGTTGATATAAGAGAACATCTAACAGAACACTTACCTTCTTATATGATACCTGCCTATTATATGAAGTTAGAGAGTTTTCCGCTGAATGCAAATGGAAAAGTAGATAGAAAAGTTCTTCCTCAACCCAATGCGGAACATCTTATGATTAATCAGGATTACGCAATCCCTGAAAGTGAGATAGAGAAGAAAGTAGCAGATATTTGGAGTGAAAGATTAGGCATTGATTCTGTTGGACTGAATGATCATTTTTTTGAATTAGGCGGCCATTCCTTATTAGGCGTACAGATTATCTCGCAAATAAACAAAGCCTTTCAAATCTCTTTAACCGTACGATCATTATTCGAAAATCCTACAGTTAAACAATTATCCAATTTGATTCAAGCTTCTACTTCTATTTCAGAATTGTCACCGATTGTTAAGGTAGCAGATAGACAAGATTGGCATCCTTTGACTGATGCACAGCAAAGAATTTGGTTTTTAGAAAAATTAAATACAGATAATACGAGTTATAACCTTCCGCTTATCTTAAAATCAACTGGCAGGTTTGATATAAATCGTTTAAATGATGCAATAAACAAACTTATTATTCGGCATGAATCATTGAGGACTCAATTTTTAGAAATCGATGGTTTTCCTTTTCAGAAGGTCATTCCTGGATATGAACAGTGTGTGAAGGTTATAGAGGCAAGTGAGGCTACTTTACAAGAGTGCATTAATCTTGAGATGAAAATGAAATTTAACCTAGAAGACCCGCCGTTAATTAGAGGAAGTGTTTTGCGATGTGAGGAACGAGATATCTTCGTACTAATACTTCACCATATTATTTGTGACGGTTGGTCTATAAATGTACTAAAAAATGAGCTTATTCAAGTTTATATGGGGAATGAGGATTGTTTTGCAGAAGAGCCAATTCAGTATTTAGATTATACTTATTGGTTGTCTAATAAGCAGAGTAAAATCCAACATCAACTAGAATATTGGAAAAAGATATTTAATGAAGATATTCCAATTATTCAGCTTCCAATGGATCATTTAGAAAATAACACAAGATATAATCATACGATTCACAAAAAAATTGATTTGAATAAAGCCAATGAAATTAGGGCTTTTGTTAGAAGCAATAAAGTAACCCCATTTATGTTTTTCTTGAGTGCATTTTATGTTCTTTTATCCCGCTTAAGTGGGCAAAAGGAAATTACTCTAGGTACACCGATTATTAATAGAAGTAATACCGAATTAGAAAAGGCAGTAGGGTTATATTTAAATACGCTACCACTTAAAGCGGATATCAATGAGCATTTGAGTTTTACCGAGTTTTTAATGAAGACAAAAGCAATTGTCTTGGGCGCATTCGAAAATCAAGATATTCCTTTTGAACAAATTGTTGAGGCTGTTCAACCTGAAAGAAATATAGACCGGAATCCGTTATTTGACATATTAATAAATTATCGGAAGTTTGAAGAGCAAAAAACGTTCAGCGTTCATGGTGAGGAAATAGCTGAACTAGAAGTAGCGGATATAACGTCTAAATTCCTGATGACTTTATATATTGAAGAGACAGCAGATCAATTTAAATTCAGTATAGCTTATCAAAATCATTTATTTTCAGTGGAGCGAATGGAAGACTTTTTTGAACAATACTTGAGTCTATTAAATACTTTTATCGCTAACAAAGAACAATCGATCCTACGACCGAGTTTAATGACGGGAAAATCAAAAAAAATATTGCCTAACCCAGAGAAACCACTGTACAAAAAAAGCTATCCTTCTGTTACCGAACAGGTTGAATATTGGGCAAAGAACACGCCCGAGAAAATCGCCGTGGAAGAAGGTAATAAATTTTACTCGTATACGCAATTATCTAATTATTCTAATAAAGTGAGCATTGGTTTACGAAGATGTGGCATTAAACCAGGGGATGTTATTGCTATTCAAGGCAAAAGAAGTTATTCGATGATAGGCACAATCGTAGGTGTATTAAAGGCAGGCGGAACGTTTTTAAATATTGATAATGACCTACCTGCACAACGGGTTACTCAAATGATTGAGCAGTCGAAAGCTAAGGCAATTATTCTTACTGACAATTTAGGCATTCATCAGAGCGTTTTTTCAATTAGTACTCTCGCTACATACCATGTAGATGAGTTTGTTAATAGGTTGGAGAATTCAAGAAGTATGAAACCTATCAATCATGACAATGCTTATATATTCTTTACTTCAGGTACTACAGGTCAACCGAAAGGAATATTAGGATCTCATAATAGCCTTTCACATTTTCTCAATTGGCAAAGAAACCATTTTAGTGTCAGTAATGAAGATAGAAGTGCCCAGCTGACTCATACAACGTTTGATGTATACTTACGTGATATATTTTTACCGTTAACAAGTGGATCTACAGTTTGTGTACCTGTAGAGGATGAGGAGGAAGATATTTTTCATTGGCTCAATGAGAAAAAAATCACGCTCCTTCACGCTGTCCCGTCTATTACCATGCACTGGTTTAGAAGCGGTTTGAAGATAAAATTGCCTTCATTAAGGCACATATTTTTTGCCGGTGAACCGTTACCTGATTATTTGGTAGAGAAGTGGAGAGAGGTAACAGGTGCCCAGGTCAATAATTTTTACGGTCAAACGGAAACAACTTTAGCCAAGAGCAGTTGTCCCATCGATTCAGCATTACAAAGTAATACAGTAATGCCTATTGGTAGCCCTATTTCTGATGCTCAACTTCTTATTGTGAATAAAAGTGGTGATCAATGTGGAGTTGGTGAAATGGGTGAAATTACAATAAGAACACCTTATATGTCTAAGGGCTATATTAATTCCCGAGACAAGATATTTGAACAACATAAATGGTCAGGTTCTTCAGATGATGTGTTATATAGGACAGGTGATTTGGGGAGATATCGTCCAGATGGATTAATTGAGATTTTGGGTAGGAAAGATCATCAAATAAAAATAAGAGGTGTAAGAGTAGATAAGAATGAAGTAGCAGCGGCTATTGTTAATGAAACTCAAATTACTGATTGTGCAGTAATAGATGTAAATACAGATGACGATGTTCACTTAATTGCTTTTGTCGTAGTAAACAAGGAAATGTTTAATCCGAATGAACTACGGATTCGGCTGAGAGAAGTACTGACATTGTCGATGATACCTAACAAATTTATATCCATACCAGAAATTCCTGTTACGAAAAATGGAAAAGTAGATGTATTGAAGTTAATGGCTTGGTCTAGTCAACAGGAACACACGGGCTCTTATTCTTTTCAAACAAAAATGGAAAAGGATATGAAAAGAATATGGGATCATCTTCTACCAGGAAAAGTGATACGTCCCGATGACAATTTCTTTGAATTGGGTGGCTATTCTTTGCTAATTGTACGTATGATTGCCGCTGTAAAAGATGAAATCGGCAAGGATTTATCCTTAATTGATATTTTTAAATACCCTACGATACGAAGCTTAACGGCCTATCTTTCTCTAAAAGCAGGTCAAAGTGATAATAAGACCGTAGCTGTGAGAAAAGTTGAGCGAATAAAAAGAACAGTTACTTATAGTGGAAAGGAGTGAAAAAATGGACGAGTCATTAGAAGAAAATGTGTATCTTCTCCCGGCTTCTTTTGGACAAAAGAGAATATGGTATTTTGAAAAGTTATTTCAAAAGAGTCCAACTTATAATATTCCTTTTATCTTTAAGCTTAGTGGTAGATTAAATGAAAACATACTAGAACTTTCAATTATGAAAATGATTGAAAGGCATGAAATATTTCGAACGACATTTCTTGAAGTGGATGGAGAGCCAGTACAAAAAGTTTCTGTCTCTTCTCCAACTTTTAAATTGATAATGAAAAATAAGCAAGAAATTGAAGAAGAAGTAAAGTTAGAAGAGTATATACAGAGCTTTGCAAAAAAAGCATTTGATATCGAAAAGGGTCCTCTCATTAATTTTGAATTAATTAAAATCGATGAGCATTTTCATTACTTTCTTTTTAATGTACACCATATTATTTATGATGCGTGGTCCTTAGATATATTCAAAAAAGAACTTTTAAATATATATACCCACTTAGAAAAAGGGGATGAGCTTCAAATTAGCGATCCTGAATATCACTATGCGGATTTTGCTAATTGGGAAAGTGAGTCACTTCTTGATGGGAAACTAGAACAGAGTATTGGCTTCTGGAAGGAATACTTGAAAGATGCTTCTCCCTTTTTACAATTACAAGCTGATTTCCCAAGACCAAGAGAACAAACCTACAGCGGCAACAATATTAGGCTATCTTTTCCTAACGTGTTGGTAGGAAAGGTAAGGGAGTATACTCAAAAGAGTGGATCCACAATGAACGCCTTTTTTATGGCAGCCTATTTTATTTTACTTTATAGATATACCGGTCAAAAAGATATTGTCATAGGTAGTCCAATATCTAATAGAAAAGCAGCATTTACCGAAGATATGATTGGATTTATTGTTAATACACTTCCTATCCGTATGTCTTTAAAACCCTATAGTAAATTTTCATCCGTATTGAAAAAGACAATCAAATCTTTTCTAAATGTATACGAAAACAGTACGGTTCCATTTGAGAGAATTGTCCAAGAGGTTAACCCCAAAAGGGAAAACTCTTATCATCCGATATTTCAGGTTCTATTTACTTACCATGAGCAAGGAACAGAAGGTGAACAATGTTTAAAGGTCGAGTATGAAAAAATTAATACAGGTACATCAAAGTTTGATAAGGTCCTGTATATAAATGCTGAAGGAAATCAAGCATATGCAGAAATTGAGTACAACCCTGATATTTTAAGCAAGCAATCAATGGAAAGGTTCATTAATCATTATATTCAATTAGTTCAAGATATTATGGCGGATCCTAATAAGCCAATATCTAAATTGAGCTTTATGAGTAAACATGAAATTGCCGAATTAACAAGCTTTAATATGAAGGGAAGGCCGCCATCTTATATCCATGATAGGATTGCCTATCACTCTCTTTATAAGCCAAATGCCTGCGCTGTCAAAACAGATTCAGGCAGTTATACTTTTGCAGAATTGGAGAGAAAGAGTAATCAGATTGCAGCCATAATAAGAAGAAACGGTAGTAAACAAGGGAGCATAATAGGTCTTTCGATGAGTCGGACTTTAGATCAAATAGCGGCAATATTGGGAATTATCAAAAGTGGGTGTGCGTATTTACCAATTGATCCAGCGCTTCCTGTAAACAGGATGAATTATATGCTTAGTGATGCAAATGCCCCGCTTTTGTTGACTGATAAAGTAGTGAATCAACATGGGTTCCCTTATCAGATTATAAACATAAAAGAGGCAATGCAATCAGAGCTGGATAAACCACTCCTGTGTTTAAAGGAATTGCCTCCAGATGAGATGCTAGCATATGTAATATATACATCGGGTTCATCCGGCAAACCAAAAGGAGTTAAAGTTACACATGCATCATTGCTCAATCATATTGATGATTACTTAGAAGTGTTTCCTTATCAAGAAAGTGAAAGGGTCTTACAAAACATAAATTTTACTTTTGATGCGTCAATAACCGAAATATTTGGTTCGCTGATAGGAGGAGGTACATTGGTTCTCACGAAACAAGAGAATCAATTTGATATCGCTTATTTAGCGAATTTAATGTATCAAGAAAGAGTCACGAGAGCACAGCTGTTTCATAGTTTAATAGATAAATTGAATGATCAATCTCTATTTAATAATAATGACTCGCTTCGACTGGTTTTCACAGGAGGTGAAGCACTCAATAGGAGAATAGTAGAAAAATTCTATGGGTCGATTAATATCGATGCAACACTAGTCAACTTATATGGGCCAACAGAAGCGACTGTTGCGGCAAGTTATCATATATGTAGTAAAACATACCCTAACGTAACGATGCCAATAGGGAAAAACTTTGGAGGTTACCAACTAATAGTATTAGATGAGAATCTTCAACTCGTTCCTAAAGGCGTTGAAGGAGAATTGTTTATTGGTGGTCCAAGTGTATCACAGGGGTATATTAACAATGAAGAGTTAACAAAAAACACATTTATTACTTTAGATGTAAGTGGAAAAAATCAAATGTTTTACAAAACAGGGGACATTGTGAAGCAACTGGCAAACAATGAGTTTTTGTTTATATCAAGGAAGGATTCCCAAGTAAAGATTAGAGGTTTTCGAATAGAATTAAACGAGATAAAAAGTACAATTCTAGATTACCCTGAGATAACAGATGCTGCAGTCGTTACACATATAAATAATGGAGAAAATCAAATCTATGCTTTTCTTGTTAAAAATAAAGATAGTCAAATAATAGCTGCAAACATAAAACGGAGACTGCAACAAGTGCTTCCGCATTATATGGTACCAGCATCCTTTGTTTGGGTGGATGAAATTCCCCTCTCCTCAAATGGTAAACTTCTCGTCAACGAATTGCCTTTTGAGCGAAATGACCTTGTGAGCAAAGTGAAGTTAATGCCAAAGAGCCATGTGGAAATCAAACTTTGTCACATTTGGCAAGAGGTATTAGGTATTAAAGAATTGGGGGTTAAAGAGGATTTCTTTGATCTCGGTGGTTACAGTATAAAAGCCATTGAAGTAGTTGCTGCCGTTCGAAAAGAGTTTAATATCAGTATGACGATTTCTGATTTATTTAAGTATAGAACGATTGAACAATTGAGTGAATTTATTGAAGATGGCAACAAAGTGAAAGTTGATAATAATGTAGTTGTTTTAAAGCAATCAGATACAACTCACCCCCCATTATTTTTGATTCATCCTGGAGGTGGGGGGGCACTCTGTTATATGCCTCTCGTGAAAGATATGTCTATAAATCTTACTATATATGGAATAGAATCCATTGGATATGGAGATAATCAGCAACCATTAAGTACTATACAAGAAATGGCAGTTAAATATGTGGAGGAAGTATTAAAAATTCAAACAGAAGGTCCGTACAGAATAGCTGGTTGGTCCATGGGTGGGACAATTGCGGTAGAAATGGCAAGAATATTAGAAGAGCGAAACTATCATGTGTCATCAGTGATACTTTTTGATGCTCACCCTTTTCATAACTTGCAGTCAGTAACTAATAGGGATCCATTGATCGTATGGGCACATAGTTTAGGGATGGACTTAGAGGCATTTAGTCAACTTTCAAATAAGGATAAATATGCAGAAGTCTTAGAGAGAGCGATTAGAAAAGGTGTACTACCTAAAGGCTCAGAACAAGAGGATGTCAAAAGAATCATTGAAGTAATGGGGCAGAATAACATTGCATGTGAGTCGTATAAGTTTGTTCAAGAAATTACTTCAGATTTAATTCTTTTTAAATGTCAAAAGATTGATGAGACTCAGCCTCATGCACTTGTAGATGAAAACATTTGGCGGAATAGGACGTTAGGCAAGGTAACGGTCATACCAGTTGATGGTAATCATAATAATTTACTGGAATCTCCACATTCTGTAGTAATAGGAACAATGATGGATCAATTATTATCGTTAAAGGAGATGAAGCAAATTGAGAATGACAGGAAGAGTCAAGAGTCCCCCGCATGAAATCATGAATAAGCTTATATTATATCCGCAGCTATTGTTTGAGTCAGAAAACTATCTAGAACATTATCTTTCTATTGAAAAAGTGCTCATAAAATCTTATGAAGAAATGAATTTAATTAATACAACAGATGCTGTAAAACTCTTAGAAAGCGTAGAATCTGTACAAAAAGAAAATATTATTAAAAGCGCCTATTCTAATATGAATGATATTGCCTTTTCTATTGAAAAGGCAATTGATGAGAACTTGGGTAAGCCAGTATTAAATTGGCATTTAGACAGAAGCAGAAATGATTTACAGGCATGCGGACAGTTAATGTATGCAAGGGATTCATGGATCAGTCTCATTCAAAAATTTCAAAAGCTCTTGATAGAGTTATGGGCACTGGCTTCTAAGTACAAAAGGACGATTATGCCAGGCTATACACACTTTCAAACGGCGCAGGTGATGAGTGTAGGATTCTATCTGACTGCCATAAGCCGTCATATACAGAAGACATTAGAGAAAATGGTTCTTTGTTTGGAGTCTATAAATGAAAGTTGTCCATTAGGCTCTGGGGCAATGTCAGGTCAGGAGTATCCATGGGATTTGGAAATGATGGCAAATGATCTAGGTTTCGATTCATTTGGTGGACATGCTTTAGTATGTGTGGCATCACGGGATTGGATCTTAGAAATAGGAGAGAGTCTGGCATTCTTTGGTGTGAATATGAGCCGTTTCATGACAGATATGATGAACTGGGGGAGTAGTGAATATCAATTCCTTCATTTTCCTGATGAACTAGTAGGTATCTCTTCCTCCATGCCACAAAAAAGAAATCTTCCTATACTAGAGAGAATTAGAGGAAAAACAAGTCATCTAATTAGTTATTATCAGGATTTTATGTTGGGTCAACGGAATACACCCTTTAGTAATCTAGTGGAGGTTTCAAAGGAATCATCGAGCAACCTTCCACGGCTTTTCCAAACAGCAAATGACATTGCTGATCTTCTGCTACTTATTTTTGAGAATATTGATTTCAACATAAATAAGATGAAAAAAAGATGTGAAGAGGATTACCTTGGTGGATTTACGTTAGCCAATTATTTATCAGCTAAAGAAGGCATTCCTTATCGTAAGGCCCAAGTCATTTCAGGTGAATTCATCACCTTAGCAATCAATGAGGGAATTGCGCCAAAAAAACTACCTATTTTATTATTATCACAAGTCTGCGAGCGGTATGGCTATAAACAGCTTCAGATGAATCAAGCTACTTTAGTTGATATATTTGACCCAGAAAAGGCTTTGTTAGTAAAAATTACAGCCGGCTCTGTTCATCCTGAAGAAGTAAATGAAATCATAGAGTGTCAGAAAAGGCAAAACGCAGAGTTTATTCGTCGTTTTAATCGGATAACAGAAAAGGTGACCGAGGCAAAGCAGAGATTGAATAAATGGGTGCCCGGAAAGGAAAATGTAAATGATTAAGGAAGCCAAAATGGTATGTGATAACGAAGTGATTACCGGTGTTGGTAGAGCATGTGGTACCTTTGGAGAATTCCTACAAGGGATCCTACCAGATAATCAGGAATTTTTAGTCACTTTTCCGATTAATCGGTTTTCGACTTGCTATTTTAACTCATCCCCATCTGCTCAAGAGTTAGAAGTTTTTCCTCCCCATAAGAAAAAAACTAGACAATTAGCTATTAATATTTTGTCTTATTTTAACTTACCTACAGGAGGAAGACTGGAAATAGATAGTGAGCTTGTTGAGGGGAAAGGGTTGGCGAGCTCGACTGCTGATATGGTGGCAGCTATAAGGGCAATAGAAGACTGTTACCCAATTAAGATTCCTATTTATCTTTTAGAAGAGATGATGAGAAGAATTGAGCCCTCCGATGGCATAATGTATGAAGGCGTTGTGTCTTATTACCATCGCGAAGTTAAGATCAGAGGCAACTTTGGTAGTTGTCCACCATTAACCGTTCTTGCAATTGATGAAGGTGGGGTAGTAGATACAATTGAGTTCAACCACCAAATTAAACCATTTAATCAAAAAGAAAAGGTAGAATATGAACGTCTTTTACAACAGGCAGAAGGTGCTATTGTAGTAGGCGATGTGAACTTACTGGGGCAGGTAGCGACAAGAAGTACAGAGATGAATCAAAAGGTTAGACCGAAATTGTTAATAGATAAAATGAAAAGAATTAATCAAGAAATAGGAGGGATTGGTATAGTTACAGCTCATAGTGGTACTTATATTGGAGTTTTACTATCGGATACGGATCCCAATTATATAGATAAATTGAAAAAGGGTATTGAAAAGTTTAAATCCTTTGGACTAAGTGCTGAAGTCTTTCACTCCCTACCCTCTACAAGAGAAGGCGGGGGGTGGCTTTGGTGAATGATAGTATGATCAATCTGATAGGTAGGACACCAGCAGTCAGGCTACGGCTTGAAGCAAATAGTGTCGCACCGGTTTATGCAAAGTTAGAGATGAATAATCCTTTTGGTATGAAGGATCGAGTAGCAAAAAAGGCAATTTATGAAGCAATCAATGCGGGAATTTTAAAACCTGGAGGCGTCATTGTAGAAAGTTCTTCAGGTACATTGGCTATGGGAGTTACATTAGTAGGAACGTATCTCGGCTATGATGTGCATATTATTACGGATCCACGTATTGATCAGTTAACGTTGGCAAAAATGAAGGCTTTGGGAGCCCATGTTCATATTGTAAAAGAAATGGAAGAGGAGGGAGGGTGGCAAAGGGCGAGACTTAATTACCTTCATCGCTTTATGGAATCCCATCCCAATGCCTTTTGGCCAAGACAATATGAAAATCCTAATAACCCCCTTGCTTATGAGGATTTGGCCAATGACTTAATCAATGATATCGGTAGAGTTGATTATTTGGTAGCGGCAGTGGGAAGTGGAGGGTCCTTATGTGGAACGGCTAAAGCTTTAAAAAAGGAGAATCCCTCATTAAAGGTTATTGCAGTAGATGCAGTAGGAAGTGCGATTTTCCAACAAAAAGATCAGCCCCACAGACTGCAAGGAGGATTGGGGAATAGCTTGAAGCCGCAAAATGTTGATTACTCCATAATAGATAGTGTGCATTGGCTGAATGATCAGGAAGCTTTTTCATGGACTCTAGAACTTGCTAGACATGAGAAGATATTTGCTGGAAATAGCTCGGGGAGTGTTTATGCTGTAAGTAGATGGCTAAGTACACAAGTCAACAAAGACAATGTGATTGTTGGCATTTTTCCAGACAGAGGGGATCGCTATTTTCATTCAATATATGATGAGAAGTATTTAAGGAAACACGGTATCTTCAGCAATTGTTTAAACATGAATCCTGTCGAGGAAAAGGATATTAAGGATGTGTGTAATTGGTCATATACCCATATCAATCGAGGGGAGAAAGTGAATGAAGAAGTTGCTGTTTATTGAATCTAATACGACTGGTACAGGAATGCTGGCACTGGAAAAAACGGTGGAACTAGGGTTAAGGCCAGTGTTCATAACAAATAATTCTAGCCGTTATGAGCAATTGACATTAATTGATTGTGAGGTTGTTATAGCAGAAACGAATGATTTAGAAGGTTTGAAACATACAATTTTGAATCACTTTGCAATAGAAGAGATTGCAGGTATTACAACAACAAGTGAATTTTATATTTATACTGTCGCATGTTTGAATCGCTTTTTTCATTTTTCTGGGAATTCGCCGGATACAATCGAAATTGTAAGAAATAAGTCTGCTGTTAGACAGGTATTAAGAGAATGCTCAGAAGTCTATCAACCATATTTTAGATTAGTAGAATCAGAGCAAGACTTAGAATTATTAAAAGGTGAACTTATTTATCCAGTCATTGTAAAGCCAATTGATGATAGCGGGTCCAATTTCGTACGTAAATGTATGGACTATCCATCATTATCTGCATATGCAAAAGAGATAATGAGAATTACTCATAATGTCAGAGGTCAAATGAAAAAACAAGGAGCTTTGATCGAAGAGTATATAGAAGGGCAAGAATACAGCGTAGAAGTTTTTTCCGTTAAAGGTAAACATCATCTGATAGGAGTGACAGAAAAACAATTAAAGAAGGGCGATTTTTTTATAGAAAGTGGTCATGTATTTCCAGCTAGGATAGATGAAAATCTTAAAGGAATAATTGAAAAAGGGGTTTTACTTATTCTTGAAAGTTTACATTGGAAATCAGGACCTGCTCATCTAGAGATAAAGATAAAAGATAATAAAGTATTTTTAGTGGAGTTTAATGGGAGACTTGCAGGAGGTATGATACCTGAACTTATAAAATATGCAACTGGAGTGGATCTGCTTAAAGAACAATTAAAGAATGCATCAGGAATTGAACCGATAATTGAGAAAAAAAAGTCTTTAACTGCAGGTATCAAATTTTTAGTGCCTAGTGTGTCAGGGGAAATAAAAGAATTGCATAATGTTACATCTCATAGTGATATAAAAGAGATTCGTTATTCTAAAGTACCTGGTGACTATGTAAAGAAAGCGGAAAATGCGTATGGCCGAATAGGTTATATGGTGGTAGCCTCACAAACTTATAGTGAAATGAAATGTTTATTGGATGGTTTTGAACAATCAATGCGAATTGAGGAGTGTGTACATGATCAATTATTTAAGTGATACAATTACGTTGCCAACAGATGCCATGATGCAATCAATACAAGAAGCAAAGCTAGGTGATGATGTCTATGGGCAGGATGAAACAGTAAATCATCTTGAAGAATTTGCTGCAAAGTTAACAGGGAAAGAAGCGGCCTGCTTTATGCCAAGTGGTACAATGGCGAATTTAGCATCTATCATGGCATACTGCCCAAGAGGAACAAAAGCACTTGTTGGCGATGAATCTGATATCTATATTTTTGAAGCTGGAGGAGCTTCCGTTTGCGGGGGGATTATGTACGAACCTATTCGTACACAGTCAGATGGAAGTCTCTCTATAGAAGATTTAGCCAACGCAATTCCAATTGATAAGAACGATCCTCAATTTGCTCTGCCGGCATTAATTTGTCTTGAGAATACACATAACAGGTGTGGAGGGAAAGCGTTAAGCTTAGATTACTTAAGTAAGATAAAGCGTTTTGGGGATGAAAATCATATTCCTATCTATATGGACGGGGCCCGTGTTTTTAATGCAGCTCTCTCATTGGGTGTCGATATAAAAGAGATTACACAGCATGTGGACTCTTTACAATTTTGTTTATCAAAAGGATTATCGGCACCTGTAGGCTCGATTGTATCAGGAACAAAACAACACATTAACGAAGTACGAAGAATTAGAAAAATGTTGGGTGGAGGAATGCGCCAGGCGGGAATTTTAGCAGCTCCCGCCTTGGTGGCCCTTCAAACCATGATAGATAGACTGACAGAAGATCATCAGAAAGCGAAAAGACTTGCGAAAGAATTAGAAGCGATTGATGGGATTGAGGTTGAAACAAAGGATGTACATTCAAATATAATCATGTTCAAAATCAATAATGAAAATTTCACTTGGAAGTCATTTCTTGAGGCTGCAGAAAAAAATAATGTAATATTTTCTGAGATGGGATATGGTAGAATACGAGCGGTTATTCATAGACATATTACAGATGACGATATCACTTCAACAATTAAGATCATAAAAGAGATACTACACTCTACTATTATTAAATCCTACTAGCATACTGTTTTTTAGTATGCTTTATTTCTTTTTTGATGGCGTTAGATATTTCTTGATCATTAATTGAATCTGCTATGCTTAATGCTTTGTTAACATGTAACTCACCATTTCTGGAATCCCCTTTTAAATAGTGAATTTCTGCAAGGGAGTGTAGTGATTGGCTACAGAAAGCATATTTCCTTTCAAAAGAAAATATATTTACTGCTTCATCGAAGTATTGTTGGGCGATATCTAAATCGTTTTTTCGCTTATGTAGAATGCCCAATAGATATCTTACTTCTCCTGCACAATAAAATAAGTGATTAGATTGTAAGTAGTACTCTAGGCGATAACAAATATCAAAGCATTCACTATCTCTATGATTTTCATAGTAAAGACAGGCCAGATTATAGGCTACTCTAGGGAAGAGGGACTTATCCTCAATATAGGGACTATTTTCTAAAGCTTTGTATGATGAGCTAAAAAGACGAAGAGCCTCTTTTAATTTATTTTGTTCCAAGAGTAATAATCCAAGAGAATTCGTTATATTAATATCTATTTCGTTAATAATTTTACCGTTTTGGATGAGTTTTCGTAGCAGTATTTCAGCCTTTTCAGGGTTTTGATCTCGTTTATGATAAAGAACTGCCTCAATCCAACTTAGAAATCTGAGGAATTGTCGGTTGTTTAATAAAGGGTTGTTATTAGAGAAATTTTTTGCCTCTTCATAGTGGTATTGTAAAGTGATAAAATCTAATTGATAGAGACTCTCACGGCAAAGCCTCTTAAATTTTTGTACGTAGGATATAAGTTCTGCTTCATCATTATCTGATAAAATGTATTCAATAGGGATATTAAGTTTCATGCAGATCTCTTTCAATATATCCAATCTAGGCAGTTGCTGTCCTTTTTCGATACGATATAAAGTGGATTCATCACATATATTATCAGCTAAATATTGCCTAGAAAACCCGTTTTTCTTTCGATAAAAGGCAATTTTTTCACCTGTTTTCTCCAAAAGACCAATCCTCCTAATGAAATATGTCTAAATATTGCGTAAATACATATACATTTTAACAAATTTTTGGGTGATAATGGTATTAGATAATCAAAAGGAGGGGAAAAAGAGGATGAAAGTCCTAAATAAATTTATTGTTGGTTTACTACTTACTATAGGCGTATTTAATGGAGTGATTAAATCTGAAGTAGTACAAAGTAATGGTGCTGATAACATCGGTATAGGTATATTCGAAGATAAACCTATCCCAGGCCATCACTAGGAGAAAAAGTTATGAAGCCTAAAAAAGTTTTGATTGTGGGGAAAGAGAAGGCGTTCAAAAAAGGCTCGATACATTCCGTATTATTGAATAAGGAAAAATATCAGCTTCATTACTTAAACAATGAAAATCTTTTACAAGATCCACTATTTTTAAAGGGATTCTCCTTGGCAATTATTAATAAAGTTAAAAGCATTTATATAGACAGTCTTCTAGAAAATAAAGTTCCTAGCATTGTATTAATTGGAAAAAGGGAGCAGCATTTAATCTCTGTTGTAAGTAATGTCCAAGGAATCGTTTCAAAGGAAAAACCAGAAGAGATACATTTTGCTATTGAAATGATAGAAAAGGGCGGCTTTTACTTTTCGACAGCATTAAAGCAATATATCTTTCCTTTAATGGCTAATAAAATTCCGTTTGATCTTGACGAAGAGTTGAAGTATATACCTACGATTTTAACTGAAATGGAGTTAAAAGTCGTAGAAGAGTTAATAAATGATAAAACCAATCAACAAATCGCAGATACTTTGTATTTAAGTAAGCGGACAGTTGAATACTATATTACATCTAGTATGCAAAAATTAAAAGTAAACTCAAGAGTGGGTCTGGCGGTTAAGATGACGAAGGCCATACTATTGCAGAATCAATCAATAAGTATAAGAAAAGTTCAAACGGTATATGCATAGAGTCTGACCAAATGTCAGACTTTTTTTTATGGAAAAAATAGAGGGAAATAGTTCAAAAGTGAGGTTCACCTCCACTTTATTTATACAGTATACACATCCCAACTAGTAACACAGAACTAAGATAGGAGAATGTAAGAAGACGACTTACATTTGCGTGATTTACGGGTTCTTTTGACCCACTCCTATTTTATGATGAGCTTAATAAATACAATTAGGAGGAAATTATGAAAGGTAATTTTGTTAAACTACAGGCTCTTGAAGAAGAAGATTTTAAGTTGTTCTCAAAATGGGTTTGTCCATCAAAAGTAAGTGCATTGGCGAGAGGAGCCCAAGACTTTGCCACATTGGAGGACATTAAGGCTGATATTAGAACAGGGAATACAAATTATGCCACAGTGCTTACACATGACAATGAAAAGATAGGATTTATTTCCTGGCAGCCTCAGAAGTATGAAGGAAGTTATTTACTTGGTGGTGTAATAGGAAATCCCGATTTATGGGATATGGGTTACGGGGCAGAAGCCTCATTATTGATTTTAGATTATTTATTTCATTTTAAAAATGCTCACAAAGTTCAATTCATTAATGGTTTATACAACTTGAGGACTATTCGTTTTCTAATAAAAAATAAAGTCACAATAGAAGGGGTGCTACGTGACTATTTCTTCTTAGATGGAGAGTATCATGATGCTGTGGTTTCTTCTATTTTGAGGGAGGAATATTACTCTCAAGATGAGGGGAATCTGCCAGAGGATATGATCCCCAAAAGTGAAAAGGAGAAAACTAGAAAAGAATTATATGAATATCTCAATCATCAATGGAAGGATGAGTGCTTTCCAAGTTTGGTAAAAGGTGTTGGCGTTAATGTGGAGTGAAAAGGTAGTAGTCATAACAGGAGCTTCAAAAGGAATAGGAAAAAGTATGTCAAGGCATTTTACTGAATTAGGTGCAACTGTAATCATGCTATATCGATCTTCTTTATCAGAAATCAAACAAGTAGTTGAGGAGATAAAAAAAGAAACGGGTCATGAGCGTGTGTTTTTTGAAAAACTGGATGTCAATGATATTGAAATGGTCAAAAATGTTTTTCAAAATATAATATCCACGTATAAGCGAATTGATGTACTTGTTAATAACGCGGGAATCAGTTTTGGTGGTGCATTAATTCCAAGTAACCCGGTAGAGATGTGGAAAGAGATTGTGGACACCAACATTATGGGAACAATTAATTGCATTCATGCCGTTTCTTTTCACATGTTGTTAGCACAAAGCGGTTCAATTATTAATATATCATCCCTTTCAGGGTTGGTAGGAATAGAACGACTAAGTGCATATAGCGCAAGTAAAGCGGGAGTAATTGGTTTAACACGTTCACTTGGAAAGGAGTATGCCCCTTATAATGTCAGGGTGAATGCAGTTGCTCCAGGATATATTGAAGAAACTGGAATGGTAGATCGAATTCCAGAAAAGCAGATGACTGAGTTTCGAAAGAAAATCGCCATGGGCAGATTAGGGACTGCAAAAGAAGTTGCTGAAGCTGTATCATTTCTTGCTTCAGACAAATCAAGTTATATCACGGGGCAAACATTAGTCGTTGATGGAGGACTAATGTGAATGGATGGAGGTAGAAAAATTGAGAACAGCCATATTGTTTCCCCCTTTAATGAAACTTAAAAAGGGCGATTTCAAAAATTTATATGATTGTTTCCCTATAGTAAGAGAACAGTTTGAACAAGCAAGTGACATTATCGGTATAGACTTAGCAAAAAGTTTTTTTTTAGAAAATGAGGCCATGACAAATCGTGGGGATATTGCCCGAACGAGCATTGTAACAATCAGTTCAGCTTTATATAAGCTGATTAGAAATGAAATTAGTCAGCCAGATTTTTATTTAGGTCCAAGTCTAGGCCAAGTAAATGCTATTCATTGTAGTGGAAGTCTAGATTTTACAGATACTGTTAAAATGATTCAAGCTATGTGCTTAATGGAGGCTGAGGAGAAGAGTAATAAGGGCAATGGAGTTTATTTCTTCTACAACATTGATACCGAGGTACTGGATTACCATATTGCTGAATTACGTAATAAAGGCTGTACGCTAGAACCATGTATGTACGGAACTTCCAATCAAATGATTGTTAATGGAGATACCAAAAGTCTTGAGGAGCTAAGTAGCAAAATATCACCACTTGGGGGCCTTGGAATCACAATTCCTTATGGACCACCAGGTCATTGTTCTCTTCTTCAATCTGTCAAAGAGAGATTTGAGAATGAATTCATGCCCATGATCAAGCCGGTGAATCCCATTAAACCTTTGGTTAGTAACGTAACTGCCACGCCCTTATATACCGGGAAAGAGATAGCGAATGAGTTGGTTAATCAGTACACCAAACCTGTTCAATGGTATCAATCGCTAAAGTTTTTAGCAGAAAATAATGTGCAAAAGTTGATTGTGGTAGGCCCTGGGAATTTTGTAGCCAAATCACTACAATTTACGGATATTGATTTTGAAGTGGAATCATATCTTGTGGCGGAGGAGATCAATAAAATATGTACAAGAAGTAGTTCGTCTATTGGAGGTTAAAAGATGATAGGTCTAGTATTTCCCGGTTTAGCACCATCATACTACGAAGATATTAAAACTTTTATGCAAAATAGCCCATTTTCAAAAAGAAGATTTGAAGAGGCGAGTGAGGTTTTAGGTTTT
Source organism: Cytobacillus kochii (assembly GCF_044790165.1). NCBI lineage: Bacteria > Bacillati > Bacillota > Bacilli > Caryophanales > Bacillaceae > Cytobacillus > Cytobacillus kochii. Next base: position 4,361,533 of record NZ_CP085254.1, on the reverse strand, counting down.
TCATTGACTGAGGCTTTCAAAAATGTAGGAGATAAAGATTACGTAATTATGGAATGTGCCTTCCTTGCCAATACAATGGCAATGTTAGACCATTTCTATGAGGAATATCGCCTTTCTCCTCAAGTGGTCATTGGTCCGAGTTTTGGTGGAATTGTTGCAGCGATTTACGTGAAAAGCATTTCTTATAAAGAAGCTGTGTGGATAACAAAAGAATCCAATAAATTATCAGGTGAATGGTATGAACGGCTGGGGGATTTCAAAACTCACTTTGTTTATAATCTTTCATTGAATGAGTCCAATAAAATCATTGAGGATTTCAAGTCTAAAGGGCACTTTTTAGAATTGGTTGGAAATATGGAGAGTGTAATGTGTTTTTGCGGTAGCGCTTCTACAATTGATCTATTAAAAAGAACCTTGAATAATAAGCCAAAGTGTTTTTCTCTTCATACTATGGGACACCCCATCCATAGTGAGATATTAACTCCTTTACGACTAGATGTAGAAAGGGAAGTTTTTGCTAATGTTCAATTTAAGCCGCCTACTCTACCCATCATCTCGGATGTAGATGGAAGATTAATTAATCAGTCAGAGCAATTAAAAGTGATGATGTCGGAAGGATATGACCTCCCTGTACGTTGGGACTTAGTAACTAAACAGATGGAATCTCTCGGAGTCAAAGAGGTATATGTTGTAGGTCCTAAAAATTTATTTTACCAACTTCTGAAAAATAAAATTAAGACCATTAAGGTTGATCCTGATTCGATAATTAAACAGGCAGTGACCCATTAAAGGACGGAATAAAATGATATTTACAGAGAGTGGATCCTATACAAAACAAATACTCTTCCATGATATAAGACAATCTATCGAAAGTTTATCTTTTCACAGTATCTCCAGTGGAGATCGAGTTGTAATTTCCGCAGAAAATTCTTATGAGTTTATTGTTACCCTATTTTCGCTAATCCATTTAGACTGCTCCATTATACTTCTAGATGGTCAGGTAGGGGAACAAAAAATTAAGAGAGTTATGGAAGAAACCAATGCAAAGATTTGCTTAATAGATCGTGATTTGCCTATCGTGAATACAATAAGTATAAAGCCATTGGCCTCACCAGATGAAATATCGTATATAGAATTTAAACTAAATATAGAAAAATGGAAATCGAGAAAGGATGCACTAATACTATATACATCAGGTTCAACGGGCCAATCCAAAGCAATAATTAAGTCTGGGCAGTCCATGTTTATCAATTTAGAAAGTACGATGAAAAGCATGTGCTACCTTCGAAACGACATATTATTACCGGTTATCCCTTTTTCCCATTTTTACGGATTATCTTTGGTGTTCATTTGGTGGATGATGGATTGTCATTTGGTCTTATGTGACTACAAGAAAGTAAGGAAAATTCTAAAGGCTATCTCTGATTACAAAGTAACGGTTGTTGATGCTATTCCTTCTACGTATCATGTTTTAATACAGCTAATGGAAAAAAGGCAAGAGGTTAGAAATGATTTAAAAAGATCAAGTGTTAGATTGTGGTGTATTGGAGGTTCTCCATTATCGGCTAAATTAGCTGCTGATTTTGAAGGTTATGTAGGCAGGCCCTTGCTTGACGGCTATGGTCTATCTGAAGCAGGAAATATAGCTTTAAATACAGGTAACGAGAAAGGCTGCGGTAAAGCTTTAGAGGGTGTAAGAATAATGATAATGGATGAATATGGAAAAGAAGCTCAAGCTGGAAACATTGGTGAAGTGTTAATAAAAAGCCCAGGATTAATGGAAGGATACCTTGGTTTAAAGAAAGAAACAGAAAGAGCCTTTCTAGATGGATGGTACCGTACAAGTGATTTGGGATATATGACACCAGATCAGCATCTTTATGTAGTTGGACGAAAAGGGGAGGGGTTCCTAAGGAAAGGTTATCTCATATACCCAGCAACAATTGAAAAAGAAATATTTGATTCTTTGGGATATAGAGGGAAGGTCTTTTCCTTTAAGGACGAAAAGAAAGATTCATATGTACTTATCTTTATAGAGGAAGATCCTGCAAATATAGCTGAAATTAAACGAAATATTTATACACATATAGATCCATTCTATCAGCCTAATAAAATCTTAGTGTTAAAGGAATTTCCATACTTGTTAAATGGAAAGGTTGATCAGGTTGGATTACAAAAACTTGCATCACAATGGAATCAAAATAGAGAGGAGGATTCAAATTGCATAGCACTATCATAGTTGATCCTTTCCCATCTTTAGTTCTGGAGAGAAAGGAAGCGATTGAGCGTACAATTGAATATCTCGAAAAAAACAGAGAATGTATGATGGAAATATTGACAGAGGTTTCACCTTATCATACAGCTAAAGATGAAATAAATATATCTATTCAAGCTCTCACCCGCGCGATTGCAGAGGTTAATGAAAATAGGCCACCAACATTGAATAGTATGTCAGTATTTATGCCATCAAACGTTTTGTTATACTCATATGTCCTCTACTTGTTAATCCCTTCGCTTTATGTAGAAAAAATTGAATTTAGGGGATCAGGGCTTGTTATTGAACAAGTTAGACAGCTACACAATTTGTTAAAAGAAATACATCAGTTGCCTATTCAATTATTAGAATTGTCTCATCGAAAGTACATTAAAGAATCAGCTCTACAGGCGGAACTAGTCATTTTTACTGGTGCCTATAAAAATGCTGAGGAAATTAAATTCCAACTTTCAGAAGATCAATTCTTTGTTTTCTTTGGTCACGGAGTCAATCCATTTATCTTAACTGAATCAGCGGATGTAGAAAAATCCATTAATGACCTTGTTTCTATACGAACATATAATTCCGGGCAAGACTGCTTAGGTCCAGATGTTATTTATGTACCAGAACATTTGAAAGATCCATTTGTTTCAATGTTAAAACAAAGATTAGAGGTACTCAAATTCGGTAGCAATAAGGACGGAGCAATGGATTATGGCCCTATTCACTACCTATCTGCAATAGACGTTGTGGCCGTACATTTAAATCAATTTAGTAACTATATCTACTCAGGGGGTAATATTCATTATCGTGAAAGAAGAATAGAACCAACGATCTTGTTAAGCAAAATAGAGGATGATTTGCCAATGGCGGAATTCTTTTCTCCTATCTTTAATGTGGTTACGTATAAGTCTGAGGAGGAAATCTTGGAAGTTTTTAAAACAGGTTATTTTCTTGAGAGAGCGATGGGGGCAACGGTGTATGGAGACTGCAATAAAAATTTAATTGATGCATTACATAAGAGGCATACGGTATCAATAAATAAAACCTTATTAGATATAGAAAATGGAAATGCCCCGTTCGGAGGTTATGGACCGATGGCTAATTATGTTTCTTATAAAGGTCAATTAATCATTAAGCCTATTTTACTTTCGAAAATCCTCCATGATTATTGGGAGTCGAAGCATGACTAGTAATACAGTGTGGTATGCAATTACACAAGCCCTAAAATGCAATGGAGTAACTCAAGTTTTTGGTTTGCCTAGTGATGATCTTGCGCTAATGATAGAAATAAAAAAGAATAACATTGATTTTTTAATAACTAAGGATCAAAGAAATGCGATGTTCATGGCAACTGGTTATAGTTTAGCCATGAATCAATTAGGTGTATGTGTTGTTGGAAAAGGACCAGCAATGATGAATTGTATGACGGGTGTCCTTGAGGCAGATGCACAATGTGCACCGGTTTTAATCATTGCAACTAGCACGAAAACAGAAAAATATGGCTTTAATAGGTCTTTCCAGGAAGCTAATCAATACGAAGTTGTGGCTCCTCTAGCAAAGTGGGCCCACCGTGTGGAGAGTGCTGATTCAATTCATTGGGTAATGAAGAAAGCAATATTTCTTGCCACATCAGGATCACCTGGACCTGTATATATAGAAATACCAGAGGACATTGGTTTTCAACAGATGCAGAAAAATGAAGTTTCCTCATATATACCTACCATTCATTCAAAGCTTTCTGCAGATGTAGAAAATATAAACAAAGCAAGAAGGATGATTAAAGAATCAACAAAACCGATCATCATTTACGGGGGAGGAACGAAACGAGGAAGAGATAGACATCTATTAAAGGCATTTGCGGAATGGCTTAAAGCACCTATTTTTGTAACAGCCTCAGGACGTGGTGCGATTTCTGAAGAGGATCCTCTTTTTTGTGGTTTAGCAGGATTATATTGTCCAGCTCATATGATGGGACTTATCACACAATCAGATTTGTTTATATCAGTCGGCAGTAGACTCGAAGAAACAGCTACTTTCGGTTGGGAACCCTCACTAAGAGCAAATAAAATGATACAAATTAATATCAGTGAGCAAGGTTTCAATCTTTTGTATGATAGTTTCAATCTCCAGGGGGATGCAGAAGAAATTTTAAGTAAATTAATGGAGACTAGTATTCCAAGAGAAGATTCATATCAGTGGATTGAATTCACGGAAAATTTAAAGAATCATCTCTTTAGAGAAAAGGATGCAGTAACTTATCATTATAATCAATTAAGGGTTGCTGACATTCTTAAAGTGTTAAATAGTTATTTACCAAAAGAGGTTGTTTTTGTTCATGAAAATGGTTTGCAAGACATGTGGAGTTATTTCTATCCTTATCATGCTCTAAAAGCGGGTCAGGATGCTATTACTCCTAGCGAACAAACGCCCTTAGGATTTGGGGCAGCAGCAGCAGTAGGGGTTGCCCAAGCTCAAAAAGAAAAAATGGTTGTGGCTATAGTAGGAGACGGTGCATTTACTCTTTTCCAAAGCGATCTTTCAACTGTAGTACAGAATAAAATTCCCATCATATATGTTGTTTTAAATAATGGTGGATATGGATGGTTAGCTTATCAAAATAAAAATAATGAGGCATCTTCCGTTTTTATTCATGAAGAGGAATCGGCGCTTATAGGTGTACATTCAAATCTGCATCACCTACAAGTAAAATCCTGTCATGAACTAGTAGATTCAATTAAAGAAGCTATAGCTGCGTATAGAGTAGGTAAATCAGTTGTACTAGAATGCTTTGTACAAGTAAAGGATGTAGCATCTGCTTTAAAAGATATATATGGGGATTTTCCACTAAAGGAGAGGTGAATAAGGTAAATGGAAGCATTACTCACTGAAAAAATATTGAATCAAACAGGGTTAGAAATCCCAGTTAATATTCAAGGGATAGGATTTCGTGTACCAGGCAAAATTGTCAAAAATGAAGATCTAGTGAAAGAACTAGATACAAGTGATCAATGGATACAGGACAAAACCGGAATAAAGGAAAGGAGGTACTTAGAAGAGGAGTATGTGACTTCTGATCTCTGTGCAAGTGCAGCGGTGGAGGCACTCCTGGATGCTGATATTCAAGCAGAAGAGATTGATGCCATTATTGTCACCACTACTTCACCTGATCAAGCATTACCTTCAACTGCAATGATTATCAAAGAAAAAATAGGTGCAGAAAAAGCGATTCCGATTGATCTTACGCAAAGTGGCTGTGCAGGTGGGATTTATGCTATGTATGTCGGGACTCATCTACTCCAAAATAGCAATGTGAAAAATGTATTAGTGATCGGTTGTGAAATCCTTTCGAGGATTAGTGATCCAAAGGATCGCACTACACGTGTATTTTTTGGTGATGCAGCTGGAGCAATGGTGTTGCAAAAAACAAGAGAGGGTGGAGGCATTCTTTCCTTCCATTTAGATTCAGAGCTTAATTATGCAGTTCAAATCCCTGGAGGCGGGACAGTACCACTGGGTGAAAATGAAGATTATAGAACAAGCCAATTTGTTAAGATGAATGGTCGTGAAGTCTGGAATACTGCAACAAGAGTAGTTCCAACTTCTATAAGGGAAGCCATAGTATCTGCAGGATTATCAATAGGTGATATTGATCATTTCTTAGTCCATCAGGCAAATCTTAATATAGTAAAAGAAGTTATGCATGATTTAAATGTCCCACTCGAAAAAACGACCATAACTGTACAAGAATATGCCAATACTGGTTCAGCGACATTATATTCAGTTTTATATAAAGCCTTGAAAGATGGAAAAGTGAAAGAGGATGATACGATTGTTCTTTCAGCTATTGGCGCGGGTTTCTTATGGGGTTCTATCTGCTTAAAATATACTAAAAATGAGAAAAGGGGTTAGGAAAATGAAAGAAAAAATAAAAGAGAAATTTATTGAGGTCTATAAAATGGATATTAAACCGGAGGAATTATTGGATGATAGCTATTTATTTGGGCCAGATTCAGTATATGGTTTAGATTCTATGGATGTTTTGGTGTTCATTAATGAATTAAAAAAAGAATTTGGCTTAGAATATAGCACATTAGATACTGATTCCTTTATGACTATCAATAATATTATTAGTTTTATTGAGAAACAAAAAAAATCTGAATCTGTTTAAGGTTATGGAAAGCTTATCGTATTTACCGCACAAGTATCCTTTCCTATACGTAGATCGAGTAGTTGAAAGAGAACCGATGATGTGGGTAAAGGGTTATAAAAATATAAGCTATAATGAATGGTTTATTAGTGAAAGTCAAAAAAGTATGCCTTCTACACTTATTATTGAAGCAATTGGGCAAATCGGCGCTTTTGTTCGCGTTGAAAAATCAGAAAAATATGAAATATTAGCCGGGATTAATGGCGCACAAATACATGGTTCAGCTTATCCAGGGGATAGGTTAGATTTGTACTTTGAGGTTACAAGAATAAGGAATGGATTAATGAAAGGGAAGGGTATTGCTTCAGTTAATGGTTCTGTAATTGTGTCTATAGAAGAAATTACAACTGTTTACCTATGAAAAAACCTCCTTTTTTAGGAGGTTTTTAGCATTTTTTAATAACAGGCGAAATTTGCGTGATACTCTAATCTTTTTGTTGTTCAAACTGAATACAATAGAGAGGTGTTTGTAGGTGATAATAAGTAAAATATAGAAGGAGTCGAAGAATGAAGTCAATTATTAATTTTTCAATTAAGAACAAGCTCGCAATTTGGATCGTCACAATCTTTATTATAGTCTTTGGTATGTTTTCTGCCTTTCAAATGAAAATGGAGCAACTCCCAAATATTAATGAGCCAATCGTTGATATTACAACTATTTATCCCGGTGCATCGTCTGAAGAAGTTTCAGATAAAATTACCAATCAGATAGAAAATGGTGTGCGGAATTTAGATGGAGTAAAAAATGTGGTATCAACTTCCATGCAAGACGCGTCATCGATCCAAGTAGAATATGGATTTGATAAGGATCTTAAGGAAGCAGAACAGGAAATTGAAGAAACGATAAAAAATTTGAATCTTCCGGAGGATGCCCAGACACCAAAGGTTGCGAGACTTAGCTTTAATGATTTACCAATTTTAGTTGTATCCGTATTAAATCAGAATAGTAACCTTTCAGAAGTAAGCAATCTCGTTAAAAATGAAATACAGCCGGCTTTTGAAGAAATTCAGGGAATCTCTACAGTAAATATCGTTGGGAATGAGTCGAAAGAGGTCAGAATCAATCTTTTACCGGAAAGACTACAAGAATATCAACTGCGTGATCAAGACGTAGCAGAATATTTGAATAGCGTATTAAATGAATTTTCATTAGGTGTGAAAGAGGTTGATAATCAAGAAAAGGTCGTTGCGATTCAAAGCGAAGTGGATATAGAAAAACTAAAGGATATCAGTGTGCCAATTAATCCGCAATCTGTAATAGAAGGAGTAGATCAAACAGCAGAAGCAACACCTACCCTTAGTGATATTGCTGAAGTTGAGTTAGAGCAAAGCTCATCGTCCATCTCTAGATTTAATGGGAAAGAGTCAATTGGTATACAAGTAGTACAAGGAGTAAACGGGAATACGGTTGAAATTATTGACGCAATAACCAATAAAATGGATGAGTTTGAAAAACAATATGACGGTTTAACATTTGAAACAGTATTGAATAGTGGCGATCCAATAAAAGATTCCATCAGTATGATGTTCAAAAAGGCTCTAATAGGAGCCGCCTTTGCAGTATTGATTATATTACTGTTTCTGAGAGATATAAAATCTACCCTTATATCGGTTATTTCAATTCCCCTATCATTACTCATTGCATTATTGTTACTTCATCGGATTGGAATAAGCTTGAACTTAATGACAATTGGAGCGATGACAGTTGCCATTGGAAGAGTAGTTGATGACTCGATTGTTGTTATTGAGAACATTCATAGAAAAATAAAGTTATCTAAAGAACCATTGAGTGGAAATGCATTAATTGTAGCAGCTACAAAGGAAATGTTTTCACCAATTATGTCCTCTACGATTGTAACAATTGCAGTGTTCCTTCCATTAGGGCTTGTTGATGGTCCAGTAGGAGAACTATTTTATCCTTTTGGATTAACAATCGTATTTGCCCTTTTAGCCTCACTGTTAGTTTCTATAACAATTGTGCCAATGATGGCTCATTTTATGATGAGTAGAAAAGTGGAAAAGCGTGCTTCTAGAGATAAGAAACATAGAGGAGAAACGTATAGAAAGATACTAAGATGGAGTCTTAATCATAAAATCGTATCTTTCACATGTATCAATATTCTTTTAATTGGTAGTTTGTTTTTGATTCCATTTATTGGCGTCACCTTCATACAAGAAGATGAAAATAACTTACTTATTATCACTTATGATCCAGAAACAGGTGATACAAGAGAAGAAATTAATGAGCAAGTAGAGACTGTAGAAGATTATTTGCTTGGTAGGGAACATATAGAGCTCGTCCAATCATCACAAGGTGGAGGAAATCCACTTAACCCAGCGGATACCCGACAAGTTCTATTCTTCATTAAATATAAAGGAAGCGTTGAAGACTTTGGAAAAGAGCAGGAAGTAATCTCTGCTGAAATTCGGAAGCAAACCGAGGGAGAATGGAGTTTTCAGGATTCTGGTTCAGGCAATAGTCAAATGAATATTTATGTTTACGGTAATAATTTTGAAGAGATTAATCAGTCAATAGGTCAGATTGAAGATAAACTATCAAATAGAGAAGAAGTAAAGAGCATAAAAACCAATGTCTCTGAGTTGCATGATAAGCTTGGTTTTCAGCTGAAACTGGATGAATTAATCAATAATGGCGTGCACCCAGAACAGGTTTATTCAGCACTAGGTGGAGGGGTGGACATGAGACTCACCACTATAAATGAGGAAGGAGACGACTTACCTGTTTACTTGAATACAGCAAAAACGATTGAAAAACAGGAGGATTATCTTAAGTTGCCTATCTCCACTTTGTCTGGTGAAGAGATAGAACTATCAGAGGTGACAGAACTCATTGAGCAAGAAGCTCCCTCAGCTATATACAATCGTAATGGCAAGCAATATGGTGAAGTAACGATTAATGTTCAAAGCAATGATATCAATAAGACAATCAAAGATTTAGAAAGTGAATTAAAAGGAATTTCATTTGGGAATGGAGTCAACCTCGAATTTGGCGGTGTTTCAGATCAAATTGAAGACTCTTTTAATCAATTAATTATTGCTTCAGGTCTTGCTATCTTCGTTGTATTTTTCGTTTTAATTGTCACATTTGGAGGTGGTCTAGCACCATTTGCTATCCTATTCTCCTTGCCATATGCAATTATTGGGAGTTTGGTTGGACTCTTGTTAACTAGAGAACCAATTAGTATTTCAGTAATGATCGGTGCCTTAATGTTAATCGGAATAGTTGTAACAAATGCGATCGTTTTAGTGGCGAGAATTATTCAGAATGAAAAAGAAGGTATTGATTTAAGGGAGGCAATATTAGAAGCGGGTACAACACGTTTGAGACCGATATTAATGACTGCTTTTGCAACTGTAGGGGCATTAGTTCCACTTGTGTTTACTGGTGAGACGGATGGAAGTGGCCTAATTTCGAGGGGATTAGGGATAACAGTCATTGGTGGTCTTACAACGTCAACAATACTCACTTTGATTGTCGTTCCAGTTGTTTATGAAGCTTTAATGAAGATGAAAAAGAAGTTTAAAAAGAAAAGAGCTCAAAAAGAAGAAGTAAACATTGAGGCTTAGTGGTGTTTTCACTAAGCTTTCTTTTTCTCAATTCTGTGGGTATTTTGGACGAGGATAAGATCTGTTTTTTAATGGTTATGATTTAATATTTAGGTGAAAGTATTCAAAAAGGAGAATGAAAGGTGAGTTCAATTTTTAAAAACCGCTTTATTTATTGTATCCTTTTCTCTGCCTTATTTCTTCAAATGGGTATTTGGATAAGGAACTTTTCGATATTACTATTTGTTACTGAACAAACGAATGGAAACGCTATAGCCATTTCTTTTATAATGCTTGCGGAGTATGCCCCCATTTTTTTGTTTTCTTTCCTAGGAGGAACATTTGCAGACCGTTGGCGACCAAAGAAGACGATGGTATGGTGTGATATTCTTACGGCAATATCAATTTTTGCTATTTTTGCTGCGCTACTTTTTAGTACTTGGAAAGTTGTCTTTTTTATTACTTTAATTTCTGCAGTGCTTTCCCAGCTTTCACAACCAGCGGGTATGAAGTTATTTAAGCAAAATCTCCCAGACAAACTATTACAGCCTGCGATGTCTCTTTATCAAACCTTATCTGCTGTTTTTATGATAATGGGGCCGGTCATTGGTACCATTGTTTATGAAAACTTAGGCCTTCTCCCTTCCATTTTAATCACTGGAAGTGCCTTTCTATTATCTGCTCTTTCGTTGGTTTTCATTACAGAGAGTAAAAATATTGAAAGGGAGTCGTCCATACATATAGCCAATATTTTGGATGATATGAGGGGTGGAATAAAATACGTCCTTAAAAATAATCAATTAAAAGCGCTGGGGGCATGTTTCTTATTTGCAGGACTAGCAGTAGGGCTCATTCAACCAATGAACATTTTTATTGTCATGGAAAAATTGTCATTAGGAACAGAGTATTTACAGTGGCTTCTAATGATAAATGGCTTAGGAATGGTGATTGGTGGAGTAATATCATTTACTTTATCTAGTAAGATACAACCGATGAAGTTTTTAGCAATAGGAGTGGCAATGACCGCGATATCTATAAGTATAATTGGCTATTCAACAGTACTTACGCTAACACTATTAGGACAATTTTTATATGGGGTATTTCTTCCGGTTATTCAAATAGGCATTCATACAATGGTATTAAAAAATACAAATGATCATCTTATAGGAAGGGTCAACGGTATTTTAGTGCCTCTGTTTAGCGGGTCTATGGTAATGAGTATAACATTAGTAGGCATATTAAAAAGTGTGGTATCAGTAACTTTTATCTTTCAAGTGTCTGCTTGTTTATTCCTTGTTGCTTTGGCGATTATTTTACGAAACACAAAGCAGCAGTCATTGAATGAACCAGGACAAGCTAGAAATGTTTAATGTGTGAAGCTACTAAATAGTGAGCAACTACTATATGAATTTATCATTCCTTGTGAATAGGTGGCTTCATTTGAATCCGTATCGATACAAACATTTCTTAATAAAAATGAACAGTAGAGCAATTTAGTGAATAAAAGAAACAAGCAGTGATTATGCTTGTTTCTTAAATCATTTTTGCAGTATATATTGAAAACACCGTTTCGCAGTTGCTTCCGGTGCAACAAGAATAGGGGTGTTGGGTGTCACTTGGTTAGCTACATGTGCCATGCTGTATTGCGAGAGGGCGATGACATCTACCTTCCCATCCATTTCCGCCACCATTCTCCTGACTCTTTCGTCATGTTCTTCTTTTTTTCCTTCAAAAAGTAGATGGATGATGCCAGGATCAACAACAGATTCAATGGCACAGTTCGGCTGACGTGCTTGTAGGTAATTAATTAGCGCTTCGGGTGTTTCTCTGACGGTAGAAATTAAACCGATTCGATTATATTCTAAAGCCTCATCTAGCATCGCTTCGTCTGAACGGAACATTTTCACTCGACAAAGTGGTTGAAGGATAGCTGTTAAAGGATTGAATGCCGAACAAGTTAGTTGAATACAATCAGGGCGAGCTTCCGCTGCTAAAGAGACAGATTTTGAAAAGCGCCGAGCAATTTCTGGTGTCAATGAGCCGCTTTCTTCAATCATCGTCAGTAAGTGAGTATCCATGAAATGTAATAATTCAACCTCAGGCGCCACTTTTCTAAACGCTTCTTCTATAGGCTTTAAAGCAGTCGTTGTTGCGTGTATTAAGGCAACCTTCATTTTATCTATCACCTCATCCTTTCCGCTTTCGTGCTTTCATTTCCGAGCAGTTAATTGTATTCTCTATAGTATATCTAATAATCAATGAAAATAGTATAAAAACTAATGAAGGAGAGAAAGAGATGAATTCGGATTGGCAGAAAAGACTTTCTCCGGAGAAAGAAAAGCCTTACTTCCAAAAGTTGATGAGCTTTTTAGAACAGGAATATCGGAATCATACGATTTATCCTGTAAAGGGAAATATCTTTAATGCATTGGAATATACAAGCTTTGAAGAGACAAAAGTGGTTATCCTTGGTCAAGACCCATATCATGGTGCCAATCAGGCGCATGGCTTAAGCTTTTCGGTACAACCTGGTGTGAAAATACCTCCGTCTCTACGAAATATATATAAAGAATTAGCAACAGATATTGGTTGTCCCATACCTAACCATGGTTGCCTCATTTCTTGGGCGAAGCAGGGGGTATTATTATTAAATACGGTATTAACAGTAAGAGAAGGAGAGGCCAATGCTCATCGTGGACAAGGGTGGGAAGAGTTTACGAATCATATTATTACTACTTTAAATCATAGAGAGAAGCCTATTATTTTTGTGTTGTGGGGGAAGCCCGCGCAAGCGAAGTTAAAGTTAATTAATACAGAAAAACATGCCACTATCCTCGCGCCCCATCCGAGTCCGTTATCTGCTCATAGAGGCTTCTTTGGTAGCAAGCCATTCTCAAAAATTAATCAAAAATTGTTAGAATGGGGAGAGAAACCGATAGATTGGAAAATAGACAATATATAAGACTTTTCGTCATGTTTCACGTGAAACGAGAGGGGTGCTGTCGAAATGCCGGAGAAAAAGGTAAGCTGTGTCAAATGTAAGTATTTCTATGTTACATGGGATCAAAGATTTCCCAGAGGCTGCAAGGCATTTGGTTTTAAAACAAAAAAATGGCCATCGATGGAGGTTCATACTGCGTCAGGGCAATCGTGTTTGCGTTTTGAAAAGAAGAACTGATACACTATAGGAAGAAAAAGATGGTAGATGAAGTAGGTGAATACATGAGTATTTCAATCGAGAAAATGCTAAGTAAAATGGAAGCTGAGATTATTGAGGCGAAAGGGTTAAATGAATCGGCAGTAAGAGAAAGAGTCCATGCTATTAAAACGTTGTGTGAAGTGATTCTTGATCAATCAACGGGAGTAGTACGGACTGCGCAAACGCAGCAACAACCGATGGTAACTCCTCAGACGAATATCCCCGGTCCTCAACAGGTAAGCCTGAATGAAAAACCAATGAAAATGGGTGATGAGGCAAACGGTGAGTCGATTTTTGACTTTTAAGGAGTAGCTTTACTTTACCTGTTATACTAAATACATACTTAAAAGAAAGAGGCTGAAAATAAATGAAGCTTTTCATCATTATTGGGGCGATTTTTGCCTTTCTAGCTGTTGCATTTGGTGCATTTGGAGCCCATGCTTTAGAAGGTAAAGTAGTAGGCAAGTATATGGATAATTGGCAAACGGCTGTACAATATCAAATGTTCCATGCTATTGGAATTTTTATTGTTGCTTTATTATTATCGAAAATGCCAGACTCTTCCTTATTAACTTGGTCTGGCTGGTTAATGGCATTTGGTATCTTATTTTTCTCTGGAAGTTTATATATCTTAGCATTAACGAAAATATCCATATTAGGCGCCATTACACCTATTGGTGGTGTAGCATTCCTTGTCGGTTGGGTACTTATTCTTGTATTTGCTGTAAAACACTTATAATATAATGAAGGGCTGAACATTTATGATGTTCAGCCCTTTTTCAACAGAAAGTATAAAATTTTTCAATGAGTTATCATGTCTAGCTCCAGCGTCATGGAGCTCGAGGTCATAAGTCAAAGCTGTCTATGAGGTAAAGGGCAACCTCAAAGCCATCTTCGTCTTATGCTTGTCGCTCCAGAGCGAGCCGCTTCCGCTTTTCATCATGTCTAGCTCCAGCGTCATGGAGCTCGAGGTCATAAGTCAAAGCTGTCTATGAGGTAAAGAACAACCTCAAAGCCATCTTCGTCTTATGCTTGTCGCTCCAGAGCGAGCCGCTTCCGCTTTTCTGCTTACCTTGGGTTGTATTGTGTTAATTGCGCTGGATAATAGTATTCAATCTCCTCAGGGAAAACAACATAATCTAAATAAATCATTGGGATTAAGTAGCGCTCACCTGTTTCGGGATCACTAATAATGACATGATCACGTCCAGCTGCTTCAATGATTCCTTTAAACACTTTGGCATTCCATTGTGAATTATTTTCAAATGTTGTATAGATGGATGCAAGCTTGCCGCGATTTAATCTGAGAATATTTTCAATAAAGGATTGTTCCATTGGCAGTTGACCTGTTGATTGACCTTGAACGTTTGTTGGCATCCCTTGTGTTGGTATGTTTACTGAAGGTGGTTGAGTGTTGAAATTCTGTTGAGGCTGCTGCTGATATTGGTTGTTGTATTGCTGTTGTTGTTGTTGGGGATTCCCACCATAATAAGGATAACCTTGTTGAGTCATTGCACTTCCCTCCAAATAAATTAATAAACAGATGGGCAATCTGATTCGGTAGGGATGTAGAAACAGTGTGATTTGAACCTACCTGAATTCCATTGGTTATACCATTGTGCTGGACAATCGCCACCTGGTCTAAAAAACCATAAAGCATTACTAGCAGGGTGTTGCCTTTCGCCTTTTAAAGCTCTTCTTGCTAAGTTCAATTCATTCGATCGTGCCGCTTGATAAAAATAGCCTTTCTGCGTTGCTTCAAACCCACCAGGATTTTGAAAAACCATTTGCCTAATGGATGTAATGTCTTTAAAATCCAAGCAATTACCAAGGACGCGATTGACGCCGACATTGCCAACCATTAACATACCAAGATTTCCTTCACCTTCTGCTTCTGCACGCAAAAGTCTTGCTAGTAGCTTTACATCTGCTTCTGTGTAGGCTATCACGCCCATACAATCACCTCTTAAAAAGTTTGCCATGTTGCTAGATAGAGGCTTATTCATAAACTCACTATTTATAACTATGTATAAGCCTTTTCTTTTATGACAAAAAAACTCCCGCCAATAAATTGACGGGAACGATATCGATTAATTAACATGTAAAAACTTACTTAAATCATTTTCTGGTAAAATGTTACCTACATAGAAGGCACCGAACTCTCCGTAACGAGCACTTACTTCATCAAAACGCATTTCGTATACGAGCTTTTTGAATTGTAGCACATCATCGGCAAATAAAGTGACGCCCCACTCATAATCGTCAAATCCGACTGAGCCAGTGATGATTTGTTTAACTTTGCCAGCATAAGAGCGTCCGATGAGACCATGGCTGCGCATTAATTCACGACGTTGATCCATTGGGAGCATATACCAGTTGTCCTCACCTTGTCTACGCTTATCCATTGGATAGAAGCAAACATATTTCGCTTGTGGAAGTGTTGGATATAATCGACTTCTCACATGAGGATTCTGATAAGGGTCTTCATTAGAATCTCCTGCCATATAGTTACTTAATTCAACGACAGAAACGTAAGAGAAAGTCGGAATCGTATATTCTGCTAATTTTGTTTTATTGAATTCATTTTCTAGCTCATTTAATTCTTCCATTGTTGGGCGTAAAAGCATCATCATAAAGTCTGCTTTTTGACCGACAATTGTATATAGTGCATGGCTACCTTGCTCGGCAGCTTGCGTGGTGTTCCATTTATCAACCAGTGATAGAAATTCGTGAATAGCGGCTTCACGCTCATCGCTAGAAATCATTTTCCATGTAGTCCAATCGATGGCACGGAAGTCATGGAGACAATACCAGCCGTCAAGAGTTTTTGCTGCTTCGTTCATTGTCATCGCTCCTCATATATGTACTATTTACTTCATGTTTACTATACCATAGTTTAGCCAGCAAACCACACGATTAAAACCAGCTAGTGTTGATTAGTTATTTTGCTTAATGGATAGGTTATAAGTATGATATGAATGAAGCGCTTCAGTGCACTGTTTTATTAAAAAGAATTCATTTTTTAGAATTAACCGACATTTGCCTTTTCTATTGCTATTTAACGAGCGGTCTATTGTAATGGAAGAAGAGAAGAAATAATTGTATTTTAAATGATTAATTGGAGGGGCTTAATATGAGCAACTTATTTGAAATAATGAAAGCAAAAATAAACGGGAAGAGTTTGAAAATCGTTTTTCCTGAAGGCACAGACGATAGAATTCTTGTAGCTGCCAGTCGCTTAGCTGAGGAAGGCATTCTTGTACCTATTTTACTTGGAGATGAAGAGGGAATTACTAATCAGGCCACTAAATTAGGGGTTTCTTTAGAAAATTGTACAATCATTGACCCGAAAAATAGTGAGTATATGGATGAATTGCTTCCTGTATTCGTCGACAGGAGAAAAGGGAAAGTAACAGCGGAAGCAGCAAAGGAAATTCTTTTGGATGGAAACTATTTTGGAACGATGCTTGTTTATGCAAACAAAGCGGACGGCTTGGTAAGTGGCGCGGCACATTCAACAGCAGACACTGTCCGACCGGCATTACAAATCATTAAAACAAAAGCAGGGGTGAAAAGGACCTCTGGTGTATTTATTATGGTTCGTGGGGAAGAACAATATGTCTTTGCTGACTGTGCGATCAATATTTCCCCTGATGCAGAAGGATTAGCAGAAATCGCTGTAGAGAGTGCCAAAACAGCAAAAATGATGGATATTGATCCTCGTGTGGCTATGTTGAGCTTTTCGACAAAAGGATCTGCAAATTCTCCAGAAACTGATAAGGTCATTGAGGCAGTAACTATGGCCAAAGAAAAAAATCCAGAGCTTGTCATTGATGGAGAACTTCAGTTTGACGCAGCGTTCGTACCTTCTGTCGCAGAGAAAAAAGCGCCGGGTTCACCAATCAATGGCCAAGCTAATGTCTTTGTATTCCCAAGCCTTGAAGCAGGGAATATTGGCTATAAGTTAGCGCAAAGATTAGGCGGATTTGAAGCGGTAGGTCCGATTTTACAAGGTTTGAATCAACCGGTTAATGATCTTTCCCGCGGTTGTAATGAGGAAGATGTCTATAAGCTTGCGATTATTACGGCTAGTCAAGCTTTAGTCGAATAGTTCTTAAATGGTAAAGGAGCAGAAGGAATGGAAGAGGCTTTAAATTTATTAGAACAAAAAGAATGGCGTATAATTGATCAGTCGCAATCAGGGCGATTTGTCAGTGCACTTCACTCTTTCGGTATGGATGATACTTTATGCGCTTCGGTTGGAGCGGGACTCTCTCCTGCTACTGCGAGAAGCTGGGTGCATGACCGCACAATCGTACTTGGTATTCAAGATACAAAACTGCCTTTTATTAACGCAGGGGTTCAATTTTTACAGCAACAAGGTTATGACTGTATTGTGCGGAATTCAGGTGGGCTTGCGGTTGTTCTCGATGAAGGTGTCTTGAATATTACTTTAGTGCTGCAGGAAACGGAAAAAGGTATTGATATTAACCGTGGATATGATGCGATGTGGTTTTTAGTGAAAGAAATGTTCGCTGATTTTCCCGTAGAAATTGAAGCGAAAGAGATCACCAAGTCCTACTGTCCAGGGAGTTATGATCTAAGCATTGGTGACCAGAAATTTGCAGGCATTTCACAACGCAGATTGAGAAAGGGTGTCGCTGTGCAAATCTACCTTTGTGTAAATGGCAGTGGCAGTGAACGAGCGCAACTCATTCAAGAATTTTACCGTATTAGTAAAGAGGATGAGAAGACTAAGTTTACTTATCCTGACATTGATCCAACAGTGATGGCTTCGCTAGCTGAACTACTCCAAACGGAATTCACCATAGAAGATGTGATGCTCCGCTTCCTACAAACATTAAAGAAATATAGTGGCACGCTTCATTCAGGTCAGTTAACCGTTACTGAAGCACCAATGTTTGAAAACTATTTCGACCGTGTAGTCGATAGAAACGAAAAAATCATGAACAAGAAATAATATGAGTCCAGACAGCTCCCGAATAATTTGCAGATTTTAGAATGAAACAGGTGCTCTTTTGCTTGTTTTACCACTGGTGAAGAACTTATCAAATGTACGAATAAATCTTAATCTAGTAAGTCACGCAAAATAGAAAGAAAATAACTGAGTAAGCTGATTCAGCCTTTTACTCAGTTATTTTTATAAGTGATTGTGGTAAACCACAGTCTAATCATTTATTCTGCTAGTTTTTCTAAATTGCCATTACGATCCATTTTGAATTTAGTGGCGGTTCTTTCCTCATCATCTAAAATCGCTAATTTTCGAGCACGGTTCATAATATTCATTAATGTCTCGTAATCTTCTTGGATAGTGACACTATTCTGCTCTAGCTTGCTTACTCTTGCCGCTAATTCTTGGTTTCTAGCCTTTAAAGAAGCATTCTCGCGCTTAAGTCTTTCATTCTCATTTTTTAAGATATCCAGTTTAATACTTGAGTGACTTAATGATTCAAGGTATTGAATGACACTTGCCATCGTCATATTAGATGATGAAGTTTCCTCCGTTTTGAATACAGGTGTTTCCACTTCTTCAGTAGGAGTCGCATTAGTTGTTGTGACTTCAGGTTCTTCAAATAGCAAATCATTCATCGGCTCCATCGCTGTTTCTACGTCATCTAATGTAGGAACTGGTGGTGAATATAATAGTTTTTTCTTTCCACCTTGCTCTTTGCCAAGCATTCTTTGTCGTTGCTTTCGTTGTTTTTTTGCTAGTTGAAGGGCTTTTTCATATTGGTGCCGTACAACTGCATTCCAGCGAAACCCGCAAGCAGCTGATGTGCGATTCAACTTATCTCCAACTTCTTCAAATGCATTTAATTGCGTACTACCTTCACGTACATGCCTTAAAACCGTTTCTGCTAATAATAAATCATTTTCCTCTGACCATGCATCTTGACGTACTTTCATGATCTCAACTCCCTAAATTTTTATAATAGTTAAGCTTTAGCAATAGGATTGTCAAGAATAAAAGGTTTTATACATTCTATGTTTGAAAGGATAGTAGAAGATGATTTCTAATAGATACGTATGGTAAATCATGTTAAAAATGTCGAAAAAAATTCTCATTTCGCCAAAAAACAACTAGGACAGGGGTTCGTATGTGCAGGAGAGGTTGGTCTATTACATTCGGGGGGTGAAACAAAAGAAAGAGAAAGATATAATAGGGGAAGAAAAAAACAGATGAAGAGCAGTCAAATGTTTGAATGTAAAAAAAGAAGTTAATATATTGGTTATGTCTATATAAAAAAAGGAGGTGTCATGATGTCATATGCGACAGAAAAATTAACTGAAGAAAAGGTATTTAAAGATCCTGTTCACCGTTATATTCACGTGAAAGATCGTCTTATCTGGGATTTGATTGGTACTAAAGAATTCCAACGTCTAAGAAGGATTAAACAGTTAGGAACAACCTTTCTTACCTTTCACGGAGCGGAACATAGCCGGTTTAATCATTCGCTTGGTGTCTATGAAATTGTTAGGCGAATTGTCGATGATGTCTTCAAAGGACGTCCAGAGTGGAATGATGACGATCGTTTATTAACCCTTTGTGCAGCATTGTTACATGATTTAGGTCATGGGCCGTTCTCGCATTCTTTTGAAAAGGTATTTGGCTTAGATCATGAAAATTTTACAAAGAAAATTATTCTCAGTAACACAGAAGTCAACAATGTGTTAAGAAGAGTAAGTGATGATTTTCCAAAAAAAGTAGAAGAAATAATTGCGAAAACGTCTAAAAACAAATTAGTTATCAGTTTAATCTCTAGTCAAATTGATGCCGACCGGATGGATTACTTACAAAGAGATGCCTATTTTACAGGCGTGAGTTATGGTCATTTTGATATGGAACGTATTTTACGAGTGATGAGGCCAAGGGAAGACCAGGTTGTGATTAAACAAAGTGGCATGCATGCTGTTGAGGATTACATAATGAGTCGATACCAAATGTATTGGCAAGTGTATTTTCACCCTGTAACGAGAAGTGCAGAGGTAATCTTAACAAAAATTCTCCATAGGGCAAAGGCTCTATATGAAGCATCTTATCAGTTCAAACAAGCCCCTGCTCATTTTTATTCTTTATTTAAAGGCGAAATAACGGTGGATGATTACATTCATCTGGATGAATCAATTTCTCTATACTATTTCCAAATGTGGCAGTGGGAAGAAGATGAGATTTTAAGTGATTTAGCGCAACGTTTCTTAGACCGTCATCTCTTTAAGTATGTTGAATTTGACCCAGCCAAGGAATATAAGAAACTGTCAGAGCTGTCTATATTATTTTTAAAAGCGGGAATTGACCCTGAATATTACTTAGTTGTCGATTCTTCCTCTGATTTACCTTATGATTTTTATCGACCGGGTGAAGAAGAGGAGCGTTTACCGATTCATTTATTATCGAAAAATGGAGAGGTAAGGGAATTATCTCGGGAATCATCGATTGTTGATGCTATCTCAGGTAAAAGAAGGACCGATCATAAATTATACTATCCTGCCAATCTCCTTCATGATGAAGGGCCACATAAAGAGATTAAGAAACAAATACGAAAATTACTAGACTTAGAATAAAAAAGTTCGAATCGAACGTAATAAATAATTAGGAGATGAATCAATGTGCTGAAAGACCATGCAAAAATCATTCATGCCATTGCTGCCTCGGATGAAATTGTCGGCCGTAAAAAGCTACAAAAAATGATTTACATTGCAAAAAAAATCAATTATCCTTTTCATGAGAAATTTGCCTTTCACTTTTATGGACCTTATTCAGAAGAACTCACTCTTCGTATTGAAGAACTATGCAATATGGGATTCTTGAATGAAATTAAAGAAAAAAAAGGTGGATACTATCAATATCGTTATACACTAACCGAATCGGGAACAGAATTTCTAGAATTAAATGAAGTAAATATGCCTCATTTAAAAGACTGTCTCGTTGATATGAATGAACAATCAGCAAGATTTCTAGAGCTAGTATCCACTGTCTTATACTTCGAGGAACTGCCTAAAGAAGAAGTAAAGGAAAAGATCTTCACGCTCAAAAGCAAACAACGATATACAGAAGAAGAGATTAACCAAGCTTATCACTATATCGATGCCTTAAATACAAAAGCCGCTATCCTATCATAGGAGCGGTCTTTTTCATATTGAGGTTGTTTATATTTATGCTCGTGTGGAAATGATATTGCGTGACTTAATCGTTAATAAGAATTGAGTGCTTCTGTTTTGATGGATTAGAGTTTGT
This sequence comes from Cytobacillus kochii, assembly GCF_044790165.1. Classification (NCBI taxonomy): domain Bacteria; kingdom Bacillati; phylum Bacillota; class Bacilli; order Caryophanales; family Bacillaceae; genus Cytobacillus; species Cytobacillus kochii. Next base: position 4,340,046 of record NZ_CP085254.1, on the reverse strand, counting down.
GAGTCACTCAGAAAGAGAAAAGGAACTGAGTGCTTCGCAAATGAGGTTTGTGAGTCACTCAAGGTGAGAAAAGAGAATGAGCGCTTCGCAGCTGAGGTTTGTGAATCACTCAGAAAGAGAAAAGGAACTGAGCGCTTCGCAAATGAGGTTTGCGAGTCACTCAAGGTGAGAAAAGAGAATGAGCGCTTTGCAGCTGAGGTTTGTGAATCACTCAGAAAGAGAAAAGGAACTGAGCGCTTCGCAAATGAGGTTTGCGAGTCACTCAAGGTGAGAAAAGAGAATGAGTGCTTCGCAAATGAGGTTTGCGAGTCACTCAAGGTGAGAAAAGAGAATGAGCGCTTCGCAAAAGAAGTTTGTGAGTCACTCAGAAAGAGAAAAGGTACTGAGAGCACAACTAAACCGTAAAAATACACATATTTCATGCTGTATTTTTACGCTCTTACTTACGCGCATAAAATTTAATTTGTTCCGGCTTATCCTCACCCTGGAAAGTTTCTTCATGTCTGAAAAGAAAACGTTGTATTTCCCTCAGAATGGCGTAGTTCTCTTAAATCTAATGGGATCCGGAAGGCGGAGCGAAAATTTGATTGGATTCGGCCGAAAATGAGTGAAAAAAAGGATCCGAGAGGAAATTCTGATATGAAGAACCTAGGCAAAATCAATAATAGTGTACAAGAACAATAGAGAATCGTACATGAAGGAATTCACCAGGAACACAAAAAAAATAACCGGCACCAACGAATAACTAACATTGTCAGTGCCGATATATTTCAATCTTGTATTTTATTGGTCGCTCAGACGCTTGCCACCAACAGCATAATGGTTCTTGCTCATTTCTTCTATAAATACAGTGATTTTTTCATTTGGAGCACCTGTTGTTTCGCTCACGGCTACTGTGACTTTTTCTACGAGTGCTTTCTTTTGATCTTCTGTACGTCCTTCAAGCATTTTAACAGTTACGTATGGCATAAGTTCTTCCTCCTAAATGAATTCGCGCTGTTTCTGAACAACGATTATTTTAAGTTTTCCATATTTTCTTCATTTAGACAAGCAAATTTATAGTAGCGCATGATTTCCTTATTGCAGGAATGATGCGTTATACTTTAATATGTATGACAAAGATAAGGTTTACATATGGTTAATGAAAAGGTATAAAACACTCATTCATGAGTTAAAAAAGGGGATTAAAGTGTGGAACAATTCTTAGCCTATCCACTTAGGGATATTCCCTATGTAGCTATCACGTTAATTATTGCCTTCACTCTTCATGAGCTTGCACATGCTTGGGTCGCCTATAAATTTGGTGATCCAACGGCAAAAAATCAAGGCAGATTGACGTTGAATCCCATTAGTCATTTAGATCCAATTGGGACACTCTTAATTTTTATAGCGGGTTTTGGGTGGGCGAGACCAGTCCCTGTTAACCGCTTCTTTTTTAAAAATCCGAGGCTTGCTGGTGTATGTGTTTCTTTAGCTGGTCCATTGAGTAATTTTGTTTTGGCTACATTTGCTTTAGGTTTATGGTATTGGTTAATTGGAAATGGTTATACAGTGCCGGAGTCGTTGCTCGCGTTTCTCAATATTTTTATTGGTCTAAATATGCTTCTTTTCATATTTAATTTAATCCCTTTGCCGCCTTTAGATGGCTATCGGGTGATTGCAGATTTAGTACCAAATGATTGGCGAGCGAAGATGACGTCAATTGAGAATTATGGAGGTCTTATTTTTCTCATCCTTGTGATTACACCGCTCAGTCAATATACGATTAGCCCTATCCTGAATACATTACTTCCAGCGATTATGGAAAACCTAAGCGCATTCTTTTATACATTATTTGTGAGATCATAGATGAAGGAGGAGTTTCAAATGGCAGAGAATAAGAAAAAAATGGAGTTTAATATTATTAAAAGTGACCCAACCGAGGGGCATGGTGGATTCGGGGCCGGTGCTTTTAGTTTAGATAATGTCTCGCCGGTTATTATAGATGTCAATGAAAAAGAGGCTTCAATCGAGGTTGGGGCAATGCATGCCCGCAGCCCACAAGAAAAAGGCATTAAGTTTTTAAAAACAAAAGAAGAAGTCCCTAATGGAAAGCCGTACTGGTTAATCTGGGTAACGGTAGAACGTGGGGAAGAAGGTACGTATTATGCGGGTGTAACAGCTTGTGAGTTTACAGTTGATCGATCAATTAGAAGAGGGTATAAGTCACTTCCTGAACATGTGAATCGAATGGATAAATCAATTAAAGGTCAAGTAATCGTGGATCATATGGATGTTTCTTCTAAAGAAGTATTAGCAAAATTCCTACAAGATTATGATGCAGGTATGTGGGAGAGATCATCAGAACAACTAAAAACAGATTTGCAAGCATAAGAGACAAATTCAGCCATAATTGTGGCGTATTTGTGACAGTTTATTGAAGGAATTTACAAAGTATTGCTTCAAGTGGATAAAAAAAGTAAACTTAATATTAGTGCGAAGCACTGTATAGAACTAGGACACGAAAAACCTCGGCAGCTACTGTCGAGGTTTTTCATTATTTCTACTATTGTCATGTTTGTGTGCGAATTATGAAGTCCATGGTAATATCTTCTTGTACCAAGGCTTTTTCTCCTTAGGGGTTGGCTCTTTCTCTATTTGTTTTTCCTCTGCATGGTATTCAGGCAGGTGAAGCGAACAGTATTCAGTTGGTTCGGTTCCCTTAATAAAGTAGGTAAGACGTTTGGCAGGGCAATTTTCTGTTGCTAGTTTGCCAGTGGAAGGTTCAACATAAACGCCTACTGTATTCTTTGTTGGTGTGAACTGGCGAATTGGAAGTCCCTGGTGGGCATCTTCCATATAATTCCCCCAAATCTCCTTTGCAAACGCCTTTTCCTTCACAAGGTCGATCGTTTGATTATCATCATAACCTGTCCATACAGCAGTAACGAGCTGGGGAGAGAATCCAGCCATCCAGCTATCAGTCTCCGTCGAACCAGATTTTGCTGCGTATGGTCTTGTGAGTTGATTGCTAATAGTAGATCCAGTCACACTAGCATAACCATTTAATGTCTGATCAAAAATGCCCGTCATCATCTCTGTCACGACAAAGGCTGTATCCTTATCTAATACTTGCTCATTTGATCCCTTAGCCTCGTAAAGGACATCGCCTTTATAATCCTCAACTCTTGTTATAAAAACAGGGTCAGTACGCTTCCCACCATTAGCCAACATGCTGTATGCATTGGCAAGCTCTGTTACTCTTAATCCGGATGTACCCAGGGCGAGTGAAGGGACTTTGGCCATCTTAGACTGAATACCAAAATCTTTAGCGGTCTTAACGAGCGTTTCTTCACCTAAAAAAAGGTGGGTTTTCACAGCATATATATTATCCGAGAGCGCTAGTGCCTGCGCCATCGTTATATCTCCATCTGCATATTTATTATTATAATTATGAGGTGCATATGTTGATTGTCCATCGTCAAACCGAAAAGTAGTAGGTTTGCTCATTACTGTTGATGCTGGTGTAAATCCTTGTTTAATGGCCGCGTAATATAAAAGGGGCTTCATCGTAGATCCAGGCTGTCTAATCGCTTGTAAAGCTCTATTAAATGAGCTCTCTTCATAATCTGTACCTCCAACCATGGCTTCTACATGTCCATTTTTAGGATTCATTGATACGAGCCCGACTTGCATTGAAGTATCTTCTGTCATCACTTCTTCAATTGTTTTCTCTGCTGTCTCTTGTTTTTGGCGATCTAGTGTTGTGTAAACTCGTAATCCACCAAGTTCAATCATTCTTTCATCAAGGTCTAATTGAGATTTTAGTACAGCTTTGACTGCATCCTGAAAGTAGGGGGCAATAGTGTTCACGTAATATTGATGCTCACCAACGAAAGTAAGCTCTTCATTAAAAGCATTTGCCATTTCCTTTTTCGTAATATATTGATTCCCTACCATAGAAGTTAAGATTAACTTTTGCCTTTGTTTCGCTTTCTCAAATGAGGCAAGAGGTGAGTAGGCACTTGGTCCTTTTGGAATACCTGCGAGCATAGCGGATTCGGCTAAAGTTAAATCAGCTGCATCTTTTCCAAAATAAAACTGACTAGCTGCTTGTGCACCGTAAGCCCTGTTACCGTAATAGATTGTATTTAAATAGCCTTCTAGTATTTGCTCTTTTGTGTAACTCATTTCTATTCTTAGGGTATAAAACGCTTCTTTTATTTTCCTTGTCCACGTTTTATCTTGATCGAGAAAAAGGTTTTTAGCGTATTGCTGACTAATTGTACTCGCACCTTGTACCTTTGCCATTGCTTTTAGGTCTGCCAGCAAGGCGCCAGCAATTCTTTTATAATCAAAGCCATGATGTTCATAGAAACTCTGGTCCTCAATCGCGATCGTCGCATGAATTAAATCTGGGGAAATATCAGTAATATCTGCCCAATACCTTTTCTCCCCTGTGTGACTTTCACCAATAATAGATTCGTCACTTGCCATATATAAAGTGGATTGTGGTACGGCAAGTGGTGGTGGACCTAAAATTTTGGCATAAATGAAAATACCGATGAGCAGGCAGACCACTAACGCTGAACCTATTAAGCTACAAATGACGAGTGCTCGCAAATATTTACCTGCATTTCTAAAGCGCTGATTTGTCATGATTTCCACATATACCACCCCCATTTTAATGTGCTTCGTTTACATATAGTATTGAAAACTATAGGGTATTTTAAACATGCATATTTGTGATTACACGAATCTATAAAGTCTGCATGAAACCCCCGGAATGGGTCAAACATGAATAGTAAAGTCAAAGCCATGAACATAAAAGAGAAAGTCAGGTCATCAAACATCTAAATCGGTTCAATCATATAGCCAAAAAGTCAAAGACGGGTCCGATTTCATAATGAATGAGTGCGAAGATTCTATTAGCCCACTCTTCTTTTTAACGGGTATCTGCTTTTTAACAAAATTTTCACTTGCAATTTTGCTAGAATCCTCTATACTTTTCTCATGTTTGTCATTTTGCTTTTCGGGAACGATAAGGTTAAATGAGGCACTTTTTTAATAGAAAGGATTGAAGAATAATGAGCATTTGGTTTACTGAAAAACAAACAGAGAACTTCGGTATCACGATGAAGGTGAATCGAACTTTACATACGGAACAGACAGATTTTCAAAAGCTAGACATGGTAGAAACAGAAGAGTGGGGCAATATGCTTCTTCTTGATGATATGGTCATGACTTCTGTGAAGGATGAGTTTGTTTATCATGAAATGGTCGCTCATGTGCCTTTATTTACTCACCCAAACCCTGAGAATATCCTCGTTGTCGGTGGTGGAGACGGAGGCGTTATTCGTGAAGTGTTAAAGCACCCTAGCGTGAAAAAAGCGACACTTGTAGATATTGATGGGAAGGTTATTGAATTCTCGAAAAAATACTTGCCAGAAATTGCAGGAAAGCTTGAAGACCCGCGTGTAGAAGTAAAAGTGGGCGATGGCTTCATGCATATTGCTGAAAGTGAAAACGAATATGACGTTATTATGGTCGATTCAACAGAACCAGTGGGCCCGGCAGTTAACTTATTTACTAAAGGTTTTTATGCAGGTATTGCTAAAGCATTGAAGGAAGATGGTTTATTCGTAGCGCAGTCAGATAATCCGTGGTTTAAAGCAGACTTAATCCGCAATGTTCAAAAGGATGTAAAAGAAATTTTCCCAATTACACGTCTGTATGTGGCGAATATCCCTACTTATCCTAGTGGATTATGGGCATTCACTATCGGTTCGAAAAAGCACGATCCACTAAAAGTGGAAGAAGAGCGTTTCCACGAAATTGAGACGAAATATTATACAAAAGAACTACATCAGGCTGCATTTGTACTACCAAAATTTGTTCAAGATTTAGTGGAATAAGGAGGACTCTCTATGCGTTTTGATGAAGCTTATTCAGGAAATGTGTTTATTAAAAGTCATCCGCATTATGAAGACAGCAGTGCTGTTATTTATGGGATGCCAATGGACTGGACAGTCAGCTATCGTCCTGGTTCAAGATTCGGCCCAACAAGAATAAGAGAAGTGTCCATCGGCCTTGAAGAGTATAGCCCTTATTTAGATCGGGAACTAGAAGAAGTGAAATTTTTCGATGCAGGAGATATTCCATTACCATTTGGAAACCCTCAAAAAAGTATCGATATGATAGAGGAATACATTGACGGACTACTTGCAGATAATAAATTCCCTATTGGTATGGGTGGGGAGCATTTAGTTAGCTGGCCAGTCATAAAGGCGATGTATAAGAAATACCCTGACTTAGCGATTATCCATATGGATGCACATACAGATTTACGAGACGATTACGAAGGCGAACCACTTTCTCATAGCACACCAATCAAGAAGGCGGCTAATCTCATTGGTCCAACAAACGTCTATTCATTTGGGATTCGTTCTGGTATGAAAGAAGAGTTTCAATGGGCTAAAGAAGTAGGGATGCATATTTCTAAATTTGAAGTGTTAGCACCTTTGAAGGAAGTTTTGCCACAATTAGCTGGTCGTCCTGTCTATGTGACAATTGACATCGATGTCCTTGATCCTGCACATGCGCCGGGTACAGGTACTGTGGATGCTGGAGGCATTACTTCTAAGGAGCTTTTAGCCTCTATTCATGAAATTGCTCGTGCCAATGTGAATGTAGTTGGCTGTGACCTAGTTGAAGTGGCACCCATTTATGACCCATCAGAACAAACTGCCAATACAGCTAGTAAGCTTATTCGTGAAATGATTTTAGGTTGGGTGAAATAAATTGATGATGCGAACAAATTCTATTATTGGAGAATTTGTTCGTTTTTTATTTGGTTTTGTGTGATATCTTGTGTTTAGTTCAAAAATACAAACTACGTGAAAAGCTTCATCATACGCTTTTCATCAGAAAAGTCCTGTGGACGCCCGTGGTATACTAGTGGTCAAAGTTGTTATTGTATAATTATTCATGACTGGAAGATAACATTAATTTGTTTTATACTAATAAGGTTATAGAAATTTCGTTTGAAACGGTATAAAAGGATGTGGAGGGATTGTCGAAAGTTTTAGATGATCAAATTCCTGTAAAAATAAATGTGAAAACGACCATCCATGATGGGAATAGTAAGGATACTTTTGAATTAACGGCGGTTGGTCGATACTATAAAAAAGGAAATGCTAGATATCTTCAATATGAAGAAGAGATGGATGTAGGCATGGTGAAAACCATTGTAAAAATGACTGAGGATGACGGTTTAATCTTACGAAGTGGTTCGATAAAAATGCGCTTGCCATTTAAAATGCATCAGTCTTTAAGAGGCAATTATACGACCCCATATGGTGTATTTAATTTAAAAACTTTAACGAAGAGAATGGTGCATGAGTTTAAAGAAGAGACAAGCACTGGCTCTATTGATTTGATGTATGATTTAAACATGCAAGGAGCTAAAGCAGGAACCTATCATCTAACCATCGCATTTGAGGAGGAAAACTGAGTGAATATCGTTGAACAGGTGCAACACAATTTGAAACAGGAAATTAAACAAGCTGTCATAAAAGCTGGCTTAGCTGAAGAGGGACAAATTCCTGATGTTATTCTAGAAATACCAAAAGACAAAACGCATGGTGATTATTCTACAAATATGGCAATGCAACTTGCAAGAGTGGCAAAAAAAGCGCCAAAAATGATTGCTGAAGATATCATTACTCACTTTGATCAATCAAAAGCTTCGATTGAAAAGATGGAAATCGCTGGGCCAGGATTTCTGAATTTTTACATGGATAATCGTTATTTAACGAACTTAATTCCTACCGTGTTAGAAGCAGATGAAGCCTACGGTCAAACAAATGTAGGTAATGGCACAAAAGTTCAAGTAGAGTTCGTATCTGCTAATCCAACAGGTGATTTACACCTAGGGCATGCGCGCGGGGCAGCTGTTGGTGATTCATTATCCAACATTCTAGCGAAGGCAGGCTATGATGTTACGCGTGAATACTATATTAACGATGCCGGCAATCAAATTAATAATCTCGCTTATTCTGTAGAAGCCCGTTATTTCCAAGCGTTAGGTATGGAAAAAGAGATGCCGCAAGACGGTTATCATGGGAAAGATATTATTAATATCGGTAAAACACTTGCTAAAGAACATGGTAATGAGTATGTCGATTACGATGCCCAAAAGCGTTTTGACACTTTCCGTGAGTATGGTCTGAAATATGAAATGGAAAAATTAAAAAATGACTTGGAAGATTTTCGTGTTCCTTATGATGTATGGTATTCAGAGACTTCACTTTATCATAATGGAAAAATCGACCGTGCATTGGAAGCATTAAAAGAGAATGGTCATATATACGAAGAAGATGGTGCGACATGGTTCCGCTCTACTACTTTCGGTGATGACAAAGATCGTGTTTTGATTAAAAATGACGGCTCCTATACGTATTTAACACCAGATATTGCTTATCATAAAGATAAATTAGAGCGTGGCTTTGAAAAAATTATTAACGTTTGGGGTGCAGACCATCATGGTTATATCCCGCGTATGAAAGCTGCCATTCAAGCACTTGGCTATAGTAAAGATGCCCTTGAAGTTGAAATTATTCAGCTCGTTCATTTATATAAAAATGGCGAGAAAATGAAAATGAGTAAACGTACAGGTAAAGCAGTAACCATGCGTGATCTTGTAGAGGAAGTCGGTTTAGATGCGACTCGTTATTTCTTCGCGATGAGAAGTGCAGACACTCATTTAGATTTTGATTTAGATTTAGCTGTATCACAGTCTAACGAGAACCCAGTATATTATGCACAATACGCACATGCGCGTATTTCAAGCATCTTAAGACAAGGTGAAGAACAAGGGTTAGTTCTTGACGCCCAAGCTGACTTATCTTTTATCGGAGCAGAAAAAGAACTAGATGTATTGAAGAAAATTGGCGAATTTCCACAAGCAGTAGCTGAAGCAGCTGAGAAGCGCATGCCTCATCGAATTACCAATTATATCTTTGACTTAGCATCTACTTTCCATAGCTTCTATAATGCTGAAAAAGTTTTAGATAGCGAACAGCCTGAAAAGTCAAAAGCAAGACTAGCGCTAATTAAAGCGGTACAAACAACATTGAAAAATGCATTAGCATTGATCGGTGTATCAGCTCCTGAAAAAATGTAAGTGCCGTACAGCAAGCGTCCCACTCATGTAGTGGGCGCTTTTTTTCTTGAAATAAAAATAGATTCACACAATATATTCAGGCTTTGTTGGTTGCTTGCAGAGTAGTAATAGGAGAATTAAAAAGTTTCATAAATATCAAGAGGTGCGAAGCGAATTGCACTGTAGAGGATTATCTATCATGACCAAATATGACCTTATTTTATATTAGGATGGGGAAACTACAGGTAGATTTCCTTAACCGAAAAAGGAAGTAGATGCTGGTAGACTAAATAACGCTATCATTCCCACCTCTCTTTATAAAATCTGAAGTTAGTAATTTTCAAAATATTGAAAGATTCATCTCGAATCAATAGAGTAACTAAGTTGTGTTTGCACGCAAAAGACAAAGGGAGAAGGAGAAGAATTGCGCGTAAGTCGTGTTTGCACGCAAAAGACAAAGGGAGGAGATGAAGAATTGCGCGTAAGTTATGTTTGCACGCAAAAGACAAAGGGAGAAGGAGAAGAATTGCGCGTAAGTCGTGTTTGCGCGCAAAAGACAAAGGGTGGAGATGAAGAATTGCGCGTAAGTTATGATTGCACGCAAAAGGTAAAGGGAGGAGGAGAGGAATTGCGCGTAAGTCGTGTTTGCGCGCAAAAGACAAAGGGAGAAGGAGAAGAATTGCGCGTAAGTCGTGTTTGCGCGCAAAAGGTAAAGGGAGGAGATGAAGAATTGCGCGTAAGTTATGTTTGCACGCAAAAGACAAAGGGAGGAGGAGAAGAATTGCGCGTAAGTCGTGTTTGCACGCAAAAGGTAAAGGGAGGAGATGAAGAATTGCGCGTAAGTTATGTCTCCGCAGTAAAAGACAGAAGAAAGGGGAGGATGTTATTAAGTTTTTACATGGCATTTCTATCATTACACATAGAAAGAACCTAAAGCAGATAAATAAGATCATTAGTCTACTTTAGGTTCTTTTATTTTTATCGGTATGCATCAGAGTATATATTGTCTTATCCGCTATTTCCATTCAACCTTTCCACCACCAACACGCTTTACCCCGCGAATGCTAGCGACATCTTCAACAAGTTGTAAACAGGCTAAGTTCTTTGCTTTCGCTTCAATCATTAAATCAACATCTTGTCCTATTTCATGGAGAGTCGAGAGCAGTGGCTTAACAAATTGGAAATCTACATAGTCAGCATGTGATCGGTAGGCTTTATCTGACTTAGGCGAAGACACATGAATTTTTGGTCGCAAACCAATATGGCTCCATGTTTGAAACACGCGAGGTAATAATTCTATTAAAGGAATGTCCACGAGATTAGCCATATGGTGATGATAATCAAAAATCATTGGCACCTTTTCTTCTTCACATACAGCAAGTGTTTCCTCGGCATTATAGGTTTTATCATCGTTTTCTAACGTCATTCTCGACTTGATATGAGTGGGTAAAGTTTTAAGGTTTTTCTCGAAACGTTCTAGTGAGGTTACCTTATCACCGTAAGCACCGCCTATATGTATATTAATAATTGCTGTATCGCTTAGACCCATTGCTTGTAGCATGTCATAATGGTACTGCATATCAGTCACGGCATTCTCTGTCACTCCTTGTCTTGGAGAAGTAAACAAAGTAAATTGATTAGGATGGAAGCTTACCCGTAATTGATGGTCTGTAATTAATTTACCTAATGCATGCCACTCGTCCTTAAATGGAGTTTGGAAATCCCATTTCACATCAGGGTGTGTCGCAAGTGGCACGATCGAACTTGATAATCGGTATAATGGGATTTCATGAGCAATATTATAATGAACCATTCGCCTTGTGTGAGCAAGATTAAGTGCAGTAATTTCCTTGAGTTTATCTAATCTTTCATGAGCACTTAATTGTTGATAGCGGGCGTAAGTAAGTGTTTTTGCAGGGGAGGCATCCCATAATGTAATCGCATGAGATACATACCCGAAACGTATTGAAATCAATAGTTATCGGCTCCTTATAAAAAGAGATCTACACATCGTGCTAATAATTCTTTCCCTTGCCTCTTCAGGTTGAAACCAGAAATATCTTGATATTGTAGTTTTTCTGCATAGGCTAAATCCTTATGAAATACTTCACTTAGTTCTTTATGAAAATGAGGCTCCTTACTATAACAATTTATTTCATCATTAAGAAAGAAGCTTCTTTTATCAAAATTAGCTGTTCCGACAACAGCCACTTCATCGACGATCATTGCTTTTGCATGATAAAAACCTTTTTTATACTCATACACTTCTGCCCCTGCCTTCAGTAATGGACGTAAGTAACGATGGGAAGCTTCTTTGACAAGAAAGTGGTCGCTCGTATAGGGAATCATAATCGTTACTTTTACCCCTCTTGTTAATGCGGACAATAGATGCTGCATTACTTCTACACCGGGAATAAAATAGGGTGTACCAATTTCAATGAATTGTTCAGCATTTTCAATCAGTGTGATATATTCCTCTTTCAAGAATGCGCCATCAGTCACTTTAAACTGATGTTGTACACTGCCTTTTGTTATATCTTCTGGAAAATACTTTTCAGTTTTACTTATTAGTTGGTTGCTAGCATCTGCCCAATCTTGTAGGAAAACACTTTGTAAAGTATGTGCACCTTCTCCACTTACTTTTAAATGGTAGTCTCGCCATGGTGTGAGTTTACGGTCAAGGTTTATATACTCAGGGCCTACATTAAATCCACCTAAATATCCTACTTTTCCATCAATTACAGAAATTTTCCTATGATTTCTTGCTTGTACGTTGTAAAATAGAAAGGGAAACGTAGGTGTATGGGCAAAGGCTAATTGAATACCATTAGATCGTAACTCTTTTTTGAGTTTAAAATTCAGAATAATCGGTAAACTACCTGCCCAATCTAATAGCAGACGTACCTCTACACCTTCATTTGCTTTTTGCTTTAAGATAGTTAAAAATTCCTGTCCTATTCCTTCGTCTTTAACAATATAAAAGAGAATATGGATATGGTGTTTTGCTTTTTTTAATTCCGTAAAATAATCATCAAATAATGAAGGTCCGTCCGCAAAAAGGACAAAGTTAGCGAAAGCGGGGGAGGGGTTCATTCGGCTGACTGTTTTTAAATGTTTTTTACGACCAAGGGCATAATCGACCCACAGAAGAAAAATAAATACGATAGCAATCAGCAAGATGACCGCAACAGAAAGAAGGATTGTCAAGTTGATCATCTCCCAAAACAGTATGTTTAAATAGTATCTCCATAGAGACCTATTCTATTATCGCTTTTATTGACTGAAGAAAAAAGGATAAAATAAATAAAAAGTAGTTGACTGAATGCTCATTCATTATATAATGGAACTAAGATTTAAATTCAGAAAATTTTAATACGATAAAATTTTCTTTTTACATTGAATAATCTTCTTATACACATGGATTAGACGAGAAAGGAGTAGAACACACGTGAATGCATTATTATGGGTTAACCTTATTGCGACCGTTCTTGTAATCGCTTACGCACTTAGTTTGTTTGCTTATTTGCTCAAGACCAGATATGAGTACATTAAGCTTGGAAAGAAAACGGCATTTGACAATAATGTCAAAGAGCGTATGAACAAAATTTGGGTCAATGTATTCGGACAAAAAAAGCTTTTAAAGGATAAAAAAAGTGGCGCTATCCACGTCATGTTCTTCTATGGCTTTATTTTAGTACAGTTTGGTGCAATCGATTTTATTATCAAAGGAATATCGCCTGGATCACATCTTCCATTAGGTCCGTTGTATCCAGGATTCACTTTTTTCCAAGAAATCGTTACTTTAATGATTTTGGTTGCCGTCATCTGGGCATTTCACAGAAGATATGTTGAAAAGCTTGTTCGTTTAAAAAGAGGTTTTAAATCAGGGATTGTTTTAATTTTTATTGGCGGCTTGATGTTATCTGTTTTATTAGGAAATGGCATGTCGATGATTTGGCACGGACATGATCCTGTATGGACCGAACCGGTCGCTTCGCTTTTCGCCATCGCCTTATCATGGATTGGTGAAACAGCTTCTATTGTAGTCTTTTATGTTTCTTGGTGGATTCACTTATTATTCCTACTCGCTTTCCTAGTCTATATTCCACAATCGAAGCATGCTCATTTGATTGCAGGACCAGTAAATGTATATTTCAATAGATTAGATAACCCAGGAAAGTTAAAACCAATCGATTTCGAAGATGAATCACAAGAGACATTTGGTGTTGGACATATTGAGGAGTTTTCGCAATTACAAATGATCGACTTTTATGCTTGTGTTGAGTGTGGTCGTTGTACAAATATGTGTCCGGCGACTGGAACAGGTAAAATGCTTTCTCCGATGGATCTTATCATTAAGTTGCGTGACCATTTAACATTCCACGGGGCAGCGGTGACTAGAAAACAACCATGGGTACCGACATTTGCCTTTTCGAATACGAAGGGAAATCAAATTGCTTTAGCAGCTGGGGCAGAGGGAGCTGAAGAGGCGGCAGCGAGCCTCGCTTATAGTCCGAGTTTGATTGGAGAAGTCATTACAGAAGAAGAAATATGGGCATGTACAACTTGCCGTAATTGTGAAGACCAATGCCCAGTTATGAACGAACATGTAGATAAAATTATTGACCTACGCCGATATCTTGTTTTAACAGAAGGTAAAATGGATGCCGATGCACAACGTGCGATGACGAATATTGAACGTCAAGGAAATCCATGGGGACTAAATAGGAAAGAGCGAGAAGATTGGAGAAGTCTTCGTGAAGATGTACATGTTCCTACAGTGAAAGAAATGAAGAAAGCAGATGAATCTTATGAGTATCTGTTCTGGGTAGGAGCAATGGGTTCTTATGATAACCGTAGCCAAAAGATTGCCCTTTCCTTTGCTCGCCTTTTGAATGAGGCAGGAGTTAAATTTGCTATCCTTGGCAATAAAGAAAAGAACTCAGGTGATACACCAAGGCGTCTAGGGAATGAGTTCTTATTCCAAGAGTTAGCAACAAAGAATATCGAAGAGTTTGAGAAAAATGAAGTGAAGAAAATCGTAACAATCGATCCACATGCTTATAATATCTTTAAAAATGAATATCCAGACTTTGGGCTTAAGGCCGAGGTATACCACCATACAGAAGTATTAGCGAAATTGGTGAAGGACGGTGTGTTAAAACCACAATATGCCGTAGAAGAAACGATTACCTTCCATGATTCCTGTTATCTAGGACGCTATAACGAAGTATATGATCCACCTCGTGAAATTTTAAAATCGATTTCAGGTGTGAAACTGATTGAAATGGAGAGAAATCGCGAAAAAGGAATGTGCTGCGGTGCTGGTGGTGGATTAATGTGGATGGAAGAAGAAACAGGCAATCGTGTCAATGTTTCACGTACAGAACAAGCATTAGCGGTCAATCCAACGGTTATTAGTTCAGGGTGTCCATATTGCTTAACGATGTTATCAGATGGAACAAAAGCAAAAGAAGTAGAAGAAAATGTACAAACATATGATGTAGCTGAGCTTTTAGAAAAAGCTGTTATCGGTGAACAAACACTCGCTTCATAGAAATAAGGAGAGAGGAATTGAAACGTATAAAAATTCAGTAAAAATAAATTTTATGAATTTTTAGGATATTGTTTTAATTCTTCTCTTTTTTCGTGTAAAATAAAGTAAATAAAGCGCTTTCATGATATTTGCAGAAATTCTTCTTTTTCTGTGGACATCCTTTGAGCGAGCGTTCAGTCAATAGCCTCTTTCGTTAAAAGAAAATTAATTGAATAAGAGATAAATAGGAATGGAGTGAAAGTTTTGAGTAAAACAGTCATTGTTGCAGGTGCAAGAACACCTTTTGGTAAATTTGCTGGTGGGCTAAGCTCTTTCACCGCTTCAGATTTAGGCGGAATCGTTGTTAAAGAAGCTCTAAAACGAGCGAATGTTGCTGGGCAAGATGTGGGCGAAATAATATTAGGCTCAGTCTTACAAGGAGGACAAGGACAGCTCCCTTCAAGGCAAGCGGCGCGAAAAGCTGACTTACCTTGGGAAGTGAAAACGGAAACAATCAATAAGGTTTGTGCTTCAGGAATGAGAAGTGTGACCTTAGCAGATCAAATTTTGAGACTAGGTGAAGAAGAGATCATTGTTGCCGGTGGGATGGAATCGATGAGTAATGCTCCTTATCTTCTGCCAAAGGCTAGATGGGGATTAAGAATGGGCGATGGCAAAGTGCAGGATTTAATGACATATGATGGTTTAACTTGCAGCTTTTCTGGCGTGCACATGGGCACTTATGGGAATGAAACAGCTGAAGCATTCAACATTAGTAGAGAAGAACAAGATAGATGGGCATTGAGAAGTCATCAGCGTGCATCAGAAGCAATTAAATCAGGTAAGTTAGCTGAAGAAATTGTGCCAGTTGAAGTACCGCAAAGGAAAGGTGAGAGCATCGTCGTTTCAGAAGATGAAGCGCCTAGGAAAGATACATCCTTAGAAAAGTTAGCTAAATTAGGTTCCGCGTTTGGTCCAGGTGGAAGTATTACTGCAGGAAATGCTCCTGGTGTAAATGACGGTGCGGCTGCCCTTGTACTGATGAGTGCAGAAAAGGCAGAGCGTGAAGGAAAAGAGATAGGGGCAGTAATTCTCGGTCATACAGCAATTGCGGTAGAAGCAAAGGACTTTCCGCAAACACCTGGCTTAGTCATTAATGAGTTATTAAAAAAGACAGGTAAAAGCTTAGATGATATTGATTTATTTGAAATAAACGAAGCCTTTGCAGCAGTTGCCTTAACGAGTGGAAGAATTGCCAATTTAGATGAAGAGAAGGTAAATGTGAATGGCGGTGCGGTTGCCCTCGGTCACCCGATTGGTGCAAGTGGTGCAAGGATTATTTTAACACTCATGCATGAATTAAAGCGCAGAGGTGGCGGTATTGGCATTGCTGCGATTTGTTCAGGTGGAGGTCAAGGTGACGCAGTAATGATAGAAGTGGCCAAACAATAATTTTCCTGGAGGGGATAAATAAATGAGTATCAATACAGTAATGGTTATCGGTGCAGGACAAATGGGTTCAGGGATCGCGCAAGTTTGTGCGCAAGCGGGATTCAGTGTTTATTTAAATGATTTAAAGCAGGAATTTTTAGACCGCGGATTAAGTGTGATTAAAAAGAATTTAACGAGACAAGTAGATAAGGGCAGAATGCAAGCAGAAGAAATGGAAAAAGTTCTTGCTAATCTGATTCCCTCTACTTCATTAGAAGATGCAAAACTGGTGGATTTAGTGATAGAAGCAGCTGTTGAAAATATGGAAGTGAAGACAAAGATATTTAACCAACTAGATGAAATTACGCCAGCACATACGATATTAGCATCAAATACATCTTCTTTACCGATTACTGAAATTGCCGCAGCGACTAAACGTCCCGATAAAGTGATTGGTATGCATTTTATGAACCCTGTACCAGTCATGAAATTAGTCGAAATTATACGTGGTTTAGCAACAACAGACGAAGTGTATCAAGCCATTGAGGACATGACGAAACAATTAAACAAGGTGCCAGTAGAAGTGGAGGACTTTCCAGGTTTTGTTTCTAACCGCATTCTCATGCCGATGATTAATGAGGCTGTCTATACATTATATGAGGGAGTTGCAACGAAAGAAGCAATCGATGACGTTATGAAACTGGGTATGAACCATCCGATGGGACCGTTGACATTAGCTGATTTCATCGGTTTAGATACGTGTCTCTATATTATGGAAATTTTACACGAAGGCTTCGGTGATGATAAGTATCGTCCATGTCCTTTACTAAGAAAGTATGTAAAGGCTGGATGGCTAGGTAAGAAAACTGGTAAAGGTTTTTACGAATACGCTTAATGATTAAGTAAGTTAAATAATTAGTCGAAGTGGATAAAAATCTGTTTTGAACCTTGCTAAGACACATACAATTGACGACATCGGGGGTTAAGTATATGCATTTAAAGTTTACTGAAGAGCAAGAGATGATGAGAAAAATGGTGAGGGATTTTGCTCAAGCTGAGATAGCTCCATATGTGGAAAGGATGGAAGCGGGCGAATTTCCACGGGAAGTCTTGAGAAAAATGGGAGAGCTTGGATTAATGGGGATTCCCATTCCGGAAAAATATGGTGGCTCTGAAATGGATTTTATGTCCTATATAATTGCTATTAATGAAATCTCTAAAGTAAGTGCAACAATTGGTGTGATTCTATCTGTCCATACATCTGTAGGTACGAATCCAATTGTTTATTTCGGTACAGAAACACAAAAACAAAAATATGTTCCCAAGTTAGCTAGTGGAGAATATTTGGGTGCGTTTTGCTTGACTGAACCAAGTGCAGGTTCTGATGCAGGCAGCTTAAAGTCAAAAGCGGTAAAAAAAGGTGATCAATACATCATCAATGGCTCTAAAGTATTTATTACAAACGGTGGGGAAGCGGATGTCTATATTGTCTTTGCTTCCACAAACACAGCATTAGGGACAAAAGGAATATCGGCTTTTATTGTTGACAAGGATACCCCTGGACTAGTCATCGGAAAAGATGAACATAAAATGGGACTTCATGGTTCAAGAACTTTACAGCTTAGCTTTGAAGATATGGAGGTACCTTCGGAAAACCTTTTAGGTGAAGAAGGTGAAGGCTTTAAGATTGCCATGTCTAATTTAGATGTGGGGAGAATCGGCATTGCTGCCCAAGCCCTGGGGATTTCTGAAGCTGCCCTTGACGCAGCCACTCTTTATGCTAAAGAAAGAGTCCAATTTGGTAAGCCGATTGCAGCCCAGCAAGGTATTGGCTTTAAGTTAGCAGATATGGCAACGGCAGTTGAAGGGGCAAGACTACTAATCTATCGTGCTGCTCATATGAGACAAAACGGTCAAAAATGTGGGAAAGAAGCATCAATGGCTAAATTGTTTGCTTCTAAAACAGCTGTTGAAGTCACAACGGATGCGATTCAAGTATTTGGTGGGTATGGCTATACAGAAGATTATCCTGTAGAAAGGTATTTCCGTGATGCAAAGATAACGGAAATCTACGAAGGTACAAGTGAAATTCAAAAGCTAGTAATCAGTAAACAACTTTAACAACTTATCTTGGAGGAATAATCATGAATTTTCAATTAAGTGAAGAGCATGAAATGATTAGAAAAATGGTAAGAGATTTTGCTCAAAACGAAGTGGCGCCGACTGCTGCTAGTCGTGATGAAGAGGAACGCTTTGACCGCAATATATTCAATAAAATGGCTGAGCTAGGATTAACAGGTATTCCTTGGCCAGAGGAATATGGTGGTATTGGGAGTGATTATTTAGCATACTGTATAGCGGTGGAAGAACTGTCACGTGTATGTGCATCTACAGGTGTAACTTTATCTGCACATACATCCCTAGCAGGATGGCCAATTTATAAATTTGGTTCAGAGGAACAAAAACAAAAATATTTAAAGCCGATGGCACAAGGTGAAAAAATAGGTGCTTATGGTCTAACAGAACCAGGTAGCGGATCTGATGCTGGCGGCATGAAAACAACGGCGAGATTAGAGGGCAATCATTACATTCTTAATGGCTCAAAAATTTTCATCACAAATGGTGGTGAAGCAGAAATTTATGTTGTATTTGCTTTAACTGATCCTTCAAATAAACATAAAGGAACAACGGCCTTTATAGTCGAGTCTAATTATGAAGGATTCTCTGTCGGTAAAAAAGAGAAAAAGTTAGGTATTCGTTCTTCTCCTACAACTGAAATCATTTTCGAAGAATGCAAAGTACCAGTTGAAAATGTGCTCGGTGAAGTCGGTGAGGGCTTTAAGATTGCGATGATGACGTTAGATGGTGGTCGCAATGGTATTGCTGCACAAGCTGTTGGAATTGCTCAAGGTGCGTTAGATGCGGCAACTGCTTATGCAAAAGAGCGTGTTCAATTCGGCAAACCGATTGCGACTCAGCAAGGAATTGGTTTTAAGTTAGCAGATATGGCAACAAGTGTGGAAGCAGCTAGACTATTGACCTATCAAGCAGCTTGGTTGGAATCTGCCGGATTACCTTATGGAAAAGAATCAGCTATGTCTAAACTTTTTGCTGGCGATGCAGCGATGAAGGTGACAACGGATGCTGTGCAAGTATTTGGTGGCTATGGTTATACAAAGGATTATCCTGTCGAGCGTTATATGAGAGACGCAAAGATTACACAAATTTATGAGGGTACTCAAGAAATTCAAAGATTAGTCATTTCAAGAATGGTTACGAAATAACAAATAAAGAAATGGGGCTCCGATTATGTTGTGGTACGTATTTAGATCGTTGCCCCGCATTAAATGATTCTTCTCGTAGATCCATTAAGTAAAGAGAGGTTTATACAGTCATCAACATGGATGGAGGGTATAAAAGGACGGTAGATAATCATGTCAAAGAGAGAAGTACAGGCCTCTGTCAAAGATGAAAAGCTTGTAAAAAAAAGAAGAGATCAAATGATCAAAGGAGCGGTGAACCTATTCATCGAAAAAGGGTTCCACCGAACGACGACAAGAGAGATTGCGAAAGCCTCTGGATTTAGTATTGGTACATTATATGAATATATCGGAACAAAAGAAGATGTACTATATCTTGTCTGTGACAGTATTTATGATAAGGTTCGGGAGCATCTACAAAAGGGGCTAGACACAAAAAAGGGAACGATTGATAGCTTGAGACAAGGGATAGCAGATTATTTCCGAGTCGTTGATGGCATGCAGGATGAAGTGCTAGTAATGTATCAGGAAGTAAAGTCTTTATCGAAAGACGCGTTACCTTATGTTTTAGAAAAAGAAATTGAAATGGTGGCAATGTTTGAGAAAGTAATCGTTCTTTGCATAGAAAATGGAGAGCTTTCATTACCTGAGACAAAGGTCAAGATGATCGCTCATAATATTTTTGTCCAAGGACAAATGTGGGCGTTTAGGCGTTGGTCATTACAAAGAATGTTTACGATTGAGGAATATATTGAACTACAAACAGATTTACTTTTTCAAGCAATACATGCAGAGAAACGAGAATAGGTTACCTGTAAAGATAACTGAAAATAAAATATTTTCACAACTAAGTTTGCCTTCACCGAAAGAAAGAAAAGTGATGATTAATGCTGTATGAAGAGGAGGATTTATCCATGAGTACGATAGAGGTTTATAAACCAAAGAATCATGTCCGATTTGTAACCGCTTCAAGTTTATTTGATGGTCATGATGCATCTATTAATATCATGAGGCGTATTATTCAAGCGAGCGGGGCAGAGGTCATTCATCTTGGGCATAATCGGTCAGTTGAAGAAGTAGTGAATGCCGCGATACAAGAGGATGTCCAAGGAATTGCCATGTCGTCCTATCAAGGAGGTCATGTTGAATATTTCAAGTATATGTATGACCTCTTACAAGAAAAGGGAGCCCCTCACATTCGAATCTATGGTGGCGGTGGAGGCGTGATTATCCCACGTGAAATTAGAGAATTGCACGAATATGGCATAGCAAGAATTTTTTCACCTGAAGACGGCAGAAAGAATGGCTTGCAAGGAATGATTAATGAAATGCTACAAGAATGTGATTTTCCTACGTTTACTCAACAAGATGATAACCTAGTTAAGAAGCTTCCAGAAGGCAATGTGAACTCGATAGCAAGGTTAATTACAATCGCTGAACATCACATTAGTTTAGAGAAAGAACTTGCGGTCAGTCTGGATCCCGTAATGGATAAAGTGAAGAAACTAGAGAAACAAGTCCCGGTCGTTGGTATCACTGGAACAGGGGGAGCGGGTAAAAGTTCATTAACGGATGAACTAATTAGAAGGTTTATTCATGATATCCCTGATAAGAAAGTAGCTATTCTTTCAGTTGATCCGACAAAACAAAAAACAGGTGGGGCATTACTCGGAGATCGGATAAGAATGAATGCGATTTTTCATCCGAGAGTCTATATGCGAAGCCTGGCAACGAGAAAAGCGAGAAGTGAATTGTCACTGGCCATTAAGGATGCGATTTCAGTAGTAAAAGCTGCTGGTTTTGATTTAGTTATTGTCGAAACAAGTGGTATCGGTCAAGGGGATGCAGGTATCACGGATATTTGTGATGTCTCTATGTATGTGATGACTAGTGAATTTGGCGCTCCTTCACAGTTAGAAAAGATTGATATGATTGATTATGCTGATTTAATTGTTATCAATAAATTTGAACGTAAAGGGTCGGAAGATGCGAAAAGACAAGTGCAAAAGCAATATCAGCGCAGTCACATGCTATTTGAAAAAGAACTTGATGACATGCCTGTCTTCGGTACGATTGCCAGTCAATTTAATGACCCGGGCACGAATGCCGTATTTGCTAATCTCGTTGAAATCATAAATAAACAAGCGGGTTTAAATTGGGTAACCACTTACGAGAAAACGGCTGATGTAGAAAAACAAAATGTCATCATTCCGAATGATCAACGTTACTATTTAAGAGAAGTTTCTGATACGGTACGCACCTATCATAAAAAAGCCGAAGAACAAGCGGATTTAGCAAGAAAGCTTTTTCAGCTAGAGGGTGCAATGACCATGTTATCTGAAGAAAAAGATACAAGTGCGCACAGTGCCCTGCAAATGTTAAAAGATAAGACATATGAACAATTAACGATTGAATCTAAGAAGATATTAGAAGGTTGGGAACAGTTAAGAGAGCAATACAAAGGCGATAGGTTTGTCACGAAAATAAGAGATAAAGAGATAGTAACCATTCTGCGGACGAAGAGCTTATCTGGCTTAGAGATCCCGAAAGTAGCTCTACCGAGTTATAAAGATTACGGGGAAATTATCAAGTGGGTTTATAAAGAAAATGCACCAGGCTCTTTCCCTTATACAGCTGGTGTTTTCCCTTTTAAACGAGAAGGAGAAGATCCGAAGAGACAATTTGCAGGTGAAGGTACACCTGAAAGAACCAACCGTCGTTTTCATTATTTATCTAAAGATGACGATGCGAAACGATTAAGTACAGCTTTTGATTCAGTTACTTTATATGGAGAAGACCCGGACTATCGCCCAGATATATATGGAAAAGTAGGAGAGAGTGGCGTAAGTATTTGTACACTTGATGATATGAAGAAGCTCTATGCGGGCTTTGATCTTTGTCACCCTACGACTTCTGTCTCTATGACAATAAATGGTCCGGCCCCTATCATCCTAGCGATGTTTATGAACACAGCCATTTCTCAGCAAGTTGAAAAGAAAGAAAAAGAACTAGGTAGGGTTCTCACAGTAGAAGAGTTTAAAGAAGTCAGAGCTTTCACTTTACAAACTGTACGCGGAACCGTTCAGGCTGATATTTTAAAAGAAGACCAAGGCCAGAATACTTGTATATTCTCCACTGAGTTTGCCTTAAGAATGATGGGAGATATTCAACAATATTTTATTGATCAAAAGGTTCGAAATTATTATTCTGTTTCAATATCTGGCTATCATATTGCCGAGGCGGGAGCGAATCCTATCTCTCAATTGGCGTTTACTTTAGCCAACGGTTTTACTTATGTGGAATATTATTTAAGTAGAGGGATGAATATCAATGACTTTGCGCCAAACCTTTCATTTTTCTTCTCGAACGGTTTAGACCCAGAATACACTGTTCTCGGTCGAGTCGCGCGACGTATATGGGCGACAGTTATGCGCGACAAATATGGTGCAAATGAGCGAAGTCAAAAATTAAAATACCACATTCAAACATCTGGTCGTTCTTTACATGCACAAGAAATAGACTTTAATGATATTCGTACAACGCTTCAAGCGTTAATGGCACTCCAAGATAATTGTAATTCTCTTCATACTAATGCATATGACGAGGCGATTACAACACCGACAGAAGAATCAGTTAGACGAGCGATGGCTATCCAAATGATAATTACAAAGGAACATGGATTGTCTAAAAATGAAAACCCTTTACAAGGTGCATTCATTATTGATGAATTAACAGATTTAGTCGAAGAACAAGTATTAGTTGAATTTGAGCGAATGAATGATCGCGGTGGCGTACTAGGTGCGATGGAGACGCAATATCAACGCGGCAAAATTCAAGATGAATCGATGTATTATGAAATGAAAAAACATACAGGAGAGCTGCCGATTATTGGTGTTAATACGTATATCAATCCAAATCCACCAGCAGATGATGCAGTTGACAGTATGGAGATTGCCAGGGCATCTAAAGAAGAAAAAGAAACACAAATACGTAATCTGCAACTTTTCCAAGAAAGAAATCAAGCAGTTGCTCAAGAAGCACTGCAACGATTAAAAGAGGTTGCAGTAAGCGGTGGGAATATTTTTGACGAACTAATGGAAACGGTTAACGTAGCAAGTTTAGGACAGATAACAAATGCATTATATGAAGTGGGCGGACAATACAGACGGAATATGTAAATTGTCATAACTGAATAATAACCCGAACCATCTAAAAATGTTAAAGGTGAGTTCGGGTTTTTAAACGTCTAGAGAGGATATTTTATTCATTGACTTTTCCGGAATGAATAAATTGGGTACAATGGAGTAAAGTGATCGTATTCAGCAAAATTTCTTGAGTAAATAAGATATACAATTGCTAACCATCATCATATAATAGTATCGGTATGGATTTTGTTTTTTAAGGTGGGTGCGAGTGTGAAGCAAATTATGATTGTTTTTGCATTCATAGTGTTTATCATATGTGCACGATATCTTTATTCAATACAACTAGGGGCCATCCCCTTCTTTTTGTTGTCTGTCTTTTTTACACTTTTAGCAATAAGATTGTATCAAAAGGAGAGACAACTCGAAGGTCAATGTAAAAAGTAGGAAAACTTATCGTTAAAGGTAGCATAAACACTAATAATTTGTTTATAATGAAGAATATGCGTTTTTTTCTTTTAAGAAGGCACCGCTGCTTGTAACCTAGAGATTGGACGAGTATGTTTAGGTTGTCTTTTTTATTTTTAGCGTTATACTATTAGGCACGAAATATTTGATTACATGTTGCTAATACATAGCTTGATATAGGGAAAGGAAGTGCTGGTCTTGAGTTTAAAAGGATACTCAAAAGAGCAATTAAAAGAAATGGCATTAATTGAAGTGGCTCATGAATTATTAAATGAAAGAAAAGAGCCTTTGGCGTTTGCTGACATTGTGAGTGAATTAAAAAACCTTTTGGATCTTAGTGAAAAAGAATTCCAAGAGAAGATTGCCCAGTTCTATACAGATTTAAATATCGAAGGGCATTTCATTGGTCTTGGAGACAATCGTTGGGGACTGCGTGCATGGTACCCTGTAGAACAGTACGAAGAGGAAGTTGTTACAGTTATTAAGCCGAAGAAGAAAAAGGCGAAAAAATCTGTAATAGATGAGGAAGAGGAAGATTTTGAAGAAGAAGACATCGATTACGATGATTTAGAAGATTACGATGATCTAGATGAAGACGACGATGTGGATGATCTTCTTGATGATGAAGACGATGACGATGAAGATATCGAAGAGGATTTCGATGAAGACGATGAGCTCATCGATGATTTAGAAGATGATGATTTAGATGAAGATGAAGACGATGAGGACAGAAAATAATAGCCTTGACTTTTTTCTTGTAGCCTTGTAGAATCATTTTTGGGCTCCTTTAAAAAGGAACGATCATAAATTGATACGCTAAAAGCGCTCCCTTACTTAAGTAAAGTAAGCGGGGCGCTTTTTATTTTTTTGAGTAAGGCTTGATAGTTGAGCATATGCTGCTTCTACCAAGTTTTTCAAATAAAAGGTCGTGCATGGGGCAATTTTTTATGAAAGATAAGATTCATCTTTTTAAACAAAGGATAAATGCACAAGCTATGAATAGTTAAGGGGGAATCATTCATGACAAAATATATTTTTGTTACAGGCGGCGTTGTTTCGTCATTAGGTAAAGGAATCGTTGCAGCATCTTTAGGACGTTTGTTAAAAAATAGAGGGCTTAGCGTAACGATACAAAAGTTTGACCCGTATATCAATGTGGACCCAGGTACAATGAGTCCTTATCAACACGGTGAAGTTTATGTAACAGGAGATGGCGCAGAAACGGATTTAGACTTAGGTCACTATGAGCGTTTCGTAGACATAAACTTAACTAAATACAGCAGTGTAACAACTGGGAAGATCTACTCAACGGTTCTACGTAAAGAGCGTCGTGGAGATTATAACGGAGGAACGGTTCAAGTAATCCCTCATGTTACAAATGAAATTAAAGATAAAGTTTTCCGTGCGGGACATGAAACGAATGCAGATGTCGTTATTACTGAAATCGGTGGAACTGTCGGTGATATCGAATCATTACCATTCCTAGAGGCGATTCGCCAAATTAAGAGTGATATCGGCCGAGATAATGTTATGTATATTCATTGTACATTGGTACCGTATATTAAAGCGGCTGGAGAAATGAAAACAAAGCCGACACAACACAGTGTAAAAGAATTAAGAAGCTTAGGTATTCAACCAAATGTTGTCGTTGTCCGTACAGAAATGCCTATCTCTCAAGAAATGAAAGACAAGCTTGCACTCTTCTGTGATATTGATAAAGAAGCAGTTATTGAATGTAGAGACGCTGAAACACTTTACACTATTCCATTAGCTTTACAAGAACAAGGCTTAGATAAACGTGTATGCAAAGAAATGAAATTAGATTGTGCAGAAGCAGATATGACTGAGTGGAAACAACTTGTAGACAAAGTGCTTCACTTAACGAAGAAAACAAAAATTGCACTTGTAGGGAAATACGTTGCTCTTCAAGATGCTTATATTTCTGTTGTTGAAGCATTAAAACATGCAGGTTATGCACATGATGCAGATATTGATGTGAAATGGATCAATGCAGAGCATGTCACTAAAGAAAATGTTGCTGAACTTTTAGGGGATGTTGACGGTGTTCTTGTACCAGGTGGATTTGGCGATCGTGGGATTGAAGGAAAAATCCTAGCAACACAATATGCCCGTGAAAACAATAAACCATTCTTAGGCATTTGTCTGGGTATGCAACTTGCTACTGTTGAATTTGCTCGTAACGTTCTTGGATTAGATGGTGCACACTCAGCGGAAATCAATCCTGAAACGAACCACCCAATCATTGACCTTTTACCTGAACAAAAAGATGTTGAAGATTTAGGTGGTACACTACGTTTAGGCCTACAAGCATGTAAACTAGAAGAAGG
This sequence comes from Cytobacillus kochii, assembly GCF_044790165.1. Lineage (NCBI taxonomy): Bacteria > Bacillati > Bacillota > Bacilli > Caryophanales > Bacillaceae > Cytobacillus > Cytobacillus kochii. The sequence goes on along the minus strand of NZ_CP085254.1, from coordinate 4,313,719 downwards.
TACAGCTGCTTATGAAGCATACCAAGATGAAGTCGTTTACGAACGTCATCGTCACCGTTATGAATTTAATAATCACTACCGTCAAGAAATGGAAGAAAAGGGTCTTGTCTTCTCTGGTACAAGCCCAGATGGTCGACTAGTAGAAATCATTGAATTGAAAGATCACCCATGGTTCGTGGCATCTCAATTCCATCCAGAATTCACATCTAGACCAACACGTCCACAACCACTTTTCCGTGACTTTGTCGGTGCTACAATCAATATCAATGAATAAATTGTTATAAGGAGGAGATTTCCGGATCTCTTCCTTTTTTGTGTAAAATTAAGAATTCAAAAGGGTACAAAAATAAAAGTTGGTATTTTTATTACAATCAATCTTCATGAAGCTAGCTTCTGTAAGTGGTATGACGTCACTCAGAGAGAAAACCAAAGGAGAGCGCTTCGCAAAAGGGGTTTGCAAGTCACTCAGAGAGAAAACCAAAGGAGAGCGCTTCGCAAAAGGGGTTTGCAAGTCACTCAGAGAGAAAACCAAAGGAGAGCGCTTCGCAAAAGGGGTTTGCAAGCCACTCAGAGAGAAAACCAAAGGAGAGCGCTTCGCAAAAGGGGTTTGCAAGTCAATCAGAAGGAAAACCAAAGGTGAGCGCTTTACAAAAGAGGCCCGCATGTCGTTCAGAAAGAGAAACATGTATCAGTGTATATCGTAAATTTGTCACTGAAAAATGTATGAACGAAACAAAAGTTCACAGTAAATAATTTAGAATCGCTTCACACTTGCAAAGAAAAGTAATATTGGTTTAAAGAGACAGTAAAACAAACACTAATCATTTATTTCAAAGCCGTTGTGTAGTTAAGAATATATGCGCCCGAGAAATAAGCCCTTCTATAACATATAAAAAAAGCAAGGAACCCCGTCAAAACGGAACCCCTTGCCTCATATAAATACACATTTTAATAATCTGCTAATATCTCGTCTAACGTAAATTTAATTCCATGATAGATAAATAATGCTCCAATTGCAGATGGATAACCAACTCGTTCCCCGCTTTCATTTGGAACAAGTCCTTGCTTCAGTTGTAAGTCGAAATGTACATCGGAATAGGAGGCTAATTGTTCCGTGCTATCAGATGGAAGGGCACTTATTGTTGCAAATGGTATGAATTGATTACTCAAATGTTGTGCTAATAGGAGTGCTTCCTGGTCATCACTCTCTCTAGTGATAATGAGAAAACGGTCACTAGCTGAGATATCGTCAAATGATGCAGAAGAATCCCAGACTTTTGCGTTTGCCAGTGCGTCTACTCCCTCAGTTGCTTCGATACCGACAGCGTGCATCTCCTGTGTTCCGTAAATATATATATGGCCCTCACCGACACTCGCTTGAGCTAAAATTCGAGCAGCATCTTCTATTGATTCTTCATGACTGTCTTGCCATTTTTTAAATAAGCCGAATAATTGTGTAGAAAAAATCTTTAACATTAATAATTCCTCCTGTACTTCTCCCAATATTATCATTATATTGAAATAAGACGAAATCACAAAATAATCAGGCTGCACACTTTGGTATTTAGTGCGACAGTATTTGATTGATACACAACGAAAAGAGAACCATCAACTTGTCGAAATATAGCAATTAACGGCGATGACTCATTCTAGTTATTTTCCTAACAAATGCAGGAAAAAAACACTTAGGGTCGAATTAAAAAACATTAAGTATTCTTGATTAAACGAGAATGGGGTGTATTATGAAAGGGAAAATATTGATTGTCGATGATCAGTTTGGTATAAGGATTCTATTAAATGAAGTTTTACAGAAGGAGGGCTATGAAACGTACCAAGCAGCAAACGGAATTCAAGCCCTTGATATTGTAGCGAAGCATGACCCAGACTTAGTATTATTAGATATGAAGATCCCAGGTATGGATGGAATTGAAATTCTAAAGAGAATGAGAGAAGGGCATCATGATATAAGAGTCATCATTATGACTGCTTATGGAGAATTAGATATGATTCAAGAGGCAAAAGATTTAGGTGCTTTAACACATTTTGCTAAACCATTCGACATAGATGACATTCGGGCGGCGGTCAAGAAGTATTTACCAGTACCTAAATAAGGTTATACAATTATGCCTTTTTTAATTAATAGTACATCTTATTTATGAAAAGTTATAACCTAATCATAGATTTTCTCTGCACATTTTGGTATGATACAAATGGAATTTATATGTTCATTTCATTTTTTCCGTTTGATGGAGAGCTATTAGGGTACATAAACATGTAGCTGGAAGGAAATCCTTTAAAAGGAATGACTGAAGTGAATAAGACAAGGAGGATTTTTACATATGCCTTTAGTTTCTATGACTGAAATGTTGAAAAAAGCAAATGCAGAGGGCTATGCAGTTGGTCAATTCAACTTAAATAATTTAGAGTTTACACAAGCAATTTTACAAGCAGCTGAGGAAGAAAAATCACCTGTAATTCTTGGTGTTTCTGAGGGTGCAGGTCGTTATATGGGTGGATTTAAAACGGTTGTTAAAATGGTAGAAGGTCTAATGGAAGACTATAATATTACTGTTCCAGTAGCCATTCATCTTGATCATGGTTCAAGTTATGATAAATGTAAAGAAGCAATCGATGCTGGGTTTACTTCTGTGATGATTGATGCTTCTCACGATCCATTTGAGCAAAATATCGAAATCACTTCTAAAGTAGTAGAATATGCGCATTCAAAAGGCGTATCTGTTGAGGCTGAGCTTGGCACTGTTGGTGGACAAGAAGATGACGTTGTTGCAGATGGCGTTATTTATGCAGATGCAAAAGAATGTGAAGAATTAGTTCAGAGAACAGGGATTGACTGCTTAGCGCCTGCTCTTGGGTCTGTCCATGGACCATACAAAGGTGAGCCTAACTTAGGGTTTACAGAAATGGAAGAAATTCGAGGATTAACAGGTGTGCCACTTGTATTGCATGGTGGAACAGGTATCCCAACAAAAGATATTCAAAGAGCAATTTCTCTAGGAACAGCAAAAATTAACGTAAATACAGAGAACCAAATTGCATCTGCGAAAAAAGTACGTGAAGTCCTTGCAGCAGATGAAAAAATGTACGATCCACGTAAATATTTAGGGCCTGCTCGGGAAGCGATTAAAGCAACAGTAATTGGCAAAATGCGCGAGTTTGGTTCTGCTAACAAGGCATAAAATAGAAAAGAAGCCGTTGTTCATTCAACGGTTTCTTAAGCTTATTTAAAGCAACTTCTCAATTCAATCCCTCTTGACTCTAGGAAAACTCATTAGTCAACAATTTCCATCGGTGAATGAATCCATGATGCAAATGTTTCCTTAAAAATTTACATATTCATAACAATTCGAAACAACAACTACATTTCCAATTGTTATGGTGTAAAATAGAAAAAAGGAAGATGCATCTAAATGCCTATCATATGTGAGCTTTTTAAAAATTGTTAGACATGTTAACATAAAGATGCTTATTTTTTCAATAGATAGACAACAATGGTAATGTAGATTACACCTGTGTTTTTTTAAAAATGCGGGTTTGTTTTATGACTGATAGAGCAAAGATTCCACATAGGACAAGCTTATTCTTATAGAGCATCCTCTATAAAGGGGTTGCGTTAACGGCTTAGAAGGGAGTTCAAAATGGAAAAGCTTATGATTGCAGGCGGATACCCATTAAAAGGAACAGTGAGAATTAGCGGCGCGAAGAATAGTGCAGTTGCTTTAATACCGGCAACAATACTGGCAGATTCGCCTGTAACAATAGAAGGTTTACCAGATATTTCGGATGTGCAAATCTTAAAAGGTTTACTAGAGGAAATCGGTGGTGAAGTAACATTCGCTGATGGAGATATGCAGGTTGATCCTTCTGCAATGATCTCGATGCCTATGCCTAATGGCAAGGTGAAAAAGCTTCGTGCTTCTTATTATTTAATGGGGGCCATGCTTGGACGATTTAATAAAGCAGTCATTGGACTTCCGGGTGGTTGTCATTTAGGACCGAGACCGATTGATCAGCATATTAAGGGTTTTGAGGCACTCGGCGCAAGTGTAACAAATGAACAAGGCGCGATTTATTTACGTGCAGATGAACTAAGAGGTGCACGTATTTATTTAGATGTCGTCAGTGTTGGTGCAACCATTAATATTATGCTCGCTGCTGTAAAGGCAAAGGGTCGTACGGTTATAGAAAATGCGGCTAAAGAACCTGAAATTATTGATGTTGCTACATTGCTGAATAATATGGGTGCAAAGATAAAAGGCGCGGGTACTGATGTAATCCGTATTGATGGTGTAGATCAGCTCCATGGATGCCAGCATACAATTATTCCTGACCGTATTGAAGCTGGGACTTATATGGTGCTTGCTGCAGCTTCTGGAGAGGGCGTTTTAATTGATAATGTTATTCCCCATCATCTTGAATCATTAACGGCAAAGTTAAGAGAAATGGGTGTGCAAATTGAAGCGGGTGATGATCAAATTTTTGTCGGTCCCGCTGAAAAAATGAAGGCAGTAGATATTAAGACACTTGTATATCCTGGTTTTCCAACTGATCTCCAGCAACCATTAACGGCATTGTTAACGAATGCAGAAGGAACAAGCATGGTAACTGATACGATATATGGGGCTAGATTTAAGCATATTGATGAATTGAGAAGAATGAATGCCAATATTAAAGTGGAAGGTCGTTCGGCTATTATTAACGGCCCTATGAAATTGCAAGGTGCCAAAGTAAAGGCAAGTGATTTACGTGCTGGAGCAGCGCTAGTCATCGCAGGCCTTATGGCTGAAGGGGTAACAGAGGTTACTGGCGTTGATCACATTGATAGAGGTTATAGTCATTTAGTTGAAAAACTCAATGGTTTAGGAGCAACGATTTGGAGAGAAAAGCTAACTGATCAAGAAATTGAACAAATGAATAATGCTTAATGATGAATTGACAATGTTATAAATGTACATCTAGATTCCGCATCGATTTCAGTACATACTGAGACGAAGTGAATATTGGGGAGGAAGTAAAAATGGAAAGAAGTTTATCAATGGAGTTGGTTCGTGTTACAGAAGGTGCAGCACTAGCATCTGCTCGTTGGATGGGCCGTGGATTAAAAGATGAAGCAGATGGTGCAGCAACTGAAGCAATGAGAGATATCTTTAATACAGTTCCTATGCAAGGTAGAGTAGTGATTGGTGAAGGTGAAATGGATGAAGCACCAATGCTATATATTGGCGAAGAGCTTGGAACAGGTTCTGGCCCTCAAGTTGATATTGCAGTCGACCCTGTCGAAGGTACAAGTATTGTTGCCTCTGGTGGTTGGAATGCGCTTGCGGTTCTGGCAGTGGCAGATCGAGGTAACTTACTATATGCACCAGATATGTATATGGATAAAATTGCCGTTGGACCTGAGGCGGTTGGACAAATCGATATCAATGCTCCAGTGATTGATAACTTGAGAGCTGTTGCGAAAGCAAAAAACAAAGATATTGAGGACGTTGTTGCAACTGTACTTAATCGTGATCGGCACCAACATATTATTGAACAATTGCGTGACGCTGGCGCTAGAATTAAGCTAATTAATGAAGGCGATGTAGCAGGAGCCATTAATACGGCGTTCGATCATACAGGCGTAGATATTTTATTTGGAGCAGGTGGTGCCCCTGAAGGTGTTGTTGCAGCTGTAGCATTGAAATGTCTTGGTGGTGAATTGCAAGGTAAACTGCTTCCCCAAAACGATGCGGAACTAGAAAGATGTATTAAAATGGGATTAGATGTTAACAAAGTATTATTGATGGAAGACCTAGTTAAAGGTGATGACGCAATCTTTGCTGCGACAGGTATTACGGATGGAGAACTTTTGAAAGGCGTTCAATTTAAAGGATCTTACGGTTCGACGTCTTCAGTCGTTATGCGTGCTAAATCGGGCACAGTAAGGTTTATTGATGGTCGTCATAGCTTGAAGAAAAAACCTAATCTTGTAATTAAATAATTGCTGATAGACCTAAGAAGTGCATCCTTGCATTTCTTAGGTTAAATTAAAATAGAAAGAATCCTTCCAAATATCCTACTATAAAATGTAGTTGCCTAACATAGAGGTTAGGGGTAAAATAAAAGATATTTTCAAAGGAAGACCAATCATTCCTCTATTACAAGGAGAGTTGACTAAATCAAACTCTTCGTTTACTTCAGGAAGCCTCAAACATACTTTCCTTTCCAACCATATTCGAATATATAATGAATCTTATTTTTTTAGCATATGGGGGAAATAATCGAAAAATCTAAAGAGTGGTGTAGAAATGGGACTAAATATTTCAAGTCTAGAGAATATGAAATTGAAAGAACTTTATGAACATGCAAGAGAATATAAAGTTTCTTATTATAGTAAATTATCAAAGAAAGAACTTATTTTTGCGATATTAAAAGCGAGAGCGGAACAAGAAGGATACTTCTTTATGGAAGGTGTTCTAGAAATCATTCAATCAGAAGGTTTCGGTTTCTTAAGGCCGATTAACTATTCGCCAAGTTCAGAGGATATTTATATCTCTGCATCGCAAATTCGTCGCTTTGATTTAAGAAATGGTGACAAAGTTTCTGGTAAAGTTCGTCCGCCGAAAGAAAATGAACGTTATTTTGGTTTGCTACAAGTGGAAGCGGTTAACGGAGATGATCCAGAGACATCAAAGGAACGTGTTCATTTCCCAGGTTTAACGCCTCTATATCCTGATCGTCATATGAATTTAGAGACAAAAACAAGACATATTTCCACTAGAATTATGGACTTAATTTCACCAGTTGGTTTTGGACAACGTGGCTTAATTGTCGCTCCTCCAAAAGCAGGGAAAACGATGTTGTTAAAAGAAATTGCCAACAGTATTACAACGAATCATCCTGAAGCAGAGCTTATCGTATTACTTATTGATGAAAGACCGGAAGAAGTAACAGATATTGAACGCTCTGTTGCTGGTGATGTTGTTAGTTCAACATTTGACGAAGTGCCGGAAAATCATATTAAAGTGGCAGAGCTCGTATTAGAGAGAGCGATGCGTCTAGTTGAGCATAAGCGCGATGTTGTCATCTTAATGGATAGTATTACACGTTTAGCTAGAGCTTATAACTTGGTCATTCCTCCAAGTGGTCGTACGTTATCAGGCGGTATTGACCCAGCCGCATTCCACCGTCCGAAAAGGTTTTTCGGTGCCGCAAGAAATATTGAGGAAGGCGGAAGCTTAACTATCTTAGCTACTGCTCTGGTTGATACGGGATCACGTATGGATGATGTGATTTATGAAGAGTTTAAAGGAACGGGGAATATGGAGTTACATCTTGATCGTTCGCTTGCTGAAAGACGAATTTTCCCTGCAATTGATATTAGACGATCTGGCACCCGTAAGGAAGAATTGTTGATTCCTAAGGATCATCTTGATAAACTATGGGCAATCCGTAAATCAATGACTGATTCTCCTGATTTTGCGGAAAAACTCATGAGAAAATTAAAGCAAACGAAATCGAATGAGGATTTCTTTGCCTTATTGAGTGAAGAGATGAAAGCAAAGCGCTCTCATTAGGTTTGGAATCAAATGGTAAAGCTCATTCGTAATCGATGATTGCAAATTAAGCTCGACCTTGTTATAATGATTCCAGTGCGTTTCTAAGATTACGGTGAATCCGTAACTATATAACTCTGTTTCAGAATGATTCAGGGCGGAAGGAGATGAAAAGAATGAAAGCAGGAATTCATCCTAACTATAAAACAGCAATGGTGAAATGTGCATGTGGTAACGAATTCGAAACGGGTTCTGTACAAGAAGAAATCCGTGTAGAAACTTGCTCAGAATGCCACCCATTCTATACTGGACGTCAAAAATTCGCTGAAGCTGGCGGACGTGTTGACCGTTTCAATAAAAAATACGGCATCAAACAGAAGTAATTTAAATAACAATCAAAGCAGGCAAGTCATGATACTTGCCTGTTTTTTCATGAATGTCGAAAAATAGTGGTGCACACCACCACTATTTTTCGGCATTTAACATAAGAATGTTTCTTTTGTGAGACCTTAACAGTAAGGACTGTAATAGGTGTTTATAGATAGATTAGATTGTTGCGGAAGGAGAGACCTTTCATGTATGTTATCAATCATCATGGATGGGTTGAGGTAATTTGCGGGAGTATGTTCTCTGGTAAGTCAGAGGAGCTTATTCGCAGAGTAAGGAGGGCACAATTTGCCAAACAGCAAATTGCTGTATTCAAGCCTCAAATCGATAAACGTTATAGTGAAGAATCAGTTGTTTCTCATAATGGGGCATCGTTTATTGCTCAACCTGTAGCCTGCTCAGAGGATATTTTGTCATTTGTTACGTCTGATACAGAAGTCGTAGCTATTGATGAAGTTCAGTTTTTTGATAATCAAATCATTGAAGTTGTGGAGATGCTTGCGGGAAACGGTCATCGTGTCATTGTGGCTGGGTTAGACGTTGATTTTCGTGGTGAGCCTTTTGGTCCGATGCCAGATTTAATGGCTACTGCTGAGTTAGTGACAAAACTACAAGCCGTTTGTGCTGTTTGTGGATCACCTGCTAGTCGAACACAGCGTTTAATTGATGGTAAACCGGCATCATATACAGACCCCACTATTCTTGTGGGCGCATCTGAATCGTATGAACCTCGGTGCCGTGAACATCATGAAGTGATTGGCAAACCAAAAAGTATTAAAAATCACACGGAAATGATGAAATAACACATTTTTGATTGGAGACGCTAACTTTGGCGTCTTTTTTGGAACGAAAAACTCCCTGGCATACATTTTTTTACATAGGAAAAATTGCTTGCTGAAATTTTAAAATGAATGGGCATTTTATTTAGTAGGGGGTGCCATTCATTCATGAAAAAAACCATTACAGGTGTTTTGTTAATCAGTCTACTAACTGGTTGTTCTTATAATTACGGTGCAAATGCTGATAAAACTTATGATATCAACAAACATACCGAAACCGTTAGAATAAGCAGCCCTTCTGGTCATCGTTCCGAAGATGTTCAGGAATGGTCAATGTATGAACAAAATCCCAACTTATTAAATACCAATGGCGATAAAAAATCTGACCGTAGCGATATTAATCAAGCAAGATCAACGATTAATAAGCTTACTGATTATGAACCAGGTGGTATATGGATTGACGGGGAATATATGCATGTAACTGTGTATACGAATAAAGACTTTTCCTCAAAAGCGGAACGTGAAAAAGCTGAGGAAAGTTTGCAAAAAAAATTAGTTGGTGCGGTGCCGACCTATTATATAAATGTGAAAATTAGAGAAGATCATACAGATTAAAGAGACGGTGAATTAAACCGTCTCTTCTACCTTTTTCTTTTTGAATCCCTTTTGAGGTAAATTGGATACATAACTATGAAGTGCCATGCCGAGTATTACTAAACTGATCCCAACCGTAGCAGTAGCAGAAGGAAGAGGAGCAGATAAAATGATCACTTCACCAATCATTGCGAAAAGCACTTCAAAGGACTGTGTTGCCTCCACAGCTCCAAGTTTTTGCATGTTGCCTTGAACGAGATCGGTGGCAGCAAAGAATAGTACTGTTGCAAAAACACCGGAAAATAAGGCTACTAACCCCGATTGATAAACTTGACTCATCGATGGCATGCCAGCTGTTTGTAAACCAATAAATGCAAGTAAGAGCCAAAAGGGAAGGCTAGCTATTGTCATACCAAGCACTCTTTGATAAGGATCTAAGCGCTTGTTTGTTAAGGCCATCATTTTTCGATTCCCTAGAGGGTAAGCAAACGATGCAATAAGAATGGCTAAGGTGCAAATAAATGTATCTTTCACCGATACAACAGAGGCATGGTCCCATTGGATAACAAATACGCCAACTAAAATAATGAGACTCATGAGTAGTCCTCTAAAAGGAATTTGCCCTTTTATGCGAATGACTCCTTTAGAAGTCTGGCGCATTTCATAAAATAATGGGGCAAGTAGACTGCCAGAAATAATTGTGATTTGCCAGGTGGCAGCAATTAGCCAGCCGGGACCATAGGCAGCAGCAAAACATATAGGGGCATAAAATAGCCCAAATCCAATTGTGCTCCATAGTATCCATTTTCCAGGGGCTTTTTTCATTTCAATCATAAGTGCACGTAAGCTCTTACGGTATAAAACAATGATAAGTAGAAGTGGGATCATAAAGAAGTAACGGAGCGATGCACTCCAATACCAGCTTCCTCCATTCATTTCCATAGCTGCATTTAAAACAAATGTAAAAGCAAAAAAGAATGCGGAGAGTATTCCAATCATAATGGCTTTCATGTGCTGCACCTCATTTTTAAGTAGATAACTTTACTATAGTAAACGATGAAAGATTCATCAATCGAATAACAGAAATTTCTAAAATAATCTAAAGTGGTTTTGACTGAACAAGGCGGCTATACTATAATTAGAATGTTATACGTTGGAAATGAAACTGCATACTGATAGCAGTGATAAGATAGATGCATGTTAATAATGAATTAGAGGTGAATAACCGTGTTTGATCGTCTTCAATCTGTAGAGGAACGCTATGAACGTCTTAATGAATTGCTTAGTGATCCAGAAATAGTAAATGATCCAAAAAAATTACGTGAGTATTCAAAAGAACAGTCTGATATCCAAGAAACAGTGGATACATATCGTGAATATAAAGAAATACATGAACAATATACAGACGCAAAGGCCATGTTGGAAGAGAAACTAGATGCTGAAATGCGTGATATGGTGAAAGAAGAGATTTCTGAATTAGAGGAAAAAGTGGAGCAATTAGAAGAAAAATTAAAAATCCTTCTCATTCCAAAGGACCCTAATGATGACAAAAACGTTATCGTAGAAGTTCGTGGTGCAGCTGGTGGAGATGAAGCTGCACTGTTTGCGGGTGATTTGTACCGTATGTATAGTCGCTATGCTGAAGTCCAAGGTTGGAAAATTGACGTCATTGAAGCAAGTAGTACAGGGGTCGGTGGCTATAAAGAAATTATCTTCATGGTAAACGGCAACGGTGCTTACTCTAAATTAAAATATGAGAATGGTGCGCATCGCGTGCAACGTGTACCGGAAACAGAATCAGGCGGTCGCATTCATACGTCTACGGCAACAGTAGCGGTGTTACCTGAAGCAGAAGAAGTGGAAATTGAGCTTCATGATAAGGATATCCGTGTGGATACTTTTGCTTCTAGTGGACCGGGTGGACAAAGTGTTAATACGACTATGTCCGCAGTAAGACTTACCCACCTTCCTACGGGAACTGTCGTTTCTTGTCAGGATGAAAAGTCGCAAATTAAGAACAAAGAAAAAGCGATGAAAGTTTTGCGTGCACGTGTATACGATAAATTCCAACGAGAGGCACAAGCTGAATACGATCAGCAGCGTAAATCAGCTGTAGGGACAGGGGATCGTTCTGAACGTATCCGTACGTATAATTTCCCACAAAACCGTGTAACTGATCACCGAATTGGTTTAACTATCCAAAAGTTAGATCAGATCCTACACGGTAAGATTGATGAAATTATTGATGCTCTTATTTTAGAAGAGCAATCGGCTAAACTAGAAAGTGCGACTAATGAGTAATCGCAGAGTATTCGAAGCCCTTAACTGGGCTTCTTCTTTTTTAGAAGAAAATCAACGGGAAGCATATGCTGCTGAAATTTTACTAAGACATTATATGAAGATGAGTCGAGCTGAATTCTTAACAAGATTACGTGAAGAACTTCCTGAGGAGATCGATCAACTTTTTTCAAAGGCGATACTCACTCATATTGCTGGTGAGCCTATTCAGTATATTATGGGCTATGAGGAGTTTTATGGTAGAAAATTTATGGTGAATAAGGAAGTTCTAATTCCTAGGCCAGAAACAGAGGAGTTAGTCCTTGCTACGCTTGAGCGTATTCGTGCACGTTGGCAAGACGATACAGGATTAAAAGTGGCCGATGTTGGTACAGGTAGCGGTGCAATCGCTATTACTCTGAAACGAGAAAACCCTCAGCTTGATTGTTTTGGAACTGATCTATATCCTGCAAGTTTAGAAGTAGCTAAGGGTAATGGGGCTTATTTAGACGCAGACATAAATTGGATAGTAGGGGACTTGCTGCAGCCTTTTATCAACTCTGGAGTAAAATTAGATGTAGTTATCTCCAATCCCCCTTATATTCCAACTGCAGATCGTTCGTGGATGTCAGAGATTGTAACTGAACATGAGCCTAATCGTGCCTTGTTTGCTGGAGAGGATGGTTTAGACATCTATCGCCGTTTAGTAAATGAATTACCACATGTACTAAACGAACAAGCACTTGTTGGATTTGAAGTAGGTGCAGGGCAAGGGGAATTGGTCGCAAACTTATTAAAAGGTGCCCTCCCACAAGCACAGGTCGAAGTCGTCTTTGACATCAACGGGAAAGATCGAATGGTTTTCGCTGAAATAAGTGGCTAATGTGAAGAGAGTTTATATCATTAGGAACTAAGTGAAATGTTAAATGGTGTCTGTGTAAAAACCACCGCTCTCTGTAAGGAAATAGGAACAGAGCGCGGTGGAAAAAGAAAAATGACGGCACTTGGTGAAACGTCCAAGAGTAAGACCGTTGCAAAATGAACGGTCCTCGGTAAAAAAGCCAACAGCCGTACAAATGTAAAAACCCCCCAAAGATATTTTCTGCAAGCTTCTCCCATTATAAAAGAAAAAAGACCCGCCATGGACATATGTATGGATTATTAACATAGTAACGCTTGATACATGTTAACTTAATCCGTTTACCATCTAAATGGGGTCTATCTTTCCTTCTTATTTTATAAATTTTTAATTTTAATAGTTTAAGATGTTCTCTTTCTGACCACACTGTGGATAGTGAAGGGATGGTGCAGGAAGATGAAAACGAAATCGATTGTGAACTTATATATCTTAATTTTATCATTAGGTACTTTATTTAGTTTATATATTCCGCAAACAGAGGTAGTGGCTGATGAATCACTAGTCATTCCTAACGAAGCAATCCGTTTAAGAATTCTAGCAAATAGCGATATGGAGAAAGATCAAAAGATTAAACGTGCGGTGAGAGACGAAGTAAATGCAAATATAACTGAGTGGGTATCTGATTTAACCTCTTTAGAAGAAGCAAGAGCATTGATTCAATCAAAATTACCAGAAATCCAAAAAATAGCCGAACGAGTTGTAGCAGAAGCGGGCTCTAAACAAACAGTTAAGACGGAGTTTGATAAAGTAGATTTTCCGACGAAACTTTATGGCCAGTTTTTATACCCTGCTGGTGAGTATGAAGCGATTCTAATTACGCTTGGTGATGGAGACGGTGCGAACTGGTGGTGTGTTTTATTTCCACCATTATGCTTTCTTGATTTTTCAAATGGTGTGGCTGTGAGCGAAGGGTTTAGTGATGAAGAACAGCAAGAGGAAGAATTAGTAGTGGAAGAAGAGAATGTAGAGGAAGAAATGACCGAAAAAGAAGAAGACCCTGTTTATGCAGGTGAACAAGATGAAGAAGAAGTGGAAGTAAAATTCTTTTTAGCAGAGATATGGGATAAGCTATTCGGATAATATTTTAACTCTAGCAAATTTTTAGTTCTATCAATTTCAATTAACTCATATTCATAGACTATAAAATGAGTAGAGGGTGAAGTGAATGAAAACAAGTATTGTAAGAGTTGCACAGAAGCAAGATGAAAACGAGCTCATGAAATTTTTAACAGAAGCGTCAGTTCGATCGGAAGGTGTGGCGGACTTAATTGATTACTTTTTAATTATGGAAGATGAAGAGGGAGAAATAAAAGCGACAATTGGCATCGAACCTTACGAAACGGTTGGTTTGTTACGCTCGCTTGTTATGAAGTCAGAAACAACCGTGCAGACAGATTTATTGTATTTATTGCAACAAATTTTTCTATTAGCAAAAGAAAAAGGGTTATCCACAGTATATTTAGGATCAAATCGCAAAAGTACACTACAATTATTTTTATTAATGGGTTTTCAACAAGTGGATAAATCGGAATTGCCAACATTTTTAGTAGAAAAAGAACATATTAAAAATGTCCAATCTGTGGATAACTCTTTCTTTTTGAAATATTCACTCGAATAATGTGGATATATCCACAAAGTTATACACAAAAACGATGTATTTATTCACAATTTGTGGATAATACCTTGAGTTATCACCTTGCTTCTTTTATACTGTCTTAGATGATAGACTGAAAATAGGGGGATTTCTCCTATTTAGAATGAAAGATATTGAAGGTGGATAACAATGAAAACAATTAGATGGTCAGTGGATAATAATGTGGATAATTTGAATAGTTACCCACAAATTGTCCAAGCCTCTGATTTACTTAAAGAAAATGAGGTTGTTGCTTTTCCAACTGAAACCGTATATGGGTTAGGTGGGAATGCAAAAAGTGACGGTGCCGTAGAGAAAATTTTTGCTGCCAAAGGAAGGCCGGCAGATAATCCCTTAATTATTCATATAGCAAAGAGAATGCAACTGCAGGAACTGGCTGAAGAGATTCCATTAAAGGCAGAGCAATTGATGGATGCCTTTTGGCCAGGACCATTAACGATTATTCTTAAGAAAAAAAGGGGTAGCCTTTCTGATTTAGCAACAGCAGGATTACAAACCGTTGGCTTCCGTATGCCGGATCATCCTGTAGCGTTAGCCATTCTTGCCCAAACTGAATTACCAATAGCTGCTCCAAGTGCAAATAGCTCGGGAAGACCGAGTCCAACAACAGCGGATCACGTGTGGGAAGATTTAGAAGGAAAAATTGCTGGTGTGGTAGACGGAGGAGCTACTGGCGTTGGTGTGGAGTCAACCGTTATTGATTGCACAGAAGAGATACCTGTTATTCTACGGCCGGGTGGTGTGACCAAGGAACAGATGATTGCGGTGATAGGTGAAGTAAAATTAGATCCCGCGCTACATAATCAACAAGCCAAACCAAAATCGCCTGGTATGAAATATACACATTACGCACCAGATGCACCATTAACATTAGTCGATTCAACTCCGATGCAGTTGCAACAATTGATCAATGAAAAAAGGGCAGAAGGACTGCGAGTAGGTGTACTGACAACAGATGAAAATAAAGATTTCTATGAAACGGATGTTGTCCTTTCTATGGGTGCGCGGGAAGCGCTAGATACGGTGGCTGCTGGTTTATACTATGCCTTGAGAGCATTTAATCATGAGAATGTCGATATCATTTTAGGTGAGGTTTTCCCATATGAAGGTGTCGGTGTGGCGATTATGAATCGCTTAGAAAAAGCAGCAGGCCATCGGCGCATTCAATTATAAGTAGACTTGAAGATGGGTGTTTCAGAACCTGAACAAAAATTGTTCAGGTTCTGATTTGTTATCCCTTGACCTTAGAAACTAAAACAGAAGCTCCAATGTTGGTTACTAAGATTTTTTCAATGATTCCTATAGCGTGCTATTTCATTAGAAATCCGGTAAGTTGTGTGGGTAAAGTGATCATATTCCGATTGTATTACTTATTAGCGGGGCTTTTTTATTTTGTGCGACTAAAAAAGAAGCACCGTCCTTGATAAGTCGCGAAAAGAGGAAATACGCGACTAAAAAAGCAGTGAAACTTTTTATAAGTCGCAAAAAGGCAAGAATCGCGACTGAAAAAGGAGAACCAGCTAAGATAAGTCGTGAAAAGGTCAAATACGCGACTAAAAAAGCAGTGAAACTCTTTATAAGTCGCAAAAAGGCAAGAATCGCGACTAAAAAAGGAGAACCGACTATGATAAGTCGAGAAAAGAGGAAATACGCGACTAAAAAAGCAGTGAAACTCTTTATAAGTCGCAAAAAGGCAAGAATCGCGACTAAAAAAGGAGAACCAACTAAGATAAGTCGTGAAAAGAGCAAAAGCCCTACTAAAAAAGAAATCTCATGCCAAATCATTCGCGAAAAGCCTACTCAAATAATTTACATTTCATCATCTATAAACAACGTTTGTTTCCTTCTTTACTACAAGATATCCACCGCAAGCAACTCTATTGATGCATCTTTGCTAGTGAAGATCACTATGAAAACAGAAAAAATCTACCTTAATTGTGAATCCTCTGGCAAAACAACCATACAAAAAGTCCCCGTATTATGCATTTTGCATGATCCTGCCGCGTAACTACATCTCCCAGCCTATAGAGAGGCGCTGAGTTTTTAACCATCATATTTGATTCTATCGAAGCTGTTTTGTTTTCGCCTAAAAAAACAATTCTAATTCTCCTTGGACATGCATATCTTCAAAAGAGCAAGTCCCGAGGAGGCTAAAGAGATGACGTTGTTAGTAGGTGAAGTCTTAACTTTAAGTTTAATGGCGTTTGCCTTAGGAATGGATGCATTTTCAGTTGGATTAGGTATGGGGATGTACAAATTAAGGTATCGGCAAATATTATATATAGGCTTTACGATTGGAGTATTTCATGTCATCATGCCATTGTTAGGAATGATGGCAGGGAAGTTTTTATCAGTTTATTTTAGTGAGATTGCTGCCTATATTGGTGCCGGTTTGTTGATGCTTCTGGGCCTGCAAATGTTCTGGTCAAGCTTAAAGGCTGAAAAAGAAAGTCTGTTAACCCCTGTAGGTTTTGGTTTATTAATTTTTGCTTTAAGTGTAAGTTTAGACAGCTTTTCAGTCGGGCTTACATTAGGTGTATTGGGGGCAAAAACGGCTCTTGTTCTTACATTATTTGGTGTAATTGCGATGGTTCTTACTTGGGCAGGATTAATGATAGGAAGAAGAATGCAAGGGTGGTTCGGTAAATATAGTGAGACACTTGGAGGGGCGATTCTTTTTGCTTTTGGCGTCAAAATGTTATTCATGTAATATGGTTAAAATTTCCTAATAAAAAGCAGTTAAGGTGCGTATTATTGATGTATTTCGACAAAAAATTCTTAAAATTGTCGAAATATGTCGGTGATAGACACCTTATTTTGTCTATATCAAATAGGAGTTTTGGATTATAATGTAAGAGAAGGAGGCGAGCTTTATGGCTCACGTTTTATTTATTTGTACAGGTAACACTTGTCGAAGCCCCATGGCTGAAGCGATATTACGTCATATAGACATTCCTGATGTGAAGGTGAAATCTGCGGGGATTTTTGCAAGTCAAGGTGGACCTGCATCTGCTTATACATCGCAAGTTTTAGAAGAAGAGGGCATAAGCATCAATCATCAATCAGCTCAATTGAATGAAGAGCTTATTCAATGGGCGACACATATATTAGTGATGACTAATGGACATAAACATGCGATTTTATCACATTTTCCTAATGCTAAGGGAAAAGTTTTTTTAATAAAAGAGTTTGCTTATGATGGTAAACAAGAAGATATCATTGATCCATTCGGGGGGACGTTGCAACAATATAAAGAAACCTATAATGAACTACAGGGAAGCATAAGAAAAATAGCAGAAATATTAAAAGATAGGAATCAAGATAAACAAAGATGAACAGGTTGAAGTAGGGGGCAATCATGGAGACGCGTAAGATGAAATTTAGTTTAAGAAAAAAATTGGTTCTTCTCATCTCAGTATTAGCCGTTATTACATACTCAATAAGCGCGATATGTATTCAGTTCGTATATCCTTTAATGGGAAATATGCCGATAAGTAAAGAATTTTTTACGATTATTGTCCTTTTGCTTGGAGCGATATGGTCTGCGATCTTAGCGTTTATTGCAGCAGGGTTTATTACAAAACCACTTAAAGACTTAGAGCATTCTGCTATAAAAGCAGCGAATGGTAATTTACAAGAAAAGGCAAAGGTGTCGCGTTCGGATGATGAAATACGTTCTTTAGGATTAGCCTTTAATCAGATGCTAACGAGTTTAAGAGAAATGATTGAACGAATTGATGAGAACTTTGCTATGACAAATAAAAAAGTGCACGAAATTTCCTCTGAGTCTTCGGTTGCTAATGAGCAGGCTGAAGCAATTGCTACAACTATCTCAGAAATATCTCAAGGAGCAGAAAACTCAGCGGTCGCAACTCAATCTGTTGCCGAACTTGTTGATGAAGTCATTCGAATTGCTGAAGAAGTTCAGGTGCAGGCAAAGCAATCTGAGCAAGTATCTGAAGAGCTTTTCGGTGATCTGAATAAATCCAAACATGCCATGCATTCACTTATTTCTGGAATAGAAAAACTAGCAGTAGGTAATCAGAAATCGTTAGAGACTGTAAAAATTTTAGAAGAAAATGCAGTCAAAGTAGAACAAATTATCCAACTTGTTGGCGATATTGCTACGCAAACAAACTTATTAGCATTAAATGCTTCTATTGAAGCGGCGAGAGCAGGAGAGCATGGGAAGGGCTTTGCTGTAGTAGCCGAAGAAGTGCGCAAGTTGGCTGATGAAAGTGCGAAAGCTGTGCAAGGAATATCGGAATTAATTAAAAACATTCAAGAAGAAGTGCGTAATGTGGTCAGTCAAATTTCTAATCAAGTGGAGTCTGCCAATCAAGAAGCACAAAAAGGGACCGAGACACATGCCGTCATTGAAGAGATGACGCAAACTGTAGATCAAATGAATGCTGCAGTGACCATGATTAAAGATCTAGTAGATAAACAAATGCATGCCATGCAGGAAACTTCAGCCCAATCGCAGCAAGTAGCAGCGATTGCGGAGGAAACGTCTGCTGGTGCACAACAAGTTGCTGCTTCAACTGAGGCTCAAACATCTGTGATTGATACAGTCGACATACTAGTAAAAGAATTACAAGAGCAAGCAAACCAGTTAAAAACAGATATGAATAAATTTAAAGTGTAGCCTACCCAACTGAAAAGTAATTGCATCTTTATAATTTTTAAATTTTGTGTCAGAATAAAGTGATAATCATACAATCAAGTTTGATTGGAGGCATAAAAAAATGAAAGTTGCAATTGCATCAGATCACGGTGGATTAAACATTCGTGCGGAAATAAAATCATTATTAGAAGAACTCAATATTGAATATGAAGATTTTGGTTGTGAGTGTAGTACTTCTGTAGATTACCCTGATTATGCTTTGCCGGTTGCTGAAAAAGTAGCGAGCGGTGAATTTGATAAAGGTATTCTCGTTTGTGGGACAGGGATTGGGATGTCTATAGCAGCCAATAAAGTGAAAGGTATTCGCTGTGCGCTTGTTCATGATACTTTCAGTGCGAAAGCAACCAGACAGCATAATGATAGTAATGTGTTAGCGATGGGAGAAAGAGTCATTGGCCCAGGGCTTGCAAGAGAGATTGCCCAAGTATGGCTTGGCACGGATTATGAAGGCGGTCGTCATCAGAACCGTATTGGGAAGATAGATCAATACGAAAAAGAAAATTTATAAAACTTTGTTGCATATGTTGACTTCATGAAAGGAAGGAAGACATATGCATCTTTTTTATCTATTAGCTAAGGTTATGAATAAATCTGAGAAGAGAGGGAGCATCTGACGATGGAAGAGTTAAAACAACAATGGCGGGATATTTTAACAGAGTTTACACAAAAAGTCTCACTAAACGAAGACAAATTAATTGTTATTGGCTGTAGTACGAGTGAAGTGATGAGTAATCATATCGGCACGGCTGGTTCAGAGGGAGTGGCTGAATTCATCTTTTCAGAACTAATGAACTTACAAAAACAAACAAATGTTCAAATCGCTTTTCAATGCTGTGAGCATTTAAATCGCGCCATTGTTCTCGAACGGGCATCCGCTAAGAAGTATAACTTAGAAGAGGTGAGTGTTGTGCCAATCCGAAAAGCGGGTGGTGCGATGGCGACTTATGCGTTTCAACATTTGGATGACCCTGTTGTAGTCGAGCATATAAAAGCTGATGCAGGGATAGATATCGGTGATACCTTCATTGGCATGCACTTGAAGCATGTGGTTGTACCTATACGTCTTTCATTAAAAGAAGTAGGTGGTGCACACGTCACATTAGCAACGACTAGGCCGAAGTTGATTGGAGGAGAAAGAGCGGTCTACCAATAGAAATAGTCATTGTCTGATAATGTGCCGCTAGCGATAAGTAGATAAATGACGTATGTTGCTCATTATTTCTGCACACCTTTTATCAAAAATACCAACTTTACCCTCTATTTCATAATCATTTACATGTAACCGTTTTCGGTTAGTATGGATAATTTTTTTCTCTCAATAAACAGTAAGCTTGCCTGTATCCTCCCGAAAAAACATGATAGAATAAAGGAGAATTTTCATAATAGCTATTCATTTTTGATAGTGTGGTAGAGATAAGGGAGGATTATTGTATGAAGCATTTAGCGCAGCAGGACGAGCAAGTTTTCAAATCAATTCAAGATGAATTAGGACGTCAAAGAAGTAAGATTGAATTAATCGCTTCAGAGAACTTTGTGTCAGAGGCGGTAATGGAGGCACAAGGATCTGTTCTCACGAATAAATATGCTGAAGGGTATCCTGGTCGTCGTTACTATGGTGGCTGTGAGCATGTAGATGTAGTGGAAGATTTAGCTAGAGATCGTGCGAAGCAAATCTTTGGAGCCGAGCATGCGAATGTTCAGCCTCATTCAGGTGCGCAAGCAAACATGGCAGTGTACTTCACGATTTTAGAACAAGGTGATACTGTCCTTGGTATGAATCTATCCCACGGTGGCCACTTAACGCACGGGAGTCCTGTAAACTTTAGTGGTGTCCAATATAATTTCGTTGAATATGGTGTAGACGAAACATCTCATACCATCAATTACGATGATGTATTAGCAAAAGCGAAAGAGCATAAACCGAAGCTAATTGTAGCAGGTGCAAGTGCGTATCCTCGTGTAATTGACTTCAAGCGTTTCCGTGAAATTGCAGATGAGGTTGGCGCTTATTTAATGGTCGATATGGCTCATATTGCGGGCTTAGTGGCAGCTGGTCTTCACCCTAATCCAGTACCATACGCTGATTTCGTAACAACAACAACTCATAAAACATTAAGAGGTCCACGTGGTGGTATGATTCTTTGCAAAGAAGAATTTGCGAAAAAAATCGACAAATCGATTTTCCCAGGTATTCAAGGTGGTCCATTAATGCATGTCATTGCCGCTAAAGCTGTAGCTTTCGGAGAGGCATTAGAAGATAGCTTTAAAGAATATGCGGAAAGCATTATCACAAATGCTAAGCATTTAGCAGAGTCACTTAAAAAAGAAGGCATCGACTTAGTATCTGGTGGAACAGATAACCATCTTTTACTTGTAGATGTTCGTTCATTAGGTTTAACAGGTAAAGTAGCAGAAAAAGTACTTGATGAAGTAGGTATTACTGTTAATAAAAATACAATTCCATTTGATCCAGAAAGCCCATTTGTGACAAGTGGGATACGTATTGGTACAGCTGCAGTTACTTCTCGTGGATTTGCAAAGAACGATATGGAAGAGATTGCTTCTATTATCGCGTTCACGTTGAAAAATGCGGAAGACGAAGAAAAGTTAGCTGAAGCTTCACAACGAGTCGAAGCATTAACAAGCAAATTTATTTTATATCCAGAAAGATAATCATCTAGTTTATCCAGCCTTCTCTTGAGGGCTGGATTTTTGTTAAGTTATGCCAACTATAACGAATGTTCTAAAAGCATCTTCAACATTTTCTTTTCTTCCAATGGCAATAAATGTTTCTATGTCAAGAATCGTAGTTGCCCCACAAACATTTTTTCTGTAAAATAGTACGAAGTGTGATTTGTACAATCAGTAAAAGGAGAGATATTTATGGCAAAAGTATATGTTTTCGATCATCCATTAATCCAACATAAGCTTACATACATTCGTGAAAAAAATACAGGTACGAAAGAATTCCGTGAACTCGTTGATGAAGTATCAACTTTGATGGCATTCGAAATCACGAGA
The DNA here is from genome assembly GCF_044790165.1 of Cytobacillus kochii. Classification (NCBI taxonomy): domain Bacteria; kingdom Bacillati; phylum Bacillota; class Bacilli; order Caryophanales; family Bacillaceae; genus Cytobacillus; species Cytobacillus kochii. The sequence goes on along the minus strand of NZ_CP085254.1, from coordinate 4,291,848 downwards.
GATATGCCTTTAGAAGAAATTGAAATAGATACACCGGTTCAAAAAACAAATTCAAAAGTGCTTTCTGGAAAGAAAATGGGAATTGTACCAATTTTACGTGCGGGTATTGGGATGGTAGACGGTATTTTGAAATTAATCCCTGCAGCTAAAGTAGGACATGTTGGCCTATATCGTGATCCAGAGACTTTAAAGCCAGTTGAGTACTATGCAAAATTCCCTGGTGATATTGAAGAGCGTGATTTCATTGTTGTTGATCCAATGCTTGCAACAGGCGGATCTGCAATTGAAGCAATCAATTCTTTGAAAAAACGCGGAGGAAAAAGCATTAAATTCATGTGTTTAATTGCTGCACCTGAAGGGGTAGAAGCATTAAAAGAAGCCCATCCAGATGTGGATATATATATCGCTGCATTAGATGAAATGTTAAACGAAAAAGGCTACATCGTTCCTGGTCTTGGGGATGCGGGAGATCGTTTATTCGGTACGAAATAATAAAATAAAGTTAATTATAGAAAATGAGCCCGTCCTTGGACGGGCTTTTTTACAAGAAGTGGATCTGATAAAGATCTGTTCGACAGCTGTTTGTCGGAAGGTGAGTGCAACCAGCACTTCTTTTAGAAAGGTGGACGAGTGTTTTATGCAAAGACCGATTAAGGTAATGAGTATATTTGGAACAAGACCTGAAGCGATAAAGATGGCACCGCTTATTCTTGAGCTCAACAAGCACCCACAAGACTTTCATTCTATCGTTACAGTGACTGCTCAACATCGAGAAATGCTTGATCAGGTGCTTAGGATTTTTCAAATAGAACCGGATTTTGATTTAAATATTATGAAAGCAAGACAAACGTTAGTAGAAGTGACAAACCGTGTATTGTCTGGTTTAGATGAAGTAATGAAAGAGGTTGAACCAGACATTGTTCTTGTTCATGGGGATACAACAACATCATTTGCGGCCAGTTTAGCAGCTTTTTATAACGGGATTACTGTCGGTCACGTGGAGGCAGGCTTACGCACTTGGAACAAATTTTCTCCTTACCCAGAAGAAATGAATCGTCAGCTGACAGGTGTAATCAGTGATCTTCATTTCTCGCCAACAGAGAAATCGGCCGATAATCTATTGCGGGAAAATAAATCTGCAGAGCAAATATTCATTACGGGTAATACGGCGATTGATGCGTTAAAAACAACAGTTCGACCGGAATATCAGCATGAGATTTTAGAGAAAATTGGTGACGATCGCTTAATCTTGATGACAGCCCATCGCAGGGAAAATCTTGGCGAGCCGATGAGACATATGTTTAAAGCGATCAAAAAAATTGTCGAAACGCATGAAGATGTACAATTAGTATACCCTGTTCACCTAAACCCTGCTGTAAGAGAAGTCGCGAATGAAATTTTACAAGGGCATCCTCGGATTCATTTGATTGAACCACTAGGAATGATCGACTTTCATAATTTTTCCTCGCGTGCCCATTTAATTTTAACTGATTCAGGTGGTGTACAAGAAGAAGCACCATCGCTAGGAGTGCCTGTGTTAGTGTTGCGTGATACAACAGAACGCCCTGAAGGTATTCAAGCAGGTACATTGAAACTCGTTGGTACAGATGAGGAAGTTATCTATGCAAACGCTCATGAACTATTAACTAGTAAACAGGCGTACGATATGATGTCGAAAGCTTCTAATCCATACGGGGATGGTCACGCTTCTGAAAGAATTGCAGAGGCCATTAGGTATTATTTTCGTGAAGGTTTAAAGAGGCCAGCTCCATTTAATCCCTTAATATCATAACGCTATTTTCGTAACGGATGTAGCTTTTAACTACTTATGGCACTTGATTCTTTTCATTGTGCACTAGACACTCGCTTTTTCGCGAAGATCATATAAGCATCCTCGGGTTTTGCCTGCACGGTAACTCGAGGATTTCTGCTCCATTCCACATTGGTTTTAAACAGCCTGTAATAAAAAAGGTGATTGCCTAAGTTTAAAAAAGGTATTCACCTTTTTTATTTGCGCTTCCCATTAAATTCCGTAGTATAGGGAGGCAAGAAATCGAAGACGCTAACATAAAAAAGGAGGCGTCGTAATGAAGAAAAATCTATTTATTCTCGTTATTATTCTTTTTCTTTTTCCTTGTACGTTAGGTATGAGCGCATCTTCATCTCAACTAATAGTGCCTTCCTTGGATGAAATTCAAACAGAAGAACAAGTAGCTATCATCGTTTATAGTGATGACGCTGACTTACAAGTAGAAAAGGAGAAGCTTAAAGCACAAGGTGTCGCAATAAGATACATATTTAACTATGCCCTCAAAGGATTTTCAGTTGAAGCAACAAATGATAAGTTAGCACAAATAGAAGGGAATCAACCAATTCATCACCTTACGACCGTACAAAATTATACTGTGCAAGCAGAGAATGACAATATTCAGCTGATTGGTGGAGAAGCCATTAGAGGATATTTTGATGATGATAATCACCGCCTCACTGGAGAAGGTGTTAAGGTTGGCGTCATTGATACGGGAATTGATTATCGTCACCCAGATTTACGCATTAGTTATAGTGGTGGGAAAGACCTCGTGGACCAAGATGACGATCCGATGGAAACAGTGAATATGGGACGGTTGGATACATTGCACGGCACCCATGTGGCAGGTATCATTGCAGCCAACGGAAAAGTAAAAGGTGTAGCACCAAAAGCTGAGATTATTGCCTATCGTGCTTTAGGCCCAGGAGGAAGCGGGACGACAGAGCAAGTGTTACAAGCAATAGAACAAGCAATGAAAGATAAAGTAGATGTCATTAATCTTTCATTGGGAAATAATGTGAACGGACCTGATCTCCCTATTAGTCTTGCTTTAAATAAGGCAGTCGATAGTGGAATTGTTGCTGTTACATCATCGGGTAATTCAGGGCCTGGCATATGGAGTGTTGGCTCACCGGGTACGGCTGCCAAAGCGATATCTGTAGGAGCTTCTACCCCTACATTAAAAGTACCTTATTTACATATTGGTAAAAAAGAAATGAAGTTGTATCCACTGCAAGGAACGATTCCGTGGGATTTAAACAAATCATTTGAGTTATATAACGGTGGCATTGGGAAAGAGGAGCAATTAAAAGGGGCTAATGGAAAAGTAGTTATTGTTGAGAGAGGGGAATTAACTTTTACGGAAAAAAGTAAGAATGCCAAGGAAGCAGGAGCAATTGCTTTGCTCATTTACAATAATACACCGGGCTCCTTCATGGGCAATTTAGAAGAGCTGTTAGATATCCCGGTTGTGTCCTTAACGAAGGCAGATGGGGAAGAGATTAATCAAGAGCTTTCACAAGCTAAAAGATTATATGGACAAACAGTGATAAAGGAAGAAAAAGACATCTTAGCTGAATTTAGCTCAAGGGGTCCTGTGACTTCTACTTGGGAAATAAAGCCCGATGTGGTTGCCCCAGGAGTAGCCATTAATAGTACGGTACCTGGTGGGTACACACCATTACAAGGAACAAGTATGGCAGCGCCTCATGTGGCGGGGGCAGCCGCTTTGTTAATACAGGCTCATCCTGATTGGCGACCTGAACAAGTAAAAGCAGCACTCATGAATACGGCCTTATCTATGGTGAATGAAGATGGTACACCTTACCGGACCTTTGAACAAGGTGCGGGCCGGATTCAATTGAAGGAAGCATTAATGACATCCACATTGATCTATCCATCGTCCATACAGTTTGGTAAGTTTAAGTTATCAGAACAACATCATGACCATGTAGCAAAAATTACGGTAGAAAATACAACCGATGAAAAGCAGTCCTATGCTTTTGAAATCCCGAAAAAACAAAAGGGGATTGAATGGCGTCTACCATTATCATTTATGCTTGAGCCTAAGGAGAAGAAAACCATTCGTTTACATATGATCGTTAATCCGAAAGAACTCACTGAAAAACTGGCAGACGGTACGATTCGATTGAATAGTAATAAGCAAACGATTCAGCTTCCTTATTTATACGTATTGGAAGAACCGGATTATCCCCGTGTCATGGGCTTTAGTTTTGGTAAAGGTGATAGTAAGAAAACGTATCGCTATGAAGTATATTTACCAGGTGGAGCTGAAGAGTTTGGGATTGCTTTATTCGATTCAACTTCATTAACTTTTATAGGCATGCTCGATTGGAAGAAAGATGTAAAGAAAGGCCAGGTAGAAGAGGATTTATTCATAAGCGATTTACCACAACCTGGTTTGTATATTGCAAAAGTATTTGCTCGCAAATCTGGACAAGAAGATTGGATAGAGACCCGTTTATTCATTGGGGCTAATGGTGAATTAGAAATGATAGGGAATTAAGTAGTATAAAATTATTATAATTGAAAAACAATTGGCAAAAATAACGCATAAATTTTCTGAATTTGCAAGAAAAATCTAGTGAAGATTTTATGAAAAAAGTGTGAACATCCATATTTTGCCCAAAAGAGAACTGGCGAAATTCCCATTAAACGCATTGACATTGACATGCCCCTATTGTATGCTTACAAAGGGTATTATTGATAAGGTTTTCATGAGCAGATTTTATAGTTTTATATCATATGAAATTGACGATTTAACATACTGCTTTCCTCAGAAAACCTCTTACCATTCTCGACTGAGAGGATGCGTTTTAATGCGTCATAATGACCGTCGCCCTTTTAAAGCGATGGCACTCATGTCCGCCATTCTTTCCCAATTAGTAGGCGCCATCCTTCTAGGTATTTTTGCTGGAAGATGGTTCGATCGGTTACTAGAGACCGAACCACTGTTTCTAATAATCGGTTTATTACTAGGTTTGACCGTGGGCATTTATGCCATGCTTCGTTTAATCCAACAATTTTTTTCAGGAGAATAAACAAATATGCCGGAAATACAAGAAAGATTCAGTAGACAACGTAAATACATGCTTTTCTTGTTGTCGTTCTTTGTACTCGGCTGGGGCTTTACGTCTTATCAATCTATCTTTCTTGGCCTGATTTTGGGAACCGTTCTCAGCTTCTTTAATCTTTGGTTAATTGTAAGGAAGATGATTCAGTTCCGAGAAGCAGTAGAGAAAGAGCAAAAGGTGCGTTCACTAGGAACAATGTCGCGAATGGCATCTGCCGCTTTGGCAGTTATCATCGCACTGGAGTATCCAGCGTATTTTCACCTTATAAGTGTAGTGTTGGGATTAATGACGTCCTATTTAGTCATTATGATAGATTTTTTTCTTCAATCTTTTCATTTACGTAAAAAGCGGGAAGAGAGGTGAATAATTTATGGATCATGGAGCTCCATTGAGAGAATTTATGGGGTTAAACTTCAACTTATCTAATATTCTGATGATAACAGTAGCAAGTGCGATAGTTTTCTTAATTGCTGTCATTTCAACTCGTCGTTTAGCAATGAAGCCGACAGGCATGCAAAACTTTTTTGAATGGGTGATGGACTTCGTTAAGAACATCATCAACAGCAACATGGCATGGAAAGATGGTGGTAGATTCCACGTGCTTGGAATCACACTCATCATGTACGTATTTGTATCGAACATGCTAGGACTTCCATTTGCAGTCACCTATAACCACGAGCTATGGTGGAAATCACCAACAGCTGATCCGGTCGTAACGCTTACACTAGCAGCGATGGTGGTAGGTCTTTCACATTATTATGGTGTGAGAGTGAAGGGTCTGAAAGAATATGGGAAAGATTTCTTCAAGCCAATGTGGTTTATGTTCCCATTGAAAATCATTGAAGAGTTTGCCAACACATTAACACTTGGTTTGCGTCTTTACGGTAATATTTATGCAGGGGAAATCCTACTGACATTACTTGCAGGATCACTTGCAACAGGGTTCTTAGGAACGGCTGTAGCAGTATTACCAACATTATTATGGATGGGATTCTCCGTATTTATCGGTGCTATCCAAGCATTTATTTTCTGTATGTTAACAATGGTTTATATGTCTCACAAAGTGAGTCACGACCATTAATATATACCTGTTCATTACATGAACAAAACATGTTTGTTAAAAATAATTATATTCCAAAATTTTAAGGAGGAAACAAATAATGGGTCTTATAGCAGCAGCAATCGCAATCGGTTTAGCAGCACTTGGTGCAGGTATTGGTAACGGATTAATCGTTTCAAAAACAGTTGAAGGTATGGCACGTCAACCAGAAGCTCGTGGTATGCTTCAAACTACTATGTTCATCGGGGTAGCGTTAGTTGAGGCGATTCCGATCATCGGCGTAGTTATCGCATTCATGGTTATCGGTGGCTAATTTTTTGTATTTGTAAAATGGCGAAGATCATCACAAGTGGACCTTCGCCTTTCCTTTATGTGAAAATCAATCGAATGACTTTAAAATAGTTTGACCTTAAGTGAACGTCTCTTGAAGGGAGTGAATCGAGGGTGTTATTAGATAGTTATGTATTAGGTGCATCTGGCGGCTTTAATGGTGGCGACATCGTATTCCAATTGATTATGTTCATCATTTTGTTAGCTTTAATTAAAAAGTTTGCATGGGGCCCACTTATGGGAATCATGAACCAACGTGAAGAACATATCGCTGGTGAAATTGAAGCAGCAGAAGCAAGTCGTGTAGAGGCGAAGAAATTACTAGAAGAGCAAAAAGTTCTATTAAAAGAAGCGCGTACAGAAGCGCAAACGTTAATTGAAAGCGCGAAAAAGCAAGGTGAAGCGCAACGCGAAGAGATAATTGTTGCGGCACGTGCTGAAGGCGATCGTTTGAAAAATTCTGCAAAACTTGAAATCGAGCAGCAAAAAGAACAAGCTGTATCAGCTATTCGTGAACAAGTTGCTTCATTATCTGTCCTAGTTGCTTCGAAAGTTATTGAGAAGGAATTAAGTGCAGCCGATCAAGAAAAACTAATTAACGAATATATTCAAGAGGCAGGCGAGAAGCAATGACGAGCTCAATAGTGGCAAAACGTTACGCGTTAGCTCTATTCCAGCTTGCGAATGAACATCAGCTTCTTGACCAAATGGAAGATGAGCTTCGTGCAGTGAAAGACGTAGTGAATCATGACTCTGAATTTAAAGCAGTGCTAAAGACTCCTAAGCTCTCTATTCAAAAAAAGAAAGAGATCGTAAAAGAAGCTTTTGCATCTGTTAACACATATGTGATAAACACTTTACTCATCATGGTGGAGCGTCATCGTGAAGATGAAATCACAGGTATGGTCGAGCATTTCTTAGACCTATCTGATGAGCAAAAAGGAATTGCTGAAGCGAAAGTTTACTCTGTTCGTCCTTTAACTGATGAAGAGAGAAGCGCTTTATCTGCAACATTTGCAGCTAAAGTGGGCAAGCAATCCCTTCGTATAGAAAATATCGTTGATTCAAATTTATTGGGCGGTGTCAAGCTTCGCATAGGAAACAAGATTTTCGATGGCAGCTTACGTGGCAAGCTAGATAGACTTGAGCGACAATTGTTAGGCTAAGATTCGTAGATAGGGGTGAAACTCATGAGCATCAAAGCTGAAGAAATCAGTGCGCTGATAAAAAAGCAAATTGAAGGTTATCAGTCGGAAATTCAAGTGAGTGATGTCGGTACAGTTATCTCAGTAGGTGATGGTATCGCGCGTGTTCATGGTTTAGATAACGCCATGGCTGGCGAACTTGTTGAATTTTCGAATGGCGTTATGGGTATGGCGCAAAACCTTGAAGAAAGTAACGTCGGTATTGTTATTTTAGGACCATTCACAGAGATCAAAGAAGGCGATGAAGTACGCCGCACAGGACGCATCATGGAGGTACCAGTAGGTGAAGAACTTATTGGCCGTGTTGTAAACCCTCTTGGACACCCTGTTGATGGAATGGGACCAATCAATACAACAAAAACTCGTCCGATTGAAGGACCGGCTCCAGGTGTTATGGATCGTAAATCTGTACATGAGCCATTACAAACAGGTATTAAAGCGATTGACGCATTAGTGCCAATCGGTCGTGGTCAACGTGAGTTAATCATCGGTGACCGTCAAACAGGTAAAACATCTGTTGCAATCGACACCATTTTAAACCAAGCTGACCAAGATATGATTTGTATCTATGTTGCAATTGGTCAAAAAGAATCAACTGTACGTAATGCTGTTGAAACATTACGTAAAACAGGTGCACTAGATTACACGATTGTTGTAACTGCATCTGCATCTCAACCAGCTCCATTACTTTACTTAGCACCATACGCTGGGGTAGCAATGGGTGAAGAGTTCATGTATAACGGTAAACATGTACTAGTTGTTTATGATGACTTAACAAAACAAGCATCTGCTTACCGTGAACTTTCATTATTATTACGTCGTCCTCCAGGTCGTGAAGCATATCCAGGGGATGTATTCTACTTGCACAGCCGTCTTTTAGAGCGTGCAGCTAAACTAAGTGACGCAAAAGGTGCCGGTTCAATCACTGCGCTACCTTTCATTGAAACACAAGCAGGTGACGTTTCTGCCTATATTCCAACAAACGTTATTTCTATCACTGACGGACAAATCTTCCTTCAGTCTGACCTATTCTTCTCTGGTGTTCGTCCAGCGATTAACGCAGGTCTTTCTGTATCACGTGTTGGTGGTTCTGCACAAATCAAGGCAATGAAAAAAGTAGCTGGTACATTACGTCTAGACCTTGCTTCATTCCGTGAACTTGAATCATTCTCTCAATTTGGTTCAGATTTAGATGCAGCAACACAAGCGAAGTTAAACCGTGGTGCTCGTACAGTTGAGGTTCTTAAACAAGACCTTAATAAACCACTTAAAGTAGAAAAGCAAGTTGCGATTCTTTATGCGTTAACTCGTGGTTTCCTTGATGATATTCCAGTTGAAGATATCCGTCGTTTTGAAGAAGAATATCTTACTTGGTTAGATCAAAATCATAAAGAATTGCTTGACCATATCGCTACAACTCAAGGTCTTCCGGCTGATGAAGATATGGCAGCTGCAATTAACGAATTCAAGAAAACGTTTGTGGTTTCTGAATAATCATTGCAGAGTTAGACAGGATGGGATTGTTGTCCCTTCCTGCCTTTTCATGCATTGTTTTTACAGGATCTAATGATATATAAGGGTTGGGACAGCCTATGCGCTAACCAATCAAACACACTTAAGTATAAGGGTGGTGAGAACCTGTGGCATCATTACGTGATATAAAGAACCGAATCAATTCTACGAAGAAAACAAGTCAAATTACTAAAGCTATGCAGATGGTATCAGCTTCAAAGATGACTCGTGCGGAAATGAATGCAAAAGCATTTGTACCTTATATGGAAAAAATCCAAGAGGTAACAGCTTCTATTGCACTTGGTAGTGCAGATGCATCACATCCAATGTTAGTGAGCCGTCCGGTTAAGAAAACGGGTTATGTCGTCATTACATCTGACCGTGGACTAGCTGGGGCATTTAACAGTAGAGTTCTAAAAGCCGTTAACCAAACAATTCAACAAAGACATAAGTCTAATGATGAGTTTGCGATAATAGCGATTGGTAGAATGGCCGTTGATTTCTTCAAAGGAAAAGGGATGAATGTAATCGTCGATATCGTCGGCGTAGCAGACCAGCCATCATTTGCTGAAATCAAAGACTTAACAACTAAAACGGTTGGTATGTTCTCTGATGAAACATATGATGAGCTATACATTTATTACAATCACTATGTCAGCGCAATTACTCAAGAAGTAACATCGAAAAAAATCTTACCACTAACAGACATTTCTAGTGGATCAGACCAGTTAACTTCGTATGAATTTGAGCCTTCCGCTGAAGAAATTTTGAAAGTATTGCTACCTCAGTATGCTGAAAGCTTAATCTATGGTGCATTATTAGATAGTAAAGCTAGTGAGCATGCCGCGCGTATGACAGCGATGAAGAATGCTACGGATAATGCGAAAGATCTAATCAATGCATTAGACTTAAGCTATAACCGTGCGCGTCAGGCTGCAATTACTCAAGAGATTACTGAAATTGTCGGTGGAGCAGCTGCTCTAGAATAATTAAATAGCATTTCTTATTAGGAGGGAAAAAGATGAACAAAGGACGCGTTCTTCAAGTTATGGGTCCGGTTGTTGACGTAAAGTTCGAAAACGGTCAATTACCAGCAATCTATAACGCATTGCAAATTGATAACACTTCGCGTAACGAATCTGAAGTTGGAATCAACTTAACCCTTGAAGTTGCCCTTCATTTAGGTGATGACACTGTACGTACAATTGCTATGTCTTCAACAGATGGTTTACAACGTGGAACTGAAGTATTAGATACAGGTGCAGCCATCTCTGTACCAGTAGGTGATATCACTCTTGGTCGTGTATTTAACGTACTAGGTGATACAATTGACCTGGATCCAGCCATTACGGGTGATGCTCGTCGTGACTCTATTCATAGAGAAGCACCTACATTCGAAAAACTTTCTACAGAAGTAGAAATTCTTGAAACAGGAATTAAAGTAGTAGACTTACTTGCTCCTTACATCAAAGGTGGTAAAATCGGTCTATTCGGTGGTGCCGGTGTTGGTAAAACCGTTTTAATTCAAGAGTTAATCAATAACATCGCTCAAGAGCACGGTGGTATTTCTGTATTCGCTGGTGTTGGTGAGCGTACACGTGAAGGTAATGACCTTTACTATGAAATGACTGACTCAGGCGTTATTAAGAAAACAGCAATGGTATTCGGACAAATGAATGAGCCGCCTGGAGCACGTATGCGTGTTGCCCTAACTGGTTTAACAATGGCTGAATATTTCCGTGATGAGCAAGGACAAGACGTTCTTTTCTTCATGGATAACATCTTCCGTTTCACGCAAGCAGGTTCTGAGGTATCTGCCCTACTTGGTCGTATGCCATCTGCCGTTGGTTACCAACCAACACTTGCTACTGAAATGGGTAAATTACAAGAACGTATCACTTCAACGAATGTTGGATCTGTTACATCAATCCAAGCGATTTATGTACCTGCCGATGACTATACTGACCCGGCTCCAGCAACAACTTTCGCTCACTTAGATGCGACAACAAACTTAGAGCGTAAATTATCTGAAATGGGTATTTACCCTGCCGTGGATCCATTAGCATCTACATCACGTGCACTTTCACCTGAAACAGTTGGTGAAGAGCATTATGAAGTAGCTCGTACTGTACAACAAACATTACAACGTTACAGAGAGCTTCAAGATATTATCGCGATCCTAGGTATGGATGAGCTTGGAGACGAAGATAAGCTTATCGTTGAACGTGCGCGTCGTATCCAATTCTTCTTATCTCAAAACTTCCACGTAGCAGAGCAATTTACAGGCCAACCAGGTTCTTATGTTCCTGTAAAAGAAACTGTTAAAGGATTTAAAGAAATCCTTGAAGGTAAATATGACCACCTACCAGAAGATGCTTTCCGTCTAGTTGGTCGTATTGAAGAAGTAATTGAAGCTGCTAAAAAAATGGGCGTAGAGGTATAATTTAGGACCAGGAGGGTAAAAAATGAAGACGATTAAAGTCAGTGTTGTTACTCCCGATGGCCCGGTGTATGAATCCGATGTGGAAATGGTAAGTACCAAAGCTGAAAGTGGAGAGCTAGGTATTTTAGCAGGTCACGTCCCTATGGTTGCACCGTTACAAATTGGAGCTGTCCGTCTAAAGAAAGAAAATCAATCTGATTTGGTTGCTGTTAGCGGTGGTTTCCTCGAAGTACGTCCGGACCAAGTAACGATTTTAGCGCAATCTGCGGAACAAGCGACTGATATCGATCTTGATCGTGCCAAACGTGCAAAAGATCGTGCAGAACAACGTTTGAATGAAACAAAGCGTGAAAACGTCGACTTCAAACGTGCAGAACTTGCACTAAAACGTGCGATGAATCGTATCAATGTTTCGGAGAGAAATATATAATCATCACGAACACGAGCCAAAATGCTGCTGCTGAAGCAGGATTTGGCTCGTGTTTTTTTATGTACGAATTAGTGCGACTAAATATTAAATCCCTTCATGTGATGAAATCCCTTTGGTTTGAGGATTTCTTAAAAGAGTCTAAAATCAGTTCTCAACCCTGTTTCCGTCGTTCATCATTGACACAAAGCTATATTCGAACGATTTTCTCCCAACTCTATCCATCATTCACATTCTCATTTCAAGATAACAAAAGCAACAATCAATCATTTTTTCAAATAAGATTGAGTAAAAAAGATATATCCTAAACAACTTGTCATATAAATGAGTAAGGACAGGTGGAATTGATCTTTGGATTATCGACAGAATATGGCAGGAATGTTATAATGTATCCGATTACATTTTAAAAATTATGAATAGTTTTATTATTGCAGGGGGGATGATATTGGAATTATGGCATCTGTATCAAAATAATTATTTGATAGTCCTTTCTTTTATAATTATCGGTGTGCTATTACCATTAGTTGCTCTATTTTTCGGGAAATTATTGCGACCATATCAACCAAATGAGAATAAGTATACTACTTATGAAAGTGGAATTGATCCCTTTCAAGACTCAAGGGTACAATTCACGGTTCGTTATTACATGTTTGCTCTTCTTTTCGTCATTTTTGATGTGGAGACTGTGTTTTTATATCCATGGGCCGTAGCATATGAAAAATTAGGCATATTTGCTTTAATAGAGATGCTGATTTTCGTGTTTATGTTAGTGATAGGTTTAATATATGCTTGGAAAAAGAAGGTGCTGAAATGGATTTAAAATTAGACCAAATGAGTGAAAAAGAAATGGCTGAAATTCAGCGTAATATATTCATGTCTACATTAGAGCAGCTAAAAGGATGGGCTAGAAGTAATTCATTATGGCCGATGACGTTTGGGCTCGCCTGTTGTGCCATTGAAATGATGGGTGTAGGTTCTTCTCACTATGATCTCGATCGTTTTGGCTCTTTTTTCCGCACTTCTCCACGACAATCTGATGTCATGATTGTATCTGGTACCGTCACGAAAAAAATGGCTCCAGTCATTAGGCGGCTTTACGATCAAATGCCTGAACCGAAGTGGGTGATTGCCATGGGCTCTTGTGCGACTGCAGGTGGTCCATATGTTTATTCTTATTCTGTTGTAAAAGGGGTAGACCAAGTGGTCCCAGTTGATGTGTACATACCTGGTTGTCCACCTAATCCTGCAGCACTCATTTACGGTGTCAATAAGTTAAAGGCAAAAATCCGTTATGAGGCGAAAACAGGAAAGCGGGTGATCTGACTTGGATGAAAAAGATAAAGAGCGGTTAAAAAAGGAAGCAGCGGAAAAAGCAAGAGCAGCTGCACAAAGAAAACGGGAAGAGAGGGAAAAGAAAAAAGAAGAACCGCATGACTCAGTATCGGAAGTGAACCAAACAAAAGATGATGTTACATCCAATCAAGATCTAGAAAAACAAAAAGCAGCGGCCGCCGCTAAGGCAAAAGCAGCCGCAATAGCAAAGAAAAAAGCAAAAGAAGCAGAAGGAACAGAAACAGAGCCAACCTCCAATCAAGATCTAGAAAAACAAAAGGCAGCGGCCGCCGCCAAGGCAAAAGCAGCCGCAATAGCAAAGAAAAAAGCAAAAGAAGCAGAAGGAACAGAAACAGAGCCAACCTCCAATCAAGATCTAGAAAAACAAAAGGCAGCGGCCGCCGCCAAGGCAAAAGCAGTCGCATTAGCAAAGAAAAAAGCAAAAGAAGCAGAAGGAACAGAAACAGAGCCAACCTCCAAACAAGATCTAGAAAAACAAAAGGCAGCGGCCGCCGCCAAGGCAAAAGCAGCCACAATAGCAAAGAAAAAAGCAAAAGAGACAGAAGGAACAGAAACAGATTCAACATCAAACCAAGACTTAGAAAAACAAAAGGCAATCGCTATTGCCAAAGCAAAAGCAGCCGCTGCAGCGAAACGAAAGGCAAAGAACGCGAATGAAAGTGGCGATTCAGAGAAGGCTAAAGCGATCGCAGCCGCTAAAGCCAAGGCAGCTGCAGCAGCAAAGGCAAGAGGGAAAACAACTCAAGCAAAAGAAACAGAAGAGCCAGAACCTATCACACCATCACCTCAACAACCAATCTTAGATCGTTACCTCAACATTGTAAAAGAACACTACAAAGATGATATTTTAGAAGATTCCTATATTAATCGTATGAGCAAGCATGTGCCAACTATTGTTGTTAAGCTAGAACATTACTATTCCCTTGCCTTGTTATTCAAACAACATAGCGGTCTTCATTTTGAATTTTTATCAGAACTACATGGAACTGATTTTGAAACATATATGGAGATTTATGTTCATTTATACTCCTTTAAAAATAATCAGTCTGTCGCTTTGAAAGTGAAAATGGATCGTGAAAATCCAAGGGTTGATTCTATTGCATCTATATGGCCAGGTGCGAACTGGCCAGAGTGTGAAGCATATGACCTCCTTGGTATTCAATTTACCAACCACCCTGACCTACATCGCATTATGCTTGGGGAAGATTGGGTTGGTCATCCTCTCCGCAAGGATTATGAACCTTATGATGTGGAGGTGTAAAAGGCAATGATTAGAACAGAAGAGATGTTATTAAATGTGGGACCACAGCATCCCAGTACACATGGCGTTTTTCGTCTTGTTATCAAAATAGATGGAGAAATGATTATTGATGCCAAACCAGTCATCGGTTATCTCCATAGAGGAACAGAAAAAATAGCTGAAAACCTGCAATATACACAAATTATTCCCTATACAGATCGCTTAGATTACTTGGCCGCGATGACAAATAATTATGTGCTTTGCCATGCAGTTGAAACGATGATGGAGCTAGACATTCCTGAACGAGCGGAATACCTTCGCATCATCACGATGGAACTCGGTAGAATTGCTAGTCATCTTGTTTGGTGGGGTACATATTTGCTTGATTTAGGGGCGACAAGTCCATTTTTATACGCTTTTAGAGAAAGAGAAATGATCATTAATTTATTAAATGAAATCTCAGGTGGCCGTCTGACATTTAATTATATGAGAGTAGGCGGAGTGAAGTGGGATGCACCAGACGGTTGGATAGAAAAAGTGAAGGCGTTTATTCCTTACATGAGAGAGCAGTTATCGGGTTACGGAGATCTCGTAACCGGGAATGAAATTTTCCTTAATCGTGTAAAGGGTATCGGTCAATACACAAAAGAAGAGGCAATGGACTATTCCTTAAGCGGAGCCAATTTACGTTGTACTGGGCTTGCTTGGGATTTACGGAAAAGTGAACCTTATTCCATTTACGACCGTTTTTCTTTTGAAATATGTACAGCAGATACAGGTGATGCATGGGGAAGGTACCAAGTGCGTATCCAGGAAATAGAACAAAGTTTACGGATACTCGAGCAAGCAGTGGAGCAATTCCCTGAAACAGGTGAAGTCATGGGTAAGGTTCCTAAAGTCATTAAACCGCCTAAAGGAGAAGCATTTGTACGCATTGAGTCTCCTCGAGGAGAGATCGGTTGTTATATTGCCAGTGAAGGTAAGAAAGAGCCATATCGTCTGAAATTTAGGCGGCCGTCTTTTTATAATCTGCAAATCTTACCGAAGTTACTAGTTGGACAGAATATGGCTAATTTAATCGCGATCCTTGGCGCAATTGATATCGTGCTTGGGGAGGTGGACGGATAATGATTGAAGGATTATTAACCTCTGAAGCGACATGGCTCCATTTCTTCATTTATTTTGCATTAACGGTTCTGCTGTTATTTATTGTTCTAGGCTTTGTCACTTATGCCATTTTAGCAGAAAGAAAGGTTATGGGCTTTATGCAATTGCGGCATGGGCCTAACCAAGTAGGAGGAAGATGGGGGCTATTACAAACAGTTGCGGATGTCTTGAAACTACTGATTAAGGAAGATGCCATTCCGCGAGCAGCAGATAAACCATTATTTATTCTTGCGCCGTTAATTGCTTTTACACCTGCTTTTATGGTTTTAGCAATCATTCCATTCACTGATCGATTTCAATTCGCTGATATCGGTGTTGGTTTGCTTTATTATATTGCTGTCTCTGGTATTACGACTGTCGGAGTTGTGACCGCAGGGTGGGCTTCGAATAATAAATATGCATTAATGGGGGCAATGAGGGCAGCCGCACAGATGATATCATATGAAATTCCACTAGTTATGTCGGTCATTGGTGTCATTCTCCTGACAGGAAGTATGAATTTAAATGATATTGTGTTAGCACAAGAAAATGGCTGGTATATTCTTTGGCAACCGATTGCCTTTATCGTCTTCTTTATTGCAGCAGTAGCTGAATTGAATCGGGTGCCGTTTGATTTGGCTGAAGCGGAGTCGGAACTTGTTGCAGGTTATTTTGTTGAGTATACCGGTTTTCGTTGGGCGTTCTTTATGTTAGCTGAGTATGTGTATATGTTCGCAATGTCAGCGTTAATAACTGTCGTCTTTTTAGGTGGTTGGCTACCATTACCCTATTTAGGGTTTATACCGGGAGCCGTTTGGTTTGCGCTTAAATTTATGGTTGTTATCTTTCTGCTTATTTGGTTCCGTGTTACTTTCCCAAGGATACGTGCCGACCAACTAATGGAATTCGGCTGGAAGGTATTATTGCCAGTAGCAATTGCGAATATCTTCCTCACTGCATTATTAAAAGAATGGATCAATCTATTTTAAAGGGGTGACAAAGGTATGTTTGGATTAGCAAAAGGATTGAAATACACGTTGAAAAATATGACGCGCAAGAAACTAACCTATGATTATCCTAATGAACCCTTACCACTTCCCGATCGCTTTAGGGGAATTCAAAAATTTTACCCAGAAAAATGCATCGTCTGTAATCAATGTGCCAATATATGTCCGACAGATTGCATTACACTCACGGGGAAAAAGCATCCCGATTCAAGTAAGCGGGGGAAAATTATTGATACGTATGATATAAATTTCGAAATTTGTATTCTATGTGATTTATGTACGGAAGTTTGTCCTACTGAGGCAATCATTATGACAAATCAGTTTGAACTCGCAGAATATAGTCGTGATGAATTATTTAAAGATCTTGTGTGGTTGGATGAAAATGATACCCAATTACGAAAGGAGAATAAGGCATGAGCGGCGAGTTTTTCATATTTATTGTTTTATCACTCATCGCTATAGGCGGTGGGATCATGATGATCAACTTAACGAAGGTTGTTCATATGGTCGTCGCTCTCGTCTTTACTTTCATTAGTATTGCTGGCATTTACGTCATGCTTTCTGCAGAATTTATTGCAGTAGTTCAAATCCTCATCTATTCAGGTGCAATCACAATTATGATGCTTTTTGGCATTATGTTAACGCGTCATAATGACAAGAACGAGACGAGTGGAGGAGGCTTTAGAAAATTTCTCATCTTTCTTGCCATCCTTGGGTTCGGGCTCGTCTTCTACTTAGGTATATACCAACTTGAACTAGGGGAACCATCCACTTCATTGCATGAAAATAATACAGAGCAAATAGGGATTGCCCTTTATTCGAAATATATTATTCCTTTTGAATTAACTTCGGTTATTTTACTCGTCGCTCTTATTGGTGCGATAGTGTTAGCGAAACGGGATGATGAGGAGGGGGAAGAACGTGAGTAGTGTGCCGTTATCTGCCTATTTAACACTAGCCATTATCCTCTTTTGTATCGGATTATACGGGGCATTAACGAAGAAGAATACTGTCATTGTACTTATTGCCATTGAATTAATGTTAAATGCGGTTAATATTAACCTCGTTGCTTTTAGTAAGTATGGCATGATGCCTTCAATAGATGGTCAAATATTTGCCCTTTTTGCCATTGCAGTTGCTGCGGCTGAAGCGGCAGTTGGGCTCGCTATCCTCATAGCTATCTATCGAAACCGTAAATCCGTCAATGTAGATGATTACAACTCTTTGAAAAATTAGCTTGAATGAACATACGTCATTCGTATGAATAAAAGGGGACATGAAGAAATGATGGAGATTGCATGGATCATACCGCTTTTTCCGCTTTTCTCCTTCTTAGTGCTACTTATTTTTGGAAGGAAGTGGCGGAGAGGGCAAATTGATTTCGCAGTAATTCTTTCCTTGGTTAGTTTTATATGTGCCTTACTGGTTTTATTTGCGCGTTTCACACAGGAAAATGTAAAGGTAGAGTTCATATGGCTAACCATAGGGGAGACTCAATTGACTGCAGGCTTTGAGGTCAATCAATTAAATGCCCTAATGCTTGTCATTGTTTCGCTCGTTAGCTTCCTCGTACATATGTATTCAAAGGCATACATGGAGGGAGATGAGCGCATAACAGTATTTTTCTCCTACTTAGGACTATTCACCTTTGCGATGCTTGGACTTGTTCTTTCTCCCAATCTATTACAAACATATATATTCTGGGAGCTTGTGGGCGTTGGGTCATTTCTATTAATCGGTTTTTATTTTTATAAAGAAGAGGCAAAAGTAGCTGCCAAGAAAGCATTTATCATGACGAGAATTGGTGATGTCGGCCTTCTCATTGGTATGATTCTTCTCTTTTGGCAAGTAGGGAGCTTTGAGTATGATGAGATTTTTGCTGCTATCTCAGCGGGTGATCTATCAGAAACGATGGCTACCTTAACAGCTATTCTTATCTTTATCGGAGCCGTTGGGAAGTCTGGTCAGTTCCCGTTGCATTCGTGGTTACCTGATGCGATGGAAGGACCTACGCCTGTATCGGCATTAATCCATGCTGCCACAATGGTAGCAGCTGGTGTTTACCTTGTAGCAGCGCTTTATCCGTTATTCGCCTATAGTGAGGTGGCCATGCTTACCATAGCTATTGTGGGTGGTTTTACCGCCATTTTTGCTGCAACGATTGGGATGACCCAAAAAGATATTAAAAGAGCATTAGCGTATTCTACTGTAAGTCAGCTAGGTTATATGATGCTTGCATTAGGGGTGGGAGGTTACGTGGCAGGTGTTTTCCATTTAACAACACACGCCTTTTTTAAGGCACTATTGTTTTTAGCTGCTGGTAGTGTCATCCATGCTGTTCATACCCAAGATATTGAGAAAATGGGTGGCTTATGGAAGAAGATGAAATGGACTGCGCCATTCTTTCTAATCGGGACAATGGCGATTAGTGGAGTACCTTTATTATCAGGGTTTTTTAGTAAAGAAGAAATATTAGTGTCTGCCTGGGTGAGTGGTCATTACTTATTATTCACACTTGCAATCGTTGCTGCTTTCTTCACTGCATTTTACATGTTCCGCCTATTTTTCTTAGTATTTGGTGGAGAAGAAAAGAAAGAGCATTCAATGGTCAAAGAATCATCCAATTGGATGACTGTTCCCATGCTGGTTCTTGCTTTGTTAGCGATTGTTGCTGGTTATATACAAACCCCTTGGTTCGGAACATTTTTAGGAGATTGGTTAACAACGGGCATAGCTGCAAATGTACATGGTCATCTCGATGGTCCGCTTTGGGTGATGATTGTAGCCACGGTTGTAGCATTCTTAGGTATCTTGCTTGCTTGGTTAATGTATAGTAAGAAAGTGATTTCCCGAGATTGGTTTACATCAAGAGCTCCTTATACGTATCAGCTGGTAGTAAATAAATATTATATCGATGAAGTGTATCAGTATATCTTTGTTAAAGGTAGCCGCTTCGTAAGTCAAGTACTACATTTCGTGGAGGTTTATTTGATTGAAGGTCTCATTTCTCTCGTAACCATCACAATTAGACAGTTGAGCATGCTTGGTTCAAAGTTCCAAAATGGGCAGACTCAATTGTATGGGACGGTTGCTTTTGTTGGGTTAGCCATTCTGATTGTAGTGTTTGCATTGACAGGAGGTGGCTTATAGTGGGATTTCCGTTTATATTGAGCATTATTGTATTTGCGCCCCTTCTCGGTCTCTTATTATTAACACTGGTTGCAAAAACGAAGGAGAAAACGATTAAAACAGTCGCTATACTTAGTACCCTTCCTTCTCTTTTTCTATCAATCTACTTAATTATCTCATCTAAGATGGGTGTAGAATTAGTTAGTTATTCTGGGAAATTAAGTTGGATGCAATTTGGTAATCCCGAAGTGTTTGGCAAATTATACAGTATTGATTATGAATTAGGAGTAGACGGTTTTTCTCTTACTCTATTGTTATTAACTGCCTTACTCTCTACGTTAGCCGCTTTTGCTTCATTTCAGATCAAAGCAGGGTGGAAAGGATATTACATGCTATTTCTATTATTAGAAGTTGGCATGCTCGGGGTGTTTGCTGCTGAGAACTTAGTTTTATTCTTTATCTTTTTTGAAGTGACATTAGTGGCAACCTTCTTTTTAATAGGTAAATGGGGGCTATATGAAAAAGAACGAACAGCCTTCTCTTTGCTCATTTATAACGGGATTGGGTCAGCAATCCTTTTAGTTGTCATCATGGTATTGTTTGCCAAAACAGGTACAGCGAATATCGAGGCCTTAATGTCTATTTTAAGTGCGGATGATGGAACGGTTTTTTCGCCAAAAGTGAAAACAGGCTTGTTGCTTGCCTTATTCATTGCCTTTGGGATTAAGCTTCCTATTTGGCCGTTTCACAGCTGGATGGTTAAGGTTCATTCTGAAGCGCCAGCAGCAATTGTCATGCTTCATGCAGGTGTACTATTGAAAATTGGCGCCTATGGTCTCATCCATTTTGGTTTAGGTTTCTTTCCTAACCAGTTTCAATCGCTCACTTTATGGCTGGGGATACTCGGTGTAATCAACTTGCTTTATGGTGCATTTTTAGCATTATCCCAACAAGAACTGAGAAAAATTTTAGCTTACTCATCGATTTCACATATGGGTATCGTGCTTATCGGTTTGGCTGCATTAAATGAAGCGGGGATACAAGGAGCGATGTTTCAAGTGGTCTCACATGGGTTAATTGCCGCCTTATTCTTCTATCTTATCGGCATCTTTTACGAGAGATATCAATCTAGTTCCATGGATGATTTAAATGGGCTAGCGAAAACAATGCCAATCGCTTCAGGTTTTTTGTTAGTAGCAGGTCTCGCCTCATTAGGTTTACCCGGTATGTCAGGGTTTGTCGCGGAATTTCTCGTGTTCCTAGGTCTATTTCAAGAATGGCCAGTGCTTGCAGTAATCGCATGTTTAGGCATTATATTGACGGCTGTATATATATTACGAGCAGTGCTAGGGATTACTTTTGGCCAACAAGAGAAGGCGAAAAGGGTAAGAGATATGACGCCATTAGAGATTTGGCCAGCAATTATTTTGCTTTTGTGTATTGTTGGTATTGGTGTTTATCCGGATATTATCAGTTCAACTTTAAAATCAATCATCATTGGATTAGGGGGGTGAAATAAAAATGGATCTTGATACATTATTATCATTTAGTTGGCATGCGATGGTGCCAGAATTCATTATTCTTGGTACAGCTACTCTACTATCCCTCCTAGATTTATTTCTACCGAGGTCGTTTCATCGGAAATGGCTCGGTTGGCTTGGTGTAGGAAGTATCATTGCAGCTTTAATCTTTTTACTTACACTCATAGGGGACACACCTTTTGCGATCCTTTATGACACCTTCCGATTAGATTCCTTTGCGATTGCTTTTAAATTAGTGTTATTAGTTGCAGCAGGCTTTGTGTTGTTGTTAGCTATTTCTTATGAACCGAAAGAAAAATTAACGGAGTTCAGGGGAGAGTTTTTCTATTTATTTTTAGTGGCATTACTTGGTGCGATGATTATGTCCTCCAGTGCTGATTTAATTACTCTTTTTGTAGGTTTAGAGCTAATGACCTTATCATCCTATATATTAGTAGGAATAAGAAAGAAGCATCTCCCTTCAAACGAGTCAGCAATGAAATATGTCATTAATGGAGGAATTGCCACAGCTATTACCTTATTCGGCATGAGTTATTTATATGGGATTGCTGGGACAACCAATATTTTAGAAATGGCTGGTAGGCTTCAAGAGTTAACGAATACTCAACATCTATTTTTATTAGCACTAGCTTTTCTAATGATTTTAGTTGGTTTATCATTTAAAATCGCTGCAGCACCTTTTCATATGTGGACACCAGATGTTTATGAAGGAGCGCCGATACCAGTTACCGCTTTTTTGAGTATTATTTCAAAAGCAGCAGGGTTTATTTTAATCATTCGAATGTTCATCACAGTTTTTTATCATATTCCGGATGTGAGTAACAATTCTTCTTTATTAATGGCGCTGCAAAACTTTTTAGCCGTTCTTGCTGCCGTGACGATGATATGGGGGAATTTAGTGGCTCTAAGGCAAACGAAGATTAAGCGGATGCTTGCTTATTCAAGCATTGCGCATGCGGGATATTTATTAGTTGCGGTAACAGCTTTCTCAGCCTTTATGGTAGAGACGATTTGGTTTTATTTAACCGCCTATTTATTTATGACAATCGCTGTTTTTTCCTTATTACAATTAATGAGTATTGAAGAGTTAAAGCAATTGTCTGGGCTTTCCAAACGCGCTCCCCTTTTAGCTGTTGCACTCGCACTTACTATGCTAGGGTTAGCGGGAATACCTGGAACATCAGGGTTTATTGGCAAACTGAATATTTTTCTAGGCGCATTAAGCACAGAACCAACGCATTATCTATTAGCTGTTATTCTAATCGCCACTACGGTGATATCTTATATATATTATTTTAAGTTGATTGTTTACGCCTTTTTCCGAGAAGCGAATCATACTTTTCAAATGAGTGGGAAGAAGTTGAATGGCGTTATCATAAGTATTTGCGTGATGATGACAATACTACTTGGCGTTTTTCCACAATTAGCTTATGATTTCCTCCATCAAAATTTTTTATCATTTTATGATTTCTTACAGTAGAAACGGGTATAGAAGAAGGGAGAGCTCCTTCTTCTTTTTAATTTATGGAAAGCAAAGGGCTTAAAGTAAAGTAAATTATGGAAAAATAAATTTAGGTGAAACGAAAAGTGAAACAAAAACGTCAATTGTTAAGAGGGTGTGTGCTATCTTTCTGAAGGTGATTTGAGTTAAAATAAATGGTGTAGTTTTTGATTGAAGGAGTGGGTCATGTGATCTCTGGATTTGGCCAACAGGCATTGGTTAGTATTATTGTACATTTAATATTTATTGCTGTAGCTTGGTATGCTTTGCAAGCGATTAAAATTGATACGTGGATCAAGGCGAACCATGTTTTTCAAGCAAGGGTATTATATGTATTGTTATCGATCGCACTTGGATCGATTGTCGGTAACTTTGTGCTTGATTATCTTCTTTGGTCTCAACAACTTCCATTTATTTTGCAATAATCCATTTGTCAAAAAATAGACCTGAAATATAGGTCTTCGTACATGTTTTCATTTGCTCAAAGTTTGAGTACAATGCATGATGTTGCTATAAATTTTCTTAAAACTATACATATAAACTGACTTAATCTTCACTCAACTAGTGGATGTCAAAATGTGACGATAATTCCCAAGTATGCGGATCTCTCCTTTGGTAACAATGGTAGTAAGGGAGGGAGTTTAAATGAAGAAGTATTCATTTATATTTTCTATAATGGGAATTGTCGGGTTAGTTTGGATTATTTTCGGCAATCATTCGGATGCAGCATCTGTAGAAGAGCTTTCACTAATACAAATCGCTCAAACTGTACAGGACGAGAATATTTTGATTCAAGAATGGTCAGTTCATGCAAGGGAAAACTTGGAAACATTACAAACCTTTGCAGAAGTAAAAGCATATACTAAAGAGATGAAAAAGAGTTTTACAGACTGGAAATGGTCTGTCCAAAAGGAATCTCAAGAAAGATATGAAGTCATCGGGACGCTTAAAAAAAATGATCTGACTGAAACGATAAAAATACTTTCAACCGACACAAAAAACAATGTACAAACGTATGTCATTTATGAGGCGAAAGGTGCTGGCTACAAAGGCAGTATCCAGGAAAATATGGGGAACTATATGAAAAGTCAGATGTCTGACATTTTTACTAAAAAACCCAATATTTTCTCTTGTATCATTGGTCATTATGATGGTAATATGAGGGAGTCTATGCTTGAACAAATGAACGGATTATTGTCCACATTTAATGCGAAAGAAATAGAAGCGTTAGAAGAAGAGCAATTTATTTCGACATCGGCATATTCACCTATGTTCAAAGAGTCTGTTACAACGGATGGCAAAGATATGAATTTACAAATTGGCTTAAGAAAAGAAGGGTTGGGCGCTAAGACAACTATTGTTATCGGCACACCCATCATAACGATTGAATATTAATATAGAGAAAATGGACGCGGAGGGGAATACACTTTGGAAAAAATCATCGTCCGCGGCGGAAATCGGTTAAGTGGCACAGTCAAAGTAGAAGGCGCAAAAAATGCTGTTTTACCGGTAATCGCTGCAACATTGTTAGCAAGTGATGGAAAAAGCGTAATTCGTGATGTCCCAACTCTCTCCGATGTATATACAATTAATGAAGTATTACGTTTTTTAAACGCCGAAGTGGGGTTTGATAACAATACAGTAACTGTTGATGCATCTAGAGAGTTAAAAGTAGAAGCACCATTTGAATATGTTCGAAAAATGCGTGCATCTGTTTTAGTCATGGGTTCACTATTAGCGAGAAATGGAAGAGCAAGAGTAGCATTGCCAGGCGGTTGTGCGATTGGTTCACGCCCGATAGATCAACATTTAAAGGGTTTTGAAGCAATGGGTGCAACAGTTAAGGTTGGCAACGGTTTTATTGAAGCAGAAGCTCCAGAAGGAAAACTACATGGTGCAAAAATATATCTTGATTTTCCTAGCGTAGGCGCAACAGAAAATATTATGATGGCCGCTACATTAGCAAAGGGTACAACGATTCTAGAAAATGTAGCAAAAGAGCCAGAAATTGTGGACCTTGCGAACTTCCTTAATAAAATGGGTGCAAAAGTTCGTGGTGCTGGAACAGGAACGATTCGTATTGAAGGTGTGGATGTATTATTTGGTGCTGAGCATCATATTATTCCAGACCGAATTGAAGCAGGTACATTTATGGTAGCAGCAGCCATTACAGGCGGCGATGTTCTTGTCAAAGGTGCTGTACCAGAACATGCGACATCTTTAATTGCAAAAATGGAAGAAATGGGCGTTCAGTTTATCGAAGAGGAAGAAGGCGTTCGCGTCATCGGCCCGTCAGAGCTTAAAGCTGTAGATATCAAAACGATGCCTCACCCAGGTTTTCCAACAGATATGCAATCTCAAATGATGGCACTATTGCTTCATGCCAAAGGCACAAGTGTTATTACGGAGACTGTATTTGAAAACCGCTTCATGCATGTGGAAGAATTCCGTCGCATGAATGCAGATGTGAAAATCGAAGGTCGCTCTGTTATTATGGAAGGACCATCCAACCTACAAGGTGCAGAAGTTGCCGCAACCGATTTACGTGCTGCAGCTGCTCTCATCTTAACAGGACTTGTAGCAGACGGCATAACACGTGTAACAGAATTAAAACATCTTGACCGTGGCTATGTCGATTTCCATAAGAAACTAGCGAGCTTAGGTGCAGACATTGAACGTGTGACTGAAGCAGACGAAGATATGTCTACAACTGAACAAACCATCATTACTGATTTGAATGCCTAAAAATGGCTGAACCACTCATCTTTTTAAAGATTAGTGGTTTTTTTTTTGGGGCTAAGGATGAAAATGCAGATGTACATATATGTGAGATAAGTAATGTGTGGGCGCACAGAGTGTATAAAACTGATGAGATGTGTGGCAAACAGGAAATGCGCACAAATAGAGTTCACAAAACCATCAAGATGTGTGGGCGAAAAAAGACAGAAGTTCATCCACAAATTTTTTTAAGTGTTGTAGGACTCTATCTATGATTTGGTTGCGGACTCAAAACTATTCATTACCATAGTGAAGGTGAACACTTACCTCTCGCAAAAAGCCCTCACTCCATTTTCTCTCGGTTCTCTATCTCTACCACCATTACATACGAAATAGCTACTTTACTAGAGAAATTCAATAGTGGGATTTTGTCATAATGGCTCTATTTCGACCATATGATTGAATGAGACGTGAATCTTGATGGAGGCTAGCATATGACAAAATTCAAACCATTCATCGTACTATCAGCAGTACTCTTTACACTTGTATTAATTATTCCAGCCTTACTAGTAGTTCTTCCTTTCGGAAATGACGAGAAGCAAGAGAATCGGGAGGCTGTGACTGCGGAGAAGAAGAAGGAGGAGGCAACGCCTTTCACCTCGATGGAACCTGCAGTTGATGTGGCAGTTTATCGCACCGATGCCAAAAAAGTGGAGACATTTGCTTTTGAAGACTATCTTATTGGGGTTGTTGCTTCTGAGATGCCTGCTGAGTTTGAGTTAGAGGCGTTGAAGGCACAAGCACTAGCAGCGCGAACGTATACCATGCAGCATCTACTGGCAGATGAGGGCTCATTACCAGAGGGTGCCATGATTACTGATTCCACTGATGATCAAGTTTTTAAAAACAAAGAAGAGCTCAAGAAAATATGGAAGTCCGATTATGATTGGAAAATCGAGAAAATTACGCAAGCAGTTCAAGAAACAAGTGGGCAAATTCTTACCTATGATGGTAATCCTATAACAGCAGCGTTCTTCTCAACAAGTAATGGCTATACGGAAAATGCAGAAAATGTTTGGGCGAATGCCACGCCGTATTTAAAAAGTGTCAAAAGCCCCTGGGACATAGATACACCAAAATTTGCTGATCAAATCTCTATCCCTGTATCCGAATTTGAAAAAAAGTTAAATGTGAAAGTACCTTCGGGTCAAACTGTTGCTAAAATTGTTGAGAAAACAGATGGTAATCGAATAGGGAAAGTAGATATTAATGGAACCATGATTAAAGGAACAGATGTTAGAATGAAATTAGGGTTGCAATCAACTGACTTTACCCTGAAGAGAAATGGTGATCAGATTAATATACAAACAAAAGGGTATGGACATGGGGTTGGCATGAGTCAGTATGGTGCAAACGGTATGGCGAAAGAAGGTAAATCATATAAAGAAATTGTTTCTTATTACTATAAAGGAATCGAAATTAGTGAATCTGATACGATGGTGGCAAAATTAACTGCACAAAAGTAAGTTTAAACAAACAGCTTCAATCGGAGCTGTTTGTTTTCTGTTTGAATGTAGAACTATTGGTACTTAAGTATTCAGAATATAATTATTTTGATAAAACATGTATATAAAAATCGAGTTAGTAAAAAATAAATCCAAAAAAATTTTTAGATGATGTATATATCTTCTGGAATCTGTTCAAACTGATGCCAGAGGTGATGAAAAATGAGAGAGGAAGAAAAAAAGACTTCTCAAGATTCTAGTTTTAAAAAGTTTATGAAGAAACGTTGGGCTTATCCAGCAATTTACATCGCGAGTGCAGCACTCATACTTAGTGGCGTTCTATGGTTCCAAAACAGCAATGAAAATGCTTCAGACACAGATGGATTCGATTACGGTGAGACAGATCTTACTGGCAAAGGTAATGAGGATGCAGTTGAAGTGAATAATGCAATGGAGAACTTTGTGCTACCGGTAGAAAAAGCGGACGGAGCAGTAATCCAAACTAAATTCTATGATGTACATGGTGAGGAAGCGGCTCAAGAAGAAGCTTTGGTATTCTACAATAACACATACCAACCAAATGCAGGTATTGACATTGTTATGGAAGATGGGAAAACATTTGAAGTTCGTGCAGCATTAAGTGGAACAGTGACTAAGGTGGAAGAAGATGCAACACTAGGAAATGTCGTTGAAATTCAGCATGCTGAAGGAATTGTGACACGCTACCAATCCATTACTGATATGAAAGTAAAAGAAGGTAGTGTAGTGGAGCAAGGAGATACAATTGCTCAATCTGGTCAAAGCCAAATTAACCAAGAAGCTGGAGAGCACGTACACTTTGAAATCCGTAAAGATGGTGTAGCTGTAAACCCAGAGGAGTTTGTTGGTAAAACGTTAAGTCAATTGGAAAAAGCTGAAATAGCTGAAGAGAGTACACCTGCTGAAGATGCAGCCCAAGAAGGTTCAACGGAAAGTGCTGATGATGAATCAGATGCTGCGCCAAGTGATGAAGGCCAATCAGAAGATGATGGTGCAAGCAATGAAGATGAAACAGACGCTGATGCTTCTTCAGATACACAAGAATCATAAATAAATGTTGAGACAAAAATGGAAAAGTTTCGACATTTCTCGGGAAATATTCATTCGTGAATATTTCCCTTTTTATTTCTTATGGAGTTTGAGTAGAATGTATTGATAGTAATGAATTTCTCTTATATGTAATGAATAAATCTTGTCCAGTAAATGCTTGAAGTCTAGAAGCAGACTGTAGAGGTGCCAGTAAAGTGAAAAACTCTTCATCGTCTTGGAATTCGAGCACACGATCATCTGCAGCCCCAATAAGTTTAGCTTGCGATGTATACATTTCATCAATGATGGTTAATGGTTGAAAAGCGTAAATATGATTATCCTTAAGGTTGTTGAGAGCTTTTAATTCTTCAACGCTTAATCCGTATCTACCGGCAATTCTCCATAATGTTTCCCCAGGAGCGACAATATGTATAAATGGTTCACCTGATAAACCTTGATAATTTGTAGGATATGGAATGTCTAGCGATTGCCCTACAGTAATATAATTGTCTACAAGTTGGTTATGTATCTTTAATTCTTCGACAGAAAGATTATGTTTTTTGGCAATACGATAGAGTGTGTCATTTTTTTGAACTTTATAAGTAGCGGCTTCTGATGATTGCTCATTCAAGCTGAAAATGACAGCAAGGATAATGACTGTAGCAGCCAAGATGCCTGTTAATTTCATTCTTCTTAATTTCATCCTTCTTTGTCTCGCTTCAAAGATTCTCTCTTTCCGTGGCTTTAACACTGTCAAAATAAATCACCCTTCAATTGGAAAATAATTGTTATATAACCATGTTTTATCTATTGGCTCGAATTTTAGTGTAAGTCAGGGATGGATTAAACAACAATAGGAATAAAGAATCTCTTGTTCATTATAAAGAATTGGGTATTTGGTTTTTATGTATAGACTTTTATCACTTTTCGTTGGTTACTGAAATACATTTAATTGAGTGATTAGAACTAAAAATTCTAATTTGTAATATAGCGTAAGAAAAAGGGTTTGCGAAACTTGTCGAAAAATAAGTATTTATAATCAGGTCTAATAACCCTTTTGTAAGTCATAAGTCGCAGGTATTAAATAACAATCATGTTATATAGAGAATGTCTTCTTAAAAAAGATTGCTTAAAATGAAAAAAACATACAGTTACTTGTCCTACTTGTGTTTTTTGTGCATATATTTTAATCCAAGCTAATAAACTGTTACAAACCTTACAAAGAGAATGTTTGAGGTGAGGGGTCGTTTGTTTAGTAACAGCTGTATAATCTCTAGGATATGTTTAGCTACTGCTCGGCAGGTTTACCTGCTACTCTTTTAACAACTAGTAAAACACACACTATAAGACAAAGTAAAAACGAGTCTCATTTCACACTTCTCACATCCAATTTAGGGAGGGCGAGTAGTGTGCACGATTACATCAAAGAGAGAACCATCAAGATTGGAAAGTATATCGTGGAGACGAGAAAAACGGTTCGCGTAATTGCGAAGGAGTTTGGCGTATCCAAAAGTACAGTCCATAAAGATCTTACAGAAAGATTGCCTGAAATAAATCCTGACCTTGCTAATGAAGTAAAAGAAATATTAGATTATCATAAGTCCATTCGTCATTTGCGAGGGGGAGAAGCAACAAAGTTAAAGTATAAGAAAGAAGAGCTTGAAGAAGAACCCATCAAATAATGTATGAAGCGGGCAGAGGGAGGTAAGGTACAACCATCTGCCTGTTTAACCTTACTCCTTTATTACTTCAAAGTGTTCCCGCAGCTTTTATCCCAAGAATCAACCATTTCAACAATTTCTCCTTAAAAAGTCACAATATATTTTGACAAATAGTTATTTATTCTCCTAGAGATGTGCTAAAATAATTAACTAGGATATAATGAACTTGATATGTGCTTTTGTTAACGTGGAAGCCCTAGAATATACATAAAATAACTCTTTTCTCAGGTTGCTTGAGAAAGGCTTTTGTATGGGGAAATATTCGTGCGGAAACGAAAAATCAATGATAGATTGCTTACATAAGCAAAAAACACAAAAGGCATTTTACTTGCCTATTAAGCCATTTGAACTGTAAAAAATGAGAAGAAGATTAGTTGCGAGGAGGAAGTTAGGAACAATGTTTGCAAGAGATATTGGAATTGACTTAGGTACGGCAAATGTACTGATACACGTAAAAGGAAGAGGGATCGTTTTAAATGAACCTTCTGTTGTAGCCATTGATAAAAACACGAATAGAGTACTAGCTGTCGGTGAAGAAGCACGCCGTATGGTGGGGAGAACGCCTGGAAATATTATTGCTATTCGCCCGCTAAAAGATGGTGTAATTGCTGACTTTGATGTAACGGAAGCGATGCTTAAGCACTTTATTAACAAATTAAATGTGAAGGGTTTTCTATCTAAACCGCGTATTCTTATTTGTTGCCCTACCAATGTAACGAGCGTTGAGCAAAAGGCGATTAAAGAAGCAGCAGAAAAAAGTGGCGGTAAGAAAGTCTATCTTGAAGAAGAACCGAAAGTTGCCGCAATTGGTGCGGGAATGGATATTTTCCAACCAAGTGGTAATATGGTCGTAGATATTGGTGGAGGAACAACGGATGTGGCTGTTCTATCTATGGGTGATATTGTTACATCTTCTTCAATTAAAATGGCCGGTGATAAATTTGACAATGAAATTCTCCAATACGTTAAAAAGGAATATAAGCTTTTAATTGGTGAGCGTACGGCTGAAGATATTAAAACTTCTATTGCAACGGTATTCCCTGACTCTAGAAATGAGAGCATGGAAATTCGTGGTCGTGATATGGTTTCTGGATTACCTCGCACAATTACTGTTCACTCAAAAGAAATCGAACAAGCTTTAAAAGAGCCTGTAGACGTGATTGTCCAAGCTGCAAAAAGTGTTTTAGAGCGAACACCACCTGAACTATCAGCAGATATTATTGATCGTGGCGTTATTCTGACTGGTGGAGGAGCATTGCTTCATGGTATCGATATGCTTCTTGCTGAAGAATTAAAAGTACCTGTTCTCATTGCTGAAAATCCGATGGACTGTGTCGCAGTTGGAACTGGAATTATGCTTGATAACATTGATCGTTTACCACGAAAAAAATTAAGTTAACAAATGAGTAAGGCTGACCTAATGATCTTCTATAGGCCAGCCTTTTCGTTGAAGAGCAATGCATTTACCTCTAAGTAAATAATGCTAATTAATTATGCACCCTTTCCGATATAAAAGGGAGACGATAATATACGGGAGTGACCGATATGTTTAGAGGGTTTTACACTGCAGCATCAGGTATGTTAACGCAGCAAAGAAGAACGGAAATGTTAGCTAATAATATGGCCAATGCAAATACACCTGGTTTTAAAGCAGATCAAACAGCAATTAGCAGTTTCTCTGATATGTTACTGCAAAGAATAGATAGTCAAAATATCCCTACAGAAAACGGGTTTCGTATACCAGTTAACGAAACAGTTGGAAGTATTAGTACAGGTGTATATTTACAAGAAGCTATGCCTTTATATACCCAGGGTGATTTAAATGAAACAGGTCTGGCTACAGACTTATCGCTTGAAAATGGTAATCTTCCGGACGGTAGTGCATTGTTTTTTACTGTTGCTGGTGAAGATGGCAATACAAAATATACACGCAATGGTAATTTCACATTAGATAGCCAAGGATATTTGACTTCAGCAAGTGGTCTATACGTTTTAGATCAAAACGGGAACAGAATCCAACCGGGTAGTGAATCATTTACCGTTAATGATGAAGGGTATTTTACAGATGCAGCTGGAAATACCACACGCATTGGCGTAGCTTATGCGGAAACAACAGAAAATCTTCTAAAACAAGGAGATGGGCTCTTCGCTACGGAAGATAATACTGCTTTGCAAAATGGTTACGGTAATGTTGCCTTTCGTATCCAACAAGGTTTCTTAGAACGTTCCAATGTTGATGCCTCAAGAACGATGACAGATATGATGGCAAGCTATCGTACGTTTGAAGCCAACCAAAAAGTGTTACAAGCATACGACCGCAGTATGGAGAAAGCAGTAAACGAAGTTGGCCGTCTTGGATAACAACTAGGAAGTTATAAGGAGGCGATGAAATGAACCGTGTAATGATTACAGCAACAAACACCTTATCACAATTACAAAAGCAAATGGATATACATGCCAATAATATGGCGAATGTCGATACTACAGGTTTTAAAAGAAGAGAAGCGTCTTTTGGTGAACTTCTCGTTCAACAATTTAATAATCAACCTGCTGAAGAACTAATGGGCGTACAGAGAATGACTCCAGAAGGTGTTAGACAAGGTGTAGGGGCTAAACTTGCCCAAGCTAAGCTAGTGAGCACACAAGGCAGTCTAAAATCAACTGATCGGGCATTAGACTTCGCTTTAACAGGAGAAGGTCAATACTTCCGCATTCTTCAACAAACCGAAAACGGTGCTGAAATCCGTTATACAAGAGACGGTTCTTTCCATCTTACGCCGTCAGGGAATAATGAAGTGATGCTCGTAACTGGGAATGGTGATGCCGTTTTAGGACAGAATAATGAACCCATTACTTTTTCGTCAGATGTAAACCAGTTTACATTATTGGAGCAAGGCAGACTCCAAGCTCAGACTGCTAATGGAGGCACTCAAACGGTAAATCTTGGGATTACGGTCGTCCATAAACCACAATATTTAACACAAATCGGTGAAAATATGTTAAGCTTGCCTGCAGAGGCTGAAATGGATGGCATTGATATTTATACTGATTTAGCTGGGCAGTTTAGTGGCGATATTTCACTGTCACAAGGTGTCCTAGAACAATCAAATGTCGACCTTTCAAAGGAAATGACCGACCTAATGAACACACAACGTTCATACCAATTTCAATCACGTTCAATAACGATGGCTGATCAAATGATGAGCCTCATTAATGGAATTCGTTAAAGGGGAAGAAAACGATGTCACTTAATAACGAGCAAGATTCGTCAACAAGAATAACTAAACAAAAAGCGCAACATAATTCAACTACTACACGTGAAGATAAAACCACAGTGAACCGAATTAGAGTGCGACTTATACCGATCTGGCTACGAATTATTATTGTGCTAGTTTTACTTGCCATTTGTATCATCGCGGGTGCAGCGTTTGGATATAGTGTGCTTGGTGATGGCCAGGCAACAGATATCTTTAAAAAAGAAACGTGGATGCATATGATTGATTTGGTTAATAAAGAGAACTGAAGAATGGGGAGCGCATTGATATGCCTCCTTTTTGTTTTGTCTTATTTGAAGAATTTGAAAATGAACTTGTTTTATCTTTGCATTTGTCCTTTTTTTTAGTACAATAATAATTAATATTATACCTATTATTAGTAGGAGGTACTAAAAATGCTTGATATTAATGAAATAAAAGAAATTATTCCTCATCGTTATCCCTTTTTATTAGTAGATAAAATCCTTGAAGTAGAAGAAGGTCAACGAGCTATTGGCATTAAAAATGTAACGGCTAATGAAGAATTCTTTAATGGCCATTTCCCTGATTACCCCGTCATGCCTGGTGTTTTAATTGTGGAAGCATTAGCACAAGTAGGCGGAGTGGCAATGCTGAAAAAAGAAGAAAATAAAGGCAAGCTCGCTTTCTTCACTGGGATTGATAAATGTCGATTTAAAAAACAAGTGAAGCCGGGCGATCAATTACGATTAGAGGTCGAAATGACTCGTGTGAAGGGCCCGATTGGTAAAGGAAAAGGTGTAGCAACCGTCGACGGCGAACTAGTTTGTGAAACAGAAATGATGTTTGCATTGAAATAACATCAAAAGAAGTAATGCCCACTTTATATAGGGCATTACTTCTTTTTTTTCGCTGCAAGGCACTTAACAGGCGGAAAATTTTACAATCAACCAATTTGAAATTTTGTTTAGGTTTTCGGGAACGATAACAAAAGACCACAATAGAGGTCAAAAATTTTTGAAATTGGAAGGGAGTTTTACCCATGAATACAAAGTTGTTAAAATTACTGTCTGCATCTGCTTTAGCGGCGACAATGCTTGTTGGTTGTGGAGCAAACAATGATCAAGAGCCACCGCCAGAAGATAATGATAATATTGAAGAGCCAGCAGAATTAGAGGATGGAAACGACATTAATAATAATGATCAAGACGATCTAAACAATGATGATGATGGTATGCTTGAAGAAGACAATAATACAGATGAAAATTTAAATGAAGAGGCACCTGCGGACGAAGAAAACAAAGATAATATGTAAATAAAAAAGAGGTTCCGATTAATCAATCGGAGCCTCAAAAGTTTAAAGATATCCACGCGAATATTTCGAGTATGTACATCTCAAAAAATCGGGTAGAGATCCTCGGAGAAAGCATATATTAGCTTTTCCTTATTTTTTATTACTCGTCAATCTTTGCGCTCTTTTCATTTGTCCTTTAAATTCAGCAAGAAGTTTTTCGCCGCTTAACCCTTTAGAAACGAGATCACTAAGTAATATCTCTGCGAATTCATTTCTTTTATGACGAATGCTCCCTAAGAAAAGGACACTCATATGTTCTTCAAATTCATTAATGGATGCAATTTTAGTTATGAAATGTGCTGGATCATTATCTTTTTTCGTAATTACTACTTGTAGCGGCACGTCGATTTCTTTTTTGCGGAGATTGGAAAAGAAGGAAAGGTGCTTTTTATCAATAAAGGCCTCGAGTAGCCACCGACTATTCTCATCCTCTTTATTAATAATGAGTCCGTCCTCCAATTCGACATCTACTAACTCATCCTCATCCCAAACCTGCATGGAAACTAGCTTAAATGTCTTCATGCGACCCCTCCCTTTCTCAAAAGTTAACTGAGTTGTCTAAATTATATCATAGAAGATATACAAAACGAAAATATCTTACAAAAGGTAAGTTATAGATTATTTACCCCTTTTTAGGTCCCCTTCACACTTATAAAAAGAAATAGTATATGCTTAAGGAAAACAGATTGAAGGAGATAAAAGTTGGAAAAATATCGGACCAATACCTTACATTTTACATACCATTTCACATGCTCTCCCAATGAAATAACAGCAAGCGATAAAGGTGATACTGCAAAAATTCTGTCGATAGATATTTTTTTTACAATAAAGATTAACAATCAATTATATTTCCAAGCAGATTTACCTGCCTTTGAATTTTATAAAGCATTGGCGAAATGGCAAAAGAAATGGTTGAAAAATCAACAAGCGGCATTTTATTATTTTTCAATTGAGTATGATGAAGGAGCTATTTTGGAAATGATTCCTTTTCATCAGTTAGCACGATTGAACACTAGCTGGCCAGAAGCTGAGATTTATCATGTTTTTGCCCACCAATATCTTGTAAACGAGCTAAGCTTATTAGAAGGAAATTTAAAAAACGATATAGAACGTTATTTTGATATTAAAATCAGTTCATTTATGCCTCATATTCCTTATAGAGAAGAATGTTGAAATTTGTCGAAATTTATCTTACCTTTATTGCAAAAGTTAATTTTTTGGCCTATTTTTATGGAAAAATTTAAATTCTGACCATCTATCCGCAGTTTTGAAAGCCTATCGTAAACGAAAATTATTTTTCCGTTTTTTTACAAGTGATACAACCTATATTAACCTAGTGTCAGAAAGGAGGAGGATGATGAATCAAGTTGGCATTGTTGGAAGGTTGACGAAAGAGCCGGATTTAAGACTTGTATCAGATGGAAGGTCAGTGGCAAATATAACGGTTGCGGTCAATCGTCAATTTCGCAATCAAAATGGAGAGGTAGAAACTGATTTTATTCAATGTACACTTTGGCATAAATCTGCGGAAAATCTCGTTCAGTATTGTACGAAAGGGTCACTTATAAGTGTTGCTGGCAGATTACAATCAAGATCATATGAAAAGGATGGAAAAAGAAAGTATGTGATGGAAGTGATCGTCGAGCAAGTGCGTTTCCTCGATAATCGAAAGAAAGAAAAACAACAAAGAGAGGAGATGAATCCAGATGACTCAAGAACAAAAAGTGATGGAAACACTCATAGAGAGTCTTATCAAAATGCTTGGTAATGCAAACTATCGAATGAGTGAGATGGAGAGTAGACTGGCACAATTAGAATGTATATTGAAAGAATCGTATGATAGAGGAAGAAAAAGAGCTTAAAGGAACCTCAATTTACTTTTATCCCCTTATTACCCTCTATTAGAAAGAATCAATGAACATCCTCATCATATCCCCAACTTGAAGCAGTGCCTATCGCACTGTTTTTTTCTTGTAAGTATTAGGATGACAAAAAAATGGCGTCGTTTATAGGATATTTAAAAGTAAGATGAAGTTCAACAAAATAAGAAAGCGAAAAGCATTGTAGCAAAAGGGTGCTATAAAAGACTTAGCAGTATAGAACCATGACAATATATCATTTTCGTTTCCTTTACCATTTTATGCTGAAAAAAAGTGCGCTTGTTATAGTTACATTTCTTCTCTATACCATTTATGATTTCCCGTTTGTTTTTATTTTGAGAGAGGAAAAAGTGGGTATATGTGAATGGTTCATTAATAAAAAATATTTCGAATTATAAAATAATTATATTTTACTAGGCAAATTAGCATAAATTGGTACTTTAGTACTCTAAAACTAAATTTTTCCTTATGTTAATTTAATAGAGAAACAAAAAATTCTGAATTTTATTTACAGAGGGGGAGTTGAATGTTGAAAAAAAGCAGGATTCTTGTCGTATTAATGGCCTTTTTACTTATTTTCTCTGGATCAGTGTCAGCAGCAGTACCTGAGAAGAAGGTAGAAAATACTAAAGGGAAAGAAAATCAGCTCAATCTACAAAAAATAGAAAAAACGGATGCCGAGGAACAATATAAGAAGTCTGATATTGTTCGTGTAATTGTCGAAATGGATAGTGAGCCGACCATTGCATACGCACAGAAAACAAAAAAAACATTTAAAGAACTACCCGCAGCAACTAAGAAGAAACTGACAAACGAGAAACTAGCAGAACAAAAAGCGGTGAAGCAAAAAGTTAAAGACAACAAAGTAAAGCTCGTCGAACATGAAAGTTTCACAACAGTTGTGAATGGATTTAGTGCAGATGTAATGTATGGGGATATTGAGAAAATTAAAGAAGTAAAAAATGTATCCTCTGTTGAAATAGTGAATGAATATGAACGCCCAGAGGAAAAACCTGACATGGTTTACAGTAAAGAATTGGTACAAGCTCAAGAGGCTTGGAGAGAATATGGTTACAAAGGTAACGGTATGGTTGTCGGGGTTATTGATACAGGTATTGACCCAGATCATCAAGATATGATTTTATCAGATGAGACGGAAGTCGATTTAACAGAATCTAAGGTTAATAGAATAAAAGCAGATAACGAGCTACCGGGAAGCTATTATACTGAAAAAGTACCATATGCTTACAATTATATGGATGAAGACGAAGTAATCGGTGATGTGGCTGAAGGAGCAAGTATGCATGGTATGCACGTATCAGGGACAGTAGGCGCAAATGGAGATGAAGAAGATGGTGGAATTAAAGGTATTGCACCGGAAGCGCAAATTCTCGGTTTGAAAGTATTTGGTAACGATCCTGAATTCGGTTCTACATATGGAGATATCTATGTAAAAGCCATTGATGATGCGATTATTTTAGGAGCGGACGTATTAAATATGAGTCTTGGATCAACAGCAGGATTTGTTTCGCCTGAATCTGCTGAATATAAAGCGATTGAGCGAGCAGTTGATAATGGCGTCCTTATGTCTATTTCAGCTGGTAACTCTGCTCATTTTGGAAATGGCTTTGCCAACCCAACGCCAGAAAATCCTGACTTTGGTGTAGTTGGTTCACCAGGAGTATACACAGATTCATTACAAGTGGCATCTTCTGAGAATTCATTTATGGATCTCGATGCCATTAAGGTGAATATAAATGGCGAAGAGGTGGATGCTCCATTTCTTTCAGCTGGTGACAAGCACCCTAACGATGTCGACACAAAAACGTTCGTTGTTGCAGATGGAGGACTTGGTTACCCTGAGCAATTAACAGACGTTGCAGGAAAATATGCAATGATTCAACGTGGAGAATTGTCATTCGTTGATAAGGCGGTAAATGCACAAGCGGCAGGTGCTGTTGGCGTAATTATCTATAATAATACAGATGGTTTCGTCAATATGCAGACAGATCCAGCTATTACAATTCCACAATTATTTATGCCAAAAGTAAATGGTGATCCAATTGTTGAAGCGCTTCGTGCTGGAGAAGAAGTGACATTTACTTTTACTGGTGAAAAAACAACAGCACCAAACCCTGAGGCAGGCAAGATGAGTGCCTTCACTTCTTGGGGAGTGACACCGAACTTAGACTTTAAGCCTGAAATTACGGCGCCTGGTGGGCAAATTTACTCGACATTAGAAAATGGCCAATACGGCATGATGAGTGGTACATCCATGGCAGCTCCACATGTGTCTGGTGGTGCAGCACTCGTTCTACAAAGAGTAGATGCTGACTTTGGTTTAACAGGTTATGATCGTGTATATACAGCGAAAAATATTATGATGAACACATCTCAACCAATCGATGATCAAGGCCTTGTTAATGAGTCACTTGAGTGGGATGTTCCTTATTCCCCTCGTAGACAAGGATCGGGCATCATGCAATTGCACTCAGCTCTTTCTACACCAGTCGTTGTAACAGAGGTAGAAACGGATGAGGCAAAGGTGGCCTTAAAAGAAGTTGGGGATACTTTTGAGTTCACATTGCAAGCAGAAAACTTTAGTGATGAAGACGTCACTTATGACGCAGCTGCAAATATCCAAACGGATTTTGCTGCATATGGAGAATTAGGTTGGAATCCAAATGAACTTGAAGCACAAGAATTATTAAATGTTGAGGTTACTGTTGATAATCAAGAATCGGCTGAAATAACTGTTCCTGCAGGAGAAACAGTTACGTTTACCGTTCAAGCCGATGTGAGTGATGCACAAGTAGTTGAACCGAGCCAAACGGGTAATTGGACAACACCAGTTGATGTTGATGAAGTATTTCCGAACGGTTATTTTGTAGAGGGATATGTAACATTAACTGATTCAGCAGATACTCACCCTGAACTCTCTGTACCATATGTAGGATTCAAAGGTGAATGGGATCAATCCCCAATATTAGATGGATTAAAGTATGATGAATCATCCTTCTATGGTATGGGTGGTGCTGTTTATGAATCTGGAGACAGTTACTATTATCTTGGTTATGACCCAATAGCTGATGCCTATAAAGCAGATAAAGTAGCAATTTCTCCAAACGGAGATGGTGTGCAAGATGCCATCATTCCTGCCCTATCATTCTTGAGAAATGCCCATCAAGTGGTATTTAATGTATTAGATGAAGATGGTAAGCAATTGCGCAAGCTGAGAACAGACAATGATCTGAGAAAAGACTATTATGACGCTGGTCAAGGTAGTTATTACAAAATTAACTCAGCATGGAAATGGGATGGAAAAGTCAAAAATAAACTTGCTGCAGATGGTAAGTATTATTTTGAAATTAAATCTGTCATTGACTTCCCTGATGCTGAATGGCAGTCAGTAAAAATCCCGGTTATCATTGATACAGTGGCACCAGAATTGGCATTCAAAGTGACTGAGGGAAATAAAAAGTTAACGATTAATGCATCGGATCATGAAAAAGGTTCTGGCGTATCTTATCTTGATATTTTAATAGATGGTGAGTCTGTATTAGAGACACCGCTTGCAGGGGATACAAAGGAATATACATTCTCAGAACCATTAGAGGTTGGTTCGACTGTAACCGTACAAGCATTTGACTATGCGGGCAATGTAACAACGAAGGAGCTAGAAGTGAAACCTGCCGATCAAAAGGCACCAACTGTTCGTTTAACGACTCCTGAAGCTTTAAGTACAGTGAATACAAATGATATTCAATTTACTGGTACCATTACTGATGAATCTGAGATTAGTGAATTTACTATTGCAGGTGAGGCAGTAGAACTGACTTATGATCAAGAGAAGAAACAATATACTTTTGATACAATTCTTCATTCTGAAGACGGTGCACCTTCCTTTGCCATTAAGGCAGTCGATGCAGCAGGGAATGTGGCCCAGTTCAAACGAACAGTTTTAGTAGATGCAACCGCACCAGAGGTTGAGGTACTTGGATTACCTGAAAGTGAATATATTGAACATGATGCCGAAAATCCAGTTGTGGATGTAAGAGTAGCCGATAATTTTGATCAAATTCGTCTTTATTTAGATGGCGATGAGATTTATTTCAAAGAATTCCAAGAACCTTATGAAATGAGAAGCTTTGAACATGTTGTGGCAGATATTGAGCTTGAATTACAAGACGGAGCGAATGAATTTACGTTCGAGGCAACTGACATTGCAGGCAACAAAACGGTACAAACAGTTGAATTATACAAATTAGGTGAAGGGGAAGAAGCACCTAATGGAGACACACCAAACAACCAATTCCCGATTTCTCCAGAAAAGCCTGGAAATGTTGTGAAACCAACACTACCAGGTAGCGGAGGTGGCATTAAAGCACCGAATCCACTACCAACAAATCCAATTGCACCAGGAAAACCTGTGATTGGTGGTAAAATAGGGTTCTAAATGAGCGTAAGAGTCTAGCAGATTGCTAGGCTCTTATTTATTTGCGTATAGAAAAGACTAGAAATGGGTGAAGGGGTATACAGTAGTTAAATGAAAATAAGGGCCAGTGGGGTTAGCAAGTCACTCAGAAGGGAAACTAGAGATGAGCGCGTAGCAAATAGGATGTGTGAGTCCCTCAGAAGGAAACCCAGAGATGAGCGCGTAGCAAATAGAGTTTGAGAGTCCCTCAGAAGGGAAACTAGAGATGAGCGATTAGCAAATAGTGTTTGAGAGTCCCTCAGAAGGGAAACTAGTGATAAGCGCGTAGCAAATAGAGTTTGTGAGTCCCTCAGAAGGAAACCCAGAGATGAGCGCGTAGCAAATAGAGTTTGTGAGTCCCTCAGAAGGGAAACTAGTGATAAGCGCGTAGCAAATAGAGTTTGTGAGTCACTCAGAAGGAAACCCAGAGATGAGCGCGTAGCAAATAGAGTTTGTGAGTCCCTCAGAAGGGAAACTAGAGATGAGCGCGTAGCAAATAGGATGTGTGAGTCCCTCAGAAGGGAAACTAGAGATGAGCGCGTAGCAAATAGAGTTTGTGAGTCCCTCAGAAGGGAAACTAGTGATAAGCGCGTAGCAAATAGAGTTTGTGAGTCCCTCAGAAGGAAACCCAGAGATGAGCGCGTAGCAAATAAGATTTGTGAGTCCCTCAGAAGAAAACCCAGAGATGAGCGCCTAGCAAATAGGTTTACAAGTCCCTCAGAAGCAAAAACAAAATGAGAGCGTAACACAACCCATACAGACATGTCATCACATTTGCGAACGGCCATCCGAACAGCCATCTAATTAAAAAAGTAAAAACAACCATTTTCCAAAAGGATATTCAGCAAACTTTGTCGAAATGGTCATAAATACCTATAAAGAGGAGGTGAAGTCATGAATAAACCTCTTGTCTACCAAAGAAAAGAAGTTCTATGTCCGATTAGTTTTTACGATGCCCTCCAATTAATCTCAAATCCAACCTCTAAAGATTTCCACCGTGTTTCCTTCCAACAACACACATCCATCCAACGAATTACTCCCATCAATGATCCGTTATTGAAGCAAACGCTATTTATGTGTAACGAAGCGGTTATCTTCTTAAGTAATCATAAGAAAGATAAGCAGGAATTAAAGGCTTAAAAAGAAGAAGCTGCCCGAATAAGGCAGCTTCTTCAACACACTATGACAGCAAGATCAAATCGCGTAACTCATCTGTAGATAATTCGGTTAACCAGGCTTCACTTTGAATAATTTGTTCATTAAGTGATTGCTTCTGATCAAGCATGCGGTCAATTTTTTCTTCTAATGTTCCTGTGCATATTAACTTATGGACATGGACAAATCGTTTCTGCCCAATTCGATAAGCGCGGTCAGTCGCTTGATTTTCAACAGCAGGATTCCACCAGCGGTCATAATGAATGACGTGGTTTGCAGCGGTAAGGTTTAGCCCCGTTCCACCAGCTTTTAATGATAAAAGAAAGACCGGGAACTCCTTGTTTTGGAAACGTTCAATCATGATATCACGATTCCCTTTAGGCACACTGCCATTCAAAAAAGGGACTTCAAAGCCATATTTCTTCTCAAGCAGTTGTTGAATCATGTGCCCCATCTCGATGTATTGCGTAAACACTAAGCAGCTTTCTCCTTGCTCGTGGACAGCAGCAATTAATTCATCAAGTTTCTCTAATTTTGAAGAGCGGGAAATTAATGCATGATTTTCGACTTTTTCCTTTAAATAGAGAGCTGGGTGATTACATAATTGCTTTAGGCGACTAAGTAACTGTAAGATAAGTCCCTTTCTTTCAAAACCAGTTAGCTTTTCAATCTGCGCAAATGTATCTTGCACTAATTGCTCATAAAGAGCAGCCTGTTCTGAAGTGAGTGGACAATATTCCTTCTGTTCGAGCTTGTCGGGCAGATTTAACGCCACTTCTTCATCTTTCTTCGTTCTACGTAAAAGGAAGGGACGAATATATGCTTGCAGTTGTTTAACTTTTTCCTCATCCTGGTCTTTTTCAATCGGAAGAACAAAGCGTTTATGAAAAGCACCTAGACTACCAAGGTAACCATGGTTGGTAAAGTCAAAAATGGACCAAAGCTCAGAGAGACGGTTCTCCATGGGTGTTCCTGTTAAGGCGATATGATGCGTTCCCTGTAATTGCCTGACGGCTTGCGATTGCTTTGTTTGGGCATTTTTAATATTCTGTGCTTCATCAATACTTACAGAACTCCATTCGATTTCCTTTAGGCTATCAATATCTAAGTGAGTTAACCCATACGAAGTAAGCACAACATCTGCTTCCTTCACTGCTTTTTCTAATACTTTCCCTTTGGCACGATAAGAACCGTAATGAAGATAAACATTTAAATCAGGGGCAAACTTTTCAAATTCCTTTTGCCAATTTCCTAAAACAGAAGTAGGACAGACAATAAGGGCAGGTTGTGTATGATTTCCGTTCTCTTGCTCTTTTACAGCCAGTATATATGAAATTAATTGGATCGTTTTTCCAAGTCCCATATCATCAGCAAGGATGGCACCAAATTTAAACGAACGTAAAAATAATAACCAGCTCATGCCGAGTTTTTGATAGGGCCGTAAGTCACCAGCCAATCCAGCTGGAATAGGTTCAATGGGGATATCATGAATATTCCGTAGTTGATTAA
The DNA here is from genome assembly GCF_044790165.1 of Cytobacillus kochii. NCBI lineage: Bacteria > Bacillati > Bacillota > Bacilli > Caryophanales > Bacillaceae > Cytobacillus > Cytobacillus kochii. Next base: position 4,248,435 of record NZ_CP085254.1, on the reverse strand, counting down.
CCATTTTCCTCCATTGACGATTTAATTCTATTTGTACTTTGGCGAATGCCCGCTGGCTTTGTGCTTGATCTTCATCATTTTCCCCACCAAGCAATTCTTGTTCGATTAAATCCCGGACATGAAGTCCTTCTTGCTCGGCTTTCTTCATTAAACTTTGAATATGTTTTACGAAATGGGGATCAAGCTTAATCCATCGGCCGCGGATATATACAAGGCGACGTTTTTCTTCAACCATTTGCCGAAATTCTTCTTCAGATAGTTCGACACCATTCATTGAGAAGCGCCAATCATAATCAAGCATAGCCTGCAATCCAACAAAGGATGGCCTGTGACTGCTTGATGCTTTAACCTTTGCCTTTACATTCATGCTTGCCTTTTTCATTGCTTGCCACCAAGAAGGAAGAAGGATTTCAACGTCAAGAGCAAGTAAGGTCTCACTCGCTTCAGTTAAGAATAACCATGCTTCTTCCTCTGTAAGTTGAGTGGTCAATTGTTGTTTCTTTCCTTCTAACCATGGAAACATCTCGAGAATACGGATCATTTCCTTGTCTACTTCCCTCTCATAATCGAGCCAACCAGGAGGATAATTCCCTTCATCTTTGTAATCAACAAAGAGATCTGGATTTTCTTTTCCTCTTAAAAATACCGAAAGGGACCATGTGAGGTCATCTTCTGCTGGCTCCTCAAGTTTAATCCCGAGTGAAAATGGTGTAAGAATTTCTTTTATCCCTATCCATTCCTGCCACTTTTCTTCATCAAAATACGCAGCTAATGCTCTTGCAGAGAGATGCTCGTTGCGTAAAGCAAGTAGCTTCTCTCCGAACGCCGCTTTCGCCTGCTTGTTTTTTTGTAAATAATGGTCAAGGGCATGATGGAAAAGCTGCTGAATCATCGGTTTGATTGGTTCACCTAACAATGACTGTTCCCAAAAATCAGGGTGAAATTCATTAATGACGTCAGCTGGCAATGCCCAGCGAAAGTGGTCACTTTCCCAAGCATCAAAATCGGGCATCCATTGACGCTCATCGATGCAATCTTTGAGGATGGGAGCAGCAGCTAGTAGAATCTCTGCTGTTTCATCCCATTTCCAATGAATAAAACGATTAAACTGCTCGTTAGAAAATAATGTAACAATCTCCCAACTATCTAAAAGAAAGCCACTGATACCCTCGATAGTTTTTTCATTAATCATCGTGCCAAAGAAGCTTTCGCGATGAGAGTAAAAAAGCATGGGCTTCCAGTCAACAGGAGGTATCGTTCTTTCCTTATCATCTTTAGCGAAAATGAAAAAGGCATCCGCTTTAATCATATTTATTTGTATGGAGATCATCCTCGTTTTAAGCATGAATTAGTTTCCCTCTTTTACATTCTTCCTGAAAAGCACGTAGTCGTTTTGTACTTTCTAACAGCTCCTCTAGGAATTGTTCCCATTCACTAGCTAATGATAATTTTTCATAAAGTGAACGAAGTTTTTGCATTTTCTTCACTGCTTGACGGTATTGCTCACGACTTTTTAAATGGATATCGTGTTGGATTGCTTGATGGTATAAGGGAAGTAGCAATGTGGGCTCTGCTTTTTCAAGACGCTCTAGCCGCTCTTGTGAAATGTCAGTGAGTCGGATGCTGAGCAATGCTTGGAGATCAACCCATTTCTCCCATTGTTCATATTCATATAAGAAATCATCGTAATAATAAAAGCTATAAGGTAAAGTTTCAGTTAAAACTTTTTCGTATAAGTCATTCCGTTTTGTTTGTTGGCAATAAGGTGTAATGACCTCTAAAACCATTTTTACGAGGTCTGAGCATTTATGAAAATCATCTTCTTCCTCTAAATATTTAATTGCATAAGGAAGAAGTGTTTCGATATATTGTTCTGCACGTTTCCATTCTTTTTGAGCATTTAGTTGATATATCCAATAAAAGAAATAAGGTGTATAATCATAATCGCCCTCATCGATCAATTGAAACACTTTTTGATCATCATGTAGTAAAAAATGTAAATGGGCCATGCCGATAGTACATGATAGCGAGGCATCAGTTTCATATAGTGTACGTAGTTTCTCTAACTCTTCTTCACGCCAACTCTTTTGTTTGAAAAATTGTGTCCAAAGTCTACGGTATAGTTGAATTCTTTCAAATTGAACAATCTCAGAACGATGGTCTATTAAGGCTGTTGCTTCATTTCTTAACCGTTCGATAAATGGATCAAAGGCAAATGGGACTGTTTGCTGGGAAAGTCTTTCCATCATGACAGAGGACTCTTCCATTAAGTCTTGAAAAAGGTGGAGATAATGGCGTTCTATCTCCTTTTCACTATGTTTACATTCATTAGCAAATTGTTCGAGTAGCAGAAATGTATGCATGCTACCAATTAATTGGTATAGCAATTTCCATTCTTTTTTTATAGGGGCATAGGCATTTATTTTTCGTAAATATATATAAAATAAATCAGAAACGACGTATGGCTTTGGATATTGTCCAGATTGATACATAATTTGCTGGAAATTCTCTGTAAAGGTACGAATCCAATTATCATAATCAGGTTGTTTTGTTGGATTCGTTTGCATAAGGTCACGTGCGCGCTTCAAGCCAAGGTCAGCTAAGGTCTTCCGTTCCTTAATGGGGGCACGCCAACTCTCTATCCAATTAGAAACACTGTTATTTTTCGCTAACAAATAAAAGAATACCGCCATCATATGTCTACAAGTACCTTCTGCAGGACAAGAACAACGACTTATGTGATAATCTTCTATATTAAGGGACACTTGGACTCGGTTTACATCTAATACAGCTGCTGTGATGGAGTGTGACTCATAGCGAATCTGCTTCACGAGCCCTTGACGGTATAGAATTAACCCTTTTTGCACAAGTGCTTGATCAGTAGCTGCGTGTGCGTCTAGCTCTTCCTTCACTTTGCGTGCCATATCCTCTAACGGCTCTAAAAAACGCTCAGGAATCCCATTATCCATAGCCTTCACTCCATTCACATCAATTTTTGTACCTTTTTAGCATTCCTCCATTATACCATTTTCTAGGCAAAGGTTGAAGCCGCCCGCAGGATTATGGAAAGAATGGCTTTCGTAAAAAAATACCCTTTCATACAAACGAAAATATCCATTTCTTAATCGGTCTATTTATGTAAAAAGAACGATAGATGACGAATCGTGTCGAACCTTGACATAAAAGGGTTTTTCGTGGCTTAATGGTACCTTTAAACTATTCAAATATATGATTTTTCAGTTACAATATAAATAGACTAGAAATTTTTGGCTTGGGGGACATAGTATGAGTGAACGAGTACCTCTTTTCCGTGGATTGAAACAGCCGCAATTTGTCGCATATCAATTGGGAAAAGAGGAGGAAGTTGTCGGTTTATGGAAACCGGTTGTTTGGCTTACTTTAGCGAGTATCATTATTGCAGGCATTTCAGCTTTTTTCGGTATAGGTAGTGAGTATGTTTCAAGATCATTGCCAGATTTAACGAGGAGTGGATATGAAGCCTATCAAACTCTTTTTGCTGCGGGACAGGTAACATGGGGACTCATCTGGATATTATTAGCTATCTTTATCCCTTCACTCTTTTTTTGGACCATATTAGAAGTAGATTATCGTAAATTATTATTTGTGCAACTGATTATTACGATGATATTTTTAATAGAAAAATTAGTTTTCATTCCAGTACATTTGTTTTTAGGAATCAGTGCTGAATCGAATATATTTTCACTAGGAATTATCGCCCAAACGTTTACTTCGATTGAGCTCATTATATTCTTACTAGCCAATATTACGTTATTCAAAGTATGGGCTATCATTCTTACATATAAGTATTATCGCCACTTATCTGAGCGGTCCCCACGTTTTATTATTTGGACTTTAATAGGTTTTTATTTATTTGTTGCCGTTATATCATCCTTACTTTCATACATTAAATTCGAAAATATTATTTAAGAAGGGGTTCTCTCATGAAGCTGAAATGGAAGCTTTTGATAGCAGCAGTGATTACGTTGTTCATTGCTTTGAATATCACACTTATATTTACAAGTGAAAAAGAGATTAACCGCGTAAACTATATTTCAAGATGGACCGTTGCCAACGAACAGGATTTAATAGAAACGCTACCTGTTGCTGGTATGTTTATGCCAAAGGAAGAGCAGATTTTCTACCACGATCAAGATAAAGGAAGTTTTCAGGGCTTTCTTGTGGAGAAAGGTCAGGCAGTAGAACCAGGCACAGCCGTACTTGAATATTCCCCACAAAATATTAATGAAACAAAGAGTGCTTTTCAAATGGAAATCGATCGTCTCAATCAGGAAGTGGCGAGTTTAGATCAGCATATTTCTCAGATGGAACAGTTACTTGCCACATCGAACACAATGCCAGCTTCGTCAACAGGAACGAGTCAGCAATTGCAGACCCCAAATGATGATTCAATTATTGTACAAGTAGAGCCATTTGATAGCACAGCGTATATACAACAATCGATCGCTCGCGATATAGAGAATAAAGAATTGGATAAAAGTAAGTTGGAAAGCGAAATCGAGAAATACGAAGAAATGTTAACCGCAGCTGACTCAAGCATGATAGAACTCACTGCAGAAAGCATGATTTCAGGAACGGTAAAGGAATTGAAGCATACGCTTGAAAACCCCATTCTCACAATCATCTCTAACGAGCAAAAAATCGAAGGGGAATTAACAGAGGATGAAGTGCAACAAATCTTACCGGGCATGAAGGTCCTGATTACTTATGAAAATAGTAATAAACAATTAGAAGGGACTATTGATACCGTTTCCGTATATCCAGAAGAAACACCAGAGATTGGCAAGGAGAATAGCTACTTGTATACGGTACAATTAACCGAGCCAGAAGATGGAACAAGCGTTTTTGGCCAGCATGTCAACGTAAAAATCGTTACCAATGAAGTACAGGGAGCAACGACTGTTCCGGTAAAAACGATTAAACACACAGATAAAAAACAAGTGAGTTATATCCTTGGTGCTGGAGGTTATGTCGAACGAAGACAGTTGGATACCGGGATGAAACTCGACCATACAGTAGAGGTACAAAAGGGAGTAGAAGCAGGAGAACTAATTGTACTCGACCGTCCACTACTAATCAAATCTAACCACCCGTTCATTACACCACTCTCGCCAACCAAAAACACAAAGGCCAGCTACGGGGCTATGTCAGGTATGGAGATCTTTAAAACAATCTCTAAAGGATTTTTATCTAGATAAATTGGAGGCACGAGCAATTTTTTGTTCGTGCTTTTTCGTGGTACCAGCGGGTTCTAAAAAGGGAGGTTGGCAAAATAAAATAAGTCAAGAGGTAAAGAGAGATAAAGCCAAGCGGGTAGACTGATCAAGGGGAATGGGAGTGAGCACACAATATGAGTCGAAATTAGCAGTAAGTATGACGAATAGGTAATGGCCACACGAGAGGGTACAAAATGAGCAAAAAGTATGGCAAATTGGGAATGCCCACACAAGAGGGTACAAAATGAGCAGGAAGTGTGGGCAAATAGGGAATGCCCACACAAGTGGAGACAAAATGATTAAGAAGTGTGAGCAACTATTTTTAGTTTTCTCCTAATCTGTTAGAGTGAAGGGATTCATAATCATCCACTTTTAATCGGATGGTAGGTTGCTTTTCCTTCACTCTTTTCAAAGTCGCGACAATCAGAAAACTCACGATAACAAGTAAGAGCCATGAACTTACTTTTCCTAAATGAACCAAACTCCATGCTTCTGTTTGGTTTGGATATTGCCACGCCCCAAAGTAAGTGGCAATATTTTCAGCAATCCAAATAAAGAAGCCGATGAGTACAAACGAGAGGGCCAGTGGCATATGGTAAAACTTTTGACCAACTTTATACGCTACCGAAGTCCTGAAGAATACAACTATTACAGCCGCGCCTAACCACCAACGAATATCAATCCAGAAATGATGAGTGAAAAAGTTTAAATAGATAGCTGTAGCGAGTGGCACTGACAATATAAAAGGTGGCCATTTGATTAATTTAACATCTAGCCTTCGCCAAGCCTGACATAAATAACTCGCCACACTTGCATACATAAAGCCACTATACAAGGGAACCCCGAAAACCTTCGAGTAAGCTTCCTCTGGATAAGCCCATGACCCCATATGTACTTTGAAGATCTCCAATGCCAACCCAATGATATGAAAAAGAGTGATGACTTTCAACTCATCTTTCGTTTCAAGTCCAGAACGAATCATTAACCACTGAGTCACTATACAAATGAGCAGGAGCCAATCGTATCTTGGTAATAGAGGGAGGGGGATGATCTGCGTAATTGCCAATGATGCAAAAATAACAACTGGAAAAATACAAGATAATGCCTGTGACCAACCAAATCGTACGAGCTGTTGTATGGAAAAAAACATGAATGGATACCTCCGAATTTTGTTAATGTTACTTTAACAGGTTATTTATTGTTTTTCAATAAAAAAATAACGAAATAAGAAAAATAATTATTCTTTTTCTTCGTGCTTAATTAGTTTCAACAGCGTATCTGATAATGAAAGGTTCTACTAAATCACATCAAGAAAGACAAAATCTATTAAAGTCGAAAGTCAAGCTATCAAGTCACCATCTTCAATTACTTAGAATGTGTAAATAAAGTTAGGTGTTAGGTCGAATATTTATATAACTACAACTTCATTAGCCATCTCCAAGACCTTTTGAGCGTGAATCCGACTAGCGCGCAAAACATGATCGATTGGCAAGCAGAATTGCGCTAAAAGGTCAAATACGCGCAAAAGCGAAAGGGTGTCCGAGCAGAATTGCGCTAAAAGGTCAAATACGCGCAAAAGCGAAAGGGTGTCCGAGCAGAATTGCGCGAAAAGGTCAAATACGCGCAAAAGCGAAAGGGTGTCCGAGCAGAATTGCGCGAAAAGGTCAAATACGCGCAAAAGCGAAAGGGTGTCCGAGCAGAATTGCGCGAAAAGCTCAAATACGCGCAAAAGCGAAAGGAAATTCGAGCAGAATTGCGCGCAAAACCAAAATACGCGCAAAAGCGGAAGGAAGTCCGGGCAGAATTACGCGCAAAACCAAAATGCGCGCAAAAGTGGAAGGAAGCCCGAGCAGAATTGCGCGAAAAGCCCGAATACGCGCAAAAGCGAAAGGGTGTCCGAGCAGAATTGCGCGCAAAATCAAAATGCGCGCAAAAGTGGAAGGAAGCCCGAGCGGAATTGCGCGAAAAGCTCGAATACGCGCAAAAGCGAAAGGAGGTCTGAGCACAATTGCGTGAAAGCAGTAAATCACATGAGAAAAGAAGGTTATCTGCCAAAACTCCTAGCCTAAAGTAAGTCCAGGTTCACTGAGGTGAAGCGACCGGCACGATAAAACCACTCACAATATCTTCATCCATTTAATTCATTCCAATCCCGCAAAAATAGGGGTTCTGTGCTCACCGAGATTTCATTATAACGGTGTATGTAGTACACAAAACGATCAATTGTACCTTGCTCTGCATAATCAAATATTGTAAAGTAAACTTAACATTTAATATGGCTAAACAAATACAAGATTATCTAGATTGTTTTGTTTTGAAAGGAAGTGGCGCAGGTGGTAGGTAAGGCGAAAGAAAATCGTTATCTGTACTTAAGTTTAGGTGTGTTATTAACTACTTTAGGTATTTATTTCTCTTATGAAGATTTTATTCGAGGGGAGTTTGTTGATTCTGTCATGATCTTGGCATTGGGTGTGAGTCAACTTTTCTTTGCATATTTATCTCCGCATATTTTTCCTAGGGATGAGCGAGCGAAAGCAATTATTGGTAAGGCAATGACTGCGAATTATTTTATTTTGTTTGTTGTTATTTTGATATTATTCTTAATTACTGGACAAGGGTCTTTAGGTATGTGGCAATTGAGCGCGAACCAAGTATTAATTGTCCTTTTCAGTACAATGATTATCGCAATTCCTGGGACAATGGTTGTTTTTACGAGATTGATGTAATAAGAGAAATTCCCATAGTTAAATGAACTTCAGGTGAATTCAGCTCGTCGAGAGGCACCCATCTAATAAAATGAGTGCGGTTCGTCGATCGTTTAATCCTTTCTCTTTTTCATTAAATCAGTAATTAGATAACTTTTGACTGAAGATTTATACTAAATATAAAAAGGAGAGTCAATGATGACAAGTTTCATCATTTATATCATCATCCTTATCCCATTCCTTATTTTCGCTATTGTTCTATCAAAAGGAAAAGGTGCATGGTTAATTGCGGGTTTTAATACAATGTCGGATAGTGAGAAAGCTAAATACAATCGGGTCGCTTTGTGTAAATTCATGAGCAAGGTGATCTATGGTATCTGTTTAAGCATCCTATTATGGGCATTAAGTGATCTATTGAAATTAACTTGGCTCTATATACTAGGTATGGTTCTATTTGTAGCCATTCTTCTTTTTACCATCATTTATGCAAACACAGGAGATCGTTTTAAAAACTGAAACTTTATTCCATTTAAAACGTAAAGATATCATTAGAACCTTTTCAAGGGGGATGGCAATGTTTCAAAATATTAATGAGCGTTTAGCTATAACGAAGGATAATCAAAGAAAGAAACAGAAATACGAAATGCATATAGAACGTCTGACAGACCACTTACGAGAAGAGGGCCTGAAGAAGGAACAATTACAAATTCAATTAGAAAAAGAAAAAGAAGATGTGAAAAAGCTAGAAGGATTTAGTTTAACAAACATTTTCTATACGATTACAGGGCAGAAGCTCGAGAAGTTAGATAAAGAACAACAAGAGGTGTTAGCGGCCAAATTGAAATATACTGAAGCGATTGAAGCGATTGATGATATGAATGCAGAGCTTATTGAATATAAAGGGAAGTGGCAAGAAGTAGCCGATGCAGATGTGCAATATAAGTCATTATTAAAAGAAAAAGAGCGAATGATTCATTCTCATGATGAGATGGGAAGTAAGCGATTATTTGATTTGGCAAATGAAGAAGCGGAAGTGCACGCCAATTTAAAGGAATTTGAAGAAGCGATTGAAGTTGGTAGCAGGACCGTAAGAGCATTTGATCAAGCTTTAGATTCACTCTCTTCGTCAAAAAGTTGGTCCACTTTTGATATGTTCGGTGGCGGAGCCCTTTCTACTGCGATGAAGCATAGCCATTTAGATCAAGCGAAATCAGCGATTCATATTGCACAACGGTTGTTAAGACAGTTCCAAGAAGAGCTTTTGGATATAGACAATCATTTTTCCTCTCAACATGAGATCGGTAATCTGTTAACCTTTGCTGATTATTTCTTCGATGGTATTATTGTTGATTGGGTCGTTCATGGAAAGATTAATGATAGCTATGACGAGACAGAGAAAACAAAAAGAAAAGTGCAGGCAGTGCTTCATCAAATTAGAGGTGAAAAAGATGTCATGCAGAATAAACTACAGGAAATAGAGAAAAAGCGTATGCAAATATTTGAGAGATAACGTTATAGGTCTCTTCTATTGTGTTTTTGCACATATATTGCACTTGTTTGGTTCGCATATTGACCCACAATACTAGCGATGCATATGAATAACCCTCCAACAAAAAAACCGACAAAGTAATATCCGATAAAGAAGAGTACAAAAGAGGAAACAAGTGAGGCAACCATAATTAAGATGATAGCAATTTTGAATTTTTCTTTCATCTGTATTTCACTCCTTATGACTAATAGGTAAAGAGTATAAAACTGAATGTTGATACAAACAAATAAGGAAATCAATAGAAGAAAGGGCAAGAGTGGATGATTTCCTTAGTTATTACAATTGGTCGACTGCTTTCGGCAGTGTATCGAGCAATTCACACTGCTATTTATTCTTCTTTCTGGTACGATGTTTTATCACAAACAAGAGGGTGGAATTGGATTGATTCTTTTTTTATGCATTTGTCAGTCTCATTCCTTCCAGTGTGAATTCAGGTCTAGTTCCAGATCCCAACAATAAGTAATGAATGGGTTTACGATTCTCTATTTAGTCATAGGTGTAGGGGTATTGTTGCTATTAGTAACAATTGGACAAGCTGTGATCAAATTCGAAAAGAAGGAAGAACAAAAACGGCACAAATAAGCATAGCGTGTCTAGTTAGCTGTTATAACCTCCTCCTGTTTCATCTCTTTCCACTCTTTATATATATTGATGGAGGCGATGATGCTTGAAAACCAGAAGAGATAACCATCAAAAGAAAAGCCAATTTGAGATTTCCCCCCTAGAAAAGTGAATAGACTCATTAAAAAGATCATATAAAGAAAGGAAATGATTTGATCTTTCAGACTGTAGGCATGTTTGTCAAGATACCCCTTCCCAATTAGGATGCCAATTAACAAAAGGAGTAAGATGCCTTGAGGTATTGTCTCTGCTACTATACTTTTAGGAAAATAATCAGCAAAGAAAAGAACGGTGAATAATATGAGTGTCAGACTATTTAATACAGTTATCCATTTCATTTCTTCATCCCTCAATATGAATTAAGACCAAGCTGGATTCCATACAACTTCCCAAAGATGTCCATCCAGATCTTGAAAATATCCAGCATATCCGCCCCAAAAAGTCTCATGCGCTTCCTTTGTAATCGTCGCACCTGCTTCTTTTGCACGCTGCATGATTGTATTTACTTCTTCCTTACTATTCACATTGTGACCAAGTGAACATTCCGTGGCACTAGCTGGCCCCTGCTGAATTTGAGCATCATGAGCCAAATCCTCCCGTTTCCACAATGCCATTTTCAAACCTGGTTGTAAGTCAAAGAAAGCGACAGCACCATGTTCATATTCTGTACCAGCAATTCCGTCTGTCGGAAATCCAAGACCATGATGATAAAAATAAACAGCCTTCTCTAAATCATCGACTCCTAGTGTAATCACAGTGATTTGAGGTTTCATGCACATCACGTCCTCTGCTAGATTAATAGTAAGATTTTTCTTAATTGTACTAAAAATGGATAAAAGAAACAATAAAAGATAGATGATAAATGGAATTGAAAAAAAATTATTAGATGTGAAAGTGATTTTTACTATCATTTCACCCTCGGACTCTTTCAAATAGAAAATAATATAATGTCGTCTAAACATCGTTTTTTTCTAAGATAAGTAGCGCAAAAGAGAGAACCGCGACTAATAAAAGAAGAAAAGAAAAGATAAGTAGCGCAAAATTGAGAATCACGACTAAAAAAAGAAGAGAGGGAGAGATAAGTAGCGCAAAAGAGAGAATCGCGACTAATAAAAGAAGAAAGGGAAAGATAAGTAGCGCAAAAGAGAGAATCGCGTCTAAAAAAAAAAGAAAGGAAAAGATAAGTAGCACAAAAGAGAGAATCGCGACTAATAAAAGAAGAGAGGAGAAGATAAGTAGCGTAAAATTGAGAACCGCGACTAATAAAAGAAGAAAGGAGAAGATAAGTAGCGTAAAAGCAGAAATCCAGACTAAAAAAAGAAGAGAGGGAGAGATAAGTAGCGCAAAAGCGAGAACCGCGACTAAAAAAGAAGAAAGGAAAAGATAAGTAGCACAAAAGAGAGAACCGCGACTAATAAAAGAAGAAAAGAAAAGATAAGTAGCGCAAAATTGAGAACCGCGACTAAAAAAAGAAGAAAGGAAAAGATAAGTAGCACAAAAGAGAGAATCGCGACTAAAAAAAGAAGAGAGGAGAAGATAAGTAGCGCAAAATTGAGAACCGCGACTAAAAAAAGAAGAAAGGAAAAGATAAGTAGCGCAAAAGCGAGAATCGCGACTAAAAAAAGAAGAGAGGGAGAGATAAGTAGCACAAAAGCGAGAATCGCGACTAAAAAAAGAAGAGAGGGAAAGATAAGTAGCGCAAAAGCGAGAATCGCGACTAAAAAAAGAAGAGAGGGAGAGATAAGTAGCACAAAAGCGAGAATCGCGACTAAAAAAAGAAGAGAGGGAAAGATAAGTAGCGTAAAAGCAGAAATCCAGACTAAAAAAAGAAGAAAGGAAAAGATAAGTAGCGCAAAAGCGAGAATCGCGACTAAAAAAAGAAGAAAGGAAAAGATAAGTAGCACAAAAGCGAGAATCGCGACTAATAAAAGATGAGAGGAGAAGATAAGTAGCGTAAAAGCAGAAATCCAGACTAAAAAAAGAAGAAAGGAAAAGATAAGTAGTGCAAAATTGAGAATCGCGACTAATAAAAGAAGAAAGGAAAAGATAAGTAGCGCAAAAGCGAGAATCACGACTAATAACAGAAAAGAGGTTTATGGAGAAATGACCACAGCGCGAGTATATGAGATTCAACTAGCTCAGATTCGTTATAAATGCGATAAATTTGTCCAGTTCCATTCCATTGCCAAAACTGTTGACGATAAAATGGTTGGATGCATTGAAAACAGATCAAAGGTTAGTCATTTAATTAGAAAATCGCTACCAACAAACAAGTAGAACTTGTAGATTAGTAGCGAACGAATCATATTTATATCACACCAATGACTACAGCAGTCAGAACGAGCACAATACTTAGTCCCCAAAGCCAGAAGAGAGAATAGCGTAAATGTTTGCCCATCTCAAGACCAGCAAGACCTAGGGCAAGCCAAACAGCTGGAGCAAGTGGACTGACAAAGGTACCAACAATATTACCAATAATCATAGCATAAGCCGTTGATAAAGAAGCGACTCCGTATGTGGATGCAATTTGATCAACTACTGGTAATAAAGCAAAGTAATACGCATCAGTACTCAACACTAGATCAAAAGGAACACCAAGTATTCCAACGATAATATGGACAAATGGGCCAATAAAGGCAGGTAAAATACTAGCTGCATCCTCAGCGATAGCTGTTAACATACCGGTTCCATTGAGGACACCTAAAAATAGACCTGCTGCGATGATAATGGATGCCATTGTCATTGCTCCTGGTGCATGAGCTTTAACTCTCGCCATTTGCTCATCTACTGTTCTAAAGTTAATAGGTAAGATGATACTAACACCAATTAAAAAGGCCAGTCCTGCAGGGATAATACCTGATACGAGAACCCCTAAGACGAGCAGGGCTAAGATTGCATTCACCCAAATTAGCTTGGGTCTAGCGAGGTGATTTGCTGCTGCCTTTTCTGCTTCTTGATCATGGAAGTCTTCAGCAACTTCAATCGCAGCAGCTGCTTCTAAGGAACCATACATTTTTGTAATACGTTTCTTCTCCCTTATACCCATATAAACGGCCAATGAGAGTATTAATACAAATCCAATAAGTTGGATAGGAATAAGCGGCTGCCAAAGCTCCGTTACATCCATTTCTAATACCGACGCTGTTCTTCCTAAAGGGCCGGCCCAAGGAATCATATTGACAATCCCTGCACTTCCCGCAATTAACAGAAGTAATAGGTAAGGATTCATTTTTAATCGTTTGTACAGAGGTAATAGTGCAGGAATGGTTAATAAAAATGTTGATGCACCAGAGCCATCTAAGTGAGCAACTGTTGCGACCAATACAGTACCGACCGTTACAGCGATAATATTTCCATTTGAAAAGGAAACAAGCTTATTAATTAACGGATCAAATAGGCCAACATCTTGTAATATACCAAAGAAGATGATAGCAAACATAAACATGACTGCGACGTTAATAACAGAACTTATCCCGCTTTCAAAAAATCCCCCAACCTCAGCAAAACTATATCCTGCAAGCATAGCGCCGATAATTGGTGGAATCACCATCGCAACAATCGGACTGACTTTTCCACTAATCAGTAAAGCGACAATAATTATAATTGTAATAATACCTATTAAACTCAAACTCAATTTTTTCCTTCCCCTCTTCGTTCATTCATTGATGAATGCGTTTTCAAATATCATAAAAATAAGATTAGTATGAAAATAACACGAGGAGAAAAAAGAAAGAATATTTTGTTCATAATCTGAATATTATTCTTTCTTATCTATTTTGTTCATAAGTTTCATGAACAGATCACGTACTTTCTTTGTGGTCGACCGACACTACCGTAAATGAGTCTCGTCTCTACCCGATTCATAGATACGAGATATTCTAAATATCTACGAGAGGTTGAGCGACTTATACCAGTTTGCTCACTTAATTCAACTGCTGTTAAACCTTCTTCTACTAACCCTTCAAACAGGTGTAAAATCTTTTCTAGCGTAATCGCATCAATGCCCTTTGGGAGTAATTGCTCTTCTTCCACAGGGGTAGGATGAATATGAAATACGTTTGTTAGTTCATCCACTTGTTCTTGATCTAATTGCTCATCTGTCCATAGTTGTCTAAAACGTTCATAGCGATTTAAACTTTGGAGGAGTCGATCCATACTAACGGGTTTCACTACATAATCAAATACCCCTGCTCTTAATGCGATTCTAACAGAGTGGGCTTGTTTCTCAGCACTAATAATAATGATATCAATGGATGGATAAAGCGAACGTATTTTCCAAAGTAATGACATACCCTCCACATCAGGAATATATATATCTAGAAAAATAACATCAATTTCATGAGCATTCTTTTCTAAATAAAATAGTGCATCCGCAGCGCTTCGAGCTACCTCTTTAACGGAGAATTGATGATTTTGCTCAATATAACTTTTGTTAATATCTGCTACTCGGAAATCATCTTCAATGATGAATACGTGGTATTTTTCCATCCTTACTCTTCTCCCTTCTTTGGTAAAATAATGATAAAACTCGTTCCACTATTTTCCCCACTTTCTACAAGAATCTCGCCGTCTACGTCGTTAATCATTTTTTTAGAAATAGCTAAGCCTACCCCACGATAGTCGCCTTCTTTCATCGTAAATCCTTGATCAAAGATTTTCTCCAGCAACTTGTCTTCAATGCCAGTACCTGAATCTTGAACCTCGAAAACACAATCATTTCCGATATCTGTAAAATAAATACTTACTTCGCGCACGCCATTTTTTTGGCCTCTTACAGCTTCTAAGGCATTTTCAATAATATTCCCTAGTGCTGTTAAAATAGCATTCTGTCTTTCTAGCGAAAATGATATCATCATTCTACTCTCTTCATGGATAGTCATCTCGATGCCCCACTCATTTGCCTGATTGTACTTACCTTGTAATAATGCTTGCAATAGGGGATCAGCAATCCTTTTCGTTAAAAAATTTAAACGGGTCATTTGCGAATGATTTTCTTTACGAATAAAGGACATCGCTTTTTGCGTTTCATTATTTTGTAATAGTCCAAGAATGATATGCATTTTGTTAGAAAATTCATGGGTAAATGCCCTTTGTGCATGAGCATATTGTTTAATTCGACTCAATTCTTTGACTACGCCTGCTACCTCTGTTTTTTTCCTAAAGGTATAAACGGCCCCAGGCTGTTCTCCTTGAAGGGAGACTCCGTTTAGGAGAATAATCGTCTCACCTAATATTAATTCTTGATCACGAATAAGTCCTGTTATCTGCTGAGGAACTGGCAGTAATGCGCGAATCTCGCGCCCTATAAATTCGCTCTCTTCGGCATCTGTCCCGATGATCTCTCTCGCATTCTTATTAACGGCAGTGATGTGTCCTAAATGATCAACAGCGATCATTCCTTCATGTGTGGACTGTAGAATCGCTTTATTTTGATAATATAATTGAGAGATCTGCTCCGGCTCCATATGAAATAATATTCTTTTTATATAGTTAGTAATTAAAGCGGCCCCAGCCATACCTAATAAAATCGCTAATAGGAGTGCAACGAATAGTGGTTTGCTTTTATCTTGAATAATTTCCTGAATATTTCCGTTAAGAAAACCAACGGAAACGACACCAATGATTTCCCCATCCTTTTTAATCGGTACTTTCCCTCGAATAGATAATCCCAATGTTCCCTCTTTTTTAGATTGATAAGATTCACCGTTCAAAATCGCCCGTTTATTATCGCCGCCAACCATTTTCTTCCCAATAAAATCAGGGTTAGGGTGAGAATATCTAATGCCATCTCTATTGCCAACAACAATAAACTCAGCTCCTGATGCCTCTTGAATAGGTGTAACGATTTTCTGAATAGTAGAAGCGGGATTACTTAGCTCAAAGGCATCCTGAATTTCAGGTATATTGGCAACTGTATGTGCTAAGCTTAACGCTTTTTGTCCAGTTTGTTCTTCTACCATATCGGAGAGGTAGCGAAATAAATAAATAGTAAAAATCAAAAATACAAGCAAAATGAGTAAGCTAATTAAAGCAATCATTTTTCCTTTTAAGCCAAAGTTTTTCCACTTCATTTGCTCCGCCCCTAGTAAATTTGTAATAGTGAAAATAATGATATTATAACACGAGATAGTCGTTCCTTTAACAAATAGAAAGCGCCCGAAAATGGACCTCGGGGCGCCTTCTATTTATTATCAATTTCCCTTACAACATCTTCAAGCGTCACATTTAAAAGAACCTGTTCCATGGCAAGCTGTGCTGAGATAAAAATAGGCTCTATCGTTTGTTGAATATTTCTCCCTACAAAACAATCAGGGTTCGGGTGTTCATGGAGACTGAATAATTCATTTTCCGAAACGACTTCAACGGCTTGATAGACGTCAAGTAGAGTAATGTCTGCTAAGCCCTTTTTAAGTTTAGCCCCAGCCTTCCCAGGGTGGACTTCAACGAGATCGGCTTTCTTCAGCATTCCGATAATTTTGCGAATGACGGCTGGATTTGTATTAACACTGCCTGCTATTGTTTCAGAGGTATTAATCTCTTTATTCAATTCAAGTAATGTTAATATATGAATTCCCACAGCAAATCGACTGCTTATGGTCATGTTTATCACCTTTCTTTAAAAGGAAGAATCATAGTGAATATTATTATACCGCAATCACAAGAAAAGGAAAAAGGTGAGAATTGACAAAAAAGATACCTGTAACTATAATGATTACATGTAATCAACTTAATTACAACAAGGAGGTATTTTTATTATGAAAATAGGCATTATCGGGGCAAGTGGAAAAGCAGGTCAATTCATTTTGGATGAAGCAGTAGCCAGAGAGCATGAAGTAACGGCAATCGTTAGAAATGCAGCAAAAATAAGTAATAGCCAAGTAGAAGTGATAGAAAAAAACATTTTCGATATACAAGCTAATGAAGTAAATAAATACGATATCATTGTGAATGCTTTTAAATCACCTCAAGGTCAAGAGGAACAACATGTGGAAGCAGGCAAAGTACTGATGGATGCGCTAAAAGGTCTGCAATCTAGGCTAATTGTTGTGGGTGGTGCAGGCAGTCTATATGTAGATGAAGAAACTCGTTTATATGAAACAGCAGATTTTCCTAAAGCTTACCTGCCAACTGCTACACAAATGGGGAAAGATTTAGCGCAACTTCAAAACAGCCAAAACGTCAACTGGACATATATTAGCCCAGGTGCTTTCTTCGACGCAGAAGGTAAACGAAGCGGAAGCTATCAAAAAGGTAAAGACAAACTATTCTTCAACAATCAAGGAGATAGTTATATAAGCTATGCAGACTTTGCTATCGCTGTCCTTGATGAAGCTGAACAAGGCAAACATTTAAATGAACGCATTGCTGTTGTTGGCGACAGAGCATAAAGGAATCGAGAACAATGAATTTACCCCTTCTATATAGATGGGGTATTTTTTATGAGCAAATGAAGATGCGAACACAAGAGAGGAGAAGAAACAAAATAGCCCAGGTTAGTCGTGAAATGTAAATTCAAGTTGTAAGGTGTGTATGGAGCTTAACCTCTTTTCCTAGGTGTTTAAATTGATTTTCCAACAAACGGACGTGAAAGTAGAGGAGCTTGCGCGCAAGTCACTAGTTGTACGTATATAAATAAATCCAGCCCATCTCAATAGCGAAAACTCATCACATACTCACAATCCCGCACCTTCAAAACCCTGTTGTTGTTATTGTAAATGGGCAAGTATCTTTCATTATGATTTCCCTGTTCTGGAGATAAAAATTAGTACTTACTGGCAGGATTCGACATGTTTCTACCGAATGTATAGCCTAGACATAGCGATAAAGTGAGGAAAGAATAACATGGAATTAACCATTTGTAAGTCTACGTTGCAGCGCATACTAAAAAATATTAGTAAGGTGTTAAAAAATAGTCAATCTCCTATGAAAATAATTGTAAGCAATCATCAAGTCACATTCATTGCTGGAAATGAAGATGTGCTTATGGTAATAAATATACCCTCCGAAACAGAAGAGGGGCTCATCATTAAACGCACAGGCTCAGTTATTATTTCTGCCAAATACTTTTCTGATATTATTAAGAAGTTACCAGCCAATATACATATTTACTTGAGTGAGCACAGTACGATTAACATTCAATCAGAAGATATTCATACGAGAATTTTCGCTTTAACAGACGTAAAGACACTAAATATTCCTGATGTGCCAGCAGAAGGGGTCCTTTCATTGAATGCAGCAGAACTTCATGCGCTCATCCGGCAAACAGTGTTTGCTGCTGCTGTTCATGACAATCGTCCGGTCTTAACCGGTGTTAAAATCGTTGCTCGTCATGGCGAGCTCACTTTCATAAGTACAGATGCACATCGTTATTCTATTAGTTCATTGGCGATAACTTCACAGTTAGAAACAGAAATGATTGTTCCAAGTGAAAGTCTACTTGAATGGTCGAAACTTAGCTTACATACAGAGGAAGAGGTTGCATTATCGCTTTCTAAAAACCATCTAGCTTTAAAAAGTAAACATTGTCATTTTTATATAAGACTGATAGAAGGACGATATCCGGCCACAAGTGATTTTATTCCAAAGCAAAAGGTCAGTTCTTTTCAAATCCATACTGAAACCTTTCTACAAGGAATTGAGCGAGCAGCACTCTTTTCGGATGCTAAGAAGAATCATCATATTAAATTACAAATACAAAATGGGAGACTCCGGATATCTTCCAACGCCAAACAAATAGGTATGATTGAAGAATGGCAACCAATTGAAGAGTTATCAGGGAAAGGTGATGTAGAAGTATTTCTTGATAATCACTTTTTATTAGATTATTTGCGCGTAATAGATGATAAATATATTTGCTGTACATACAGTGGAACGATGAAGCCCGTTTTATTTGAACCAGTGAAGGGTTCTCATTTCCAACATCTGATATCACAAGTGCGATCTTTTTAAGAAATCATGTTCATTTACCTTTTAATAACCAAAAACCAACCAATATCACTACAATTCCGAACCCTGTCCGAAGAGTAGGTGTTTCTTTAAAAAAGAGATAGCCAATGATTAGACTAACAAGAATCTCAATCCCTTTAGAGGCGATGAGGGAAAAAGAGAGGTTATCGACATGTTTGCTTAAAAACTTTACACCATAGCCAATCATTAAACTGGCAGCAATAAATAAAGGAACAAGTTTAATATAGTACCAAAGTGTAGAAAGAAAAAAGGCATCAATGTGCTTCGTTTGATAGGCATAAATGCCATTGATAATAAATAATCCACAAACCATCAATAGAATCGCTAAGAATATCATATGTTGAGCTCCCTATATAAAAAGAATACTTTAGTTTGCTCAGTTTGTTATTTAATTATGTGTTTGAGTAAGGAGGGATAAAAATGCAAAAAGACAAGGTGAAATTACTTATATTATTATTAGGAAGTGTGTTTATCATGGGTGCTGCGATGGTTATTATGCTCAAAATATATAACCAACATGTCGAAAATGAACAGATTATTGAGCGCTGTTATGAGGAGTCAGGTGACCGATCATTGACGATTGAGAAGAACGGTGTATTTTCAAAAGTATCTTGCAAGTATCATTAAAGTAGGGATGGTGGAGAAGGATGTGGAAAAGAAAAATGCTCCAAACCCAAAGAGGTGAGTTTGAAATCTTTCAAAAAGGAGTTGGAAAGCCTTTATGCGTTGCGCATCTTTATGCCGTCTTTAATGAAACAGGAGACTATTTTGCTCATACATTCTCTGAACGTTTTTGCGTAACGTTAATAAATTTACGCGGGGTGGGAGAATCAGAGCAAGCACATGAGCCGTATGAATATAGTATGGTAGATAGCGTATTAGATATAGAGGCAATAAGAGTAGCATTAGGGTATGAAAGATGGATTTATGCCGGTCATTCAACAGGTGGAATGATTGGCCTTCTTTATGCGCTGCTTCATCAGTCTTCGTTGGAATCACTTGTTATCGTGGGTTCAGCAGCAAGAGACTACACAGAGTCCTCAGCATGCATCTATAATGAAAAACATCCCAAATTTGCTGAAATGCAACAGTATCAATTTGCATTAACTCAGCCAAATATAACGGCAATAGATAAAGAACAGTTAAAAAAGAAACGTATCCAGCTTTCTCTATTTGAACCCGAAAAATATACCCAATATTTTACGGGCAACATATGTAAGGGTATGTCAGGGGCGAGGTTGAATTTTTTCAGTAGAGAGGCGGTTCTTTTTGATATAACAAGGAAATTAAAGCATATCAACATACCGACGAACATTTGTTGTGGACGTTATGATGTCCAGTGCCCAGTTGAGTATTCGAAGGAAATCCACCAAGAAATACCCCAATCACAGCTATTTATTTTTGAAAAAAGCAATCATTATCCATTTTTGGAGGAGAAAGACTTATTCCAGAAAGTGATCGATCAAGCCTTGAATTAATGACGGTACATCTCACTTTCTTCGGAAATATTCACACGGAAACGAAAGAAAATACCTCCAAGAAGTGTAAATACAACTAAAGTCCATGTAAGAAAAAAGACGGTTCCGATTGTTGAAAAATCAATTAGATAATTCGTTGTTCGCACTTGGTACATCACAGAAAACAGAGGAAAAGAGACGGCACCGAAAAGTAAAATCAATAGACTTAATCGTGTAGCTGTTTTTCGATAGAGCTTTGAAAAGATCAGTAGAAAACTAAGTAAAAGCAATATCAATGTCATGATGCTAATAAACATAAAGATACTCAATTCGATTCACCTCTTTTAGAAATTGAAAGGGGGTGAATTGACATGGACCCCCCTTTTATTTATTTACCATTGACGGTAAAGATAAACTTGTTTAATAAAGTCGCTTGAAACTATCAAAATGTTTGCTCCAATAAGGGTTATCTAAGCTGGTAATCATAACACCACTTGATGAAGCATGGATGAATTGATTATTTCCGATATAAAACCCTAAGTGAGAGATTCCTTTTTTATAAGTACCCTCAAAGAAAACAATATCACCCGGTACAGGGTCGTTTACATAATACGAACGGCTAAAATAACCCTCGGCGTTTGTTCTCACAATGTTTGTTCCTGTTTGCTTCAGTACGTAATAGATAAATCCACTACAATCAAACCCACTTGGCGTTGATCCGCCCCAAACATAGCGCGTATTTAAGTGCTTCTTAGCCTCATTAATTATGGCAGCGGCATTTCCTGAAATATTGTCATTTGTTGGATTAGACGGCTTCGTCTCTGTCTCCTTACCAGCATTATTACTCGTTACATATAATTTTTTTCCGGCAAAAATTAAATCAGAACTTAACTGATTCCACTTTTTTAAATTGCTAACAGTTGTGTTTGTCTTTTTAGCGATGCCACTTAGTGTGTCTCCAGGCTGAATAACATATGTATCCTTCTTGGAATTGGAATTCCCGCTACTTCCATTTGAACCGCTTGATGGTTTGGAAGAAGCATTTCCAGAATTACTTGAGGATGAACCATTCACTTTAAGTGCTTGTCCTGGGAAAATGAGATCGCCTTTTAAATTATTGAGATCTACTAAAGCTTTGACAGTCATATTATGTTGGCGTGCAATCTTAGATAAAGTATCTCCTGACACCACTTTATATGTACCTGAACTAGACTGATTAGAAGAATTATTCTCTTTTGCAGGTGCTGAGTTTTCACTAGAAACAATGAGCTTTTGGTTAATTTGTAAGAAGTCTGAGTTTAAATCATTCCATTTTTTTAGCTGAGAAACAGATGTATTGTATTTCTTAGCTATATCCCATAATGTATCTCCTTGTTTTACAGTATGAGTTGAGTCAGCGGACGCTTGAGCGGCAAAAGCAGAGGAAACGACAGCAATCGTGGCCATCGACACCATATGTTTTTTCACGTCTAGTAATCTCTCCTTTACTCCAAGATTTCGTCAATTCTATCATAATATCGTCTATAGAATTATATTTTTTACAACCTTTTACAAAATAAGATGAAAAAACATTAATTTCGAGGACTTTCGACTTGGTTCTAGAAGCATATGACATAATGTGACAGCTTATGCTAAAGTTCTTGTCGAAGAAAAATGTCGACTATCCTCGAATGGGCAGACATATGTCAAATGATGTTGAAAAATGGGGGCAAATTAGGTGGAAGGATATATGTAAATAATTTTATATAAGTCTATTTACAAAAACGGAAATTTTTTGACAATTTTATATTGATTCATATTGGGAATTTTAGTATAATATTCCTAAGAAATACTAGGAGGATAGTTTGGTTTGGATGCAGAAAACCCTATTAATCTACTAGAATTATTATTGAAGGCGCACGAAAATGGAATGAGTCAAGGGGATGTAGATGTAGAGAAATATGTCGAACAATTGGCAGTGGACCTTAAACACTTACTAAGCCCGAGGCGTTCCTTTTAACAAGAAAAAGCACCTTCTGGCGGGAAAGTGCTTTTGCTCAAACCTTATTAATGTTGGGTAGGTAGTGGTGCACCATGTTGAGTCGGCAGCGGTTCAGCGCCATGTTGAGTTGGTAGTGGTGAAGATCCGTGTTGAGTTGGAAGCGGCTCAGCACCGTGCTGAGTAGGAAGTGGTTCAGCGCCATGTTGGGTCGGTAGTGGTTCAGCTCCAACAAATCCTCCGAAAGCAACCATTGAAAGTGCAACAACTGATGCAGAAACGAATTTTTTCATTTCTCTTTCTCCTTTCAATATAGAAATATCTTACAATACAAATATTAACACTTTTCTAATAATTTATCTAGCTCTATCCCTACTAATTTGGCAAATTTTTCATCATTTTGTAGTAAAAAGATAGATTTTGCCCGATTAATATACTCCGTACCTATATCTATCTCACCAATTTTGATGTAACTTTCGCCCGATTGGAAGTAAAATTCCCCAAATAAATAAAGTATCTCATTATTAATGCAATAATTAATCCCTAAATTACTATATTTCAACGAGTCCTCATAATTATTCATTGCTGCTAATGTTTGTGATAGCCCATACAAAATCCGCAATTTCACTTTCGGATCCAGTATATGCGGAAGCGAATCCAAATTATCTAACGCATCCTCAAACATATTAGATGCAAATATGAAGTCCTTTTCTTCAAGCTTAATAATCGCTAAGCTCGTAAGAATTTCAATTTCGTTCTCTGTCAGTCTACTTCTATCAGGGTTAGTTAAATCAATTGCCTGATAAAGGAGTTTTACCGCATCATCCTCATTTTGGTGTAAATAATACTCACAAATTCCCTCATGCCAAAGCATAAATTGCATAGAAATCCGCTGCTTAAATAAAGGGTTGTCCCTCTCTTGTTCAATAATCCCATAAATCGCTTGATAATCGCGTTCGCGCTTATACTTTTTAATTAATAAAAAAACAGCCGTAACATAATTGAAGGTACTTGATGATGCATAGTCAATGAAATGGCTGACTTCTACATTCAACCGTTCAGCCAATTCATATAACTGATCTAATGTTGGATACTTCTTGCCTTTTTCATATTCGATGATTTCTTCTGACGAACAAATTCCTTCTGCTAAATCCTCAATTGATAGTTTTTTAAATTGCCGAAGATCGCTGAGAATTTCTCCAAAACTTACTGGTGCAAGGCTCATAAACATACCTCCTTTTCCTTTTATAATAAGTAAATTTTGTATATTTATCAATAATTTTAAATGTTCAGATATAGGTAAAT
This sequence comes from Cytobacillus kochii, assembly GCF_044790165.1. Classification (NCBI taxonomy): domain Bacteria; kingdom Bacillati; phylum Bacillota; class Bacilli; order Caryophanales; family Bacillaceae; genus Cytobacillus; species Cytobacillus kochii. The sequence goes on along the minus strand of NZ_CP085254.1, from coordinate 4,224,598 downwards.
TTAAGTATTTTTTCGATTTTTTTCATTAAGTATGAAATTATATTGCGGTGGATAAACTGTTAGTCGGGTAAGAATACCAAAAAAAGGTCAATAAATCGACATTATTTCCTAGCGTTTTTTTGTTATAATACTGTCAGTAAGAAAATGGTGTAAAAAACCTATTGAACCATTATATCTTGCAAATATAAAAAGAATAGGTGAAGAAAATGGAAGAAAAGAATAACTATCGCGTATTGTTATACTACATGTACGTACCAATTGAAAACGGAGAAGAGTTCGCGATTGAACACAAAGCATTTTGTAACGAACTAGGATTAAAAGGTCGTATTTTGATTGCAGATGAAGGAATTAATGGGACTTGTTCAGGTACTGTAGAACAAACAGACCGCTACATCGAGCATATGAAAGCAGACCCACGTTTTGCTGATATGATTTTCAAAATCGATGAAGTAGATGAACATGCGTTTCCAAAAATGAAAGTACGTTATCGTCCAGAGCTAGTTACTCTTCGATTAGAAGACGATATCAATCCAAATCAATTAACAGGTAAACATTTAAGCGCGAAAGAATTCTACGAGAGCTTAAATGATGAAAATACAGTTGTTTTAGACGCAAGAAATGATTATGAATATGATCTAGGTCACTTCCGTGGTGCCATTCGCCCAGATATTACAAACTTCCGCGACCTCCCTCAATGGGTAAGAGATAATAAAGAATTGTTAGGCGAGAAGAAAATTGTCACTTATTGTACTGGTGGTATTCGTTGTGAAAAATTCTCTGGCTGGTTACTTCAAGAAGGCTTTAAAGATGTAGGTCAACTGAATGGCGGTATCGTCACTTACGGAAAAGATCCCGAAGTCCAAGGCGATCTATGGGATGGCCAATTATATGTATTCGATGAAAGAATCGCAGTACCCGTCAACCGCAAAGAACATGTAGTTGTAGGGAAGGATTACTATTCTGGTGAGCCATGTGAACGTTACGTCAACTGTGCCAACCCAGAATGTAACAAAAAAATCCTTTGTTCTGAGGAAAATGAACACAAACATTTACGTAGCTGTTCCGAAGAATGCCGTTCACACCCACGCAACCGCTACATTGCAGAGCACGGGTTAACTGAAGAAGAAGTTAAAGAAAGATTAGCAGTATTATCATAATTAGTGGAAACCCCCGCAGGCTTTGGTCTGTGGGGGTTTTTTGTGTTTTTGGTAAGGTAACTGTATAGGTGTGTAATTGATTGATATGTGCAAATGAAAGTTGATTTTGGGTAAATATTGGGCGGGATAGAGAAAGGGAAGAAAGCAGGAATTGTGCGTAAAAGGCGGATACGCGCAAAAGGGAAAGGAAAGAAGACAGGAATTGTGCGCAACAGGCGGATACGCGCAAAAGAGAAAGGAAAGAAAATAGGAGTTGCGCGCAACAGGCGGATACGCGCAAAAGAGAAAGGAAAGAAAGCAAGAATTGCGCGTAAAAGGCGGATACGCGCAAAAGAGAAAGGAAAGAAAGCAAGAATTGCGCGTAAAAGGCGGATACGCGCAAAAGAGAAAGGAAAGAAAGTAGGAATTGCGTTAAAAGGCAGATACGCGCAAAAGAGAAAGGAAAGAAAATAGGAATTGCGCGCAACAGGCGGATACGCGCAAAAGAGAGAGGAAAGAAAGCAAGAATTGCGCGTAAAAGGCAGATACGCGCAAAAGAGAAAGGAAAGAAGACGGGAAATGCGCGCAACAGGCGGATACGCGCAAAAGAGAAAGGAAAGAAGACGGGAAATGCGTGCAACAGGCGGATACGCGCAAAAGAGAAAGGAAAGAAAGCAAGAATTGCGCGTAAAAGGCAGATACGCGCAAAAGAGAAAGGAAAGAAAGGAGGAATTGCGTGTAAAAGGCAGTTACGCGCAAAAGGGAAAGGAAAGAAGACGGGAAATGCGCGCAACAGGCGGATACGCGCAAAAGAGAAAGGAAAGAAAATAGGAAATGCGTGCAACAGGCGGATACGCGCAAAAGAGAAAGGAAAGAAAGCAAGAATTGCGCGTAAAAGGCAGATACGCGCAAAAGAGAAAGGAAAGAAGACAGGAAATGCGCGCAACAGGCGGATACGCGCAAAAGAGAAAGGAAAGAAAGCAAGAATTGCGCGTAAAAGGCAGATACGCGCAAAAGGGAAAGGAAAGAAAACGGGAATTGCACGCAACAGGCGGATACGCGCAAAAGAGAAAGGAAAGAAAGCAAGAATTGCGCGTAAAAGGCAGATACGCGCAAATGAGAAAGGAAAGAAAACGGGAATTGCGCGCGTGTAAGATATCAAAAAGGTAGATGCGTAATCGTAACAAATGGTTTTTCCTCTTAGATCCTAAGTTACAGTCAATATTTGTTTTGTTTATAATAAGTAGATTTTCCTAAGCCATGACTTTCAAATTTGTTAAGCATGAAATAGTTAATGGATCTTTTACTAACCTCCCCACCAATCCAGTCAATAATATTAGCCGTAGTTACCTTGCGTTCTGGAAAAAGTGCTATATAATCTTGAATATTGTATAAAACAGTATCGTTGACTGTAGCAGAGTGATGACATTTCATGCAGGAAAATGTCTTTTTATTTTTTCTGTTCATCTTCCCTCCACAACCCCCGCAAAATAGCCCTTTCGCCATCTGATCAAAGTGATATTCAGGTTTATGGAGCAAGTGGATATCGTTTATGTGATTTGTTAATAAGGTATCAATAATTTTTGTGTGCATCCGTTGGGGTGAAAAGGTTTGTTGTTTGAGACCATCCAAGAATTCAGGGATTTGTCCTGGAAGAATGAGTTGTTCTTGATGAGAGGCACCGTAGAGGATAAAAGTAGGGTGGACGAAAATAAGGTAATAGTCAAACGGCATGTTAAGTTGGTACTTTTTTAAGAATTGATGGAATAAGGGTTCGGCACGTTTGATCTGGTTGAGGGGATTCTTCATTTCTTTGTGAGAGGGGCTATACCACTTATCTCCATCTACTGAAAAATTCCCTTGGAAGTTTTTCACTTCAAATAGTACTAGTTTGTTTTGGAGAATACAGAGGGCATCAATTTGAATCGTAGATTGGTTCACTTCAAATTGAAGATCATATAGAATCGGGATGTTCTTCGGGAGTTCATTCAGATAGGTGGCCCAATTCTTCTCACCATTATAGCCTTTTTGTAAAGATTGAAGATAGTACGCAGATTCTGGAGGTAATTCGGTGCGACTGTGGATTGCTCGATAAAAACGGAGAGTAGTCGAAACTTCGAGTGGTTTATAAACAGTCAAAAACATCATCCTTTCTTTTCCAAAATTATAACCGATAAGAGTGCCACTGTCATTCTTTTTCACCAGTAAGTCCAGTCCTTCATATGTTATAAAAGGACATGCTCAGATAGGAGTGAACATGATGGTTTCGGTTTCAACTTTTGCAGAACTGCAAACGGCAATTAGTAATCAAGAGGATGTTATTACGGTTACGGATAGTTTTGATCTTGAAACAACTTTATCAATTAACTACACAGTGGAGATAAGTGGGGAAAATACATCTATTATATTGACCAGACTTACGGGGTTTACAGGATACCTTTTTAATGTTGCTACAAATGGGAACCTACTTTTGCAAGGTTTAACTATAGATGGTAATAAACTAAATACTGTCGGCTCTTCGATTGTTTTTTGTACAGGTACGGGTATTGTAACGCTTAACGATTCATCCTTACAAAATTCTTCTGTGCCAAGGGGGGGTGCCTTCTATCTAACTGGATCTGCTATTGGTAATATAAACAATTCAACCATTTATAATTGTGATGCCTCAGAGTTTGGTGGAGGGATATATATTGCTTCAAGTGCACATGCGAATATCACCGATTCAATGTTAGTGCAGAATGTTTGTGCTAGCTTTGGAGGAGCTATTTTTGTGAACCAAGGAAGTGCCACTATTAATGGGTCAGTTATCTCCAATAATATCGCGACCGTTGGTGGGGGCATTTACTTTAATACGGGTACAAGTTTTACTATTGCTGATACGGATATTATCGGGAATCAATCAACTGAACCAACTGATACGAGGGGGGCAGGTGGGGTCTTAATCAACCCGGACGTTATTGGGAGCTTCATAAGAGGTAGCATCGCAAACAATACTGCGTTAAAAAATGGAGGCGGCTTGTATATTAACCAGCGATCTCAAATCGCCTTTAACGATGTTTTGCTAACTGGAAATTCGACATCAAGTAATGGTGGAGCTTTCTTTGCTAACATTAATAGTGTGATAAATATCGTTAACTGTGAAGTGGCGGACAATATTGCCAGTAATGGAGCTGGTTTATTTATCAATTCAAATGCAACGATTACTCTATCTCTATGCCGTATTTTCTCTAATCAAGCCAACCTTAATGGCGGTGGGGTATACTTTAATAATGAAACAAGTACGATATTCGACCAATGCACGATATTCGAAAATATTGCTGCTAATGGTGGAGGTGTGTTTGTCAATTTAAATGCGGGGCTTCAAATCATTGAGAGTATCATAAGAAATAACCGGGTAACTGAAAGTGGCGGTGGTGTGTTTGTTAATGATATTACAGAAGTCGTTCTCACTAATATTCAAGTAACTGATAACTATGCTGGTGAAACAGGTGGAGGCATATTTACGAATACAAATAGTCAAACAAGGATAACAGAATCTCTAGTTGAACGTAATGAAGCTGCCCTAGTTGGCGGAGGTATTTTTAATACAGGTGAAATTTCTTTTGTAGGTAGTAATAGTGTCGGGGATATTGGTGTGAATATGGCTGATACAGCACCAGGTATATATAATGGTGGTATTCTACTCATGCAAGATCAGCTTGGGGATGCGAACGGGCTTTATATTGTTGGTAGAAGTAACGTAGCCTACATTACCGCACCGCTTATCCAAGGGACTGTGGTTCAATTAGATTTAACCAATTATGTCACACCAAATGATGCTGGTACACCAATCGTAGTTGCTGAATCGACCGCAACTTATCCGATCTTAGTACAATCAGATGCGGATAAATTTTTTAAGCCGACAACCGAGTTTGAGGATTGGGTGATTCGTTTAAGTGATGACAATACGCAAGTCCTGTTGGTCAGATTACCTAATGATACAATTACTTATCAAAATATATTTAGAACGGTGAGTCCAAACCCACAAACGTACACGGCCTCAGAACTGCCAATTATATTAAATCCACCAGGACCAGTGCGTGGTTACCGATTTGTGAATTGGTATAATACTGCGGGTCAGGTGGTAACGGTTATTCCAGCAGGGACAACAGGGGATCTTATTCTTTATGCAAGGTGGGCTCCAGCTAGTGATATGTTATCATCCACTTCTGATGTTCGATTGAAACAACATCATTCCAGTGCTAAAATAAATCATCGCTAAAATCAGACTTAACAGGAGATAGAATAAAAAATGTATCATGCAGAAACGTGGAATGAGAAAATTAAGCTATTTTTGCAAGTGCTATGGCCGATTATGGTGACACAAATAGGGCTATATGCAATGAATTTAACGGATACGATGATGTCTGGCCGCGTTGGAACGGATGATTTGGCTGGAGTGGCAATTGGGTCCAACATATGGATGCCGGTATTTACAGGGATCAATGGGATTATGCTTGCTATAACTCCTATTGTGTCGCATTTACTAGGACAAGGCAAAAAGGAGAAAATATCCTATAGTGTGACACAAGCGTTATACTTAGCTGCTATTATTGCTGTTATTATACTTTTAATCGGTATTTTTTTCTTGGAGCCGATTTTAAGTATAATGAGCTTGGCTCCAAATGTTGAATATATTGCTTTTCATTATTTACTTGGCTTATCAATCGGGATAGTGCCGTTATTTTTATACAATGTGCTAAGGAACTTCTTTGATGCACAAGGATTCACACAAATCACGATGATCATTACCATATTAGCGGTACCAGTAAATATATTCTTGAACTACTGCTTAGTGTTTGGTCACTTTGGTTTTCCAAGGCTCGGCGGAATTGGTGCAGGTTATACAACGGGCTTTACGTATTGGTTCATTCTAATCATTAGTATATTAATCAGTTTTAAAATCGAAAAAATTAGAAACTACAAAATTGGGAAAGTTTGGTTTAAACCATCAATAAAAGCATGGAGAGAACAATTATCCATTGGAATCCCAATAGGATTAACAATTTTCTTTGAATCTAGTATTTTTGCGGTTGTGACCCTTTTAGTTGGTATGATGTTTTCAACGATTACAGTAGCAGCCAACCAAGTGGCGTTTAGTTTCACTTCCTTATTATTTATGATCCCTCTTAGTCTATCAATGGCGATGACAATTATGATCGGGTACTCTGTTGGGGGCAGACGCTTAGATAACGCGAAAAAATATAGTTTGCTTGGGGTTGTAGGTGGAATGGCATTTATGGGCTTTGCTTCTATTTTCTTGTTGTTCTTCAAAGAACAAATTGCCGCCATCTATTCGAATGATCCAGAAGTGATTTTACTTGCGGCTAACTTTTTTGTGATTGCCATTTTTTATCAGATTTCAGATGCTGCTCAAGCGGGGTTACAAGGTGTCTTACGAGGCTATAAAGATGTGAAAATACCATTTATCATTGCTTTTATTTCCTATTGGGTGATTGGTATTCCAGTTGGCTATAGTTTAGCTGCCTTTACAGAGCTTGAGGCATACGGTTTTTGGATTGGTATTTCCGTAGGGCTAACTGCAGCGGCAATCGGTTTCTACATTCGTTTGAAAAGCATTCATCATAAGGAAAAGGAAAAACAAGTAGGAATATCCGAGCTGTCATAAAGGCTCGGTTTTTTTTGTTCATAAAATGTTCGCATGAAACCGTTGTTCTATATATGGTATGAAAGTGACCGTAGTGTTAAAATGGTTGATGAGGGGGAGAGACATGAAAAAGGTAGTCTATTTATTTGTGGCCATTACGGTTTTAGCCATTCTTAGTGCATGCAATAAAGAGGTTGATCCAGAACAACGGTTATCTCAATATATAGAATATTGGAATAAAGAAGAGTTCGCAAAAATGTATGGCATGCTCTCAAAAGAGGCAAAGGAATCAGTTAGTGAAGAAGACTTTGTCAGTCGCTATGAAAAAGTATATACAGATTTAGGCATTGCTAACTTAGACATTTCACATAAAAAATCAGAGAAAGAACAAGATACAGATCAGCAATCATTACAACTACCATTTTCGGCAAAAATGGATAGTTTAGCAGGAGAGATTGCCTTTGATCACCAAGCAACATTAGTTAAAGAAGAGAGAGACGATGAGGAAAATTGGTATATTGAATGGGATACGACTTATATTTTCCCTGAACTTGGCCCGAATGATGAAATTACATACAACACAGTGAAGGCAAAACGGGGAGAAATTGTCGATCGTTCAGGCGATCCACTTGCTTTCAATGGGACGATTTTAGAAATTGGCATTGTCCCAGAACAAATGGACTCTGAAGATGAAACGGTTAAGCAAGTGGCAAAATTACTTGAGATCTCAGAGAACTCTGTTAAGGATAAACTAGGCGCGAGTTGGGTGCAGGCAAATCAATTTGTGCCAATCAAGAAAATTGCGACGAATCAAGAAGAACTATTAAATAACTTGATGAGCATACCAGGTGTATTAAAAAAGGATATTGAAGGTCGAGTATACCCTGGCGGCGAGGCTGCCTCACACTTAATTGGTAATGTCGCTCAAGTGACGGCTGACGACTTGGAGGAACACGAAGGAAAAGGATATGGCAGTAATGATGTCATCGGACGCCGCGGCTTAGAGAAAGTATATGAGGAAAAGCTGCGTGGTTCAAATGGTGTCTTAATAGGGATTAAGAAAGAGGACGGTTCAGAGGTAGTAGTGGCCGAAACACCAGTAGAAAATGGTAGCAACGTTCAGTTAACCATTGACCTCACATTACAAGAGGACTTGTATAAAGAACTGGATCATAAGCCAGGCACTGCGGCCGCCATTGACCCTGTTACTGGTGAAACATTGGCCCTTGTCTCTAGTCCAGGGTTCGATCCGAATCAAGCAACACTTGGATACTCTGCCTCTCAATTAGAAGAGCTAGAAGAGAGTGGTGATAATCCATTCTTGAATCGTTTTCAACACACGTATGCACCAGGTTCCGTGATTAAACCAATAACAGGTGCGCTTGCATTAAAAGAAGGAGCCATTAAACCTGAAGATACAATAGAAGTGAAGGGCCTGCAGTGGCCGGATGATAATCGCTGGGGTGATTACCGAATCACAAGGGTAAGCGATCCTGGAAAGCCAGTCAATTTCGATTTGGCGATGATGTATTCGGATAATATTTACTTTGCAAGGGCAGCATTAGAGCTAGGAAAAGACAAATTAACTGCTGGATTAAAAGAATTTGGCTTCACAGAGGATATTCCCTTTGCCTATCCACTCGAATCTTCTACAATCGGCGAGCTGGATAAAGAAACATTAATTGCCGATTCCGGTTATGGGCAAGGACATGTTGAAATGAGCATCCTTCACTTGGCTACTTCTTATACACCTTTTATCAATAATGGGTCAATGATTAAACCGATCTTGCTCCTGAATGAGGAAGAAAAGAGCCAAGTATGGAAGGAAAATATAATTGATGAAGCTACCGTTAAAACTGTAGCTGAATCGATGAATAAAGTAGTGAACGAACCAGGCGGTACAGCACGTACGGCACGTATTGAAGGCTACCCGCTAGCAGGGAAAACGGGGACGGCGGAACTGAAACAGACCGCTGATGAAGAGGGTAAAGAAAACGGTTGGTTTGTTGCCTATAACCCGGATGACCCCCATCTCCTTATCTCAATGATGGTTGAAGGTGTCGAAGAACAAGGTGGCAGTAAAATCGTCATCGAAAAAGTGAAAGATACATTTGAGAAAAACAAAGATCGTTTCTAATAAAGAATAAATACTGAAGGCTGGGACTAAATAGTTCCAGCCTTTTATTATTTTTAGATGCTTGATGTAATAACATGAGGGTGTAGTGGTAAGGAGAGGAGTGCTGCCTTGAGGGTGGTTTGAGTGGAAACGTACTAAAAATCGGAGTGAGTATGAAAAGATGGTGGGAAACGGCGAGAAGTGTACCAAAAACCGGAGTGAGCATGAGAATATGGTAGGGAACGTCGAGAATCGTATCAAAAACCGGAGTGAGCATGAGAATATGGTAGGGAAAGTCGAGAAACGTACCAAAAATCGGAGTAAGCATGAGAATATGGTAGGGAACGTCGAGAAGCGTACCAAAAATCGGAGTGAACCGAAAAATATGGTAGGAAACGGTGAGAAACGTATCAAAAACGGAGAGAGCATGAAAAGATGGTAGGAATCGCCGAGAAGCGTACCAAAAATCGGGGTGAGCATGAGAATATGGTAGGGAAAGTCGAGAAGCGTACCAAAAACTGGAGTGAGCATGAAAAGATGGTAGGATTCGTCCAGAAACGTACCAAAAATCGGAGTGAGCCGAAAAATATGGTAGGAAACGTCGAGAAGCGTACCAAAAACCGGAGTAAGCCGAAAAAGATGGTAGGATTCGTCCAGAAACGTACCAAAAATCGGAGTGAGCCGAAAAAGATGGTAGGAAACGCCGAGAAACGTACCAAAAATCGGAGAGAGCATGAAAATATGGTAGGAAACGTCGAGAAGCGTACCAAAAACCGGAGTAAGCCGAAAAAGATGGTAGGAAACGCCGAGGAACGTATCAAAAACCGGAGATAGCATGAAAAGATGGTAGGATTCGTCCAGAAACGTACCAAAAATCGGAGTGAGCCGAAAAAGATGGTAGGGAACGGTGAGAAGCGTACCAAAAATCGGAGTGAGCCGAAAAATATGGTAGGAAACGTCGAGAAGCGTACCAAAAATCGGAGAGAGCATGAAAAGATGGTAGGAAACGCTGAGAAGCGTACCAAAAACCGGAGTAAGCATGAAAATATGGTAGGAAACGTCGAGAAACGTACCAAAAATCAGAGTGAGCAAGAAAAAATGGTAGGATAACGGGGATAATCGCCACAACAGAGCTTATCCCTATGGCTACCAACCCGACCCACGATTCTCCTTTCTTGAGGGGTTACCTTTCAAAAATTTCTATCACCCCTATAACCATCCCCAACCGATCAAACCTCCGGGAGAGACAAGCAGCACATGACATGACCTACATCGCAAATCAACGCTCAAACATTAGCTGACGTCTCCCCCGCAATGGCTTATCAAACAAGCTTAGTCTGGTGATGGGGAGAGCAACCCAGCCTAGTCAACTTTCGACAAAAACCTCATTTATTCTCAAGGGATGATGTCGAAAAATATTCTATCGTAAGTATCTATACAAGCCCATCTATTCGTTATATGATACATCTTGAAAGGAATATATTTCTAAAAATAGAGAGAATAGGGGAATTGGGAATGAAAAAAGCTATCCATCTACTTTTATCCATGATGCTCGTTTTTTCTATCATCCCTGCATCCGTCCTAGCGGAGACAGAGAGTACGGAGGAAACACCGACATCACCAGGAACAACTGATGTGGAACAACCATTAGATATTCAATTGCAAAATCCAGAATACATTGATGGGCAAGTGAAATTGAAATGGCGAGTGAAATATGAAGAATCTGCAAATGAGAATGCAGAATTGTTCACCCTCGTTAAAAACGGAGAACGCTCGGTTCTTGCCAGCCAACCAGAAATGAGTCAAGAACAAACTGGGGAGGATGGCGTTTATCGTATATATGAATTGATTGATTCTGAGGTGAAACCTGGAGATACAGTGACTTATGCGATTGCGCAAGGTAAGGCGCAAAGTAACGAAACAACGTTAACGGTTGAAATGCCGGTTGTAGAAGAGGAAGCTAGCGAAGAGTCACCAAAAGACGATGAAACGGTTGTTGAGGAAGAGGAACAAGTAGCGGATGAAGAAGCAGCAAAAGATGAACCTGTCCCTACCATAAATATTGTTGCTCATAAGATAACTGATACAACAGCTGACATTTCGTGGAGTTTAATGGATGTTGATGAATTTAGATTATACGTTGATGGCCATTTAAAAGAAGTCGTTTCACCAAATAAAACCACTTATGCATTAACGAAATTAGCCCCTGCTACTACATATAAAGTGAAAGTAGAAGGTGTTCAAAAAGGTAGTGTAGTATCTTCAGCAGAGGTAGAAGTAACAACATCGGCAGTACCTACAGGAGAAGTTATTCCATTCGAAGACAGTACTCTTGAGCAAGCAATTAAAGATGAATTAGGGTTAAAGCGCGCTATTTATCAAGCTGACTTAGACCGTTTAACAAGTCTATCAATCTCGAATTTATGGGTAACATCTATTGAAGGATTACAATTTGCGACAAATTTAGAAACATTGCATCTCGGTTATAATGACATTGCTGATTTAACACCAATCAAAGCATTAACAAAGTTAAAAGACCTTGATGTCACAGGATTAGCTATTACAGATACAAGTATTTTTAGTACAAGTTTAGTGGAATTAAATATCTCTCATACTTCCCTAGCCAACCTGGACTTCCTCAAAAAATTAACGAATCTTCAAACAGTTTATGCTTATGGCCTGCCTTGGATTGGTGAAAATGCTGGGGCACAAGCTGTACTGAAAGATTTAACTGCAAAAGGCGTAACCGTGTACAGCAATGAAGCAGATGATGTAAATATGATGGTAGAGCGTGGATTTGTCAATGAATCAAGTATCCAAGTGTATTGGAGTTTCTGGCCTGAAGCCAATATCAATTTGTACCCAGATCATTATATTGTTTCTATTGACGGGAAAGAAACGAAAGTATCTGGTTTAGAAGAACATGTATTTAAGAACTTAAAGGCAGATACAACCTATGATATCGTTATTAAGGCTTACGACGGTAAACAATTAATTGGTCGGGCAACAATGGATGTGAAAACGGCAAAATTACCTGAAGGAAAAAAAGTGTCGATTAAAGACAAAGGGTTAAGAGACATGATTAAGATGACTCTTGGCATTAGCCGTGACATATATGAAAGTGATATGAAAAATTTAACTTCACTGTATGTTGATTATGAAGGTGTTCGGAATTTAGCTGGGCTAGAGCTGGCTACAAACCTTGAAGAGCTATCGATAACAGGGAACCCAGTCAGTGATCTAACAGCGATTAAAGGCTTGAGTAAATTATCGGTATTATATATTGATGACACGAAAGTGAAAGATTTAAAACCATTGTCGGGCTTAACAAGCTTGAATATGCTTGTTGCTTCCTACAATCCTGGACTCGATTTATCACCAATACAAGGTTTACCTAACTTACAATCGCTTTCAGCTGATAGCAATGGATATAAAAAGCTCCCTGCTTTGCCAAGTAGCTTAATCGAATTATCACTATATGATAATGAACTAACAAGTCTTAAAGGAATCGAAAAAGCAGCCAATCTGCAATACTTAATCGTATCGGATAATCCAATTAGTGATTTCAAATCACTAGCGAAATTACAGTTACTATTTTTACTTGCAGATTATACAAATATGACGAATCTTGATTGGTTAAATTCTGAGAATGCCCATGTTTTACAAGGTCTCATTATTTCGGGTAACGCTATTACTGACATTACACCACTTAAGAATGGTAATAATCTATTATTCTTAGCAATGGATGAAACAGCTATTACGGATATTTCGCCATTACTAGATTTACCTTACTTAGCTGTTGTCTCTTTCATCTCGGTCCCAACGCTTGACATTTCGGAAGGATCGAAAGCGATGGAAGTGATTAAAGAATTAAGAATGCGCGGTGTGGAAGTTTTCTATGAAGAAGAAATGGGGAACTTAAGCTTTACCTCTTTAACAGCGACACATGATTCGATCTATGCAGAATGGGAATATAATGGAGAAGAAGAAGTAGCAGCTTATGAATTGTATATAGATGGTGAATCAGTAGATACAGTATCAGGAACAGAATCTAGTTACGTATTTACTGGACTATCTCCGGGAACGCCGTATGAAGTTGCTATTGCAGCACTAAATGCGGATGGAGAAGAAATTGAAATTTATTTCGGTTATGTATTCACGATTAGTGAAGATCTTTACTTCACAAAAGTAGAAGCAACAGAAGACTCTATTGAAACAGAATGGATATACGATGGTGAAGGAGCAGTCTATGAATATGAAATCTCTCTAAATGGAGAAGAGTATGAAATCGTGGATGCAGATACACTCTCGCATATTTGGACAGAACTTGAGAAAGACACAACATATACTATTGAATTGATGGCCTATGACGAAGAATATGAAATCCTTGGCTATACTTATGCAGAAGCAACAACAACAGTAGATGAAGATGGAACGGGCGAGGGCAACACCCCTCCTCCACCAACGAAAAAACCAGACCCAGGCAATGGCAATAAAAAACCAAATGATGGTAAAACACCAGCAGATGTCATCAAAGGGAAAAAAGAACAAATGAAATCTGGCGCCAAACCAGAGGAGAAAACAGGTAAGTCTCTACCAAATACGTCAACCAACAGCTATAACTATTTAGCAATGGGTATGACAATCTTACTAGCAGGTACCATCATGTTATTCCTTGCAAGGAAAAAACAGCCGTCATTGAAATGATGAACAAAGAGTGACACTAAAATGGTGTCACTCTTTATTAAGTTCCGGCGAACAATGTGAGGAAAATTAGTTTCTATTGTGTTTGTTTTGCTCTAGCCTCTTTACAACCAAACACATGAGCATAAGTTATACCTATACCTTTGGGGAAAAGGTATGGGCAAAGCCAAAATGCGAACAACAGGTATGAAGATGTGCAAGTTACCTAGAAACAATTGGTTTGAATCGGATAGGAAATCATGGCGCGAATTTCCTTAAACTTCTTTCATGCCATAGAAATGTATAAATACTTAAAGAATAACCTCAAAGGGTCCGGTCGACTTTCATTACTTCCACCTGCTATTAGTGTCTTTTCTGTCATTCTTTTTATGGTAATATTTGGTTGAAAACTTCTTCGCCATTACCGTGAATTTTTATCACTTTAAGTCGATTTGTTTTCTTGATGAAGATAGTTTTATATTGTTTTTCACCATTTTGCTCAATAATAAACACGCGTTTACTTCCAGTATCTGATTCTTTTGTGAAGAGATAATCTTGATCACCGATTAGTTCTATAATTTTGCCGTATTCTGGTAATGATGACAAATCCTTTTCGTTAGAAATCTTATCATTTGCTATGTTTTGTACAGGGACTGAATGGTTACCTGAGTTTGAGTTTTGCTCTTTTTCATCAGATGATTGAGACACTTCGTGGGTCTTCTCTTTATTCATGTCCGATTCCTCAACGGAATTACTGTTACAAGCAGAGAGGAGCAGTATCCCAGTAATTAGTGCAAGTTGCCATTTATACATGATGCAATTTCATCTCCTGTAAATATAATTTTAATTAACCATAACAAATGCTCCGGTTAAATTCATCCAATAAAAGTCTCAATTCAAAAACAAACGATTGTACTAGATAAGTCCTTTCAAAAAAGAAAGCTCATATTTAATTGCCTCTTTTAAAAAATGATGAGAAATGAGCCATTTGGCCGTTTAATAAACACAAATTTTAACAGAAACTGGGGTTGAAAGGTATTAATATAAATATATTCATAAAGTAATAGAATCTTAATAAAAAGAATCTACAATCAATCATAAAGTGGATTGTAAAGGGTGGGTATTTAATGGACAAAAAATCAATTCTCGTCATTGAAGATGAGGAAAAAATTGCACGGTTATTAGAATTAGAGCTGGAATATGAAGGGTATAAAGTGACAAAAGCGCTTGATGGGTTAGAAGGATTCCATACTTATAAAAGCAAAATATGGGATCTCGTATTATTAGATATTATGCTTCCGGGTATTAGCGGAATAGAGTTGTTAAGAAGAATTAGGGCTAATGATAACCATACACCGGTCATTCTTTTAACTGCGAAAAGCTCAGTTGAAGACAAAGTCTCTGGATTAGATTTAGGTGCGAATGATTATATAACAAAGCCTTTTCAAATAGAAGAGTTGCTGGCCAGAGTCCGTGTGGCATTCCGAAATAAAGTCACTGAGGAAGTAGAAAATGAAGAAGATGTGCTTACGATTGCTAATTTAAAAGTGAATGAGAAAACAAGAGAAGTTTTTCGTGGGGATACATCTATTGAATTGACACCGAGGGAGTTTGATTTGCTTGTTTATTTATTGGTAAATAAACGACAAGTACTGAATCGTGATCAAATTGTTGAAGCAGTCTGGGGATATGATTTTATTGGTGATACAAATGTTGTTGATGTTTATATTCGTTATATAAGGAAGAAAATTGACGTTGAAAATCTCCCTGCGCTTATCCATACGGTACGAGGTGTAGGTTATGTAATAAGGGAGATGAAATGAAGTTAAAAAACAAAATCAATCTATATACTTCTATCTTGTTCATCATATTACTAATCGTCATGAATATCTCTATTTATTTGCTGTTTAGCAATATGATGATGAATAGTGAACTTGATCGTGGGAAACTGGAATTGGAAAGAAATGCTGCTGAAATCGATCAGTCACTTGCCACGGTACCAATGGACACGTTACTTCGGGCTTATATTCCTATCGACGGTATGGTTCGTATCGTTTATGAGGATAGCCAAAAAGCAGCTAGTACATTTGTGGATCCTTCTTTTAATAAAGAGGCTCATAACATAGAGAAATCATTTAGTTCCTCATTAAATGTCGAGATTAAAGAGGGTGAAACCTCATATACTTTTGGTTCGATTCCGATTATTTTGAGCAATGGTGAAATAGCTAACCTGCAAATCGCCAAAAGCATTGTAAGAACGACAGAAAATTTAAAAGTATTACGGTTGGTTTTAATCATTGTAACCTTAGTTGCAATGATTCCAGTTATTATTTCTAGTAGGTTATTAGGCAACCTTATTATTGCGCCGATTACTTCAATGATTAAGACGATGAGTGAAATTAGAGAAAGTGGGAAATTTAAACGGCTGCCATTAAATAAAGGTTCCAATGACGAATTGCATGAAATGGGTACGACTTTTAATCATATGATTGATTTACTCGAAGTCAACTTTGATAAGCAAAAACAATTTGCTTCAAGTGCTTCCCATGAACTAAAAACACCACTAACTGTAATTGAAAGCTATACCAGTCTTTTAAAAAGACGAGGATTGCATGATGAGGAACTTTTTAAAGAATCAATTGAAGCGATACATTCTGAAGCCATTAGAATGAAAAATTTGACAGAACAACTATTACTCCTAGCACAACATAATCAACAATGGAATATAGAAACAACCAAAATTAGCCTAAGCGACTTTTTGGTAGATTCAGCAAAAGCTTTCCAGAACGGCTACAATCGAAGGATTATTTTTGAAAGTGAAATTGATGGCAATGCGTCCATTTACTCAGATGAACAAAAGTTAAAGCAATTACTTTTTATATTCCTTGATAACGCAAGAAAGTATAGTAATGATGAAATTACAATCACTTTGAGTGAGAATAGTAACGAAGAAATACTTATTCATGTTTCTGACCGTGGAATAGGTATAGATGAGAATGAGCTTCCCAAAATATTTGAACGTTTTTACCGTATTGATAAAGCAAGGTCCAGAAAAACAGGAGGAGTCGGACTTGGGCTTTCTTTAGCGAAGGAAATTGCCGACGCTTTAGCCATTGAGATAAAATTACAAAGTGTTGAAAATCTAGGAACAACGGTTACTATGGTGTTTAATAACGAACATAGGAAAACAAAAATTAATTAATCGATCAGTGCTTTCTCATTTTCTTTTAATTTTTTTATTAGATAATAAAGGAAAGGGATATAGAATGGAGGATAATAATGAGAAGAAAAGGGTTATGGATTACTCTTGGGTTAGTTGTCATTGCAACCTTTATTATTATTGTTACATGGCAAGGAGTAACTACTTCTGCGAAAACAATTACTAAAGATGACGCCCTTTCCTTAATTGAGGAAAGGTATAAAGGCAGCAAAGTAACAAATATCGAATTACAACAAAGTGCTTATCACATAAAAATGACGAGAGAAAGCGGAATATATGAAGTTTCTTTAAATGCAGAAAATGGAGATATAATATCTTTAAAGAAACTTGGAGATAACTCAAGTGGCGGTGATGATCGTAATAAAACGATAAAGAATGAAAAGGAAATAGAAAGTATCTTATTACTGTCAAGCGATGATATTTTATCTATTAGTAAAAAAACCGAAAATCAGAAAGATGTTTATGTAGCTAAAGTTCTGGAGAATAAAGAGGAGTATATTGTTAAAGTAGATGCAGTAACAGGTTCAATTGTTTCAAAAGATAAAGCTGAAAAACCTAAAGAAGAAAACCCGGAAGAAGGCAAACAAAAAGAAGAAGATCGTCCAGTGGCTATTTCTAAAGATGAAGCAATTAAAATCGCGTTGGAACATGTAAAAGGGGCAGTCGATGATGATATCGAAATTGAAAATATTGGAGGCCAAACTTATTATCTCATTGAAATTGAAACCGATGATGATAATGAGGCAACCGTACAAGTTCATACTTTAACAGGGAAAGCTACTATTTCATTTGATGATTAATCTTACTTTTTAGCAAATTCTAATGTTACTCACCTCATTCCTTAATCTTACGCGATTATATTATAAGTAATCAGAAGATTAAAGGAGGATATTAATCATGAAAAATAAAATTTTTGTTGGTTTAATCATAACTGGTGTAATTATGGGTGGAGCGGTTGCTGTTGGGGCTACAAATAATGATGAAACAAATGCTACTTCTATCAATACAGAATTAGATGAAAAAGTATCTCAGGCCGGAGAGGCGGATGTCATTGCCATCAGTAAACAAGATGATGGGGAGAATCAATCTGACGATAGGGGATACGATGACGATAACGATGATGTACAGGACATAAAAGTAGATGCCTCTTCAGGTGATTCTATCCAAAGGGATCAAGATAATGAAGATGATGATATCGAAAGAGATAGAGACGACGCTAACGATGATGATAAGCAATTAATCAAGCAACGGATCATACAAGAAAAAGATGCGATAGCAATTGCAGAAAAGGCTTCTAACGGTAAAGTGAATGAAATTGAACTGGATGAAGAAGATGGTCTCATTGTTTATGAAATTGAAGCTGATTCCAAAAAAGGCGAAGTGGAAATAGAGATGAATGCAAAAACTGGAGAGATAATAAAAAAAGATTTGGATTAATGAGGCCTGGCATGTATTTGGTGAGAACCATTTACATGTCTTTTTTATTTCGGTTGATTATTTGGGTTCATTCTTATTGATTTCTAATCTAACTATCATGGTTCTTACATAGAGTTCTCATCTTCAAAAACTAGTATAGAAGATAACAAGGAAAGTGAAAAAGCTTAGAAGTGACGGATTTAAATGGAAATGGCTCATTTTCCTAAAAAAAAAATGACTTGGAGGCAGTAAAATGAAAATAGTGATTATCCCATCTGGTTTTAAGGAGTGTTTGGAAGCTGAGGAAGTAGCGAGTGCGATTGATAAAGGGATCAGGCGTTTTGATTCCGCTGTGGATACGCATGTTATTCCCATGGTTGATGGTGGAGAAGGTTTTGTCAAAACAATTATTAAAATTAAGAAAGGTGAACTTAAATTTATTGACGCCACAAATCCTGTAGGTGAAAAAGTACAGACATACTTTGGGTTGTATGAGGAAAACAACGTAAAAACAGCCGTAATTGAAATGGCCGCTATTGCTGGGCTTAGAATGGTTCCTCTTCACAAACGTAACCCTTTAAATACTCATACTTATGGTGTAGGAGAATTAATTTTAGCTGCCTTAGATTCAGGAGCGACTCATATTTTATTTGGCTGTGGTGATTCGGGTACATCCGATGGTGGAGCGGGTATGGCACAAGCGTTGGGCGCTAAATTTTATTCTCAAAATCATCAACCAATAGAAATAACGGGAGGGGGCTGCTTAAGTGATATTGCATATATGGATTTAACCAATATAGACCCAAGATTATCTCAAGTACAAATGCATGTCGCGTGTAATTGGCATAATGTACTTTGTGGTCCAAAGGGGGTGGCGCACGTATTTGCACCCCAAAAAGGAGCTTCCTTACTAGAGGTAGAGATATTGGCTAATGGTTTATCGCACTTTGCTAATTTAATAGAGAAGGCTACGGGGCATGATGTGAAAACGCTACCAGGTAGTGGCGCATCTGGGGGGTTAGGGGCAGGTTTAGTGGCATTTGCAGGTGCAAAACTATTTCCACGTTATGAAATTATTATGAAATATATTCAAATTGAAGAACATCTAGAAGGTGCTGACCTTGTATTAACAGCGGAAGGGTGTATAGATAGACAGACTCCAAACGGGAAGATTCCTGCGGAAGTTGCTAGATTAGCAAAACAATTGGGCATACCGGTGATTGCAATTACTGGGTCCATTGGAAAGGATGCATGGGTAAACTATACAAGTGGGATTGATGCTTATATGAGCATTATTCAGAAACCAACTTCATTAGAAAAGGCGATGGAAGACGCAGCAAATTTAATTGCTGATTGTGCAGAGGCAGCTGTACGTCAAATTCAGGTTGGCTATCGTATTGCTGAAAGGAAATTGGGTAAAGGTATCATATGAAATCTAATCGTTTACTAGAAACCAAGCAACAATCTACTAAAACATACTTAACTAAGCTGCCAAATGTAACACAAATCATCGTCATTCTTCTCTCATTTGTGTGTTCATTTATTGTTTTTACAGACAATATAGCTTATGATGCAAAGGTTTCTATGATTGTTTTCATTATTACACTAGCTTTATGGGTATGTACAAAACTTCCTGCCGCCTATGTTGCTTTAGGTGCATTACTATTACTCATTTTATTAAATGGGGCAAATACAGATGTGCTCTATTCATCTTTTTCTTCGGAAATCATTTGGTTGATGATTGGCGCTTTTATTATTGGAGAAGCATTTAGTTCTTCTGGTCTATCTCTTCGAATGACGCGAGTGATCATTCATAAAGCTAAAAACACAAACCAACTATTATTGTATTTGATGTTGTCTCTGTTTCCATTGGCTATCTTTATTCCTTCCACATCCGGCAGGGCGGTACTCATGTTGCCAATTGTAAGAGAAATAGCGAATCTTGTTAAGAATAAGCAACAAAGAGAAATCATTGCATTGTTTGTACCAGTCATCATTTTAATGACGACCTCTTCGACATTATTAGGAGCAGGTTCACATTTAATCGGGATAGAAATATTAGAGAAGACGACAGGAGATAGTATCTCTTATATAAATTGGTTGATATGGGGGCTCCCTTTTGCCTTCATCATCAGTTTCATCACTTATTTTGTTTTTAAACTATTTTTTTCAAAGGAATTAACTGCAGCCCCTTTTGAAGCGAGCAATGTCAACAATATATTTGAAGTAAAGCCTGTTTCCAAAAAGGAGAAGCAAACACTTATCCTTTTAACTGTCTTGATTTTGTTGTGGCTAACAGAAGCACTTCATGGCTATGAAATAGGTTTAATCACAATTGTGGGTGCCTTTGTTTTTATGCTGCCTAAGTATGGCGTCATTACCTGGAAAAAAGGCTTACAGGCTGTTTCGTGGAATTTGATTTTATTTGTCGCTGCTGCAACAGCATTAGGTAAGAACTTAGTGGAAACTGGTGCGGTAAGCTGGATAGAGCAGGAAGTATTCAAGCTAATTGGTGCTTTTCCACCTATCCCTGCATGGGGTCTTGTGAGTCTTATCATCCTTATCGCTATTACCAGTCACATTTATATTACCTCTCATACGACAAGGGCTGTAGTGATGGTGCCAGGTATATTAATGCTTAGTATGACACTTAATTTAGAGCCATCCTCCATGCTCTTTTTAAGCTTAGTAGGGATGAACTATTGCTTAACTTTCCCGGTCAGTTCGAAGGCACTATTAGTATACTATGAGCATGACACGATGAGTTATCGTGCCAATATTTTATTAAAGTTAAATATGTTCTTAATGCCGATTTATTTTATATTGATGATTTTGTTTTACTTTACTTATTGGAACTGGACAGGGTTATAAGTGTAAAAAAAGGAGCCTTCATTCGGCTCCTTTTGCATTATATTAGTAAAGCTATAATCATTGAGCGTGAGATGTATGTACAGTTTTAATCACTCTTCTGCTATAAAATATTCTCGTAAATATTCTACCCATAGATGATGACCTTGTTCATTCGGGTAGTAATCTTCCTCCAAGTACTCTCGTATGAATGGATCATTAGTATTTGGCCAAGCTTCCCAATGGTTAATATAAGTTAATCCTTGTACAGAAGCATACGTTTCTAACGCATCCACTTGCTGCATATATTTTTGCGGTAAATAAAATGGATTGGCAGGCTGCAACATCACGGTTACTTCTGGATTCATTTCTGAAAGTGTTTCTCTCCAGTTGTCGATATTCTCAAGCGGTGCAGTCACGTCCTCATACCAATCATTATCTTTCATTAAGAACGGTTCAATTAATACTAGATCAGGTGATAACCGGACTACTTCATCAATATTAAAGTCACCTGAAAAACGATCAAAATGAACGGTTTCTACCTTCATTGTGTCTTGATAATGTTCGTGTAATGAAGCTGATAACTGCGCAGCCCAACTGTCTTCTTCGCCAGTAGTAGAAGTAGAACCAACGAGCACAACGATATATGGGACGTTGTTTTCTAATGTATTTGCATAAGAATGGATGGCATCTTCTGGCCAATTAGCAGCCATGGCTATATAGTTTGAATGGTTTGCTTTATCCTCGTTTTGTCTCTCTTTTTCTCCCGTACTTACATTCGTATTTCCATTGACGCTTGTTCTTTCCACCCAAGTAACGTGGCTCACCACGATAATGACTAGACTGAGTATTCCAGTTAATATGATGGATATTATTTTCATATAATCACTCCTTTCAACCTATTTAGTCAGAAAAATCAACAAAACATGACAATTTCGAAATAATATACCTAAAAACCTACTTTTTTATTGGTTAATAATAGAGTATATAGACAATAGTACCAAAAAAATATAAATTTTTTCCTTAAAAATAACATAATGTAACAAATGTTGCATTTTATATGATATAATCAATTTTGCTTAGTTCTTAACTGGGAGGGTCAAATGGAAGAAACTATTAGTCTAAAAGAACTGTATGATACATTAAAAAAGAGAATTGTCTTAATCCTGTCAATTACTATTGCGGCGGCCCTTATTAGTGGGGTGGTCAGTTACTTTGTATTAACTCCTGTCTATCAATCGTCTACACAAATTTTAGTGAACCAAGCAAAAGATAATCAAGAAATAACAAAAAATGATTTAGATGGTAATTTACAATTAATTAATACATATAACGTCATCATCAAGAGCCCGGCGATACTAGATATCGTTAAGGAAGAGCTCAATTTAAGTGTTTCAACAAGTGCATTAAATGAAAAAATATCCGTCCAAAGTGAACAAAACTCTCAAGTTGTAAAGATCACAGTGGAGGATGAAAGTGCTGAACAAGCGGCGCTCATTGCAAATAAAACAGCTGAAGTGTTCAGAAGTGAGATACCAGACATTATGAATATAGATAATGTTTCCATTTTAGCCAGTGCAGAGATAACGGAGAATCAATCACCAATCAAACCCAACCCGCTATTGAATATTGCCATTGCATTTGTAGTAGGGTTAATGGCTGGTGTTGGTCTAGCGTTTTTACTTGAATATATGGATAACACAGTAAAAAATGAAGAAGATATTGAAAAAGCCGTTGGTTTACCGGTCCTTGGATTAGTGGCAAACATTGAAGAAGGAAATGAAAAAGGGAAAGACAATCAAAAAAATCCAAAGACGAGGAGGAGTAACGTTGGCTCTAAAACGGAACAAGCTTAATAATCAGCTGAAACGAAATATCATTACGAGACATCAACCAAAGTCACCGATATCAGAGCAATACCGTACGATTCGAACAAATATTGAATTCTCCTCGCTCGACGAAGATGTTCGTACAATGATGATCACCTCAGCAGGACCAGGGGAAGGAAAGTCGACAACTACTGCTAATCTTGCTGTTGTTTTTGCTCAGCAAGGTAAAAGAGTACTTCTTATTGATGCGGATTTAAGAAAACCAACTGTGCAATACACCTTTAATGTCCTGAATACGAGAGGTTTAGCTAATGTTATCTCTCAACAGGCGGTACTTACAGATGCTGTTCAAGAATCAGAAGTAGAGAATCTCTTTATTCTAACAAGCGGGCCCATTCCACCGAACCCATCGGAGATGCTTGGCTCACGGGCGATGGATCGCGTGATTGCAGAAGCGACAACGCTATTCGACATCGTGATATTTGATACACCACCATTATTAGCTGTAACGGATGCGCAAATTCTTTCGAATAAATGTGATGGCACTGTGCTCGTTGCCCAGAATAAAAAGACTGAGAGAGAACAACTATTAAAAGCGAAGGAACTATTGCAGGCTGCAAAGGGGAAAATCCTCGGGGTTGTTCTAAATAAGATGAATATGAAAAAAACAACTTACTATTACTATGGGTCGTAAAAACCACACCCTTTTTACGCGACTATAGAAACTATCATTTTGTCATTTTTAATAATCAGTCAATTTATAATATTTAAATTATTAAAAGGAGGAAAGTAATGATTGATATCCATTGCCACATCCTACCCCATTTAGATGATGGCGCACAAACATTCGAAGAATCATACAACATGGCAAAGCAGGCAATAAATGAAGGAATCACTGCAATCATTGCCACACCTCACTATCAAGAGAAGTATAGAAATGACAAACAAAAGATTGTTAGAGAGGCATATCGTCTAAACGAAAGATTGCAAGCAGAAGATTTCCCGCTGTCTATCCATCCAGGACAAGAAGTGCGGATATTTGGGGAAGTATTGCAGGAATGGCAAGAAGGGAAAATTCAAACATTAGCAGACACCAACTATATGTTTATTGAATTTCCTTCAAATCATGTACCGAAATACACAGAAAGATTGTTTTATGACATGCAGCTAGAAGGGCTTATACCCATTATCGTCCACCCAGAACGAAACCAGCAGCTGATTGAACAACCGGAACTATTATATCGCCTTGTTAAAAAGGGCGCACTCACCCAAGTGACCGCCGGAAGTCTCGTCGGCCACTTTGGCAAAAATGTAAAAAAGTTTACACAGCAAATCATCGAAGCGAATCTCACCCATTTCATCGCTTCTGATGCACACAATATAACAACCAGACCTTTCCATTTCAACAAAGCAATCGACACCCTCGACAAGCTTTACGGAACAGAAATCGTCTACCTCTTCACAGAAAATGCCGAGCTACTCCTTAACGGGGAAAACGTTATGAAGGAAATGCCCGAAAAAATCAAGCGTAAGAGGGTATTTGGGTTGTTTTAGATTGAAAATAGGACGGACCTATCTTCTTATTGTGTTTTGCTATGTCTATTATCGGTGAAGCTGTTTGGTTTTTATATAGGTATATAATCCTAAAACTTTTACCTTATTAAGAACGGTGTTCACAGATAAATGATTTACATAATAAGTAGGCCCGATCCTAAAGAAGAAATCATTTAGGTAAGAGGGAGATGGCTAATGACTTATCAAAAAAGGATGACTTTTTGGGTGGCACTTGATTCTATCATTGTGCTATCAGCTATATATATAAGTTATTTTACTTTGCATCCTAGTTTGCAGTTATTAAGTTCTAAATTATTACTCGTAACGTCTATTAGCCTACTCGTGAGTCATCACGTATTTGCTTTTATTTATAAGTTATATGATAAAGCTTGGGAGTACGCTAGTATCGGAGAGCTACTTGCTATTGTCAGAGCAGTAACTTTCTCCATCGTCGTTACGATTATTCTTCAACAACTGCTAGTAGGTCATGTGGGCTATCGTGCCATGATTATGACTTGGATGTTACATGTCCTCCTGATTGGTGGATCAAGATTTTCTTGGCGTATTTATCGTGATCGATACATTAAGCCACAAAACCAAATGGAACGAGCACTAATTATTGGCGCAGGTGCTGCTGGTACAATGCTTGTTAAACAGTTAAAGAATCACCCAGAAACCGGAATATTGCCGGTTGCCTTTATCGATGATAATCGAACGAAATATAAGCTGCAAATACATAATGTGCCTGTCGTTGGTCAGTCTCATCAAATCATCGAAAAGGTAGACACCTTGCTGATTGATAAGATTATAATCGCAATCCCTTCTTTAAAAAAAGAAGAAATGCAAGTAATCTTTGAAGCTTGTGCACAAACGAGTGCCAAGACCGTTATCATGCCAAGAATTGAAGACATTATGGTCGGTAATCTATCTGTTAATCAATTCCGTGATGTACAAGTGGAGGATTTACTAGGCAGAGATCCAGTTCAATTAGATATGGAGAGCATTTCAAAAAAAATAACCAATAAAGTCGTGCTCGTTACGGGTGCAGGTGGTTCCATTGGCTCTGAAGTATCAAGGCAAATATGCAAATTTTCACCAAGTAAAATTCTTCTCCTTGGTCACGGGGAAAACTCGATTTACCAAATTGATATCGAGCTAAGAAAAATGTATGAACAAACAATCGAAATCGTGCCGATCATTGCTGATATTCAAGACCGCGATCGCATCTTTGAAATCATGGAGATCCATCAGCCTGACGTCATCTATCATGCAGCTGCACATAAACATGTGCCACTAATGGAATTCAACCCAAAAGAGGCAGTAAAAAACAACATTTTAGGAACACGAAATGTGGCTGAGGCCGCCGATACGTTTTCAGTTGGCACCTTCGTCATGATTTCATCAGACAAAGCAGTAAATCCAACGAATGTCATGGGGTCGACAAAACGAATCGCTGAGATGATCGTGCAACAGCTTGATCAACAGAGCCAAACGAAATTTGTTGCCGTACGATTCGGTAATGTCCTTGGTAGCCGAGGAAGTGTGATTCCTTTATTTAAGAAACAGATTCAACAAGGTGGTCCAGTAACGGTGACACACCCAGAAATGACCCGATATTTCATGACCATACCCGAAGCATCGAGATTGGTTTTACAAGCAGGTTCTTTGGCAAAAGGCGGAGAAATCTTCGTTCTTGATATGGGACAACCGGTAAAAATTGTAGACCTTGCCAAAAATTTAATCCAACTATCCGGATATAATATTGAGGATATAGGAATCAGTTATACAGGTATACGCCCTGGTGAAAAAATGTATGAAGAACTATTAGGCGAGAAAGAAGTGCATGATGAGGCCGTTTTCCCAAAAATCTTCATTGGCAAAGCCATCTTAGAACAAGAGAACGAAATACAATATCTAATCAGTGAATTTACAAAAATGAACCAGCAAGAAATCAGCGAGTTTGTCGTGAATCTAGCTAATCGTAGAAAGAATAAAATGTTATCTCTAGTCGAATAAATGAGGAGTGGTGGAAATGAAAAAAGTAAAAAAAGCGATTATCCCTGCAGCAGGCTTAGGTACAAGATTTCTACCTGTCACAAAAGCGATGCCAAAAGAGATGTTGCCGATCGTCGATAAACCAACGATACAATACATCGTCGAAGAAGCAGTGGCATCAGGTATTGAAGACATTATTATCGTCACTGGAAAAGGCAAAAGAGCGATCGAGGATCACTTCGACCATTCCTATGAACTAGAAGAAAACTTGTTACAGAAACAAAAATTCGACTTGCTCGAAAAAGTGAAAGAGCCTTCGAAAGTCGATATTCACTATATTCGCCAAAAAGAACCGAAAGGGCTAGGACATGCTGTTTGGTGTGCCCGCAAATTCATCGGCGACGAACCATTCGCTGTCCTTCTTGGTGACGATATTGTTGAAGCAGAAACACCATGTCTGAAACAGCTCATCAATGAATACGATCAAACCCTTTCCTCCATCATCGGTGTGCAAACTGTCCCAATGGAAGAAACGCATCGTTATGGCATTATTGACCCGGCGATACAAAGCAATCGTCGCTACCAAGTCAATCACTTTGTTGAAAAACCAGCAGAAGGAACGGCTCCTTCTAATCTAGCCATCATGGGAAGATATGTGCTCACGCCAGAAATCTTCCTGTTCCTTGAAAAACAACAACGAGGAGCAGGCGGTGAAATCCAACTAACCGACGCCATCCAGGAATTAAATCAAATCCAACGCGTCTTCGCCTACGACTTCGAAGGCAGGCGCCATGACGTCGGCGAAAAACTAGGATTCATCAAAACAACCATCGAAATGGCACTCAAAAACAAAGCACTACAACCAGAACTACTAACCTTCCTAGACGAAAAATTAAACGAACACAAAAACAGCACTTTATAATAGTAGATTCTCGGATTTTTTTAATAAAAAACGATCAAAGAAACGAAAAAGGTGATGTCTTCTAACCTTTATCAATGAAGGCACTCGGTTATGCTGTGGGTTGAGATCAACCTTAGACACTTGGTTGTCGGTAGTGTGGTGTGAGGTGGGGTTGGATGCCCGTTTATTCTATTTGTAAGAAATAGAGATTGATTGAATAGCTTTTCCAAGGTGTTTTTCGGATTAAATAATGTTTAGTGGGTTAGTAGTTGGTTGGAATGGAAAAATAGCTAATTCTAATTAAGTACTAATTTACTAATATTTAACTTAACAAGGGAAGGAAGTCTAGATGATGGAGTCGACAAAAGTGAAAGAAAGAATATTTCTCTCTTCACCACATATGAGTGAAGAAGGTTATGAAATGCAATATATAAAGGAAGCTTTTGATACAAACTGGATTGCTCCCCTTGGGGAAAATGTTAATGGATTTGAAAGAGAGCTTGCTCAGAAAGTTGGTTCTAAAGCTGCTGCAGCACTGTCTTCAGGAACAGCTGCTATTCACTTAGCTCTTAAAGCGGCAGGAGTTGGAGAAGGGGATATTGTTTTCTGTCCAACACTTACCTTCTCAGCTACTGCAAATCCAATCATCTATCAAAATGCAATTCCTGTTTTTATTGATAGTGATTACGAAACTTGGAATATGAGTCCGAAAGCTTTGGAAGAAGCATTTGAAAAGTATCCAGAAGTGAAGGCGGTAATTGTTGTTCATCTATATGGTTTGTCGGCAGATATGGACGAAATTATGGAGATTTGTAAGAAACATAACGTAGCTGTTATTGAAGATGCTGCTGAGTCTTTAGGTACTTACTATAAAGGTAAGCATACTGGAACTTTCGGTGACTATGGCATCTTCTCTTTTAATGGAAACAAGATTATCACAACTTCCGGGGGTGGAATGCTTGTTTCGAATAATGAAGAGAGAATTGCTAAGGCAAGATTTTGGGCCACTCAATCCCGTGATCAAGCGAGTCACTATCAACATAGTGAATTAGGATTTAATTATCGGATGAGTAATGTTGTTGCTGGGATTGGTAGAGGGCAGCTTAAGGTGTTGAATCAGAGGGTTGAGAAGAAAAAATATATTTTTGAATTTTATAAGAGAGAACTCGGTGGTCTTGAAGGTATTGAATTCATGCCTAGTAATGATTGGAATCAACCAAATTATTGGTTAAGCTCGATATCATTGTCTAGTAAAGTAAGGCCTATTGATATATTTGAGGCATTAGAAGCTGAAAACATCGAGTCAAGACCAGTATGGAAACCTATGCATATGCAGCCTTTCTTTGAGAAATTTAATTTTGTTGGTCATGGTGTATCGGAGAATTTGTTTGAGAATGGTGTATGTTTGCCATCTGATACGAAGATGACGGATGATGATATGGAAATAGTTGTAAGGGTTGTTAAGGGGTTGTGGAGATAAACAATGCGTGTATTAAATTTATTTGTCAAACGTATGATAGATTTCTTTGGAAGCTTAATAGGTGTAATCATTATTTCCCCAATTCTACTTATTATTACAATATCTATTAAGTTGACTTCCAAAGGTCCAGTGTTTTTTAAACAAGAACGACTCGGCAAAGATGGTAGAGTTTTTAAGATTTTAAAGTTCAGAACGATGGTTGTTAATGCTGAAAAAATTGGCTCAGGTTTATTTGTGAAAACTGAAAGTGATAACCGAATTACAAAAATCGGAAAATTACTTCGTGCCACAAGCTTGGATGAACTTCCTCAACTTTGGAATGTTGTTACTGGTGATATGAGTTTGGTTGGCCCGAGACCTCCCGTACTTCATCATCCATATAAATTTGTAGAATATAGTGATTTTCAACGAAGACGATTCGAAATGAAGCCTGGTATGACTGGTTTAACACAGGTCACTGTCAGAAATTCTGTATCATGGGATGAACGAATTCCGATCGATGTTAAGTATATTGAAGCGTTTAATATTTGGTTAGACATTAAGATTCTTTTTAAGACACTGCAGAAGCTATTCAAACGTGAAAGTATATATACTCATAACAATGTAAAAGGGACAGAGAAATCATCTAATATTAATTAAATTGTGAGGGGTTATAATATGGAGATTGCCATTCGGAAATTTCAAGAAGTGGATATACCATATAAGGTGAAATGGATAAATGATGATAACAATAATAAGTACCTGCATTATGATTTACCTCTAAGGGAAGATAAAACTCTTCAATGGTTCAAATCTCTTGAAGGTAGAAATGATAGGGTCGATTATACTATTACACATGCTGGAGAACCCGCTGGATTAATTGGGTTACTGAATATTGACTTGAATAGTAAAGAAGCTGAATTTTATATTTGTCTTGGAGGAGAGAAATTTAAAGGTAAGGGTATAGCTAAAGTTGCAACGGATCTTATAATTAAAAAGGCTTATAAAGAAATTGGACTTTATATGATATATCTTTATACAGAAGTAGATAATGTTCGTGCTCAAAAACTCTTTGAAAAAAGTGGCTTTGGAAAAGATAGATTACTAAGAAATCATCTATCTTATGACGGAAAATATATAGATAGATATGTATATAACTTGGATATAGAAAACTATATTCGTAATGTAGGTGGATCAAAAATTGGATTTAGTTAACTATCAAGCAACACCAATTCAAAGTTTAAGTGAAAATCTTAATAACAATGCATTTTATATTAAGCGAGACGACCTTCTCCCCATTTCATTTGGAGGAAATAAGGCAAGAAAAGCAGTTCTATTTTTCGAAGATTTAATCTTAGAAAGGTCAGATTGTGTAGTTACGTATGGTAGCAGCAGTTCAAATCATTGTAGAGTGATAGCAAATATCGCAGCTGCAAAAGGTATTCCATGCCATATCATTGCACCAACTGAATCAAGTTATCCAACCTCTAATAGTAAAATGATTAAATTGTTTGGTGCCTTTGTTACGAAGTGTCCAGTATCTCAAGTAAGTAACATGATTGAAAGCAAAATGGACGAATTAAAAGCAAAAGGCTACAAACCATATTTTATTCAAGGGGGAGGCCATGGGGATATTGGGACACAGTCTTATATTAATGCATATGAAGAAATTCTAGATTATGAAAAGTTAACAAGCATGTATTTTGATTATATTTTTCACACAACTGGAACAGGAACGACACAAGCCGGACTTGTATGTGGGAAAATTCTACATGGTGATGAAAGAGAAATTATTGGAATTAGCAATGCACGAAAAAATCCTTATGGTAGTAAATTTGTTCTGGATAGTGTGAATAGTTATTTGTTGTGCCAGGATAAAGATCTAATCAAATCTGAGGCTATAGCATTTATAGACGATTATGTGCTTGATGGATATGGTTCTTATAACGACAAAATATTACAAACTGTTAGGGATGTTCTAATTAATGATGGTATCCCAATGGATACAACTTACACTGGTAAAGCTTTTTGGGGCATGAAAGAGTATATCAAAAAGAATTATATTACGGATAAGAAGATACTATTTATTCATACGGGTGGGACACCATTGTTTTTTGATAAATTGGAGGATTTAAATGATGAGCGATGATTTAAACATACTTTTATTAAGCTGTGGTACTAGAAACAAAATTGTGCAGTATTTTAAAAAGGAGTTAGATGGTAGAGGACTTGTAATAGCCACGGATTGCAGTGATTTAGCACCAGCCTTATATGAGGCTGATAAACACTTTATAGTTCCTAAAATGAATGATGAAGGATATTTAGATGCGATTCTCTCTATCTGCAGAGAGAATAAGATTAAAGCAGTCCTATCATTAATTGATCCTGAACTATGTCTTCTTGCAGAACACAAACAGTCTTTTCTGGATAATGGTACAGTTCCTATCGTCTCAGAATCTGATGTGGTTGAAATGTGTTTTGACAAATATAAGATGTTTCAATTCTTAGTTCAGAATGGATTAGCAACTGTAAAGAGTTATATAGATAAAGAGCAGTTCTACAGTGACGTGGAAGCAGGAATTATTAACTATCCAGTTTTTGTTAAGCCAGTGCGAGGTAGTGCAAGTATTAATATAAGTAAAGTAACGTCGAAAGAAGAAATCGAATTGCTATTTAGTAGATTTGATAATCTAATGATTCAAGAGTTCATGAATGGTATTGAATACGGTGCTGATGTTTATATCGATATGATTTCTAGTGAACCAGTTGCGATATTTATAAAAGAAAAAATTAAGATGAGGGCTGGTGAAACTGACAAATCAGTTTCAATTAAGGATGAGCAGCTATTAGAATTAATTAGGAAGTTCGTAAAAGAGTATGGATTTAAAGGCATTATTGATATTGATATTTTTAAAGTTGATGGAGAATATTATATCTCTGAAGTAAACCCTCGTTTTGGTGGAGGCTACCCTCATGCATATGGATGTGGAGTAAATGTGCCAAAGATGATTATTAATAATATGTGTGGAAATGTAAATGTAGATACAATTGATAATTATGAAGAAGGTATTCATATGTTGAAGTTTAATGAAGTAATAATTTCATAAAAATAGTAAAAGGATAGGAAATTGTATTATGAAAAAGAATGTTTGGATAATGAATCATTATGCTAATAATCATTTCTATAATAAAGGTGGGCGGCATTATTGGCTTGCAGAAAATCTTATTAAAAGGGGTTATAAGCCTACCGTTTTTTGTGCTAATACAAGGCATAATAGTGATGAAATTATAGAACTAGAGAGTAGTAAATACGCAATTAAAGAGTCTGATGGCATTCCTTTTGTATTTGTAAAAACTTCACCCTATAAAAAAAATGGTATTCATCGTGTTAATAATATGATTTCTTTCTACAGAAATCTCTTTCCAGTTGTAAAGGAATATATAAAAACATATGGAAAACCAGATGTTATTTTAGCTTCTAGTGTTCACCCTCTTACCCTTGTAGCGGGTATAAAAATAGCCAAAAGTCTTAATATTCCATGTATTTGTGAAGTGAGAGATTTATGGCCAGAAAGTATTGTAGCGTACGGTGCTTTAAAAAGAAATAGTCTTATTGCCAAAATGTTATATCAAGGTGAAAAATGGATATATATAAAAGCTGACTCTATTATTATGACATGGGAGGGTGGCATTGAATATATAACTGATCAAGGATGGGAAAATCAGATAGAATTAGAAAAGGTTAATCATATAAGTAATGGTGTGGTTATTGATACCTTTGACAAAAATAGTAAATTTTATAAAATCACTGACTCAGATCTAGATTGCCACGACTATAAAAATGTTGTTTATGCTGGTTCTATAAGGAAAGTTAATAATATCGGAATGCTAATAGACACTGCTAAGATAATTCAAAATGAAGGAAGAAAGGATATTAGATTTCTAATATTTGGTTCTGGTGATGAAAGTGAAGCACTTAAAAAGCGATGTGAAGAAGAAAATATACATAACGTTATATTTAAAGGAAGAGTTGAAAAGAAATATGTACCGTCAATACTTAAGAAGTCTTATATAAATATACTTCATAATTCAAGTACTTCGCTTGATAAGTATGGCCAAAGCCAGAATAAATTTTTCGAGTATTTAGCAGCTGGGAAGTGTATTGTTCAAACATATACGACTGGTTATAGTATTTGTAGTAAATTTAATTGTGGAATTAGTGCACCTGTACAAAGTGCAGAAGAGATTGCAAAGGTAATAATTGAAGCCTGTAGTGATGATGAAAAAAATATTTTGATGGGGAAAAATGCTCGTGAAGCTGCCTATCAATTTGACTTTAATAGATTAACAGAAAAACTGATTAATATTATTGAAGATGTAAATGGAAGAGAGGAATATTCAAATGAGTTTATACGAAAAAATAGTTAATAAAGAGGAAAAAATTGCAGTCGTTGGATTGGGTTATGTAGGTATGCCAATTGCCGTCGCATTTGCAAATAAGGTTAATGTTATAGGATTTGACTTGAATACTAATAAAATTGAACAGTACAAGAATGGAATAGATCCTACGAAGGAAGTTGGTGATGAGGTTATTAGGCAGACAACAGTTGAATTCACATCTGATTCAACTAAGCTGCAAGAGGCAAAGTTTCATGTTGTGGCTGTTCCCACTCCAATAAATGCTGATAAGACGCCTGATTTGAGTCCAATAGAAGGTGTGAGTATAACAATAGGAAAAAATCTTACAAAAGGCTCAATTGTAGTATATGAGTCCACAGTGTATCCGGGAGTTACTGAGGACATATGTATTCCTATTTTAGAAAGAGAGTCCGGTCTTAAGTGTGGTGTTGACTTTAAAGTAGGGTATTCTCCAGAGCGTATTAACCCTGGTGATAAAGTACATCGGTTAGATAATATTACAAAGATTGTTTCGGGGATGGATTATGAGTCTTTAGAGGAAATTGCTAAAGTTTATGAGCTAGTTGTAGAGGTTGGAGTACATCGTGCCGGTTCTATTAAAGTGGCTGAAGCAGCAAAGGTTGTTGAGAATAGTCAACGTGATATAAATATTGCATTTATGAATGAGCTAGCTATTGTTTTTGATCGTATGGGTATAGATACGCAAGAGGTTGTAGAAGCAATGAATACTAAATGGAATGCTCTAAAATTCCAACCCGGATTAGTTGGAGGGCATTGTATTGGAGTAGATCCTTACTATTTTATTTACGAAGCAGAAAGACTTGGTTATCACTCACAGATTATTTTATCAGGTCGACAAATAAATGATGGTATGGGTTCATTTGTTGCGGATGTAATAATAAAAAAATTAATTCAAACTAATAAAGTTGTTAAACAATCCAAGGTAGTAATTCTTGGTGTTACATTTAAAGAGAACTGTCCAGATACTAGAAATTCCAAAGTTGAGGATATTATAAATAGACTAAATGAATATGAAATCGATCCAGTTATTGTTGATCCTTATGCTGATCCTACAGAAGCAAAACGAGAATACGGAGTAGATTTAGTTCCATTTGATATGATAAATGATGCTGATTGTGTTGTATTTGCTGTTGGTCACGATTATTTTAAAGATATGACTGCAGGGCAGATTGACGGAATGTTTATGGATTTACCAAATAAAGAAAAAATAATTATTGATGTTAAGAGTATTTTAGATAAAGCGGAATTACAAGAAAAAGATTATTCTTACTGGAGTTTATAATTCTTAATTATAAGGAGCTCAATATGAAGGTACTGCATATTAATTCATATTTTAATGGAAGTAGATTTTATAAAAATTTATATAATAAGCAGGTTGAAAAAGGAATTGACGTAAAAGTATATGTACCCGTTAATTATTCTACGAATGTATCTAATTTAGATCTAGGTGAATATACAACTATTAGTTCTAATCACGGAAGGAATGATAGGTATATATTTCGGTTGAAACATTCTAAGATATATAAGGATATTATTCGAAAATTAGATGTAGATAATTATGAGTTAATTCATGCACATTCTTTATTTTCCAATGGATATATAGCTAAAAAAATATATGAAAATTATAAAATACCATATGTTGTAGCAGTTAGAAATACAGATGTATATACTTTTTTTAAATATATGGTTCATTTAAGAAAACTAGGTATAGATATTTTAAGAAAAGCTGAAAAAGTAATATTCCTTTCTATAGGATATCGAAATTATATTATTGATAACTATATTCCTGAAGATCTCAAAGAGCAGCTCAAAAGTAGGTCTATTGTAATTCCAAATGGAATTGAAGACTTCTGGTTTGACAATAAAACAGGAAATAAAATGCTTTTAAATAATAAAAAAATAAATTTGATTTATGTCGGAAAAATCAATAAAAATAAAAATATTTCCGCAACTATTAAATCAATTGAGATTTTAATCAGAGAAGGTTTTGAAGTTTCTTTTACAATTGTTGGTAAGGTTGAGG
Organism: Cytobacillus kochii; assembly: GCF_044790165.1. Lineage (NCBI taxonomy): Bacteria > Bacillati > Bacillota > Bacilli > Caryophanales > Bacillaceae > Cytobacillus > Cytobacillus kochii. The sequence continues at coordinate 4,189,332 of NZ_CP085254.1, read as the reverse complement.
ATGAAACAATTTATAAAGAGATTAAAGACTTACCTTTTGTTAAGTATTTGGGGGCTATGTCAAGAGAAGATTTATTAAAAATATATAGGAATAACGATATTTTTGTTATGCCGTCAATACATGAAAGTTTTGGTTTAGTATATGCAGAAGCAATAAGTCAGGGACTGCCTGTAGTATATTCCAAGGGCCAAGGGTTTGATGGTCAATTTGAAGAAGGTCTAGTTGGTAATTCAGTAAACCCTAGTTCTCCAGAAGACATAGCTCAGAAGATTACTTCAATTATAAATAAATATGATGTAATCTCTAAGAACTGTTTAAATTTATCGCATAAATTTAAATGGGAATTTATTGAGCAGGAATACAATAATGTTTATTCAAATATTATTAACAATTAAAGTTATATTAGGTAACAAATTTAGGTTAGAAAATCAACCTAATTTATTGGTGTAGATCAGCTCAGATTAATATTAGTTATGTTTTGAAAATATATAAAGTGTATAAAATATAACATCCCTAATAATTCTCTTCGGGTAATAAATTTTTAGTAACGGATTGAGGAAAAATATGTTTAGTCAAGGTTCAAAGTCAAATCCTTATATCTTTAATAGAAGTATTAAATCGGTTATTTTATTAAGCTTTATCTATATATTTCTATTACTTAATTATTATTATGTAATAGCTGATGTTTTTAGTTATCTAGGCTATACTGATAACTATTTTTCTTTTAATAAACTATTTATTAGTCTTTTACTAACAATAATATTAATAAATTTATCAATCTTTATAAAGCGAGATTACTATAAGATAATTTATAGTGTAACTATTATTCTTTATTATTTTGGACAATCAATTAATTATATTTATAATGATTCTGCATTTGTAGTTCTTCTGTGTATGACGGTTCCTTTAATCGTTATTTTTATTGCAGATAAGATTGATGGCAATCGAACTATTAAAAGAACGGTAATCGATTTAAATGATAAAATCACTAGGATTTTTATAGTTGCATTGATAATAATTACTGTAGTTCCCTTTTTTAGATATATAAGTACGGTCAATCTAAGTAATCTATTATTAATTGACATATATTCGACGCGGGAAGAAATGCGCCAATATGATAGAGGGATATTAGGTTATCTATTCTCACCTTTATCTAGAGTAGTACTACCATTTTTATTCGTGTATGGGATTATAAAAAAGCGAAAGTTATTAATCACTATTTCTTTACTTTGTTTGATTTCAATGTTTTTACTTAATGGTGCAGTTAAAAGTATTTTTTTTGGTATACTTTGCGCAGCTTTCTTTATTAAAGGAACCTATCAAGCGAAGGAAAGAAGATTCCTTCATTTAATTCTTTGGATTAATGTTGTAGGTTTTGTGTCTTTCTATATTTTTAATTCCACTATAATTAATGATTATATTAGGAGATTATTTATTTCGCCTGCGAGTCTATTTGACATATACTATAAATACTTTAATGGTAATTATACCTATTACACTCATTCAGATATTTACTCTATTTTAACTGGAACTCATAATAATATGTCTATTAGTCGTTATATTGGTGAATATGTAATGGGTAGAGAGGGGCTAAATGCTAATACTGGTATATTCGTAGAAGGGTTTATTAGCTTTGGAATACTTGGTGTGATAATATTCTCTTTAATTTTTATGATGATTTTAATTTTCCTTAGGAAGTTGAATTTCACAAATAGTTATTTTGGGATAATATTCGTTTATATTTATATTATTAATACCTCATTCTTTGAAACTTTATTAATAACACATGGTTTAATGTTCTTTTTTATCTTCTCCTTTCTATTTTTCCAAAAGAATGGTAAAGGGATCCAAAAGGAATAATTTAGGGGGGGTTAAAGTCTATTGGTTGGTATTATACAGTATTTTATGATCATTGTTAAATGAAATTAATTTAACAATTGTGTATATTTTAAGGAGTATCCCTCTATGAAAAAAAAGATAATTTATGATTCTATACTGAATATAATTGCAACTTCACTACCATTAATAATTCTTCAATTAATAATATTGCCTATTATAGGAACAATATTAGGAGATACTAAGTATGGTTTAATGGTAACACTGGTCAGTTTAACAACTCTACTAAGCCATCCACTTGGTAATGTGCTAAATAATGTAAGATTACTCGTAAATGAGGACTATCAAAAGAATAGACTCAGCGGTGATTTTAATATTTTACTAGTTAATAGCATTATTATAAATTCAATTTTAGTTATTTTTGGAACAATATATTATGAGGCACACTCTTCTTTTATAAATATAGTACTAATTTGGGGAATTTCTTGTTTGAATTTAGTTAGGGAATACCTCATAGTAAGTTTTAGATTAACTCTAAATTATAAAGGAATTTTGGTAAATAATATTATTTTAGGTATAGGTTATTTATTTGGTTTGCTTCTTTTCTATATATATGAGTACTGGCAATTTATTTATATTGTAGGAGCTCTTTTTAGTCTTTTATATATTATTTTGAAATCAAACCTGTTAAAGGAAGGCTTTACTACTACGATCTTATTTAAAAAGACTTCATACAAAGCTGTGATTTTGTTTTTATCGACTTTTATGAAAACTGTTCTTTCATATGCTGATAAGCTTATATTATTTCCATTACTCGGTCCTGCTGCTGTATCTGTTTATTATACTGCGACTGTTCTCAGTAAATTAATTACAAGGCTAATAACACCTGTAACTAGCGTAATGTTAAGTTATCTTGCTAAAATGCAAGGATTTAAAATAAAACACTTTGCCTTACTTATAAGTGTAATGACAGGTATAGGCATCGTAAGTTATTTTATTATTGTGGTAATCAGTGAACCAATGTTAAATTTACTATATCCGCAGTGGGCATCTGAATCGATGCGATTAATATATATTACAGCTGCAACTACTGTAGTTGGTTTAATAAGTTCTGTAATTAATCCAATTATATTAAGGTTTAAGAATATTAATTGGCAATTAGGAATTAGCGGGGCAAATTTAATAATTACCGTTTTAGCAGTATTTATATTTTATAATTTGTATGGATTATTAGGCTTTTGTATTGGTATGTTGATATCAAACATTTTAAAACTAATAATGATGGTTTTGGTATTTTTTTTGAATAATGGAGATATTAAGAAAAGGTCATTGGATATCTGATAATGTAGCTTTCTTAGATATAGTATAAGGGAATTTAAAAAGAGGATAATATAACCAACTTTTAGAACTAGGATGAGAGGAGGGTTTACTTATCTTGGTTAAAATAATTTATCAAAGAAAGTAACTTCTCTTGATGAAAAAATTGTTTAAAAAGGGTTATATCTTTGAACAGTTATGCTGAATCTAATCTAGGAGAATAATCGTTACTTTCATTCTCTTAATATTCTGTACCGGTATAGTAGCAAATTTTATTATTAAAAGTATGTATGATACCTCATTACAGAGTGGATAGGTGCTTAGAAACAGGAGGATTTCTCCTCCCTTTTTGATAAGGTTTAGATAAGAGTTTTACACCGGCACCTCTACCCCCAACAAAGGAGGATACTGCTGACACCCAAATATATCTCCTTCACCTGGACTACCACTCGGGGCGGTTCTGCTGATTGTAAATTTAATGGCGTAGGCAGGGTCAAACTCTACTAAATCAGTGATGCGATCTTTGTTGATATGGAAGAGTGCGGCAATGCTTTCTTTGTTTATGACACCGCTTTTTTTGACTAAATCATAGTTTTCTTGTTCTCGAAAAATAATGTCAAATGTGATGCGGTCGGTTCCTGCGTTTTTACTTCGAATGGTCTTGGCTAATTCGCCTAAGGGTATTGTGTTCATGCTATTCTCACTCCTCATTAAACTTTAATGGTTTCTTGTATTGTTTCAATGTTTAGTTTGAAAAGGGACATAGGGTCTTTAACTGGTAAAGTATGATTAATGGTCCACGAATAAGAAGCGGTGGAAGGAAGGACCTCGTCTACAATAAATGCAGCTGTACCAGCCGTTCCCTTTACTTCTGGTAAGCGTGCGTAGAAGATTTGTCTTGTGCCCATGAGTGTAATCGCTTCGGCTAGTTCTTTTGTGTCTGCGATCCCTTCGACTACAATGCCGAGTTCGTGTGATTGAATATCTCGAATAGGTTCCATTTCACCCATCACCCCATTTTTGCCGAATATACGGTAGTTCAGATGATAGTTTGTAGTTGGGAATTCTTCTTTTACTTGTTCTTTGCTTAACTGTATGACTTTATCAATATGTTGAATGGTATAGGGGTCACGAACTCCTGCGATGCCAATATATTTTTCGCCGACTTTACCAGAGCCTTCTATTTTTATTTTTGTGTCTCCCTGAATAGGTATATATTTTTGCCCTGTAATTCTTGTTGTCTTTTCATCGTATTGTTCGTACTTGCAATGGGTCATGTCAAGCATACCCCCGGCAAAGTATTCAAAATAAGGATTTGACCTCTCATACATTGCATGGCCCGCAACGCTAGCAATGGTACATTTTTGATGTGGTGCCATTGCAGTGACCTTTACATCATTATGTGTAATCGTACCAATTACACTTTCTTTAGCCCCGTAAGGTTCTGCACAAAATGAGGCACATTCGAGAACTTTACCTAAATAATAGGCATGTTCCTCTGGAAATCCTTCAAAAATAGCTGGGGCTGCGAAAACAGCGCAATCGCTTGAGCGGCCACCAATAATAACATCTGCCCCCATTTCTAAAGCTTTTATATAAGGGTGGATGCCTGCTACCGCTACCGCCCTAGTTGTCTTTTCAACATCTACTTTTGTTAAATCCTCTCGATTATCTAAACCTTCTATTCTAGTACCTTCTTTGATTCTATCGGCTAGATATACAGTGTCCACATCAGAGTAGAAATAGGCAATCTTGAAAGGTGGGAGTTGATGTTCCTTAGCTAAATCCTTTATAATCTCTACATATAAATCTACTCTGCTTTTCGTGCCGCAATCACCCGCAGAACCGACAATCATTGGTACATTTTGTTCACGTGAGGCGAGCAACATTAGTTCAAGATCATGCTTTTGCCATTGGTACATACTTACTGATCGGTCTGCACCTAAAGCGGCAGCTCCAATATCGTCGCTTCCTGAATCGCAACAATAATAATCAGGTTTTGTAGCAGCTGCAATACGAAAGCTCTCCTCTTTTGTTGGGGCAAATCCTAAATGTCCATTCGGACTAACGATTCTTAATTGTTCTTTTGTCATAAAGATTCCTCCTTGTGCTAAGTTGTTATAACCACTTAATACAATATAATACACTGATAAAATTATTTGTCAATTCAGAATTTAATTAACAAATAAAAAAAGCCAACAAAAAAGTTGGCTAGGCAGGTTTCACAGTTTTCTTTTTATAAAAAAGCGATATTGGTCACCACGATAGAAGGCTTCCCTATATTCTAAAGGATAAGCATCTTTATACATGATAGAAGTTACTTGGAAAATGGGCCAACCTTCTTCAATTTGCATTGTAGATGCAAGTTCCTTATTTGCTGTATGTGCTTCAAATGTTTGTTCTAAGTGAGTTGGCTGATATGTATTTGTTAAAGGGTAGAGATCCAATGTTGAAAAAGGTTTACCTTGTGTTTCCATTGCTTGTGCATTTGGCATGATGGATTGCCCGACAGGTATAGAAAAATAACTATTATAATAGACCATTGGTTGTTCATCACCGTATCCGATGAGCTGAAGATTACTTACATAATCGGTCGGTTGAAGATTAAGTATTTTAGCCATTTGGACAGAACTGAGTACTTGTTTGTTTGCTAATATTTTGGTTGAAGCAATGACCCCTTGTTGTTCTAACATTTGTTGAAAACTATTGATTTGCTCTAAAGGTTGTTGTAACTTGGTTTTTCGTGAAATAAAAGTGCCCACTCCATGTGTTCTATAAAGAATACCTTGGTCTTCTAATTGTTTAATAGCTTGACGAATGGTAATGCGGCTTACAGCAAAAAGATCGCAAAGTTCCCTTTCGGAAGGGAGTTTTTTACCGGCCTGCCAAGTTTCTTCATTTACTTTTTCTTGAATAAGCTGTGCAACTTGTTCGTAGAGTGGTGTAGAACTATGACGATTAAGCATTTTTAACACCTTCCTGATCCAACTTAGTTTATGTGATTATAACATCTAAAGGGAAATAACTACCATATTTTAATAAGATTTAGAAACTTCTGAATACTTATTGAAAAAATAAAAATACCTGCTATAATATCAAATAAATTGATATAACCACTTATGACAAATTGGGGAAAGAGGGATGTTAATGCCTGCTGCTTTATGGATACTATTAGCATTATTAGTCTTTGTAGCTGTATTTTTTGTGGTTTTTAAGCGACCTATGTATGAAATAATGGCTCTTACCTTTGTTTTTATCATTGCGATTACAGGACAGTGGAATAAGTTTTTAGAGTATTTATTGTATCCTTCCACAAGTAGTTTATTTTATGTGATCTTTGCTTTTATGGTCATTGCTGTACTTTTCGATGCAACAAATGTTGTTAATAGAATTGTGCAGATTATGATTTCCTTAGTTGGAAGATTTAGAGGAGGAGCAGGCTATGTTGCCTTATTAGGGAGTACATTTATGGCATCATTGTCGGGGACAGGTCCAGGTAATGTTGCAACAACCGGTGTATTTACGATTCCGATGATGAAAAGGACAGGGTTTCCTCCGCATTTTGCAGCAACAACAGAGATGTCAGCAAGTATGTTAGGTAATATTATCCCTCCAGCTGGAATTATTGTTTTGACATATGGTGTGCTTGAAAAAGTCTCACCTGGTAGTATCACATTAAGTGGATGGATGGTGGCAGCATACAGTATAGGTGTTTGGTTCTTTGTCCAAAGATGGTTAACGTTGTATGTGCTTTGTCGCGTTTATAAAGTACAGCCGATTCCTGCTACAGAAATTCCTTCTTTCAAAAAAAGTTTGAAGTCGGGTTGGGCTACTTTATTCATTCCAATCATCATATTCCTCCCTCTATTCTTAGATGCACAGGCAAAAGATTGGTTATTAGGTAGAATTGGGGAAAGTGGTAGTGGGGCCTATTCTAGTTCGGTATTAATGTTTACCCCTGGTTTAGCTGGAGCTTATGCTGTTTTTATCGGTAGAAAGTCGTTTGCTAAAAGAAAAGAGTTTCTATCAAAAATGTTGTCAACTTTTTCAGGCTCACTTCAACAAGTAGTACCTATTGCGGTTACCATTTATTTTGCTTATGCCACTTCACAGGCTTTCTCTGGAATTGGTGCAGAAAAAGCAATCGAAGAATGGTTTGTTTCATTAGGTTTAAGCATAACGCTCCTTATTATTATTATTCCAATTTTCTTTATGGCTCTTGGTATGGTATTACCTGGAACTGCGCAAGTAGCTATTCTTGGTGGTGCAGTAATTGCTGCCGCCAGTGCACTTGGGGGCGACCCTATTCTATTTGCAGCTTTATTACCAGCTATGACAGGTGCGCTAGAGGGAATGACCCCTCCACTCGCATTAGGCATGTACGTGGCGATGGGGATAGCAAATTCTGATTTTACAAAAACGGTCAAACTCTCAGTAATATGGGTTATTCTTCATTTAATATTGTGTATGATCTTACTAACTGGCATACTACCAATTTTAGGGTTATAGGGGTGATGATATGAGTCTATTTAAAAAGATATATGGAATGATTGCATTGATTACATTAACTTTGGGGTTCATTGTGGCAATCCTTTTTCTAATAGCTATCGTTATGGGTGGGAATCAAGGAGAATTAATAGCCATTTTTGCTGGTATAGTGATGAATTGGTGCATTAAGTTAGCGGCGATAGCAGTATTGTTCGGCATTATTGATATATATATACGAAAAGAACACTCATTAACGATGAAGAGTGAAGGGAAGAAGGAGGAGGAAAAGTTATATATGTGAGGTTTATGGATAATAAGCCTATTAGCAGAGCCAACAAACCATAGGAGATTTTGTCTTTCTTACCTTGATAGTGTAGTAGGAAAGGAATGTTCAAGAATATTTTACAAAAGGCTGCCAACCAGCAGCCTCTTTCACTTTATTCTCCGCAACTGGTATTGTGATGTTTAGATGTTTACCGTAATTTCCTTTACAACTAACACTTTTTTTGTTGCTGAAGCTGCGCTTAGTTGTAATAGTTATTAGTTATAAAAATGGGAGCTGTGTTTGACAAATTTTTTCCTTATTTCCCGAGAAATGATTAATGATGTCGGAATTTGTTTAGAGGTTATTGGCTATTTAGAACATAATATGAGAAATAGTACTTGAAAAGAAGTCATATGGATAGTCCAAAAAATTCTTTAAATCCAGATTTCCCCTCGGTAGTTATAACAATTTCCCTCGAGTTTTCTCTAGATTCTAACCACCCCAATTCGATATATCTTTCAAATAGACCATTCCCTAAAGCGCCGCCTAAATGGTGTGTACGTTCACTCCAGTCCAGACAAGCATGGCAGAAGGAGCGGCGTTTTCTAGATAGAGCAATTAAATCTATTCCTAATTCTTTGAAAAAGTGCTCGCCTTTTGTTGTTATGATAAACCTCTTATTGGATTTCTCAATATATCCTTCTTCTTGCATGATATTGGTTAATGTCACACTCAGACGTCCAGCTAAATGGTCGTAACAAGTTCGGGCGTTTTCTAATCTTTTTAGTTGGCTTGATTGTTTTAAAGAGCGAACTTCAGGTGGAGGGGAGATGGACATAAATATTTCTAGTGTGTTGGCCACTTCCTCGTTTGCTAAGCGGAAATAGCGAAATCGGCCATTTTTTTCACTGATCACGAGATTGTTTTCTACTAGTTTGGCAAGATGAAAGCTGGCTGTCTGGGGTTTAATGGTGGCCATATAGGCTAGTTCGCTTGCTGTATGGAATTTTCCATCCATTAAAGCTGCCAGTATCGTGGCTCTAGATTTTTCAGCAAGTAGGGCTGTTAGTGCCGTAATATTCGGATGTATACTCATTTTTTCACACCTCTGTATTCCATACTTCGATAAGTATCGTATGATATAGGTTTTATAATAATACGAAGAAAACCTATTTACAAGGTAGGTGGGGGTATTGTTTGGGAGGATAATATACATGAAGAAATTCAACTTTTTTACTTTAATTATGTTGACTACAGCACTAATGGGTTCATCTTTTGCGATAGGGAAAATAGGGTTAGGTTACTCATCCCCTTTGTTATTGGCAGGTTTACGCTTTTTTCTAGCTGGTTTAATCATGATGGTGATTGTGTTGATACAGAAGAGAGAGCACCCTCGTAGCATGAAAAATTGGGGGAGAGTGCTATTAATAGGTTCTTTTCAAACAGCTGGGGTCATGGGATGCATATTTATCAGTTTAAGAACGATAACAGCAAGTGAATCTTCTATTTTAACTTTTATGAATCCGCTATTAGTCATTGTTTTTGGCACTATTTTATTGGGTCACCGTTATAAATGGTATCAGTGGAGTGGTGTTGTCTTAGGTTTCGTAGGCGTAGGAATTACATTAGGGGGCATTAATGATTTTAGGGTTGGTCTAGTGTTTGGCGCTTTTTCTGCTGTTTTTTGGGCTATTTCTACTTTATTAGTTAATCGCTGGAGTGGGCGTTTCGATACGTGGGTGCTTTCTGCTTATCAGATGTTGTTTGGTGGCGGCATTCTCCTATTTTTTAGTAGCGTATTTGAAGAACCATACTTTCATGTGACGAAGCATTCAGTGCTTATTTTGGTATGGCTAAGTATCATGTCCTCTATTGTGCAATTTGCGGTTTGGTATTTCCTTTTACAAAAAGGCAATCCAGGGAGGACGAGTTCCTATTTATTTTTAGCACCATTCTTTGGTGTTTTGACTGGATACGTCTTGCTTGATGAACCTATTTCTTTTTCACTTTTAGTTGGGGGTTCATTTATTTTATTAGGCATTTATCTGGTAAATAATAGCTTCAAAAAAGAAGTTGTAGGCGAAACTTCTTTCGTACAAAATAAAACAAAAAGTGGATAATAGATAAACAAAAAGGCCGCCATCCCGAGGCGACCTTTATTCACTCATTCTCTGCAACTATACCCTGAAATATCACTACTTCCAAATGCACCATACCGGCCAGATGGCCAAAATATGCCTTGTGTTTGCCCGTTTGCGTCGTGCCCTGTAATATGCATTAATAGGATTTGCCCATCCGTTAGTTGGATGATGCTCCATTTGTTTACACAGGCGGAACCTTTGCTTTGTAGAATGTTTTTGGCGGTTTGTGGATTTTTTAGTAGAGAGTGATATTTGTTGACGGTATAGTGTGATGGTGGTGCGGGTAAGGCAGGTGCTGTTGATCCTTCCTCACCAGCGTTTTCACCTGATTGTCCGTTGCCATTTGTCCCACTACTGCCTTCTGATTGCCCGTTTTGTCCGTTTGACTCGTTCGGTTGCGGGATAAGTTCGGTTAGATCCTCTAAGCTTGGCATACCGCCATTTGATCCAGACCCTCCCTGTCCAGGGAGGATGTCTTGTAAGTTTGGTAAACCTCCACCATTACTGTTGGATCCGTTTTGTCCTGGTAATAATTCTTGTAAGTTTGGCATGCCGCTTCCATTTCCATTTTGTCCTGGTAGGAAATCAGCTGGATTGGGTATACTACCACCATTATTTTGTCCGGGCATAAAGTCCCCTAAGTTTGGCATACCGCCGCCGTTATTTGGTGAGCCTTGGCCAGGCATGAAATCATCTAAGTTTGGTGCACCTCCTGATGGGGGCCCATCTCCTCCTATAAAGCCGCCAGCGCCAGGAAATCCTCCCGGTAAGCCGCGAACGTTATGGGTATAGCTCTGAGGTTGATAATAAGGTTGTGGCCCGAATGGACCGTAATAAAAATACATACTGTGCCTCCTCATGCAAATCTCCGTATAGTGTCTTCATAATTTATGATGAAATCACCCAATTGTGCTTCGCCAAATAAAAAAATTTTCTATTATAGTCATACAAATCATATATTTTCCTTGGATGGTATTCTTTTGAGCATTTATTTTATACAAAGGATGCGTTATTCGTGGATAGAAGTTTAAAAACGGGGTGGTAATAGCGAAAACCACTTTATATTCTGAGTAACGGATTCTTCAAAAAGAAAATAAGGTCCCAAAAGGAGAGAAAAATGGCAGGCAAGTAAAAAACACGACCAGCCCTTAATGTTAAAGGGATGGTCGCATGTTGTATCTTATTGACAATAAGGGTGCCACGGCATATATGCACACCAAGGTGGTTTTCCACCAGGTGTTCCGCCGCCTGGATTAGGCATCCCGCCACCGCCGCCAGGTGCACCGCCTCCCGGTTGTCCGGTTGGTCCTCCAGGTGTTCCGCCACCGCCGCCTGCACCACCAGTAACTTCAGGTGGTGGGGTAAATCCAAGTGGTGTTAACCCAGTTAGTTCTGCGCGATTAATCCTCATAAATTCTGGCACATGACTACCAGGGCGATAGACATTTAACGTCACCACTCCTGTAGCTGCATCAAAACCTAATAATTGAGCAACAACCCATCCAAGCCCGGTGATGTGCACTCGAATATATTGATTTTGAAATTGATTAAGATTCTGAGTGGCTTCACCTGGTGACCAAAGAGTGGGTTGTGTTCTATACACATGATAATAATTATATGGATACATACCTAATCTCTCCATTCCATTTTTCTTCAGCATAGTGTATGCCTAGATAGCTAGCATGGTGAAGGGAGATTTTGTAAGGATAAATTATCAGAAAACATTGACAAATAAAACAAGTCAGCTTAAACTTATGATTTATAAAGTTATAATATTATAATCTGAGGAGTATACATATATGGAAATTAATAAAGATTCACATCTCCCATTATATCGCCAAGTGGAGCAGGTGTTGGAGTATAAAATAAGTTCAGGTCAGTGGGATGAGGGTTTTCAATTGCCCACTGAACAGGAGTTGGCTACATTATTTAATATTAGTACGATAACAGTAAAGAGGGCAATTATTGAGCTGGTCAATAAAGGCTTTTTGATGAGACAACGAGGGAAAGGGACATTTGTTTTAGGAAAAAGAAAAGAACAAGATATTAATCAATTAATCTCGTTAACAACTGACCAATCGGAATCGCACCCCCATGAATTGTTACACTTTGCTATAGAGATTGCTTCTAGTGAAATGGTTGAGAAGATGAAGTTGAACCATGGCGATCAGGTGGTAAGAATTGAACGTTTAAAGCTTGTTGATGGTGAACCGATATCGCTGGAATATACATATTTACCATATGTTCATTGTCATGGAATAACAAGTGAAGATATTAATAATGATTTAATTTACAACATGCTACGCCATAAGTTTCATATCAATTTAGGAAAAGCTAAGCTTTTTATAAAGCCTTATATAGCTACAGGTAAACAAGCAGAGGTATTAGGTATTTCTGAGAATACAGCCGTATTTGAGTGGGAACGATTTACATACTCTAAGGAAAAGGAAATCGTGGAATACTCAATGTTTTATGTGAGACCGGACAAAGAAACTTATTTTACAGAAGTTGATTTTAATTAATGGAGAGAGACGTTTGCTTGTTTCTTCTCCTTTACCCTATAAAAGTTATAATATCATATTATTATATTTTTATTATTAAATTACTGAATATTTAAAATTAAAAATCTATTATAGGTAATTAGGCAATCTAATTATAAATGAAGTCAATCTAATGATGGGGGTATGGAAGTGATGAAGAAATGGATGGTTATCGTAATCGTTGGACTGTTACTTTTGGTTGCAGGATGTGGTGGTTCGACTGAGTCAAGTGGTGAGGAGAAACAACAGACACTTGTATTAGCTGCATATGGTGGTAGCTATGAACAAAAGATGAAGGAAGTGTTGATTCCTAAATTTGAAAAGGAAAATAATGTGAAAGTGACTTACATTACAGGTAGCTCTGTTGATACGCTATCCAAAATTCAGGCACAAAAGGATAATCCACAAATTGATGTTGTTTTTCTTGATGATGGACCACAGGCACAAGCAAAATCATTCGGGTTATTAGCTCCTTTAGATGAAGAGATCGTTACGAATTTAGCTCATTTATATGATATTGCTAAGGACAAAGATAATATTGGGGTTGGGTTTGGATTTATTACTACAGGTCTTGCATATAACAAAAAGTATTTTGATGAAAATGGCTGGGAACCCCCAACTTCATGGAATGATTTAGCTGATCCTAAGTATAAAGGCAAGTTAGTATTGCCTTCAATTGCGAATACTTATGGCGTTCACACATTATTAATGGCTTCACTTGCCAATGGCGGAAGTATAGAAGACATGGAGCCAGGTTTTGAGAAGATGAAAGAAATCGCGCAAAACACTATTACTTTTGACAAAACAGCCGATGTTTCTAATTACTTCTTACAAGGGCAAGCGGTAGCAAGTGCCTGGGGGAGTAGTCGTGTCCTAACATTACAAGATTCGGGTTTTCCAATTGAATATGTTACCCCGGAAGAAGGGGCGCCAGCCTTAATGGCAACTGTTAGTGTTGTGAAAGATGCCCCAAATCAAGAGTTAGCACAGAAGTTTGTTAATTTCGTTTTAGATGAGGATGCGCAGCAATTATTTGCAGCTGAGTTATTCGATGGCCCAGCTAATAAAGAAGTTGAGTTAGATGAAGAGGTAGCAAGTAAAGTCGTGTACGGCGAAGAAGAGATTGCTAAGCTCATTAAAGTTGATTGGGAAGTAGTGAATAGTAAGCGTGCTGAATGGACAGAGCGTGCGAATAAGGAAATTGAAGTATCACATTAAGGAGGTGAATCAATTATGGGTTACTTGCGGATAAACAATTTAGTGAAAACATTCAATCGTACAGAAGTAGTGAAGGATCTAACCTTAGAAATTAGTAAGGGGGAGTTAATTTCTTTTCTTGGTCCATCTGGATGTGGGAAAACAACGACATTAAATATGATTGCTGGCTTTCTGGATGTCGATGGAGGACGAATAGAGGTAGATGGACAAGCCGTTCATCTGCTTCCTGCTAACAAAAGAGAAATGGGGATGGTATTTCAGAATTATGCGTTATTCCCACATATGACTGTGTTTGACAATATTGCATATGGGCTCAAATTGAGAAAAGTATCAAAGGTAGAAGCAAAAAAAAGAGTGTTAGAAGCATTAGACATGGTTCGGTTAGCTGGCTATGAGAAAAGGTATCCAAAGGAATTATCAGGTGGGCAACAGCAACGGGTATCATTAGCGCGCGCATTAGTAATCAAGCCAAAAGTTTTGTTGCTTGATGAACCTTTAAGTAATCTGGATGCGAAGCTAAGACAAGAAATGCGTGAAGAGATAGTGGATATTCAAAAGCAAGTAGGTATCACGACTATTTTTGTTACACATGACCAAGAAGAGGCCTTAGCCATATCTGATCGGATTGCCGTGATGTATGAAGGGCGAATTGAACAAGTCGATGATCCAATAACCATCTATAATCAACCTAAAACGGACTTTGTCTCTCAATTTATTGGAGAAGTTAATAAAATACAAGGCGTAGTAGTAGGCGGGGAGAATGGGAATGAAAGTAGAGTTAATTTCTATGGAGATGAACAGTTACTTCCTTTCCAACTCCGAACGAATGAGAAACTTGATTTTTTTGTTCGACCAGAAAAAATTGTCATTACTCAAAAACATGAGGGAGAGGGATTTCAATCGATCGTAATGAAGAAAATGTTCTTAGGTGCTAAAACAAGGTATTTCCTTAAAGTAGAAGATAAAGATTTAATTGCAGACATTCCGAATACAGCTTTAAATCCACACTCAATTATAGAAGGCAGTAAAGTGCAAACCTTCTGGCAAGCAGAGGATATCCTGCCTTCTAGGAATGTGAGGTGAGGAAATGGAGTTAAATACACGCGTAGATAATGAAATCTTCCTTATGCAAAAGAAAAAGAACTTTAAAAAACGGAGAGATACATGGTTATTGCTCATTCCTACACTAGCTATCTTTCTTTTCTTTTTCTTGCTCCCCTTGTTCTTTTTATTTGTTACTAGCTTTAAAACGTTTGATGCTGGTACTGGGATTGGCAATCAGTGGACGCTAGCGAATTATATTCAATTTTTGTCTGATCCTTTTTATATAAGTGTGCTTTGGCGAACAATAAAAATTGGTTTTATTACGACAATCATTACAATTATTATTTCTTATCCTGTTGCCTACCAAATAACGAAGGCCAAGCCTCGGATGAAAAATTATTTAACATTGCTGGTTCTGTCTCCTTTGTTAATTAGTATGGTTATTCGTTGTTATGGTTGGGTCATCTTACTATCGAATAATGGGGTGATTAATCAAACCCTAATGACAACGGGATTGATTAATGAACCGGCTCCCTTACTTTATAGTGAATTTAGTGTAATTGTCGGAATGGTACATGTGCTGTTTCCTTATATGGTGTTAAGTATTATGGGGGCTTTAGAGAGAATTGATCCTTCTATTATTCGCGCTTCAAAAAACTTAGGGGCAAGTAACTTGAGAACGTTTGTGTCGATTGTATTGCCATTAACTTTACCCGGCATTTTCGCAGGCTCGGTAATGGTCTTTAGTTTAAGCGTTAGTTCCTTCGTTACTCCATCTATTCTAGGGGGACCACAAGTGAAAGTGATGTCCTATATTACTTATGAACAGGTGGCTGTTATGATGAACTGGCCTTATGGTGGAGCGATTGGCTTCTTATTGATCTTAGTTGCTACCATCACCATCCTTATATACAGTAAAGTCCTTAGCAAATCGGAAAAAGGGGTGGCGATCCAATGAAGAAAAAGTTACCGAGCATATTACTAAGTCTTTCTTGTTTAATAGTGTATTTATTCTTATTGGCACCCATTGTCGTCGTTTTATTATCATCTTTAACCACGACAGAATATATCGTTTTTCCACCTGAAGGCGTTACTTTGAGATGGTATATAGAGTTAATCGAACATCCGGAATTTATCGATTCCTTCATCTTAAGTATCAGTGTAGCTTTTGGCACAGCAATCATTGCAACAATCATTGGTACCATGTCTGCTTTAGCAGTTGTTCGAAGGGAGTTTAAGGGGAAAAATGCGATTGTACAATTAATTGGTTCACCCTTACTTATACCTTCAGTTGTCTTTGGTGTGGCGCTATTACAATTTTACTCATGGATTGGACTAGCAACAAGCCCACTGTCATTAATCCTTGGACATATTATATTAACTGTTCCATTTGTAATGAGATTAGTTGTTGCTAGTTTAGTAGGGTTTGACCGAGTGATTGAACAGGCTGCAATGAATCTAGGCGCCAGTTCTATTCGAGTGTTTTTTGAAATCACTTTACCGGTGATTAAGTCCGGGGTTATTGCGGGAGCCATCTTTGCATTCATTACATCGTTTGACGACTTAACCGTAGCCCTCTTTATCGTAAGTACGGATGTAGTGACATTACCGGTACGAATCTATACGTATATGCAATATCAATATGATCCCATTATCGCCTCGGTGTCTAGCATCATGATCATTATGACGGTCGTTCTAATGATTATAATTGAGCGGGTGATGGGAGTAGGGAAAATATTCTCTTCTAAAAATTAGAGAGGTGAAAGTCGTGCATATAAAAGAGCATCCAATATTAGGTGAGCAATTGAACAAACCCATTACTATTTATTTGAATGAGCAACCTCTTGAAGCCTATGATAACCAATCGATTGCTGGTGCATTAATGGCCAATAATGTGAAGAAGCTAGGGCAAAGTAGGAAGCTCGTTCAAGCAAGGGGAATGTTTTGTTCAAAGGGTAGATGTTGTAGTTGTTATATGACTGTGGACGGAGAAGATCACGTGAAAACCTGTATGAGGAAAGTAAGAGATGGGATGAAAATAAGTGAAGGGCTAGAAGACCCCGAATTAAGGAGAGATATTGATGAAGGCTGACGTATTAATTATTGGAGCTGGTCCCGCCGGTTTAACGGCAGCCTATGAAGTAGCCAAGACAGGTCTATGTGTTCTAATCATCGATGAACATCAACAAGCAGGCGGGCAATTATGGCAACAAAGCCAAATATTAGCTTTACCCGATATATTCCCAAACATGAGAGGTTTTGAGCTTGCTCAATTTTTAGTGGAACGGTTAGAAGGACTGGCAGTGGAGTGGTTGTTAGGTCATCGTGTCATTGGTGTATATGAAGATGGACAGATTGGTGTGACAAATGATAAAGATGTTTTCCCGGTATTTGCTGAAAAAATCATCATCGCAACAGGGGCAGCTGAAAATGCGATACCTTTTCCTAAATGGACCTTACCAGGTGTGATGACGATAGGAGCAGCACAAAGTGTAGTGAATCGGGATCGAGTAAAACCAGGATCTTCAGCAGTGATTTATGGTGATAACTCCTTTGCCAGCGATGTTTGTGAACTTCTGCTTAGTGTAGAAGTAAATATCGTCGCTATAGTAAAACAAAACAAACAGTTAGGAAACTCCACTTTCGGGGATATGAATATACCGTTGTATGAAAATAGCTCAATTATTGAGGCTAGAGGCAATGGGAAGCTAGAAGAAATTGACATACAAACTCCTCATGGGATGATCACCTTAAAGCCTGACATCGTTCTAATAGATGGGGGACAATCTCCTATATTAGATATCGTGTATCAATTGGACTGTGCTCTTAGATATCAAGCAGAACTCGGGGGCTGGCTTCCTGTTTACAATCATCAACTTCAAACAAGTAAGGATCATGTATATGTCACAGGAAATGCAGCTGGAGTCAGTAATCATTCCGCTCTTATTCTAACGGGAATGTTAGCGGCTGCTAGCGTGTGTGAAGCGCTTCAATCATTACCGCCAGAAGAAACTGAAGTAGTAAGGAATTCGCTATATAGTAAGTTAGAGAATGAAGAAGAGAGCGATACATTTTCAGCAAGAAAAGAGCATATTAAACAATTTTCCACACCACAATTAAAAGATCAATTTATTTCTTAGATTATTAAAATTGAAGATAAGAAGGGGATTGAATGGATAAGTCAGTAATTGTCTGCAGATGTGAAGAAATAAGCTATGAAGAAATAGAAGAAGTAATCACTCAGGGCGGAAGAACATTCGATGATATTAAAAGAATAACCCGTTGTGGAATGGGTGCATGTCAGTCAAAAATATGCAGTAAATTAGTAGCTGAAGTGATACACAAGCAAACAGGGTTGTCGATGGAACAAATTTATCCACCTCGTTTTCGGATGCCCATTTCGCCTGTCAGTTTGGAGGCATTAGCGACAGATAGCCAACAGTTTTCTACAGTCAAGTCTGTACTTGATGAAATAGAGCTGACAGATGGGAAGGTGAAGTGATGAACACTCAATTCGATACAATTGTGATAGGTGGAGGAGTCGTGGGTAGCGGGATTGCCTATCATCTTTCAGAAAGAAGCCAAGAAAGTATATTAGTCATTGATCGAAAATACCCTTTAGCAGGTACTTCTGGCTCTACTCAGGCATGGGTATGGGTGCATAATAAAACACCTTCATGGTATGCAGAATTGAATTATTATAGTGCTGAGTTATATCCTTATCTATCGAAAAAAATTGGTGATGTCGAATATAAACGAACAGGCGGACTATCACCATTTTTTCATGAAAAGGATAGAGTGAAGGCAATGAAACTAGCAGAAGCATATAAAGAAATTGGCATAGATATTAAAGTATTATCAAAAGAAGAGGTATTGGAAAAAGAGCCATTCATGAATCCGGATGTCGAAGGAGCCACCTATAGCTCCATAGATGGAAATGTAAATCCTTTTCGACTCATAGATATGTATATGAGAGCAGCTAAAAGAAAAGGAGTGCAATACTCAACATATAACCCTGTTCATGGCCTTCAGAAAATCAATGGCGGGTTTATCGTAGCTACAACGAAGGACACTTATCGATGTAAAAGGCTTATTCTAGCTGGGGGAACATGGTCCAGAGAGTTGGGGAAAATGATTGATGTTCATATTCCAATGAATCAAGTAAGAGGACAAATTTTAGTTTCCGAACCGCTTAAACCTTTTCTGAATCATACAGTGAGCGGTCTTAGACAAGCAAATAATGGTGAGGTTTTGATGGGGTATTCCATGGAAAATAAAGGGTTTAATCGCTCCACCACACTTAATGTAATGCAAGAAACAGCCAATATGGCCATCCGTTATGTGCCAGCCATTAAAAAAGCAAAAATTGTTCGTGCTTTCTCTGGCATACGTGCCATGCCGGAAGATGGATTTCCTATCATTGGTGCCGTGCCTAATATTGAGAACCTATATGTAGCAGCTACCCACAGTGGTGTAACCCTATCACCGCTTATAGGCACATTAATTACGGAGTTAATAATTGATAAGGAAACCTCAATTCCGATTGAGAGGTATGGGATTAGTCGGTTTGCCTGAAGAGAAGAAACGGAACAACAACGGTTATTTTTGTCGTAATCAAAGTTGTAATTACCATATTTCTCCTGATTCCCTAAGGCGTTTTTCCTTTTTTGCACATGATGTGTGAAATATATTTAATTTCTTGCTTCTTACCTTACGGAAAATAATTGTTTCTAGTCGAATGCTTATCTTATTTCCCGGAAAATGATTGGAAATGTAGAATTTTGTTGAAGAGAGGAGGAAGACGCGACTAAATAGGGGGAATGTGATTGAGGTAGTCGCGCATATCGCAATATTCCTCTTAAAATATAATGAAATGATTCTTAATCATTGGATTTTCTTACGTAATATTTCCCCGGCGCAGGCTGTTAGAAAAGTAACCATGTTTCTCTTGCTAATCCATAGCCACTAGCAGGTTTTAATTTGGATATATATAGGGAGTCAGTGTTCGTGAAGCTGAGACTTGGGAGCAATTAACGGTTATTTTTCAATATTGTTTATTTCCTTAAAGAAATGTGGTGAGATAGTAAATCGATCTTGCCACATGGTATCTCAAAATGTCCTTTTCTCTATGCCATTATCTATACTTGATCGTTATAATATGAGCCATCTTCTGCACCCCCTTTTTTATTCTTTACCGGAAGGAGTCAAAATTTCCCCACTTCTCCAATCATATTATGATGAAATTTCGGCTAACTGATCGCGTACGCCCCTTTAGACGACCAGTATGTCTCACAGCTTTCATCAAGATGAAAAAACAGTTCATTCCTTATAATTTCCTTCAACACAATAAAGTATATGTTTTATACACCGGGATAAAATGA
Organism: Cytobacillus kochii; assembly: GCF_044790165.1. NCBI lineage: Bacteria > Bacillati > Bacillota > Bacilli > Caryophanales > Bacillaceae > Cytobacillus > Cytobacillus kochii. Next base: position 4,169,102 of record NZ_CP085254.1, on the reverse strand, counting down.
ATGACCACTCGGTGAGGCGTAAATAATAAAAGAATGAGTTTAACCAAGATTTGCTCCCTTTTCGTTTGCTTTTTCCTCTTTTTCGTTCATTATGAAGGTACCACTTCTAGAAATCCGTCATAATAAATAGGTTCAGAAGGAGAAGAGTGTATATGTCATTCATTTTTGAAGGTTTTGGGAAGGTCGTTGGCAATACAGTTGTCTTGCCTTCTATACAATTGACCATTGAAAAAAAAGATGTGGTTGCGATTCAAGCAGACATGGAATATATGCATGCATTTTTATCCTTAATGGAGGAAGATAGAAGTTATATGACAAATGAAATCCGTCTCTCAGACGGTGTTCTCCGTGGGGTGGAGGATTTATTCTTTTACCGGACGAATATGGGCGAATATAAACGGTTAACCCCCGAGCAAACGATTCGTTTTTGGTGTGACTTGTATGGTGTAAGAGTAGATATAGAGAGGATTTTAGCGCTTGCTGAATTAAATGAAGTCCGTAATAAGAAAAACAAAGGACTAACATTCTCAGAGAAAAAACGATTACAATTTGCACGCAGTTTGATTCAACCTACGACCATTTATATTTTTCAAGAACCTACTTATCACATTGATCTCCAATCGAAGCAGGTATTGAATCGTATTCTTAATGAATTGTTGAAAAAGGATAGTTTCATTATTATTCTTACCTCTTCTTTAGAAGAGAGCATTCGTATAGGGACAAAAGTATTCCGTTTGACCGATAGAGGACTACAGCGGCTTGAATATAATGAGGAAGCCGAAGAAGAAGTAGAGGAAAAAGAGGCTAGTGACACAGAAGACGAAACGATATACCAACAAAGATTCGAGAAAATATCAGCTAAATCAGACGATAAATTTATTCTATTTGATCCATTAGAGATTGATTTTGTGGAAACGAGAGATAGACAAACGATTCTCCATGTGAATAATGAAGAGTTTATATCAACTGTTTCAATGAAGGACATTGAAACGAGATTACATATTTACGGTTTTTTTCGCTGTCATCGCTCTTACTTAGTTAATTTGCAGCGTGTTAGGGAAGTTGTGGTATGGAGTAAGAATAGTTATAGCCTAACATTGGAAAATGAAAAGACGGTTCCTTTATCCAAATCACGATATGGGGAGTTAAAAGAACTGTTGAACTGGTAAAAGGGGTGATTCGGATGAATGTACAGCAAATTAAGGTCTTAATGATAAGGGAACTAAAAGATTTGCGCTTTAATGGGCAAGTATTATTACTCTTTTTCACTGCCTTCGCGATGATTTTTTTCATTTATGTATTAAATAATTTGACCATCACCTTTTCAAATGAACAGATTACCTTTTTCAAAGGCATGACCTCACTACTTAGTTTTATTAGTATTTTGGTGACAATGTATACACAAGGGAACTTAATGGTTGAAGAAAAAGAGCAGGGGACAGGCATATTATATCGTTTGATGAAGATAAGGCGAATAAATATTTTCTTAGCTAAATCCATCGTTACCTATAGTATGTCTTATCTTTTGTTCACTATTGGTATGATTATTTATGGTTATAGTTTAGTGCAAATACTGATGGCCAGTATATTTACCATCCCATTTTTTTGTATGTGGCTTTTAATTGGGACTGCTATCGCTGAATATGCAAAAAATACAATTGATGTAAGTTTATATGGATGGCCAATTATGATTGTTTATTTCTTAATAGAAGGATTGGTTTATTCTTCGATCCTGAATAAGTTAACCATTCTTTTTCCCAATTATCACATCGAACGTGGTCTTACTCTGATTGAAAATGATGACTTTACCTCTGGATTGAAGTTTATGATTGTGCCATTCATTTGGGGTGGCATTGCTTTGCTCTTTCTCATAAAGAGAAGGCAAAAAAAGGTCTCCATTGAGGCATAAATCGTCTCCACTCGGAATGAATTTCCCTCCTTTCATGCAGAAGTTGCTGATATAGAAGGGATTATCCTTCATACTAAAAGTAGGCAAACATGAGAGGGGAGAAAATATGCAAGACATACAAGAATTCTATTTAAATTTAATGCCAGCACTAGAAGATAATTTATTTCTACAGTTACTGAGTATTTTTGTTTTATCGCTCATCCCGTTTTTTGAATCATACGGTGCCATTCCATTTGGGTTTCTTTTAGGATTTCCTGGAGTCCCTGTTATTTTAGTAGCGATATTAGGTAACTGGGTATCAGTCATGGCTTTTATATGGGTCATCAATGCGCTGAGGTCAAAGTTGATGAAAGGAAAGGAAAAGGAGAAAGAACCAAGTAAACGCATGATGAAAGCAAAGAAATATTTTGAAAAGTATGGTGTACCTGGCGTTTCTTTAGCAGGACTTCTATGGGGATTTCATATTTCGGCAGCAATCGGATTAGCAGGAGGGGCAAGAAAAAGCTATGTCAGTTTATGGGCAACCATTGCTATCATAGCACAGGCACTTGTTATTGGAATTTTAATCATGTCTGGTATTAATTTGTTCTCCTAAAATGAAATACTTCCACTTACTATTACAAATACTTTTATCAGTATGCTTTGTATTATGGTCAATCATCTTACTAAATACGATGATAATGAATTTTTGTAAGGAGTGTTGATGTGTTTAAAAAAAGAGAGACCCGTTTTGTAGAAATATTGAAAGAAAGTTACTCATCAGGGCTGCTTTCTATCCTCGTTGATCGTGAAACCGGGGTCCATTATGTTCATACATGGGCAAGTACAGGCGGAAGTGGACTTACACCGTTGTTAGATGAAAACGGGAAGGTTGTTGTAAAGAAACCAGAGTAATCTCTAATGCGAAAAAAGAGTTAGAAACAGTCGTTTCTAACTCTTTCATTTAAATATTTATTTCCATTTCTAATAGGGCACTACTGATACTTTTTCCGTGAGCATCCCATGCGATGGAAGTCGTCACACCACCGAGAAGGGCATTTGTGCAAACGAAATTAAAAGCATGTAAGTTGGGGAGGTCATATCTGATTACTTCGCCCTTGATGATTGCTTGTAAATGGTCTTTCACTTTCTCACTTGTCACCTGTTCGGCGATAGAAGCGTAATCTTTTTCGTTATAGGGGATGAGGGAGAAGTTCAATGTATCCCCTTTATCCCCTGTTCGACTATGTGCAATGTGCAATAATTTAACTGTTGCCATCTTATCACTCCATTATTTCAGTATGAATTGTTATTGCTGAGCGATCAATAAAGGTAGAAACGATTCCTATCACTTCTTCTGTTTTTTTCCGTGCCCCGCCTCCTCCAGCAGGTCCGTTTGTATAGAGTGCTTCAACTTCATGTCCAATCATTTTGGCTGTCTGCTCTTCTTTACATAAAGCGGCTGCTCTCACAGTGACTTCGTAAGGTGTTGTGTGAGTATAAGTTGTATGATGGAGAGCCGTTAAGCCGATTAGGTCTGTTCGTAATTGAGGTACATTGGCACGTAATCTCTCGTTTATCACCCATTCTGCCAGTTTGGCGCGATTGACGGCAGTTGATCCGGCATAGGAAATCATACCTTCTCCAAGATAACCTGCATGGTAACCAATAGATACTTTCAGTGTATCTGGTTTTCTTTTACCTGTAGCTCCCCAAACAAGCACTTCGTTTGGCTTTATTTCTTCCATTTGTGCTGTACTAAAATTCGCAATACAATCAGGGGTATAGTACTGACTTGGGTCATGCACCTCATAAAGTAATTGCTCTTTTACTGTTTGAGTATTGACGACACCACCACTATTAGGGAGTTTTGTAATTATCGCCTTGCCATCTTCAGCTACGATGGCGAAGGGGAATCCAAGATCTGCTAGGTTATTTACTTCTTTCAGGCCAGGATCAGCAAAATATCCACCTGTCACTTGTCCAGCACATTCAAGTAAATGTCCAATTAAAGTGCCTTGCCCCATCAAGTCAAAGTCATCTTGATTCCATTGAAAGTGATGGATGAGTGGCGCTAAAAAAAGCGAAGGGTCAGCCACTCTACCTGTAATAATCACATCTACATCTGCTTCTAAAGCAGGTAAGATCGCTTCAATGCCAAGGTAGGCATTAGCCGAAACAATGGGTTCAAATGTCATTAAATTTTCTCCGTCTTCTGTTTCGAACTGATGAAAGTTTAAATCGTTTAAGACATCGTCGCCTGAAACCGCTGCAACTTTACATGTAAGGTTTAAATCTCGAGCCATTTGTAAAATAGTCTTTGCTGCGGCAATTGGATTAGCCGCCCCCATATTTGTGATAAGTTTGACTTTATTTTTTAAAAGAGAAGGGAGTAGTGGGCGAACTCTGTCTTCGAGATATTCGTTATACCCTTTGTTGGCATCCTTCTGTTTCTGTTTTTGAGATAGCGCAATGGTTCGTTCTGCTAATCCTTCCAGTACTAGGTAGTCAAGTTGTGCATTTTCTATTAAAGAGATGGCAGGATCAATACGGTCACCCGCGAATCCTGCTCCTGATCCAATTCGAAGCAAGTCGAACACTCCTTTTCCTATAAAATTAGATGGCAATTGCACCAGTAATAAGAGCAACAATTGTCATTACAATGGTTGTGCCAAAAGCCCAGATGAAAATAAATCGTTGATGATCAGCTAACTCTACTCTGGCTAATCCTAGTAGCAAAAAGGTAGCTGCCGTTAATGGACTGAGAGGAAATCCAGTTGTCATCTGCCCTAATATAGCTGCACGACCAATATTTTCAGCGGCTACCCCGTAGTTGGCGGCTGTTTCACTTAGAACGGGTAGGATACCGAAATAATAGGCGTCTGGTGTAAATACGAGACTGAGGGGCATGCTTGTAATGGCAACAATGAGGCCCATAAAGGAACCAGTACTTTCAGGTATTATGGATACAAGTGTATTTGCCATTGCTTCAATCATGCCTGTGCCTGAGAGAACACCAGTGAAGATACCCGCAGCGAATATAATGGATACCACTGTGACCATGCCTGTAGCTTGTTCAGTTATTCGTTCTTGTTGGTCTTTAGGGTTCGGATAATTTAGAATTAGAGCTAGAGCAAAGGCAACCATAAAAATCACGGGTAGAGGGAGCCATACCTTTACTAATGCAACAATGGTTAAAATAGTAAGAAGGAAGTTGAGCCAAAGAAGTTTAGGTCTTCTTGCCTTTTTTTCCTCTGCGCTTAATTCCTGATTAAAATCATATTGAAAGTTCTGAATACCGATGCGATTCCTTTCCTTCTTACCAAAGTAATAACTAACAAATAGCACCCAAATAAGCCCAGCGATCATAGCGGGAATCAGGGGATTGAATAATGTTGCCGTATCTATACCAAGTGCACTTGATGCGCGTGCAGTTGGACCGCCCCATGGAACGATATTCATTGTCCCAGCACTAAGGGCCACTACACCTGCGAGCACAAGTCGGCTCATTCCTAAACGTTCATATAAAGGAAGTAAAGCAGGAATCGTGATGAGGAATGTAGAGGCACCCGAGCCATCTAAATGTGTGACCATTCCAATAATGGCTGTACCGATGACTATTTTTAACGGATCCCCTTTCACAAGTTTTAATATTCTAGAAATAATTGGATCGAAAAGACCTGCTTTACTCATGAGACCAAAGAAAAGAATGGCAAAAGCAAGCATAATCCCTGTTGGGGCCACAGAAGTAACTCCTTCAAGAATCATCGCGCCGAGACTGTTCAAGTCAGTTGTGAAAAGCCCAAAGAAAACTGGGACTAATATTAAAGCGACAATCACAGACACTTTTTTGATAAAATTAAATATAGAAAAATTGCGATGGTTAAGAACCCCATGATGGATAACAAATAAAAACCTCCTTAACTGTATTAAGCGCTTACATTTCGTTATGCATGATTTATGCCAAAAAATAAGCCTTGATAGGAAAGGGATTTTTTAAAATGATGGATTGTCATTTCTAAAGAATTAGAAACATGAAGGTTTAAAAGAGCCCTTCATATCAGTGATAGTGTAATTTCTAGAATATTAGAAAAGGGTTTATAATTTCTAATTCCTTAGAAAGCAGGCTTAAATATGATATTTCGTTAATTTGTTATATAAGGAAGCAAGTGATATACCTAAGATTTGTGCCGCTTTCTTTTTTCCTTTCACTGTCGTCCCTGTTTGATTAAGTACACTTTGTATGGCTGTTCTCTCTGTATCATTCAGTATCTTTTCTAGCGGCTGGAGCGTTATTGATTGTTGTTGCGTTGCATTAAACGCTTTCTTGATTGTGTCAGGTAGATGTTCCTGGCGAATGACTTGATGATCACACATGCTAATGGCGTATTGAATCGCATTCTTCAATTCTCTGATATTCCCTGGCCAATGGTAGTGTTGAAGGATAAAAATGGTTTCTGGATCAAAAGTAATGTGTGCTTCATTTTTTAATAAAAAGGCGATGATTTCTGTAATATCATTTCTTCTTTCCCTAAGAGGCGGTATGGTTAAATGAACCGTATTAATTCGATAAAAAAGGTCTTCGCGGAATCGTTCTTTTTCTACCATGCTTTGCAATTCTTTATTCGTTGCTGCAATTACTCGAACATCAACCGTTTGTTCCTCGAGACCACCAATTTTTCTAAAAGAGCCCTCTTGTAAGACCCGCAAAAGCTTGGCCTGAAGCTCAAATGACATATCACCGATTTCATCGAGAAACAGCGTGCCGTGATTGGCAAGCTCAAAGAGCCCAATCTTTCCGTCGCGGTTAGAGTCAGTAAAAGCTCCCTCCTCATAGCCAAAAAGCTCGCTTTCTAATAAGGAGCTTGGGATAGCAGCGCAATTAACTGGAACAAAGGGTGCTACACGTCTCTTACTTTCATTATGGATGGCCTGTGCGAAAAGCTCTTTGCCAGTACCAGATTCACCGGATAATAAAATATTCATATCTGTTTGTGCGGTTCTTTTGGCTTGTTCTATCGTCTGCTTTAATTGGACATCACTACCGATAATATTTGCAAAGGTGTATTTTGCCTGATGAATTCTACCAACAGCTCTCTCAAGCATAGTGACTCGTTTACGACTTTTTTTCAGCTCTTTATTTAATCGATAAACTTCAGGAATACTTTTACAAACAGAAACGGCACCAATGATTTTCCCTTGATCCCAAATGGGAGCCATATCCACAACATATTCCATTGTCATTTCTTTTCGGAATACACCTTCTCGTGCCAAGCCGTCTTTTAAAACAGTGGGCAGAAGTGCTCCTGGTCGTACCTCTTGTAATAGCTTTCCTACTATCTGTTCTGCACTGACACCTGTAATATGTGTATACTCCTCATTTATTAATTGCACCACACCAACGTGATCGATTACCAGAATTCCATCATGAATGGCCTCAATAATCCCTTCAAGCCAGCCAATCTTATTATTTTGTAATTGCATGATTCTCAACTCCTTAAAAAATACGGAATATTTAAATTATATGGTAATTGGAGAATTTGTACTACCTACGAATCTAGTTGTTTAAAACACCATAGAAAATTCCCTGAGAATGGGATGAAGTCAACGCAATTGTTTTAATGGGATGCTTTTCTGCTAAGAGATATTTGCAGACTTAAGGTAGCAACCTGCAAATGATGGTACTATTTGAATAGAGATGGGTTTGTCAGATGAGAAAACACAAAGGTTTGTGATACTTATGGTAAGATTTCAACATACGTAAGAAAATTTTAAATATAAGATTGAAGTGTTGGAGGATTAATTTATATATGAGTAAACTGCATTTTAAAGATATAGATGTTACGAATGAGTTCAACGTTAGAAATATAAAATTAAAGTCTGGACAAGAAAAGTTCATTGAAACCGTAGATGAATGTTTAAATGAAGCGAATGCACATCGAGAGTGGCATCCAGTAGCTATATATTTGGATGAAGAAATGATCGGCTTTGCTATGTACGGTTCTTTTGGTCCTAATAAAGAGACTTGGATTGATAGAATAATGATCGATGAAAACTATCAAGGCAAAGGCTATGGGAAAACTGCGATGAAGAAACTTATTGATATCGTTTCAAAAGAATATGGGGTAAACGTGATATATTTAAGTATCATTGATGAAAATAAAACGGCCTATCGCTTATACGAAAGTATTGGGTTCGAATGTATGAATGAAAGGGACCCTGACAATGGGGAACTCTTATTTAAGTACACAGTAAATGAGAGCAAATAAAATCTAAACCCTTTGCTTTAAATGTAGAACAACCTATTAAAGACACAAAAAAGCTTTGAAATTGTTAATGTCCCCTTTAAGTAGACATTCAAAAAAACCTTCATGTTACCATGAAGGAAAGAATACTACTTGGAGGGGATTTTTCTATGGCAAAGAAAGGACAAACTTTTAATAGTTATTCGGAAGAGTTTAAACATAATGCCGTCATGAAATATGTGAATGGGTCTAAAAGTTATAAAGCATTGGCAGAGGAACTGGGAATCCGTCACTGTAGCCAGCTTAAAGTGTGGGTTAAGAAATGGAAAGAAGGAGCCCCGTTTGATGAGCGTAAAGGAGTTTCTAATCCTTTAAAAGGCAGGCCTAGGACTAAATTTAAGTCGGTTGAAGAGGAAAGGGATTATTTGAAAGCACAAGTTGAATTTCTAAAAAAGCAGTATCCAAATCTGGTAAAGGAGGAGAAAACCCCAGACGAATGAAATATGAATTGGTGGATGAGTTAAGGGTTACCTATCCGGTCTCCTGGCTGTTGGAGATTGCCTATATCAAACCGGCAAGCTACTACAAATGGAGAAAAAACAATCATAAACGAGAAGAAAAAGTTAGGGATGAACAAGAGATTCGAGAGCACATTTTGGGCATACATTTCATGCATCCCGAATATGGACGACCCCGTATTACAGACGAATTAAATGAAAACGGGTATTTAATTAATCACAAAAAGGTCTACCGATTGATGGCGGCAATGAACATCCAATCAGTCATCCGAAAAAAGAGAAAACGACATGGTCATATTCCTTCTAACCTCTTTCCTAACCGTCTGAAAAGGAAGTTCAAGGCGGTAGGACCTAATCAAAAAATGGTAACGGATATCACATTTGTGTCTGTTGGCGAAGAATATTATTATTTATCGGTCATACAGGATCTCTTTAATAACGAAATAGTAAGTTGGGAGCTAGCCCAAAGAAATGATTTGGAACTTGTGTTAAAAACGGTAGAGAAATGGACAAAGAAAAAAGACGTGGCTGGAGCCGTTCTCCATTCGGATCAAGGCTTCCAGTACACGTCAAAAATATACAGCAACCGATTAAAGGATTATGGCATCGAAGGCAGCCACTCTCGCAAAGGAAACTGCCTGGACAATGCCTGTATAGAATCATTCTTTTCACACCTCAAAACCGAGAAGCTGTATATAAGTAAGTGTAAGGGAGAAGAAGAGCTAGAGCAAGCTCTTGAGGATTACATTTACCATTACAATTACAAACGAAGACAAAAGAAACTAAAGAAACGCGCGCCGATTGAATATCGACACGCGCTCACTGCTTAGCTTTTTATGTTGTCTACTTGACAGGGGCAAGACCAAATCCAAAGCTTTTTTGTGTACTAAATATTTTGTTGTTTTAATTAATATTTTTTTCTTTGTCCTCATAATAATGCCTATCTCGGTTGCTGTTTAAACCGACCATGAATATTATTCCACTTATACGTACCAGCTTCGCTAAATTCATACAGTTCCATTGATAAAGCAAAATAGCGTTGATCATATAGTTCCTTGAAGTGATCCTTCATCATAGTAAAGAGTTCGTCACATACAGCTGCCTTTACCTGCTCACTTCGTCCGGAGCCGATTTTGAGTGTTGCATGAACGAAGGCATCGTCTGCCTGACCATCTGCAATATAATAGTCTTCTATCTCAATGGCTCTTGAACGGATTCCGCCTATCGGAAAAGTAGGCGATTTACTGATGAGGATTTTGTTCGCTTTCTCTAATAAGGCGGGAATATGTGCAGCGCTTTTGATGTTGCTCGTATATTCAATAATGAAATGTGGCATAAAAATCCTCCTTTCACTGATAGACAGGTTCGCTTATAATGGTATTCTTGAGTCGGCCGATGCCTTCGATTTCAGTGATGACCGTGTCTCCCACTTTCGTATCGACTGAACCTTTTGGTGTCCCAGTGAGAATGATATCGTTTTTGTTGAGTGTCATGAAACTGCTTAAATAGGCGATGAGCTTTGGAATACTAAAAATCATATCTTTCGTTGTTCCTTCTTGGACGACACTGTCATTTACATAGGTGCGTAAAGTGAGATTCATTGGATTTTTTATCTCATCTGCACTGACAAACCAGGGGCCGATGGGTGTCAATGTATCACGATTTTTCACACGTAGGTTTGGGCGATAGTAGTTTTCTAAATAATCGCGGATGGCGTAATCATTGGCCACGGTATATCCAGCGACATAGTTATAAGCATCCTTTTCTTGAATATTTTTACCAGATTGACCAATGACTACTGCTAATTCACATTCATAATGCATATAGGTAACATCGGCAGGGCGGAAAGTTTCCCCATTATGACCGATAAGTGTATTAGGTCCTTTTAAAAAAACGAGGGGCTCTTTCGGTGCGTTAAAAGAAAGCTCTGCCGCATGATCGGCGTAGTTGAGTCCTAATGCAAAAATCGTTTGTGGCACAATAGGAGGGAGCCAAACGACATCATCTTCTGAAACGATGGCGCCAGTATCTAATTGTAGCTTACCGTACCATTCTATTGCCTCGTGGATATTCCCTTTATAGGCGACACGTGCGGTTTTCATATCGTATTCTCCTTTACTGGTTGTTTTGTGATAATAACTTGGTTTTCAAGTGAGCCGATGCCAGCAATCGTTATTTTGACAACATCCCCATTACGAGCAAGCGGAGGGTTTTCTGGTACACCGACTAGTAATGTATCGCCTTCAAATAAGGTCATAAAGGAAGTAACCTCTGCGATCAGCTCAGCGACGGGGCGGATTAAGTTTCTAGTTGTTTGCTGTTGCTTTAACTCTCCGTTGATATGGACGGTAATATCTAAGTCGTCAGGGTTCGCCAGCTCTTTTCGATCAACAATCCATGGACCGATTGGACAGAATCCGTCTTGCGCTTTTTCCTTGATGGCAGGACGGTAAACACTGCTATGTGGAATACTGACATCATTAGCAATTGTGTAGCCCAAAATATAATTTTGTACTTCTTCTTTTGATACGTTGCTTGCTTTTTTACCGATGACTACTGCAAGGGCAGCGCCTATTTGTAAGGTATCTTCTTCTTTTGGCATAGGAATGCTCGCTTGATGGTAATTGATTGTATTGACTGGTTTGATATAAAGAATGGGTGCTTTCGGTGGTTGTTGGTAAGGGCTTTCATAAACAGCTGAACCAAGTGCTTCTAACTCACCTTTGTAATTAAGTAATGTTCCGTAAATCGTTCCAGATACTGGGGGATGGACGACAAGCTGTTCAATTGGGGTTGTCTCTTCTCCTCGGGTTATTAGTTGTTTAGTAGAATCGACATAAACCTCTTGTAAAAAGAATTGTCCATTATATCTCATCATTGCTTTCATCAATGTGATCAACACTCCTTTAACAAAATGGGTGATTAAATCATAATAGATTACAAGTTATTTTTCAAATTGTTAAAATAGTCAATTATTTTTTGTTAATGTAATGATTTAACGTAAAAAATAGAGAAAGTAAGGAGCTGAGTGGGTTTTCACAAGATAATCTGGGAGATCTATACTTTTTTTATATTTAAAACTAATGAAATTGGTATTTTTCTATATTTGGATGGTCATGATAGAGTGATTTTTGAAAAGTCTCTAGAAAAGACTGAATTTTTAGATAAATAATTAAATAAGGATGTGATCGTCCATGCAAAATGAAGTGCGTAATCATCAATCCCATGTAAGTAAATATGATCGAATAGCAGGGATGGATGAATTTCGAGGGTTAATGGCAGAAAAGAAAAAGTTTATTATCTCGTTTACGCTGTTTTATGTTGGTTACTCATTACTCTTGCCCTTTCTAGCGTTGTATACGGATATATTAAATGTCCATGTTTTTGGAGAAGTGACACTTGCTTGGTTATATGGTGTTTCTTTTATCCCTGTTTCCCTTTGGGTGTGCAATGTTTATGTGAAACGGGCCGCTCATTTTGATGAAGTGGTGAAAAGTATGTTAGAAAAGGAGAATGTATAACATGGATATTCAGGTTATTATCCTTTTTTCAATTATTACCATTGGTACCTTGCTAATCACGTATTTTGCTTCGAAGAAAACAAAGACAGCTGGTTCTTTTTATACAGCAGGGGGTGGATTAACTGCTAGGCAAAATGGTTTGGCTTTAGCAGGTGACTTTATGTCTGCCTCGACCTTTTTAGGGTTAATTGGCGCCTTTGCTCTGTCAGGTTTCGATGGATTCTTCCTTATGTATCCTGCATTACTATCCTTCTTAGTGATTTTATTTTTAGTAGCTGAACCTTTACGAAATTTAGGTAAGTACACATTAGGTGACATGATTACTGCACGTTACCGTTTCAAACAGGTGCGCGCGGTCACTGCGATTAACACAATTGTTATATCCATTTTTTATATGCTTGGACAATTGGTAGCTGCTGGTGCTTTGTTCAAATTGTTATTAGGTATTCCATTTCATATCTCAATCATTATTGTTGGTATTGGTATGCTCACATTTGTACTCTTCGGTGGAATGACGGCAACGAGCTGGGTTCAGATAATTAAGGCGATTTTACTCGTGGGCGGAACCTTTATTTTGTTTATCATGGTGATGTGGCAATTTAGTTTTAACTTCATTGGGATGTTTGCTGAGATGAAAACTGCTACACCAGTTGGAGCCGATTTCTTAAACCCTGGGGTAAAGTATTTAAGTGGATTGGATGCAGCTTCATTGGTGTTAGGATTGTTGCTTGGGGCTGCAGGCTTACCGCATATTTTAGTCAGATTCTTGACAGTTCCCAATGCCCAAGTAGCGCGTAAGTCCGTTGTTTGGGTCATGTGGATTATGGGGTGTTTTCATTTTATGGTGATCTTCTTAGGGTTTGGTGCAGCGAAGTTAGTAGGAATGCCATCCATTATTGAAGCCAATCCAGCTGGTAATATGGCGGCACCATTATTGGCGCAACTTGTTGGTGGGGATTTGATGTTTGCCTTCATTTCAGCGGTTTCATTTGCAACGATTCTAGCAGTTGTAGCGGGGATTGTTGTGACAGGGGCAGCTGCCTTTTCTCATGATTTGTATAATGAAATTTTCAAAAATGGACAAGCGACAGAGAAGCAGCAGATGAACATGGTTCGCTTAGCTTCAATAGTGATTACGGCGGTATCCATCGTACTCTCTCTTTCTTTACAAAGCTTCAATGTTGCCTTCTTAGCTTCCCTTGCTTTTACTTTGGCAGCAAGCTCGAATCTTCCAGTTATTTTATTTACGGTATTCTGGCGAAAATTTAATAAAACGGGGGCGGTTTTCGGCATGTTAGTCGGTTTGCTAGGGACGCTTACACTCGTTGCCTTAAGCCCGAATGTGTGGAATCCTGTACCAGGTGCGGCGCTCTTAACAGGCGAAGCTATTTTCCCGCTTTCTTCACCAGGTATCGTTTCTATCCCACTTGGTTTCTTAGCTTGTTACATTGGGACGAAAATTGGTGCCAAGAAAGCAGCTTTGGAAGAGGATCGCTATACAGAAATATTAGTAAAATCACATACAGGTAGCGATGTGAAAGGTGTAATTAAACATTAAATATTGGTGAACGAGATACCTGGTTGTTGGCGGGTATCTTGTTTTTTTATGAGGAGAGATGTTACGGCTATTGTAGGAAGAGGGGGAAATGAGAGTGACACCAAAAGAGAAATTGCGGCTCTCAGTTCATCAAGCGCACCAAAAAAAATCACTGTCTCTCCCGGTAAAAAGGAACTGTGAAAATCGCCTCTCCCCAGTTCGAAACCAGATATACCCATTTAACCAAATCCAATCAAACGTTTGTTTGAAAGGTCTCTATCATTCGACGGGCACTTTTCGATAGGTAACGATTTTTCAACCAAATAATGGCCGATTCCGATTGAATGGTTGCATCTTCTAGCTCTATGACAATCGCTTTATCTGCATAATAGGATTGCAATGTAGACTTAGGTACTATTGTTGCACCAACCCCAGCAGTAACAAGAGATAAAAGCATAGAGGCATCGGGACATTCCAAAATCACTTTCGGTTCAAAGCCGTGACGACGGCATTCATTTGTGACGATTTCGAATTGACCTTTGCCATTGATGCGATGGAGTAAGAGTAATGGGAAGTTTTTGATATCTATCATTTTGATGGAGGTCTTGTTGTGGATATGTTGTTGCCATGATTCTGGAATGACTAGTACGTAAGGTTCTGTCGGAAAGCGAATCATCTCAATATCATCCATCTCTAGCGGAAGGCGAGTGACAGCTAGTTCGATTTCGCGATTTTTCAACAGCTCGCCAATGTAGTAAGTATCGCCTTCTCTTAACTGAAAGGTAACAAGAGGATATTTTTCACGAAACGCCCGTAAGCGGTCTGGTAAAAAGGCGAAACAAGATTTGCTCGCACCAATAGAAAGCTTTCCTTTCACGCCTTCATTTGTTTCTTTGACTTCGTTTTTAGCTTCATCTAACTCAGATAATATTTGTAAGGCACGTTCATAAAGGACGCTACCTGATTTGGTCAGTTCCATTTTCCTACCAATGCGATCGAATAATTTAACGTCGAGTTCTTCTTCTAGTTGTTTCAGTTGGTGGCTAAGTGGTGGTTGTGCCATATGTAACTTCTTTGCTGCGCGTGTGATTTGCCCTTCCTGAACAATTGTACAAAAGTATTGCAGCTGCTTTATGTCCATCTTGCTCCTCCTTGAAACGATACTTTTTTTATATCCAAAACAAACAAAAACAATATTTTTTATATAATCTAACACATGTTAAACTGCAAATGAAAGAGCTTACAATAAAAATATTCAAAAATTTCAGAAATAAACTTAAAGAAGGAGTGTTTGTAAATGACGAAGTTTGCTGAAGTAAAACAAAGATTAAGAGGTTCGATTGCACCGATTATTACACCATTTCATGAAGATGAATCGATAGACTTTGACTCATTTAAAAAGCTCATCCATTGGCACATTGAAAGCGGAAGTCATGGTATTTCTGTTACAGGAACAACTGGAGAACCAAGTTCATTAACAATCGATGAACGATTGAAAGTGATGGAAGTGGCGAAAGTAACAATTAACGGAAGAGTACCATTTGTACCAGGTACAGGCTCAACAAACCATCAAGAAACATTGTACTTAACGAAAAAAGCAGCGGAGATGGGTGCAGATGCTGCCCTTATCATCGTTCCTTATTATAATAAACCTTCGCAACATGCGCTATATAAGCACTTTAAACTTGTCGCTGAATCCGTACCAGATCTCCCCCTCATCGTTTATAACATTCCAGGTCGAACAGGCACAAATATGCATGTGGAAACACTTGCGAAGTTGAGTAAAGATTGCCCGAATATTATTGGTGTAAAAGAATCGAATAAGGACTTCGAACATGTGAACCGTGTACTACTGAATTGCGGTCGTGATTTCCTACTTTATTCAGGAATTGAACTGTTATGTTATCCGATGCTAGCCATTGGTGGCGCAGGACATATTAGCGCAACAGCAAATATTGTCCCAGATAAAGTGGCAGCGATTTATGATGCATGGAAAGCTGGCGATGTAGAACAATCGCAAAACTTGCATTACGAACTCATGCAGTTGAATGATGTTTTGTTCAAAGATACGAATCCTGCACCATTAAAAGCAGCACTTGGTCAAATGGGCAAAATTAAGCCGGTACTTAGACTGCCGATGGATTTACCTACGCAGAGCTTGCAAGATGAAATTGCAGAAGTCTTAAAACATTATGTGGACCTTCCTGGCGGTGTCGTGCAGAAGTAAAGTGATTTAAACAAGGAGTGAAACAATATGACTAATCATGTGACCGAGACGAATCAATCAAAGCAAAATTTTGCAGTTGAGGATGTATCCCTATTTATCAATGGTGAATTTGTTGATAGTGTTTCAAAGAAAACATTTGCCAATCTAAGTCCCTTTTCAAATGAAACGATTAATCTTGTAGCTGAAGGCGATAAGGAAGATATTAATGTTGCAGTGGAGAGTGCGAAAACAGCTTTCGAGACAATTTGGAAAACGATGAAAATTTCAGAGCGGATGGTATATATTAACCGCATTGCTGACCTTATTGATGAAGAAGCGGAAGAGATTGCGAGATTAGAAGCGATTGATACAGGGTTGCCTATCAGCCAAACGAAAAAACAAGCGGCACGTGCAGCGATGAACTTCCGATTTTACGCGAAAATGGTTGAATCGACCTTGCATGGTGAAGCCTACCAAGTGGACGATGAATTTATCAATTATACGATCTATAAACCGCTTGGGGTTGTGGGGTTAATTACGCCATGGAATGCCCCATTTATGTTAGAGACATGGAAGGTGGCGCCGGCATTAGCGACTGGGAATACGGTCGTCCTTAAACCTGCGGAGCTATCTCCATTAACGGCGAATAAACTGGCTGAAGTGATTCAAAAAGCAGGTTTACCTAAAGGGGTATTCAATATTGTCCATGGCTTCGGGGAAACAGCAGGTGATGCCCTTGTTCGTCATCCTGATGTGGAAGCGATTTCATTTACGGGTGAAACAACGACTGGTTCAACCATTATTAAAAATGCTGCCGATACGTTGAAGAAAACCTCAATGGAATTAGGGGGGAAATCACCGTTGATTGTTTTTGAGGATGCCGATTTAGATCGCGCCCTTGATGCAGCTGTTTGGGGGATATTCTCTTTTAACGGTGAACGCTGTACATCGAACTCCCGCGTGTTTTTGCACAAAAATATTAAAGAAAAGTTCGTTGCAGCACTTAAAGATCGGGTGAAGAATATCGTCGTTGGTGATCCCATGGATAAGGCCACAGAACTTGGCCCGCTGATTGAAACAGCCCATTATAACAAAGTGAAAAAATATATTGAAATCGCGGGAGAAGAAGGCTGTGACGTTTTCCAAGGGGATGTGCCAGCAGCATTCTCTGCCGGTAATTATGTTCCACCAACTTTATTATTAAACGCGACGAATGATATGAAAGTTTGCCAGGAAGAAATCTTCGGACCAGTGATGGCAGTGATTGAATTTGAAACAGAAGAAGAGGTCATCCAAGTGGCAAACGACGTAAAATACGGCTTAGCTGGCTTCGTTTGGACGAATGATATTAAGCGTGGTCATCGTGTGGCCCAAGCTGTAGAGGCAGGAATGATTTGGATTAATTCGCAAAACACACGGGATTTACGAATTCCGTTTGGTGGAACGAAGGCGAGTGGTATCGGACGAGAAGGTGGACATTATGCCATTTTCGAATTTTATACAGAACCTAAGGTCATTCATGTCGCCATCAGTGATCACCATATTCCACAATTCGGTAAGAAAAAATAAGGAGGGGAATAGATGGGGGCAAAGAATGGAAAGCAATATATCGAGCGGCTAAAAAAGGCGAGCAATAACATTTATTTGCACGGCGAAAGAGTGCAAGACGTAACAGCACATCCTGGTTTAAAAGGTGTCGTGAAATCAATGGCAGATCTATATGATTTGCAGTTTGAAAAACCGGAAAAAATGCTTTACACGTCACCAACAACAGGTGAACAAGTAGGAATGACATGGCTGCAACCAAAAACGATTGAAGATGTAATAAAAAGACGAGAAGCCATTCAAGAGTGGGCCCTTACATCAGGTGGTATGATGGGCCGCTCACCCGATTACTTGAATGCAGAAGTGATGGCTATGGGTGTATCAAATGAATTATTTGCTGAAGCAGATCCGATGTTCGCAGAAAACGCACGTAAGTATTACGAATTTGCTAGGGAAAATGATATTAGTTTGACACATACATTGATTCATCCACAAGTGAACAGGGCTAAGGCACAACATGAACAGAAGGATGCCAATGTCGCTCTCCATTTAGTGAAGAAAACAGATGAAGGAATATATGTGGATGGTATCCGTTTATTAGCAACGCAAGGCGGTATCACTGATGAAATTCTTGTATTTCCATCGACTGTGAAAAAAGCAGGTGAATTGGATGATCCGTATTCTTTAGCGTTTGCCATTCCGAATAATACCCCAGGATTGAAGTTCATTAGTAGGGAATCATTCGATTATGGGAGGAATAGTTATGACCATCCACTTAGCTCCCGTTTTGAAGAAGGAGATGCAATTGTATCATTTGAAAATGTATTTGTTCCGTGGGAGCGTGTATTTGTGTGCGGGAATTCATCAATTTGTAACCGCACCTTCCGCGAAACAAATGCGGTCGTGCATATGTCGCACCAAGTCGTTTCAAAAAATATCATTAAGACAGAATTTATACTCGGAGTAGCTTTGTCGATGATGGATGCCATTGGTATTGATAGTTTCCAACATGTGAAGGACAAAGGAACAGAAATCATGTTGGCACTTGAAACGATGAAATCTCATATGTACCGTGCTGAACATAATGCAAAGCTCGATAAGTGGGGGACCATGACACCTGATTACGAGGCACTCGATGCTGCACGCAACTGGTACCCAAGAGTTTATCCTCGTCTCATAGAAATTCTACGTGTACTAGGTGCATCTGGATTAATGGGAATTCCGACACAAGCTGATTTTCAAAATGAAGAAATTGGTGATATTATTCACCGTGGTTTACAAGGGAAGAATCTAGAAGGTTACGAGAGAGTTCAACTATTTAGGTTGGCTTGGGATATCACGATGAGTGCATTTGGCAGCAGGCAAATGCATTATGAATACTACTTCTTCGGCGATCCTATCCGTATGGGGATGACCTACTTTGATCATTATCAAGCAAAGGATGAGCTAAAGGCCAGAGTACAAGACTTTTTAGGCAAAGCGTCCAATTCAAAGTTTTTAAACGTATAAGGGGGAGCGCGTGATGAGTGTAGATTTTGATATTATTCGCACGGCTAGAGCGATTTTACATGTGACCGATTTAGAGCGTTCTCGTGATTTTTATATCAAAGGACTTGGTTTAGTAGAAACCGAATCGGATGAAAATACGATTTATTTAAGAGGCTTAGAGGAACATGTTCATCATAGTCTAGTGTTGAAGAAAGCAGACGCACCACATGTTGAAGTCACTAGCTATAAAGTAAGGTCAGATGCCGATTTAGATGCATTGGCAGCTATGTTTGAAAAGCACGGTATGAAGACAAAGTGGTTAGAAGAGGGTAGCCAGCATGCCATTGGCAGGGCTTTACGGGTACAGGATGTCTCAGGAATCCCGTTAGAATTTTTTGCGAAAATGGATACAGTTGAGCGCCTATTACAACGCTACGATTTATATCAAGGAGCAAAGGCCCAACGGATTGACCATTTCAATAATATGGTCTCTGATGTGGAAGCCGCTTATGGTTTTTATACAAAAGAACTCGGTTTCTCTTGTTCAGAATACACGGCAACTGAAGAGGATAAAATCTGGGCAGCCTGGATTCATCGAAAACCATCCGTCCATGATGTCGCCTTTATGAATGGAGAAGGCCCACGTGTACACCACGTCGCTTATTGGCTCAGCGATCCGATGAGTTTAATTCATGGTTGTGATGTGCTAGCAGCACTGGGTTATGCAGAAAATATTGAACGTGGCCCAGCAAGACACGGCTTATCCAATGCCTTTTTCCTCTATTTAAGAGACCCAGATGGCCACCGTATCGAGCTATATAATGGCGATTATTTAACGAGCGATCCCGACTTCAAACCAATCCGTTGGGAGCTCAACGACAAACGCCGCCAAACATTCTGGGGTGCAGCAGCACCGGACTGTTGGTTTAATGAAGCATCAACCGTTCTAGATGTACACACTGGCAAACCACTTGAAACTGTGGCAGCGAAATTGAAGCAGGCTAAACCGATATTTATTGTGTAATGGGAGAGAGGGAGTGAGTCTTCATTGGAAGCACTCCCTCTATTTCTAGTAAGAAAGCTAATTTTTTTGAAAATAGAATGACTGCGAGTCGTTTCATCTAAAAAAGGGATAGTCGCGACTGATCTGGATGGGAAAGAAAAGTAGAGGAAAAGAGAGAATCGCGACTAATCTAGTTGTGAAGGAAAAGATAAGTAGAGAAAAAGAGAAGGTCGCGATTAATCTCGTTGTGAAAGAAAAGATAAGTGGGGCAAAGGGAAGAATCGCGACTAATCTCGTTGTGAAAGAAAAGATAAGTAGGGTAAAAGGAAGAATCGCGACTAATCTGGCAGTGAAAGAAAAGATAAGTAGGGCAAAGGGAAGAATCGCGACTAATCTCGTTGTGAAAGAAAAGATAAGTAGGGTAAAAGGAAGAATCGCGACTAATCTGGCAGTGAAGAAAAGATAAGTAGGGAAAAAGAAAGAACCGCGACTAATCTCGTTGTGAAGGAAAAGATAAGTAGGGAAAAAGAAAGAATCGCGACTAATCTCGTTGTGAAAGAAAAGATAAGTAGGGTAAAGGGAAGAATCGCGACTAATCTCGTTGGGAAGGAAAAGATAAGTAGGGTAAAAGGAAGAATCGCGACTAATCTGGCAGTGAAAGAAAAGATAAGTAGGGCAAAAGGAAGAATCGCGACTAATCTGGCAGTGAAAGAAAAGATAAGTAGGGAAAAAGAAAGAATCGCGACTAATCTGGAAGAGAAGGAAAAGATAAGTAGGGCAAAGGGAAGAATCGCGACTAATCTCGTTGTGAAAGAAAAGATAAGTAGGGAAAAAGAAAGAATCGCGACTAATCTCGTTGTGAAAGAAAAGATAAGTAGGGCAAAAGGAAGAATCACGACTAATCTCGTTGGGAAAGAAAAGATAAGTAGGGTAAAGGGAAGAATCGCGACTAATCTGGCAGTGAAAGAAAAGATAAGTAGGGCAAAGGGAAGAATCGCGACTAATCTAGTTGGGAAGGAAAAGATAAGTAGGGTAAAAGGAAGAATCACGACTAATCTGGCAGTGAAAGAAAAGATAAGTAGGGTAAAAGAAAGAATCG
The DNA here is from genome assembly GCF_044790165.1 of Cytobacillus kochii. Classification (NCBI taxonomy): domain Bacteria; kingdom Bacillati; phylum Bacillota; class Bacilli; order Caryophanales; family Bacillaceae; genus Cytobacillus; species Cytobacillus kochii. The sequence goes on along the minus strand of NZ_CP085254.1, from coordinate 4,148,052 downwards.
CGACTAATCTCGTTGTGAAAGAAAAGATAAGTAGGGAAAAAGGTAAAGCCACGACTTTTCCTCCTTCCGGTCATTTGTTTATGGCTTTGCCCCAAATCGTCAAAAAAGTGTTTAGCCTCTTGTTTAATCAAGGACTTTCATGACCTGAGGTACGGTTAAAAATTGCTATTTATGAGTTCATAATAGGTTGCTCGGCCATTTCCGAGTCTTTTAGCGTTTTTCTGCAATATTCTATGAATAATGGCAGTGCTTACTTGCTTCCCAATCCAATCGTATATATCTAATGTTTTAATTTTCCTTTCAGGAAATAGGATTGAATAGTCTTTAATATTGTTGAAGATGATGTCATTTACAAATCCCGAATGGGAGCATTTCTTGCATTTAAACCTTTTTTTACTCAATCGCTCCATCCTCCCACAACACTTACTACAAAACACGCCCTTCGCTAATTCTTCATAATGATATTCTGGTTTGACAAGCATGTTTAGTTTGTCTTTGTGGTTGTCTAATAATGTCTCGATGATTTTAGTGTGAAGTAATGTTGGAGAGACAGTTTGTTTTTTTAATGAGTCAAGGTATTGTGGAATTTGTCCAGGAAAAATGATATTTTCATTTGGTTTTGCACCATATAAAATAAATTTGGGATTAACGAATATGAGGTGGTATTCAAAGGGAATGGGGAGCTGGTACCTCTTGAGAAACTGGTGAATGAGCGGTTCATTTCGTTTGATTTGGATCAGTGGACTTTTCATTTCTTTTTTTGAAGGACTAAGCCATTGGTCACCAACCAGTGTATAATTACCACTGTAATTTTTGATTTCAAAAATAACTATTTTATTCTGCAGAATACAAAGAGCATCTAATTGAATAATGGATTGGTTAATCTCAAAATTGAGATCATAAAGAATGGGAATGTCATCTGGCAGTTCGCTTAAGAGGGTTGTCCAACGTATTTCACCATCTGCTCCTTTTTTCATTGCTTGTAGGTGATGAAGGTGGTCTGAAGATAATTCCTTTCGAGCATGGAGTGCAAGAAGAAAACGGAGTTGTTGGGGAGGGTATAGCGGTTTCATAATGGGCAATCAAAATCATCCTTTCCTACTTTTTCTTATATTATAAAGGAGAAAGTTCGCCATGTTAACTATTACATTGGAGCAAGTGAGAGATTCTTAAGTGCTATATGATTTAGATTTTACTATAGGTAGTAATGAACTTTTGTATTGATGACCACTCAATTACTTTCTTTATTCCGGACAAACTTTTTGAGAAAATAAAGCGTATATCCCTTTTCCCTCGTTCATACCATGTACTACAGCCTAGTGCTGACGAGCATGTTAGGGGGAGTAGGGAATGAATCGATTAGCACACCGTTTTTCAAAAATGGTTGAGAGATTTTTACCGGATGCCTTTGTCATTGCTGTTATCCTGATGTTACTCATGATGGGCCTTGCTTTAATCATGAATCCAAGTGAGCCATTGATGATTGTGGAGTCTTTCGGTGATGGCTTTTGGACTTATTTAACCTTTACGATGCAAATGGTTTTATTATTAATGACGGGAATGGCATTAGCTAAAGTCCCTTTTATCCAACGTTTTCTCAGCCGTGTAGCATCATTAGCCAAAAGTGCAAATCAAGCTTATATTCTCACCTTTCTCGTATCCTCATTTGCCTATTATATTAACTGGGGATTGGCGGTCATTGTCGGTGCAATCATCGCCCGAGAGGTTGGTAAAAGAAATCAGCAGGCGCATTTTCCATTACTGGTAGCAGCTGCATATGCACCCACGGTATTGTACACAGCTGGTTTATCGAGTTCAATTGGATTATCAGTGGCAACAGAAGGTCATTTTCTTCAAAGTGCTATTGGTGTCATTCCTACTTCCGAGACAATATTCCATTCAGGTACAATGACGATTCTTATTGCCTTAGTCATAACGATGCCACTATTCATCATATTAATGGCACCAAAAAAAGACATTATTCCTTTTGTAGAAAAAGAAAAAAAGGTAACTTCTCGACAAAAGGAACAGAAAATAGATAGTCCGGCTATGAAGTTAGAGCGATCGAAGGTTTGGGGAACGGTAACAGGTTTGATTGGACTTATTTATTTACTGGTTTCATTTTGGAATGGTAGAGATTTAGATTTAAATATTATTAATCTTGCGTTTCTATCTTTAGGTTTATTATTTCATCAGTCTCTTACTCAATATGCTGAAGCTTTTAAGGATGCGGCCTCATCGATATCACCGATTATTTTGCAATTTCCGTTCTATGCTGGCATTATTGCGGTACTCGGTAGCTCAGGGATAGCCGAGTCTATTATCAATTGGATAACCAATGTGGCCACATCAGATACTTTTGGTGTTTTCACCTATTGGACTGCAGGCGCGGTGAACCTACTCGCCCCGTCTGGTGGAGGACAATGGGCATTACAAGGTCCATTACAAGTAGCGGCAGGAGCACAGCTAGGAGTAAATCATGCCATCACGGCAATGGCTGTCGGTTGGGGAGATGGTTGGACGAATCTCATTCAACCCTTTTGGGCTTTACCTATTTTAAGTGTTGTTGGTCTGCATATTCGTCATATAATGGGTTATTGCATTTTGTTGAGTGTTTGGGTCGGCGTGATTACTACTATTCTTATCTATTTTGTCTACTAGAGAATTTATAAAAGAAAAGCCGACCGAAAATGGCCGGCTTTTCTTTTATATTTCCACTGTTACCTTCGGCTGAGCAACCCAATGCCCAGGCGTTACTTCCACAAGTTCAGCATTATCGAGTTGATATTCCTCACGTCGCTCTTCTTGTGCGGACAAAGTTTCGCGTTTTTTCTTCCGTTCAATCGCTGGGTCAGGGATTGGGATGGCAGCGAGTAGTGATTTTGTATATGGGTGCTGCGGGTTAGCATAGAGTTCTTCACTTTCTGCGAGTTCGACGATTTTTCCCCCGAACATAACGGCTACACGGTCACTAATATGTTTAACCATGGAGAGGTCGTGGGCAATAAATAGGTAGGTCAATCCAAGCTTTTGCTGTAAGTCTTCAAGTAATTTAACGATTTGCGCTTGGATGGATACGTCTAGTGCAGAGAGTGGCTCATCACAGACGATGAATTTTGGCTCGACGGCAAGTGCGCGGGCAATCCCAATTCGCTGTCTTTGTCCCCCAGAAAATTCATGGGGATAACGCATTGCATGTTCCTTCTCCAAACCCACCATTTCAAGTAATTCTTCTACGCGTTTCCGGCGTTCTTGCTTATTTTTTACGAGCTTATGAATATCTAGTGCTTGACCGATAATATCAATTACTTTAAAGCGCGGGTTTAATGAAGCATAAGGATCTTGAAAAATCATTTGCATATGTCTGCGCATCATCTTCATTTCCTTTGCTGTTAGTTGATTCACAGGAATACCCTGGTACAACACTTCACCAGCAGTTGGTTCATTTAATCTTAAAATCGCACGCCCGGTGGTGGACTTTCCTGAACCAGACTCCCCGACAAGACCAAGTGTTTCACCAGGTTTAATAAAGAAGCTAATATCATCAACAGCCTTCAACACTTGGCCTTTGCCTAAATCGAAGTGTTGTTTCAATGCTTTTACTTCGAGAAGGGGTTCTTTTGCATTGATATCTTCACTAATACGCGGTGCTGGTTTTGCTTTCTTTTTTTCATGAAGCTTTGGTAAAGCGTTGAGTAATCGTAATGTATAAGGGTGAGTGGCATGCTCAAAGATTTCTTCGGTTGTGCCTTTTTCAACGATTTCCCCGTCCTTCATTACGACAACACGGTCACACATGCCAGCAACAACGCCAAGGTCATGGGTGATTAAAATGATCGCAGTACCGAATTTTTCCTGCATATGCTTCATTAGGTTCAGTATTTGCGCTTGTATGGTTACATCAAGTGCTGTTGTTGGTTCGTCAGCGATGAGTAGCTTAGGACGACAAGCAAGAGCGATAGCAATCATTGCCCGTTGCCGCATCCCGCCAGAAAACTCATGTGGGTATTGGGCAAAACGAACTTCTGGCTTTGGAATCCCTACTAATCTTAAAAGCTCAATGGCTTCAGCCTTTGCTTGAGTTTTACCTAATCCTTTTGTATGTTTTAGCATTGTTTCAGTTAATTGTTGACCAATACGCATCGTCGGATTCAACGAGGTCATTGGATCTTGGAAGATCATGCTCATATCTTTCCCTCTGATCGCTTCCATTTCTTGATCACTTGCATTGACCAGATCTTTACCGAGAAACATAATCTCGCCGTCTTTTAAAAGGGAAGGAGGAGACGGGAGCAGTCTCATAATCGAGCGGGCAGTGACACTCTTGCCACTGCCTGATTCACCGACAATGCCTAATGTTTCTCCTTTATTGACAGTAAAGCTGACACCTTTGACAGCTTCAAATTCCTTCTCTCGAGACATAAAGGATACTTGTAAATTTTCTATTTTTAATAACGGTTCCACATTCTCCACCTACCAAACTTTGATGTTTACTCTCGAACAATATTGACAGTCATATTATACTAGAATTAAAATATAGTATACAACTAGGAATTATCGGGACTAAAGGGGGTGAACGGATGAATGAATACAGTCAATAATGCGCCACAGATACATTCATCTAGCGTTCCTAATGTGCTTTCGACACTCAGTCAAACCTTTGGGAAAATGAACCAATACCCATTTTTAAAATGGGTGATGTTGATTATTGGGTTACCAGTTTATGTGATTAGCTTCATTATTTACCTCATAAAGAGAAAAGATGACGCTTATCAGCGGTTATGGCGTGAGCTCCATCAAGCATGCACAGAAGCCGGTTTAAAGGAAAAATTAATTACGAAGCATATAGAACAGCAAAGGCGAAAGCAAACGTTCTTTCAGCAAAAGATAGATGAGTTGAAAATGAAACAAGTGGCTGAAAAGAGAGCAGAGGATGAGTTTCTTCAGGTAGTAGAGGGTAAAGTTCAGGAGGAATTAGCACAGCGAGGAGAAGATCAATTAACTTTTGCAAGTATCATGCGATCATTATTAGAACATCCAGTATTTGTTGTTCTAACGTTCATACCTGGATTATTGTTCTATATTCTCCTTTTCTTGTATATGAATCCGTATATAAAGTATATTTTTGAAAGGCTTGTTTCCACCCTATTTGTTATTGTTGGGGTCGCTTTTTTTGTGTTTACGATTTTGTATATTTCACCGTTTGATCCAGCTGCCAATATTTTGGGAGTAACGGCTACAAAGGAACAGATCGCGACATTTAACCAAATTTATGGGTTAGATCAACCGTATTGGGTTCAATTATGGCAAGCAATTCAAGGTATTTTCACATTTGATTTAGGTGCTTCTTTTGCCGGAAATGAAAATGTTGTGGATGCCATCGCCAGAAAAATTCCAATTACATTATTACTAACGTTTATTGCCTTAATTTTAGCGATTGTTATTGCCATTCCTATTGGAATCATTTCTGCTACAAGGTCTAATACCTTTTTAGATTATACCCTTATGTTCGTAGCTTTAATTGGGTTATCGATTCCGAATTTTTGGCAAGGTTTAATCTTTATTTTAACATTTTCGATTGAGCTACAGTGGCTGCCGGCTACTTTTACACCAGGTAATTTGCTTTCGATTATCATGCCAGCGGTTGTCCTGGGAACCGGTTTAATGGCTTCCATTGCTCGGATGACTCGCTCATCTACGCTAGAAGTCATTCATGAAGATTATATTATTACTGCAAGAGCAAAAGGTCTTAATGAACGCCGCATACTTTGGCGCCATGCTTTTGGAAATGCTTTGATACCAATTATTACTGTCATTGGTTTAATGTTTGGCGGTATGCTCGGTGGAGCTGCTGTTACAGAAAAAGTTTTTAATATTAGTGGAATTGGAAGTTATATTGTTGATAAACAATTTATCCCTGATATTCCCGCTATTATGGGCGGTGTTGTATATATTGCCATTACAATCTCATTAGTGAACTTATTGATTGATATTTTATATGCATTTATCGATCCAAGAATTCGTTCAAAAATGAAACAATATTAAAAGTAGGTGCAGCATGTCTACTCATAAAGATAGCTTGTTAAAAAAATTCGCCTTAAAGGCGACATCTGAATATGCGCAGGCCAACTTTGCCCTTGTTGTCTCTATTGCCTTAACGCTGATCTTTTTGCTTGCAGGTATTGATTTTTCAACAGGGGCAATCAAGCCAGTTTTCTTTTCATTATTTATTGCTTATGCCGTTTTCTCTATCATTCAATCTTTTATTGCTTATCAAGTGAAGCGGGATTTGAAAAGAGATGGCGTTATACGCTCGTCGACAAGAATGTGGGGTTATTTCCAACTATTAAGTGTTTTGGTCGGTAATATTTTCACAACCGCTTTTGCATTTGGTCTTATTAAAAAGAAAAAAACCCCACAATACTTATTTACTATGTTTATGTTGATGACGCAATTCTACGTGATTGCGGTATCTTCATTAAACTTGTTTAAACCTTACGTAGCGAATACATTCCTCATGGGTATGTTTTTGTTACTGGCCATTTTCGTTTTTCAGTTGGTTGTACTCCTTTTAGTAATAAAAGATAACGGACAATTATCGAAATGGAAGTTGTATGTAGGAATCCTATTAATACTTACTTCTTTAACCGGTAATTTATTTGCCCTTGCCTTAGGTTTATTTATGCTATTGGAAGTGCTCAGCAAAACGCCATCTACTGTTGCTAAATGGTATGCGATGTGGGAGAAAATTGCGAGTAATATGACAGCGATGCTAGGATTATTTTTCATTCTGTTTATTTTTTCTTTATCGATTTGCAGTTATTGGACCTTCGATTATGGTATGGCGGTTGATAATAATTATGGTGCTACATTACAAATGCCAAGTCTTACCTATCCTTTAGGTACAGATAATTTTGGTCGCGATGTGTTCTCACGCATTGTCTTTGGGGCCAGGATCTCTCTGATTGTAGGGGTTTTATCGACCTTCATTCCGTTTGTGGTTGGTGGGATTCTAGGTGCTATTTCTGGTTATTATGGGAAACGCACGGATAATATTTTAATGCGATTACTCGATGTATTATATGCTATTCCAGGTATTTTACTTGCGATCGTCATCATCGCAGCTTTCGGGGCAAGCACAACGACACTAGTGATTGCCTTAAGTGTTGGTTCAATTCCAACGTATGCAAGAACGATGCGAGCAAATGTGCTGATGATTTCCAATATGGAATATGTTATGTCGGCTCGTGCGCTCGGAGCAAGTAATCTATCGATTATTTTTAAACAAATTGTCCCAAATAGTATGGCGCCAATGATTGTAAAGGCTACGTTAACAATCGGAGGAGCAGTAATTGCCACAAGTAGTTTAAGTTACTTAGGATTAGGAATTGAGCCGCATATACCGGAATGGGGTAATATCTTAAAAGTAGGTAGTGCTTATCTAGAATCACATTCCTACTTAGCTATTTATCCTGGTATTGCTATTATTGCACTTGTATTATCGTTTAACTTTCTTGGGGACGGGTTGCGTGATGCACTTGACCCTAAGCTTGATTAATAAATAAAAGACTTTCAGGGGGGAAAGCAGATGAAAAAGGCGGTACTATCATTCTTGTTAATATTTACATTGATTCTAACAGGATGTGTGAATACAAAATCTGATGTTGAGAATGAAGGTTCAGGTAGTGGTGATGGCTCTAAGCCATCAATAGAGATTCTTGGCATGAGCAGTAGTGAAGAGGACATGAACATTGTTCGTGACCAATTAACGAAGAACGGTTTTGATGTAAAATTAAACATCCAACCTGACTATGGTAGCTTTAAAGCACAACAAGATGCAGGAAACTATGATGTTGCTTTATCAAGTTGGACGACTGTAACAGGAAATCCAGATTACGCTGTGCGTTCATTGTTTATTAGCGGTGGAGATTACAGCATTATGGCTGATAAAGAGATTGATGAGTTGATAGATAAAGCAAGTACTGAAACACCAGAAGAATACGCAAAAACCTATAAGGAATTCGAGGAAAAACTTGTATTTGATAAAGCTTATATTGCACCATTATATAGCTCTTACAAAACACAAGCATTGAATAAAGATGTGTTAGTACCAGATTCTGTTCGCCTTTCTAAATCGCGCTCTTTAGCATGGGAAACGATTGATTTCCAAGATGAAGCGAAGAGAGAATCAGATCCACTCGTATTATCGCAAACACTTTCAACACTGACTTCCCTTGACCCAATTAAAGGGAACGATGGTTCTATTAATATGTTGAATTCGAATATGTATATTCGCCTTGTAAACTTAACAGATGATGATGTTGTGACGGCTGATGGTTCCCTATCTCGTAATTTTAGTATTGCAGATGGCAATTCTGAGTATTATTTCTTATTAAGAGATGACGTTAATTTTGCCAAAGTTACTGATAAAAAAGCAGAAGAAACAGATGACCTTGTTGGTGCAGAGGATGTTGTCTTCTCACTAGAACGTGCGAAGGATAAAAATTCTGTACCAGATCACCGCACATATAGCTTACATGAGCATATTGAGACAGCTGAAGTTGTGACAGATGTTTCAGAATTAGAGAAAGTACAAACTTCAGGTGGCGAGGGTACGGTTAAAGCAGCACTTGAAGAAGGATTAGATACAGAGATTGCCGAGTTAGTTGCTGAAGATGATGCAGCAGATAACGCAGCAGGTAAATACCAAGTGGTGAAAGTAACAACTACAGAACCATTCCCACAAGTATTAAACTACCTTGCGCACCAATCTGCAGGTATTGTATCAAAAGAACAAGTCGAATCAATCAACACGTATAAAGTGGAAGACTTTGATGTAAACAAGGACATCGCTTATGGTGACCAAAACACAGTAACTGAAGGCGATAGCTATGACAATACGTTATATGCTAGTGGCCCATACATCTTATCTCATAAAAATGATTATGAAGCTGTATTCTACAAAAACCCAGGTTATATGACGGATACTGAAAATGAACCAAATATTAATCAAGTAAATGTTCGTTTCATTGCCGATATTGATAGCTCACTTTCTGCCTTACGTAACGGAGAAACACATATTCAATACAGCGTACCAGAAAATAAATATGAGACGGTAGAAGGCGATAGCAAACTACAATTACAAAGCATTCCAAGTAATGCTGTATCATACCTTCTATTTAATACAGAAGGTCGTGCCGTTTCTGAAAGTGCCGATCTAAGAAGAGCCGTACTTTACTCTATCAACCAAGAGGAAATCATCGACTACTACCAAGGTAATAAAATCAAAGCCTCATCTACAGTAAGTCCACTAGTAGATACTGGCAATGAACTAAAAGCCGATGCTGATAAAGTGAAGGAATTCTTAGGTAAGTATCAAGCTGAATAAAGGATAGAAATGAAAGATACCCCTCACAGGAATTTGTGGGGGGTTGTTGTATGGAGCTATCGTTCTAGTTGAGTGATGGGGTCAGTAAAAGGAGGAGAACAATTTTCAGTGTGGCATTTCGCACTAGCAAGGAGTAATCATTGCTTTCGATATAAAATGCTGATTGGTTACGTGATAATAAAGTGATTTAATATTGAAGCAACAAATTTGTATTACACCGTGCACAAATACAGTAACCCCTGAGGTAACTAGTTATTTTGCCGTTTGTCCACTTCAATCGCAATGAACTCTGGCAAATAGCTGGGAGTACAACCTTTTGCTACTTTTTCATCTTTGTAAAGACCCGTTTTCTCACCAAGATTCATACAACGTGTACGATTCTTTTCATCATAAACGCCTATCCAGCCTGCGGTGAAATTCATAGCCCATTGAACTTCCGGTTCCTCCTGCATAATATTAGCTTCTAATCTAGATAGCAAGTCTGCGGTGTTATCAGGCGGTGTTTGTCCAGTCCATCTCAATCGCCCTTGATAATACCAGAAAGCTCGCCTTTGAAGAGCAGAAGGACTATTTTCCCATGACTCCATCAATGCAATTTTCTTCTTGTCTTTGGTGAGTTGATTAGCCATTAACCAATCCATTAAGTTATTTCGCTCATCAAAAGTGTGAGTCTGCATATCCTTATCAAGCTTATTTAGCACATCTTGAGAAAGAAGTTTTTTGTCCATAATTAAGATTGCTAATAGTCTAGGCAAAAACTCTTCAGTTGACCAAAGTTCCATAGCTAGTTCGTGATCTTTTTTAATATCCTTCGCGATTTTTCGTAAGTCGCCTAGCTTCGTTTTACTATTGATCTGAAGTAGAATATGTTCTGCTTTTGAAGATCGCTTTATTTCTGTATCTTCCTTTTTATCCATTTTATCCAACTCCCCTTTATAAAAGCACTGTTTCACAAAATGTCCTTGATGGGCTATATAATTTTAATCCGTGGTGGTGTGCCTCCAAAGTTCCTCGTATTTATATTGTAGCATATATCGTATTAAAGCTTTCTCTACATAATAATAGAAGAAAAACCATCTCTAATATAATACAAACATTCAATTCCTTTTAATTGGATACGTCTTTTTAAAGAAATGCCTCGTTTGTTTAAGAACATCTATTCACAAAATAATTTATTAAGTAAGCTCACTTTTATTTAGTTTGCCGCCATACTCATCATTTCAATCCCCTGACATTGAGAAGGCGTCCCTTTTATGAGTGTAAAGGAATTTTGAAATAAACTAATTGTATAAAATAATATTATTTCACATCCTTAGAGGACCTTATTCAACAGTAATAGTGGGTCATAACAGAAACAATAGCTAATTAAATAAAAATGGTTTACGGCTAAGAATGTACCCTATAGGTAAAAGTCTACCTATAGGGTACTTTTTTTGAAGTTATGGTCTCATTGATGGAGAAGAAGAACAGTACTTCTAACTTAGGAAACCAACATTGTCTATCAAAAAGTGGAGATGAGAGCAATTCACAAGCAATCCCTGAATCCGAGAAAGAAACAAGAACCGCAAGCGGGGATACTCAGAGTTATCCGCCTCCAAAACTATTTGTTCCTATCACTAACCAAATTCATTGCATTGATTTCATAAACAATCTTTTCGCATTTCCCCATTGCCCACAAGTAGTGCTTGGATGTATTCGCAGCAAAATAGCTATATAGATTGCTTGTTTTTGTCCATTTGTAATGCTTTTTGGTTATGATTTCTTCAGTGGTATGGGCCCTGATAGTGTTCATGATACGCTCATGGCTTAATTTACATTTTTTGATTGCTTGGTTGAGTTTCATATCTTGGTAGTTTTCCCAAATTTGTTGATTAAGCTGTTGAATCTCTCGCCACTTATACCCGGGTGCCGGCATGGATGGTGTATCTCCGGCCATGCCTTCTCTATACCAGCGTTCCAACATCGCATGCCATTCATATAGGTGCATAAGAATATCACGAAAATTCTTATCCCGATCATCTGTCTCGATGGAAAGGCTTCTTTTTCTTACAGGAACAGATTCAATTAGTTTCATTAATGAGTGGAAATGTTGTTCACTCTCCAGTAAGAGGCGTTCCTTTGTATCATCCATTTCGGCCATATCCCTCCATTTTCAAATCTATTGTTGCACTCCGTAAATAATAATGCTTAAAAAAACACTAATAAATAAAGTAATCAGCCAGTCTCTTTTTCTTGTCATTTTCAACAGAACATTAAGCACAGCACTAATGAGAAATAGAATAAGAAAAGTGATAAAAACGTATATTAATTCCATAGTATACCCCTATAAGCGATATTTTGTATGAAAACAATCATATGTATGAACATCACAATGGCGCAAAATAAAGCGATCCCTTTATGACCTTGTTGAAATAGAGTAATAGTCATAATAAGTAACATCAACCCTAATAGCAGTAACGACAATGGCTGCAATGTGAAATCTTCCGTTATGAAAATATATGTGATGGTAATTAAAGCGAGAATAGATAAGATCATTTGTAGGATTTTAAGCACACTTTCTCTCCATTCTTAAATTCTTATTGAGGCAGAATAAAATATTCTTCTACTACAAAAATAATAACAAATATTTCCTTGTTTTACATGGGGATATTCTTAAATTTGGAAAAAAACCGTGTATGTTCATTCGTATAAAGACAACAAATACCTTGTAATACGATGTACATCGCATTACAATATAGTTAGCGACTTTCCAAATAAAGGAGAAACAGAATGGATAAAGAAATCATGAAGGGTAGTATTGATATTTTATTGCTTTCATTATTATCTAAAAAAGATATGTACGGATATGAGATGGTGAAAAGCTTAAAGGAAAACAGTCATGAGTTGTATAACATGAGTGAAGGGACATTGTATCCGGCTTTAAAGAGGTTGGAGAAGAATGGCTGGATTGAAGCGTATTGGGAAGATTCACAGTTTGGTGGTCGAAGGAAGTATTATCAATTAACAAACGGTGGAAAAACAGAATTAAGTAGGAAACTAGGCGAGTGGCAAAAAGTGAATGATTTGATTAACGTAACAACGGAGGGGCTCAAGTGGACAAAGAGATTGAATCCTATATCAAACAAATTGTAAATACAATTGATTGTGACCATGTTGAAAAGCAAGAGATCATTGATGAAATGACAGACCATATTTTACTACTGAAACAAGAACATAGGCAAAATGGCAAGAGTGAAAAAGAGGCCGTACAGCTGGCTCTAGCTGATTTTGGCAATCAGAAAAGCATTGCACATGGTTATAATCAATCTATCTCCCCATTCTATCAGCTCTATAAGGTGAGTAGCTGGTTGCTGTTTTCATTGTTTGCACTAGTCGTCTTATGGCAGTTAATTATTGGTCGGCTCTTGGAGAGAATAATGAATTATGCTAATGGTTATACAGGTAATTTTTATTTTTTATCAAGAGAAGAACAAATGAGCTTTTTTAACTTTAATTTATCTGAATGGGGCATGAATGTAAATATTATCCCTTTTAAAACGACAATCACCTATCTTTTAGGTGCTGATCGCTTTAATTTGGATATTATTATCACTAACACAATTGGAAATATCCTTATTTTTCTGCCATTAGGAATATTACTTCCGGTGCTTTTTAAACATTGTCGACTTTTTTCAGTCGTAACCATCACTGCCATTACTGCGAGTTTTTCTATTGAGCTTCTACAGTTTTTCTTGCAGATTGGGCAGTTTGATATTGATGATATTATCCTTAATACGATGGGTGCAATGGTAGGTTACTTGATGTATAAAACGATCTTTAAGGTGAATTTGTTTATAAAGAAAGCTCATTTAAAATTGAATAAAGGATAAAAGAAGAGTTGGTTCGAGTTTTCGAACTAACTCTTTTTAGGTATTTATTCTCAAAAATTACATTTTTCATAAATAAACGTTTCTAAACGAATTTACAAAGTGTATAATTACACTAAATTAAACAAAATGAGGTATAAGATGATTGTGATCATTTGTTTACTCCTTGGCTCGGTATTTGCCATTTTTGGTCAAGATTTTGCTTATTACCTTCATGCTATTTTGCCTAATGTTTATCCAATCACTTTTTTAACCATTGTAACGATAAGCAGTTATTTATTTTATATGCTAGCGATTGCGATAACATTTTACAGAGTAATTAAACATAGAATGAAGGTAAAATACTTGGAAACCCTTGTAGTGGTAGTTATGATAAGCTTCATCATGTCAAGCTGGTCAACTTTTGTATTAGCCATGTGGTGGGGTTGAGAAAGGTGGAGGTTATATTGTCGAGTGATGAAGAGTTGATGGTAGAGAAGGCGAAAAAGACTAGTAATAAAGTGAAAGAAGAAAGAAAAGAAGGGGAACCATCAGCAGCTTTTAAAGGTGCTTCATGGGCAGCCCTATTAGTAGGTGTGACTGCTTATATCATCGGTCTATTTAATGCTGCGATGGAACTCAATGAGAAGGGGTATTATTTTGCTGTTCTAATATTTGGATTGTATGCCGCTGTTTCTTTACAAAAGGCGGTAAGAGACAAGGAAGATGGTATTTCTGTGACGGGTATTTATTACGGGATCAGTTGGTTCGCTTTAATTGTCGCCGTTTCATTAATGGCCATTGGGTTATATAACGCTGGTAGTATTATTCTAAGTGAAAAGGGATTTTATGCGATGGCTTTTGTCCTTAGCTTATTTGCAAGTGTCGCAGTGCAAAAGAATATTCGTGATACGCAAGCTGCGAGGGAACGAGAATAATAGAGGAGAAAGGGAAAATGCAGTAAATATAGCTATCTATTGCTTTTCCCTAAAGTGTGAAACAAAAGGGGTGTAGGAATGCCATCAGAAGATAGAAAGAAGCAGGAGGAGAATCAACCCACAGTTACGCTAAATGATAGCATTAATAAAAGTCAGAGTCCGTCACCTGATATAAGTGGGATGGGCTGGAAGGATTTACTCTTACTCGTAATTATTGTTATTGGGGGTTTTTTCTTTTATCAGTGGTTCTTTTGATACTGGGAAAAGTAGCTCTCGATAGAAACCTTTATTATCCCTGTGTTAACAAATAGCGTCTAATCGGTGGTGGGCATATCAATAAACAAACAATATTCGAACAGTTAATGGAAAAAAGGGAAAATCTATATCATCCCATGCCATTTGAAGACTTAACAAAGATCGATAATGATTTTGGTGATTCGTATCCATTAGAGGATTTAACTGTAGATTTACATACATACTGGATGAATATAGCAGGTAGTCTAAGTTACGTTGCCAATAACCGCCAAGATCAGCTTTCACAAAGGCAAGTATCATTATTGACATCCAACTTTTTTGAGCAGTTCCCTACATATGAGTTTTTAAAACGGGTAATGAGAGATTATCCTCATTTTTTAGATGAATATATGCTGTACGATGAGGTGCGTGTGTTACTGTTAACGTATTTGGTGGAATAGAAGTTAATGAATATGGTAACAAATTTTTATTAGCTGAAGTTTCAGTTTATGCTATTAGTTGTTTCTAATATATTTAGGAAAACCTTTGTGGAAAATAAAGAGTGGCTATATGAAAAGGTGTCCTATATACTAATTAAGCAATAAGATTTTCATTTAGTTGGGAGTAGAAGCCATGGGGTTTGGGGATATGTTTTCATTGGTTAATGGAATCATAATATTGACATTTGTTCTTATCATTCCTACCTTACTTATCATTGTATTTGTAGCAGCGAGTAAGGTCATAAAAAGGTATTTAAAAAACGGAAAATTGATAGAGGAAAAATTAAGAATGGAGCTTGATGAAAGGCAGAAACTAGAGCATCGTGTAACGGAGCTAGAAAATCAATTGAAGATAAAGCAAAAATAAAGTAAACCGTTATTTTATAATAACGGCTTAAAGGTGTTCAAGTCATTTCTATCAATACGCCCCCTAGTGCGCCAGCTAAAACAATGAGCCACGGGGGGAGTTTCCAATAAACCAACATAAAGAATAATATGGCTGCTAAGGAAAAATCTAATGGCGTAATAATAGCACTCGTCCATATGGGCATATAAAAGGCTGATATTAGTATTCCAACAACAGCAGCGTTAATGGCAATAAATGCTCCTCTTATGTGATGATTCTTCCTTAATGCATGCCAAAAGGGTAAGACACCAAAGATAAGCAGTATGGCAGGTAAAAAGATAGAAAATGTTGCAATCATGCCTCCTAACCAACCATTCATATCAGCGCCAATAAATGCTGCAAAGGTAAATAGTGGACCAGGCACAGCCTGCGCAGCGGCATAACCAGATAAAAAGGCTTCTTCACTAATAAATCCAGTAGGAACAAATTCTCTTTCTAATAAGGGAAGAACTACATGTCCTCCTCCAAATACCAATGCACCAGCTCGGTAGAAACTGTCAACCATACTTAGCCAAGTACTTGAAATTAAACTGCTTAAAATCGGAAGGATGGTTAAAAGCCCGAAAAATAAACTTAAACAAACCAATCCTATCTTCTTTGATAACGGTACTTGTAATGATAAACCGTCATGCTCCTCTTTTTTACTAAACATAAAATAACCAAGCAATCCAGCTACCAGAATGACCCCAATCTGCGATAGGTTATGGGGAATCAGTAAGGTGATCAAAAGCGCGAATAAAGCGATTGATTTTCTAGTCAAGTCAGGGGTTAAACTCTTAGCCATCCCTAAAATGGCATGAGCAACAATGACTACAGCAACTATTTTCAACCCTTGGATGATGCCAAATTCCATTAGACCAAGCTGTTGAGCAAAATAAGCGAATAAAATAAGAGCAATAACTGAGGGCATTGTAAAGCCAATAAAAGATACAATCCCACCTAAAACGCCACCTCTCATGACACCAATGCCAATTCCGACTTGACTGCTTGCTGGACCAGGTAGAAATTGACTTAATGCTACGAGATCAGCATAACTTTTTTCGTCCATCCATTTTCTTTTTCGAACATATTCCTGATGAAAATAACCTAAATGTGCGACTGGTCCTCCAAAGGATGTGAAACCAAGTCTTGTTGATACAATGAAAATCTCAAGTAGTTTTTTAAAGTATTGCATGCAGGACTCCTTTACTCTTTAATTTCTTTGAATAATTCATAGGCTTTTGCTCTTGCTTCAATTAAAATAGCTTCACCTTTTTCAGTAATGCGATAATATTTTCTTATTTTTCCATCTACCAATTGGTCCTCTTTTAACAATAAACCATCAGCTTCCATTCCGTGGAATATAGGGTATAGTGTACCTGCGCTAATGGTATAACCATGTTCTCTTAATTCGTCTAACATCCAGCTTCCATATATGGGATGCTCTTTGGCATGATGTAAAACATGAATGTGGATAAAGCCTAAAAATAACTTCCTTAATATCTTATTGTTTTCCAACCATAAGGACTCCCTTTGTTTTCTAATAACGATATCGGTTTTCGTTAACAATATTAATATAAATCATTTTATATGTAAAGTGTAGGTTTTTAAATGTTCACTTAAAAAGGCATCTAGTTTGAAAGTATAAAAAGAATGGTCCCCTTTGAATGGGGGCCCAACTTCCATTCTGTCTTTTATTTCACCCGCAAGACTTGCCCAGGATAAATCGTATAATTAGCGTCTAATCCATTCCAGTTTCGGATTTGTGCAATTGTGCTTCCATACCTTTGTGATAAGGCGTATACAGTATCTCCGCTGACAACTGTATGATAGATAGCTCCTCCTGATGGAACCAGGTTGAAGGCACGTACGAGTCCATTTACATGTCCTTGGGCAATGGCTTGAATAAATGATGCTTGTTTTAATTTGTTAGCATCAGCAACTGTGTCAATAAATCCGTTCTCTGTTAAAATGGCGGGCATATTGCTTTCTCTTAAAACATGAAAATTGGCTTGCTTTCTGCCACGATCGGCGAAGGTAACGACTTTCATTATTTCTTCATGGATGATATTTTGATAGGTTGTTGTAGGTGTGCCGGATCCAGGGTAGATATAATCCTCATAGCCAGTACCACCACCGGCATTAATATGAATGGATAAGAAGTAATTGGCTCCCCAAGCGTTGGCATCGTTTGTTCTTTGGACAAGAGAAACGGTTTGGTCACCTGTTCGGCTCATTCGTACCTCAGCATTACTATATCCTAGTAATAAATCTCTTACCTTTGTAGCTATTTGTAGTGTAAGGTTCTTTTCCTGTAAACCATTACCTACTGCTCCAGGGTCAGTACCACCATGACCAGGATCGATATATATTTTTACCATATGAAAATACCTCCTTTTCTAATAGTTTTATGCAAAGGATGCATTTAGTGCTTGTACACTTAAACTACTTTTTAACCATTTAATTGATACGCACAAGGAAGGTTAGTAGGAAGAGGTAGATTCTAAACAAGGTCATTAAAGAGGTATGGAGATATTTAGCTTATAAAAGTGGGAAGGACTATGATGGTCTTGCTGTCAAAGAGGGGAGCGGAGGCTTTCTTCTAATAATAGGAAGGTTAAGACATGGGGAACGTGAAGAAGAGCAGTAGGAGTTACTGCTCTTCTTCACGTTCCACAATTTGATAACCTAATTTTTTTAGTCCGTCTTCAATACTTCTGACAAATCTCACTTCTAAATCTTGGAATTGGTCTCTCATTCTTGTTGAGCTAGCAAGTGCGGTTGGAATACCCGAAAGCATTACCTTCACGCCCATAAGTTTAAGAGCAGAGACTAATCGATTAAGTGCGTCGGAAAATTCATAATTAGAGATTTGCATTTCAGATAAGTCGATGAGAAAAGAAGAAATTTTATGGCTTAATGTATAATTTAATGTATCCTCAAGAATTTTTCTTTCCCTTTTATCGTTGACGTTGCCTTGTAGTGCCAAGATAGCAATCCCTTTTGATATCGGAATGATGGGTACGCTGAGTAAATCAATATCTTCATAAAGGTCATCGAGTTCAATAATATAGGAGAGGACATCGGCAATGGACTGGACCATTTCCACTTGTTCATTGGTAAAGGTTTTCTCATCTTTATCCATTAAACAGAGCGTGCCGAAGTTTGATCCATCTGTGCGATTTAACGGAACACCAATAAAGGCTTTCACACCAAGCTCATCGGTGATTTTTCGCTTTTTTGTTTCTTCATCAGCCATTAAATTCATCACGGTTTTCGCAGGTTCATTATTTTCTAATACAAGTTTGCAATTCGATTCTTGATAATCAACAGCAATATCGTCTGGTATGATAAATTCCACTTTATTATAGGAATTAATAACAGTCATTTTATTGCCTACTTTTTTGGCTATATATGCAGAATTGACATCTAAGTTTTTAGTTAACAACTCAAATAATTTAGTAGACGTATCCACTAGTGATTGGTAAACTGTTTTATCCTTTACTTTACTGATCATCGAACATCTCTCCAAAATTGATTGATACTATAATTTTAGCATAAAAATAGAATCACTGATTACAGATGCAAGAACTTAATTCTTTTCGCGCTTCATCAATTCTTCTTCAAAGAAAAATGTACCAGGATATTTATTAACGACATAAGAGTATCTTTTCATATTTTTTACATACTGGCTTTTTGATATAATCACTTGCTCTTTCGTCCTTTTTATATTTACCATTTCCCCGATACGAAACATTTCTACGCTCATAATCTCAATCCCTTTCATTAGTGAAGATAATGTGTCCTTACCGTTAATGAAAAAAAGACTCCTAGATGGAGTCTTTTTTCTATAGTAATTATGCTTTGTTAACGTTAGCTGCTTGAAGACCACGTTGACCTTGTTCGATGTCAAATGTTACTTTTTGACCTTCGTCTAAAGATTTGAAGCCTTCGCTTTGAATTGCGCTGAAATGTACGAATACATCTTCTCCGCCTTCTTGCTCGATAAATCCAAAACCTTTTTCTGCGTTAAACCATTTTACTGTACCTGTTTCCATGTTATCGTCTCCTGTTGTGGGGTTACCACAAATGTATTACTACCCTTGTTCAAACATACGATTTTAAGACAAAAAATTCCTTAGAAGAGATTTCCTCTCTCTCAATTTTACACCGAACAAAAATAATTATATTCATCATACCATTTTTCAATGATATTAGCAAATACAGGAAGGTGTTATTTAATGTAAAAAAAGATAAGACTAGCAAGGGGCTGGATTTCAAAAGTCAGTTTAATGTTTTAGGTATGCAGGATTTAAAGAATAGGACTTTGCTTGATGATATACTTAAAGTAAAGATGCAGTTTAGTTAAATAAGAAGCATTAATGTAAAGAAAGAGTACCGTAGGATATAATAGAACAAGTATTAAATATTCTGAAAGAGAGTTGATTTTGTTATGGATACCCAAGTAACTACGAAATTTAAAATATATAAGCAAGCAAATGAGGTTTTTGAAGCCATAGTAGACCCTTTCAAAATCGGAAACTTTTGGTTCTCATCGAGTTCTGAAAGATGGGAACAGGGCAAGACCATTACATTAAGATATGATGAATACGAAGCAGAAGGTATTATACATGTATTAGAAGTCGAAAAAAATAAGAAAATCGTGTTTTCATGGGGCGGAGAATCTGATGAAGAAACAGTTGTTATAATTACACTGAAAGAGTTGGATAATGCGAGAACAATTATTGAGGTGAACGAATCAGGTCTTAATGAAGATGACCCTGAAATAGTAAACAAAATGCTAGGACAAAAAGAAGGTTGGGTTTATATGCTAACTTGTTTAAAGTGCTATTTGGAAAATGGTGTTAGTGATTTGAGAGCTTCATTAATCCATTAATAAAAAACCGACTATTATTATTTTGTGCATTCTTATTGAACTAAACCAGCTTATAGTTTGTCAACATTTTTCATTAAAATATTTCAAACAACAATGACATATTAAAATAGATCATGCCAAATAACCTTCCACTTTCTCACTTTTGGAGGGTTTTGTTGTATTTAGATAGATATAGTTCCTAATCTATATCCTTGAAAGTAGTTCTGTTTTTTAGTAAGGAGTAACCAATTTAAAAGCTTATTAACACAGGCAATAATTGCTACTCTGAAGGGTTTTCCTACTTCACGTTTTTTATCATATGACTTATCTAAAAAGGTCAACCAGAAAAATCTGGCTAACCTTATATTACGATCGGATGCTTTACTTTAAGAAGAGTATTTTTTTAGCATGTTTTGAGATTAAATCAAAACATACTTCAATAAAACGCCTTATATAGGCCAAAGAAAGCTTGAATTTTAACAGTGTTGCTCAAGAGGCAGGAGTTAGTAAAGCGGCACTATACAATAACACAGAAATTAGAGAGCGAATCGAAATCTTTATGTATGCAACAAGCACAAGTCCCAACTGCAAAGCAAATCAAACGTGAAATGGATAAAAAAACACCAAAGAAGCTATGATTGCTTCATTAAAAACGTAAGGTTAAGAAGTTAGAGGAAGAAAAAAAGGAATTACGTGAGCAGTTAAAATTTCCTATGAAGAAGTTTATAAAAAAATCTGAGGGAACTCCGTTTCCTACCTTGTTCAATTAAAGGACCATATTGTTGAAGATGAGCAGGGAATATTCACACACTCGCTGAAATATATAGGTATGGACATTAAATAAATCGGGTTTCAAATGACGAAACCCACCATAGGAGATGATCGGAGATGGAAACCCTAGTAAATCAAATTGAATTGAATGGGCTCACTTTTCAATATCGCGAGAGTGGAGAACCTTCCGCACCACCGCTTGTTGCACTTCACGCGCTGGGAAAAAGTGCAGAATCATGGGATCAAGTGGCTGCTGTATTAGGAGAAAAATATCGCGTTTTAGCTTTAGATCAACGGGGTCACGGTGGGAGTGCGAGAACTAGTACATATTCTTTTGAACTGATGTCCGATGACTTGCTTCATTTTGCGAATGCTATGAATTTAGAACGATTTACGCTAATTGGTCATTCCATGGGGGGAACAGTATCCTATCTTTTCTCGGAAACATTTCCGTCAAGGATAGAACGGTTGATTATTGAAGACACTCCTCCTCCTTTTCCGGATAAGCCGATCGAAGTTCCTTCCAAACCTTCTGATCCCCTACCGTTTGATTGGCTTGTTGTGTCTTCGATTCTACAGCAACTTAATGAACCCAATCCCGAATGGTGGGCGCGTCTTACCGACATTATCATGCCGACTCTAATTATAGGCGGTGAGTCCAGTCATATTCCTCAAAACAAATTACAGGAAGTTTCTGAGCGCATCCCGAATTGCGAATTGGTGACGATAGAAGATGCTGGGCACTTTGTGCATGATGCTAATTTACCAGCCTTCTTAGCTGCTGTAAAAAGTTTTCTTAATTCATGAGTTTCAGTACACTTTTACTGTTATCCTAATTTTTATTAAACAATCGACGCTTATCTGAAATAAGGTAAACGTCCTTTTTTACAGAAAAAAGATTGAGTTGAGCGAATGATTTTGAAATAATTGGTATTGATCAATAGGGCCATATTGTTGAGGAATTAAGGACAGTAGATATCCTGATTAAAGATTATTTGTGGGAAGTTACACTTAAGCTAACGGTTGCAGTTGAAGAAGGATACCTTATTAATTAGTTTAAACAACAGCAAAAAGGGAGATTCTTTTTAAACAACCCCCCATTTGTATTGAATTATTTGTTCTTCAAGATTGTGTTAGCTTCTTGTTGCAGGAAATCCTCAGTTGATATTACGTTGGCATACATACCATTAAGTGCACTGACAAACGCAAAATGAACCTGTTCAGCTGGCACGACCTTATCTTGATAAGATAATCCCCTTGTCGCACATGCATCTTCAATAAGAGTAGTTTCAAAGCCTAGCTCTACAGCACCTCTGACTGTGGCATCAATACACATATGCGTCATCATACCTACAATCACTAGCTTGGTCACTCTTTTTTCTCTTAATTTGCGCTCTAGTTCGGTTTTAAAAAAGCTGTTAGGTGCATGTTTTATGATAATACTTTCGTGTTCTAATGGTAAAACAGTTTCATTTAGTTGAACTCCCTCCGTATTTGGAAGAAAGAATCCTAAACCTGGATTACTTGCAATATGTTGGACATGAAAAATATTATCTTTGTTATTCTGTCTAAACCATTCAAGAACTTTAGCAGCATTAGAGGCTGCTTTTACGGGGTTGCTTAATTCCATCTTTCCATTTGGAAAATAGTCATTTTGAATATCGACAATGATTAAAGCTGTGCTCATTTTTTTCACCTCATTAAAAAATTTATTATAATAAAATGATAAATAATATCTTGGTTTTTATCGATACTTTGATGAAAAACTTTTATATCAAATAATTTCACGGTGAAAGGAATTTATTATGGAAATTGATCAAATTGATTTTCAGATTCTACGGTTACTAACCGAAAATTCACGTATTCAATGGAAGGACTTGGGAGGACAAATTCATATGACTGGACAAGCAGTAGGGAATCGTATTAAAAAACTTGAGGAAAGTGGTGTAATTAAAGCCTACTCCCTAATAATCGATGAAATGAAACTCGGGCTTTTTTATACAGCGTTTGTCATTGTTCATATTAAAACAGCTAATCATGCTGCTTTTATTCGTTTTATTAAAGATCGAAAAGAGGTAGTTGAAGCTCACCGAGTATCTGGAGAAGGCTGTTACCATTTAAAAATAAAAGTTAAATCCCAAAATCAATTGAATCTTCTTCTTAATCAACTTCTCGATCATGGGAACTATAGTTTAAACCTATCAATACAAGAGATTAAACAACGTAATCCGTTGACTGCCATATTACAATAAACATTTGTTTCAAAGAAGTTTTGTGAAGTATTCTGCTTAAACAAAAGGGGGCTTATCTGTAATAGTTAAGTGACTAGAAGGCTCTTAATACTGTTGAACGATCTTCCATTAAAGGGCGCTTATCTTGAAAATAAAGGTAAGTGCTTTTTGATGTTAAGGGCCAGATTGTTGCATAGTATATATTAAAATTAATGGTAATTGGGGGGCGATATATTTTGACAAATGAACGAAGAAATATGGGATTATTTCTTTCATAAGTTTGATTGTGAGCATTATTTCCATGGCTGTTTTTTTTTGGTCGGAGGTACATTGGTTAACGATAATGTCACAATGATAACTGGCTTAATATTTTTAGTTATTACTTTGATTTTATATTTGTTTAGCAAAAGGAATCTATTCGGAAAGATTTTATTATACGTTTCTGCAACATTATATTAATTGTTTTGGTGATTTTTTTCGTAGGTAGGATTTTTATTTTGGAGCACACCGGAATAAAAAGGGGCAACTGGCACGAGTGTGACATAAGATTAAAGGTGGTAGGTATGGATATACTTTTGTTTCTTATTTCTTATATTCTGTTAGATATCATAGGGTCTGCTCTTTATGTTGCTGTACTTTTGTTTTTTTTTTCGCGACCCCTTGGAAGGGTTTTTAATAAAGATGAGAATAAATGGAACTCATTTTTCCAATTTGGAAAAGGTATAGGATTTTATTTTATAATGATTTTTCCATATTTAGTAATGCTTGTTGTGATGTTTTTGGTAAGCAAAGGTTGGTTTGAGTTTATTAACTTTGAATATAGTGTTTTGGGTTCTTTAAGTGTGGTTACATACACTTATTATGATTTCTGAATTCCCTAAGCTCAGAGGTATTGTAAATAACAAGTTACAGTAAAACGATTAAATTGTGTGTAAGAACTGAGATATTGTTTTAAACAATCGGGCGCAATTCTTGAAAAGAATTGTGCCTTCTTTCAGCTAAAGGGGGAGTTTGTGAAGTACGGAAAGAATTTTCTTTATTTAAAAGAAGGAAACATCCATTTTTAATAGAATGTAAGTATTTTAATTAGAGGAGGTTGATCTTGTTGGAGAGAAGAGCTTTACTGGTATCCTCATTACCAGAATATGAAGAAGAGATTGGCCGATGGATATGGTGTTTAGCGGATGTTCGACGTACTCTTATTACTGAATTAACTGGAATCAGCCAAAGCTTAATTGACAGAAAAATAGTCGGAAGGCAATCAATTGGGACTCTTTTGTATCACATTGCATTGATCGAGGCAGATTGGTTATATGTAGAAGTACTTGGAACCGATTGGGATCCTGAAATTAGCTCATTATTTCCTTTAGAACATCGAACTGAAGGCAATTTAACTCACTTTGAGGGAGAAAGTATAGAGGACCATTTTTACCGGCTCAATAAGGTACGTGAAGTATTTCTTTCTCACTTTCGTTCAATGGACCTAACCGATTGGCGTAAACCGAGAGCACTTGAACATTATGACGTCACACCTGAGTGGGTTGTTTACCATTTGATTGAACATGAATCACATCATAGAGGTCAAATTTTTCAAATGCTTCGGGAATTACAATATGGTAAGTGTTAAAGAAAGGGAACTTATAATCCCTCTTGACTAACTGACTGGCTTTAGATAATTATAAAATCAATAAATGTGTTTAAGAAACATTTGCTAATTATTCACACTAATAGATAAATCAAGTCGAGTAGTTATTTCATTAAAGGGCGCTTATACCAAATGAAGTGACCCCAAAAAGTTAGACATTATATTAAGTTAAGCAGCTATGGAAGATTGAATTCGGTATTGCCCCGAGCTCAATCCTTTTAATTTTTCCCTTTCATACGTTTGTGATTGTAGTATTCGATATAGAGTTCAAGCTCACGCTTGAATTGAGCCATACTCTCAAATTCTTACATAAAAATAATTCCGATTTTAATAGACCAAAGACGTTCTCAATTACTGCGTTATCTAAACAATTGCCTTTACGAGACATACTTTGAGTAATACCATTTTGTTTTAATGCATAAGAGTATTCTTTCATTTGATAATGCCAATATTAATCTGAATGTAAGATAGGCGCATCTACTTCGGATAAGCATTAAAAGCTCTGACTAACATATCTGAAACAAGTCCATATGAGGACAGCTTTGAATATTATAGGCTACGATTTTTTCACCATTAAATAAATCTAGTATGGGGGAAAAGGTATAATTTCTCACCAAATAAATGAAAAGCGGTTTGTAAGCCAGTAATTATTTGCTGGCATTTTATTTAAAAGTTGACATACCCTACGAGGGTATAGTAATATTGGTTTTATCAAGCCGGTATATCGGCAGTTAATTCTATATCTAAAGGAGGTATAAGAATGGACGAATTGATCCTGATTTCTAATGAAACATGTTGCAGCAATCAAGAAAAAGAAAGTGGAAACTATTCAAGTGATTTACAAGATAAACTTCATTAAGAGGATGAACAGAATTGAGGGTCATATTAAAGGAATAAAAAATATGATGACGAGAAAAACTTATTGTGATGATATATTACATCAAATATCAGCAGCCCAAACAGCATTAGATTTTGTTTCCCACGTTTTGTTAGAGAGTTATATTAACACTTGTGTGATTGTGAACGGTTAAGACAAGTTGATTCAGATATTTTGAAAGAGTTTTAACGACCTTTTCAAAAATCACCAAATTTAATCAAAAATTTACCATTTATTATACCTAACATAGGTATGGTAATGTGAATATATTAAAACTAGTAAAGTCATTTAAGGAGGAATTATTATGCAACAAGTTACACTTAATGTACAAGGAATGTCTTGTGGACATTGCGTTAATTCAATTGAGGGAAATGTAGGAGAACTGAAGGGTGTGGAAACTGTAAAAGTGCATCTGCAAGATGGAAAAGTAGACGTAGCCTTTGACCCGGAAAAGGTAGACTTGAAAGATATTACCGAAGTGAAGGCTATGATGTTGCCTAAGAAGAGCGGTCGTGCTTCTGTAGCACGATTTTCTTTTTAAAAAATATATACCCTTATGGGGTACTTGTTTAGGAGGGAAAACAATGATGAGAGCAAACAAAGAAGTAAGTTTGCAAATTCAAGGCATGACTTGTGCAGCATGTGCCAACAAAATTGAAAAAGGTCTAAACAAGATAGACGGTGTGGTAGATGCCAATGTCAATTTTGCGATAGAAAAAACAAAGGTTGTTTACGATCCTGAGAAAACAAATGTACAAGATTTTGAAGACAAAATCGAGAAATTAGGTTATCGCGTGGCACATAATAAGCAAACATTTGATATATCTGGGATGACTTGTGCAGCATGTGCGAATAAAATTGAAAAACGATTAGCTAAAATGGATGGAGTTTCTAATGCTACGGTTAACTTTGCCCTGGAGAATGTCATGGTTGAATATAATCAAGACCAAGTGACAACTGGAGATATGATTGAAGCAGTAAAAAAGCTGGGGTATACGCTTAAGGCTCAAACATCCAAAGAAGAAACGGCCAACAGTAAGGATGAAGAAGTACGAAATCAGACTGGGAAATTCATTTTCTCCGCTATTCTGACGTTTCCTTTGTTATGGACTATGGTCACGCATTTTAAGTTTACTTCTTTTATCTATTCACCAGTTATGTTAATGAATCCATGGGTACAATTGGCATTAGCTACTCCAGTTCAATTTATTGTTGGCGCACAATTCTATCGAGGTGCGTATAAAGCATTACGAAATAAAAGTGCAAATATGGACGTTCTCGTTGCACTCGGTACATCTGTCGCATACTTCTATAGCATTTTTCTCGGTATTGAATGGCAAATGAATGGTCAAGAGGGGATGCCAGTACTCTATTTCGAAGCAGCGTCAGTTATTATTACATTAGTTATCCTTGGGAAGCTTTTTGAAGTGCGTGCCAAAGGACGCACAGGTCAGGCTATTCAGAAATTGCTTGGCATGCAAGCTAAAACAGCACGAGTGATACGTGATGCTGTCGAACAAGAAATAGCAATTGAAGAAGTAATTGTTGGAGATACCATTATTGTTCGTCCAGGTGAAAAAATTCCAGTTGATGGGCAAATTATAAAAGGTGAATCTGCTGTAGATGAATCTATGATTACAGGAGAAAGTATTCCTGTCGATAAAAAAATAGGCGACATTGCCATTGGCTCAACGATTAATAAAAATGGAATGTTAACCATTGAGGCTACCAAAGTTGGAAAAGATACTGCGCTATCCCAAATTGTAAAAGTGGTAGAGGAAGCACAAGGAAGTAAAGCAGATATTCAGCGAGTGGCTGACCATGTATCAGGTATCTTTGTTCCTATTGTTGTAGGGATTGCAATCGTGACTTTTCTTGTTTGGTACTTCATCGTCGAACCTGGTGAATTACGATCAGCACTTGTTCCTGCCATTACAGTTCTTGTCATTGCTTGTCCATGTGCGCTTGGTTTAGCGACACCAACATCTGTTATGGCTGGTTCTGGACGGGCTGCAGAACTAGGTGTTTTATTTAAAGGTGGAGAATATTTAGAGAACACACGCTTATTAAATACAATTGTTTTAGATAAAACTGGAACAGTAACCAAAGGTGAGCCAGATTTAACAGACGTTCTTCCTCAACAAGGATTCACGGAGGAAGAAGTACTATCCTTAGTGGCATCTGCTGAAAATAGTTCTGAACACCCTCTTGCTGAAGCGATTGTTAAAGGTGCAAAAGCAATGGGTACTATGGTTAAAGAACCAGATTCATTTGAGGCGATACCTGGCTTTGGTATTCGTGCTGTAATAGAAGGTAAAACAGTTTTTGTTGGTACAAGAAAATTGATGCAACAACAAGCTATCGATATCACTTCTATAGAAGAAGTGATGTCAAAACTAGAATTAGATGGTAAAACAGCAATGTTAATCGGTGTTGATCAACAATTAGCAGGAGTGATTGCCGTAGCTGATACTGTGAAAGAAACATCAAAAGCAGCTATTGAAAGAATGCACGCGCTTGGCTTAGAAGTCATTATGCTTACAGGTGATAATGAACGGACAGCACAAGCAATTGGTAAACAGGTCGGTATTGACCGTGTTATTGCAGAAGTGATTCCTGAACAAAAAGCAGATGAAATTAAGAAATTACAAAAAATGAATAAAAAAGTAGCCATGGTAGGTGATGGCGTGAATGATGCGCCTGCTCTAGCTGTTGCGGATATTGGAATGGCGATTGGTACAGGAACAGATGTAGCCATTGAGGCAGCTGATATTACACTTATGCGAGGAGATTTGCACAGTGTGGCAGATAGTGTAGAACTGAGCGACAAAACGATGCGAAATATTAAGCAAAACCTGTTCTTTGCGTTTATCTATAATTCTGCCTCTATCCCAATTGCTGCTATTGGTTTACTGGCTCCATGGGTTGCCGGAGCTGCAATGGCGTTTAGCTCCGTATCTGTTGTACTAAATGCCTTGAGGTTACAACGTTTAAAGCTAAAGGGAGGGCAGTAAAGCTATGTCAATCAAAAAGTGGGTTTCTCTAGGTAGTGTATATTTAATATTGGTTATCCTAGCATATAGCTTAATTACTGGAAATAACCCTTTTCAAAGCGGAGAATTAGACCATAATCATGAAACTTCAGAAGTTCAAAAGGAGGAAGAAACAATGGAACATAGGCAGCATAATCATCATCATGACCATCAGGTTGAATCAGAGCTTAATACAAATGTTACGTACAATGATGGAAGAGTTTTTATTAAATTGGAAGCTGATAATGGAAACCCACCTAAACTTGCTAAAGAGCATGAAAAAGAAATGCATTTTATCATTGTTTCTAATGACTTAGAGGCGTATTATCATTTACATCCAGATAAGGAACAACAAGGTTCATATGTAGTAAATCAAGAGTTGAGTGAAGGCACTTACCAAGCATTCGTTGATATTACTCCAGAAAATAAGGCGTACCAGGTCGTCCCAAACCCAGTGCAGATTGGAACAAACGAAACAGATAAAGCAAGCCTAGAGAGTGAGGATAAATGGACAAAAGAAATTGATGGGAAGACCGTCACCTTAGAGGATGTTAATGCTGCGGTTGAAGAAGAAGTTCCTTTGGTATTTGATACGCATGGGGAAAAGCCAGATCCACATCTAGGTGCCTTAGGGCATGTGGTGATTGTTGACGAGGAGGTTGAACAATATATTCATGTTCATCCAGCTTCAGACGATACAACCACGTTCAATGCGCATTTTTCTAAACCTGGTAAGTACAAAATTTGGGCGGAATTTAAGTTTGGTGATAATGTAAACGTCTATCCGTTTATTTTAGAAGTAAAGGAATAAAACAAAGTTAAAATAAAGGAGTGGGGTTTTGAGATGAAAAGCTATCAACTTGAAGTTTACACTAGACCTACTTGCTCTGATTGCCAAGATTTGAAAAAATTCTTGCAAAGTCATCATATTCCTCACAAGGAATACGATTTAGCAAAACAACCATCAAAAGAAAAAGATCTAATTAAGATAACCGGAAGCAGAATTGTTCCAGCACTTGTGTTTTCTCATCCGTCCCTCTTAGGATGGATGAGAAAACCAAAAAGCATGATAGGGTTCGAAAGGAATAAAGAAGAGATAAAGAAGTTATTAATATAGCATAGATAACATTATGTACCTGCTTTTTGTGCATAGATATATTTTCACTAATTTTATACCCTACCATGGTAAAGTATTTGTAATTAATGAAAAAATAATTGGATTTAAAAGGGAGAAATGATATGGAGAGCGATGTTAAAAAAATTAAAATAGCCGTAAATGGAGGAATAGGGTTTGGTGCAAAGCTAAACTCAAAACAACTTACGATGATCTCAAAATATATGAATGAAGATGAGGAACTGGAGTTGACAACCTTCCAACAACTCTATGTAGATATCCCAGAAGATAAAAAAGAAGAAATCATAAAAAATTTTGAAAATGTCGGGTTAGCATGTTACCCAGTTGGAAACTTTGTGAAAAGTTTGAGAACCTGCAATTTTTGCAAAGGAGAAGAAGAGGAAGGAATGTCGGTAGCAAAGGAATTAAATAAACGCTTTGCGGGAAAACCTGTACCGTTTACCCTGAAGTTTGCTTATACAGGTTGCCCTATAGGGTGCGGTGAACCAATGTTAAGCGACATAGGCGTTATGAAGTTTAAGGATCATTACAATTTATATGTTGGTGGAAAAGCAAAAGGAAGAGATGCGGAAGTTGGTTATCTACTGAAAGAGAATCTAACTCCAGAAGAATTGTACGATACTGTAGAAAAGATTATTGCTACCTATTCGCAAATGGGTAAAAAACGGGAGACATTCTGTAAATTCTGGAAGAGGGTAGGTAAGGACCAATTGATAAGTTAATATAAATGCTTTTTTCGTTGTGGATTAATAAAAAGGTAAAGGGAATTAATTTACTTTTTCAATGATGGACTATCATTTAATATCGAAACTAATTAAACTGTAATTCTGGAGGTAATATCATTATGCCTACACATGCACAGGCAATTTCGCAACCTGATTCAAAGCGTTGGAAAGCACTAGCTTTGTTGTGCTTTGCAAATTTCCTTGTGATGATGGATTCTGCGATTATTCAGATTGCCCTGCCATCTATCAAAAAAACGCTTGGTTATAGTCAAGAAAGCTTACAATGGGTAATGAGTGCTTTTCTTATTATATTTGGAGGATTTCTACTATTGGGTGGAAGGTTAGCGGATTTATTCGGAAATCGACGCATATTTAATTTAGGCGTTATTATTCTAGTTGTATCATCCTTGTTTGCAGGTATAGCTTGGAGTGAAATGAGTCTAAACGTGTGGCGTGGAGTTCAAGGATTGGGCTCTGCTTTCATTGCACCAGCTGCACTGTCCCTGATTATGCTCCTGTTTTCTTCTAATGGTAAAGAAATGGGTAAAGCACTTGCTTTCTGGGGACTGTCTGGGGCAGCAGGTGGAGCTTTGGGTATCGTTTTAGGTGGCGTTATTACAGAAGTTCTTGGTTGGCGCTGGACATTATTGATCTATGTTCCACTTGGTATTATCGTGCTTACCTTGTCTCCGAAGCTTTTACAAGAGGCAGGGCGTAAAGCAACTGGTCGTGTCGATTATATCGGTGCCATTTTAGTTACTGTTTCTTCTATGTTAATTGTTTATGGAATTGTAACAGCAGAGCAAAGTGGCTGGCAGTCATCCAATACAATATTCTCCTTGGCTGTCGGTGCTATCTTGTTTCTTATTTTCCTTTTGGTACAGTCCAAGAAAAGAGAACCACTTTTACCACTCAATATATTTAAGACGCCTTATTTAGCTATAGGAAATATTTCCGTTTTCTTAATAGCAGCATCATGGTTCCCGATGATATATATACTTGTTTTATACTTGCAACAGGTTTTACAGCTTTCTCCATTTGTTGGAGCAATGGCAATGCTGCCTATGCCTGTATTTATGGCGCTTTTCATGATATTTATAGCCGAAAAAGTGATGGACAAATTCGGAATGAAAAAGACCATGATTACTGGATTTATCTTACTTGGGGCCGGATCTGTTTTATTTTCACAAACAGCTACAGTAGACGGGAACTATTGGACCAATGTGTTGCTCGCTTCGTTAATAGCATCTCTAGGTAATGCACTTGCTTATTTACCTGCGACTACGGCATCTGTATCAGAGGTCGAATCAGAAAGGTCAGGTATTGCATCTGGTTTATACAATACCTTTTACCAAATTGGATCAGCGGTTGGTCTAGCTTTAATAGTAGCTATTGCAGGCGCAACAACTGCTTCTAGTACAGCCGGGTCACAGGTAGTTGCCTTGAATGATGGGTTTCAACAGGCATTTTTCTGGGGCGGTATAATAGCATTTCTGGGTGCTTTACTGGCATTACTGTTTACACACTCACCAAAGCAAGGAAAATAGAATAGTCCAAAGTGATATAAATTTAAAAAGGGTTTAAACAACTATGCGAATCACAAAATAATCATGAATATTAAAAAAAGAATGGTGGCCTTACTTATAGATAATTACTCAGGTATTCATTGATAGGGATAAAGAAAAAAAGAATTTTATTTTTTATAGAAATGGTACAATCATATAAAATTGTAAAAAGGGATGCATATTATGCCAATTAATTCTTTTGAAAACTACCCGATGAGCTGGAAGCCTTCGGTTGATAAAACTGAAAAACCTATATATAAAGCACTTGCAAGGCAATTGGAGAAGGACATACTTAACGGAGTTTTGTTACCAGGAACAAAACTTCCTCCACAAAGAGAATTGGCTGATTATCTAGATTTAAATCTGAGTACCATTTCAAAAGCTTTTAAAGTTTGTGAGTTGAAGGGCTTGTTAAGCGCTTCAGTTGGAAGTGGGACGTTTGTATCATATGACGCGTTATCGAATGCCTATTTACTTGAAGATACAAAGCCGCAGCATTTAATTGAAATGGGAGCAACACTTCCAGATAATGCCTCCTACGAGCCATTGTTAATCCAACTGAAAAGTATGCTGCAAGAGACTGATTACGAAAAATGGTTTGGATATGGTCGGACAGGCGAAAGTCTATGGCAAAAGGATGCAGCTATAAAGTTACTCCGAAGAGGTGGATTTGAAACAACTGTTGAACACATTTTATTTGCAAATGGAGCTCAAAATGCAATTGCTGCTACACTAGCAAGTCTTTGTAAGCCTGGTGAACGCATTGGGGTTGACCAGCATACGTACCCCGGCCTAAAAACAGTTGCAGCGATGCTTAATGTACAAATAGTGCCGATAAAGTCAGAGAACTATGAAATGAGTCCAACGTCTTTTGATTATGCATGTAAAAATGAAAATATTAAAGGCATATACTTGATGCCAGATTATCATAATCCCACAGCTTCCTTAATGTCGGTTGAGAATCGGAAAAATATTGCTAGCATTGCCAAAAAGTATAATCAGTTCATTATTGAGGATGGATCTTACCATCTTCTTAATAAAAACCCACTACCAGCAGTTGCATCATTCGCCCCGGAACAGGTTGTCTATATTGCAGGTTTATCTAAAGCATTAGCACCAGGATTACGACTAGCCTATGTAGCAGTGCCGAGTCAATATAAGGAGCCCATTTCAAAGGCACTTTATAATTTAAACATAACTGTTTCCCCGTTATTAGCGGAATTGACAGCACGTACGATTGTATCCAACCAATTTGAACTCTTAATTGAGGGGCATCGAAAACAGACCATTCAAAGAAACCAAATAGTAGATCGATATTTGAGTGACTATAAGTGCCTAGGTGTTGAAACGGGTATCTTTCGTTGGTTGCTATTACCAGGCGAGATTACTGGTGCAGAATTTGAAACGTTAGCTGAGCAAGAGGGAGTACAAGTATATGCAGCTGAACGTTTTGTAGTTGGAAATAGTTGTCCAGAAAGGGCAGTAAGAATCTCTGTTTGCGCACCTAATACCACACAAGAGCTTGAACAAGGATTGATTATCCTTAAACGTTTATTAAAGGCTCATACCTAATATTGTTTGCCATACAATTATGATATTGTATGGTTTTTTTGTGCGTGTTATGATATTTCAAATCATGTTGGAAGATTAATAGAATGAGTTTTTGGAAAGGTAGGTAGGAACATGGTACAAAAAGATCGTGTAGAATTGTTAGAAGTACAAACAACTACGCTGAAAAGCTACATTCTTTCTCCAGAAAAACAAAAAGCGTTATATAAGCGTACATTATTCGTGGTAAGTGTTTCACAAATTTTTGGTGGTGCAGGGTTAGCAGCAGGAGTTACGGTGGGTGCACTTCTTGCACAGCAAATGCTTGGTACAGAAGCCTTTGCCGGACTTCCATCAGCTTTATTTACTTTAGGGTCAGCAGGAGCAGCCTTACTCGTTGGGAGACTTTCGCAAGCTTCTGGACGTCGTATAGGTCTGGGAACAGGTTTTATGATAGGTGGACTGGGAGCAATAGGGGTCATCATTGCAGCAATTATAAATAGCGTTTTGCTGTTATTTCTTTCATTACTTGTTTATGGCTCAGGAACTGCAACAAATTTACAAGCTCGTTATGCAGGTACAGATTTAGCAAATAGTAAACAGAGAGCGACTGCTATTAGTCTTACTATGGTATTTACAACATTTGGTGCAGTTGCTGGTCCGAACTTAGTAAATGTAATGGGCAATATTGCTCTTTCTATTGGCGTTCCAGCACTTGCTGGTCCATTCATTTTGGCGGCAGCAGCATATATCTTAGCAGGTATTGTTCTTTTCATTATGCTTCGCCCAGATCCGTTACTAATAGCAAGAACAATAGAAGCATCGAACAAAGAAAAGAATGAGAAAAAACCTTCAGTCAATACTGAGCAATTAGAGAACAAAAGAGGCATAATTGTAGGTGCGACAATTATGGTTCTGACTCAAATTGTAATGGTAGCTATTATGACTATGACACCAGTTCATATGCGGCATCATGGACATAGCGTGGGTGAAGTAGGTATGGTTATTGGTTTTCATATAGGTGCCATGTATCTCCCCTCACTGGTTACTGGTATCCTTGTTGACAAATTGGGCCGTACTGTTATGGCGATTGCTTCTGGAACTACGTTACTTCTGGCGGGTTTAACAGCAGCATTTGCTCCAGCAGATTCCATGGTTTTCCTCGTAATTGCACTTTCTTTACTTGGATTAGGATGGAATTTTGGTTTGATAAGTGGGACTGCACTTATTGTTGATTCAACTACAACTTCTACAAGGGCTAAAACACAAGGTACGTTGGATGTTTTCGTTGCGTTATCAGGAGCTGCTGGTGGAGCCTTGTCTGGAGTGATTATGGCAGGTTCAAGTTATCTAACTTTATCATTTATTGGAGGGATTCTCTCCTTATTATTAATTCCGATTATCATATGGTCTCGTAGAGGTGGTAATTAGAAAGAAAGGTTATATTACTAACACTATATTTTGGGCATATCTTTATGTAGATTCCTTTAATATCAAAATCAAAATGAAAGATACGACCTAATTCATATTTCACAATCGGGGGATACATCTTAGTCATATCTAATATGTATCTCCCTTTATTTTTTTATGACTTTTTACGATTTAAGTCTTGATAAGAAAATTTCTAGCGGGTCTTTAATGTTAATATCTTAATTCGATGGGTATGACGTTTCTACCTAGCTCGTCTACATTTCTAACAATTCCAGTGCTTTTCAAATGGTTCACCTCTATTCGTTTTTCTAGATAAATAGAAAACTGCCTTATCAAAGGCAGCTTCCAGAAGAAACTATGCAGAAATTATACAAGGGAATTTACTATATTTTACATAAATGATATAAAAGAACAGCTCTAAGGCTAAACCTTGGGCCTTGCCCAAACCCACCGGGGAAACCTTCCCCCAGACCCCATTTAATCGAACTCCCTATCCCCTCAACTCGCTCATTTTACAGAAGCGAGTTTCTTGTTCTTATAACGATTCATTTACTTGTACATGGTATCTGCCCCTAGGTACAACCATAGGTGAGAGGGACACAGGGTCATTGATGACAGTGCAATCTAGACCAAAAACTTTTTTCACAAGATCAGTTGTGATGACTTGAGAAGGTTCACCTTCTGCGATGAGCTGCCCTTTTTCTAATGCAAAAATGTAATCTGCGTAACGTGCAGATAAGTTAATGTCATGCAAAACCATGACGATAGTTGTCCCGTATTTACGATTGAGATCGGTTAATAAATCTAAAATTTCTACTTGATAGGCAATGTCCAAGAACGTAGTCGGCTCGTCTAAAAATAAAATATCTGTTTGTTGTGTCAGTGCCATGGCGATCCATACTCGTTGTCTCTGACCACCAGATAGTTCGTCAATATTACGATTGGCAAGTTCTGCGATATTCATAATTTCCATTGCTTCAGCTACCGCTTCATAATCCTTTTTAGACCAACCACTGAACATTTTCTGGTGAGGATAACGCCCTCTACCAACGAGGTCAGTTACTGTAATTCCCTCTGGAACAATAGGGGACTGTGGTAAAATACCGAGTACCCGAGCGAGTTGCTTTGGTGGAATTTGATCAATTGATTTCCCATCAAGAATAACCTGACCGGACTGTGGTTTGATGAGTCTCGCCATCGTTTTTAACAAAGTTGATTTTCCACAAGCATTTGCCCCGATAATAACATTTATTTTATTGCTTGGAATCTCCACATCCAACCCATGAAGAATCGTTTTCTGATCATAACCGGCTACGACTTCCTTCGTTTCAAATTGGTGAATTGTTTTCATTATAAACTACCCTTTCGATTCATACGGATAAGTAAGTAAATTAGATATGGTGCCCCGAGTAAACCAGTAATAATACCAACAGGATATCTAGTTGTAAAAGCAAACTGACCAATCAAGTCAGCTGCTAAAACAAGATTCACACCAACGAGACCTGCAGGAATGACATTAGAATACCCGACACCAACTAGTCTTTTGGCAATCGGTCCAGCTAAAAAGGCAACGAAAGCAATTGGTCCGGTCGTTGCGGTGGCAATGGCTAGCATGGCGACCGAAGTTAGTACAAGGAGTATTCTTGTTTGATTCGTATTGAGTCCGAGCGATGTCGCGGATTCTTCACCTAATTCAAGAATGCCGAGCTGTCTACCCAAAATGGCAACAATAGGCGCGCATAGGATGACAGTAATCATTAATGGAATCGTTGAATCTAGCTGAGCACCATTCAAGCTGCCGTTTAACCATCGTAAGGCAGTAGGTATATCTTCTTGCGCACCTCGCATTAATAGAAAAGAAATGGCCGCACTCAACATAGCTTGAATACCAATACCGACTAGTATTAATCGTCCGATGGAAAAAGATTTTCCTTTAGA
Source organism: Cytobacillus kochii (assembly GCF_044790165.1). Classification (NCBI taxonomy): domain Bacteria; kingdom Bacillati; phylum Bacillota; class Bacilli; order Caryophanales; family Bacillaceae; genus Cytobacillus; species Cytobacillus kochii. The sequence continues at coordinate 4,110,988 of NZ_CP085254.1, read as the reverse complement.
TAAAATAAAAATAAGAAAAACCGTTAATAATCCGGCAATGACAGATGCAATAGATACGACCGTGTTACTTGTATGGAAAATAAGAATACAAATTAAAGCTGCCACACTTGAACCAGCAGTAATACCCAGAATATCGGGGTTAGCAAGCGGGTTCCTTAGCATCGTTTGAAATGTATTCCCAGCTATGCCGAAAGCAATACCAGCAAAAAAACCAGCTAACATTCTCGGGAAGCGGATTGTATTGACGGCAAAGGAAGCACCGCCAGCAGCATTCCCTGTTAGTGCACTCCAAATCTCTTGTGGCGGATAATAGGAGTTACCAAACATAAGCATGGCACAGCATAATGCTAAGGCTGTAGCAAAGAGTATGCTATTAATCAGTAACCAGCGCTGTCTTCTTTTTATTCGTCCTTGTTTAATAACGGTTAATAATGGATGTCTCATAGTGAACGCACCTTCATTCTAATCGCTAAAAATATTAATAAAGGCGCTCCAATAAAGGCTGTAACAACTCCAGCTTCTAACTCCCCTGGGCTACCGATGATACGACCAGCGATATCTGCGATTGTTAAAATGACTGCACCTGATATTGCCGACATGGGAATGGTGAATCTAAGATCAGCACCTAGAATGAGTCTCATCAGGTGCATCGCTAATAAACCGACAAAGCCAATTGGACCGGCTAGCGCAGTTGCGGCACCACATAAAATAACCCCTGCAAATGCAGCGATTAAACGAATCATACCGGTTCTGACACCTTGTCCGGTAGCCACTTCGTCACCGAGTGCTAATGCATTCAAAGCAGAAGCAGTCATGATCGCAAGCAAAATACCTACAACTAAAAAAGGTAAAAAAGTGAGGATTAAGTTCCAGTTAGCAGATCCTACACTACCTACTTGCCAAAATCTAAATTGATCCATGACATATGTACGAGATAGCATAATGGCACTAACGAGGGAAGAGAGAGCGGCACTTGTTGCTGCCCCAGCTAAGACGAGCTTAAGTGGGGTCGCACCTGAACTCCCCATTGAACCAATTCCATATACAAAAATCGCTGTTAGCATAGCTCCAACAATCGCAAACCAAATATATTCAGCTGCACTGCTAATTTGAAAAAAAGCTATCCCACAGACGACAAAAAGCGCTGCCCCTGTATTTACGCCAAGAATACTAGGGTCAGCAATTGGATTTCTTGTTACAGATTGCATGAGTGCACCGGAAACACCAAGAGCAGCACCGCATAATAAACTAAAAATCGTACGAGGGATGCGTTCTTGCACAACACTTGAACTAAATGATTCTATTTCTGGGTGAAATAGACCGGTAAGTAACTCATTCCATGATACAAACCTTGCGCCAAATGCCAAAGAGGCAACAACACATAAGCATAGTAGAATGATAGATGCGACGAGCACAATTATCAAATGCTTTGGTAGATGCCTTTTTGGGACTTGCTTTTCAATTAAATTATTCATCAACTTTCTCAACCGCATCTGCGATTAATTCTAAGTATTCATCGATTGTATATTCGATAGAAAGCGGGTTAGGGTTCCCGGAAGCTGCAAGTGGTGTGTTGTTACCAATAAAGACAACCGATCCTCTTTCTATAGCTTTAATTTTGCCAAGACGAGCGTCTGCTTTTACTGCATCATATGTGCTTTCATCATTATAACCGATGATAATATCAGCATCATTAAGTACATCAGCATTTTCAGCACTCAAAGATAAAGAGAATGCATTTTCATCTTCGATTAGATTGGTAATACTCTCAGGTGTTTCTAATCCCATTTCCATAAGGAAAGACACACGTGGATCAGCAGGTGTATAGAGGTGGAACTGAGACAAATCGTTTGCTGAGAAGTTAGCCCAAACTACTTTTTTTCCCTTTAATTCAGGATACTCTGCAACTTTTTCCGCAACTAAATCCTCTGTATCTTTAATGAGTTGTTCTCCTTCTTTCTCCATACCCATCCCTTTGGCATTAAGAAGCACTTGTTCACGCCATGTTGTTGTCCAAGGAGTAGTTGGATATGCGACAACTGGTGCAATTTGTGTTAATAAATCGTAATCTTCTTGTGTAATTCCAGAGTAACCAGCAAGTATAACATCTGGATTGGAGTCTGCAATCGCTTCAAAATCAAGACCATCTGTATCTTGATAAATATTAGGATCTTTAATATCAAGTTCTTCAAGTTTCTTCGTAGTCCATGGAAGTAAGCCACTACCATCTTCTACACCATAGTTTGCTGCAGAAAAACCGACAGGCTCAACGCCTAGGGCTAGTACAACATCATGGTTCGCCCACTGAATTGTTGCCACTCTTTCAGGTTTTTCTTCAATCACTGTTTCCCCAAAAGCATGTTCAATTGTAATTGGATATTCTGTTTCGGATGGTTGATCTGTAGTTGTTTCCACCTCTTTATCTTTTTCATCTTCAGAAGCAGTTGATTCATTATTTGAGCAACCAATTAAGGCAAACATGGCGGTAGATACCAGTAATAGTAGTAATAAGAACGACTTCTTTGCTTTCATTTTTTTCCCCTTCTCTTCTATTAAACTGTGACAATCGTATGTAGTAATTTAATAACGATAATCATTCTCATTCAGTGTATAATTACCTAGAGTAGAAGTCAATCATTTTCGGAAATTTATAATAACTTTATAGGTGAATGATCAAGCTATTTTTGATAGGATCCTGTCATGTGGAAAATTACAAAAGAAGAAATCATTGTTTAAAGGAACTCTATGAATGGGGGATGGGGGGAGCATAGAAACGAGAATCACCTGACATAATCATGGAAGAGTATAAACTTTCATGAGGTAACTGCCAAGATGTATAGTCAAAAAGAAAATGCACATACAAGTGATGAGAAATATGTTGGCAAAAAGAAAATGCACACACAACAGATGAAAACCCGGCTAAGATGTGTTGGCAAAAGGAAAATACGCACACAAGAGATGAAAAACCCGCCAAGGTGTGTTGGCGAAAGGAAAATGCGCACACAAGAGATGAAAAACCCGGCTAAGATGTGTTGGCAAAAAGAAAATGCGCACACAAGTGATGAGAAAACAGTCAAGATGTGTTGGCAAAAGGAAAATGCGCACACAAGAAATGAAAAACCGTCTAAGATGTGTTGGCAAAAAGAAAATGCGCACACAAGAAATGAAAAACCGTCTAAGATGTGTTGGCAAAAGGAAAATGCGCACACAAGAGATGAGAAAACAGTCAAGATGTGTTGGCAAAAGGAAAATGCGCACACAAGAAATGAAAAACCGTCTAAGATGTGTTGGCAAAAAGAAAATGCGCACACAAGAGATGAAAAACCGGCTAAGATGTGTTGGCAAAAAAGAAAATGCGCACACAAGAGATGAAAAACCAGCTAAGATGTGTTGGCAAAAAGAAAATGCGCATACAAGAGATGTAAAACCTTCTAAGATGTGTTGGCAACCCCCATAAAACCCCACATCATTTATTTCATTTTGCACTTACTGAAATAATCAAATACGTACATCTCTAGCATGACACTGACAGTTGGTATGTAATTAGAGAGCACCGCAAAGGAGCAGCCACTGCCTTTACCTTTTATCTAGGAGAATAACTAATAGCCACCATAATGCCGTGGTCGCCTCCCATGACCGTGTGAAAACATCACTCTAGATGACTACCAATATCATTATGAGTGAATGTATAATAATACCAAATAAATATAAGGAGGTTATTCAAATTTATGAAGTTCACTCAAGCAGTTTTTCCTCTTCTAGTTATCGTAACGATATTGTACTTGATGGTTAATCTTCTACTGTTCATTTTGTTTTCGGTTGCTGATGCTCATATGAATCTTCATACGATGCTATATGTCATTTTACCAAGTGTATTGTATTTTTTATGCGTGTGGTTAGCGATAAAACGCTTACGTCCAAATAGGAGGGAGAAGCCCAAACAACTTTGGTTGTTTTCTTTAGCATGGGTATGGCCAATCGCTTTGATTAGCCTACTAGTATTTAATGGCGTTCATGCCAAATTTAATGAAATGGATTGGAGAAATAATCCACACGAACGAGTGGGAATGATAGACGATTTATTAAATACGTATGATTTAAAAAATAGACATTATAACGAAGTAATTGAAAAACTAGGAACACCAACAGAAAACACGTATTTTAAGAGTGACAATAACATCGTTTATTATTTGGGTAATGAAAGGAGTATCATTAGTATTGATAGTGAATGGCTAATCATTACATTTAAAGAGAATCGAGTAGCTCATTATGAATTGAAAACAGATTAATAAGAAAAGCGCAAGGCGCCTGCCTATCGGCGACAAGCATAAGACGAGCCGGCGGAAAGGTTGTTCTTTAACCTTTTTGACGGATTGGCTTATGACCTCGAGCCGATGGCGCCTGGAGCTAGACATGAAAACTCATTGAAAAATTTTATACTTTTTTATCATCATGCTTTTACTAGCGTTTGATCAACTACTTTACCCTCAAAGGCGGCTTCATAAATTGTATATATATCCTCTTTACACAATTCCATTGGACTTCGAGCAAGTAAACGAGTTTGTTTTGTCGCATCTTCTGTTAAAGAATCAAGTGCATCATGGCCAATGTTAAACCCTTTTAAAGAAGACGGGATGCCAACATCTTCGACTAAGCGTTTTAATTCTTCTACACAGCGGTGGGAAGCTTCTTCTTGTGAAAGATGTGTAGAGCTAAAGCCCATTGTATCGAGAATATCCTTCATCCTTTTTTCACATGCTGAACGAATATAGCCCATCACATATGGCAGAAGAACAGCGTTTGAATCACCATGGGCAATATGGAATTGACCGCCTAGTGGATAAGCAAGTGCATGAACCCCAGCTACACCTGCGTTAAAGAAGGCAATACCAGCTAAATAACTCCCATAGCTCAAGTCAATGCGTGCTTGTTTATTGTCGCCATGATGAACAGCTGTGCGGATGGATTGACTGATTAGGCGAATGGCCTGTAGTGCTAAAGCGTCCGTGACTGGGCTCGCATTTTTAGACACATATGCTTCAATCGCATGTGTAAGGGCATCGATACCAGTAGCAGCTGTTACCTTTGCAGGAAGAGACATTGTGAGTGCTGGGTCAACAATAGCTACATCTGCTAGTAAATAATCATGCGTGACGACATCTTTTGTTGTTTCCAATGAAAGGACGGAGATATTTGTTACTTCTGATCCTGTTCCAGATGTAGTTGGAATTAAGATACTCGGTAATCCTTTTTTTGTAATCGATTTTGTGCCGGTTAGATTTAAATAATCAGCTACATCACCTTCATGAACAGCGATAACGCCAGCTAATTTTGTTAAGTCAAGTGCACTTCCGCCACCGATGCCGATGACCATATCAAAAGCGTGTTCGCGCGTATAGGAGACCAGTTTTTCCCCAACAGCAAGTGGTGGTTCAGGAACAACATCAGTGTAAACATCAGTGATATATCCTGCCTCATTAAGTGGGTGTGTCACTTTATCCGTTAAGCCAATTTCTTTTAAAAAAGGGTCAGTAATCACAAGGATTTTTTTGACGTTAAACTTTTCTACTTCTTCAACGAGGTGGGAAAGGGCATCCCAGCCCGTGTAGCTTATAGGGGTAAAGGTGATTTTTTCAGACATGATGGTCACTCCTCTAATTAATTTTGGTTCCAAACAATTAATTTTGTTTCTGTCATTTCGTGAATCGCGTATTTTAAACCTTCTTTGCCCGTACCGCTTTCTTTCACTCCGCCATATGGCATTTGGTCTACACGATAGGTTGGAATATCATTAATCATCACGCCGCCCACTTCAAGTGCTTTAGAAGCATGGAAGGCAGTTTGAATATCATTAGTGAAAATCCCAGCCTGCAAACCATAGTCAGAATCATTGATTGCAATAATACCATCTTCAATTGAAGAGATACGGTTAACAATAACAATAGGGGCAAACACTTCTTGGCAAGAAACCTTTGCAGTCGCATCGACATTCGTTAAGATGGTTGGTAAAAATACGCCATTTTCAATTTTTCCGCCTGTAATAATCTCTGCTCCTAAGGAGACTGCTTCATCAACCCAACTCAATGCGCGCTCCTGTTCAGCTGGATGAATCATCGCTGATAGGTCAGTTGTTGCATGCATGGGATCACCGATTGTTAATGCCTGAGTAGCTTCGGCAAACTTTTCAATGAACGCAGGGAAAATTTCTTCTAGTACGTACGTACGTTGCAGAGAAATACAGACTTGCCCTTGGTTAGAAAAGGCACCTGTTAAACATTTAGCTACGATTTCTTCTAAGTCTACGTTTCTATCAATAATCAGTCCTGCATTAGAGCCGAGTTCTAGTGCAACTTTCTTTAGTCCTGCTTTATTGCGAATACCAATACCAACGGCTGGGCTACCAGTGAAAGTAATCATTTTCACAAGCGGATTCTCGACAAGGGCATCTCCGACAATACGACCACTGCCAGTAACTACGTTAAATGCACCCTTGGGTAAAGAAGTTTGGTCAAGGAGTTCAGCAAGAAATAGAGCAGATAATGGTGTTTGCGATGCTGGTTTTAATACAATCGGGTTTCCAGAGGCAATCGCTGGTCCCACTTTATGTGCTACTAAATTTTGTGGAAAATTAAATGGTGTAATGGCACCAATTACGCCAATCGGTTCCTCGATTGTATAGCCGAATCGGTTAGCTCCGTTTTTGGCTGCGTCCATCGGAATCATTTCTCCTGTTAAGCGTTTTGCTTCCTCAGCTGCGAATTTATATGTCTCAATCGTACGGTCAATTTCACCTAGTGAGAATTTCAATGGTTTCGCTGATTCTAAAGAAATGATTTCAGCAGCTTTTTGTCGATTTTCCTTAAATAATAGAACAAGCTCTTCTAATATTTCTGCACGCTCGTAGGCAGTCAAACGAGCCATCTCTTTTCTTTTTTGATGCGCCATCTCAATGGTTTCTTCCACTTCCTCCTTTGAAGCTTGTGGAATTTGCGCAATCACTTTATTTGTATAGGGAGAGAGGAGGTCAGCATAGTTTGCTGAGTCTCTCCATTCACCATTGATATATAATTGTTTCTTCATATTAACTCACCTGCTTTTCTTGATTTTTGAGATCTTCACTATCTTTATTAAACGTTTTGTCTATTTCTCCTTTAAAGAAATCTTTTCCGTATAATAATAGACAAAGAATAATACCTACCGCAAACGCCCAAGCAGCGCCTTTAATACATAGAACAGCTGCGACAATCCCAGCTACACCAAGATCTTTTTGACTTCGTGCTTCTAAAATACCAACTTTCACACTTACATATCCTTGAATAAGAAGAGTTAATGCCATCGCAACCCCTAGTATAGGCTCAACGAAACTTACGATTGGCAGTAGCCATAATCCAGTGTTTGTTCCCCAACGGAAAGAGCCTACGCCACCATATAATGAATCCATTGCTTTTCTGCCTTTTTTAAAGCGTTCAACCATAACAACTTGCATCGCACTCCAAGCTGGTCCGGCCATTGTGACATCAGGTCCAATGATACTCATTGCCCCGTTTCGAATACCAAATATCCAGTGAGAACGGTTTGGATTATATTCAACCTTTTCATCTGGACGTTTAGATTGTCCATCCTCTACTAATGCTTTTACTTGTAATACATCACCAAACAACACAATATATGCAGCCAAAACTGTAGGAATCGCGGTAATAAACATCATTAAAGGCGGTAAACCAATACCAAATACTGTGTATTCATTCCATAGAGTAATAAAGTCTGGGGAAGAAAAGCCCCATTCTATTGCAGGTAATTTAGCTTCACTAAAGATTGGAGCGATAAAAACAGCTAATAATATTACTGGGAATATCCCTAATTTAGCGACCGTTTTCCAAAAGACATTCTTATTTTGGAAGTGAATAAAATGTTTTGAAAATAAAAGATAAAACCCAATTCCAATAGCAATCGAGATGGTCCAAGGGAACAATTCAAAACGGCCACCAACTTGGAAAACAGAGATGACAGCTGCTAAACCAGCTCCTAGGATAACACCAGCTTTTAATGCGGGCGGAATAAAGCGAACAACCTTTGATGCCAATCCAGTAGCCCCGAGTAATAATGATAGAATACCGAGTGTTAATTGGAAGGCGATCAGTGAGTGAACACGTTCAGGTCCTTCAGGGAATTGCTGACAGTACAGCATGATTAAAGGAATGGCTGGTGTTATCCAACCAGGTACAGCCGGATCACCTAGTAAATGATGTAATAAGTAAAAAAGTCCATTTAAAACAACAATAGCGAGTGCTACTTCAAAAGGCATACCGAGTAATTCCATTAAAAGCGGGATGGCTGATAAATCAACAGCACACATTAATAGTCCTTGCACATAATCGGGCCATTCAAAACGGTAATGGATAAAAGGTAAGCGAACCTTAAAAGGTCCTGCTGGGATATACGGTGATTCTTCGCCGTATTTTCTGTTTTTCCATTTCATGACGGTTTCTCTCCTCCTTAATTGTAAACCCTTACAAGTTAGAATATTAAATTATGAATACGTAACCATTTTTTTGTAAAGCGATTCCACATGAGTCGTTCAAGCTCATATGGAAGAGGGTAAGGGATTATGCTTTCAAAATGGTTACGTATTCATTTTTGCAAAAATAAAAACTATTGATATGCCTTTGTTGTTTTCCTATTAAATACTTTAACAGATTCAGTGATTTTCACGCAACTGTTTTTTTTATTTTCAATCATTTCAATCAGTTCATTGATGGCTAGAAAACCTAAATTTTGCTCAGAGATACTTCCGACGGTTGTTAACTCGATACTACCGTGTTTACTTAAGTCAACATTATCGATACCCACTACGCTAATATCGGCGGGGACACGATAACCGGCTTTTGTTGCTTCATCGATGGTTTGTAGAGCGATTGCATCTGTGGCAGCACAAATAGCTGTTGGTGGAGTTGGTAATTGCATCAGTTTTTCAAATGCTTCTTTTACCGCTTGTTTTGATGTATTCGTTTGAATCACGTATTGCGATGCAAGGTCTTGATTGTTCATCCCTTCCACGAAGCCATCGTATCTATTTTTAAATGTACTAACGGTAGAGGGACCTCCAATCCAAGCAATTTGTTTATGACCTAACTCTAGCATATGACGAGCTGAAAGTATGCCAGCCTGAAAATTATCGATTTCAACGAAATGTTTATTATTAATATGTTTTCGATTATATGTAATAAATGGTATATCCATTTTCTCAAACTTCTCGAAAATAGGATCATCAAGTAAGATACAGGACATCACGACCCCATCTACCTTATTTTCAACTACTGAAGTATATGCCTCATTTAATTTCTCATCATTCACAAATTGAACATGCACACGATAACCTTTGCTATTAGCGTAATTAACAATTGCTGCTGTTGTATCGACAAAAAAAGGATTATGAAGGGGTCCAGAAAGTAACGCAATCGTGTTTGTTTTATTTTGTACAAGAGAACGCGCATGGGCATTCGGAATGTAATGAAGTTCTTCAATCGCAGCCATCACTTTATCTACTGTTGGTTTTTTGACTAGGTTTGGAGTATTAAGTACACGTGATACGGTCGTTTGAGAAACGCCAGCATGTTTGGCAACATCCTTAGAAGAGACCATCTAGTTTCCTCCTTTCATAAAAAACTGTGCTTCCTTATTTTATCAGATTCCCATGGGTGAGAGAAGTCAAAATGACCTAGATTAAGTGCCAGTGAAAAGGGTAAGCAGAGAGTATGAAAGGAAGCGAATAAAATGAAAAAAACGATGATCTTAGTGTTTACAAGTATTTTATTGTTTTCTGGCTCTGCTGTGTCGGCTAAAACAATCCATTCAGTTAGCGAGCAGACAACAATTTATGATTATATTGTCTCTGAAAGCTACAGTAAGAACGGTGCAAAAGTAGCCGTTATTGGCAGTAGTGTTGCTCGTGGAAAAGGAGCATCTCATCCGATGTTTTCTTGGTTTCGTTTATTAGAAAAGGAAGTGCGAGAACGCCATTTGCCACATAAAAAAAAGCTGTCATTTCATAACTTTGCTAAAAGCGGTTACACCTTAAATATGCTACTTAAGGATGGAACGGTTGATCACTTGGTAAAATCAGAGCCTGATTTGGTAATGATTGAAACAGGTGTCGTTAATAGTTATCAATATCATCAAAGCATAAAAGAAACGGAGCAAGCGATTGAAAAAACCGTTGATAAAATTAAAAAGGCCACTCCTGATACGAAAATTCTTTTTCTTTCTCCCAATCCGACAACTGTTCTTTATAACGGAAAAATTGATAATAAGCGCAATCATTCTTATCAAGACTATTTAAAAGCAACAGATCAGTATATTAAAGAAAACGAGTGGCCATATATAGATATTTATCGACCGATGGCAAAAAGAATGGCGGACAGTTCCATTGATTTACAAGACACATTGGCAGATGGGGTGCATCCGAATAATATTGGTTACTATATTTGGTTTCAAGTAATGAATGAGTACTTCAATCAGCCAATCCCGTGGTAAAATGAAAGAAAACCTCGGAGCTGATGAATGTTGAAACAACAATTAACTTTAATGGAAGCATATATGATTGAGCTGTTACGTAATCAAGGTGTAACGGATGAAGAAATTATAAGAAAATCTTTGTCAAAGGAAGTGACAGAGTGGAGGAAGTATAACGAGCAGTTCGATTTTGAACAATTAGCTCATCTGGCCCAAAAAGATGAGGCAAACTTTGTTTCAATGATTAACAATGGTTACCGCATCAAATTCCTTACTTTTCCTGGATTGCAACGCATGTTAAGTATGAAGTTCGGATTAGAGAAAGACCAAGATTACAAGCTCGTAGAAAACGGAGTAACTAATGTAAAAGTAAGTGAGAGTCAATTAAAAGAGATAGAAAAAGTTTTATCGCTCAACTGGAAAATAAAGAGAGAAGAAACTTCGGTTTCTATCCAAAATGGCTAAAGAAAGATAGCATTCGTTTCTTCATTAGGCGAATGCTTTTATCATTTTTCTTTACTAGAAGACCATAAATAATAGAATATAGAAAAGAATAAAGAAGCTCCTATTGCGTATGGTATGGGAGAACGAAAAAGAATTAATAGACAAAAGGGCATGGTAATCAGAATGGTTTTTTTCCAAAACAAGCAATGATCTTCCTTTCCAAAAAAGGTTGAATATGTGAAAGAGAAAACTTAGGAGGAAATATCACTTGATGAATTATAAATTTTCACCTGAATTAAGTCAGGCGATTGTTGATGGGATATTAAAAGGATATAGGCATTACATTCATGAGCGTGAACAGAAGAAACGTGAAATGCTTATTAGTACAGGTTATGCATGGGTAAAAGGCAATCATATTGAAGATGCCGTAGCACAAGAATGCCGCAAACTTGGGATTCAATTTGAATTTTCTAAAGCCGGTTATGCATGGGGTTATCTTAAATTCGAAAATAAGGCAACAAACTCTTTATTTATCATTAAAAGTGGAGGACCTTCACCACAATCATCACCGAGTCGAAAAGAGGAGCACTATTTAGTTGAACTCTCCAAGATTAATCGTCATATTGATTGGCAGCAATTAGAACAAATGAATGAAGTAGGAGAACAGTTAATGTTAGAAGACGTCACTTCTCAGAATTTTGAACAATTAAGCTTCGGTGAATTCGATTCTCTTAAACAAACGTTTGATCAATTTTATATTGTCTCCTATGAAATGGATGAAACAAAACTATTATCAAAAATTCAACTGCTTATGCCAACTCCGGGCATGAAGAAAATTCATTTAGTTGAAGACTGGTTACCTCTGGCATTTCATTCATCTTATCATATTACAGAGATTGAAGTAGAAGGAATTAGAGGAGAATAACAGGAGGGCTATCTATAGGAGATAGCCCTTCTTAATTATTGTTTTTGTTCTTTTATCCAGTGAGTAATGGTATCGATGATCGTTTCTTGTTGTTTCTTAATAGAAATGTCGGCTGGGTTGTCACCAGATTGTTCTCCGTATACACCAAAATAGGCATGGTTTCCTCCTTCGATTTCTACGAAGTCTGCTTCATCTGGAAGAAAAACCTTCTTCTCGTCAACTTTAGCGGGCGTACTTAGTCCATCATTTGAGCCACTTATGGATAAGACAGGTAGTTTCGAATTTGTCAGTGTATCATTATCAGAGGCATAGGCACCCAGTAGTATTAAACCATGTACTTGATCTATGTTTTTATCGGCGTACATGGCTGCTGCTGCACCACCCATTGAATGGCCTCCAACAAACCAATCTACATCTTTATACGTACTAATGATTTCGTTAGCTTTAGAAACATCAAGTATGGCGATGTTTAGTGTTACATGTGGTATAGCGATAAATAGATTTTCTTTAGCTAATTCTTGACCGATATAAGCATAAGCTTCGGGTTCTACTTTTGCACCCGGATAAAGAATCAGACCTATTTGACTATTAGGGTCACCGAATAAGAGCCAATCATCTTCAACGCTTATTTGGTTGTCTACGGGGATCGTTGGCTCATTCACTGAATGATAAGTGAGCTGAGTCCAGATGAAAAATCCACCGATTGCTGTAACTACTAGAGCTGATAGGATAAGGAATACTTTTGATTTGATTATTTTCTTCATAATTTGCCTCTTAAGTTGTATTTACTTTTTGAAAAATTTGTAGAGCGTATAGATAAAAATAACGATTAATAAAAGGATGAGGATCATCACAAAGGTTTTCACAGCATCATTAGGTGTTTCTGCATATATACCAATGTATGCCCAGATGAAAACAAGTGTATATATAAAGTCTTTAAATCGAATAGAGAAAACAATCGCTAATATTGTAGCAACTGCTAACATAATAAAGGTCCAAGTCACTTCATTCAATCCGAGAAAAACAGTCTGTTCCATCCCTACAAACCAAACAAATACATTTAAAATACTTGCTACAGAAACCCAACCAATATAAATGGAAAATGGTAGTTTTTCAAAGAAAGTATGAGTGGTATCGTTTATTCTGCCATAGATCAGAATTAAGGTGACAAGTAAAGCAAAAATGATGATTACTGATGTAAGTAGTGCTTGAGCAGTAAAAGCTAGAATCCAACAGCCATTTAATAAAAAGTTAAGAGCTGGTAGGTAGCTAGTTTTTACATAAACAGCATCACCTTTCACGAAAAAAGCTCTGATAATCCAAATAAATAAAAGGAAATAAATGAACCCCCAAATGGAAAATGCAAAACCAGCAGGTTGTAATAAAGGTTGATTAGCATCAGCAACATTGCCAACATTTGTAGCGGACCAATAATTTAAGAAAATCATTATAGCGAAAGTAATAAGGTAGACAATACCTAGTTTCTTTGACTGATTCATGAATGAGCCTCCCCTTGATAAATATAATGATGGTATTAATTGTAATACCCTAAAGTGAACGGTAATAATCATAGTTATCTACCATAGGGAAGGCGAAGTGACATATGTCTTAATTTGATAGTAGTTGTTTTATTTTTTCCTCAAAATCACTTGGTTTGTCTGTAGGACCGAAGCGCTCTACCACATTACCATTTTGATCAATGAGAAACTTAGTAAAGTTCCATTTAATGCTTTTGCTCAGAAAACCTTTTGCTTCTGTCGTTAAATAATTGAATAAAGGGTGTGCTTCTTTTCCATTCACTTTAATGATTTCATGCATAGGAAATGAAACACCATAGATCATCCGACAAGCTTCACTCGCTTCCTCAGCAGAGTCGAGTTCTTGTTTAAATTGATCCGAAGGAAATCCTAATATAACCAGTCCCGCATCTTTATATTTTTGATATAGGTTCTCAAGTTCTGCAAATTGTGGGGCCAAACCACATTTTGTTGCGGTATTGACAATTAGTAATACCTTGCCTTCATATTGCTCCAATTGATAATTGGTACCGTTTTCGAGTTTTACGTTTATATCATATAAATTCATTTTTTCTCCTCCCCGTCATTTAATTGAGATAACTGTGTATTCAATTCTTGTAATTTTAATTTGAATTGGTCATCAAATATAGCAAATGAATCCCATTTTGTAGCCTTAGTTGCAATCATTTCTGATATCGTACTTTCGGAGTTTCTTCCTTTTGTGGTCAATGAAATGACTATAGATCTTTTGTCCATTGGTGAGGGTGTTTTCGTTATATAATCTTTTGTTACTAGTTTAGAAATAATGGGGTTTAAGGTACCAATCCCTAACGATAACTTTTCACTTAATTGTTTAATAATCATATGATCATTTTCCCACAGAGCGAGTAAGACAATATATTGAGGGTAAGTGAGGTCAAACGGTTCCAGTGCTTTCCGGTATAACTTAGTATATTGATTTGTTGCTTTATAAATAGCAAAACATAATTGATTCTCTAAGGTCTGTGCTTTTACTTTGGCCACCTCCTTATTTACATCGTACACGATACATTATATATCGGGTACGATGTAAATGCAAAAATAAGATGACAATTAAATCATATGTAACAGTTGTTTTCAGTTTCTGTAAATTCCTCCTTTACAATAACTCAGTGATGTTATAATACGAGCAATAATTGTAAGGAGGTCCATTTTCATGATACTTCAAGAAGAAATTAAAGGACTAACGACGAAAGTATTTGGAAAAAACAATCAACTAATATACGATGAAGAATCGTTTATTTTTAAAAATGCTGAATTAAAAATCACTGGTTCAAATAATAAAATCCATATTGGAAAAGGGACAAAACTATCCAATATATTAATTCACATACGAGGTTCAAATAATGAAATTATGATAGGGGAAAATACCGACTTAATTGGTCATATATTATTAAAAGGCAAAAAACAATCAATTAAAGTGGGTGACCGAACGACCTTTAAGAATGTCTATCTATTATCACAAGAAGGAAAGAATATTTCCATTGGAGCGGACTGTATGTTTTCTTATGATATAGCCGTGAGAACAACAGATGCTCATTCCGTTCTTGACCTTGAAACAAATGAAAGATTGAACGGTGCAAAGGATGTGGTCATTGGTAATCATGTTTGGGTTGCTGCTAGTTGCTTGATCTCCAAAGGCGCGGTGATTCCCGACGATACGATCATCGGAGCAAGATCAGTTGTTACTAAACCTTTCTCCGAAGCACATACAACCATTGCAGGCTCTCCAGCTAAGATAATCAAAACAGGGACAACTTGGAGTCGAGAGCGGTTATAGGAGTGGAGTGATAATTATGATGAATTTCATTTCAATAATGAAGAGCCTTATTATATTTCAAATGTAATAAGGCTTAAAATTTATAAATTAAATGGAATAGTGCTTATTGGTCAAGCTTAAGTGAGTAGTATGATAATCTTATAATCTCTTGAGTTATCAGTTGAGTTTGTATTATTCATACTTTACCAAGTTTTGCAGGAGTACAATTAAAGGAGTTAGAAATGCGTGGAAGGTCGTAAGAAAAATAGAATAACTTTTACTCTTGATTATTTAATATATCCAAGTTACAATTGGATATATTTTTCAATATAGGAGTTTTGCCTCGATGTTGGTATTTGTTCTTAACTAATCAACCAATTTTATATGGTTCTTTCTATTACATGGAAAAATCCACTTTTTGAAGTGGTTTGTTTGTCTTGGACAAAAATAGATGAATCAATATAGGTTAAGAACACAACGGCCATCCTTAATTTATAATTGACTACAAAAGCCGTGCTCGTTTGCACGGTTATATTTTTTACTCTCACGTTAGAAATAGGTTTTTTTAACGACCGGTATCATTCTGACAAAAAAGTCATTTGGTAGTCAATATCCTAAAAAGGACAGAAGATGGACTATATGTTCATTTTCTGTCCTTTTTTATTTGGGATTAAGTATCTGTTTGGATGACGTGTGTGTTTATCCACAATGAATAAAGCACATTAAAATATCGACAATAAGCGAGTGATTCCATGAATAATTATATTGAACAAGTTAATGCAAAGGTATGTCTTCAAGAGGGTCCTTTGGTAATTGAACAACTTTTGGTTGAATGTTTTATACAACCTGGGATATCAACAAAAGAACTAGCACGAAAAGTCCTTCTTCCAGTTCCAGTGGCTACTGCGGTTAAGAAGGAACTTATAAAGGCAGGTGCATTAATCCAGGATCGTGGGGTGCGTTGTACCTATAAAGGGCTTTCATATATCGAAAATGAATTAGGATATGATGGATTAGACAAAGCCTTATATCAAAGGCTTATGACTAATGAGACAGATTGGAAGGTAGAGCTTGAAGGTATATTATCGTTACTAACAAGGTTATTTCAATTACGCCCACAAGTTAATGTGCAAATTGATCAATCAAAATGCACACCCGAAACAAGTTTGCGTCGGGCAATACTTTGCCTAAGAGAGCATGCGTTGATAGGAAAAAAAATCTTGTGTGTTGGTGATGACGACCTAGTCAGTGTGTCGCTCGGCCTTCTTCTTAACCGGTTATTTCCGGATAAGAGGAATAAAAACACCATGATTACCGTCATAGATAATGATTACCGATTCTTACAATATATTCTTCATATAAATGAACGAGAAGGCCTATCTATTAATGACCTTCATATGGATTTGCGACAATTACTACCAGAGTATTTTCACGAACAATACGATTGCTTTTTTACAGATCCGCCTTATACGTTACAAGGAATGTCTTTGTTCCTTTCTCGCGGAATAAGCGCTTTAAAGAAAGAAAAAGGCTTCCCAATCTTTTTGTCATTTGCCCATAAATCACCAGACTTTATGCTGGCATTGCAGCATGAGCTAATACACATGAGTCTCTCAATTAAAGAGATTATAGTAAATTTTAATGAATACGAAGGGGCACAAATGAATGGAAATAAAGGACAAATGATCGTTCTTCAAACAACAGAATCAACGAAGCCTAATATTATAGGTCGATTCGAAGATGCAATCTATACAGGTGAGGTAAGGCAAACAATCCGTACTTACCAATGTAAGTCGTGTAATAGAGCAACCCTTGTTGGCATCCAGGGAGACTTTCCTACAATAGAAGCGTTGAAAAATCAAGGATGTCCGGTGTGCAATCAAAATAAATTTGTGTTAGTAAAAAAACAAGTTAGGAGGAAATGAAGTTGAATAATATTGATATGAAAAATTTAGGACTTACTGAAGAATTTATACAGGAGTCTAAAAAATATAAAGCCCTTTTTATTGGTAGAGTTTCATCACAATCTAAAAACTTATATAAGGTAATCACAGAAAAAAGTGAGATAGTTGCTGAGATCTCTGGTAAATATCACTATAATGTAAAAGGAATTTCTGAATATCCTGCTGTGGGAGATTTTGTAATGATTGATAGAACAAATAATTCACAGGGGAACGGAATTATTCATCACATACTTTCACGAAAAAGCGCATTTGCACGTAAAATGGCAGGAACTAAAGAAGATATACAGATGGTAGCTACAAATATTGATACGGTTTTTATTTGTATGTCATTGAACGATGATTATAATCTACGTAGACTAGAGCGTTACCTTTCTATCGCATGGGATAGTGGTGCAACACCGGTTATTGTACTTACAAAATCAGATTTATGTAATGAAATAGAAGCAAGGCTTAATGAAATATCTTCTATTGCAATAGGTGTAGCAGTACATGTTACAACAAGTGTTTCTGATGAAGGGTACCATTCCTTAAAAAGTTATCTCTCTAGCGGTAAGACAGTAGCGTTTATAGGTTCATCTGGAGTTGGAAAATCAACCTTAATCAATTGTCTGATAGGGCAAAAAATATTAGATACGAATGGTTTAAGAAATGATGATAAGGGCAGACACACTACTACAAGACGAGAACTGATTATGTTGCCAAATTTAGGTGTTGTTATAGATACCCCCGGTATGAGGGAACTTGGGATTATAAGTGCAGATTTAACGACATCCTTTTCTGATATTAATCAACTTGCTTTTGATTGTAAATTTAATGATTGTACACATCAACATGAGCCGAACTGTGCAGTACAAAAGGCAATTAAAGATGGTTTTTTGTCTGTTGAGAGGTTAGAAAGCTATTGGAAACTAAAAAAAGAGACTAAGTATCAAGGTTTGAATTCTAAAATGATTGAAAAAGAAAAGACAAATGAAATGCTTAGTAGTATGGGCGGCATGAAAAACTTTAGGAATTTCAGAAAGTCCATCAAAGAACAGAGTAGAGATAAAAAAAGATGAAGTCTAAGAAAGGATTAAAATAAAGAATAGGGTAACATCTCCATGTTGAGCTGTTACCCTATTTTTTGATAGATAGGTTGTATAGTTAAATAGGATTTTTATTTTTGAAATAGTGTACATAAACTGAAGGACGAGATTGACACGCAATATCTTATGAACATAGAAAGAATAAGTTCAGAAGATAAAAGAACTGAAAAATGGCTTTCTTTCTTCCAAAACGATCCATTTAATAGAAGCTATTTAATACAAATGTTGATATCTCTTATTTAGATATCGTTATCTATTCACATCTACCAAAAATTGCTATACTTAAGAATAGACCAACCATTATACATTAAGTACCTCAAAAACTCTTCCATTCCAAAATTTGAAATGCAGGTGAAGCTTGTGTTAATTAAAGATTCTTGGTTTACTGTGCAATTAATTGATAGTAAAACGTATGCGATTAGTGAATATGGCCACTGGGAAAAAGTACATTCGTTTTTACTCATTGGTGAAGAAAAAGCGGTACTCATTGATACAGGACTTGGAATAGATAACATTAAACGTATAACCGATCAATTGACTTCCTTACCTATTGAGGTCATAACAACGCATGTTCATGTCGATCATATTGGTGGACATGGATTGTACGATACGATTTACGTTCATGAGCTAGATAAAGACTGGTTAGTTAATGGTATTAGTGGTCTTACGCTCCAACAAATCCGCACTGATATACAAAGAGATATTACAATCCCCACCCCAAAAACATTTAATCCTGAAACGTATCAGCCTTTTACAGGAGAGCCGACCGCTTTACTAGCGGATGGTGATGTGCTGCAATTAGGGAATCGAAAACTCAAAATCTATCATACGCCAGGACACTCACCGGGGCATATTACTATTTTTGATGAAACATATAACTACCTATTTACAGGTGATTTATTGTATGATACCGAGCCTATATTCGCTTTTTATCCTTCGACGAGTCCCTCTGATCTCGTACGATCAATTGAAAAAATAGCGCTGATTCCCAATGTTGCAAAAGTGTTCGG
Organism: Cytobacillus kochii; assembly: GCF_044790165.1. Lineage (NCBI taxonomy): Bacteria > Bacillati > Bacillota > Bacilli > Caryophanales > Bacillaceae > Cytobacillus > Cytobacillus kochii. The sequence goes on along the minus strand of NZ_CP085254.1, from coordinate 4,091,733 downwards.
ATCACATCATACATTAGGATTAGCACCGACTGTTTTGCAGGAAGCTTATGATGCAGTTCAGTATTTAAAGAGTCATCAATTGGATCAGTTTGGGACAGGCATACATTCCTTTCAACAGATAAGTTTCCGATTTTAGTTTTTGTACAGAAAGAAGGGTGAATGGTGAAAATATACATGACAAGACATGGTCAGACAGAATGGAATAGAGAAAGAAGGCTACAGGGAAGATTAGATTCTGACCTAACAACAATTGGGAGGGAGAACGCCAAATTATTAGGAGAACATTTAAGCAAAGTCCCGTTTGATGCGATTTATGCCAGTCCAAGTGGAAGAACGATGATGACGGCGAGCCTGATTAAAGGCAATCGCCCAATTAAGATTTTTACTGATGAGGATTTACAAGAGATTTATATGGGAAGTTGGGAGGGGCAGCAACAATCAGATGTAGAAAAACAATACGCAGATGAGTTCCATGCCTTTTGGCGTGCGCCTCATCTCTATCATCCAACAGAACGAGAAAGTTTTCAGCAAGTACAGGATCGAGCAGTAAAAATGCTAAAAAGAGTGATGACAAACCATAAGAATGGAAATGTTTTGCTTGTTACACATACGGTCGTAATCAAAACGCTTCTTGCCTACTTAAAACAAATACCTATGGAAAATCTTTGGGATGCCCCGTACATTCATGATACATGTCTTTCAGTAATTGACATTGTAAATGGTCAGAAAAATATCCTATTGGAAGCAGATATGTCTCATCTTCAACCGGACCAATATGAATTCACTTAGGGAGGTTACATTGTGCAGAGAGAAATGACGGAAGCGGGTCATCTTTTAAATGATAAAGGGGAACTTGTTCAAGCAGGGTATGCAAAACAGCTCCTGCTTACATATGATCGAAAGGCCATCAAGGCTCAAGCGTGGAGAATAAAGGAATGGGATTATTATTTAGTTTGTAATGATGATTTTGGTGTCGCTCTGACCATTGCCGACAATTCCTACATGGCTTTATTAAGTGTGTCTTTTCTTGATTTTAAGCGTGCTTCTTATCGAACGACAAGTATGATGAAGCCTCTTACATTTGGGAAGTTGAACTTACCGTCGACTTCAAAGGAAGGCGATATTGTTTACCAAGATAAGCGAATTAAGCTGTCTTTTTCGCATATAAAGAATGGTAGGAAATTATGTTGTCATATGAAAAATTTCGATGGTAAAACTAATTTTGCCTGTGACATTGATTTAGTTAATGAGGCTAAAGATTCTATTGTAATGGCTATTCCATTTAAGGAAGATCGACAAGCGTTTTACTATAATCAAAAGATCAATGGGATGCGTGCAAAGGGCAGTGTCCACTATGGGCAAACAGAATATCAATTTCAGGAAAAGAATAGCTTTGCTACATTAGACTGGGGCAGGGGTGTATGGACATATAAAAATACGTGGTATTGGGGATCAGCATCTGGTGTTGTCGAGGGGAAAACATTCGGTTTTAATATCGGCTATGGTTTTGGCGATACTTCACTTGCCAGTGAAAATATGCTCTTCTATGATGGAGTGGCCCATAAACTGGAAGAGGTTACTTTCCATATCCCACAAAATAATGGAATCTTTGACTATCTCTCACCTTGGCGATTCACTTCAAGCGATGGAAGATTCGAAATGGACTTCATCCCCATTTTAGATCGTAAAGACCACACCTCGGTCATAGTTATTTCTAGTAATCAGCATCAAGTATTTGGTTATTTCACTGGTAAAGCGGTATTGGATGATGGAACAACCATTGTACTGAAAGACTTTCTTGGTTTTGCTGAGAGGGTGGAGAATAAATGGTGAGGAAAAGGTGGTTATTATGGGTTGGTTAAATATAGGGAGTCTGGTTTTAGGCATGGTTGCTTGGATCTTACCTTTGCTGAATCTTAGTCGAGAACAAGAAAATACCAAACGGTGGACGACGTATTCATTTTTAAGTTTCATCTGTTGTAGTACGGCTATTTTATTCCAATTAATGGTGCAAAAATTTCTTGTAGAAATAGAAGATTTTAGTGCCTTGATGGATATAACCAGTTCAGCTGTCCTAGCTTCAAGTGTGCTTTTAATCGTGACAATTCTATTGAATGTATTGGCGTGGGTAAAATATACGAAAACGATATAGAAGGGGAATGAAGGTGGGTCGATGATAAACGGAGAATTTATCAAAGTGTGGAGTCATTACTTATCGCGTCTTTTAAGTGATCGTTTTTATGAACTTATCCTTCCCCTCATTGTTCTCGGTATTACTGGTTCTCCTATTGTAACGACGGCTGTATTAATGGTGCAAAAGGCGGCATCGATTCTCTTTGCCATTCCAGTGGGAACGTTTATTGAAAGAATCAATGTGGTGACTGTAGCTTGGGTTGCCAATTTCGTATACGGCTGTTTGTTATTTTTTCTTTCTTATATTTTCGCTAGAGGTATAGGGGACCTATGGTTGATCACTATCATTATATTTTTACTCGGTTTTGCTGGTCTTGTTATTCAAATTGCCCAACAAGCAATGATTCCCCGCATTGTTTCGAGAGAAAGGCTTTTAAGTGCGAATAATTTACTTGAGGCAGCGGATGCCATTGTTACATTCATTGGCCCAGCCTTAGGTGGCTATCTCCTTGCAACATATGGTGGCTCGACTACCCTCATCATTTGTGGCACGCTCTATCTCGCAGCCATGCTTCTGCTTATTTTCATAAAATACAATCATCAACCAACGGTGAAAAAACAACAAACTTTAGTAAAAAGTGTAAGGACTTTTATCGAAGAATCGAAAGCAGGAATGGGCCATCTTTTTATTAATACGCCACAAATGTTAATTACTTTAACAGCGATATCTCTCTCTTTTAGTACCACCTTTATCATCCTCAGTGTCATCATGCATGCAGATTTAACGCTATCTTTTTCAGAAACACAAATTGGACTGTTACTGTCATGCGCCGGTATTGGTAATCTGCTAGGTGTTTTTCTCATGCCGCGGTTTAAGCAAATGAATTGGCTACCTTTCCTAGGTATCCTCATGGCTGTCTCAGGGGTTGGGATTATATTTTTGACCACTAGTCATTTTTATTTGATGTGTTTGGGGATGGTTCTATTTGATGGTGCGCTATCAATGGGATTTGTTGTCCAAATCTCTGTCCAACAAGGAATTACACCCGATCATTTAATCGCTCGCGTCAGAAGCGCAGTACATGTTCTGACAAGTCTTACCGGAATGCTCGCTACTTTCTTAGCAGGGGTGATAACTGAATGGAACACTTATTTGCCCTTCTTAATCGGGACCACAATATTAAGCTTATTATCTCTGTTTCTATTCAAATATAGACACAATGGTGTGAGGCTAAGTGAGATGAGACCACTGGATTGAAGGGAAATAGGGATAGTGGAGGTAATTAGGGAAAAAAAGATAAAAAGAAGTGTTGGGAAATGTGAAAGTTTCAATACGAACACAGCTAGGATGAAAAGCAGAAAGATGAATTGTCAAATTGGAGATACGAACACAACTAGGATGGAAAGCAGTGAGATGAGTTGCCAAAATGGGAATACGAACATAACTCGGACGAAAAGCAGAAAGATGAGTTATCAATTTAGGAATGCGAACACAACTCGGATGAAAAGGAGGTAGGTGAGTTGCCAAAATGGGAATACGAACATAACTCGGACGAGAAGGAGGTAGGTGAGTTGTCAAAATGGGAATACGAACATAACTCGGATGGTAAGCGGTGAGATGAGTTGCCAAAATGGGAATACGAACATAACTCGGATGAAAAGGAGGTAGGTGAGTTGTCAAAATGGGAATACGAACATAACTCGGATGGTAAGCGGTGAGATGAGTTGTCAAAATGGGAATACGAACATAACTCGGACGAAAAGGAGGTAGGTGAGTTGCCAAAATAGGAATACGAACATAACTCGGACGAGAAGGAGGTAGGTGAGTTGTCAAAATGGGAATACGAACATAACTCGGATGAAAAGGAGGTAAGTGACTTGCCAAAATGGGAATACGAACACAACTCGTATGAAAAGGAGGTAGGTGAGTTGCCAAAATGGGAATACGAACACAACTCGTATGAAAAGGAGGTAGGTGAGTTGCAAAATGGGAATACGAACATAACACGGATGAAAAGCAAGTAGATGTGTTGTCAAAAACGAAATCCGAACACATCCCAAATGAAAATAAAAAGATGTGGTGACGGACCTAAAATAGTCATGAGAAAAAGCAAGCGGTAAGATAGATTGCCAAATTCGTGATGACAAACATAACAAGTGACAAAAATGCGCTGAGTCGAAATCCCCCATTCCCCTACTACAAATGTTATCCTCTCAGTTTGAACCTCCCCAATCACCTCCAAACGCTACTTATCGCCACAAAAAAAGACACGGAGAAATTTAATTTTGGAATTCCCTCGTGTCTGATTCTAGCTTGCCCTTATTTATAGACAGCAATCGCTGATTCGGCAAGTTTTTGAATGGTGATATTGTCCATTGGCGGATTATGAAGACCAGCACGGACGTCTCGGTAATATCTTTGAAGTGGATTATTACGTTGTAAGCTTTTTGCTCCTGCGACACGCATCGCTTTATCGACAACGGTAAGTGCTGCATGAGTGACTTGGTATTTAGCAACAGCTAGTTCGTTTTCAATATATTTTCTTCTATCTATATCATCGTATACTTCTGCCACGTGATAGAGTAGATGTCTTGAAGCAAGCAAAGCGGCATCGATTTCACCGAGAAGTGTTTGTACATTCGGTAATTCACTAATAGACCCCTTTATACTATTTGGTTTATGCTCTAAGGCAAATTGTACGGCATAATCTCTAGCTGCTTGAGCAATTCCGAGATAGCAGGCGGGGATATGTAATACCCATCCATTTAAAGATTTTCCCCTGTCAGCAATTGTTTCAACGAGTGCCTCTTCAGGAATGACTACTTGATCTAATACGAGATCATGACTTCCTGTTCCTCTCATAGCCACGACGTCCCATGTTTCGTCAATAGATAATCCTGGCGTATCTTTATGAATTAAGAAAAAGCCAATCGTTTGTTTCTCCTCTATCCAGGCAGAAGTGAGAAAATAGGTTAAAGCAGGCGACATGGTTGTAAAATTTTTACGGCCATTAATAACCCACGAACCTTTTTGGCGCACAGCAGTTGTTCCGGGTCTGCCACCTCTTGTCGGGCTACCTGTTTGTGCTTCGCTCACAGACCGGTTCACAAGTGCGCCTTTTTGTACATCATTTGCAAAAGAGGCAAGTTGTTTCTCTGTCCATAATTGCTTTTCATAGATTTCACCTAATCCACCAACATGCCAGCCGATACTTAAGGCAGTGGCACTATCGTAGGAAGCAAGGGTTTCTTGGAAAAGAACCATGTCATACACACCAAGCCCCTCACCCCCATATTTTTTAGGTAATGTCACTTTTGTATAACCTAATTCCACTAATTCACGAATATTCTCATGAGGGAATTTCGCCTCTTCATCTATCTCTTGTGAACGACTAAGAAACGTCGCTTTTTTTTTCTGTAATGCATGTAACCACTTTCTCTGCTCTTCCGTCTTCACGAATAATTGTGAAACCAATGTCTCTTCCTCCTCTAATGAACGATCTAATCCCTACTTCCTTTGTTGGTTTAAATGTTAAACAAGTGGTTCAGGTTCGTCAAGGAGGGGATACTGGTTTGTTGAAATATTTAAAAAATAATAAAATTCCGACTTTACATATAGAAATTGTTTTGTTAATCTTTTTTTATAAAATTCTAACACCGATGCAGTAATGCAGGAAAGTGAGGTTTAAATGATCTTACTGAAGCATATTCATAAAAAGTTTAAAAATAACCATGTATTAAAAGGTATTGATTTAGAAGTATCAAAAGGGGATGTTGTTACAATTATTGGTCCGAGCGGTTCAGGAAAAACAACGCTCCTTAGATGTGTGAACTATTTGGAAAAACCAGACGAAGGAACAATATCAATCCATGATTTAACGATACAAACAAAAAAACCAGTAAAGAAAGACATTCTCCAATTAAGAAGAAGGACGGCGATGGTTTTTCAACACTATAATCTTTTTGAGAATAAAACGGTTCTAGAAAACGTCACAGAAGGTTTAATCGTCGCACAAAAGAAATCGAAAAAAATAGCGAGAGAAATCGGGATAGACATTCTAACTAAGGTAGGTTTAGCAGATAAGATCAATGCGTATCCGCAACAACTTTCTGGAGGTCAAAAACAAAGAGTGGGGATTGCCCGGGCGTTAGCGCTCAATCCGGACGTTATATTGTTTGACGAGCCAACTTCAGCACTTGACCCGGAAATGGTAGGAGAAGTGCTAGAAATTATTCGAGAAATTGCTAGTGGTGGGGTTACGATGATGATTGTCACCCATGAGATAGATTTTGCTCGTGAGGTTTCGAATAGAGTGGTATTTATGGATGATGGCCAGATTATCGAACAAGGGCCGCCTGACGACATTCTTATTCACCCGAAACAAGAGAGAACAAGGAAGTTTTTAAAAAGAATAATGAAAGAACCAGACTTTACTATCTAAGAGAATGGAGGACTAAAATGAAAGGGTTAAATATTGCATTTTTAATTATAATAAGCGTTTTATTCATTGCTGGGTGCTCGTCTTCAAGTAATGGGACAACTGAAGATGGTAAGAAAGTTATTACTGTCGCCATAAGTGACGAGGTGAATCCACCATTCCTATATGCGGACGAGAATAATGAGCCAATTGGTTACGATATGGATTATTTGAAAGAAGTAGAAAAGAAATTAGAAGACTACCATTTTGAATATGTTTGGGGAGAAGAGGAAGCAAATTTAGTTGGCGTGGATACAGGCAAATATGATTTTGCGATTAATTGGTTTTTTAAAAACCCTGAAAGAGAAGAAAAGTTCCTTTATCCAGAACAGGAATTTGGTTATTCACTCACTTCTCTCGTAACACAACCAGATCGTGAAGATATCAAAACATTAGAAGATATGGTAGGCAAAAAATTAGCACCGATGTCTCCTAGTGGTGGTTTAAGAACAATATTAAATAGTTATAACAAAAACAATCCTGATGAGCAAATTGATATTGAGAGTATTGAATTTCCTTCTAATGCAGATAACCTAGAGCGGGTTAATGATGGTAAGGATGATGCCATGTTTATTAATGTAACAACATTCAATGCTGTCCAAAAAGAGTTGGATTTAAATTTGAAAGTGGCCGGGATTGTGTCAAAAGAGCCTGTTTATGCCGTTTTTAATAAAGAACACACAGAATTAGCTAAAGAGTTCGATGAGGTGACGAAAGAGCTTATTGAGGATGGTACCTTACCAGATTTGGCTGAAAAATGGTTTGAAGTCAATTTCTTCGAGAACTTAGATTATATCAATGAGGAAAACTATAAATTTAATCCGTAATCACATCGAATTACGGATTATTCTTTGTTATTAGAAAGGGGAGAAGGTTGAATGTCTGTGGTGAATGATTGGTTTAGTTTGTTTATACAAGTATTAGATAAGCTACCAATCACCTTATTTATGTTACTCATTTCATTAGTTTGTTCATTAGTCTTAGGCGTAGCTATAGCGATTATCCGTATTAAGAGATTCAAAGTACTTTATCAAATCGCAACATTTTATCTCTCATTCTGTCGATCGACACCCTTATTAGTGCAATTATTTCTTGTTTATTTTGGGTTACCACAGCTGTTATTAGCTTTTCAAATTGATATTAATAGTATGGATCGGATGATTTTTGTTTTAATTAGTCTCTCCCTGCATAATGCTGCTTATCTTTCAGAAGTTGTACGTTCTGCCTATTTGGCAGTTGGTGAGGATCAATTTGAAGCAGCATATAGTGTAGGAATGACTTATACACAAGCATTATGGAGAGTGGTGTTGCCTCAAGCCTTCGTTTTATCTTTACCGAATTTAGGTAATAACATTATCGAGCTATTAAAAGATACTTCCTTAGCATTCACGATTGGTATTATCGATATTATGGGTCAAGTAAGGATTATATTAGGTAATAACCATGGTATAGGTATGTTTGAGATTTATGTCGTCATTTCTCTTATATACTGGGGCACTTGTATTTTAATAGAAATGGTCATTAGTACATTAGAAAAGGTTTTAAAGAAAGGAAAGATCAGTTTATCCAAATTATAATGAAGGAATGAACACTTAATGCCTATGATCAATTTTGAATTTGCTATTGAGCAGATTCCAGAGGTTTTAAAAGGGGTGCCTATCACCTTAGCGATTGCTGTTGTTGCAATGGTGTTTGGATTGATATTCGGTCTGCTAATTGCTCTTTGCCGAATTTATCGCGTCCCTATCCTTAATCGCCTCTTCATTATTTATATATCATTTATTAGAGGTACGCCATTATTGGTACAATTATATGTATTCTTCTACGGTGTGCCTGTTCTATTAGAAAAAATGAATCAATCTTTCGGTACAGCCTATAATGCTGATCATATTTCACCACTGCTTTACGCTTTTATTGCATTCACAATTAATGTATCAGCTTATCAAGCAGAAATTATGCGGGCATCCTTAAATGCTGTACAAATCGGACAAATGGAAGCGGCCCATTCTGTGGGAATGACTACTTTTCAAGCGTTAAAAAGAATTGTCCTACCGCAAGCTTTCTTAGTGGCCTTACCAAACTTGGGAAATACATTTATTGGTTTAATAAAGGCGACTTCACTAGCATTTGCGGTAAAAGTTGTAGAAGTGATGGCACTGGCAAAAATCATTGCTAATGATGGTTATCACTTTTTGGAAATGTACTTAGTCGCTGCTCTCATCTATTGGTTGATTTGTTGGTTATTGGAAGTGCTATTTGCCTATATAGAAGCAAAAATGAGGAATAAAGAGATAAAGCAAAAGAAAATGAACACAACGATTAGTAAAGATGTTCCTTTAAGAGTCTAAAGCTAAAATGAAGTCTACGGGCTTCTTTTTTTTGGAAAATTTCATTCAGTACCTTGCAATGTATAATACTACCTGCTATAGTATGATTACAGAATTTAATAACACATATTGTTTAGTACTATATAATATATAGTAGTGGAAGGAGGAAGAAAATGAACGTCCAGTTTAAGAAGGGTGTGCTCGAGTTATGCGTCTTAGTTTTGCTTGATAAGCAGGATCATTATGGATATGAGCTCGTACAGAAGATATCTGATCAAATTCAAATATCTGAAGGTACGGTTTATCCATTATTGCGCAGGTTAACGAAGGAAGAGTATTTTACAACTTATTTACAGGAATCTAAAGAAGGTCCACCAAGAAAATATTATCAGTTAACAGATAAAGGACGCACATATTTACAGGCGTTGTTAGCAGAGTGGTACGAATTTACAAACGGGGTTAATCATTTAATAAAAGAAGGTGTTAAAGATGAATAAACGGGAATTTCTCATCACCTTAGAAGCGGAATTAAAAGATATTGATAAACAAGAAAGAATGGAATTACTTCAAGATTATGAAGCCCATTTCGAATTTGGATTAGAAGAAGGGAAAACAGAGGAGGAAATTGCTAAAGATCTCGGTTCACCGAGAGGCATTGCTAAGGAGGTTAAGGCGAGTTACCATATCGAGCAAGCAAAAGGTGATGGTGGCATCCAAAATATTTTGCAGGCGACATTGGCTGTCATTGGATTAGGTCTATTTAATCTAATCATTGTCCTCGGTCCCTTCCTTGCCCTCGTTAGTATAATCTTTTCCGGTTGGATTGTAAGTTTTGCAGGTATTATTTCACCTTTATTAGTGCTCATCGACATTTTTATAACCTCATCATTTGAATTAGTGAACTTATTTGCTGCTATTCTTTTTTGTGGGTTGGGGTTATTATTATTGGTCGCTATGATGTTTGTTACTAAATTCATGAAGAAAATTTTTATTCGTTATCTTTCTTATAACGTCTCGATTGTTAAAGGAGGTATGAAGGGTGATTAAGAAGTTATTATTAATTGGTGGATTGCTCGTTTGCGTTGGTGGAGTCGGGTTTGCGTTTACCTATGGGCAATTGCAAGCAGAAAATGTTTCGGAGACGAAAACAATTGAAGAAGCCTTTAACAATGTAGAGGTTAAAACAGATAATGCCCAAGTTATCCTCGCTCCAACCGATGGCGAGGCAGAGGTGAGATTAAGTGGTGAAATGAAAGGAAAAGAACATGAGGATTTCAAAGTATCCGTTGCAGGAGATACTTTGAAAGTAGAGCATCAAACGGATAAAAGGACGTTTCGCTTATTTAGTTTTGATTTAGAAGAGTTTAATAAACAAATAGAAGTTTATTTACCAAGAGAAGCATATGAAGAAATAAGTGTCGAAAGCAGCAATGGTGTCATAGATGTATCGGAGTTGAATGCCAATCAAGTCATATTAGATACGAAGAATGGAAAGCTACGATTAAAGCAACTTGATAGTGATTATATTCATGCAAAAACGAGTAATGGTGCAATCATTGCAAATGATATACAAGGTGAAATAAAAGCTCAAACGAGTAATGGCGCTATCCAAATGTCACTACCAACTATTCACTCTCCGTTAGACTTGGCTACTTCCAATGGAGCGATTATTGTTGAGGTAGAAGAAGCAGTTAACAATACAACCATCACAGCTAACACGAGCAATGGTTCGGTGCATATCCTTGGATCGAATGAAGGAAATCGAACCATTGGTGACGGGTCGGTAGAAGTGAAGTTGAAGACAAGTAATGGGAGAATTGAATTAACGGAAAAATAAGGAACGTAGGAGGCAGTCCCTTGAGGCTGTCTCTTTTTTCTCGGCAGAAACCCGTGCGTGGAAAATATTGTAATATATTATGTTGGGAGAGGGTGTCCCGGTGATTAAGAGTTGTTAAAAGGAAGGAATGTTGTACTCGGCTAGGAATTGAGGGGTAGTATAGAGAAAAAATAACTAATCTCGTCACTCAGACAGGAGGAAAAAACAAATGCGGTGTGTGCAAAAGCAAAGGAAAACTTAGAGCCAACTGCGTGTAAAAGAGAGATACGCGCAAAAGCAAAGAAAAACTTAGAGTCAATTGCGCGTAAAAGAGAGATACGCGCAAAAGGAAAGGAAAACGCAGAGTCAACTGCGCGTAAAAAGGAAATACGCGCAAGAGCAAAGGAAAACTTAGAGCCAACTGCGTGCAAAAGGGAAATACACGCAAAAGCAAAGAAAAACTTAGAGTCAATTGCGCGTAAAAGGGAAATACGCGCAAAGGCAAAGGAAAACTTAGAGCCAGTTGCGCGTAAAAGGGAGATACGCGCAAAAGGAAAGGAAAACGCAGAGTCAACTGCGCGCAAAAGGGAGATACGCGCAAAAACAAAGGAAAACGCAGAGCTAACTGCGCGTAAAAGGGGAATACGCGCAAAAGCAAAGGAAAACGCAGAGTCAACTGCGCGTAAAAGAGAGATACGCGCAAGAACAAAGGAAAACTTAGGGCCAACTGCGCGTAAAAGAGAGATACGCGCAAAAGGAAAGGAAAACTTAGGGCCAACTGCGCGTATAGGAGAAATACCGCAAAAGCAAAGGAAAACCCAGTGGCAACTGCGCGTAAAAAGGAGATACGCGCAAAAGCAAAGGAAGACCCAGTGGCAACTGCGCGTATAGGAGAAAAACGCGCAAAAGCAAAACAAAGCCCCACGCCAACTGCGCGTAATACAGTCTTATGCATATGGTAATTCCTCTTCTTGTAGAAGGCGACTTCTGACCATGCAAATAAAGTGGTAAGAAATTGCTGCCACAAGTATATAAAAAGAAGCATTCGCCGCCCTCAGTAAAACCTACACCCTCTTAGACTCTAAGAGTGGATCACATCAACTATGATTCTAAAACAAAGTGCCTCAGAACAGATTAAAGCGTCTCAATGACTGTGGTATCCACTACACCTTGTTGTTCCATATACTTTACTGTAGCTGTGGCGAGCATGTTTGCTGCAATGAGCATGCCTCTTTCATCAATATCAAATTTAGGATGATGATGAGGGTATGGTGTTCTTCCAACAATAGCTGCACCGGTATTGAAGAAGGTGCCAGGAACTTTTTGTAAATAGTAAGCGAAGTCTTCACCACCCATACGAGGGGCAATCTCTACAGCCGCAGTTACACCAGGAACCTCACCAGCTAATTGAGCAACAAACTTTGTTTCAGCTGCATGGTTGACAAGAGCTGGATAGCCATGAACATATTTATAATCATAACTTGCAGCCGCAGTTAAGCAGGTTCCTTCGATTACACGCTCGATTTCTCTTTCCATCCTATTCCTTATGTTTTCGTTAAAGGTTCGAACCGTTCCTGTAAGTGTGACAGAATCAGCTATGACATTGAATGCATTTTTGGCATCGAATTCACCAATAGAAAGAACAGCAGATTCGAGTGGATCAATACGGCGGCTAACGATTTGTTGGAGATTAACAATGAGTTGAGCGCCGAGAACGATACTGTCATTTGCTTCGTGAGGATGGGCGCCATGTCCACCTCTTCCCTGGAGTTTAATATGGAAGCGGTCAGCCGCTGCCATGAGTGGCCCAGAACGATAGCCGATTTCACCTAATGGTTCACCGGATGAAATATGTTGACCGAAAATAACATCGACGCCTTCCAAGCAACCATCTTCAATCATCGCAATCGCACCACCCGGCATATATTCTTCCGCATGTTGATGAATGAAGACAATTGTGCCCTCAATTTCATTTTGAAGTTTATTGAGTACTTTTGCTAAAACAAGTAATGTCGCTGTGTGTGTATCGTGACCGCAAGCATGCATGACACCGGGTTTTTTAGACTTATAAGGAAAATCATTTTCCTCATGAATGGGTAATGCATCGAAATCCGCTCTTAAAGCGATGGTTTTTCCGGGCTTTGCTCCATGTAATTTAGCGACAACACCACGCTCTCCTACACCAGTTCGGACTTCATGTCCAAGCTTTTGGTGATAGTTAGCAATGAATTTGGGTGTTTCCACTTCTTGAAAAGAAAGTTCAGGGTGCTGGTGCAAATGTCTTCTGATTTCAACCATTTCGTTATAATGTTCTTGTAGTAATGAATAAAGCTTTTCTAACATATAAATCCTCCTTCTATGTAAAAAAATATGGTGAATCCTTCATCACGTTTGAGTGAATAAGTTTATAATAGTTGAAGAGGAGAATAAATTCCAATATATTTTTAGAATATTTCGTTTTATTTCTTGCGGGAGGTGCCTTTCATGTTTATTGAAGACCGTTCAAAGACAAGGGAAAAGCTAGAAAGAGAGGAATTCTTGAAAGTAAGGTATTGGATGTCGCCTGATCCACCTTGTATTTCTTTAGGAGAAACGTTAGGACAAGCTGGTGAAAAGATGAATCGATATCAAGTAAGTAGCTTACCAGTCATTGATGATCATAAGAAGCTAGTTGGCATCGTATCTATGAAAAAATTATTTTCTTATCTTCTTAAAGGTCAAGATAGAGATGTCACCATTCATCCGGTGCCAACGAGGAATTTTGCCTATGTCCGGTTGGATGATTCCATCCTCTATGCAGCTTCCTTTCCTTATGAGGAACTGCCAGTAGTAGATGAAAATGATTATGTTGTCGGAATGATTCATACAAGAGAGATGATGGATGGATATAAAAAATGGATTCATCGCATTGAACAGCAAGAGAATGCCACAGAAGTATTGAAGGTTATTTTAGAACGAGCTTACGAAGGGATCGCTGTTGTTGATCAGTATGGGGTCGTGCAGGAATTTAATGAAGCTTATAGTCAATTTATTGGTGTGAAGAGGGAGGATGCGATTGGCCGTCATGTGACTGAAGTGATTGAAAATACGAATCTTCATCAAACGGTTAAAACAGCTACACCAGAACGTGGGGTAGTCCAAAGAATAAATGGTCAAGATATGATCGTTCACCGTATTCCACTATGGCAAGATGGGAAAGTGATTGGTGCCATTGGCATGCTTATTTTTGAGGGTGTGACAGAAGTATATAAAATCTATCAATCATTACAAAAAAATCAACAAGAAAACAGTATTAATCGTCCGCCCTTCGTCGAACAACTTAAAAACGATCGCCATGTTACATTAGACGATATTGTTGGTGAAAGTAGGGAAATTAAAGAGATTAAGCGATTAACAAGGCGTGCTGCGCGTACAATGGCTACCACACTGATTACGGGAGAAAGCGGAACAGGGAAAGAAATGGTTGCGAAAAGCATGCATGTATTGAGTCCGTTTGCCGAGGGTCCTTTTATTAGTGTGAATTGCGGGGCAATCCCAGAAAGTCTGTTTGAATCAGAGCTATTTGGCTATGAAGAAGGTGCTTTTACTGGAGCAAAGAAAGGTGGGAAATTAGGTAAATTTGAATTGGCGCAGTATGGAACGCTCTTTTTAGATGAGATTGGCGAATTACCTTTAGTCATGCAAACGAAACTATTACGAGTCTTGCAAGAAAAAGAAGCGGAGAGAATTGGTGGTAACAAGAAATACCCGATTCGTGCGCGGATCATTGCCGCAACTAATCGTAACTTGAAAAAATGTATTCAAGAGGGGAGCTTCCGTGAGGATTTATATTATCGTCTAAATATCATCGAAATTCCCCTTCCTTCCTTAAAAGAAAGGAAAACAGACATTCCGTTATTATTAAATGAATATACGAAAAAAATCTGCAAGCAATATCAAATCGAAGAGAAAATCTACACACCTGAAGCAATTGGAATGCTTGTACAACGGGATTGGCCGGGTAATATTCGTGAACTTGTTAATGTCATAGAAAGGTTAGTTACCCTCGTCGAACAACCCGTGATTGACATTACCCATATACATACTTATTTAGAAGAACAACCAAAATCCATCACAAAGGAACCTTCTTTAATAGAAGAAGCGAAAGATATGGGGAGAAAACGGGAAAGAGACCTCATTATAGATACTTTGCGTCAAGTTGGTGGCAATAAGAAAAAGGCAGCGGAACGTTTAGGTATTCATCGAACCACATTATATCAAAAGTTGAAAAAGTTTCAATTATGAATGAGTGTAGATATTTCACTACATAAAATCTACACATGTAGTGATTCTACTACACTACAACCCTTACAATCTTTTGAATGTAAGGGTTTTCTTTTTGGCACATCAATTGCATATAAATAAATGTATAGAGGAGGGAGAAAAATGAGTACGCAGATTTTTAGAACACCACAAACGGTCTTATATGGGAAAGGTTCTTTTGAAAAGCTTGGCGAGGAAGCCAGTTTAAGAGGAAAGAAAGCCCTTATTATTAGTGACCAAATTATTGATGGCCTAGGGTGGACGAAAAAAGCGGAAGCCATCTTAACAAAATCTAATGTTGAAACTATTCTTTATTTAGGTGTATCTACTGAACCAACTGATAAGTTTGTGGCAGAGGCATTATCTCTTTTTCAAAAGGAAGCCTGTGATTTAATTATTTCACTTGGAGGTGGAAGTTGCATTGACACAGCCAAAGCGGTAGCTGTATTAGCTACTAACAGTGGATATATTGGTGACTACATGGGCGCAGATAAATTAGCAAGTAGTGCGGCTATCGATCATATTTCTATTCCAACAACTGCTGGAACTGGATCTGAAGCAACAGATGCAACCATCATTACGAATACGACTAATGATGTCAAAATGATGATTAAACAACCAGCCTTTATGCCAACTGTAGCTATTGTGGATCCCGTGCTTTCGATGTCATCTCCCCAACATGTCACTGCAGCTACCGGGGTCGATGCGCTCAGTCACGCGATAGAAGCGTACATATCGAGAAAAGCACACCCAATGACAGATATGATGGCTATATCAGCTATGAAATTAATTGTCGAGAATATCGAGACAGCTTTTACAGATGGTGAGGATTTAGAGGCAAGAGAGGCAATGGCATTAGGTTCAATGCAAGCAGGGATGGCATTTTCTAACGCAAGTGTGTGTCTTGTGCACGGAATGTCAAGACCGATAGGTGCACTTTTCCATGTGCCCCATGGCTACTCCAATGCTATGCTATTGCCGGCTGTTCTAGAGTTTAGTAGAGAAGCTTGTGTCGATCGGCTAGCCGATTTAGGAAGAATCTTTACTAAAGGAAGTGAGCCTCTCACAAATGAACAAGCAGCCGATTTGGCAGTAGAATCTGTTAAAACGTTATGTGTGAACTTAAATATTCCTAATCTGTCTGGATGGGGAATAGATGAGAGTCTATTTAAACAATCGATTAGTAAAATGACGCATGATGCCATTGCAAGCGGTAGTCCTGGGAATAACCCGAGAGTGCCAACAGTTTCTGAGTTAGAAGATTTATATCTTGCTTGCTATCATTATCAATTTGCTCAAAAGGAACAAGTGAAGTAATAGTCCGGGGGAGGGCGTTTAAATGTTAGGAATGCTAGGGTTAATATTAGGTTTAGTCCTACTGATGTTTTTAACATTAAGAGGCATTAATATCATTATTGCTGCCATTCTAAGCTCGATTTTTGTTGCCATAACAGGTGGCTTAAATTTAGAGACGGCACTGGCAGGTTATTATATGGACGGCTTCACAAATTATTTTGCCTCTTGGTTCTTAATTTTCTTACTAGGAGCGATTTTTGGGAAGATAATGCATGAGACAGGTGCCGCTGAGAGCATTGCCCAATGGATTAAGAGAACATTAGGCGCGAAAAGAGCTGTATTTGCCGTAGTGGCTGCAGCCGCAATCATGACTTATGGTGGTGTAAGTTTATTTGTGGTCGGTTTTGCTGTTTATCCTATTGCTGTTTCATTATTTAGAGCGGCGAATCTTCCACATCGATTTATCCCTGCTGCCCTTGTGTTTGGATCGATTTCTTTTACGATGACCGCACCAGGTAGTCCAGAAATTCAAAACTTAATTCCAACTGAGTTTTTCGGTACAACTCCCACGGCTGGCGGTTGGGTCGGGGTACTCATGGCACTTCTTGTAATGATTACGGGAGGACTGTTATTAAGCAAATTCGTTCAAAATGCTGTTAAAAGAGGGGAAACTTTCTCATTACCAGGAAATAGGGCAAAAGAAGAAGTATCTGCAGGTTTGGCGGAGAAAACAGAAGGAGAAATCTTGGTAGAGGAAAAAACATTACCTCATATTGTTTTCTCAATTTTGCCATTAATCTGTGTTATTGTTATGCTAAATATTATTGCACAGTTTGCTTCTTCTACTGCAGCAGCCCTTATTTCATTAACGGCTGGTATTGTCCTTGCATGTCTGACGATGTACAAGTTTTTAGCACAATTTTGGAATGCGTTAGCAAAAGGAGCACAAGATGCACTTGTCGCCGTTGCGAATACTTGTGCGGTCGTTGGCTTTGGTAGTGTAGCTGCTCAAGTGTCTGCATTCGATACCGTAGTCGATGGACTTGTAAGTTTGCCAGGTCCACCTATATTAGGTTTGGCGGTGGCCGTCACATTAATTTGTGGAATTACAGGATCAGCCTCAGGTGGTCTAGGTATTGCTCTACCTATTTTAGCGCCGATCTATTTAGCTCAAGGTGTCGATCCAGGAGCCATGCACCGTGTAGCGACATTGGCTTCAGGTGGTCTAGATTCTATGCCGCATAACGGTTATGTTGTTACAACAGTGCGAGCGATTTGTGGAGAAACACATAAACGTGCGTACTGGCCAATATTCTGGCTCAGTGTAGTTATTCCAACCATTGCTATGTTACTAGCAGTAGTCTTGTATTCTATATTTTAAAATTTGAGAGGAGTATAACAAATGACAACAACTACAACATCTACATTAAAGAATTTTATTAACGGACAATGGGTAGAGGCAAAAACAGAAAACTATCAACCGGTTCCTAATCCAGCAACTGGTGAAGAGTTAGCGCAAGTACCGATCTCAACTATTGATGATGTCAATGAAGCAGTAAAAGCAGCAAGCGAGGCATTCAAAACGTGGAGTCAAACGCCAGTACCAAAAAGGGCACGCGTACTTTTTAAATATCAACAACTACTGGTCGACCACTGGGATGAGTTGGCACAGCTTGTAACCGAAGAAAATGGAAAAAGCTTTAAAGAAGCATATGGTGAAGTACAACGTGGGATTGAGTGTGTAGAATTTGCTGCAGGTGCACCCTCGTTAATGATGGGTAAACAATTACCTGATATCGCCACAAATATCGAATCGGGTATGTATCGCTATCCTGTGGGGGTTGTGGGCGGTATTACACCTTTTAATTTCCCGATGATGGTCCCATGCTGGATGTTCCCATTAGCCATCGCTTGTGGTAACTCATTTGTATTGAAGCCATCAGAAAGAACACCTTTACTTGCTAATCGCTTAGCAGAATTATTTAAAGAAGCAGGATTGCCAGATGGCGTATTGAATATCGTTCACGGTGCACATGATGTCGTGAATGGTTTATTGGAACATAAGGACGTTCCAGCTATTTCATTCGTTGGATCCCAACCTGTTGCTGAATATGTATACAAAACAGCTTCCTCTCACGGCAAGCGAGTACAGGCGTTGGCGGGAGCGAAAAACCATTCTATCGTTATGCCAACAGCTGATTTAGACGCTGCAGTTAAAGAAATTATTGGTGCAGCATATGGCTCTGCAGGAGAGCGTTGCATGGCATGTTCAGTTGTCGTGGCAGTAGATGATGTGATTGAGCCCTTATTGCAAAAATTAAATACCGCTGCTGATCAAATTACAATTGGTAATGGTATGGACGAAAATGTATTCTTAGGTCCAGTGATTCGCCCAGAGCATAAAGCACGTACAGCTAGTTATATTGAATCAGGGGAAGAAGAAGGTGCCGTTTTGGTACGTGATGGACGTAAGGATGAAGCTTACCATGAAGATGGTTATTTTATCGGGCCAACCATTTTTGATAAAGTAACACCGGAAATGAAGATTTGGAAGGATGAAATATTCGCACCCGTTTTATCAATTATCCGTGTATCATCTCTCCAAGAAGCAATTGATCTAACGAACCAATCAGAATTCGGAAACGGTGCTTGCTTGTTTACAAAAAGCGGCAGCGATGTCCGTCAGTTCAGAGAACGTATCCAAGTGGGCATGCTAGGGGTAAATATCGGGGTACCAGCACCAATGGCCTTCTTCCCATTCTCAGGTTGGAAAAATTCTTTCTATGGTGATCTTCACGCAAATGGTAGTGATGGTGTGGAATTTTACACACGTAGAAAAATGCTCACTCAACGCTGGGAGTTTTGATCGATTTAAAAGGAATTTGTCGAAAATAAAGGATTCTCTTCCTTTTTTCAAGAATATTTCTGGGGAAATAAAATGAATCGGAGGGGAATATGTTGGCAAATGACAGTTTGTATCAAAAATCAAAGATTAGTAGAATTGGAGAATTAGGAAAGTCAGCAGCGGAAGCCAATAAAACCTTTTTTGCCTTTGATAAGGCAGCATTAGCGGATGGCGCTATTACGGAAAGAACGAAAGAAATTATTGCTGTCGCCTGTGCTCATGTTACGGGGTGTCCGTATTGCATTGAAATCCATGTAGGTAATGCAAAGAAATTGGGGGTTTCAAAAGAGGAAATTACAGAAGCAGTCTTAGTAGCAACCGCTCTTAAAGCAGGCTCTGCCTTCGCACATGGCACTCATGCGTTAAATGCTTATGAGGAAGTAGAAGCAGATAACCTCTACCAAGCGGCTAATATGAAGAGAATGACTGAGTTGAAAGACTATGCTCCAGATGCGGTAAAAGGTTTCTTTGGTTTTGATGAAGCAGCTATGAAAGACGGGGCCATCAATAAAAAAGATAAAGAGCTTATTGCTGTCGCCGTTGCCCATATTACAGGTTGCGCCTACTGTATTGACATACACACAAAGAATGCGAAAAGACTCGGGATTACAAAAGAAGAACTTGTCGAAAGCATCTTTGTCGCAACTGCTTTAAAAGCAGGTTCCGCGCTAGCACACGGTATCAATGCATTAAATGCCTATGATGAATAGGTGAAATTAGATCACTCCACGGACATCATTGCCCGTGGGGTTTTTTTGATAGGTTAAATGGGGAGTCTAATAGTTTAGCCTCTCCTGAATAAAGTGGGAGAGATTAGGGTTACAACTAAAGGGATTGGCGTAGCTGTTAGCGTATGGGGGTCACGAGCACAAGAGGGAGGGGAGCTGTTAGAAGTGTTAGCAGAATGAGAAATGTACACAAAAGAATAGAAAAATACCAGTTGTACTGACAAATCACAAATGTGAACAAATGCTCTTTTTAGAAAATCGTCACTTGCCATATCTGTGCGTAATAACCGTGAAGGATGTCACCTACTAAGGTATAATAGAGTTATGACATATAAAGGACGACATGCTTATGAAAAAACAATTATATTGGCTCCCTAGTATTTTGTGGATGGCAATGATCTTTATTTTATCTCATCAACCGGGGACGCAATCAAGTCAATTAAGTGGTGGGATTACAGAAGTTATCGCTGCTTGGGTTCCATTTTCAATTGAAAACTTACATACTTTAGAGACTTTTATTCGCAAAAACGCGCATTTTTTTGCTTATTTTATTTTAGGGATATTTATTCTTTTTGCTATAAGACAAGGGAATATACTTACTCGTCAAAAGCTGCTTATATCCTGGATTCTCACAACAGTTTATGCGGCGTCTGATGAATTTCATCAACTTTTTATTCCAGGGCGTTCGGGTGAAGTAAGGGATGTATTAATTGATAGTGTCGGCGCAGCAACAGGGCTTATTTTATTTTCTATCGTTTATTATTGGCGGAAAAGTAAAAATCGTGGGTCCGTATAGTTACAAGAAGGTTCAAAAGGAGAAACGCCCACACAAAGACGGTTCAAAATCAGCATGAGATCGAAAATCACAAGAAGTGTGGGCAAATTTATAAAGTCCGCACTTGCTCCAATCACCCATTATGCAGACATCAGTCGCTTTTATCTAGAAAGACTTTTACATTACAATTAAACTAAGCACCAATACAGCATTAATCACATGCTTAATGACGAGGCGCTAGTAACATCACGCCAACACCAACCAAGCAGATGGCAGCTCCAATCCAGTCATACATATCAGGCGCTTTTTTATCAATGCCCCAGCCCCAAAGGACAGACAAAATAATGAATACACCACCATAGGCAGCATACACACGTCCGAAAGATGGGAAGGTTTGAAAGGTAGCAATCACACCATATAAGGCTAAGGCAACACCACCGCCAATTCCCCAATAAAAAGGTTTCCCCTCCCTTAGCCATAGCCAAATGAAATAACCGCCGCCAATTTCTGCAATTCCGGCTAATAAAAATAATATAATCGCACTCAAGATTTACTCAACTCCTATTTTCTATTTATGGTAAAATATAGGTAAAGATAACAAGGAGGGGTCATCTGATGAAAAAATTTTTAATATTCTTACTAAGTTTCACCGTTCTTATTTATGTATTTGAAATCGGATCCGGTCTAATCATGACACTTATGTATACACCAGAGATTACATTTGCTACAACACAAAGCCAAACAGTTGAATTTGGCACAATTTCTCATCCATTCTCCTATGTATTTGCATTATTCGCTAGCTGTATTGCTTATTTTCTATCTCAACGATTATATCATGCGAAGTAAACTTGAGGTCATGGTCATTGAAAAAGAAAAAAGATGAAGGGAGCAAAATAGAGACAGATGATGATTGGAAGAACTTTTTACGGTGCATCAACTGTTGGGGGAATGGCTATTGTTCTTGCCATCCTAGGGTATATCACTTATCTAATGAGTTAGTACAATCATGATGTTCTTTAAGAGCATCTTTTTTTATGGAGCATGAATATAAGGAGTGATTCAATGCTAACCTTCAGTTTCATCGGCATCTATTTGATGCCAGTCCTATGTATTGTTTTTTGCTTAAATTTGGTTTCCCTTTTGAAGAAAATCCGTGATGAAAAAGAAACAGAGAAAAATACTTTTTGGCTGACAGTATCGTTTAGCTTAATCATTTATACGATTATGAGTCTAGCAGCTAGGTAGAAAATAAAAAAAGCCCCTTCGATTGAAGGGCTACTCCTTTTTCACTAATTGCGGAGCTTTACGGCCACCGGCAGCTTTTTCATAGGCATAGGCCATACCAAGTATGTCACCTTCGCTCCACATTGTACTGAAAAAAGCGAGGTTAAAGGGGGAGCCGTTACTATAAAACCCTGCTGGTATTGTTATGAGTGGCAATCCACTAATATTAATTTCGGATATGGTAGAAGTCGCAACATCCTCACGATCTAAAGTTGGTACATCTTCTAGCATTGTTGGGTAAACAAAAGCATCTAATTGTTGCTCAGCCATAATGTAGGTAATGGTGCGTAACAGTTCGTTCTTCGTTTCTTTAAAGCGTGTTAAATCAGGTAAGCGTTCAGCATTTTCGAAAGCTTTGTCGGTTTCAAGTGGTCGGACAAAGGAAGCTAAGGGCTGGTCTTCTTCCCAAGGTATCGCTCCTGCTTTTAAGAAAACTTTTTCCATATTTAACGAAGGATCAAGGTTTTTGAAGTATTGATTAAGGTCGTAAAAAAAGGATTCTCTTCCAATCATTGTATCAATAGTTTTCATATATGGAGCCAGTGGCTTTACATGAAAAGGATCTTCAATCACCTCTGCACCCAGTGATTGCAATATTGAAATACTTTTTTTATAAAGTGCTTCCGTTTCTGCCGTCATTTTCGTTTCTCGCCAACTAGGGCCGTATAAACCAATTCTTTTCCCTTTCAAAGCATGTGATGAAAGGAAAGAGGTATAGCCCTTCTCTGGAATCGTACTAGAAATGGTTTTAGCATCATCAGGTGAATAGCCAGCGATAACATCAAGCATAATCGCTGCATCCCGCACCGTTCTGGCATGCGGCCCTAATACATCTCTTGTACTGCCAGCAAGCGGAGTCACACCTGTAGTAGGAATGAGTCCGAATGAAGGTTTAATGCCAACAATTCCTTGCGCTGCTGCTGGTACTTGTATGGAACCCGCTGTTTCTTCTGCTACTCCAAGAACGGTAAAATTACCAGATACGGCAGTAGCCGTGCCACTACTACTACCACCAGGTGTTAATTTTCTATTTACCGCATTGTATGTAGGACCTTTCCAACTAGTATTTGCGTGGTATGCACAACTAAAGGCAGGGATATTTGTTTTGCCGAGTATGATGGCATCAGCTGCTTTTAATCTAGAGATAATGGTGGCATCTTTCTGCGGTAATAATTCTATTCCACCTGTATGTTTAGAGAGTGGAGCCCAGCCAAATGTAGATGGAAAACCAACCATATCGACAGCTTCTTTCACAACTACGGGGATACCTGCTAATGGACCCAACTTTTTCCCACGCATCCGTTTCGCATCGATGGTTTTCGCATCAGTAAGCGCCTGTTCGTTCATAAATGTAAAAGCATTATATGTCGATTCATATTGTTCAATGCGCTCAAGAAAAGATCGAATGACTTCTTCAACTGTATACTCACCTGTATCATACAATTTGTGAAGCTGTTCAATTGTTATTTCCTCAAATAAAAATAAATGCTGATTTTCTGATCGTAACGAGTGCGTTTTCATCACATCATCTCCCTTCAACATTTGTGTATTTAATCTATACTATTACAATTGAGGAGCATTTGCATGATTATTGTTAGAAAATTTAACAAAATATAAAATATGTTATTGTGTTTGTGAGATGGGTTAATTTAAATCGGCCAAAGTGAACATTACTAATAAAAGAGTACACCATATGAAAACTCATTTAAATATATCATTTTGGTTTTATACATCGGTAGCTGGTGATATACTGATATTAGTAGGTAAGAAATTATGTTGTTTTTGCTCAATGCGTGTATTTAAAATCCATACTTTTGTTACTGTATAACGGAGATGGTGAAACATGACAGAGCCAGATGTACAAGTTCGTAAATTTAATTACGATGTAGATGAACGCTGAATCAAAACCATTCAACAAATTGATTGCGTTCGCAGCTCATTGAGTTTAAGATTCTAACCAAATCTCATTCTCGATGCAAACAGAAAAAAGGAAGGATGCCCTGCCAGGCACCTTCCTTTTTCCATTTTATTATCCACTAAGTAATCTAATCTAGATATTACACCAAAGTCCAAAGGCCAATCGAAAATAGCAGAGTTGAAGAAGGGAACCATCCTCCCCCAAGTATAAAAATCAAGATCTAATTACATAATAAACTTAAATCAGGTTTAACTTTTTCAACAATTTTACAAAAATCAAAATAAGTGATTCTTTTGGAATTTCACCAACTATGATGTAGTAATAAAGCAACCCTATTCCAAATAAAACGGCAATATATATCAAAAATCTCCCTATTACCGGTAAGGAGTTGACTATAGTTTCATACCATTGGATTGAAGTTACATTATTGTCTGGTTGTTCTTTCTTAATTATTGTGTGTTTTCTAAGTAGCTTATTTTCTTTTAATTCAGTAGGTTTTGTTGTTTTCTCAAATTGCATAATTTAAGTACCTCACACTTTCGTAATATTTTTTTTACGAAAGGCTGGCGACTTTCACTCTACATGTGAACATTTTACCATCTAGGGAAGAATTAGGGAATAAAAAAAGCAGCCATATAAGCTGCTTTTTTACTATTCAAATTTATACTCAACAGTTTGTTCACCAGTGATATCTTCAAATGTATCAGCATTCATTGTATTACCGAAAACCAATTTAACTGAATTAATATCTTTATCCTTGATAACAAAAGCGTCAGTATATTCCTTTTTCACTTTTCCTATAAACTCTGAATCTAAATCAGCGTCATCAATAAAGAAATCTTTCATCATACCGTCAATCTGTTCACCTTTATCAGTGATAACATTTACTAAGTCATACCATTCAATATTCTGATCTTGCGTGTTCTCAACATTATATTGGATTTGAACATAAGAAAAACCTTTTTCTAATAATTCCGCTTCTCCATCAATTGAAAAGGCCAAATCTTCAGCAAATACAGAATCAACATCTGATAACTCGATAACCTTAATATCTTGAATCGTTATTTTAAGTGGAGATACATTTACAGTTTCATTCACTTTATTTATTTTGATAAGTTCGGCAGTTCCAGCTTCACTTTCTGCTTTTTGACCGGGTTCTTCTAATATTGTATTTCCAGCTTCATCTTTCTTAGGCTCAGAAACTTTTTTGTCCTTTTGATCTGCTGCTTTAGGTGCTTCTTTAGGTTCATCCGCATTACTCGTAACTTCTTCACCACAACCAGCTAATACACCAACAACTAGTAGACCAATACCTATTAACTTATAAAACTTCTTCACTTGTTAAATTCCCCCATTTATTAATTTCAACTTTGTTATTATAACACTTAAACAATGAAAAAGGCACTAAAAAATTGGATATATATAGTAGTTACATGTAACTATTTATATAAAACAACAAAACCTTTCTTATCAGAGTAGAATAGGGGTTAAGAGCTTTGCTCTTTCGTTTTAATTTTTAATAATCTAATTTTACTAACCTTGTAGGGAGCCAAAAGGAGCTAGAGCAATTAATAAACAGTTGGAACTAGATCCATTCTACCTATGACTGCTGAACTACAGGCCTGCATCGTCACTTTTGCAGGTCTTTTTTTAATACTAAAACTACCTAGTAAATTGGAATGAGAGATAAGTATTTGGTAGAACAAGTGACCTATTAAATGGATGTGGAAGGTTGAATATTTTTCCTTATTTTTCTTGTTGTACATATAGGTAATTGGATTTAAAAGTCTTGCTAGCAAAGGAGTGGAAGCACTTCTTCTCTATTATTCAAGTGTGAATGAGTGTAAATAATAGGAAAAAAGAGAAAAACATAGATATCAATAATATATTCTGAATTTTTGGTAAACTATTACGTTTTTCATTATGATGCGTCTCATTTATACTACGTGTAGTGTTTTTTATCAAGAACAATATAGAACATATGAAAGAACAAATGACAAATGAAAGGGGGAAAGTGATGATTCTAGGATAAAAGTCACGGCAGTTGAATACTAGCTTTACTTTGTCCTAATAATGAACACACATCTATGGTTGATTCCCCTATGAAAAATAAATGTGAGCAAGAAAGGACAGTATGAGAGTGAAAAAGGTAACGACCATCACAATCATTATTTGTCTCATGATTGGTCTAACAGGTGTATTCGTTCAAGCATTTTCGAGCGAATCTCTAGGAAAGTGGAGTAATGAATTATTCGAGATAAGTGAGGAACAGACCAATAATGAGCTGGCAACCGCCTATGAATCTTGGTCTGAACAAATGAAACAGCAAAAGCTAGATGCACAACTAACCTATGAAAAAGCAATGGAAAAAAACGTAGTAGTTTCAAGTGAAGAAGCGAAAAAAGAGATCAACCAATACTTAACTTTATACAAAATAGATATTCAAAACATAAAAAAAGAACTAAGCCATTCATTTCATACGTATGAAGGTGAAAAGAAGGAAGAACTTAAATCTGAGATGGATCAAGAAATACGATTATTTTTAGAAGAAACGTTAGAAAAATAAATTTCGACAAAGGGGTCGGGAAGATGAAAAAGAAAATCATAGCTGGTGCAGTTACAGTCGGATTGCTAACCGGAGCAGGCTTCTCGTTAGCGAATACAGATGCGGGACAGGCTTTGAAAACTTGGTATGATAACTTATTTAACCAAACAAGTGCTGAGGTTCTAAGTGAATCGGATGCCAATTTTGAACAGTTATTAACAGAGCTCAGAGCAGAAAATGAAACATTAAAGGAGTTAGCAGCCAGTCAAATTGACGAGAAAACATTGCGTGAAATTGAAGGTTCTACTTTAGCTATTGACCAGGCCAAATATGAACATATTGCATCCCTCGATAGTGAGAAATTGTTGATCTTGGAAAATATGGATTATCAATTCTATCAACTATTTTTAGAAGGCTATTTTCATATTAAGGCAAAAGGCGATTTAATGCAGGAGGAAGCAACGGCTGGTTTCCAAGCTTTTGCTAGTGAGAAGGGCCAGTCGGCTTTAGAGCAAGTCACAGCGGAATTAAATCAAGCGAAAGCAGATGCAGTAACAGAACTTGAGCAAGAGATTGTAGCAGCGAAACAGGAAATTGTTACAAAAGTAGAATCTCAAGTTGAAATTAGTAGCCGAAATCTTCGTAATCAGGCGAATTGGAAGGCTGAAGAAATTCGAGAGGCACTAGATGCCATCCTTGCTAATTTAGTCGCAGAACAAGAGGCTGCTATAACAGCGAAAGCCGCTGAACTAGAGGCAGATGCAAAGATGAGTTTAGATGACGTTGTCAACAATATTGTCAATGATTAATTCGTTTCAGGGCCAGCTTACTTGGCCCTGGAAATCTCGTAAAGGGAGGAAAACAAAATGAATCATAAAAAAAGTAAATATATCAAAATATTGTTTAGTTGCCTTTTCGCAGGTTTCCTTCTTTCTGTTAGTTTTCGATTTGTGTCTGCAGGTGAAGATATGGAATCGATGCTAACGAATTGGTTCTCTGCAAAAAAAGTAGCGTCCATCGCCGAGATAGAAACGGCTGTAAACGAAGAAAAAAATAAGCAAATTGCTAAATTAAAAGAAGAAATCCCACAAAAACTAGCGGCAGCAGATCAACAAATAAAACAGAAAACGGAGTCAGAAGTAGCCAAACGTGTAGCTGAATTAGAAGCGTACACAAATGAATTGATTCAAAATTACGATCCAACCATTGAGGAGAATCAGAAAAAAATCGCTGAGTTAGAAGCCATAATGGAAGCAGCAAAGGCTGATATGACGGCAGTAGCTGAGGAGTAGTTGAGTGGATCCATTCTTAACTGATTCCACGACTTCATCACTAACACGGCCCGTGCCTTTATTGATAAAATTTGATTCGATGTGAGTTGAAACCAATCAAACAGAGATCCGCATTTGAAAGCTTGACGCGCTACCGGGTTAAACGAATCAAATTTACCGATGTCTCCAGTTAATTGACGTGTTTCCCACCTAATCTAACAAAAATAATCCAACACCTCCCTATATTGCTGCGTTTTCATATTAATCCACTCTAAGATTATTAAAATTTAAAAATCACCTGTCCTCATCTAAACCCAATCAAACTTCAATCTAAACTATGGATTCCAATTTCAATCCATAAAGGTCATTTACCGCACCATAAAAAAAACAAAGACCAAAAAGTCTTTGTTCACGCGTAACTTATTTTTCAATGGTTCTCATTGATAGTGGGTGCTATTTCCAAACGATTAATAAAACTTCACTACGCGCTCAAGAGGTAGTCTAGTTGTATTAAAGGCAGGTGCAGCGCTTTTGCCAATAGCGATTAATGTAATGGGGAATATGTTTTCTTCTAGCTCAAATTGTTTGGCGAAGGCAGCTTTATCGAAGCCTCCCATTACGATTGTATCTAGCTCACGTTCTTTTGCGAGCAGAAGCAATTGCATTGAAATCAGACCAGCATCATAGCTTGCGATGTTCATTAGTCCTTCTTTCGGTTGGCCAGGATAAAATTGGTGTGTATTGCTGATGGTACGGTCAGCAATGGATTGATCCATGTAACCAGCTTCGACATTTTGAGTATAGATTTCCTCAACATTTTTATAAGCCTCCGTATCACCAAGTACGGCAATAACAGCAGAAGCATTTTCTACAATCTTTTGGTTGTTGCCAAATACAGGTAAAGCCTTTTTCATTGCTTCATCTTGGATAGCGATAAATCTCCATGATTGTAAATTACTAGAAGAAGGAGCTGAAATAGCATGTGCTAATAGTTCTTCTAAACTTTCTTGATTTATTTTAAAAGAAGGATCGAATACCCTCACAGACTTGCGTTCATTCATAAGAGTAACTAATTCTGACATTTAACTCTCCACCTTTACTTATGTTTAGTAAGTTTATTTCGTTTATAAACTTACCATTCGTAAGTTATGTTGTCAACTAATGAATATATGGTACTATTTAATGAGGACAGGTAAAGGAGCTATAAAGAATGGATTGTAACCATAAATTGAAAACGGATTCTAAGCATATCTGTAGCAACTACCATGAAGCGATTGAATTTATAGGTCGCAGATGGATGGGCATGGTCATCTATTCCTTAATGGACGGACCGAAGAGATTTTCTGAATTAGCAGATGAAATTAATGGTATTTCTGACCGATTACTTACAGAACGGTTGAATGAACTCATTAAGGAAGAACTTGTGAGTAAAACATTTTTAGAAGATTCTTCGAAAAAAGTTGAATATGCCTTAACAGAAAGAGGAATGAGCTTGAAGAAAGTTATTGAAGCCATTCTTGCTTGGATTGCTGAAAACGAAAAGTAATAGTCGAGACAAATATTGTAGCTGAAGAACGAACAGATCTATAGAGGATTTGTTCTTTTTTTGGGCTCTTTTTTATATTAGAAGGAGTGTATAATTCTTTTGTTGAAAGCTATAGAGTGAATAATAAATTGTGAATGAAGAGGGGGAGAAGGGAAATGAAAAGTATCTATGATCCGGTATATTTAGAGGAAATTTTAACACGTATAGATCGTTTGAGTTCCAATTCAAAACGGCAATGGGGGAAGATGAATGTCGCCCAAATGATGGCTCATTGCTCAGCCTTTCAAGATATTGCGATGGGGGAATCTTCTCCAAAAAGGAGTTGGTTGGGAATCTTTGTAGGAAACTTCGCCAAACCGATTTTTTATAACGAAAAGACTTTACCTAAAAATATGTCTACGATTCCGACCATTTTAATTGTCAATGATAGGGACTTTAGCAAAGAGAAGGAAAAGTTGAAACAAAAATTGTTGCAATTCCATGCTGATGGACCAGAAAAGTGTACAACCCATCCCCATTCTTTTTTTGGTAAACTGACCGCTGAGCAATGGGGAAAGGGTATATACAAGCATCTAGACCATCATCTCAAACAGTTTGGTCTATAACGCATCATCTTCGTTCTTCCTTTATTTTCTTCATCAAGGCTTCACAACCAGCGCTCACTAAATCATATGTTTCCTGGAAATTCCCGGTATAGTAAGGGTCCGGCACATCCTTTGCACCTTCAGTTAAATCTAATAAACGGAATATTTTTGGATGCTGAGGTTGACCCAGTATACGGTATATATCTTTTATATTCGATTCATCCATTGCCACAATATAATCAAATACTTCGAAGTCTTCTTTCTGTAATTGACGTCCTTTTAATCCTTTAGAGGAAATACGATAGTCGTTTAAAATCGCGAGTGTTCCTTTATGTGGAGGCGCGTCAATGTGCCAAGAGCTCGTCGCTGCTGAATCTACGAATATTTCCTTCTCTAGTCCAACTTGTTCTACCTTATGTCTAAATATCGCCTCTGCCATTGGTGAACGACAAATATTACCTAAACAAACGAATAACACTTTAATCATGAGGCTGCCCCTTTCCTTTTACAAAAAATGATTCAGTCGAAACGACCATAAGTTCAACAATTTGTTCAGCCATATAAGTGGGTGTATGTGGAAAGTCCTCTTCAATCCAGCGAATAATGAGACCAGCAATGCCATTGGCTCGATAAATATATAACCATTTAGCGTCAACTGAACTGTCCTTAGGCAGAACATAGTCGTATTCATCTAAAAAAAGTTGTTCAATTGCTTGTGCCATTTGATAGCGGAAATCGACACGAATATGGTCACTTAATAATAATTGATATAGTGATGCATGTTCTTTGAAATAATTGAATAGAGTAATCTCCTCAATCGGAAGTTCTCGTAAATAAACTTGTTCATATGCTTGATAAGGAATACCAATTTGTTCAATCATCTCATGTAATGTCTCATCAATGACCTCTTTTAGTAACTCGTCCATCGAATGAAAATTGGCGTAAAATGTTCCACGATTATAATTTGTCTCTCTTGCAATCTCAGATATAGTAATTTGGGCGAAAGGCTTTTTGTATAATAATTCAATAAATTTTGTTTTAATAGCTGTGCGTGACCGTTGTACGCGTTTATCTAAAAAATCATGCTCCAAGAGAATCACCTCTTTCCTTATTATGTTGAATTCCTATATATTTTGCAATTTTACTGAACAAAATAAAATAGGTTGCACATTACTGAACAAAATGACCCAGTTTGTATATTGAGACACTAAAAATGATGAGATTTAATAGTAACTGAACAAAGGAAAGGGAGGAAAGAACAATGACATTTCCAGTATTAGAAGGTAAAGTCGCTATTATTACAGGCGCAGCAATGGGTATGGGGGAAGCGACGGCTAAACTTTTTGCAGAGGCAAAAGCGAAAGTAGTCGTAGCTGATTTTAATGAGGAAAAAGGCCAAGCAGTAGTAGAAGAAATCAAAGCTAGTGGCGGAGAAGCTGCTTTTGTAAAAGTAGATATCTCGAAATCAAAAGAAGTACAAAACATGGTGCAATTTGCTGTAGACACATATGGTAAATTAGATGTAGCTGTGAATAATGCTGCGCTAACACCAGATGATAAATTAGCCGCTGAGTTCGATGAAGATTATTGGCACCGTTTAATGTCTGTAGACTTAACAGGTACGGCTCTTTGTTTGAAATATGAGCTACAACAACTAGAAAAACAAGGAGACGGTGGTTCGATTGTTAATATCTCATCTGTAAGCGGATTCCGTCCACAACCACAAAATATTGCTTATGTAGCAGCCAAGCACGGAGTAGTTGGAATGACTAAAGTAGCTGCAATGGAATATGGTCCAAAAAATATACGTGTGAATTCAGTAGCTCCTGGTGCCATTGATACACCAATGCTTAGAGGTGCGCTTGATCAGTTTGGATTTACGGAAGAAGAATATGCTCCACAATTAAGCTTGTTGAATCGCTTTGGTCAACCAAGAGAGATTGCTCAAGCAAGTCTATGGTTAGCATCGGATGCATCTTCTTATATTACAGGTACCACTATTCATGCGGACGCTGGATATACATCTAGATAAGACGCAATTATGAGAGCTCTTTTTAAAAGGAGCTCTATTTTTTTACTCCTCATAACGATTCATCCCTCACCCATATCGCCTTCGTATAGGCAACCCTCATTCCTGCTCGCTCCATATTCCTCTGACTAACTGAACCATAGGAGGCTTGCCCAACTATCCATTTGCAGCCGATTTCCTGCGCATGTTGAATTCTTTGTTGAATAAGTGCAGACTGCACACCTTTTTGTCGAAAAGTAGGTAAGGTAGAAGCAGCGGCGAGGTTCCCCCCTTTTTCATTACAAAAAAGTACGCCGACACCAGCCGGTTCATGATCCACTAACGCTAAGTAAAAAGTCCATTCTGGTAACGAATAAAGGACAGCATTGTTTTGTGCTACGCCTTCAAGTAGGAAAGAAGGCATTTGAAAGCCTTGTGTGTATATGTCAGCAAAAGTCTGGAATTCATCTGGATGTAAGGCGCGAATTTCAATAGCGCTATTAACAGGTTTTATGGTATCTGGTAACTGCTTATATAAAGTGGTATGAAAGTCTATCTGATAAAAACCACGTTTGTGCAAAGCCTTTAATAATGATTGGGAATGATGACTTGGTGCAATTTCGAAGCGAACAGGAATATGTTTTTCATCATAAAAATTAACTATTTCATCAAGCAATAACTCGTCTTCTCCACAAAGCCCTTTGATCACATTAAAAGCTGGCCCCGGAATACTTTTAACGGTGTAAGCCATCGTTTGTCCGAATGATTGAATGGATACGCCCATTGGATTATTTTGTAGGTTTCCAATAGCAAGAAGGCGCGAAGTTAGTGTATCCATTTCGATTTGTTCCCATAATTTTTCATTCATACATTTCACATCCTTGTTCAACTTTTTTCGACACCCTTCTGGATATTTCCTCTTTGAGAAGTTTTTTTCTATCTTATGTCAGCATCGATGTCACCTGTCATCTAATTTTTATAAAAGAAATACCTACCTACGGACATAAAAAATGTTTTATAAGGAAAACGGTTTGAACAACTAGAAAAAATTGTTTATTAATAGTGATTTATCCCTCCGAAATTGTTGTTTTAAGTCAAATCTGGTTGTCATCTATCGGTAAAAAAAGTTTATTTCCATGTGATGGCTATGAAATATTTATATATTAATATATTAATCGTGCCAATTTGACAATGAAAAAAAAGGAAAAGAGGAGGCGGGCATATGTGGATTATTGTTGTTTGCTGTCTCATTTTATTAACGGCAGGAATTATGGAGAAAAGAAAACATCGTAAGAGGCTAGATGCGTTAAAGATACGAGTGAATATTAATGGAATCCGCGGGAAATCAACAGTTACAAGGCTTATTACCGGGATATTATTCGAAGCTGGTTATAAGACAGTAGGAAAAACAACCGGAACAGATGCGAGGATGATTTATTGGAATGATCCAGAAGAGAAACCAATCGTAAGAAAGCCTCAAGGGCCTAATATTGGTGAACAGAAGGAAGTGATTAAAGAGACGGTTGAGCGTGGGGCGGAAGCATTGGTCAGCGAATGTATGGCGGTTAACCCCGATTACCAAATCACTTTCCAAGAAGAATTACTACAAGCGAACATCGGCGTTATCGTTAATGTATTAGAGGATCATATGGATGTGATGGGACCAACATTAGATGAAGTTGCTGAGGCCTTTACAGCGACTATCCCACATAATGGTTATCTTATTATTACCAATGATGCATATCGTGCTTATTATGAAAAAGTAGCTGCGGAGCGTAACACGACCGTGATTGTTGCAGATAATAGTAAGATTTCAGAAGCATTTCTAAAACAGTTCGATTACATGGTTTTCCCTGATAATGCCTCTTTAGCACTGGCTGTAGCAGAAGCGATTGGTATTGATGAAAAAACGGCAAGACAAGGGATGCTCAATGCGCCACCAGATCCAGGAGCGATGAGAATTTCTCCAATTGGACATTCGAAAGAACCATCCTATTTTGTTAATGGCTTTGCGGCAAATGATGCGTCTTCAACTTTGAATATTTGGAAGCGAGTAGAAGAAGTTGGATACCCGACAAAGGAACCCATTGTTATCATGAATTGTCGTGCAGACCGCGTCGATCGTACGGAACAATTTGCTAGAGATGTACTACCATTTATCCCAATGAAAACACTTGTGGTGATTGGGGAATCGGCGGAACCAATTGTGAAAGCATACGAACTAGGACTTATACCTGCCCATTCATTAGAAAACTTAGAAGGGTCGGATACGGGAGAAATTCTCGAGCATTTAAAAGGAGAAATGAAAGGTTCTACCATTTATGGAGTCGGCAATATACATGGTGCTGCAGAACCGTTAATAGAAGAAATTCAACATTTGAAAATAAAACAATTAGTCAGTTAAGGAGCGTTTTCCATGTTTGGTGATGATTTATACATATCTCTTATTTTAGGCGTCCTACTCAGTCTCTTATTTGCTGAGAAATTTGGGATTATGCCTGCTGGGTTAGTCGTGCCAGGTTACCTGGCTCTTGTATTAGACCAGCCAATCTTTGTTTTAATAATTTTGCTCGTCAGTTTGCTAACTTATGTGATCGTAAAATACGGTGTATCAAAGGTCGTTATTTTATACGGACGTCGCAAGTTTGCTGCAATGCTGATTACCGGGATATGTCTCAAATTGATATTAGATTATTTTTACCCGATATTACCGTTTGAGATTAATGAATTTAGAGGGCTGGGAGTTATTGTACCAGGATTGATTGCAAATACGATTCAAAAACAAGGAGTTACCATTACATTAGGTAGCACACTGCTTTTATCCGCTGCCACATTTGGCATTATGTACGTGTATTACCTATTTTAAAGGAGAGAGAAGACCACAATGGAACATAAAAAGAAACCTAGGAAGCTTAATTTTCATGAACAACTTCTTCGTTTCTTAAAGAAGCAGAAAAGACGTATTCCTGTACATATCATGATTCTTTTTCCGGTGTTAATTGTCGCATTTGCTATTATCTATAGTTTTGATATTCGTACGGAGGCAGATGCTGAGCCAGAAGAGAATGCGCAAGTAACGGGCGTGGCTGTTGGAGATGTGATGGTCGGGAGACATGTGGAAGAAGTAACAAACCGTTATGGTTATGACTATTTATTCCGTTATGTAGAGCCTTTGTTTAATCAAGCGGACTATGCGACGGGGAATTTTGAAAATGTAGCAAGCGACCGAGAGCTTGAACCGATGGAAAACAAAGAGATTACTTTGCAAGCCAATCGTGAATCGGTTACGGCGATGAAGGATGCTGGTTTTCAAACGATGGCCATGGCGAATAACCATATGATGGATTACGGAGAACAGGGAATGATTGACACCCTTGATACTTTTCATGAACAAGGTATCGATGCCGTTGGCGCTGGGACAAATAGTACCGATGCTAGAAATCGTATTTCTTATCAGGAAATCAATGGATTAACGATTGCGACACTTAGTTTTTCCGACTTAAGTTCTGAAGAAACGAAGGCAGGAGAAAAACAAGCCGGGATATTAGATTTTGATCCAGCCACTTTTATCCCATTAACGGCAGAAGCAAAGAAAAAGGCAGATTACGTGATTGTCCATGCCCATTGGGGACGTGAATATAATAGTCGAGCGAGTGATCGACAAAAAGAGCTGGGAAGAGCGTTAGCAGATGCTGGAGCCGATTTAGTTATTGGACACCATCCCCATGTATTAGAGTCGATTGAGGTCTATGATGACACAGTTATTTTTTATAGCTTGGGTAACTTTATTTTCGACCAGGGCTGGTCAAGAACGAGAGAAACAGCACTCGTACAATTTCATCTCATGCCTACAGGGGAAACGAATTTCGAAATTACCCCTATGAAAATACGAGAAGCTACACCCGCCCCTCTATCAAACTGGGACAAGCTCTCACAGCAGTCAATTATCCGACAATTAACGAGAGACTTGGATGTGGATCACGCGACAGTTGATGATAAATTAACATTTACAGTTAAACAAAGGGAGGGAGAAGAATGAAGAAGGTATTGAAACGTTTATTGCCTTATTTATTTGTAGCCTGTTTATTCCTTTTCATCGTTGGCTTCAGTCAAACAGATACGCTAACAGAAAAAGAGGAACAAGAAATACAAATCGAGTTATTGAAGGTGAAGGTGCAACAAAACCAAGATTAAAGAAGGAGGAACAATGAAGAAAAAACTTATACTGCTAGGATTGCTGGTCGTTATTCTCATTGTGATTGTTCTTCTACGGGTTTTTGATGGAAAGGGTGAAGAAGAGGTGAGCCTCCCGATGATAGGAACAGAGAGCGGTGAATACGGGGTAAGTGCAAGCCACCCGTTAGCTGTAAAGGTAGGAATGGAAGTATTAAACGAAGGGGGTAATGCAGTTGATGCGGCTGTTGCTGTGTCTTATGCATTAGCCGTTGTCGAACCATATGGCTCAGGCCTTGGCGGTGGCGGGGAGACACTTGTATATCAAGAAGGGGTAAAGCCATTCGTTCAGCAATATAGAGAAATGGCTCCGCTCTCTTCGGAGGAAGTAGAATCAGATTCAGGCATTCCTGGATTTGTAAAGGGAATGGAAGATATTCATGAAGCTGAAGGAAGTATGTCGTTTAAGAAGATTATGGATAAAGTGATCCCACTAGCTGGAGACGGCTTCCAGGTAGATGAGGATTTATCTTATCGCTTTAAGGTAGCGCTAAATAATCGGATAGACGAGGATGAAGAATCACCTTTTATTATTGATGGGGAGCCGATAGAAGCAGGTGATCGTCTCGTGCAGCCAGCTCTTGCTCAGACGCTTAAAAAAATCCGTGATGGCGGTGCGGCAGCATTTTACCGAGGTGAGATGGCAGAGTCTTTCGCTGAGCAACATGAATCGTTTGACCGCAGTGATTTTAGTAAGTATACTTCACAAAAAATGAAAGCAGTGCATGGAGAGTTTATGGGATACGATGTTTTTTCATCTGCCCCACCATACTCAGGGCTGACCGTCATTCAATCATTACAGATGGCAGAGAAAGTATTAGAAGAACAAAAATGGGAAGATGAACCTTCATTTGTCGCCTCTTTCGGAGAAATTAGTAAAATTGCCTACGAGCAGAGATTATCGCAAATAGGGGATATGGATTATACCAATCTTGATTTGGAAAAATCAATGAGTAAAGAGTTTACTGATGAGTTGGTGGAGGAGCGTAAGGACATTTTCAAAAGTGCCCGATTAAATGATTCAGAGGCAGAACGTAAAGATTATGGGCATACCACTCATTTTGTTGTCGTAGATGATAGCGGGATGATGGTATCCACAACGAATTCATTAGGGAACTTCTTTGGAACAGGAGAGTATATGAAGGAAGGATTCTTCCTGAATAACGCACTCACCAATTACAGTGAAAATGAAAAAAGTCCGAATGTGTTTGAACCAGGTAAACGGCCAAGAAGCTTTATCTCGCCAACGATTCTAGCAAATGATAAAGAAGTTATCGGCATAGGCTCACCTGGAGGAAGAAGAATTCCTGCAGTGGTCACCGAATCCATTCTCTATCATCTTGTGTATGGTTATAGTTTACAACAAGCTGTGGAGCGACCACGTTTTTATTTAGAAGACGATAAAATTGAGATTGAACCAGGCTTCAAACGGGAAACCTATAACGAACTACAAAGTAAAGGCTATAAAGTGAAAATCAATGACAACGCCACTTACTTCGGCAGTGTCAATGCCTTATCCCTACAACTAAATGACCGTACATTAGACGGAGCTGCAGATCCCCGTAGAATAGGAGAATGGAAGAAAGCTGAATAAATGAAAAAGGCATTCAATCAAACGTTTGATTGAATGCTTTTTTTTGGGGAATTTAATCTGTGGTTAAGCAAAAGGTACCTCATATACTTTCTTTAGAATACCGCCATATTAATCATTTGAATATAGATGGAAAAACTTGTTGTCATAATGGGTGGTTAAATATTTTTACATTTTGTCGAATGATATCATTCTGTTAATAATAGATAATTATGAAATATCTGAATTATCATTTATAGAAAGGAGAAAAAAATGAAAAAGCGCAAATTTATTTCTTTGTATGTGGTTGTTACCATGATTCCGTTTTTATTACTTATTTTTCCGCTATTTGAATTAGTGAATCGTCCAACACCTATTATTTTGGGGCTACCCTTTTCATTTTTTTGGGTGATTTTATGGATATTCATTACATTTGTTGCATTAATTGTACTTTATTTTATTGATCCGGATAAAAATGAAGAGGGGGATTTTTAATGCCTCACTGGCAAATTGCATTGGTCATAATGATTGTATATTTAGTTGTATGCCTACTAGTTGGTATTTTTGCGGGTAGAGGGAGGGATAGTAGTTCGTTAGATGAATTTGCGGTTGCAGGAAGAGGGCTGGGTTTACTTGTCATGTGGTTCCTTATGGGAGGTGCGGTTTTTAGTGCTTTTTCATTTTTAGGCGCTCCAGGTTGGGCATATTCGCGTGGTGCCCCTGCTTTATATATTATTACATATACCGCATTTGCTATACTACCGTGGTATATTATTGGGCCTAAAATTGGGAAGATAGGTAAAAAGAATAATTTATATACTGTATCAGCCTTTTTGAAAGGGAGATTTAATAGTCCATGGCTGGCTATTGTAGTAGGTATGATTGCATTACTTGCTTCCATTCAATATTTGGCTACTCAGATGTCAGGCATGGCGATTATTTTCAATATTATGACAGAAGGGCGTATGCCTATCTGGTTAGGTGCGCTAATTTCTTACGGAATAGTGGTTGTATATGTGGCTACTGGTGGGCTTCGAGCAGCAGCATGGTCCGATGTTTTTCAAGGATTATTGATGATTATTGTTTCTTGGGTTGTAGGCCTCTCTATTGTTTATCAATTACATGGTGGTACATCTGATATGTTCACAACAATCGCCCGCGAAACACCTGAATTTCTTCAAATTGGAAAAGACGGTTCCACTATGAGTCCTATGGCTTTTACTACGATAATTCTTGTCTCTGTTATAGGTTTTCTCATGTGGCCACATCTTTTTTCTAAATCATATGCATCAAATGCCAAAATAATAAAGAAAACAGTACTTGCATATCCAATTTTTGCCCTATTCCTCGTCCCTCTCCTTTTAGTTGGTTATGCAGCTGTAGGGGTGGTCGATTCAGGGGAGTTGAGTAGCCCTGATCAGGTGCTGCCGTATTTAATTACGACAGTAATGAACCTTCCAGGATGGGTTTATGGGTTAGTAGGAGCGGGTGCTTTAGCAGCAGCGATGTCTTCAGCAGATGCCATCACTCATAGTGCTTCTTTGGAAGTGACTGATGGTGTTGTTAAGAATGTAAAAAAGAACTTAACAGATAAGCAAACACTATTAATTATGCGGCTTGGTGTATTTGTTATTGGTGGACTAGCTTACTATATTACTGTTTTTGGTGGACAAGGTTTAGTAGCTCTCCTTTTAGGAGCATATGGTGCTATTGTACAATTCGCTCCAGGTGTTTATAGTGCTTTATATTGGAGAAGAGCGACATCAAAAGGGGTATTAAGTGGGTTAATTATTGGCACTATTTTAAATTTCTATTATCAGCTTGTTGCTGATTCAGTTCCGTTTGATATCCATGCTGGTATTATTGGCTTACTAGCTAATGTATTTGTGATGATTACAGTTAGTTTGCTAACTAAACCTCAAGAAGCTGAACAAGTAAGTAAATATGTAGATGTAGCTTAAAGAAAGGAAGGTAAATATGATAGCAGATATCGTAATGACAAATGGTGAAGTACTGACAATGGATGAGAACAATAGAATTGATGAAGCGGTAGCGATTAAAAGTAATAAAATAATTGCAGTTGGCAAGAATTCTGAAATGAGTTCTTTCATATCTGATCAAACGAAATTAATAAACCTTGAAGGAAGAACACTTTTGCCAGGGTTTATTGATGCTCATCTTCATCTAACAATCTACGGGACGAATTTGCTTAGTGTTAGTTGTAAAGCTTCTCATATAAAATCCCTAAATGATATATTTAAAGATTTGAAAAAGAAATGTCAAGAGACTCCAAAAGGTGAGTGGGTACGTGCATGGGGGTTTAAGGAAGACGCTTTATTAGAGAAGCGTTTTCCAACAAAGCAAGAATTAGATCAAATATCGACTGAACATCCTATTGTTATTATTAGAACCTGTAATCATACTTCAATTGCAAATAGTAAAGCTTTAGAGATTGCAGGGATTAATGAACATACAAAGAACCCTGATGGAGGAATCCTAGAAAGAGATTGTTTAGGATTGTTGACAGGTAAGTTAATTGAAAATGCCCATATGCAATTATTTGAACATGCAGCGTACTCTAGTGAAGAACTAAAAGAAGGAATGGCTTTGGCATCTGATGATTTTGTTAAATATGGCATAACAAGTGTACATGATGCTGGAGCTTATGGAGATGGCGGCGAAACGATGCGAATGATGCAGGAAGCCGTCAATGAAAATAAGGTAAAGGTTAGGGTTTATGCCATAGTAGGGTCATTAACAAATTCACATGATTTCGTGAGGAATATGATTAATGAAGGTAAGTTTAGTGGTCAAGGGGATCATCGATTTAGAATCGGACCTGCAAAGCTGTTTACTGACGGTAGCAGTACTGGTCCAACTATTGCCACAAGAGAAGGTTACACGCATAACCCTAAAGATTTCGGTGTGATATATTATGAGCAAGAGGAGTTAAACCGTATATTAGGTGAAGCACATGATAACGGTTTTCAAATAACTGCTCATGCTCAAGGTGATAAAGCAATTGAGATGGTATTAAATTGTATTGAAGAGGCACTAAAAAAGAATCCGCGAGAGAATCATCGCCATCGAATTGAACATGCGGGTATTGCTGCACCTGATTTACAGGAACGAATAAAGAATCTAGGAGTTATTCCTATCCCTAACCCAGGATTTATTTACGTGAACGGTGATCATTACAAGGAATATTATGGAGATCGTGTAAATGTCATGTATCCTGCCAAAGACTATTTGGATAAAGGTATTATTATAGCTTTTGGTTCTGACACTCCAGTCATTGATTTGGATCCATTACTGGGAATTCATTCAGCAGTTAATCGAAAATCTAGCAGTGGTAATCCTATCGGTGATGAGCAGTCTATAGGAGTATTGGATGCAATTAGAGCTTATACATGGAACGGTGCTTATGCTAGTTTTGAAGAAAATATAAAAGGAAGTATAGAGACTGGAAAATTGGCTGACCTAACGATTCTAAATGAAAGTATACTAAACAAACCTATTAATCAAATCAAAGATATGTTTGTTGAAAAAACGATGATAAATGGTGAGTTTGTTTATTCTTGCCCGCAAAAGGTGCTTTAGGAAAAAAATAGAAGAATAGTAAAATATCTTTAATGCGATAAAAGCCAGAAGTGTATTTAAATACATTCTAGGCTTTTTTTATTATGTGAAACTTATTATATTGAATATTTTTTATATGATGTCGCCAATAGCGAGTCGTGTGGGGAAAGCACATTATATTTCCACTAACAAACGTACCTCTTTCGTTTTTAGTTTAATTGTAAACCCTCTATTAACTATTATGAAAATTTTCTAACAAATGTAAATGTCTATTAAATGGTTTGTAAATAATCGGTAAATCCATCATTTTCCGGCGATTGTCATGATACACTCTAGGCAAATAAAGCGTTAAATACAGCCGATGAATTTGGAGGATGCTAATGGCTCATTTCATGTTTATTCGAGGCAACCGCAATAAGAGGCTTTTTCATGATATTGGGGCTGAGTTGGAGCGAAAAGGTCATCAAGTTCATTTAATACAGCTTGAATTAAATGAGTTACTAATGAAAACGACCATTCCAACCGTTTTTTTACCTAATCATGTGGCGAAAGAGGAATACCCGATTAGTGACAAGGAGTTAATGGATCTACAGATATATAATATTACTTTTACAAAAAGGGTACTGCAAAAGGAAATCCCGCTAAGTGAGCTTAGGATGTATAAGCGGTACATGGCAGCACTAGATCACCTGATTGATAAGTACAACATAGAAGTAATTTGCTTGTTTAATGGCTATCACTGGATTGACCAAATATGCCGTTATTTAGCAAAGAAGAAGGGTTTGCGGACGTATTTCTTTGAAGATGGGCTGTTCAGGCCATATACGATTACGTGTGATCCGAATGGGATTAATGCCTGTTCGAGCGTCCCGAGAGACTTCTCCTTCTATCAGGATATGGAGGTCGACCGTCCGCGTCTAATGAAATTTATGTTTCGCCCGGAGGAAGAATCACTTAAGCACCTAAAGAGGGAAAATCTAGTGAAGGTTGCTTCAGCAAAACTATTATCAATGGCAGGGTCACTTTTGCGTATCCACCCTAACTATTTTGCTCATATTAATTTCTGGCAAGGACTCAAATATTTCGTTCATAAGAAATGGTATAGCCGAAGAAAGGAAGATGAGGTTGACTTGCGGGGTGAATATATCTTTCTCCCGTTTCAAGTGTCTCGTGATACGCAAATTTTTTATCATTCACCACATATTCAATCAATGGAGCAATTACTAGAAATTACTTTAAAAGCGGTGGAACAATATAACCAGACGTATCACAGGCAAATCAAAGTCATTGTAAAGGAACATCCTGAAGACTTATCAAGACAAAACTATCAATCATTAAAGAACAAATATACAAATGTACAATTTGTTCAAAAATATCGGATGGACAAGCTTTTGAAGGCTAGCTTAGCTGTGGTGACGGTCAATTCAACAGTCGGAATAGAAGCGCTTGCTCATTACAAAAAGGTGATTACATTAGGAGATGCCTTATACAATATTGACCCGCTAGTGGAAAGATGTCCGCATCCAGATCTTTTATATCAAAGTTTGCAAAAGTCATTATCGACCCCTTTATCTATAGATAAAATTGAAAAATTTCTCTATTATTTACGATTTCATTACCAAACAGAAGGTGTACTCAATCGACCTAATAAACAAACAGCAAAGAATTTAGCAAATAGATTAGAAGATTATGAGAGAGGTGTATTGGATGAAAGCGATTGGAATCATTCCCGCAAGGTACGCATCGACTAGATTCCCAGGTAAACCACTTGCACTTATTGCTGGTGTACCAATGATTGAACGGGTATATCGCCAAGTGTGCCAATCGGAAGAATTAGAACGCGTCATTGTCGCTACTGATCACGAAGAAATTAAACGAGTAGTAGAATCAATCGGGGGTGAGGCGATATTAACAAGCGCCGCCCATGAAACGGGCTCTGACCGTATGGCTGAAGTAGCATCCAATATAGAAGGTGACTTTTTCATTAATATTCAAGGAGATGAGCCCCTCATCCAGCCTACACTGATTAATGAGATGGTTCGTACCTCTCGAAAACAGCAAAATAGGGCTGTAATCACCGCTATGAAAAAAATTAATCGCCCTGAAGATATCACGGACCCAAATGTGGTAAAAGTCGTTACAAATGAGCAAAATGAGGCACTCTACTTTTCGAGAGCACCGATTCCTTTTCAAAGAGGCGAGAAAACCGATTATTTTAAACATATTGGTGTCTATGGTTATCCACGTGAAATATTAATGAGATTCGTTATGCTCCCACAAACACCGCTTGAACAAGCAGAAATGCTTGAGCAACTAAGACTGATAGAAAATAATATCCTGATTAAAATGATTGCAACAGATGACCCGTTCCATGGTGTAGACACAAAGGAAGATATTCAAAAAATAGAAGAGATTCTAGGGGGAAAACAGTATGTCTAAAACAGTCAGATTAAATGATGAAATCGTATTTGGCGGTGAGCGTCCTTTTGTATTGATTGCCGGACCATGCATGTTAGAAAGCAAAGAAGTAGTGATGGAGACAGCGGCAAGATTAAAAGAAATTACCTCTCATTTAGGCATTCCATTTATCTTCAAAGGGTCATTTGATAAAGCGAATCGATCATCTATATTTTCCGAAAGAGGACCTGGACTTCAAGCGGGATTAAACATGCTAGCAAATGTGAAGGATGCCTTCCGCATTCCTGTGTTATCAGATATTCATGAGCCTAGCCAAGCGGCTTTGGCTAGTCAAGTACTGGATATTATCCAAATCCCAGCCTTTCTTTGTAGACAAACAGACTTGCTTACTGCTGCAGCGAAAACAGGAAAAGTCATCAATGTGAAAAAGGGTCAATTCCTCTCTCCTACTGACATGAACAATGTTGTGACAAAGTTAAAGGAAGCAGGCAATGAGCGAATATTACTTACA
This sequence comes from Cytobacillus kochii, assembly GCF_044790165.1. Taxonomy (NCBI): domain Bacteria; kingdom Bacillati; phylum Bacillota; class Bacilli; order Caryophanales; family Bacillaceae; genus Cytobacillus; species Cytobacillus kochii. Next base: position 4,047,506 of record NZ_CP085254.1, on the reverse strand, counting down.
GAAAGAGGCTCAACATTTGGCTATAACAATTTAGTTGTTGATATGCGTTCATTACCAATGATGAGAGAAATGGCACCAGTTGTATTTGATGCCACACATAGTGTGCAAATTCCAGGAGGCAATGGTACAAGTACAGGAGGGAAGCGTGAATTTGTTCCTTACTTATCTCGTGCCGCAGCAGCAGTTGGCGTCGACGCTATTTTTATGGAGGTTCACCCTAACCCTGAAAAAGCGTTATCTGATGGACCGAATATGGTGAAATTAAGTGATGTAGAACAAATATTAAAACCGATTGTAGCCATGGATTGTTTATTAAAAGCATCATCCTATGCAGGAGGGAATGAGCATGCTGAATATGAAAACGAACCAGCTGGATTATACTAATCACGTGATTTCTGTATTGGAAAAAGAAGCAACAGCTATTATGCAGTTAAAAGATCAAGTCGGTCCACATATCAATGAAGCGATTGCCATGATTCTCCAATGTGAAGGAAGAGTGGTTATTACAGGCATAGGCAAATCAGGCATAATTGCCAGAAAAATCAATGCTACTATGGCGAGTACAGGTACACCTTCTATTTTCCTTCATCCATCGGAAGGCTTACATGGAGATTTAGGGATGGTTACGGCTAAGGATGTAGTGATAGCGATATCAAATAGTGGGGAATCGGAAGAAGTATTACAGCTCATTCCATCCATAAAAAGAATCGGTGCGAAATTGATTAGTATTGTGAAAAACCCATTATCAACATTGGCTAGAAAGTCAGAGATCGTCCTTTGTATAGGCAATGTAGAAGAAGCCTGCCCACATGGTTTAGCTCCTACAACAAGCACGACGGTTACTTTAGCTTTAGGAGATGCCTTAGCCATTGCCTTACTAGAAGCAAGAAACTTTCAGCCAGAAGATTTTGCAGTCTTTCATCCGGCAGGCTCATTAGGTAGAAGATTATTACTTAAAACAGCTGATGTGGTCGCTAATACCCGCAAAAACCCGATTATTGCTACACATGCAACCGTTCAAGAGGCACTATTCTCTATGACTTTACAAGGAATGGGTGCGATCAGTGTAGTCACAGAGAAAAATGAATTATTCGGTATTTTAACAGATGGTGATATTCGAAGAGCATTTGCGATGACGAATACAATACTTGAAGAACAAGTCCTTCAATATTGTAATCCACAACCCTATTTTCTATCAGAAAATCACCTTGCTTCTGAAGCGAAGACATTAATGGAGCAGCATAAAGTAAATGTGCTGCCGATTGTCAATGACAAACATGAGCCCACTGGTATGATTCATATTCATGACCTTATGCATCTTGGGTTGTAGGAGGCACACTGATGAAAAATATTCGCTTAATCGTGTTAGATGTTGATGGTGTGTTAACCGATGGCAAACTCTTGTTATCAAGCAGTGGTGAAGAAGTAAAGGCATTTCATGTACATGATGGCATGGGAATTAGCCTAGCGAAGTTTGTTGGGATAGAGGTCGCGATTATAACAGGCAGACGATCTGCGGCAGTTGAGAAACGAGCTGCGGAACTGAACATCAACCATGTGCAGCAAGGTGTGAAAGATAAAGTATCCGCCCTTTTACAATTAGCGGGTGAATTAGATATTGATGTGAATCAAATGTGTTATATCGGTGATGATCTGAATGATATAGAAGCAATGAATATGGTCGGGTTAGCTGCATGTCCAGCAAACGCGATGGAGGAAGTGAAGCAAGAAGCGGAAATCGTTGCGGAACGGATGGGCGGTAATGGCGCAGTGCGGGAGATTATTGAATCCATTCTTCGTCAAAGTTTTGATTACGCGGCACTAGTAAAGGATTTTCTTAACCAACAGGCGGTCAGACAGTAAGGAGTGTTTCTCTTGAATAGCTGTGAAATTTGTGAAAAACAGTTAACTCATAAGCGTGAAGTAATTTACAGTAATGATCGGTGGATGCTTGTTGCGGTTGAATCAAGGACTGCATTGGGCTATTTACACTTGGAAACGAAGAGACATATTGAACAGTGGCACGATTTAAACGAGGCAGAACAGCATGATTTTTTTCATATCGTCAAAGTGGTTGAAAGCGCATTGAAAGAAATAATTGGCAGTGAACGTTTATATATGACTTCAATGAATGAGCTTGTACGGCATCTTCATTTTCATCTTATCCCACGACTAGAAGGTAGTGCTAAGCGGGGGCTGCCATTTATTTCTGAGGTCATTGGAGGAGTCCCATCCGTATCTCTAAAGGAAATGGATTGGGTCAAACGATTGAAAACACATTTCGTACATGTATAAAGGAAGGAGGTATTGTACGTATGGGTTGGAAAAAGACAATAAAAAAAGGTTTAAAACAACTTTCACTGAAAAAAGGGAACGAACAAAAGCCATTTATTGAAATGGGAGAGAATTGGAGCAAAACTGAGGCAGTGCCTGTCGCCTTTATGTTCGGCTTTAATCCTTGGAAAAGGGAACATAGCAGCAAATTTTTCTCAGAATATCGCACCGCGTTTGTTTTTGGCCAAGGGGATTTAAAAAGATTGCAACCTTTCATCAAAAAGGCTTCTCAGGTAGTATTTATCGTCTGGGGATTCAAAGAACCTGAAGGGCTAACTGCTTATGCAGCTAAGAAAGGTATTAAAGTCCTTCGTGTGGAAGATGGCTTTGTCCGCTCAGTAGGCTTAGGTGCAGCCCATACGTTTCCTCTATCCATTGCTGTTGATTCAAAGACCCTTTATTTCAATGCTCGGCAACCATCAGATTTAGAAGAATTATTAAATACTTACGAGGTATCAGGAGAAATGTTGCAGCGTGCAAGAGAATGTCGGCTACAGCTTATTCAACAGGGCGTATCAAAATATAACCATACGGCGCAAACTGATATTCAAAAGATTTATGGTGAGAAAAAGTCAAAGAGAATTTTAGTTATAGGGCAAGTAGAAGATGACGCATCCATCCAATATGGACTAGAAGCGAAAATGACCAATAATGATCTCGTTCGTGCAGCTGCAAAAGAGCATCCAGAATGTGAAATCATTTATAAGCCACATCCCGATGTTCTTGGCGGATATCGCAAAGCATTTTCTAATCCAATGGATGTGACCGATGTGGCGAAAGTTGTAACTGAACCGCTTGGTATCGTTGATGCGCTCCAGACGATTGATCATGTATACACGATGACTTCTCTCGTTGGCTTCGAGGCCCTTATTCGCCGTATACCAGTTACTTGTTACGGATCGCCATTTTATGCAGGCTGGGGCTTAACAACAGATAGGCAGCCAAACGCTAGAAGGCAACGGAAACGTACGATTGACGAGTTATTTGCGATTAGCTATCTTGTGTATCCGCGGTATATGAACCCAGATACCGGTGAACATATTCAACTTGAAGAAGCAATGAAAATCTTAATTAGACAACGTGCAGAGAGTATGGAGCTAGAGGGTGATAAGAAAAGACAAGCACTTGCCTTTTCTGAAGCTGAACAATTATATAAACAAGCATTAAGTTTAGTTTATCAACCTAGAAGAGAGCAAGTGTATATTGAACTCCTAAATGATGCGAGACAATACGAAAAATCCCTGCGGCTAATAGAAGAAAAGCAGCGACAGAACAGCTTACCTGACTCTCTATATTGCGAAAAGGGCATTGCTCATGCCGGTCTAGGGAATTATGAAGCAGCACTTATCTCCTTATTAAAAGTAGAAAAAAAATCTAAGCGACAAATGCTTGCTTTAATCAGATTACTATGGAAGATTGAAGGCCCATCAGATAGGTTATTACAAGCAACAGAAGAGACATTAAAAATGTTGGATGTAGATTTTTCTAAAGAAGATATCATGCAGTTTGCAGCTATCCTTAATCATTGCGGTCACCCCTATAAGGCGAAACGGCTTTTACGGGAGAAACAAATAGAACCAATAGAGGTGCCTTATCTTTCTTTGGCAGTCAATTTTGATTTCGATCAACTAAACGCCTCTACTTATAGTGAAAAAGTGGTTGTCAATCAATTGATTCAATCAGAAGGCCAGTTTCAACAACTGCTGACCACTCCAAAAAAGATAGGTATTATACTAGAAGCGACATCACAAGAGGCGGTGCATCATTTCTGCCAAAAATTTGATACCCTCATCTTTGTCACAAAACCAACCTTTTCATTGGTTGATCGGAACCGTTCATTCGTTATGTTTAGTGCCATTCATCCCGAATTGCATGAGCAGGTGAACTTATCACAGGTGGAATTATTATTATGTAATGAGCCGGGCCTTATTCATCGCTATCCCCATGGCTCAGATTATATGCGTACATTGATAGAACGAGGTGTGAAGCTAGAATCTTACCCACAAGGTTTGTATCGTGAGTTAGTCAATCAACTCGGCAGAAAACCAAGCGATCGTGAATTATTACTCTTCTGGATCGTTCAACAAACAGGAGAAAAAATAGCCGAGGAACAAATCCTTTACTCAGGCAACAGTAAAGACAAGGATATGCTTAAATCCTACATCGTAGAAGGTGTCCTACAGTGAACAAATGGCGAGTATTAGCAAAGAAAGGTGTTAGGAAAGTAAAGGAGCTACGAAAATATACACAAAGCGTTCGCCAAGTGAAAAGGAATAGTGGAACAAAACCGATCGCGTTAGCATTTTACTTTTCCCATTGGAAACAAGAGTGTGTGAAGGAATTTTTTCGTGAATATGAGATTATTTTTATCCCCCATACTTTTACTACTGTTTTTTTACACAGGTTGCTCCGTGTAAAAAGGGAAAAAGTGTTCTTAATATGGGGATCTAAACAACATGTACAGCTAGAAGATATAGCCGAAGCCTATCAAGTTCCCATATATCGTGTTGAGGACGGCTTTGTCCGCTCTGTTGGTTTAGGGGCGCTGCATACATTGCCATACTCCTTATGCATAGACAAGACAGGTATTTATTATGATAGTACACAACCAAGTGACTTAGAGCATTTACTGAATCATCATCATTTTGACCAAGATATCTTAGATCGTGCAGCGCGCATCATAGAAGAAATAAAAGAAAACGGCTTAAGTAAATATAACCATCTTTCAACTAAAGATGTGAATGTAGTCTACGGCAGGAAAGCGAACAAGCGGATATTAGTCATTGGACAAGTAGAAGATGACGCTTCGATTATGATGGGAGCAGCTACACGTTGGACGAACAATGACTTGGTCCGCTTAGCTAGGGAGGAAAATCCTCATGCGCAAATTATATATAAGCCGCATCCTGACGTATTATCTGGTAAAAGACCGTTGCAATCCAATCCAAAAGACGTCACGCATCTAGCACAGATTGTCAGCGAACCAATTAGCTTGCATGATTCACTTAAAACCGTTGACCATGTTTATACCATTACTTCTTTATCCGGTTTCGAAGCACTCATGCGAGGCATTCCCGTTACAACAGTCGGAGCCCCTTTTTACTCCAACTGGGGCTTAACAGATGATCGTCAAATGGTAGCCAGAAGAAGAAGGCAACGCACACTTGTAGAAGTATTCGCTGCCGCCTATTTACTTTATCCCAAATATATGAACCCGAATACCAAAGAACCTATCACTCTAGAAGAGACCATCCAATTAATTAATGAAGAAAGGAATGCTCCCGTTCACACTTAATGGCGCGTTCCTTCTCGCCCCATCTTCTTCCTTAAGGATCTCCGTGCGCCTTCCCGCCACTGCTTCACAGCAGAAATAGACACCCCCTCTTTAATGGCAATCTCTCGAATCGAGTGATCATACATGAGTGTATACCATACCCACTTAAACTGCTTCTCCGTCAAACATCCTCGACAAACCCGCAAAAACTCAAGGTCTACAGTAGAATCATCACTCGTTTCATCATCAGCCACCAATAACCAAAACTCTTCCTCAGCCACTACCCGCCGCTCTGCATAGTTAATCGACCGCTTCAACTCATTCAACAATTTCCCCCTCACACAAGCATAAGCATAACTAATAAAAGGCTTTCCCACCCCTTCATCATATCGCTCCCAAGCCTCCCACAAAGCAATCACACCCACCTGATAATATTCCTCTTTCTCCCGATAAATCCCCAAACTCCTCATAATCTTAAAAATCATTGGCTCATACGACTTAAGCACAACCTCAAACTCCTGCACTCTCTATCATCCTTAAAGGAAGCGCGCTTACCGGTTTTTTCCTAGGTAGGGGTAGTTTAATGAATTACATAGAACATTGACAAAATAAAAAAACTATTTTTATTGCCGGGAAAAGTTATGTATTTCTAAGAAAAACAAAAAAATTAACTAAAAATTAGATATTTTGCACTGTTTAATTACTAAATACAAACAAGTAATTTTAATACTGGTCAATCTAGTGAAATTTTCCTGATATAACCATTTATAATATGATATTTTCAATGAAGAAGGATAATAGTGGTATTGTTTGGTCCTATTTTACTGATATAATAGTTTTGGTGTTTTGTGATTTGACAAAGTATTTATTCAAAAATAGGAAAATGTTATTTTATCTACACTTTTATAATATTGGAATTTACTTTACAATGTTTTATATTATATAAGTTCTTTTAACTAGCTTTGAGAGGGGAAACAAAATGGAATTTGATATATCCGTAATTATACCTACATATAATGTAGAGCTTTACATAGATGAAGCTTTAAATTCTGTAAAGAAGCAGAGTTTCAAGGGTAGTGTTGAAGTAATAATTATAGACGATTGTTCAACTGATAAAACTCATGAACTTATTGAGGAGTTTAAAAGAGTTAATGATTCAAAAAGTTTTAGTATTAAAACTATCTATCAAGAAAAAAACATGAGACAAGGTACTGCTCGTAATAGAGGTATTGAGGAGTCGAACGGGAAATATATATTCTTTTTAGATGGGGATGATATTTTAGACTCTAGTTGTTTTGAGAAAATGTTTGATAAAGCAATTGAGGGTTCTTATGATTTTGTTTTATGTGATTGGGCTTATTATTATGAGGATAAAGGACTTGTATATGTTAATAATGATCTTTTCTTAAATAAACAAGTGTTATATAACATTGATTGTGAACAATTATATGAGGCACCAACTTATTTTAGTGTTAATAAATTATATTTAAAAGAGTTTTTGATAAATAATAATATAAGGTATGGAGAGGGGTATATTTATGAAGATTTTGAATTTTACCTTGATGTTGCACAAAAAGCCAATGCGATTGCAATAATCTCTAATCCTTTGTATTGGGTACGTGTAAATGAACATTCGACTACAAAAACTAATACTATGGGGGCAGACCATATAAATTCGTATTTAAAAGCAGTTGAAAATAGTATGAAGTTGTTTAATCCGAGAGGGAAAAGTTCATATTATCAGGTGTATAAACATTTAATACAAAAATCTATTTACTATGCTAAAAAGAGGGCTCCGATTGGGTATAAAAGAAAGACTTTAAAAAAAGTTATCTCCATATTAAATACGAAAAATAAACATTACTATGTCCCCCTAAATATTATACCTTTAAACCATTTATTATTCCGAAGAAGGTATGTTCAGAGAAGTAAGATTAATAGAATTTTATTTGTGGATTGGCTACAGTCTAAAGGGAAATTAGTACCTATTTTTAAAATTGCAAAAAAATATAAAAATAAGATTAAATATAATAAGCTGACTGATTCTATTCGAAATACTAATTACTATAAAAACAAGAAAAAACATCAAAAGCTAAAGAAAATTGAGTCGTTTAATAATAGACCGATTAATGACAATTCTATATTATTTTTGGGCTTTGATTATAGATATATAGGAAACTCAAGATACTTTTTTGAATACTTACAGGAAAGGAAATCTCAATTTGAGATTCATTTCGTTACAAAAGACAATAGGGTGCCTTCTGAATTCAGAATTACTCCAAGGTCAATGAAATTCTATGAAAAATTAGCAACCTCAAAGGTTGTTATTGGAGAAAGTTGGTTACCTCTAGATTTTAAAAAAAGACAAGGTGCATACTGGCTTCAGATGTGGCATGGGACACCCTATAAAAAATTGTTATTTGATAGTCATGAAATGTTTATTTCAAAATATAACAGGAACCATAAAAAGCAGAAACAAAGAGATATTATGAGGTGGGATTTTCTACTATCTGATTCCCCTAAAGCATCTGAAAAGTTTATATCTGCCTTTGTTATTCCGAAAGAGAAAATATTAAACTTTGGTTACCCTCGCGTTCAATGGCTAAAATCAAATCAAGAAAACACAGAACTAATTGAATCAATTAAAAAAGGTTTGAATATACCAATTGGGAAAAAGGTTATTTTATACGTTCCAACATGGAGAGATTATAATTTTAAATCCCATAGACCTAATAATAAGTATAAATTGGATTTAAATATCCTTTTAGAAAAACTAAACGATGATTACGTAGTAATTGATAAAGATCATAGTATGAGTTTGGGAAGTAAGGAAGTAAATAGTCAGGTTATTAATCCATCTTCAAGTATTGACGTTCAAGAACTTATTTTGATTTCTGACTTAATAATAAGTGACTATTCTTCAATTATATTTGATGGTCTAGCAATCAATAAGAAATTCTTATTATATATAAATGATTTTGAGCAGTATGAAAAGGCAAGAGGAGTTTACGAAGATATTAACAAGCAATTATTAGAATTTAATTCTACAGATGTTGAAACACTAGCGAATAAAATAACTTTCTTAAATACAGAATATCCGAATGTGACTTATGAGAAAGTTAAATCAGTTTTAGCAAATATATATACGGAAAACTCCAACTTAATGTTAGAAAACTTTATACAAAAGTTAATGAATAGTAAGGAATAGAAAGGAAATATGATGAAATTCTCAGTAATTATACCTATTTATAACTCTGGGAAGTATCTAAGTACAACTATCGAGAGTGTAATAAGTCAAGATTACCCTTTAAATGATATAAGCATAATTCTAATAAATGATGGTAGTACGGATAATAGTGAAAAAATATGTCATGCATACTTAGAAAAGTTACCAGAAACCATAATATATAGAAAAATAAATAACAGTGGACCTTCAGTTGCTAGAAATATTGGTTTGTCCTGCGTTCCTGTTTCAACGGATTATGTAGTTTTTCTTGATGCGGATGATAAGTTGAGTTTGGATTATTTGAACAATGCCTTTTTGTTCTTTACCGCTAATCCTACAGTTAATATTGCTGTTTCACCTATTGTGTATTTTGGAAGAGTGCAAGGAGAACATAAATTAAATTATAGATTCAGTAGTAAAAATGATAGGGTTATAGATATAACTAGAGAATATAGTAGTCCACATTTTTATATTGGTGGGACAATTCTTCAGACGAGGGTTCTGAATGATTTGGGATTGACGTTTAGATCTGATATTAGTTTTTTTGAGGATGCTTTTTTTGTAAATCAATTTATACTCTCTGTTGAAAAATATGGTCTTATAAAAAACAGTATTTATTTTTATAGGAAAAGAGAAGAACAAAATTCTTTGGTTGATATAAATTGGGAGAAGAGGGATAGGTACATCCCTCTTCTAAAAAAATCATATGTGCCATTATTAAAGTTATCAATTGAAATGGATAATAATACCTTACCTTACGTGAGTTATTTAATAATTTACCACTTAAGACTTTTTTTAATCTCAAAAAATTACAGTAAAATGTTAGATGTATTGGAAGAATCGGAAGTGGAAGAGTTTATATACCTTATGCGGTTGCTATTGGGGAAAATAGAAGATAAATATATTCTAAAACAAAATTTTAAAACAATAGAAAAAAAGGTATTATTAAAGGTTAAATATGGTAAACAATATGATGTCAATAAATTTACCTCTTTTAGGAAAATTATCATTGAGAAATTACGACTGAAATACCTTTATTACCAAATTGAAGGTACTTCATTTAATCGAGAAGTTTTTGTTAAATACAAAAATAAACTAATCCCTTGCACTATTAAAAATAGTGAAGAATTAGTAGTACAACAATTTGCAATTACAACAACTCAAAAACGGTTTGAATTTATAGTAGATATTCCGTGGTATATTTCTAAGTTTGAATTATGTGTAAAGGAGAATGAGGAAATAACCTCAACTCGGAAAGTGAACCTACTAACAAAATTAATTAGCACTATAAAAAAAGAATTGATAAGTAAGTAATTGAAAAATTAAATCTTATATAGGGTAAATACCTTAAACTATTAGTTTAAGGTGTTTTTTATAAAGACTAATGTGATGATAAATATTTTTTTAGATATATTTATTATGAAAAACATGGTAAATTATCTTCTATATACTATTTTTAGAAAATTAAAACCATTGCAAAGGGGTCGTTCAATGTCTAGTATAAAAAAAGCTATTATCCCAGCAGCCGGATTAGGAACAAGGTTCTTACCGGCTACCAAAGCTATGCCAAAAGAAATGCTCCCTATTGTTGATAAGCCGACCATTCAGTACATAATTGAGGAGGCTGTAGCCTCAGGTATTGAAGACATTATTATTGTTACCGGTAAAGGAAAGAGAGCAATCGAAGATCATTTTGATTATGCTCCAGAGTTAGAGAAGAACCTCTTAGATAAAGGAAAGTTAGATATTTTAGAAAGGGTAAGATACCCCTCTAAAATTGCAAATATTCATTATATAAGACAGCAAGAACCGAGAGGGCTTGGGCATGCGATTTGGTGTGCGAGGAATTTTATAGGTGATGAACCTTTTGCTGTGCTATTAGGTGATGATATCGTACAAAGTGATGTGCCATGTATTAAGCAATTAATCAATCAATATGATTTACTTGAAGCTTCAATTGTAGGTGTCCAGACTGTAGATGATGATGAAACAGATCGTTATGGTATTATCGATCCTTCCAATAATAATGGAAGATTGTTTGAGGTCAATCAATTTGTTGAAAAGCCCTTAAAAGGTAATGCCCCTTCTAATTTAGCGATTATGGGAAGATATATATTAACTCCAGATATTTTTAGTTATCTAGAAAATCAAGAAATTGGTGCTGGTGGGGAAATTCAATTGACTGATGCTATTCAAGCATTGAATGAATATAAGTCGGTATTTTGCTATGATTTTGAGGGAACAAGATATGACGTAGGAGAAAAATTAGGGTTTATTAAAACTACTATAGAGTTCTCACTCCAGAATGAGGAATTAAAAGATGATATTATGAAAATATTAGAAAATATAGTAGAATCAAATAAAAATAAAGAATACTCAAAATAGTATTAATTAGCATATTTTTACTGAAAGAGGAGCAGATCATTTTGGCAGGTAATCTAATGAAATACTTCAGTCGCAAAGTTCCTTTTATTAAACAACCTATACGTGATTATATTAAGAATGAACGGTTTAAGATTCGCGCGAAGTATAATTATTATGTGAATCATTTAAAAGTGGAAGATCGAGTGATTTTGTATGAGGCATATCATGGTAAAAGTTTTACGTGTAATCCATTAGCTATTTTTTTAGCGTTTGAAAAAAGAACTGATTTCGATCAGTTTCTTCATATTATAGTTGTGAATGAAAACGATTCTTTTGTAGACACATTACCAAAAAGAAAAAATATAAAATTTGTAGCAGTAGATGATGATCTTTATTTAAGATACTTAGCTACTGCTAAATATCTAATTAATAATACGTCCTTTCCTTATTATTTCATTAAACGAGAAGGTCAGGTATATGTGAATACATGGCATGGGACACCCCTTAAGACGTTAGGAAGAGATATTAAACAAGCGGGCATGACTGATCATATGAATATCCAGCGGAATTTATTACAAACGGATATATTGGTTAGTCCCAATCAATTTACATATGAAAAACTATTGTCTTCACATGATATTTACGAAATTTTTCCAGGATGGGTTGCTGATATTGGTTATCCTCGTGTCGATCGAACGCTAGCTGCTTCAAGTAAGGATGTATTGTCTCAGTTAGGGGTAACGAGTGGAACTAAGGTGATCTTATATGCCCCAACGTGGCGGGGGACGGTAGGAAATGAGGCAGATATGAGTGAGCAACTACTTCAGGATGTCCTCCATTTAAAGAGGGAATTAGGCAGTGACTATACTGTATTATTGAAGTCTCATTATTTTACCTTTAAGTACTTTGAGGAAAACCAAAAACAAGAGCTATGTGTACCAAATGGCATGGACACAAATTTATTGCTATCAGCAGTCGATATTTTAATAACTGATTATTCTAGCATCTTTTTCGACTTCTTACCGACAGGGCGTTCAGTCATTTTCTATGGAGATGATATTGAACAATATAGTCATGAAAGAGGATTCTACCTCCCGGTTGATCAATTACCTGGACTACTCACTCAAAAGCTAGAAGATGTAATTGTGCATATTAAAAATATCGACTTAGAGCAAGAGAAATATAATGAGAAGTACAAAGAATATCAAGAACAGTTTTGTTATAATGATGATGGCCAGGCTGCTTCAAGACTGTTATCAATCTTAGTAGACAATGAACAAAAGCATTTAATTAAAACGGAAACAAAAAAAGAGAAAATTATTATGTATTGCGGAGCTTTCTATAATAATGGTATAACGATGTCTGCTTTAACCTTATTAAATGCGATTGATTATGATAAATACGAAGTGGTTGTCATAGAGAATCCGAAAGGTTCTGAAGAAAAATGGGTAAATATTAAAAGAGCTAATCCTAATGTTCATTTTATTTATCGACCTGGGGTTCTCGGTAGAACAGTTCTTGATAGCTATAAACATCAATGGATCTTGAATCGTGGTGTCAGTGGACAAATTGTAGAAAAGGTACTACCAGCACATTTATATTATAATGAGTTTCGCCGGTTAGTTGGGGACGTGAAATTTGATCATGCAATAAATTTTGGTGGTTATAATGATTTTTGGAGTCTCCTATTTGCCTTTTCGCGAATAAAGAATAAATCTATTTATCTTCATAATGATATGATGGAAGAATTTAATAAGAAAATCAAAGGCAAATTTAAACATAAAAAGAATCTAAAAGTGATTTTTTCTATTTATAAATATTATGATAGAATCATCTCAGTAGCAGAATCGACACACGAAACGAATATGAAAAACTTAGAGCAGTTAGTACCAGATAGTCACAAAAAAATGACATATGTTAATAATCTTGTTGATAGTAACCGTGTGAAGACACTGATGAATCAGTATGATTATATCGAAGTGAACGGGAATAATTATCTTGTTACGGACCAATTAGCAGAGTCTGTTAAGTTAACTATTCAAGGAGTCATAGCTCCTGAAGAGGTAGATGTGAACTTTGTCACTGTTGGTAGACTTTCACCTGAAAAGGGTCATGAAAAATTAATTCATGCATTTTGGGCTTTATACCAATATGATCAGCATATTAAGCTTTATATCGTTGGGGAAGGACCACTAAAAGAATCATTGCAATCTCTTATTAAGAAGCTAAAAATGAATGATCGCATTATATTGGTGGGACAATTATCTAATCCCTTTGCTCTTATTAATCAGTGTGATTGTTTTGTTCTTTCTTCAAATTATGAGGGTCAAGGACTCGTGCTACTCGAAACATTGATTATAGGTAAACCGATTATAGCAACAGATGTAACAGGTGTTAGAAGTGTCCTTAAAGAAGGCTATGGTGAGTTAGTAGAGAACAATCAAGAAGCATTGGCTGAAAAGTTAATTCAATTTGTTGAGCGTTACCGACAAAAATGTTTACCTAAGAGAAGTTCATTTCATGATGAACAATATAATCAAGAAGCCTTAAACCAATTTTATGGTAAAGTACTAGGGAAATCATTATAATATTGTTATCGGCAATGTAAGGGAATTATTCATCTTTTAATTCCCTTTTTATTTTTGCTCTGTCGCAACAGAAAATGACAATTTCATCATTCAATGATAAAATATTTTCTCGGGGAGAGTAATTCATTGTTAAAAGAAAATTAAAGGCACGGAAAGGAAAAACGCATGCGTTCTGTAGTGACAGTTTTAAAAGAACAAATCAAAAGTTTTTATTTAGTTAGACGCCTTTCTGTTTATGAAATGAAAAGTGCGAACAGAAACAACTATTTAGGGATTCTATGGGAAATTATAAACCCTATGATTCAAATTGCGATTTATTGGTTTGTGTTTGGCTATGGGATATTTAAAGCTGTTGGTAGACCTGATGTAAAAATGGCTGATGGGGATGTTATTCCTTATTTTTCATGGATGTTATCAGGCATAGTCGTTTGGTTCTTTATTAATCAATCGATCACAATGGGCTCGAAATCGGTCTATTCGAGAATTAAGATGGTATCCAAAATGAGTTTCCCAATGAGTGTCATACCTACCTATGTGATTTTTGCAAAGCTTTATCAACATTTAATGTTACTAGTTATTGTGCTCATTATGTTCCAATTTATGGGTTATCCAATTTCTGTATATTATATACAATTACCTTATATGATGTTAGCGACCTTAATATTCTTGGTTTCGCTATCACTGATCACCTCTACTATTTCAACAATTGTACGTGATTTTCAAATGGCTATTCAATCAGTAGTGAGGATTCTCATTTATGTATCACCATTCTTATGGCCACCATATGAACTAAAGCCTGAGATTGTGCCAACATTAATGCAGCTGAACCCGATTTATTACTTAGCAGAAGGATATCGTGCGACAATCTTAGGTCTCAATTGGTATCCATTTGTGAATTGGGAATATAGCCTTTATTTCTGGGGAATTACTATACTATTATTTGTCGTTGGTTCGATTTTACATGTGAAATTTAGAGATCGCTTCGTAGACTTTCTATAAGATGGATGTGAATTATGGAACATTCAGTTGTTTTAAACAATATAACGAAAAAATATAAAATGTATGATGGTAATAAGGAAAAGTTATTAGATATTTTATTACCGAAAAGTTATGGTGAAGATTTTTACGCGTTGCAAAATGTTAGTTTTACAGCTGAAAAAGGTGACGTTGTTGGATTTATTGGAGTGAATGGTTCGGGTAAATCTACACTATCCAATATCCTTGCCGGCATTATCCCACCCACTACAGGTGAGGTAACCATCAATGGGAAGACGGCATTAATTGCGGTTAATTCAGGTTTGAATAATCAATTGACCGGGCGCGAAAATATCGAATTAAAATGTCTGATGCTCGGTTTTAGTAAAGCCCAGATTAAAGAGTTAGAACCGGAAATTATTGATTTTGCTGATATAGGTAAATTTATTGATCAACCGGTCAAAAGCTATTCCAGTGGGATGAAATCACGTTTAGGCTTTGCTATTTCTGTAAATATTGATCCGGATATATTAGTGATTGATGAAGCACTTTCAGTCGGTGATCAGACATTTGCCGATAAATGTTTAGATAAGATGAATGAGTTTAAAGCAAAAGGGAAAACAATTTTCTTTATTAGTCACTCGATTGGTCAAATGAATCGTTTCTGTGAGAAAGCACTTTGGCTGGAGTATGGTGAAGTGAGAGAGTTTGGGCCGATTAAAGAAGTCATGCCAAAATATCAGGCTTTCTTAAAGGAATATAAAGCGATGAGTGCTTCCGAGAAGCGTGCCTTTAAAGAAAAGGCAATGAAGAAGCAAGCAGGACTTGTTACAAATTAAATAAATGTTTATGAAGTGTGAGGCTAAATTGATTTTTAGCCTTTTTTTCTTTGCAAAATTTGGTATAGTAAAAAGGACTAATTTAATAAATAATGGGGAAAAAGATATGGCCATTGAATCAGTTCATTTTGAGAATGTAACGAAGCGTTTTAAAATGTATCAAAACAATAAAGAAAAACTATTAGATATATTCGTACCTAAAGGATACGGTGAAGATTTCTACGGATTGCAGCATATCAACTTCACTGCTTATCAAGGCGATGTCATTGGTGTGATTGGTATTAATGGTGCTGGAAAATCTACACTGTCCAATCTTATTACAGGAGTAGTACCTCCTACCACTGGTGATATAACGATTAATGGTAGTGCATCGCTTATTGCTATTGCATCAGGTCTTAACAATCAATTAACAGGTCGAGAGAATATTGAATTAAAATGTCTCATGCTAGGGTTTAATAAGAGAGAAATTCAGCAATTGATGCCTGAGATTATTGACTTTGCTGATATTGGTAAGTTTATCGACCAACCAGTTAAAAACTATTCTAGTGGTATGAAGTCACGATTAGGCTTTGCCATTTCTGTAAATATTGATCCTGATATTATTGTCATTGATGAAGCCCTCTCGGTTGGTGACCAAACCTTTACTGATAAATGTTTAGATAAGATGAATGAATTTAAACAAAAAGGTAAAACCATCTTCTTTATTAGTCATAGTATTGCACAGGTAAAGAAATTCTGTGATAAAGCATTATGGCTAGAGGCGGGAGAAGTGAGAGATTACGGCACTATCGGTGAAATTATTCCAAAATATGAAAAGTTCCTTAAGGATTTTAAATCACTAACCAAAGAGGAACAGAAGAAATTCAGACAGGATATTTTAGATAGGCGCAGTCAGTTGAATAATTATACTGACAACATTGAACCCAATAAAGCTAACGTTGTTTCTAGTGATATTCAGCGAAGTTCAAGAGTAAACAAACGTACAAAACCTAGTCGTAAAAAATGGAAATTTATTTTAGGATTAAGTACACTCTTAATACTCCTATCCGTTAGCACTCTATTTCTTATAAATAACTATCACTCATCGAATTCGACTGTGAAGACCAACCAAAATGAATCACCTGTAGCATCAGAAGAACCAAAAGCTGTAGAAGAAGGTTTAAAGGATGAATCATTAGATATTAGGTATGTAACGGTCTCAAGTGCTAATATAAGACAAGAACCAACAATGGAGAGTGAAGCTATAGACTTTGCTGTTTTTGGTTTTCCATATGAAGTATTAGAAGAAGAAGAAGGATGGGCTAAAATCCAACTAAATGATAATGAAGAAGGCTGGGTTAGTACAACGGTTTTGGCAAGATTAAATAATACAGTTGTTGACCAAGAGATTGAGACCAAATTAAATGGCATTGTTGGTCCTAATTTCCCTCTAGAAACTGTTATGAACACTTTAGGGCAAGGGCAAGTGATGGAGGAACCTTTTGAACATGCAGAATATATTTACAAAGATGAAGTAATCAATGGTGTGATTATTGATATGAATGGTCCATCTACAGATACCTTATTTAATCAATTGGGAGAACCAGATATGGAGTTAGAGGAGACGAAATCTTTCTTATATCATGGAGAAGAATTTGATTACTTATTTCAAGGAGTAGAAGATGGAACAATAAGCTCACTTCAGTTGATTAAAAGAAGTTAAAAAAAGGTCTTATTCTTCACCTCATAGGTTGATAGAATAAGACCTTTTTTCTTATATATCTAAGTGTGATTTCAATTCTTCTTGTACTTTTAATTGCTCTTCATTTGAAACGATTAAATACCAAACATCATTGATACGCTGACCATTGCCGGATATGGTTAGCTGGTCAATTTTTCCGACTGCATTTTTATAATTTTTTTGGATATCACGCATTTCATTGAAAGACAAGTTCGTTCTAACATTCTTACCTAACGCATCTAAGATGTCATCATAGTTTGTGAGTGTGTTAAGGCTCATCCCTTTTTTAATGACTCCTTGAATCACTTGACGCTGACGGTCTTGACGACCGAAGTCACCGTTTGGATCTTCTTTTCTCATCCTGACATAGGATAATGCTTCGTCGCCATTTAAGGTGTTTGCCCCTTCTGTAAAGGAAGAATTCCCTTGTTCAAATGAGAGGGAACTGTTAACTGTAATGCCTCCAACCGCATCAACAATATCTTTAAATCCTTCCATATTTACCTTGATATAATAATCAATTGGGATATCAAGGAAGTTTTCCACCGTGGCCATCGCCATTTCCTCATTGCCGAACGCATAAGCATGGTTAATCTTATCATCAAAGCCCTTACCGACAATTTCTGTACGTGTATCTCTTGGGATGCTTAACATTTTCATTGATTGGTCATTTGGATTAACAGTGATAACAATGATTGTATCTGAACGCCCTTTGTCTCCGCTTCTTTCATCTACTCCGAGCATTAAAACAGAAAATGGCTCTTGTTTAGTCAGTGTAAGCTCCTGCTCTCTTTTCTCTGTTTTATACTTGATTGGTTGATGCATCGTTTCTACAGCCCCTGAAACAGAACGATAGACCATAAACCCATAGATGCCAACTGCAATGACCATTAACAGAACAATAGAACCAGTTATTTTTAACCATAACGGCTTCTTTTTCTTAGGTTGGCTACGCATTTCTTTTCCCCCATACGAATGTTAATTTGATTGATATATGTTATAGAATACCAAATTATTAGTTCGGTGGATATAAAATAAATGTAAAATAGACAATATTAGACAAAAGTTCTTCTTATTCGTAAAGTGAATGTAAAAAAAATAATAAATACTGTCATATTTTAATATGTTAATATGAATGTGGGGTATGTAGAATTTAGCACTACTGGAAAATTAGTTATAAAGTATCATAACTTTAGAAGAGGAGGAGAAAATGACTAAACTAAAGAAACATATTTCCATGTTTCTTATTGCTTTATTAGTATTCGGTTTAACTTCGAATATAGGATATGCGAATGAGATAAATAATAAAAGTGTTGAACAAGAACCAATTACATATGTTGTAAATGAAGAGCAACAAGTTGCTGTATATCTTGAAGATTCACAAGAAAGCGAGATTTTATTTCATTTAATTAAAGATTCAGTATTTTATATCGTAGAACTAGGGGACGAGTACTCTTATATTCAAACAAAGGACGAAGAAGATAATGAAGTACTAGGTTACGTCCTTAATGAAGAAATTGATCAATATGCGATTGTTCAAGATAAACCTGATGAAGAAGAGTTAAGCGGTGAGAAACAGGAAGAAACGATTGAGACCCCTTTGACAGAAGAAGCGCAAGAGAATGCTCCTAATGAGGAAGAGGCGGTAAGTGAGGAGAATACTCCTATCGACTCAACAGAAGGACAAGATAATCTTACTGAAGAGGATGAACTCACTGAAGAAGAAAGTCAAACAGATGAATTAAAAGAAGATGAAGCACAACAAGCGCTACCAGATGAACAGGAAGTAAGTGATGAGCAACCTGTAAAATCAAGAATGCTTATGAGTAAAGCTTTAGTTACTGTACAAGGTGTCGCACTTAAAAACCCCACAAATGTTTACACAGAATCCAGTCGAAATTCTACAGTGTTAAAGAGCTACTCTCAAGGTAAAATTCTTAAATTTGAAAAGTCGAATAATCAATGGCTACAAGCAACTGTTTATGTAAATGGTAAGGCAGTAGCAGGTTACATCAATAGTGATGATGTTGACTTACTTGTTGAAAAGCAAGAGAGTTCGAGAGGAATCGTTTATAACGAGAATCTACATGTTTATTCTACACCGTCTAAAAACTCGAATGTCTTAAAGAGTTATAATGAAGGACATACGGTAGTGTATCAAACATATTCTTCTCAATGGAATGAAGCGAAAGTTTATGCTAATGGTAAATGGCAATATGGCTTCATTCATGAAGATGATGTGATTCCAGAAAACACACCACAATCTACGTTAAATGGTGTGGTGAAAAATGAAAAACTCAATGTGTATAGCGGATTATCAAAATCATCTAATGTGCTGAAAAGCTATAATGAAGGTACAAGTGTTAAATACAGAACACATACTGCGAATTGGTATGAAGCGACTGTCTATGTGAATGGAAAAGCGACTACAGGTTATATTCATAAAAGTGATGTAATCAATAGTGATGCGAAGCAAGAGACACTCAGTGGCATTGCAAAAAAACGTGTCAATGTATATAGCAGTACTTCAACAAGCTCAAGTATCCTAAAAAGCTATAATGAAGGTAGCACCCTTAAATATAAGACTTTCACGAAGAATTGGTATGAAGCAACTGTCTATGTAAATGGAAAAGCAACAACAGGCTACATTCAAAAAAGCGCAACTATTGACGAGGATGCAGCTAGAACTGATTATAGAGGAGTGGCTTTGGCCTCGCCAACAAAGGTGTATGCAAACGAATCAACTTCAGCTAATGTGCTGAAAAGCTATGGTTCTGGATCCATCCTTAAGTATCGTTCGTATACTGACAACTGGTACGAAGCAACTGTTTATGTAAATGGAAAAGCAACAACAGGTTATATCAATAAAAAAGATGTTGAAAATAGTAAGAACCCACAACAAACATTAACAGGTACAGCACAATCAAAAGTGACAGTTTATACAAAGGCCTCTAATACGTCTAGTGTCTTGAAAACTTATAGTAAAGGTTCCAAAATTAAATATAAAACCTTTACATCGAATTGGTATGAAGTGACTGTGTTTGTAAATGGAAAAGCTCAAACTGGTTATATTAAAACGAATACGATGGAAAAAGGATTACAAGGAAAAGTTATTGTGCTTGATCCTGGACATGGTGGTCATGACCCAGGGGCAATGGGCATAGAAAAAGACTTGAATCTTAACACCGCTAATTATCTGCGTTCTTATTTGAATGCCGCAGGAGCTGAGGTAATCATGACTCGGTCTACTGATGTATATTTGACATTAGCTGAACGTGTAGAAATTAGCCATCAATATAGTGCAGATGCTTTCATTAGCATTCACTATAATTCAAATCCAGACCCTAGTCCTAATGGAATTGAAACCTATTATTTACCTTCTAATGAGAATGAACGAGAGCTAGCCCAATTGATTCAAGATGGCGTTGTCGCTGAAACAGGGTTACGAGATCGTGGGGTTAAAAATAATGGGAACTTCCATGTCATTCGTGAGAATCAAAATGTGGCAGTCTTAGTAGAGTTAGGATTTCTTTCAAACCCTGAAGAATATGATGTTGTTACGAAAGCAGCTTATCAGAAAAAAGCAGCTAAAGGAATTTATAACGGTTTGAATCAATACTTTAATTAAAATAAGTATAAAAGTAGAGCGTAACTATTGGTTACGCTCTACTTTTTTATGTTCAGAATGTAAGTCTGCTTGTAAATATTTCACGAATCGATAACTCGCTTTACCGTCATTATTAGTATTCCACTCATGATTAAATGTATTTATTAAATGGTAATCAAAACTTTGCTGACGAATGACTTCAATTAGCTCATTAGTGGAAGAAACAACGGGACCGGGTACAAGTTCTTTATATTCGGTCCAAAACCCTCTACTTTCTTTATAATGATTTAAATCATATGGATAAAAAATCATAGGTTTATTCAGTAATGAAAATTCAAATGGAATAGAAGAATAATCTGTTACTAAAATATCTGTTATGAAAAGTAATTCATTGGTGTTAGCAAAGTGAGAGAAATCATAAACAAAATCTTTCATACTGTCATCGATAGTTACTGTATTTCTGATTGCTGGATGAAGCTTTAAAAGTATGAGGTAATCGGAATCTCTTAGATCTTGATACAATAGTTCTAAGTCAATTTTGAGCTCATAAGTCTCTAAGTTCTCATCCCTAAATGTAGGGGCATATAGTATTAATTTCTTGGTACGCAGTTCAGGATATTGTTGCAGTAATCGCTCTTTTTTCTTGTAAATACTTTCTTCGTGAAAAAACACATCTGTTCTTGGTATCCCAATAGGTAGGAAGTGATTTTCGTTTAGGTTAAACGCTTCTTTAAAAATTTCCTTCATTTTATCCGATCCAACAATGACTTGGTGGAACTGTTTATATACTTTTTGAAAACGTATTAATGCTTGTTTACTTCTTTTTTTATTTGAAGGATCCCTCAATCCGAAACGTTTAATCGCTCCATTCGCATGCCAAAGTTGGTAACACTTCACCTCTGTCTTAAATCGAATATTTGCTAAAAAACCATAGTAATTATCGACTAAAACAATTTTTGTCGTTGCCAGATGAAACAAACCTTCTAAAAAGGCGATGGGTGATGATGGGGTGAATTGTAAAATTTGATCATCATCTTGTTTAATAGCATTGAATTCAGATGTTAATGAACTTTTCGTCAATAAAAAAATAGTGCGACAAGATTGCTCTTGTCGCTTCCATTCTTTATATATATTTATGCTGTTCTCAGAAAAAGAAACTACATGAACAACTTTATTCTTGGTTGGAAAAAGAATATTAAAAAATTTAAAGACCATTCCAAAAAAGAATAAGTAGATATTGATAGCAATTTCTCTAGCCATTTTGTACTTCGAAAAGGTCGTTTTTAATTTTAGATGTAGAAATACCTACTGTTCGAGGCAAGTATACTACTTCACAATATTCTTCCAAGAAATCAAATTTTCCTTCCCAATCATCGCCCATAACAAAAACATCAATATCGTTATTAATTACATCTTGAATTTTTTGATCCCAGTTATCTTCAGCAATGACCTTATCTACATAACGAATAGATTCTAGAATCATTTTTCTGTTTTCAAAACTGTGGTAAGCTTCTTTACCTTTAATTTTGTTAAATTCGTCAGAAGAAATAGCAACTGTTAAATGATCTCCAAGATCCTTTGCTCTTTTTAATAGATTAATATGACCCCAGTGCAATAAATCAAAAGTGCCATATGTTAATACCTTTTTCATACGAAAAACCTCCTAGAATAGGCTTAGTAAAATATATAATTTCGTTGGTAAATGTCGTTTTTTGTAAAAATCAATAGTTCAATTTTAAAACAAATTGATAGTCTTATCAAGTTAGAAAGTTGGTTATTATGGCTAATTCCTCCAACAATTCACCTTATGTAAGTATTATATATCAATTTAAGTCATAAAGCTAAAATTCAAGGTTATTTTTATCATAATGTAAGAAATGTTATTTGTACGTAATTAGTTTTTTAAATACATTGTTTAAAAAAGGTTACAATAGATAGTACATATATCGTATGATTAAAGGTTTTATTGACAACGTTATTAAATTTGTGATAATTGTAGAGAGGTTTAAAGTGAACGTTTAAAACAAGAAAATAACATAAAATTCAATTTGGAAATATAAGGTGGAGAATAACAATCATGGCTTTTAAACGTCTAAAAAAAGTATTCTTTTCTAAGAAAGGAAAAAATACTGGATTTAAAAAGAAATTAAATATTATTCAAGATAGTATGATGAATATTACGATAACCGGTGAATTATTGAATGGTTATACCGTGAAAGAAGTTTGGGTGAAGTCTAGGGAGAGGGATTTTAGTTGCAAATTAGCAGAAATTAAAGCAACAAACATATTCTCATTTGAATTTAACTTATTTCAATATAAAGAATCACTAACAGAAGGAATATATGATTTTTTCTTTCTAATAAGGGTTCCGAGAGAGCAATTAAGTGAAAAACGCTTTGAAAAAATAAGTAAACATGAGTTTGAAGAAATCGTCGAAGGTAATCAACAATTTATAGAATATTTGAGCCCAATAGGTAAATATCTAGAAACCATTTGTACTGGGCTACAAAAGGTAGAAGACACAGATTCCTCCATGCAATTATATATCAATAAATCAAAAATATTATCAATGGCAGTAGACAGTGAAATATCTATAAAGCCTATTGTGAAATTGACAAAAGTGGAATCTAATAGTGATGTATTTAGCTTAGAAGGTACTTTAAATACTAAGTATATGGAAGTAAAAAGTGCTTCATTGTTACTTTCTGGAAGAGAGTCTGGAAATAAAATAAATATACCTGTCGATATAAAAATAAACAATGAAAAATCCTATAATTCAAGTGGGAGACATTTATACGATTTTTATGCTTCCATTGAATTTAATAATTATAAGGGTATGGATTTAGTTGTAGAAGATATATTTGATTTCTTTTTTGAAATCGATTTTGGAAATAAAATTGAAGCTAAAACTGTTAGGTTAGGGCGTCCAAATAGAAAAGTTAAGAGATATTCTAAAGAAGTTAATTTTAAAGAGGGTAACAATGTTCTAGTGTTGACCCCATATTTTACCATCAAGCATTTTAATTTATCTTTGCAAGTAAATAAGTTTAAGGAAGATATCTTTGGTTATTTGAATAATGTGGTTAATTATGCATGGTTATTAAGACCTTTCTATAAAAGAAAGGATATTTGGATTGTTGGTGAACGTCCATATAAAGCTCAGGATACAGGATATCGTTTTTTTAAATATATGAGAGAAAACCATCCAAATAAGAATGTATATTATGTTATAGAAGAGGATTCGCCTGAGAGAAGGAATGTAGAATCATTAGGGAACATTCTAATATATGGATCTAAAAAACATATATTGTATACTCTTATGGCATCAAAAATATTGGGTTCTCATCATGCAGATTATTTATTCCCAATGAGAACTGAAAAGTTTAAGAAATTGGTTAAAGCTAAAAAAGTATTTCTCCAACATGGTGTTATAGGAACTAAAAACACAAAACATTTCTATGGAGTAAATTCTCCAAGTTTTGATACAGATATGTTTATCGTTAGTTCAGATTATGAAAAAAATATAATTGTACAAGACTTTGGCTACTCACCAGAGAGTGTGGCAGTTACTGGTCTTTCTAGATTTGATAGCTTATTTGATAATAAAACTAAAGTAAAAAGGCAGTTATTAATTATACCTACGTGGCGAGAGTGGATTGTTAATGACGAAGTTTTTTTCGAAAGTGAGTATTTCGCTAGATATAAACAACTTGTTAATCATCCAAAGCTCCATGAACTATCAAAAAAATATAATTTTGATATAGTTTTATGTCTACACCCCAATATGCAAAGATTTTCATCGTTTTTTAACGATAGCCCTATTAAGATAGTTACACAAGGGGAAGTTGATGTCCAAGATCTTTTAAAAGAAAGTTCCTTGATGATAACCGATTATTCGAGTGTTGCATTTGATTTTAGCTTTTTAGAAAAACCAATTATTTACTATCAATTCGATAGAAATAGGTTTATTGGTAAGAGGCCATCACATCTTGATTTAGATAATGATTTACCTGGAGATATTTTATATGATCATGAGGAAATTTTAAAAACGTTAGAACTGTATGCTGAAAAGGATTTTAAAACTAAACCAGAAAATATTATAAGAGCAAAAAAATTCTTGAAATACAAAGATGAAAAATCTTGTGAAAGAATTTATAAAGCAACTGAAAAGTTGAAGCATAAAAGAAAGTCTTTAAAGGAAATATTATATGGAAGTGAATATATTAGAGCCATATATAAAAGGTTTAGAAAAGGAAGTTTATATTTCCCGATTGTAAAAGTTTTATATAAAATAATGAAGCTTGTCTTACCAATCGATGAAAAGTTAATAATTTTTGAAAGTGGTTTAGGGAAGCAATATGCTGATAGTCCAAGGTATATCTATGAAGAGTTAGTCAAGAGAGATAAAAAATATAAAACTGTATGGATATACAATAAGAACAAACGTTTCATGGACCCTTCTACAATAAAGGTTAAAAGGTTAAGTATTAGGTATTATTATTACTTAGCTCGAGCTAAGTATTGGATTAATAATCAAAACTTCCCGACATATATTAAGAAAAGAACTGACACTATTTATATTCAAACATGGCATGGCACTCCATTGAAGCGAATGTTATTTGATATAGAAACAATACAAGGTAGGGATGATACTTATCTAGAAAGAGTTCATAGTGCCACGAAGAATTGGGATTATTTAATTTCACCTAGTCAATATGCGACAAATGCATTTAGAAGCGCATTTAAGTATGAAGGAGAAGTATTAGAAATTGGATACCCTAGAAATGACATTTTTTATAAGGATAGTAATGAGAAGAAAATTGCTACTATTAAGAGGCAACTAAATATTCCTGACGATAAGAAAATTATTTTATACGCTCCAACATTTAGGGATAATGTAACACAAGGTACGAATAAATTTATGTTTGAACTAAATATGGATTTGAATAGAATGAAGCAAGAATTAGGAGATGAGTACATTCTTTTAGTTAGGATGCACGTCGTCATTAGTAATAAACTAACATTACCTAGTGAACTAAGAGATTTTGTATACAATGTATCGAACTATCCAGAAATTCAGGAGCTATATTTGATCAGTGATATATTAATGACAGACTACTCCTCAGTTATGTTTGATTATGCTAATACAGGAAAGCCACTTTTGTTTTTCACATATGATTTTGAAGAATATAAGAATGACGTTCGAGGGTTTTATATGGATTTTGAAAAAGAAGCACCTGGTCCTTTTCTGTATAATACTGAGGATATTGTCCAGTCAGTTAAAGAAATTCAAAATGTACATTTAAAGTACAGTAATAAATATCAGCAGTTTAAAGATAAGTACTGTTCTTTAGAAGATGGGAATGCTTCAAATAAAATAGTCAACCAATTTTTTAATAAATAAATTGTATTGACGAGTACTAAGGTGATGGAGAGTGCTTTCGAAAATAAAAAAGTTAGGGATAATTAAGAAGATATACAAATTAATATTTAGAGTCCTTGGTATGTTACCAGCAAGGAAAAATGTAATCGTTTTTGAAAGCTTTTTGGGAAAACAATATAGTTGTAATCCTAGAGCTATATACGAGTATTTAAAGATAAATGGTATGGGTTATGATATGTATTGGAGTATTGATCCTAGGTATGAAGAAGCATTTAAAGGCAAGGGTTTACAAACTATTAATAGGTTTTCGATTTCATGGTTATTAATTATGGCAAGAGCAAACTACTGGGTCTTTAACAGCCGGACTCCATTATGGATTCCGAAACCCAAGAATACAATTTATCTGCAAACCTGGCATGGTACGCCATTGAAAAAATTGGCAGCAGATATGAATGAAGTTCATATGCCTGGAACAACGACTGAAAAATATAAGAGAAACTTTTTAGAGGAATCTTCTAGGTGGGATTATTTAATTTCACCTAATCAGTATTCTACAGAAATCTTTTGTAGAGCCTTCAATTTTAATAAGCAAATTATTGAATCTGGTTACCCGAGAAACGATATTTTAAACTTGGGTAACGAAGAAGATACAATAAAACGAATTAAATTGAAATTAAACATACCACTTAATAAAAAGGTAATCTTATATGCTCCCACATGGAGAGACAACGAATACCATCAAGTAGGGATGTATAGATTCAATTTAAAGTTAGATTTACAAAGCTTGAAAGAATCCTTAGGTGATGAATATGTTATTCTATTAAGAATGCATTATTTGATTGCTGAGAATATAGATATAACTTCTTACAAACCATTCGTATATGATGTATCAACTTATGAAGATATAAGGGAATTATATTTAATCTCTGATTTGTTGATTACTGATTATTCATCTGTGTTCTTTGACTATGCCAATCTAAGAAGACCTATGTTATTTTATGTTTATGATATAGAGAGTTATCGTGATCAATTAAGAGGTTTTTACTTTGATTTTGAGAAGTATGCGCCTGGACCATTAGTGAAAGAAACAGAACAATTAATCGAAGAAATTAAATTATTAGAGAAGAATAATTTTAAGCTTCCACTATATTTTGATGAATTTTATAACAGGTTTTGTTCTCTTGAAGAAGGAAAATCAAGCAAGAAAGTTGTAGAAACGGTCTTTGGCAAAGTGGAAAATGTTTAATATTAAGTTAAGCGTACAAAAGCATCTTAAAAGTGCCTTTTGTACGTTTTTTTTTTGTTGCTTGTGTAGGAATAAATACGCATCAAAAGAACTGCAATCTATAAAAAAATGTAAAAACATAAGACAAATTGCCGATATTAAAAGTAATACTGGTTACTAGTCAATGGCTTTGGTAAAGTAAATTTTATGAGTTTAGGAGGTGTAGAGTTTTATTTAGTATTAGGTGGGCGTGTAGAGGAAACCTCTTATGATAGCTACCGGTTTTTTGAAAAATTAAATATTTGCTTCAAGTGTAAATCTGATAGTTATGTAAGGACCGCTACATGTATCCCTAAGATAAAGTATAGATTTACATGGGGGAAAAGTAGTGAAAAAAATATTTGTTAGTTTTTTAGTCTTGCTATTAATTTTACAGAGTATACCACAGAATATTTCGTTTGTTAAAGCGGAATCTCTACCTGAAACATTTGAGGCAATGGTATTTGCTGAAGAAATTGATGGTGATATTTCTGTCTACGAAGAAGAAAATGGTGAATCAGAAGTTTTATTTACTATAAAAGATGATTCTGAAGTATTGGTATTAAACTGGGGACAATATTTTTCCTTTGTAGAATATTCTTCTGAGGATAAATCAGAAACAAAACAAGGTTATATAGAGAATAGTAGAATCGTAGAAAAAGCGGAAGCGAGTGAATACCGCGAAGCAAGGCTATTTGATTTAAACAATCATGATGAAGAGGCTAAGAATGAGCCAGGCGAAACGGAAGAAATCGATGGGGATGAAGACCCTGAGGTTCCCCAAAATAACTCACAAGAAAACTTAGATAAAAGTGAGGATTTAACAGTAGAGGAACCTGAGGACAACGCTTCTTCCTTAGAAGAAACTGATTCTATTGAGATGGAAGAAAGTACACCAAGTGAAAATCTCGATGGAGAATCGGAAGTTAACCAAGAAGAAAAAGAAGAGGTTGTAGAACCGAAAGCAAGAATGTCTACTTTTGCTGCAACTGTCAGTCAAACACTCTATGGTGCTGCACTTAAAAGCCCGACGGTAATTTATGATAGCGCTAATCAAAGTGCCAAGCCTTTAAAAAATTATGTTCAAGGGTCAATCCTGAAATATGAAACTTATAATAACGATTGGTATAGAGCGGTTGTATCAGTAAATGGAAAGTGGCGAGACGGTTTCATTAAAAAGACAGACGTAGAGAACATACAAGACAAGAAAACCCTTCGAGGAGTAGCAACTACAACAACGAAGATTTATTCTAAAGCTTCTAAGAATGCAAGTGTACTAAGATCATATAATACTGGAAGCGTTTTGAAGTATACTACTCTAACTTCAAATTGGTATGAGGCTACCGTTTATGTGAATGGAAAATGGCAGACGGGTTATATATATAAAGGTGATGTAGAAAATATTACTTCTCAGCCAAAGACTTATCAGGGTGTAGGTTTAAAATCACCAACAAAAGTTTATCAACAAGTTACTACAAGTTCTAAGACTTTAAAAACCTATTCACAAGGCAGTATTTTGAAGTTCCAAAGTTTTATTTCTGGATGGTACTCTGCCACGGTCTATATTAATGGCAAAGCAACCACTGGGTACATAAAGTCTTCAGATGTTTCTTTACCTACAACTAATCCAGATACATTACATGGCGTAGCATTGAAAGATTCTGTTAATGTGTATAAAAGTGCTTCTAGAAGCTCTGGTTCCCACAAGTCATATGCTAAAGGAACGTTATTAAAATTTGAGACATTTATTACAGGGTGGTATAAGGCTACTGTTTATATTGGTGGCAAGCCGCAAACAGGATATATCCATGCTTCTGATGTAGAAATTCCTGTAAAAAACCCTGCTACTTATCAAGGGGTGGCATTGAAATCAGCTACTCCTATTTATAAAATGGCGAATGTAACTTCTGGTACATGGAAATCATATAAAATTGGTAGCATATTGAAATATGAATCCTTTATTAATGGTTGGTATAAAGCAACGGTCTATGTGAATGGGAAAAAGCAAACAGGTTATATTGCAGCTAGTCATGTAGAAAATGCTTCGCAATCATCGAAGGATGTACGATTATATGCAGTGCCAGACACTTTGAACGTATATACTATTGCGTCAAAATCTTCTAGTGCAATTAAAAAATACAAACAAGGTGATTTACTAAAAGTTTATCCATTTACTTCAGAATGGTACAGGGCTACTGTTTCTGTAAACGGAAATTGGGTAACAGGCTATATCCACAAAGATGACCTCAGTACAGAAAAACCAGGTTATCTCAATCTTGACTTAAGAAAACCAGCAAAGCTGACTGTACAGGAAATCAAAGCTTTATTTGATCGCAAAGGTCATGGGGATAGTAAGTTAAAGGATTATGCCCAAGAATTTATTAATGTTCAAAATAAATATGGGGTAAACGCAACTTACTTAGTAGCGCATACAATTTTAGAGACTGGTTGGGGAAAGCAATCCAACTTGTTCGATTATAAAAATAACTTATATGGATACGGGGCGTATGATGTTTGTCCATTCACTTGCGGTTACTATTTTGATAGTGTAGAAGATAGTATTAGTAATGTAGCGTACCAAGTGAAATCCGATTATTTAACTCCTAATGGTAAATGGTACAATGGACCAGACTTAATTGGCATGAATGTAAAATATGCAACGGATAAAGATTGGCAAAATAAAATTGCTCGATTAATGGAAGATTTACAGCCGTATGATGCTAAGTACTACTCGTCTACAAATGTTGTAACGAGCAATGGTCCTGCACCATCAGGTAATTGGAGTAGGGATATTCCAGCAGGCAAGCCATATCCATCAGATGTTGTTAAAAACATGCCGGCTGGTACGAAGGCAACAATCAACACCAATGCGAATTGGAGATCGTTCCCTTATGTGAATAATAATAGTAATGTCATTGGCACATTAAAAGTTTCAACTGAAGTGATTGTATTAGGATACAACACGGATGTAAAATCTAATGGTAGTTATCCATATGATACAACTTGGTATCGCATTTCAGTTAATGGTAAACAAGGTTGGATTTACGGTGACTATTTAAACTTTACAAATGCAAAACAAGCTAAAGTTTATACCTCTTCTTATGATTTACTGCAGCAATTCAAATAATGACTATACCGAGGGGAATACCCTCGGTTTTTTGTGTTTACATGTTTCTCTTTTCTAAAAGAGTACGGGAAAATCTGATGAACATATTTTGCACCTCTTATAGTAAATTCCCAATTTCCTCACATACTAAAACCATACAAATTCCACCAAAGAGGTTGTTTATTTATGCTGAAGACTGAAAAGAGAAATAAGGTGTTGTGGCTGAGTATGCTTTTTTTGTTATTACAGCCAATTATTGATGTGCTTACATCTTTGTCTATTCGTTTGAATGATCAAGCATTTACGCTTGGTTTAGCGATGCGTTTTTGTTTTTTATTATTTATATGTGCTTACTTATTATTTACATCATATGTAAGAAAACCCGTGATTTTAGGCTATCTGTTGTTATTTGGCTTGTTTATTGTGATTTCGATTGGGGTTCAGTTTACGATGAAACCTGTTTTTATGTGGGGACCTGAGCTGAAATGGTTAATGAAAAATGTTTATTTTGTTGTCTGTTTTCTATTCTTTCTAGTGGCTTTTCGCAGAGGGTTTAGGATTTCTCCGCTCTATTATTTGATGATAGCTGTGATTTTGACTGGGGCGATGATGACGGTGGCGGGGCTTTCTGATACTGCGTTTCCTAGTTATGATTATTGGAAGAGTGGTCATGTTGGCTGGTTTTATGCTGGCAATGAGATTGGCGCCATTTTGGCTATGGGGTTACCGGTTGTACTATATTTTGCCTTAAAACGTTCGTGGTGGTTAATGGTAGGATTACTCACGGTTATGTATGGGTTGCTGGCTTTAGGGACGAAAGTGGGTTATGGGGCGATTTTGATTACATTGCTTATCAGCATTGGTACCTCTATTGTTCTTCGTTTGGTAAAAAGAGAATACATACAAAGAACTAAATTAGTTACACTTGGCATTTTGTTTGTTGTTTTTATTCTTATGACACCATATACCCCAGTTGCCCATAACATGGAGCTACAGCTTGATTGGCTTGGTGTTTCAAAAGAAGAAGGGAATACGCAAGTGATGACAAGTGAACAGAAGGATAACATCGTCTATAGCGGCAGGGAAACTTACTGGGAAGAGTATCAAGCTTATTTTCAAGAGGCGCCATGGATGCAAAAGCTATTTGGCATGGGTTATGGTGGCAACTTTACGGATGAAGCCAAAACGATTGAGATGGATTTTTTAGATTTATTTTATTCCTTAGGAATGATAGGGTTTAGTTTATATTTGCTGCCCTTTGTCTATATGCTTTGGCAATTGATTAAACAAGCATTTCAAAATATGAAACGATTGATGGACTTAGAGGTCATTTTAGTACTCACTGGAGTAGCTCTAGGTCTTGGGGTCGCTTTTATCGCTGGTCATGTATTAACAGCACCTGGTGTGAGTATTTATTTAGCTGTATTAATGGCTTGGCTAGCCTGTGGAATCCAATCCGTGCGGCTTGAGAATTCTATGAACTAAGAATTCTCAGCTGCAAATTTCGAATGAACGCATTTTTTAAACAAACGTTTGATTGATTCTGTTAGGGCTTTCTCTTGAGTGTCCTAGCCCATTCAGCGAACTTTTCCATTTCGGATATTCTCAATAATGTAGCCACTAGTATAGTGAAAATGACGGCGGTGAAGGTTGTCACTGATATCGACAGCAGTGCTGGTAAGTAGGAATGATAGAGCTTATGTAAGCCGAAAAGACCGCCAGTTACGAGTAAGAACATCGTGAATACTTTTCCTTGAGAAAATAATAAATCCTTCATCTCTTGTCTCGGTATGTCTAATTCCTTCCGTAAAAAATATAGCAAAACAACCGTCTGTGAGACCATGCTGATAGAAGTAGCCAAGGCTACACCACCAATACCCATTAAAGGTGTTAAAATCAAACTAAAAATGATATTGACGATAATAGAGACGATTGCAGCTATCATGGTCATTTTCTCATTTTGTAAGGCAATAAACGAACGATTTAAAAATTCCTTTAATGCGATGGCGATCATACCGATTGTATAAAAGAAAAAGGCAATGCTCGTTATAGTAGTAGCGTTCGTATTGAATGCGCCTCTCTCATAAGCTACTTCAATCAATGTCCGGCTTTCTATTAACATGACCGCACTAATAGGTATGCCGACTAAGCTAATAATCGTCATACCGCTAATGATTAGTGGAGTAAGCTCATTCTTATTCTCTGTCGCCGTATCAATAATGGATGGAAACAACACGGTGATAAAGGATAGGAGAATGATACTTAACGGCAGAAACATCAGCTTGTTTGCATAGTTTAAGGCTGAAACGCTACCATCTATCAGTCCAGATGCAAAAAAGCGATCAATGACTGTATTAAACTGAAAAGCAATGGACGTAATAATTAATGGCATAAAAGAAAAAAAGGTTCTTTTAATGAATAGAGAATAGGTTTTAAAATGAAAATTAAGTCGAATTACTTTATACTTCTTTATAAACGGGTATTGTACAAGAAATTGACTAATGGCTCCTAACAAAGTGGCAATGGCTACACCGTATATCCCATAGAACTGTGAGAGTACGACAATACTAATGATAATCAGGATGTTTTGCGGGATGGCTCCCATTGCGGGTGGTGCGAATTCCTTTTCGTATTCTAAAATGCCAGTTGAAACGGCAGATAAAACGTAGAAGCAGAAGCTTGGTAGCATGATAATCGTTAATACATTTGTTACATACCACTGTTCTTCGGTGAACCCTGGTGCCATCCATTGGGTAATGATAGGGGTGAATAGAATTGCGATGACAGTAATCACTAATGCAAGAATGAGGAATAAAGTCGTAAGTACCCCTACTACGTTTCGTGCTTCTAGTGAATGCTGTTTTTTTAATTCAGCATATAGAGGGATGATACCAGTTGTAATGGACATGCCAACTGCTGAGAATAATAAAACAGGGATGATGGATGCTACAAAGTAAGCATCAGCCACTGTTGAAGTACCGAAATAAGAGGCCATAAGCAATTCTCTTACAAAACCTAGAACCTTACTAATGATTGCAATACCTGTTATGAGTCCCGCAGCTTGGATAAGCTGTTTTTTCATCATGAATCTCCTTTAAGGAAAAGTGCTTTTTATTATTAGTATAATCAGAACGGTGTAAACTAAAACACCGACTATTAAGATAAAGATTGAGGTTATAAAATGAGTCATGATTACGTAAATATACTTGGGGTTCCCTTTATTAATACAAGCTTTGCAGAAATGGAATCCATTTTAACCAACCATATAGATAAACAAGAAAAAACATTTGTCGTGACAGCGAACCCGGAAATCGTTATGTATGCCAAAGAGCATAAAGATTATCAAAAGATCATTCAGTCTGCTCATTACGTGGTGCCTGATGGTAATGGGATTCTACTTGCTGCTAATATGCTTCAAAAGCCGATAAAAGAGCGTGTAACAGGCTTTGATTTAACAATCTCCTTATTAGAAGAAGGAAATAAAAAAGGCTGGCATGTATATCTTCTCGGAGGAAGGGAACAAGTAAATAAAAGAGCAGCTGAAAATATAGAAAAAGATTATCCGGGAATTAACCTTGTCGGTAGACATAATGGTTATTTTGATTGGGAAGATGGGCAAGTGGCTGAAGAGGTAGCAGCTTTAGCGCCAGATATTGTCTTGGTTGCTTTAGGCTTTCCACGTCAGGAAGCATGGATCACCACTAATTATCATCGCTTCTCTAAAGGGTTATTCATGGGGGTCGGTGGCACGATTGACATTATATCTGGTGAAATGAAACGAGCGCCAGAATTTTGGCAAAACCTTAAGTTAGAGTGGTTTTACCGCCTATTGAAGCAGCCCTCTCGTTGGAGAAGGGTGCTCGTTTTACCTCAATTTGTGAAGCAAGTACGGCAATCCAGAAAGCGAGATTGAAGTAAAAATCCCTAGAATCTGCAACTATTTTCTAAGCTGTTCCGTCTGATACTATGAAGAAGGATGGAATATCAACGATGAAAGTACTCCATTTAAATGCAGGGAATGATACAGGTGGGGGCATGACACATATTCTTGATTTATTAGAGAATAGTGACCCTTCTGTTTTTACGCTAGGGATTTTTGAACCTGGACCGATTTATCAGAAGGCATTACAGCGAGGGATTCGCGTAAAGCTTTTCGCTACGAAAAAAAGATATGATCTATCAGTCATTCAGCGTTTAAAGAAATATATTGAATCAGAACAAATGACGATGATTCATACACATGGTGCGCGAGCAAATCTTTATGGTTATTTGCTAAAAAAAACCTCCCGAGAATGTAAGTGGGTGACAACATTACATAGCAATCCCTATGATGATTTTCTTAATCGGGGCTTGAAAGGAAAAGCCTTTACTAAGTTGCATTTATGGCTTTTGAAGCACCCTGATTATTATTTCGCCATTTCTAATCGTTCCAAAGAGCTCTTGCTCTCCCATGGTGTGGATGGGAGTAAAGTGAAGACTATTTTCAATGGCATAGATTTTAACAGACAGATGCAGTCTTGTACGCTTGAACGCAAAGGGTTAGGGCTTGAGGCGAATGATTTTGTGATTGCTATGGTGGCGAGACTCACACCTGTAAAGGGCCATCGGATTGCCTTAGAAGCCATCAGCCGTGTCATGGCTAAAGCACCTCAGGTCAAACTCCTATTAATAGGAGATGGCTTTTTAGAACAAGAATTAAAAGCTTTTGTGAACAACAAAGGATTAGCTAAACAAATAAAATTTTTAGGATATAGACAGGATATTGATGCCTTATTACAAATTTCAGATCTTCATCTATTATCATCATTAAGTGAGAATTTTCCAATTGTCTTATTAGAGGCAGCAAGAGCGAAAAAGCCGGTGATTTCGACCGATGTTGGTGGAGTCTGTGAATTGATTCCATCGAAAGATTATGGCTGGCTTGTTCCAGTGAAAGATGTCGACGCCTTAGCTCTAGCAATTGAAGAGGCGATCAATGCCCATTATGTAGGTTCCTTGAAAAAAATCGGTGAAAATCTCTATAAACATGCATCAAGGTGGTTTAGTGTGGAGCATTTTCGGGAAAATGTGATGGACGCCTACAAAAATTGGACATAAATATTGCGGATTTTGTCAAAAAAAGTACCTTTTTAAATGGTACAACTATGATATAATAGGTTCGATATACAATTGTACGAATTTGTAAATTATGCCTGGTTCCAAGTGTGAAAGAGGGGCATGCTATCCATAAGGAGGGTCTTTATGATTTATTTGACCTTAATATTATGTTTTATATGCTCCGTTCTTTTAACACCGCTGGTAAAACGACTGGCCTTTAAGATAGGAGCAACAGACAAACCAAATAATCGAAAAGTCCATGAAAAAGTGATGCCTCGTTTAGGTGGTTTAGCGATTTATTTAAGCTTCATGCTCGGTGTGCTAATCTTCTCACCAAATAAAGAAGTGCATATCCCGATCATGGTCGGTGCATTTATCATCGTTATAATCGGTATGTTAGATGATAAATATCAATTACCTGCTAAGTATAAATTGATAGGGCAAATTGCTGCCGCATTAATCGTAGTCTTTTGGGGAAATGTGGAAGTTGAGTTTATTAACAACCCATTCTTTGGCGATAATCGGATCGACTTTGGTTATTTTGCTATCCCTATTACAATCTTATGGATTGTTGGTGTGACGAATGCAATTAACCTAATTGATGGTCTTGACGGATTAGCAGCTGGAGTATCATCGATTGCGCTATTTACGATTGCTGGAATGGCTGTATTCATGGGGAATACGTATGTAATTGCCATGGCTTCTTTGTTAATGGTAGCTACACTCGGGTTTCTTGTCTTTAACTTTCATCCAGCGAAAATATTTATGGGCGATACAGGGGCTCTCTTTTTAGGATATATGATTGCTGTCTTGTCATTGCTCGGCTTTAAAAATGTAACAGTGATTTCGTTTATTATCCCTATTTTAATTTTAGGTGTCCCATTATCCGATACGATTTTTGCGATATTTAGAAGGATTTTAAACAAGCAACCGATATCAGCACCAGATAAATCACATCTCCATCATTGCTTATTGAATGCAGGCTTTACCCATCGCCAAACAGTCTTATTAATTTATGCGATGGCAGCTACTTTTGGCATGATTGCCATTATCTTCTCTCAAGCAAAAGTATGGGGAGCCATCTTACTAATAGCCGTTGTCCTTGTCATGCTCGAATTATTTGCCGAACTGATCGGTCTACTCGGCAAAGACTACCAGCCCCTATTGAAAAGACTCAAAGGAAAAGGCAACTGATACAAAAGCTAACCAAATTGGTTAGCTTTTTTTGTAGATTAAGAGGTTGATAAGGTTGAGAGAAAAAATTTGGTAGTAAAGCTTTACCTAGAGCCATTGGATAACTATATTGGTGGGCGAGAACTGTTTGAAGAAATGATGCGGAATAATAAATGCTCATGAATGTTGCGAAATAGAACGTAGAATGGGAACTGCGCGCAAGACTTGAGAGGTAATAGGAGAGAATTGCGAACAAATGGTATATGCGCGCAAAAGTGAGAGGGGACAGACAAGGAACTGCGCGTAAATGGAGTATACGCGCAAAAGAGAGAGGGGATAGGCAAGGACCTGCGTGTAAATGGAGTTTACGTGCAAAAAGAAGAAGAAAGGGCCTGAGTGCTGCGCGTAAGCCGTGTATACGCGCAAAAGAGAGAGGGAAAAGACAGGGAACTGCGCGCAAGCCGTGTATACGCGCAAAAGTAAGAGAGAAAGGTCACGGAATTGCGCGCAAGCGGTGTATACGCGCAAAAATGAGAGGAAAAAGCCAGGGAACTGCGCGCAAATGGCATATACGTGCAAAAGTAAGAGAGAAAGATCACGGAATTGCGCGCAAGCCGTGTATATGCGCAAAACAGAGAGAGAAAAAAGCCAGGGAATTGCGCGCAAATGGCATATACGCGCAAAACAGAGAGAGAAAAAGCCAGGGAATTGCGCACAAGCCGTGTATAAGTGCAAAAGCCAAAAGGAGAAGGCTGAGAAGTGCGGGAAAGCCATGTATAAGTGTAAAGTAACAAGAAACGGAGATGCATGTATAAATTCCCGTACATTCTTATAAAAAGGCTATCAAGCTTTATAAGGTGCCCCTTTAATTGAAGAGAAAAAAATAGAAAGAAGTCTGGACAAACAAGAAATGCCCATACCACTAGCTAGAAAATAAGAGAGAATGAGCCCACCTAAAAGAGAACCACAACAGTATGAGTAAGATGTGTCTGAATAAAAACCCCCAAACAGTTTTTTGTTTGGGGGTTTCTATAAAGCATAATTCTATTAATATTCGCTATTGTAACCAGCTTCACTTGATTCAGTAGAAATTTCGCCGTCTGTT
Source organism: Cytobacillus kochii (assembly GCF_044790165.1). Taxonomy (NCBI): domain Bacteria; kingdom Bacillati; phylum Bacillota; class Bacilli; order Caryophanales; family Bacillaceae; genus Cytobacillus; species Cytobacillus kochii. Next base: position 4,009,451 of record NZ_CP085254.1, on the reverse strand, counting down.
GAACTCTCGCCATTTGTCGGATCAGTAGATTCATTTTGTCCGAGGTTCGTAGTCCCTAAATCAAGATGGCTTTGTAGTTCTGAAATAACTTCCTGTAATCCAGTATCATCTATTTGATAATAATACACACGATTACCATTAGAGTTTGGTAAGTACATATCTTGACCTTTGAGATTGAGCATTTCAATATCTGGTGTCATGCCACTAGAAGTCGCATAACTAATAAGTGATTTCATTTGGTCGAAGGAAAGGTCTGTTTCCATATTGTTTCCAACTGCTTCGATGACATCCCCGTATTTCGAAATAGCATCTACTGATACGGCTTTTTTCATCATCGCTTTAACGATTTCTTGTTGTCTTTGCCCGCGCATAATGTCATTATCTTGCTTTCTCGTACGTGCTAGCGCTAATGCTTCTTCACCATTTAATGTTTGTAAGCCCTCTTCTAATTGAATAGCCCCTGCGTTGTCATTTGAGTCTTGCTCAGATAAGGCATAAGGTACTTCTACTTCCACTCCACCTAGTGCATCAATGATCTCAATGAATGCATCAAAATTTAACTTTAAGTAAAAATCAATGGGGATATCGAGTAGCTGCTCAACCGTTTCAATAGAAGTGAGTGGTCCGCCGTGAGCGTGAGCATGGGTGATTTTGTCTTGATAACCAAGCTTAGGAATCTGAACATAAGAATCACGAGGGATGCTTAATAGTTTAATAGATTTTGATTCCTTATTAAATGTTGCGACCATTAATGCATCTGAACGCGCTGAATTACTAAAACCCCGTTTACTACTATCATCGACTCCGATAATGAGTAGTGAAAAGTTATCAACATCAGGTTGTACAGCTACATCTCGCTTGGTTTCTCTTTCTAGTGGGTTATATGTGCTGTTCATCGCTGTCTCTGCTTTATTATAGAGATAGGCACCGTAGGCAGTGGCACTTAGGGCAAGGACTAGTAGAGGAAGAAGGATAAATGCGAAAACACGTCTTCTGCGCTTCACTTTACGTCTCCTCACCTTTTGGGCATTACGACCATCATAAGACATATGATTGCTCCTTTATTTGTAAAAATTTAATCGATTCTTTACATAGTTAATGTTTATTTTACAATGGATTTGCATATACGTAAAATATTTACTCAGAAATTGTCGATTCTAAATATAACACGTCACCTTCAGTTATTTCTGCTTGTCCATTTGTTAATTCGATCATCCAGGCATTGAAGTTAGCTGTTTCTTCGTCTTTTACATAAGTTTCAATTTCAACAAGATCGGCATAATGGATCTCTTTTATTGGATAAATGGAAGCACGTAATTCATTTTCGAGTTTTCCAAGAAAGGTATAATCAACTTTTGTATGCATGATGCGCATTAGCTTTCTTTCAACAATACCTGTAGCAAGTAAACCTTCGGATGTAGCTTTACCGTAAGCGCGAATTAAACCGCCGGCACCAAGTTTAATGCCACCAAAATAGCGGGTGACTACCACAACAGTATCCTTTAATTGTCTCTTTTTTAACACTTCAAGCATCGGTACACCAGCTGTACCACTCGGTTCACCATCATCGTTAGCTTTCTGAATTAAATCATGCTCACCAATTAAATAGGCAGAACAATTATGAGTGGCATTCCAGTTTTGCTTCTTTATTTTCTGAATAAATGCTTGCGCTTCTTCTTCTGTTTCTGCTCGGTCAATATATGCAATAAATCTAGATTTTTGTATAATAATTTCATGTTCCCCGTAACCTTTGACGGTATGATATTGTGGAAGCAAAAATATCGCTCCTTCCTGCAAGTCTCTTCCTATTATAATTCGACAATCTTCGGAAAACATAAATATTAATAGATTGTAAACAAACTTTAATATTGTCGAATCGTTGAAGTGATATAATAAGTATGTATCTGAGGATAACTATAGATATTGCCAATAATCCTCTTTTTTTAACATGAAATTAGGATATATGACATATAAAAAATTTTCAAGCGTGCGACTATTTATCGAATTTTGTGTCAAATGGTATTATTTTCTGCCGCTACACATGGTCGAATACCGCTTTTCAAGGTAAAATAAGGAATAGCAACAACAGGGTATACCCTTGGAGGAATCGCGAATGAGTATAAAAAAATTTGATACGAAGTCGCTCGATTTAATTTTAGAAAAAATGATAGAAACGGTCGGTACGAGTAAGAATGAAATTTTCCGGATTGGTGAGCAATGTCGAAAAGATTATGAGACCTTAACCGAAGAACTGAAAGATGTAAAGGTAATGGTTATTAAAGTCATTGATGAAGGCGACCGTTTAGAAAGTCAAACACGTTTTGCGCGTAAACGATTATCTGAAGTCAGTATGCATTTCAAAGATTACACGGAAGCGCAAGTACGTGATGCATATGAAAAAGCCCATCAATTACAAATGGATCTATCGATGAATCGGCAAATGGAAAAGCAGCTTCGTGACCGTAGAGACGACATTGAAAGAAGATTAGTGGGCGTTAGTGATACGATTGAGCGTGCCGAGCATTTAATTTCCCAAATTACTGTAGTCATGAACTACTTGATGAGTGACATCAAGCAAATGGGTGAGATGCTTGAAGATGCGAAGATGAAACAAGAATTTGGCTTACAAATCATTGAGGCGCAAGAAGAAGAGCGTAAAAGGCTCTCACGTGAAATACATGACGGCCCGGCGCAAATGATGGCGAATGTGATGATGCGCTCTGATTTGATTGAACGTGTTTATAAAGAGCGTGGCACAGATGAAGCTATGGAGGAAATAAGGAATTTAAAGAAAATGGTCAGAAGTGCTTTATATGAGGTCCGTAGAATTATTTATGACCTGAGACCAATGGCTTTAGATGACTTAGGTCTTGTTCCTACATTAAAGAAGTATCTACAAACAATCGAAGAATATCATAATTCGACCAAAATCACTTTCATGAATGTTGGTAAAGAGGTTCGTTTACCAAGTCAATATGAAGTGGCGCTATTCCGACTCATTCAAGAAGCTGTGCAGAATGCGATGAAGCATGCTGATGCAGAAGAGATTATTGTAAAAACTGAAATTAATAATGAAAGAATAGCAGTCGTAATTAGAGATAATGGTAAAGGGTTTGATATTAATAAGAAAAAAGCACAATCCTTTGGTATTATCGGCATGAGAGAAAGAGTTGAACTTCTGGAGGGCCAGCTTTCGATAGATTCTAATATTGGTAAAGGCACAATTATTATTATTCAAGTACCTTATATGAAATAATAGTTAATTGATGTTGAAACTGGTCAAACATCATGATAGATATAAAACAGTTGAAGATTGGGAGGGGAAGAACTTGAATACTAAAATAGTAATTATTGACGACCATCAACTTTTCCGAGAGGGCGTAAAACGTATTCTTGATTTTGAAAAAACATTTAACGTGGTAGCAGAAGGTGACGATGGCGACGAAGCGATTAGACTCGTTGAAGAAAATCAACCAGACGTAGTTATCATGGATATTAACATGCCGAATATTAATGGCGTGGAAGCAACGCGTCAATTAGTAGAGAAATATCCAGATTCTAAAGTAATCATTCTTTCAATCCATGATGATGAAAACTATGTTACGCACGCTTTAAAAACCGGAGCAAGTGGTTACCTACTTAAAGAAATGGATGCAGATGCATTAGTTGAGGCAGTAAAAGTAGTTGCAGAGGGTGGTTCTTACCTTCATCCGAAAGTAACGCACAATCTTGTCAACGAATACCGTCGCCTTGCTTCAGAAGGAACTGGCACAACAGGCGCTTATGGACAAATCGAAATCCGTCGTCCGCTACATTTACTTACTCGACGCGAGTGTGAAGTGCTCCAACTCCTTGCAGACGGAAAAAGTAACCGCGGCATCGGTGAAGCATTATATATTAGTGAAAAAACAGTCAAGAACCATGTAAGTAACATCCTACAAAAAATGAACGTCAATGACCGTACACAAGCGGTTGTCGTAGCCATCAAAAACGGTTGGGTAGAAGTTCGCTAAACCCAGCCTTTCATACATATGAAGAAACACTCCAAATATGGAGTGTTTTTTTGTTGAAAATGGAATCGGGTCGAAAATAGAACGGTAGGTCAAGGGAAGGGAAGGCGTCCATTTAATGAAGGGAGAGACATGATTATAAGAAATATGAGCAATGTATAAGTTTCGTAGATAATAGGGGAGGAGTAGAACATATGAGTAGCGTGAAAGAAGGAATCGCGACTAAAAAAAGAAGAGAGTGAAAGATAAGTAGAGCAAAGACAAGAATCGCGACTAAAAAAAGAAGAGCGGGGAAGATAAGTAGGGCAAAAGTGAGAATCGCGACTAAAAAAAGAAAAGAGGAGAAGATAAGTAGGGGAAAGGCAAGAATCGCGACTAAAAAAAGAAGAGAGGAGAAGATAAGTAGGGCAAAGGCAAGAACCGCGACTAATAAAAGAAAAGAGGAGAAGATAAGTAGGGCAAAGGCGAGAATCGCGACTAAAAAAAGAAAAGAGGAGAAGATAAGTAGGGCAAAAGCAAAAACCACGACTAAAAAAAAGAAGAGAGGAAGAGCTAAGTAGCGTAAAAGCAAGAATCGCATTTAATTTCTCGGGCCCCTCTCGAGCGTAAGATATTGGATATAGATATCCCTAAATTCCCCAAGAAAAGGAACCTGAGCTGAGAGTTGCGACACACATATAAGGGGGATTATCATATAAAATGTGTAAATCCTAATTGACTCTAGGTGTTTCAAAATTGAGTTTTTAACTGGATTATGGAGGAAGTGTTGACTCATGACCGGAGAAGGAGCTACCATACAATCAAAGCCTGCGCTCTTACATCACCGCAAAAGTTATAACCCCAGACTTCGAGTATGAATCAAACCAACCACCCACCCCAAAAGCCCACCAAAAAGTAAAAGATTTCCCATTAAACCTCTCTAAACTTAATGCATTTTTATTAACTTTCATATAGAATGGTAACAGAACATATAGTAGAGAAAAAAGTGAAGGAGTCACTCTATTTATGAAAACGGCCGTAGTAACGGATAGTACATCTTATATCCCACAAGAATTGAGAGAAAAGCTGAATATTCACATGATCCCGCTGAGTGTGATATTTGGCAATGAATCATATAAAGAAGAAATAGAAATCACTGCAGAAGGTTTTTATGAGGAAGTCAAACATAAGGATTTGCCGAAAACATCACAGCCATCTGTAGGTGATTTTGTCACATTGTTTGAAACGTTGAAGCAAGACTATGATGCCATCATCTCCATCCACTTATCAAGCGGGATTAGTGGCACCTATCAAGGGGCAGTCTCTGCCGGTAATATGGTTGAAGGCATTCCCGTCTATCCTTTTGACTCAGAAATTAGCGCGCGTGTACAAGGTTTCTATGTCGTCAAAGCAGCCGAAATGGCAGCTGACGGGAAGTCGCCAGCAGAAATTATGGACAAACTGAATGAAATGAAACAATCCATTCGTGCTTATTTCATGGTTGATGATCTGTCACATCTACAAAGAGGTGGCCGCTTATCAAGTGCGCAAGCAATCTTAGGAAGTCTTCTCCAAGTGAAACCATTGCTTCATTTTGAAAATAAGCTCATCGTGCCATTCGAAAAAATCCGTACGCGTAAAAAAGCAATGAAACGGATCGTGGATTTGTTAGCGGAAGATGCAGCAAGTGGAGAAGCTTATGAAGCCTCTATTATTCATGCAAATCGTTTAGAGGAAGCGCAGAAATGGAAGGAAGAGCTAGAAGCACAATTACCGAATGTCACTTTTGGTATTAGCTATTTTGGTGCAGTTATTGGTACACATCTTGGCGAAGGCTCAATGGGTCTTGGCTGGGTAAAAAAATAATACATCTACTAAGGAGTTATTATCGCAGACAAAACGAACCACTGCTGAAATAACTCCTTTTTTTAGCCACGAAAGGAGTCTATATGCGAATACTCATGAAAGATCACCTACTCATCCCCGTATTTCACCACGACTCAGCTTCTTACACTATTACAGAACTTCCGAACATTCCTCACCATAACCACAACCCTACATACCGCTTCAATCCACAAATTCAGACATTCCTATTCGGTAAACAATTACTACTAGATGAAATCCCTCACCCTGTAGAAGAACTATTCACCCTTGTGAACGAAGGTTATATCACGCTTCGTCGACCCTTTATAAAAGAAGGTAGAAAAATCAAATGTGCTCGCTGTGGCAGTAGTCATCATCTAGCGACATATCCTTGTGCCCGTTGTGGAAATGAGCAGTGCCATTATTGTCGCAATTGCTTGATGATGGGAAGAGTGTCGGCTTGTACTCCACTTTTTAGTTGGAATGGACCAAGCCCGAGCACCCTAATAGTCGACCAACCGTTAAAATGGGATGGGACGCTTTCTACAGGACAGCAACAAGCATCTACAGCAGTTGTCGCAGCCATTGATAACAAAAAAGAGTACTTGGTTTGGGCGGTATGTGGCGCAGGTAAAACCGAAGTGCTTTTTGCAGGAATTGCTCATGCACTAAAGCAAGGCCAGCGCGTGTGTCTTGCTACTCCAAGAACAGATGTCGTCTTAGAACTGGCACCCCGTCTGAAAAAAGTGTTTCCCCACACCACGATTGCCGCACTGTATGGTGGAAGTGAAGACCGGCACCTTTTTGCCAATCTAGTCATCAGCACAACACATCAGTTGTTCCGCTTTTATCGTGCTTTTGATACAGTCATTGTTGATGAAGTGGATGCCTTTCCTTACACAATGGATGCCACGCTCCAGTATGCTGTTCAGCAAGCGAAAAAGTCTGTAGCTGCCACGATTTATTTAACAGCTACTCCTTCAAGGAAGTGGCAAAAAGAATGTCGGCAAAATAAAAGAGCATACATGACCATCCCTGCTCGTTTCCATCGGTTTCCTTTACCGATTCCCCAATTTAAATGGATTGGACAATGGACAATCCCCCTAAAAAACGCCCGTCTCCCTTTTGTGTTAAAAAAATGGTTACAGCAACGCATTGAAAAAGAGAAACAGGTTTTGCTGTTTATTCCTAAAATTAAGCTAATAGATGATATGCTACCTCTCATACAAAAACTTCATCCTAAAGTGGAGGCAGTGCATGCGGAAGATCCTTTACGAAAAGAAAAAGTCCAGAAAATGAGAAAGCAAGAGACGCTTATTTTACTTACAACAACGATTTTAGAAAGAGGAGTGACTTTTCCTCATATAGATGTTGCTGTATTAGGAGCAGAAGAGCGCATTTTCACAGAAAGTGCACTTGTTCAAATAGCTGGAAGGGTTGGGAGAAGTGTTGAAGCACCAACAGGGGATGTTGTTTTTTTTCATTATGGTAAAACAACTGCAATGGTACGGGCTAAAAAGCAAATACTGCAAATGAATAAAGAAGCAAAACAAAGGGGCTTACTTCATGAATAGCTGTCTCTTTTGTCAAAAAGAAATGCAACTTCCTGGTGGATTTCAAGCATTGTTTCAAAAAGCTGCGCAGTCATTTTGGTGTGAAGACTGTATAGCAAAATGGGCATTTATCAAAGGTCCTACTTGCCCTACTTGTCACCGGTGGATGGAAACGGTTGAAATCTGTCTCGACTGTAAGAAGTGGCAAGCGGACCCAATATATAGCGGTTGTCTGGACGAGAATATTTCTGTGTTAGCATACAACTCTTTTTGTCAGCAAGTGCTCGCTCAATATAAGTATCGGGGTGATTATATCCTCGCAGTTGCAATTGCTGATTTGCTAAAATCGAAATTAAAACAGATAAGCTTTGATCTTATTACACCGATTCCGCTGAGTGAAGAAAGACGCTATGAAAGAGGGTTCAATCAATCAGAAGCATTGATCACCGCATTAGGTAAAAAGCCCACTATTCTCCTCACCCGTATGCATACAGAAAAACAATCAAAGAAAACAAGAAAGGAAAGATTAGAGACACCACAAGTTTTTCGATTCACGGGTCAACAAGAAATGAGCGGGAAGAAAGTGTTAATCGTCGACGATATTTATACGACAGGTACGACTCTTTATCATGCAGCTAAATTGCTAAAAGAGGCAGGAGTAAGTGAGGTTCGATCATTGACGATGGCAAGAAGTTAAAAAAGTTAGCCGATCCTGACGATATATAGAATAGAAGCTATCAGTAGAGGTGAAAAGAATGGCGGAGATCGCAAACTGCCCTAGATGTAATGCCTTATTTATGAAAAATCAAGTCAGCACCATTTGCCAAGCATGTTTTAAAAAAGAAGAAGAAGCGTACGAAGTCGTATATGCCTTTCTAAGGAAAAGAGAAAATCGTGCTGCGACTATGCAAAGAATAACAGAAGCAACAGGAGTAGAGGAGTGGCTCCTGCAGAAGTTTGTTCGATCAGGTCGATTAAAGGTGGCGCAATTTCCCCAGATAGGCTACCCTTGCGATCAGTGTGGTACGTTAATTCAAGAAGGAAGAATTTGTGAGTCTTGTCGCAAAGCATTACAAAAAGAATTAGAGCAATTTGAACGAGAGCAGGATCGGATAAAAGAAAGAGAGAGAACCTACTATTCTTATAGAGGTAAACAGTCTTAAAGAAGGAAGTCTAAAGAACTAATGTTTTCTTTTGGAATGATAGTATGTATGTAAAATTTACTAAAAGTGTAATATCACTTTAAACTCATTCTATTTATACCGATAATAGGAGTAATAAAAGGGACGAAGAAAGCGGGGGATTTATAATGAAGGTTAATCATTTTAACGCGGCAAACCAGGTCAATCCCTACCAACGCCAAGCGAATATGACAAAGCAAGTAGAGCAAGCGAAAACGAATCAAGCAGATAAACTTGAAATTTCTTCAAAAGCATTAGAAATGCAAAAAACATCACAATCAGATCCTGCTCGCCAAGCAAAGGTGGAGCAATTAAAAATGCAAGTGGAAAATGGTACGTATCATGTTGATGCGAATGAATTGGCGAAAAGCTTAGTTCAACATTTTCAACAAAAACGCTCTTAAGGAGGATGTGGTATGTCTGCTGAAGCACTTCTCACTGCGATGGAACGCTTAATATCTTATCATCAAAGCCTTTATGAGCTTGCAGGCCAGAAGACAGATATGATTAAAAAGGGTGATATGGCAGCATTAGATCAGATGCTAAAAGATGAACAAAGCCATGTCGCAACAATTAAGAAGCTTGAACAAGCGCGTATCCAGATCGCAGCAAGTCTTGTACCAAGTATAGATAAGCCAACAATAGCAGACTGTATACTAGTACTGGAACAACATGAACAACAAGCTTTACTTGAAAAAAGAGAGCAGTTATCATCCGTTATTGACAAACTAAAAGAGAAAAATCAATTGAATCAACAATTGATTTATCACTCCTTGCAATATGTGAATTTAACTATGAATCTCGTCAATCCGAAAGCAGCTGCGCAAAATATGAATTATATTCATCCGCAAAAAGCGAAATCTCAGGCTGCAACAGGAATGTTCCAGTCGAAAGTGTAGGATAGAGAAAAGAGAGGAAACGTTATGAAATCTACTTTTATGGGGTTAGAAACGGCGAAAAGAGCCATACATACACAACAAAGTGCACTCTATACAACCGGGCATAATATCGCCAATGCGAATACTGTAGGATATACGAGACAACGGGTGAACTTTACACAAACAAATGCTTTTCCGTCTGTCGGAATGAATGCGCCATACATGCCAGGACAAATTGGAACGGGTGTTCAGGCAGGATCGGTTCAACGCATACGCGAAGACTATTTGGATGTACAGTACCGTAATGAGCACAATAAATTCGGTTATTGGAATACGAGAAGCAGTGAGCTTTCCCGAATTGAAAGTGTCATGAATGAGCCGTCAGATACTGGCCTTGCGAATACATTAGATCAGTTTTGGAATGCTTTGCAAGACTTATCTACTAACCCTGAAGATTCAGGTGCACGTTCGGTTGTTCGTCAGCGTGGGATTGCCGTGAGTGACACTTTTAATTATTTGGCAGGACAACTGAGCGCTCAAAAAGCAGATGTCGGTGAGCAAATTGATATGAATGTGAAAACAATTAATTCAATCCTCACACAAATTAACCAGATCAATGAGCAAATTGCCAGCGTAGAACCACATGGCTATTTGCCGAATGATTTATATGATAAAAGGGACGTCCTTGTTGATCAACTCTCAGGCTTAGTCAACATTAAAGTGAGTGCTACACCAAGTGGTGGGAATGCAAGTAGTCAAGCTGCAGGGAAATATTCGATTGAATTAGTCGATGGGAATGGTAAAAGTGTCGGTACTTTACTCGATGGGAAAAATGATATCGTTCAATCATTGAGTGTCAAAAAAGACCCTGAAACACAAGCTATTGCTAGTTTGCAAATCGGTAATAAATCGATGGCAGCATCAGATTTCACTTCGAAAGGGAGCTTACTTGCGAATATAGATATGTACGGCAAAATAGATGCCACTGGGAAGGAAACAGGTGTTTATTCTGATATGCTTGCGAATCTGGACTTAATGGCTTTCCGCTTTGCCACGGCCTTTAATGCTGTCCATCAAAGTGGCTGGAGTTTATCTGAAATTGAGAGCGGCGTAAAGAACGGTGTGGACTTCTTTGAAATTGGCGATAATGCAGCAGGGGCCGCAGCCAATATAAAAGTGTCTGATTCAATCATGAATAATTTAAATCATATTGCCGCTTCCTCAAGTAGTGAGTTATTTACGGGTTCTATTACGAAACATGCGGACAACCCATCGACTGGTAACCCAACGATTCTGGGTGCGTTCAGTGGTATTCAAACATATGACACCCCGCCGATCACGATTAGTGAGGCAAAAATTGAGCTGACTTATGATAATGGCTCATGGAAGTACTCCGCTTATGATTTAGACGGCAATCCAATAGCTGACCATCAAAATCAAGCAGTGAAAGAAAATATGAATCTCTTTGGCCTTAAAATCGATACTAGTACAATCGCTAACTTACAATCTGGTTCTACTTGGTCATTTGAGTTAACAGGTATTGGACAAAACCCTTCGAGCGAAAGTTTTGTTGGTGACGGTTCTAATGCAGTTGCTCTGGCAAATGTAAAAGACATGATGCTCGATTTTAATGGATCAGATACAAATATGATGAGCTTCTACCAAGGGATGATTGGGGAGTTAGGAGTAACTACACAAGAGGCTAATCGAATGACGGAAAATGCTGCTACGCTAACCGACACGGTCCAATTTAACCGTTCTTCTGTAAGTTCGGTTTCTCTTGATGAAGAAATGTCCAATATGATCATGTTTCAACATGCTTATAGTGCAGCGGCTAGACAAATCACTGCAATAGACGAAATGCTTGATACCATAATTAATGGTATGGGCAGAGTTGGAAGATAAGGAGGTAATGACTGATGCGCGTAACACAATCCATGCTTTCACAAAATTCACTAAAACATATTCAAAACAACTATCAAAAGCTTGGTAAGTTAGAAGAGCAGCTATATACCGGCAAAAAAGTGAATCGCCCGTCTGATGATCCTGTAGCAGCGATGAAAGGGGTCAATTACCGTTCCCAAGTAACGGCTGTATCCCAATATCAACGCAATTTAGGTGAAGTATATAACTGGATGGATAATACGGAATCGGCACTGGATGAAACGAATAAAATTATCCAGCGTATCCGTGATCTTACGGTACAGGCTTCCAGTGATTCATATGATGCGGGTCAACGTAAGAACGTGGCTAGTGAAATTGAACAGCTGCGAAATCAATTAGAGACGATCGCCAATACAAAAGTGAATAATAAGTATATTTTTAACGGCTCAGATACAACGAATAAGCCAGTAGATTTAAAGAAAATTGATCAAAATGTTGATATCAGCACAATTGATGCGAATATTGCCAAGGATTATGTACTTTTCGATGAGAAGGGTAGTCAGCTTGTTTGGAATGAATCTTCGAATGCATTTAAAGCTCAAGATGGCACTGAAATCGGATTCCCGATACCAGATTCTTTTGTAGCGAAAGAAAAAGGAGCGGTTGCTAGCAATGCTGAAGGCGTAAAAATTGAAGTTTCTGCAGGCATTCATCTCGATGTGAATAGTAAGCCGCAAAATGTCTTTTCATTAGATTTATTTAAAGATATTGGCAACTTAATTGATAAGTTGAAATCACCTGATACAACAGCGGATGATTTATCTGGGGAGCTGGATATGATTGATCATCACCATAATAATGTAATCTCTGAAATGGCAGATATCGGTGCTAAATCTAATCGAGTAGAGATGGTGGAAAGTCGTTTAGGGAATCAAGAGATACTTGCCAAAACCATGATGTCTAATAACGAAGATATCGATGCAGAGAAGGTCATTATTGAATTAACATCCCAAGAAGCTCTCCACCGTGCTTCTTTAGCAGTAGGAGCAAGCATTATTCAACCAACATTAATGGACTTTTTACGATAAAAAACGCTGACGACGGTTCATCTCTATAGATGGGCCGCTCGTCATGTAAAGAGCGGTGAATCTATGCATACACCTTATTTAGAAATAACGACAAAACAAGCGCAACTTGGTATCAATTATTATCAACCTGTGATGAAAATCAAACAGTCGCAAGCAGACGTTTCGATGCATCAGCCACCAGCTAAGCTTACCATTAGTCATGAAGCATCCCGGCTTTTTATTGATCAATCAGAGGCGCGAGCTGACCTGGATAATAAAGGGGCAGGCAGGCGAGTCGCAGAGGCGGCTGAACAGGCAAAGATGACGGCAATAACAGGGATCTCTAGGCGAGTCCGTGAAGGTGATGCGATGATGAAAATTGAGAACGGAGCAGGCGCCATCCCACAAATTGCGAAACAAAATAGTGAGCCCAACCAAAAGACACCAGGGATCGGCTATTTACCAAAAAACCATTTCCGGGTACAAATCGATTATGATCCAGGGAACGTCGATGTGAACGTAACCCCGCAAACGCCAGCCATTGATGTAAGTATCAATCGACCACAAATCGCTCATGAAAACTGGCAAGCACAAATTTATTTACAGCAAAAAGAAGCGATTAACTTTGAACTAAGAGATTTTCAAGTGGATCAGCTTATTTAAGGAAGTGTTACGATGAAAATTGAGACAAAATATCAAGGGACAGTGGAAGTGTCAGCAGAGCAACACCTTCATTTTCCGGTAGGCTTGCCAGGGTTTCCAGAAGAACAGCAATATGTGCTTCTTCCCTTTTTAGAAGAACTCCCTTATTTTATTTTACAATCAATCAATACGGCAGAGTTAGCGTTTGTCGTTGTCGACCCGTATGCCTTTTTTGCTGATTACGAATTTCAGCTCAATGAAGCATCGCAACATGCGCTGCAAATTGAACAACCGGAAGACGTAGCTACTTTTGTTATTCTCACATTGAAGGAACCGTTTAAGTCATCAACGGCGAATTTGCAAGGTCCATTGGTGATTAATATGAAAAAACGAATGGGGAAACAGCTTGTCTTAAATGATGCGCGCTACAAGACAAAGCATCCGTTATTCCAGCTTATGGAGGAGGATGCCTCATGCTCGTACTAACCCGTCGCAAAAACGAATCGATTATCATTAATGAAAACATCGAAATCACGATCGTCGCTGTCGAAGGAGACCAAATCAAACTTGGCATCCAAGCACCAAAAGACATCGACATCTACAGAAAAGAAGTTTACCTACAAATTCAGACAGAAAACAACGAAGCCGCGCAAAACCCTGTTGATTTAATGGCACTATTGAAACATAATACTGAGAAATAAACCGGTTGGAGATATCGGTTTATTTTTTTTATATTTGTTTAATGATAAACAAACGAAACAAGAATACGTGTTGAAGTAATGATAAGGGAAGTAATCAGAAGGCAATAGAGACAAGTAATTTCTTAATTATTAATTTAATTATAAAAAAGTATTAAACAAACTTTATAGCACTCCGATAATAAATAAGAATAAAGCGACAAGCTTTACTTCAATCCACAAGGACGTGGAAAAATACAACTCATGGAGGAATTCAAATGATTATCAACAATAATATTTCAGCATTAAACACGTATCGTCAATTAGGCGTAAACAACAATGCAAACGCTAAAGCGATGGAGAAGTTATCTTCAGGTCTTCGTATTAACCGTGCAGGAGATGACGCAGCAGGTCTTGCAATCTCTGAAAAAATGCGCGCGCAAATCCGCGGTTTAGACCAAGCTAGCCGTAACTCTCAAGATGGTATCTCAATGATCCAAACTGCTGAAGGAGCGCTACAAGAATCACAAAACATTCTTCAACGTATGCGTGAACTTGCTACACAAGCAGCCAATGACTCAAACGTTGGATCTGACCGTGAAGAAATCCAAAAAGAAATCAACCAATTAACTTCAGAAATCAACCGTATCGGTAATACAACAGAATTCAATACACAAAAATTAATCGATGGTGGCAAAGATGGATCAGAAGCAGTGGCTGCTGTTGCTGGAACAACAACATTTGAAGTGGATACAACTGCTGCTGGTACACTTAGCATAGATGATGTAGAAATTGATTTTCTAGCTTCTGCGACTCCACAATCAATTGTTGATGATATCAATGCAGATACAACGTTGAGTGGTAAATATACTGCCTCTTTAGATGGTACAAACATAGTATTAACACAAAATGATGGACAAGAGTCTGCAACTGCAGCAACTGTAGTTGGTGGAACTGATGTTGTTAATACAGCTGGAGTAGAAGGAAAAGCTGCTGGAGCAGGTTCTAGCATTACTTTCCAAATTGGTGCAAACGAAAACCAAAGCATGAGCATCAATATCTCTGATATGAGAGCATCTGCTTTAGGAATCACTACTAATGATACTACTGATGCTAAATTAGGTGTAACTGACGGAACAAGCTCAACAATCCAAGAATCTGCTCTAAGTGTATTAACTCACGAAGATGCAGCTGCAGCGGTTACTAAATTCCAAGAAGCAATTGATAAAGTATCTGCAGAGCGTTCTAAACTAGGTGCTAGCCAAAACCGCCTAGAGCACACAATCTCTAACTTAAACAACTCTTCCGAAAACCTTCAAGCAGCTGAATCACGTATCCGTGACGTAGATATGGCTAAAGAAGTTATGGAAATGACACGTACAAACATTCTTTCTCAAGCTTCTCAAGCGATGCTTGCGCAAGCAAATCAAAAACCACAAGCGGTTCTTCAATTATTAGGTTAATTCGTCGCTTATTGGTATTTTCATCTAAGAAGTCTCAGCTTTGTCTGGGGCTTCTTTTTGTCTTTTTAGGCAAAAAGACCTTATGTATAAGAAAAAGGTCGCTGTTTTTTCTCTAATAAAAACCGAACTTTAGATTGATAGAGAGCCTTATGGTTGTTTCCGATATAAAGAGAAAATAGGTGATTTCGGTAAGGGGCGAATAGGGATGAGAGTAGAGTCGAATATGAGAATGATGGTGGACTCACCTTTTGTTATTCAGAAAGAAAAAAGCCAACATGAAAGAAATTTTACAATAAAAGATAAAGCAAAGATGTCTGCTCCTGAAGTACAAAAAGACTTCTTGCAATCAAAGGTGGAGCAGGCAAATAGTCATTTGCAGACGCATTATACTTCGGTACAGTTCCAATTACATGAAAAGCTCGATCGCTATTATGTAGAAGTCGTTGATGCAGATACAAAAGAAGTCGTTCGTGAAATACCACCGAAGGATTTCCTCGATATGATTGCAGAAATGACAGAATTTCAAGGACTGATGGTGGATCAAAAAGTCTAGAAGCTACTGGCTTATGCTAGTGGCTTTTTATTCGTGAACAGTGGCAATTAGTCAAATTTTTACTGTAAACGATAGGACTATAGTCGATATAATAAATAGATAGAGAGAGAAAAGGGGACGGATGGTCATGGCGAATTTTCGAATAGGTGGTTTAGCATCTGGTTTAGATACAGAATCCTTAATTAATGATTTAATGAGAGTACAGAGAGTGCCGATTGATAAATTGTCACAAAAGAAACAAACGCTCGAATGGCAGCGCGATTCATATAGAGATATTAACTTAAAACTAGCCTCATTCCGTGATATGACTTTAAATATGCGCTTGCAATCTTCATTTTTATCAAAAATTACGACTTCTTCTAATAGCAACAAAGTCACAGCAACGGCAGATTCGACAGCAGGGAACGGATCTTATACATTGTCTGCCGTGAGTAGATTGGCGACTTCTGCTACGAATGCAAGTGCGGGAAGAATAACTAGTACAGGTGAAAAGCTAGATACAACGAAAAGTCTATATAGCCAAAAGGACATTTTTGAAAATAGTTCATTCGATTGGAAGAGTACTGAACAAAGTATAAACGAAGAAATCACAGTAAAGAAAGCAGGAACCGAATTTTCATTACAAAAGCTTGGTAAGCATACTATAGAACAAATGGATAGTGTTACAGTTGGTACAGACAACTACCAAGTGGTGACGAGCCTAGATGACTTAGATGCTAGTCAAAAGCAAGTGTTTGTAGATGAGAAAACAGGCAAAATGACTTTCAGCCAACAAATTCCCGCCGACAGTAAAATTGAAGTGGAATACAGTATGGTTCAAAAAGATGCAATTTCTGTTGGCTCTGCAACAAAAGAAGTGCAACTTTCACAAATAGGGATCACAGAATTTGAGGATAGCATTACTTTTACATGGGACAAAAAAGATGCAGCTGGTAATATCATTAAAGACACGAATGGTGACCCAATAAAAGAAACGAAAACATTTACTGCTGGTACGGATGTGAATAATTTAGCAGAAGATCAATTTTATTTAGATAAAGAAACAGGCAAAATCACCTTCGGCTCTGACTTACAAGCAGGTGCAAAAGCGGAAGTGAGCTATGACCACCAATACTTTGAATTCAGTATGTCTACATTCAATGAAACAGGTGAAGTGAGCCAAACATTTACTTTTGATGCCCGTGATTCTTTAACGACAGTAATCGATAAAGTGAATAAATCGTCCTTAGGTGTCAATATGTTTTATGACCAACATTCTGATAAAGTAACGATTGCCCGAACGTCAACAGGTGATTTTAATCAAAGTGGCGATGGGAAAGAGATCTCTTTTAATGGTAGTCCGTTTTTAAATAATGTTCTAAAACTTGATAGCAATAATGAAAAAGGTGGAGAAAATGCGAAATTTACTTTAAATGGTTTAGAAACGGAGAGAACTTCTAATACGTTTACAGTTAACGGTGTTTCTTTTACTTTGAAGGATACATTTGATGCTGTTAATGGCGATTCGCCAGTTACCATTTCAATTAATAACGACACCGATCAAGCCGTAGAAAAAATCAAAGAATTCGTAGAAAAATACAATGAATTAATAGATAATATACAAGGACAGTTATCTGAAGAAAAATATCGTGATTATGCACCGTTAACAAGTGAGCAGCGTGAGGCGATGTCTGAAAAAGATATTGAGCTTTGGGAAGAAAAAGCGAAAAGCGGTTTACTTCGTTCAGATCAACAATTAAGTAGTTTACTAAGCAATATGCGTATGAACTTTTATACACCGCTAGAAGGTGCTACGAGTGAATATAACCAGCTGTCAGCTATTGGTATTACCACAACGAAAAATTATTTAGAAGGTGGTAAGCTCGAAATCAATGAAGATAAGCTGAAGGAAGCATTGGAAAATGATGCAGAAGGTGTATTTAATTTGTTCGCAGCAGATGGCGATACACTTGGTGAACAAGGGATTTCTAGACGATTGCGAGATACCGTTACACAATCAATCGATGCGATTACCTTAAAAGCCGGAAATGGCATGAAGACAAATAGTCAATTTACAATTGGAAAAAATTTAGATGATATCAATAATCGTATAACTGAACTAGAATCGAAATTAGCAGATAAAGAGCAAAGGTATTGGTCACAATTTGCAGCGATGGAGACACAAATGCAAAAAATGAATGAGCAAATGAATTATATGCTCACACAATTCGGTTATAGCTCGCAATAAGGAGTGAAAAGATGACAACCAACCCGTACCAAAAATATCAACAAACTTCTATTAATACAGCCACACCGGCAGAACTAACGATGATGCTTTACAACGGTTGTTTAAAGTTTATTAGCATTGCCAAGCAAGCAATGGAGCAAGGGGAAGTTGCGAAGCGCAATGAAAATATGCAGAAGGCGCAAAATATCATACAAGAATTTATGGTGACACTCAATCAAGAGGTTGAATTATCTAGTGATTTGCTACGAATCTATGATTATGTGTTGAGAACCTTAGTTGACGCCAATACACGCAATGATCTCACAGCTTTAACAGAAGCGGAATCAATGATTATGGATCTTCGTAATACATGGAAAGAAATGATGTTAGCGCAGAAAAAACCTCAAATGGTTGGCAGTGAACAATCATGACAGCGACAACTGATTTGATCGTTTGTACGCGTGAGTTATTACTTCATTTAAACCAAGGCTTACCTGAACATGAACGAGAAGCTTACATAAAGAAGACGGATGATTTGCTTGATCAACGATTTATTTTAATGAAACAAGTTGATTTTCAGTCAACAGAAGCTCAGAAGATGAAAGACGTGCTATTGAAGCAGGATCGTGCGATTAAACAATTATTAGATCAGCACCAGCAAATCATTAAGGATGATATCAAAAGATTGAAGGTGCAGAAAGTAAAGAGTAAGCAATATGCGAATCCGTATGAAGCTGTTGGGATGAGCGATGGTGTTTTTTATGATAAACGAAATTAGGTGATGAAGTTGAAGGAGGAGCAGTATATTCTCCTAAGAGAGTATTGTTCTGTGTTAAATACACTAGAAGAAAGCTTTACCTATATTGTAGATAGCTTTACAGATTTAGATAAAGATGATGGTGATGCGCTTCTTTTTGAGGTGATTGATTCTTTTCCACAAATCAAAGCAGTGAACGAGCAATTACTGCATTTGTTTAAGGAAAACAGTGAAATGGTTCATATTATGCATGTGTTTGAAAAGGTGCAGGAACAAGCTGATCGACTGGAGCAAACCATCGGTAACGCGCCAGAAAAACAAGAAATATTACGTGAGCAATTTTTCCCTTTGTTTGCAGCTTGGCACCGAATGATAGACTATGAATTGCAACCTTATTTATTTTCTTAATACCGTTAAAAAGGTTTTAGCAGGACTTTTTACGGGTAACATAGAAATATAGAGTATAGTCTTATTTAAAGACTAGCTTATAAGGATTAGCTGAAGAAGGACAGGCTAAATCATCCTTATGACTCTTATAAAGAGAAGGAGGAGTTCACTTATGAATTTTAACATTCGGGGTGAAAACATTGAGGTAACTCCAGCAATCAGAGACTACGTCGAGAAGAAAATTATGAAGTTGGAAAGATATTTTACTGAAACTCCTAATGTAAATGTAAACGTAAACCTGAAAACCAATAATGATAAAACGTCAAAAGTTGAAGTAACGATTCCGATGACGAATCTTGTACTTCGAGCAGAAGAGGCTCATGCTGATATGTATGCAGCCATCGACTTAATCAACGACAAGTTGGAGAGACAGATTCGTAAACATAAAACGAAAGTCAATCGTAAATTCCGCGAAAAAGGCGGCATTAACGAATTATTCGCTACTTTTGAGGAGCCTGAAGAACACCCAGAAGAAGACAATGACTTAGAGGTCGTTCGCCAAAAGCATTTTGACCTTAAGCCAATGGACAGTGAAGAGGCCATTTTACAAATGAACATGCTCGGCCATAGCTTCTTCGTCTTCACCAACGCAGCCACAAGCTTAACCAACGTCGTATACAAACGAAAAGATGGACGCTACGGACTCATCGAAGCGCAATAATATAAAAAGGAAGCAGGTAGGTGCTATGGCACTACCTGCTTTTTTCATGTGCGAAGAGAAGTTGATGCTACAGAAGATAAATAGTAGCAGAACATTAATATGTCTTCCCTACGTAAGTCGTGCAAGTATTCATATCGCTCCCATTATTAAGATGCGTTCCCTTATTTGTGCTCGCCATTCTTTTAGTAGTTCTTTTGTTTGTTCGTACTCCTTTGCCTCAATGGATAGGTAAAGTGCTTCATTATAATGAGCACCAGAAAAGATCCGTTTTTCTGGGTAAAGCAAGTAATTGGCCATAGAACCAATGATGATTTTGTCCATATGCTGATCCATAATTTGAAGCATGATTTGGTTTTGTCCAGCAGCTATGATTTGTCTTATGAATTGTAATGAGTGAGTCGCATAAGAGAAATAACGATCGTTCTCTTTATCTAGTAGTTGTTGCTCTAAATGTTCATTTAAAAGTGATAAATTAAATGAATAAAGCGGATTTGTTTCTACCTTTTCAAGCGCATACATTTGATGGGTGAAAATGACTTCGAACATATCTAGTATCTCTTTAGATGATACTTCCTTCACCATCACGCCTCTATTTTTTAAGGAGATCACTAACCCTTCTAGTTCAAGTTTAGCCATCGCATTAGAGATGGGTGTGCGACTCATAGCTAATTCCTCTGATAATTTATATATGGATAGTAAGCTTCCCGGTAGGTATTCACAAGTAAGAATTTTCGTTCGAATGGTGTGATAAGCGGTATCTATTAAAGATTTTGTCATTGTCGTAATTCCTCTCTGTCTAAATCCATTAATTGAACATCCTATGATTATACAATTATAGCGATGATTTTCTAAGAATACATCTTGTAACCTTTGAATTTACACTAAATTTAAAAATTTCACCAAACTCATAAAATGATTCATGTGAGATTAACATCTTATTAACATGCTAGTTGTATACTTCAGTTGTATTTAAATAAAGGAGGACAAATGGATGCATGTTATAGATCAAAAAAAGCTTGGGACGCAACATTATTTTAAAGAAGATTTTTCTAAGAATGGTAAGAGACCTTGGTTTGGAAACATGTCCACTCACCTTGAAAATGATTTTTCGTTTGCAGTTGTTGGTGATCGCTGTGGGATTACAACACCAGGCATTTTTGAGAAAGGTTTGCAGGTAGTAAAAGGCCTTAATCCTGATTTTGTCCTTTCGGTAGGTGATTTCATTGAAGGTTATTGGGATCAAGAGGAAGCGGCCCATGGAGAGTGGGACTATATTGATCAGTTAATTAAAGATGTAGACATTCCATTTTATTTAACAGTTGGTAACCATGACTATGGAAATGACACTATGGTTAAAGTTTGGCGTGAGCGAAAAGGTTTTGAGTATTACGCTTTTCGATTAAATGATTATTTATTTCTAGTGATGAATACAGAGGAAGATCCTTTAGGTATGCCTGAATCATTTGTAAAGAGTTTTAGAGATATTACCAATCAAGTAGTTGAAAATCCAGCAAAAGCAAGAGGGTACATTGAAGAATTCTTCGGACAAATGACTGAAGGGGCTTCGGAGGAAGATATTGAGAAGGGGAACTTACCTCATATTTCAGATGAGCAATTACAGTTTTTTGCTGAAGTGTTACATGAAAATAATGATGTGAAACATACTTTTGTATTTATGCATAAGCCAGCATGGAAAACGAAGGATCCTAAGTTCAGCCAATTTGAAAATATGCTTGAATCAAGAATGTATACGATGTTTGCAGGACACCTTCATCAATTGGAAGTAATGAAAAAAAATAACAGAAATTATATTCAAATGGGTCGTACGGGTGCATGTTGGCACGGTGATAGTGTAGGATCGATCGATCATATTCTTTTAGTAACAGTAAAAAATGGCGAAGTTGGTTTTCAAGTTATCGAACTAGATGGTGTCAGTGATTTGGAAAAGTATGAGGTGAATCAATGACAACAACAGGACTTTATTCTCAAACTGTTCCCCTAAAAGGGGCTCTGAATTTTCGTGATATGGGAGGGCTCGTTACCGTAGATGGTCGAAAAGTACGAAGAGGCATCTTATATAGAGCGGGAGATTTAAGTGGATTAACGACAGATGATATTGCTCAACTGTCTAAACAAAAGATTAAATATATATTTGACTATCGTAGAGAAGATGAAGCAAATGAAAAACCTGATCCGGAAATTGGTAGTGCCAAGCTTTTACGCGTACCGGTAATCGCTGAGGATAATATCGCCGAGCAAGTATCGAAAGTAAAGAAAAAAGAAGATGTATTCAAACACTATACTAAAGAAACATTTTTAACACTCTATTCTACTTTTCCGGTTCGAAATGCTTCTTACCAAGCTTTGATGAATTTATTAAAGGAACCAGAGAAAAACTTGCCGCTAATCCATCATTGTGCTGGAGGAAGAGATCGAACAGGTATAGGCGCCATGATTATTTTACTTACACTCGGTGTGCCATTTTCAACTGTGATGGAAGATTACCTTTATTCTAATGTTGCTTTAGCCACCTTTCATGAGCAAATGTTTCTGCAGGCAGAAGCAGCACTTGTGGAAGAGGAGGTATTGCAATTAAAAGCAGCTTTTTTATTACAGGAAGAATACTTACTTGCAACTAAATCTGCTATAGAAGAAATATATGGCGATTTTGATACTTATTTGTATCTAGAGTTTGGAATAACAAATGAAATAAGGAAAAAAATAAAAGATTTTTGCTTGCAAGAGTAATTTTCTAAAGGGGATATGAACATGGAGAAATTAAGGTTTGCTCATTTATCGGATACACATATTTTAAGAGAATACAAAGGCAGTTTAATTGAAACATTAACAGGTGTTGACAATAATCCAACTGAAACGTTGAAAGGAATATTACAAGCAATCACACAAGATGAAAAAGCGCCAGATTTCATTTTAATTAGTGGGGACCTTGTTCACGAAGGGACAGTTGAAGATTATGCTTTTTTAGCTAAATTACTAGAAGATCATATCATAGATATTCCTTATTATTTAGCTTTAGGGAATCATGATGTGACAGAAGCTTACTGGGAAGGTATAGGCAACGTAAAAGGAGAGAAGCGGGACTTATTTTACGAAGCAATTATTCAAGGCTATCGCCTAATCGTACTAGATTCTAGCTATGATCATAGTGGAAAAGGTGTAGTGAGTGAGGAACAACTACAATGGTTAAAGGAGACATTAGCTCAGCCTGCCCCTAATGGTTCGATTGTTGTTGTCCATCATCCATTGGAAGCTGGACAGGTGGTCGATGGTCATAGCTTATCGAATTCAGCAGAGGTATTGGCTATTATAAAAAATACCGATGTCAAACTAGTTCTTAGTGGTCATACTCATCAGAATAAAGTAACTACCTATGAAAATATTCTATTATCTACTGCGGGAGGAACTTCTTTTAGTATGGAAATTGGTCAAGAATTAGCTTCGTTTAATAATCGTACGGGCTATAGCATATGTACATTAGGCGAAAATGGTGCAAGTGTAGAACATGTTAGGTACCCAGATAAGTTTGATACATTTTTATCAGTAGAATTGAAGCAGATGCTTCAGCATTCTTAAGTGAAGGGGGAGGGGTAAATGGTTATATTAAAAAGTAAGAGGCTATCGATTATGCTCACTCTATTGTTAGGTATCGCTGCAGTGTTAAGTGCTTGTAGCTCTTCTGACGCTTCAACCGTCTCACAGGAAATGGGAGAATTAGATCCTGAGAACCCTACAAAGATAACTTTTTATTCTTATAGTTTAGCTGCTCCAACAATGAAAGAGGGTATGGAACATCTAATTAATGAGTTCAATGACACAATTGGAAAAGAAAAGGGTGTCATTGTTGAAGGGGTTGCTGATGCCTCTTATCAACAGTTTAAGGCAGATATTGCGGCTGGAAAAGCGGTTGATATTGTTCAACATACTTTTTCAACATTAGATAATTCAAGAGAAACTCTCGGATTCCAAGCTTATGAAGATGTGTTTCCAGCAGAAGAATTAAACAATCATCTCAGTGGCATTTCAGACAATGCATTGAGTTTAGGAAAAATAGATGGAAAGACATATGGGTTGGCATTTACATTTAGCACACCGATTGTTTTTATGAATGGAAAATTATTCGAAGAAGCGGGCTTAGATCCAACCAAACCACCACAAACGTGGGAAGAGATTAAGGAATATTCACTTAAAATAAATGAAGAGACAGGCAAAGATGGCTTTGCGTTAGCACCGGATAATGGTTGGACAACTGAAGGTGTGATATTAAGTAATGGAGGCAAAGTACTTTCTGATGATCGTAAGGAAGCGCAATTCGCAAATCAAGAAAGTATTGAAGCGATTGAAATGTGGAAGGATCTCTATCAAAACGGTGCCCATGCAGTTGGGAGTGATACGGAGTTACCCGAGCAATTTATGGCTGGTAATCTAGGAATGTACATTACTTCTACTGCATTGCATAGCGGATTTAAAAACGCTTCCGAAGCGGGTGGCTGGGAACTTTACGGCGCTGGTTTACCATCATTCGGAAACAATCCGTCTGTACCAGTGAACTCTGGCAGTGTTTTAGCTGTTAGACCAGATAATGATGTGAAAAAGGCAGCGGTTTGGGAGTTTATTAAATATGTTACTGGCAATGAAGGCTATACAATCATAACTTCTGAGGTAGGGTATTTACCGCTCAGAACAGAGTTAGCTGATGATCCCAATTATTTAAAAGGATTTATTGACGAAAATCCATTATATAAAATCAACTTGGAGCAATTGAAAAACATCCAACCAGCAGTAATTTGGCCAGCGGAATATGCAACTGAAATGTCCAATATATTTAGAGATGCGATTGTTCAATCGGTTTCAACGGATGCAGATGTAGAAAAAACTTTAAAAGCAGCAGAAGAAGAAATTAACCAATTAATACAATAGGTGTTCATGAGAGAAGGGAATCTTATGAGTGAGGTAAAAAGCATAATCGTATCAGAGCAAGGAAAAAAAGTGAACGAGCAGAAAAACAGACGTGTTGCTCGTTCACTTATAAAATGGAAACCTTATTTATTTTTACTACCTGCTATTCTTTTATTAGGGGTTTGGATGTATAAACCGTTACTATCTACTTTTGTTTTAGCCTTTCAAAAGTGGAGTATGGTCCCAGGCACAGAACCTATTGCAGTAGGGTTAGATAATTTTATTCGCTTGTTCCAAACTAAGGACTTCGTTCAATCTATTGAAAATACAGTTTTTTATACAGTGGGTATACTACCTTTCTCTATCATCATTCCAATGCTTTTAGCTGTAGCAACAAATGGGTTAAATGGCAGAGTGAAAAATGTGTATCGGGCAATGTTTTTCATCCCAATGATATTGGCACCAGTAACTGTAGGGGCAATCTGGAGATGGCTCTTTCATCCTGCCAATGGATTAGTCAATATTACATTACAAAAACTTGGAATCACCGATGCAAACATCTCTTTCTTTACTGATCCAGTCTATGCGAAATGGCTCATTCTTTTGATGACAGGATGGGGCTTGATTGGATTTAGTACGATTATTTTCTCTGCAGCATTGACCAATATTAACAGAGATTATTTCGAAGCAGCAGCTTTAGATGGTGCGACGAAATGGAAGCAATTAATGACGATCACTATTCCTTTATTGTCACCAACAATATTGTTTATGCTCACAATGAGTATTCTATTTTCTAGTCAATTTACCTTCGCTTATATTGATATTTTAACAGCAGGCGGTCCGTTCGGTACGTCAACGAATATTTATTATGAGATGTATAAATATGGATTCAGTAACTTAAATGCAGGATTAAGTTCAGCAGCCGCGACGTTATTTTTTATTGTATTTGCGATCATTGCTATCGGTTTAAATGTGTTAACGAAAAAATTTGCATTCTATGATAATTAAGGGAGTAAAAGTGATGAAACGGATAAAATCAGTAACGGTACTTCAGCATTTTCTATTAATAATGATGAGTATCATCGCTATTTTCCCACTATATTGGATGATTATCTCTTCATTTAAAAATGAATCTGAAATTTTCACAAGTTCTTTTATACCACAGGCACCAACATGGCAAAATTATCTATATGCATTCGCAGAAATGCCTATCATACAAATGTTATTTAACTCATTTGTAGTTGCTACTTTAATGACGATTTTGCAGTTGTCAACCAGTTTATTAGCGGGGTATGCATTAGTCCGATGGAATTTTAAAGGGAAACTTTTAATTTTTACATTACTTAGCTTAACTTGGCTGATTCCTTTTCAAGCGGTAATGATTCCAAACTATGTATTGATTAATCAAATAGGCTTAAATGAAAATCCATTAGGTATTGTCTTACCATTCGCTGCATCGACCTTTGCCATTTTATCAATCTATCAAAGTTTTAAGTCATTTCCTACAGCACTAATTGATGCGGCAAGGTTAGATGGAGAGTCTGACCTCGGTATTTTATTAAGAATTATCCTACCAAATATTCGTTCGACCGTCATATCATTGGGTATCATTCTTTTTATTAATGCTTGGAATGAGTATTTATGGCCAATGTTAGTGACGAAAGAAATGGAGAATGCACCCATTCAAATTGGCTTGAAGTCTTTTGTCAATTCCGATGTGAATATGTGGGGATCACTAATGGCAGCTACAACTATCTCATGTATACCGATACTACTTATCTATTTATTTTTACAAAAACATATCGTTGACTCTTTTGTTCGATTTGGCATCAAATAAATAAGCTGGGGGCGTAAATTATGGGGAGTATCAAAGTTGAACAAATGAAGAAATCTTTCGGTCAAAAAGAAATACTAAAAGGAATCGATGTTGATATACCAGATGGATCCTTTGCCATTTTACTAGGTCCCTCAGGATGCGGTAAGTCAACGCTATTGCGTATGATTGCTGGTTTAGAAGAACCGACAAGTGGGTCTATTTTTATTAATGACCAAGATATTACCTATAGCGAGCCTAAAGACCGTGATATCGGCATGGTTTTTCAAAATTATGCATTGTACCCGCATATGACAGTATTTAAGAACATTGAATACGGATTAAAAATAAAAAAAATAGAGAAAAACAAACGTCTAATCATGGTAAATAAAGTGATTGAGATGGTGGAGTTAACAGAACACGCTAATAAGCGTCCAGGTGAGTTATCAGGGGGGCAAAGGCAAAGGGTGGCGTTAGCGAGGGCTATTGTTAAAAGGCCGCACGCGTTTCTAATGGACGAGCCTTTGTCCAACTTGGATGCAAAACTGAGAAATCAAATGAGACAAGAACTTATTGAATTACAAAAAGAATTACAAACTACCTTCCTTTATGTCACACATGACCAAATTGAAGCGATGTCAATGGGGTCATATATCATTATTATGAATAATGGTCATATCATGCAAAAAGGGACACCGAAGGAAATCTATACAAATCCAGCCAATCTATTCGTAGCACAATTTATTGGCTCACCCCCTACAAATATATTGTCTTATGGTGATTATTCCATCGGTATTCGACCAGAAAATATGAGTATGAAGGAAGATGACCTTAATGTGAATGCTGATTATGTATTAACAGGTGCCGTTGTTTCTACTGAACATTTAGGTGGAGAATCTATCTATTGTCTTACAACGGATTGGGGGAAAGTTTTTGTAAAAGGTGAGTCCACGTGGCAAACACCTACTAAAGAAACCCAAATCGCATTTTCAAAAGAAGATGTCTTGGTATTTGATAAGAGTGGGGAAAGAGTGAGAGATGTTAATTTGGTAGAAAATCTTTTAGCAGAAATGAAGGTAAGTAATAATAGAAGAGAACCAGTGGTTTTATAACAGGTATGCGCAATTCCAGTTAGGAGATTGCGCTTTTTTAAGTTTTGTAGGGGTCACAGGGAATCATTCATTTGCCGAGTCCTAGGAATCGATTTTTTCTGGTGCTTCTTTTATTTGTGCCTCACAGTAAAATTTCGACGTTTGTTGTATCGCTCACAACCTTTAATAAATATCGCTTATTTTAGGATACATGACCAAAAAGCTGAATAAACAAAAGCCCCTTCTAAAGTAGAAGAAAGGGCTGATTTAAAACTTTCATTCGTCTTGCGGAAGAGCTGAAACTTGCCACTCTACTCCATATTTATCAGTTACTTGTCCATATGATGGGCTCCAAAACGTTTCTTGTAGAGGCATTGTAACTTTCCCCTCTTTAGACAATTTCTCAAATATTTGTTTTGATGAATCCACTGAATCGATTTGAATGGCAATGGTTACTTGATTTCCAATCGTATAAGGAGCTCCAGGAAAATTATCGGAAAGCATCATAGTGGTATTGCCTACTTTAAATTGAGCATTCAATACACGGTCCTGTGCTTCACTTGGAAGTGGGTGATCCGGATCCTCTGGCATCTCTCCAAATGTTTGTAACGAAATAAGCTCTGCGTTAAAGACATCAACATAAAATTGCACTGCTTCTTTTCCATTTCCATTTGTTACTACATAAGGGTTTACTGCTACAATCATTTTTAGCACCTCATCGTCTCATTTTTTGACCACAGAATATTTATTTGATACCTTGTATCAAACTTTATTTCTATATTTCTACTAAAACAGATTTACACCTTCTTATTTCGTCAAAAAAAGAGAAGCATTTAAGCTCTCTCTTAACTTCATACTTTAGATAATCCGAAAATAGTGTTAATAAGTACCCTCTACTATAGCCTTCATCTGCCTGTGAAAACCAACAGGCATAAGTTTCTTTAGATTCCCCTTCATATCAGGTATACGAACTGGGAGATTACGTAAGGAATATCCTTTCAAAAGTCACTTCGACTTCACTTCACTTACGGACAGCCTTGAGTAAATAAAATTCTTGCTTCAATAGCTTCCAAAAAGTAACATAACCAACATTGATTCATTGTCTTAATTAAACGCAAAAAAGCCCTCAACAAGAACAGAGGGCAATCCATATATAAGCATTTATTTTATTTCTTCACGGGCTTCTGGTTGTCATCCAAGAGCTTCGAGTACTTCAGTTTCAACCGGTCCGGTGCATATTTAACCATGCTTTGAAGGATAAAGGTTGTGAAGAGTACATCATCTGTGATACCGATGATATAAAGAAAGTCTGGAATGAGATCTATTGGAATGAGGATATAGGCAATCGATACGCCTACAGGAAGTAGTTTCTTCCATAAAGGAATATCTTTAGCTGCTAAGTATTCAAAGAAAAAAGGAATGAATCTCCAGAAGGTTAGGACAAACCCAACACGTTTAAAGAATTTCTTCATCTTCCTCTTCCTTTCCGATTGTTGTCTGTTATTTCCCTCATCATACCTGTTGAGACGATTATTGACAATCTAAATGCTGTTTATGTTTCATTACCCCTACTCTTTAGAAGATATCCTTTACTCTATCAGTTTAATTATACTGAATCATTCCATCTTTTATAATTTTCTATTAAATGACCTTAGCCCTAGATTAATGTTAGTATAGAATAGCGATAATTTTGTAGGTTAGCCGGGGGCACTTATTGTGAGTCGGCTTTTAGTTGAGTTGGAATATCCGCGATCAACGAAAGTAGATAACTAATCATATATAATAGAACAAGCTGTTCCTAGGTGATGAGAGGAGAATGAAATATGCAAACAGCTGTGAAAATTAATCGAAATGACCCTTGTCCTTGTGGCAGTGGAAAAAAATACAAAAAATGCTGTGCGAAAAAGGAAACAATTACTATTACAGAACTCATTGATAATGAAGTGAGCGAGTTACAAAAAGAATTACGTATTTTTGCGTATCAAAGATATGGTAATGCCATTAGAAGTGAGTATCAACAATTAATGGAAAAACTGGAAGATACCGATAAAGATGACGCGGAATTTTTCGAATTTATGATGCCTTTCTGGTATATTCCGTTTAAAACGGTTGAAGACGGTGAAACGATTCTTCATAAGTTTATTGAACATAAAGAATCAGCTGTCTTAAGACCAAGATTACAAGAAATTCTACAATCTTGGAAAGTGGCGATCCCGGTAGCTGGGAAAGTGATTGGACTTGATGATAGAGACTTACATTTTGTAGATACACTGACAAATGAATCGTATACAGTCGTATTAGATGAAGCAATGAATGATTTTTCTGAAGGTTGGTTTGCTTTCGGTGTATTATTCCCATATGAGGACAAATATACCGCTTTTCCTTGCTTATTCGAAGTATCAGAAGGAAAAGCAGCAGATTATGAGGGTTATCTAAAAGATGATTTTGCAGCAATTGGAAATAATCATGCTATCCAATATCTCGAAGATCATTTCTTGGAGCTCATGCATCGCCTTCCAGAGGCAGCTGCAAGTGTAGATATGGATGCTTATGAATGGCCAACCGAAGGGGCTAAACAAGTGGCAGAGCAATTTGAAAAAGATATGACTGTAGCGGGAGAACCGCAATGGGTCATTAATTTCGGTGTAGGTGTGTGGGTAGAATACATTAAACAAACGAATAAACGTATTCAAAAAGCAGAAAATTATATTGCTGCCCTACGTTATTTTGTTTATGAACAGTCAGGTGTCGAATCAAGTATGACACAAAAAGAGCTTGGGGAAAAATACGGGCTAACAGCTGGCCGAGTATCTACTTACTACAGGGATATTCAGAGCCAAGTAGCTGCATTTATTGACGATATTTTTAATAAAACAAAGCAAGATAATTAAATGGGAAAGAAGCTAGGAATGAATCTAGCTTCTTTCTTTATTATTTCGCCGCCCTAAATGACAAAATTACTCCTTCACACCTGACAAAAGTTGTCTCTACCCATGCGAAGTGGTATCATTAATACCATATATCATTGTTTCAGGAAGACTTTTTAAATAGACATCTCCAATAGATAAAGGAGCGTTTGTATGCTTGGGATTTTAAATAAGGTTTTTGATGTGAATAAACGTGAATTAAAACGCCTAACGAAAACGGCGGAACAAATAGAAGCATTAGCTTCGAAGATGGAAGCGCTGAGTGATGAACAGTTAAAAGCGAAAACGGGTGAGTTCAAAGAGCGTCATCAAAAAGGTGAATCGCTTGATGATTTACTAGTAGAAACATTTGCTGTGGTAAGAGAAGCGTCAAGACGTGTGTTTGGCTTATATCCTTATCCCGTACAGTTAATGGGTGGGGCAGCACTTCATGATGGCAATATATCTGAAATGAAAACCGGTGAAGGTAAAACTTTAACTTCGACGATGCCGGTTTATTTAAATGCGATTTCAGGAAAAGGTGTACATGTTGTAACAGTCAATGAATACTTAGTGACTCGTGATGCTACTGAAATGGGACAACTATATGATTTCCTTGGACTAACTGTCGGTTTGAACTTAAATGGTATGTCTAAAGAGGAAAAACAAGCAGCCTATGCAGCTGATATTACTTATAGTACAAACAATGAATTAGGATTTGATTATTTACGAGACAATATGGTGCTTTATAAAGAGCAAAAAGTGCAACGGCCGTTAAATTTTGCAGTTATTGATGAGGTTGACTCGATTTTAATTGATGAAGCGCGTACACCGTTGATTATTTCTGGATCCGCACAAAAATCAACGAAACTTTATTTACAAGCGAATGCCTTTGTTAGCCGCTTAAAGGTAGAGGAAGACTTCACTTATGATGAAAAAACAAAAGGTGTGCAATTAACGGAAGAAGGGATGACAAAGGCCGAGAAAGCTTTTGGCATTGAAAATTTGTTTGATGTTTCTCATGTTTCTTTGAATCACCATATTACGCAAGCGCTAAAGGCACACACAAGTATGCATAAAGATGTGGACTACGTTGTACAAGAAGGCGAAATTGTGATTGTCGACCAATTCACTGGCCGTCTTATGAAAGGTCGTCGTTATAGTGATGGTCTTCACCAATCAATTGAAGCGAAGGAAGGCTTAGAAATTCAGAATGAAAGTATGACCCTTGCTTCCATTACATTCCAGAACTATTTCCGTATGTATGAAAAATTATCAGGTATGACAGGTACAGCAAAAACAGAAGAAGAGGAATTCCGTAACATTTACAATATGAATGTCATTGCAATTCCGACAAACCGTCCTGTTGCACGTGATGATCGATCTGATTTAATTTATGCAACGGTGGATGGAAAATATCGTGCTTTAGTGGAAGACATAGCAGAACGCCATAAAAATGGGCAACCAGTCCTTGTTGGTACAGTTGCCATTGAAACGTCTGAAATTATCTCAAAATACCTAACGAAAAAAGGGATTCCGCATAATGTCTTGAATGCGAAAAACCATGGCCGTGAAGCAGATATTATTTTAGATGCTGGTAAGTCTGGCGCCGTTACGATTGCTACAAATATGGCTGGTCGTGGTACGGATATCAAACTTGGTGAAGGTGTCAAAGAAGTCGGCGGATTAGCTGTTATCGGTACAGAGCGACATGAAAGTCGTCGAATTGATAACCAGCTCCGTGGTCGTTCTGGTCGTCAAGGTGATCCTGGTGTTACCCAGTTCTATTTATCAATGGAAGATGAATTAATGCGTCGTTTTGGTTCGGATAATATGAAAAACATGATGTCGAAGCTCGGCATGGATGATTCGCAACCGATTCAAAGTAAAATGGTTTCACGTGCAGTTGAATCTGCACAAAAACGAGTAGAAGGAAATAACTTCGATGCCCGTAAACAATTGCTTTCATATGATGATGTGTTGCGTCAGCAACGTGAGATTATTTATACACAAAGAAATGAAGTGCTTGATTCAGAGAACTTAAGAGAAATTGTCGAGCGTATGGTTCATAGCGTCTTAACACGGAACGTCCATGCTTTTGCTTCACAAACAGAAGAAGATGGTGACGATGAATGGAACTATGAAGGATTAATTGATTACGTTAAAGGAAATCTTCTTCCAGAAGGAACAGTTACAGTGGAAGATATTCGCAGAAAAGAAGCGGATGAAGTAATCGATCATATTTGGGATAAAATCATTGCCTTCTATAATGAAAAAGAAGAAAAAATGCAAAGTGAACAAATGCGCGAATTCGAAAAAGTGATTATGCTTCGTGCTGTTGATACAAAATGGATTGATCATATTGATGCCATGGATCAACTTCGTCAAGGGATTCACCTGCGCGCGTATGGACAAATTGATCCACTGCGCGAATATCAAAAAGAAGGCTTCCACATGTTTGAAATGATGATTGCTGCTATTGAAGAAGATGTAGCGAAATATGTGATGAAAGCAGAAATTCGTGACAATCTTCAACGTCAAGAAGTAGCAAAAGGCCAAGCTGTCAACCCGAAAGAAAGTGAAGACGGTAAACAGAAGAAGAAAAAGCCTGTTGTCAAACAAATGGATGTTGGTCGTAATGATCCATGTATTTGCGGCAGTGGAAAAAAATATAAAAACTGCTGTGGTGCAAAAGGTTAACAATATCTGAATAAGAGCCGGCAAAAACCTGTTTATAAGGGTCGCTGCCGGCTTTTTACACGAAGTGTTTCACTTTGCCTGGAGAAGTTATATAATATAAAGGTTAAAAATATGTGTAGAGGTGACCAAGATGGAATTAGCAGAGATTCGTCATGAGTTAGAGAAAACAGCTAAAATTTTAGCGGACTTTAGGGGGTCTCTTTGACTTAGAAAACAAAGAGGCACGTATTGCAGAACTTGATAACGAAATGCTTCATCCTAGTTTTTGGGATGATCAACAAGCCGCACAAGTAGTGATCAATGAGTCCAATGCATTAAAAGAACAAGTCAATGAGTTCAATGATTTAAATGAGACGTTCGAGAATCTCGAATTAACATATGAATTAGTAAAAGAAGAAGCAGATGCAGAACTTCAAGAAGAGCTTGAAACGGAGATCGTCGCTTTATCTAAGCGTTTAGCTGATTTTGAGCTGCAATTGCTTTTAAGTGAAGAATACGATAAAAATAACGCGATTTTAGAACTTCATCCAGGTGCTGGTGGTACAGAGTCTCAGGACTGGGGTTCGATGTTATTACGTATGTACACTCGTTGGGCAGAGAAAAAAGGATTTAAAGTAGAAACATTAGATTACCTGCCAGGTGACGAAGCGGGAATTAAGAGCGTAACATTGTCTATTAAAGGACATAATGCATACGGCTATTTAAAAGCGGAGAAAGGCGTTCATCGACTCGTACGTATTTCGCCATTTGATTCTTCTGGCCGTCGCCATACTTCCTTCGTATCTTGTGAAGTAATGCCAGAATTCAACGATGAAATTGAAATTGATATCCGGACAGAGGATTTGAAAATTGATACGTACCGTGCCAGTGGAGCAGGTGGACAGCATATCAATACAACGGATTCAGCGGTAAGGATTACGCATTTACCGACAAATGTCGTTGTTACATGCCAGTCAGAACGTTCCCAAATTAAAAACCGCGAACAAGCAATGAAAATGTTGAAAGCGAAACTTTACCAAAAGAAAATCGAAGAACAAGAGCAAGAATTACTAGAGATCCGTGGAGAACAAAAAGAAATTGGTTGGGGAAGCCAAATTCGTTCCTACGTCTTCCACCCATACTCTATGGTCAAAGACCACCGTACAAACACCGAATCAGGCAATGTACAAGGCGTCATGGACGGAGACCTAGACATCTTCATCAACGCTTACCTACGTTCTAAATTGAGCTTAGGTGAGTAAGAAGAAAAAGCAGCGTCCACAATGGAGGACGTTGCTTTTCTTATATTGGTGATAATTGAAGCCGGAAACGAGGTTTGGTAAATGGGTCAGAATTGAGGTTGGGGATGAACGCTATGTGAAGTGGGTTTGGGAGTCACTTGGAAAGAAGAAGGGAGATGAGAGCTTCGTAAAGTGGAATTGTGAGTCACTCAGCAGGAAAATTGGAAATGAGAGCTTAGCAAACTGGAACTGTGAGTCGCTCAGAAAGAAAACGGAAGCTGAGAGCTTCGCAAACTGGAATTGTGAGTCACTCAGAAAGAGAACCGAAAGATGAGAGCTTCACAAACTGGAATAGCAAGTCACTCAGAAAGAAAACGGAAGCTGAGAGCTTCACAAACTGGAATTGTGAGTCACTCAGCAGGAAAATTGGAAATGAGAGCTTAGCAAACTGGAACTGTGAGTCACTCGGAAAGAAAACGGAAGCTGAGAGCTTCACAAACTGGAATAGCAAGTGACTCAGAAAGAGAAGCGAAAATGAGAGCTTAGCAAACTGGAATTGTGAGTCACTCAGCAGGGAAATTGGAAATGAGAGCTTCGCAAACTGGAACTGTGAGTCGCTCAGAAAGAGAACCGAAAATGAGAGCTTCACAAACTGGAATAGCAAGTCACTCAGGAAGAAAACCGAAGATGAGAGCTTCACAAACTGGAATAGCAAGTGACTCAGAAAGAAAACGGAAGCTGAGAGCTTCACAAACTGGAATAGCAAGTCACTCAGAAAGAGAAGCGAAAATGAGAGCTTCACAAACTGGAATAGCAAGTCACTCAGGAAGAAAACCGATGCTGAGAGCTTCACAAACTGGAATTGCAAGTCGCTCAGAAAGAGAACGGAAGCTGAGAGCTTCACAAACTGGAATAGCAAGTCGCTCAGAAAGAGAACCGAAAATGAGAGCTTCGCAAACTGAATTAGCAAGTCGCTCAGAAAGAGAACCGAAAATGAGAGCTTCGCAAACTGGAATAGCAAGTCGCTCAGAAAGAGAAGCGAAAATGAGAGCTTCGCAAACTGGAACTGTGAGTCACTCAGAAAGAAAATCGAAGCTGAGAGCTTCACAAACTGGAACTGAGAGTCACTCAGAAAGAGAAGCGAAAATGAGAGCTTAGCAAACTGGAATTGTGAGTCACTCAGCAGGAACCCTAAAAATGAGAGCTTCACAAACTGGAACTGTGAGTCACTCAGAAAGAGAACCGAAGCTGAGAGCTTCACAAACTGGAACGGTGAGTCGCTCAGAAAGAGAAGCGAAAATGAGAGCTTCACAAACTGAATTAGCAAGTCACTCAGAAAGAAAACCGAAGCTGAGAGCTTCACAAACTGGAATAGCAAGTCACTCAAAATGAAAATCAGAAGCGGAAGCACAGCTACCCCGTATCACGTAAAAGGTTTTCACATCTATGTTAAGGAAGAACAATTAGCACATCCACTCAAGAAGATTCCACAATGGAAAAGGGTTGAGGTTCTAAACGAATTATCCCACTATTCATGGCTACATAAAACCAAAAACATAACAAGCCGAGACCAAGCAACTCACTTTAAAGTAAGCCTCTACTTAGACCCCTCCACATGCATCCCTAAAATAAATCTAAATAGAGAACGTATAGTCTTCTCGCATAATCCCACCCACCACAACTCATAATAAATTTTATATCTTTGTTTATTCACCCCTTTAACACAGTAGTTGAATGTCATTTACATAGGATAAAAGCCATGCTATACTCACTCTCTGAAAAGACAAAGGTGATGAAAAGATTGAATTGTGCGCATATACTCGTAATTGAGACGATTTCTTATTGCCTCGTGTCCTTTAGCAAATGAACATCATATTAGACTTGGCACTAAGGAGGCATTTTACGTAAATGAATAGTCAAAAAGTAAATAAAAAGAAGCGAAAGACTGTATCAGGGAACTCAAAGTTAGTTGAATACGTATTCGTATTGATTGGATCGGCACTTGTCGCTATCAGTTTTAACTTATTTTTACTACCAAATGAAGTGGCCTCAGGGGGAGTAAGTGGGATTAGCACAATTTTGAAGGCTATTACAGGATGGGAGCCAGCTTATGTGCAGTGGGCACTAAATATTCCCCTATTTATTGCTGGGGTCATATTATTAGGTGGATCATTCGGTATTAAAACATTAGTAGGAACCATATTCCTTCCTTTCGTCGTTTTCTTAACAAAAGACTTGGAGCCTTGGACAATGGATCCGCTACTTGCCTCTTTGTTCGGTTGTATCGGTGTCGGTTTGGGTCTAGGTATTACTTTCCGCGGGAAGGCATCTACAGGTGGGACTGACTTAGCAGCTCAGATTATTCATAAATATACCGGATTATCTCTCGGTGTTTGTGTGGCACTGATTGATGGAT
This sequence comes from Cytobacillus kochii, assembly GCF_044790165.1. Taxonomy (NCBI): domain Bacteria; kingdom Bacillati; phylum Bacillota; class Bacilli; order Caryophanales; family Bacillaceae; genus Cytobacillus; species Cytobacillus kochii. Next base: position 3,972,567 of record NZ_CP085254.1, on the reverse strand, counting down.
TGATTGTGATAGCAGCTGCTTTTGTGTTTGATATTGAAAAAGGTTTATATGCATTAATCGGCCTATATGTAACGAGTAAAACCATTGATATCGTTCAGGTTGGCCTTGGTAGGAAAAAAATGGCACTCATTATTACGAACCGTCAAGATGAAGTTCGTGATGGAATTTTGAATAAAATTGATAGAGGTGTGACAAAACTATCAGCATACGGTGGATATACAGATCATGAACGTCCTGTTTTAATGTGTGTGGTTGATCAGACAGAGTTCACGAAATTGAAACAACTCGTTCAATCAATTGACCCATCTGCTTTTATCATTGTTAGCGATGCTTCAGAGGTACTTGGAGAGGGTTTTAAACGGGCGTAATATTGGTATAATTTCACTGTAATCTGTAAATTTTCCTATAAAGGGAGGTAAATGTAATGAAGAAAAAGCTTTTATCAATTCTTTTCGGCTCAGCTCTTGTTTTTTCACTCGCTGCATGTGGTGGCAATGATGAGGCAGGTGACGACACTGCAACAGATGATAATACGAGTGGTGAAGAGTCAACAGCGGATGCGGGAGATGCACAAAAACTGTATGACAATAACTGTATGAGTTGTCATGGTGGAGATCTTTCAGGGGGTGCTGGACCTGCGTTAGATAAAATCGGTGCTAACTACTCTGCTGATGAAATTCACGACATTATTATCAACGGTAAAGGTGCAATGCCTGGCGGACTCTTGAATGAAGAAGAAGCGAATACAGTTGCTGAATGGCTTGCAGCTAAAAAGTAATTAAAGAGAAAAAACGCGCTCACTCACAGCGCGTTTTTCTTTGGGAAAAATAAAGAAAAATCGACAAATGTTCACATTAACCTAGGGGGGGAAAACGTCACTAGCATATCGAGTCAACTATAGAGCTGCTTACATAATATTAAACGGAAAATTGCGACAAAAGAAAGGTCTAATTATCTAATATTGGAAAATAATTCTATTATAATTCCTCAAAAGTAGACATATTTACCTATAATATTACTGTGTTGAAAAGAAAATGTAATAATTTTATGCGTTATTTTGACAATATATGATGTTATAATGGGTGAAGTAAACGTAAGAAATGTTGTTTGATCCCTCGAGTCAATGGTTTTTAGAAGAAGATGTCAGTTTATGTCGATTAAATGCATCTTTATCATTCACACACCGCAATTGCCCCGCCTAAGGAAAAGAAACCCACTTTAACTGATGATTATTTTATAAAAAATAATTGGGTTAGGCTTGCGCAATTTTTACTAAAAATAAACTCCGGATATAAGGTGATCTACATGTTAGAAATGAAAAATGTATATAAAAAATATAAAAATGGTGTTACTGCAACAAATGGCATTGACGTGAAGATTGACCAAGGTGAGTTTGTCTATATCGTTGGTCCAAGTGGTGCAGGTAAATCTACATTTATAAAAATGATGTATCGAGAAGAAAAGCCAACAAGCGGTACAATCACTTTAAATGGCATAGATATGGGTTCATTAAAGAACAGTAAAGTTCCACTCATTAGGCGTAATATCGGAGTTGTCTTCCAGGACTTTAAGCTGCTACCGAAGTTGAATGTATATGAAAATGTAGCGTATACACTTGAAGTTATTGAAGAGAATCCGAAAAATATAAAGAAAAAAGTAATGGAAACATTAGATTTAGTTGGTTTGAAGCATAAGGTGCGCATGTTTCCAGATGAGCTTTCAGGTGGAGAGCAACAGCGTGTTTCCATCGCTCGATCAATTGTCAATCAGCCAAAGTTGGTTATTGCCGATGAACCAACAGGAAACTTAGACCCTGATACATCTTGGGAAATCATGAATATCTTTGAGGAAATCAACACGAGAGGTACAACGGTTATCATGGCTACCCACAACAAAACGATCGTTAATACGATAAAGCATCGTGTCATTGCGATTGAGAGTGGCAGAATTGTCCGTGATGAGCAAAGAGGTGATTACGGATATGAAATCTAATACTTTTTTAAGGCATATAAGAGAAAGTTTCAAAAGCTTAGGTCGTAACGGTTGGATGACATTTGCTTCTGCAAGTGCCGTCACAGTTACATTGATTCTTGTTGGTGTATTCTTTGCCATTATGATGAACCTTAACCATATGGCTAGCAGTATTGAAAGTGATGTTGAGATTCGAGTTTATATTGACCGAACCGCAACAGAAGAAGATGCCACAGCATTAGAAGAGAAGATTGCAGCAATGCCGAAAGTTGATTCTGTGACATTCTCTGGGAAAGATGAAGAACTAGATAGTTTAATTAGTAGCTTAGGTGAAGAGGGAGAAGCGTTTAAGCTTTTCCAACAGGACAACCCATTAAATGATGTTTACGTTGTGCAAGCAAAAACACCAAATGATACGATTCCATTAGCTGAGGAAATCGATGAAATGGAATTCACTGCTAACGTGAATTATGGACAAGGAACGGTTGAGAATTTATTCTCTACCATTAACTTTGGCCGTAATATAGGCATTATTTTAATTGTTGGTTTATTATTTACCGCTATGTTCTTAATCTCAAACACGATTAAAATCACTATCGTTTCAAGACGTCACGAAATTGAGATTATGAGATTAGTTGGGGCAACAAATTCCTTTATACGCTGGCCATTCTTTTTAGAAGGGTTATGGCTAGGGTTACTCGGGTCGATTATTCCAGTCGCTGCTGTAGGTACAGCTTATTATTACTTTTATGATTACGTATCGCCAAAACTTCAAGGCCATTTTATTCAACTGTTAGAGGTAACACCATTTGTTTACCAAGTAGGTGCGATTCTCATACTATTAGGCGCAATTATTGGCGTTTGGGGAAGTTTAATGTCTGTTCGTAAGTTTTTGAAAATATAAGGATGCTTGAGCTGGGTTGGCATGAGATGCTGACTTCAGCTCTTTATACATATTTGCCACGGGGAGAAACATACGAGAGGGGAAAATGAAATTGAAGAAAAAGATGGTAACATTATCTTTAGCCGCAATGATGAGTGTTGGAACGGTTACGGCAACATTGCCAACGAATGCTTTTGCCGATAAGCTTGGGGATTTAGAAAGTCAAAGTGAAGAGCTTAAGAAAGAGCAATCTAATATTGATTCGCAGATTGATAAGTCTCAAAAAGAGATTGAAAGATTAGTAGGCGAACAAGAGGATGCAAAGACTGCTGTAGAAAGACTAACGAAGGAAATCTCAGATGCAGAAGCGCAAATAGATGAGAAAAACAAAGAGATTGAAGCAAAGAAAGCAGAAATTAAAAAGCTTGAACAAGAAATAGAAGATTTAAAAGAACGTATTAAACAAAGAAATGAACTTTTAAAAGACCGAGCACGTTCGATGCAAGAATCAGGTGGAACAGTTAATTACATAGACGTATTACTTGGCGCACAAAGTTTCAGTGATTTTATTGGACGAGTTGGTGCAGTAGCGACAATTGTTGAGGCTGACCAAGAGATTGTAAGACAGCAAGAAGAAGATAAGAAATCACTAGAACAAAAACAAGCAAAAGTAAAAGAAGATTTAGCTTCGCTTGAAGGTATGCGTAAAGAATTAGAAAAAATGAAAGCAAATCTTGATAACCAGAAAAAAGAGAAGGCTAATCTTATTACAATTTTAAAAGAAGAAGAAGATCATCATCACGCTGAAAAAATAAGTGGTGAAGAAGAAAAAGAATTATTAGCTGCACAAGAGAAAGCTGTTGCAAAAGCAATACAGGCAGAAAAAGATCGTCAAGCTGAAGCAGCACGAAAAGCTGAAGAAGCGAGACAAGCCGAACTCGCAAGACAGGCGGAAGCAAAAAAAGCAGCTGAAGCAGCCAAATCAGCAAAACAAAATGCAGGCACAACTAGCAGTTCCGGCAACAGTGGTTCCGATAGTTCTTCAGGATCTAGTGGTGGACAAGAACAAGTACAAACACCACCTCCATCAAGTGGAGATTGGATTCGTCCTTCAGCAGGTGTATTAACTTCAGGTTTAGGACAAAGATGGGGCTCTTATCATGCTGGAATTGATTTAGCAGCTGCAGGAACAGTGCCTATTTATGCGGCAGCTGATGGTGTGGTCATTCAATCTTACCATTCATCTAGCTATGGTGAAGTCGTATTTATTGCACATTCTATTAATGGACAAACGTATACAACGGTTTATGCACATATGAGAAGTGGCTCAAGATCTGTAAGTAATGGTCAAACGGTTTCACAAGGTCAACAAATTGGTTTAATGGGTAACACAGGACAATCGACAGGACAACATTTACACTTTGAATTGCATAAAGGTGGTTGGAACCAATCGAAATCCAACGCAATTAACCCAGTTGGAATTGTACCATTGTAAGAGAGGAGCTTTTAAAGCTTCTCTTTTTTCTTTTACCCATCGTACGATATATAAAACAATTTTAGCATAAAAATGGCCCTTTTGATACCTCAACTGAGGTGAAAAAGAGTCATTTTTCACTTTTTTGGATATTAAAAGACTTGTGTTGCCTTTTTTAAGAACAGGTGGGATATAACAGAGCTCTCTTCGCTTACTTTGTGGTTAAACAATTTCCCAATCATAACTCGTCCTATTCATTCATATATTGGTGAAAGAGCCACAGTTGCTTAAAGAAGGGACGGCGGTTAAGTGGGCAATAAGAAAGTAGTCATATTAATGGTCATATCGTTACTTGTGGGCGCGATAGGTTCTTATGCAGGCTTTCAATTAAAGTTAAATATATCGCAAACAAAACAGTTAGAAGAAATGGGAGGTAATCAACAGCTTGCATCTGATTTGGAGAAAATGAACGCTGCTTATCAGCTCATTTACAAAAATTATGTTGAAGAAGTTGATGCACATAAGTTAACAGAAGGTGCGATTCAAGGGATGCTTTCCACGTTAAACGATGATTATTCCGTTTATATGGATGAAAGTACAGCAAAACAATTTAGTGAAACACTCGATTCTTCATTTGAAGGGATTGGAGCCGAGGTTAGTTTAGTAGATGGTAAGATCATTATTGTATCCCCAGTAAAAAATTCACCAGCAGAGCAAGCTGGGTTGAAACCAAATGACCAAATCATCAAGATTGATGATGAGAGTGTGGAAGGTTTTAATTTATTGCAAGCGACCTTAAAGATAAAAGGAAAAAAAGGGACAAAAGTCAAATTGACCATTATGAGAGAAGGTTTACAAAACCCGTTAGAAATAGAAATTGTCCGGGCAGAAATACCTCATATTACAGTCAATTCTGAAGTTATAATGCATGACAAGGAAAAAGTTGGCTATGTTGAGATTACTTCTTTTGCAACAGATACAGCTAAGGAATTTAAGATTGCTCTCAAGGACCTAGAAGAACAGGGAATGGACAGTTTGTTAATTGATGTACGAAATAACCCTGGTGGACTATTAAAAGTAGTTGACGAAATATTGGAAGAGTTGGTTACGAAGGATAAACCATATGTGCAGATAGAACAAAGAAACGGTGAAAGAATGATGAATTTCTCTCCTTTAGAAGAGAAGAAATCGTACCCTATCGGTGTCCTTATTGATAAGGGTAGTGCATCTGCTTCAGAAATATTAGCAGCAGCCCTCAAAGAAGCTGGTGATTATCCGTTAATTGGTACACAAACATTTGGTAAAGGAACAGTTCAACAACCTGTTCCAATGGGGGATGGCAGTAATATTAAATTGACCTTATATAAATGGCTTACACCTGACGGAAATTGGATTCATAAAAAAGGTGTCGCACCTACTTATGAAGTAAAACAATCTGAACTGTATGAGACTCATCCCATCCAAGTGGAGAAAACGTTAAAAACGGACATGAATAATGATCAAGTGAGGAATGCGCAATTCATATTAAAAAGCTTAGGTTATGCACCTGGTCGAGAGGATGGCTATTATAGTGCTGCAACTGCAACAGCAGTTAGAGCGTTTCAACATGCGGCCGGACTAACAGCAAACGGACAAATTGATGAAAAAACAGCCGAATCTCTTGAAAAAGAAGTCATTAAGCAAAGAAATAATCAGGACAATGATATGCAATTACAAACAGGCTTGCGTATTATGGCAAACCAATAGCGCTTACTCTCTATATATCAACGCCGGACAAACTCAATGTTTGTTCGGCTTTTAATGTGAGGTTGATAAAAAAGGCTACGGAGGAAATGGCAAAATAGGAGGAGGGGAGCATATACAGAAGTACCTGTATACAGTGGATGAACGAAAGCGAAAATCTTCGCTTTTTGGAAAAAAGGTTTTGCGAGTTACTCAAATATAAAAAGGGATGTAACTGTCAGGTAATAGCGTTAGTGTGTTTTCAAGTTAAAAAACAGAAACGAGAAACCACTCGGAAACTGCGCGAAAGAAGAAACCCCTTTCCCATTTGAAAGTAAATTCTATCGGAAAGAGATTTTCTCTCACTATTTGTCTATATTGAATACCGGACATCTATTCCTTGTCATTATAAGAAAATGTATTTACAAGTAGGAAGAAGACAATGGGTTGGCTATGTTTTTAAAGGGATATTTGGTAGAATATAGTCAGATTAGTAGATTAGATTAATGGTAGAGGTTGGTGGGAAGCTTGGCTGAGGCTTGGGCAATAGAGTTATTGAAGGGGTTAGGAAGGTTATTTCTAAACCCGGTCTTTTATTTAGTATTTCTAGCAGCTGCTTATTACGGTATACAAAGAGTTAACAGGGAAAGACAGCATTTCTTAGTCCGTGCTGAAAATGCCTATTTTGAGCTGAAGCAATTATTGCCTTTAGGGCTCATTCTCGGTGTTTCTCTTTCCCTTATTACCGTACTAGCTGGTTTAACTGTTCCTATTGAGTTACTTGTTTTTGCAACTGTTGCAACAATTATCTTGATACTGACTCCAAAAGCAAGATGGGCGACACCGGCTTATACGGTAAGTATTGGTTTTATTCTTACCTTCTTTGCATTAGAACAGAACTGGCCACTGCCTGCCTTCATCTCAACACAAGTAGAGGGCGTAGAGTACCTATTGCCAGCTGTAGCAATGATCATTGCCTTGCTTGTGATTGCTGAAGGAATAATGATCACCATCAATGGTCCAAAAGGGACGTCTCCAAGACTAATGAAGAGTCGCCGTGGTCAGGTTGTGGGTATGCATGAAGCAAAAAGAATGTGGCTTTTACCACTGTTTTTACTAATACCTGGTGACGCCATTAGTTTGGACTCAACATGGTGGCCATTATTTTCAATTGGAGATCAATCTTATGCTTTAGTAGCTGTTCCTTTCGCTATTGGTTTTCAACAACAAATCCAAAGCAAATTTCCGGCTGTAGCCGTCGCAGCTTATGGAAAAAAAGTATTCTTCTTTGGTGTATTGCTACTCCTAATTGCCAGTGGCGCATTTGTTTATCCAATTGTAAGCTTAGCGATACCATTACTAGCAATAGTAGGGAGAGAGTGGTTAAATTATCGCCAACGATCTGTAGATGCAAAGGCAGCGTTTTACTTTGCTAAAAAGAATGATGGTTTAATGATTATTGGTGTTGTCCCTCATTCACCAGCAGACAAAATGGGGTTAAAAGTAGGAGAAACTGTTCTTAAAGTGAATGGTTTGCAAGTGAATGACGAAAAGGGATTTTATCAAGCATTGCAAAAAAATGCAGCTCATTGCAAACTTGAAGTCATTGACACCAATAATGAAAATCGCTTTGTGCAAAGGGCACTTTATAAAACAGATCATCATGAATTAGGTATTCTCTTTATTAAAGAGGAATTTAAGAAAAGTCACCAAGCAGTTTAATATTTTTACCGGTTGTCTCTATGGGGCAATCGGTTTTTTTATCCAATAGATTGTAAAAAGAACATGTTCTTGATCCATTCTATTTATTCCTAACATGTGGAAATAGAGATAAAATTTAACAAAATTCAGATAACTTGTGTTAAATTAATCAAAAGGAGGTATTTCATTGACCCATTCGATATTAATTAAAAATATGTCTTTTCAGTATCATTCAATGGATAAAAAGATTTTTAGTGATGTGAATGTAAGTATTGATGAGCATTGGAAGCTTGCGCTGCTAGGGCGAAATGGTCGTGGAAAAACGACATTTATGAACATTTTAACAAATAAACTTCAATATACAGGGACGATTCAAACGCCACTGACATTTAAATATTTCCCTGCCTTTCCACTACAAGAGGAGAATTTAACAGTATTAGAGTTATTGCTTAAAGAAAATCCTAATGTTGACCGGTGGAGAATTGATTATGAATTATCACTCATCGGATTACCACCTCATATTAGTCAAAGAAAGTTCCATCAATTAAGTGGTGGGGAACAAGTGAGAGTGTTACTTGTAGAGCTATTCTTAAATGAGGATGCTTTTCCTTTAATTGATGAACCGACAAATAATCTTGATAAAGAGGGTCGTAACATAGTGGGGAATTATTTGAGGATGAAAGAAGGATTTATTGTAATTAGTCATGATGAATCCTTTTTAAACCAATTCGTCGATCATGTGTTAGCAATTGAAAAGCAGTCGCTCACCTTAATTAAGGGAAATGTGGATGTGTGGCGAAGAGAGAAAGAGAATGCGGATCAGCTTGCTGAATCTAGAAATAGTAAGTTAAAGTCAGAAATCAAACGGTTAAATGAAGTGTCTAGTAAGGTAAACCAATGGGGAATGAAACGAGAAAACAGCACAAAGGATGCGTCGGAAAGACGTTTAGCCGCGAAACAAATGAAAAGGGCGAAGGCAATAAAAAAACGCACAGAAGCAATGGTTATTGAAAAAGAAGGACTTATCGATAATCGGGAGAAGGTCTCACAATTGAAAATGCTTGTGAAACAACCTGAAAAGCAAGTTTTATACTTCCGGGATTTTTCGATATTAAGAGACGGAACCCCCTTATTCCAACCAATTTCCATCGATATGTATCCTAATGATCGCTTATTTATTGAAGGGAGTAACGGTGTCGGGAAGTCAACACTACTCCAATTTATATTAGGGATAAAGCATTTAGAGACAATAGGGGAGTATCGCATTCATTTACCGCGACAGATATCCATTTTAAATCAAAAAAATGAGCAAGATGTAGATTATGCGTCTTATACACAAAAATTGACTTCAAAAGAAGAAAAACAAGCTTTTTGGCATTTACTGTATCAGTTAGGCATAAATAGACACAGTTTCACTGATACATCTAGTCAGCATTGGAGTGCTGGGGAACAGAAGAGGGTATTTTTAGCTCATGCTTTATTAGGGGAAAATAATTTATTTATATGGGATGAAGTCACCAATTACTTAGACATATTTGTCATTCAGCAATTAGTTGAGACGATTAAGGTGTATCAGCCGACGATGATTGCAGTTGATCATAATGAATCTTACATAAATGCAATTGCAACAAAGACGATATCATTAATTCCTTACGAATAGAGGTTCTTGCATCATGTTCTAGACAATATATTAGCAAGAGAAGATGCGGATAGGAAAAAACAATGCTGTTAATGCTATTTATCTATCGTCAGCGAATCGTTTAGATTATCGTATGTATTTAATAGAAGTCAGCAATATTCATTTTATTGGAACGAAATATGTTTTTTGTCTAGGCTAGTCGGGGTGAAGAAAAAATGTCTCTGTTTTCACAAGGTAAAAGACTCGATCTTAAAATGTAGAGAAGGTCATTTGAAAATGGTGCACAAGCAATATGAGTAGGCGCCCTTTACCTATTGAAACCTTTGCTAGAAGATAAGGTTGCTAGCTATTCTAAAAGGTAGTACATCGAATTAGTTATTTAGTTTTCTACCTATATTGAATGAACACGATGGTTAGAAATTGAAAAAAAGTTGAAAATGGGATTGACATTAGTTTGAATTCGAGATATTATTATCTCATATTCAAGATAATTAAATTAAAGATAAAAAGTGAGGCGATGAAAATGGTTCATAAGAAGACATTAGATTCATTCGCTTGCTTAATGCAAACCAACAGATACATGCAAGATCAGATGAAAGACTGGTTACACAAATATAAGCTCACCTTTACAGAGTATTCCGTACTCCAAGTGCTGCATCAAAAGGGGAGACAATCGGTCCAGCAAATTAGTAAAAGCGTTTGGTTAACGAGCGGCAGTATGACATATGTGATTGACCGCTTGCAAGAAAAGGGCTATTTATCTAGAAGTGATTGCAAAGAGGATCGCCGGGTTGTTTTTGTAACTATAACAAATGCAGGGAAGGAATTAATGGATCTAATCAGTCCATATTTATTAGAACAGATTTCAACCTTATTTCAACAAACAACAGAAGAAGAACAACAAATATTAATTGATATTCTTCATAAAATAACACAAAATAAACTAACTCACACCTAATATCTCAAATTCGAGATACTTGAAGGTTAGGGACATGGAAGGATGTTCAAAATGGAAAAACAAACGATGGGAATTCATCACATTACAGCTATTGTCGGTCACCCACAGGAAAATGTTGATTTTTATGCTGGTATTTTAGGTTTACGTCTTGTTAAAAAAACAGTTAACTTTGATGACCCGGGAACGTATCATCTTTATTTCGGTGATGAAGGAGGTAAACCAGGTACAATTATTACTTTCTTCCCATGGGCAGATGCGTACCCGGGCATCATTGGTGACGGGCAAGTGGGAATTACTGCATATGCTGTTCCATCTGGCGCCCTACCATTTTGGGAGGAACGCTTAACGAGTAAAGGCATTTCTTTTGAAAAACAAGTACGTTTTGGCGAACAAGTACTAAGCTTCGATGATCCACATGGCTTACATTTAGAGCTTGTTGAAAGAGAAGCTGGGGACGAGAATACTTGGACATTTAATGGGATAACTCCGGATGTGGCGATTAAAGGTTTCGCCGGGGCCGTTCTTTATTCTAGCAATGGTGGAAAAACAGGTGAGCTAATTGAAACAATGGGTTTAACCAAAGTGGCTGAAGAAGGAGCATTCGTCAGATATCAATCAAAAAGCGACATAGGTAATATTGTCGATGTGAAGATAACAAGCTCAGGAAAAGGAAGAATGGGTGTAGGAACTGTCCACCACATTGCATGGCGCGCAGCAGATGATGCTGACCAATTAGATTGGAAGAAATATATTGAAAGCTTTGGTTATGGTGTCACACCCGTGCAAGACAGAAACTATTTTAATGCGATTTACTTCAGAGAATACGGCGACATTCTTTTTGAAATTGCTACTGATCCGCCAGGTTTTGCTCATGATGAAAGTCAGGAAACGATGGGGACAGAATTAATGCTTCCTGAGCAATATGAAAAATACCGTGGACAATTACAGAGAAGGTTAATTCCGATTGATGTGAGGGAAGTGTAATTGCAAAAGGAGGAGTTACGCAATGGTAAGTATTGATCCGAACGCGCAAACCGAGAGGGAGAATTACAAATTATTGATCGGAAGTATTATCCCGAGGCCGATTGCCTTTGTCACTTCACAATCAAACACTGGTGTGATGAATGGTGCACCATTTAGTTTCTTTAATATCGTGTCTTCTAATCCGCCGATGATTGCTGTTTCAGTAGCAAGAAGAGCGGGTGAGATGAAAGATACTGCTAAAAATGTGTGTGATACGAAGGAGTTTGTCGTTCATATTGTTGATGAGTCGAATGTTACGCAAATTAATGAAACAGCGGCTACTGTCTCACCAAATGTGGATGAATTAAAGCTCAGTGGATTAGAGACAATTTCAAGTACAGTTGTCAATGTACCAGGAATCGTGAAAGCGAAAGTGAGGATGGAATGTCAGCTTGCTCATCATATTGAACTTGAAGGGAATGCTGATCTTCTTATCGGTAAAGTTGTCTACTTCCATTTCGATGATGGCATTTATGAAGCGGGCAAAATCAACGCTAAGAATTTAGGGGCAATCAGTCGCTTGGCTGGAAATGATTATGCGAAAGTAGGAGAAGTATTTACAATGGTTCGACCGAAATAATGGAGGGGATTTACATGAAACATATTTTTGAAAAGGGTAGTGACGCATCAAAACCAACCCTATTATTACTTCATGGTACAGGGGGAAATGAGCTAGACCTTCTACCGTTAGCTGGCAAAATAGATGAAAGTGCATCAGTGCTAAGTGTTCGAGGTAATGTGCTTGAAAATGGGATGCCGCGCTTTTTTAGAAGGTTAGCAGAAGGGGTCTTTGATGAGGAGGACTTAATCTTTCGTACGAAAGAGCTTTATCAATTTTTAGATGAAGCAGCTGACAAATATGGTTTTGACCGCCATAATATCGTTGCTTTAGGATATTCAAATGGTGCTAATATTGCAGCCAGTATGATGTTCCATTATAAAGATGCTGTGAAAGCAGCAATCTTACACCATCCAATGGTACCAAGAAGAGGTATAGAATTGCCTGATTTAATAGGACAAAAGGTGTTCATTGGAGCAGGGACAAATGATCCAATTTGTTCATCCGAAGAATCTGAAGAGTTAAAGAGTTTATTAGAAAAAGCGGGAGCCGATGTTCATCTTCATTGGGAACATATGGGACATCAGCTTTCATTCAAAGAAGTTGAAGAAGCAGCAAAATGGTTTAAAGCCAGCATCTAAGAAATGGGGAGAAACAATATGGGCTTTTTAAATAAATTATTCAATAAAAATAATCAACATCCTAAGGAGGAAATGAAAATGGAAAAATTAAATATCGGTATTATTTTAGGAAGTACAAGAGAAGGTCGCGTAAGTCCACAAGTAGGTCAATGGGTGAAAGAAATAGCTGATGCACGTGGGGATGCAAATTATGAAATTATTGATATTGCTGACTTTCATCTTCCGTTCCTTGGTACAACAGATGGCACAGAGCCTGGTATTGCAGCATGGGGAGATAAATTAGATAGTATGGATGGATTTGTGTTTATCGTACAGGAATACAACCATAGTATTAGTGGTGCTTTGAAAAATGCGATTGACTTTGCTCGTGATCAATGGGCGAACAAAGCAGCAGGTATTGTCAGTTATGGATCTACTGGTGGTGCCCGTGCAGCAGAACATCTACGTGGCATTTTAGGTGAGCTACAAGTCGCAGATGTACGCACACATCCAACACTTTCACTTTTTACTGATTTCGTAAATGGTAATGAATTTAAGCCACAGGACTTGCACCAAGCAAATATGAAAATGATGCTTGATCAAGTGCTAGCATGGAGCGGTGCATTAAAAACATTAAGATAAGTTTAATGTATAGAGCTGAAAGGAATAGAAACAATATAGATGTATGTGAAGATCAAGGAGGATTCTATTCAAATGAGTATTAAATTAGCAGTCATTTATTATAGTTCAACAGGCACCAACTATCAAATGGCACAGTGGGCAGAACAAGGGGCAAAAGAAGCCGGCGCTGAAGTGAAGTTGTTAAAGATTCCTGAAACAGCACCTGAAGCAGCCATCGATTCCAATCCTGCATGGCGTGCCAATGCTGATGCTACGAAAGATGTACCAGAAGTTACACTTGCTGACCTTGAATGGGCAGACGCGATTGTTTTTAGTTTCCCAACTCGTTTTGGTAACATTGCTTCACAAGTGCAAGCTTTTATTGATACTGCTGGGGGCCTTTGGGCACAAGGCAAACTTGCGAACAAAGTAGTAAGTGCAATGAGCTCTGCTTCAAATCCTCACGGAGGTCAAGAAGCAACCCTTCTTTCATTCTATACAACTATGTTCCATTGGGGCGCGATTGTTGCCGCACCGGGCTTCACTGACCCAAGCATATTTGCTGGTGGCGGTAATCCTTACGGCGCAAGTTCAACCCAAGGACAAGATGGTAAAATCGTTGAAGATAATGAAGCAGCAGTTAAACATCAAGCCAAACGTACGGCAACTGTTGCTGAATGGATTCAAAAAGGCCAAGAATAATCATGCTTTAAAAAGGTATTTTAGGGAGACTCCTAAGATACCTTTTTTTTAACTTGGGATATAAGTGAAATTTCCTATCTAGTTCCCATGCGGTTGTGTGAATGGATAAAGAGATTTCCTTAACACGTGACTGATTATATAAATGACTGTTGGTTAAAATAGCCGAAAGGAAATATTTGTCGAAAAAATTTCATGGAAAATATCCTTATGAGGCGACATTTTGTGGTGGAATGCATTACAATAATACATACAAATAAATCCTAGTGGTTTTCCTTTTTGAGAAAAAGGGAACTACATATGAAAATGTAGTCTATAGAGAAAAATTTATTTTTTGGGAAAAGGTGAGAATGTGAACAAGAAGAAATTCCAGTACTGGTCTCTTCAAATTCTAATTATTGTGTCCGTCATTTTTGTAGCTTCAAAAATTTCTTTTTTATTTGAACCGATTGGAATCTTTTTTTCCACGTTGTTCTTCCCTATTATTATCTCGGGGTTCTTATTCTTCATTTTAAATCCATTTGTGCATTTAATTGAAAAAGCAAAAATACCTAAGATATTATCGATCATTTTACTATTTGCAATTGTTGCTGGATTGATGGTGCTTGTTGTTAGTATTTTTGTACCAAAAATTTCAGCCCAATTGGCAGGGTTATTAAATGAACTACCTACCTATGTTAAACAAACAGAACAGTTCTTTAACAACTTCTCGCAATCTGAGGGTTATCGCTGGTTAATGAATCAAGATTATGTAACACAAGAAGAAATAATGGGTTATTTAGTTGATTACGCTAATCAACTTCCACAAAGGATTACGAATGGTCTCAGCGATTTAGTTGGATTAGTTGCAAATATAGCCATTACGATTATTACTGTACCATTCCTTTTATTCTTTATGTTAAAAGACGGGGAGAAGTTCCCACCTGCACTAGGGAAATTTGTTCCCAAAAGTTATCGTGCTGAAGCAATTGATACATTAAAAGAAACAGGTAAAACTCTTTCTTCTTATATTCAAGGTCAGATTACGGTCGCATTATTCGTCGGGACAGCATCTTTTATTGGTTTCTTAATTATTGACCTACCATACGCAATTGTTTTGGCATTAATTATTTCAGTAACGAATATTATTCCTTATGTTGGACCATTTATTGGTGGCGCACCGGCGGTTATAGTTGGTTTATTTGAATCGCCTACGATGGCGATTTTAGCAATAATAGTCATCGTCGTCGCACAACAATTAGAAGGTAATTTAATTTCACCATTAATTTTAGGGAAAACATTAAATACCCATCCAGCAACAATCATTATTATCTTATTGGTAGCAGGAAACTTAGCTGGTATATTAGGCATGTTACTTGCTGTACCAACATACGCCGTTGGGAAAACCATTGTTTTAAGCGGTGTTCAATTTATAAAAGCAAGGAAAATGGCAAAAGAGATGGAAGCTGAAAAAGGTCCGCATCCAGCAGATATATAAATAAGTAGAACCCCATCAAAGTGAGATGGGGTTCTACTTTTCTTAGGGGAAAGCGTTTAGTTTTAAAGTTTTTAATAAAAGAAATGTTAACTAATCAGATTGAGAAGGATGAGCTGAGGTGCGTGTGGTTGATTAAGAAGATGGGAATGAACTATCTTTTATTTTAGTGGGTGGTTGTAATTGACTTGTTTATAACTTTTGATTCAATCATTGTATGTTCAATTAAACTTGGTTAGGTTTTCAAGTTTACTAGATGCCCCTAACTATGGACTCATTCTATTACCCGTTTATGGAGAAGGAAATGCCATCCAGTTAGCTAACCCAAATCCAAATACTAAATACACCTATGGGGAATAGAAAAAAGAGAGGGATAAGCCATTTTCGATATTTATAACTAAATGTATAATCTCCTTTTTTACGGTCAAAGGTGTTTTTAGAAAAGAGGATCCTGTAGGTGAAAAAAACGTAAATGATAACGAACAGCAGTAGAAATGTAACGAGAAAGAGCCATTTCATATCAACGAAGCCCAAGTTTGTGACACGAAGTATTTCTGCAATAACAAAAAGCCCCGAAAGACATACAGCACCAACAATTTTAATGACGAAGTCTTTTTCATATGCTTTTTCCTCGTCATTACTGTTCATATAATCTTTAATGGTTTTTAGGGCATAAATAAAAACGGCTAGCCACGCGAATGCAAAAATAAAACCAAACAAAAAATCACCTCGTCTATTTCGCCATATAACAAAAGACGATTTTATATAGAATAAAGTTTCAAAATAAATGAAAAGTTAATTTGGACCTTCATACCCTTTTATATTAATCCTAACCTTCTTTTCATCTCTTTGTCGAATGATAATCGAATATTTGTTCGCTTTTTTGTGGTTTAGATAAGAGGATTTGTGGTAGAATGAGGATATAGAAAATCGGAATGAAATAATGATTAGACACGCTTTACTTTTTACATAGAGGAGGTTTCTGATTTGGATCAAACATTTGAATTAGTTTCAAAATATTCCCCACAAGGTGATCAACCTGCAGCGATTAAAGAGCTTGTAAATGGGATTCAAGAGGGGAAAAAGCATCAGACATTACTAGGTGCAACTGGAACCGGGAAAACGTTCACTGTTTCTAACGTCATTAAAGAAGTGAATAAACCAACGTTAGTAATTGCTCATAATAAGACGTTAGCAGGTCAATTATATAGTGAATTTAAAGAGTTCTTCCCCAATAATGCGGTAGAGTATTTTGTTAGTTACTATGACTACTATCAACCAGAAGCATATGTTCCATCCACTGACACATTTATTGAGAAAGATGCGAGTATTAATGATGAAATAGATAAGCTCCGTCATTCAGCTACCTCCTCATTATTTGAAAGAAATGATGTTATTATCATCGCCAGTGTTTCTTGCATTTATGGTTTAGGATCCCCTGAGGAATATAGAGAACTTGTCTTAAGCTTAAGAACGGGAATGGAAATAGAGCGAAATCAATTATTAAGGAAACTAGTCGACATACAATATGAGCGCAATGATATGAACTTTATACGTGGGACATTTCGTGTACGTGGTGATGTCGTAGAGATATTCCCTGCTTCGAGAGACGAGCATTGTTTACGTGTGGAGTTTTTTGGAGATGAAATAGATCGGATTCGGGAAGTCGATGCTTTGACCGGAGAAATATTAGGCGATCGTGATCATGTAGCCATTTTCCCGGCATCTCACTTCGTTACCCGAGAAGAGAAAATGCGTGTAGCTATCGAAAATATTGAAAAAGAATTAGAAGAAAGACTGGCATACTTACATGAAGAAGGTCATTTATTACAGGCACAACGCCTAGAACAAAGAACGCGATATGATCTAGAGATGATGAGAGAGATGGGTTTTTGTTCAGGGATTGAAAACTACTCTCGTCATTTAACTCTTCGTCCAGCTGGTTCAACTCCTTATACTTTACTTGACTACTTTCCAAAGGACTTCTTACTTGTTATTGATGAATCTCATGTGACATTGCCGCAAATAAGAGGGATGTATAATGGTGACCAAGCCCGTAAGAATGTATTAGTAGAACATGGTTTTCGTCTTCCTTCTGCAATGGATAACCGTCCTCTTACTTTTTCTGAGTTTGAAGATCATATTAGCCAGATTGTTTATGTTTCTGCGACTCCAGGTCCATATGAATTAGAACAAACACCTGAAATGATTGAACAAATCATTAGACCTACTGGATTGTTAGATCCTATTATTGATGTCCGACCAATAGACGGCCAGATTGATGATTTAATTGGTGAAATTAATGACAGAATTGAGAAAAATGAACGTGTTCTCATTACGACTTTAACGAAAAAAATGTCTGAGGATTTAACGGATTATTTAAAGGAAATTGGTATGAAGGTTCAATACCTACATTCCGAAGTGAAAACCCTTGAGCGAATTGAGATTATTAGGGAGCTTCGTATGGGTACCTATGATGTGTTAATAGGTATTAATTTATTGCGAGAAGGGCTTGATATTCCAGAAGTTTCACTCGTAGCGATCCTTGATGCCGACAAAGAAGGATTTTTACGTTCAGAACGTTCACTTATCCAAACGATTGGGCGTGCTGCTCGTAATGCAAATGGTCAAGTTATAATGTATGCTGACCGAATGACAGACTCGATGACAAAAGCTATAAGTGAAACGAAACGCCGCCGTAGCATCCAAGAAGATTACAACACAGAACACGGTATCACGCCACAGACGATACAAAAAGAAATTCGTGATGTAATTAGAGCGACACAAGCAGCGGAAACGCCAGAGGAATATAATAGTGCTGATAAATTAAGTCAATTAAATAAAAAAGAACGTCAAAAATTAATAGCAGATATGGAGAAAGAGATGAAGACTGCAGCAAAGGATTTAAATTTCGAACGAGCGGCAGAGCTTCGTGATCTTATTCTTGAACTGAAGGCGGAAGGATGATGAACGGAAATGGCAATGGAGAAATTGATTGTTAAAGGTGCTAGGGCACATAATTTAAAAAATGTCGATGTAACAATCCCAAGGGATAAGCTTGTTGTCCTAACGGGATTATCAGGATCGGGAAAATCGTCCTTAGCGTTTGATACGATTTATGCAGAAGGACAGCGCCGTTATGTTGAATCCCTCTCTGCCTATGCAAGACAGTTCTTAGGACAAATGGATAAGCCGGATGTGGATACGATTGAAGGTTTATCTCCTGCGATTTCTATAGACCAAAAAACAACTAGTAAAAACCCTCGTTCAACGGTAGGAACTGTAACAGAAATCTATGATTATTTACGTCTATTATTTGCGAGAGTAGGACACCCAACCTGCCCTAATCATAATATAGAAATTTCTTCCCAAACTGTTGAACAAATGGTAGATCGCATTATGGAATATCCGGAAAGAACAAGATTGCAAGTACTGGGACCTGTTGTGTCTGGTAGAAAAGGAACACATGTAAAGGTATTAGAAGAGGTAAAGAAACAAGGGTTTGTTCGTGTTCGGGTTGATGGTGATATGCTCGATTTAGGAGAAGAAATCGAGCTTGAGAAAAATAAAAAACATTCTATTGAAGTGGTTATTGACAGAATTGTTGTGAAGGAGGGCGTGGAGGCCAGATTAGCTGACTCGCTCGAAACAGCACTGAAAATGGGAGAAGGAAAAGTCATAGTTGATGTGATTGGAGAAGAGGAATTATTATTCAGTGAAAATCATGCTTGTCCTATTTGTGGTTTTTCAATTGGAGAACTTGAACCGAGAATGTTCTCTTTTAATAGTCCTTTCGGTGCCTGTCCCGATTGTGATGGCTTAGGTGTAAAGCTAGAAGTAGATCCGGATTTAGTCATCCCTAATAAAGATCTCACTTTGAAGCAGCATGCGATTGCACCTTGGGAACCGAATAGTTCACAATACTATCCACAGCTTTTGGAAGCAGTATGTACGCATTATGGCATTGATATGGATATCCCCGTATCAGCTATTCCAGATGAACAAATAGATAAAATCCTTTATGGTTCTGGTAAGGAAAAAATATATTTTAAATATGAAAATGATTATGGCCAAGTGCGTGAATCACATATTGTTTTTGAAGGTGTGATGAATAATATAAAGAGAAGATATAAGGAGACAAGCTCTGATTATATTCGTGAACAGATGGAGAAGTACATGGGGGAACATAAATGTCCTACGTGTAAAGGCTACCGTCTAAAGAAAGAAAGCTTAGCAGTCTTGATTGATGGACATCATGTTGGAAAGCTTACAGATTTATCTGTTGAAGAAGCTTATGACTTTTTTGGGCAATTACACTTAACAGAAAAAGAAATGAAAATTGCTAATTTGATCATGAGAGAAATTAAAGAACGTCTTGGATTTCTTATTAACGTTGGCTTGGATTATTTAACGCTCAGCCGGGCTGCTGGAACTCTCTCAGGTGGGGAAGCCCAACGAATTCGTTTAGCAACCCAAATTGGTTCACGGTTGACTGGAGTGTTGTATATTCTTGATGAACCTTCTATTGGATTGCATCAAAGGGATAATGACCGATTAATCGAAACGTTAAAGAACATGCGTGATATCGGTAATACGTTAATTGTGGTAGAGCATGATGAAGATACGATGCTTGCAGCGGATTATTTAATTGATGTGGGTCCAGGTGCAGGGGTGCATGGTGGTGAAATTGTTTCCAAAGGTACACCAGAAGAAGTAATGAAAGATGATTACTCTTTAACCGGTCAATATTTATCAGGGAAAAGATTTATCCCACTGCCGATAGAAAGAAGAAAAGGTGACGGTCGTTTTATTGAGATTAAAGGGGCTAAAGAGAATAACTTGAAGAATGTGAACGTCAAGTTCCCTCTTGGTACATTCACGGCTGTGACTGGTGTCTCAGGCTCAGGGAAGAGTACGTTAATCAATGAGATTCTCCATAAAAGCTTAGCGCAAAAACTACATCGAGCGAAAAGTAAGCCGGGTGCACATAAGGAAGTGACAGGAATTGATCAACTAGACAAAGTCATAGATATTGATCAATCGCCTATCGGAAGAACGCCACGTTCTAATCCGGCTACCTATACAGGAGTATTCGATGACATTCGTGATGTGTATGCTTCTACAAATGAAGCAAAAGTTAGGGGCTATAAGAAGGGGCGCTTTAGTTTTAACGTCAAAGGTGGCCGTTGTGAGGCCTGTCGTGGAGATGGGATTATTAAAATCGAAATGCATTTTCTTCCTGATGTATATGTGCCATGTGAAGTCTGCCATGGAAAACGTTATAATCGCGAGACGTTAGAAGTTAAATATAAAGGGAAGAGTATTGCAGAAATCTTAGAAATGACCGTGGAAGATGCACTTACCTTCTTTGAAAATATCCCTAAAATTCGTCGTAAGTTGCAAACAATCTATGATGTTGGATTGAGTTATGTTAAATTGGGCCAACCAGCGACAACCTTATCAGGTGGAGAAGCACAAAGGGTAAAACTGGCTTCTGAACTACATCGTCGTTCTAATGGTAAATCATTTTATATTTTAGATGAACCAACCACGGGCTTGCATGTCGATGATATCGCTCGTTTACTTAATGTCTTGCAGCGCCTTGTTGAAAATGGAGATACAGTGCTCGTGATTGAACATAATTTAGATGTAATTAAAGCTGCTGACCATTTAATTGATTTGGGTCCTGAAGGTGGACTTAAAGGGGGGACGATCCTAGCTACAGGTACTCCTGAAGTGATTGCAGAAACAGCCGAGTCTTATACAGGAAAATATTTAAAACCGATTCTTGAACGTGATCGCAAAAGAATGAAAGAGCAAATTGAGCATAAAGAAGCAAGTGTAACGAATGCTTAATGGTTTTAATAGAAAATACCACGGGTTTATCGGCTCGTGGTATTTCCTATTAAAAAAGATAAAGATTTGTAACTCTATAGCAAAAGGGATGTAACTATCCTTCGTTATAATCATAGTATTATAAGGGGAGAGGGTGACTATACGATTATGGAAGATTATTTAGCTAAATCATTAGAGGAATGGAAAGAAGATATCTCTGAAGTGCTTAGTCAAATTAATGAGGAATATGATCAAATTAAGCTTGAGCTAAAACTTTACTCCTATAAATATGGAATAACTAAACAAGTCATTCAATCTACTGTCAACGATGAGATTATTGAAAGTATAAGAGAACGTTATCACAGACCGTTTGAAGAGAAGTATAATGATTTGAAGGAGCATGCAAAAGATTTGGAAGAAAAAAGAAAAGTATTTCAAATGTTCGTTAACAAGATTGATGAGGTTAAGCGTAAGGAATCTCCTCGCACAACTGACTTGGCGGCCTATCAATAAATTTTTATAGGTACATAGCTTAAGCAGGTCCTAGGTCATAAATATCCAGGACCTGTTTGGGTTTTACTAATTTAATTCGCAACGATTTACCTTCTTTAACTCTTCATTTTCCCTATACCACAGGAAACGAACCTTCAAATCTAGACCTCATGACATAAATCCCAGTCAGACTTGAGACTGGTTTTTTTATTTAAGTGAAACTTTTGCCCCTGACTATCGTACAATTGAGTAAAGAAAAATTGAAGTATAAGCCTAATTTTCGCTGATTAGGGGTAAAAATGAAATATAACCAACTTTCATTTTTCAATACTAATCATGCTGGAGATTGTCCTAAGCATACTTATTAGATATTGATACTTATTTAGCCTAAGATAAAAAGGATAATAGGGCATAGACAAAATGAACCTTATGGAGGGAATAGAATGAAGGAAGAAAGAAAACGCATTTTAAAAATGGTGGAGGATGGAAAATTATCTGTTGAAGAAGCTTTAACTTTATTAGAGAAATTAGAAAAAGCCGAAGATACGGCTGAGCAAAAGCAAGAAGAAATTATTAAAGAATTGTCTACAGCAGTAAAATTTGAAGAAGAGAAAAAAGAAGAACCTTTTAATTATAAATTTAATTCAGCAAAAGATAAGATCATTGATTTTGTCGACTCTGCATTTAAAAAGATTAAAGATGTCGATTTAGACTTTAACTTCGGACAGTCACATAGTATATCCCATATTTTCCATCAATCTGACGGTACCTTTAATGAAATTGAAGTAGATGTCGCAAACGGAGCTATCAAAGTTGTACCGTGGTCACAGACTGATGTAAGAGCAGAGTGTGAAGTAAAAGTGTATCGTGCGGAGTCTCAAGATGAGGCTCGGAAAAAATTCTTGGAGGATGCTGTATTTACCGTTGTAGATGATAAGCTGAAGTTCTCTACTCAACAAAAATGGATAAAGTTAGATGCGATACTATATGTACCTGAGAAGGAATATAATAAATTAAAACTTCGTACCTTTAATGGACCGATTGAAAGTGAAAAGCTAAAAGCGAAAACCTTTAAGGCAAAAACGGCAAACGGTAAAATTACAGCAAAGCAATTACAAAGTAAACATGCAGAGTTAGAAACCGTTCATGGAAAAATTCATGTTGAAAATGGCACGGTTGATATACTTGAAGCAGAGACGATAAACGGTGCTGTACATGTAGATGGAGATTATGAGAGAGTGAATGCACATTCTTTTAATGGGAATGTAGCTTGTGCTGTTGGGGGTTCCCGCTGTGAATCGATTGAAGCAAAAGCAACAACTGGAAATGTAGAAGTAACGCTTCCCCCATTTGCAGAAGTAAGTGGTGAACTTAAAACGAATTTAGGAAGTTTTGATATTCATATTGAGGGAATTGAGATATTAGAGGAAAAGAGTGATGTTATTCAGAAGGTGCTTCGTTTCCGCTCTATTAAAGATCCTCAAGGTGGTTTAAGGTTAAATGCAGATACAAAAACAGGGTCTGTCACAGTAAAAAAATCTAGCTCAGTTTTCTAATGGAAAGGTGTCATATGTATGAAATGGTTAATTGGTATTGTCATTAATGCCATATTATTTATTGCTTTATCTGGCTTTATAGGAGATTCTTTTTATTTATCAGGTTTCGGATCTGCGTTGTTAGCTAGTTTTATCCTATCCATTCTTAATATAATTGTTAGACCGATATTGATTTTATTGACATTACCAATTACGGTCATTTCGTTAGGGTTATTTTTATTCGTTATCAATGCAGTAACCTTAATGATTACGAGTGGATTAATGGGAGATACTTTTGAGATTGCCGGCTTTGGCACAGCTATTCTGGTGGCAATTATTATGTCAGTAGCAAATTTGATTATACAGAAGGTTCTCTGGGATTAAGTAAAAACACACCGCCTTTTTTAAATGGGTGGTGTGTTTTTGCTTTTAGTTGCAATTGAAAACTCCTTAGCAAATGAATGTAATATTTGAATCAAGCGCAGACTCATGTCATCAGGGCTGACATCATAACCATTTTCAATCCAGTTGACGAGTAGTCCTGCTGTCCCATGGGCCATATAGAGTTTATGGACCGAGTAGTTAATATCTAGTTGATTAATCGCTGATAAGATAAAACTCTCCTCCAATACTTCATAAATCGCTTTAGGTAGATCTCGATGCAATCCTGGGATGGTATCGTTTTTTAATAAAAGATTGAAATAAGCTTGCTCAGAGTATATGAAGTGTGTTAGTTCAAATGATTTTGGATCCATCTCGGTAATACTGATGGCTTTGCCTTTTTCATATTTATTCATGCTTTTTTCTTTTACTTGTTTGAACATTTCTCTTTGCAATTCATCCGTTAGGCATTGCTTATCTTGAAAATGAAGATAAAACGTCGTGCGATTATAATCGGCTCGTTTAATAATATCCGTCACTGTTACATGGCTATAGCCTTTTTCATGAATAAGGTCAATGAAAGCTTTTTTGAAAGAGGATTTCGTCCGCTCACTTTGCTTAGAGATACTACTTTTATACTCAACCAATGTATTTTTCCTCCTAAAATAAACACATTATAGTAATGTGTAGATTCTATCGACAAATTCAAAAGAATTACTGATTGTTGCTAATTATGAATCCGTTTACACTAAAAGAGAAGTTGTGAAAATAGTACCACAACGCATATGAAAGGGGTAGTTTTATATGAATCGTTTTGAAGATAAAGTCGTTATCATTACAGGTGGGGGATCTGGACTTGGTAGAGCGGCAGCAAATCAAGTAGCAGTAGAAGGCGGTAAACTTGTTTTAGTAGATTTAAATGCAAAAGGCTTAGAGGAAAGTAAACAAGAAATACTTACAGCAGCACCTCAAGCAGAGATAGAAACAATTGAAGCGAACGTAGCGAATGAAGAAGATGTAAAAAAATACGTGGCGTTTGCTGTTGAGAAATTTGGTAAAATCGATGGCTTCTTCAATAATGCAGGCATCGAAGGGAAACAAAACTTAACAGAAGACTTCGGTATCGAAGAATTCCAACGTGTAGTTGATATTAACTTAAACGGCGTATTTTACGGTATGAAGCATGTGTTAAAAGTGATGAAAGAACAAGGTCATGGTTCAATTGTTAATACCGCTTCCGTTGGTGGAATCCGTGGAGTTGGTAATCAATCAGGGTATGCTGCAAGTAAACATGGTGTAGTAGGCTTAACAAGAAACTCTGGAATCGAATATGGCCAATTTGGTGTAAGTATTAAAGCAATCGCTCCTGGTGCGATTATGACGCCGATGGTTGAAGGATCATTGAAACAAATGGGCGGAGACAATTGGGAAGAAGCAGGAAAAGAATTTGTTAGCGTCAATCCAATGAAACGCTTTGGTAAACCAGAAGAAGTCGGCTACCTAGTAGCATTCTTACTATCAAACCAAGCAGACTTCATTAATGCAACGGTTGTACCGATCGATGGTGGACAATCTTATAAATATTAATAATGATGAATGAAGCAGGGAGATGAGACATCTTCCTGCTTTTTTGAGCTTAAAATCTAATAACACCTTCGATTCAAGCAAAAACCACGTCGACTACCAAAGAGCCTATAAATCACCGTACAATATAGAATAGTCTTTGAATCCCCGGGCAGAATGCCTTAATTACATCCTTTCACCTTTACAAAAGGTATCTATTACATATAATTCCCTATTTAAAATCACTAAATCAGCTTCCTTGCCACGATCGATACTACCGATGCAATGAAACTGGCCGATTTTCTTTGCTGGGTTGACGGTAGCCATATGGATGGCTTCATGCAAAGCGATATCAGTAAAATGTATCATATTTTTAATCGCTTCATTCATCTTTAGTATACTTCCGGCAAGCGTTCCATCGACTAATGTCGCTACACCTGATTGCAGATGAACTGTTTGTCCACCTAACTCATATTCCCCATCTTCCATATGCTTTGCCCTTATACTGTCAGTAATTAAAATCAGGCTTTGATATCCTTTAACCTTCAACAGCAGTTGAATCATTTCTGGGCTAATATGTAGACCATCGGCAATGATTTCGGCAGTAAAGGAATCAAGTAAAAGTGCGGCACCTGCTGTCCCAATTTCGCGATGATGTATGCCAAGCATACCATTGAAGAGGTGAGTCATATGAGAGACGCCGTAAGAATGAACGGTTTCGACTTGTTCGTAAGTAGCTTCTGAATGACCAATTGATGGGATGGCTCCGTCTGCAATTATTTGGTGTAATAACCTTTGGTGTGGATCCATTTCGGGTGCATACGTAACCAGTTTTATTTGACCTTGAGCCAGTGATTGCCAGTAGGAAAATAAATGGGGATTGGACTCTTGTATATCTGCTTTTGGCTGTGCACCTGCCTGATGTAGATTGATAAAAGGGCCCTCTAGATGTATGCCAAGTACTTTTGCCCCTTTATAAGCATGAAAACGGGCGATATTTTCAATGGCTTGAGTTATTTTTTTTGTTGGAGAAGTAATGGTTGTTGCTAAGAAACTTGTTGTTCCTTCTTTAGGTAATATCTGTGAAATGGTCTTTAAGGCAGTGGCTGTACCATCCATCGCATCGGCACCAGCCACACCATGTATATGGAGATCAATAAAGCCAGGACTAATATAGCTACTGTTTTTTAAATCATATATGTAATCGTAGCGAGTAGTCTGTGGACATGAAGCCATTTCACCGAAATCTTCAATCAGATGGCCATTTAATGTTAGATAACTGTTTGGTGAAACATAATGTTGAAAAATAATATCGGCATTAATAAAAAGGGTCTTCTTATCCATTAACTAAAATCCCTCCCTTTTGTTCAATGTATTGATTAGTCATTCTCTCCATTTATTTCGTTTCAGTGTATAATAAACAACGAGAGTCGACAATGATATGGAACGGGTTTTTTCGTATACAATGACAGTTTCAATTTAAAGCGTTTGGTTCTCGCGTAAAAAGTGCTAAAATAAAAAACGTATCAGATGAGAATGGATGAAAGAAGAATAGATAACTACAGGATAAGGAGGGGTAAGAGTGGCAAAGGTTCGCACAAAGGATGTTATCGAAAAATTCGGGTTAGAATTACTAAGCGGTGAAGAAGGTATCAACCGTCCGATTGTTACGAGTGATATTTCTCGACCAGGTCTTGAATTGGCTGGCTATTTTGATTATTTTCCGGCAGAACGCATACAATTATTAGGGAAAACAGAACTGTCATTTGCTGAAAAACTAAATGACGAAGAGAGAGAAGCAAGACTGGAGATGCTATGCTCTGACATTACTCCAGCAATCATTATTACGAGAGAGCTAGAAGTACCAGAAGAATTACTTGAAGCGGCTGAGAGAGAAGCCGTACCGATTTTAAGAACAAAGCAAAAAACCACGCGTTTTTCTAGCCTTTTGACGAATTTCCTAGAAAGTAAGTTAGCCCCTACGACTGCCATTCATGGAGTGTTAGTCGATATATATGGCGTGGGAGTCCTCATTACAGGAAAGAGTGGTGTCGGTAAGAGTGAGACGGCATTAGAACTTGTCAAAAGAGGACATCGCTTAGTAGCGGACGATTGTGTAGAAATTAGACAAGAAGATGAGGACACATTAGTCGGTAGTGCACCAGAACTCATTGAGCATTTATTAGAAATTCGTGGACTCGGTATTATTAATGTCATGACTTTATTTGGTGCAGGTGCCATTCGCCGATTTAAAAAGATTTCCCTTGTGATGGACTTAGAAATATGGGATGCTCAAAAACAGTATGATCGTTTAGGTTTAGAAGAAGAAAAGATGAAGATTATTGATACGGAGTTAATTAAAATGACCATTCCTGTCCGCCCAGGTCGAAACTTAGCGGTTATTATTGAGGTAGCGGCAATGAATTTTAGATTAAAACGTATGGGTGTAAATGCAGCAGAGCAATTTACAAATCGATTAACGGATGTAATTGAAGATGGCGATCATGAAGATCGTTGAGATTTATTAATACATAATTAAAGGAGATATGACTATGTTGTTAACAGTGGCGCCAATTGATCCGGTTGCCTTTAGTTTAGGGCCATTGTCTGTTAGATGGTATGGCTTAATCATCGGTATCGGCATTGCACTCGGTCTTATTTTGGCGATGAGAGAGTCAGAGAAAAGAGGACTAGGTAAGGATTTATTTGCTGATTTATTGTTATGGGCTATTCCGATTTCGATTATTTGTGCAAGGATTTATTATGTGATCTTTGAATGGGACTACTATTCTCAGTATCCAGGTGAAATCATTAAAATTTGGAACGGAGGCATCGCCATTCACGGTGCATTAATCGGAGCAGTTGTCACTGCGATTATTTTTGCAAAGAAGCGTGGTGTATCCTTTTGGCAATTAGCGGATATTGCTGCACCTAGTATCATCCTCGGCCAAGCCATTGGACGTTGGGGGAATTTCGTCAACCAAGAGGCGCATGGTAGTGAAGTAAGTCGACAATTCTTAGAAAACATGCATCTACCAGAATTCATTATTAACGGGATGTATATTAATGGGGCTTATTATCATCCGACATTTTTATATGAGTCAGTTTGGAATTTCGCTGGATTTGCACTGCTACTACTACTAAGACGTGCTAATTTAAAAAGAGGGGAATTATTCCTTAGCTACGTGATTTGGTACTCTATCGGTAGATACTTTATCGAGGGAATGAGAACCGATAGCTTAATGGTGACTGAAATGTTAAGAGCAGCACAAATGCTATCGATCATATTAATAGTTGGGGCTATCGTAATTATTATATATAGAAGAGTAAGTGGGAATGCAAAAGAGAGGTATTTAGATCCTCCACAGAAACAAGCAAAAGCAAAGTAAGGGTCAGCAGAGGGGGAGTAGCAGGTGATACATTCTGTTAAAGCAGGATTAAAGGTTGGTTTTAAGACCACTTGGACATTGGGGAAAATTATCTTTCCTGTTACGTTAATTGTGGCGTTATTGCAACATACGCCAGTTTTACCATGGGTGATTGAATTAATCGCACCGATTATGGGAATATTTGGTCTATCGGGGGATGCGGCCATTCCTTTAGTTTTAGGAAACTTCTTGAATGTTTATGCTGGTATTGGTGCGATTCTCACGTTGGATTTAACGGTAAAAGAAGTATTTATACTAGCAGTCATGCTTTCGTTTTCTCATAACTTACTGATTGAAACAAGTGTAGCCATGAAAGTAGGCGTTAAACTATGGATTGTACTCGCTGTTCGGCTCGGTTTAGCCTTTCTATCGGGGATTATTATTAATCTCGTTTGGAATGGCGGTTCTGAGATGGCAGAGTATGGTTTTGTTGGAGCAAGCGAAGAAACGATTGAAGGCATATGGCCGATTGTATGGAATGCAGTAGAAAAAGCAGGTCTCGGTATTTTTCAATTAGCGATTATTGTCATTCCATTAATGGTAATTGTACAGATTATGAAAGACCGTAAATGGCTTGCAGTATTTTCTAAATGGATGGCCCCATTAACAAGAAAGCTAGGGATGAGAGAAAATACATCGACAACTTTAGCATCAGGATTATTGTTTGGCTTAGCATTTGGAGCCGGTGTGATGATTCAAGCAGTAGAAGAGGATGGCGTTAGTCAAAAAGATGTCACTTTAGCGTTTATTTTCTTAGTAGCTTGTCATGCGGTTGTGGAGGATACTCTTATCTTTATACCTTTAGGAATACCTGTGTTACCACTTCTTCTTATTCGCATCGTAGTCGCTGTGATTTTAACAATGATTGTCGGGATGATTTGGAGAAAGCTTGAAGCAACACCGAGAAAGGAAGCGTATTATGGCTAAAATTGATACAATATTATTCGATTTAGATGGAACGTTAATAGATACGAATGAACTAATTATCTCTTCATTTTTGCATACATTAAATCATTATTATCCAGATAGCTATCAGCGTCAGGATGTACTACCTTTTATGGGTCCAACATTAGTCGAGACATTTACATCAATTGATAGGGACCGTGCGGATGAGATGGTTCATATGTATCGTACATTTAATAAAGAAAACCATGATGTATTAGTGAAAGAGTTTTCAGGCGTGTATGAGACGGTCCGCACACTAAAGGAATCGGGTTATAAATTGGGCATCGTAACAACAAAGATGCTAGACGTTGTTGAAAAGGGTTTACGCTTAACAAAGCTGGATGAATTTTTTGAAGTGATTGTTGCCCTTGATCATGTAGAAAAGCCGAAACCGGATGCTGAGCCTGTTTTAAAAGCATTATCACTATTGGACTCAGAACCACAAGAAGCCATCATGATTGGTGATAATCATCATGATATTATAGGTGGCAGAAATGCAGGTACGGTGACAGCAGGTGTTGCTTGGTCAAGTAAAGGAAGGGATCATCTTCTTCAATTTGATCCTGACTATATGTTAGAGACAATGCCGGACTTATTAACGATTTTAGAGGAATTAAACAGATGAGGAGAACCGAACGCTATCCTGTTGAAGGAGCGAACTCCCTTTGGCATGTGTATAAAACGGTCCCTTTTTTGAAAGTAGTAAAGAACTTTGTTGTGATTCAGCTGGCACGTTACACCCCGTTTTTAGGGGTGAAAAGCTGGCTTTATCGTACCTTTTTACGGATGAAAATCGGTGAACAGACGTCATTCGCGCTTATGGTAATGCTCGATGTCATGTTCCCAGAGAAAATCAGTGTGGGGCGTAATAGTGTAATTGGATACAATACTACTATTTTAGCCCATGAATATTTGATTAAAGAATATCGTCTGGGAACTGTAGAAATCGGTAACGAAGTCATGATTGGTGCCAACTGCACGATTCTTCCAGGAATAGTAATCGAAGATGGTGCGATCGTTTCCGCTGGTACACTTGTACATAAAGACGTACCCGCTGGTGCTTTCGTAGGTGGTAACCCAATGCAAATCATATTTACAAAAGAAGAAATGGAACAACGGTCATAAGCATCTGCTAACTTCACTTTCGAAAAGAAAGGGGGACAGCGGATGTTTTTTTTGTTACGGATGATGGTTAACAAGAAAAAAAGACTGAGGTACGTAAAAAGATTTTTACAGAGAGATTTGGCGCCAAGGTGCCATGCCCTCACATGACATGAAGATTCACCAGTTTCGTGAGGTCGCTCGAAGCGGATAGCAGCGCAAAGGAGAAATTCCTACTGCCCGTTTAGACTATCGTAAATAAGGACTTGACTCCCTCGTCCCCATGCTAAGCAACGAAAAGAGCTTTTGCACTCCCCCTGTTTTGATTTCTCACACCTCCCCCCTTTAAAGGTAAGGACGTCGAACAAAAATAGAACCTTCCATTATCGTAAACGCCCTGAAGTTGAGACTATGGCAACAAGCGGGATCATTACATTCCCAATTAGAATATTTTAGATTACATCCCTTTGTTGTGAATTTCTTTCATTTTTCTCAAAATTAAGTGTTTAGGGTTGACGTTTAAAGGTGAGAAGCGTACACTACTAAGTAACTTCAATTTATTAGCATGGTAGCGAACTAAAGTAAAAATGAGGTGAACGAGTTGAGTCGGTTATTTATGTTTGAAAAGCCTTTAGGCATGAGGGATACATTGCCTAATCTATATATGATGAAAGAAGAAGTACGGGTGACAATGGCCAATGAAATGAAACGCTGGGGCTATCAATTTATTGAAACGCCTACGTTGGAATATTACGAGACAGTTGGTACGGCTTCAGCTATTCTCGATACACAATTGTTTAAACTGCTGGATCATGAGGGACATACACTTGTACTAAGACCAGATATGACAGCCCCTATTGCTCGTGTGGCTGCGTCTAAGTTATTAAAGGAAAAGTTGCCACAGCGTTTAGCTTATTCGGCTAATGTGTTTCGGGCACAACAGCGAGAAGGTGGACGGCCGGCAGAATTTGAGCAAATCGGTGTCGAATGTATTGGTGATCCAACAGTTAGTGCGGATGGAGAGTGCTTAGGATTAATATCCTCCGCTCTAATGAAAACAGGATTGGAGCAGTTCCAGATTTCCGTTGGCCATATTGCTTTTGTAAGGAGCTTTTTCCAAGAGATACTCGGTACAGATGAAAGAGTGGAGCAATTGATGCGATTCCTCTATGAGAAAAATTATGTTGGTTATCGTGTACATGTAGATCAGCTATCATTGTCATCTATTGATAAACAAAGGTTAAAACAGTTTCTAAAATTAAGAGGCGGACCAGAAGTCATTAAGGAAGCGGAAGACCTATTAGAGTGCAATGCAGGCGTCGAAGCGTTAAATGAATTGAAAACCTTATGGGGAATTATAGCTGACTATCAACAGGATGCCCTCATAAAATTGGACCTAACATTAGTCAGTCATATGAGTTATTACACAGGTATTGTTTATGAAGTGTATGCAGGTAATGTTGGTTTTCCAATTGGCAGCGGTGGGCGGTATGATTTATTACTAGAAAAGTTTGGGAAAGCCAAAAGTGCAACTGGCTTTGCCATTCGATTAGATCATTTACTTGAATCGTTAGACAAACCATTTGAACAACCACCTCTTTCCTGTATTGTGTTTAGTTTAGAAAGAAGAAAAGAAGCTTTTATGTTAGCTGAACAGCAACGACTTGAAGGGAAGAAAGTCGTTTTGCAAGATATTAATGGCGTAGAAGATATTGATGCTTGTTCAGCACTTTATGAAGATATCACTTATTTAGTTGGTAAACAGAAGGAGGGGTCGCGATGAAGGATTGGTTAACAGTTGCGATGCCAAAAGGAAGAATTTTTACTGAGGCAGCGGAGATGTTGAGAATGGCTGGCTTCGAGTTGCCTCCTGAATTCGATGATTCGCGGAAATTAATTATCGATGTACCTGAAGAGTGTTTCCGCTTTATTTTAGCTAAACCGATGGATGTGCCAACATATGTGGAATATGGTGTTGCCGATCTTGGAATAGCCGGGAAAGATGTCATGCTTGAAGAAGAACGTGATGTATATGAATTGCTTGATTTACAGATTAGTGCTTGCTATTTAGCTGTTGCTGGCTTGCCTCATACCCAAATGAATGATGTCGCACCGAAAATCGCTACGAAATACCCGAATGTAGCAGCAGCTTATTTCCGTGAACAAGGTGAGCAAGTCGAGATTATTAAATTAAACGGTTCGATTGAATTGGCACCGCTTATTGGTTTAGCTGATCGTATTGTTGATATTGTTTCTACAGGAAGAACATTAAAAGAAAATGGATTAATAGAATATGAAGACATCGTCAATATTACATCAAGGCTCATCGTCAATCCGGTTAGTTACCGCATGAAAGACGCACGTATAAGTGATGTGGTTGAGAGACTGACAGAAGTGATCGAGCAGGAAAAGGTGGTTAAGTAAGTGGACATATTAAAAGTAACAAACGACCTTTCTATCAAGCGTTCCATTGACGGTGGGACAGAAGAACAAAGGCAAACAGTAAAGGAAATCATAGCAGCTGTACGTCAAGAAGGTGATCAAGCGATCATTCGTTATACAGAAAAATTTGATGGGATTCTATTAGATGATTATCAAGTGAAAGCAGCAGAAATAGACCAAGCTTATAGAGAATTATCTAAGGAAACCATTTCAATTATAAAAGAAGCAGCAGAAAATATAAGAAACTATCATATGAAGCAATTGCAAAATTCATGGATGACGACTGAAGTCGATGGCACCTTGCTCGGACAAAAAATAACGCCGATTGATTCTGTTGGTGTATACGTGCCTGGTGGGAAAGCGGCTTATCCATCTTCTGTGTTAATGAATGTTTTGCCGGCAAAAGTAGCAGGAGTAGAAAGAATTGTGATGGTTTCTCCTGTAGAGCGCAAAACAGGAAAAATACCATCTGCTGTCCTTGTTGCAGCGAATATTGCCGGGGTAACAGATATATATAAAGTAGGTGGAGCTCAAGCGGTAGCTGCACTTGCCTATGGTACAGAGACAATCGCACCAGTGGATAAAATAACAGGCCCAGGTAATATTTACGTCGCATTGGCGAAGAGAGAAGTGTATGGTGAGGTCGATATCGATATGATTGCTGGACCAAGTGAAATTGCTATTCTTGCTGATGACTCAGCAATTCCAACCGAAGTAGCAGCAGACTTATTATCACAAGCAGAACATGATGAAATGGCTTGTAGCATCCTTGTTACGAATAGCGAACAACTCGCTAACGAAGTTGCCATCGAGGTGGAAGAACAGTTAGCTACTCTACCAAAATACGATATTGCCAGCCAATCGATTCAACAATTTGGTCGTATTTATGTGACAGAGACGATAGAAGAATCGATTGCAGTGATTAATACAATTGCTCCTGAACATTTGGAGGTTTTAACAGTCAATCCATTATCACTTTTAGGAGCTATCCGCCATGCGGGTGCAATATTCTTAGGTAGATATAGCCCTGAGCCTGTTGGTGATTATTTTGCTGGTCCTAATCATGTCTTACCAACTAACGGCACAGCAAGATTTTCAAGCCCGTTGAATGTGGATGATTTTCGAAAAAAATCGAGCATTATTTACTACAGTGAAAGTAGATTTACAGCAAATGCGGAAAAAATCGCTTCATTTGCAAGACTAGAAGGTTTAGAAGCTCATGCAAGATCGATTGAAAAAAGACTCCAAAGTGAAAGGAAAGAAGGGAAATGACAAGAACGGCTGAGTTGCGAAGAAAGACTAATGAAACAGAAATTCAACTATCACTCAATATTGATGGAGAAGGAACAAGTGATTTGGAGACAGGCGTTCCTTTTATGACACATATGCTTGATTTATTTGCTAAGCATGGGCAATTCGATTTAACGATTGATGCAAAAGGCGATGTCGAAATTGATGATCACCACACGACAGAGGACATAGGGATTTGTCTCGGACAGGCATTGCGAGAGAGCCTTGGTGAAAAAAGAGGAATTAAAAGATACGGCAATGCCTTTGTTCCGATGGATGAAGCACTAGCACAAGTGGTTGTCGACTTAAGTAATCGACCACATTTAGAAATGCGTGCTATCTTTCCTAATCAAAAGGTAGGTACATTTGATACCGAACTAGTGCATGAATTCTTATGGAAATTCGCCCTTGAGGCGAGAATGAATCTTCATGTGATCGTTCACTATGGTCAGAATACCCATCATATGATTGAAGCAGTCTTTAAGGCACTTGGTCGAGCCTTAGATGAAGCAACAACGATTGATCCAAGAATAAAAGGCATTCCTTCCACGAAAGGGATGTTATAAATGATTGCGATCATTGATTATGGAATGGGGAATTTATTCAGTGTCAGTAAAGCACTGGAAAGGTTAGGCGAACCTTATCTGATTACAAATAAAAAGGATGAGATCCTTTTAGCCGATGGTGTGATTGTCCCTGGGGTTGGAGCCATTAGTGATGCCATGCGACTTTTAAATGAGACGGGTATAGCAGATGTCCTCAGAGACTATGCGGCTAGTGGTAAACCAATATTAGGCATTTGCCTAGGGATGCAATTACTGTTTGAAGCAAGTGAAGAAAACGGTGGATGCCGTGGATTGGGATTGCTTCCTGGAACGGTTGTGAAAATACCTGGTGTAACAACTCAAGGTGAAATGTATAAAGTCCCACATATGGGCTGGAACTTATTACAGTTACGACGACAATCAGCGATTTTAAAGGATGTCGAAGAGGGATTTGCATATTTTGTTCATTCTTATTATGTAACAACAGAGACAGATGAAATTATTTTGGCCGATAGCTTATATGATGTTTGTGTCCCAGCAGTTGTAGGAAAAAATAATGTCTTTGGTACTCAATTTCATCCGGAAAAAAGCAGTATGACTGGCATGAAAATCTTAGAAAACTTTACAGTGCTTGTATCAGAAGGGGTGAGTGTAAAATGAGTCTGACCATCTATCCTGCGATTGATATGCGGGGCGGGAAATGTGTTCGTTTATTACAAGGCGACTACGATAAGGAAACGGTATACGGGGACTCTCCTTTTGATATGGCAAAAACCTTTGTAGAAGATGGGGCTAGCTGGGTGCATATGGTGGACCTCGACGGAGCAAAAGCCGGAAAGCCGGAGAACGATCGTTATGTCATTCAAGCAGCAAAGAAGTTAAATGCAAATATCCAAATTGGTGGCGGTATTCGGACCGAGGAAGATATACATTTTTATCTAGATGCTGGGGTATCAAGAGTAATTATCGGCAGTGTAGCCATTTCAAACCCTAAATTTGCTATTGAAATGATTAGGAAGTATAAAGAGCGTATTGTAATTGGTCTAGATGCTAAAGACGGTTTTGTTGCAACAAATGGCTGGTTGAATACATCACAAGCAACAGCTGTTGAGGTGGGCAAACAATTCGCGGACGTCGGTGCTGAAACGTTTATTTTTACAGATATTGCTACAGATGGTACGTTATCTGGGCCGAATATTACAGCAACTGTCCAATTAGCACAAGCGACAGGAAAAGAGGTCATTGCTTCTGGTGGAGTCAGTTCTCTTGCTGATCTCAAATTAATTAACCAAGCAGGTATTCCTGGAGCTATTGTCGGTAAAGCCATCTATGAGGGGCGTTTTACTGTGAAGGAAGCATTGGAAGGGGGGCCTTTCCGTGCTTACTAAACGAATTATTCCTTGTCTCGATGTAAAAGAAGGAAGGGTCGTAAAGGGTGTCCAATTTGTTCAATTAAGAGATGCAGGTGACCCAGTGGAATTAGCACGTTTTTATGACGAGCAAGGAGCAGATGAGCTTGTATTTCTTGATATCTCTGCTTCACATGAGGGAAGAAAGACAATGGTTGATGTTGTTCAAGCAGTAGCGGCAGAACTAGCCATCCCTTTTACAGTTGGGGGTGGTATTCATACACTTGATGATATGAAGAAGATTCTTCGAGCGGGTGCAGATAAAGTTTCATTAAATACCGCAGCTGTCAATCGGCCAGAGTTAATTACAGAAGGTGCTGAATTCTTCGGGGCACAATGTATGGTTGTCGCTGTAGATGCTAAGTTCGATCAAGATTGCGGTACATGGGTTGTGTATACACATGGTGGAAGAGTAAAAACAGAGTGGAAAGTGCTTGAGTGGGTTAAAGAGGCAGTGCGAAGAGGTGCTGGTGAAATTCTTCTCACAAGCATGGACTGTGATGGTGAAAAGAAAGGCTTTGATATTGCCTTAACAAAAGCTGTAAGTACGGCAGTAACCGTTCCTGTCATTGCTTCAGGAGGAGCAGGGGGAGCTAGTCATTTTTCTGATATATTCCTTGAAGGGAAGGCAGATGCAGCCCTCGCTGCTTCTATTTTTCATTATAAAGAAACTTCCGTCGCAGAAGTGAAGGCATATATAAAAGATAAGGGAGTGTATGTAAGATGATTGATCAAGTGCAATTTAATGATCAAGGCCTTGTGCCAGCAATTATCCAAGATAGTGAAACGAAAGAAGTCCTAACGCTTGCGTACATGAATAAAGAATCTTTAGCAAAGACGATTGAAACAGGGGAAACTTGGTTTTTCAGCCGTTCACGCAATGAACTTTGGCATAAAGGGGAAACCAGTGGTCACACGCAAAAGGTCGTAGAAATGAAGTGGGATTGTGATCAGGATGCTATTTTAGTACAGGTCTTACCAAATGGTGTTGCCTGCCATAAAGGAGAAATTAGCTGTTTTCATGAAACGATTTATACGGGGAAAGAAAAAGCTGTAATTGCAGATTATCAAATTCTAAAACGGTTGGAAGAAGTTATTGCTGAGCGCGAGCATGCACGTCCCGAAGGAGCTTATACGACCTATTTATTCGAGAGTGGTGTCGACAAAATATTGAAGAAAGTCGGCGAAGAATCAGCAGAAGTAATCATCGCAGCTAAAAATCGTGATCGTGAAGAACTAAAATGGGAATCTGCTGATTTACTTTACCATTTAATGGTGCTTTTACGTGAACAAGAACTGCCATTTGCCGAAGTATTAAACGTCTTGAATAAAAGGCATGAAGAGAAAAAGCCAGTTTCATAAATGGTTGAATGGGACGATTTCTGTAAGTAGAAATCGTCTTTTTTGAGTGCACGATTTTTTAAGATTAGTTTAATCGTACTTTTCCACTTTTAAATTATCAAAATATACCTTGTTAACTACCGTCAATGATATGCACATACAAAACTTATTCTGTACTCTTATTACCTTCTCGTTCAATTTATATGAATGCTAATTAAAGAGTGATGTTCGAGAAATCCGTGCGCTTTATTAGCATGTTACACTTTCTTAATAAAAAAATCATAAAATAGTCACATTTTTGAAAGTGTTGATTTTTTAAGCTGAGTTAGATAATCATGCTATCTTCACTTTTTTCCTTATCTTGTCACCCCCTTCTCGAGCGATTATTCGTATGTTATACTCAATTAGTTAATATATTTTATGGAGGATTCCATGCGTAAAGACTCTAAAGCAAGAGATCATAAAGGAAAAATTTTATCATTTATCCCTACGGGTGAGTATTATTTTTCAAAAGGCATTAAAGCTTACCACCGCAGGGATTTTCATAGAGCGAAGAAGTACCTCCAACGTGCGATGCATTTAGAGCCAGGCGAACCGATGATTGTTTGTCAGTTGGCAGTGGTGCATGCCGAAATGGGAGAATATCAAGATTCTAATCAGCTACTCCGATTAATATTAGAGGAATTAGATGAAGAGATGGTTGAGTGTCACTATTTTTTAGCTAATAACTATGCACATTTAGGTTTTTTCAAAGACGCATACCATCATGCTACATTATATATAGAACTAGATCCAGAAGGCGAGTTTGTTGAAGATACAGAAGAGTTGTTGGAGCTCCTTACGTTAGAGGATGACGATCTAAACGAACATCTATATGAGCAGGACGACTTAATGGTCAAACAGGAACAAGCAAGGGAGTTACTTGAGACCGGTTATTTTCCAAAAGCTGTGGAACTACTCAATGGTGTCATTGAAGAGTACCCAGAATATTGGTCGGCTTATAATAATCTAGCCCTAGCTTATTTTTATCTAGGCGAAACAGATAAAGCCTCGGATGTGTTGAAACAAGTATTTAAAGACAATCCGGGGAATTTGCATGCCCTTTGTAATAAGCTTGTTTTTGCTTTTTACGAAAACGACTTTAAAGAGGTGCGAGCGCTAAAGGATGCTTTATTAAAAGTACATCCCATCTCTGTTGAGCATCAATTTAAATTAGGGGCAACGTTAGCACTTATAGGGGAATATGATAAAGCATATGCATGGCTCGGTCGTCTCTATAAACTAGGGTTTAACGGGGACGCTTCTTTTTACTACTGGCTCGCATACGCTGCCTATCATACTGGTAAAGAGTCAGTAGCTCAAGTGGCGTGGAGAAGGGCTGTTGAATTAAATCCGGAAAAAGAAGGATTGGAGCCTTGGAGCGATACGTCAAAAAGTGCTCAAGGGTTCGAAGATCATGTTTCTTCTATTCAACAAAGGCTAGATAGTGACTATCCAGAAGAACGATTGTTTGCCTTGTTTTTAACAGCAGTTTCAGGTAAAAAGGAACAATTATTAGAATCTGACCGTTTAAAAGGAAATAGGAAGTTCTCTGCGTTAGAGAGGGATTATGTAGCTTATCTAAAATTTGGTGAGGCATCTCAAGATACGTCTACAGCACATGATATAGCTGGATTGCTTTATGAAAATTACTCACCTGTTGGGGCAAAAGAAGCAAGTTTGTATTTAATGTGGTTTTCTGCGTATTTACAGTTAACCCAAGCTGGGGTGACGATTAAAAACCCTCATGCATATGCCGGTGCAATCACTTACTCTTGGCATAAGCTAAGAAATGAGACTGTATCACAAGCAACAATCGCAAAAAACTTCGGAATCTCTACATCAACTTTAAGAAAATATTTGCGATTATTGAATGA
This sequence comes from Cytobacillus kochii, assembly GCF_044790165.1. Lineage (NCBI taxonomy): Bacteria > Bacillati > Bacillota > Bacilli > Caryophanales > Bacillaceae > Cytobacillus > Cytobacillus kochii. The sequence continues at coordinate 3,933,000 of NZ_CP085254.1, read as the reverse complement.
ATACCTTCGTTGAGCAAAAACTTGGACGTTTTCCTATAAATTTTATAGGATAAAACCAAGAAGGTCATAATAGAACAGAAGGCTTCAAGACAAAGGAGTGGGAATGATGGCTGAAGAAAAAATTTACGATGTCATTATTGCAGGAGCAGGTCCAGCAGGAATGACCGCGGCAGTATATACATCTCGTGCAAATTTATCAACATTAATGCTTGAACGCGGGGTACCAGGCGGACAAATGGCGAATACAGAAGAAGTGGAGAACTATCCAGGATTTGATCATATTCTTGGACCTGAACTTTCTACAAAAATGTTCGATCATGCGAAAAAATTTGGTGCGGAATATGCATATGGAGATATTAAAGAAATCATCGATGGCAAGGAATATAAAACAGTCATTGCTGGTTCTAAAGAATACAAAGCACGTGCGGTTATTATTACAACAGGTGCAGAATATAAAAAACTAGGTATTCCTGGTGAAAAAGAGTTAGGCGGCCGCGGTGTTTCTTATTGCGCGGTTTGTGACGGTGCATTCTTTAAAGAAAGAGAACTAGTAGTTATTGGTGGAGGCGACTCTGCTGTTGAAGAAGGTGTTTACTTAACACGATTTGCAAGTAAAGTAACCATCATTCACCGTCGTGATAAATTACGTGCACAACAAATCTTACAACAACGTGCCTTTGATAATGATAAAATTGATTTCATTTGGAACCATACAGTGAAAGAAGTTAACGATAAGGACGGAAAAGTAGGCAGTGTCACGATTGTATCAACAGAAACAGGTGAAGAAAAAGAATTCAAAGCGGATGGCGTGTTCGTTTACATCGGTATGAATCCACTATCGAAACCATTTGCAAGCCTTGGTATTACGAATGAAGAAGGCTATATCGTAACCAATGACCAAATGGAAACGAATGTTCCTGGTATCTTCGCTGCTGGAGATATTCGTGAAAAAACATTGCGTCAAATCGTTACCGCAACAGGCGATGGTAGCATTGCCGCTCAAGCTGCTCAGCACTATATTGAAGAGCTGCAAGAAAGTCTAAAAACAGCTACAAATTAACGAAAAAGGGGATCATAATCCAACTTTATTCATCATTTACAAAAAGTCATTTCGTTTTAACTCTACTGTAACCTGGGTGAAACAAATTTCGGTTATGATAATAATAGAAATTGACCCCCTTTTAAAGATATATTCCTTTTACAGCACAGGTAGCTCCTGTGCTCTTTTTTTTTGGTTTTTGAGCAAATGAGGAAATGGTTCACTCAGAATGAAATCACGAATGAGAGCGAAGTAAAAGAGATTTGCATGTCACTTAGAATGAGAAAAAGAAATGAGAGCGAAGCAAAGTGGGTTAGCGAGTCACTCAGAATGAAAATCACGAATGAGAGCGGAGCAAAAGAGATTTGCACGTCACTCAGAATGAGAAAAAGAAGTGAGAGCGAAGCAAAGTGGGTTAGCGAGTCACTCAGAATGGAAATCACGAATGAGAGCGAAGCAAAGTGGGTTAGCGAGTCACTCAGAATGAAAATCACGAATGAGAGCGAAGCAAAAGAGATTTGCGCATCACTCAGAATGAAAATCACGAATGAGAGCGAAGCAAAAGTGAATTGCGCTTCACTCAGAATGAGAAAAAGAAGTGAGAGCGAAGCAAAGTGGGTTAGCGAGTCACTCAGAATGAAAATCACGAATGAGAGCGGAGTAAAAGTGAATTGCGCATCACTCAGAAGAAAAAGCCCAAAGTAGAGCAAAGCAAAATTCTTTTTCCACAGATCGAATGTAGCACACCGGTTGGATATTATAATAATGGATAGACACTTACTATAAAGAAGTCTAGGCAATTTGCTTAGGACGAAGAATCATGTTCAACCTGTATCGTTGTAGCGCTATGACAAAAATAGTATAATATAATGATAAATACTATGCTTTCATTCATTAGAGTATCTAGGTTCATCTGTTCTCTAATAATGAGTGGCACAAAGTAAGAGGTGAATAGGATGCAGCGGGTCACAAACTGCGTATTATTAAAAGATGATCAAGTATTGTTGTTACAAAAGCCACGCCGAGGATGGTGGGTTGCACCGGGCGGAAAGATGGAGCCAGGTGAATCGGTGCGTGACTCTTGTATCAGAGAATATAGAGAAGAAACAGGGATTTACTTAAGGAATCCAAACATAAAAGGGATATTTACTTTCATTATGAAGGATGGAGATCAAGTACTTTCTGAATGGATGATGTTTACCTTTTTTGCTACAGATGCGGACGGATTAAATGTAGATGAGTCAGAAGAAGGAAAATTGCGATGGGTCGAAGTGGACAAAGTGAAGGATTTACCAATGGCTGCAGGAGATCATCATATTCTTGAATATATGATTAATGGCAATCGCATGATTTACGGTACATTTACTTATACACCTGACTTTGAATTAATTAGTTACCGCTTAGATCCAAGCTAAAAATGAATACAGGGGGAAGCGAGAAATGAGTTCGGTTGCAGCAAAAGAAACACAAATGGTCATTATTACGGGGATGTCTGGCGCAGGTAAAACAGTGGCGATTCAAAGCTTCGAAGATTTAGGCTTTTTTTGTGTAGATAATTTACCACCGACCTTATTACCGAAATTTCTTGAACTGATGAAGGATTCAGGGAATAAGATGAATAAGGTTGCGCTTGTGATGGATTTACGTGGCCGTGAGTTTTTTGAGCATCTTTTCAAGGCGTTAGATGATTTAGCAGATACGTCATGGGTCACACCAGAAATTCTTTTTCTTGATGCGGACGATGCGACCCTTGTAAGTAGATATAAAGAAACGCGTCGCTCTCATCCATTAGCGCCATCAGGTTTGCCAATGGAAGGCATCAAGTTGGAAAGAGAATTATTAGATGATCTAAAGGGTAGAGCGCAGATTATCTATAAGACATCTAATATGAAGCCGCGTGAATTAAGAGAAAAAATACTCCATGAGTTTTCTGTTAATAAACAATCTATTTTCACTGTAAATGTGATGTCATTTGGTTTTAAACATGGATTACCGATTGATGCCGATCTTGTATTTGATGTTCGCTTCTTGCCAAATCCGCATTATATTGAGCATATGCGTCCGAAGACAGGCTTGGATGAAGAAGTGTCTAACTATGTTTTGAAATGGAACGAAACAAATAAATTTTTAGAAAAGGTCACGGATTTACTAGCATTTATGCTCCCGCATTATAAGCGTGAAGGAAAATCACAACTTGTTATCGCGATTGGATGTACGGGTGGACAGCATCGATCAGTAGCACTAACCGAGTATATCGCTAACCATTTTAAGGAAGACTACAACACTCGCATCACTCACCGTGACATTGAGAGGAGAAGGCAAACAACATGAATAGAAAGCCGAGGGTCGTCATCATTGGCGGTGGAACAGGGTTGCCAGTTTTATTAAGAGGATTAAAAAAATATCCCCTTGATTTAACAGCCATTGTCACAGTTGCTGATGATGGTGGTAGCTCTGGTAGGTTGAGAGAAGAATTAAATATCCCACCTCCAGGAGATATTCGTAATGTTTTGGCAGCGTTATCAGATGTGGAACCCCTTGTAGAAGAAATGTTCCAGCATCGTTTTAAAACGTCCAATGAATTATCGGGTCATTCTTTAGGTAATCTGATTCTAGCAGCGATGACTTCTATTACTGGCGACTTTGTTCATGCGATTCAAGAGATGAGTAAAGTATTGAATGTGAATGGGAGAGTCTTACCTGCAGCTGAAAAGAGTGTTGTATTACATGCAGAAATGGAAGATGGAAGTATTGTATCAGGAGAATCTAAAATCCCTTACTCTGGCAAGAAGATTAAGAAAGTATTTTTGACTCCTGAGAAGGTAAGTCCGCTTTCGGAAACGATTGAAGCTATTCGAGAGGCTGATCTCATTATCATTGGCCCTGGTAGCCTGTACACAAGCATACTTCCTAATCTACTTGTACCGTCTGTAGGTAAGGAAGTGTGCCGTTCTCATGCAAAAAAACTGTATATCTGTAATTTAATGACGCAGGCAGGGGAAACTTTGGACTATCGCGCGAGTGACCACGTACAGGCAATATTTGATCATATGGCTGAGCCATGTTTAGATCTGATTCTTGTCAATCATGAAGAAATTCCAGAAGATATTCAAGAGCGTTATGAAGAGGAACGAGCGAAGCCTGTCTATTATGACCGTGATCGATTAGTCGAACAGGGGTTGGAAGTGCTACAGGGTGAGATTGTTAGCCTTGAAAAAGGGGCAATTCGTCATAATACGAATGAAGTCGCTAAAAAGATTTATCAATTAATTGTTAATGACATAATGAAAAACTAGTATTTGTCTGGTTAGGGGGGAGAAGGTATGTCTTTTGCTTCGGAAACGAAAAAAGAATTAACGAACTTGGAGACAAAGGATTGTTGCGGAAAGGCAGAACTATCCGCTTTGATTCGTATGAACGGATCTCTCTCTTTTTCAAATAAAATGTTAATTGTAGATATTCAAACGGAGAATGCAGCGATTGCCAGAAGAATCTATACGCTAATCAAAAGGAATTATGATGTGCAAGTTGAGCTGCTTGTTCGAAAGAAAATGAGACTTAAGAAAAATAACGTATATATTGTTAGGCTAATGGAGCAAGCACAAAAGATTCTTGATGATCTGCATATTATTAGTGCTGGCTTCCAATTTATCCATGATATCTCAATGGATTTAATTAAAAAGAAATGCTGCAAACGTGCTTATTTAAGAGGGGCTTTTTTAGCAGGGGGATCAGTCAATAACCCTGAAACCTCTTCCTATCATTTAGAAATTGCTTCAATGTATAAGGAGCATAATGACGCCTTGTCGAAATTAATGAATACTTTTGGATTGAATAGTAAAACATTGGAAAGAAAGAAAGGTTTTATTACCTATTTAAAAGAGGCGGAAAAAATTACAGAATTCCTTAATATTATTGGGGCTCATAGCGCGCTTTTACGATTTGAAGATATCCGCATTGTTAGAGATATGCGAAATTCGGTTAATCGCTTGGTCAATTGTGAAACAGCCAATTTAAATAAAACAATTGGTGCTGCCTTAAGACAAGTCGAAAACATAAGATATATTGAGAGTACCGTTGGGCTAAAGGTGTTACCAGAGAAATTACGCGAAATTGCTGAATTGCGTGTTACGTATCAAGATGTGACTTTAAAAGAACTTGGAGAAATGGTCTCTGGTGGCACGATAAGCAAATCGGGTATCAATCATCGCCTAAGAAAAATTGATGAAATTGCAGAAAAAATTAAAACAGGGCAATGGAAGGAATCTTAAAGTTTTTTGGAGGTTAGGACATGGTAGAAAGACAAGTGGAAGTCAAAATTAAATCAGGCTTACAGGCGCGCCCTGCTGCAAAGTTAGTGCAGGAAGCCAATCGCTTCACAGCAGATCTCTTTATCGAAAAAGGCGGAAAAAAAGTAAATGCCAAAAGTATCATGGGATTAATGAGCCTATCTCTAAGTGCTGGTTCCACCGTAACCCTCCTCGCTGAAGGCAGCGATGAAACCGAAGCCTTAAATAAACTGACTGCACTCCTACAAGAAGACATTGTTTCATAATCTGTATAATACACAAATAACCTGCGCACCCCCATTGCTAGATTGCTTCCTTTTAGCAATTGGGGTGCGTTTCTGCACAGCTATCTAGGTGGAAAATTGAAAAGAAGCCGTAGCAAAGAGGAATTGTGTAGCTATCCAGGTGGAAAATTGAAAAGAAGCCGTAGTAAAGAGGAATTGCGCAGCCATCGAGAAGGAAAATCGATAAGAAGCCGTAGCAAAGAAGAATTGTGCAGCTAACTAGATAGAAAACCACAAAAGAAGACCGAACAAATTAATTTTTTCTCTTATATCGGTTACGATTGCCACTCGACAAATTACGCTATTTCTACTTCTTTTTATCTCACCATTTTTCGTTCACCTCCCAACTATTTGTAAATCGACAATGAAACGTAATTTTATTCAACTATGTATTAACTCTAAATAGTCGATCTAACAACTATTCATTCATCGCAGAACAAAAGCCATCAGCAAAGGAAATGCTGATGGCTTTTGTTATTTGTGATGCTTATTTTTTCTCTTCTGGTGTATTGTTTGTAATGATTTTGTCGATAAGACCATATTCTAGTGCTCTTTCTGCAGTCATGAAGTTATCACGATCTGTGTCTTTAGAAATAACATCTAAAGGTTGACCAGTACGTTCAGCTAGAATTTGGTTCAATTTTTCACGTAAGAATAGGATGCGTTTAGCAGCAATCTCGATTTCAGTTGCTTGCCCTTGAGCGCCACCTAGTGGTTGGTGAATCATGACTTCACTGTTTGGAAGCGCAAAACGTTTCCCTTTTTCACCAGCTGCTAGTAAGAATGCACCCATGGATGCAGCCATACCAGTACAGATTGTTGAAACATTTGGTTTGATGTATTGCATCGTATCATAGATAGCCATACCAGCAGTGATACTTCCACCTGGACTATTAATATAAAGCGTGATGTCCTTTTCAGGATTATCTGCTTCTAAGAATAATAGCTGTGCCACAATTGAGTTAGCCACATTATCGTCAATCGCACTGCCTAACATAATAATGCGATCTTTTAATAGGCGAGAGTAAATGTCATAAGCGCGTTCCCCTCGGTTTGTTTGTTCGATTACTGTAGGGATTAAGTTCATTTCCAATTCCTCCTTTAAAGGTCAAAAAAGTTTTGGAAAGGTATTTTATACCTCGCCATTGGTAAATGTATGTAGTTTCATCATACATGGTTGGTCAATTAAGGTCAAACGAATCGCTTGATTATTTCAAGAGAATTATTCGACATTTTTTTCTAAGTTGATTTCCTCGTATCCATGATACCCACAAATTTTTGCTTTTAAACAACGAATGCTTGCATATAAAGGGTTTTTCCCATATAATTAATATTCGTAACACCAAGAAAAACGTGTTCCTACATATGAAAAATGCCCTCGTGGTGCAACGGATAGCACGTAAGATTCCGGTTCTTAAAATGGGGGTTCGATTCCCTCCGAGGGCGCTACATGCTTATAATATAAGGGATTATGGGAGATGTTTAATTTTTGTCCGACTTTTGTCCGACGAAGTTAAAAATCTCCTATTTTATTTACCCAAATCGGAAATTCATCAATCGATTATCGTTTAATTATTCTTAATATTCCTACATATAGATTATCGCTAATGCTTAAAAGAAGGTTAGTTTTAATATTTGAGGTGAAAAAAATTGAAAAGATAATTGAAGGAAAGGGGAGTTTAAGAGTTATACAATATGTTTTCTAAAAGTCACCAATCTCAAGAGCAATTCTCAAAAGTTGTACATAAGCGATCTACCAGAAAAAAGATGGTCAAAAGGTAAAAGAGCCCTATGGTATGTTTATCTAAATAAAATACAATGCATGTAACAACTAAATATTTAAGCTACATGAACAAGTGTGCAATAGCCTTCTACTAGATCCTTAATTTTCGATAGGTTCTACCGGTTTTTCAATGTATTGTTGAAAGCCATAATTCAAAAGAGAAAGGAAATAATAAAGGATAAGTATTCCAGTTCTTGTGAATTTTTTGAGTTTAAAGTGTCCAATCTTTTCGAAAAGAGGAGTTAAGAGATAGGCAAAAATAACATCCATAATTAAATTGGTAGTCGCATATAAGGGGAATTTGCCATAAGTAAAGTGAAACACCCATAAATTTATCGTGAAGAATGGTCCTAAAATAAATGCTAATGCATCAAATAACATAAATTTATAACCACCTTTTACTGTCCACCAATTAAATATTGGACTTAACATTTCGACAATGAGTAAAAGAAAAGAGCAAAATAATGTCACTGGTAAAAATCTTTTAAACGAATTTTTAGGTAGAAAAATAATAACGATTAACCATAATACAATTGCATTAAATATTCTAAAAAAATTAGCTAGCATTCACTTCACCTCTATTTTCCTTTAGATTATGTGGATGTTAACTAATTTATACAGGTTTAGTTAATAGAAGGTTTGAACGATATTATCGAAAACAAATAAAAAGAGCCTATAAAGGCCCTAATTATCTAAATCATATAAACCTGGTGCATGTTCATTTGGCATATCGGGCATTGTTGGCACAGGAAACCCTTTAGGTGGTTCAGTAACTGAAAGGTCTCCACCATTCCTACTAGGTGTTGTTCCAGTGAATACTTCCCCAATAAGTGTATCATCTAAACGGAAATTAAATTGGGCGTTGTGAAAGCCCATATCAACATATTTCTTACATTCAGGATATTTATTCAAGTCGTAGTTAGGAACAGGGAAGATTTTTCCCCAATTGACTCCTAATGTTTCTAATGCTTTTGCAAAAGCATTTTGATGCGCATTATCTCTAACCATAAGAAAAGCTACTGTTTCTCTTAGAGTTTTATTACTGCTCATCTCATAAATTCTTGATTTTTGAAGTACACCAGTTGATTCTAATGAAACATTATTGATTAAATTTGCTACTAAATTACCGTGGTCATAAACCCAGGAACCATTCCATGGGTTACCTCCTGCATCAACTGGTAAGGATGCTTTAGCACCTATAATGAAATGATGGGGATTTGCCCCATCTTGAATAACATCATCTAACGGAGCATTATCAAATGCTTGGTTACCTGGGCTAGAACCACCAGCACCATTTAAAAGTTGATTTATTGTCGATTGTACTAATTCTATATGACTAAGCTCTTCTATAAATACCCCTCTTAATAGGTCTCGATATTTTTTTGCTTTTCCTCTGAAGTTGGCACTTTGAAATGAATATTGCATCATTGTACGTATTTCTCCAAATTGTCCACCTAGAGCTTCTTGAAGCACCTTGGCTGCATGTGGATCTGGTTTATCAGGAACGATCATATTAATTAAATCTTCTTTGTAAAAATACATTAATGTATTCCTCCGTTTTTGAGTTGTAAATTCTAATAATAAATCTATTTTGTGTTAAAAAAATCGTTTTATCCATTTATCCATTTAAAAAGCGCATCTGGGGAGAAATCTTTCTTTGTGAAATCAAGGCTTTAGCCCACATTTTTTAAAAAACTAACCAAAAAAAACACAAAATGTGAACAAAAAAGAAGAGTCATGCATTGACTCTTCTTTAAATGAAATTCCGATGAAACTGCTATTATTATGCGATTTTATCGTGCAGAAAGGATGAGTAAAGATAAGAACAGTGAGCGTGAGGGATGCACTCTGAGAAGGGATCATTGGTTGGCAAACCAATGTAACCATTGTATTTTATGTTCAATCATTTTAATGCTGGGGTTAAATAATGATGTTTCATCAAAAAGGTTAAAAATTCATTTATAAATCTATAAGAACGCTAAAGAGAAACATTACAACCAAGATATTTATGTACATGGCTGCTATAACTATGCCATAATGGATTTTTTTTAAAAGGAATAATGAAGTTGGGGCTAGTAATCCCCCGAAAATGAGCATGCCGAATATTTCATTTGAATAGAAGAAAATAATCACCTACAGACAATTTTCTACTTAGTGTATTTCATTGATAAATTTTTATACGAAGGTTAACGAAATCTGTTTAATTCAGTAAGCTTGGACAGTCTATAGGCTAGCTCGTATGAATTGCCTTCATAAAGGTGAAATGAGAGTGAATCATTGAGGTATTCCACTTTTTGTTGGAATTCCTCTAAACAGCCTATTTGTGCTGACCAATGGAGGTCAGGAATAGAGACAATATATTTTTCTTCTGGAGTTTTAATAATGTATACATTTGAGTGTCTTTCTCCTAATAAATGCATTTTTTCTTGAAGATATTTCATCTATTCTACACCTCAACTTCTCCATTTATTAAAAGTATTATATAAATGAAAAGGAGACAAAGAAAGCAATATCTATTAGAAACACTGAAAAGGAGACTAAAGGCTCTAGGGAAAAAGTCTACAATAATGGGAATCGTTAACTTTTTCAAAATGAATTAATAAAAGAAGAGCCGATTGGCTCTATAAACCTTGATTAACTTCTCATTTGTATGGATCAATATACTGCCACTTTTGAAATAAGTAAATGAGTGAAGCACAAATAATACAAGTGATAAAAATGATGATATGGATAGAATCATCCATTTTATAAATCCCGAAATATTCATAAAGGTTCATGATACCAAAAGAAAAGACTGCATCGCTAATTGTATTAATTGTTATATAAATCCAAAAGTTACCAAATGTAAAGTATAGAAAAATAGTTGGTAAGACAATGTATAAGCCGTAGACAAAAGGAGTTGTATTAGTTAATGGGAAAATGGTTTGCACAACTTCAACTAGATGATATCTTTGATATAGTTGAAATACTATTGTTAAAAGCAGGGCACTTACTAATCCACCGGGAATGAAGGACTTTACCCTTTTAGTATCTAAAAAAAGGAGAAAGAACCAAGGTAGAATCAACATAGTCCACAAGAAAATATGGGTAAACATTCAACTATACCTCCAATAAGTAGATAATTATACTCTTACCGATAACACCTTAGTCTATGCATAAAAAGTCGGGAATCGCCGGAACCCTTAAATGAGTTGAGATGAGAAAAATTCTCGAATAATTTGTTCTGCAAACAATAAAAATAGGTTTCTAAATTTTATAATAAAAAATTTAAAAAAAGATGATTGTATGAGAGAAAAATTATTAAGTATTCAACTTCCTGATAGATATGAAGAAAATTTGTTTGAATATATTCCTACACTAGATGGTGTTCCAGAGTTAATTGATTACTTAAACCTCGGATACTCCAAAAACCAATACAAAAAAATGACATCATTAGTCACAATTGAAAGTATGAAATTCAATTTAATTGAAGCAAAAAAAGACAATGCTCTTTCAAAGGAGGAAGTGGAAAAAGGAAATAAATTGATTGTAGAAGCGATTGAAAGATATAACTCAATATAAAGCACTAAATAATCTTCATAAGATAGGTACTAGAAAACAAAAAACAATCATACAGCCATTTTAGCGCCGGAAAGTGATAGTAAAGCTGAAACTGTTCCTTTTCAGCTGTCTTTAGCAATTCTCATGTATACATCTTCATAAAAACTAAAACTAGCATATCTCAAGTTAGATGTGTTTTTTTGTGTTGGGGTAATTCCGTCAAACATCTCACTAAAAAACGCAAGGAGCCGCAAAAAAATAACCGAAAATGGTCCGTTTGTTTTCTTTTTTCGACAAATTCTTCGCTTTTTTGTACCGAAGTACCTAAAAATATTACCCCAATTTACAAGTAATAACTTCACAACCTATCATTAAATTATAAAAATAATAAATTTTCAAAAAAATAGGGGTGGAGTTATGAAGTTTAAAAAGCTAAAGCCGTTACTTACGTTGACGATGGCCGCTGGTATGATATTTTCGTGTAGTGTACCTAGTCATTCAATGGCAGCTGAGAATGATAAGTTCAATATGAAACAGATTGAATCTATGCTCAGTGGTTTATCCAAAGAAGAAAGAGCGACTTTGAATGAATTAAATGCGTCACCAACATTTACAATTTCTCCAGATATTAAGCAGGATAGTGCAGAATTAGTTTCTGTTATTGTAGAATTTAAAACACTTCCAGCAAAAGTGGCTGTTAAACAGCAACTTTTATTAGGTAAGCAAAAAGCGGTTAATAATGCAGAACAGCAAGTTGAGGCTTCTCATAAATCCTTTTCAACATTTATATCCTCAATGAAAAAGAAAAAATCTATTGATAAGTTTGATGCCAATAAGCTTGAGATCATTCATGAATACAAACACGCTTTTAATGGGGTATCAATGACTTTACCTGGTACGGCTGTTCAATCATTACTTGCCTCTGATGAAGTAAAAAGAATATGGAGTAACAAAGAAATCAAATTAGATTTACCTAGTGAAGATGAGAAGGTTAGTCCGAAAATGGCTGATAGTGTACCTCAAATTGGGGTGGATCAATTGCATGATGAAAATATTAAGGGAGAAGGCATTAAAGTCGGTGTAATCGATACAGGAATTGATTATAACCATCCTGATTTAATGGATGCTTATAAAGGATATCGCTATAGCGATGGCGAGAATCCTGCTGAGGTAGAGCCATCTTCAGTTAAAGGCTGGGATTTTGTTGATAATGATGCTGACCCAATGGAAACAACCTATGAAGATTGGGTTGGAAATGATGAAGGGTATCCTGAAGAATACGGTGGAGCGACTTATTATACATCTCATGGCACTCACGTATCAGGAACGATAGCAGCAAACCCTGATAACACTGTAGATTATGCTGTAACCGGGGTAGCACCAGAAGTTGATTTATATAATTATAGAGTGCTAGGTCCATACGGATCTGGAAGTAACGAAGATGTTATGGCTGGTATTGATAAAGCAGTTGCAGATGAAATGGATGTAATGAATTTATCACTTGGAACTTCTGTCAATGACCCACTAGACCCGACCTCTATTGCGATAAACCAAGCGATGCTTTCTGGGGTTGTTGCGGTAGTGGCTGCAGGAAATGCAGGTCCAGATGAAAAAACACTCGGTTCACCTGGTACAGCTGCTTTAGGTATTACTGTAGGGGCAAGTGACTCCGATATGAGTATCCCGACTTTAGATGTAACCGTTAAAGGACAAAAACTATCCTTAATGTTACTAGCGAAGAATTTTTCTGATAAGTTGGCATTACTAGAAGGTAAAGAGTTACCGATTGTTGAAGCTGGGATTGGCCAAGAGACGGATTTCCAAGGGTTAGATGTGAAAGGGAAAATCGCATTAATTGAAAGAGGCACTTTGACATTTGATGAGAAAATTAAACATGCGAAAGATGCAGGAGCAATAGCTGTTATTATCTATAACAATGAAGAAGGGCAAATCCCATCCTACTTGGGAGAAGGAAGTGAATATCTCCCATCTTTCCGCCTGTCAAAAGAAGATGGAGAGAAATTGAAAGCGAGTGGAGTCAATAAAATCACTTTAACAAATCTTGATGAAACGACAACAGAGGGAGATCATTTAGCTGACTTTAGTTCAAGAGGTCCGGTGAATGGAAACTATGATATTAAACCAGACGTTGTGGCGCCAGGAGTAGCGATATTTTCGACGATTCCAGAGTATATCAATAGTCCTGAAGAAGGAGTCGCATATGACAATGCCTATGCTAGAATGCAAGGAACGTCGATGGCAACACCTCATGTAGCAGGTGTAGCAGCATTGATTCTTCAAGAAAATGAAGCTTATGACCCTTTCGAAGTGAAGGAAGTATTGATGAATAAATCAGTCGACCTGAATGGCGATTATTCAGTGAATGAAGTTGGAGCAGGAAGAATCAATGCCTATGCATCTGTACATGCTGAAACGACAATTAAAGTACTTGATGAAACGGAAATGATGGAGGGAGAAGGTACCGTTGTTATAGATGAAGAGACAGCTTCTATAGCATTTGGTAGGGATTATTTACGTGATGATGGTGAAGCTATTAACCACTCTAAAGATATAGTAATCAAAAATAGCGGTAAGAAAAAATCTTATGACCTTACAGTAGAGTTTAATCAATCGATTGATGGGGTTGAAAATGCAAAAGAAAATAAGGTCACTTTAAAAACGAAGAAGTCTGTTACAGTCGGTAAAGGGAAAGAAAAAACGCTAAACGCCACCATCAATGTACCAGCGAATGCGAAGCCGGGTGCATATGAAGGCTATATTCGTATAAGTAATCAAGAGGATGCCCAAGAGAAATATCAAATTCCTTTTTCCATCTTTGTTACAGATAAAGGAATTGATTCTTTTGAAACGGATCGACCAACACTAGCGAATGATGTTGGGTTTTGGCAAAACTACTATCCAATTATTAACGGATTATTTACCTTGAAAAGTCCAATGGAAAGCATCGACGTGATCGTGAAAGATAGTCAGTCAGGTGAGGCACTCGGATATATTGGTTCGTTAAATGCTGAGAATATGATGCCAGATCGAGAATATTTCTTGCTGTATATGTTTACAGGAGCAATGTTGCCATTTACGGGAGACCCTAATCAGCCAATTGCTGAAGAATACGTAAAATTACCAGAGGGAGACTATGAAATAGTCATTTTAGCGAAGGATGATAGTGGAAAAACGTATACAGTTGACGCACCAGCAATCATTGACAATACCGCACCTGAGATTGAGTGGGATCACGAGCCTGGTGTGTATGAACTGAATGACTCGATGTTTACAGTCGAGGATGGGGAAGAGGCATTTTATGTTCATGGTAAAGTGGAAGATGAAACAATCGGACTATTAAATGAAAAAGGTTTACCGTACGATCAATCATCTAATACGATGTATTTTGACACTTCTAAATACGCTTATTTTGCAAGGACATTCCCAATTGATGCAGAAGGAAATGTGAAATTTGGCATTGAAAAAAGTGATATTGAAAATCAAGAGTTATATTTACGGTTAGCCACTTCCGATTTAGCGACAGCTGTTAAGATGGAGAACTATATTTTTGTGAAGGAAGGAACTCCATATGTTTCCGCTAGTTATGATAAGGAAGCGATAAAGAAAAAAGACAATATTACAATGACTCTTTCGCTAAACAATGTTCAAGATATGATGTCAGGGGAATGGCAAGTGAGTTTCCAACATGACTTATATGATTTCAAAAAGGCAAATTTGACGAAAGAGATAGAGCAATACACAAAACAAAAGGGCATTAAAGTGAATTTAGCTAAACCGGTAGTAGAAAAAAGTGATATTTGGAATAGTACGGTTACATTAAGTACTGCTCTATCTGGAAAAGCTTTTGATGGGCTAGATGGGGATATGCCATTAATTGATGTGACATTTAAGTTGAAAGATGATGCTTATTATGCTAAAACAAGTAGCTTTGAAGTAGTAAATGGAAAGTATACAAAAAAAGACGAGCAACAAGTTGATATTCCTTATTATAGTATCGATTCATTTGATGTGATTTCTAAACATACGACTGTTTCAGGCTCAGTAAACTTAGAAGCCTTTAATAGTGAGGAAGGATATTTTAACCGCGTTGGAGAAGCAAACGATTTAGGTATTAAAGTGTATGCTCAAACACGTTCAGGTAAGAATTATAAAGGTACGCTGGATGATCATGGACAATTCACTGTAAAAGGAATTCCAGCGAGCAGTCAGGATTATACGTTAGTTATTGAAGCACCAGGCCACCTAAAGAGCGCCACAACTTTTGTGCCTGGTAAGAAAATCGATGGCGAACTCTTTGGTCAACATCAGACCATCCGTCCAAAACTAGGATTAGCCGGTGATGTGAATGGTGATAAGGTCATTGATATTAAAGACATTCGAAAAATCGTTGATGCATATGGAGATGAAGATACCTCGAAGAAGAAAGAAGATATTAATCAAGACGGAATTGTCGATGAATTAGACATAAGAATAACAGAAAAGAATTTCTTAACGAAAGGTCCTGATGCTGAATCGAAACAACCAAAAGAAAAAATCGGTAACAAAGACCTTGAATATTTTCTTCGATTAATTGGTTTAACACCAATTGAATAGTACGAATCCTATCGACACGACTTATTGAACTGCCCCCTGTTAAGTAGACAGTGGAAATAATAAAAACAGTCTAAGCGGCTTTAGCTCTATATTCTTTAGGGCTAAGGCCGCTTAATCGTTTCTGATTTGCCCCCTCATTAGGTTATTTTTTTCGAGATAAGTTTCATGGTTTACTCTACCGTATAAAACTTGGTCCTCCTAGTTTGTCTATTACTTTTCCGTCATGTGTAAGACTGTTAAATAGGATTTCCTTGCCTTTCTCCATCATTTTTCTCTGCTATAATAGCCAAAAAGAGACATGATTAACTTTTCACTTATTGGGAGGTTCAAGGATGGAAGGAAGAATCATCAAATACTATCGAGAAGCAAAGAAGCTTACACAGAAGGAGATTGTACAAGGCATTTGTTCTATTACCCATTTAAGTAAAATTGAAAGAGAATCTACTCAATACTCCAGTGAAATTATTTATATGCTTTGTGAACGGTTGGAAATTAACATGGAAGATGAAATTGAACGATTTCACCAATTTAAGCGAAAGATGACTGACCTACAAAAGCAAATTATTATTCAAGATGATGAGAGAATTGAGCAATTAAAGAAAGAGTTAACAGCAAACTCGTTAAGAAAAGTACCTGATTTTCAAGCGAGTTACTTTTTAACAATGGCGAGGTACTTCTTATATAAGATGAAAGTGACAGAAGCTTATTACTTTATCAACCAACTTCAAAAGGAAGTGATAGAGCTAACCTCTTTTGAAGAGAATTCATTAAAGCATCAATTAGGGATATATTATTTTTTAACGGGGAGAAATAAAGACTGTATTCGAGAATTAAGTTCTATTGACCATGATAGCTATCATCAAAATGAATATTATTACCATCTAGCACTCGCTTATTATGCTGCTAATCAGAACGTACAAGCCTATTATTATGGTAAAAAAGCTGCTGATTATTTTCATTCAACGATGAATGTTAATCGCATGATAGATTCGGAAACATTATTACTTGTGCAGTTAAATGCGAAAGGTGCTCATGATTTTAAAGAGACGAAAGATAGGTATGAGGCTCTTTTTCGTTTATGTGAAGAGTGTGGCGAAGTAGAGAGAAAAGCAAAGGTATATAACAACTTCGCTTATGACCTTCATAAAAGGAAAAAATACACTGAAGCACACTATTACTATTTGAAAGCATTAGAAATTGCTTGCGAAAACTCTCCATTATACGCCATGTTTTTAGAAAATTATATTCATAATGGTTTTATTAGTGGGTTAGTACATAAAAAGGAATTGTTACAAGAAGTAAGAAAAGGGATTGAATTAGCAAAGACTTACCAATGGAGTGGGCTTTTTACATTTGAGTTTTACTCCTTCTTAATTGAGGGCAGAGAAGAGGAAGCATACGCCATTATAGAAAATAAATTATTACCTTATTATCGTCAGTCGGGTGATACGCTTATGATAGAAAAATACGAACAACGTTTATTTGCTTATTATAGGAAAATTGGTGACGTTGAAAACGCGTTTGAATTGGCAAAAAGTTTAATTGCTTCACCGACATTAGTTTAATTGTATATGGATGTAAAAAAACTGGGAATGTTTCCTTGAAGTTAAGGACACGCTATAGATAATCTTTCAAGTGGGAGGGTTAATATGGCGGAGAAAGATCAAAGGTTAACGGCATCTGAGTTAGCACAGCTATGGAATGCCTATATGAATAATAAAATGTATAAATGCGTCCTGCAATATTTTTATGAAAAAGCTGATAAAGGAGAGATTAAGGAATTTATTGAGACGGCTATCGAGATGTGTGATGAAATTATTTTTGATATTACGACGATCTACAATAAGAACAACCATCCATTGCCGAAAGCCTTTAGTGAAGAAGAAGATGTCAATGTAACTGCTCCAAAGCTTTACTCAGATGTGTTTATTCTTGCGTATATGCATGATATGACTCGTTATGGCATTATTGGTTATGGAACGGCATTAGCTATTGCGATTCATGAAGATGTGGATCAAATTTTCACAAAAGCATTGGAAAAAGGTTCACAATTATATAGAAGGGCAATTAAATTGCAGCAAGATAAGGGTGTTTTTCACCCCTCACCGTCTATTCCAATCCCAGAAAAAATTGAAATCGCTGAAAAAAATAGTTATTTAAACGGCTTTATAAGTGAACAGCGAGCATTATCAGTCGTTGAGATTATGAATGTGTACAATGATATGCAAAGAAATGCTTTAGGAAAGGCCCTGTTTTTAGGTCTTTGTCAAACAGTTACTTCCAATGATATCAAGAAATTCTTGCGGAAAGGCCTTGATTTGTTCGATGAAAATGTTCAAGAATTTGCTAATACTTTAATTAAAGATAGCATTTCTGTTTCACCGACTTGGGACTCAGAAGTGCTTAATTCTACCACACCACCTTTTTCAGAAAAGTTAATGCTATACCAAGTAGTAATGTTTATTGCTACGTTATCCGGCTATTATGGGACAGCATTAGGTACGACTACAAGACGGGATTTAACGGTAATGTATGCAAAGATAATGACCGAAACATTAGACTTAGGCAATCAATCGGCAAGTTTATTAATTAAATACGGTTGGCTTGAACAAGCCCCTCAGTCAGTAGACCATAGAAATATTTCCAAAAAGAAAAGGAAATAGGGATGTTCTGTGAGAAAAAATAACCCGATTGAGAAATTGTTTTGGTCGATTGCTTTTCCCGGTTTTGGTCAATATTTAAATGGTAAATTGTTTAAAGGGACTGTATTTTTAGTTTTAGAAATTTTATTTAATGTCATGGGTAATTTTAACGAAATTATTATGTTGAGCTTTCAAGGGAAAGTTCACCAAGCTGCTGAAGCCGCTAATTATGGATGGTTAATGTTTTATCCGTGTTTATACTTCTTCGCTATTTGGGATGCTTATAAGGATGCCGGGGGTGAAGGGAGTAAGTATTCATTCTTACCATTTGTATTTTGTGCTTATTTTGTAACGGTTGGTCTTATGTATTCAACAGAGGTATCAATATTTGGCGTGTTTTTTGGGCCTGTATGGTTACCGATGTTAGCTGTCATTCCTGGTGTCATAATCGGGTGGCTCATTCGAATGGTCATCCTTAAATTTTCAACTTCATCATAAAAGCCAACCCTTCGCGTGAATATATGGTTGGCTTTTAAATTTGGTATGTATACAATTAATCCTCATTTACTGTTGCTTTGCATACGGGACAAGTAATTTTTTCATTCGATCTAAATTGGATTTTCTTCAAATCTTTCCTCGTAAATGTAGCAAAAACATTATAGCGGAAACCGCATATACAAGAGTGTTGGTCTTTTACAATGTGGGTTAAATGGGTTTCTTCGCTTTGAACGGTTGGATAGATCATAAGACACACCTTTCTTTTTTGTGGGAAATTTAGGCAAAATTAGAAAGGTTTTTATATAGGAGACCTTTAGAAAGTCCATAAGAAGTAAAGGTGATTCAAGCGAAAATAATCACCTCACACATCTGCAACCCGGCTGCCATGACAATATATGCTTTAGGCCCGTGGCTTTGCGTCTTTTACTTTCGTAAAATTTGCCCAATATGATAGATTCTATCACATATTCATAGAGTATGGTCGATAAACGTCCTTTTTGTAACTAAAGGGAAAAATAACTGAAAAATCTAATAATTGTTTAGTTTCCACAAATCTTCCTTTTTCTTTTTTGATGATATTTACTCTACAATCTGAATAGTTATGTAGTGAGCTACCAATTTATTTCTATACACTATTTCAGATGATTATTGTAGAATGGGAATAAGGGGGTTTTTAGAATGAACTTGAAAGCAGGGTTATGGCAACAGCAAACATTAAAATTGACCATGACACAAGAGCTTACACAAGCGATTGCGCTGTTACAATATAATACACAAGAATTATCTGCCTTTTTGGAAAGTAAGGCGTTAGAGAATCCCCTTATGCAAATTGAAGCGAGTCCTGCACAAGCAGCCGATTCGAGATTTGATCGAATGAAACCATCAAAACAAAAAGTAGATGACAATAAACAGGACTGGATTGAACAAATCGGTTCAAAAAACCATACCACATTACAAGAATACTTACATTCGCAGTTAGCGATCGCAGAATTAAATCATATGGAATATAAACTCATTTCCTATCTCATTGGATGTTTAGATGAAAACGGTTACTTACAAACAGACCTACAAACTGTTGCGGAAAAATTCAACGTAAGTGAAGAGGATATGAATGAAGCGTTGATTGAGATTCAAAGTTTAGAACCCGCAGGAGTAGCAGCGAGAGATTTACAGGAGTGTCTATGGTTACAATTAGAGAGACTTCACCCTTATAATGAAATCGCTGAGAAAATCATTAGTGATTATTTTATTCTTTTTGCTGATAAGAAATGGAAAGAAATTGCGAAAAAAATGAAGGTAGACATAAAAGAAATCCAAGAAGTTTTTGATCTTGTGCAAACACTTAATCCAAGACCAGCTGCAGCCTTCCAAAATGAGTTAGCACCATATATTACACCAGAAGTCGTTATTCAGTGGGAAGATGGGACTTTTTCTGTAAGTATTTATGATGATGTGCTACCAAAGATTCGCTTTAATGAGAGCTATTTTCGTAAGTTTCAAGCAGGCGGAGATCAAGAAGTGAATCGTTTTTTGCAAGAGAAAAAAACGGATTTTCAATGGATTGCTAGAAGTATAGAGCAAAGAAAAGAAACATTATTAAAAGTAGCATTAAAAATTGTTGAAAAACAGCCTGATTACTTCTGGAAGGGCCCAAATTATTTGCAACCGATGACAATGAAAGAGATAGCTGATGAATTAGAGATACATGAATCAACGGTCAGTCGTGCGGTCCGTGAAAAATATGCGCAAACGCCATTTGGAACGATTGAATTGCGATCCTTTTTTTCTAGTACGATTAAGACGACGTCATATGAGAATACATCATCTGAGCAGGCGAAAAACGCAATAAGTGACATGGTCAAAGGTGAAGATAAGAAGAAACCTCTTTCAGATCAAGTGATAGTTAAGCGATTAGAAGAGGAAAAAGGTATTGTAATATCAAGAAGAACAGTTGCAAAATATCGTGATCAATTAAAAATTCCATCTTCTTCAAAAAGAAAAAGATACGAATAAAGAGTGGGGTGGATGATTATTGCAGATTGTTAAACTGTATACAAGAAAAGGATGCCCCTTATGTGAGCAAGCTGAGCTTGTCATTGAGATGGTCCAAGAAGAAAGTTTATTTCAATATGAAGCCATTGATATTGAAACAAGTGATGATCTAACAGAACGCTTTGGTTTAATGATTCCAGTTATTGAAGTAGACGGTGAGATCCTTCAATATGGACAAGTAGATTATGCCACTCTTTCTGAGAAGTTAAGTGGGGAAAATGATAAATGATTGAAAAATAAAAATAACCCTGCTAATATAAAGTTGTAGGGTTATTTTTAAAGATTAATGATTAAAATAGTGTAAAAAGGGTATAAGAATAAAGAAGAAAAAAATGAAGTTTTGACTTCATTATATATTTTTATTCTCGTGGGACACAAAATGTCTTGCGTGGACATATAATGTCCATGTAAAGGAGTAAGAAATTGAATAAGTGGATGAATGTTACTCAAAAAGTAATTCCAGACTTGATGGAAATAATGAAAAGACGATATGAAATTTTGCAACAAACCTCTTTAATGGAGCCTGTAGGAAGAAGGAGTTTAGCGACAAAAGTAGGCATGACCGAAAGAGTATTACGCGGAGAACTCGATTTTTTAAGAGAACAAGGCTTAATTATTGTAGATGCACAAGGAACGAAACTATCGGAGGCTGGAAAGCATCTCCTTGTAGATCTTCACGAGGTGATTAAAGAATGGTCGGGATTAAATGATAAAGAAATAAATTTGACTAAAATGCTTCAAATAGAAAAGGTACTACTTACTTATGGGGATACTGATAAGGATGAAACAGTAAAGTCAGAGTTAGGAAAAGAAGTAGCCCGACTTGTTCAGGTGATAGCTAATGGAGGGATGACCATTGCAGTAACGGGTGGATCCACAATTTCAACTGTAGCTGAAGCGCTTAGGAAACAGCAACATATGTCGGATGTCTTATTTGTTCCAGCCCGTGGAGGCGTCGGCACAGATATGAGATTCCAAGCCAATACATTAGCGGCGCGAATGGCAGAAGAATCGGGCGGCACATACCAAACATTGTATGTCCCAGATGTCGTCGGTGAAGAAATGTATCAATCCATCATCAAGGAACCAGAAATTAAGCAAGTGCTGAAAGTGATAAAAAAGGCGAATATCGTTATTCACGGTATTGGCAATGCACTTGAGATGGCAGAAAGACGTGGTACCCATACGGGAAATATAAAGGAATTAACAGAATCAGGTGCGATTGCTGAAGCATTCGGGTATTACTTTAATGAAGAAGGTAAAGTGGTCCATCGTTTGCAAACGGTAGGACTACAACTAGAAGATTTGCAACATGCAAGTTATGTGATTGCCGTTGCAGGTGGATCAACAAAGGCTAAAGCGATTGCTGCCTACATGAAACAAGCACCGAAACAAACAATACTTGTCACAGATGAGATTGTGGCACAGGAATTACTAAAAACAATTAATTAACGGAGGTTTCATACTATGACAATCAAAGTGGGAATAAACGGATTTGGAAGAATTGGCAGAAACGTATTTCGTGCAAGCTTTGAAAAGGAAAATGTAGAAATCGTTGCGATAAATGACTTAACAGATGCGAATATGCTTGCTCATTTATTAAAATACGACTCCATTCATGGAGCATTTCCGCACGAGGTAAAGGTAGACGGCGATAACTTAATCGTAGGTGGCAAAAAGGTTAAAGTGTTAGCAGAAAGAAATCCAGCTGATATTGGTTGGGGTGATTTAGGTGTTGAGTTAGTTGTTGAATCTACAGGCCGCTTTACAAAACGAGCAGATGCAGCGAAACACTTAGAAGCAGGTGCGAAGAAAGTGGTTATATCTGCTCCGGCAACCGATGAAGATTTAACGATTGTAATGGGTGTGAACCATGAGTCATATGATCCTGACAACCATCATATCGTATCAAATGCTTCCTGTACGACGAATTGCTTAGCACCGTTGGCGAAAGTTTTACATGATTCATTTACAATCAAACGTGGAATGATGACAACTGTCCACTCCTATACAAATGACCAGCAAATTCTTGACTTGCCTCATAAAGATTATCGTCGAGCAAGAGCAGCTGCAGAAAATATTATTCCAACAACAACTGGAGCAGCAAAAGCCGTTTCCCTTGTTCTACCAGAATTAAAAGGGAAATTAAATGGTGGTGCCATTCGTGTTCCAACACCGAATGTTTCTCTAGTTGATTTAGTTGCCGAGCTTGATAAAGATGTCACAGTCGATGAAGTGAATGAAGCATTGAAATCTGCCGCAAATGGAGAGTTAAAGGATATTCTTAGCTTTAGTGAGGAACCATTAGTTTCAGGTGATTACAATGGCAATCCTGCATCATCAACCGTTGATGGATTATCTACAATGGTCATGGAAGGCAATATGGTCAAAGTCATTTCATGGTATGACAATGAAAGTGGTTATTCTCACAGAGTAATTGATTTAATGGAATATATGGCTGAAAAAGGATTATAAATGTAGGTTTGGTAAACATTAAAAATAAAATTTTGCTTACAAACTCACATCTTTATGGATATTAGATGAATGAACGTCTATAATGATAAATGGTGAAGGGAGAAAGGGACCATACCTCTCCCTTTTATTTTGACTTTTTCTAAACGTTTTCGCGCTTTTCTTGCGCGAGTAAGAAAGAAAACGGTGATTTTTATACATATAAATGAATGAACATTCGCCTTTCTTGTAGTACAAGCAGCTAACTAGAAAATAGTCTATTATTATGTTTAGGAGGGCCTTTTACTATGAACAAAAAGAGCGTAAAAGATGTTGAACTAAAAGGAAAACGCGTATTTTGTCGTGTAGACTTTAATGTGCCAATGAAAGAGGGTCAAATTACGGATGAAACACGTATCCGCGCAGCGATTCCGACAATTAACTATCTAATTGACCAAGGAGCGAAAGTGATTTTAGCTTCTCATTTAGGGCGTCCAAAAGGACAAGTAGTAGAAGAGTTAAGGTTAACTCCTGTTGCAGAAAGATTATCTGCCTTGCTAGGAAAAAATGTTGCCTATGCAGATGAGGCGTACGGAGAAAAAGTAGAACAGGCAGTAGATGGTTTAGATGAGGGCGATGTTCTATTACTAGAGAATGTTCGCTTTTACCCAGGTGAAGAGAAGAATGATCCTGAACTTGCTAAGGCTTTTGCCCAATTAGCAGATGTTTATGTAAATGATGCTTTTGGTGCGGCGCATCGTGCACATGCATCAACAGAAGGAATTGCCCACCATATCCCAGCGGTTTCTGGTTTACTAATGGAAAAAGAATTAGAAGTGTTAGGCAAGGCACTGTCAAACCCAGACAGACCATTTACAGCTATCATTGGTGGTGCAAAGGTAAAAGATAAAATCGATGTCATTGATAATCTATTAGATAAAGTAGATAATTTAATTATCGGTGGCGGTTTAGCCTTTACGTTTGTAAAAGCACAAGGCCATGATATCGGCAATTCTCTATTAGAAGAAGATAAATTAGAATTAGCGAAAACGTTTATGAAAAAAGCGGAAGAAAAAGGCGTGAAATTTCTGATGCCAATTGATGCTGTTGTTGCTGATCGTTTCGCTGAAGACGCAGATAGTAAAACAGTGGCTATTAACGAGATTCCAGGAGATTGGATGGCATTAGATATTGGTCCTGAAACGGCTAATTTATATAGTGAAGTAATTGCAGATAGTAAGCTAGTCATTTGGAATGGACCGATGGGTGTATTTGAAATGGATCAGTTTGCTGGTGGAACAAAAGCAGTAGCAGAAGCATTAGCGGAAGCAAATGACACATACTCTGTTATCGGTGGTGGGGATTCTGCCGCAGCAGTCGAGAAATTCCATTTTGCTGATCGTATGAGTCATATTTCAACAGGTGGCGGTGCATCATTAGAATTTATGGAAGGAAAAGCCCTTCCAGGTGTTGTCGCTTTAAATGATAAATAAGTAATAAAAAGAAAGGACGAGATAGTATGCGTAAGCCGATTATTGCAGGTAACTGGAAAATGCATAAAACAATGAATGAGGCGAAGTCCTTTATGGAAGAGATTAACGGTCTTGTTCCAGATGAAATGGATATGGATACGGTCGTATGTGCACCTGCCCTATTTTTAGAGCGTCTTGTTGATTGTGTGGAAGGTTCGCCTATTGCCATTGGTGCACAAAACATGCATTTTGAAGATAATGGCGCATTTACTGGCGAAATCAGTCCTGTTGCACTTCAAGACTTAGGTGTATCATATGTCATCATTGGTCATTCAGAACGTCGCGAAATGTTCAATGAAACGGATGAGGCTGTGAATAAAAAAGCGAAGTCAGCATTTGCTCATAACCTCACGCCAATCATTTGCGTAGGTGAAACACTTGAGCAAAGAGAAAACAATGAAACAATGAGTTTTGTTGGCCAGCAAGTTGAAGCAGCGTTGTCGGGGTTATCTGATGAGCAATTAAAACAGACGATCATCGCTTATGAACCGATATGGGCTATTGGTACAGGAAAGTCATCCTCAGCGGAAGATGCAAACGAAGTATGTGCCCATATTCGTTCTGTCGTTAGTAAACAGTTTTCTGAGGAAATTGCCGAAGCTCTTCGCATTCAATATGGTGGTAGTGTGAAACCGGCAAACATTAAAGAATATATGAGTCAAGCGGATATTGACGGTGCACTTGTCGGTGGCGCAAGTCTTGAGCCATCTTCTTTCCTGCAATTATTGGAGGCGGGTAAGTATGAGTAAATCACCTGTTGCTTTGATTATTCTTGATGGCTTTGCCCATAGAGAAGAAGTCAAAGGCAATGCTGTTGCTCAAGCGAAAAAACCGAATTTTGATCGGTTATGGAATGAGTATCCACACGCTTATTTAACAGCAAGTGGAGAAGCGGTTGGTTTACCACAAGGACAAATGGGGAACTCCGAAGTCGGTCATATGAATATCGGAGCAGGGCGCATTGTTTATCAAAGCTTAACAAGAGTAAATGTGGCTATTCGTGAGGGGCACTTTGAGCAGAATGAAACATTCCTTGCAGCGATTAATCATGCAAAGAAAAACAATACAAGCCTTCATCTGATGGGATTATTGTCAGACGGTGGTGTGCATAGTCACATTAACCACTTGTATGCCCTCCTTCAGCTAGCTAGTGACGAAGGATTAAAAAAGGTCTATGTCCATGGTTTTCTTGATGGCCGTGATGTTGGTCCGCAGACAGCTAGAGGATATATTCAAGCAGCAGAAGCGAAAATGAAAGAAATTGGTGTAGGTGAATTCGCCTCTATTTCAGGTCGTTATTACTCAATGGATCGTGACAACCGCTGGGAACGTGTGGAGAAATCTTATCGTTCGATGGTGTATGGCGAAGGTCCTGCTTATCATAGTGCCCATGAATTAGTCGAAGATAGTTATGCGAACGGTATTTATGACGAATTTGTTATTCCTTCTGTTATTGTGAAGGAAGATGGATCATCTGTTGGAAAAGTTAGTGATAATGATGCCATGATTTTTTACAACTTTAGACCTGACCGCGCGATTCAGATTTCAAATACGTTTACAAACAAAGACTTCCGTTCATTTGATCGTGGTATAGGCCATCCAAAGACTTTATTCTTTGTTTGTTTAACCCATTTTAGTGAAACTGTTGACGGGTATGTTGCATTTAAACCGACAAACCTAGATAATACTCTTGGAGAAGTACTTTCACAAAATCACTTAACGCAACTGAGAATTGCAGAAACAGAGAAGTATCCTCATGTTACATTCTTTATGAGTGGAGGAAGAGAAGCGAAATTTCCTGGTGAAGAACGGATTTTGATTAACTCACCTAAAGTTGCTACTTATGATTTAAAGCCTGAAATGAGCGCCTACGAAGTAACAGATGCTTTGCTTAATGAAATTAGTCAAGATAAGCATGATGCCATTATATTAAATTTTGCTAACCCTGATATGGTGGGGCACTCAGGCATGCTAGAACCAACAATTAAAGCTGTTGAAACGGTTGATGAATGTCTGGGAAAAGTGATAAACGCCATTATTGCTAAAGGTGGAAAAGCGATTATCACCGCTGACCATGGCAATGCGGATGAGGTCATTACTCTTGATGATCATCCAATGACAGCTCATACAACTAATCCAGTACCTGTTATTGTAACGGAAAAAGGTCTAATATTACGTGAAGATGGGATATTAGGAGATTTAGCTCCAACTATACTTGATTTATTAAAAGTGTCTAAACCTGAAGAAATGACTGGTTCTACATTAATTAAATAAGTGCCGGTGTTCACTTCTTTGTGAACATGCGTGCCTTACATATAAATGAAGTTTGACAAGATGACAGCCAATGAAAAAGGAGAGATTATCATGCCATTTATCCAACATGTATATGCTCGTGAAGTATTAGATTCACGTGGAAATCCAACAGTAGAAGTAGAAGTATTAACCGAGTCTGGCTTTTTCGGCCGTGCGATTGTACCATCTGGTGCATCAACTGGTGAATATGAAGCAGTTGAACTTCGTGACGGAGACAAGGACCGTTACTTAGGTAAAGGTGTTCAAAAAGCAGTAGATAATGTGAATAACTTAATTTCTGAAGCAATTATTGGTTTTGACGTAACTGATCAAGTAGGTATTGACCGTACAATGATCGCACTTGATGGCACAGAAAATAAGGGCAAATTAGGTGCAAACGCGATTCTTGGTGTTTCTATGGCTTGTGCTCATGCAGCAGCAGAGTCTGTTGGTTTACCATTATACCGCTATCTTGGTGGTTTCAATGCAAAACAATTACCAACACCAATGATGAATATCATTAATGGTGGTTCTCATGCGGATAACAATGTTGATTTCCAAGAATTCATGATTATGCCTGTTGGCGCTCCTACATTCAAAGAAGCGATTCGTATGGGTGCTGAAGTTTTCCATTCATTGAAAAAAGTTCTTTCATCTAAAAGCTTAAACACGGCAGTAGGTGACGAGGGTGGCTTCGCTCCAAACCTTGGCTCAAACCGTGAAGCGCTAGAAGTCATCATTGAAGCGATTAGCAATGCAGGTTATGAAGCAGGTAAAGATATTTACCTTGCAATGGACGTTGCTTCATCTGAATTCTTTAACAAAGAAACAGGCAAATATGATTTAACTGGAGAAGGTCGTCTTGGATTATCTTCGGAAGAAATGGTTTCTTTCTACGAGGAGCTTGTTTCTGAATTCCCAATCATCTCTATTGAAGATGGGTTAGATGAAAACGACTGGGAAGGCCACAAATTATTAACTGAACGTATCGGTGGTAAAGTTCAATTAGTAGGGGATGACCTTTTCGTTACAAACACGAAAAAGCTAGCACAAGGAATTGAACAAGGTGTAGGAAACTCAATCCTTATTAAAGTAAACCAAATTGGTACGTTAACTGAAACATTTGAAGCGATCGAAATGGCGAAACGTGCTGGTTACACAGCAGTTGTTTCTCACCGTTCTGGCGAATCAGAAGACGCAACAATCGCTGATATCGCTGTAGCTACGAATGCTGGTCAAATCAAAACAGGTTCAATGAGCCGTACAGATCGTATCGCTAAATACAACCAGCTTCTTCGCATCGAAGACGAGCTTGGTGATTTAGCTGTGTATGATGGATTGAAATCTTTTTATAACTTGAGTAAATAATGTCTTGAACATTAAGATTTATGGCTGAATTGTATCGTACAAGGTACTTTTTAGAGGTATGAATTATGCGATACAATAACATGAATTAAGTCGTACAAACAATATTATTTTAAGCCTCCTATTTATGTGTGATAATCCCACATTTATAGGAGGTTTTTTTATGTTAGTTAAGGATTTACAAAAGGAGTTCACATTTGATTTACAGATTAAGAATTATTCTAAGAGGACTATTGCAACGTATATCTACAATATTGACCAACTTATGGCGTACTTAGTGGAACACCATAAGATAAGTGAGATTGAAGATATTTCAACTGTTCACATTAAAAGGTTTGTGCAACAGCAGCTAGAGAATGGAAATAAGTCAAATTACATTAATACTATCATCAAGTCCTTGAGGGCATTTTATAACTACTTGGTTAACGAGGAATATGTGAGTCATAATATTGCGGAACGAGTAAAGTTTTTAAAAGAGGAAAAAGTTATTATACAAACGTTTACTGATAAAGAAGTAGCAGCAATGATTGCCTCTTATGATTTTAAAACTTATTTGAATGCACGTAATAAAGTAATAATTGCTATGTTTGTAGATACAGGTATTAGAATGAGCGAACTGATTAATCTTCAATCTGACTGGCTCAACGAAACAAATATCAAGGTACTTGGAAAAGGGGCAAAGTGGAGATATGTCCCGATGAGCTTAATGCTTAAGAAGTATATGATTAGATATGATAGGTTGAAAGAGGGCTATTTTAAGAAAAAGCATCTTGAACATGGAAATTACTTTTTATCAAGGAGTGGGCGACCATTAACAAGTGTTCAAATCCAAAATATAGTACGAGCTGCAGGGATGAAAGCAAATGTGAGAGAAGAGATTAGGTGTAGCCCACATACTTTAAGACATTATTCTATTCAATCTAATTTGAGAAACGGATTGGATCTATACAGTTGTTCAAGAATAGCTGGACATGAGAGTATTCAAATTACTAAACGGTATTTAATGGGAATTGAAACTGAGAATATTTTAGAAATGGCAGCACAAACTAGTCCATTGATGTCTTTATAAAGGAAGAACTTAGACTGAAGATATTGTATACGACACTAGTTCGAACCTGTAATTTTGTATTAGATTAGAATTGTGTTATCCTTTAACTAGGAACGCTAGTGCTGTAACACTTACGCTTCGCCTAGGCACTTCCACAGTGCGTGGTGACCAATTGGAAATACAGAGATTCTAAAAAGTAACTCAAACCCTAACAAAGCATTCCGAACTGGTGAGGGCGAGTTACTTTTTTGTAACTTGAGTTAGAGATAGGATAAATATGTGTTGAGGAAGAGAGAAGTAGAAGGTATTTTAACTTCATATCAAGACAAGGTTAAATGCTTTGAAGATGAAAAGGATAAAAGGTTAAGACATCCTCGTGATTTAGGTTTAGATTAGAAACTAGTTGATTATGAATTAATGTACATAAACAAGTAGATTACCAGTCTTTAAATGTATGACTTAGTATCGCACTCTGCATTTTACTTTGAAGGGTGGCTCTTATTAATGTTGTAGTTTAAGAATGTATTTTCAACGAAAGATATTTATTTGCATGATCAAAGACTAAATATCATTAAACAAAAGTATTGCAATTAACATTACTCACTGTTATACTTTATTCATGGGTAACGGCATTCTATTGTTTTTTCTAATAGGCTCAAAAATGAACTGGAATGGAGGGTAGAAAGTGAATAACAGTAACATGTTTAATTCAGTAAATAAAGAAGCATTTATGGATTATAAGGGTTATTCAGAAGAGACAAAACGGGTAACTAGAACTTTGTTTGGAAAAATTGCTAAGATCGAGCGAGAAAAAAATCAAGATATTTATGATTTTGACAGAGAAAGCATTGAGCTGGTACTAAAGGAACTGAAAGCTTCAACTATTAGAAGTCTTCAAAGTTCTATATCAACCATTGATCAATACATTATCTATGCAATTCATAATGGTAAAATCAATACTGATAAAGACAATGTTGCAAGGTTTTATGGTAAAAAAGAAGATATCTCTAAATTTCTTGACAAGAGTGCGGAAGCGAATATGATCCTTCCTAAGGCAGAGGTTGATGCATTAAGTGGTTATGCTGAAAATGCCCAAGATGGAGTTATTTTAAATCTTCTATTTGATGGTGTTTCTCATAAGAGAAAATTTATAGAATTAAGAAATATCCGAATTCAAGATGTAAACGAGGATGCTCTGACTATTAATATACCTCAACTAGTGGATGAAGATACAGGAGAGCTATTAACATCCAGAACAGTACCTATTAGTAAGGAAACATTAAGAATGATTAAGTCTGCTATGAAAGAAAACAAGTATGTGAGCGTTAAAGGGAAAACAATCAGAAGCTATAAAATAGCTGAGAGCGATTATATTTTAAGGGGTCTGCGGAATAACTTTCAGATAAAGTGGGAGAATGTTCCCCAACGAATTATTCGTATCGCTGATATGGAAGGATATCCATATTTGAATGCCACAAACATCACATATAGTGGACAAATACATTACGCTAGAGAATTAATGGACAATCAAGGACAAACAATAGATGAAGCATGTAGAAACATTATGAAGAGATTTAATATTAGTGATAACGATGCAGCTTTCTTCTATCTAAAAGCAAGAGTTGAGAAAGCTACTACCATTTGATAAGCATATTGGGATTAGGGTGATAAGAAGTTATTCACCTCAAATTAAACAAATGTATTGCAATATAAAAAGAACAGACTTAAGTAATAAAACTAGTACCTGTTCACAGAAAGCTGCGTTGGATTTTCGATACGATAAGCATTAAGAGTACCTTTACAAGGGATAAAAAGCTAAAAACCCCTTACTAAAAAAGGGTTTTTACGATAAAAGAAAGGTGTGTCTAATAATACTAATATCAATTATGAACTATAAGAAAATGATAGCTAACTTATAAATTTGTAAAATAGTTCTAAAAAAAGACAAAAAAATTATATCAAAAGAAGAAAGAGAGGATAGAGTAGTAATTGTAATGAGAATGAGAGAATAGATATTGACTACTCGTATAAATGAAAAAAATGTGTTCTAAATGCAAGAGAATAATGGTGAAAGAAGAATTTAGTAGTGATAGAAGCAAAAATGACGGACTTACTAGTGCCTGTAGGGCATGTAATAGTGAGCGTGAGAAAAAACGAAGGGGAAATGGGGGTGATTTCACCCGACAACAAAAGCAAGCAACCTTTGAGAAGTACGGTCGGTTCTGCCAAATCTGTGGGAACATTAGTAATTTAGAAGTAGATCATAGGCTTGCACAGAATATTTCTAAGGCTAATAAAGCAAGTATTGAGGAAAATGCTTGGATTTTATGTAAGGGTTGCAATATTGCTAAAAATACCAAGATTCTAATTGAAGTTATAAAAGAAGTACCAAGAAAGACTCTAGGACCAATGCTATTACCACAGTATGCCAATAGAATTGTAGAAGGTTTCTTCGAAAAGGTAACAATTACTATTGGTGGTAAACAATTTACCGAAGTCAAATTTAAGTAATTGACGCTTATTGGATTTAATGATTAGTACACTCTGAATATAGGTGGGGTTTAAATGTTATATATAAAACCACACCCAAAAACAAGTTAGTTAAAATAAAAATCGCACCTAAAAAATAGGTATCACTATATATTAGATTCTACTAGTAATCTTCTAGTTAATTGGGCGATTTCAGTAGGGGAATAGATAGAAGAAGAATAGATAGAAGATATTATAATAGATGAAATGTAGAGGCACATGGTGGCGTAGCCCCCATGTTACCTCATAAAAAACTCTTTTGCGTTTAGGAGAGAAGATAAATAAATATTCAAGGAGAAAGATTAGCAAATGAGTACAGAGAAAAAATCAACTATAACTCTTGAGAGAGAAGAGTCATTTATCAAGATTTCCAAGTCGTTAATACAAACAAAACAATTAGGTAAGGGTGGTGAAATAGACGTTTACCATTTAGCAATCATAAAGTCTCTAGCTAATAACTTTTGCGGGGCAGCGTATACTGGAGTTACTCATTTAATGAGATTTATTGGTATGAGTACGGAACAAAGTTTAACCAAGGGAAGAACAAAAGAATCCTTACTCAGATTGCAAGAGATGGGACATATCGAAATTTACGAAGATAAAGCGATGGAAAGTATGGTATATGATTTAAAACCTGCTAACAACTACTTTTTCAAACCAACATGTAGGGACGAACAATGGAATTTTGCTAAGGTATTTTACAAGGATATTCAAAAGATTGTTGCAATGAAAAGCGATTATAAGCCAAAGATATTCGCAACTTATCTTAATATGATAGGCAATGTATTTTACAGTGTAAGCAACGTTCCAATTTCATATACTAAAATTGATACAATTGTAAAAGATACAGGAATAAACAGAAAGTCTGTTATAGAATATCTTAAAGCGTTGTATGAAGAGGAAATCCTAAACTTTGTATACTTTCATATCAATAATTCAATTACAAAGAATTACTGTACAAGATGGGTTCATAAAGAACATACTGCTCAATGGGCATTACCGCTTGCGGAATCTCATTACAAGACTGATAAAAGTAAATTTAAAGGTGGAGCGCCTGGAGTATCAGACGAAAGAGGAGTCTCTTAATTGAGGCTCTTCTTTCTCTTGTATCGAAGCAGATAATTGAACAATGAGTCAGAACTTATAACATCGACTTACACAAACTAATAAAACCCGTCTTTTATATTGTTTGTTATAATATCTTTATTGATTGAGATTATACATAAAAAAGTGAAAGGGAGGACTATATGGATAATGTTGTGAAAAAAATCGATAATATAAGAAACAAGGTAAAACAATTAATACAAAAAAATTTAAATAGGGAAGTAACACCAGAAACAAAACATAATATTTCAGGTATTTATATGATTTACATAGACAATTTCTCTTCTGAAAAGATTGTTCCGATTTATATAGGACAAGCAAAAGATATACAAAGAAGATATAAACAACATTTTTCCGAAATTCTTGCTTTAAATAGGCTTTCTTATGATGAGTATAATAAATATTTCTTTTCAAAATCTACATCTTTCTATGAAGGGCATTTTAAAGCATGTAAAATTTTCAAATATATTATAGAAAATAATTGTACTCTACAAGACTTCCATATGGTTATTTTAGAAGAGGTAGAAGAAGAAAATTTAGATGAAAAAGAACAGGAGTACTTTCAAAGATTATTGCCTTCATTTTTTGGCTTTAATCAATTGAATTCTTATCTTAAACGGGTTAAGTTTCGATTTTCAAACTCACAAATGAGCAACTCTGAAATAGATGATTATCTAGGGTTATTACTTGAAGATGTTAACGGTATAAATTCCTATTACAAATATGGATTTACAAGATTCAATTTTGAACATTCCTTACCTAGAGATATTACTTATCTATTGGAAGAAAAAGAGAAAGATAAACTAAATAGTGACATACAATTAAAATATGATGAAGTGAAAATTAAGTTAAATGAATTGTGTAAACGATACATAATTGATTTTGAAGAAATGCAAAGATTGGGCGAAAAGAAAAACAAATTATATAAAGTTTATAAAATCGCTAAAGATGAATATAATCAAGCGTTAGATTTGCTGAAAATAGACATAAGCCAGAAACTTGAAGAACTGAAAATCTACAGTGAGGAAGCAATTACAAATTTTATCTATAGTATAAAATATGAAAATAATCCTGAGTATAGAGAACTCTTTTATACATATCTGAAATCCAAAAAGTGTGATTTGAATTTTTATGAAATTTTTGGTGAACCAATTAAAAACGTGAACAAAAAATTAGAAGATAAGAACAATAAAGATGTTCCTTATCAAGAAGTATTGGATCTATACCTAAAAAGAGAGGATGAAATGAGACCTAAAAGATATAAATTGATATTTCCTTCTTGTCAATTTGAGTCTTTTTCTTTAGGAGACAGGTCTAAAAATTATTCAATAAAAATAAATGAAGATAATGATTTATTAAACACATGTCATATCCAAATAAACATTTCAAATAACGGAGTTAATCGAAGTATTGAAGTCGATAAAGAACCGTTTATTATTAGGTTTGATTATAGTTTCATTGATAATGAAGGAAATAAAACAGAACATGAGTATTACATTGATAATGAAACTACAAGAAATTGTCAGTCTGGAATACAGTATTTCGAGAAAGACTTTTATAATATGTTTGCTTTTAAGAAAGAGAAGTTTAAAATTTCTAGTCTAATAAATAATGAAATAGATAACTCTTATATTTCTATTCAGGCAGAATATAAGCATGGGATAAATGATTACACATTAAAAGATAAAAAGTTGATTAAATTATCGGTTGTTTTGGATGAAATTAAGCAAATGACTGATGAAGAGACTAGATTTAATATTGATGCTTCAGAATCGGCTAATTGCTTAAAAAAATGTATTATAAATGAAAGGCTACAAAATAAACAATTTGTAGAACAGATACTACTTACAAAGAAATTACTTAAACTTAAGAAACGTAAAAAAACTCGAATCAAGAAAGCTAAGGAAATAGTAAATAAATCTGTTTTAGCGGAAAGTAACAAGGTTAAAAGGGCTGAAGTATATAAACAAAAGGTATTAATAAAGTCGGATAGTGCTGTTAAGGTATTAAATTACGTTTCAAGTAGAGAAAAAGTTACTGCACAATGTACGAGTTGCGGATATGAGTGGAAAATACGTAGTGACCATTTATTATCGAGACCTTATTGCCCGTCGTGTAGAAAAAATTATTGATGATGTTGAGTCGGATGCCTTGTAGAGTTTTGATGATGATGGATCAATCATGATTTCTGAAAGCTTAGATGTAGCAACTAAGGTATTTCTAAATATCAATGAAACTATGATTATTACTATTAATGAGAGACAGAAGAAGTATATGAAATGGCATAGAGAGAATTATGTTTCAATGAGAACAATTGGTATAGCAGCGTGTGCAATTTGTTTTATCACAATTTCAATAGGTCGGAGGGAATTGTTATAAGAAAAGACAGTAAGGAAAATTGTCCCTTTGGTAATGCAAGATTACAGGGAGAGGAAATTCCAAAAGAGTCTCAATAAGCTTATGGTAATGCTGCGTATTTTTCCAAAAATCGGAATGTGCGATTAAAAAAAGGATAGAACTGTAAATTGGAAATGTCCAGTTTGCAACGGTGAATGGGAAATAGTTAAATAATAAAGGGAAAAAATTAATGGAACATAAATATAGTTTTCAATTTTGTAATACATTAGGTTAATAAATGAAATTTTGATTTTATTAACAGAATACATTAATTGGTATAATATGTCTTCAATAATTTTATTATTACTTTATATATCTACAAATTAGGGTGGGGTGTTATTATGAATGATTTAATTAATGAGCATTTTGATTTGTTGCACGAGGTGATTTATCTAATTGCCGACGATGTTCCAGATATAAAATTTCCAGTACAAAGAGTTGTTGATTTTTTATTAAGTGAAGGATACACAATAAGTATATCAGAATCCCAAAAAACATCCTTTATCTTATATAAAAATAAAGCTAAAACAAGTGTTACTGAAAATTTTATCTCTTTCGAAAAGCTTGAACAAATTGACAGAGAAAGATACAAACAAAATTTCTATAAATATCTTATATCCCGCTCAAAGATTTTTTACCAATCAGCTTTACAAAATGCAAAAGCGGCTAAAATTAATTTGATTCAAAATCAACGTAGAACTTGTGTAAGCAACATGTATTATTCATTACATAATAGTTTTGCGTCCATGGTAGAATTTTATAAATCAGAAATGTTAATAGACAAAAAAATACTAGAACTTGATAATACAAGTGAAGATGAGACTAAGCTGGAGCATTTTACACCAATAGCTCTTGGTGTATTTATAAATAATATTGACGAAATTCTTAAATCTGGAAAGGAAGACTTTATTTCTAGCAAAGAAATGAATGCAGGTCGTATGAAAAGTTTTGAAAACCCATTTACTTGGATTTTTCCACTTTATTCAAATTTGCTTGAAGAAGAAAAATTTCTTGAGATGGTTGAAACCATGGTAGAATCTTTGGACAAGGTAAATATAGAAAACTTAGGTGTAGATACTTCATCACGACGTTATGGTTTTGAAAATCAACTTAAATCAATCCTAACGAAAATTAGAGAAACTTCAAAAGAGGACAGAATTTCAAAATCCCAAAAATACATATGTATAAATATGGGGGCTTTTTTTGCATATGGGTATATGCTACGGCAATCAGCTGATTATGATTCATTATTTGAGGTGAAAATACCGCACCAAGATATAATAAACTGGACTATAGTTACATCTAACTTTGTTAATTTTGTATCTGAATTCTTATCAGAGACTAATTATGAGAGTAATGAAAGAGTGCAGAAATTGGATGCTGAAAGTTCAACTGAGATTTTGAAAAATTCAGATGATGACTATCAAAATACTGTAATGACAATGACAGGTATAATAATTGATAAAGACTTTAATCTAATCGAAGTAATAAGAAATCTATATTCACAAAAAGGGTATAAGATGATTAACCAAAGAGGAAGGATAACAGAGCTAACTGACTCTACCGATAATACAACTATCTGTAGGATATTGTTTGGTACTCCTTTGGAATGTTTTGTGTCTATGTCTACTCAGGGGTTATTTAGAATAGATATCGTACTTTCAGATACATTGATTGATACACAATTTAATAAAGGAATTAATCAGTTTTATCTAGAAAAGTTAATACACGAAGAAATTATTCAAAAAGACTTGTTATCTGTAGTTTCTAAGAATGCTAATATTGTTAGAGGTATTCCTAGCACACCTCAGTACAATTCTCTAAATTATTTGGACTTAGTATTAGGGATACATGAAAGAATAAAATACGACATGGATGGTAAAATATCAAGATATTTAAGAAGGTATACTGAAAAAATATCAAGTGAAAAATTTATTATTAACAGTGAGTTCTCTATAAATGCTTCAGAAAGGTTTATTAACAGAATTAGACCTGTTAATATTATTGTGCCTAGACTACCGAGAAGAAGAGAAGTAATATCACAAATTGAAAATGGTTCAGTGGAAAAGTTTTTATTCGTATTTTTTTATACTGATAGTGAAATTTCATCTGATACTAAAGAATCTTTTGTAACAAAAATAAGTGAAGAATATCCTCAATTAGATTTTAAAGCAGAGTTTGTCCAAGTTACTGATGTAGAAACACGGCAACTTATTGAAGAGGACTATAGTTATTTTGAAGTGAAAATTCTAAACCTTGTGGAAAAATTCGGAAATAGTCGAACCATGGAGGAATTTAAAGTTCCACAACTAGGAGAAATAATTGAATTGGAAACAGACGAAGAATTTTGATGTTGTTATTAAATAGCGATAGATTAAGGAAATATAAGAAGTAATTATTTTAATAAATTTACTGTCTTTTAGACTAGATGGAAAAATCTAGTCTTTTTTTGAATAAAGTTTGATACTGTTAGATTGTTCTTATACGGTTTACGATAATAAACATTTTACAGTTTTCTTATGTTTGGTTTGTTACTGATTGTCTGTTACTTAAAAATTAGAATTACGCTAGTTTATTGAAACAAGAAGTTAACCTAGTAAAGACGCTCTTATTGGATATTGGAGCGGATGAAAGGAACATTGGTGTAAACCTAAAACATGTCAGCACAATAACTAATAAAACTGTGATTTTATAAAGAGAGAAATCCCTTGCCCCTGCTGTAAATTGAAAAGAATGATTGGTCTTAGTGGAACGAAGTGTCATTTCAGCGACACTCTGTTCCTCGGCACTTGGTAAATGTAGTGTAATTCTATATTAGTTTGATATTTCTAGGATAATTAAAACATCTTGTACTAAAATATTGAAAATGGTAAAATTTACTAATATTATGTTGTGAGAAAAATCATAAAAAACTGTGAAAGAGGGAAAAGTATGAAATATAGATTTATTACTGTACTTCATAGAATGAAGTTAGAAACTATAAAAAACAAAGGAACTGAACTATTCTCAGGTGCTAGAATTTCAAATGGTTCTCAAGTCTTAACGGAAACGTTAGAAACAAGATTAATGAGTGGTACCCTTGGTGTTCACTCAATAAATGAATTTGAAAATAGCGTTTATGTCTATATTGATGGTGAATTTAGTGAAATACATACACAAGATAAAATGGATGAAATTGGAACAAAATATACCTTCATATTTCTAAGACAAATTCAAGAATTTATTCATTGTCTCTGGGAAATAAAAGATAATAATGTTTATGTAAGAGATGGTTTTTTACTAGCATATAACAAACATTTTGAGGATGGATGTACTTACAAAGCATCATTATCGGAAATTTATAGCTATTCCACTGATGAACTAAAAGAATCAATATTCTCAGATTCTGAAATACATACAGCTATTCACAATTTTGTTCCCTCTACTATAGAAGAATTGGACGAAGAAGATACTTTTGGTGGTCAGTTACCAAATTCTAATCACTTATTCAAAGTTAATAATTCTAATAGAATGGGCAGAGCAATCTACTTTACAGCAGGTGCGAGAAGAAGTGCTATTTTGCCAATGAAAATAGTATCATATTGTAATGCCCTGGAGTGTTTATTTACAATTGGAACATCAGAGGTTAATCATAAAATAGCTGAACGAGTTGCGATAATGCTAGGAACTTCAAAAGAATCTAAGAAAGATTTATTTAAACTTATCAAAAATGCGTATAATTACCGCTCTACGTTAGTACATGGTCAACATCTTAAGGGGTCGGAGGAAAATTTGGTTTCTATTTCAAAAGGATTAGATGATGTTCTTAGAAACTTGACTGTAGCTAAACACGAGATATTCTCTAAGAGTGATAAAGAAATGGAGGCATTTTTTCTAGAATTGCTATTTACTCATCACTCTGGAGATTAACATGAATAACTAGCTTCGCAAGAATGATGAAGAAATTAGGGAATTCTCCAAGTTCTTTTAATTGTCAATTTTAATAAGATTTCCTGAGAGATTTGTATAACCATTCTTTTAAATGTTTTGCACCATAGACAGAACCCTTAATCAGAAGCATAGAAAGTTACGAGAACACACACCCTCAGACGCTCAGTATGGTGGAATGGTGGCAAGGCAAATTGATACTATGAAAGCTGAGGGCATTGGATAACGTGATATGTTTATCGATAAGGCAAATGGAAAAGACTTTGACCGTCCGAAGTATCAATTACTTAAGCAGATGGTTCGTGATGGGGATATAGTCGTGTTTGATTCTATCACCCGAATGGGTCTAAATATGAATGAGACAATGAGTGAGTATGATTGGTTTGTTAAAAATGGAGTGCAATTGTGTTTCGTAAAAGAACCAATGATTAACACGAGCAATGAGCAGGACGACGTTATGAAAACAAGCTATTCAAAAAATCATTCTGACATTGCTAACGGCATTTGCTGAGAGGGAAAGAGATGAAATTAAGTCAAGGAAATCTGAAGGCATAGCAGTTGCAAGGAAGATGGGGGGGCAAGTTTGGTCGTCCTGCTGTAGCGATCCCTAAGGAGTGGGAAAAGAGATGAACCTGCTAGTTTGTTGCTAGAAATACTAAAAAAAGAAAAAGAAAAACTGTTAAGGATAAAGTAATTAACAGTGAAAAAGTATTAACACCTATTACTGATGAAGAAATACCATTTGAAATTCCCATTCATGGGTATGAGTAAAGGCGGCGCAAGAACTCTTAGATGTTAGAGATGGTACTCATGATACACTAAATATGTAAATGATAGCATTCCTTTAGTTACAAGTAAGCATTAAAAGGATGGAAACCTAGTTTTGATGATATAAAATTTATTATCGAAGAAGATCATATTAAAATAGAACAGCGTTCAAAAGTTGAGGATAATGACATATTATTTGCAATGATTGGTAGTATTGGTAATGCGGTTTTAGTGAAGAAAGACATTAGTTTTAGTATAAAAAATGTCGCCTTATTTAAACAGTATCCTAGTAAAAGCATATATATGCCATTTATCTATCATTTATTGAACTATTTTGAGGATGTTATGCGTAAAAAGCATCTGGTGGAGTAAAGTCATTTGTATTTTTAACTTTATTAAGGAATTTAATTATTCCTCTTCCACCACTAGAAGAACAGAAACATATAGTGTGTAAAATTGAAGAGATGCTTGAACTAACCAAAAGAATGAAAAATAGTATAAATGTCAATATTCAATAAGATAAAAAACAGCCCTCCATATTAAAAGGGCTGTTTTTTTGTTTTCTATCAACTTAGATCACCAGTGTATCATTTGAGTACACCCAATTGAAACATATACTTGACTCAGTATTATAGCTACTTCATGATGTATCATAAATAATGAAGAATAGGTGATAGAACATGAGGTATGGTTAGGTAGAGTTTCATCAATTGGACAGAATTTGACAGCGCAGATGAATCAATAAAAGACAGTGGTTGTGAAGTGATATATAAGGAGAAGGTCAGTGGAAGAGAGAGGAATAACAGAGAGGAGTTTAATAAACTACTTGGGATAGTCCAAGATGGTGACACTATAGTTGTTACGAAATTAGACAAATTCGCTAGAAGTACACGAGATGCATTAAGTACAATTGAATTACTTAACGAAAAGAATGTAAGTCTGATTGTCTTGAATATGAGTGGTGATAAAGTTGATATCCCTACAGCTATTGGTAAGTTAATGATAACTGTCTTAAGTGGTATTACTGAATTTGAAGCGGACATGATCAAGGAAAGACAATTGGAAGGTATTGAGTTAGCGAAGGAAAGAGGTGTTTATAAAGGAAGACCTAATAAATACACTGATAGGCACAGAGGTCTTCAACATGCTCTAGATTTGTTCCATAATAGAAATACTAATAAGCTGACTGTCAATGAGATAACTGATATAACCAAGATAAGGGCAGAGCAACTTTATATAGAGCAGTTAAGAAACAATAGAAGAGTGGAGTTTGATTTAAAACATGGAATGGAGGAATAGGAAGTTGAAGATATTAACATGGAATATAAATAAAGGTGGGTCACTTCAACGTATTAATAGCATAGTGCAACAAATAAACAAGCACTCAGCTGATATTGTTTTACTTTGTGAATACTGGAGTGGAGAAAAGGGTGAGGAACTCAAGAAACAGTTAAGGGAATGTGGATATGAATATGTCGTTACCAGTAATGGTGAAGCAAAACAAAACCACCTACTATTTGCTTCTCGTTATCCCTTTGAAGTACTTCCATCTTCCTATCAAAGAGAAAAAAATAAGGAACGGTGGCTTGAGATTAAGTTGATTCAGCAGGACTTGCATATTGTGGGTATACATATCCCTACCAAAAAGGATAAACAAGGAAAAAAGGATTTTTGGATAGAAGTGAATGAATTTGCAAGAAAGAATGTTAATAATAAAGCTATAATCCTAGGGGATTACAATACAGGTTTGCCAGAAGATGCGGGAGGTGCCCCTTTTTATGGTATGGAATACATGAGAAATTTGCTAGATTTAGGTTGGATAGATACATGGAGATACACTCATGGTAACTTTAATGGATATTCGTGGTATAGCATAAAGGGGAACGGTTTTAGGATTGATCACGTTTTTACATCACCTATTTTACATGAAAAGATACTAGAATCGTATTTTTCACATCAAGAACGTATTAGTAAAATATCAGACCATTCTGTTTTGATCGTAGAGCTTGCAATTGAGCCTTAATTCAGCTATTCTGATCACCTTTTTATTATTTTCTTCGTATTGGAAAAGGTGAGGGGGTATTTTACACATTATTTACCCCCGCATATCAAGGGGGAGTACATAGTTGGTATATACACACGTCACAAAAAGTTTAATGTTTCCCAAGCGAAGCTAAATGCTCGTCACTCTGGAAATACATAAAATCTGGTGATTAATCTCTCTGCCACTCTTGGTTACAATCTGGACATTGCCATTTAATAATCCTATCAGCTGCCATATATGTGATTCCGATTTTTCTTGTGAAATGAGTTGCACCATATGCTTTCTGCGATGCTATTGGAATAGGTTCTCCTTGTAAATTAGCATTGCAATACGGACAAAATTCTTTACGATTTATCATCAAACCACTCCTTCTAAACAAATCCTATGCTCTTATTCAAATTTAGCATATTTAAGTAAAATTTAATTAACTAAAAAATGGATTAATTGTAATCGGTATTACTTAATGAAATATCGATATTCATTGTTTCATTATAAGAATGTTTTCCGTTGAACATTCTTTACTACATCTTTAGGTAATAGAAATAACCTCATTATACCTTATCTTACAAAAAATGTTGTAAAATATATTGTAAGCTAAGGTGATAAATGGGGAGGGTTACAAGATGAAAATTAGTGAAATATTTAATTTAGAGAAAAGTCAAAGAGAACTAGATTTTGTTGATATTGATATTGAAACAGATCTGCCTCTCTTTTTAGATCCATATCATTTATCTTTAAAGGTTGATGTGTGGTCTATAGATGCCCATCGTACAATACAAAACTTCTTTCATTATGTAATTAATTTATATAAGGCAGGAAGGCGAGTAGAAGCAAAAAAACTCTTTTTTAACTTAAGTGAACCGAATGAAACATGTTTAGGGGTATCTAATGGAAAGCCAAGAGGAAGAGGGGTAGGTACAAATGAAGCAGTAGAAATTTTTGATAATATAACATCAAGTCAGGCAATTGAACATGGTTTAGTTGGTCATTTAGAAGATATGGTCATTTTTGTTGATAACGTTGGAAAGGATAAAATTTCTGACTTAATTACTAACGTTATAAGGAAACAGCTTATTGAATATACTCAAACTCAATGTGAATTACATGGAATTCCTTTAACAAAAGAAGTTCCTTCGGGATACTTTTGGGACTCGAGTGTACGTAAATGGAATAACATTCATACTGAAATGCTAGTAGTAGAAGAGAAAAAAATAATTTTAGTTCCGAAGAGTATAGTAACCTTTTCTTATAAATACACACCAGAAAGATATTGTCAACATTTTGTTTTGAATTTTTTGCAAAATGAACATATTCGAATCAATTCCTCGTTAGTTCAAAGAAAAAAACTAAAAAATGGTACAGAGAAAGTATGGGTTACAAAAAAAGATATTGCGGAGGCAGAAAAAACTTTTAGGAAAGAATATCTTAGAGAATTTACTAAGCAACACCCTGACATATTTGAGAATTTTAGATCCTCAACAAAAAATGAGGTTGAACCTCTTACACACGATCAATTAGAAATAGATGATGCATTTGATGAAATTGAATTCATTGATATATTGATAGATA
The DNA here is from genome assembly GCF_044790165.1 of Cytobacillus kochii. Taxonomy (NCBI): domain Bacteria; kingdom Bacillati; phylum Bacillota; class Bacilli; order Caryophanales; family Bacillaceae; genus Cytobacillus; species Cytobacillus kochii. The sequence continues at coordinate 3,889,233 of NZ_CP085254.1, read as the reverse complement.
GATTGAACAAGATACCGACTGGCGCAAAACATGCAGGAGAGTATCATAGACATATACTAGGAATAATGGAATTTATTTTTTATCCCAATCTAACTCGCCCAATAATTGAGCAAGAGATACATCAAGGTAGAAAGAGGATAGATATTAGCTTTGATAACTCAGCTACTACGGGTTTTTTTAATCAGTTACATGCCACCAAGGATATTCCAAGTCAATTTATCTTTGTTGAAGTGAAAAATTATTCTTCAGAGGTTTCAAATCCAGAATTGGACCAGCTTTCGGGTAGATTTTCTCCTAATAGAGGAAAGTTTGGAATTCTGGTTTGTAGAAGGATAGATAATATGGAGAAATTTTTAGAAAGATGTGCTGATACATATCACGATCAAAGAGGCTTAGTTATTCCTTTGGTGGATGAAGATTTTGTTTATCTATTAAATGAAATGAAGAATGAAGTAAAACACCCTGAGGAAGGATTGTTATCCGAAAGGTTAAGGAAGATTATCATGAGGTAGCAATATTATAAGAGCGCTGTTTCCATAAGTACTCTGTTCGATGCTCCTGCAATTAGTGTTAAAAATCAGTACGGGTAAATATTGAAAAAATGCATAAATATATAATTTTTCCCAATCCTGAGTAGCCTTACCAACGGAGTTTGGCTTAGTACCTAATAATTTTATAGGACAAATAAAGAAATTGTTAACAGTTGTTTCTTTATATAAAATTTGTTTAGCACGAGGTATTGGCGTTGGAGATCTTTCAACAAATAAAGATATAAGAATGTTCATAAAGATATACTTATTTATCTATCCTTTATAAGGGCTGTTCCATTCATTAGATAAGTAGTCCTATATAATGAAATAAGAGTTTATTCTTTGTTTTCATAGTGGATTGAAGCCAAATAGTAATAGCTTAATAGGAGGGGGATGTTAATGAATTATAATATTTTTGATTTTTCATTAGAAATAAACCAAACAATTGTTCACCAAATGTGTATTCGAAATCTGTCAAATATTGAACGTAGAGTTTTAAAAGATTCATTTGTAACGTACATATATTTCAATTTGGTGAAGGGAAATGTATATATAGGAGAGACAAAGGATTTTTGTACAAGACATGATCAACATATGAGAGAAAATCATTTCTTGGATGGAATGTTTGATAGATGTATTGTCATTTATAATGCTTCAAATTTTACTGAATCACATGTAAAAGATCTAGAATTCATGCTTATCAATCATATATTTGCTGAGATAGATGAAACGAATTTTAATTTATTAAATCGAAATAATGGTCAGGTTCAGCCAATATACAATGGTCATAATGAAATGGTGCAGATTTTTGTAAAACTTTGGGAGAAGGAGTTATTTGAAAAAGATTTAGTATTTACAAGAAAGTTGTCAAAGATTAGAAATAAGATTTTATTTAAGTATTCACCTTTTAAGCAATTAAGTCAGCAACAATTAAAGTGTGAAGAAGAAATTATTAAAAGTATACATAATAAACACATCGTAATAGGGGGAGCGGGAACAGGGAAAAGCATCTTATTAATGTCATTAATGTATAAGTTGATAAATGAAAATCCTAATTTAAGAATAGGAATTGTAACTACTGGGAATTTAACAGATAAATTTAACAGGGTGTTAAAGCAATTAAACTTAGCTGGAAAATTGAAATTTGAAAGGGCAGGTCAGTTAATTAACAGAGCTAAACAAGAAAAAATTGTATTTGACCTTATACTAGTAGATGAATCACACCGTCTACAACGTTATTATCCCAAAGGTCACCCAGCAACTAAAAAACATTTTAATAAAAATGAGCCTAGCATCAATGAATTGCACCTTCTAGAAGAAATATCAAAAGGTATTGTGTTATTTTATGATCAGTTCCAATCTATACGACCACAAGATATACTTCGGAAAGAGTTTAAGGAACAAACTGAATCATATGATGAAAATTACTTAAAGCAACAGTTTCGAATTAAAAGTAATATTATTAATAATGAGGAGTTTGATGGAGCAAGTTTTGTGAAGGGGATATTGTATGCTTTAAATATTACAAATAAACGTGATTTTGATCCTTCTGTATTCAAGTATAAAAATAAAGACTCTTATTTCCAGATTGTTAATTCTATTAGTGAACTATTTACTTTTACTAATGAAATGGAAGTGCTTCACGGTAATACAACTAATCGAGTTATTGCTGGTTATACGAAGGAATGGAGGTCAAATCCGAGGTCTAGACAAAATAAAGGGATAGAGAGGACTCAATTGCCGTTTGATTGGATAGAAGGCTTAACAGGATGGCATTGGAATAGTCAGCATGAAAAATGGGTTGAACTAGAGAGTTCTAAAAAGGAGATAGGATCAATTCATGCAATACAAGGTGCAGATATTGATTATGTTGGGGTTATTATTGGTAATGATATAACAGTTAACGATAAGGGGAGTATTGTCGGCGTAAAAGAAAATTATAAAGACACAGGTGGAACACCTTTAATAGAAGGGTTTAATGAAGAGGAGTTTACAGACTATATATTAAATATCTATTACATTCTACTTACTAGAGGTATTGAAGGTTGTAAAGTATACTTCGAAGACTCAAAGGTTAGGGAGCTTTTTGTAACGAAAATTTCTGAAGGAATGTCTACTTCTAAGATATCTTCTTAAATACAAATATGATTGAATTAAGGGGGATGATGTATGAATGGAAATTAAGGAACTAACGAAAAAAGTGATTCGTTTTAGAGATGAACGTAATTGGAAACAATTTCACAATCCTAAAGATCTAGCTTTATCTCTATCACTAGAAGCTAGTGAATTGCTTGAAAATTTTCAATGGAAAGAGAGCGATGAAGCTATTTTAGAGAATAAAGATAAAATAGAAGAAGAGCTTGCTGATGTACTTATATATTCCATGTTAATAGCGAATGAGTTGGAGTTAGATATAGATAATATTGTAAATAATAAATTACAAAAGAACGAAATGAAATATCCTGTTAATAAAGCTTATGGAAATAAATCGAAATACACAGATTTATCAAAGTGAATTATGAGTAAAATAATTTATTTTACTTGAGGGAAAAGAGAGTAGAGGGGTTTCCTTAACAAAAATTAGGAGACGTAATACGTCTCTTTTTTTACGATTTTAGTAATAGTATAATATGCATAGTGCGAAATTTGTAACAAAATATTGAGAAAATTGTGTTGATTTTTAGTATAATGGTATTATATTCCTAATTAGATAAAGAGAGGTGTAGTAATTTGGTTAGTATCTATGAAGCCTATTATAGAAATGACGATAAGCAGGAATTAGTTGATATTAATAACATAACAGTAGATGATTATAATAATATGTACAAAGGTCATCTTTTTTGTACAACAACAAATTGCACAGCTAAACTTTCATATGTCACTAGAGATAATAATACTAATCATTTTAGGACTTGGAGGGAGAGTCCCCATATAGAAGCATGTATTTATTTTTTTGAAAAAACAAAGTCTCGTGAAGGAAGAAGAACAGAAGGAGAAGTCACTGGTACAGCAAGTGATGAAAGGATAAAAAGATCTCTTAGAGAGGCTTTTGCATTAGAGATGTTGTCTGAAGCAGAAAGAAATAAACGCTTGGAAAGGGATAGGGAGAAGAGAAGAACTAGGAGAGAAAGAGAAAGAATAAGAGGTACTAGAGATTTCTCCCCTGTCCATAGAATAGTAACAAATCCAGATGAAATAAACGAGACTACCTTATCCGATGGATTTCGATTATTTAAGAAAAATGCTGATGCATTGCAAGAAAGAGATATAGGTCAAACTAGAACAGTTACTGGAATACTTAAGAACGTAGTAATAAATAATAGTACTAATAGTACTGTAGACATTGAGAAAAACAATATTAAAGTCCGTATTAAATTCGAAGAAGCATTTTTTGCTTCAAATAACCGCTTTATTGGAATATTTCACTTCTTAGAAAGATATTTTAAAGAGAATAATGGTCTAGTATTTTCTGCTACTGGGGAAGTAAGGTATAACCAAAAATCTAATCAATATGAAATAGTAGTATTTAATAGTGTAGGATTTTTAGTACATGGTAAATCATTAGAAAGTATAGCTGCCGAATACTCAATAATGGATAATGAATGATAATCCATTGTCGACCCTGCATCAAGAAGGTTTTGTTAATAAATGGAATTCGACGTTTCTTACACATTGTAAGGAACGTTTTTTGTTATTCAAGGAAATAATAAAGCCTTTAAAATATATTTGCTTGTACATTGATTCGATTGTCATATAATGATATATTTGAACTATGTAATACCATCAGATATAAATAGGAAGAAATACGTTTTTTGTTGTTGATTTAATTATGTTATTATAAAAAAATTATGAGCCGTACAGATCGTATCGCTAAATACAACCAGCTTCTTCGCATCGAAGATGAGCTTGGTGATTTAGCTGTGTATGATGGATTGAAATCTTTTTATAACTTGAGTAAATAATGTCTTTAAAAACAAACATCATTTTGTAAATGGTGTTTGTTTTTTTAGGCTATGTTGGTTTTAAGAGATGTGTGAGCTTCGTAGTGGAAATACGCGTAAATACATGGCGGGAAAAATAAGGAATTGTAAACAAAACCAAAAGCCCTGACTCGTTTATTATGGACTTGTGTCAAATTTTTGGATTTACTTTGAATGCTGACTCGTTAATCAAGGAATCGCGTCAAATTGTCGGGTTCCCTTCGGATGCTGACTCGTTAATCAGGTAAACGCGTCAAATTTTTGGATTCCCATCGGATTTTGACTCGTTTATCAGGTAATCGCGTCAAATTTTTGGGTTCCCATCAGATGCTGACTCGTTAATCAAGGAAGCGCGTCAAATTGTCGGGTTCCCATCGGATGCTGACTCGTTAATCAAGGAAGCGCGTCAAATTTTTGGATTCCCTTCGGATTTTGACTCGTTTATCAGGTAATCGCGTCAAATTTTTGGATTCCCATCGAATGCTGACTCGATAATCAAGGAAACGCGTCAAATTTTTGGGTGCACTTCGGATTCTGACTCGTTAATCAAGGAAACGCGTCAAATTTTTGGATGCTCATCGGATGCTGACTCGATAATCAAGGAATCGAGTCAAATTGTCGGATTCCCTTCAAATACTGACTCGATAATCAAGGAAACGCGTCAAATTGTCGGATTCCCATCGAATACTGACTCGATAATCAAGGAAACGCGTCAAATTTTTGAATCCCCTTCGAATTTTGATTCATTTATCACGAAAACACATCAAATTTTTGGATCCTCTTCTTAGTATACTTTGAAAAGAAAGGTCAAAAATACAGAAATATACATAATAGAGACTTTCCTAAAAAGCGGCTAATCACATCGTACAAAAATATGATCATCGTTTTTGTGAATAATTTGTAGTGTGAGCATCTAGGCATGCGGGCATGAACTTGACATTTCATGATAGATTAACTTGTCTGTACATAGTAAATATGCTAAAATTTGAGTATTAATATTGTACGTAAATGGTTGATATGGAGGTGCCCACATGCATACACTTTTAATTACACTGCTAATCATTGTGTCTATCGGTTTAATTGCCGTTGTGTTACTTCAATCTGGAAAAAGTGCAGGTCTTTCAGGTGCGATTTCTGGTGGAGCGGAGCAACTTTTTGGGAAACAAAAAGCACGCGGCTTAGATTTGATTTTACATCGTTTGACGATTGTTTTAGCTGTTTTATTCTTTATTTTAACAATCGCAGTTTCTTATTTTGCTCTATAAATAGAGACGAACAATGCAATGCCTGGCCTCAACGAAAGGTCGGGTTTTTATTTTGCCTATTACAGGGAAAACTAATCATGTTAAACAAACGTTTGATTGAAAGGAAGTATACATAATGAAAGTAGTTCAACCCAAACCATTCACATTTGGAGACGGTAAACGAGCAGTATTATTATTACATGGGTTTACTGGTAATACAGCAGATGTCCGCATGATGGCAAGATTCCTAGAAGGGAAAGGTTATACTTGTCATGCGCCATTATATAAAGGCCATGGCGTCCCGCCGGAAGAACTTGTCCATACGGGACCAGAAGATTGGTGGCAAGACGTCATGAATGGTTATCAACACCTAAAGGAAATGGGCCATGAAGAAATCGCGATTGCCGGCTTATCTCTTGGTGGGGTATTTTCCTTGAAATTAGGTTACACTGTACCTGTAAAGGGTATTATAACCATGTGTGCACCTATGCATATTAAGTCTGAAGAAGTGATGTACGATAATGTCGTTGATTATGCCCGACAATATAAGAAGCTAGAAGGAAAATCACCCGAACAAATTGAAGAAGAAGTAGCTAAGTTTAAAGAAACACCAATGAACACATTAAAGGCATTACAAGCATTAATTGCAGATGTCCGTCATAATGTGGATATGATTTATTCTCCGACTTTTGTTGTGCAATCAAGAGAAGATCATATGATTAATACTGAAAGCGCGAATATTATATACAATGAAGTAGAAAATGATCAAAAACAGATTAAATGGTATGAAGAATCCGGTCATGTCATTACACTTGATAAGGAAAGAGATCAGCTGCATGAAGATGTGTATCAATTTTTAGAGCAGCTTGATTGGCAAGTGTAAGTTGGATCGAAGTTTGAGGAGTGTTGTCAATCGTGGATAACCACAAAAAAGAGCTAGTCGATAAACTATTAAATTATATGAAGGACGAGGCGTACAAGCCTCTAACAGTACAAGAAATGGAGGAGGCTTTTGGGATAGAAGACTCCACCCAATTTAAGGATTTTGTAAAGACTTTAGTCATTATGGAGGAACAAGGCTTAGTTGTGCGTACAAGAAGTAATCGCTATGGATTACCTGAAAAAATGAATCTTGTGCGCGGAAAATTATCTGGCCATGCCAAAGGATTTGCCTTTGTTATTCCAGATGAACCAGGACTCGATGATTTATTTATCCCACCAAATGAAACAAATAATGCCATGCACGGTGATATTGTCTTAGCCCGTGTAGCAGCAGAAAGCGCTGGTCAAAGAAAAGAAGGAACCATCGTCCGCATTTTGGAACGTGGTGTGCAACAAATCGTTGGTACATACACTGAGAGTAAGCATTTTGGCTTTGTTATTCCAGATGATAAAAAGTTTGCCAGTGATATCTTTATCCCAAAAGCTGCTTCTAAAGGGGCAGTAGAAGGGCATAAAGTCGTTGTTAAACTCACAACTTATCCTGAAGGAAGAAAGAGTGCGGAAGGTGAAGTAATGGAAATTCTGGGTCATAAAAACGATCCAGGTGTTGATATTCTTTCCATTATTCATAAACATGGCTTACCGATGGAATTCCCTGATGATGTGTTAAAGCAGGCAGAGGAAACGCCTGATGAGATCGATGAAAAAGAAATTGAAAACCGTCGTGACTTAAGAGGCGAAACGATTGTTACGATTGATGGTGCAGATGCGAAAGATTTAGATGATGCTGTTACTGTGACGCAGCTTGATAATGGTCATTATAAATTAGGTGTGCATATTGCTGATGTATCTTATTACGTAACTGAAGGATCACCAATTGATGTGGAAGCAGAGGAACGAGCAACAAGTGTGTACTTAGTCGATCGTGTAATACCGATGATTCCCCATCGCCTATCGAATGGGATTTGTTCATTGAATCCAAAAGTAGATCGTCTCACACTTTCATGTGAGATGGAAATTACGCCTGATGGTGAAGTCGTCAATCATGAGATTTTCCAAAGCGTCATTAAAACAACCGAAAGAATGACTTATTCGGATGTGAATAAAATTTTGGAAGACAATGATGAACAATTAATTGAGCGCTATGAGCCACTGGTACCAATGTTTAAGCGTATGGAGGAATTAGCTGCGATTCTTCGTAAGAAGCGTATGCATCGTGGTGCCATTGATTTTGACTTTAAAGAAGCGAAAGTGTTAGTGAATGAAGAGGGTGATCCAAAAGATGTCGTCATTCGCGAACGCTCAGTAGCAGAAAGACTCATTGAGGAATTTATGTTAGCTGCGAATGAAACGGTTGCCGAGCATTTTCATTGGATGGAAGTACCGTTCATCTACCGTATTCACGAAGATCCGAAAGAAGATAAACTCAGAAGATTCTTTGAGTTTATTACAAACTTTGGGTATATTGTGAAAGGAACAGCCAACGCTGTTCATCCGCGTGCATTACAGGATATTATAGAAGAAGTACAGGGGACACCAGAGGAAATGGTGATCTCCACAATGATGCTTCGTTCCATGCAACAAGCGAAGTACGATCCAGAAAGCTTGGGTCACTTCGGACTATCAACAGAGTTTTATACACACTTCACCTCGCCAATTCGTCGATATCCAGATACGATTGTTCACCGTCTCATTCGTACGTATTTGATCGAAGGTAAGATAGACGATCGCACCCAAGAAAAATGGAATGCGATGTTACCTGAAATCGCGGATCATGCTTCTGAAATGGAGCGCAGAGCAGTCGATGCCGAACGTGAAACCGATGAATTGAAAAAAGCAGAATATATGCTTGATAAAATTGGTGAAGAATATGATGGTATGATTAGCTCTGTTACGAATTTTGGGATGTTTGTCGAACTACCAAACACGATAGAAGGTTTAATCCATGTCAGCTATATGACCGATGATTATTATCGCTATGAAGAACGACAAATGGCAATGATCGGCGAACGTACAGGGAATGTATTCCGCATTGGTGATGAAATTACCGTTCGTGTCATTAATGTCAATAAAGATGAACGTGCGATCGACTTTGAGATTGTTGGAATGAAAGGCACGCCTAGAAGAGAACGCCGACAAGAAACAAAAGTGTTTAAAACAGGTAGTTCAGAAAGAAAGCCAAGAAAATCTGCTGCGCCAGAACGAGGTGAAAAATCTGGTAAGCCAGATGGTAAGAAGAAGAAAAAACGCAAATTCTATGAGAATGCACCGAAAGCAAAACGAAAAAAGAAACGTAAATAGTCTAATGGAGGAAGCCTTTTTTGTAAGGCTTTCTTCCTTCTTTCCTTTGTTTTTGCTAAAATAAATAAAACTGCTGTGATTTAAGGGAGATGAGAAAGAGATGCCAAAAGGTGCAGGGAAAACAATCGCCCAAAATAAAAAAGCCTATCATGATTATACTGTCGAAGAAACATATGAAGCGGGTATTGTTTTACAAGGAACTGAGATTAAATCCATTCGTAACGGACGTGTGAACCTAAAAGATGCCTATGCACGAATTGTTAATAATGAATTATTCATTATTGGTATGCATATTAGTCCTTACGAGCAAGGGAATATTCATAACCACGACCCATTAAGAACGAGAAAACTTTTACTACACCGGAAAGAAATTAACAAACTAATAGGTGAGTCAAAAGAAAGCGGCTATGCCCTTGTTCCATTAAAACTATATTTAAAAAATGGCTTCGCAAAGGTTTTAGTTGGATTAGCGAAGGGTAAAAAGAAATATGATAAGCGTGAAGACTTAAAACGCAAAGAAGCGAAACGAGAAGTTGAGCGTGCCTTCCGCGAAAGACAAAAAATGTAATATACCAAAAGCTTACAATTGATATTTCGTTTGTTTGTGCTATAATAGTAATTGTCACTTCAAATAGAAGTGCACAATCTTTGCTCAAAGTTTATCGAGCATTCCGTATGCTGCAACGACTCAGTTGCGCACCTAATACAGTTAGCAGCTTTAAAAAACTGCTACTATCCAATGGGGACGCTACGGATTCGACAGGGATAGTTTGAGCTTAGGTTGCGAGTCGAGGGGATCGTCCTCGTTAAAACGTCAAAGCCTATAACTGGCAAACAACAAAACAACTTCGCTTTAGCTGCCTAATAGGCCTTTAGCGGTTCCTCCCTCCATCGCCCATGTGGTAGGGTAAGGGACTCAAATTTAGTGGGCTACGCCGGATTCCACCGTCTGAGGATGAAGGAAGAGAACAACCAGACTAGCTGCCCGGACGCCCGTCGATAGGCATAAGGAGCAGCGAAACACGAATATATCGACTACACTCGTAGAAGCTTAAGTGCCAATATCTTTGGACGAGGGTTCGACTCCCTCCGTCTCCACCAAATACATATTTGGTGGTTTTTTATTTGGTTAAAACCAATAACATATAAAAACAAGCTATTCAAAAAAATCAATGATCCTCCAATAGGTTAACATCAAACGTCTCTTTATTGCCATTCCATTCTATTTCGAATGTATGCATTTTATTTGGCGTAAACATGAATGTCCCTTCCTCTCTTTTACTAAGCTGGTTATTATCATCAAGCGTTTCCCCACCGCCGCCGGTGCCAAACAGTGAAGAATGAAAATACCAATGGTCAACTAATACATTTTTTTCATCACCAGTATATTCTATTTTTATCTCATGCCTATAGTTATCCTGATGAATAGATGTATATTTAGAGGTAACAACCCAGTATTGTCCTTCACCCCTAAAAGAATAAACTTCACTAGCAAATCTATAATTGTTTATATAGTTATAAATCAAAAAAGTAATGACACCTAGCAGAAGAATTAATAAGGCAAATATTTTATAGTATCTTTTTTTCATTAGAGCTTACCCCTCCTTTTTCTCCTCCTATACATCATATTATAATTGAAAATTAGGAATATTATGTACATAATAAGCAGGGTTTGAGAGGCAATAAGAAGTACAGTTTTGTTGCTAAGCAAACATATTAATACTAAAGGTAGTTATATTTCACTTTATGCTCCATGTGGAGGATTATAGTAAGTTAAAAAACAAGGCACTGATTCAGTATCTATGTTTTTTAAATTACTTGTTATTTTAGGAAATGAAAGAAATATCCCTTAGATATCTACACAGCATCTCTCACTCTGAACCCCGCGATCCGCCTTCGTATAAAAAAACTCCCACTCATTCCCATCTGGATCGGTGATCCAAAACTTGTCTTGTAGAGCGAAGCAGCAAGTGGTATCTCGTTCTTCACGTGCGAAGAATCCTTCTTGTTCTAATCGTTGTTTATGGTGATCGATTTCTTCTTGTGTTTCTACTTGGAAACCAAAGTGATTCACTTGATTACCGTTTACTTCGTCTTTTACATTAAGGGTAAAGTTGAGTCCAGGTTGTTCTAGTAAAAACTTACTGTAAGTGGGCTTGAGCTTGATTGGAGAAACACCAAATACTTTTGAATAAAAGGCGATAGATGCTTCTAAATTGGTTACGTTAATACCGATATGTACATATTTCATTTGAAATGCCTCCTTTTAATTGCAACAAGAATTACTTGATTTTCTAAAGATACAACAAAGTTCTTCTGATAAGAGATGGTTAACCGATCGCTCATTTAATTCATAGTAATTCCATTTTCCTTTTGTCTCTTTTGTAATTAAACCAGCATCGAGCAAAATCTTTAAATGATAGGATAATTTCGATTGCGGAAGAGAGAAAATCTCGGATAAATCACAAACGCATGTCTGTCCCCGTTGGCATAGCTCATACATAATTTCTAGTCTCTTTTGGTCGGCTAATGCTTTAAATTGTTTTTCATATTCAATGAATGGTTTCATAGGTTGCACTTCCTATCAAATTTTTTTGATGTGTTATTAGTATACTTTAACTATAATTGGAAAATCAAGAAATAAATCAAAAAAATTTGATGCGTTTTTTCTAAAAGGGATTGCTTCACTATAGATTTATCTATAAAATAGCATAAGGATATAAGCATTTACTTATACAATAAAGGAGTACCTTAATGAAAAGTACAATTGAGGAAGTTGCGCTTGTATTAAAGCTGTTAGGTGATAAAACAAGGCTAAAGATGGTGAAGATTCTTGAATCAAGGGAATGCTGTGTATGTGAGCTTGTTCATTTATTTGATATGAGCCAGCCAGCTATTAGTCAGCATTTACGTAAGTTACGTGATGTTGGTTTGATCATTGAATCAAGAAGGGGTCAATGGGTTTATTACGGTTTAAATAAACAATATGAGAACTTTCCCTTTGTTTGTACTTTATTAAATCAGCTTCCAAGTCAAGAGGGGCTACTTGAAAGTCTTGAAAAACAAGGTTTGCGCGTAATGTGTGATTAAGGAGGAATGGGTATGACAACGTCAGTGGTTTTGGCATCAGTGATTTTTTTAATCACACTTATTTTAGTCATCTGGCAACCTAAAGGGTTGTCTATTGGTTGGTCTGCCTGTGGTGGAGCGATATTGGCTTTACTAGTTGGTGTGGTAGATTTCCAAGATGTTTTGGATGTAACGTCGATTGTATGGAATGCAACGTTAACATTTATCGCTATTATTATTATTTCTTTGATTTTAGATGAGATTGGTTTCTTTGAATGGTCTGCCTTGCATATGGCGAGAGCGGCAAAAGGGCATGGTGTAAAAATGTTTGTCTACGTGATTTTGCTCGGAGCGATTGTATCTGCTCTGTTTGCGAATGATGGGGCTGCCTTGATTTTGACGCCGATTGTTCTTTCGATGGTAAGGAACTTGAATTTTAATGAGAAAATGGTCTTTCCGTTCATTATTGCAAGTGGTTTTATCGCTGATACAGCGTCATTACCCCTTGTGGTAAGTAATCTTGTTAATATTGTATCGGCCGATTTCTTTGGCATCGGATTTGTGGAATTTTTCACTGTCATGATTGTACCGAATTTATTTTCTGTTGCGGCAAGTATTTTGGTTCTCTATTTGTTTTTTAGAAAAAGCATACCCGGTCGTTATGATGGTACACAATTGCGGGAGCCACGTGTAGCGATAAAGGATCCACGATTATTCAAGTACTCATGGTGGATTTTGGCGATATTACTAGTTGGTTATTTTGCAAGTGAGTTTGTTGGTTTGCCTGTATCGATTATTGCTAGTATCATTGCTTTTATTTTTCTTATGATCTCTAGAAGAAGTGATGCAGTTGATGTGAAAACCGTTATGAAGGGGGCTCCGTGGAATATTGTTTTCTTCTCAGTCGGTATGTATGTTGTTGTGTATGGTTTGCGGAATGTTGGGCTAACGAGCTTGTTAACAGATGTTCTTCAATTGACCGTTGATCAAGGATTGTTTGCCGCAACAATGGGCATGGGCTTTATTGCCGCCATTTTGTCTTCGGTCATGAATAACATGCCGACAGTGATGATTGATGCGTTAGCCATTGCAGATACGAATGCAACAGGTATGATGAAAGATGCTTTGATTTATGCCAATGTCATCGGTTCTGACCTTGGTCCAAAAATCACGCCAATTGGTTCACTTGCTACTTTATTATGGTTACATGTGTTATCGCGTAAAGGGGTGAAGATTTCTTGGGGTACCTACTTTAAAACAGGTATCATTCTAACGATTCCCACCTTATTTATCACCTTATTAGGTCTTTATATATGGTTATTAATTATTCATTAAAGGAGTGTTCATATGACGAAAAAAATCATTTATTTTCTTTGCACAGGGAATTCTTGCAGAAGTCAAATGGCTGAAGGTTGGGCAAAGCATTATTTAAACGAAGATTGGCAAGTCTATAGTGCAGGCATTGAAGCACATGGACTCAATCCAAAAGCTGTAGAAGCGATGAAAGAAGCAGGGATAGATATCTCACAGCAAACTTCGGATGTGATAAATACCGACATCTTAAATCAAGCGGATTTGGTTGTCACCTTATGTGGCGATGCTGCTGATAAATGTCCTATAACACCGAAAGAAGTGAAACGAGAACATTGGGGTTTTGATGATCCTGCCAAAGCAATTGGCACGGAAGAGGAAAAGTGGCAAACGTTTACTCGTGTAAGAGATGAGATAGGCGAGCGGTTGAAGCGGTTTGCTGATGCTGGTGAAAAGTAGTCATACACCGTCATGGAAGTACCTCCATGGCGGGTATTTTTATTCTGAATAGTTAAAATATATAGTTAATTAAACTTTTGTTATGCTACACTTGTAATAAATAACGACCAACATTGTCTAAGTCACTCAATGAAATAAGGGTAGGAGGGAATAGACGGTTTATGACTAAAAAAGTTGTTCATAGGAATGGGAAGCGTAATGAAGGCAAAGCTAGACAATTGACAAATGAAATTGATAATTTTTTAATTCTATGTATTTATGAACAGCAAAAAGAAGCAATTGCCAAACAAGAGTCGATTGAAAAAGAGAAGGCACCTATTTATTATATCTCAGGTGTCAAATCTTTTATGATTTGGGAAAAGGCATATCAAGAAAATCCGGCTGTTTTTAATTCGTTAAGACAAATCGCAAGAGATCGCTTTATTCATCAATTGGCAGATCATATCGTGCATTTTCTTATCGAGAAAAACAAAAATTATTCCTCCCTATTTACAACGGTTTTTTTAGATCATCAACTAAGGGGACTTGCCATTTCAGCAATTGAAAATAGGCTAAGGACGGATACCTTTTTAAATGAGGAAGCTGCTTGGGAAGAGTTTTGTCAGTGGTTTCAGCGGGGAATCGCAGAGTGGGTATTAGATGTAATGGCTGACGATCTTGGGATGGAGCACCTCAGTCAACTAAAGAAAGCTGAATTAAATCAGCTCTTCTATCAATACCTGTCTAATTTTTTGCTGAACAGTAAAGAATTTCTTTCTATGTTCACGATAATCGTAAATGATTATGCTGATAAATGGATCAATCAACTTTTTAAATATAGTAAATGCACTGTACAGGAATTAGAAAAGGCTATCGCTCATGGAGTAGACTGGAGAAATTCATCTCTAGTCCCTTCTCAGAGAGAGAATATTTGTGTAATGAATAATGCCCCTTATCAAGCGGTACGAGAGGCGCTATATCAAGTTTTTCATTGGGATCAAGAGAAAGAAAGGTATTGTAGAAGAATCCAGAAAGGTCATGTGCAAGGCTTATTGATGATTAACGAGATAGTAGAAGATCAAAATGTAGATCGCTTTACGTTAACAGATTTGGATGTTGATGTACTCGATATGTTATGTGCCAACTTTCTTGCTATCGCCAAGCATCATGAAGATGTTATTACGATAGAGGTGGATGAACTGCTTCGGATGAGGGGCTTGTTACCTAAACGCGGTGGAGAAGGGAGACGCGGAGGGTATGAGCGGAGTCAACGTCTAAGAATTATGAAATCGCTTACAATCATAAAAAATCTTTGGATCGATATAGAGACTGTGGTATATCAAAAAGGAAAACCAGTCGAGAAAAGGTTAATGGGTAATGCTTTTGACGTGTATGACCAAAATGAATCACAGCAAGTGTTGAAATATAAAATGGGTCCTATATTTTCCCCATTTCTATATGGATCCGGTAGGCAGGTTATACATCTACCACTTAAAATATTGCAGTATGATCCTTACAGAAGGTCTTGGGAGAAGAGGTTAGGGAGATATATGCATTGGCGTTGGAGAGTCCAGGCAAAGAAGGGCGATTATTTAAAACCACATTATATTTCAACATTACTCGCAGCGATAGGTGAATCATTAAATATAAGATTGCCTTCAAGGACAAGAGAACGATTTGAGAGCGCGCTTGATACGCTACAAGAGGATGGTTTACTCTCTGCATGGTATTACGAAGCATGGGAAGAATCCATTGTGGATAGTAAAGGCTGGGGGAATACTTGGAAGCAAGCAAAGATTATTATTCAGCCACCTGAGGAAGTTGTTGAAAGGTATGCTCAATTGAAGAAAACGACTTTTGAAGTGAAAGTGAAAGACCATCAATCGTTAACAGATCACGTCCTTTTAGGTAAACGTGTAAGAGAAGTAAGAGTGACAAATGGCTTGTCGTTATCACAATTAGCGCAAGAAGTTGAGGTGTCACAAGCTTATATCAGTACGATAGAACGAGGAATTAAAGTCCCATCTAAACGGGTGGAAGGTAAGTTATTACGCTGGATAGAGATAATGGAAAAGAGGCAATGAGCACAAGTTGTGTGATCATTGTCTTTTTTTCGTGGTAATCCCTTGCCATTGTCGAGGTGATCTTGTGTCATAGTCGAGATGATGTAGTACGTAAAAAAATAATTGTGAAAGTTTCTGCCTACGGTAAGTAAAGGTTTAGTTGATATTTACTTTTTTTTACTACCTAATAATTAAATGTTTAATGTTTTCTTTACGCCTGATCCATTAGCGTTCATTTTGTAAGCTATCGATAGAAAGAAATTGATTTTTATTTAGTGAGGTGAATGTAATGATAAATGAAAACGTTTCCGCAAAGGATGAGCTACATTCTTTTTTTTATCCGCAATCAGTAGCCGTGTTAGGTGCATCAGAAAACCCGAAGAAGCTTGGCAATATCCAGGTGAAGGCATTATTAGATGGGGGCTTTCAAGGAGATATTTTTCCTATTCATCCTACTTCAAATGCCATTCATGGAGTGAAGTGCTACTCATCCTTACAAGCGGTTTCACATGCAGTTGATTTAGTCATCTTTTGTTTAAGTGCTCACCAGATTCAGCAAGGGCTAGAGCAATGTGTAGAAAAGAAAGTGAAGGCAGCGATTATTTTTGCTTCAGGATTTTCTGAAACTGGAGAGTCGGGAGAAAAACAACAAAAACAAATAGCGGATTATGCAAAAAAGCATGGTCTCCGTTTACTTGGTCCAAATTGTGTCGGCCTTGTTAATACGCTGAATGGTCTAGTCGGTACATTTTCTCCTGCTGTTATGAGCTATCCTCTTAGTGAACAACGCGCAGTTGGTTATGTATCGCAAAGCGGCGCCTTTGGTGTGCTTACGTATATGGCTGCTGCCCAACATGGATTAACGTTCAATTATTTTGTGAGTGTTGGAAATGAAATGGATACCAGTTTTGAAGATGTAGTCGAGTATATGGTTCATGATAAGCAAACGAAAGTGATCAGCGGTTATTTGGAAGGTGCGAAAAAACCTGAAAAATTAAGGGGATTGGCATACGAGGCGCTTGAAAAAGGGAAACCGATTATCGTTATGAAGGCAGGGCGAGGAACTGCAGGAAAAAGAGCAGCCGCTTCTCATACGGGTTCATTAGCCGGCTCGAACGATGTTTATGACGCATTTTTTAAACAAACTGGCATGATTAGAGCCAATGATTATGATGAAATTATTTCATTCTCGAAATTATTCTTATCTGGCAAACTGCCAACAGGGAGAAATACCGTAATTATTACAAGCTCGGGTGGCAGAGGGATTAACGAAGCCGATCGTTGTGAAGCTAATGGCTTGTTGATTCCAAAATTAAATGAGGAAACACAACGGAAAATCAAACAAGTGATTCCTTCCTTTGCTAGTGCAGCCAACCCAATTGATCTAACTGCAGCGGCTTCTGTATCGGCACCAGAGCTATTTACTGCGCCATTAAAAGCCTTAATGGAGGATCCGGATGTAGACAATATCATTCTTACAGAGTTCCCCTTATTTTGGGATGAAGAGACGAAGGAATTACAAGAATTTGTTGAGATGTGTAAAAACACGAATAAATTTGTGTTAGTAAGTACATTTCCGTTAGAAGGAATGAGTATACCTAAAGGGCAACAATATATGGTCGACCATGGTGTTCCAGTGATACCGGGTAACTTACAAGCGATATCTGCGCTCGCAAAGTTAGTCGAATATAGCGAAAAATATCGTGCGTATCAAAAAGAGAGTGTTCGAGAACGGGCATCTATTCAGAAGAAAGAGAACGTAGCGTATTTACTGCAAGAGAATCAAATTTTAAGCGAATGGGATGCAAGCAAAGTGCTACAGGCTTACGAAATTCCCACTACAAAAAAGAGCTTAGCAACTACCGTGGATGAAGCGGTTCAGCAAGCGAACAGTATTGGTTATCCTGTTGTATTAAAAATTGATTCAAAAGACATTTTGCATAAAACAGAAGCAGGTGGTATACGTCTTTCCTTGCAAAATGCAGAGCAAGTAAAGCAAGCATTCGATGACATTCTTCTGTCCGCTCACAAATATCATCCTGATGCCCACATTAATGGGGTGATGGTGCAGGAAATGGTGGCAAAGGGGACGGAAGTTATCGTTGGTGTGACGAGAGATGCCAGCTTTGGACCGGTGATTATGTTTGGTTTAGGCGGCATTTTTGTTGAAGTGTTCAAAGATATTGCTTTCCGGGTTGCACCGATCACAAGACAAGATGCGCTTGAAATGATAAATGAGATTAAAGGAAAAGCCATTTTCGACGGTGTACGAGGTGAAGAAGCGCTTGATGTAGAGGCCATTGTCGACATCTTACTGCGTGTATCCTCACTTGTACAAGATTATGACATTGAAGAGCTAGATTTAAATCCAATCATTGTGACTGAAAAGTGCGCAAAAGCGGTAGATGCACTAATTGTAACAAGCGCTGCACAAACAGAAAATATGCTCGCTAGGAGGTAGTGGTAACGATGCTCGATCAGACAATTATCGGTAAGACTGGGCCAACGTTCATGTTTGAAGTGGATAAAAGACATGTTAAACAATTTGCTCAAGCTATAGGTGATGACAATCCATTATATACGGAACCAACTTATGCTAATCAGAGTCCCTATAATGGGCTGATTGCGCCACCTACTTTTCCGGTGGTAGCAGGGGTAGAGGGTGAAGGAATAGAGCTAGATTTAGATAAAAAGAGAATGCTTCATGGTGAGCAGTCCTTTATTTATCATCGCCCACTAAAAGTAGGCGAGTCTCTTACTTGCCAAATAAAAGTAGCAGACCTTTATGAAAAAGAAGGAAAAAAAGGAAAGATGCAATTTATTATTCTGGATACCGAAATGAGAGACACAGAGGGGGATTTAGTGGTTACAAGTCGCATGAATATCATCTATACCCAGCCTCCAGTCCAGGCAGTATAACGATACGAGGAGGAATGACAATGCTAAGATTTGCCGATTTGGTAGACGGTCAAGAGTTAAAACCATTAGTGAAGCCTGCGGTATCGAAGGTTCAACTCGTCAAATACGCGGGAGCATCAGGAGATTACAACTTACTGCATACAGACGATGCTTTTGCTAGAAGTATGGGATTACCAGGAGCCATCGCACATGGCATGTTAGTCATGGGATTTTTGGGAGAATATATCCAACAATTAGCGGGTGTGACTGCAAGAGTAGCTAAGTTTAACATGCGTTTTGGAGCGATGACTAAACCGGGAGATGAGATTACTTGCATGTCTACTGTAAAACGCGTATACGAGGACGAAGGAAAGAAATATGTGGAACTTGAGTTGCAAGCAGCTAAATCAATAAAAGAAATCGTTGGATCAGGTTCTACATTGTTGGAATTCTTTGAATAAGGGGGAGTTGACGATGGAAAACATTAAAAACAAATATGCAATCGTCGGAGTTGGAGAAAGTGAACGTTCAAAAAAGTCGGGTACAACCCCGTTACATTTGGCGTTAGATGCAGCGCGAGCAGCTATTGCTGATGCTGGACTTGAGACAAAAGAGATTGATGGATTTATGAGTTACAGTGAAAACGATTCATGTCCGGCACATCAATTATCTACCTATTTAGGCGTGAGACCGAAATATGTAAAAGATATTATGGGTGGCGGAAGTAGTACAGAAATGTTAATTGCTGACGCGATTGGTCTGATTGAAACAGGTCAAGTAAATACCGTCCTTATTTATCGATCTATGAATGGCAGATCAGGCGTAAGAATGGGCGGTGGTGGCTGGGATGTGAACATGCTGCAAAATGCGATGGATGGCGGTAGTTTTCTCATCCCATATGGAGCAGGTAGTCCTGGGCAATGGTTTGGCTTATTTGCCACACGTCATATGCATGAAACAGGGTTAACGAAGGAGCATCTAGGTCATATTTGTGTGAGTTTTTATGAGCATGCACAAAGAAATCCGAAAGCCTTCTTTTATGGAAAGCCATTAACAATGGAAGCTTATCATGATACGCCTGACTTAAGCTTCCCTTTTAATAAGCATGATTTCTGCTTAGAGTCAGACGAAGCAAATGCAATCATTGTTACGTCCGCCAAACGAGCTGAACAATTATCGAAGCAGCCCGCTTATATTATGGGAATCGCCGCTAGACAATGTGTTTCACACGCACATTATTGGACAAATGTTGATGAAGTTGCTTCAGACTATGTTGCTAAGGATGTATACAAAAAGGCAGGGGTTACCGCAAAGGACCTCAATGTCGCCTCTATTTATGACTGCTATAGTTGGGTTGTGTTGCGGCAGTTAGAGGCATATGGGATAGCGAAAAGAGGCGAAGTGGGCGACTTTGTTGCCGATGGACAACTCAAGATGGGTGGGAAGCTGCCGAGTAATACAGCTGGTGGCATGCTTTCAGAAGGATACACCCATGGAATGAATAATGTGATTGAAATCGTGCGACAGATTCGTCACGACTATGAGGGATCAGACCGACAAGTGAAGGATTGTGAAGTTGGTTTATGTACGGGATGGGCAGGTCCAGATATTGCTGGTGCGATGATTTTAAGGAATTAGGAGGAATACGAATGAGCTATGAGAAACCGATACCGTTAAAAAATGAAGATAATGCCCCCTTTTGGGATGCGGCTGACCGCCATGAACTTTTTTTGCAAAAATGTCATACATGCCAACAGTTTGCCCATCCACCTGGACCGGCATGTGCAAAGTGTGGCAGCAGTGATCTGACATGGGAGAACTTAGGGACAGATATTAAAGGGCGTGTGTATTCTTACGTCATTTCCCACCGCCCTTTCCTGCCAGGATTTCAAAATGATACGCCACTTGTCATTGCCGTTATTGAATTGGTTACCTATCCAGAAGTGAAAATGATCGGTAACATTTTGAATCATGCGATAGAGGATATCCATATCGGGATGGAAGTTGAAATGACATGGCAGAAGATCAATGATGGGCGTTCCCTACCACAATGGGAATAGGTTGAGAGGAGAGAAGAGATGGACTTTTCATTTTCAAAAAAAGAAGAAAAGTTTAGACAGGAATTACGCACATGGTTAGAGGAAAACCTGCCACAAGGGTGGTTGCATGGAGACAGAGAATTACCAGAAGATATAAATGAGTATTCTCGCTTTTTAAGAGATTGGCAGCGCAAGCTTTATGAAGGTGGCTGGGGAGCGATTGCTTGGCCAAAAGCGTACGGGGGAAGAGAAGCTAGTTTAATTGAAGAAATCATCTATCAACAAGAAATGGTTCGCGTCAGTGCACCGCCTCTAGTAAATTATGTCGGCATCCATATGGTTGCCCCTTTGCTTATGCAAATGGGAAGTGGCGAACAAAAGTCAGCTTATATTACTAAAATCATTTCTGGAGAAGAGATTTGGTGCCAAGGGTATTCTGAACCAAATGCGGGCTCAGACTTAACAGCTATTCAGACAACCGCAGTAAAAAAAGGCGATCGTTGGGTCATTAATGGGCAAAAGGTTTGGACGAGTTTTGGTCATTTAGCAGATCGCTGTTTCCTATTAGCGCGTACTTCAAAAGGGGAGAAAAAACATCATGGTATTACCGTTTTCCTTTTGGATATGCATCAAGAAGGTGTAGAGACTAGGCCCATTATCCAAATGGATGGGGAACATGACTTTAATGAAGTCTATTTAAATGATGCGATTGCTTATGATAGTGATATTGTTGGTGAGATCGATCGTGGATGGCAAGTAATGATTGCATTACTGATGCATGAACGTACGGGTATTGGTGGTCAAGTGTTTACATTAGAGCAGCAATTTCAAGATTTAGTAACGATGGCTAAGGAATGGACGGAGGACGGGCAGTCTGTCATAAAAAAGGAAAGTGTAAGAAATGCATTAATTGATTTATATGCAAAATCTCGGGGATCTTTGTTGAATTATTATCGTAATTTAACGAAAACATTGAAAAAAGGTCAACCGGGCTCTGAGGGCTCTCTAGATAAACTGATTGTAAGTGAGGCGACACAAGAACTCTTTGCCTTATCCTTATCTATTCAAGGTCCACACGGGATTCTTTGGAAGCAGGATGCGGCTATTGGTGATTCGTATTGGCAGAATAAGTATCTTTATTCTTTTGGTATGACCATTGGCGGGGGAACAAGTGAGGTACAAAGAAATACTATTGCAGAAAGAATACTTGGACTGCCTAAGGATCTAGGACGCTAACAATGTTGGAGGTGAAAAAGAATGGATTTCGCATTAAATAAAGAACAGGAATTATTCGGTAGTTATGTAAGGAAGTATTTAACTGAGCAAGGTACAACCAATATTGCCCGTGCTTTTATTAATGGTGATAGACAAAGATTTGATCAAGCATTTCAAGGATTAGTTGAATTAGGCTATCCAAGTATCAATGTCTCAGAAGACTATGCGGGAATGGGCTTAGGATTATTAGACATGGTATTACCACTTGAGGAGATGGGGAGAAGTGTCCTACCGGGTTTGTTTTTGGAAACGAATAGTTTCGCTGTACCACTTATCGAAAAATACGGTACAGAGGAACAAAAACAAAAGTATCTACCTGCAATTGCCGATGGTTCCCTGCAGATTTCGGTTGCTTGGATAGAGCCAAAAGGAAGCTACACGGCGTCATCGATTCAATTACGTGGGGTAGAAAAAGGTGATGAATTTGTTCTTAACGGCGTGAAATCGTTAGTAGCAGATGTTGAACTAGCCGATACTTTTCTCGTTCCGATTCGAACCACTTCACCTAGCCATGAAGAGGGAATTTCACTTTTTCTAGTGGATAAGGCAATGATAAAAAACGTGACACAGCAGCAAAGTATTGATGAAACACGGAAGCTATCGCAAATTTACTTTGAGGATGTAATCGTTAATAAAGAGCAATTAATAGGAGAGCTAAACGAAGGTGATAACATGCTCGAGGAAGGACTGCTATCTTTTAATGCATCAATTTGCGCCATTATGGTGGGTTGTATGGCTGCGATCGTGGATATGGCAGCAGAATACGCAAAGATACGGGAACAATTCGGGCAACCGATTGGCCGTTTCCAAGCCATTAAACATGCGATTGCCAATATGAAAGTGGATTTAGAACTGTCAAGGTCGCTATCCTATTATGCCAATTGGGCTTACGATACAACAGCTGAGGATCGTCAGGAATCGATATTTGCGGCACGTATTTTCATTCATAACGCCCTGCAAAAAGCAGCAGCAGCTAATGTGCAAATACATGGAGGGATTGGATTTACTGAAGAATTAGATTGTCATTTATATGTGAAAAGAGCGCGCTATTATGAACACTATCTAGGTAGTAGTGAGTGCTATTATGAAAAGGCAGCAGCAGCTTTAGGATGGTAAAAGAAAAAAGAGGAGTGATTGAATGCAGACCATAAATGAAATCGAACATTATTTAAATGTAATCAATGGAAAGCAATTGCCAGCTACTCAAGGAAAACAATTAACAAGTATAAACCCTGCAAATGGCAAGGTGTGGGCAACGATCCCTTGTAGTACAGAAGAAGATATTGACTTAGCAATCAAGCATGCCAAACAGGCCGTCCCAGCTTGGTCGCAATTATCAGCAATGGAACGTGCAAAATATTTAAGAGAAATTGCGTTACAGGTTGAAAAGTATGGCGAAGAGTTAGCAATGTTAGAAACGAAGGATAATGGGTGGGTTTATCGGGAAACATTGCACGGTCTCATTCCATCATTAGTGAGTATTTGGTTAGACGCAGCAGGAGCGGCGTCACATGTCAATAAAGGTGAAACGGTCCAACTTGATGAGGAAACAATCGGGTACACGCTTAGGGAACCGTTAGGCATTGTTGTTGGTATTCTTCCATGGAATGCCCCATTATTTACCTTTACGATTAAAGCGGCCTATGCCCTTGCAGCAGGCAATGCCGTGATTATCAAACCTTCCGAGCATGCGAGTGTATCGAGCTTAAAATATACAGAACTGCTTAATCAAATTCTTCCTCCGGGAATATTAAACGTCATCTCAGGAGATGGTTCTACAGGTTCGTACTTGGTCGGTCATAGAGATGTTGATCGGGTGACGTTAACGGGATCAGGTCAAACTGCTCGTGCGATTACAAAGAAGCTGGCACAATCGCCAAAGCCTGTCACTTTTGAACTTGGAGGGAAATCCCCCAATATTGTGTTCGCTGATGCGGATGTAAAGAAAGCGGCAGAAGGCGTCACATTAAATGGTATTTTCACGGGGAATGCTGGACAAATTTGTGTCGGCGGCTCTCGCATTCTTGTACAAAAAGATATCTTACCCGATTTTCTTCCTTTAATGAAAAAGTCCATTGAAGAGTCAATTCATTTTGGTGATCCTATGAATCTAGCGACATCGATGGGACCAATTGCGAACAATGTCCAATATAAAAAGGTTTGCGACTTTATTGAATTAGGAAAGCAGGAGGGGGGAGAAGTCATCTTTGGAGGAAATTACGGTGGGGAGAGCTTCTTTGACGATCAAGCAGATCTTCAAAAAGGATACTGGGTGGAACCAACGCTGCTACTAGTGAAGGATTCTTCTCTACGAATCTGTCAGGAAGAGGTTTTTGGTCCGGTGGCGGTCGTCTTGCCATTCGATAATGAAGAAGATGCCCTGCGTCTTGCCAATGATACAAGCTTTGGCCTCGGAGCGGGCATATGGACAAACAATTTAGGGAGAGCCCATCGTATGATGAAGAAAATTGATAGTGGAAATGTTTGGGTCAACACGTATCGAAGAGTAGGACCAGAATTACCGTTTGGTGGATTTAAGGAGAGTGGATTTGGTAAAGATTCCTTATTAGAGAACACCCGTGAAAAGGCGTGCGTGATCCATATCGGGTAATTAAGGAGGGAATGGAGTGGAGGAAAAGTCTGTTAATCGTTCGTTTCATATTCTTTGCATCGGCATTTTACTTGTCGTGTTTGCAGAGGCAACACACATCCCAGCTTATCCAAAAATGCTCGAACATTTCGATTTAACTGCAGGCTATTCTGTCTATATGCAGCTAGGGTTTGCTTTAGGATTAACAGGCTTTCAACCGATGATGGGCTGGTTGTCTGATTCGTTTGGCCAAAAAATAGTCATATTGATCGGTTCAGGATTACTAACAATCGGTTCGATTATGGTGGCCATTGCTCCATCTTTTTGGTTGTTGGTGTTCGGTTTATTTTTAAAAGGCTTCGCCGGAGCGGCTGTGATTCCTGCCGGCGTGAACTTTGTCGGTACCGTATATACCGATAGTATGCGTGGTAAAATGATGGGTGTGTATGGATTTTATACGGTTGTAGGTGGTCTCATTGGTCCTATATTAAGTGGGGTTCTCGTGGATCGCATCGGTTGGTCGTCTATCTTTTGGCTCTGCTCAGTCTTTGGTATTATTGCTTTCCTGCTGTTTACTTTTGGCGTACCTTCTGTACAAAGAAGCAAGAAGAGCACAATTGATTGGTTAGGCGTAATATTTGTCTTTCTTCTTTTAGCAGGTCTACTTACGATTCCAACATTTATCAATCAGTATGGTGTGACATCATGGATGTGGTCACCAGCATTAGTAGTTGCTGTTGTTTCATTCATCTTTTTAATTATCGTTGAAAAGAGGACTAAGCAACCGTTACTGGATATTGACTATGCAAAGACACGTCATTTTTGGGTTCCATCTATCATTGCTATTATCATGTACATGTCTTTTAGTAGTGTGATGTATTTATTAACGTTCTTTGTGCAAAGTGTTCAAGGCCATTCGTCTACGGTGGTAGGGTTATTGCAATTTCCATTATTCCTAACTATGGCTATATGCAACCTCATTAGTGGGCGTTTAATGAGTAAAACCCAACCAGTGCATTTAATTCTCTGCAGTATTTTCTTGCTGAATGGTGGGGTTAGCATGTTGATTTTTGCTAATGAGGATACCTCTTTTGTCTATTTATTTATCTCTATGAGTCTTATAGGTTCTGCAATTGGGACAGTAGGACCAATCGTAAAAGCACTCGTTGTCTCTCGGGCACCTGTTACAAGGGTTGGCGTGGTCTCCTTTACTTATTTAACGATAGAAAATGTCGCTTCTCGTGTAGGGGCATCGTTTGCTTTAGTTACTTTCGCAATCTTTGCTGCTGGAGGAAATGGCGCGAAAGGATTATCATCAACCGCAGTTTTACTGACAATCTTTACGACTTTGAGTCTTTTTTTCATCTTTCTCATGCCTAAAGGGGAAGAAAAAGAAGCCCCCGCATCTGTTTCTCAAAAACAAACGATAGAAAAATAGATAGATTTAGCATTGTTGCACTTCCTAATGGGAGTGTTTTTTTGTCTAAGATTATGGACGATGTTAAGAAATAGTCATCCTTTAAATAGTAATAAATGAAATTATTAATAAGGTTGGGTTACTACCATGTACAATGCTTAAATTTACTTCTTGTTAATTTTTCTTTTCATGAGGAAAAAAACAACCGGAATACTAAAAGGAATAAGCGAAAGTACCAAAAGTGAGGCAACAAGATGTTGTTCTACAATGGGCATTTGCCCCAATAAAAGTCCTGCTAATAACCAAAAAAACACCCAGAGGAATCCGCCAAGGGCATTATGTCTAAAGAAAGATCGATAGGAATAATTCATTATTGCACTTGCTAGCGGGACAGTTGTACGCATAAGTGGAATAAACCTAGCGATGATAATAGATATTTTACCGTAACGGGCCATAAATTGCTCAGCCCGTTGGAGTTGTGTTTCTTTTAATAAAATTGGCTTTAATCTTTTACTATTCCAGCCTTTGATTAATCTTCCAATAGAGAAGTTTTGGTTATCTCCACAGATGGTAGCAAGAAAGAAAGCAATGGCTAGTGTTTCGATATTCAAGCTACCCACTGCTGCAAGAGCGCCACTAGCAAATACAAGTGAGTCCCCTGGAATAAATGTAAGTACCACGAAGGCAGTTTTTAAATAAACAAGCAAAAATAACAGTACATATATATATAATCCATAAGAAGTAAGGAACTCCCCCAGTTGTTTATCAAACGTGCTCATCGTGTAAAAGAATGTTCCCATTATACCCGCCCCTGATAGTAGACTCATTAGAGGCATCATATTCATCCAAGGTGAAGAAAGAAATAAGGAATTAGCCCTTTTTTGTTATATAGAAAAAGAGTCATATGTGTTCCTTAACGGTGACACATAATGACTCTTTCAATTATTCTGCCGTGCTTTCAACAAACTCCTTCTCACGCCATATATATGTTATCCCTAAGCCCAGAAGCATGACTACACCTGCAAATAGGTAAGGATAATGGATATTTACATCGAATAGAATGCCTGCAACTGCTGGTCCGGCAATGTTACCGAGACTTGTGTAAGTTGAGTTCATTCCAGCGACAAAGCCCTGTTCTTTCCCCGCTGATCGGGAAAGGAAAGTGGTAAGTGCCGGACGTAGTAAATCAAATGCTAAGAAGATGAAGGCCGTCACTAATAGTACCATCCAAAATCCAGATATGACTGTTGAGGCAAATGCTAAGACTACACCCATGATTAAACAGGCCTGGATCACTTTTTTCTCTCCGAGTTTCTCGACCATTTTTCCGAATAAGAAAATTTGGACGATGACGCCGAATATCGAGCTGATGGTTATAATGATCGCAATATCTTGCGGTGTAAAGCCAAATTTATGGTCTGAGAATAAGCTAAATACTGTCTCATAGGCAGATAGACCGAACGCTAGGATAAAGACGATGATAAACGCAATAAAATATAACGGATTGAACGAGCGTTTAAAATCTGCGATAAAACTGCTATTCGTTGCTTTTTCAGAAAGCTCTTTCATCTGCTCTTTTGTTAGTGGTTCTTTTAATATAAAGATAGATAAAATACATGCTAAGAAAGCAATACCGGCTGCAAAGAAGAAAGGCAGGCGAATACCATACTCGGCGATAAAGCCACCGATTCCTGGCCCAATGATGAATCCAGTGCTAATAGCTGCTGACACGTAACCCATTGCCTTTGGTCGCTCTTTTAATGTAGTGATGTCGGCTACATAGGCTGTTACCCCAGGCATAATAAAAGCTGCACTGATTCCACCTAAAATTCTTGATAGATATAAAGCAGAAATATGAGTACCTAATCCAAAAACCAATTCACTGATAGCGAATAGAAATAACCCGATTGTAATGATTTTTTTTCGGCCAAAACGGTCAACGAATCTACCTGCAAATGGGGAAGTAATCAATTGAGCGAAAGCAAAGACAGCGACTAAATAGCCCATTGTACTTCCAGATAAATGCATAATATTCATAAATGAAGGCATGACTGGAATAATAAGTCCGATGCCTAAAAAGGCAATGAAAATATTACTTAATAAAATAAGTAAGACAGCTTTTTGTTCTTTTAACGGTTTTTGTTCCATTTGAAACACCTCTTTTTTTTCTCAACGTATCGAGATGCCTCTCCAGAATACTTTCCATGAGGCTTCTAGTTTTTCTTGTAATCGTTTTGTATCACTCATATAGACAAGCTCAAGCATGATGCTATCGACAACACCAAAGAATGCGAGTGTAGGTATGCGTGGGTGTTCTGCATGCAATAGTCCTTCATTTATCCATTTATGAAATTTCTCCTGTAATAAGGCTTGTGTTTTTTCTTCTATATCAATGACTTCAAGGTCAACCTCTTTTTGTAGATGAGCTGGTGGGAAGAATGACATTCTTAGCCAGAACTTCAATTGCTCATTTTGTTGAAAGAGATCTACAATTAGTTGTAAAAATCCATATAAATCTTTTTCTGGTTGCGAGCTTCGTAGGTTACTAAAATATTGTAATTTGCTTAGTAGTTCAGTTTCTTTGGCATCATGTAACACTTGAAGAAATAAATCATCTTTACCGCGAAAATGCGCATATAATGACTGTTTCTTCATGCCGACTTCTTCTGCTATTTGGGAAAGGGAAGCACCTTCATATCCATGAATCGTAAAATATTTCAAAGCTGCTTCCTTTATATCATCACTTTTCATTTCACTCACCTCTGATTAACGAACGTTCGTAAGTTATCTTATCAGAGGGGGTAAGTAAAAGCAATAAAAATTAGTTGGCAAATTTCAGCAATATGAGTAACTTTAATAAGTGAAAAAAATTATTTGGAATCTGTAGATGATGTGATAGAAATACCATTAGATATACACGGGGTTTGATATGTTAAAATAAACTCTTAAAGGATGGATAGATGCGAGAGAGGTGGATAATCATGTGTGAGTCTCTTCGGGAAGATATAAAAGACAAGCTAGAAAGTGGTTATTACCACTGTGCGAAGGAGTTCACTTTATCAGTGATAAGTGGCAAGTACAAAGTTGTGATCCTTTGGCATTTAGGTATAGAAGGTCCTTACCGTTTTAATGGTCTACAAAAGCTTTTTGATGGTGTATCACATAAAACACTATCTAATCAATTAAAAGAGTTAGTAGAAGATGGGATGATCAGTAGAAAAGTGTATCCAGAGATGCCGCCGAAAGTGGAGTATTCTATGACGGAATTAGGTTATTCACTATTACCTATTATTGAAATGATGTATGAATGGGGTACGAACCGCATCCAACAGCTACAAGAAGAAGGCATATTAAAAACCAGCTTTGAGGAGAAGTAATCCTAAGCTGGTTTTTAATGTTTGTTAAGCTTTAACCTTATTAGTTATTTAATAATTTTAATGCTTCACGATTAAAAGCAGGTAAGTCATCTGGTGTACGACTTGTTACAAGTTGCTGATCAACAACTACTTCTTCATTGACAAATTGAGCCCCAGCATTGATTAAGTCTTTACGTACAGAAATGAAGCTCGTCACCCTTTTTCCTTCTAATAAATCTGTATCAATTAAAAATTGAGGTCCATGACAAATAGCGAATACCGGTTTGCCTTCTGCGATAAAATGTTTCGCAAATCTGGCGTGGTCAGGATTAATTCTTAATAAATCCGGAGAAAACCCTCCAGGAATAAGCAAAGCGTCAAAGTCTTCTGGACTAACTTCATCAAGCCCTTTATCTACAGTGAAATTTTGGCCATTTTTTCCTCTGATTTCTTTTCCTGCTTCAGCATTTACAATGGACACCGTGTGGCCAGCTTTTCTCATTTTCTCAGCCGGATCAGTGAATTCAATTTCTTCCACCATATCTGTTACAAGTGCGGCAATTTTTTTACCCATTCAGTATCACTCCTTCTTTGTCATCTATTCTTATCGTAAATGGTACAACAACAAATGTGAAGAACGCACTTTCGTTACACATAGTTACATTAAAGTAACTATGAAAAATCAGAATATACATTCGATTTGCATATATTAAAATAATGATTGACATAGATTTGACTCATATGGTAGATTTATTTTATCACTCTAATATATTAGCATACTAAAGTATTTTATATATTATAAATGGGGGCTTAATCATGGGGAAAAAATTAACGCTTTTTGTTTTATCACTTTTAGTAGTCGGGTTTTTAGCTGCTTGCGGCTCAACAACATCTAGTGAGGAAAAAGGTTCAGAAGAAGGAAAGGAAATCGTTATCGGAATAGATGATAAGTTTGCACCAATGGGGTTCAGAGATGAAAATAATGAGATTGTCGGTTTTGACATTGATTTAGCAAAAGCGGCAGTAGAAAAAATGGGTGCAACACCTGTCTTTCAACCGATTGATTGGAAAACAAAGGAGTCTGAATTAAGTAGTGGTCGTATCGATCTCATATGGAATGGTTATACGATTACAGATGAAAGAAAAGAGAAGGTCTTATTTACTAAGCCATATTTAAGTAATGCACAAGTGGTTGTGACACAGGCAGATTCTAATATTCAAACGATTAATGATTTAGAAGGAAAAGTAGTAGGCTTACAATCATTATCATCGGCTGCTGATGCCTTAAGTGGAAATGAAATTAGTGAAAAAGTAAAAGAGGTTACAGAGTTCTCTGATAATGTACTAGCATTAGCGGATTTGAGAAATGGCCGAGTTGATGCAGTAGTCATTGATGAAATTGTCATTGATTATTATATGACAAAAGAAAATGAAAACTTTAAAGTTCTTGAGGAATCACTGGCACCAGAAGAGTATGGTATTGGTGTGAAAAAAGGAAACGATGAATTGTTAGCAGATTTACAAACAGGATTAGATGAATTGATTGCTGATGGTACGGCGGCAGATATTTCCGAGAAATGGTTTGGTGAAGATTTATTATTGAAGTAAATGAATAACAGCAGGTTTTCCTAATTGGAGGAAACCCTGTTTTGTTTTTGGAGGATGAACGATGTCACTTGATTATATTATGACGTTACTTAAACCTATGCTAGAAGGCGCGCAAATTACAGTGTTACTCTTTATCATTGCCATTATTGCCTCAATTCCACTTGGATTTTTATTAACACTAGCAGCTCGTAGTAAGATAAAGCCTTTAACTTGGTTTGCCCATACGTATATTTATGTGATGCGGGGAACACCATTACTACTACAATTATTATTTATTTGTTTCGGGTTACCAATGCTTCCAGTCGTAGGTGAATATTTAGTCCTTGATCGGTTTGTTGCCGCATCTTTAGGGTTCATCTTGAATTATGCCGCTTATTTTGCTGAGATATTTCGCGGGGGCCTAATTTCAGTAGATAAGGGTCAATATGAAGCTGCGCATGTACTAGGGTTAAATCGTTGGCAAACAATGACACGTATCATCATTCCTCAAATGATCCGAGTAGCATTACCAGCGATTGCGAATGAATCAATTACGTTAGTAAAGGATACAGCGTTATTATATGCAGTCGCTGTTCCGGAACTTTTACACTTTGCTCAAACGGCAGTCAATCGTGATTTTACTATCATGCCATTCTTCTTAGCGGGCATCATTTATCTATTGATGACACTTGTACTCTCGTTTATTTTTAAATGGATTGAAAGAAGATTTAGATACGCATAGGAAGGAGCGCTTAGTATGACAGTTATTTCTGTGGTTGATTTAAAAAAGTCATTCGGTAAAACAGAAGTATTAAAAGGAATCAACCTTAATATTAAGAAAAATGAAGTTGTGTCAATTATCGGTCCTTCAGGTTCAGGAAAAAGTACGCTACTTCGCAGTATGATTAAATTAGAAGAAATCAACAGCGGTTCTATCATGATTGATGGGGAGGCATTAGTCGAAGATGGAAAGTATGCTAAACCTCAAAATGTGAAAAATATGATCGCAAAAATGGGTATGGTGTTTCAACATTTTAATTTATTCCCACATTTATCCGTCCGAGAGAACTTAGAAATCGCACCGAAAATGGCCAAAATGGGGACAAAAGCGGAAATCAGACAACGAAGCGAGACTTTATTAGCTAAGGTAGGATTAAGCGAATGGATGGATGCCTTTCCTGGTAATTTATCCGGTGGGCAAAAGCAACGGGTGGCCATTGCAAGAGCTTTAATGATGGAACCAGAAATTCTATTGTTCGATGAACCAACCTCGGCATTGGACCCTGAGCTAACCGTTGAAGTATTGCAAGTAATGAAGGATTTAGCGAAAGAAAAAATGACGATGATCGTCGTTACCCATGAAATGGGCTTCGCCAAAGAAGTCTCAACAAAAAGCATATTTATGGATCAAGGTGAAGTCGTTGAAGAAGGTAAGCCAGATCAATTATTCATTTCACCTCAACATGAGAGAACAAAAGCGTTTCTAAAGAGAAATCTAAAATAAAGTCTTACACCCTCTATCTAATTGGTAGAGGGTGTTACTGTGCTGACTTAAACGATTCAGAAGAGGAACAAGAATAAAAGAAGTTTCCTTCGAAGCAATGTTAAACGAGACAGAATAAGTAAAGAGTTAGCAGTCTGCCCCGAATTGAAACTAATTAGATCAGGTCTACTAAGGAACAAAGAAACTCGCCACTTTTAGGAAAAGAATAAAAAGGAGTCAAGTGCTTCGCAAAAAAAGAAACCTGTTCTACCAAAGCAACGGCTTACCACCAGCTATAGTTTAAATACAAAAATGTGAACGGAGTGCCATTGTTTGTACACTCCGTTCACATTTTCATTAGGCATCAAAATAGGCTTTGGCCTTCGCAATAAAAGACTCTTCCTCATCAGGTACATCTTCTTCATAGAAGATAGCATCTACTGGACAAACAGCTTCACATGCTCCGCAATCAATACAAATTGAAGGATCAATCAAATATTGATCTTCCCCTTTTTCAATGCAATCGACTGGGCATGAGTCAAGGCAATCAGCAGCTTGTTCATCAATACAAGGAGATGTAATTACATACGCCATTTTTCTCTTCCCTCCCAACGTTTAGATCTGAAGTGTTTTCTTCACAAATGTGTGTCTATTGTATAATTAAATATTTTTATCTGTATTCCTCTTTTCTCCAGCATTTAAACCTATTTTTGGTAATTAGTATGGAGTATTAAGGAAGTGCTATTATTTTTCAAATATTCTTCATTTTCCTTTGACAATAACCACTTCCATTACATAGACTGAAGTTATAATCAAATATTCGTTTGAATGAGGTGCTTTTATTTTGGTTGCCAAGGTGAAGCTAGATGCTGAAGTTTGTGAAGTTATTTGTAATGATGAAGAAAAGGTTAGTCGAGTCAAACAAGAAATGAGCGATATAACAGGCCTTGAGCTAATCTTTAAAGCTTTATCGGATGCTACACGTATAAAAATTGCTTATGCTCTTACAATAGAAGAAGAACTTTGTGTATGTGATGTTGCAACAATCATTGATTGTTCAATGGCAACAGCCTCCCATCATTTAAGATTATTAAAAAATATTGGGTTAGCGAAATTTCGAAAAGAAGGAAAGCTTGTTTATTATTCTTTAGATGATCTCCATGTGAAACAATTAATTCAGATTGCCTATATCCATCATCAAGAAGGGCGGCCAAATCAATGAATGAAGGTGAAGCTAAACAGAACTATCGGATTGAAGGATTTTCATGCGCTCATTGTGCGGGAAAATTTGAGAAAAACGTACAAAACATACCTGGAGTGAAAGAAGCGCATGTGAATTTTGGTGCTTCTAAACTTTTAATTGTAGGAGATGCCTCTCTTAGCGACATTGAAAAAGCGGGTGCGTTTGAAAAACTTAAAGTCATTCCTGAACAAAAAATAAATGAAAAGACTTATCGTGTACAAGGATTTTCCTGTGCAAATTGTGCTGCTAAGTTTGAAAGAAATGTAAAGAATTTGTCTGGTGTACAAGATGCCCATGTGAATTTTGGTGCAAGTAAACTCTCTGTACAGGGGGAGGTATCGATTGCAGAGTTAGAACAAGCAGGCGCTTTTGAAAATCTAAAGGTAGCCGAAGAGAATGCCTATGTCGGATTAAATGAAAAGGAACCAACCTCTTTTATAAAAAAATACAGTCGTGTGCTTATTGCTAGTTTGTTTGTTCTGTTTGGCTATCTATCTTGGATTGGGTTTGGAGAGAGCCATTATCTTACGGTTTCAATGTTTCTTTTCTCAATAATTATTGGTGGCTTAGATTTATTAAAAATAGGGGTAAAGAATCTAATAAAGCTAGACTTTGATATGAAGACATTAATGACTGTAGCCGTCATTGGCGGGGCAATCATTGGCGAGTGGGGAGAAGTAGCTGTTGTTGTCATTTTGTTTGCTATAAGTGAAGAACTTGAGCGTTATTCGATGGAAAAAGCCAGACAGTCTATTCGCTCGCTCATGAGAATTGCTCCGAAGAAGGCAATAATTAGAAGGAGCGGTATAGAGCAGGTTGTGTCTGTTGAAGAAATTCTAGTTGGCGATATTATGTTAGTAAAACCAGGACAAAAAATTGCCATGGATGGCCTGATTGTTAAAGGTATATCATCCATCAATCAAGCATCGATTACTGGTGAGTCCATTCCAGTTGAAAAAGGTATAGATGATGAGGTATTTGCAGGTACATTGAATCAAGACGGTTATTTAGAAGTGAAAATTACGAAATTGGTCGGTGATACGACAATTGCCAAAATCATTCATTTAGTAGAGGAAGCACAGGGTGAAAAAGCACCTGCACAAGCTTTCATCGATCGTTTTGCGAGATACTACACACCAGTTATTATGTTAATAGCTGTCCTCATTGCCATCATCCCGCCATTATTTTTAGATGGGAGCTGGGAATCTTGGGTTTACCAAGCATTAGCTGTTTTGGTTGTAGGTTGTCCTTGTGCCCTTGTCATTTCGACACCAATTGCACTCGTTTCAGCAATCGGTAATGCAGCTAGACACGGCGTTCTCATTAAAGGTGGTATCTATTTAGAAGAGTTGTCGCATATACAAACAGTAGCTTTTGATAAAACAGGGACGTTAACAAAAGGAGAACCGGTTGTTACTGATTTTAATGTGCATGATGATGAGAAAGAAAGTGATGAATGGCTACGAATGATTGCTAGTATTGAAAAACTTTCCCAACATCCATTAGCTTCTGCTGTTATTCATTTAGCAGATGAAAAAGGGTTAAAAGGTAAAGACTTTGAAGTAACAGACTTTGCTTCACTAACAGGTAAAGGGGTCCAGGCAAAGATAAATGGAGAAAAATATTATATTGGAAACCCACAACTTTTTACACAATTACAAGTAATGCCTGAGACTATAGGTGAAATGATTGGAAGACAACAAAGCGAAGGAAAAACAGTCATTGTTTTCGGAACGGAAAAAAAGATACTCGTGACAATGGCCATTGCTGATGAAATCCGTCAAATAAGCAAAGCAGTAGTAGAAAAGCTACACC
This sequence comes from Cytobacillus kochii, assembly GCF_044790165.1. Taxonomy (NCBI): domain Bacteria; kingdom Bacillati; phylum Bacillota; class Bacilli; order Caryophanales; family Bacillaceae; genus Cytobacillus; species Cytobacillus kochii. The sequence goes on along the minus strand of NZ_CP085254.1, from coordinate 3,853,652 downwards.
AATTAGGGATGAAACAAACGGTGATGTTAACAGGAGACCATCATAAGGCAGCCAGTAGAATCGGGGAATTAGCTGGGGTATCGAAAGTGTATGCAGAATTATTACCGGAAGAAAAATTGGCACTGGTAAAAAGACTACAAAAAGAGTCAGGACATGTGGCAATGGTCGGTGATGGCGTAAATGATGCCCCTGCTCTTGCTTCTGCACAAGTGGGAATTGCGATGGGAGGAGCAGGTACAGATGCTGCCTTAGAAACGGCGGATATTGCTCTCATGGGTGACGATTTATCAAAGCTCCCATTTGCGATTAAGTTAAGTAGAAAAACCATGAGAATTATAAAAGGAAACATTACCTTCTCACTTACGATTAAACTCATTGCTCTACTACTTGTTGTCCCAAGTTGGTTAACTCTATGGATTGCAATTGTAGCAGATATTGGTGCTACTTTAATTGTAGCCTTAAATAGTATGCGCTTAATGAAAGTGAAAGAGTAGGGGGAGGCGTAAAGCCTCCTTTTTGCTTGAATAGGAGAATATTATTTCAGTTGCTCTATTGTTTTTCCGAAAAATTCTGCAAACTTCATTAAAGTTTTTTCCTTTGGATTTGCTTGATTCAATTCATACCGTGAAATCGTACGGGCACTAATGCCGATGTGCTCACTTAATTCCTTTTGCGTCATATGCTTCTTTAATCTTTCTACTTTTAAGTTGAATCCTAATTGTTTAGACATAGAGGCTCCTTGTGTTTTATGGGTATAATTAACTGGTTATATAGTACCATAAAAGATGGGTTTTTTCAGTATTATTGTGCATTTACACTGTGCTAATAGGAGAAAAGGTGGGTAATAGATGGAAATAAGAAATGCGAGTAGAGCGATCATGATAGAAAATGAGCGCTTGTTATTAGTTAAATGTATGGATGAATTGGGTATCTTTTATGTTTTTCCTGGAGGAGGACAAAATCACGGGGAAACCCTTGAAGAAACAGTGAAAAGAGAGTGTTTAGAAGAAACTGGAGCTATTATAAAAGTAGGAAACCTTCGTTATATTCGTGAATACATAGGGGGAAATCATGAGTTTTCATCGCAACATAAGAATGTACATCAAGTTGAATTCTTCTTCACCTGTCATCTGGTAGACCAGAATGATGCTATTCTGGCAGATGATCACCAAGTGGGGATAGAGTGGATACCAATAAAAAGCCTTGAGGCACTTCGGATCTATCCGCAAGAGCTAACAAAATACATACTCGATGATCACTCTCCTGTATATCTTGGGGATGTGAACTGAGATTAAAGAATGTAGTTTATAAATCAATTTGTCTAACTGCCATGCCTATATAGAAAATGGTCAAAAGTATCCATACTTTTGACCAATACTGCAAGTATATATTTCACACTTTCTCCATATATAGGATCTATTTATAACGTGAAATTATTTATAGATCTTCTTCTTCAATTCTTTATTCCGCTCACTAAACAATTCGTTATGTGAAGAAACCATTCCGAATCCATTGGCTTTTGGATCGATGTATGTCTTCGCATGGTTAACAGCATTGGCAGCGTCTTGGAAGGCGCCGGCAATGAGGTGAACTTTACCATCATGTTTCAGAATATCGCCTGCAGCATATAACCCAGGGATAGATGATTCACTTCTGCTACTACCTGCAATATAAAAATCATCAATCATGTCAATTTGCATATCACAATTATTGAGGAGTGCTGAGTCTCTTTCGTATCCATGGTTGATAATTACATCATCTATCGCAAGGGTTGAAACCTCACCCAACTCATGATTAGTTAACTCAACATACTCAATACGGTCCTGTCCATCACCAGCAACAAGCTTAGTAATAGAAGAGTGGAAAATGACTTCAGCTGAGCTATTCTTAAGTTGTTCTACTTGTGCCTCATGTCCGCTGAGTTCACCTTTACGGTAAGTCAAATAAACCTTTTTTGCATAAGGAACAAGTTCATTTGCCCAATCGACAGCTGAGTTTCCTCCACCTGATATCACAACCGTTTTATCACGGAAGCTTTGAATGGATTTAACTGTATAGTGAAGATTTGATACCTCATATTTTTCCGCACCTTCGATTTGAAGCTTCTGTGGTTTTAAAATACCCCCACCTACAGCGACAATGACCGTTTTGGAATAATGTATTTGTCCTGATGCGGTATGTAGATGAAAGATACGGTTGTCATCTTGGTCGATTTTTACAATTTTTTCATTTAATACAACAGTGGGATCAAATGTTAAGCCTTGAGTAACGAGTTGTTCGATTAGTTTCTCACCAGGTACAGGAGCTAGGCCACCTACGTCCCAAATCATCTTCTCTGGGTACACATGGATTTTCCCGCCAAGCTGTGGTTGAAATTCAATAATCTTGGTCTTCATGGAACGTAACCCACTATAAAAAGTAGAATACAAGCCTGCTGGACCTCCACCAATAACCGTCACATCAAATAACTCATGCTGTTCCATCTTGATCCCTCCTAAATTCCGCAATTGATTATCATTCTCATTAAAGGATAACGCTTTTTTCCCTTTTCTGCAAGAGAAACTTCCTACTTTTTCATTATAAGATAAATAGGCCAATGGATTTAACAAAAAAAATCGCAGAGTGTGTGGATATCTCTACGATTTTTTTATTCCTTTACTCTAATCGTTAAAAGGATGATAAAGGAAATAATAATCATAGCTCCTACCCATAGCCAAGCCATGGTCATTTGTCCGGAATCGATGGCTAGATAGATAGCAATAGGAATCGTTTGTGTTTCTCCAGGAATATTACCTGCAAACATCAATGTTGCGCCAAATTCTCCTAGTGCTCTGGCGAAGCTTAAAATAGCGCCAGAAATGAGCGCCTTAGAAGCCAATGGAACAGATATTAGCCAAAATACTTTCCAATCATTTGCACCATCCACACGTGCTGCATCCTCGATATCACGATCAATACTGAGAAAGCCAGATTTAGCTGATTGATACATTAAAGGGAAAGAGACAACGATGGCGGCAAGGACTGCAGCCCACCAAGTGAAAATAATAGGTCTGTCGAATAGCCAAGTTATGGCTTGACCAGCCCAACTATTTTTACCAAAGATGACAATTAATAAGAAGCCAACGACAGTCGGTGGCAGTACCATTGGCAACATTAAAATCGTTTCGACGACTGCTTTACCTTTAAAAGACCTCCTTGCTAGAAAATAGCCAGCAATTGTTCCAATTATAACGACGATTATTCCAGCGAGAATGGCAATTTTTAATGAAATCCATATGGGACTTAGAAAGGTTGAACTGGTTATATTATTGAGCAGTGAATCCATATTCCTCAAAGACCTTTAATGCTTCATCAGATTGTAAGAAGGTATAGAATTCTTTCGCTGCATCGTAATTTTTCGTGTCTTTTACGATACCAACAGGGTAAATAATTGGTGTATGTGTATCAGCACCTGCTGTATCAATAATTTCAACCTTATCAGAAGCGAGTGCATCTGTTTTATAAACAATGCCTGCATTTACGTTACCGGTTTCCACATAAGAAAGAACTTGTCTTACATCTTTTGCGTAAACGGTTTTAGCTTCTAGTTCGTTCCATAAGCCCATATTTTCAAGTGATTCGACACCGTAAGCACCAGCAGGAACAGATTCAGGTGTGCCAAGTGAAATTTGTTCAACTTCCTTTTTTGTTAAATCTGTAAAACCTGTTAGATTTTCTTCATCGGCTGGAGTGATTAACACTAAGCTATTCCCTAATAAATTAACACCATCTTCTTTTGCAATATTTCCTTCTTCTACTAAAATATCGAATTTATCTTCTGCAGCTGAGAAGAAGAGGTCAACGGGTGCCCCCTGGGATATTTGCTGTTGGAGAGAACCTGATCCACCGAAATTGAATGTGAGTTTTGTCTCAGGGTGTTGTTCTGCGTACATTTCATCTATTTCTGACATGGCATCTTGCAAACTAGCAGCAGCAGAAATGGTTAATTCTACCGGTTCTTTTTCTTTATTATTCGTTTCTTTTAGGGCAGTTTCTCCTTCATTTGAAGAACACGCTACGGTAAATAAAGTAACTAAGAGCAATAAACAAATCAGCTTTAAATGTTTTAACAAGTTGAATCATCTCCATCTTTCTTCTAATTAATTATATCTTTTTATATCTTATTATAACTAGTTATAAAATAAAATACTTTTTATACTAAAGAATCACTTTTTTTGACTCTTTATCAAATAGGAGGAGATGTTCACCAGTGAGTGATAAAGGTAATGGGTCACCTTTACTGAAGGATAATAATCCAGGTGCTTTTATCGTTAAATGAATGCGGTTGTGTTTTGCATAAATAATAGTATCTGCACCAAGAGTTTCTAAGTCTTCAACGGTGGCGGTCAAGAGTGGATTATATTCATCTATGATTAAATGCTCTGGACGAATGCCGACTAGTGCCTCCCTAGTTGTTCTTAAGTTTTCACGTGAGAAAATAGTCGGAATTCCTTCAATTGTAATGCCATTGGATTCGACCTTTCCTTCTAAAACATTGATAGCTGGTGATCCAATGAAGCTAGCGACAAAGAGATTAGCTGGCGTTTCATAAATTTCATGTGGTGTACCCACTTGTTGAATACTTCCATCTTTTAGTACGATAATACGATCAGCCATTGTCATTGCCTCTGTTTGATCATGTGTGACGTAAATGGTCGTAGTTGCTAGCCTTTTATGCAAAAGTGTAATTTCTCTGCGCATTTGTGTACGCAGCTTGGCATCCAGGTTAGAAAGTGGTTCATCCATTAGAAAAACGGGATTATCGCAAACGATTGCCCTAGCAAGGGCAACCCGCTGCCTTTGTCCGCCCGATAGATCTGTCGGTTTTCTTGTTAATAAACCTGTTAAGCCAGTAATCTCTGCGGCTTTCAACACTTTTTTCTTAATATCAGTTTTCTTTTCTTTCCTCATCTTTAAACCGAAAGCGATATTTTGATATACTGTCATATGAGGATATAATGCATAATTTTGAAAGACCATTGATAGATTACGTTCTCTAGTAGGGACGTTATTCATTTCTTTCCCATCAATTATTAATCTTCCAGAAGTGATGTTTTCTAAGCCGGCTATCATTTTTAGGATTGTTGATTTTCCACAACCAGATGGACCAACAAAGACAATAAACTCTTGTTCTTTTGTTTCAAAGTGGAAATCTTTTATGACCGGTTCACCTGAATGATAAGATTTAGAAATATGTTCAAAGATTAATTGTGTCATTTTGCTCACCTTTTAATTAGTTATAATTAGTTATTGTTAATTATAATAAAAACATAAACAAAAAACGAATCCTTTTTGAAATATCCTGGAGGTGATACTTTTGACGAACGATGCATCTTATACAATAGAAGAAGTTTCACAATTATTAAAGGTTTCAAAGTTAACAGTATATGATCTTATTAAAAAGGATCAACTTCCTGCTTATCGTGTAGGGAGGCAAATGAGAATTGATGCCGTCGACTTGGAGCGTTACAAATCCAAGAGTAAAACAGGTATCACCAAGAATAAAGCTGTGAAAGAAGTAAAAGAGAAAGTTCATTCAATTGATGATGGTCATGTGATTATAAGTGGACAAGATATTGTTTTAGATATACTAGCTAAGCATATAGAAAATGAAAAAGGACAACCGCCATTAAGGCTATATAGTGGTAGCTTGAATAGTTTATTTTCGATGTATCGTGGAGAATGTAATGTCGTTAGTTGTCATTTGTTTGATGGTGATACAGGAGAATATAATACATCTTATGTGAAGAAAATTCTTGTCAGTCAACCGTTTATTCAGCTGAATCTTGTTTACCGTACGGCGGGTATTTACGTACAAAAAGGAAACCCTCTGCATATTCAAGGATGGGCAGATCTTGGGCGTGCGGATGTTACCATCATGAATAGGGAAGTTGGCTCTGGCGCAAGAGTGTTATTGGATGAACAACTTAGAGTTCATGGATTCAATGCGAGCAAGCTTAATGGGTATGATCATGTGTTAACAAGCCATTACTCAGTGGCTTCAGCTGTCGCGAGTGGTCAGGCGGATATTGGTATAGGTATTGAAAATGTAACAAAAATGGTCAATGTTGACTTTATTCCATTAATATCTGAGCAGTATGACCTTATCATTCTTAAACAAAATCAAGAACTTGTACAATTGTTGAAAGCAACGGTTAATTCCCCAAGTTATAAAAAGGAAATCGAACAGCTATACGGCTATGATTTAAGCAAATGTGGAGAAGTTATTTATGAATCATAAGTGAAGAAGAACCTATTGTCAGAAAATTAGACAATAGGTTTTTTTGTAGATCATAAAAAGCTTTTACCTACAGTCCCTTATTTCTATGGTAAAATATTTATTGAAAATTATGATTCTTTTGAGTGGGGATAGGTATACATATTTGTGGATAATCATTCAAGCTAATCCAACCCATGTTAATGGGATGATTAAGGTGTGTTCGGATGGATACCGGGTGACCTATAAGGAATGATACACGAAGGAATATATTGAGAAAGTAATCAGTGATTTTTATCATGATGCTAAAGTTTCAGCAGAAGTTGAAACAAGGAATCGACAATGGGGACGTTCCTTTGTAGCGGTAACAATGTGTATGAAAACTCTGAGATATGCGCGGTATATAAGAAGAAAAAAGAGTTGGTGAAATTTAGCTCGAGGTAATCAACTAAACAAAGTAACTAAGCTACAGGGCATAATTAAAAATCGGTGGTGAGAAACGGATGAAACTAGTTTTTTTGCATGGATTAGGCCAGACCAATGATAGCTGGATAAAGGTTAAGAAGTTTATGGGGGACGGATACGATGCTAGGCTCATCTCTATAGATGAATTAGTGAAAACATCTGAAACTATTACTTTCAATCAGTTATCTAAATCTTTAACTAATGTGCTTCATACAATAGATGGCCCGTTTATCATCATTGGACTATCATTAGGAGGATGTTTTGCATTACAACAATCCCTTATCACAAACCCTCATTTAAAAGGTATGGTATTATCGGGAACGCCATACTCCTTAGTAAATGGATGGAAGATTAAAAGCATATTTCAGTTGCAAAAATATATATTTAAGCTCATACCAGCAAAAGTATGGAGGAAGCAAGGGTTAGAAAAATCAACCATCATTCCCCTTTACCAATCAATGGAAAGTTATGATTTATCTCATTCATTACATCAAATCAATATTCCTACCTTAGTATTGGCTGGTTCTAAAGACCGTATAAATATGCCTACTGCAAAAGAATTGGCAGAATTGATTCCTCATGCGCAATTACAAATCATAAATAATGGTAGCCATGAACTGAATACACAAATGCCGCAACAGTTTGCAGAGGAAGTGGATACTTTCTTAGCGAATGCGGATTTAAAATAAGCGATTTGACTAAGGAGGATAAATGGTGATTCTTTCAATTTTGATGATTGTTTTTATTGCCATTGCCAATATAGCAGGGGCATTTGTAGTTTTTAAAAAAAGAAGTGTATACAAGGGAGCACTCATTATTCTAGCATTTGCCCCTGTATTTGGTGGTATGGGGAGTTTAATAGCTATCTCTATAATCCGCGATCCGTTTACCGTTTTTTATGGTCTGCAAATAGGCTATATGTTGCTTGTTAATAGTGGGATAGTATTATTTATCGCCGTGATAGTAAGTTGCTTACAAAAAGTACTCAAAATGATGTAAATATAATCAAAAGAAGTACTGTTAAGGAACAGCACTTCTTTTAGTTTGATCTTAGTTTTCTCTTTTTGTCACTTATTGCGCCGTATACCCACCATCCATCACAATCGCCTGGCCAGTTACGCCTCCAGCTAAATCACTGGCTAGGAACATGGCATAGTCAGCAATTTCTTTTACTTGTAGTAAGCGCTTTTGTGGAACGAGTGGATAGATGACTTCTTCAAGGACATTTTCTAATGGCACATTTCTTGTTGATGCTAGGTCTTGTAATTGGTTTTGCACAAGTGGTGTGTCAACATAACCAGGGCAAAGGGCATTGACTGTAATGCCATCTGCTGCGGACTCTAGTGCGGCCACTTTTGTTAAGCCGATTACACCATGTTTCGCACTATTGTAGGCTGCTTTGTTGGCAAATCCAATTAATCCGTTAATGGATGCAATATTTAAGATACGACCAAATTGTTGTTCTTTCATAATTGGTAATACGTGTTTGAGTGAAATAAATGGTGCTGTAAGCATGATTTTAATCATCAGCTCAAATTTCTCAGTAGGGAAATCTTCAATGGGTGCCACATGTTGCAAACCGGCATTATTAATAAAGATATCGATTCTTCCATGTGTTTTCTGTGTTTCTTCAATCAAGCTGATAATGTCTTCCTCTTTTGTTACATCAGCTTTCAGGCCAAACACTTCTAGCCCTTTTTCTTGAAGGGATTGCGCAGATTTTTTGACTTCCTCTTCATTAATATCGGAAAGAACGACCTTGGCTCCGTTTTCGGCAAAAATTTTGCCAATCTCATAACCAATGCCTCGTGCTGAACCTGTTATAATTGCCACTTTATTAGATACCATTTTGACATTCCTCCATATCAATCTAGTGGCTTATTTCAGTATGAAGATGTGTAAAGTCAGTAATAGGGAGTTGGGGAGTTAAAACTGGAAAAATCGTAACATAGATTCACGGTTTTCGCAATTATTTTATTTTTGGCACAGTAATTGCATTTTTAATTTTTGAAAAGTTAAAGGAGGTTACAACGATGATAAGAAATATTACTGTGATTGGTTCAGGTGTAATGGGGACAGGTATTGCGATATCGTTTGCAACTAAAGGATACGACGTAATACTGAATGATTTAAACGATGAATTATTACATAAAGCAGAAAAAAGAGTAGCTGCAGATGTAGCATTACTTGTTGAAGAGAAAGTATTATCAGAAAAGGAAGCGGATACAAGCTTGAATGCCATTGGATATGTCACTGAATTATCTCAAGCAGTTCAAGAAGCAGATTTAATTATTGAAGCAATACCAGAAGTGATTGAATGGAAGTGGGATTTATATAAACAGTTGGAAGAATTGAAGCAACCAACAGCGATCGTTGCCTCAAATACATCGACTTTTCCAATTACGAGATTAATGGAGAAGTGCACGTTTGCTAATCAAATGGTGATCACCCATTTCTTTAACCCAGCACATTTAGTTCCGTTAGTAGAAATTATTAAACATGAACAGACTTCTGATTCAATTGTTGAAGAAGTGAGAAACATCATGAAAGAAATCGGCAAAGCACCTGTTATTTTACAAAAAGAAAAGTCTGGCTTTATTGCTAATCGATTACAAACAGCCTTAATGAGAGAAGCTTTTTCATTATTGGCTGAAGGTGTGGCAACAGCTGAAGATATAGATACGGCTATTACCGCAGGGCCAGGGTTCCGCTGGGCATTTACAGGGCCGATTGAAATTGCTGACTTCGGGGGATTGGATACTTGGGAAAGAGTATTTAATAACGTTGCTCCAGAATTAAATGACACAAAGGAAGCGCCAGCAATCATCTCTGACTTAGTAGCCGAGAAGAAGCTTGGTGTAAAGACAGGTGAAGGGATTTTCCAATATGAAGGAGAGATGGTCTCTAATAAACTATTAGAAAGAGACCGTTCCTTTATTCGCTTAGCAAAAATGAAAAAATAATGCGTAGGTGTAGAACGATAAAAAGTTCTACACCTTTTATGTGATTAAAAATATTCATTTGCCTGGCTATGATATAATAATGAAAATTATCAGATTGTAAAAAGTCGAGTGTAAGGAGAGATCTAAGATGCAAAACAGTCATGCCATCCGGAATGAACAGTTATTTAACAAAATCATAGATGAGCTGCCGTTAGGGGTGATGATACTTAATCATCAAAAGGAGATACTGTTTTGTAATCAAAGATTGTTGTGGATGATGGATGGCGATGAAAACGAAATGACTCATCTTCTCCAACAAGATTTCCTTCTCAGTACAATCGTGAAGATGAAAATAAATAAAAAAGAGCTATTAATTAAGGGTGAACGGTTAGAAGGTATAAATGGTGCTGCTTATATGTATCTTTGTGCACTGTCAAATGAAGCGACTGCAGATTTGCTACCTACCGGCCAAGGACAGCAAGAGAATGAGATGTTAATAGAAGACATTCTCGAATATGCTTATGACGGCTTAGTGCTTGTCGATGCAAAAGGCTATGTCGTTCTGTTGACGCAAGCATATGCGGAGTTTTTGAAGGTCGATCAGAAAAGCTCAATAGGTAAGCATGTTACAGAAGTGATCGAAAATACGAGAATGCATATCGTTGTAAAAACTGGTAAGCAAGAAGCAGCTTCCTTACAGAAAGTAAATGGCGGCTATATGATTGCTACTCGTTCGCCTATTTTTAAAAATGGAAAAGTAGTAGGTGCGGTTGGAAAGCTCCTATTTAAAAATGTTGGTCAGTTTTCCGCCTTATTTAAACGATTACACTCATTGGAAAAAGAGTTGAAGAAATATAAAGGTGATTTTAGAGAAAGTAATAAAGCATCATACTCTTTTCATCATTTAATTGGTGAATCGCCTGCTTTTAAACAAGTAAAAGCCCAAGCAGTCAAAGTGGCCGAAAATGACTCTAATGTGTTGCTCTTAGGTGAGAGCGGGACAGGCAAGGAGTTATTTGCACATGCGATTCATCAGGCAAGCAGTAGGGGAATGGGGCTGTTTGTGAAAGTAAATTGTGCTGCTATCCCAGCTGAATTAATTGAATCCGAACTATTTGGCTATGAAGAGGGAGCATTTACAGGTGCAAGAAAAGGCGGCAAAGCAGGAAAGTTTGAAACAGCAGATGGAGGCACGATTTTTTTAGATGAAATAGGTGAACTGCCCATTCATATGCAAGTGAAGTTATTGCGCGTGTTACAAGAAAAAGAAGTGGAACGAGTCGGTTCAACTAATAGTAAAGCCATTGATGTTCGTATTATTGCAGCAACTAACCGTAATCTAGAGGATATGGTTGATAAAGGAGAATTCCGATTGGATCTTTACTATCGCCTAAAGGTGATGGAAATAACCATCCCTTCTTTGAAAGATAGAAAAGAAGATGTTTCACGACTGTCTCATTATTTTACAGAAAAATACGCAACAATGATGGCAAAACCAGTCAAGGGGATTGACGAAAAGGCGCTCCATATCTTGAAAAACTACCATTGGCCAGGCAATATTCGAGAACTTGAAAATGTAATCGAGCGCGCGATGAATATGGTTGATCTTAATTGTTTTATTGAACCGAAGCACTTGTCGGCAAATATTAAATTACAAGAAACAGTAGTACCTACGCGTACATTAGCAGAAGTCATGGAAGAAACAGAAAAACAGACCATTATTCAATGTCTAACAGCAGTTGGTGGCAAGAAAACAGAAGCAGCCAAACGTCTCGGCATTAGCCGTACGACATTGTATGAAAAAATGAACAAATATCATTTGCTAGAAGAGTAAGTAAGGTTTAGAACGGGATCCTACCAAATACTTGTATCGTGTTTGGTAGGATTTTTTTGTGTATGATACCCCAAACGGTCAAACGCAAGATGATGTTAATTATCCACACAAAAAGATTGGAAAAACCCGAAGGAATGAGTTTGCCCACACAAAAGAGTGGAAAATCCAGAAGAAATGCGGGGAATAAATGATGATTTGTCCACAAAAAAGAGTAGAAATCCCAAGAGAAGTGTGGATATCAACGTTTATCCACATTATCTGTACCCCCCTATCTCACAAAAACAAAAAAGATAAATGAATCGATATTACGTAAATGTGTTAAGTAATCCGTACAATAACTGAGTGGATATGCTTAAAGTGTGCGTAAATCCATACAGAAAAACAGCGGTGTTTTAAAAGTGACAGTTTTTCTGAACGGTTTTTGCGAAAAAATGTGAATGAATATAAAAAAGAATAAGAATAGAGGGAATTTTTAAGTTGGCACATTCATTGCATAGTTTTGACAGACGGTTTATTGTCAGTATGACTCCAAAAGAAATTTTGGGGGAGATGTATATGGAAATGAAAACGTTTTCTACAGATGAAAGTAAGAGGGAGTTACAAAGGGGGAGAAAAGCAACAATCGGACGACTCTGGGGAGAAGTCAGTTTGATTTGTTAGCGAAAATAAAGGGGGATTTCATTGTTTATTGAGATTTTTGCTATTATACTAGCATTAGGACTTTTAATTTTCTTAGCTTATCGTGGTTATCCAGTTATTATTATTGCCCCAATTGTTACGTTATTAGCTGTTGTCATATCTGGCGGGTTATTATTACCAAGCTATACAGAGACGTATATGTCGAATGCAGCTAATTATATCAAATCATTTTTCCCAATCTTCTTACTAGGTGCGATTTTCGGAAAAGTGATGGAAATGACAGGAGCAGCAGCAGCCATTGCAAGGACAATTGTATCCTCACTAGGGTCAAAACATGCTATTTTAGCTGTTGTACTTGCATGTTCTGCGTTAACATATGGAGGCGTTTCCCTATTTGTCGTCGCATTTGCTGTTTATCCGTTTGCTGCAGCTATCTTCAAAGAGGCTGATATTCCTAAACGGTTAATTCCAGGCGCTATTGCATTAGGAGCATTCACGTATACAATGGACGCACTACCTGGTACGCCACAAATTCAAAATATTATACCAACGAATTATTTTGGAACAGATGCTTATGCCGCACCTCTTGTAGGTATCATAGGAGCAATTATTATCTTCACTGGCGGGATGATTTGGTTAGAACGTCGTAGAAGGAAAGCGCTTGCGAATGGCGAAGGTTATGGTACAGGGCATAAAAACGAGCCTGAAAAAGTCGACCCGAATACGTTACCAAGTTTTTGGTTAGCAATCTTACCACTTGTTGTCGTGATTGCATTAAACTTTATTTTTAGCCGCACAAGTTGGTCTGCGAAATTCTGGTATGATGCATCGCAGCTTTCTGAACAATACAATATTGCTGATCCAAGTACAGTCACTTCAACATGGGCACTCGTTGCAGCATTAACAATCGGAATAATTGTCGCAATGCTCACGAATGTGAGAAAAATTAAAACAGGTTTGGCAGCAGGGTTAACGACAGCCGCTATGGGTTCATTACTAGCAATCTTTAATACTGCCTCTGAAGTTGGTTTCGGTAATGTTGTGAAAACGCTACCGGGTTTTACAGCGATTCAAGACTGGGTATTTAATGCAAGCAATAATCCGTTAGTCTCTGAAGCAATTGCTGTGAACGTACTCTCAGGGGTAACTGGGTCTGCCTCAGGTGGGTTATCAATCGCATTAGAGGTAATGGGTGCACAATATTTACAGATGGCACAAACATTAGGTATCTCGCCAGAATTACTTCATCGAATTGCTTCTATGGCTTCTGGTGGAATGGATACCCTTCCTCATAACGGTGCTGTTATTACATTATTAGCGATTACAGGTTTAACACATAGACAATCATATGGAGATATCTTTGTGTTGACAATATTAAAAACGATTACTGTATTTGCATTAGCTTTTGCTATTTCACTATTTATTTAAACTAATAGTTTATAAGGAAGATGGAAGGAGAGTCATACCATGAGTAAAATAATTACATCTTTAGATGAAGTGTTAGAACAAGTTCAGGACGGTGCTTCTATAGCAGTAGGTGGTTTTGGTTTATGTGGAATTCCAGAGAAACTAATTATAGCCCTGCAAGAAAAAGGAACGAAGGAACTAACGGTATACAGTAATAACTGTGGTGTGGATGACTGGGGATTAGGCTTACTTCTACAAAATAAACAAATCAAAAAAATGGTCGCCTCTTATGTAGGAGAAAATAAAACATTTGAAAAACAATTTTTAAGCGGTGAGCTTGAAGTTGAACTCGTTCCTCAAGGTACATTAGCTGAAAGGTTAAGAGCTGGTGGCGCTGGAATTCCAGGATTTTACACAGCAACTGGTGTAGGCACAGAGGTTGCTAAAGGGAAAGAACATAAAGAATTTGATGGGAAAACATATATTTTAGAAAGAGGCATTGTAGCGGATTTCGCTTTTGTAAAAGCATGGAAAGCAGATCCATTTGGCAACTTAGTCTTTAGAAAAACAGCTCGTAACTTTAATCCAACTGTGGCGACAGCAGGAAAAATAACGATTGTTGAAGTAGAAGAGTTAGTTGGTGCGGGGGAATTAGATGCAGATGAGATTCATACACCGGGCGTATATGTTCAACATGTATATGAAGGAAAAGCTTATGAGAAAAGAATAGAGAGACTAACAACGAGAAAAGAAGCTTAAAAGGAGGACATAATCATGAGTGGAAGAGAAAAAATACTCAATAGAGCAGTAAAAGAAATTAAAGATGGTATGTGTGTAAACCTTGGTATTGGCATGCCTACTTTAATTGCAGATCGCATCCCTGAAGAATTTGATGTGATGCTTCAATCCGAAAATGGTTTATTGGGCATTGGTAGCTACCCGAAAGAGTCTGAAGTAGACGCTGATCTTATCAATGCTGGAAAAGAAACAGTGACAGCTAAACGCAATGCTTCGTATTTTGATAGCGCAGAATCCTTCTCTATGATTCGTGGCGGTCATATCGATCTTGCTATCCTTGGTGGTATGGAAGTATCTGAAACAGGTGATTTAGCCAATTGGATGATACCAGGAAAAATGGTTAAAGGTATGGGTGGCGCCATGGACCTTGTTCAAGGAGCAAAACGCATCGTTGTCATCATGGACCATCGTAATAAATATGGTGAGTCTAAAGTGAAAAAGAGTTGTGAATTGCCACTAACTGGTGAAGGTGTTGTGCATGTACTTATTACGGACATGGCAGTCTTCGAATTCACTGAAAAAGGAATGGAACTGGTAGAACTACAAGAAGGTGTAACATTAGAAGAATTGAAAGAGGCAACTGCCGCTTCTTTTATTGTACGTGAATCGGTGAAGTAAATTTGTAGCAAAAAGACTGACTCTATTCTTGAGTCAGTCTTTTTGCTAAATGAAGGAGGGGTTAGGAAGATAAGTAAAGTAGGAGTTTGTGAACAAGTCAGGCATCGTTAGGTGAGTTATTCTTTAAGTAATGAATACACACAAAAGTGGGAAGGAAAAGGCAGGGAACTGCGTGCAAATCAAGTATACGCGCAAAAGTGAGCAGGAGAAGCCAAAGCATTGCGTGCAAACCATGAATACGCGCAAAAGCGAGGAGTAGCAAAGAAAGAATTGCGCGCAAATCAAGAATACGCGCAAAAGTGAGAAGTGGCAAACAAAGAACTGCGCGTAAACCATGAATACGCGCAAAAGCGAGGAGTAGCAAACAAAGAACTGCGCGCAAATCAAGAATACGCGCAAAAGCGAGCAGGAGAAGCCGAAGAATTGCGCGCAAACCATGAATACGCGCAAAAGTGAGAAGTGGCAAACAAAGAACTGCGCGTAAACCATGAATACGCGCAAAAGCGAGGAGTAGCAAACAAAGAACTGCGTGCAAATCAAGAATACGCGCAAAAGCGAGCAGGAGAAGCCAAAGAATTGCGTGCAAACCATGAATACGCGCAAAAGTGAGAAGTTGCAAACAAAGAATTGCGCGCAAACCATATACGCAAACTCACAAAAACGTAGATGGTGTGGTAAAGAGTTGTTTGTGTACAACTTCCTATAATCATGGCAAGTCTGCCATTTTTGCTTAAAGTCCAAATACCTCTCTCTTTTCTCTTGTAAAATATAAAAAAATATATTATTCTATTCCCAAAAGGAATGAATGTTCATTCCGAATCATATATTGACTAAAGTGAGGAGCGAGTATATGACGGACGCAAAAAAGTCGAAGCGGCAAGATATATTGGATGCCGCGATTGTTTTATTTGCAGAGAGGGGGTATAACGGGACGACGGTACCAATGATTGCTGATGCTGCAAAGGTTGGGGCAGGAACGATTTATCGTTATTTTGATCATAAAGAGAACTTAGTTAATGTGCTCTTCCAGGAAAAACTAAATGCGTTATTTGAACAATTATTAAAGGATTATCCGACTGATGCAAGTATCCGTGAACAATTTCATCATATCTTTGAGAGTATTCACCACTTTGCGATGGGAGATACACATGCGTTACATTTCATTGATTCTCATTGTAATGAAATGTTTTTAACAAAAGAGAGTCAGGAACTTTTTGATGCGTTTATAGAGTATATCTCTAATGTTGTTAGGGTTGGTCAAGAAAGAGGAGAAATTATTGTTCTACAAACAGAGGCTTTGATAGGTGTTGTTTATGGTGCCATTGTACAAATATTAAAAATGGTGCGGGCAGGAACGATCGATGGTAGTTCTCCTTTAATGGATAACTTAGAGGAATGTTGTTGGAATGCGATTAAAGCCAACTAGTTAAGCTAGCTTGAAAGTTGATTTCAAGCTGAACATAAATAGGAATGAATATTCATTCCGTATATAAAAAAGAGAAAGGAGCCAGAACGTGTCAAAGTCTAAAAATGTAAGAACCCTATTATTTTTCGGGTGGGTTGTTATCTCAATATTAAGTTTCCTTTGGATGCCGAATATGGATGACCTTGTTAGAGAAAAGGGGCAAATAACCATACCAGATAATGCCTTAAGTAGAGAAGCTTCACATATGTTAGAGGAAATGGATGAGAATGCAAATACGTATGATTTTATAGCAGTAATAGGATCAAAAGATGGCAAGAAAATGTCTAATCAGGAGAAAGAGGAATTAGATAAACTTCTTTCAGAATTAAAAGCCAGACAATCAACACTTGGCATCGAAGAGATGACAACGCATTTAGATGGTGAAGAAGCAGCTTCGGTTCTAACAGCTGAAGATGGTTCGACCATACTAGCGCAGATTTCTATTGATCGAGAGCAAGGAGAATTACAGGAAGTCGCTAATTCTCTTAGAAGTGAGCTCATCACAGATTCACTCCAGGTTTCTATTACTGGCAACGAACTTGTCATGGAAGACTTTGTTCAGGCGACGCAGGATGGGATTAAGAAAACCGAGGCAATTGCCGTCGTATTCATCCTACTCGTATTAATTCTTGTTTTCCGTTCACCGATTATACCGTTTATCTCATTATTATCTGTGGGTGTATCCTATATCGTCTCTATGTCTATTATTGCCAACTTAGTAGAATCATTTAATTACCCATTTTCAAATTTCACGCAAGTATTCTTAGTAGTGATTTTATTTGGAATAGGTACGGACTATAATATTTTAATTTTTACGAGGTTTAAAGAAGAGCTGAGTAAGCAGGAATCCATTTTAGAGGCACTGAAAGTTACCTATCGTACGGCAGGAATTACTGTTTTATATAGTGGTTTAGCGGTGTTTATTGGTTTTATTGTATTAATGTTTGCTCAATTTAGCTTGTATCAAGCTAGTTCGGCAGTAGCTATTGGTGTAGCAGTCCTTGTCGGAGTGTTGTATACATTTAATCCATTTTTCATGTACGTATTAGGGAAGAAAATGTTTTGGCCATCTAAGAAATTTGATGGTCATGCAGACAGTAAATTTTGGGGATTTCTATCAGGACATTCAATAATGCGTCCTTTTCTCTCATTACTTATTGTCCTCCTTATCTCTTTGCCATTTGTATTCAAATACTCGGGAGAATTAAGCTATAACGACCTTCTTGAAGTAGATGATTCTTTTGAATCAAAACAGGGGATCAATCGGATAGAAGACCATTTTCCTTCTGGGTTTTCAGCACCGGCAACATTAGTTATAAAAAATGAGCAATCACTCAATCAACAAGAGTCATTGCAAGCGATAGATGAATTGACAGAGAAAATATTAGCTGTAGATGGCGTATCCAAGGTACAAACTGTAACAAGACCAGCTGGAGAAAAAATACCAGAACTCTATTTAAATGATC
Organism: Cytobacillus kochii; assembly: GCF_044790165.1. NCBI lineage: Bacteria > Bacillati > Bacillota > Bacilli > Caryophanales > Bacillaceae > Cytobacillus > Cytobacillus kochii. The sequence goes on along the minus strand of NZ_CP085254.1, from coordinate 3,835,762 downwards.
AAACAGATCAATTAAATCAAGGGATTGGGGATGCTAACAAAGGGGTAGGATCGATACATGATGGTTTATCTTCTGCTGAAGGAGAATTATCAGCCAATCAAAATAGTAATCAATTAGAAGATGTGCAAACACTCATTGATGGAACAACAAATGCTAAAAACGGAGCGTCGACCTTAGTTGAGGCACTGAATGAATTAACAACTGGAATTCAATCAGGTAGTAGTGGGGCAAGTGAGTTAAATCAAGGGGTTGCAGATGTGAAGGCAAGTGTGGAACAGCTTTCTGGTGCAACTGGCACATTATTGAGTGGCTATACAGAACTGCAAACAGGTCTTTCGAATACAGGCAATGTATTTTCGCAGATGAATACTGCTGTAACAAGCATGACTTTAGCATTTACGCAAATTGAGCAATCATTAACAAACTATATTGAAGAAAATCCCGAAGCTGCTTCAGATGAACATATGCAATTAGCATTAGGAACAGCAGGGGAGGCGAAGCAACAAGTTGAGGAGTTAAATGCGCAATTAGAAGCTGTCCATCCGCAATATGAAGGAGCGATGACGCAGTTTGCAGAAGCGAATGCAGGACTAGAGCAAGTGGATGCTGGTTTAGAAAAACTGCAAAACGGTTTAGTTGCATTAGAGTCAGGCGCAAATGAATTGCAAGCAGGGTTAGCAAATGGTGCAAATGCATCAGACGAAATGGCAACAAAAACGGGTGAATTAGCGTCTGGTTTAGCTCAAATTAATGAGGGGCAAACCATGCTCCAAACAGGTTTAAATGATTTAAGTGAGAAAATGGTGGAGTTACAAAAGGGATTAGCAGAAAGTACAGATGGACTAAATCAAGTAGGAGAAGGTTTACAGGATGCAAATAAGTATCTTAGTGGCTTAAGTGACTCGAAAGCTTCAGAGAAATTCTTTATTCCAGAGGAAGTGTTAAAAGGAGAGGAATTCCAGCAAGCACTTGATATGTATGTATCAGATAATCAAAAAATGACGACGTTGACGATAGTGTTAGAAGAAAATCCTTATACAAATGAAGCGATGAAGGTAATGGAGGAAGTCAATCGTCAAGTACCGGCAAGCTTGAATGCAACCATTTTACAAGATGCTGAATATGCAATCGGTGGGCAAACACAGCAAAATCTAGATTTACAAAATATTGCTACAGAAGATTTCGCTCGAACGGCAACAATAATGTTAATTGGCATTGGCATTGTTCTAATGGTCATTACCCGTTCTGTTATGCAGCCGTTATATATTATTGCTGCACTTCTATTAGCCTACTATACTTCATTAGGTATTAGTGAATGGATGAGTCAATCTATTCTCGGCGTAGGTGAACTCGCCTGGAATGTGCCGTTTTTTGGCTTTATTATGATTATCGCTCTTGGGGTCGATTATAGTATCTTTCTTATGATGCGTTTTAATGAAGTGGATGGTAATCCAGTAAATGCGATCTTAACGGCAGCGAAAAATATAGGTGGAGTAGTGATATCGGCCGCTATTATTTTAGGAGGAACCTTTGCTGCATTAATCCCTTCAGGTGTTATTACACTGATCGAAGTGGCGCTAGTTGTGATAATTGGGCTAATCATGCTGAGCTTGCTTATGCTACCAATCTTAGTCCCATCATTTTTAGCAATTGGGGAGAAATTAAAGAGAAGAAGAGAAGAGAGCTAAAGTTAAGAGGAACAATTTCATCTCCAGTTTTCTTAAGAATTTGCAAGCAGAAATAAGAAAAGAGCCGAACATGCTTCGGCTCTTTTGCTTTAATCTTTCTTTAACTTCGCAGCCCAGAAATTCCCTAATGACTGTAATCCTTGTACTAAAATAATCAGTAAAATGACTGTGACATACATCACATCAACTTCATATCTTAAATGTCCATATCGGTAGGCTAAGTCACCAAGTCCTCCGCCGCCAACGAGTCCCGCCATTGCTGTAGCACCAATTAATCCAATTGTTGCAATCGTGAGTCCAAGAACGATTGAAGAGCGAGATTCTCTAACCAGTACATTCCATATAATATGTCTTGTTTTAATTCCCATTGCTTCATAGGCTTCGACAACCCCACGGTCAACCTCAAGTAATGCTGATTCCATTAAGCGTGCAATATATGGAGCAGTATAAATAACAAGTGGGACAATTACGCCTTTTACACCAATCGATGTACCGACAATAAACTTGGTAAACGGTAGAATGAAAAATAATAAGATAATAAAAGGTACGGAACGAATGACGTTAATTACTATGTTGAGCACATTATATACAAATTTATTATCTAGGGCTTTACCTGGTCTAGTCAAAACAAGAAGAATCCCTAATGGTAGCCCGATCAGAATGGAAATAGCGAGAGAGATACCAACCATTTGGAAAGTTTGTATCGTTGATTCCCATAAATCAGCACCCCATGCATCAAGAAATTCGTTGATGGCGTTCATTGAGTGTCACTCCTTCCACATGGACTTGTTTCTCTTGTAAAAATTGTATGGCTTTGTTAATTTCTGCTGTATCGCCTTTAAAATGGACAAGCAACTGTCCGAATGCTTCATCTTTTAATCTTGTAATATTACCAGATAAGATATTAGGGAAAATATCATATTTTTTCGTTACTAATGCAAGTGCAGGATCACCTGATGATTCACCAAAGAAAGATAATGTTGCCACTTGGCCACTTTCACTTAATTCCTCTAATAGATCATCAGGGATATCATGTGAAAATAAGCTATTAACGAATCTTTTTGTTGTACTGTGTTGAGGAGAGGTAAAGATATCCTTCGTTCGCCCCTCTTCAATAATTTCCCCATTTTCCATAACGGCCACACAATCGCAAATCCTTTGGATAACATTCATCTCATGTGTAATAAGGAGAATCGTAATTCCTAATTCTTTATTGATTTTTAAGAGCAAATCAAGAATTGCCTCTGTTGTATCTGGATCTAAGGCGCTTGTTGCTTCATCGCTGAGTAATACTTCTGGTTCATGCGATAATGCACGTGCAATAGCAACCCTTTGCTTTTGGCCACCAGATAACTCAGCTGGATAAGCATTTTGTTTTTCACTTAAACCGACAATCTCTAAATATTTATTAACGCGGCTCTTTACTTCTTTCTTATCTAATCCTGTTAGTTTAAGAGGGATAGCAATATTATCATAAACTGTTGCTGTTTTTAATAAGTTAAACCCTTGAAAAATCATGCCGATATGACTTCTTGCTTCACGGAGTTTTCCTGGTGTTAGCGTGGTTAAATCCACCCCATTAACTTTTACAGAACCACTATCAGGTTTTTCAAGTAAGTTCACACAGCGAATTAATGTACTTTTACCAGCGCCGCTGTATCCGATAACCCCGTAGATTTCGCCTTGATTCACTGATAGTGAGACATCCTTTAATGCATGGATGCTTCCTTGTTTTCCTGTAAAGGTTTTGGTTATATTCTTAAGCTCTATCATGATTTGATGCTCCCTCCGTAACGCTCATTTTTAATCATTTTACCAAGAGACGATAACTGATCCGTCAAATTCCTCTTCAACAAACTTTTCAATTTCTTCACTGCGGTAGATATCAGCTAATTTTTCAAGAATTTCATCATCTTTATTCTCCGTACGGACAGCAGCGTGGTTTACGTAAGGTGAATCTTTAGGCTCGATAAAGATAGCGTCTTTAGAAGGAACAAAACCAGCTTCAATCGCAAAGTTCGTGTTAATAGCTGCAGCGTCAAGCTCTTCTAGCTGACGAGCGATTTGAGCAGAGTCAAGTTCAATAAATTCATAGTTACCATTGTTTTTTTCAATATCACGAACAGTTGAATTAATACCTGTTTCAGGATCTAATTCGATTAATCCAGCTTTTTCAAATAGTAATAGAGCTCGGCCACTATTTGTTGGGTCACTCGGAAGACCGATTTTTGCGCCGTCTTTTAATTCAGCTACATCTTTTACATTGAGTGCATAGATGCCCATCGGGAATGACACGGTATCAAAAGATTTAACTAAATCTAAATTTCTATCTTCTTTAAATGCATTAAAATAAGGCTCTGTTTGAAAAATGTTTAAGTCAATCTCTTTTTCAGCTAATGCAACATTTGGCATCACATAATCAGTAAATACTTGTGGTTTAATATTGATATCTTCTTCTTTAGCTAATTCAATTACTTTTTCTAAGATTTGCTCATGTGGACCTGCAGTGACACCAATGACTAATTCTTCATCGTCATATAACCCTTCTGTAGAGTTGCTGGCTTCATCACTACCACATGCAGCTAAGCCTGTTAAAGATAATAAGAATGTTCCAGTTAATAACCATTTTTTCATGATGTTTGAACTCCTTTTTGTTCATTTTGTTTTTCTAATAATCGAAGTGCTTGTAAAACAGATTGTTCACTTATCTCGTTTTTCATAAAGTGAATCGATTCAGTTGGAAGTATCGCCTTTTTCACAATTGTTTTCATTAATTGCTCGTCATTCACATCTATATTTAGAGTAGAGAGACTACTTGGCAATTGCCAGCTCTCATAAAACGGGAGAAGGTAATCAACTTCCGTCCATTTTTCTTCAATGGCCAATTGACCAAGAATCCCGTAAGCGACTAATTCCCCATGAAGGAAATCTTTGGCTGCATTCGCTACGGTTAGTCCATTGTGAAGCGAATGGGCACCAGCGATTCGTCCTGCCTTTTCGCCGAATCCACCGACCATGCCCCCAGTCATGATAATCGTTTCAATCACTCGAATAAGTGCTGGTGAGGTTTCGTTTTTGGCTACTGATTGTAGTGCGGCTTCACCATCATTAAGCAATGTATCTCGGCAAATTTTGGCTGAAAATTGCGAAACTTGTTTAGGTACAGGTAGTGTTTCTTCATGGTAAAGACTTTCAATTAGAGCTTCAGCTTCATAAAATTTGGCTAATGTATCCCCAATTCCTGCTTTTAAATAAGTTATAGGCGCATTAGCAATAATTTTAGGTTCAATCAATACGAGGGTTGTCGCAATAGGAAACTCGGTATAATGAGTAAAGCTGCCTTCTTCATTATAAAAAACACTTAATGGTGTCCAAGCGGCACAGGTAGCTGCGATTGTCGGTATAAGAATGGATTGAACAGATGCTTCAATCGCAACTGCTTTTGTTATATCTAATGCTGTCCCACCACCAATACCAATTACGCCATTAGCACCATCATTTGTTAATATTTCTTGGATGTCATGGACCTTTTTTAAGGTAGTGTGACCTTCTATGTAATGAAGGTGAATGTTGTTATCTATTACTTCCTTCGGCAAGTAGGGCTGCACGGCTTGCCAAGCTTTTTTACCGGTTATTATATGGTATTTGGAAACAGAAATATCTTTAAGTAGGTCGGGGAGTTCTGTTAGAATGCCTGAACCTAATAAATAATATCCTGGAGCCCCTTTTACGATTGTTGCAGTCATTTCTTCTCCTCGTTTCTCTTTTGATGTAATTATAAAAACAAAAATGCCTCTCATCATGAGAGGCATAAATATACTAGAATAGTAGTAACCTCTCTCATATATCAAAATACCAAATAGTATTTTGCAGGATTTAGCACCTGTTCATATGGGTATATGAATGGTTGCCGGGCGTCGCAGGGCCAGTCCCTCAGCCGCTCTTTATAAGAGAAAATGCTTTATTAAATTATATTCATAATATTATCTATTACATGAAAAGTCAATAACATAATTGAAATTAATCTTTAAACTAGTGATGGTGTTCTACTTGTGGGGTGTTTTCTTCAATCGGATGAATTGAGTTCTTGGCTTCTTGATGAATTCCCGATGCGCAGATAATGGCCATGCTTAATAAGAATGTTAGATAGAAGGGCACAGGTCGATTTTTCAATGCTTCCTTTAATGAATGTTTTTTGTGCATGAGAAGCATCATGGCAAAAATACTAATTAAATAAATCAGATCCATGCTAATGATCATAAATGTAACTTCACTGGGTACTAACATAATACCTAGCATTGCCCCCATCATACTTCCCATGAGACTTGACGCTTGAGCTTCAACGAGTCCGTTTGTTTTAAACGGTAGTCCTATAAAAATGGCAATGACAGCGCTAATGAGAATAGATAATACAGTTGCTTTAGCCATTTCTGGTAACCACACAGATATAATCAAACCGATTGTTAAGCTACTCGTCATACCAACCACCATGGGAATACATTTAGAATATTGGGTAGCTATTTCTTTGTTTTTTCTAACGGCACTAATAAAGAAAAAGAAACTGTAGCCGACAACTAAAAAAAGACTGAACAAAGCAAGCATATTCAAATTACCCTCCTTTGGATGCTCATAAAATATCTCGATGCCTCCTTTCATATATATTTTGTATCGTAGTGATTATGTCAGTGCAATGGTAAGAAACTTTTTATACTGTTCATTCGTAAATAGGTAAAGCAATATTTTTCAAACTAAAAAAAGTGGTAGTCTTAGTTTATAAGTTTTCATTCAGAACAGTTTGACAAAAAAAAAGGAGTTTTTATATGGGGGAAGAAATAAAGATTAGACCGATACATATAAATGATGCAAGAGATATTCATGAAATGCATAGGCAAGATTCTATAGTTCAACAGACAATGGCCTTATCATCGGGGAGATTAAAAGATATTGAAGATTATATTGAAGGACTTACAAAAGAAGACCATGTATTTGTTGCAGAATATAACGGTCATGTTCGAGGGGTAGCTTCCTTAGAAGAGAGAAGTGGAAAGTTGAGATATAGCGGTAATGTGTCCATCTCTATTAATGAAGAAGTACAAGGAAGAGGGATTGGTAAGACGCTTCTTGAGCGAATAGTAAAGCTTGCCGATGAAGAGTTAGGGCTCATCAGATTAGAGTTAGATGTATGTGCAGATAATATAAGGGCGTTGGCGTTATATGAAATGTTTAACGAGGCTTTGTCTAGCTCCGGACGCCATCGGCTCGAGGTCATAAGCCAATCCGTCAAAAAGGTTAAAAAACAACCTTTCTGCCGGCTCGTCTTATGCTTGTCACCGATAAGCGGGCGCCCTGCGCTTTTCTAATTTTATAGATGTCATTATTATGGGAAGAATTAAAGAGAACCTTTAAATAGAAACGATCTAATGTTAAAATTTCACTTCCTGCACGTTAATTAAATCATAACTAAAGGAGAACAGCTGCTTTGAATCACTTAATAATGGAACAACTAAAAACCTATTTTAAAGGAATCAACCCAGATGATTTAGTTATGGAGCAGATGGAATTTGAAGAAAATGTGTATGATATCCTGTTGGAAGATTGGGGAGAGTCAATTGGCTCGGTTCGTATGGATGAATTAGGTGTGGCAGAGTTTTTCATTTATACGGATGAACTAGATGAAATTCCAGGGGAAATGAGTAAGTTTGATATGATCATGCAAGCAGAGCATTTTATAGAAAGGTTCTATGATTCGACTTTCAGACATGGGTTATATTTGTCAGCATATATTGACTTAGGTGAATATCATATGATTTTATATAATCGCAAAGATGAGCGATTGAATAAGGAACTCCCTCATTCTGGAATTAGTTTTACAATGCTTAGTAATGGGGTTTTAAGTGCAGTCGAAAGAGAAAGCATGGATTTTGAACTTGTCTATCCAAAAACACTGATTACGAATGAAGAAGCAAAGCGGATTTATTTAAATCATTTAAGGATTCTACCTGTTATTGCAAAGTATGATAAAGACATATTTGTTAATGGTGATGATGAGTATCACTATGTTTATCAGTTGGAGGATTTTATTCTTGGTGTTCACACAAATGGGGGGGTGCTTACCTCGGATTCGTTTGGTGTAGGCAAAACGCTGGTGACATCCTTACCCCATTTAGCCGAATTTATAGATATTTATACTTTGGCGGGAATGACGGAAGACCATATGCTTGTAGCTGAAGCAAAAAAGAAAAGTGGTAGACTAGAGGTGTGGAGTAAGTTACCTAAAGAATCCTTACGGGTGAGTGAGGAAGATTTATTAGATGATGAATTAGACATCCCTGGTGCGATAAAATTTGTATTCAATGCGGATGGAAGACTGCTTAAATTAATGGGCTTAGATGATTCTGAAACGTTTGCTTCTAGACCTGTTAATTCGAAAGTGGCGCTTTTAACTGCTACATCAGTGTTACAAGCAGTTTGTGATAACCCTCATGATTATTTTAAACTGCAACAATTAGACGATCATGTTATAAGTCAAAAACCCGCAAACGGCATATACGATTTTACGTTTATTCGACAAGAAAGAGGCGTTCAAGTAGCTGATGCTTTTGTTCATATTCAAATAGACGATACAGGTTTGGTGAAGTATGTAGATGTAGATAGTGATGTCCTCCAAGATTTCTCACATGTATCATTTGTCGCAAGCCTTACATTTAAAGTTGCAACAGAAATGATTAAGGAAAAGCTTTTTATGGAATTAAGCTGGGGAAAGAATATAGAGAAGCATCAATACACATTAACTTATTTACCGACCTATCCACTTACTACAGGTCATATTAAGATGATTGATATGACTACAGGGGAACCGTGGGTTATTGACACAAGTTGTATGGATCAATATTGAGAAAATTTAGCACTTTTTTTGCTTTCAGAGAATGGCTTAAAAAGTGTTTTTTATGTTCTATCAATGTTAAGCTTGTATATAGAGCAGATTATACCTACTTGAAAAGGATATAAGTATTTCTAGTTAAAAAGATGTTTAAATCTGTTTTAGTTGGGTAAATATTTGTAAGAAATTTGTCGAACGGTGCGTATTCTTTTAAACAAAGAATAAATAAAAAAATTTGTCTCAAACTAAGAAAGAATAAGGTGCAAATCTTTATTGTTTAGAATTACGTGGACAAGAATTTATTTGAAAGGACTATTCTATGAAGCGAGTATCAAATGTGTTTTGGATTACCGTATTTATTGTTTTTATTTTTGTTATTTTAGGTGTAGCAGTTCCAGATTTGTTTGAAAGTGTAACTGCAAATTTACAAGCTTTTTTAACAAATAGTTTTGGGTTTTATTACCTTATATTAGTAACTATTATAGTTGCTTTTTGTTTATTCCTCATTTTTAGCCCCATTGGTTCTATTAAGTTAGGAAAACAAGATTCTAAGCCAGAATTTTCTACCCTATCATGGTTCGCGATGTTGTTTAGTGCGGGTATGGGAATAGGGTTAGTCTTTTGGGGTGCTGCTGAACCGCTCTCACATTATGTAAGACCTCCACTAGCTGATGGTCAAACCGATGAAGCTTTTAGGGAATCACTTCGTTATACATTTTTTCACTGGGGTATACATGCTTGGGCGATATACGGATTAGTTGCATTAGTACTGGCTTATTTTCAATTTAGAAAAGAAGAGCCAGGTTTAATTTCAGCAACATTGAAACCTCTTTTTGGAAAAGCAATGGATGGTATTTGGGGTACGATCATTGACGTGTTGGCTGTATTTGCGACTGTGGTTGGTGTGGCAACGACTCTAGGGTTTGGAGCAGCGCAAATTAATGGAGGGCTAACGTATTTGTTCGGAATTCCTGATAGCTTTGTGGTCCAAATAATTATTGTTGCCATAGTTACTGTATTATTTATGATCTCGGCATGGTCTGGATTGAGTAAAGGGATTCAATATTTAAGTAATGCTAATATGGTGTTAGCTGTTATTTTAGTCTTACTTGTCTTTGTGTTAGGACCTACAGTACTCATCTTAAATATGTTTACAGATACGATTGGTGGTTACATACAAAATATTATACGCATGAGTTTTAGTATTTCACCATTAGATGGAGAGCATCGTTCATGGATTAACGATTGGACTATTTTTTACTGGGCATGGTGGATTTCCTGGTCACCATTTGTGGGGATTTTCATTGCGCGTGTTTCTAAGGGACGAACAATTAGAGAGTTTATATCTGGAGTCCTACTTGCTCCAGCGCTAGTCAGCTTTTTCTGGTTTGCTGTATTCGGTACGTCATCTATTAATGTGCAGCGAAGTGGGGCAGTAGACTTAAGTCAATTCCCGACAGAGCAAGTACTATTTGCTGTATTTAATGAGTTTCCATGGTCTATGGTGATTTCTATCATCGCTATTCTGTTGGTATCGACATTCTTTATTACATCAGCAGACTCTGCGACTTTTGTTTTAGGAATGCAAACGACTTATGGCTCCTTAAACCCTCACAATTCTGTAAAGCTTACATGGGGTGTTGCACAGTCTTTAGTAGCCTTAATACTCCTATATAGTGGAGGATTGCAAGGTCTGCAAAATGCATTAATTATTGCAGCCTTTCCATTTTCAATTATAATGATATTAATGATGATTTCCATATATCGTTCATTAATGCAAGAAAGAAAAGAGCTCGGATTATATATAAAACCAAAGAAAAAGAAAGCAGAGAAATAAATAGGAAAAAGCCCGACCCATGCTCAATGTTTTAACATGGTTCGGGCTTTTTCTCTTTCACTTATCGGTAAGGTATTTTTTTGATTTACAGCAAAGTATCATTCTTTATTTTACTTTTCCTAAAACCTTCATACGAAGCATAAACAGCTGAAATGATGGTAATAGCAATAGATACCCCAATAATTGTATCAAGAATTGAACTTATATTTGTTGCTGTTGTGTTAAAGAGCTGACTAAGTTCATTGATTAAATGACTATGGAAAAGATTTGGTTGCAGAATAATTAACAGGAACAAGATCGTATACAAGAGTTGATAGATAGTGTTAATGGTTGCTAAAGATTTGGTCCACTGCCTCTTTACCCATTTATATACCGTTAATGTGAGCTCGCATAAAATAACAATCAAAACAAGTGGCCAGAATGAGAGAAGAAGTTCTTGGTTGAAAATCGGCGTCAGTAGGGTTAACCCTGTTTCTTGATTATTTTGTGTATAGATACCGACCCTATCAAGTGCGAAGAAGTAAATGGTACCCCATATGGCTGTCCAGAGGAACGCAGCAAAAATATCGATCTTCGTGATCCCTTTTTTCTTGGGAATAACAGTAATATTTTTCAAATCATCTGGTGTCCATTTTTCTCCTGTACCGGCGATTTCATAAGGCGCGACGCCAGTTCGTTCCATAATAATGAAGACAATAGCGACCCAGAATACGACTTGGATAGCTGTAGATAGAACCGTCCAAATCCCTTTGCCGAAGACAGTGAATATATAGGTCCAATCTTGATTGCTGTTTAGGTAAGTAATTACTCCTTCAAAAACGATGAAAGCAACAGCAAACCCAATGGCAAGTTGTAAAATCATCTTCATAGTGGTCATGAATAAGTCATAATAATCAGGACCGATTAAATAGGAGGGTGCATCGCGATAATTCTTCGCGATTTCTGCTGGATCTCCTAAGTCCTCCAATACAGCTTTTACATCTTCGAGCGAATAATTCTCTGGTAGTGCATCTAAAATGGATGATTTTAGCTCTAATGCAATGTCATTCCGTTGTTTTTCAGGTAGACGCTTTGTAACCTCATGGATATAAACATCAATCCATTCCATTGTTGTTTCCCCCCTCTAATAATAAATTCATTTCAGTAGACATTTTTGCCCACTCCTCCTTTAATGCTGCGAAGATCTTCTTCCCATATTCACTAAGCTGATAATATTTTCTTGGTCTGCTTTCGGTTGTGTCCCAACTACTAGTGACAAGTTCTTGTTTTTCCAGTCGTCTAAGCAAAGGGTATAAAGTACTTTGTTCTATTTCGATGCCCGATTGTTCTAAGTTTTGTACTAAAGAGTAGCCATATTGTGGTTCGTCTAACTGACTTAAAACCGCTAATGTAAGTGTTCCACGTTTTAGCTCTGTTGTAAGGGAATGTAATAAGTCTTTCAATTGTAATCACCTCGTTAATAACAATAGTGTATATCATACAGTATTATAAAATCAATAATAATGTGCATAATATTTTTCGACAGCATTTCTTAACATAAATCTCCAAGGTAGAATAGCTGAAAATGAGAAAGAATAAGAAGGCAGATGACAAGATACATTCGACATTATTTTCAATCATCAGGTTTGTTAACGTGTGGAACGGTTATTTACATAAGGTAATATCTTTTTACTAATGGTAACAAGCGGTGTTATGGTATGATAAACACTAGATTATAAGGAGGGGCAGATAAATGGAAGGCGCTTTTTCATTCCTTGATTCTGAGAACACCTGGATTCAGCTAGGGATATCAATAGGAATCTTGATACTTTTTTTAATTTTTCGCGGTATTTTTGCAAAATATGTTTTTAAATTGTTAATGAAGGTGAGTAATAAGGCCAATTCACAGCTTTTATCTCACATTTTTCTTTCATTTGAAAAACCGGTGAAATGGATATTCATCATTGTCGGATTGTATATTGCCATGGGGTTTTTCCCATATTTAGAGCAACATAATACGCTGTTTGTTCGCTTAATAAGATCAGCGTTCATGATAATGATTGGTTGGGGCTTCTATAATATTGCTTCTGCATCATCTGCAGTTTTCATTAAGATGCGTGATAAATATACACTTGAAGTCGATGATATACTCATTCCGTTTTTATCAAGGATGTTAAGAGTTGTTATTATTGTAATTACTGCAAGTATTGTCTTACAAGTGTTTGAATATAATATCAGTGGTCTTGTAGCAGGGCTTGGTATCGGTGGTGCTGCAATTGCTTTTGCAGCGAAGGATGCTATTGGTAATTTATTCGGAGGTTTTATTATCATAACCGAGAAACCTTTTACAATGGGTGATTGGATTATGACGCCGAGTGTTGAAGGGACCGTAGAAGATATTTCCTTCAGAAGTACAAAAGTCCGGACATTCGCTCAGGCGATTGTTACATTACCAAATGGGACAATTGCGAATGAACCCATTACGAATTGGAGCCGAATGGGAAAAAGACAAATTACCTTTAATTTATCGATCTCACATGAGACACCAAGACATAAGCTGCAACGTATTGTTGATAGGATTCATTCAACTTTAGTGAATAATGATGATATCCATCCAGAAACCATCTTTGTTACTTTTGATGAAATTAAAGATAATTCATATGACTTATTTTTGTATTTCTTTACGAACACAACCAATTGGGGAGAATTCCTTAAAATTAAAGAGAATATTAACTTTCAAATCATTGATATTCTTGAGCAAGAAGGTGTCATCATTGCGCTAGAAAGCACTCGCGTATATGTTGATTCCGACAAGCTCCTTGCCGATCAGAAGGAAAACAAAGATCAATTAATGTTAGGGAAAGATTCTTAAAAACGAAATCGCTTCTTGTTTAGAAAAGAAGCGATTTCTCTTTTTTTATAAAATAATTGAATATTCTACATAATGAAGGGTGAGATAGATGCAAAAATTATTATTAACCGGTTTTGAACCTTTTTTAGATTTTCCAATTAATCCAACCGCAGAAGTTGTGGAAGCATTAGATGGCAAAAACATTGGGAATTATCATGTGCAAACGGCCTTGCTCCCCGTCTCGTTTAAACATGTAAAGCAAACACTTATAACAAAAATGGAAGAAATGAATCCAGATGCCGTGATACTTATGGGGCTAGCGGCTGGTAGAGATAAAATAACACCCGAGCGGATAGCGATTAATGTAAATGATGGACCTGTTGATAATAACGGAGTTCAACCAGTGGATGAGCCTATTCACATGGATGGCGAAGATGGTTATTTCTCTACGCTACCTATTAGGCAAATGGTCGAAAGGCTTCATCATCATGGTTTCCCTGCAAAAATATCTAATACAGCAGGAGCTTATTTATGTAACCATGTGATGTATCAAGTACTGTATTATATAAAAAAACATAACATTAATATCCCAGCAGGGTTTATTCATATTCCTGCGTCTCATCGATTGGCTTTGACCAATAGTAAACTACCTAGTTGGAGTCAATATGATTTAACAAGGGCGATCGAAATATGTATAGAAACGTTAGAGTAGTTAGGAGAATCTAATGTCATTTTTGATAATAGGTTGAATAAGCATTTAAAGTAACAAATCCGAATAGCGTTAGAGTCTGAAGAGGTCTGGCAAGTGAAAGATATATCCTATATTGGGAGAGGTGTAGTAAACGCTGTTTATCTAATTGAAGACCGTTCAAAAGGAACGTTTGTAGTAAGAACTCCTTGGCAAGAAGGAGAGAGTAGTGATATTTCTTGTAAAAAAGAAATTCACCTCTTTACATTAGTATTATCAATCTATGTGTTATATTCTCAGCGTATAAAAACTGCCACAGAACATCATCTGTGGCAGTACAAACATAAATTAATTTTTGTATTCTATCCGTTATTAACAGATTTTGATTTTTGCTTATCTCCTTGTTTATCTTTCTCTAATAAAACAATTAATCCTGGTAAAAGTACACCTCTTATAAGGAATGTATCTAATAGAATTCCGACAGCTACAATAAATCCGAATACAAATAGTAACTCGATAGGCTGTGTCATTAGAACAGCGAATGTTGCGGCTAGAATCAAGCCGGCTGAAGAAATGACTCCACCTGTATGAGAAACAGCTAACTGAACAGCTTCTTTGACACTATGGTGCTTTCTTTCTTCTTGAAAGCGAGAAACGAGCATAATATTATAATCGATTCCAAGTGCGACAAGAAATACAAAGGCGTATAAAGGAACGCGGTTACTTACAGCATCGATTCCGAAAAATATCTCTGTCAAAAATGTTCCCAATCCTAATGCTGCTAAGAATGATATGAGAATAGTTCCCATCATATAGATTGGCATTTTGATCGATTTTGTCAAAGCGATAAGGAGTAAGAAGATGAGGACCGTTTCAAGTGTAACAATCAAAAGGATATCATTATTGTTCACTTTACGATCATCTAATGATGACGCTGTTTCACCTGAAAAATAAATGTCGCCATCTATATTACTGTTATCTAATAACTCTTCTTTCTCATTTACTATTTTTTCTAGTTCATTAATACTTTCAATCGCATAAGGACTGTCATTGAAAGTCAAGCTCAGTTGAAGAACTTGATTGTTTTCAGCTGTCCCAGAAGGTCTAACTTCATTTACTTCTGACCTTGTTGAAAGTTGTTCGACAATAGAAGAAACTTGTTCTTCAGATAATGCTTGTGATGATTCAACTAAAACAGTTGTTGGTGCAAGATCTCCGCTAGAGAAGTTTTCTTCTAATACTTCATAACCGACACGAGATGGCATATCTTCAGGGAAAGATTTTATCGTATCAAATTCATAGTCTAAGTTTGAAATATTTAATGCAGAGACGACCAAGATAACCCCGACAGATATAACGGATACAATCGGTTTTTTGACAACGAATTGTCCTACCTTACTCCAGAAAGAACTTCCTTTCACTGAATGGTCTCCCATTTTCGGTACTTTTGGCCAAAATGCTTTTCTGCCAAATAACGCAAATAAAGCAGGAATGAGCGTTATGGATGAGATCATGATAATCGCCATGGCTGTTGCGAAAGTTGGAGCGAAGTTTCGATAATCACCAAACTCGGCAAAGAAAAGAACAAGCATAGCGGCAAGAACCGTGCCTCCAGAGAAGAAAACAGGCATGCCAACACTTCTCATAGCCACTTTCATCGCTTCAAAAGAGTTTTCATGGTTTTTTAATGCTTCTCTAAAACGTGAAAATACGAAAAGCGAATAATCAACTACTGCTGCAAATAACAAGATCAACATAATCGAAATGGTTTGTTGACTGAGATCTAATCCTAGGCTTCCTAAAATACCTAATGACTTCATAACAACTTCATAAACAAATCCAGCAGCCAATAAAGGAATGATAGCAAGCAGTGGTGAGCGATAAATAACAATAAGTAAGACTAATATTAAAGCGACAGTAGATAAAATAAGGACAACATCAGCTCTTGAAAATAGGTCAAGAGAGTCTGCACTAATGCCAGCGGGTCCAGTTACCCAAAAGTTTAGGTCTGTTTGATCTTCGATAATATCTTGCATTTGATGAATGGAAGTTTGAATATCTCCGCTTTCCATACTAGATGCAAATTGTAGTGGAATGACTGCTATGGATTGATCATCAGAAAAGAAGCCTTCGAGTGCTTCAGGTGGTAATTGTTCTAGTGGAATGACCTCAGTTATTCCTTTAATTTCATTATTCTTAAAGCTATTTAGTTGTTCTGCTAAAACAGAGGTTTCAAGTTGCTCATCATTTTTATCCTGAAAGACAAGGATGGCAGGAATACCGTCAGCGCTTGGAAAGTATTCTTCTAATTTGTTTTGGGCGATAATCGATTGGCTATCTTCAGGGAGAGTAGCAATTCTTCCCACTTGATAATCTTTCGCATTAGGAGCAAAAAATGCTAACCCTAGCGCGATAACTAGCCAACAGACGATGGTAATCCACGCCCCTTTTTTCGTTGCTACTCGATCAGTAATAGTATGGAGCAAGTTTTTCATTTGATAGGACATCCTTTCAAGTTAGGTTGGGGTGGAAAATCATAAAAATTCCATGGTTCTATCATATTTTGCTCCAAAGTGACACATGTGTCAATTATTAAGTGCGTATCCCGTTACTTACCATTTGAATAATGGATTGAACCCATTGCTCACGTGGTAACTGAAAATGATTTGGAATGGCTACTGATTGAAAAATAAAGCCTAATATCATTGTGTCTGGCAAGGATGGGTTTAACTTTCCTTCTTGCTTACCTAGTTGGACAAAGTTTTGTAAGCATGTATACATATTTATACTCATGTTTTTAAAATAAGATTGATTTGCAGCTGTTTTTTCGTTTGTTGTATTCACTTGCTTTGTAATATTGATTAATTCCTGAATCTCACTTCTTTCAAAGATAATTTCCATTAAGTAAGTAAATTGCCGTTCAAAATCTCCTTTTTCCTCAATTTGCTCGAGTTTTTGCATAAATTGATTCATTTCATAAATCATAAAAGCTGTAATAAGTTCATCTTTATTTTCAAAATACTTATAAATTGTTCCTCTTGCTACATTTAGCCTTTCTGCCAATAAACTAAACGTAAATGCTTCATATCCAACTTCTAGTAATAATGCTTGTGTATGTTCGTATAATTCTGTAATGGAGAACTTTCTATCTCTACCCATATTTATTCACCTCATCAATATTATAATCGTTTGTCATTTATAATCGAAAGTTATATCTTTTTCATTCATTATTTCTTCAAAAGAAAGAAGGTAAAGTGTTATATTGAAAAATTACTTTTATGAAATAATCGCGGAAAAACGAGAGAAGAAAAGGGGAAGGGTAAATGTAGTTCGTTTTGGTAAAAAAGATTATTAATCCGGTGTATAGAATAGGTATTTAGAATGAGTGTTAGTAAAATGATAAATATTATTAAGAAATACTCTTCATTTGTAATTAAACCTGATTAGACTCCAGTAATATAGGAAGAGATTAATAAGATTAATATTCTAGTAAACTGTTAAATGCATTTAATTTATTCTAAATATTTTTATTTTTAAGAAAATTAAAAATATAATGTTGACTACAAAAAACAATAAAGTTAATATATAACATATAGTGATAGACAATCTTACATGTGGATCTATTACTATTGTTAAATATCTAAAAATTCTGTTAATTAACAGAGTAAAGGGGGGTAATTATGAAGAAGATTTCATTTGGTTTTATAAGTTTCGTTTTAGTAGTTTTGCTTGCGCTAACTGGTTGCTCGAATGAAGAGGCGGGGGGAAAGGAAGGCGGGGATTCGAATAATGGATCATCCGGAAGTTCTATTCTTAGTAAAGTGATTGATAATAAGAAGCTAGTTGCTGGAGTGAATGATGAATTGCCAGGGTTTGGCTACATCGATGAGAGTGGTAAGAACGTTGGGTTTGATGTTGATTTCGCTCGAGTACTAGCAGCGGGTGCGATAGGGGATGCCGAAGCCGTTGAGTTTAGACCTTTATCTGCTCAAGAGAGATTTACAGCTGTGCAAACAGGCGAAGTTGATGTGTTAATTAGAAACACAACATGGACAACAAACCGTGATTCGGAAGTTGGTTTGAATTTTGCGCCAACAACTTTCTATGATGGCCAAGGTATTATGGTGAGAGCCGACAGTGGGGTAGAGTCTCTTGAGGATTTAAAAGGTATGCGTATTGGTGTAGACACAGGAACAACAACGGAGTTGAACTTAGCAGATCAGATGAGAGCGCTTGGTATTGAGCATGAGGCGGTTGTGTTTGATGGTCAAGATGCAGTAGTAGCGGCGTATGAATCAGGAAGCATTGATGCTTGGACAACAGATAAATCTGGATTAGTTGCAAGGCAGGCAGTAATGGAAAATCCTGATGAACATAAGATTTTGGAGGAGAACTTATCGAAAGAGCCACTTGGACCGTCAGTAAAAGGTGGAGATGATAAGTGGTTTGATGCGGTGAACTGGATGGTTTTTGCTACTATTCAAGCTGAAGAATTTGGCATCACTTCTAAAAATGTTGATGAATTTTTAGAATCGGAAAATCCTGAAATTAGAAGATTGTTAGGAACTGAAGGAAACCTTGGAGAACAATTAGGGCTCCCAAATGACTTTGCCTACCAGATTATTAAGCAAGTAGGGAATTATGGCGAAATTTTTGAGAAGAATCTTGGAGCAGATACCATTTTCAAATTAGATAGAGGGTTAAACGCATTATACACTGATGGCGGAATTCTTTACTCTCCTCCATTCCGTTAAGTAAAGATAGACCTGCTTGATGAGAATTCTCTATAGCAGGTCTTTTTTAAACTATTAGTTAAATAGGTACCTCTAGAAGGGAGTGTAAGATGTGAGTGAACTGTCGAATCAGAAGAAATCGATTTCTCCACCTTTTTGGCGAAATAAAAAGATTATCCCAATTATCTTACAAGTAGTATTTGCTATTATCGTTTTAGCATTCGGATATCTTTTAATTGACAATGCTTTAAGTGGGCTAAGACAAATAGGTTTACAGTTAGGATTCGATTTCCTTGCCAATACAGCAGGATTTTCTATTTCGGAGGCGATGATTGATTATCAACCGACTGATACATATGGAAAAGCTTTACTCATAGGCATGCTTAATACATTGAGGGTTGCATTCTTTGGGATTATTTTAACGACTATTCTTGGATTGATTGTCGGCTTGTCGAGAATGTCGAATAACTGGTTATTAAGTAAAATTGCCGGAGTGTACATTGAGATTTTTCGAAATACACCATTGCTTGTACAAATATTTATTTGGTTTTATGCCGTGTTTTTACCAATGCCGAAAATTCAAGAAGCCCTTCAGATTGGACCGATGCTTTTCTCGAATCGCGGTACAGCTATTCCTTGGTATGAAAAAAATCAAGGAATTTTACTCTGGGGCATTTTATTCCTTGTTTCACTGGTAATTGCTCTTTTTGTCTATCGTTTGATGTTAAAGAAACAAATAGAATCTGGGAAAAAGAATTTTCCATCATTGTGGGCGCTTGGTGTTATCGTGGTGATTGCTATTATATCTTACGTAGTCACTGGAAATACACCAGTAACCTTCCATGTTCCGTCTGTTGCAGGAAATGGGTTTGATGGTGGTTTTGTCCTATCACCTGGATTTTCCGCTATATTACTCGGGTTGGTCATTTATACATCTACATTTATTGCAGAGATCATACGAGCTGGGGTCAATGGAGTCAATAAGGGGCAGTCTGAAGCTGCGAAAGCATTAGGGTTAAAGAATTCAACAGCTCTCAGATTGGTGATTTTCCCACAGGCCATTAGAATTATCATCCCACCTTTAACCAGTCAATATTTGAACTTAACTAAGAATTCAAGTTTGGCTGTTGCAGTTGGTTATCAAGAGATTGTAAGTATTGGAAACACAGTAATGAATCAAGCGGGGCGTCCAATAGAGGCTATTGCGATAATGATTGTTGTTTATTTAACATTTAGTTTAATTACTTCTTTATTTATGAACTACTTTAATAAGAAAGCGCAACTCGTTGAAAGGTAGGTGTAAGCATGAACAATGAACCTCAAATGAACGTAACTACTGGTACTTCGGTTGTGGGACCGCCTAAAAAAACAGTCGGTGTAGGTAGTTGGTTAAAGACAAACTTATTCGGTACTTGGCCAAATATTATATTAACCATCGTGTCAACTGCCATTATTTTATATGTTGTCTTCCATACAGGGAAATTTATTTTTACAGCTGATTGGACTGTGATCGAAACGAACTTTCGTTTACTCATGGTTGGGCAATTTCCATTAGAGGAGACTTGGAGAGTTTGGGTAGCTATTTTTCTCATTTCTGCTCTTTTAGGAAGCTCATGGGGGTTATGGCGAGGAGTGATGAAGCATGTGGCATTGGTTATTGGTGGGCTAATGGTCGTTTCTCTTGTCCTACCATTTATCCAAACAAATACGAGGCTTATTCTTGTAGGGAATATTATTTGCATTTTCCTCTTTTATATAATAGGAAGAAAAGTGAAAAAGCTAAAAATACCAGTTTTATTATTATGGATATTGTTTATTCCGCTTGTTATTTCTCTATTCAATGGTTTCGGAATTTTACCAAAAGTGAATTCTAATGTTTGGGGAGGTTTCTTGTTAACGCTACTTATTGCAAGTGTGGCAATTGTTTGTTCTTTTCCCTTGGGAGTTTTATTAGCTCTAGGAAGACGAAGTAAACTCCCTGTAGTGAAATGGTTTTGTATCATTTATATTGAACTGATAAGAGGAATCCCTCTAATTACCATACTATTTGTATTTCAGTTAATGTTGCCGCTTTTTTTAGGTAATAGTATTGACGTGAGTAATGTCCTCAGGGCAATGGTTGGTTTCACATTATTTAGTGCTGCATATTTAGCTGAAAATATAAGAGGTGGATTGCAATCAATTCCGAGGGGACAATTTGAGGCAGCGCAAGCTTTAGGTTTAAATTCCACATATACCATGGGTTTTGTTGTTCTTCCTCAAGCTATCAAAGCTGTGATTCCAGCTTGTGTTGGTCAGTTTATCTCAATTTTCAAAGATACTTCTCTTGTAGCGATTGTAGGATTAACTGAATTATTAGGGATGGGACAAAAGGTGATTGCAAATCCCGCCTTTTTAGGTAAGAACATGGAAGTATTTCTGTTTATCGCGTTTATTTACTTTATATTCTGTTCGCTTATGTCGTATGTAAGTAGAAGATTGGAAAATACTTTAGGTGCCGGAGAGCGTTAGGAGGATATATATAGATGGAAAGTATATTTGGAGTTGAGAAAATAGATATACCTATTGAAAAAAGAGAAAATATAATAGAAGTAAAGGGATTAAATAAATGGTTTGGACAACTGCATGTTTTAAAAGATGTAAATATTAGTGTGAAACAAGGTGAGGTTGTTGTTGTCCTGGGGCCATCTGGTTCAGGGAAATCTACTTTTATTCGCACCCTTAATGCTTTAGAAGAGTTTCAACAAGGACAAATAAAAATAGATGGTATTGAGTTGACTGATGATTTAAAGAACATAGAAGAAATAAGAAAAGAAACAGGGATGGTTTTTCAATCTTTTAATCTCTTTCCACATATGACGATTCTAAAAAACATCTCTTTAGCACCGATTTGGGTGAGAAGGTGGAAGAAGACTAAAGCTGAACAAATCGCGAAAGAGTTGCTTGAAAGAGTGGGTATTCCTGAACAAGCTGATAAATATCCAGGTCAACTTTCAGGTGGGCAACAACAAAGGGTGGCTATTGCAAGAGCGTTGGCGATGCAACCGAAAATCATGTTGTTTGATGAACCGACCTCAGCGTTAGATCCTGAGATGGTAAAAGAGGTATTGGATGTAATGAAGACGTTGGCTGAATCAGGAATGACAATGGTAGTTGTTACACATGAAATGGGGTTCGCTCGCCAAGTAGCTGACCGTATTGTTTTATTTGATTACGGTGAAATTGTTGAAGAGGGAACGCCAGTAGAATTATTTGATAACCCACAACATGAAAGGACGAAAGCGTTCTTATCGCAAATACTATAATAAAAAAGGAGTCAGCATAACATGAAAGTGCTGACTCCTTTTTTATTTATGTAATAGATTAATTTTTTTAAAAAAGTTATTGACGAATAATAATAACAGGTGATATTATATTAAAGCAGTCGTTACTGACGCAGTAACTTACATAAGGATTTTAAAAAAAGTTATTGACATCAAACGAACTGAATGATATATTAAGAAGGTCGCTTCTGAAGCGAACGAGATTGTTCTTTGAAAACTGAACGAACGTAAAACGTCAAGCGTAATTCTAAAAAAGTTGATTTATCAGCAACAAAGCACCATAGGTGCAAATGAGCTAATCAAACACTTTATTGGAGAGTTTGATCCTGGCTCAGGACGAACGCTGGCGGCGTGCCTAATACATGCAAGTCGAGCGAATCTGAGGGAGCTTGCTCCCAAAGATTAGCGGCGGACGGGTGAGTAACACGTGGGCAACCTGCCTGTAAGACTGGGATAACTCCGGGAAACCGGGGCTAATACCGGATAATTTCTATTTATACATATAATTAGATTGAAAGATGGTTCTGCTATCACTTACAGATGGGCCCGCGGCGCATTAGCTAGTTGGTGAGGTAACGGCTCACCAAGGCGACGATGCGTAGCCGACCTGAGAGGGTGATCGGCCACACTGGGACTGAGACACGGCCCAGACTCCTACGGGAGGCAGCAGTAGGGAATCTTCCGCAATGGACGAAAGTCTGACGGAGCAACGCCGCGTGAGTGATGAAGGTTTTCGGATCGTAAAACTCTGTTGTTAGGGAAGAACAAGTACCGGAGTAACTGCCGGTACCTTGACGGTACCTAACCAGAAAGCCACGGCTAACTACGTGCCAGCAGCCGCGGTAATACGTAGGTGGCAAGCGTTGTCCGGAATTATTGGGCGTAAAGCGCGCGCAGGCGGTTCCTTAAGTCTGATGTGAAAGCCCACGGCTCAACCGTGGAGGGTCATTGGAAACTGGGGAACTTGAGTGCAGAAGAGGAAAGTGGAATTCCAAGTGTAGCGGTGAAATGCGTAGAGATTTGGAGGAACACCAGTGGCGAAGGCGACTTTCTGGTCTGTAACTGACGCTGAGGCGCGAAAGCGTGGGGAGCAAACAGGATTAGATACCCTGGTAGTCCACGCCGTAAACGATGAGTGCTAAGTGTTAGAGGGTTTCCGCCCTTTAGTGCTGCAGCAAACGCATTAAGCACTCCGCCTGGGGAGTACGACCGCAAGGTTGAAACTCAAAGGAATTGACGGGGGCCCGCACAAGCGGTGGAGCATGTGGTTTAATTCGAAGCAACGCGAAGAACCTTACCAGGTCTTGACATCCTCTGACAATCCTAGAGATAGGACTTTCCCCTTCGGGGGACAGAGTGACAGGTGGTGCATGGTTGTCGTCAGCTCGTGTCGTGAGATGTTGGGTTAAGTCCCGCAACGAGCGCAACCCTTGATCTTAGTTGCCAGCATTCAGTTGGGCACTCTAAGGTGACTGCCGGTGACAAACCGGAGGAAGGTGGGGATGACGTCAAATCATCATGCCCCTTATGACCTGGGCTACACACGTGCTACAATGGATGGTACAAAGGGCTGCAAGACCGCGAGGTTTAGCCAATCCCATAAAACCATTCTCAGTTCGGATTGTAGGCTGCAACTCGCCTACATGAAGCCGGAATCGCTAGTAATCGCGGATCAGCATGCCGCGGTGAATACGTTCCCGGGCCTTGTACACACCGCCCGTCACACCACGAGAGTTTGTAACACCCGAAGTCGGTGGGGTAACCTTTTGGAGCCAGCCGCCTAAGGTGGGACAGATGATTGGGGTGAAGTCGTAACAAGGTAGCCGTATCGGAAGGTGCGGCTGGATCACCTCCTTTCTAAGGAATATACGGAATTAACTTGATGTTGGACTGTTCGTTCAGTTTTGAGAGTATAATCTCTCGATTCAATCGTTCTTTGAAAACTAGATAATGTAATGAAGAAGATTACCGAGTAATCGCCACCTTAGTTATTTTCTCTCTATATAATAGAGTAGAGATATTAAACTTTTTTTAAAAAACACAACCGTGAGGGAAGCGAAAGCAACCCAAACATATGGTTAAGTTAATAAGGGCGCACGGTGAATGCCTTGGCACTAGGAGCCGATGAAGGACGGGACTAACACCGATATGCTTCGGGGAGCTGTAAGTAAGCTTTGATCCGGAGATTTCCGAATGGGGAAACCCCCTATCCGTTATGGGATAGGATCCATACCTGAATACATAGGGTATGGAAGGCAGACCCGGGGAACTGAAACATCTAAGTACCCGGAGGAAGAGAAAGCAAACGCGATTCCCTGAGTAGCGGCGAGCGAAACGGGATTAGCCCAAACCAAGAGGCTTGCCTCTTGGGGTTGTAGGACATTCTATACGGAGTTACAAAGGAACGAGATAGACGAAGAGGTCTGGAAAGGCCCGCCATAGGAGGTAAAAGCCCTGTAGTTGAAACTTCGTTCCCTCCAGAGTGGATCCTGAGTACGGCGGGACACGAGAAATCCCGTCGGAAGCAGGGAGGACCATCTCCCAAGGCTAAATACTCCCTAGTGACCGATAGTGAACCAGTACCGTGAGGGAAAGGTGAAAAGCACCCCGGAAGGGGAGTGAAAGAGATCCTGAAACCGTGTGCCTACAAGTAGTTAGAGCCCGTTAATGGGTGATAGCGTGCCTTTTGTAGAATGAACCGGCGAGTTACGATTACATGCGAGGTTAAGTTGGACAGACGGAGCCGTAGCGAAAGCGAGTCTGAATAGGGCGAATGAGTATGTGGTCGTAGACCCGAAACCAGGTGATCTACCCATGTCCAGGGTGAAGTCCAGGTAACACTGGATGGAGGCCCGAACCCACGTACGTTGAAAAGTGCGGGGATGAGGTGTGGGTAGCGGAGAAATTCCAATCGAACTTGGAGATAGCTGGTTCTCTCCGAAATAGCTTTAGGGCTAGCCTCATGCGTAAGAATCTTGGAGGTAGAGCACTGTTTGGACTAGGGGCCCTCATCGGGTTACCGAATTCAGACAAACTCCGAATGCCAAAGATTTATCCATGGGAGTCAGACTGCGAGTGATAAGATCCGTAGTCAAGAGGGAAACAGCCCAGACCACCAGCTAAGGTCCCAAAGTATACGTTAAGTGGAAAAGGATGTGGAGTTGCTTAGACAACCAGGATGTTGGCTTAGAAGCAGCCACCATTTAAAGAGTGCGTAATAGCTCACTGGTCGAGTGACTCCGCGCCGAAAATGTACCGGGGCTAAACGTATCACCGAAGCTGTGGATTGAACATCGTTGATGTTCAGTGGTAGGAGAGCGTTCTAAGGGCGTTGAAGCTAGACCGTAAGGACTGGTGGAGCGCTTAGAAGTGAGAATGCCGGTATGAGTAGCGAAAGATGGGTGAGAATCCCATCCACCGAATGCCTAAGGTTTCCTGAGGAAGGCTCGTCCGCTCAGGGTTAGTCGGGACCTAAGCCGAGGCTGAAAAGCGTAGGCGATGGACAACAGGTTGATATTCCTGTACCACCGTATTCTGTTTGAGTGATGGGGGGACGCAGGAGGATAGGGTAAGCGCACGATTGGATGTGCGTCTAAGCAGTTAGAGGGACCATGAGGCAAATCCCATGGTCATATACCTTGAGCTGTGATAGCGAGGGAAATTTAGTACCGAAGTTCTTGATTCCACACTGCCAAGAAAAGCCTCTAGCGAGGAATAAGGTGCCCGTACCGCAAACCGACACAGGTAGGCGAGGAGAGAATCCTAAGGTGAGCGAGAGAACTCTCGTTAAGGAACTCGGCAAAATGACCCCGTAACTTCGGGAGAAGGGGTGCTCATTAGGGTGTTAAAGCCTTGATGAGCCGCAGTGAATAGGCCCAGGCGACTGTTTAGCAAAAACACAGGTCTCTGCGAAGCCGCAAGGCGAAGTATAGGGGCTGACGCCTGCCCGGTGCTGGAAGGTTAAGAGGAGAGGTTAGCTCACGCGAAGCTTTGAATCGAAGCCCCAGTAAACGGCGGCCGTAACTATAACGGTCCTAAGGTAGCGAAATTCCTTGTCGGGTAAGTTCCGACCCGCACGAAAGGCGTAACGATCTGGGCACTGTCTCAACGAGAGACTCGGTGAAATTATAGTACCTGTGAAGATGCAGGTTACCCGCGACAGGACGGAAAGACCCCGTGGAGCTTTACTGTAGCCTGATATTGAATTTTGGTACAGCTTGTACAGGATAGGTAGGAGCCTTAGAAGCCGGAGCGCTAGCTTCGGTGGAGGCGTCGGTGGGATACTACCCTGGCTGTATTGAAATTCTAACCCACATCCCTTATCGGGATGGGAGACAGTGTCAGGTGGGCAGTTTGACTGGGGCGGTCGCCTCCTAAAGAGTAACGGAGGCGCCCAAAGGTTCCCTCAGAATGGTTGGAAATCATTCGTAGAGTGTAAAGGCACAAGGGAGCTTGACTGCGAGACCTACAAGTCGAGCAGGGACGAAAGTCGGGCTTAGTGATCCGGTGGTTCCGCATGGAAGGGCCATCGCTCAACGGATAAAAGCTACCCCGGGGATAACAGGCTTATCTCCCCCAAGAGTCCACATCGACGGGGAGGTTTGGCACCTCGATGTCGGCTCATCGCATCCTGGGGCTGTAGTCGGTCCCAAGGGTTGGGCTGTTCGCCCATTAAAGCGGTACGCGAGCTGGGTTCAGAACGTCGTGAGACAGTTCGGTCCCTATCCGTCGTGGGCGCAGGAAATTTGAGAGGAGCTGTCCTTAGTACGAGAGGACCGGGATGGACGCACCGCTGGTGTACCAGTTGTCTTGCCAAAGGCATCGCTGGGTAGCTATGTGCGGAAGGGATAAGTGCTGAAAGCATCTAAGCATGAAGCCCCCCTCGAGATGAGATTTCCCATAGCGTAAGCTAGTAAGATCCCTGAAAGATGATCAGGTTGATAGGTTAGAGGTGGAAGTGTGGCGACACATGCAGCTGACTAATACTAATCGATCGAGGACTTAACCAAAACGAAAAGCGAAAGCGCCTTGCACAGGTGCGACAAGCATAAGACGGATTTGACAGGAGGTTGTTCTTTAACCTCATGACAAATTTGACTTATGACCTCGAGCACCTAGGCGCTGTAGCTGGACAATTCGAAATGCGGGCGGCTACTAGGCGCCGCAGCTGGACAGCACTACGTAAGTAGTATCCTACAGCACGCATTCAGGCGATTACTCAATAAATATCTTCTTCAACATTACCTAGTTTTGAGGGAACGATTCCCTTACAATTTCATAGTCCGGTGGCGATAGCGAGAAGGTCACACCCGTTCCCATACCGAACACGGAAGTTAAGCTTCTCAGCGCCGATGGTAGTTAGGGGCTGTCCCCTTGTGAGAGTAGGACGCTGCCGGGCAAACTACCCCATTTTTTGGGGTTATTTTTTGGCCCCTTGGTCAAGCGGTTAAGACACCGCCCTTTCACGGCGGTAACACGGGTTCGAATCCCGTAGGGGTCACCATTTTGGAGGATTAGCTCAGCTGGGAGAGCATCTGCCTTACAAGCAGAGGGTCGGCGGTTCGATCCCGTCATCCTCCACCATTTTTTTTGTATATTTGCCGGCCTAGCTCAATTGGTAGAGCAACTGACTTGTAATCAGTAGGTTGGGGGTTCAAGTCCTCTGGCCGGCACCACTCGTGCTTTGTACGAGCCATTAGCTCAGTTGGTAGAGCATCTGACTTTTAATCAGAGGGTCGAAGGTTCGAGTCCTTCATGGCTCACCATTTAAATTTGCGGGTGTGGCGGAATTGGCAGACGCACCAGACTTAGGATCTGGCGCCGCAAGGCGTGGGGGTTCGACTCCCTTCACCCGCATTAGTTTTATAATGAATAGTTGCGGAAGTAGTTCAGTGGTAGAACATCACCTTGCCAAGGTGAGGGTCGCGGGTTCGAATCCCGTCTTCCGCTCCAGATGCGCCCGTAGCTCAATTGGATAGAGCGTTTGACTACGGATCAAAAGGTTAGGGGTTCGACTCCTCTCGGGCGCGTTTTATTTCGGGAAGTAGCTCAGCTTGGTAGAGCACTTGGTTTGGGACCAAGGGGTCGCAGGTTCGAATCCTGTCTTCCCGACCACGAATACTTTTTAGGGGCCTTAGCTCAGCTGGGAGAGCGCCTGCTTTGCACGCAGGAGGTCAGCGGTTCGATCCCGCTAGGCTCCACCAATTTAATTTTTATAAAATATATTTTATGGCGGTGTAGCTCAGCTGGCTAGAGCGTACGGTTCATACCCGTGAGGTCGGGGGTTCGATCCCCTCCGCCGCTATTGCTTTTTTATTAATGGAGGAATACCCAAGTCTGGCTGAAGGGATCGGTCTTGAAAACCGACAGGGGTGTTAAAGCCCGCGGGGGTTCGAATCCCTCTTCCTCCGCCATTAATATTTATTATCGCGGGGTGGAGCAGTCCGGTAGCTCGTCGGGCTCATAACCCGAAGGTCGCAGGTTCAAATCCTGCCCCCGCAATCTGGTCCGGTAGTTCAGTTGGTTAGAATGCCTGCCTGTCACGCAGGAGGTCGCGGGTTCGAGTCCCGTCCGGACCGCCATTTACATATTTATTATTTTGGCTCAGTAGCTCAGTCGGTAGAGCAAAGGACTGAAAATCCTTGTGTCGGCGGTTCGATTCCGTCCTGAGCCACCATTTATTCTTTTTTGGAGGGGTAGCGAAGTGGCTAAACGCGGCGGACTGTAAATCCGCTCCTTCGGGTTCGGCAGTTCGAATCTGCCCCCCTCCACCATCTAGGGGTATAGTTTAATGGTAAAACGAAGGTCTCCAAAACCTTTGATGTGGGTTCAATTCCTACTACCCCTGCCAATAATGGCGATTGTGGCGAAGTGGTTAACGCATCGGATTGTGGTTCCGACATTCGTGGGTTCGATTCCCATCAGTCGCCCCATTTTTCAATTTACTTATTGGGCTATAGCCAAGTGGTAAGGCAACGGATTTTGATTCCGTCATTCGCAGGTTCGAACCCTGCTAGCCCAGTTTTATGGCAGCATAGCCAAGTGGTAAGGCAGAGGTCTGCAAAACCTTTATCCCCGGTTCAAATCCGGGTGTTGCCTTTATGCCGGTGTGGCGGAATTGGCAGACGCGCACGACTCAAAATCGTGTTCCTTCGGGAGTGTCGGTTCGACCCCGACCACCGGTATGTTGAAGTTCTTAAATGCGGGTGTAGTTTAGTGGTAAAACCTCAGCCTTCCAAGCTGATGATGAGGGTTCGATTCCCTTCACCCGCTTAAATAGGGGCCTATAGCTCAGCTGGTTAGAGCGCACGCCTGATAAGCGTGAGGTCGATGGTTCGAGTCCATTTAGGCCCACCATTTATATTATTCCGCAGTAGCTCAGTGGTAGAGCATTCGGCTGTTAACCGAACGGTCGTAGGTTCGAATCCTACCTGCGGAGCCATACATATTTTAGTTTGCGCCTTTAGCTCAGCTGGATAGAGCAACAGCCTTCTAAGCTGTGGGTCAGAGGTTCGAATCCTCTAAGGCGCGTCAAAGCTCTTAAATCTTCTATAAGGTTTATGAGCTTTTTTTGTATGATTAATTTTAAATTAAGCTTCTAGGCATCTAGTTGAAAGCTTTGTAGAAAAGTAAAAAAAAGCTTCCATAAATGGAAGCCAAAAAGGGGGATTTACACTTGTAATAGAAGTTTCTCCTAATAAATCTTTTTATATACCTATATTTTCTTTATTTTACATATTTCTCTCATTAACAAATTATTTCACTTTTCTAACACATATTATTAGTAAAATAGATGAGAAAGATTAGATGTTTAAGAAAGAGGGGCTTTTTATGAAGAAGTGGATATCAACGTTTTCTGTAATCATGATTATTTTTCTTGCTGCTTGTGGAAATGCGGGGAATGATGCAAACTCTAGTGGTGGCGAAGGATCAGTTCCTGCTGCAATCGATGCCAGTATCTCGATACCAAGTCAGATTAAAAGGAACGAAGAAGTACGCTTAGAAGTTACTGTTACTCAGGGAGACGAGTCTGTGGAAGATGCAGATGAAGTAAAATTTGAATTGTGGGAAGATGGGAAAAAGGATAATAGTGAATTAATAGAAGCAGAACACGAGAATGATGGAAAGTATGTTGCATCCTATACATTTGAAAAAGATGCTATCTATCATATTCAGTCACATGTCACCGCAAGAAGTATGCACACTATGCCTAAAGTTAAAGTGGCGGTAGGCAGTGCTGAAATAGATAGCGAAGAAGAAAATCAAGGCCATAGCACACATGAGCATGATGGAAATGTAGCGATACATATAAGTCCTACTGCTGATATTAAGACGAATGAGGAAACTCCATTTGATATTCATATTACGAAAGAAGAACAAGGACTTGAAGAGGCTAATGTGAGGTTAGAAATCGTTCAAACGATTGATGAACATCAGGTGGCTTGGGTAGATGCAGTAGAGGAAACTAGTGGGATGTATACAGCAACACATGCATTTACTGATAATGGAACATACAAGATTGTCGTTCATGTTGAAAATGATGAAGGATTACATGAACATAGTGAATTTGAGGTCATAGTAAATTAACAGTAAAAGAAAGATATTTGCATATGCAAATATCTTTTTTATCTTATTTAATAATGTACTTTTGTTACGCAAGTGAAGTTGCCTTTAATATTGATGAATTTTATACTAATCATAATCAAACTTTCACACTATAAAGAAGAAGCCCTTTATAATAGAAGTAAGTAATTGAAATCAGGAGAGAATAACTAATGACAAATACTCATTTATTTTTTAATACAAGCATTGGTAAACAGAAACCTAATAGTATAAGGAATAAAGAACAAGTGTGTCCGTTCTGTCAGAGAGAACAATTGACGAACATTATTGCGGAGGATGGTCCAATCATTTGGTTGGAGAATAAATATCCCGTATTAGAAAATGCTCATCAAACGGTCTTAATCGAGACAGCTGAGTGTGACACGGAACTTTCACAGTATGATGACAACCATTTAGTCAGATTGATTACATTTGGTTTAGACAAGTGGTTAAGTATGGAGAAAAGTGATAAATACAAATCTGTGATTTTTTTCAAGAATCATGGGCCGCATTCAGGTGGAAGCATTGCTCATCCTCATATGCAAATTGTTGGTTTATATGATGTCGTGTATCAAAATAAGGTGCAGGCTGACGATTTTGTAGGAGAATTGATTGATCAACATGGTGATACTGAATTTTCTTTATCGAATAAACCTCGTATTGGTTTTTATGAATTTAATGTTAAATTAGGACAGAAAAAGGATATTGCAGCGTTTGCTAAATATATTCAAATGGCAACCAAATATATTCTGAGGGATTTTCCTTTTACATGTAACAGCTATAATCTATTTTTTTATCATTTCGAGAATGAAATATATGCAAAAATCGTCCCTCGATATGTAACAAGCCCTCTTTTTATCGGATATTTCTTGCCACAAGTACCTAATAACATCATGTGGATGGTAAAGGATATTCAAAGTAAATATGTACAATTATAATATGCATTTTTCTTTGTTACAAAAAAGAAATATACGTAGCTGTTGTGATTTTCATTTAAAAAAAATATAATGAAGTATTGTACACAGATTATTTTTAATGAAGAGCCTTTGTTTCATAAGGAGATTGATTAATGACTTCTAAACGAACGACAACATCGAGAATTGATTATACTTTAGTTCTTATTTTATTTTTATTGTTTTTAGTGAGCTGTATTTCTATATATAGTGCACAAACGACTGAACAATACGGTGAGAATTTTTTACTTAAACAAATTGTATGGTATGTAGTGGGAATAGGGATTATACTAGCAGTCATTACTTTAGATGCTGAGCAATTAAAGAAAATTTCTTGGTATGCTTACGGTTTTGGACTATTGCTACTTGGATTTCTTGTTGTCGCACCTGAAAGTATTGCTCCTGTAATTAATGGAGCTAAATCATGGATACGGTTGCCTGGTCTTGGACAAATACAGCCCGCTGAGTTAGTAAAGGTTTTTCTCATATTAGCTCTAGCCAGGGTCATCGATGACCATCATCAAAAGACACAATTAAAAACTGTGAAAACAGATTTTTTCCTATTATTTAAAATGCTAATTGTTACTGGCTTCCCTTTGTTGCTCATCATGCAACAACCAGATTTGGGGACTTCCTTGGTAATTTTAGCGATTTTGCTCGGAATGGTTTTTATCTCAGGTATCACTTGGAAAATACTCGCGCCTATTGTAAGTGTAGGTGTAACTTTAGTTGTTGGTATTTTTTATTTTGTATTGTGGCATCCAGAGTTGTTGGAAAAATATTTGGGCGTGAAGGAATACCAATTGGGGCGAATTTATTCTTGGATCGATCCTTATAATTATCAAAGTTCTACAGGTTTTCAACTAACGCGCTCCTTACTTGCCATCGGTTCTGGTGAGACAACAGGAAAGGGCTACGGCACAAGGGAAGTTTACTTACCAGAAAGTCACACAGACTTTATTTTTAGTATCATAGGAGAAGAGTTCGGTTTTATTGGGGCAAGTGTGGTTGTTAGTTTATTTTTCTTATTGATTTATCATTTAACTAAAATAGGCATCAGTACAAGAACGCCATTCTATACATATGTTTGTGTAGGGGTAATTAGTTTAATAACTTTCCATGTCTTTCAAAATATCGGAATGACAATTGGTGTTTTACCGATTACAGGAATCCCACTACCGTTCATTAGTTATGGAGGAAGCTCACTAATGGGTAATATGCTTGCCATGGGACTAATTTTTTCAATTGGCTTTCATAGTAAACGGTATATGTTTTCCAGATCTTCCTAAGAAAAAGAAACCCGAGAATTTAAAATTCTCGGGTTAATGCTGTTAGATAGATGCACCAGTATCCAGTATGATCACCTTCGGATCAACTTTAATATTTAAGTCAGGATATCCCTCTTTCCATTCTTTATAATCAAAATTCCTTATTTTTGTGCTATAAACCTTACCTAGTCCGATTGGGTCGGCATCATCTTCTTGAAAAGACTTAATAAGCGCTGAACATTCATTTTTTATTTTTTTATTGATAAAATTCGTTATCTCTTTTATTTTTTTATCATCGATATTATTTCCGGAATATTCTTTTATATTACCTTGGACTTTAATTTTGATAGTGATGTTTGTTGGATCTTTTTTATCTAATTTATATTTATGATTGGAATGTATACTTTTAATAGCCACTTTTTCACCATCCGGCAAGTCGATAGAGAAGTCACCTCTACTATAACGATCAACGAGTAATTTAAAATAAAATAATTTATCACTTGGGAGAATTTTATATGCAGCATGATCTTTAAATAATGATATGCCCGCTAGTTCGATTTCCTGTTCATTGATTTTTTTGATATGTGGTAAGAAGATATCCTTCCCTTCCTGATAAAAATCTCTCATAAATAAGGTTAAGTTCGTTTTAGGTAAATCTCCATAGTCAATATTATGTTCAATTAAGTCAGAAATAAAGGTTCCATTTCCTTGTGGGCCATATTCTCCTTTTAAAATTTCCTCCGTACTACTATCAGTAGTTGCGAAGTAGATTCGTTTGCCAATGGAAGCATCTCGTTGATAGGCGTCTACATAAACAGTTAATCCACGTTCGGCAATGGCAATATTATATAATGTAAGCCTTAAACCTCCGACTACAATTGGATTGGGTGATTGCCGGTTTGCTTTATACAGTGTCTCTCTCCTGAGATCACCGGTTGTTGTAACAGTTTTGTTCTCTACACTCATTTCTTTGTTGAATATTTCCATAAGAAAGGTTGTCTTTAACAAATGCTCATCACTCGTATCAGGGTCAAAGCCAGTTGCGACTGCAATATTGAGTTCATCTATTATTCTTTTCTGTACACATCCAGTTAGTATGAACAGGCAGCAAATGATACATAACCATTTTTTCATGTTTTCTTCACCTTCTTTATAATGAGGGATAAACAGTACAATAAGGGAATATAAACAAATACAAGAGCTACAGACACCAGTTCAACCACTTGATTAAACCTTTCAATATCTAAGCCTTTCTCTAAAAAAGTAACGATAATAACTGAGATGGCTGAAATCAGTATGGAACCTTTTCTTTGCTTTAATTTAGTGGCTCTTTTAAGTAACCTTGAAGCAATCCAAAGAGAGAGACATATATTCGGTAATAATATCAAACACCAATTGGCAACCCCAATATACTCAAATCGTTCAACAAATGGAAATTGCACCATTTGCCACATAGAGAGTGTAGCCCAAATCGTATTTTCTAATTGTTTTTCTGAGAAATAGGAAAAAGCGATAATCGCTAATATCGTATAAAAAATTGTTGTCGTGGCGACTCCGATATGGGCCCATTTTTTCGATTTCTGCGGTTGGTTAATAAAAGGGTAGATAAATAAAATCGCTTCAAATCCAACAGAAGTTAGTGACATATGATAAGAAGCTTGAAGTAATTCGGTGATTTTATGTTGCCAAATCGGTAATAAGTGGGTGAAGTCAGCGTACTTTAGAGTAAAGGTGAATGTAAATACTAAATAGGCTGGCAAAATGGTTCCAAAAAAACAAATACCCACAACTGTCCTAAGTCCACCGTAGACAATATATATTGATAGAAGTAAGAACAATACCGAAAACGCAAAATTATTTATATCTGGAAACATCCATATTTGAATAACTTCGATAAAATTCAATATAAAGGAAAGAAGGTAAGTGATATAAAATAAAACAAAGGCGAAGCTTGCCACTTTACTAATGAATCGCCCAAAAAGAAACTCATGAACGGTAATAATATCTCCATTAACCATTTCACATAATTTGTACATCATCCATAATACAATATGAATATAAACACCTAGAATGAGAATGGAAATCCATGCATCATATCCAGCATAGTCGGCAATAATTCTTTGATATCCTAGAATGCCAATGCCAATTTGCATAGAGATCATCACATAAAAAACGAGATAGGGAGATATTTTTAAGTTATTGGGAATCGTTTGGCTTTGCATATTCATCACCTCTACTAAGGCTAGGGTTATTCATCAATGTCTTTTGGGTTTTCAGCTTTCTTCTTATTGAATCGTTTTGGTTTTTGCGTTCTTAAAACATGTGGACGCCTGTACATTTTTTGTAAGGGTGCGCGAATAAGTGTATCCTTCATATCTGCTAATCTAAGTGGGTATATTGGCGCCAAAAAAGGTCTTCCTAGTGAGGTCAGGCGTAATAAGTGGGCAATGAGAATACAGAAACAAAAAAGAATTCCTAATACACCCCAAAATTGTGCAAACAGAAGAAAGGGAAAGCGTAAAACCCTAATTGTATTACCCATTTTATAAACAGGTGTTGTAAAGGAACCTAATGCACCTAATGCGACAAAGATTAACAGTACGTTACTAGTAAGACCGGCTTCAACAGATGCTGTACCAATAACGATACCACCTACGATACCAATGGTTTGGCCGACTTTAGTAGGGAGCCGTGCCCCCGCCTCACGCAATAATTCAATCGTCAGCTCAAGAAATAATGCTTCGAGAATAGGGGGGAGCGGAATGGTTCTTCTTGATGTTACTAATATCCCTAATAAGTCTGGCGGTATGAGCTCGTATTGATATGTCATAGCTGCAACGTAAATCGGTGTAACCAAAACTGAAAAGACAACAGCAAAAAATCGCACTAAGCGAAAAAATGTAGCGACAATCCAATTGAGAAAATAGTCTTCGAAAGCGCTAAAAAATTCAATTAACGTCGTGGGCGCTATTAACACATGTGGTGAACCATCAACGATTATGGCGATTTTTCCTTCAGCAAGAATAGCAGCTACTCGATCAGGCCTCTCGGTGTCTAGTAATT
Source organism: Cytobacillus kochii (assembly GCF_044790165.1). Classification (NCBI taxonomy): domain Bacteria; kingdom Bacillati; phylum Bacillota; class Bacilli; order Caryophanales; family Bacillaceae; genus Cytobacillus; species Cytobacillus kochii. The sequence continues at coordinate 3,799,898 of NZ_CP085254.1, read as the reverse complement.
GTGGAAATAGGGAATTGGAATTATCACTTAATAATTCAACAATATTAGAGCTATCAGAAATCGTGTCAATCTCAATATTTTTTATACGTTGTTTCACAGTATCAACATTGTCTTTATTAGTAATTCCTTCTATATGTAAGACAGCTACTTTTGTTTTCGAAAGTTTACCAACAGTGTATTCTTGTGAAATTAATTCTTTGATAGGTAATCTCTTCCTAATCAAATTTAAGTTTTGACCAATAGCCTCAACAAACGCTTCCTTAGGTCCTATTACAGAAAACTCAATTTCAGGTTGACTGAGAGATCGAACAATTTCTTTCTGAGCGGCAATAAATCCAAAACGATTTTTATCAGAATCTAGTGTGACAAGTACATATCCATTTAATAACTTTTGTTCTATATCCCTTGGATTTTTTAAAATATGAATATCTGCAATGGGAACTATTCTATGCAAATCATCCAGTGATTCAAATTTTTTTGTTAAAAGTGCTGGTAAAGCACTTTCCTGGATAATTTGTTCATCTACTAAAGTCGCATAAAAATGAAAACCAAACCGTTCATTCGTTTTTTCATTAAAATAATAGGTAGACTGAAAATCAGTTGACAGCTTTAATAAAGATTTCCAATCATCATTTTTGATTTTTTTAAACTTATCCCATATGCTCAAAGGTATCACCGTCAATCAGAAGTATTAAATGCATCTAATCAATATTGTTACCAAATTTGGTTGTGTTATGAATGATGATTAAAAAATGGTAAAGGAGAGATACAAGTTGGCTCACGATTTGGATCAGAAGATAGAAGCGCTAGTGGAAAAATACACGGAATTGTTATTAGGAGAAAGTGACGAAACATTGCAAGAAGAAGTAAAATCCTGGATTATTTATTCATTTATTGCTAAACAGATGCCACCTTTAGTAAAACATTGGAATCAATTGTACCCTGAAGGAAAACAAGAAATGATGGAGCTAATTACAAAGATTAAAGATTTAAATGATAAACAGCGGCTTCAACAAAAGCCTGATGAATAAAAGGGATAAAAAATAAGAACAGATGATGACTGTCGGTCAACATCTGTTCTTATTTTATTCCTCACATATCTTAGCTATTGAATGTTACCGTTTGTTCCATATGGAAACTGTGTAGAGTATCCTTGGAATTGTTGGTAAGATTGTTGTAGACTTTGTTGATCTGCTGCATCAAGACTGTACCAACCTCTTTCAAACATGAGGTTATAAAGATGACGTTGTTCATTCTTTGTTTCAGTAAAAATACGCATAAAATCTTCATAAAGTGTTTGATTACTAACTTCATTTAAATAAATGCTATAAGAATCACTCATGTACTTTTCCATTGCAAGTAGGTCGTTTGTAAAATCACGATCATTCATTTGTGGTGTTTTAGCTATTTGTTTTTCAGGATTTTGTACTTTTTTTGAATTAGTCAACTGAGTTTCCTCCTTATTGCATATTATTAAACGGTTGTGTCGTATTTAGATGTTTCAAAATTTGCTCATAATGACGTTGATGCATTTGTCCACATTGTTCAAAAACAGTTTTTAAAGCAGGGTCTTGACATTGTCCCGCATAGAAATGAGCTTTTTTCATTGCTAATAAATTCCAAGAAAGCATATCATTAAAGTAAAGTGCATCTTTTGTTGATACCATAACTGGGGGTTGCTGCATGATTCCTTGTTGATTCGAGAAGTTTGTATTTTGTTGTTGCATCCCAATACCTCCATTTTGATGATTTTCTTCTAAAATAGTTTGTCAATTGCTGAAAAATTTATGCAGAAAGAAAAAAGTGAAAAAGAAATAAGAAATCTATAAGGAAAATGATTGATTAAATTTTGCAAATATTTTATTATTATAAGTATCAAAGGAATTTCCAAAATTTTTTACAGAAAAAATGAATGAGCATTCATTCAAAATCGAAGGAGGAAGAACAGTTGACCAAACAGATTAGAAAGGCTGCTGTTTTAGGCTCAGGTGTTATGGGCTCTGGAATAGCCGCGCATTTAGCAAATATTGGTATACCAACACTTTTATTAGATATTGTTCCTCGCGAATTAAGTAATGAAGAAGAAGTAAAGGGGATTACCCTTAAGGATAAACAGTTCAAAAATAAAATTGCCGAAAGTGGTAAGCAAAAACTATTAAAGCAAAAACCTGCACCGTTAACAGCAAAGAAAAATATTCATCTTATTGAGGCCGGTAACTTCAATGATGATATGGAGCGCTTGAAAGAAGTGGATTGGATCATTGAGGTGGTAGTAGAAAATCTCAGCGTGAAAAAAGACGTGTTTGCCCAAGTAGATAAATATCGACGTCCTGGAACAATTGTCAGTTCTAATACATCTGGTATTTCTATCGAAGCAATGGCTGAAGGACGTTCTGAAGACTTTAAGAAGCATTTCCTAGGCACTCATTTCTTCAATCCACCACGTTACTTAAAACTATTGGAAGTGATTCCAACTAAGGAAACATCGCCTGAGGTACTTTCTTTTATGCAAACTTTTGGTGAGGATGTTTTAGGAAAAGGTGTTGTTATCGCAAAGGATACGCCTAATTTTATTGCCAATAGAATCGGCACATACGGTCTCCTTGTAACAGTACAAGAAATGTTAAAGGGTGGGTTTACTGTTGGTGAAGTAGATTCAATTACGGGACCACTTATTGGTAGACCGAAAAGTGCGACTTTCCGTACATTGGACGTTGTTGGTTTAGATACGTTTGCCCATGTAGCTAAAAATGTCTATGACCAAGTAGAAGGTGAAGAAAAACAAGTATTCGATGTACCAGATTTTATTAATAAGATGTTAGACAAAGGCTGGTTAGGCAGTAAGACAGGACAAGGATTTTTCTTAAAACAGGGCAAAGAAATTTTAGAGTTAAATCCTAAAACCTTAGAATACGGTCCTCGTAAAAAGTTGAAAACGGCAGCGGTAGAAATAGCTAAACAACAAAAAGGGACAGCAAACAAAATGAAAGCGCTTGTATACGCAGATGATCGCGCTGGAGAATTATTATGGAAGGTGTTATCACCAGCATTAGTATATTCTGCGCAACTCCTAGGGGAAATTGCCGATGAAATTCAATCCATTGATGATGCAATGAAATGGGGATTTGGTTGGAATATGGGCCCATTTGAAACATGGGATGCTATTGGTTTGGAACAGTCAGTGAACAAAATGAAAGCAGAAGGATTAGACATTCCAGAATGGGTTGAGAAAATGATCGCTGATGGACATACACAGTTCTATAAGGAAGAGAACGCGACAACTTTTGTGTATGAAAATGGTGAGTATCAGCCGATTAAGTTAAACCCAAAAGTAATAAACTTAAAGCAATTAAAACAAAAACAAGGTGTCATTAAGAAAAATACTGGAGCAAGCTTAATCGACTTAGGCGATGGCGTCGCTATCTTAGAGTTCCATTCAAAGAGTAATGCGATTGGTTTAGACATTATTCAAATGATTAATTTCGCTATTGATGAAGTAGAGAAAAATTATAAAGGTCTTGTTATCTCCAATCAAGGAAAGAACTTCTGTGTCGGTGCCAATATCGGAATGATGTTAATGGAAGCCCAAGATGATAATTACTTCGAATTAGATATGGTGATCAAACAATTCCAAAATGCGATGACGAAAATCAAGTATAGTGCTAAACCAGTCGTAGTGGCTCCATTCGGTATGACACTTGGCGGGGGAGCGGAAGTAGCTTTAAGTGCATCACATGTTCAAGCATCTAGTGAAACTTACATGGGCTTGGTGGAAGCAGGAGTTGGATTAATTCCAGGCGGCGCAGGGAACAAGTCACTATATTTGAAACATTTAGCAAGCATGCCTAAAGGAGTTCAATTTGATCTACAGAACGTAGCCAATAAAGTCTTTGAAACAATTGCGATGGCAAAGGTATCTACATCAGGAGAAGAGGCGAGAGAAAATAACTTCTTGAATACTTCGGATGCAATTAGTGTAAATGGAGATCACCTCATTTATGATGCCAAACAAGCAGTATTAGCATTGGCAAATGCAGGTTACCTTCCACCAGCAAAAGTGAAATTCCCAGTTGTTGGTGAAACAGGGTATGCCGCATTACTTTTAGGTGCTAATTCTATGCATTTATCTGGTTATATTTCGGAACATGATTTAAAAATTGCCAAGGCACTGGCATATGTCATTGCTGGCGGCAAGGTGCCTTTTGGTACAGAAGTAGATGAGCAATATATGTTAGATCTTGAAAGAGAAGCATTTCTAAAACTTATTGCAGAGCCAAAATCTCAACAACGGATGCAACACATGCTCTTAAAGGGTAAACCACTCCGTAACTAATCATAGATTGCTAGAAAGAATAAAAGATACCGAGAGTAGAAGGAGAGGGAAAAAGCAATGAAAGAAGCTGTAATTGTTGCAGGTGCTAGAACACCTGTCGGTAAAGCAAAAAAAGGCTCACTTGCCACTGTTCGGCCAGATGATTTAGGTGCACTTGTTGTAAAAGAAACGTTGAAACGAGCTGGAAATTATGAAGGTAGTATTGATGATTTAATTATTGGTTGTGCCATGCCAGAAGCAGAGCAAGGTTTGAATATGGCCAGAAATATCGGTGCATTAGCTGGGCTTCCAGACTCGGTACCAGCAATCACAGTCAATCGCTATTGCTCATCAGGGTTGCAATCAATCGCTTATGGTGCCGAAAAAATCATGCTTGGTCACGCAGATACAGTGATCGCCGGTGGAGCTGAATCCATGAGTCTTGTACCTATGATGGGTCATGTTGTCCGTCCTAATTTAACTTTAGCCGAGACAGCTCCTGAATATTATATGAGTATGGGGCATACAGCAGAGCAAGTTGCTGGAAAATACGGCATTTCAAGAGAAGAGCAGGATGCATTTGCTGTACGTAGTCATCAAAAAGCAGCGAAAGCAATTAGTGAAGGTAAATTTGCTGATGAAATTACTCCGGTTGATGTCACACTCCGTCAAATTGGATCGGATAATAAAGTGAAAGAACACAACTTCCAGTTTTCACAAGATGAAGGTGTACGGAGTGATTCAACAGTTGCAACATTAGGGAAACTGAGACCAGCTTTTAATGTGAAAGGTTCAGTTACAGCGGGGAATTCATCACAAACAAGTGATGGTGCAGCAGCTGTAATGATTATGGACAGAGAGAAAGCAGATGCACAAGGATTGCAGCCTTTAGTGAAGTTTCGTTCTTTTGCTGTCGGAGGCGTGCCGCCAGAGGTTATGGGGATTGGGCCAATTGTAGCAATTCCTAAAGCTTTAAAACTAGCGGGGTTAGAGCTATCAGATGTCGGATTATTCGAACTAAATGAAGCTTTTGCTTCTCAATCCATTCAAGTCATTAGAGAATTAGGGTTGGATGAAGAAAAAGTGAATGTTAACGGGGGAGCTATTGCTTTAGGGCATCCACTGGGGTGTACCGGAGCTAAGCTAACACTATCATTAATTCATGAAATGAAGCGTAGAAACGAGCAATTTGGTGTTGTAACGATGTGCATTGGTGGCGGAATGGGTGCCGCAGGTGTGTTTGAACTTCTTTAAAACGACTAAGTTCGATTTTTAAACCAATAGTGTTATAGAGTGGAAGACACTCGACTCCTGCGGTTAATAGATCAAAGAAATCTGAGCCCTGAAAAAAGTGAGTGTCTGATGCGCAATGAACCGAAGTGAAAATTTTATTTAATTACCTTTGAAAAACAAAGTTAACGAAAACTGCAAAAAGCATAAAGAATGAAGATGGAGGATGATGAACGTGTCAAATCAAACTGAAAAATTTATTAAAGGTGGAAGCTTTTTAATTGAAGATATTTCTTATGAAAATATGTACACACCAGAGGATTTTAGCGAAGAGCAAATCATGATTGCGAAGACGACAGAAGATTATGTGACAAATGAAGTGGTACCTCAAGTGGATTATTTAGAACAACATGAATTCGATCGCTCTGTAAAACTATTGAAAAAAGCTGGTGACCTAGGCTTACTTGGTACAGATGTGCCAGAGGAATACGGTGGACTCGGTTTAGATAAGGTAAGTTCAGCACTTATCGCTGAAAAAATGTCACGTGTCGGTGGTTTCTCTATCTCACACGGTGCCCATGTAGGTATTGGTTCTCTTCCAATTGTATTGTTCGGAAATGAAGAGCAAAAGCAAAAATACTTACCGGTGCTTGCGACAGGTGAAAAATTAGCTGCTTATGCACTAACAGAACCAAGTTCAGGATCTGATGCATTAGGAGCAAAAACAACTGCTAAATTAAACGCAGAAGGCACACATTATGTATTAAATGGGGAAAAACAATGGATTACGAATGCTGGGTTTGCCGATGTGTTCGTTGTTTATGCCAAAATAAACGGTGACCAATTCACAGCTTTTATTGTTGAAAGAGAATATCCGGGTGTATCAACAGGTGCTGAAGAAAAGAAAATGGGTATTAAGAGCTCTTCTACAAGAACACTTATTTTAGAAGATGCACAAGTACCAGTTGAAAATGTACTAGGTGAAATTGGTCGTGGTCATGTCATTGCCTTTAACATTTTAAATATTGGTCGTTACAAACTTGGTGTAGGTGCAGTGGGTGGTTCTAAGCATGCCTTTAAATTAGGGGTAGCTTACGCTAACCAACGTCAACAATTCAGTACGCCTATTTCTTCTTTTAATTTAACGAAGGAAAAATTCGGAACAATGGCAAGTAAAATTTATGCAGCTGAAAGCTCCGTTTACCGTACAGTGGGTCTATTTGATGACAGAATGAGTCAACTGAGTGATGAAGAAGTCAAAGACGGTAAAGAAGTAGCGAAGTCTATTGCTGAATATGCAATAGAATGCTCACTTAATAAGTTTTTCTCTACCGAAGTTTTAGATTATGTAGTTGATGAGGCAGTTCAATTACATGGTGGTTATGGCTTTATGGCAGAATATGAAGTAGAAAGAGCTTACCGTGATTCTAGAATCAACCGAATCTTTGAAGGAACAAACGAAATCAACCGTCTTTTAGTACCAGGAACGTATGTTAGAAAAGCAATGAAAGGTGAGCTGCCTTTATTCGAAAAAGCAATGGCACTTCAAGAGGAATTGATGATGATGATGCCAGAAGAGCCAGGTACTGAAGCATTAGAGCAAGAGAAATACCTTGTAAAGAACGCTAAGAAAATCGCCTTACTTGCAGCAGGTTTATGTGCACAAAAATACGGAAAAGCTTTGGATAAAGAGCAAGAAGTTCTTGTAAATATTGCTGATCTTGTTTCTTACGCCTATTCTATGGAATCTACTGTTCTTCGTACTGAAAAAGCCATAGTAAAAGACGGAGTAGCAAAAGCGGAACAAAAGCTATTGTACACACAAATTTTCTGCCAAGAAGCATTTAATCAAATTGAGTTAATTGCGAAAGAAACTTTAGTAGGTGTGGAAGAAGGCGATACATTACGAATGATGCTTTCAGCACTTAAGAAGTTTACGAGACATACTCCAACAAATGTAATTGCGAAAAAACGTCAAGCGGCTGAGAAAATTATTGAAGCTGAAAGATTCGTAGTATAATATTTATCTTTAATGAATAGAAGGAAAGTAACCTGTTTACTTCCTCCATTTGCGAAGTTTATAACTTGAGGCTCAAGAACGAATGTGGGCCTCTTTGTTTTGTTTTTAATATGATAATAATTACAATTCTTCGTTATGAAAATAAAAAGAAATATGTTATGCTAATGAAACGATAGTATTCATGAATATAGGTATGATAAAATAGGTGGTGAAAACATGGCACTTACTTTCTATTGGTACCCTAAATGTGGTACTTGCCGAAAAGCGAAAAAATGGCTAGATGAACATGAAATAGCCTATGATGCGATACATATAGTGGAAAATCCCCCATCCCGCAAGGAAATAGAAGATTTTTACAAAAAGAGCGGGTTAGAGCTGAAAAAGTTTTTCAACACAAGCGGTCAAAAGTATCGTGAGTTAGGATTAAAAGACCGAGTGAAAACGGCCTCAGAGTCGGAACTGTTGGATTTATTAGCATCGGATGGAATGTTAATTAAACGTCCATTAACAACAGACGGTACGAAAGTAACAGTCGGATTTAAAGAGCTAGAATTTGAACAAAATTGGCTGTAAATGGTGGATGCGCTTTATACGTTTTAAACGATCGTTTATTCGGTCATTAAAATAAACAATTTCCTAAATTAATGGAGGTATGAAACATGAGCACACCTAAAGAATTACGTTATTCAGAAGAACACGAGTGGGTAAAAACAGAAGGAGATAAAGTTCGTATTGGTATTACATACTTTGCTCAATCAGAACTTGGAGATATCGTATTTGTTGAGCTTCCAGAAGTAGGAGATGAAGTAACTGCTGATGAACCGTTTGGTAGCGTAGAATCTGTTAAAACAGTTTCTGAGTTATATGCACCAATTAGTGGTAAAATCGTTGAGATTAACGAAGAAGTTAGCGATAGTCCAGAATTTGTGAATGAATCTCCTTACGAGAAAGCATGGATGATCGTTGTTGAGCCATCCGATGCAAGTGAAATTGACAAGCTAATGACAGCTGAACAATATGAAGAAATGACAAAAGAAGATTAATTGCAGTTAAATAAAGAAGGTCAAATCATTAAATGGTTTGACCTTTTTCTAAATTTCTATATAGACATACCAGCTAAGTGCTGAAAAGTTTTCAAATGTAAAAAGGCTTACTATTATAAAATATATAAATGATATATATTAGGTGATGAGCATGCATATAGAACATGGCAATAAAGTGATTATTGTTGAAGGTAAATCTGACAAACGAAAAGTGAAAGGACTAATCAGAGAACCTGTAGAGATCTTATGTACAAATGGAACGATTGGCACTTCGAAGTTGGATGAATTAATTGATTATTTAATTGGGAAGGAAGTCTATATATTAGTCGATGCTGACGCATCAGGAGAAAAACTTCGTAAACAATTTAAGAGAGAGTTACCAGAGGCAGAGCATATCTATATTGATAAAATGTATCGTGAAGTCGAGGCGGCACCCGCGTATCATTTAGCTACAGCCTTAATAAGCGCAAATATAGATATATATACCGAGTATTTAGATAAAGGGTGATAACATGATTGACTGGTCAAACAATGACTTAAATGATTTGATCGCAAGGAAGCAATCCGGCTTATTTTATTTATTCACTCCTATGTGTGGGACATGTCAAGTTGCCGGGAAAATGCTAACAATTACTGAGCAACTGTTGCAGAACCTTCCTATAGGAAAAGCCGACCTGAATTTTTTGCCAGCAGTAGCCGAAAAGTATGAAATTGAAAGTGTACCGTGTTTACTTGTGTTTAAAAAAGGAGAGTTAGTTGATAAGCTTTATGCTTTCCATTCCGTACCTTATTTACTTGAGCAAATTCAATCATATGAATTACAGTTTCAATTTTAAAACCACTTATTGTTTAGGAATAAGTGGTTTTCTTATGCTTTCAATCAAGGGGTTTTGCGCAAATATTTAAATACACCTTTCACTCATTCTATGCAGATGAACCGATGGGCTGTATCTTTTTTCTGTCGATAAGTCTAGCTTTTGACATATTTCTCGGGAAATAGGTGTGAACATTGTTGGAAATAAAATGTTCTGTCGGTTAAAGTCGATAGTTAGGAGAAGGAAATCATTTCTTGGAACAGAATTATAGAATATAAGACGGGGCAGGAGGTGGTTTCAATAGAGAAACTCATTTATCATTTCAATCAATCTTTAAGAGTAAATGATCATATTTTAATGATGTTAAAGGAACCTATAAGGATACGAGTAGAATTAGAACAAAATCTATTGTATTTGACATTAGACCGTAAAAGGCTGTTAATTAAACATGCTCGCCCATTGAAAAATTATCATATAAACATTCAAACTACTGCTGACCACTTTCATTCTTTGCTTCAAGGGCGTACAAGTCTAAAGAAACAAGTGGATGAAAAGCATATCATCCTTAAATCGACTTTTAGACAATTATTGAAATTAGATGCCATTTTCCTGTTAAATCAAAATTAATCAAAAATATATCAAATGTACTAAAAAAAGATTGACTTCCCAAAAAAAGGTTGTTATTCTATCCTTAGAATAATTAGAAAATTAAATATTCTTATCGAGAGTGGTGGAGGGACTGGCCCTATGAAACCCGGCAACCGGTTGTTTGATACACGGTGCTAATTCCAGCAGAGCATAAAAGCTCTGATAGATAAGAAGAGATGATAAACCCTCTTCTTTGTGAAGAGGGTTTTTGGTCGTCTTTTCTTTCCAATTTAAAAAAGAGGAGAGATGTAAAATGGCAGAAAAAGAAAAGCAACTTCGTTTTGAAACAATTGGTGTTCATGGTGGGCTAAAACCTGATCCAGTAACAGGGGCAAGAGCAGTCCCAATCTATCAAAATAATGCTTATCAATTCCAAAATACAGAGCATGCGCAAGACTTATTTGGCTTAAAAGAAACAGGATATATTTATTCTCGTATTCATAATCCAACGGTTACTGTGTTTGAGGAAAGAGTTGCATTGTTAGAAGGGGGAACAGGCGCATTAGCATTAGCAAGCGGGCAAGCAGCCATTTACTTAGCACTTCTTAATATTGTTCAAGCGGGTGATGAAATTGTAGCTGCCTCTAATTTATATGGAGGTACATATAATTTATTTACAGTCACTTTACCAAAGTACGGCATCAACGTTAGGCTTATCGATATGAATAATGAAGAGGAACTACGAGCAGCAATCAATGAAAAGACACGAGCTGTATTTGCCGAAACCATTGGTAACCCGAGTTTACAAGTACTAGATATTGAAACGGTTTCTAATATCGCCCATGAACATGGTGTGCCGTTAGTGGTTGATAACACATTTGCAACTCCTTATCTATGTCGGCCGATTGAGCATGGCGCAGATATTGTTGTTCATTCTGCTACGAAATGGTTACTGGGGAATGGGACGACAATGGGGGGAATCATTGTTGACGGTGGTAAATTTGATTGGAATTCAGAGAAGTATCCAGGATTAAGTCAGCCGGATACAAGCTATAACGATTTAGTATATAGTGAGGCACTTGGCCCTGTAGCATATATTACTAAGGCGAGAGTGCAGCTTCTAAGGGATTTAGGTCCAGCACTAAGTGCACAAAGCGCCTTCCAATTCACTTTAGGTTTAGAAACGTTAACGGTTCGAATGAAAGAACATATTGCTAATACGAAAAAAATTGTGCAATATTTGAATAATCACCCTGCTGTTAATTGGGTACTTTATCCGGGCGATGACAACCATCCTAATAAAGAATTAGCAGACAAATATTTATCTAAAGGTGCAGGGGCAGTTGTCGTTTTTGGCATATCTGGTGGGCGCAAAGCAGGTGCGAAGGTTATTAATTCGGTTGAGCTGTTCGCACATGTAGCGAATGTAGGTGATGCAAAAAGTCTTATTATACATCCAGCAAGCACAACGCATCAACAACTTAATCAAGATGGGTTAAAACAAGCAGGTGTACCTGAAGACTTAATCCGATTATCAATTGGAATTGAAAATGTAGAAGATTTGATCGATGATCTTGAATCTGCTATTGAAGCGGCAACCGGTATTGCTTCATTAAATATAAGGGCCTAACAACTATTATTTTCAGATTTGACACCTACTTCAATGACATGATACTATTACACAGGTACACAAAAAAATTCAATATATTCATAGTTTGCTCTTATTTAGAGAGGTGGAGGGAAGTGCCCTTTGAAGCCCGGCAACCGTCATTTAATTGAAATGGTGCCAATTCACTCAAAGCATTAGCTTTGAAAGATGAGAGAAAGGAATTTTCATAACAAGCCTTTCTGCTCATAAGCAGGAAGGCTTTTTTTAAAAACAATGGATATGCTATAAATGTGTTGGTTTTTCTGGATTGAAGAGGTGAAGTATAAGATGATTTCAATAAAAGATGTAAAAAAGATTTTCTCAACGAAAAACGGGAAAGTAAATGCAGTAGACAATGTTAACCTCGAAATTAACGAGGGTGAAATATTCGGTGTAATCGGATACAGTGGTGCAGGTAAAAGTACATTGATTCGTATGTTAAATGGACTTGAAATCCCGACTGAAGGCGTTGTATCTGTAGCTGGGAATGAAGTTTCTCGCATAAAAGGTGCTAGCTTAAGAAAGGCTAGACAAGAAATAAGCATGATTTTTCAACATTTTAATTTATTATGGTCTCGAACAGTTCGAGAAAACATTGCGTTTCCATTAGAAATTGCTGGTGTACCTAAGAAAGCGCGACTAGAGAGAGTTAATGAATTAATTAAATTGGTCGGACTAGATGGTCGAGAGGATGCCTATCCTTCGCAATTAAGCGGTGGACAAAAACAGCGAGTAGGTATTGCTCGAGCACTTGCCAATAATCCTAAAGTACTGTTATGTGATGAGGCGACAAGTGCTCTAGATCCGCAAACAACTGATAGTATTCTCGACTTACTTGTTGATATTAATGAACGTTTAGGGTTAACTATTGTGTTAATTACGCATGAAATGCATGTCATTCGCAAGATTTGCCACCGTGTGGCTGTCATGGAAGGTGGAAGAATTGTTGAAATTGGCGAAGTGCTAGATGTGTTCCAAAAGCCAAAAGAACCTATTACGAAGCGTTTTGTTCAACAAGTGACCGAACCGGAAGAAACGAAGGAAACGATTACACATTTACTGAGTGCTTATCCAAATGGCCAAATTGTTCAACTTGGATTTGTAGGTGGTTCAGCGGAACAACCATTAATCACAAACTTAATTCGTCACTACAATGTAACAGTGAATGTATTACAAGGAAAGATATCCCAAACACAAAGTGGCTCTTACGGTACCTTATTTATTCATATAGATGGAGAGTCGGATGAGGTTACCCGCGCGATTGAATATATTCATTCGCAGAAGGTTGGCGTGGAGGTGATTTCCCATGCTTAATGAATGGCTACCAAATGTGGATTGGGAAAGAATGTGGGAAGCAACAAAAGAAACTTTATATATGACAAGTATTTCTGTTATAGCCACGTTTATTTTAGGAATTATTCTTGGATTACTTTTGTTCTTAACTTCTAAAGGGAATATATGGCAAAATCAGCTAGTTAATAAAATTATTGCGGCATTTGTTAATGTCTTTCGATCCATTCCGTTCTTAATCTTGATTGTGTTACTAATCCCTTTCACAAAAATGATTTTAGGGACAATGATTGGAGAAAATGCAGCATTGCCAGCACTCATTATTGGTGCAGCACCTTTCTATGCAAGAATGGTGGAAATTGGCTTACGTGAGATTGATAAAGGTGTCATTGAAGCCTCTAAATCGATGGGTGCAAAAACAAGTACAATTATATGGAAGGTACTCATTCCTGAATCTATGCCAGCGCTTGTTTCGGGTATTACCGTTACAGCGATTGCGCTAGTCGGATATACGGCGATGGCAGGTGTCATAGGTGCAGGAGGATTAGGGAATCTTGCCTACTTAGAAGGTTTCCAAAGAAGTAGATATGACGTTGTATGGATTGCAACGATTATTATCTTAATTATCGTGTTTATCATTCAAATGATTGGTGATTTGATTACTTCCAAACTAGACAAACGATAGGAGAGCTAAAAAATGAAAAAATGGTTATCTGTTTTAATGATTGCAGCTGTTGCATTATTTATTGCTGCTTGTGGATCTTCAGATGAAGGTAGCGAAGGATCTGATGAAGGAACAAAAACATTAAAAATTGGGGCATCTAATGTACCGCATGCTGAAATCCTAAATGAAGCAAAACCTTTATTAGAAGAAAAAGGAATTGAATTGGATATCACAACCTTCCAAGATTATATTGTACCGAACCAAGCGTTAGAGGGTGGCGATATTGATGCGAACTATTTCCAACATATCCCTTATTTAGAATCTCAAATGGCTGAAAATGATTATGATTTTGTTAATGCTGGTGGTGTTCATATCGAGCCGATTGGTGTTTATTCACAAGAATATGATAGCTTAGATGATCTTCCAGAAGGAGCAACAATTATTATGAGTAGCTCTGTACCTGACCACGGTCGTATTTTGACAATGTTAGAAAAGGAAGGTTTGATTACACTAAAAGCTGATGTCGATAAAACGACAGCGACAATTGATGATATTGAGGAAAATACGAAAAATATAAAGTTTGATACAGAGTATGAAGCAGCACTTCTTCCACAAATATATAATAATGGAGAAGGTGACGCAGTTCTAATTAACTCTAACTATGCGATTGATGCTGGCTTAAATCCAGTGGAAGATGCAATTGCACTTGAAGAAAGTGATTCTCCATATGTGAATGTAATCGCAGTTAGAGCTGGGGATGAAGACAAAGAAGAAATTAAAGCACTACTAGAAGTATTACACTCTGAAGAAATCCAAAGTTTCATTGAAGAACAATATGAAGGTGCAGTTGTACCTGTTACTGAATAATAGAAATTTATTAAAGAAGTCTACTTAGTTGTAGGCTTCTTTTTTTGGTAAGGCGATGTATAGGGACTAACTAGTACAATTGATGCAAATAAAGGTAGATTAGACGGCTTTTAGAGAATCCCTAAATTCGATTTGATAGAAACAAGTAGTGAGGGAAATTCGTATTATTAAGAAAGAAAATAATAAATCAAGTTAAAACGCTTTTCCCCCATGATCGGGTTTCCGCGTTCATTAAGGTTAAGGATACGAAAAATTGCTAATAAAAGCGGCTTGCGCGTGCATCGAGAGAGAAAAAACCAAAGATAGCAGAACAAAGTCTATTTGCACGTGCATCCAGAGAGAAAATCCAAAGATAGCAGAACAAAATCGCTTTGCTCGTATATCGGAAGTAAAAATACCAACCAGCTTAATAAAAAACAGATAATAATTCTCTGTATATTGCTTAATCTTACAAAGGTGGCCTTAACTGTTGATTAGAGGTATTTTGCACAGACAAAATAGTCATTTCTAACTTGTGTATGAGTAAAGATGAATATTTGTAAGTAATGACCCATGAATTTATGAATAAAAGAGGTGGATAAAACCAATCGCGATAAATTCAGTAAAAAAGCGTATTTTCATGTTTTATCGTGTTTGAATGGGGTAAGTTTATAGTGTAGTATTTTTATTGTAATCATTATAACGCTTTAAACGGCGAAAATTTGAAAGGATTGATTCATTATTAGTCAGCTACAGCTGAATTACACAAGCGAAATGGAAAAGGCCATGCACGGAGCATACGGTGTAGGTTATGAAACGTATTGCCAAAGACAAGATGTAAGGATGCGCGTAGAAAAACAGCGTGAAAAAGATTACTTAAAGAGTCAAAGAATTGTTGCCGATATCGAACGTAAAGCACATGCTTAAATAAAGAGTAGAGCTGTCAGATAGACGGCTCTTTTTGTATACAATAAATGAACATGTGATTTCATTACGCCAATGTTAAAGAAGCGTGAAACTATTTATTATGTAAAAAGCTGGCTTCTTTTTTTCATATAATTGCTTATGAACAAGATGATTATGATGATTTTAATTTGGACATAAATGCAAGTAGAAACGAACTTAACAATAAGTCATATATAAATAGAAGAAAAATGAGTTATTTTCGCTAAATTTAGTGTAGAATAATGGATGGTGATAGGTTTACAACATATACATAGTGGAAATATCGTCTAATATGTGCAAAGAGTTGATATCACATTTAATTTGTTATAAGATTGTAATGAGAATAAAGTGAGAATTAAACTAGAAATGAGATTTGACTTAACAGGGCAAATCTTTTTTATTACGGAGGTATAAACATGGCATCTACATTAACAATTAAAGACCTTCATGTTGAAATTGAAGGAAAAGAGATTTTAAAGGGTGTTAACCTTGAGATAAAGGGTGGAGAAATCCACGCAATTATGGGTCCTAACGGAACAGGTAAATCAACATTATCTTCCGCAATTATGGGACATCCGAAATATGAAGTAACAAAAGGAAGTATTATTTTAGATGGTGAAGATGTACTTGAAATGGAAGTAGATGAGCGCGCGCGCGCAGGTCTATTCCTAGCAATGCAGTACCCAAGTGAAATCAGTGGCGTAACAAATGCAGATTTTTTACGTTCCGCAATTAATAGCCGTCGAGAAGAAGGCGAAGAGATTTCTCTAATGAAATTCATTCGTAAAATGGATAAAAACATGGAGTATCTTGAAATGGATACAGATATGGCCCAACGTTACTTAAACGAAGGCTTCTCTGGTGGGGAGAAAAAACGTAATGAAATCCTACAGATGATGATGATTGAGCCTAAAATTGCGATTCTTGATGAAATTGATTCTGGATTAGATATCGATGCATTGAAAGTCGTTTCTAAAGGGATTAACGAAATGCGCGGTGAGGAGTTTGGTTGCTTAATTATTACTCACTACCAACGTCTATTAAACTACATCACGCCAGATCACGTGCATGTAATGATGCAAGGTCGTGTCGTTAAGTCTGGTGGACCAGAATTAGCACAAAGACTAGAAGCTGAAGGTTATGACTGGATTAAAAAAGAATTAGGTATTGAAGACGAATCAGTTGAGCAAGAAGCGTAAGAGTTAGGAGGATCACTATGTCAACAGAAATAAAGTTACCATTTGATAAAGAATACGTACATTCTTTTTCAAAAGATATGGGCGAGCCTGCATGGATGACAGATCTCCGTGTAAACGCACTGGAGAAAGCTGAAGATCTTCCAATGCCTAAGCCTGATAAAACAAATATTTCAAAATGGAATTTCACTCAATTTGATAAGCATATCGTGGGAAGTGAAGATTACTCTTCATTAACAGATTTGCCAGAAGAAGTAAGAAGCTTAATTAATTTAGAATCAGCTGACCAAAATTTATATATTCAGCGTAATAATCGTCCGGCATATATCTCTTTATCAAAGACAGTTCTAGATCAAGGTGTTATTTTCACCGACATCTTTACTGCTGCTAGAGAGCACGGAGATTTGTTGCAAAAATATTATATGACAGATGGGGTAAAGGTTGACGAACATAAGTTAACAGCTTTACATGCTGCACTGATGAATGGTGGCGTATTTGTCTATATTCCTAAAAATGTAGAAATCAAAGAGCCACTACACTCTGTATTTATTCACGACGATCAAGAAGCAAACCTATTCAATCATGTATTATTGGTTGCTGAAGATAATAGTTCTGTTACTTATGTAGAAAACTACATTTCAACAATGGAAGAAAGCAAAGGCATTTTTAACATCATTTCCGAAGTTGTTGCTAATACAAATGCAAAAGTAACTTATGGAGCGGTAGACACTTTATCTGCTGGAACTACTGTATATGTGAATCGTCGCGGAGTTGCTGGCCGAGATGCACGTATTGAATGGGCATTAGGCTTAATGAATGATGGCGATACAGTTTCTGATAATAAAACGAATTTAATCGGCGATGGTTCATATGGAGATATGAAAACAGTCGTTGTAGGTCGCGGGAAACAAACGCAAAACTTTACAACAAACATTGTACACTTCGGTAAAGCATCTGAAGGTTACATCTTAAAACATGGTGTAATGAAGGATGCAGCTACTTCCATCTTTAATGGAATTGGCAAAATTGAGCACGGAGCGACAAAGGCGAATGCAGAACAAGAATCTCGTGTATTAATGCTAAGCGAAAAAGCACGTGGAGATGCGAACCCAATTCTATTGATTGATGAAGATGATGTAACAGCTGGTCACGCAGCTTCTGTTGGTCGTGTCGATCCGTTACAATTATATTATTTGATGAGTCGTGGTATTTCACAAAAAGAAGCAGAACGCCTTGTTATTCATGGCTTCCTTGCTCCAGTAGTTAATGCTCTTCCTATCGAAGGGGTTAAAAAGCAATTAACAGCTGTGATCGAAGGGAAAGTTCAATAATGAATGCAAAAGAGATTCGCGAGCTATTTCCAATACTAAATCAAGAAGTCAATGGCCATCCATTAGTGTATTTAGATAGCGGTGCTACATCACAAAAACCAATTCAAGTGATTGAAGCGGTACAAAAATATTATCATAACGATAATTCAAATGTTCATAGAGGTGTACACACTTTAGGTACAAGGGCTACTGACGGCTATGAAGGCGCCAGAGAAAAAGTCCGCAAGTTTATTCAAGCAAAATCCACTGAAGAAATTATCTTTACTAGGGGAACAACGACTAGTATAAATAAAGTGGCTGCAAGCTATGCGAGAGCGAATCTTTCAGAAGGGGATGAGATTGTTATCTCCTATATGGAGCACCATAGTAATATTATTCCTTGGCAACAAGTGGCTAAGGAAACTGGTGCAACATTAAAATATTTACCATTACAAGAAGATGGAACAATTGCTCTGAGTGATGTTTCCGCTACAATTACAGACCAAACGAAAATTGTTTCTGTTACACTTGTATCTAATGTATTGGGTGTAATCAATCCTATAAAAGATATTGCCAAAATTGCTCATCAGCATGGAGCTGTAATGGTTGTTGATGCTGCACAAGGGGCACCGCATTTAAAAATTGATGTGCAAGATCTAGATTGTGATTTTCTTGCTTTTTCAGGACATAAAATGTGTGGACCTACTGGTATTGGCGTTCTATATGGTAAGAAACAACTTTTAGAAAATATGGAGCCAGTTGAATTTGGTGGCGAAATGATTGATTTTGTCGGCTTATATGAGTCTACATGGAAAGAACTTCCGTGGAAGTTTGAAGGTGGCACACCAATCATTGCTGGAGCGATTGGACTAGGTGCAGCGATTGATTTCTTAGAAGAAATTGGTTTAGACCAAATTGAGGCTCACGAACATAAGCTTGCTGCTTATGCTTTAGAGAGACTTTCTGAAGTAGAAGGCATGAAAATTTTCGGTCCAAAAACAGCAGCAAATCGTGCAGGGATTGTTACATTTAATTTAGATGATGTTCACCCGCATGATGTGGCAACGGTATTAGATGCTGAAGGAATCGCTATTAGAGCGGGACATCATTGTGCACAGCCGTTAATGAAATGGTTGAAGCAATCAGCAACAGCTAGAGCAAGCTTCTATTTATATAACACAGAAGAAGATATTGATAAGCTTACAACAGGGCTTATCAAAACGAAGGAGTATTTCAGCGATGTCTTTTAATAACTTAGATACCCTCTATCGCCAAGTGATTATGGATCACTACAAGAACCCTCGAAACAAAGGCGTACTTGAAGATGATAGCTTAACAGTTAATATGAATAATCCGACTTGTGGAGATAGAATTCAGTTAACCTTAAAGCTCGAAGATGGGAAAGTCGCTGATGCCAAATTTGAAGGTGAAGGCTGTTCTATCTCAATGTCATCGGCATCTATGATGACACAGGCGATTAAGGGAAAAACAAAGGAAGAAGCAGTAAAGCTATCTCATATTTTTTCTGATATGATGCTTGGGAAAGATTATGACGATGATATCGATTTGGGTGATATTGAAGCACTTCAAGGTGTTTCCCAATTTCCGGCACGTATTAAGTGTGCGACACTAGCGTGGAAGGCGATGGAAAAGGGAATGAACGAGGAAGATACAGCTAAGTAGTCATAGAGTTGTGACGTTAAAATAAATCATGGTGAAGGATTTTTCTAACCATAAGAATGGAGGAATACGAAATGGCAAAAAAAGCACCTGAAATCGGCGATTACAAGTATGGATTTGCCGATAAGGACATTTCCATTTTCCGGTCAAAACGCGGTTTAACAAAAGAAATCGTGCAAGAGATTTCTAAAATGAAGGAAGAGCCTCAATGGATGCTTGACTTCCGATTGAAATCTTTAGAGCACTTCTACAATATGCCAATGCCTCAATGGGGTGGCGATCTATCAGCACTAAACTTTGATGAGATTACGTATTATGTAAAACCATCTGAGAAAACAGAGCGTTCTTGGGATGAGGTACCTGAAGAAATCAAACAAACTTTTGATAAGTTAGGTATTCCAGAAGCGGAGCAAAAATATCTTGCTGGGGTTTCTGCTCAATACGAATCTGAGGTTGTTTACCATAATATGCAAGAGGATCTTGAGTCAAAAGGAATTGTCTTTAAAGATACAGATTCTGCCCTACGTGAAAACGAAGATATTTTCCGTGAGCACTGGGCAAAGGTAATCCCACCGACAGATAATAAATTCGCTGCATTAAACTCAGCCGTATGGTCTGGTGGTTCATTCATCTACGTTCCTAAAGGAATTAAAGTAGACACACCATTACAAGCTTACTTCCGTATTAACTCTGAGAATATGGGTCAGTTCGAGCGTACGTTAATCATTGTAGATGAAGGCGCACATGTACACTATGTTGAAGGTTGTACAGCACCTGTTTATACAACAAATTCATTGCATAGTGCCGTAGTTGAAATTATCATCAAAAAAGGCGCATATTGCCGTTATACAACAATTCAAAACTGGGCAAATAACGTGTTTAACCTCGTTACAAAACGTGCAGTTTGTGAAGAAAATGCAACAATGGAATGGATTGATGGTAACATCGGATCCAAACTAACGATGAAATATCCAGCCGTTATTCTTAAAGGTGAAGGCGCTCGTGGTATGACATTGTCCATCGCATTAGCAGGTAAAGGACAACACCAAGATGCAGGTGCGAAAATGCTACACTTAGCACCTAATACATCTTCGACAATTGTCTCTAAATCAATTGCTAAACAAGGTGGTAAAGTAACTTACCGTGGAATTGTTCAATTTGGACGTAAAGCAACTGGCGCACGTTCAAATATTGAATGTGATACATTAATTATGGATAATCAGTCAACTTCTGATACAATCCCTTATAATGAAATCATGAATGACAATATTTCATTAGAGCACGAAGCAAAGGTATCTAAAGTATCTGAAGAACAATTATTTTATCTAATGAGCAGAGGTATTTCTGAAGAAGAAGCAACAGAAATGATTGTTATGGGCTTCATCGAACCATTTACAAAAGAACTTCCAATGGAATATGCTGTTGAAATGAACCGTTTAATCAAGTTCGAGATGGAAGGTTCAATTGGATAAATGCTTAAAACCCTTATTATATAAGGGTTTTTTGTTTGGAGTAAAAATTATTCGTGCCGGTTTCGGGCAGATATAGATTTTTTCTCGTTTATTTTAGTATATGAGGCGAACTTTTTTAGTTCGTCTTCTTCTTTTTTTTGAGTTAAGTCAGAGGTTATTTATGGTTTAATCAGTCATGCTCTTTTTTGTAATTGTCTACAGAGTGAGATGAATGCAAGGAATTTTCCCACCCAAAAACCTTAGCAAGTCGTTCGTTATTGTCATAATTTTGAATGTCAATCATGTCTTAGGTTGCTACGCTATATTTTGGGGAGCAAAATGCATTTGTACTAACAACAAGGTTGAAACAATAGAGTAGCAAATGCGTCTTTTATACTCAGATCAGTAAATTGATCATTATATCTTTTCACTCCTCCATTCTATAGAGAAAATAGGCTTTCTATATGTATTTTTTATGAAGGGCTGTCCACACGGGCAGTCCTTTTTACTTATATATTATAGAAAGGAGAGTGTTTTATATGGTTAATGTGATAAAGCAGCTGGTATCTCAGGAAGTGGTTAATCAACGCTCTTATGGTAAAGGAAACAAAATTCAATATATAACACCACATCAAACAGGAAATATGGGAATCGGAGCAAATGCACAGATGCATGCTAATTTACAGTCGAACTTAAATGCAAGACAAGCTAGTTGGCACTACCAGGTGGATGATCGCATGGCAATACAATCATTTGAAGATAATGTGATGTGCTGGGCAGCAGGAGATGGGCGAGGGCCAGGGAATACGGCGTCGATTCATATTGAAATGTGCATCAATGCCGATGGAGATTATGAACAGACAATCAATAATGGTGCAGCATTAGTCAAAATGTTGATGGACAAGTATGGGTTGGATCGGAGTAGAATTAAACAACATCACGACTGGTCAGGGAAAAACTGCCCCGCACAATTGCGCGCGGGTTATAAGGGCATTACATGGGAGGATTTTTTGAATAAAGTAGATGGGGTGCAGGAAGAGGAAAATTTCGGATCCCCTTCACCCGGTCCTAATCAGCCAAAACCAAAACCGGTTGAGAATGGAAATAGTATTGTCGACTATCTCAACGCACAAGGAATAGACTCATCCTTCAAGAATCGAGCAATATTAGCAAAGCAATATGGGATGAATAATTATCAAGGTACGGCGGCGCAAAATATTGCTTTATTAGAAAAAATCAAAAAAGGAGTGCCGAAGAAGCCGCAAACAGCCCCGAAAGCGAATCTGAATGTGGACGGAAAATGGGGAAAATCAACAACGAGAGCACTACAAAAAGCACTTGGTACTCCTGTTGATGGTATCATCAGTAATCAGCCGAAAAATAGTGTAACGAATGCCTTCTATGATGGAACGATTCACTTTGCTAGTGGAAAACAAGGAAGTCCAATGGTAAAAGCATTACAACGACTGATTGGTGCAAATCCTGATGGTTTTATGGGCCCTCAAACAGTAAGAGCGTTACAGATATATTTGGGGACGGTTGCTGATGGTGTATTAAGTCGTCCATCCCTCGTAGTAAAAGAAATGCAACGACGACTAAATGCAGGAACTTTTGTTAAATAAATGAACATAAAAAGCAAGGTTACTTTAATGGAAGTATTCACCTTGCTTTTTTATATTATTGCATAGAGGAATTCAATTTGTAGCGGTCCTTAATGGAATAATCAATTTTCCTTAAAGTTCACCGTTTTCATGTCTGTATGTAAAGCTGACCAATCTG
Organism: Cytobacillus kochii; assembly: GCF_044790165.1. NCBI lineage: Bacteria > Bacillati > Bacillota > Bacilli > Caryophanales > Bacillaceae > Cytobacillus > Cytobacillus kochii. The sequence continues at coordinate 3,777,081 of NZ_CP085254.1, read as the reverse complement.
TCGTCCCTATCTTTCTTAATTCTATAGCAGCTTCCTCAGGTGTCATTCGAAAAGAGTCGTATACCCATTCAGCCAGAAAGCCTACTGTCCCATAACTCGAAAAGGAGGCGTAGCTTTTATGGTTATATACATGCATCAATGCAGCAGATAGTTCTCGTGATAGATGGTGAATAAATTGTGGATTTTGAAACTGTTCTTTATAGAAAGATTGATAAAAAAAGACATGATTACATATATCCTTGGTTGTTTCTTCTACCTTTAAATGATGATTGTGCCTTTTTTTAGCTTGAGGATAAAACGCTAAAAATTCGTTGATAATGTCCTTTGAGAGTTGATCAAGTAAATCATATTTATCATAGTAATAGACATAGAAGGTAGAGCGACTGATGCCTGCTCTTTTTACAATCTCTTTTACTGTTATAGAAGAGAATGTCTTTTGATGTAATAGCTCAAGTAGTGCTGTGATGATATAAGCTTTCGCAGATGTATTTTGTAGCATTGTTTCCTCATCTCCTAAAATTGGACATTTAGAATGAAAATGTCGTTTGTTTGTATTGGCTTGTTTTTTTACAATTATAAGTGATAGTAAATTGAAGTATAACGGAGGGGAACATAAGTGACAAATGTTCATGTGATAACTGGTGGCACAGGTGGCATGGGAAAAGCGATTGCAGAAGCGTTAAACAAGGAAGATATCTTTTTGCTCGCCGATGTGAATGAAGAGAGATTAAATCAGACCCAGCAAGAGTTAAATGACAAAGGAATCACTCAAGTACATTATCAAACAGTAGATATAACAGATCAAGAAAATGTTCGAGCATTGGCACAAACGGCTGATTCATTAGGTGAAGTAAAGTCCATCATCAATACAGCTGGATTATCACCGACGATGGCTGATGCGAAAAGAATTGTTGATGTTAATTTAAGAGGAACAAGTATCATTTTAGATGCCTTCTATGAAATCGCAAAAAAAGGGACAGTTGCCGTCTGTATTTCCTCAATGAGTGGGCATATGGTGCCAAAAGAAGGGCCGTATAGCGAAATACTAAAGGCACCGTTAGCTGAAGATTTACACGAGAAGATGGAGCCTTTCTATCAAACGAATTCTGGTGCTGCCTATAGCTTTTCGAAATTAGGTGTTTTATTAATTGTAGAAGACCAAGCATGGAGGTGGGGACAGAAAGGGGCGCGAATTGTTTCTGTTTCTCCAGGTACGATTAATACACCAATGGGTAGACAGGAAGCTAGTCAATCTGAGCAAATGAAGATGTTACTAGAAAAAACACCTTTGCAGCGTGAAGGAGAATCACCTGAAATTGCTTCAGCTGTTGCGTTTCTAGTGAGTGATGCAGCAAGCTATATTACTGGTACTGATTTAAGAGTCGACGGTGGCACTGTCGCTAACCTAAAATAAAAAAGAAACCCTGCTGAATAAACTTTCATCAGCAGGGTTTCTTTTTTGACTGTCTCAACATTGACTAGTGTTTCGGTGAAAATTGCTGAAAAACCGTTTTTGTTGGTTCAGGGTATATTTCTTTTCCAGCAATTGAATTGATGATTTTTTGATTTCTTAGAACAGATAGGCCTAGATTTGTTGCACTAGCCCCGTGAGAATGCTCGATATTGGTTAAGGTATAGATATGATTTGTTTTCTTTTTCTTAAAGTCAATTTGATAATTTTCCGTTACTTTGAATCGTTTATTGTCTTCCCAAATGATTTCATCGGCAAATTGCGATAACCAATTCGGTAGGGCAGGTTTATAACCAGTTGCTAAGACGACCTTTTCCGTTTGATGAATAAATTTTTTCTCCTGCTGCCATTGTTGACAATGTAGATGGTACGTCTTCTCTATTTTCTCTATTTTCTGCGCTTCTGTTAAGGGTTGGATAGTTACATTGAGTTTTTCCCCACTAATAGAACGATGGTAAAGCAGGTTATAAATTTTCTTTAAAGTTTCGGGGTCAATGCCATTCCGTAGTTGATTTAAAGAATCTAATGCTTCAAGACGATGGTCAAAATCAAGTTGATGGAAATAATGAATATATTCAGGTGAGAAAAATTCTTTCCCTAATTTGGCATCTTCTTTTTGAAAAAGGCCGGAAGATCTTGTAAACCATGTTAGTTCATAATCGTGGTTTTTCTGATCTAACAATAAGTCGAAAAAAATCTCAGATGCACTTTGACCAGAACCGATTACAGTGACTGAATGACCACTTTTCAATTGCTTCTCATGAAACAAATACTCACTTGAGTGACTAATTTCATTGTTTGGCCAATCTCCATCTAATCCCTTTGGCACCATTGGTATACTGCCAGTTCCGATAATGAGATTCTTTGTTAAATAGTTGGATACTTCTTTTTTTAGTAGATTCTCTACAGTTACTTGATAAAGATGATCCTTTGTTTCTATCACATTTGTTACACGATGGCTGAAATAACAATGTGATAATTGATGGGCTACCCAACTACAATAGTCGCTATATTCTTTGCGCGGAATGTTGAATTGGTTGAAAAAGTAGAAGGCATATAAGCGCTCATGAGTATGTAAATAATTGATAAATGTATATGGACTGGTTGGATCGGCAAATGTTACTAAATCAGCTAAAAAGGGTGTCTGTAAATCTGTGCCCTCTATAAGCATACCTGGATGCCAAACAAACTCCTCTTCTTGTTCAAAAAATAATCCATCTAAATCTTTGACTCGATCAGTTAAAGCTGCAAGACTTAAATTAAAAGGTCCTAAGCCAATGCCAATAAAATCATAAACGACAGGTGTGACCAATAGTATCCCTTCTTCCATTAATAGGTGAAATATCTATTCTGTATTTTCCCTTCCTCTCATATATTCTAAACATAGAGAAAATGTTCTGGAGGTTTAAGTGTTTTTTTTCTGGGGTATGTAAGAGTATCGAACAAATACACAACAGAAAGGACAATGTAAAATGCTCTGGACGATTATCGGTATTTTAATTATTTTATGGATTTTGGGATTTAGCTTTGATGTCGCAGGAGGACTTGTCCACCTATTATTAGTTATTGCACTCGTCGTTTTAGTATTCCAATTAATTACTGGAAGACGTAGACCTTAACGGGACATCTGAGGGTAAATAATATAAGAACGAACGCCCACCTTCATTAAGGTGGGCGTTTTCATTGTGTCGTTTGATTGAAGAAATGTTCATTCAAGATATGATATGGATTATATACGATTTTATTAAAGATAAGAGCATTGAATTTGATTAAAGAATGAATAGAAGTGTGAGCAATAAAATAGTGTATTGCCAAACGCTATTTTTTACATTAAAATGAGAATGATTATCATTGTTGAAAGGTTAAAATCAAATTAAATTCTCAAATGATTAGCTTTTAATATTTCGGAATTTTCTTCACTTTGAATGAGATTGCTGTGATAATTAATTTTTTTGGAAATGGAGCTTTGATTAATGAAGAAATTATATTTTATTATGCTTTTATTTGTACTCGTTTTAGCTGGTTGTATGCAAAAGGAAGAAGAGAGTAATAGTGGAGAAGAGAATAATAATAGTAATCAAACGATTGTCATTGAAGATGCGTCAGGTGAACGCAGCTTTGAAGGAGTTCAGGAGAAAGTAGTTGCTCTTGAATGGAGCGTTGCTGAAGAGTTATTAGCTGTTGGTGTACAACCAGCTGCAGTAGCTGATGTAGAGGGGTTTAATAAGTGGGTAACAATTGATGCTAAATTAGATGAAAGTGTTGTGGATATTGGTTTAAGAACAGAACCAAATATTGAAGAAATAGCAAAGTTAGAGCCCGATGTGATTATTGGTATGGAATATCAAGAACAGTTTAAAGCGGACCTTGAAAAAATAGCTCCTGTAGTGATTTTTGATAGTTCTACAGAGGAAGCTCAAAAAGACTTATATGCTTACATGTTACATACATTAAAGCAGACAGGTAAGCTAGTAGGTAAAGAACAAGAGGCTGACGAGGCAGTTGCTCATTTAGAGGAAAAAATGGCAGAAGCGAAAGAGAATATATCTGCAGCTCAATTAAAGACAAATGAATTTGTTTTTACACAAGCTTATTCTGCGAATCAAGCCCCGACCTTTCGATTATTTACAGAAAACTCGACGGTGAGCCATACACTTGAAGGTATAGGATTGACAAATAAAATACAGGATCAAGATCCACAGCCGAGTGGTTTTATTACAACAAATGTAGAGGGTGTATCTAAGTACGAAGAAGCTATATTTCTTCATACTGTACAAAAAGATGATCCGTTATTTAGTAATTTAGAAGGAAACAAAGCTTGGAACTCTTTATACTTTGTAGAAAATGATTTGATGTACGATGTAGGCGCAGGTGTGTGGACGTTTGGTAGTGTTCTTTCAATGGAAACTTTAGTTGATCATGTTGAAGAGACATTAGTGAAGTAATGTTATGAGAGTTAAACCCTTTCTATTATTTGCGGCATGTGTGCTCTTGTTTATTATTCTTGGTCTCATCCACTTGAGCCAAGGACAAGCTTCAACAGGCTTACTCAGCTTTTGGATGGAAGTATGGGATAATGAGCAGGAACTGAATTTTCTCCTTTATAGTAGAATGCCGAGGTTTTTAATTGGTTGTTTAGTTGGAGCTGCACTTGCCGTAGCAGGGATGTTATTACAAACAATGACAAGAAATCCACTCGCAAGTGCAAGTACACTAGGCATTCATGCAGGAGCATTTTTCTTTGTTGTTCTTTTTTCCATTTTCTTTCCTTCTATAAAGGGTGCCTTTCCATTTTTCGTGACGATGCTTGGGGGAATCATAGCCGCTTTAATTGTTAGTTTTTTAGTAGGTAGAGCATTGGATCCTATTAGAATTGCATTAACTGGATTGATAGTAACAATGTTGTTTTCTTCATTTACTAGTGCCCTGCAGCTTTTATATGAAAATGAAGTGTCCGGGTTGTTTTTATGGGGAGCGGGAACATTGTTACAGCTTGATTGGAGTGGCGTTCAATTTGCTTTGCCATGGGTTCTCTTCACTCTTCTTTTTGCCTTTATAATAGGTCATCGTTTTGACGCTTTACTGTTGGGAGAAGATGTAGCTGTAGGATTAGGACAAAATGTGATGATAAGTAAATTAATAGGTTGGGGTATTGCAATTATATTAGCTGCTGTCTCTGTTACAGTAGTAGGCCCCATTGGATTTGTTGGTATTATGGCTCCACATATTGTTCGTTTAATGGGCTTTAGAAAGCATCGATCCATGCTAATAGGAAATATAGTGGTCGGTGCAGGCTTACTCATATGTGCTGACATCTTTGTTCGTATGATTTCTAGTATGTCCGAATTACCTGTAGGAGCAATGACGGCCATTATAGGAGCACCCTGGTTAGTCTATTTAGCCTTAAAGGTAAGTAGGAAAACGAGAACTGCTGGAGGAGCATTAGAGGGGAAAGTGAGAATTAAGCATATTAAAAGATTTTATGTCCTCATATCTCTCGCCGTTCTTGGATTAGTAGGGTTTAGCCTGTCGTTTGGGGGAACAAGTTTCACTAGTCTTTTAGAATTGCCAAGAGAATTGATGTATAATACCTTCGTTTGGGATTTTCGCTTGCCTCGAGTGGTCGTCAGCTTCGGAATTGGTATGATGATGGCGGCTAGCGGTTTAATGATGCAGACTGTTTTACGTAACCCACTTGCTGACGCTTCTGTTTTAGGTGTGACTTCAGGTGCAAGTGTAGTGGCGATGTTGGTTCTCATTGTTTTTCCACAAGCCCCCTTTGTCCTTATTCCAATTGGTGCATTAATTGGTGCACTTGTTACAATGGGAATTGTATTGTTTATTAGTGCGCGGAGCGGTTATCAACCGATGATTCTATTATTAATGGGTGTTGCTATATCTGCGGTAGGTTCTGCTATTATACAGATTTTATTAGTACGTGCGAACCTTCATGCATCACAAGCTTTAACATGGCTTGCTGGTAGCACCTATGGGACAAGCTGGAGTGACCTAGTAATTGTGATGATAACATCGTTACTACTCTTTCCGGTTATTCTCTATATGGCCAATACATTCGAGATCTTATCATTGAGTGATGAACTATCCATTGGTTTAGGTGTGAAAACTAGTAAAATGCGTATGTTTATGATTATACTAGCTGTTATGTTGTCAAGCATCAGTGTATCAGTGGTTGGAGCAATTGGATTTATCGGTTTACTAGCTCCACATATTGCTAGACAACTGGTCGGTCCGAAGCTACTACAATTACTGCCATTAACCATAGTAATTGGCGGGATTTTACTTATTTCAGCTGATTTTCTTGGAAGAGTCGTTTTAGCTCCTAAAGAAATACCTGCTGGAATAATTGTTTCTTTAATTGGTGCACCATACTTACTTTATTTATTGAAGAAAACGAACAAAATCAAAGCGAGTTAATCTGTTTAATAAAAAATAATCTGAACAATGGTTCGGGTTATTTTTTATTTCTTTTAAACTCATAGTAAGAAACGGATATCTGATTTATACCATCTCCAGTAAGGTACTTTTTCTATATGCTTTTCCTTATTACTGCGTAAGGGTTCCTTTTTTGATACCGATGAGCAATCACAAAATGAGTAAAGTGCTAATGGAATGTTCTAAGAATTTTCTTTTCTGTTTTTGACTGATTCTTTTTGACTTATTTCATTGTGTTTCTTGTTTATGGTTATATCCTTTAGGTAAAATAATCAGTATGAAGATTATTGGTAGATGAGGTGATGGAATGATTAGGATTGGTTTAACTGGATGGGGAGATCATGACAGCCTATATACGGAGCGTGTATCTAACCGAGATAAACTATTAGAATATGGCGCTCATTTTCCAACAGTTGAGGTAGACGCCTCCTTTTATGCCGTACAGCCAGAAAGGAACGGGGAAAAGTGGGTGAGGGAAACGCCTGCTTCATTTAAATTTGTTGTGAAAGCTTATCAGGGGATGACGGGGCATCAAAGGGGAGAGATTCCTTTTGAGTCCAAGGAAGAAATGTTTGCTGCTTTTAAAGCGTCGCTTGCCCCTTATATAAGAGAAAATAAGTTAGCGATGGTCCTATTTCAATTTCCACCGTGGTTTAATTGTAAAAAGGAAAACGTTCAATATTTACGCTGGTGTAAACAGCAAATGGGAGAAATACCATGTGCTGTTGAATTTCGTCATCAGTCTTGGTATCAAGATGCGTTTATAGAAGGTACTTTAAATTTTATCAAGGAAGAGAAATGGATACATACCGTTTGTGATGAACCACAAGCAGGGGAGGGCTCTGTTCCAATTGTAATGCATACTTGCGGTCATCCAATTGTACTTGTCCGCTTGCATGGTCGTAATGTTCATGGGTGGCAAAATAAAAAACAACCAAATTGGCGTGAAGTTCGCTATCTATACCGTTATAATCACCAGGAATTATTGGAGTGGGCAGAGCGATTAAAGCAATTACAAAAAGAGGCAAAGGACGTCTATGTACTATTTAATAATAATTCTGGTGGTGACGCAGCGGATAATGCAAAGGAAATTCTAGAAATATTAGGAATTGAATATGAGGGATTAGCTCCAAAACAACTCGGTTTATTTTAACTAATGAGTACACCTAATCTCTACCTATAACATAAATTGTTAAAGGGAAGGGGGGACGGTCATGGTTGAATTAAAGCCTGTTATTTTGGATGGTCATACGTTTATGACTGTATCCGTTGAGCTGCCAAAAACTAATTTGTTAGTCGTATCAAATGATAAAGGATATATCATGTGTGGTGCATTAGACGTTGCGTTATTAAATGAAAAATTAAAAGATCGCCATGTCATTGCTGGTAGAGCCGTAGGGGTAAAAACGATTCAACAACTAATAGATGCACCACTTGAATCAGTCACTTTTGCTGCAGAGGAATTAGGAATTAAAAAAGGGATGATCGGAAGAGAAGCGCTATTAAGAATGGTATAGGTTATAGTATCCTACTATATCTTAAAAATAATAAATTTAAGTATATTTTAGGTTTTGATAGAGTTTTGCATAAATAATTATATTTTGATATAATGTATAACAATTGAATAATGCCTTATCAATCCGATGGGGTAGAGGCGCAAATCATCATTAGTAATCAATGTGAGGATGACAACAGTGAACTTTGATAAAAGGGAGATTTGCCGAAGCAAATAGGTACGTCAATATTTATTTGTTGGGGTTGCTCTAAATAGGAGTAACACTGTCATTATGGAGGTATATTAACCATAATGGGGAGCTACAGTCGTGATGGAGAATAACGTTACTTCTTGAAGGGTAATGATAGAATCTCTATCGTTACTCTTTTTTTATTATCAATTAAGGATCAAAGAAAAGTGGAGGATACCTTTCTCTGATCGTTAATTGATATGAGACGCATTCGTTCATGTCTATAGCTCCTATACTAATAGGAGGTCTTTTTATGACAGGTACATTTATTTCTGTGCTGCCACCTTTGGTAGCGATGCTTTTGGTTATACTAACAAAAAGGGTGATTCTCTCCCTTGGTTTAGGGGCGTTAACAGCAGCTATCTTAATTGGAGGATATCAACCGCTAGATACGCTACAAATATTTTTCTCGTCGTTTATAGCACTTTTCATAACAGATGAAGGGCTAAATACTTGGAATATATTCATTCTATTATTCTTACTTATTCTTGGTAGCATTACTGCATTTATTTCACTTTCGGGTGGTAGTCGTGCCTTTGGTGAATGGGCAATGAAGCGTGTGAAAACGAGAGTGGGTGCACAGTTATTAACCGTAGTTTTAGGTATGATTTTGTTTATAGATGATTATTTTAATGCGTTAACAGTTGGACAGGTATCTCGACCTGTTACTGATCGACAAAAAGTATCACGTGTAAAGCTTGCTTATTTAATTGATTCAACATCCGCACCTTTGTGTGTTATTTCGCCTATATCAAGTTGGGGAGCATCAATTATCGCCTTAATTGGCTCGATTTTAGTGTCTCATAAAATAACTGATTATAGTGCTTTCTCTGCTTTCATGCAAATCATTCCGTTAAATTTTTATGTATGGGCGGCAATCATAATGGTGTTTATTATTGTTGTTGGGCAAATTGATTTTGGTCCAATGAAGAAACATGAGAAACAAGCTATTGAACAAGGAATTCTATTTGATAAGAAGAAACAGTTGAAAGACGAGGTTCAAGAAGAATTACCTATTAGTACGAAAGGGACTGTTGGTCATCTTGTTTGGCCAATCATTGTTTTATTTATTGGAACAGTGAGTATGATGGCTTGGACAGGCATTAATGGGGCAGAGGGGAATGTGTCGTTAGTATCCTTATTAGAAAACACAGATGTGGCCTTATCATTAATTGTCGGAGGATTATTGAGTTTAGCTGTTGCTTACGTACAATTTGCTCAAGTATTAAAGAAAGATGATAAACTAACGAGTAATTTTTATTTGAAAGCTACATGGGTTGGGATGAAATCTATGTTTGGATCAGTATTGATCTTAATCTTTGCTTGGTTACTCGGAGATTTGATTAGTCAAATAGGTACAGGGGAATACTTGGCTAGCGTTATTAATCAATCGAATCTTAGTCATGATTTTATCCCTGTTATCCTATTTATTATTGCGGCACTTATGGCATTTAGTACAGGGACATCTTGGGGATCATTTGGCATTCTTCTTCCAATAGCTGGTGATATTGCTGTAGCTACAGATATATCCCTGCTGATTCCTGCAATGGCAGCTGTACTTGGAGGGGCAGTATTCGGAGATCATGCTTCACCGATTTCTGATACTTCTATTTTATCCGCCACAGGTGCAGGAAGTAATTTGATTGATCATGTCATTACACAATTTCCTTATGCCTTTACAGCAGCTGTTGCTGCGGCCATCTCTTATATTATTTTGGGTGTAAGTGGAAGTGTAATTATTGCATTAGCTGCTTTGATTGTTATGATGGCAGGGATTTTACTTGTTGTTAAAATGTTCGGTACAAAAACCGAGAAGATGATATAATAGTTCTTTTGAACATATAGGAAGGAGGAATGAACTCGTCGGTTCATTCCTCTTTTTCTATCTTACAAGTCTAAAATTACTACATAAGCAAAGTTATTTTACTTTATATAAAAGTAGCTAGTTATTTTTAATTGCTAATTATTAACAATTGAATGAACTACATTATATCTATCTACTATTAATTATTTTATGAATATAATGATAGAGTTTTACAAACAAAACATATGAAAAAGAAACCCTTTAACGCTCTAAACTATTAATAAAATTCTAAATATTAATATTATTCACAAAGATTGTTTTGACAGATGAATAAAATGATACTATACTATTTTTAGATTTATAGCAATTATCAGAAAAATATTACATTTTGGTTATTTTAGTCTACTTTTTTGTGTGGTATCTTTTCTTGTGGGGTTTATATGGGGGATTTGAACCATGCTCTTAGTTGTTGGAATAATCAAAAAGAGGGGGATCATTATGTTTTTTAAAAAGAGAATGACGGCTGTTCTTTTAGCTTCTACTATAGGAGCTGCAGGTTTCCTTGCTGGCTGTGGTAGTGATAGTGCAGGTGGTGGTGAGTCTGGTGATACTGTCAAGATAGGTGCCAACCTAGAACTTTCTGGTGCAGTTGCCTCATATGGTGAAGGAATTGCTGAAGGAATCGAATTGGCTGTGGATGAAATTAATAAAGATGGTGGAATCGACGGTAAAGAGATAGAAATTGTAAAAGTCGATAATAAATCGGATGCAGCAGAAGCAACCAATGCAGCTATTAAATTAACGGAAAATGATGATGTCGTAGCTATTATTGGGTCTGCTACAAGTGGTAACACAGTTGCTCAAGCACAAGTGGCTAATAATTCAGAGACGGTATTGCTTTCTCCTTCAGGTACGAGTCCAAATGTAACAGTGAATGATGATGGAAGCTTAAATGATTTTGTATTCCGTACCTCGTTTATTGATCCTTTCCAAGGAACAGTAGCAGCGAATTTTGCTGCCAATGAATTAGGAGTGAAAAATGTAGCTATCTATGCTGATAACGCAAGTGATTACGCAAAAGGTTTAGCAGCTTCCTTTAAAGAAACTTTCGAAGCAGCAGGTGGAAAAATAGTAGCCGAAGAATCGTATGTGGCGAAGGATACTGATTTCAGGTCCACACTTACAAGAATTAAATCAGCTAATCCCGAATTTATTTTTATCCCTGGTTATTATGAAGAAGTAGGACTTATTGTCAAACAAGGACGTGAAATGGGTATTGACGTACCGCTAATGGGTGCTGACGGTTGGGATTCACCAAAGCTTGTTGAATTAGCCGGAGGGGATTCCTTAAATAATACATTTATAACAAACCATTATTCTTCGGGTGATCCAGACGAGACGATTCAATCCTTTGTAACAAAGTTTGGTGAAAAATATAATGGTTCATCACCAGATGCTTTTAATGCATTAGGTTATGACTCTGTATATATGTTGAAAGATGCCATGGAGCGTGCCGAAAGTACAAGTGATGCGAAGAAAATCAAAGATGCCTTAGCTGAGACGAAAGATTTAACTCTTGTAACGGGTATCATTTCAGTTGATGAAGATCATAACCCAATTAAATCAGCTACTGTATTGGAATATAAGGATGGGGAGCAAGTCTTCAAAACGAAAGTAAATCCTTAAAATGAGGCTGTATTAAAATGGGAGGAGCGAGTGGGCCTTCCATTTTTTTTATCAGATATGAAAGGGTAATTCCTGATGTGATAGCTAATAATCTCATAGTCTAAGATTGCTCAGGGGCAATGGTTTTTTGAAATTAGCGTGTCAATTATTACCTTATGAGGAGATATTCAGCATAGCGTTTTCGCTAGCTGTCACTCTCTATCTGAAGCTATTCGGGTTATTTGAAGAGGAGTGGGGATTCATGGATTGGATTCAACAGTTAGTAAATGGGATATCGTTAGGAAGTATTTATGCACTGATTGCTTTAGGCTATACAATGGTTTATGGAATTATCAAATTGATTAACTTTGCCCACGGTGAAGTATTTATGATTGGGGCGTTTGTTGGTTTTTATGCGATTGCTGGATGGGGGTTAGGATTCTTTCCTGCCTTAATTATTGCAATGGCTGTCTGTGCAGGGATGGGTATGTTAATTGAGCGAGTAGCATATCGAAGGTTGAGAGGTTCTACGCGAATTGCTGCCCTCATTACAGCGATAGGGATTTCTTTATTTATACAGTATTTATTTATTTACTTTAGAGGTGCACAACCAGAAGCTTATCCTGAAGTCATTAGCAATCAAACCTATAATATTTTGGGTGCACAAATCAGTAGTCAATCACTTATGATTTTAGGCACTTCGATTGTGCTAATGATCGTTCTACAATTTATTGTTCATAAAACCAAAATCGGTAAAGCAATGCGGGCTGTGTCACATGATATGGATGCTGCAAGGTTGATGGGGATTAATGTAAACACAACCATTTCCGCCACATTTGCTATTGGCTCTTCCTTGGCCGGGGCAGCAGGTGTTTTCTTTGGTGTGTATTATACAAAAATAGAACCGTTAATGGGCGTGATTCCAGGATTAAAGGCTTTTGTTGCAGCTGTACTAGGTGGCATCGGTATTATTCCTGGAGCGATGGTTGGTGGCCTTGTGTTAGGTGTAGTTGAAACGGTTGTTAGTGGCCTTGGTTACTCTTTATGGAGAGACGCGGCAGCATTTGTCATTCTCATTTTAATCCTTTTATTCAAGCCATCAGGTATCTTTGGTAAAAATGCAAGAGAGAAGGTGTAAAAAGGATGAATACGAAGAAGATCAAAGGTTTCTGGTTGTTTGTTATTCTCTCCATTATTGTTTATTTTGCAGTTCAGATGGCTGCAAATACTGGAATGATTAATAATTATCATGTGAATACACTTGTTTATATTTGTATTAATATTATTTTGGCCGTCAGTTTACATTTAGTTATTGGCATTACAGGACAATTTTCAATCGGACATGCTGGTTTTTTAGCTGTTGGGGCTTACATTTCAGCAATTGTAACGATGAAACTTTCACTTCCATTTCCTATTGCACTTATTATTGGTGGGATTGTTGCCGCTTTAACTGGCTTAATTGTTGGGATACCTTCTTTAAGGTTACGTGGTGATTATTTAGCGATTGCAACATTAGGATTTGCAGAGATTATCCGCATCATTTTCTTAAATATTGATGCAGTAGGTGGAGCAGCAGGTATGCAGGTCACAAAGATGACAACTTGGACTTCAGCCTTCATCTGCTTATTTATTACCGTATTAGTGATTGTGAATTTTACAAATTCAAGGCATGGTCGCGCATGTATATCGATTAGAGAAAATGAAATCGCTGCCGATGCGATGGGTATTAATACGACCTACTATAAAGTAGCGGCATTTGCCATTGGGTCTTTTTTCGCAGGAATCGCAGGGGGGTTATATGCTCATAATTTTTATATTATTCAACCCGTTCAATTTGGTTTTTTGAAATCATTTGATATCCTCATTTTCGTCGTATTAGGGGGATTAGGCAGTCTATCTGGGGCGGTTATCTCGGCTATTTTGTTAACGATTGTCTCCACATTTTTACAAAGTTATCCTGAAACACGAATGATTATCTATAGTGCCGTGCTCATTCTAGTTATGCTTTACCGTCCGCAAGGTTTATTGGGGACAAAGGAAATTACGGACCTCTTTAAACGTAAAAGCGTGAAAGGAGGAAGCTAAAATGGAGAATCAACCATTATTAAAAGTCAATCAAGCTGGTATTTCTTTTGGCGGTTTAAAAGCTGTTTCAGGATTCGATTTGGAAATTCACCAAGGGGAACTGATCGGTTTGATTGGTCCAAACGGAGCAGGGAAAACGACCAGCTTCAACCTATTAACTGGTGTCTACGTGCCAACTGAAGGAGATATTTTCTTAGAAGGTGTACGTTTAAACGGACTCCCTCCCTATCAGGTGACAAGGAAAGGAATCAGTAGGACGTTTCAAAATATTCGTTTATTCAATGATCTTTCTGTGTTAGATAATGTAAAAGTAGCGAATCATTCGCGTGCGAAACATTCGATGTTAAGCTCGATTCTGCGGTTGCCTTCTCATTTTAACGGAGAAAAAGAAATGGAAGACAAATCAATAGAACTATTACGTATTTTTCAGCTCGAACATGTGAAGGATGAATTAGCTAAAAACTTGCCATATGGACAACAAAGGCGATTAGAAATCGCAAGAGCATTAGCAGCTGGACCAAAGCTTTTGCTGTTAGATGAGCCGGCTGCCGGTATGAACCCACAAGAAACACATGACCTTATGGAGCTCATTCGCTTTATTAGAGAGAAGTTTGATTTAACAATACTCTTAATTGAGCACGATATGAATTTAGTTATGGGGATATGTGAAAGAATTTATGTGCTTGACCATGGGCAATTAATTGCCGAAGGGTTGCCAGAAGAAATTAGAAGTAACCCAAAAGTAATCGAGGCTTATCTCGGAGAGGAGGTTTCTTCGGATGCTCAAGGTTGATGGAATAGATGTTTACTATGGGAATATTCATGCATTAAAGGGCGTCTCGTTAGAGGTATTAGAAGGAGAGATTGTCACTTTAATTGGTGCAAACGGAGCCGGGAAAAGCACACTATTAAAAACGTTATCAGGATTATTAAAGCCGAAGCAAGGCGTGATTCAATATGAGAATCAATCGATTGTTGGTAAACAAGCACAAACGATTGTAAAGGCTGGGATATCGCATGTACCAGAGGGAAGACGCGTGTTCTCGAATATGACTGTAGAAGAAAATTTAGAACTAGGCGCTTTTGTGAGAAAAGATAAAGAAGTACAAAAAGATATCCAGAAAGTCTATGAACTTTTCCCGCGATTATTCGAAAGAAAAGGACAGCTTTCCGGAACTTTATCAGGCGGAGAACAACAAATGTTAGCGATGGGCAGAGCCATTATGGCTAGACCTAAGTTGCTTTTGTTAGATGAACCATCCATGGGCCTTGCCCCAATTATGGTTAAGACCATCTTCAGTATTATAGAAGAAATTAATGAAACAAATGGAACAACGATTTTACTTGTTGAACAAAATGCGCATATGGCCCTCTCTATTGCGAAAAGAGGGTATGTCCTTGAAACTGGAAAAGTAGTGCTCACCGGATCAGCAAAAGATTTACAAGAAAGTGATGAAATCCGTATGGCTTATTTAGGCGGATAAAAAGAACCCGTTAACAAAATATTGGGTAATGGATCATTGCTCAAGCGAAATTCAAAAAGCGAGGAGTTAGATGCCGCTTCTAACAAGAAGGCGTCATCTATTCCTCGTTTACTTTGCTCTTTCTTGTCTTTCCCAAAGATTCAAATGAGGGTATGGATCGTACGACCATTCAGTATAGCCATTATCCTTATACATACCATAATGGAGGTGTGGAGGGAATTTCCCCGAAGTCCCTTTTGGTCCATAGCCAGAACTACCGACACCACCAATGACTTTGCCAGGTTCAACTATTTGACCAACTTTTAAGTCATCAGAAAATCCGCTTAGGTGAGCGTAATAGTGATAGTTATTGTTGATATCGCGAATACCAATTCGCCAACCACCATATTTATTCCAGCCTTTCATTTCGACAATACCATAGCTGGTAGCTCTAACTGGTAAGCCGTAATCAGCAAAAATATCTGTTCCTTCATGGATTCTTCTACCACCCCAACCTCTCGCACTTCCCCATGTACTACGATAGCTATAATGAGTACCAATTGGGACAGGAAAAACATGTTCATCTAAATTAAGTCTCCCGTAGTTTTGATAAAGCTTTGCCTTTCCCATAATAATTCTGACCGATTTATCACGTTTATAATAGTTCCAAATACCAATTTTAATGTTCTCATAATCCGTACCATAACGAAGTAGAAAGTTAGCAAATGCGTACAATACATCGTCATCACTATCTAAACTTGCTTTTCCGTCACCATCACCATCAAAGCCAATACCATTAAAGAACTCTATCGTCTTTGGGTCTTCGTCATTTATGTTTGGGTTTGTGAAACCAACCCATTCCTCCGGTTTAAAGTAAATGCCAGTAATCCCTTCAGCTTTAGGTAAGTCTCTTCTTGATTGTCTTACATTTCTTTCATATTGATCGATGGCAGCAAGATAATACCAAGGAATGGTCGTGACTGTTTCAATTCTTTCATAAAGCGCCATTCTTTTTGCGTAAATATCATCTAATTCGGAGGCTGCTGCCGTTTCTGGTTGCATAAAGGATAAGACCGTTGTTAAGGTGATAAGTAATGTGAAAACTCGCACCAATAAACCTCCCTTCTCTTCTAATTACTGTTATAGTTTGTGATAAAATAGAAAAACGATAAATATAAAATATTGGAAGATTTTTAATGAACGAGGTTGTTCTATCTACTTCCATGTGTTAAAGTTGCTTCTGTAAGACTCTCTAGATAAAAATGATGATAAAAAAAAGCGTCTTTTTGAAATTCTGGGATGGAGTGAAGAAGAATGACGACTAAGAAAGATGAACATTTACGTAAGCCGGATTGGTTGAAAATAAAGTTAAACACTAATAAAAACTACACCGGATTAAAGAAAATGATGAGAGAAAAGAATCTTCATACTGTATGTGAAGAGGCAAAATGCCCAAATATTCATGAATGTTGGGCGGTAAGAAGGACAGCAACATTTATGATCTTAGGTTCTGTTTGTACAAGAGCCTGTCGTTTTTGTGCGGTCAAAACAGGACTGCCAACTGAGCTTGATTGGGAAGAACCAGAACGCGTAGCTGATTCTGTCGCTTTAATGAATTTAAAACATGCAGTTATTACAGTGGTTGCGCGAGATGATTTAAAAGATGGTGGATCAGCTATTTTAGCGGAAACGATTCGTGCCATTAGAAGAAAAAGTCCATTTACAACTGTAGAGGTTTTACCTTCTGATATGGGCGGGGTATATGAAAATCTTAAAACAGTAATGGATGCAAAACCAGATATCTTAAACCATAATATTGAAACAGTAGAAAGACTGACGCCAAGAGTAAGAGCGCGTGCTACATATAAACGATCACTTGAATTTTTACAACGTTCTAAAGAAATGCAACCTGAAATTCCAACCAAATCAAGTTTAATGGTGGGGCTAGGGGAAACAAAAGAAGAAATCATTCAAACGATGGATGATTTGCGAGCGCATGACGTAGATATTATGACGATTGGTCAATATCTACAACCATCTAAAAAACATATAAAAGTTGTAAAATATTATCATCCAGATGAGTTTAATGAATTAAGGGAAATTGCAATGTCCAAAGGGTTTAGCCATTGTGAAGCAGGTCCAATGGTTCGTTCTTCCTATCATGCAGATGAACAAGTAAATGCAGCAGCTAAGCAAAGACAACAAATGGGTGAAGTAGACGCGAAAGAAGCGTAAACACAAGAAAGGGGATTAGCTAAAGGAGCTAATCCTCTTTTGATATTTCACAGCGTTACTTATTTGACATCTTTTCAGACTTGTTAATATCGGCTTTTTTCATTTGGCTCGTTAATTGATCAATACCATAATGGGTGTGCTCACTATCTGCATCCATCGTAGAATAACTTTCTATTTCTTTGCGGAGATTGGTATTGTCAGTCGTATAAATATCAAACCATCCGGGAACAACTGATTCTGCCATTTTTTCTACTTGTGTAGCAGTTGATTCACGATTATCTGAATCCGTATTATAAACAATTAACACTTCATTGTCTGTCACTAATGTAGACACATCATCCACATTTGGAAGTTCAGTACAATATTTTCCGATAATATCAGCCACTTTTTCACGATTAATGGCAGCATAATGTTCATTGGATACCTTTTCTCCATAAATAGGACTTTTTTGATGACGAACGTATCCGAAATCTTCACTACTTTGCTGACTAGTATTGTAAATATCTGTTCGCTGATCATTCACATTAACCGTATTGCCACTTTCGGGATAAATATCACCTTTAGCGGAATGATCGGCTGCTTGACATCCAGTGAGAGCAACCATACTGGATATCCCGATGAACATTATCATTTTTTTCATCAGAAACACCCCCTTAACAATATCTTTTCCGATTCTTTCGTTTTTTTCCTTAGTA
This sequence comes from Cytobacillus kochii, assembly GCF_044790165.1. NCBI lineage: Bacteria > Bacillati > Bacillota > Bacilli > Caryophanales > Bacillaceae > Cytobacillus > Cytobacillus kochii. Next base: position 3,758,965 of record NZ_CP085254.1, on the reverse strand, counting down.
ATTGATGGTGAATCAGTTATAATTTAAAATAGGACTATTGTACATAGACGTTAACTTTCTTTATAATTTAATTAGTGAGCCAATGAAAAAGAGGTGAGATCAATTGGTTTGTATACAAAACGCATGTTATGAAGTAATTGAAGATATTAGAGACGGATTTAATGAAGAAGCTTTTCGGGGTCGATATAGTGAAATATTAAATCGTTATGATTATATTGTAGGTGACTGGGGATACGGCCAACTAAGACTTAGAGGTTTTTTTGACGATCAGAATCAAAAAGCGACGTATGATACGAAAATTAGCACTTTGACAGAGTATTTATACGAATATTGTAATTTTGGTTGTCCTTATTTCGTTGTAAAAAGAGTGAAGCAATAGAAAAAGCTGAACGAATTATTCGTCCAGCTTTTTTTCTGTTAAAATTACTCATCTGAAGCTTCTGAATGGGGATCGTGTGCTCCAGGCATTTCTCTAGGAATGTCAGCATGAAGTTCCCGATTTTCATAAACAAATGCACTAGATTGGTGTTGACCTTCTTCCCACTCTGAACTTTTGTTCTCAACAGGTGTATGCTTCCCTCTTGGTGCACCATACGGGCCCTCAGGTAAATCTTCCACTGCGAGGTTTTCCTTTTGTGATTCAACATTGTCAAAATCCGAGTAATTCTTTTTTTGATCCATTGATATCACTCCTAATAATATGAGAAAAAATGAGAGCCTGCTACGCTCCCATTTATACTATTTGCAGGAGCAATCAATATTATCCAATCGGTTAAATGACCTCATATAAAAAGGCTCTTAACTCTTCTGCATCTTCGCTCTCCAATTGAAAAGCATGTTCTAAATAACCCTCTTCTTCAAGGTCATCGGTACCAATAATAGCAAAACGACTTCCTTGAATATCAAGAACAAGTTGTTTTCCATAATACCGATCTGAACGAACAAGCGCTAAATCAAAGCGTTGATTTTCACCCATAAAACTAACAAAGCGTGTTTTTGTATCTTCTAAATCATCATATAAAAAGAATCTTTCGGTCATTTAACGTATAGACCCCTTTCTAACTATCCATGCTACATTTATCATAACAAAATCTTAGCAGACAGGAAATTGATTTTATACTCACATAAGGGAGAACTTTCTTCATTGTTATGAATGAGATACAATAGATAGGAAGTATGGGATGAGAAAGGTGAGGGACATGTATTTTGTTGATCGAGAAAAAATTGAGGAAATCCTCGTTTATTTGGAAAAACAACTATCACTATTAGGGAAACATACAGCACTTCATTCGGATATAGAGAAACTTGCGCTTGAAAGACTGAGCCATATGGTTATTGAGGCGGTCTTAGATGTAGGTAATTCAATGATTGATGGCTTTATTATGAGAGACCCAGGTAGTTATGAAGATATTATTGATATTCTGGAAGATGAAAAAGTCATTGACCATGAAATGGCTATCAGCTATAAAAAGGTTATTGCTTACCGTAAGCCATTAGTGCAAAGTTATACAGGCATTCAACATGATGAATTAAACAAGAGCTTCCAATTAGAATTAGCTCAATTAAAAAAATTCCCTACAGCTGTTAGAGACTATTTAATGAAAGAACTTGGTCCTGTATCAGCTTTTAGAAATTAGGGGGAAAGTAAATGACAAAATATAAAGGTTATTTAATTGATTTAGATGGGACGATGTACAAAGGAAAACAATTAATTCATGAAGCCGTTTCCTTTATTCAAGGGTTAAAAGAAAGAGGCATTCCCTACCTTTTTGTCACAAACAATTCATCTAGAACCCCAAAACAAGTTGCTGAAAAACTTCAAAATTTTGGCATTGAGGCGACTGAAGATAAAGTATTTACAACTAGTATGGCAACGGCGAATTATATTTTTCAAAGAAGTCCCGAAGCGTCTATATTTGTGATCGGAGAAGAAGGGATTAGACAGGCATTAGAAGAAAAGGGCTTTCACTTTGCAGGTGAGCACGCCGATTATGTTGTTTCAGGAATCGATCGTGACATCAACTACGAGAAACTTGCAACAGCTTGTTTGGCTGTAAGAAATGGAGCTACCTTTATCTCTACAAACGGTGATATTGCCATTCCAACTGAAAGAGGACTTTTACCTGGCAATGGCTCATTAACCTCAGTCATTAGTGTATCGACGCAAACTATCCCAACTTTTATTGGCAAGCCAGAAGCGATCATTATGGAGCAAGCGTTAAAAGTTTTAGGCACAGATAAAGCTCATACATTGATGGTTGGAGATAACTATGATACAGATATCAAGGCAGGAATGAATGCTGGTCTAGACACATTATTGGTTCATACAGGCGTAACAACGAAGGAACTTTTAAAAGGCTACGACAAGCAACCAACCTTTGTTGTAGATACACTAAATCAGTGGGAATACTTATAAGAAATGAAGAACAGCAGTACGAAAGATGTACTTGCTGTTTTTTATATTGTTGGAATAGATGTTGATGCAGAAGACGATTATAGACAGTCATGCGAGTGAACATGAACGCTTTTTATAACAACAAATTTATCTAAAACTCTACAGTAATATAAAGGAGAGTAAAATAAAAATAGCAGGCTCACTATAAAGTGATGTCCTACTATTTTTCTTCTATCTATTCCACATGATGCGCACGGTGGGCAAGGCGACTAGAAGCCGCAGCAGCAATGGCACCAACAATATCATCTAAAAAAGTATGGCATCTTTCAGAGTTTTTATCATTTAATGGACCTAAGATACCGGGTTTTAATTTATCTACATAACCAAAATTGGTCATTCCGATTGAACCATACACATTTACAATTGATAGCGCTAAAACTTCGTCAACACCATATAATCCTTCATCTGTTTCAATAATGGATTGCAGTGGTTCCATTAATTTCTTTTCTTCTGCAAGCATATCTAATTGAATACCGGTGAGAATGGCGTTTTGTACTTCCCGTTTGGATAATACTCTTTCTACATTGTCGATACATGTTTCTATTTTCAAGTTTTGATGATATTTCTCTTGAAGAAAATACACTAACTCAGCAATATCAACAATCTCTACTCCTCGTTCTTTGAGCCATTTTCTTGCTGTTTTCTCTGTTAAAGTAATTGCTTTTTCTTCACTCATGAGTTCACCTTTTTCTATAATTTTATTCGCTTTATGCTGCTCTTTACTACTATATGATAGTAATGATAGCTTGCGAACTTTCAAACCATCATATCCCCTAAAAATAAATCAACAAGTTTTAGCTATTTTTTCATATATTTGAATAAAATGCATCTATTTAGCTTGATTAAAAGGGGGTTATGACGAATGTTAAGACGTTTACTCAAGGAAAAATATAATATTCAGGCGGAAGAAGAGTTTCGGTTTGATCATTATAATGCTTGTAAATCACAAAATGAAGTGTATATATTAGTCCCTGCTAATCATTTAAAAGAAGAGGCGCTCACTGAACTGGATCAAATTGCAGAGCATTTAAGAATGAGTGGGGATAAGAATATTGCTGGATTTAAAAAAACAACAGAAGGAAAGCCTTATACTGAGTGGGAGGAAGCGAGATATGCAGTTTTAAGTAATCAACGTTTACAGCCAAGAAAAGAAGGACATTTCGGCAGGAAGTTGGCAAAATTCCACTTTCGAGGGAGAACGGTTAATTTTGCAGTGGAACAAACAAGTCGAATCGGTCAATGGAAAACACTGTGGGAAACAAGACTCGATCAAATGGAAAAGGTATGGAATGATATGGTATTTCAATTTGATGGAGAAAGTGAATTTGACCGCCTATTTTTAGAATCATTTCCTTATTACATGGGAATGGCTGAAAATGCGATTCAATATATTGTTGATACGGAATTTGATGATGAACCGATGATGACTGATACTGGCACTGTCTGCCATGAAAGATTTTCTAATCGTACATGGGGAGAACAATATTATGTGAAAAACCCTTTTGATTGGGTATTTGACCATGCCACAAGAGATTTAGCCGAATGGACGAGAGAGAAGTACTTCAAGAATATAAAAACCTATCAACCAGATGTAAGAAAGTTTGTTGAAGAATATGAATCGATCAGTCCATTGTCAAGTTTTTCATGGCGTTTATATTATGCGAGAATGATGTTCCCACTTCATTATTTTGAATGCATCGAAAGCTATTACGGTGCACAAACAGAACAAGAACGAAATATTCTGAAGGAAAAATTAGAAAAGTATTTGCACCAATCGCCAGAATATGAACAATTCATATCGCGTTTTTTTGAAATCGTAAACCATCAGGAAGTGTCTAAACAATGGTATATTCCTATGCCTGAATGGTTGGAATCGAAATAAATAAATTTATATATGTACCCTTCATCAGGCAATTCATTCCAATAATGTAGCAATAAATTAAGATGAGTCTTCACCTGAAGCTAAAGATCAACCATTTTATAAGCACGAGCCAAGTTCAAGCTGGATCGTGCTTTCTCACCAAGCAAAATCACTTCCACCAAATGAAAAATTTGCCTATAATGAAAAGAAAATGGGAAGTGGTGAGAGAATGGGTAAGAAATTGTTTATTACAAGGAAACTTCCAAATGAGGTCATTGAGCCATTACAAGCAAAATACGATGTTGAGATGTGGGACAAGGAGGATGTAGTAATCCCTCGTCATGTGTTACTCGAAAAGGTGAAAGATGCAGAAGGCTTAATGACAATGTTATCAGAAAAAGTAGATGAAGAATTATTTCAACATGCCCCGAAATTAAAGGTTGTGGCCAATATGGCCGTTGGTTATGACAACATAGATATACAAGCGGCAGAGCGCGCGAATGTAACAATCACTAATACACCTGATGTCCTAACAGAATCAACAGCTGATCTGACTTTTTCATTATTATTAGCTACGGCAAGGAGAATGATTGAAGCGGCAGAATATGTGAAAAATAATCAGTGGAAAAGCTGGAGTCCACTGCTATTAGCTGGACATGACGTCCATAGAAAAACCATTGGAATTGTTGGCATGGGGAGTATTGGTGAGGTGGTTGCTAAACGTGCAAAAGGATTTGATATGCATATCCTTTATTATAATCGAACTAGGAAAAAGAGAGCGGAAGAAGAGCTTCATGCCCAGTATGTTTCATTCGAAGAACTTGTCAGTCAATCTGATTTTATCGTCTGCTTAACGCCTTTAACAAATGAAACAAGAAATCTTTTCACAAAAGAAGTCTTTCAGCAAATGAAACCTTCAGCTATTTTTGTTAATGCCTCACGTGGACCAGTAGTCAATGAAGATGACCTCTACTCTGCCTTAGTAGAGGGTGAAATTGCGGGAGCTGGATTAGATGTGTTCGCAGAAGAACCAATCTCAGGAGATCATCCTCTATTGCAATTAAAACAAGTAGTCGCATTGCCTCATATTGGAAGTGCAACAACTGAAACAAGATATAAAATGATGGAATTATGCGTACAGAACATTGACCGAGTATTTTCAGATGGGACTCCACTTACACCAGTAAAACAATAAACCATCTTTGTAAATTAAACGAGTAGGTTAAAACCCGTGGGCGTTATAGCACACGGGTTTTTGACATTTCATTTATCTTTATGCTCCTTAAAAATAATCCACAAGTACATTTCTTTTTCATCATGGTGTTTTTTGAAATGTGAAAAAAAACCAATATATATGAAGAGAGTGTGTATAGATAGCAAACCTTTTAGTAATTGTTTAGAGTAACGAATAAAAACATGTGATTTTATGTTATTATTCGTTATGAATTCACTTTTACTAACATAAATATTTTTGAGGAGGGATTTCATGTTGCCAATTGAAAGAAGAGAAAAAATGATAGATTGGCTAGAGAAAGAAGGATCATTAAAAGTTTCGACAATTAGTAAGAGACTAGGCGTATCAGAAATGACGGTTTATCGAGATATAAAGCCATTATTGAAACAGGATAAAATCATTAAAACATCTAACGGGATTGCACTCATTCCAAGAAATATAACGAAAGAGAACCAATGTACTTATTGTTTGAAACCATTGCAAGCAAGATTATCAGTGCAAATCATCAGAGAGAATGATGTGATTGAGCAAACATGTTGTCCTCATTGTGGATTATTACGTTATGAAGATATTAAGGAAGATGTGACACAAATTATTTGTAGAGACTTCTTAAAAGATACGACGATGAGCGCAAAAGCAGCATTGTATTTAATTAATGCTGACCTTGATTTAAATTGCTGCCACCCTCAAGTGATTTGTTTCAATTCTTATAAACATGCCAAACAATTCCAACAAGGGTTTGGCGGAGAAATCTTACCGTTTGAAGAAGCGATAAAAGAAATTGTGAAGCAAATGTCTGGTGGCTGTTGTCATTCGAACTAATTTTATGATTATAGAGTAGGAGAATACAAGATGAAAAAGGGATTTTATAATCGTTTTTGGAGATGGCATTTTTTTGCGGGGATTTTTATTGCTCCCTTACTTATTACATTAACTCTTTCAGGAATTGGTTATTTGTTTTTTCCAGAAGTCGAAAATCAATTATATGATGATTTATTCTTTGGAGATAGTGAAAACAGTGAACAATTAACAATAGACGAAGGAATGGAGAAAGTTGAAAAAGACTTTCATGGCTTTGCTGTTACAAAGATTAGTATCATGGAGGAGCCATATAATACTCGTTTAACTTTAACAGATGAGGCTGGGGAACAAAAGTATGTTTTCCTTGATGAACAAAACCAAATTGTTGGGAGTCAGGATGCAGCTAATACATACTCAAATGTGATGCGTAGCATACATAGCTCCCTATTTGTAGGAGGAACACCGGTCAATTATTTAGTTGAACTAGCGGCCTGTTGGGCCATCTTTCTACTAATCAGTGGGTTGTATATGACTTTTAAAGGGAAGATCTTAACGAGAAAAGCAAATGGTTCTAAGAACTTTCGTAATAAAAAATTACATGCGCTTATAGGTGTAATCATTACCATTCCAATGGTAGTTATTATTTTCACGGGCTTACCGTGGTCTGCGGTTATGGGGAATATAATTTATACAACTGCCAGTAATAATGCACCTGAACTGGAATTAAATCCACCAACATCTGATATTAATGAGATCCCATGGGCGACAAGGCAAGAGGAAACCCCAGCATCTGATGATCCTCATGCCCATCATCACGGAGGATCAGGTCAGATCGAACATAATGAGTTTATGATTTCAGTAGGGCAACTAATAGATGAAGTGGAAAGTGAAAATATTAGTAAACCTTATTCTATTGTTTACCCTTCTGCTGATGACGGTGTTTATATTGTTTCTAAAGGAAGTAATTCCGGTGTGACGGGTTTGGATGTGAGTCCGTCAGAAGAAATGACTACTTACTTTGACCAATATTCTGGTGAATATATCGCCGCTGTTAATTATGAGGATTATAATCTTTTACAAAAATGGTTTACATGGGGGATTCCATTACATGAAGGACATTTATTTGGCTGGCCAAATAAGGTTTTAAACTTAGTAGTTTGTCTTGCTTTTCTTTTTGTTATTTTTTGGGGTTTTAAAACATGGCTTTCGCGGAAGAAAAAAGACAAGTTTTCTGCACCACCGAAAAATTTTAAAGGGATATCCATTGGTTTTATAATGTTAATGGTCCTTTTAGGTATACTGATGCCTTTATTTGGTATATCCCTCATTATCGTGGCACTTATTGAATGTATAGTTAGTTTTGTGAAAAAAAATAAAGAATAAGCGATGAAGACATTTTCAGTTTTTATGAAAATGTCTTTTTTTATTTTCAAGAGTCGGATGCTATAAATTTATAAGATAAAGCGTTAATAGAAAAATAGAAAAAACTACTTTCTCCTATTGTCAAAGACAAGAAACAGGTCTATAATGTCTACTATACAAATACAAATGTACTTTCTATAAGAACAATCTGAGGGGGAACGGAAATGGAAGCAATCTCGATCGGTTTATTAGGTTTGGGCACAGTAGGTTCAGGTGTAGTAAAAATCATTGAAAGAAACCAGGATAAGCTTATGCATCAAATTGGATGCCCGGTAAAGGTGAGTAAAATTCTGGTGAGAGAGTTAGATAAAAAGCGAGAGGTAGAAATAAACCCAGAGCTACTTACAGCGAACCCTGATGATATCTTAAAGAACGATAATATAGATGTAGTCATCGAAGTGATGGGTGGACTGGAGAAAACGAAGGATTATCTCCAAGAAGCAATCAATCATCATAAGCATATTGTGACAGCTAATAAGGATTTAATGGCGGTTTATGGGCCGGAATTATTACAAGCTGCTTCGGAAAATCAATGTGACTTATTTTATGAAGCAAGTGTAGCTGGTGGTATTCCTATTTTAAGAGGGCTAGTAGATGGTTTAGCATCTGACCGCATTACGAAAATGATGGGCATTGTTAACGGCACGACAAACTTTATTTTGACAAAAATGAGTAAAGAGGGCAGTGCTTACGAAGAGGTTCTAAAAGAGGCACAAGCACTTGGTTATGCAGAAAGTGACCCTACTGCTGATGTAGAAGGATTAGATGCAGCTAGAAAAATGGCCATTCTATCAACATTAGGCTTCTCTATGAATATTGATTTAGATGATGTGAAGGTTAACGGGATTACGGAAATCACGGAAGAAGATTTACAATATGCGAAGCAACTCGGCTATTCAATGAAATTAATTGGGATCGCTCACCGAGAAGGCGAAAAAGTAGAAGTGAGTGTACAACCGACGATGTTAGCAGAAACCCATCCACTTGCGGGTGTGCAAGATGAATATAACGCCGTATATGTGTATGGTGAGGCAGTGGGTGAAACAATGTTTTATGGTCCAGGAGCGGGAAGCTTACCTACAGCAACAGCTGTTGTTTCAGACTTGGTTGCAGTCATGAAGAATATGAGATTAGGAGTTAATGGAAGAAGTGCGGCAGTTCCACAGTTTGAGAAGAAATTAAAAAACGATAATGAAATTTTCGCCAAATACTTCCTGCGCTTACATGTAAGTGATGAAGTCGGTGTTTTCGCTAATATCACAAATATTTTCTCGCAAAGAGGTGTGAGTTTCGAGAAGATTCTACAAGTACCTGTCAAAGAGAAAGAACTAGCTGAAATTGTAGTGGTTACACACCAAGCATCGTTAGAAGACTATGAAAATATTATGCTTCATTTAAGAGACTTAGAGGCAGTAAAAGAGATTAAAAGTTCGTATCGTGTAGAAGGAGGAGCCAAACGATGAGATGGGAAGGCTTATTACAATCATATAAAGATTTTTTACCAATAACTGAAAATACTCCGATGCTTACACTAAATGAAGGCAACACTCCTTTAATTCGGTTAGATAACCTTTCAAGAGATTGGGGAATTGATTTATATGTGAAAACAGAAGGAGCAAACCCAACAGGTTCATTTAAAGACCGCGGTATGGTTATGGCTGTAGCTAAAGCGAAAGAAGCTGGAAGTGAAGCAATTATTTGTGCATCTACAGGTAATACTTCAGCAGCTGCAGCAGCCTATGCAGCGAGATCTGGTCTAAGATGTATTGTCGTGATTCCTGAAGGAAAAATCGCTATGGGAAAATTAGCACAGGCAGTCATGTACGGGGCAGAAGTGGTTTCAATTGAAGGGAATTTTGATCAAGCTTTATCAATGGTTAGAAAAATTAGTGAAACAGAAGCCGTTACATTGGTAAACTCTGTAAACCCTTATCGTCTTGAGGGACAAAAAACAGCAGCATTTGAAATTTGTGATCAGTTAGGTGGGATGGCGCCAGATATTCTTGCCTTACCAGTTGGAAACGCGGGCAATATTAGCGCTTACTGGAAAGGGTTTAAAGAATATCATCAAGCTAAACAAACAGGCCTACCAAAAATGCATGGATTTGAAGCAGAGGGTGCAGCAGCTATTGTTCATAATCGTGTTTTTGAAAACCCTGAAACAGTTGCTACAGCTATCCGTATCGGTAATCCAGCAAGCTGGGATTTAGCTGTGAATGCAGCGAAAGAATCGCAAGGGAAAATTGATGAAGTCAGTGACGAAGAGATTCTTTGTATGTATAGAAAATTAGCTTCATCAGAGGGGATTTTTGCTGAACCGGCATCATGTGCCTCTCTTGCAGGTGTATATAAGCAATTACGTAATGGAGAAATTAAGCATCAAACAAAAGTAGTAGCAGTTTTAACTGGAAATGGATTGAAAGATCCGAATACGGCGATTGATGCGAGTCCTGTTCAACCTGTGAAATTGCCAAATGATGAGCAAGCTGTGGCAGCGCATATAAAGGGAGTTGTCCACGTATGATGGCAGGTGAAGTGCTAGTCATTGAAGTACCTGCTAGTACAGCAAATTTAGGGCCAGGCTTTGATTCCATTGGTTTGGCCCTCAATTTGTATTTGCGACTTGAGGTAACAACCCATGATCAATGGGAAGTCATTCCTCTTTCAGAAGGATTGATGACATTTCCAACAGATGAGCAGAATTACATTATTCAAGTGGCTATGCAAACAGCGAAGAAATACAATCAGGATTGCCCACCTTGTCGATTAACGGTGAGCAGTGATATCCCCATTGCTAGAGGGTTAGGTTCAAGTGCGGCAGCGATTGTGGCTGGAATCGAACTTGCTGATACATTATGTGATTTACGATTAACAAAACAACAAAAGCTCGAATGGGCAACTGAAATAGAAGGACATCCCGATAATGTCGGTGCTTCCCTACTTGGAGGATTGCTAATCGGTAGTCAAGCAGATGATGGTGTAGACGCTTTATCACTCTACCACCTTCAAGTTGATTTTGTCGTTTGTATCCCAACATCTGAATTATTAACGAAGAAATCGCGCCAAGTATTGCCAACGGAACTTTCTTATAAACAGGCTGTTCACGCAGGGGCAATTGGCAATGTATTTATTGCTTCACTTATTAGTGGGGATTATGAACAAGCAGGTAAAATGATGATGAAAGATCTTTATCATCAACCTTATCGTAAAGAAATTGTACCAGAGCTTGAAGGAGTAGAAAAAGTTGCAATGGCGAATGGAGCACTCGGTGTAGCACTAAGTGGCGCAGGACCGACTATATTATGCTTAGCACGTGATGGGGAAGGACAAAAACTGGCAACGCTCTTGAGTGCAGGTTTACATGGAATGAAAGTAGTTCCATTGCAAATGGATTTAATCGGTAGTCGTATTTATAAAGAAAATAGTTCAAAAATAAAAAGCGATGTCATGTGACATCGCTTTTTTAATTAAGTAGGCATTAGAAAACTTGTTCTACTTCCACAACACCAGGAACTTCTTCTAAAAGAGCACGTTCAATACCTGCTTTAAGAGTAATTGTAGAACTTGGGCAACTACCACATGCGCCTAAAAGACGTAATTTTACAATCCCGTCTTCTACATCTACTAATTCACAATCTCCTCCATCACGAAGAAGGAACGGTCTTAATTTATCTAGTACTTCTTGGACTTGACCTGTCATTTCTGCTTGTTCTGCCATTTAAAATCGACTCCTTTCATATCTATATTATAATCAAGATAACCATAAAAATCTATGATAAGGAAACATTTACTTATGTCTCTTATTATACTATATTGTAAAATAGAATGAAGAGTGAAATTATTTTTTTTATTGAAAAAGGGGGAAGCATTTCATGGCTGACCAATTAGAGATTATTGTATATGGAGCAGATGTTCTATGTGCAAGCTGTGTGAATTTACCGTCATCTAAAGAGACATACGAATGGCTTGAAGCGGCACTGGCAAGAAAGTTTGAAAACCAAAAATTTAAAGTATCATATGTCGATATATTCAACCCACCATTAGATGAAGAAAAAAAAGCTTTCGCCTCTCGTGTAATTGAAGAAGATATGTTTTATCCCGTAGTTAAAATCAAAGATCAAATTGTTGGAGAAGGTAATCCTAGGTTGAAAGTGATTTATGCGGAGATGGAGAAATACGGATTTACAGCGGTGTAAGTGAAAAAAATGCAACCTCTGACCTCAGATGAATGAGATAGAGGTTGCATTTTTTGTTAAAAAAGCATTTATTCATACATAATCGGTGCACCTGGTCCAAGCTCTATACCAAGTAACATCCACACAATCAACATAAGTGTCCATCCGACTAAGAAGAACATTGAATAAGGAATCATTGTTGATACAAGGGTACCAATTCCCATCTTTTTATCATATTTCTGTGCAAAAGCAATAATAATGGCAAAATACGTCATCAACGGAGAAATGATATTTGTTGATGAATCTGCAATTCTATAGGCCATCTGAGTAAGTTCAGGTGAATAACCTAATTGCATCATAATTGGAACAAATACCGGAGCCATCATTGCCCACTTTGCAGAAGCACTGCCGATAAATATGTTAATAAATGCAGCAATAAGAATAAAGACGATAATTAATGGAATGCCTGTGAGGTTAATGTTTTGTAAGAATTCAGCACCATAAACCCCTAGAACTAATCCTATATTAGATTCATTAAAGTAAGCGACAAATTGTCCCGCTGTAAAAGCTAGTACAATAAACATTCCCATTGACGCCATTGTATCAGAGAGTTGATTTGCCACATCTTTGTCATTTTTAATCTCTCTAGTAACCATGCCATATACTAAACCTGGAATAAAGAAAAGAATGGCAATGATTGGTACTAAAGAACTCATGAATGGAGAGGAGATAATTGGTTGGTCACCAGTACCACGCATTGGAGCACCTTCTGGTAAAACGAGTAATGCTGCTAAAATAACTCCTACTACAATTGAAACACTTGACCAGATTAACCCCTTCTTTTCGATAGCTGTTAACTTTTCAACTTTTTCCCTGTAGTCGCCTTTATATTCCCCAAGTCGTGGCTCAACAATTTTTTCTGTTACCCATGCTCCTATAACTGTCAATAAAAACACAGAAACAATAATGAACCAATAATTCATGGCAATGCTCATACCTTCTGCATAGACAGGATCTATAATTGCAGCACCTGCAATGGTTAGCTCCCCTAATAATGCATCTGTACCTGAAAGTAAAAGGTTTGCACTAAATCCTCCTGATACCCCGGCAAAGGCTGCAGCTAATCCTGCCAATGGATGTCTACCTACTGCTGCAAAAAGAAGTGCACCAAGTGGCGGTAATACAACATACCCTGCATCGGAAGCGACACTAGACATGATTCCTGCGAACACTAATCCTAGTGTAATAAATCGCTTAGGTACTGATAAGACAAACCCACGTAATAAGGCACTAATGAGTCCCGAGCGCTCAGCAATACCTATCCCTAACATCGTCACTAAAACGACACCCAGAGGGGCAAACCCAATAAAGTTATCTGTCATACTAGAAAATATATATTGGATACCTTCTGCACTTAAAAGGTTGGTAATTTCAACCATTTTTCCTTCTTCGCCCGGATGCTCTACACTAATTCCTAGTTGTGATAGACCAGCAGATAATAGCAAAACAATTAATGACAATATCGCGAATAAAGTGACGGGATGAGGCAATTTGTTACCAATTGTTTCAACACTATCTAATGAACGCTGCAAGTAACCTTTTCTCTTTTTCTTCATTTATATTTTCTCCCTTCTTTCTATTTAGGAAATATTTTGAATATAACCTAACTATTTTGTAAGCGCTTCTTTGCCATTATAAAGGGCAAGTCTATATAAGAAAATAGAAAGTAAAAAAGTAAGAAAACTGTTATTTTTGTAAAAATTCATATCATTATAAAAGAATTTGGTTTTTATGTAAAAAAACAACCATTATAGCAAGAGAATGCTGTGGTGATACTTAATCTTGTCATGAAGAGAATACCTATTGATAAAAGGATATTTTATGAAATGACCCTTATTAGTTGAAACTTTTGAAAGCTAAATGAGTCTAATTTTTAAAAGTGATAGAAAAAAAGTAAAAAAGGAGAAACGGAATGAAAGGTTTTATTGTCATGTTTTTGTTGCTTATGGGATTGAATTCTTTCGTTTATATGGATTTGTCCTCCGCTTCTTCTGAATATGGAGAAAAATCACAAATAGGGTATCTTCTATTAGATAAGCATATGTTAATTGGTGATGAAGATTTTCAACAGGCAGACCTTAATCTTGATGTAAATCATTTAAAAGAAAAGTACGACATTATCTACTATCTATCATATAAAACATCTCAGCTTCCAGAGGGTATAAAGAACGGCGATAAAGTGAAAGTAAGCTATAGTGAGATATCTCAAACAAAAATTCCTCAAATCGCTGTAAAAACTATGGAACTGTATACATCATCTTGTGAAAAAAAGAGTGAACAGGTAGGACATATTTATATAGAAGAAAAAATTTTAACAGAAGATGGAAATTTCCATGCCAAAGACATCCATTTAGATATGGATGAATTACAAGCAAAATACCAAATTGTATTATTACATATGGAATCACCGCTTCTTCTAGAGGGGATTGTTAGTGGTGATCAAGTAGCTATCGGATATAGTCGCATGCTTGAATCTTATCCACCAAAAGCATTGGTTACCTGTATAGAAAAATTGATTTAAAAACTTATAAGTAAAATAACGATGATATCAGAGGGAGTATGTAGTTTTTGATGCACAGCTATCTGTTGAAATGGTTATAGATGTCCGCAGAAATTTAATTTGATGAAATTGCTCAAAATGTACGCGCAATCTACATTGCGCAGCTAACTCAGGAGATATTATTAAAGATGAACGAACAAATCCCACTTTTCTGATTATCTTCAGAAAAACCTCTAATGAAAAAGGGCACAGACAATTTAACTGTACCTACTTAAATTAACCGTTAAATTTATTCACATTCTCTTAACAGTGAAAGACCTAACAAAGAATACATATCCGCCTTAGAGGAGTCCAAATAATTCAATTAGTGCAGAGACTGTATAAAATGAATAAGTTGGAGGACAAGTCATAATGTTCTTTTAGTCTCCATTTCTTTATAGCTTGTAATAATTGCTGTTCAAGTGTGTTAGTAGCGTTTCGTTCCATAAAGACAGTGTTAAGTCTTAAGGAATAATTATTTGAATTTTTTGTTAATTTATGTATTAGATCTGATGCATTACCATCTATTAATCTTAATCTAAATCTATAATTTTGTATTGATTGAATGTCATTTCTAATATTACCATTATTATCTATGGTATCATTATCGAATCTCTCAAAAAGTGATTGTGTACAACTGGATCTTAGGATCTTTATTAACTATTAAGATTTTCTTTTCATTATTTGATAAGTGGTATGATAATTCTTTACAAAGTGTTGTTTCATAACCCCGCCTTACAGATTTAAAAAATGAAGTCACTGTTAAAATTCAAAGATAATTGTATACTTTTTTCTTTCTCATTCGCCTTATAATCGCAGGAGGGAGAAATGGATAATTCAGATGATTTAAAAAGTTTAAATGAGGAACTGAATTTTGTTTACCGATATTTAAGAAAATTGAAGATATCTCATGAAGATGCAGAAGATATTGTACAAGAAACGGCTTATAAATTCCTTCAGTATTATGATTCAATAAGAACACCTAAAATTCGGAGTTGGTTAATCCGTGTGGCTATCAATTTTCATTATGATCAATTTCGTAAAAATAGTAGAGTTAAGCTTGATTTAAGGGAAGATCAAGTAAAAACACTTTCAAAAGATTTACCTGAAGAGATTCTTATAAGTTATGAACATTGGTCTGAATACATTGGCAGAAGTAGCATTGTCATTTGATCATCATTTACAAGTCGCTTTTGAAGAAGATATTGACCAGTAGCTCGAGCCAGGAAGGAATTTGCGAAACTATACAGGGAGGTATACAAATGAGTAGCAATGATAAGAAACATGAATCAGAAGAAAATAACATTTGGCATTGTTCTTACGGCGGGTATTGCATTAGGGATCACCCTATATACAATTTATAAGAATCATTTTGGATTTACCAAAAAGGCTAAACAACAAAAGGCTTGGCTAGAAAAGGAAAATAAATTATAGGCTGTCCAAAAAGGCAGTCTTTTTTATATCCAAAAATATTAAAAAGGAGTGTTATATTAAATGGTTAAAGTTTATATTGATCCAGGACATGGCGGCATTGATCCAGGCGCTGTAGGTAATAGTCTGTATGAAAAATTATTAACATTAAAAAAGGCTTTGAAAATTAAAGAATATCTTGAAGAATACGATGATGTACAAATTAAGATGAGCCGTACAGGTGACCAAACTCGCTCATTAACTTATCGAACTGATGATGCAAATGCGTGGGGTGCCGATGTATATGTATTACCACATATTAATGCTGGTGGCGGTGTAGGTTATGAGGATTATGTTTATCTAGGAGTAGGACAAACCACATTAGCCATTCAAGATGCTATTCATAAGCGAAGTGATAAAAGCTACAGGTTTCAATGACCGTGGGCAAAAACAAAAGAACCTACATGTTCTTAGAGAATCGCATATGCCTGCAATTTTAACCGAAAATGGGTTTATTGATAATAGTGGGGATGCTGCTAAACTTAAACAAGATTCTTTTATAGATGATGTTGCAAGGGGTCATGTTAATGGACTTGTTAAAGCATTTAACCTTAGAAAAAAGGAAACGTCTAAACCGAGCAAAGGTTATCGTCATACGGTAGTTAAAGGTGATACTCTTTGGTCATTATCCTAAAAATACGGCACAACTGTTAATAATCTTAAAAAGCTTAATCCTGGCATTCATGTGGATGCATTACAAATAGGAAGTAAATTAAATATTACTTCTGGTGCTACCTATCACACTGTGAAAAAAGGTGAAACTGTATCTGAACTAGCTAAAAAATACGGTAGCACGATTAAGCAAATTAAAAACTGGAACGATCTAGATAATAACTACACGATTTATGTTGGTGAGAGTTTAAGAGTTAAGTAATAACCAAAGCCCTTCTCAATCGAGGGGGGCTTTGGTTTATTATATTGTAAAATAATCCGAGTTTCTAGATGAAATATACTCATGGTAAATTTATTTCGGGTGAATGATTACCTATTACAAAATAAGTGAATTATAAAAGAAAATGGAAAATCCTTTTATTTTATTTATTTTAAGTGTATGCTATTGTGGGTAATTAGTTAAGGAGGTTATCTTGTTGAGAAATAAGAAGTTTATTACATTATTTATAATAATATTAATTTTTCTTAGTGCTTGTCAAACCAACAATGTTGAAGAAGTGCCATATGAAGGGAAAGCTTTAAATATAGGTGTTGTGGGAGAATCTCCTAATATAAGAGAAGAGAATATAAGTTTTCATAATATAACTCTAGAGGAGATTTATAATTCAGAGCCTGATTTTGATGCGGTGTTTATTATGGAAGATTCCTTATCTGAAGCTTCTAAAAATAAGTTTGTTAAAATGTATAAGGAAAAAAGCTTACCATTCTTCTTTATAGGGTCAAAAGCAAACACCGTGCCGTTTAGAGATATGGAAAATCCTGCTTCGTATAAGGAAGAAGCAGCAAAAATAAATGATACAGATACATATATTTCTGGATTTATATATAACCAGGATACTAATGAATATGATTCTTGGAAATTTGGTTATCCAGTTGAAAACAGCGAATTACAAACTGATAGAATAGATGAAGTTTATTCTAGTGTATTCAAAGTAATTGAAAAATAATTTATGTGGAAAGTAAGAGAAGAGTTGATAATGTCAACTCTTTTTAATTTTGTTAAAAACTTACATACTTAGATATATATTCTTTTAATGTTATAAAATGGTTGAATTATTACATTTGTAATGTTAGTATAATTATTGTGAAATAATATTAGGGGGAATCACCATGCTAAAAAAACTAGTTTTAAGTTCCGCGTTACTATCATTATTATTATCGCCATTAGGTAATGCGAGTGCGAATGCAGAAAGTGATGTAAGTCAAGAAACAACCATGGAAGAAATTAATTTGGAAAAAGTAGATTTTGAAAAATTACAAGATGGGGAAGAAATTCAAGTTGATGGATTTACAATTAAGCATTATTCAAATGAAGAAGCAGCTGAATTAATCGCAGAACAGAAAGGTACTACTACTAGTTCAGAATTAAGAAATCTAGGAGGAAAAACTAATAAAAGTTTAATAACGCCTATGGCTAGTTCATGTGCGAGTGGTGCAACTGCATTTTCTAGAACACTTAATGTGAAGTCAAATTATAAACCAACTATGCATGTATGGACTGAACTTTGCAAAAATAGCGCTGGTCAATTTGTAATAAAGAGTATTGTAGATATCACAATTAATAAATCATATAATGGTATGGTTAAAGGTTTTGGAGGTTCAGTTAAGGCACAAGCATTGAACTCAGGTAAAACTTTATATTACAGAGCAGAAGGTAATTTTTATAACAATGCTTCAACTACAATTAATTCAGAAGCAGGTCTAGATACTAGGGTTGCTACAATTAGTTTTGGTTCATCATCTACTTCCGATTATTTTGGTTATATTCACCAAGCACAAAATATATATCTATTTAAATAAGTTTTATATTATTTAATTTGAGATTGATAAATAATGCTACATAACTATTATTCTAAAAATAAACTTTAAGTTGTATTTAAAGAATTAAGAGTTTAAAAGTAAAAGCCCTTCTCAATCGAGATGGGCTTTCATTCCTTGTAATGCTTTCTGTAATGCTTCTTTTATTGTATCACCCTCAACTTTTTACCCCTCCATTGTTAAACTGTAGATAACCAAGAGTTTTATTAACCGTTATGATATTTATACATCCAAAGAATGCCTGATTTAATAAGGCGTGCTACTCGTCCTGTAATTGGACGTTCGGCAACTAAACCAAAGCCATGTTTTTTACCTAGTGAACCCATGATTCCTTTTAGTTTTATCACAGGAAGGGTTTCGGGTAGTTCTTCATTTTTCCAACGTTTTAAAAGGACTTGTACAATTTGTTCTGCTTGTCCTTCAGCTAGTTGCGCACTTGGTGCATGAGGAAGGCTTGCGCAGTCACCTACTACATATACATGCTCGTCATCAGGGATATTGTGATACTTGGTTAATACGACTCTACCCTGTTTGTCTTTTTCAACATCCATCGCACGTACAACATGTGTCGGCTGAATACCTGCAGTCCATACAACGACATCACTTTCAATCCGCTCATCATGATTGTATAGAGCGCCTTCTTCGACTTTAGTGATATTAGAGTTGTTAATGACTTGTACGCTTCGAGAGTTAAACCAGTTTTGTACATATTTACTTAGTCTCTCTGGGAAGGCAGATAAGATGCGATTCCCCCGATCAAACAACTTGACCGTTAAATCAGGTCTGCTTTCATTTAGTTCAGATGCTAACTCGATACCACTGAGACCAGCACCAACAATCGAAACAATGGCACCCGCAGGCAAATTATTCAGCGTTTCATATGTTTTTCGTGACTTGGCAATAGATTGAATACTGTGAGTATATACATCTGCCCCAGGAACATTATGGTATTTATCTTCACAACCAAGCCCAACAATAAGATCGTCATATGAAATGGGTTGTTGATCGTTTAAATGGACCAGCTTTTCTTTTGTGTCAATTTTTGTAATATCTCCATATTGAATGTTCAAGCGAGGGTGTTCTGGAAAAGCAACACGTACATGTTGATCGGAAATCGTTCCAGCGGCAAGTGCATAGTATTCTGTTTTTAAACAATGATAAGGTACCCGGTCGACGAGAGTAATCGAAACATCATCCGGCAGTTGATTCGGTAAAAGACGAGCAAGCACTCGCATTCCGCCGTATCCTCCCCCAAGAATAACAAGATTTTTCATTTGCTGATATCCCCTTTATTTTGTCCGTTCTCATACAAGAAGATAATCTGATACAATGGAAAAAACACAAGTGTCCAAATTATCTTAAAAAAATAAATATAACCATCCATATTGCATAATCCCATAAAAAGTATAACGAAATTATCTCTAAATCACAACAGAAAACAAAAGGAAACTTATGCAGATAAGACGGAGTAAAAATATTCTGATATTTATAGTTTCTTCAAAAGAAGGAAAAGGAAGCGAATAAGGAGTTAATATTATGAGGAAGATTGTTGTAGAATTTTGTATAACAAATATGGCCAATGGTTCTCACCATGCCTTTGCAAAGTTAAAAAAAGATTATGATTTAGATGTCATTGAATATGGCTGTTTAGGATATTGTGGGAAGTGCCGGCATTTATTATTCGCTTTAGTTGACAATGACATCATTCATGGGGAAAATGCGGAGGAATTGGTTTATAACATTTATCAACATTTAGATGAAGAATAATGTTCCTTTACTCTTTTGTTGCCATATAATAAGGTATAGGTACGTTAATGAAGGCAGTAAGTTTGTGAAACACTGTAAAGAAGTATATACTAAGCCTATAATATAAACTTGGAGGGATTATGATGAATCAAGTTGTTGAGATTACAGAAGCGGCAGCCCTTCACATTAAAGAAATGATGAAACAAAATGAAGAAGAGAACGCCAAATTACGTGTAGCAGTAAAGGGCGGTGGCTGTAGCGGATTATCTTACGGAATGGGCTTTGCTCAAGAAGTAGAAGAAGACGACATTCCTTTTGAATTACATGGCCTTGAAATCGTTGTAAGTAAAGAAGATGCACCGATTCTACAAGGGACAAAAATAGACTATAAAGAATCCATGATGGGTGGCGGTTTCACTATCGACAACCCAAATGCGATTGCCAATTGCGGCTGTGGATCTTCTTTTAGAACCGCAACAAAGGTTGGTACGCCAGAAGAGTGCTAATCTTAGTGAAGAGATCTTTCCTTTATAAAGGGAAGGTCTTTTTTATTTGAAGTCAGAAAGTCAATGTTTAATCCACCAGAAGTGTGGTTGGTAGGTATTATGTGAAAATGGTCAAAACTTCCTCCAGTTTAAGGGTGTAAAAAAACCCGGAATCACATCCGGGCCTTTCTTTTAAAACATTGAAGTACTATGTTTAGGCTGTACTCTTGCTTTAGGGTCAATATATGTTTTAGCGTGACTAACTGCGACTGGTGCTTCACCAAATCCACATGCAATTAATTTTACTTTTCCATCGTAAGTACAAATATCTCCAGCAGCATAAACACCTTCAATGTTAGTTTCCATCTTTTGATTTACAACGATAGAGTTCTTCTGAATGTCAAAGCCCCATTCTTTAATTGGACCTAATGAAGAGACAAAACCATAGTTAACAATAACGGCATCGACGTCGATAACTTCTTTTTCTTCTTCGCCTACTTTTTCAAGGATTACTTGGCTTACACCGCTTTCATCACCAACTAATTCAGCTGGAATATATGGTGTTTTGATATCAACTTTAGAATTTTCAAGGTTTTCTACACTATGTTCATGTGCACGGAATTTATCTCTGCGGTGAACGATTGTAACTTTATCTGCGATAGGTTCAAGCATTAAAGCCCAGTCCACTGCTGAATCGCCTCCACCAAATATAACGACTCTTTTTCCAGCAAAATGATTGAGGTCGTTAATAAAATAATGAAGGTTTTTTCCTTCGTATTCTTTCGCACTTTCCAATTCTAAACGACGGGGTTGGAATGCGCCGTTACCAGCAGTAATAATGACAGATTTTGAAAAGTGGACATCTTTATCTGTCGTAATTTTCAATGTTCCATCTGCTAGTTTTTCCAATGTTTGTACAGATTGTTCTAAAGATATAGTCGGATCAAATTTGTCCATCTGTTCAACAAGATTATCTATTAACTCTTGTGCGCGGATTTTCGGAAATCCTGCAACATCGTAGATATATTTTTCTGGATAAAGGGCAGAAAGCTGTCCACCTAGTTGAGGTAAGCTTTCAATAATGTTAACAGATGCTTGTCTCATCCCACCGTAAAAAGCGGTGAATAGCCCAGTTGGACCCCCGCCGATAATCGTGATGTCGTAAATCTTCTGTTCAGTCAAAGTGATTCCCCCTAAGTATATTTATGGTGTTTTAATTAGTTTACCATAATATTAGACTATTCTGTATCATTTGGTGTTGCATAAGGAAAAGATGTACCATCAAATGATCTTTTAAAAATCAGCGTTGACTAGAAAAATACGGTTAAATTTCCTTTAGAAAGGTAAAATGTGAAAGCGGTACCAATGTTGATTTTATAGTATTGATAATCATTATCAAATTAAAAAATCTTAAAATTCTTAAAGTGTCAATTTAGCTTGAAAATAAGATAGAAAAGGAATACTATGTAATAGAAGATATATTTATTAATTTTTTGTGACATTTTTCGAACATTTTTTTGTCCGTATTAGTGAAGAATATCACAATCTTTTATTTTATGAAAAATAGGAGATAAGAAGTACTATAAAATATATTAAAGGTGGAAGTGATACACTTGAAAAAGCCAAAAATCGTTATTTTAGGTGCAGGTTACGGTGGATTAATGACTGCAACTCGTTTGCAGAAACAAATCGGAGCAAATGATGCTGAAATTATTCTTGTGAATAAAAATGATTACCATTATGAAACAACTTGGTTACATGAAGCATCTGCGGGTACATTACATCACGACCGTGTACGTTATGATATAAGTAAAGTAATTGACAACGGTAAAGTTGAGTTTGTAAAAGGCACTGCTGTTGAAATTAAAACAGATGAGAAGAAAGTTCTACTTGAAAAAGGTGAGCTTGAATATGATTATCTAGTAGTTGCACTAGGTGGAGAATCTGAAACATTTGGTATTAAAGGATTGAAAGAATACGCTTTCTCTATCTCTAATATCAATTCTGCGCGCCAAATTCGTGAGCATATCGAGTATCAATTTGCTACTTATAATACAGAAGAAGTAAAAGATGATACGCGCCTATCAATCGTTGTTGGTGGTGCTGGTTTCACAGGTATCGAGTTCCTTGGTGAATTAGGTAACCGTATTCCTGAATTATGCAAAGAATATGATGTACCTTTTGAAAAGGTGAAGATTGTATGTGTTGAGGCAGCTCCAATGGTATTACCAGGATTTGATCCTGAATTAGTTGAATATGCTGTTGCTCATCTTGAGAAGAAAGGTGTTCAATTCCGTATTGGCACAGCGATTAAAGAAGGTACACCAGATGGTATTATCGTAGCAAAAGGCGAAGATGATGTAGAAGAAATTAAAGCAGGTACTGTAATCTGGGCTGCTGGTATTCGTGGGAATGCCATTATTGAAAAATCAGGATTCGAAGCCATGCGTGGACGTATAAAAGTGGATGAGAACTTAAGAGCACCTGGACATGACAATATCTTTGTTATTGGTGATAGTTCATTAGTGATTAATGAAGAAATTAATCGCCCTTATCCGCCAACTGCACAAATTGCTATGCAACAAGGTGAATTAGTTGCAAAAAATATTGCTGCACTTATTCAAAATAAAGAACTAGGGACATTTACTTTTGATAACAAAGGTACAGTATGTTCTTTAGGTGAAGATGATGCGATTGGTGTTGTATTTGGTAAAAAAGTGGTTGGTAAAAAGGCTTCATTTATGAAGAAGATGGTTGATAACCGTGCATTATTAATGATCGGTGGCGCTTCATTAGTTGCGAAAAAAGGTAAATTCAACGTTCTTTAATGCGTTAAATATAAGAGGGCAAACGATATGTTTGCTCTTTTTTTTATAGATTAATTCATCTAAGGAGAGATAAAATGGGAAAAGCCGATAGAGGTAAAGTATGGCTTGGGGTTAGTGGTCTTTTAATCAATGAAAGTAAAGAATGGTTAGTTGTAAACAAGAAATACGGTGGTTTAAAAGGAAAATGGTCATTACCTGCCGGTTTTGTAGAGCAAGATGAAACAGCAGATGAGGCAATTATTAGAGAAGTGAAGGAAGAAACTGGGCTATCTTGTCGTGTGAAAGAGATGATAGGTCTTCGTACGGGTGTGATTAAAGGGGAAATTAGCGATAATATGGTCATTTTTCTTTTGGAAGCTGATACAAATCAGACAATTGTAATAGAAGACAAAGAATTAGATGATGTCCAATTTATGGATCCACTGGAACTTATTCATCATCAACCAACTTCAGTCATGATTCAGTATATATGGGAGAACCTCAATCATAACAACAAAACATTAATTGATGACATTAATCCCGGAGATCAATTTGGATACACTGCTTATAAATTATTTTTGTAACCTCGTGATATATTGCATAATTTAAAGCATAAGAAAGATAATAATGCTTGTATGCGTTTACATAAAGGGTTTTTACTGTTTTTTGAACCTTTCCATTTTTGATATTTTTCTGTATTATTTAGTTATTATCAGAAAATTCAATTATTCCAAGGGAGATGAACAACATGGCAGTAAAAAATGAATCTAAAGTTTGTATCTATTGTGCAGGTCAAGGGTATTTCCAACTGATCCTTGGAGGATCGGAAACATGTGCTTGTTGCGGTGGTTCTGGTAAACATGAAAAATAATTCAGCAAATGAATAAGATGTAATGATAGCGCTCTAAGTTTTAGAGCGCTTTTAATTTTGTTGAAATACAGCAGAATTATCTCACATGCTATCAAATATCAAAATTTTAAAATAAAATTCTGCTATAATAAAGTTTATTAATTGGCGAAGTTTGTAATGGAGGTTGCAATTTATGCGTATCGTTAAACCTGAGTCTCTGCATCAACAGGCATATCATATAATTAAGAGCGAAATTCTTGAAGGGGTTTATCAACCTTCTGAGAGAATTGTAGAAGCAAAAGCGGCAAGTAAATTAGGCATAAGTAGAGGACCCGTTAGAGAAGCGATTCGAATGCTTATTCAAGATGGTCTTCTTGTATATAATGATGGCTATGTAAAGGTTTATACACCGACGGTTCAAGATGTAGTGGATCTTTTCCAATGTAGAGAAAGTCTAGAAGCTCTTGCGATCAGCTTAGCTATTCATAATATTTCAGAGAATGAGAAAGAAAAGTTACAGAAGAATTTAGTTGCTAGTTATCAGGCAAATGAAAAGAAAGATATAATCGAACTCGGTAAGCTCGACCAAGCCTTTCATGATATTATTATTTATGCCTCAAAGAATAAACAGCTAACAGAGTTATTAGAAATGATTCGGGCAAAGATTCATTATATGCGTAGTAATATGGTAAAGGAAAACTTCTATCCTACATTAGTAGAAGAACATGAAAGAATTATAGACTTATTATTTAGCGGTGATGAAAAAGGAGCACAAGAATATATCAGACAGCATATAAAAAAAGGGCTTGATGGCGTCCTTATGCATATTGATAAAAGCGTTTCTAAATAAAGATCAGCTACTCTAAGTAGAGCCTACATAGAGTAGCTTTGTTTAATTATTATGAGAGAATCCCGTTTAAAGGTTTGATTGTAACACTGGTGAGTCAAGTCAGCTTGTTTATTTGATTCATAAAGTTTCCCGTATGGTGTGCTCTTGTAGTGACGACCATAATAAATCTTATGAGGGAAGTGCCATTATAGAGAATTCAATGGTAATTTCCCATCCCTTTTACTAACTTAGTTAGGTTATTCATTCATAAATAGTGCACACATGATCGCACCTATAGATTCATTTAGTTATATAGCTAAATTCATCCCCGCATTCGAGCTGACTGATATTTGTTCTGGCAGCAAACCTTATATACCTCCTCTATAACTGAAGGTGATCAAGTATCTACTTCTTCTTTTTCCTGTTGTTGCGTTATCCTTACTTGTTTAAATGCACAAAGTGAGTATGTCTTTTTCAGCCTTTTTTCACATAAACTATGTATGAGGTAGAAATATTGTAGCTTCATTTCATTTCGCTCTTTCAAGTCAAACAAGGCGAATAATAAATGAAGAGGTATGTTGGTTAACTGTTTTCCGTTGACTAAAAATAGTAAATGTTGTAATATCCGAAATATAAAGAAAATTCAGAAGTGTGGTGCGGCGTAAATAATTTAACATGGGGTAATTTTCTTTTGTTACTACAATGAAAGCGCATACAAGAAGGGTGGTGTGTAGCAATGAAGGATGGATTACATATTGGTCTATCAGAAGTAATGACAATTAATGTCACAAAGGATATGTTTGCGCAGTTCGACGGAGAAGTTGTTCATCCCGTCTATTCAACTGCATCCATGGTGTATCACATGGAGTGGGTTTCTAGAAAAATCCTTCTTCCGTTTCTTGAGGATCATGAAGAGGGAATGGGGGCAGCTGTCCACATGCAACATGTTGCTCCATCTGGGGGAAATTCTAAAGTGACTTTAACTGCGACCGTTACGACAATTACTGAACGTTCTTTAGTAACGGAGGTTATTGTGATGAATGAACTTGGACTAATTGGTAGAGGAGAAGTCAAACAAGCGGTTCTTCCGAAAGAAGTAATTGCGAAGAAAGTTTTAGCTACCAACAATTAAGGGGGAGCAAGGATGGAAAAGCTTAATCAGTCTCAAGAAGTAGGAAACGATATTTTTAAGAAGATGGCTAATCATGAACAAGTAGTCTTTTGTAATGACCCGAGTACAGGTTTACGAGCAATTATAGCCATTCATAATACCACATTAGGTCCAGCTCTTGGTGGAACGCGGATGTACCCTTATGAAAATATGGATGCCGCCTTAGAAGACGCTTTACGTTTAGCTGAAGGCATGACCGCAAAATGTGCAGCAGCAGATGTTGATTTTGGAGGAGGAAAGGCAGTCATTATTGGTGATCCGAAAAAGGATAAATCACCTGCCTTATTTCGTGCTTTTGGTCAATTTGTAGATTCATTGAATGGTAGATTTTATACAGGGACAGATATGGGGACAACGATGGAGGACTTTGTCCATGCTTCAAAAGAAACGCGATTCATTAATGGGATACCTGAAGCATATGGAGGTGGAGGAGATTCGTCCATCCCTACTGCTCAAGGGGTTGTTTATGCTATACAGGCAACTAATCAATATTTACATGGTACAGACCTTTTGGAAGGACGCACATACAGTATTCAAGGATTAGGCAAAGTTGGGATGAAGATTGCAGAAACACTGCTTGAAGCTGGTGGTAATGTGTTTGTTACAGATATTAATCAAGAGGCAATAGCAGAACTTGTAGAAAAGGCAGAAACGTTAAGAGGTAATGTGCAAGTAGTTGATCATCTAGAAATTTACCGCGTATCGGCCGATATTTTCATTCCGTGTGCAATGGGTGGAGTGTTAAACGAAAGAACCATCAGCGAATTAAGAGTCCATGCCATTGTCGGATCTGCTAATAACCAACTGGCACATTCTTCTGACGCCGCTCTTTTACATGATAAGGGTATCCTATACGCTCCTGATTATATTGTGAATGCTGGGGGGCTCATTCAAGTTGCAGATGAATTATATGGACCAAGTAAAGAGCGAGTACTGCAAAAAACAAGAACGATTTATCATACTTTACTACAATTATATCGAGAATCTGCTACAACTGGAAAGAACACAGTAGAAGCCGCCCAAGATCGTCTACAAAGACAGATGAAAGAACAGCAACATAGAAGCAACTTTTTCTCTCGGAATGTAAGACCTAAATGGGATTTTAAATGATGGGAGGCGTTACTATGGAAAGTTATCCACTATATCAAATGATCGATGAGAACGGGGAATGGGTTAACAAGTCATATGAAGAAGAATTCAATGAGGAAAAAGTAAAGGAATTTTATTACCACATGTTGCGTATACGCACCTATGACCAGAAGGGGGTTGCGTTACAGCGGCAAGGGAGAATTGGTACGTATGTGCCTTTTCCAGGGCACGAAGGAGCACAAGTAGGAAGCGCACTGGCGCTGTCAGAAAATGATTGGATGTTTCCTACTTATCGTGATCACGGTGCCTCTCTCACATTTGGTGCAGATTTAGATCGGATGCTCCTTCATTGGAATGGTAGAATTGAAGGTTGTTTACCATCAAAAGAAAAGCGAATTATGCCAGCTTCCATACCAATTGCTACCCATTTACCACATGCTACAGGCGCTGCCATTGCGGAGGTTTATAAAGGAACTGACAACGCTGCTATTGCTTATTTTGGAGATGGTGCTACTTCTGAAGGTGATTTTCACGAGGGATTAAATATAGCAAGTGTATTTAAGGCACCAGTCGTTTTCTTTAATCAAAATAATGGTTACGCTATTTCGTTACCTATTGAAAAACAGATGAATTCCGAAACGATTGCACAGAAAGCTGTTGCTTATGGGATACCGGGTGTGCGGGTAGATGGTATGGATGTTTTGGCTGTCCATTATGCAGTGAAAGAAGCTTTAGAACGGGCGCGAAAAGGGCAGGGACCAACGCTTATTGAAGCAGTTGTTATTCGTTTTGGGGCACATACAACAGCAGATGACCCTTCGAAATATCGTGATCAAGAAGAAATCAATCGTCAAAAAGAGGCGAAGGATCCTCTTCTTCGGTTGAAAAAGCATTTACAATTTCGCGGATTTTGGAGTGAAGAGTGGGTAGAGAGTATTCAATCTGATATACGTAAGGAGATAGAAGCAGCTGTAGAGAAAATGGAAAATGCACCTGCTGCTAACACAGATGACATGTTTGATCATGTCTTTAGAGAACCTACTTGGACGATATCAAGGCAAAAAGAACAATTAGGCTTGATTGGGGGGAATCGATAATCATGGTCATGTCAAATGAAATAATAAAAACGAAAGCAACAAGTCAGTCGTTGACGATGATCCAAGCGATCACGGATGGATTAAAGACGATGCTAGACAGTGATCAAAACACGATTATTATGGGTGAAGACGTTGGACGCAATGGGGGTGTGTTTAGAGCAACAGATGGTTTACAGGAGACTTTTGGTGAAAAAAGAGTCATCGATACACCACTAAGTGAAGCAGGGTTCGTCGGAACAGCCGTAGGGATGGCGTTAGCGGGATTAAAACCAGTCGTCGAAATTCAATTTCTCGGTTTTATCTATCCAGCATTTGAACAAATTGCGACTCATGTGACAAGAATGCGTATGCGTACACTCGGTCAATATCATATTCCCATGGTGATTCGCGCTCCATACGGTGCAGGAGTCCGCTCACCAGAAATCCATTCGGAAAGTGTCGAAGCATTATTTACACATTTGCCAGGAATAAAGGTCGTGTGCCCATCTAACGCTTATGATGCAAAAGGTTTATTGTTAGCAGCAGTAGATGACCCAGATCCTGTCCTTTTTTTAGAACCGATGCGTCTATACCGGGGAAGTAGAGAAGAAGTGCCTACGGGCGATTATCGAATTGAAATAGGCAAAGGCACTCGTGTGCAAGAAGGCAATGATGTCACCATTTTTGCTTGGGGTGCAATGATTCCCTTAGTCATGAAAGTTAGTGAAAAAATGAAAAAAGACGGTATTTCCTGTGATGTAATTGATCTAAGAAGCCTTTATCCACTAGACCGTGACTTGATTGCTGATTCTGTACAAAAAACAGGGAGAGTTGTCATTGTTCATGAAGGGCATGAGACAGGCGGGTTAGGTAGCGAAATTATTTCTATAATAAATGATACTTCTTTTCTATATTTGAAAGCACCAGTGGAGAAAGTGACTGGCTTCGATGTACCTGTGCCATTATTTTCTTTGGAGAATGATTATTTACCATCAACAGAACGAGTAGAGACAGCAATTCGTAAAGCTTACACATTTTAGAGGGGAGGGTGAGATGATATGACTGATGTGAAATTTAGCGATATAGGTGAAGGAATGACAGAAGGAGAGATTATCCATTACTTTGTCAAAGAAGGAGATACAGTAGAGATAGATCAGCCATTGGTTGAACTACAAACAGATAAAATGGTGGCTGAAATCCCTGCTCCCTCAGCTGGTGTCATCACCTCCATTCCTTTTCAAACAGGAGAAGTCGTTACGGTTGGAACGGTGATTATGACAATCGATAATGGACAGAGCCTTGCAAAGAGAGAAGAAGTAGTGATTGAAGCCGTTCCACCGCGTAAGGAAAAAGAAGTTATTGCTGAAGCGAATGGGAATCGCTATCAACGTATACTTGCAGCACCTTATACAAGAAAAATTGCAAGAGATCTAAATATAGATATAGAAAGAATTGTTGGTACAGGACCAGCGGGAAGAGTAATGGATGATGATGTGTATCAATTTGTGGAAGGATATCGTGCGAAAGAAACGAAAAAAGAGAGAACAGAGCCACAAGTAGAAACAACAAAATTAGAGGAGACTATTCCTTTTACAGGAATTAGAAAAGTCATCGCTCAACGAATGAGTCATTCTCTACAAACAATTCCTCATGTTACGCATTATGATGAGGTCGATGTCACCCAATTATTAGAAGCGAGAAAGGAATTAAAGGATTTAGGTGATCGCCTCTCTCCAGCCGCATTTTTCTTGAAAGCAGTTGTTATCTGCTTAAAAGAACACCCATTATTTAATGCAAGATTAGATGAAGAAGCAGGTGTCATTCGGTTGTTAAAGGATTATCATATAGGTGTGGCGACACAAGGAAAAGAAGGTTTAATGGTACCGGTCATTCACCAAGCTAATCAAAAGTCAGTCCGAGCGATTCATGAGGAGATGAAATCGTTAACGAAAAAAGCACAAGAAGGTAAGCTAACTCCTGGTGATATGAAGGGTGGAACTTTTACAGTTAATAATGTTGGCCCTCTTGGCCGCGGTACAGGGGCAACGCCAATTATCAATCATCCTGAAACAAGTATTATTACCTTCCATGCAGTGAAGAAAAAGCCGGTAGTAAATGCTAAAAATGAAATCGTTATACGTTCTATCATGAATATTTCTATCTCTTTTGATCATCGCCTCATAGATGGTGCGCAATCAATTGCTTTTTCTAACCGTTTCATTGAATTAATTGAACAACCAACAAAACTATTAGTGGAGCTGATTTAAATGGTTGTAGGCGAATTCGCTGAAAAGCGGGATTTAATCATTATTGGAGGCGGTCCTGGAGGGTACAACGCGGCGATTCGAGCAGCGCAATTAGGATTGAAGGTAACTTTAGTTGAACAGAATGAATTGGGTGGTGTTTGCCTGAACTCAGGTTGTATACCCTCAAAGGTTTACGCGCAAGCTGCAAAGAAGTTAGAAGCGCTAGGGCATTATGCTTCTTTTGGTATTGCTATTGATGAACCTACTTTTGCAATCGAATCGTTAAACGATTATAAGAATATGACAATTGAACGGTTGCGAAAAGGGGTAGAAGAACTGTGTAAAGCAAACCAAATTGAGTTAATTCGTGGCAAGGCTCAGTTTATAAATCAAAAGCGTTTAGGTATTGAAATGTCTCATCATTTTGATTTATATGATTTTGAGAAAGTCATTATAGCGACCGGAAGCACTGTTGAAATACTAACAGAGTATCGCGCTGCCAAAATCCTAACAGAAGCTGAACTTTATCGGTTAACCGAGATTCCTCCTCATCTTATCATTTATGGTCATAGTTATATTGCATTAGAAGCGGCCTTTACTTTTCGTCAACTTGGTGCAGATGTGACCCTCATTTTAAATAAAGAAAATTTCTCCTTTGATGAAAGTATTAATAGGGAGTTACAGCGATTATTAAAGAAGCAAAAAATCAAAGTATACCGTGGTTATCAATTAAAAGATATAGCAGAAAGTCATACTCTCTTGCAGCTGAAGTTATCTAAACCAGACCAGGAGATCACATGTGAAGGTAGTCATGTATTTATGGAAGGAACGCATCATGGGAATATCGAGACCCTCGATTTACAAAGAATAGGTGTGGAATGTACAACTGATGGTTTTATTAAAGTAAACCAGCAATTGCAAACAAATATACCGACAATATACGCTATTGGTGATGTCACGGGTGGCGAGCAATCGGCTGTTAAGTCTATTAAAGAAGGAAAAGTGGTCGCTGAGAGGTTAGCTGGCTTGAATAGTGAAGTGGATTTAAGCTTAATGCCTGCAGTTGTCCATACAATTCCACCTCTTGCAACAGTGGGGATGACAGAACAAGAAGCAAAAGAGAAAGGGTTAAACATTGCTGTTAGTCAATTCAATTATAGCGGCAATGGCTATGCGATGGTGACTAGTGAAAAAAGTGGCATAATGAAAATTATTAAAGATGCAGATAATGATGTGCTACTCGGCTTTCATGCCATTGGTTCTTCAGCTATTGAATTAATTAGTACAGCAGTCACAGCTATGGAACTCGTTGGTCGTGACGAAGACTTAAATTTCCCACTGTACCCTCACCCGAGTTTTAACGAAACCATTTTAGAAGCAATTGAGGGCTTGAATAACCGTGCGATTCATATGAAACCGAATGAGAAAAAATCTGTTAAGGTGTGAACAGTAATCATAATGAAGCTAGGCGTGCGTATTCGATGGGCACTTCTAGCTTTTTTACATTTTCAATGCGATTTAAAGGTAGAAATTTAACTTTTAAGTAGAAAAATCTTTATTTTTTGTCATTTCTATTGTAAGAACATGTTGACGCATAGAGAGAAGTTTCAGTAAACTTAGTATTGATGTGCAAGGGAGGACAAGCTGAATGCAAATGACCATTTTCGTATTGCCGATTTCTATGTTACTCTTTTTTGTTTTGTTTTTCGGAATTGGTTTTATATTAAATATGCTTTTAAGAATGTCATGGATCATGGCAATTGTTTATCCAATTGTCGTTATTAGGATTATTGATAAGGTTCGACTCATTGAATACTTTAATGACACCCGTGCTGCCTTTTCTAGTCTTTGGACGGAAATCACGAGCCTCCAATTAGCTGATATTCTCATCTTGAGCAGTGGCTTTGTTGGTGCCATTGTTGCTGGCATAGTCATTAACATGCTCCGCAAAAGAGGATATCGTATGTTTTAATCTATACATAGGGAAAGAAACTCTACTATATATTAAAGTAGAGTTTTTTTGTATTTTAAAATAATGTCGTTTATTGTGGTGGAATCTTTTATAATGGATAAAAAGAAAGGCGGTACATCATGGCCATTATTAAACCCCTGAATCCCTCACATCAGCTCCAATTATTACGTGCACTGAGTGTGCGAAAGGAATTTTCACTCGATGAAAAACAATACTTTCACTTATTGCTTAAAGGTTACGAAGGAGAAAAAAGGTGGCGAGAATATTTAAACGGCTTTCCTTCTGAAATCCCTATTCTATTTGACCTCACGCTAAAAAGTAATCATACGATTTTTCAGGTAGATGCACTCATGGTTCACCAGCATCATATTACTTTTTTTGAGATTAAAAATTTTAGCGGTAACTTTACGATAAAAGATGGGCATTGGTATCATTCAAATAAAGAAATAAAAAATCCATTGATTCAAATAGAACGGAATCAAACACTGATTCGACAATTTGTAGACCAACATCATTTACAACTGACCTTTGATTATTTGTTGGTTTTTGTAAACCCTGAATTCATGCTGTATGATTCTAAGCCAAGAAAGAAACTCATTCTTCCCCAACAAATCCCAAATCTAATAAGAAATTTAAGCCAAATGCGTCACACCCCCACAACCCATCACACAAAGATTATTCAAACTTTATTAACCCATCAAACCGAGTCTCCATTGTTCGTCATTCCAGAGTATACATATCAGGAATTAGCCAAAGGGCTATTTTGTAAAAGATGTAGGGATAAGATGGAAAGGAGAGCTAATCGGGTCATCTGCCCTAAGTGTAAAAGTCAGTGTTCCTTAGAAAGTGCATTGTTAGATCTGATTCATGATTTTTCCATTCTTTTTCCTGCTTTGAAAGTAACGAATCATGTCATCTTTAATTGGTGTAATGGAACCATAAGCAAATCAACTATTAGAAGAGTCCTCCTAAACAATTATTCCATAAAAGGAAGTGGCCGAGGTACTTATTATGAAAGAAAATAGAACAATGGAAGGATTGCTTCAAAATGCGTGATTGATAAGAAATTTGGTAGTGTTCAGGCGTAAACGAGTCAGAAATCCGTGATTGAAGAAAAATGTGGTAAGATTCATGCTAAACGAGTCAGAAATCCGTGATAGAAGAGAAATGTGGAAGTGTATAGGCGTAAACGCACCAAAAATCCGTGACCGAAGAGAAATGTGGTAGGATTCATGCGTAAACGCGTCAAAAATCCATGACCAAAGAAAAAGATGGTAGGATTCATGCGTAAACGCGTCAAAAATCCATGACCAAAGAAAAAGATGGTAGGTTTCATGCATAAATGCGTCAAAAACCCGTGATCGAAGAGAAATGTGGTAGGATACATGCGTAAACGCGTCAAAAATCCGTGACTGAAGAAAAAGATGGTAGGATCCATGCGTAAACGCGTCAAAAATCCGTGACTGAAGAAAAAGAAGGTAGGATTCATGCATAAATGCGTCAAAAATCCGTGACTGAAGAAAAAGAAGGTAGGATTCATGCATAAATACGTCAAAAACCCGTGACTGAAGAAAAAGACGGTAAGATTCATTCGTTAAACACGTCAAAAATCCATGACCGAAGAAAAAAGTTGTAGGATTCGAGCAGAAAGCTATTGGACCAAGAGAGTGAATCTCTTGGTTCAGCTTGTAGACAAAGTCTAAGAATTAGACCCTGTCTACAAGCTTTTTTTGTATAATAGAATGGAATCGATTTTTTGTGGGGGATATATAATATGTTATCAAAACACGTTGAAGATGGAAGAAATCAAATTGAAATGGTTGCGTTGGATCAACTTGTTCCAGATGATCATCTGGTCAGGAAGGTTGAACAATCGATTGACTTTGAATTCATTTATGACCTGGTAAAAGATAAGTATTGTTTAGACAATGGTCGACCGAGTGTTGATCCCGTTGTTCTTATTAAAATGGTCTTTATACAATACCTTTTCGGCATACGCTCAATGCGTCAAACCATTAAAGAAATTGAAACCAACGTGGCTTATCGATGGTTTATTGGTTATGGGTTCACCGAGAAGATTCCTCATTTTTCAACTTTCGGTAAAAACTACGCGCGACGCTTTCACGATACAGATCTATTTGAACAAATTTTCTATCGCATTCTAAAAGAAGCGATGACCAAGGGCTTGGTCGATCCATCCGTTGCTTTTATTGATTCTACTCATGTAAAAGCGAACGCTAATAAGAAGAAATTTGAAAAAAAAATAGCCCGAGTCGAAACGAGATCATATCAGAATCAGTTAGATGAAGAGATCAATATCGATCGTGAGAAACACGGAAAAAAGCCCTTCCCCCCGCAGAATAAAGAAGAGTCAAAAGAAATAAAAGTTAGCACGACAGATCCTGAAAGTGGTTATTACGTAAAAGATGAACGCGAAAAACTATTTGCGTATTCGTTTCATACGGCGAGCGACTCCCGTGGGTTTATCTTAGGGTCACTGGTCACCGGAGGGAATGTTCACGATAGTCGGATGTTGGACAAGCTCGTCACTCAAGTCACAGATAAAGTCGGTAAGCCCCATTCAATCGCTGTTGATGCAGGATATAAAACACCACACATCGCTAAATTCTTAATGGACCAAGACATCAGACCTGTTATGCCTTATACACGTCCGAGAACGAAAGACGGATATCTTAGAAAATACGAATACGTTTACGATGAATATTTTGACGCCTATCTATGTCCCGAAGGACAAATTCTACCTTACCGTACGACGACAAGAGACGGGTACAAGCAATACGCTTCAGACCCTTTGGAATGTAAAGGCTGTCCTCTGTTAGAACGTTGTACGCAAAGTAAGAATCACACCAAAATGATTCATAGACATGTTTGGCAGGATTATATAGAGGAAGTAGATCATTTGAGACATACTGAACTGAATAAAACTTTATATGCGAAACGTAAAGAAACGATCGAACGAGTCTTTGCGGACGCAAAAGAAAAGCATGGCATGCGTTGGACGACCTTAAGAGGTCTTAAAAAAGTTTCAATGCAAGCGATGCTTACGTTCGCTGCCATGAATCTTAAGAAATTGGCAAACTGGACATGGCGAGGACCATGTCCAGTCTAAAAAGAAGAGAAATCTTTGATAATAATAGAAAACCCGACCTTCGCTTAATGCGAATGTCGGGTTTGTCTACGGTCTGGACCAAGAGAGTGAATCTCTTGGTTTTTTTGATACGAAAGTCCAAGCGGTTATTAGATTGCTATCAAAGTGATGAAGAAAATTGAATTTACATAAGGGTTTTATTTGATTATAGGACCGTATGTTTAGCTTCTTTCTAAAAAAAATGAATATTACCTTGAATTAAGGGAAATGACTATTGTTGGGAGGAGTGATTAACTGATGTATGATATAAAAAAATGGGCGAAAAGAATGGTGATAGCTGTAGCGTTTTCTTTCGCGTTATTATCCACATTCCAAACGATTTCAGGTGTAGAAGCAAAGCAAGTGATTGATTATATGAGTGAACAAGCTAATGAAGGAGAGGGATCTACCCTATCTTTCAAACATGCTTTAAAATCGATTGGACTGGCCTTTAAAGATTTAAATAAGACTTTGGAAGCAGATCATTTGAAATTATCAGCAAGCACAGTTGCTGAGGAACCACCTTCTTTGAATGATTGGGATTGGTCACAATACGACACTAAGGAAGTAATCGCAACCGGATACACGGCCTATTATGAGTCGACAGGTAAAAATCCAGGTCATCCTGAATTTGGTATTACATATTCTGGTGTAAAGGTGAAAAGGGATTTATATTCTACGATTGCTGCAGATTTAACTGTTTTCCCCATTGGTACGATACTGTGGATTCCTGATTATGGGTTTGGCGTAGTTGCTGACAAAGGTGGCGCCATTAAAGGAAATAAATTGGACTTATATTATGAAACAGTAGATGATGTATATAATTCTTGGGGGAAGAAAACTTTGGATGTTTATGTAATATCAATCGGTGATGGTACGTTAACTGAAGAAGATTTACAAGAGTTAAATGAAACGGAATCACTACAAGTATTTAGACAGCAGTATACAAAAGAATAAAAACTAAAAAAGTAATGGGGGATGAGTACCCATTACTTTTTTAGTGGAGAAGAATATATTGACGGATGTAATAACTGCCCCAATTTGATTGCCCCTTCGATTAATCTTGGTGAAGGACGGCAAAACAATTCTTCCTCTAGGACATAAACGTTATTGTTTTTCATTGCATCCATATTTGACCAACCTGGACGTTTCTGTAAAATGACTGGATTCACTTTTTCCTGTCTTACACCTACCCAGGCTAAACAAATGACATCAGGATTTTGCGCACGGATGGTGTCCCAGTCTGTCTGGATATTTGCTTGTTCTTTAGATGCGAAAAGGTTTTTGCCGCCCACAAGTTCACTAATTTCAGTTAGCCAGTTTGTACCTCCAGGTGTAAAAACGGGCTTTGGCCACCATTCCCAATAAATAGAGAGAGGAGTCTTCACCTGTTTAGCTAACTTCTTTAAGTTTATCACTTCTTCATGAAAGCTTGCTGCGGCTTGCATGCCGACTTCTTTTTCGCCTAGGGCTGTGGCTACAGTGATTAAGTCATTTTCTATATCTGTTAAGCTTTGTGGATTTAATGTTATGTAGGGAATGCCTCGTTCATCCAATGCAAGAATATTTTTTTCCATTCCCGGTACACTTAAGGATGCCAGCACAAGGTCTGGTTTAGCCTTTTCTACAGCGTTCATATCTATAGAGAGGTCTGGACCCAGTTTTGGTAGAGTATTTACTGCTGCTGGCCAATCAGAGTAATCATCAACAGCGACAAGTTGATCGGTTAATCCTAAGTAGGCGAGAATTTCTGTATTACTAGGGCAAAGAGAGGCGACTCGCATGATTGGAACCTCCAATATCTTAAAATATCAATGCATATAAGAATAATGTTAATAAAATACCTGTTAATCCTCCAAAAAACACTTCTACTGGTTTATGGCCTAATAATTCTTTCAGTTCTTTACGTTTTACTTGGTCTGGCTTTTTGGGCCATGATTTCGCTTCATCGACAAAACGGTTAAAGTCATTGACAAGCTGATTAAGCACAATGGCTTGTTCACCCGCTTGCCTTCGGACTCCGGTTGCATCAAACATAGTAATGATAGCAAACATGGCTGATATCGCGAAGGGAACTGAATCTAATCC
This sequence comes from Cytobacillus kochii, assembly GCF_044790165.1. Classification (NCBI taxonomy): domain Bacteria; kingdom Bacillati; phylum Bacillota; class Bacilli; order Caryophanales; family Bacillaceae; genus Cytobacillus; species Cytobacillus kochii. The sequence continues at coordinate 3,720,951 of NZ_CP085254.1, read as the reverse complement.
TGCCTCGATGGCCACCCCTGTTGATAAAGCTGTAACGGCAGCAGAGTGAGAGCTTGGCATCCCTCCAGTACTTGTTAACAGTGACCAATCTAGCTTTCTTGTAGCAAAAAAGGTAATAGGGACTTTTACAAATTGTGCAAAGAAAATGGCAGCTAATGCTGACCAAAGAGGAAAGTTCAAAAATAATTCCATTATTTAACCACCTTATCGATGTTTGTATTCTTTGTTCGTGTTTAATTTTAATTAATTATTACTATAAGGAAGGATTTTCTATTAGTAACAGATTAGCACAAAACATTTTGATTTGAAAATCAGATCTACTTAGACGATAAAGTTAGCTAGTCGAAATAATGCGAAAGATTAGATATAATGATTATATATCTTATGGAGGTGTTAAAATGTTTACAGTTAAAAAAGAAAATCTTTATGACTCCGCTCATGAAGTTTTAATTATCGGTTTGTTCGATGAACCGAATATAATAAAAGGTGAATTATCTTCTTTGGACGAAAAATTTGAAGGACAAATGAATGAGTTTCTTAAGCAAGGTGATATATCAGGGAAGTTAAAATCAGTAAGTAAAGTACATACCTTCAATAAAATTGGTGCAAAGAGATTATTATTTGTGGGTCTAGGTAAGAAAAAGACATTACAATTCAATGAATTAAAAGAAGCGATAGGCTTAGCCTTTAAAGAAATTCAAAAAAGTAAACTTTCGGAAGTAGCCGTTTTTTTAGACACATTTACTGTTGCCGATCAGCTTGATGCCCTCGATGTTGGTCATGCAGTTAGTGAAGCATATACCCTTGCTACCTATCGTTTTGAGGGATATAAACAAAAGTCAAATGAACCTGAAAAGACAATTGATAAAATCACAGCCTATACGACTGAAAATAGAGAAGATGTTTTATCTGCTTTAACAGTTGGTTATGCCTATGGTAAGGGAACAAACTCTGCAAGAACTTTAGTGAATATGCCTGGGAATATGTTAACAGCAACAACAATGGCAGAGTATGCGATTGAGTTAGCTAATAAATATGATTTGGAAATAGAAATATTAGATAAGAAAGAAATGTTAGAGCTTGGGATGGGTGCGCTGTTAGCTGTCAATCAAGGTTCGACAGAGCCACCGAAAATGATTGTTCTAAAATATCAAGGGAAAGATCAGTGGGAAGATGTCATTAGTCTAGTTGGAAAGGGAATTACCTTCGATACTGGTGGTTACTCGATAAAACCGAAAACAGGGATTGTTGGAATGAAAACAGATATGGGCGGAGCTGCAGCCGTTCTGGGTGCGATGGAAATCATCGGGGAGTTAAGACCAGAACAGAATGTATTAGCCGTTATTCCATCAACAGATAATATGATAAGTGGATCTGCCTTTAAACCAGATGATGTTATTACTTCGTTAAGTGGAAAAACAATAGAGATCTTAAATACAGATGCAGAAGGGCGTCTCGTTTTAGCTGATGCCATTACGTACGCAAAACATCATGGTGCCAATTATTTAGTCGATGTTGCTACTTTAACGGGAGGTGTTATTGTTGCCTTAGGAGAAGAAACAACAGGTGCGATTACTAATCATGAAACCTTCTTTGAACAAGTATTAGAAGCCTCATTCGAAGCAGGCGAAGCGATGTGGAGACTCCCATTATTTGAAAAAGATAAACAAAGAATTCGCAATAGCCCAGTGGCAGATTTAAACAATTCACCAGGAAGAGAAGGCCATGCGATTATGGCGGGCGGCTTTATTGGAGAATTTGCTGAAGATACACCATGGGTGCATTTGGATATAGCTGGTACATCTACAACAAATAAACCTTATGAATTAGGTCCTGCTGGAGCCACAGGGGTAATGACGCGTACATTAGCTCTACTAGTAGAAAGATTTGAAGTAAAGTAATCAACCATTCATTAAAAGCATCTTAAAGGATGAGAAACTCCTTAAGATGCTTTTTTACTCCTCCTTAGCATTTATATTTGCATAGGTGAAACCTCCGATAGCTTGATGAATAAGAGTGAGAATTATGGAACTTTTCTTAAGAATCCATTATTTGACGAACTTGAATCAGTATGTTAATTTATTACTCTAACACTTTACTAAAATAAATCAAATAATAAATAGAAAGAAAGGTTTTAATCATGAATGCTGTTTTACTTGCTGTATTAGTCATGTTAATACTAAGTCTATTACGTGTAAATGTCGTGTTATCCCTTATTATAGGTGCATTGGTGGGAGGGTTAACGGGTGGACTTGGTATAACAAACACAATTGAAGTCTTTACAAATGGTTTAGGTGGCAGTGCAGAAGTAGCGCTTAGTTATGCTTTATTAGGAGGCTTTGCTATTGCTATTTCTCGTACAGGTCTACCTAATCTCCTTGTTGATAAAATTATTCAAAAGGTAGGGAAAGAGGGAGAGACAAGAAAGAAAGGGTTATCTAAAACATTAGTCATTTTATCATTGTTAATTATGGCGTGTTTCTCACAAAATCTAATTCCTATTCATATTGCATTCATCCCTATCTTAGTCCCACCATTATTAAAAGTGATGAATGAATTGAAGATAGACAGAAGATTGATTGCTTCCGTTCTTACATTTGGTTTAGTTACTCCTTATATGCTTATCCCTGCAGGGTTTGGCCAAATATTTCACCAAATCTTAGCAGATAATATGACAAGTAGCGGTTTGAATGTTGATATGCAACAAATACCACTAGCTATGCTACTTCCAGCTTTAGGTATGGTTGTAGGCTTAATAATAGCCGTATTTATATCTTATCGAAAACCGAGAGACTATCAATCATCAGAAATCATAGAAACTGAAACGGTATCTTATAGTATGCGCGGTGTCTTATTTGCTGTATTATCAATCATTATTGCGTTAGTTGTACAAATACAACTAGATTCAATGATTATGGGAGCAGTGGCCGGTATTATAACTGTCTATTTAAGTGGGACCATAAAGGGCGCTGAAGCAGATAGCTTATTAACAGATGGAATGAAAATGATGGCATTTATCGGGTTTGTCATGCTCGCGGCATTTGGTTTCGGTGATGTGCTGAAAGAAACAGGGGATGTTGAAGTCCTTGTGTCGAATGTAGCTGAGATGATAGGGAATAATCAAGCCTTTGGTGCGTTATTAATGCTTTTAGTAGGATTATTAGTCACAATTGGTGTTGGTTCATCCTTTTCAACTATCCCAATCATCACAACCATTTTTGTGCCTTTATGTATAGAGCTAGGGTTTAGTCCTATGGCAACGATTGCATTAATTGGTGCATCTGCTGCATTAGGTGATGCTGGATCACCTGCTTCAGATAGTACACTTGGACCGACATCTGGATTGAATGTGGATGGTAATCATAATCATATTTGGGATACATGTGTACCAACATTTATTCATTATAATATACCTGTCATTATATTTGGATGGATTGCTGCAATGGTATTATAAAAAAATAAACGAGTATTATTTAAACCCGATCATATTTGATTGGGTTTATTTTTGTGAACTCGACCTGAGGCAATGGATATAGGTCGAGTTTTATGAATCATGAATGACTTAGCATGTAAATCTGACCGTCAAAGAACAGAATCGAGTAAAAAGTGAAAAAGTAATAAAGTCTAAGCCATAAAGCTAAATGTAGTCGTACATTGCATATGTCACTATAAACACCTAAAGGAAGCTAGGATTTGACAGATAAGATATGAATAGAAACTATTAAAGAATATTGACAGGATATCAGTTCCCTCAGTCAATCTTCTTTTCATTTTCCAACGCGATCTTTAGGACCAGATATTCATTTTAAGCATTACCGCAAAAAGGATAACAAGATGGTTCCAACCAAATCTGAGGAGGAACCATTTTTGATTAAAATTTAATGCCGAAAAGCATTGTAAGGATATTACGCTTTTTTATTCTTTTTTTGGGAAAGGTACTAGCAGTAGGGCTGTCAGAGGGAATAGGAGACACTTGCATGAAATTCTGCTTTTCAAGTATGTGTATACGTTCATGTAAACGTTCAATTTCTGCGTGTAATTCTTCTAACTCCTGCCGGTGATGTAGCAACTGATAAGAAGTAACATCATCTGCTTTTGCATTTAAGCGTTGTTCTAACATATCTATTCTTGCGCTAAGTTCATCATTAGATATCTGTGGACTAGATATAGTGGCGTGCCGAATTTTTTTGCTAGTTACTTTAATGTCTTGAAGAAGGACACCTGAATTTAATTGATCATGAACTCTTTTTAATAATTGAATATCTTCTTCTGAGTAAGCATAATGTCCATGCTCATTTTTTGTCATATTTAAATTTAGCTGTTTTATCCATCGCTGAATAGTACTTTGGGATACACCGAGTAGTTTCGCTACAGCGCCTGTATTCAAAAGTAATCTCCTCCTTATCATTACTTTATTAAGAAGCATTCTCTTAAAGAAATATATTTTCCTTTACGTTTGACAAAACAAGTGTTGCTTCGTCAAAGATAGTGAATATTTTACAACCTTTTGAGTAATAATCGTTTTTAGTGGGGAGAATGAAGAAAACAGATGGGAGGATAGGTGAAATGACAGAATACGAATTAGAAGACATCTTCCATGAGTCAGGGCATTACCACTTATATGAACAATTAAAGTATAAATTATGGATTGCTTATCAATGGCTAGAGGCAGATCGAAATATACTATCCGAGTTCCTAAATATTTATGATTTTGACCACGACGAAGAATTATATTGTAAGGAATTCTTATTTCATTATAAGATCTTTAAAAACATAAAGAAGAAGAATGCTTTTTATTAAATGAACAGGTAAATAAAAAAAGCCCCCAAATTATTCAATTTGTGAGGCTCTTATTACTTGCGTAATGAAGGCAGTTATTTTGTTTTATAATGTTGTGTGAAGAATTCGTCTGTTTCTTGTACAACAACTTTCCTCAACAGGAGTAGACCAACTAAGTTCGGAATCATCATTAATGCGTTAGCCATATCAGCAAATGCCCAAACGGTAGCTAAGTTAACCATTGCACCAGCTGCACAAGCAATAATATAAATCGCGCGGTAGCCTGCAATTCCTTTTGTACCAGCTATATATTCAAAGCATTTCTCACCGTATACATACCAGCCTACAATTGTTGTAAATCCGAAAAAGATAACAGAAAAAGCGACGATATATTCTCCTGCTGTTCCTAATACTGATGCAAATGCTGCACTCGTTAATGCACCACCATCGAGATTAGGGTCATGGGTTACGCCAGAAAGTAATCCACCTGTATAATCCCAAAAGCCAGTAATGATTAATACAAGTCCAGTCATTGTACAAACGATGATGGTAACAATGAAAGTGCCTGTCATAGCGACAAGTGCTTGCTTCACAGGATGGTCTGTTTTGGCATTACCGGCGATTAAAGCAGCAGTACCTAAACCAGCTTCATTAGAGAAGATTCCTTTTGAGACACCATTTTTAATTGCCTCTGATACAACAACTCCTACAAAACCACCGGTTGCTGCGATCGGATTAAAAGCATAATGAAAAATTAATTGAAATGACGGAATAATCATTTCATAATTGACCGCAATGATGATTAAAGCGCCACCAATATAAAGAAAAGCCATAATGGGAACAAAGAATCCAGCGACGGTACTAATTCTTTGAATACCTCCAAAAATAATAAGTGAAGCAAAAACAGCTAAAACGATGCCAGTAATCACACTGTTGATACCAAAGGATTCACTAGCTACTTGAGCAATCGTATTAGATTGCACGCTATTCCCTATACCTAAAGCGGCAAAAGCACCAAAAATGGCAAAGGCAATGGCTAACCATTTAAACTTAGCTCCTAATCCTCTCTCAATATAGTACATGGGTCCACTTGAATATTCACCATTGCTATTCTTTACACGATATTTCATTGCTAGTAAGGCTTCCGCGTATTTAGTAGCCATCCCGAAAAGCCCAACAATCCACATCCAAAAAATGGCGCCTGGTCCACCTAAAGTGATAGCTGTGGCGACTCCAGCGATGTTTCCGTTACCTATTGTTGCTGCCAATGCAGTCATTAACGCTTTGAAATTACTTACATCGCCTTCATCATTTGTATCCTTCGCGTTTCCTTCCTTTGTAAATGCTAATTTGAAAGCATAATAAAGTTTCGTAAATGTACGGCCTTTAAGCATGATTGTTAGAAGTAGGCCCGTCCCAAATAATAAGATTAAACTGGGGGTTCCCCACAAAAAGGAATTAACTTTTTCAAGTATGTTCATAATGTCCACAGATGAATCTTCCTCTCTTTAGTTGAATATCATACTATATTTTTTAAAATGTAATCGCTTTCTTAAATGAATAAACCAAAACCATTTTCAGCTTGGTAAAATTCTTGAAGTGCACGGAAAATTATAAGAATACTTATTATTGTAAAATTATACAAAGATAACTTCAATCAATTTTAAAAAAGTTTAATTATTTATAATAATCAATAAGTTTAAAAAGAGCTTTTCGACAGCATGTAAAGGTTTAGATATAATAAAAAAAAGAGGCAGTTGGAGGTTTGAAATGGAGAGAGAAAAACAGTACGGGAAAGATCCATTTAAACGATCATTTGATAACTTAGAAACATTTGTAGATAAAATTAGAGATGTTCTTGAATGTCCAGTTACTATTGAAGATGCTAATCATCGGTTATTAGCTTATAGTACGCATGATGATCAAACCGATCAGGCTAGGATTGCAACGATTATTAGCAGAAAAGTTCCCGAAAAGGTAATAAATAGTTTATGGAAAGCAGATGCTATACCTCAATTATTAAGGAGTGCTGAACCATTAAAGATTCCAGAAATTAAAGAAATTGGTCTGGGCAATAGGGTAGCAATCTCCATTAGGCATCAAGAAGAGGTGCTTGGCTATATTTGGGTGGTCGAACGAGATAAGTCTCTTACAGCAGAAGATATGTATTTATTAAAACTGGCTGCTCAATCGGCAAGAATTGAATTGTTGAAGCTTTATCGTCAAAAAAAGAAAAGAGAAGAAAGCTATCAGGATTTTTTCTGGCAGTTGTTAACTGGCAGATATCCCAAGCATGCAGAAGTAATAGACAAGTTAGATGATTTTCATATCAAACCATCTCTGCACTCTGCTGTCATTATTTTTCGCTTTATAGACGATATAGACATGCAAACAGAACAAAGCATGATTTATCTCATTTCAACGAGCCAAAAAATCCATATGACTTTTTATGCAACGATGGGTAATGATTTTATCTTACTAGCATCTCCGCCATCTACACAGGCAAATGAAACAGATTTATCTGAGTTTGTCCAGTTTGTTATCAATCAAATGTATGTAAGATTTGAAATTGATCATATCATTAGTGGTAGCAGCAGTTTGAAATTGACCTATGACCATGTTGAAGATCGCTATTCAGAATGCTTAGAAGTACTTCGTTTAAAATCACAATATCCGAAAGAAATGCAAGAAATCTATACTTATCACCAATTGGGTGTCTTTAAATATTTGGATGCCATTCTTGATATAAGAAGCCGTGATGCATATGAACATCCCGTCATCCAACGTTTAATAGATTATGACCATGCTCATCGAACGGAGCTATTAATGACGCTAGAAGCCTTTATTTTAAATGATAGCAATGTAAATGACGCTGCTAAGATACTACATGTTCACGTTAATACATTAAATTATCGTTTGAAGAGAATTACTGAACTCACTCATGTGAACTTTAAAAGTACACATGAGAAATTTTCCTTGTATTTAGAACTGCAAATCCGCAAATACATAGAAAAAAAGCATCGTTTGTGAAATTACACAAATGATGCTTTTTCATTTTTCAAATATAAACAAAGTCATTTCAACATTCTATTATTATACTGACAATAGGGAAACATAAAATTGTCATTTATTATTTGACAATTTATTCTATGCAATTTATTCATACTTAAAAATTAATATAATAAATGGAAGGGGCCAAAAGGATATGATTATCGGCGTACCTAAAGAAATTAAAAACAACGAGAACCGTGTAGCAATGACACCAGCGGGGGTAGATGCATTAGTAAAAGCTGGACATGAAGTACTTATTGAAACGACTGCAGGACTCGGAAGTGGATTTCAAGATCAAGATTACGAGTTAACAGGCGCGAAAATCGTAGGCACGGCAAAAGAAGCATGGGCAGCGGAGATGGTAATGAAGGTAAAAGAACCGCTACCAACTGAATATGACTATTTCCGTAAAGGCCTAGTATTGTTTACTTATTTGCATTTAGCAGCAGAACCAGAATTGGCAGATGCGCTAGTGAAAAGCGGAGTAACGGCTATTGCATATGAAACAGTTGAGGTGAACCGTACACTTCCATTACTAACACCAATGAGTGAAGTTGCTGGTAGAATGGCAACACAAGTTGGAGCGCAATTCTTACAAAAAACAAACGGCGGCCAAGGAATATTACTTGCGGGTGTACCAGGTGTATCAAGAGGAAAAGTGACGATTATTGGTGGGGGCGTTGTGGGTATTAATGCTGCGAAAATGGCCATCGGTCTTGGTGCAGATGTAACAATCATTGATTTAAGCCCTGAAAGACTTCGTCAACTTGATGATATTTTCGGTAATAGCATTCAAACATTAATGTCTAATCCATTAAATATTGCTGAATCTGTAAAAGAAGCTGACCTTGTAATTGGTGCTGTACTCATTCCAGGAGCAAAAGCGCCAAAATTAGTAACAGAAGAAATGATTCAAACGATGAAACCTGGTGCAGTCGTTATCGACGTTGCGGTTGACCAAGGTGGTATTCTTGAAACGGTTGATCATGTAACTACACATGATGATCCAACATATATTAAACATGGTGTTGTGCATTATGCTGTGGCAAACATGCCAGGTGCCGTGCCAAGAACATCAACAATCGCTTTAACGAATGTAACGATTCCTTATGCATTACAAATAGCGACTAAAGGTGCACATCTAGCTGTTGAGCAAAACCCAGCATTGAAATTAGGGGTAAACGTAGTAAATGGGCATGTAACGTATGAAGCAGTCGCAAGGGACTTAGGATATGATTATGTTCAAGTTGAGGCAGCATTTGCAAATGAAGAAATAACAAACTAATGATACTTTTTCCTACCTCTTATTGGGGTAGGTTTTTTTATTCTTTGAATGAAATATTAGACGATGTATGAATTTGTGAGAGTGGTTCAGTTAATACTAAATCATGTTGAACGCGATTTTCTTATAGCTTTCATTTATTATGCTTTAGCTATGATGGATAACGTCTCTTCAGGAGCCCCTTCACCATTCAAAGGATTGAATAGGGCTGTATTTCTCTAGTTAAACATATAGGGGATATTTGATTTCATTCAAATAAATAAAACAGAAAAATGGATTGTTTTCTTTGTACGGAATGGTTTATCTTTTCACATTTTGTTATTGATCATCTTATTTTTGACATCTTCTTGTGTACTAATTAGTCTAGTAATAGAAAAAAGTTCACTTTTAGGGGGCTTAAAAGTGAAGTAAAAAGCCATTAGACCAAGAGTCTTCAATCAAAAGTTGACATTTTTCATGAAACTCTATATAATCTTCAAAAAAATAGTTAATCGTTGATGAGGAATAGTAAGTTTTCATCATTATTTTCAGAGAAGGTATCCGTTTGTGCTGTGAGATATCTATTAATGAAAAGCTGAACCTGCCCTCTGAGTACATATTCTTTAGAATATGCGGTTTACTTGTTGAACCGTTATCAATAAGAGTGCAAAGCTTTGCTTTGAAATAGGGTGGTACCACCAGTCATTGGGTCCCTATTTGAAAGCAGGGCTTTTTTGTGTCTTTGAGAATAAAAATTAAAAATGAGGTGTCAATATGGGTAAACAGTTTGTGAAAGAAATAACATCAATGAATGAAGATTTTCCACAATGGTATACAGATGTCGTAAAGAAAGCTGATTTAGTCGATTATTCAAGTGTGAGAGGTTCAATGATTATTCGTCCATATGGTTACGCCCTTTGGGAGAACATTAAATCAGCACTTGATCAAAAGATAAAAGAAACTGGGCATGAAAATGTTTATATGCCTCTATTTATTCCTGAGAGCCTTCTTCAGAAAGAGAAAGATCATATTGAAGGATTTGCCCCAGAAGTCGCTTGGGTAACTCATGGTGGGGAAGATGAGCTTGCTGAGAGACTTTGTGTGCGCCCGACATCAGAAGTACTATTCGGAGAACATTATAAAAATATTATTCACTCTTATCGTGATTTACCAAAGCTGTATAATCAATGGTCAAATGTTGTTCGATGGGAGAAAACAACAAGACCATTTTTACGAACGTTGGAGTTTTTATGGCAAGAGGGCCATACTTGTCATGCGACGGATGAAGAAGCGTTAGAAGAAACAGTAAAGATGCTTGAAGTCTATGCAGATATTTGTGAAAATCTTTTAGCTATCCCTGTTGTTAAAGGCAAGAAAACGGAAAAAGAAAAGTTTGCTGGCGCAAAATTAACTTATACAATTGAAAGTTTAATGCATGATGGTAAAGCGCTACAATCAGGGACATCTCATCATTTAGGAGATGGCTTTGCAAAGGCATTTGGGATTCAATTTACCGACCAAGATGGAAAAGAGCAGTATGTGCAGCAAACTTCTTGGGGATTCACAACCAGAATTATCGGTGCGATGATTATGGTCCACGGTGATGACAGAGGGTTAGTAATTCCGCCAAAGGTTGCCCCAAAGCAGGTAATGATTGTTCCTATTGCGCAACATAAGGATGGCGTATTAGATTTTGCCTATGATTTAAAAGAAAAACTAAATAAAGTAGCGCGCGTAGATATTGATGCAAGTGATAAAAAGCCAGGTTGGAAATTTAATGAATATGAAATGAAGGGTGTGCCCATTCGCTTAGAAGTAGGGCCTAAAGATATTGAAAAGGGTCAAGTCGTACTTGCAAGAAGAGATACAGGAGAGAAAATGGTCACTCCATTAGCAAATCTAGAAGAAACAATTGTTCAACTTTTAGAAGGGATTCAAACTTCACTTTATCATAAGGCAAAAGAACATCGCAACGATCATACGTATGAAGCATATACTTATGAAGAGTTTAAGCAGATATTTAATGAAAAACAAGGGTTTGTCAAAGCGATGTGGTGTGGTAATCAAGCATGCGAAGAGAAAATAAAAGAAGACACAAGTGTGACTTCCCGTTGTATGCCATTTGATGAAACGGCGATTGCTAAAGTGTGTGTGTGCTGTAAAGAAGAAGCAAAGCATCTTGTCTATTGGGCTAAAGCTTATTAAGAAAAAAATTTTATTGACCCATATCTTTTTTTCACTTAAAGCCGTTTAAGTAATAGAAAGTGTGAAGGGGTGAAGGAAACAATGCATAAGGAGCAGATGGTAAGCCGGTCAGCAACGTTAGATTTGATTGCGAAAAAGTATTATCGAGACTTAGTAAGCTATTGCACCTTTCTTTGCCAAAATGAGTGGGATGGAGAGGACATCGCGCAAGAAACCATCTTGAAGGCAATGAAGTATAACGAAGCTAAAATAACACGAGCTTTGTTAAAGAAAATTGCTTATCATCAATGGATTGATGTGGTTAGAAAAAAGAAAAAAGAGCAATTAACAGAAAATCATGTTGATATCGAAACGAGAAATCATCATTTGACAGAAACAATTGAATTATTATTAGAGAAATTAACTGTGCAACAGGCGCTAGCTTTTTCATTAAAAGAAGCGTTTTTATTTAAGAATAGTGAAATTGCAGAGATGTTAAATATGAAAGAAGCCTCTGTTAAGAGTTTATTGCATCGAGCAAGAAAACGTTTAGGAACAGATATGAAAGAATTGAATCAGCAGTGGGATGAGCCGGTAAAGAGAAAAATCTTTCAAGTTTTCCATCGGGCACTTGAGCATCAACATCCCACTGAGCTTATCAAATTACTGCCAGTAATCAGTCATTATAGTACTTCCAAGCAAAGCACCCCTTCCAATGCTTTCAATATGATGGCAGCTTAATGCTTGCCTTTTTGGAGGTTTCCTAATGAGCACGATACCTTATGTAATTGAACAAACGGCTAAAGGTGAACGGTCCTATGACATTTATTCAAGACTATTGAGAGATCGGATTATTATGATTGGTGAAGAAATCAATGATCATATGGCGAATAATATTGTTGCACAAATATTATTTTTAGCTGCAGAAGATGAGAAAAAAGATATTTCACTCTATATTAATAGTCCTGGAGGATCAACAACAGCGGGCTTTGCTATTTTAGATACACTCGACTATGTAAGGTGTGATATTCGCACTATCTGTACAGGGATGGCTGCCTCATTTGGTGCACTACTGCTTCTATCTGGCACGAAGGGAAAACGATTTGTGCTTCCTCATAGCGAAGTAATGATTCATCAGCCCTTAGGTGGTGCAAGAGGGCAAGCGACAGATATTGAGATCTCTGCAAGAAGGATATTAAAGCTAAAAGACGTAACCAACCAAATGATTGCCGAGAAAACAAATCAACCATTAGACAAGGTGAAGTTGGATACAGAGCGTGATTATTTTATGAGCGCACAAGAAGCGGTGGATTATGGAATCGCGGATGCTATTTTAACGAAGAGTGAATGATAATAACTCACATTAAGCCCACGCTTAATTGATGATAGATGCATATGTAATAGGGAAGGTACCCAGCTTTTAATTAAAGGAGGTAATCCCTAGTGCATTATTATTATCGACATCCTGGTGTTGCGGACGAACGCTTTTTTCCCTTTTTGGCGGCGCCATTTGTTGGCGGTTTTCTTGGAGGATTAGCGGGAGGGGCTTTAGCCGCACCGCTGTTCTTTAGACCTAGGCCGTGTTTTGGAGGACCTTGTCCACCGTATGGATACGGATACGGCCCCGGCCCTGTTCCATATGGCAATCAAGGTTTTGGTGGCTATCCAAATGCCTATGCTGGCAATCCCAATCTTTATGGACCAAATATTAATATAAATAATGAGATTAACTAGATAGAAATGATACCACGGAGAGATGCTGTGGTATTTTTTTGTAAGCTTGAATTTATATATTGAAGGATGGTACAGAAAACCCAAGTTTATATAAATAAAAAGCAGTCGTAAAATGACTGCTCTTCTATATTAGGTTTGAAAAATATGTCTTAACCCTACATTTGCATCGTAGTCCATTTTAATTTTAATGACAAATGCGCACTTTGATCACCGGCAGATTGAAAATTTAAGGTCAATCCATCTGGTGTATAAGTAACTTTCGGATGATTGTTCAGATCAGCAGATTCAATTAATTGATTAACTTTTGTTTGATTTGATTCTTGGGCAGCAGTCATAATATTATAGGAGTATTCTCTGGACTTCGCCATTTTATCAAGTAATTTACTAGCACTATTCATTAATACTTCCATTTCTTTTGCTGATTGAATGAACTGATCTGGATTAACTGGAGGGAATGAACGTAGTATATGTATTGGTGGATAAGGGTGGCAATAAATAGGATAGGTATAAGGATACGGACAAATAGGAGAGGGATTAAAACGTGTAGGATACATCATAGGTCTCCTTTCAATATCGCATTAGCATAAATATATGTGCCTAAGGCTTATTCTATGATTAAACAGAATATTCCCATAAAATATATGTTCGGTTATAATGGTAGTTGAGGGGAGGCGTACATATGTATCCAAAAACAATGATAGAAACGTTAGGTATTGAAATTACAAGCCTTGAAAAGGGAAAGGTTGTTGCCACTATGCCTGTAGACGGCAGAACGAGACAGCCATTTGGTATCCTTCATGGAGGGGCTTCTGTAGCGCTTGCTGAAACTGTAGCGAGCTTAGGTGCTTATGAACTCGTTGATAAAGAAACAGAAGGTGTAGCAGGACTAGAGATCAATGCTAACCATATTAAGTCAAAGAAAGACGGCGTTGTGACAGCAATTGCAACAGTTCTACATCAAGGAAAAACAACGATGGTTTGGGAAATAAAGATCGTCGATGAACAAGAAAAATTAATATGTGCATCAAGGTGTACAATGGCTGTTTTAAAATTGAAAAAGTCTTAATGAAATGCGGGTGGGAAGGTAATTTCTACCCTGCTTTTTTTGTTTTATATGTGGCATTGTATGATGTGAAAGTTAAACCTTCACATGGTATCCAGTATCCACATAACAATCATTACCATCTAACGAAATACATGCTCTCTTTAAATGTTAAATTACTAGGAACCATTGTTAACTAACAATTGGCAATCAGCCACAAATAGTGAAACAAACGACGTTTCTCAGCTAAAGCTTTACTCTATGATGACTGAACAAGTTAGGTTTGTGGGACACTTTCATTTGATCGTAATCAATTGTTTAAAGCCATCAAAAATAATTTTTTAATAAACCGCAAGTTACGTTTCATTCATTTGATTAGTCAAGATTGGAAAATTTGTTTATTAAAATAAAAAACGCCACCTACATGCAGTTTAGATTGCATATGGTAGCGTTTTTTTTATAGATTCTTCCCTAATTTCTTTTTAAATTCTTCATATTTTTGTTGTTCATTAGATTTCTTTATCTCGAGGTATTCCTGGTAATCATCAACCTTACTACCTTTCATTTTTACCCCATGATGATAGGCTGCTCTTCCAAGTAAATGGCCAGCAACTGGAGCTGTTAAAAACATAAAGACGATACAGAGAAGTACTCTTGTATTAAACTCACTCTCATGAAAGTAAAAGTAAAAGAATGCAGCTAATAATATACAAAGGACACCAAGTGTAGCAGCTTTTGAAGCAGCATGGTTTCTCGTATATACATCAGGTAATCTGATTACACCTAGCGCTGCTATTAAGTGAAAAAATGCTCCGAGAATAATAAATATGACGATGATAATATTAGCGATCTCTATCATGATCAATGATGACTCCCTTCTCTAGATATTTGGAGAAGGCTACTGTCCCGATAAACGCTAATATACCAAATAGCAAAATGAACTCTACATAGGCAGTTGTATCTACTTTGATACATATTAACGCGACAATACCAACAATGTTTACTCCAACGGCGTCTAAAGCAACGATACGATCCGGCAATGTTGGGCCTATAATGATTCGGTAGACTAATGCAAGCATGGATAGAGCTAAACAAATGATTGCAATTGTAACGGCAGTTTGTATCATTTTCGGCTCACCTCCATAATCGCTTTTTCGAAGCTTGTTTGAATCGCTTCTATTTCATCCTGGACATCATTCATATCTACTGCATGAACAAAGAGAATCTTTTTATCTTCAGATATATCTACAACTAACGTACCCGGTGTTAAAGTAATTAAATTAGATAAAGTAGTGATTTCCCAATCCTTCTCTAAACGTGTTGGATAAGCAAAAATCCCGGGAGAGTTGTGTAACTTAGGTGTTAAAACAATTTTGACAACAGCAATGTTGGCTAGAATTAACTCTTTTATAAAGATAAAGAGTAATTTTACGACCGCATATATACGGTATAAATAAAAACGGCTACTGAAGAAGTTTCTAAATACAAACAGGATGAGTAGGCCGAAGAAATATCCTTTGATAAATGCTACTAGATCATACGTTGTTGTTAGAAACATCCACATAAAACCAAGACAAACATTTAATAAAATTTGAACTGCCATACTCACTACTCCTTTAGAACTGCATCGATATATAAATTGGTGTTGATTAAGCTTTCAGCAGCTTGAGACATATACGGATAAATAAAATCTGCACCTACACCATAGCAGATAGAAAGAATGACTAAGATCACTGGAGCGGTTAATAACTGCTTATAAGGAACCGTCTTTTCATTTGCATATGTCTTTGGTTCGCCCCAAACCCCATTAATAAAGATTTTCATAATAGAGATGAGTACGAATAAGCTAGATGCTAATACAATTGCAGCGCCAATGAAGTATTCAGATGAAAACCCACCTTGAACAATAAGCACTTTTCCTACGAACCCACTTAACGGTGGGATACCTGATAGTGCAAGTGCTGCAAGGAAGAAGGTCCAGCTAAATCCTGGATAATTTTTAATCAATCCACCCATTTGTTTCAAGTTATTCGTCCCCGTAATGGTCGCCATTAAACCAACGAGTAGGAATAAAGCTGCTTTAATAATCATGTCATGAATGAGGTAGAATATTGATCCTGTTAAGGCACTTTCATTCATTGTACTGACACCGAATAGGATGACACCTACTGCAACAATAATATTGTATATGATAATTTTTTTAACATCCGAATAAGCCAAGGCTCCGATAATACCAGCAATTATGGTTAATATTGCTAGAATCATGATGACTTGTTGAACATACCCGCCGTCTTCATAAAAGAATAAAGAGTACGTCCTGATGATGGAATAAACACCGACCTTCGTGAGAAGTGCCCCGAAAATAGCCATTACAGGTGCTGGAGGTGCATAATAGGAGCCCGGAAGCCAGAAGTAAAGTGGGAATATCGCACCTTTCAATCCAAATACAATCAGGAATATGATTCCAATAATAGAAATCACCCCAGGTTGAGATATACCACTTATTTCACTAATTCTTGCAGCGATATGCGCCATATTCAATGTTCCTACGACTGAATACAGATAACCAACCGCAATGACGAATAGACCAGATGAAATAACGTTAACGAGTATATACTTGATGGATTCTCTTAATTGAATTTTCGTTCCACCGAGTAAAATCAACGCATAAGAAGACATCAACATCACTTCGAAAAATACGAATAGGTTAAAGATATCGCCTGTTGTGAAAGCACCATTCACACCAACAATTAGAAATTGTAATGCAGCATAAAAATGATATTTTTCACGTGCTTCGCCAATTCCCTTAAACGAATAAATGATACAAGCAAATGCGACGATACTCGTTGTTAATACAAGTAAAGCAGATAACATATCAGAGACGAGGGTAATGCCAAAAGGAGCATCCCAGTTTGATAAGTTTAATGTTTGTATGCCGTCATTTTTCACCTTATTTACTAACAAGGCAGATAGAATGACTGTTACAAAAGCCGATAGACCAGAAACCCACCTTTGAGCAATAACTGACTTATTTAAGAAGATCAGAATGACGGCGGTAATTAATGGAACTAAAATTGGTAGTATTAAAAAATTAATCATTGCCATCATTTCCTCTCAATTTCTCCATATTGTCTGTTCCAAGTTCTTTATAAGAGCGATACCCTAATACAAGGAATAGAGCGGTAACCCCAAAAGAAATGACGATTGCAGTTAAAATGAGTGCTTGAGGAAGAGGGTCTGAATATGCACTGGCTTCTTCACCTATTAGAGGGGGTGCACCTCTCTTCAAGCCTCCCATAGTTAATAAGAGAAGATGTACGCCGTGACTTAATACAGTTGTCCCTAATATGATTCGCACAACACTTCGTGATAGCATCAAGTAGGTCGCTGACATGAAAAGAATGCCGGCAATAATAATCATTAGTATTTCCATTATTCATCATCTCCTCCTATCGTTTGAATAATGGACATTGTCACACCTACAACAACAAGATATACCCCTAGATCAAACAATGTAGCTGTATGCAAGTGGAGTTCACCTAATATAGGTACATGAAGATCTCCAAAAGCATGTGTTAAAAAAGGTTTGTTGAAAATGAGTGACCCAGCACCAGTTCCAATCGCAAATACTAAACCAACTGCCACCATATATAAAAAGTTGACTGGTAAAATATTTCTTACTGTTTGTAGGTCATAGGCCAAGAGTAAGAGTAGGATGGCTCCTGAAGTTAATAAGCCACCAACAAATCCGCCTCCAGGTGTATAATGTCCGGCAAAAAAGATGTAAATGGAGAAAATCATGATGAGAAATAATAAAACTTTCGTCATCGATTGCAAGATAACGTTACTTGTTTTCAATTTTCTTTCCTCCATTTCTCCTTAACTTAATCAGACTGAAAATAGCTAGTGCAGCAATACCTAGCACAGCAATTTCAAACATCGTATCAAAGCCCCTAAAGTCAACTAGGATAACATTCACCATGTTTTTTCCAGCCGCTTCACTATACGTGTTTTCAATATAATATTGTGAGATAGAATCAAATAATTTTGTACTATGCGCTGTTAATCCAACTAAAATTACGAATAAACCCACTCCGACTGAGATAACCGCATTACGGACTTTAACTGGTACAGGATCATCTGTTAGTTTTTTCGGTAAATGATAGAAGCAAAGTAAAAATAGTGATACAGAAATCGTCTCAATTACTAGTTGTGTTAGTGCTAAATCTGGCGCTCGAAACACAATAAACAACAAGGAGACCATATATCCTATTGTTCCAGTTAAAAGAATCGAAACGATACGGGACTTAGCAAATAATAATGCGATTGATGAGATTGCAACTATCAATGTGAGTATGACTTCGTAAAAATGAATAGGTGCCAGATTATCAGTGCTAAAGGCGAAGGCGTTTTGCCCAAACAATGAACCAATAATAAGAACAACCATAAACAAAAACATATAACTTAAATAATGGTTAATCGAACCTGTCATTACATTGCGGTTCAAGCTGTGAGATCCTTTATACATTGAATCAAGTAGCCCATCATAAAAACGATTAAGTGCAAGCTTCTCAGGGAAAATCCCGTAAATTCCGCGCCACTTATTTAATCCGAGATACAACAGAACCCCAACGATAATAACGCCTATTGTCATAACCAACTCTGTATTAAAACCATGCCACATAGAAATATGAACATCAAACTCATACATTGGCATAACCGTTTCTATAGCAGGTACTAATATTGGTTTTATGATATTAGGGAAAAAGCCAATAACAATAACTAATGAAGCCAGAATAATTGGAGATATAAGCATACCAATTGGCGCTTCATGCGGTTTTTTCTCTAATTTTTCAGGTTGATACTTCCCTGTGAATGTTTTGAAAACAAGGATCATACTGTATATGAACGTAAAAACGCTCGCAATCCATGCAATAATTGGGATAATGATACTCCAATCAAAATCCATATGAAGTGCATTAATCATCCCAGTAAAGAACATCTCTTTACTTAAAAATCCATTAAATGGCGGAAGACCAGCCATTGAGAAGGTACCTATAATTGCAATCGTAAAAGTGATAGGCATTAGGTTCATCAAGCCACCAAGTTTACGGATGTCCCTTGTACCAGTTTCATGGTCAACAATTCCTACAACCATAAATAAACTACCTTTAAAAGTTGCATGGTTAATTAAGTGGAATATTGCTGCAGTTGTAGCGACAGTAAAATATTTCGGTTGATCGTAATGTAGCGCAGCTGCTCCTACACCTAATAAAGACATAATTAATCCAAGTTGACTTATGGTCGAAAAGGCTAGGATAGATTTTAGATCGGTTTGCTTGACCGCTGAGAAGGATCCCCAGAATAATGTGAACAATCCAAAAGCAATGATGAGCCCCATCCATAAAGTGTCTTCGGCAAAAACTGGACTCATTCTAGCTACTAGATAGATCCCCGCTTTAACCATTGTAGCTGAGTGAAGGTAAGCACTAACAGGGGTTGGTGCTTCCATCGCATCTGGTAACCAGATATGGAATGGAAATTGTGCCGATTTCGTGAATGCACCTAATAGAAAACATAAAAGAGCGGCAACAAAAAGTGGGTGATCAATAATTGTGTCAGCTTGTGCGACAATTTCGGTAATACTGAACGTTCCGGTCATGTTATAGAGAAGGATGATTCCTCCCAACATAGCTAGTCCACCTAAAACGGTGATAATCATTGATTTTTGTGCACCATAGCGTGATTTCTCTCGATTGTACCAATAGCCAATTAAAAGAAAAGATGAAAAGCTAGTTAATTCCCAAAACGCATAAAGGACAATTAAATTGTCTGATAAAACAACACCAAGCATTGCCCCCATGAACAGCAATAAATAAACATAGAATGTATTTAATTTCTCTTTCTGTTTAGAAAGATAGTAAATAGAATACAGAATAACTAACGAACCAATCCCAGTAATTAATAAAGCGAATAATAAACCAAGTCCATCCACTTTAACTGTGAAGTCAATTCCTAAAGAAGAGATCCATGAAAACGATTCCATTGTTACTTGTTTATTTGTTGTTTTAGAAATAAAACTACTGAAATAAATGAACAGCAGAATAGGAAGTGGTAGTATAAACCACCCTGTGTGTACTGACTTAATATTTTTATATATAAGCGGTACAAACACTGCGATAATAAATGGCGCAATAATCGCCAAATGTAACAGTGACAAGAAATTACCCCCTTTTGAAGAAAAAATCTGTGAATTGCAAGATAATGCAGAGAAATATGCTATTCATACTAAAGTTCAACAGCTACGGTAGTAATTATAACGTAAAAAGTTATCAGTTGCATTGAAGAAATCCCTAACAGTAGGATTCCCCATAAACTTTATAAATAAGTAGAAACACGTCGATATTTGGCAAAAATTTTTTAAATGAATAAAAAAACGAATAATTATACAAACTATTTTTAGGTGGTGGTTTGTAAATGTTTGGGAAAATAATAACTGCTATAGGCATATTTGCCATCATTTTCTGCAGTGCATGGTTCGTTGAATCACAGGAAATGTCAAATAAACTGAAGGCAGATCAACCTAAAAAGTATGAAAGTGAATGGAGTAATTTGGAAATAGAAGCGGATGTATCTGATTTTGCTCCAAGAGAGTACGTGAAAATTAGAGAAGTGTCTTGAAAAAATTTTTCCAAAAATACGTGGCTAAAGACGACTAATGAGACTTGAAAGGTCCGGGCAAATTTGACTTTGCTCGGATCTTTTTTATTTGAACAATGATGATGAGATTACCAATGAATAATGCAATCCCAAATACTATGCATAACTTCGTTGGTTTATATAGGGAAGGGGATTTTCTAAAATGACCGTACATAACATGAGAAATAAAAAAGTACATATTTGGGACAGTCAGGAATATGATGGAGTATATTTAGGTTTTAATTCAAATAACTGAAAAATAAAAAAATAGCATGCTATAATAACAATAAAGAGTACACGATAAAATCCGTTTATAAAGAAGGGATCTTTTCTTATTATTTACGTAAAAAGGGGGGTCACAGCTGATGGAAGGAGCAAGATATTTATTTATTGATTTTGAATTTACAATGCCAGAACGGAATTGGAAAGGTTTTTATCCTGAAATCATTGAAGTGGGCTATATTTTGGTAGAGGGTGGAAACATCGTTGACCAGTTTTCATCTTATGTGAAACCAATTAAGTACCCTCATTTATCTAAAAGGTGTAGCTCATTTTTGAAAATTTCTCAACAACAGGTTGATACAGGAATCACTTTTAAGCAAATGCTAGAAAAGTTTTCGAAAATACCAACTGTCTCCTCCTTAAAAATCGTTACATGGGGAAATATGGATATGAAGGTGCTGCGAAATAATTGTTTACATACGGAGTTACCGTTTCCCTTTGATGGTAAAGAAATAGATTTATCAATGGAGTATAAACGATTCTTCGGTAATCAGAATCAGACAGGTTTATGGAGGGCTGTGCAAGAGTATGGAAAAGAAGGCACGGGGAAGCACCATAAAGCATTGGATGATGCCTTAACGACTTATCAGATCTTTAAGCTTGTGGAAAAAGATAAGCGCTATCTAAAGAAACCGAAGCCTGCTACAATCGGGGACGTCATAGATTTTTCTAAGCTGTTGAAGCAACATGTGTAAGGACTCAAAGTAAAATTGAGTCTTATTTTTTTGCATGAAAACCTGTTTTTAATATCAAACCTTATGCAAAAAAAGTGGTCAAAGTGATAAACGGCGAAAGAAATAAAGTCGCTGTTTTTACAGTACTGCTGCTAATCTACTCCACTTAATCAAGTGCTAGCTTGCATTGGATTCGTGAAGTGACAGAAGGAATGACGGTCATCAAGCCGTAGTGCATACATACTACTTTAGAAACGGCAAATATCAAAAGAGCAAAGGAGCTAACTAGAAATACGGAGTACAGATAAGCAATGCCCACATAAATGATTTCAAATCAGCCAGAACTGAGGGCAAAAGAGAGGGGGACTGTTAAGGGAGATTTAAGTCCTAAATGACTAAATGTGATTTAGGACTCAATCTGTGACAGTTCGTTTAAAAACAATTATTTAAAATAGTCTTTTTCTAATGATTTTAAGTTCATTAAGCTTTTTTCTGCCCATTCCGTGCTTTTGGTAAGTAATTCTGCACGCATTTTTTCAATAGCATCTTGAAGTGAAACTTGATAGTCGGGAATTTCTTCGGTAAAAGGTTTCACCATTTTTAAAGGGACATTCGTTTGTTCCCTATATGCCAAGGCTCTTCTTTCTTGAAAGAAACCGCCGTCTACTTCTTTAGGGTGATGAAGATCACCTTGTGTAGGATGCTTCAGCACTGCTAAGACCCTTACCAAATAACTTTGCGGACGGATGTCTGTGATTTCTCCAATATATTTCCCTGTTTTGTATATCCCGGTAACTTTATCTCCAATCTTTAATTCACTCATTGATGTACCTCCTAACAATTGATCTTGCCTATATTATGAATGAGAAAGAAATGAAAGACAATCCATAAAACAGATAGATAGGCTCTTTACAAACCGGTACAATATTAAAATAATGGTAGTATAATACATACGCTTGGGAGTGAGATAATGAGAAAAAAATGGTTGGTTTTATTTGCAATGCTTCTTTTATTACTTGCTGGTTGTGGTGAGAATAACGATACAGCTGATGCAGACAAAGGGGACAAGTCAACAGCAGAGGAAAAAACACAAAAAGATGATACAGGCGAAACTGCTAAAGTAAAAGGTTTCCCACAGCTTTCCAATGAAGTAGGGGAAAATGAGCAGGTCGTTAAGATGGTAACATCATTAGGCGAAATTACGATTAAACTTTTCCCCGATATTGCACCTAAGACAGTAGAAAACTTTATCACTCATAGTAAAGAAGGCTATTATGATGGCGTTATCTTTCATCGTGTTATGAAAGAGTTTATGGTCCAAGGTGGAGACCCTGAAGGCACAGGACTTGGTGGAGAAAGTATTTACGGGGAATACTTTGAGGATGAGTTTTCTAATCAATTATTTAATATTCGCGGTGCCTTATCGATGGCTAACAAAGGTGCTGATACAAATGGTAGTCAATTTTTCATTGTTCAGAATACAACATTAGGGGATGGCCTAGAACAACAAATGAAAGATAATGAATATCCAGCTGACATTATTGAGAAATATGTGGAAAATGGTGGAACGCCATGGCTAGATGGGCGTCATACTGTTTTTGGACAGGTGATAGATGGGATGGATATTGTTGATGAAATTGCACAAGTAGAAGTAAATGAAAACGATAAACCAGTAGAAGACGTGATTATTGAGAAAATACAAGTCATCGAATAAAGGTTGGTATAGATTACATCGACTGTTATAATAAGGATATCAACGAAAGTAAGAAAGGAACATAGCCGTGCTTCAAACTTATGTGTTTTCTTTATTTCTTTATTTTCCAGAAGACAAGACAGAATATATTCCGGCCGTTATATGGTTAGTTGCCTTTATGATTCTCGCAGGATTTGTAATGAGATGGTTTATTCACCACTCAAAAAAAGAGAGTGAAAAAACACGCGAACTCGAAGACCAATTAAAACAAAAAAGTAAAAACTCCTCTGTTGATTGAAGGCAACTTTCATGTTTGTAAACTTTTCGACAACCACTTTGAGTAGTGGTTGTATTTTTTTTGGATTGGGAAAAGCTAAGTGCATGATTTTCTTTTTGGAGGCTTTCTTTATGAATAAGAAGATAGTTTATTTATTATTTAGTCTATCTGTTTTATTAATGGGTTGTACAGAACAGGAAGTAAAAAAGGTAGATGTAGAAATGTTTAACGCAGTAGGGGATTCTCTTGGTAAGATTAAATTAGAAGAGCAGGCCAGTGGGGTCAAGTTAGGCTTAGATTTAAAAGGTCTGCCCCCTGGGGATCATGCTATTCATATCCATGAGAAAGGTGAGTGTGAGGCTCCTGATTTTAAATCGGCTGGTAATCACTTTAATCCCGAAGATAAAGATCATGGTTTACTGAATCAAGATGGTCATCATGCGGGAGATTTACCTAATATTATTGTGGAAGATGATGGGAAAGTGAAGACAGACTTAGTTGCAGCTGAAGTTACAATGAAAGATGACAAGTCTTCATTATTAACAAAAGATGGTACATCTATTGTCATTGATGAAAAAACAGATGATGGAATGACACAGCCTTCTGGCGACTCAGGGGAAAGAATTGCATGTGGAGTGGTTTCAAAGAACAAAGAACCAAAGCAGAAAGAAGCACAAAATAGTAAGAGTTAACCAATATTATATGAATGGAAGAAAGAACAAATTCTAGAAGGGATTTGTTCTTTTTTATTGCTTAGGAAACGATAAAAAACTAGGCTGGTTTATCGATGGAAGAGAGTAAACCATTAAGTGAGCGAAGTGAGTCATAAGTTTTTTAAAATAAAATTTATGAAAATCATTGCGTGAATAAAAGTAAGAATATTATGTAAAAAGAATATTTATTTTATAGTAAATATGCTTTAATAGGGTAAAGGGAGGGGACTTTATGAAGCTACTAGAAAATAGTGTAGTACAACTGATTCCAATGGAAACTTGTCATATTGAAGGGATAAACAAGGCAGCGAAAGACGAGTCAATTTGGACACATATGTCAGTCGATTTAACCCAATATAGTGATGTCGTTACATATGTTGAAGCGGGTATCAAAAAGCGTGAAGAAGGAAGAGAGTTCCCTTTTGTTATTTTTAATAAAAAGGAGCAGCAAATTATTGGCTGTACCTGGTTTTTAGATGTGGACCTTACCCATAAAAGGTTAGAAATCGGTTCAACATGGCTTCATCCTCATTATTGGCGCAGTGCCATCAATACAAACTGTAAATACCTTTTATTATCTTATTGTTTTGAAGAACTGAAATTAAATCGAGTACAAATAAAAACTGGCCATGAGAACCTCCAATCACAACAGGCAATTGAGAGAATAGGTGCTAAGAAGGAGGGGGTATTACGCAATCATATGATTCGTAGGAATGGAGAAATTCGTCACACAGTGATGTATAGTGTGACAATAGAAGATTGGTTAGAAATAAAAAAGCATTTAAAAGAGAATTTATTGAAATAAAAAAACATGTCGGAGATCGTTTTTCCGACATGTTTTTTACAGAATCCTTATGAAAATGCTGTTTTTAAACGGTGAAGTCCATCCATAAGTATATCATGAGGGCAGGCGATGTTCATACGGACAAACCCTTCACCACCTGGGCCATATTTTGGTCCTGGCTCTAATCCAAGTTTTCCTTTCTTTACAAGCTTCAGCTGAATGTCATCATCAGATAAGCCGAGTTTACGACAATCTAGCCAGATTAAATACGTCCCTTCTGGTTCAACGACATCAATATCAGGCAATTCTTTTTCTATAAAACTTTTTACACTCTGGATATTTTGTTGTAAATAGGAGAGTAAAGCTTCTAACCAGTCTGCTCCATGGGTATAAGCAGCTTCCATGCCGACCATTCCAAAGATGGATAATTGATGGAAGCCTTGTCTTGCTTGAAAATCTTCAAATTTTTTCCTTAATGTCTCATTTGGAATGATAAGGGCGGATGCTTGCAACCCAGCAATATTAAAAGTTTTCGTTGGTGCAATGCATGTAATCGTCTGGTCTCTTAGTTCCTCGCTTAAGCTAGCGATAGCGACATGTTTTTTGGGCTTATAGACGAGGTCTGCATGAATTTCATCTGATAGGATTAAGCAATCATAAGCGATACATAAGTCACCGATCTTCTGTAAATCCTCTTTTGACCACACATTTCCTCCAGGATTATGAGGATTACAGAGAATAAACATTTTCGCACCTTTTTTGAGTTGCTGTTCAAAGTCATCAAAATCAATTTTGTAATGTCCATTAACAAGCTGAAGTGGAGACCGTAAAACTTTACGATGATTACTTTCAATGACATTTGTGAACGGCGGATAAACAGGGGTATGTATTAATATATTGTCCCCTTCTTCTGTATAGGTCTGTACGACTGCTGCCAAAGATGGAACCACACCGGTATTGTATAATATGGACTGCAGTGGAATATCCCAGCCGTGATGAACACTTACCCAATCCTTGATTGCTTTTGGTAAGGATGGGGAGGCAAATGTATAACCATAAATTCCGTGATCTAAACGTTTTTGTAGGGCATTTGTTACCTCTTTAGGCGGTTTGAAATCCATATCTGCGACCCACATTGGAAGGACGTCTTCTTCTCCAAAAACCATTTTGGTCAATTCCCACTTCACTGATGACGTATTTTTACGATCAAAAATTTCATGAAAATATTGATTTTCCACTTCTATCCCACCATTTCTTTATTTATCGATTTCTATCTATATGATAAGATATGTAAACATAAATGAAAAATAATAAGGTGAATGAATAATGAATACACAACAAATGAATCTTTTGTTAGTTGATTGTTTAAATGATTGGGACCCATTTCATATCGGTACAGGTAATTACGATACGGAAATAGCTGATATCCTCCAAGTAGTACAAACTGTTGACGATACTAATGAATTGGCCCATAACATCCAAGCTATATATGAATTCTCTTTTGATGAAGTAATTCCTCTTGCTCAATGTAAAAAATATGCAAAGAAACTCCTGGTGATAAAAAATAATAGTTCTTGCGAAATTGAATAAATGGGTTATGGAATAAAAATTATCTTAGCCCACCATTCTCTTTTTTCTGTAAATATTGTTCGATAATTGCTGCAATCTCCTCAGGCTTTTCTTCGGGTATAAGATGACCTGCCTGCTTAAGGATATGTAATTCGCTATGCGGTAGGTCTCCTTGTAATCTTTGACCGATAGAGAGTGGGACCACCTTGTCTGCCTCCCCCCATATGAGTAAACAAGGAGTGTTAATTGTTTTTAATAAGGTCTCATCCAAATCTCCCTCCCGGTCACGTATCATTCTCGCTAAGGAATAGAAGATATCCTTGTTTAAAAATGGTTCTAGATAACCATCCCTCATGGCATCATCAATCATTTCTTTTTCATAAACAACGTTGTTTAAGTTTTTTTCTACACCTGATTTTTCAAGATATTTTTTTACAAAATGAGAAAAGAAAGGGAGGTGACTTGCGTAAACATACTTTGCTGGCATTCTCGGTAGATAAGAAGAGCTACATAATAAGACTACAGCCTCAAGCAGGTCTGGTCTTTGATGAGCAATGTTTAGGCAAATTTGTCCTCCCATTGAATGCCCAACCATCACGATTTGTTGAATAGATAATTTTTCAAGAAGTAAAATAACAGTTGAAGCAATATTTTCATAAGAATAGATAAACTTTTTTGCTTTTCCGCTCTTCCCAAATGGTGGCAGGTCAATTGTGAGTACTGTATTTTCTTTTTGTAGCAATGGTATGAGCTTTCGAAAACTAAAGCTGGAAGAAAGAAACCCATGCAATAATACAAATGATCGTTTAGGGGTTGGGTGTGGGTAATATTCATAATAAAAGTCATTTCCATTTAGAAGCATTTTATCGTTTGGCAATGGTTGTCCTCATTTCTTTACAGTGATGTAAGGTGTTACTATAAGTCATATCATTCGTAGCCATTGCTTACAAGGAGAAACATTTTATCTGAGGCATAAAATAAAAAATAGGCAATCCTATAACAGATTGCCTTCAACAAAGGGGGAATTCTAGAAAGACTTACAATATAAGCCTTCCCGAAAACCTACATGTTTATACGTAAGAATTGGAAATAGTTTCATTTATATCCTGTTGATGAAGCATAGGATGGTTGAACTCGTTCTGATTTTGAAGGTCAACTTGTGGATTTGTAATAGTTGATACTGGGATGTCCAATATTGTACATAGCTTGAGGATTGTTAGCGTATCTGGGGTGGAAATACCTGACTCATATCTTTCGATTACTGCACTACCTACCCGCGCTCTTTTTGCAAGTTCCAATCTTGTTAACCCATGTTGTTCACGGACTAAGCGAATGTTTTCATCAATGTGATTCATTTTTATCCCCCCTTCTATATTTTATTTTACCACCAATCATCTTTTTTAATGGGTAATTGTATGAATATTTCGTTAATTAATTGTGACTATTTATTGACTATCCATTTTACTTTTGATATTAGCTATAGAGTATGATATAATTTTTTATTGCGTATATAAACGATAAAATATTAATAATTAGGAGTGTTCCCATGTCAGAGAAAATTGAAGTAGGCAGCGTGATTACTGGAAAAGTAACAGGTATTCAACCTTATGGTGCCTTTGTTGCATTAGATGAAAATACACAAGGACTTGTTCACATTTCAGAAGTTACTCATGGCTTCGTTAAAGATATTAATGAACATTTAAGTGTTGGAGATGAAGTACAAGTAAAAGTACTGTCTATTGATGAAAATGCTGGAAAAATCGGCCTTTCTATTCGTGCAACACAAGAAGCACCAGCGCCAACCGAAAAAGAGAAAAAACCTCGCAAACGCCCAAATAATCCTGTAGCTCAAAAAGTAGAGGATAATGGTAGCCAAGGTTTCAATACACTAAAAGATAAATTGCAAGAGTGGATTGCACAATCTGAGCGTGAAGATTTAATTAAAAAATAATCTAGTTCAGCTTCACAGAAGACACCGGGGAAATCTCGGTGTCTTTTTTGTCGAAAGAAAGAATCATTTAGTTCCTCGGAAGAGACAATGACAGAGAGGTATTTATTTTATTTTTTAAAATAAATAAAAAAAGATGTATTCTTTGCAATCCTTAGTAAAAAAAATGATAATAACAAAAAAGGAAGGTGAAAAGAATGGAGAATTTTACATTTTGGAATCCAACGAGATTGATTTTTGGTAAAGGTGAACTTAGTAAATTAAGCGAAGAGATTTCTCCTTTTGGCCGTAAGGTGCTGGTTGTTTATGGTGGTGGAAGTATTAAAAGGAATGGTCTATACGATAAGGTAATGAATGAGCTTGAGAAAATGGATGCAGAAGTGTATGAACTAGGTGGGGTTGATCCAAATCCTCGTGTTTCTTCCGTTCGTGAAGGTGTGAATATTTGCCGCGAGAAAGAAATTGATTTCATTCTAGCTGTTGGTGGCGGGAGTGTCATCGATTGTACAAAAGCCATTGCTGGAGCAACGAAATTTGCTGGTGATGCTTGGGATATGGTGACGAATAAAGTAAGAATGGAAGAAGCGATTCCCTTTGGTACCGTCCTTACATTAGCTGCAACGGGTTCTGAAATGAATTCTGGAGCGGTCATTACCAATTGGGAAACACATGAAAAATTGTCTTGGGGAAGCCCGACTGTTTTCCCTCAATTTTCAATTTTAGATCCAGAACATACATATTCAGTGCCAAGAGACCAAACGATTTATGGCATAGTCGATATGATGTCTCATGTACTTGAGCATTATTTCCATTTAGAAGAAAATACGGACTTTCAAGATCGTATGTGCGAATCTCTCTTAACTACGATAATGGATACAGCTCCAAAACTAATAGATGACTTAGAAAATTATGAGCATCGTGCGACCATTTTATATAGCGGTACAATGGCATTAAACGGTATTCTCAATATGGGTTATAAAGGAGACTGGGCAACTCATAACATTGAACATGCTGTATCGGCAGTCTATGATATCCCTCATGGTGGCGGTTTGGCCATTTTATTCCCTCATTGGATTAAGCATACATTACATGCCAAGCCTGAGAGAATGAAACAATTAGCAATAAGAGTGTTTGAAGTTGATCCAACAGGCAAAACAGATGAGGAAGTCGCATTAGAAGGAATTGCTCGTTTAAGACTTTTTTGGAACAGTATTGATGCACCCGAACAATTATCAGATTATGGTATAGACGATAGCAAGCTAGAAGATATGGCAAATAAAGCCGTTCATAATGGTCCTTTTGGTCGTTTTCAAGTATTAGATAAAGAGGATGTTCTTTCAATCTATCGTTCAGCATTATAAGGATGAAGCTCTCGTGTGAAACGGGAGCTTTCTTTATAGGTTCTTATCATATTTGGGTTTAATGGAATTGTGGTCACCTGGTGTGAGTTGCCTTATACACCCATAGTAAAAAAGGTGAAAGGATAATTTTTGCTTAAGCACGAGTGATGGGTTATAAACCTTATTTTTGGAAATGATGTAATCATGAACTAGATAACGGTTAAACTGGTTGTTCAAACCGTCGGTGGCAAAGACTGATTCTTGAAAAATTCCTTGTCTTTCGATAAAGTGATAGAGGACTATTGATTCATGAAATACATAAGCGGAGGAAAAACGATGACTCATATACAGTTTGATTATACGAAAGCGTTTAGCTTTTTTAGTGAGCATGAACTATCATACTTAAAAGGAGCGGTAACAGCAGCGCATACCGCTATAGAAAATAAAACAGGAGCAGGTCATGAATTCTTAGGGTGGGTAGATTTACCGAAAAATTATGATTGCGAGGAATTTGCAAGAATTCAACAGGCAGCAACAAAAGTCAAGCAAGATTCAGATGTTCTTTTAGTAATCGGAATTGGTGGTTCTTACCTTGGTGCAAGAGCTGCTATTGAGATGTTACAACATAGTTTTTATAATGCTCTTTCAAAAGAAAAAAGGAAAACACCTCAAATCGTTTTTGTAGGCAATAATATTAGCTCTAGTTATATTCATGATGTCATCGATTTATTGGAAGGTAAAGACTTTTCTATTAATGTCATTTCTAAATCTGGAACAACGACAGAACCAGCAATTGCCTTTCGTTTATTCCGAAAAATATTAGAAGAGAAATATGGCGTAGAGGAAGCGAGAAAACGAATTTACGCTACCACTGATAAAGAAAAGGGCGCGTTAAAAACATTAGCGAATGAAGAAGGCTATGAGTCATTTATTATTCCGGATGATATTGGTGGAAGATACTCTGTGCTAACAGCCGTTGGATTACTACCAGTTGCCGTTGCGAATATTGATATTAATCAAGTAATGGAAGGAGCTGAAGCTGCTCGTAAAGAGTTAAGTTCTGCCGATATAGAAGAGAATATCGCCTATCAATATGCAGCAGTAAGGAATGTCCTTTATAATAAGGGCAAAACCATTGAAATGCTTGTTAATTATGAGCCGGGGTTACAATACTTTTCAGAATGGTGGAAGCAATTATTTGGTGAAAGTGAAGGAAAAGATCAAAAAGGCATTTATCCTTCATCTGCCAATTTTTCTACTGATCTTCATTCACTTGGTCAATATGTGCAAGAAGGTAGAAGAGATTTATTTGAAACAGTTATTAAAGTGAAGAAACCACGACATGAAGTGAAAATTGAAAACCTTGAAAATGACTTAGATGGTTTAAACTATTTAGCTAATCAATCGATTGATTTTGTGAATCATAAAGCATTCCAAGGAACAATGCTTGCCCATACAGATGGCGATGTACCTAACCTCATTATAACGATTCCTGCAATGGATGCATTCACTTTTGGTTATCTTGTTTATTTCTTTGAAAAAGCTTGTGCTATTAGCGGGTATTTACTTGGTGTAAATCCATTTGATCAACCTGGTGTGGAAGAATATAAAGTAAATATGTTTGCATTGCTAGGTAAACCAGGTTATGAAGAGAAGAAAAAAGAGCTTGAAGAACGCTTGAAATAACGAATTAAAGTAAGAAAGAACTCGTCAGGTGACGAGTTCTTTTTGTTTTAAAAAATCAAAAGACTGATCGTTAGATGTGATTTGTGACGTCGGATTAAAAGGTCTCTTATGTATGAAGATTTGATCTAAGAGTGGTAATTTCAAGTTAGCTAGCTTTTGTGGTTGAAATGATCAATTGATTGGGGACTCGTCTATGTTCTTTTATAGTTAAGCATCTCTCCCTTGTCTATATGGATCCTTCCATCGTACTTGCCAACCCCTTGAAAATGATCCATTGATTTAAACATGACTAGTATCTGATCAGAACTAATTCTATCCATCACGCGGTAACCTGTTTCTGAAAATGTGGCAATCCCTTCATCATTCGGTAAACAGTAACCATCAATTGAACAACTACCATCATCAGTCACTAGCAATTGACCAAGTAATCCAACTGTTACCCATTCTTCACGTTTGCTTCTTGGTAAATAAAATTGCTTGGAATCGTTTGCGGGGTTTAATTTTGGTGCTACACGCGTTAACTTTGCGAGGTTCTCATCATTTGGGTCAATGTGTATTTGTTCATATTGAGTGCGTCCCCATTGATCCTTTAGATACTTATGATGCCAATGCAGTTCAGCGGCATCCCCCTTAATGGCGGAAGCAGCACTTGTAATCCCTAAAATATAGCTGTCAGCACTGGTTGCTATTCTCACCTTTTTACCTTGCAATGTGATAAATCTACCTGGTGTAATGCTGTTTCCATCAATCGTTTCAAACATTTCAGCATAGTCAGCGCTAAAGCCTTCCGCATGACTTGCATTTTCTGAAGCTTGTGTGTCAATTCCCTCAGAATGACTAGCTTCGATCTGTATGGATAAATGAGATAAGGCCTAAAGAGAAGTGAAAAGCGATAGTATTAGTGAGAGGGAATAGGGTAAAACTAAGCAAAATATGATGTTGAAAGGAATGAAAGCAATGAGAGAAATTCATTCTAATATCGAAGGAAAGCAATATCACTTGTTTAAACTGGAGCAGTTATTAAAACCAATGGGTTATACAATTGGAGGGAATTGGGATTATGATCATGGTGCGTTTGATTACAAAATTGATACGAACAATGGTTATCATTTCTTACGTATACCCTTCAAGTCTATAGATGGTCAATTAGATACGAGCAATTGTACAGTAGAACTGGGAACACCTTATCTCTTATCACATATTTACGAGAGCAATATTGATGAAAATAATGCAAATATCGGTAATTTCTCTGCCTCATTTAATCAATTTCAGGCACCAGTTGATAAGGATGGAGAAGTTACCGAAAGATATGTAGCTATAGGCCAAGAACTTGTTAAAGAACTAGAGGGGATTTTGCAATATTAATTTTTTATCGTGATAAGCATGTCCTCTGACTGAAGTGAAAACGGGTGAGGGGGATGAACAATCATTTCTTCTCCCCGTTTGATGCCCAGAATCAATATATCTTCATTCATTAAGCTAATACTCACATCACGAAAATTAGCCCCAATATGGTCAGTTAATACGGGCTCAATACCTAGTCTTCTTTGATCAATTTGCCTTAGTAAACTGAGAAATGCTGTAACCATTTCTCTTGAAGAAAGGCTACTAATCATGACAAAGCTTGTTAATAAGTTCGTTTGCACGATTTCATCTGCGCCAGCTCGCTTCGCATTTTTCATCTGTTCAGTTGTTAGGATTTCTACAATACAAGGTAAGGATGGATTCATTCCTTTAACAGCAATTAACGTCAAGATACTGTGCATATCTGCTTGGTGTTCGTCTTTGTTTTGATCAGCGGTTATAATCAATTGTCTAGCGTCCATTACACTTGCCTTCATGAGCACATCATCTCTTTGTGGATTCCCTTTGACGAAATGAAGGTTTTGGTGGGGTAATGGGTTTTCCTCCAATGTTTCATCAATTAATGTGACGGGTACGCTATTAACATAGCTACATATCGTTTTCAAAATTTCTCTCGAACGAGCATTCCAACCGATGACAATAATATGATCATGGTCTTTAAACTGGAAATTTCCTTGAATATAGTCATTTTGCTTAGCGACAGCGGCAGTAGACAATGCAACGAAATAAGAAGCAATAAAACCTGCTCCTGTCAAAACAAGGACAATTCCTGCTAGTCTTCCGACAACAGAGTGAGGCACAAAGTCACCATACCCGACAGTTGAAGCAGTTATGACAGCCCACCAGATACCATCAAACCAAGTAGGAAAGCTATTCGGCTCTAATAAGTGAACAAAACCGCCAAATAGGATAATTGTCATCAGTGCCATGATGAGTATGCGAAAGACCAATGGTAAGCGAGTGAAATAAGAATACAGATAATGTGGCATTTTATAAACTCCCCTAGAAAATAGTATTATTTAGTATAGGTGAAAAACCATTTTCATAAACGATTTTCACCGATAAATGAAAAGGAAGAGAGGAGAATTAGAATGAAAGTATTAGTAATAGGAGCGAACGGGCAAATTGGTAAACAAGTGATGAATAAATTAAGTGAAACAACCGGTGATACACCTGTAGCAATGGTAAGAAAAGAAGAACAATTAACCGATTTTAAAAACCGTGGGATGGAAGCGGTCCATGCATCATTAGCTGGTACGGTTGATGAATTGGCTAAGGCTATGCAAGGGTGTGAGGCTGTTGTCTTCACAGCAGGATCAGGAGGTCATACAGGATATGACCAAACATTGCTCATCGATTTAGACGGCGCAGGTAAAGCAATCGAAGCAGCGGAAAAAGCCGACGTTTCTAGATTTGTGATGGTTAGTGCTATACATGCGAATGACCGAGAAAAATGGTCAGCGATCGAGCCATATATGGCAGCTAAACATTATGCTGATAAAATGTTGATGAATAGCTCATTAGACTACACCATCGTACGTCCAGGCGGCTTATTAAATGAACCAGGAATAGGAAAAGTGAAGGCGTCTGCTTCTCTTGAACGAAATACAATTCCACGTGAAGATGTGGCTGCAACAATCGTTGAGGTCCTTCATAATGATCAGACCATTCATAAATCATTCGACCTTGTTACAGGGGAGGAAATGATAGGTGAGGCGCTAAAAGGGTTTTAGAAAAAAATACCGAGACATGGAAATAATAAATAGAAAGAAACTAGAGCAAGTTCTAATAGAGGATTTGCTCTAGTTTCATTTGGGAAACAACAAGTTTCTAACAAATTGTATGTAATTTTCCGTTGCATGGATTTTTCTTCTTCATATAGGATTTCCCCGAAGTACTCAGCTGCCTAAAATGACATTTCCAATAGATATTACTTTCAGCATATATCATGCATTTCCTTTGAAGGAAGGGGCGGAAAACTTCTATTAAATAAAACCCTACTGTTGGTGCTGTTCAAATATTTATTTTTCATAGATAATATTCTTTTAAGTACTTTATGAAGGAGAGGAAACAATGGGCATACGTTCATTTATCCCATTATTAGTTTTATTGAGCTTGTTAGTTAGTTGTACGCCAGGAGGGGAATCCCCACTTACAGAGGGAAACCAAACAACAAATGATTATCAGGTTGATAGTAACTATTATAAAGAGGCAAAAGGGAAAACGGCAGATGAATTAAAAGCAGCACTTCATGAGATTATAGATGATCATAATGAACTGACTTATCGTGAGGTATGGGAAGCGTTAATGGTGACAGATGAAGATCCACAAAATAGTGACAATGTAATTTTATTCTATAGTGGAAGATCGCAAGACAAGGACTTAAAAGGTCCAGATGCAGATGACTGGAACCGTGAACATATTTGGGCAAAATCCCATGGTGGATTTGATACTGAGCCAGGTGTAGGAACAGACCTGCATCATTTAAGGCCGACGGATGTAAGTGTAAATGCTTCTAGAGGAAACTTAGATTTTGATTATGGTGGAAAAGAACATCAGGAAGCAAAGGGTAATTATTATGATTATGATTCTTTTGAACCTCGTGATGAAGTGAAGGGTGATATTGCCAGAATGCTTTTTTATATGGCGGTACGTTATGAGGGAGGTGCTGGCGAGTTAGATTTAGAATTGAACGATAGAGTCAATAATGGACGCACGCCTTTGCATGGAAAATTATCCGTTTTGTTAGAGTGGCATAAAGAGGACCCTGTAGATGAGAATGAACAACGTAGAAATCAATTAATCTATGAAGAATTTCAAAATAACCGCAATCCTTTCATTGATCATCCTGAATGGGCATTTGCTATTTGGGGTGATGAAAACAAAGTGGAATAGTGTAAGTCTGGTATAACTGTAGATATTTTACAGTTCTATCAGACTTTTTTTACTTTACGAGATGAGAGGAAGGCTTATTTTAGCCTTAAACAAAAATGAACTTCAATTGAAAAAAATAAGTCATTTGTATCAAAAACAATATTGACAGTTGATTTGTATGATGTTAGTTTAAAAGTACTTATATGTTCTTT
Organism: Cytobacillus kochii; assembly: GCF_044790165.1. Lineage (NCBI taxonomy): Bacteria > Bacillati > Bacillota > Bacilli > Caryophanales > Bacillaceae > Cytobacillus > Cytobacillus kochii. Next base: position 3,684,784 of record NZ_CP085254.1, on the reverse strand, counting down.
ATAAAGAACTAACAAAGAGGGAGGTAGCGCATGACAGCAATTGCCGGGATATGGAGCTTCAATGAGTGGGAAATTCCCGTTTATTACGGGGATAGGATGTTACAACAGTTTCAAGGGTTCCGTTATGATCAGGTGCAAACAATAAGAGAGCGCCGCCTATTCTTAAGTTGTTCTTTAAATTGGATTACACCGCAATCTAGGGGTGAGGAAATTCCCTATTATAATCGTGAAAAAGGGTTAGCTATTATATGCAATAGTATTATTGATAATCGCGAAGACTTATACCAGTTATTAAATATTCGGAAGTATGAGAGATATATGATTACCGATAGTCAACTGATTTTAAATGCCTATGAAAAATGGGGGGAAGATTGTCCCAAGTTTTTAGTCGGTGACTTTGTATTCATGATTTGGAATGACAAAAAACAAACATGGTTTGGAGCTAGAGATTTCTCAGGGACGAGAACGTTATATTTTACTAAAAATGCTTTGTTCTTCTCATTCGCATCGACTATGGGTGCACTACTGACTTTACCAGAAGTAGAAGATACATATAATGAGAACTGGATCGCTGAATATCTTGCTAATCCATTAACGATAGAATCAGTAGATTTAACCTCAACGGTCTATCAATCTATCTATCAAATACCACCTTCACACTCAATCACGATAACGAAACATCATACACAGATTAAACAATACTGTCACCTACTAGAAGAAAGAGAACCGCTTAAACTAAAGAATGATGAACAATATATTGAAGCATTTCAAGAATTATTTCAAAAAGTGGTTAATTCTAAATTAAGAACATTTAAGGGAAAAGGTGCTCATTTAAGTGGAGGGTTGGATTCAGGTACAGTCACTGCATTTGCGGCCAAATCATTACAAGGGGAACCATTACATACTTTCAGTTACATCCCTATCCCCAAGTTTGACGATTGGACACCCAAAAGCAGACAAGCAAACGAAAAACCATGGATTGAAGAGATGCTTAAGCTATACCCTACTCTCGTTCCGCACTTCTTATCTTTCTCTGACCGTAATGCTTATACAGAAATGGATGAGTGGTTGAATGTGATTGAATCACCTTATAAATACTTCGATAATACGTATTGGTTACGAGGGATTTACGAACAAGCATCAGCTTTGGATATAGGTATTCTTCTCAATGGCCAACGAGGCAATTGGACCATTTCTTGGGGTCCAGCACTTGATTATTATGCAAGTCTTCTTAAAAAGTATCGATTATTACATTTTTTTAAAGAGACTAATTCCTATAGTATCGCTTTAGGTGTGAATCGAAAAAAAGTTTGGTCGGCTATTATAAATAAAAAAATAAGAGCATCCCATGTGAATCGGGGGCATCCCTTTCCACAATTTATTCATCCCGCATTTGCAAGGCAAACAAAGGTGTATGAAAAATTAAGAGATAACGGCATTGACCAAGCGGGGAACGGACTAACTAATGCGTATCAAGTAAGGGAAAAACAATTCAATGACCTCTATTATTGGCATACAACAGGGGTATATGGCGCAAAAATGGCTTTGAAATATGGAGTAATTCCTAGAGATCCTACAGATGATTTGCGAGTGGTCCGTTTTTGTTTATCTCTTCCAGAGGATCAATTTGTGAAAAATGGATTCAATCGTGCCTTTATCCGTAGAGCAACGAAAGGATATTTACCGAATCTTAATCGATTAAATGTGAAAAGCAAGGGTGTGCAAGGTGCAGATGGGCTGCTGCGTCTACTACCAAATTGGTCGACTTTTCTAAATGAAATGGAAAAAGCACTAAGCGATCAGCGCATTCAACACTTTATCGATGTGTCAGTCATCCGGAACCATCTAAAGCGTATTCAGCAACCACAAGCAAACCAAGTGTTTGATGATGATTTTCGCATAGCGATGCGGACACTCATTCTTTACCGTTTTCTTATTAAAGGAGGTGAAACAAGTGACAAAAATTTGGCAAACACCCATTTTGCAAGAACTTGAAATAAAAAGAACAATGGGAGGACCAGGATTAAAAATCCCTGATGCTGTCCAACCAGATGAAGATGAAACGATTCATCATTCGTAAGCACATCAAAGGAAACGGTCCTTGTGCGCTTATGGATAAGGGCTTCTTAAAAAAGAGTTGGAGAGATAATAAGTTTAATTGACGTTTCGTGCGCTAAATATGGACGCTATTGCTTTTAAGTATAGCTTAAAAAAACAGGATAAGCAGAGTCCTTTCTTTTACGCTTATAGGCAGTGGCGTCTGGCGCTTTTCTTAGAAAGGAGGAACGTTTTGGAAAAGAAGACACATAAATATCGAGCATTCGGTTTATATGTATTAAGTGATATACCATTTAAAGAACTCGTTGCTAGCGAAGAGTCTGAGCCTTCTAATCCTTTTGAGAAGATCTGTATTAAACAAAGAGACTTATCATCTATATGGGATAATTATGGAGAGAAAAGAAAATTTAAAGTATTAACAGATCAATCCGTTCTATTTACCGTTAATGAAACGGCAACTTTCTATATTGAGGGGGGCAGGATCATTTATTTTGATCCCCATCCTAGTAGTTCAATAGATAAAATCCGTTTGTTTATATTAGGATCGTGTATGGGTGTACTGTTAATGCAAAGGCGGATACTACCCCTTCATGGAAGTGCAGTAATGAAGGATGGCAAAGCCTATTTAATTGTCGGAGATTCAGGGGCAGGAAAGTCGACACTAGCTTCGACGCTTATTCTTAAAGGATGGTCGCTATTAAGTGATGATGTCATACCTATTCAATTAGTAAACGGCATAGCCTATGTAGTACCGAGCTACCCACAACAAAAACTATGGGATGAAAGTATTAAGAAGTTAGGTTTATCGGTTACAAGTTATCATCCTCTTTTTGATAGAGAAAATAAATATGCGATACCTGTACAGAATGTATTTACACATCACTCGGTTCCACTTGCAGGTATTTTCGTCCTACATCAGGTGAATGAAAGACCAAAAGAAATACACCCTTTAAGTGGGTTGCAAAAAATTGAAGTTTTGGATACTCATACATATCGTCCTTTTATGATCGGGCGGTTAGGACTATTAACTTGGCATTTTGACTTATCGGTTAAGATTGCTAGTCAAATTCCTATGTATGCGATCGAACGGTCGAACTTATTTTCAGCATATGAGCTGGCAGATACGATTCATAACTTGTTTGAGGAGGAGCAGAATGATAACAAAGAAGCCATTGTCAATCAATGATATCGTGAAACAAGTAAGTGGAAATATGGTAAGTGATATGAACGGTGAGAAAGTGATGCTGAATATTGAAAACGGAAAGTATTATAATTTAGGTGTCATTGGTGGTGAAATCTGGGGAAAGATGCAAGAAGGCGTGTTAATCTCTTCTCTCATTGTGCAAATGCAAGCAGAATACGAAGTGGAGCAAATCAAGTGTGAAGAAGAGGTGTTTTTCTTTCTTGATCAGCTTTTAAAAGAAGGGCTTATTGAAGTACATCAACATGAATAGAATACTTTTTCATAAACTTAAACATTTTCTTGCTCTTCCCTGGGAGAAAAAACGATTATTAATAGAGGCCCTAATTTACCTAGCTTATGCAAGAATTTATAAGCAGTTACCATTTTCTAAAGTTTCCCATCTATTAGGTAAGCATATGAAAGAGACAGAACAAACGCAGGACCTTCATAGAGAGAATCCTATTCAACAAATTTCTGAAGCAGTACATCATATGAGCCGTTATACGTTTTGGGAGAGTGAATGCTTAGTGAAGGCTGTTGCTTGTATGAAAATGCTTGAAAGAAGAGGAATAGAAAGTACTTTATATTTAGGGACTGCAAGGGATGATTATGGTGAGTTTGTCGCTCATGCATGGTTAAGAAGTGGTACTTTCTTTCTGAGCGGGGCGCATGAAAAAGATAAGTTTACAATTGTTAGTATGTTTGCATGTATACCGAAAAAGGAGAAGGAGAGATGGTAAGAACGTCATTTGATAATCAAAATTTACCTTTAGAAATGCAGCTGATCTTATCATTGATGAAAAATGAAAAGCAATTAGTACTTTCATTATGTAGCAAGGTAGATTGGGATCAGTTCCTGCTAGCAGTAAAGCATCATCGAATATTCCCGCAAATATATCATGCAATCAATGAACAAAAGGTAGCTGGTAAGATGCCAGCATATATATTTACAACAATAAAGAAAGATTATGAGCAGAACATCTATCGTATGCTGCATTTGACTGCGGAAATGCATACACTCTATTTGCAGTTTCAACAAGCATCTCTACCGCTTCTTTTTCTCAAAGGTCCCATCCTAGCTAAAGAGCTTTACGGAGATCTGTCTTTGCGTACTTGTGCTGATATTGATTTGCTTGTGCCGATTGAACGTATTGAACAAGCAGAACAATTAATGCTCCTACAAGGTTATGAAAAAGATGAATATATTGAATCGGTGATGGATGATTGGAAGTGGCGACATCATCACTTTACCTATTTTCATAAGCAACATCGAACGAAGGTAGAAGTTCACTGGCGTCTTCACCCTGCACCAAGCACAGAACCCCATTTTACCGAGTTATGGGAGAGAAGAAGAGAAAGTCAATGGAGTAGTCAAATCAGCTTTCCTTATTTAGGTGAAAAAGATTTATTCTATTTCTTAAGCACTCACGGTGCTAGACACGGTTGGTCAAGGTTAAGATGGCTGTTTGATATTCATCAGATCTTGTTACAGGGAAGTTTTGTGAATGATAAGGAATGGTCACATCATTTAACCCAATACCAATACGATAAAATCGCTGGGCAGGCATTATTATTATCAGTGAAACTATTTAATTCAAATGTAAAATCAACATGCATGGATAAGCGCGCATCAATAAAGTTAGCAAGAGGGGCATCGTTTTATTTTCACCAATTGGTTTCGTTACATGATCATGATGTACCAAAGGAAATTGCTCATTATCATGCGCAATATTTACGCAGTTTATTTACTTTGAAGCAGAAATTCATTCATTATTTGCAATGGTTCTATCCTTTGTCCGAAGATTATCAAGCATTCCCGTTACCGAAAAAATTGTTCCCACTCTATTATGTGATAAAACCTTTTCTATGGCTAAATAGGAAACGGCAAATGCTACAAAATGCAAGAAAGAAAACTTGTTGACTTGTTCTTTATAAAGAACTAAAATGAAATAAACCTAATCTAATTATATTTTTTTACTCTTTTTGTTCTTTATAAAGAAAATACAAAAGGTGGATTACAAATGAACAGATATTTGAATGAACCTGGGGCTAAAGAAATACAATTACCTGAACTATTTAAAGTCATTAAGAAAAGGTTTTGGCTGGTGCTCCTTTTTACGTTGCTTGCTTGTGGGATTGCTTTTATTTATCACTTATTAAATAAACCAACATTACTTTATCAAAGCGATACGAATATTATTATTGGGGCAGAAGTAGGGTATCGAAATACTCTACAGGTCATCATCAGAGACACAGTTGTGTTAGAGGAAGTAATTAAAGAATTGAAATTAGCGGAAACAAGTGATCAATTAGCGAATAAGATTGCTGTTACGAGTGTTGATGATACGCAGGTGGTGAATATAACCGTAGTTGATTCACATCCAGAAAGAGCCGCTTTAATTGCTAATACTACAGCAAAAGTATTTATTGAAAAAATCCCCACAATTATGGATTTTGATGAAGTCAGCATTTTGTCGGAGGCGAGAACAAACCCGAGCCCTATTAATGAAAGTAATGGGCTGAATATCATTGTGATTGCAGGGGTGTTAGGTTTAGTTGCAGGAATAGGCTTTATTTTTCTATTAGACTCATTAAATGATTCTGTAAAGTCAGAAAGCCAGCTTGAGAGATTAATCGATGTGCCGACAATTGGTACTGTCTCAATCATACATACGAAAAATTTAAAACAAAAGAAACAAAAACAAACAGTGAAAGAAAGGAGAAAGACTAATGGTCAATATGCGGAAATGGAAAATCGGTACGAGCAATAAGGAACGAAACTTAGTCACTTATTTGTACCCCCATTCTATCATTTCTGAACAATTCCGCACGATAAGAACAAATATCCAATTTATCAATGGTGAGAAAAAGCATATGGTCTTACTTATTACTTCACCCGATCGTTATGAAGGTAAAACGACAATGATAGGCAATATTGCTGTATCAATTGCGAACCAAAAAGAGAAAGTGCTCTTGATTGATGCTAATTTAAGAAATCCAGCATTACATCAAATGTTTATGGCAGCGCAAGAGCCTGGTTTAACAGATGTACTGAAAGGCGATGCAATACAAGAACAAGTGACCGTTTCTACGCAAATTCCTGGTCTAAAACTATTACCTAGTGGGAAGATTCCATCCAATCCCTCAGAACTACTTGGTTCTAGTGTCATGAAGAAACTCATTGCTAAAGTTAGCCCATTATATGATGTGATACTAATTGATTCTCCTTGTTTATTAGATGTGACTGATACAAAGGTGTTAGCGAATGTTAGTGATGGTGTGATACTCGTCGTAAAACAAGGGCAAACAAAAGCAGAACATGTCTACAATGCTAAAAAAACACTACAATATGCAAAGTCGAACATTATTGGCACCATCTTGAATGGAAGCCATTAATTTTTTTACAAATGTTCGTTATAAAGAATACCTAAGGTGATGTCTCCTTGCCTTTATCTAAGAGAGATACTCGGTCATGCTGTGGGTTGAAAAAAACCTTAGACGCCTTGTCGTCAAGAGTGTGGTGAGAGGTGGGGTTAGATGCCCTGTTTTACTTTTTAAAATTGTAAATGTCTATACATGAGTTGAGACTTGTGCTAGTTCTAATCATTCACTGATGGTAAGGCATTTGAAATCCTGAAGCAAGGGAGGGATGATATTGTGTCATACAGACTAAAGCTGATATTTTCGTTATTGATGGATGCAGTATTACTATTGAGTTCTTTTATATTTACGTATCTATTACTCCCAACTTCTATCTCATACAATCAAGCTATTATATTTTATAGTTTATTACTTCTATTTTATTATATCTTTGCTTATAAACAGCAATTCTATGAGCAATTATGGTCCTATGCTAGTATCCGAGAATTTCTCATTATTCTCAGGCTTGTGGGAACGACAGTCTGTTTAACAATGATTACATACTACATGTTAATAAAAGCGTTTCTTCCTCAATTTACAACCATTTATAGTTTAGTGCTGCTTATTGTATTAACAGGTTCAAGATATGGCGTTAGAGTCTATAGAGAACAAATGCAAGAGCTAGCTATGAATAAGAAAAAAACGTTAATTATTGGTGCTGGTTCAGCAGGAGGGATGCTTGCCAAACAATTGATGCAAGGACATGATCAATTAATTCCAGTCGGGTTTATTGATGATGACTATAGGAAGCAAGGGTTGTATTTAGCAGGCTTAAAGGTTTTAGGAAAGGTTGAACAATTAAGAGAGATTGTTCATGAAATGGGTATAGAGCATTTAATTATTGCTATCCCTTCACTTAAAAAAGAAGAGCTCGAGATCATTTTTAATGAATGTACCAAAACGAATATTAAGACACAAACACTACCCTTTATTGAAGATATTGTCATGGGAGAAGTAAAAGTCAATCATATACGAGATGTAAAGGTGGAAGATTTACTCGGGAGAGAGCCGATTCTCTTAGAGGACAATAGTATTTCGGAGTATATTGCCAATCAAACGGTACTTGTCTCTGGTGCAGGAGGTTCAATTGGTTCAGAGATTTGTCGACAGATTTTAAATTTCTCACCAAAGCGTTTGATTCTTCTCGGTCATGGAGAAAACAGCATTTATTCCATACTATTAGAACTGGTAGATATGAAAAGTGATAGCGAACTGATTCCTGTTATTGCTGATATTCAAGATAAGGAACGCATGATTCAAGTCATGAAAAAATATCAACCGGCAGTTGTTTATCATGCAGCCGCCCACAAGCATGTACCATTAATGGAAGAACATCCAGAGGAAGCAGTAAAAAATAATATAATTGGTACAAGGAATATGGCAGAGGCAGCTCATCAGTCACAAGTCAATGTATTTGTAATGGTGTCAACAGATAAAGCTGTTAATCCAACAAGTGTAATGGGCTCATCGAAGCGTCTTGCGGAAATGCTTGTTCAACAAATGAATAAAGTAAGTGCAACTCGTTTTGTTGCGGTAAGGTTTGGCAATGTATTAGGTAGTAGAGGGAGTGTCATTCCCCTTTTTAAAAAGCAAATCGAAAAAGGGGGACCAATTACTGTCACGCACCCTGATATGGTGAGATATTTTATGACCATTCCTGAGGCGTCAAGGCTTGTGCTACAGGCAGGTGCACTAGCATTAGGTGGTGAGATATTTATTTTAGATATGGGTAAACCGGTAAGAATATATGATTTAGCAAAAAATTTAATTAAACTTTCCGGCTATACAACTCAGGAAATAAGTATTAAATTCACCGGTATTCGCCAAGGGGAGAAGTTATTTGAAGAACTATTGAATAAAGAAGAGATGGGCGATCAGCAAATTTACCCACATATTTATATTGGGAAAAGCGCCACTCTTTATATTGAGGAGATTGAAAGTTTAATTGATCTATATCCTGTGATCAGTAAAGAGGAATTAAGAGAACGTTTGTTAACCCTTGCAAACCGAAAAGAAACGCCAGAGAAACAGCAGGAAGTTGCTAATATGTTATCACTATCTTAATGAAGAAGGAGTGAGTAAGTATGAGGCAAGTAAGAAAAGCGATTATTCCAGCTGCCGGTTTAGGAACTAGATTTCTTCCTGCAACAAAAGCAATGCCAAAAGAAATGTTACCACTTGTCGATAAACCGGCAATTCAATACATTGTAGAAGAAGCAGTTGCTGCTGGTATTGAAGATATTATTATTGTTACAGGTAAAGGGAAAAGGGCAATAGAGGATCACTTTGATTATTCTTTTGAACTAGAACAAAATTTAATGAGCAAAGGTAAATTTGAATTACTATCAGAAGTGAAGAAGTCATCTCAACTGGCCAACCTTCATTATATCAGACAAAAAGAACCGCTTGGGTTAGGGCATGCCATATGGTGTGCACGGAAGTTTATTGGCGATGAGCCGTTTGCGGTCTTGTTAGGTGACGATATTATTGAAGGATTTACGCCCTGCATAGCTCAAATGATAGAACAGTATGAAGAGCATAAAGGTACGATTCTTGGGGTGAAAAAAGTGAAAGACGAAGAAGTATCAAGATATGGCATCATTGATGGTGAAATAGTGACGGAAAGACTTCATACGGTTCGTTCTTTAATTGAAAAGCCAGACCTTAATCAGGCGCCATCTAATTTAGCAATCATGGGGCGATACATCCTACCACCGAGTATTTTTGATATTCTTTCATATCAAGAGCCAGGGAGGGGGAATGAAATTCAACTAACAGATGCGTTAGCCACTTTAAATCATAGTGAACCGATATTTGCATTCGAATTTCAAGGAGAGCGCTATGATGTTGGTGAGAGACTTGGTTATATTCAAACATCCATTGAATTTGCTTTAAAACGTAAGGATTTACAAGAGGAGCTGTTAGGTTTTCTACAAACGATAACAGAAAGATATCCAATCAAATGACGGCAAAAAAACTGCTATTAGTTGCCACAGTCGACTATCATTTCAAGGCATTTCATCTCCCCTTTATGCGACAACTATACGAACAAGGTTGGGAAATACATATAGCGGCTAAAGGTGACTTAACCTTACCTTTTGTATCCAAACAGCATCGCCTCCCAATTGAAAGGCATCCGTTGAAAAAAGCCAATCTATATGCGTACAAGCAGTTGAAAAGCTTAATGGAGATTCATCAATTCGATATTGTTCATTGTCATACACCCACTGGTGGATTACTTGGGAGATTGGCGACTTTTAGTATGAAGAAGAAGCCATTACTATTTTATACTGCCCATGGATTTCATTTTTGCAAAGGTGCCCCACTACTTAATTGGCTTATCTATTATCCTATTGAAAAAACCTTGGCGCGGAAAACGGATTGTTTGATTACGATTAATCAAGAAGATTATGCCTTAGCCACTAAGGCATTGAAAGCGAAGGAAATAGCTTTTATCCATGGAGTAGGCGTCAATGTGGCACAATATCAGCCAATTGATAAGGAAATAAAGGAAAAACTAAGAGAAAAGCATCTGATTGAAAAAGAGGCTTTTTTATTTTTTTATGCAGCAGAGTTTAATCGAAACAAAAACCAAAGGCTTTTACTACAAGCGTTTAAAAAAATAGCGAAACAACACCCATCTAGCCAATTACTATTAGCAGGAGAAGGACCGCTGTTATCAGATTGTCAAAGACTTGCTACTGAGCTTGGAATTGATCGTCAGGTAGTATTTCTCGGGTTTACTAATGAAGTGAAGGAATGGTTGCAAATGAGTGATGTGGCTGTGGCTTCTAGTTTTAGGGAGGGCCTCCCAGTGAATATTTTGGAAGCAATGGCTTGTGGCCTACCCATTATAGCTACTATGAATCGAGGGCATCATGAATTGATCAGGGACAGGCATAATGGATATCTGATAGCAGCGACTGATGTGCATCGTTTCGCCGAAAAAATGGAGAGTCTTATACTTTCTGAACAAGAGAGAGAGAGGTTCGCTAAAGCAAATAGGCAACTTGTTAGCAAGTATTCAACTGAAGTCGTCATGGAAGAATTAATGATCCTTTATGCTAAATACACGCAGGAGAAGAAAGATGAAAGCAATCATCAGCATTATCGTGCCTATATATAATATGGAAATGTATATTGAAAGATGTCTACATAGTTTACTCACACAAACATTTAAAAGAATTGAAATTATTGCCGTCAATGATGGTTCAACCGATCAAACGGGGGACATTCTTTCAAAATATCAAGAGAAGGATAAAAGGCTGAAGGTCTTCTACCAGGAGAATAAAGGTGTCTCCCAGGCCCGTAATTTTGGACTAAAGCACGCGGAGGGAGAGTATATTGGTTTTGTTGATCCTGATGACTGGGTTCACCAAGAGATGTATGAGGCATTATATGAAGCGCTTCAACGAGAGCAGGCAGATATCGCTATGTGTCGATACACACGAGCGTATCAACACTTCTCTAAGGAAAGATACTTCCATCACTTGAAAGAAAAAACCTATAGAGGTCAAGCCTATAAAGAACAAATTGTCAGGCGATTAGTAGGTCCAATTAAGGAAGAAGTATCTGATCCTAGTATGCTTGATGCTATGGGAACCGTTTGGTCAAAGTTATACCGTACAAATTTATTAACAAAACAACCTATCTTTTTTACAGATTTACATCATATTGGATCAAATGAGGATACCCTTTTCAATATGAAAGTGATGAGCCTAGCTGACTCTTTTGTCTATGTCGATCGGCCTTTATATCATTACTGGAAAGAAAATGAACATTCACAAACGAGTGAATATAAATCGGATTTATTTCAGCTTTGGCAGCAACTTTATGATGAAATGAATCAATGCATAAAGGAATATTCATTCAGTCGTCATGCTCAATCAGCTTTAAATAATCGTATTTGCTTAAATATGATTGGTTTAGGCTTAAATATTCTTGCTTCTAAAAGCCAACTAACGATACGAGAAAAAATCAATGAAATAGATAACATATTAAGTGCACCTATTGTTAGAGAGGCTTTTAAAGCGTTGGAACTCAACTACTTTCCATTCGTTTGGAGGGTATTTTTTGTTTGTGCCCGTTCACGTTCAGCTAGCAGTGTTTACTATATGCTTATGATGATTGATAAATTAAGAAAAAAACGCTGGGGGGGTAGGTCATAATGGAATTAAGAGTGTTGCAAGTGGTAACGATTATGAATCGTGGTGGGTTAGAGACCATGTTAATGAATTATTATCGTCGGCTTAGGCATGTTGGCATTCAATTTGACTTCATTGTCCATCGGCAGGAAGAAGGTCATTATGACGAGGAAATTAAGAGGCTAGGTGGTCGTATATTTCATATGCCATCCATTCGCCCAGGCAATTACCAAAAATACTTTAGACAATTGGACACCTTTTTTGCCGAACACCCATATTATCGAATTGTACATGCTCATTTAAACGAAAATAGTAGTTTTGTTATGCGTGCAGCATATGATGCTGGAGTGCCGTGTCGGATTGCGCATAGCCATTTGAGTGATTTACATATAGATTTTAAATGGCCGTTTCGCAAGTATGCAAGATTATGCATGAAGGAATATCCTAATTATTACTTTGCATGTTCAGAACGTGCTGGGGAATGGTTATTTACATCATCTAAGAACAAGGTAACCGTTTTACCTAACGCAGTAAATGTGAGTCAATATCTTTATCATTTGCCAGAGCGAAAGCGGATAAGAAGAGAATTGGACGTGGATGATTCTTTTGTAATTGGTCATATTGGGCGCTTTAATTATCAGAAGAATCATGATTTCATCATAGATATTTTCCAATCTATATCTGATAAAAGAAAAGACGCTGTTTTAATTTTAGCTGGAGATGGTGACTTAATGCCACAAATAAAGAAAAAAGTTCACAAGCTAGGGCTAGAACAACAAGTGAAATTTTTAGGTGTTAGAGATGATATTCCTTCGCTTTTGCAATCCTTGGACGTCTTTTTATTCCCTTCTCATTTTGAAGGTTTACCTGTAGTTTTAATTGAAGCACAGGCTGCAGGTCTCAGTTGTCTTGTCTCTGATACGATAACGGCAGAAGTGAATCTGACGAATAGGGTAACATTTATGAGCTTATCTAGAAAGGCTTCTGAATGGGCAGATAAACTGTTGCAATTAGATAACCAACATAAGGATACCTCTACGGCGTTAAAAGTAGCTGGTTATGATATCGAGACCACGAGTCAGTGGTTATCTACCTTTTATAACGAATATAACGAGACTAAAAATCATGCAAGCGGGACGAGATAAGATGAAACCAATATTAACAATCTTTACCCCGACCTATAACCGTGCTTACACCCTACATTTAGGCTATGAAAGTTTAAAGAAACAAACATGTCAATCCTTTGTGTGGTTAATCATTGATGATGGTTCGAATGATGGAACAAGGTCATTGGTTCAAGGGTGGATAGAAGAGGGAATCATTTCTATTCGCTACCATTACCAGGAAAATTTAGGTATGCATGGGGCACATAATACAGCTTATGAGTTAATCGAAACAGAATTGAATGTTTGCATTGATTCTGATGATTATATGCCAGTGGATGCGGTACAGAAAATCATTACTTATTGGAAGCAATTTGGAAGTGAGGAGGTAGCTGGTATTGTCGGGCTTGATGCCTATCAAAATGGGGATATCATAGGGACCGAATTACCCGCTGATTTGTCTACTTGTACTCTAGGGGAATTGTATGGTGTTCATAAAGTGAAGGGTGATAAGAAGCTTGTCTATCGAACAGCATTGACAAAAACGACCCCTGCCTATCCTATTTTCTCAGGAGAAAAGTATTGCCCATTAAGCTATAAGTACATTTTTATTGATCAGTTAAAACCGTTATTACTTCTCAATGAAGTATTATGCCATGTCGAATATTTACCAGACGGATCGAGTTTAAATATGCTTAATCAATATTATAAAAACCCGAAAGGCTTTGCGTTCTTTCGTCAAACAGCAATGATTCATGCTCCATCATTGAAAGAAAAGTTAAGAGAATGTATACATTACGTTTCTAGTTGTTTATTAAGTCAAAAGAAACACTTCATTCAAGCGTCACCTTTAAAAGGTATGACACTTGTTGCGCTACCATTTGGATATCTACTTTCATTTTATGTACGCTATGAGCAACGAAAGAGGAATGCCATGGGAAGTGAGCGGTAATCATGACTGTTTTTTGGATGTGTTTATTCGCAAGTTTTAGTGTGGCTTTAATAGCTAGATACTTTTCTAGACCTGTACTTGTAGGGGATTCAGTCCAGACTGTTTATCCTAATAAACTGATGATTACTTTTGTTGCTTTCATTCTTATTGCTGTTTCTGGTGCAAGAACCAATATTGGCGATACCTTTTTTTATATGCATGCATATGAAGTTAATGATTTTAGCTGGGCAACAATAGTAGAGGGAAAGGATATTGGCTTCGGATTATTACAAATGGTTCTGAAGTTTTATACTGATGACCCGCAAGTTTTAATTTTCGTTGTCTCGTTATTGACGAACAGTTTAATAGTATTTGTTCTCGCACACTATGCAAGATTATTTGAATTGAGTATTTATATTTATATAACTGGTGGTTTATTTTTAGTTACGATGAATGGTATTCGCCAATGCTTAGCAGCGGCGATAGTATTTGCGGCAACAAAGTTCCTTATAAATGGGAATTGGCCTGTGTACTTTTTATTTGTTATCCTTGCTTCTTCTTTTCATCAAAGTGCGCTCATTTTATTACCTATTTACTTTTTTGTACGTTATAAGGCTTGGTCGAAAGCGACGTTGATATTACTTCTGATTGCCGTTCTTATTGTTGTCGGCTTTAATGAGTTTTCGACACTCCTTTTTTCAGCGATAGAAGATACCCAATATGGGCAATATGCAGAATTCCAAGAAGGAGGAGCAAATATTTTACGCGTCGCTGTGGAAGCAACCCCTTTATTCATTGCTTATCTTGGGAGAGAGAAGTTAAGGACTATCTTTCCTAAAAGTGATTTTATTGTGAATATGGCACTAGTTGGTTTAGTATTTATGATTATTTCTACACAAAACTGGATTTTTGCGCGATTTTCTATTTATTTTAGTCTTTATCAATTGATTCTTGTTGCTTGGATAGTCAAATTATTTCAACCAAAGGATCAACGCTTTATTTATTATTGTATCCTTGTGCTATATTTTTTCTATTATTTTTATGAAACAGTCATTAGTTTAAATATTCAGTATCAAAGTGATTGGTTAGGATAACGAGAGAAAGAGGGGAGAAAAAATGATTGTTCTCGTCACCGGTGGAGCAGGGTATATTGGCAGTCACACATGTGTCTCTTTATTAAACCGTGGTATGGATGTCATTATTCTTGATGACTTCTCCAACAGTAATCAAGAAGTCGTGCAGCGGATTGAGCATATGACGAAGAAAGAGGTAAAGTACTATTCGATTGATTTAAAGGAAAAAGACGCAGTTCATTCTGTCTTTGCTGATAATGAAATCGAAGCAGTGATTCATTTTGCCGGGTATAAAGCAGTTGGAGAATCGGTTGTTAATCCACTTTCCTATTATGATAATAATCTCATTTCCACGATTTACTTATTGCAAGTAATGAAACAGTTTAACGTAAAAAAACTGGTGTTTAGCTCTTCAGCGACTGTTTATGGTAGACCAAAACAGGTACCGATTGCGGAGAATGCTCATCTATCGGCAACTAATCCATATGGCAGAACAAAACTAATAATCGAAGATATGTTGAGAGATATTTTTGCATCCGATAATGAGTGGGCGATTACATGCTTACGTTATTTTAATCCAATCGGTGCCCATCCAAGTGGAAATTTAGGTGAAGATCCACGGGGTATCCCTAATAATCTCATGCCTTATATTACCCAAGTAGCTATTGGTAAACGGCCGGTATTACAAATATTCGGCGATGGCTTTTCTACTAAAGATGGTACAGGAGTAAGAGATTATATCCATGTAATGGATTTAGCTGAGGGACATATCTGTGCACTAGAACAATTAAAAAAGGAGACCGGTTTTAATTTTTATAATTTAGGTACAGGGAAAGGCTATAGTGTTTTAGAAATTGTCCAAACTTTTGAGAGAGTAAATCATGTGAATATACCGTATATCATTACGGATGCCCGTATGGGTGATATCCCTATTAGTTATGCTGATCCAACAGCTGCAGCGACGGGGTTAGGCTGGAAGGCTCAAAGAGGATTAGAGGAAATGTGTATAGACGCCTGGCGGTGGCAGAAAAATAACCCCGCTGGTTATAGTGATAAGAAAAATCCGCACTTAATGCAAAGTGGGGATTTTTCTTTTTCTTAATAAGATGTCGGATGACGTATAAGAAGAGGAAGGAAATGAAAAGATTATTTGATTTTATTTGCGCATGTATACTGCTACTTTTATTTGCACCTGTAATGGCAATTATATCTACCGTTTTACTTATCAACGGATCGTCCATTTTTTTCAAACAAGAAAGACCTGGACTTAATGGATCATCCTTTCGCTTATATAAATTTTGTACAATGACTAATGAAACAAATGAGCAAGGTCATCTGTTACCAGATGAGAAAAGATTGACCAAAATCGGTAGCAAGTTAAGAAAATATAGTTTGGATGAATTACCACAACTTCTTAATGTCTTAAAAGGTGAAATGAGTTTGGTTGGACCTCGTCCGTTACTAATAGCGTATTTACCATTATATTCACCAGAACAAGCAAGAAGACATTGTGTCAAGCCTGGAATCACAGGCTGGGCACAAGTAAATGGCCGGAATGCGATTAGTTGGGAAGAAAAGTTAAAAATGGATGTATGGTATGTCGATCATCAACATTTTTTACTAGATTTAAAAATTCTTTTTCTTACGATTAGTAAGGTCATCCGTTCAGAAGGAATTAATCAGCCAGGTGCTGCCACAACTGAAATGTTTAAGGGAAACCAAATAAAAATGAAAGAGTGACATAAATGGATATTGCATTAATTGGTTATGGCGGGCATAGCAAAGTAATCTTTGACATTATTACAATGCAAAAAAATAATGTGGTTGGTATTTTTGATGATAAGCATCGCTCATTAAAAATGAAAGGGAATGTGTTTTTAGCACCGATTGATTATATACATGATGTCCTAAAAATCAACCCTAATATTAGGTTGGTTATCTCTATAGGCAATAATAAAATCCGCAAGCAAATGTTCGAAAGGCTAGCTTTACCAATAGAATACTATACCACTTGTATCCATCCTTCTGCTTGTATTAGTCCGAGCGCAATGATTGGTAAAGGAACCGTCATCATGCCACAGACGGTAATTAATGCGGATGCGGTAATTGGTCATCATACAATCATTAATACAGGAGCAGTGATTGAACATGATAATGAAATTGGTGATTATGTGCATATCTCTCCGCGTTCAACTTTAACTGGATCAGTAAAAGTTGAAGAGGGGGTGCATCTCGGTTCTGCTTCTGTTGTCATTCCACAAGTAACATTAGGGAAATGGTCTGTCATAGGGGCAGGCTCGACAGTGATTCACTCAATACCAGAGCGAGTGATGGCAGTGGGATTACCCGCACAAGCAAAGAAAATATTGAAATGGAGTGATGACATTGGCTGAGCGTATTTATTTATCGCCTCCCCATTTGACTGGTGAAGAAATTCATTATGTACAATCCGCATTTACGGATAATTGGGTGGCACCCGTCGGTCCTCATATCGATTTGTTTGAACAAGAAATGTCAACACTTGTGAATGTGCAATCTTGCTTAGCGGTGAACTCGGGTACTGCTGCCATCCACCTCTCATTATTAGCACTTGGTATTAGCTCTCTAGACACCGTTTTTTGTTCTACATTTACATTTGTAGCTACGGCTAATCCTATACTTTATATTGGGGCAAAACCGGTATTCATTGATTCAGAACCCGAAACTTGGAATATGTCTCCTGATGCGTTAGAAAGAGCTCTAAAGGAAGCGAATGCAAATGGAAATTTACCAAAAGCGGTGATTGTCGTTCATTTATATGGGCAACCTGCCAAAATGGATGAATTGCTAAAAGTTTGTCAACGTTATGGTGTGTCCTTAATTGAAGATGCTGCTGAATCGCTCGGCTCTACTTACAAGGAGAAGCCAACCGGCACAATCGGCAGTTATGGTATTTACTCATTTAATGGTAATAAAATCATTACTACTTCTGGAGGGGGGATGCTCGTCTCCAATCATAAAGAAGGTGTGGAATATGCTTCGTTTTTAGCCACACAGGCAAAAGATACAGCACTACATTACCAGCATAGCCAAATCGGGTTTAATTATCGTATGAGTAATATCGCTGCCGGTATTGGTAGAGCCCAATTGACCTATCTGGAAAACAGAATAAATGCACGTAGGAAAATTTTTCAGCGGTATGAAGAAGGGCTTAAAGGATTAGAAGGCATTTCATTTTTACCTGAGCTTCCGGGAACCTATTCCAATAGATGGCTAACTACTATATTGATTGATAGTGAGACAATAGGTGTAACCGTCGAGGAGCTAATTTTCGCTCTTAGAAATGAGAATATAGAGGCTCGTCCAGTATGGAAACCATTACATCTACAACCGTTATTTCAAGGTTATAGTTTTTATCCACATGATGTGGAGCACGAATCTATCTCGGAAATGATATTCGAAAAAGGAATTTGTTTACCTTCAGGATCTGATTTAACAATTGAGCAACAAAACAGAGTAATTCAATGTATTCAAACGACCATTACCTCAAGTCTTCATCTGCATCCTTATTTATTAGGATAGGAGGCAGATAATGATAGGAAAAAATATTGCCAAACTACGTAAACAAAAAGGATTAACATTAACAGAACTAGCCGAACGAGCGGGCGTAGCGAAGTCATATCTTAGTAATATTGAAAGGGAGGTCCATCAAAATCCTTCTATTCAAGTCATTGAAAAAATTATTTTCGTACTCGGTGTTGAAATAGAAGAAGTCATCAGAGGCGTTTATATCACGGAGCAAAATAGACAATGGCAAATACTTATTAAGGAAATGCGAGAGTTAGGCATTGAAAAAGATCAGATGGAGACAGTTAAACAAAGAATTTATGAAGTAAAGAATAAATAACTCAGTTTTAAGAAAAGGAAGAGAGCGCTGGAATGATGGAGAAGATACCAAGAATTATTCATTATTGTTGGTTTGGTGGCGGGGAAAAGCCAGAGTTAATGAAACAGTGTATAAGGTCCTGGGAAGAACATCTCCCTCATTATGAGCTAAAGCAATGGGATGAAAGCAATGTAGATGTAACATGTAATGCTTATGTACACGAAGCGTATCAAGCGAAAAAATATGCTTTTGTGAGTGATTATTTCAGAATGTTTGCTTTGTATACAGAAGGTGGAGTTTATCTTGATACAGATGTCGAGGTTTATCAATCTTTTGATCGTTTCCTTCACTATCCATCCTTTTGGGGATTTGAAGAAGGCAATTATATTGCAACAAGTACGATTGGTGCCAGTAAGGGGCATCCGCTTATCCAGTATTTTTTAGATTCCTATCAATCTAATCATTTTATCAATGATGACGGGACTTTTAACGAATGGACAAATGTTGCCGCCATAACAGAAGAAATGAAGAAAAAAGGGGTTATATGTAACGGACAAAAGCAAGTGATAGAAGATTTGGGGGTAATATTTGAGCAAGCTATTTTCTCCCCATATGATTATATTAATTGCCGCGACCTGCAATCAGACGACACGGTGACGAAGCATCATTTTTATCAAAGTTGGTTGCCTCCTCATGTGTTAGTTAAACGAATGGTGAAAAGGAATATAGTCAAATTGATTGGCGGAGAAAAATTAGCTAGTTTACGTAAGAAGTTTTCGGGAGTGAGGTCATGAGCCGAATATTCATTGCTACATATGATATGGAAATTGGCGGGGTAGAAAGAAGTTTATTACAATTATTGAAACAACTTAACTACGAAAAGTATGAGGTGGATCTATTATTATATCGTCATCAAGGCGATTTTTTTCACTTGCTGCCTAAACAAGTGCATTTGTTGCAAGAGTTTTCAAGTATGGCTACTTTTCGTCAGTCCATTATTGAAACAATCCAAAAGAAACATATGCTATTGGCTTCTGTAAGACTATTAGCCAAATGGCAAACACAATGGAAAAGCCTGCACGCACGTGATGAAGAGTGGGGTTACTATCAGATGCAGCAAATCGGTAAATATTCATCACCCTTCCTTCCTACAATGGATAAAACTTACGATGTGGCTATTAGTTATTTATGGCCCCACCATTTTGTAGCCTATAAAGTAAAGGCTAAAAAGAAGATTGCTTGGATTCATACTGACTTTTCCTCTCTCCATATTGATACGAATGAGGATGAAAAAGTTTGGCGGTTATTTGATCATATTATCGCAGTTTCTGATGCTTGTAGAGAAGCATTTCTTACCGTTTATCCACAGTTAGCCAATAAGGTGATGGTGATGGAAAATCTGATATCGCCGACCTTTATACAAGAATTGTCTGAGGAAATGGTCGAGAATCCTATTCTCTTAGATCATCGTTTTACCATTGTAACAGTTGCTAGACTATCAAAAGCAAAAGGAATAGATATTGCCATACAGGCGATGAAAATAGTAAAAGAAAAAGGTTATCACAACATTGTCTGGTATGTGATTGGCTTTGGTGGAGATGAAAAAGAACTGACACAACTCATTCAAGCTTGTCATTTAGAAAGTCAGTTTATATTACTTGGTAAAAAGGTCAACCCTTATCCATTTATGAAGGCATGTGACCTCTATGTTCAACCCTCTCGTTATGAAGGGAAGGCCGTTACAGTAAGTGAAGCGCAAATACTAGCAAAGCCAGTACTACTTATGAATTATCCTACAGCAAAAAGCCAAATTCGTGTTGGAGTGGATGGTTATATCGCTGGCAACAATCCAGAAGAATTAGCTTCAAGCATTATTCAGCTATATGAACATCCCGAGGAAAGGGAGAGGTTGAGCAGGAATTGTCAACGAACGAATTTTAGTAATGAAGCCGAGCTTGAAAAATTACATGCCATCTGTGAATAAAAAAGGGGGATAGGGCCATTGGAACAACCGAAAGTAAGTGTCGTCATCCCCGTTTATAACGCAGCCGATTATTTGGAAGAATGTATTCAATCTTTACTTACGCAAAGTTTACAACAATGTGAATTTATCTTCGTCAATGATGGGTCTAGTGACCACAGTCAACAACTCATTGAAGCTTATCAAGAAAAAGATCATCGCATTAAACTTTTGAATCAAGAAAACCACGGGGTCAGCTATGCGAGGAATAAGGGGATTGAAATAGCTAAAGGTGAATATATCGGATTTATAGATGCTGATGATACAATAACAGAAAATACTTATCAGCACGTATATCAGCTTGCTAATCAATTCGATAGTGAGGTCGTTATTTTTCACTTAGTTGAAGAGGTCAATGGCATTCAAAGAGTGATTAGCTATCCCTTTCCAATGCGGGTAAAATTACATAAAAAGGACATTCATGAGTTTATCATTCCACACATGTTACAAAAAGAAGATTTTAATAGTGTGTGTAACAAGTTATATAGAAGAGAAACATTGAATAAGCTTCGGCTGCAATTTCCGATAAACGAGGTGCTTGGGGAAGATGGACAATTTAATTGGTCCTTTTTTTTATGTGCGAATTCAGCGATTTATAGCGATCTCCCTGGTTATTATTATCGTGAAGTAGCAGGCAGTGCGACAAGAAATCTCCAAGAAAAAGATTACTTTTCTCATGCGTTACGCTCTTATCAGCGTAGTATACCAGATCAGATTGAAATGAGTAGCCATCAAATCAAGACATTAAAGGCTATGAAGCTGCTTCAACAAGTGTTAGCTTATATTCACATCTATATTTTACCTACAAATGAATTAAGTAAAAAAGAAAGAAGGCAATATGTACAAACAATGATTCATCATCCAGTTGTTCAAGAAGCTTTACGACTCTACCCGTTAGAAAAGGTAAGAATGCTCGGCAGATATGACCGCTTCTTAATGAAGTGTATAAAGCATCAATCGCTTCTTGGTTTATATAGTGCAACGGCATATAGTAGGTGGCGAAATAGAAAAAAAGGGGAGGTTCATTCATGAAAATATTGATGTTTGCCCATGGAGGAAGTGAGAATCGCGGTTGTGAGGCGATTGTACGATCAACGTCAACTATGCTCAAAGAAAAAGTGGAAGATGTGGTTGTTTTTCTTTCATCTTATCATCCTGAAACAGATCAACATATACAACAGCTAGATGGAATCTTTGATGGTTCAGAAACAATTATAAGAAAATATTCAACAGATTGGTGGAGAGCTGCGATTCGGAATAAACTTTTTCAAGACGAAACATACGCCTTGCAAAAAGCGCAACAAAAAACGATTGATCAAATTGATGTGGCTGACATTTGTCTTTCAATAGGCGGAGATAATTACTGTTATGGTGAACAACCCGGTTGGTATGAAGTGGATAAAATGGTCAAAAAGAAAGGGAAAAAATTAGTATTATGGGGGTGTTCGATCGGAGAGGAAGATATGTCGGCAAGAAAGCTAGCAGACCTCAAAATATTTGATTTAATTTTGGCTCGAGAGACATATACGTACCAAATGTTAAAAAAGAGAGGCATTCATCATGTGTCACTTTGTGGTGATCCTGCATTTACACTAGAGAAAGAAGAAGTAGACCTGCCCTTTGGTTGGAAAGATGGGGATACGATTGGCTTAAATATCAGTCCACTTTTAGTTAGCAAGAATCAAGGTAGTAAACAAGCTGTATCTCATTTAATAGAATATATTTTAGAAAATACCGAATCTGTCATCGCGCTCACACCACATGTCATGCAAAAGGGGAATAATGATTATGATTTATTACAAGAATACTATCAAAAATATAAAAGTTCACGAAGAGTCATATTGCTACCAGCGCATTTAAACGCATTACAGTATAAAGGGTATATTGCAAAAATGCGTTTTTTTATTGGCGCAAGAACACATGCAACGATTGCAGCCTATTCCAGTTTTGTCCCGACCCTCGTTTTAGGCTATAGTGTGAAGTCAAGAGGTATCGCCTATGACTTATTCAATAGTGAAAGATTTGTAGTTTCGATTGAGGAAGTGTCAAATAGTAATAAACTGATTCAATATTTTGGTGAAATGGTAGAACAAGAAGCCCAGATTAAAGAACAATTGCTAAAAGTCATCCCCATTATACAAAACCGTTCGTATGAAGCCGTGCATTCTTTAAAGGAATTGCTAGGATAATGAAAAAACAACTATTATTTATTATCCCTAGTTTAGCAGCAGGTGGAGGAGAAAAAAGCTTGATCAATCTTCTATCACAAATCGATTATGACCAGTATGAGGTGGATGTTTTTCTTTTTGCCAAAAAAGGTGTATTTCTATCGTTTCTACCTCCTCAAGTGTCTGTGCTAAATCACTCCGTAGATTTTGAACATTTCTCTTTACCAGTCCATTCAGCTATATGGGCTCTAGCCAAGAGGCGCAGGTGGAAGCTCGTGTATAACCGTCTATTATACTTTTTAGCTAATAGAAGAATGGGAAATACAGCTCAGAAAGAACAGTATGCCTGGAAATATTTAAAACAAGCATGTCCACAACTAGTCAAAACGTACGATGCAGCGATCGGATTTTTAGAGAAATCTTCAACATATTTTTGTGTGGAGAAAGTAAATGCGAAACAGAAAATTGGGTGGGTACATATTGATTACAATGAAATGGGCATGGATGCAACATACGATCATACTTATTTTAAAGAAATGTCAACTATTGTCACAGTCTCTCATGAATGTGCGCGGGTGTTTATCGAACAGTTTCCTTCATTGAAATATAAAGTAAAGGTGATTCATAACATTGTGTCACCAACAATCATTTACGAAATGTCACGTCAGAACATACCGTTACAAAAGCAAATGTTAACGTTACTAACCATTGGCCGTTTACATCCGCAAAAAGGTCTAGATATGGCAATTGAGGCTTGTAGCCGTTTAGTACGAAAAGGAATGAAACTGAAATGGTACATTATTGGCGAGGGGCAAGAAAGAATCAAATTGGAAAGATTGATTAGAATTCATCAACTAGAGGAACACTTCATCTTGCTTGGACAACAAGCGAACCCCTATCCTTGGCTCGATGTAGCTGACATTTATGTACAGCCTTCAAGGTTTGAAGGTAAGGCAATTGCTATAGACGAGGCAAAAATAATGCACAAACCGATTGTCGTAACAAACTATACGACAGCAAAAGATCAAATTATAGATAGAGTAACGGGACTTATCGTAGATTTAAGCGTGGATGGGATTGAAAAGGGGATTAGCTTATTAATGAAAGATGATGCTTTAAGAGAACAGTTAACAGTCAATTTAAGTGGGCACTCTTATGGAACAGAATCTGAAATAGACAAGTTTTATCAAATCGTATAAAGGAGTAAAAGCATGAAAACTAAACTACTCTTTGTGATGAATAACCTCCAATGTGGCGGTGCAGAAAAGGCGCTTATCTCATTATTACATGCCATTGACTATAAAAAATATGAGGTGGACTTGCTATTATTTAAAAAGGAAGGCGTATTTTTGAATATCGTACCAAATGAAGTAACCATTTTAAATGAACAAGAGGAATTTCATTACTTTGATGGCAGAGTCATCGAAAATGTGTTAAAAGCTATTTCATCTCGAAAGTTTAATCTCGCCATTTCTCGTATAAAAGCAGCACGTATTTTTAGAACGGAAAAAAATGGAGCTGTTTGTGAACAAAAAGTGTGGAAATATATATCCCCATGCTTATCTAATGTAAAAAAAGAATATGATGTCGCCATAGGATTCTTAGAAAAGAATCCTATTTATTTTTGTCTAGAAAAAGTAAAAGCGAAGCGAAAAATAGGGTTTATCCATAATGATTATAAACAAATGGGCATGGATAGAACGTTGGACCTTCCATACTTTCAGCAGTTGGACGGTATTATGACAGTGTCAGAGTCCTGTGCCGAAGTATTGCGTCAACAATTTCCAGAATATCAACAGAAGATAAAAGTCATACAAAATATCTTATCTAAATCGACTATTCACACGTTAGCTATGAATGAGATGCCTTTACCATTTCAGGGATTGAAGCTTTTATCTATCGGACGATTACATCGACAAAAAGGTTTTGACTTAGCTTTAGAGACAGCTGCGTTACTGAAGAAAAAAGGCGTACCATTTAAATGGCTCATCTTAGGAGAAGGTAGCGAAAGGGAGAATTTAATCCAGTTATCTACAAAGTATCAATTAGAAGAAGAAGTGCAATT
This sequence comes from Cytobacillus kochii, assembly GCF_044790165.1. Taxonomy (NCBI): domain Bacteria; kingdom Bacillati; phylum Bacillota; class Bacilli; order Caryophanales; family Bacillaceae; genus Cytobacillus; species Cytobacillus kochii. The sequence continues at coordinate 3,659,754 of NZ_CP085254.1, read as the reverse complement.
TATCGGAATAAAGGAGAATCCTTATCCATATATTCGGTGGGCAGATATATATATTCAGCCTTCGCGCTTTGAAGGAAAGTCAGTTGCTGTTGAAGAAGCCAAAATATTGTATAAGCCAGTGATTATCACAAACTATAGCACAGCAGGCGATCAAATTATTCATGGACAGACGGGGTTAATCGCAAATATGACAGCAGAATCACTTGCAGAAACGATTCTACAATTATTTGCAGATGAATCTTTACAGCATCAGTTAATGGATGGACTAGGGAAAGAGAAACTTGGAACAGAAGACGAAATCAAGCGTTTTTACCAATATATAAAAGTAGGGTAGGCGAATCTTTAATGATTATATGGCTGTTAGCCTTTTTCATACTGATTTTGGTTGGAGCAATCGGTTTGGATTTATTTCTTATATTCAAAACTTGGTTTTCGCGGATTCATTTTGGCAAATATGAAAATGAACACGATTGGGAGAAACCTATCATCACTACAGTGGCTCGTTGGTTAAAGCGAACACCGAAAGTACCTTTAACCGACCAAAGGCGTTGGGTGGCTTTAGATATCATCAAAGGTCAATATACAAGAGGCGAGATTCAATATTGGCAAGAGGCAGCTTTGTTATTGGCATTACCATCACCCCAGTTTATTTCAGAAGTCGATCGTTTTATCAATAAGAAAATCACTTCCTCTGGTGAATGGAAAACATGTCCACAACAGATAGATGGTGCAATCTTAGCTTATGCAATCCTTAAAAATAATCGGCTAAATGGTAAGTGTTATCAGCAAGCAATGGATGAGATGTGGCAAGTGATTCAAGCACATATTGGGAAGGATGGAACCGTCATGTATAGAAAGTCGATGGTAGACTATCGGTACGTCGATACGATTGGTTTTATTTGTCCTTTTCTGATTACTTACGGTGTGAAAAATAATAAGCCGGAGTGCATTGACCTTGCAATTCATCAAATAGAATCCTTCTTTACTCATGGGATGAGTAGTCAGATAGCAGTACCCGCTCATGCTTATCATATAAAATCAAAGGTGGGGACTGGACTATATGGATGGGGACGAGGGATGGCATGGTTAGCACTAGGCGTGATTGATTCGTGGAAGGAATTACCGAATCATCATCCTTATAAACATGAATTAGAGTTTAGGATAACACAATTGGCAAAAGTCATTTTGAGTCTACAGCAAGACTCTGGTTCCTGGAATTGGTTAATGACTAGAAAAGAAGCGAGAGCAGACTCTTCGACAACGGCGACATTAGGATATTTCTTAGCTCATGCTGCTTATATCGATGAGATTGCGGAACAGTGTTGCCAAGGTAGAGATAAAGCTATTCATTATTTGATGAAGGTAACAAGAAGGACGGGAGCGATTGATTTCTCACAAGGAGATACAAAAGATATTGGCGTTTATTCCCAATTGTTTGATATCCTTCCGTTTACGCAAGGGATGTCGCTAAAATTATTGGCAGAGAAAAGAAGATATCAGGAAGCAAAAAAAGATAGACAAGCTGTGAGCTAATGGGTGTGAACAAAGAAAAGTGAGAAGGGGACAAAATGAGATCACGCTACTCTCTAATTAATATAACAGCAGGTTTAACCAATCAGTTGATTATCACCATGTTAAGCTTCTTATCAAGAACGATTTTTATCCAAACATTAGGTGTAGAATATTTAGGTATTAATGGTTTGTTTACGAATCTTTTAGCGATGCTTACACTCGCTGAAGCAGGTCTAGGTGCTAGCATTATGTACAGTTTATATAAGCCTGTTGCGGACAATGATTATATGAAAATCCGCATTCTTATGAAATTTTATCGTCAAGCGTATATGGTTATTGCAGCAATTGTCTTCGTACTCGGTTTATTGCTTTTTCCGTTCCTTAATTTTTTTGTAAAAGGGGCGAATATTGAAGATGTAGAACTCATTTACTTTATCTTTTTGCTTAATACAGTTGCTCCTTATTTTTATATTCATAAAAATTCATTTCTGAATGTCGCACAGCGTGGTTATATTGTTACAGCCGTTTACACGGTTTCATCGATAGTAACGGCTGTAATGAAAATAGCTATTTTATCTTATACTCACAATTATTTACTTTATTTAATAATTGATAGTGTTATTACAATTGCCAATTCCATTATCCTTGCTGTGATGGTCAATCGAATGTACCCATATTTGCGCGAGAAGGTGGAGGGTAAATTAGATGAAATAACAAAGGGACAAATCACTACCAACGTGAAGGCGATTGTCATTCAAAACATAGGGAATTATTTATTATTCGGGACAGAGCATCTTCTGATTGCATCCTTTGTTAGCTTAGTGGCTGTTGGGATTTATTCGAATTATAAAATGGTCATTGATATTGCTCGTACGTTTATTAACCAGGTATTTAGTAATGTGTATCATAGTGTTGGCAATCTCGTGGCTAATGAATCAATGGTGAAGATCATAGCGATTTATAAATGTTATCGTTTAGTGAATTTTTGGCTGTATTCTTCGTTAACCATTGTATTGGCATTTACATTGGAGCCGTTTATAAGAATCTGGTTAGGAAGCGACTTCTTGTTTTATCAAGAAGCGTTACTCGTCATTCTATTATTGACGTTCTATGAACGTGGCATGCGAAATTCTATATCGGCAATAAAAACTACAGCGGGTTTATTTCGAGAAGATCAATATGCACCGCTATTACAAGCAGGAATCAGCTTAATATTTGCACTTGTCCTTGTACAATTTCTAGGGATTACAGGCATATTTTTAGGGCATTTCCTTAGTGCGCTTTTCGTTCCGTTTTGGTTTACCCCGTATGTGGTCTATAAAAAATTGTTTAAGCTACCAGTAAGACAATATTTTACTTCATATTTGTCTCTTATGTTCATAGGAATGGTAGCTTATTTATTAACGAAAGTCATTCTTATGCCGTTTTCTCCTGTCAGTTTTTCTACTTTTCTTATTTACTTATTTGTCAGTTTAGTGCTACCTAATTTATTATATATAATCGTATTTTACCGAACGGACGAATTCCAATATATTTTAAAAATGGTTTTGACTATACTAAGACGCTTGCAAGCGAAGCGAAGAGATAGAATGCTCTCTTCTTAGCACTAATATTTTAGGTGATTCTTGTCTAGTCCTGGACGTGATATTGGCTTTTTTAAATAGTAGTATTCTGGTAAGTGTGAACTTGATAGGATCCATTCTCATGTTCTTTACCAGTGGTAAAACCGGCACCATCGGTAAATATATTTCTGGCGAGAATGGATTCTGCCTGCGTACTAAAGTCATTGGTGATGGCGCCTTTACCCATAAAAATATTATTATAAATTCTAAAGTTTTGTGTTCTTCCCCATGCCTTCATTGTTGACATAGTAAATTCGTTTTCATAAATAGCTAAACTGCTACCAGCACTTAAGATAATACCTAGGGGCGAAGTAAAACGGTTATACCTCACAACATCCAACGCCATTGCATCCCAGCCATCTTCCCAATCAATGTCACAGCCTGGTGTTCGTCCTTTATTATTAACAAATGTGTTTCCTTCAATTAACCACTCTTGACCACCACACATCGCAAGACCTGTGCTGGTGTTTTCTTCAAAATGACAGTTTTTAATTTTACATTGTCTTGGCATGCCAATGGTACGAAGGAAAGCGACTGCGCCGTTAAAGTCGGTATCGCCATCTGCAGGGGGGGCTTCTTGATAAATGACAATTTTGACCCATTTTGCCGCTTGTGGCTTATCATAATTGTAAAATTGTAGATTATAAGTTTGGGAAGAAATGAATAGGTGATTTTCATCGTAAAAGTATATAGAATACAGTCTGGACCGTAAATAACGGAACCCTTGATAACCTTGAGTGTAACCTAACAAATAATAACTACCCAGTCCTGAAACATTTAAATAGGTAGATGAACGAAAACGATGGCTGTTTATTTCCGTGCGTGAGTTACCTTGATCATCTATATCTCCTGGTTCAAAATGTGACCAGCTAACAACCGTATCACTTTTCACTTCTCCAAGCTCACGGTTATGAATTGTTCCAGTGATGAAATTGAATCCTGGTGATTGATTAAACGTACAAGATTCAAATGAAATATTTTTACAATCATCTATGAGCACACTCAAGCACCCTTCTGTAGACTCTCCAACAGTTGTGTCATTTTTTTCGCCATAAATATGGGTATTTATGAGTTGGGTATTTTCAAGATTAGTAAAGTAGAACATTCTGTAACCTGTTGTTGTTTTTTCACTTGCTTCAATTTGAATCTTACTATCACTGAAATCAATGATGATATTAGTCGGAGGAAACAATGTTCTAACAGTTGGATTAACTAAATAATGGCCGTAGGGGAAAATGACTTTTTTATATGGGCCTAGTAAGGCATCATCAAATGCTGCTTGAATCCCGTTAGTAGTTGCGAGAGCGTTTGTTCCATCTAAATGTATATCATATTGTTCTGCATCCACATGCAAAATGTCGGCTTCATCAATCGGTTGCTCTGCTCGTTCAGATACAGTCAAAGTATAGCTTGCAGATATTGTTTTACTACTATCATAAGCAGTAATGGTCGTTGTACCGCTCGAAAGTGCTTCAACCACCCCATATTGTACTGTGGCGATTTGAATATTTCCACTTTCCCAGAAGACGATATTATCATTTAGCACATCAAAAGGTAATCCTTCTGATAAAGCAGTCGCCATCAATACAGTCGCTTCACCAACAACCATCGTTTCCTTCTTTTTATTAATCACGATCTCGGTGACCGTCCGATTAGATGGGGGGAGAGAGGGAGATAATTGCACATCTATAGGAATAGTTGTCGTAAAGCTCTGTTCTTCATAGGCTGCCATTACATTTACGGATGTCTGCCCTGCGGTTAATGCCTTTATACGGCCTCTGTTATCTACTTCTACTATTTGTTCATTATTACTTTGAAAATCAAGGGTGAGGTCTGAAGTGTATTGACTTGGAATGGCTTCAATAAATAACTTTTGGCTTTCACCAATTGCTAAAGAGATGGTTTGTGGTAACGCAGAAATGCCAATTAATTGTTCTGTTTGCTGATAATAGTCATAATTGTTTTTTACTTCCTCATCCGTTAATGCCCGATTATAAATAGCAAAAGCCACAATGGTTTCAGGTGCTTGATTATGTGCGACAAAGTCCTTTCTTAATTGAAGTGGTGATTGAATAAGCGCATTTACGGTACTAGCAAAATCAGTAGGTACAGGTCTTGGATCATTCTCATTGATTGCATCATTGATAAAGAGACTGGCTGTTTGATCGGTATTAAATCTGAGTGTAAAGAGATTAATCGCATGTGAATCAATAGGATTTAGCCAATCTTGATAACTTTTCTTTTGTCCTTGTTCATCTTTAAACCAATATGAATTAATGGCTCTTGTGTTTTGCTGTCCTGTTGTAGTCAAATACGGAATAAATACATCTGAGCGTGCAGCTGTGAATTTCCCATCTACTGTTTTCCAGTGCGATCCATTTGTGTTGAAGCTGGCCATTTGGATGGTTAATCCATTTTCAAAAGAAATGAGTTGATTCAGTGGGGAGGCATTTGTCGGTATTTCTACATAATCCTCGCGATTGACTAATAAGCCTTGATCTGTCACATAACCATCGCTCACTCCATCATGTGAAAGACCTATTAAGGAAGCAACGACCCCATGAATCGTATCACTAATAGAATTATTCGTTTCTCCAGAACGGTTGGTAAAGTCATAATGAAGAATAATACCCTCAGTTTGAATGCCAATTTTTTGATACAAGGCAGATTGTAGCGTACTCTTGTTTCCAGCATTATCTATTGCGTAAGCCTGTACGGTTGTGGTCTCAGTAATTATAAAAGGACCTGAATAAACCGGGCTGGTTGAAGTGGGTTCGTCTCCATTTAAAGTATAATAGATCGCCGCTGGTTCACTTGAAGTAATAGTAATTTCGTGTGATTGTGAAAAAAAGCCACTAGGTGTCACCGTTAAAGTAGGTGGTGTTTCGTCTAATTCTAAGGTAGTAACGGTAATGCTAACCCCTGAAGAGGTTTGACCTGCTTCGTTTTTTGCTTGTACGGTAAAAGTATAAAAGGTGGATGGGGACAAGTTTGCTAAAGTGACAGAAGGATTGACGACATTCTCTCTAAATTGGTCATTTTGAGAAATGTCATAAGAGGTAATTCCATCATGATAAAGAGGTGGGTCCCATTGTAACGTAACGGTAGTAGCAGTTACTTGATGAATGATTAAGTTTTCTACATTTCTTGGAGATGATTCAGGCTCAGGTTTGAGTTCGTCATTATTTAACCAAGAACTTACATAACATCTAAAAGGGACAGATGATTGCACAGAGAGCGTGTTAAACGGAGCAAAGTTTCCCTCGAATGTTTCATTTGCCTTAACGGTAATCGTGATATTGTGAATGTTAAATGACAACGAAGTGGTTGGATGTAAATTTGTTATTTTTAAACGGATCATCGCGGTATCGTAATTCTTAATCGTTGGTGCATTATTCTCAAAATAATCTTTGATAATAAAAATCACTTTTTCTCGCCTCCTTTTCTAGATAGGTTATCTTATGCGCGTACTGTCGCTTTTTTACTATATATTTATGTTTAATAGTACTTTAGATGAGAAAATCAGTGTCAACCATTATGAAAGTAATTAAATATAGTTCGTTTAACCTAATTTTTATTGACGTCTAGTGGTGAATCATGGTAAATTGATTATGATAGTTCGTTATATAGAATATAAATGTTCTTTTTAGGAATAAGGAGTGGTTACTTGAAGGATATTGTCTATTTTTTAAAACAAGTTTACCAATACGCTGGCTGGAGACTATTCGCTAGCTTAATAGCAGTTACAATTGTCAGTCTATTAGATGGATTAGCTATCCTTTTACTAATCCCATTGATTCATTTTACCGGAATGGTCGATTTCGGCTTAGAAAACTCCTTTTTATCCTCTTTTTCCTTATTCGAACATGTACCATCTAGTGTAGTACTGCCGTTGATCTTACTGATTTTTGTTGTCATTGTAGCTGTTCATCATCTTATTGAAAAAGCTGTGATGATAAAGCATACGCGCATACAAATGGGTTTTTTGACACATTTACGGATGAGTATCTATCAGGACATATTGTTGAGTAATTGGTCTTTTTTCCTGAAAAAGAGCAGTTCCGATTTAATCCATACAGTGCTAACCGAGATTGCTAAAACAAGTGGTGGTACGAGGTCTATTTTACAATTATGTACGAATCTGATTTTCGCTTTCGTGCAAATTGGCATGGCGTTTATTCTGTCTCCGTATATTACAAGCTTTGTCCTTTTGCTTGGCATGGTGGCCATTTATATGAACAGGAAATATTTGAAGCTGACACAAGCTTTTGGTAAACAAAATTATACGTTAGGTAAAAAATTCCTAGCCGGAATAACAGACCAATTAGGGGGAATCAAGGAAATTAAATCTAACCATTTAGAAGAAGCACAACTACGCTGGGCTGGTGAAATGACGGCTCAAATGCAAGAAGAACAAGTGAATTATATGAATACGAGATTACGTTCACAGTTGAATTATAAAATTTCATTAGCTGTATTCATCGCGGTCTTTGTTTATCTATCTATTCAATTATTTCAAGCTCAATCAGCAACACTATTACTCATTGTTGTTATATTTTCTCGCCTTTGGCCGAGAGTTGCAGGTATTCAATCCTCTTTAGAACAAATAACAACAGCTATCCCATCTTTTAAAGCGGTAAAATTATTACAAAGTGAATGTAAACAAGCCCGCGAGGAACTTATTTCATCAGATGAAAAACTCAAATTAGAGAACAGTATTACTTATCAACAGGTGTCTTTTCGCTACGTTAAAGAGAAATATGCCTTAAAGGATATTAATGTAACGATCCCATCAAAAAAGATGACAGCAATTGTCGGCAAATCAGGTGCGGGTAAAAGTACATTCGTGGATTTACTGATGGGCTTAAATCAACCACAGGAAGGCGCATTGTATATTGATGGACATAAGATTAGCAATCAGTCGCTTGCCCTTTTAAGACAGAGCATTGGTTATGTCTCTCAAGAGCCTTTCTTATTTAACGGTACGATTAGAGAAAACTTGCTACTCCTTCGCCCGAATGCGACAGATCAAGAACTATGGCAAGCATTGACCTTTGCTTCAGCAGCTGATTTTGTGAAAAAATTACCTGAATCTTTAGACACTTACATTGGCGATCGAGGAATAAAGTTATCTGGTGGTGAGAAACAAAGGCTTGTTTTAGCAAGAGTGATTTTAAAAGATCCTTTAATTCTTATTCTTGATGAAGCAACGAGTAGTTTAGATACCGAAAATGAAAAGAACATTCAAGAGAGTATTGAACAATTAAAAGGAAAAATGACAATCATAGTAATTGCTCACCGCCTCTCCACCATTAGAGATGCCGATCAAGTAATCGTGTTAGATGAAGGTAAAGTTGTTCAAGTCGGAGAATTTGTTCAATTATCTAAAGCTAAGAACCAGTTATTTAGTCAACTATTACAGAGGCAGGTGGAGGCAATGTAAATATTACCTTTTCCTAAAGAAAAAATAGAAAGGATTCGTGATTTTATGAAAAAGCCGTGGGGAGAAGTAAAACTGGAAGTACTAGATGTAAAAATGACCATGAAAGGTGGAGGACATGGGGGAGGAAAGGATCCCCAGGATCCTGCTGATCCAGAGCCGGAAACAGATATCTACAGTTGAGGAAATGTCCTTATGTACTTTTGTACATAAGGATTTTTTACTAGAAAAGAGATTAAGTTGTTTATATCAGGGCGCTCTGCGTTTTTTATTTAGGTGGTGAGTATATGTTTAAAAAAGTAACTAGTCAGAAGGAACAAGAGGCTTTTGCTACTACATGGGAATATTTTTGTGAGAGGAATGGTTGGCATAAAGACCCTTATGCACAAACAGGCGAGAGGTATCAACTATTGTTATCTAAAAAGGACCCGACCATTATCGGTACGATTGAATTTATTCCTTATCATGAAGAAGCGCAAGTAGAAAGGTATTTTCGCTTTTCTAAAATCCCATCTATTTTTCAACAACAGGAACGGGTTTGGGAGATAGATAAACTTTGCTTACATAAAGATTATCATAGACAAGGGTATTTCTTTCATTTTTTTGAAATCATTTATGATCATGCCCTTCTTCATCAGCCGAAATATTATATAGCTATATTAGAAAAAAAGTTATATCGACTTTTAAAAATGTCTGTTGGTCGACGAATAATACGGGTCGATAAACAAACTGTCAGATCAGAAGCATCACTTATTCCAGTTGTAATACAGATAGAACAAATAATGAAGGATGATACAATCTTACAGTCACTTCTCTTGCGTAGAAATAAATTATTATTGTGGAAATATTTCTTCAGAACAGGATTAAACCGATTGAAAAATAAAGCTGTGCGTATTCTTAGGGGGTAAATCATTGGTACTTTGGAGATACGGAAAACAGGTTAGTTGGATGCTCATGACGATTGGTTATATGGTTTTCATTTGGCTTCAATCTGAATATTTTAACCCCCAATTAATTGAAATATATGCTTATAGACTTGATTTTCCTATATTAGTAATTCTCGGCACTGTTTTTGAATTATTGCATCTTATCGAGTTTGGCATTTTATTTATTTTCCTTATCTTTACCTTTAAGGCCAATCCGAATGGGGAGTTTACAAAAGAGAAAATGATTGTTTGTTTCATTTTGTCCTTACTTTATAGTCTGATTGATGAAATTCATCAATTATATGTTCCTTATCGTTCTTTCTCTTTTGTTGATATTTTTAAGAACTTTATCGGTATTTTCATTATTTATTATATTGTTAAGAAAAGGTATAAGTGGTGAATTGTAGTGTCCATTTCTTCTCTTCAATTAAAGCTTTTTTATTCCGTTTATTTTGTTACAATTGTCTATTTACAGGCGAATACACAAACAGAATACTTCGATGGGAATAGCATATAGGTAGTTGAATATGAAACGTATATAAAATAAATAGATAAAAAGTTTATTAGTATCTATAAGGGAGAGAGGGAATTTGAGATATGTGAGAATCATCGAGGAAATCAATCAATTGAGGCAATGGTTAAGTAATATGTATGAACAAGGCCTATTCGATGGTGAAGAGGTAGAAGAGAGGCTCACATATCTTTTTCAATTGCTGTTTCCGGATAGAATAGGTGAATTTTTACAGGAAATTCATGAGATTCCTGATGAGTCTCTTAGACTCTTGGCTGAGATTTTACAAGATCCCATATTAGTTCCAATCTTGAGAGAAGTAAGTGAAGGAGCAGCTGGTGAAATAAATATGCCTCATGCTTGTAGTCAAAGATGTAATTGTCGGATGTGTAGATGGTGCAGAAGAGGGGTAACGGGTGCAACAGGAGTAACTGGACCAACGGGTATGACAGGTGCAATAGGCTTAACCGGAAGTACGGGAATCACTGGTCTAACGGGGGCCACCGGAGTTACAGGTATAACAGGGGCGGATGGTTTAACTGGAGCGACAGGAATCACCGGCCCTACCGGAGCGATAGGGTTAACCGGGGCGACTGGAATAACTGGTTCCATAGGAACCACCGGCCCTAATGGTGTGACAGGAGTAACGGGAATGACTGGAGCTACAGGAATCACAGGCCAAATCGGTCTTACAGGGAGTACCGGAGCCACTGGCAACACCGGAGTAGCAGGAATAATGGGTTTAACAGGAGCAACAGGTTCAATCGGTTTGACGGGAGTAACAGGATCGACCGGGATCACCGGTTCAATGGGCTTAACAGGAACAACAGGAATAACGGGAACTACGGGTTCAACAGGAGTAACAGGGGTCACGGGTCCAACAGGCTTGGCGGGAATAACCGGAGTGACAGGTTCAATCGGTTCGACGGGTCTAACGGGAGCCGCAGGTTCAACGGGTGCAACAGGAATCACCGGAGCAATTGGCTTGACGGGGCCTACGGGTTCAACAGGAGTGACAGGTATCACAGGAAGTACTGGACCGACTGGAATCATTGGAACTACTGGTTCAACTGGTAACACAGGAAATACAGGTCTAACGGGTCTAACTGGCTTAACGGGCTTAACAGGTGCAACTGGAATTACGGGGTCAATCGGTTTGACAGGAGTAACGGGTTTAACAGGATCTACAGGAGTCACCGGTTCAACCGGCTTGACGGGAGTAAAAGGTCTAACAGGGGCGGCCGGAATCACAGGTCCAACTGGTACAACAGGATTAACAGGTATAACGGGACCAACCGGCTTGACCGGAATAACTGGTCTAACCGGTGTAAACGGTTTGACTGGGACTACAGGAACCACTGGGCTAACAGGAGCGACGGGGATCACAGGCCCAACTGGCTTGACGGGAGTCACCGGTTTAACAGGAACCACAGGATTAACAGGGTCAACCGGAATCACTGGTGCAATAGGTTTAACCGGAGTAACAGGTCTAACAGGGACGACCGGAAACACGGGTTCAACAGGAGTGACTGGCATTACGGGAAGTACAGGTTCAACTGGTGTGACTGGCATTATAGGTCTAACGGGTCCAACTGGCTCAACAGGGTCAACTGGAATTACCGGTCTAACGGGTATCACCGGTTTAACAGGCTTGACAGGAATCACAGGGAATACCGGAGTAACGGGTAGTACTGGAACGACGGGAACTACAGGTCTAACGGGAATAACAGGAATTACTGGAGCAATAGGTTTAACCGGAGTCACAGGTCTAACAGGGACGACCGGAAACACGGGTTCAACTGGCGCAACGGGCGTAATAGGTCTAACAGGATCGACCGGAATCACCGGATCAACAGGGATTACAGGTGTAACTGGCTCAACGGGCTTAACAGGAATTACGGGGTCAATCGGCTTGACTGGAGTAACCGGTTTAACAGGAATAACCGGTTTAACAGGAGCCACGGGAGTCACTGGTAGTACTGGATCAACAGGAGTCACAGGAACAACGGGTTCAACCGGCGCAACGGGAGTAATAGGGCTCACAGGATCGACTGGAATTACCGGATTAACAGGTCCAACTGGCTTGACGGGAGTAACCGGTCTAACAGGAACAACAGGAACCACCGGCTTGACAGGAGCTGCAGGTCTAACTGGAGCCACGGGGGTCACGGGTTCAACAGGAATTACGGGGTCAATCGGCTCGACAGGATTAACGGGTTTAACTGGACCAACAGGAATCACAGGAACAACTGGTTTGACAGGAGCTACGGGTTCACCAGGAGTAACAGGAATCACCGGTTCATCCGGCACGACGGGTCTAACAGGGGGAACTGGAGTAACAGGTTCCACCGGCTCAACGGGAGTAATGGGGCTTACAGGATCGACCGGTTTAACAGGAATCACGGGATCAACGGGTCCAACCGGTGTCACAGGAACCACAGGAAATACTGGGTCAGTCGGCTTGACGGGAGTAACTGGTTTAACTGGATCAACAGGAGTCACGGGAACAACCGGTCTATCGGGAATCACCGGTCCAACCGGAGCAACGGGTATAACAGGATCGACAGGCATCACGGGTTTAATTGGAGCCACGGGTCCAACAGGAGCGACAGGAATAACAGGATCAGCAGGTTTGACAGGTTTAACAGGGTCAACAGGAACAACAGGAATTACGGGGTCAATCGGCTCGACAGGATTAACGGGTTTAACTGGACCAACAGGAATCACAGGAACAACTGGTTTGACAGGAGCTACGGGTTCACCAGGTGTAACAGGAATTACCGGTTCATCCGGCACGACGGGTCTAACAGGGGTAACTGGAGTAACGGGTTCCACCGGCTCAACGGGAGTAATGGGGCTTACAGGATCGACCGGAATTACCGGATCAACAGGATCGACCGGTTTAACAGGAAACACGGGATCAACGGGTCCAACTGGCTTGACAGGAGCTACAGGTCTAACTGGAGCCACGGGTTCAACAGGACCGACCGGTATCACGGGAACAACGGGTTCAACCGGTGTCGCAGGAACCACAGGAAATACTGGGTCAGTCGGCTTGACGGGAGTAACTGGTTTAACTGGATCAACAGGAGTCACAGGAACAACCGGTCTATCGGGAATCACCGGTCCAACCGGAGCAACGGGTATAACAGGATCGACCGGCATCACGGGTTTAATTGGAGCCACGGGTTCAACAGGAGTGACCGGTATCACCGGAAGTACTGGTGCAACGGGCATAACAGGAACAACAGGTATTACGGGGTCAATCGGCTTGACTGGAGCACCAGGTCCAACAGGAGCGACAGGAATAACAGGATCAGCAGGTTTAACAGGGTCAACAGGAATCACAGGAACAACCGGCTTGACAGGAGCTGCAGGTCTAACTGGAGCCACGGGGGTCACGGGTTCAACAGGAGCAACAGGAATTACGGGGTCAATCGGCTCGACAGGATTAACGGGTTTAACTGGACCAACAGGAGTCACAGGAACAACCGGTTTGACAGGAGCGACCGGAATCACCGGAGCAATAGGTTTAACAGGAGTAACAGGTCTAACAGGGACGACCGGAAATACGGGTTCAACCGGTGTCACAGGAACCACAGGGCTAACGGGAATCACAGGTCCAACTGGCTCAACGGGCATAACAGGAACAACAGGAATTACTGGGTCAGTCGGCTCGACAGGATTAACGGGTTTAACTGGATCAACCGGTTTAACAGGAGCTACTGGTTTAATTGGAGCCACGGGTTCAACAGGAGTGACCGGTATCACCGGAAGTACTGGAGCAACGGGCATAACAGGAACAACAGGAATTACGGGTTCAATCGGCTTGACAGGAGTAACTGGTTTAACTGGATCAACAGGTCCAACAGGAATCACAGGAACAACGGGTCCAACAGGCTTGAGTGGATCAACTGGCCTAACAGGGGTAACCGGTTTGACTGGGGCGACAGGAACTACTGGGCTAACAGGAGTGACGGGGATCACAGGCCCATCCGGCTTGACGGGAGTCACCGGTTTAACAGGCCCTACCGGCTTGATTGGAGCTACAGGTCTAACGGGAGCCACAGGGGTCACGGGTTCAACAGGGGTGACCGGTCTAACGGGAAGTACCGGAGTAACGGGTGTTACTGGAGCGACAGGAATCACGGGGACTGCAGGCCCAACCGGTCTAACGGGAGTAACAGGAATCACAGGTGCAATCGGTTTGACGGGATCAACCGGCTTAACGGGAGTAACAGGACCTACGGGTCTAACGGGAGTCACGGGTTCAACAGGGGTGACCGGCATCACTGGAAGTACTGGACCAACGGGAATCACGGGCCCAACCGGTACAACTGGTTTAACAGGGCTAACGGGAATAACAGGTCTAACAGGGTCGACAGGAATCACCGGTAGTACTGGATTGACGGGAATCACCGGTTCAACAGGCTCAATCGGCCCAACGGGAGTCACAGGTCTGACTGGGCTAACAGGTCCAACAGGAGCCACGGGGCTAACAGGATCTACCGGAATCACGGGTCCAACAGGTCCAACCGGAGCGACAGGAATCACAGGTGTAACTGGTCCATCGGGCATTTCAGTACCTATTGTCGGATTTTCAGCTAGAACAAACTTAAGTGGGATTAGTACTTCGCAACAAATTGCTAATTGGAATATTGCTTCGCCAAGCTATAGTAGTGCAAGTTTTAATGCTACTACAGGTACTTTTACAGTACCGAATACAGGGAGATATTCTATTAAGGCAACAATTAATTATCAAACAACTACCACTATTTCTATAGCTATCGGTGCAGGAGTTAGTCCGACTTTTAGTGTTAGAAGAATATCTACTTCAACAGATTTAATTACTGGTGTATTTCCAATTCTAGATGTGAATATTATTTTATTATTGAGTCTGAGAACTATATTAGGTGCTGGAACAGTTACTCTTTCAGGTGATATGACTTTAAATGCGGGCGATACAGTGGGTTTATTCTATAATGCAAATGGGCTTACCATTAGCTTGAATTTGGGATCAGGGGCTTTACCCATTGTTTGGTCCATCCACCAAATTGGATAAAAAGAGCAATGTGGGAATTATTATCCTCACATTGCTTATTTGATGTAATTCTCTTTGAAAAAAAGCTCGTTATGATTGACTCTTGAATCATTGGGTCGGTACTCTTTTGCTTTACAGTGATGGAAATATGATTGATTTTCATTACCATTTTGCCAGTAACAATAACATAGTTGAATATGTGGGTACCAGGTAGTATAAGATTCATCTTTAAAATTAAAATGAGTCGGTTCCTCGAGCGTAGTTGCTAATTGATACCAAAAAATGGCTTTATTAAAGTCATTTTTTTCTTTATAAATATCACCAATTTTACAAGCGGCTTCGGGTCTAGGTGTATCAAACTTCATGGTTAAAATGAGTGCCTCAAGCTCACTTTCTTCTATATTTAAATGTTTATAACATTCAGCTATAGATAAGCATGCCCTAATTTCATCCTCGACCCATCCCTTTTTACTTTGTAAAAATTGTGCATAATAGGCAATTGCATTTTCGAATCTAGCATGGTCTTTTAGTTCATTTGCAAAATAAAACAAATCCCTTGGTGAAAACTCCTCACCCTTTTCTAACCTTTTCTCGTATATTTTAATATTGCGGTCACTTTGTTCATGATGTGTTTGTTTCCTACTTTTATTATGCTTAATGGCAATATCTGACTCAATAATATGGCCCCCGACTTCCAAATATTCATGGACAGGACCATGCCACTTGAAATGTCGGTCTCTTTTAACTAACCGATGTCTACGAGAACTAAAGGTTGGTTTATTTTCCTCATCAAAGGCTAAATGGTAGAGCATTGCGACAGCATCTACGTCAAAAGATAACGCTCCTTTTAAGTCTTTCATTTTTTGTCTGTCATCTGGTAAAAGTATATCGTCTGCATCTAACCAAAGAATATAATCTTGTGTGGCTTGCTCAAAAGCATAATTCCTTGCTGCGGCAAAATCATCTGTCCATTTATAGTGAAAAAGATGTTCAGTAAATCCTTTAGCAATTTTCTCTGTTTCATCTGTTGAGCCCGTGTCTACAATTATAATTTCATCACATAAATCAGACACACTTTTTAAGCATTCAGCAAGTACTTCCTCTTCATTTCTTACAATCATACAAAGGCTAATTGTTATCATCCCGTTCACCACCAAATAAAGAATCCTTATACTATATGAATGGTGAAAGAGATGGGTTCAAACCTAATTAGTTATTTCATTGCAAGTCTTAAAAATAGTAAATAAAGTAAGAAAACCCCGAGATATCCCCCTGTTATTAAAAATAAAGGGTTAAGAAAGACGACATGGACGGTTGTCATAAATACTAAGTTTTCGCTAATGATTTCATAAACTGTTGTAGCTGTTATACTTTCAAAAACGATGAGGGAAATGGTAGCAAAAGAAATGAGCACAATATGTGTGGGTGCCCAATATTTATTAGCAAAAACCATTAAAAGAGGAATCATTATAATCATCAATACAATGAAAAATACCATTAAAAACCCTCCTAAGAAGAGTGATAGGATTAGCTTCTGTTATTTTTCAAAGAAAGATACATTTATTTTCCGAAAAATATAAAAACGAAAAGGAACTTACCTAGATTTGTCGAATGATAGGTGAAAAGGAGTTGAGAGTAATGAAACAAGTGAAACAACAACAGTGGATTTGCTCTAAATGTGAGAAAGTAATAGAAGACAAGAATGAATATATCGATAATGATGGTGTTTGTGACCAATGCTATTCTCGTAAACTGAAAATAAGGCGTGGTTTTAAGGTTTAAGAAAAAAATAAGCGAATCCCATATTTGTAATAATCAAATATGGGACACCGCTTATTTTGATTTGTGAACAACTCTTTTAGTTAAACAAGTCATACAAATGATCTTTCTTTTTACAATTTGTATTTCATGATAATAAACAAGCTCTTGACATTTATTGCAAAGCACAAATTCACTCATAAAATTTACACATCCTTTCTTTAAAGGTATATGTAAAAAGAGAGGTAAACATGATTACTTGTACGAAGCTTATAAACTTACTCATTAATATGAAGTACAATTTCTTGAAGCTCTTCTTTCATTTGGCCAATAAGTGATAAAACAGACCCGATCGCCTGAATCCAACTACCATAAAACCCCAATGCTTCACCGCTCTCACTACTCTTGTCTCTTAATGTTTCTATCCCTCCTTTTGCTTGCATACTATTGCCAATTCCTTGAAGGAAGCCACCAACTATATTTAAAGATCTACCCGAGGGTGTTAAATCAAAAAACTCATCGCATAATGCAACAAAACTTCCTAAAGCTTGGAGCCAATTACCAGTAATGATTATTCTTTGGTTCAAATCTTTATTCGGGTCAAAAAGGATGCCTGTGACAACGAGAGAATTACCGACAGCTTGGACTTCATCACCAATAAGCTCAAGCGAATAGGTTCCTTGACCATCAGCGGAAAGTGCTTCGCCTGTAGCTTGAAGTATATTCCCTTGCAAACGCAAATCAATTTTTAGCTGTTGATTGATAGGGATTTGAGGCGTACTTCCTAAAGCTGCTTCAATTGTACCGATAGTTGACAATACAGAGCCAAAAATCTCCTTTAGTTGACTATTCAGGCCTAATCCCTCCCATACTCGCTTCATTATATGTATGTGGTGAAGGAAGTGGGTTTGTACTTAAGGAGATAAAAATGAAAGATATACATTTATCGGTACTTCTTCCGAATAAAGACCATTTATTAACTAGTACACAACCCGTAGTAAGAGTCGGCTCATTAGCAGCTAGGTACATCAGCATAACCTCATCGACTAACGGTTTTTTGGCAATTAGTTTATCTTTTTAAAATTGTCTGTTGCCAGTTCATCGCAATGGAATCAGGCAGGGCTCTATTCATACGAATATTCTACTCTTTAGCAATATGAAGTAAAGCCAGTCGATTGTGTCTCCTTTATTGCTTGAACTTTTAAGAATGTCCCATCTAATCAACATGGACTTTTTTTATTCATCATTTGTTTTATCCTCAGAAACTCTTTTATACAAGGATTGAATGCTGTTAAGTCTGATTCATTTGCTTAAACTTCTCTCCCTCATTTACAACATTTAATTTTTTTAAGCATTTTCTTCTCTTGCTTGATCATTTATATCTGTTACGATTACTTCTGCACCTTTTGAGCAAACATAGGAGAACTGCAGCGATTATACGAGATATCTCCCCAGTAATAATCTAATCGTAAATCTGTTGTAAATCCCATTATCTTATCTTCTTTCGTTAGCAGTGAACTTAACAAATAACTTGATTCACCTACTCTTAAAGGTTAACTTTAAGTAAATACAACCTAATACTTGTTTTTTATTTGAAAGAAGAGGGAATATAAAACATAAGTACATAATAGTTAAAGGAGAACGATTAAAGATGAAGAGATTTTTACTTATATTATCGATAATGACGATTTTTTGTTTGACTGCATGTGGCGATGGTGATGGTGAGGGCGATTCTAAGAGTGCAAACATGGATAAACCTAATCTAGCTGAAGAAGAAATTGAAGTGAGTCTCCAAAATGCCGTAGATATCTTTCTGCGAGAATTCGAAGTGGATTATATCACAAAAGTCGAATTAGATAGTGATATGGATCAATGGAAATATGATGTGGCTGGAACTTCTAATGAAAAAGAGTATGAGCTTGTAATTGATGCACAAACTGGAGATATTTTAGATAAAAGTGAAGAGGCCATTGAAAAAGGGGACGAAGAACAAGGTATTTCATTAAATGAGATTATCTCACCTTCAGAAGCGATGAAAATTGTTCAATCAGAAACGAGTAATGAAATCGGTGGTTGGACATTAGAAGTAGAGAATGGAACAGAGCAGTATGAAATCGAAGTCAGAGATGGTAGTGAAGATATCGATTATATTATAAATGCGATAAGTGGTGAGTTAAAAGGCAAAGATTAAATTTTTTCCTCAGCAGATAGTAAAGTCCAATGATTAATTTAATCATTGGACTTTTTTTAACCGATTATTAAAGACTAGGTTGTACGACGGGTGATTTCTTATATTTTTTCTGGATGACATATGTCTGGATAATAAGGAATAATCCACTCACTGACCAATATAAAGGCAGTGCAGCTGGTGCAGATAGGGAAATAAACAAGATCATTGCCGGTGAAAGGTATCCCATGATTTTCATTGGTCCTTGTTGTTGATCCTTTGGTAATTGCATAAGGGAAACTCTGAATTGCAAATAATAAATGACACCAGCGATAATAGCCATTGGAATATTGGCGTGTCCTAAGCTAAACCATAAAAAGCCATGGGTAGCGATTTCAGGAGATGTTCTAATAGCATAATAAATAGCCATCAAAATCGGCATTTGTATCAGCAAGGGCAAACATCCCATATTCATTGGGTTGACCCCATGTTTCGCATATAAACCAATAAGCTCTTGTTGTAATTTTTGCTTCTTAGCTTCATCTTTTGTTTTGTTAATTTGCTCTTGTATAGCCTTCATTTCAGGTTGTAACGCTTCCATTTTGACCTTCATCGATTGAGAGCTTTTTACTTGTTTAACGGTTAAAGGTAGCAAGATCAACCTTAATAATAAAGTCACTAGCACAATACTCCAACCATAATTTCCGTGGAATATGCCTGCAAAAAAGTCGATGATAGAGATCAATGGCTGCACAAAATAATGATGGAAAAAACCTGTGTCTGTACCACCGTTTGCTTGACAGCCTGCTAAAAACAATGAACTTGTAATTACTAACCATATTATTTTCTTCAAAAATATTTCCTCCTCTAATGATTGTTTTAATTAGTCATTAGAGAAAGAAAAGCTTCATCGCTATCGTCTGGACTTTCTTTGCGACGGACTGTAAGTAAACGGTTTTGTTTACATGCCCAATTAAGCACATTAGAAAGAACAGATGCGTAGTGGTTAATTAAATCAGCGTCTGCTTCTTGAAGTCGATAAAAAAGCATGCCTGTATTTCGTTGTAAGAAATATATCGTTAAGGCGGGGAGTAGGATTGTTAAGACAATACCAGCTAACGTTAAGTCATGAATGGTTTGATAATCAAGTTCAAAAAGACCAGCAAATATCATCCCAAAGATTATGGTATGATTGAATAATAAATGTCTCATTAGACTGCTCCCCTCCTTTCAATTCTTTTACATATTTTCATCATAATCATAACGGAATCGGAAGGAAAAGTAAATGAAGCAAGACTTACACGCTTTGGACATCCTTTTTGTAACTATTATATTTAAATATTAAGTAGATAGTACAAGCATCTTTTTCTGGTACAACCATTCTAAAAAATGGTGTTAGGGGAGTATTCATGATTGTTTGTCTATTCTTTTTCTCCATCCTTCTCTAAGCCTTCACATGCATACTCTATTAAAGAAAAAATCAAAGCTAAAATAATTGTAGCGACCAATCCGATTTGGATAGAATGCATAACATAATCCAAAAAAGACACAATCGCCCAGTTTGTCAAAAAAGAAAACACTAAAGATGTAACCTGCTGTTGCCTCAGGGTATATTTCCCCGAATGATTCATCAATAAAATGAGTGCTCCTATAAAAATATCAGATACGATTCCAATGAGAAAATAAAGCAAAATAAATGAAATGATGGATAGGAAGGAGTCAAATTTGATGTTTAGTAAATGAAAGGTTCCTAGAGTACTAAAAAAGTAAAGAGCAAGAACGAATGATAAGACCAACAGAACAATGATGCTTATCGCGATAGTTGCCCCAATGATACTTTTGAAGTTACTTTTCTTTAATGATGGTTTGTCTTTCATCTTCTCATCCTCTCAATAGACTTTATTAATGTGTAAAATTTTACAGTGTATTAAAGTGTTTGCCAACTTATATAGTTATTCTTTTTAATAATCTTGTAGCAGGCATCGAAGGTCATGTACCGTTTTATTTCTATAGGGAGGGCCATCATTAGATGTATCAGTTCTAGATGAATTGCTTGCCTCAGTGAGGCTATCGCTTTTTGCTACGGACACTATTATAGGAAAAACTCAATTAAAACTTTAAGGGGTTATTTAATGAAAGCAAGAAAGTGAAGAATGAATGGCTCATTGTGTAACAAAAGGGCTCTAGGTGCTTGATATAGAGGTAGTTGAAATTTGGCTAGGAGAAGATGGCAAAGGAAACCGATGAAAAACAATACAAAGTTGTCTTTTAAAGGGCCTTTGCCTCTCTTTATTTTACTTTATGCCCTTATATTACTTTTAATTGAAGTCCTAAAGGTAAGAGTCATTTTAAGCAAACAATTACTCACTTTTACTTGCTTCTTGATTTATATACTTTGTTTGGACTATGAGAATATTTAATTTCTACATTTATATCTTCGGCAGTAATATTCTTAAACATGTCTTGAAATTTGTGTTGCTTCCAAATTTTATTATGATGCCTAAAGAGGTAATCTTCAAAAAGGTATACATCTATACCTTTTTCTCGCCCAGATTTTAAAGATAAGAACGCTTCTTCTCTGATTTTCTCTTCAACTTTATGTTTAAGTGCATCTTGATTTACTTCGGAGGCTCCCTCTCTTAAAATGATTGTGGATTTTATGTTTAACTTGAATTTAGAATGAAAGTTGTCTTCCTCCAACGTTAATTTCGTTTTAGGGTCTCTAAGTTCGACTTCAACAGGATCGTTTTTATTTTCCATATTGACCTGAATTAAACTTCTTTCTACATCTGCCTGCTTATTAGCTTTGATATACCCATTTAACTGAGATGAGTTCAAAAAACCTATGTAGTTCCCGCCTTTAATAAAATATCCTCCATTTAAATAGGGTACTAAAAATTTTAATTCGTTTTTTCTCACATTATTATCAGTTATTTCAATTCGTGGTAGTAAGATAGTCTTTGTCGCTTCACCTAAACCAATAAGAAATTTAGTTGCATCAATAGCAGGTACTTCTGAAACTTGTGTTTGTGTGTCTAGAGGTTGGTTAATAATACTACTTGTATAGGGATAATAAAAAGGCATTTTAAGTGTCAATATTTTCTCCAAATCTTCACTTGTACCATAAATCCACCCATGGACACGTATGTTGTAATTCGAAGATAGTGAATCAGTCGTTTCCTTTAGTTTATACTTGATTATATTTTCTGAAAAAATAAAGCTATTGATATGATCAAAATTAATTTTTATTTGCATGGTTTTATAAATATTAATTAATGCTTTATTTATTGTATTGCCTTTTCCTACACCCAACCATACAGGTTTATCTTGATTAATAGAGCTGCTCTCGGTCTTAGCTACATTCGAAAAATCTAAGAATTGAACATATACCACATATTCTTCGTCAATAAAGTCAACACCAAAACCAATTGCGTATGCTTGATATTGAATTTCTACAGGCTTTTGACATCCACTTAACAAAAGAAACATAAACATGGTAATGAGGATCCTCTTAATTTTAACTCTCCCCTTTAAGGTATACTATCTTAACTTAGAGTGATGTTAAATGGACTTAAGTATTCATAAATTATAAAGTCATTTACATATTTCATGCTCTTTACCAGTTATGCTTTTGTATTTCAAAATATCAGAATCAAGTGCTTCGAAGTAGATGTATATTTTAATGAATCAATGTATCTGCGAATACAGGATGAATTACAGATAGATTATGTATAATGTTTCTTAAAAAAACAGCCCACTGATGTGGGCTGTGCTTCAATATAATGGTTGTTGGTTATGACAGGATGGAAACCCACTTATATCTTGAATCATATGAAAATCATATTGCTTTAATGCGAATTGGGATTGATATAAATATTCAATCACTAATAATTTTCTTTGAGATGTACCACAAAGTTTCCCTGATGTTCCTTGACCATTGGTGAATGAAATACCAATTGGTTGGCCAATTAAATAATTAATTTTATGTTGCCATGGCATGGTGATATCACTCCTTCAAAGCATCTTATGATTTTGAAGGGATTGGGTGCATGTATGAGCTGTATTAAAGAATTATTAAGTTTATTTAAAAAAGCACCCAAATGAAGGTGCCTCCTTTATGCATTTTATGAAAAGTACCTACTTACATAAGTCCTAGATTACAAATAATATAGGTATTAGGATCAAAAATAACCACCATAGTGAAGGTTAATAACTGGGGCAACTGGAAATTTACGTTCTAAAGTTGTAGCGTATTTATTTACCAAATTATCAATAGAAGAAGTAGTTGTTGGTGTACGTGACGACAAGTCTCAAAAAGCAATTGATATAAGAAACAAGGCTTGGAAGTTCGTGTTGAGAAACAGGATCCCCAAATTACAGATTAGAATCCACACATTCCGATTTGAAATTCTTATTAAAACGTCCTGCTACATCATTGAGGCAAGCTCTTACAAAATGATTAATAACTACAAAATAGGTAAATCAAACCTTCAGCCAAAAACAAAACAAAAAACTTATACCACTAAATGAACTTGTACTTTAGTTGTAAAAGCCTTTCCATTTGGAAGGGCTTTTTAACATAAGTCATCATTAATACAAATAAGTAAGTCAATTACTTCAAATCGGAAGGTAACATGCCATACACAATACTATCTGTCCATTCATTTTTATTCCAAAAATCTTGTATGAAATGTGCTTCCTTTCTCATACCAATTCTTTCACATAATTTTTGTGAAGCTATATTTCGTGCATCTAGATTAGCTTGTATACGATGCACTTTCAATTCATCAAATAATTTATAGACCAAACTACTTACTGCTTCTGTCGCCAAACCTCTACCAGATACTTCATTTGAAAAACTATAACCAATCTCAACAGTGTCTTTCATACCTGTATACCATACGGATAAATCACCAACTACTTTAGTCTTGTATATAACTGCTAAACTTAACATGGATTCTTTAGTGAGTGCATAGTTTGCTAGCTTTTTATCAAACCTTTTGTTCATATCTTCGTCAGTCCACTTCTCATGTAATAGGAACTTACAAGTATCATCATTCTTATAAATAGCAAATACATCCTGTAAATCATTACGCTTAAAAGGTCTGATTAGTAGTCTTTCTGTTGTGATTTTCAAGTTAGTTCTTCCCCCTTGCTTTTATTCTACAAACATTTCTTATAGTATTTAGCCTCCTTTTATATGTTACCTTAAATACATATTTCACCATAGTAAATGAATAGCCTCTTCACCTAAATTCTCCGTTTCTTTAAGTAAAACCTTAGGCAATATTAGAAAATGCTTATATTGAAGTCGAAAAAATTGCTTCTGAACTTGCACAGAAATAAATAAAAAAAGCAAAGAAGAGAAACTTTTAAATTTCTCTTTTTTGCTAATTGTGATATGGAATCTGACTATTTTATACTTTGCTTCAAACATGTTTCTTGTTAAAGTTAGCCTTATTTTTATTAAAATGATGGATATGTATTCTTTCCTGTTTCTACCAATTCTTTCAAACCTAAGAACATATAATGCCAACCTTGTTCGGTCTCTTTTTTCCAATCTTCATGTGCTTTTTGAATATCTTCAGTAGTCCAATCTTTTTCATGGATTACGTTAATTTCTTGTGTGAAAATCATTTCACAGCCTGATTCAAGCGATTCGATTTCCACTGTAATGTCGTCTTCTAAATCACTAAATTGAGGCATTTTGAATGTGAAAATAAGTTTCGCTGGTGGTTCAACCAATTTGTATTCTCCAATAGCTCGATAATCTTTCCCATCCCGATGATCCACAACTTCCCATGTTCCACCTACACGAGGATTACTCTTTGCCACTTTATTTGTATGTTCCATGGTGAACATCCACTTTTTAATCGTGTCTGCTTTAGTCCACGCGTCAAATACTTTTTCTGCTGGAACATTAAATTTGCGTTTCATATTAAGGGTTGTTATTGATGTTTTTGCCATCTGAACCATCCTCTCAACGATTATTATTCTGTTTATTCATTCCTACGTCTCTACTTTAAACGTTGTTCTTATATAACGAAAGTGCCTTTCAAAAAAATAGTATAACCAATATTGGATAATATTATGGGAGCAAGAAAATACAACAAGTAAGGCAACCACAAACAAGTTGTCGATGGACATAAGTTTGATAGCAAAGCAGAAGCAATGTATTACGGCCAATTAAAATGGTTGCTGCAAGCTAAATAGATTAAAGGGTTTAAGATGCAACCGAGATACCTTCTTCAAGAGGGTTTAAAAAGAACGGAAAGACTTACAGAAAGATTGAATATGTTGCTGATTTTGAAGTAGAAAAATTAGATGGAACAATAGAGATCATTGATATAAAAGGAACAGTCACCAAAGAATTTTCAATAAAAAGAAAACTGTTCGAGCGTCATATATGGATTCTATTAAATTACTAAAATATGACCGAGATAGGGGATTCGTGGAGGTAAGTTAATGGCTAGAAGAATCGTAGAAACGAATGCGGTTAGCCTTGATCGAGAAAAGCCCATCTATGAGGAAGGGATATCGAAGCAGCAGATTAGAAATGAAAATCCATATAGCAAACGGCATGGGTTATTTTCCCCAGTGCCGGGGCTTATGAGGTGAGGGGAGATTACTAATTTTGTATTGTGTTTCGTTAAATGGAGGAGAAAAAATGAGCGAAGTAATCAATGTGGGGTTATATGGAGGCAAGGGTATTTTTGGGGGTAAAGACAAAAGTGATAGATACCCGAATCTTAATAGTAAATGGGAGTGGGATGGTGAGTTTTCAACCTATAAATCTGGCTATGTCAGTAGCGTTTCTATAATCAAAGATTATGAGATTGATCAATTCAAATTGAGACCATCAGAAAAAACCGTTGTGGAAATTACGAGCAATGATCAAGTTACAGATGAGACTGTTTTCGTTAATTAATCACAAGAATTAATTTGTTCCCTACCGGCAGCTAGGAAAATTCCTAGCTAAGCCGATTGATTTTCTTATTAATTATAACCACAAGACTAATGAGAATGGCACTAAAGATACTGGAAAGGACAGCACTCCCAACACCCATCCACATAAGAGAAACCAGTTTCTTTTTTTATGCAGGAAACATAAGACACATCCTTTCTAAATTTAAGGTTGCCAATTTTATTGCAAAGTATGTAAAAACGGAGGAATGAACGTGCGTGAGATAAAGTTTGATGCAATTTATAAGCCAACAGGAGAACACTTTACTCCGATTTCAATAAATTTTAATGACCGTTGTAGGAAATTTTGATGGTGAGCAAGGAGATTGGTGTCATTTTTCTTTAGATGGAAATTACGGTGATGTGATCTTACGTCAGTACACAGGGTTTAAAGACAAAAACGGCAAGGAGATTTATGAGGGGGATATTGTAAAGCGGCCGTTAGGCGGATAAGGAGTTGTTAAATTCCATGAATCATGGGGGTCATTTTATTGTTCTACGTTCATAGCAGTTGATGAACATGGCGATTTGGTTAAAGCCAGTAGTTCGGTTCCGTTCTAGAATGACTCCAATAAATTTGAAGTAGTTTATACGAGGACAAACATTTAATCAACTCTTGAATTAATTTGTTTCCTACCGGCAGCTAGGAAATTTCCTAGCTAAGCCGATTGATTTTCTTATTAATTAATTGTTAGAATGCAGTTTACTTTTTAGAGTATCCACATGTTCTCTTTGTTTATCTAAGATCCTATGAACAAGATTTAAACTTTTATCATCTAGTTTATCTCGTACCAAGTTCTCGGTCATTTTTATTCCATAAAGGTTTTCTCCTTTTATAGCATGTTTTAAGATTTCTTTTTCATCATGAGGACGATCAATATTTTCACTAATAAAAAGTTCTATCTTACCAATTACTCCTTCACTAGTCTCAGGAGTTCCATGTAATTCTTGAATTCGTTCAGATAATAACTCTGCATGATACTTCAAGTCCTTTTGTATTGTAATGAACATACTGCGTAATGGAGAGGAGTCATCCAATTTTTTAATGAAGTTTTCATATGAATGTATACCCATATATTGTCCTTGAAGTAGCTTGTTTAAGGTTTTTATGATTTGTTGATCTTCCATTGATATCACTCCTTTCATAAGAACAGTTTAAACTTCAAAGGCAAATTATATGCAAAATTTAGAGTAGCACTAAGAGCTAGGTTGAAATTGATTAGCAAATTATATTACTTAATTTTTCTTCTTATTTCGATCGTAGTAAATAGCGAACAGAGCACAAGCAATTGCAACTACAGAGAGAATATGACTTTCATCCATTTGATCCACCTCTTTATTTTGAATATATAGTTAGACGAATGAAAAGCAAATTTTGTTCATTTTTTTATACAAAAGAAAAAAACGTTAATTAAGGAGGAATTACATTGGAAGTAAACTCAGTAAGCAAAATGTTTCACAAATGAAAAAAGAGAACCCACTATAGATTCTCTAATCAATTAGGACAATTTCCAAGCAGGAATTAAAGAATGGAATTTAAAAAATAAGCTCATGATAACGTGTATTACTGAGTATATAGCTAATGTTATTGAATAAGTAAGTAGCCACGTTAGCCAAGGTTCATTTAAGAAGAGAAAAAGCGAAAGCATCCCAATTGGGAAAGGCACTAAGATGATTAACCACATAGGACCTTTTAATGCTTCTGTAATAGCACCTAATAAGACAACGGTAGCGCCAATTATTAGAGCTTGCCATATTGGTAATCCATTACTAAGAAGAGTACTGCCGATGAAATAAGATAAAGCAGTTAGTAAAATTGCCAAAAAAAAATCAAAATAATATCTCAACAAGATCAAACCTTTCAATAAATAAATTGAATATTCATAAGAATATTTTACTATTTATTTTGGTTGATGTAATTAATAGTTTGTAAATAATTTATATATTTCGATAATTTAACGAAACAAAATGATAGATAAATAAACTAATTCTAGTCTCAAATAAATAAAGAAGAGTGCAGTGAATGCAGCTCTTCTTTATTCTTAAGAATCTGATGCTAATTTGGAATATATTTTAAGATCAATATATCGACCCTTAGATTTCTCTGATTGTCTTAATGTCCCTTCATATGTGAAATTTAGCTTTTCAATCAATTGTATTGAATTAGTATTTTCTGGTTCGATTTTAGCTTCTATTCTATTGAGATTTAATACATTGAAAGCATGTTGGATTAAACAAGTGATTGCCTCTTTAGCAAATCCTTGTCCCCAATATATTTTATTTAGGTCATATCCAATTTCGGCTTTAGCGTTTTCAAAATCAATATAATTAAATCCACATGTACCAATAATTTGGTTTGATTTTAATTCAATTAGAGTGTAACGAATTGCTTCATCATTTTTTGAAAGTTTGTCAAATAATAAAATCATTTCTTTGACTTGATTTTCATTATTAAAACTTTCGATGTTCATAAATTTTGTTACTTCAGGATCAGACCATATCTGAAAAAGCTCGGCTGAGTCTAATACGTCCATTTTTTTTAATAATAATCGCGGTGTGTTGAGTTTTTTAATCAATATTTTTACCTCCGTATTGTTTTTATTATCTGAGGGTTTGATATTGATATCTGTACATAGTTCAGTCCCTTCATTTAGGTGTTTTTATATTATAACAAAATTGTTTTTAGTAATAAATTTGATGAAAAAAAGGTAGGAGGAGTATCCTTGGAAAAAGATTTGAAATTCAATGAAAAGAATCTGAATCATGGATTTATAATAACTGGCTTGCTCGGAATGGTTGAAGATGAAGGATTGAGTCCCCATGAAGCTTTTCGAGTGGTAGAAGATATTAAGAACCAAACATTTTAGGCACTGTCCGAAATACGCAGGGAGCCTAAACAAGGTAGGAGGAGTTAATTATCTTTAGTCTCGTTACCTCTTTCATAAAAGTATTTACGAAACTCATAGCCTAATGCCAATAATCCCAAAATCATCATAATAAAAAATAAAATTTGACTCGTTGAACTAAGTGATTCAGGTAGCCAACCACCATTAATAAAATGTCTGAATGTAGTTAAGGTTGCACCTAATGTAGCAATAAATACTATTATTAAACGAATCATTACTGCACACCCTTTACATGATTAGTTATTTAAAAATTAACATAATTTGGATTGTTAAACAAGTGAAGAATAGGGGGTATGTTTTAAAACATATTAGAGAATTGAAAGTTCTCTTATGAAACAAAAGATAGAGGGAGTTGATTATATGAAGATGACGAGTTGTAGCGTTTGCTTTGTCGTACTTCCAGTAAAAGAAACAATGGTCTTTGAACATAGGGGGATTTGCCGTAAATGTCGCAGTAAGCAATAAAAAAATCCAGGAATCCCCGGCACCCATGTAAATAATGGAGCTTCTCAAACTATACGTTCTTATCATTGGTAGGACACACTTTGGATTTTGTTCCGGTTAACTCAAAAGGTGAGACTCTTTGGAAGAGATATGGTGCAGCCGATGTAAAAAAGCTATTAAAGAAGCCAAGCGCCTTGGTTTTGAGTGGGGTGGAGATTGGAAAAGTTTTATTGATAAGCCACACCTTCAATTTATTTATAAAGGTTATGGAACAGATACGTTTAACGGTTCAAATGTGGATACTTCGTCTAAAGGTGAAGGTACTAAGCCATCTAATATTGCTACAAGTATTGTGGATTACCTTAAATCAAAAGGGATTGATTGATTCTTCATTCTCTAATCGTAAAAAAATCGCTCAACAGGATGGCATAAATAATTATAAGGGGACACCCGAGCAAAACAAAACATTATTGAAAAAACTGCAAAGTGGGGCTAAACCAGCTCAGCAAAGCAAAGCCAAAGGGCGATATGAAAGCAACTAGTGTGGTTGACTATCTGAAATCAATTAATGTCGATTCTTCCATGACTAACCGTAAAAAACTTGCTGTTAAATATGGTATTAAAAATTATAGAGGTACAGGCGCGCAAAACACACAGTTACTAAAGAAGTTGCGTGCTTAAAATAAGTGTATTTGTTCACAAAAATAATAAGAGATACAACTATTTAACTGCTTTCCAAATCGTCCATCTGTCTTTTTCAACTATGTTCTGCTCAATTGAAATTAATTCATCTATATAGTTAATTAATACTTTCAATTCTCTAGCTTCTAAATCATGTAGAATGCTTCTTCCTGTTCTTTTGCTTAAATCTTGAAGTAATTGTTCTTTGGAATCATACACCCTTCGAATTTCCCATAATTTAACTTCTTGAATCTCTCTGAACCCTACTTGCTGAAGTGCTTCCTCAACATATTGGCTACTATATCTCCGTTTAGTTTCTTTACTTATTAACTTTGGAAATAAATCAAAGAAATACCCTCTTATATGACTGTCACTCCCTTTTAATAAACAGTCTTCGGGCGTACGGTCTTGAATAATGAAGTATCCATTATCTTGTAATAATCTATATGCCTCCATAAAACAATGCTGTAAATCGCCTATATGATGGATCAATGCTCTTTCAAGCAAAAAATCATAACAGCCACTTTCCAATTCCGTATGTAAAGCATTTCCTTGTTTAAAAGTTATGTTCCTATAATCTTTACAGTTTTCTTTAGCACCTTCAAGTATTGCATTGGAAAAGTCGACACCAGTAATAGATTTTACGCCCATATCAGTTAATGCCTTAGAATAAATTCCTCCACCACACCCTATATCTAATGCATTAGAAATTTGTTGTATTGGTACAAGCTCCTTTATAGCATCCATCCACGATTTATCTGCTTTTCGAGTCGCATAAGTCTTACGATTTTCATCTTTATGAAAATCAATCCCCATACTTAGCATCCCCTTTTTTGAACTGTTCTCAATTTTAATTCTACACTATTAATAATTGTAGTAAAATTTAGAATTATTTATCTATTTTTATAAGTTTTTATTATAGTTAAACTACTTTTGAAAAATCCGTACTGTACTACAAACATGCTACGTTTGTTAAACAAGAAAAAAAGAACGCTCTAGCGATCCTCATTTTTAACTCTTGCACCCGTTCGTAATATAAGGTTAGCCAGATTTTTCTGGTTGACCTATTTTTATATGGTCTTATGATAACGGTAGTCGGGGTAGAACGTCGCACCCGTGGGAATAAATCCCGTTAGCTAAACTGTTCACCCCCTACTTGTATAAACATGTTTCAGGCTGGTTGGGACAAAGAGATCCCGTTTAACAAGCGAACCTATGACATTACAAGAAGCTTTAGGGGTTACCGACAAATGATGTATTTCTAGGAGGAGATATTGTATGAATCCAGTCATTGGTCTGGATGTATCAAAAGGTGAAAGTCAGGTTCAAGCATTTTTAGATAAAGGTAGACCTTATCGTAAGAGCTTTAGTATCAAACATACTACTGAAGGATTAGGTAGTTTATTAGAGTTCCTTAAAGAGGTTGAGAGTTCAGCTGGTGGTTATCAACCTTCGGTCGTTTTAGAATCAACTGGACACTACCATATTCCTGTCATTCATTTCCTTGAGGAGCAAAATTATGTTTATATTGTTGTCAATCCTCTTATTTCACACAGAGCAAAGAGTTCAAGTTTGCGAAAGGTTAAAACAGATGCAGTCGATGCCTATCACCTTTGTGAGCTGTTCTATAAAGAAGAATTAGAACCTTATAAAAAACGAGGTATTCAACTATTAAACCTTCGTAACCTTACAAGACAACAAGAAAGTATTGCGGAAATTTCAGCAAAAACTAAGTTACAGCTGCACTCTTTGTTGGATCAAGTATTTCCTGAATATCGAGGTGTATTTGGAAGTTTATATTCAAAGGTATCGTTACTTACCTTATTAGCATTCCCTACATCAGAGGCAGTTTTAAGTGTAAGTGAGAAAGAATTATCAGAGAAGATAGGTTCGTTATGTATGAGTCGTTCAGAACTTTGGGCAAAAGAACGAGCAGAGAAATTAAAAGATGCAGCCCTTCGTAACCCGTTTCAGAACAACCTGTATCAGAGTCATATTTTTAATCTCGAGCTATTAGTTAATATGGTTCTTCAATATCAAGAGCATCTATCTAAGATTGCAGCTGAAATAGATGCCCTCGCTAAAGAAATTGAAGAATATCATATACTTCAGTCTATCCCTGGAATCGGAGAGAAAATCGCCGCCACGATTATATCCGAGATTGGAGAGATAGATCGGTTCAGTGATGCCAAAAAGCTCGTTGCATTCGCTGGAGTAGATCCTAGCGTTTACTCTTCAGGTAAGTTTACCGCATCAGTCAACCGAATTACCAAACGAG
The DNA here is from genome assembly GCF_044790165.1 of Cytobacillus kochii. Taxonomy (NCBI): domain Bacteria; kingdom Bacillati; phylum Bacillota; class Bacilli; order Caryophanales; family Bacillaceae; genus Cytobacillus; species Cytobacillus kochii. The sequence continues at coordinate 3,627,505 of NZ_CP085254.1, read as the reverse complement.
GTTCTTGTAGGCTTCGTCATGCCTTATATATGGCTGTTCAAAGTGGTATTCGTGATTCTCGTAAGAAAAAAACGACTGATGAGATAATAGCACGTAATAAAAGATTAAGAGAGTTTTACGATAAGAAACGTGAAGAAGGAAAACCCTTCAGAGTAGCAGTTATAGCCTGTGTAAATAAACTCTTACATTGGATTTACGCCTTACTAAAAAGCAGAACTAACTTCCAAGATATAGATTAAAAACTATATCTCACTAAATACAACAAAACCTTCCAATTACAAAATAGAGGAAGGTGATTTGGCATGTTCAATTTTAGTATATCATGACATTATTAATCTTTTTATTGAAAAATGTTGACAAACTATTAGCTGGTTTAGTTGAAGAATTCCCCTTTAAAGTACCTCTTATGTCAAATGAAAATTTAACATTTTCACACTTATTCTTAATTCTTGGATTGAAAAAAATTATATAGCTTGCTCTAGCACATCACGATCGGTTTCATTAATCCTAGTCATGTTGTTATACCCTTTCGACTGATATCACTTCATCTATGTGAAATTTTAAGATTTTTAAATCGTTCGTTTCCAAATGAATGTACATATTAATATGGTCGATTTTATCGACTATGCCCTCATAAGTTTTTGTGAATCCATCAATCCAGATGGTCATTTTGATTGTAAGGGTGTAGTTTAATGATTCCATTGTTATTATCTGTATTTCTTGAAGTTGTTGCTCATCTAACTCTGGCTTTTTCACTTTTTCATATTCGGCGGGTATCTGCTTAAGTAATTCGGTGTGTTCGCTCATAAAGAACCCTTGCCATTTCATTTTTCCACGATCACGAATCATAAGAGAGCAGCGCACTTTTAAGGTAAGTAATGTCCTATCGATTGGTCCAGTCAGGAAAGTAAGGAGAGGAGCTTAATCATGGGAGTGAAAATGCCGAAAAAGTCAAAACCGCAAAGACCTTCAAGGGATGAATTTGAATTAGAAGAGCTGGGGAATGCAGTAGTTGAGGCACATAGGGAGAAAACTGAAGTTTTAATATTGTTGTGGCAAAGAGATTCTATACAAGGAGTCTATAGATATTTTATCAATAAAAAACGCTCTTTAATAAGAGGGGCTTTTGAATTTTATATGAGGTTATTTCACTAAAGCCCACGTTAGTTATATAAGAAAAGGGACGATTACTCCACAATCGCGCTCGATCTTGAATAAGCAGCTACCTACTATTAGCTGGTTTAATGGAAGATTGATAACACGATATTATTTACTCGAGGAGAGCATCAATCTCAATTAATGCATGTGTCCATTTATCTCTGGCTTGATTCCTTTTATCAACATTAGAAAGAAAGGAGCTTATTTCACGCAAAACGACTTTTGTAACATTTGGTTGAGTCTCATTAAACTCTAATATAATTTCTGAGTTTAGCGTTTTGTCTGGTGACATTGGTCCTTCATAATTCCAGCTTTTTTCAATGCGTTTATATGGTTCAATAACCTTATACTCTCCAGATTCAGTATGCATTCCAGGTAATTCCTTAACTTGATTTGTAGCCAAACGAAAGCTTCCCCCAACACGAACATCCATATCAATTTCTGTAAGCCCGAATAAGTCCTTAAGTATTTGAGGGGATGTCCAAGCATCAAATAGAATTTCTGGTTTATACTTATATTCTCTGTTTACTTCTATAGTGTACGTATCATCCGTTTCGAGCCAAGACATTATTTCCCAAGTATATCCATTTGTGTCTTTAAAAAGGCCTGTATATCCCCAATCATCTGCGGTACCTTCTTTCGTAACCGTGCCGCCAGCTCTTAATGCACGTGAAAGAATGGAATTAACCTCCTTAGTATCTTTAGCGGTGTGACTGAAAATAACGCTAGAAGCGTTTAGATTATCTTCATGCTGTTCAGTCATCTGAGCGAACCCTGAACGCTCATACAAAACTAAAGACATTTCTCCTTCTAGAAAGAAAGCAACGTGATCTTCACCCGATGAAATTTTATCTTCTGGAAGAGCGAATACTTCTCTGTAAAATCCTGTTGACAGATCTAAATTCTCAACAGGAATTGTTACAATATCAATTTTGGGATTCATCATCTATCACTCCTAGACTTTTTAAGTATATATGCCTCTTAAGTGTGGACGACCAGCTTAATATACTCAATTATATTTCATTTCACCATCCATTACCAACTTTCTATTGATATACCTTATTCCGTTAAATGCCCCGTTTGTTGAATAATAAGGAATTAATTTTGAATGTACTTAAGCAGGTAGAAAGTGTCATTTAAATCATAAAAAAATATAAAAAAATGAATTTTGACGGCAAAATGACGGCAAAGGGAACTTAGGGGATAAATCATAAATAGGGAAAAATAAAAGAAGCCCTGATAAATCAAGGCTTCTTGGTATGGAGAATAGGGGGCTCGAACCCCTGACCTCATCGCTGCCAGCGATGCGCTCTCCCAGCTGAGCTAATCCCCCGCTAGATATATAGAAATTATAGCGAGAGAATGAATATTTTTCAATAGTCAAAAATAAAAAAATTAGTGCAAGCTTTCTATTTCCATCGACTTTACTCCTGGCACTTGAGAAATTGTATGATAAAAGTCAGTTGTTTTTTTACGATAATCAACTGCAATAGTTAAATAAACTTGTGGGTAGCCCTCTTCAGTATCTTTAATTCTCATCCTGCGAATAGCCGCTTGCTGCTCTTTAATGGTATGAATAATAGTCGTGATCTGTTCCTTCGTTTCAACTGCCATTTTCATCGTAATCTCTTTTTCTCGTAGTTGTCTTGGGCCAATAAGCCCTAATAAGTAGGGAACAACTTCAACTGAAATAATAAGTAATACGACGCCTGCAACAGCCTCCATGTAATATCCAGCTCCAACAGCGATACCAATCCCGGCTGCGCCCCAAATTAAGGCGGCTGTTGTGAGGCCGGAGATACTATCATTCCCTCTCCTCAATATGACCCCTGCGCCAAGAAAGCCAATTCCTGATACAATTTGAGCTGCTAAACGTAAAGGATCCATTGTAATATTAATATCGTCATTACCTGGAAATATGTATGCTGATTCTATTGACACAATAGTGAGAAGGCAGCTAACGATTGAAATGACTAGGCTTGTTTTTAAGCCAACTGGTTTACGTTTTAGTTCTCTTTCTAGTCCTATAATAAGACCAAGCACAGCTGAAATCCCTAACTTTATTAGGACATCCATTTCTAATCCGTACATATTATCGCCTGCTTTATCATTTAATAAATTTTAAATTAGATACCTTTACTATAGGTTTAAGGTGTAAAATAGTCTATACCTAAATAACAATATAATAGAGACAAGGTGATAGCATGGGGTAGTGAAGATGAATCCGTTTTTTGTATTAGCTATAGGTGTTGTTTCAGTTTCAACTTCAGCCATTTTTGTAAAGTTGATTTCAGCTCCCCCTGGTATTATTGCTTTTTATCGTCTCCTTTTTTCAGTCGTGCTTATGATGCCAATATTTCTTTTAAAATATGTCCATGAAATTCGTCATATTACAATCAAGGATTGGCTGTTTTCTATCATTGCGGGTATTTTTTTAGCTTTCCATTTTATTTTATGGTTTGAGTCTCTTCAATACACATCGGTTGCTAGCTCGACTGTGTTAGTTGCCTTACAACCGATTTTTGCATTTATAGGTACTTATCTCTTCTTTAAAGAAAAAACTTCTTGGAAATCCATTTTGTCAACTATAACTGCGATAGGCGGTTGTATCATTATTAGCTGGGGTGATTTTCTACTAAGTGAAAGGGCGCTCTATGGAGATTTGTTAGCACTTATCGCCTGTGGGCTAGTAACAGGGTATTTACTGTTTGGGCAGACCGTCCGTCAAAGAGTATCGCTCATTACTTATACATTTATTGTATACAGTATTAGTACATTGACACTTTTTATCTATGTCATGCTTAACAAACAACCTTTGTATCCTTATCAAGTAAATGACTGGATTTTTTTAATTCTCTTAGCACTTTTTCCAACATTATTAGGCCATACATTATTTAATTGGTCTGTAAAGTATTTAAGTACTTCTGTTATTTCGATGGCGACTTTGTTTGAACCTGTGGGTTCAGCCATTTTAGCTTATTTTGTACTACAAGAAAGAATAGCTTGGACACAAATTTTGGGTGGGCTATTTGTTATAGTAGGGCTATCTTTCTTTTTAATAGATGAAAGAAGGACAAGAAAGAAACGACTATAGGCATATTGAAGTTCAAGTATTAAGAAATGAAGCAAAAGGTGAGCCAAGAATGAGCTCACCTTTTTTATATAAATAAATAGGATAATCTACTAAAAATAAATGCTGCTGTTACGGTGAAGATGAAAGTTCCTCCATATACTTTACCTGGTGAATTAGCGATGCGAATACCTTCCACATAAGCGAATGAAAATAAAAAAAGGGCCATAATTACTGATACGTATAGTGCTACATCTTCCAGCTCTATTCACACCTTTCATATATAATAGAATGAGATTAGTAGATTATATGACCCATTTTCAACTTTATGACAACTATCTATGATAAGTATGAAGAGAAAGAGGGATTACTTATTGAGTTAAGACGGGGCTTAGAAAAAGGGAAGAATAATCGAAGAGTATCTATATATAAGTAAAGCAAAGATAATCAATAGTTTCTTGTGATTATCAATAAATGGAAACGCTTAACTATATGATAGCTACCATACTTAATAAAAATATGAAAAACTTGAATAAAACTTTAAAAATTATATTGCAAACACTTTTTAATCATGATATAGTTATTTTTGTTCCCGATAAAAGAAAAATTTACTAATTTAAATCACTTAAATTATTTAAAAAAATGGTTGACGTGATGTAGACGGGATGTTATGATAATAAAGTCGCTTTTGAAGCGAACGAGATTGTTCTTTGAAAACTGAACGAACGTAAAACGTCAAGCGTAATTCTAAAAAAGCTGATTTATCAGCAACAAAGCACCATAGGTGCAAACGAGCTAATCAAACACTTTATTGGAGAGTTTGATCCTGGCTCAGGACGAACGCTGGCGGCGTGCCTAATACATGCAAGTCGAGCGAATCTGAGGGAGCTTGCTCCCAAAGATTAGCGGCGGACGGGTGAGTAACACGTGGGCAACCTGCCTGTAAGACTGGGATAACTCCGGGAAACCGGGGCTAATACCGGATAATATCTATTTATACATATAATTAGATTGAAAGATGGTTCTGCTATCACTTACAGATGGGCCCGCGGCGCATTAGCTAGTTGGTGAGGTAACGGCTCACCAAGGCGACGATGCGTAGCCGACCTGAGAGGGTGATCGGCCACACTGGGACTGAGACACGGCCCAGACTCCTACGGGAGGCAGCAGTAGGGAATCTTCCGCAATGGACGAAAGTCTGACGGAGCAACGCCGCGTGAGTGATGAAGGTTTTCGGATCGTAAAACTCTGTTGTTAGGGAAGAACAAGTACCGGAGTAACTGCCGGTACCTTGACGGTACCTAACCAGAAAGCCACGGCTAACTACGTGCCAGCAGCCGCGGTAATACGTAGGTGGCAAGCGTTGTCCGGAATTATTGGGCGTAAAGCGCGCGCAGGCGGTTCCTTAAGTCTGATGTGAAAGCCCACGGCTCAACCGTGGAGGGTCATTGGAAACTGGGGAACTTGAGTGCAGAAGAGGAAAGTGGAATTCCAAGTGTAGCGGTGAAATGCGTAGAGATTTGGAGGAACACCAGTGGCGAAGGCGACTTTCTGGTCTGTAACTGACGCTGAGGCGCGAAAGCGTGGGGAGCAAACAGGATTAGATACCCTGGTAGTCCACGCCGTAAACGATGAGTGCTAAGTGTTAGAGGGTTTCCGCCCTTTAGTGCTGCAGCAAACGCATTAAGCACTCCGCCTGGGGAGTACGACCGCAAGGTTGAAACTCAAAGGAATTGACGGGGGCCCGCACAAGCGGTGGAGCATGTGGTTTAATTCGAAGCAACGCGAAGAACCTTACCAGGTCTTGACATCCTCTGACAATCCTAGAGATAGGACTTTCCCCTTCGGGGGACAGAGTGACAGGTGGTGCATGGTTGTCGTCAGCTCGTGTCGTGAGATGTTGGGTTAAGTCCCGCAACGAGCGCAACCCTTGATCTTAGTTGCCAGCATTCAGTTGGGCACTCTAAGGTGACTGCCGGTGACAAACCGGAGGAAGGTGGGGATGACGTCAAATCATCATGCCCCTTATGACCTGGGCTACACACGTGCTACAATGGATGGTACAAAGGGCTGCAAGACCGCGAGGTTTAGCCAATCCCATAAAACCATTCTCAGTTCGGATTGTAGGCTGCAACTCGCCTACATGAAGCCGGAATCGCTAGTAATCGCGGATCAGCATGCCGCGGTGAATACGTTCCCGGGCCTTGTACACACCGCCCGTCACACCACGAGAGTTTGTAACACCCGAAGTCGGTGGGGTAACCTTTTGGAGCCAGCCGCCTAAGGTGGGACAGATGATTGGGGTGAAGTCGTAACAAGGTAGCCGTATCGGAAGGTGCGGCTGGATCACCTCCTTTCTAAGGAATATACGGAATTAACTTGATGTTGGACTGTTCGTTCAGTTTTGAGAGTATAATCTCTCGATTCAATCGTTCTTTGAAAACTAGATAATGTAATGAAGAAGATTACCGAGTAATCGCCACCTTAGTTATTTTTTCTCTCTATTATTATAGATTGATTTAAGATACTAAACTTTTTTTAATAAACACAACCGTGAGGGTTGTGAGAAGCAAGTAGTTCAAGGAAGCGAGCGAGGAAACACCGGAGTGTGCGTCTTGTGCACATGAGGATGTTGACGAGTGAACTGACGCCGAAATGCGTAGCTTATCGCAAGCCGAACAATGGTTAAGTTAATAAGGGCGCACGGTGAATGCCTTGGCACTAGGAGCCGATGAAGGACGGGACTAACACCGATATGCTTCGGGGAGCTGTAAGTAAGCTTTGATCCGGAGATTTCCGAATGGGGAAACCCCCTATCCGTTATGGGATAGGATCCATACCTGAATACATAGGGTATGGAAGGCAGACCCGGGGAACTGAAACATCTAAGTACCCGGAGGAAGAGAAAGCAAACGCGATTCCCTGAGTAGCGGCGAGCGAAACGGGATTAGCCCAAACCAAGAGGCTTGCCTCTTGGGGTTGTAGGACATTCTATACGGAGTTACAAAGGAACGAGATAGACGAAGAGGTCTGGAAAGGCCCGCCATAGGAGGTAAAAGCCCTGTAGTTGAAACTTCGTTCCCTCCAGAGTGGATCCTGAGTACGGCGGGACACGAGAAATCCCGTCGGAAGCAGGGAGGACCATCTCCCAAGGCTAAATACTCCCTAGTGACCGATAGTGAACCAGTACCGTGAGGGAAAGGTGAAAAGCACCCCGGAAGGGGAGTGAAAGAGATCCTGAAACCGTGTGCCTACAAGTAGTTAGAGCCCGTTAATGGGTGATAGCGTGCCTTTTGTAGAATGAACCGGCGAGTTACGATTACATGCGAGGTTAAGTTGGACAGACGGAGCCGTAGCGAAAGCGAGTCTGAATAGGGCGAATGAGTATGTGGTCGTAGACCCGAAACCAGGTGATCTACCCATGTCCAGGGTGAAGTCCAGGTAACACTGGATGGAGGCCCGAACCCACGTACGTTGAAAAGTGCGGGGATGAGGTGTGGGTAGCGGAGAAATTCCAATCGAACTTGGAGATAGCTGGTTCTCTCCGAAATAGCTTTAGGGCTAGCCTCATGCGTAAGAATCTTGGAGGTAGAGCACTGTTTGGACTAGGGGCCCTCATCGGGTTACCGAATTCAGACAAACTCCGAATGCCAAAGATTTATCCATGGGAGTCAGACTGCGAGTGATAAGATCCGTAGTCAAGAGGGAAACAGCCCAGACCACCAGCTAAGGTCCCAAAGTATACGTTAAGTGGAAAAGGATGTGGAGTTGCTTAGACAACCAGGATGTTGGCTTAGAAGCAGCCACCATTTAAAGAGTGCGTAATAGCTCACTGGTCGAGTGACTCCGCGCCGAAAATGTACCGGGGCTAAACGTATCACCGAAGCTGTGGATTGAACATCGTTGATGTTCAGTGGTAGGAGAGCGTTCTAAGGGCGTTGAAGCTAGACCGTAAGGACTGGTGGAGCGCTTAGAAGTGAGAATGCCGGTATGAGTAGCGAAAGATGGGTGAGAATCCCATCCACCGAATGCCTAAGGTTTCCTGAGGAAGGCTCGTCCGCTCAGGGTTAGTCGGGACCTAAGCCGAGGCTGAAAAGCGTAGGCGATGGACAACAGGTTGATATTCCTGTACCACCGTATTCTGTTTGAGTGATGGGGGGACGCAGGAGGATAGGGTAAGCGCACGATTGGATGTGCGTCTAAGCAGTTAGAGGGACCATGAGGCAAATCCCATGGTCATATACCTTGAGCTGTGATAGCGAGGGAAATTTAGTACCGAAGTTCTTGATTCCACACTGCCAAGAAAAGCCTCTAGCGAGGAATAAGGTGCCCGTACCGCAAACCGACACAGGTAGGCGAGGAGAGAATCCTAAGGTGAGCGAGAGAACTCTCGTTAAGGAACTCGGCAAAATGACCCCGTAACTTCGGGAGAAGGGGTGCTCATTAGGGTGTTAAAGCCTTGATGAGCCGCAGTGAATAGGCCCAGGCGACTGTTTAGCAAAAACACAGGTCTCTGCGAAGCCGCAAGGCGAAGTATAGGGGCTGACGCCTGCCCGGTGCTGGAAGGTTAAGAGGAGAGGTTAGCTCACGCGAAGCTTTGAATCGAAGCCCCAGTAAACGGCGGCCGTAACTATAACGGTCCTAAGGTAGCGAAATTCCTTGTCGGGTAAGTTCCGACCCGCACGAAAGGCGTAACGATCTGGGCACTGTCTCAACGAGAGACTCGGTGAAATTATAGTACCTGTGAAGATGCAGGTTACCCGCGACAGGACGGAAAGACCCCGTGGAGCTTTACTGTAGCCTGATATTGAATTTTGGTACAGCTTGTACAGGATAGGTAGGAGCCTTAGAAGCCGGAGCGCTAGCTTCGGTGGAGGCGTCGGTGGGATACTACCCTGGCTGTATTGAAATTCTAACCCACATCCCTTATCGGGATGGGAGACAGTGTCAGGTGGGCAGTTTGACTGGGGCGGTCGCCTCCTAAAGAGTAACGGAGGCGCCCAAAGGTTCCCTCAGAATGGTTGGAAATCATTCGTAGAGTGTAAAGGCACAAGGGAGCTTGACTGCGAGACCTACAAGTCGAGCAGGGACGAAAGTCGGGCTTAGTGATCCGGTGGTTCCGCATGGAAGGGCCATCGCTCAACGGATAAAAGCTACCCCGGGGATAACAGGCTTATCTCCCCCAAGAGTCCACATCGACGGGGAGGTTTGGCACCTCGATGTCGGCTCATCGCATCCTGGGGCTGTAGTCGGTCCCAAGGGTTGGGCTGTTCGCCCATTAAAGCGGTACGCGAGCTGGGTTCAGAACGTCGTGAGACAGTTCGGTCCCTATCCGTCGTGGGCGCAGGAAATTTGAGAGGAGCTGTCCTTAGTACGAGAGGACCGGGATGGACGCACCGCTGGTGTACCAGTTGTCTTGCCAAAGGCATCGCTGGGTAGCTATGTGCGGAAGGGATAAGTGCTGAAAGCATCTAAGCATGAAGCCCCCCTCGAGATGAGATTTCCCATAGCGCAAGCTAGTAAGATCCCTGAAAGATGATCAGGTTGATAGGTTAGAGGTGGAAGTGTGGCGACACATGCAGCTGACTAATACTAATCGATCGAGGACTTAACCAATTCGAAATGCGGAGGCGCCTTGCACAGGTGCGACAAGCATAAGACGGATTTGACAGGAGGTTGTTCTTTAACCTCATGACAAATTTGACTTATGACCTCGAGCACCTAGGCGCCGCAGCTGGACAGCACTACGTAAGTAGTAGCCTACAGCACGCATTCAGGCGATTACTCAATAAATATCTTCTTCAACATTACCTAGTTTTCAGAGAATGATTTAAAATTTCTCTTGAAATTTTCATAAAAGACGTTATAATAATAAATGTCTTTAAAAAGTCCGGTGGCGATAGCGAGAAGGTCACACCCGTTCCCATACCGAACACGGAAGTTAAGCTTCTCAGCGCCGATGGTAGTTAGGGGCTGTCCCCTTGTGAGAGTAGGACGTTGCCGGGCATACATATTGGAGGATTAGCTCAGCTGGGAGAGCATCTGCCTTACAAGCAGAGGGTCGGCGGTTCGATCCCGTCATCCTCCACCATTTTTTGTGTGTATTTGCCGGCCTAGCTCAATTGGTAGAGCAACTGACTTGTAATCAGTAGGTTGGGGGTTCAAGTCCTCTGGCCGGCACCACTCGTGCTTTGTACGAGCCATTAGCTCAGTTGGTAGAGCATCTGACTTTTAATCAGAGGGTCGAAGGTTCGAGTCCTTCATGGCTCACCATTTGATCATCTTAATATGCGGGTGTGGCGGAATTGGCAGACGCACCAGACTTAGGATCTGGCGCCGCAAGGCGTGGGGGTTCGACTCCCTTCACCCGCACCATTTTTCATTTTAAATATTTGCGGAAGTAGTTCAGTGGTAGAACATCACCTTGCCAAGGTGAGGGTCGCGGGTTCGAATCCCGTCTTCCGCTCCAATATGTGCCGGGGTGGCGGAACTGGCAGACGCACAGGACTTAAAATCCTGCGGTAGGTGACTACCGTACCGGTTCGATTCCGGTCCTCGGCACCATTCTTTTAAAATTAAGCGCCCGTAGCTCAATTGGATAGAGCGTTTGACTACGGATCAAAAGGTTAGGGGTTCGACTCCTCTCGGGCGCGTTATGTTTCGGGAAGTAGCTCAGCTTGGTAGAGCACTTGGTTTGGGACCAAGGGGTCGCAGGTTCGAATCCTGTCTTCCCGACCACTAGATATACATATTTATTTTAGGGGCCTTAGCTCAGCTGGGAGAGCGCCTGCTTTGCACGCAGGAGGTCAGCGGTTCGATCCCGCTAGGCTCCACCAATTAATTTTATACAATATATTCTATGGCGGTGTAGCTCAGCTGGCTAGAGCGTACGGTTCATACCCGTGAGGTCGGGGGTTCGATCCCCTCCGCCGCTACCATAGATAGAATGATGGACCTTTAGCTCAGCTGGTTAGAGCAGACGGCTCATAACCGTCCGGTCGTAGGTTCGAGTCCTACAAGGTCCACCATTATTCGGAGGAATACCCAAGTCTGGCTGAAGGGATCGGTCTTGAAAACCGACAGGGGTGTTAAAGCCCGCGGGGGTTCGAATCCCTCTTCCTCCGCCATTCATATTATTATCGCGGGGTGGAGCAGTCCGGTAGCTCGTCGGGCTCATAACCCGAAGGTCGCAGGTTCAAATCCTGCCCCCGCAATCTGGTCCGGTAGTTCAGTTGGTTAGAATGCCTGCCTGTCACGCAGGAGGTCGCGGGTTCGAGTCCCGTCCGGACCGCCATTTACATATTTATTATTTTGGCTCAGTAGCTCAGTCGGTAGAGCAAAGGACTGAAAATCCTTGTGTCGGCGGTTCGATTCCGTCCTGAGCCATCTTTTATGGCGGTTGTGGCGAAGTGGTTAACGCATCGGATTGTGGTTCCGACATTCGTGGGTTCGATTCCCATCAGCCGCCCCATTGCGGGTGTAGTTTAGTGGTAAAACCTCAGCCTTCCAAGCTGATGATGAGGGTTCGATTCCCTTCACCCGCTTAAATAGGGGCCTATAGCTCAGCTGGTTAGAGCGCACGCCTGATAAGCGTGAGGTCGATGGTTCGAGTCCATTTAGGCCCACCATTTATATTATTCCGCAGTAGCTCAGTGGTAGAGCATTCGGCTGTTAACCGAACGGTCGTAGGTTCGAATCCTACCTGCGGAGCCATATGGAGAAGTACTCAAGTGGCTGAAGAGGCGCCCCTGCTAAGGGTGTAGGTCGGGCAACCGGCGCGAGGGTTCAAATCCCTCCTTCTCCGCCAGTTGGCCCCTTGGTCAAGCGGTTAAGACACCGCCCTTTCACGGCGGTAACACGGGTTCGAATCCCGTAGGGGTCATAAAAAAGAAGCTGTCAACTTATGTTGACAGCTTCTTTTTTATGTGGCTAACACTTTTGGATGTTATATTATCTGTCATTAGATGTCGAAATAATTTGAAAATTAACAAGGGATTTTTATACTTAAGACGAATTAATTAAGAAAGAGTAATGTAATACAAGGAGTGGAATGAATTAGAATGAATACAACTGCATACCCCACTGAATTCGAAATGCACTTGTTTCATGAAGGAAGCTTATTTAAGGCATACGAACTGTTTGGATCACACCGTCATAAAGAAGGAGATAATTGGGTTACTTGCTTTACTATCTATGCTCCACATGCCTACTCAATATCATTAGTTGGCTCTTTTAATCATTGGAATGGCGAAGGTTTTTCATTGGAAAAAGTAAATAATGAGGGGATATGGACAATTCAGCTAGATGGAGATTTAACAGGAGAAATTTATAAATATGCAATTAAGAACAAGGATGAACAAACTTTTTTAAAGGCTGATCCTTTTGCTTTTTGTTCAGAATTACGACCCAGAACTGCTTCGATTGTCTATTCTTTAGAAGATTACAAATGGAAGGACCAAGGCTGGCAAAAGGAAAAACAACAAAGGAAAGCATTTTCAGAACCTATGATGATATATGAGATGCATCTAGGTACATGGAAAAAGAGGAATGGCCTTTTATTGACATACAGTGAACTAGCAGAAGAAATCATTCCTTACGTAAAGGAGCATGGTTTTACACATATTGAATTGATGCCTATAATTGAACACCCTTATGATCGTTCATGGGGGTATCAAGGAACAGGCTATTATTCGGCTACGAGTAGATATGGTGAACCAAAAGATTTAATGTTTTTTATCGATCAATGCCATCAAAATAATATTGGTGTTATTTTAGATTGGGTACCAGGACATTTCTGTAAAGATCAACATGGGCTATATTGTTTAGATGGTGAATATGTTTATGAATACGAAACAGAAGCTGATAGGGAAAATTTTGTTTGGGGTACAGCTAATTTTAATTTAAGTAAAACAGAGGTTCATAGTTTCCTCATATCCAATGCTATTTTTTGGATGGAAAAATACCATGTCGATGGATTTAGAATTGATGCAGTATCAAATATTATTTTTTGGCCTAATAACGAGAAGAGGGAAAATCCATTTGGTATTCAATTTTTACAGAAATTAAATAAAGCTGTGTTTGCTTATGATCCCTCTATCTTGATGATGGCAGAGGATTCTACTGATTGGCCCCAAGTAACGGCTCCTGTTCACTATGGCGGATTAGGTTTCAGTTATAAATGGAATATGGGGTGGATGAATGATGTATTATCTTATATGGAGAAAGCCCCACATGAACGACAATACCACCATAATAAAATGACTTTTTCTTTAATGTATGCATACTCCGAAAATTTTCTCTTACCGTTATCACATGATGAGGTTGTCCATGGGAAGAAATCCCTGCTAGACAAGATGCCAGGAGATTATTGGCAAAAATTTGCCCAATATCGTTTGCTCTTAGGTTTTATGATGACACATCCAGGTAAAAAGCTGTTATTTATGGGGTTTGAGCTAGGACAATTTGCCGAGTGGAAAGATGAAGAACAGTTGGATTGGCACTTACTTCAGTATGAAATGCATGCAAAAACGAATCATTATGTGAAGAAGTTAATAAAGTTATATAAGAGATCTAAATCATTATATGAATGGGACCACAGATCAGAAGGTTTTGAGTGGATTGATGCTAATAACCATCAGCAATCCATTTTTTCATTTATTCGTAAAGGAGTAGAAGAAGAAGAAATATTAATTGTTGTATGTAACTTTTCCCCTCAAGTATATATGAATTTTCGAATGGGTGTTCCTAAAAATGGGAGTTATAGAGAAGTGTTTAATAGTGATAATCATGAATTTGGTGGCTCTCATTGTATTAATAAACGAGTATTAAATACAAAAAAACAATCCTACCATGGAAAACCATACAGCATCGAAATGACGATACCACCATTCGGTATTTCAGTTTTACGTCCTGTTAGAAAAAGAAAAAGGAGTGATGTTGTAAATGGCTAACAAGAAATGTGTAGCGATGCTGCTTGCTGGAGGTAAAGGAAGCCGCCTTAATTCTTTGACGAAGGAGCTTGCTAAACCAGCTGTCCCTTTTGGAGGTAAATACCGCATCATCGATTTTACACTTAGTAATTGTACAAATTCAGGTATCGATACAGTCGGTGTACTAACACAATATCAACCGCTAATACTCAATTCATATATTGGCATAGGAAGCGCATGGGATTTGGATAGAAGAAATGGCGGTGTGACAGTACTTCCCCCTTACAGTGAATCTTCTGAAGTCAAATGGTATACAGGTACGGCAAGTGCTATCTATCAAAATATCAATTATTTAGAGCAACATAACCCCGAATATGTATTAATTTTATCAGGTGACCATATTTACAAAATGAACTATGACTTAATGCTAGATTACCATATTAGTAAAGGAGCTGATGCGACAATCTCTGTTATAGAGGTCCCGTGGCATGAAACAAATCGTTTTGGTATTATGAATACTTCTTTAGATATGAGAATAGAAGATTTTGAAGAAAAACCTGAGCAAGCAAAGAATAATTTAGCATCAATGGGCATTTATATCTTTAAATGGTCAGTACTAAATGAGTTTTTACAAAAGGATAATCAAAATAAGGACTCAAGCCATGATTTTGGAAAAGATATTATTCCTGAGATGTTGAAGTTAAATAAGAAACTTTATGCCTATCCTTTTAATGGTTATTGGAAAGACGTCGGTACAGTTCAAAGTCTATGGGAAGCTAATATGGATTTATTAGATGAAAATTGTGAGTTAAATCTTTTTGATCAAGACTGGAGAATTTACTCAGTTAATCCTAACCATCCTCCACAATATATTTCTCCACAAGCAAAGGTCAAACAATCTTTAGTAAATGAAGGATGTACGATTGAAGGCGAGGTAATCAAATCAGTTCTCTTTCAAGGTGTAGCGATTGATAAAGGGTCTGTTATTAAAGAATCAGTAGTTATGCCAAATACAAGGATTGGTAAGAATGTCATATTAGAAAAGGTCATTGTCCCTTCAAATATAGTTATACCAGATGGGACAGTAATTAAAGAAAGAAAAGAAACAAGTGAAGCATTGTTAATCACGCCAGAAAGTATTTGTCATTTTGCATAAATGTAGAACCGTATGATTTTTACTGGGGGGATATTGATTGAATAATCGTTTATTAGGAGTCATTGATGCGACAACTTATCATAAGGGACTGGATGAGTTAACCCTTCATCGTTCTTTAGCTGCTGTTCCTTTTGCTGGAAGATATAGACTAATAGATTTTATTCTCTCTAATATGGTCAATTCAGGAATAGAGAGTGTGGCGATTTTTCCGAAATATCAATACCGATCTTTGATGGATCATCTAGGATCGGGGAAGAACTGGGATTTAGATAGAAAAAGAGATGGTCTTTTCTTCTTCCCATCACCGATGATTGATAGTTCAAATAGTGGGATTGGTTCATTTAATCATTTTGTTGCTAACATTGATTATTTTTATCGTAGTTCACAAGATTATGCATTAATTGCTAATTGCTATACCGTTTGTAATATTGATTTCTCACCAGTTTTACAGCGGCATATTCAATCTGGCTGTGATATTACGTCAATTCAACAGCTAAATCAACCTTTAGAGATGTATTTGGTCAAAAAAGATCTTCTAATAGATATGATTCAAACTCGCAGACAAACAGGTTATACATGCATAAGTGATATTATGGCTGATATCCATCAGCCTTACACAATTTGTCATTATGAATATAAGGGGGAGGCAGTAACTATCGATTCTGTCCAATCTTATTTTCAAGCGAGCATGGAACTACTAACCCCTGATGTCTGGAGAAATTTATTTTTAAGAGATTTTCCAATCTATACAAAAGTAAAAGATGAACCGCCAACAAGATATCTAAATGGTTGTGAAGTAAAGAATTCTATTGTGGCCAACGGTTGCCAAATAGAAGGAAAAGTAGAAAATAGTATTATTGCTAGGGGTGTAAAAGTCGGTAAAAATACGATAGTAAGAAACTGTGTGATTATGCAGAAATGTGAGATTCAAGAGGGGTGTGTATTAGATTCTGTTATTTTAGATAAAGATGTGAAAGTAGAAGAAGGAACCTACTTAACAGGCACACAATCGGTCCCTTTTGTTGTTAAAAAAGGGTCAATTCAAGGAGCGTTGATGAATTCGTGAAAGTATTATTTGCCGTCTCAGAATGTGTCCCTTTTATTAAATCAGGTGGATTAGCAGATGTCGCAGGTTCGTTACCGAAGGAATTAACGAAACAAGGGACGGAAGTAAGAATAATATTACCGAAGTATGGGAACATCCCTGCCTTATATAAGAATAAGACAAAAAAGATAGCCGAATTCGTAGTCGCTGTTGGCTGGCGCAATCAATATTGTGGAATTGAAGTGCTCGAGTTAAATGATATTACTTTTTATTTTGTAGATAATGAATACTATTTTAAGAGAGAAAAATTATATGGTTACGATGATGATGGTGAGCGATTTGCTTATTTTAATAGAGCTGTATTAGAAACACTGGCACAGCTCGACTATTATCCTGATATTATTCATTGCCATGATTGGCATACAGGCATGATTCCTTTTTTATTAAGAGTTCATTATCAAAAAAGAAGTGGGTATGAATTGATTAAAACAGTCTTTACGATTCATAATTTACACTTTCAAGGTGTCTTCCCTAAAGATGCCATTCATGATTTGTTTGGGTTGGGGTTTGAGTATTATCGTGAAGATCAATTAAAGTATTATGATTGTATTAATTTTATGAAAGGTGCCATAGTAGCAGCTGATCAAATAACAACTGTAAGTCCTACGTATAGAGATGAGATTCTAACAGATTATTTTGGTGAGGGATTAAATGGTTTGTTACAGGAAAGAAATGACCATTTAATTGGGATATTGAATGGAATTGATGAAGACGTCTATCACCCAGAGAAAGATGCGACGATTTATCAAGCATTTCATTCAGAGCAATGGCTATTAAAGAAGGAAAACAAGGCATATTTACAAAGAATATTCGATTTAAAGATAGATCGGAATACCCCCATTGTGGCTATGATCACAAGGTTAACAAAACAAAAAGGTATGGACTTAATAGAGAGAGTATTCCATGAAATGATGCAAGAAAATGTGCAATTTATTCTTATTGGTACAGGCGATATAGCGTTTGAAGATTTCTTCAGAAAAATGGAAGCAAATTACGGGGGAAAATGTAAATGTTATATTGGGTTCAATGAAGAAGTAGCGCATCAAGTATATGCGGGTGCTGATCTATTTTTGATGCCGTCTAAGTTCGAGCCTTGTGGATTAGGTCAACTCATTGCGATGAAATATGGTGCCATTCCTATAATAAGAGAAACAGGAGGGTTGAATGATACCGTACAGTCTTATAATGACCAGACAGGTGAGGGCTGGGGGTTCACTTTTAAAAATTTTAACGCACATGATATGCTCTATACTTATCGTCGAGCACTAGCATATTATCGGAATCAACCACTGTGGAGTCAATTAGTTATAACTGCTATGGAAAAAGATTATAGTTGGGCACAATCCGCTTTTAAATATAATCAATTATATTCAGATGTGATCTCTAGGAGTGAGAGCCATGTTTTCTAATACAGAAGAATTTAAAGAGGCATTTTTAAAGAAGCTAGAGATGACATGCGGAAAAAGCTTTGCTGATAGCACAGAAAAAGATCATTACTATACATTGGGCTTATTAATACGTGAGTATGTAAGTACGGAATGGATTAATACCAATGAGCGTTACAGGATAGACCAAGTAAAGCAGGTTTATTATTTGTCGATAGAGTTTTTATTAGGTCGACTACTTCGAAACAACTTATTAAATTTAGGGATAGAGCAAGTGGTGTCTGCTGGGTTGCAAGATTTAGGTATCGAATTAAGCTCTTTAGAGGAAGTAGAATCAGATGCAGGATTAGGTAATGGAGGTTTAGGTCGATTAGCAGCCTGTTTCCTTGACTCATTAGCTTCTCTTAATTTGCCTGGCCATGGTTGTGGGATTAGATACAAGCACGGGTTATTCGAACAAAAAGTGGTTGATGGATATCAAGTAGAACTACCCGATCAATGGTTAAGAAATGGTCATGTCTGGGAAGTGAGAAAGGCAGATTTATCAGTTGAAATTCCGTTTTGGGGAGAAGTAGATATACGTGAAGAAAATGGCAGACAAGTGTTTCAACACATCCATGCTGAAAGAGTGACTGCAGTACCATATGATATGCCAGTCGTCGGGTATCATACTGAAACGATTAATACACTTAGGTTATGGAGTGCAGAGCCAGTCCGTTATCCAACCAATCAAGATGTATTAAAATATAAAAAAGAGACTGAAGCAATATCTGAGTTTTTATATCCTGATGATACGCAAGATGAAGGCAAGATACTGAGGTTAAAACAACAATATTTTTTAGTTCGTGCAAGTCTTCAGTCGATCATACGCTCATTTAAACGACAGCATAAGGATATGAAGGAATTCCATCAATATATTAGTATTCATATTAATGATACGCATCCAGTATTAGCGATTCCAGAATTAATGAGGATATTAATTGATGAAGAAAATCTTGGTTGGGATGATGCCTGGGAAGTAACTACACAAACAATTTCTTACACTAATCATACGACCTTATCTGAAGCACTAGAAAAATGGCCAGTTCGTATTTTCCAACCGTTATTACCAAGAATGTATATGATTGTAAATGAGATCAATGAACGGTTCTGTGCAAAGCTTTGGGAAAAGTATCCTGGCAAATGGCAGCATATTGAAAACATGGCGATTATTGCTCATGACCAAGTAAAAATGGCTCATTTGGCTATTGTAGGTAGCCATAGTGTAAACGGAGTGGCTGCACTCCATACAGAGATATTAAAATATCGCGAAATGCATTCATTTTATCAATTTTTTCCTAAGAAGTTTAACAATAAAACAAATGGCATTACGCATCGTAGCTGGTTACTTAAATCTAATCAGTCGCTTGCTGATTTAATAACAGAAAGGTTAGGAGCGGAATGGATTCGCGATCCAGAACAAATGGCATTATTATTAAAATATGAAAATGATACAGCCTTGTTAACGAGACTTGCTGATATTAAACACGCAAATAAAGAAAATCTTGCCGATCGTATTTTTACGCAAACAGGAATAAAAATTGATACACATTCCATATTCGATATTCAAGTAAAGAGACTACATGCATATAAGAGACAACTATTAAATATTTTTCATGTCATGTATTTATATAATCGAATCAAAGAAGATGAGAGTTTTAAAATGCATCCCCGTACCTTCATTTTTGGTGCGAAAGCTTCTCCAGGATATTATTTTGCTAAGAAGGTAATAAAGCTCATTAATACTGTTGCTAAAAAGGTAAATAATGACCCTAAAACAAATGAATACCTTAAGGTAATTTTCCTTGAGAACTATCGGGTATCACTGGCAGAGGATGTTTTTCCTGCAGCAGACATTAGTGAGCAAATTTCGACGGCAAGTAAAGAAGCATCTGGAACTGGAAATATGAAATTCATGATGAATGGTGCGATTACTGTTGGAACGATGGATGGTGCTAATGTTGAAATTCATGAGCGCGTAGGTGATGAGAATATTTTTATCTTCGGTTTACGCTCTGATGAGGTCAATCATTATTATGCTCATGGTGGTTATCAAGCGACTGAATATTATCATCATGATCATCGAATCCGGCAAGTAATGGACCAGTTAAGAAATGGTTTCTTTCCAGATGTATTTGATCAATTTGAACCCATTTATGATTCGCTAATTATGGAAAATGACCAATATTTTGTTTTACGTGATTTCTCTAGCTATGTTCATATTCAGGAAAAAGCGGGGTACGCTTATGAAAAACAGGAGAAATGGCGGAAAATGAGCCTTAACAATATCGCTAAATCGGGTTACTTTTCCAGCGACCGAACAATTAATGAATATGCCCAAGGGATATGGAGAATTAAATAGATAAAAAAAGCAGGAGTGTGCTTCATTATACACACTTCTGCTTTTTATTTATGTTGGACCTTATAAGCAATTGTACAAATATATTATAAATGCAAGAAAAAACGGAGAGAGTGTCTAAATTTCTTATTCACCCAATCTTATCTATTCCCTCAATCAAAATAGGTTGGGTCTGTTAAACGTAATAGGGGCATTGTGCAACAGCGGAAGGCACCACCGGATTTTATGATTTCAGAAATATCTACTTCGATTACTTCAAAGCCTCTTTGACTCAGAGCTCGATTTACTTGTGAATTGATTGGTTGTGAGAATACTTGTCTATTACCTACAGAAAGGACATTTGTTCCTAGTGTGAACTGTTCTTCTTTAGAGACCTCAATAATGTCATATCTTGAATATAAATATTCTTCTACTTTTTTATCCATTTGTCCTGGATATAGGAGTGCTTCTGTAGGAGACAGCACGTTAAAGATACAGTCTAAATGTAAAAAGGATTTAGTGAATGGTACTGGTAATACTTTCATATGTGGTAATTTAGATTGTAAATATTGAATACCAATCGTATCGGAACGGTCACTTTGTCCAATATAAACGGTATCTTGATCGATAATGACATCTCCACCTTCAACATGACCATGTTTTATGTTGTTATAAGATACATTATGAGATTTTAACCACTCTTGTAAAATATCTTCCTCACCATGTCTTATTTTCGTTGCCATCGCAGCGATAAATACAGTGTCCCCAAGGGTGAAACCAATGTCACGCGTAAACACTTGTTCAGGATAGTTTTTACCTGGAGGTAAAAGTACGACCTCAATCCCTAAATCTTTTAATTTTGCAACGAATTGTTGATGCTGAATGATGGCTTGCTCCACATTAAAGCCTTTATCAGAATACCTTCTTTGTGTTTCATTGATTTGATTCTCAATATTCATGTAGTTTGGTTCGCATAATACGACAGTCTTTAAACGACTATACTCGGTACTACATTGTGCTTTATACTGACTATCCAGCATCTTTCATCCTCCTTACAATCTTTAGTGAGATTTCGTCCTTTGTATTTATTCCTATTTAGCATCTTACATGGGTGAATTCAGGATGTATTAAGTTTTTATCTTGATTATTAGTAGGTTTCACTGTTGCTTTTCTTATAATATGACCTAGTTCAAATACTTTAGTCGCTTTCTAGATGTGCCGTTGTTGGTTGGAATAAGTGAAAAATTGCGATAATTATTCATTTATTTTATCATTTTATGGTACGCTAAGCAGAGATTGAATGCTAAAAAAAGTAGGAAAAAGCGCCTTATAAGTAAAAGGCGCTTAGCAAAATGCTACTGATTTTATAGAATATATCCGATTAATAATCCTATAGAAAGTAGTAATCCAAATACAGTGTTTGTTTGGGCAGTATTTTTCATTGCTGGGACCATCTCATATGCAATTGTTTTGCCTTTAAAGCCTTTAATGGCATTGATTGGTTTCGGCGCACTTAGCACTACGAGTGCAAGCCATGGTGAAACAATTTGCATTACAATTAAAATAAATACCCATATATATGAAACGATAAACATGGTTGCTAATAATTTTACGGCTTTTGGACGTCCGATTAAAATAGCTAATGTTTTTCGACCAAATTCCTTGTCCCCATCTAAGTCTCGTATATTATTAGAGAGCATAATACCTCCAACTAATAAAAGACTAGGAATGGCCACAAGAACACTTGTCGTAGTTACTGTACCAGTTTGAATAAAAAATGAGATTAAAATAAGTAACATACCCATAACAAAACCAGAAATAATTTCACCAAAAGGTGTATAGGCAATTGGTAATGGCCCACCTGTGTATAAATAGCCAATAGCCATACCTAGAAGTCCAACAGCTGCTAACCACCAACTGCTATTCATGCAAATATAAATCCCTATCAAGATGGAAGCGCCGTATAACCCTAAAGCGGAGTTAAGCACAACATGTGGTTTAATCCCTTCTCTAACAATTGCTCCACCAATCCCTACAGACTCAGCTGTGTCATTGCCGCGTTTGAAGTCATAATATTCATTGAACATATTCGTTGCAATTTGAAGGAAAAGACTAGCAACCATCATGGCGATAAAAAGGCCAGCATCTATCGACGTTTCATAAATAGCCAATGCGCTACCTAGTAATACAGGAACAAAGGCAGCTGTTAATGTATGTGGACGTGTTAATTGCCACCAGATTTGCCATTTCTTCTTCGTAGAATGTGGCGTGTTTATATTAGGTTGTGTTTGCACTTTTTAGTACCTCCAATTAAGTCAAATAAAACAAATCACTTTCTTAAGTTTAGGTAATGTCCTATTAAGTGTCAATTGAATTTTGAAAGAAGCGAAGGAGGATATTTCCTACTAAAGAACGAACAGTGCTTATTTTACTCAAAATAATATATAATAAGGAAGTGTATTGATTGGAATGATTGACAGCATTTAAGCAAGAGGTGTATCTTTAATGAATGAAGAATAGCAGCTGATTGTAGCTGTTATTGGAGGGATTTTTTTGTTTACTTTACAGCACACAGAATTTAAAGAAGGGTTTATTGAAGCGTTATCGAAAGCACAACGAACGAACCATGATATTTTATTTAGTGAGGTTTGTGAGATCGATTGCATAGATCCTTTAGCTTTTTTTGGAGCAGGAAAAAAGACAGAACTAGGTGATCGGTTTTTTTGGACAGGTTCTGATAATGAGGTTGTAATAACTGGTGTTGGTATTAACTATTTATTTCAATCGGATCAGACTACTGACCGCTTTTTTTATGTGCAAAAAAAGTGGCAGTCATTGCTTGATGATGCAATAATCCATAATTCATACTCAATCGACGCGATTGGTCCAACATTATTTGGTGGATTCACTTTCGATCCTCTGAAAGAAAAGACCAAATTATGGAGTCAATATAAGCATACAGATTTTCATCTACCGCAATATATGTGCACGATTGCTGGTGGTCGTGCTTTTTTAACAACGAATATGCTTGTTCATCCAAACGATAGAGAAGAACGCATAGAGGATATGTTAGAGGAACGTAGGCAATTATTACAAAATGCTAAAATATTACCTACTAGGATCAATAACAAGGTGATTGCCCAACATGAGGTGGCGTCTGGGGAATGGAAGAAAGCTGTCGCACAAGTAGTAGATGAAATGAGAAAAAACGTTATACAAAAAGTGGTTTTGGCAAGAGAAACGAGACTTACTTTTGCTCATCCTGTACAAATTGAAAGCGTCCTACAAAACCTTTTAGACAAGCAAAAAAACAGCTTTATCTTTGCCTTTGAGTCAGGGTCTGATTGTTTTATTGGAGCGACACCAGAACGGTTAGTGAAAAAACAAGGTCATACGCTTTATACGACTTGTTTAGCGGGCTCAATGAAAAGAGGAGAGACAAAGGAAGAGGATGATGCTCTCGGGAGAGAATTATTACAAGATGAAAAAAATCTCCAAGAGCATCAATACGTTGTAGATATGATTCGTCAAGCGATGGAAATGGTAGGTACAGAAGTCGAATTACCTGAGGGTCCTCAACTTTTAAAATTAAGAGATATTCAACATCTTTATACGCCAGTTATTGCAGCAGCTAGTAAGGAAGGATCGCTCTTGGCAATTATAGAAAAACTCCACCCAACACCAGCTCTAGGTGGAGTTCCGACAGAAAAAGCTATAGAAGTCATTAGGGATTTAGAGATTTTGGACAGAGGATTATATGGCAGCCCAATTGGCTGGCTTGATTACCAAGGCAATGGAGATTTTGCGGTGGCATTGCGATCAGGATTAATACAAGATAATGAGGCTTCGATCTTTGCTGGCTGTGGCGTTGTGAAAGATTCTGAAGTTGAAAGTGAATATCAGGAAACGAAAATTAAGTTTAGACCAATGTTATCAGCGCTTGGAGGGGAACTGAAATGAGCCATCAACAGGCTTTAACTAAATACATTGCGGCTTTCATTTCTGAGCTAGTAAAAAATGGGGTAGAAGATGTGGTCGTCAGTCCTGGATCTCGTTCTACGCCCATGGCTATGGTAATGGCTGAGCACCCAGATCTTCAAGTCCATATCCATGTTGATGAACGTTCGGCAGCTTTCTTTGCTCTTGGAATAGCCAAAGGAACAAAACGTCCAGTCGCCATTTTATGTACTTCGGGTACTGCAGCAGCAAATTACTATCCTGCGATAATCGAAGCCTTTTACTCTCGAGTACCTCTACTTGTCTTTACTGCAGACCGCCCTCATGAACTAAGAGATATAGGCGCGCCACAAGCTATCGACCAAATTCAAATGTACGGAAAACATGTCAAATGGTTTGCAGAAATGGCACCACCTGAAAATGGGCCTTCGATGATTAATTATGTCCGTACGGCTGCTGTAAGAGCTGTTGCTACTGCGAAGAGGAATCCAGAAGGTCCTGTTCATATGAATTTTCCGTTTAGGGAACCGCTCATCCCTGACCTAAACGATCCGGAGATTTTCCTTAGCTCTTCTAGAGAAGAAAAGTATATGACAGTGTCATCATCTATTTTAACAGTGGATGATGCCCAATTTGATACTATTGCGCAAACTGTTTCAACATATAATAAAGGAATGATTATCTGCGGACCTATGGATGATGCGGACCTTTCACATAAGATTGTTGAACTTGGAAAGGCACTACAATTTCCGATTATTGCTGATCCACTTTCACAATTACGCAGTGGACGCCATGAACAAAGCCAAATCATTGATGCATATGATGCCATTTTGAAAAGTGGGACAGCGAAAGTTGAGTTGCAACCTGAATTAATCATTCGTTTTGGGGCGATGCCAGTATCGAAACCGTTGTTACTGTTTATGAAGCAATATCCAGAAACGCGTCAATTAATTGTCGATGGTGGAGGAGGCTTCAGAGATCCCTCATTGTTATCAACAGATATGATTTATTGTGATGAGAAACAATTTTGTGAAGAACTGATTCTTCGTGCCAATGCTTTTGCTATTAAAGAGAATGGCTATCTTACTTTATGGCAGGACGTTAATGAAGTGGCAAAAAAAGAAATGGTAAAAGTGTTGGAGATTGAACAACTCAATGAGGGAAAGATATTTGCCCAATTAGGTCAGTTACTGCCTGAAGAGTCTACGGTTTTCGTTGGGAATAGCATGCCCATTCGGGATTTAGATAGCTTTTATTTTGTTAATAACAAATCTATGAGGATTATAGGTAATAGAGGAGCAAATGGTATTGACGGCACAATTTCCACAGCGCTAGGCGTGGCAATGCATACACAACCACTTTACTTAATTGTTGGAGATTTGACCTTTTTCCACGACTTGAATGGGTTGATTGCTAGTAAACTCTACCATATTCCTATTACGATTATTGTTATTAATAATAATGGCGGAGGTATCTTCTCTTTCTTACCACAATCAGAACACCCGAAGCATTTTGAATTATTATTTGGTACGCCATTGAACATAGATTTCTCACACAGTGTAACAATGTTTGGTGGAGATTATATAAAGGTGGAAGATTGGCAGCAGTTCTCGGAAGCAATTGCGACGGAGACATCTCATTTAAAGGTAATTGAGGTTATGACCAATAGAGAAAATAATGTAAAAGAGCATCGGAATTTGTGGGAATCTGTTTCCCGGGAAATAGATAAGAGAATAAAGGACGAAGAGTAATGGACTTTTTCTACAATAACGTGAAATATCATGTCGAAACTTTCGGTAATGGTGAACCAATCATGGCACTTCATGGATTTACAGGTAATAGCAACGGTTGGCGATTTTATTCAGAAATAATATCTGATCGAACAATCATTGCACCGGATATTATTGGTCACGGACAGTCAGAATCACCGGAAGATATTTCTCATTATCAGATTGAAGAGCAAGCGGCTATGCTTGCACATTTAATAAACCTTATGAAGATAAGTAAAGTTGATGTAATTGGCTATTCAATGGGGGGGCGTTTAGCCATTACCTTTGCTCTGCTTTTTCCAGAAAAGGTCCATCGCCTGATCCTTGAGAGTACAACACCAGGAATTAACTCTATTGAAGATAGAGAAAAACGTATGATAAATGATATGAAAATCTGTCAATTGATTAAAGATAAAGAAATAGAGGGATTTGTGAATTATTGGGAAAATATTCCTTTGTTCGCAAGTCAAAAGAAATTAACAGCACATAAGAGAGAGCAGGTACGTACGCAACGTCTGAGAAATAACCCCCAAGGGTTAATAAACAGTCTTATTGGGATGGGTACTGGTGCGCAACCTAGTTGGTGGACATTGATAGCTAAGTTTCAGATGCCAGTCCTTATTTTGACCGGTTCAATCGATCAAAAGTTTTGTACGATTGGTGAAGAAATGTCTATGCGTATTCAGCGTGCTACACATCAAACGATTGAAAAATCAGGCCATACTGTTCACCTTGAAAAACCTTTACAGTATGTGGATGAAATAGAGAAATTTTTATTGGAAACATCAACCTATTAGAAGAAAATGATGAAAAAAGGTGTGTTTTTCGTCAATTATTGCTAAAATATGATAGGAAGCACTATTTAAAACTACAAATTGAATTAGTAATATAGAAGGAGGAATTCGAAATGTCAGCAGTAGAATGGGTAGCAGGCCGTAAGTATGAAGAAATTCTATATGAAACATATAACGGTATTGCTAAAATTACAATTAACCGTCCGCACGTACATAATGCGTTCACACCAAAAACTGTAATGGAATTAATGGATGCATTTGCATACGCACGAGATGATTCTAATGTAGGTGTAATCGTTCTTACAGGAGCAGGGGATAAAGCTTTCTGTTCTGGTGGGGACCAAAAAGTCCGTGGACATGGCGGATATGTTGGAGATGACCAGATTCCTCGTTTGAACGTACTGGACTTACAACGATTAATTCGTGTCATTCCGAAACCTGTCATTGCAATGGTAAAAGGTTATGCTATCGGTGGTGGACATGTTCTTCACGTTGTTTGTGATTTAACAATTGCTGCAGATAATGCTGTATTTGGTCAAACAGGCCCTAAAGTTGGTAGCTTTGATGCTGGTTATGGTTCTGGTTACTTGGCACGTCTTGTAGGCCATAAGAAAGCGCGTGAGATTTGGTTCTTATGCCGTCAATATAACGCACAAGAAGCTTTAGATATGGGACTAGTTAATACAGTAGTGCCACTTGAAAAAGTAGAAGAGGAAACGATTCAATGGTGTGAAGAAATTCTATCAAAAAGTCCAACTGCGATTCGTTTCTTAAAAGCTGCATTTAATGCAGATACAGATGGTCTAGCAGGCCTTCAACAGTTTGCTGGGGATGCAACCCTTCTTTACTATACTTCTGATGAAGCAAAAGAAGGAAGAGACGCATTTAAAGAAAAACGTGATCCGGACTTTGGACAATTCCCACGTTTCCCTTAATGAAATGATAAATGAGCAGCTTGATGGGATAACCATCAAGCTGTTTTGCCATTGTTTCTTTTTAGGATTCGTTGTGACTATATTAAAGAAGGTGTCTGTTTTGTCTAATAAAGAGATGCAAAATTTTATTTATAAACGGTTTTTATCTACACCGAAAAGAGAAGCATTTTATTACGAAGGAAAAAGTTATACTTTTGAAACCGTTTATCATGAAGCATATCGGTGGGCTGGTATCTTATCAGCAAAAGGAGTAAAGCAATCACAATTCGTCGGTGTACTGCTTAAGAATAATCTTCAATCGGTTTTCATTTTATTCGCTTTGCAACTTCTTGGCGTTAAAGCGGTAATATTAAACAGTAGACTAACGAGTAAAGAAATTATTTGGCAACTACAGGATTCGGAGTCTGTCTTTTTTATTACTGAAGAGGCTTTTAAAAAAGTTAGATCTGATGTTGAAATGGAAGTATCATCCCTTTGTTTACTTGTGAAAGAGGAAATCATGGATGATGATTACGAGGAGCCTATGATAGTAAGTGAAGTCCAATTAGATCATATTTGTACAATTATGTACACGTCAGGCACGACTGGTCATCCAAAAGGTGTAATGCAAACTTACGGTAATCACTTATGGAGTGCTGTTGGCTCAAGTTTAAACCTTGGACTAAGGGATGATGATGTTTGGTTATGTGCTGTCCCGTTATTTCATATAAGCGGTTTCTCCATTCTTATGAGAGGACTCATATATGGTCATAAGATTGTACTACTTGATAGTTTCGATGCGGATAAAACGATTACACTGATCCGTGAGCAAAAAGTGACCATTATGTCTGCGGTCAGTACGATGTTGAAGAAAATGGTAGAACGTTTGCAACAGCAGCCGTTGCACGATTCATTTCGCTGTATGTTACTTGGAGGGGGACCGGCATCGCGTGCACTATTAGAAGATTCCGTTTCTTGTGGTATCCCGGTTTATCAAACATATGGGATGACAGAGACATCCTCACAAATCGTAACATTATCACCTGAGGATAGTATTAAAAAGTTAGGTTCGGCTGGTAAAGCCTTATTTCCTTCTCAAGTAAAGATATGTCGAGAGACTGGTGAAGTGGCAGAGGCGAATGAATCGGGTGAAATTTTTGTTAAAGGGCCGAATGTAACAAGTGGTTATTTAGGAAAAGATGAGGCAACTGCTGAAAAAATTCAACAAGGTTGGTTAGCAACAGGGGATATTGGCCTTCTAGATGAAGATGGCTTTCTTTATGTGCTTGACCGTCGCTCTGATTTGATTATTTCAGGTGGAGAAAATGTGTATCCTGCTGAAGTAGAAGGAATTGTTTCAGCTCATCCAGCTGTTGATGATACAGGTGTGATAGGTATGAAAGATTCCACCTGGGGAGAAGTGCCGGTAGCATTTGTTGTAATCAAGAAAAATGCAGAAGTTTCTCATAAAGAGCTCGAGGAATATTGCCAAGAAAAATTAGCGAAGTACAAAATTCCGAAGAGATTCTTTATTGTCGATGAAATTCCAAGAAACGCTGCTAAAAAAATCTTGCGAAGAGAACTAAGAAAAATGGTACAAGTATTTTAAAGGAGAAAATCCGAACGATTGTTCGGATTTTCTAATGAGATGACTTTATTAATTTCTTCAAATAAGCTATCTGCCCTATATGGTAAGCGTTGTGTGAAGTGACATTGGCAATGATTGCCCACCACTGGGCTGTAACAGGAAACCCTTCGACATGTTGATCCAATAATTCATTGGTTGTTAGGAGTTTTTGCCAGTGTTTTAACTTAACTAAGAGTGAAGCTTTTAAATCTGAAAAGCTTTTTCCTTTAGGAACGAAAAAGCTCCAATCATTATTTTCGATTCGTTGAACTGCCCCAACATTTTTTTCTTTAAAGCGAATATGCCAAACTTCATTCCAGTAAATGAGATGTTGTGTTATTTCGGCTATGCTGTGACTTTTATCGTTTGGCTTTATAAACGCTTCTTCTTCACTAATTTCATCAACCGTTTGCAAGAAGGGGGTATACCAACTAGGATCATCTGCATTTGCGGCTAACTGATCTAATAATACTTCTCTCGCCTCAGTCATTCATCTTCCTCCTAATGAATGTTTACTTTATGCAAAAGCTAGTATTCGTTTATGGGCAAAATATAAGCCGTTTCTTTGCCAAAATGATGTCCACTATCAATAAAGCCCACCGCTTTAAACAGAGCAATACTAGCATGATTCTCACGATGAATACCTGCAATAATAAGGGGTTTTCTAGCTAATTGTTTCATTTCTGTCATGATAAGTTTTAATGCTTGCTTGGCATATCCCTTTTGTTGATGACTATCGCAAATCATAATACGATAAATCCAATAACCATTCAGTTCTTCTAGCTGACGGTTATACATAACAAAGCCAATGATTTGCTGATTTACTGTAATCGCATAGGTTTGTAAAGAAGGTTCATACTGTTGTTGAATGATAGAGATAGCATTACTTTCCACAAATTTACTCTGCTCTGTTGTAACATGTAATGATGCCACTTCATACCAATTCTCTTTTGTGATTGCAGTTAAATGAATGTCACTCATAACGTGCACTCTTTTTCTTATTCGTTGTTTTTATACGTTTCTTTTCTTGTTTCGCACGGCGTTTTTCGAGCATGATTAACTCTCGTTCTAGTTTAAAGTAGCTACTAAGCCTCTTCTCAGTTATTTTACCCTCAACAATTGCTTGTTGTACGGCACAACCCACTTCTTTATGATGAGAGCAGTTTCTAAATTTACATTGCTCACTTAGTGCTTGAATATCTGTAAAGCTCTCCCCTAAATTTATATCATCTTCCCAAAGTTGAAATTCACGCATTCCTGGGGTATCGATGATATATCCATCACCTAATTGAATTAATTCTCTATGGGTTGTGGTGTGACGACCTTTCTGATCATCTTCACGAATATTGCCCACCTTCATCCGATCCTCATTCGTTAGTAAGTTAATAAGTGTAGATTTTCCGACACCTGATGATCCCACAAATGTACCAGTTTTGCCTCCAATTAAGTAATCTTTGATGACCTCTACAGATTCGGGTTGAAACATGCTAACCATTGTGAAGTCGACGCCAAGTAGTAATAATTGATCTAAAATCCATCCTTTATCTTCACAAAGATCAGCTTTTGTTAAGACAATAATCGGTAAAGCTCCAGAATGTTGTGCTGCTACTAAATAGCGCTCGATTCTTGCTATATTAAAATCTTCATTCATGCTTGTAACAATGAATAAATAATCAATGTTGGTAGCGATAATTTGTTCCTTCACAGCAACACCGGCAGTTTTTCTTGAAAACTTGCTCGTTCGTGGTAAAACTTCTTTGATCATTGCTTTATCTTCATTTGGTAATTGGTGAAAGACAACCCAATCACCAACCGTTGGATAGTCCGCCTCATGTTGAACATGAAAGTGATAATTGCCAGGGAGGCTAGCGGGTAAAAAAGTTTGCTCTTTTGTCAATATTTTGTATATATGGTTATAAGCGATAGCAATTCGCCCGATGAGTTGTTTTTCATGGTTTTTTTTCAAATTCATTTCCTCCATTTTTGTGATAAATAAAAAACCTTATGACCCGCAATTAAAGGATCATAAGGTTTATCCGCACATAAATGAAAGAAATGAATAATAGGGTATTAACCTATTTCCAATGAGCATGATAAATATGAAAACTTTAATTGCTTCGGTATGAAAAAGTTAATTAGATTCATCATGCTCACCCACTTTCAATATTTAGTAGCTTTAGTATATAATGCTATTTGAAAAATAGCAATAATTATTTTTTTTAGAAAAAGGAAGACGCCTTTATATGTACGGAAATTACATATAAAAGCGTCTATAGGCTATTTCTTATTGAGGTTCAAACGTTTTACAGTCAGTTTCCTTGCTCGTAGATGCCTGGTCTCGATGGCTGACTACATAAATTTGATCAGCACCACATAGATTGCCTTTTTCCCAGAAAGTACAATTATTGACTTCACATAATACATCTTTTGCCATCATTTTCACTTCCTTTTAGAAAAATCTTCAGATGGATTTCGCCATCATCACTATTCTTACCATAATTGGCTGATGATATAATCATAAGTTTTTTCAAATAAAGGGAGAGTAAACTAATTATCACTAACGACTTTTCTGATTCAATTGTAAAGCTTGAGATGCCCATCAGATGTGCTTTATTAGTCCGGAACCTATATACGATTTCTTAAAGAAAAAATAAGAACCAAAGCATTCATTTGCTCTGGTCCTACGATTAGTTAGTTTAAACCTTTTTCCAGGTTATCAATATTTCTTTCCATTAATGTAAAATAGTTTTCTCCTTCATTAATATCTGCTTCAGTTAAGACAGCAAGATTATGAAGCTGTAAGCTCTCGGCACCGATTTCAGATTGAACGATTTCAGTTAATTTAGAGCTAACATTTTGTTCGAAATAAATCGTGTCTAATGTATTTTCATTTGCTGTTTGAATAATATTCTGTAATTGTTTTTGGGAGGGTTCACTAGATGTGCTAAGCCCGGCCACACTTATTTGTTCTAATCCATAACGCGATTCCCAATAACCATAGGCTGCATGAGAAACGATGAATTTGTTTTTATCTGCATTTTCAACCATTGAAGTAAATTTATCATTTAATTTATTAAGTTCTTCATTTAGTTGATCAAAGTTTGCAGTAAATTCTTCTTCATGCTCTGGAAGGGCAGTAATTAATTGTGTTTTGATTTCCTCTGCTAATTGCTGTCCGTATACTGGATCGATCCAAACATGTGGGTCAACATCGCCATGATCGTGACCATCATGGTCGTGTTCATGTTCGTGTTCATGTTCATGATCATCGTGTTCGTGCTGCTCTGTGTTTTCTATTGCAAGATGTTCCCCAGCGGCAATCATTTTAACGCCTTCATTACTTAAGATATCTTTCGCTTGATCAACAAATCCTTCTAAACCAAGGCCCAAATAGATAAATAAATCAGAATCGGCCATTTTAATCATGTCCTTTTGTGAAGGTTCGTAAGTATGTTCATCAGAACCGGGAGGGTAAACAGTTTTTACATCAACAAGGTCTCCACCGATTCTTTCTGTGAAATATTGTAATGGGTAGACTGTCGTATAAACAGTTAACACTTCTTCTGATGATTGTGTTGTCCCCTTGTCACTCGCTGTTGAATTTGAGCATGCAGCAAATATGAAAATAAAAGGAATAAGTAAAATAAATAATTTCTTCATAGGTTTCTCCCCTTAATGTATCAAATCGTATTTGTTACGATTTATTTCTTGTATTAATCCGTAATCATTCCGATTCACATATGTAATCATACAAAAACTAAATCCAAAAATCAAGTATAAAATTTGTTAAAATGGATACTATTTTGTATCATAAAGGAAGAGCAAGCGATTTAACACATATTTAACAATATACGTAGTGGAGATGAAAAAAATGAGTCTTTTACAAGAGGTATTAGCATTTAATAAGGAGTTTGTGGAAACAGAGCAATATCGTGAATATGCCACAACGAAATATCCAAACAAACGAATGGTTATTTTAACATGTATGGATACAAGATTAGTGGAACTATTACCGAAAGCCTTAAATGTAAAAAATGGTGATATAAAAATCGTCAAAACAGCAGGGGCACTTGTAAGTCATCCGTTTGGCAGTATTATGAGAAGTATTCTCGTTGCGCTGTATCAATTAAAAGCAGACGAAGTATTAGTTATCGGCCACCATGATTGTGGGATGAGTGGAATGAATGCCAATGCAATGATTGAAAATATGAAGGAAAGAGGCATTTCAGAAGAAACAATTTCTACTTTGAATTATTCTGGGATTGATATTGAGAGCTGGTTAGAAGGCTTTAATAAAGTAGAGGACAGTGTCTCACACAGTGTGGATATGATTAAGAACCACCCGTTGATTCCAGCAGTACCAGTACATGGTCTTGTCATCGATCCTAGTACAGGCAAACTGGACTTAGTAGTGGATGGATACGAGAGGAAATAAGTTACTTGCTTTGTTTGCGAGTTGGCCATTCTTCTGGCACGAAATCAACTCCACCAGGATGGAATGGGTGACATTTTAAGATTCGTTTGATGGTCAAATATCCGCCCTTGATTGCACCAAACCGTTTAACGGCCTCTAATCCATAATTGGAACAAGTAGGATAAAAACGACAAGTAGGTGGCTTGATGGGTGAAATGGCTACTTGATAGAATTTAAAAAATCCAAGCATGATTTTTTGTAACATATGAACCTTCCTTTGAAAAAGTTGCTCTTTTAGCACCAAGATATCATATAATAGGGTGAAAAGTCCAAATCATTGACTATGTATTTAAAGTTGATGAAATTAGTCGGATATTATAGTATAATGAAGGCAATGATGATAAAGGAGTGTATTTTATGCCATCAGTTGAAAGTTTTGAATTAGACCATAACGCTGTCAAAGCTCCATATGTGAGACATTGTGGCGTGCATAAAGTAGGAACAGACGGAAAGATTAATAAATATGATATTCGTTTCTGTCAACCAAACAAAGCGGCCATGAAGCCAGATTCTATTCACACACTTGAACATTTACTTGCGTTTAACATTCGAACACACGCAGAGAAATATGATCATTTTGATATTATTGATATCTCGCCAATGGGTTGTCAGACTGGCTACTATTTAGTTGTAAGTGGCGAGCCGACAGTGGAAGAAATTATCGACCTTTTAGATGCAACAATGAAGGATGCTGTAACAATTGAAGAAATACCAGCAGCAAATGAAAAACAATGTGGTCAAGCGAAGCTACATGACCTAGAAGGTGCAAAGAAGTTAATGAAATATTGGCTTTCTCAATCAAAAGAAGAATTAAAGCAAGTATTTGCTTAAATAGTTCTCCTTCCATCTTTTTTGATGGAAGGTTTTTTATTTTTACTGAAGTGATTTCAAACAGAAAGTATAAACCTTCTCTGAACCAAGAGCCATTTTAAATCTAAAGGACGAAGAGAAATTAAATCTGTCACTCGTATAAAAGAATATCCACTCCAGTTATTACAGGTCATTTCCCTTCCACCTTTATTTTTTATTAAAATTTATCTAGATTTTATAGAGAAACTGGAGGAATAATTTCAGTTAGCAATAAGATGTAGAATATAAGTCCGATAAGAAAAAAAGTGAGGGAAGTGATAAAGAATGGTCCTCTTCTAAATATAGTTGGTGGTTCTACAAATGGTGTAAAGCCCGTTTCTGCATGAGTTTTGGCATCTTGTTGCTCCTTGATGTAAGAGAGCCCTCCAGAAAAGTAAATGCTTGTGATAAGAAATACAATGCCCGTAAAGAACATGACTTCAATAAAGCGAACAGAAAACTGAGAAGAGAGAAAATAAGTGATACCTGTTTCGATGGCAAAGGTAATGAGGAAAATAGTCCAAAACTTTATCTTCATCAACATGGCTCCTTTTTTATCCATATATTTCTATTTTATGTTATCGATGTCCATAAATCTATACCAAAATCACCGACTCACAGAATCGGTGATAGTAGGCGCGATATAGATTCCTTGAACTTAATATAAAAGGAACGGTTATTGTAATCATCTAATGTAAGGTTACGTGATACTCTTACATCATTATAGAAGCTAGCTGCTACTTCCTCAGCTATCTTGCGGTCATAAATAAAGGCATTGACCTCAAAGTTGAGTCTAAAGCTTCGAACATCGATGTTGGCTGTCCCAACAGATGCAATTTCATCATCAATGACGATTGTTTTCGCATGAATAAAACCATTATCATAAATCAGTACTTTTGCCCCAAGTTTTAATAATTCGCCAATGTACGAATAGGTAGCCCAATAAACAAACATATGGTCAGGTTTATTAGGAATCATAATTTTTACATTCACACCTGACAAAACAGCTATTCTAAGCGCATCAACAACACTGGCATCAGGTATAAAATAAGGAGTTTGAATAAGAATGGTTTCTTTTGCAGACATAATCATTTTTATATAACCAAGTTTGATTTGTTCGAGTTCGTTATCAGGTCCACTTGCTACAATTTGCATAGGGATACGTCCCTTTGTAGTGATAGGGGGATAATACTCTGGTAAATAGTGAATATCATGACGATGAGAAGCTTGGTTCCAGTCAAGTATAAAGCGTGTTTGTATCGCATAAACTGCGCTTCCTTCAATCCTTAAATGTGTATCTCGCCAATAACCGAATTTCTTATTTAAACCTAAGTATTCATCTCCAACATTAAAGCCACCAACATAGCCAATTTTGCCATCAATAATCACTAGCTTGCGATGATTACGATAATTTAACCGTAAATTAATAAAATGGAATTTAGAAGGAAAGAACGCCTCAACCTCTCCTCCAGCCTCACGTAAGCTCTTAAAAAAACGTTTGGTTAAACTTCTTGATCCTAAATCATCATATAAAATGCGGACCTTTACACCTTCACGGGCTTTTTTATTCAGAAGTGTGATTAGCCTTTTGCTTAATGCATCCCTTCTTAAGATATAGTATTGAAGATGGATATGGTCAGTAGCGCCTTCTATATCTTTAAATAAAGCATCAAACTTGTCTTTGCCATCCGTATACATTTGTATATCATTATCTTGCGTGAGTACAGCATCATTATTGACTAATTGCATATGAATGAGGTCATAATGATTTTGAACCTGCTCATTCTCTGCAGGCAAACTGCGATTATGAAGCGCTGATATTTGCATTTTGAGCATTTCATCAATGCCTATTTTCTTACGATCTTCCCATTGAAACATTTTCTTCTTTTTAGAGAAGTTTTGTCCGAATAATAAGTAAATGGCAAACCCGAGTAGCGGGATAAAGAACAAAACGAGTAACCATGCCCATGTGGATGCGGCATCTTTTCGTTCAAGAAAAATAACGACAATGGCAAGAATCATATTTAAAAGGTAAATGAGTCCAATAAATATGGAGTAAATATCCATAGAAGTGCAGATTCCTCTCAAAAAGTATTAGTGTTACTTTATATCCTTGTCCTCTTGATTGGGTGCCTTATCCTCTTCTGAAAGAGGTTTAGGTAGAGGATCTACGGTATGTTTGAATGTGTAAGCTTTGGATGTTGTCATTACACTTAAAATAAGGATTGTAAAGACAATAATAATTGATATCATAATGACAATAATATAAGTCATCAATAGTCTCCCCCTTTACAAAAGCTATTTTACCATTTCTCTCTTTTAATCTGAACTAAAATATCTTTCCTTATCCGATAGTTATGTGTTTGAAAATTGGATAAGCGGGTATCTTATAAGTGGAGGTTGATAAATATGAGCGAAAAATTAATCCAATCAGTAAACAAACAAGTAGCAAACTGGACTGTAATGTATGTGAAGTTACATAACTACCATTGGTATGTTAAAGGAAGCAACTTCTTCGTATTACATGAAAAATTTGAAGAACTATATAACGAAGCTAATGACCATATTGACGAATTAGCGGAAAGAATACTTGCTTTAGGTGGAAATCCTGTAGCAACAATGAAGGATTGCTTAGATACGGCTTCAATTGAAGAAGCAACAGGTAAAGAAGACGCAAGAGACATGGTACAATCTGTATGGAGTGACTTCGAAAAAATGTTAGACGAACTACAAGAAGGTATTGAACTAGCTGATGAAGCGAAAGATGAAGCCACTGGTGATATGCTGATTGCAGTTAAACAGAGTGTGAAAAAACATAACTGGATGCTTAAAGCATTTTTAGGATAAGCGGAAAAAAGATCTCTTTTAAGAGGTCTTTTTTATTTTTGGGAAATATAAATGTGCAGGGAGAGACGATATGAAAGAATGTGGAATCTGAAAGACCCGAGTGTAAAGGAGATTTGAAATTGCGAACTTAAGTGGCTGAAAAGTGCGGAGAATAGTTGTTAACAATAATACGAACACAAGGAAGTGTAAAGAATTGAGAACTCAAGCATTGACTTGACTAAGCTGTGGATTCTGCACAGATGAGTAGCGACTCGGGCAAAATCGCGACTAAACTGTGGTTCTTCGTGGAGATAAGTAGCGATTCGAGCAAAATCGCGACTAAACTATGGATCACCGCCCAGATAAGTAGCGATTCGGGCAAAATCGCGACTAAACTGTGGATTACCGCCCAGATGAGTAGCGATTCGGACAAAATCGCGACTAAACTATGGATCACCGCCCAGATAAGTAGCGATTCGGGCAAAATCGCGACTAAACTATGGATCACCGCCCAGATAAGTAGCGATTCGGGCAAAATCGCGACTAAACTATGGTTCTTCGTCGAGATAAGTAGCGATTCCATCATCTTCCCGACTCAACGATGCATCTCTTTCAGATGAGTCGTAATTCCAGTATTTACTTGAATCAACATCAAGCGAGAGAAGACCAAGATGCTTCTACCATGCCACTAACTAATTTGGCAATACAGCAAGGTTCAAGATAAATGGGCGAATATTCAGCTTCACTTTTAAACATGATACCAAGTTTATTCTTATTTCCCAATCCATCCCTTTCTGCAACCATGCCACTTTTGTATCCGAGGCCTATGTAGACTCAATGATAGTTTTGAGGCTTTGTAAAATCACTTTCTGCAAATTTTCCTTTAAGGGATTCAATAACGTAAAGACCCATTAAATTATATAGTTCTTGGTTATCCAGTTCTTCAATTAATGTAAGGATATCTTCTCGGGACATTTCCTCTAAGAAAGCAAACGTAAGCATATCAATATCTTCTTCGTCACCTGTAAGCTTATTACGATAATAGTCGTATAGTTCATCAATAATTTTCATTATTTGCACCTGCCTATTTTCTTCTTATTTTACGTTTAGTATATGTTAAGTTCATGGTTTTGCTCATTTTTCGTATAAATTCATTCATAATGAGGGAAACAAATAATAAGAAGAAAGGGGCTGAAAGTGTGGATCAGAAGAAAACTTATTATATTACGGTGAATGATGGTGAAATCTCACAAAGTTCTACTTCCTCATCATGGAATTTTAAAATAGAGGCAACTGATGATGAAATTATCGAATTAAGAGAGTTGTTTGATCAAAATTACTCAACAGAATGGGAAGGTTTTTTCCGGGCTCATGTCCCTTATTTACAGTATCATTTCGACAGGCAAAATGATAAGTATGATGATGGTTTAACGCAAATATATAGCGCCATTTATCGATTAGGCGATGAAGAAGCGAAAAATCATATTGTCAATATGGGGATTCTTCCCCCTGAACAACAATAAAGCTGTGCTCTAAACACCGTTATAAATATTGACGGTGTTTTCACCTTTTCCTGTACGTTACGTTTCTTTCAAAGTAAAATATACCAATAAGTATATGTAAAGTGAGAGGATTAAATGGAATATTTTATCGATCAGAACGGGAATCGTGTAGCACTCTCATTTAATGAAGAAGGATTTGAAATGGAGCCGCGTCATGTGTTGGTGTTATGTAAAAAAGGCGATGACTGGTTATTAACGAACCATAAAGAAAGAGGATGGGAGTTTCCAGGTGGAAAGGCGGAGGAAGGAGAAGATATATATTCAGCTGCAAAGAGAGAAGTAAAGGAAGAAACCGGAGCAGTCTTGTCTTCTATTGAACATATTGGTACATATCAAGTAATGGAAAAACATCGTTCCTTTATAAAGGCAATCATGTTTGCAGAGGTTGATTATTTGCAAAAAGTAGACCATTATTTCGAAACGGATGGTCCAAAATGGGTAGCGATTAATCAGCTCATGAGGGAGATTCATCAACCCAATTATAGCTTTATAATGAAAGATCGAGTAGTCGAGAGATGTGTAGCTTATCTACAAAATCGCTTGAAATAAAGGGCTGCACCCCTCATGCAAGCCCTTAGTTGTTTTTTATTAATTTCTTCTCTAAAAATTCTACTGCTTGATACATAATGGTAGCTAATACAGCTATGACAAGCAGAGAGAGCATAACTAAAGTAAAGTTAAATACTTGGAATCCGTAAATAATCATATAACCTAATCCTTTAGAGGCGACGAGAAACTCCCCGACGATCACCCCGACCCAAGATAAGCCGACATTGACTTTAAGTGTGGAAATAATTACAGGAAAGGATGACGGAAGAATAGCTTCCTTAAATATTTGGAAGCGGGTTCCACCAAAAGTTTGAAGCACTTTTATATAATTTGGATCTACCTCTCTAAAAGATGTATAAACGACGATGGTTGTGATAATAACGGAAATAATCGTTCCCATTGCTACAATCGACGTGAAGCTAGGTCCAAGAGCGACAATTAAAATCGGTCCTAAAGCCACTTTCGGCATACTGTTTAAAATGACGAGATAAGGGTCTAGAATCTTAGAGAGAAACGGTGACCACCATAGAATCGCAGCCAAAATCGTTCCCAATAATGTCCCTAAAATAAAACCGAGTATGGTTTCTGATAAAGTAAAACCTAAATCAAAAAACAGCGTACCATCTTGAACTTTAATTAAAAAGAGCTCCCATACTTTTGAAGGTGAACTGAAAATGAGAGGGTCGATCCACTTGTTTCTACTGGCAATCTCCCAGCCCGAGAAGAAAATAAGAAAAATAACGAGTTGATAAAATCGTACCCAATACTTTTCTTTCTTAAGGGAGCGGATATACGCATTATGGAGTGCTTTTGTGTGACTCTTGTGATCCAAGGGACTCCATCTCCTTCCAAATCGTTTGAAAAATTTCTGCATTCATTGGGTGGTTTCTTGTATCAAATGGAGAGCATTCTCTTAATTCCTCAGGTATTTCAAATACTTTATGAATCTTACCAGGGCTTGGTGCGAATAAATAGATACGATCGCTCATCGCAATTGCTTCACCGATATCATGTGTCACAAGAATAGCTGTTTTTCCAAATGATTTTAATGTGTCAGATACAAGATTTTCTAAATGCAATTTTGTTTGATAATCGAGAGCGGAAAATGGTTCATCTAACATGAGAAGTTTAGGTTCTGTTGCCAGCGTCCTTACAAGTGCTACCCTTTGTCGCATGCCGCCTGATAATTGTTTAGGATACAATGACTCCACATCTGATAAGCCCATTTGCATTAATAAATCTTTTGCATAAGCTTTTTTTTCTTCATCTAAGTGATGATTGATCTTTAGACCCAAAAGAATATTTTCCTCAATGGTTTTCCAAGGGAATAGATAATCTTGTTGCAACATATATCCTATTTCACTCTTTAATGTAGCTACCTGTTTTCCTTCTAACTCTACACGGCCCTCCGTTGGTTGGAAAAGACCAGCAATGATAGATAACAAGGTTGTTTTGCCACATCCGCTCGGTCCTAAAAATGAAATGAATTCTCCTTCATTCACTTGAAGTGAGATATTAGAGAGAGCCGTCACTGCATTTGATTTCGTAAAGTAAGTATGATGAATATCTTGCACTTTTAAGAATGTCATCTTGCAGTCTCCTCTTTTTTTTCTGGATGGTTGAGCGAACAGAATCATTCTATCCGCTCCACATAGTACTATTCTTTAATCACTTTCTCAGCAATGGATGTGTTGACAAGAGTTTCATAATCCACTCGAGCAGGCAGTTCACCTGCTTCATCCATAATATTTTGCAAGTTCTCCCATTCTTCTTTTTCTAAAATAGGATCGGTCGCAAAGGACCCTTGACTTTTATAACGATCAATTGACATGGTTAAAATTTCTAAATCGGTATTATCAAAGTATTTTGTAATGATTTTAGCTGTTTCTTCTGCTGAATGTTCATCTACCCATTGTTGCGCTTTATAGATGGCACGTGTAAATTTCTCTACTGTTTCTTCGTTTTCATTGATGAAGCTATCCTTTGTCATATATGCTGTATAAGGAAGGTGGCCAGATTCTTCACCGAAGGAAGCGACGATATGTCCAATGCCTTCTTTTTCAAACACACTCGCAGTCGGTTCGAATAATTGTACAAACTCACCAGTACCAGATGAAAAGGCAGGAGCGATATTGGCAAAATCAATATTTTGAATTAGCTCTAAGTCAGCATGTGGATCAATATCATGTTTTTTTAACGTATACTCACCAGCCATCTGCGGCATGCCACCTTTTCTTTGCCCGAGGAAGGTACTCTTCTTTACCATATCCCAAGTGAAATCTTGGATATCTTCCCTTGCAACAAGGAAGGTGCCATCTGTTTGCGTCAGTTGGGCAAAATTTATGACAGGATCATTTGCCCCTTGCGCCTGAACATAAATGGATGTTTCAGAGCCAACAAGAGCAATATCAATACTATCGGATAATAGCGCAGTCATCGTTTTATCGCCGCCGGCAGTCGTGGTTAACGTAACATCCAAACCTTCCTCTTTAAAAAATCCTTTTTCAATTGCAACATATTGGGGAGCATAAAAAAGAGATCTTGTGACCTCACCGATACGTATTTTTGTCACATCCTCTTTTCCACAGGCTGCAAGAGGAATGAGTAAAACAGAAATACAGAGAAGCATGAAGCCCCATTTAAGCCATTTTTTCATTTGAGAACCTCCTCATTCAATGTTTCTTAGATTTTTGCATCTAAACTATCTTATGAGGGTGAAAAATTTGTGTGATTGCCCATGTGAAATTTTTACTATATGTAAAGGAGGGAAAAGCATTGATAATCGATAAATGGGGGTTTCCATCTCCGCATCCTCAAGTGAAATTATCAATCATTACATACTTATCTAATGACCTAAAAATTAAAGGTCTATTAGCTGAACCAGAAAATAAAAACGTATCAGAAGGTTTTCTATATTTAAGAGGTGGGATTAAGAATGTCGGTAAAGTGCGCCCAAGTCGGATTGTGCAGTTTGCCCTCCAAGGGTTCATCGTATTTGCGCCTTTTTATCAGGGCAATCAAGGAGGGGAGGGAAATGAAGATTTTGCAGGTGATGATCGTTATGACGCTTTTTCAGCTTTTCAACTTTTAGCGGATCACCCTCGGGTAAAAAGGGTACATGTCTTTGGGTTTTCTAGAGGAGGTGTAATGGCGTTATTAACAGCCTTACATATGCCTGAAGCGGCGTCAGTTGTTACGTGGGGTGGTGTAAGCGATATGTTCCTCACATATGAAGAAAGAGTGGACTTGCGTAAAATGATGAAACGGGTCATCGGTGGAACGCCCCATAAATACCCAGAAAGATATGAATATCGGACGCCATTATATGAACTTAATCAACTGCAAGCAAATGTATTAATTATTCATGGGGTCTTAGATCATAATGTTTCTGTCGAGCATGCCTTCCGCTTAGAGAAGCGATTAAAAGAGTTAGGTAAACCTGTAGATACATGGTATTTCAAAGAATATACGCATTATTTTCCGCCAGCTATCAATAGACAAATTGTCCGTGATCTTGGGCGGTGGATGAAAGAACAATAAGCTTTATTGTATAGAGATTGTAAGATACAATAGTAATATAAAACTCGATGAACAAGGAGCAAAACAATTATGGGCATGCCTTTAGAATTGAATACAATGATCGTTACGAAAGGAAGAGAAGAGAGGCTAAATGAAAACCTTTTTACATTAACAAAAGAAGGATACCGCCTCTACCCACTAAATATTCCAATTGAAGTAAAGAAAACAAGAGACGGTGAAATCAGTGGAATGGGAAGTATCCAAAAGTTAGAAATGGAAAATGATTGTACGAAAATCTTTTATCAACTGATTTCGCTAAAAACTACAAATTAAAAATTGGCCCGACTGCTTTTGCAGTGTTGGGCTTATTTTGTATACAGATGTCTATTGAAGCTTTGCATGAATATAAATATAAGTATTTATTAAGCAGTGACGAATTTAAATTAGAAGCTAATTTGTAGACTCATATCAAAGGGCGAATATTGAATACATTCAAG
Organism: Cytobacillus kochii; assembly: GCF_044790165.1. Taxonomy (NCBI): domain Bacteria; kingdom Bacillati; phylum Bacillota; class Bacilli; order Caryophanales; family Bacillaceae; genus Cytobacillus; species Cytobacillus kochii. Next base: position 3,583,988 of record NZ_CP085254.1, on the reverse strand, counting down.
CCTCGATTGCAACTTGGATCGATTAGCACTTACTAATCGATCCGCCTGTGTTATACGCAATTAGTAAATCGAAGCCCGTTGATGCGGTATTTTGACCCTCAAAAATAAACAGTGGGTGAAGAGTGAAGTGAAATTATTGTAACAAAAAACCTTCGAGTCGGATGCTCGAAGGTTTTTTAAATTAAGCAATAGGACCGCCTTTTTCAGCGATTTCACTAGAGATATTACCGAATTTCTTGAAGTTTTCACGGAATTCATTTGCAAGTTCTTTTGCTTTTACATTATATGCGTCTTGGTCTGGCCAAGTTTTGTTAGGTAATAGTACTTCATCTGGAACTCCAGTTACGTGTTGAGGGATTTCTAAACCGAATACTTGGTCAGTTACTGTCTCAACAGAATTAAGTTCGCCTTCTAGAGCAGCTTCAACCATTGCTCGTGTATAAGCAAGCTTCATACGGCTGCCTACACCATATTCGCCACCAGTCCAACCAGTGTTTACTAGGAATACTTTCGCGTTATGCTCGTCAATTTTTTTACCAAGCATTTCTGCATATTGTTGAGCTGGTAATGGTAAGAATGGTGATCCAAAACAAGTGGAGAAAGTCGCTTGTGGTGAAGTAATACCACGCTCAGTACCAGCCAGCTTAGAAGTGTATCCACTTAGGAAGTGATACATTGCTTGTTCTTTATTCAATTTAGAGATTGGAGGTAATACACCAGAAGCATCAGCTGTTAAGAAGATGATAGTGTTCGGGTGACCTGCAATACTTGGGTCAACAATATTGTCAATTGCTTGTAATTGGTAAGCCGCACGCGTGTTTTCTGTTAGCGTATTGTCCGCATAATCTGCTACGCGTGTTTCTTTGTCTAAAACAACATTCTCAAGTACTGCGCCAAAACGGATGGCATCGAAAATTTGTGGTTCTTTTTCACGTGTAAGGTCGATACACTTCGCATAGCAACCACCTTCAATGTTGAATACTCCATTTGGAGACCAGCCATGCTCATCATCACCGATTAAACGACGGTTTGGATCAGCTGATAATGTTGTTTTACCAGTTCCGGAAAGGCCAAAGAATAAAGCAACATCACCTTCGCGGCCAACATTGGCTGAACAGTGCATAGGGAGAATCCCATTTTCAGGAAGCATGTAGTTCATAACAGAGAAAATAGATTTTTTCATCTCACCAGCATACTCAGTACCACCAATAAGTACAATACGGCGTTCAAATGAAACGATAATAAAAGTTTCTGAAGCTGTACCGTCAACTGCTGGGTCTGCTTTGAAATTAGGTGCTGAAATAACTGTAAATTCAGATTCGTGATCTAATAAATCTTCTTCTGTAGGACGAATAAATAATTGGTGTGCAAAAAGGTTATGCCAAGCATATTCATTAATTACTTGGATTGGCATACGGTGTTTTTTATCCGCACCAGCAAATCCTTTGAATACGAAAACTTCTTCTTTCTCTTTTAAGAAAGCAATCACCTTGTTGTATAAGTTATTGAAGACTGCTTCAGAAATTGGTTGGTTCACACTTCCCCAGTCAATTTTATCTTTAGAGCTTGCTTCTTCAACAGTATATTTGTCTTTAGGTGAACGACCTGTATACTTACCTGTTGTCGCGCGAATTGCACCAGTAGATGTAAGAACACCTTCGTTTCTGTTTAATACTTTTTCAACTAGTTGCGGAACAGATAATTGAACTTGGATGTTTTCGCCTTTTAGTAAATCATTTAACTCAGTTATCGATACAGAATTCATCTGATGAATACCTTCCTTTATATAATATTATTTAAGAGATATGCATCTCAGTCGCTATTTGTGATTATTTCTTCAAAAATAGTATAACACATTTATTCATTCAGTCTATACTATATAAATCATTTTTATATAATTAATGAAATTGTCACAAATACAGGCAGTATTCATTATAAATAGCTTTTGCAAATTTAAAAAGGATAATCAGCAAATTTGTTGTAATTTTTATATATATTAAGGAAAAAGAACGGTATGATCTTAACTAAAATTATCCGTTATCAAAACTAAAGTTTATAGAGTCGTATATGACAATTTTTACATGGAATTGTTAATGAAAAACATTTGACTATATTCCATGTGTAAGTTATGATGAATCCTTGAACGGATACTCTCTTATCCCGAGCTGGTGGAGGGACAGGCCCTATGAAACCCAGCAACCTGCCAACTACATTTTCATGAGCAAAGGTGCTAACCTGATGCAAGGATTTATTACTACTATCCTTGAACGATAAGAGTGAAAGGCGCGAATCATTTTGCTTCAACCTTTTCACTAAATCAGAGAAGAGGTTTTTTTTCATGCTTTTTAACATGATGTTGGCGAATACGAGGAGCGGCTTTTGGAATGTACTATTTATGTATGGGAAAAAGACCAACCATTTTATTCTCAATATTCCAAGTTAGCGCATAGGTTATTAAGGGTATGAGATAAACATTGGCCCATAAATAATGAAGATTCAAATAAGGGAATGAGTTCCGTATCAAAAATAAAGACTATAATAAAGTCTTATTGATTCGATAAATAAGGAGGAAGTCAGATGTCAACAAAACGTAGATTGTTTACTTCTGAATCAGTAACTGAAGGTCATCCGGATAAGATCAGTGACCAAATATCTGATGCAATATTAGATGCTATTTTATCACAGGACCCAAATGCGAGGGTTGCTGCGGAAACGTCTGTTACTACAGGTCTTGTATTGGTTGCAGGAGAAATCACTACATCCACATATGTAGATATTCCAAAAATCGTTCGTGAAACCATTAAGGAAATTGGTTATACACGTGCAAAATATGGCTTTGACTCTGAAACATGTGCTGTATTAACTTCTATTGATGAGCAGTCAGCAGATATTGCTATGGGTGTAGACCAAGCATTAGAAGCGCGTGAAGGACAGATGACTGATGCAGAAATTGAAGCCATTGGTGCTGGAGATCAAGGTTTAATGTTTGGCTTTGCATGTAATGAAACAAAAGAGCTTATGCCATTACCTATTTCATTAGCGCATAAACTTTCTCGCCGTTTAGCTGAAGTAAGAAAAGAGGAAATCTTACCTTACCTTCGCCCAGATGGTAAAACACAAGTAACAGTAGAATATGATGAAAACAACAAACCTGTACGTATTGATACAATTGTTATCTCTACGCAGCACCATCCAGAAATCAGTTTAGAGCAAATTCAACGCAATTTAAAAGAGCATGTAATTAACCCAGTTGTTCCTACTGAATTAATTGATGAAAACACAAAATACTTCATTAACCCAACAGGTCGTTTCGTTATTGGTGGACCTCAAGGTGATGCGGGCTTAACTGGTAGAAAAATTATCGTTGACACATACGGCGGTTATGCACGTCACGGTGGTGGTGCATTCTCTGGTAAGGATGCAACGAAAGTTGACCGTTCAGCTGCTTATGCAGCTCGCTATGTAGCAAAGAATATTGTTGCTGCTGGACTAGCTGACAAAGCAGAAGTACAATTAGCATATGCAATTGGTGTTGCTCAGCCGGTATCCATCAGTATTGATACATTTGGAACTGGAGCAGTATCTGAGGATGTTTTAGTTGAAGTTGTTAGAAACAATTTTGACCTCCGTCCTGCTGGCATTATCAAAATGCTTGATTTGCGCCGTCCGATATACAAGCAAACAGCTGCTTATGGACATTTTGGCCGTACAGATATTGATTTACCTTGGGAGCGCACAGATAAAGCGGAAGAATTGCGTAAGGAAGCTTTAAAATAAATTAGAAAAGTTATGGCTGTAGAAAACTCCTTTAATGAGTTTTCTACAGTTTTTTTATGTGGGAAAGGGGCTATCATTAAATTTTAATAGACCTACAATTGAGGCGAAGCGATTAGCTCGAATATCAAGAAGTGGAATGGTCAAAGATAGCGGCGGCGCAAAAGCGATTAGCTCGTATATCAGAAGTGAAAAGACCAAAGATAGCGGCGCAAAAGTGATTCGCTCGTATATCAGAAGTGAAAAGGACCGAAGATAGTAGAGCAATAGTCGTTTTTTTAGATATTACATTAGCAAAATAAATATAATATTTTAGACTACCGATATTTTACAGAAATCCTTAAGAAAACGATTTCATAAAAATTTAAAATGAATGTCATCTTTTCGTCTTAAATTGTGGGTAAGGAATAAACAACCTTAAGTATATGAAGAAGAAAACATGAACATACTGCCTAGCATAAATCATTCCATTTTTTTTTTCGAAAGGTGAAACTTTTTAAAATAACTTATCGTCTATACAAGGTATGGGAAAAAATACAAACTAGATGAAATAAAAAGTAGGTGACGTACATAATGTGTGGTTTTATTGGTTGTATACATGATCAAGCACAAAAAGTACAAGAAGCAGATAAACAATTTGAGAATATGAATAACATTATTACTCATCGTGGACCAGATGATTCAGGATATTATCGTGCAGACCATATCCAATTTGGTTTCCGTCGATTAAGTATTATAGACATTGAAAGTGGTCATCAACCACTCACTTATGATAATGGTAAATATTGGATTATTTTCAATGGAGAAGTTTATAACTATGTTGAACTACGTGAGGAATTAATCAATAAAGGACTAACTTTTGAAACTAATTCGGATACTGAAGTGATTATTGCTTTATACAGTTATTACAAAGAGAAGGCGGCAGAAAAACTGAGAGGTATGTTTTCCTTCGTTATTTGGGATAAAGAAAAACAAGAAGTTTTTGGAGCGAGAGACCCTTTTGGAATCAAACCATTCTATTATTTTGAAGATGGTGAGACAACTTATTTTGCCTCTGAAAAGAAAAGTATTCTGCTGGCATTGAAAAACGATGTCATTAATTATGATGCTTTGCAGTATTATATGACATATCAATTTGTACCTGAACCGATGACTATGTCAGTGGGTATAAAGAAACTTGAGCCAGGTCATTATTTCAAGAAGAAAATCGGTGGCTCAATGCATATCCAGCGTTATTGGAAAGCACATTTCCAACCTGTACAAAAAGAAGAATCTCAGTTTATTAAAGAGATTCAAGATGTTTTAACTGACTCAGTTAAAATGCATATGCGCAGTGATGTACCTGTAGGTTCGTTTTTATCGGGCGGGATTGATTCTTCTATTATTGCATCCATAGCAAAACAGTTTCACCCCAATATTAAAACGTTTTCAGTAGGTTTTGAAAGAGACGGTTTTAGTGAAGTGGATGTGGCTAAAGAAACAGCCGAAAAACTAGGTGTTGAAAATATAAGCTATATCATCTCTCCAGAAGAATATATGCAAGAAGTACCTAAAATTATGTGGCACACGGATGATCCATTAGCGGACCCTGCTTGCGTTCCACTTTACTTTGTCGCAAGGGAAGCAAGAAAACATGTAACGGTGGTATTATCAGGCGAAGGTGCTGATGAATTGTTTGGTGGATATAATATTTATCGTGAACCACAGGACTTAGAAATTTTTAATAAAATGCCTTCAGCAGGAAGAAAGTTATTGCGTACCCTTTCTCGAATCATGCCAGAGGGGATGAGGGGTAAGAGCTTTATTGAACGAGGAACGACGCCAATGGAAGAACGCTACATTGGCAATGCGAAAATGTTCTTAGAACATGAAAAAAGAGAATTATTGCAGGTTTATAATGAGAAGAATGATTTTAAAGATATTACCCGTCCATTATATGCAGAAAGTGCAGCCTATGATGCGGTTAATCAAATGCAGTATATTGATATTCATACTTGGATGCGCGGAGATATTCTTTTAAAAGCAGATAAAATGACGATGGCACATTCATTAGAATTGAGGGTACCATTCCTTGATAAAGAGGTCTTTAATGTGGCTTCAACCATCCCAACTCATTTAAAAACGTCTCATCAAACAACGAAATATATCCTTCGTAAGGCAGCGGAAGGTATTGTGCCAGAACATGTGTTGAATCGTAAAAAGCTAGGCTTCCCGGTCCCTATCCGTCATTGGTTAAAAGATGAGATGTATGATTGGGCGAAAACGTTAATTAAAGAAAGTCATACAGACTATTTAATTAATAAAGAGTATGTAGTAAATTTACTCGAATTGCATGCACAAGGAAAAGCAGATTATAGTAGGAAAATCTGGACGGTACTTATGTTTATTGTGTGGCATGATGTTTTTATTGAAAAGAAATATGATTTCGAAAAGCAATTTATCTCAGCAACAACAGCACACCTTTAAGTCAACAACTGTGAAAAAGAAAGAAAACCCGGACTCAGTTCGGGTTTTCTTGTTGTTAAAGTAAAAAATGCTAAATGTCTTAACTGCACTTTATTTTTTTAATTTAAATAAGTAATTGCCTGCCTACCCATTTGTTCCCAACCCGCCTGGAACTCTTTGATAGGTGCTTTCTTATTTTTTATATTAGAGAAGGGGTCATTAAAGTATATATATTGATCATCGTATCCAGTCACTAAAACGGAATGTTCTTTATACGTAATGTCAATCACTCCGCTTGGTGTGTGCCATGTCTGAAAATAAGCATCAGGCAGTTCATTGTATTTCGTATTAATGATCACCCAGACAGGCTTCTCATTAGAGAGATGTGTTTTGATTGACGAAAAGTCATCACCAGTAAAATCATGAATCTTCTCTGGTAAATAGTTTTCTGCCAGCTCTTTAATAGGCGTATGGTAAACACCGAGACCTCGATTGTTAAAAGAGTACATATCGCCAATAAAACCGTCATTGGGGTGACCATAATAAATCTTGCCATCTTTTTTTTCAAAGGTTGCAGGGTTTTTCTTAATTTCTTTAGCTAAAGTCATTTTATCCACAGTTACGCCTGCGTGGTTGAGTAACATCGCAAGGCTTGTAACCTCACATCCGCGAGGGAGTTCTGGAAATTGTGATATGACCGGAATGTCTAATAATACTTTTTGTTTTATTTTTACGATAAATTCTTCATTGTTTGTTCCTTCCGCCCATTTGTTCTCTCGGAAAAGGGCAGCATCAGCGTGTTCCGTTGTTGCTTTCGGAGAAGGAAGAAGGAAAATTAAAATAAGAAGAGGGATAAGCAGTTGTTTAGCACCATTTTTTAGCAGTTTAATAAATAAATAAGCTAACAAAATCAATGCCAATCCAATAATAAATTTCAACAATTACACCACCTAAAAAATGTCTTCCACTTATTATCGGCGATTGAGCAAAATTTATCAGAAGTTATTGCCTTTCTTTTTTAAGTGCTTTGTAATACTGCCCTTTCTCAGCATATTCTCGTACAATCCGTTCCATATCCTTTATATCATCATCATTTAATTCACGGACTACTTTTGCTGGACGACCAAATGCTAAAGTGTTGGGAGGGATGATTTTACCTTGAGGAACAAGACTACCTGCTCCGATAAATGCACCTTCACCAATTTCTGCTCCATCTAAGACGATGGAACCCATGCCAATTAATGCTTTTTTTCTTATTTTACAACTATGTAAGATAACTTGGTGTCCAATTGTTACTTCATCTTCCAGAATGAGTGGGTTATTAGGGCTTTGGTGAAGAACTGAATTGTCTTGTATATTCACTCTTTTTCCAATATATGTGGGTGCAACATCACCGCGGATGACTGTATTGAACCAAACGCTTGATTCTTCGCCAATTTCTACATCACCCGTAATAGTTGTATAATCAGCAATAAATACATCATCAGCAATTTTGGGTTGTTTGTTATGAAAAGGATAAATCATTGTTATCATAGCTCCTTTTTACCTTAGTCAATTTAGAATGACTGTTTTCTAGCCATTCTGTTCTTTTTTAATATTATATCATGGAGAAATCATGAGAAATCGTGAAGATTTTTAAAAGGTAGGATATAATAAAGGGTAACAAACTTGAACGAAACAGAATTGTTTTTAGGAGGATCAGACGATGTGGAAATGGGAAGCTGAGGGTGAGGCAAAAGGTGTGATTGTGATGGTTCATGGGGCAATGGAACATCACGGCAGGTATGGTTGGTTAATAGAAATGTGGAGAGTATCAGGATTTCACGTTGTTATGGGTGACCTTCCGGGTCAAGGAATGACGACTAGATCACGAAGAGGGCATATTGATTCTTTTCAAGAGTATCTTATTGAGGTAAAGGATTGGATACAAGCTGCTTACACCTTTGATTTACCTGTTTTTCTTTTAGGTCATAGTATGGGTGGTTTAATAACAATACGCTTGTTACAAGAAGAAAGATTAAAGCTTGCGGGCGTTATTCTTTCATCTCCATGTTTAGGGCTTATGAAAAATCCACCAAAGCTACTCGAGATTGCGTCGTATCCTTTAAATAAAATTGCTCCTACATTGAGAGTCAATTCGGGGTTAACTATTGATATGGCAACAAGGAATGCTGATGTAAGAGAAATGGATGTAAATGACACACTGTATATTACCAAAGTGTCTGTACGATGGTTTCGTGAACTACACCAAACAATCAATCTGGCATTTGAAGATATAAAAAAGGTACAAGATGTTCCTTTACTGGTAATGCAAGGTGGAGATGACAAGATCGTTAATAAAGTTCCTGTTAAACAATGGTTCAATAAAGCCCCGTTTACTGAGAAACGTTTTAAAGAATGGCCAAAATGCTATCATGAAATCTTTAATGAGCCGGAGAGGGAAGATGTATTTGATTACGCAAAGGATTTTGTAATGAGTAGTTTGCGGTCTATTGGGTATATCGTTTAGTAAAGAGTAAAGGGAGTCCATGTAATGAATGTTCCAACAATGCCGATCAGCTTAATGACAAATGCATATAAAAAAGTGATGCCTGCTGTGAATGAGGAGTTAAACAAATGGCGCAAATTGGCGGAATCAATCCCCAATGATGAATTAAAGTCACAAGCACTTTCTAGCATAAAAGATAAAACCTTTCACTGTGAGGGTGGGGCCATCATGTCACTTTTGGCCGTTGATGACTATCGTCAAGTCATAACGTTTATTGTTGCCTATCAAACCATTAGTGATTACTTAGATAATCTATGTGATAGAAGTACATCGATGGACCCAAAAGATTTTACGGCAATACATGAAGCGATGCGTCACTCATTGTTAATCGATGAGCAGTTACCTAAGGTGAACTATTATCGTTATCGGGATGACCAGGATGATGGTGGGTATCTGTTAGCATTAGTGATGACTTGCCGTAAAGTTTTATCTTCTATGGAAAATTATCCATTGATCAAATCTTATTTGACAGAGCTTTGTCGTTATTATTGTGATTTGCAAATACATAAACATGTGGCAATTGAGGAAAGAGTTTCTCGTCTGCAAAGTTGGTATAAAGAACATCAAGATCTCATCCCACCTATGAGCTGGTATGAATTTTCTGCTTGTTCGGGTTCTACACTCGGTATTTTTTGCTTAGTTGCTTATGCAACGAGAAGGGACTATAAGGAAAGTTACGGGGAGATTATACGTAATGGGTATTTTCCATATATTCAAGGTCTGCACATTTTATTAGACTATTACATTGATCAAGAGGAAGATAAGGAAGCCGGTGATTTAAACTTTTGCTTTTATTATGAAGATGAAAAAGAATTATTCGAGCGCATACGTTATTTTGTAAAGTGTGCAGATGAGCATACGGACAAGCTTCCTCATAAACGATTTCACCTTTTAATTAATCGAGGATTATTAGGGTTATACTTATCCGATGAAAAAGTCGGGAGAAGACAACAAATGAAAAAACTAGCAAGAAAGATGATTAAATCTGGTGGATTCTCAAGCCTCTTTTTTTATATTAATGGTCGTGCCTATCGCGCATTAAAAAGTAGACAGGCGGTAGTGCGTTCATGAATCCAGTGGATAGAGTAAAATCATGTCTAACGATAAAATTTGCAGAATAAAGTTCTCCTCCACATAAAACCTGTCATCAACGTAGGACATTAGAAAGGGGCTTCTGACGCAATAGAGATCGGAAGCAATCCACAAGAGAAAAGCAGGAACAGGATAGTCTAACTCGAAAAAACCTGACTCGCAAGCGGCATCTAGTCAACCATCAAGAAAAGGCTACAAGTTTGACTAGAATAACTCAGATTCGATTCAAACAAAAGTAAACGAGAAAAAATAAAAAACAAGAACAAATTTGTTCTTGTCTGTTCGAGTGTTTATTTGTCTTAACTTACCTTTTCTCAATCGCAACAATAAAAGGTGGCCGGTTAGCTTGGTTAATGAATTGATATTGCAAAATATGAGCAGTATTTTGATCAATGGTTTTCAAGTAACGCAAAATATAGTCACGCTCAACAGCACCTTCTGGATGACCGTGATAAATCACCAAAATAATAATGCCTTCAGGTGCCATCATATCAATTAACTGTTCAATCGCGGAAATGGTTGTTCTCGGTCTTGTGACAATCGTTTTGTCTCCACCAGGTAAGTACCCGAGATTAAAAACAGCGCCAGTGATACGTCCGAAATGGATTGGTGGAATGCTAGCAGTCACATGCTCATGGCCACGATTAAATAGAACAGTCCGATTAGAAAGTTCATGTTCATCAAGTTTTATTTGGGTAGACTGTATGGCTTCATCTTGGATATCGAATCCATAAACTCTGCCATGTTCGCCAACGAGCTGAGCTAAAAATAATGTGTCATGTCCATTTCCAAGTGTAGCATCAACCACGACGTCTCCTGGTGCAATTGCTTTCTGTAGTAGTTCTCTCGCAAATGGTAGAATACGTTCTAGCTTCAAGAGCTCACCTCCTCGGTAAATGGTTGATGATATTTACCTTGCCAGCTATCTCTTCGCTTCAGTTCATGATCAATGCCATTTAGCACATCCCATTTATTCACACTCCACATAGGACCAATCATAAGGTCGATGGGACCATCGCCAGTGATGCGATGAATAATCATCTCTTTAGGTAAAATCTCTAATTGGTCACAAACTAACTGAATGTATTCATCACGGCTAAGGAATGAAACCATTCCCTTTTCATATTGCTTAACCATCGGTGTTCCTTTTAATAGATGTAATAAGTGTATTTTAATTCCCTGCACATCTAATTTTGCAACCTCTTGTGCTGTTTCCATCATCATTTCAGGTGACTCTTCAGGTAAACCATTAATGATATGAGAACAGACACGTATATCATGTTGACGAAGTTTCTTTACTTCTTCTTTATAGCAATCATAATCATGTGCACGATTAATTAATTGGGCTGTTTTTTCATGAACGGTTTGTAGGCCTAATTCAACCCATAAGTATGTTCTTTTATTAAGGTCAGCTAAATAATCTATGACATCATCTGGTAAACAATCAGGCCTTGTGGCAATAGATAAGCCAACAACCCCTTCTTGTTTTAAGACAAATTCATACTTTTCTTTTAGTACTTCAACAGGTGCATGGGTATTTGTGAATGCCTGGAAATAAGCAATGTATTTTCCATTTTTCCATTTCTTATGCATGCTATCCTTGATTTTAATAAATTGTACGTCTAATGGTTCTGCACGATTACCGGCAAAATCACCTGAACCTGCTGCGCTGCAAAATGTACAGCCACCATGAGCGACAGTGCCATCCCGATTAGGACAATCGAAGCCTCCATCCAAAGCAACTTTAAAGACCTTGTGCCCGAAATGTTTTTTTAAATGAAAGTTCCATGTATGATAACGATTTTGATCATTTGTATATGGAAATTGAGTCAGTAAATCCAAAGTCAGCCCTCCTAAAGTCACCACTGTGACAAATTCAATATTATCATGAAAGAAATCATCAACTCAATTACACATTGATAACATTTCAATTAGTAGAAATCGAACACTCGGTAAATACTATCATTGAGGCGTATTTGCTTCGTACACTTCATTAAAAAAGAGGGGGAAGGCTTTTATGGCAACCCGTGAATCCGTACAACAATTAATGCAACAATGTGAAGAAGTCATTCAATTTGCTAACATGCAGTTTAAAGATGGGCAAATGCAAGAACATTATAACGATCAAGACTATGCTAAAGCGCTTGCTCATATTGAACAAGCCTATAATGATTTGATGACGATGTCTCATAGTGCCACAGATGCGCAGAGGGAAGAACTTCATCGAATGAGATTACAGCTACAGCAGTTACAAAATCAAATGATCATTACTCCCCATTAAGAGGTGAACAACAATTGGTTAGAAAAAAATCAAAACAAAACAATCCAGAGCAAAAAACAAGAAATGGTATCAATAACCAAGAGGTAGAATTCGGTAGTGCGAATGTGATCCCTCGATCTAAAAAGAAATATGAGGAAACAGGTGGGCAACCCGTTAAATCTAAATTTCATCCAGAATAAATAATATGTATTTAGTAAAATGATCTGTACACAAGCAAATCTCATGGAGTTTGCTTGTGTATGGCTATGATAAATTTAAAAAATATTATTGTATATTTCATACATAATGTCATCCATTCCTTCTGTTTATGCTTAATTTCAAGAGTAATTATTCATTTTTATGTATAGATAAGATAGATGTCTAAATCTGTCACAAAATTAGTATTGAATCCATCATAAAAAACGAATAGAATTTATTTTGGAATTCGAAATGGAATGAATTGAATTAGAATGTGAAAGGGGTATGGATGATGCCTCGAGCTTTGTGGTTATTAGTAATTGGGATGGCTGTTAATGTAACAGGTTCCTCTTTTTTATGGCCTTTAAACACCATTTATATGCATGAAGAATTAGGAAAGTCTTTATCGATTGCCGGCATTGTTTTAATGATCAATTCAGCAGCAACAGTCATAGGCAATCTAGTTGGTGGTGTGCTGTTTGATAAATTAGGTGGCTATCGTTCGATTTTATTAGGCATAGTCATTTCGTTATCTTCACTCATTATTATGGTCTTTAAACATGGATGGCCGGAATACATTGTATTATTGACGATATTAGGTTTTGGCTCAGGGATCGTGTTTCCTTCTATGTATGCATTGGCAGGAAGTGTATGGAAAGAGGGCGGCAGAAAAGCGTTTAATGCGATGTATGTAGCGACAAATCTAGGTGTAGCATTAGGTGCAGCAATGGCGGGGTATATAGCTTCATTTTCTTTCAATTATATCTTTATCGCTAATTGTCTAATGTATATCTTGTTTTTCTTGATAGCAATCACTAGCTATCGAAAAATGGAAGTAAAGTCGGTTAGTCAACCAAATGAAATAAAAACAGCACAAAAATTTCGCGGTAATCCTAAATTAAACGCTTTATTCGTTTTGTTAATCGGTTATCTATTATGTTGTATTGGCTATGTGCAATGGCAATCGACTATCTCAGCATATACTCAACAAATTGGGATTTCATTAAAACAATACAGTATGCTTTGGACAATAAATGGCGCCATGATTGTACTTGCGCAACCATTAATTAGTCTTCTAGTTAAAAGGATAAAATCATTAAAAGTACAAATTATTATTGGTATTTTTATTTTTGCTATCTCTTTTGCTGTTGTAGGAAATGCAGTTGCCTTTTCCGGCTTTGTCACAGCAATGATTATTTTAACCATTGGGGAAATGCTCGTATGGCCAGCGGTACCTACAATTGCTAATGACTTAGCACCTAAAGGTAAAGAAGGGTTCTATCAAGGAATTGTTAACAGTGTCTCTACAGGAGGAAGAATGATTGGGCCATTACTTGGTGGCGTACTCGTGGATGTATACGGTGTGAAGATGCTTTTCGGTATATTAATGGCATTACTGCTCATTTCCGTATATACAACTGTTGTTTATGATAAGAAGCTTAAAAAGAAAAAAGTTGTGCCAGCTATACCTTCATAAAAAGCGAGCCCCGTAGATAAAAACTCTAGGGGCTCTCTACTTAACCATTCAGATAATATCCTGGTAATGATGTGATTGAACTTCATCTAGAAAAATGACTTTATGAAAGAAACTTTTCAAGATCAACCAACGAGCGGGATAGGCCTCGATAAAACTTTCAATGACTTTTTCGGAGTAGAGTATCAGACAATCTAACTTCGGTTTGGTTTGTTTTAAATCATAATATAAGGCATGTGGAATGGTGTAGTAATCATGTAATTGATAAGGATTCAATTTAATGGTTTTCATTTGGTTATTTTCAATGAACGTCTGGATGGATTGCTTCTGAACTTCAAGGCTTTCATCTAGCGTTTTAAAATCATTCATAATCCACTTTTCATTAATAAAAGCGATACCTTTCATAATATGAAATCACCTTTCCTTATTTTTTACTATAGTTATGGGCAAAATAAGGAAGAGTAATACATGGATTAAAAAATTGACACGTTTTCGATTTTCTTGAATAGCTTATACTTATCTATAGTAACTTGTGAAAGCCTACTTGCATCAACCATTGAAATTGATTACAATGTCAATATGAATATTTTATAACTGCAATGATGAGGAATAGTAATGCTAGGAAGCCTGATATTAGAGAGCTAGCGGTTGGTGTAAGCTAGTCAGCTCCTTGCATGAACTCACCTACTGAGCAGCAAGTGTGAAAATGACAGTAATGCTTGCCGTACTCCGCGTTAAGGATGAATGAAGTGAACAGTTAACCGTAAACTGTTAATGTGGGTGGTACCGCGGGAGATATACATAATCCTCTCGTCCCTTTTTGAGGGATGAGGGGTTTTTTTATACTTAAAAACGTAGCATTTTTAGGAGGAAAGAAGATGAGCTTTAATCATCAGCAAATTGAAGGTAAGTGGCAACACTATTGGGAAGAACAAAAAACATTTAAAACGGGTGAAGAAAAAGGGAAGAGAAAGTTCTATGCGTTAGATATGTTTCCTTATCCGTCTGGTGTAGGTTTACACGTAGGACACCCTGAAGGATATACAGCAACAGATATTCTTGCCCGTATGAAAAGAATGCAAGGGTATAATGTTCTTCACCCAATGGGATGGGATGCATTTGGTTTACCTGCTGAACAATATGCCCTTGATACAGGGAATGACCCAGCTGAATTTACCGAGAAAAACATTAATACATTCCGCCGTCAAATTAAATCATTAGGATTTTCTTATGACTGGGATCGTGAAATTAACACAACAGATCCGGAATATTATAAATGGACGCAATGGATTTTCTTAAAGCTTTATGAAAAAGGTCTTGCTTATATCGATGAAGTAGCAGTGAACTGGTGTCCTGCACTTGGAACTGTGCTTGCTAATGAAGAGGTAATTGATGGGAAAAGTGAACGTGGAGGCCATCCTGTTGAAAGAAGACCGATGCGCCAATGGATGTTAAAAATAACAGCTTATGCTGACCGTTTACTAGAAGATCTTGATTTACTTGATTGGCCAGAAAGCTTGAAGGATATGCAGCGTAACTGGATTGGCCGTTCTGAAGGTGCTGAAGTGACTTTCCATATCGAAGGTGACAAAGGTACGTTTGAAGTGTTTACGACACGACCAGACACATTATTTGGTGCGACATATGCTGTCCTTGCACCAGAGCATAAACTAGTTGATGTAATTACAACAGAAGAGCAACGTAATGCAGTTGAGACTTATATTGAAAAAGTTAAAACAAAGAGTGATTTAGAAAGAACAGATTTAGCTAAAGAAAAAACAGGTGTATTCACAGGTGCTTATGCAATTAACCCTGCTAACGGTGAAAAAATGCCGATCTGGATTGCTGATTATGTGCTTGCTTCATATGGTACAGGTGCCATTATGGCTGTTCCAGCTCATGACGAGCGTGATTATGATTTCGCGAAAGAATTTAACTTGCCTATTAAAGAAGTCGTAGCTGGTGGAGATATTTCTAAAGAAGCTTATGCCGGTGAAGGAGAACATATTAATTCTGATTTCTTAAATGGCTTAGGTAAAGAAGAAGCAATTACAAAAATGATCGCTTGGCTAGAAGAGAAAGAGATTGGGACGAAAAAAGTGACATATCGCTTACGTGATTGGTTATTTAGTCGTCAAAGATATTGGGGTGAACCGATTCCTGTTATTCATTGGGAAGATGGTACAATGACGGGAGTTCCTTACGAAGAGTTACCGTTAATTTTACCAACAACAACGGAGATTAAGCCATCTGGTACAGGTGAATCACCGTTAGCTAATATTGAAGAGTGGGTTAATGTTATTGACCCTGAAACAGGTAAAAAAGGTCGCCGTGAAACCAACACGATGCCACAATGGGCAGGTAGCTGCTGGTACTATTTACGTTATATTGATCCGAAAAACAGTGAGGCATTAGCTGATGCGGAAAAATTAAAAGAGTGGTTACCGGTTGATATTTATATTGGTGGCGCTGAACATGCGGTTCTTCACTTATTATATGCTCGTTTCTGGCATAAAGTATTATACGATATCGGTGTAGTGGATACGAAAGAACCATTCCAAAAATTATTTAACCAAGGCATGATTCTTGGGGAAAATAATGAAAAAATGAGTAAGTCAAAAGGGAATGTTGTTAACCCTGATGCCGTTGTAGAAAGCCATGGAGCGGATACGCTTCGTTTATATGAAATGTTTATGGGACCACTAGATGCTTCCATTGCTTGGTCTACAAATGGATTAGATGGATCTAGACGCTTTTTGGACCGAATTTGGCGTTTGATTGCTGAAGAAGATCATAGCTTAAGTAGCAAAGTGCAGGATGTAGAAGTATCTCAACTAGAAAAAGTGTATCATCAGACAGTCAAGAAAGTAACAGAGGACTTTGAAGGTTTGCGCTTCAATACAGCTATTTCACAAATGATGGTTTTCGTCAATGAAGCCTACAAAGCTGATATTCTTCCAAAGGCTTATGCAGAAGGGTTCGTAAAAATGTTGGCTCCAATTGCTCCACATATTGCTGAAGAACTATGGGAGATACTTGGTCACACAGGAACCATATCTTATGAAGCTTGGCCAGCATATGACGAAGCGAAAATGACAGATGATGAAGTGGAGATCGTTATCCAAATCAATGGTAAAGTGAAGGCTAAATTAATGGTACCCGTTGATGCACAAAAGGATGTGCTAGAACAAATTGCCATGGATGATGATAAAATCAAAGAACAAATTGATGGCAAAACAGTAAGAAAAGTCATTGCTGTTCCTGGGAAGCTAGTGAATATTGTCGCTAATTAAGATTATTTAGGAAAAGAGGTAGCTTAATGAAAAAGAGCTACCCCTTTCCCTATGAGACTGTAATATTCGCATTTCGATCAACACTTCTTTAGAATAAAGATAACGATAATGGAAAGGGTGGTTGATGATGACTGAAATGAAAGAAATCACAACAGAAGAATTGCAGAAAAAGTTAGAAGCAGGAGAACAACTTGAACTTGTAGATGTAAGGGAAGATGACGAAGTAGCTCAAGGAATCATTCCTGGTGCGAAACATATTAGAATGGGCACAATTCCTGAAAACCTAGATAAGTTTGATAAAGACAAAGAGTATATTATGATTTGCCGTTCAGGGAATCGTAGTGGACAAGTTTGTCGTTTTATGCAAGAACAAGGCTATCAAGTGACCAATATGGTCGGGGGTATGCTTGAGTGGGAAGGCGAAACAAAATAATTGTTACTTTTGAAGAAGGCCTCTTTTTAGGAGGTCTTCTTTTTTTCGTTCTCGTTTAACTATTTAAGAGATGGACGTAAGTACTATGCTAAGGTTTTGATTCATGAAGTATGTAAGAATTAAGAGGTGTGTACATAACTTTCCGTTTGCTTTTACAATATGCCAAGCTTGTCATGAAATGTGTTCATCAATTGAATACTATCCAACACGCTGGATTTCTCAGAGTTGTGAGGCATTTTTATTTAGCGCTCATCAATTTTTTGAGCTGAGTTTGTTTTCAGGAGTTAGCGACAATCATTAGTTGATTGATTTTCTCAGCAACTTCTTTTGTATTTGTGATTGGTAAGAAATGATAGCCATTATTAATGTGGTAGACGTCTGTGTTAGGGTGCTCTTTTGTAAAGGCTGTCAGTTTGGTCTTACTCATATCATCGAGGTTTAAATCAGCTATTAATAATTGCAAGGGAATATCATATTTCCTTAAATAATAGGATGAATCCGTATGAATTTGTTGTATGAGACGATTTACGGCCTTTTCATCACTATGATGCTTATACTCCTCTCCTGTTAGGATAAAATTGTTTTTCAAATAAGAAAATAGCACTTCACTTGTTTCGTTCGTTAACTTGCTCATTTGTTGGCAATGTTCTTTTATCGCAGGGATAAAATCATTCTTATGGATGATGGGAAGCTGAATGTATTCGCTGGGCCTTTCATTTATTGGATAGTAACCACCATCTAATAAGGTAAGACTTAATACTTCCTTTGGATATGTACCGTAATATTTTTGAATAATCCATGCACCAATAGAGTTCCCGATAAAATGGGCTTCACTTATTTCCAGTTGATTTAATACATGATGAATGCCTTTTAGATAATTAGTAAGAGACATATCAACTTCACCGTTGTGTCCAGGCAAATCAAATGAAATGATACGATGGCCCCTTAACACACTGCCAAGAGAGGAGAAAATTTCCTTTCTTTCACCAAGAGGTGGAAGAGCGATTATCGCTTCCTTGCTTACGCTTGCGCCACCATAAATTGCATATTGCATATTTACACCACCTGTTAACAATTTACTCTATTATAGGTATAATATTATAAAAATTCAATTTATTTACTTCGGACGATTGTTCAAATAGATGCGAAAGGAGAAAGAATGAGTAAAAAAATCATCCCTTTTTTATCGGTAATTGTTCTATTATTTTTGTCCATGGGTGTATATCAATTTTATCTTTCTCAGAAAAAGCTGGGTTTTAATGAGGTCGTACTGGTATCGGAGGAAAACCTACATTCCATCATTATAGCTACTAGTGAAACAACAGAAACTGTATCTTTAAATAAGGCCGATCATGATAAGCAACTAAAAGAAATTCGCTCACTTTTGGCAGATATTGAATTAAAAAGGTATCATCGCACAACATCTAAAGAACTGTATAGAATTGGTTTTGTAACGAAAACAGCTGGAAAAAGTGTTAGCGTATATGATGAAGTAATCGCCATTCACTACAAAAACAAAAAACCTACTTTTTATAGAGTCCTAAATAAAGAACCACTCACACAAATCATCGATATCCTATTATCAGAAAATAAATAAAAGAGTTTAAAAACCCTCCAATATACCACCACCCTTCATTTCTTTTGCTATGATGTGAATCTATTCTTAGAAAAGGGTGTGAGTTGATGGTTCTGAAGGTAAAAGAATTGTCCGTTAGTTATGGAGAGAAAACGGTAGTTGATAAGATTAGTTTCTCCCTTCAAAAAGGGGAGGTACTGGGAATACTAGGAGAAAATGGCGCAGGAAAGACTTCGTTGGTAGAAGCTGTGCTAGGAATTAGGCCTGCTGTTTATAAGGAAGTCGCTATATTAGGGCAATCTCCAATTCATAATAGAAAGCAAGTATTTGAGAAAGTGGGTGTGCAATTTCAGGAATCGCATTTTCCAGATAAAATGACCGTTTCTGAAGCATGTCAGCAATGGAGTGTGTTATACAAGGCAACCGCGCCATATCAATTTTTATTGACCAAATTTGGCCTACAAGATAAGGAGAAATCATTAGTTAAATCATTGTCAGGCGGTGAAAAGCAAAGATTGGCGGTGTTATTAGCATTGTTACCCAACCCAGAATTAGTCTTTCTAGACGAATTGACTACGGGTTTAGATACGAAAGCAAGAAAAAAATTGTGGCAAACGCTAAGAAATTATAAGCGTGAGGGATTATCTATTGTCCTTACCTCTCACTATATGGATGAAGTAGAAGCACTCTGCGACCGCGTTATGATTTTAAAGGGCGGACATATCATATGCGAAGGAACGATAGCAGAAGTGATCAATTATTCAGGACAAGCTTCGTTGGAAGCTGCCTATTTAACTTTAACAGATGAAGAGGGGGAAGGATGATGACATTCTATACTTTAACAAAAATAGAAGCGAAACTCGTTTGGAGAGGTTTAGATATACTGATCTTCGGTATCATTTTTCCAATCATTGTTGCCTTATTATTTGGTTATATTATGAATAATGAACTGTTTACCGAAGGAAATACAATGTTCCTCCATTCTTATCCAGCGGTTGTAACTATTAGTATATTAGCTACAGGTGTAATGGGACTGCCCCTTACCATTGCTGATTACCGTCATCGCCATATTTTAAAAAGGTTTCAGGTGACCCCAGCTTCGCCTTTAACTTTGCTTTTTGCGCAGGCATTGGTTCAATTTATTGCCTCTATGTTGTCTTTCCTAGGGGTGACTGCGGTATATCTTTTTGTTTTCAATTATGAAATGACTGGTTCCTTTGGTTTGTTTCTTTGTAGTTATTTATTTGTTTTAATGGCTATGTATAGCATTGGTATACTCATTGGGAGTATTGTTCCAGATCAAAAAGCAGCGAATCTATGGGGGTCGTTAGCCTATTTCGGCATGCTTCTTTTTTCAGGTGCTACTATACCTTTTGAGGTTTTTCCGCAAATTTTACAGAATGTCTTTGCATTCCTTCCTTTATCACAAGGTATTCAGTTGCTTAAGGAAGTAAGTTTAGGCGGAATTCTAAGCGACATGATTTTTCCCATAGTCACAATGATGGCTTGTGTATTCATTAGTGGATTCCTTTCGATTAAATATTTTAGATGGAAGTAGTGAGATATCTTGGTTTATTCAACTAAAGAAATCGCTGATAGTATGGGCGTTCATCCTAATACGGTGAGAGTTTACGAGGAATGGGGATATCTTTCCCCTGCTCCTCGTGCTGATAATGGATACAGACAATATGATGACATACATCTTTTTCAATTGAAAATAGCGAGGTTCGCTTTTCGTTGTGAAATCATTCAAGGCAGTATTCGTAAAAGTGCAAGAGAGATTGTGCTCCTTAGCGGTCAGAAGCAATTTCTCAAAGCTTACGAGCAGGCTGAAGAACATTTACTGCATTTAAACAAGGAATATGAAAGAGCGGTTGAAGCAGCTGATATTGCAGAGAGTTGGTTATATTCAACTAAGGAAATTCAAAGTGAAGGATTGTCAAGACAACAAGTAGCTGAAAAAATTCAACTTCATCCAGAGCTAATAAGAAATTGGGAAAGAAACGGATTAATTACTATTCCTCGTAATGAAAAGGGGTATCGTGTTTTTACAGAAAAGGAAATAAATATGCTAAAGGTGATTCGAGTATTAAGGATGGCTCATTATTCTTATGCATCTATTTTACGCCTAGTCCAACAAGCAAAAATGGCTCATCCAATTCATATCAAAGAGGTATTGAACCTACCAGAAAATCAGGAGGATATTGTATATGTTACTGATCGCTTATTAATGTCGTTAAAAGAAGCAATCGCAGATACAAAAACCATCCTTACCATGTTAAGAGAAAAAAATGACGGAGATTAATCAATCTTTTCTACGTCTACGATATTTATTCTTCCAGGATAAGACTCTAAAATGCTTGTATACCAAATGCGAACTTGATCGCCTGAATCGAATGAATGGTAATCAAGCAAAAATGTCGGTCCGTTCGGTATATAGTCAGGTTGATAGGTCGTGTTAGATGATGCCTCTTCATTTATCTGGACAGTGGGCCGTTTTTCTTCGTCGATAAAGTAAATCATGCCTTTTTCTTTTATCAAAATGGCGTCGATAAAACCAGCACCATTGTATTTAGTAATTGAATTACTGATATCTCCAATTACCCACAAGCCATAAAGACAAATGGTACTTAAAAGTATTCGTTTAACGGCGCTCATTTCATCACCACCTACCTATGTATATATTATGAATTTTCTGTTAATAATAAATGAAAATACTCATTCCCATGAAGGGAGTTTTTATCAAATGATCAAGGTAAAGTTATTTGACCAAGAGCATGAAAAAGATTTAGAGGTTGCGATGAACCGTTTTTTAGAAAAGGTGGAAGAACAAAAGCTTGTTGATATTAAGTATAATATTGCTGCAATGCAAGAAGAAGATGAGGAGCAAATTTATTGTTTTTCGGCGATGGTCATTTATAGAGCGTAACTACTTTTACTTATCAAGTAGTTACGCTTTTACATATAGCCGCATTACTGCCAGCTAAACGTCCAGTTACAAGGGCTGAGGTAATATTGTAGCCACCGGTATAGCCATGAATATCAAGAATTTCTCCGCAGAAATATAAACCAGCCATTTTTTTTGACGCCATTGTTTGTGGTTCAATTTCTTTAACAGAAACGCCGCCACCAGTTACAAAGGCCTTTTCTAATGGTAATGTCCCATCGATTTCAACACGGAAATCATGTAGACGGCTAACGAATAAACGTAGCAGTTCATTCGTGATACTCACTGCTTGTGCCGTTGGATCAATACCTACTTCTTCTAAATGAAAGAGAAGATATCTCTCAGGAACGATCCCTTTTAGCAAGTTTTTGATACTCTTTTTTGGCTCTGATTTTTTTAGTGATATGATCTCTTGGAAGGTTTTCTCGCCATTTTGCCCAGGTAAGGCATTGATGCGTACGCTTACCTTTTTTAGCTTCCATTTTTTCATGGCTTTGACAACGAATTGACTACATCTTAAAATCGCAGGACCACTCAGCCCGAAATGGGTGAATATCATATCCATTTGATGTGTAATCAACGGCTTGTCTTTAGGGTTCAATACACTTACTTCTACATCGCGTAAAGAGAGTCCTTGTAACGCTTTGTTCTTGATAAATAATTCACTTGACGTTAAGGGGACTTCTGTCGGGAATAAGTCTGTAATCGTATGTCCAGCTTTCTCTGCCCAACCGTAGCCATCTCCTGTAGATCCTGTATGAGGAACAGATTTGCCTCCCACTGCTAGCACAACTGCTTTTGCATGAAACTGTTCACCGGAATGTAATTTGACTGTATGGCTTTTCTCCGGTTGGAATTGAATATCAGCAACAGGGCTATTTGTTTTTATCGTTACTTTCAATTCGTCTAGTCGCATAAGTAGTGCATCGACAACGGATTGTGCTTTATTACTTACTGGGAACATTCTACCGTGGTCTTCCTCTTTTAAGGCGATACCAAGCTTCTCAAAAAAAAGGATAATATCTTCATTACTAAAAATGGAGAAGGCGCTATGAAGAAAGCGACCGTTACCAGGAATATGTTTAATGATTTCATCGATTGGGAGCCGATTAGTCACGTTACAACGACCACCACCTGAAATCGCCAGTTTTCTACCTAATTTATTTCCTTTATCAATAAGTAAAACTTTTACTTTATTCTCTGCAGCACCAATGGCAGCCATTAGTCCAGACGGTCCACCGCCAATGACAATGACATCATATTGTGTTTGTTTCATTTTCTTCACCAACTTTTTCTCTTTCATTGAAAATAGCATACCTTTGCTATTATAAAGCAAAAGATAAAACATCTAAACATCTTCTTAAAAAATCATCAAGAATGAAAAGGGTCTTCTGAGATAAAAATATGTCTATTATTGTCGTAACATATGGTAGAATGAGAAGTTGTATAGTTTAATTTTGCGAATGATAGAAAACACCACGCTTTTGGTAGCGCTTGGACAATAGAGGAAGGGATTATATGTCGTCTAAGCTTTTACGAGGAACATTTATTTTAACTCTTGGTACATTCATATCTAAGTTTCTTGGATTATTTTATGTGATTCCATTTTATCAAATCGTTGGAAACGAAGGAACAATCCTTTATAACTATTCTTATGTACCGTACACAATCTTTATTAGTGTGGCGACTGCGGGTGTACCGCTTGCCGTCTCAAAGTTTATTTCAAAGTATAACGCATTAGAGGAGTATGCTGTAGGTAGGAAGCTATTCAAATCCGGTTTAATTATTATGCTTTGTAGCGGAATTGTCTGTTTCTTAATCATGTATATGGGAGCGCCTACTCTAGCAAAGATTTTTGTGGACCCAGAAGATGTAGCAATGCTACAAGATATTGTCTCGGTTATTCGAGCGGTCAGCTTTGCCTTAATCATTATCCCGTTTATGAGCTTAATTCGCGGATTCTTCCAAGGTCATCAATCCATGGGACCTTCAGCCGTATCTCAGGTCGTTGAACAAATTGTACGAATTGCCTTTCTACTTGCTGGGGCATTTGTCGTCCTTTATGTAATGGATGGCGATTTAGTTACAGCAGTCAGTGTAGCTACTTTTGCAGCCTTCATAGGTGGTATCGGTAGTTTAGCTGTTTTGTTTATTTATTGGTACAAAAGAAAGCCTTATTTAGATCAACTATTGGCTAAAGATAAAGGTACAATGGATATCTCTCTTACAGATATGTATAAGGAAATCATTCTTTATTCGATTCCGTTTGTCCTTGTCGCATTGGTTAATCCGTTATTCCAAATGATTGATTTATCAACGTTTAATAAAGCGATGCAATCGATAGGATATTCTGGTAAAGAAGCAGGAGAAGCCCTTTCCGTATTGAACTATCAAACGCATAAATTAGTGATGATTCCTGTCACTTTAGCAACGGCGTTTTCATTAACACTGGTACCAACCATTACGAATTCCTTTATGAAAAATGATCGTTTGACGATGAATCGTCAATTGAATCAAACGTTTCAAGTGATCTTGTTTTTAATATTACCGGCGGTTGTTGGCCTTGCATTATTAGCCGAACCAGTATACACATTGTTCTATGAGCATAGTGAGTTAGGCACTGCTGTACTTCGGGCCTATGCCCCAGTAGCAATGTTATTTGCCCTTTATGCAGTTACAGCTGCGATTCTCCAAGGGATCAATGAGCAGCGCTTTACCATTCTTAGTTTATTAGTAGGAATTTTAGTAAAGCTTGCATTAAATATACCCCTAATTAAGTGGTTAGAAACAGAGGGAGCAGTTCTAGCAACAGCACTTGGTTATGCTGTGGCAATTTTAATCAACTTGATTGTCATTAAAATATTCTCAGGCTACCAATTTAGATTTGTATTCAGGCGCAGTTTATTGATTATTATCCTTACATTGGTTATGACTGTCATTACGTGGGTCCTTTATCAAATATTGATGATTTTCTTAAATCCAGCTTCTGGATGGCATGCAATTATCATTGTGTTTGTTTGTGGAGGAGTAGGTGCAAGTGTGTACTTCTATCTTGCAAATAAGGTTCGACTATTACCACTATTGTTCGGAGATAGAATCGATCGGATATTAATTAAACTGAAGCTGAAGAAATAGTATCTATCTTTTAAGCACCCAGCCATCTATACTGGGTGCCATTAAGTTTTTACTGCTTCCTCTTATGCAATGTTTTCCTCCAGATAAATGTTAATGCCCAATTGGGAAATATTTGTTGCAGTCCTAAAAGGACAGTTCATAAATATTACCTTGGCCATTTTCTTTAATCGTTTCCGTTAACAGATGGTTACTTCACTTGTAATGATTTTACCGCTTTGGTGGTTCATATGTTCAACCCCGCTTTCACAATTCTCTGGATTCTCCCATTTGATTATATATTTATTTCCTTTCTGTTCAATTGAAACGATAGTTACATTCCCAATTGTTCTTGTGTTCTTTTCAATAACGATGGACTTGGCTTGTTGTTCGGAAATTTTAGGTTCTGGTGCTGTCGAACAGCTACTTAAGAAGAGTAGTAACAGAAATAGCAGTAGACGAGACGTTTTTTTCATCAAGTTCATTCCCCTTTTTATGAGTAGACGGAATGATGGGGTGGAAGTTTCATAGGAGTTGGGAAATACTGAAAATTTTCACTAAAAGGAAATGGCACCCGTAAGTACGGCAATAATCGTCATCACAATCGTGGTCCCAAACGCCCACTTAAATAGGAACTTCTGATGCTCCCCAAAGTCTACACCAGATAGCCCGATGAGAATAAAGGTCGCAGGAACTAAAGGAGACAGAGGGAAGCCTGTTGTTGAATGACCGAGTAATGCTGCTCTACCTATTTCCACTGGGTCGATGCCAAAGTTGGCTGCTGTTTCACTTATAATTGGTAAAATGCCAAAGTAATAAGCATCAGGTGGGAAAACAAACACTAACGGTAAACTGGTTATCGCAACAAGGACAGGAAGGTAAGGACCAAGGCCTTCAGGTATGATAGAAACAATGGAAACAGCCATCGCGTCCATCATTTGCGTTCCATTTAGGACACCTAAGAATATCCCTGCAGCAAAGATTAATGTACTGATTAATACAAAGTTATTTGCATGACTTAAAATTTGTTCTTGTTGCGCTTTTGGATCCCGGAAGTTGACAAAAAGTGCGATAGAAAAAGCAATGGCAAATAAAATTTGTAATGGCAATACGTCCATAATAAGCATGATCATTAATGCGATTGTCAAAAGTAAATTAAACCAGAATAATGTGGGGGACGTTTTTTTCTGTTCGATTGTACTCGATTGTTCTGTGAAACTCTCAGTGTATATTTGAATGACACCGATTCTTTCTCTTTCCTTCCTACCTAGAATATAAGCAGAGAAAAATGTCCAGACTAGTCCGCCGATCATCGCTGGGATGAGAGGGATAAATAAATCACTCATTTCCACATTTAAACTAGCAGCGGCTCTAACTAAAGGACCTCCCCAAGGTATCATATTCATTACCCCTGCAGCTAAGGCAACAACACATGATAAAATAAGGCGGTTCATGCCTAACTTCTTATAAAGAGGTAGCATCGCTGATATGGTAATCATGAAAGTGGATGAGCCGTCCCCGTCTAAACCAACAATCATTGTAATAAGAGCTGTAGCTATCACTATTTTTAATGGATCCCCTTTGACATACTTTAAAATACGTGAAATCATTGGGTCAAATAGCCCTACATCAATCATTAACCCAAAATATAGGATCGCAAAAACAATCATTATCGCTGTAGGGGTTACTTGGATAATCCCATCCATCATCAGTTGGCCCATTTCGTTGCTGAATCCTCCGATAATGGCAAAAGCAACTGCAACAAAGACAAAAGCAACAACAGGTGAAAGTTTTTTAGTCAGAACTAAAAGAAGAAAAGATATCATCATGCAGAAGCCTAATAGAGATAGCAAGTTTACATTCACTCCTTTTAATATATAAATAGTTGTGTTTTTTTCTTCTATATAATCCCTTTTTCTCTTAATTTTGCGATTTGCTCTTTTGTGAGTGATAATTCTGACATTAAAACATCTTCTGTATGCGACCCTAAGTTTGGACCGGCCCACTTTATCTCACCAGGTGTTTTACTCAATTTCGGTACGATTCCTGGCATTTTCAAAGTTCCGATTCCATCAATAGGTACTTCTTGTATCATATTTCTGTTTTGATAATGTGGATCATTTACAATATCTTTGATTGAATAAATCGACCCAGCTGGTACACCAGCCTCATCTAAGAGCTCTTTGACTACAAGTAGTGGGTGCTGACTCGTCCAAGCTTCAATCAGCTGATCTAAATACTTTGCATGTTTAGAGCGACCGATATTATTTTCAAAGCGAGAATCTTTTGAAAGCTCTTCTCTGCCAATGGTTTTCATTAACCTTTTGAAAATCGTATCTCCATTTGCACCAATGACGATATATTTGCCATCCGAACAAAGGTATGTATTGGAAGGAGTGATACCTGGTAGTGTGCTACCCGTACGCTCTCTGATTACCCCATTTCTTCCGTATTCAGGTAGGATGCTTTCCATTAAACTAAACACCGATTCATAAAGGGCGACATCAATGACTTGTCCTTCTTCTGAATGATTTACGTCACGGTGATAAACCGCTATTAGTGCACCAATTACTGCATATAGAGCGGATAGGGAATCACCTATACTTATGCCTACCCTCACTGGGGGGAGGTCGGGATAGCCCGTTATAAAGCGAAGTCCACCCATTGCTTCTCCAATTGATCCAAACCCAGGTTTATCTTTGTATGGTCCATCTTGTCCGTAACCAGACACTCGTACCATAACCAATCGTGGATTAATTTTTTTTAATTCCTCATATCCAATACCCCATTTCTCTAGGGTACCTGGACGAAAGTTCTCAATTAAAATATCAATTTCCTTCACTAATGCGCGGAGAACTTTTTGACCTTCTTCTTTTTTTAAATCCAGTGTAATTGATTTCTTATTCCTAGATTGCACATACCACCAAAGGCTAGTCTCATCTTCTATTACTCTCCAAGTTCTAAGAGGGTCTCCTTTTGTAGGAGGTTCAATTTTAATGACATCTGCACCGAATTCAGCTAATAATTTCGATGCGAAGGGTCCAGCGATTAGCTGTCCCAGTTCAAGAACCTTTAAACCAGATAACGCTTTATTGGACATTTTTTTCACCTCAATGAATGATTAATAAATAAATTTACTTATAGATTGCTTGTAAAGAGAGTAAATCTTGTTCAATATGATTGTACATTTCATTGGCTGCTTTTAAGCTATCTCGTTCTTTAAGTGCGGCTAGAATTTGAGCGTGTTCTTCGATACAACTCTCGTCTCGTATGCCGATTTTAATCCCACTATTTCTGAAATAGGTTACTTTATCACGAATGGTATTAGTTAATGAAACTAAATGATCATTTCCAGATGAGCTTAAGATGATTTCATGAAACTGTATACTAAGTCTTACGACATCCTCTTTCGCCTGCGATAACCATGCTTGTTTCGTTTGATCAATAATACTTTCTAAAAGTTCTAAGTCAGAATTTTCAATGTTTTTAGCGGACAACTTTGCTGCGAACGACTCCAATTGCTGTCTAATTTGATAAATTTGTATCATATCTGTTAGGGAAGGACTAAATACTTTAAGGGTGTTTCCGATTTGTACAACTAATTCTTCTTGGATGAGCATTTTTAATGCTTCACGTACTGGCCCTCGGCTAACGTTAAATTCTTCAGCGATTTTTACTTCTATTAATCTTTCTCCTCCAGGATAATATCCGTCTAATAATCTCTTTTTTAAATGCTGATACACTTGTACTGTTAATGTTTCTCTCATAATGGAAATCAAGCAAACCAATCCTTTCAACAAAAAAATGTAAGCGCATTCAATATGTAATTATCATAAGAATATAAATGTATACTGTCAACAGTAAATTTTCAGTATATTTAATATTTTCTAACTAAAACATTCTTCCTACTTTTTATTGATAATGTGAATGAAAAACAAAATGAAATGTAATTACTAAAAAGGGAGAGAAGTGGATCCTTCGCGTATTTCGTTGAAAGAAGTGAATAAAATGGAGTCATTTGGATTATTAGGAATTATTCTCGTCATTGCTTTAGGGGTCTTTTCGCAGTGGTTATCATGGAAAATTCAATGGCCTTCCATTGTGATTATGTCGATTGCTGGATTAGTAATCGGTCCAGCATTCGGACTATTGAACCCAGAACAAGATCTAGGAAGTCTTTATAGCCCTATTATTTCTTTAGCTGTAGCTGTCATATTATTTGAAGGTAGTACAACACTTGATATTCGTGAAGTTCGTAGTATTTCCAAATCTGTTTTTCGGGTAGTTACTGTTGGGGCGTTTCTTGCTTGGATACTTGGATCTTTGGCAGCTCACTATATCGCAGGCTTGAGTTTAGAGGTGGCTTTTATCATCGGTGGATTATTTATCGTTACAGGGCCAACTGTTATAATCCCTTTATTAAGGCAGTCCAAACTTAAACCACGAGTGGGTGCTTTATTAAAATGGGAAGGTATTATTGTCGACCCAGCAGGACCACTACTAGCCTTATTTGCTTATGAGGTTATTAAAGTATTAGTAAGTGATACGTTAGGCATGATGGAGCTCGGAAAATTCTTGTTAGCTTCATTATTAGCGATTGTGATCGGTTACATATTTGCAAAGGTTTTGAGCTGGATGGCTAACAAAGGGTTGTTTCCAGAATACTTGAAATCCCCTATTACTTTATCACTTGTGTTCATTTGTTTTGGCATAAGTGAAGTGATTATGCATGAAACAGGCATGCTTGCTGTGACAGTGATGGGACTCGTGCTAGCTAGAGAGAAGAAAAGGGTATCTGCCCTTGGGAATATTAGTCACTTCATTGAAAATGTCTCTGTAATCTTAACATCTACAATATTTATTCTATTAACAGCTTCTTTAACAAGAGAGACAATTGCAGAAGTGTTTAGTATCCAAATCATTGGCTTTGTAATCGTGATGTTATTTGTTGTTCGTCCACTATCAATTTGGATATCAACAATAGGGACAGAGCTAACCAATCGAGAGAAAACTTTAATTGGATGGATTGCCCCAAGAGGAATCGTGGCATTAACGGTATCTGGTTATTTCGCAACGACATTAATGGATGATGGTTATCGAGAAGCGGGATTACTTACAACATTAACTTTTGCTCTCGTTTTTATTACGGTTTGTGCTCATGGTTTTACATTAGCACCGCTGGCAAAAAAATTAAAATTAGCATCTGAATCAGAGCCAGGTGTACTGATCGTTGGAGCAAGTAGTTTTTCAATTGCTTTAGCATACAAGTTAAAAGAGTTGGGTAATCCTGTACTAATTAGTGACACATCAAGTGGCAAGTTAAAGCTTATCCGAAAAAAGGGGATTGAAACTTACTCGGGACAAATACTAGATGAGCATAGTCAATTCGAAATCGATTTAACACCTTACGAATTCATCCTGGTAATGTCTGATGATCCTAATTACAATGCACTGGTTACACAGTCATTTCTTCCGGAGTTTGGCTATAATAAAACGTTTACCATTGCGACTGAGCGGATGGATGAGGAAAAGGATGGAAGGTTACCCACAACTGTGAAAGCTCATATGCTTTTTGATGAAGAGCATGTGTTCACAGAGTTAAATAAGAAGATAAATACAACTTATTCGATAGAAAGTAAACAAGCAAACGACAATTATGAAAAAATAGAGGAAGCACAAGTGGGCGGTTATCCTTTATGTGTTCGTAAAAAGGATGGATCGATCGCTTTTAAGACCTTAAAGGATTCACCTTCTATTGATAAAGAAGACATTATCATTTATTTGGAGGAAGTAAAATAAGCACAAGATTGCATGATGAAATCATGCAGTCTTGTTTCAGTTTCTATTGTGTATTAATCACTTATTAAAGGACTTACATAGAATATTTAATAAAACTGAATGAAGAGGTGAGGAAAATGTTAGTTAACAAGAAAAAACACACGTCTCATCACTATGGGCAACAGAAATTAGGTTCCCTTTGTCATTTAAATGAAAACAGACAAAAGCATGGAGATAACAAAGAAATAAAGAAACGTCCTCTCACAAATAGTAAGAGTGTATGATCAGGATGTATGTGTAAGTTACATTATGTTAGGTAGATGATATACTAGGGTTAACTAGGAGTAACTGACAAAAAGAGGATATGTAGAAAGAGGAAAAACTTCCTCTTGATCTTTCCTCCTTCCTCAATAAGGGCGAGGAGAGGGTGGCGGATTACTAATACCAATGCGCCGTTCCACTCTTTCTAATCTTCTTTCTAAACGATCGAATTGTTGCTCTAAGCGTTGTACTTGATTTTCTAACCGCTCTATTCTACGGTTGGTATTGCTCGGCGGGAAGCCTGGAATAGGGAAAAACGTTGGTTGTTGACGATAGTAATACATGTTTCTTGCACTCCTTTATCGATAAACTATGATGTTAGTCTATGTTGATAAAGGCAATATGTGCGTAGGAACGATGATATAAAAGGAGTAAGTAAGATGAGAATAGATAAAATGTTAGCAAACTTAGGTTATGGAAGTAGAAAAGAAGTAAAGCAATTATTAAAGCAAGGAGCAGTAAAGGTAAATGGGGCGCAGATTAAAGATGCTAAACAACATATTGATCCAAAACAGGACGAAGTGGGTATTCATGGGGAGATAATTGAGTATAAAGAATACATATATATAATGATGAATAAGCCTAACGGGGTAATTTCTGCCACAGAAGATACGATGCATCAAACAGTCATTGATCTATTAGAGATGGAAGAAATCGTTTATTCTCCATTTCCTGTAGGTAGACTGGATAAGGATACAGAGGGACTATTACTAATAACGAATGATGGTAAGCTTAGTCATCAGTTATTGTCACCAAAAAAACATGTGCCAAAAACATATTATGCCATTATTAATGATAGAGTAACAGAGGCAGATATTCATACCTTTTCTAAAGGTGTGAAGCTTGATGATGGTTATGAAACGAAGCCAGCAAAACTAGAAATATTAAAAAGTGAGACAAACTCTGAAATTCATTTAACGATTACAGAAGGGAAATTTCATCAAGTCAAACGCATGTTTGAGGCAGTAAATAAAAAGGTGATTTATTTAAAAAGGCTTACAATGGGTCCGCTTCAACTTGATGATTCTCTTGCGTTAGGAGAATATCGAGAATTAACGGATGAAGAATTAGAAGAATTATTATCTTATGATCCAAGTAATGAAATGTAAGTACTAAATATACTTTGTAACAAAAAAAGAAGCCTGAATAAGAGCTTCTTTTTTTCGCTTGTCATTTTCTTATGATGACATCTTCACTTTCTTTTGTGTAATAGTCCATTTTCCTCGGCTTGGACTTTTCACCAAGTCATTATAAGCTAAAACATTTAAATCTCGCTGTATCGTACGAGGAGTGATACCGAATTCCTCTACAAGCTCCTGAGTTGTTACAGTTCCGTTTTTCCGAATAAACATATAAACGGATTTGATACGGTTTAACATCCGGTTAGTCGAAGGTTTCAAAAAACCACTCCCTATCCAATTTATAAACCCATGGCAAGTGCCTGCAACCGACAGTTTCAGTTAAGAAACATGTCCTTTCAGTTATATGTAGTCTTCTTTTTCCCGAGACAACTCCTTTTTTGGTTTAACAGAAGAAATAATCAAGATGTCATACTAATTATTAATATTGTAAACCTATTTTCAGATAATTTCTAGTCACTTGCATGATTTTACATTATTTTTCTCTTTTTCCTTCTAAATATACAAAAGCATCCTCCATTCTTTTTAACATCATATATATGGCTAAAGGAGCCTGTTTTATGTTCTAAATATTCAAAAAAATAAAAGAAAAACTTTTTTATTGGTTTAAAGAATGAAATGTTAGGGAAGTTATTATAGATTGAAATTATCTAGTTGGAGGAAACTCATGATTACATTTGCTGGTGTGTCTAAGGCTTTTGGAGAAAAAGAAGTCGTCACTTCTTTGGATTTCTCCATAGAAAAAGGAGAACTATTTGTATTAATAGGTCCAAGCGGCTGTGGTAAAACAACAACACTAAAGATGATTAACCGCTTAGAAGAAACGAGTGGTGGATCAATTACAATAAATGAAAGGAATATTAGTGATTATGCTCTTCATGATTTACGTTATGACATCGGCTATGTGTTGCAACAGATAGCTCTCTTTCCGCATATGACAGTAGAAGAGAATATAGCCATTGTACCAGAATTAAAAAAATGGAATAAAAGTAAAATTCATCAACGTGTGACAGAATTATTAGACTTAGTGGGATTGGATGCAGGTACGTATCGTAACCGAAAGCCAGCTGAGCTATCTGGTGGTCAGCAACAAAGAGTAGGTGTCGCCCGTGCTTTAGCTGCCAATCCTGAAGTGATATTAATGGACGAACCATTTAGTGCGCTTGATCCGATTACGAGAGTGAAGCTACAAGATGATTTATTGTTAATGAAGAGAAATATAAATAAAACAATTGTCTTTGTGACACATGATATGAAAGAAGCGCTAAAGCTAGGTGATCGCATTGCTATTATGAATGAAGGAAAAATGGTCCAAATTGGTACACCCGAAGAGCTGAGGTATCAACCTGAAAGTCAATTTGTTGAAGAGTTCATCACTTCAACTGACCAAACAGTTGATCGATTTGCCATTAATCATGTGATGATTCCTTTTGATACGAGCGATGTATCAATCACTGAAACAGTAACGACAAACATAAGTAAAGAGCAAGTGCTAGATCAACTGGTCACACATGAAAAAATAGCAGTGGAAGAAGATGGTGTTATCGTTGGGATGATTACAAGGGAGAGTGTCATTCAGTTTTTAGCCACTCAAGCGAAAGATGTGGGTGGAGAGTATGAATGAACTTATTAACGTTTTATCAGAGAGACAAGACCAATTGCTCAATGCATTAATTGAGCATATGCAAATTTCATTTATTAGTTTATTATTTGCCGTGATTATTGCAATCCCACTAGGGGTTATCTTAACGAGGAATGAAAAGGTAGCAGAACCCATTCTTGGCATTGCGGCAGTTATTCAAACAATCCCTTCATTAGCTTTACTTGGCTTATTAATTCCCTTATTAGGTATTGGTAAAATCCCAGCTATTATTGCTTTAGTTGCCTATGCTCTTTTACCAATCTTACGAAATACATATACAGGAATTAAAGAAGTTGATCCAGCCTTAAAAGAGGCGGCCAGTGCGATGGGAATGAAATCTGCACAACGGTTGATGAAAGTTGAACTCCCTCTAGCGCTACCTGTCATTATGGCTGGAATCCGTACAGGTATGGTTCTAATTATAGGAACGGCAACTCTAGCAGCACTTATAGGTGCAGGAGGCCTAGGAGATATTATTTTAC
This sequence comes from Cytobacillus kochii, assembly GCF_044790165.1. NCBI lineage: Bacteria > Bacillati > Bacillota > Bacilli > Caryophanales > Bacillaceae > Cytobacillus > Cytobacillus kochii. Next base: position 3,549,475 of record NZ_CP085254.1, on the reverse strand, counting down.
TAGGGATTGACCGCAATGATTCTACACTAATTGTGATTGGCGCTATTCCAGCGGCCCTTTTAGCTATTTTATTTGATTTTATTTTAAGAAGGTTCCAGAAATTATCATTTAAGAAAGCGCTGGTAGGTGTCAGTATTGGAGCTATAATTGCCTTGTTTGTAACGGTGTCTCCTTATATCTTTCAACAAGAGAAAGACTTGAAGATTGCCGGAAAACTTGGATCAGAACCTGAGATTCTTATCAATATGTATAAATTATTGATTGAAGAAGAAACAGACTTAACGGTTGAGCTCCAGCCAGGACTGGGTAAGACTTCTTTTGTATTTAAAGCTTTAACATCCGGTAGTATTGATATTTATCCTGAATTCACTGGTACAGTGATTGCTGAGTTTTTAAAGGAAGAAGCAGTAAGCACAGACCAAACAGCCGTCTATGAACAAGCGAAAGAAGGAATTCAAGAGGAATTCGATTTAGTTCTATTAGAACCAATGGAATATAATAATACCTATGCATTAGCTGTGCTTAATGAATTTGCCGAAGAACATGAACTTCAAACAATATCCGACTTAAAAGCAATTGAAAGCATGATGAAACCAGGATTTACACTCGAATTCTCTGATCGTGAAGATGGTTACATCGGTATTCAGGAGTTGTATGGCTTAAGTTTTTCTGAAGTGGTGACAATGGAGCCTAAATTAAGGTATACCGCTTTGGAAAATGGTGAAATCAATCTTGTTGATGCCTACTCAACTGATTCTGAGTTAGAAGAGTATGGACTAACTGTTCTAGAAGATGATCAATCACTATTTCCTCCTTATCAAGGTGCACCGTTATTGAGACAAGAAACAATTGAGAAATATCCGGAAATTGTTGATCCTCTCAACCAGTTGGCAGGGAAGATAACAGACGATGAGATGAGAAAAATGAACTATGCAGTGAATGTTGATGGGAAAAGTGCCAAAGAAGTAGCAGAAGAATATTTAAAAGAGAAAGGTCTTATCCAGTAGTGAACAAGAAAGATAAGAAAGTCCGAACAATGTGATGTGTTGTTCGGACTTTTAACGTTTATTAAAGAAATGATCAATAATGAATATAAGATGTAGACTTTGAAATAGAAACATACCGTACATATCGTTATATTTTTAAGGGTAGTGTTATAATAACCATGAAAGCACTTACTTTATTAATCCTTTTAAAAGAGAAGGATGTTGATTACATATAGCAGGAGGTTTTTACATTGGGTGATATTAATTGGCAAGAAGAAGTTATGAAAAGGAAGGACGACTTAATTAAAGATACACAAAAGTTATTGCAAATTAAAAGTGTGCTAGATGAGGAAAATGCCACATCTGATGCGCCGCTCGGTAAAGAGGTAAAAGAAGCGTTAACCTATCTATTGAACTTAGGTGAAACCGATGGATTTATAGCAAAAAATGTTGAGAATCTTGCTGGTCACCTAGAGTTTGGACAAGGTGAAGAGTTACTCGGCATACTTTGTCATGTCGATGTTGTTCCTGAGGGAGATGGCTGGTCCAGTGATCCTTATGCTGCCGAAATAAGAGATGGTAAAATCTTTGCTCGTGGAGCGATTGATGATAAAGGACCAACAATGGCTGCGTATTACGCAATGAAAATTGTCAAAGAGTTAGGCCTGGATATGAACAAACGTGTAAGGATGATTATTGGTACGGATGAAGAGAGTGAATGGCGTTGTGTGGACCGATACTTTGAAGTAGAAGAAATGCCAACTTTAGGTTTTGCCCCAGATGCAGATTTTCCTATTATTTATGCAGAAAAGGGCATTGCTGACTTTGACCTTGTGCAAAAAGAAATTATTCGTGGCGTCGCTTCCTCACAAGTAAAAGTGCTCTCACTCCAGTCAGGTAAAAGATACAATATGGTTCCTGATTTTGCTAAAGCATCACTTATGGTTCAATATGAGCCAACTGAAGTTGTACAAATGTATGTTGACTTTTTAAAGGAAAAAGAACTTCAAGGTAAATATTATATGGACAATGGTGAACTTATTCTTGAGCTTGAAGGTGTATCTGCACATGGGATGGAGCCGAATTTGGGTAAAAACGCCGGACTATTATTAGCAGATTTTCTCTCAAGTTTAAAGCTAGATCAACAAGCAGACCAATTTATCGGTTTCATAGCGAAGCATTTTGCTAATGATTCTAGAGGTAATCAGTTAGGTATTGCCTTCTCGGACGATATCACGGGAGACTTGACAATCAATGTAGGTAAAATCTATTACAAGCAACAAACTGGAGGTAGATTGGGTTTAAATATGAGATATCCAGTTACTACTGATATTGAATCTACATTGAAGAAAATTGAACAAAAAGCTCAAACATTGGGGATGCTATTTGAAAACCTAGATGATTCAAGACCACATCACGTAGATGGTGACTCTTTCCTCATTCAAACATTAAAAAAAGTGTATACAGAACAGACTGGGGAAGAAGCTGAATTACTTTCGATAGGTGGAGGAACCTATGCGCGTTCATTAAAAGCTGGAGTAGCTTTTGGTGCGTTATTCCCTGGGAGAGAAGATGTAGCCCATCAAAAAGATGAATATATGTATATTGAAGATTTATTGAAAGCAACGGCCATCTATGCAGAAGCAATATACGAATTAACAAAATAATCTATTGATAAATGCTGTTTTCCTTGGTAAGATAGCGTTGAAGTTTAGCACTTTAAAGGAAAAATGAAATCGTTGAAGGAGATGCTCTATCATGAATTATGTCATTTTTAATGGCAATATCATTGAAAGATCGGAAGCAAATGTTGATATTGAAGACCGTGGCTACCAATTTGGTGACGGAGTGTATGAAGTCATTCGCGTCTATAATAGCAAGATGTTTACAGCGACAGAACATTTGGAGCGAATTATTTTAAGCGCAAAAAAAATTGGCATGGAGTTAACTTATACTGTTAATGAAATGAAAGAGCTGTTAACACAATTAATAACAAAAAATTCATTAGAGCATGGAACGATTTATATGCAATTCTCAAGAGGAGTAGCTCCACGTAATCATCCATACCCTACTTCTGATGTAGCTCATTCATTTGTGGCTTATACGAAGGAAGTAGCGCGTCCGCTTGCGAATTTAGAAAATGGTGTCAAAGCCATATTAAAAGAAGATATTCGCTGGTTACTTTGCGATATTAAAAGCTTAAATTTACTTGGTAATGTCATGGCTAAACAAGAGGCTGTGTCAAAAGGATGTTATGAAGCGATTCAACATCGTGGCGAAGTTGTAACAGAAGGTAGCTCATCTAACATTTCTATTATTAAAGATGGAACACTTTACACACATCCTGCTTCCAATCTGATTTTAAATGGCATCACTCGTCGTAAAATGATTGAGGTTTGTGAAAAGGATGGTATTCCGGTAGTGGAAGAGCCGTTCTCGTTAAATGATTTAAATACAGCGGATGAAGTATTTTTATCTAGCACAACTTCAGAAATTACACCTATTATTCAAATAAATGAAAAACTAGTAGGTGAAGGTGTACCTGGCGTTTTAACGAAGAGAATTCAAGGATTATTTGATGCAGCGATTGAAAGCGAATGCGGAAGATTAACAACGACAGTGTAATGATTATCAATATAAAGGGAAGATAGAATTCTTTCTAACGATAAGTAATATCAAAAACTGCACCCCACTTGTTAGACGGTATCTAACAAGTGGAGGTGCTCTTTTATTACTAGCAGGCCTTTTCATGAATAAAGTCAGCTATATTTAATACTTTTTGATTGCACACAAATCATTAATCGTCTTCATGAGTATGAAAAAACCGGGCGTGGAGCTGCTTCTTTAGCTGCATAGGATGCTCAAGCAAATTTCCACTTTCAAGGACATTATTGTAAAATTACCAACTTTAATATCTCTAAATATCCAGCACTTTTCAAAAAATCGTACCAAATTTTTCATGATTTTCGAGTGTAGACTTTTTGTTCTTTCAGAGGACTAGTATATAATTATGACATGAAATAAACAGAAGAATTGATGAAAAGAGGATGTTTTATGAAAAGAAGTCATGCTTGGATGATTGTACGAGCTGGCGTGCTTATACTCACTTTGGTGTTGGTCGGCTGGTTCGTCATAAAAACATTCACCCTTACCTATCCTTTCTGGTTGGCTGCCTTATTTGCCTGGTTTTTACAGCCCCTTGTTCGGTTATTACAAAGTAAATTACGCTTTTCTTCAGGATGGGCAAGCTTCGTTGGCTTGTTAGGCGGTGTTCTTGTTATATGCGGTATGATTACTGGCCTACTGTTCTTACTAATCGCCAATTTTAAAACCTTTTTCTTGCAAATCCCTAACTGGATAGAGGGCGCTTCTATTAATGTGCAACACTTTTTTAATACGGTTATTTTACCTTTTTGGCAAGATGCGTCAGGGTTATTTAACTCAATTGGTTCGGGTAATAATCAGGCAATGAAGCAAGGAATAATGGAACTTGGTTCACAGGTTGGTTCTATTTTAGGAGATATTGGTCAAGGAGTTGTTGATTGGTTATCTCAGTTGCTACTCAGCTTGCCTACTTTTTTTGTTGCCTTTATTTTTTTCTTATTAAGCATTTACTTTATGGGAAAAGATTGGGGACAATATAGAAGTTTTTTTAGGAGAATTCTCCCTTTTCGTATGAGAGTGAAGGCAAAAGAGTTTAACTTTGCCATAAGAAACCGACTGTTTGGTTTTATACGAGCGCAGTTTATTCTAATGATCGCAACAGGAATTATTGTCTTCATTGGTCTTGCTATTTTGCGAGTAGAAAATATATTTACACTAGCGGTTATTATAGGTATCGCAGAACTTCTACCTTATTTAGGCACAGGGACAATCCTCATTCCTTGGAGTGTTTATCTACTCATTACAGGAGATGTCAGACTTGGGGTTGGCATTGCCATTGTTTATGGCGTGACATTAGTCGTAAGACAATTGTTAGAGCCCAAAGTTTTATCGAGCAGCATGGATTTAAATCCGGTTGCTGTGTTAATCTCTCTTTTTGTTGGTCTCCAATTATTCGGAGCATTTGGCTTATTTATTGGTCCAGTCACACTTGTTTTGCTTATCATTCTTCACGATATAAAGATTACACATAGTATTTATTACTTTATAAGAGATGGGTTTAAGAATGAAAAAGATGGTTAGTTTGGTGAAATAGAAAAAACGAACAATTTGTTCGTTTTTTCATTTACAGTGGTTTTATGTACCAACGATCCATAGCGGAATGTTCTGATCCTTTTAGTGGCTCATGAAGTAATTCAAACCCATATGATTGATATAGGCGATCCGCAATTGTTAGTGTATTGTGTGTTTCTAAATAACAATACTGATAATGTTGTTTTGCGAATGTGAGTGCAGTATCCATTAACTTTTTGGATAAGCCCAGTCCTTTAGCTTTAGGTGAAACATATAGTTTTTGTAATTCACATATTCCTTCGTCTAAGTCAAAAGGAGCAATGCCGATACCTCCAATGATTTCTTTTTCCATTTCAACAATCCAATAGGCTGAGCCTGGGGTTTCTTCATAGTATTGATGGAGCGAATCTAATTGAGGATCGTAATAAGCCGTTCCTGAAATAGCTAAATTGGCTGACTCTAATGCTTCTTTTATAATTGCTGCAATCTGTAAGTTATCTTTCTGCTTAATTTTTCGAATATTGATCATAGGAACCTTCCTTAATTAAACGGTTAATCATATTGATTGTTTGCATGTGGATTCCCTCGTGAAAGATGGTTCTGATGAGGACATCCTCAATGGTGCACATACCCATATCAATAGGCTGATATTCGCGATTTAAGAAATCACCATAATGATGTTCAATAACTGTCGGTTGGTCACGAAGTAATCTGATTAGATCTTCATAAGAAGGTGTGCATTCATTGAAATCAGTTGGGGTTGTACCGAAACCAAAGAACGAATGATAGGCTGATAAGTCTATGATGACCTCCCTTGTTAACGATTGTATCCATAAGTACTGATCAAGGTAAATATGCCCCATATGCCATCTGATGTTATTGCGGAAACCGAAAGGAATGATTTCTGCTTGTTCTGCAGATACATCCTTGAGGATTGATAGCACTTCCTCACGATACGTGTGTAATTGATTCATAAGAACAGTATGACGTCTGATCAACGGAATCACCTCGTAATATTTTTTAAACCATCTTGTACATTAAAACATCGTCAACATATACATCATGACTAAGCTTAATATCTTTTATTTTTCGTCCTTCTTCCACAAAGCCCATTTTTTTATAAAGATGGATAGCGGGGTAATTAGTAGAAAACACTCCTAAGCATAATTTTTCAATGACAGGATGTCCCTCAGCCCATTTAATCAGTGTTTGCAATAATTGCATGCCAATGCCCTTTTTACGATAGCTTGAGTCAACATATATACTAAAACTACCATGATGAGCTAGTCGGGATATGGATGATGAGCGAAATATTATACATCCAACGACTCTTTGATCAGACTTAGCGACAAAGACAACCGCGTGTTTTTTGCTATGTGTGATGATTGCAGCTAATTTCTTTCTTTCTTCAGCTATATTTGCTAAAAATTCTTCGTTTGTAGTAATGAAAAAACGATTTTCTTCAACGATCCCTTTCTGCAAAGTAAGAATATCATCTACATCAGCTAACAACGCTTGGTATACTTTCAACAGCAACCACACTCCTTACTCTTGCTACAATCAATAAAATTATACGAAATATTCATACAAATAGTAAAGTGAAAATGTACCATGAGGGTTGCCACATAAGTATTTTGGCAATATGATATACTAATAAATAGGTGAGAAAATTACCTTTTATAGGAATTTATTTACGTTCTATATAGAACATGGGCATCTAGTGTGAATAGATGCTCTTTATTGTTTTAATTTTAAGGTTGTAAGTGAGGTTATATAAATGAGTGGATATACAGAAAAAGGAAATTTTTCACTTCTTCAACAAGCTCTAAAGGTGAACAAAAAACCTTTTCCATGGGTAAAGGCTTTTCTAGCTGGATTAGCTGCAGGTCTTCCGGTTATTATTGGTATCCTGTTTGGAGAGCTAGAGTATGGTTTATTAACAGGTATGGGGGGGTTTACCTATCTTTATGTATTTAATATCCCTTATGCCCAAAGAGCAAAAAAACTATTTTTCGTTGTCATAGGTATTACTTTATCCTCCTTCTTAGGGACAATTGCTGCACCGTTTCCACTTGCTGTTGCAATCATTATGGGTATAATTGCTGCAATGGCCACGTTTGTCTTTGGAGCGTTACGGTTTACTGGGCCAAGTGCGATCTTTTTTGTATTAGTGTTCGCGATGACTTCTGGAATGCCTACAGAGCCTGAGCTAGCGTTTCAGCGTGCTGGGTTTGTGTTTTTAGGTGGTGCACTTTCATGGGTGATTGCGATGGCAGGATGGTTTGTGAATCCTTTTGGACCTGAAACAGATGTTGTTAAGAGGGCTTATAATGAATTAATCATTTTGATAAAAAGTATTGGTACAGAGCAGTTTGATGAACAGAGGTATAAAGTGATGTCCTCCTTAAATGAAGTCGAGGATATCTTAATTGCTGGCTACTTACCTCTTAGAAGGCAGAAGAGATATGATCGTTTATATGTGTTAAATGATCATTTGAATCGCATTTTTCTAGAGGTGATTAAAAACTTTTTAAACGAGAAAACAGCGCCACCACAAAAATTAATAGAACAGCTTCAAGTTTTATCGAATTCAGTTGATAAAAGCAGATTGGATATAATTGAAATCGAAGAAGATGAAGTAAGAGGCTGGCACGCCAAGTATAAACAATTATATGCAATTATTAAACGCCTCGATTGGGATACAGAAGATATATCTTCTCATGTGAAAGAAGAAATAGAAATTTCTAAACCCACTGTTAGAAAAGCTTTACTTCATTCATTTGATAAGAACTCGATTGTATTACTGTCTGCTATGAGAATTGGAATTATGACGATCATTGCAGGAATTATCGCTTACCAATTTCATTTTGAACGTTCATTTTGGGTTCCTCTTTCTTGTGTAGCTGTCATGTCTGGAGCAACAGTCGTTGCCACTTATCATCGTGCAATTCAACGTGGAATTGGAACAATAGTGGGGATCTTAATCGCTAGCTTTATACTTAGTTTTCACCCTACAGGACTTGTCATAGCCATATTAATCTTTTTACTTACCTTTATTACAGAATTATTTATTGTGAAAAACTATGGATTAGCAGCAATCTTTTTTACACCTAATGCGTTGATGATGGCAGAAACAGTAACCCCAGGTGATTTTGCTTTTACTTATTTCGCACAAGCAAGAATAATTGATGTTTTTATAGGTAGCATCATTGGTTTATTAGGTGTTTTAATTATTGGGAGGAGCTCAGCCTCTAGTAGGCTACCCCACCTCATTTCAAAAACAATTCGTAGTCAAGCTCAGCTCATGTTTACAATGTTTTCAAACCATACAAAAGATGGTCATGTATCAGAAAGAGAACTATCTAAATTGAAAACAAATATTCAAGGCTTAAAGACTGTATATAATACAGCAGCTGGTGAAATCCCAATCGATCGCAGCGCATTAACCTATTATTGGCCAGTTGTTTTTTGGTTAGAGCAAATCACCTATTTTCTTGAAAAAACAGCAGAAGAAAAAGAGCAGCAGGTGAAATTATCTGATGAGGCTTTAGCGCAACTCTTGTATTCTTATGAATCTTTAGCTAATGCAGCGTACAGAGAGCACGCTCCAGCAAATTTGTCTTTTCCTAAAATGCAAGGTTTATCTAACTTGAAAAATGACATGATTCATCTTCAAAGATCATTACAAATGCACGAAGAAAAGCATCCATCATAGGGTGCTTTTTTTTAATGATAAAACGCTAGTATGTCATAAAAGAAACCTGTATATAGGCGTTGGCATTAAAATGATCAATGTGTTGATTCCCTCTTTTTTATAATTATTATTTAAAAAAAATGATTATTTTTGTTTTAGAAAGAATAGGGAGGGTAAATAGAAACAACTATTCCTTAAAAATAATTACATAATAAAAGGAGAGAATCACTATGTCTAAAAATGATAAAGACAAACAACTTGAAAATTTTAGAAGTAATGACAATAAGGATAAAGACTTAACAACAAACGGTGGAGTAAAACTTTCAGAAGATGATCATTCTTTAAAAGCTGGTACAAGAGGTCCAACATTACTAGAGGATTTCCATTTACGTGAGAAGTTAACACATTTTGACCATGAAAGAATTCCTGAACGTGTTGTTCATGCAAGGGGGTTTGGCGCTCACGGTGAGTTTCAAGTTTATGATGATTCAATGAAGGCTTTCACGAAAGCGAAATTTTTAACTAATCCTCATACGACAACGCCTGTTTTTGTCAGATTTTCAACAGTTGTTGGTTCGCGTGGTTCACTTGATACGCCGAGAGATGCGAGGGGATTTGCAACGAAATTTTATACAGAAGAAGGAAATTATGATTTAGTAGGTAATAATATTCCTGTGTTTTTCATCCAAGATGGTATTAAATTTCCTGATTTAATTCACGCAGTGAAACCTGAACCGCATAATGAAATGCCACAAGCTGCTTCTGCACATGATACTTTTTGGGATTGGGTTTCGCAAAATCAGGAATCTGCCCATATGGTGATGTGGGTGATGAGTGACCGTGGTATTCCGCGAAGTTATCGTACAATGGAAGGATTCGGTGTTCATACATTTAGATTGGTTAATGATAAAGGCGAAGGTCACTTTGTTAAGTTTCACTGGAAACCAGTATTAGGCACACATTCTCTTGTTTGGGACGAGGCACAAAAGTTAGGAGGAAAAGACCCTGATTTCAATCGCCGTGATTTATGGGAGTCTATCGAAGCAGGCGACTATGCTGAATACGAACTTGGTGTGCAAATTTTAGAAGAGAAGGATGAATTTTCGTTTGATTTTGATATTCTGGATCCAACGAAGATTTGGCCAGAAGAAGAAATTCCGGTTCGTAAAATTGGTAAAATGACACTGAATCGCAATGTAGACAATGTGTTTGCTGAAACAGAACAAGTAGCCTTCCAGGTTGGGAATGTAGTACCTGGTATTGATTTTACGAATGATCCATTATTACAAGCAAGATTGTTTTCCTATACAGATACCCAACTCATTCGTTTAGGTGGTCCAAATTTCCATGAGCTACCTATTAATAGACCTGTTTGCCCTTTCCACAATAATCAAAGAGATGGTTATGGTCGCCAAACGATTAATACAGGACAAGCTGCTTATCATAATAATACCTTAGCAAATGGTTCGCCGAATACGGTTGAAGAATCTGAAGGTGGTTATGCTCACTATCAAGAAAAAGTAGAAGGTAGGAAAATTAGAGAACGAAGTGATAGTTTTGAAGATCACTTTAGTCAAGCTACACTGTACTGGAATAGCTTGAGCGATATAGAAAAAGAACATACGATTAGTGCTTTTCAATTCGAATTGAGTAAAGTGGAAAGCCATGCTGTAAAAGAGCGTGTAGTCGAAATGTTTAGTCACGTAAATAGTGATCTTGCTAATCGCATTGCTGAAAAAGTGGGTGTTGATGCAGTTGAAAATAATAATGAGACAACTACAGCGAAATCATCACCTGCACTAAGTCAACAAAACACAATCTTTTCAGCAGCTACACGTAAACTAGCAATCATTGTTACGGATGGATTTGAAGGTGAAAAAGCAAAGTCAATCATCAATGATTTGCAAGAAGCTGGTGTGAACCCATGTATTGTAAGTGACCGTCTTGGCACAATTAGAGGGAGTGGAGGAGTAGAGTTACAAGCAAAACATACATTTGCTAGTGACAGTTCAGTGGTATTTGATGGTGTGTATCTTATTGGTAGTGATGAAGTTGATGCAACCTTTAAGCATGATGCATTGCTGTTTATAGATGAAGCATACCAACACTTCAAACCAATCGCTGCTACTGGTGATGCCATCTATTGGATTAAAGATTTAGATTATCCTAGTGAAGAAGGCATTTTACTAGAAGAACAATCAGGTAATGATTTTGCGAAACAAATAATTGATGCTTTGTCCGCTCACAGATTTTGGAATCGGTCGCAAGTATAATGACTAAGTAGGAAAGCAGAGACGTCATCTAATGGTGTCTCTGTTTTTTGCGTTCAATAGTAAATTTAACTACATGTATCATCCTTTCTATCATACGTAGTTGTTTTATAGAGAATTTCTTCAATGATTATGATGTATTGTTTTTGAAATAGTTGTACTCTCAATTTCATTAATCAAATCATCATTATCTTCTCTTATCTGTTAGATACAGTATAGACGATTAGTGCCATCCAAACGCCGGTAATAGGTCTATTTTAAAAACTCCTTTATAAAATCAACCCCTCTCTTGTATTACTTATTATGCCTGATGATTAATAAATAGTTGAATACCTTAAGGTGTTATGAAAGCTTATACTAGTTGAATGATAATCAAATCATTGCTCACATGTGCCAGAAATAGAGTAAACTAGTCAATAACGGTTGTAACCAGAGGGGATGGAGTAAAATTGAGTGAACATCAAGTATCTATCATTGATTTTGCGAGGAGGGGACAATCTATTTATATTGTCCTACAAGGGTACGATGCACGATCCGATAAACCATTTGCAGGAGAAGTGAGAATTCTAGGGAATAACATATATGGTGATATGATTCATCCGAATAAGTCACTTTTATCTGAAAGCTGCCGTCAGTTTATTAAGGATACAATACGAAGAAAACTTCAAAATCAAGAAATATAAAATTTAACAAAGTGAGGGGAAGAAATGGGAGAACCGATTCAATCGAGTTATAGTGAGAGTGAAAGAGAGAGATTATATAAAAGAACTTTAACGGTTGTAAGTATTTCTCAGTTGTTTGGTGGAGCAGGTTTGGCTGCAGGCATTACGGTAGGAGCGTTATTAGCAGAGGATATATTAGGAACGCCTTCATATGCAGGCTTGCCAACAGCTTTATTCACGATTGGATCAGCAGTTACTGCTTTTATAGTAGGGAAAACTTCTCAATATTATGGCAGAAGAATTGGGCTTACTATAGGTTTTATTGTTGGTGGACTAGGAGCATTAGGGGTTGTTTTGGCAGCTATATTACAGAATATTTTTCTATTATTCTTTTTCTTATTCCTTTATGGAGCAGGTACGGCAACCAATTTACAAGCGAGATATGCCGGCAGTGATTTGGCTAATGAGAATCAAAGAGGAAAAGCAATTAGTTTAACAATGGTTATGACCACATTTGGAGCAGTATTAGGGCCCAATCTAGTTAATATTATGGGGGAGGTGGCAGGCCGATTAACCATTCCTCCTTTAGCTGGCCCGTTTTTATTATCTGCCCTTGCATACATAGCTGCTGGGATTGTATTGTTTATTTTATTACGCCCAGATCCATTTATCTTAGCGAAGCAATGGGTAGCTGAAGAAGAAAAACAAATGAGTAATTCCGTTATTGCTACCAAAAATGTAAATAAATATCATATCGTTGTTGGGGCAACAGTTATGATTTTAACACAGTTAATTATGGTAGCGATTATGACGATGACCCCTGTTCATATGCTTCATCATGGTCATACACTACAAGCAATCGGAGTGGTAATTGGCGTTCATATTGGTGCGATGTATTTACCATCTCTATTTACAGGTGTTCTAGTTGATCGATTAGGTAGATATTTTATTGCTATTGCTGCAGGTGTTACATTATTGTTATCTGGAATTACCGCTGCTAGTGTGCCTGAGGATTCTTTATTTGGATTAATCTTAGCTTTAGCTTTATTAGGGTTAGGCTGGAACTTCGGTTTAATCAGTGGAACGACATTAATTGTTGATGGAACAACCAATGAAAACAGAGCTCACATTCAGGGAAAAGTCGATGTGTTTATTGCCCTATCTGGTGCGACCGGTGGGTTGCTTTCGGGCATGGTTGTTGCTCATTCTAGTTATGCTACTTTAAGTATAGTTGGTGGATTGATTTCATTCATTTTAGTACCAATTGTCTTCTGGCCAAAGTTAGCAAAAGCAAATAGCTAATAGGAAATGAATAACCACGAACCAAATTCATTTGGCTCGTGGTTATTTTAGATAAAAGCAAAACTGTCCAAGCTGTTTTTATTTTGTTTGTAAATAGTACCAAATCAAATTTGTAAACGTATGAGCTTGTAGTTCGATCTCTGTCTTGTCTAGTGAGGTTTGGAAAGGTTTGAGTAAAGGTAACAGAACAGGTTTACGAATTCGATCTGCTTTTAATTCTGTTAATATCGCATCAAATAAATCTTGTTGATCTTCATCAAATTGGTGCTGTTCTTGCAATTGCTGAGCAAACTCAAAAATTTCTTCAATTTTGATAATCCGTTTATTTATATGAGTTCTTAGCTGATTAATAGCTGAATAATTGAGAAGAGAAACGCCACTAGATTTCATCGTTTGTAAAATCATCTCTAAATAAGATAGTGTCACATCAATAAGTTGTTTTAAATCATAAACATTGTTCGTAATTCTTTTCACAAATAGAAGGTGTTGGAGCATTCCAGTAAATAAGACAACTCCTTCAAACGCGTAATCTCTAGTGTCTTCTCCAAATACCTCAATAACTCTAAAAGTTAACCATTCCATATCGTACACTCTATGTTGTAAAACGAGTTTTTTTAAATCCTTTTCATTTGAATGCAATATCGCTTCAAACAATCGATGAAGATTACTGGCTTCTTGCAGTGTGTATAAAAGGGAGATTTGATCAATAAAGACGTCTCTATCTTTTGTATCTTTCCCCACTTGTAGTGCAATTCTTCTTTGACTTGCTTCATAGCGCAAATCCTCTAATATCTCAGCGATACAATCATTTTTTGTGGCGAAATAATTGTAGAATGTCCCTTTGGAAATATTTGCTGAATCAATAATATCTTGTACAGATGTTTGTTGAATCCCCTTTTCTTGAAACAGTTTCAATGCTGCATCTGCCACTTTCTTCTTCTTGTTATTCATCGTGTATTCCCCACCCTTATGGCTTTCATTATAGATTCTTAAGAAGAGAAATACAATGCAATTGAACTTTTAGTATAAATATGTTGACCAATTTATACTTTGGGTTTAAAATGGTTCAGTACTCGAAATAAAAAAATAAAAAGGATGAGAAAGTATGGATTCAAGTTTACAACCTCAAAAACCTCCGTATTTAATGCTTGCGATATTATTTGTCGGTGCGTTTGTGTCTTTCTTAAATAATTCATTATTAAATGTGGCATTGCCTAGTATTATGGTCGATTTAAATGTAGAAAATTATTCTACAGTTCAGTGGCTGGCAACTGGGTATATGCTAGTTAGTGGCGTGCTTGTTCCTGCTTCAGCATTCTTACTAACACGTTTTAAAAATCGTAGCTTATATATTTTCTGTATGTCTGTATTTACAATTGGTACAGCGATGGCTGCATTTGCACCAAACTTTGGTATGTTATTAGCAGGTCGCATGGTTCAGGCTGCAGGTGCATCCGTTATGGGGCCTTTATTAATGAACGTCATGCTTGTTAGTTTTCCTCGTGAAAAACGCGGTACGGCAATGGGTGTGTTTGGGTTAGTTATGATTACTGCACCAGCCATTGGTCCGACTTTGTCTGGGTATATTGTTCAATATCACGATTGGCGTGTTCTTTTTGAGATGATTTTGCCATTAGCAATCATCAGCTTATTACTATCTATTTGGAAATTAGAGAACGTTATGCCTCAAAATAAAAATGTGCAACTTGATTATTTTTCAGTCGTGCTATCTTGTCTAGGTTTCGGCGGCTTGCTTTATGGATTTAGTTCTGCAAGTGCTGATGGTTGGACAGATACATGGGTACTAACGACTTTAATTGTTGGTGGCATTTCACTTATTCTCTTTATTATTCGTCAAATGACAATGGAAAAACCACTATTAGATTTACGTGTATATAAATATCCGATGTTTGCACTGGGATCAGTGATTGCAATTGTTAATGCGGTCGCAATGTTTTCAGGTATGATCTTAACTCCAGCATATGTCCAGAGTGTTCGTGGAATATCGCCGCTCGATTCTGGTCTGTTAATGCTTCCAGGAGCAATTGTGATGGGAATTATGTCACCAATCACTGGTAAGTTATTTGATAAATTTGGACCGCGTATGTTAGCTGCTGTTGGTTTAATAGTGACAGCTATTTCAACTTATATGTTAGCTAATTTACAAATCGATACATCCTATAGTCATATTGTGATTATCTATGCGTTGAGAATGTTTGGTATGTCAATGGTAATGATGCCAATTATGACAAATGGTATGAACCAAATTCCAAATCGCTTAAATCCACATGGAACAGCAATAAATAACACAGCTCAACAAGTTTCGGGTTCAATCGGTACAGCTATATTAGTAACGATTATGAATAGTGTCACACAATCTGAAGCAGAAAGCTTAATGACAGGTGTAGACCCTACAACAATGACAGAAGCAACAACTGCTGCAGTTACTCAACAAGCGTTACTAGCAGGTATACAATATGCCTTCTATGTATCACTTGCCATTAATATTGTTGCACTTATACTCGTATTATTTATAAAACGAGTAGATACAAGTGAGGAAGCAGTACGTAAGTTAGAAGAAGAGGAAGACAATAGGCATTCAAAACAAGTGAGTGCAGAAGTATAAGAGAATGGCCATTCGATAAATCGAGTGGCCTTTTTTTTTGGTGTTCTAAACATAACGCATATGAGCGGGGAACACGCGAAAGAAATATTGGAGGATTTCTTTAGGGCACATTTGAAGCACAAGGTACATATTAAATGTGTGGTTTGCATATTACTCAGAAGCGAGAATGGGGATGAAAGCCGAGCAATGCGAACGTGCAAGTCATTTAGCAGGAAAGACACAAATGAAAACTAAAATAGGAAATTAGGGAATCAAATTGGATACACACGAGGTGTGAAAGCTTGGTAAACTTGGTTAACGGGGGATCGGTTTTTAATTTAGGAGTGTAATAATAAAAAAGCCGGACAAATCTACGATAGCATTCGTCCGGCTTTCTAGCTCTATATTCAAATTTTAAATAAATCACTTGATAAATATCGTTCACCTGTGTCACAAACAATGAATACAACGACATCATCTGGTGTGAAATCTTTAGCGACCTGTATCGCTGCGAAACAAGCAGCTCCAGATGATGGCCCGACAAGGATGCCCTCTTTTCGTGCGAGGTCTCTTGTTGTTTGATAGGCGTCTTCGTCTGTGATTTGATGTATTTCATCATAGACATTTGTGTTTAAGATATCTGGTATAAAGCCAGGACTCGTCCCTACTAATTTATGTTTTCCTGGTTCTCCACCGGAAAGCACAGGCGAACCTTTTGGTTCTACAACATGGACTTGGAGTCCCTTATAATAATCTTTCAATACTTCCCCGGTTCCTGTAATGGTTCCCCCTGTCCCTGCAGTAGCAACGAATGCAGACAAATCCTTACCTATTTGTTTCATCCCATCAATAATTTCAATAGCAGTTGAATGCCTATGCGCATCTGGGTTAGCATTATTTTCAAATTGCATAGGGATAAAGCTATTAGGAATTTGTTTAGCTAATTCTTTTGCTTTTCTAATTGAACCAGGCATTTTTTCATCTCCTGGTGTGAGAACAACTTCTGCACCGTACGCTTTTAATAAATTGATTCTTTCTTTCGTCATCGTATCGGGCATTACGAGTATACTTTTATATCCTCTAGCGGCAGCATTCATAGCCAGACCTATGCCTGTATTTCCGCTTGTAGGTTCAATAATTGTCGCCCCTGGTTTTAATAACCCTGCTTGCTCTGCTTTTAGAATCATATTATATGCTGCTCGATCCTTTACGCTTTTGCTAGGATTAAAAAACTCTAGTTTCCCATAAATAGTAGCCCCATTTTTAGGTCCAATTTTATTTAATTTCAATAGAGGGGTGTCTCCTATTAGTTGCGCTAAGTTTTCAACAACCTTCATTCAAGTCGCATCCTTTCTTCAATGCTTTACTCTTTATTATAGTTATATCATATTTAACTTATCAGTTATAAAGGAATTGCTTAAAGGCAAACATGACATCATACCTATGGAAAAATACTGAAATTCTTATCTGTTCTGATAAAATAGATATAGATAATCAAAAGGAATTGGGAGGATAAAGATGATGGAAAAGAGAAATCCTCATTACTTTTATGCGATTAGTATTCCAAGAAATATACAATTAATCATAAAGCAAAAATGTCTGGCAGTAGAGGCTGATTATCCCTTTAAAGATTGGGTCCATGAATGTGATTATCACATTACTCTTGCTTTCTTAGGGGGTGCTTCATTAGAAGTATTGGACGAAATGAACCGAGTGATAGTTAATGATTTAAAAAATATTTCCTCATTTACGCTGTATCTTGAAGGTGTTCAAACTTTTGGGCTTAAGGAACGCCCTCGTATTCTATGGTGTGATATACATAAAGAAAAGCAATTACATGAGATTCAATCAATTGTTAATCAAGTCTGTGAAAAGTATGGTTTCTCACGTGATAGAAGAAATTTCACACCACATATTACATTAGCTAAAAAGTGGCAAGGTGAAAATCAGTTCACACATTTTCCGCCTATTATGGAAACACCATTATCATTTGAAGCTACTGAAGTGGGTCTTTATGAAGTAAATACAGAGAGTAAGCCGAAATATAAAAGAATAACAACATTTTCATTAAAAAGTTAAGGGGGTAGTAGGGTGGGGCAGTTAATAAAAATTGTCGATTGTATTTCACGATATGAGCAGAATATTTATTTATATCCATCTAGATTTGTAAAATTAAAAAAACAACAATGGGAACTGTTGTTGACCCGTTTTGAAGAAGAAGGAAAAGAGTACCAACTCATAGAGAAAGAACCAGCTCAATATCATAAACCACGCTTGAAGGATAAGTTGCTCAATATTGTAAAAAGAAACAAAGAGACAATGATTGAAGAGGAAACGAATCATAATGAAGAGTCATTTTCATTTACCGCGGACTATCATGTGAGACCTACCTCAACAAAGGAACTTAAGCAAATGTACCTCGATCAATTATTTCGTACACAATTAAAATGGGCAAGCTCAACCTTGTTTTCTGAATCGTCTCTATCAAGAAGTTACTATTATAATGAACAGTTAAAATACTTGTTACAAAGGTTTCCAGATACATTCCTTGTCCTTTTTCAGCCGATACTAAAGCTAGGTCAAGCACCGGTTTCTCTTGATACAATTATTCTCACACCGACAGAAGTAATCTGTCTCCATTTTTTAGACGGTGCTGAATTAACGGCTTATACCGGAAGTGCTGGCCGATTTTGGTTAGCTAAAAAAGAAAATGAACAGAAAATTTTAAACCCATTGATCTCATTGAACAGAACAGTCACAGTAGTCAAGAAAATTTTGGACAAACATGATGTCACTTTACCTGTTCAAAAGGTCGTTCTTTGCCGAGAAGGATATATTGATTATCCATCAGTTCCCTTTGATGCTACTTTAATTGACCGGAAAGAGTATCCGTCTTGGTTCATAAATCAAAGACAAACAAAAGCACCGTTAAAAAGTCAGCAGTTATTAGCAGCACAAGCCTTGTTGACTTATGCGGAAAGGATATCATTTGAAAGATCTGAATGGAGTGACATAGGGGAAGGATGATGAATAGTCGATTATTGTCTATCCATACGTAAAAAATGAAATTAAATGAGTGTTTCACTCGTTCAGTCAAATGTAAGACAGTCAAGCCAAATACTGTTGTCAGGTAACAGGGTCCGAATAAAAGAGTGTTATTGGTTTGTAAGGCAGTGTTTGTACCATTCATGAACTACATAATGGATGGTATAAGAGCTCGGCTGTTAATCTGGCCTTTTTCCATATAGAGCGGGTAATAATTTGGCAAGAGGTATTTTGAAAGTCTATTCAGCTAAACAAGCACTTAAATCGCTGGTGAATAATATAGATAATGAAGAAGAGTTTGATATAGGGAGAATATGCGGATTAAATAACTCTACTCGCTATTTGTAAAAATAACGGGCTGTGTTTAATGCTCAAGTTCCCTATAAAGTGAATCGTTTTATAAACCGACAGCAATAGAACCTGAGACTTTTTGTTGGCGTTACATATAATTTCCGCAAATGTCGTTAGTAACTGTGGCGAGTACAGGGGTGGACATTATCATAATTGATTAATATTCTCACATTGCAAAGGAAAGTAGGGAAGTATAAAGAAGTGATGTCACATCTTGGACTTTCTATCTCCATGCGGCTTCCCGTTACACCTAAGAGATATTTCCAATCTAGCAAAGAGTAAAATAATTAAATGAAGGGATGGGGGAGTAATATGAATGATAGTAAGAAAGCATTTTATGCGTATATAGATCGATTAGATTTAATCACATTATTACTTCCTTATGATTATCACCAGGGCCATTCAAAGTATTTTACTTATATCCATCGTGATGAAAGTTACGAGCTTGTAATAGAAGGAATGGAAGAAATTAATGATTTTCGCAAATACTATTGCTCTTTTCCTCATCCTTTTCCATTTGGGGCGATAGGTTATATAGAAAGTGAACACGGAGATGTGATTGAGGTCGATATTGGGTCGGTGACAAGAACACCTGAATTTGATGAGCTCTTCAAATATGAAGGGCCTCTTGGATATGAATATCAACCGCATGCAACGACTTTTAAAGTATGGGCACCAACAGCAACTGCCCTACGATTAGAGTTACAGCATGGCGATGATTCAGAAATAATTGAACTAAGTAGGAAGCAAAAAGGCGTTTGGCAGGTTACTGTATCAACGGATGTACATGAATGGAGTTATTGCTACCACATATGTGTGAACGGGGTTTGGAGAGAAGCTGTAGACCCATATGTAAAAGCAATTACTCCGAATGGGCAATTAGGTGTCATTATTGATGAGAATCGATTTAAACATCCAAAAACAGCACGTCCATCCTTCTCAATGATGACAGATGCCATTATTTACGAAACGCATATTCGGGATTTAACCATTCATCCAAATAGCGGTGTCCGCCACAAAGGCTTATATAAGGGTATAGTTGAAGAGAACACTACTAACGTAAAAGGAGATTCTACAGGACTCAATTATATGAAAGAATTAGGTATAACACATATCGAATTTTTACCATTGAATCATTTTGCTGGAGTTGACGAGACAAGACCAGACGATTGTTATAATTGGGGATATAATCCTCTTCATTTTAATGTGCCACAAGGAAGCTATGCCTCTAATGCTGCCACTCCTTATACAAGAATAAATGAATTAATCGAACTCATTGATGTCATTCATCAAAATGGTATAAGGGTCATTTTAGATGTTGTCTATAATCATGTGTATGAAAGAGAAACTTCCTCTTTTGAAAAAATTGTTCCAGGCTATTATTTTAGACATGATCTAAATGGTACTCCATCAAATGGTACAGGTGTCGGAAATGATATCGCATCTGAAAGGCATATGGTAAGAAATTTTATTGTTGATTCGATTACTTATTGGACCAACACTTTTAAGGTTGATGGTTTTCGATTTGACTTAATGGGTATTTTAGATGTGACAACGATGAAACTTATCCGGAAAACGTTAGATAGTATTGATTCGACAATCCTTGTTATCGGTGAAGGTTGGGACTTAAATACACCTCTCGCTAAAGAAGAGAAAGCGAATATTCATAATCAAGATAGGCTTGGTGCCATTGCACAATTCAATGATCAGTTTAGAGATGGAATAAAAGGGAATACATTTAATCTATACGATTGTGGATATGCACTTGGTAATCACTATTATTATCAAACAGCTAAAACGGTATTGAAGGGGAGCATTGGTCAACAAGGGATATTTAATGAACCATTTCAGACGGTTAATTATGTAGAAGTACATGATAATCATACTTTGTGGGATAAAATCCATATATGTTTTCCTGAAGACACAGATGAAAGTAAAAGACTAAGACATCGATTAGCAACAGCGATGGTTCTTCTTGCCCAAGGGATTCCTTTCTTGCACAGTGGTCAAGAGTTCTTTCGGACAAAAAACGGTGAAGGGAATAGTTATCGTTCACCTGATTGTGTGAATCAATTGGATTGGATGGCTAGGAGTAAGTATAAAGAGAATGTTGAATATGTAAAAGGATTAATTGCTTTCAGAAAAAAGTATGCGATTTTACGTTTATCCAGTACGAAGCAAATTAATGAAGCGGTAAATTTTCTAGATATTGAAAAACCACTACTGGCGTATTTACTTTCACATCATAAGTTTAATGAGGATGTATTATGTTATTTTAATCCAACTGAAAAGGAATATGAAATTTCCTTACCATATGGGCAATGGCAATTATTTGTCACCCAAAATCAAGCCTCTCCTCATTCGTTAGGTAACTATTCTAATATTACTTTGCCTCCATTTTCCTGCTATTGTTTTGTTCAGGAAAAAGTAACTTGCTAAAAACTCTTGAAAGAGATAAAATTTATAAAGATAGCTATTGTTGAATTTGTATCAATAGCTATTTTTATTTTCAGATGAAACTTTAAGTGTGAAATTGTTTAATACAGCTATTCATAAATGGCGTAGTAAATTGCAGGTGAACTATTTTGGAAAATTTATTCGGGGATGACTGGCGGATTATCCCGGCTGGTGGTGCAACTGGAGAAGCCTATTATGCACAACATGATGAACAGCGATTATTTTTAAAAAGGAATTCTTCTCCTTTTCTAGCCGTGCTTTCTGCTGAAGGAATTGTCCCGAAGCTTGTTTGGACGAAAAGGATGGAGAATGGAGATGTATTTACTGCTCAGCAATGGATGAGTGGTAGTGAGCTTAGGCAATCGCAAATGAATAGCGAGCGCGTAGCCAAGCTGCTAAAGAAGATTCACTCATCAAAACCATTGCTTGCCATGTTAACTAGGTTAGGGAAATCGGCCATACATCCAGAGACAGTATTACAATCACTATTAACGGAATTGGATCAAGACTTATTGGAAATTCCATTAGTAGCTGAGTCACTAACATTTTTAAAAGACACAGTGAATGCGATTGAAACGGATGTAACGACTGTGTGTCATTGTGATGTAAATCATAATAATTGGCTATTATCCGAGGATAATCAGTTGTTTTTAATAGATTGGGATGGAGCAATGATCGGTGACCCGGCTATAGATATAGGCACATTATTATATGCCTATATTCCATATGAACAATGGAGTGAGTGGCTTCAGTTATATGGCATGGTGTTGACGGAAGATTTGCGATTGCGTATGAAGTGGTATGCATTGTTCCAAGCCTTGGATAGTATTCAATGGCATAAAAGTAAATTCCGTTTTCAGGAAATGAATAATCTAATCCAAGGGCTGGAAAGAAGGCTTCATTTAGATTATATTAGTTGATTCATTGTGTCGACCCATTGAGAGAGATCCTCTTTGCTAGAAGAAATATGCTCGTTTAGGTCAGATGATACTATACCGTTTTTACTATATTGATCAACATCATTTAATAAAGGAAGTAAATCTTGATGAATAGTTTCTTGGTTTTGTAGGGATTGTACAAGCCTAGCAATTTGTTCACATTCTGATTTGGAGCCACAGGCATCTGTGTGATGGTTCCTTAATAGATCCTGCAGCAATGTTAATTGGTCTTTTTGACTAATTGGCATTTTACTCACCCTTTTTCTTTTTATGGAATCACAACTAGATTGTGATTCCTTTCGTTTTTTATACATACAAAAAACCGTAATGACAAAAGAGGTTTCACCATGGGAAGTAGTGAGTATCTCAAAAACTGCATAGTAAGATACCCTTATAAAGGAGCTTGCACACTTTTACATTGCATGTTATCTTTTGAAAGATGAATTGAATATAGAGGTGTAATTATGCGACAAAGAAATAAACCGTGGGCGAGAGAAAAACTTGCCAATTATCCACAATACATTATCCAAGAGCCAAAAGAACAAAAAGGAAAGTGGCAAGCGTGCTTTGGTAATAATCGTCCACTTCATATCGAAATTGGTACTGGAAAAGGTCGTTTTATTACTGGAATGGCAAAACAGAATCCTGAGGTTAATTATATTGGTATTGAATTAGCGGAGAGCGTCATTGTAAGTGCGCTTGATCTTATTATTGAAGAAGAATTACCGAATGTAAAATTGATGAATATCGATGCAGCAGAGTTACGGGAGGTATTTGAGAAAGGGGAAGTTGATCGGATTTATTTAAACTTCTCAGATCCGTGGCCTAAAAAACGACATGCAAAAAGAAGACTAACTTATCAAACATTCCTATCTCTTTATGAAGATATTCTTCCTCCTCAAGGAGAGATTCATTTTAAAACAGATAACCAAGGTCTTTTCGAATATTCTTTAATGAGTTTTTCTCAATACGGTATGATATTGAAATATGTCAGCTTAGACCTTCACCAAAGTGATTATGAAGGAAATATAATGACAGAGTACGAAGAAAAGTTCTCGAATAAAGGTAGTCGTATTTTCCGATGTGAAGTGCAATATCGATAAGGTGAAAATGCCACTTCACTAAGAAAGGCTCAGAAAATAGTAATAGGTCTTTATCGTCACGTTGTGTTGGTGATAAAGGCCTTTTTCGCTTCTCTAATCATGTTTCATTGCGTTGACTGGATAACAAGAGTATGTGTTCAAAGAGAATACGAGTTCTGTACAAAGTCGAATAAAGGTGAAAAATGATAAATTGTAAGATATCGAGCCTGTAACGGAAGTCACGGAAAGAGAGCTTCTATGTGAACGATGAATTGCTATTTCTTTTCCTTACTTCACAGTTTTTTAGTGACTATACCCAGCGGCTCAACTGAACTTGTTTTTTCTTTTTTAAATGGAAGACTGTTTAATGTTAGATTTCTTAATATTGCGTAAATATGATAGACTAATGGTGTGAAAGGGAGGGAAAAGAATGGAGACTTTACAAATAGACGATATAAAATTAACTTGGCTTCGTGGTGGTGTCAATCATCTAGATGGGGGAGCGATGTTCGGTGTCGTTCCGAAGCCATTATGGTCCAAAAAGTATCCTAGTAATGAAAATAACCAAATTGAGCTACGAACAGATCCAATCCTCATACAATGGAATGATCAATTGCTATTAGTTGAAAGCGGTTTAGGGATTGGAAAGTTTACAGATAAACAAAAGCGGAATTACGGTGCATGGGAAGAATCGTTTATTGAGGAAGACTTAAGGCAACTAGGTTTTACAACATCGGATATTGATTATGTTCTTATGACCCATATGCATTTTGATCATGCTTGTGGTTTGACTAAATTAGAAGGAGAATCCTATCATTCTGTATTTCCGAACGCGAAGATTATTTGTTCACAAATCGAATGGGATGAAATGAGAAATCCGAATATTCGCTCACGTAATACATATTGGAAGGAAAATTGGCAGAGTATACAAGAACAAGTAATAACATTTGATAAAGAATGGAGTATGGGACCTGTTCAAATGATTCACACAGGCGGCCATAGTGATGGACATAGCATCATTATCATTGAGGGAAAAGAAGAGTTGCTTATACATATGGCTGATATTATGCCAACACATGCGCATCAAAATGTGCTATGGGTATTGGCGTTTGATGATTATCCGATGGATTCTATCTCTGCAAAACAAAAGTGGATGAAAATTGGATTAGAAAAAGAAGCTTGGTTTAGTTTTTATCATGATGCTTTTTATCGAGCGGTTAAATGGGATCAAGAGGGGAAAGAAATCATCGCAGAAATTAAAAGAGCCAAATAAATAATGAATGCCTGTGCCCATCAACGCATCTGCGTCGATGAGGCTCAGCGCTCATTTAGGAATAAATTAAATAGGATAAGCGTCAATAATGACACCTGTTTTTGCATCGGCAACAAATTCATATTGTTTTACATCTTCACCAGTATATCTGGATATGCCGCCTTTATACACTTCATAATTTAACTCTTCCTTTTGATAAGGTTCTTTTTCCATATGAATCCATGAACCACTTATTTCCCCATTCTCCTTAAAGGCATCTTTCGCATTTTGTAATGCCTTCTCAGGTGACGCTGCTATTTTCTCTGTCATTACTTCGCGCGTAATATATCCTCCAACAAGACCGACCCCTACACCTAAAACAAATGATTTCCAACTCATAATTAAACCTCCATTATTAAAAAGTATCTACATAATCTTTTAGATGTTTTGCTAGTGCTAATTGCTTCACTTTTATCTTAGCAAAGATTTGAATATTTAAAAACTAATTAACTTTCCTAATGGTGGCACCCGTCATAAAAGTTATGTAGAATGGTAATATACATAGGATTCAATATAGTCAAATAATAGGAGTGGGAAATAATGAATGAGAAGACCTTAGAACTATTTAAAACATTAACAGAACTTCCCGGAGCAGCTGGTAACGAACACTTAGTTAGAAATTTTATGAGAGAAGAGCTTAGTAAATATTCAGATGAAATTGTTCAAGATCATTTAGGAAGTATTTTTGGTGTGAAAAAAGGTGCTGAAACAGATCCTACGATTATGGTTGCAGGTCATATGGATGAAGTAGGTTTTATGGTAACTGCTATCACAGATAATGGCATGATCAGATTTCAAACATTAGGTGGCTGGTGGAGCCAGGTATTATTAGCACAAAGGGTGCAGATTATGACTGCTAACGGTCCGGTAATTGGGGTAATTGGTTCTATTCCTCCTCATTTATTAGATGATACGGCAAAAAATAAGCCGATGGATATAAAGAATATGTTGATTGATATCGGGGCTGACAATAAAGAAGATGCAAGAGAAATCGGTATCAAACCAGGACAACAAATTGTTCCTATTTGTCCATTTACACCAATGGCGAATCCGAAGAAGATTTTGGCGAAGGCTTGGGATAATCGCTATGGGTGTGGTCTTGCTATCGAATTGCTTGAGGAGATAAAAGATGAGAAACTACCTATTAATTTATGGTCTGGTGCGACTGTACAAGAAGAAGTAGGCTTAAGAGGTGCAAAAACAGCTGCTAATATGATTAACCCGGATCTTTTCTTTGCGCTTGATGCGAGTCCTGCCAATGATATGACTGGTAAAAAGGACGAGTTCGGACAGTTAGGGAAAGGTACATTATTAAGAATACTTGATCGCTCAATGGTTACACATCGCGGTTTGAGAGAATTTATTCTAGATACGGCTGAAAGTCATCAGATTCCATATCAATACTTTGTTTCTCCTGGCGGAACGGATGCAGGTAGTGTTCACTTAACAAATAATGGTGTCCCAAGTGCAGTTGTTGGTATTTGTTCAAGATACATTCATACGCACGGTTCAATTATCCATATAGATGATTATGCTGCTGCGAAAGAACTACTTGTCACATTGATAAAATCACTTGATCGCACAACAGTTGAAACCATTCGTCAAAACAGTTAGAATTTCAAATAAGTAACATGGGACTTCTTTACAAGAGGTCCTTTTTAAGTTTTGCACTGGCAATGAGTATATCAGGATGATTTTTAATATATTTATTTTAGGAGGGGCTATCATGAAGATCTATATTGGATCGAAAAACCCTACAAAAGTACAGGCCGTTAAAAATATTTTTATTGAAAATAGTGATGTTATTGCTGTTGATGTTGCATCTAATGTAGCTAAACAACCAATGACTGATCAAGAAACGATTCAAGGAGCAATTAACAGGGCGAAGGGAGCCTTATATGAAGGCGATGGAGTCATTGGCATTGGCCTAGAAGGTGGTGTACAGCAAACAGATTATGGTCTATTCTTATGCAATTGGGGTGCACTTGCAGTGGAAGGGCATACGCCAATTGTTGCAGGTGGAGCAAGAATTCTTTTACCAGATTCTATAGCGCAGCGTCTGATTGAAGGTGAGGAACTGGGACCAGTCATGGATGATTTTACGAATAAAAATAATATCCGTAGCCAAGAAGGAGCAATAGGGGTATTTACAGGAAATCAAATCAACCGCGAAGAAATGTTTACCCATCTTGTTAAGCTATTGTATGGTCAATGGCAATATCGCAATAGTGGTGAATAAAGCCTTACGCAATAAATTAACCAGCCCATTTTATTTTGGGGCTGGTTTTTTTATGGGATACATATGGTGTGTTTTATGCAAAAGTCTTTATCAAAAATATACCTACCACATGAATGGTGGCAGGTAGGGAGT
The DNA here is from genome assembly GCF_044790165.1 of Cytobacillus kochii. Lineage (NCBI taxonomy): Bacteria > Bacillati > Bacillota > Bacilli > Caryophanales > Bacillaceae > Cytobacillus > Cytobacillus kochii. Next base: position 3,522,224 of record NZ_CP085254.1, on the reverse strand, counting down.
AGTCTACTATTTTTCCTCAAAAATATAAGAAAGTACTTTAATGGCCTGATTAACCGTTTCCACTGTAACATTTGCTTTACTTGATAATTCTTTCAGAGGGTGGTGGAGTTCTTCTGGCCGAATGAGGATAAGCGGTTTGTTTTGGTTGATAGCTGCACTTGCATCCATAGCAGTATTCCATTGCTTATACTTTTCGCCAAATAAGGCAATCACTAAATCAGATTTTTTCAATAATAGCTCAGTGCGTAAATTATTGATATTTGAAGCTGCTTCGTCTTTGAAAATAGCATTAGGCTGCTTACCAAGGATCTCCTCTCCAATGAAGTCACTGCGATCGTGATTCTCCATAGGTCCGAAAAAATGAACCGGTAGCTGTAGTGATTTGACTTTATCCTTCAGTTCTTCACGCCAGTTAGAATGAATTTCCCCAGCTAAATATACATTCAGTTCCATTGTCTTCCTCCTCTACACTTTTACTTATTCTAACATCAAATGGATTGATAGTGAAAATATGTGCACTGCTTATTTTGTTTGATACTGTTAGTGCTAAATGGCCATTTTCTGTTCCCATGCTTCATCCTTTCTAATAATAATCGTTACCCTTTACAATCGCGTATGTAGATAGTCTATTTCATTTCACTATCAGCAGGCTTGTATGAGGCTATTTCTAATGGTATTAACTATTTCATCAACTGAAGTATGAATATGAGAAGAAGAAGAAAGAATGTGGACAAGTATCTACTGAATGTTTTGGAAGAAAAACAAATGGTCATACCATTCATTGGATTTTTGAATGGTATAAAACTTTAAGGTTGTTTACTCCCTCTATTAACATCTTAATGAAATAAAAAAATAGATATTACATATGTCTTTACATGTGATAAGATAATATGGTGTTAAATGAACATAATGATGGAGGATTTATACTTATGAACGCTTTTCTTAATAAGAAGGGAGTAAAACTGTCTCTAAAAGTATATTTTATAGACGCTATGGGGAGTATGGCTTTAGGATTGTTCTCCACTTTAATTATAGGGTTGATTATTAAGACGATTGGTGAACAATTACAACTAGGCATGATTTCTAATGTAATGATTGAAATGGGTACAATGGCGATGGGGTTAATGGGTCCTGCGATTGGGGTTGCTATTGCGTATAGTTTAAAAGCGCCTCCTCTCGTCTTGTTTGCTTCTTTATTAAGTGGGGCTGCTGGTGCGGTATTAGGTGGACCAGCAGGTAGCTTTGTTGCAGCAATCATCTCTACTGAACTAGGCAAACTAATTAGTAAGGAAACAAAGCTTGATATTATTGTGACACCTTTTGTTGTTGTGTTTTCCGGATATAGTGTAGCGACTTTAATTGGTCCTTTTATAGATCTTGGAATAAAAAATCTTGGTGCATTGATTATGTGGGGGACAGAGCAGCAACCACTGGTGATGGGAATGATTGTAGCTGTACTAATGGGTCTCGCTTTAACAGCCCCTATATCAGCAGCAGCTATTGCGATGATGCTTGATTTAAATGGTATAGCTGCAGGAGCGGCAACAATTGGTTGTGCTGCTCAAATGGTTGGATTTGCTGTCTCGAGTTATAGGGAGAATAAATTTGGTGGCCTTGTTGCACAAGGGCTAGGAACTTCTATGTTGCAGGTGCCAAATATTATGAGAAATCCATTCATACTCATCCCACCCACAATTGCAGGGCTTTTACTTGCGCCAATTGGCATCATTTTTTTTAATATGGAAAGTATTGCTGCTGGTGCGGGGATGGGTACGAGTGGCTTAGTCGGCCAAATAATGACTTTTACAACAATGGGATTTAATCTTACTGTACTATTAAAAGTGATTTTAATACATTTTATTGGACCTGCAATCATTAGCTTGATAATATCAGAATATATGAGAAAAAAAGGCTGGATTAAATTCGGCGATATGAAGCTTGATATGGGAGATGAAAAATAATGAGAAAATTAGCGTCAATGGAAGAATATGAGCAATTAAAAGGAAACGGAAAATATATTTTAATGTTTTCAGCACAGTGGTGCGGGGATTGCCGGTTTATTGAACCGTTTATGCCTGAAGTAGCTGATAAGTATAAAGAGTTTACATTTATTTATGTAGATCGCGATGCGTTCATCGATCTTTGTGTGGAACTTGATATTTTCGGTATTCCGAGCTTTGTAGCTATCGAAAATGGTAAAGAGCTTGGTCGTTTTGTCAGTAAGGATCGTAAAACACAGGATGAAATTGAGCAATTTATTGCAGCGCTTTAAAAATAGATTTGCACGGCTCCTTATAAGGGGCCGTTTTTTATTCTTACAATATGAATTTGGAGATAATCGGTGTTATTTCTTGTTCACACCACGAATTGTATCAATGACAATCTTGTTTGAATGGGCAAATGAATCCAACCTGTAATCAGATAAATGGTATTTTGTTCATTCCTTTATATCTTTTTTCGCTTTTCCCACGAAATAGGCTGGTTGTTTGGATAGGATAGATGATGAAGATATTTGTTCTACATGGATAATAGCCATATCATTCGTTATGAAGCGGGACACTTTTGTTTCTGTTCATTTTAGTGTAAACTAAGTACCGAAATCTTCCCTGTAAGGAGGGATAAGAATGAAGAATAAAATGACAAGTAAGCGTATGAAAGAGGAATTAGAAAAGCGTCTTCATAAAGAGGATCGCCTAATGACTTTCGATAGAGAAAAAGATCAATTACGTATAGAAAATAAACATACTGGCAAAGGGATAACGATAGAATTGCCTGGCATTGTTGCGAGATATCAAGAGCAAAAGGAAAAAGCGATTGATGAGGTTGTTTATTATGTAGAAGAAGGCTTAGAAGCCATGACAGGAGAACAACGTTTTTCCGGTAAAGAAAAAAACATTTTTCCCGTTATTCGCTCAACTTCCTTTCCACTAGAAACAGGTGATGAAGTACCCTTTGTATATGATGAGCATACCGCAGAAACACGAATTTTTTATGCGCTTGACTTAGGGAGCACTTACCGATTAATTGATGAAAAATTGCTTCAAAAAGAAGGCTGGGAAAAAGAGCGAATAAAAGAAGTTGCTCAGTTTAATGTTCGGTCGCTTTCAACAGAAATGAAAATAGATCAAGTAGCTGGCAACGATTTTTATTTCCTCAATAAAAAAGATGGGTATGATGCTAGTCGTATCTTAAACGAGTCTTTTCTCAAAAATATGGCGACAAAGGTCAAAGGAAATATGGCTGTAGCTGTTCCTCATCAAGATGTATTAATTATTGCTGATATTATGAATGAAACAGGATACGATATCTTGGCGCAAATGACAATGAGCTTTTTTGCAAGTGGTCATGTACCAATTACAGCTCTGTCTTTCTTATATGAAGATGGGGAGTTAGAACCAATATTTATTCTAGGCAAGAATAAAAAGAAACAATAACCATGGAAATGGGTCGCTATAGGCGGTCCATTTTTCATTTGTGTGTCATCTTTTTCAATGATATCAAAAACTTATCAAAGATAACTCAGATTATATAATTGCTATCATTCTTAGTAGGTTTACTGATAGAATGTAAGTTAGAACAGAAAAGGAAGTTGATAGAATGAATTGGTTTAAAAGAATAAAAGCCTACTTTAATGGCTATGATGCCGATGAGTTCAAGGAATATAATCCAACGAATACAACTCAAGAAGAGAAACCTACAAATAACACTAATAAAATTCAAGCTAAAGAACCATATGATACACATAGAGAGATAGAAGCAAAAGTAATTTATCAATATCCAAAAGGTGAATTTCGTTTTCCTCTCATCCCAGATGAGACACGGGGAAGAAGAAAGCCAAGAGAACGTGTAAATAAATTAGCAGACGAAAAGCCAAAAGATAGCAAAAATCTTCAAACAAGACAAAGAAGAAATCATTCAACAAAAGAAAATATTGAAAATCAGCAAGAAAATCATCGTCCAATAGAAAAGAAACAAGTAAAAAAAACAGAAATTAAGCTGAATGCTGGGCCATTTAAACCATCAGAAATTCCCTCTCCTATATATGGTTTTGGTCAAAGGAAAAGTCAAATAAAAGAGGAAACGAAACTTGAACAGTATGAAAGAATAGAACCTACTGAATATGACCTTGGTATTGCTCGTGGAAGAAAAGAATCTGCTTCACTTGAAGAACAATACAATCAATTGTCTCTTTACGATGAGCCGGAACAAGTGAATGTGAGGGTGGAAGAAGACCCAATAGTGGCGACTAACAATGAGTCTGAACAAGTGGATGTGAGGGTGGAAGAAGACCTGATAGTGGCGACTAACAATGAGTCTGAACAAGTGGATGTGAGGGTGGAAGAAGACCCGATAGTGGCGACTAACAATGAGCCGGAACAAGTGAGTGTGAGGGTGGAAGAAGACCCGATAGTGGCGACTAACAATGAGCCGGAACAAGTGAGTGTGAGGGTGGAAGAAGACCCGATAGTGACGACTAACAATGAGCCGGAACAAATGATAACATCCTTTCAGGTCGAAGATGAGCTAACAGTTTCACAAGATCAAACTGCTGTCGCACTTGAAAAATCCATTCCTTATTCGAATCAGTATGAAGAAGTTGAAGAAAAACGGATGTATGAAGATGAGGCACAGGATGAAGGACAAGCAAACATACATAGCATGGAAGAAGCTCACGCCAATGTGGAAGAAGAGATAGAAACTGGAACATCGTCTCATCAATCACAGAAGCGGAGTCATCTGCCCTTTAATGTAATGATGTTGCAATCGGATAAGAAAAAGTTAAATGTCAATGAGACGGCAGCATTTGATCCATCGTCACAAGTAAAAAAAAATGACTTTTATAGAGATGAGGAAATAGAAGAAAATTTGCCTAATTATGTCTTCCCATCTATGAGGTTGTTAGATCCTCCAGTTAATATGGACACAGATGAAGAATGGTTATTAGAACAAGAGGAATTATTAAATGCCACCCTACATCACTTCAATGTCCGAGCTCATGTGATACAAGTAACGAAAGGTCCTGCCGTTACTCGTTTTGAAGTGCAACCAGAGCCGGGAGTGAAAGTAAATAAAATTACAAACCTAGCTGATGATATCAAACTCAGTCTTGCTGCAAGGGATATTAGAATAGAAGCACCTATCCCTGGAAAACATGCGATAGGCATAGAAGTGCCTAACCAAAAGAGTAGACCTGTACAAATTAGCGAAATCATTCATAGTGAAGAGTTTATGCAATCAGAATCACCATTAACTGCTGTATTAGGTTTAGATATTGCTGGTGATCCAATTGTCACAGATTTACGCAAAATGCCCCATGGTTTAATTGCAGGTGCAACAGGATCTGGTAAAAGTGTTTGTATAAATTCTATTCTTATTAGTCTTTTATACAAAGCTGATCCTGAGGAGTTAAAGCTCTTGCTCATTGATCCTAAAATGGTAGAATTAGCACCATACAATCAAATACCACATCTTGTTAGTCCGGTCATAACCGATGTAAAGGCGGCAACAGCCTCACTGAAGTGGGCAGTAGAAGAAATGGAAAGAAGATATGAATTATTTGCTCATTCGGGCGTACGAGATATTAATCGTTTCAATGATTATGCAGAGGCAAATAAGCAATACCATCAAAAACTGCCGTATATTGTCATTGTCATAGATGAATTAGCCGATTTAATGATGATGGCCCCAGCGGATGTTGAGGAAGCCATCTGTCGTATCGCTCAAAAGGCAAGAGCCTGCGGGATTCACTTAATTATTGCGACTCAACGACCGTCAGTTGATGTTATCACGGGTCTCATTAAGGCAAATGTACCAACAAGAATTGCCTTTTCTGTCTCTTCACAAGTGGATTCGCGGACAATAATAGATATTAGTGGTGCTGAAAAGCTTTTGGGTAGAGGAGATATGCTCTTTTTAGAAAACGGTTCATCAAAGCCAGTTCGTTTGCAAGGAACTTTTGTTTCTGATCAAGAAATTGATGATGTCGTAGCACATGTTAGGAAAGAGCAGAAACCACAATATTTATTTGAACAAGATGAGTTATTAAAGAAAGCGAAAGTAACTGAAGAAACAGATGAATTATTCTTTGAAGCATGTTATTTTGTGATTGATCATCAGGCGGCATCCGCTTCTATGTTACAAAGAAGGTTTAAAATTGGTTATAACAGAGCAGCACGCTTAATAGATATGATGGAGGAACAAGGCTTCGTATCTGAAAATCGGGGCAGTAAACCAAGAGATGTCCTCATTACTGAAATGGAACTAAATGAAATTGAACAAAATAGTGAATGATGTTAGAAGAAAGGTAAGGAAGGGTCATGATGGTTGAAAATGATACACCCATCGTTCATTTGCACAAGTTTCGTGATAAAAAGCAACTGCAAGGTGAGGAAGCTAGTTTTCAGTTAATTGAAAAGGTTAAAAGGTACAGTGAACGCCACTTAAATATTCGTGAGATGGTCCGTGCAAAGCATATTTTTAAACTACACCTCCAATTAAAGGAGGAGGATGAAATTCCATCAAGCATGTACCATCTATTTACAGATTGGTTAATTTTTGACTACCAAACCATTCATGGGGTTAGCGTGTTTCAGCTATTTTTACAGAGACAAAGAAATCAGATGCGTGAATATGAAATGATTCAAGCTGCCCTATGTATGGCTGCTGTTATGGAACCATTGTTAATTACAAACTATGATGGAAAGACTATAGTTGGATATGATTTAAATGAGGAAGAACAAATTGTATCTTTAAATAACGTAGAGCATTCTTCTTTAACTATCGTAAGAGGAACGGTTGTTTTTTTAAGGAGAATTCCTGGTATAAAGAATAATTTCGCTTTTCCCCCTCTCCTACTATGTCAAGATGTTCATCCTTTTAGTGAATTACGTACAAACTATCAAAGAATGGGCAAAAAAGATACATTGAGGTCTTTTTTAAAGCACAGAGCATTGGACATTTTACCAGAAAGCCAATATTGGGAAGTGTTGAGTCAATAGTCCTCTTTCTTATTACCTAAAAATAAACAACCTTTTTAAGTAGAAAAGGCTGATATACTGTGCTGTAGGTAAGGAAAATTCTCATGCACTATAAGTTGCAAAAAATTATGATGATCGGGACAAGTGATACATAGTTTTTCAAAGGGAATAATGATATAATGTTTAAATGTGAATTAAAAAGAACTATGGAAACTTGAAATAAACGATTATGAGCAAAAATAGATATATGTCATATACTGTTTTACAGATATACGATGGTTGGAGGTTTCTTTATATGACTATTTACCATTTCGTCGGTATTAAAGGGTCAGGGATGAGTGCACTTGCACAAATTCTACATGATATGAATTATAATGTTCAAGGATCAGACGTTGAAAAGCACTTCTTCACACAAGTGGCACTTGAGGAAGCTGGAATAAAAATTTTGCCATTTAATAAAAATAATATACAACCTGGCTTAACAATCATTGCCGGTAATGCATTCCCTGATACACATGAGGAAATAGAAGAAGCGACAAGACTTGGTTTACCAATCATTCGCTATCACAAGTTCCTCGGTGATTTCATGAAGAATTTTACAAGTATCGCTGTTACAGGAGCACATGGTAAAACTTCTACGACTGGGTTGCTTGCACATGTACTTACAGGTGCGAATCCTACTGCTTATCTGATTGGTGATGGTACTGGGAGAGGAAATAAACTGGCCGAATATTTTGCTTTTGAAGCATGTGAATATCGCCGCCACTTCTTGTCATACCATCCGGATTATTGCATCATGACAAATATTGATTTTGATCATCCAGATTATTTTGCAAGTCTTGATGATGTTTTTTCTGCGTTTCAAGAAATGTCATTACAAGTAAAAAAAGGGATTTTCGCTTGTGGTGATGATGAACAATTACAAAAAGTGCAAGCAAAAGTACCTGTTGTTTTTTACGGTTTTGGTGAAGAAAATGACTTTCAAGCAAGAAATGTCATCAAGTCAACAAGCGGTACAACCTTTGATGTATTTGTAAGGAATACCTTCTATAATACGTTCACGATCAAATCATACGGAGATCATAACATCTTAAATGCTTTAAGCGTGATTGCCGTGTGTCATTACGAAGATATTGATGCTTCGATTGTTCAAGAGCAGCTCCTCACATTCGGAGGAGTAAAGAGACGATTTACAGAGAAACAAATTGGTGATCAAGTCATTATCGATGATTACGCTCACCATCCGACTGAAATAAAAGCAACAATTGAAGCAGCGCGTCAAAAATACCCTGATAAAGAAATCATCGGTGTTTTTCAACCGCATACCTTCACAAGGACACAAACATTCTTAGATGATTTTGCTTCAAGTTTAAACTTGGCAGACCAAGTGTATCTATGTGAAATCTTTGGATCCGCTAGGGAAATTCATGGAAAGCTTTCTATTGAAGATTTACAAGCAAAAGTGGATGGTTCTGTTATTTTAAACGAAGACGATACGAATATCTTAAAAGATCACCACGATGGTGTCTTAATCTTTATGGGTGCAGGCGACATTCAAAAATTCCAGAAAGCATACGAAATGCAACTATAAGCGAGTAGTTCCTCATGAGAGTGGGGGACTACTTTTTGTTTCATCAATTCAATTTGTGGTTTAAGTCCATTAGAGAAAAAGGAATTTGCTCGTGCAACTGAAGTGAAATAAGCAAAGATAGCAGATCAAAAGGGATTTGCTCGTGCATCAGAAGTAAAATCGGAAAAGATAGCTGCGCATTTAATGGGCTACACTCACATCAGGCCATCAACACGGCATAGCAATCATTTTTTCTTTAAATATTCCCCTTAATCAATTACTTTGAACTAAATAAATTTGAATGATGAAAGTTGATGGTATTCATTTTCTTACTATTTTGATAAAATATAATATAAAAAAATGACGGATAAATTACGGGGGAATGAAGATGCGAAAAAATATATTAAAGGTATGTGTTCAACAAGATGATATTGATCATTTAGGTCACATGAATTATATGAAGTATCTTGTCTATTTAGAGAAGGGTGTATCTAACTGGTATAGAGAAATTGGCATTGGAAAAGAGCAATTAGATCAACAGCATTTAGGAACAGTAATGGTTAACTTTGATGTTACCTATAAAAAAGAGGCACGAGTGAATGAAGAACTCACAATTTTCACAGAATTACGTAATGTAGGTAATAAAAGCTTTTATATTTATCAAGAAATATATAATGAGGATCAAGAGCTATTGACAACATGTAAGAAGACTTTTGTCATGTTTAATACCATTACAAGACAGGGTGTACCTGTTGTTAAGGAAATTACTGAATTAGTACAGAAGGAAAATTACAACAATTAAATCTGAAGAAAAGACGGTTAAGATGATTGTTGGCTTCTGCTATATGCATGAATTATTGTGGCAGTATTTTTTATGTAGGAATACATAAATAACCACGAACAAAAATTTGTTCGTGGTTCACATGGGAAAATTCCCATTTGTTAGCTTATTTTAAGTTTTCTGGATTGAGTGCTTCTAATTCTGCAATTACAAATTTGCCGTCTTTGCGGATTAATTGATCATCGAAGTAGATTTCTCCACCACCATAATCAGGACGTTGGATATTGACTAAGTCCCAATGGATATTTGATTTGTTCCCATTATATGCTTCGTCATAGCATTGTCCTGGTGTGAAGTGAAAGCTACCGTCAATTTTTTCATCAAAAAGGATATCTTGCATTGGGTGTAGAATATAAGGGTTAACACCAATAGCAAATTCTCCAACAAAGCGAGCACCCTCATCTGTATCAAATATTTTGTTAATACGCTCAGTATCATTAGCAGTGGCTTCAATGATTTTCCCATTCTCGAAAGTTAGTTTTACATTTTCGAACGTAAAACCGTTATATGGAGATGGTGTGTTATAAGAAATAACTCCATTCACTGAATCACGCACTGGAGCGGTATAAACTTCACCATCGGGTATATTCATTTGTCCAGAACATTTAATAGCTGGGATATCTTTAATTGAAAAACTTAAATCAGTCCCAGGTCCTGTTAAGCGAACTTTATCTGTTTTATTCATCAATGAAACGAGATTGTCCATGGCTGCATCCATTTTACTGTAGTCTAAATTACATACATCAAAGTAAAAGTCTTCGAATGCTTCCACGCTCATTTTAGCTAATTGAGCCATTGAAGCGTTTGGATAGCGGAGTACGACCCATTTTGTTTTTGGCACGCGAATTTCTCTATGTACCTTCTGACCGATTGTTGATCCGTGAATACGCATTTTTTCATCTGGTACATCTGCTTGTTCGTTAATGTTATTTCCAGAACGTAAACCAATATAAGCATCCATTTGACTCATGACATTTGCTTCAAATGAAGCCATCATATTATATTGTTCTTCATTTGCGCCGAATAAAAGTGCGCGGTCAACTGTATTATCTTTTATCGTGACAAAAGGGTGACCACCAGCGGCGTAGGCTTCTTTTACAAGAGCAGTTACAAGTTCTTTTTGTAAACCGAAGTTCTCAATGAGAACTTTTTCTCCTTTTTGTAAACCAATTGAATAATTAATTAAGTTCTTAGCTAATTGTTCAATACGAGGATCTTTCATTACATATCCCTCCGAATAAAAAATTGATTACTACCTTCTTATTGTAACCTAAAGTGGGAGGTTTGTTCGAAAATAACTAGAGAAAAAGACAGAATAAATGATTTTCTTAGGATAAAATAGATAAGTAAGGTTCCCGTTAGGTCTAATCGCTTCATTTAAGTAATTGTTTATATTATGATAATATTTACAGATAAAATAAAAAGGATTATTTGGAAAGAGCGTTTATTCTCTCATAATTGGGGAAAAGCAATAATAAATTAAATACTTTGCTCTTTTCTTTGAATCATTCTTATTTTGAAAATACGGAGGTGTGCCTAATGGAAATTATCTTGTATTTGAGTGTAGCGGTTATTGCCATTGCTTTTTTAGTTTTAGTCATCTACCTTGCTAAAACACTCTCATCCCTACAAGTAACGTTAACAAGTGTATCTAAGACATTAGACGGGTTAGAAAAACAGCTTGATGGAGTGACCAAGGAAACGACAGTACTCTTACATAAAACGAATGCATTAGCAGAAGATATTCAAAAGAAATCTGAAAGCTTGAATAATGTTGTTGGTGCCGTAAAAGAAGTAGGGGACTCAGTAAGAACCTTTAATGGTTCTATTCAAAATATATCATCTTCAGTCAGTCAGCAGCTAGAGTCGAATAAAGAAAAAGTTGCACAAGCTATTAGCTGGGGTAATGTCATCTTAGAATTAAGAGAGAAATATAAACAACGTAAGCAAGCACCAGCGCAAACGTATACAGCTGAGGATCCTATCCCAGTTCCTAGCAAGAAAAGAGAAAGAGCAAGGTCATAAATTCAATTTGGAGGATGATAATGATGAGTAACCAAGATCGTCAAGAAAATGAATCAACACAAGTGGCCAAAAATGAAGATAGCATTAATACAAAGGATTTCGTCATCGGAGCACTAATTGGTGGTATTGTAGGTGCTGGTACAGCATTATTACTTGCCCCTAAATCAGGTAAGGAACTAATAAGTGATATTAATACACAAGCTTCTCATTTAAAGGAAAAATCTAGCCATATCGCTGATACTGCTAAAGTAAAAGGTACTGAATGGGTTCAGGTTGCTAAAGAAAAAAGCAATGAAATCGTTCAATCAGCAAAAGAAAAATCTAATGACTTACAACAAACAGTCTCAAAGCAGTCTGCAGATATGAAAGATAAAATTAAGCAAATGACTGCAAAAGATGACGGAGTGGCTGAAGAAAATGCTCCAACATCGGAAGCAGAAGCACAAAAGAGATTAGAAGAAACGAAAGTAGCTTTTGACCAAACAGAGGAAAAAGTAAATCAATAGTATTCAATAAAGCGGTAAAGAGCCCTCTATTCTTTACCGCTTTATTATGATCTCGATTTGTCATAGGTGACTCTTTTTTAGTAAAATAATGTGAGGTATACCATAATTATAATAAGAGAGGTAATTCAAATGGAAAGATTAAATACAAAAGAAGCATTTAACCAAGCATTGCAAGAGAATGAGAAGATGTTATTACTTAAGCACAGTAACACTTGCCCAATCAGCGCAGATGCTTACGAGCAATATGAAAAATACACAAATGAAAATAGTGATGTGAAAGCTTATTACTTAGTTGTTCAAGAAGATCGCCCATTGTCAAACGAGATAGCAGAAATATTTGAAGTAAAACACGAATCTCCACAAGCTTTTCTTTTTGTTAATAAAGAAGTGTCTTGGCATACATCCCACCGTAAAATTACATATGATAACCTAAATGAGGCTGTACAAGCTTAAGGAAGTTATCTATCCCGAACGATTTATTTGTCTAATATGGACGTGAGTCGTTCGGAACATTATTTAAATTGGTTGAAGGAGTTATGTGTTTTTTCCGCACGAGTGTGTAATTTTTAGTTGACCAGTGAATTTTTAAACTGTCCCCCTCTTGTATTTCCTCCAATAGAGAGGACTTCTTGCCGTTTTTAAATAATGTACATTGAAGTTTACCATGATAAGGAATTTGAACTTGAGCAAATTTAATCACATCATGAAAATAAAACCTTGCTTGTTCTTCTTCCTTTATTATTTCTAGTACATCTCCTGAATGTATAAGTGATTCCTCACCTAATTTCTCTTTTTCTCTGATTATGTGCAAAAGTTGTTTATAAAGCGTAACTTCTTTATTATTAACACTAATCGTCATACTGACCTTGTACTGTAAAGATTTATATTTGATGAATTCTAACAGTGTTAATGGGCGTTGTTCAATAATCTCTAAACGATCTAAATGGTTCACATGACTAGTTAAAGATATCGAATTTCCATTGCAAATGACTTTTCCGTTATGAGGTGGAATGATTGTCTGCTTCCCATTGATGATCAGTTGAAATGGCTTTACGTGCTCTAAAAGATGTGTCAAATCTAATGAATGAAAGATTTCTGTAATTGTCGATGGGATTATATATTCAATATGATCACCGTCCTCGAGTAGCTGTTGAGTGGATGCTGTTACTTGATTCACTTTTATTAAGGGCATAATGGTGTATTTTGCATCATGAATATAAATACTTTTATTCTCGGTTTCTCCGACACAATCAGATACTCTAATAGTCGCTGGCTCTCCGCTCATTCCTCTTACGACACTTATTTCATCATGGGCGTGAATGACATCTTTTAATTTTGCTTTTTTACCGTTCAAATAAATATATGGCGGTTTTCCGTGACTTCCTGGAATGGTCATTTGTTGTTTGTTAACGGTAATTACTTTTGGAGAGCCAATTTTTCCATACCAATTCCTTGTTAGATATTTTGCAGTTAATAAGACATCCTTTACTGTGAGAGTCATGATTTTTAGCAATCGTTCTGTCTCACCATTGATTGTAATAGGAACAAATCTAAGCGGAGTTTCGTTGGCTGCAATAGCGATTGCAAAAGGTGTAACATACATCGGGTGAGAAGCTAGCTCTTCTGGAAATGATAGATGTTTTAAGCTATTTAAAGTTTTAAGCATGACCTGATGTGGCGGCAAATCTAATTGGTCTCTAAGTAATTCTTGAATGCCAGGTGTTAAGCTTCCACCGCCAATTATTAGGAGAGCAAGAGGTGACTTTTTATTATTTAGCTGTTGTATTTTTTTTGAAAGTGAATGAGCAAGTTGTTCGATAAAGGGAAAAAGTCTATTCATTAAGTCTTTTGAGTAGATATGTTGTTGTGTGTTATTTAATGTTTCAAATGTGAAGGATTCATGGTCGACTAAATGCCGTTTGATACGCTCTGCTTCATGAAAATCGGTTAGTGTCAATTGCTGAATGAACTCTGTCACTTCATCACCTGCCTGTGGCACCATCCCATAAGCAGTAATTGTTCCTTCATTAGTAATGGCAATATCAGATGTACCCGCTCCGATATCTAATACAGCTATATTCAAGTGTCGTAAGGATGGAGGAATTAAGGTTTGTACACAAGCAATAGGCTCGAGTGTGAGCCCATCAATCGTTAACCCTGCTCTTTGTACTGTTGCTTCTAGAGAGGTAATAACAAGCTTAGGTAAGAAGGTGGCAATAATTTCTACACTCGCTTGAGCACCTTGTTGGTGTAATAAACTTCCAATAGGCTGTCGGTCAATAAAATAATACAGTGGTGTATAGCCTACAAAGGTATAATCTGTTTGGATTTCTGTTTGATGAGTTTTATTTGTAATAGTAGATTGTGCTTTTTGAAGAGCTTGCCATTCTAAGTATTGAATATTATCAGCAGTTAAAGGCGGGTAATTTCTTATATCCATACTAGCCATTATGCGTTCGGTTCGTAATGATCGACCAGCTGCAGCAATAAATACTTTTTGAAGGGGACCATGTTTTTTTTCAAAGTATTGTTTAATAACAATAACTGTTTCTGCAACCGATTGGATATTGTGAATTTGTCCATCCATCATTGCCCTATCATCATGTTCCTTTACAAAGTAATCAACACAATTATACTCACCTTCTTCAAAAAGAATAAAGAGACCAATGACTGACCTTGTTCCTATATCTAAGACAAAAAATTGTTTCTTCTCACCCAAAAGAATCACATCCTTTTGAATCAATTTGCTTTATTGCTTAAAAGCGTCTAATTAATAAAGATAAAATTAGTGACAGAAGCGTATATTTCATATATAATAACAACAATTATAAAAAATGTATTATAATTATCACCAAAACAAATAAGTGATATCTGAATGAAGCAAGAAAGTATTGTACTCATCTTCGCTTTTTCGGAATTGAGCTTTAATGTAATAACAATTGAGAGGATGGGACTATTATGGGTAAAGAACTAGAGCAATTGCGTAACCGAGTGGATGAAATTAACCTTCAGTTGCTTTCTTTAATTAATGAGAGAGCAGAACTTGTACAAGAAATCGGAAGGGTAAAGGAAACACAAGGAGTCTATCGTTATGATCCTGTCCGTGAAAGAGCGATGTTGGATCTAATCAAAGAGAATAATAATGGACCTTTTGAGAACTCAACAATTGAGCATATGTTCAAGGAAATTTTTAAAGCTGGTTTAGAATTACAAAAGGATGACCATCGCAAAGCATTATTAGTATCCCGTAAGAAAAAATCTGAAAATACAATTGTTGATATAAATGGAGAGCAGATCGGTAACGGACAGCCACATCTTGTCTTTGGGCCATGTGCAGTAGAATCATATGAGCAAGTGGCATCAGTTGCTGAAGCTGTGAAAGCTAAAGGCTTGAAGTTGTTACGAGGCGGCGCATTTAAGCCTAGAACTTCTCCTTATGATTTCCAAGGTTTGGGTGTTGAAGGCTTGAAGATCTTAAAACGTGTAGCAGATGAATATGGTTTAGCTGTTATTTCAGAAATCGTAAGCCCAAATGATATGGAAACTGCAGTGCAGTACTTAGACGTTATTCAAATTGGAGCTAGAAATATGCAGAACTTTGAATTGCTAAAAGCGGCAGGACAAATCAATAAGCCTGTACTCTTAAAGCGTGGTATGTCTGCAACGATTGAAGAATTCATTAATGCAGCTGAATACATCATGGCACAAGGAAATGGCCAAATTATTCTTTGTGAACGAGGCATAAGAACATATGAAAAAGCAACAAGAAATACGTTAGATATTACGGCTGTTCCAATTTTAAAACAAGAAACACATTTACCAGTTATGGTTGATGTCACTCATTCAACTGGAAGAAAAGATTTATTACTTCCAGCTGCAAAAGCAGCACTTGCAATTGGTGCTGATGGGGTTATGGCAGAAGTACATCCAGATCCTGCAGTGGCGTTATCTGATTCCGCTCAGCAAATGGATTTAAATCAATTTGATCAATTCATGAACGCACTTAAACTTCCTTCACAAATTCAAGTGTAATGGTATAATAAAGCTGATTTAAGGGGAATGGTAACCTTCCCTCTTGAGTCGGCTTTTTTTATATCTTTTTAAAAGAATTTGTAGTAAGCTGGTTGTGGTTTCTAATCTTTATTTTTAAGATTATGTGAGGAATTGAACAATAGGAAAGAACTTTGGGATAACAGTTATGTAGGTTAGATTCTAACTATTTTTTGACTTTTTCATAAATATTTCAGCATGAAGTTGCGAGGGATGAGAAAAGTATCGTATGATTATACATAATTACAATTCTTGCTGAACAAATAAGGTTTGTAGAAGAATGACATACATAAATACATTTTATTAATATAGAAAAAGTAGAAGGAGTGTGTGACATGAATATTACGATTTATGATGTAGCACGCGAAGCAAATGTTTCAATGGCTACTGTTTCAAGGGTTGTCAATGGGAATCCTAATGTCAAACCGACAACAAGAAAAAAAGTATTAGAGGTAATTGAACGTTTAGGCTATCGCCCTAATGCTGTTGCAAGGGGACTTGCTAGTAAAAAAACTACGACAGTAGGGGTGATATTACCCGATGTATCGAGTACTTTTGTCGCGGAGTTAGCTAGAGGAATCGAAGATATCGCAACGATGTATAAGTATAATATTATTTTAAGTAACTCAGATCAAAATATGGACAAGGAGTTACATCTATTAAACACGATGTTAGGAAAACAAGTGGACGGGATTGTTTTTATGGGCGGTAATATAGAGGAAGCACATGTGACGGAATTTGAGAAATCTCCTGTACCTATTGTACTTGCTGGTTCTATTGAAAAGTCGCAAACCATCCCTTCTGTTAACATTGATTATGAACAAGCAGCTTATGATGCCACGGAAGCCTTTATTCAAAAAGGTCACGAAAAAATTGCCTTGCTGATTGGCCCTTTAAGAGAACCAATCAATGCAGAGAAAAAATTAGAAGGCTATAAGAGAGCTCTTCAAGACGCGAGTATTCCTTATCATGAAGAATGGGTAATTGAAGGCGACTACACATATGACTCAGGATTGGAAGCATTTGAACGTTTGTTAGAGTTAGATAGCAAGCCAACTGCTATATTTGCTGGTTCAGATGAAATGGCATTAGGCATCGTTCATGGCGCACAAGATAAAGGGTATCACGTACCTCAGGATGTAGAAGTGATTAGCTCTGATAGCACAAGATTAGCTTTAATGGTGAGACCACAACTTACATCTGTTGTACAACCGCTATATGACATAGGTGCAGTTGCAATGAGATTATTGACGAAGTATATGAATAAGGAAGAAGTCACAGATCACACAGTAGTACTTCCGCACCGAATTGAACAGCGTAACTCAACAAAATAATCATCCGACCGATATGAGAAAAAGAGGGAAAGACATGTAAAGTGAGTTTACCGTATTTACAAGGTAATTCTCACTTTTTACATGTTAAGGTAAGAAAAAATGGTCAAGTGAGAAGATAAGTTTCTTTACAGCTAATAAGGAATAACTTGTCTTCACCTCTTGCAAGACTCGCCAATAGGCGAGTTTTCTAATTTCGTCATTAGGGAGAGAGAGAATGAGAAAGTTAGACAAGTTAACACCAGTTGGTTTAATGGTCGGTGTAATCATGATTATCTTTGGAATTGTTGCTTCCGGTGGGTGGACTGGGATTAAGTATTTTTTTGATTTCTCATCCATCTTTATTGTCATTGGTGGGATAGTTGCAGGTCTTTTTATATCCTTCCAAATGAAGGATCTACGAAAGACTTTTATAGTAATGAAAAAAGGCTTTTCTAAAGAAGAGAGGTCAATAGAGAGTCTGATTGAGACTTTTGTTAAGTTAGCAGACCGTGCTAGAAGAGAAGGTATATTATCTTTAGAATTAGAAGTTGTAAATGAACCAAATCCTTTCATCCGTAAAGGTGTGTTGTTGGCGGTTGATGGAATTGAACCAGAAATGATTAGAGATATACTTGATGCCGATATTGATGCAATGGAAGAGCGCCATCGAAAAGGAAGGAATATTATTGAAAAAGCAGGGGATTATGCACCTGCTTGGGGAATGATTGGTACATTAATTGGACTAGTCCTTATGTTGAAAAATATGGACGACCCTTCAGAACTTGGTTCCGGAATGGCAATTGCTCTTTTAACGACTTTATATGGCTCTTTACTAGCAAATCTTTTTTTCAATCCTTTAGCTGCGAAACTTGAATCACAAACGGATGATGAAATTTTTTATAAACAGGTTGTGATTGAAGGGGTAATTGGTGTTCAAACGGGACTGAACCCAACGATTTTACGAGAGAAATTAAGTGTTTACTTGTCCGAAACCGAGAAAAAAGCTATCGAGGAGCGACTAGAGCTAACGGAGGACTTTGAACATGAGGCGCAATAACCGCCGATCTAAAAGAGATAGGAACAATAAAAAGGGTGCTCCCCTTTGGATGGTGACCTATTCAGACCTTGTTACGCTCGTTCTCGTTTTTTTCATCCTTCTATTTTCGATGTCGCAAGTGGATATGACGAAGTTTAAGGCTGTCTCAGATTCATTTAATAAAGTAGGGATATTCCAATCTAGCTCATCAATATTACCTGATGATGGACGTGAATCTGTGCCAGATGAAACAGAGACAGGTACACCACATTCACTTGATTCACTTGTTCAGGAAGTGGAGAGTTATCTAAAATCTAATGGGTTGGAAAATGTGATCACAGCCAATCGAAATGAAAGAGGTGTTGTGCTCGTTCTGCAAGAGCAAGTATTGTTTGAAACGGGCCAAGCCGATCTTATTGAAGATTCATTTGGTTTTCTCGAAAGCTTAGGGGTCATGCTCAAAGAAATGCCTAATCTTATCCGAGTCGAGGGCCATACAGATAATCGCCCAATTGAGACTTATCGCTACCCATCAAATTGGGAGTTATCTTCAGCTCGAGCAAGTAGTGTTATTCGTTATTTAGTGGAGAATAATGAAATAGAACCGTCTCGTTTTACTGCAGTAGGATACGGTGAAACAAGGCCGATTGCCGCAAACAATAGCTCAGAAAATTGGGAGAAAAATCGCAGAGTAGAGGTTATTATTCTTGATCCTGAGTATAAACACAATGAAGCTATGGAATCATCTAATTGATTCTATAGCTTTTTTCACTTTTTTGGTCCCAGAAAAAGCTGTGCATACTCATTATCCTTTAATATTTAACTGATTTTTTCAACCTATAGACTGACTTTTAAACAACGGTCATTTTGTATAATGAAAGAAACGGTAAGGAGGAGAAACGTATGCAAATAAAAGAGCTGACAATATATGTAGGTAATTACAATGAAACGAGAAAATTTTATGAAGAAGTGATGGGTCTAAATGTATATAAAGAATCTAAACAACAGATTACATTTCAGGTTGGTACAAGTCTGTTAACCATTCAAGAGGAGATTGAACAGGCATCTTTTTATCACTTTGCTATTAATATTCCACCTAACTTACTTCAATCAGCGAAAGTTTGGTTAAGTAATAGAGTTAAATTGGCAATGGAGGAGGGGGAAGATGAGGTAGACTTTAAGGAAGCGAAAGCAAAAGCGATCTATTTCGAGGATCCATCCGGTAATATCGTTGAATTGATTGCAAGAAAAACGTCCGCAGTAGCTAGTGAATCACATTTTCATAAGGCTCATTTTTTAAATATAAGTGAGGTAGGTATCGTTACAAACCATATAATAGAGCTTGCTCAGCAATTACAAGATAAAGGAATACCAGTGAGAAACAACGAATCAATTAAACACGAGAAATATTTAAACTTTTTCGGAGAATATGAAGATGGAGTTTATATTATTGTTGCTCCTGTTGGTAGAAGGTGGATTTTCTCAAATAAATACGCTAAAGAAGCACCAATCATTATTCGAACAGATAGAGGGACTATTCAATCCTAGGAAATGGAGGTAATCATGAGGAAAGTAGAAGTACTTAATTATGATAGACAATGGTCTACGGCCTTTGAAGTAGAGGCACAGAAGTTAAAACGAGTCTTTAAAGATAATATGATAGTCATTTTTCATATCGGTAGCACCTCAGTACCAGGCCTTAAAGCCAAGCCGATTATTGATATATTACCGGTTGTCAAAGATATTGCAGAGGTTGATGATTACTTAATTGAAATGAATGCATTAGGGTATGAAGCAAGAGGAGAGAATGGTATAAGAGGAAGAAGATATTTTCAAAAAGGACATGATAATCGTATGCATCATCTTCATTTTTTTGCAAAAGACAATAAGGAGATTATTAGACATCTTGCCTTTCGTGATTATTTACGGACTCATCCATTAGAAGCTGAAAGATATGGTGCCTTAAAAGAATCGTTGGCCATCAAGCACTCGACAGATATCCATGCCTATATTGAAGGAAAAAATGCTTATGTGAAAAAAGTTGAACAGAAGGCATTGGTATGGTTTGAACGGTTCGGGAATCTTCACCAACATCGGTTTTGAATATATCTTTCTGGATGGCTTTGTATTTTCACCATCCAGAAGAGACATATTGGTCTGTCACAAATTTTTTAAACGTTTTTGTAATGGGTGACATATAACGGCTTTCTAACCAGGCAATACCAATCATACGGAAGCAATGTGGTCGGCTAATTGGAATTTGTATAATCTTACTTTTGTTGATACCTTTCAAATCAGGTAAAACTGAAACCCCAAGCTCTGCAGCAACTAACCCCGCGACTGTATCTGCCTCATCACCTTCAAACGTAATTTTTGGCGTGATGCCTGCATCTAAAAAGAGCCCCTCAACGGTCTCTCTTAAAGAATATCCTTTCTTTAAATGAATGATTGGTTCATATTTTAGTTCTTCGAGTGTAATAGAGTTTTTCTTTGCTAGCCGATGGTTTTTAGGTACGACAGCAAAAAGTTCTTCTTCCCATAACTTCATCCAGCCTACCTGATCATTTTTTTCATTAGGTGCAATAAAACATAAATCAATTTGCCCATTATAGAGTTGTTCTAACATGACATGTGAAGCTCCCTGACTAAGTCGGAAATGTGTCTCAGGGTAAGAATCACGGAATTGTGAAATCATATCGGGGATAATGTTGGTACTTAATGTGTGGAGAAAGCCAAGAGAAATCGTTCCAGTATGCGGTTGAATAAGGTCTTGAATTTCTTGCTTAGCTTCTACATACTCTTGAATCATTTTCTCTACTCTTCGTAAAAAGATAACCCCATAAGCATTAAGGTGAATAGCACGCCCCTGTCTTTCAAATAATGGCACACCTAATTCATCCTCTAGCCTCGCAATGGAACGACTTAATGCAGACTGAGAAATCAATAGTTTCTCTGCTGATTGTGTCATATGTTCCGTTTCCGCAAGAGTTCGAAAATAAAGCAATTGTTGAATATCCATAGACTCACTCTTTTCCATTACAATAATACATTGTTTTTATTATTATAATGCATTATACAAATCGATTCAAAGGTGGTACGATGTTTAATATTAAAGAATATGTTACAAGACAAGAACTATTCTAAAAGAAAGAAGAGAACATGAATTGATGAACGGCATACAACAAGGTAGCAATCTTTTCAAAAAAGTGAATATCGCATTTTTTGCTGCGGGGTTTAATACTTTTGCCATACTCTATTGCATGCAACCATTACTGCCGGAGTTTTCGAAAATTTTTTCTATTACCCCAGCAGAAGCAAGTCTCTCCCTCTCCCTGACAACAGTAGTTTTAGCGATTAGTATGTTATTTTTTGGGTCTATATCAGAGGTGTGGGGAAGAAAACCGATTATGGTTTATTCCATGTTCATTTCCTCATTTCTGTGTATTTTGACGGCATTTAGTCCTTCTTTTGAGATATTACTTATTTATCGTGTGCTCATTGGTGTGACACTTGCAGGCTTGCCTTCTATTGCAATGGCTTATTTATCTGAGGAAATGAATCCGAAAAGTTTAGGAAAGGCAATGGGCCTTTATATTAGTGGGAATGCCACAGGCGCTGTCTTTGGGCGTGTGTTTACGGGTGTTATTACAGATTACTTCAGCTGGCAAATTGCTATCCTTGGCGTGGGACTGATTGGCTTTATTGCCACAATGTATTTTCAACGAAGTTTACCTGATTCAAAATTCTTTAAACCGAGATTATTAAACCTTCGTTCATTATCCCATTCTTTAATTGACCATCTTAAAGATCCAATGTTGTTAGCTTTGTTTTTTATCGGTTTTTTACTATTAGGCAGCAATGTGGCATTGTTTAACTATGTTGGTTATTTATTAATGAGCGAGCCATTTTCATATAGTCATGCAACGATTGGCTGGTTATTTCTTATTTATTTAATCGGTGTAGTTAGTTCTACAATTAACGCAAAACTTGTTCGTTCTTACGGTAAAGAGAAGATGTTAGTTAGTTATTTCACCTTGGCCATAGTAGGTACAGTTTGTACGGCTATACCTCATATCATCGGCATTCTTTTAGGTTTATCTATCTTTATATTTGGCTTTTTCGGGGCACACGCCATTGCTTCAAGTTGGGTTGGCCAACGAGCAACACATGACAAAGCACAAGCCTCTTCGCTTTATTTATTTCTTTATTATTTCGGCTCTAGTGTCGGTGGTACAGTTGCTGGATTCTTTTGGTCGCGCTACGAATGGCATGGAGTCATCGGCATGGTTGTCATTTTTCTTATGATAGGATTTGCGCTTGTTGCAAGTCTACAATATATGCAAAAAAACGATGTAGTGTTGAAACAACAGTGGCATTCTTATAAATAAAAATGATTGATGATTGAGCGCTCAATCAAATATTTTTATGAGAGTAATAGACGATAGTAAAAAACCAATCTGATCAAATCGGATTGGGTTTTTTCATATAAGGAAATGATGGACAAGAGTGGAAAAGCAGAAGTGAAAGCCGAGCGATGGTGGTGTTAGCCTTTTCATTAGTAAATTTTGTTTCCTTGCGAAAATTTAGATTGTTTGCGTTACAACTTGTTACGACATTATTTCACATAGTGGAGACGATCATTAAATAGTAACTGCCAAGCTATCGATAATAGGATTAACTCTTATTAATAAGAACCAACAGCTTTTTTTCTCTCCTCTTTAAATACGTTTCTAGTTAAATCAATAAATGCTTGTAGTGGTGGTGTCATTTGTTTGTTTTTATGCCAAGCTATTTGTGTATAGAGTTGAATGTGTTCGTTTGGCCAAATAACTTCTTTTAATTGACCGTTGTGAAGCTCTTTATTGACGACCATGGCGGGAAGAAAAGCCACACCTAGTCCAGCTATTACACATTGTTTAAGGGCCTCTATACTCACAAACTCAATACTGTTATGCAAAAAGACATTTTCCCCCGCTAAAGTCTGCTCCAATAAAGTGCGATAGGCACATCCGATTTCGGTTAAGAGAAATGATTCATTTTGTAAATCTTTTAGGGTAACGCTTGATTTAATTGCATACTCTGGCGCTGCGACCATTTTTAACTCTTCAATTATTAATGTCTCTGTCAGTAAGGTCTCAGGGGTTTTTCTCACATCCATGATAAAGGCAAGGTCGAGTGTACCATCATCTAAAAGTGCTCTTGCTGAATCATCAGAATGGGCAGGTTTAAACGTCAATTTTACATGAGGAAACTGTGATTTAAATAATTGTAAAACTCGTGGAAGTCTGTAAGTACATTGACTTTCTTGTGCGCCAATTGTTAAGGAGGCTGTTCTAAACTGTTTGTCACTTATTTTTTGTAGTGCCTCATCATTTAACCTTAACATTTGGTCAACATACTTCTTGTATTCTTTACCGGTAGCGGTCAAGACAAGTTTTTTTCCCAACCTTTCAAAAAGTGGGTGTTGCAGTTCTGCTTCTAATGCTTTTATTTGAGCGGTTACACTTGATTGTGCAAAATTAAGCATTTTTGCAGTTTTTGTAAAATTCAAAGTAGTGGCCGCTGTTTGAAAGGTCTTTAATTGCTTCATATCCATTTTTTCACCTTCTGCATTGATCGTATTTTTCGATTGATGATATCTATATTATCATCTGTATCTATTAATAGAAACAGATTAAACTTAATATGATAGGAAACTAGAGGAGTGAATCGTAATGAATATAGCAGTCATATATGGTGGAACACGTAAAAGCGGGAATACTGAATGGTTGACGAAACAAGTGATAAATGGGGTGAAAGTTAAGGAATTTCATTTATCTAACTATCAAATAAATGCTATAAAGGATCATCGACATAGTGAAGGCGGTTTTCCTCTAGTGGATGATGATTATCAACAATTAATTCAAGAAATAATGACATATGAAACGTTAATATTTGCTACACCTATTTACTGGTATAGTATGTCCGGTATGATGAAGAATTTTATCGATCGTTGGTCCCAAACACTCAGGGATCCCGAAATGAAACACTTTAAGAAGTCCATGGGAAATAAACAAGCTTATGTCATTGCTGTTGGTGGAGATCAGCCAACGATCAAGGGATTACCAATGATTCAACAATTTCAGTACATCTTTGATTTTATAGGAATGAAGTTTTTAGGATATATATTGGGTGAAGGAAACAAACCGGGAGATATCGAAAAAGATACGAGGGCAATAAATGCAGCAAAAGAAATGAATAAAGTTATTTCACAAGGAAATGAGGCATAAAAATGAACAATCAACCCATTAACATTCAGGAAAAACTAACAAAATTTCATACGTTTTGGTCTCCAAAAGTTGTTGCAGAAATGAATAATTATCAATTGAAGGTCGCTAAATTCTCAGGGGAGTTCGTGTGGCACAAGCATGATGATACAGACGAAGTATTTTTGGTAGTTAAAGGTGAATTAACGATTCGCATGAGAGAAGAAGATGTGGTATTAAAGAATGGTGATTTATTCGTTGTCCCTCAGGGAGTAGAACATTGTCCATATGCAAAAGAAGAGTGCCATGTCATATTAATTGAACCGAAAGGAGTGATTAATACAGGAGAGGTGAAATCATCATTGACGGCTGAAAATGATGTTTGGATTTAAGAATGCAAAAGGGGGCAAAGTGATGGAATTAAGGGAGGTATTAAAAGAGCAATTAAATGCATCACATCATGAAAATGGTTGGTTTGTTAGTTTGCTGAATAGCATAGTCAATTTGAGTGACGAAGAGGCAGATTGGAAACCGAACGAAGACGTTCATAGTATCCATGAAATCACAACACATCTTCTTTATTATAATGAAAGATACTTGCATCGCTTCAAAGAAGAATCAGTGGATGACAATCGAAAGAAGATACTTTTCAGATGGATGAAGGGGTAACTTTTTCTCATACGAGAGAGAGGATTCATCATTTATATAATGATTGGAAAAAAAACCTAGAAGCAGCGGATGATTTAGTTATGAATCATGCCAGTGAGGCATTGAGTCATCTTTATTTGCATACGGCGTATCATACGGGTCAAATCATCTTGTTGCGCAAATTACAAGGAAAGTGGGATGCATCCCAAGGAGTGGAAGGCTAAGCTTGATTGGGCTTTAAGCTCATATTTTTCTAATTGAAAACTGTCATCGACTTCTTCTTTCATATGAAGGTTGCAATCAGTTGCAGGTTAAATATGGGCATGGTATAATTGGGAAAACTTAAATATCAACTACCTTTTGTCTAAAGGGGAGTAGCAGTTACAGTAAAGTCGTCAGTACAGGGACTTTCCCTCGGCTTTATTGGCAACATTCGTTGTTTGCGAGACCTTTACCAAGTTTCTTTGGTAAGGGTTTTTGTCGTGCTTTTAAAAAAAGAAAGACTAACTCATTTATGAAGGAGTGAAGACTAATGGCTGTGAAAAAATTATTAAAGAGACTCATTCAAAAAGAAGGCGTGAAGTTTTTGAAGAAAAAAGCAGTGCCAATCATAAAAGAACAGTTAAAGAAAAGAAAGGGTAGATAAGGGATGAAAACAAAAGTTTACCTTGCTGCTTTTGGTTTGTTGTTAAGCTTGTCTGCGTGTTCGCCAATTGAAGATACAAAAAATACGTTGGCATACGTAAATGATGTGGAAGATTATATGAATGAGATTACACAGTTTGCCAACGAATTTCCGGAACAAGCAGAGCAAGCGATAACGGATGAGAATGTTGCAGCATCACTGGAAAAAAATGTAGAGGATTTACAAAATGCCATCGATACAATTGAAAACACTGAGGCACCAGAATTAATTGATAGTCTGCATGCTGAATTGGTGCAACAAAATGAAGCATTATCTACGCAGTTAGTTAAGCTTGAGGAAAGTTTGGAGAAAGGGACATTATCTGAGGCATTTATCGAGGACCAAGAATTTATGCAAACAATTAATGACATCACATCCATTTACAATGAAATTGAAAATCTTGGAGAATAGACGCCCGTGATCCTATTAAGTTAAAACAAGCAGAGACTGGGACAAAACAGAGTTGAGCGCTTCGCAAAAGGGAATAGCAAGTCACTCAGAAGGAAAACCAGAGCTGAGCGCTTGGCAAAAGGGAATAGCAAATCACTCAGAAAGAAAACCAGAGCTGAGCGCTTCGCAAAAGGGAATAGCAAGTCACTCAGAAAGAAAACCAGAGCTGAGCGCTTGGCAAAAAGGATTAGCAAGTCACTCACAAGGAAAAACAGAGCTGAGCGCTTCGCAAAAGGGAATAGCAAATCACTCAGGAACAAAACCAGAGCTGAGCGCTTCGCAAAAGGGAATAGCAAATCACTCAGGAACAAATCCAGAGCTGAGCGCTTGGCAAAAGGGAATAGCAAGTCACTCAGAAGGAAAACCAGAGCTGAGCGCTTCGCAAAAAGGAATAGCAAATCACTCAGAAGGGAAACCAGAGCTGAGCGCTTCGCAAAAGGGAATAGCAAGTCACTCAGAAGAAAAACCAGAGCTGAGCGCTTGGCAAAAGGGAATAGCAAGTCACTCAGGAACAAAACCAGAGCTGAGCGCTTCGCAAAAGGGAATAGCAAGTCACTCAGAAGAAAAACCAGAGTTGAGCACTTCGCAAAAGGGAATAGCAAGTCACTCAGAAAGAAAACCAGAGCTGAGCGCTTGGCAAAAGGGAATAGCAAGTCACTCAGAAGGAAAACCAGAGCTGAGCGCTTCGCAAAAGGGGATAGCAAGTCACTCAGAAGAAAAACCAGAGCTGAGCGCTTGGCAAAAAGGATTAGCAAGTCACTCAGAAGGAAAACCAGAGTTGAGCGCTTCGCAAAAGATGTTAGCAAGTCACTCAGAAAGAAAACCAGAGCTGAGGGCTTGGCAAAAGGGAATAGCAAGTCACTCAGAAAGAAAACCAGAGCTGAGCGCTTCGCAAAAGGGAATAACAAGTCACTCAGGAACAAAACCAGAGCTGAGCGCTTCGCAAAAGGGAATAGCAAGTCACTCAGAAGAAAAACCAGAGCTGAATGCTTCGCAGGATTTTTTTCTGCGGGAAAAATAAGAATATAACAGTAAATATAAAAGAATGCGAATCATAATATGTGTTTCTTACTGTCAGCGCCCAGCAAGCTGCTTACACTCTGTTACAATAATGTTTAGCTACTTCTTCATAAAAGAGAAGAGGTTAGGACAAAAGGTTTGCAGCAACTCAATTAAAAAGGCCGAACTATGATTAGACAAGCTCACACATCGGGAACATGCTACAATAGTTCAGCTTTCTATATTGATAATTTAGCTCATAGATCAATAGGTGATGTTAGTTATGTTACCTAACCTTTATCATTACTTAATAACTTCTGTCCCAAAACTTTGCGCCTTACTTCATTTTTTATTCATTTTTTCCTCTTATGGGATAAAGCGCTTTTTCCACCGTTTTAGCGTTTTTTTCAGTGATTTCATTTTTTCTTGGAATGGGATTATATATATCCGATGAATCTTCCCAAGTTTGTGGCAGCTTAAATGGAGACTCCTTTTGCCACTTTTCAATCCAATCAGAAGGTAATGGTCCTGTACCGCTTGAATTTTCAATCATTTCTAACCAAATAAGTGACCAAGCTCTCGGAACTACCCGCCAGATATCATATCCGCCCCCACCAACGGCTATCCATCTTCCTTCACAATATTGATGGGCAAGTTGGTGAGCAAGCCTTGGTATTTCTTTATATATTCTCATTGTTGCTGAAAGATGTGTTAACGGATCAAAGTAATGCGCATCAGCACCATTTTGGGTGAAAATAATATCTGGTTTAAAAAACGCTGCTACTTCTTTAAAGGACGTTTCGTACGCATGTAGCCAGGAATCATCCTCTGTAAAAGCGTCTAAAGGTATATTAAAAGAATAGCCATATCCATGACTATGACCTCTTTCGTTAATATTCCCTGTTCCGGGAAATAAGTATCTACCGGTTTCATGGATAGATAATGTACATACATTTGGGTCATCATAAAACGCCCATTGTACACCATCACCATGATGAGCATCCGTATCAATATAAAGGACACGAGCATTATATTTTTCTCGTAAATATTTGATTGCTACTGAGCTGTCATTATAGATACAAAATCCAGATGCCTTACCTCTAAAGCCATGATGAAGTCCCCCGCCTAAATGAAGGGCGTGTTCTGCCTTCCCTTGCATGACATAATCAGCAGCAGTCAATGCGCCTCCAACAAGTAAGCTACTGGCCTCGTGCATTTGAGGGAAAATAGGGGTATCCTCGGTTCCAAGCCCGTAACTCTCTGCCTGCTCTTTTGGAAGCTCATTATTACCTGCTAACTTTACAGCACGAACATAACCTGGATCATGAATGAGTAATAATTCTTCTTCTGTTGCTATTCTAGGTGCAATCATGTGTGTGTCTTTTATCGCATGGATAGATTGTAGTAAATCTAAAGTTAATTTTAGGCGTTGCTGATTAAAAGGGTGCTCAGCATTAAAGCGATAGTTAAGTAATGCATCAGAATATAAAAAAACAGAACGGTCCATGATGTTCACTTCCTTGGATCTATAGGCCAGAGTACAGAATGTCCTTCCTCACGTAATTTGTCTACAAGAGAAAGCGGATTCATTGTTTGGACTCTAAGGACTATAATTTTATAATTACTATCCTCTTTATCTGGATAGACGAGGACACTAAGAATATTGGCTTTTAAATTACGAAATACGGAGGTAACTTCAAATAGCTTACCTGTACGATTAGGCACTCTTACTTCGATTTGTGACCCTGGCTGATGGGCACCTGTTAATTCTACATAAGTATGAAGGAGGTCTGTCTGAGTCACAATGCCGACTAATTGGTTTTCGTTGAGAATGGGCATACAACCGATGCGGTGCTCGTAAAGAGTCGCAGCGATATCTTCTACAAAGTCTAATGGGTGTCCAGAAATAATATCCGTCTTCATAATTCGTTTAATTGGTTGTGAGAGGCCTTCTTTTAATTGAACTGTATCTAGTATAGAAGGCGTCGCATCTCGTATATCTCGATCTGTTACTAAGCCGATCAGGTGATTGGCTTCATCGATAATGGGCAAATGGCGGATTTTTTGATCACGCATGAGTTGGAGTGCATCAGCAATGAGGTGATTTTCCGTAAGTGTAAAGATTTCCTTCTTCATCATTTCTTCAACAATCATTTAAAATCCCCCTTTTTAAGAAAAACTAATACATAAAGCGATTCATAAATCGAAGTTTATCGAACTGTTGAATGGAATCTGTGCTTACCCGATTACCAATCCGGGCCATTAGACAATTAGCAGGATGGGAGCTGATTTCTGGATCATCGGTAGCAAACCAAACAAGTCCCCCGGCATTCATCATCTTTTCCATGATTTTGCGGTACTCCCATACGTTTAAACCAGTTCCTTTTAAGTCCCAATGCCAATAATATTCGGTAGTAATAACAATATAATCTTCCATCGCATCATCCATCATTGATACGCGTAAGATACTTTTTCCTGTACCCGTTCCACGAAAGGCAGGAATCACTTCTATTGCCCCTAGTTCGATGAGATTATTCATTTTCCCTTCTGACCATCTTTCTAATGGGTCTGGATATAAATAAGTCGCATAGCCTACGATCGTATCTCTAAATCTAGCAATAATGATTCTTCCTTCAGGTAATCCAGCAATCTCAATTAAAGCCTTCCTCTGTTGCTCTGGAGGTCTGAAAGCAACAAGATCATGATGAAAGTCATAGGTTTTTAGAACATCGGCAGAAATCGGTCCTTCAATGATTAATTCTCCGTTTGCCGTATTCAATTTCATCGCATTATACGTTTTCAGATGCTGCAATTCATTCACCGCCTAAAACAAGTAATCTTTCTATCTATTATACATAAACTACTGAAGCGCTTTCATATAAAAAACATCAATTTAATGACAATTTAAAATAATATGTAGATTATATAAAAATTTCAATGGAAATTGAAACCTTTTTATTTCATTTGCCCTCTATTTGATCAATGGAAAAGGAGATATTAACATAATATTTACGTCAGTCTTTTTAGATTACTCTTAACAGGCAATGTACCAGTGAAGAAAATCATAGCAGCGAAAAAAAGTAAGAGCGTTTGTTAAAGCTATCAGTATAAAGTTAAAAATCCAGAGTAGCTTCAACAGTAGAGGAAGTGAGGGAGGATGTAAAACCTTATTTGTCAGTAGGTAAGTATAAAAAAACAGCTGGCTGATCGAACTGTTGACATTCTAGCAAAAGTGGCTGCACAAATAAATAAGCATATCTTTAGAGCAGAAAGCAATTGGTAGGTGAGAGCAAATCTAAGTATATTTTAGATTTAGTATTTAGTAGTAAAAATGAAGATGAAACGATAGCAAGACAAGAAGAATTGAAGAAGGATAGCCCA
Source organism: Cytobacillus kochii (assembly GCF_044790165.1). Classification (NCBI taxonomy): domain Bacteria; kingdom Bacillati; phylum Bacillota; class Bacilli; order Caryophanales; family Bacillaceae; genus Cytobacillus; species Cytobacillus kochii. The sequence continues at coordinate 3,491,498 of NZ_CP085254.1, read as the reverse complement.
TTTTTTAGTTCAGATGCACGAGCAAACCGTGTTTGCTCAGTATCTTTGCCGGTCCTACTATAGTTGTAAGAGCAAATCCCTGTAGCTCAACTATCCTTGCCCATTTCCCTTTAGATGTACGCGGAAATCCCCTTTACTCATCTATCCGTGTTTGGAAAAATCGTATCAATAACACAGAAGGTATCAACTTTTAATGGTTATCCGTTCTTAACTTACAGTTTAATAAGTCTTTATAGATAATTTACTGCCTTATAATTTAAAAAATTGTGAAAAAAAAGTATTTATATTATAATAGTTTAAACAAGTTTAAAGGGGGATAAATAAACATGAAATTGGAAGCGCTGCCAGCAATACAAGGTAACCATAATTTGAAAAATTATGAGGAAGCGTATAATAGTTTTGATTGGACAGAAGCGAAAAAGCAATTTTCTTGGTACGAAACAGGAAAAATGAATTTGGCGTACGAAGCCATTGACCGCCATGCTGAAAGTGATAAGAAAAACAAGGTAGCGCTCTATTATCGTGAAGGTGAGAATAAAGAAAAGTATACCTTTAAAGAGATGAAGGACTTTTCAAACCAAGCGGCTAATGTACTAAAAGCACATGGAGACGTTGAAAAAGGTGATCGCGTATTTGTTTTTATGGGACGGTCACCAGAACTTTACTTCTCAGTTCTTGGCGCAATCAAGCTAGGTGCCATAGTCGGACCACTATTTGAAGCCTTTATGGAGGGAGCAGTAACAGACCGTTTAGAGGATAGCGAAGCAAAAGTCCTTATTACGACTCCTGAACTTTTAGATCGTGTACCCGCTGATAAATTACCAAACTTAAAGCATATTTTTGTTGTTGGTGAGAATGTGGAAGAAAATGGAAAATTATTAGATTTCCGTAAATATATGCAAAAGGCTAGTAAAGAATTAGAAATTGAATGGGTAGAACCGACAGACGGTCTAATTTTACATTATACTTCTGGTTCCACTGGTAAACCAAAAGGTGTGCTGCACGTTCACAATGCAATGATTCAACATTATCAAACGGCAAAATGGGTATTGGACTTAAAAGAAGATGATGTTTATTGGTGCACGGCTGACCCAGGTTGGGTAACAGGAACTTCTTATGGTATTTTCGGACCTTGGTTGACAGGAACATCTAACCTTATTGTCGGAGGCAGATTTAGCCCAGAAACATGGTACCAGGCGATTGAAGATTATGGTGTTACGGTTTGGTATAGTGCACCAACAGCTTTTCGTATGTTAATGGGCGCTGGGGATGAAGTAGTGAAGAAGTTCAACTTAAGCACTCTACGACATGTGTTAAGTGTAGGTGAGCCATTGAATCCTGAAGTTGTGAGATGGGGAGTGAAAGTATTCAATAAGCGTATTCATGATACGTGGTGGATGACTGAAACGGGTGCTCAACTCATTTGTAACTACCCATGCCTAGAAATTAAACCTGGCTCCATGGGTAAACCAATTCCAGGGGTGAAAGCAGCCATTGTCGATGACCAAGGGAATGAACTACCACCAAATCGCATGGGCAATCTGGCCATAAAAAAAGGGTGGCCATCTATGATGCACACGATTTGGAATAATAAAGAAAAATATGATTCTTACTTTATGCCAGGTGATTGGTATGTCTCAGGTGATTCCGCTTATATGGATGAAGATGGCTATTTTTGGTTCCAAGGAAGAGTCGATGATGTAATTATGACCTCCGGCGAACGGGTAGGACCGTTTGAGGTAGAAAGTAAGCTCATCGAACATCCAGCTGTTGCTGAAGCTGGTGTCATAGGAAAACCGGACCCGGTCCGTGGCGAGATTATTAAAGCCTTTATTGCGCTAATCGATGGCTATGAAGCAACAGATGAACTGAAAGAAGATATTCGTCAATTCGTTAAAAAGGGGTTAGCTGCACACGCTGCACCTCGTGAAATCGAATTCCGCGACAAACTACCAAAAACACGTAGTGGTAAAATCATGCGCCGTGTATTAAAGGCTTGGGAATTAGATTTACCTACGGGCGACTTATCTACAATGGAAGACTGATCTTACAACCATACACAAGTCAAATAGATAGAGTAGTAAGAAAGATTTTTGGGTATTTTGAAATGACGGGTCAATGATAGGAGATTCCTCTCTTATTGACTCGTTTTTTAGTATTGAGGAAAGTTTTTTAGGAAAACAACATTTTATGCTATCTATACATAAAAGGGTGGTTAATAGCTATAATGAATGTTTTCCTTGTTTTAATGGATGATGTTTAAAAGTAGGAATTATTAATTTGCATATACGAAAAAATTGATAAATTAATCTAGCCTCTTTTTTATAACCACAATAGAATGCAAAATAAAATGGCCACAGCCCTATAGAATATAGAGCAATGGCCCCTTACATTTATGTTATTTTCAAGGTCGGCAGTCAATTGTCAGCAATTTTGTTAGAAGTATAAACATCAAATACAATTGCTCCACAATTTTAATTAGTATTTAGAAATTAATTTAAATCATTATTATATTCATTATGCGAAGCTTCATCTTTAATTTCTGAGCGTAAACCGTCGATACTTTTTCTCCGTCTTTCATTTTTATTCACTATTTCATTTTTTTCTTGGGTACTCAACTCTTCTGAGTGAGCTTTAGTGTAGTCCTCAGCTTCATTGATATTCTGAAGAGTATTGTCAATGGTATTTTGAATTTTTCTCACATTATCTGAACGGTTGTCTGGTTTGGCATTCGTCATATTATCCCTCCTAAGATTAATTCTTTCAGTATTTTCTCCTAACACTTCGGAAATATTCTTACTAAGTTTTTTTCGCTACTTTAGGCAATTTATAAATTTCCCCAAATTCCAGTTGATAACTATATGAATTTGAATGGATCATAAATTGATTTATGGTGCCGGTTTTCTAGACTATTTTCGTTAAATATTTAATACAAAAAATTGAATAAGTAGAAATTTGTTTAGAAAAGATAAGATGTAATGTAGTTTGATTTTTAATTGATATGAAGAAGAAAAAATTCTACTTAACTGCTATTACATTCCTCTTAAAAGATTTTGAGAATCCTTTCCGTACATCAAAAGGTACTCTCTCTTTCCATTTCATAACCCCAATTTTTAATGGCTGTAGTAACGAATCCCTAATTCATCTGCCAACCCTTTAACTTTTAGACCTTTTCATATATCTTTTACCCGGTGTTATGTGAAAACTCTCCTATGAATATCTGTTAAAACTTTATCCTTTCTTTGCAATAAAAAAATCCCCTCCAAGTAGCATTCTTCCTTCATGGTAAGATGAAGGCTTTTTTGAATATCTACTTTAAGGGGATATTAAACAACTGGTAAACTTTAGTAGTACCACTTCGAGAATGATTTACTTTGTTTAGTTATTTTAGGGTAGTAACAAATGTCATTGTGTTTTTTTCTATAAATTCTTTCTTACATGCCCGATTATCCTGCTCTTTTCGTATTCTTCAGCTTTGATTTTAGACTATCGCCAATTAATTCTAATCAAACGGAATTTACACCAGGCGTTTAATTTTGTGCGAATGACATCTCTTTTAATTTGAAAAATGAAATGACCAGATTCCTGCTATTCTTCATCACTCGTATCCGGTTGATCTTCTTCCGCAGGAGGATTTTCTGTTTCACCTTGAGGCTTTTCCTCTTCCGGTTTTTCTTCTGGTTTGCTATCCGTTTCTGTTTCCTTATCTGTTTGTTCCTCTTTAGGCTCGTTTTCTTTTGCTTTTTCTTTTTCTTCTTGTTGTGGCTTCTCTTCTTCCTTCACTTTTCCAACTTGGACTTTGCTTGAAGGTGAAGATTCATTACCGGCAATATCAACTGCTGTAACATGGTATTCACCATTGCCACCTTTATAGCCTAAGGAGTTACCGGCTTTGATACTGGCTACTTTTTTACCGTCTTTATATACACGATAACCAATGACGTCATTTTCAGGATGTTGCCCCCAAGTAATGGAGTTACCTGATGCTTTAGCATTTGGTGCAGCTGGCTTTTTGCCATTTTCACTCATTTTATCGGCTGCAACGAGTACTTTAGCCCATTTATCCCTTTTCGGTAATAAGTCACTTGGATTCGCTCTAATGCCAAATAGTTTTTCAATATAATCGGCATCTATGACCATACCAGGATCAGAAAATTCCGCTGGTGTGGATTCAAGTGCCAAATACTTTTTATCCCCTATATGGACAATTCTACCTGTTCCAAGACTATCATCTGATTTAGACGGAACGTATTTTGCATTAAAGATGTCAGTATCAACAAGCCCTGCTTCAGAGCAAGCTTGAGAAGGGATTAAACCACTAATTGCACAGAATGAGCGACTGACTATACCATCAGGTCGTTTAAAGGTTTTATCTGGCTTCATGAGTTCAGGATTTGCATCATAAGCAGCGTTCATCAAATCAGCCCATAAGTAATTATTACGTGCGCTATAAGATAAACTACCACTTGCTTTTAGAGACTTAGGCGTATCGTAGCCACTCCATAGACCAGCGGTAACATTTGGGTTAGACGCGACAAACCAAGCATCTTCAAAGTTATTACCTGTCCCTGTTTTTCCTGCCCAATCGGCACTAAATTTTAAACGGTTTTTAACAGCAGTGGCTGTCCCACTATTAATAACCCCACGCATTACATCTATTGTTAAGTATGCTGTTTGTGGAGTAAAGACTTCTACTTCCTTCGTTTCATGTTCGTAGATGACATTGCCTTCTTTATCAGTAATCTTATCAATCATATAAGCATCTACGAATTTACCGTTATTAGCAAATGTTGTAAATGCATTCGTATTTTCCTCAACGGAAACACCATTTGTTAATGAACCTAATGCAGCTGATCTATTCGTTTTATCTTCTGCGGTTAATGTGGTTATACCCATCTTTTCAAGATATTGTGCCGGATTTTGGCTCAAAATATCGGTATAAAGTTTAACGGCAGGGACGTTATAAGATTGTTCAACGGCATACCTTGCTGAAACTAAACCATGGTAGGTAAAAGAATAGTTTTTTGGCCAATAGTCACTTGAACCTGGATTTAAGCGCAGTGGCACATCGGGAAGAATACTTCCTGGTTGTGCTGCACCAAGTTCGAATGCAGGACCATATACAAGTAATGGTTTCATGGTTGAGCCGTTTGGTCTTAAAGTATCGGTTGCATGGTTAAGGTCTTCATTTAAGGATACACCCTTGCCACGACCACCAACAAAGCTCAGAATTTTCCCTGTACTGTTTTCAATAAGTTGTCCCCCAACTTCCACTGGTTCCATTACTTCTTTTTCTTCACCATCGATTACATAGGTTGCACTTTTGGCAGGCCCGTAGTTAGGATAATCTTTAACAACTTTTTGCCAAGCTTCATAAATATCTTTATCAATAGTTGAGTGGACATGATAACCATTCTGTCTTAATGCTCGATCAGCTAAAATAAGATATTCGTTTTTAAGGTCACCAGTTAAATCAGCTTCTTCATATCCATCTTGTTCTGCTAAGATGGATGCTAAAAGTTCTTTGGCACGGTCTTGAATTTCATAAGTTAAATAAGGGTATTTTTCAATCGCATCATCATTTTTCGGTTTTCTAAAGTCAGCAACAATATCATACTCACTAGCTTCTTTATATTCTTTTTCAGTAATTCTTTCATCATCGTACATTCTCTTAAGTACGACTTTCATACGATCAATGCCTGGTTGCAGAGACTCCTCATCCTTCAAGCCACCACCTTGTTGGAATGGTGTATAACCAAAAGGTGACTGAGGCATACCAGCAATGAAAGCTGCTTGCGGAATAGACACATCTTTAGCATCAACACCAAATAAACCTTGGGCAGCAGCCTGAACGCCAGCGATATTTCTACCTTCTGCATTGCGGCCAAAAGTAGAGACATTTAAATAAGCTTCAAGAATCTCCTCTTTATCGAAATAGTTCTCTAACCTTAATGCGAGTAAGATTTCTTTTGCTTTACGATCAAAAGAAACTTCGTTTGTTAAGATCTGGTTTTTTATCAGTTGCTGAGTTAATGTACTTCCTCCAGATTGAGTAGAGGCGTTAGTTACTTCTTGAAACAGTGCACGTAGGATAGCTTTTGGTACCACACCTTCGTGCTCATAAAAGTACTCATCCTCTGTGGCAATAACAGCATCTCTCAAATATGGTGAAACATTTTCTAGCTTCACTTCTTCTCTTTCAAGGTCCGTTCTTACATTCCCTAAATATACATCACCAGCGAAATATAATTTTGAGGTTTCCTCATAATTATAGATATCTTTTTGCATATTTTCATAAGAACGAAGGGGTTCATCTTTAACAAGAGAAGCAAAATAGCCAATACCTGTGGCACCTGCAAATGCCCCACCTAAAATAACGGTAATGGCAAGTATTAATAATAAGTTCCATATAACTTGATATGTAATACGTGCGCCTTTTTTGGTTTTATTATGAGTTAAAAAACCGAACGCGGCTTTTGCTTTTTCTATTATCTTGCTGAAGGTTTCATTCATTCGTTCATCCCTCCTAAAATCAAATACATTATAGCATAACCTAACAGGTAATATGACAAGGTTCGTCATAAAGTACAAAATTCATATTTTTCCTATTATGATAAAAAAAAGTTGAAAAAAACGTCATATTGACATTGGTTATTCTTTTATGATAAAAATGCATTATTACGATTCAATTTAATATTAGCGTTGATGGGTCATAAGTAGTCATTCTATCCCTGTTTTCAGAAAGTCGACGGTTTGCTGTGAGTCGATACAAATAGAAGTGCGAAATACCTCCCGGAGCTTTTACTGCGAATGAATATATCTAGTAGTAGTAAACGGTATTTCCGTTATCAGTGAAGAGTGGAGAATAAGGGTGTTCTCAAACTGGGTGGTACCGCGCAAAGAAATGCGTCCCTGCAATAAGCAGGGGCGTATTTTTTTTTGGATAATAGTTTATCTTTTATGAAATAAAGGAGGAAAAGTGAATGAATTTATTAGAAGATTTACAGTGGAGAGGCATTATTTATCAACAAACAGATGAAGAGGGAATGAAGGATCTTTTAGAAAAAGAAAAGATTTCCTTATATTGTGGGATGGATCCGACTGGTGATAGTATGCATATTGGTCATTTATTACCCTTCTTAACATTGAGGAGGTTTCAAAATGCTGGGCATCGTCCGATTGTGTTAGTAGGGGGGGCAACAGGGTTAATTGGTGATCCCAAGGCGACAGAAGAAAGAACACTGCAAACGATTGAGAAAGTACAAGAAAATGTTGCTTCTTTATCACAGCAATTAGAACGTATTTTTGATTTTGAAGGAGATAATGGAGCGACATTAGTCAATAATTACGACTGGACATCGAGTATGAATATTGTCACTTTCCTCAGGGATTACGGTAAACATATTGGGGTTAACTATATGTTAGCTAAGGATACGATAGCTAAAAGATTAGAATCAGGCATTTCTTTTACGGAATTCACTTATACGATTTTACAAGGGATGGACTTTAAGCATCTTTATGAAAATCATCAATGTAAAATTCAAATTGGCGGCAGTGATCAGTGGGGAAATATTACAACTGGGCTTGAGCTTATCCGTAAAATGGTTGGAGAAGGTGCGAAAGCATACGGTATGACCATTCCGCTTGTGACAAAAGCTGACGGTACGAAGTTTGGGAAAACAGAAGGTGGAGCCATTTGGCTAGATGCCGAAAAAACATCACCTTATGAGTTTTATCAGTTCTGGATTAATACGGCAGATGCAGATGTTATTAAATACTTGAAATACTTCACCTTCCTATCACGTGAAGAAATCGAAGCTTTGGAAGTAGCTGTCCAAGACGAGCCTCATTTACGTAAAGCCCAAAAGGCATTAGCAGAAGAAATGACGAGACAAATACATGGTGAAGCAGCATTGAACCAAGCGTTGAAAATTACTGAAGCCTTATTCAGTGGACAAATTAAAGAGTTAACCGCTGCGGAAGTAAAGGAAGGATTTAAGGATGTTCCTTCTTATCAACATACTGGAGAGGGCAATATTGTTGACTTGCTCGTAGAGGCTAAAATTTCGCCTTCTAAAAGACAAGCGAGAGAAGACGTAACGAACGGTGCAATCTACATTAACGGTGATCGTATGCAACAGGTTGATTATCAGTTGAGTGAGCAAGATAAAATAGAGGGTCAATTTACAGTTATTCGTCGCGGGAAGAAGAAATATACATTAATTCAATATTAAAATGAAGTAGCCTATTTCTAATCTGAAAATTAGAGATAGGCTGCTTATCTTTAGTAAACAGTTCATCTAAATTTTTTTAATGCTATTAAGCGTATTAAGCGTGGCCGATTATAGCGTTGTACGATAATAATAGGTAAATTAAATAGTAATGCATAGGCAACCATTACCCAACCTGCCCAAATGGGGTTCCAAATGAAAAATAAACATGCAGGTGGTATGGATAGCCAGTGGGTGAGCTCTGCTCTTCTAGATTCATATAAGAAAACTTCAAGGTCTGACAGAGATACACCCTGTAAGTGTTGTTTTTCGTATCCTTTAGAAATAATATGCTTACCATCTGGAATTTTATGTTTCCACTGTCTTACCTTCACCAGCCACTGCCAAAGCTCTCCGTTTTTCTCCCATTTTTTTGATTGATAAAGAGGAGAATCATTTTTAAACCAACGGAGTGGTAGAGAAGCTAGTAAAAGAGATAAACTGATGTGAATGAAACCCCATGCAAGAATATTAACTGTCAAAAGAGCGAGTGGTGTAAGGGTGAAAATCGGAAAAATATTCATACTTTTACCTTTCTACCACGCCAGTTCACCCTTTTTTTAATCCGCGTTAAATAAAGAGAATATACAAATGTTAGTGTAAAGAAACAAAATAAAAATGGATAAAGGACAATACTCGCTATATGAAAACGACCGATTTTTTGAGACTGCAATATAAGATGATAGATGTAAAGAAGATAAAATCCTAATGAAATAAGTAATAAGCTAAGACTGCTTTGCCATAGTGACAATAAGATGAATGCAACGGAAGAAAAGGCACCGGCAATCCATAAACTTATTAGTATGGTAATAAAAGAATGAGTAGCCTTTGAAGCTGTAGCAAAGCTTTTAGTCCAACCTTCAATCAAACCTTTGATCCCCTCTGGGTACATACGAAAGCTGATAAGGTCTTTACCGCTAATACAATGGACTGGGAATCCCTCTTTACTAAAAATTCCTCCTAACACAAGATCATCCATAATCGCTTCCCCGACTTTTTGATGCCCGCCTGTCTGTAGATATTCATGTGTATTACATAAGATACACGGACCGAATGCACCTGCAGGTGGTATTTTTTGACGAAAAATGGTAAAGACATTCATGCCTGCAAAAACAATCATATTAAATAGTAAGGATAAGTTTTCATAGGATTTTTGAATACGATGAAAAGGCTGTACAGAGAGAATACCGGTTTTTCCGTATCTTTCATATGTTTGCATTAAATTCTGCAAGCTATCAGGATGTTCAAAGAATGTATCAGCATCAAGGAATAATAAGAAATCACCATTCGCTTCGTTCGCGCCAAGCCAGCAGGCCGCTGACTTTCCTTTCCAATTTTCTCTTAATGTGTTGGTATTTAAAACTTTTGCACCGTAATGCATAGCAATAGAAGCTGTGCTATCTACCGAACCATCATCGATGACAATAATTTCTCTTGGCTGCATAATTTGTTGCTGTAATGAAGTGAGTAAGTTCGGCAATCGTTTCGCTTCATTTCGTGCGGGTATAATAATAGATACCTGTTTGATAAGCGGCGCAACCAGTTTTGTACTTTTTTTTTCAGCAGTGGGAATATCCCATAACATTAGCTTCCCAGAAAGGAGGCCAAATATAATGAACAAGACAAGTATGGTGAGAATACCGGTCAGAACCATGATTTGTTACGCCCTTTCTTTTTCAGCAGTCATTATTTTATCACGCACTTGCATACCGCTAAGTGTGACCATCGGCATACCGCCACCTGGGTTTACGGTTCCGCCTGTGAAAAATAAATTCTTATACTTTTCACTTTGTTTAGGGTGTTTAAAGCCTTTGTTTTTGCTCTTATCAGAAACGGTTCCATAGATAGAACCACGATGAGAGTTGTATTTTTCTTTAATATCTTCAGGTGTCCAAAAATCCTCTGTAACAATGGATTGACGTAAATTAGTCAAGCCCATTTCTTCTAATTTAATGAGTACAGTCGTCCTTAAATGCAAATAATCCTTTTTTGTGAAGGGCTGATCTTGAATATACGGGATATGTGGCAGCACCTTAAGATTTTCATGGCCAACTGGAGCCTGACTTGGGTCTGTTTTATTGACATTGACTAAATAGATCGTTGGATCATCTGGTAGTTGTTTTTTATGAAATACTTTATTCATCTGCGTCTTTAAATCTCTTGAGAAAAAGAAATTATGATGACGTAATTGTGGGTATTGATTTTTAACACCAAGATGAATCACTAAACCTGAGCTAGAGGGCTCAAACTTTTTTTCAAGTTTATTAATGTAGCCTATGTTTTCATTCAATAAAAATTGATAGGTTGGAATGACTTCCATATTGGAAATATAATAATCAGCCTTTAAGGTGGTACCATCTGCTAGAATGGCTTCTGTGACTTGATTTTTGCTAGTAGATAATTTTGTTACCTCTTGACCGTGGTAAATATGAACACCAACTTCTTGAGCAAGTTTTGTTAAACCTTCTGCAATTTTGTGCATACCACCAGGTACATACCATACCCCTTGCTTATGCTGCATATAAATCATCATATTAAGTATAGCTGGTGCATCATAAGGTGAAGAGCCAACATATTTGATAAAATAAGAGAGCATTCTCTTGAGATGATGATGACTAATATGATGCTCGATGGCATCATACATCGTGGAAAATAAATCAAACCCTCTAAGTGAGCGGATGATTCCGTGATGTTTGATTACTTCTAATGTTGAATCAAGCCCATGCTTATAGTAACCTTCATTAGTCATTTCATATAACCCTTTACAATAATGAAGGAACTGCTCATATTCTTCTATATCCTTGGATGTTAAATCATCATTTTCAGTGAGCATTTGTTCTAAATTTGAGAAGAGATCAAGCATTTTTCCATCTGGAAAGAAAGCACGCCATTGGTGTGCTACTTCCTTTATTGGAATATATTCAGACATCTGTTTGCCACTGCCGTTAAACAATCTTTCAAAAATATGCGGCATGGTTAAAATACTTGGCCCAAGATCAAAACCAAACCCATCTTGCTCAAGCCTATTTAATTTTCCACCGAGGTGAGCATTTTTTTCATATAATGAAACTTGAAAACCGCTCTGTGCTAAGGAAATACTAGTGGACAGTCCGCCGAGTCCACCGCCGATGACAATGGCTGTTCGCTTCATTAATTATCCCCCTTAATTAGCTAAATCCATTCTTGTATTATTTAATATATCCGCCACATCATCATAGATCATCGCATGCTTTTCTTTAAAACAGTTATATTGTTTGTTTCTAATTTGTGCTAAGTAGCTTCTATAAACTCTTGCAGCGGATAATACTTGGAATTGAGAGTCACGATCAAATAGATGATAGCTCGTTTCAAAGCTGTCATATTCGCTTTCGGCCTTTTGGGCAAGTTCCTCCCATATTGAAATAAATGAAGGGTTAATCACACCTCTTGAAAGTTCTCCAGTTGAATATTGATATTTTACTAGCAAATTTTCTGGGATATATATACGTTGATGATTGCGATAATCTTCACCAATGTCTCGTAAAATATTTGTTAATTGCATAGCATTTCCTAATTTAATAGCTATTGGTCTTAGTTGTTGATAATGCGTCTTAGCGATAATAGGTAGCAGCATAAGGCCGACAGTTCCGGCTACATGATAACTATACTTCAACAACTCATCAATTGTACGAGGGGCTTTGAAGGAAATATCCATTGCTTGTCCTTCTAATTGTTCAAAAAAAGGTTGAATATTCATTTCATAGCGGTTAAATACATCTCGTAATGCTCTCCATAAAGGTAAATCTAGCTCCTTATTATGTTGAAACAGGACAAGTTCATCGTGTAGTTGCTCCAGACGGGTAACTTTTTCCGCCGTACTGTCATGAAGGTCGACCGCATTATCTGCCATTCTACAAAAAGCATAAATGGCATACACTGCATTCGCTTTTTCCTTCGGTAGATGAGAAAAGGTATAGTAAAAACTATTTGAATAGTTTTGGATGATTTTTTCACAATAATAATAATCGTCTAATAGCTGCTGATTCATTACATGCCCCCCTTAAATTTTCTCGTATGCTTTCTCGTCATCTAATATAAGCTCCTCTGAGGCAATTTTTGCTGATAATAAAACAATCGGTACGCCTGCGCCAGGATGTGTACTACTACCGGTAAAGTAAAGATTTTCACAATAAGTAGCTTTACTTTGCGGGCGTAAGTGATTGCTTTGGGTCAAATTTGGTCTTAATCCAAAACACGCTCCATTATAAGCGTTAAATCGATGTTTGAAATCCATTGGAGTGATATGTGTTTCAGAAATAATGTGTTCTTCAATATCTTCGAATCCAGGCATGGTTGATAATTTTTTCATGACTTGCTCGCGGTAGTGTTGCGAGGTTTCATGCGTCCATTCATCCTTAGCTGTAGAGAGCTCAGAAACAGGAACAAGTATATAGAGACCATCTTTATCTTTAGGTGCCATTGTTTCATCAAGTTTTGAGCCGATATAAACATAAAAAGAGGGGTCATTTAATTGATTACCTTCGAATATATCGTCAATGTTTTTCTTTAAAGATTGACTAATATAAAAATTATGGACAGTGTCTAGTTGCTCCACTTTTTTATCCAACCCTATATACATGAGAAAGCAGGAACATGAATATTTCATTTGATCAATCTTTTTATCTGTATATTTCTTTCCTTTAGTGCGCTGATCTTGAATGAGATGTTTCATGGCATGAGGAAAGTCTGCGTTGCACATAACATAATCAGAATGGACAACTTGGTTGTTTGCCTGTATACCATATGCTTTTCCATTTTTTATTAAGATCTGTTGCACGTCGCAGTTGTAATTAATTTTACCTCCTAGTTCTAAGAAAAGTTTTTCCATTGATTTTGCCATCGTATGCATTCCACCTTTTATAAACCAGACCCCATAAAGTATTTCAATCATTGGGATAATCGTATATAAAGAGGGTCCAGTATAAGGCGAAACCCCAATATATAATGTTTGGAAGCTCAGCATACTTTTTATTTTGTCATTTTTGATGTACTTTCCAATAAATGAATCTGCACTATCTAATGTTCTTAATTTGAGCGCTTGCCTCAATACTTTGGGGTTGTAAAAATCTTTTCCGTTCCTAAAAGGTTTTTGTAGAAAGTGTTCTTTGGCAACTAAAAACCGTTTGTATATTTTTTCTAAATAGGTGAGGAATCCTTGGGCATCTTTCTCATCAATATCTTCAAGTGTTTTCATTAATTCAACTAAGTTTGAGGATATTTCATAATGATCTTGAACCTGTTCACTGAAGAAAACAGCGTACATCGGATCGAGTTTTTGCATAGGAATATAATCATCAGGATCTCTTCCGGCAAGTTCAAATATCTCTCTGTATAGTTCGGGCATCATCACGATAGTCGGCCCGAGGTCAAATGTGAAGCCATCTTTTTCGATACGATTCATTTTACCTCCAGGATTACTATCTCTTTCATAAATTTCTACATCATAGCCTGCTTTTTGTAATCGTATCGCACTAGCTAATCCTGCAACACCCGCTCCGATGACTACCACACTTTTTGTCTTTTCCATTGCTTCGCTCCTTTTTTTTCTGTACCTAATGAAAAGGAGAAAGTCTAGAATTTAAGTGACACATATGTCACTTAAGTTTAAAAAAAACCTTTCCTTTTACAATAGATAAATATCCTTAATAGTTTTATTTCAAACCTTTTTTTGTAAATTTTTTTATTTAGATCTTTTCTCTTTTATCTCATATCATTTTTAATAGTTATTTCTTTATCTATATATGTTGCTGAATAAAAAAATAGTAGAAGAAATTGAGTGGCCCTTTTTGTATAGTAAAAAAGCAAATAGAAGCTATAGCTCTCTATTTGCGCGATATTTCTTTAGCTTCCTAGCAGCAGATGCTTGGCTAATTCCTAGTAATTCAGCTACTTTATAGCTTGAGGGATATTGTTTATACGTATGTAAGAGAATATGTTTTTCAATTCTTTCTAGTCTTTCTTTTAAGCTTTCATTATTCTTTAGTAGTGGTAAGTCAATGAGGTCTGGTTCAATTTGCTTGTTTTTAAAGAGTGCTTGGGGTAGGTGACTTGGGTAGATAATGACAGAATCAACTGTTAAGACAAGTCTTTCTATTAAATTCTCAAGCTCGCGCACATTTCCTGGCCAATGATACTCTGTTAAGTATTCGTAAGTCTCATTATGAAGCTCTTTCTCCATATGATATTTATTGTTCATGATGGACAGATAATGACTTACTAAAAAGATGATGTCTTCTTTCCGTTTTTTTAAAGGGGGAATTTCAATGGGAATCACATTGATACGATAGTAAAGATCAAGGCGAAAATCACCTTTATTGACCATTTCCTCTAATGGGCGATTCGTTGCTGTAATCAGTCTGAAATGACTCGTTCGATCTGTATTACTGCCAACTCTTTTAAACGTCTTTTCTACAAGTACTTTTAATAATTTGACTTGTAAAGATAACGATAATTCTCCAATCTCATCTAAAAATAATGTACCATGATGTGCTTGTTCAATTAACCCCTTTTTCCCATGCTTATGTGCCCCAGTGAAGCTCCCTGGTTCATAGCCAAAAAACTCCGTTTCGAATAAACTTTCTGGAATAGTACTGCAGTTTACCTCAATGAATGGTTCGTTTTTTTCTTTACTTAGTTGATGGATTTTTCTTGCCCACATACTTTTTCCAACACCAGATTCACCTAATAATAAGACGGTTGCGTTTGTATTGGCTACCCGATGAATCGTTCGTTTGATTTCTTCCATTTTTTTATTACGATATTGGGCATTTTCTTGTTCTCTAAGTGCTTTTACGACCTGCTGATAATTTTTGATTTGTCGCTCTAGCTCTTTATATTGTAGATGAAGTTTATTTATTTCCGTTTGATCTTGAGCATAGCTCACTACGAATTGTATTTGATTGTTAGTATCAAATATTGGATAGGCGGTAGTCATAATGATTTTTCCTGTTAGCGTTTGCTGCATCAGTTCTACTTGTTGTTTCTTTTTTATTACTAATGCTGTAATTGAAGGGTTAAATACGCCTTTTGCCTCTAATTCATAAACTGTTTTACCTAAGCAATCTTCTTGCTTTACACCATAAACAGACCAATGTTTTGGATTGAAATATAAGATTTCGCCTACGCCATTTGTAATTGTAATATTATTATTGGATGTGAGAACAATCGTTTCTATTATGTGATGAAGTGATGAATTTTCCATATAAAAAACTCCTTTGCATAAAAACCTTTCTTTAATTATACAATAATTCAAAATTTAATTAATAATTAATTTATTAATTAAAAAAGTCAAAAATGAATTATTACATTCATTAATCATAAAGAAGTGGCTTCATTTAATAAGTTTTATAAATTTGGCATAAGAATTGCATTATAAATTATATTATTCGAAATAATCACATAATGGAGGAATTGACATGACGACATTATTAACAACAGAGTTATCTGAATTAGACAAGAAGCATTTTATCCATCCAACTAGCTCAATTGCACAGCAACAGGCGGAAGGTCCGAGCCATATATTTACAGAGGGTAAGGGTGTATATTTGACAGATACGAACGGACATAAAGTTATTGATGGTATGTCCTCGCTTTGGAATGTCAATATAGGCCATGGTGTGAAGGAAATGGCTGAAGCAGCTTATGAACAAATGTCTAAACTCGCTTTTACATCTAATTTTAGCACTTTTAGTAATGAGCCAGCGATTCGCTTAGCAGAAAAGTTGTCAAAAATACTACCAGGAGATTTGAATGCTGTCTTTTTTACATCAGGGGGTTCCGAATCAAACGATACAGCATTTAAATTAGCAAGACATTATTGGATATTAAAGGGTCAACCAGAGCGCCAAAAAATTATTTCCCGGAAAATGTCGTATCATGGTGTTGCAATGGGGGCTACAAGTGCTACAGGGTTAAAACCGTTTCGTGATTTTACAAATGCTAATGCACCCCATTTTCACTATGTAAATTCGAGCGTAGAAGAATTCCGTACATTAGTAGAGAAGGAAGGACCTGAAACGATAGCCGCTTTTATTGCTGAGATTGTTCAAGGCGCAGGCGGAGTCAATCTCCCACCACAAGGCTACTTTAAAGAGATAAGAAAAATATGTGATGAATATGGCATCTTAATGATTATCGATGAAGTCATTACTGGCTTTGGAAGAACAGGAAAATACTTTGCCATTGAACATGAAGCGATTCAACCAGATATGCTTTGTTTTGCCAAAGGGGTAACAAGTGGATATGCCCAATTAGGTGGTGTCGCGCTTAATGATCGCTTACACAATGATTTCAAGACGCTTTCAAAGGGCACTCTGTTGCATGGTTATACGTATAGCGGTCATCCAGTTGCTTGTAATGTTGCTTTGAAAAATATTGAAATTATTGAGAGGAATGGTCTTATTGAGAACGCGAAAAAAATGGGAGAGGAATTGTATAAAGGGCTAAAGTACTTAGAAGAAAAACATGAAATCGTGACACAAGCAAGAGGGTTTGGTTTACTCGGTGGCATTGACATTGTCAAAGATAGTCAATCTGGTGAGCGTTTTGATGATTATTTAAGTCCACTCATTGTAAAGGAAGCTGCGAAGCTAGGGTTGATTTTGCGAACAGTTACGTATGATCATGACTCGATTGTTTTCTCACCGCCGCTCATCATAAACAAAGCAGAAGTAGAGCAGATGGTTAATATCCTTGACCAGGCGATTTCGAATATAAAGAGAGAGGTGTTAGAAGGTTGAAGATTGAAACAAATAAAAAAAAGTATATGCGCTACAACCCTGCTAATACTGATGAATTGATTGGAAAAGTAGAAGAATCATCCCTAGCGGAAGTAGACTTAGCGGCTACTTCTGCTAGGCAAGCCTTTTTAAAATGGAAAAACAAGCCTTCAATTGAACGTGGGGATATCTTACGTGTAGCTGCAGATTTATTAGAAGCAAATATAGAAGAACTGGCTATACTTGCGACAAAAGAAACAGGAAAGATTATAAGAGAGACGAGAGGTGAAATAGGAAGAGCTGCAGCGATTCTTCGATATTATGGGCAAGAAGGATGGCGACAAATTGGAGAGTGTCTTCCTTCTGCGTATATTGGAAAAACCCTCTACTCTTCAAGAGTGCCGATTGGGCCGATAGCTGTTATTTCTCCATGGAATTTTCCCATCGCCATCCCAATCTGGAAAATGGCCCCTGCATTAGTTTTCGGAAATACAGTTGTTTGGAAACCATCAGAGGAATCTACATTAACAGCAATAAAAGTAGCAGAAATTCTGTGGCAAGCAGGGTTACCTAAAGATGTGCTACAAATGGTTAATGGTTCAGGAGCAACGATTGGTGAGGCATTAGTTCGTCATAAAGACATAACTGCAGTTACATTTACAGGGTCAAACCACGTGGGCAATCAAATTGCTGTTACTGCTGCATCTCAGCAAAAGAAGTATCAACTTGAGTTAGGCGGGAAAAACCCTGCGATTGTAATGGCTGATTGTGATTTATCTTTTGCTGCACAATCCTGTATAGACGGTGCAATGAAACAATCTGGGCAACGCTGTACAGCAACGGGCATCGTTTATGTTGAGGAAGCAGTCTATGATTCTTTCAGAACGATATTGGAGGATAGAATCAATGAATTGAAAATAGGAGATCCATTATCAGAGATGACAGATATTGGTCCGGTGGTATCAAAGAGACAATATGAAAAAGTACAATCCTATATCCAAAAAGGATTGGAAGAAGGTGCAGAGCTTGTTTGCGGAAGTAAGTCGCTTGCTGATACATATTGGCATAATGGTTACTATATTCAACCGACAATTTTTGAAAATGTGAAAGAAAACATGACGATTGTTAAGGAAGAAATCTTTGGCCCGGTACTTTGTTTAAGGAAAGTAGCGAATTACAAGGAGGCATTAGAAGCAACGAATTCCTCTAAATATGGCCTAAGCGCTTCTATTTTCACGAATAATCTTCACCAAGCATTTCATTTTATTCAACATGCTGAAGCAGGTATGGTTCAAGTCAATGGAGAGACTGGAGGTGCAGAACCCCAAGCACCATTTGGGGGGATGAAGGCATCAAGCTCAGGTAGCAGAGAACAGGGACAAGCAGCAATTGAGTTTTTTACAGAGATAAAAACAGTATCTATACAAACTTTTGAAACATTAGATGGCAATTAAATCTGAAGGGGTTGAATTTTATTAACAAGAATAAAGTCCTGTCTCGATTCGATGTGTTGTTTTTGTCTTTTGGTGCAATGATTGGCTGGGGTTGGGTTGTGCTTTCAG
The DNA here is from genome assembly GCF_044790165.1 of Cytobacillus kochii. Classification (NCBI taxonomy): domain Bacteria; kingdom Bacillati; phylum Bacillota; class Bacilli; order Caryophanales; family Bacillaceae; genus Cytobacillus; species Cytobacillus kochii. The sequence goes on along the minus strand of NZ_CP085254.1, from coordinate 3,472,910 downwards.
GCAACTGGGTTCATACTGCCGGTTCTGTTGGAGCAACGATTGCCTTTATTGTTGGCGGTATTTTAGTTTCTTTTGTCGGACTTGCTTATGCAGAATTATCATCAGCGATGCCGACAAATGGGGGAACGATGATTTTTGCAGAAAGAGGGATTGGACGTAAGTCCGCTTTTATTGCTGCTTGGGGGTTAGCACTTTGCTATATTTCAGTCGTCGCTTTTGAAGCAGTTGCCCTGCCGACCGTTGTAGAATATTTGTTTCCTAATTACAAAGTTGGTTATATGTACACCATCAATGATTATGATGTCTATTTATCCTGGGTTTTAGTAGGAGTAGCAGGTGCCCTATTTGTTACCATTTTTAACTTCTTTGGTGTGAAATCAGCTGCCTTTTTACAGATGGTATTAACGATTGTGATTTCTTTAATTGGTGTCATGCTCATTGCAGGTGCCGGTGTGACTGGAAGCTTAGCAGATGCTGAACCACTTTTTGTAGGGGGCGTTTCAGGTATTATTGTTGTTCTAGTGATGACTCCATTTATGTTTGTTGGTTTTGATGTTATCCCACAAACGGCTGAGGAAATGAATATACCTCCAAAATCGATTGGACGCCTTTTAATAATGTCAGTCGCCTTTGCTGTTATATTTTATATTGGAGTAGTCATAGCAGTAGGAATAGCAGTAGATAAAACAATTCTTTCGACATCGGTTTTACCAACCGCGGATGCGATGGCAATCATATATGGTTCTGATCATTTTGCTACCATTTTGATTCTTGGAGGAATTGCTGGGATACTGACGAGTTGGAATGCCTTTATTATTGGGGGTAGTCGTATTCTTTGCTCAATGGCAGAGAAGGAAATGATTCCCGCTTGGTTTGGTCGCTTACATCCCAAAAATAAAACGCCAACGAATGCGATTCTTTTTATTGGTGGACTATCAATGTTAGCGCCACTCTTAGGTCGTCCAATGCTTGTATGGTTAGTAGACGCTGGTGGGTTGGCCGTTCTCTTTGCTTATTTAATCGTCTCTATTGCCTTTTTGCAATTACGTAAAAATGAACCAGATATGCTTCGACCATTCAAAGCAGGTAATTCTAATATTGTCGGTTGGTTAGCGGTTCTATTAAGTATTGGCTTTATTGTCCTCTTCTTCCCAGGAATGCCTGCTGCATTAATCTGGCCATATGAATGGGTCATCTTTGCAGGCTGGTGGGTTATAGGTGGTCTATTAATCTATCTTAAACGTGAAACTTATATGAAGAGTAGCAATGATATATCTAGTTCAAAAACAATGTAACCATTCTATATGTTTCCGAATGTAGCAAGGAGTTTTTTCGAAGAAAGAAAAGTCTAAAGGAGTTCAATTTTGTTAACATATGAGTGATAAAAGTATTTTGCACCCTAATAGGGTGTTTTTTTTTGTGTCTATTTTCCTATATTCTAGTAAAAATTTTATTAATCATCCGATATTATTATAGTAGACTAATAGTTTTATATAGTCTTATAACTCGTTTGTGGGTGTAAAGACCTATATGCGAGTAAAAAATAATAAGGAGTTATAGGAAAATGAAAAAAGCAACGATTCATGTGAATGAAGCAAGTAAAATAGTAAATATGTCTGTAGCAGGGCAGATGACGATGGAGGATGCAAAGCTTTTTGTTGAGGAATATGTGGCAAAAATCGGTCCGATCAATGGACCGGATTATGACCTTTTTGTTGATTGTACGGAAATGAAGCTTTTATCTCAAGAGCTGTCTGATAATTTGACAGAAGTGATGAAAATGTACAAAGAGACAGGCTTCAAGAAAGTCATCTATACGATTAAGGAAAATGTAGTCCTCAAAATGCAATTGGCAAGAGTGGCGAGAAACGCGGGTCTTTTACAAGCAAGTGTTGAAGAGGCTTAAATAAGTATGAAGAGCTATTCTATTTGGGTAGCTCTTCATACTTATTTATATGGAAAAGAAATCATATCAAGAGGAGAATCGAAAGTGACAGAACAGAATATTAAAATGCGTGCAATAGCTATCTATCATCCGGAGAATGTTGTGACAAATGATTTTTATATTGAACATTTTAAGAAACAAGGGAGGGATATTACCCATTTCCTTGAAATCATGGGAAGAAAAGAGCGATACATCATTGATAACAGTAAGGAGAATAGCTTATCAATGGGAATAGAAGCAGCGAAAAAGGTATTAACTAAGGCTGAAATGGCTGGAGGGGATATAGATCTGATCGTCTTTTCCACACAGGTACCTGAAAGGACGTTTCCAAGTCATGCGATGTATGTACATGAGGCCATTGGTGCCAAGAATCATACAATGATATATGATAGTAATGCAAATTGCGCAGGTATGACTTTAACAGTGGAAAATGTGTCACGTTACATGATGGCCAATCCACGTGTGCAGAAAGCATTGGTGATTGGATCGGATGCGAATAGCCTCATTTCTCACCCTCAGCAAGAGATAACCTTTGCCAACTTTGCTGATGGAGCAGCAGCTCTTATTTTAGAAAAAACAACAGAAGAAACAGGTTTTATTGATGCCATATTCGAAGTGGATTCTGCGAATAAAGATAATATTGTCTATCCGCAGGCAGGTTTTTCTCAAACGAGAGGACAAGCAGAAAATATTGTATTCCTACCTTTTGATGGAGCAATGGCCATTCCAGTAGCTTGTGATATGATCGAAGAATTGCTTGAAAGAAATAACCTAACAATAGGAGACGTAGATGCTTACTGTTTCTCTCAATTTGCTTTATCAAACATTAAGAAAATACAATCACATTTTGAAATCAACCAGGAGAAGATCATCTACATAGGTGATAAGTATGGGTATACCACTACAAGTAGTCCTTTTATTTGTTTATATGAAGGTATTGAAACAGGAAGAATTAAAAGAGGCGATACGGTGTTATTTTGGACTATTGGTGCGGGGCATGAGATGGTTGCCATGTTGTTTAAGTATTAAGCAAGGAGGTATATCATTATTAAATAAAGAAAAACCAACATATAGTAGTGACTCCTAAAAGTTAGAGCTTTATATTAAGCAACGATTTGGCTGGCATGAACATGGTATTGAACCACTCATGTCTGCCATTTTTTTCTTTATGCGCTTATTTATATAATAAATGATCTATTCTCTTTTAATTTTCTCAAATGAGCAGCGTGTTTTCTGAAATACATTTCCTGATTTAGTAATCCAAAAAAGTTCTCCATAGGTGAATTGTCTAAGCAGTTTCCTTTTCGGGAAATACTCCGGAACTCAAGTATTAGATGAAGTTTATGGCATGGTTAGGTATAAAAAGAATAAAAGTATTGATTGAGCTCCAAATAACAGTATAATCTTTTGGTTAACCGAAACATGGGGGGATTGAATGAGTTGGAAGGATTTAGAAATAGAGAAAATTAATACAATTGAAAAGTTAGTGGCTGAGTTTGAAGTATCTGCTTTAACTTTTTTTGAAGAAGTATATGAAGGTGACCAAATTCCTTTTGGTTCCTTTAAAGTGAGAATCTATGAACAAAAAGAATCTAATACCTTTATTGGTTATACAAATCTAAAACTAAAAGATCCTTTAGGTGGTTTTGAGGGAGCAGTAGGATATGGCTTGAAAATTGAGGATGCCTTAGTAGACATTATAAAAAACTTCAAGAATAATGTTTGTTATTACATGGATAATTGTAAAAGGAAATTAAATAAGGATGACTTTTCTTTAGTAAGTTATGACGAGTTTTAATAAAGCCCCTTCTCAATCGAGAGGGGCTCTTTACCTAAACAGCTGTTTGTTTAAAAAACATCTTTTCACATATTGATTACTTATTAAGTAAATTCACATCTATCCAGTTGCCTTGAAACACGAATTGCTTTAGCGAAATCTCCTTGGTTCAAACCTCGCTCTTTTCTAAATTCGCAGTATCACTATTATGTGATTTTAGCTTGATTCTGCATATAAACTTATACCTTGACTTAGAGTTAACTATAGGGGTTATTCTAGTTTTGTAAGAAACAAACAGGTCAATTTTCTTTGAAAATCAAATTATTGGAGGTTTAAACAAATGATAACAGCTAAAGCAAGAGCAGTAGACGGTCCAGACAAACCATTTAGAGTTGCAGAAATTAAAAGACGTGATCTTGATTCACAAGATGTTCTGATAGAAATTAAATATGCGGGCATATGTCATTCTGATATTCATACTGCTCATGGTGAATGGGGTCCAGTGAACTATCCACTTGTACCCGGACACGAGATTGCGGGAATCGTCACAGATGTTGGAGCCGAGGTGACAAAGTATAAGGTTGGGGATCGAGTAGGAGTCGGATGTATGGTTGATTCCTGTGGTGAGTGTGAGAACTGCCGTAAAGGAGAAGAGCAATATTGTTTAAAAGGAAAAGTCGATACTTATGCAGGTGTTGATAAATACGGGGAACCCACTCAAGGTGGCTATTCAACCCACATTGTCGTATCGGAAGATTTCGTACTCAGAATACCTGATAATATTGAATTTGACGTAGCAGCACCATTACTTTGTGCGGGTATTACAACATATTCTCCATTAAACCATTGGGGAGCAGGTCCTAACAAGAAAGTAGCAATTGTTGGTATGGGGGGGCTTGGACATATGGCGGTTCAAATTGCACATGCAATGGGTGCTGAAGTCACTGTTCTGTCTCGAACATTGAAGAAAATGGACGATGGTCTGAAGTTAGGTGCAGATCATTACTATGCAACAAGTGACACAGAAACATTCGAGAAACTTGCCGGATCCTATGACTTAATTATTAATACGGTAAGTGCAAAGATTAATCTGGATGCCTATTTAGGACTACTCAATCTTGATGGAGCGCTAGTAAACGTAGGTGCGCCTGCAGAACCACTGTCACTAAACGTGTTCAATTTAATCGGTCATCGTCGTTCATTTGCTGGTTCAATGATTGGAGGCATCCGGGAGACACAGGAAATGTTGGATTTTTGTGCTACACATAATATTACTCCTAAAATTGAAGTGATTTCAGCTGATCAAATTGACGAGGCTTATGAACGTGTAGTAGCTTCCGATGTGAAGTATAGATTTGTAATTGACATCAGTACAATGTGAATGACGTAAGTGATATTTATGGGGGACAGCCAATGGCGGTACCCCTATAAAAATTAAATATTAGTAACTAAAAAGACGAACGATAACAAGATATCTTGATGTCGTTCGTCTTTATTTGTTCGCTAAAACCTATGCCCTGAATTTTTCTTTATAAATCCCGATTTTTGCTTTTCATCATTTTACTGTATTCTTCAAAATATACCTTTTCTGAATCTGACGCTCTATTAGATGAGTTTGAATTTATCGCACGATGCCATAATGGATAGATAGGCTCAAGTGCCGTTAAGTCCGTGATTTGTCTAATATCGTCATCCGTTAATTTTAAAATATACGATACAATATTTTCATGCAGCTGGTCTTTATTTCTCGCAGCTAATACGATTGAATCTACATTTGGTCTATAGCCGTAGCATAAGTTATAATCCTGCCCATTAGGATAGGCACTGATGACGTCAATATACTTCAAACGCTTGTGACCAAATCCTCAGGCTACAATGAGAACCTTGTGAGAGTTACTGTGATAATTATGATAATTAGCAACAACCCCGCGCCTGCACCAAATCAGTTATTTTGTGCTAAAAAAATGTATTGACCGATCTTCGTGACCCAATCCATTTTATATAACACTTAAACCAGATTAAACTAAGAACTCATGTTAAAATAGCTTCTATTCATTTCAATCCTTGCTTTTTCTCTCTTACCTAATCCAGTTTAAATCTTATAGTTAACTCTAGGTCAAATGGTACGTTTATTCTTTTTACCCCAAATTTCTAATTAACAGATGACTTTGCCAATCAACAAATATCGTGATATAATTTCCTTCATTTCTAGAGTTAACTCGAAGTCTATATCGTAAAAAAAGAAAAGGGGAGTAATAATGAAGACATATTCTATCAGCGAGGTTGCTAAAGAATTGAATCTAACCGCATATACCCTGCGCTACTACGACAAAGAAGGACTTATGCCATTTATAGAACGTACTGCTAGGGGAACAAGGATTTTTAAAGAATCCGATATCGACGCTTTAAAAATAATTGAATGTTTAAAAGCCACCGGAATGCCTATTAAAGAAATAAAAAATTTTATTGATTGGTGTTCTGAAGGAGATTCCACCTTGCAACAAAGATTTGACATGTTTATGGAACGAAAAGCTATAGTGGAATCACAACTAGAGGAATTAAACAAGACAATGGAACTCATCAAGCATAAATGTTGGTATTACAAAACAGCTTTGGATTCCGGAACTGAAGATATTCATAAAAATAATAAAATAGAAATTCCTTTTAACTAAATATAGTTCTAAGACAAAGTCATTCTGTAAGTTCTTTTATTCCTTGTGAGCCGTCAAGTACGATGTTCGGGGATTTGAAGAATGAGTAATAATATGAAGCAAACGGGCTTTTTTCTATTCATATTTTTGGGACCAAGTTGGTCCCAAATCAGTGCATTATCTTGGCCTGTATTGCAAAGTAAATAAAAACGAAAAAACCCCTGAAATGTTGATTTAACAACATTTCAAGGGTTTTATTAGCATTAAAATGCTTAATGCTAATATTAACGAGAGTAGAACTCAACGATAAGAGATTCGTTAATTTCTGCTGGAAGTTCAGAACGCTCTGGTAAACGAGTGAAAGAACCTTCAAGTTTATCTGCATCGAAAGATACGAAATCAGGAACAAAGTTGCTAACTTCAACTGCTTCTTTCACGATATCTAGGTTACGAGATTTTTCGCGAAGAGTAATTGTTTGACCTGGTTGCATGCGGTAAGAAGGGATATCTACACGCTTGCCATCAACTAAGATGTGACCATGGTTCACAAGTTGACGAGCTTGACGACGAGTACGAGATAAACCTAGACGATAAACAACGTTGTCTAAACGAGATTCTAAAAGAATCATGAAGTTTTCACCGTGTTTACCAGTCATTTTACCAGCTTTATCGAATAAGTTACGGAATTGGCGTTCGTTTACACCATACATGTGACGAAGCTTTTGCTTCTCTTGTAATTGTAATCCGTACTCAGATAATTTTTTACGTTGGTTAGGACCATGTTGTCCAGGAGCGTAAGGACGCTTTTCTAATTCTTTACCAGTGCCGCTTAGAGAAATACCAAGACGACGAGATAATTTCCAGCTTGGGCCAGTATAACGAGCCATAATATGACTCCTCCTTTTTGTTTTTATTTGGGTAAAATAAAAACAGTTGTGGTCATCTTTACGCACATTTTGTTTTCAAGTATCTTCGCCCTCGCAGCAGAGGGTTACACAATACCCCATCAACAAAGATTGTTAGAGGAACAAAATGAAACATTAAAGTACACACAAAAGCTGCGATATTTTACACAAAGACTATTATACAATCTTTATTGATTAGAAGTCAATGTTTTACTGAGTGTAATATGTAGTCAATCAGTAATCTCTGATGTCGAGGTTGTAAGTTGAAAACAATTAATGAAAATGAGTCAATTCCTTATGAATATAGTAAAAACTATAATAAAGATTGATTGATATTGTAAAATATATGATATAATATAGTTCTAAAGTATCTGTTTTGAAGTAGGTTAAAAGAACTATAGTATAGAAAAAAATAGCTAAGTGTAATAATAAATATATTTAAGTGCGATTATCCTTTTATGTCATTTGTTAAGTCATAAAAATGATAATCCCCATACCATTTAAGAGACGATTAATTATGTCTGTTTTATACATCTGGATTTAGTACATATTCTATCTAAAATGTGGGTGATAAACAAACCACTTTTGAATATAGGTGATATAACTATGGATAAGGAAAAAGAAGTAAAAGCGTTACTAGAAATAAAAAGTAAAATATTAGACCTTATATATAAAGGAAACACTTCTAAGAATCAATTTGATGATTTTGTTAAAGAAGTTGCTACTAGTTTAGGATGTATAGCAGCGGGATTTTATTTCGTAAATGAGTGGAGAAAGGCATATGTCATTGAAGGGGAATACCATGCTGAGTTATTGTCTTTACCTGCTATTATTCCTATAGATGAGGTTTATCGTGAAAATCATCCTTTGTATGTTAATAAAAAACAGGGAGCTTATTCGAGTAAAGATGGACGCTTACTCATCTTCTTCCTTCAGCGGTTAGATGGCTTACCAGAGTATTTGGTTTTGCTAAGGGAGGATCAACAATTTATGTTGAGCCAACCATTTATGAATGAGCTTACAGATGTCTTGAGTTCCTATATGTTATTTAAAGGTAAAATAAATGAGCTTTACGATGAAAAACTGCATTACACGGAATTGTTCGCATTTGTCGAACGTTTTAGTTTTCATAGAATATTAAAATTGGACGTATTATTAAGTGAAATGTTAAAAATTCTGGATAGGCTCTATCCTTCATTTCAATATTATTTATTGTTGACACATGATTATGAAGAAATCAATCAATTACCAGTGAGGGATCTAGATTATCAGGAGGAAAACAGTCTCGCACTTGAAGCGTATGTATCAGGGGAAGTGACAATAGAACAAACATCAACCGACATTGTTCTATATGCTCCTTTTTTAGGAAGCCAGGGGGTATATGGTGTTCTCCAAGTGATTACTAAAGGGATATATGCCATTCCTAAAGCAGATCAAAAGTATTTTGGTTTAATTGCGAAAATGACAGGAGCAATTATTGAAAATATTCAATTACATCAACAATCACAACAATTAATTGGTGATTTGCAATTTATAAACGAAACATCACAGCAATTAAATGCTGATCTGCGTTTTACAGAGACGATTCATTTTATGACAGAACAAATAAAGAAATCATTTCACGCAGAAGAAGTGGGTTTTTTCTTGTCTCAAGATGGTGAAAAATGGACTCCATTAAGTGGTAGCACCAGTTTCTTCTTTGCAAAAAAATCGAAAGCCTTTGTAACATATGTGCAAAAACTGATGTTAGAGAAGAAAGATGCGCTCTTTATTGGCGATTTAACGATTCCCCATATGAAAGCTAGTTACCGTTCTCTTATGGCCGTACCTATGGGAAACTTAGGGGATATGTGGGGGTTTGTCGTGATTTTGCACCCTATGCCTTATTACTTTCCGTTTGATTCATTTAAATTACTCCAAGCATTAATTCATCATACAACGCTTGCATTTAAGAATTCGTTATTAAGAGAGGAATTAGAAAAGTTAGTCGTAACCGATCACTTAACGCAACTTTTTTCACGAAGTTATTTGGATAATCAAGTGGAACAATCACTAAAAAGTGATGAAAAAGGTGTTTTAATATTAATCGATATTGATGATTTTAAAATGATTAATGATGAATATGGTCATCAAGTCGGTGACGATATCCTTATTCAAGTGGCAGATATCATCATTCATCATATTAGAGTGGGTGATGTGGGCGCAAGATGGGGAGGAGAGGAACTGGCGATTTATCTTCCAAATGTAGATGCGAAGATCGGTGTTTCAATCGCTAGAAGATTAAAGGAAAAAGTGAGTCGATTAACGAGTCCAAATGTGAGTATTTCATGTGGTGTTTCACATTGGAAAGCTAATGAAGATGAGAGCTATGCAACCTTATTTCACCGTGCTGATGTAGCATTATATGAAGCGAAAAATGCAGGGAAAAATAAAGTTGTTTTTTTAGAAAAAGATAGAGACTAAGAGGTTGGTTAGTTTAGTTGGATAGAAATTAAATAGATGGGTTTTAGAATGAGAACTTTTAAGTCCAAATTGGCTACTTATCGTTCACAAACGCCCAATCCTATTTAGTTCATGCCACTTATACCAGCCTCTTTGTTTAATTAGACAACCATAAATAATAATAATCGTTGAAAATTCTTGCGTTGTATCATATTCTGAATTATAGAAAAGTTTTTGATATTCCTATGGTGATACGATAATGTTTTTTGTTTTTATTATTGTAAGCGTTTTCAATTTATAATTCTGGAGGAGATATCCTTGGAAGGTAAAGAGAAAAGAATAGAGACCAAATGTATTCACTCTGGTTATGATAGTCAAGTATATAACGGCAGTTTAATACCACCTTTATTTCAAACAGCTACATTTACATTTTCAAGTGCAGAGGAAGGTGCTCGCAGGTTTGCCTCTGAAGAAGCAGGGTATGTTTATTCACGTTTAGGTAACCCGACTGTTGAGATCTTAGAAAAACGAATGGCAGAATTAGAAGGGGCAGAAGTGGCATTAGCATTTGGATCTGGAATGGCAGCTGTTTCATCTGTGTTAATGACATTAACGAAAGCGGGAGACCATATTTTATGCTCACAAGGAGTATATGGATGCACATATGGTCTATTGCATTTATTAGAAGAAAAGTACCAGATTTCACATCAGTTTTCTACTATGAGCTCTAGAGAAGAGTTAATGAGTTGTATTACACCAGAAACCACTTGTATTTACATTGAAACACCGATTAATCCCACGCTTGATATTGTTGATCTTGAAATGGTCGCAGCAATAGGTAAAGAAAAACAAATCCCTGTTGTAGTAGATAACACCTTTTGTTCCCCTTATTTGCAAAACCCAATTTCCTTTGGGTGTGATATTGTTATCCATAGTGCAACAAAGTATTTATGTGGACATGGAGATGTCATTGCTGGCATTGTGGCTGGTAAAAAAGTGTGGATGGACGACATCGCGAGACAAACAAGAAAGGATATAGGTGGTATTATATCTCCCTTTGATGCTTGGCTCTTATTAAGAGGTATCAAGACATTAGCTATTCGATTAGACCGACACAGCCAACAAGCTGCTATTCTTGCCGAATTTTTACGAAATCATGAAAAAATTGAGCAGGTTTATTACCCAGGTTTTGCTGATCACCCACAAGCTAAGATTATCGCAAAACAAATGAAGCAACCTGGGGGGCTTATTTCTTTTAAAATTAAAGGAGGACAAAAAGAAGCACAGGCATTGATGAATCATCTAAGTCTTATTAAAGTGGCTGTGAGTTTAGGTGATGCAGAAACTTTAATTCAACATCCGGCAACGATGACACATGCTGTCGTACCTAAAGAAGAGAGAGAAAAAATGGGGATTGAAGATAATTTATTACGGCTTTCAGTGGGATTAGAAGCATTCGAAGATATTAAAGCAGATCTCTCTGAAGCGTTGTATCAATTGAAATAACATCATCTAATCAAAATGCGAACAAATGCATATCTCCCATTTGTTCGCATTTCTTGAAATTATAAGAACTTCACTAATTCTTTTACAAACGCTTCTAGCATTTTTTCATCTATTTCATCGAAGCGGTTTTTTTCAGGAGAATCAATATCTAAGACACCTAATAATGTTCCATCTTTTACGATAGGAATGACAATTTCCGATTGAGAAGCCGCATCACATGCGATATGGCCAGGAAAAGCATGGACATCTGCAATTCTTTGCGTTTCTTGTCTAGAAGCAGCAGTGCCGCAAACACCTCTACCGACTGGAATCCTTACACATGCAGGCAATCCTTGAAATGGTCCGAGAACAAGTTCTCCCTCTTCCATTAAATAAAAGCCAACCCAATTTGTACGGTCTAAAAATTGATTTAATAAGGCAGAAGCATTACTTAAGTTGGCGATTGTATTTTTTTCACCTTCTAATAGTGCAGCAAGTTGCTTAATTACTAATTGATAATTTTCTTCTTTATTTCCTTGATAATTTTCGACGTTAAACATCATGCATCACCATGCTTTCTTTAAGTATTTAAGGTATTATGCCATAAAATAGGTTAAAAGGGGAGACTTTGTCGACAATTAATAAAAGGAAAATCTCTTTTATGCAAGAATAGATTTATTATAACAAGAACAGCGGATATTTGAACAAAAATCTTGTTATAGGGAGGCGAAAGAGCGCATGAAAGAAAATGCTAAAGTGGCAATAATTGATGCAGCTATCTATCTCTTCAACCATAAAGGGTTTAATGGAACATCTGTTAGGGATATCGCCAGTAAAGCAAAAACAAATGTTGCTAATATATCCTATTATTTTGGTAATAAGAATGGGTTGCTAGAGCAATGTTTAACGGAATATTATGAAGCATATATTCAAGAAATTGAGAAAGGGTTTAATCTCTTAGACCGAGGATCGACACATTCCCTAAAGGCCGTTGCTGAAAATATCCTTTATTTCCAATTTGAAAATGTGCAATTAACGAGACTGATTATTAGAGAAATGTCGATCGATTCGCAAATGGTTCGAGAAATTATGTCCACTTATTTAACAAAGGAGAAGTATTATCTCAATAGAATCTTTGAACAAGGATTCAAGACGAAAGAATTCTACTTAAACACGACGGCGTATTTAATCCTACAATGGAAGAGTCTGCTTACTATGCCATTTCTTAATACTCATTACTTAACAGAAGTACTTTACCTTGTTCCTCATGAAACTTATTTTGTGGAGAAATATGTACGTGAGACTCATGCTTGGATTGATCATGTTGTTTGTAGGAAAGTGCCAAAAGAGCAGCAGGTGACATTATTAAATGTTTTGTAACTGGGAATTTAACTTATTCCAACCGCATCCCACAAGCTTTGCTTGATGAGCGTCGGAGCCGTATACAAGGGGAATGCCCATACTCATGGCTTTTTGTGCGACTGATGCCGGAGGATAACTTTCAAGACATAGCGGCTTAATGAGCCCAGCAGCATTATAGTCCAGTTCGTAGTGCTTATCTTTAACAGCATTCAAAATATCACTAAGTTCCTTTTCAAATTCCTGTTCAACGGGAAATTTTTTTTGGAATTTTTTAACTAAAGTAATATGTCCAATTCTAGTTGGTTTATACTGACCAAGGTCGCTTAAGATGGACTTTTGAACTGTACGAAAATAATGTTGATATACGGCATCGATAGATCCATATTCATTAATCATTTCTTGGAAGACATCAGGACTGTAATCTAAACAATGATAACCAGTTTCTCCTTTTAGGAAATGAACAGACAAGATGGCGTCATCGATACTTGGGCCGATTTCATTCAAAAATGCCGTTATTTCGTCTTCATACCCTTCAATATAATCCACTTCTAGTCCGATATGAATATTGAGTTCCTTTTTATATTGTTGTTTTAACTGCTCAACTTCATCTATATAATTGGCAATATCACCATTTTTCATTGCACTATCTTTGGCTGGTGCAGGATCAATAAAATGAGTGGGTAAAGGGGCATGCTCAGTAAAAGTGATATCAGTAAAGCCTTGCGCTATTGCTCTATTAATATAATGTTTCATTTGATCCTTTGTTCCATGAGGGCAATAAGGCGTATGAATATGACCATCTTTTTTCACGTGAAAGCTCCTTTTTATAGCGAAATAATTGTTATTTAGTGCGATATATGAGATAAATAAAAATAATCATTTATACGTGTAGATTTAACATTATTCGGTTATCTTTACAGGGAAATAGAAGTTTTACTGTCAATTTAAGATGTAAAAAGATTGATTATACGATTTTTGTCCAATTATTTCTATAAAATCTTAAAATAATAGTCAAAAAATGTCGTTTACATGGTATCATAAAAGCATTGAAATGAACAAGAAAATGATTTATTTAAAGTATATATTTGGTTCGGTAACAGAACAGGGGGCTTTACAGATGGGATATGTAATTGGTGTACTCATAGTTTTCATATGCATTTATTTTACAGGGTATTTTTTTAAGAAGAAATACTTCAAGGAAGTGGATCGACTAGAGACATGGAAGCTTGAAATTATGGATCGCCCTGTTTTGGATGAATTATCGAAGGTGAAGGCACTAAATATGACAGGTCAAACGGAAAAATTATTTGAAAAATGGCGAAGTGCTTGGGACGAAATCGTCACATCACAGCTTCCTGAGGTTGAAACGACATTATTTGATGCGGAAGAATACATAGATAAATATCGGTTCAATAAAGCTAAGGAAAGCTTAAATAAAATTGAAGCAGAATTGAACCTAGTAGAGGAACAAATCGACCAGATTTTAATAGAGCTAAAAGAGTTAGTGGGAAGTGAAGAAAAGAACCGCCTCGAAATGGAAGCGTTAAAAGATACATATCGCAATTATAAAAAACGATTACTAACACAACGTCATGCCTTTGGCAAGCCGGGGGAACAACTCGAAAACAGGTTAGGTGAAATGCATAATGAATTCGAGTTATTTACTCAAAAAACAAATGAAGGAAACTATCTTGAGGCAAGGGAAATCGTTCTCGCTTTAAATCAAAAGATGGAAGAAATGAACGATCATGTAGATCAAATTCCTGTATTATTAGTTGAGGTAAATACTAAATTGCCTAATCAGTTAGCAGAATTAAAGGATGGATTTGAGGAGATGAAGGAGCAAGGTTATCTACTCGAACACCTCCAAGTAGAAAAGAATATAAGTGAAATAGAAGAAGAAGTTAAAAAAATAATTGGGTTAGTTGAAGAGGTAAACGTGAAAGCTGCTTCTGAACTCCAAGATGAAATTAAGGAACGAATTGATAGTTTATATGAACAGCTAGAAAAGGAAGTAATGGCGAAACATTTCGTTTCTAAAGAAGAAAGCAAGGCGAAAGATCTCTTGATTGATAGCAGTGAAAGACATATGGATTTAATAGAAGAAATGCGAATGATTTCCGATACATATCATGTACCAGACACGGAAAGTGATACACAGGAAAGACTTCAGAAGCTATTAACTAATGCCATCAAAAGGTATGAAGTATTAGAAGATAAAATCAAGGAACAAAAAGTCCCTCATACAATTTTAAAAGAAGAATTGACAGCTGTAAAAGAAGAACTAGATATTATAAAAGAGGAACAAACTCGTTTTAGTGAAAAATTAGAAGCACTACGTAAAGACGAAATGGTAGCAAGGGAAAAAATTAATGATTTAAAAAAGCAGGTTAGTGACCTAGCTCGCTTAGTTTCAAAAAGTAATATTCCGGGGTTACCAGAAGAATATAAATTTGTAATGAAAGAAGCAAACGATCAGATTAAAGAGGTTATCTTACGACTTGAAGAAAAGCCACTAAATATTTCATCTGTTAACGATTATATGGAAATCGCCTTTATATCAGTAGAGAAAGCAGTTGAATATACGGAGGATATGATAGAGACATATTCGTTAACTGAGAAAGTCATTCAGTATGGTAATAGATATCGTAGTCGTCATCTAGGGTTAAAGGAAAAATTTACAAATGCTGAGCTTGCCTTTAGGAATTATGAATACAAAGCAGCGCTTGAACTGGCAGCAACCGCGATTGAAGAAGTTGAACCAGGAGCATTAGAGAAGATTAAGGATTGGATAAATGAAGAGGAAAAAAACTGATGTAGTTACATCAGTTTTTTTCGTTTGAATTCGCTTGCTATAGTTGTTTCATTCGGTTAATAAGTGATTTGCGACCTTAATTTAGTGCGACCGTCTGACCAAAAGCTCAAAAGAAATGAATAACATATAACAAAAAGCGAAGGCCCCTTTTCCTTCGCTTTTCTTAGTGACTATTTCTTTTTTTAATCTTCTTGAGTTTGTAACTGTTCTTTCGGGTTTGTATTGAAAGCGATAATAAAACCAACAATTGCACCAATGATAGCAGGTACAAGCCATCCAATACCTACACTAAATAACGGTAAGATAGAAAGTGTGTTATTTAGTCCTTCGCTTCCAAGACCAGCTGCATTTAATCCATCGATTATGCTAATTATTCCTGTTGGAATGAGCGCACAAATATAAACAATAGCTGCTCCTTTAAATACATTGTTTATTAGTGAGAGAAGAATAAGCACAATAGCTAATGGATAAAGGAATGTTAGCACTGGTACTGAGAAATTAATTAATTGTGTCAATCCGACATTTGCAATCGCCATACTAAAAATGGAGAATATAATAACGAACTTTTTATATGAAATACTTGGTACAATTTTATTAAAGTAAGTTGCGCAAGATGAGGTTAATCCCACAGATGTTGTTAAACAAGCGAAAATGATCGCAAATCCGAGAATATAACCGCCTGCAGAACCAAATAAAAATTGTGCAGCTACTGATAATAACGCACCACCATTTGGTTGTACACCTAATGTACTTGGAGATGTAGAACCAATATAAGCAAGTGATACATAAATAATAGCTAGACCAGCTGCGGCAATAAGTCCAGCGGCGATACAAATTTTTGTAATTGAAGCTTTTTTTGTAACACCAAAGCCTTTGATTGAACCGATAACGATAATACCAAATACTAGAGCAGCGATCGTATCCATTGTCAAGTACCCTTCAATAAATCCTTTAAAGAAGGCACTATCTACATAAGCGCCTGTTGGAGCTTGAGGGTCTCCTATTGGTGAGATAATCGCTTTTATTACAATTACAGCTAGAATAATTAATAGCAGTGGCGTTAGAATGTTACCGATTACATCTACAAGCTTACCTGGATTCATTGCTAATAAAGTCGTAAGCGCGAAGAAAACAATTGAGAATATTAAAAGTGGCCAAATTGAATTGGCAGCGTTTTCAGATAAAAACGGCAATATCCCAATCTCATAAGAAACTGTTCCTGTACGAGGAATGGCAAATAGTGGACCAATGACTAAATACATTACCACAGTAAAGATTAATCCATACAATGGGTGAACTCGGTTTGCCATTGTTTGTACATCACCAGATTTTGCAATGGCAATAACAGCAATGAGTGGTAGTCCGACACCAGTAATTAGGAAACCAATAATTGCTACCCATACAGAAGTACCAGCTTCTTGTCCCAAAAATGGTGGAAATATCATATTCCCTGCTCCGAAGAATAGAGCAAAGAGCATTAAACCTATTGAAAAGATTTGTTTGAACGAAAGTGTGTTATTATTCATACAATTTACCCCCTAAGTCGCTCGTCAATAGTCACTATAAAATTTTCAACAGAAACTATAGTACCATGGTTTTGACGAAATGTGTCGAATTATAAAAATGTTGTAATTTTGGGTATATTGAAATAACGGTGGCAAACTTTGAAAGGAATAGATTTTCGGAGTTTTTTTAAACCAATTATTTTCATTATAAATTAAAAACCCAAAATTATAAAGCAAAACCTGTATTAATACACAAAATTTTTTTTGATTGTGTATCGTAATAATTTGTTTTTACAAAATAGTAAAATTACATTTCGTCTTTATACAAATAACATTTCTATCTAAGCGAAAATTATGCTATGATTAAAAATTGCATAAGTGTTCTTCAAGGAGGAGCCGTAATGATTTATCTAGATAATAGTGCAACTACTCAACCATATAAAGAAGTAATTGATGCGTTTGTAAAAGTTTCTTCTACCTTTTTTGGTAATCCATCATCCCTCCATGGAGTTGGTGAGAAAGCTGAAAAACTATTGCAACAAGCGAGGAGACAGATAGCACAATTGCTTAAAGTAAAAGAAAAAGAATTACTGTTTACTTCAGGTGGTACGGAAGGTAATAATATGGCAATTAAAGGAATTGCTAAACAATATCAGCATCGTGGCAATCATTTAATTACAACAACCATTGAACACCCTTCTGTTATTGAGACAATGAAGCAGTTAGAAAAAGACGGATTTGAAGTGACCTATCTACCTGTAGATGGGGATGGAAGAATTTCTCTAGATGATTTACAAGTAGCTATAAAGGAAGAAACGATTCTTGTCTCTGTTATGCATGTCAATAATGAAATAGGTACCATTCAACCAATTAAAGCTATTGGAACTTTATTAAAAGAATATCCTAAGGTTTTCTTTCATGTCGATGCTGTTCAATCAGTAGGCAAAGTCCCACTTGAGTTATATGAATTTGGTATTGATGCTTGTACAATGTCAAGCCATAAATTTCATGGCCTAAAGGGTTCGGGTATTTTATATTTACGACAAGGAGTATCCTTAACGCCCCTTCTTGCAGGTGGTAACCAAGAAAGTGAATTAAGGAGCGGCACAGAAAATACAGGTGGAATTGTCGCGATGGCTAAAGCGTTGAGGATGACAAATGATTATTTCAACTCTAGCTCTAAACTTTCTCATTTAATGAATGAAATTAGAATAGCATTAAGTGAAATAGAAGATGTCATTATCCATACGCCAATAAAGGAGACAGCTCCACATATTCTTAATTTCTCTGTTAAAGGCTTTAAGTCAGAGGTTTTTGTTCATGCCTTAGAAGAGAATGATATTTATATTTCTACCACGAGTGCTTGTTCATCTAAACATGCTCAAGCGAGTAGTACATTACTTGCTATGGGTATAAAAGAAGAAATTGCCTTGAGTGCCGTTAGAGTGAGTTTAAGTTATCATACAACGGCTGATGAGGTAGAAAAGTTTATTCATGAAGTGAAAAACACTATATTTCAACTGAGAAAGGTAATGAAAGCTTAATGAAATACGATAGAATATTAATTCGTTATGGAGAAATTTCAACTAAAGGAAGAAATCGTAAGAATTTTATAGATAAATTAAGAAAAAGCGTAAAGAGAGTCCTACATGATTTTCCTGAAATCAAGGTCGAGGGGCAAAGAGATCGCATGTTTGTTCTGCTTAATGACCAACCACATGAAGAGATTATTGAGAGATTAAAGGGTGTCTTTGGTATCCAGTCTTTTAGTCCGGTTTTGAAGGTGGAAAAAGATTTAGATACAATGAAGGAAAAGGCATTACAATTAATTCAAAAGGTTTATCAAGAAGGCGATACGTTTAAAATCACAGCGAAAAGAGCAGATAAAAGTTTTGCATTAGATACGTTTGGTATTAACCAAGCATTTGGTGCACATATTTTAACAAATATGCCTTCTATCTCAGTTGATGTGAAAAAACCAAGTATAAACTTAGTCATTGAAGTGAGAAAAGAAGCAAGCTATATTTCATGTGAGAATATTAAAGGAGCTGTTGGCTTACCAGCTGGTTCAAGTGGGAAAGGTATGCTCATGTTATCTGGTGGGATTGATAGCCCTGTTGCAGGATATTTATCCATGAAAAGAGGAATTGAAGTCGAGGCTGTTCATTTTTATAGCCCTCCATTTACAAGTGAAAGATCAAAACAAAAAGTCATTGATCTTGCGGAAAAGCTTTCTCGAATTAATGGTGGCGTGGCGCTTCATATTGTTCCTTTTACTGAAATACAACAGCTGATACAGAAACAAATTCCTGATAACTATACAATGACAACGACAAGAAGGTTAATGCTTAGAATAACAGACGCGCTTCGAGAAAAATATCAAGGATTATCCATTATTACTGGTGAGAGTCTTGGGCAAGTTGCCAGTCAGACGATGGAAAGTATGTATGCTATTAATGAGGTGGTTAGCACACCCATTTTAAGACCTCTGATTATGATGGATAAAGCGGATATAATCGATATAGCCCAAACTATTGATACGCACGATATTTCTATTCGTCCATTTGAGGATTGTTGTACTGTATTTGTACCTTCTTCACCTAAAACGAAGCCGAAGCTTGAAAAGGTTCAACATTTTGAAAGCTATACAGACTTCGAGCCGTATATTCAAAAAGCAGTTGAAAATACCGAAAAACTTGTTATTATGCCGAATTCAAACATAGAAAAAGAGATGGAAGATCTTTTTTAAACGGTCTTTATTACAAAAAGATTACAAAAGGAAATATAAATGCAACAATTACCAAATATTTATTGCATAGTGCCATGTGATTCTACACATTCTATACTCACAAGGAGGTGAAATCACATGGCAAACAACAGCTCAAATAATCTTGTAGTACCTGGTGTACAACAAGCTCTTGATCAAATGAAATACGAAATCGCAACTGAATTTGGTGTAAACCTTGGTGGAGAAACTACTTCTCGTGCTAACGGTTCAGTTGGTGGAGAAATCACTAAACGTTTAGTTCAAATGGCTGAACAACAATTAGGTGGTTACCAAAAATAATTTAATATGATGGCTACAAAAGGGCGGAGTAATCACTTCGCCCTTTTTTATATTTAAAAAACTTCAAATTGACGTATTTTGCTTAAAAGTTTTTGAATGGCAGGCGTCATTGATCTGTCTTTCAAATAAGCAAGGTAAACAGTTCTATTAAGAAAAATAGAAGTGATTGGCAAGCCAATAATATGAGGTGTAGGATTATAATCTAAATAGCTTTTAGGCAAAATAGTCACGCCTAAACCTTCTTCAACCATTTTACAAGCAGTTTCTAAGCGCTCGATTTCATACTCAATTTTTGGATAAAGCTGTTCCTTCATAAAAGCTTGCAGCACATCTCCTCTCGTTTGGAACCCCTCACGGCTAATAATAAAAGCCTGATTAGCAATATCAGTGAGCTCTACAGAAGTTTTACGAGCAAGTGGGTGTGTTTCGTAAACTGCTAACATAAAAGGCTCATGATAAAGCGGGTGTGAAGTAATTAATTGATTATGCATAGGCTGATTGGTAATCGTAAAATGAACATCGCCTTCCAATATGGAAGAAATAACTTCTTTTTGGCCAAGTACTTCATTGAATTGAAAGTGTATATCAGGATAGGTATTTTTAAATTCCTTTATGACTTTGAATAGCCAAAACTTGGCAGATTCAATTATGCCTATATTAATATGACCATCACCGGTTTCGGCCATTTCTGCAACTTCTAGTTGGAAATGTTCGAATTGTCTTACTATATGTAGAGCTCTTTGATAAAAAACCTTTCCGATATCTGTCAAATAAATGCTTCTTGTATCTCGTTTAAATAGCTCCATCTTTAAATCATTTTCCAATTTCATAATGGCATTACTTAATGATGGCTGTGATATATGTAAAATTTGTGCTGCCTTAGAAAAACTCTGTTCATCAGCTACCGTAATAAAATACTTTAATTTCCTTATTTCCATTTTTTCACCTGCTTATAGTTAAAAGCTATAGATATATATATATTTGGTATTGGTCATTATAGCATAACTCTTTATATACTTTTTTTATACGAAACGTTTTAAATGAATCTAATCAAAAAGTTCAGAAATTTAATAAAAATGAGGGAGTTCGCAATGTACAGTCAAGGAAGGAAAGATCAATGGATAGGCAGAATAGACTCTTTAGAAGATCGGAAGAGTTTTAGATACCATCAGGTTATTAAAATGGAAAACCTTCTCACGCCGAGTGGTAAAACGCAAATATCTAGCTATGGACTTATAGGTTTCGAAAGTGAAGAAGGAGTAAGAAGAAACAACGGTAGACTAGGAGCGAAAGAGGGACCAAATGCCATAAAAAAAGCAGTTGCTAAATTACCTTTTCCATATGATGTTGATACCAATATTTATGATTTTGGTAATGTGGCTTGTGATAGTGAGCAGTTGGAAGAAGCACAAGTAGAATTAGGGGATTTTGTTAGCATAATTCTTAATAAAAAATCTACACCTATCATATTAGGCGGTGGTCATGAGACACTTTACGGTCATTATTTAGGTGTTAGGAAGTCGATAGGTAAACAAAAGAAACTAGGTATCATTAATATTGACGCACATTTTGATTTGCGATCATATGATGAAGCGCCGTCATCGGGTACGATGTTTAAACAAATATTAGATCAAGACGAAAATGCAAATTATTTATGCCTTGGTATACAAAAACAAGGGAACACTGCTTCTCTTTTCGAGACTGCCTCCAAACTGGGTGTAACCTATATTTTAGAAGAAACCATTCATGCGGAAGGTTTAAATCAAACAAAACAAGTAATAAATAATTTTATTAAAGAATGTGATGTGTGCTTGTTAACACTGTGCATGGATGCAGTTAATTCTGCCTACGCACCAGGTGTAAGTGCACCATCTCCATTTGGCTTAACTCCATTTGAGGTAAGGGAACTCGTTCGATTGGTTACAAATAATGATAAGACGATTTCATTTGATATATCCGAAGTTAATCCTTCATTAGACAGAGATGGACAAACAGCAGCAGTTGCAGCTCAATTAGTGAGTGAAGCAATCAGCGCATTTCACAGGAGGACAAAGAGATGAACATCACTTTAGATTCAATTTCAACATTGTTTCTTGCTGTTGCCCTTTTGTTAATCGGTAGCATATTAATAAAAAAGGTGACATGGTTAAATCGTTATTGTATACCTGCACCAGTTGTCGGCGGATTATTATTTGCTCTACTTATTTTAATTTTAAAACAAACAGGGCTAATGAACATTGAATTAGATACATCACTACAAAGCATTTTTATGCTTACCTTTTTTACAACGGTTGGTTTAGGGGCTAGTTTTAAATTAGTGAAGCTAGGTGGCAAGCTACTTATCTTCTACTGGATTGCCTGTGGCGTACTTGCCTTGTGTCAGAGTGCAATTGGTATTTCTCTAGCAACCGCTCTTGGTCTGGAACCGTTACTAGGTGTTATGATGGGGGCAGTTTCTATGGAAGGTGGACATGGTGCTGCAACGGCATTTGGCGGAACCATTGAGGAATTAGGAATAGAGTCTGCACTATCCACTGGATTAGCTGCTGCTACGTTTGGTTTAATAGCTGGTGGTTTAGTTGGGGGGCCGACAGTTAAGTATTTAATAAATAAATACAAATTAACACCTAAACAATCAAGTGATTCAGCCAGTGAAATTGCTCCAACATTAGAAGAGGAAAAAGATCATTCACCAACTTCTACTAATCATTTTATGGTTCAAGTTCTCATTATTACTTTTTGTATGACGGTTGGATCATTATTAGGAGAGTTATTCTCCGATGCAACAGGTTTTGTATTACCAAGCTATGTTGGCGCAATGTTTGTTGCTGTAATCGTAAGAAATATTGTCGATAAAGTAAATGGACGCATCATTGATATGAAATCAATCAATTTCATTGGTGATATTACATTAGGTATATTCCTCTCAATGGCGCTGATGAGCATTAAACTATGGGAAATTGCTGATCTTGCTCTTCCGATGCTATTCATTGTATTTATTCAAGTGGTCTTTATCGTATTGTTCTCTATCTTTGTTCTATTTAAGCTATTTGGAAAAGATTACGATGCTGCTGTAATGGTCGGTGGTTTTACAGGTCACGGTCTTGGGGCAACACCAAACGCGATGGCGAATATGTCTGCCATTACTGAGAAATATGGACCATCCCCAAAAGCGTTTTTAATTGTACCAATTGTAGGGGCTTTTCTTATAGATGTCTTTGCTATGCCGATTATCATTACGAGCATCAATTTATTATCTTAAACAAACATAATGTACGAAGAATCCGAGCAATTATTCCATTCAAGAGATGAGAATATAGCTCGGTCTTTTTGTATTTGATAAATTTAATTTAGATTCAGATATGGGTAATTAAGAGAATTTAAAAAAGAAAGATAGTGCTGAAAAGGAAAATATACCTATGTTTCAGAGAGGGGAAGTGAGTGTTTATTAACTAACTATTGAGATAGAGAAAGATAAATTATTTTAATTATTTAAATAATTTAGTATAATTATTAGTGACATCTTGAATTCCGCATAGATCTTGAGAAAAAGGAGAGATTTTTGGATGAAACGAGAGGATTTATTAGCACCCGAGGTTTATAACTTAGTCTCAGAGGTTGAGCACTATGCGCAAAATAGTGATAAACTGGCGATTCAATGGGAAGATGAGCAGGGGGAGAAAAAGGAAATTACATATAAGCAATTAATGAACAAAGCGAACAGAATTGGAAACGTTTTCGTGGATAAAGGCTTAGAAAAAGGCGATGTTGTTCTGGTAATCATCCCTCGTCTTGTAGAAGCTTATCAAACATATTTAGCTGCGCTTAAAGCAGGAATGGTTGTCATCCCTAGCTCAGAAATGTTAAAAACTAAAGACTTAAAATATCGTATTAATCATGGTGATGTCAAAGCAATTATTAGTTATGCACCTTATGTATCTGAATTCAACGAGATAAAAGAAGCGGAAAATCTTCCAAAATTCATTATTGGAGGAAAAGCGCAAGGGTGGATTTCTTTAGATGAAGAAATGGAAAGTGCAAATGAGTCGTTTAAAATAGTAGAAACGAAGAAAGATGATATGGCTTTTCTTTCGTATACTTCGGGAACAACTGGCAATCCAAAGGGTGTCGTTCATACCCATGGGTGGGCATTTGCTCATTTAAGAACTGCAGCTACACATTGGCTTGGTATTGAGGAAGGGGATACTGTATGGGCAACTGCAGGTCCAGGTTGGCAAAAATGGATATGGAGCCCATTTCTTTCCGTATTAGGATCAGGCGCAACAGGGTTTGTTTATAACGGAAAGTTTGAACCGAAAAAATATTTACAGCTCTTACAGGATTATGAAGTGAATGTGCTTTGCTGTACACCGACAGAATATCGTTTAATGGCAAAAGTAGACCGTATTGGTCAATATAATTTATCAAAGCTTCATAGTGCTGTTTCAGCAGGAGAACCTTTGAACCGAGAAGTTATTGATATTTTTGAAAAGCATTTTGGGCTTGAAGTAAGAGACGGTTATGGACAGACGGAAAATACATTGCTTGTAGGTGTCACAAAAGGTATGGGGTTAAGACCAGGTTCAATGGGAAAACCAACGCCAGGGAACAGAGTAGAGATCATTAATGAAGACGGCCAACCATGTTCAGTGGGTGAAGTAGGGGATATTGCTGTTCATGTTGATACGCCAGCACTATTTAAGAATTATTATAAAGATCCAGAAAGAACTTCCATGCAATTCCGTGGGGATTACTATATTACAGGAGATAAAGCTAAAATGGATAAAGATGGGTATTTCTGGTTTGAAGGACGAGGTGATGATATTATCATTAGCTCTGGTTATACCATTGGGCCATTTGAAGTTGAAGATGCCCTCGTGAAGCATCCATCCGTCAAAGAGTGTGCAGTTGTAGGTAGTCCAGATGAAGTAAGAGGTTTGATAGTTAAAGCCTTTATCGTTTTAAAAGACGACGTCGATGAAAATGATGCTAATTTAATTCCAAGTTTACAACATCATGTAAAAGAGCTCACGGCACCTTATAAATATCCACGAAAAATTGAATTTGTCAGCGATTTACCAAAAACAACTTCAGGAAAAATTATGAGAAGAGAGTTACGAAAACAAGAGGCTTCAAAAACGACAGCAAACTAAATATAAAAGACAGAAGAAAATAATAATCTTCTGTCTTTTTTATATGGAGTGATATAGAAGAATGTGCTTTTTTTGTTATACTGAAGAAAAATAATAAAAGGAGTCAAATGGAATGGGAACACTTTGGTTTGGCGGAAAAGTGTATACAATGCAAGCAGTAAATGATTATGTTGAAGCTGTTTTTACAAGAAAAGGGCGAATTATTGCAACAGGGAATGAAGCTGAGTTGAGACAGCTCTATCAGCATGAATTGACAAAATTAGTGGATTTAAAAGGTAGAGTAATGCTTCCAGGCTTTGTTGATAGTCATATGCACTTAATTGGTCATGGGGAAAAACTTATTCGCCTTGATTTATCGCAATTCACTTCAAAAGAAGCGAGCTTACAAGCTATAAAAGAATATAGTGAAGATGCCAACCCTGGGGAGTGGATTATTGGAGAGGGTTGGAATGAGAATCTCTGGGATGAAGCAGAACCTATCGTTGCTAGTGATATAGACAGATGGGTAAATGATCACCCTGTTATGCTTAAACGAGTGTGTAGGCATGCGATTAGTGTGAACACAATGGCAATGGCGCTTGCAGGCATTTCAAAAAAGACAGTCTGTCCCTCAGGTGGTGTAATTGAAAAAGATGAGGATGGACAACCGAATGGGTTATTAAAGGATCAAGCACAAGAACTGATTACAACTGTGATACCGTCAGTAACTGATGCTTATATGATGAAGGCTATGAATGCCGCTATTCGTGATGCACACCGATTAGGTCTTACAGGGGGACATACAGAAGACCTGAATTATTACGGTGGGTTTGAACAGACCTATCAAACTTTTAAAAAGGTGATAAAAGAGAGCAATCTTCCGTTTAGAGCGCACTTACTCGTTCATCACGAGGTGGTCGATGAACAGCAAGCGAAGGTGGTTTCTCCTCATCCATTTATTGAATTTGGTGCGATGAAAATATTTGCAGATGGAGCACTTGGCGGAAGAACTGCCTTATTAAGTCATCCATATGCAGATGATAAGGAAACAAGTGGAGTAGCGATATTTACGCAAGAAGAACTAAATAACTTAGTAGAGAAAGCTCGTTCGTATTCTATGCCTGTTGCCATACATGCGATTGGCGATCAAGCATTCGAAATGGCCTTAACTGCAATAGAGGCACATCCACAACATACTAAAGATAGAGATCGAATCATCCATGCGCAAATATTAACGGAGGAACTGATTGAGCGAGCGAAAAAACAACCATTAGTTCTTGATATTCAACCGAGCTTTGTTTCATCTGACTTTCCTTGGGTAATTGAACGAGTTGGAGAAGCGTATATGAAATGGTGTTATGCTTGGCGTACACTCATGCAAGAGGGTGTAATATGTGCAGGTGGATCGGATGCACCTATTGAACCACTAAGCCCTTTGCTAGGTATACATGCAGCAGTTACTAGAACAAATGTGAATGATCCGAATGAAACCGTTTATGATATTAACCAAACACTTTCACCTTTTGAGGCGGTATGGTTATACACGAGAGGAAGTGCTTATGCATGTAGTCATGAGCATGAACGTGGGATGATTGTAGAGGGGTTTGTAGCGGATTTTACGATTTTAAAAGAAGATATCTTTAACATTCCTGTGCAAGAAATTCCCAACGTCTCTATAGAAATGACTGTGGTGGCAGAGGAAATTGTTTATACAAAAAGTTGAAAAACTATTGTCTATTCCATTCTTTTAGGCGTATAATACATTTTATTTCGATAATAGAAAGAATTGAGGATGGGAAATGGCGCAAGATGTTAAGCAAGGTGTAATTTATGCAGGTTTATCGTATGTGTTATGGGGAATACTGCCGATTTATTGGAAGTTGATAGGTGGGGTTAGTGCTGGAGAAACACTTGCTAACCGAGTCATTTGGAGCTTTTTTTTCATGCTGATTCTATTGCTATTATTAGGTAAATTGCGTGCTTTTATGACTGTTGTAAAAGGACTATGGCAAACAAAGAAGCAGTTGTACGGATTAATTATAGCTTCTCTATTAGTAAGTGCGAATTGGTTTATCTTTATATGGGCTGTAAATAATGGACAAATCATTGAAACAAGTATGGGATACTATATTAATCCGTTGATTAGTGTCCTACTAGGGATGGTCGTATTTAAAGAGCGGTTATCTGTTTCTCAATATGTTTCTTTTGCCCTAGCAGCCATTGGTGTGATTATCTTAACAGTTTCGTATGGTTCATTTCCTTGGATTTCCTTTTTACTTGCTTTAACCTTCGCACTGTATGGGTTAGCGAAAAAAATGGTGAAAGTAGATGCAGCCATTGGTCTTACACTTGAAACGATGGTCATTACACCCATTGCTTTACTATATATGGGTAGTTTGTTTGTGCAGCAACGACAGATGCTGTTTCATGAAAATGTCGGTTTAGATTTATTGTTGATAGGTGCTGGAGTAGCAACAGCCGTACCTTTACTGCTTTTTGCTAACGGGGTCCAAAGAATACCTCTCTCAATGGTAGGTTTTTTACAATACATTGCGCCAACAATCATGCTTATTTTAGGTGTGTTTGTATATGGTGAATATTTCTCCAAAGCACATTTTTTATCCTTTTTGTTTATATGGATTTCGCTGAGTATCTATTCTCTATCCCGTACAAAATGGGTTTTATTATGGGAAAGTAAAATAGCCAGAGGAAAACAAGTAGGAATGTGAAGATTCGGCTGATATCACCTTTGTCTAATATCTTATCCGGTATCGGCAGTTTTCTTAAATGAAGGTCATTTAAGTTGGTGGATCTTCAACTTTAACTATTGGATATACCATTTAGAATAAAGCCGTTGAAATTTTATGATCTTAAAATTTCAACGGCTTTTCTTTTCGATATTACCATTCGGTTCAAACACTTATTACATAGCGTTTGTTTGTTGTCCTGACAATTCTTTATAAAAAGGTTCTCTTCACTTTTTCCCAAAAGGAGTTGTCTTTTAGCTTAACGGTTTTTATACTGTGCGGACTTAAGGTAATTTTTATTTCATCTACATGCTGGATACTTAACGCTTCATTATCCATCCCCATGATAGGGTGATCATTTCCCTCGTGTGTAATCTTTAATGTTAAGGTTCTTTGCTCTCCTAAAATAAATGAAGAACCTAGTGTGCGATATTTATTATTATTTAAAGAGGCAAGTTCGCTTACTTGTAGACAAGGTAGCATGGGGTCTACGATCGCACCGTTGACAGATTTATTATAAGCGGTACTACCAGTAGGAGTGGAAACAATCATTCCATCTCCACGGAATGTTTCAAATAATTGACCATCAATATAGATTTCCATCACTAATGTTTTGATAATACTAGAACGGATGGAGAATTCATTTAAACACTGAAACGAGGTTTCACCATCAACTGTAACTTGGATTGTGGGGTATTTACGTACTTCTATATTTTCATTTTGTGCTGCTTCTAGCATTTTCGAAGGCTCATTTAATTGGAAGTCACAGTAAATACCTAATGGCCCATGTGTCGAAATTCCAGCGTATAGACAATCATCACGAAATCCCGTTTTCCTTACTGCTTGTAAGAAAGCCCCATCTTCTCCAATACTAACAATAATGGTCGCATCTCTCGGATCTGTTACTATAGTAAATCCATGATGGGTTGCTTGTTGTTTTAAGTTTTCAACAATTACAAGTGTTTCGGCGTCTTGTTTATGGTAGAAATATAAAAGTCGTTGATGCATGAAAAAAACCTCCTTTAATGTTTCATAAAAAATGTGTTGGAAAGATAGAATGAATAAAGGTGCTTATGATTTGAAGAAGTGACATTTTTTGCTATCATAAGAAGAGATAACCTACTCTTCTCATTCTTATTCTATGGGAAGATGATGTATAATTCAAAGGAGGAATGATGGAATGACAGCAAAGAGATGGGCTGCCTTGGGAATTGCTGCTGTTTTATTTGTCTTTTCGGTAGGAATTAATTTCATGTCTAACGTGGCGTCAACAAATTTTGAAGATACCTTTTCAAACTTGATGGCCACAGGCGAAGATTCTTTTACTGAAGAAATGATCGAAACAGGAGACTCTTTAAATAAAATTGCTGTATTAAATTTAAATGGGACGATTCAGGATACGGGTGAGAGTGGCTCATTATTAGCAACTTCTACATATAACCACAATCGTTTTATGAAATTATTAAACCATGTGAAAGATGATACCACTGTTAAAGGTGTTGTAATTAAAGTGAATACACCAGGTGGGGGCGTTGTTGAAAGTGCGCAAATTCACGATAAAATTGTTGAAATTCAAGAAGAGGCGAATAAACCTGTGTATATTTCTATGGGTTCTATGGCCGCGTCTGGTGGGTATTATATTTCAGCTCCGGCGGAAAAAATCTTCGCTAGTGCAGATACAATGACAGGTTCATTAGGTGTCATCATGCAAGGGGTAAACATTACTGAGCTTGCAGATAAGATAGGCATTGAATTTAATACAATTAAAAGTGGCGAATTTAAAGATATTATGAGTCAAACGAGAGAAATGACTAAAGAAGAACAAAATATTTTACAAGATATGATTGATAATGCTTATCAAGGATTCGTAGAAGTGATTGCTTCTGGGCGAGAGATGTCAGAAAATCAAGTCCGTGAACTAGCAGATGGTCGTATCTATGATGGTCGCCAAGCATTAGATAATCAATTGATTGACGGGTTAGGCTATGCAGAAGATGTCATTAATGAGATGAAAAACGATGTGGGCTTAGAAGACGCTGCTGTTATTCAATATAGCGATAATGTTGGTTTTGGCTCACTTCTTAGTGTAGCAGCAAATAAAGTTGCTGGGAATGATCTGCAAATGGAAGGTGTAATGAAGCTTCTTACACAGCCGAATTCCCCACGCCTAATGTATTTATATGCTGAATAGAAAGGAGGCGCTTTAGGATGCATAATCAAGACGAACCAAAAGATAAGGAATTGTTCCAACAAGAAGGTTCTGAAGAAGCGGTGCTTTCCGAACAACCTGGGCAATTGATAACAATGACTGAAGAATATCGGTTAGCGGGGTTTTGGATGAGATTTTGGGCGTATTTATTAGATTGGCTAATTATTGGTAGCATTAATGGTATCCTTATTTACCCTGTTTTTAGAGCGTTAGATGTTTCTTTAAATAATTCATCTTACTTTTCTGCTGTCGCCATTGCAACCGCGTTGACCTTCTATTTGTATTTTGTTCTTATGACGAAATACCTCGGGCAAACTCTAGGAAAAATGGTATTCGGTTTAAGAGTCATACAAATAGACGGAGGCAAGCTTTCATGGGGAACGATTCTTTTTAGAGAGTGGATTGGTCGCTTCATTTCAGGTACAGTGATGATGCTTCCTTACCTTGTCGTTGCCTTTCATCCAAAAAAGAAGGGCATACATGACCTATTTGCTGATACAACAGTTGTCCATGAGAGATAATTGAATAGCTAGGCATAAAAAAGTCATTCCTGTAAGGGATGGCTTTTTTATTATGCAAAAGAATCAGTGTATGAGATTGATGTAGAATCATTTTTTCTTATCCAAGATTAGAAGTTAAGAAATGCTATTTTGAAAAAATTTATATGATAACCCATATTAATTGGATTTAAAGTTTAACAAAAGGTGAAAATGACCATACTAATTGCTTGAAAGGCAGGGGTGCTCATATGGTTTGGTTCATCATAATTGCTGGTCTTATTCTCTTATTTTTACTTCTTATTTTAGTTATATTATTTTCAAAACTCTCCATTACTGTTCACTTTTATCATTATGATAAACAAAGTCACCTTAGTATAAAGTTAAAATTTTGGAAATGGCTCAAGTATACAATTGATATACCTTTGATGGAAGTTGATCCGCAAAATGCTGAAATTAAAATAAAGGAAGAAAAAACAGCATCAGGAGGAGAGACGAAAGAGGACTCGAAGAATATTACTGCAGAAGATTTGTTAAATAGCTTTAAGGATATGGATGAGCTCTTAAAGCATGTTGTTTCTCTGTATCATATTATTCGTCATTTCATGAGTAAGGTCATTGTTCGTCAGCTGCGTTGGCATACAGTTATTGGTGTAGGTAATGCAGCGTTAACGGGTGTCTTAACGGGTGGGTTTTGGTCTGTGAAAGGCAGTATAATTGGTGTGTTAAGCCATTATATGAAATTAAAGACAAGACCGGATATTGCTATTTCTCCACAGTTTCAATTTGCGGTTGCCCAAACCTCTTTTATATGTATGATTCAATTTCGTATCGGGCATGCTATGCTTGCAGGATTTAAACTGATTAAATTTTGGAAAGGTGGCAAAGCTCATTTTAAGACAAGTCAGCTTTCTGTTTTATCAGGTGATAAACCTAAAACATACTAGATGAGAAGGGGCGATTGAGAATGTCTGATCATCCAATACAAGGCTTGATGACAACTGCAATGGAAAACCTGAAAGAAATGGTAGATGTAAATACGATAATTGGTGACCCAGTAGAAACACCCGATGGCAGTGTAATTATTACAGTTTCAAAAGTGGGCTTTGGTTTTGCTGCTGGAGGCTCGGAGTTTATGATGGATGCAAGCAAAAAAGATAGCAATAATGGTGAATCAAAGGGTCATCCTTTTGGTGGAGGTAGCGGTGGAGGTGTTTCTATCACACCAATCGCATTTCTTATCGTTAACTCTCATGAAGTAAAAATGGTTCATTTAGATGAGAGCACTCATCTATACGAAAAAATCTTAGATTTAGCACCTCAAGCAGTAGATAAAATCCAACATTTATTTAATAAAAAGGACCAAAAAGAAGAATCATCAAATGAGAAAGATCATCAAGAGAAAAATAATTTAGACTTTTAATCTAATATGTTTCAATTAAAAATCTGAACAATATTCAAATTCGACTGTAGGAGGTTTGAATCGTTCGGATTTTTTTGTGCCTGTCTTTTTTTCATTGGATTCATTTCAATTGCAAAAAAGATTCTGAAAAGCTATCATTTAAACGTACATACTTATAAATAAAGGAGGAAGTTATGATGGCATCAGTTACATTTAAAGGGAATCCTGTTACACTGCTAGGAAGTGAAGTGAAAGTTGGGGATCAGGCGCCTCAGTTCTCTGTCTTAGCCAATGATTTATCTGAAGTTACTCTAGCTAATACAAAAGGGAAAATCCGTTTAATTAGTGTGGTTCCTTCAGTTGATACAGGCGTTTGTGATGCACAAACAAGAAAGTTTAATGAAGAAGCATCTGGACTAGATAATGTAGAGGTATTAACCGTTAGTGTAGACCTTCCATTTGCTCAAAAACGCTGGTGTGCTGCTTCCGGATTAGAAAATGTGCAAACTCTTTCAGATCATAGAGATTTATCTTTTGGTGAAGCGTATGGTGTTGTAATGCAAGAGCTTCGTTTGTTAGCTCGTTCGGTATTTGTTGTAGATTCTAATGACCAAGTGGTTTATGTAGAATATGTTGGAGAAGGAACAGATCATCCAAACTACGAAGCGGCAATTGAAGCAGCAAAATCAGCAAAATAAGTAGGATAAAATGATAAAGCACGAGCAGTTTCTGAATCATTTTCAGAAGTTGCTTGTGCTTTTTAGTACAATCTCCTCTCACCATTTCGTTGTTCTATCAGTTGTCGCTTTGCAGCTCTCCCACTGTAAAAAGCTCTACATGACATGTTTCATTTACCACAGCCTCCTCTCTAGTAGAGCATACTATCCCTTATAGATAGTCAAAATTAGCGCAAGTATAGAAATGTTTTCCTTCGTTTTTTATTAAAATCAATTTGTTAGAATATATGAAATAAACTTCATTACTTGTGAATGGTTATAAAGCTAGGTACAATAAGGAGATATAGTATAGGAACGGGAGCGATGATGAACAATGAAAGTTTTGCCGGTGGAAGAAGTGTTTACATTATTAAATGAAACGGCGGAGTTATTGAAGGAAGAATTAAATGTTACATATCTTGAGGCATTAGCAGAAACGGGAGAAAATGTCTTTCAAGGAGCAATACTTCAAGAGGAACTAAGCGAACTGACAACCAAGCGACTTGAGAAAAGTTATGAATCCTTTCATATAAGTAAATTTGAAAAAGAAGATTTAAGAAAGGGATTTCAACTGGCTATTCTTAAAGGCATGAAAGAAAATGTTCAACCTAACCATCAAATGACACCAGACTCTATTGGATTGTTAATGGGGTATTTAGTTAATAAGTTTATTGATCAATCTTCTTTCTCCTTATTAGATCCAGCGGTTGGAACCGGTAACCTCATCACAACAGTGATGAATGCACAATCTGGTAAAGTGGTAGAAGCAACAGGTGTGGAAATTGATGATCTCTTGATTAAACTTGCTTATGTGAATGCGAACTGGCAGGAGCATCCTATCCGCTTCTACAATCAAGATAGCTTAGAGCCATTATTCATCAATGAAGTAGATGTGGTTGTAAGTGATTTACCAGTTGGCTATTATCCAAACGATTTACGCGCGCAAGATTATGAGCTTAAAGCTGATGAAGGTCATGCTTATGCCCATCACTTATTTATAGAACAAAGCTTTAAACATGTAAAAGAGGGCGGATTTCTGTTCTTATTAATTCCTAACGGTCTGTTTGAAAGTCCACAAGCACCAAAGTTACATGACTTTTTGAAGAAGTACGCAATTATTCAAGGTTTATTACATTTACCATTGAATTTATTCAAAAATGAACAAGCAGCTAAAAGTATATTTATCCTTCAGAAAAAAGGTGAAGCTGTCAAACCTCCAAAAGAGTCATTACTTGTCAATTTGCCTTCCTTGTCAAAAGCAGATGACGTTGATCGTGTCTTAACAAAAGTGAGTAATTGGATTAAAGAAAACAAAGGTTCCTAATGATAATGAAAGGATTTCGGTAAAAAATTGCCGAGGTCCTTTTTCGTTTTTGCAGATTATAAACTACATTAGTACACGATTATTATTATTCAGACATGTAAAAAGGAAGTCTTATTTTATGTAATACAATATTTCAGAATTTAACTATTTTCTATTTCCTGTTATTATTTCTTGAAATATGATGAAACTCATGTTTAAATGAATTTTTGATGAGATATAATTCAATCAATAAACGATGATTTTATAAATAGCGTAGGAGATATTAGATATAAGGAAGTGAATCATTTGACAAAAATTATTGCGATTAATGCAGGTAGTTCTTCTTTGAAATTCCAATTATTCGATATGCCAGAAGAAAAAGTAATTACAAAAGGAATAGTAGAAAGAATTGGATTAGCACATGCGGTTTTTACAATAGTAGTGAAAGGTGAAAAAAGAACAAAAGAACTAGAGATTCCCAATCATGAAGTAGCTGTGCAATTACTTTTAAATGAGTTAACAGCACATGAAATTATTGCTGAACTTGATGAAATCGTTGGTGTGGGTCATCGTGTGGTCCACGGTGGAGAAGATTTTTCGCAATCTGTGTTGATTACAGATGAAGTGATGGATAAAATCAGTAAACTATCTGATTTAGCTCCGCTACATAATCCTGCAAATTTAACGGGGATTTTA
Source organism: Cytobacillus kochii (assembly GCF_044790165.1). NCBI lineage: Bacteria > Bacillati > Bacillota > Bacilli > Caryophanales > Bacillaceae > Cytobacillus > Cytobacillus kochii. The sequence goes on along the minus strand of NZ_CP085254.1, from coordinate 3,438,254 downwards.
GCATTCAAACGTGTCTTACCAGATGTTCCAGCAGTAGCGGTTTTTGATACAGCCTTCCATCAATCAATGCCGGAAAGCTCTTATTTATATAGTCTGCCGTATAGTTATTATACTGAGTATGGTATACGAAAGTATGGATTCCACGGAACGTCACATAAATATGTATCGGAACGGGCAGCTGAACTGTTAGGGAGACCACTTGAACAATTACGATTAATTTCTTGCCACTTAGGTAATGGTGCGAGTATTGCAGCGATTGAAGGTGGAAAGTCTATCGATACATCGATGGGCTTTACGCCATTAGCTGGCGTAACTATGGGAACAAGATCAGGAGATATTGACCCTGCCCTCATTCCGTTTATCATGCAAAAAACGGAGAAGTCAGCAGATGAAGTGTTAGATGTATTAAATAAACAAAGTGGTATGCTTGGTGTTACTGGTTTTTCAAGTGATTTAAGAGATATTGAGATGGCAGCGGAAGAGGGCAATGATCGTGCTGAATTAGCATTAGAAATATTCGCAAACCATATTCACAAATATATCGGTTCATATGCAGCGAAAATGTATGGTGTCGATGCGATAATCTTTACTGCAGGTATCGGTGAAAACAGTGATGTTGTAAGAGAAAGAGTATTAAGGGGACTAGAGTTTATGGGTGTTTATTGGGACCCTGCTCTTAATAAAGTCAGGGGGCGTGAGGCGTTTATAAATTATCCGCATAGTCCGGTAAAAGTCATCATCATTCCTACAAATGAAGAAGTAATGATTGCAAGAGATACGATTGAATTAATATCATAATGGAATTAACATTTGCTCCGACTCGCCTTTTTGGTGGAGTCGGTTTTTATATTTTATAAGCAAATGGGTAAGGAAATATCATTCTATGTAAACAGAAGTAAACGATGAAAGATCGCAAAGGATGGTTTTCTATCTACCATTTAGAAAATCGCCTTGTTAGCCTAGAAAATCTTAATCGTCTGACTAACAGCTATCATTCATCAAAGAATTTTATAGTCAAAAACAAATAATTGATTTAGTAATAGTAAGTTTTTGATTATAAGAGCAACGTGCTTATTATCAGTTAATTTGCTATACTATTAACAAAATCTAGTAGCGAATGGAGGATAAGGAGATGCCATTATCTGCACGTGAACAAATGGTACTTAACGAAATCCGTGAATGGGAAAATCAATTATATAGCTACGAAGCGAATGACATCGAGCGTTCATATGAACATTATTTAGAATACTCTTTTGCATTATTACCAGAGAATGTACAAAAGCAAGTGTTTTCAATGATGGATAGTTGGATGTTTCATTTACATGCACTCATTCAAGGATCACAATTACAGCTTGATGCAAAAGAAAGAATTCTGTCTTCAGGAAGGATTTTTCAAAAAGATATTGATACATTACAAGATATGAATGCTTTGACGATTGATCAATTATCATACATAGCTAAACAGCAAATTGCTAGGCATCGAATGTATTCTTTAGCACAAGGCGGTGCAACAGGAACTGGCGGGTTTATGATGCTAGGGAGTGATATTCCGGCAATGGCTGTCATTAATTTAAGAGTCGTGCAGTTAATTGCCATGACTTATGGTGTCGAAGTCAATACACCATTTGAAATGATGAGTTCATTAAAAGTCTTTCATGCAGCTACCTTACCAAGGAGAATCCAAGGAGAAGCTTGGGAGGACTTAATGAATGACTTAGAACAGCATGACGATTTATATTTTTATGAGGGAAAAGAGGAATTAACAGATATTACATGGTTAGAACAACCGATGAAACAAATGTTTAAAGCAGTAGCGATTGTTTTACTTAGAAAAAAAACGTTACAAGGTATACCAGTCATTAGTATGGCGATAGGAGCGGGTACTAATTACCAATTAACGAGAAATGTAACGGACTTTGCTCATAAGTATTATCAGTATCGCTATCTATTAAATAAGTCAGGGTGATTGTAAACGATGAGCGTAACGGAACATAAGAAAGATTCGTTAACTGTAGGCTGTAAAGTCATCACAGTAAGTGATACAAGAGATAAGGAAACAGATAAAAGTGGGCAATTAATGATCGCATTACTTGAACAAGCGGGTCATAAAGTCAATGCCTATGACATTGTCAAAGACGAAAGTGTCGCAATTGAACAAAGTATACGAGCTGGATATAACCAAAAGGATGTTGAAATTATATTAACGAATGGTGGTACAGGCATTGCTCTACGTGATGTCACAATAGAAACGGTACAACGTTTGTTTGATAAAGAGATTGATGGCTTCGGTGAGCTATTTCGTATGCTGAGTTATACAGAGGATATCGGTTCTAGTGCCATTATGTCCAGAGCAATAGCAGGTGTGATTAAGCATAAAGCAGTGTTTTGTACACCTGGATCCTCTGGTGCTGTCAAATTAGCGATGAATAAATTGATATTACCTGAGATCAGTCATGTCGTGAAAGAATTGCGTAAAGATTTATTTTAATGAGAATGAGTCCGAACCATTTACGTTCGGGCCTATTCATTAATAATGACCTTTAAGTGTTACATCTTGATCTGTTCGGAACCACAGCCATAATTCATTGATTTGTGAGGCTAATTCGGCAATTTCGTGATTGAGCTTACAAGAAGTTTCAAAGTCGCTTTCATTAGAGAGCTCTTCTTGTTTCCTATTAATCAAAACTTCTATACTTTTTATCCGGTCAGGGATTTTCCCACGAATGGTTTCCCAATGTACTAAAATTTGTTGTTGCTCAATAGATGAAAATGCCTCCCAATCCTTTTTTATAGTCGGTAAATCGATAGATAATCTTTGGTTAAACGTAAAATGCTGATGCATTGTTTACCCCCCCTGCTAAAATTTTTATTATTTATAAGTGTATCTTCTTTTTCAAATCATAGCTATATACCCTTCCGTTTGCTTGGCCAAGTGAATATAGTAAAGTAATTATAATGAGAAAGGAATGGCAAATTTTGAAAAATATCGTTTGGATTCTTCTATTTATTCTGCTTTGCCTTTCTCCATCCCCTCCTAATGCTAAATCGAATACAAACACCATGCAAGCAAAAAAAAACTATTTTACACAATTACAAAAAGGGCTGCCCGAAGATGTGGGTATCAGTAGTGAGCGTTTAAAAGTCGTTGATGAATGTATAACAACGGAAATATCGCGTGGTTTTCCTGGTGCTGTTTTAGTAATCATTAAGGATGGAAAAATCATTAAGGATTCAGCGTATGGATTCGCCAAACGATATGATGGGCATTCCGAATTGTCGCAACCAATAAAAATGAAAACAACAACGATTTTTGACCTCGCATCAAATACAAAAATGTTCAGTACAAATTTTGCTATGCAACAGTTAGTTTCCCAAGGGAAGGTTGACTTAAAGCAATCTGTCCAATATTATTTACCAGCATTTAAAGATCGTGATAACGATGAGATAAAAGGAAAAGCAAAGATAACAGTAACCGATCTGTTGCAGCATACTGCTGGACTACCGAGCAGTATACACTATCACGATCCAAAAAAAGCGGGCGTGTTATATTCTCAAGATAGAGAGTTAACTAAAAAGATGGTCATAGCTACACCACTGAAGCATCCGCCCCATACAGCACAAATATATAGTGATATTGATTATATGTTATTAGGGATGATTATTGAAGAAGTGACGGGTGTATCATTAGACGATTATGTTGAAAAGGAAATATATAAACCCCTTGGCCTTAGTCATACTAAGTATAATCCTTTACAAAAAGGAGAAAGCCAAAATGAATTTGCCGCAACTGAGTTATTTGGTAATACAAGAGATGGTGCCATTTCCTTTCCCCATATAAGGAAGCATACATTACAAGGCGAAGTCCATGATGAAAAGGCGTTTTATAGCATGGCGGGTGTATCAGGACACGCTGGCCTATTTTCTACTGGTAGGGAAATGGCTGTATTATTACAAGTGATGTTAAATGGAGGTGGCTACGGGAATATTGAACTTTTTAATCAGTCAACCATCAATCAGTTTACAACCCCTTCGTCCCCTGACTCTTCTTTTGCATTAGGTTGGAGGATAAATAGTGACGATCATATGCATCAATTCTTTAGTGAAAGTGCACCGAGCACTGCCATTGGTCATACAGGTTGGACAGGAACGATGACTGTTATTGATAAGGAAAATCAACTTGGCATATGTTTACTAACAAATAAAAGACATTCACATGTAATTAATCCTTATAAGAATCCAAATGTTTTTGCGGGAGATCAGTCAGTTATTAGTAATTATGGGAAGGTAATAGACCTTATTTATAAGGCGATAATCTCTTAGCAATCATTGCTATAAATAAATAAAAACAAGAGTAAGGAAACTAAGATAAAAGCCAATAAGGTTTTTATCTTTTTTTATAATGATTTGCAATATATGCTGTAAATTTTGCTCTTCACTTGTTTCGGTTGGACGGATATTTATGTGGATTTATGCATTTGTGGATATTTTATAGAAATTGTAGATAACCTATTGCAATTTTAGGGAAAGGTTGTTAAAGTATTAACATAATCAGTTGAATAAAAATATAAGTTATTGAATATTTATACGTATCCACTTCAAGGAGGAAATAAAAAATGTCAAATCCAAAAGTTGTTCTTGCCTATTCAGGCGGTTTAGATACTTCAGTTGCAATTAAATGGTTAGGAGATCAAGGTTACGCTGTTGTTGCTTGTTGTTTAGATGTTGGTGAAGGAAAAGACCTTGATTTCGTAAAAGAAAAAGCACTTCAGGTTGGTGCGGTTGCTTCTTACGTGATTGATGCAAGAGAGGAATTCGCACAAGAGTTTGCCCTTGTAGCCTTACAAGCACATGCATTATATGAAAATAAATATCCATTAGTATCAGCGCTTTCTCGTCCGTTGATTGCAAAAAAATTAGTGGAAGTAGCTGAAAAAGAAGGTGCGGTTGCAGTTGCACACGGATGTACCGGTAAAGGGAATGATCAGGTCCGTTTTGAAGTGGCTATTGCGGGATTAAATCCTGACTTAGAAGTATTGGCACCAGTGCGTGATTGGAAATGGTCTCGTGAAGAAGAAATTGCTTATGCAAAAGAAAATGGTATTCCTGTACCGATTCAATTAGATTCTCCATATTCTATTGATCAGAACTTATGGGGGAGAAGTAATGAGTGCGGAATTCTAGAAGATCCTTGGGCTGCACCACCAGAAGATGCATATGATTTAACAAATAGTCTTGAAAATACGCCAGATACACCAGAAATCATTGAGATCGGTTTTGAGGAAGGCGTACCTGTGACATTAAATGGGAAATCATATATGCTTTCTCAGCTAATTACAGAGTTAAATTACATTGCAGGAAAACATGGTGTGGGACGTATTGACCATGTTGAGAACCGTTTAGTAGGGATTAAATCTCGTGAAATTTATGAAGTGCCAGGTGCTACTACTTTAATGAAAGCACATAAAGAGCTGGAAGATTTAACACTTGTGAAAGAATTAGCGCATTTTAAACCAATTATTGAGAAGCAGGTTGCTGAATTAATCTATAACGGACTTTGGTTCTCTCAATTAAGAACAGCACTCCAAGCATTCTTAAAAGAGTCGCAAAAATACGTAACAGGGACAGTAAGAGTGAAATTATTTAAAGGCCATGCGATTGTTGAAGGAAGAAAGTCTCCTTACACTCTATATGATGAAAAACTTGCCACATACACTTCTGATGATGAATTTGATCATAACGCAGCGATCGGTTTCATTAAATTATGGGGTCTACCAACAAAAGTACAAAGTGCGGTGCAAGGCAACAAGAAGGTGACAGTGTGAAAAAGCTTTGGGGAGGCAGATTCACCAAATCTGCTGAAGAATGGGTCGATGAATTTGGCGCATCCATCTCCTTTGATCAGGAGCTAGTACAAGAAGATTTGCAAGGAAGCATTGCTCATGTAACAATGCTTTCTGCAAATGGTATTATTAGCAACGAGGATGCTGAAAAAATTAAATCTGGCTTGCAAACATTACAAGAAAAAGCTGCTAATGAAGAAATTGAGTATTCAGTTAAACTTGAAGATATTCACCTTAACTTAGAAAGTGCATTAACTGAACTTGTCGGTCCTGTAGGCGGAAAGCTACATACAGCTCGTAGCCGAAATGATCAAGTTGCTACTGATATGCATTTATATTTAAAGAAGCAGGTTCAAACCATTATTATGCTTGTTGAAGAGCTGCAACATGCATTACTTACACAAGCGGAAGCGAACGTTGAAACCGTGATGCCAGGATATACACATTTACAGAGAGCACAACCGATTTCATTTGCTCATCACCTAATGGCATACTTCTGGATGCTTGATCGTGATAAACAACGTTATCAAGAAAGCCTCAAACGCATTAACATTTCTCCACTTGGAGCTGGTGCATTGGCTGGAACGACTTTTCCGATTGATCGCTATCAAACAGCCGAATTGCTTGGTTTTGAAGGGATTTATGAAAACAGCTTAGATGCTGTGAGTGATCGTGATTTTATTTTGGAATTCTTATCTTCAAGTTCAACACTGATGATGCATCTATCTCGATTAAGTGAAGAATTGATTCTCTGGTCAAGTCAAGAATTTCAATTCATTGAATTAGATGATAGTTTCGCAACAGGAAGCAGTATTATGCCGCAAAAGAAGAACCCGGATATGGCTGAGTTAATACGCGGTAAAACGGGACGAGTATACGGAAATCTTATGGGGATGTTGACTGTTTTAAAAGGCTTACCACTTGCGTATAACAAAGATATGCAAGAAGATAAGGAAGGCATGTTTGATACTGTCAAAACGGTCGTTGGTTCTCTAAAAATCTTTGTTGGTATGATTGAAACAATGAAGGTGAAGACAACACAAATGGAGAAGGCGACAAAGAATGATTTCTCTAATGCGACTGAACTAGCGGATTATCTTTCAAGTAAAGGTGTACCATTCCGTGAAGCGCATGAAATCGTTGGTAAGCTCGTGCTTACTTGCGTACAAAAAGGTTGTTTCTTAATGGATCTATCACTTGAGGAATACAGAGCTGTTAATGATTTATTTGAAGAGGATATTTATAAGGTGCTTGATCCATATACCGCTGTTGAAAGAAGAAATAGCGCGGGTGGAACAGGCTTCGACCAGGTGAGAATCGCTATAGATAAAGCGAAAGCTAAGTTAAATAAAGAAGAGCATGCCTAAATGCGCATGCTCTTCTTCGCTATTTTTAAGAGTGCTTCTCTGCCACGTTTGCCTCCCCACTTTTTTGCTTTGCGGATTTATTCGGTCTGACCACAAGTACATCACAAGGTGCGTGGCGTGTAATATATTCTGATACACTACCAATTAAGAAGCGTTCGACAGCATTCAGCCCCGTTGCTCCACATATAATAAGATCGATTGGCTTTGTTTTGGCGATATCTTTGGTAATGATGATTTTGGGAGATCCATATTCGATTATATACTCTACTTTAGTAACGTTTGCTTGAGTACAAACTTCCTTATAACGTGCCATTAAGTTTTCAGCAAATTCTGTAGCTCTAACAGAAGTAGAGTGATCATAAGCTTCAATAGCATTGGTACGAGTATCGACAACATGAGCTAAAATGAGATTGGCACCACTATCCTTCACCATTTCAATTGCTTGATTAAATGCCTCATCTGCTTCTACTGAACCATCTACTGCGACTAAAATGTTTGCATAATGTTTACTCATTTAAATCTCCTCCTTTACCTATTATTATACATACCCTTTTTATGAATAAATGTAGCCATTTTTCAAACAATAATGAGGAAAAAATAATGACAAAGGAGTGAACAATCTTGAAAAAAGAAGAAAGAAATGAATGGAATCAATTGTATGATGAAAATGAAGCAGAACAATCTATTAGCGATTCAATAATGGAGGCATATAACGGTGGTGCAGTTAGTCGCCAACAATTGACGAACGAAACCAATGAAGATGAATTAAGCTAAAGTAATATAAAAGGCGTTTTGTCATATGACAAGCGCCTTTTGAGCTTGTATTCAAAAAAACTTCATAAGAGTAGACAAAAACACCTTTACTGTTAAAATAATTTTGTGATAGATATATTGTCATTACCCCTCTATGTTAATAGATGTAAAAAACGGTTGGTTAAAGGAAGCAATTTATATAGGTCATGTCCATTGATAGCTATTTATATTAGAATAGAACGATAGGGGAAAGATTTAATAAGGGGGAGAAGAAGATGGAGCAAAAAAAGCTTGATCCAAGATATAAAGTTGCTAATCGGGAAGCACTTATCGGTGTCGGTATTGCGATGATCAACTTTTTCATATGGTATTCTTTTGCCTACGGCTTAGGTAGTAAGCCTGTTGAAGAGTATCAATATATCTTTGGATTACCTTCGTGGTTTTTCTATAGCTGCGTGTTAGGTTTTCTAATTATTACAGTCATTGTTTGGTTGGTTGTTAAGTTCTTGTTCTCTGATGTACCTTTTGAGGAGGAAGAACAATGAATTGGGGAGTAGCTATACCATTAATTATTTTTTTATGTTCACTATTCTTTTTTGGGATTTATGCAACAAAATATTTAAAGCATGGACCTGATTTTTTACAAGAATATTTTCTAGGTGGAAGAAATCTTGGTGGCTTATTATTGGCGATGACGATGGTGGCTACATATGGGAGTGCGTCAAGCTTCATCGGTGGACCTGGAATTGCTTATAATATGGGTCTTGGCTGGGTGTTATTGTCCATGTCACAGGTGGTAACAGGCTACTTTACACTTGCTATCTTAGGTAAAAAGTTTGCCATTATCTCTAGGAAGACAAAAGCGGTTACTTTAAATGATTTCTTAAGAGAACGCTATCAAAGTAAATGGGTAGTCATCATATCGTCAATTTGTATAGTTGTTTTCTTATTCGCTTCTATGTCTGCGCAGTGGATTGGTGGTGGCCGATTATTAGAATCATTTATGGGATTGTCGTATCAATCAGCACTTTTAATTTTTACATTATCTGTTCTTATTTTTGTTGTGATTGGTGGTTTTCGTGCAGTTGCCATCACTGATACAGTTCTCGGTATGATCATGATAATTGGTACAATTATTATTTTAGTAGGAACAATCATCGCTGGTGGTGGAGTACCGAATATTATCGAGAAATTAACAGTAGAGAATCCTAACTTGATTACACCCTTTGGTGCGGACGGTTCATTAACGCCTTTATACGTATCCAGTTTTTGGCTTCTGGTTGGTGTTGGTGTTGTTGGTTTGCCCCAAATTGCTGTCAGAGCAATGTCTTACAAAAACGCAAAGGCAATGCATACGGCGATGATTATCGGTACACTTGTTACAGGCGCTATTATGCTAGGTATGCATCTTACAGGTGTATTTGCACGAGTAGTGATTCCTGGAATTGAAGTAGGGGATACGGTGATGCCGCAATTGACACTAACCATTTTACCTTCATGGTTAGCTGGAATTGTGTTGGCAGCTCCGATTGCAGCGGTTATCTCAACAGTCAACGCATTGTTACTTCTTGTCAGTTCATCGTTGGTGAAAGATATTTACATAAATTATATTAATAACAAAGCAACAGATCAGTTTATTAAAAAGTTGACGTTATCTGTGACAGCCATCATTGGTATTCTAGTGTATATTGTAAGTATAGAGCCACCTGATCTTCTTATCTGGCTTAATTTATTTGCTTTTGGTGGCTTAGAAGCAGCGTTTATCTGGCCAATTATTATGGGGCTTTATTGGAAAAAAGGAAATGCCTATGGGGCTCTTGCTTCTATGATTACAGGGGTAAGTAGTTATATTATTATTGACCGTTTATTTCCGGACTTATTAGGGGTGCACCCGGTTGTTGTTCCAGTGTTCTTATCTTTCATACTTTATGTAGTTGTTAGTTTGTTCACACAGTATAAAAAACCAATTCAACAACAGCAGATCATCGATAAATTTTGGTATGTTTCAAAGTAGTTATTTTCGAAATGAAGCAAAGTAAAATAAAACCTGAACAAACACAACCTAATGTGTATGTTCAGGTTTATTACTGGATGCCAATCGTCTTTGAAATTACGATATAAAAAAAGACCCCGTCAATAAACTCGGGGTCTTCTCTGTGTTATTTAATGATTTGTAACTCTTTTGGGAATTGTGTTAATGGTATTGCTCCGTCTTTTGTTAGAACAAGATCATCTTCGATACGGACACCGGCAACTCCTGGTACGTAAATACCTGGTTCAATTGTATATACCATGCCTTCTTGTAGAAGCAAATCATTTGTTTCTGTTAATGAAGGATATTCATGGACGGAAATTCCAAGTCCGTGACCGAGACGATGTGGGAAGTAATCGCCATATCCAGCATCTGCAATAATTTTTCTTGCTGCTAAGTCAACCTCTGATGCTTTTGCACCTGGTTTACATGCTGCTATTGCGGCTAATTGTGCTTTGAGCACGGTGTCATAAATTTCTTTTTGTTTCTCATTTATTTCACCATAAGCAACCGTTCTCGTAATGTCTGAACAATAGCCTTTCCAAACAACACCAAGATCAAATAGAACTAGATCGCCTTTTTGAATTTTTGTCATACCTGGTGTACCATGCGGAGATGCTCCGTTTTTACCAGTTAGAACCATTGTTGAAAAGGACATTTCATTAACGCCTTTTTTCTTTAATTCATATTCGATTGTAGCTAAAACTTCCAGTTCTGTCTTTCCTTCAGCTATGGCAGCACAACCTGTTTCAATAGCGAAATCTGCAAGAGCTGTAGCTTCTTTAATAATCGCAAGCTCTTCTTCACTTTTTACCATTCGTAATGTGCGAAGCTTTTCTTCAGCAGATACCATACTTGCATGAGTGTAAAGTTCTTTCACCGCTTCATAACGTTCAACATTCATATGTTCTTTTTCGATGGCTATTTTATTAACTGTTGAAAGACGTGTAACAATGGCATCATTAATCATTGTCCATGGATTTTCAATATCTGTATATCCAATAATATCACCATTCCAACCAGCGTTTTTTGCATCCTCTATTTCCATTTTTGGACAGACAAGGAAAGGGTCAGCATCTTGGAAAACGGCTAATCCTAGTAAACGCTCATTAGGATCACTATGAAAAGAGCTCAAGTAAAATACATTTTCTGTTGATGTAATAAAAGATACATCAATTTTGTTTTCTTTCATCCATGATGATAAAATATCCATTCTTTGCTTCATGGTAGTCCCTCCTGGTCTTTATGTAGTAAGCTATAAGCAAGCGTATCAACTATATATGAAAAAGTAAACTTTTTGAACTGTTTAAATTGAAAGAAATAAGGGAAGAGACAGGATAACTTCATATTGATGTTGAAAAAATTACATAGGAAAAACAGAAAGGAGAATCATTTGTGAAAGTATCATTTCATGGCCATTCTATCGTAAAAGTAAAAACAGAGGATAAAACAATTTTATTTGATCCATTTATTACTGGGAATGAATTAACAGACCTTAAGGTTGAAGAAGAAAAACCGGATGTTATTATCGTAACGCACGGACATGGTGATCATTTAGGAGACACGATTGAACTGGCTAAGAAGAATCAATCGCTAGTGATATGTAATGCAGAACTCTCATATTATTTAGGTTTCCATGGTATTGAAGCACACGGCATGAGTATTGGTGGTGCGTATGATTTTGATTTTGGGAAAGTGAAATTAACTCCAGCTTTACACGGAACAGGGCTCGTAACTGAAGATAACCAAATTGTTTATTTAGGTATGCCGGCTGGTGTCTTACTAACAATTGATGGTAAGACAATCTATCATGCAGGAGACACAGGTTTGTTTTCGGATATGAAATTAATTGGAGAGAGACATCCGATTGATTTAGCATTTATCCCGATTGGTGATAACTTTACAATGGGGCCAGAGGACGCTGCTTATGCTGTAGAGTTGCTGCAACCGAAACAAGTCGTTCCTGTTCATTACAATACATTTCCACCAATTAAACAAGATCCACACGCTTTTGCTAAATTAGTAAAAGAATCTGATGTAAAAGTAATGGAAGCTGGAGAAGTTGTTGAATTATAATAAATTATTGTTGATAGAAACTGAGATAATGCCACAGATGACTGTCTGTGGTATTTTTGATTTCAATTTGTGAACCAACTAGTTACACTTTTTCATGGAAACGTGCGTAAGCTAATACAATTGATTAAACCTCAAACCTCTTTAATATAGTGGGATTAGAATTGAAAAGGCAACTGGGTACATATCAATACTTTTTCACATAATAAATACACTAGTATTGAAGACGATTACTGGTCATGTCCGCTTTCTTCTCTGCATAAATATAGATTATGAGAGGAGAGGATGAGATGAGGAGATATCGTTATATTATTTGTTTATTGCTTGCAGGTGCTATGCTCTTTTACGCAGTCCCTCGATTAGATGTTTATAGCAGTGGTCTTGAGGGTGTTTTTACCATTACTTGGTTAGCATTTGCATTGATAGTTATTGCCGGAAATTTGACAGCCTTATTATATGAGCCGAAATCAAAGGTAAATGTAAGGACAAGGCGAAAAGTGGTTACATCTAACCGCAAACGAATGAGGTCTTATGAATAATATTGCTCGTTCGTTGAACATCACAACTTTTCATTCTATAATAAGGCTATGAAGGATGAAAATAGAGGGTGATGTCTTGGCTACAAAGCATGAACAGATTTTACATTATATTGATGAGTTACCAGTCGGAGAAAAAATTTCCGTTAGACAAATTGCAAAGGCACTATCGGTGAGTGAAGGGACAGCTTACCGTGCCATTAAAGATGCTGAAAATAAAGGGTATGTGAGTACGATTGAAAGAGTCGGTACAATTAGAATAGAAAGAAAGAAGAAAGAAAACTTTGAAAAGCTTACTTACGCAGAAGTTGTCAATATCGTTGATGGACAAGTGCTAGGAGGACGAGCAGGACTCCATAAAACATTGAATAAGTTTGTGATCGGTGCGATGAAGTTAGAAGCAATGATGAGATATACTGGTGCCGGAAACTTATTAATCGTTGGAAACCGTACGAATGCCCATGAACTAGCGTTAAAAGCTGGAGCAGCCGTTCTTATTACGGGTGGTTTTGATACGGAAGAAGACGTGAAGCGGATTGCTGACGAATTAGAGTTACCTGTGATTTCAACAAGCTACGATACTTTTACAGTAGCAACGATGATTAACCGAGCAATATATGATCAGTTAATTAAGAAAGAAATTGTTTTAGTAGAAGACGTACTTACACCTGTTACTCAAACGATTAGCTTGCAAACAACAGATACGATTGAGGAATATTTAAAGCATAATCGAGAGACGAGTCATAGTCGCTTCCCGGTTGTTGATCAACATATGAAGGTTCAAGGAATGGTGACTTCCAAAGATATTATGGGCCATAATACAGATACACCTATTGAAAAGGTCATGACGAAAAACCCGATGACAGTTGGTGGTAAAACAAGTGTGGCTTCTTCTTCACATATGATGGTTTGGGAAGGAATTGAACTCCTCCCAGTTGTTGATCAATCGCATAAGTTAGAGGGAATCATTAGTCGGCAGGATGTGTTAAAAGCGCTTCAAGTCATTCAACGGCAACCACAAGTTGGTGAAACAATTGATGATACGGTGACAAACCAGTTGGTATTAGCGAATGGAAAAACGAAGAATGAAGCGATGTATCGCTGTGAAGTTACACCGCAAATGACGAACCATATTGGTTCCATCTCATACGGTGTTTTCACTACGATAGTGACAGAAGCTGCTAATCGCGTTTTAAGAATGTACAAAAAAGGTGACCTTGTAGTTGAAAATATGACCATATACTTTTTAAAACCAGTTCAAATTGAGAGTATGCTTGATATTTTTCCAAGAGTGCTTGATGTTGGGAGAAAGTTTGGGAAAGTAGATGTAGAAGTCTTCAATGGCGGGGTATTGGTTGGAAAAGCGATGATGATGTGTCAATTAACAGAAAGATAAGCACAAATCGGCTAGTTGATGGATACATCTTCTAATAGATAGTAAAACATCAACTAGACCGAATTTACTTACTACCTTACAATTGAAGCCACCACAGGTGAAATTGTAAGGTTTTAGTTTTGGTGCGATTTAATCCATTCTGATTCTTCAATCGCACGAGGAAGAAAATATTTATAGGCTTTCATACCAGCCCAAATACTGATTCCGCCAATAATGATAAAAAGAGCAGAGATGACATACGTGATCGTACCGCTATAAAGAAATAGTTGGTTGACACCGAAAAAGAATATAAAGGCACCTAGCGCCATACGTGATTTAGCTGAAATCCATTCTTTTTCTGCAGGACGTCTAGAACGTACGTATTTCACTTTATAGAATACGTACAAAGCAAAAGATAGTGCAATAAAAACTGCAAGTACAAGCATGTACAAACCTCCATAAATGAACATATGTCTTTATTTTAACTTCTATAAGAGGAAATTGCTAGAAGAGAGAGAATAATTATTATAATTGCAAGATGCTTTTCTTTCTTGTGTGTTATTTGAGAGGAGTATACAATGAAGAATAAAATTCTGTCCGCGATCAAAAAGTATGACAAAATCATTATCCATCGTCATATTCGCCCAGATCCAGATGCCTACGGGTCGCAAGGAGGGTTGGCAGAAATAATAAAAGCTTCTTTTCCGCAGAAACAAGTATATACAGTGGGGCAAGAGGACGAAACCCTGCTTTATTTGCGTAAAATGGACAAGATAAGTAATGACGTCTACGAAGGAGCTTTAGTGATTGTTTGTGATACTGCCAATACGGAGCGCATTAGTGATCAACGTTATACAAAGGGTGATCTATTAATAAAGATTGACCACCATCCTAATATGGATCCGTATGGAGATTTGCTTTGGGTAGATACTGAGGCGAGCTCTGTAAGTGAAATGATTTATGAGTTTTTTCTAAATGGTCAAAAGGATGGTTTAATAATGACAGATGAGGCAGCAAGGCTGATTTTCGCTGGCATTGTCGGGGATACAGGACGGTTTATCTATCCAAGTACTACGAATAAAACCTTTGCTTATGCAGGAGAACTAATTAAATATCAGTTCTCAAGGACAGAGCTTTTCGATAGAATGTATGAATTAGCACCCAATCTAATTAAGCTCCAAGGATATATTTTACAACATTTTCATATGCTTGATAGCGGAGCGGCGGTGGTGAAAATGGACAGTAGTTTATTGCAAAAATACGATGCTACACCTGCTGAGGCGTCGGTTCTAGTCGGTGAGCTCGGCCATGTTAAAGAATTGAAGGCATGGGTGTTTTTTATAGAAGAAGAAGATCAAATAAGAGTGCGCTTTAGGTCGAAAGGTCCGATCATTAATCAACTAGCTCGATGCTATAAAGGTGGGGGACATCCATTTGCAGCAGGTGCATCTATATATAGCTGGGATGAAGCTGAAAGAGTGATTTCCGACTTAAATGATTTATGTGAATCATGGACCATTTAATCATTAAAAGAGGTTGGGCAATTAATTTAATAACAGCTCAACCTCCAATACGAGTGTTGTATCTATAATAATGGATTGAATATCAGCTCGGTAGCGCTTCCCATTAATGGGGTGGGTTTTATTCACAATAATGCGTTTTACGAGTTCGATACTTTGTCCGACGCTTTTTATATCTCGCGCCATTAAAATACTGATATCTTCTTTGATCGCATCCTCCGTTTGATAGAGACTGTATTCGTCTAAATTATATTTCTTGAGTGCAGATTGGTCGATTTTAACAACGATCTCTTGGACAGTTAATAATTCTTCGTTTTCTTTATTTAATTTTTTAAATTCCTTCTGCCATATCTCCTTTTCATTTTCTAGTTCCTTAATTTCAGCTTCCTGTGTGTGGATTTCTAAACTATAACGCTCTTGCCATTCACCAAAAATGTAAACGAAAACACACCAACTTAATACGCCTCCGATAGCCATTCCAGCAAAAAAACGTTGCCAAGAAGGTCTGCGATAATAAGGGGGAATTCTCATTTAGGTAAATGCTCCTGAGTTAGCCATATGATGATTTGAGCGCCTGTTTGAGCCCCACCAAAAGCTGAGAGAATTAAGAGACATTGTTTGATAATATCTTTCGTTTGCCCATCAAGGACTCCACGCTCAAAACTATAAACCGTATCAAAAGTACCTCCAATAGCAGCGATAATTGCCCAAATTCTAATAGAATTAGATAAATTGAAAATTTCTGTTAAGGGAGGTTTTCCTGTGAAAAACGCGGCAATGCCACCGATGATTGAACCGCCAATCAAAACACCAAGAGCAATAAAGTAACTTTCTAAAAGAGAAGAAAAGAAGGGTTGCTCATTCATTTACATAACCGCCTTTTAGTGATGAATTCTCTCTATTCCATCATATGGACGAACATCAGAAATTATGTTTATTCTTAAATGAATTCATATGCGATTGTACAATGAGAGTTTTCATTAAGAAACAAACGTTCTATAATAAAAGAAGAAGAAAAATGAGGGTGTGAGAAAGTTGTCTTTTATTCACTTGCAAGTATATAGTGCCTATAGTTTACTAATGAGCACAGCTAGTGTTGAACAACTCGTAGCAGATGCCAAAGTAAAAGGGTATCCAGCAATTGCCCTTACAGATAGAAATGTAATGTACGGGACAGCACAGTTTTATAATGAATGTAAAAAGAATAATATTAAACCTATTATTGGGTTGACTGTCGATATTGAAAAGGAACAAGAAGAAGGGACGAACCCAATAGTATTACTAGCGAAAAATAACCAAGGTTATCAAAACTTACTCAAAATAACGAGTAGCCTGCAAACGGCAGCAGAAGGCGGGCTCCCGCTCAAGTGGTTGAGGGCTTACTCAAATGGATTAATTGCTTTAACACCTGGTTTAGAAGGCGTAATTGAGAATTACTTGTTAGAAGACCGGTTTATGGATGCTGAAAAATATGCTCGTATGTATAAAGAGATTTTTTCTGGTGACTTTTATCTTTCTATGCAAAGACATGGGCTAACAGAGGAAGAGAAATTATTGCCGATGCTGAAGGGTTTATCAGAGCAAAGTGATATATCTCTAGTTGTGACAAATGCAGTTCATTATTTAAATAAAGAAGATGCCTTTGCTCAACAATGTGCACTTGCTATACGCAATGGAGAAAAATTAGAAGACGAGAGTTGGGAAAGATTACAATCTGATCAATATTCTTTAAAACGTGTGAAAGAAATGGTTGACCTTTTTGTAGAAGAGGAAGAGGCCATTGTAAAGACGAATATGATTGCCAGTGAATGTGATGTGGAGATGGACCTTGGAATAAAAAGCTTGCCGAAATTCCCCACTGATGGCCATATGACAGCCGATCAACAATTAGAGCAGCTCTGTATGGAAGGGTGGGGTGAGAGATATCCTGATGGAAATGAGAAAGCCAGGAATCGCCTTTTATATGAGCTTTCTATTTTGAAGAAAATGAATTTTAGTGATTATTTTTTAATTGTTGCTGATTTTATGCAGTTTTGCAGAAGGGAAAAAATATTCACTGGACCTGGACGTGGGTCAGCAGCCGGCTCAATTGTAGCTTATGTGCTTTATATAACAGATGTTGATCCGATTCGTTACAATTTGCTTTTTGAACGGTTTTTGAACCCTGAGCGGATTTCTATGCCTGATATTGATATTGATTTTCCTGACCATCGCAGAGATGAGGTAATCCAGTATGTGGCCAGCAAGTATGGTCAGCAACATGTTGCGCAAATCATTACGTTTGGAACATTAGCAGCTAAGGCGGCACTTAGAGATGTGGGTAGGGCATTTGGCTTAAACTCAAAGGAACTAGATCAGCTATCTCGTGCGGTACCTAGTCGACTAGGTATTACCTTAAAATCAGCTTGGCAAGAGTCACATTCCTTGCAAACATTGATTAACCAATCATCGTTATATAAAAGATTATTTAATACAGCACTAAAGCTAGAAGGATTGCCTAGACATACTTCTACACATGCTGCTGGCGTTATCATAAGTGAGCGCCCACTTGTTCAAGTGGTACCAATTACCGGGGGACATGGAGATGTTTTTCTAACACAATTTTCAATGGAGCACTTGGAAAATCGTGGCCTATTAAAAATGGATTTTCTTGGTTTGCGTAATTTGTCACTTATTGAAAATATTTTACAGTCTATCAAAAAGAAAACAGGGAAACTTATTCCCATAAAAGAAGTGCCACTTCAGGACCAAAAAGCTTATCAATTACTATCTAGGGGAGAAACAACAGGAATTTTTCAGTTAGAATCAAGTGGGATGAGAAATGTATTAAAAAAACTGCAGCCGACTACATTTGAGGATATTGTTGCAGTCAATGCATTATATCGCCCAGGCCCGATGGAAAATATTCCGTTATTTATAGCGAGAAAGCATGGTGAGGAGGAAATCACCTATCCTCATCAAGATTTAGAAGATATATTGAAGCCGACTTATGGTGTCATTGTTTACCAAGAGCAAATTATGCAGATTGCAGCAAAGATGGCAGGATTTTCACTAGGGGAAGCGGACTTATTAAGAAGGGCCGTAAGTAAAAAGCAAGAAGAAGTTCTGAATAAAGAAAGAGCACATTTTGTGCAGGGTGCGATTATCCAAGGATACACAGAAGAAACTGCCAATCAAATATATAATTACATCGTCAAGTTTGCTAATTACGGATTTAATAGAAGTCATGCAGTAGCCTATAGTATGATTTCTTATCAACTTGCCTATTTAAAAGCTCATTATCCGCTACATTTCATGGCGGCATTGTTAACTTCAGCTATTGGTAATGATGCGAAAGTAGCCCAATATGTAAATGAGGCGAAGCAATTGGGGATTGCGATCTTACCTCCTTCCATTAATAAAAGTATCTTTTCTTTTCAGGTGGAAAATCAAGGAATTCGCTATAGTTTAGCGGCAGTGAAGACGATCGGGGTAAATGCTTGGAAGGAAATTGTTCGAGTGAGAGCAGGTAGATCATTCCAAGATTTATTTGATTTTTGTATCCGTATGTCAGGGAAAGTATTCAATAGGCGAATGCTTGAAATGCTAGTTCATTCCGGGAGTTTTGATGAGTTTGGTGAGGACCGAGCGACACTACTTGCTAGCTTAGATATTGCCTTAGAGCATGCCGATTTAGTTCAGCCAGATGATGATCAATTTGATATGTTTAGTGAAGAGGAATTTTTCCCTAAACCAAAATACGCAACTGTTGAAGAGATCCCCTTATTAGATAAACTTGCTAACGAAAAGGCGGCTTTAGGGTTATATCTTTCTGCACATCCGGTAACAACCTATGAATCATTTTTTTCACTGTTAAAATCTCAAACGCTACAATACATTGAGAGTCAAGAGAGAAAAGTAATTGTTCAATCAGTCGTGTATATCTCAGAAATGAAGAAGATTAGGACCAAAAAAGGAGAAGCGATGGCATTTTTACTTCTTAGTGATCAAACTGGAGATATGGAAGCAGTCGCTTTTCCGAAAATCTATAATAAGTATTCTTCTATCATGCAAGCTGGCGATATTGTCTTTATGAAAGGTGAAATAGAGGTAAGGAATGGAAAGAAACAATGGATTATTAGAAGTGTTGAAAATGTAGAAGAAGTGATTGAAAAGGAAGAATCTAAGCCACCTACCCTTTACATTAAGATTACGAAAGAGAATGAATCAGATGAGAAATTAACATTGTTAAAAGAAATTTTACAATATGAAGTAGGGAAATCACCTGTCGTTTTATTCTATGAAAATGATCGTAGATCCATCAAACTTAGTCAAGATGAATATGTATCATACAGCGAAAAATTGACTGAACGCTTAAAAGAATTATTCGGAGGAGAGAATATTGTTTTTAAGCGTTAGCCTTTACAAGTTTTTCAGATATGTTATATTGTTATCATAAACTGGTCAGACCACCATGAAGTTGATTTTTAAAGAATTTGTTTTAAGTGCTGCTTTCATTTCCTTATTTATAGGGAAATTGTTCTCTAGTACGGAAGCAATTCTTATTAATGAATACTGAATCATTTTTCTAGTATATGTTTATTGTGAGGTCGACTGCTATTTTGTAACGTCCTAGGTATTTAGTTGTTTTTGCCACATTCTTGATATATGTAATGAAGAATAAGAGAGACAAATTTTACATATTAAGAAAAGAAGAGACAGCTAGTATGTTGGGTTTGTGAAGAATTATAAGAAAGCACTAAGGGGTGTAGGTCATGTCATTAAGAGATGAAGCATTAAATATGCATAAGGTTCATAAAGGTAAATTAGAATCTAAATCAAAAGTAGCTGTTACAAATGCGAAAGAGTTAAGCTTAGCTTATTCTCCCGGCGTTGCAGAGCCATGTAAAGAAATTTATGATAAACCAGAAACAGTTTATGATTATACAATGAAAGGCAATATGGTAGCTGTGGTTTCTGATGGAACAGCCGTTCTTGGACTTGGCAATATTGGACCAGAAGCAGCATTACCAGTAATGGAAGGGAAAGCTGTGTTATTTAAAAGTTTTGCAGGTGTTGATGCTTTTCCTATTTGCTTGAATACCAATGATATTGATAAAATCGTTGATACGGTGAAGTTAATGGAGCCGACTTTTGGCGGTGTGAACTTAGAGGATATTGCAGCACCGAATTGCTTCTATATTGAAGAACGTTTGAAAAAAGAGACAAATATACCAGTGTTCCATGATGATCAACACGGCACGGCCATTGTAACTGTTGCTGGACTCGTCAATGCCCTTAAACTTGCTGGTAAAAAGATGAGCGAGATAAAAGTGGTTGCAAACGGTGCTGGTGCAGCAGGTATTGCTATTATTAAATTACTATACCGTTATGGTGTAAGAGATATTATTATGTGTGATACAAAGGGTGCTATCTATGAAGGGCGTCCAAACGGGATGAATGATATTAAGAGTGAAGTTGCCCGGTTCACAAATCGTAACCAAGTTAAAGGCAGTTTAACAGATGCAATTAAAGATGCAGATGTATTTATTGGTGTATCAGTGGCGGGTGCTCTGACAGCTGATATGGTACAATCAATGAACGACAAGGCAATCATTTTTGCTATGGCTAATCCAACACCAGAAATCATGCCAGAAGAAGCAAAAGCTGCTGGAGCGCTTGTTGTTGGTACAGGTCGTTCAGATTTCCCTAACCAAGTAAATAATGTTCTTGCCTTCCCAGGAATCTTTAGGGGTGCTTTAGATGTTCGTGCAACTCATATTAATGAGCATATGAAAATTGCTGCGGTTGAAGCAATTGCTGAATTGATTGCTGAAGAAGACTTACATTCTGATTATGTCATTCCAGCTCCATTTGACCCACGAGTGGCACCAGCAGTAGCATCTGCAGTAGCTAAATCAGCTATGGAAACTGGCGTAGCTAGAATTAAAGTTGACCCAGAAGAAGTGAAGCAAAGAACAGCACAGCTTGCAGCTATCGGAAAAGATAAATAACGATAGGCGGTGAGTTCGCTGGACAATTCAACGAAATTATATATAGAAATCGTGAAACAGCTGCGAAATATTATTCAAGAAGAAGGTTATCAAACAGGTGATAAACTACCTTCAGAACGTGAAATGTCAGAACGCCTAAATGTTGGGCGTTCTTCCGTTCGTGAAGCTTTTCGTGCGTTAGAGCTACTAGGTTTAATAGAGACGAGAAGAGGCGAAGGAACCTTTATTAAAGATTTTCGCGGTCATAATCTGGTACAATTACTGAGTACATTTATTCTGCAAGACAAACAAGCAAAAACTGATATTAAAGAAACGAAATATTTGGTAGAATGGGATTGTATATGGTTAGCGATGAGAAAAGCAACGCCAAAAGAACTTGAAGCTTTTAGAAATTGGGTCACTTCTGAGGTGTTTCAAGAGAATGAATTTTTTTATCGCATCGTTCTCATAGCAGATAACCATTTATTTAAGCGTCTATGGACGATTTTAACCGATTATTATAATTCGTTAGACTTTGGTTCAGCGATTGTTGATCAAAAAACCTATCTGACATTAATAGATGCGATGATAGAGAAAGATGAACAAACAGCAAAAATTCAATATTGTTTAATAAGAAATTTGTCGAGCATTTAACGACAATGTTTTCCATCTTTTTTAAGCCTATTAT
Source organism: Cytobacillus kochii (assembly GCF_044790165.1). NCBI lineage: Bacteria > Bacillati > Bacillota > Bacilli > Caryophanales > Bacillaceae > Cytobacillus > Cytobacillus kochii. Next base: position 3,416,098 of record NZ_CP085254.1, on the reverse strand, counting down.
TGTATAGTGATGAGACAAGCTATATTCTCGCACTTACGTCGATAGGCAATTGTTTTTTTCTAAGTGGTCTGGCCACCTAGGGAATTGGTAATGATTACTAAAGTAGGAAAGGTAAATTTCACTTTTGTTATTTACTTTGTAATTACAAGGAGGTTTCACCTTGCTAAAAGACATCTTTACAAAATCAAAGAAGAAAAAATATGCAACTATTCCTTCTGAGGCAGCGAAGCAAGATGTCCCAGAAGGAATCATGACTAAATGCCCTGAATGTAAGAAGATAATGTATACGAAAGAACTAATGAAAAACATGAAGGTATGTATTAATTGTGGTCATCATCACCCAATGAACGCAGCAGAACGTTTTGAGAGCTTTCTAGATAAGGGGACATTTCAAGAGCTAGATCGTGAAATGATATCAGAAAACCCGCTTGCTTTTCCAGATTACCTTGAAAAAGTTGAAAAAGACCGTAAGAAAACAGGCATGAATGAAGCGGTAATGACAGGGATTGGAGAATTGGATGGTTTTCAAATTGTTCTGGCCGTAATGGATTCGACTTTTAGAATGGGAAGCATGGGCTCTGTGGTCGGAGAGAAAATCACAAGGGCAATCGAAAAGGCGGATGAATTGAAAGTGCCATTCATTATCTTTACTGCTTCTGGTGGTGCAAGAATGCAAGAAGGTGTATTGAGTTTGATGCAGATGGCGAAGACGAGTGTGGCGCTTAAGCGATTCAGTGATAATGGTGGCTTAATTATCTCGATAATGACACACCCGACTACTGGTGGTGTTTCTGCTAGTTTCGCTTCATTAGGAGATTTTAATTTTGCTGAGCCAAAAGCGTTAATTGGTTTTGCCGGGCGTCGTATTATTGAACAGACAATTCGTGAAGAGTTGCCAGAGGACTTCCAAACAGCAGAATTCTTATTGAAGCATGGGCAGCTTGATGCCGTTATTCATCGTTCTAAGCTGCGAGAGGAGATTGCTAACATTCTTTCCATTCATCAGCCAGGAGGTGAGCTTAAATGGTAACTGAATTAACGTTTGAAAAACCGATTATTGAACTAAGAAAAAGAATAGCTGAATTAAAAGAATTTACGAAGACAGCAGATGTTGATTTAGGAGCTGAAATTAATAAGCTCGAGACAAGATTAGCCAAGTTAGAAAAAGATATATATGAAAATCTAGGACCATGGGATCGCGTGCAAATTGCTCGTCATCCTAATCGTCCTACTACATTAGATTATATAGAGTATTTGTTTGATGACTTTTTTGAATGTCATGGCGATCGTGTATTCGGAGATGATGAAGCGATTGTTAGTGGGATTGCTAAGTTTAGAGGACATCCTGTTACAGTGATCGGCCATCAACGTGGAAAAGATACAAAAGAAAATATCCGTAGAAACTTCGGTATGCCGCATCCTGAAGGTTATCGAAAAGCGTTGCGTTTAATGAAGCAAGCGGAAAAGTTTCGCCGACCAATTGTTTGTTTTATAGATACGAAAGGTGCTTACCCAGGCAAGGCAGCTGAAGAAAGAGGGCAAAGTGAAGCGATAGCTAAAAACCTTTTTGAAATGGCTAGTTTGAAAGTACCGGTTGTGTGTATAGTAATTGGAGAAGGGGGAAGTGGCGGCGCTTTGGCGTTGGGCATTGGTAACTATATTCATATGCTAGAAAATGCTACTTACTCTGTTATTTCACCAGAGGGAGCTGCTTCTATTCTTTGGAAAGATGCGGCGAAAGCGCAAACAGCAGCTGAGTCGATGCGCATTACTGCTCCAGATTTAAAGGAGCTTGGAGTTATCGATGAAATCATACCTGAAGTAAAAGGTGGAGCTCATAAGGATGTTGAGCAGCAAGCACTAGCAATTGAAGATATTCTTTATCAGTCATTAAAAGATTTATCTCAACTAGATGAAAAGCAATTAGTAGATCATCGTTATGAGAAATATAAATCAATTGGGAAATATTCGTTTTTAAGAGATTATATTGGGGTAAAATAAAAACGTGCGAACTGCACGTTTTTCCTATTATTCACGTTATTTAAAAAAGAATTTAATAATTTGTACCAAACGAGAGCAACTATAAAGTAATTTATACTCTGATATGCTTCATAATAGAATGTATACCTTTGTTCATATTTGGCTTGAATATGCTTTTAGTAACAATTCTTTAACGAAACTTAATAAATTATAATTGTGATGTTTATTTTTTCGTGCTATTTTAACAGTAGAAGAAGCTTATTAACCTTTTGTAGGTCCTCTTTTCCCTTTCCCCTAGGTTCGTTCATATTAATAGAATACAAATTGTTTTCCCATAATAGAGGTGATAGAGAAGATGAAAAGAATTGGTGTATTAACGAGTGGAGGAGATTCACCTGGAATGAATGCGGCCGTTCGTGCAGTTGTTAGAAAAGCCATTCATGATGGGATCGAGGTATATGGTATTTATGGCGGTTATACTGGTCTAATTCATGGTAATATAGAAAAGCTAGAATTAGGATCTGTTGGTGATATTATTCATCGTGGCGGTACGATTCTTTATTCTGCAAGATGTGAAGAGTTTAAAACAGAAGAAGGAAGACAAAAGGGAATAGAGAACTTAAAGGCACATCAAATAGAAGGTCTAGTTGTGATTGGCGGAGACGGATCTTATCGAGGAGCGCTTGCCCTCACTGAAGCAGGTTTTCCATGTGTAGGTGTACCAGGAACGATTGATAATGATATTGCAGGTACACAATATACTATTGGATTTGATACAGCATTAAATACAGTCATTGATGCCATAGATAAAATCAGGGATACAGCGAGCTCACACGAAAGAACCTTTATTATAGAAGTAATGGGTAGAGATGCAGGAGATATTGCCTTATGGGCAGGCTTAGCTGGTGGAGCAGAAACCATTCTTATTCCTGAAGTAAATTACGATATAGATGAAATTGCAACAAAACTCAAAAGTGGACTTGATAGAGGAAAAAGGCATAGTATTATCATTGTGGCTGAAGGTGTTTGTAGTGGTATAGAATTCGCAAAACAAGTTGAGAGCGCAACCTCACTTGAAACGAGGGTGTCTGTTCTTGGTCATATCCAACGAGGCGGATCTCCAACGGCATTTGATCGTGTTTTAGCTAGTCGTTTAGGTGCTCATGCAGTGGAATTACTTGCCAAAGAAAAAGGTGGACAAGCAGTTGGTTTGAATAATAACCAAGTCGTAGCAAATAGCTTGCGTGATGTCTTAAGTCAACATAATAGGTTAGATTTAGAACTATACGAGTTATCAAGAGAGCTTTCAATTTAAGTGTACATAATTAGGAGGTATATATTAATATGCGTAAAACGAAAATTGTTTGTACAATTGGACCAGCTAGTGAAAGTATTGAAAAAATTATTGAATTAATAAATGCTGGCATGAATGTAGCAAGATTAAATTTTTCACACGGGAATTTTGCAGAACATGGTGAGCGAATTGCTAATATCCGCGAAGCATCCAAGCAAACTGGAAAGACAGTTGCAATTTTATTAGATACAAAAGGTCCGGAAATACGTACAAATGATATGAAAGACGGTGCGATTGAATTAGAAGCGGGTAACAATATCATTGTGAGTATGAATGAAGTGGAAGGGACAACAGACAAATTCTCTGTTACATATAGTGGCCTCATTGATGATGTTCACATTGGCTCTAGTATTCTTTTAGATGATGGGTTGATTGCTTTGGAAGTCGATGCTATCAATAAAGAGAAAGAAGAAATTCATGCGAAAATCTTAAATAGCGGTACGTTAAAGAATAAAAAAGGTGTGAATGTACCAGGTGTTTCAGTTAACCTCCCTGGCATCACAGAAAAGGATGCCAAGGATATTCTTTTTGGAATTGAGCAAGAAGTTGACTTTATTGCCGCTTCCTTTGTGAGACGACCATCAGACGTTTTAGAAATTCGTCAATTACTAGAAGAAAATAATGCAGAATATATTCATATTATCCCCAAAATCGAAAACCAAGAAGGCGTAGATAATATTGAAGGTATTCTAGAAGTGTCAGATGGTTTAATGGTAGCGCGTGGAGATTTAGGTGTTGAAATTCCAGCGGAGGAAGTACCGCTTGTACAAAAGCAATTAATTAAAAAATGCAACGAACTTGGAAAGCCGGTTATTACAGCAACACAAATGTTAGATTCCATGCAAAGAAACCCTCGCCCAACTCGTGCGGAAGCAAGTGATGTTGCTAATGCCATTTTTGATGGTACGGATGCAATCATGTTATCAGGTGAAACAGCAGCGGGTTCTTACCCTGTAGAAGCAGTTAAAACGATGCATAATATCGCTTCTCGTGCAGAAACAGCCTTAAATCATAGAGAGATTTTATCTCAAAGAAGTAAAAATAATAAACATAATGTGACCGATGCCATCGGCCAATCTGTTGCACATACAGCACTAAACTTAGGAGTCAGCGCCATTATCACACCTACAGAGAGTGGACATACAGCTAGAATGATTGCTAAATTCAGACCGGTGAATCCAATCGTAGCTGTCACTTCACATGAATACGTTTCTCGTCGCTTATCACTTGTATGGGGAGTATATTCGCAAGTTGGCCAAAAGGCTAAGACAACCGATGATATGCTAGATATAGCTGTAGAAGAAAGTCTACAAACAGGAATCGTTCATTCGGGGGATCTTGTTGTTATAACAGCTGGAGTTCCGGTTGGAGAAGCAGGAACAACAAACTTAATGAAAATTCATGTAGTTGGCGATATCATTGCAAAAGCTCAAGGAATTGGCAGAAAGTCAGCATTTGGTAAAGCAGTTATTGCCCGCAATGCGAAAGAAGCGATGGAAAAGGTTACAGAAGGCTCAATACTCGTAACAATTGGGTCTGATCGTGAAATGGTCCCAGCTATTGAAAAATGTAGTGCTTTAATTACTGAAGAAGGTGGTCTAACGAGCCATGGTGCTGTAATTGGTTTAAACCTTGGTATTCCGGTTATTGTCGGTTTAGATATGGCTACAAAATTAATTAAGGACGGTCAAGACATTACAGTAGACTCACAAAGAGGTGTCATTTATAACGGCCATGCGAGTGTCTTATAAACATAGAAGAACTGTCGGATACTATTAATCGGCAGTTCTTTTTTTTATATAAGATTGAAAAATAAGGTTGAAAAAGATATTTAGACAACCTAATTAAATTTTTAACTCAAAATAGAATATAATTGTTGCCAATATCGTTATATTAGTATAACATAATATTAAATATAATATATCACAATTATAATGATAACATATCTCTTAAATTATTTTGAATAGAAATATTGAAAAAAATAAATAAATACATAATTAAAGGGAGTGGTGAGGATATGCTGAATTATATGCAAGGATTTTGGATGGAAATGTGGAGGTTGCATGATCAAATAAAGGACTTATTACGGTTATTCTCAGTGAAGAACGAGTCTGATAAGAACCAATCAAATGAATTGAAGCAATCAGATGAAAATAATGGAGAGAATCCGAAACAGAGAAAAAGAACGAAAAAACAGAATATAGGTTTATTATTAGGGCCCATTCTTTTTGCTTTAACCCTCCTATTTGTTTCACCTGAAGGAATGTCAAGAGAAGCCCAAGCAGTGCTAGCAAGTACTCTTTGGGTTGCTGTCTGGTGGATTACTGAGGCCATACCAATACCAGTAACTTCACTATTGCCGATCATTCTCTTTCCCGTTACTGGTGCAGTGACTGAAGGAATTACGAGTTCATATGCGGATAATACAATATTCTTATTTTTAGGTGGCTTTATTATCGCCATTGCGATGGAAAAGTGGAATCTCCATTTAAGAATTGCACTTGGTATCATTACTGTGGTTGGTACTAGTACATCTAGGCTTGTTCTTGGGTTTATGGTGGCTACAGGTTTCCTTTCAATGTGGATATCGAATACTGCAACGGCCATGATGATGATGCCGATTGCCATTGCTGTTATTACACATGTAAACGATTCCATGAAGTCGGAAAGAGAATCTGCTAACCGGTTTGGTAAGTCACTAATGCTAGGGATTGCCTATGCAGCTTCAATAGGTGGTTTAGGTACTTTAATTGGGACACCTCCAAATATGATTTTTGCAGGTGTTGTAAAAGAAATTTATGGGATTGATATTTCTTTTGCTACATGGATGCTATTTGGGGTTCCTTTCGCAGCTATTTTATTACTTGTAGCCTGGTTTTACTTAATTAAAATGGCTTTCCCTATGAGAATCAAGGAGCTTCCAGGTGGAAAAGAAATCATTTCTTCTGAAAGAAAACGTTTAGGAAATATATCTTTTGAGGAAAAATTAGTATTAGTAGTGTTTCTTGCTACTGCGGTTGCGTGGATTACAAGATCGTTCATTCCTTTTGATTTTATGAGCCGAATCGACGACACGATTATAGCGATTGCTGCAGCGATTATTCTATTTCTTTTACCATCGAAAAGTAGTAAGGATTCTCAGCTCTTAAATTGGAAAGATGCATTGAATATTCCTTGGGGGATATTATTACTATTTGGTGGGGGATTAGCAATCGCCAAAGGCTTTAAGGATTCAGGCTTAGCCACATGGATTGGAGAGCAGTTAACTGTTTTAGAGGGTGTGCATCTTGTTATTGTCATTCTATGCGTAACAGCACTTGTGACATTCTTAACTGAGATTACATCAAATACGGCAACAGCTACAATGATGTTCCCTATTATGGCATCTTTAGCATTAGCGTTAGACCTTCATCCGTATGCGCTTATGGTAGCTGCTGCAATTGCTGCTTCATGTGCGTTTATGCTCCCTGTTGCCACACCGCCTAATGCTATTGTCTTTGGATCTGGCTATTTAAAAATAGGTGATATGGCTAAATCCGGATTTTGGTTAAGTATTTTTACAATTATCTTTGTTGGTGTAATGATTTATTTCTATATGCCAATTGCATGGGGTATCGATATAGGTACGTTCCCGAATTCGTTTAAGTAGCATTTTGTTCTTAAATTTATAAAGTGGGAATTTCCAATGATGGAAATGTGTTATGTTTCTCGGGAGCCCATAATTTTGATATCATTATATATATAAAATATAATGAGGTGGCTAAATGCGCTATATATTATTACCGCTAATTTTAATACCGGCGATTGAAATTGTTGTACTGCTTCTTGCCGGTAAGGCTTTAGGTGTGGCCGTGACATTTCTTCTAATTATATTGACTGGCGTTTTTGGCGTTTATATAGCAAAAAGGCAAGGGATGGAAGTAATGAAAAAGGTACAGATGGAAACGCGCCGAGGGGAAATGCCGGGTGATTCCATGCTAGATGGTCTTTGTATATTCATAGCAGGTGTTTTCCTTGTGTTACCAGGGTTTATTTCAGATTTCATAGGTGTTCTTTTATTAATTCCTTTTATAAGAAATAAATTAAAAATTATTTTGTATCACTTCCTTAGAAGACGTATTAATCATGGCAACATCAAAGTGATAAAATGGTGAGCATTTAGACAAAGGTGATCCCATATATTAAAAAAAGAATAGACAAAAAAAGATCCGAACATATCCAATTCATTTATGTTCGGATTTTTACATTGGCGAGAAGTTGGTTTATAGTCGAGGTTCAAAAAAGGAGTCCCTCAAATTTAGCATCTATTATAATGGCTGTCTTCTACTTCTCCTCTCTTCCATTTTTTATATAAAGCCAAATATCTGTGAATACTTTTGCTCTGTACAAAGTAGAAAGGATGACAAGAATAATTGGACCAATTATGAGTCCGAGGAATCCAAATAGTTTAAAGCCAATAAACAAAGCGATTAAAGTCGCCAATGGATCTAAACCAATATTGGAAGATAAAATCTTTGGTTCCATTACTTGTCTTTGGACAATAATAATAACGTACAGGATAGAGAGTCCAACTGCAATGGTCGTTTCACCAATAAAAAAGGAATAAATAATCCATGGAATAAAGATGATACCTGTTCCTAAATAAGGAAGAATATCAACCATACCGGCGATAATGGCGATTGTCATCGCATAATCTATGTTTAATATTAATAAGCCCAACAAGATGATAAGAGTAGTAATTGAAATTAAAGTTGCTTGTGCCTTTATAAAGCCAAAAAGGGCAGATTTCAGGTCAGTGAAGACGGTAATGCTACTGCGTCTTACATATTCAGGTGCCAGATTAAGAAAAAATAGTTTTATTTTTTCCCAGTCTTTACTAATGAAAAATGAAGCCAAAAGAGAAAAAATAATGACAGTTGCTGCATTAGGTATCCATGAGAATAATGCAGGAAGCTTTTCGAAAAAAGATTGCAGAAAAAGTCCTAATGATTGTCCAATATTCTTACCTATTTCTTCTATATTGGCCATAACGCTTGCTTGTTGTTCTGTTCCTAGATGGTTAAATAAACTGGTTAGTTTATTTAACACAGGCATAAATTGATTGGCGATCCAGTGTTCTATATGTGTAATAAACACTTGTACATGTGCTGGCACAACTTTTGATAGGTGAGCTGCCCCAGAGACCAATTCAGTGATCAAAATAACTGCGCCGCCCAGAATAACACCTATTAGTAATGTTAAAGAAATGAAAACAGAAAAAGATCGTGGTATTTTACATGTATATTGAAAAAAATTGACCGTCCTATTAATGATGTATGCGATACCCAACCCTATTAGAAAAGGATAAGCAATGGATGACAAGTAAAAACTAGCAGATAATAAAGTAAAGATGATGATTAAGACAAAAAAGAATCTCATGATTTGGTAATGTAGGGCACTTGTCATTGTTCGGCGCTCCTCCTTAATGGATTTTAAGTGAAAAAGGTTGAATAATCTGACATTGTTTTCTAGACGCTAATTTTAATCTTTTAACCTAAAATATGCTCTTTTGTCCTTATTATCTTTAGTGGCGTAATGAGCGAAATAGAAATTAATTTTATCTTTTTTCGAAATTATGTTAAAATAACATCATTAGCAGGAAGGTGAGATAGAATATGGAGTCATTCCTGTTTTTACTACTGCTTTTAGCTATCAGTATTGTGGCTAAAAATCAATCTCTTATATTTGCGATTGCTGTCCTCCTATTGTTAAAATTAGTCGGAACAGAGTTAAAAGTGTTTTCATTTATCCAAAGTAAGGGTATTAATTGGGGTGTAACGATTATTACGATTGCTGTTTTAGCCCCTATTGCAAGTGGAGCAATCGGGTTCAAAGATCTAGCAGATGCGTTTAAATCACCTTATGCTTGGGTTGCTTGTATATCAGGCATTATCGTTGCATTATTAGCAAAGGGTGGGCTTACCCTCCTATCAGAAGATCCACATATTACGACTGCTCTTGTTCTAGGAACAATTCTAGCTATTACACTATTTAAAGGAGTAGCAGTCGGTCCGCTAATTGGAGCGGGTATCGCCTATTTATTCATGAAGATATTTGAGTATATTCAATAATTGGTAGAAAGCTATCAATCACTTGTATTTTTATGAATTTTTCGTTTCACAAAAGTCAGATAATTGTTTATAATATACATGTACAAATAGGTTTGATAGTTGAGTCTATGAAAATAGTAGATACTTTATACCAAAAAGAAAATGTAAGCATTTTCTTTCATTATTGTTTGTACATGTTTGTACTGAGCATACGTTCAGAGATTGTTCTGTCAGATGGAAATCTGACTAAGAATGTCATTTAGTCTGTCTCCCAGCTTAATACATATTGGCTGGATTAAATCGGCTACAATAGCCAATAGAGCTATCAGGTTTATCTGATAACAACTTAATGAATAAGTTTCATGCAGACAGAGGGTTTGGGGAAAATATTTCAAAGAAGGAGATGGTTTGTTATGACAGCGACACGCGGTCTGGAGGGTGTAGTAGCTACTACATCTGCTATCAGTTCAATCATTGATGATACTTTAACATATGTAGGCTATAACATTGATGATTTGGCAGAGAATGCTAGTTTTGAGGAAGTCATCTATTTATTATGGCATGGTAAATTACCTACACAATCACAACTAGATGAATTAAAAGCACAATTGGCAGAAAATATGAATTTGCCACAAGAGGTACTTGCTCATTTTAAGACTTATCCAATTGATCAAGTTCATCCAATGGCAGCTCTTCGCGCCGCTGTATCACTTCTTGGTCTTTATGATGAAGAAGCTGATGTAATGGAAGAGGATGCGAACTATAGAAAAGCCATCCGTTTACAAGCAAAAATGCCAGCTATTGTTGCTGCATTTGCGCGTGTGAGAAAAGGCTTAGAGCCAATTGCTCCTAAAAAGGAATTAAGTTTTGCTGCTAACTTCTTGTTTATGTTAAATGGGGAAGAACCAGAAGATGTAGCAGTTGAAGCAATGAATAAAGCACTTGTTCTACATGCTGATCATGAATTAAATGCTTCTACTTTTACAGCTCGCGTTTGTGTTGCGACATTATCTGATATGTACTCAGGTATTACAGCAGCTATTGGTGCATTAAAAGGACCTCTACACGGTGGTGCTAACGAAGCTGTAATGAAAATGCTTAAAGAAATCGGGACATTAGATAATGTTGAACCTGCTATTCGTGAAAAATTAACAAATAAAGATAAAATAATGGGCTTCGGTCATCGTGTATATAGAAAAGGCGACCCAAGAGCGAAACATTTAAGAGAAATGTCTAAGAGATTAACAGAATTGACAGGCGAACCACATTGGTATGAAATGTCTACGAAAATTGAAGGAATTGTGACTGGAGAGAAAGACCTTCCTCCTAATGTTGATTTTTATTCGGCATCTGTATACCACAGCTTAGGAATCGATCACGATCTCTTTACACCAATCTTTGCAGTTAGCCGTGTATCTGGTTGGTTAGCTCATATTTTAGAACAATACTCTAATAATCGTTTAATCCGTCCTCGTGCTGATTATACAGGTCCAGGAATGCAAGCTTACGTTCCTGTTGAACAAAGAGGGTAAACTTTTTTATTGAGTTTTTTCAATACAGATGATAATAATAAATAAAGATAAACAAGCTACCAGTAAAAGGTTAGAGGGTTTGCCTTCTAGCCTTTGATTCTGATAAGTTTGTGATGTGTTACTTTTAACACAAGGAAATTGGAGGGAGAAATTATTATGGCAGCAGAAAAAATTACAGTAAATAATGGTGTTTTAAATGTACCAAACGAACCAATCGTTCCTTTTATCGAAGGTGACGGGACTGGGCCGGATATTTGGGCATCTGCTTCTCGTGTATTAGATGCAGCGGTTGAAAAAGCATATAAAGGTGAGCGTAAAATTGCTTGGAAAGAAGTTTTAGCTGGTGAAAAAGCATTTAACCAAACAGGCGAATGGTTACCAAAAGAAACTTTAGATGTAATTAATGAATACTTAATCGCCATTAAAGGACCACTTACAACACCAATTGGTGGAGGAATTCGTTCTTTAAATGTTGCATTGCGTCAAGAGTTAGATCTTTTCGTATGCTTGCGTCCAGTACGCTGGTTTGAAGGTGTTCCTTCACCAGTTAAGCGTCCACAAGATACTGACATGGTCATTTTCCGTGAAAATACTGAAGATATCTATGCAGGTATTGAATATGCTAAAGGTACAGATGAAGTAAACAAATTAATCTCTTTCTTAAAAGATGAAATGGGTGTCAATAAAATTCGTTTCCCAGAAACATCTGGAATCGGTATTAAACCTGTTTCTCAAGAGGGAACAACTCGTCTAGTTCGCTCTGCAATTGACTATGCAATCAACGAAGGTCGTAAATCAGTAACACTTGTACACAAAGGTAATATCATGAAATTTACTGAAGGTGCATTTAAAAACTGGGGTTACGAACTAGCTGAAAAAGAATACGGCGATAAAGTATTCACATGGGCTGAATATGACCGCATTAAAGATGAAAGTGGCGTAGATGCAGCAAACAAAGCACAAGCTGATGCTGAAGCTGCTGGTAAAATCATCGTTAAAGATGCAATTGCTGATATCTTCTTACAACAAATCTTAACTCGTCCAGCGGAATTTGATGTAGTAGCAACAATGAACCTTAACGGTGACTACATTTCTGATGCGTTAGCAGCACAAGTTGGTGGAATCGGTATTGCTCCAGGAGCAAATATCAACTACGAAACTGGACATGCGATTTTCGAAGCTACACACGGAACAGCTCCTAAATATGCAGGGTTAGACAAAGTAAACCCTTCATCTGTTATTCTTTCAGGTGTGCTTTTACTTAAACATTTAGGCTGGAATGAAGCGGCTGATTTAATTGAAAAATCTATGGAAAAATCTATTGCTTCTAAAGTTGTAACTTATGACTTTGCTCGTCTAATGGACGGAGCTACTGAAGTGAAATGTTCTGAATTCGGTGATGTCCTAATTAAAAACATGGACTAATTAACTTGATCTAGCAGGTTCAATTTAAAAATTGAGCCTGCTTTTCTTTTTATTCAAAAACCTCATCCTTATTGATTGCGATGCAAAATTCAGTAGAAGATAATTTCCATCATATCTGAAATTAAGTTGTTTCCTCATGTTTTAATCTCATAAGAAGCGGTTATAAATTGAATAGTTGTAAATGTATATATAAGGAGATGTTGCAAGTGTCTACACTCAAGCGTAAGAAAGTTTCTGTTATCGGAGCCGGTTTTACTGGAGCGACGACTGCATTTTTATTGGCACAAAAGGAATTAGCAGATGTTGTATTAGTTGATATTCCCCAAATGGAAAATCCGACAAAGGGAAAAGCTTTAGACATGTTAGAAGCAAGTCCAGTTCAAGGATTTGATGCAAATATCTTAGGTACAGCAAACTATGAAGATACGAAAGATTCAGATATTGTAGTGGTTACTGCTGGAATTGCACGAAAGCCAGGAATGAGCCGAGAAGATTTAGTTCAAACAAATGAAACGATTATGAAGAATGTAGCGAAGGAAATTGCACAGTATTCTCCCGATTCACTTATTATTGTGTTATCAAATCCAGTGGATGCGATGACTTATACAATATTTAAAGAAACAGGCTTTCCTAAAAACCGAGTTATTGGCCAGTCGGGCGTGCTCGATAGTGCCAGGTTCCGTACGTTTGTGGCTCAAGAGTTACAGATCTCTATAAAAGATATAACAGGATTTGTGCTCGGAGGTCATGGAGATGATATGGTTCCACTTGTTAGGTATTCATATGCAGGCGGTGTCCCTTTAGAAAAATTAATCTCCAAAGATCGTTTAGAACAAATTGTCGATCGAACGCGAAAGGGTGGGGGAGAAATCGTAAGTTTATTAGGGAATGGTAGTGCCTACTATGCACCTGCAGCAGCCTTAGTAGAAATGGCAGAGGCTATGATTAAGGACCAAAAAAGAATACTTCCTGCAATCGCTTATTTAGAAGGAGAGTTTGGTTATCAGGGCATTTATTTAGGTGTGCCAACAATCCTTGGTGCAAATGGGATTGAAAAAGTCATCGAATTAGATTTAACAAAAGAAGAAAAGGATGCACTAGATCAGTCAGCTGAGTCGGTGCGTCAGGTGATATCGATATTGTCGTAAACCTAATATATAAAGAAAGTACTTGTTGGCGAAGTTCAGTCTTTTACCTGAGCTTCGCTTATTTTTTGTTAACTTTATAATAGAAAGAAAATTATTATTACTATTTTTCTTTTACTTATTAAAATAAAATGTTAATATAATTATAAATAAACAGAAAAATTAGTTTATATTTTCATCTTTTGCAAGCGGTTACAAAAATCGGAGGTGCATCCATGTTAGGGAAAAAGAGAAAAATAGGTAGAAGACTTGAGGAAATTTCGGTTGGAGAGAAGCTGACCTTTACGGAAAAAATAGAAGATAGGGATTTATTATTATATCTAGGGTTAACAGATGATGCCAATCCCATATACTTACAGCATGACTATGCTTCGCAAACACCTTATAAAAAACCAATTGTACCCAATATTATGCTGAATGGTATGGTCTCATCTAGTGTTTCAAAATATCTCCCTGGACCGGGTAGCCACATACTTAAGCAAGAGTTAGAATATGTTAAACCTGTTTATCACTATTCTACAATTGAATTCTTGATGGAAGTAATTCATGTAGATGAAGAGAAGCATAGTATTGAAATGAAGGTACAAGCAACGAATGAAGAAAATGAAACGGTTTTATATGGCCAAATGAAAGTATGTCCACCCTATCCACTTGAGAGTCTCAACAGTAAAGTGCTAGAAAACTTCTAATCATGAATGGTAAGGCATAGATAACCAAAAAAACTAAGCAAAAGTAATTTATACTGCTTAGTTTTTTGTCGTGGGCACGCTTTTTTTTCTTTTTTATATTATAATACATTTATATAAGGGGTTTTACTAAAGTAATTGGTTTATACTAATGGGGAATCTATTTATCGGAGGCTTTTATGGATAAAAAAGTTCTAGTGGTTGATGATGAGCAGTCAATTGTAACGTTACTACAATATAATTTGCAACAAGCAGGTTATGAAGTACTAACAGCATCTGATGGAGAAGAAGGCAAAAATCTTGCTTTAAGTGAACAGCTAGATTTAATAGTGTTAGATCTGATGTTACCTAAGCTAGATGGAATTGAAGTGTGTAAACAAATTAGACAAAAGAAAGTGAATACACCAATACTCATGTTAACTGCAAAAGACGATGAGTTCGATAAAGTTCTTGGCTTAGAGCTAGGTGCAGATGATTATATGACAAAGCCATTTAGTCCGAGAGAAGTCGTTGCGCGGGTAAAGGCCATTTTAAGAAGGTCACAAGCTCAATTTGACGAACCTGTTTCAGAAGATGAGGATGATAGTATACGTATAGCTGGAGTGAAAATCTATCCAGATAGATATGAGGTCTATTATCAAGACGAATTACTTGAGCTGACACCAAAAGAGTTTGAACTACTATTATATCTTGCCAAAAATAAAGGTAGAGTATTAACACGCGATCAATTACTGAGTGCTGTGTGGAATTATGATTTTGCGGGTGATACGAGGATTGTAGATGTTCATATTAGTCACTTAAGAGATAAAATCGAGCAAAATTCAAAAAAACCAACATATATTAAAACGATTCGTGGGCTTGGTTATAAGCTAGAGGAGCCTAAGCCTGAATGAAAACTTTTCGTTCAAAACTATTTTTTGCTATCATTACGTTGATTATCGCTGTTTTACTTTGTTTAGGCTTGTTATTAGGTCAGCTATTTAAATCCTATTATATAAATGTTATAGATGAACGATTATCTAAAGAGATTCAGCTAGTAGCAGGCCAGATTGAGGAAATAGGTGGAATTGAACAACTCACTCAAGAGAAGGTCGACCAGTTTGCTAACTGGTTAGGTGTTAATGTTACTATTGCCAATGCAAATGATCGAGTGATATTTGATAGCGTGAATAAAGAAATTCAAATGAAAAACCGTAAGACAATAAATGAAATATTAGGTGCAGCTGACTCTGATGAGCAGGCTGGTAAAGTGGTAGGCGACGATTATCATTACTTTTGGAAGGAATTAAATGAAGGTACGAATTCCTATTATTTATTTTTAAGTGCCGAAATAGATGAAGTAAAAAGTGGTTACTCGCAAATCTGGTGGATCCTAATTATCTGTCTTAGCCTAGCATTAATTTTAATTATATTCTTAGGAGCTGCTATTACGAATAGATATACAAGACCGATTGATTCTGCAACGAGAGTGGCTATTGAATTAGCGAAAGGAAATTATCGGGCAAGAACCTATGATAATGATGTCGGTGAAGCAGGTAAGTTAAATAGCTCAATTAATATTCTTGCACGTAATTTGCAAGATATGGAGAAATCGAGAGAGATGCATCAAGATAGACTCAGTACACTCATTGAAAACATGGGTAGTGGGCTAATTTTAATAGATAGTAAAGGTTATATTAACCTTGTGAATCGTACATATAGAGAAGTTTTTCATGCTGATGTGACAGAATACATGGACGAACTGTATTATAATGTCATTGAATATAAAGAAATCACTGAGCTTATTGAAGAATTATTTATGACAGAGCAAAAGGTAAGAAAGCAAATACAAATCCTTATTGGCATTCATCGAAAACATTTTGAAGTCTACGGTGTTCCGATTATCGGCACGAATGATGTTTGGAAAGGTGTACTTTTGGTTTTCCATGATATTACTGAGATAAAGAAATTAGAGCAGGTGCGAAGAGATTTCGTTGCGAATGTTTCACATGAATTAAAAACACCTATAACTTCTATTAAAGGGTTCTCAGAAACGCTTTTAGATGGAGCAATGGATGATCAAGATGCCCTTAATCAATTCTTAACGATTATTCTCCAAGAAAGTGAACGATTACAAACACTCATTCAAGATTTGCTTGATTTATCAAAAATTGAGCAACAAGGATTTCACCTTTCTATACAAGAGGTGAATATTATTGGTGTCTTAAATGAAGTAGTAATGATGGTTAAAAGACGTGCGGAGGATAAAGAAATTACCATAGATTATAAATGTGAAGATGAAATAATCGAAATGGAAGCTGATGTTAACAGAATCAAGCAAATATTCCTTAATATTGTTTCCAATGCTATTTCTTACACGCCAAATGAAGGTAAAGTGTCTATTCGTGTAACAGAAGATCAACAAAAAGTGTATATAAAAATAATGGATACGGGGATAGGCATTAAAGAAAGTGAGATTCCGCGAATTTTTGAAAGGTTTTATCGAGTAGATAAAGCAAGGAGTAGAAATTCAGGTGGTACAGGTCTGGGTCTGGCAATTGTGAAGCATCTACTAGAAGCACATAAGGGATTGATTTCTGTTGAAAGCAAGAGTGGAAAGGGCACGGCCTTTTTACTTACGTTTTATAAGAAGTTACCTGATAGCGAATAAAGAGTTTTACAAAAAGTTTACATTGTTTTTTTATGTCATTAACAATAGGGGGTTACAATTAGTATTGTAAAACCCCTTCATCACATGATGTGAAGAAGAGAGAGCTACCCCGCTCTCTCTTTTTTTAAAAAGAAGTTCTAGTCTGAGATAAACATGAAATAAAAGGATGGATATTAAACATCTGCTATTTATAATATTGTAATTTGTGCTGCTATGCGCTAACAAAGTGACCATCACCTAAAAATTTCTACAGTTTCCACCTCCAAAAATACCCTATACTTCCTCGAAATTTGTAAATCTCTTACGTTAAAGAACAATAGCCCCATGAATTTCTATTCCTAATTTTTCTTTATTCTTTTAGACATGATAAAATATAGAATAGATAATGGCTTTTTTCGAAGTATATTCAATGACTTTGTGAGAAGCGAAGGAGGTTGGTGGCGAGATGACAAAGAAAAAACTCGTTTTAATAGATGGAAATAGTATTGCTTATCGAGCTTTTTTTGCTCTTCCATTATTAAATAACGATAAAGGCATACATACGAATGCAGTCTATGGATTTACGATGATGCTTATGCGCATTTTGGAAGATGAAAAACCTACTCATATTCTTGTTGCATTTGATGCCGGTAAAACTACGTTTAGACATAAAACGTTTACTGAATATAAAGGTGGAAGGCAAAAAACGCCGCCAGAACTTTCAGAACAGTTCCCGGTGATTAGAGAGTTACTAGATGCTTATCAAATTGCTCGTTATGAGCTAGAGAATTATGAAGCGGATGATATTATTGGTACGCTATCTTTAAAAGCTGAACAAGATGATTTTGAAGTAAAGGTCATTTCAGGGGACAAAGACTTAACACAGCTAAGTTCGGAAAAGACAACAGTAGGAATTACGAAAAAGGGGATTACTGATATAGAAGAGTACACCCCTCAGCATATCGAGGAAAAGTATGGTATCTCACCTGAACGTATTATTGATATGAAAGGGCTAATGGGAGATAGCTCCGATAATATCCCGGGTGTGCCAGGTGTCGGGGAGAAAACCGCACTAAAATTATTAAAGGAGTTTGGTACATTAGAACAATTAGTTCAATCGATAGATCAAGTGAGTGGCAACAAATTAAAAGAGAAGTTAGAGGAATTTCAAGACCAAGCTTTAATGAGTAAAGAATTAGCAACAATTTTAAGAGAAGCGCCGATTGAAGTAGAGCTAGATAAAATAGCCTTTGAAGGATGGAATGAAGATAAGCTATATCATTTATTTAAAGACCTCGGTTTTAATTCTCTATTAGAAAAAATAAGCTTTGATTTAGCAGAAGACGAAACGGCCGAGCTTGAAGAAATTAATTTTGAGATTGTTACTGATTTTACCGAGGAACAGTTGGATGGAGATAGTGCATTATATATCGAGGTGTTAGAGGATAATTATCATTACGCAGATATTCTTGGAATAGCAGTCACAAACAAAAATGGACACTTCTTTATTTCAACAAAAAACGCTTGTCAATCGAATGTGTTTAAAAAATGGGCAGAAGATGATGCCTCTCCAAAGATCGTATATGATGCGAAAAGGTCTGAAGTCTCACTAAGACATCATGGTATTCATTTAAAAGGTATCCACTTTGATATCCTTTTAGCAGCTTATATTATCAACCCTTCTGAAACAATTGAAGATTTAGCTTCTATTGCGCGTAATCACGGATACTCTGCAGTTCAATCTGACCAAGTTTTTTATGGGAAAGGAGCAAAAAGGAGTATTCCAAAGGAAGAAGAGCTTGCTCCTCATATTATAAGGAAAGCAGTGGCAATGGATTCGCTTTATGAAAAATTGGATACGTCGCTGCAAACGAACCAGCAGTCTGCTCTTTTTTACGAATTAGAATTACCCTTATCATTGATCCTTGCTGATATGGAATCGGCAGGTATTAAAGTGGATTTGAAACGCCTGCGTTCAATGGGAACAGAGCTATTAGAGAAACTTGCGGCCATTGAAAATCGAATTCACGCCTATGCTGGAGAAGCATTTAATATTAATTCTCCGAAACAATTAGGGGTAATCTTATTTGATAAGCTGCGTTTGCCAGTTATGAAGAAAACAAAAACGGGCTATTCTACCTCAGCAGATGTATTAGAAAAATTAGAATCCAAACATGAGATTATCAAAGAAATCCTTGAATATCGTCAATTAGCGAAACTACAATCCACCTATATTGAAGGTTTACTAAAGGTGGTCAATAAAGAAACAGATAAAGTGCATACCCGTTTTAATCAAGCGTTAACTCAAACGGGGAGATTAAGTTCTACAGACCCTAACTTACAAAATATCCCGATTCGCTTAGAAGAAGGTAGAAAGATTAGACAAGCATTTATTCCTTCAAAGAAAGATTGGGTTATTTTTGCAGCAGATTATTCACAGATTGAATTAAGGGTTCTCGCTCATATTGCAGGTGACGAAAAGCTAATCTCTGCATTCAAGGAAGATTTAGATATCCATACGAAGACAGCTATGGAAGTTTTTCATGTTTCTAAAGAAGAAGTGACGGCAAATATGCGGCGTCATGCAAAGGCAGTTAACTTTGGGATTGTTTACGGGATAAGTGATTACGGCCTTTCACAAAGTCTATCTATTACAAGAAAAGAAGCTGGAGAATTTATTGATCGCTATTTAACAAGCTACCCTGCAGTTAAACAATATATGGAAGATATTGTGCAAGAAGCAAAACAAAAAGGGTTTGTAGAAACTTTACTTCACCGTCGTAGATATTTACCGGAAATCACAAGTCGAAATTTTAATCTTCGCAGCTTTGCGGAAAGAACGGCTATGAATACACCTATTCAAGGAAGTGCCGCAGATATTATTAAAAAAGCGATGATTGACATGGCTGATCGCTTAGAGAATGAACAATTACAATCCAAGCTTTTATTACAAGTGCATGATGAACTGATATTTGAAGCACCGGTTGAAGAAATAGAAAAGCTGAAAGAAATTGTTCCAGATGTAATGGAGCATGCCGTAGAGTTAAAAGTACCGTTAAAAGTAGATTATTCATACGGTCCAACATGGTTTGATGCGAAGTAAGAGAGTTCACAATCGGATTGAAAAAAGGAGTCATTATGAATGCCTGAATTACCTGAGGTAGAAACAGTAAGAAGAACTTTAGAAGAGTTGATTATCGGAAAGACTATTGACCAAGTGTTGGTACACTGGCCGAAAATGGTGAAAGAACCAGACGATGTCGTTAGATTTACAAAGGCGTTAGAAGGGGAGACATTTAAAGCGGTTGCCCGTCGCGGAAAATTTTTGATTCTTTATACAGATGATTTAGCCCTTGTTTCTCATTTACGAATGGAAGGGAGATATGGGGTTTATCCGAAATCAGAAACGATTGATAAACATACACATGTGATTTTCTCCTTTACGGATGGAACAGAGTTAAGGTATAAAGATGTGCGCAAATTTGGCACCATGCATTTATTTAAGCGCGGAGATGAGCTTGGTCAACTACCACTTTCACAATTAGGTGTAGAACCTTTATCAGATGCCTTTTCGCCAAATATATTACAAAATGTATTGAATAAGACAGCACGGCCCATTAAGGCGGCTCTCTTGGATCAAAAACTAATTGTAGGCTTGGGCAATATATATGTCGATGAATCTTTGTTTAAAGCAGGTATTCACCCAGAGCGCTCTGCTAAAACATTAACAAAACAGGAAGTAGAAAAGCTTTATACGGAAATTAAAGCAACACTGTCCGAAGCGGTGGAACGAGGCGGCAGTACGATACGTTCTTATGTGAACTCCCAAGGCCAAATAGGATTATTTCAGTTAGAGCTATTTGTGTATGGGCGGCGTGGAGAGGAATGTAAAGTTTGTGCTACACCGCTTGAGAGAATCATTGCTGGAGGACGTGGGACTGTTTATTGTCCACAATGTCAGCCGAAAATAAAATAACCACATTTTTCTTTTGTCATCTTAGCCTAGATTATAGATAACATTGGATGGGCTTCTTCCATATAATATGTTAGCCATTTCATGGAAGGAGCTCTTTTAAATGACGCAGATGATGACACTTATCATACTAGCTATAGCTGTTAGCTTAGATAGTTTTAGTGTAGGTTTAACGTATGGATTAAGAAAAATGAAGATTCCAATTAAATCGATTTTAATTATTGCTTGTTGTTCAGCTTTTACTCTTCTCATTTCAATGGGGATTGGTCATACAATAGCAAAGTTTATCTCACCTGCTTTTGCAAACAGTATTGGAGGTATCATCCTTATTGTATTAGGTGCTTGGGTACTGTATCAGTTTTTCCGCCCTGAAAAGGAAAAGGATAAGGATGCTCTTCCACATGAGAAAATTCTTTTGAATTTTGAAATCAAGTCTTTGGGTGTAGTTATTAACATTTTAAGAAAACCGATGGTAGCCGATATTGATAAGTCAGGTACAATTACTGGTATTGAAGCCTTTTTATTAGGATTTGCTTTGTCACTGGATGCGTTTGGTGCAGGCATTGGAGCGGCTATGCTGGGGTATTCACCATATTATTTAGCTATATGTGTTGCGGTTATGAGTTCCTTGTTTGTTTTTGGTGGGATGAGTATTGGCTCGATATTTTCTAAATCTCAATGGATGCAACGATGTTCGTTTATACCAGGGTTAATTTTAATTATACTTGGAATCTGGAAAATTTAATTTGAGACAAAGGTGTGAAAGTAAGAATGACAGTTATTATCGGACTCACTGGTGGAATTGCAAGCGGTAAAAGCACGGTTTCCACCATGTTTAAAGAAAGAGCGATTACAGTAATAGATGCAGATGTTGAAGCGAAACGAGCAGTTGAAAAAGGTGCGACTGCTTATGATGAAATTGTCTCTCATTTTGGCCAAGAGATTCTTCTTGAAAATGGGGAGATTAACCGTCAAAAATTGGGCTCCATTGTTTTTTATAGTGAAGAGGAAAGAATGAAGCTCAACAGTATTGTCCACCCGGCTGTAAGGAGGAGAATGAACGAGCAAAAGGACGAAGCAGTTGCTAATGGTGAAAAAATGGTCGTTCTAGATATTCCGCTCTTATTTGAAAGTAAACTCACATATATGGTGGATTACACCGTTTTAGTGTATGTTAATAAAGAAAATCAGCTTCAGCGGTTGATGGAGAGAAATGGTTTTGATGCAGAAGAAGCGAATGCACGTATTCGATCACAAATGCTATTGGAAGAAAAAGTACAGCTAGCGGATTTTTTAATTGATAATAATGGCGATCTCGCAAGTACAGAGAAGCAACTAGATGATTTACTGTTACAATTAAAAGATAAACAGTAAAACACAATTACTACTTAGACTTCTACGTTTCATTAGTAATATTTCCACCCTTTTCGTCCACAATAATAAGTGGATTATTTTTTTCCGCTAAAGAAATAGGGCGTAACGATGCATTTTTCACGTAATGTCACGCGTTTTATGGTTTCTTTACATGCACAATATTTCTGAATAGTGGAACTTTAAAATATCCGCAATTTGCTCATCACATTTTGTGGTTAATATGTTATACTATTAGCATGAAAATGGTTAAAAAAGTATAACATTTATACGGAAGGGGCCGTAAGATGAAGGCGAAAATAGCGATTAATGGGTTTGGGAGAATAGGACGAATGGTGTTTAGAAAGGCCATTCTTGATGATACATTGGAAGTAGTAGCAATAAATGCTAGTTATCCACCAGAAACGTTAGCACATTTAATTAAATATGATTCTACTCATGGTGCATTCCAAGGTGAAGTGATTCCCGAAGATGATGCGCTTGTAGTGAACGGAAAAAGAGTTCAATTACTAAGCAATCGTAACCCTGAGGAACTTCCTTGGAAACAAATGGAGATTGATATCGTTGTTGAAGCTACAGGTAAGTTCAACTCGAAAGATAAAGCGATGCTTCATTTAAATGCAGGTGCCAAGAAAGTGGTTTTAACGGCTCCAGGGAAAAATGAAGATGTAACCATTGTGATGGGCGTAAATGATGAAGCGCTTAACATTGCTGAACATGATGTCATTTCTAATGCTTCTTGTACAACAAACTGCTTAGCGCCAGTTGCAAAAGTATTAGAAGATAAGTTCGGCATTGAAAACGGTTTAATGACGACTGTACATGCGTATACAAATGACCAAAAGAACCTTGATAATCCACATAAGGATCTTCGCCGTGCTAGAGCTTGCGCGCAGTCAATTATTCCTACTTCAACAGGAGCAGCGAAAGCATTGTCTCTTGTGTTACCACAATTAAAAGGCAAGTTACATGGTATGGCTCTTCGTGTGCCGACGCCAGATGTATCACTTGTTGATTTAGTTGTTGACTTAAAGAGGGATGTAACAATTGATGAGGTAAATGCTGCGTTTGAAGATGCGGCACAAAATGAATTAAAAGGTATATTAGATATAACAGAAGAACCACTTGTTTCAATTGATTTCACAACAAATCCACACTCTGCTATTATTGATGGGCTTTCCACAATGATGATTGGTGAGAATAAAGTAAAAGTTTTAGCTTGGTATGATAACGAGTGGGGTTATTCTTGTCGTGTAGTTGACTTGGTGAAATACGTAGCTGAAGAACTAAATAAATCTGCAGTGAACGCATAATTTTATGTAGGCAATCCTTTAATGGGATTGCCTATTTTTTGCATTTTTACTATGTAGATAAAATGAAATGTTAAACTGATTACTACATAGATGATCACAGGTTGGGGCAATCTTTTAAATAAAAAAGCTTTTTGATTGTCTTTTCGTTACGTATTTCTGAATGATGTCTATGAAAAATTTGAATAAATTGTGACATTTCCCTTGCTTAATGGAGGGGATGAACACTGATGATAACAATGTTTAGTCACCTTTCTTTATGTGAAAATGTAATTATTATTGAAATTCACTTAAATAAATTTTCTAGGATTTATTGCAAAAGAACATTAAACAAAGTATACTAAAAATCGTGAACTTCTCAACGAGTAAGGCGCTAAATGGCTACTTAAAGGGTTAGGACCTCTTTGGACTAACTTTCCCCCGTGGTAGTTATATGCTTTGCCCAGTAGAAATTCATGTCAATTAGTAAAGGGGGAAATTTGAATATGGAAACAATGGGTCGTCACGTCATCTCAGAGCTTTGGGGATGCGATTTTGAAAAATTGAATGATATGTCATTTATTGAGCAAACATTTGTAGCAGCTGCACTAAAATCAGGGGCAGAAGTGCGAGAGGTGGCATTCCATAAATTTGCACCACAAGGTGTAAGTGGGGTTGTCATTATTTCAGAGTCGCATTTAACTATACACAGTTTTCCGGAGCATGGCTATGCAAGCATCGATGTTTATACTTGCGGTGATCTTAATCCTCATATCGCGGCTGACTATATAGCAGAAGCTTTAGGTGCTGATACACGTGAGAATATAGAAATTCCTCGTGGAATGGGTCCTGTTCAAGTTAAGAACGCAACAAAAGCCAATGTGTTATAATAAAGAAGAAGTCTTCAAGAGTGCAAGCGAATAATTGCACTCTTTTTATTATGAAAAAAACATATCTACTTGTACTAACAACTCCTTTTTTATATGATAGTAAGTAAAGATACATTTTAGGAATGTAAAGATGAGACGGAGTTGATTGTATGAAATGTCCTTCATGCCAACATAATAATACTCGTGTGCTAGACTCTCGTCCTGTTGATGAAGGTAAATCGATACGAAGACGAAGAGAGTGTGAAAAATGTGGTTATCGGTTTACAACTTTTGAAAAGGTAGAGGAAATTCCTTTGATTGTTGTGAAAAAAGAAGGAACAAGAGAAGAGTTTAGCAGAGAGAAAATATTGCGTGGACTAATAAAAGCTTGTGAAAAACGACCGGTTGCATTAAAAGAACTAGAAGATATCACTTTTCAAGTTGAGAAGGAATTAAGAAGCAACGGAGTATCAGAAGTGAAAAGTGATGATGTTGGCGAAATGGTTATGGACAGGCTAGTGAAAGTTGACGATGTCGCCTATGTTCGCTTTGCTTCTGTTTATCGTCAATTCAAAGATATTAATGTATTTATAGAAGAGCTAAAAGAGTTAATGAAGAAGGAACAAGCGTAAAGGTGAGCAAATAGGCTAAAGTGAATTTAGCTTCTTTGCTCATTTTTTTCAAGATATGAAAGAAAGAAGGTATTTTTCATGGCCCAGCATTGGACTGAAGTCATCCCTAGTGATCATTATACAGTGGCTTTAAATGGGCTGTTACATGACTATGATCGAAAAATCTTAGTATTTCTTTATCAGCCACTTATTGGGACCATTGCGTACAGTTTATATATGACCTTATGGATGGAAGTGGAGGAAAACCGTATTTGGTCTTCATCTTCGCGTAACCATCATGGTCTGATGAGTATGATGGACTTAAGTTTAAAAGAAATTTATGAAGCAAGAAAAAAACTTGAAGGAATTGGCTTGCTAAAAGTTTATGTGAAAGAAGGGGAAAATCGTGAATTTATTTATCAATTACAGCCCCCCCTTTCTCCAAGTACATTTTTCTTAGATGGTATGCTCAATATCTTTCTTTATAAAAAAATCGGTAAAACTCAATATACAAGACTAAAGCGTTTTTTTAGTGATGAGGAGTATTCAAACCTTCCTCTTGATTATAAGGATGTAACAACAGCCTTTCATGAGGTTTATACATCTGGACACCAGCTTGCTAAAGAGTATAATGATGACTTATCTGTTTCTCCAAAAGGTGAATGGGTAGATAGAATGGAAGCGAATAAAATTCAAATCCCATGGCAAACATTTAATTTCTCGTTATTGGAAGCGGGCCTTAGTGAATCACTTGTTCCCCGAAAAGCACTTACGCAAACAGTAAAGGATGCCATTAGTAATTTGGCATTTTTATATGATATTGATGTTATGGAAATGAAGAATATTATTATAAGCGCGATGAACGAAGATGATGAAGTTGAGATGGATGAATTGCGGAAATCGGCAAGGGATTGGTATCAAATGAATCATCGTGACGAATTGCCATCACTAATTACACAAACTCAGCCTGTTCATAGTCTCTCAATAACTGAAAAGCCCAAAAGTAAAGAAGAAGAGCTTATTCAATACTTTGATACAACTTCCCCTATTCAATTTTTGAAAGATTTATCTGGGGGGGCGGAACCTTCAAAAGCGGAATTGAAAATACTTGAAGATGTGATGTTTCACCAAAAGTTGCCTCCCGGTGTGATGAATGTTTTGATTGATTATGTGATGCGTAAAACAGATAAAAAGCTGACAAAGGCATATGTGGAAACGATCGCTAGTCATTGGGCGAGAAAGAGCATTCAAACTACGGCTAATGCCATGGCTCTGGCGAAGAAAGAGCACCAACAATATTTGAAATGGGCAGAGAATAAAAAAGTAGGGAAACGTTCATCCAAATCTAATACGAAAAAAGCTGTCACGAGGACAGAGCTTTTACCTGATTGGTTTGACGAGGAAACAAGTAAAAATGAGACTGTCGACCAACAGAAGCAGGATAAGAAAGATGATCATGTAGATCTTAATATGAAGGAATTTCAAGAACTAATGAAAAGAAGAAACGGGGGTGGACAATAGATGGAAAGAATCAATGATACGCTTAAAAAACTTGCAGGAAATCAAGATTTTAAAACGAGATATGAAAAGCAACGAGCAGAGACTTTAAATGATTCAGATGTCCGAGCCTTTTTAACGGCACATAAGGATGAATTGTCAGCAGATATGGTTGAAAGAAGCTTAATTAAATTGTATGAATATAGCAAGCTAAGTAAAGAATGTAATCGCTGTCCGAGCCTAGATAGTTGTATCAATTTTATGCAAGGCTACCACCCAGAGCTCGTCATTGAACGTGGCCTGATTGATATTAAATATGATAAATGCCCACGAAAGCAAATCCATGATGAAAAAAGAAAAAATGAGAAGTTGATTCAAAGTTTATATGTCCCTAAAGACATACTAAATGCAACTTTTGATACGGTGTACAACGATGATGGAAAAAGAATGGAAGCGGTCAATAAAGCTCTTAGCTATTGTATGAATTTTAAAAAGGGCGATGGTCAGAAGGCGTTATATTTATACGGCCAATTTGGTGTCGGTAAATCCTATTTATTAGGTGCGATTGCCAATGAACTTGCCTTGAAGCAAGTTTCATCAATGATTGTCTATGTGCCTGAATTATTTAGGGAACTGAAAAGCTCAATTAGTGATTCGACTTTAAATGATAAACTTGAAGCTATTCGATCATCTTCTGTACTTATGTTTGATGATATGGGTGCAGAAACGATGTCAAGTTGGACAAGAGATGAAATTTTGTCGCCGATTCTACAATATCGTATGCTTGAAAAGTTACCGACTTTTTTCACCTCAAACTTTGATTATAAAGGACTTGAACATCACCTGACCTATAGTCAGCGAGGGGAAGAGGAGCGGATGAAGGCAAGAAGAGTAATGGAAAGAATTAAATATTTAACCGATCCTGTGCTTGTCGAAGGGCCGAATCGAAGGGTTTAGGCAAGATAATTTTTCAATAGTTTTTCTTCATGACTTCTATTTTGGCCAAGTCTCCCATATATATGAATCAGATAGATGTTAAGGGGGGATTTGGTTGATAGAGATCATTTTCCGGAATAAGCATGAAGCTGAGGAGCTATTTCAGCACGCAATCCGGATTCAGAACTATACGGAAGGCGAAACGACAATTCTTCATAATGAAGGTCAATATATAGTAAGAATGTATCCTGAACAATGCAGTGGGCGATCTATTGAAGAAGTAAAACGAACATTTTCTGCTTTTTTAATGGAGAGTAAATGCGATAGTTGGTTTAGAAAGATAATGGCCGAGAAGTTTTATTATCAAGATTCGGAAGAACAACAACAAATTCTTGAAATCATTCATTCCATATTAGAAGGGCAAAGAGAAGATTTATCTACTTTTTTACAGAGAGTGGATATACACGAGCAATTACGAGCGGCTATAGATCGCCTAGTGCATGATGATATCTCTTTTTCTTATGATGCTTTTATAAAGTTTCGTCTTAAACCGCTTTTAGATGATATGACAAAGTATGTTGAGTTGTCTATTGATGAATATAAAATGGAACAGGAATATCAAATGTTTATTCAAACCTTAAGAGACTTTATTAAGGATAGAGAAAGTAAGTTACCCACGATTCATTTATATTTAGGTGAAGAAGTCCGCTTTTTTAATCAGCATTTCGAGGAGCTTTCTCGAATGGATCTAACGGCAATGATAGATCGAAGGCTATTAATTAATCACCCTGTCTATGTAGATTCAGTTACAATCGCACCATTACTCTCAATCGCTCCTCAGGAAATATGTTTATATAGTGAAAGTGAAGAACAACCTTTAGTTCGTACAATTAAAAATATTTTTGAAGAGAGATTGAAAACCCTTCATATAAGTGAATTTAATATGCGTAAACAGCATGCGTGTAAAAATATAAGTGAACCCTCTTGATTTTCCGTAAATTAAAAACTATAATACTTACATATTGAAATTATCAATGAACAGTAATGATAAGGATATGGGTATTCTTTTACGGTTTATAGAGAGGGAAGACAAGGCTGCAATCTTCCTAACACGAATGGAATGCTTACCACCTTTGAACTCCAATACATAAAGATGTCTATGGCGTCGATTAAGTATTGGCGGCAACAAGACCGTTAACTTGCTACGAGTCACTTTTTAAAAGTGAGAAGTAGGGTGGAACCACGTGTATATGATACTCGTCCCTTTTTTTAGGGGCGAGTTTTTTATTTTTCAAAAACAAGGAGGAAGTTATGATGTCAGAAATGATTAAAGTTTCGTTTCCAGATGGAGCAGTAAAGGAGTTCTCCAAAGGAACAACAACGGAAGAAATCGCATCATCAATCAGCCCTGGCTTAAAAAAGAAAGCCATAGCCGGTAAAGTGAATAATGAATTATTCGACCTTCGTCGTCCAATTGAAGAGGATGCGGCTGTGGAGATCATTACCCAAGGCAGTGATGAGGCGCTTGAAATTATGCGCCACAGTTCAGCTCATTTAATGGCGCAAGCGATTAAACGTTTATATAAAAACGTTAAATTAGGTGTAGGTCCTGTTATTGAGAGTGGCTTCTACTACGATATCGATATGGAGGAGTCATTAACACCTGAAGATCTACCGAAAATCGAGAAAGAAATGAAGAAAATCATCAATGAAAATATTGAGATTGTGCGTAAAGAAGTGAGTAGAGACGAAGCTTTAAAAATCTATGAAGAGATTGGCGACGAATATAAGGTTGAACTGATTGGCGCCATTCCAGAAGGTGAAACAGTTACCCTTTATGAACAAGGCGAATTCTTTGATCTTTGTCGAGGGGTTCATGTTCCTTCTACAGGGAAAATTAAAGAATTTAAGCTTTTAAGTATTGCTGGCGCATATTGGCGTGGAGATAGCGACAATAAGATGCTACAACGTATATATGGTACTGCATTCTTTACAAAAGATGACTTAAAAGAACACTTGCGTTTGCTTGAAGAAGCAAAAGAGCGTGATCACCGTAAAATTGGTAAGGAATTAAGCCTCTTTACGAACTCCCAAAAGGTTGGACAAGGGTTACCGCTATGGTTACCAAAAGGTGCAACAATTCGCCGTAATATTGAACGTTATATCGTGGATAAAGAAGTGCGTTTAGGCTATGACCATGTATATACACCAATTATGGCAAATGTGGAACTTTACAAAACTTCAGGACACTGGGATCACTATCAAGAAGATATGTTCCCTGTAATGAAAATGGATAATGAGGAGCTTGTTCTTCGTCCAATGAACTGTCCTCATCATATGATGATTTATAAACAAGGAATCCATAGTTATAGAGAATTACCAATCCGTATCGCTGAATTAGGTACAATGCATCGCTATGAGATGTCTGGAGCATTATCAGGATTGCAACGTGTGCGTGGTATGACATTAAATGATGCCCATCTATTCGTTCGTCCAGATCAAATTAAAGAAGAATTTATACGCGTTGTTAATTTAATTCTCGAAGTATACAAAGACTTTGACATTAATGATTATTCGTTCCGCTTATCTTATCGCGATCCTGAGGATACTGAAAAGTATTTTGATGATAATCAAATGTGGGAAAAGGCACAATCGATGTTAAAAGAAGCAATGGATGAGATTGGCTTGCCTTACTATGAAGCAGAAGGGGAGGCCGCATTCTACGGTCCTAAGCTTGATGTACAAGTAAAAACAGCTCTAGGTAAAGAAGAAACGTTATCAACTGTTCAGTTAGACTTCTTGCTTCCTGAACGTTTTGACTTATCTTATGTTGGGGAAGATGGCAAGCCGCATCGCCCTGTTGTTATTCACCGTGGTGTTGTTTCAACGATGGAACGTTTTGTTGCTTTCCTTATCGAAGAATACAAAGGTGCATTCCCAACATGGCTAGCTCCTGTTCAAGTTCAGGTTATTCCAGTTTCAAATGATATCCATTTTGATTATGCGAAAAAAGTAAAAGAAGATTTACAGCTTGCAGGAATTCGCGTTGAAATCGATGATCGTAATGAAAAAATGGGTTATAAAATTCGTGAAGCACAAATGCAGAAAATCCCATATATGCTCGTTGTCGGCGATAATGAAGTAAGTGAACAGGCGGTTAATGTACGTAAATATGGAGAACAAAAGTCAGAAACTATCTCCTTTAATGAATTTAAACAATTGATTGAGAAGGAAGTTCAAAGAGGATAAAAATATTACAGACCAAGTATTTGATTGTTCAAAGGATCTTTATCCATGTCTTAACTCAAACATCATTTTATGCATGTTGTTAAGCTGGATAAAGGTGGGTACAAAAAAATTTCAAAAGTTGTTGCCAAACACCGCAACTTTTGATATCATTTTCTATGTTGTGAAAAAACAATACCATTTGACAAATATTATGCTTTGTGATATATTTTCTAAGGTAATTTGAATACAGTTTGAGTAAAGAAGAAGCGCCCGCTTCTCACCTGATTGACGCTTTTAGGCAGTTAGCAGGTTTACGTGAATTTTAACATTGTACGTAATGTGTGGGTGTCTTCACCCGCACTTTTTTATTTGCCTCGATTGTATCACTCGGTGCAGCTGGAAGCTTCTTTTAGAAAAGTGACCCAAACATTGTGTTCATATAAAACCATGGAGGTGTCTAACTATTAGCAAAGATATGTTGTTAAACGAGGGTATCCGTGCCCGTGAAGTTCGTCTTATTGACCAGAATGGCGAGCAACTAGGAATCAAATCTAAAAATGAAGCGCTAGAAATAGCCGCACGTGTAAATCTTGATCTTGTTCTTGTAGCACCGAATGCAAAGCCTCCTGTAGGCCGTATCATGGACTACGGTAAGTTTAAGTTCGAGCAACAGAAGAAAGACAAAGAAGCACGTAAAAATCAAAAAATTATCAGTGTTAAAGAAGTTCGCCTTAGTCCAACGATAGAGGAACATGACTTTAATACAAAGCTTCGTAACGCAATCAAATTCCTTGAAAAAGGCGATAAAGTAAAAGCTTCCATTCGTTTTAAAGGTCGTGCGATTACGCATAAGGAAATTGGACAGCGTGTTCTTGTTCGATTTGCAGAGGCTTGCTCTGAAGTCGCAACAGTTGAATCTCATCCAAAAATGGATGGCCGAAGCATGTTTATGATACTTGCACCTAAAAACGAAAAGTAAGAGGAGGAATTCCACATGCCAAAAATGAAAACTCACCGTGGTTCTGCTAAGCGTTTTAAAAGAACAGGATCTGGAAAATTAAAACGTTCTCACGCTTACAGAAGCCATATGTTCGCGAATAAATCTCAAAAACAAAAACGTAAGCTTCGTAAAGGTACTCTTGTATCTACAGGTGATTTCAAGCGTATCCGCAATATGTTAGTAGGACTTAAGTAAACTTGCAAAATAGGAGGGAAATATTATGCCACGTGTAAAAGGCGGTACAGTTACTCGCAAACGTCGTAAAAAGGTATTAAAATTAGCTAAAGGTTATTATGGTTCTAAACATACTTTATATAAAGTTGCTAACCAACAAGTAATGAAATCTTACAACTATGCTTATCGTGATCGTCGTCAGAAAAAACGCGACTTCCGTAAGTTATGGGTTACTCGTATTAACGCAGCTGCTCGTATGAACGGTCTTTCTTATAGCCGTTTAATGCACGGTTTAAAACTAGCTGGTATCGAAGTAAACCGCAAAATGCTTGCAGAATTAGCTGTTTCTGATGCAAATGCATTTGCAGAATTAGCAACTGTTGCAAAACAAAACCTTTCTAAATAAGAAAGTTTAAGAGTCGCTCTTTCGGGGGTGGCTTTTTTTGTTATATTTTTAGTCTATTGAAATTAAAGGAGACAAAATAAACACCTGCAAAGTTCAAGTATATACGTTAGTGAGCATCTCACGCGTATGAAACTAAAAGACCTTTGGCACCGAGTTTGAACTTATAAATACAATTAATCTATTTTATCAGCTATAATTTTGATAACGACATGAGAATAGGGGTGTAAGGAATGATTTTTGCTATCATAATCGTCTTTTTTATACTGAATGGCATTGCAGCAATTATGATGAAAATAGATAAAAGAAAAGCGCAAAGGGGAGAATACCGCATTAGTGAGCAAAATCTATGGCTGGTGGCTCTTTTGTTTGGAGCTATAGGAATGACTTGGGGAATGAGGCGTTATAGACATAAGACGAAGCATTTTTCTTTTAAACTTGGTCTTCCTATCTTATCCGTGTTACAGTTGATATTCCTCGTTTATCTCATCATGGAGTGGGCATAATTTTAGGGCCGTTGCCATATGATGTACTAACATCCAAGAATCTTATAGTTCATGGAAGGTGGGCGTTTATCAGGTGAATGAACATCTTGCTCTTGCAAAGGGGATTATTGAGACAGCAGGTATTCTCGCTCCATTCGCATTTATTTTATTTCATATTTTGCGGCAGTTCCTTTTTATCCCTGTGCCACTTGTTTGTATTGCTGGTGGTGTATTGTTTGGCAGTTTATTTGGTAGTATTTTATCTCTAGTAGGGTTAATGTTATCTTGTTTATTTTTTTATATATTAATTTATCAGCTTCCTACCTTTCATGAAAAACTATCTCATTTAAAAAAGAAATGGTTTGGAGAATATCGTAATTTAACCATTGGTCAAATTTCCATTCTTCGTTTGATTCCATTTATTCATTTTCATTTACTTAACTTTTGCTTGCTAGAAAAAAACCCGAAATTTCGTGATTTCTGCAAAGGTGCTTTGTTAACAAATATACCATTAGCAATCTTTTATACTGTTTTTGGTGAATTTATCAGTAGATTTACACCAACAATGATTGTTATGATTCTACTGTCTTTGTCCATTCTTCTCTATCTAATTAGAGAGAAAGTGACTGTGATAAAATGGCAAGAATTTTTTAAAACAACAAAGGTGAAAAAAGTTTCATAAATGAAAGGTTAGGGTCGTGTATCCTGGCTTTTTTTGTTTATTGGCTTTGAGAGGGGAATTATTTGATTGCAGAAAAGAGGAATATACCGACTGTAGTAAAAATCTAGCAAATGCTACTGAGAGCTATAAATATAGCCCTAACAAAATTTGTAAAATTTTGTTAGGGATTAAAGTTTGGGCTCATCTTTCACTGGTTACGCTTTTTATCCATTAGCTCTTTCACAGGGCTCTTCCAGTCGATTTTTGCATTCGTATAATGACTTTTTAATTTGCTTTCGATAAACATAAAGTCCTCGCCAACAAGTCCTTGTAACTCTGATGGCTGATGAGGCCAAATAAAAATTGAAACCACATCAAAGGAGTTATCTGTTGTACCTAGGTATTTTTCACCTTCAAACATAACCCCTTTATAAGTAATGAAGAAATTTTTCTGAGCGTTATTTGCGTCGTCATAAAAAAAGTATTTTTTTTGTTTATGGGCTTTTTCTAATTTACGCATCGGATTTGTAACATACTTAATGGCGCTATATATGAGCAAAATAATCAAAATGATTAGTAATAGGCGAATGATCAATAACATAAAGAATACCCCTTTGTACATTTTTTAAGTGTTTACGAATAAAAACGAAAAAGGTTTCAACTTTGTTTAAATTTGTTATAATTTTTTTGTTATGTAAAAAATAATTGGCTCTTCGATCGAAAAAAACTGAGGGACATTTACGGTTTATATACCCAATAGTAAGTAATTTTATGCAACAAGATAATAACATCATTCTATAATAAGATGAGGGATAAACAATGACGAATATATTAAACATTAAATTGATTCACAATGATGCTAAAATGCCTTACCGTGCAAATGAGGGGGACGCTGGGCTAGATTTATTTTCAGTTGAAGATGTAATCATACCATCAGGACAGTCAGCTTTAATTAGCACAGGTATTCAGATGGAGTTACCAAAAGGAACGGAAGCGCAAGTAAGGCCAAGAAGTGGTTTAGCTCTTAAACATAGTGTAACGGTTTTAAATAGTCCAGGGACGATTGATGAGGGCTATAGAGGCGAAGTGAAGGTCATATTGATTAATCATGGAAAAGAAGAATTCCGCGTAGAAAAACAGATGAGAATTGCCCAAATGGTAATAGCACCAGTTTTTCAAGTTGAACTTGCGCAAGTAAGTGATTTAACACAATCAGAAAGAAACAGCGGAGGGTTTGGTTCATCCGGAAAATAAGTGAGCGTCTAAACCTCAAAGGTACCTTCAAGTCATCCCGCTTGTTAACACATATGTATAAGTTCTATAGAAATGAAGTACAGTAAGAAGTAGTTTAAGTTTTTACAAAAGAAGGACTAACCATGTATAATAGGCTTAAATAATATTAAGGGAGTCGAAATATGTCTAAGCTTGATGAAACATTAACGATGCTAAAAGAACTAACTGATGCAAGAGGGGTTCCAGGTAACGAACGAGAAGTGCGTGAAGTGATGAAAAAATACATAGAACCCTTAGTAGATGAATTATCCACTGATGGACTTGGTAGTTTAATCGCTAAAAAAATTGGTCAAGCAGATGGGCCAAGGATTATGGTTGCTGGTCATTTAGATGAAGTAGGTTTTATGGTGACAAGTATTGATAATAAAGGTTTTTTGCGGTTTCAAACAGTTGGAGGCTGGTGGTCACAAGTGATGTTAGCCCAACGTGTGACGATTGTAACATCTAAAGGAGATGTAACTGGGGTAATTGGTTCGAAGCCGCCACATATTTTGCCAGCAGAAGCGCGTAAGAAAACAATTGAAATCAAGGATATGTTCATTGATATCGGTGCTTCTAGCCGTGAAGAGGCGTTAGGTTGGGGTGTAAAACCAGGAGATATGGTTGTTCCATATTTTGAATTCACTGTGATGAACAATGAGAAAATGTTACTTGCGAAGGCTTGGGACAACAGAATCGGGTTGGCGATTGCAATTAAAGTGCTAGAAGGGTTGAAAAATGAAAACCATCCAAATACAGTATATGCGGTTGGAACGGTACAAGAAGAAGTTGGCTTGCGTGGGGCAAAAACAGCTGCACAAATGATTGAGCCTGATATCGGTATCGCTGTTGATGTTGGTATACCAGGAGATACACCAGGTGTAACAGAAAAGGATGCGTTAAGTAAATTAGGTGATGGTCCTCAAATTATTCTCTATGACGCTTCTATGGTGTCACATAAGGGCTTAAGAGATTTTGTAACAGATACAGCAGATGAGCTCAATATTCCATATCAGTTTGATTCTGTACCAGGTGGTGGAACGGATGCAGGATCCATACATTTAACCTATAAAGGTGTGCCAGCGCTTTCAATTACAATTGCAACAAGATATATTCATTCACATGCGGGTATTCTTCATCGTGATGATTTTGAAAACGCAGTAAAACTGATTACAGCTGTTATTAAAAGACTAGATAACGATACAGTTGCAAAAATAACTTTTGAATAGAAAAAAAACAGCCTGATGAAAGGCTGTTTTTTTCTTATTGTAAGCCGTTTTCTAACGTCTCTAGCATTTCTTTTTTTTCAGTTTCAGATGAATTTTGCCAAATGACTTCAAATAATACGCCAAGGCCAGGGAGCATTTTCTCTTCGCCTGTTTGTATAGCATCAACAATAGTATCTTTTAATTCATCTTGTGAATTACCTGAAACATTGTGTAAGATGGCATTACGTAAATTTAAGTTCATAAAAGTAAACACATCCTTCGTTAGAATTCGTTACGATTATAGGGTTTCTCATTTAAGATTTATTATGTATGCGTTTTTCGGTATAATGAAATATTAATGGCACGTGTTTTATTGAAGGAGCGAAAAAATGAAGTACTTACAATCCGCAAAAAATCCACAGGTGAAGCAGTGGAAAAAGCTTCTCAAAAGGAAAGAAAGAGATGTAACAGGTACTTTTCTTGTTGAAGGATTTCACCTTGTTGAAGAAGCATTAAAAGAAAATCGTGTAAAAGAGTTAATGATTAGTGAGGAAAAGGATATACCAAAAAGCTGGAATGTAGGAGACTGTTCGATTTATATCCTACCGCCACATGTGATTGGAGACTTAACTGATACACAAACACCGCAAGGAATTGTGGCCGTATGTTATCAAGAAGAAGAGAGATCTTTCGATTCGCTTGGTACGAAGAAATTATTACTATTAGATGAAGTGCAAGATCCCGGAAACTTAGGAACAATGATTCGTACAGCTGATGCGGCTGGCATGGATGCGGTTATCATCGGTCAGGGCACAGTGGACCCTTATAATCCAAAGGTTTTACGTTCCGCTCAAGGTAGTCACTTCCATTTACCAATTATCCATGGCAAGTTGGATGTATGGATGAAGGAGTTAAAGGAAAATAATATTCCTGTATACGGTACTGCATTAGAAGGAGGCAAAGAATATCAAAGCTTTGCTCCACTGGATGAATTTGCATTGCTCGTTGGTAATGAAGGGAACGGTGTAAATAAAGATTTACTTACACAAACAACAGCCAATCTGTATATTCCTTTATACGGTAAGAGTGAGTCCTTAAATGTAGCTGTAGCAGCAGGTATATTGCTATATTATTTGCGAAACGAATAATGAGTAAAAAAATCGTGAGAACAATTTGAATGTCGACTCATAATGTAATATAATAAATAGCAAAATGAAATAATTAAAAGCTATGATAGAGACAAAGTAAAGTATGTTTTGTTCATAATAGGGAGAAAATGCCTGAGACTGAAAGCATTTTTATGAGCGACTTACTCGAAATTTCAGCTCTTGAGCAGACATCGGGACCATCGAATATTTTCGATGTAAAGATGCACCGGCTTTTTGCCGTTATCGAAATGAAGCGAATATAGCATGTTTTTTATTGTTGTATTAAAAAGGGTGGTACCGCGATTCCAAACCTCGTCCCTTTCATGGGATAAGGTTTTTTATTTTGTCAAAAAAGTATTAAAAGGAGGAGTTTCAAGATGCAAGAGCGTTTAAAAGAATTGCAAGCAGAAGCGTTAGAGAAGGTTTCTGCGGCAATAGATTTAAAAGAATTAAATGATATCCGCGTTGCTTATTTAGGTAAGAAAGGCCCGATCACAGAAGTACTAAAAGGAATGGGGAAACTTTCTGCAGAAGAACGTCCAAAAATGGGTGCATTAGCAAATGAAGTACGTGATCAAATTACGCAAGGAATAACGGCAAAACAAGTGCAGTTAGAAGAAGCGCAAATTCAAGCTAAGCTTGCTGCAGAAACGATTGATGTGACATTACCAGGTCGTCCTATACATACCGGTAATCATCATTCATTAACAAGGGTTGTTGAAGAAATTGAGGACTTATTCATTGGAATGGGCTATACGGTAGCAGAAGGACCTGAAGTGGAGAAGGATTATTATAATTTTGAAGCATTGAACTTACCAAAAGGTCACCCTGCACGTGATATGCAAGATTCATTCTATATTACAGAAGATATATTATTACGCACACATACTTCGCCTGTGCAAGCTAGAACGATGGAAAAGCATGAGGGGAAAGGTCCAGTGAAAATCATTTGTCCAGGAAAAGTATTCCGTCGTGATAATGATGATGCGACTCATTCTCATCAATTTATGCAAATTGAAGGACTTGTGATAGATGAAAATATTCGCATGACAGACTTAAAGGGTACGCTAGAAGTATTTGCGAAAAAAATGTTTGGTGAAGAGAGAGAAATTCGCCTTCGTCCAAGTTTCTTCCCATTTACTGAGCCATCTGTAGAAATGGATATTTCTTGTATGATTTGCTCTGGAAAAGGCTGTAATGTATGTAAAACAACCGGTTGGATTGAGATTTTAGGTGCAGGAATGGTACACCCAAATGTACTTGAAATGGCAGGTTTTGATTCTGAAAAATATACAGGTTTTGCCTTTGGAATGGGCGCTGAGCGTATTGCAATGTTGAAATACGGTGTCGATGATATTCGTCATTTCTATACAAATGATAGTAGATTCTTAAAGCAATTCTCAATTCATGAATAAAGGGGGAGGACAACGATATGTATGTTTCATATAAATGGTTACAAGAATATGTTGACTTATCTGGGATTACACCAGAAGAATTAGCAGAGAAAATTACAAAGAGCGGGATTGAAGTTGAAGGTGTAGAGACACTTGATGAAGGAATTAAGGGTGTTGTCGTCGGCTATGTAGCTGAAAAAGAGAAACATCCAAGTGCTGATAAATTAAATATTTGTCAAGTAGACCTTGGCGATGGCGAACTTGTGCAAATCATTTGTGGGGCTCCTAATGTTGATAAAGGACAAAAGGTGGCAGTTGCAACTGTAGGTGCAGTATTACCGGGGAATTTTAAAATTAAAAAAGCAAAATTACGTGGCGAAGCTTCGAATGGTATGATTTGTTCTCTTCAAGAACTAGGCTTTGAAAGTAAGTTAGTCGCTAAAGATTATAGTGAAGGTATCTATGTGTTTCCAGCAGATACAGAGCTTGGAACCAATGCATTAGAGCAATTGCACAGAGATGATCAAGTATTAGAATTAGGGTTAACACCGAACCGTGCAGATTGCCAAAGTATGCTAGGTGTTGCCTATGAAGTCGCTGCTATTTTAGGGAAAGATGTGAAATTACCGCAGCCAAAGGTAGAGACTGTTTCTGAGAGGGCCGCTGATTACATCACTGTAAATGTGGAAGCAGCAGATGATAATCCATTATATGTCGCTAAAGTAATCAAAAATGTAAAAATCGCTCCGTCACCACTATGGTTACAAGCTCGTTTAACAGCAGCTGGTATTCGTCCACATAATAATGTTGTTGATATTACGAACTATATTTTGCTTGAATACGGTCAGCCTTTACACGCGTTTGATTATGAT
Source organism: Cytobacillus kochii (assembly GCF_044790165.1). Taxonomy (NCBI): domain Bacteria; kingdom Bacillati; phylum Bacillota; class Bacilli; order Caryophanales; family Bacillaceae; genus Cytobacillus; species Cytobacillus kochii. The sequence continues at coordinate 3,376,867 of NZ_CP085254.1, read as the reverse complement.
CGCCTAGGTTCGAAAGAGATTCTTGTTCGCCGTGCCAACCAAGGTGAAAAAATCACTACGCTTGATGATGCTGAGAGAGAATTAACAACTGATCACCTAGTTATCACAAATGGGGAAGTACCAGTTGCCTTAGCTGGTGTTATGGGTGGAGCGAATTCAGAAGTTGGTAATGAAACAACGACCGTACTACTTGAATCAGCTTACTTCACTGGCGGTGCGATTAGAAAGTCCTCGAAAGATCACGGATTAAGGAGTGAAGCGAGTGCGCGTTATGAAAAAGGTGTTGATCCACAGCGTGTTCGTCCAGCAGCAGAAAGAGCAGCGCAGTTACTCACGCAATACGCAGGTGGAGAAGTATTAGAGGGATCAGTAGAGGTTGACACGTTAAAAGTAGAACCCGCGGTTATCACCATTACCATTGATAAAATCAATCGTGTCCTTGGAACATCGTTACTAGTGAGTGAAGCAAAAGATATTTTAGAAAGACTGCAATTCACGACAGTGGTTGAAGAGAATGAAATGACAGTAACAGTGCCAACAAGACGTGGGGATATTACAATAGAAGAGGATCTTGTAGAAGAAGTGGGTCGCCTATACGGATACGATAATCTTGCTTCAACATTGCCCGGTGGAACGGCTTCAGCAGGTAGTTTAACGCCTTATCAAAAGAAACGACGTATCGTTCGTCAATACTTGGAAGGCGCGGGATTATATCAAGCCATCACTTACTCTTTAACGAGTGAAGATAAAGCGCAAAACTATTCCTTAGAAGCTAGAGACCCAATCAAGCTTGCGATGCCGATGAGTGAAGAGCGGAGTGTGTTACGTCTAAGCTTAACTCCGCATTTACTAGAAGTCCTTAAATATAATAGTGCAAGACAAATTGACGCTACTGCTATTTACGAAACAGGCTCTATTTTCTTACGTACAGCTGAGAATGAGTTGCCTGAGGAAAAAGAACATTTAGCTGCGGCCATTACAGGTTTATGGGAGTTACATCAATGGCAAGGGGAGAAAAAGCCAGTTGATTTCTTTGTTCTGAAAGGAATTCTAGAAGGGTTATTTAGTAAACTTGGCTTGTTAGAACAAATCACGTTTACCAAATTTGAGAAAGATGGGCTACATCCAGGTCGCTCAGCAGAAGTATTTCTAAATGAAACGAGTATAGGGTTTATTGGTCAAGTTCATCCAAATGTTGAAAAAGAATTAGACTTAAAAGAAACGTATGTTTTTGAATTGTCATTAGAGAAATTATTACATGCTGAAATTAAACCTTTACGCTATGAAGCTATTCCTCGTTATCCATCTATTACGAGAGATATTGCTTTAGTGGTCGATCAAACAACGACGGCTCAAGCATTAAGCACTGTCATTCGTGAAGCAGGCGGCAAATTACTAAAAGACGTTCATGTATTTGATTTATATGAAGGCGATCGAATGGAAGAAGGTAAAAAATCAATTGCCTATTCACTGAAATATTTTGATCCAGAACGGACTCTTACAGATGAAGATGTTGTAAAAGCCCATGACAAAGTGTTAAAAGCATTAGAAGAAAAAACTGGTGCTGTCCTTCGTGGATAAATAATCATCAAAGTGATACTCACCGTTATTTTTCGGTAGTATCACTTTTTTTGTACAGTGTAATTGAAAAGAACAATTAGCTACTTAAGAGACTATAGATATAGGAAGAAATAAGAGCAAGAAAGTGGTAATACGAAGAAACGCTGGTCCCAGAAGAAGCGTCATGCTGAGAACGCAGTATAAGGGAAAAATACTGTATCAGAAGCAGCACATAAGCTGAGAGATTGAGAGCCGCCAGCAAAAGAAAAAATCCGCTCTTCATAAAAGAGCGGCGCCCGATTGCCTTATGCTTTATACTTCTTTCTATAAAGAGCTTTTGCTTTATCGGTGTTAGCAAAATGGAGTTTCACAAAGTGCGTTAGAGAATCTTCACCATGGATATGTATTAATTTCGCACCGCATTCGTCAACCTTAGGACCGGCACCTTTTGTTAGTGGAAAGCCAGCCTTTTTACTTAATTCCTCGAACCGAAGGAGAAACGCATAGCGTGCAAGGATTGATGCGGCTGCCACAGCGATATGTACAGATTCACCTTTCGTACTGAAATATACATTTTCTCTTTGTATATTGGCTTGAGATTTTAAATAATTATAATATACTCCTTCTTGAGCAAATTGATCGATTAAGACGGCGTCTGGCTTCTCTGGAGACATTTTTTCAAGCACACTATTAATAGCTTGGTTATGAAGGAGAGCTTTTAGTTTTCCTTGAGACATTCCTTTTTGTTGCATGTTGTTATATTTATCATTATGTAGTGTAAGTAAACTAAAGGGAATGACATCTTTAATTTGTTTAGCGATTTGGATAATTCTCTGATCATTTAAATTCTTAGAGTCTTGCACGCCAAGCTCTTTTAATAGCGGAATCTTTGTTGCACTTACATAAGCTGCTACTACTGTCATTGGTCCAAAGTAATCTCCTGTCCCAACTTCATCTGAGCCAACAACGGATAAAGATGCAAAATGATCCGGTAATTTGGATCCTTTTGGCAAGCTGGCTTTCTTTTTCGGTGCGACTTCGCTATTGGAGCCCCCCCATTTATCTGCTTCTGATTGACAGCCTGCTCCTTGAAATAATACTTTACCTGATTTGTAGGCAGTAATTGTACAGTTGTTTGTTTTGGCCGTGAAAATACTACCGGGAGGCTGTTTCGGTGATAGTAGAGCTTGGTAATGTGTTTTCATTTGTTGCAGTTCTGCTGTAGACTTTTTTAATACTATTTGACTCATAATTGATTCCTCCTATTTTGACAATTCCTCTGTCTTTTTGACAAGCTTTGACTTCCCTCAAAAAATGGTTCGTGTTATGATAATGTTTAGGATTCTTCAGAATGGGGGCTTGTATGTTGTCAAATACTGATAAAAACCGAACAAGGGTTGATATATATGGTATCCCGTATACAATTGTCGGCACGGAGAGCTCCAGCCACATCCGTTTAGTTGCATCCATGGTGGATGAAACAATGAGAGATATTAGTGCAAAGAATCCTTCGCTCGATATTAGTAAACTTGCTGTTTTAACAGCTGTGAACACAATGAACGATTATTTGAAACTTAAAGACGAAGTAGAACGTCTTAAAGAAGAATTAAATAGAGTAAAGGACTGACACGAATTATGCTTGATCTTGCCATTATTATCATGTTAATCTTCGGGTTTTTCATAGGTCTACGAAGAGGATTAATTCTTCAAGCTATCCATCTATTAGGCTTTATTGTCGCCTTCGTTGTGGCAAGACTATACTATGAGCCTTTAGCTCCTAAATTAACCTTATGGATTCCATATCCGAACTTCGGGAATTCACAGCTTGAAACGATTTTAGGTAACACAGACTTAGAGACAGCTTATTATCGCGCAATTGCGTTTGCAATCATTTTCTTTGCAGTTAAGATTGTATTACAAATTATCGGCAGTATGCTAGATTTTCTCGCAAGTTTTCCGATATTAAAACAATTAAACAGTTGGGCTGGAAGTATTTTAGGATTTATAGAAGTTTATCTTATCATGTTTATCTTATTATACATAGCAGCATTATTGCCAATAGATAGTGTGCAGTCAACTCTAGACGGCTCGTTTATGGCAAACTTTATTATTGAGCATACACCAGTGTTTTCCCAGCAGATAAAAGAGTTATGGATTGATTATGTAGCTTCTTAACTTCTCTACCTTAGGAAGAGAAGTTTTCTTTATTTAAAGCCAATCTTTTTTTGATAGGTCTACCATTAAGGGGCGAGACTGTCTGGAACGGTGGAAATATTGTATGATTTTATAGGTAGTAAGAAAACGGGAAAGACTAAGAAAATATGAAGGTAAATGAGGCGATACACTTATGACAATTAATAAAAAGGATGTTGTTCATTTATTAGAAACGATTGCTATTTATATGGAGTTAAAGGGCGAGAACCCTTTTAAAACAGCTGCCTTTCGTAAAGCAGCAACGGCGTTAGAGACAAGTGATTTAACGTTGGATGAAATAGAGGATTATACGAAGTTACCTGGTATCGGTAAGGGTACTTCTGCTGTTATCACAGAGTTTGTAGAAGAAGGCACAACGAGTGCACTTGATGAATTAAAGAAAGAGGTACCAGCAGGTTTGATTCCACTTTTGCAATTGCCGGGTTTAGGTGGTAAAAAAATTGCTAAATTGTATAAAGAGCTTGGGGTTAAGAATGCTGAAGATTTAAGAACGGCTTGTAATGATCATCAAGTACAAGCTTTAGCCGGATTTGGGAAGAAAACAGAAGAAAAAATTCTCGAAGCATTAGCTAATGTGGGAACTAGACCGGAACGCTTGCCTCTTGCTTTTATGCTACCGATTGCTGAGAAAATTGAAGGATTTTTATCTTCATTTATAGATATCGACCGTTTTTCTCGAGCAGGTAGTATTAGAAGAATGAGAGAGACGATTAAAGATTTGGACTTTATTATATCAACGACGGTTCCTGCTTCAGTGAAAGAACAGCTTTTACAAATAGGTGAGATTAAAGAAGTGATTGCGGCAGGAGAAACAAAAGTTTCTGTAGTGCTTGCAGAAAAATATGATGTCTCTGTTGATTTTAGAATTGTAACTCCTGAAGAGTTTGCTTCTACACTTCACCATTTTACCGGTTCTAAAGACCATAATGTTCGTATGCGTCAATTGGCGAAGGAACGGGGAGAAAAAATCAGTGAGTATGGTGTAGAAGATATAGAAAAAGGAACGATTAAAACGTTCCAAACAGAAGAAGATTTTTATGCTCATTTTAATTTACCTTTGTTTCCTCCTGAAATTCGTGAAGACGGTCAGGAAGTTGAGACATATACTGCAAACACGCCACTTATAGAAAACGAAGATATCAAGGGCGATCTTCATATGCATACAACATGGAGTGATGGTGCTAATTCCATTGAAGAGATGATTGCTGCCTGTCGCACAAAGGGTTATCGTTATATGGCAATTACGGACCATTCGCAATATTTAAAAGTAGCGAATGGATTAACAAAGGAACGGTTATTAAAACAAAAAGAAATCATTCACGAAATCAATGAAAAATATGATGATTTTCAAGTTTTGTCGGGGATAGAAATGGATATTTTACCGGATGGTTCCCTAGATTATGAAGATGATGTGCTGAAAGAGATGGATATTGTTATTGCTTCTATTCATTCAGCTTTTTCACAATCAGAAGAGCAAATCATGCACCGATTAGAAAATGCGATGAGAAACCCACATGTTGATATTATTGCTCATCCCACAGGCCGGTTGATTGGGAGACGGGAGGGTTATGCTGTCAACATTGAGAAATTAATTGCATTAGCAAAAGAAACGAATACGGTACTTGAATTAAATGCTAACCCGAATCGGTTAGACCTCGCAACAGAAGCATTAAAATTAGCACAAGAATCTGATGTGAAGATTGTCATTAATACTGATGCTCATAAAATAGAAACACTCGATCATATGGAAGTGGGTGTATCAGCTGCAAAAAAAGCATGGTTATTAAAAGATACGGTCCTTAATACATTTGAAGCCGATGATTTATTACAGTTTTTAAAGAGTCGTAAGTAAAGAGAGCGGATTGATAAGGAAAAATGAAGGGGGATTACTTCATGCAAGATAGAATTTTGAAAATGCTCGAATTTCATAAAGTGAAAGAACAGCTTTTAACCTATGTGTCCTCAAGCCTCGGGAAGAAAAAAGCGGAAGATTTAGTACCGTCAACAGATTTTTCCGAAGTGATTAAGTTGCAAAACGAAACGGATGAAGCAGCTCAAGTGTTACGTATGAGAGGTAGTGTACCTTTAGGGGGGATTTTTGACATTACTCCTCACTTAAAACGAACAAAGATTGGTGCAATGTTGAGTCCGCATGAACTGATGCAAATAGCCAGTACGATTCATGTAAGTCGACAAATGAAGCGTTTCATTGAAGATTTTGCTGATGAAGAAGAAAATGAAATACCAATCTTGTTCAGCTATAGTGAAAAAATCATTGTTCTAGTTGAGCTAGAAACGGCGATTAGAAATAGTATTGACGAAAATGGAGATGTACTTGATAGTGCGAGTGAAAACTTACGCCAATTAAGGACACAATTAAGAACGAGAGAGAGTCGGGTACGAGATAAATTAGAATCAATGATTCGTTCGTCCAGCGCACAGAAAATGCTTTCTGATGCGATTATTACTATTCGTAATGATCGTTTCGTTATTCCTGTTAAACAAGAATATCGTGGTCATTATGGTGGTATTATTCATGATCAAAGTTCTTCTGGGCAGACATTATTTATAGAACCACAGTCTATTGTCCAACTAAATAATGAATTACAAAATATCAGGGTAAAAGAGCAGCAAGAAATTGAGAAAATCCTGATTCAGCTATCATTATTAACGAATGAGTATAATAATGAACTGCAAACCATTGTTTATGTTTTAGGTGAAATGGATTTTATGTTCACAAAAGCAAGATATGGAAAGAGCATAAAGGCAAGTAAACCATCAGTAAACGACAAAGGTCATATTAGGCTTTTCAAAGCTCGTCATCCATTGATTCCAGCCAATGAAGTCGTAGCGAACGACATAACGATGGGAGAAGCTTATTCTTCCATCGTTATTACGGGACCGAATACAGGTGGTAAGACAGTCACATTAAAAACAGTTGGTCTTTCTACATTGATGGCACAGGCAGGATTACAAATTCCTGCTTTAGACGGGTCAGAAGTAGCGGTATTTGGCGCTGTTTATGCTGATATCGGTGATGAACAGTCAATTGAACAGAGTTTAAGTACTTTCTCGTCACATATGGTCAATATAGTTGATATTTTAGAAAAAGTGGACGGTAATAGTTTAGTCCTTTTTGATGAATTAGGTGCAGGAACAGACCCGCAAGAAGGGGCAGCTTTAGCCATTTCTATTTTGGATGAAGTGTATAACAGAGGAGCTAAAGTCATAGCAACAACCCATTATCCCGAGTTAAAAGCCTATGGTTACAATCGTGAGGGGGTTGTAAATGCCAGTGTTGAATTTAATGTAGAAACGTTAAGTCCTACTTATAAATTATTGATTGGCGTTCCTGGTCGTAGTAATGCTTTTGAAATTTCAGGACGACTTGGTTTAAATGAACGTGTAATTACCAATGCCAAGGAATATATAAGTGCTGATAGTAACAAAGTAGAAAATATGATTGCCTCATTGGAAAGTAGTAAAAAGCAAGCGGAGGCAGAGCGTGAAGAAGCATATGCATTATTAAAAAACGCTGAGAAGCTTCATAAAGATTTGCAAAAACAAATGGTTTCCTACTATGAAGAAAAAGATGAGCTAGAACAAAAAGCAAAGGAAGAAGCCGCATCTATTGTAGAGAAAGCGAAAGAAGAAGCAGAAAGCATTATTAGCGAACTTAGACAAATGCGCATAGAAAAGCATGCAGAAGTTAAAGAGCATGAACTGATTGAAGCAAGAAAACGTCTATCTGACGCCGCACCTGAAATAGTGAAGAAACAAAAGAAAAAAAGTGCAAATCAAACCCATCAATTCCAGCCTGGAGATGAAGTAAAGGTATTAAGTTTCGGTCAAAAAGGCCAGCTATTAGAAAAACTAGCTGAAAAAGAATGGAGTGTCCAAATCGGCATTTTAAAAATGAAGGTGGAAGAAAAAGATTTAGAGTTTATTAAAACACCTAAGCCGGTGGAAACAAAACCAATGGCCACTGTAAAAGGAAAAGATTATCATGTTAGTTTGGAGCTGGACCTCAGAGGCGAAAGATATGAAAACGCTCTTTTGAGAGTCGAGAAATATATTGATGATGCTCTTCTAGCAGGTTATCCGCGCGTGTCTATCATTCACGGAAAAGGAACGGGTGCTCTAAGGCAAGGTGTGCAAGAGTATTTACGAAATCACCGTTCGGTCAAATCCATTCGGTTTGGGGAAGCTGGTGAAGGTGGAACGGGTGTGACTGTGGTAGAATTTAAATAGCGATTATCTTACACATGCATGAAAAAACATGTAAGTACAAAAAGAATTCATTAAAAATTTTTGGGGAGAACATAAAATGAATCAGTTTTGGGAAAATGAATTTGTTCATACCGCTGCCTACTTTAGTGTGGTTATTCTATGTATGATTGTCTTTTTAGCAGTATTTGAGCTTGTAACGAAATATAAGAATTGGGAAGAGATTAAAAAAGGAAATGTTGCTGTGGCAATGGCTACAGGTGGTAAGATCTTTGGGATAGCAAATGTGTTTCGTCATTCGATTATGCATAATGATCATTTACTTGTCATGATCGGTTGGGGTGTGTTCGGTTTTATTTTATTGTTAGTCGCTTATTTTGTTTTTGAATTCATGAGTCCGAAAATAAAAGTAGATGATGAAATACAAAATAATAATATGGCTGTTGGACTGATATCTATGATATTATCTATCGGAATTTCTTATATTATTGGTGCGAGCATATCTTAGGGAGCGTAATTGAATGGAGAGATTAGCAAAAATATTACTTGTATTATGCGTATTATTTATCTTAGCGGGCGTCATCTTTATGATATAAAGGAATTGATTCATTAGTTAGATCTAGACAATTATTCGTATGCAGAATACAACGAATGGTTGTCTAGTTTTATTTTAGTAAAAGAGCGCCGTACTTTATTTGCTCATACAACTTTTCTCCTTCCCTCATGGTGGCCATGGTTTGTGCTATTTAGCATAAGATAAAGAGGTACCTTTAGGAAATAAGGCACAGGTTTATATAATTTCATTTGTCTTGCTTACAAGTGTATATTATAATAAAAGGTGAACAATTTTAAATGTTCTAAAAATATAATATTTGGGGAGGGTCGTAAATGTCTGAAGAAAAACCGTGGCTGAAGCTGTACCCTAATGAAATCCCATCAACACTTGCCTATCCAGAACAGCCTGTTCAGGAGTTTTTAGTTGCTGCCGCAAATGAGTTCCCTGAAAAAAAAGCCATTCACTTTATGGGGAAAGAATTTACGTATCGTTATGTCTATGAATCCGCTCTAAAAGTTGCAGGCTACCTGCAAAGTATCGGAATAACGAAAGGCGATCGAGTCGCTATCATGTTACCTAATACCCCGCAGTCAGTCATAAGTTATTATGGTGTTCTATTCGCAGGAGGAGTGGTCGTCCAAACAAATCCACTTTATATGGAAAGAGAACTTGAATTCCAAATGAAGGATTCAGGAGCGATTGCGATTATCACAATGGATATACTTTTTCCGAGAGTGACTAAAATACTACCTCAAACAGAATTGAAACATGTAATTGTAACCGCTATCAAGGACTTTTTACCATTTCCAAAAAATATTGTGTATCCATTTATTCAGAAAAAGCAATATGGCTTATCAGTCAATGTCAGACATGAAGGCAATTATCATTTATTAACAGAAATATTAAAAGGTGAAGCAAGTCCAGTTCAAACATATGAGATAGAATTCAATGAAGATTTAGCACTATTACAATATACAGGTGGGACGACTGGATTTCCGAAAGGAGTTATGCTTACCCACAAAAATTTAGTATCCAATGCTGCGATGTGTAAAGCATGGTTATATCAAACGAAAAAAGGCGAAGAGGTTATTCTAGGGATACTGCCATTTTTCCATGTATATGGTATGACAACTGTTATGATCTTGACAATTATGGAAGCTAACAAAATGGTTTTACTACCCAAGTTTGATGTTGAAACAACCTTGAAGACGATTCAGAAGCAAAGGCCAACACTTTTCCCAGGTGCTCCGACCATTTATATTGGATTATTGAATCACCCTAAAATTAAAGAATTTGACCTTTCTTCCATCGATTCCTGTATCAGTGGATCAGCGGCACTACCTATTGAGGTCCAACAAAAATTTGAAGAAATCACTGGCGGTAAATTAGTAGAAGGATATGGGCTAACAGAGTCTTCACCTGTGACACATGCTAATTTCCTTTGGGATGAACCGAGAGTAAAGGGGAGTATTGGGATTCCTTGGCCAGACACTGATGCAAAAATTATGTCTACTGAAAATGGCGAATTTTTACCTGTTGGTGAAATTGGAGAGATTTGTGTAAAAGGTCCACAAGTCATGAAAGGCTATTGGAACCGTCCAGATGATACGGAACAAACATTAAAAGACGGCTGGTTATTAACAGGGGATTTAGGGTATATGGATGAAAAAGGCTATTTTTATGTGGTTGACCGCAAGAAAGATATGATTATCGCCGGTGGATTTAATATTTATCCAAGAGAGATAGAAGAAGTGTTATATGAGCATGAAGCAGTCCAGGAAGTAGTAGCAGCTGGCGTGCCCCACCCTTACCGAGGAGAAACAGTTAAAGCTTATATTGTTAAAAAAGAGGGTGCCCATATTACAGAAGATGAATTAAATGAGTTTGCTAGAAAACACTTAGCTGCTTATAAGGTACCGAGAATTTATGAATTTCGTGAGGAACTACCTAAAACAGCAGTAGGAAAAATACTGAGAAGAACTTTAATTGAGGAAGATAAAAAGAAATTTGCTGAAGAGCAAAATGAGGCGATAAAATAATCGGGCCATGTGGCTCATTCTTTTTGAAACCTAGAGCTTGTCCAATTTAAAAACATAATAATTATGCAAAGTTTCTTGACAGAACAATCATTAGATAATAATATAATTTTATGAATGACTATTCATTCATTTTTATCATTCGGAATGGTTGTTCTGTTGATTAGGTGGAAACGAGTATCTCCATTCCGGTATACTCTTTGTTAGGAGCAAGAGTAATATAGGGGGAGAATGATTTTGAAGAAGAACAAACCAAAATACAGACAGATTATTGATGCGGCAGTGATAGTCATTGCTGAGAATGGCTACCATCAATCACAAGTTTCAAAGATTGCCAAACAGGCAGGCGTGGCTGATGGGACGATTTATTTATATTTTAAGAACAAAGAAGATATCTTAATTTCCCTCTTTGAAAACAAAATGGGTCACTTTGTTGAAATGATTGAGGAGAAAATAGCAGGAAAAGTAAGAGCAGCAGAGAAGTTATTAATGATGGTCGAAACCCACTTTCATATTTTATCTCAAGACAAACATTTAGCTATCGTGACACAATTAGAACTAAGGCAATCGAATATCGATTTACGGCAAAAAATTAATGCCATCTTAAAAGGTTATTTAGGCTTAATCGATTCAATCTTACTCGAAGGAAAAAAAACGGGTGAGTTTGCTAGTAATCTCGATGTCCGATTAGCTAGACAGATGATCTTTGGGACAATGGATGAAACTGCCACAACATGGGTGATGAATGATCAAAAATATGATTTAACTGCGTTAGCGCCCGAAGTTCATCGCCTTTTAATCAGTGGGTGCAAAAGCCAGTAATTAAAAATAATGGAGGTAAGCAAAAGTGGAATACTTAAATTGGAAGATTGATAATGAAGTTGCAACAATTACCATTAATCGCCCTCCTGCCAATGCACTATCATCTGGGTTGATTGAGGAATTAGGTGAAGTACTGGATCAGATTGAGCCAAACCAAGATATTAGGGTGATCCTCATTCATGGAGAAGGCCGCTTCTTCTCTGCTGGAGCAGATATTAAGGAGTTTACTTCTATCGAAAGTGGTGAAGGTTTCTCACATCTAGCAGAAAATGGACAAGCGCTCTTTGAGAGAATAGAAACCTTCAAGAAGCCTATTATTGCAGCCATTCATGGTGCAGCTTTAGGTGGAGGTCTGGAACTTGCAATGAGTTGTCATATTCGCTTAGTTGCTGAGAATACAAAAATGGGACTACCAGAATTGCAGCTTGGATTAATTCCTGGATTTGCTGGTACACAACGATTACCTCGTTTTGTTGGAACGGCAAAAGCAGCTGAAATGATTTTAACGAGTGATCCAATTACAGGGCTAGAAGCTGTACAACTCGGTTTAGCCAATCATGCTTACCCTGAAGAAAAGCTGTTAGAAAATGCCTATTCAATGGCACAAAAAATCGCCAAAAAGAGCCCAGTATCTGTCGGTGCAACATTAGAATTACTGAATTATAGTAAATCCAACCGTTATTATGATGGGGTGAAAAAGGAAGCAGAACTTTTTGGTCAAGTTTTCGTAAGTGAGGATGCAAAGGAAGGTATTTCTGCTTTTGTTGAAAAGCGAAATCCAGTTTTCTCAGGAAAATAATTTTTTAAATATAAACGTTTTCATTACCAATTTTGTTCATAATCTATTATAATAGATTTAATAATTTAAATTGTTAAATAATAATCGATTTGAAAAGTATTTTGGGAATAGGTTATTGTAAGACTGAGCATACGCTCAGTCAACAATTTAGTTTTATTTGTCAAAATCTTATGAAGCAATGGAATGTTTGTAAAATTAGGAGGCGAAACCATGAACATCTATGTACTAATGAAAAGAACATTTGATACAGAAGAAAAGATCACGATTTCAGGCGGTAAAATTAATGAAGATGGAGCAGAATTCATCATCAACCCTTACGATGAATATGCAATCGAGGAAGCAATCCAAGTTCGTGATGAACATGGTGGTGAAGTAACGGTTGTTTCGGTAGGGACAGAAGAAGCTGAGAAGCAACTTCGTACAGCATTAGCGATGGGTGCTGATAAAGCAGTACTGATTAATACAGAAGATGACGTTGAAGAAGGAGATCAGTTTACGACTTCTAAAATTTTAGCTGAATTCCTTAAAGATAAAGAGGTTGATTTGATTATTGGTGGGAATGTAGCCATCGATGGTGGATCAGGTCAAGTTGGCCCACGCGTAGCGGAGCTATTAGCTATTCCTTATATCACAACCATCACTAAGTTAGATATTGAAGGTACAACAGCTACAGTTGTTCGTGATGTAGAAGGTGATTCTGAAGTAATCGAGACTTCTCTACCATTACTTGTCACTGCACAACAAGGTTTAAATGAACCGCGCTACCCTTCTTTACCAGGGATTATGAAAGCAAAGAAAAAACCTTTAGACGAAATTGAATTAGACGATCTTGATTTAGACGAAGATGATGTAGAAGCGAAAACAAAGACAATCGAAATCTCCCTACCACCGAAAAAAGAAGCTGGAAAAGTGCTTGAAGGTGAATTAGAGGGTCAAGTAAAAGAATTAGTCAGTCTACTTCATAACGAAGCAAAAGTTGTCTAATAGTGAGCATAAAAGAATAAAAACGTTGGGGGTATAATAATGGCTAGAAAAGTTTTAGTATTAGGTGAAGTAAGAGAAGGTTCATTGCGAAATGTTTCTTTTGAAGCAGTTGCTGCAGCAAAAACATCTGCTGAAGGTGGAGAAGTTGTAGGTGTTTTGTTTGGTGATTCTGTAAGCGCTTTAGGAGCTGAATTCATTCAGTATGGAGCTGACCGAGTGGTAACAGTTGAGGATGAACTGTTAAAACAATATACATCTGACGGTTATTCCCAAGCCTTACTTGCCGTTATTGATCAAGAAGATCCTGAAGGAATTATTTTCGGACATACTGCCCAAGGTAAAGATCTTGCACCGAAGATTGCGGCAAAGTTAGAATCCGGTCTTATCTCTGATGTAACAGATCTAGAAGTTGAGGGTGGTAACTTAGTCTTTACTCGTCCGATATACTCAGGAAAAGCATTTGAAAAGAAAATTGTAACAGATGGACTTCTTTTCGCTACTATTCGTCCTAATAACATTGCACCACTTGAAAAAGATGAAAGTAGAAATGGAGATGTTTCATCTTTATCTGTAGAAATTAAAAACTTGCGTCAAGTCATCAAGGAAGTTGTACGAAAAGCAACAGAAGGTGTAGACCTTTCTGAAGCAAAAGTTATTGTTGCTGGTGGACGCGGTGTGAAAAGTGAAGAAGGTTTTGAGCCGTTAAAAGAATTGGCAGATGTCCTTGGTGGTGCTGTCGGAGCTTCACGTGGCGCATGCGATGCAGACTACTGTGATTACTCACTTCAAATCGGTCAAACAGGTAAAGTAGTTACACCGGACCTTTATATCGCTTGCGGTATATCTGGTGCGATTCAACATTTAGCTGGGATGTCCAATTCAAAGATTATTGTTGCCATCAACAAAGATCCTGAAGCGAATATCTTTAAAGTAGCGGATTATGGTATTGTGGGCGACTTATTCGAAGTCCTTCCATTACTAACGAAAGAGTTTAAAGAATTACTTGTAAATGCATAATTTTCGTTTATATCTGATATGAGCGGGTAGACTTATACTATCCGCTTCTTTACTATGTTGGCAAAAAGATTAATGTTGAATAAAATAGACATTGAATCCTTTTTAAAGGTTCAGTATGATACAATAAAAAAATGGGTAATCTATACGAGCAAAATAATAGCATCCATTATTAATCGATGATATACTTTCGATAAGATTTTTTAGTTATTTATTAGGAGGATATAAATATTATGGCTATCACACATGCAACAGATCAAAACTTTACTGCTGAAACTGGTTCAGGTCTTGTACTTGCAGACTTCTGGGCACCATGGTGCGGACCTTGTAAAATGATTGGACCAGTTCTTGAGGAAATTGATGGAGAAATGGGAGATAAAGTAAAAATCGTTAAACTTGATGTTGACGATAACCAAGAAACTGCTGGTAAATTTGGTGTTATGAGCATCCCGACTCTCATCGTATTTAAAGATGGTGCTGAAGTAGATAAAGTGGTTGGTTTCCAACCGAAAGAAGCACTAGTTGAATTGCTTCAAAAACATGGTGCATAAGAAGTACCATAAAAACAAACCCCGGCTTCTACTTTTAGAAGATCGGGGTTTTTTTACAGTACAAGTATGGCAAAATCAGTAAGAAGGGTATGGTTTCCTCCTGCAATGATATTCTTTTTAGGTATGGATGTGACAGCTAATTATGAATGATAATATAAAAAATAAATTACCTTTATTACCTGCTCAACCTGGTTGTTATTTAATGAAAGATCGCCAAGGGACAATTATTTATGTCGGTAAGGCGAAAGTGCTTCGTAATCGGGTTAAGTCCTATTTTACCGGTTCGCATGATGGAAAGACATTAAGGCTGGTAAATGAAATTGAAGATTTTGAATACATCGTGACCTCTTCCGATATGGAAGCATTATTATTAGAGTTAAATTTAATTAAAAAGCATGACCCCAAATATAATGTCATGTTAAAGGATGATAAGAGTTATCCTTTTATTAAATTAACAAATGAAAGACATCCGAGATTAATTACCACGAGAAAAGTAAAAAAAGACAAAGGTAAATATTTTGGTCCATATCCAAATGTGCAGGCGGCCAATGAAACAAAGAGATTATTAGATCGCCTTTATCCTTTAAGAAAATGTAACACCTTACCAGATAGAGTTTGTCTCTACTACCATATCGGACAATGTCTAGCTCCTTGTGTAAATGAAGTAAAATCTGACACATACAAACAAATGACAGATGAGATTACTCGCTTCTTAAATGGTGGTTATAAAGAGATCAAAAAAGAACTCTCAACGAAAATGGAAGAAGCGTCCGCAGCGCTAGAGTTTGAGAAAGCAAAAGATTTCAGAGATAAAATTATCCATATAGAAACGACGATGGAAAAACAAAAGATTACGATGACGGATTTTACAGACCGAGATGTGTTTGCTTATGCGGTTGATAAGGGTTGGATGTGTGTACAAGTATTCTTTATTAGGCAAGGGAAACTCATTGAAAGAGATGTGTCTATGTTTCCAATCTATAATGAGCCTGAAGAAGAGATGCTCACCTATCTCGGCCGTTTTTATGAACAAGCTAACCATTTTAAACCAAAGGAAATCTACTTGCCAGACTCTGTTGATGTGACGATGGCTGAGCAGCTTTTGGATGTGAAAATATTTATTCCTCAAAGAGGGAGAAAAAAAGAATTAGTGAAACTTGCCTATAAAAATGCAAAGATTGCTTTAAAAGAAAAATTCTCGCTTATTGAACGTGATGAGAAAAGAACGGTGAATGCAATAGAAAGCTTAGGTGAGGAGCTAGGAATTTACACACCCTATCGCATTGAAGCTTTTGATAACTCCAATATCCAGGGTACCGATGCTGTCTCAGCAATGATTGTCTTTATCGATGGTAAGCCTGCAAAAAGGGAGTATCGGAAATATAAGATTAAGTCAGTTAAAGGACCAGATGATTATGAATCTATGAGGGAAGTGACGAGACGGAGATATAGCCGGGTTTTAAAAGAAGGGCTCCCCCTACCTGATTTAATTATCATTGATGGTGGAAAAGGACATGTTGAAGTCGTTCGAGATGTGCTTGAGAATGAACTCGGTTTAGATATTCCACTAGCAGGATTAGTCAAAGATGATAAGCATAAAACATCTCAACTTCTTTATGGAAATCCATTAATGATCATTCCCCTCGCTCGAAATAGCCAGGAATTTTATTTATTACAACGTATTCAAGATGAAGTGCATCGATTTGCGATTACATTTCATAGACAAGTTCGTGGAAAGAGTGCATTTCAGTCACTTCTTGATGAAATTGATGGTATTGGGGAAAAAAGAAAAAAGCAGTTGTTAAAAGATTTTGGTTCTGTAAAAAAAATGAAATCAGCTAGTGTAGAAGACCTTAGGGAATCTGGCTTACCATTAAAAGTTGCACAAGAACTTTATGAAAAGTTACATGAATAGACATTGTCTGAAAAAAACAAATATGGTATAGTGTTTTTAACTTTATATCAAATCACTTTTTAACTTGAAAGTGAAGGTAGAGGTGCGAGTTTCATTAGTAAAAGTTCCTTAGAGGATTGAGCTTCGTTTGAAGGACTTTGAAAGGGAATATTCGCCGAAGTGAAGAAAGACTCAATATTTTCTTCGCTGGTTCTGCATTGAATAAATGCAGGATTGTCAAGACTATCTGTCTTGGAGGGCTATCTCACTGTGTGTGCGTAGATTGTTCATACGTTTGACTACACAGCAATGGGATGGGTTTCATCTCATTGCTTTTTTTTATGCCGAATATGGGTAGAAATGTGTTGGTTGTACATACAGGCGGCAGGGAATAAAAACGAATGACTTGAAAGTAGGGGAGAAAAGTGGGCTTAATTGTACAGAAATTTGGTGGAACCTCCGTAGGCTCGGTTGATCATATTCAAAATGTAGCCAACCGTGTCATTGAAGAAAAAAATAATGGTAATGATATCGTTGTCGTTGTGTCGGCTATGGGCAAAACGACTGATCAATTAGTTGGTATGGCAAAAGAATTATCACCTGCTCCAAGTAAGAGAGAAATGGATATGTTGTTATCTACAGGTGAGCAAGTTACAATCTCCTTATTAACAATTGCATTAAATTCCAAAGGTTATGAGGCAACTTCCTATACAGGCTGGCAAGCAGGGATTAAAACGGAATCAGTACATGGTGACGCAAGAATCACTGATATTGACACAAAGCCTGTTTCACAAGAGTTAAAGAAAGGGAGAATTGTTATCGTAGCGGGTTTTCAAGGTTTAAGTGAGACTGGCCAAATAACGACATTAGGTCGGGGTGGCTCTGATACAACAGCCGTGGCTCTTGCAGCAGTATTAAAAGCGGACAAATGTGATATATACACTGATGTAACAGGTGTATTCACAACTGATCCACGCTATATAAAAAATGCAAGAAAGCTTCCATCAATCTCTTACGATGAAATGCTTGAATTAGCTAATCTTGGTGCAGGCGTTCTACACCCAAGAGCAGTTGAGTTTGCAAAAAATTACAATGTAAAGCTTGAAGTACGTTCCAGTATGGAACGAGAAGAAGGAACAATTATTGAGGAGGTTGCGGAAATGGAAGAGAACTTAGTTGTTAGAGGGGTTGCTTTTGAAGATGATATTACAAGGGTTTCTGTACTAGGGATTAAAGACCCTTTAATAAGCCTTTCATCCATCTTTTCACTCTTGGCGAAAGAACATATAAATGTTGATATTATTATACAAAGTATTACAGATGATAAATCATCAGGCTTATCTTTCTCTATTAAAAACCAAGATCTTACAGAGACTGTGAAAATACTAGAAAAAAATCGAGAAGCCTTAAGTTATGATCAGATTGAATGGGAATCACAATTGGCGAAAATCTCGATTGTCGGTTCAGGAATGATTTCAAACCCAGGAGTAGCAGCGGAGATGTTTAATGTATTAGCTGCTAATAACATCGTTGTAAAGATGGTCAGTACATCTGAAATAAAGGTCTCGGCTGTGATTGACCAAGCGCATATGTTAAATGCTGCTCAAGCTTTACATCAAACGTTTAATTTAGCTGGGGATTTAATAAAAAATTAAATGAGCTAGCAGTAGTATAAGATAGGAAAATCCAAACACCATTTAAACGCCTTAAAAAGAATGATGTTTGGATTTTTTTTACTGTTGGGTATATTTATTAGGTGTGGATATTGTCCTTTTTATCCCATTTGACTGTGAAGAGGACCTTTCCACCTTTTTTACGTGGGTGCTCGAATGTTTCGCAAATCACTTCTTTTTTCTGTTCGATTTGTTGAGCAATAAAACCAGCTTCTAATTGGAATGTTGCGTGAGCATTTTCTTTACAGCGCTTTTGAATGACTTCACTTGTTAACTGGTATTCGATTTCTTTTTTGTTTTCGAGGTTTTTCGTTAATTTTCCCCAACCAGCCTCGACAAAGAAACTGAATAAGTCTTCTTCTGTTTGTAGAGGATATTTACGCGCTAGTCTCTTGCCTGCCCAGTATAAGATATCTGGTGCGTCTTTACCTAGCAAATCATGTAAAAGTTCTTCTCTAATTAATTCATAACCAAAGGATGGAATCACTTCTTTGTTTGGTTCGATTGATTCTGCCATGTTTTCGGTTTGTTCTATTTGGGCTTCTTGAGATGGCATATTATGCTAAATCTCCCCTCTTTCATAAAGTCTAATATATACAATTTACTTGGAAAAAACGAATACGTACAGTGAAAAGGGAAAAATTTTTAGTTTGTAAAACTGGTGTAAATTATGGGAATAATCTTAACACTAATAATAATCTAATGTAAATGCATTTTTATGCGTAAAATATGAATATTATTGCGTGATTTAAGCTATTTTAATATACCGCCAAATAGGGTTGAAAAAACTATATCATTGGTTTTTTGAGTGAAACTAGAATAGAAAAAATTTTCGTAATATCGACAAAATCTGTATCCGTTTTCTTGACGCTAATGGGCGATGGGAGTAAAATGGACATGTCATATAAATGTTTTGAAAATGATTTGCATTTTCTTAGTGATGCGAAGGATTTGTTATGTACATATTCAGCGTGTCATGCTACAAATTCAAGGGGGTAAACTTATGGCGGGTAATCGAGAGTTTTTAAATCGCAGATTGCATTCATTACTTGGAGTTATACCTGTTGGGGTCTTTCTGATCCAACATTTAGTAGTGAACCATTTTGCAACTAGGGGAGAAGAGGCATTTAATAGCGCATCACATTTCATGGAAAGTCTTCCTTTTAGATATTTCCTAGAAATATTTATTATTTTCTTACCTTTGTTATATCATGCAATTTACGGTCTTTACATTGCGTTTACAGCAAAAAATAACACTTCAAGATTCGGATTTTTCCGAAACTGGATGTTCTTAGTTCAACGTGTAACCGGTGTAATTACATTGATTTTCATCGTTTGGCATGTTTGGGAGACTCGTATTGCAGCAATGTTCGGTGCCGAAGTAAATTATGATATGATGGCTGATATTTTGTCTAGCCCATTCATGTTAGCATTTTACATCGTTGGTGTATTATCTGCAATTTTCCACTTTGCAAATGGTTTATGGTCCTTCATGGTAAGCTGGGGAATTACAGTATCTCCTAGATCACAATTGATTTCAACTTATGTAACTTTAGTTATTTTTATCGCATTATCAATTGTAGGTATTCGTGCTATTTTTGCTTTCGTGTAATGAATACATACATTTTTCTATAATTTGTTCGGTTTTTTTTAGAGGTATTAGTATTAAGGGAGTGAGTCAGATATGGGTAAAGGAAAGGTTATTGTTGTCGGTGGCGGATTAGCCGGATTGATGGCAACTGTTAAAATTGCTGAAGCTGGCGGACAAGTAGAATTATTTTCTTTAGTGCCGGTTAAACGTTCTCACTCTGTTTGTGCCCAAGGTGGTATTAACGGAGCAGTAAATACAAAAGGTGAAGGGGATTCTCCTTGGATTCACTTTGATGATACAATTTATGGTGGTGACTTCTTAGCTAACCAACCTCCAGTTAAGGCGATGGCAGAAGCAGCACCTGGAATTATTCACTTATTCGACCGTATGGGTGTTATGTTCAACCGTACACCTGAAGGGTTATTAGATTTTAGACGCTTTGGTGGAACACAGCATCACCGTACTGCTTTTGCTGGTGCGACAACAGGTCAACAATTGCTTTATGCATTGGATGAGCAAGTGCGTCGTCACGAAGTAGCAGGGTTAGTAACAAAATATGAGGGTTGGGAGTTCTTAGGAACTGTCATTGATGATGACGGTGTTTGTCGTGGGGTAGTTGCGCAAAACCTACAAACAATGGAAATCCAATCATTCTCAGCAGATGCTGTCATTATGGCTTCTGGTGGACCGGGAATTATTTTTGGTAAATCAACTAACTCTATTATTAATACAGGCTCTGCTGCATCAATCGTTTATCAACAAGGCGCGTATTATGCAAATGGTGAGTTCATTCAAATCCATCCAACTGCTATACCAGGAGATGACAAACTACGTCTAATGAGTGAATCTGCACGTGGTGAAGGTGGTCGTGTTTGGACATATAAAGACGGGAAACCTTGGTATTTCTTAGAGGAAAAATATCCGGCATACGGTAACTTAGTTCCTCGTGATATTGCTACACGAGAAATCTTTGATGTTTGTGTAAACCAAAAACTAGGTATCAATGGTGAAAACATGGTTTACCTTGATCTTTCACATAAAGACCCGAAAGAATTAGATATTAAATTGGGCGGTATTATTGAAATTTACGAGAAATTCCAAGGTGATGATCCTCGTAAAGTACCAATGAAAATCTTCCCAGCTGTTCACTATTCAATGGGTGGTTTATGGGTAGATTATGATCAAATGACAAATATCCCTGGATTGTTTGCTGCAGGTGAGTGTGATTATTCACAACATGGTGGTAACCGTCTTGGAGCTAACTCATTGCTTTCTGCCATTTATGGTGGTATGGTTGCTGGTCCAAAAGCGCTTGAATATATTGAAGGATTAGAGAAATCAAGTGAAGATTTATCTTCTTCATTATTTGAAGGTGCAGTTCAACAAGAACAAGAGAAATGGAATAAAATCATGTCTCTTGATGGAACAGAAAATGCATATATCCTTCACAAAGAACTTGGTGAATGGATGACTGATAATGTAACAGTTGTTCGTCATAACGATCGTTTATTAAAAACAGATGCTAAAATTGTTGAATTGTTAGAGAGATATGAAAATATCAACATTAACGATACAGCTAAATGGAGTAACCAAGGGGCGGCGTTTACTCGTCAATTACAAAATATGCTTCAATTAGCTCGTGTTATTACAATTGGTGCATATAACCGTAACGAAAGCCGCGGTGCCCATTATAAACCAGAATTCCCTGATCGAAATGATGATGAATTCTTAAAAACAACTATGGCTAAATTCGTTGATGGCAAATCAGCGCCACAATTCCATTACGATGAAGTGGATATCAGCTTGATTAAGCCACGTAAACGTGACTATACAACGAAACATTAAGAGAAAACTCGATGAAAGGGGAGTAATTAATCGTGTCAGAAGCAGCAGTAAAGTCTAAAACCGTATTATTTCAAATTACAAGACAAGATGGTCCTGATTCAGATTCTTATGTAGAAGAGTTTGAACTTGATTATCGTCCAAATATGAATGTGATCTCTGCTCTAATGGAAATTCGAAGAAACCCGGTAAATACAAAAGGGGAGCATACAACCCCAATTACTTGGGACATGAACTGTTTGGAAGAAGTTTGTGGAGCTTGTTCTATGGTCATTAACGGCAAGCCACGTCAATCTTGTACAGCTCTGATCGACCAATTAGAACAACCAATTCGTTTAGCACCAATGAAAACATTCCCGGTAGTACGTGATTTACAAGTTGATCGTAGTCGCATGTTTGATTCATTAAAAAAAGTAAAAGCATGGATTCCGATTGATGGAACATATGATTTAGGACCAGGGCCGCGTATGCCAGAGAAAAAACGCCAATGGGCTTATGAATTATCAAAATGTATGACTTGTGGTGTATGTTTAGAAGCGTGTCCAAATGTAAACAGCAAATCTGATTTTATCGGACCGGCACCACTTTCTCAAGTACGTTTATTCAACTCGCATCCAACGGGTGAAATGAATAAGGCAGATCGTTTAGAGGAAATTATGGGTGACGGTGGTCTTGCTAACTGTGGTAACTCACAAAACTGTGTGCAATCTTGCCCTAAAGGTATTCCTTTAACAACATCAATTGCCGCGCTTAACCGTGATACAACATTACAATCTTTTAAAAACTTCTTTGGAAGTGACCGTGTGTAATAGATTTTATAGAACACTGAGGGTTATAGCCTCAGTGTTTTTTTTATCCAGTTAAAAGAGTAAGAGGTGGATCTTCGTTTAAATTAGCAATATTTTTAATAGTATTAAGCAATAGGTACTGAAAATTCATAATAATAAAACAAAATACCTATTAATTAATAAATAAAGAAAGTACTTTCAGCTTATTTTTGGCAAAAAATGTAGAATTTTTGTTATAAATAAACACGAATCATAGAAAAACTGGTATATTTCAGTTGTTGAAAGATTAATAATAATTTGAAGGAGGAACAGAATGAAATTAGCTAGAAATCGATGGTTGGCCTTATTGATGATTTTTATGTTAATATTTTCTAGCTTCAGCCCTCTAGCGGGACAAGCAGCACAAGAAGATGTATTGACGGTGAATGAAGCGATTGAAAATAACGAAGGAAATGCAACAGTAGAAGGTTACATAGTAGGTCATACAGTTTCGACGAATAATTACAATTTTAATCCACCTTTCAGTAATGACTATAATATTGCGATAGCTGATGATGCGAATGAACAAGATTCGTCAAAAATTTTACCTGTTCAAGTGTCTAGCAGCTTTCGTGCGACATTTGGCTTACAGACTAACCCTGATATTATAGGTGAAAAAGTACAAATAACAGGCAATCTTGAAGCATATTTTACCGTACCTGGCTTGAAAAATCCAACTGCATTTACATTTGCTGATGGAAACCCTGATGATGGTGAAGAGGAAGAACCATCTGATGGTATTGAAGGTCTGCACATTCGTGATATACAAGGAGCGGGGCATGAGTCTCCTTATGTAAATCAAAACGTAACAGCCGTACAAGGTATCGTAACAAAAGTAGTAGATAACAGTAATTTTTATATGCAAGATGATACACCCGATGATAATCCCCATACATCAGAAGGGATTCTCGTGTACAAGCCTACGCATCAAGTGAAAGTTGGAGATAAGGTTACAGTGGATGGGCTTGTGAAAGAATGGGTTCTTGACGGATATAGTGAAAAGTTAGAAACAGATTTAGCCATGACGGAAATCAATGCCCAAAATGGGAAGTTAAGCATTGAATCATCAGGAAATGACCTGCCAGAAGCAATTGTTTTAGGCAAAGATCTACCTATACCTCATGATATTATTGATAATGATGAATTGCAATCTTTTGACCCTGAGGAAGATGGTATCGATTTTTATGAGAGTCTAGAAGGTATGCGCGTCGCAGTGGAGAATCCTCAAGTTGTTGCACCTCAAAAATATGGTGAAATACCTGTCATTGCGAATCAGGAAGAGGATAAACTCTATACGGATCAAGGCGGAGTTTTATTAACGGAAGATAATGCAAATCCAGAAAGACTGCATCTTTTATTAGAAGAGGATAATTATGTAGCTAAAACGGGTGATCGTTTTGATGGTACAGTCACCGGTGTAATTAGTTATGGTTATAGCAACTTTAAAGTATTAGTGGATATGGATTCTTTACCAGATCTTATTGAATCGGAAAAAGAAGAAGTAACGACAGAACTTGGTAAGGATGAAGGAAAATTAACAGTTGCCTCTTATAATATTGAAAATTATTATGAAGGTACAAGCCAAGAAAAGACAAATAGAATAGCGCAGTCAATGGTCAATGAGTTAAATTCACCGGATATTATTGGTCTTGTAGAGGTACAAGATGATAATGGCCCGACTGATGATGGTATAACAACGGCAAAAGCTAGTTATGAGAAATTAATTGCAGCCATTGCCGCAAACGGTGGTCCGACGTATGACTGGGCAGATATTGCACCAGAAGACAAGCAAGATGGCGGTCAACCGGGTGGGAATATCCGAGTAGGATATCTCTATAATCCAGAGAGAGTTACATTAAAAGAGGCACCAAAAGGCGGGGCTAACGACGCGGTTACGTATGAAGACGGTCAATTAACATTGAACCCAGGTCGCATCGATCCGACGAATGAAATTTTCCAAGATACAAGAAAATCGCTAGCTGCACAGTTTGAATTTAATGGAGAAGATGTGATTGTCGTTGCTAATCACTTTAATTCTAAGTCAGGTGATGAACCACTATTTGGGAAGAATCAACCTCCAGAATTAGTGAGTGAAGCACAAAGAATACAGTTAGCAGAAGCTGTAAATGGGTTCGTGAAAGATATAGAGTCTAAAAACCCAGATGCGAATGTTATTGTATTAGGGGATATGAATGATTTTCAATTCACTCCCACATTAGAAACATTAAAAGGTGAAGAGTTAACGAATATGGTTGATACTTTACCGGAAAACGAACAGTATACGTATAATTACCAAGGAAATATGCAAGTACTTGATCATATTTTAGTATCGAATCATTTAGCAGAAGCTGCCAAAGTAGATATTTTAAATATCAATTCTCTATACATGGAGGAGCATGGTAGAGCTAGTGATCATGATCCGTTATTAGTTGAGTTAGACCTCGCAGTTGAAGAGGAAAATGACGGGCCATTCTCAATGAGTATCCTTCATACAAATGATACCCATGCTCATTTAGAAAATGTACCAAGGTTATTTACTGCAGTGAATCAACTAAGAAATGAAAAAGAAAATACACTATTAGTTGATGCTGGGGATGTATTCTCAGGTACATTATTTTTCAATATGTACCTAGGACAAGCGGACTTACAATTTATGAATCGCCTAGGTTATGATGCTATGACATTTGGAAATCATGAATTTGACAAAGATTCGCAAGTGTTGGCTGACTTTGTATCCAATGCGGATTTTCCATTTGTTAGTGCAAATGTGAATGTTGAGAATGATGAGATTTTAAGTGAATTAAAAGTAAATGAGTTTGGATATCCTGGAGAAAACGGTAAGATCTATCCTGCCATTATTAAAGAAGTAGATGGTGAAAAAGTAGCATTATTTGGCTTAACAACAGAGGACACTTCATTTTTGGCGAACCCAGATGAAGCCATTGTTTTTGAAGATGCAGTTGAAATGGCCAGCAATACAGTAGCAGCGCTTGAAGAAGAAGGAATTAATAAAATTATTGCACTTTCACATTTAGGTTATACGCCAGATCAGGAATTAGCTGAAGCTGTTCAAGGTATCGATGTGATTGTTGGAGGACATTCTCATACGACATTAGAAGAGCCAGTTGTAAAAAATGAAGATGGAGAACCAACTTTAATCGTTCAAGCCAATGAATATCATAAATATTTAGGCTCTTTAGACATTGTTTTCGATGATGAAGGCGTACTGTCAGAGTGGGATGGTGAGTTACTTGATCTCGTTAGTCAAGATGAGAACGGTGAATATGTTTATGAAGAAGATGAATGGGCGCGTAATAAACTTGATGAGTTAAGTGAACCGTTGGAGGAATTAAAACAAGAAGTAGTCGGGTACAGTGAAGTTGCCTTGAATGGTGAACGTACTGATGTTCGTACGAAAGAGACCAATTTAGGAAACTTGATTGCAGATGGTATGCTCTCTAAAGCTAATGAATCTGTGCCAACACAAATTGCGATGCAGAATGGTGGCGGTATTCGTGCATCTATTGCTCAAGGTGAAATTACGCTTGGCGATGTTCTTACTGTGTTGCCCTTCGGTAATATGTTAGTAACCCTTGATTTAACAGGAGAAGAAATAAAACAAGCATTAGAACATAGTGTAGCAAATATTGAAGAAGGTGCTGGCCAATTTATGCAAGTGGCAGGTCTTCGCTTTAAATTTGACCAAGCACAGCCAGTGGGTGAACGTGTCCATGGCGTTGAAGTGAAAGTAGACGGTGAATATATAGCAATCAATGAAGACGAAACCTATACGGTTGCGACCAACGCTTTCACGGCCGATGGTGGAGATGGATATGATATGTTCAAAAAAGCCAAGGATGAGGGCAGAATTACTGAACTATTTGAAGTGGATTATGATGTGTTTTCCACCTATTTGGAAAACAATAATCCAGTAGCTCCGGAAGTTGAAGGAAGAATTATTGCAGAAGTGAAATCAACGGATCCAGAAGAGCCAGGTGAACCAGAAAACCCTGAAGAGCCGAGCGCATGTATTCCTGGCCCCGATACTAGCTGGTCTGAGTGTAAACAAGAAATCATTGATCACTTGAAGGACAAGGTAAGAGAATTCACAAGATGGATTTGGGAAATGATTAAAAAATGGTTTGGGTTTTAGGATAAAATCTATTTAAAGTAAGCCCCAGCACACACTTCGTAAAAAAGTTTGTGCTGGGGCTTTTTATTGTAGTGTTAACACCATATCTTTGAGATTTCTCGTTTTTTATAAGAAAGTGTTGGTAAATTATTTGTCGAGTCATCTTATCAGCTTTTTACATTTGAGAAGGAAATCCCTTCAAATGACACCAAAACACGTTTTACGCGGTTTGCCTTAAAGTTATTAAACATGAATGACTCAATTAAGCAATTATAGTTACAAAATCAGAAAAAGTAACATAAGAATATGTAAGAATTTCTCCTTTTGTATTTGTGTGAAAAAAGCTATAATAAGAAAAAGGGTGACTGAATGCTCATTCATTTTCAAGGAGGATTTAAAAGTGAAAAAAACTGATTATATAGAAAATATTGTGACATGGGAAGAAGAATTTATATTTGCTCATCCTGTTAAGGTGCGCTTTTCTGAAACAGATATGTTTGGTCATTTGAATAATACGGTTCCATTTGTTTACTTTGAAGAGGCTCGCATTGAGTATTTTAAAAGTTTAAATCTTATGGACGATTGGGTGAAGGAAGAAAACGAAACATTTATTGTCGTTGCAGATCTCCAATGTGACTATATGAAGCAAGTTTACTTCGATGAGCACCTCTTAATTTATGTAAAAGCAAGCAGAATCGGACAATCCTCGGTAGATATTCATTACATGGGTAAAAGAGAGAATGGTGACATTTGCTTTACAGGAAGAGGAACGATTGTTCAGGTATCTAAATTAACTGGTAAAGGTGCGCAGTGGACTGATGAAATGAAGCTTGCTTTTCATGAGAAAATAAATGTACCTCAATCTTAGATAGGGACAGGCGTACATTTAGAAAATAAACATTCTCTACTTCAAGAATTTCAGTCACTCTCATTGTTTAACATACATATGATATGATGACTAATACACACCCACCCCGCGATTCATGGCTGGCGAAAGGCAAGGAGGGTTACAATACTTGAAGGAGAATGATTATACTCACAAGCCGTTACTCACAAAACGAGAAAGGGAAGTATTCGAGCTGCTAGTACAAGATAAAACAACTAGGGAAATCGCTGGTGAATTATTTATAAGCGAAAAGACAGTTCGGAACCACATATCTAATGCCATGCAAAAGCTTGGTGTAAAGGGGCGTTCACAAGCTGTTGTAGAGCTCCTTCGTATGGGAGAGCTAGAGTTATAATTTTAGACCGGCAGTCCGTCTGGATTGCCGGTTATCAATGTAATAGAGTTTGAGTATTCTAGGCGGGCGCAATGCTCGTTTTTCTTTTCTTGACATATTTTTTTAGTTTGCTTACAGTTCTCGCTTGAATTTTCCTCCGAAAAAGGTGACAATAAAATTAGGGTTAAAAGTAACGGAATAACCGAATATTTCGATGATATATATAGGAGTGTAGTGAATGAACGTAAGAGAACATAGAAATGAACATGTTAATGAAGTTGTAGCAGATATAGAAAAGGATTTACGATATATTTCTGGAATCATTAAGCAACATGGCCGTGAAATTTTAAGCAATTATACCATTACTCCCCCGCAATTTATTGCCTTACAGTGGTTATTAGAGGACGGGGACATGACAATTGGAGAATTATCGAATAAAATGTACTTAGCCTTTAGTACAACGACAGATTTAGTCGATCGTATGGAAAAGAGTGAATTGGTGAAAAGAGTAAAAGATCCTAATGATCGTCGCGTTGTAAGAATCCACTTATTGGAGGAAGGCGAAAGAATTATAGAAGAAGTGATCGACAAAAGGCAAGATTATCTGCAAGAAGTATTAAAGGATTTTTCCGGTGAAGAGGTCGTTCATTTAAGGGAGAATCTAAGAAAATTGCATCAAGATATGAAAAGAGATTGAGGCGAGAAGAAAGTGAAACAACCGATAGGTATTATTGATTCAGGGGTTGGCGGATTAACTGTTGCAAAGGAAGTGATGCGTCAGTTACCTAATGAAAATATTATTTACTTAGGAGATACAGCTCGATGTCCATATGGTCCGAGGTCTGGAGAAGAAGTAAAAGAATTCACATGGCAAATGACGAAGTTTTTATTAGAAAAAGAAGTGAAGATGCTCATTATTGCCTGTAATACTGCGACTGCTGTTGCGTTAGATGATATTAAAAATGAGTTACCAATTCCGGTCATTGGCGTTATTTTTCCTGGAGCAAGAACGGCGTTAAAAGTAACAGAAAATCATATCATTGGCATCATTGGTACAGCGGGAACGGTGAAGAGTCGTGCTTATGAACTCGCTTTAAAAGGGATCAATAATCGTACGGTAGTTCATAGCCTAGCTTGTCCTAAATTTGTCCCACTAGTAGAAAGTGGGGAGTACGAGAGTGTATTTGCGAAAAAAATCGTTCTAGAAACGTTAGGGCCATTAACAAATAAAGGTTTAGACACATTGATATTAGGCTGTACACATTACCCGCTGTTGGAGAATCTTGTTAAGCAAGTGATGGGTGAAGGTGTTAACGTGATTAGTTCCGGAGATGAAACCGCTCGAGAAGCAAGCACGATTCTTTATGATCGCGGCTTTTTAAACACGAGTGAAGAAGATCCTCAGCACCGTTTTTTCACAACAGGTTCTGAAGCGATGTTCAAAGACATAGCAACAAAATGGTTGCATAGAGAGATAAACGATGTGGAGCGCATACAACTCGGATAATATGGAGACACCAAATATAATCAATGAACAATCATTGGTTGTATTTGGTGTTTTTTAAATGAATAGATTGCGAGAAAGAAACGATATGCGTTATGCTTTTAAATATATATCAATAAAAAATGAGGTGAGGATGGATATGCAAACAGCAGAGGAGCATTTGCAGAAGTATTTCGGTTATACAAGTTTTCGACCAGGTCAAAAAGATATTATTTACAATTTAAATCATGGCCACAACGTACTTGGCATTCTACCAACTGGCGGTGGTAAATCACTCTCCTTCCAAATTCCCGCACTTATGAATGACGGTGTGACGATCGTTATCTCCCCTTTAATTTCACTGATGAAAGACCAAGTAGATGCCCTTCTTGAAGCAGGAATTCCTGCAGCCTATATGAATAGTAGTCTTTCTTACAAGGAATATTCGGAAACAGAAGAGCGACTGTTAGCAGGGGAATATAAGCTTGTCTACATAGCTCCGGAACGTCTGGAGTCAATGGAGTTTCTAACGATTATGGAAAAGATTCATTTGTCAATGATTGTCTTTGATGAGGCTCATTGTATTTCTCAATGGGGACATGATTTTAGACCGAGTTATCGATCGGTAGTAGACAGGATTTTCTCTCTTACTGAAACGCCTGTAATTGCTGCATTAACAGCGACAGCGACGAAAAATGTAGAAGAAGATATAAGTCGCTTATTGCATATAGAAAAAGAACATATATTTGTTACAGGCTTTGCCCGAACGAACCTTTCTTTTCAAGTGTTAAAAGGAAGAGATAAGCGCAAGTATTTAGAAGCCTATGTTTCCAGTAGAAAAGAAGAATCAGGTATTATCTATACGTCTAGCAGAAAACAAACTGATCAATTATATGAACATTTTCTAAAGAAAGGTTATAAGGTTGAAAGATACCATGCTGGTCTTTCTGAGGATAATCGTAAACACTCTCAAGAAAAATTTGTCCATGATCAAGTGACGTTGATGATTGCTACCAATGCGTTTGGGATGGGGATTGATAAACCGGATGTGCGTTATGTGGTGCACTATAATATGCCACGAAACATCGAAGCTTATTATCAAGAAGCCGGAAGAGCAGGACGAGATGGGGAAGAAAGTGAATGTATTTTACTTTACTCACCTCAAGATATTCTCCTACAAAAATTTTTAATAGAAAAGAGCGAGCTGTCAACAAGCCTTCGCGAGCAAGAATATGAAAAACTAAGACAGATGACGAATTATTGTCATACGGAAAGTTGCTTGCAATCCTATATTGTCGCTTATTTTGCCAATCAAGATGTCTCGTCATGTAATAAATGTTCTAACTGTTTAGATGAAAGACAATCTGTTGACATTACGAATGAAGCAATGATGATATTCTCGTGTATTAAGCGAATGGGAGAGCGTTTTGGCGTTAAGCTAACAGCTCAAGTGTTAAAAGGGTCCGCGAATAAGCGGATTAAGCAATTGTCTTTTCATACACTTACAACATATGGGCTTATGAAAGAAAAGACGGAAAAGCAAATTGTTGATATGATTAATTATTTACTTGCTGAAGGCTATCTTTCAATGACAGATGGCCAATATCCGACCGTTACATTAGCAGATGAAGCTGTCCCGGTTTTAAAAAGAGAAGCCCAAGTATCTATGAAAATTTCTGAAGATAAAGAGCTAGAAGAACGTCCGGCTGGTGAAGAAAATAGCGAGTTATTTACTATCCTAAGGGAGTTAAGAAAAAATTTAGCGCAAGAACAAGGTGTGCCGCCCTATGTCGTTTTTGCTGATACAGCTTTAAAAGAAATGTGTACTTATTTCCCTACTACTAAAGAAGCGATGTTATCGATTAAAGGTGTTGGTGAAATGAAGTTTAGTAAATATGGGGAAGCATTTCTAGAGGAGATAAAAATTTTTACTGAAAAAAATGACATAGAGGTCAAAGAGCAACACTTTGTGAAGACACCACCAGTAAATAAAAAGGCGGCTGAAGGGACAGGAAGTCATATCCATTCATATGAAGCCTTTCTATTAGGTAAAACGATTGCGGAGATTGCTAAAGAGCGTTCCTTTTCACCGATAACGATTCAAAATCATATTTTTAGAGCGGTAGCAGAGGGCCATCCGATTGACTGGGATCAAGTTTTCAATGAGCAGGTAGAAGAGGAAGTACTTGTAGCTGCAGATAAAGTCGGTGTAGAAAAGTTAAGACCGATTAAAGATGAAATCAATGATGATACAATTGATTACTTTCAAATTAAGGCTGTTTTAACGAAACATCGTCTTGTTTGAATACGCTTTGTCCAAATTTGTCTAAAAGAATAGAAGACTTTCTTTCCTAAAGGCGGTCTATTTTGTAAATAGGCTCGT
Organism: Cytobacillus kochii; assembly: GCF_044790165.1. Taxonomy (NCBI): domain Bacteria; kingdom Bacillati; phylum Bacillota; class Bacilli; order Caryophanales; family Bacillaceae; genus Cytobacillus; species Cytobacillus kochii. The sequence continues at coordinate 3,345,059 of NZ_CP085254.1, read as the reverse complement.
ATACATGTAGTACAAACTGTCTTAGGAGGGAAAGGTTATGTCTTTAAATAAAAAAGCGACCATCGCAGTGTCCGCTGTATTAGTTTCATCTGCTTTGTTATCAGGTTGTGGATTATTTGGTGGAGAGGAGAAAGAGAAAATTGACCCACCGAGTGAAATGTCCATTAATAACGAAGATGCCAATGTAGAGACAGAAGAGACAACTGGTGAGGAAAGTGGAGCTGCTGATGAAGCGGCAGAAACAGCAACGATTCCAACAGAATTATACTTAATTGACAATAATGGATATGTTGTATCACAAACATTAGATTTGCCAAGTACGAATTCTGTTGCTAAACAAGCGTTAGAATATTTAGTGGTAGATGGAAAAGTAACTGAACTCTTACCAAATAATTTCCGTGCAGTCTTACCAGCCGATACAAAAATGACGGTTGATGTGAAAGATAAAGTGGCTCATGTTGATTTTTCTAAGGAATTTGCTGAGTATAATCCAGAAGATGAAGCAAGAATCCTGCAATCAGTCACATGGACATTGACCCAATTCGATGAAATAGAACAAATGAAATTGAGTATAAATGGGAATGCGATTAAAGAAATGCCAGTCAATGGTACACCGATTGGCGAAGAAGTAAGTCGTTCTATCGGTATCAATTATGATAACTCTGTTGTCACAGATATTACAAATACAAAACCAGTTACCGTTTATTACATGGGTGGCGAAGAAGATGATAAATACTTTGTTCCAGTAACAAAAAGAGTGTCCAATAATGTCGACAATAACGTGACGGCAATCATTGATGAGTTAGGGAACCCTTCTTTAGGATCTAAACTTTCTGCCGTCTTACCAAGTGAAGTTGCTTTATTAGGTGAACCTAAAGTAGAAGATGGAACGATTACGCTCGATTTCGATGAATCGATTTTCTCTAGTGGGGAAGAAAATGTCATTAACGAAAATGTATTAAAAGTTTTAGCGTTATCACTTACAGAACAAGCAGAAGTGGAATCTGTTGCTGTTACAGTGAATGGCGAGGGTGATTTACTTGATGAAGATGGCGAAAAGCTAGAGCCTGTTTCAAGACCTGAAAGTGTGAATACAGGAAGCTATTAATTGGTATCACCATCCTTTTATAGTAAAATGAGAAGAGTGAGGAAAGGGGCCTCCTCTTCTCTTTATTTTTTTAATGACGAACGTAAAAGGAAGGAAACGCTATATGTCTGAGATTATTATTGCGACAAAGAATAAAGGCAAAGCAGAGGAATTTAAAAAAATGTTTGCACCACTCGGTTATGAAGTGAAAACATTACATGATTATCCTGATATGCCAGATGTGGAAGAAACGGGTACGACTTTTGAAGCAAATGCCGTTTTAAAAGCAGAAGAGATTTCGCGCTTAATGAATCGACCGGTGATTGCTGATGATTCCGGATTATCAATTGATGCTCTTGAAGGACGCCCAGGAATATTTTCCGCTCGCTATGCAGGGGAAGATAAAAATGATGAAGCGAATATAGATAAAGTACTTGAAGAAATGAAGCATGTACCGGAAGAGAAGCGGGATGCTCGGTTTTATTGTGCACTCGCGGTAGCTATCCCTGGAAAGAAAACATACACCGTTTCGGGAACATGTGAAGGTAAAATTCTTTATGCACGAAAAGGAACAAATGGCTTTGGTTATGATCCCATCTTTTGGGCGAATGCAAAGAATAAGGCGATGGCAGAGTTAACATCAGATGAAAAAGCAGCCATTAGCCATAGAGGACATGCATTAAAGCAATTAGAAAAAGATCTTCCAACTATTCTTTAAGGAGGAGGATAACATGAAGTTACTCATCGTTAGTGACAGCCACGGTGATGGTGACATCCTACAAGAACTAAAAGCACGTCACAGTCAAGAGGTCGATTATATGGTTCATTGTGGTGACTCTGAATTAAGTAGTGACCGAGCTGAAATCACTGGATATGTCGCTGTGAGAGGGAATTGCGATGCCGATGCTCGCTATAAAAACGAAGAATTAATAGAAACGGATAACGGCAAAGTATGGATTACACATGGTCATCTATATGGCGTAAAATCGTCCTTATTAGGTCTAAGCTTAAGAGCAAAAGAAGTAGCTGCACGTATTGTATGCTTTGGTCATTCGCATCAATTGGGGGCTGAAATGGTAGATCAAATCCTTTATCTTAACCCAAATAGTATCTCGCTTCCAAGGCATCCGAAAGAAAAAACATATATGATGGTAGATTGGACAGCGGAAAAAGTGGTCGTTTCCATTTGGACAAGAGACGGTGTCGAGCTCGAGGAATGGCAGCAATCCTTTTCTTTTGCGTAGCCAGAGAACTGCTATTTTTACAGCAGTTCTCTTCCGATCATAAATTTATTTAAAAATTAATTGACACTTCAGTTTATCCTGCGTATAATAAATATTGTCTTGATATTAAGTCCCAGTAGCTCAGCAGGATAGAGCAACAGCCTTCTAAGCTGTCGGTCGGGAGTTCGAATCTCTCCTGGGACGCCATTAGCTACATATTTATCTACCAACACTAGCGTTGATTCCGGTGAAAACTTGGATTAGCGCTTTTTTTATTTGAGCTAGAGATCGATTTCATATTAGTTTTCTCCATAAGTAATCTTCCTTTGTTGTTCTCTATCCTCAATTAAAAACCCAAAAACAAATACAAAAATACTATCTTAAAATAATAGCGATAGGATGCAGTGAATAAAAACCTACTCAAATACTGGTGATTTTTATCGAATATGTACCGATGAGTCGGCATATGGTAGAATTTATCACGTTTGTATGTGATTAAATATTAAAAAAATGGATTAAAATGAAATGGTCTCTGAAGGTTGTAGTTTCTTTGTATAGTATTTATCGTAAATGAACGCACATGATTTATCTTGTAATAGCCTTCAACTAGACGTGTTCGTTTGTTCAATGAGCTGTTCAAATACCCACCTCATAAAAGTAATTCACATGCTTTTACGCATGCCACAGAATGAATAAAATAATAAAAAATTTTGTCCAATTAAAAGGTTAATAGATCAATGATGTAAGCGGATACATGAAAACAGACTAATCTAAATTATCAAATAATTTTCCAAAAAGGTGTTGACGACTTTTAAAAATGGGCGTAAGATAGTCCTCAACAAAGCAAAGCACAATAAAATAAATCGAAAATGAAATTGGAAGCAGCGTTATTTTCCTTTTATTTTTACAAACGAAATTTTAGTGGTTTAAAGTGAGAAACTAAAAGCGTTGATGAGGATAAGTAGTTTTTTGATGTAGGTTTTGCAGAGAGCCGGGCAAGCTGGAAACCGGTAAACCAGTCTTAAAATGAACTCACCTCGGAGTGGAGACTTGAACAATGATAAGTAGAGTCTTCCGGGTCGAAGGAACCCGTTATCTAAGCTTAGCAGTTATTATGCTGTTACTGAGTGCGCGTGGAGATTTAAAACGCGAACAAGGGTGGTACCGTGGAATGGTGATCAAAGCCTTTTCATCCCTTGACCAATGATTGGTCAATGAGGGATGGAGAGGCTTTTTTATATTTAATTTTATTAAGGAGGTTAAAGAGCGATGGTGCGGGAAGCTGCCTTAACAGAAGAAGTGAAAACAAAGCTTGAGACGATTACAGGCGCAGACTTATTAATGGATGCGTTAGAAAGGGAAAATGTAGAAGTCGTCTTTGGCTACCCTGGCGGAGCGGTTTTGCCGATTTACGATAAGATTTATGATGCGAAATTCCTTCATGTTCTCCCTAGACATGAACAAGGCGGCATACATGCTGCAGAAGGTTACGCAAGAATTTCAGGTAAGCCTGGTGTCGTCATTGCAACATCCGGGCCTGGAGCAACGAATATCGTAACAGGTTTGGCTGATGCGATGATGGACTCATTACCAATTGTAGCTTTTACAGGTCAAGTAGCAACAAGTGTGATTGGTTCAGATGCTTTCCAAGAAGCAGATATATTAGGAATTACCACACCGATTACAAAATATAATTTTCAAATTCGCCAATTGGAGGATATCCCAAGAGTCATTAAAGAAGCGTTCTATATTGCAAAGACAGGCAGACCCGGTCCAGTGCTCATTGATATTCCTAAAGATATAGCTTCGACGATTACCGAAAGGCCCGAAGAAGTAGAAATGGAGTTACCGGGTTATCAACCGACATTAAAGCCTAATCGCCTTCAGATTCGTAAGCTCTCAGATGCGATAGGAGCAGCACAGAAACCAGTTATTTTAGCGGGGGCAGGCATTCTTCATTCGAAGGGGGCAAACGAACTCTTACAGTATGTAGAAAAAACAAAAATACCAGTTGTCCATACATTACTTGGTCTTGGTGGTTTTCCAAGTGATCATCCATTATTCATAGGCATGGCTGGCATGCACGGCTGTTACACAGCAAACATGGCTCTTTCTCAATGTGACTTATTGATTAATATTGGTGCAAGGTTCGATGACCGCTTAACAGGTAATTTGGAACACTTTGCTCCGAATGCTAAGGTTGCTCATATTGATATTGACCCTGCAGAAATTGGTAAAAATGTACCGACAGTTATTCCGGTTGTAGCAGACGCAAAGGCTGCGCTTCTCGCACTTCTTCAAGAAGAATGTAATGAACCAGCTCATAGCGAATGGATGGAGACATTAAAACAGTGGAGTGTTGCACATCCTTTCCATTATGATAAAGCATCACCAAAGTTAAAGCCGCAAAGAGTAATGGAGCTCTTGTATGAAAACACGAAGGGCGAAGCGATTGTAACGACAGATGTCGGTCAACACCAAATGTGGGCTGCGCAATACTATCGCTTTAAACATGCGGATAGGTGGGTTACATCTGGTGGGCTTGGAACGATGGGATTTGGTTTACCTTCTAGTATTGGCGCTCAAATTGCTGATCCAGATAGTTGTGTGCTTGCCATTGTCGGTGATGCAGGCTTTCAAATGTCAACACAGGAATTAGCAGTTATACAAGAAATGAACTTACCGATAAAAATCGCAATATTCAATAATCAATCCTTAGGGATGGTTAGACAATGGCAGGAGTTTTTCTATGAATCACGTTTTTCACATAGCAAGATTCCGGTTCAACCTGATTTTGTGAAGCTAGCTGAAGCTTACGATATTAAAGGTTATACCATAACGACAGAAGAAGAAGCAGAGAGAGTGTTAGCTGAAGTATTACACACAAGAGAGCCTGTATTGCTAGATTTCCGTGTCGATGCTGACGAAAATGTCTTTCCAATGATCGCTCCGGGTAAAGGGATTCATGAGATGGTAGGTGTGAAAGAATGAAGAGAATCATATCGCTCCTTGTTTTAAATAAACCTGGTGTACTTAATCGAATTACTAATTTATTTTCTAAACGTAATTATAATATCGAAAGTATTTCAGTGGGTTTATCTGAACAGGAGGGGATGTCAAGAATCACATGTGTAATTTATGTAGAGTCCGACCAACAAAGTGAGCAAATTACGAAACAGCTCAATAAACAGATAGACATACTGAAAGTGACGGATATTACAAATCAAGCAGTGGTTGCTAGAGAACTAGCTTTGATAAAGGTACAGTCTAATCCGCACTCAAGAAATGAGATTTATTCTTTAATTGAACCTTTCAGAGCTTCTGTCATTGACGTAAGCAAAGATAGTTTAGTCATCCAAATCACAGGAGAATCTGAAAAAATCGAAGCTTTCCTAGAGTTAATTAAGCCTTATGGTATTAAAGAGATTGCTAGAACGGGTACAACAGCATTCCCAAGAGGGACACAAAGACAGTCGCAACAAAAACATAATTTTTCAATTGTATAAAAAAATAATGATGAATAGAGGAGAATGAATAATGGCTAAAATGTACTATAACGGAGATGCAAATGAGAACTACTTAAACGGGAAAACAGTAGCAGTAATTGGATACGGATCACAAGGTCATGCGCATGCGCAAAATATGAGAGATAGCGGTGTAGAGGTAGTAATCGGCTTAAGGCAGGGAAAATCATGGCAGACAGCAGTTGAAGATGGCTTTCAAGTTTACTCGGTAGGAGAAGCGACTGCTAAAGCAGATATCGTAATGATTTTATTACCAGATGAATTGCAAACGAAAGTATATAAAGAAGAAATTGAACCAAATTTAACCAATCAAGCATTGATGTTTGCTCACGGATTTAATATCCATTTTAATCAAATCGTTCCACCGAAAGAAAGTGATGTTTTATTAGTCGCACCAAAAGGACCAGGTCATTTAGTAAGAAGAACATATGAAGAGGGAGCGGGTGTACCAGCGTTATTCGCTGTTCACCAAGATGTATCGGGTGAAGCAAGAGAATTAGCACTAGCTTATGCAAGAGCAATTGGTGCACTAAGAGCCGGGGGCTTAGAAACGACATTTAAAGAAGAGACAGAAACAGATTTATTCGGAGAACAGGCAGTATTATGTGGCGGACTGACTTCTCTTGTTAAAGCAGGATTTGAAACGTTAACGGAAGCAGGTTATCAGCCGGAACTCGCCTACTTTGAATGTCTCCATGAACTCAAATTAATTGTTGACCTTATGTATGAAGGTGGATTAGAAGGAATGAGATATTCTATTTCAGATACAGCACAATGGGGAGATTTCGTCAGTGGCCCACGGGTTGTAGATGAACGGGTAAAAGCAGAAATGAAAGAAGTATTAAAAGATATTCAAGAAGGTAAATTTGCTAAAGGTTGGATTATGGAAAACCAGGTGAATCGTCCGGTGTTTACAGCTATTAATGCAAAAGAAAGTGAACATGAAATTGAAAGAGTTGGTAGAGAGCTTCGCAAAATGATGCCATTCGTCCAAAACAATAAAAAGAAAGAAGTGGTGAGCAGTGCAACAAATTAATATATTCGATACAACGCTTAGAGATGGAGAACAGTCAGCAGGAGTCAACTTGAACTTCTCTGAGAAATTAGAGATTGCTAGACAGCTAGAAAGACTGAATGTAAACATCATCGAAGCAGGTTTTCCAGCCGCGTCTAAAGGAGACTTTGGATCGGTAAAATCTATTGCAGAAACAGTGAAGAACGCTTCTGTAACAGGTTTAGCGAGAGCGGTTTTATCGGATATAGATGCAGCATGGGACTCATTGAAGGGAGGAGCCGAACCAAGGCTCCATACCTTCTTGGCAACTAGTCCTATCCATCGTGATTACAAACTTAAAATGACAAAAGAGCAAGTAGTAGAAACGGCAGTTAACACCGTTAAGTATGCGGCGGAACGCTTCTCCATTGTCCAATGGTCAGCAGAGGATGCTTCAAGGACAGAATTGCCCTTCTTGGCAGAAATCGTGGAGAAAGTCATCCAAGCAGGAGCAAGGGTGATTAACATTCCGGACACAGTCGGATATGCAACACCGAAGGAATATGGAGAGATTTTTAAATATTTAAAAAATAATGTCCCGTCTATTGATAAAGTAGCATTATCAGCTCATTGCCATGATGATCTAGGGATGGCGACAGCGAATTCTTTAGCTGCGATCGAAAATGGTGCGACACAAATAGAGGGAACGATTAACGGAATTGGTGAACGAGCGGGCAATGCAGCACTTGAGGAAATAGCTGTCGCCCTTCACATTAGAAAAGATTTCTATAATGCCCAAACAACGTTAAACCTAGGGGAGATTAGCCGAACAAGTAGCCTTGTAAGCAAACTTTCCGGAATGCCTGTCCCAGCAAATAAAGCCATTATTGGAGCAAACGCTTATGCTCATGAATCTGGTATTCATCAAGATGGCGTATTAAAAGAAGTAACCACTTATGAAATTATTTCACCGCAATTAGTCGGTGTGCAATCTAACTCTCTTGTTCTTGGTAAACATTCAGGACGACATGCATTTAAAAATCGTTTAGACGAATTAGGATTAGATGTGGCAGACGAAGATATCAAACCACTATTTACCGTATTCAAAGATTTAGCCGATCGCAAAAAAGAGATGACAGATGAAGACTTAGTCGCCCTTGTGCTAGAAGAAAAATTGTCGAAGGAACAACGATTCTATGAATTAATTCAAATTCAAATTCAATACGGTACGAATCAAGTGCCGACAGCAACGGTTACATTATCCGGTAGCGATAATCAAGTGATCCAGGAAGCGGGTACGGGTGCAGGTAGTATTGAGGCACTGTATAACACATTAGAAGCAAGTGTGAATGGTGAGATTAGTTTACTCGATTATCGCATTCAATCAGTTGGTGCCGGTAGAGATGCACTTGCGCAAGTGTTCGTTAAGTTAGCTTACCAAGGGGTAGAAACGAGCGGTCGAGGGCTCGCTCAAGATGTGCTCGAAGCATCAGCAAAAGCTTATTTAAATGCAGTTAACCGAGTCATATATATGAAGGAAAAAACGGAACCAGCTATGCAGAATAGTTAACATACATTTTAATCGGAGGGATAAAAGATGAAAAAACGTATCGCTGTACTACCAGGAGACGGGATCGGGAAAGAAGTTGCAAAGGGAGCAGTTGAAATTCTCCAAGCAGTCGGAGAGCGCTATAATCACCAATTTGAATTTTCTTATGGTATGATTGGCGGCCATGCGATTGATGAAAAAGGCAAACCACTTCCGGAAGAAACCATTCAACTATGCAAAGAAAGCGATGCGATTCTTTTAGGAGCAGTGGGTGGTCCTAAATGGGATCAAGTAAATCCTGAGATCCGTCCGGAGAGAGGGTTATTACAAATCCGTAAAGAGCTTAATCTCTATGCTAATCTTCGTCCAACAACTTATTTTGAAAGTTTGGCGCAATCTTCTCCTCTAAAAGATGAAGTGATCCAAGGTGTAGACTTATTGATGGTACGCGAATTAACTGGCGGATTATATTTTGGTCAACCGAGTGAACGCATGGATGCTAACGGGGAGTCTGCGGTAGTCGATACACTATTTTATAAAAAAGCAGAAATGAAGCGTGTAATCGAAAAAGCGTTTGTTTTAGCAGATAAGAGAAGAAAAAAAGTCACATCTATTGATAAAGCAAACGTGCTTGAATCAAGTAGGATGTGGAGGGAAACGGCAGAGGAAGTGGCAAAAGATTATCCGCATGTGTATCTTGAGCATATGTTAGTTGACAATGCGGCGATGCAGATGGTGACAAATCCTAAACAGTTTGATGTTGTCGTAACCGAGAATATGTTTGGTGACATTTTAAGTGATGAGGCTTCCGTTTTAACCGGTTCATTAGGTATGCTACCATCTGCTAGTTTATCTGAGAAGGGTCCATATTTATTTGAACCGATTCATGGTTCGGCACCTGATATCGCTGGCAAAAACGTGGCCAATCCGTTAGCAATGATTTTATCTGCTGCGATGATGCTTCGTGAATCGTTCGGGTTAGAAACAGAAGCGAATGAAGTAGAACGTGCTGTAAAACAAGTGTTAGATGCAGGCTTTAGAACGAGTGATATTGCGGAGTTCGGCCAACAAGTGACATCGACAACAGAAATGATTGCGGAAGTAAAAGCGATGCTACTTGATAATGAAGCCATTATGCATATTATGGGTGCGTACGCTTAAATAATGAAGAAGGGACACGGCCCTATTGTGGGTCCGTGTTTCTTTTAGAAAGGTGTGAATATTAATGGGGCAATCAATTATAGAGAAAATATGGGAACAACATATTGTTCATCAAGAAGAGGGAAAGCCGGACTTATTGTACATTGATCTGCATTTAGTGCATGAAGTAACATCGCCGCAAGCGTTTTCTGGCTTAAGAATGAAAGGAAGAACGGTTAGAAGACCAGATAAAACCTTCGCTACGATGGATCATAATATCCCAACAGATAATCGTAAAGTCATTAATGATAAGATTGCATTAAACCAGATGACAACACTAGAAAAAAACTGTGAAGAGTTCCAAATACCACTAGCAGGAATTGATCATCCAGACCAAGGAATTGTTCATGTCATTGGTCCGGAATTAGGCCTAACGCAACCAGGGATGACAATTGTATGTGGAGATAGTCATACATCCACACACGGTGCATTCGGCTCAATTGCATTCGGTATCGGTACAAGTGAGGTGGAGCATGTGTTAGCCACACAAACCATCTGGCGCCAAAAACCGAAAACGCTAAAAATCGAAATCAATGGCAAAAGGCAACAAGGTGTATCAGCAAAAGATGTTATCCTATATGTTCTTTCTCAATATGGGTTTGATTTTGGAACAGGACATGTCATTGAATATACGGGAGAAGTAATTGATCATATGTCTATGGAAGAGCGGATGACGATTTGTAATATGTCGATAGAAGGTGGCGCGAGGGCTGGATTAGTGAACCCTGATGAAACAACATTTTCTTACTTAAGAGGACGTAAGTATGTCCCAACAGGGGAAGCCTTTGAACAGCTAGTGACAAAATGGCAATCATTAGTGTCGGATGAAGATGCAACTTATGATCGTGTGATTACTATGGATGCAGCCAATATTGCCCCAATGGTTAGCTGGGGGACAAACCCAGCGATGACCTCTAAAGTTACTGATTCAATTCCTACATCAAGTGATTATGAAACAGCCGTGGAAAAGAAATCACTTGAGAGTGCTCTTAAATACATGGGACTAGAGGAAGGACAGAAAATAGAAGATATTCAGATTCAACATGTATTTATCGGTTCTTGTACCAATTCACGACTAGAAGATCTACGTGAGGCTGCTTCTGTAATCAAAGGCAATAAAGTTCATCCTGATGTGCGAGCACTAGTTGTGCCAGGTTCACAAACGGTCAAGTCGCTTGCAGAAGAAGAAGGTCTAGATGAAATTTTTAGAGAAGCTGGGTTTGAATGGAGAGATTCGGGTTGCAGTATGTGTTTGAGTATGAATAATGATATTGTCCCTAGCGGTGAACATTGTGCTTCCACATCTAATCGGAATTTTGAGGGTCGGCAAGGATCTGGAGCGAGAACTCATTTAGTCAGTCCAATTATGGCTGCAGCAGCAGCTATTCATGGTCATTTTGTCGATGTTAGAAAAATGGTTGAAAGACAACCAGTAAGATAGGGAGCGGAGTAGATGACTGGATTTAAAACTTTAAAGGAAAAAGCGATTGCATTTGACCGTGCCAATGTAGATACAGATCAGATTATTCCTAAGCAATTTCTAAAACGAATTGAAAAAACGGGCTTTGGTCAATATTTGTTCTATGAATGGCGTTATATGGCAGATGGTAGTTTAAACCCAACATTTGAACTGAATCAAGATAAAAATCAACATGCATCGATTTTAATTGCAAATGAGAACTTCGGATGTGGGTCGTCTAGGGAGCATGCTCCGTGGGCCCTTCTAGATTATGGGTTCAAAGTGATATTAGCACCATCCTTCGCAGATATTTTTCATCAGAATTGCTTGAAAAATGGTGTGTTACCGATTGCGTTACCAAAGGAGCAAATTGTGCAATTACTTGAAAAAGGCAAACAACAGCCTTATCAATTAGAAGTGAATCTAGAGAAGCAAACGATTGGTGATGAAACAGGGTTCCAAGTATCATTTGAAATTGATGCTTATTGGAAAACGATGCTAATGAATGGGTGGGATGAGATTGAAATTACCTTGCAATTAGCTGATCACATCACTGCATATGAACAAGCATTAAGATAAGAAATGAATCATTACTTGTGAGCCCGTATGCATTGTATATAGGGCTCATTTTTTTATGAAGTTTTTCCGCTAAACCTCTCAATGGCACAATCCTTTTGCATTTTTCTCTTTTCATGCTACACTTACCTCTAAATAAGGAATTAAAGGGACGTAGGCAAAATGACAAAACATAATCGTGATGACAAAAAAAATAAAGTGATTCCCTTTCCCTTTTTAGATAGGCGTTTATTAGAGAAAGGGTTAGAGGCTCTACACCGTAGGGAGTTTCAAGAGGCAGTAGAATTCTTAACAGAAGCTTCAGAGCTAAATGATAAGGATGAAGATATTCAAACAGGTCTTGTGCTTGCCTTTTTTGAATCAGGTCAATTGCAACATGCGCAAAAACAAGCGGAATACATGCTCCATAATGGGATAGGTGACTACCTTCAAGTGGTAGATATGTATTTGATGATATTAGTACAATTACATCGCTACGATGAAATTGTGACCACTATTGAATACTTATTTGAAGAGAATAAAGTACCTCATGAAAAATTTGAACATTTTAGTCGGTTGTTAGAATTCAGCCGTAGAATGGCTGAAGCAGATATAAAGTCCAGTGAGGTAGAGGACGACTCGGAAACTTACCTACAGCTTTTTGAAATAAAAGATCAACAAGAACAGATGATGCTCGCTAAAGAATTGGCAGAAAAGAATATTGTGCACAATGTAAAAGAAATCCTTTTCTATTTACGATCTGAGGAGGGACATCCCTTCTTTAAGACATTACTTCTCGATGTGTTAAAACAACATCTATATAATAAGGAAGTTATTGTTGAAAAAATGGGTAATATAAAAAGTTTCGTTCCTGCACATTTGCCGGACTTTGAGCATTTCCAACAAAGGGTTGAAATGCTCAAAGTGTTAGAAGAGAAAATGGAGCAAGATGACCCCATTTTACTTGAACATGCTGCCTCTCTTGTGAACCGTCATTTATTTCTCATGTATCCGATAGAATTAGAACCTTTTTCGATTGAAACATGGTCTGCAGCTTATCATACTCTTGCAATTGATTACCTAGGAATGGACCTTGCTGTGGATGAGATGCTTGAGAAATATTGTGTCGAAGAAGAGGATTATCATGCAGCTATTACTTATATTGAAGCAATAGAAGAATTTTCTTATCCTAAAATATAGTCTCATTGTTGAAAGCTAGAGACGTTATGTTATAATATAATGGTTGTATTATGTGGATAGAAAGCTGATTCACCTTATATAAATGAATAATCGATTAGACATATTCATTCTATTTGCTGTGAATGAAATGATCATAGATTTTGGAGGGAAATAATAGTATGTCTGCTAAATTTGAAAAGTTAGAAGGGAACCAAGGGGTTCTTACAATTGAAGTAGATGCAGAGAAGTTAAACGAAGGTTTAGACGCTGCATTTAAAAAAGTAGTTAAACAAGTAAATGTTCCTGGCTTCAGAAAAGGTAAAATGCCTCGCAGCCTATTTGAAAAACGCTTTGGTGTTGAGTCTTTATACCAAGATGCAGTTGATTTTCTTTTGCCAGAAGCGTATGCAAATGCAATTGATGAAACAGGCATTGAGCCAGTTGATCGTCCTGAAATCGATGTAGAACAAATTGAAAAAGGTAAAGCGCTTATTTTCACTGCGAAAGTAACTGTAAAACCTGAAGTAGAACTTGGCGAATATAAAGGCCTTGAAGTAGAAAAATTCGATACAGAAGTAACGGATGAAGATGTAGAAAACGAATTAAAAGGCCTACAAGAAAAACAAGCTGAGCTTGTTGTTAAAGAAGAAGGTACAGCAGAACAAGGTGATACAGTTGTTATCGACTTTGAAGGTTTCGTTGATGGAGAAGCATTCGAAGGTGGAAAAGGTGATAACTTCTCATTAGAACTTGGTTCTGGACAATTCATTCCAGGTTTTGAAGAAGAATTAATTGGTGTTTCTGCTGGAGAATCTAAAGAAGTAAATGTTACGTTCCCAGAAGAATATCACGCTGCTGAGCTTGCGGGTAAAAAAGCAGTATTCAAAACGACTGTACATGAAATCAAAACAAAAGAACTTCCTGCATTAGATGATGAATTCGCTAAAGATGTAGATGAAGAAGTTGAAACATTAGATGCACTAAAAGAAAAAACGAAGAAACAACTAGTTGATAGTAAAAACCATGAAGCAGAGCACCATGTGCGTGATACTGTAGTAGAAAAAGCAGCAGAAAACACGACAATTGATATTCCAGCTGCAATGGTTGATACTGAATTAGATCGCATGATGCAAGAATTCGAACAACGTATACAAATGCAAGGTATGAACCTTGAGCTTTATTATCAATTCTCTGGACAAGATGAGTCTGCATTACGTGAGCAAATGAAAGTTGACGCAGAGAAGCGCGTGCGTATTAACTTAACTCTTGAAGCAATTGCTGCTGCAGAAAACATCGAAGTTTCTGAAGATGAAATAAACGAAGAAGTAAATAAAATGGCTGAAATGTATAATATGACAGCTGAAAATATTCAAATGGCGCTTGGTGGTAGCCTTGATGGTTTACAATCTGATATTAAAGCGAAAAAAGCAATCGATTTACTTGTAGAAAATAGTAAAACTGTTTAAAATGAATATAACAAAGTAACGGTAGCAACCCGGAACTTAAACATAACAAGGCGCGATCACATCGTGCCTTGTTTTCTACAATTTTAGATAATACATAATAGCAGTACGGCAAAAGCAGGATACCTTATCACATACATAACTGCCTGAAAAAAATTCCACTTATGGATGGGCATAAAAATGGACATGCTTATGGAAGTACAAGTTTTATTGAGTGATTTCCTTCTGCGAATCATGAATAACGTATTACGTACATAACTTAGAGGTAAGTGTTATTATTTCCTGTCTTTTGCTGAAGTGTGTTACAATGCAATACATAACTTAAAGGTTAGTTTTTATCAAGCGTTTTTAATAAGAACTGGCGAGTGAATTGGCTCAAATATTTAGCTAATGATAAACAAAAGTTCGCAGAAGATATATCGCTTAGAAGTTTGATCAAGGGGTGAAGGATTTGTTTAAATTTAATGATGAAAAAGGTCAATTAAAGTGTTCCTTCTGTGGGAAAACACAAGATCAAGTTCGTAAGCTAGTAGCTGGTCCTGGTGTTTACATTTGTGACGAATGTATTGAATTATGCACCGAGATTGTGGAAGAAGAACTTGGAACAGAGGAAGAAGTTGAATTTAAGGATGTGCCAAAGCCGTCCGAGATTCGCGACATTCTCGATGAATATGTAATTGGTCAAGACCAAGCAAAGAAAAACCTAGCTGTAGCAGTTTACAATCATTACAAACGAATTAATTCGAACAGTAAAGTAGATGATGTAGAACTGGCAAAAAGTAATATTGCAATGATTGGGCCAACAGGAAGTGGTAAAACTTTACTAGCTCAAACTTTAGCAAGAATTCTAAATGTACCATTCGCAATTGCAGATGCGACTTCATTAACAGAAGCAGGTTATGTTGGTGAAGATGTTGAGAATATTCTCCTAAAGCTTATCCAATCTGCTGACTATGACGTGGAAAAGGCTGAAAAAGGCATTATTTATATTGATGAGATTGATAAAGTGGCACGTAAGTCAGAAAATCCGTCGATTACAAGAGATGTATCTGGTGAAGGTGTGCAACAAGCATTATTGAAAATTCTTGAAGGCACTGTTGCCAGCGTACCTCCACAAGGTGGAAGAAAACATCCGCATCAAGAATTTATTCAAATTGATACGACGAACATCTTATTTATTTGCGGTGGTGCCTTCGATGGGATCGAACAAATCATTAAACGCCGTTTAGGTCAAAAAGTGATCGGTTTCGGTTCGGATAATAAGCAGAAAGAACTTGAACAAAATGAGTTGCTATCTAAAGTTTTACCAGAGGACTTATTGCGTTTCGGTTTAATTCCTGAATTTATTGGTCGTCTACCGGTTATTGCAAGCTTAACACCATTAGATGAAGAAGCATTAATTGAAATTTTAACTAAGCCGAAAAATGCTTTAGTAAAACAATTCCAAAAAATGCTTGAATTAGATGATGTTGAGTTAGAATTCGAGGATGAGGCACTAATCGAAATTGCTAAGAAGGCAATTGAAAGAAAAACAGGTGCCCGTGGATTACGTTCAATTATTGAAGGAATCATGCTTGATGTCATGTTTGATTTACCTTCTCGTGAAGATATTAAAAAATGTATCATTACAAAAGATACGGTCCTTGAGAATGGTTCACCAAAGCTATTACTTGAAGACGGTACCATTGTGAAAGAAGAAAGAAAAACGTCTGCATAAGTTTGAAAGGAACTAAACTTCGGTTTAGTTCCTTTTCTATTACTCCAACAAAAAGGGTGAAGGACGATAGAGAAAAAAGATAAGTAATTTCGCCCCATCTACGGAGTAAACGGTAGTGGCTCGTAATTGTAGAGTGGAAATCGCAAAGATAGCAGAGGAAAGTCGATTAGCTCGTGCATGTAGAGTGGAAATGTCAAAGATAGCAGACAAAGTCAATTAGCTCGTACATCCAACGTGAAAACCACAAAGATGGCTGAACAAACCAACTCACTCGAAAAAGACCTTATAGTCAAGGTAAGCTGTGGGTTCTTTTAACGTAAAATAATAAATCCGTAAAAAATAGTAAAACTTGTTAATTACAGTACGATCGAGGTTTATTACTAGAGGTTAAACAGTAGATGAAAAGAATATACCACTTTCTTATGTATCACAATTACAGCTAAACAAAAGGCAAAATTTATTTCATTGATTTCCTTTTTTACTAAACTATAATAAATGCTAAAACAACCATAAGCTTCCTCTCATTGAATTTAAAATTCTTGTTTATTCCAACTTTGCGCAGGAGATACTATCCATTAACAGCAAGAAAATGTTCAGGAGGGAATAGGATGAGTTGGACGGGAATTGCATTGTTTGTACAGCTATTTTTTGGGATTGTTATTGGGCTCTATTTTTGGAACTTACTTAAAAACCAACGTACACAAAAAGTCTCTATTGATAGAGAGTCTCGTAAAGAAATGGATCAATTAAAGAAGATGAGGTCAATAAAACTGTCAGAACCTCTGTCAGAGAAAGTTAGGCCAACGACCTTTGATGATATTGTAGGTCAAGAAGATGGCATAAAATCACTTAAAGCGGCACTTTGTGGACCAAATCCTCAGCATGTCATTATTTATGGGCCTCCTGGAGTAGGTAAAACAGCTGCAGCCAGATTAGTATTAGAAGAAGCAAAGAAAAATCAAAAATCACCATTTAAACCATCCTCAGTCTTTATTGAACTAGATGCGACAACCGCTCGCTTTGATGAAAGGGGGATTGCTGATCCACTTATTGGATCTGTACATGATCCGATTTATCAAGGGGCAGGAGCAATGGGGCAGGCAGGAATCCCACAACCAAAACAAGGAGCAGTCACAAATGCCCATGGTGGGGTCTTGTTTATAGATGAAATTGGGGAGTTACATTCTATTCAAATGAATAAGTTGTTAAAAGTGTTAGAAGATCGCAAAGTATACCTTGAAAGCGCTTATTATAATGAAGAAAATATGCAAATTCCTTCTCATATACATGATATCTTTAAAAATGGTTTACCGGCAGATTTTCGGTTAGTGGGTGCGACAACAAGAACACCTAATGAATTGCCTCCAGCTATTCGTTCACGTTGTATGGAAGTGTTTTTCCGGGAATTAACCGAAGAAGAAATCGCAGAAGTTGCTAAAAAGGCAGCCGATAAAGTGAACTTAAAAATAAGTGAACAAGCTTTACAAACATTAGCATCTTATGCAAGAAACGGCCGTGAATCAGTCAACTTAGTACAAACGACGGCGAGTCTTGCAATACAAGAAGAGCGCGATTATATTAAGGACGAAGATGTCGAGTGGGTTATCCAATCAAGTCAGTTAGTGCCGAGAATGGAAAGAAAAATCGGAGAAACAGCAAAGGTTGGTTTAGTTAATGGCTTGGCTGTTCATGGACCTAATTCCGGTGCTTTATTAGAGATTGAAGTTACTGTGATTCCTGCTAAAGAAAAAGGATCAATTAATATTACAGGAATTGTAGAAGAAGAAAGTATTGGCGGACAAGGAAAATCAATTCGAAGAAAGAGTATGGCACGTGGCTCAATTGAGAATGTGATTACAGTTCTTCGCTCAATGGGTGTACCTGCAGATGATTATGATATTCATGTGAACTTCCCTGGTGGTGTGCCGATTGATGGACCATCTGCTGGGATTGCAATGGCTACAGGTATTTATTCAGCTATTTATAAACATCCAATAGACAATACAGTGGCAATGACAGGAGAAATTAGTATTCATGGTGCCGTTAAGCCTATTGGCGGAGTATATCCAAAAGTAAAAGCTGCTAAAAAAGCTGGTGCAAAGACGGTTATTATCCCTGAAGAGAATATGCAATCGATATTAAATGAGGTGGAAGGAATTCAAATTGTTACCGTTAAAACGTTGAATGAGGTGTTCGAGTTCGCCCTTCACAAAGAATATCAACATGAAAAGCCGTTAATTTCACCACTAGATGCGTCAGCGATTGATCTTGCTAAAAAGGAAAGTATGTGAGGTACTAATAACTTCGGCAACAACTGCCGGAGTTTTTCATTCCCTTCGTTTTAAAGTCCTATAAATAGGGAATGAAATAAGTAATTGTCAAGCTAGAAATGAAGAAAACAAACAAAACGGTTGTACTTTTTAACTCTTTTCGCAAACGAACTAGATTAAAAAAGTCGACACTGTGAAGTAAATAAGATAAAATTGTACAAAGAAAATGAATTGAAATCTTGATACATATGCATTTTGGAGGTGCAAGTATATGACGAATAAGAAAGAGATCATCGTCCCCCTCCTGCCGCTTCGAGGTTTGCTCGTTTATCCTACAATGGTCCTGCACTTAGATGTAGGTCGTGATAAATCAGTACAAGCACTTGAAAAAGCAATGGTAGATGACCATTTAATCTTTTTAACAACACAAAAGGACATTTCTATAGATGAGCCTGACAGCAATGATTTATATCATTTAGGTACTCTTACTCGGGTAAAACAGATGCTCAAATTGCCCAATGGTACGATTCGTGTACTAGTAGAAGGACTTAAACGTGCAAAAATAGCAGAGGTTTTAGATGATGAAGACTATTTTTCAGTAAAAGTTGAAGCATTCGATGAGTCTGAATCTCGCGATGTAGAAGACCAAGCATTAATGCGTACTCTTTTAAGTCATTTTGAACAATACATAAAAGTATCTAAAAAAATATCAACAGAAACATTTACATCTGTTACAGATATTGAAGAACCCGGTCGTTTAGCTGATATTATTGCTTCTCATCTTCCTTTAAAACTTAAAGAGAAACAGGAAATCTTGGAGACGATTAATATAAAAGATCGTTTGAATCGTGTGATCAGCATTATTCATAACGAAAAAGAAGTGCTTAATTTAGAAAAGAAAATCGGTAATCGAGTAAAGAAATCGATGGAAAGAACGCAGAAAGAATATTATTTGCGCGAACAGATGAAAGCCATTCAAACCGAATTAGGTGATAAAGAAGGTAAAACAGGAGAAATTGCAGATTTAAAAGCGAAAATCACAGAAGCAAATATGCCTAGTAATGTAGAAAATACTGCATTAAAAGAGTTAAATCGTTACGAAAAGGTTCCTTCTAGTTCGGCAGAGAGCTCTGTTATTCGTAATTATATCGATTGGCTATTAGCTATACCTTGGTCTAAAGAAACGGTCGATGATTTAAACATCAACAAAGCAGAGAAAATCCTTGATCGAGATCATTATGGTTTAGAGAAAGTAAAAGAGAGAGTGCTTGAGTATTTGGCGGTTCAACAGTTAACGAACTCTTTAAAAGGCCCTATCCTCTGTCTCGTTGGACCTCCGGGTGTAGGGAAAACAAGTCTCGCGAAATCAATCGCCTCCTCACTCAACCGAAATTTTGTCCGGGTATCTTTAGGTGGTGTCCGTGATGAATCAGAAATTCGCGGTCATCGAAGAACATATGTTGGCGCAATGCCTGGTAGAGTGATCCAGGGGATGAAAAAAGCAGGAACAGTCAATCCAGTATTTTTATTAGATGAGATTGATAAAATGTCTAATGATTTTCGTGGAGACCCTTCATCAGCAATGCTTGAAGTATTAGATCCTGAGCAAAATCATAACTTCAGTGATCACTATATTGAAGAGACATATGATTTATCGAAAGTTATGTTCATTGCTACGGCTAACAATTTAAGTACAATTCCAGGACCATTATTAGATCGCATGGAAGTCATTTCAATTGCTGGTTATACAGAACATGAGAAGCTTCATATTGCCAAGGACCATCTTTTGCCAAAACAAATTAAAGAGCATGGTCTTTCGAAATCTCAATTGCAAGTGAGAGATGATGCTGTTCAAGCTGTTGTTCGTTATTATACTAGAGAAGCTGGTGTTAGGAGTTTAGAACGTCAACTGGCTAGTATTTGTAGAAAAACGGCAAAAATTATT
The DNA here is from genome assembly GCF_044790165.1 of Cytobacillus kochii. NCBI lineage: Bacteria > Bacillati > Bacillota > Bacilli > Caryophanales > Bacillaceae > Cytobacillus > Cytobacillus kochii. The sequence goes on along the minus strand of NZ_CP085254.1, from coordinate 3,324,894 downwards.
GTATCAGAGACGAAAAAAAGAGTAGTAGTTACGGCGAAATCACTTGAAGATTTCTTAGGTAAGAAACGTTTTAGATACGGCCAAGCTGAATTAGAGGATCAAGTCGGTATCGCTACAGGACTTGCTTATACAACTGTAGGCGGAGATACACTTCAAATCGAAGTCTCTTTATCAAAAGGTAAAGGCAAGTTAGTCTTAACTGGTAAACTTGGTGATGTGATGAAAGAATCCGCTCAAGCAGCTTTTAGTTATGTGCGTTCAAATGCGAAGGAATTAGGGATTGATGAGAACTTTCATGAGAAATTCGATATTCATATTCACGTTCCAGAAGGGGCTGTTCCTAAAGATGGTCCATCTGCAGGAATCACAATGACTACTGCACTTGTTTCAGCATTAACCGGTGTACCAATTAGAAGAGAAGTAGGAATGACAGGTGAAGTAACGTTGCGTGGTCGTGTCTTACCTATCGGTGGATTAAAGGAGAAATCACTAAGTGCTCATCGGGCGGGATTAACGAAAATTATCTTACCAAAAGATAATGAAAAGGATATAGATGATATTCCAGAATCGATTCGTGAGGAACTTTCATTTGTGCTTGTATCCCATGTAGATGAAGTGCTTAAAGCAGCGTTAGTAGACGGGGTGGAACAATGAAGGTTGTAAGTTCAGATATTGTCATCAGTGCCGTAAAGCCTGAGCAATATCCAGATGTAGAGTTACCAGAATTCGCATTAGCAGGTCGATCGAATGTAGGAAAATCTTCTTTTATTAATAAAATGTTGAATCGTAAAGGATTAGCAAGAATATCTTCTAAGCCAGGAAAAACGCAAACATTAAACTTTTATCTTATTAATGAAATCTTACATTTTGTTGATGTACCAGGATATGGCTATGCAAAAGTGTCAAAAAAAGAAAGAGAAGCATGGGGGAAAATGATTGAGACATACCTCACTTCTCGAGAACAATTACGAGCGGTTGTTCTGATTGTGGATTTAAGACATCAGCCTACTAAAGATGATGTTATGATGTATGAATTCCTTAAACATTATGAGATTCCTTGTATCATTATTGCCACAAAAGCTGATAAAGTACCAAAATCGAAATGGCAGAAACATATTAAAGTGACGAGAGAAACCCTTGATGTTGACCCTAGTGACTCCCTTATCTTGTTCTCTTCAGAAACAGGAAAAGGGAAAGAAGAAGCATGGGCCGCTATGAAAGGATTGATGTAACCGGGTTCAAGGTTAATATCAAACAAACATTTAAAAAGGCGAACAAACCGGATGAAGCCGGATTTGTTCGCCTTTTTTTTGTTAATGATTTCATTTGCTATATCTTTCATCTTGGTAGTATTCAATGGTTATCAAAATAAGTGAAAAGTTAATCATTTTTTGAAGTTTACGTTTATTTTTCTGAATTTAGGGAAATTAGACTATGTACGTAAATTTCGGTTTACATAATTTCACTTGAATCAAGTGAGCCCTTCTCCCGCTATACTTAGTAATAGAGATGATATAGGAGGATACATGTTTAATAAGGAGGATAGAGTATAAGAGGGATGTGTGAGACTTTCTTACAGTTTTATATCTTAAAATATCATAAAATATGAATTTTGAGAATAATTTGTAAGAGTGGTAAGGTTGATAGCGTATATGAAAAAAGAACATACAAGGGGGATATTTTACTAGTGAAAAAGATACTTAAGGGAATGATTGTTGCTGCATCTGTAGCTGTATTAGCTGCATGTGGCTCAAATGAAGAAGCGAGTAGTGGAGGAATGGATTTAGCAGAGGAAGGGAAATTCACTTATGCTTCATCGGGAGAATTTAATCCATTTAGTGTAACGCAAGATGATGGTTCAATGACAGGTTTCGACATTGAAGTAGCAGAAGCAGTTGCAAAAGAGCTAGGACTAGAACCAGTGCAGCAAAAATTTAAATTCGGTGGAATTGTTGAAGGTGTAAAATCAGGACGTTTTGATGCGGCTGTTGCTAGTCATACAATAACAGAAGAAAGATTACAAGCTGTTGATTTCTCGATTCCTTACTATTATTCAGGTCCACAAATTTATGTGAGACCGGATAGTGATGTAGAAACATTAGAAGATTTAGAAGGTCTTGAAGTAGCTGTAGCTAAAGGAACAACGTATCAAAAAACAGTATCAGAAGTTACTGATAATATTAAGTTTTATGATAGCGATGTCGTAGCACTCGAGGCTTTATCTAATGGAAAGCATGATGCTGTAATTACCGATTTTGTTACAGGTAAAGAAGCGATCGGTGCGGGTATGAATATTGAGGGAAAACAGCTTTTAGAAAAAAGTGAGCAAGCGATTGCTGTAGCCAAAGACAATGAAGAGCTACTTGAAAAAATTAACGATGCATTAGAGAAGCTTCATGAAGATGGAACCTTGACTGAAATTAGCAAGGAATATATCGGCGAAGATATTACTGTAGAATCAGAAGAATAATTTTCTGTTGGCGAATGCATCTCCGTTTATTGCGTATGCATTCGCCTCTTGTATCTAAAGAGAAAATACATTTTACCTTAAGGAGGAAATATGGACATACTAACAACGTTTGTTGACACCTTCCCAATGTTTTTTGAGGGAATGCTCCTAACTTTTCAATTAACAATAGTCTCAATTTTTATTGCTATTTTTATCGGTCTCTTTTTTGCTATGTTAAAGATATCTAAAGTGAAAGTATTAGAGTGGATTGCGGACCTCTATATCTTCTTAGTCAGAGGAACACCTCTCGTTGTGCAAATCTTTATCTTTTATTTCGGTTTAACTTCATTAAATATTTCCGGTTTTTGGTCCGTTGTTTTAGGTTTAGCTTTCCATAATGGTGCCTATATTGCAGAGATTTTCAGAGGAGCCATTCAATCTATTGAAAGTGGTCAAATGGAGGCAGGTCGTTCCCTAGGGATGAGTGCAGGCTTAACAATGAGAAGAATTATTTTACCACAAGCAAGCAGACGCGCTTTGCCACCACTCGGGAACCAATTTATTATTGCGTTAAAGGATTCTTCACTAGCTTCGTTTGTAGGTGTCTATGAGCTCTTTAATATTGCCACAACACAAGGATCAATCAATTATGATTATATGACTTACTTATTGATTGTTGCCGTCTATTATTTAGTGCTTGTTCTTCTATTTACAGTGATTGTGAACCTTGTTGAGAAGAAAATGTCTAATAGTGAGCGATAGAAAGGGATGAATATAGATGAGTGAATCAGTTATGATTAGTATAGAGAAATTAAATAAGTCTTTTGGTGATCTTCATGTATTAAAAGATATTGATTTTACAGTAAAAGAAAGCGATGTTGTTTGTCTAATAGGTGCCAGTGGTTCTGGTAAAAGCACATTACTAAGATGTCTTAACTTTCTAGAATTAAAAGATAGTGGAACAATTACATTAGAGGGTGAAGTAATAGAAAAAGACTCTCATGACTTAAATGAAATTAGACAGAGAGTTGGAATGGTGTTTCAGCACTTTCATCTCTTCCCTCATAAAACAGTCATACAAAATATAATGGAAGCACCGATGCAAGTGAAAAAATTATCGAAAAAGGATGCAGAGGAACAAGCGTTAGTACTCTTAGATAAAGTTGGCTTATCGGATAAGAAAGATGTTTACCCATCTAAACTATCAGGTGGTCAAAAACAGCGTGTTGCCATTGCAAGGGCATTAGCGATGAAGCCGGATGTAATGCTGTTTGATGAACCAACTTCTGCACTAGACCCAGAATTAGTTGGTGAAGTGTTAGCAACAATGAAAGAACTTGCTGAAGAAGGAATGACGATGATTGTCGTCACGCATGAAATGGGATTTGCGCGGGAAGTGGCAGATTGGGCAGTGTATATGCATGATGGTAAAATCGTTGAAGTCGGTCATCCTGAAGAGTTATTTAATCATCCAAAGGAAGAAAGAACGAAAAGCTTCCTAGATTCTGTTCTTTAAAAAGAGTTAATTACTAAAACGAAAAAAACGAACATTTTCTTTGCAGATATGTTCGTTTTTTCAATGGAAGTTTCTAATAGATTATTTTCTTTTAATAAGGAAAAAGAGGCCAATGATAATAAAAATAGCAGGCCAGAATTTCGTTATGTATGAAACGATTTCACCGTAGCTACCTGCATATTGCAAAATTTTTTCATAAAATAATAAAGTAATGGCTAATACTAACATAAGAAACCCTTGCAAGAGGCCATTGGCTGTTTTTAAGTAATATAATAAAAAGGCAAGGGCAATAATAAGGACAAAGGCACCAATATGATTAGGCCATATGCTTAAACGATCAACAATGATGAAATGTAAACCAAACCCAAAGAGAATCACACCGGGAAATATAGCATTATATTCTTTACCGCTATATGCTTGGATTAAAAAGGCCAAACCTGTAATAGCTAGTAATACTGGCCAGGTCAATAACGATTGTAAACTCTCAACCTGTAATTGCTGAATGAGAAAGAAACAGCCGTAGCCTATTAATATAATACCGGCAAATAGTCGTTGACTTTTCATTTATTCACCACTTTCAGTTAGGTACACTTGAATATTAGGCAGTTTTTTGGTATTGTACATAGTGGAGTGTTTATGATAATAAATATCAAATTATAATAGTTCTAAAGTAATCATTTACTACTCAAATATCATATCATATGTGTTCATACTCTGTTCACATTTTTTCGAAAAAGCTTGTAAAGATAATGTTATAATATATGTATGTATTTATGCAATTTTTTTGGGGGGTCTACTAAAAATGCATATCGTGGTCGTTGGTCTAAATTATAAAACAGCCCCTGTGGAAATTAGAGAAAGATTAACATTCGATCCTTCTCAATTGGGTGAAGCAATGCAAGCATTGCAACAAAAGAAAAGCATCTTGGAAAATGTAATTCTATCCACATGTAATCGGACCGAAATCTATGCGGTTGTCGATCAACTGCATACAGGGAGATATTATATTAAAGAATTTTTAGCCGATTGGTTTCAAATAGATCAAAATGAATTTTCGCCCTTTCTTTTTATTTATGAACATGATGGTGCGATAGAGCATTTATTTAAAGTCGGTAGTGGATTAAACTCAATGGTTCTAGGAGAAACTCAGATTTTGGGCCAAGTTCGCTCTAGCTTTTTGCAAGCGCAAGTTGAACATACAACTGGAACAATATTCAACCAATTATTTAAGCAGTCCATTACATTTGCTAAAAAAGCACATTCCGAAACAGATATTGGTGCAAATGCTGTATCTGTCAGTTATGCTGCAGTTGAGCTTGCTAAGAAAATATTCGGTCTTATTACGAATAAGCAAGTACTTATTCTTGGAGCAGGTAAAATGGGCGAATTAGCGATACAACATCTTCATGCAAATGGTGCGAATGTTACGGTTATTAATCGTACTTTTGAGAAAGCGAAAAATTTAGCACACCGCTATGAAGGGCAAGCGAAATTAATGCAAGAATTACAATGTGCATTAGTGGAAGCCGATATCGTGATCTCTTCTACAGGTGCAAACAGTTATATGATTACAAAAGAGATGATGGCAGATGTAGAAAGATTGCGGAAAGGTAAGCCATTATTTATGGTCGATATTGCTGTTCCACGTGATTTAGATCCAGCACTCGCTGATTTAGATAGCGTTTTCTTATATGATATTGATGATCTAGAAGGTATTGTTGAAGCGAATTTGCAAGAACGTAAAAAAGCAGCGGCGAAAATTCAATTATTAATCGAAAGTGAAATCGTTGAATTTAAGCAATGGCTTAAACTTCTAGGTGTTGTACCTGTCATCTCTGCTTTAAGAGAGAAAGCTCTTGCTATTCAGGCTGACACAATGAAAAGTTTGGAAAGAAAGCTTCCTAACCTAACAGAACGTGAAAGAAAAGTGGTTAGCAAGCACACGAAGAGTATTGTGAACCAAATGTTGAAAGATCCTGTATTACAGGCAAAAGAATTGGCAGGACATAAAAATGCTGATAAAGCATTAGAATTGTTCGTGAAAATATTTAATATAGAAGATCTTGTTGTTCAGCAAATCGAAAAACAAGAACAACCAAAATCAGATCGTGTAAAGGTGCAACAGACATCCTTTCAATCATAAAAAGGGGTACTGTCCATGTTTGATATCTATATGGCACGCCTGCATGAATTTACTGTCGTTCTTTATGCAGCGAGTGTACTTCTCTACTTTATTGACTTTTTAGCAAGTAACCGGAAGGCCAATCGTGTCGCCTTCTGGTTACTTGCATTTGTATGGGGATTACAGACGGTATTCTTATTACTCTATATGTGGAATACGGGTAGGTTCCCTGTGTTAACGATATTTGAAGGTTTATACTTCTACGCATGGGTACTTATTACATTTTCTTTAATTATTAATCGCATTATGAAAGTTGATTTTATCGTTTTCTTCACAAATGTACTTGGTTTTTTTATTATGGCTTTACATACATTTGCGCCTATTGAGATTGAATCAGATGTGCTGGCGAATCAATTGATGTCTGAGCTCCTCTTTTTTCATATTATTGGTGCGATTCTCTCATATGGTGCTTTTTCATTGTCATTTGTATTTGCTCTTTTATATTTGATTCAATATGATTTGTTGAAGAGGAAAAAGTGGGGTTCAAGGCTTATTCGAATTGCGAATTTATCACAACTAGAAAAAATGTCTTATCTATTTGCTAGTATAGGGGTGCCTATGTTAGTGATTAGTTTAATATTAGGGATACAATGGGCTTATATGAAATTACCAAATATGGTATGGTTGGATTCAAAAGTGCTTGGTTCCTTATTGGTACTCATTTTGTATAGTATTTACTTATATTTAAAGGTTGGCAGAGGAATGAGTGGTAAATCACTTGCTACTTGGAATGTGGCTGCTTTCCTTGTTGTATTAATTAATTTTTTCTTATTTGGAAGGTTATCGTCTTTCCATTTCTGGTATGAATAAGAAAAGGAATATGTTTTAAAGAATAGGGAGGCTGTCATGAGAAAAATAATTGTCGGTTCAAGAAGAAGTAAGCTTGCGTTAACACAAACAAATTGGGTGATTGATCAGTTACGCCGTTTGAATCCTGCAGTTGACTTTGAAGTAAAAGAAATTGTGACAAAAGGAGATAAAATCCTGGATGTTACCCTTTCAAAGGTAGGAGGAAAAGGCCTGTTCGTTAAAGAAATTGAACAAGCGATGTTAGATAAGGAAATTGACATGGCTGTACATAGTATGAAGGACATGCCAGCTGTCTTACCTGAAGGATTGACAATTGGTTGTATTCCGGAAAGAGAAGACTATCGAGATGCACTTATTTCCAAAGGCCATGTGAAATTAGCTGACTTAAAACCAGGTGCAATTGTCGGGACAAGTAGTTTAAGAAGAGGTTCACAAATTTTGGCTAAAAGACCAGATTTGGAAATTAAATGGATTCGAGGGAATATTGATACACGTCTTGCTAAACTTGAAACAGAAGAATATGATGCCATTATTCTTGCTGCTGCCGGCCTATCAAGAATGGGATGGACGAAGGAGATCGTTACAGAATTTATTGATCCAGATATTTGTTTACCAGCTGTTGGTCAAGGTGCACTCTCTATTGAATGTAGAGAAGATGATCATGAACTAAGAAGGCTTTTAGATGCATTCACTTGTGAGGAAACGAAAAGAACAGTGCTGGCCGAGCGTGCATTTCTTCATAAAATGGAGGGTGGTTGCCAAGTGCCGATTGCAGGCTTTGCCCGTTTAACTGAGAATGGAGAAGTAAGTTTGACTGGTTTAGTTGGCTCTCCAGATGGCCGTACGATTTATAAAGATATGGCTGTTGGTGATGATCCTGAGACAATAGGGTATCAAGTAGCAGAAAACTTATCGGAATTAGGTGCAAAAGCCTTAATTGATGCTGTCAAAGAGGAGTTAGACGAAGGATGATTCATGAGGACAGTGCCTTACATGGAATGTCTGTCCTTATTCCCCGAAGTAAAGATCAATCGGAGGCTAGTGGTGATTTGGTCAGATCCCTTGGTGGACATCCAGTAATTATCCCATTAATTTCGTTTAGAGAAACAACAGAAGCCCATTCTTTAAAAAATCTTGATTTCACACAATATCAATGGATTATTTTTACAAGCAGTGTGTCAGTTGAGGTGTTTTTTACATATGTGTCACAGAAGACAAACTTACCGAAGTTGGCCGTTATAGGAAAGAAAACAGCTGAAAAGTTATCACAATATGACTTGAAAGCTGATTTCATACCAACGGAATTTGTGGCTGAAACATTTACCCTTGAATTTTTAACAATTTTAGGGGATGAACAAAATATATTCTTGCCTAAGGGCAACTTGGCCCGAGATTATATTAAGCAAAAGCTTATGGAAGCAAAGCATAGAGTGACTGAACGAATCGTTTATGAAAATTTTTTTCCTAATGAGAGTAAACAATTATTAACGGGTCGTTTATTGAATGAGGGCATTGATATACTATTATTTACTAGCCCATCAACGATTGATCATTTTATGGAAATCGTAGAGCGTCATGATTTGAAGAATCAAATAAGGAAGAGTATCATCGGTTGTATAGGACCAATAGCTGCAAAAAGAGCAGAATTTTACGGTTTGAAGGTACATGCTGTACCAACTATATATACATTTAAACATTTAATTAAGGAAGTAGTAAAAGTCATTTCTTAATCAAGTTGGAGGTAGTACAAATGGATAGTCAATTTAATCGTCATCGCCGTTTACGTCGGACAGCTAATATGCGCAATCTAGTAAGAGAAACACATCTACATGTGGAGGATTTTATTTATCCAATTTTTGTTGCAGAAGGACAAGACATAAAAAAAGAAATTCCTTCTATGCCAGGCATTTATAATTTATCATTAGACCATTTAACTGAAGAGATGGATGAGGTTGTATCTCTAGGTATCCAATCTGTTTTATTATTTGGTGTTCCTCTTGAAAAGGATGCTTGTGGTACGCAGGCGTATCATGACCATGGAATTGTCCAAGAAGCAACAAGATTAATCAAGGAAAAGTATCCAGAAATTTTGGTCGTTGCAGATACTTGTCTTTGTGAGTATACTAACCATGGTCATTGTGGTTTGATTGAAAATGGCGAAATATTAAATGACGCTTCATTAGAATTACTTGTGCAAACAGCAATTAGTCAAGCAAAAGCAGGCGCAGATATTATTGCTCCTTCTAATATGATGGATGGATTTACAGTCGCTATTCGTGAGGGCCTTGATGAGGCAGGCTTTGAACATATACCTGTTATGTCTTATGCAGTTAAATATGCGTCTGCTTTTTACGGACCATTTAGGGATGCTGCTGGCAGTACACCACAATTTGGTGATCGGAAATCATACCAAATGGACCCTGCAAACCGCTTAGAAGCAATGAGAGAGGCAGAATCAGATTTAATGGAAGGTGCAGACTTCCTCATTGTAAAGCCTGGGATGCCTTATCTTGATATTGTTCGCGATGTGAAAAACAATATTAATTTACCACTTGTTACTTATAATGTAAGTGGCGAATACTCGATGGTAAAGGCCGCTGCACAAAATGGCTGGATTGACGAAGAAAGAATCGTGCTTGAGATGTTAACAGGGATGAAAAGAGCTGGTAGTGATTTAATTATTACTTATCATGCAAAAGATGCTGCCAAATGGATGAACTCACACAAATAAGAAAAGAGGGATGTTTATGCGTTCATATGAAAAGTCACAAGCCGCATTTAAAGAAGCAGTTAAATTGATGCCTGGTGGAGTAAACTCCCCAGTGCGTGCTTTTAAATCGGTTGATATGGATCCGATTTTTATGGAGAAGGGCCAAGGGTCCAAAATCTATGATATTGATGGTAATGAATATATTGATTATGTCCTTTCATGGGGACCACTCATTTTAGGACATGCTAATGAAAAAGTTGTTTCTGCGGTGAAGGAAGTTGCCGAAAATGGCACAAGTTTCGGGGCGCCAACGTTGATTGAAAATGAATTAGCACAGCTCGTCATCGATCGTGTTCCTTCAATTGATGTGATTCGTATGGTTTCATCAGGTACAGAAGCAACGATGAGTGCATTAAGATTAGCTAGAGGTTTCACAGGACGCAATAAAATAGTTAAATTTGAAGGCTGTTATCACGGTCATGGAGATTCTCTCTTAATTAAAGCCGGTTCTGGTGTAGCTACACTTGGATTGCCTGATAGTCCTGGTGTGCCTGAAGGTATTGCAAAGAATACGATTACAGTTCCATACAATGATCTTGAAGGTGTGAAATACGCTTTTGAACAATTTGGTGAAGATATCGCTGCCATCATTGTTGAACCTGTTGCTGGTAATATGGGAGTTGTTCCACCAGTAGAAGGATTTTTACAAGGGTTACGTGATGTGACAACTGAATACGGTGCCCTTCTTATTTTTGATGAGGTAATGACAGGTTTCCGTGTTGATTATAACTGTGCCCAAGGTTTCTTCGGCGTTACACCTGATTTAACTTGCTTAGGAAAAGTAATAGGTGGTGGACTGCCTGTTGGTGCTTACGGTGGTAAACGAGAAATTATGGAGCAGGTTGCACCAAGTGGCCCGATTTATCAGGCAGGTACATTATCAGGTAACCCGCTTGCGATGGCTGCAGGTTATGCAACATTAAGTCAATTAACACCGGATACGTATGCTAACTTTATTAAGAAAGCTGATAAACTCGAATTAGGCTTGAGAACAGTAGCAGAAAAATATGAGATTCCACATACAATTAACCGGGCAGGATCGATGATTGGTCTATTTTTTACAAATGAAGATGTCATTAATTATGATCAAGCGAGAACGTCTAATCTTGACTTCTTTGCCTCTTATTATCGTGAAATGGCACTTCAAGGCGTATTCCTTCCACCATCACAATTTGAAGGTTTATTCCTGTCTACAGCATTAACGGATGAAGATATTGATCAAACAATTGCCGCAGCTGAAAAGGCATTTGCGAAATTGAAATAAGTTTTTAGCGAACAAACTCCGGAATGGAATTGTTCGCTTTTTTATTCTCAATCGAAAGATGTCAATCTTTTAGAGAGTAGGGCAAAGAGAAGAGCAACGGTAGACAGAATGAGAAAAAGAGAGTTTGGTGCATTAAAATGGCTCACATCGAAAAATAGTCAAAGTGGAGAGTGGGAAAGATGTGAGATTTTAAATTCACAACACCTAAATTAATCTATTTCTCTTTAACAATATAGTTATTCTATCGAAGACGCGCTCCTTTCTAAGTAAAGTAATCATAATTCACTTTTCCTCCTCATAAAGTGTAAGAGAAAAGATGTTATTGTTTTGATGATATGGGAGGAGGAGTCGAATATGTCTCAAGGAAATCCGTCGAACTTGCGGTTTTCATTAGAGGAATCCGTTTGGTTTCAAAAAGGACAGGAAGTATCACAATTACTTTCGATTTCACTTGATCCGAATATAACGATTCAGGATAGTGAGCAGTATGTAACGATTCAAGGTGCACTAGAACTAACAGGCGAATATCATCGTGATGAATCAACCGAGGACAGTATGAATGAACCGCCATCTACATTAAGGTTTATCCAATCTGTGGAAGAAAGGGAAGAGGGGGTATGTGAGTTTACACACTACTTTCCTGTAGATATTACGATCCCGAATAACCGTATTGAGAGATTGGATGATATTGATGTCCAAGTAGAGTCATTTGATTATATGTTTCCTGAAAGAAGTTGCATGAAACTCCATGCTAATTTGACGATATCTGGTTTGTATGGTGACCAACAGCATGTGGCATATACTGAAGATGAGAATAACGTGCTTGAGCTTGATACGGTAGAACGTTCAACGGTTCAGGATCAAGAAGAAGAAGAAGACACCAGTCGTGAAGAAGAACAAACAGAAATTAACTTCTCCCTACCAGAGGAGAATGAAAAAGATGAAGATGTGTTTGTTGCTGAAGCGAAGCAGGAGCCAGAAGTGGTTGAAGAAGAACCGGTATTAAATCGATCCTTACCTATTCTTGAGCCTCAAGAAGAAGAACCCATTGATATGCCAGAGGTTTCTTTTATAGCTAATCGATATGAAGAGAAAAAGCAGGAAGCAGAAGAGATTTTTGAGGTTAAGCAAGTAGAAGAAACAAAACCAGTTCAAGAGCTTGAAGAAGTGACAGATGAGCTTGAATCCTCTTCAGAAGAAGTGAAACCACAAAAGAAAAAAGTAAAAGGCAAGAAAAGCATGAGTTTGACGGAATTTTTTGCTCGTAAAGAAGATGAAGAACAATTGACGAAGGTTAAGGTATGTATTGTCCAGCCTAATGATACGATTGATCTTATTTCAGAAAGATATGATGTGACACCACAAACATTAATGAGAGCCAATCAACTAGAATTGAATCAAGAAGTGCATGAAGGCCAAGTTTTATATATCCCTGTAGCTGTTACAAACTAGCGGGTAAGGGAGCACATTATGAGCAGATCTCCATCGGTCTGCTCGCATTTTTATCAGTGTCACTTGTTTACTTACACAGTTTAGGTAAGCGAGGAAAGTGAGTGGTCTAAGTGGCAAAGGAAAATAGATTAAAAAAATATGGTCCAATCTTAAAACACTATGCACTTGAGCCTAATTTCATCGAAAGTTTTGGTAGCGTTCAAAAAGTTTACTCTAGCAAAGGTGTTTTTTCTTTGAAAAAAATAAAAGCAAATCATGGTGCGGACTTCATACGTTATATTCAACAATTATACCAAATGGGGTACAACCGGATCGTCCCGATTTATCCGACGGTTGATGGTAGGTATGCCGTTTTACACAACCAAAAGCTGTATTATTTAATGCCTTGGCTACCTAATGAGATTAAAGAAGATCAATTTGAACGGCATCAACAAATGTTTAGAGAACTTGCTCGCTTGCATGTCTTAAGTACGAAAGAAGTGGAAGTTTCTAAGGAAGAACGTGAAGAGCATTATGAAAATACGTTACTAGAATGGGAAAAGCAGAGTGAATTTTTGGATGGTTTTATTGAAACATGTGAATCTAGGGAATATTTATCTCCTTATGAATTGATGTTTACACAATATTATAATGATATCGCTCAAGCGTTAACTTTCTCAACCAAGAAGTTAAAGGATTGGTACGAAAAAACGAAGGAAGAGGAAAAAGTTCGTACAGCTGTTATACATGGAAAAATTTCTACCGAACATTTCTTGTATGATGAGCGCGGATATGGCTATTTTTTGAATTTTGAAGAAGCGAAGAGAAGTTCACCTATGCATGATCTTCTTCCGTTCTTATCAAGGTCTTTAAAAACCTTTCCAAAGCGTGCCGACGATGCTGTCGATTGGATTTACACTTATTTTAAGCATTATCCGTTTAGAGAAGATGAAATGCTGTTATTTCAAAGTTATTTTGCTCATCCAGGGCCTGTCATTCGCGCAGCAGAAAAATATCATAATGGTAAGTCAAAAAAGAATGAAAGAAAGCATGTAGAGCATATACAAAGGCAATTTTGGTTATTAAAAAATACGGAATATGTGGCCATGAGAATTGATGAAATTGAGCGTCAGAAAAAACAAGCACAAGAAGCAGCTGAGAAAGCGAATGCAGAACAAGAAGGAGCCCAAAATGGATAAAAACTGGGCTCCTATATTCATTTTAAGAGAATCCCAATGGTAATTAAACGCCCGCTGTAAAAGCAAGGTCTATATCTAGGAGTATACCTTTCTACCTCTCCTCGAAAGTTTACATTTAGGTTGTGGATTTCTCTTTTGCATCCTCATCCCGCGCATAATTGCCTCATACATAGGCAGGCTCAAAATAGGAGCAATTTTTTTACAGGTTTGTTCCCTTTTTTCATTATCATGTATATAATAAAAAAAATTGGTCATCCTTATTGACTATAGTGACTGTTTTTAGGTAGTATTACTTTATATTCAAACAAATGAAAAGCTTTGATAGGGAAGAGTACATTGGCGCTTTGCTTTAAGAGAGGAAAATCAATTGCTGTGAGATTTTCTAAGCGAACCCATTGGAAGGTCGCCCTGGAGCTTCTTTCGTGAACGTAGGTTCTATTATTAGCGAAAGACGGGAACGCCGTTATCCATTCGAGAGTCAATTACTAAAGTTTATGGTAATTGAAAAAAAGGTGGTACCGCGGAAGCAACTCCATTCGTCCTTTTTGTGACGAGTGGAGTTTTTTATTTTGCTTTTGTTTGATTGTTAACGATAAGCGAATGTGAGAAAGGATGAATAGGCGATGGAAGAGAATAATATCACGATGCCAACAAAATATGACCCTCAGTCTATTGAACAAGGTCGTTATGATTGGTGGTTAAAAGGAAAATATTTTGAGGCAAAAGATGATCCGGAGAAAAAACCTTATACTATTGTGATACCGCCACCAAATGTAACGGGAAGATTGCATCTTGGTCATGCATGGGATACAACGCTTCAAGATATTTTGACGAGAATGAAGCGCATGCAAGGCTATGATGTTCTGTGGTTACCTGGTATGGACCATGCAGGTATTGCTACTCAAGCAAAAGTTGAGCAAAAACTTCGTGAAGAAGGAAAAAGCCGTTATGATTTAGGTCGAGAAGCGTTTGTAGAAGAAACGTGGAAATGGACGAATGAATATAAAGGACATATTAGACAACAATGGTCTAAGCTTGGTCTCGGTCTAGATTATAACCGTGAACGCTTTACATTAGATGAAGGGTTATCAGATGCTGTACAAGAAGTCTTCGTTGCTTTATATAATAAAGGCTTGATTTATAGAGGCGAGTATATTATTAACTGGGACCCTTCTACTCAAACAGCTTTATCTGATATAGAAGTTATCCATAAAGATGTGCAAGGGGCGTTCTATCATATGCGCTATCCATTAACAGATGGTAGTGGCCATATTGAAATTGCGACAACAAGACCTGAAACGATGCTAGGTGATACAGCGGTTGCCGTTCACCCTAAAGATGAGCGTTATCAACACTTGATTGGTAAAACGGTGAAACTACCTATTACTGGCAGAGAAATTCCGATTGTTGCAGATGATTATGTTGACATGGAATTTGGTTCAGGAGCAGTGAAAATTACACCAGCTCATGACCCGAATGACTTTGAAATTGGTAATCGTCATAACTTAACAAGAATTCTAGTAATGAATGAAGACGGGTCAATGAATGAGAATGCTGGCAAATATCAAGGGTTAGATCGTTTTGAATGCCGTAAACAAATCGTTAAAGATTTGCAAGAAGAAGGTATTCTTTTTGAAATTGAAGAGCATCTTCATTCTGTGGGTCATTCAGAACGTAGTGGGGCGGTTGTAGAACCTTATTTATCTACACAATGGTTTGTAAAAATGCAACCACTTGCGGATGCGTCGGTTGATTTGCAAAAGGGTGAAGATAAAGTCAACTTCGTTCCAGATCGTTTTGAAAATACGTATTTACGCTGGATGGAAAATATTCGTGATTGGTGTATTTCTCGTCAACTATGGTGGGGTCATCGCATCCCAGCTTGGTATCATAAGGAAACAGGTGAAGTATATGTAGGAACAGAAGCACCGAGTGATAGTGAGAACTGGAAACAAGATGAAGATGTGCTTGATACATGGTTTTCATCCGCGTTATGGCCATTCTCCACATTAGGTTGGCCGAATGAAGAAAGTGCAGATTTTAAACGCTATTATCCGACTGATGCGTTAGTAACCGGCTATGATATCATTTTCTTCTGGGTATCTAGAATGATTTTCCAAGGTATTGAATTTACTGGTGGTCGTCCATTTAAAGATGTACTTATTCATGGATTGGTTCGCGATGCGGAAGGTCGTAAGATGAGTAAGTCACTAGGTAATGGCGTTGATCCTATGGATGTAATTGAGAAATACGGTGCAGACTCCTTGCGCTATTTCTTATCAACAGGAAGCTCACCAGGCCAGGATCTGCGTTTCAGCTTTGAAAAAGTAGAATCTACGTGGAATTTTGCCAATAAAATATGGAACGCTTCTCGATTTGCCTTAATGAACATGAATGGATTAACTTATGATGAAATTGATTTAACCGGTGAAAAATCGGTTGCAGATAAATGGATTTTAACTCGCTTAAATGAAACAATTGAAACGGTAACAAGGTTGTCCGATCGTTATGAGTTTGGTGAAGTGGGCAGAATCCTCTATAACTTCATTTGGGATGATTTCTGTGACTGGTATATTGAAATGGCAAAACTGCCATTATACGGTGAAGATGAAGCAGCTAAACAGACAACAAGATCTGTTCTCGCTTATGTACTAGACCAAACAATGAGATTATTGCATCCATTCATGCCGTTTATTACAGAGGAAATCTGGCAAAACCTTCCTCATAAAGGAGAATCGATTACAGTTGCCTCTTGGCCGACTGTGAATGAAGAGCTTTCCGATAAGGCAGCAGCAGAAGAAATGAAACTGCTTGTAGAAATTATTCGTTCTGTACGTAATATTCGTGCAGAAGTAAACACACCATTGAGTAAGAAGATTGATATGCTCATCAAAACAAAAGATGAAAAAGTACAGAAGGTTTTAAGTAAAAATGTTGGTTATATTGAACGCTTCTGTAATCCTGAGCAATTAACCATTGCGATTGATGCAAAAGCACCTGATAAAGCGATGACAGCGATTGTTACTGGAGCAGAAATTATTCTGCCATTAGCAGGTTTAATTAATATTGATGAAGAAATTGCTCGTTTACAAAAAGAATGGGATAAGTTAAATAAAGAAGTAGAACGTGTTCAGAAAAAATTAAGCAATGAAGGTTTTATTAAGAAAGCACCTGAAAAAGTGATCGCTGAAGAAAAAGCGAAAGAACAAGATTATAGCGAAAAACGTTCAGCAGTTGAAGCAAGAATGAACGAATTAAAAGGTGAATAAGGTATAATAGGAGAGGAGGCGAAATATCGTCTCCTCTTATAATGGTTATATTAATAAAGGTGGCAGATAGAAATGTTTACAACATATGAAGAAGCAATTGGTTGGATTCATTCTCGTCTTCGTCTTGGGATCAAACCAGGATTACAAAGGATGGAATGGATGATGGAAAAGTTGAATCATCCAGAAAGAAGACTGAAGGTTATACATATAGGGGGAACGAACGGTAAAGGTTCGACACTAGCTTATATCCACTCAATCCTTGAAGCAGAAGGGATTATGGTAGGTACATTTACTTCTCCATATATAGAGCAATTCAATGAACGGATTACATTAGGCGGCAAGCCGATTTCTGATAAAGATATTGTCCAGCTAGTGAATGATATTTATCCGCTTGCAGTAGAGCTCGAAGGATCAGAACTAGGAGAGCCATCTGAATTTGAAATTATAACAACAATGGCGATTCATTATTTTGCCCATATTGAACCGGTTGATATTGCTTTGTTTGAAGTAGGATTAGGTGGCAGACTAGATTCAACAAATGTCCTTCATCCCCTATTATCTATCATTACAAATACCGGTCTTGATCACACAGCGATATTAGGTGATACGATTGAGAAGATTGCCTCTGAAAAAGCTGGGATTATAAAGCCTGGAACACCAATTATTACTGGTGTTAAGCAAGATGAGGCAGTGGCTGTTATCGAAAAGACAGCAAAAGAAAAACATGCAAAACTTTATCAAGCAAATAAGCAATTCCAAGCGGAGCATATCGTATCGACAGAAGTAGGTGAGGCCTTTTCTTTTCAGAATACATTTAGTCAAAGAGACTATTTAGAAATATCGATGCCAGGTGTTCATCAAGTAGAAAATGCCAGCTTGGCGTTGATGGCGATTGATTTTCTGAATCAATATTTTTCCTTTGTGATTTCAGAAGAAAGCATAGGGAGAGGCTTGAAGAAAACGTATTGGCCCGGTCGTTTTGAGCGCGTGGCAACAGGCCCACTAACGATTTTAGACGGAGCACATAATGAAGAAGGAATGGCTGCTGTTTGTGACGAATTAGAAAAGCGCTATCACGATCGTGATATTTATTTTATTTTTGCAGCATTAAAGGACAAACCACTGCAAGGCATGATTCAAAGAATGGAGGATTGTGCGAAAGCGATTACTTTTGTAGGGTTTGATTTCCCTCGTGCGGCAAAAGCTGAGGAACTGTCTGCAATCAGTCAAAAGAATCATCATTTAGTTACAGCTGATTGGCAAGAAGCAATAAAAGAAACGAAAGAAATGATGCGTGAAAATGATGTTTTAGTGATTACAGGTTCCCTATACTTTATTTCTGAAGTAAAGCGTTTTTTCGCTCATCAATAATGATTGGTTACGATGGATATTGCTCGTAGCCGTATAAGTAAAGGGCGTCAAATAGCTTTTAGAATCGCCCTTTACTTTTTAATTGACCAACATGAATAGAGCAATTGGCGTTTTATTATTATGTGTCTTATTCAAGAGGGAAATCCTTTTCTTGAGCAAAAAAATCACTAATCGGGATATAGTTCACTGTTGTTCCCCCATTCATAAGGTAAACGCCATTTTTAGCAATGATACTACCATTAAATTCTCCTCCATAAAAGGTTACACTTCCATATGGAGCAAATACAACTCCGCTAAATCGTTCAATCCATTGACTTTGTGAACCGATATATACATCACCGGTAGCAATAATTACTGCTTTTGAAAAGGAGTTTATATAACGGTATTTTTCGTCAAGATATGGAGAAATGGTAATATCTCCTCCAAATAATTTCATATTTTCACTTTTTACTGAGGAACCATAGCCATTTGCTTCATACCATCCTGCTGGTTTGGTTTTAAGAAGAGGGTAAGAAGGGATGCTACAACTCGTTAACTTTTCTAAAGATGTTCCTTTTTGATAAGCGGATAAATTTATATTATTCGGATGATACAATTCTCCAACATATGTTGCTAAAGCGGAAGGAGAAAAGGATGGAGTCCAATCAACCGTCAAGTCTTGATGAGAAAAAAGCGCCTTCTCAAAGTAAGCATCTTTGATGTAAGTGTCACCACCAATATGTACGATATCTTTATATGTTCCTCCAGGTAACACTGCATCCTTCATTATGGTTAGAGGTTGATAAAAAGTCGTATCCTTAATATTGGCCCTTCCATTCACAACGGTATGACCATATATAGAACGTCCACCTGTGGCTGAAAAGTCGCCGTTAATACAAACTTGCCCTGGCTTTGAGGCTGATCCTAATCCTGCACTACCTCCTTGTAAATTTACATCTCCATCTATAAATAGATTAGAAACACTACTTAAGGCCCCGCCATTAATGTGGGTAGTTTTTAATGAATCCCCAATATATATGGTTGCATCGCTACCATTGATTCGGTTACCATGAAAGGCAAATGAGGAACCATGGATAAATAGTTGACTTTCAATCATACATTGATAGAAGCTGTCAGAGCAAGTAGAATTTTCTCCTTCATTAGGGTCCTCGCCATTATCATCGCCCCCTCCTCCGTCGCCGGGATTCTCCTCGTTTCCAGAATCCTCCTCTTTATCTCCTAACAGCAGTTTGTTTATTTTAGTATGAACACTGAAAGTATCTTCTCCGCCTGCAAGAGTGAATTGAACATCAATTACATCACTAGAAATGAGGCAATCCTCAAGAGGTTTCACATCATCTTCATGATAACTACAATAAGGATCTGCTCTGCTTTGATTAGCAGGTTTAATCGAGATGTCTTTGAAGTGAATATCATTTCTTAATAGTAAAGAAGGTAGCGATAAAGAATATTGTGGCGTTGTTGCATATTTTACTTGATGTAAGTCTCTTAAATAAGCCATAATGAGGTTAGATTCTTGCCTTAAATTGACAGAAGTAAAAGTCTTACTTTTTGTTTTCTCTATTGAAATAAAAGTACCATAAATCACAGAACTAATAATTGAAAGGATAGCAATGGTCGCTAGTACTTCAATTAATGTCATACCTATGTTATTTTTATAGTTATATTTACCCATTTCTTTATACCCCCTTTATACCTTTATTTTACATAATAATTATTTGGAGGTGAATGAGAAATTTTTAAACTATTAAAAAAACAAAAGGGGATAACGCTAATTGAAGTCATTGTTTCTCTTTCGTTAATTACAATTGTACTTACTGTGTTTATTTCTGTCTTTATCAATGCAAACGGACAAATAACAAGAACGGAGGCTGATTTTACTGCAATACAACTAGCAGAGAAAGCATTAATAGAGGGAACGTGCGGTCAAGAAACTGTTGATATAAACGAACAAGAATATGTGATTAAAGTGATTCAAAAGATGGTGGAAGAAAAAGCTATTTTGAAGGTTACTGTCTCTACTGGAAAGGAAGGAGATGAGCCTTTAGAGGAACTCTATGGTATATCACAACTTGAAGGTGAGGGTTCAAGGTGCGAGTAAAGGAAAATGGCGAAAAGGGGTATGCACTTGTTACTGTTCTTTTGATTATATTGTTGCTATTTATTATCATCCCACCGCTTTTGTTAGGTGTCCTTCAATCAACCAAACAAATCACACAAAGTCAATTTGATATCCAACATCATCGTTTGATTGAAGTAGGAGTAACCCTATTTTCTACCCAAGAAGGGAACAAGGCGATCGCGCTATCTGACCATCACTGTGTGGTTTTCGCTACAAATACATCTTGGGTTGAGATAGGAGATGAGACGAGTGCTTGTACCTGTGACAATGCATTGGATATAGAAGGGTTAGGTATCATCCCTATTTATAAAAATAAGTGCGGAGCTGCAATGGCGTTCGTACATGAAGGTGAAGAAAAATGAAAGCAAGAATAATTCTAACAAGTATTGTACTAATTCTTTTGCTCATCATCGTTTGGCAGTATGTTGCTCATGCCACTCCTCCTTCTATTCATTCAAGTAAAACGAAAGTGGCAGATGTGGTCATTAAAGGTTTAAGTGAAGGAGAAATAAAAAGTAAGTTACTGCAAAAAGTTGAACAATGGCGAAATAAAGCACAAATAAAGGTTACCTATCTAGATGAAGAATGGATACTTGACCCGCAATTATTTCGCTTTAACGTGGAGGGTACTGTTAAAGAAATAACAGAAGGAACAAATCATCCACTTTTTGTTGAATATGATAAGCAATTGTTTTATGAGCGTGTAGAAGAATTATTTTCACAATTGACGTTGAATGAAGAAGAGATGAATAAAATCTATGAGGACATGGTAGATAAAGTTAGTAGATTAGAAACATCCTTTAATGTGCAAATAGAGGAGTACTTACCAGTAACACTGGTACAAGAACCACTCGCTCAAGTTGTACTACAAGTAGATGATGATTGGAGTGGCTATGCCCAATCCGTTGCTATCGATAAACGTTCCCTTTTCTCTGTGTTAGATCAATTCGGTGAGGAAAATGATCTACCTATAATAGCAACAGGCATTTATCAACTTATTTTACATACGAATTTTTCCATTGAAGAAAGATACATTCAAAATAAGCTTCCAAGCTTTACTGAGGCAGGATATGAAGCTTACGTGGACAAGAAAAGACAACATGATTTCAAATTCTACAACCCTCATACTGTCAATTATACAATCAAAATAGAAGAGAGCAGGGGGAGGATGTATTTTACTTTATTGGGGCCACCATTTATTTATGATTATGAGGCTGTAATAAAAGAGACGGAGCAAATTGAGCCACTGACAAAGGTATATAACCAAGAAGGGTTAGAAGACGGTGCGAAAATCATTGAAGAAGGTGCCATGGGTATACGGGTTGTCATTGAGCGCCAAAAGCGAAAAGGTATGTTCATAGAGACATTTGCTAGATTGAAAGATTATTATCCCCCCATATCTACAATTGAATGGAGAGGTGACGGTAGGGAAGAAGAAGAGAACAAAGAAGTAACAAAGGATTCAAATGAAGAAAGTGAACCGCGTGATGATTTATGGGGGATAGAGGGCGAAAAAATGGAGAAATAAAGGAGGAAATCTCTTGCGCAAAAAATTAGGCGAATTATTAATAGATGCTGGTGTCATCACCCATGGAGCATTAGAGAAGGTATTACGGGAAAAGAACAAGAGTCAAAAGCTTGGGGATGCCTTACTACAAAGCGAATTAATAACGGAGAAACAACTCATTCAAGCGCTCGAGTGGCAATTGGGCATTCCTCATGTGGACTTAACGGCTTATCCAATCAATCCCTCTATTTTGCAACTTATCTCAATGGAAGTGTCGAAGAGAAATCTTGTCATTCCTTTAAAGCTTGAGGGTGACCATCTCCTCGTGGCGATGGCGGACCCTCTAGATTACTATACAATTGATGATCTTCGTTTAACAACAGGGTATAAGATTCATCCGGCCATTGCTGCTAAAGATGATATTGTTCGTACGATCCATCGCTATTATCGAGATGAACCTAAAGAAGAAGTGGCAGCTGGGAGTGAAAGGAAAGGAAAGCAAAGAAGTAGAAGGAATGCACCGATTATCCAGTTAATAGATCAATTATTAAGTAGTGCCATTGCCATGAAGGCTAGTGATATTCATATAGATGCACAAGAAAACAGTGTTGTTATTCGCTTTCGCGTTGATGGGTTATTACATCGAGAGCGGGAATTACCGAAATCTATCCAAAATGAACTATTTTCAAGAATTAAAATTATGGCAGAGTTGGATACAACCGAGCAAAGGATAGCACAAGACGGACGTGTCAAAATACCAATTGATTATCGCACGGTCGATATAAGGGTGTCTCTTATTCCGACGGTTCATGGGGAAAAAGCGGTATTAAGAATATTAGATCGGCAGGAGCGGCTTATGCAGTTCGAACATCTTGGCTTTCAAAAAGAACATTTAATGCAAATAAGGCAGATGATTCAGCAACCAGCAGGTATCGTTCTAATTACAGGACCAACTGGTGCTGGAAAAACATCCACCTTATATGCCGCCTTACATGAATTGAATAAAGAAGAAGTCAATATCATTACGATCGAAGACCCTGTTGAACAAATTCTAAAAGGAATCAATCAGCTACAAGTTCATAAGCAAGTGGGGATGACCTTTGCTAGTGGATTGAGATCTATATTAAGGCAAGACCCAAATATCATCATGATCGGTGAAATAAGAGATCAAGAAACAGCCCAAGTCGCTATAAGGGCAGCTTTAACAGGGCATCTCGTTTTAAGTACTCTCCATACAAATGATAGTGTGTCAACGGTGATGAGGTTAATCGATATGGGAATTGAACCTTTTCTTGTGAGCTCAGCATTAAATGGTGTGGTTGCTCAAAGATTGGTACGCAAAGTCTGTCTTGAATGTAAGGAAACCGTTACACCGACTTCGTATGAACAAACGGTATTTGCTAACAAAGGAATTGAACTCGAAAACTTACAAAGAGGGAGAGGTTGCAGTCATTGCCAGATGACAGGGTATAAAGGGAGAATCGCTTTACATGAAGTTTTTACATTAAACGACGCTTTGCGAAAAATCATTACTACTGATCATGATACTACTACATTAAAAATCGCAGCGAAGAAAGCTGGGATGAGAAGCTTATTAGAAGACGGATTGCATAAAATCTCTCAAGGACTGACCACTTTAGAGGAAGTGTTAAAGGTAACGATGTTAGAGGAAGGGGGGAGTTTAGGGAATGAAAATGATAGATTTGTTAACGAGCGCGTATAACAAACAGGCATCTGACTTACATATTAGTGTAGGGACTCAACCGATTATTCGTAACAATGGTGTGCTAGAAAGAATCACAGAGGAAGTATTAACACCACAGGCGACTGAGGAGATGGCTAAAGAAATCATTCCTGTTCATCTATGGAAAAAATTTAAAGAAAAAGGGGAATTAGATTTCTCATATGGCATTCCTGGTTTATCACGTTTTAGAGTGAATGCTTATCATCAAAGGTCATGTATAAGCCTCGCAATTCGTGTTGTTCCAGTCAGCATTCCAACATTGAATCAGCTTTCTTTACCGCCGGTGTTAGCTAAAATAGTTGAGCAACCACAAGGGCTTTTCTTGGTGACTGGACCAACAGGTAGCGGCAAATCAACAACATTAGCGGCTATTATTCAACAAATGAATGATACTTTATCTAAGCATATTATCACTTTAGAAGATCCGATTGAGTATTTACATAAACATCATCGGTCAATTATTAATCAGAGAGAAGTCGGTTTTGATACACAAAACTTTGCCAACGGGCTGCGGGCTGCATTAAGACAAGACCCTGACGTCATATTGGTGGGTGAAATGCGTGACCTTGAAACGATTCAAACAGCGATTACAGCTGCTGAAACGGGTCATCTCGTTCTAGGCACATTGCATACATCTAGTGCTCCTTCAACCATTAATCGCATGATTGATGTTTTTCCGGCTGACCAACAAACGCAAATTCGCTTTCAACTTGCATCTGTCTTAGTAGGGGTTTTTTCGCAGCGACTCTTGCCCTTAAAAACGGGTACCGGTCGAACGGTAGCTACTGAATTATTAGTGAATACAGCAGCAGTAGCTAACCTTATTCGTAACGAGAAAATCCATCAGCTCATCAATGTGATGCAAACATCAAGAGAGATTGGCATGCATACAATAGAGACTAGCGTAACGAAATTATTACAAAAACAGCTCATCTCTCCGGAGGTGGCTTCTCCCTTTATAAAAGAAAGGAGACGTCATGGCTAGATTCTCATATGTCGCTAAAAGCTTAAAAGGAAAGCGAACAGGAATCATCCATGGCTGGACAAAAAAAGAGGCGGTTACTAAATTAGAGCAAAAAGGATTTCGGGTTATCGAATTAAATGAAGTGAGAGAAACATTCTGGACGAAAGATATTGCTATAAAAAAGGGATTAAAGACAAGTGTGCTTGTAGTGTATTTGAGGCAATTCGCTGCCCTTTTACAAGCTGGAATTACAGTAATTGAGGCAACAGATATGTTAGCAGAGCAGACGGAAAATAAACGATTAAAGCAAGCATTATTAAGTATGAGAGACACTTTGGATGAAGGAAAGCCTCTATCGGAAGCAGTAAAAGAACACCCTGATTTGTTTCAGCCTTATATGATTCATATGATACATGCCGGAGAAGCCGGGGGGATGCTAGATGATGTCGTACGCCGTCTGGCTGATTATTATGAAAAACAAAATCAGCTAAAAAACAAGGTTTTATCTGCCCTAGCCTATCCTATTGTTGTTAGCATCATTGCTATTTTTGTTGTTCTATTTTTAATGCTACAAGTGGTGCCGACATTCGTTCAAATGTTCGCAGGCTTCAATGCAGAACTTCCAGCCATTACGATATTTGTCCTTCGTATTAGTGACTACCTTACGATGAACTGGTATATGATTCTCTTTTTCTTATTCGTGCTTGTACTCACGATTTTACTATTTCGTGATCATAAACTCCTTAGAGGTTGTAGAGACTGGTTATTGTTACGTACCCCATTTGTCGGAAGAATGCTTATTATTAAAGAGGTCGCTTTATTTACAAGAACATTATCAAGCTTGTTAATCAGTTCTGTATCGATTGTAGAAGCACTTAAAATAGTGGAAAGAATGGCTTCCTTAACGGTAATAAAAACTATTCTACAAGATGCAAGTCTCAGTATTGAGACAGGAAGATCATTAGCGAAACCAATGAAGAATCGCCTACTACCTCCATTGCTTTCACATATGATTGCCGTTGGTGAAAGAAGTGGTTCCTTAGATGAGATGCTTGAAAAAGTAGCTGATTTATATGATAGTGAAATCGATCAGACAACCGAACGGATGAAAGCGCTGCTTGAACCGCTTATGATTATCATCTTAGCACTTATCGTCGGTACAATCGTTATCAGTATCGTTGTGCCGATGTTTGATATTTTCAATCATGTCGAATAAAATCTACCATTTAGAGGAAAAAATATCTATTTATTTCACAGAAAAATAGTATAATATACTTAGGTAATTATACCTATTTTAAATAAAAAGATAGAAAGGTAGATGAACATGTTGAAAAAATGGAAAAAACAGTGTAAAAATGAGCGAGGGCTAACGCTTGTTGAATTATTAGCAGTTGTTGTCATCCTTGGTATACTAGCTGCCATTGCTGTGCCTAGTATCGGAGGATTGATTGATAATAGTAAAAAGGATGCTCACGTCGCCAATGCAAGGCAGATGATTAGTTCAGCTAAATTAATGGTAGCTTCAGAGGATGTTATTCAAGAGAACAATGGAAATAAAATAATATACTTAGCTGATATAGAGGAATCTGGTTATTTGGAAAAGATGGATGATCCAGATAAAGTTAAAAATGGATATAAAAGAAATAAAAATAAAAATGGTTCCTATGTTGAAGTTGAAAAAGATAAAAGCAATATCACATACAAAGTTTTCTTAACAAACGGAGAAAGATCAGTTTCTGATGGAAATAATGAAGCCGTTCTAGAATCTGACTTATCTAGAGAAAGTGTTAAGGAATAAAGTTAGGAGGTCAATCACATACTACTAATCTACTTATTTATCATAGGCCTCATCCTCGGCTCCTTTTACAATGTTGTCGGTTTGAGGGTACCTGTGAAAAAATCGATTGTAAAACCGCGGTCAGCTTGTCCTGACTGCGGCCATAACTTACAAGCGTATGAATTGGTGCCAGTGTTATCTTATTTATTTCAGCGCGGGAAATGCCGTCACTGTGGTGTGAGGATCTCGCCCTTATATCCTATTGTTGAACTGTTAACAGGGCTGTTATTCGTGCTTGCGCTTGTCACGTTAGGTTGGACGCCAGAGCTTTTGTTTGCTCTAACGTTGATATCTTTATTTATGATTATTTTCGTTTCGGATATTCAATATATGTTAATACCGGATCGTATTTTGCTAAGTTTTGCAGTCATTTTTATAATAGAACGATTGATTTGGCCACTTTCACCTTGGTGGGATAGTTTAGTAGGTTGCGCTATTGGCTTCTTTTTGCTTCTTGCCATTGCAGTTGTGAGTAATGGTGGGATGGGCGGTGGTGATATTAAACTGTTTGCGTTATTAGGGTTTGCTCTTGGTGCAAAGCTTGTCTTGTTAACCTTTTTCCTTGCGACGATTTACGGCGCTGTATTCGGTTTACTAGCTATGCTAGTAGGCAAAGTTAAACGAGGCAACCCCATCCCCTTTGGCCCCTTTATTGCAGCTGGAGCGCTTTCTGCTTACTTTTTCGGCAAAGAAATATGGCTGTATTATTTACAAATCTTCTAGTTTAGACAAAGGAGTTTAAATGATGGCTTTATCTTTCTTAAGAAAAAGCTTTTGTAATATAGTCATAGAGGATGATTGCATTCGCTATTGCCAAGTGAACAAGCGGCAGTTTCCCTATGGTACAAAGCTAGCAGTGAAACCTATTGCAAAAGGAATCATTGAAGAAGGAAAAATAATAGATGAAACGGGGTTATCCTTAATCCTCCAAAGCTGTGTGGAAGACTGGCAGCTTCATCGGAAAAAAGTTAGATTTATAGTTCCGGATGGACAAAGTGTTGTAAGGTCAGTAGTTATTCCTGATGAAGTGCCTGCAAAGCATATTCATGGATATTTGGATATGGAAATAGGGGCTAGCATTCATTTACCATTTCAACAACCAGTATTTGATTATCACCTCATGCCTAATAAAGAGGTGAATGAAGAGAAACGTGTGTTGTTAGTTGCTGCGGAGGAGACGCTCGTTCATCAGTTTGAACAAGTAATCGCTCAAGCTAATGTTTACCCAGAAGAAGCAGAGATCACAGCATTATCTTTATGGAGGTTGAGCGCCTATTTAGGATTAGCAGAGGATAATGAGAGTGTTGTTATCATTCATTTTGAAAAACAAGGTGTTCATATCTCTATCATTCATCATGGCATTCCTATGCTTGTTCATTATTTACCCTATGATGACAATATAGAATTAACCAATGATGATTATTTATTTACCGAAGTGTATCGTGAAGTGGATCGATTACAAGATTTTCATTTTTTCACCCTTCAACAAACCAATCATGCAACTACAACTGTTTTATTAAGTGGTGAAAATATTATACATAGTTTTCAGTTGTTTTTAAGTAGTAGAATGACAAGCCGTATAGCTATTGTTGACGCTAGGAAAATAATGGATGATGAAACGATTGTACCTTCGATGAATAAGGTGCTGGGGTTAGCGTTAAAGGATGTGCTTTAAATGACGGTCAATATAAATTTGTTGCAAAAGCAAAAGCCTTTAGTTAACCCAACTTTTATAGTTATCTTGTTGGTCATCCTGCTGCTACTCTTAGCTTCGATTTTCGTAGGAGCCTACAAAATAAAAAGAAGTATCCAATCAAGTGAGGAAGAATTAGCGTATATACAAGTTGAAATAATAGAGCAAACAGAAATGTCGAATGAGAGAGAGCAATCACAATCGCTAGAAGAGTTAATGAATGCAACAACTTGGCTAGAACAAGAACGCGTGAATATCACCGGGTTTTTATCTGAATTAACAGCTCTTTTGCCAACAAGAGGCTATATTCTTTCGCTGCAGCTATCGAACAAAAATGAGGTTGAGATGCTTGTTCAATTTGATACACAAAGAGAAGCAGCTTATTTATTGCACAGTATTAAACAAGCTGATTGGTCTATAGATGCGTCTTTAGCAACGATTAATGAACAACAGGCAGCTGAAATGGAACGGTCTCGTTTTGAAGCAAGTTACTCCTTCACGTTTGATCCCTCTTATTTCTCAATTGTAGAGGAGGAAAAACGTTGACTGTGTTCAAAGGAAGTAAATATTGGTTGTTGGTAATTGTTTTATCCATGCTTATAACAGTTGTATTAACCTACGTTCTTTACTTATACCCACTCAAGCTTGAGGAATCGGCCATACAAAAAAGGGTCATCACAGAAGAAGCACGGTTAAATGGCTTAAAGGCACAAGGCTCTTCCACAACGGTATCACACACAGAACAATGGGAAGATGCTCGACTGCATCTACCTGTTGAGCCATTAGAAGAACAATTTTTATTATTATTAGATGAAGCGGCAACGGTCAATAGAATTCAGCTTACACAAATGGCCATTAATGTTGAAAGCGTTCATTCGGATGAGGCGGCAAATAGTGAAACAATCAATGATATTTCGACAACATCAGAAGAAGATATGGTTGAAGTAAAGTTGCCCAATGGATTAGAAAAGACCGTGATTAGCATGCACTTGCAATCTCAAAGCTATGAGGATTGGCTTTCATTCACAGAGGAATTACAGCATCTAGAGCGGTATACAACCATTGAGTCAATCGAAATCACCCAGGTGAAAGATGGTATAAGAGATTATATTATGGTTGTATCAGTTTATCATTTTCCTACCGCTATGGATTTAAAAGAAAATGATCCTAAAATCGTCAATGGTCAAGCTGCTGGCAAGTCCTATCCTTTTGAAGATAGAGACTGACGCCTTTCTTTGACAAAGTTTTTATCCATGATGGAATTTGACGAAATCATTCTGTAACAAGACGACAAAAGTCTTGTTATTTTTTTTTTCTCCTATGATAAAGTGATGAAAATAATAGTAAAAGGCAAGAGGGAGGGAAGTGGACAAAGATGGACAAGCATAATGGAAAGGCGAGAACAATCACAATAAAATTAAATCAGGACGGTCAACCGAAGCATAAAGAAGAAGGTGTAAAGGAGCAAGCGGCCACAAAGGAAAATGAAGCGGAGGATCAATTTGATTGGATTTTACCAAGTGGAGAAGAAGAAGTAGATTGGGAGAAAGAACTTGCAGATAGAGAAAAAGTGACGAAAAAGAAAAACAAATACAGTAAAAGCACAGCTAAGAAAAGTAGTTTTAAACAAATGAAATATCAATTAAACCCGTCGATGTTTTTTACCATTCTGTTTGCTGTTGTTATCGGAACGGGATTTGGGTTGGTAATGTTAAATGTTCTCGATAAAGGGGAAACGGCAGAAGGAGGCGCAGCAAGTTCCCAAGTAGGTGCATCAGGAGCAGTAACTGCGGGTAGTGAGACGGCAGAATTACCTGCTTTAGATACGTTTATCGTCCAAGGAGGTGTTTTTACTACCAAGGATAGTGCAGAGGGTATCGCTGCTTCGTATAAGGAAAAAGGCATTCCTACATTTATCCACCAGAATCAAGAACAATATACACTTATCATCGGAGTAGCAGCTACAAGTGAAGCGGCTAAGACTATGAGTACCCAATTAGAAGGTCAAGGTGCAGAAGTGTTTGCTAAAGAGTATACGATTGATGGTGCTAAGGTAGAAGGTTTAACGGCAGAAGAAAAGAAAATCTTAGAGTTCTCACCCCAAGTGTATCAATTATTGACAGGTGAAGCGTCCCCTGAACAAATTAATGCATATTCAAGTACGTTAAATGAGATTAATCAAGGGCTGAACCATGAAGACTTAATAGCATTAAAGGAAAAAATGCTTACTGCTCTAAAAGCTAATAACGGTAAGGACGCTCAACAGGCAGTCTTAAATTTCCTACAATCATATACGGTCATCGTTCAAACTTAAAAGTTTCTTAGTATATTATTTTCTGGGGAATAATTTAATTTTATTTCTAATTGAATCTATGAAACACTGATTTCACTGTCTATATTTATTTTTAGCAGATTACCTCTGTTTAGCTCGATTTTCTTCGGGCTATTTTTTGTGTGGAAATTCATATTATTAGATGATTTAAAATTGTTAATAGATGGATTGTTTGATACGATAGAGAGGTATCTCCCAATTTGAAATACGATGAAAGTAAGGTGAACCACATGCAAACACAAACCCTCATACTCGCTTCCACTTCTCCTCGTAGAAAACAGCTACTTGAACAAATAAATTTATCTTTCAAAGTAAAAGGCAGTCATGTTGATGAGCAGTTTGAAGCCAATTTAAAGCCGGATGAAATTGTGCAACAATTGGCGGAACGAAAAGCGAGAGCAGTCTACAATAACGAAAGTGATACTTTTGTAATTGGCTCAGATACGGTTGTTGTCCAAAAAGGCGAGGTTTTAGGCAAACCGATTGATGAAGATGAAGCGTATCTTATGCTTAAGAACCTATCGAACGGTACACATGAAGTGTACACAGGTGTAGCGATACTAACAGCTAATAAAATAACTCGTTTTTCCGTTGTTACAAAAGTTGAATTTTGGCCGCTATCAGAAGAAGAAATCTATGCCTATATCCAAACGGGTGAGCCTTTTGACAAAGCGGGGGGCTATGGGATCCAAGGAATTGGTGCCACACTTGTTAAACAAATACACGGAGACTATTTTGCTGTGATGGGATTGCCTATTTCACAAACGATTAGAGAGTTGCGCAAAATGGGCTATTCACTTCCTCACCATTTGTTTGGATAATGAAAAAGGAGGAAAGGGATGCATACGGAAAGCTTAATGATTAAAGACTTCCCTCAAGATGAAAGGCCGAGGGAAAGGTTAATGCAAAGTGGACCAGAGAGCTTATCCAATCATGAACTAATAGCTATTTTATTGCGGACAGGGACAAAAAATGAATCCGTTTTGCAGCTGTCCAATCGCTTGCTAACAAAGTTTGATGGATTGCGTTTATTAAAGGATGCTTCCCTTAGCGAAATTACCGAAGTGAAAGGAATTGGCCAGGCAAAAGCCATTCAAATCATGGCAGCTGTAGAAATCGGCAGAAGAATGGCTAATTTAACCTTCGATGAAAGATACAGCATTCGTTCACCAGAAGATGCTGCTAATTATGTGATGAACGAAATGCGTTTTCTATCACAGGAACATTTTGTTTGTCTTTATTTAAACACTAAGAACCAAGTTTTAAGCAAACAAACCATTTTTATTGGTAGCTTAAATGCCTCTATTGTTCACCCACGAGAAGTGTATAAAGAAGCTTTCAGACAGTCTGCCGCCTCGATTATTTGTCTGCATAATCACCCCTCTGGCGATCCGACTCCAAGTAGAGAAGATATTGATGTGACGAAAAGGCTAACTGAATGTGGTAAAATAATTGGGATAGATATTCTCGATCATATTATCATTGGTGAAAAGAAATTTGTCAGTTTAAAGGAAAAAGGTTATATCTAGCACTATGTTTTTATTTGACGATACGATATAATATTGTTTATGATTTTTTAGGGGAAGTATAGTATTTTACCTATCATTTTTTTAAGAATGAGGGACTGTCAGATGCCCTATTAAATAATCCTTATTTTAAAAATCGTATAGTATCAGAAAGGGAGATACAGGAATGTTTGGATTTGGTACAAAAGACCTTGGGATAGATTTAGGAACAGCAAATACACTTGTGTATGTAAAAGGTAAAGGAATCGTTGTTAGAGAGCCATCGGTCGTGGCACTTCAAACTGATACGAAACATATTGTTGCCGTTGGGAATGACGCTAAAAATATGATTGGTCGTACACCGGGAAATATCGTGGCATTAAGACCAATGAAAGATGGCGTAATCGCTGATTATGATACGACAGCAACAATGATGAAATATTATATGAAACAAGCGAATAAAAATAAGGGCATTTTTTCAGGTAAACCGAATGTTATGGTCTGTGTACCTTCTGGCATTACTGCAGTAGAAGAAAGAGCTGTAGTAGATGCAACTAGACAAGCTGGTGCAAAGGATGCTTTTACCATTGAAGAACCATTTGCAGCAGCAATTGGTGCGAATTTACCTGTATGGGAGCCGACAGGAAGTATGGTTGTGGATATTGGTGGCGGTACAACTGAAGTGGCTATTATTTCTTTAGGGGGAATTGTTACAAGCCAATCAATCCGCATTGCTGGGGATGAAATGGATGATGCAGTCATTAATTATATCCGTAAAACTTATAATTTAATGATTGGTGATCGAACTGCTGAAATGATTAAATTAGAGATTGGTTCTGCTAGTGAAGCGGAAGGTGTAGAAAACCTTGAAATCCGTGGGCGTGATCTTTTAACTGGATTACCAAAAACAATTGAGATTACAGGTGATGAAATTTCAAAAGCATTAAAAGATACGGTATACTCTATTGTTGATGCTGTAAAAGTAACATTAGAAAAAACACCACCGGAGTTAGCAGCTGATATTATGGATCGTGGCATTGTTTTAACAGGTGGAGGAGCGTTGTTACGCAATTTGGACAAAGTGATTAGTGAAGAAACAAAAATGCCTGTTCTTATTGCAGAAAACCCACTGGATTGTGTGGCGATTGGTACTGGCAAAGCATTAGATCATATTCATTTGTTTAAAAATAAATCTAAAGACTCTCGCTAAGAATAGTGACCTACAGAAAAATTAGGCATTAGTGGCCGTCATTAATGCCCTGTTTTTCAAGTTTTTTTATTGCATAAAATATAACAATCGAGGTGTTTAGCATGCCACAGTTCTTTCTGAATAAACGCCTGATTATTTTGCTTGTAAGTATCATTATTCTCGTATCGTTGATAGGCTTTTCTTTAAGAGAGAGAGATAGTGTTACATGGCCAGAACAGTTTTTAAAAGATATGACGGGATGGGTGCAGAACATTGTTGCCGGTCCAACACAGTACATTGCTGGTTTCTTTGAAAATGTTCAAGACTTGCAAAATACATATGAAGAAAATAAAGAACTGAAATCTAGATTAGATAAACTAGCATTTTTAGAGGCAGAGGTACAATTGTTAGAAAAGGATAATGCTGAGCTTCGTGAAATACTAGAAAAAGAAGATAGTTTAACCGACTATGAACCTATACAGGCTACAGTAATCGGTAGAAATCCTTTAAGGTGGGAAGAAAAGCTTACCATAAATAAAGGAACCAGAGACGGTATTGAGGCAAATATGGCGGTTATTACAGCTAATGGACTCATTGGTAAGGTGAAAAGTGCACAAACCTTTACGTCCACGATTCAGCTGGTGAGTTCTAAAGATCCAACGAACCGTATTTCAGCTGTTGTTCAAGATGGTGAGAAAAAAGAAGAAACTTTTGGTTTAATTGAAGGCTACGATGAAAAAACAAAACGTTTGCTTATGACGAAGATACCTTATGATGCAAAAGTAGAAAAAGGGCAAATGGTAGTGACATCTGGTTATGGTGGGGTATTCCCTAAAGGCTTGTCAATTGGAAAAGTTGTTGAGGTTACACCTGCGGAATATGGCCTTACACAAACTGCATATATTGAGCCGAATGCGGACCTATATGACATTCAACATGTAATGGTAACGAAACTTAACAGCATTAATCCAGAGATTCAAGAAGAGCTTGAAGAATTAAATGAGGAGGAAGAAAGTTGAGAAAATATCTTCTCCCTCTCTTATTTATTTTCTTATTCGTCATTGAAAGTACATTTGCCCTTATGGTCGCTCCAACAGAGATGTTTGCAAATGAGAGATGGCTTATCCCTCATTTTTTACTTGGAGCAATTATGCTTTTGGTTATTTTTGGCTCGAGGAAACTAGGTTTACTTTACGCTTTTATTTTTGGATTGCTGTTTGACATTGTTTATACTGAAATTATCGGTATTAACCTATTTTTATTTCCAGTTGTCACTTATATTGTGTATCAACTAATGAAGATCTTACAGAATAATCTTATTGTGACGACAATCATTACACTTTTTGGTGTAGCATTAATGGAGCTAGGATCTTATGGGGTCAACTATATTATTAGTATTACAACAATGGGATTCTCGGATTTTATCTTTATGAGATTCATTCCAACACTTATATTGAACCTCATTTTTATCGTCATAGTCATTTTTCCATTGAAGAAATATTTTGAAAAATATGTTGAACGACTATCGTTATAATGTTAAGTCTGTTCTAGTCAATAATGAAGAAAAACGAAGAAATAAAGTTGAATGACTGTTTGCAGGCAACTTTAGAAACCGGTTATCCGGTTTCTTTTGCCATATAATTATTCTTTTCAACCAGAGTGAAGATTGAGTTTGCAAGAAAAAAGGATTTTGCAAACTGATGTCGAATTTATTCCTACAATATGTATTGAGAATCAGAATGAGGCGAGATAACAGAATGGATCTGTTCTTGTCTTTCTTGAGGTGAACATCTTGAAATGAATAAAAGACAAAATGTAACGATGAAGGGCACAAAGGATGGGATTACACTCCATCTTGATGATGCCTGTTCTTATGAGGAACTTAAAAAAGAATTAAATCATAAATTAATAGAGAGTAGTAAAAGTCAAGAAGATAAATTGATATCTGTCCTTGTACATACAGGTAATCGCTATTTAACCTCCTCTCAAGAGGAAGAGATAAAAGAGTTAATCAGGCAAAAGAAAAATCTTGTTGTGGAGTCTGTGCTTTCTAATGTACTGACAAAGGATGAGGCTGAAAAGCAAAAGCAAGCAAATGAAATCGTCTCTATAACAAAAATTGTTCGGTCAGGTCAAGTGATTGAAGTCCCGGGGGATTTATTGCTCATTGGAGATGTAAACCCCGGAGGAACAGTAAGAGCTGGTGGCAATATTTTTATTATGGGCGAGCTAAAAGGAATTGCACATGCGGGTTACTATGGTAACCAGGAGGCTGTGATATCAGCTTCTATTATGAAACCGACACAGCTTCGAATTTGTGATAGTATCACTCGTGCGCCTGATGAAAAACAAGATGAAAACAGTCGCGAAATGGAATGTGCTTATATGAATGAAGAGCAGCAAATCATTATCGACAGACTACAAGTATTGGTACATGTAAGACCAAATATATCGAATTTGCAAGGGGGATTCTAGAGTGGGAGAAGCGATAGTCATTACATCCGGAAAAGGCGGCGTTGGTAAAACAACAACATCTGCAAATATTGGTACAGCATTAGCCCTGCAAGGAAAAAGAGTGTGCCTTGTGGATACAGATATTGGACTAAGAAATCTTGATGTTGTTATGGGCCTTGAAAACCGTATTATTTATGATTTAGTGGATGTAGTTAAGGGGCGTTGTAAGATGCAGCAAGCCCTTGTGAAGGATAAACGCTTTGATGATCTTCTTTATCTCCTGCCTGCGGCACAAACAAGTGATAAGAATGCGGTTGACCCGGACGAAATGAAAATATTAATAGACGATTTAAAGCAGGATTTTGATTATATTATTATTGATTGTCCTGCGGGGATTGAACAAGGCTATCGTAATGCCGTTTCAGGAGCAACAAAAGCGATTGTTGTAACTACACCAGAGGCAACAGCGGTACGCGATGCCGATCGCATTATCGGGTTGTTAGAGCAAGAAGATCATATCGAACGTCCAAGGTTAGTTATTAATCGTATCCGACCACAACTTATGAAAAACCGTGATACGATGGATATTGATGATATTACGAGACACCTCGATTTAGAATTATTAGGCATTGTAGCGGATGATGATCAAGTGATTCGGGCGACAAATCAAGGAGAACCCATCGCAATGGATCCAAATAATATCGCCTCTATTGCTTATCGAAATATTGCCCGCAGAATTCTTGGCGAGTCTGTACCACTTCAACAACTTCAAGAAGAGAATACCGGTGTTTTTACAAAGATAAAGAACTTCTTCAAAGTAAAATAACAAATGAAATCCTTAGTGATCTGTTGTCACTAAGGATTTCTTAATATTTGTCATGGGAAAAGAAATAGGAATATGGAATATTCTGCTAAGAATAATAAGAAGTACAGCAAACGGTCCAAATGCACCATCCATGAAGAAGCCATTCAATTGCAGAAATGTAAGCTTTTTATCAAAAAAGCGACGTATAGTCAATTACCCCTGTTAGTACCCCTATCTTCTTCTATAGAAAGCACTCTAAGAGTTAGATCGTTCATAATAAAAGGATTCACTATCAACAGTCTAAGAATAAACACAGATATAGTGATCATTTATAAGAGGGTAGCTTTCCAACTACAACTAGGTGTTTGACAACACAAAAAAACTTCTCCCTTATCTATCTGTCATACTTAAAAAATTCTCATCATAGACTTGTACAAATGCTGATGAATAGGTGGGAAGTTATAATGAGCTCAAGAGCTGATGATATAAGAAAACGGATGGCTAAAAGAAAAAAAGAGATGGAGAAGAATAAGCCTGTTCAAAAAAAATCGAAAAAAATGAATTGGTTGCAAGATGAGGAGAGGCATGGATTTGACCAACTTCCCTCATATGATAGTCCACCTCCTAAAGATTCAAATACGAATCACCCATTATTTAAAAAGGAAGTTTTTCTATTTAAAGTGCTCGTATCAGCCTGCTTATTCCTCATAGTGGCCATTATGTTTAAAAATGATGGAGCAATTTTTGAAAAGCCGAAAGCCTTTGTTGTAGAGGCAATGGATAAGAATTTTCAGTTTGCTACTGTTATTAATTGGTATGAAGAGCAATTCGGACAAACCTTTGCCCTTTTGCCAAAGCAGAAACAGACAGAAGAATCTGTTGAGGAAGCGCAACCAAGCTTACCAGCAACAGGCAAGGTATTACAAGCCTTTGAGCAAGATGGTCAAAAAATTTCGATTGAAACAAACATGGGTGAGAAAGTAGAGGCTGCAAATGGAGGAGTCGTTGAATTTATTGGCGAAAAACCTGGGTTTGGACAAACCGTTATCATTCAACATGCCGATCAAACTCAATCTTGGTATGGGAATTTAGCTGAAATTGATGTAAAAGCATATGACTATGTTGAAAAAAGTGCAGAAGTAGGAGAAGCGGCTACTAAAGAGGATGGGAAAGGCCTGTTTTATTTTGCCATTAAAAAAGGGGATGACTTTGTTGATCCTTCACAGGTGATTCCTTTTGAATAAATGGATCTTACTTTTTAAGCAGATACGTATCCATCCTTTACTCTGGTTGGTAGTCGGATTAGCTATTATCACTTCTCATTTCAACGAGCTTTTTCTTTTACTATTGATTATTTTTGTTCATGAAATAGGACATGCTGTGGCCGCACAGTTTTTTTCTTGGAGAATAAAAAGCATTGTGTTACTTCCATTTGGCGGTGTGGCAGAGATGGACGAACATGGCAATCGTCCATTAAAAGAAGAGTTAATGGTAATTTTAGCAGGGCCTATACAGCATGTTTGGATGATTGCTGTTGCCTTCCTATGTTTTGAATGGCAGCTAGTCACACCTGAGTTCTTTTCTTTGTTTGTCCAGTATAACTTGATGATCTTACTTTTTAATTTGCTTCCGATTTGGCCATTGGATGGTGGAAAACTAGTCTTTTTGTATTTGTCTTATTTTTATGCATTTGGTGATGCACATAGGAAGGCGTTACAGCTGTCTATTTTTATGCTCATATTGTTTTTAATTGCTTCTCTTTGGATTCTCCCTTTTAATATTAATATTTGCATCATCCTTGCATTCTTACTTTTTTCCTTATACTATGAATGGAAACAGCGCAGATATATATTTATGCGGTTCTTATTGGAACGATACTATGGAAAGCATAGTGAACTACGTAAATTAAAACCGTTAGTCGTTCAAGAATCTGAACCAATCATGAAAGTGCTCGAGAAATTTCAACGTGGTTGTAAACACTCGATTATTGTTGAGACGGGGAATAAAGAAAAGAGTGTGCTAGATGAAAATGAGTTATTACATGCGTACTTTGCGGAAAAGAATGTGTCAGCTCAAATAAGTGACTTAGTGTATGTTTATTAGAAGCGAGGAAAGTAGATTTGAAAAGATTAGTGATCAATACAATAAATAGAGAAAAAAGGTATGCCCTGCTCGATCAAAATGAAGTTGAAGAATTGTATATTGAACCTTTACAACTCGAGACAAAAGTAGGGAATATCTATCTAGGCATAGTTGAAAAGGTAATGCCGGGGTTAAATGCACTCTTTGTCAATATTGGTGAAGAAAAGAGTGGCTTTTTGCATAAGGATAAATTACAAAGTTATGCACTTGAAGATGATGATAAGAAGGAAAAACGTAACCTTTCTTCTTTTGTCCATCAAGGGGAAAGGTTACTTGTACAAGTAGAAAAGGATCAAACGGGAACGAAAGGACCAAGGTTAACTGGGATCGTTGAATTGCAAGGCAATTATATGGTCTATTTGCCGTTTGGGAATTATCTTGCTGTATCCAAGAAAATTACTAATCAGAGTGTCAGAGAACAATTAAAGCAAAACTGTGCGAGGTTGCTCGAAGCAAAGGAAGGTCTAGTGATTAGGACTGCTGCGAAAGATGTTGATATGGCTGTACTGGAAAAAGAATTAACACAATTGCGTGTAAAATATCAGCAACTCCATGCCGCCTCTCTCTTAATAAAAAGACCCGGTGTAGTTCAAACAGAAGATCAATTTTTACATAAATTACGTCAAGTCATACAAAAAATGAAAAGTGGGGAAGTAATTGTGGATGATGCTACTGTCAAAAAGCAGTTACAACCTAAAGACAATGTCACATTTCAACTTCATACGAATCAAGAAGCTATCTTCACAGCCTATGGTCTCGAACGTGAAATTGAAAAAGCATTAAAAAGAATTGTGTGGTTAGATAATGGTGCTTATCTGATTTTTGATGAAACAGAAGCGTTAGCTATTATTGATGTGAACACAGGTAAATTTTCTGGAAAACACCAATTGCAAGATACGGTCTTAAAAACAAATGAATTAGCGGCAAGGGAGGTAGCGAGACAAATACGTATCAGGGACTTAGCAGGAATGATACTGATAGATTTTATTAGTATGGAAAAAGAGCAGGATAGAATACATATTTTATCTGTTATAAAAGAGGCCCTAGCTACCGATGAAAGACAAATAAAAGTAATTGGATTTACACCTCTTGGTATTTTACAATTGACGAGAAAGAAAACGAAGGTGTCTCTTTCTGAAGCTTTACAAGAGAATTGTACAGTTTGTCATGGGACGGGTAAGGTATTGCGCGCAGAAACGGTTGCCTTTCGGTTAGAGAGAGAATTGTGGTCGTATCGGACCCGTGATGAGGAAGCGGTTCTTATAGAGGTGACAAGGGATGTCGTGGCTGTATACACTAAAGAGGAGTTACAGCAATTAGAAGAAAGCTGTGCGAAACACATTGTTTTCGATTTCATTGATCGCCCAAAACCAAGCTATCATATAAAAAGATTTGGTCCTTTGAAAGAAATGCAAGTGTAATCGTATTGACAGTACAGTATGTGTATGATAACATTTTGATGTTATGTTTGTAGCGCCCATGCTACAACCGCGCAGAAAAGGTCATTAAGCTTCTGCTTTGGCAGGACACCTGGGATGGCGAGTCTTAGTCTTAAGAGGAGGTGCAGTTATGTACGCAATTATTGAAACTGGTGGTAAGCAAATCCGTGTAGAAGAAGGTCAAACAATCTACATCGAAAAGCTTAACGCAGAAGCAGGCGAAACAGTTACTTTTGAAAAGGTTCTTTTCGTAGGTGGAGACAGTGTGAAAGTTGGAAGCCCAGTTGTTGATGGTGCTTCAGTTACGGCTAAAGTTGAAAAACAAGGTCGTGCGAAGAAAATCACTGTATTCAAATACAAAGCAAAGAAAAACTATCATAAGAAACAAGGTCACCGTCAACCGTACACTAAAGTTGTGATTGATAAAATCAACGCATAAGGTTGATGATTGATGATTGATGTAAGCATTCATCGTAATCGTTCTGGACTCATACAATCATTTGAAATAAGTGGTCATGCCCTGTTTGCTAATAATGGTGAGGACATTGTCTGTGCAGGTGTATCAGCTGTTTCAGTTGGGTGCGTTAATAGCATCCATCAGTTAGCGGGAGTTACCCCGCATATTCAAATGGAATCTGGACTATTATCCTGTATTCTTCCGAGCGATCTTGCTCAAGATATAGAAGAAAAAGTCCAATTATTGCTCGAGGGAATGGTTGTCTCATTGCAAACGATCGTTGAGAACTATCCGGAAAATATAAAAATAACCTTCAAACAGTAGGAGGTGGATTTCATGCTATTAAAATTAGATCTTCAGTTGTTCGCATCTAAAAAAGGAGTAGGTTCTACAAAGAACGGACGTGACTCAATCTCTAAGCGCTTAGGTGCTAAGCGTGCAGATGGTCAATTCGTTACTGGTGGTTCTATTCTTTACCGTCAACGCGGTACGAAAATTTACCCAGGTGTAAACGTGGGTAAAGGTGGAGACGATACTCTTTTCGCGAAAGTGGACGGAGTTGTAAAATTTGAGCGTCTTGGACGTGACCGTAAGCAAGTTAGCGTATACCCTGCAGCTCAAGAAGCATAAGATTGAGTGGAGAACTCTAACCATTAATGGTTAGAGTTCTCTTCATGTCATTCATCCCACATATATTCTCCTCAAACTGTCCTCTTTTGATAAAAGTCCGCTACTTTTTATGCAATTCTATTGATGGAACCTTAAATATAGGGGCAGATTTAAAAATTCTTACCTTTCTTTTTGCTAAGGTACATACGGCTATGGGTTTTTTTTGTTATACTAACACCATATCAATGTAATGGCTGAGGACCATAAAAGAAGATGTAGGAGTCAATTATGGAAAAAGATTGGGATATTGTTGAAGTGCTACGTCATGCAAGGCATGATTGGTTAAATAAAATACAACTAATTAAAGGCAATTTAAGCTTAAATAAGGTGGAACGGGCAAAAGAAATTATTGATGAAATTGTTGTGGAAGCGCAACAAGAGGCAAAGTTATCAAACCTACAAATGCCTCAATTTGCTTCACTTTTATTTACGTACAATTGGCGAAATCCAAAATTTCAATTAGAGTATGACGTTTATGAAGTATTCAAATGTGATCAACTGGATGATAAAAGTTTAACTGATTGGACAAGATCTTTTTTCTCTTGCTTAAATGATGCTGTACAGCCATTTGCTGATAATCATTTATCTATATCAATTAATCCAGAAAAGCAGGGTGTCCGTTTCTTTTTTGATTTTAGTGGAACAATTACTTATATGCAGCAGATTCGCTTATTTTTACTAGAGCAATCAACAAGTATGGGGCTTACAGTGAGGCGCTTAACAGAAGATGAAATATCATTTGATTTCTTTGTTCTTTTTGAAGAGAAGTAAAGTGGATTTATTTAATAGTAAAAAGCTAGTCAGTAAAAGATATTATAAACAGCGAGAGTCATGGGTGTTCATATTCATGTGCATCTTTTGAATAGGAGGAAATAGATCTTATGTTTGTCGATCAGGTCAAGGTGTATGTAAAAGGTGGCGACGGTGGGAACGGAATGGTAGCCTTTCGTCGTGAAAAATATGTTCCTAAAGGCGGTCCAGCTGGTGGGGACGGTGGTAAGGGCGCGAATGTTGTCTTTATTGTTGAAGAAGGTTTAAGAACGCTAATGGATTTTAGATATAAACGACATTTCAAAGCGGAACGTGGTGAGCACGGAATGTCTAAAAATCAGCATGGCAGAAACTCGAAGGACATGATTATAAAAGTACCGCCGGGAACTGTGGTTACAGATGCTGAGACTGGTGAAGTAATTGCAGATTTAACTGAGCATGGCCAACAGGCAATCATAGCAAAAGGTGGCCGTGGAGGTCGTGGAAATTCAAGGTTCGCTACACCTGCCAATCCTGCACCGGAATTATCAGAACATGGAGAGCCAGGTCAAGATAGAGAAGTTATGCTTGAGTTGAAATTGCTTGCAGATGTTGGGCTAGTTGGATTCCCAAGTGTTGGTAAGTCGACTTTACTTTCTGTCGTTTCTGCTGCTAGGCCGAAAATTGGCGCGTATCATTTTACGACAATCGTTCCTAATTTGGGTATGGTAGAAACAGAAGATAATCGTAGTTTTGTCATGGCTGATTTACCTGGGTTAATTGAAGGTGCTCATTCTGGAGTTGGCCTTGGACATCAATTTTTAAGACATATTGAACGTACACGAGTAATTGTTCATGTGATTGATATGTCAGGAATGGAAGGCAGAGATCCTTACGAAGATTATGTGACAATCAATAATGAATTACAGGAATATAATTTACGTTTAACAGAACGTCCACAAATTATTGTAGCTAACAAGATGGACATGCCTGATGCAGAAGAACACTTAGCGGCATTTAAGGAGCAACTTGAAGAGGAGTATCCAATTTTCCCGATCTCTGCTGTTACAAGATCTGGTCTACGTGAGCTATTATTTGCGATTGCAGATAAGGTAGAAGAAACACCAGAATTCCCACTTGAACATGAAGAAGAGGATACAGGTGTTCACCGTGTACTTTATAAACATGAAGCAGATCAAGTAGAATTTACGATTACAAGAGATTCAGCTGGTGACTTTATTGTGTCTGGTGATGCAGTTGAGAAATTATTTAAGATGACTGATTTTAGCAGAGATGAATCGGTTAGACGTTTCGCCCGTCAATTAAGAGGCATGGGTGTAGATGAAGCATTACGCGAAAAAGGTGCAAAAGACGGGGATATCGTCAAGTTATTAGATTATGAATTTGAATTTATTGACTAACCTTAAAATTTCAATGAGGTGAAAGATGAAACAGGATAAATTAGATAAAAAATTCTTCCTTGTCCGAGAAGATGTATTGCCTGAGGCTATGAAAAAGACTTTGGATGCAAAAGAAATGATTGAAAGGGGAAAAGC
Organism: Cytobacillus kochii; assembly: GCF_044790165.1. Taxonomy (NCBI): domain Bacteria; kingdom Bacillati; phylum Bacillota; class Bacilli; order Caryophanales; family Bacillaceae; genus Cytobacillus; species Cytobacillus kochii. The sequence continues at coordinate 3,281,468 of NZ_CP085254.1, read as the reverse complement.
AGAGTCTGTCTGGGACGCTGTCCATAAGGTAGATTTGAGTCGCAGCGCATTTTATAAATATCGCGATACTGTTTTTCCTTTTCATACAATCGTGAAGGAAAGAATTATTACATTGTTTTTTCATTTGGAGGATCGGTCGGGCACATTGTCACAATTATTAAGTATTGTGGCTGGATCAGGTTGTAATGTATTAACCATCCATCAAACCATTCCGATTTTAGGTCGTGCCAATGTCACCTTATCACTAAATGTTGCTGATATGGCGGTAGGAATCGATCATTTATTATCCGATTTAAGGAAACTAGAATTTGTAGATAAAGTAGAAGTATTAAGTTCAGGCGCATGAGTTAAAAACTCTTGCGTCTTATTCATTTTAATAAGGGGATTATTATACCTAAAATGAATTACTCGAACAGCTTAGTAAAATAAACTGGTGAAGTTTCAAACGTACATGTAGAAACGAGTCAGAGGCAATGAAATAATAGGCAAGTCAAAACGTATAGGTTTACGCATCGACAGTTCATATAAACGATCTCGATTTTAAAAAGAAAGATATCTTATAAAAAAGATAAAAAACCTCTTTTACATCCATAAACTAAAGTGTTAAAGTATAGTATAATGAGTTTTTTCATAATTCAAATTTGTTGTGGCTACATAGAATGAAGCTACTGATGAAAGGTGTTCACAATGAAAAAAATAGGCTTCTTAGGACCAGTTGCTACTTTTACAGATATAGCCGTTCGCGGGTTATTTCCAGAAGATAGAGCAATTCCACAAGCGACCATTCCTGCTTGTTTAGATTCTTTAGCAAATGATGAAATTGATTTAGCTGTTGTACCAATTGAAAATGCTTTAGAAGGATCAGTTAATATTACTTTAGATTATTTAGTTCATGAGGCACTTCACCCAATTGTGGGTGAAATGACCATCCCTATTAGACAACATTTACTTATTCACCCTAGCCAAAAACTAGAAGATATTCAAACGGTATATAGTCATTCTCATGCGATTGCACAATGCCATCGGTTCCTACATTCGACTTTAAAAGATGTTGAACTTGTTAATATGACATCAACGGCTGCAGCTGCAAAATATGTAAGTGAACATCCTGACGAAAAGGTTGCTGCAATAGCCAATGCTTTAGCAGCAGAAGAATATCAATTAACCATAGCTCACAAAGATATTCATGATTATTCACATAATCATACACGGTTTATTGTAGTGGCAAAGCAAGATTGTCACCTCAAGACAGCGCAGAAGTCAAAAGGATATAAGACAACTGTAATGGTCTCGTTACCTGATGATCGTGCTGGGGCCCTTCACCAAGTGCTATCTGCCTTTTCATGGAGAAATTTAAATTTATCAAAAATCGAGTCAAGACCAATGAAAACAGGATTAGGGAATTATTTCTTTATTATTGATATCGACCAGAAAATAGATGATGTGCTTATTCCAGGCGTGAAAGCGGAATTAGAGGCTTTAGGTTGCAAAGTGCAAATTTTAGGTAGTTATCCTTCATATCAACTCGGGAAGATAGAAGAATTGACTCACAAATAACAAAAAAGAAAGTAGAGTGCATGCTCTACTTTCTTTTTATAAAGTACCATTTCCTAGCAAGTATTATGTATCTATTTCGATAAGAAATCCTGATTTTTTCAATGCCTCTTCTGCTTCATCAAGCTTTGCTTCACTGCTGCTCGTAATCGTGTGTAAATGAATCCCACCTGTTAATTCTGATAAATAACTAGATTGAGTAGAATGAATTTTCTTCATAAACTGTTTTACTTCTTTGCGGTCAGAAACCATAATAGATGCTGTCAAATCACCATATACTGGATGCTCGATGGTGACATCTTTTACGGTGACGCCATGATCAACAAGTAAGTTTAACTCTTCTTCTGTTTGTTCAGGTGAATGGTTACTAGCTATTGTTCTTGTAGCTACCGGATGTGGTGAAGTATGATTTAATCTTAAGTATCCTTGACTTGTGGCAATAATTGGTTCATTTCTTGCTTTTAACAGTGTAATATCACCAACGATTACTTGTCTGCTAACATGGTATTTTGCTGCTAGTTCACTACCTGTAATAGGCTCTTCACTTTCCTTCAATAATTGGAGTAGTTTCATCCGTCTGTCTTCTCCAAGCACCTTTTTTTGTTCGCTCATTCTTAATCCCCTCTACTATAACCATAATCAATAATTTTACCATAGGAATCCAGTATAAATAAAGTTATCCCATGCTTTCCTTTAATGTTGCTAGAAATTCGGCAAGTGCGATTAATTGTTCTTTCGAGGTTTCTGTTCCAGTAGATATTCTGAAAAATTCTTTCGCTGCTTTTCCATTAACCCCGATGGCAGACATAGCTGTGGATGGCATTTGCGCATTGGTCGCACAAGCACTGCCAGTAGCAATGCAAAAGCCTTTGCGGTTCGCTTCTAACATCACATACTGTCCTTCAATTCCAGGTATTCGCATCCCTATAGTAGATGGGATTTGTCTTTCTCTTGGTGCCTCATAAATAATAGAGTCAAAATGGGCACAATGAGTGATGAAAGCTTCGCGAAGGATTTGTGCGTGCGTTCTTGTTTGTTTCCATGTTTTCATGCTTTCATCTGCAGCTATTGTCATAGCGACTATAGCTGGTAGATTGACTGTACCTGGCCTCAATCCCTTTTCATGTGAAGTATTAGGTAGTAAGCCACGAATGGGATGTGCAGGATGTATATAGGCTAAACCTGCTCCTTTTGGTCCGTAAAATTTATGGGCAGATATAGCAAGACTATCAACGGCTTGGCTCATATGAGTGATATCTACTTTCGTAAAGGAATGGACACAGTCACAATGAAGGAAGATTTGATGAATTTTACATAATGCGCTTACTTCCTCGATTGGTTGGATTGAACCAAGTTCACTATTGGCATGTTGAATAATAGCAAGAATGGTATCTGGCCTAATAGCGGCCGCGAATTGCTTACAATCAATTTGACCATTATGATCAAATGGTAGATAAGTCACCTCATAACCATTATCTTCAAGTATAGATAAAAAGTTAGAAATAGAAGAGTGCTCAGCTAAAGTGGTAATAATATGTCCTTTTGTATCCGTTAAGGTTAAAAGAGATCGGATACAAATAAGGTTACTTTCCGTCCCTCCACTTGTAAAATAAATTCCACTACTCGGTACATGTAGAAAAGAAGCTAGTGTCAAACGGCATTGTTCTAGTAAATCATGTGCCCGACTGCCTATATCATGAAAGCTTTCTGTGTTTCCATAGAATTCAGTAGCAGTTCTTACATATGCATCTGCCGCTTCTTTTGATAAGGGGCAGGTGGCGGCATAGTCTAAGTAAATCATAAATGGCTTCATTCCTTTGTTTTTGATAGAAGGAGAAATAAATATTGTTAAAAACTCTTGTCATCAGTTTAAATCTGTGTAAATATAGGTGTCAAGACATATGTTAATTTAACCTGAATAGTTTACTGTCAGGAGGATCACAATGAAAAGTTTAGATGTGGTTATTATTGGGAGTGGTCTAGCTGCTCTTCAATTAGCACAAAAAATACGTAATGATTTGCATGTGATAATTATCACAAAGTCAGATATCAGAAGTAGTAATTCTTATTTAGCACAAGGAGGGGTTGCTGCTTCGCTCAGTAAAGAGGATGATTGGGCATTCCATCTACAAGATACTTTGAATGCTGGACGCTATCACAATGAGGAACAGGTTGTGGAAGCTTTAACAAAGGAGGCGCCTGATTTAATTCATGAGTTAAGTGCACAAGGCTTTCCATTTGATGAGAATACAAACGGGGAATTATCACTTGGGTTAGAAGGAGCGCATTGTAAAAAAAGAATTGTGCATAGTGGCGGCGATGCGACGGGGAAGCATCTTGTTGATTTTATGATCAGTCAATTACCTAGACATATTGAAGTAATAACAAATGCATTTGTTTATGAGCTCCTCGTTAAACGAAAAATTTGCTATGGCGTAAAAGTAAAAAAAGAAGACGAAACCCATATCATTTTCGCCAAACATGTGGTTTTAGCAACTGGTGGGTGTGGTCAGCTGTTTCAATATACATCTAATAGCCCTGTTGTTACCGGTGATGGTTTAGCTCTTGCACATCGGGCAGGGGCTATATTAACGGATCTTGAATTTATTCAATTCCATCCGACTTTATTATACGTGGATGGTGAAACGAAAGGTCTTATTTCTGAAGCTGTTCGTGGGGAAGGTGGCGTTTTAGTTGATGAACAAGGAATTCCGATAATGAAGGGTATTCACCCACTTGAGGATTTGGCTCCGAGGCATATTGTCGCTCAAGAAATTTATCAAGCTATGAAGCAAGGTAGAAAAGTTTATTTAAATATCCAGCAGGTGGCACGATTCACTACTCGATTTCCGACTATTAGTAAATTATGTGAAGCCAATGGCGTTATTGTTGAAAATCAATTAATACCAGTATCGCCTGGTGCCCACTTTCTTATGGGTGGGGTCAAGACCAATGATAGTGGCGAAACAAGTATTGCTCATCTTTATGCAATTGGGGAAGTGGCAAGGACGGGCGTGCATGGTGCCAATCGTTTAGCTAGTAACTCTCTTTTAGAAGGTTTGTATTTTGGTAAAAAAGTGGCTCAGCAAATAAATAAGAGTAAGGATTATGACGTAGGTAAAAGAAGGGATTATCGTTTTGAAATTAAGAAAGAGAATATCCAAGGAAGATTACCTGCAAAAGAAGATATTCAAAATCGAATGATGGAATATGTTGGCATAGTAAGGAATAAGGCCAACTTACAAGATCAGTTACGTTATCTCAATCATTTTCATCTCCCGCAATCATTAGATTATTTATCACAAGAGGAAATTGAAATCGTTTTTATGATGGAAATATCAAGATGCATTACGAAATCAGCCCTTAAACGGAATGAAAGTAGAGGGGGACATTTTCGTGAGGACTTTCCTATTGAAATGGAAGAATGGTTGAAACAAGAAATTAAGCATGAAAAGAAAGGTGATCATGATGAATACATTGAAACTTCGCAAACAATTAGAGCATTACTTCATTGAAGATATTGGTGAAAGAGATTTAACGACAGAATTGATCTTTGGAGAACACGAAAGAGGTGCAATTACTTTTCTAGCGAAGGATAGAGGTGTGTTTTGCGGTAGAGAGGTCATAACAGTAGGCTTCCCCATGTTATCTAATGAATGCCATTTTGAATTCTTCAAACAGGAAGGTGAGTGGTTTAATCAAGGAGAAGTCTTGCTTAAAGTGTATGGACCAATCTCAGCACTTTTAAAGGGAGAACGTGTAATTTTAAATTTGGTGCAACGAATGTGTGCAGTCGCAACGAAAACAAAGAAAGCGGTTGATTTATTAAATAGCACACATACACGCATTGTCGATACAAGAAAAACAACACCTGGATTAAGGATGCTTGAGAAATATGCAGTTCGAACAGGTGGTGGTTATAATCACCGCTACGGGTTATATGATGCGGTTATGATTAAAGATAATCATATAAGCTTTGCAGGCTCGATAAGTAAAGCAGTAGAAAGTGTGAAGTCAAAGATTGGTCATATGGTTAAGATAGAGGTCGAAATTGAGAGTATAGCGCAATTGAATGAAGCGATTGCTGCTGGCGTAGATGTCATTATGTTTGATAATTGTACACCTAGAGAAATAGAAGATTGGATAACTTATGTGCCGAAAGGTGTTATAACCGAGGCTTCAGGAGGTATCGGTTTAGAGGAACTTCATAAGTATGGGCAAACAGGTGTTGACTATATTTCAATTGGTGCTTTAACACATTCTGTTGCCGCACTTGATATTAGTGTGAGAATGTCTGTGATCGAGAAGGAGAAACGAAATGAATCTATTTGACACGATTGAAAAACAAACGATTTTACCAGAAAAATACCGTTCTTTATCTAATGTGCAGTTAGAAAATATTGTGCGTCGCGTGAAGGATACATTTGGAGACAAGCTGTATATTCCAGGGCACCATTATCAAAAAGATGAAGTGATACAATTTGCTGATAGTACAGGTGATTCATTAAAATTAGCACAATTTTGTGCGCAGAATACCCGAGCTGAGTTTATCGTGTTTTGCGGTGTACATTTTATGGCAGAAACAGCCGATATCCTAACAACTAAAAATCAAAAAGTCTATTTACCGGATATGAGAGCGGGCTGTTCCATGGCTGATATGGCTAATATCCATCAAACAGAAAGAGGATGGCATCTATTAACTGAACGATTTGGGGAGACCATTTTACCGCTTACTTATGTAAATTCAACAGCTGCCATCAAATCATTTGTAGGTGAACATGGTGGGGCAACCGTTACTTCTTCTAATGCAGAAGAAATGGTAAAATGGGCGCTCCAACAAAAGGAAAGGATTTTGTTCTTGCCGGATCAACATCTTGGCAGAAATACAGCCTATAAGTTAGGTATTTCTTTAGATGAAATGGCAGTCTGGGATCCGATTCAACATAGATTAGAATTTGAGGGAGGAAATGAGCAGGTCAAAGTGATTTTATGGAAAGGTCATTGCTCAGTTCACGAGAATTTTACAGTAAGGAACATCGAAGATATACGAAAAAACAGACCAGAAATGAAAATAATTGTTCATCCTGAGTGTAGAAGAGAAGTTGTTGAGCGGTCTGATATGGATGGTTCTACGAATGATATTATTCAGGCAATAGAAAAGAGTGAGCCAGGTTCTCAGTGGGCAATTGGCACTGAAATGAACTTAGTCAATCGTCTCATTCAATCACATCCAGATAAACAAATTGTTTCATTAAATCCACATATGTGTCCATGTATGACAATGAATCGCATTGATTTAATGCATTTGGCATGGAATTTAGAAATGTTGGAGAAAGGCGAACCCATAAATCAAATCAAGGTTGATGATCAAATCGCTGTAGGAGCAAAACAAGCTTTAGCACGCATGTTGGTGATAAAATAAATTGAAATAAGGCTACCTTTCATTAGGTAGTTTTTTTATGGGTAAATTAATTAATAGATGTTTCTGTGGACAAAAAATCATTTTCATAAGTCTGTTCAGAATTTTCATTAAAAAAATCCTTTTTTTTGTGCTTTCCTATAATGTTTATCATAATTTTCATGATTTCTGCATAAGTTTTTTTGAAGATTATTAGCAATTTGCCCATTCCTTCATAGAATATATGGACTCGTCGAGAAGTAGGTATGAGCCCGCACCTATTTATAGGTGTTAGGCAGCTACTTTTTATCCCGATTCGTTATAATCATTGATGGTATAAAGCTCTCATCAATGAAAGTTTGTTTTGTATAGGAGGGAACCAGCGTGAAAATCCATATCGTTCAAAAGGGTGATACCCTATGGAAGATTGCGAAGAAGTACGGCGTGAATTTCGAAGAGCTTAAAAAGATGAATACTCAGTTAAGTAACCCTGATATGATTATGCCGGGTATGAAAATTAAAGTACCAGGCGCAAGTGGGATGATTAAGAAGGAAGCACCCCTATCAGGAACAAAGATTAACGTAGGCTCTAAAAAAGAAATGCCAAAAGAGATGCCAAAAGAACAGGTAAAGAAGGAAGAAGTAAAGAAAGAAGCAGTAAAAAAAGAAGTGAAAAAACCGTATAAACCTAAAATGCCTAAACAAATCCTGCCGGATATCGATATAAACAACTACTATATGATGAATTTCGAAAAACAAAAACCTTTAAAACCTGTTCAAGAACAAAAGCCATTAAAACCTGTTCAAGAACAAAAGCCATTAAAACCTGTTCAAGAACAAAAGCCATTAAAACCTGTTCAAGAGCAAAAGCCATTAAAGCCTGTTCAAGAGCAAAAGCCATTAAAACCTGTTCAAGAGCAAAAGCCGTTAAAGCCTATTCAAGAGCAAAAGCCGTTAAAGCCTGTTCAAGAACAAAAGCCATTAAAACCTGTTCAAGAACAGAAACCGTTGAAACCTATGCCGCAACTACCACCAAAACCAACCAATATCTTACCTAAGTCGACTGAGTCATCACAATCTCCTTCTATTAAAGGGAAGGAGCAAATTCAAGGAGGTTATGATCAACTTATGTATCCTTACAACCCTAATATGTTCCAACCTGGCATGCAACAGCCTTATTATCCACAAAATCAAGGTGCTTATAACCCTTATCAGCAACAAGGTATGGTAGCGGGTGTAGAGAGTCCGAATTATCATGAAGAAAGTTCTTCATATATGTCACCATATCAAAATCAACAACAGGCACAACTGTCGCCACAAGTAGGAGGGATGTACGATCAGCAAGCACAACTCCCACCGCAAGTAGGAGGGATGTACGATCAGCAAGCACAGCTCCCGCCGCAAGTGGGCGGTGCCTACGATCAACAAGCACAGCTCCCGCCGCAAGTGGGCAGTGCCTATGATCAACAAGCACAGCTCCCGCCGCAAGTAGGAGGTATGTACGATCAGCAAGCACAACTCCCGCCGCAAGTGAGTGGTGCCTATGATCAACAAGCACAGCTTCCACCACAAGTAGGAGGAGCGTATGATCAGCAATTACCGCTACAACCGACTTATATGATGCCGGCGATGCAGCAGCCTTGCTATCCATGCCCGCCACCATGTCCACCGCCATGCCCGCCACATCATATGATGCATCATCATGGTGTAATGCCGTTCTATCCACAGGTGCAAGGTATGAGTGAGTCAGGAGAACAATTACCGTTAAGTCCAAGTCAAAGCCAGATGCCGTTAAGTCCTAGCCAAAGTCAAATGCCAATGCCTCCAACTGTAGCAGGAACACAAGATTGTGGGTGTGGTGGCCCTCAATATCAAGCACCGATGAATCAAGGTTTTGGCTATCCTTATAGTCCGATGCCACACCATGGTTCCCCATATGGGTATGCACCAATGGGTGGTGCACAACCGTTTGGAATGCCAAGAGGCTATGATGAAAGCAGTGACTTCGAAGGATAATGTTAAAGGAGACGATCATCATAGTCGTCTCCTCTCCTATTTACAAAAGCAAATACCATGGACCATATTGGAAATCAATCAAATCAGGCAAAATGTATTTAAAGTAGAAACAAACCACACACCATTTATATTAAAAGGGTTTCATTCGTATCATAAGTTTAAGCTTCAAGAAACATTTACCTCTTCATTAATAAAGGAGGGATTTGTTCATACTTATTCCTTTCTTCCTTTAGCAAAGGATCCACCGTTATTTTTTGATGGAATTTATTTTGGATGTTTATTTTATATCCTCCCTTCTGAACAGTCTTTTACTTACCAAAACGAAACCAACCGTAAAGAAGGGTTAGATCTCATTGACAAATTTCATCATGTCTCAAAAAAATTAAAGGATCGTTATGTTACATTATTGCCTCCCCACCACCAGCAAGATAAATGGAGAATTCGGACTGTGCAATTCAAAAAAAATGAAAGTATTTTAAAGTATTTTATACCAAAAGAGATAATGGCTGAATATTTAGCATGGGCAGATTGGTCTTTATCTGGTATGGGGGAAAAAGAGCATACAAAAGAGGCGAATGAAGTGATACTTCACGGTGATGTGGCTCATCATAATTTTATTCGCGATGATAGTAACCAATTATTTTTAATTGATTTTGACTTAATATCCATTGGCCAAAAGGAATATGATTATTTACAGTATGCAAACAGAATTTTGCCAACGCTTGATTGGGAGATAAATGAAATGGAAAAGTTCCCTCAATTAAAGGAACTCACTACTAGTAACCAATCTTTGTACGCTCTTTCTTATCCAACTGATGTCTTTCGGGAATGGAACAGGTGTATTCGGGAGCGAACCTATATTTATCCAAAGAAAATGCGACCATTATTATCCTTAACCATTGATCAATTTCAGAAAAGGAAATTATTTGTGGAAGAGCTGAAAAAAAGAATAGATGGATAAATCTAATTTGTATGACTGCCCCTTGTTTTTTGCAAAATAGTAAAGAGATGAAAAATCTCTAATATTACCAGTGGGGGGTATGTTAAATGCAAAAGAAGAGTCTATTTGTCCCTTTTGCTGTTGTGATGTCGATGAGTTTAGCTGCCTGTGGTACGAATAACGATGCGAGTGAGACGACAGATGAGAACCGGAACGGGACGGTACCTATGGGTTATTATACGAATGAACAGCATAATCAAAAATCAAAATTTAAGCTATTAAATGATGATGATGGTGCAGTAACAGAGTGGATGGATCATTCTCTAGGAGATGAAACGGATACAACAAGAGATGGGAAATTCAGCAAAACAGATGTCAATTATAATGGCCATATTGAGTATAATCATGTACCGAGGTCTAACTATTATCAATCTTATGAAGGAGAATTAATTGAAAAAGTTATCCATGGTGCAGAAGAAGTAGAGCAAGTAAAAGAAGCGAGAGCGGCAGAGCATGACGGGAAGTTAGTAATTGCTTTAAGATTAAATAAAGATGCCGATGAAAAGCAAGTTGAACAAGAGGTTTTTTCAAAGGTAAAATCCTTTGTTGGAGAGAGAAAAGTGAGAATTATTACGAACGAAAGTCAATTCTTTCGCCTAAATACAATTAATAATGATGTAAAAGCAGGTCTCCCAATGGAAAAAATAAATGAGAATATTGATGAAGTCTTTTATTCAAAGTAATCAATATAAATGAAGCACGAACAAGTTTGGAGTATAAATTTGTTCGTGCATTTTTTATGGAGTTAGATGATATACATAATGTTTGTTATTTGATTTTAGACCTGTGAATAAGCTCAATGGGGAGTATGCGTATAAGGAAGAAAAAAGTGGAGAAAATAAATAATATGAAGAGGTGGATATACTTGGTGAAGGAGGGGCAATAATGAAGAAATTAAGTGCGATAACCTTAATTATCTTACTCATCACTTTTCCCTTTAGTATTCATAATAGCGTCCAAGCTGTAAGTCGTGGGAATGAAAACCAAACAAATAAAGAAATTAAACCAGAACAAATAGATATTATTTTAGAAAGAGAATATATTGATGGAGAAATTAGTCAGGAACGAGTGCGCGAAACGATATGGTCATTTGAAGATTTATGGGCAAAATATGATGAGTGGCAATTAATGGATATGAAAAAAGGAGAAATGGTTTTTCGTCAACAAGTAAATGATATTTCGCCATTATTAAAAGCAAATGGATATTTTGGCATTACTGAAGATGGTGTACTCACCATTTTTAATGGGAAACCTAGAAAGGCACAAATTATTCAATCATTTTTTTCTATTGATTTAGGAAAGCTTGAAAGTAAAAAATGCGAGCAGTTGAAACAAGGGATTCCAATTAAGTCAAAGAATGATTACATGGAAGTTTTAAAATCTTTTAGCGGCTATTCTTTATAAATGAACTGTAGCGACCTTTTAAAGGTCGCTATTTTGAATGAGTAAAAGTTTATTTTTTCTTGGAGTGAGGAAAATCAAGAATGGTAGCAATTTTAAAAATATAAATAAATGGGCTAAACGGTATACTTACAAGTTGTAATGTAACTTAATTTTTGATAACATACAATTAAGTTACATTAAAATTTCTAGGAGGAAATCCTGTGGAGTTTGTGGATCCGATTAAGGATATAGAAGACATTAACAAAATTAAATCAGAATTAAGATTGCATTCACAAAGGGATGTACTCCTGTTTGTCTTAGGGATTAATACAGGGATAAGAGTGAGTGATTTATTATTTTTAAAGGTTAAAGATTTATGGGAGGAAGAGGGCTTAAAAGAATTTTTATATATTAAGGATGAAAAGAATGGTGACTCTCGTGCATTTTATTTAAATAACAGCATTTTGAAAGAACTTGCTTCTTATATGAAGTTATTTAAATTAAATGACAACGATTATTTATTTAAATCTAAAAAGAACAAACAACCTATTACGAGGCAACAAGCTTATCGTATCATTAACCAAGCGGCAAAAAAGGTTGGTGTACAAGGGAAAATCGGTACGCATACTTTAAGAAAAACTTTTGGTTATCATGCCTATCGGAAAGGGATTGCCATTTCCATTCTAATGAATATATACAATCACAATACGCCAGCTGAAACGTTAAGGTATATTGGGATTGATAAATTCGATAAAAAGCTAATAAAAGTAGATGTCAATTTATAAAAAAACACCTCCATATAATGGGAGGCGTTAAGAGGAAAGAAAGTTTTATTTTTCATCTTCCTCGTCAAATTCAGGAGCCATATCAACGTTTTTGAAATCTTTTATGACATCATCTGTACATTCAACCTGCAGTGTTTTTTTATCTTTCATGAACTTAAACACACCATTATTAAAATCGGTACCGAGATCTTTGAAGAATATACCTTCATATTCTACATCATTAGAATATTTGAAAGTAAGTCGATAATGGTCCCCGTCCTTAATGAGATAAGCGCGAACACCTTTTTCAAAATGACCTTCTTCATCTTTTAATGATCGTGATACTGAGATAATATGCAGGTCGACAAAAGGTACTTCTCTTAGTAGAGAGTTAATAATAGACCCTTTTGCAATTTGCTCCCAGCGGCTTTGAGCCGTTTGCCCAAGAATGATTTGTGTTATATTTTTTTCGCGAGCGACATCAGCAATAACTTTGGAAACAGGTCTTCTTTCATTATCTTTTAAAATGAAAGCATCAGCACTGTGCATTTCAGCTAATTGCTGCCATTTCGTAATATAATGAGACTTCTCTGCATCCATATCATCAAAAGGCTTAGGGTCAATCGTTAAAATATATAAAGGGCAATCCATCATGTTTGCAATCTTGCATCCACGCTGAATAAGTCTTTCACCATTTGGTCCATAATAGACGCATACTAAAATGCTTTCGTCCATACGTCCTTTAATTTTTTTCATGTTTTGTCACCTCGAAATAGATGTGAAATTCATAAAAATTTACATTTAATATCAATAAACTATGTATGACTATATCCTATGCGAATGAAACAGTCAATTAAAAAATGAAATTTAATGAATTCTGCCATTTTTGAAATGTGGCAAGATAGTTAGAAACATTATTTTCCCCTAATTAAAACATTAATGTAATGGATAAATTAACATAAGACAGAATAAGTATGTCACCCCCATTTTTAAAAAGCTTTTTTCATTAATATTCACCTATTCACAGTCATTTCAGGAGGAGGGACTACGGTTGACGATGTTGCACATCATGATTTTAATTCCATTTGTTTTTGCGATTTTTGTCCCGCTGTTATATAAATACTTCAATAAAAGATTGCATTCAGGTTGGTTTGTTATTCTCATTCCTATTATTATATTCGTTTATTTGCTTCAATTAATTCCTAAAATATCCTCAGGAGCAACAATATACGAAACGATACCATGGATCCCCTCGTTTGGTATTAATTTAGATATGTATGTAGATGGATTAAGTTTGATTTTTGGATTACTGATCACGGGTATTGGTGCTCTCGTTATCTTATATTCGATCTATTATTTATCAAAAGAAAAAGAAGCACTTCACAATTTTTATGTGTATCTCCTTCTTTTTATGGGAGCGATGCTAGGACTTGTATTCTCAGATAATATACTTGTTCTATATGTTTTCTGGGAATTAACGAGTATCTCCTCCTTTTTATTAATTGCCTATTGGTATGAGAGAGAAAAATCCAGATATGGTGCTCAAAAATCAATGTTAATTACGATTTTTGGTGGCTTAGCGATGTTATCTGGTTTTATTATGCTATCGATGATAACGGACACGTATAGCATTAGAGAAATGTTTGCTATGAGTGAGACAATCATTGCTCATGATTTATTCTTGCCAGCTATGATATTAATTTTACTAGGTGCTTTTACAAAATCAGCGCAGTTTCCTTTTAGTATTTGGTTACCTGATGCAATGGAGGCGCCTACACCAATTAGTGCTTATTTGCATTCAGCAACAATGGTAAAAGCAGGAATTTATTTAGTTGCAAGATTAACTCCCATATTTGGTGGTACAGCAGAATGGTTTTGGATTATATCAATTGTTGGATTAATTACGCTATTGTATGGTTCATTCAACGCTGTGAAACAAATTGATTTAAAAGGATTACTGGCATATTCCACCATCAGTCAATTGGGAATGATTATGAGCTTGCTTGGGATTGGATCAGCTGCCCTTTATTTCGGTTACGGAAATGAAGCTGCTGTTTATGCAGCGGCAATTACAGCAGCTATATTTCATATGATTAATCACTCTACATTTAAAGGTGCCTTATTTATGGTAGTGGGTATCGTTGACCATGAAACTGGTACGCGTGATATTAGACGTCTAGGTGGTTTAATGACTGTTATGCCTATCACATTTACAGTTGCCTTAATTGGTTCATTTGCAATGGCAGGTCTACCACCGTTTAATGGGTTTTTAAGTAAGGAAATGTTTTTTGCATCTGTTGTTAAAGTAACGGAAATGGATGTATTTAATATGGAAACATTAGGTGTATTGTTTCCAATTATCGCTTGGGTTGCGAGTGTTTTTACCTTTATATACAGTATGATTCTTGTCTTTAAGACATTTAGAGGGAAATATAAACCAGATCGTTTAGAGAAGAAGGCGCATGAAGCTCCCATAGGCATGCTTATTTCACCTATTATTCTTGCTTCATTGGTTATTGTTATTTTCTTCTTTCCTAATGTAATTGCTGATTTATTATTAGTTCCTGCCGTATCAGCGATTCTTCCTTCTTTAATAGAAGAAGGTGTACTGAATATTCATATTTCAGCTTGGCATGGATTTTCAGCCGAGTTATATATGACAATCGGCGTCGTTGTCGTAGGAACAATCATGTATCTATTGTTGAAAAAGTGGACCAAAGTTTATCGTCTTTATCCACAAAATTTAACCATTAATGCCCTATACAATAATAGCTTGGAAACATCGCAAAGAATTGCAGCAAGTATGACAAATAAATATATGACAGGATACACGCGTGATTATCTTGCTTATATATTTACATTCTTCGTTTTATTAATTGGTGGTACTTTAATCATTACTAATTCTATTACGATTGATTTGACCAATGATGCCCCTGTGAACATTTTTGAGTTAGCCATTATGTTCTCCATGCTAGTAGCTGCATTTACAATTTTATTAGCGAAATCAAGGTTGACTGCTATTATTTCGCTAGGTGTTTTAGGTTATTTAGTATCCTTGTTTTTCGTCATTTTTAGAGCACCAGATTTAGCTTTAACTCAACTAGTAGTAGAAACGGTCACTACAGCCTTATTCTTGCTTTGCTTTTTTCATTTACCAAAATTCAAAGAGCAAACGCAAAAGCATAAAAAGGGTGTGCCATTTAAGCCATTGAATTTAATTATCTCGATTGCGGTTGGTGCAGTGGTAACAGTATTCGCGTTTTCGGCAAATGGTACACAAATATTTGAACCGATAGCAAGTTATTATGAGGATTCATATGAATTAGCAGGAGCGAAGAATATCGTAAATGCAATATTAGTTGATTTCAGGGGTATTGATACGATGTTAGAAATCTTTGTGTTATGTATTACAGCGTTAAGTGTATATACACTGATTAAATTACGGTTTTCAAGGAGGGAGAAATAATGAAAAAGCCTAATGATATTATTTTAAGGGCAGTAACGAATGTTGCGGTGGTCATTATTCTTACCTTTGCGATTTATTTGTTTTTAGCTGGTCACCACAATCCAGGTGGCGGATTTATTGGAGGACTTGCCTTTGCTGCAGCCCTTACGCTTTTGTTTCTGACATATGATATCGATTCAATCCGAGCTAACTTTCCATTTGATTTTAAAGTATTGACGGCTGTTGGTGTCCTTATCGCTGTTTTTACTGGTTTGGGTGGAATTTTATTCGATAAACCATTTTTATTCCAAGCTTTCGACTATTTCAATTTGCCGATTTTTGGGAAGACTGAATTGGCTACAGCAGTACTATTTGATGTTGGTGTCGCATTAGCTGTTATTGGAACAGCAATGGTTATTATTATGACAATTAGTGAGGATCGATAATATGGAAACATTAATGTCGATCTTAATTGGTGTCTTATTTACAATTGGTACGTATTTAATATTAACGAAGAGCTTGATAAGAATTATTTTAGGAACTTCAATTATCAGTCATGGTGTTCATTTGCTTATTCTTACCATGGGGGGCTTAAAAAGTGGTGGTCCGCCTTTATTGGGGATAGATACAACTACATTTACGGATGCGCTTCCTCAAGCTCTTATTTTAACTGCTATAGTTATCAATTTCGCAACGACAGCCTTGTTTCTCGTGTTAAGTTACCGAGCTTATCAAGAGCTGGGAACGGATAACACTGCAGAAATGAGAGGTGACGAGAATGAATAACTTAGTCATTATGCCGATCATTGTACCTCTTATTATTGGTTTAGTGATGGTCATATTTAGACAGAAAATACTTTTCCATAAGATTTTAAGTGTGTTTACGCTAATAGCTACGGGAGTTATTTCAGGATTTTTGATTTACCAGGTGAAATATAATGGTATTCAAACATTACAATTAGGTGGTTGGGAAGCGCCTTTTGGTGTCAGTATGGTAGCGGATATGTTCTCGGGACTACTATTATTGACAACAAGTATTGTTGGTCTACTTTGTCTCGTCTTTGCTTTTGGTTCCATTGGTGAGGATCGAGAAAGGCATTACTTTTATCCGCTGTTCCTATTCTTAATTACAGGAGTAAATGGATCTTTTCTTACAGGTGATGTTTTTAACTTATTCGTGTGTTTTGAAGTAATGTTAATCTCCTCCTATGCATTAATCACGTTAGGTGGAGAGAAGAAGCAATTAAGAGAGTCTATCAAATATGTGTTAATCAACCTTCTAGCATCTTTCCTATTTTTAGCAGCTGTTGCATATTTATATTCAGTAACAGGGACGATTAATATGGCTCATTTAGCAGAACGTGTAGGAGAAGTAGGGCAGAGTGGGATTATTACTGCAGTGGCAATGATGTTTTTATTTGTCTTTAGTTTAAAGGCGGGTTTATTCTTATTCTTCTGGTTACCGGGATCTTATAGTGCACCTCCGACAGCTGTAGCGGCAATCTTTGCAGCGCTACTTACGAAAGTAGGAATATACGCGATCTTTAGATTCTTTACTTTGATTTTTTATCATCAACCAGAGGTTACACATTTAATTATTGGTATTATGGCAGCTATTACTATGCTGCTCGGTGCAATTGGTGCCATTGCCTTTAATGATATTAAAAAGATTTTAACATATAATGTCATAGTTGGTGTTGGATTTATTTTAGCAGGCTTAGCTACGTATACACATGAAGGATTAACTGGTTCAATCTATTATTTAATTCACGATATGGTGATTAAAGCAGTTATTTTCCTTATCGGCGGTGTGATTATTGCTCTTGTAGGTACAAGTAAACTGAATGATATTAGTGGTCTAATTAAGACACACCCTTATCTAGGATGGATGTTCTTTATTGTTGCTCTTTCAATAGCGGGTATTCCTCCATTAAGCGGTTTTATCGGCAAAGTATATATAACAGAAGGAACCTTTGCGGTTGGCTATTACTGGCTAGGGGCAATTGGATTAATAACGAGTTTGATGGTGCTCTTTTCTGTCATGAAGATATTTATGAACAGCTTTTGGGGAGAAACGATTCTATCAGAAGATATGGAAAAGAGCAGTACGAAAGGTGTCATGTTTCCTATAGTAACACTCGTTTTGTTAACAATTGGACTTGGATTAGGCGCAGAGGGATTATATGATTACGTGAATATAGCTGTTGAATCTTTAATGAATCCTTCTTCTTATATTGAAGCCGTTTTACTAGGGTATAGCGATTAATGTCATTCTAATAGAAAAGGGCGGTGAGCGAGCATGGCTATGCAAGTACTAGTCAATTTATTCATTGCTGCGTTGTGGATGTTTCTGCAGGATGAATGGAGTTTTTTATCTTTTTTTAGTGGTTATATTGTAGGGATATTTATTCTATTTTTAATAAGAAGATTTTTTGATGATAATTTTTATATCGTTACTTTTATGAACATCCTTAGTCTTTTGTTAGTGTTTATTCATGAGCTATTTACATCTAGTATGGAGGTTGTGAAACAAGTAATTAAACCAAAACTAGATATTAGACCAGGCATTTTCACATTGGAGACAGAATTAGAAGGTGATATCGAATTAGCATTGCTTTCTTTTCTGCTTTGTATAACACCAGGTTCGGTAGTGGTTGAGGTAGGAAATGATAACAAAACGTTTTATGTTCATGGACTTGATATCCCAACTTCGAGTGAATCGCTATTAAAGTCCAAGGTTCGATTCGAAAAGTCTATTAAGAGGGTGACAGGAAGATGATTGAGAGTTTATTAGTAGTTGCATTATGTTTTCTTGTCCTATCTATTTTAGCAGCAGTATATCGTCTTATTAAGGGTCCGTCTATTCCGGATCGCGTGCAGGCGCTTGATAATATAGGAGTAAATATTATTGCGGCGATAGCGATTATTTCTATATTCATGCGGACGAGTGCGTTCTTTTCAGTCATGTTATTACTGGGGATTTTATCGTTTATTGGTACGATAGCCTTTGCGCGTTTCCTAGAGAGGGGGAAAGTCATTGAATCTGACCGTAACAAGTGAGTTAGGAGCAGGAATTCTCATTATTATAGGGACATTGTTTAGTTTTCTTAGTGCAATCGGTATTTTGCGTTTACCAGATGTATATACAAGGTCTCATGCAGCTTCAAAGAGTTCGACGATTGGTGTGTTATTTACGCTTGTAGGTACTTTAATCTTTTTTCTTGTTCATGAAGGTGTCTTTAGTATTCGATTAATATTAGTCATTTTCTTTGTTTTTTTAACAGCACCTGTATCAGCGCATCTCATCTCACGCTCCGCTTATCGCTCAAAAGTTCCAATGGCTGATGTCACTGTTCAAGATGAGTTAAAGAAAGTATTGGTAGGGAAAGATCGGGAAGGAGACCAGTCTTAATGGCTGGTTTTTTCTTTTATACCCTAAGCGGCGATTTTCTTGCAAGCCTGTGCAGTTAATTTGCAATGGTTATTCCACTATTCTCAGGTCAACAGGTAAAAGTAATGATAGTCGTAGCGTAAATAGATATCCTTTTTTCTTCAAGACGATTTTGTAGTATAATGGTGGGAGGTATGCAAAAGAGGGAGAGAATAAATTTTGTTTGAATATATTATTGGTCGTGTTGACTTCATCGGGCCAGAATACATTGTAGTTGAAAATAATGGGATTGGGTACCAAGTGATTACACCAAACCCATTTAGATATACGACCGATCAAGAAGTGAAAATTTATACATATCATCATGTCAGAGAAGATATTGAATCACTATATGGTTTTACATCACGACAAGAAAAAGCTTTATTCATGAAATTGCTCAATGTAACTGGTATTGGTCCAAAAGGTGCACTGGCCGTTCTTGCTACAGGTCAGCCAGAAGCGGTTGTTCATGCAATCGAGCATGAAGATGAGGCCTTTCTTGTGAAGTTCCCAGGTGTAGGTAAAAAAACGGCTAGGCAGATGATTCTTGATTTAAAAGGGAAACTAGTTGATATTGTACCAGACTTGTTACCGAACTTGTTTACAGAAGAGAAACAATTAAAAAGTGATCGAAACCATGAATTAGATGAAGCTCTTCTGGCATTAAAGGCACTCGGCTATTCTGATAAAGAATTAAAGAAAATAACGAAAGATTTAAGTGCTGAAACATTAACTACCGATCAGTATATTAAATTGGCTTTGCAAAAGCTGCTTAAGTAAGAAAGAAGGCAAGGCATGGAAGGATGGTTAACAAATGGATGAGCGTATTATATCAGGAGAAGCGGATCATCAAGATACTTCATTTGAATATAGCTTACGTCCACAAACCTTAGCACAGTATATCGGCCAAGATCAGGTAAAGGAGAATTTGCGTATTTTCATCGAAGCAGCGAAAATGCGTAATGAAACATTGGATCATGTTCTTCTTTACGGACCACCAGGCCTAGGGAAAACGACTTTAGCAACGATTATTAGTAATGAAATGGGCGTTAATATTCGGACAACAGCAGGGCCTGCCATTGAACGGCCTGGTGATTTAGCGGCTGTCTTGACTTCACTTGAGCCTGGTGATGTATTATTTATAGATGAGATTCATCGTTTGCCAAGGGCGATAGAAGAAGTATTATACCCGGCAATGGAGGATTTTTGTCTTGATATCGTGATTGGAAAAGGCCCAAGTGCTCGTTCCGTCAGACTGGATCTTCCCCCTTTTACTTTAGTTGGTGCTACAACGAGAGCAGGCTCTTTATCTGCACCTTTAAGGGATAGGTTCGGGGTTATGAGTAGACTGGAATATTATAATGAGGGACAACTAAAGGAAATCGTTGTACGAACAGCGGCGATTCTCGATACAGAAATAGACAGAGAAGCAGCAGATGAGATTGCTCGACGCTCAAGAGGAACCCCTCGTATTGCAAACCGATTGCTTCGTAGAGTAAGGGATTATGCTCAAGTGCGAGGGGATGGTGCAGTAAACCAACAGTTTGCAAATGAGGCATTAGAGATGTTACAGGTCGATAGGTTAGGATTAGATCATATTGATCATAAGTTACTAAGGGGCATGATTGAACGCTTTCGCGGTGGTCCAGTAGGGTTAGAGACGATTGCTGCAACCATTGGAGAAGAAGCACATACGATAGAAGATGTGTACGAACCCTATTTATTACAAATTGGTTTCTTACAAAGGACACCAAGGGGCAGAATTGCGACACAGCTTGTTTATCAACATTTTCAAATGGAGGTGCCATCCAATTGCCAAAATGGTTCATGATTATTGGTGGTCTTCTATTTGTTATTGGCTTTCTTATGCATTTTTTCAATTTAGGAAAGCTCCCTGGAGATATTGTATTTAGAAAAGGGAATACAACTGTTTATTTCCCAATTGTAACGTCAATTATTATTAGTGTGATACTTTCCTTAATTGTCTATTTTATTGGGAAGTCACGTTAAATTTTTCAAAAGTTGGAGACGAGACAAAATGAAAGTAGATTTATTTGATTTTAATTTACCAGAAGAATTAATTGCGCAAACACCGCTTAGAGACAGAACAAGTAGCCGATTAATGGTATTAGATAAGGAGACGGGAGCGGTCCGTCATGACGTGTTTAAACATATTGTAGAATATTTACAGCCAGGTGATGCACTAGTATTGAATGATACAAGAGTATTGCCAGCACGACTTTTTGGAATGAAAGAAGAAACGGGAGCAAAATTAGAAGTGTTACTGTTGAAACAGCTTGAAAATGATCAATGGGAAACACTTGTAAAGCCAGCAAAACGGGTGAAAGTAGGGACAGAAATTATCTTTGGTAATGGTCAGC
The DNA here is from genome assembly GCF_044790165.1 of Cytobacillus kochii. Taxonomy (NCBI): domain Bacteria; kingdom Bacillati; phylum Bacillota; class Bacilli; order Caryophanales; family Bacillaceae; genus Cytobacillus; species Cytobacillus kochii. Next base: position 3,260,097 of record NZ_CP085254.1, on the reverse strand, counting down.
TGAAAGCGGTATGCCTTGAAGAGAGTGACCATGGCGGACGTGTTCTCAAGTTCAAATATGAAGGGATTTTCTACGAGGTATTAGAGCAATTAGGTGAAATGCCATTGCCACCCTATATTAAAGAACAACTAGAGGATCGAGATCGTTATCAAACGGTCTATGCAAAGGAGAATGGCTCTGCTGCAGCACCTACAGCTGGTTTACATTTTACTGAAGAACTATTAGAAGAAATTAAAGCTCGTGGAATTGAGGTTCTTTTCATTACCCTTCATGTGGGTTTAGGTACGTTCAGACCAGTAAATGTAGATGACATTGATCATCATGAAATGCACGCAGAGTTCTATCAAATGACAAAAGAAACAGCTCAAACGTTGAACCAAATACGGGAAAGTGGTCATAAAATCATCAGTGTTGGTACTACTTCAACAAGAACACTTGAAACAATTGCTACTGCTTTTAACGGACGTTTTGAAGAGTCAAGTGGTTGGACTGATATCTTCATCTTCCCTGGGTATGAATTTAAGGCGATTGATGGTATGATCACGAATTTTCACCTACCAAAATCAACGTTAATTATGCTTATTAGTGCATTGGCTGGTCGTGAGAATGTGCTTGAAGCATATAAGCAAGCAGTAGAAGAAAGGTATCGTTTCTTTAGTTTTGGAGATGCAATGTTTATTAAATAAAAGAGTTTGATATGGAAAAGGAGTTACGTCATGACAGCTATACGTTATGAATTGATAAAAACATGTAAACAAACAGGCGCGAGACTTGGGCGTGTTCACACACCTCACGGCTCATTTGAAACACCTGTTTTTATGCCAGTAGGTACGCTAGCGACGGTGAAAACAATGTCTCCGGAAGATCTAGTGAATATGGGGGCAGGAATAATTTTAAGTAATACTTATCATCTATGGTTACGACCTGGACATGAGTTGATAAAGGAAGCGGGAGGCTTACATCAATTCATGAATTGGGATCGTGCTATTTTAACTGATTCCGGTGGATTCCAAGTATTTAGTCTCAGTGATTTTAGAAAGATAGAAGAAGAGGGTGTCCATTTCCGTAATCATTTGAATGGGGATAAACTATTTCTTTCACCTGAAAAGGCAATGCAAATACAAAACGCATTGGGCTCAGATATTATGATGGCATTTGATGAATGTCCACCTTTCCCAGCAACACATGAATATATGAAAAAATCTGTTGAGCGAACATCTAGGTGGGCCGAGAGATGTTTAGAAGCACATGAACGACCAAACGACCAAGGTTTATTTGGTATTGTTCAAGGTGGCGAATATAATGATTTACGTGCTCAAAGTGCGAAAGACCTTGTCTCACTTGATTTTCCTGGCTATGCAATAGGTGGGTTATCAGTTGGGGAACCAAAGGATATAATGAATAGAGTGTTGGAAGAAACAACACCACTTCTGCCCAATCATAAGCCCCGTTACTTAATGGGTGTCGGTTCACCTGATTCCTTAATTGATGGTGCGATTCGTGGGGTAGATATGTTTGATTGTGTATTACCAACAAGGATTGCAAGAAATGGCACATTAATGACTAGCGAAGGAAGATTAGTTGTTAAAAATGCGAAGTATGCACGTGACTTTGGTCCTCTAGATGAGAATTGCGATTGCTATACTTGTCGAAATTATAGTCGTGCCTATATAAGACACTTAATAAAATGTGACGAAACTTTCGGAATAAGGCTTACAACTTATCATAACCTTTATTTTCTGTTAAAATTAATGGAAAAGGTCAGAGAGGCAATCAGAGAGGATCGTCTAGGTGACTTTAGAGAAGAATTTTTCGAGAAATATGGTTTTAATAAGCCGAACGCGAAAAACTTCTAATACTTGAAAGGAGGGGAAAAGAGAATATGGATATTTTAGCTACTATTGGGCCGTTAGTCATTATGTTTGTGCTGTTTTATTTCCTTTTAATCAGACCACAACAAAAACGTCAAAAAGCGGTTAATCAAATGCAGAATAGTCTGAAAAAAGGCGATAAAGTAGTTACAATCGGTGGTTTACATGGTTTTGTAGATGCAATCGATGAGGACAAAGTCGTTATCAAGTGTGGCGATGGAAGCCGTCTTACATACGACCGTCAAGCGATTCGTGAAGTAACTGAATCAGCTCCCGGTACCGTTTAAGAATGAAAAAGCTGTTTGAAGTAGTTTTACTACTTCAAACAGCTTTTTTCATTTTTACATAATTTCTATTTTGTTGATTTTGAACTCATGTTTACACCTAAAATACCACCCATCATTGCAATGAGAATATAGCAAATAAAGTATACGATTTGTTGAGGATTAAATAGTTTATCAAAACCGAGATATTGGAATAAAAAAATAATGATTGTATAAATCGCACCAGTTATCCCGCCGAGCATCCATCCCCTTTGTTTTCCTTTCCCACCTGAAATGAAACCTCCAGTAAAGAGGGCAATAAAAGAAATGGCTGTCATTACATATTGAACAGAAGACTCTTGTAAGGAAGTAAACCTCAATATAAGAGCGAAAATAAAACTACTAACAATTGCCAATGTGAAAATGGCTATAAGGCCATGTAAAACGGAAGTCCCTAATGCCTTCGATTCTTCGATTGGAAACCTCCCCTTTCTCTTTTGATAAAATTCCTTTGTACAAGCATATTCTGCGGATGGCAAAATAGAAGCAAAATCATAAAATATTTCTTACTCTATTTGATTAAATTGAGAAGTCCTGTACAAGCTAATCTTATAAAGAGGTGGCAATGTTGGAAGAATATTTTATTGTTATATTTCGAACGATTTTACTATATGTTTTAATGACTATCATCTATCGCATCATGGGGAAAAGGGAAATTGGTGAGCTTAGTATACTTGATTTAGTCATTTCGATAATGATTGCTGAGTTGGCAGTTGTTGCGATTGAGAAGAGTGACGAGAAATTATTTAGGAATATTCTTCCTATGCTTATTCTGATGGTTGTACAGATTGTTTCCGCCTATTGGTCCCTAAAAAGTAAGAAAATAAGGGATCTTGTTGATGGAAAACCAGTCATTTTAATTAATAAAGGGAAGATTGATGAGAAAGCGATGAAAAAGCTACGTTACAATTTAGATGATCTCCTTATGCAACTACGTGAAAAGGATATTTCACTAATATCTGATGTTGAATATGCAATACTAGAGGTATCCGGGAGCTTGTCTGTGATTGAAAAGAGCAATCAGTCATCACAAGCGGACCTTACCCCATCATTTACGCTTCCTCTTGTCCTGGATGGGAGAATAAATAGTGAAAACTTAACACTAATCAATAAGGATGAAGAATGGTTGAAGAAAGAATTAAAGGAAAAAGGGGTTCATGATATTTCAAGGGTGTCGTTATGTAGTTTTGAAAATTCTACATTTTATATTGATTTAATTGATGAGAAATAGACAATATGTTCAGGGGTAGAAAAAACTGAGTGAGTAAATCTTGTCACTCAGTTCATTATATGAGGGCTATCTAAACATAAATTTCGCTAAAAACTGACCGACTCCTGGAAGGCCTTGTACATCACCTTTTCTAATGAGCTTTGTGAAAATCATGATGATTAGATAGATTAAACTCATAACCATTGCCCCACATAGGATAGTAGGTACGATGGTGAAGTTTAGGAACTTAATTGTAATATATCCGATATAACCTGTGAGGAGCATAGCACCCGATGTGATTAAGTATTCCCGCATATGAATGGTATAAGAAATGGCTTTTAACAAAGTGGCGAAATGCAGTAGAGTGACTAATACAAAGCCAACAATTAAGCCGAGCGCTACTCCTGTAATACCAAAGGCAGGCTGGCTTCCAAGAATAAAGATAACCGCAATTTTAGCAACCGCACCAATCAGGCTATTGATCATGGCAGCACGTGCTAAATCTAGAGCTTGTAGCGCAGACTGCAGTGGCTGTTGGAAATAGTAGAATAGGAAAAGAGGCGCCATTAATTTTAGGAAGTCGGTACCTGTTGTCGAACCATACATCACAGTCATTAATGGTTCAGCCAGAATATAAATAACCACAACTGAAAGACCACCTGTTGTTAAAGAAATCCTTAATGCTTGCTGCAGACGATATTCAATTAAATGGAAGTTATTAACTGCTTTCGCTTCACTAATGGCAGGTACGAGTGAGGTGGAGAGCGCCATATTAATGAATGATGGTAGCATTAACAAAGGAAGTGCAAATCCGGTTAAGGCACCATACCCTTCTGTAGCAGCAATTGTAGAAACACCGGCTATAGCAAGACTATAAGTCACAACAATTGGCTCTAAAAACCAAGCGACAGAACCAATCATTCTACTTCCGGTCGTAGGTAATGCCACTTCCATAAGTTGTTTAAACGTATCCTTGCCCTTGCGGATATGTTGGAAAAATTGTTTTCGTACCTTAAACTTCTTTTTTAATTTAAATGATGTTAGTAAATAAATGAGTGAGGCTAATTCGCCAATTACGGATGCAAGCATAGCTCCCGCTGCAGCATATTCAATACCGTATGGCAAAAATGCTTTAGTTAATGCAGCAATTAATGTAATTCTTACAACTTGTTCAATAAGTTGTGAATAAGCGGCCGGCTTCATATTTTGCTTACCTTGGAAGTATCCGCGTATGACAGAAGAGACGGCAATAATCGGCACAACAGGTGCGATAGCTAATAATGGATATAGCGTCCTGTTATCTGTTAATAAATGCTCTGATAGATAGGGAGTTAATAAAATTAAAGCTGGTGTAAATAAGAGCGATAATGATAATGTACTAGCTAATGAAACAATGAGGATTTTTTTTGTTTTTTCCGTATCTCCTCTTGCTTCCGCTTCCGCCACATTTTTTGAAATTGCTACGGGTAAACCAAGCTGTGTAATTGTTACGACTAGAATAAATGTAGGAAAAGCCATCATATAAAGACCGACACCTTCAGCTCCAATGAACCTTGCGATGACAATCCGATTAATAAAACCGAGTACTCTAGTTACAAGTCCAGCAAATAAGAGAATAATCGTTCCTTGAATAAATTTCGACATTGTACACCCTGCCTTCTCAAATGAAAGGTATTCATATACAATTAATCTATATGCAAGAAGATGGACAAAGCATGACAAGCTTTCGTAATTAAAGTGAGTTATATTTAAAAAAGGGAGAGTTGAAGTTGAAAATGCATGCCTATGATATTTTTTTCGAAGAGGTAGAACCTGCACTTGATGTAAAAATCGATGAGTTTCGCTTTCTTGGATATGAACATGTGACAAGAGCGCAATTATGGGAATACTTAAAGAAGAAAAAGTGGAAAACGCCTAAATCAACGATACGATTATTTGAAATTGTGGAAGATGTTTTAGGGATAAAAGTTGGAGAATTTATTAACTATACAACTGTTGAAGCTTATATGGACACAGAATTTTCTCTTGAAAATGCTGAGGAAATGAAGCAATTACTAAAATAGAACGAGTAAGTTATCAATCACTTAGTACTCTAGTCATAAACGTTTATTTCTACATGTACGTTGATTAAATTGACAGTCCCTTCCTCTTGTTTCATAATAATAATATTGCGCTTGAGAAAGGTATTCATTAAACGGTTATAATCATATTTACTTCGTTTATCCTGTTAGAAAAGTCACGTTAAAAAGCTCAACATTTGGGCTTGTTTGGAAAGTGAGGAGGAAATATACATAATGGTGAAGCGTAGCAGAATTCTATCATTTTTTCTAATCATTATTTTATTTGCAAGTTTGATGGGATTCACTTCGAAAGATATTTTAGGAGATGTAAAGCTTGGTCTTGATTTGCAAGGTGGGTTTGAAGTGCTTTATGAGGTGTCGCCTGCAAAAGAAGGCCAAGAAATTGACCAAGCTGCAATGTCAGCAACAGCACAGTCCCTAGATCGCCGAATTAATGTCCTTGGTGTAAGTGAACCCAATATTCAAATTGAAGGGGACAACCGCATTAGGGTGCAACTGGCTGGAGTAACAGACCAAGAGCAAGCTAGGGAAATGCTTTCAACGGAGGCCAATCTAACGTTTAGAGACGTGGATGATAATGTGTTGATGGATGGGAGTGACCTTGTTGAAGGAGGAGCATCACAAACATTCGATGAAAATGGTCGTCCGAGCGTGTCTATTAAGTTAAAGAGTGCGGATAAGTTTAGAGAAGTGACTCAAGAAATTGTAAACAAACCAGCAGGAGAGAATCTACTGGTCATTTGGTTAGATTTTGAAGAAGGAGATTCATTCGCCGAAGAAGCGACAAAAGAAGATCCTAAATACTTATCAGCCCCACAAGTGAGCCAAGTATTTAATCAAGATTCGGTTTCAATTGTAGGTAACTTTACTTTAGAAGAAGCAAAAACTTTATCTGATTTATTATCGGCAGGCTCATTACCAGTTAAGTTAGATGAAGTCTATTCTACTTCTGTTGGTGCACAATTTGGTGAGTCAGCATTAGATAAAACCATTATTGGCGGAATAATAGGTATTGCTGCGATTTTCATCTTTATGATTGCTTATTACCGACTTCCTGGAGTCATTGCAGTCATCACTTTATCTGTTTACTTATATTTGACATTAGTCGTATTTAATATGATGAATGCGGTACTAACATTACCTGGTGTGGCGGCATTAATTCTTGGAGTGGGTATGGCAGTAGATGCTAATATTATTACTTATGAAAGAATAAAAGATGAAATAAGAGTGGGCCGTTCGATTAAAGCTGCATTTAAAGCAGGTAGTAAAAACTCTTTATCAACTATTTTTGATGCCAATTTAACAACATTGTTAGCAGCTGGCGTATTGTTTATTTATGGGACAAGTTCTGTAAAAGGTTTTGCTACGACTTTAATTTTAAGTATTTTAATGAGTTTCATTACGGCAGTATACGGAGCTAGGTTACTCCTCTGGTTATGTGTAAATAGTAATCTGTTTAAAAACATGCCAGGCATGTTCGGTGTTCATAAGAAAGATATACACCAATTAAATGAAAACCTAGATACAGTAGATTTAACAACCAAATTTGACCGTTTTGACTTCGTTAAACATCGGAAAAAATACTATAGTTTTTCTGGCTTGATGGTCGTCCTAGGAATTATTGTGCTCTTTATCTTCGGCTTAAACTTGAGCATTGACTTTTCACAAGGAACAAGAATTGAGCAAATGTCTAATGAGCCGTTAACGGAAGAAGGTTATCAAGCATCATTAGCAGAAATAGGTATAGAAACGGACGACATCGTTATTTCCGGTAATAATAATGAAATTGGTGTCGCTCGTATAAAAGACGAGGTATTCAATAAAGAACAAATTGCTGAGTATCAATCACAACTAGAAGATGAATATGGAAGTATTCCTAACATTAGTACTGTTACCCCAACAGTAGGAAAAGAAATAGCGATGAATGCAATAAAAGCATTAGCCATAGCGGCCATAGGAATTATTCTGTATGTCACCATCCGTTTCGAATGGAGAATGGCTTTAGCCGCAGTACTAGCTTTATTGCATGACGCCTTCTTTATTGTTGTTATATTTAGTGTGACAAGGCTAGAAGCGGATCTTACATTTATAGCGGCTGTCTTAACTATTGTTGGTTATTCAATCAATGATACAATAGTTACATTTGACCGCATACGTGAGAATATGGTTAGGAAGAAGAAAATTAAAACCTTTGATGAGCTTGCGCAAATAGCTAATCAAAGTTTACGGCAAACGCTGGGTCGCTCAATTAATACCATTATTACAGTCGTACTAGCTGTACTAGCTCTGTTAATATTTGGTAGTGAAGCGATACGTAACTTTAATATTGCTTTATTAATAGGGTTAATTGCTGGTACTTATTCATCTATCTTCCTTGCGACACAAATGTGGCTATCATGGAAAGGTGTGCAACTGAAAAAGCATGGCGTATTAATCACTTATAAAGAAAAGAAACAGAAAACAGACGAACCACAAGTTTAAAAGAAGATATCAAGCATCTGCATAAAATGGCAGATGCTTTTTTTTGCTTTCATAACATAGATGTCACTATATTCTTTACTAAATCGCAAGTATGGGTTTAGCGAGTTATCAAAGATGATATCGCTAGGTCTCTATTGTTTGCACCCTTTTTTATCCCCACTCTATTTAGAATCAGTAATTAGTTAAAGTAGGAAGCCCGCTCTAGTTATGGTTATGATTTTGGTCGTTATGGAAATAATAGGTAGATGAATGATCAAGAGGGGGATTTATAAATGCTTGTTGAGAAAGAAGTGAGGTTTAAACGGGCTGAGAATGCAGCAATTTTAGGAATGGGGGCAAATATTGCCCTAGCTATTTTCAAATGGGTAATTGGTGTTCATTCTGGTAGTAAAGCTTTAATAGCGGATGCGATCCATTCAGCTTCTGATGTAGCAGGTTCACTCGCTGTTTATATCGGCTTAATCGCAGCTAAAAGACCTCCAGATGAGGACCATCCATATGGACACGGTAAAGCTGAATTAATTGCTGCAATTATTGTTGCTGTATTTCTATTCTTTGTTGGTATTGAGATTTTCTTATCATCATTTCAATCATTATTTCAACCTGTTGAAGCTCCGAAGGTATACGCGATTATTGCTGTGATTGTTTCCATTATAGTAAAAGAGGGAATGTTTAGATATAAGTTTAAACTGGGAAAAGAGTTAAATAGTGATGCACTTATTGTAAATGCCTATGAACACCGCTCAGATGTCTATTCCTCATTAGCTGCATTAATTGGTATAGGTAGTGCGGTAATTGGAGGAAAATTAGGGCTCAATTGGCTAGAATATGCGGATCCTGTCATTGGTTTAGTAGTAGCATTTATGATTCTCCATATGGCTTTTCAACTAGGGAAGGAAGCCATTCATAATACAATGGACCATGTGTTAAGCCCTGAGGCATCAAGGTATCTATTTTCTGCTGTAGATAAAGTAGAAGGAATTAAACGAATAGAAGAGTTGCATGCAAGAGAGCATGGGCATTACTTAATTATTGATTTAAAGATAGCAGTAGACCCATCTCTCACTGTTGAAGACGGTCATCTCATTGTAAAAAATGCAAAAGAAAAACTAATGGCTTTTCATCAAGTGCAAAACGTTTTTATTCAAATGATTCCTTATGATCATACATAGGAGGGGAATAAATGAAAAATCAATGGATTATATTACTCAGTATTGTTTTTACATTAATTGTCGCTATTTTTGCTGTTATTAACGTCGATCCAGTTACGGTTAATTATCTATTTGGCGAAAGTAGTTGGCCGCTGATTCTCGTTATTTTAAGTTCTGTATTAATGGGAGGGCTAATTGTTAGTTCAGTCGGTTTAATAAAAATTTTTAATTTACAAAGAGAAGTCAAATCGTTGAAAAAACAGTTAGTAGCGCTTAAAGGAAATGAGGGACAAAAAGAAGCAGATAAAACGCATCAAGTGAAAAGTGAATATCATGATGCTAAACAATTAAAGGTAAGCAACAAAGAATAATTGAAACGAATACGACGCTCTAGTATAATGTAAAAGTTGAGGGGTGAACGTATGTTACATTCTAAAACGCGTTGGAATGTTCGTCAATCAGATGAAGCCTCTGTAGAGGAACTCATAAACGGATTAAATATTTCATCTGCGTTGGCTACATTACTTGTTAATCGCGGCTTTAATACCGTCGAATCAGCACGGTATTTTTTATTTGATGAAAAAAAAGAATTTCACGATCCTTTCTTATTAAAAGATATGGATTTGGCTGTTTCGCGTATACAACGAGCGATTAAAAATAACGAATCGATTATGATTTTTGGTGACTATGATGCCGATGGTGTTACGAGTACGACTGTCATGATGAGAACATTAACATCACTAGGAGCAGATGTGCAATTTTACATACCTAACCGGTTTACGGAAGGTTATGGGCCAAATGTTCCGGCATTTCAATATGCTAATGATATCGGTGTTTCGTTAATTATTACTGTTGATACAGGAATTGCTGCTATCGAACCTGCGCAAGCGGCTAAAGAAATGGGAATCGATTTAATTATTACGGATCATCATGAACCAGGCCCTATCTTACCAGAGTGTCTGGCAATCATTCATCCGAAACTTCCTGACAGTCGTTATCCTTTCAAAGAACTTGCTGGAGTTGGTGTAGCATTTAAGCTTGCTCATGCTCTATTAGGTAATGTGCCAAATGATTTATTAGAGTTTGTTGCAATTGGTACAGTGGCAGACCTTGTTTCATTGACGGATGAAAATCGCTTAATTGTGAAGAAAGGTCTTAAAAAGCTGCAATCAACACAAAATCTTGGTATCCGATCATTAATATCGTTAGCTAATGTCAAATTAGCAGAGATGACAGAAGAGACAATCGGCTTTACGATTGCACCAAGATTAAATGCTGTAGGTAGATTAGATTCTGCGGACCCTGCAGTAGAATTGTTATTAACTGAAGATGCGCTAGAGGCTGAAGCGTTAGCTGAAGAAATCGACCAAATGAATAAAGAGCGACAATCAATCGTTCATACGATGGCTGAAGAAGCGATTCAACAAGTTGAGGCGGAATATCCAATTGAGGACAATCCGGTCATCGTAGTAGGTAAAGAAGGTTGGAACCCTGGGGTTGTTGGAATTGTGGCTTCAAGGCTAGTAGAGAAATACTATCGTCCTGTTATATGTCTAAGTTTCGATTCACAACAAGGAATAGCTAAAGGATCTGCGAGGAGTATAACTGGCTTTGATCTGTTTCATAATCTTTCGCAATCTCGAGATATCCTTCCTCATTTTGGTGGTCACCCAATGGCTGCAGGAATGACCTTGAAACTTGATGATGTTGATATACTTCGTCAAAGGCTTATCCAGCTTGCAAAGGAACAGTTAAACGAAGATGACTTTATACCGATTACTGATTTAGATGCTGAATTAAGGGTAGCTGATGTTAATTTAGAAATGATCGCTGAAATACAACAATTGGCACCGTTTGGTATTGATAATCCTAAGCCGAAAGTAATGTTAAAAGAGGCGAATGTCAGTCTGTTAAAGAGAATTGGGACAAATAAAACACATCTGAAGATCACATTAGAAGATAATGATGTGACATTGGATGGAATTGGATTTGGATTTGGAGAATACGCAGAACAAATTTCTATGGATGCTAGTCTTGCTATTGTAGGGGAACTTTCTATTAACGAATGGAATAATATAAAGAAGCCACAAGTCTTTATCCAAGATATACGTATACAAGAATGGCAATTATTTGATATTAGAGGCGCCAAACGTTTAGACACAATTGTCACACATGTCCATCATGAAACCTCTGAATGGATCGTATTTAATAAGGAAAATTATGATAAATTTTTACCTTATAATCCCAATGTATCATTGATTCTGTCTGATGAAGAGGCAGAAAATATTATATTAGATGGTAAGCATGTGGTTTTTTGTGATTTACCACCACAAAAGGAAAGAATAGAGGCTATTTTGCGTGGGAAAAGTCCAGAAAGAATTTATTGTCATTTCTATCAAACAAATGATATATTCTCTATGGCGACTCCAAACCGTGACCATTTTAAATGGTATTATGCGCTCATTGCTAAGAGAGGGCCTTTTAACCTTGAAGAAAGAAAAGCAGAGGTAGCTAAATTTAAAGGCTGGCAAGTTTCTTATATTGATTTTATGACTGAAGTGTTTTTTGAACTAGAATTTGTTAAAATAGATAATGGGATGATTTCTCTTAGTGATGCAAAACAAAAGAGAGATTTATCGGAATCACAGGCTTTTTGCATAAAGCAACAACAAGTAAAGTTAGAAAATGAATTGCTTTATTCAAAAGCAGGTCAATTAAAGGATTGGTTTGATGGGCTGCTTCAGAATGCCTATGTGAATTGAGGAGGCAAAGGAAAGAAGATGGATTTAAAACAATATATTACTATAGTAGAGGATTGGCCAAAACCAGGTATCACATTTAAAGATATTACTACATTAATGGATAATGGTGATGCTTATAGATATGCAACAGATCAAATTGTTACTTATGCGAAAGAAAAACAGATTGATCTTGTGGTGGGACCAGAAGCGCGTGGATTTATTATTGGATGTCCAGTAGCTTATTCTTTAGGAGTAGGATTTGCACCTGTTCGTAAAGAAGGTAAACTACCTAGAGAAACGGTAAAAGTAGATTATGGTCTGGAATATGGTAAAGATGTCTTAACTATCCATAAAGATGCGATTAAGCCTGGTCAACGCGTATTAATCACGGACGATCTTCTAGCTACAGGTGGAACCATTGAGGCAACAATAAAATTAGTAGAAGAACTAGGTGGAGTTGTTGCAGGTATTGCCTTCTTAATCGAGTTAAGCTATTTAGATGGAAAAGAGAAATTAAAGGATTATGATGTTTTAACTTTAATGACTTATTAATAGTTCTAGAGAGCACTATATGTGTTCTCTTTTTTTATTAATAGTTATTTTTAGGATAATTAAGGATTAATTGGAATTAATTATTAGTAATTTCGACAAATTCTACGTTTTTTTGTAAAAATAAAACGCTAGCTCTTTACATCTATGTTATTTTTTTCGATAATAGTAACAATCGTTTCTTTTTTCTTAATGATATCTATTTATTTTTTATAAGGAAAAGAAGATATTACATGGTTAGGGTTATTAAAAATAATTTGGGATAAAGGTGATTCCATGGCGAACGATCAGGTGTTGACCGCCGAACAAGTCATCGATAGGACAAGAGAATATTTAAATGAAGAGCATGCCCAGTTCGTCAAAAGAGCTTACGAATTCGCTAAGTCTGCTCATAGTGAACAATACCGTAAATCAGGTGAACCGTACATTATTCACCCTATTCAGGTAGCGGGAATATTAGCGGATCTGGAAATGGACCCAGCTACAGTAGCAGCTGGTTTTCTTCATGATGTTGTTGAGGATACTGAATCCACTTTAGATGATATCGCAGAACATTTTAGTGAAGAAGTAGCTATGCTTGTAGATGGTGTAACAAAGCTGGGAAAGATTAAATATAAATCAAAAGAAGAACAGCAAGCTGAAAATCATCGTAAAATGTTTGTTGCCATGGCACAAGATATTAGAGTGATTTTAATTAAGCTTGCAGATAGACTTCATAATATGCGGACGTTAAAACACTTACCTGCTGAGAAGCAAAGAAGAATCTCGAATGAAACTTTAGAGATTTTTGCTCCGCTTGCTCATAGACTAGGAATTTCTAAAATTAAGTGGGAATTAGAAGATACAGCTTTAAGATACTTGAATCCGCAGCAATATTATCGAATTGTTAACTTGATGAAGAAGAAGAGAGCAGAGAGAGAACAATATTTAGTAGATGTTATTGCGATGATGAGAGATCGTCTGGACGACGTAACGATTGAACCTGAGATTTCTGGTAGAGCTAAACATATTTACAGCATCTATCGAAAAATGGCTCTACAAAACAAACAATTCAATGAAATTTATGATCTACTGGCCGTAAGGATTGTGGTAAATAGCATAAAGGATTGTTATGCTGTTCTCGGTATTATCCACACGCATTGGAAACCAATGCCAGGCAGATTTAAAGATTATATTGCGATGCCTAAGCAAAATATGTATCAATCATTGCATACAACAGTTATTGGTCCTAAAGGAGATCCATTAGAGGTGCAAATACGTACCTTTGATATGCATAGGATATCTGAATTTGGTATCGCTGCTCATTGGGCTTATAAAGAAGGAACAAAGGTCGATGAAAATTCTTCATTTGAAGATAAATTAAAATGGTTTAGAGAGATATTGGATTTCCAAGATGATTCGGTTGGTGCCGAGGAGTTTATGGAATCGCTTAAGATGGACCTGTTTTCTGATATGGTCTATGTTTTTACGCCTAAAGGAGATGTCATTGAACTACCATCAGGCTCTGTACCAATAGATTTTGCTTATAGAATTCATTCAGAAATAGGTAATAAAACGATTGGTGCGAAAGTAAACGGTAAAATGGTAACACTTGATTATAAGTTGCAAACAGGGGATATTGTTGAGATATTAACTTCTAAGCATTCTTATGGTCCAAGTCAAGACTGGCTTAAATTAGCTCAATCCTCACAAGCAAAAAATAAGATTAGACAATTCTTCAAAAAGCAAAGAAAAGAAGAAAATGTTGAAAAAGGGCGCGAATTAATCGAAAAAGAGATTCGTAATATGGATTTTGAAGTAAAAGAGATTATGACCGCAGAAAATCTAAATCGTGTATCGGAAAAATATAATTTCCCATCTGAAGAAGATTTGTACGCTTCTGTTGGATACAATGGCATTACGGCATTACAGGTAGCCAATCGCCTAACTGAAAAGTTAAGAAAGCAAAGAGACCTCGAAGGTAAAAAAGATATTTCCAATGCTGTGAGCGAATTGAAGCAGCTTCCTCAAGCGAAAAAACGTGAATCAGGTGTACGCGTATCAGGAATTGATAACTTGCTTATTCGTTTATCGCGTTGTTGTAATCCGGTACCAGGTGATGAAATTGTCGGATTTATTACGAAGGGTAGAGGTGTCTCTGTCCATCGTGCGGACTGTACGAATATTAATACAGATGATGCGAAAGCAAGACTTATACCTGTTGAGTGGGAGACCGCTTTAAATGATCAGAAAGAGTACAATGTAGAAATAGAAATTACTGGCTATGATCGACGTGGATTATTGAATGAAGTGCTTCAGGCAGTAAATGAAGCGAAAACAAATATATCTGCAGTAACGGGTCGTTCGGACAAGAATAAAGCCGCTTCAATCAATATGTCGATTTCTATTCATAATGTAAACCATCTGCAAAAAGTGGTAGAGCGTATTAAGCAGATACCCGATGTATATGCGGTTCGTCGAATTATGAATTAAAAGGAGTGGCTAGAGTTTTGAAAATTGTTGTTCAGAGAAGTAAAGCAGCCAAAGTGACTGTTGGTGAAAAAATAACCGGTAGCATTACGCATGGCTTTGTTTTGCTTGTTGGAATTACCCATGAGGATACGTTTGAAGATGCTGCTTATTTAGCTGATAAAATCGTACATCTTCGTGTGTTCGATGATGAAGAAGGTAAAATGAATAGGTCATTACTTGATATACAAGGTGAAATTCTTTCTGTATCTCAATTCACCCTATATGGGGACTGCCGTAAAGGGAGACGCCCTAACTTCATGAATGCTGCGCGCCCTGAGAAAGCGTTAGATATCTATCTTCGCTTTAATGAAATGCTTAAGGAAAAAGGTGTCCACGTAGAAAAAGGTGAATTTGGTGCGATGATGGATGTATCCCTCACCAATGATGGTCCCGTTACACTCATTTTAGAAAGTAAATAAAAAATAAGATCCAACCTGAACAAATCTTGATTGAAGGCGATTTGTTCAGGTTGTTTTTTGTGCTAATAATTGGGAGTTGTTTATGAGAGTAGAATGTGTGTGCTCTTACATATCGCAAAAGATAGCGTAGGAAAAAGGTTAAGCTCGTGCATCTAGAGTGGAATCGTCAAAGATAGCGTAGGAAAATGAATTAGCTCGTACATTTAGAGTGACAACATCAAACATAGACGAGCAAAACTACATTTTTTTATTGGGCTAAGGAACCCTTAATTTATACTAGTTCAAAAAATATAAATAACACCTGCCTAAAAGTAAAAAGGCAGGTGTGAGATTATTATTGGAAATGTGTACGTAATCCTTGGAAGATACCTGTCGAAACAGCTTCTTGGTATTGTTCAGATGTTACTTTTATTTCCTCTGTTGCGTTACTTAAATAACCTAGTTCAAGTAATATTGCTTTGCTGTTATTTTCACGTATAACATAATAATCACCATGTCTATATCCTCTATCATTTAAGTCGATCTTGGACATAATCCCTTGATGGACATCAGCAGCAAATTGCTGTTGATAATCGTGATAGTAATAAGTAGTCATGCCTCTTACACTTCGATCGTTTATGCTATCATAATGAATACTGATGAATGCATCAGCTTTATTCATATGAGACATACTTACCCGTGATTGGAGAGGAACATATGTATCTTGTTGTCTTGTGAATATTACAGTAGCTCCTGCTGCTTTTAATTTTGCAGCCAATTTTTCAGCAGTGCGAATCGTTACTGTTTTTTCAAGTGTACCGGATGCGCCAGTTGTACCATTATCTCTTCCTCCATGGCCAGGATCTAAGACAATCACTTTGTTTTTTAATCCTGGAGTAGAAGAAGATTGGTCGGTTGGTTGAGATTGTTTGCCATTAGAAACAATCCAGCCAGCAATAAAACCTGTTTGTCCATCACCTAATTTAATTTCATACCAATCTTTTTCTGTCCCCACAACTTCAAATGTATCTCCTTGATTGGCTCTTGCTACAATGGTGGCATTAGTCGTTGCGCTTTGGCGAATATTGGAGCCATTGTGCAGAATCGTTACATTTTTGACAGATGAAGACGATTTTGATTCCGTTGAGGAACTTTGATCTTTGTTCACATACCAGCTAGCAACCCATCCGTTTGTCCCATTTGGAAGCTCAATATTTGTCCAGTTATTTTCTTCTTTTAAAATACGAAAATTATCACCTTGAGCAACTGAACCGATGATGTTCCCGTTTAATGATGGTTTTTCCCTTACATTTAACGAACTAGCGGTGATGGTGCCATTATTATTAGTTTCTTGTTTTTTTTCTTGCTTATTGCCTGCTTGGATATATTGACTACTTATCCATGCATTTGTCCCTTGAAATGAGATTTCAGTCCAATCATTTTCTTGTGATAAAATATCTACGGACGTACCTGAATTTAACTTACCAATTACTTTACTGTTTGTATCTGGACTGGTACGAACGTTGAGGGAATTGCCAGTAATGACCCCTTGTTTAATCACCGTTTTCTTTTCTTCATTAGTTGAAGAGCTTGTTTCTTGGGTGTGGCCATTCACTTGAACAAAGTCTTTGTGTACCCATACATTTCCGTACTCTGTCGTAATATTGAACCAATCTTGGTCGGTGGAGACGACTTTGTATTCTTCTCCTTTTGAGACAACACCAACAACGCGATAATCAGTTGAAGGACCACCTCTAACTCTTAAACCATCAGCATTGATGGAAACGGTTTTTTCACTACCGCTATTTACTTGTTTTTCTTTTTCTTGCTTATTTTCTGTTTCCAGTACAACAAGCCAATTGGCGACCCACCCTTTTTGGCCGGATTCAAAATCAATCTGATACCAATCACCTTCTTGATCAAGGATTGTGTAAGTCTCGTCTCTTGCCGCCATGCCTAGACTTGCATAACTTAATCCTGGACCTGTGCGAACATTAAGACTATCTGTTGCAATTCGAAGCTTTTGTCCTGCTGATTCAGCCTCTGCCTCTTTCATGGGTATTAGAAGAGCTATCACTAGAATCATACAAATGGTTATCCAAAGATGTTTTTTGCCTTGCAACCACGTTCCTCCTTCCTGTTTGCCATTTATCAAGATAAGCAAATATTTCCTCTCTCGTCAAGATAAATGAGGTTATATATACTTTCTTTTTTATGTGGCCGTTTCCCTTCTAATATCGGTTTATCAACCTGTTTTGTAAACAAGTTGTAACGTAATTACCACTTCAAACCATTCGGGAGAATTGCATGGTTTTTGTCTATTTCTTTATTATTTTTATAAATATCATTCGATTTGCCCATACTAACATGAGTAAAAGACTATATGGTAAAAGGATGATTGTCTGTGAGATATGGTGAAAAAGGGATGAATGTGCAAAGTGGTGAGAACCAATTATTTGGTGTTGATTTTCATGATTTTATTCAGGCTGAGGGGGATGCCACGATGGTTGAACTTGCGAGTGAATTCGGAATTTCCTTACAAGATGTGAGAAAACTGAAAAAGAAAATTTCTAGAAAGTAAATCGCCATCAATTCTATATGGAGACTTGACATCTTGTACAATGGTTATTATGATAAGAAGGATAAAATGATATTTTAATACAGTAAATGATAAAATAAATTGAACCAATGATGAAGAAGAGTAATCATTCTCCACATAAAAAGAGAGGAAATGCCATAGGCTGAAAGCATTTCTATATGATGATTTGATGAAAGAACACTTCTTAGGTTTCTCCCTGAAAAATATAATTTATTAGGGGAAGAACGTATGCAGGCGTTATCTGTATAAAGAGGCAGTATATTTATTATGCTGTAACTAGGGTGGCACCACGGGATATTCAACTCTCGTCCCTTGTATTGAAAAATACAAGGGACGAGAGTTTTTTTATTTAAGCTTTAGGAAAGAGGAGGATTTGGTATATATGTCAATCCGTTTACCAAGGGGTACCCAGGATATTCTTCCTGGTCAAGTAGAGAAATGGCAATTAATAGAACAAAAAGCGAGAGAACTTTGTCATAAATTTCAATATCAGGAGATTCGCACACCGATATTTGAACATACAGATTTGTTTTTACGAAGTGTGGGAGATACAACCGATATCGTCCAGAAGGAAATGTACACATTTGAAGATCGTGGTGGAAGAAGCTTAACATTGAGACCAGAAGGAACAGCTTCCACAGTACGTTCATTTGTTGAACATAAAATGTTTGGCCAAGCAAATCAGCCTGTTAAATTATATTATATGGGGCCAATGTTTCGTTATGAAAGACCACAAGCTGGTCGTTTCCGTCAGTTTGTCCAATTTGGTGTAGAAGCGATAGGTAGCGATGATCCGGCCATTGACGCAGAAGTTATTGCTTTAGCGATGACGCTTTATAAAGAAATGGGGTTGAAAAAGTTAAAACTAGTCATCAACAGTTTAGGTGATAAGGAGAGCCGGGCAAAACATCGTGAGGCCCTCATTGCTCATTTCAGCCCGAGTATTAATGAATTTTGTTCAGATTGTCAAAGCAGATTAGAGAAAAACCCTATGCGCATTCTCGATTGTAAAAAAGATCGTGAGCATCCATTGATGAAAACTGCCCCATCAATTATTAATCACTTAAATGACGAATCCAAACAATACTTCAAAAAAGTGCAACAGTACTTAACAGACTTAGAAATTGAATTTGAAGTCGATGCAAATCTAGTCCGTGGTTTAGACTATTATACGCATACTGCCTTTGAGATTATGAGTGATGCGGAAGGGTTTGGCGCAATAACCACTCTTTGTGGTGGAGGCAGGTATAACGGTTTAACAGAAGAAGTCGGTGGACCGGAAGCACCTGGCATTGGCTTTGCTCTAAGTATTGAGAGATTTCTAGCTGCTTTAGAAGCTGAAAATGTTGAACTCCCAATTGATCAATCCATTGATTGTTATATCGTCTCATTAGGTGAAGAGGCGAGAGATTATTCTGTCGGTTTGCTCCACAAATTACGCCATGCAGGATATTCTGCTGAAAGAGATTATTCTGATCGTAAAATTAAGGCACAATTCAAAGCAGCCGATCGAATGAACGCAAAATATGTAGCTGTTATCGGTGAAGATGAATTAAAAAACAATAAGATTAACTTAAAAATAATGGATAGTGGGGAACAAAAGGAAATGGAGCTTGCTTCATTTATCCAAGACTTTACTGCGCTATATAGAAACTAGGAGGAATCATAGATGTTTGGAAGAACGTACTACTGCGGAGAGATTACCGAAAAAGCGATAGGTGAGAAAGTAACATTAAAGGGTTGGGTGCAAAAACGTCGTGATTTAGGAGGTCTTATCTTTATTGACCTACGTGACAGAACAGGCATAGTCCAAGTGGTCTTTAATCCGGAAGTTTCACAAGAAGCTTTAGCATTAGCAGAAAAAATTCGTAACGAATATGTGTTAGATATTGAAGGCGTCGTTATTGAAAGGGAACAAGGGACGGTTAATGAGAGCTTAACAACTGGTAAAATTGAAATTCGAGTGGAAAAGGTAACGATTCTTAATGAGGCGAAAACACCTCCATTTACGATTGACGAAAAATCTGAAGTATCTGAGGATGTTCGCTTAAAATATCGTTATCTAGATTTAAGAAGACCAGTGATGGCCAATACATTAAAGCTACGCCATCAAGTAACAAAAGCTATTAGAGGATTCCTTGATGATGCTGATTTTATCGATGTAGAGACACCAATCTTAACGAAGAGTACACCAGAAGGAGCGCGCGATTATTTAGTGCCAAGTCGTGTGCATCCAGGAGAGTTTTACGCGCTGCCACAATCGCCACAAATATTTAAACAATTATTAATGGTCAGTGGAGTAGACCGCTATTATCAAATTGCTCGTTGCTTCCGAGATGAAGATTTACGCGCAGACCGTCAACCGGAGTTTACGCAAATTGATATTGAAATGAGCTTTATGAGCCAAGAAGATATTATTGAGTTGATGGAAAGTATGATGGCTAAAATCATGAAGGATGTTAAAGGACAAGAAGTTCATATCCCATTCCCTCGTTTAACCTATCATGAAGCTATGTCAAGATACGGTTCCGATAAGCCAGATACACGTTTTGAAATGGAGCTAACGGATTTATCTGATATCGTAAAGGATTCGAGCTTTAAAGTATTTGCTGGTGCTGTTTCATCAGGTGGACAAGTGAAAGCAATTAACGTCAAAGGCGCTGCTTCCACCTATTCCCGCAAAGATATTGATGCCTTGACGGAATTTGTTTCGGTATACGGGGCCAAAGGACTTGCTTGGTTAAAAGCAGAAGATGAAGGTTTAAAAGGACCAATTGCTAAATTTGTATCTGAAGAAGAACAAACAGCAATTCAGTCAGCGCTTGGCGTGGAAGCTGGCGACTTATTACTATTCGTTGCGGATAAGAAATCAGTAGTTGCCGATGCATTAGGTGCGCTTCGTCTAAAATTAGGTAAGCAATTAGAATTAATTGATGAAAGCAAATTTAACTTTTTATGGGTAACGGATTGGCCGCTACTTGAGTATGACGAAGAAGATGGTCGCTATTATGCAGCACATCATCCTTTTACAATGCCACAAAGACAAGACTTGGAAAAATTAGCTGATCAACCAGCAGAAGTAAAAGCTCAAGCGTATGACCTAGTTCTTAATGGCTATGAACTTGGCGGTGGTTCTCTTCGTATATTTGAAAGAGATATTCAGGAGCGAATGTTTGAAATTCTTGGTTTTTCTAAAGAGGAAGCTGTGGAGCAATTTGGTTTTCTACTTGAAGCATTTGACTATGGTACCCCCCCGCATGGAGGGATTGCACTAGGACTTGATCGTCTAGTAATGTTACTTGCTGGTAGAACGAACCTAAGAGATACAATTGCTTTCCCTAAAACAGCTAGTGCAAGTTGCGTTTTAACAGATGCACCTGGGGAAGTAAGTGAAGCACAATTAAATGACCTTCATCTCGCTTTGAATGTAAAGAATCAAGATTAATTGGTAAAAAAAGTGATTTTTGAACTATATGTCACTTCTTGAATTCATATCTTAGCTATGATAAGATTACTTCAATCATAAAGAGTCCTGATGTGTACGTCGTCTACCCTAATTTTGACCGAACATATTACCTTCGGGAGTCCGGAGTTTTCTATGTAAGCGTAAATGCCTCATTTCTAGAGGACTTACAGATGCGAGGAGCAGGACACCCACCTGCTAAGTGCGGGTTCAAAATGAAGGACCAATAACGACGGCATAATTGGGACTCTTTCACTTTATAATTGTACGTAAAAACCTGATCATAGATATCAGGTTTTTTTATTTGTGGTCGAATAATAGTGCACTCATTAAGAGGTTTGCAAGTTAGAAACAACTCGGTGTATGAGTGCTTCGCAAAAATGGATTAGCAGGTCACTTAGAAGGAAGCTGGCGTATGAGCTCTTCGCAAAGTGGGTTAGCAGGTCCTTCAGAAGGAACTCCGGGAGTGAGCGCTTCGCAAAGTGGATTAGCAGGTCCCTTAGAAAGAACTCCGGGCGTGAGCGCTTCGCAAAATGGATTAGCGAGTTTCTCAGAAGGACCTCCGGGAGTGAGCGCTTCGCAAAGTGGATTAGCAGCTCCCTCAGAAGGAACTCTGGGAGTGAGCGCTTCGCAAAATGGATTAGCAGGTCCCTCGTAAGGAAGCCCGGGAGTGAGTGCTTCGCAAAGTGGATTAGCAGTTCCCTCAGAAGGAACTCTGGGAGTGAGCGCTTTGCAAAGTGGGTTAGCAGGTCCCTCGTAAGGACCCCCGGGAGTGAGCGCTTCGCAAAGTGGATTAGCAGGTCCCTCAGAAGGACCTCCGGGAGTGAGCGCTTCGCAAAGTGGATGAGCAGGTCCCTCAGAAGGACCTCCGGGAGTGAGTGCTTCGCAAAGTGGATTAGCAGTTCCCTCAGAAGGAACTCCGGAAGTGAGCGCTTCGCAAAGTGGATTAGCAGGTCCCTCAGAAGGACCCCCGGGCGTGAGCGCTTCGCAAAATGAATAAGCAAGTCCCTCAGAAGGACCCCCGGGAGTGAGTGCTTCGCAAAGTGGATTAGCATGTCCCTCAGAAGGACCCCCGGGGAGTGAGCGCTTCGCAAAATGAATTAGCAAGTCCCTCAGAAAGAACCTAGCGTATGAGTGCTTTACAAACGCCTTTTCTAACCGGCTAACGCCTGAAAGAAAAGCTCCCTCATTCTTTATTATTTTTAGGGTTTATAAAACCCAACAAATATGTACCAAAACAGGAAGGTCAAAAGAGATCATTTGACCATAAAAATCTGTTCACCTTTTTCAAAAGAGGGAACGAGAAATCCCAGTGATTTACTTGTATTTAACGGAAAGTATGATATATTTTTTTACGGGTATGATTATTTGTAGGATAGATATGGAATGGAGTTGAAATAGCATGTTACATCAGTTTTCGCGAAATGAGCTTGCCATTGGTAAAGATGGTTTAGAGACAATGAAAAATAGTACAGTGGCTGTATTAGGTATCGGGGGAGTGGGTACATTTGCAGCTGAGGCCCTTGCTCGTTCAGGCGTGGGCAGACTTGTGCTTGTTGATAAAGATGATGTGGATATTACCAATGTCAATAGACAAATTATTGCGTTGCTTTCTACTGTCGGTAGGCAAAAAGTAGAAGTAATGAAAGAGAGAATTATGGATATTAATCCAGAATGTGAAGTCATTGCTTTGAAAATGTTTTATACAGAAGAAACATATGAAGATTTCTTTAGTTATAACCCTGACTTTGTCATTGATGCTTCAGACACGATTTCTTATAAGATTCACTTAATGAAAGAGTGCTTGAAAAGAGATATACCGATTATTTCTAGTATGGGTGCAGCTAATAAGATGGATCCGACAAGATTCCAAATCGCTGATATTTCTAAAACGCATACCGATCCAATTGCTAAGGTAATTCGTACTCGTTTACGAAAGGAAGGCATACGTAAAGGTATACCCGTCGTTTTCTCTGATGAAAGCCCGATCGTTATTCGTGAAGATGTGAGAAAAACCGTTGGGAAAGATGATGCAAAAATACGTAAGGCGAAAATGCCGCCGTCTTCTAATGCATTTGTGCCTTCTGTATCAGGACTTATTATGGCAAGTTATGTTGTCAAGGAATTATTAGCCGACATCCCTATTAGTCGTGTAAATGACGAAAGTAAATAAATGAAGAAAAGCTTGTAGTTATTGTTACTACAAGCTTTTCTTCATTTATTTGCGATATTCTTTCATAACAGACATTAGTCCTTCGTAAAGTGAAAGCTCGTTTTCTAATTGATGGCTAGTTTCTTCCCATTTTTGATTAAGTTCGTTATTTCTTGCCTCTAATTGCTCATTTTCCAATAAAAGTGCCTTGTTCTCAGATAATAACAAAAGGTCAGGGGTTGTTTTTAAGTATTCAATCACTTTCTGTATAGATAAACTCGCAGAGTCTTCTCTAGTTTTCTTCATATTGTGATACCTCGTTTGACAGGCTGATTCTGTTCTACCTAATTTTTTTGCTGCCATGCGAAAGGCATCTGCTTTAGAATCACCATTTTGGCTATACTCGTTAACCAATTCTTCTAATAGTCGATCGTCGGATTCTTGCCAAGATGCATGTGTCATCGAAAGCCTCCTTATCAAAACATTTATTATTATCCTCTACCTTAAAAAAAGAATCATACATTAGGCTTGACGGAAACAAAGTACCGGTGTACTATTTAACTAATACACTAGATGTAAAAAGGAGGAAAAAATGAATCCTTTTCGTGGCTTGCTCGTAAAAGAATTAAAGATAATGAAATCTCACTTTTATGGCGTAATTTTAACCATGATTTTTGCCGTTTTAATAGGCTTCGCATTGACTCATTATTTTAAGGAAGGCAATATTTTACCTGCTTTTCTGTTTGCCTTATTTTTTGCACATATTCTGTTTTATCCTATTTTTATTTTATATTCCTTAAATTTTGAGACAAAGACGCAAGGGTGGCTGCATAACCCAAATCGGGGTTCTTATTTATTGAGTAGTAAGCTAGTGGCCATTAGTATTTATTTTGTAATGTCGATAGTCATTACCATTTTCTTAGCAATAGGGAGCTATTATTATAATCCTGGTGTCTCATTCTATGACAATATACCAGTTGTTCTTCCACTTTACTTATTATTATTTATTACTTGTTTGTCTTTCTATTTTGGTTTATGGTTCTGTTTTTATTGGTTCGTTTACTATAGCTTAAAAAATGTACCGATCTTAGGAAGGGTGCGCTCAGTATCTTTATTTTTCATAGTAGTTGTGCAAATGTTCATTTCTGGTTTAATAGGTGAAAGCGATTGGTACAAACAATTAGTTCATATGAGTGAGCTTGATTTAAATGTAGATTGGCTGCATTTCAACTTTTTTGTTCAATCAGACGGGTTCACATTCAATATGGCTGATAGTACAATCTCCATTGTAGAAATCCTTTTATACATCGTTACAGCTAGTCTGTTATTCATTACCTCGACTTGGTTGCTCGAAAAGAAGGTTGAGGTGTAAAAATGGCGGAAGAGTTTCATTCATCACAGCCGATATATCTCCAAATCATGGAACGGGTTTGTCAACAGATTGTGAGAAAAGAGTTAGCTCCAGGGGCAAAATTACCCTCTGTTCGTGAGATGGCACTTACATTTGGGGTGAATCCAAATACAATTCAAAGAACGTATCAAGAGCTAGAAAGGATGGAAGTCGCCTTGGCGAAGCGTGGGCAAGGAACATTTGTAACAGAGGATACTGCCAAGTTAATGAACTTAAAAAGAGATATGCAAAAACAGATCATCCAATCCTATGTAAATAATTTGCGAGAGTTAGGTTTTTCTAATGAGGAAATGAAACAAGGGCTATCTCAATTCCTGAAGGAGGATCATGATGATTGAGTTTCATAAGGTGAATAAGAAATATGGCTTTAATCACGTTTTGAAAGATATCAGCTTTACCATACGCCCTGGGAAAATCATTGGCCTAGTGGGACCGAATGGAAGTGGAAAATCGACCATTCTGAAACTCATCTCTGGTCTAACCTATCCTTCAAGTGGTGAAGTCAGTGTATTAGGGGAGCCTGCTAATAGAAGAATTGCGTCCAAAGTCATCTATTTAACAGAGGCAGACAGTTTTTATCCTTCTTTTACGGTTAAAGATATGCTGAATTTTTATGAGAGCCAATTTGCTGATTTTGAACAAGTTAAAGCAATGGAACTACTTCAATTTATGAACTTAAATGATTCAGTAAAAATTAGGTCATTATCGAAAGGAAACCGTGGACGTTTAAAGTTAGTATTGGCTCTTGCTAGAAGAGCACCTATTCTACTTTTAGATGAACCATTTTCTGGATTAGATCCAATGGTTCGGGATTCGTTGGTTCAGGGATTATTAAGCTTTATTGATTTTGAGAAACAAACAGTGCTAATGGCTACACATGAAATAGAAGAAGTTGAAACAGTCCTTGATGAATTAATTATGATAGAAGATGGAAGATTTCTTGGTCAGTATCATGTAGAAACAATAAGAGAAGAAAAAGGGCTGTCTATCAAAGAATGGATGAAAGAAACATATAAGGGGTGAGGAAAGAGATGAAGGCAGTAGTTAAAATTGAAAATGTAACAAAGATCATTAAAAAGAGAAAAATTATTGATTCTTTAAGTTTTGAAGTAATGGAAGGAGAGGTTTTCGGGTTTCTAGGTCCTAATGGTGCGGGTAAAACAACCACTATTCGGATGATTGTTGGCTTAATTGGCATTAGTGAAGGTGATATTAAAATTCTTGGTAATAGTGTGCAAACAAACTTTGAGAAGGCAATTCAACATGTAGGAGCGATTGTTGAAAATCCAGAAATGTATAAATTTATGAGTGGTTATCAAAATCTCCTACATTACGCAAAAATGTCAGAAGGAATTACGAAAGAAAAAATTATGGAGACAGTAGAGTTTGTTGGTTTGACTGAGAGAATACATGATAAGGTGAAGACTTATTCTTTAGGTATGCGGCAAAGGCTAGGGTTAGCCCAATGTTTGTTACATGATCCTAAAGTGTTAATTCTGGATGAACCAACAAATGGATTAGACCCCGCTGGTATTCGTGAAATCCGTGACCATGTAAGGAAGTTAGCAAGAGAAAGAGGAATGGCAGTCATTGTGTCTAGTCATCTACTATCAGAAATGGAAATGATGTGTGATCGAGTCGGTATCATTCAAAAAGGTAAATTAATTACGATTCAGTCTGTTCATGAGCAAGTAGAAGGAGGGGCAAAGGAATATGAAATCGACGTCGATCATCCAACAGAAGCAATGTTTGCTGTCAATAGATTAATTCCACAACAGCAAGCAGAAGTGAAGGGAAATACGCTTATGCTGCGAGCACAAAAAGAGGATATCCCTTTATTGGTGAAAGAGTGGGTTCATGATGGAATTAATATATATCGTATTCAAGAAACGACGAAAACGTTGGAAGACCGCTTTCTTGAAGTGACAACACTACAGAAGGAGGCGGAATAAGTCATGTTCTCATTAATTAGAAACGAATGGGTGAAAATCTTTAAACGAAGTGGCACTTATGTCATGATTGGCATTCTCTTATTTATCGTCGCTGTAGCAGGTGCTTTTATGAAATACCAAGATGTACAAGGGTCAGTCCCTCCAAATGAGCAATGGCAAAAAGGGTTACAAATGGAGATTGACTCCTATCAGAAGGAGCTGGAGAATTCCGGAGATATGCTGCCAGAGGATGTGAAAGAAAGCTATGAAAAGATCATTGCCATTAATGAGTATCGCATCGAAAACAATATATCACCAAATGGAGATTACGAAGCACTTAGTTTTATTTCTGATATGTCTTCGCTAATAGATTTTGCCGGTTTATTTATGATTATTATTGCTGGAGGGATTGTGGCAAGTGAATTTAATTGGGGAACGATTAAGCTGCTGCTCATTCGTCCAATTACTAGAAGTAAAATTCTTCTCTCCAAATACATAACTGTGCTGTTATTTGGTTTCAGTTTGCTCTTTTTACTTTTCATATTCTCTGGGATATTAGGCCTCGTTCTATTTGGTTTAGGTGGTAGTGAACCATATCTCTTATATCAAGATGGAGTGGTAAAAGAACAGTCAATGATTTTGCATTTAATTAATGTGTATAGCTTATCATCCATCCAAAACATTATGCTAGCGACGATGGCCTTTATGATTTCATCAGCATTCAGAAGTAGTTCATTAGCAATTGGATTATCTATTTTCCTTATGTTCGCTGGTGGGCAAATTACTCACCTCATTGCGATGAAGTATGATTGGGCGAAATATAGCTTATTTGCTAATACCGATCTGTTTCAGTACTTTGAAGGAACGCCGATGTTACCAGGAATGACGTTAACTTTTTCCGTAATCATGTTGATTGTTTATTTTCTGATATTCCAAATCATTGCATTCATCATATTTAAGAAAAGAGATATAGCTGGATAAAACCTAGAAGCTGCTGGAAATTTCCAGCAGCTTATTTTTATGGTTGAAATCTTGAAAACAATGAAAAGTAATGAATTTATATAGGTAACTGTGTCCGAGCTTATTTTACTTTCACAAGAGATTCCAACAACTATCTTCGATTAACTGGTTTACCATTTTTTGAGTGGACATAAGTGTAACGAAAAAGTAAGCGCTGCGATTTAAACGTACTAATCAAAGTGACAGAGATAGATGTAGGCCAGTGCCAAGTATTTGTTGTTAACAAATGAGGAAAATCCACTCAAACATTTAAGTCTGGGTGGATTTACTATCTTTTTTAGCAAGCATCTTACTGTTGTAGCCGTTTGTAAACAGTGGAAAGAGCTTGTTCAAATTTACCGTTCGTTTTTGGTTCATAATAAGTTTTCTGCTTAATGTTATTAGGCAAGTATTGTTGCTTTACCCATCCATTTTCATAATCATGCGGGTATTGATAGTCAATGCCTCTACCTAATTCTTTCGCCCCTTTATAATGAGCGTCTTTTAGGTGATCTGGAACCTCACCGCTAATGCCTGCACGTATATCTGATAATGCCCGGTCAATCGCCATAATAGCTGAATTAGATTTCGGTGAAAGGCATAGCTCGATCACTGCGTTAGCTAACGGAATTCTTGCTTCAGGGAAACCTAACCGCTCTGCTGATTCGATGGCTGATAATGTTCTTTGTCCAGCTTGGGGGGAGGCAAGTCCGATATCTTCATAAGCGATAACCAATAGTCTTCTTGTAATACTAACCATATCTCCTGCCTCAATTAATCTGCCCAAATAATGAAGGGAGGCATTCACGTCACTTCCACGAATGGATTTTTGGAATCCAGATAAAACATCGTAATGTGCATCACCATCTTTGTCATGTGCCATACTCTTTTTTTGCATGCATTCTTCGGCAGCTGAAAGTGTGATGAGGATAGTGCCTGAGTCATCTGGTTCAGTTGAAAGCACTGCCAATTCAAGCGCATTTAGCGAACTACGAACATCGCCTCCAGATGCAGTTGCAAAGTGAGTTAATGCCTCATCTTCTATGTCTACTGTCTTATTACCTAGCCCCCTATCTTCATCAGCAATAGCTACTTTTAATGCCGTCTTAATCTCTTCCACTTCTAATGGCTTTAGTTCGAAAATTTGACATCGACTTCTGATGGCGGGGTTAATTGCATGATAAGGATTGCTGGTAGTAGCACCTATTAAGGTAATCATGCCATTTTCTAAATAAGGTAAAAGAAAATCCTGTTTTGCTTTATCTAGGCGATGAACCTCATCTAATAATAAAATAACCTTACCTGACATCTTTGCTTCGGCTGCTACGACTTCCATATCCTTTTTATTATTTGTCACTGCATTTAAAGTGCGAAAAGCGAATTTAGTACTACCAGCTATTGCGCTAGCAATAGAGGTTTTTCCAATTCCTGGTGGTCCGTATAATATCATCGATGATAGTTGTTTCGCTTTTACCATTCTATGAATAATTTTACCTTCTCCCACGAGGTGTTGTTGACCAATAATTTCATTGATTGTTCTTGGTCTCATTCGAAAAGCTAACGGTTTGATACTCAACTATATCACTCCTAATTAGATAAGAGGCTTATTCTGTTCCTTTTGATAACATATCATAAAATTAAAATAGCTAAAATGATTAACGCTTGCAAATGTGCTATAATAGCAGGGTCTATTTTATGTTGTGAAGAAAAATGTTTTTAACTTATCCAACTACTTATTAAAGAGTATATTCTACCATTTAATGGAGGGCGTAAGAAAAAAGATTAAAAATAATCTATCCTGTGAGGGCTTGTCAAATGATCAATAATAATAAAATAGGGCAAACAGGACCGAGGTTTATTATCTATTTACTCGGTTTATTAGTAATGAGTTTAGGAATTGTACTCCTTATTGTTGCAGATTTAGGCGCAACACCTTGGGACGTATTGCATGTAGGTTTGTATTATCAATTAGGGTTATCAATTGGCACTTGGTCTATTATTGTGGGTATTCTTGTACTTGCCATTGCGGCAATCATTGGTAAAGAGATGCCAAAAGCAGGTGCTTATCTTAATATGATTCTTATTGGAATCTTTATTGATTTGTATTTATTATTACCGTTTATGACCACTCCTGAAACGATTTGGGGAAAGTTCATTATGTTTGCTTGTGGTCTTTTCATTAATTGTTATGGTATGGGCTTGTATATATCAGCTCGTTTAGGTACTGGGCCACGGGATAGTTTAATGATGGCATTAATGAATCGAACAGGTTGGAAAGTTGCCTATATAAGGTCAAGTATGGAAATTATTGTGTTAGTTATCGGTTGGCAGCTTGGCGGTCCTGTTTTTTGGGGGACAATCGTTTTAAGCTTGGCTACTGGTCCAATAGTCGGTGCAGCATTACCACAATGTCAACGATTTACGAATAAGTTACTTGCACGAATGAAGGAAAGAAAAGTATCGATTGCCTCATAACAGGTAACGATGGAATTTATAGAGAGAATAAAGATGAATAGAGGTGTCGGGAATGAAAATATCGACAAAAGGTCGTTACGGATTAACGATTATGATAGAACTCGCTAAGAAATATGGGGAAGGTCCCGTTTCATTAAAAACAATTGCACAAGCAAATGATTTATCAGAACACTACTTAGAACAATTAATTGCTCCTTTAAGAAATGCTGGTTTTGTTAAAAGTATAAGAGGAGCTTATGGCGGATATATACTGGGAGATGAACCATCAAAGATCACTTCAGGCGATATTATTCGCGTATTAGAAGGTCCGATTAGTCCAGTTGAAGGGATAGAAAATGAAGAACCAGCCAAAAGAGAATTATGGATGCGTATACGTGACGCAGTGAAAGAGGTACTGGATAATACAACGATTGAGGATTTAGCAAACCATAAAGATACTGGTGAATCCG
The DNA here is from genome assembly GCF_044790165.1 of Cytobacillus kochii. Classification (NCBI taxonomy): domain Bacteria; kingdom Bacillati; phylum Bacillota; class Bacilli; order Caryophanales; family Bacillaceae; genus Cytobacillus; species Cytobacillus kochii. Next base: position 3,229,302 of record NZ_CP085254.1, on the reverse strand, counting down.
ATGCTTATATGTTTTATATTTAACAGATTGGCAAGAAGGTGAAAAGAGTGGAAAGAATTTATTTGGATCATGCGGCAACAAGTCCGATGCATCCTCAAGTAATTGATGTAATGATGCGAATGATGCAAGAGGATTACGGAAATCCATCAAGCATTCATTCTTTTGGTAGAGAAGCAAGACAAGTACTTGATCGGGCAAGAGAAGTAATGGCATCAAGTATTGGAGCTCTTGCAAACGAGATTATTTTCACAAGTGGTGGAACCGAATCCGATAATCATGCTATTTTTGGAGTAGCTAGAGCGAATCAAAATAAAGGTAAGCATATCATCACTTCAGAAATTGAACATCATGCAGTACTACATGCGTGCGAAGAGCTTGAAAGAGAAGGATTTGAAGTAACATATTTACCAGTCAACAATGAAGGGGTCATTGAAGTAGACACTGTTAAGAAAGCGTTACGAGATGATACGATTTTAGTTACCATCATGTATGCGAATAATGAAGTTGGTACCATTCAGCCCATCGCTGAGATAGGTAAACTGCTCGTTAATCATCAAGCGGTCTTTCATACAGATGCGGTACAAGCTTATGGCTTATTGCCTATAGATGTAAATGAAACAAATATTGACTTACTTTCTGTTTCAGCTCATAAAATAAATGGTCCTAAAGGGATTGGATTTCTATATTGCCGGAAAGACATTTCCCTTCCTTCAAGATTGTTTGGCGGCGAGCAAGAAAGAAAGCGTAGAGCTGGAACGGAAAATGTACCTGCCATTGCTGGTTTTTTAGAAGCTGTGAAAATAAGTCAACAAAATAGAGTGGCTAAAAGTACGCACTTTCAACAATTAAGAGATACGTTCATGCAAACATTGATAGAAAATGGAATAAAGTTTAAGCAAAACAGTTCGCTTGCTGAAACACTTCCTCATGTATTAAACTTAAGCTTTCCAGGAACAAATGTCGAAGCTATGCTTGTTAATTTAGATTTAGTAGGGATTGCCGCATCTAGTGGTTCTGCATGTACAGCAGGATCTATAGACCCATCGCATGTACTGGTCGCGATGTTTGGTAAAGGACATGAGCGGTTAGCTAACTCTATAAGGTTCAGCTTTGGCTATGGTAATACATTAGAACAAGCAAGTGTAGCTGGGAAAGAAGTAAGTAAAATCGTGCAACGATTTCAAGCATAAATAAAGTATAGCAAAGAGAGGTGAAGACAATGACAAAAGAGCCAAAAGATACGCGAGTCGTTGTTGGGATGTCCGGTGGCGTTGATTCATCGGTAGCTGCACTCCTTCTCAAAGAACAAGGCTATGATGTCATCGGCATTTTTATGAAAAACTGGGATGACACCGATGAAAACGGTGTATGTACAGCGACGGAAGACTATGAAGATGTAATCCGCGTATGTAATCAAATCGGTATTCCATACTATGCTGTCAACTTTGAGAAGCAATATTGGGATAAAGTGTTCACCTACTTTCTTGAAGAATATAAAGCAGGTAGAACACCGAACCCTGATGTTATGTGCAATAAGGAAATAAAATTTAAAGCGTTTCTAGAACATGCGATGCAGTTAGGTGCTGATTATTTAGCAACTGGCCATTATGCGCGTGTAGAAGAAAGAGGTGGCGAAGTAAAAATGCTTCGTGGCCTTGATGAAAACAAAGATCAAACGTATTTCCTTAATCAGCTTTCGCAAGATCAATTAAAAAAAGTAATGTTCCCAATCGGCAATATTAAAAAGTCAGAGGTAAGGGAAATTGCGGCAAAAGCGAATTTAGCAACAGCTACTAAGAAGGACAGTACAGGTATTTGTTTTATTGGTGAAAGAAACTTTAAAGAATTCCTAGGTAACTACTTACCAGCTCAACCAGGTAATATGGAGACATTTGATGGTAAAATAGTCGGTAAGCATGATGGTTTAATGTATTACACAATTGGTCAAAGACATGGTCTAGGGATCGGTGGAGCAGGTGAGCCTTGGTTTGCGATTGGTAAAGACTTGAAAAGGAATGTTCTTTATGTAGGACAAGGCTTTCACCATGAAAAATTATATTCCGATTCCCTTGTAGCTGTGAATGTAAGTTGGGTATCTGAAAAAGAAATGCCACAAACATTTGAATGTACAGCTAAATTTAGATATCGTCAGACAGACAATAGTGTAACGGTGGAACGCTTAGCAGACAATAAAGTTCGAGTTAAGTTTCATGAGCTAAGTAGAGCGATTACCCCTGGCCAATCAGTTGTCTTTTATAACGGTGACGAATGCTTAGGTGGAGCAACAATTGATGAAGTGTATATTAATAGTAATCAACTCACATATGTAGGATAAAAAATCAGGCAGATTGATTGCCTGGTTTTTTATTTTTCCCACGTTTTTTTGATAAATCTTCAACAGGTTACTGAGTCTAAAGTGATACGCACAAATGCCGGAAATCATCGAAGTTAACTTTTCTCCTCTCATTCTTTGGAGAAGCTGGGAAATCGCTGAGCTAACAGCATTAAATCAAGCTGTGTACTAATCATATTATGTCCAATTCTAAAAACCTCAACAAATTATGCCTGCATGGTTTAGCCTGTGAATGAAGTCTTATCGAAAAATATGCTATACTATTTCGAAGAGTAAAGAGATAGAAATGGAGTCGATAAATAATGGATAAAAACCAACAAGGTATTCAATATATGCAAGAAGGTAAATGGGAAGAAGCAGCTAAGATTTTTATGGAAGCCATTGATGAAAACCCTGAGGATGCGGTTTCTTATATCAATTTTGGTAATGTTTTATCAGCCGTTGGCGACGGAGAACGAGCACTGAAGTTCTTTCTAAAAGCAATTGAACTTGATGAAAACGCGGGTGTTGCATATTATAGTGTCGGAAATTTACTTTTTGAAAAAGAACAATTTGACGAAGCTAAAAATATGTTTGAACAAGCGATGCAAAAAGGAATCGACCATGGAGACAATTATTTTATGTTAGGTATTTCTCTTATGCAATTAGAGCAAGGGAAATTAGCATTACCATACTTGCAACGTGCAACTGAATTGAATCCACAGGATGCAGAAGCGGCTTTTCAATATGGTCTTTGCTTAGCACAATTAGAATTAATAGATGAAGCCATTAAGCAACTACAACAATGTATTGAATTAGATGAGGAACATGCAGATGCTCATTATAATCTCGGTGTAGCTTATGGTTTTAAAGAAGACGTGCAAAAGGCACTCGCTCATTTTAATCGTGCATTGGATATACAACCGGATCATATGCTTGCCGGCTACGGTAAAAAAATGATTGAAAAACAAGGCTAATATAAAAAACAAGATGCGCTTAAAGAGGAAGGAGCATATGGGATGGATGAGCAGAATTCTTTAGATTTATTTGCTGAACAAAAAACGTATGTAAAAGGCAAGCATCTTGTGACTATTTTCCATAATGAGAGTAATCTTTATACGGTTTTACGTATTCGGGTGCTAGAGACAAATGCACAATATGAAGAGAAAGAAGCGGTCATTACTGGCTACATACCGAAAATCCATGAAGAGGAGACCTATACATTTATAGGGGAATGGAAGGAACATCCAAAGTTTGGGTTGCAATTTCATGTAGAGCAGTACAAGAAAGAAATGCCTCAAACAAAAGAAGGTGTCGTTAATTATTTATCAGGTGACCTCTTTAAAGGAATTGGTAAGAAAACGGCACAAAGTATTGTGGACGAGCTTGGGGAAAATGCGATCAATAGCATTTTAAATAATCCTTCATTATTAGATGGGATACCAAAATTAGCAAGTGAAAAAGCGAAAGTTTTATACGACACACTTGTGGAGAATCAAGGAATCGAACAAGTCATGATTCACCTCAATCAACTTGGTTTTGGTCCACAACTATCTATGAAGATTTTTCAAACATATAAAGATCAAGCAATAGATATTTTGCAAAAAAAACCTTATCAACTCGTAGAGGATATTGAAGGGATTGGCTTTCATCGGGCAGATGAGATTGGACAACAAGTGGGAATGTCCGGTAGTCATCCTGACCGTATTAAAGCAGCTTGTTTGTATGTGCTTGATAGTGAAAGTGCACAGGCAGGTCACGTATATGCTGAAGCAGAAGAATTACTCCCTGCTGTCAAAAAACTATTAGAGGAAAAAGCGACTGAGGTAATCCCTTACGAGACGATTAGTGAAGCAATCATAAAGCTTGGAGAAGAGAGAAAAGTGATTGCAGAAGGACAGCAGTTATATTTACCTTCTCTTTTCTTTTCTGAAAAGGGAATCGTTACAAATATTAAACGTATACTCAATCAAACGGAATTTAATGAACAGTTTCCCGAATCGGAATTTCTCCTTGCTTTGGGACAATTAGAAGAGCGACTTTCTGTACAATATGCGCCATCTCAAAAAGATGCAATTCAAAAAGCGTTAATGTCACCAATGATGATATTAACAGGTGGTCCAGGTACGGGAAAAACAACGGTTATCCAAGGCATTGTTGAATTGTATGGTGAATTACATGGTTGTAGTTTAAATCCGAAAGACTATAAAAAAGAAGAGCCTTTTCCCTTTTTATTAGCTGCCCCTACTGGAAGAGCGGCGAAAAGAATGGCAGAATCTACAGGATTACCAGCTGTGACGATTCACAGATTGCTTGGTTGGAATGGAAGTGAGGGTTTTGACCATCATGAAGAAAATCCGCTTGAAGGGAAAATTCTTATTGTTGATGAAACTTCCATGGTTGATATTTGGCTAGCCAATCAACTTTTTAAAGCGATACCTGAAGAAATGCAAGTCATTCTTGTTGGTGATGAAGATCAATTACCATCTGTGGGTCCAGGTCAAGTATTAAGAGACTTATTACTTTCTGAACGTATCCCTTCGGTTATGTTGACAGATATTTATAGGCAATCGGAAGGTTCCTCAATTATTGAGTTAGCACATGAAATGAAAAAGGGAAGATTACCACAAAATATTACTCAGCAACAAAAAGACCGTTCCTTTTTTCAATGCCAACCAGGTCAAATTGGAACGGTTATCGGCCAAGTAGTGCGAAATGCAAAGAAAAAGGGTTATTTAGCAAAGGATATTCAAGTACTTGCACCGATGTATCGTGGTCCGGCAGGTATTGATCGCCTTAATAAAATGATCCAAGAAATTTTCAACCCTAATGAAGATGGTAGTAGAAAGGAAATTGCTTTTGGTGATGTTGTCTATCGCATTGGGGACAAGGTGTTGCAATTAGTCAATCAACCTGAAAACCACGTTTATAACGGTGATATGGGTGAAATTATCTCCATATTTTATGCGAAAGAGAACACAGAGAAACAAGATATGGTTATTGTTTCTTTTGACGGAGTGGAAGCTACGTATACAAAACAGGATTTAAATCAAATCACTCATGCCTATTGTTGTTCCGTTCATAAGTCACAAGGCAGTGAGTTTCCCATTGTTATTCTTCCGGTCGTTAAAAGTTATTACCGGATGTTACGGAGGAATTTATTATATACTGCCATTACACGAAGCAAGCAGTTCCTTATATTATGTGGTGATGAAGAAGCGTTAAAAATGGGTATACAACGATTGGATGATCAATCGAGGCGATCTAATTTACGATTGAAGTTACAGGATGAAATCTTCGAAGGAGAGACCATTGAAGCTATTGATGAATCATTAACATATGAAGATTATTTGATGAAAGTCGACCCGTTGATAGGAATGGAAAATATCACACCTTATGATTTTTTAGAGGCTGATTAGACTAAGATGAGAGATTTTTCTCATCTTATTTTTTTACCTATATACATAAAACAAATTGCCAACCTGGAAAAAGAATGACCCGCACCATCTTTGAACAAAATAACAATGTTCAAAGAAGGTGGGAGTAACTTTTGCGAACATTTTCCTTATTAAGAGGCTTGTCGGTAATCGTGTTGAATAACGGTAGGGCAATAGGTGAAGTGAATGATCTCTTCATCTCACCCGAAGGATTAGTAAAGGGACTATGGGTGAAGAACCACTCATTTATTCGCAAATCCTTTTTTCTAGATATTAAAGATGTGTACTCATTTGGTTGGGATGGTGTGATGATTGAAAGTTGTGCTGTATTAACAGCTATACCAAAGCATAGTAATTTTACAATTGCTAATGAAAATCGTCTGGCTGGCCGAATGATGATGACAAGAGAGGGCGATCGCTTAGGACTTCTTCAAGATGTATATTTCAATGAAGAAATGGGCACAATCGTAGGGTATGAACTATCAGATGGCTTCTTTTCTGATGTACTTGAAGGAAAGAAAGTAGTTAAAGCTAGTTGCGCACCAGCGATTGGAAAGGATGCCATTATTGTAAATGTAGAATAAGGTAGGTGTCCTTTCCATGATGCTTCAATGTCCTAATTGTCAAAGCAAAGATGTCGGTAAGATTGGCATAAATCAATATTACTGTTGGAATTGCTTTATCGAACTCTCATTGTCTAAAGGAATGATCCACACTCACCAAGTGGAAGAAGATGGGTCTTTAAGTTCTTTAGATGACTTATTTGATGAAGAAGAGCGTCGTTTTTCTTCATAAAAATTCTTATGAGAGGTGTCATATGATGAATAAAATGTTAACCTCAGCAGCTGTCATAGGCGCAGGTGTAGCCGCATATAGCTATATGCAGAAAAATAACATCGTCTCAAAAAGGGATATGAAAAAGATACAAAGAAAAGTAATGAAAATGTTTTAAATGTATATGGCGTCCTCAATCAAACGATTGGGGACGTTTTTCGTACAGATAATTGAGCTATGTCAATAAATGTATCCACTCCGCCCCATGTTTTAACTTGTATGTATAATTCATATGCTCTCTTCTCAAGATAGTAAAGGGAGGCGTAGTGTATGGACGTTCGTATGAAATGGTTGTACCGTTTAGGCTTTGTTTTGCTTGTTCTCATTTTACTTTTTATCTTTTTCCAATTAAAAGAATTATGGCTCCCTCTTTTAAAATTACTGCTTGTTGTGCTGATCCCGTTTTTACTTGGGGCATTTTTTACTTATCTCTTACACCCTATTGTTGAAAAGTTACATCAAACGGGTATGCACAGAGGATTAGCAGCTTTAGGAATATATTTATTATTTTTTGGTGGTGTTGGCTACGGATTGTATAAAGGGATTCCTGCTTTTATTCATCAATTAAATGATTTAGTTGATCATGCGCCAGAGTTTGCCGAGCAATATCGCTCTTTTATTGCTTTGATTCAAGAACGCACATCTGAATGGCCGGAAACCTTACAATTACGTGTTGAGGATGGGATTAACGATATTGAAGCAGCATTAGATAAATTATTAACAAAGGCAATCAATATATTGCTCGAGATTCTTAATTATGCTTTGATCATCGCCATTATCCCATTTATCTCCTTTTACCTTTTAAAAGATTATACGGATGTAAAAAAAGCAGTCTGGTACTTAACACCAAGAAGATGGCGAAAAGAGGCTGTTTTGTTTATAAGAGATGTTGATAAGTCGCTCGGAGGTTATATTCGTGGGCAGCTCCTTGTATGTTTAGTAATCGGGGTGATTTCAGCTACTTTATTTTGGGTGTTCGGTATGAAGTATCCATTATTACTTGGTTTTATCATTGCAATAACCAATATTATTCCGTATTTTGGTCCAATTATTGGTGCAGTCCCAGCGGTGATTATTGCAGCGACCCTATCAGTCAAAATGGTGATTATCACATTAATTATTATTGTCGTATTACAATTTGTGGAAGGGAATATTTTATCTCCTTTAATTGTAGGGAAAAGTCTACATATGCACCCCCTTATTATTATGCTTTCATTACTAGCTGGTGGAGAAGCTGGCGGTATCATTGGTTTAATTATGGCTGTTCCGATTTTGGCGATCCTAAAAATTAGTCTTATACATGCACGTAAACTGTTAATGAACCGACAGAGGACAGATAAGGTATAGTTTCAGCTGAATTTGTTGATACTGTTAGACATTGATATTGACAAAGGAGCAAAAAACTAGCTATAATTCGACTATATCTATTTAAATAATGTAAGATGTTGATGGAAGAAGTATGTTATAGCCCATTCGAAAGAGAGGAAATTCCATGGCTGAGAGAATTTCTCGATGAAGGATAACAGAAAGCTAATCCGGAGTGCAGTTAACTACTGCCGTTCACCGCGTTAAGGTGCTTTGAGAGGTGAGAGTTTTCTTTCACAATCAGGGTGGTACCGCGAGCTTAAGTTCTCGTCCCTGTATTGGGGATGAGGGCTTTTTTTTATGGTTACATAAATTTTTTAGGAGGTTTTTTTATGAAACATTTAACTGGTGCAGAAATTAGACAAATGTTTTTAGATTTTTTTAAAGAAAAAGGTCACGCAGTGGAACCAAGTGCTTCTTTAGTACCGCATGAAGATCCATCACTATTATGGATTAATAGTGGTGTAGCTACATTGAAGAAATATTTTGATGGTCGAGTGATTCCCGAAAATCCAAGGATCGTTAATGCACAAAAATCAATACGTACAAATGATATCGAAAATGTTGGGAAGACAGCACGTCACCATACATTCTTTGAAATGCTTGGGAATTTTTCTATCGGTGACTATTTTAAAGAAGAAGCGATTCTATATGCTTGGGAATTCTTGACGAGTCCAAAATGGATTGGTTTTGAAGAAGACAAATTATCTGTGACAATCCACCCTGAGGACGATGAAGCGTACCAATTATGGAGAGAAAAAGTAGGTGTACCAGAAGAACGAATTATTCGTTTGGAAGGGAATTTCTGGGATATTGGTGAAGGGCCAAGTGGGCCGAACACAGAAATTTTCTATGATAGAGGAGAAGAGTATGGTAACGATTTAAATGATCCTGAGCTCTATCCTGGGGGAGAGAACGAACGTTATTTGGAAGTATGGAACCTTGTATTTTCTGAGTTTAACCATAATCCAGATGGAACATATACTCCACTACCAAAGAAAAATATTGATACGGGCATGGGCTTAGAGCGTATGGCTTCAGTTGTGCAAAATGTAAAGACGAACTTTGACACAGATCTATTTATGCCAATCATTAAAGGAACAGAAGATATTTCTGCTGAGAAATATGGGAAAACTGCGGAACAAGATGTCGCATTTAAAGTGATTGCTGACCATATTCGTACAGTAGCATTTGCGATTGGTGATGGCGCTCTTCCATCAAATGAAGGTAGAGGATATGTCCTTAGACGATTATTACGTCGCGCGGTTCGTTATGCGAAACAAATCAATATTCATCGTCCGTTCATGTTTGAGTTAGTACCTGTGGTTGCAGAAATAATGGTTGATTATTATCCACAAGTAAAAGAAAAAACAGCTTTTATTCAAAAAGTCATAAAAAACGAAGAAGAACGCTTCCATGAAACGTTACACGAGGGTTTAGCTATTCTTTCAGAAGTAATGAAAAAAGAAAAAGCTAATGGACATACTGTAATCGATGGAAAAGATGTTTTCCGTCTTTATGATACGTATGGTTTCCCTGTTGAATTAACAGAGGAGTACGCAGAAGAAGAAGGGATGAGCATCGACCATGATGGCTTTGAAAAAGAGATGGAAAACCAGCGTGATCGCGCTCGAGCTGCTCGTCAAGATATAGATAGTATGCAAGTCCAGGATAGTGTCCTAGGTGAAATTACGGTAGAAAGTCAGTTTGTTGGGTATGAACAGTTGACGATCGATACTGAAGTAGCTTCAATTGTAAGTGGTGGAGAGCTAGTAGACCAAGCTGGTCAAGGCGAAGAGGTTCAATTAATATTGACAGCTACTCCTTTCTATGCTGAAAGTGGTGGACAAATCGCTGATAAGGGAACGCTAACAGCGAGTGGCGTGAGGGTTGAAATAAAAGATGTTCAAAAAGCTCCAAATGGACAAAACCTCCATCGTGCAGTTATCACTGAAGGAGAATTAAAAGCTCATTCATCGGTTAAAGCAACTGTGGATTATTTTAATCGTAATAAAATCGTAAAAAATCATACTGCGACACATCTTCTTCACCAAGCATTGAAAGATGTATTAGGTACGCATGTAAATCAAGCTGGTTCTCTCGTTGAACCAGATCGACTAAGATTCGACTTTTCTCACTTTGGACAAGTAACAGGAGATGAGTTAGAGAAAATCGAAACCATTGTTAACGAGAAGATTTGGAATAGCTTAAATGTGCAAATTGACCTGAAAGATATTGAAGAAGCAAAAGCAATGGGAGCAATGGCTTTATTTGGTGAAAAGTATGGGAAAATTGTACGAGTTGTTCAAATCGGCGATTATTCATTAGAACTTTGTGGTGGTTGTCATGTGGCGAATACTGCAGTCATTGGTTTGTTCAAAATCCAATCTGAAAGCGGGATTGGTGCAGGCACGAGAAGAATTGAAGCGGTCACAGGTGAAGGTGCTTATAAGTTGATGACAGAGCAAATCTCTGTTCTAAAAGAGGCTGGAGCTAAATTAAAATCAAATATAAAAGATGTACCAGTAAAAATTGACAGCTTACATGCAGAAATCAAGCAATTACAAAGAGAAAATGAATCATTAGCAACTAAATTGGGTAATATTGAAGCTGGAAGCTTGATTGACCAAGTGAAAGAAGTGAACGGTGTAAAAGTATTAGCTGCAAAAGTTCAGGCGACAGACATGAACCACTTGCGTAATATGGCAGATGAATTAAAACAAAAGCTTGCTTCAGCAGTGGTTGTACTTGGTAGTGCGAATGAAGGAAAAGTGAATTTAATTGCCGGTGTGACAGATGATTTGATTAAAAGTGGTTATCATGCGGGTAAATTAATTAAGGAAGTGGCTACTCGCTGTGGAGGCGGTGGCGGTGGACGTCCAGATATGGCACAAGCTGGTGGAAAAGACCCAGCAAAATTAGAGGGAGCGTTACAATTTGTAGAGGAATGGGTAAAATCCGTTTGATTCCCGAATAGTTTAGTGTAGAATGTAGGTAAACAAAAGCGAATCATAAAAAGAAGAGGTTACATAACACCTCTTCTTAATGAAACTTGGTGTAGCTATCCATCCTTCTCTTTTTGAATAGGTAGCTTAATCGCTTAAGAACAGAATAGTGAGGTGTAGCAATTGAGCTCATTTGACAAAACGATGAGATTTAATTTTCCTGAGGAACCATTTGAACAAGATGTCAATAAAGTATTGTTCCATGTTCACGATGCTCTGCAGGAAAAAGGGTATAATCCTATTAATCAAATTGTAGGTTACCTGCTTTCTGGAGACCCTGCCTACATACCCCGTCACAAAGATGCAAGGAATGTGATTCGCAAGTTAGAACGGGATGAAATTATTGAAGAACTTGTGAAGTCGTATTTAAAACAGCAACGAGAGGGATAATATGCGTACAATGGGATTAGATGTCGGCTCAAAAACTGTCGGCGTGGCTGTTAGTGATGGTCTTGGTTGGACAGCCCAAGGCATCGAAACAGTGAAAATAAATGAGGAACAGAATCAGTACGGATTTAAACGTATTGGTGAGCTGCTCAAAGAATATGAAGTAACAAAAGTTGTTGTTGGCATTCCTAAGAACATGAATGGTACAATAGGGCCTAGAGGTGAAGCGAGTCAGTTCTATGGCAATGAACTTAACAAACGTTTCGGTGTTGAGGTTATTTATTGGGACGAGCGTCTCACTACAATCGCTGCAGAGAGAGTCCTACTTGATGCAGATGTCAGTCGCAAAAAAAGGAAAAAAGTGATTGATAAAATGGCGGCAGTCATGATTTTACAAGGTTATTTAGATAGCCAGAATTAAGAGGTGAAAGAAATGGATCACGGAGAAAACAATATCACAGTAGTAGATGAGGAAGGTAACGAGCAGCTTTGCGAAGTGCTTTTTACTTTTGACTCTGAAGAATTTGGCAAATCTTATGTTCTTTATTATCCAATTGGTGCAGATGAGGATGAAGAAGAGGTTGAAATTCATGCATCTGCATTCGTTCCAAGTGAAGATAATACTGATGGTGAATTAATGCCAATTGAAACGGACGAAGAATGGGACCTTATCGAAGAGATGTTAAATACATTTTTAGAAAATGAAGAAGAGTAAGTTTGAAAAGACCCGCGTATTTAGTGGGTCTTTTTTTATGTTCTATATTCTTCGCAGGTGAACTTGCGACTAAGGAGAGGACTTAGCAAAATATAACTATCTCAAACAAAAAACCTCCACTTTCAGCATGGTCCTCATTTCTATTTCATTCTCTATAAACTTAACTCTTTTTTAAGGGAGAGGTATTATTGATTGATGCTTTCAGTATAACTGATTCGTTCTATAGAATCGTTCTATAGTAGAAGAATTTTGTCTAAATATGCTATCCTATGACAGAAAGTATAGTATAATAATCCGAGATGTATGAGAGCTATTTTCCAGCTATTAATACAGTAGCAACATGAGGCGTAAAGGAAGTATGAATAGTAAGGGGAAATAGTTGCAAGGAGGTTTACCATGACAGATGATAAAAAAGGTAAGATGAAAAAACAGTTGATAGAGAGGCAAACAGAGGCGAGAGTTGTGCGTAAAATCGTGTTAATTACAGCCATAATATTATTTGTAATCATAGGTGTTGGAGGGCTAGGTGGGTTCCTTTATGTGAATTCTGCTTTAAAACCTGTTAATCCAGATAACGACAAAGTCAAGAATGTCGAAATCCCCATTGGCTCATCCGTTTCAGGAATCGGACAAGTACTAGAGGAGAATGGGATAATAAAGGATGCTAGAGTATTCAAATACTATGTGAAGCTAAAGAATGAATCAGGATTTATGGCAGGAACTTATGAATTGGCACCGGCGATGACATTAGGTCAAGTAATATCAGAGCTAAAAACTGGAAATGTAGATCAAGAAGTCGTGTTTAAAGTCACACTTCCTGAAGGCAAGCAGTTGGAGCAAATTGCGGCAATTATAGCAGAAAAAGCAGACAGGGATGCAGAAGAAGTCTTTGCAGAATTAAATGATAAAGCATTTGTACAGAAAATGCAGGAGAAATTTCCAAGTGTCATTACTGATGATGTTTTTGCGGAGAATATTAAATACCCTTTAGAGGGTTATCTATTCCCTGCCACATATGATTACTACAAAGAAGATGCAACGATAGAAGAAATTATCACACCAATGATTAAGAAGACAAGTGAAGTGCTTACTCAGTACACAGAAGCAATGGAGAAAAAAGAGATGTCTGTCCATGAATTACTCACAATGGCTTCATTAATCGAAGAAGAGGCCACTGCACAAGTGGACCGCGATAAGATAGCCAGCGTTTTTTATAATCGTATGGATGAAGACATGCCTTTACAAACAGATCCCACCGTTTTATATGCACATGGTGAGCATAAGGAAAGGACATTGTATAAGCATTTAGAAATAGATGACCCATATAACACATATAAATACAATGGCCTAACACCTGGACCGATTGCTAATGCAGGTTCAACTTCTATTGAAGCTGCATTGAATCCTGAAGAAACTGATTATTTGTATTTCCTAGCTACACCAGAAGGAGAAGTTTTATTCTCTAAAACATTAGATGAACATAATGTGAAGAAAAATGAGCACATAACTAGTAATAATTAAAAAACAGAGGAAGCTAAAGGGGTGTGAATGATGTTAGATCATCATTTATGATAAAATCTCATAGCTTTCCTCTTTTTTTTGTGGTAAAATAGCACAAGCATTTTATATATTTTTTTTAGGTGGCGTATCATGCAAAAAGCGTAGATGGTCCAAGCTCTTTGACAATCTACTAAAGTGAGCGCTTTTTTTCTTGCATATGCAAAGGATGGAAGTTAAATTAATAGAGGTGAAAGTAATTGCTAAATGATGAGCTAATTACATATATGCAAAAATTAATACCGGATCGTACAAACCTCTTCATGGAAATGGAAGAATACGCTAGGGAAAATCGTGTGCCAATTATGGAACTAGAAGGTATTGAAGCCATGTTACAGATTGTACGAATTCAACAACCAACAAAAATATTAGAGATTGGGACAGCAATCGGATATTCCGCATTACGAATGGCTGAAGCTTGTCCATCTGCTCATATTATAACATTGGAAAGAGATCAGGAGCGCTATGAAAAGGCAGAGAACTACTTTGCAAGAAGCGGCATGGCGAATCAAATCACCTTACTTAAAGGCGACGCATTAGAGCAAGAAGATGAGGTTCGATTATTAGGTGACTATGATATGATATTTATTGATGCAGCAAAAGGGCAGTATAAGAAGTTTTTCGAGATGTATAGTCAATATTTAAATAATTCTGGTGTAATTATTACCGATAACGTGTTATTTAAAGGCCTCGTTTATGAAAAGGCAGAGATAGAAAAAAAACGCATCCGCAACCTAGTGCAAAAAATTGACCAATTTAATGAATGGCTTATGAAAAATGATCGTTACCATACCGTGATTTTGCCTATCGGTGATGGTGTTGCGATTAGTAGAAAGAAATAAGTTTTGTTGTGATAAAGAATTATTACTAGTATAAGTACCATATGTTTGGCAATCATAGCAAAAAGGTGTATATTGTTAAACAGTAGCAAAAACGCTACGATGTTAGGGAGATTGATAAAGATGAAGAGAAAACCGATTGTCATCGGTGTAGCTGGTGGATCAGGCTCTGGAAAGACAAGTGTAACGAAGGCGATTTATAATCGATTTCAAGGTCATTCTATTCTTATGTTAGAACAAGACTATTACTATAAAGATCAAGCACATCTACCTTTTGAAGAACGTTTGAAAACTAATTATGATCATCCACTTGCGTTTGACACAGACTTATTAATTGAGCATATCATCTCTTTAACGAATCACGAGGTCATCGAAAAGCCTGTTTATGACTATTCTATTCATACGAGGTCAGATGATGTCATCGTTGTTGAACCAAAAGATGTGATTATCTTAGAGGGGATTCTTGTACTTGAAGATGAACGTTTACGTGATTTAATGGATATGAAGCTATTTGTCGATACTGATGCAGATCTTAGAATTATTAGAAGGCTTATGCGTGATATTAAGGAACGAGGGCGTTCCATTGACTCAGTAATTGAGCAATATGTTAGCGTCGTTCGTCCAATGCATAATCAATTTATCGAACCGACTAAGAGATATGCCGATATCATCATTCCTGAAGGTGGACAAAATAAAGTGGCAATTGATTTAATGGTCACAAAAATTCAAACAATTCTTGAAGAAAAGTCTTTTTTATGACACAATAGCATAGAAAAATAATAAGGCTACAAACGTTTGCATAGTTAGGCGCGTTCGATAAGGACGCGCTGTAAATGCATTGTTTATAAAATTTATACATACTTTTGACCAATAATAATTGGTTATATATGGTAAAGGAGTGAGTGTTTTGAGTACAGAAAAAGTATTTCCAATGACACAAGAAGGTAAAGCGAAATTAGAACAAGAACTAGAAAACCTAAAAACCGTTAAGCGAAAAGAAGTGGTTGAACGTATAAAAATAGCTCGTAGTTTTGGTGACTTATCTGAGAACTCAGAATATGATTCTGCTAAAGAAGAACAAGCTTTTGTAGAAGGTCGTATTACGACTCTTGAAAATATGATTCGTAATGCTAAAATCATTACTGAGGATGAGATGAAAGGCGACGCAGTTAGCTTAGGTTCAACGGTTACTTTCATAGAATTACCTGATGGTGAAGAAGAAACTTATTCTATCGTAGGTAGTGCAGAGGCAGATCCTTTTGAGGGCAAAATTTCCAATGATTCACCGATTGCTAAAAGTCTTATTGGCAAAAAAGTAGGCGAAGAAGTGTCTGTGCAAACACCAGGTGGAGAAATGAGTGTTAAGATAACAAGTATTAACTAATAAAATTATCGTGTTTTAGCGTTTGAAATAGAAAC
The DNA here is from genome assembly GCF_044790165.1 of Cytobacillus kochii. Lineage (NCBI taxonomy): Bacteria > Bacillati > Bacillota > Bacilli > Caryophanales > Bacillaceae > Cytobacillus > Cytobacillus kochii. The sequence goes on along the minus strand of NZ_CP085254.1, from coordinate 3,213,412 downwards.
ACCTCGTCAACACTTTTGACGAGGTGTTTTTATGCAAAGAAAACGAGTCATTCTGTTTGTTTCTGTCATGATGATTATTTTATCAATACTTATTGTTAGACTGGCTCAAATACAGTTGTTTGAAACAAAGCATTTTACAAATCGAGACATAAACTTGATCAGTCAAAGTGTCGCACAACGTTCTAAGGAAATAGCCATAGATGCCGAGAGAGGGAATTTTCTTGATAGGGATGGTAAACAATTAACTGTTGCCTATAAAACGGTCTTAATCCTTTTTCCGTTCCTAAAAGATATAGAATGGGATGTCTCGAGTGTAGCTGAAATTCTTAAAGTTGATAAAAATCAACTCCGTCAAAAAGTTCAAGCAATAAAGAATCCTATTGTGTTTGGTGACCGAGAACCTTTCATTTTGTCTAATGAACAAATGGAGGAGATTAATCAGTTGGAAATACCAGGTGTGTTTGCAGTGAGAAAATCATACCCGATTTATGAGAGACCAGCAGAACAATTATTAGGGATTGCCAATAGAGATTTTTTACTAACCCAAAGATATCCTAATAAACACCTATCTAATATAACAAGACTAGGTGCAACTGGGATGGAAAAAAGCTTTGATGAACTTTTGTCTGGAGAAGGTGAAACAAAGCTCATTTATCATGTTGATGGAAAAGGAAGACCATTATTTGGCTCGAATGTAAAGTATGTTCACCCTGCGAATCCTTTTTATCCATTGAATATTAGAACGACGCTTGATTTTGAATGGCAGCAACGAATGGAAATGCTTGTCGATAAAAACGAGGTTACCAAAGGGGGGATGGTGTTAATAGATATTGAGGATAATTCAGTTGTCGCGATGGTTTCTCGTCCGAAAGTGAACCCAGTCAACCCTTTCGCTCATGGCGAAGAAGGTACGAATAATTTTATGGTGCAAAATCAAGTACTAGGGTCTATTTTTAAAACAGTTATCGCTGCAGCAGCGATAGATTATGGGCTAGATGCAAAAAGTCGTATGTTTGATTGTAATCAGTCAATCAATGGAGAAATAGATAAAAATTATCAATACGGCATGCTTAACTTTAAAGATAGTTTTGCGAGAAGTTGTAATTATACATTTGCAACGGTTGGCAAAGAACTGATGTCTATAGAACCATTGGTGATGGATAGCTATGCCAATAAATTAGGCCTTTCGATAAAAGTAGGATGGCAAGGAGATTTCTATCATTTAAAGGGCTTTCAGCAAATGGCAGATGAAGAACAAGGCCAGGTCTTTAGTGATCCACGGAATAGAAAAGATACAAATCTAATTGCTCTAACATCCATTGGTCAATTAGATGTCCGCAGTACACCGTTAGCTGTGGCAAATATGATGGCAACAATCGCGAGAGGGGGAGAAAAGCAGATGGTACGTGTCGCCTCGCAACTAGAATATAAAAATGGTACGAAAGTAAAGAGCTTTCAGCCTAAAAGAGTAGTTGGTAAAAATATAAAGCCATATACAGCCATATCATTACAAAAGCTTCTTCTTGAAGTTGTCAATCATGATTTGGGGACAGGTAGGCAACTACAAAATGTACCGTATCAAGTAGCAGGCAAATCGGGAACAGGGGAAACAGGAAAAAAACTGAATGGGCAGGAACTAGAAAATAAATGGTTTGCTGGCTATTTCCCATACGATAACCCGAGATATGCACTAGTAACTGTCCGGTTAGATGCCAAAAGTACCGACCCATCACCACTTTCTTTATTCGCTGATATTGTGAAAGAAATACATAGATTAGATCATTCCACGTAATGGTTATCCCTTCAAGTTTTTTAAAAGACATGTTAAAATGTTTTCAGCTATGATATTTCTTTTTTAAATTAGGAGGTATTCCTTTGAATAATACTGATAATGGTTCATCCCGTTATGATAAAAGATCGAAAAGGAAAAAAACAAACATAATCTTAAATGGCTTAATTGGCGTCGTTATCCTACTCATCATCGTTGTAGGTACGATTATTTTCTCCGGTGGAAAAGACGAGAATCAACCAGCGGATTCTGCTGCGAATGAAGAAGTAAATAAAGAAGAAACTTCTAAAGAAAATAACAGTGATGAAAAAGATGATGCAACAGATGAGGGAAGTCAAGAAGGTAACAGTGAAGAAAATAAAGATAATGAAGAGAATAAAGATGAAGAAACTAATGAAGAAGAAAACAATGAAGAAGAAGTAAAAGAGGAAGAGATTGTCACTGAAGGCGGCAGTAGTGCTGATGTAAAAAGTACAGTAGAAAATCCGGCTTGGCAACCTGTAGGTACAGTACAAGACGACCATCCTACAGCTGTGTATGATCAGAGTCATGTGGATTGGGATGAAATGCTTCGCGCAATCACTTATGCAACTGGATTAGATCGTTCAGCTATGACTGTTTATTTCCTTGGTAATGACGGTGTGAATCGTTCTGTTGGTACAGTCGCTTCACCAAATAAAGACGAAATGTATCGTGTATATATTGAATGGGTAGACGGAAAAGGATGGAAACCGACGAAGGTAGAAGAATTAAATAGTATATAAGAAAAACTGGTTTTCCTAGCCAGAATGAAACGCGAACATTCATTTGTTCGCGTTTTTTTTGCATCGAGAGTCAACATATGGTTGGATTTTAGAAAGTGGTGACTTCTAAGTGTCCACATGCAACAAAGGATAACCTGCTTCGCATGCAATTTTCACTCTACTTTTTCTTCAGTTTAAAATGAACAACAGCTGAATAAAACCTTTTGCCGTTTTCATCTAGATGCATTTGGTGAGCGACATGATGAACTTCTAGCATAATGGCTTTATTTGTTTCAATTTGCTCATTTATTTTCTTTTCTAAATCGTCCAGCTTTGTTGCTTCGAAAAATTCTACTTTATCCTCAATAAAATCTAATTGAAAGTTCAAGTTAATCATCCTTTCATACGCTATCACTCCTCATTTTAAGTAAATTTCATTTTCCGTGCAATGAGAAAAGTGGATATTGATTTTTCTTGAAACTTAAGAAGGGGTGTGGTAGATTGGGAACATGTTACAAATTAATTCATAGTATACTCATGGGAATTATTGCTATTGTAATTACGTGCAGGAGGTTGCGAAATGGGGAAAGAGTTTATTGAATTATTTGAAGAGTGGGCTAAAACATATGATGATACAGTAACAGGCCATGATGAAGAATATAAGGATGTTTTCTTATACTATGATCAATTGCTACAAGAGGTGGCGGATAGAGCAACAGGTAATGTATTAGAATTTGGCCCAGGTACAGGCAATTTAACCGTAAAATTATTAAAACGTGATTTAACTGTTATCGGAATTGAACCGTCGAAATCAATGAGAGAGATTGCTATCAACAAGTTACAAGACAAAGCAAAAGTGCTCGATGGTGATTTCTTAAACTTTCAAATAGATGAAAACGTAGATACCATAGTAAGTTCGTATGCCTTTCACCATTTAACAGATGAAGAAAAGTCTTTGGCGATTGAACAGTATGGAAAGATGTTACCTTCTGGTGGTAAAATAGTGTTTGCGGATACAATGTATGAATCTGTTGATGCTTATCAAAAGGCTATTACTGATGCCACTGAAAAGGGTTACCATAATCTAGCTGAAGATTTAAAGCGAGAATACTATACGACAATTCCCGTATTAAGAGAGATTATGCGGGTGAATGGTTTTTCAGTTTCATTTAATCGCTGCAATGATTTTGTTTGGATTATGGAAGGTGTCAAAGCTTAGAAAGAGGGAAAGTAATGAAAATAGCTATTATCGGAGCAATGGAAGAAGAAGTAACAATTTTAAGGGACCATATGGATGAGAAGAAACAGCAAGTGATTGCTGGCTGTGAATATACAGAAGGTAAAATGAACGGAGCAGACGTTGTTCTTCTTCGTTCTGGCATTGGTAAAGTGAGTGCAGCAATGTCCACTACCATTCTTTTGGAGAAGTTCAAGCCGGATTATGTCATCAATACAGGTTCTGCAGGAGGGTTCAACCCTGAATTAAATGTAGGTGATGTCGTTATTTCATCTGAAGTTAGACATCATGATGTCGACGCAACTGTATTTGGTTATGAATATGGTCAAGTACCACAACAACCTCCTGCCTTTATTGCACATGAGGCGTTATTGGAAATTGCTGAAGAGAGTGGTAAAGAGTTAGAAGGTATAACAGTTATAAGAGGACTGATTGCGACTGGAGATTCATTTATCAGCAACCCAGCGCAAACCGCACTAATACAAGATAAATTCACGGCATTGCAAGCAGTAGAAATGGAAGCAGCAGCGATTGCGCAGGTTGCTCATGCCTTTGATACACCTTTTGTGATTATTCGCTCTTTATCTGATATTGCTGGTAAAGAATCTAATATTTCTTTTGATCAATTCCTAGAGAAAGCAGCATTACACTCTGCCAATCTTGTTATGAAAATAGTCGAAGGAATCAAAAGTAAATAATCAACAAAGGACGGGAAGTTATGAAGGTTTACCGAAGCATTCATGAATTAATTGGACAAACGCCAATGGTAGAAATTTCGCAGTTTGACTTACCAGAAGGTGTGCGTTTATTTGCTAAGTTAGAATACATGAACCCCGGTGGCAGTGTAAAAGACCGCCTAGGACAAGAATTATTAAGAAAAGCTTTTGAAAGTGGTAAGTTAAAAAAAGGTGGAACAGTTATTGAGCCAACAGCAGGCAATACAGGTATAGGTCTAGCGCTAGCAGCATTAAAAGAAGATGTGAATGTGATTGTTTGTGTACCTGAGAAGTTTAGTATTGAAAAGCAAGATCTGATGAGAGCTTTAGGAGCTACAGTCGTTCAAACACCTACAGAAGAAGGAATGAAAGGTGCCATTGCCAAAGCAGAAGTGCTTTTAAAGGAAACCCCGAATGCATTTTGTCCACAGCAATTTGCAAATCCGGCTAACCCGGATACTTATTACCGAACTTTAGGCCCTGAAATATGGGATGATCTTGATGGGAATGTGGATATATTTGTAGCCGGTGCAGGTACAGGTGGCACATTTATGGGCACTGCTCGTTATTTAAAAGAAAAAAGAGAACAAATAAAAACCGTCATTGTTGAGCCAGAAGGTTCCATCTTAAATGGTGGCGAATCTGGTCCGCATAAAACAGAGGGAATCGGTATGGAATTTTTACCAGATTATATGGATACCACTTATTTTAATAGCATTCATACAATAAGTGATGAGAACGCTTTTAATAGAGTAAAGCAATTAGCCGAAAAAGAAGGAATGCTTGTCGGTAGTTCATCTGGTTCAGCTTTGCATGCAGCACTATTAGAAGCAGAACAAGCTCCAGCAGGTACGAATATTGTGGTGATTTTTCCAGATGGCAGTGAGCGTTATTTAAGTAAAAAGATTTATGAAGGAGGTATTTGATATGAAAAGAAAAACAAAATTAATTCATGGCGGAATTGCTGGTGATCCAACAACAGGTGCAGTATCTGTACCTATCTATCAAGTAAGTACTTATAAACAAGACGGCGTAGGTAATCATAAAGGCTTTGAGTATTCACGTACAGGTAACCCAACAAGACATGCATTAGAAGAGCTTATTAAAGATTTAGAAGCTGGGCATGCAGGCTTTGCTTTTGGCTCAGGGATGGCAGCAATCACTGCTACTGTGATGCTTTTTGATAGTGGGGATCATATCATTCTCACTGATGATGTATACGGGGGAACTTATCGTGTGATTACGAAAGTGCTTAATCGATTCGGTATTGAAGCGACATTTGTTGATACAAGTAACTTAAACAATATCACAGCTGCCATAAAGCCAAATACAAAGGCTGTATATATTGAAACACCAACAAACCCACTTCTGAAAATCACGGATATTGAAGCAGCAGCAAAATTAGCAAAAGAAAATAATCTATTAACAATTGTTGATAATACATTTTCAACACCCTATTGGCAAACGCCAATTGAGTTAGGTGCAGATATCGTGCTTCACAGCGCGACGAAGTACTTAGGTGGACATAGCGATGTTGTTGCAGGGTTAGTGGTTGTAAATAATGAGAAGCTCGCAGAAGAACTACATTTTGTTCAAAATTCAACCGGTGGAGTGTTAGGGCCTCAAGATTCATGGTTGCTAATGAGAGGAATTAAAACATTAGGAATCAGAATGGAAGAAACGGAAAGTAACACAAAGGCGATTGTCGAGTTTCTTATACAGCATCCTGCAGTATCAAAAGTGTATTATCCTGGGATTGAGTCTCATCCAAATCACGACATCGCCAAGAAACAGGCAGATGGTTTTGGAGGAATGGTTTCTTTTGATGTTGGCAGTGAAGCGAACGCTGATAAGCTACTTGAAAATGTGAGATACTTTACTCTTGCAGAAAGCCTCGGTGCTGTTGAAAGCTTAATCTCCGTTCCAGCAAGAATGACACATGCATCTATACCAAAAGAACGTCGTGATGAACTTGGTATCACAGACGGACTTGTAAGAATTTCTGTAGGTTTAGAGGATGTTGAGGATTTAATTGAAGATTTAAAGCTCGCTTTAGAAAAGTAAGTTTGAGGCTCACCTAAGGGGTGGGCTTTTTTCTGTTTTCAATGAAAGGTAGGGCGTTCTAAGGGGAAAAATAATTATTTTCGCCCTTTTTAAAATTTTTTGCAAAAAGCCGTTTACAAATGGTTGTTTCTTGGATATACTTACCAATGTAAGCGAAAATATTCTAAAGAAAAGGGAGGTCGGAAACAATGAAAAACTTATGCAATTTAACTACAGCAGTAAATGAAACTCAAATACAAATCAATTTCGACCTATTTGGAATGGATCGCTTCATTTAATTTTTGTCTATCCATGCCGCAGGGAGGAATTGTCATCTCCTGCGGCATTTTTATGTTTATTTCTTAATGCCGTACGGGGGTGAGTGCTCCTTTGCGGCATTTTTGTGTTCATTTTTGGATAGATAAAGAGAGGAGGTGCTGCAGGATGACATTAAATCTAATTTTTCTAACGGTGACAATTAAAGCTAGAAAACGCTCGACTGAAGAACGAATGCATGATGAATATGTGAACCGTCTTCTTGAAGACCATAAAGCACGACAAGAAGAAATCTATCGCAATTTTTACTAAGGATAAAGGAAAAAAAGAAAGGTGGAGGAGATCATGATGTTTTTATTACAAGGAAGAAAGGTTTATTTCTGGGTTGAGAAGGACTCAACCTAACGATGTTTTGTAGGGGGAGAGTATGTGGCGATAAAAATGACTCTATTCACGATTTATTTTACAAAAAGATATAGAAATCAAAAGAGAAAAATATAGAGACAGAATTGATGGGACCTCTAGCTTTTAGATGTCCCATCATGATTTTATTTATCAGGTCGTTTCCATAAAAACATAATTAAAAATAAACCAATGACAAAAATGACAACTGGTTTCCATGAAAAGCCTTCAAATATAATTTCAGCAATACTAACCATGGCGATGATAAGAAAAACAATCCCTAATACTAAACGATTCACTCCCAAACTAGCGTTCCCACTTTCTATCCATTTCTTATACCTCCATATTAACTGATTGGCATACACCGCGTCCAATTCCACTAAACCATAAACACTGTAATTGAAAATTAATACGCTAGGACAGACAATAACAGCTTTTCCACTACATAGAAATGGTTAATAGGCGAAAAGTTCAAACTAGCGGGGGTGGCTCTATGTCTGGAATTATGACAGCACTTGGATTTTTAGTTAAAGAAATTGTCTTTCTTGTCTCATATGTGAAGAATAATGCTTTTCCTCAGCCTTTATCTTCAAGTGACGAAAAAAAATACTTAAGGCAAATGGCAGAAGGGGATTCACACGCACGCAATATGCTGATTGAGCATAATCTTCGACTTGTCGCACATATTGTAAAAAAATTCGAGAACACAGGAGAAGATGCTGAGGATCTTATCTCTATCGGTACAATAGGGTTAATTAAAGCGATTGAAAGCTATTCTGAAGGCAAAGGAACAAAGCTTGCTACTTATGCCGCAAGATGTATAGAAAACGAAATTCTTATGCATTTGAGAGCTCTAAAGAAGACAAAGAAGGATGTCTCTCTTCATGATCCAATCGGGCAGGATAAAGAAGGCAATGAAATTTCGTTGATTGATGTGTTAAAGTCTGAATCAGAAGATGTGATTAATACGATTCAGCTGAATATGGAACTTGAGAAGGTGCGAGAATACATTGATGTATTGGACGAAAGAGAGAAAGAAGTGATTGTGGGACGGTTTGGGTTGGATTTAAAGAAGGAAAAGACACAAAGAGAGATAGCGAAAGAATTAGGTATTTCACGGAGCTACGTTTCTCGTATTGAAAAACGAGCCTTAATGAAAATGTTTCATGAGTTTTATCGAGCGGAAAAAGAGAAGAAGAAGAATTAAGAATACCGTATGTATTTACCACAGTTTCCATGCTGTGGTTTCTTTGTAGTATAGAAAAATGACTGCAATGAAGTGAGGTAAGAGCTATGGCAGATATAGTAGTGAAATGAACGAGCTTTGTGAAGAACAGGGTCGTTTAATCATTGACACAATAAATTTAAACTAAGTACTTTTTATTACAAGAATTTGAGATGTGTGAATATATTCGATTGCATACAGAAAAGCGGATTTCTTATGATTGATCTCCACATATAACTCGCCTAATGCAAGTGGGTATCGTAAAATGGAGAACCACTGTAACCTGTGTGATTTTCAAAGGAAACCTGCATCGATTTGATTATTTTATGAATGTACAAATCAACATAAGACTTTGTTTTAATGTTGACTGCGCTTATTTCCTTTCGTAAACGGCAATAGCAGACATTCAAGATCTCAAATGAAGCTGCACAGACCGCATTTTCTCAACATGTATAAAGCTTTTCCTTATAAAGAGAGAGACAATTTAACAATGAATCTGTATCTTATAGCTAACAGTGATAAGATTGTCATGAAATAGATCATACGGTTGACGATGATAATCATTATCGATTACAATGGAGTTATATCATTAAATGTAGAGGTGGATTTAAATATGTTCGTTCAAATGAAAAAATTTACTGTAACTGAAGGTAATGCCCATCATCTTGTGGAGAAATTCAGCCAAAAAGGCATTATTGATGAACAGCCAGGGATAATTGACATCTCAGTTATGGTAAAAAAAGTACGACGAGGAAATGAAGAAGTTATATTGCAAATCCGTTGGGAATCGGAACAGGATTGGAAGAACTGGGAGAAAAGCGAAGCACATATTGCTGGACATAAAGCAAGTAGAGGAAAGCCAAAGCCTGAATTTATTCTAGAAACTGAAGGCAGTCTATATCATATTGAAACAATTAAAACACCTGCAATCGAAGCAAAATAACCTCCTACATTTTGCATAATCTAGTAAAATTAAACGCAAAAAACACGATGATACGCTCCCTTATAGGTAGACAAGTAATAAGCTTGGTACTTATAAGGGAGTATTTTTATGCCATATAAATCGTTCTAAAAAGTATTAATAATCTGAAACCTCTGATAGTATTTAAATATTAGAAGGGAGAGATTAGAATGACTCATACAACTTATACGGAGGTTTGGGATTTAGAAAGTTTTTTTGAAGGAGGTAGTCAATCACAAACGTTTCAAAATTATCTAGAGAAAATAGGGATCTTAATGCAAGAATTTACTTCACTGGCTAACGATATGCAAATAACAGAAAATGAAGAACATACTATAAATAGTATAGGACAAGTTTTAAGGTCATCTGAAGAAGTATTTAAAAAGCTCATGCAGGTAAGCGCCTTCGTCAGTTGTTTAAAAGCTGAGAATACGGTAGATCCTTTGGTTGAACGGTTACAAATGCAAGTGATGCAACAATCATCCACTTTTTCTACAGCGCTATTAACCTTTCAAAATAAGTTGACACTTATAGGTAATGATGAATGGAAGCAATATGTAAGTAGTGAAACTCTTACTCCGGTAGCTTTTGTCTTAGATGAATGGCGCCAGATGGCTCAGGAAAAATTATCAATCCAAGAAGAAGATTTAATTCAATCATTAAGTATGGATGGATTTCACAGTTGGGGAGAGTTATATCACACCACTGTTAGTATGATTACCATTCCATATGAAGATGAGAATGGCCAAACAACATTATCTGTAGGACAAGCAAATAATATAATGGGACAGTCAAATGCAGCCTTAAGAGAAAAGGTCTTTAATCAAATGGAACAGGCATGGGAGGAGAAATCTCCTATCTTTGCAAAAGCATTAAATCACATAGCAGGATATCGGTTAATGGCAAATAAGAAAAGAGGTTGGAATAGCCCTCTAAAAGAGCCGCTTCTTAATAACCGAATGAAAGAAGAAACCTTACATAGTATGTGGGCAGCGGTAGAGAAATATAAAGAACCAGTCACTCGTTATTTAGAAAGAAAGGCAAAATTACTTGGGGTAAATAAATTAAGCTGGTTTGATTTAGATGCACCAATCGGTGAAGTCGATACAAAGAAAGATTTCACAGCGGGCGCGAAGTTTATCATTGAACAATTTGGTACATTTAGCCCTTTAATGAAAACATTTGCAGAACAAGCTTTTGAAGGCCGTTGGATTGAGGCTGAGAATCGTCCGAATAAGCGTCCAGGAGGATTTCACACATATTTTGCCGACAGTGGGCAGTCACGGATTTTTATGACGTATTCTGGGACACCTAGTAATGTTTCTACACTTGCGCATGAGCTTGGACATGGATTTCACAGTTTTGTAATGAAAGACATCCCTTTCTTTAATCGAAAATATGCCATGAATGTAGCAGAAACAGCATCGACTTTTGCTGAGCTAATTGTCGCTGATGCTTCAGTAAGGCAGGCGGAAACAATAATGGAAAAAGTGGTTCTTCTGGATGATAAGATTAGTCGGACTGTTACGATGTTTATGAATATACATGCACGTTATTTGTTTGAAACCGCTTTTTATGAAGAAAGAAAAAAAGGTACAGTCACACGAGAGCGATTAAATGAATTAATGACAAGTGCGCAAAAACAAGCATATGGTCATTCGTTAGAACATTATCATCCGTATTTTTGGGCTTCCAAATTGCATTTTTACAATACCCATACACCTTTTTATCAATTCCCTTACACATTTGGCTATCTTTTCTCATTAGGAATCTATAAACAAGCACAAGAAGTAGGTCCAAGTTATGAAAAGAAATACGTAAATTTATTAAAAGATACTGGTTCTATGACCGTTGAATCTCTTGCGATGAAGCATCTAAATGAGGATTTAACAAAACCTGACTTTTGGGAAAACGCTGCCAGCCTTTGTATAAAGGATATTGAGGAGTTTATGCAGTTGACTACTTCATTATAAAAGAAAGAATAGAGGCTAGGATAGTATGACCAAATTAATATACGATTTTTGCTTAGCCTCTATCATAAGATGAATCTTCACTATCTTCGAAAATCTCTAGAATGATGCCTTCTATCTATGTAAATCATCTCAAGTTTACAACATATTCATTCTTTCCTCTTTACAATCATCATTCCTTACGATAATTTTAATAGGCTGGACTGTTAACTAGTGATATAATAGCAGACGGTGAGGGTGGGTTATTAAATATGAAAGACACCTCTCGCTTTAATGCATGAAGAAAAAACATAAACATAATTGACTTTATTTATGATAATTATTCAGTGATGATAGATGAACTTTAAGAAATGAAGAACGAGTAGTAGGAATTAAAAAACCTAAATTGAAGAGAGACACCTTTACGAAATAGGTGCTTGTTCCTTGGAAAAAAAGTATAGAAAGGTGTTAAAGATGAAGCAAGCGATATATCGAACATTGATTGAATTAACGAATGGTCGAATGACCTCATCGATATTATATAAATTTGCAAGATCTAAAATGAGTAGATTTTTAATTAAACCGTTTTCTAAGACGTATCGTATCAACGAAGATGAAATTAAAGGCGGTTTGGATCAATTCCATACATTACATGAATTCTTTATACGTCTATTGAAGGAAGATGCTCGGCCTATTCATCAAGGGGAGGATACAATTGTCAGCCCTGTAGATGCAATGATTGAGGATATAGGTATGGTGGATAGTAAACATGTGATTACTGTGAAGGAGAAAGATTACTCTATTGCAGAAATGCTTGGTGGGGTGGAAGAAGCGGAGAAATATAAAGGTGGGACGTATATGATTTTCTACTTAAGTCCTAGTCATTATCACCGCATTCATAGTCCCGTAGATGGTCAAGTAAAGAGGCAATGGACTTTAGGAAAGAAATCTTACCCAGTGAATAAATGGGGTCTAACTCTTGGTAAAGATACTTTATCTAAAAATTATCGCAAAATATCAGAAATTCAATATGACGGTGGCGAATTAGCAATGGTCAAAGTAGGGGCCATGTTTGTCAATTCAATTGAGCGGACGTATCAAAATGACTCATTGAAAAAAGGTGAAGAGGTTGCTTATTTTTCATTTGGTTCGACAGTGATTTTGTTATTTCAAAAAGATGCCTTTCAATTGGTACCGACAATACAGTTTCCAGCCCCGATAAAAGTTGGAGAAGTAATCGGTCATATTGTGTAGACAAAAAGAATAGCCCTACAATTGTGGAGGGCGATGATTCTGCTAGGAAGAAGCTTTTATTCTATTTGATAAGGATCTTCTGTGAATTTCAGTTTCGATAAGGCGGATGAAATCCAATGATAATTGAAGTTGAATAGCTTTGTGATAAGATTCTATTAATAGCTCATCAGATAACTTTCGCATGTAGGATCACACCTCCATTACGGCTCATTCGTTCTCGTTTATCTAAAGAACAGGGCTATTTTAAAAGAAGTTCTTGTTGTTACTTCTACCATAGCAGAATGAATAGAATAGAACAATCGTTCGTTTATCCACAGTGGAAAGTGGATAAAGTGTGATTAAACTGTTCATATCTCTGTGCGAGTAAATAATCTCACAGTGTATAATGTGTATAAAGTTATCCACAAAAATGGTAATGTTGGAATTTGTCGAAAAGTTTTAGTTCTATTTATTCGATTATTCATTTTCGAATATAGAATAATGCTAATTGACCATTTGATTGTGATATGTCATATTAGGTCAGAATAAGATGATAGCTTGAAATAATGAAGAATGAGGTGTTTAAACGGTCGTGCTAAAGAATTTTCTACCGGATCAACATGTTAAGAATATTTTTGAAATTACTCCAGATATCTTGAAAGAACAAGGGATTAAAGGGATTATTACTGATTTAGATAATACGTTAGTTGAATGGGATAGACCTAATGCTACTCCAAAATTGATTAATTGGTTCGAACAAATGCGCTTAAGTGATATTAAAGTAACGATTGTATCTAATAATAATGAGAGCAGAGTAAAGAATTTCTCTGATCCTTTAAAAACACCTTTTATTTATCAAGCAAGAAAACCGATGGGAAGAGCTTTTAAACGCGCATTACTAGAAATGCAACTAGAAAAGCATGAAGTTGTTGTCGTTGGTGATCAGTTATTAACAGATGTATTAGGTGGAAATAGAAGTGGGTTTAACACGATTTTAGTAGTACCCGTCGCAAAAACAGATGGGTTTTTTACGAAAATCAATCGTACGATAGAAAGAAGAATACTCAACTGGTTTAAGAAAAAAGGTATGATTAATTGGGAGGATTAACTTTGAAAGAAGAATACGTTTGTATAGGATGCGGTGTGCATATTCAAACTGAGCATCCGAATGAAATAGGTTATGCGCCAAATTCTGCATTAAAAAAAGAAGAAATTATTTGTCAGCGTTGCTTTCGCTTGAAACACTATAACGAAGTACAGGATGTCAGTTTAACAGATGACGACTTTTTAAAAATTCTAAATGGCTTAGGAAATAAAGATGCTTTAATTGTAAAGATTGTTGATATCTTTGATTTTAATGGTAGTTGGTTGCCTGGATTGCACAGGTTTGTAGGTAATAATAAAGTATTATTAGTTGGTAATAAAGTAGATTTACTACCAAAATCAGTGAATCATAATAAATTAATTCACTGGATGAAGCAGCAGGCGAAGGAACTTGGTTTGAAACCTGAAGATGTCTTTTTAGTTAGTGCTGCAAAAGGGCAACAAATGAAAGAAATAGCAGCAGAGATTGATCGGTATAGAAAAGGTAAAGACGTATATATTGTCGGTTGCACGAATGTTGGAAAGTCAACATTTGTTAACAGGATAATAAAAGAGGTAACTGGAGAAGGAGATATCATTACTACTTCTCATTTTCCAGGAACAACATTAGATATGATTGAAATTCCTTTAGAGGATGGAAAAGCCCTCATCGATACACCAGGGATTATTAATCATCATCAAATGGCACATTATATTGATAAGCGTGATTTGAAAATCATTACACCGAAAAAAGAAATAAAGCCGAAAGTATACCAATTAAATGATGGTCAAACCCTTTATTTTGGTGGATTAAGTCGATTTGATTTTATTCATGGTGACCGGACATCATTTATTTGTCATTTTTCTAATGAAATCCAAATTCATCGGACAAAATTAGAAAAAGCAGATGAATTATACGAAAAGCATGCTGGAGAAATGCTGACACCACCTCGTAAGGATGAATTAGACGAGTTTCCTGAACTCATCCGTCATGAATTTACCATAAAAGAAGATAAGACAGATGTTGTTTATTCAGGTTTAGGTTGGATAACAGTACCTACAGCAGGGTGCAAAATCGCAGCATATGTACCTAAGGGTGTTAATGTTTCACTAAGAAAATCACTGATATAATCCTTATCGTCAAAGGGGAGAAGAAGAGTGGAGAAGTTTTATGCAGTAATTGGGGATCCTATTGCACATTCGATGTCACCTGTGATGCATAATGATTTATTTCAGTACTACGAAATGGATGCGCATTATTTACCATTGCATATTCAATCGGAAAATTTATCGGATGCAATAAAGGGCTTAAGGGCATGTGGTATAGCAGGATTTAATGTGACTGTGCCACATAAAGAGACAATTATGGCGTATTTAGATGAACTAGATCCTTTAGCAGAAGCAATAGGGGCGGTAAATACTGTCATTCACAGGGATGGAAAGTTAATTGGCTATAATACGGATGGAACGGGTTTTCTCCGGGGTCTGAAAAACCATCAACCACAGTTTAGCGAAAGTAAAATATTGGTAGTAGGTGCAGGAGGGGCTGCTAAAGCTATTGTCTATGCTTTAGCACAAGCGAGTGTTTCCCATATCACAATTGCCAATCGCACCGTTAATCGTGCGGCGCAATTGATTGCTGATTGTCCGTATGATGTAGATATGCGAGCATTGACATTGGATGATGCAGCACATAAACTGGACGAATATGATTGTATCATTCAAACGACTTCGATCGGAATGTCACCGAGAATGAATGAAAAACCACTTAATCTTAATCTTATGCGTGAAGACGTCTTTGTTAGCGATATTATATATAATCCATTTGAAACAGCCTTTTTAGCAGAAGCAAAAGCAAAGGGAGCACGTGTACAAAATGGGCTAGAGATGTTTGTTTATCAAGGAGCGTTAGCGTTTGAGTTATGGACTTCTCAAATGCCAGACACGGAACGAATGAGAAGAAATGTGGAGCAACAATTAGGAGGAAATTATGTTAACAGGTAAGCAAAAGAGATATTTAAGATCAGAAGCACATCATTTAAACCCGATTTTCCAAGTGGGAAAAGGCGGCGTAAATGATAATATGGTGAAGCAAATTGCAGAAGCATTAGAAGCAAGAGAACTATTAAAAGTAAGCATTTTACAAAACTGTGATGAAGATAAGGATACTGTAGCCGAATTGTTAGTTAAAGGAACTAAAGCGGAACTTGTACAGGTGATTGGCAATATGATTGTGCTTTATAAACAATCAAAAGAGAATAAACAAATTAAATTACCTTAAACGATCCTGTGGGGGGAAAAGGATGAAAAGAATAGGAATCCTAGGAGGTACATTTGATCCTCCTCACTTAGGTCACTTAATTATCGCTAATGAAGTATTGCATGCAAAAGACTTAGACGAGATTTGGTTTATGCCAAACCAAGAGCCACCTCATAAAAAGAAGAGTTACTATTTAAGTAATGAAGATAGAGTAGCATTATTAAGAAGAGCGGTTAGTGATCATCCACAATTTCAAATAGAATTAGTAGAATTAGAAAGAAAAGGTCCTTCTTACACTGTTGATACGATCAAGATCTTACATGAAAGAGAGAAAGATACAAAATTTTTCTTTATTATTGGCGCGGACATGGTAGAGTATCTGCATAAATGGCGTGATATAGATTATTTACTCGATCTAGTTACTTTTGTAGGTGTAAAGAGACCAGATTATCAATTAACGACCAAATATCCCGTTGATTATGTTGAGATTCCTGAGATTGGCATTTCATCTACTTTGATTAGAGAACGCATGCAAAATGGAAAGACAATTAAGTATTTAGTGCCAGAAAATGTCCGCACATACATGGAGGAGAATCACCTATATGAATCGTGAACAGGCATTAGAGATTGTCAAAGAACAATTAACAGACCATCGATATCAACATACTATTGGTGTGATGAACAGTGCCATTGAATTGGCAGAAAGATTCGGAGCAGATGTGAAGAAAGCTGAGATATCCGCCATTTTTCATGATTATGCTAAATTTCATCCTAAGGAAGAAATGAAAGCATGTATCATAGCAGAAGACATGCCTTCAGACTTACTAGAATATAATAGTGAGTTATGGCATGCACCAGTGGGCGCATATTTAGTTGAAACGAAAGTTGGTATTACTGATCGTGAAATATTAGAGGCAATACGCTATCATACTTCAGGGCGAGCTAATATGTCATTATTAGAGAAAGTTGTGTATTTAGCGGACTATATTGAGCCAGGTAGGCATTTTCCTGGTGTTGAAGAAGTGAGAGAACTTGCACAGCGTGATTTGGATGAAGCATTAATTCAAGCTGTGAAAAACTCTATTCTTTTTCTAATGAAAAAAAATCAATCAGTCTATCCGCTCACATTAACTATGTACAATGATTTAGTGATGAATAGAAAGGGTTGATGATATGTCAGAAAAACAATTACTTACAACAGTTGTTAAAGCAGTAGACAGTAAGAGAGCAGAAGATATTGTGGCACTAAATATGAAAGGAATCTCGTTAATAGCGGATTATTTCGTTATTTGTCACGGGAATTCAGATAAGCAAGTGCAAGCTATTGCTAAAGAGGTAAAAGACCAAGCTGAAGAAAGCGGCTATGAAGTCAAAAGAATGGAAGGATTTGATGAAGCACGCTGGGTTTTAGTTGACTTAGGCGATATCGTTGCACATGTGTTCCATCGTGATGAAAGAAGTTATTATAACTTAGAACGTCTTTGGGGCGATGCGAAAACGGAAGATATTAAAAGTGAGCTGCAACCGTAATGAGTTATCAGCAATTTGCTTATCTCTATGATGGATTAATGGTAGAGGCACCTTATGAAAAGTGGGTATCCATTGTTGCATCACAGTGTAATCTTCATCAATTAAAAGGTAAGCGCCTCCTAGATCTTGCTTGTGGAACAGGTGAGCTGTCTTTGCGATTGGCTAAAAAAGGATATGAAGTGACTGGGGCTGATTTATCAGACAATATGCTTGCGGTTGCACAAAGGAAAGCAGCGAACGAAGCCCTATCAATTCAATTTTTAGAGCAGGATATGTCCGAATTAGATGAAATTGGTTGCTATGATATCATTACTATTTTTTGTGATTCATTGAACTATCTCCGATCAGAAGATGAAGTAAAATCTACCTTCTCAGGTGTATATGAACATTTAGCTGATGACGGTTTGTTTATGTTTGACGTGCATAGCGTTCATAAAATTGATGATTTGTTTGTTAATCAAACGTTTGCCCTGAATGAAGAAGACGTAAGTTATATTTGGCAAAGTTTTGAAGGGGAATTTCCTCATAGTGTAGAACATGATTTGTCATTCTTCGTCCTTGATGAAAAAATAGGAACATACAAACGATATGATGAATGCCATTTTCAGAGAACGTATGAATTCGACGTATATAGACAGTGGTTGAAAGAGGCAGGTTTTGAAATAACTACTTTTTTCGTTGATTTTAATGAAAAAAATACAGAAATGAACCATGCTGAAAGATTATTTTTTATTTGTAAAAAGCTGAAAAACATAATATAAACAAAGAAAAGTCCCGGAAAAAATTCCGAGACTCTTTTTTTGTTAGAAGGGTTATGGCATTTTTTATAGAACTATTAAATAGTTGTATATTGCGTTTTAACCAGGTTTATATCCTCAGTAAACTTTGAGTGAGTCGCTTGGAACAAGTGTTCAAACATATCTCCTAACTCTTTTTCAAGTATCTTTATGCCTTCGCCAGTAACTCCGCCCTTTACACACACCTTTTCTTGTAAAGTAGGTAATGTATAATGTCCTTGGCGCAACAATTCCCCTAAACCTATCAGCATTTCACTAGCTAATTTTGTGGCTGTATCATTATCTATCTTTGTTTCCTTAACAGCGGCATCGATAAATCGTTGGGTTAAGTAACTAAAAAATGCAGGACCACAGCTAACGATATCTGAAGCCACTCTTGTGATATTTTCCTCAATAATGGTAGGGACAGAAATTTGTTCAAACAACCATTGAATACTTTCTCGCCATTCTTTTGAGCAATGATCTCCATATGTGACTAGAGAGACACCAGCTAATGCTCGGTTCGTAATACTCGGAATGACTCTTGCACTTGAACAGTACAAAACTGACTCTAATTGATTTACCGCAATAGGACTTGTTATAGAGATGACGCATTTGTCTCTATTTAGACTCGGTTGAATGGTTTGAATGACTTCGTAAACATCATGCGGTTTGACACACACGAAAATAAGTGAAGACATCTTTGCAGTTGTCAGTGCATCTCGTGCCACGTTGATATCTGGATACGCTTTTTTTATCTCTAATGATTTTGCAATGGTACGGTTTGTAATGGTAATGGAAGAAGGGGAAACAGCTTTGCTATCAAGCAAGGCTTCTGTCAAAATTCTCCCCATATTGCCTGTGCCAATTATACCGATATTCAAAATACATCCCTCCTTCGCCAACAAAAAATGACTCCTATTAAAAATATGAAGCACCAGTTGAAATTATGTCTATTGAAAGGAATTGATGAGAATGGAATGGGTGAAGCAATACGCCCTGTATATTTTAATAGTGGCTGGATTCATTGTTGGTGCTGTGTGTATGTGGTTGCTCTCCCCACTTCTAAATCAAAACAATACGGTTGAAGTGGAAAATGAATGGTTGCTTGATGATAAAGGTTTTGAAGAAGGGGGAGAAACATCTCAAGAAGAAGAGAATTATTCAGATGATGATGTTATGGTTGACATTAAAGGAGAAGTCAAAGATCCTGGCGTCTATGCATTAAAAAGCACCCAGCGTATTGTAGATGCTATTCAAGTTGCAGGAGGGTTTCTAAGTGAAGCGGATCAAAAACAAGTCAATCTTGCTCAGAAACTGACAGACGAAATGGTTATCTATATTCCAAAAGTGGGGGAAGAGGGCGTGTCGTCATTACCGCCGTTAAACGATGGTAATGATGGGAAAATCAATTTGAATCAAGCAACGGTTGAACAGCTTGAAACACTGCCAGGAATTGGCCCTTCAAAAGCAGAAGATATTCTTTCGTATAGAGAGGAAGTCGGCTCTTTTAAAGCTATTGAAGATTTAAAAGAAGTATCAGGAATTGGAGAAAAAACATTTGAAAAACTAAAAGATCTGATAAGTGTTGATTGATTAGATGAAAATGGATTTGACCATACATGTATGGTGTGATTAAACTAAAATATAAGGATGTTTGAAAAAAGGGAGAGACGTACAATGGACAGAATTTCTTGGGATCAATATTTTATGGCACAAAGCCATTTATTAGCATTAAGAAGTACATGTACACGATTAACTGTAGGGGCAACAATTGTTCGCGATAAACGAATGATCGCAGCCGGATATAATGGGTCAATCACAGGTGGCGATCATTGTATTGATGAAGGGTGCTACGTCATTGACAATCATTGTGTTAGAACAATACATGCGGAGATGAATGCGATTTTACAGTGCGCGAAATTTGGTGTACCAACAGAGAATGCAGAAATTTATGTAACTCATTTTCCATGCTTACAATGCTGTAAAGCGATTATTCAAGCAGGCATTAAAAAGGTATACTATGCAGAGGACTATAAAAATCATCCATATGGGATCGAGCTATTTCAACAAGCTGGAGTCTCGTTAAAGAAGGTACCTTTCGATCAACAACAGTTAGATGCAAAAGCAACAGAAAAGAACGACTTAATTAAGAAGTTATTGGTTGAAATTAGAGACTTAAAAGGTGAGAACGCTCTAGATGCTCAATTAAAAGAAGAAGTAGAAACAATTTTAAAATAATTGATGGATGAAACGGTTTGTTAGGTAGCGAGCCGTTTCATCCTCTTGGTGTACAATACTATTCTAAATGGGTGGTGAGATTTCTTTGCCAGGGAAATGGTTTTTTTGCTCCCTTGTCGCGATTTTTTCACTCTTATCTTCTTTCTCCTCTTATTTTTATTTCATTCCCCTTTTCCTATTTTTTCTCTTTAGTTTTTTTACAAGATATCTTTCTCGAAGACTGACATTAATATTTATTTTATGTAGTGTGTTATTTTTCATTAGAGGTTATGTTGCTTCTTATGATAATGGGACTGATTTAAGAAGTGAAAGGACTGATTTCACGCTGACCTTTACTCATGGATGGGTCATTGATGGAGATCGTCTCTCTGCACAAGCGATCGATCAACTTTCAAATGAAAAGCTCGTTTTTACATACTATATTCCATCTAAGGAAGAGAAAGACTCACTGGAGAAGATAACGAGTACAGGTCTGATATGTAATGTGATGGGCAAACTAGAAACGCCGCAAAAAGCAACAAATTTTCATAGCTTTGATTACCAAGAATATTTACAACGCAAAGGTATTCATTGGCAAATTCAAACTGAGCAATTTGATTTACGAAGCTGCCAAATGGGCAATACGAATATCGTTACACAAATTTGGCAATTGCGGGAAAAAGGGATCCAATACGTGAGTAAGTATTTTCCAAGTGAGACCGCACCACTCGTGAATGCACTAGTTTATGGAGACCGATCGCAATTAGATGAAACCGTTGAAACAGCTTATCAAAGATTAGGCATTATTCATTTATTAGCTATTTCAGGTATGCATGTAAGTTTATTAGCTGGAATGCTCTTATTTGTTGGCTTACGGCTAGGTGTGACAAGGCAGCATATGTTGATGATTTTAGTGGGTTTGTTACCGATCTATGGCATCCTTGCCGGAGGCACACCTTCAGTTATTCGAGCTGTAGCAATGCTTATGTTCGCAGCGCTTTTTAAGATATTTTTGTCAGCTATGAGAACGCAAGATGTGTTATGTATTGTATTTGTTTGTTATTTATTAATGAACCCATTTATTCTTTATGACGTTGGTTTTCAGCTTTCTTTCACAGTTACTTATGTTTTACTTTTGTCTTCTTATTCTCTCCTCAAAAGACGCACCTCTCCTATAAGATCTCTCTTTGTAATATCCTTTATTTGTCAGTTGGCAGCAACGCCAATATTACTATATTCCTTCTATGAAATTTCAATCTTCTCTCTCGTCACCAATATACTCTTTGTACCCATATTTTCTTTTGTTATTCTGCCGTTATTTCTGTTCTTATTGGCTTATCATATGATTGTTGGAACTTGGGCATGGTTTCCGATTCAATGGATAAATACATTACTAGAGCGAATGAATGATTTGAGTTTAACAATAGCGGGTTTTCCTCAGGCTGTATTAACATTGGGAAGGCCCTCTTTATGGCTTATTCTTCTCTATTTAATTGCAATCAATCTTTTCTTCTTACAATGGGAGAAAAGGGAGGGAAGAAAGAATTTTCTATTAGCAAGCATTGCACCTTTTTTCGTCTTTTTCATTCACTATCTCACTCCTTATTTTTATTTTACAGGTGAAGTATCTTTTATTGATGTAGGGCAAGGTGACAGTATTTTCATTCGTTTACCTCATAACAGGGGGAATTATCTAATTGATACTGGGGGAGTACTTCCGTTTGATAAAGAGGAATGGCAGGAAAGAACCGGCGCATTTGATCCTGGGGAGGATATCGTTGTGCCTTTTTTGAAAAGTAAAGGCATTAGGAAAATTGATAAACTTATTCTTACACATGGTGATAGTGATCATATGGGTGGTGCACCAGCTGTTTTGTCTATGATTGAAGTAAGTGAGATATTACTCCCGATAACGAATGAAAGAAGTGCGTTAGAAACAGAGGTAATAAAGATAGCTCACACAAAACAGGTTAATGTACGGCAGGTAAGCGCTGGAGTTCGTTGGCGTATGAAGGCTGAGGAATTTCAAATTCTTATGCCGTATGATAAAACAGCAAATAATAAAAATGATGGGTCTATCGTGCTTTATGCTGTCATAGGAGGATTAACATGGTTGTTTACTGGTGATTTAGAAGAAGCTGGGGAAGCGAAGCTAGTCAATAAATATGAAAGGTTATCTGTTGATGTATTAAAAGTGGGACATCACGGAAGTAAAACTTCGACGACTGAGAAGTTTCTTGATGGTGTAAAACCTAAACTGGCAGTTATTTCAGTTGGTAGAAACAATCGTTTCGGTCATCCAACGGAAGAAGTGTTACAGAGGTTAAAAAATCATCAAATTTCAATAGTAAGAACTGATCGTCATGGAGGAATTTCTTATGTTTTTTTCAGAGGTAACGGAACCTTTTCAACTGTCCTACCATAGGATATGTTATGCCTAGACAATAGAAAATAATTTAACTTTCTTTTCAAAAAATAAAAAAGACTGCAAGCGAAATGCAGTCTCTTCCGAAAGCTCGATGTCAATGCAATTTGCAGAAGTATGTATCTGCCAATGAGCCTTCAAGGGTTATGCGCCGATTGCTTTAATTGCGACCGCAATGACAAATAGAATGGTAAAGAATCCGAAAGAAGCAACGAATCCCATTGCGGAGTCACCAATATCGTGACGTTTCGATTGGACATTTTTTTCAAATTCGTTCACAGTCAACCCTCCTATTTCCTTAATTAGTATAAGTGATTTCCATGAAAAAATCTACACTTCTAGAAATGCTTTTCCTTTACTTACATGAGTTGACAGCGATAATTCAGCGACTGTCATGACATATTATAAGTATAAGGGTGCACCGCTTCAGCAAGAGAATCCTAGGCCTCTTGCTTGCAAGCGTTTCTATATAGATTGTTTGAAAAGCGCTTAAAAAGCGCTTTTCTTTATATTTATTGGTATTATAAGCAGCGTACATTCTTTTCATTCCACTTGTCAAAATCGATTTGCTTCTATAGGATAGATAGTACTTATAAAAAATGATCGGAGCGAGAAAAAGTGGTTTTTGATATATGGAAGCAAATTAAAGCAAAAAGCTTCTCATCTGTATATTTATTATACGGAACCGAGCCTTACCTTATAAATGAAACGAAACAATTATTAATCAATCATGCGTTACTGCCAGAAGAACTTGACTTCAATTTGTCTACCTATGATTTAGAAGAAACGCCTATTGAAGTTGCGCTTGAAGACGCTGAAACGTTTCCTTTTATGGGGGAGCGCCGTCTTATTATTTTACATAATCCCTATTTTCTAACAGCGGATAAAGGGAAAGCGAAGGTAGAGCATCAATTAAATGCACTTGAGAATTATTTGAAAGATCCTGCTCCTTACACGATTCTCGTATTTTCAGGCGCATATGAAAAGCTAGACGAGCGCAAAAAGTTAACGAAGCAAATCAAAAAAAGCGCTGCAGTGTTAGAAGCGAAACAATTGAATGAGAAAGAGCTACATGTTTGGATGCGTGATCGTGCATCCAAAAATGGCGTACAAATTGATGAAGAAGCAATCAATCTTCTACTTACACTTTCAGGTATGAATTTATTTATGTTAACGAGCGAAATGGATAAGCTTGCTTTATATGGAAGTGATGAAAGACGCATTACGGTTGAAATGGTGGATCAATTAGTGTCGCGGTCTTTAGAACAAAATATCTTTACACTTGTAGAAAAAGTCGTCCATAGAGATATAGAAGCAGCATTAAGAATTTTTTATGATTTATTGAAGCTAAATGAGGAACCTATCAAAATTTTGGCAGTCATTACAAATCAGTTTCGTCTCATTTACCAAGTGAAAGAATTGTCTAGAAGAGGTTACGGACAAAATCAGATAGCTGGATATATTAAAACGCACCCTTTTAGAGTGAAACTTGCCGCCGGTCAAGCGAGACTTTTTAGTGAAGAAGAGTTATCGCAAATCATGGATATTCTCGCAGATGCGGATTATCAAATGAAAACCGGAGGAATGAACAAGCAATTATTAATTGAGTTATTCTTATTTAAATTAAATAAACGGGATATGGAAGTTCTATAAATAATCTTTTATATGTAATGAAAAAAAGCTATCCATCATGCGGATAGCTTTTTATGATTTCTACAAATTAAGCATTTGCAGTATTCATTCTTTTCATTAAACGAGATTTCTTACGAGCAGCAGCATTTTTATGGATAAGTCCTTTTGCAGCAGCTTTATCTAGTTTGCTTGCAGCTTGTGCAAAGCTTTCAGCAGCATTAGCATCGTTGTTAGCAATCGCAGCTTCAGATTTTTTCACTGCAGAACGCATGTTAGACTTAGCTTGAATGTTACGTGCATAGCGTGCTTCGTTTGTTTTAACACGTTTGATAGCAGATTTAATATTTGGCATTCCATTCACCTCCTACAAAAAGGCATCGAATTTTTATGAACTCGATATTTGTATTCATCATTAATATAAATTCAGAACAAGTGATATTCTATCAAAACTGAGACAATAAATCAATACAAAACGAGGAAATCCATCTTCTCCTTCACTGTAGAAACATATTGTTCACATATAAAACATGCATGATTTGAACAAGTGGTGGTCATCCTAAAACTACTATAATACGCAAAAAAGGTGGTCGTTTGGCTTTGAATGAGAAGTTGGATTTAAGCAAATATGGGATAAGAACGGACTTAGCAATAGAAGCTCGCGAGGTCGTATTAGAAAACCAGGGAATACAAGGTGAAGATAATCAGTCCCAAATCGAAGGCGTTATTATTAAAGAACAAGAAAAAGAGGGCATGAAAATCTCTTATGTTGAAGTGACAGAACAAGGAAGTGAAATGCTAGGGAAAAAACCAGGTAAATATTTAACAATAGAGGTACAGGGGATTAGACAACAAGATACGGAAACGCAACTGCAAGTAGAAAAGCTATTTGCTAAAGAGATGGCCTACTTTATGAAAGACCTTGGTATTGGCCCTAATGATTCGTGTTTAATTGTTGGTTTAGGGAACTGGAATGTTACACCCGATGCAATTGGACCCGAAGTATGTGAAAACTTACTAATTACTCGGCACTTATTTGAGTTACAGCCAGAGAGTGTAGAAGATGGCTACCGTCCTGTCAGTGCGCTTTCGCCTGGTGTAATGGGTTTAACGGGTATTGAAACGAGTGACATTTTGTTTGGCATTGTTGAGAAAACGAAGCCTGATTTTGTCATTGCCTTGGACGCTCTAGCAGCAAGGTCAATTGAAAGGGTCAATTCTACTATCCAAATTTCAGATACAGGGATCCATCCCGGTTCAGGTGTAGGCAATAAACGAAAGGAAATTAGTAAAGAAACTTTAGGTGTACCAGTTATTGCAATTGGCGTACCAACTGTTGTTGATGCCGTTTCGATCACAAGTGACACAATAGATTTCATCCTCAAGCATTTTGGAAAGGAACTGAAAGAAGGGGACAAGCCTTCTCGTTCACTAATCCCGGCTGGAATGACATTTGGAGAAAAGCGCAAGCTATCTGAAGAAGATTTACCCGAGGAGAAAGAGCGACAAACATTTATGGGTATTGTGGGTACATTACCTGAGGAAGAAAAACGCAAATTAATCGGAGAAGTATTATCTCCCTTGGGCCATAACTTGATGGTGACCCCAAAAGAAGTAGACGTGTTTATAGAAGATATGGCTAATTTACTAGCTAATGGATTAAATGCAGCTCTCCATTCTAAAGTAAATCAAGAGAATACAGGCTTTTATACGCGATAAAAAGGTTCTATCTTTTCTATTCTTTTCATACAATCTATTACTAGAATGAGGGAAAGGTGATTCGAATGAAAAGATTCATGGTCGCAACTATATTAATTATATCTCTTATGTTCATTTCTGTTTTGTTTGGTATGAAGCAAGCGAATCACGCAATGGTAGAGATGAGTACGCTAACAGTCGGGGATGATAGGGGCGCATCCACACACGACTTACAAGGTAAGCAAAAACAATTAGAGGAAATGAAGTCCTTTAATCTCTTTTCATCTATAGGTAAGTCCATATCAGAAGGAACGCAAGCCATTACTAGAACAGGTATTGATATGGTAGTTGATAAGGTACAAGAAAAAGATGAGGAGTAATTGAGCATTCCCTAGGTGGATTCAAGGATCCGCCTAGGTCTAATAAAAAAGTTCAATAATCTCAGATGAAACAATTCCCCCAACTAGCTTTTCCATTCTTACACAAGAAATGAAACTCCGATTGAATATGTAAACCCATTCATGAATTTCGTTGAATCTTCCATTTTGTACTGCTATAATCAACAATATGTATGTCTTTTCGATTAGAAAGAGAAGCGAGTAAATAAATGAAGTACATATCATCCACTTTTTAAGTGCTAAGAAACTTGGCTAACAATCATGATCGTAATCGTGAGAGAAGGGTCGTATCGTATAGCGACTTTGTGCAGCCAGACAATTAGTGTACTTACTAGTGAAAACTGTTGTGAACCATACACATATGTGTGATTTGCGCTTTTATATAGGAGTGAAGAAAGTTACATGAACAGAGAAGAGAGACTGAATAGGCAATCTAGGATCCGTAATTTTTCCATTATTGCTCATATTGACCATGGGAAATCTACGTTGGCTGACCGTATTTTGGAAAAAACAAATGCACTTACTGCGCGGGAAATGAAAGACCAGCTCCTAGATTCTATGGATTTAGAGAGAGAACGTGGCATTACGATTAAATTAAATTCTGTACAACTCAAATATAAAGCTAAGGATGGAGAAATATATACCTTCCATCTAATTGATACGCCAGGGCACGTCGATTTTACATATGAAGTGTCCAGAAGTTTAGCTGCATGTGAGGGTGCAGTATTAGTCGTTGATGCTGCTCAAGGAATAGAGGCGCAAACGTTAGCTAATGTATACTTGGCATTAGATAATGATTTAGAAATATTACCTGTTATTAATAAAATAGATTTACCTAGTGCCGATCCAGAGCGTGTGAGAAATGAAGTGGAAGAAGTCATTGGACTCGATGCTTCTGAAGCTGTTTTAGCATCTGCCAAAGCCGGAATTGGGATTGAAGATATTCTAGAGCAAGTGGTAGAAAAGGTTCCGGCACCTACTGGAGATCCCGATGCGCCTCTTAAAGCGTTAATATTCGATTCGTTATATGATGCTTATCGTGGGGTTGTTGCTTATATCCGCGTCGTGGATGGAACGGTTAAAGTAGGCGACAAAGTTAAAATGATGGCTACTGGCAAAGAGTTCGAAGTGACCGAGGTAGGCGTATTTACACCTAAATCGACACCAATGGACGAGCTTTCCGTTGGAGATGTTGGTTTCTTAACAGCAGCAATTAAAAATGTAGGCGATACACGTGTTGGTGACACGATTACAAGTGCAAAGAATGGTGCAACAGATCCGTTACCTGGTTATCGTAAACTGAATCCGATGGTCTATTGTGGACTTTATCCGATTGATAGTGCGAAGTTCAATGATTTACGTGAAGCACTTGAAAAACTTGAACTGAATGATTCTGCTCTTCAGTACGAGCCTGAGACTTCCCAGGCGCTTGGATTTGGGTTCCGTTGTGGATTTTTAGGTTTATTGCATATGGAGATTATTCAAGAAAGAATTGAGCGCGAATTTAAGATTGATTTGATTACAACTGCACCAAGTGTAATCTATGATGTTATGCTAACAGATGGGACAGAGCTGAAAGTTGATAACCCCTCAGATATGCCGGATGCACAAAAAATTGACAGAGTAGAAGAACCGTATGTAAAAGCAACGATGATGGCACCAAATGAATATGTTGGGGCGATTATGGAACTGTGTCAATTGAAACGAGGCAATTTCATTGATATGCAATATATGGATGAATCTCGCGTGAATATTATATATGAGATCCCTTTATCAGAAATTGTTTATGACTTTTTTGATCAATTAAAATCAAATACAAAAGGGTATGCGTCTTTTGATTATGAATTAATCGGTTATCGCCCATCCAAGCTAGTGAAAATGGATATTTTATTAAATGCAGAGAAGGTTGATGCATTGAGCTTTATTGTTCATAGTGACTTTGCTTATGAACGAGGAAAAGTGATAGTTGAAAAATTAAAAGAACTTATTCCACGTCAACAGTTTGAAGTCCCTATTCAAGCAGCAGTTGGCCAAAAGATAATTGCTCGTTCAACAATAAAAGCGATGCGCAAAAATGTCCTTGCAAAATGTTATGGTGGAGATATTTCCCGTAAAAGAAAATTGCTTGAAAAGCAAAAAGAAGGGAAAAAACGCATGAAGCAAGTGGGGTCGGTTGAAGTACCGCAAGAAGCATTTATGGCTGTATTAAAAATGGATGATAATAATACAAAGAAATAAAATAAATTGCTTTATTAGGATAGGTTAGGTATGCTTTCCCATAGGCGTATCCTAGCCTATTTTTTTCCGTTTTATATTTTAAAATAGAGGCAAAAACAAAGAGACTATAATTGGAAAGTCTCAAGGATTGTTTTTGCTAGACTCATCACTAGATGAGAAACCTAAAAAAGTAAGGTTGTGAAAGTAATGATTCAAGCGGCATACCTTCATATACCGTTTTGTGAGCATATCTGTCACTATTGTGATTTTAATAAAGTGTTCTTAAAGGGACAACCAGTAGATGAGTATCTACAATATTTAGATAAAGAAATGGAAATTACGATGAACAGCAGCGACTACGCTCCTTTTAAGACTATATTTGTCGGAGGAGGTACACCGACTGCTTTGAATGAAAAGCAACTGGCAACTTTTCTAGAGTCAATTCGCAAAAGATTACCTCTTGCTGGACAGTATGAGTTTACGTTTGAAGCTAATCCAGGTGACTTGTCATACGAAAAACTTAAGCTTTTGTATGATTATGGGGTCAATCGATTAAGCTTAGGTGTACAAACATTTAATGATCAATTGTTAGAGAAAATTGGTAGAGTACATCGGGCGAAAGATGTATACCAGTCAGTGGAATCAGCAAAAAAAGCTGGCTTTAAAAATATGAGTATAGATCTTATTTATAGCTTGCCTACTCAAACGATGGCAGACTTCCAAGAAACTTTAACCACTTCCTTTCAATTAGATGTTCAGCATTATTCTGCTTATTCTCTCATCATAGAGCCAAAAACAGTATTTTATAACCTTATGCGCAAAGGTAAACTTCATACTCCTGGGGAGGATGTTGAGGCAGCCATGTATGAGTTATTGATGGAAAAAATGAAAGAGAATGGCTTTGAGCAGTATGAAATTAGTAATTTTTCTAAACCTGGCTTTGAAAGTAAACATAATTTGACCTATTGGAATAATGAAGCTTATTTTGGGTTTGGTGCTGGTGCCCATAGCTATGTGGAAGGTTATCGTCGCTCGAATTACGGTCCTTTAAAAAAGTATATGGAGCCATTAGACCAAAATGAGTTGCCTATTATGGATAAACATGAAGTGACGAAGAAGGAAAAAATGGAAGAAGAAATGTTTCTTGGACTTCGTAAAACACAAGGTGTTTCGATGAAAGCTTTTAAGGATAAATACAATATAGAAATCATGGAAATATTTCGTGAAGAATTACTGGCACATGAACAGAAGTCATTACTAGAAATACAAGGTGATTCGATTCAATTAACAAAGCAAGGCCGACTGTTAGGCAATGAAGTTTTTCAATCATTTATTAAATGATTAAAACGGTAAAAGCTACCGCTCTATTTCGTTCATCAGGTGATACGTAGAAAGAAGCAAAATATGTTGAAATCATTGTATTCTAAACAATGATTAAACGAGTGGTACATTCAACTTTCTTTCTTGAATGATGGTTTGTTGTCTTTCTTTTAATAATTATGATGGAGATAAGGCGCAAATGATTGACACTCGCTCCTAGATTTGATAATTTATTATTAGATTTAGCACTCATTAAATGAGAGTGCTAACAGAGGTGATTACTGTGTTAACAGATCGTCAATTGTTGATATTCCAAGTGATTGTTGATGATTTTATTCAGACGGCACAGCCGGTTGGCTCAAGAACATTATCTAAGAAAGATGAAATTTCTTTTAGCTCGGCGACAATTAGGAATGAAATGGCTGATTTAGAGGAGCTTGGTTTTTTAGAAAAAACACATACCTCATCAGGACGAATACCTTCTGAGAAGGGGTATAGATACTATGTCGACCATCTTTTATCCCCACAGCGACTAAATAAACGTGAAGTAGTACAAATGAAAAGTATTTTCAGTGATAAAATGTACGAATTAGAAAAAATTGTGCAAAAATCAGCTAAAATCCTTTCAGAAATGACGAATTACACTTCGATCGTTTTAGGTCCGGCAGTGAAGGAGAATAGGTTAAAAAGAATTCAAATCGTTCCATTGAATGATCACACAGCCATTGCAATTATTGTGACAGATACTGGGCATGTGGAAAATAGAATGTTTCATTTTCCTGAATCTATGAACCCAGCAGATATTGAAATGATGGTAAATATTTTAAATGATCGTTTAGTGGGTGTACCAATTGAACATCTGAATCAAACGATTTATAAAGAAGTTGCCATCGTTTTACGCCAGCATATCCAACATTATGACTTTCTTTACCACTCAATTATTGATACGATTCAAATGCCTGCAAATGAGAAATTGTTCTTTGGTGGGAAAACGAATATATTAAGTCAACCCGAGTTTCATGATATAGACAAGGTAAAAGACTTACTTTATATGATTGAGCAGGAAGAA
This sequence comes from Cytobacillus kochii, assembly GCF_044790165.1. Lineage (NCBI taxonomy): Bacteria > Bacillati > Bacillota > Bacilli > Caryophanales > Bacillaceae > Cytobacillus > Cytobacillus kochii. The sequence continues at coordinate 3,182,213 of NZ_CP085254.1, read as the reverse complement.
GGAATATATGATTTAATACGTAATCATTCCTCAGGTATACGAGTGAAAATCGGTACCGAAAATAAAAATTCTGCGATGGATAATTGTAGTTTAATTACCGCAAGCTATTCTATTGGTGCAGAACAATTGGGAACGATTGCTATATTAGGACCAACCAGAATGGAATATTCCAGAGTCATTAGTTTGCTACAATTTTTAAGTAAAGGCTTATCTTATGAGTTGACAAGGCTGTATCAAAACGAATAACCCTGGAAATATTGAATAAGGGTGGAATTCGCTTCCACCCCTTTAACTATGAACCCAATAGCATTTAAGGGAGGTGAAAAAGTTGGCAGAAGAAAAAGAGACTCTACAAGAAGAGGTAAACAAATCCGAGCAAGAAAACATTCAACCAGAAGAAGTTTTTGGTGAAGCTGCTGACACTCAATCTGAAGGTGAATCATCTGAGGTAAATAGTGAGGTTTCTGCGCTGGAAGCTAAGGTGGCAGAGCTTGAGAAAAAGGTGGAAGAGGCCGATAATCGTTATTTAAGATTACAAGCTGATTTTGATAATAGCAGACGTCGTGCGAAATTAGATCGTGAAGCGTCTGAAAAATATAGAGCGCAAAGCTTAGTATCAGATTTATTACCAGCCCTTGATAACTTTGAAAGAGCACTACAATCTAATTCAGACGATAGTAGCGTGCAATCATTGCTACAAGGAATGGAAATGGTTTATCGCAGTTTAATCGAGGCGTTGAAAAAAGAAGGCGTTGAACAGATTGAAGCTGTAGGCCAAGTATTTGACCCTCAATTCCATCAAGCTGTAATGCAGGTGGAAGAAGAAGGCTACGATTCTAATGTAGTCGTTGAAGAATTTCAAAAAGGTTATTTACTGAAAGACCGTGTCATTCGACCGGCAATGGTTAAAGTAAATCAATAACTACATATTATGTAATGGAGGTATAGATCATGGGCAAAATTATTGGTATTGACTTAGGAACAACAAATTCATGTGTTGCCGTGCTTGAGGGCGGTGAAGCAAAGGTAGTTCCAAATCCTGAAGGAAATAGAACAACTCCATCAGTTGTTTCTTTCAAAAATGGTGAACGTCAAGTAGGGGAAGTAGCTAAACGACAAGCAATTACGAACCCGAATACAATTATTTCAATTAAACGCCATATGGGAACAGATTATAAAGTAGAAGCAGAAGGTAAAGAGCTTTCTCCACAAGAAGTTTCTGCAGCTATCCTTCAATACTTAAAAGGCTATGCTGAGGATTATCTTGGAGAAACAGTTGATAAAGCTGTTATCACTGTTCCTGCTTATTTTAATGATGCTGAGCGTCAAGCAACAAAAGATGCAGGTAAAATTGCGGGGTTAGAAGTTGAACGTATCATTAACGAACCAACTGCTGCCGCACTTGCTTACGGTATGGATAAAACGGACGAAGATCAAACGATTTTAGTATATGACCTTGGTGGTGGTACTTTCGACGTCTCTATCCTTGAATTAGGAGATGGCGTATTTGAAGTAAAAGCAACTGCAGGGGATAATCGACTAGGTGGAGATGACTTTGACCAAGTGATCATTGACTACTTAGTGGAACAATTCAAAAAAGAAAATGGTATTGATTTAGCTAAAGATAAAATGGCTCTTCAACGTTTGAAAGATGCAGCTGAAAAAGCGAAAAAAGATCTTTCAGGTGTTACTTCTACGCAAGTTTCTTTACCATTTATCACAGCAGGTGAAGCTGGACCACTTCACTTAGAAGTTACTTTATCAAGAGCGAAATTTGATGAGCTTTCTGCAGATTTAGTTGAACGTACAATGGGGCCAACTCGCCAAGCGTTAAAAGATGCTGACCTTTCTCCATCAGAAATTGATAAAGTCATTCTTGTTGGTGGTTCTACACGTATTCCAGCTGTACAAGAAGCGATTAAAAAAGAAACAGGTAAAGACCCACATAGAGGCGTAAACCCTGATGAAGTCGTAGCGATGGGAGCTGCCATTCAAGGTGGTGTCATCACTGGTGATGTGAAAGACGTTGTTTTACTTGACGTAACTCCACTTTCACTAGGTATTGAAACAATGGGTGCGGTTTTCACGAAGCTAATTGAACGTAATACAACAATCCCAACGTCTAAATCACAAGTATTCTCTACAGCTGCTGATAACCAATCTGCTGTTGATATCCATGTACTTCAAGGTGAACGTCCAATGGCACAAGATAATAAAACATTAGGTCGTTTCCAATTAGGAGATATTCCACCAGCACCACGTGGTGTACCACAAATTGAAGTATCATTTGATATCGATAAAAACGGTATTGTTAATGTTCGTGCGAAGGATCTTGGCACAAATAAAGAACAAGCTATTACAATCAAATCTTCAACAGGTCTTTCAGATGAAGAAATCGATCGTATGGTGAAAGAAGCTGAAGATAATGCAGAAGCGGATAAACAACGTAAAGAAGAAGTTGAACTTCGCAATGAAGCAGATCAATTAGTTTTCACTACTGAAAAAACATTAAAAGATCTTGAAGGTAAAGTAGAAGAAGCAGAAGTGACAAAAGCAAATGAAGCGAAGGATGAATTGAAAGCTGCCATTGAAAAAGGTGACTTAGAAGACATTCGCACGAAAAAAGATGCACTTCAAGAAATCGTTCAAGCTTTGACTATGAAGTTATATGAAGAAGCACAACAACAAGCACAAGCAGCTCAAGGTGCAGAAGGCGATGCATCTAAAAAAGCAGACGATAATGTGGTAGATGCAGAGTACGAAGAAGTAGAAGACGATAAAAAATAATTTTAAAGTCCTAACAAAAGTCAAAGTCAGGTATTACTTGGCTTTGGCTTTATTTTTGCATTAAAAATTCATTATTTAGGTGACATTCGTTTTAGAAATAAGAAGTAAGGAAGCAATCGTCAGCTTACTTCTTATTTCTAAACTATAAACCACACTTTGTTAATGAAAAGAACATAAAATAGTCATAAAAATCATGTATCCTCACCCGTAGAGGTGAAATAAAGTGGACGAACTGCTTTCGCTTTTTTATTGTCTAGCTGCAGGTACCATCGGCTCGAGGTCATAAGCCAATCCGCCAAAAAGGTTAAAGAACAACCTTTCTGTCGGCTCGTCTTATGCATGTCGCTCCAGAGCATGCCGCTTTCGCTTTTCTTATTGCCTTTTGGGTTGGTGGGATGATACAATTATTTTTATGTGAAATGGATCGGGGAGTGGTAATCATGGATAAAAGAGATTACTATGAAGTCCTTGGCGTAAGTAAAGGTGCGTCTAAGGATGAAATAAAGAAAGCATACAGAAAATTATCGAAGAAGTATCATCCGGATATTAATAAAGAACCGGGTGCGGATGAAAAGTTTAAAGAAGTGAAAGAAGCTTATGAAGTATTGAGTGATGATCAGAAAAAAGCTCATTACGATCAATTTGGACATACAGATCCAAACCAAGGTTTTGGTGGTGGAGGTGGCTTCGAAGGCTTTGGTGGCTTTGAAGATATCTTCAGTTCTTTCTTTGGTGGAGGATCAAGAAGAAGAGATCCGAATGCACCGCGCCAAGGTGCTGATTTGCAATATAATATGACGGTATCTTTCGAAGATGCTGCTTTTGGTAAAGATACTGAAATTGAAATTCCACGTGAAGAAACATGTGAAACATGTGATGGTTCAGGCGCGAAACCTGGGACGAAACCTGAAACGTGTAAACATTGTCATGGTTCCGGTCAATTAAATGTAGAGCAAAATACACCGTTTGGTAAGATTGTCAACCGTCGTGTATGTAATTATTGTAATGGTACAGGCAAAGAGATTAAACATAAATGTTCGACATGTGGTGGCGACGGTAAAGTGAAAAAACGTCGCAAAATCAGTGTGAAAATTCCAGCAGGTATTGATGATGGTCAGCAACTTCGTGTATCTTCTCAAGGGGAACCTGGTGTAAACGGTGGACCAGCAGGTGATTTATATGTTGTTTTCCACGTCCGTGCACATGAGTTCTTCGAGAGGGATGGCGACGATATTTATTGTGAAATGCCAGTTACATTTGTGCAGGCTGCACTTGGGGATGAAGTGGAAGTTCCAACACTTCACGGCAAGGTTAAGCTCAAAGTACCAGCAGGAACACAGACAGGTACAAAATTCCGTCTTAAAGGAAAAGGTGTAGCTAATGTGAGAGGTTATGGCACTGGTGATCAACATATTATTGTTAGAGTGGTAACACCAACGAAGTTATCAGATAAACAAAGACAGCTATTAAATGAATTTGCAGAAGTGAGTGGCAAAGTACCTCAAGGTGAACAAGAAGATGGGTTTTTCTCAAAAGTAAAGCGTGCCTTTAAGGGTGAATAAGTGAAATGGAGTTGGTAGTAAGATGAAATGGTCAGAGATTAGTGTTCACACGGCGAACGAAGCAGTTGAGCCGATTTCAAATATTCTTCATGAAGCAGGTGCAAGTGGTGTAGTGATTGAAGATCCATTTGAATTGACGAAAGAACGAAGAGATCAATACGGCGAAATCTACCAGCTCGATCCACATGATTATCCAGAGGAAGGCGTAATCGTTAAAGCATATTTACCGATTAATAGCTTTTTAGGGGAAACAGTAGAAGAAATAAAGAATGCCATTAGTAACCTTTTATCGTTTAATATTGATATTGGTAAAAATGAGGTCAGTATTAGTGAAGTGAACGAAGAAGAGTGGGCGACTGCTTGGAAGAAGTACTATCACCCTGTAAAAATCTCTAAACGATTTACGATTGTCCCAACTTGGGAAGAATATACACCAGTAAGTAGTGATGAACTCATTATTGAATTGGACCCAGGAATGGCATTTGGAACAGGAACGCATCCAACAACAGTGATGTGTATTCAAGCACTAGAGCATATTGTTACATCTGGTGATCATATTATCGATGTGGGAACGGGATCAGGTGTACTCAGTATTGCTGGAGCGATGCTCGGTGCAGAGAATATTACTGCACTCGATTTGGACGAAGTAGCTGTACGTTCAGCGAAAATCAATATCAAGTTAAATAAAGTGCAGGATATTGTTGAAGTCTCTCAAGGTAATCTGTTAGATAATATTACTGTACAAGCTGAAGTAGTAGTCGCCAATATTTTAGCAGAAGTAATTGTAAGTTTTACAGATGATGTCGCGCAAGTGGTGAAACCAGGAGGTCATTTTATTGCTTCTGGCATTATTCAGCAGAAAAAACAGGCTGTCAAAGAGGCGATGATTTCAAGTGGTTTTGACATTGTTGAGACAATTCAAATGGAAGATTGGGTTGCCATTATAGGTAAAAAGCAGTAATGTACTAGGGGGAGTCATGAATTCCCCCTATTTATTCGTTTAGTAAGGGGTTATATATATGCAACGATATTTTGTGAATCATAGAGAAAATGATCATTTTTTTATTACAGGTGATGATTATCACCACATTACCCGCGTAATGAGGATGAATGTAGGTGACGAAATTATTTGTGTAGACCCTGACGGAAAAGCAGCTCAATGTAAACTGGTTAACATTACCTCTGAAGTGGTAGAGTTAGAAGTTGTACAATGGATAGAGAAAAATGTCGAATTACCTGTTGATGTTACCATTGTGAGCGGATTGCCTAAAGGGGATAAGCTCGAATGGATAATACAAAAAGGCACCGAACTTGGCGCCCATCGGTTTATCCCTTTTATGTCAGCTCGTTCCATTGTAAAGTTAGACGAAAAAAAGGCGAATAAAAAGAAAGATCGTTGGCAAAAGATCGCTAAAGAAGCGGCCGAGCAGTCTCATCGCATCATAGTACCACATGTGTATGGACCACAGTCCTTACAGCAGTTACTAGAAATAAGTAAAAATTATGATTATAAATGTGTCGCTTATGAAGAAAGTAGTAAACAAGGTGAATCATCGGCTTTTCACCAAGTACTCAAGGGTATGTCCCGGGGAGACTCTTTATTATTTATATTTGGGCCAGAAGGTGGCCTGACGGAGAAAGAAATAACATTTTTAAAGGATGAAGGGTTTATTTCTTGTGGATTAGGACCAAGAATATTAAGAACTGAAACAGCACCTTCCTATGTACTTTCAGCTGTTTCTTATCATTTTGAATTAATGGAGTGAAGATATATGCCATCAGTAGCTTTTCATACACTTGGTTGTAAAGTAAACCATTATGAAACAGAAGCCATCTGGCAATTGTTTAAAGAAGAAGGATACGATCGTGTCGGTTTTGAATCTACCTCTGATGTGTATGTGATTAACACATGTACGGTTACGAATACTGGTGATAAAAAAAGCAGACAAGTCATTCGTAGAGCTATCCGGAAAAATCCGGACGCTGTCATTTGTGTAACAGGATGCTATGCCCAAACATCACCGGCAGAAATCATGGCCATCCCAGGTGTGGATGTTGTCGTTGGAACACAAGACAGGAAGAAAATGTTAGGGTATATTGAGCAATATAAAAGTGAACGTCAACCGATTAATGGTGTCGGTAATATTATGAAAAATCGGGTTTATGAGGAACTAGATGTTCCGGCCTTTACAGATAGGACACGTGCTTCATTAAAAATACAAGAAGGTTGTAATAACTTCTGCACTTTTTGTATCATTCCTTGGGCTCGTGGCTTAATGAGATCTAGAGATCCCAAAGAAGTGATTCATCAAGCACAACAATTAGTAGAAGCTGGTTACAAAGAAATTGTCTTAACCGGGATACATACTGGCGGTTATGGCGAGGATCTTAAGGATTATAATCTAGCTATGCTACTAAAGGATTTAGAAGAACAGGTTAAAGGCATTAAACGGATTCGTATATCCTCTATTGAGGCGAGTCAAATTACGGACGAAGTGATTGAAGTAATTAGAAACTCTAAAGTCGTTGTCCGTCATCTGCATATTCCGATTCAATCAGGGTCGGACACAGTATTAAAAAGAATGCGTCGAAAGTATACGATGGCGTTTTTCGCTGAACGTATTGAACGCTTAAAAGAAGCTTTACCTGGTTTAGCAGTTACGTCAGATGTCATTGTCGGTTTTCCTGGTGAGACAGAAGAAGAATTTATGGAGACGTATGATTTTATTAAAAAACATAAATTCTCAGAGCTGCATGTTTTTCCTTATTCAAGTAGAACAGGCACACCAGCAGCACGAATGACTGATCAAATTGATGAAGAAGTTAAGAATGAAAGAGTTCATCGCTTAATTCATTTATCTGATCAACTAGCGAAAGAGTACGCAAGTCGCTTTGAAGATGAAGTACTCGAGATCATCCCTGAAGAAAAATACAAAGATGCGCCAGACGGGAATTTGTATGTAGGCTATACGGATAATTACTTAAAAGTGATTGTCCCTGCAACAGAAGAGATGGTAGGTAAATTAGTCAAAGTGAAGATAACAAAAGCAGGTTATCCATATAACGAAGGGCAATTTATTCGTGTCATGGATGAGATGAAAGAAAAAGCAGTATAAACGATTAGAGCTGACCGTTCATTGACCGGTCAGCTTTTCTTACTGCATTTTTATTCCGTAAGAAAAATAGTCGGAGTAAGGTAAATGGTGAATCTAGGAAAACGAATGAAACCCTAAGTAATTCTTTATTTTAGTGATCCCTTAATAGGTTATTTTTCAATTTTATTCGGATTCTTTATCTTGTCGATTTTTTCTTAAGTAATAGATATAAATGATTGGAATTAGGCCACAAATAAATAGAATAGCACCCACAATTACTCCATTCATGATAGAAAATCCTTGTGTGAGAGATACAAAAAAACCAACAACTGTTGTAATCAAAATAAGAATTACTAATGAAATAATTAGACTTTTCCGGGGGTTTATCTTATTATCTTCATGGTCTGCACTAATACTCATTGATAAATAGGCTGAAACAACTGCGGTTATTATAAATACTGTCCATAGTGGGTTTTTTCTCATTTCGTCTAACCCACTTGTAACTAAGTCATAACCTAAAATTCCAAGAATTCCAATGGTCTGGATGATAAATGCAATACGTATATTTTTTAAATTTTGTAGAACTAAACGTTCATCTGTGATTTTTTTCATCTATTATCGGCCTCCTTTTTCTATCCAAAATACTTCATCTAAAGTTTTATTAACTGCGTAACATATATCCAGACATAACTTGAGAGAAGGGTTATACTTACCCTTCTCAATTAAACTGATAGTTTGGCGAGTAACACCTATCTTTTCTGCAAGTTGTTGTTGTGTTAAATCTACTTGTATACGAGAAATCTTAACCTTATTATCCAAATATTGTATCACTCCTTTTATAAATCGTAACATATATTTTACATTTTTCAATATATATATTACATGAATAATAGCTTTTCAATATAAGGATAATAAAAGTCCTGGGAATAAATAATGACCTTAACATCTTGTAAAACAGTCTTATTATCTTTTGGAACCTAAATTAAAACAGTTTTTCTCATTTTACTAAAGAGAATCTCGATATTTCATTCATTAAATGATATGATAACAGAGGTACGGACAACTAGCAGAAGAAATTAAGTATAAAAGCATTTTATAAAAAAAGGAGATTTCATTGATGACAAATAATATAGCAAAAATGATTGATCATACATTATTGAAGGCTGATGCAACGGTTGAGCAAATTAATACTTTATGTAACGAGGCAAAAGAGAACGGTTTTGCTTCTGTATGTGTAAATCCAACATGGGTTTCACAAGCGGCTAAACTTCTACAGGGATCAGATGTGGCTGTTTGTACAGTCATTGGCTTCCCTTTAGGTGCATCGGATAAAGAAGTGAAATCTTTTGAAACAACACAAGCCATCAAACAAGGGGCTACAGAAGTTGATATGGTTATTAATATTGGCGCACTTAAAAGTGAGAAATTAGAAGTTGTGGAGGAGGATATCCGTGCAGTTGTGGAAGCGGCAGATGGCAAGGCTTTAACAAAAGTGATTATCGAAACTAGTTTGTTAACAGATGCTGAAAAAGTAATTGCATGTCAATTGGCTGTTAAAGCAGGAGCGGATTACGTTAAAACATCAACTGGTTTCTCAACTGGTGGCGCGACTGTTGCTGATGTGAAATTAATGAGAGAAACGGTAGGTCCCGATATTGGCGTCAAAGCTTCTGGTGGGGTGAGAAGTGCAGAAGATGCACAAGCAGTTATTGATGCTGGTGCGACAAGAATCGGCGCAAGCTCAGGCATTGCTATCGTAAATGGATTAACAGGTACAACAGATTATTAATCTAGTTGTTGAAAGAGAGGCGGACATTCTGAATGTTCGTCTCTCTTTTTAACTGTGGTGTATATTAGCACAACGATATTCACTACTTTTTACGGTCATGTAGGCGAATAATCAAGTCACTAAAAGGTTTGGCAAAAGGTAGAACGAGAAGTGAAGTAATGACATTAAAAAGGACACCAACATGAGCAAGTTGCCTATCAATTTGGTCTGCTGAACCAATACCGAAATTTGTTAGCAGCTCAATAAAAGGATAGAAGAGAAGAACACCTATAATATTCAACCAAATGTGAGCATAGGCAGTTAACTTTGCTTCTCTACGTCCACCGATACTGGCGAGATATGCGTCAGCGCATGTGCCGATGTTGGAACCAAGCATAATAGCAATCGCTGTACTAAGGTCCATCCCACCTGCTGTTAAAAATCCCATTAGAATACCTGTAGTGGCAGTGCTTGACTGGATAATCGCAGTAAGAACAATACCGGTTATTACGGCTAATAATAGACTTTGATCTAATGTAATAAGAAAATCTTTTACCCATGGGGTTTCTTTAATGGTAAAAGCTAAATGTTCAAACCCCCTCATAGCAGCAAATACGCAAGCAATACCCATTAATCCAATGCCGATACTCTGAAAGGATCGCCTCTTGATGAATGCACATAACATGCCGATTATAGCAATCGGTAAAATAAAAGATTCTATATCGAAAGTAATTAACTCCGTTGTGATAGTGGTGCCAATGTTTGTCCCTAAAATAATACCAATCGTTTGGCGGAAAGTAAGTAAGTGTACGGCAACTAAACCAATGGTAATAATCATAACTGCGGAGCTACTCTGCATAATAGCAGTTAAGATAATGCCAACCATCATCCCTTTAAGAGGTGTATTTGTAAACTTAGTTAACCAGCGTTTAGTTGAATCTGCTGATAAATAGAATAGCCCTTTCCGCAATAAAGTCATGCCAAAAATAAAAACAGCAATCATTATTATAAAAATGAGTAATGAAGTCATGCTTTGTCCCTCCTAGGAAAGCATATGGTGAAAAATGGAGGGACATGCATAGGAAGAATCAAAAAATTAAATAATAAAAATAAATAAGACAAACGTACATTTATCTTTAAACAGCGAAAGACTAGGTGAAATACAGTTGACCTCACACCGCTGTTATATTATAATTGCAAAGTACATGGTATTCCATGTTGACATGTAAGTGTGTTGTGCTCGGAGGGAGGGAAAGAGAATGTCTAAAACCGTCGTTCGTAAAAACGAATCGCTTGAAGATGCTCTTCGTCGCTTCAAACGTTCAGTATCAAAAACTGGTACTTTGCAAGAAGCAAGAAAGCGCGAATTCTACGAAAAACCAAGTATCAAACGTAAGAAAAAGTCTGAAGCTGCAAGAAAGCGCAAGTTTTAAGAGAGGGTGTATGTAAGTGAGTCTTCTCGAGCGTTTAAATGAAGATATGAAACAAGCGATGAGGAACAAAGAAAAAGATAAGTTAACTGTGATTCGGATGATCAAAGCTTCATTGCAAAATGAGGCGATCAAGGAAGGAAAAGATCTTACCGAGGATCAGGAACTTACTGTCCTTTCTCGCGAAGTAAAGCAACGCAAGGATTCCCTCCATGAATTTGACAAGGCAGGTCGTGAAGATCTAGTTGAAAAAATTCGTACTGAATTACAGTACGTAGAGTTATATATGCCTGAGCAGCTCTCTGATGAAGAGGTATCTGCTATCGTCAAACAAACCATTGCCGATACAGGCGCTACATCGAAAGCTGAAATGGGTAAAGTGATGTCAGCCATTATGCCTAAGCTAAAAGGTAAGGCAGACGGTGCACTTATTAATAAACTTGTACAACAACACCTTTCATAAAAAGATGTACGGAAAGACCGGAGCTTTCGAGCTTACGGTCTTTTTATTTTTTCTAAAAGATGCCATACTAGGAGTAAGGTTTCTTTTATATATATTACATAGTCACACTTTTTACTTTATGTAATCATAATTAAAGTAAGTAAAGAAAAATGAAACCTTTTCACGCGTCAGCCGTATAACTATCATAGGTATTTCTGTAAAAGGGGGGAGGGGAGAAGAGAATGAGAAAAGCGACAATCATCCTTTCGTTTTTATGGGCATTTTTCGTCATGATGACACCGATCAGCAAGGCTGATAACGAGGTTGTGTATGTCGTACCAATAGAAGAGACTGTTGAAAAAGGATTGCATGCTTTTATCAATAGAGCGGTGACTACAGCTGAAGAAAATCAAGCAAGTGCGATTATTTTCGAAGTAAACACGCCTGGCGGTGAAGTAGAAGCGGCTAAGGAAATTGGCAGAGTATTAACATCTACAAATATTAAAACGATTTCATTTGTAAATAAACAAGCATTGTCTGCTGGTGCGTTTATTTCATTAAACATGGATGAGATTTATATGACGCCCGGGGCTACAATGGGATCGGCGGCGATTATCGATCAAGAAGGTAACACAGCTGATAAAAAAGCAGTTTCAGCATGGTTATCTGCAATGACTGCAGCTGCTGAACAAAGTGGGAGAAATCCAGAGATTGCTCAAGCAATGGCAGATGATTCAATCGATCTACCTGAATTAGGTGCACCAAAAGGAAAGCTATTGACATTAACTGCTAGTCAAGCAGACGAGGTGGAATATTCAGAAGGAACATTTGCTACGCAAGCAGAGCTTTTAGAACATTTAGGTTATGAAGATGCAGAAGTAAGGTCTATCGAGGAAAGTTTTTCTGAGAAATTGGCTAGATTTATTACACATCCAATCATCGTGCCTATTCTTCTTTCTATTGGAAGCATTGGATTACTGCTAGAGCTCTATTCTCCTGGTTTTGGTATTCCAGGTATAATGGGACTCACAGCTCTTGGTTTATTTTTCTATGGTCATATGGTTGCTGGATTTGCCGGGTATGAATCACTCATTGTATTTATTATTGGAATTGGGTTAATTATCGCAGAGTTTTTCCTCCCAGGTGGTATCGCCGGTGTGTTGGGGATTGCTGCAGTAATTGGGAGTTTATTCATGGCAGGTGCTGATGTGCAACAAATGGCAACCTCCATTATGATTGCGGCTATATTATCTATTGCGGTTTCTATTCTAATGGTAAAGGTGTTTGGTAAAAAAATGAAATTTTTCAAAAAACTAATTTTAAGCGATTCTACAAATACTGAAAGAGGATACATCTCAAATAAATCCCGTTCAGAGCTAATTGGAAAACAAGGTTATGCTTTAACAGGGTTACGTCCATCAGGAACGATTGTCATTGAAAATGAAAGAATTGATGTCGTTAGTGAAGGTGGATTTATTAAAAAAGATGCAAAAGTGGAAGTCATAAAAGCAGAGGGCTCGAGAGTAGTCGTCCGTGAATTAACAAATTTAGATAAATAACCAAGTATTTTAGGAGGTAATTGAATGGAACCTATTTCTATTATGACGATCGTAATTGTGGTATTAGCAATTATTGCTCTTGCCATACTTTTCACATTCGTACCAGTTATGCTGTGGATCTCAGCATTAGCAGCAGGTGTTAAGGTAAGTATTTTCACCCTTATTGGAATGAGATTAAGACGAGTAATTCCAAGCCGCGTAATTAATCCATTAATTAAAGCACATAAAGCAGGATTAGAAGTTCATACCAATCAACTTGAAAGTCATTATTTGGCAGGTGGTAATGTAGATAGAGTAGTGAATGCTTTAATAGCAGCGCATCGTGCCAATATGGAATTAAGTTTTGAAAGAAGTGCGGCGATTGACTTAGCTGGTCGTGATGTACTTGAAGCAGTTCAAATGAGTGTTAATCCAAAAGTAATTGAAACACCGTTTATTTCTGGTGTAGCGATAAATGGTATCGAAGTGAAAGCAAAAGCAAAAATTACTGTAAGAGCCAATATTGACCGACTAGTCGGGGGTGCTGGAGAAGAAACAATCATTGCCCGTGTTGGTGAGGGGATTGTCTCTACAATTGGTTCTTCTACAAGACATACAGAAGTATTGGAAAACCCAGACATGATCTCACAAACGGTCCTTGCTAAAGGGTTGGATGCCGGTACAGCATTTGAAATTTTATCCATTGATATAGCTGATGTGGACATCGGTAAAAACATTGGTGCAGAATTGCAAACAGAGCAAGCGGAAGCTGATAAAAATATTGCCCAAGCCAAAGCGGAAGAACGTCGTGCAATGGCTGTTGCCAAAGAGCAAGAGATGAAAGCGAAAGTAGAAGAGATGAGAGCGAAAGTTGTGGAAGCAGAATCTCAAGTTCCTTTAGCAATGGCAGATGCATTAAAAAGTGGCAATATTGGTGTGATGGACTATATGAATATCCAAAATATTGAAGCTGATACAGAAATGAGAGACTCGATTAGTAAAGTATCAGATGACTCAAAACAAGGGCCGAAGAAAGATTGAATGTCCTAATCGGACTCACCTCTAGAGGGGAGTGTTGTATCTCATGATTGATTTTTTGTTGGAAAATCCTTTATTATTGGTTTTTCTTATCGGGATCATTACTTCCTTATTTGGTAAGAAAGTAAATGACCAGCAGTCAGAAAAACAGAAGCAACCACGTGGAAAGTCTGTCGAAGAGCAAGAAGAAGCTAGGCGTCAGATGATGCAGGATGCTGAGAAACAAGAAGAAGGGCCACCTGTTTATGATCGCAATGAAGAGAAGTTAAAACGCTACGCGAAGGCTACTATGCAAGAAGCTAGTGTAGAAGTCTCGGATCGTAAAAAAGAAGCAGAAGAGCGACTGGCCGATTTAAGAAAACAAAAAGAAGAAGCGCAAAAACGAGCAAGTGCCTTCCTTTCAGCAACAAAAAATAAAGATGTGGCCAATAACCATGTAGATCAACCTAGTATGAGAGTCTCTAATAAACAATTAGTTGACGCGGTTGTTTGGTCAGAAATCCTCGGACAACCGAGATCAAGGAACCCACATCGAACGATGAAAAGAAAATAAAATTTGCTGTTGAATTCAGTGCTAGAACCATCCTTTCTCTCATACATATGAGATGAAAGGGGGTTCTTTTTTTATGGCAAAAAAATGGGGAGAACGACTAAGAAGCTGGATGACTAAAAATATGGAACTTCCTCAAGATGTCATGATGGATTTGCCCCGCATTACTATGATTGGACAAATTCATATTTATATTGAGAACCACCGCGGCTTACTTGGTTTTTCAGATAAAGAAGTAAGGCTGTTATTAGAGCATGGTCAACTGCTCATTAAAGGGAATAACTTTGTCATTAAAACAATTATGCCTGAAGAAATATTATTGCAAGGAACAATTGATCAAGTTCTTTTTGTAGCTGAGTAAATTTGATGTGGGAAGGGTCGCTATTCTATTACAAGGTTAGCGATTTCCACCTGCTCAAATATGAGGAGGATAAGATGAAAAATCAATGGCTCTTTTTTTTAAAAGGAATCGTCACAGTTAGGACAAGCGGTAGAGGAAGTGAAAGGTTTTTAAATACTTTAACGAGAGCTGGTGTATCCATTTGGAATGTTAAAGCTCATGGAAGCCAAGTGCTTACATTTCAAATGAAATTAGAGGATTTACCGACTTTAAGACAATATGCAAGAAGTGCCGACTGCAAATTTGAGTTTGTCGGCCGCAAAGGATTGCCCTTCATGAAAAAGCGTATGCTACGGAATAGTGGATTCTTATTAGGGGCAATAGCTTTCTTAGTTGTAGTTATTTTGTTGTCAAATATGGTGTGGGGAATCGAAATTAAAGGAGCAAATCCAGCAACAGAATATAAGATGGAAAAAGAGTTAGAGAAAATTGGCGTAAAAAAAGGGAAGCTACAATTCTTTCTAGATACACCTGAAGGTATACAACGGTATTTAACTGAAAATGTGAATGAAATTACTTGGGTCGGTGTGGAGCTGAAAGGGACAACCTATCATCTTCAAGTGGTAGAAAAAAATGAACCAAAGAAGACAGAATTATTAAGTCCGCAGCATTTAGTGGCAAAGAAAAAAGGAACCATTGTTGGTATGTTTATTGAAGAGGGAGAAGCAAAGGCGAAAATTAATGACTTTGTAAAACCAGGTCAATTATTAGTTTCAGGCCTAATTGGAAATGATGAAAGAAAGAAGATAGTGCCTGCCAAAGGGGAAGTGTTAGCGGAAACGTGGTATAAAGCGAATGTAGCTTATCCATTAGAGAAAAAGTCCAAAGTATACACTGGTGATCAAAAAGTGAAACATATATTGGAGCTTGGTTCATTAAAAATTCCTATTTGGGGCTTTGGAAATATAGGTTTTGACCACTATGTAAAGGAAGAGGACAAGCGACAAGTTAAATTTCTAAAATGGGAGTTACCGATTGCAGTTACAAAAAACATCTACAGAGAAGCAGAAGAGATGACACAAGTTTATACAGTAAAAGAGGCGATTGTAGAAGCGAAGAAATTAGCTAGAAGTAAAATTAAAAAGCAGCTAGATGAAGATGCTACTATTAAAGGGGAAAATGTTTTGCACCAAACGATAGAGAATGGTAAAGTTAAATTATCAATACATTTCCAAATTATTGAGAATATTGCTGAGGAACAACCAATAATCCAAGGAGATAAAGAATGACAGAAGATTTAAAGACATTAAATGTACATTTCGAAAACCCAAATGAAGCCATTGCCCTATTAGGTAATGGTGACACAAATATTAAACTAATTGAACAACAGTTATCGGTATCAATTGTTACAAGAGGCGAATCTGTTTATGTCTCAGGTGAGAAAGAAACTGTGGCCATTGCAGGTGACGTAATTGAGCAACTTCTTTATGTTATTAGAAAAGGTATTCAAATTAGTGGTAGGGATATTATTTACGCATTAGAGATGGCAAGAAAGGGTACATTAGAATATTTCAAAGAACTTTATGAAGAAGAAATAATGAAAAATGCAAAAGGTAAATCGATCCGAGTTAAAACTTTAGGTCAGCGCCAATATATTATGGCTATGAGACAGAAAGATTTAGTTTTTGGTATTGGTCCTGCAGGAACGGGAAAAACCTACTTAGCTGTTGTAATGGCAGTGAATGCCCTTAAGAATGGACAAGTGAAAAAAATTATTCTTACTCGTCCAGCTGTAGAAGCAGGAGAGAGTTTAGGGTTTTTACCAGGAGACTTAAAGGAAAAGGTCGATCCGTATTTACGTCCTTTGTATGATGCGCTTCACGATATACTTGGAGCAGAGCATACAGAAAGGTTAATTGAAAGAGGAACAATTGAAATTGCCCCACTTGCTTATATGAGGGGACGTACGTTAGATGATGCTTATGTTATTTTAGATGAAGCGCAAAACGCAACACAAGCGCAAATGAAAATGTTCTTAACACGTTTAGGCTTTGGATCAAAAATGGTTATTACAGGTGACAAAAGCCAAATCGACCTACCTCGTGGGGCTAGATCGGGTCTCGTGGTAAGTGAACAAATATTAAATGGTGTTTCTGGAATTAGTTTTATTCATTTAGAACAAAGTGACGTTGTCAGACACCCACTTGTTGCAAAAATCATTCAAGCATACGAAGAAAATGCTGAATAAATGGCTATTTCAGCAACACAATCAAGAACAAATTCTGCTTTTTGAATCAGAGTTTGTTCTTTTTTATCGTGAACGATGATTGGACTTTATGAGTGCCTTTAATCATACATGCTTATTAAAATAATCATACATGGGAAGAACTTGTAAGGTGAAATACTTAGGCAAAAAAGAGTGTATGTGACGATACCCAAAGGAATAAAACTCGCTCTTTGTTGGATTTCATACGACAATCTCTTCAAGCTAGGATTGATTGTTATTTGGAGTATATGGATGAATAGGGTAAGATAAGGATGATTACCTATTGTCATCAATTAAAAATATTAGTGTAATTTTGAAAAAAAACTGTTATGATTTTACATAATTAAGGAAGAAAAGAATTCCTCAGAGATACTTAGGATTGGAGGTCTCGTTAATGGATAAACTCCAGCACTACATACATAAAATTAGAAATTTATTAAAAATGACATTTGTGAGGGTTTTGCTCTTTGTTCTACTTGGAATCATTATGTACGCAACAATGTTTTCAAATGTACGCCCAGAGAAATTGGAATTAAGTCTTTTTTCTGTAGCAGAGCAAACGATTCGTTCACCGGTTACGATTGAAGATAAAGAAAGTACCGAAAAGAAAAAGAAAGAAGCTGAAAACCAGGTTGAGGACGTTTATGTCGTAAAAAAAGAAATTGCACAAAACCGAGTGGATCTCATAACATCAATTTTTGATACCGTTTCTGAAGTAAATGAAGAAGCGGCGGAGGAAAACGAGCAAGCTTCAGAAAAGGCGAAAGAAAGCGAAAAGGATGAAAAACCAAAGCTTGTTAGTCTTGATGAGAAACTTGAGCGCACAAAATCACAATTAACAGAAGAAGTAACGAAGGAAATCTCAGATAGCGTCTTAAGGACGCTATTAGAAGCCAGCCCGAATCACTTATCAATTGCAAAAGATGTCACAATTACTGAGATTAATCACGTTATGCAACAAAGGATCCCTGCTGATGGGGTAGAGAACGCTAAAAAACGTGTGCAAGATCAAATTAGCTTAACATCGCTCAACAATACTTTAAAAACTGCGATGGTGGAGCTTGGTAGGTATGCTATTTACCAGAATGAATTTTACGCTCCGGAGGAAACGCAAGAGAAACGACAAACAGCTGTTGAATCCGTTGAACCAGTCAAAATATTACAAGGGCAAATTCTGGTTGAGCAAAATCAACTCATAAGTAGGGAAGTCTATCGTCAACTTGAACTGGTAGGCATGTTGGATAATGAGAATTCCATCCAACCATTTATTGGACTAGCGCTAGTTGTTCTCATCATTCTAGCAGCCACATATTATTATTTTTATGAGCTCGATAAGCCACAAGAAGTGAAGCAAAATTTCTTATTAGTCTATAGCATTGTTTTCATCATTTCCTTACTACTAATGAAGGGGATTAGCTATATACAGGCATTTGAGTATTCTGATATACTCTATATATTTCCTGCTGCAATGGGTTCGATGTTGATTAAAATACTTATTAGCGAAAAACTTGCCCTTTATTATTCAGTAATTATTGCTATTTGTGGCTCCCTTATCTTTAATGGGTCTATTACTGGAAGTTTTCATGTGACTGCTGCCATTTATATCACTTGCAGTGGCATAGCGGGCGTATTATTTTTAAGTAAACAAAACCAGCGATCAAAAATTTTACAAGCTGGCCTACTGGTTTCCGTCGTAAATATTTTAGTGATTTTAGCACTGCTATTGCTAAGAAATGGTCAAATGGATCTTGTAGAGTACAGTTTTTATATGGTTTCTGGATTTATATCAGCCATTTCCGCAGCTGTTTTAACAATTGGGTTCTTGCCATTTTTTGAGGCAGGCTTCGGTATTCTTTCTGCCATGAAGCTAATAGAGCTATCGAGCCCTAATCATCCGCTCTTAAGAAAGATTTTAACAGAGGCGCCTGGAACATATCACCATAGTGTAATGGTTGCAAATCTGTCAGACTCTGCCTGTGAAGCTATTGGTGCCAATGGACTTCTAGCGAGAGTTGGTTGCTATTATCACGACATAGGAAAGACAAAAAGGCCACAATTCTTTATCGAAAACCAAATAAACATAGACAACCCACATGATAAGCTGCCACCATTGACGAGTAAAAATATTATTATTGCACATGCGCAAGATGGTGCTGATTTGTTAAGAAAGCATAAAATGCCAAAAGAAATTATTGACATTGCTGAACAACATCATGGCACGACTTTACTTAAATTTTTTTACTACAAAGCAAAAGAAAGTGGAGTTGAAGTGAAAGAGGAGGATTTCCGCTATCCTGGACCAAAGGCACAAACGAAGGAATCAGCTGTGATCGGTATAGCTGATAGCGTTGAGGCAGCTGTGCGCTCTATGTCTCATCCTACTCCAGAACAAATTGATGGTCTTATTCGTAAAATCATTGCTGACCGACTACAAGATGGGCAGTTAAACGAATGTGATTTAACATTAAAAGAGTTAGAGGTTGTAGCAAAATCATTTAATGAAACATTGAATGGTATTTTCCATTCACGAATTGAATATCCAGAAATGACGAATCAGAAGGTGACACAAGCATGACATTACACATTGACTTTATTGATGAAACAGAAGGACTTACAGAGACGCAAACAAAAGAGATTGAAAACCTTCTACAATTTGCAGCTGTAAAAGAAGTGGTTGAAGAAGATACGGAGATTTCTATTACGTTTGTTGAAAATGAACGCATACAAGAAATCAATCGTGAATATAGAAATAAAGACAAGGCCACAGATGTGATTTCATTTGCGATGGAAGAAATGGGGGAAGGGGAAATCCCTCTTATCGGAGAAGGTTTGCCTCGCGTGTTAGGCGATATTATCATCTCTATTCCTAAAGCAGTGGAACAAGCAGAAGAGTATGGACATAGTTTTATGAGAGAATTAGGATTTTTATCTGTACATGGTTTCCTACATTTACTTGGATATGACCATGAAACAACCGAGGAGGAGAAAATAATGTTTACTCGGCAAAAGGAAATTTTAGATGAATTCGGATTACAGAGATAAAAATTCACGTAAAAAACAATCATTAGTCTCATCATTTTATTTTGCATTTATCGGGGTCATTACCGCTTTAAAAGCGGAACGAAACTTGAAAATCCACTTTGTGATGACAGTACTAGTCATATTTTTCGGTATTATTTTTGAATTAACTAAAACAGAATGGCTGTTGATAAGTTTTGCAATAGCTGGAATGATTGCCCTTGAGTTAATGAATACAGCAATAGAGCGTGTCGTTGATCTTGTGACTACAGAGCAGCACCCTCTAGCGAAGCAAGCAAAAGATATTGCAGCTGGGGCAGTTCTTATTTATGCTGTTTTAACCGTGATCATTGGTCTTTCTATTTTTTTACCAAAGATTCTTTAAGTGTATAGCCGCAATATGCGGTTATATGCTTTTTTTACGTTTTAAAACCATTTGCTTTATTTTTTAAAAATAAGTACAAGATAGTATAAAAAAAAGTTGGATTCATGGGAAAATAAATTTTCATTTCTTGATTTGTGAAATGAAGATAAAACCGTTTGTATAGTACGCATGATTAAGCTAAAATGACAGAGCAGAAGAAATTTATTAAATGGGCTTATTTACTGAAAATTCAATTATTTTATTACAAAATGACAACAACCCATGATTTTACAAAAAAAATAGTGTAAAATAAAAGAAGGCAATCGGCCATTTCAGAAAGGAAGAAACAATTGAACATTGATAAACTAATCGAAGAAGCGAAAATAGCAAGGGACCGGGCATATGTACCGTATTCAAAATTTAAAGTTGGTGCTGCACTTTTGGCAGTAGATGGTACAGTTTTCCACGGATGTAATATAGAGAATGCCGCATATAGTATGTGTAATTGTGCCGAAAGAACGGCGCTTTTTAAAGCATATTCTGATGGCGTAACAGAATTTAAAATGTTAGCAGTTGTTGCAGATACTGACAGACCAGTATCACCATGCGGGGCGTGCAGGCAGGTAATCTCTGAATTATGTTCAAAAGAGATGCCGGTGGTTCTAACAAACTTAAACGGAGATACACAACAATTAACAGTAGAGCAACTATTACCAGGAGCTTTTTCATCGGAGGATTTACATGAATAATCAACAAGGACATCAATCAGGGTTTATTTCCATTATCGGCAGACCAAATGTAGGAAAGTCTACACTACTTAACCGTGTCATTGGACAAAAAATTGCGATTATGAGTGATAAACCACAAACAACAAGAAACAAAGTACAAGGTGTGCTCACAACAAATGATGCACAGTATATTTTTATCGATACACCAGGAATTCATAAGCCTAAGCATAAATTAGGTGACTTTATGATGAAAGTTGCACAAAATACGCTAAAAGAAGTCGATGCCATTATATTTATGGTGAATGCTGAAGAAGGGTTTGGCAGAGGGGAAGAATTCATTATAGAAAAGTTCCAATCAGTCAAAACACCTGTTTTTCTTGTCATCAATAAAATTGACAAAATTCATCCAGATGCACTATTGTCTGTCATTGAATCTTATAAGGAGAAATATAACTTCTGTGAAATTGTGCCCATATCCGCTTTAGAAGGGAGTAATGTTGATCGCCTTCTAGAGCAGCTTAAGGAATATTTACCAGAGGGGCCACAATACTATCCTGCTGATCAAGTAACAGATCATCCGGAGAGGTTTATTATTTCCGAATTGATACGAGAAAAAGCTTTACATTTAACCCGAGAAGAGATTCCTCACTCATTAGCGGTTGTGATTGATAAGATTGAGCGGCAAGATAAGAAGGATATCATTCATGTCATGGCTACGATTATTGTTGAAAGAGATTCTCAAAAGGGTATTGTTATTGGTAAACAAGGGAAAATGCTCAAAGAGGTCGGACAACGAGCAAGAGTAGATATAGAAAATCTCATGGGAAGTAAGGTTTTCCTCGAATTATGGGTGAAAGTTCAAAAAGATTGGCGTAACAAAATGACCCAGTTAAGAGACTTTGGATTTAGGGAAGATGAATATTAAACCTGTCAACATAGGTTATTGGTGAAATCAAAGAATTATGCATCCATTTAATTAACAATTTTTTCGTCTTATGATTTTCAGAAGACAGGCTATGATAAGAGTATAGATTTAATTGCTAGTAAAAACACAGTAAAGGTGGGGTTATCTATGAAAGATTTTACCTGGAAAGTGTTTTCCCAAACAGGTAATATTGACACATATCTTCTTTTTAAAGAAATTGAAAAAGATTACCATGATATACCCGTAGAACAAGATGAAGAACTAGCAGAATTTGATTTTCCGATTTCATAGGTTGTCATCTTATAAGGATGGTGACATCGATGCTTGAAAAATGTGAAGGCATTGTCATTAGAACAGTCAATTATGGCGAAACAAATAAAATTGTCACACTCTTTACAAGAGAGTGGGGAAAGGTTGGTGTGATGGCACGCGGCGCAAAAAAGCCAAATAGTCGGCTTGCTGCTGTCACCCAGCCTTTTACTTATGGCACTTATTTAATACAAAGAAGCAGAGGGCTGGGGACCCTTCAACAAGGTGAAATTTCACTTTCAATGCGGAGTATAAAAGAAGATATTTTCCTTACAGCATATGTAAGTTACATAGTAGACTTACTGGATAAAGGAACGGAAGAGAAGAAGCCTAACCCTTATCTTTTCGAACTTGTATTTAGATGCATACAAGCAATTGATGAAGGATATGATGCTGAAATTCTTACACATATTTTCGAAATGAAAATGCTTGGCTTATTTGGCTTATATCCTGAGCTTAATCATTGTGCTGTCTGTCAACGGACGGAAGGAACATTTGCTTTTTCTATTAGCCAAAATGGCTTCATTTGTCATCATTGTTTGGATAAAGATCCCTATCATTTAAAGCTTTCTCCTGCTACGGTTAGATTACTTCGCATTTTTTATTACATGGACTTGTCAAGGCTTGGGAATATATCTGTAAAAGAACAAACCAAACTTGAATTGAAAAAAGTAATAGAAACATACTATGATGAGTATGCAGGCTTGCAATTAAAAACAAAAAGGTTTTTAAATCAAATGAACAATATGAAGGGTTTCATGCAATAATAAGT
This sequence comes from Cytobacillus kochii, assembly GCF_044790165.1. NCBI lineage: Bacteria > Bacillati > Bacillota > Bacilli > Caryophanales > Bacillaceae > Cytobacillus > Cytobacillus kochii. The sequence continues at coordinate 3,159,281 of NZ_CP085254.1, read as the reverse complement.
AAAAGTAAGCTATTGACTTTCGAAAGAAATTCAGCTATTATTTCATTAAATTATAGCTATGTTTAGCAATGAAGGAGAAAAGTACTTCACTCCCTCTATAAAAGCGACTCTAGGAGAGTGTGAGCTAGAGAATAGAAAGTGAACGAAGGGCGCTCTGGAGCAACAGGTGAAGTAAAAGAGGCTACGTAAAAGTAAGTAGCAAATAGGGTGGAACCGCGGGTTAACTCTCGTCCCTATGTCTTTATTAAAGGCATAGAGACGAGAGTTTTTTATGCTTTTAAAAGAATAAATACTTGTCGAAAAGCAAGTATTTATCTAATGTAGATACCGGTCTTTGGTGACTGAAAAGGAAAGAAAGAGGTGGCTTATGAATATTCAAAATATGATTTTAACGTTGCAAAAGCATTGGTCAGATCAAGGATGTATCTTGATGCAAGCTTATGATACTGAAAAAGGTGCAGGTACAATGAGCCCGTATACATTTTTAAGAGCGATTGGGCCTGAACCGTGGAATGTTGCTTATGTAGAGCCTTCTAGAAGACCAGCAGACGGCAGATATGGTGAAAATCCAAACCGTCTCTATCAGCATCATCAGTTCCAAGTAATAATGAAGCCTTCACCAGATAATATCCAAGAGCTTTATTTAGCTTCTTTAGAAGCATTAGGTATTGATCCGTTAAAGCATGATATCCGCTTTGTTGAAGATAATTGGGAAAACCCGTCTTTAGGCTGTGCTGGACTCGGTTGGGAAGTATGGCTTGATGGTATGGAAATTACGCAATTTACTTATTTTCAACAAGTCGGAGGATTAGAGTGTAAGCCTGTTTCTGTTGAGATTACATATGGTATTGAAAGGCTCGCCTCTTATATTCAAGATAAGGAAAATGTATTTGAATTAGAATGGACAGAAGGTTTTACTGTCAGAGATATTTTTGGACAACCCGAATATGAGCATTCAAAGTATACATTCGAAACTTCAGATGTTGATATGTTATTTAATCTCTTTAATATTTATGAAAAAGAAGCTCATCGTCAAATGGAGGTGGGACTCGTTCATCCTGCATATGATTATGTACTTAAGTGTTCGCACACATTCAACTTATTAGATGCAAGAGGAGCGATTTCTGTCACTGAGAGAACGGGCTATATTGGTCGATGTCGTACACTTGCTCGAAAAATTGCTAAAACCTTTTATGAAGAACGTGAGAAATTAGGATTTCCGATGATACAAGAAAAGGAGGGGGAAGACCATGAGTAAACAAGATCTCCTATTAGAAATTGGCTTAGAAGAAATGCCAGCCCGTTTTGTAACAGATAGCATGAACCAATTATCGGATAAAGTAAAGGCTTGGTTAGTAGAAAAAGGTATTCAATTTTCAGGGATGAAAGCATACTCTACGCCTAGAAGATTAGCTGTACTTGTAGAAGATGTTGAGGAAGCACAGGAAGATGTCCATGAAGAAGCAAAAGGCCCGGCGAAAAAAATTGCACTGAATGACCAAGGTGAGTGGACAAAAGCAGCGATTGGCTTTAGTAGAGGTCAAGGAGCGACGCCTGATGATATTTTCTTTAAAGAAATTAAAGGTGTAGAATATGCACATGTTAAAACCTTTACTAAAGGACAAGAAACGCTGAAATTACTTCCTGAATTAAAAGAGCTCATTCTTTCTATGCATTTCCCAAAGAATATGAAATGGGCAGACAAAGAAATGCGCTTCATTAGACCAATTAAATGGTTAGTGGCAATGTTCGGTGAAAAGGTGGTTCCTTTTGAAATAACAGATGTACAAACAGGTAATACATCTAGAGGACATCGTTTTTTAGGAAAAGATGTTATTATTACGAATCCTAAATCATACGAAAAAGCTCTGCTTGCAGAATATGTGATTGTAGATGCTGTGGAAAGAAAAGAAGCTATTCGTAAGCAAATCGATAAATTAGAAGAAGAACAAAATTGGCTCGTCCCAATTGATGAAGACTTACTTGAAGAAGTAAATAACTTAGTAGAGTATCCTACTGCTTTATTCGGCAGTTTTGAAGAGGAGTATTTATCATTACCAGAGGAAGTGCTTGTGACTTCGATGAAAGAACATCAGCGTTATTTTCCTGTTAAATCGAAAAGTGGAGACTTATTGCCTCAATTTATAACAGTGAGAAATGGTGGCCACGAACATTTGGATAATGTCGCTCGAGGAAATGAAAAAGTGCTACGAGCAAGATTATCAGATGCAGCATTTTTCTATAATGAAGACCAAAAAACATCCATTGCAGCTTCTTTGAAAAAATTAGAAAAAATCGTTTATCATGAAGAAATTGGAACGATGTCTGAGAAAGTAGGTCGTGTACGAGCATTAACGAATCATCTCGCTCAATTATTAGCACTTTCATCAGAGGATAAAAAAGTAGCAGATAGGGCTGCAGAAATTTGTAAGTTTGACCTTGTGACACAAATGGTTTATGAATTTCCAGAACTTCAAGGTTTCATGGGTGAGAAATATGCCTTGCAAAAAGGAGAAGATACTGTAGTAGCTCAGGCTATTAATGAACATTATATGCCAAGAAACGCACATGATTCTACCGCAAAATCTGTCCCTGGGGCGATTTTATCTATTGCAGAAAAGTTAGATACGATTGTTTCTTGTTTTGCAATCGGGATTATTCCAAGTGGTTCACAAGACCCGTATGCGCTAAGAAGACAAGCGACTGGAATCGTCCAAACATTGTTGAATATGAATTGGGAGGTTTCGTTTGAGGAGTTAATTAATCAAGCTATCCACCTTACCGAAAATGCTGGCATTAATAAGCAAGAGAATGAGAAAATAAAAGAAGAGTTAATAGCCTTTTTCCGCTTAAGAATAAAGTATATATTACAAGAAAAAGCCATTCGCTATGATTTAATTGATGCTGTGTTAGGCAGCGCATTAACATCGGTCCCAGCGATTATTGAAAGGGCGCAAGTTCTTCATTCAAACAAAGATAATGACCGTTTTAAGGGTGAAATAGAAGCATTAAGTAGGGTCTTGAATATCGCTCAAAAAGCAGAAAGTATGGAAGCTGTTCAAATAGAGCTATTTGAGAATGAAGATGAGCATAAGCTATATAATAAATACATTGAAGTAAGAAATAACCTTGATGAAACAACAAATGCAGAGGATTACTTCAACTATCTTGTATCTTTAAAACCAGAAATTGATATGTATTTTGAACATACAATGGTAATGGCTGAAGATCCAAAAGTGAAAGCGAATCGTTTAAGCTTTATGGCCCATTTAGCAACGATGATACAATCGTTTGCACAAATGAATCATATACTTGTGAAATGATTTAAATGGAAAGAACCTTTAAATGCTGCCATATGGTTCTTTCCACCCTTTCTCATTTACTTCAACAAGCAAATTCTTTTCATTTCTGAGAAATAGTATATAATAATTATATAAAAGTATAACCTTATTGCTCGTTCATAATTTGCTTATTTGGGGAAACGTCTACATATGCATAGGTTTACTTAGAAGACGCTCCAACTCAAGGTGGTGAGATCAATGGAACTCAATAAACGGCAGGAAAAAATATTAGAAATAGTGAAAGAAAATGGTCCAATTACAGGGGAACATATCGCTGATCAATTACATTTAACAAGAGCTACGCTTCGTCCGGATTTAGCTATTTTAACGATGGCTGGCTATTTAGACGCAAGACCAAGAGTAGGATATTTCTATACAGGAAAAACAGGTGCTCAACTTTTAACTGAGAATATGAAAAAGTTATTTGTGAAGGATTATCAATCAATTCCAGTTGTTATTAGTGAAAATACTTCAGTTTATGATGCCATTGTCACAATGTTTTTAGAGGATGTTGGCACATTATTTGTTGTTGACAAGGACTCTTTACTAGTAGGTGTATTATCTAGAAAAGATTTGTTAAGAGCCAGTATCGGAAAGCAAGAGCTCGGTGCACTACCAGTAAATATCATTATGACGAGGATGCCTAATATCACAATGTGTAAGAAAGAAGATTTACTTATTGATGTAGCGCAACAACTCATTGATAAGCAAATTGATGGTATGCCCGTTGTGAAGGAAGCTGATAAAGGCTTTGAGGTTATTGGAAGAATAACAAAAACTAATTTAACAAAAGCATTTGTTGCACTAGCGGGTGAATAAGTAAAGCTCAAATAAGGAGTTGATTATGCTAGTATGGGTAATATGCCAATTATTTATGTAGTTTCTGATTCTGTTGGTGAAACGGCTGAGCTTGTCATAAAGGCGGCTGCAAGTCAGTTCAATAATGGGGATGTAAGAATTAAACGTTTTCCTTACGTCGAGGAACAAGCTCATATCGATGAAGTGGTCGCTTTAGCTAAACTCGACAAAGGATTCATAGCATATACGTTAGTGAAGCCACATATACGTAATTATATGCTTGAAACAGCTAAAAAAGAAAATATCTTCGCCTACGATATTATCGGACCGATCATGGATCAAATTCAAAATAATTATGGAAATGAACCATTGTATGAACCGGGTGTAGTAAGGAAATTAGATGATGATTACTTCAAGAAGATTGAAGCAATCGAATTTGCCGTTAAATATGATGATGGTAGAGACCCTAGGGGGATTTTAAAGGCTGATATCGTTTTAATAGGGGTCTCTCGGACATCGAAAACACCATTATCACAATATTTAGCTCATAAAAGGTTAAAAGTGGCCAACGTGCCGCTTGTACCAGAAGTCGACCCTCCTGAAGAGTTATTCCTCGTACCAAAAGAGAAGTGTTTTGGTTTGAAGATTAGCCCAGAAAAATTAAATCATATTAGAAGAGAAAGGCTTATCTCTTTAGGACTTAGTGATAGCGCAAGTTATGCAAATATAGAAAGAATTAAAGATGAGATTTCATATTTCGATCGCATTGTAAATCAGATAGGTTGTTCAGTGATTGATGTAACAAACAAAGCGGTTGAAGAAACAGCAAATCTTGTACTAGATCATTATCGTAAAAATCTTTTAAAGGATTAGCACATAATGTAATTGATTATGTGCCTTTTCTTTGTACATTCCAGATTAAACTGTATGCAATTTCCATTTTGCTGCATAAATAAGCTAGCGCTAGTAGAAGCATTCTATATAAAACTTATGTCTGGAAATTATCTGTTTTATATATTATAATAAAAAATCGTGATAAAAAATGATAAAATAGGTTTAGACTTGACTTTTAACGAATAAACTATTTATTGGGAGAAGTCAAGGGAATTATATAAAAAAAATTCGACAATCCTTCCATAATAAAGAAATTTCTTTATAAGGAGGAAATACTGGAGTGATGTAGAATTATAAGAACATCAGACGAACCAACCATCTTAGTTGATGCGGATGCCTGTCCGGTTAAGCAGGAAATTGTCGAATTGGCCAATATTCATTCGGTTGCTTACAAGTTCATTGCATCCTATGCACATATGAAAGCAGAGTATCGCACAGATGAGTGGACATTCGTGGATTCCAGTAAAGAAGCTGTCGATTTATATATCCAAAATTACTCCAAACGAGGAGATGTGGTAATTACCCAGGATATAGGTCTTGCTTCTACACTTTTGTTAAATGGTGTTCATGTTTTATCGCCAAGGGGCAATGTTTATGAGGAAGGTCATATCCATACAGCATTAGATATGCGATACCTATCTGCAAAAGCACGGCGCCAAGGTGTTTATGGAAAAGGTCCTAAACCGTTCAAGGAAGAAGACCGACAGCGATTCAAGAAAGAACTGACAAAAATATTGTCGAAAATTGAAGGATTTTAGCTTTTTTTCTAGAATACTTCTTTATGTAGTGGGGAGTTGTCGTTATGGCAGAACGTATTCCTGAAGAAAAGATTGATCAAATTCGAAATTCAGTTGATATTGTTGATGTTATTGGAGATTATGTGAATTTAACAAAGCAAGGCCGAAATTATTTTGGACTTTGCCCTTTTCATGGAGAGAATACACCATCATTTTCCGTATCTCCTGATAAGCAAATTTACCATTGCTTTGGTTGTCATGCAGGAGGAAACGCTTTTTCATTTCTAATGGATTTAGAAGGTTTTTCCTTTCAAGAAGCTGTTGTTAACTTAGCAGAGAAAGCAAATATTCCTATTGATATTGACGTTTCTTCACATGACAAAAACGTGAAACAGTCACCTGAATTGCAACAAATGTATGATGCGCATGAATTATTATGTAAATTCTACCATCATTTACTAGTAAACACAAAGGATGGTCAAGAAGCGTTAGAATACCTATTAAAACGTGGATTTACAATGGAGTCAATTGAGAAGTATAAAATTGGCTACTCACTAAATTCATGGGACTTTGTCTGTAAATTTTTGCAGAAAAGAAAATTTCCCTTGGATCTCATGGAAAGAGCAGGTTTATTAATCAAAAGAGAGAGAGATGGTAACTTTTTTGATCGATTTCGCCATCGTATCATGTTTCCTATCTATAATGAAAAAGGGAATATTATTGCTTTTTCAGGAAGATCATTGGGGGAAGAAGACCCAAAATATTTAAATAGTCCTGAAACGGCCATTTTCAATAAGAGCAAAACGGTCTTTAATTTTAATCGAGCAAAGAAGCACATTAAAAAAGAGCAAAGAGCTGTTCTCTTTGAGGGATTTGCCGATGTCATTGCTGCTGATGCGGCTGGCGTCATTAATGGAATTGCTACGATGGGTACTTCGCTTACAGATGAACATGTACAATTAATTCGAAAAAGTACTGACCATGTGACGATCTGCTATGATGGGGATACAGCAGGAATTCAAGCAGCCAATCGAGCCTTAGATATGCTTCAATCAGTCGGTTGTAATGTGCGAATTGCTTGGCTTCCGGAAGAGCTTGACCCTGATGATTATATAAAGGAATATGGCGCAGAAAAGTTTAAAAATGAGGTCATTGAGGCTAGTCTTACTTATATGTCCTTTAAAATGAGATATTTAAGACTAGGAAAAAGGTTGAATGATGAAGGAGAACGGCTTCGTTATATAGAAGAAGTACTAACAGAAATCAGTCGTCTAACGAAAGCAGTAGAAAGAGATCATTATTTAAGACAAATTGCTAGCGAATTTTCGCTTTCATTAGATGCCTTACAACAGCAACAAAAACAAATATTTTATTCAATGCAAAAAAATACAAAAAATCAGCCACAGTCATTACCGCAAGAACCGTTTTTATTACAACAAATGTCAAATAATGTATTACGGCCAGCTTTTCAAAATGCTGAGCGTATGTTGTTGGCTCATATGATGAATAATCACGATATTACATTGAAGGTTCAGGAAATGTTAAGTGGCAATGAATTTAATGTGGATGAGCACCAAGCGATTTATACTTATCTTCTTGCATATTATGAAAGTGGTCATGTGCCCAATACAAGTAACTTTATGCAATTTATAAAAGACAAAGAGTTGCGGCATATTGTAGCAGATATTGTGATGATGCCTGTCAATGAAGATTTTACTGAAAAGGAATTATCTGATTATATTAAGCATGTGTTAAATCATCAAAAGATGATTAAAATAAAAGAAAAAATTCATGATGAAAAAGAAGCAGAACGTCAAAAGGACTATGCCAAAGCGGCATTAATTGCGATGGAGATTCTACAATTAAGAAAATCATTAGAAAAGTGATTATCTCTCATCGTGTTAATTATATTATAGACTGCATAAGCAAAAGCAAATGATTACCATAATAACCATTTAAGTGTTATGCTGTCCCAGAGGTTTGTGATTTTTTGGAAGGAGGGGGACAAATGGCTGAAAAATCGGCCCGTTCGAAAGAGGTTGAAACAGAATTGACCCTAGAACAAGCAAAAGAGCAGATTTTAGAAACAGGAAAGAAGACAGGTGTTCTCGCCTATGATGATATAGCAGAAAGATTGTCTCATTATGAGTTGGATTCTCATCAAATGGATGAGTTCTATGAATTCCTTGGTGATCAAGGTGTGGAACTAGTTGGTGATAATGATGACGATGCAGATCCCAATGCGCAAGAATTAGCAAAAAATGAAGAGGAATTTGATTTAAATGATTTAAGCGTACCTCCTGGAGTAAAAATTAACGACCCTGTAAGAATGTATTTAAAGGAAATTGGTCGTGTCGACCTATTAACAGCAGAAGAAGAGATTTCACTTGCAAATAAAATTGAGCAAGGCGACGAAGAAGCGAAGCGTCGTTTAGCGGAGGCTAACCTACGTCTCGTTGTAAGTATTGCCAAGCGATATGTCGGTCGTGGCATGCTGTTTTTAGATTTGATCCAGGAAGGGAATATGGGTCTTATAAAAGCAGTAGAGAAATTTGACTATCGTAAAGGTTTTAAATTTAGTACTTATGCTACATGGTGGATACGTCAAGCAATTACAAGAGCAATAGCTGACCAAGCAAGAACCATTCGAATTCCGGTTCACATGGTTGAAACAATTAATAAGTTAATTCGTGTTCAACGCCAATTGCTACAAGATTTGGGCCGTGAACCTTCTCCAGAAGAAATTGCTGAAGACATGGATTTAACACCAGATAAAGTACGAGAAATTTTAAAAATTGCTCAAGAGCCAGTCTCATTAGAAACACCGATTGGTGAAGAGGATGATTCTCATCTTGGAGATTTCATAGAAGACCAAGACGCTACTTCTCCATCTGAGCATGCTGCCTACGAGCTGTTAAAAGAGCAGTTAGAAGATGTACTCGACACTTTAACAGACCGTGAAGAAAATGTACTTCGTCTTCGCTTTGGGCTAGATGATGGAAGAACAAGGACGCTAGAAGAGGTTGGAAAGGTCTTTGGCGTCACGAGAGAAAGGATTCGTCAAATTGAAGCGAAAGCCCTTCGAAAATTAAGACATCCTAGCAGAAGTAAAAGGCTGAAAGACTTTTTAGAATAGAATTCAACTCAAGATAGTTTACTCTTAATGGGTAAGCTATCTTTTTTTAGTGCAATATTCACTTCTAGTTGTGTGGATAATTCCTTTATTTGTATATGATACCATATATTAATAAATAAACAAATGTACGGTAATATCCATACTTATATTTACAATTTATTTTACTGAATAGTTAATTATATTGCAAATTACTTTTTGTAAAAAATTCTTAAATTATTTATTTTTTAGATAATTATTACTATATTGAGAAACAAAACAAAAGGTTTATAAAGCGGTTTTATTTAGTTCTAATGTTTTAAATTATTATTGAAACATAACTATGTACAATTTTAAATTTTTTAAATCTTGAGAATATTATAGAGGTGATTATATAATAGGAATTGAAAGCGTATTCAAAAGTCATAAGAAGGAGGATTTATATGAATTTTGACCTTACATCTGAACAAAAGATGATTTTTAAAACGATTAAAGAGTTCGCAATGGAAGAAGTGGAACCTGGTGCATTGGAAAGGGACCGAACGAAAGAATTTCCATTGGAAGTGTTCAAGAAATTATCAGACCTGGGTATGATGGGCTTGCCCTTTTCGGAAGAATATGGCGGTGGTGGAGCCGATACAATTAGTTTTGCAATTGTAACTGAAGAATTAAGTAAAGCATGCGCCTCAACAGGTATAACGTATTCTGCTCACATATCATTGGGCGGTGCACCTCTGTCATTATTTGGTACCGAAGAACAAAAACATAAGTATTTAACACCTATTTGTACCGGTGAGAGTCTTGGTGCATTTGGTTTAACTGAACCGAATGCTGGCTCCGATGCTGGTGGGACAAGAACAACAGCAGTAGAAGAGAACGGGGAATATATCATCAATGGGAATAAGTGCTATATCACGAATGCGAGTTATGCAAAACATTTAGCCTTAACAGCTATCACGAGTATGAATGGTACGGATAAAGAAATTAGTGCGATTATTGTTCCTACCGATGCGAACGGGTTCACTGTATTGGATAATTATGAGAAGATGGGACTCAATGCATCCAATACAACTGAATTGATATTAGAAGACGTGCGCGTGCCGACTGAGCACTTGCTCGGTAAAAAGGGCGATGGATTTAAGCAATTTTTAATCACTCTTGACGGAGGAAGAATTGGCATCGGTGCCATGGCAGTGGGCATTGCCCAAGCAGCATATGAGAAGGCACTAAAGTATGCTAAAGAACGTGAACAATTTAGTAGAAAGTTATCTCATTTTCAAGCTATACAATTCAAACTTGCCGATATGGCGATGAAAATTGAATTGGCGAGAAATATGGTTTATAAAGCAGCTTGGTTAAAAGATCAAGGAAAACCGTTTTCCAAAGAAGCGGCAATGTGTAAGTTATATGCATCTGAGATTTGTATGGAAATCGCTGATCAGGCCGTTCAAATTCATGGTGGTTATGGCTATATGAAAGAATATCATGTAGAAAGATATATGCGTGATGGTAAGTTAACAGAAATTGGAGAAGGAACTTCAGAAATACAACGTATGGTGATTGCCAGACAGATTGGTTGTTAATAGGAGTATATTTTTTGCATTAAAGGAAAATGCTATCTAAGAATGGTTAGAGAGGGTGGATTTTTAGAGACTTTAAGTGTATAAAATTACCCTCATTTATAATCAAAACTATTTTTTAGATAGTTTTTCTTTTTAAAAAATTCATGTTATACATAAAATATTTTTAAGGAATGAAAAGGGGTAAAATGGTAAAAAAATAAATGATAGGAAGTAAACTTTTTTGCCAGTTTATTAAAATAATTTTGAATTGCTGATAACAAATTCGTTTTAGGGCTTTTCCAATAGCGTTTTTTACAGTAAAATAGAGATTGTTTGTATATACTTACTTATATTGTGAAGTTCTTACATAAGGGAGGTTTAAACATTGAATCGTAATCCGTTAATACCGTTCGCTCTTATTGCTATCCTTGGGATTGGCGCAATGTTCCTTGTTTCATTTAAAGGATTAGGTGATCACAAAGAACTGACAAGTGAAGGGGACGAGGAAGCAACAGAAGAGGTAGCAGCGTCACCGGAGGAAATTTATCAACAATCTTGTATTGGCTGTCATGGTGACCAATATCAAGGTGGTGTAGGACCCGCACTAACGGGTGTTGGCGAGAGACTTTCAGAAGAAGAAATCGTTGATGTATTAACAAATGGTAAAGGTGCAATGCCAGGGGGACTTGTCTCTGGTAAAGAGCAAGAAATGGCTGAATGGTTAATGACATTGGAATAAACGAATAAGTCCTTTGCATATGCAAGGGACTTTTTTTATACTATAATCAGAACTTAATACATAGAAGTGGTGGAATAACGAATGAACACAAATCAATTATCTAATCGATTAAGAACAGTTGCTCAATATATACCAAAAGGTTCGAAAATAGCCGATATTGGCTCAGATCATGCTTACCTACCTTGTTATGCTGTTAAACAAGGGATTGCCGAAGAAGCGATTGCTGGTGAGGTTGTCGAAGGACCGTTTCAATCAGCGTTAGCACAAGTAAAAGCAGATAAATTAGAAGATAAAATCTCTGTGAGAAAAGGAAGCGGACTTTCTGTTTTAACGGACGATGAAGTAGATGTAATAACAATTGCAGGTATGGGCGGAACACTGATTGCGTCCATTTTGGAAGAAGGTTCTGATCGCTTAGGTGGGGTAAAACGATTAATTCTCCAACCTAATATTAGTAGCATCTCTATCAGGCTTTGGCTGCGTGAAAACGGATGGGCATTAATAAATGAAGAAATAATCGAAGAAGATGAAAAAATTTATGAGATCTTAATCGCTGAGAAAGGCGATATCAATCGAGGATACGGCGATTTAGAAGAAGGACTCTTGTTAGGGCCGTATTTATTACTTGAAAAATCGGCAGTTTTTATTAAAAAATGGAAACATGAACGAAAGAATTGGGAGAGAATAATTAGTCAAATCCAAGCAGCAAAATCATCAAATGAAAATAATGAAAAAATAGTTGCTTTACAGAAGAAAATAGCTATTGTTGGAGGGGTATTATCTTGAAGAAAGCAAATGGACATGAAATCATTCAGTTATTTGAACAGTTTTCACCAAAAGCCTACGCAATGGAAGGAGATCCTATTGGGTTACAAATCGGCAGCTTGAACCAAAAAGTAAGCAAAGTTATGGTTGCACTTGATGTGTTAGAGGAAGTGGTTGATGAAGCAATTGACCAAGGTGTTAACTTAATTATTGCACACCATCCACCGATTTTCCGTCCTTTAAAGAAATTAGACAGTGATACACCTGCAGGAAGAATCTATACAAAATTAATTAAGCATGATATAGCCGTTTATGCAGCTCATACGAATTTGGATGTTGCTAAGGGTGGCGTAAATGATCTATTAGCAACTGCGCTTCAGATAAAAAATACAGAAGTCCTTGTACCAACATATGAAATACCTTTAATGAAACTTGCTGTTTATGTACCTGTAGAGAACGAGGAAGCAGTCAAGCAAGCTTTAGGTAATGCTGGTGCAGGTGCATTAGGCGATTATAGTCATTGTAGTTTTTCAAGTGAAGGGAATGGACAATTTTTACCAAGTAAGGAAGCAAATCCGCATATTGGCCAACCGGGTACACTTGAAAAGGTGAAAGAAAATAAAATTGAAGTAATATTCCCATCTAATATAGAGAAGAAAGTTATCAAAGCAATGCTTGCGGCTCATCCATATGAAGAGGTGGCCTATGACCTTTACCCTTTAGCTAATCAAGGAGAAGTTCTTGGACTCGGTAGAATAGGTGATATAAAGGAAATGACCTTAGCACAGTTTGCAGAGCATGTGAAGGCGGTGTTGGATGTGCCTAGCGTGCGTGTAGTGGGAGATTTACAATCAATTGTAAAAAAAGTAGCCGTTCTTGGTGGAGATGGCAATAAATATTATGCAAAAGCGAAGATGAAAGGTGCAGACGTTTACGTTACGGGAGATATGTATTATCATGTTGCACATGATGCGATGCAAGCGGGTTTAAATATTATTGACCCTGGTCATAATGTCGAAAAAGTGATGAAATCAGGTGTTGCAGAATATATGAAGAAAAAATGCGCTGAAAAAGGGTTAGAGGTGGAGTTTATTGCTTCTAAAGTACATACAGATCCTTTTACATTTGTATAATTGAAAATAGAAAAAGCCATCTCCATATGGAGATGGCTTTTTGCTTACTTTTGTACAGCTTTTGGCTTTTTTATTTTCGGAAGGATTTTAGATAATGGTACTTTCTTTTCTGTAAGCCAAGTTGATTCTTCTTTTGGATCATACTGTTCAATAAAAGAAATCACTTCTTTTGTAATTGGTGTTGGTGTAGAGGCACCGGCCGTTACTGCAACCGTTTGAGCATCCTTAATCCAATCTAAATTAAGCTCGGAAATATCGCCAATACGGTAGGCCTTCGTGCCAGCAATTTCTTCGGAAACTTGAGCAAGCCTGTTCGAGTTATTACTTTTCGGATCTCCAACAACGATAAGGACATCTGCAGCCCCTGCTTGCTCTGCAACCGCTTCTTGGCGTACTTGAGTAGCAAGACAAATTTCTTTATGAAATTCAGCTTGAGGATATTTCTCTTTGATTTCTTCCATGATATCGCCGACATCCCATTGGCTCATGGTTGTTTGATTTGTAACGAGAATTTTTTCATTTGTTAATGTTAACGCTTGAACATCGTCAATCGTTTCAACTAAGTGAACGATCTCAGGTGCAACCCCAACCGCTCCTTCAGGTTCAGGATGTCCCTTTTTACCAATATATATAATTTGATAATTTTCGTCTTTCTTCTGACGAATTAAATCATGCGTGCTACTCACATCCGGGCAGGTGGCATCTAAGGTAACTAACCCTTTTTCTTTAGCTCTTTCTCGAATTTTAGGTGATACACCATGTGCGGTAAAGATAACCGTACCGCTTTGGACTTGGTCTAAAATATCATCACGGTTTTTCCCATCTAAAGTAATAATGCCTTCTTCTTCAAATGCATCAGTCACGTGTTTGTTATGGACAATCATGCCAAGGATATAAATTGGCCTCGGTAAGGTTTTATCGAGTGATGCGTTTTTAGCAATCACCATTGCGTCTACTACACCATAGCAGTAGCCCCTTGGTGATATTTTGATGACGTTCATTGAATATCCTCCCTATATCAGAAACATATATTTTGTATTATATAATTGTAAATAAAACATTGGATGAATGAAATTACTCATCTCTTCTAATCTATTATATAAGACATAAAGCAATAACACAAAAAGGAGAATTGATAAAAGAAATCCATGGTGAGTTAAGCTCTATTCTATTGTTCCGTAAGGACGAATGAAATAAGACAATGAAGGTGATAGATAGGTCCACTTTGCATGTTGGTACTTAAGAGATGACTCTAACAATGTTTTTAATTCATTTAATGAAGGAAATGAGCAATTTACAATAAAATAAAAACTCGCCAAAATGGCGAGCGCTAAGCACATGACTAAACATACAGTTTCGGTACAGACTGACCACCCGCTTTTTTAGGGGGTTGTTGAGTTGGCTGGTCTTCTAAAGACTCCATAGTGACTGATTTTTCTTTTTTAGTTTTCATTGCTGACATAGAAGGATGACTATCCTTTATCGGAGATGGTGAGCTAGATTCATTTTCTTCCTCTTTTTCTTCCGTTGTTGAACTCATATTCTTAAGACCGCGATAAAGCTTCCACATTGAAGGGATATTTTTAACCATCGGACCGTACTGTTGAACCATTGGACCGATTTGCCCTGCAGTATTTAAGAATTTTTGTGTATTTGTTAAAAAACCACTTATATTTGTTGGGTTTGTTATCGTTTGGAGAATACCTGCTCCACCAGCGGCTCTAGATTCTGTGGCAGCATTAGTAGCAGTGTTTACAGCTGCCTGCGCACCAGAACCACCTCTACCACCAAGGATTTTGGATAATAGACCTCCACTTCTTGAAGATCCGTTATTTCTCATTCCACCATTATTTCTTGGTTGTGTTGGTCCGTATGGAGTCATTCTGGGTGGAAATGGTGGCCTACCTGATAAGTTTTGCATCATTTGTGGTGTTTGGTGTGGTGGAGGGAAGCCTGGTCTCTGCCCTCGATTTGGTCCCATTCCTGGATACATCACATCTCCTCCTCTCAAAAGGGGATTTTACTTTCATTGTA
The DNA here is from genome assembly GCF_044790165.1 of Cytobacillus kochii. Lineage (NCBI taxonomy): Bacteria > Bacillati > Bacillota > Bacilli > Caryophanales > Bacillaceae > Cytobacillus > Cytobacillus kochii. Next base: position 3,144,166 of record NZ_CP085254.1, on the reverse strand, counting down.
TGCAAAAAGGAGAAATGGGTTTATCTTTATAAAAGGATAAGAAGGAATAACAAGTATAACTGGTTATTTACCTGGAATTTTATTATAATAATATGATGGAGTAAATGTTTGCGATTTTAAGTGATCATGTGTGCAAGTACTTATGATCATTTCATAACGATAATGAGGAGTTAAAAAAATGAATGAAACAAGATTTGAAAGGTATGAGTTTAAACCTTTTATTATAGAAGCAGTAAAGAAGTTAGGGTTTTTTGAACCAACAGATATACAGGAAAGATTAATACCGACTGTCTTAAAAGGGGAAAGTGCCATTGGTCAATCCCAGACAGGTACAGGTAAAACACACGCTTATATTCTGCCAATGGTTGAAAAAATTCAAACAAACAAAAAAGGTGTACAAGCAATTATCACTGCACCAACTAGAGAGCTAGCCAACCAAATTTATCAAGAAGTTTTAAAAATCACGAGCCATAGTGAAGAAGCTATCGCAGTTAAGCTCTTTATCGGAGGTACAGATAAACAAAGAACAATTGAAAAGCTTAAAACGCAACCGCAAATAGTTGTTGGTACACCGGGAAGAATTAATGATTTAGTGAAAGAGCAGGCATTGCTTATCCATACAGCTTCATTGTTAGTTGTGGATGAGGCGGACTTAATGTTGGATATGGGCTTCTTGGAAGATGTTGACCAAATTGCGTCACACATGCAAGAGAAATTGCAAATGCTTGTGTTTTCAGCTACCATCCCAGAGAAGCTTAAACCATTTTTGAAAAAATATATGGAAAACCCAAAATATGTTCATGTAGAGCCGAAGCAACCAACCGCAGCTAAAATCGAACATCAACTCTTACCTTCAAGACACCGCAACAAAGTAAATCTTGTGTTTGATGCTTTACAGTCTTTTAACCCGTATTTAGCCATCGTGTTTACGAATACGAAGAAAAAGGCAGATGAAGTCGCAGATGGTTTAATGGCTAAAGGCTTGAAAGTCGGAAGAATTCACGGAGATTTGAATCCACGAGAACGAAAGAAAATGATGAAGCAAATCGTTGATCTCGAATTCCAATATATCGTAGCAACTGATTTAGCTGCTAGGGGTATTGATATTAAAGGAATTAGTCACGTAATTAACTACGAATTACCTACAGACTTAGATTTTTATATTCATCGTGTAGGTAGAACAGCAAGAGCAGGCACTTCAGGTATCGCCTTAACGATTTATGATCCAACAGATGAAGACGCATTAAATAAATTAGAGAAAATGGGCGTTACTTTTACTCATATTGATTTTGTTAAAGGAAATTGGGTAACACTTGACGATCGTAATAAAAGAAAAAACAGACAACGTCAAACAGATGAGATTGATAAAAAAGCTAGTTCACTTATACAAAAACCGAAAAAAGTAAAACCAGGATACAAAAGAAAGCGCAAATGGGAAATGGAAAAGATAAAGAAGAGAGAAAGAAGGATTAAAAGAAAATAAGAGAGAGGGATATTGTATGTTGAAAATAGGATCCCATGTTTCGATGAGCGGAAAAAAAATGTTATTAGCAGCCAGTGAAGAAGCAGCTTCTTACGGGGCGAATACATTTATGATTTACACAGGTGCTCCCCAAAACACGAGAAGAAAGAAAATAGAAGATTTAAATATAGAAGCTGGCCTAGCTCATATGAAGGAAAATGGCATAAGTGATATTGTTGTTCATGCCCCTTATATTATAAATATAGGGAATACAACGAACCCAGCTACATTCGAATTAGGAGTGAATTTTCTACGTTCTGAAATCGATCGTACAGAAGCGCTTGGGGCAAAGCAAATTGTCTTGCATCCTGGTGCACATGTCGGAGCAGGTGCAGAAAACGGTATCGCCAGGATCATTGAAGGTTTAAATGAAGTACTAAATGGCGATGAAAATGTGCAAATTGCGCTTGAAACAATGGCTGGAAAAGGGTCAGAATGTGGAAGAGATTTTGAAGAACTAGCGAAAATTATTGATGGTGTAACTCATAATGAACATTTATCTGTTTGTTTTGATACTTGTCATACTCATGATGCTGGATATGATATTGTTAATGACTTTGATGGTGTATTAAATGAATTTGATAAAATCATTGGTATCGATCGATTAAAGGTTCTTCATATTAATGATAGTAAAAACATTCAGGGAGCTAGGAAAGACCGCCATGAAAATATTGGATTTGGTCATATCGGTTTTAAGGCACTAAACAACATTGTTCATCATCCACAACTTACGACAATACCGAAAATCTTGGAAACCCCTTATGTTGGCGAGGACAAGAAAAATAAGAAACCGCCATATCAATTCGAAATCAATATGTTACGTAAAGAAGCGTTTAATAAAAATCTATTAGAAGATATTTTAGCACAATAAAAAAGCATGGAGGAGAGGGATCCTCTATGCTTCTTCTTTGCCCTTCTAATGGTCTGTTTAAATCGTAGATGTCAATGGCACTGGTAATAGACTTAAGAATTAGTAAACATAAGAAATATTTGGTTGACTGACTTTGCCGTGTCTACACCTGCAATATTGGCAATTTCTTTGACAAGTTTCTTTCGTTCATTTTCATTAAAGATATTCACCTTTTTACCGCGAAGATATTGGGCGATTTGCTCCGCTTCTGAGCGGCTAACTGAGATATTAAATTGTTTTCCATACTTTAATAATTCATCTGCGGTAATGTGATTGACTTTGTGATTAATGATGTTCTCAAAGATTTTCATGTGCATCACTCCTCATTAAACTGTATGCACCTGTACAGTAAAATTTGCCTTTTTTTCTACAAAAATTGATGAAACAAGCCTCATTTCACTCCTTTACAAGGTTAGGAACTTCATGTATACTACTCCTTGTACTAAATCGTAATGATTCTTAAAACGAAGGTGAATAAGATGGAAACACGGCAAGAGCCAGTGATTAAAATAGAGGATGTTTCCTTTAGATATGAAAAAAATAATGTATTAGAGCGGGTAAATTTAACTGTAAATGAAGGAGACTTCTTAGCCATTGTAGGTCCAAATGGTTCTGGAAAATCAACACTTCTCAAGTTAATATTGAACTTATTAAAATTACAAAATGGGAAAATCACTCTTTTCGGGGAAGAAATGAATCAATTTAAGGACAGGCAAAAAATTGGCTTTGTCTCGCAAAAGGCAAATTCATTTAATACAGGTTTTCCGGCAACGGTATTTGAAGTTGTTGCTAGTGGGTTAACAAAAAAACTTGGACTATTTAAATGGATGAAAAAGGAAGATAGGCGTCATGTTATAGACGCTATAGATTCTGTTGGATTACGCGAGTATGAAACGAGTAATGTGGGAGAGTTATCTGGAGGTCAGCAACAACGGGTGTTTATTGCAAGAGCGTTAGTAAGTGAACCTAAATTACTTATATTAGATGAACCGACTGTTGGTGTAGATGCACAACATGTGCAATCTTTTTATCATATGCTTGAAGATCTGAATAAAAACCGTGGCATTACGCTTTTACTCGTTACACATGATATAGGGACAATTTCTGAGCGGGTATCACATGTTGCATGTATGAATAAAACTCTTCATTTCCACGGGAAAACAGAGGAATTTGAGCGTCTTGATAAAGCTGAAATGTCGACGTTTTATGGACATGACGTTCATATCTTATCCCATGATCATCACCACCATCATGAAGGGGTGAGATAATGATTGCTGCTATATTTGAATATGAGTTTTTACAAAATGCTTTTTTAACTGGTATGATTATTGGTATTATTGCCCCTTTACTTGGTGTGTATATTGTAGTAAGGCGGTTATCATTGATAGCAGATGCGCTTAGTCATGTAACGTTAGCTGGGATTGCAGCAAGCTTATTACTTGAAAAGAAACTAACCGGTTTTAGCGGAGTCAATCCTGTTTATATGGGGATGGCTTTTTCCGTTACAGGATCTGTGTTTATTGAAAAATTAAGGTCTGTATATAAGCATTATCAGGAGCTTGCCATTCCTATTATTCTTTCTGGGGGAACCGGTCTTAGTGTAATATTTATTTCACTAGCTGATGGCTTCAATTCAGATCTGTTTGGTTACCTATTTGGTAGCGTTAGTGCAGTAAGTAGAGAAGATCTATGGCTTATTATCATCATTTCGGTGATTATTATAGCCATTATTGTTTCTTTATATAAAGAACTATTCTTATTATCTTTTGATGAGGAGCATGCGCAAGCATCTGGTATTCCAGTAAAAATTGTTCATTTTATTTTTATTGTTATGGTGGCACTTGTTATCGCTTCATCAATGCGTATCGTTGGAATTCTCCTCGTATCCGCACTTATGACTTTACCAGTTGCTGCGAGTATGCGGATTGCAAAGGGCTTTAAGCAAACGATTTTATTGTCAGTTATTTTTGGAGAAGTGTCAGTACTTGGCGGTTTATTTTTAGCATATTACTTAGATCTTGCTCCTGGAGGAACCATTGTGATCATTGCTGTGTTAATATTATTAGTAACGATACTTTTAAAGAAAGTAAAGACATCTAGACCAGCTAAAGTATAATTGCAAAAAAAGGGTGAATCAGTCATGAATGTGAGTGGCGCATTAGAACTGTTGAAAAATCGAGGCTATAAGCATACAGGCAAGAGAGAAGAAATGCTTGCACTATTTGCAGATAGTAATAAGTACTTAACGGCAAGAGAAGTCTTAGAGGAAATGAAACCAGATTATCCGGGCTTGAGCTTTGATACCATTTATCGTAATTTATCTTTGTTTGTGGACTTAGATATTCTTGAGATGACCGAGTTATCTGGTGAAAAACATTTTCGGTTTACTTGTTCTCATGAACATCATCATCATCATTTTATCTGTCTGGATTGTGGAAAAACGAAAGAAATAGAAACTTGTCCGATGAATACTTTGGCAGAAAACTTAAAAGGATATGATGTTTCTGGGCATAAATTTGAAATTTACGGCAAATGCCCAGAATGTTGTTAATTGGAAAAACCCCTCTTATAAGAGGGGTTTTTTTATATGAAGATAGTAAGATTACACAGATACTTTTAACCAATTCTCTACCCATGTGGCTGCTTCCTTCCAGCTTGTCACCCTTTTTACGCCGTCTGGAGTCGGTAAGCGGTTATAGGGTGTATCGAACAATATGACGGGAATTTGACACGCCTCATGGATCATAACAGCATTATCATGTTTATCTTCGAAGAATATGTCAATATCATATTGTTTAGCTGCTGAGACTTTATCATGAGAGCCAATAAGATCAATATGATCAAAAGTAATGCCATTCTGTGTGAACCAATTTTCAGTTACACTCATCAAATGAGTTGAGCGTGCACTAATAAAAAATAGTTCATGCTCTTCTTTCCATTTTGTTAATATTGATTTTGCGTTAGGTACAATGGTTGACTGGCGATAAATTTCCGGTTCATTTTCTTTAAACCATTGATCGAATGCTTGAGGTTCTATATCTACAAGCGGATACAAGTCATATTGTTTTATGTCTTCTAAAGTAAGTTGTAGCCCAAATGCTTTGTTCATAAAAGGAATCATTGCCGCTGGACTCGTGACAGTTCCATCGATATCAATTCCGAATCGTTTTTTCATTTCATTGCTCTCCTTTAAAACTTGAACATATAACCGTTCACTTCATTTTTTCTTTACTTCCTAATTTTAGCTGAAACTTTTCATTATATAAACCATAAAAGCCTTTTTGTTGCTAGAAAATCTTAACACAAGTAAAAGTGTAAAGCTTGTTAATAATAATAAATGCTCCACCACAGAAAAGTGGATACCATTAAAGCGAGGGATCATGATGGCAGATCAGATGCGTAAATATGATGAAGATCAGCTTCGTCGTGACAGAGTTGACGAGAACCAGTATGAAGTCTCAAGCGATTATTCAGAAGAAACTGCAGCCGAAATTGCTGCTCCTGTAACTTATGATGAGGACAGGGGAAGGGATATTGACGATAGAAAAGGGACGCGTAGTGGTGGCCGAGGAGTAGGTATTACTGCTTTAGTATTATCAATCCTTTCACTATTCATTATGCCGATATTTCTTGGAGCTGCAGGGATCGTACTTGGTATTGTTGCAAATAGCAAAGGAGCTAGAGGATTTGGCACTTGGGCGATTGGTATCGGTATAGTATCGCTTTTAGTAGGGATTTTTATTATGCCATTCTTTTAAATATAAACAACAAGCGCCTAGGAGTATCCCTAGGCGCTTTGTTTATTTAAACTGTTTCTTTGGCATTTTCTTCTTCTTCTTTTTGTTTTGCAAAATACTCTTCAGCTATTTTATCAATTTCAATCTTTAATTCATCGACCATTGTATCTTCTGGTACTTTGCGAACAATTTTCCCTTTGCGGAATAATAAACCTTCACCTCGTGCTCCAGCGATGCCAATGTCAGCTTCTCTTGCTTCACCAGGGCCGTTAACGGCACAGCCCAACACAGCGACTTTAATTGGTGCTTTAATTGTTGAGATATATTCTTCAACTTCATTCGCGATACTAATTAAGTCGATTTCGATACGACCACAAGTCGGACAAGAAATGAGTGTCGCAGCATTCGATGATAAACCATATACTTTTAACAGCTCTCTAGCCACTTTTACTTCTTCAACTGGATCAGCACTTAATGAAATTCTTAACGTATTTCCGATACCTTTATGAAGAATTGCGCCTAATCCAGCAGCACTTTTTACTGTACCGGCAAATAATGTTCCGGATTCAGTAATCCCTAAGTGTAGTGGATAATCAAAAGCTTGAGCTGCTTTTTCATAAGCTTCAATCGCTAAATTGACATCTGACGCTTTCATAGAGACGATAATATCATGGAAGTCTAGGTCTTCCAGAATTTTAATATGGTGAAGTGCACTTTCAACCATTCCGTCTGCCGTAGGATAGCCGTATTTTTCTAAAATACGTTTTTCTAATGAACCTGCATTTACACCAATACGAATAGGAATACCTTTCGCTTTAGCAGCTTTTACAACAGCTTCCACTTTTTCGCGTTTTCCAATATTACCTGGGTTAATTCTAATCTTGTCAGCTCCACCTTCAATGGCTTTTAAAGCTAACTTATAATCAAAATGGATATCAACGACAAGTGGAATATCGATTTGTTTTTTTATATCAGCAATCGCATTAGCTGCCCTTTCATCTGGACATGCTACGCGAACAACTTGGCATCCTGCTTCTTCTAAACGTTTAATTTGCGCAACGGTTGCTTCTACATCATGAGTTTTCGTTGTAGTCATACTTTGAATAAATAATTCATTACTTCCGCCAATGGTTAGCGGTCCCACTTTTACCGGACGAGTTTTCGTACGATGTATCATTTCACTCAATGGAGATTCGCTCCTTTATATATATAAAATATATTTGAACTTCTCAATGTAAGCTCTTATCATCAACTATTGTATCAATGAAGTGATTGAATTGACAAGAAATAGATGCTAAGCATTTAGTTTTCATTATTATATGAAGGAAATTTATAGGTATTACCGTATTGAATTTCTTCAGGCTTTATTCCATTATTTAATGTGCTGAAATCTTCAGCGATAACATTAATTGGAAGATTTTCGATGTTCATATTTTGCTGTTCAATAATGGATAAAACGGTATCTCCCCGATTCACTTCTTTTTCAAAATAAGGAAGGCCTACCTCTTGTTCGTCTTTTTCTAAATTTGTGACCTCTGCAGCAACGGGTGCAATATGTTTAGGGAGAGTTCCTTTGGAAAGATCGACGTATACAGCAAATGAAATGATAATAATTAAGATGAAGGCTGAAATTCTTCTCATATTTACAAGCTCCCGTCATTTTAGAATAACCATTATCATACTTATGCATGTCCACATCTAATTAGAACAGATTATGTATAAAAAAAAACTGTAGACGGTATATGCGTCTACAGTATGATTCCACTATTGTTCAGGTATTTCCTTTTTCTGATGAGGTATTTCTTTGATGGCTAACATAAGAATGATGATGGATATTAACCAGTTAATAAGTGCTCCATTTGGAACAACGGTTTGTAGTGTGTCCATGATAATAAAAAATACGGTTGATAATGTGATACTATAAGCGGCTATTCGCCACATGTAGCGATAAGGAAGGGTCTTCTGAACAATTCTCACAATCATTATACCGAGTAAGGCAATAATGGAAATTTCTATTAAGCGCATGGCTACAGAAAATAAATACAGTACAATAGCGACGATACTAATTAATATGATTAACCAAGAATCTGCCGCTTGTATTAATTCAATAACAGTTGATTTATCAATATTGATATCACCGAGCATACTATAGCTATAGGATTGTTGATTGTTTCCGCTAATAAACACCAATTCGTCTTGTAGAATGGCAATGGTATCATTTGTTTGCAATATTTCATCTTTCTTTACAATATTATTTGAGTCAAAAATAATGGTCACACCATCATTCTCAACAGTAATAGGTGCTGTTTCATTTGCTTGTAATGTCCCATTAGTAATCTCAAATTCAGGCAAATCATCCGTTATTGTTGATTCCATTGATTGTACACCATTAAAGACGGATGTACTGAGAAAAAAAATAGTGGGGATAATGGATAGGAAAGTGAGAAAAAAAACATAACCTATTGTCTTTCCTATACCTTGCTGACGAAAGGTTGCAATGTCTTTTGGAGAATAAATGCTTCTTATAAATTGTTTAATGATATTCAAAAATTTTCCACGTCCTTACTTGTCATTATTCTATTTATTTTAACGACAATACTTTCGTCATACAAGAATAATAAGTTTTTTGAATAATTAACCTTTTGTCATCTAATTGTAACATAAGAGAAAAATATTAAAGGTTTGTAAATTTAACCGTTACACTATTTACATTAATAGAGAAAGCTTTAATAATAGTGTGGGGTTTACATTTAGTGTTGAAAAACTTTCTAGGGGTTGAATAGCTTGGAATTAGATATTCAAAAGATGATATTTGAGTTTGTCGGTGGATTAGGTATTTTCCTTCTCGGGATAAAAACGATGGGAGATGGTCTACAAAAGTCAGCTGGAGATCGTCTTAGAGATATTTTGGATAAATTCACCACAAACCCATTAATGGGTGTTTTAGCAGGAATGTTAGTAACGATGCTTATTCAAAGTAGTTCAGCAACGACGGTGTTAACAGTAGGATTAGTTAGCGCTGGGTTTATGAATCTACGTCAAGCAATAGGCGTAATTATGGGTGCGAATATTGGGACAACCTTTACAGCGTTTATAATTGGTCTAGATATTGGTGAATATGCGTTACCAATCCTAGCGATTGGGGTATTATGCTTAGTATTCTTTAAAAATAACCGTATGCAAAACATTGGGTCTATTATATTTGGTTTTGGAGCATTGTTTTATGGATTAGAGTTAATGGGCGGTGGTATGAAACCGTTAAGTAACTTACAAAGCTTTCATGACCTGACAGTTAGTATGAGTGAGATTCCAGTATTAGGTGTTCTTGTGGGAACTGTGCTTACAGTCATTGTACAAAGCTCAAGTGCGACAATTGGAATATTGCAAGGTTTATTTTCTGAAGGGTTAATTAGCTTAGATGCAGCTCTTCCAGTTTTATTTGGAGATAATATTGGTACAACGATAACTGCTATTTTAGCTTCACTTGGGGCTACTGTGGCAGCTAAACGAGCAGCGCTAGTCCACGTGACGTTTAATTTAATTGGAGCTACGATCTTTTTAATATTACTGCATCCTTTTACTTTATTGGTTGAAATGTTCCAAGCGAATCTTGGACTGAATCCAGAGCTGACAATTGCGTTCGCTCATGGAACATTTAATATTACTAACACGTTGATTCAACTGCCATTTGTGGCTGTTCTGGCGTATATTGTGACGAAGCTTATACCGGGTGAAGATACAGTGATTGAGCAAAAAGCCAAACATTTAGACGCTGTTTTTATTCAACAATCGCCATCAATTGCTCTTGGACAAGCGAAAGAAGAGGTACTTCGAATGGGTCAATTTGCTGTTGAAGGATTAAATGAAACACGATCATTTTTAATAGATGGTTCGCCTAAACATGGTGAAAAAGCTTATCAAATCGAAAGTGCGATAAACAATCTGGACAGACAAATTACAGATTATCTTATTCAGCTTTCTAGAAGTTCTTTATCTAATAACGAATCGTCTGAACATACGGTTCTAATGGATACGATTCGAGATATTGAAAGAATGGGTGACCATTTCGAAAATATCGTTGAATTAATGGATTATAAGAAAGCAAATAAGGTAAGTATTACGGAATCCGCTATGAAAGATTTAGATGATATGTTCCAATTAACGATCTCTACGGTTTCTGAAGCATTAGAAGCGCTAGACCATAATGATAAAGAAGCAGCACAACATGTTGTACAAAAAGAAGATCAAATAGATAAAATGGAACGTAAATTACGTAAACAGCATATCATTCGCTTAAGTGAAGGAGTATGTTCTGGACAAGCAGGGATTGTATATGTGGATATCTTAAGTAATCTCGAACGAATCGGTGATCATGCAGTTAATATTGCAGAGGCTGTATTAGGCGAAGATTGAGTATTATAAAGAGGTAAGGATGGGTTCCTTACCTCTTTTTTTAAAATCTTTCGATGGAAAAGATAACATTTTAATGTTTTAATTATGGCGAGACTATGAGAAGTTTTTGTTATGAATAGGAGGGAACGGTTATGGATATTTTAGCTTGGGCAATCATTATCATCTTATTTGTTATAGCTTTTATCGGATTGATATATCCAATTATCCCGAGTGTACTTTTTATTGCTGCTGGCTTTATTGTTTATGGATTATTCTATTCCTTTGAACCTTTTGGTGTACTGTTTTGGTCCATCCAAATTTTATTTGTAATATTACTATTTGGTGCCGACTATATCTCCAATATGGTTGGTGTGAAAAAATATGGTGGGACAAAAGCTGGAATATGGGGAAGCACTATTGGAATACTAGTAGGGCCTTTTGTTATCCCGGTGGCAGGTATATTACTTGGACCGATAGTCGGGGCAATTATCGCAGAATTAATTGTACATCGTCGCCCATTTAAGGAAGCAGTTTTAGTTGGATTTGGGTCACTTGTAGGATTCATAAGTAGCATCTTTACTAAAGGAATTGTTCAAGTAGTGATGATTATCTATTTCTTATTTGTTGTTCTATAAAAAAATAATTTTTATGTTTGATTCTATGGCAAAGTGGTATAGAAAATATAAGAAGACATTTTTAATGATGTCTGCATATGATCATATTTTTAGTAGGAGGAATGTTTACATGGCTTATGAACTACCGAAATTACCGTATGCTTATGATGCTTTAGAACCTCATATCGACAAGGAAACAATGAATATCCATCATACGAAACACCATAATACTTATGTAACTAACTTGAATAATGCAATTGAAGGAAAAAGTGCATACGCATCGAAAAGTGTAGAAGAATTAATTACCCATATAAATGATATTCCTGAAGATATCCGTACAGCTGTCAGAAATAATGGCGGTGGACATGCCAACCATTCTTTATTCTGGCAAGTTCTTTCACCAAATGGTGGGGGTACACCAACAGGCGATTTAGGAGATGCGATAGCTAGTAAATTTGGTAGCTTTGACGACTTCAAGGATGAATTTGCTAAAGCAGCTACTGGTCGCTTCGGATCGGGTTGGGCATGGTTAATTGTTGATAATGGGGAATTAGCCATAACGAGCACACCTAATCAAGACTCACCATTAATGGAAGGCAAAACACCCCTTCTTGGGCTAGATGTTTGGGAACATGCTTATTATTTAAACTATCAAAACAAACGTCCTGAGTATATTAAAGCATTTTGGAATGTTGTCAATTGGGACGAAGTAGGCAGAAGATATCAAGAAGCGAAGTAAAAGCTAAATGAAAATATATAATAGTAAAAAAAGCGCTATTCATTGGAATAGTGCTTTTTTACATTTCTGTTCGATAAATGTCACTCCTTCCTAATGTATGGGATTCAATTGTTAGACATAATTGTTTCTTTATAAAAAGACCAAGCGACATGAAATATTTTTCCAATGGGGATCTTCCTTTTCTTGCATAACTCCATCGTTTTTGAAGGAGACTATTTGTAGAATCGAAGGGGAGTTTTTTTATGAGTAAATTGCAGAGAGTGATTGGAAATATTGAGCCGACCAGAGACCTTGTTTTGTTGCTGCTAATTGGAGGATTATATTCCTTAAGTGTTGCGTTATCCAATACTTTTGTGAATATTTTTTTGTGGAAGCAATCTGGTGAATACGTGGATTTAGGCTTATATAACCTCGCTGCTGTTGTTCTGCAACCTATTGCATTTATTATTGCGGGCAAATGGGCGAAAAAAGTAGATCGTGTTATTGTTCTAAGGTTAGGGGTTATATTTCTTGCCTTCTTTTATATTTCTGTGCTTCTTGTAGGGGATAAAGCGTCGTCATATCTCCTTTTATTAGGTTCTTTATTAGGTATAGGTTCTGGTTTTTATTGGCTTGCTTTTAATGTATTAACATTTGAAATAACGGATCCAGAAAATCGAGACTTTTTTAATGGTTTTCTCGGGTTACTTTCATCATTTGGTGGTATGATTGGACCTATTTCTGCCGGTTTAATTATTTCAAAAATGAAGGCGTATACTGGTTATTCAGTCATTTTTGGAATTTCATTAGCTTTGTTCGCGATTGCCGTATTTTTAAGTTTTTCTATTAAAAGACGTCCAGCAAATGGAAAGTATTTTTTTAAGCGGATTATTAAGGAACGAAAGTATAATAAAAATTGGAAGAGGATTACAAATGCCCATTTTTTCCAAGGGTTTCGTGAAGGTACATATGCGTTTGTCGTTTCTGTCTTTGTGTTTATAGCTACGGGGAGCGAATTAGCACTTGGTACATTCGGATTAATAAATTCAGGTATTGCATTAGTTTGTTATTATATTGCTTCAAGGTGGATTAAGAAAGAGCATAGGAAAAGAGCAGTATTAGTTGGAGGTGTGTTATTATTTCTGTCAATTTTCCTGTTAGTATTTCATATAACCTACGTTAACCTTTTGCTTTATGCTGCATTAATTGCCATCGCATATCCTTTATTACTCGTTCCTTATTCTTCAATGACTTATGATGTAATAGGCACAGCGTGGAAAGCAGCAGAAATGAGAATTGAATATATTGTTGTCAGGGAATTATTCTTGAACATCGGTAGAGTATTATCTTTGTTGTTCTTTATAGTGGGTGTAATCTATTTTGATGATCATGTGATCTTGCCGATATTGCTAGTAATATTAGGTGTTGGGCATAGTATGATCTATTTCTTTATTAAGAATATCGAATGATGTGAAAAAAAATATTCAAAATAACTATCATTTCCTTATAGTTATGAATAGAATTATTTTTGGTTTTCTTTTAAAATAAGTATATGTAATTAAGAGGGAAGTGTGGTTTTAGCAATTGAATAAGAAGAAAAAGAAGAATCGTGTGTCCTTTCGGTTGAACATGCTTTTCTTAATTGTCTTTGTGTTGTTCTCTGTACTTATTTTTAGATTAGGGTTTGTTCAGATTGTCTACGGTGATGACTATAAACGAGAAATAGAACGAACAGAAGAAATCACTGTAAATAACCCTGTACCTAGGGGAAAGATGTTTGATAGTACAGGAAAGATTATTGTCGATAATATCCCGCAGAATGCCATTACATATACGAATAATGGAGCTAGTCAAGAGGAAATGCTTGATACTGCTGAGAAATTAGCGGAACTAATTGAAAAAGAGACAGAAAAAGTCACGGAACGAGATGAAAAAGATTATTGGATTATGATTAATCCTGATCGCGCGGATGAAAAGGTAACAGAGAAAGAAAAGCAAAATATTCGCGAGGACGAAGAAGCCGATTACGATAAAGATGTCTATCAATTAACATTAGATCGTATTACGGAAGAAGAATTGGATGAACTGACAGAAGACGACTTGGAAGTGCTGGCGATCTATCGAGAGTTCTCTAGTGGGTATGCCTTTACACCACAAGTTGTTAAAAATGATGGAGTAACTGCAAAGGAATTCGCCCTAGTAAGTGAAAATTTAGATTATCTTCCAGGGGTTGATACAACAACTGATTGGGACCGTTACTATGCTTTTGATAATACATTGAAATCTGTCCTTGGATCTGTTTCGTCTTCTGAAGAAGGTATTCCGAAAGAAATGCTTGATTACTATTTAGCAAGAGATTATTCAAGAAATGACCGTGTAGGTAAAAGTTATCTTGAATATCAATACGAAGAAGTCCTCCATGGTCAAAAAGCCAAAGTGAAAAATGTCACTGATAAAGGTGGTACGATTCTAGAAACGGTGACAATTTCAGAAGGGCAGCGGGGGAAAGATTTAGTATTAAGTGTCGATATGGATTTACAATTAGCAACAGAAAAAATCATTGAAGAAGAGTTGCGTGCGGCTAAACAAACTGGAGGAACCAGTCTTTTAGATAGAGCCTATGTCGTGTTAATGGATCCGTATAGCGGCGAAATCTTAACAATGGCTGGTAGAAGGCTTGTGAAAGATGAGGAAACAGGCCAAACAAGAATGACAGATGATGCATTAGGAAATATTACGACCACTTATAATGCCGGTTCCGTAGTCAAAGGGGCTACGATTCTTACGGGCTATAAGGAAGGCGTGATTCAGCCTGGTACAGTAATTAATGACCAGCCACTAAAAATTGCTGGTACACCTGTAAAAAAATCATGGAAAACGTTCGGACCAATTAGTGATTTGTATGCATTAAGGGTTTCATCCAATGTGTATATGTTTGAAACAGCCATTCGAATTGGAGGCGGCACATATCGCTATAATAAATCATTGCCGTTAGATCCTAAAGGGTTTGATACAATCAGAGAATCGTTTGCTCAGTTTGGTTTAGGCGTTAGAACAGGGATTGATCTACCAAATGAACAAACAGGATTTAAAGGAATGAGTCAACTCCCTGGATTTATGTTGGACTTAGTGATTGGACAGTATGATACGTACTCTAATATGCAGCTCGTGCAATATGTGTCCACGATTGCTAACGGCGGGAATAGAATGGAGCCTCATGTAGTAAAAGAAATTAGGGAACCTTTATTAGAAAATGAAGAATTAGGCCCTATTGTAGAAGAAATATCGCCGAAAGTTCTTAATAAACTTGATATGGATGCTTCTTGGATTGAACGTGTAAAAGAGGGCTTCCGTCAAGTTGCACAAGAACAACAAGGTACGGCACTATCCTTCTTTGGTGATAAAGAGTATGACCCTGCAGGTAAAACAGGTACAGCAGAGGCTTTCTATGATGGACCACTACGTAGCAATTATGATGAGCCACCTGAAGTAATGAATATCAGCTATGTTGGTTATGCACCTTCTGATAAACCAGAAGTGGCAATTGCGGTCATGGTCCCTTGGGCCTATGAAGGTGGAAGTGGCCATAAAGCAAATATGATTATTGCCGAACGCGTCATGGATGAATACTTTGAACTAAAAGAAGAACGTGCGAAAGAAGAAAGTAAGAAACCAGAAGATTTAACGAAGCAAGAAGTAATTGATGTTAACAAAGAAGAGGAAGAATAAGCTTGTGTGTTTTGAAAAACACAGGCATAACAGATATAAACTAACAATCAAACTCGGATTCACCCTTTTTTGAAGGATGAATCCGAGTTATTTTTATGCTTTTTGTTTTTAACATCAGTAATGAAAGAGGCAAAGAAGGCTGACAATCCTACACAACTACCTCTATATTTTCGTTCTTTTTACTAAGGAGTGCCTCGACTATTCCTATGTTTATTACCTCTGCGATTTACAGCATTGTTTGTTTGTAAGGTAATGTCACTCGATTCCTTAAAAATAAAAATGATATATGATTATCGCTGAATTTCACTTTACATTTCTTCACATTGGTTTACAGAATATTTACACGACATTTATTTCCTATTAACGTTTAGGTCTTATGATGGGTTTGTAGGACAAAACAACTGATTTTCTAGGGGGAATATTTCTAATGAAGAAACGATTCAAGTATGTGGCATCAACATTAATGATTGGTTCTGTTCTTGCTTTTACAACGGCATGTGGAGCAAATGGCGGTGCGAACAGTTCAAGTAATGGAGAGCAAACAACTAGTGAAGAAAATCAACAGTTACAAGGAGAAATCAAAATTGATGGCTCCTCTACAGTTTATCCTATTATGGAAGCTGTTGTTGAAGAATTCAGTATGGATCAGCCAGGCGTACAAGTATCAGTCGCTTCTTCTGGAACAGGTGGAGGATTTAAACAGTTTATAGCAGGAACAACGGATATCAGTAACGCATCGAGAGAAATTAAAGATGAAGAGAAAGCCCAGATTGAAGAAGCAGGAATTGAGTATTCAGAATTAAAGCTAGCCAACGATGGATTATCAATCGTTGTAAATAAAGAGAATGATTGGGTCGATTCACTTACTATCGAAGAATTGAAAGAATTATGGATCAATACGGGAGAAACAAAAAAATGGTCAGATATTAGACCAGAATGGCCAGATGAGGAAGTCAAATTTTATTCTCCAGGAACAGACTCCGGAACGTATGATTACTTTAATGAAATCATTCTGGAGGATGAGCCAATTGTCGAACAAGCGACACTATCAGAAGATGACAACATCCTTGTTCAAGGTGTAGCAGGGGACGAAAATGCCATTGGATTCTTTGGATTTGCTTATTATGTTGAGAATCAAGATAAGTTAAAAGTTGTTCCAATCGATGGTGGGAATGGTCCGGTAGAGCCGACTCATGACACGGTTGAATCAGGGGAGTATGCACCATTATCACGTCCTTTATATATCTACGTGAAAAATGATTCCCTAAAGAATGAAGAAACATATGAATTCGTTAAGTTCACATTAGAAAATGCGGGGGCACTTTCAGAAGATGTCGGTTATGTGAAATTAAAAGATGAAGAATATGAAACAGGGTTATCAACAATTGAAGATTTAAAATAAGTGTTTGAATGATGAAGAGAGATCATCATCGTAATGAAGGGGGGATCAACTATGAATATACAACAAGAAGAAAAAGCGTTTTCTGTGCAAGAACTTATACAACAAAAAAAATCTAAAAGTAAAAATAAACTGAAGTCAGAAAAGATTGTTCCAGTTATCTTATTATTAACTGCGATTGTGTCAGTATTAACGACGATTGGGATCGTTGTAACATTATTTGTGGAAACGACGACTTTTTTCAGTCACGTAAGTATCAAAGAATTTTTTACCGCACAAAAGTGGTATCCATTTTCTGAAACACAAGGCTCATATGGAATTCTACCGCTTATTTCAGGAACGTTAAAAGTTGCTCTTATAGCTGCAGTTGTGGCAGTCCCGATTGGTCTCGCTGTAGCTATTTTCTTGAGTGAGTATGCGAGTGATCGAACAAGGAGAGTTATTAAGCCTATTTTAGAAGTATTAGCAGGCGTACCTACTATCGTTTATGGGTTTTTTGCTCTCACTTTTGTGACACCAGTGCTTAGAGAAATGATCCCATCTCTGCAAATATTCAATGCGCTTAGCCCAGGGATTGTTATCGGGATTATGATTACACCGATGATTGCCTCATTATCAGAAGATGCCATGTCGTCTGTACCTAAAGTGATGAAAGAAGGGGCTTATGCATTAGGGGCAACAAAACTTGAAGTGGCCATTAAAATTGTTATACCTGCCGCTGTTTCAGGTATTGTTGCTTCTATTGTATTAGCAATTTCAAGAGCAATAGGTGAAACAATGATTGTCGCTGTTGCAGGAGGCTCCACGCCTAACTTGAGCTTTGACGTGACAAGTAGTATTCAAACTATGACGGCTTATATTGTCCAAGTCAGTCAGGGAGATGCTGGATATGGCACGACCATCTATTATAGTATCTACGCAGTTGGATTTACATTGTTTATTTTCACCTTGTTCATGAATATGCTCGCCCAATTCATCTCCAAGCGCTTTAGGGAGGAATACTAGTATGAAATTAATTAATCATGATCAAGTACTAAAGAAAATGTCACCACGAAAATGGAAAAATTCCGTTTTTAAAGGTTTGTTCATGTTGGCGACTGCGTTTGCATTAGTGGTTCTTGCGATATTATTGTATCGCATTATCACTCAAGGAATTGGTTATTTAGACTGGCAGTTCTTGCAATCTTTACCTTCACGTGATCCAGAACAAGCGGGTATTAAAACAGCTTTAATAGGGACCATTTGGTTAATGGGTGTTGTTGCCCCTGTGACGCTTATACTTGGTGTAGGAACAGCCATTTACTTAGAGGAGTATGCGAGTAAAAATAAGTTTACCTCACTGATTCAGATTAATATATCTAACTTAGCAGGTGTCCCGTCGATTGTTTTTGGATTATTAGGATTAACGGTTTTTGTGAGAGCATTAACTTTAGGAACAAGTGTATTGGCCGCAGGCTTAACGATGAGTTTACTCGTATTACCAATCATAATCGTCGCGTCTCAAGAGGCGATTCGAAGTGTACCGATGGAATTAAGAGAAGCGTCATTTGGAATGGGAGCTAATAAATGGCAAACAATTGTAAGGGTGGTTATGCCGGCTGCATTACCTGGCATATTAACAGGAGCAATTTTAGCTCTCTCTAGAGCAATCGGGGAAACGGCACCATTAGTAGTGCTTGGTTTACCACTTTTCTTAGCGTTTTTACCTCAATCTGTTTTCGATATGTTTACTGTCTTACCAATGCAAATCTATAACTGGACGAGTAGACCGCAAGAAGAGTTTCATGCCGTTGCAGCGGGGGGCATTATTGTATTACTAGTAATGTTAATTGTGATGAATTCTATTGCTGTGTTGATCAGAAATAAATTCCAAAAAAGGTATTAAACGAGGAGTGGAGAATATGAGTACATTGGTTGCACCCAAAAAAGAAGCCGCCGATTCACTTGACAACTATAAAAATCTTAATGACAACAATAAAGTTTATCAAACAAAAGAATTAAATTTATGGTATGGAAGTAATCATGCATTAAAACAAATCAATTTAGATATTTATGAAAATGAAGTAACTGCGATTATCGGTCCATCAGGATGTGGTAAATCGACTTATATTAAAGCGTTGAACCGAATGATTGAAATGGTACCATCAGTAAAAACATCGGGAGAAATTCAATATCGTGGACGTAATATTTTTGATAAACGTTATGGTGTTGAAGAATTAAGAACAAAAGTGGGTATGGTGTTCCAAAAGCCGAATCCTTTTCCTAAATCTATCTATGAAAATGTTGTTTATGGTCCGAGAATTCATGGTATAAGAGATAAGAAAGTCCTGAATCAAATTGTTGAAAAAAGTTTAAAAGGGGCAGCGCTTTGGGATGAGGTAAAAGATAGATTGCAGGATAACGCTTATGGTTTATCAGGTGGTCAACAGCAAAGACTATGTATTGCAAGATGTTTGGCGATAGAGCCGGATGTTATTCTCATGGATGAACCTACCTCAGCGTTAGACCCGATTTCAACATTAAAGGTAGAAGAGCTTGTACAGGTATTAAAAAAAGAATATAGTATCATCATAGTGACTCATAATATGCAACAAGCAGCTAGGATATCTGACCGGACGGCCTTTTTCTTAAACGGTGAAGTTGTAGAGTTTGCAGAAACAGATAAAATCTTTTCTAATCCAACTGATAAGAGAACGGAAGATTATATTACCGGTAGATTCGGCTAATTAAGTAAAGGAGACTGATTATTTTGCCAGTACGAGAGAAGTTTGATGAAGAATTAGCAGTATTAAGAGGAAAATTATTAGACTTAGGTCATTTTGCTGAAGATGCCCTTTCTTTATCGATTCAGGCACTTGAGAATCATGATATTGAATTAGCTCTAGAGATCATGGAAAATGACAAAAAGGCAAACATATTGTACGAAGAAATTAATGACTATGCCATTTTATTAATTGCGAAACAACAACCAGTAGCTATTGACTTGCGAAGAATTATTGTCGCAATAAAGATAGCAACGGATATTGAGAGAATTGCTGATTTTGCTGTTAATATAGCTAAATCAGCTATTAGAATTGGGAAAGAAGACCATGTGAAACCAATTGTTCATATTAAACAAATGCATGCGATTTGTTTAACGATGTTAAACGATTCATTAACTGCTTTCAATGAAGAAAATCTAAAAAAAGCAAAAGCCGTTGCTGACATGGATGATGAAGTGGATGATTTATATGGGCAAACGATTGTTGATTTACTAAGAATAAGTGGGGAACAATCTGAGCGAATTCCGCAAATTACTCAATTATCTTTTGTTTGTAGATATTTAGAACGTGCAGCAGATCATGTCACAAACATTTCTGAGCATATCTTCTATTTAGTGAAAGGTAAGCAATTTGATTTGAATGATTGATAAAGTAACGAACCTCTTTCATCATAGAGGTTCGTTATTTTTATATAATAAGAACATGAATGTGAATCTTATTTATTTAATTTAATATTAGTTACTGATCCAACCACCGTCAACGACCAATTCTATTCCATTAACAAATTTAGATTCATCTGAAGCAAGATATAAGTATGCATTTGCAATATCCATTGACTCTCCAGCATAAGGAGGTAATGGAGCTAAACCTTTATAGTTCTCTCCCATTTCTTCTTGTGTTTTAATTCCAGCTTTCTCAACCATACCTGTAAAGATTGCACCAGGATGTACGGAATTCACTCGGATGTTATCTTTTCCAAACCACTGAGCACCATGTTTAGTAAGTGCTCTAACTGCGCCTTTTGATGCACTGTACGCTGCGCCTTGTGCATCAGCGACTCCGCCCACAATTGCTGCAATGGAAGATGTATTAATAATTGACCCTTTGCCATTCTGTTGCATATAAGGTATAACGGATTTCATTCCAAGCCATACACCGGTTGTATTAATGGCCATCACTTTATTCCAATCATCTAATTCTGCTTCTAAAATTCCTTTTGCCATATGAATTCCTGCATTATTGACTAAAATATCAATTTTACCGTATTTTTCTATTGTCGTTTGAACGACATTTAACCATGATTCTTGGCTTGAAACATCTAATTTTAAGGCAATGGCTTCTCCACCATTATCAATAATCTCCGCAACCTTCACTTTTAAAGCATCTTCAACTATATCAGTTGCTACAACCTGAGCGCCTTCTTTTGCGAAAATTTGTGCACCTGCCAAACCCATTCCGCTAGCAGCACCAGTGATAATAGCCACTTTTCCATTTAATCTACCCATATAAAAGTCCCCTTTAAATAATTATAGAATATAGCTTTTAAACATTGTTGTAATCGATTACAATACCACTATAATTATTTTTGTTTTCTTTAACAACCAACAAAAAAGTATATATTTGTTGGGGTTACACGGAGAGGTGGCTAAGTTAATGAGTAAAAATCTAATGACTGAACAAAGGATTAAAGATGCTCTGGTTACATTATTACTACTAAAACCATTTCATAAAATTACAATAACTGACTTAACAACTACTGCAAATATTAATCGAAGCACCTATTATTACCATTACTATAGGAAAGAAGAAGTTCTAAAAGAAGTGATGAACGAAGCAATTGGGGACTTAATCGACAAGATGGAAAATAGTACTTTAAATCAACGAGATTATGAAATTGACCAAAGTGTTTTACCTTCTACAAAAGAATTATTTAACCATATATTTAAATATAGACATTATTATAAGTCACTATTACAAAGTGATGTTTCTTATACATTTGAAAATAAGTTTATAAAAGCACTTAAGCAATATGTTCGAAATATTCAAATAGACTTTGGAGGAAATGATAAGTTTGTGATAGATCATCAATTATATACAAATTACCAGGCGTATACAGTTTTGGGGCTTATTAAGCATTGGATTGATACAGAGTTTGAAGAATCGCCCATTTATTTATCTGAACAACTAACATCTTTATTGCATGTAAAGGTAAATTCCGTATCATTTACTAGCAAAGGGAAATAAAGAAGTAGGAACTTTTTGTGACAAGCATACTCTTTTATTTAATAGATCAAGCGGGGGAATTGAGTGTCAATTTCTAAAAGAACTGATGTATTGAACGAAGTTCCGTAATCGTAACTATATTCTTCGGTAATTTAATAATAAAAAGGCTGTAATTAACTCTATTTTAAGAGTGTAATTGCAGCCAAGTAAGAAATATGGAGATAGAGGTTCGTTTTTTATGATTTGCTAAATAAATCAGCAAGCTCTTTATAAGACTGTTGATTATTCACTTGATATGTACCAACACGTAGCTTCTGACTATAATTGAATTCTTTTAAAAAGCTAGTAAAGTCCTCACTATATTCGATAATGCCTGCCTCTTCAAGTTGCTGCGCAATCTCTTGCGGAAGCATACCGCTCTCGATTTTAATTTCTGTTGTAATGGTAGTCTCTTCTTTAGGTACTTCTTCCTGTTGTTTATCAAGTTCTAATTTTTCTTCAATGAGTTTATCGATCTCATCATCCGTCAAAACATGAAAACCTTGTTCTTTTACATAAGCCTGAGCCGTTGTCTTATCAATCATTTGCTTGTTCTCTTCATTCATAAGCATATAACCAATAAGAAGAATGAAGGCGGTACAAAAAACACCAGCTGAAAAGCCTCTTAAAACATATTTATTCATACCTTTTCACCTTTAAGTTGACTAGCTGTGATAATGGCCAATACTTCATCTTCTAATAAAGAAGATTGCTTAGCGATTTGCTCTGTGGAAAGTCCCTGCTTATGAAGTAAAAGTACCTGATTTTTTATAATATCATGAACTTCCTTCTTCTTAGGTCTAGATAACCCAGTGTCATTCGGAAGTTTGATTTCGTCTATCAGTAATTCTTCTTCTAACAGCTTTAATTTTTTCTTTATTTGATACGTTTCTTTTACATGTTGGATAGATAGTTGGTCAATCTCATCCTTTAAGGAACGGTAAGGATCTTTAAGAAAAAAGGATAAAATAAATAGCAGTAAAGCGATAACTAATAAAACAGCAAATATATATATAATGATTCTCACCTCAAAGCTTTAATATCAAAGTTATTCTACCATAAATATCGACAAGTCGTGCTAACTTTGAAGAATCTCCTATAGAATTTGTCGAGTAAGTGTTCATAGTTTCTGTCGAATGAATGAAGAAATAAGTCGGTGAAGAAAAAATGCTTATCATAATAACAAGTGTAGCGATAGATAGCATAAACCGACAAAATCTGTTTATTGTGGGCTTGGCCATTCAGTGCTAACATTAATGTATAGAATAATCTGACAAGGAGAATGGTTCGAAAAATGGAAAGTAAACAGAATCACATGATACATTCGTCAGGATTATTACCTTTAAAAACTGAAATTATCAACAAAGATATTTATATTAGTTGGAAGGTTAGGCAAGAAAAGTATGACATCCTCTCGCTCTACTACAACAAAGATATAAGAAGCTGCTTACAGGTAATTCAGCTTCAATCATACAGTAAAAATCATTCCGATCTATATGAGTTTTTTATTCCACCATACCAATCGATGAGGATCATTAGAACCGCCATTAAAACAGAATATCACTCTTACCGCATCTCTCTTTGTTTGAAACTAATGGATGACAATTACCTCCCTTTACTTACTACTGAGATAGGTAGTGGAGCGGGAACTGTCAAGTTATCATCAGAAATAAATGCTGACTGGATCCATCAAGTGTGTGGGTATAGTTATTATGAAGTGAAGCAATGATGGGGAGTATTCTACTGTTAACTTGGGAATACCCACCGTATATTGTTGGTGGCCTTGGTCGCCATGTAAGTGAATTAGCCAGATCACTCGCACAAGAAAAGGTGTCCGTTCATGTGCTAACAGTGAAAAGGGATGAAGTTGACGAAGAATTTGAAGTGCAAAATAATGTAGTCATTCATCGTGTAGCACCGCTTATGCAAACGGGATCATTTCTTCATTGGGTTGCTTCGGTGAATTTAGCAATGGAAGAGAAAGCAAGAGCTTTGATTGAGCAAAATGATATAGATATGATTCATGCCCATGATTGGATAGTTGCAGCGAGCAGCATCATTTTAAAAAGGCGAATGGATATACCGCTTATCGCTACTATTCATTCGACTGAGGCAGGTAGACATAATGGAATTCATACAGAGAGTCAAGGCTTTATCGATAGACAAGAAAAATTATTAATGGCATATGCTGATCACCTTGTAGTTTGTAGTCATTTTATGAGAAATGAGTTACTACATAAATACCAACAGCCATCTTCGACCATTTCCATCATTCCAAATGGCGTAAGTAAGCCGAAGAAAAAAGATAGGAACCTACAATTTCATTTTGCCCAACATAGACCATACCTCTTTTCGCTGGGGAGGATGGTAGAAGAGAAGGGGTTCGATATTCTTATCGCACTTGCTGAAAAGTTAAAGAGAAAAAATACAAACTTAAAAATCATTGTCGCTGGGGAAGGTCCGTTATTATCGTATTACAGACAAAAAGTTCGTGCTAAACAAATCGATGAATGGATTCAATTTATTGGTTTTGTTGACGAATATGAGCGTGACAACTGGATGGCATATGCTAGCTTAGCTATTTTCCCTAGTTTGTACGAACCATTTGGAATAGTTGCTTTAGAAGCGATGGCAGCTGGACTACCAGTAGTTTTAGCTAAAACTGGCGGGTTCATTGAAATGATTATTGAAAATGAGTCGGGGGTTTTTTTCGATCCTCTAGATGTAGTAAATCTTGAAAGAAAAATAGATTCTCTACTTTCAGAACCTAACTTTAGAAGCCAAATCGTCAGTGCAGCTCAAAAAAGAATCAAGACAGAATTTAGCTGGCAATCGGTAGCGAAACAAACGTTAAAGGTGTATAGAAATCACGGACGAGTCAATAAATTCCAAAGAAAAGGTGATTAAAGTGAAAATAATTGAGCAAACGCCTTACACAACTGAATATTGGAATCAGTCGAATCAGGAAAACTTATTGCATCAAACGTTAGGTATCGCCGTTGGTAAAAGTGTTTATTGGATTGAAATGAATGATATGGCGGAAGGAAGAGAACATCAAGTAGAAGGTTTATCGATACGTACAGAAAAGCTGAGAATCGGTCATCATATTTCTATGTTAAATTTCAACATTTACAATGAACTATCTACGAGTAAAGAGATAAAAGTACTAATGGCGCATAGTAATCCAAGAGAGTGTGACTACCAGATTTCTTTTATATCTCCGATTGAACACTTGATATATCATATGATCGATCGCCAATTATTCTTAGTGAATGGTCATTTGAACGGGGTGAAAATGAAGGAAAACACAGTGATGCAACAAGCACAAGTGGAAAATAACAAAATATGGTCATATGGCAAAGGCGGAAAACAAACATTATCATACAATCCAATAGGAAAAGGAAAGGTAGTTAGTTTATGTGGGGATACAGTTAAAATAACAGGAAAATCTGCTATTGACGGACAAGCTTGGTCAATTACAGATGATTGTCAAAAACAGCTTTTACAAGTAAATCAAACACTTTTAAAAAAACATACTAGCATTTCAAACTAAAAAGTGATATTATATAAAAGTCGTATGAAACGAACTAGTGCTTAGTAGTTTGGAGGGAAATGACATGCGTGTAAATATTACGTTAGCTTGCACAGAATGCGGAGATCGTAACTATATTTCTAAAAAAAATAAAAGAAACAATCCAGATCGTCTTGAGCTGAAAAAATACTGCCCAAGAGAAAAGCGTTCTACAACACACCGTGAGACAAAATAAGCAGTAGGTAGATTCCTGCTGCTTTTTTTGTCTCTTTTTTTATGGTTTCATACAGGGGTGATGCCGGGAAAGGTTCGAGAGGTCAAATTACGAGCAATGGTTGTTACTTCATATGTTTAGATTGGAACTAATATTTTTATAAGACAAGTGTGTTTTTTATAAATAGAGGTATAGGAGAGTTAAATGGTGGATAAAAAACAACTGAGAAAGATGATTATGCAACAATTAACAGAAATGCCTAGTGAACAATATATATCACAATCAGAAAAATTAGCATCGCAATTATTCCTCACATCTCATTGGCAACAATCCAAAGTAGTTGCCCTTACAATATCACGCTTTCCAGAAGTCGATACTTTTCCAATTATTAATAAGGCTTGGTCAGAAGGAAAACAAGTGGCTATTCCAAAATGCTTACCAAAAACGAGGGAAATGGATTTCAGGATTTTTTCAAGTTATGACAACCTAGAAGTCGTTTATTCTGGATTACAAGAACCAGTAGTAGACAAAACAAAGAGTGTTCGGCCTTGTGAAATTGATTTATTAATAGTTCCAGGCGTTGCTTATACATTAAAGGGTGATCGTATTGGTTTTGGAGGCGGGTATTATGATCGTTATTTAGTGGATTATAACGGCTTTACACTTTCATTAGCTTTCCAAGAGCAAGTGGTTAATAATATACCAATAGATCATCATGATTTACCTGTTCAAAAGATTATTACAATAATGGAGTGAAAGAATTGATATTTATTTTTCTTGTACTCATTGCCGCCTTTTTAGGCTATCTCCTTCAACTTCTTACAATGTCAGGCACCATAGCAGCAATTGTTGTGGGTGTATTGATTAACTTAGGTTTTGGATGGAAGGGACTGCTGCTTCTTGGCTTCTTTTTCACTAGTTCAAGCTTATTGTCTAAATACAAGAAAAAGCAGAAGCAACAAATCGAAGCACGCCATGAAAAAGGGTCTACTAGAGATTGGCAGCAAGTGGTTGCTAATGGTGGGTTACCTGCATTATTTAGTGTGCTTTTTATTATTTTTCCTTCTCCCCTTTTTTTTATTGCTTTTACGATAACCATTGCGAGTGCGAATTCAGATACTTGGGCCTCAGAGATAGGTTCTTTAAGTAAAAGAAGACCTTTGTCAATTAGGTATTTTAAGCAGGTAGAACCTGGTACTTCAGGAGCAATGAGTTTTCTCGGAACCTTTGCTGCAATAATGGGTTCCTTCTCTATTGCTATTATTGCTATGTTGTCCTATTCATTATCTTTTTCCACCCTGTTTATTATATTTGTCTTTGGTTTCCTCGGAAATATCTTGGATACCTTATTAGGTGCCTTCATACAGGTAACCTATCGTTGTCCGTCTTGTGAGATGGTGGTCGAATCGAAATGGCATTGTAATCGTAAAACGGTATATATGAGCGGTAACACAATAGTTAATAATGACCTTGTTAACCTTTCATCGTGTGCTCTTGCGAGTATATTAGGTGTTTTGTTCTTTGTGACTGTAGCAGGTGGATAATTGCAGAGAATGATTCGCATAATAGTGATAGACAGGAGGGAATGAAATGGGAAAAATAATGACTTTGATACTGTTTGTATTGTCAGGTGTTTTCATTTATCAGTATCGTTATCGCCTAGTTGGTCTTTTAGCGAGACAAAATTTTATCATTGCTACCGTATTAAATTGCCCTTTTTTAAGAGAGAGAGCAATGAAGCTAGTTTTTCCTCAACCACAATATAATGATGAACGTTTATAACAATGTTACTTTTTGGCCCTGTTTATATAAGGGCTTTTTATTTTGTTAAAAAGAAACATTGACTATAATAAGATATATAACTGTAAGGATGTGAGAAAACAGTGCATAGTAAGGAAGCTTATTTATTTTGGTCATTGGCCAATCATCTGCTACATCAAGAAGAATATCGCTTCATTCAGCTTTCTGAAAAACAAGATGAACTCTGGATTGAGAAGTTAGAGAATAAACAGACAAAAATCATTCGTTTGCTAAGGAAGGATTTAGATTGGAGTAACTGGTTACAAAGAGATATAGAATCAGTTGCCTTTAATGGTGAGCGTATTCGAAAACAAGTAAGGCATAGAGAAATGACTGTCCTCAATATATATATTTCACCATTTGTACCTGTTGACGATTATGAGGATAAGCTTAATAAGCCCTTTCAGCATTCTAAACTGGAGAAGACAACGGTTGAATCTGTCATTATGACTATGGATAGTCTAGAAGAGGTAGCTAAACAGCTGCAGCAACACTTTATGAAACCTCTTCTCTTCTTAGAAGAACCATCTGATGATATTGATGAACAAGTAATCGAAAACTTAAAAAAACAGACATTATGGCTAGCAGCAAATAAAGCGAAAGAAGAAAAAGAGGTTTTTAATCAAGGTAAGCCCATATTTACATATCTATTTATTGTGCTACAAGTCCTAGCTTTTCTTTGGCTGGAGTGGAAAGGTGGAAGTACAAATACCTCGGTGCTGATTGAAAGTGGAGCAAAATATAATCCACTTATTTTGGCAGGTGAGTGGTGGCGTTTTTTTACACCGATCATTTTACATATTGGTTTCCTGCATTTATTGATGAATACTCTTGCTCTTTTTTATTTAGGCTCTGCTGTTGAACGAATAATGGGCAATACAAGGTTTATAGTTATTTACTTGTTATCTGGTTTTATGGGTTCATTGCTTAGTTTTATTACTAGTCCCAACGTATCAGCTGGAGCGAGCGGAGCGATATTTGGCTGTTTTGGAGCGTTGTTTTTCTTTGGAATATTGAAACCCAAATTATTTTTCCGCACAATGGGTATGAACATTATCATTGTTCTTGTGTTTAACCTTGCATTAGGCTTTATGATACCAGGAATTGATAACGCTGGTCATATTGGTGGTTTAATTGGCGGGTTCTTAGCAACGGGAATCGTTCTTTTGCCTAAGAAGAGAAACAGGATTGCTCAACTATTGATAGCTTGTTTCACGGCTCTTCTCATAAGTGGAGGACTCTATTATGGCTTTCACTTCCCTAATGATCAAACACAAGAAGAGATGGCTTTGATTGAAGCACAAACTTATTTAGAAAAAGAAAATTACTCAATGATGATTAAAGAGCTTACTCCGTTTGATAAAGAAGGTGCAACCGCACAAACTTATTTTTTATTGTCCTATGCGGAAATTCAAATAGGGGAAACAGAGAAAGCGAAGCGTCATTTGCATCTTGCTATTGAAGTAAACGAACAATTCCATGAAGCTTACTATAATCTTTCCTTATTATATTTAAGGGAAGGCCATACGGATGAAGCGAAAAAGTATCTTGATCAAGCTGTAGAATTACACGACTCAGAAGACTATCGGCAGCTACAAGACAATTTAAATGAAAACAAATAAGATATTTCGACAGGAAGGGAATATTTCCTAGGAAATTCTACATCTTTTCTTAGAAACTTAAAAAACTTGTTGTTTAACATAAAGTAAAAGGAATCAACCTCTTAGGAGGGTATGATTCCTTTTTAGTATGTCTATGATGTTTGTTAGGAATATATTTGAGAGGTGAACTCATGGAAACAAACAAACATCATAAAGTATCTAAGGAATTGATTAACAATACATCATATTTAAAAGAAGCATTAGCAGTCGGAAAAAACTTTGATGTGTTACAAATAGATGTGGAATATACTGGGATTGACATGGCGATCTATTTGGTTGATGGCTTTGCTAAAGATGATATTATGAATCGGTTAATGGAATTTCTTGCTCAGCTTGGAAGAGAACAATTAGAAGAGGATACTGTTCCGAAGCTAATGAAGAGATATATCCCTTATATCGAAATTGCTACAGAAAGTGATCTGGATGCAATTGTTGATGCTGTATTAGCTGGTCAAACGGCATTGGTCATTGATGGAGCAGATGAAGCGATATTAATTGATACAAGGACTTACCCGGCCCGCGGCCCAGAAGAGCCTGATATTGAAAGGGTTGTAAGAGGCGCAAGGGATGGCTATGTTGAAACATTAGTTTTTAATACAGCACTAACGAGGAGGCGCGTAAGAGATCGGACGTTAAGAATGGAGTATTTACAAATCGGTAGACGCTCAAAAACTGATATTGTCATTACATATATTGAAGATATTGCAGACCCTGAGTTGGTCAATAAAATAAAAGATAGTGTATCTAAAATTGATACAGATGGCTTACCGATGGCCGAGAAGACAATTGAAGAATATATTTCTGGTCAGCATTGGAATCCTTATCCGATGGTTAGGTATACAGAGAGACCGGACACAGCAGCTTCGCATTTATTTGAGGGTCATGTATGTATCATTGTGGATGGTTCACCGAGTGTGATTATAACCCCGACTACGTTCTGGCATCATTTGCAGCATGCAGAGGAATATCGAAACAAACCGATTATTGGTGCTTATTTAAAATTCGTTCGCTTTATTTCTGTATGGGCTTCGTTGTTCCTTTTACCTATTTGGTTCTTATTTGCTGCAAATCCAAGTTTATTACCAGATTCCCTATCATTTATAGGACCAGAGGAGGCAGGGAAAATCCCTTTGATTTTGCAAATCTTAATTATTGAGGTAGGTATTGATATGCTGAGGATGGCCTCCATTCATACCCCCTCGAGTCTTGCTACTGCTCTCGGCTTAGTAGCGGCACTCATGATTGGTGATTTGGCTGTTTCAGTTGGCTTATTTACAAGTGAGGTCGTTCTTTATTTTGCCATTGTAGCAATTGGTACGTTTGCAACACCAAGTTACGAATTAGGATTAGCTAATCGAATTGTCCGTATTGTATTATTATTACTGACAAGTGTATTTCATATGTATGGTTTTATCATCGGTATTACACTATTTGTCATTTGGTTATCTAAAATGAAGTCTTTCGGCGTCCCTTATTTATGGCCGTTTATTCCCTTTAACCTAAGAGCCTTTAGAGATGTCCTTTTACGTTCACCAATGCCTTTGAAAAATAGACGTCCGAGAATGTTGCATCCGAAAGATCCAGATAGATAAATGATCACTTTTCTTTTGATCGTTAGAATTACTCTTTCTCTCATGTTTTAATGATTGAGGAAGAGTTTTTTTTCGTTTATACTTTGCTTTATGAAAGAAAGAATCGAGGGAATGAATGTGAAAAGTTTTTATGATGTACAACAGTTGTTAAAAGCATATGGTGCCATTATTTATATGGGTGAACGTTTATTGGATATTGAAATGATGGAGCTTGAAGTGAGTGAATTATATAAAGCAAAAATAATTGAAGTAGATACCTATCGAGATGCTTTATTAGTCTTAAGGGCTGAGAGAGAAAAAGAGAGAAAGAAAACAAGAGAATAGTTGCTCATTACTTCTCTAGGGGGTGTTGTTTTGTTTGTTGGTGTGGATATAGGGGGTACAACAATTAAATTTGCTTTTGTTAACGAGAATGGCGACATTCACTTAAAATGGCAAGAAAAGACGAAGCAGAATTATACAGACAACAGTTTAGCAGAGCAAATAACCACTTCAATTGAACATCATAGAAAGAGGGCGCAAATAAAAAAAGAGCAGATTTTATCTGTTGGAGTCGGTGCCCCAGGACCGGTAGATAGCAAAAATGGAATTTTACTTTCAGCAACAAATATAAATTTGTCACCTCATTACCGCTTACAAAAAGAACTATCAGATTACATGGCGCTTCCAGTGATATTAGAAAATGATGCCAACTGTGCAGTGTTAGGCGAACGCTGGGTTGGTAGCGGAATTGGCTACAAAGACATTGTACTTTTAACAATTGGTACTGGTATCGGTGGTGGCATTATTAGTAATGGTCAGTTAACGCGTGGGAATGGTGGTTCTGCTGGTGAAATAGGCCATATCAAGGCCGTATCTTCTTATGGCGTGCGATGTAATTGTGGAAAATGGGGTTGTCTTGAAACGATTGCCTCAGCTACTGGAATAGTACGTGTGGCTAAAGAAATCATTGATTCTAACAAGAACACATTATTAGTTGACCATTTATCAGTTCAGAATATCTTTCACTTTGCAGGTAAGAATGACATAGTTGCTAAGGAAGTGGTTCAAAGAACAATGAAGCCATTAGGCATTGCCTTAGCGAATGTAGCAGCAATACTAAACCCTGAGGTGATTATAATCGGTGGCGGGGTTTCTCAAGCCGGTAAATTATTGCTAGAGCCATTACAATCCTATTATGACGAAAACTTATTTCCTGAGATGCGAGGGTCTACTTTATTGAAACTAGCTACTTTAGGGAATGATGCAGGAGTAGTAGGTGCCGCCTGGAGTGCAAAGCAATTAATAATAGGATAAGGTTTCTGTAATAGTGAGTAAGTCATCTTTTCTTCTCATTCATCATATGTATGAACTGATGGAGAGGAGGATAAAAGGTGAAGATTAAAGTTAGGTCAGGTGATTCTTTATGGTACTACAGTCAGCTGTTTATGGTTCCGATTAATTTAGTCATTGATAGCAATCCACAAGTGGACCCTTCCTCATTGCAGATTGGCCAAAGCATTCAAATTCCTGGCTTTCATACATCTACTATTCAACTTCAAAAAGGTGATTCACTATGGCAAATAGCATCAAAGAATAATCTCCCTGTCGATGCATTGCTTTTATTGAATCAGCAGTTACAGCCTCAAAATCTACAAGTAAATCAAACAGTCCTAGTGCCAACAAGAGTGATTATGCCTTTAATGGATAGGAAAAAAAGTTATAGTTTTAAAACTTTGCAAGACGACCTCAAACAATTAAAAGAAGTTTATCCATTTATAAAAATAAATGAGATTGGTTATTCGGTGACAGGCAAGCCTTTATATGAGATAAGAATCGGTACGGGTGAAAAGCAGGTCCATTATAATGCGTCATTTCATGCCAATGAATGGATTACGACGCCTGTCCTTATGTCTTTAATAAATGCCTACTTGTTATCTATGACTAATGCGAAACCTTTAAGGGGAATTGAGACTTTACCTTATTATAGTCGTGTTGAGTTATCGGTTGTTCCAATGGTCAATCCTGATGGAGTTGACTTGGTTTTAGGGGGACCGCCAGAAGGCTACAAAGAAGAAATATTAGCAATTAATGAACAAAAAGATGATTTTTCCCTATGGAAGGCGAATATTAGAGGAGTAGATTTGAATAAACAATATCCCGCAAATTGGGAATATGAAAAAGAAAGAAAGCCAGATGTTCCGTCATCTCGAGACTTTCCTGGATATGAACCGTTATCCGAGCCTGAAGCGATAGCGATGGCCAATCTTGTTGAGAATAATAACTTCAGCTTATTATTAGCTTTCCACACACAAGGTGAAGAATTTTACTGGGGATACGAAGGACTTGAACCGCCTGATTCAAAAGTCATTGCAGATGAATTTGAACGAGTAAGCGGTTATCGTTCCGTTCAGTATGTGGATAGTTTCGCTGGGTTTAGAGATTGGTTTATTAAAGAGTATCGACGGCCAGGCTTTACGATGGAACTGGGAAAAGGAGTAAACCCACTGCCATTATCACAGTATGAAGACATGTATGAAGAAATGCTTGGTGTCTTTTTAGCTTCACTTTATCTTTAATAAAAAATAGTTGTTGCTTGTATTTCCTCCATAATCAGTATAAAATTTACTATTGATTACAATGTTTTTGGGAATTAATTAGGAAGAATTTCGTAGGGAGCGAAGAAAAGCCGGAAACGGCTTTTTCTCGCGTCTATTCAGATAAAAGTGCGCTAGAATGAAGCTAGATTGGAATTCGATGGGGGGCAAGCCAAGTTTATGAAGCACAAAGCGGAACACCAAGATTATATGCTCATATTGCTTTTATTTTTTTCCACAATGATTATAGCTGGCTGTCAAGTGAATGAAACAGGTGATAAGCCACCTGTTAAAGAAACGAATATGACAGAGAAGCAAACTTCAAAACAATCAATTATTATACCTCTTGCTGTTTCAGAATCTGATCAAATTTTCTTCTTTGGCTGGTTAGATGCCAAGCACTTATTATTCCTCAATCACAAAGATGAAACATTGAACAAAATCTTTAAATATAATATTTATACCGGAGAACAAGAGTTGTTTTTTGAAGGTGAGGCACCAATTAATAATGTCTATATTAGCCCAGATCAACAATATATATTTGTCCAGACTGAACCAAGTAATCAAAAATGGCGTATTGCTATAGTGGATCATAAAGGTGATTACATATTGCAGGAGTTAATAGATGGCACCGAACTAGCTGTTTCTTGGAATCAATATGATCCGACAAAGTTATTGGTTTCGAGTTTTGCCGAGGACTGGTCTTACACTTCTTATTTGATATCAGCTGAAACAAAAAATATGGAACATATATCTATAGCGGAGCCGTTTGTCCATTGGTTAAGTCCTGATTCATTTGTGTATTTGGACTGGAGTACGGTTGGACCTTCAATTGTGACGGAGTTAAAAGAACAAAAGAAGACAGGAACGGCGGAAGTGAAGAAAGAAAATGTGTATTTTGTTGATACATTCAATGATTTAATGATGACCATTGGTGTAAACGAAAATCATGATGAAGAGGCACGATACACATTTATGAATAATGACTTTGAATCGGTGTTATCTTTTTCAGTTCCTCATTTAACAAGCTTTTCCGGTTGGATGGTTCCACAATATGCCATGCTGGATAAAGAGTTTTTCTACTTTAAGCCGGAGTACAGTACAGATGCAGATACGTATCGGGGTAGCTTTGATTTCATGGCTACAGATTTGGAAACGGGAGAACAGACCGTATTATTAGAAGATATGGACAACGAACCTCTTTCCTGTTCTAATAAAGCCAATGCCTGTTTATATGGTCATTATTTAGATAAAGTCATTTTATTAGATGAGAAAGAAGTCATTTCACTTATAAAATCTTGAGCAGATAAATTTTCTTCGCTCTTTATTTTGTGCATACTAATATTGATATTTAAAGGAGATGAAATGATGGCAATAGTAGACGTAACAATTATTCCAATAGGAACGGAGAGTCCAAGTGTATCAGCTTATGTAGCAGATATTCAAAAGGTTTTAAAGGAATATAAAGATGCTGGGAAAATTGATTACCAATTGACACCGATGAATACACTCATTGAAGGAGAATTACCAGTGTTATTCGAGGTTGTCCAAGCAATGCATGAAGTTCCATTTGAAAAAGGACTTGCGCGAGTGGCAACAAATATTCGCATTGATGACCGTAGAGATGTAAAACGTCAGATGGCGGATAAAGTTAAACGAGTAGAATCATTGTTACAAGAGGATGAATGATAAATAAAAAGTCTGCCCTTAATGAGGCAGACTTTTTATTTACATCCCCTTTTAATGGACAGCTGGGAATCCGCTATGAATTAATGTCATCACAGCAAACCATCCGAAAACGGCAGCTGTCCCGAAAGCGAATACAATCCCTAGGAGATTTTTGTTTCGTAGTGCACTGATTAGACCGAAAATTGCTAAAATAGCTGTTAAACCAGTAATAATTACTAGTCCCATGTTTATAGCCCCCTTTTCATTCAATCAACAAATGAGTCTATGCTCATTCCTTGCAAAGGTTTGGAACCGTATGTAATACTTATTTTTACATTCACATCATATTTTATACTTTTTTTCAAATTTTGTCGAGGTATATTCTACGAACTTTTCAGATAATAACATTTTAAGGAAGATACATCAAGTCCATTAACCATGTTTGCTTCTCGTAGACTATAGAGTTGTGTACAATAAAAGAAAATAACCAAGGAGGAATTCATTTGAAATACGCACAGTTACCATTAGGACCATTACAAACGAATTGCTATCTTCTTATAAAAGAAAACAAGAACTGTTTAATTATTGATCCAGGGGGAGAAGCAACAAAACTAATCAAAATAATGGATGATGAAAAATTGAATCCGAAGGCGATCCTTTTAACGCATGCACATTTTGATCATATTGGTGCAGTAGATGACGTAAAAGAAAAGTACCAAATTCCTGTTTACATACATGAAAATGAAAAGGACTGGCTAATAGATCCAGCCTTAAATGGTTCAGCAAGATTTCAAATGGGCACAGCGATACGTTTACAACCTGCCGATGAGTTATTTGTAAAAGAGCAAGAGATAGATATCTCAGGGTTTTCCTTCAAAGTATTAGAGACACCGGGTCATTCTCCTGGTAGTGTCTCCTTTTATTTCGCAGACATTGCCTTGCTGTTTGGTGGGGATGCCCTTTTTCAAGGCAGTATTGGGCGAACAGATCTACCTGGTGGCCATCATGAGACGCTTCTGCAAAGCATACATGATAAATTACTCATTTTACCTGAAGACACACTCGTCTTGCCAGGACATGGGCCAGTGACTACTATTGCCAATGAAATGGACACTAACCCTTTCTTGAACGGTTTTTCATAATGAATCCGATCATCCGCTATATCGAAGAAAATAGGATGGAACGGCTTACTTACGCCGATTTTATTCAGTTAGCCCTCTATCATCCTGATTTTGGATATTATATGAAGGATGATAAAAAGATTGGTGTAGACGGGGACTTTTATACATCAGCAACAATGTCACCTATGTATGCAACAATAATCGCTAAATGGTTTATAGAGCAGGTGAGAGTGAATCAACTGCCTGCGGCCGTGTTAGAAATGGGTGCAGGCGATGGTTCATTTGCTCAAGTCTTTATTAATCAATGGGAAGAGATGACAGATGAGACGCTAGTTTATATATTAGTTGATGAAAGCCCTCATCATAGAAGATTACAAAAGGATAAATTAAGTAAACATCACAGTGTAAAACTTCATTTTCTTCAATCATTAGATGAATGTCCTACGTTTTCAGGGCTTGTTTTTTCTAATGAACTACTTGATGCGCTACCTGTTCATTTAGTAGAAAAAAAAGATGATTGTTTATATGAAATAATGATTACTTCCAACCAAAATGTGCTAAACGAAGTCTATATTCCTATCGAAAATCAGAAAATCATTTCATACATCGAACAAATGTCGATTTCTTTATACAATGGCCAAAGAATGGAGATTCCATTATTTATGGATGGCATAAGTGCATCGATTAGCGATGTGTTAGAAAAAGGACTTGTATTGACAGCTGATTATGGTTACACGGACGATGATTGGTTAATGCCGACGAGAAAAGATGGCAGCCTGAGGGGATACAGGAAACATCAGCTTATCCCCAATATCCTTACACACGCTGGTGAGATGGATATTACTCATGATGTGCACTGGGATTCGTGGATCCGTTTTGGTGAGAAGTATGGGTTGACTTTTATGCAGAAATGGCGGCAAGATGAGTTTTTAATTGCATCTGGTATTCTAGATGAATTATCCAATCATAGTGGCGATCTATTTTCAAATGAGGCTAAGAAAAATCGTGAGATTCGAACATTATTAATGGATAGTGGAATCAGCCAATCGTTTCAGCTTGTTCTTCAGATAAAGAACCTTTAAAAACACAATAAAAAGAGGATGACGTTGCATCCTCTTTTTATTGTGTTTGTTATGTGTGCTTTTAGTGTGACCCCATACCTGGTACCATCATAAAGACAGTCCAATATGTGAATCCGATAAAGGCAACAGTCAAGTATGCGCCAAAAATATAAATGTACATACGCTCTGTAAGCTTTAAGTAGCCTAGTAGCACAAAGAAACCAGTTTGGCCAAGGAATAGTAGTGCTGGTGTATACATATCACCTACATAAAACATAATTGCAAAAATAGCAGTCCAGAATCCCATCACTCTATACATGCGATCCATATGTATCCCTCCTTTAACACACACATATGTCCATTACTCAATAATTATAAGGTAATACTTGGTTAAAAGTAAACAGTATGTTTTTTATTTTGCGACAGCTTCATAAGAACATGAAATACACCCGTTTAACATATTACCCAATTCCCTTAATTCTATATCTAAAAAAACCGTCTCAAACATGCCTCGTAAAAATTCAAAGTGCATATGACATATTTCACCTTGATTTTTCTTTGCGGTTTCTTTAAAGGGACAATTAAACATTTCAAACATGATCTTTTTTCCATCAAAATTAAATTCTGGCTGAAGACCAGCCACTTCTGCTGCTTCAATGACGAGAGCTAATTTTCTTTCAAATGAGTCCTCTAATGTAACCATTTGCCTGTGTAATGCTGTCTCCATCAATTTCTCGCCATATTTTTTACCAGTTATATATAATGCTTTTTTTCCTTCTGGCCCAAGTGTAATCATTGTTTCGAGAAGAATATCTGATAACATTTGATAATTCCGATAAGGAAAATGTAGTCCAATCTCGCTATCAGTTAGGTGATAGCGCTTGCTCGGTCGGCCACCTTGACCGGTTTTTTCTATTTTAGCTTCAAGCATGTGGATTTCTGCGAGTTTTGATAAATGCAATCTAGCAACATTCGGGTGAATAGAAAACTCTTTAGCAATTTCTTTAACAGTGACAGGGAAATGTTTTTTAAGAACATACTGATAAATATAGTATCTCGTTGGATCGGATAATGTATTCGTAATTTTTAATGTTTCATTCATTATTCTCACCTCTCATATGGTTGTCATTATTCTTTTTTTCGTGATATGAATAGGATTTTAAAGAAGCGATTGCACTGTCAGTCATTTGTGGATGTTTTATATTTGTTAATACCATTATATAGTAAAGCGTGTTGAAAGAGGAGAGGGTAGAGGGAATCTCTTAAATGTTCAAAAAAAGTTAAAGAAAAGGACTAAAATCATGCAGGAAACGATCTTTTTTTGGCGAATAATAAAATATCTTAAAAAAGGTGGTGACTAATTACTTGGTCTCAATGCAACGCATGGCTACCTTAATTTTAAGGGAAGCTGTGAAAACAGAAGTAACAGATATTCATTTTGTCCCCAGAAAGAATCACACAATCATTTATTTCCGCTATGGCAAGCGCCTTGTCCCTAAACATTACATCCCTCATTATGAATCTGACCGTTTAATTTCTCATTTCAAGTTTATTGCATCCATGGATATTGGTGAAAAACGAAAGCCACAAAATGGCGCCTATTCTACAGATATTGAAGGATATGATATAGGCTTACGTTTCTCCACATTGCCCTCTCAATACAATGAAAGTCTTGTCATCCGTATCCTGCCACAATCGTCTCATATTTCTTCTCACAATGTTTCACTATTTCCAACGATGTCCCGAAAAATCCTTGCTATGCTTAAACATGCGCACGGGATGATCATACTAACTGGTCCGACCGGTAGTGGAAAAACCTCAACCTTATATAGTCTGCTAAATGACAATTCCAACCTATTCAATCGAAGTATTATCACTTTAGAAGATCCGATTGAGAAAAAGACTGACTCCTTACTGCAAGTCGAAGTAAATGAAAAGGCAGGTGTAACATATGCTACTGGTTTGAAAGCTATCCTTAGGCACGACCCGGACATAATTATGGTTGGGGAAATACGCGACGCCCAAACAGCTAAAATAGCTGTGAGAGCAGCATTAACTGGGCATTTAGTATTAACGACGATGCATACGAGAAATGCTGTTGGAGCCATACATCGTTTAGTGGAGTTTGGGGTAGCGTGGAAACAAATAGAACAAACGTTAGTAGCCATAACAGCACAGAGGCTTGTAGAATTAACCTGCCCATTTTGTGAAGGAGAATGTACCGATTTCTGTTATAGCTGTGGCAGGTTAAAAAGAGCTGGTGTGTTTGAATTATTGAGTGGAAGGGAATTGAATCAAGCTTTGAAAGCGGCGAAAAGTAGTCAGAATAATTACGAACCATATTTTTCGCTCAGGTCAGCTTTGAAAAAAGGGGTAGCCTTAGGGTATGTAAAAGAAAGTGAGTTTAATCGGTGGATTTTAGATGAAAAAAGTTAAATGGACATTAAAGGAGCAATGCGACTTCCTTAAGAAAGTAGGAGAATTATTATCCAGGGGTTATTCGCTCTCAGAAGCGATGGCGTCGGCGAGTTTGCAATTGACCTTAGAGAAAAAGCTCCAATTACAAGAGGTTATTTATCAGTTAAAAGAAGGTTTCCATCTGCACTCGGCCCTAGGATCGATGAACTTTAATTCACATCTAGTTGGTTATGTCTTTTTTGCTGAGCAACATGGTGGATTACAACAAGCTTTTATTGATGGCAGTGAAATGATGCAAAAGAGGGGAGAGGATATGCGAAAGTTAAAAAAGGCATTAATGTATCCATGTTTCTTATTCCTTATCACCATACTACTGTTTTTTCTCGTTGAAAAAATCATTCTTCCTCGCTTTACCTCACTTTTTCAGTCGATGAATGTCAACGAAAATACCTTTATGGTACTCCTTCAATGGATTGGTTCTGTTGCTCCTCTATTTTTAATTGTAATGTTCATCCTGTTACTATTTAGTTCTTTGTATTACTACTTTATTTTTCGACGGTTTTCAATGATCAGACAAGTATCTCTTGTTGTTCGCATACCGATTGTTGGCAAACTAGTCGCCCTTTTTTATACACATTACTTTGCTATCCAATTGCATTATTTACTTGCATGTGGGATGTCTATCACAACTTCCTTGAACTTATTTGCTAAAGATGAAAAACAACCATTAATGAAGGAAGTTGGTCAATATTTGCGTCGTAAGCTAGAAAATGGTGAACAATTAGATGAATTGATTCAGGTTTTTCCCTTTTTAGAATTAGATTTAAGGACAGTTATTCGTCATGGGCAGCAAAATGGAAAGCTAGAAGAAGAACTACAATTCTTTAGCCGCTATTGTCTGCAGCTGTTAGAAGAAAAAATAGATCAATTAATGAAAGTAATACAACCCACTATTTATCTTATTGTTGGTTGTTTAATCATTTCATTGTATTTGGCAGTAATGTTACCAATGTTTCAACTAATGGAGGGCGTATGATGAAAAACATAAATAATGAAAAAGGGTTTACCATGATTGAAATGATGATTGTCTTGTTAGTCATATCTGTACTCTTAATTATTACAATTCCAAACATCACAAAAAACCAATCGGCAATAAACGAAAAAGGCTGTAGTGCTTATACAAAAATGGTTCAGAGTCAAGTCCAATCGTATGAATTAGCTAATAATAAGCTTCCTGAGTCATTGGATGTGCTTGTGACGGAGGAGTATTTAAATGAAGGTGAAACAACATGTCCGACCGGAGAAACACTTGTTTTAATAGATGGCATTGTGACGGCGGTGAGAGACGAATAAATTTACAGTCAGGGTTTACTTTAATTGAATCATTAATAGTTTGGTCTGTTTTTAGTGTTATTCTTTTTATTACTGCTATAAGCATGCAGCACCAATTTGAAGAGTATGATAATCAAGCTTTCTTTGCCAAATTTGAAGGTGACCTTCTATATGCTCAGCAGTATGCGATTGTAAATCAAACAACGGTTAGTGTTTATCTTTTACCTGATGAGCATGAATATATCTTTTCTAATGGTCGAAATCTTTTCCTTCGTCAGAAATATAGTGAGGATTATTTCATTACTAGCGGTACAATGCCATTACATTTCAAATTTTTAAATACTGGGAAAATTAACCGTTTCGGTTACTTGCAAATCAAAAGCTCGCTTAAGCAGTACAAATTTGTTTTTCAAATAGGCAGAGGGAGATTTTATGTGGAAGCATACTAGTGGTTTTATGCTCATTGATTTACTCTTCACGTTATCGGCGATGCTTTTAATCGCCACTCTTTTTATTCCTGTCATGATTCGTCTCTATACGTACACACATATAGAAAATTTGAGATATGAAGCCACTCAAATTCTATATGAGGAAATGATGGACAATGATAGGGTGCTACCTAGGACGGTGAGAAAAGACGAAATATCATTTCACCTTTTTAACAGTGAGGATAATAATATTTGTATCTCTTATCTCTATCAACGAGAAGTGATGATCTGTGAAAAGTATTAAAAGAAACGGCTTTACGTTAATAGAAGCACTTATAACCTTAGCTTGCTTTTTAATCATTGTGAGCTTTATGCCACTTGTGTTTAAGGTTATTTCCGTTAACGAAAATATTGATGAAAGAAAGCAAAAGATTGAATGGCTCGTATTTATTCAGCAATTAAAAAAAGAAGTACGCGTTGCTGAGAAGATTTCATTAGATAATCGAGGAGTGCTCATTTTATTAATAGACAATCAATCTATTAGCTATGAAAAATATGGTGATAAGTTAAGAAGGCGTGTGAATGGGGCAGGGCATGAAGTTGTGTTACAAAAGCTTCAATCCGTTCAATTTGAGGTGAAGGAAGATAACATGGTGCTTATTTATAAAAATATTTTCCAAAAAGAGTATCGGTCTTCTTTTTATCAAATGAAAATAAGGCGTACAAACGGTGACGAAGAAGATGAATGAAAAGGGACTCTTTTATCCTTTTGTATTAATCCTCATTGTTTTGTTTTCTTTTGTGATTACCATTCAAGCAGATTTTTTAATAAGAGAAAAAAGAATCTTGAAATTAAGTAGTATCCTTTTACAACAGGAGTACTATTTTAAACAATCTATTATTTATTTAGATGAACAATTTCATTTGAATGGTGAGCTACCAATAGAAGGGGAGTATTCATTCAATCATGGAACGGTTTATTATGATTTAGAAGATCAAGAAGGAAACCTCATCAAAATCATTCTGGAAGTACAAATAAACGGTGTTGCGAACGTAGAAGCGATTGCGTATTATTCATTGATTGAAAGAGAAGTGGTCAAATGGATAGAAATCGAGAGAAAATAATAGGAATAAATGGTTTATGAATGGGAAAGACTAGTAGCTAAAAAAGCAGGGATGCCAGATGAATTCTAATGATTATGTCAAGTTTATTACTCAGACATTCGTTCAATATATGGAACAACCAAAGTCTGAGAGAAAGAAACAAAGAATAGAAAGAAAGCAAGAAAAAGCGCCTGTTTTATTTAGGTGGTTTGGAATTGTACCTTATCTTTTGTTTTACGGAATGAAAGGAACGAAAAAAAGAAATCATTAATCAAACGACAATCAACAAAAAATATGAACAAACCCCATTGTTGGGTTTGTTCATATTTTTTTAGTATCGATAAGAATATTGGTGCCACCGTTGTAAAAAGAAAAATGAGGAATACGCTAGCAGTATGGTTAAGCATAGGTACTTAGAAAATGTTCCCTTAAGCAATCTCATGAGTCGTCCACGTTAGTTAATGCTTAACTAATCGCTTCATCTGTTAAATAAAATAATCCACCATTAACAATAGAAATATGAACTTGGGGTTCATATTGCTCTTGTAATGCAGTCATTTCGTTTTCGAAGCTTTCTCCTTTTTC
Source organism: Cytobacillus kochii (assembly GCF_044790165.1). Lineage (NCBI taxonomy): Bacteria > Bacillati > Bacillota > Bacilli > Caryophanales > Bacillaceae > Cytobacillus > Cytobacillus kochii. The sequence goes on along the minus strand of NZ_CP085254.1, from coordinate 3,101,029 downwards.
ATCCGCATCTTCATAGAATCTTTCTAATAATTGCAGGTCCTTTTGCCATCTTAGTCGTGCTTCATCTGCCCATGTGTGATCTTCCTTTTCAATTTCCGACTGTAAAAAATTCGCCACACGCATCACACCACTTTGAGGCTTGATAAATGGTGACAATGTAAAGCTAAAGTCTGGTATTTTAGGAGTAAGTGATAAATGAAGGAGCTTATCATGGAATTGTTCAACCATCTGCCCGTTAATTAAGTGCAAGCCGATTGACTTGAACAAATCTTTTTTACGATCACATTGATAGGATATCCGTAGATTTAGCCCTAGCCAAGGACGTAAGGCAGTTTGCGTTCCTGGTGGGGCCTCGTAATTTTCATACAGACGGATATAACCAGCCAAGTTTTTCGTCGATTGAAAAATTTGATGCAAGCGAGGTGATCCAAAGTGAATAATCTCTCCCTTTATATCATCTGGTGCTAAGGACGGGTTGGTTATAAGTGTAAGTTCCATAGGGTTTGCAACACCGCCTGTTTTCTCTAAATAATGCCAATAAAAGGGACGGTTCATTAATTCCTTGTCTAATTCTACTGTCAACTGAATGACTAAATAGCCTGGTTTATTTTCAAGGATTTCACAATGATTGGCATGAAAGTATCTTAATAGAAAATGGTGGATTTCATGTTGCTGCATGTTGATTTTCCTCCTTTACGGACTCAGCAAATTCAATCATAGATGTTAAATTATCCATTTTTATGCGCATTTCTCCTTCTGAAGCCGATTGCCCGAAAATATCAATTAGGTGATCATTAATACTGCCAAATTGTAGTTTAGTTAAAATATCATCCAATTCGCCAATCACTTTTTCGAAGAGATGGATTTTTTCATACAATAGTTTGAGTACATGTTCTTCTACCGTATCTTTTGTGGCGAAGTTATAAATATGGACATCGTTTTTTTGTCCAAGACGGTGAATTCTACCTATACGTTGTTCAAGTCTCATCGGATTCCAAGGAAGATCGAAGTTAATGATATAACTACAGAATTGTAGGTTGATCCCCTCACCGCCTGCTTCTGTGGCAATTAACACCTGGGCATGGTTTTGGAATAACTCGCGCATCCAATCTTTCTTCCCACGTTTGAAACCACCGCGAAAAGGAACAGACGTAATGTTATGCTGTTTTAAAAACCATTGTAGAAATAGCTGTGTGGCACGATATTCTGTAAAAATAATGACTTTATCATTGATTTGTTGAATGATCTCTAATGCTTTTTGTGCTTTTGCATTTTGTTGGATATTTTCTACTAACCCAATTAACTCTTCCATTTTTTGCTGAAAGGCAACTGAGGGTTGTTCCTGTTTCTTTAACATATTTCTTAAAGTGTAAAATACCGCTTCGCGACTGCTACATGCTTCACGTTGTAAAGTCATAAGTGAAAATTGGCTATCAGTCATCCAATTACCTTCTCTGTGCATGGAAGAAATCGCATCATATAAGGCTCTTTCTTCTTTTGAGAAATGGATGGGAACGGTTTCAACATGTCTTTTTGTCCATTCAATACCCGTATCTTGTCTACGATTACGAATCATTACTTTATTGACTAGTTCCTTTAAACCTTCATCATCATCGAGAGAGCGTGCATTTTTTTTGTATTTTTCATAAAAAGATGTTTCTGTTCCTAAGTGACCTGGTTTTAACAAAGAAACAAGATTAAAGATCTCACTAATTCGATTTTGTATAGGTGTTGCTGTAAGGAGTAAGCAAAATTTCTTTTTTAAAGACTGTACAAATTCATAGTTTTTCGTTTTATTATTCTTTAATTTATGCGCTTCATCAATAATAATCAAATCATAGTTTTGTTCAAAGACTAAACTCCTATGTGGTTCTCTTTTTGCTGTGTCGATTGATGATACGACGACATCACATTGCTCCCACACATAGCTCTTTTTTTGAGCGACAGCTGGGATGAAGAACTTACTGTTTAATTCAATTGCCCACTGAGACACTAAGGAAGCGGGTACAAGGATGAGTGCTTTCTTTACAAGCCCTCTGATCATGTATTCTTTTAATATTAACCCTGCTTCTATCGTCTTCCCTAATCCGACTTCATCAGCTAGAATTGCTTTACCATGCATGTTTTCCACTACTTGTTCGGCAACCTCTAGTTGATGTGGTAGTGGGGTGAGGTTTGATAAATGTTTGTCTACTTGCAGTCCATCAAACGCAGGGATGACCGTTTGATTCTCAACCTCAATGGTAAGCTTGAATAAATCCCAGTTTCCCCATGGTCCATCATTATCAATACGATTTTGAAATTCATCTTGCCAAGTTGCATCAAAATTTATTTGTAAAGTCATTTGCTCTCTCCTTTTTGTACGAACGTTATTTTAAATTTCTAAGATAATGTTCGTATTAAGCTTAAGTCTTGTTGAAAAAACATGAGATTTTTAAATAAAAATATTGCTCAAATAATGATAGGATGGTAGGATGTAAGTAGCTTTGAAAGTTGTGAATTTTCAACGCTAAATCTGCAAATACGTACAATACGTCTTTGTAAGCTTCGACTCTCTAAAGCAGTTAATTATAGTATGTGCAAAAATGGAAAAAATTATAAACGCGAATGATAGCAAGGGGAGAGACTGCAGTGCTGCAGCGCCGAAGGAGCAAACAATCATCGTATTGTGAATCTCTCAGGCAAAAGAACACTTGCTTGACGCAACTCTGGAGAGAGCTCAAGGTAATAAGCGAGCCACCAAAGGGGAAAGGCTGCAATATCGCCGTAAACTCTCAGGTGAAAGGACAGAGAATCTGCTCAAATGATCGGTTTTGAGGAGATTCTCTGTCCTTTTTTGTGTGCTTTAGAAAACTTAGCTTCTTTAATGGGTTAAAGTGGAAAGCGTTTAGCTTTCGTCGTAGCATTTGGCGAGAAGCCAAGTACTTCTATGGCTAGTATGCAAATATTCATCTTAGAAAAAAACAGAAATATAAAGGAGGATGAGTGAATGTCACAGTTGAAGAAAACACCACTACATGACATTTATCAAGAGTATGGTGGAAAAACGATTGATTTTGGTGGATGGGCTCTACCTGTTCAATTTTCTAGTATTAAAGAAGAACATGAAGCGGTACGTACTAAAGCGGGTCTGTTTGATGTATCCCATATGGGAGAAATTGAGGTTAAAGGTCAAGATAGTTTACGTTATCTTCAGAAAATGATGACAAATGACGTCGCGAAACTAAAAACGTTTGGCGCACAATATACAGCAATGTGTTATGAAAATGGTGGAACTGTGGATGATTTGCTTATTTATAAAATGACTGAAGATGAATACCTTTTAGTCGTAAACGCAGCTAATATCGAAAAAGATTATCAATGGTTACAAAATCATTTAGAAGGAAAGGTTGAACTTAAAAACCTTTCAGAGGATATGTCACAATTGGCCTTGCAAGGTCCTATGGCTGAGGTTGTTTTACAGAAGATTACAGATGTTGATTTAAGTGAAATTGGATTTTTTAAATTTAACCAAACAGTAAATATAAATGGCAAAAATGCATTAGTATCGAGAACTGGCTATACCGGTGAAGATGGTTTTGAAATTTATTGTCAAAATGAGGATGCAGTCTTTTTATGGCAGTCGATTTTAGAAGCAGGAAAAGAAGATGGAGTTCTTCCTTGTGGTCTAGGTGCCCGAGATACCCTTCGCTTCGAAGCCAATTTAGCCTTATATGGTCAAGAGTTGTCTTCTGAAATTTCTCCGCTTGAAGCAGGTATTGGCTTTGCCGTAAAAGTGAACAAAGAAGAAGATTTTATTGGAAAAGCGGCATTAAAATCACAAAAAGAAAATGGGTTAAGTAGAAAAATTGTTGGGATTGAAATGATTGAACGTGGGATTCCTCGTCATGGTTATGCAGTTTATGCTGACGACCAACGGATTGGTGAAGTTACTACGGGTACACAATCTCCTACTTTAAAGAAAAATATCGGCTTAGCACTTCTGGACAGTCCATACACAGCGCTAGATTCTGAAGTGGAAGTTGAAGTTCGTAATAAGCGTGTCCGTGCCAAAGTAATTGCCACACCGTTTTATAAAAAAGAGAAAAAGAACTAACTAATCAGGGGGAGAGAAGCGATGAAACACCGTTATTTACCGATGACTGATTCTGATCAAAAAGAAATGCTTGAAGCAATCGGAGTCAAAACAATTGATGATTTATTTAGTGATATTCCTGAAAGCGTTCGTTTTAAAAGGGAATATAATATTAAACCAGCTAAAACGGAATCTGCTTTAATGAAAGAATTGATGCTTCTATCACAAAAAAATGCAGATTTAAAAACAAATACTTCATTTTTAGGTGCAGGTGTTTACGATCACTATATGCCAGTTATTGTTGATCACGTGTTATCTCGTTCAGAGTTCTATACTGCTTATACACCATACCAACCGGAAATTTCCCAAGGTGAGTTGCAAGCGATTTTTGAATTTCAGACAATGATATCTGAACTAACAGGAATGGATGTAGCAAACTCATCTATGTATGATGGTGGAACGGCACTTGCGGAAGCTGCTATGTTAGCAACTGGACATACGAAGCGTAAAAAAGTATTGATTTCAAGCACAGTACATCCTGAATCCAAAGCTGTAATTGAGACTTATGCAAAAGGCCAATACATCGATGTAGTTGAAATCCCACACAAAGATGGATTAACAGATATGAGCGCACTAAAAGAAATGATTGGTGATGACATTGCCGCAGTAGTCGTGCAATATCCTAACTTTTTTGGAAGAGTGGAGCCACTTGCAGAATTAGAAGAAATTATCCATGCTCATAAATCCTTATTTGTTGTATCAAGTAACCCACTATCCTTAGGAGCGCTAACACCTCCAGGAAAATTTGGTGCAGATATCGTTGCTGGCGATGCGCAAGTTTTTGGTATTCCAACAGCTTTTGGTGGTCCTCACTGTGGTTACTTTGCCGTGACAAAGAAACTCATGAGGAAAGTACCTGGACGTTTAGTGGGGCAAACGGTTGATGAGAACGGACAACGTGGATTCGTGCTCACACTTCAAGCAAGAGAGCAACATATTCGTAGGGATAAAGCTACATCTAACATATGTTCAAACCAAGCTTTAAATGCACTAGCCGCATCTGTTGCAATGACAGCCTTGGGTAGAAACGGTGTCAAACAAATGGCGATAGATAATATTCAAAAGGCGCATTATGCGAAAGAACAATTTAGAAGTGCAGGCTTTGAAATTACTTTTGATGGCGGTTCATTCAACGAGTTTATTATTAAGTGTAATCGTCCAGTTCGTGAGGTAAATCAAGCATTACTGAAAAAGAATATTATTGGTGGTTATGATTTAGGCAGAGATTATAGTGAATTAGCTCATCATATGCTTATTGCTGTAACAGAGCTAAGAACAAAAGACGAAATTGATACATTTGTGGCAGAAATGGGGGATTACCGTGCATAACGAAAACCAGGCGCTCATTTTTGAGCTAAGTAAACCAGGGAGAATCGGCTATAGCCTTCCCGAGATGGATATTCCAGAAGTAGAATTATCTGATTTGCTCCCAGCTGAATATATCCGTCAAGAGGACGCGGATCTACCTGAAGTATCTGAACTTGATATTATGCGTCATTATACAGCTTTATCTAAGCGTAATCACGGAGTAGATTCTGGTTTTTACCCGCTTGGGTCTTGTACGATGAAATATAATCCTAAAGTAAATGAGAATGTAGCACGCTATAACGGCTTTGCTCATTTACACCCATTACAGGACGAAAGCTCTGTTCAAGGTGCAATGGAGTTGTTATATGATTTACAAGAGCATTTAATTGAGATCACAGGAATGGACGAAGTCACTCTACAACCGGCAGCAGGTGCCCATGGCGAATGGACTGGGTTGATGATGATTCGTGCCTATCATGAAGCAAACGGTGATTTTAACCGTACAAAAGTTATTGTTCCAGATTCAGCTCATGGTACAAACCCTGCCTCGGCAACTGTGGCGGGCTTCGAAACCTTAACAGTTAAGTCTAATGATCAAGGCTTAGTAGATTTAGAAGATTTGAGGAGAGTGGTAGGAGATGATACAGCTGCTCTTATGCTAACAAACCCTAATACGTTAGGTTTGTTTGAAGAAAATATTCTAGAAATGGCAGAAATAGTCCATGGAGCAGGCGGGAAACTTTATTATGATGGAGCCAACTTAAATGCCGTTTTATCTAAAGCAAGACCGGGAGATATGGGATTTGACGTTGTTCATTTAAATTTGCATAAAACATTTACTGGTCCCCATGGTGGAGGAGGACCTGGATCAGGTCCTGTTGGGGTAAAAGAAGACTTAATTCCTTATTTGCCTAAACCAATCTTAGTGAAAACAGAAGAAGGTTATACATTTAATTATGACCGTCCACAGTCAATTGGAAGAGTCAAGCCTTATTACGGTAACTTCGGTATCAATGTCCGTGCCTATACGTATATTCGTTCTATGGGTCCAGATGGTTTGAAAGCTGTTACTGAAAATGCAGTACTTAATGCTAATTATATGATGCGTAAGCTAGCACCAGCATTCGATTTACCATATGATAAACATTGTAAACATGAGTTTGTATTAAGTGGAAAACGCCAGAAAAAATTAGGTGTACGCACGCTTGATATCGCGAAGCGTTTGCTTGATTTCGGTTATCATCCACCGACTATTTACTTCCCGTTAAATGTTGAAGAGTGTATGATGATCGAACCAACAGAGACTGAATCTAAAGAAACACTCGACAGCTTTATTGATGCGATGCTTCAGATTGCCAAGGAAGCTGAGGAAAACCCTGAGGTCGTCCAAGAAGCGCCACACACGACAGTAATTGGCCGTTTAGATGAGACGCTAGCAGCAAGAAAGCCAGTATTACGTTATCAAAAGGACTAATATAAAACGCCCTCTTACAAATATGTACGAGGTCTAAATAAAACGTGAACAAATTCATTTATGTGTATTTGTTCGCGTTTTTTTTGCGAAAATCACCCCTAACAGGAGTTTATAATTGTAGATTAAGAACGGATCTTATTCTTCTAAATAAAAAAGATAAGTATATTGGGACTCTTTACGTATGATATAAATGGTCTAACGTGGTTAGTAATATGTAGTTTAGAGGGAATAGAGGCATCATGACGAATGAGAATAAACCACCCGTTTTAAGTCGGGTGGTATGAGAGATTTATTTTTTAGATTTAATTTTTCCGCCCCATTTTTTGAAGCCGCCTTGTAAATGAGAAAGATTTTTGTATCCCTTCCGATACAATAGTTGAGCCGCTCTACCGCTTCTCATTCCGCTCTGGCAGTATAAATAAACAGGCTTATCTTGACGAAGTTCAACAAGTCTTGTTTTTAACTGAGATAAGGGAATATTTCTGGCACCTAAAATATGGCCACCTTCATATTCATTTGGTTCTCGGACATCAATCAATTGCGCTTTACGATATCCTTCTCTGAATTCTTGTTCTGATAATGTTTTTACAATTCTCTTTTGATACAACCTTGTGATTACTGTGTAAACAATAATAGCACCGATTATAATTAATAAAAAATATAGAGTAGACAATTAATATTTGCTCCTTTCAAACATTGCTTACGCCAAGATATATTATATAAGTTTTTCATAGGTTTAGTAAAGGACAAGAACGAGAAAATTGTAATGAAAACTTAATGAAGCCCGCTTTTTTTGCACATTTAGAAAGGTAAAAAATCTTTCCATTAAGCGCTCATCTTTTTAATGCTTCATCAGTTGTAAGGACAAATCATTTTTTAAGACTATATGGAAAGAAGAATGTATGGCTTTTTTTTCTGGTCGAATTTTGATAGACTAAAATACGCTTAAACGTTTACTAAAAATAGATGTAAAAGAGGGTTATTATGGGGAAGGAAGTATGGCGATTTATCCATTCAGGTATGGGTTCTCCATCATTTAATATGGCTTTAGATGAAGCTTTATTAGATTGGAATAGCGAAGGGAAAATGCCACCAGTGATTCGTTTCTATGGTTGGAACCCAGCCACACTATCTATCGGGTATTTTCAAAAAGTTGATAAGGAAATTAAGCTTGAAGCTGTAAAGGAAAATGGATTAGGTTTTGTTCGTAGGCCTACAGGTGGACGTGGGGTTCTGCATGAACATGAGCTGACTTATAGTGTAATTGTTCCTGAAGAACATCCACAAATGCCGAAAACAGTTACTGAGGCTTATCGTGTGATTTCAGAAGGGGTATTACGAGGTTTTCAACAACTAGGCTTAGAAGCATACTTTGCTGTACCTCGTTCAAAGGAAGAAAAAGAAATGCTAAAGAATCCTCGTTCATCCGTTTGTTTTGATGCACCAAGCTGGTATGAATTAGTTGTAGAAGGTCGTAAAGTAGCAGGTAGCGCCCAAACACGGCAAAAAGGTGTGATTCTACAACATGGATCCATCTTACTTGATTTAGATGAGGATAAATTATTTAGTCTGTTTAAATATTCAAACGATCGCGTGAAAGAAAGAATGCAAAGAGCATTTAGTAGTAAAGCGGTAGCGATAAATGAACTGACGGATCGCACAATTACATATGAAGAAGCAGTAGTGGCTTTTAAAAAGGGGTTTGAAGAAGGACTTGACATCATTCTAGAACCTTACGAGCTTAGTGCAGAAGAAATAACTTATGTTGAAAAGCTGGCAAAAGAAAGATATGAAAATGATGAATGGACATATAAACGATAATAAATTTTTTTCGACTCGCTCTTTTTTTTAAAAGAGTAGAGTCGAATTGTTTTGTCTACTAGATTTGCGAGAAACGATTTAAAGTGCAAGTCGTAAAATTGGTGAAAATCATTTATTTTATTAACTTAAATAAATAATTGCTCTTGTTTTCGAGTGTTTATCCTCTTTCTTGCATTTGACAAAATAAAAATAACACAATATATAGTGTTATATTTTATAAAGTAGGTACTATATATTGATTATCGAGGTTTATTTATGATAACGTAAGGGTATTCTCTAAAAACAATATAAAAGCATATACGATGTAAACATAAAGAGAAGTAAATTTTTAATGATTGAAGGAGTTGTCGTAATGTCTGTTGCTGTAGGACAAGAATTAAAGTTAAATGTTGAGAGGTTAAATGAGGACATCCGCTTATTTCCACAAGTGCATCCTATTACTCCAGAGATGAAATTAACCCATAAAGGTGTTTCCCGCCTAGTTATGCTTGATAGATATACATTTAAAGATACAGAAAAAGTAACGTTATCTGAAGGTGACTTTGTTGTTCTAACGATTAAGGAGGATCCGAAGTTTCCTGCGCGAGGTTTAGGGTACATTGTAGAGATTGATTGGGAAAATAAAAAAGCAGTTGTACAAGTTGAACAAGATTATCGCGGTGTACTCGATACACAAGAAGAGATAGAAACGGGAATCATTGTACGTTCTTTAGACGTTATAGAGAAGCCGTTAGAAGTGTTTTACGAGCAAATTGCTAAACGCAATGCCACAGGATTAGCTTCGGTTGAGAAGACTGAAGAAAAACAGAATGAATGGTTTGAGAAGTTTTATCAGGAATTAGCTGATTTGAACTTTATTCCAGCTGGTCGTGTCTTGTATGGTGCCGGTGCTGATACTGAGGTTACATACTTTAATTGCTATGTAATGCCGTTTGTACAAGATTCTCGTGAAGGTATCTCAGAGCATCGTAAACAAGTCATGGAAATCATGTCTAGAGGTGGCGGTGTTGGAACGAATGGTTCGACATTAAGACCGCGTAATACACTAGCGAAAGGAGTGAATGGGAAATCTTCCGGTTCTGTTTCTTGGTTAGATGATATTGCGAAGTTAACACATCTCGTTGAACAAGGTGGTTCAAGAAGAGGTGCGCAGATGATAATGTTAGCGGATTAATTGATGCTGTAGTCCGCGTCATTCAAACCAATGAATGACTAGAAAATCGGGTGAATTGCGGGGATATCCTGTTAAAGGCAAAACTGCTACAACGTGACTGGCAACGGTGAGCGTGAACGCTATAAAAAATGTTTTGCATGGGACAATCCGCAGCCAAGCGCCACTGGGCATAGGTAGTGGTGAAGGTTCAACGACTAGAGAGTGAGCCCCAACAATAAACTCTCAAATAGCGCCCGGCCCCTATAAAGGGTGATGATATAGTCTAGTCCGACTGCTAAGAGCAGTGTAAATATCCTGAAAGGGACGGTAGTTAACGTGGCATCCTGATATTATTGAATTTATTATTTCTAAAATGCAAAATCCAAGAATTCTTCGTTTCTTACTTGAAAATACGGAAGATGAGACAATTAAACGTTACGCTAAGGAAAAACTAAAATTCACTCCATTTACAGAGCAAGAGATTGCCATGTATCAAGGAATAATTAATTATAAAACCATTCCAGGTTTAGGTGGATTTAATGAGAAAATCATTAAAGATGCAGAAGAAAAACTATTAATAGGTGGAACATATGCTGTTCATAATTCTGAATTCCTTACTGGGGCGAATATTTCAGTTTGTTTAACGAAGGAGTTTATGGAAGCAGTTGAAAATGATGGTGAATATGAACTTCGTTTCCCAGATGTAGAGAGTTACGATCGTGAGCAGATGGACAACTACAACAAGCAATGGCATGAAGTTGGCGATGTGCGTGAATGGGAAAAGTTAGGTCACGGTGTTCGTGTATATCGTAAAATTAAAGCAAAAGAGCTTTGGAACTTGATCAATATTTGCGCAACTTATTCAGCTGAACCAGGTATCTTCTTCATTGATAACGCCAATGATATGACCAATGCGAAAAGCTATGGCCAAAAGGTAGTAGCAACAAACCCTTGTGGCGAACAGCCATTAGCTCCTTACAGTGTTTGTAACCTAGCAGCAGTGAACTTAGCTGAAATGGCTGACAAGGAAAATAAGACAGTTGATTTCGCAAAGTTGGCAAGAACTGTTGAGATTGGCGTACGTATGCAAGATAATGTCATCGATGCTACACCTTATTTCCTTGAAGACAATAAAAAACAAGCTTTGGGTGAACGTCGAGTTGGCTTAGGTGTCATGGGTCTGCATGATTTATTAATTTATTGTGAAACAGAGTATGGCTCAGAAGAAGGTAATGTATTAATTGACCAAGTGTTTGAAACGATTGCAACAACGGCTTATCGTGCGTCAGTAGAAATCGCTAAAGAAAAAGGTAGCTTCCCATTCTTAAACGGAGAAACAACAGAGGAAACGAACCGCTTAAGAAAAGCCTTTATCGAAACAGGCTATATGGAAAAGATGCCGGCTGATATCAAACAGGCAATTCTAGAAACGGGTATTCGTAATTCCCATTTATTAACAGTTGCTCCTACAGGTTCAACAGGGACAATGGTTGGTGTTTCTACTGGATTAGAACCATATTTCTCATTCTCTTATTTTAGAAGTGGTCGCCTTGGTAAATTCATTGAAGTAAAAGCAGACATTGTTCAAGAATATTTAGATCGTCACCCAGAGGCTGATCCTGAAAATTTACCAAACTGGTTTATTGCTGCAATGGATTTAGCTCCGGAAGCGCATGCTGACGTGCAATGTGTGATTCAACGTTGGATTGATAGTTCCATAAGTAAAACAGTGAATGCGCCTAAAGGTTATAGTGTAGAACAAGTGCAAAAGGTGTATGAGCGTTTATACAAAGGTGGAGCAAAAGGTGGCACTGTATACGTGGATGGCTCAAGAGACTCTCAAGTATTAACTTTAAAAGCTGAAGAAAATTCTTTTGAAGAAGAAGCCTTAGAGAAGAAATCATCCACTAAACAGCATGTTGTCCTTGTTGATACCATCAATGACTTACGTTCAACTGATGTCACTATTGGATCTGAAGTTGGTAACACTTGCCCTGTCTGCCGTCAAGGGAAAGTGGAAGAAATCGGTGGCTGTAATACATGCACCAATTGTAATGCACAATTAAAATGTGGATTATAAGTAGCAAGACTGAAAGGAAAGCGAGCCGAGCTCACTAAATAAAAATACAAGCATGAGCAAATTATCTAGCGAATTTGTTCATGCTTTTTTTCTGTCTGTATAATCAGGAGCGGTCGCTAGACGGTTCTAGTTGGAGTTCACGTACAATTGACATAAGATCGTTTGCTTGAACATATTTAGTTAAAAATGGAAAGATAGTCTATGGCAAAAGGGAGTGTGCGTATAACTAGGTCAAAGATAACGAAGCAAAAGAGAATGGCTCGTACATCAAAAGTGTAATCGCCATAGATAGCAGAACAAAAGAGTTTCATCGGCCTTCATGAATATAAAAATTCCTGCCTACGCTGATCATAAAACGTGGGATAAAAAAGAATGCCAGCACCACCAGAAATTCTAATCATCCACATGAAAACTCCCCTCAACACTTCTTCTTCCTAGGGACTTAACAATTAATTTCACTGTCATCTTCATTAGCTTCAACATATTGTCCTGAAAAGAGTAGTCCGTTTAATAGGGGATTTACCGAGTTCTTTTATGAACAACTGTCAGTTTTTTGATTTTCGCAAAAATCGGACTATTGCCAAGCTCAAGTGATTACAAATGTATTATAATGCTTTTTCTTTTTGCAAAAGGGTGTATGCAAATTAGAATGGGGTGATTGTATACATGGAAATCGATGGTGTTTTTTCAGGAGGGGGCATTAAAGGGTTCGCTCTAATTGGTGCTCTTGCGGAAATAGAAAAACAAGGTTTCCAATTCAAACGTGTGGCTGGAACGAGTGCCGGGTCAATTATATCTGCATTAATTATCGCAGGCTATTCAAGTGATGAGATAGAAAGAATGATGGATGATTTGGATTTAAAAGTGTTTTTAGATAGTAGAAAATCACTTATTCCTATTGCTGTAGCAAAATGGATATTTCTATTTTGGAGTTTGGGATTATATAAGGGAAATGAATTAGAAAAGTGGATAGAAGCTCGATTAGCAGCAAGGGGGATCCGTACATTTGCAGACGTTCCCCCGCTTTCTCTACGCATTATTGCATCAGATTTAACGAATGGGAGATTACTCGTGCTTCCAGATGACTTACCGAAATACCAAATTGACCCGAATCGTTTTTCCGTAGCCAAGGCAGTGAGGATGAGTTGTAGTATGCCTTATTTTTTTGAACCTGTGAAAATCGGTGGTCGTGGCAAGCGTAATAATTTAATGGTGGACGGTGGTGTCTTAAGTAACTTCCCTATGTGGTTGTTTGATAAAGATAATGTAAAGAAAACGAGACCGGTTCTCGGGGTGAAATTGAGTATTAATAATAATGAACAACCACCAAGAAGAATCAAGAATGCAATTCAAATGTTTGAAGCATTATTTGAAACTATGAAGGATGCTCATGATTCCCGTTATATTTCGAGAAGTCATGAACAGAATGTTATTTTTGTTCCTACAGAAGGAGTATTAGCAACAGAGTTTGAGTTAACTGAAGAAGGGAAGAGAGATTTACTGAAACTAGGGAGGGAAAGAGCGAAGGAATTTCTTGCCACATGGACTTATTGAAAATTAGCCTAAAATGTCTCAAATAACGCAATCTGACATTAAAAAAATCGGAGCTCTTATAAAGAAGCCCGATTTTTCTTTTTGCCTTTTTTTCCTTCAATGACTGTTAGATGTACAGAGGTATTTCTTTTTGATTTTTTTATAGAAGTTAAAGTGACTGGCTTACTTCTTCGGTTTGAAGAAGTTTGATTCTCTTTATTTTTAAAACGTTTTTTTGACTTTTTAGCGGCTTGCGCAAATGCTTTTCGCTCACTCTTATTGGGACTTGATGACCCGCTAAGTTTCTGGACGACAAAATAGATGACGACCCCAACAAGCGCCATAATGGCTATACCTCGAAATAATCCGGCTGGGTCTTTAATTAATTGAGAACCAAGCCCAATCATTGCAAGTAAAATAAGTGCGCCAAAAATATATAAGGATTTCCGATTCTTCAAGAAAGCCACCTCCCTATGAGCATGATGAGCATATTTGTAAGCTTTTAAACTTCGAAAGAGCAAAAAACCAATTTATCGTACCCTTTTAAAGTTATCTTACCCAATATTTGAGATTTCAAGCAGTACTTTTATAAGAAAAATATTATCTTAGACTATCTTGTACAATCAATAAGATTTTATATATAAATTTCTCTATTTTCACTGTGAAACCCTCTACAAATAGATAAAAAACAAGAAAAAAATACGGATTTTAACAATTTTATGAAAGATGCAATGGTTTCTACCTGCTTTGGACATAATAAGCACGGAGGTGAATCATATGAGTGATAAACATGAATTAGAACAAAACGAACGGGAACAACCATTATCAATGACATCTTTAACTTTTATCACTGGATTTGTCGGAGGTGTTTTTTGGAGTACGATTGGTTACATCGCTTATGTCCTTAATTTAACAGAAGTAGGACCAAGAGTCATTTTAGAACCATGGACAATAGGTGATTGGAAGGATGGTTGGCTTGGAACAGTGATTTCGATTATTTTAATTGGAGCTGTTTCAGTTGTAGCCGCTTATATTTATTATTGGACAATGAGAAGGTTCAAGAAAATGTGGTTTGGTGCCCTTTATGGACTTGTTTTATTTGCCCTTGTTTTTTTTGTCCTAAATCCGATGTTTCCTAATATTGCCCCTGTAGGAGATTTGAAAATAAATACAATTATTACATCTGTTTGCTTATATTTATTGTATGGTGTATTTGTTGGTTATTCCATTTCATATGAAAATGAAGAACAACAAAAGATGAAAGAAGCACAAGAAACAGAAGAAGCTTAAATTGTTAGAAGATTGATTGCTTTTATTTGCTTTATTATAGTGAGTGTTCTCTATTTTGTGATAAAATAGCCATATTGAATATTTCAGTATTCGTAGGAGTGGCGCCATGAAAAAAATATTGCTCATCAATGGACCGAATTTGAATCTTCTAGGCCAACGTGAACCAGGGATATACGGTTCGGACACATTAGAGTCGCTTGAACATAATTTAAAACAAATAGCTGAACAAAGAAATGTTGCGCTTACTTGTGTGCAATCCAATCACGAAGGCGTAATCATTGATCAAATCCAACTGGCGAATAGGAAATATGAAGGTATTATATTTAATCCAGGAGCATTTACTCACTATAGTATTGCTATTCGTGATGCCATTGCAGCCATTGATGTCCCTGTTATTGAAGTACATATATCCAATGTGCATAAAAGAGAATCATTCAGACATCATTCCGTCATGGCAGCAGTAACACAGGGGCAAATTGTTGGTTTAGGAATGAAAGGCTATGAGCTTGCTTTATTTGCATTAACAGATGAATAAGAGGGAGAGTAGAAGTTATGACAAAGATAGATAAAATAAGAAATAGTTTTGATCAAGTAGGTATTGATGCTATTTTGATTACGAGTGCTTATAACAGACGGTATGTTTCTCATTTTACAGGGTCTGCTGGTGCTGTTTTAATTAGCCAAAACGATGCATTGTTCATTACTGATTTTCGTTATACTGAGCAAGCTAGCAAGCAATGTACTGGATATACGGTTGTGCAACATAAAGGAACCATACCTGAAGAAGTGGCAACAATCGTAAAGCAATTAGGTATTAAGAAATTAGGATTTGAAAAAGATTATGTTACATATGCTTCTTACCAAACTTTTAATGAAACAATTGATGCTGAATTAATTCCTGTATCAGGCGAAATTGAAAAGTTACGCTTGATAAAGGATGAATCAGAGATTAAGATATTAAAGGGAGCCGCGAAAATAGCGGATAGCGCTTTTTCTCATATTCTTAACTTTATTCAACCTGGTAAGACAGAAATAGAAGTCGCAAATGAATTAGAATTTTTTATGAGAAAAGAAGGAGCAACTTCATCTTCGTTTGATATGATTGTTGCTTCAGGTGTCCGTGGTGCATTACCTCATGGTGTAGCGAGTGAGAAAGTTATCGAAAAAGGCGAGCTTGTTACAATTGACTTTGGTGCATTATATAATGGATACGTTTCCGATATAACAAGAACCGTTGCTGTCGGTCAACCAAGTGATAAGATGAAAGAAGTATACGATATTGTTTTAGAAGCACAGTTACGTGGTATGAAAGGGATTAAAGCTGGAATTACTGGAAAGCAAGCTGACGCTTTAACGAGAGACTATATTTCAGAAAAAGGCTATGGTGAATATTTTGGTCATTCTACCGGTCACGGTATTGGCTTAGAAGTCCATGAAGGACCAGGGCTCTCTTTTAAATCTGACATCGTATTAGAACCAGGAATGGTTGTTACTTGTGAACCGGGTATATATTTACCAGGCATCGGTGGTGTTAGAATTGAAGATGATACGATTGTAACTAAAGAGGGTAATGAAAACCTTAATACATCAACAAAAGAATTAGTTATTCTTTAATGAGTGAATAGTAGGAGGAACTTTTTGCATGATTTCAGTAAATGATTTTAAAACAGGTTTAACCATTGAAGTAGATAATGGGATTTGGCGTGTAATAGATTTCCAACACGTGAAACCAGGTAAAGGTGCGGCGTTTGTTCGTTCAAAATTACGTAATCTACGTACAGGAGCTATTCAAGAAAAAACATTCCGTGCGGGTGAAAAAGTAGCTAAAGCACAAATTGATAATCGTAAAATGCAATATTTATATGCTAATGGTGATCAACACGTCTTTATGGATACAGAATCTTATGATCAAATTGAATTAAGTGCTTCAGCAATTGAATATGAATTGAAGTTCTTAAAAGAAAATATGGAAGTTTCCATTATTTTATATCAAAGTGAAACATTAGGTGTTGAATTGCCAAATACGGTAGTACTCGAAGTAACTGAAACAGAACCTGGCATCAAAGGTGATACGGCCTCTGGTGGTACAAAACCAGCCATTTTAGAAACAGGCTTAAGTGTGCAAGTACCATTCTTTGTGAACCAAGGTGATAAGCTTATTATTAACACAACAGATGCTTCTTACGTATCTCGTGCTTAATTTTTGAGTTTGATGACTTGTTATTTTCGTGATCTTATAGTAATATAATAATCAACTTGCTGCGTTGTTCGTTTGTATATGAAGTTTCAACCTTTACGTTAATTGAGGGAGCTTAAGATCATAATTGAAATAACATGCCTACATTGTTTAGGACGTTAGGAAGATTATTGCAAGCACCCACCTGGTGGAGCAGGTATGAAACTCCATATAAATCGGCGGCAACAGCGGCTACTTGATTTACTAATAAAGACATTTGAGATGATTCTCAGATGTCTTTTTTACGTTTCAACCTTAAAAATGACTTCCAAAGAGAGGCTATAGTAAGTCGAAGTTTACAATAAAAGAAAATAACGAGTAAGACTTATAAACCTAATTGGTTTACTGTATAAAAAAGTGAGTAAAATTTTATTCAACCATCTTAAAGATAAAGGTGGGAATTCCCCACCTATACTTTCCATCATTATTCCCATTGATAACCTAATAATTCCGCCATTTTTTTAGGGATATCTGTATTATCCAACATGCCATGAAAATGTTCTGCACCTGCACCGTAGGCAAATAACGGAACTGGATTGGCTGTATGGCCACCTGCACTGCTTATGCCACGGATTTGGTGATTAACGATACCAGTATTATATCTTTCTGAGATAAAGCTACCGAGTTCCCATGCAGCTTTATTTTTTTTGTATACTTTCCCCCGAGCGTTCATTAATCTTGCATTGAGCTGTATGCCTTCTTCCTCAGTTAAAAAAATCCCAGTAAATTTAAATAAATTGTCTACTAATTGAGAGGTAATGAATTTACCGTCCTCTCCCATTTTCGTTTGTGCAAGCACATATTCTGGTGAAGCTTGAATTTTCTTAATCATTTTTCGCTTTAGTGGTTCGGTCGCAGAAATACCCATTGTTTCATGATCAGCAACAACTACAATCAAAGTATCTGAACGGTTATGAGCCCATTCGACAGCCGTTTTCACAGCCTCATCAAATTCTACTGTTTCTCTCCAAACACTTGCTATATCTGCTGAATGGGCTGCGTGGTCAATCCTTGCGCCTTCCACCATTAAAAAGAAACCATTTGCATTATTAAGCTTTTGTAGTGCTGTTTTTGTCATTTCGCTTAAGCTGGGTTCTGTGCCATCTGTATATTTGCGGTCTATTTTAAATGACAGATGATACGGAGCAAAAAGGCCAAGCAGTTTATCCCCTGTCTGATTGCTTAATAAATCATGTCTATTTCTGACAATGGTATAACCTAACTTCTTTGCTTTTTCTAACAGGGCAGGACCATAAAAAACTTCTCCCCCACCTAACATGACATCAGGAGCGAGTGTGAGTTGTTGCTTCGCAATATCCGCCTGGTTTGCCCAACGATTAAGAACGCTTGCTGTGAAAGCGGCAGGTGTGGCATCCGTGATGGCATTGGTTGAGATGATACCAGTCTTTTTCTTTTGCTCTTTAAATAAATCGAGGATGCTTTTAACCTCCTTGCCATCTGGCGTGACTCCGATCATTTCATTATTGGTTTTGCTTCCTGTTGCGAGGGCAGTACCGGCAGCAGCAGAATCAGTTACGACTCGATTAGCCGAATAGGTTTGAACAAGGGCACTAAACGGGAGGGAAGTTAGAAACAATTGCCCCTCTTTGCCTCTTTCCAATTCCCGCGCTATCTCTAGTTGGCCCACCCCCATACCGTCTCCAATCATATAGATAATGTTTGTAGGCTTGTTTCCTTCTGCCGTAACAGACGTAGTATTTATTAGTAGGAATAAAGAAAAACATAGAATAGACAAGTACTTTAATTTCCTCACTCAATTTTCACATCCTCTTTAATAGATTGTCATGTGAATTATTGTCTCTCTTTTAATAATAATTATTTGCTATATGGTCATACGTTAGATTCATCTTGCATACATTGAGAGTAGAAAAGAGCAAGTCCTATGGAGACAAAGGAAAGGGAGGACTTTCGAGGTGGAAACAATTCTAGCATTTTTACCACGTTCAATCTCACAACAGTTACGGCAATTACCAACTCGTCAGTTAGCAGAAATAGAGGAAATAAGGATTAGGACTCATCGCCCGATTGAAGTTGTTACACATGGTAACTATGTTTTGTTACCTTATCAAGCAACGGAAGAGGATGCGATTCAGTTATTAGATAAGATGAGTCACTTCTCTATCTATACTTTGGAAGAAGAGTTACGTAGAGGTTATATCACGATAGAGGGCGGTCACCGTGTCGGACTAGCAGGTAAAGTTATTTTAGAAGGCGGACAAGTAAAAGTGATTAGAGATGTCGCTTCTTTTAACATTCGTATTGCCAAGGAAAAAATCGGGATTGCAGAAACTGTTGCTCACCATATTTATCAGAATGGTTGGATGCATACAGTTATTATCGGTCCTCCACAAACTGGAAAGACAACTTTGCTTAGAGATTTAGCGAGAATGGTCTCTAGTGAAAATAAATACACAACTGCTAAAAAAGTAGGCATCGTCGATGAAAGATCTGAAATAGCTGGAAGTATTCATGGTATACCACAAATGAGGTTTGGTCCGCGTGTTGATGTGTTAGATGCGTGCCCAAAAGCTGAAGGTATGATGATGATGATTCGCTCGATGAGCCCAGATGTCCTTGTGGTCGATGAATTGGGTAGCAAAGCAGATGTAGAAGCCGTATTAGAAGCAGTTAATGCTGGTATAAAGTTAATTACTACTACCCACGGCTTCTCGTATGAAGATATAAAAAAACGTCCGTTAATGGCACCTTTACTTGAATTAGATATATTTGAACGTTTTGTTGAACTTAATAGGCGTGCAGGACCGGGGAATATACAAGCTGTCAAAGATGGTAATGGTATGCGGTTACATGGAAGGCAAGAGGTATTAGGACCATGATTAAAATAGTGGGAGCAATACTAATTATCGTGGCTACTACTCTCGTAGGATTTGAGATATCAAAACGATTAAGTGAAAGGCCGCGTCAACTAAGGCAGCTAAAGAGTGCCTTGCAATCATTGGAAGCGGAAATCATGTATGGCCACACTCCATTACATGAGGCATCACGACGGCTCGCTTCTCAGTTAAGTCACCCAGTTTCGTTATTCTTTGCTGATTTTGCTTCTCGGCTAACAGAAACTGAAACGACAGTGATGAGGGCTTGGGAGAATAGCTTGAATCACATTTGGAAGAAAACGGCTCTGAAAAACAGTGAATTTGAAATCATGAAACAATTCGGAGAGACATTAGGGCGACATGATCGCATCTCCCAACAAAAGCAAATTTTGCTGACATTAGCCCATCTTGAACGTGAAGAAGTAGATGCGCATGAGAAACAGGCAAAATACGAAAGAATGGCGAAAAGCCTCGGGTTTTTATCAGGACTTCTGCTAATTATTTTATTAATGTAGAGAAAATTTCTCATGTTTGAGTGTAGGAGGAGAAAATAATGGGATTAGATGTCGAGATTATTTTTAAAATTGCCGGTGTTGGGATAGTCGTCGCTTTTTTACACACGATTCTTGACCAAGTGGGAAAGAAAGAATATGCCCAATGGGTCACTTTGTTTGGATTTATCTATATTTTATTCCTGGTTGCATCAGTGGTAGATAACCTCTTTCAAAAAATCAAATCAGTATTCTTATTTCAATAAGAAGGGAGAGGTATGCCATTGATATTCTTAAAATAGTAGGAATTGCTTTAATAGCTACATTCTTGGCACTAATTATTAAAGAACAAAAACCTAACTTTGCTTTTCTTTTAGTTGTTTTTGTTGGTTGTACGATTTTTTTATATCTTGTCGATCAGATCTATATGATTATTCATATGATAGAGCGCATTGCTGTTAATGCCAATATTAATATGGTGTATTTGGAGACCATACTGAAAATAGTGGGTATTGCCTATATTGCAGAATTTGCCTCGCAAATTACGAAAGATGCTGGTCAAGGTGCGATTGCAGCAAAGATTGAGATGGCAGGGAAGATTTTTATCTTAGCAATGGCTATCCCAATATTAACGGTTTTGATTGAAACAATTATTCAAATGATCCCAAGTTAATCAGTGTAAAGAGAAAATGAAGGAGCCACCCATGCGGTGTGAATAGAAAATGACAACATCATAAGAGAGTAGCACCTTCCCTATACAAAGAGGTGTAAAAGATGAAGCCCTATTTATTGAAAACACTGCTGTTTAGTATGTTGTTTATTTTCGTGACAGGCCACATTGTACATGCCTCAGATGAAGAGGCAGATAAGCCAGATGAATACCAAACTGAAGAAGCTCAAGAAGTTTTTAATCCGGAAGATATTGTAGAGTCGCAAATAGATACACTCCATTTGGATGAATTAAAGGGATTCTGGGAAGATATCACCAATGAATATGGGGGTTTTTTACCGGAAAGCCAAAAGGGCAGCATATACGATTTTATAAAAGGTGAAAAAGAGTTTTCATTTGATCAATGGGCATTAGGCATACTTAAATTCGTTTTTCATGAATTTGTTGTAAATGGGAAACTTTTAGGAACCTTAATCTTACTAGCTGTATTTAGCATGTTTCTGCAATCATTGCAAAATGCTTTCGAATCCGGAACAGTAAGTAAAGTCGCTTATGCGATAGTTTTGATGGTATTGGTTATTTTAGCACTGAATAGCTTCCATATCGCGATGGAGTATGCAAGTGATACTGTCCATAAGATGACTTCATTCATTTTAGCGCTCATTCCTTTGCTGCTAGCATTAATTGCCTCATCAGGTGGACTCATCTCAGCAGCCTTTTTTCATCCAGTTATTCTCTTTTTAATGAATACGAGTGGTGTGTTAATTCAATATGTTGTGTTTCCATTGCTTTTTTTATCCACGCTACTGCATATCGTCAGTACTTTGTCAGATCAATATAAGGTTACACAATTGGGTAATCTCTTGAGGAATTGGAGTGTGGGCTTACTCGGAATTTTCCTTACTGTGTTTTTGGCTGTGATATCTATCCAAGGAGTTTCGACAGCCATTACAGATGGTGTCACACTAAAAACAGCGAAGTATGTAACAAGTAATTTTATCCCTGTAATCGGCCGAATGTTCACAGACGCAACCGATACGGTAGTGACAGCATCTGTATTATTGAAAAACACTGTCGGAATTGCTGGAGTCGCCATTTTGATGATTATAGTAGCTTTTCCTGCAATCAAAATATTAATGATTGCGTTTATATATAAATTTGCAGCAGCTGTTCTTCAACCTTTAGGCGGAGGGCCGATTATTAAATGTTTAGATATTATCAGTAAAAGTGTCATGTACGTATTTGCAGCATTAGCCATTGTGTCTCTTATGTTTTTTCTTAGTATTACTGTCGTGATCGTAGCTGGAAATCTCACGATGATGGTGAGATAGGGAGGGTCGCTCATGGAATTTTTAAAAGAATGGATTACAACAATTATCATATTTATTTTGCTAGCAACGGTTATTGATATGATTCTTCCAAGTTCAAAGCTACAGAAATACACAAAAATGGTTACGGGCTTATTATTAATAGCGATTATCTTAACTCCTATATTTAAATTCGTTTCTAGTGATTTTGAACAAACGATTATGTCGTTACCAACAATTGAGTCTACTTCTTCAAAAGAAGAAATAGAAAATTCAATAGAAATGCAAAAAAAAGAAATACAAGCCTCCTCTCGTGCATATGCTTTAGAAAACGTAGAAAAAGCCATGAAAGCATCGGCGAATGAGGAGTTGGTAGAAAAGTACGGTGTAGAAATTACAAAGATAGAAATGATTGAAGACGATAGGTCCGAGCTTGAGTTCCCTCAAAACCTTCAAAAGGTCTATGTGCAAGTACAACCAGTAGAAGAAGGGGAACAAGAAGCAGTTGAAGTTGTCCAAAATGTAGAAGTAGACACAGGAAAGCCGATTGAATCAGAAGCAACAACTACTGTCCCAGGTGATATTACTTCTCTTCTGTCTACTAATTGGGAAATCGATGAAAAAGTGATGGAAGTATTTTTAGAAGAAGGGGGGATGGCGAAAGACGATGGGTAAAAAAGGACCAATTACATTACTGAAAGAATGGTTATCAAAAGAAAAAGATGGAGAAAAAAAACCCGGTAAAGTGCAATACTTGATGATCGTTCTCTTATTTGGTGCCGCGATTATGCTAATTAGTAATATATTTTTTAATAATGACCAGTCTGATGAAGTCTCTGTCCTTAACTCCGAGAGTGAGCAAGCAGAAAAAGAGCAAGAAGTCTTTGGACAATCTAAACCACAATCAGCCAATTCAATTGCTGATTATGAAAAGGCATATGAAGCACAGATTAAAGAAGCGCTTGACACAATAGTTGGAGTGGATGATGTCTCTGTTGTCGTAAATGTGGATTCCACAGAGAAAAAAGTATTAGAAAAAAATACTACGAATCAAGGTCAAATTACAGATGAGACGGATAGGGAAGGTGGCAAAAGGGTGGTGGAAGATCAATCGAAAGAAGAACAGGTTGTCATCATCCGTGAAGGAGAGAAAGAAGTTCCAATTGTAATAGAAACAAAAAAGCCTGATATAAGAGGCGTTCTCATAGTAGCAAAGGGTGCTGATAATATCCAAGTGAAAACATGGATTGTGGAAGCTGTCTCACGTGTACTAGATGTACCTGCACATAAAGTTTCTGTTTTACCGAAGAAAAAATAATGTTTAAGGGGGATTTAATGATGTTATTAAAAAAGCAAACGGTATGGTTATTAACTATGTTGAGTTTAGTCGTTGTTCTGTCAATTTATTACTTAACTTCTCCAGATGGACAAATGAATCTTGCGGGAAATGACCAAGAAGAAAATGAAAATGCAGAAACCGGTGGTGCGGTAATTTCAGATGTAGCATCTGATGAAGAATTTGCCCAAGAGAGACTTGATCAAATGAACGAAAGAAGTATGGAAAAAGAAAGATTAACAGAAGTCGCAGCTTCGACAGAATTACCTGCAGAGGAAAGAAGTGAAGCGAAGGACCAACTTGATTCTCTTAATGAGTTAGCTGCTAAGGAAGAAATGTTAGAGAACTTGATAAAATCAATGAACTACGAAGATGTTCTTGTGAAAGCTGATGGTGCCAATGTTAAAGTGGTTGTAAAGGCGGAAGAACAATCAAAAGCTGAAGCAAACAAGATTATTAGAGAAGTGATGAATGAGTTAGGCACACAAGCTTTGGTAGCAGTAGAATTTCAAGTAAGTAAGTAGTATGAAAGCTGAGCGATGAATACAATCGCTCAGTTTTTTGCATTTTTTTATACGGGAATGATAAAATAATTATAATAGTTAGATAATAGTTTTTGATCAGTACATAATTTTTGTACGTGTTTGACTGATGAATATTTTACATAGTTAAATAATCCGAAACTAGCAAGAATGAAGAACTTCAACTTTCACTCGTTCTCTTAATAAATCAGAAGGAAAGAAAGGGATATAAGTGGTGTTTTAGAGGGATACTTATTATTTGGATAATATTTACTATTAAAGTTAGTGTTGAACTTTCATTAGGTCTTAGCGTATGATTATAGTAGCTAGTCATAATTATTTACATAACTAGTATTTCATCTATTAAAGTTGAAGCGTAAATGAAGAACAGGGGTGTAAGAATGCTAAAAGTCCAAGAAATTCGTGAATTGATTAAATTAGTTGATCAATCTAATATTGATGAATTTGTTTATGAACATGAAGGTACAAAAGTAGAAATGAAGAAAAATGTCACTGCTATTCAAACTGCAGCAGTACCAGTTGTTCAACCACAGGCACAGGCTGTAGTAGCGCCTCCTGAACAACCTCAGAAAACAGCAGCAGTTCAAACGGAAGTACAAAGAGTAGAACAAGTAAATGAAAAGAATGAAGATAAAGATACTTCAAATCTGCATCAAGTAGTTTCTCCTATGGTTGGAACTTTTTATGAGTCATCCTCACCAGATGCAGATGCATATGTAAAAGTTGGTTCTAAAATCACCAAAGACTCTATTCTGTGTATTGTTGAAGCAATGAAATTATTCAATGAAATCGAAGCAGAAGTAGATGGAGAAATTGTGGAGATTTTAGTTAAAGATGGTCAATTAGTTGAATACGGGCAACCATTATTTTTAGTGAAGCCTGAGTAAGGAGGGCTTTTGTCGATGATAAAAAAAGTATTAATCGCAAATAGAGGAGAAATCGCTGTACGTATTATTCGTGCATGTCGTGAAATGGGTATTGAAAGTGTAGCTGTCTATTCAGAAGGTGATAAAGAAGCTTTACATGTTCAGCTTGCTGATGAAGCTTATTGTATTGGTCCAGTTTCTTCAAAGGATAGTTACTTAAATTTCACTAGTATCATTAGTGTGGCGAAGTTAACAGATTGCGATGCGATCCATCCAGGTTACGGTTTTCTAGCTGAGAACAGTGACTTTGCAGAATTATGTCGCGAGTGTCATATTACATTCATTGGGCCAACTCCAGAAGCGATTGCCAAGATGGGTACAAAAGATATTGCTCGTGAAACGATGAAGGAAGCAGGTGTACCAATCGTACCTGGTTCAAATGGAATTATTGAAGACATTAGTGAAGCGCTTGAATTGGTGCAAAAAATAGACTATCCTGTTATTATAAAGGCAACTGCTGGCGGTGGCGGTAAAGGAATTCGCGTCGCACGTAATGAAGAAGAGTTAACAAAAGGAATTAACATTACACAGCAGGAAGCATTAACTGCTTTTGGTAATGCAGGTGTATATATTGAAAAATACATTGAAGACTTTAGACATGTAGAAATTCAAGTACTAGCAGATACTTATGGAAATACGATTCACCTTGGAGAGAGAGATTGTTCCATTCAGAGAAGATTACAAAAACTACTAGAAGAAACGCCTTCTCCAGCCCTAGACGGTGAAACACGTGAAGAAATGGGGAAAGCTGCAGTAAAAGCAGCAGAAGCTGTAAATTATACCGGTGCAGGTACAATCGAGTTTATTTATGATTATCATAACCGCAAGTTTTATTTCATGGAAATGAATACACGTATTCAAGTGGAACATCCAGTGACAGAAATGGTGACAGGCGTTGATTTGATTAAAGAGCAAATTAAAGTTGCTTCTGGTGAACGTTTAGGTATGACCCAACAGGATGTTACTTATAGTGGATGGGCGATGGAATGTCGAATTAATGCAGAGAACCCGGCGAAAAACTTTATGCCATCCGCAGGGAAAATTACGATGTACCTTCCACCAGGTGGTTTAGGTGTTCGTGTTGATTCTGCTGCATATCCTGGATATACGATTCCTCCGTATTATGATTCAATGATTGCAAAAGTGATTACTTATGGTGATACGAGGGAGGAAACAATTGCTAGAATGAAACGAGCACTAAGTGAATTTGTTATTGAAGGTGTTCATACTACAATCCCGTTCCACTTAAGACTTCTTGAGAATGAGAATTTTGTTGCAGGGGAGTTTAACACGAAATTCCTGGAATTGAATGACGTTATGAAATCTGAATAAGAATTGGAGGTTTCAAAATGAGCGATCAAAACATTCTAGAAATGAACCAAGAGGAAACAGGGTTAGGTAAGGTGGAAATTGCACCTGAAGTAATTGAAGTAATTGCAGGAATTGCGGCATCTGAAGTGGAAGGTGTTGCACAAATGCGCGGCAACTTCGCATCAGGTGTAGTTGAAAAATTAGGCAAGAAAAACCATGGAAAAGGTGTAAAAGTCGAATTAGCTGAAGATGGCATTAAAGTGGATGTCTACTGTTTAATGAAATTTGGCGTATCTATTCCAACTGTTGCACAAAGTATTCAAGATAATATTCGTCAAGCTCTATTAAATATGACAGCGCTTGAAACGAAAGAAATTAATATTCATGTAGTTGGTATTCTTTTTGAAAACCAAAAACAAGAAGATGAATACGAACAAGAAATATAAAAAGACAAAAAAGCGGCTAGAGACATCGGTGTCTTTAGTCGTCTTTTTTTTTGCATTAATTTATCCGCTCCATGACTTAAAGGTTTGTTTCAACAAATTTTAGAGAAGTCTATTCATATCTGGCTATGGCTGCATTATTTAAAGTTCATCAGACTGTAAGGAAAAATAGAGGAAAATTATTGACTACACTGTGCGAATCATAGTCAGTTATGCTATTATCTTCTTATGTGTTTTTTTATGTGTCGTTAAAGAAATCCACGAGGACATTTATATAATAGATTGAATGACAAAGGAGAAATAAGAATGAAAAGAAGAACAGCAAGAGAAAAAGCATTGCAAGCGCTATTTCAAATCGATTTAAGTGGAACGGAAATGAATGAGGCCATTCATCATGTGTTAGATGAACAGCCAGAGGATGCTTATTTAAACCATCTTGTCAGTGGTGTTCTTCATCATAAAGCCCAGATTGATGAGTTAATATCTAACAATCTGGAGAACTGGAAATTGGATCGTTTGGCAACCGTTGATCGCAATTTACTACGTCTGAGTACTTTTGAATTTGCTTTTAGCGAGGATGATATACCGGTTAATGTTGTTATTAATGAAGCCATTGAGATTGCAAAGATGTATGGAGACGACCAATCGCCAAAGTTTATAAATAGCGTATTATCAAAAATAAAAGATAATTATAGTGAGAATTAAGAGCATCTATTTTATGCGATTACATCATTTGAATCCGCTGCTTAAACTTTCCTATTACAATTAATTCGTTGTAATAAAGAAGGAGATAAGAATGGAAGAAAAGAGATATTTAACAGTTTACGCATTAACAAAATATATAAAGCGGAAATTTGATAGAGATCCACATTTACAACAAGTAATGGTCAAAGGTGAAATCTCAAATTTCAAGCGCCATTCGAGTGGTCATATGTATTTTACATTAAAAGATGAGAAATCAAGAATTCTTGCAGTGATGTTTTCAAGATACAATCAAACGATGAAATTTGTCCCTGAGAATGGGATGAATGTTCTTATTACCGGTGATTTGTCCTTATATGAAGCAAGTGGACAATATCAAATATATGTAAAAGAAATGACCCCTGATGGTATTGGTGACCTTTATCTAGCCTATGAACAGTTAAAACAGAAACTCGAAAAGGAAGGGTTGTTTTCAGAGAAATATAAGCAACCGATTCCTAAGTATCCGAAAGCGATTGGGCTGATTACTTCACCAACTGGTGCAGCAATCAGAGATATGATTACAACATTAAAACGCCGATATCCTTCTGTTCCTATTTATATTTACCCAGCACTTGTACAAGGAAAAGGGGCCGCACCTTCCATCACTCAACAAATCAATCGAGCGAATGAAAGGAAAGAGGTTGATGTGTTAATTGTTGGTAGAGGTGGAGGTTCAATTGAAGAGTTATGGGCATTTAATGAAGAAGAAGTAATTAGAGGGATCTTTGCCTCATCTATCCCAATTATATCAGCGGTTGGTCACGAGACGGATTTTACGATTGCAGACTTTGTCGCAGACTTACGGGCACCAACCCCGACCGGTGCTGCTGAGCTTTCAGTGCCTCATATAGATGACCTAAGTGAACGCATCCATAACCAACAAGCACGGATGATCCGAGCAACGAGGGAGAGGTTAACAAGGCAGTTTGAACGTCTTCATAGAGTGGAGAAATCTTATGCTTTTCGTTACCCTCAAAAACTTTATGAGCAAAAATTAGAACAAGTTGATCGTACGAAAGAACAATTAATTAAAAGTACAATCCGCTTATTAAAATACAAGCAGGAACAAGTCGATCAGCAACGAAAACGCTTGCTAAGAACACCACCACACTCATTAGCCATAGAAAGCAGAAAACTATATATAGATATCAATAAACGGTTAAGACGTTCCATGAATGTTGTAAATGAACGAAAGCAAAGGGAATTCTCACATCTTATATCAAAATTAGAGACGTTAAGTCCGTTAAAGATTATGGACCGTGGATATAGTTTGCTGTATTCGGAAAAGGAAGAACTCATCAAATCTATTCACCAAGTTAAACAAAATGACGAAATAAAAGTAAAGGTAAAAGATGGTGCGATATTAGCTGAAGTAAAGAATATAATCGATAATCGAGGTGAAAAGTAATGGCTAAAGAAAAAACACCTACTTTCGAAGAAGCAATGGAGCAACTTGAGCAAATCGTAGAAAAGTTAGAGGAAGGGGATGTCCCTCTAGAAGAGGCCATTTCCATTTATAAAAATGGAATGGAACTTTCCAAGCTTTGTCACGATAAACTAAAAAATGTAGAAGAACAATTAACAGAAATGATTACTGATGATGGAAAAAAACAGCCGTTTGTTATACATGAGGAGGAGTAGGGAGAATGGGTGAGTCACTACAAGCTTTTTCACAACATCATAAAACACTACTGGAAGAGAAAATGGCATCCTTTGTAGAGAGATTAGAATCTCCAGCTGTGCTAAAAGAAGCAATGCAATATTCTTTGTCGGCTGGAGGTAAACGCATCAGACCTTTATTGCTTTTCGCTACTTTAGCTGCTTATGGACAAGAAACAATTAAAGGACTTAACAGTGCATGCGCACTTGAAATGGTGCACACATACTCTCTTATTCACGATGACCTTCCTAGTATGGATGATGATGATTTAAGAAGAGGAAAGCCGACAAATCATAAAGTGTATGGGGAAGCCAATGCAATTTTAGCAGGGGACGCGCTTTTAACTTATAGCTTTCAATTAATTGCAGAAACGGATGAAGCATTTGCTTCTCCTGAAGCTAAATTAGATTTAATTAAGGAATTTGCTCAATCAGCAGGAGCAGAAGGTATGGTTGGTGGCCAAGTTGCTGATATGTTGGGCGAACAGAAAACACTTACGCTTCCTGAATTAGAATACATTCATGTACATAAAACAGGAAAGTTACTAAGTTTTGGTGTCATCGCTGGTGCCATTTTAGCTGGTGCCTCAGATAAGGAAAAACAGCTTTTACTTGAATTTTCCACACATTTAGGTTTAGCCTTTCAAATAAGAGATGACATTTTAGATTTAGAAGGTTCTGAGGAACTTATTGGTAAGCCGGTAGGTAGTGATGAAGTCAATGCGAAAAGTACTTATCCAAGCATCCTAACAATGAATGGTGCAAAAGCAGCACTTGATGAGCATACACAGCTAGCGAAAGAAAAATTAGCAAAAACAGGTTTGAATACTTATTACTTGGAAAAAATTACAGATATGCTAGCTGAAAGAAACCATTAAAAGGGATAACATTTGGCTTATTTTTATTTTTGCTGTAATCTAGTACTAATCATGAAAAGGAAATGAGAAGAAGTATACTAATTTATGAATAAGTAATGAAAGTGAGTGATCCGGCTTATGGATCTGTTATCAATTAAAGACCCAAGCTTTTTAAAGAAGCTCTCTAATGAGGAATTAGAGAATCTAGCCTCGGAAATTAGACAATTTTTGATTGAAAAATTGTCAGTTACTGGTGGTCATATTGGGCCTAATCTAGGTGTGGTTGAATTGACCATTGCTCTGCATAAAGCGTTTGATAGCCCAACAGATAAAATTTTATGGGATGTTGGGCATCAGTCATACGTTCATAAAATCCTTACTGGTAGAGCTAGCCAATTCGATACCTTAAGAAAGTATAAAGGATTATGCGGGTTTCCTAAATTGATCGAAAGTCCTCATGATGTATGGGAAACTGGCCATAGCTCCACCTCTTTATCAGGTGCTATGGGAATGGTCATTGCAAGAGATATTAAAAAAGAAAATAGCCATGTGATACCAGTAATAGGGGACGGTGCCTTGACTGGTGGAATGGCATTAGAAGCGCTTAACCATATTGGTCACGAGCAGAAAAACATGATTGTTGTTTTGAATGATAATGAAATGTCAATTGCTCCTAATGTTGGCGCCCTTCATAATGTTTTAGGTCGTCTTAGAACTGCGGGGAAATACCAATGGGCAAAAGATGAATTGGAAGCTTTTCTGAAAAAGATTCCAGCTGTCGGTGGTAAAATTGCTTCAACAGCTGAAAGGTTAAAAGATAGCTTAAAGTATTTACTTGTTTCAGGCGTGTTTTTTGAGGAACTCGGTTTTACTTATCTTGGACCAATTGATGGTCATAATTATGAAGAATTATTTGAGAACATTAATTATGCCAAGAAAACAGAAGGTCCTGTTCTCTTACATGTAATTACGAAAAAAGGCAAGGGCTATGAGCCTGCAGAACGTGATACTGTTGGTACTTGGCATGGAACAGGCCCTTATAAAACGGAAACAGGTGACTTCCTGAAGCCTGTGAATACTGCACCTGCATGGAGTAAGTTAGTTAGTGAAACAGTCAGAGAACTGGCAAGAGAAGATGAACGAATTGTTGCCATTACGCCTGCAATGCCTGTGGGATCTAAGTTAGAAGGTTTTGCAAGTGAATTTCCAGATCGCATGTTTGATGTAGGAATAGCGGAACAACATGCGGCTACAGTAGCGGCAGGTCTTGCTACACAAGGAATGAAGCCATTTTTAGCAATTTATTCGACATTTTTACAAAGAGCATATGATCAAATGGTCCACGATATTGCTAGGCAAAACCTAAATGTTTTTATTGGGATCGATCGTGCTGGTTTAGTAGGTGCTGATGGAGAAACGCACCAAGGTGTTTTCGATATTGCCTTTTTAAGACATTTGCCAAATATGGTACTGATGATGCCGAAAGATGAGAATGAAGGTCGTCATATGACATATACCGCTATTCAATACAATGATGGTCCAATTGCAATGAGGTTTCCAAGAGGAAATGGACTTGGAGTTGAGATTGATGAAAAGATGACGGCACTTCCAATTGGTTCATGGGAAGTGTTAAAAGAAGGTAAAGACGCAGCTATTTTAACATTTGGAACAACCATTCCAATGGCTATGGAAGCGGCAGCTCTTCTTGAAACGAAAGGCTATTCAGTAAAAGTTGTTAATGCCCGCTTTATTAAACCATTAGATGAGACAATGTTACATGATATTTTAAGTATGAACATGCCTATCTTGACAGTTGAAGAAGCGGTCTTACAAGGTGGATTTGGTAGCGCCGTGTTAGAATTTGCTCATGATCATCATTACCATCATGCGAAAGTGGATAGACTTGGTATCCCAGATCATTTTATAGAACATGGTAGTGTGGACAAACTCTTAGAAGAGATTAATTTAACATCTGATGAAATTGTAAAGCGCATGAGTAGATTAGCTGAAAAAAAACAAAAGAGGGCATGAAGCGATAATGAGTAAAAAGGAACGAGTGGATGTTCTTCTTGTAGAACGAGGCTTGGCAGAAACAAGAGAGAAAGCAAAAAGAGCGGTAATGGCAGGCATCGTTTATAGTAATGAAATGAGGCTAGATAAACCTGGAGAAAAGGTAAAGAGTGATATTCCATTACAAATCAAAGGGAAAGCAATGCCTTACGTAAGTAGAGGTGGCTTAAAGCTCGAAAAAGCATTAGAGGTATTTGATTTAACCGTTGAAGATAAAATTCTATTAGATATTGGGGCATCAACAGGGGGCTTTACAGATTGTGCTTTGCAAAATGGGGCACAAATGTCTTATGCCCTAGATGTTGGATATAATCAGTTAGCCTGGAAGCTAAGACAGGATGAACGCGTGGTTGTAATGGAGCGCACTAATTTTCGCTATGTGACACCTGCTGATTTAGTCGGGCAAATGCCAAATTTAGCTTCCATTGATGTCTCATTTATATCTTTACAACTAATTCTTCCTGTTTTGCGAACATTACTCGTACCTGGTAGTGACGTGATCGCATTAATCAAGCCTCAATTTGAAGCAGGAAGAGAACAAGTTGGGAAGAAGGGAATTGTTCGTGATTCGTCCGTACATGAACAAGTAATCGACAAAATTCTAACCTTCGCTCAAACAGAAGGATATCACATTAAAGGCTTATCATATTCTCCGATTACAGGAGGAGATGGTAATATTGAATTCCTCGCTCATTTGCAGTGGCAACATGGCCCAGAGGAAGTGCATGCTACGAATGATTTTGATATCCAATCAGTAGTAAAAGAAGCCCACAAGCAATTAAAAGCAAAACTGAAAGAATAAACACAGACTAAAGTAAGCAGGCTAGGGGAGCATTTTCCAGCCTGTTCTTTTGTGTCAGGCATCATAACCGATATAAATGATATTTTGAAATTCTCTTAAGAAACAATCTTTTTTACCAAAAAAACACAAATTATGCAGAATAAATTGTACAATATAGAGAAAATCAGCTAACATATGAATTAAAAGATAATGAGAATCGTGTTGCTGGTTTCAAGCAACGCTTTGCATTCATAGAGGTGAAAAGAATGAATAAAGGACAACGACATATTAAGATTAGGGATTTAATTACGAACAATGATATTGAAACCCAAGATGAACTAGTAGAAGAGTTAAGAAATGCTGGGTTTAACGTGACACAAGCAACGGTTTCACGCGATATTAAAGAACTACATTTAGTGAAAGTTCCCCTTTTGGATGGAAGATATAAGTACAGTTTACCAGCTGATCAACGCTTTAACCCTTTACAAAAATTAAAGCGTAACTTAATGGATGCATTTGTTCGTCTAGATTCTGCCGGTCATTTACTTGTGATGAAAGTTTTGCCAGGGAATGCAATGGCGATTGGTGTATTGATGGATAACCTAGATTGGGATGAAATATTAGGAACAATTTGTGGCGACGATACTTGCTTAATTATCTGTCGAACACCTGAAGAAGCTGAAGTGATTTCCAAAAGATTTTTAGAAATGCTATAAGCTGGGGTGAAATGTCAGTGTTAAATGAAATATCAATTAGAAACTTTGCTATTATCGAATCAATCACAATTGCCTTTAATAAAGGGCTAACTGTGCTTTCAGGAGAAACAGGAGCAGGAAAATCAATTATTATTGACGCCGTTCACCTGCTCGTTGGTGGCAGGGGTTCTTCAGAGTATGTAAGACATGGTGAAGAGAAAGCCGAGATAGAAGGTTTATTCATATTAGATGATGAACAACATCCGTGTTACAAACGGGCGTTAGAATTTGGTATAGATATCGATGAAGGAATGTTGATTCTGCGACGAGATATATCTAAATCAGGTAAAAGTGTCTGTCGAATAAATGGAAAACTTGTAACCATTTCTATCCTTCGAGAAATTGGTAGTACGCTAATTGACATACATGGTCAACATGAACACCAAGAATTAATGAATGAAAGTTTGCATCTGCCTTTATTAGATCAATTTGGTGGTACCAAAATCGCTAAAAGTAGACAAGAATACGAAGAGGTCTATAGAGAATACGAGCAAACAATGAAAAGAATCAAGACATTAACAGAAAATGAACAGCAAATGGCTCATCGACTGGATCTTATTCAATTTCAATATGAAGAAATAACAAACGCCAATTTAAAATTGCTTGAAGATGATGCCCTCCTAGAAGAGCGAAACCGCTTACTTAATTTTGAGAAGATGTATGAAGGCGTAAAAATTAGCTATAATGCCTTGCAAGGAGAACAAAAAGGGCTTGATTGGATTAGTTTAGCTATGAATCACCTTCAACAATCGGCAGAAGTTGATGAAGAGTTAGTTGAGTTGCAAGAAGTAGTTGCTAACAGTTTTTATCAATTAGAGGACACGGTAGCTATTTTAAGGAGTAAATTAGATTTTATGGAATTTGATCCTGTTCGATTGAATGAAATTGAAGAGCGATTAAATGAAATCAATATGCTCAAACGAAAATATGGACCATCAATAGAGGAAATATTAGAATATGTTGCAAAGATTGAGGAAGAAATTGAAACATTAACCAACAAAGAAACACATATCGAACACTTGCTCAAGCAGGCTAAAGAATTACAAGCTGATTTACTTGTCGAAGGACAGGAATTGAGTGAATTAAGAAGAAATGCTGCGGAACGATTAACAAAAATGATTCATCGTGAATTAAAAGCACTTTATATGGAAAAGACTGTATTTGAGGTCCATTTTACTACGGATAAAGAAAGCTTTCATAAAAAAGGTATTGATACAGTCGAATTTTACTTATCCACTAACCCAGGAGAACCGTTAAAACCATTATCAAAAATTGCATCAGGTGGGGAACTATCCCGAATTATGCTTGCTTTAAAGAGTATCTTTTCTAAACATCAAGGGGTAACATCTATTATCTTTGATGAAGTTGATACAGGGGTAAGCGGAAGAGTCGCACAAGCTATTGCTGAAAAAATTCATCAAGTAGCGATTGATTCGCAAGTTCTTTGCATTTCCCACTTGCCACAAGTGGCTGCAATGGCAGATACGCATTTATTTATTTCTAAAACACTCAAAGCTGGCCGTACAAAAACAACGGTAAAGCCGTTGGATGACGAGGAAAAGATTAAAGAAATTGGTCGTATGATCTCTGGTGTGGAAATGACTGAACTGACAAGGGAGCATGCGAAGGAACTACTGAGCCTTGCCAAAAATGTAAAAATACCATGAAAAGCTATCCAATGGAGGGTAGCTTTTTTTATTAAGTTGCCAGTTATAATTGCTCTTGAAGCAGGCAAAATTATATATGTAGCCATGAAACAAGAAGCGAGGAGAGTGTTGAAATGACAAGAGATATATTGAGAAAAATAATTGGTGGAATTCTCCTTGTTTCAATCATATGTATAGGATTTTCTAAACCGTTTCAAGAGTATATTCACATTCCTATAAACCTTACCGTATTTGAGGGTGAACAAGTACGATATAATATGGCGGAAACTGTAAATGCAACAATACAAGCACCCAATGGACAATTGGCGGTTGTTCAGGATAAAGAAGTCATTACACTCTCTGCTAATGAACCAGGCAAGAACGAAATGTTTCTTGATTTGGCTGGTTTCCCGATAAAAAAAGTAGATGTGGAAGTTTTAAAGGACTTTAAAGTTATACCGGGTGGGCAATCAATAGGTGTAAAATTGAATACAGTTGGCGTATTGGTGGTCGGACATCACCAAATTAATACAATAAATGGAAAAATGTCACCGGGAGATTTAGCAGGTATTAAAATAGGTGATATTATTACAGAAATAAACGGAACAAAAATTGAAAAAATGTCTGATGTTGCTCCATTTGTACAAGCAGCAGGAGATAGTGGTAAACCCCTGAAAATATCAGTTACTCGTGATGAAGGAAAATTTGAGACAGAATTATTACCATTGAAAGATAAAAATGAACCAAACTTTAAGCTTGGATTATATATCCGTGATTCAGCGGCTGGAATAGGCACAATGACTTTTTATCATCCACAATCAAAAAAATATGGTGCTCTTGGTCATGTTATCTCTGATATGGATACAAAAAGGCCAATTGTCGTTGATGATGGTCAAATACTACGGTCTACTGTTACTTCCATTGAAAAAGGGAGTAATGGGAATCCAGGAGAAAAATTAGCACGCTTTAAAGATGAAAAAGAAGTTATAGGCAACATTGATCGAAATAGCCCATTTGGCATTTTTGGAAGGCTTAATCGTGGATTGGCTAACGGGCTAATGGATAAACCAATGCCAATTGCTCTTTCACATCAAGTAAAGGAAGGACCAGCAAAAATTCTAACAGTCGTTGAAAATGATAAAGTTCAACTGTTTGATATCGAAATTGTTAGTACGATCCCGCAAAAATTTCCTGCTACAAAAGGAATGGTCATCAAGGTCACTGACGATGAATTGCTTGAAAAAACTGGGGGTATTGTCCAGGGTATGAGTGGCAGCCCAATTATTCAAAAGGGCAAGGTTATAGGAGCGGTGACACATGTTTTTGTTAATGACCCGACGAGTGGTTATGGTGTGCATATTGAATGGATGTTAAATGAAGCGGGCATTAATATTTATGAAAATAATGAAGAGCGAGCATCTTAAACAAAAAAGCGGTTATGCCCGCTTTTTTGTTTGTTTAGATATATAGTCAGGTGTATGTTGATTTGAAATCATTTAATTTAGATTCTATAAGAAAAAGCATGACAAACATAAATATGTTAAAATAAGCAAGAAACAAAGATTTTTCGACAATGAAGCAGAAAGACATCGATTATAGTCGAATAATAGAGAAAAACAAAGAAAACTTAAGATTTTATTAGTTTTTTAAAGAAAAATAAAATTTGGTAAAGGATTTTTATCCCCTTTGTCGAAATTGTCACTTAGCAAATAGAGACAAAAATATAGAAAATAGATTCAACTATGGGTTGAGGAGGAAAAAATTAGTGAAAAAAATCAAAGTGTGTGTAGTTGATGACAATCGAGAGCTAGTAGCTTTGCTTGAAGAGTATATTTCATCTCAAGAAGATATGGAAATAGTCGGAGTGGCGCATAATGGACAAGACTGTTTAAATATTCTTGATGAAATCGAAACAGATGTGCTTGTATTAGATATCATAATGCCGCATCTTGATGGACTGGCAGTTCTTGAAAAAATGAGAGAACTTAACTTGAAGACTCTTCCTAGCGTTATTATGTTAACTGCTTTTGGTCAAGAAGACGTGACAAAGAAAGCTGTTGACCTTGGTGCATCTTATTTTATATTGAAACCTTTTGACATGGATAATTTGGCTAGTCATATCCGCCAAGTGAGCGGAAAATCAAGTCCGATGATTCGTAAATCACCTTCTACAACCAATTACCGTACACAAGCAGAGGCAAAACCCAAAAATCTTGATGCCAGTATTACAAGTATCATACATGAAATTGGTGTGCCTGCTCATATAAAGGGTTACTTATATTTAAGAGAGGCAATTTCAATGGTATATAATGATATTGAGTTACTTGGCTCGATTACAAAAGTTCTGTATCCTGACATTGCCAAGAAGTATAATACAACAGCTAGTAGGGTGGAAAGGGCAATTCGTCATGCAATTGAAGTGGCATGGAGCAGAGGGAATATTGACTCTATCTCTTCTTTATTTGGTTATACAGTCAGCATGACAAAGGCCAAACCAACAAACTCTGAATTCATTGCCATGGTTGCCGATAAGTTAAGATTAGAGCATAAGGCTTCTTGAAAAAGCTAGGCGTGTGAACAGATCGTCCACACGAATATACAAAAAAGCGTCAGCATTTTATTATGCTGACGCTTTTTATGATTCCTTCTTAAAACGGTCTTGCACTTTATTTCTTTTACGATCACGATGCAAAATAAATCCGGCGATAAAGCCAATTCCTAATATAACAAATAATAATCCACACACAAACTGCAAAGGTAAAGATGGGAAAGGGCTTTGTAAAATGCCAAATACCATATCCCTCATTAATTTAATTCCATATACCGCTAAAACACCGGGAAGTACAAGTATCATTAATGCTATTAGTCTAATCATATTTTTCCTTTCTTCCGCTGCTAAAATATTCAATAAACTCATTATATATGATAGGAAACGTTTATTAAAGGGAGATTTCATTGGTGGAACGTATGAGAAAAATATTAACACTAACAGTAGAAGATATTTGTCAACAAGGACAATTAAGGTTACATTATAAATGAAAGAAGTTGCATAGTAGATTTGAAAGAATATTCAGGGTAAGGTGAAAGTATGCAAAAAGTGATTATCATCGGGGCTGGTCAAGGTGGCTCCTCAATATATCGATTATTAAAAGAAACAGAAATGTTAAAAGTAACAGCGGTTGTTGATATTAATCGCGAAGCAAATGGACTACAACTTGCGAGTGAAGATGGTGTACAAATTGGTTACGATTGGCGCCAATTTATTAAAGAACCTGTTGATATTATTATTGAAGTAACAGGAGACGAAGAAGTTAGTAAACAAATTAGATCTTCAATCAAAGAAGAGATCATTTTTATCCCTGGTAGTGTCGCTTATTTAATGGCCAAACTTTTGTATCAAAAGGAAGAGCTCATATCCGCACTTTCTAATCAAACATATAAATTCAACCTCATTTTTAATACGACCGATAACGGTATGATCGTCATTAATCCTGACGAGGAAATTATACTTTTTAATAAAAGCGCAGAAACGATGACAGGAATAGAAAAGAAACAGGCGATAGGTAAAAAAATCGGAGATGTAATTAGTGGAAGCCTACTGCCGAGAGTATTGCATTCAAGGAGAGTGGAAACAAACCAAGAGTTTGTTTTAGGTAGTGGGTTGAAAATTATTACTACGAGAATCCCTGTAATCGGTGATAACGGTCAATTAATCGGTGCGGTTTCTATTTTTAAAGACATTACGGAGTTAGTTGATTTAGCTGAAGAAATTACTGATTTGAAAAACTTAAAAACAATGCTTCAAGCTATTATACAATCAAGCGATGAAGCGATCTCTGTTGTAGATGAAGATGGGAAGGGATTAATTATTAACCCGGCCTATTCAAAAATTACTGGATTAGCAGAAGAGGAAGTCATTGGTAAACCGGCAACTGCTGATATCTCAGAAGGTGAAAGTGTTCATATGAAGGTGCTCAAAACACGCAGAGCCATAAGGGGTGTACCAATGCGTGTAGGTCCGAAGAGAAAAGAAGTTGTCGTCAATGTAGCGCCAGTAATTGTAGATGGCATTTTAAAAGGAAGCGTCGGGGTTTTGCATGACGTTTCAGATCTGCAAAGTATGAGTCGCGAATTAAACCGCGCGAGACAAATTATTCGAAATTTAGAAGCTAAGTATACTTTTGAGGATATTATTGGTCAGTCTGATGAAATGGCCATTGCTATTGAGCAAGCTAAACTTGGAGCAAAAACGCCAGCAACCGTTCTATTGAGAGGTGAATCTGGCACAGGAAAAGAATTATTTGCACATGCCATTCATAATGCAAGTGACCGTAAATATAATAAATTTGTTCGTGTAAACTGTGCTGCCTTATCGGAATCATTACTAGAAAGTGAATTATTTGGTTATGAGGAGGGTGCTTTTTCTGGCGCGAAAAGAGGCGGAAAAAGGGGTTTATTTGAAGAAGCGGATAAAGGAAGTATCTTTTTGGATGAAATTGGCGAGTTAACTGCCAGCACACAGGCTAAACTATTAAGGGTGCTACAAGAAGGAGAGATTACCCGAGTAGGTGGTACAAAGCCTCTTCAGATTAACGTTCGAATTATTGCTGCAACGAATGTTAATCTGGAAAAAGCCATTGCGAACGGCGGATTTAGAGAGGATTTATACTACCGTTTGAATCGAATGCCAATTCATATTCCGTCCTTGAGAAAAAGAAAAGAAGATATTCCTTTATTAGTGGACCGCTTAATTGAAAAAATCAATATTGAATATGGCCGTAATGTAGAAGGTGTAACGGAAGAAGCGATGAAGGTTTTAATGGCATATGATTGGCCAGGTAATGTCCGTGAACTAGATAATATTATTGGAAGAGCGATTATATTTATGGGCTATCAAACACATATTGACAGTGAACATTTATCTACATTAGCGAATAGTGACAGTCCAGTTCTCGTAGATTCCGAAATGCATGCATCTATTCAACAAGGAGAGCCATTAGCAAAGCAACTGGAAGGTTTTGAAAAAGAAATTATTACGAAAGCAATGAAACAAGCTGAGGGTAATAAGACACAAGCTGCCAAACATTTAGGGTTGTCTGTAAGAAATTTATACTATAAATTGGAAAAATATCAGATTGAAAATAAAAGCATGCAATAATTTGCATAGTTTGCAATAAATTTCACAGTGGGTTTTTAGTAATAAAGCGTTTTCATCGCGTTTTAATTTTGGCACGGTAATTGCATAATAAAAAGATGAGTGCAGCAAAAAAACATTTTACTTGCACGCACTTTGAAGTAAAGGGGTTGAGACAGATGAAATTGGATTCGCTTATAGAGAAAGCAACCCAATATGAAGGCAATGTAGTTGCAGTTGCCGCAGCAGAAGACGAAGAAGTCTTAGAAGC
Organism: Cytobacillus kochii; assembly: GCF_044790165.1. Taxonomy (NCBI): domain Bacteria; kingdom Bacillati; phylum Bacillota; class Bacilli; order Caryophanales; family Bacillaceae; genus Cytobacillus; species Cytobacillus kochii. Next base: position 3,060,201 of record NZ_CP085254.1, on the reverse strand, counting down.
TGTAGCTGGTGCACTAAAGAAAAACATGGCAAGCTTTCTGCTATTCGGTAACTCTGAAAAGATTACACAAATTCTGAATGCAAACCATGCAGATGTCGCTAGTAGCGATCACTTAACAATTATGCATGCTGAAACAGCTGCTTTGGCTGCTGAAATGGCGGTTAAATCTGTCAAAGAGAAAAAAGCAAGCGTACTTATGAAAGGAAATGTTCCTACAGCAGTTATTTTAAAAGCCGTACTTAACAAAGAATATGGCTTGAGAACTGGTAGCGTTCTTTCACATGTTGCTGTGTTTGAAGTTCCTAACTTTGACAAATTTACGATTGTCACTGATGCTGCGATGAACATTGCGCCTGATTTGAGTCAAAAAGCGCAAATAACAGCTAATGCAGTAGGTATTGCTAAGAGTATTGGGGTGGAAATGCCTAAAGTTGCACCAATTGCTGCGGTTGAGGTAGTAAACCCAAATATGCAAGCAACATTAGATGCAGCGGCATTAACGCAAATGAATCAACGTGGTCAAATTAAAGGCTGCATTGTTGATGGACCTTTAGCACTTGATAATGCAGTTTCTATTGAAGCTGCTGAGCATAAAGGCATTACAAGTGATGTTGCTGGACAAGCAGATATCTTACTTGTACCTACTATTGAAGTTGGAAATGCTTTATACAAATCATTGATCTACTTTGCTCAAGCAAAAGTTGGTGCAGTGATTGCAGGTGCAAAAGCACCAATCGTTTTAACTTCCAGAGCAGACTCAGCAGAGAGTAAGTTATATTCACTTGCTTTAGCTATTTGCTCTGCTAAATAATATATTTTCTTTTAAAAACAAGGAGGATTTACAACCATGGAAATTTTTAAATATCTAGAGAAATATGATTACGAACAAGTCGTTATTTGCCAAGATAAAGAATCAGGATTAAAAGCAATCATCGCTATTCATGATACAACTTTAGGACCTGCACTAGGCGGAACACGTATGTGGACTTATGAGTCAGAAGAAGCAGCGATTGAAGATGCTCTTCGTCTTGCAAAAGGTATGACTTATAAAAATGCTGCAGCTGGACTTAACCTTGGTGGCGGTAAAACAGTTATCATCGGTGATCCTAAGAAAGATAAAAATGAAGCATTATTCCGTGCTTTCGGACGTTATATTCAAGGTCTTAACGGACGTTATATCACTGCAGAGGATGTTGGTACAACTGTAGCTGATATGGACTTAATTCATGAAGAAACTGATTATGTAACTGGTATTTCTCCAGCATTTGGTTCTTCTGGTAACCCTTCTCCTGTAACTGCTTACGGTGTGTACGTAGGTATGAAAGCAGCAGCAAAAGCAGCATTCGGAACTGACTCTCTTGAAGGTAAAACAATTGCTGTTCAAGGTGTAGGTAATGTTGCATATCACTTATGTAAACACCTTCATGAAGAAGGAGCAAAATTAATCGTAACTGATATTAACAAAGAAGCTGTTCAACGTGCAGTTGATGATTTCGGTGCAGAAGCAGTAGGAATTAATGACATTTATGGTGTTGAATGTGATATCTATGCGCCATGTGCATTAGGGGCAACTGTAAATGATGATACAATTCCACAACTTAAAGCAAAAGTAATTGCAGGTTCTGCTAACAACCAATTAAAAGAAGAACGTCATGGTGATCAAATCCACGAAATGGGTATTGTATACGCTCCTGACTATGTAATCAATGCTGGTGGTGTTATTAACGTTGCTGACGAACTTTACGGTTACAATGCTGAACGTGCAATGAAAAAAGTTGAAGGTCTATACGATACAATTGACCGTATTATGCAAATTTCTAAAGAAGAAAATATCCCAACTTATAAAGCTGCTGACCGTATGGCAGAAGAAAGAATTGCGACAATGAAACAATCTCGCAGCACATTCCTTCAAAATGGTCATCACATCTTAAGTCGCCGTAAGTAATTATGGTTCATATTGAAGTGGCGAGCGCTTTAATAAGCGCTAGCTACTTCCTTATGTAATTTCAAAAATGGATAAATAATGGAGGGTCTGTTGTGCAAGATCAAATCAAGAGAATGCTCGTCATCAACCCAGGATCTACTTCAACGAAGATCGGTGTTTTCGATAATGATAGTTCTGTGTTTGAAAAAACATTAAGACATGATACAGACGAGATTAAAAAGTTTAAAACAATTTTCGATCAATATGAATTCCGTAAAAACGCTATTTTAGAAACTTTAGACGCTGAAGGAATTAACATTTCAAAACTAAGCGCAGTAGTCGGTCGCGGAGGACTTTTACGCCCAATTCCTGGTGGTACTTATGCGGTTAATAATGAAATGATTGAGGACTTAAAAGTTGGTTATGCTGGTCAGCACGCATCCAATTTAGGTGGGATTTTGGCTTACGAAATTGCTTCAGGTCTAAATATTCCTTCCTTTATTGTCGATCCGGTTGTCGTTGATGAATTAGCACCGATCGCCCGCGTTACTGGTTTCCCACAAATTGATAAAACAAGCATATTCCATGCATTAAATCAAAAGGCAGTAGCAAGAAGAGTATCAAAAAAATTAGGTAAGAAATACGAAGACTTAAACTTAATTGTTACGCATATGGGTGGCGGTGTTTCTGTTGGTGCTCATGAAAAAGGTCGTGTAATTGATGTGAATAATGCACTTCATGGAGAAGGACCATTTAGTCCTGAGCGTGCAGGAACGGTTCCAGCTGGCGATCTTATTGATATGTGCTTCTCTGGTGAATATTACCGTGAAGAAATCATGAGTATGTTAGTTGGTGAAGGCGGACTTGTTGGCTACCTTGGAACAAACGATGCTGTAAAAGTTGAAAAAATGATTGAAGCTGGCGATGAAAAAGCGAAGCTCGTTTATGATGCGATGGGTTACCAAATTGCAAAAGAAATTGGTACTGCAAGTGCGGTATTAAAAGGTAAAGTAGACGCGATCATTTTAACAGGTGGACTAGCTTATGGGAAAGCATTTGTAAATGATATTTCAAGCTATGTTAACTGGATTGCAGATGTCATCATTGAACCTGGTGAAGATGAACTTCAAGCGCTTGCAGAAGGTGCACTTCGTGTTCTTCGTGGCGAAGAAGAAGCTAAGAATTACACTATTGATGAATTAAATACAACAACAGTTAAGTAAGTAGTAATAGGAGGGTTTATTAATGGCACAAGAATATGATTTAGTCATTCTTGGCGGAGGTACTGGTGGTTATGTAGCTGCTATTCGTGCTTCTCAACTTGGTCTTAAAACAGCGTTAGTAGAAAAAGGAAATCTTGGCGGTACTTGCCTTCATAAAGGTTGTATCCCAAGTAAAGCATTACTAAGAAGTGCAGAAGTTTTTGCGACTGCTAAGAATAGTGATGAGTTCGGTATTTCTACTGGGGAAGTATCAGTAAACTTTGCAAAAGTGCAAGAGAGAAAAGGCAAAATTGTTGATCAATTGCATAAAGGCGTTCAACACCTTATGAAGCAAGGGAAAATTGATGTATACGACGGTTTCGGACGTATTTTAGGACCATCCATCTTCTCTCCAACAGCAGGAACAATTTCTGTTGAAATGAATAATGGTGATGAGAATGAAATGCTTGTACCTAAAAATGTTATTGTGGCAACAGGTTCTCGTCCAAGAACATTACCTGGTTTAGAAGTTGGCGGAAATGTAATGACTTCTGATGAAGCATTATCTATGGAAGAGATTCCTAAGTCAATTATTATCGTTGGTGGCGGTGTAATCGGTATCGAGTGGGCGTCTATGCTTGCTGATTTCGGTGCAGAAGTAACTGTACTAGAATTTGCTGACCGTATTATCCCTACTGAAGATAAAGATGTAAGTAAGGAAATGCAACGTCTACTGAAAAAACGTGGCGTTAATATCGTTACTAAAGCGAAAGTACTTCCTGAAACATTGAAACAAGATGGCGGTGTAACGGTTTCTGCTGAAGTAAAAGGCGAAACAAAAGAATTCACAGCTGAAAAGCTTCTTGTATCTGTAGGTCGTCAAGCAAATACTGAAGGTATTGGTCTTGAAAATACTGATATTCAAGTAGAAAAAGGAAGCATCGTTGTGAACGAACATTACCAAACAAAAGAGTCTCATATTTATGCAATTGGTGATGTAATTGGTGGACTTCAACTTGCACATGTTGCTTCACATGAAGGTATTCATGCAGTAGAACATATCGCAGACCAAAATCCAGAGCCAATGGATTATGATCTTATTTCTAAATGTATCTATTCTTCACCAGAAGCTGCAAGTGTAGGTATCACAGAAGATCAAGCGAAGGAACAAGGCTATAAAGTGAAAGTCGGTAAATTCATGTTCCGTGCGATTGGTAAAGCGCTTGTATTCGGTGAGTCTGACGGCTTTGTTAAAATTATTGCTGACGAAGAGACAAATGACATCTTAGGTGTACACATGATTGGACCACATGTGACAGATATGATTTCTGAAGCAGGTCTTGCAAAAGTATTAGATGCTACACCTTGGGAAGTAGCACATACGATTCACCCTCACCCAACTTTATCTGAAGCAATCGGAGAAGCTGCATTAGCAGTAGACGGAAAAGCAATTCACGGATAAGCGTTAGGATTTATTAAAGTGGACTTCTAGGTTTTGTTGGAAATCTAGAAGCCTCACTTCATTAAGTGGAGAATATAAGAGCGTTCCACGTTCTTCTATATATATTTAGGAGGTTTTGAAATGGGTAAAACTAAAAATCGTCATAAAGCTTTAGGTTTAAGTGATGAGCAAGTATTAGAAATGTATGAAACCATGCTTTTAGCACGCCGTATTGACGAGCGTATGTGGCTTTTAAACCGTGCAGGTAAAATTCCTTTCGTTATTTCATGTCAAGGACAAGAGGCTGCGCAAGTAGGTGCATCTTTTGCATTGGACAGAGAGAAAGATTATGCCCTTCCATATTATCGTGACATGGGTGTTGTTCTTGCATTCGGTATGACTGCGAAAGAATTAATGTTATCAGCATTCGCTAAAGCGGAAGATCCAAACTCAGGTGGCCGTCAAATGCCAGGTCACTTTGGGCAAAAGAAAAACCGTATCGTAACAGGTTCTTCTCCAGTTACAACACAAGTTCCTCACGCAGTAGGTATTGCACTTGCTGGAAAAATGGAAAATAAAGATCTTTGTACATTTGTTACTTTCGGTGAAGGTTCTTCTAACCAAGGAGACTTCCACGAAGGAGCAAACTTTGCAGGTGTTCATAAATTACCAGTTATTTTCATGTGTGAAAATAATAAGTATGCGATCTCTGTACCAATTGAAAAACAATTGGCATGTGAGAAAGTATCAGATCGTGCAATCGGTTACGGTATGCCTGGTGTAACTGTAGATGGTAACGATCCATTAGCAGTGTACCAAGCAGTTAAAGAAGCAGCTGATCGTGGACGTAAAGGTGAAGGTCCTACATTAGTTGAAACAGTTTCTTATCGTTTAACTCCACACTCTTCTGATGATGATGATCGCAGCTACCGTGATCGTGAAGAAGTAGATGCAGCGAGAGAAAAAGATTCGATTATTACTTTTGCAGCCTACTTAAAAGAAATTGGTCTTTTCGATGATGAAAAAGAAAAAGAAATGAACGATCGTATTATGAAAATCGTGAATGAAGCAACTGATTATGCTGAAAATGCACCATATGCAGATGCAGAAGATGCATTGAAATATGTGTACGCAGAATAAGTAGGGGGGAATAACACATGGCAGTAATGTCTTATATTGACGCGATCACTTTAGCGATGCGCGAAGAAATGGAAAGAGACCCAAAAGTATTTGTACTAGGAGAAGACGTTGGTCGTAAAGGTGGAGTTTTCAGAGCGACAAACGGCTTATATGAAAAATTTGGTGAAGATCGTGTATTAGATACACCACTTGCAGAATCTGCTATTGCTGGTGTTGGTGTTGGTGCGGCAATGTACGGTATGCGTCCTATTGCAGAAATGCAATTTGCTGATTTCATCATGCCTGCTGTCAACCAAATTATTTCAGAAGCAGCAAAAGTTCGTTACCGTTCAAATAACGACTGGAGTGCTCCAATGGTTATTCGTGCACCATATGGTGGCGGTGTCCATGGTGCCCTTTATCACTCTCAATCAGTAGAAGCTGTATTTGCAAACCAACCAGGTTTAAAAATTGTTATGCCTTCTACACCATACGACGCAAAAGGACTTTTAAAAGCAGCGATTCGTGATGACGATCCTGTTATGTTCTTCGAGCATAAACGTGCTTACCGTCTAATTAAAGGTGAAGTACCTGAAGATGATTATGTACTTCCAATTGGTAAAGCTGACGTTAAACGTGAAGGTGAAGATATTACAATCATCACTTACGGATTATGCGTACACTTTGCTCTTCAAGCAGCAGAAAAACTAGCGAAAGATGGTATCTCTGCTCACATTTTAGACTTACGTACGGTTTATCCATTAGATAAAGAAGCGATTATCGAAGCAGCTTCTAAAACGGGTAAAGTCCTTCTTCTTACAGAAGATACAAAAGAAGGAAGCATTATGGGTGAAGTAGGATCGATTATTGCTGAGAACTGCCTATTTGACTTGGATGCACCAATTATGCGCCTTGCAGGTCCAGATGTACCAGCAATGCCATATGCACCAACAATGGAGAAATTCTTCATGGTTAACCCGGATAAAGTAGAAAAAGCAATGAGAGAATTAGCTGAATATTAATCAAAAGTGGCAATGAGAGCGGAAATCCGACTCTTTTTGCCACATTCCAAATAGATGTTGATAAGTAATAAGGAGGTCACTTTAATAATGGCTATCGAACAAATAAAAATGCCTCAATTAGGTGAAAGTGTAACAGAAGGTACAATTAGTAAATGGTTAGTATCTGTTGGAGATAAAGTAAATAAGTACGATCCACTTGCAGAAGTAATGACTGATAAAGTAAATGCTGAGGTTCCTTCATCTTTTGATGGAGTAATTAAAGAGCTAATTGCCGAAGAAGACGGCACATACGAAGTAGGCGAAGTGATTTTAACAATTGAAACTGAAGGTGGCGGAAGCAGCGAGCCTCAAGCTACTGAAGAAACTTCTGCACCAGCAAAAGAAGAAGCGCCAAAATCAGAAAGCAAATCAGTCGCTCCTACACCTGCAGCAGATGCACCTAAAGGTGGACGTTATTCTCCAGCCGTACTTAAGCTTTCTCAAGAGCATGGCATTGACCTTAGCCAAGTAGCTGGTACTGGTGCAGGCGGAAGAATCACACGTAAAGACTTAAACAAAATTATTGAGTCTGGTAATATTCCAACTGCTGATAATGCACCAAAAGCAGAAGCACCAGCAAAAGCAGAAGCACCTAAGCAAGAAGCACCAAAAGCGGCAGCTTCTAAACCAGCTAAAGCCGCAGGCACAAATGTACCAGTTGTACCAGGAGATGAAGAAATTCCTGTGACTGGTGTACGTAAAGCAATTGCAGCTAATATGCTTAAGAGCAAACATGAGGCTCCTCATGGTTGGACAATGATGGAAGTAGATGTAACAAATCTTGTTGAGTATCGTAACTCAATTAAAGGTGAGTTCAAGAAGAAAGAAGGCTTCAACCTTACATTCTTTGCTTTCTTCGTAAAAGCAGTTGCGCAAGCACTTAAAGAATATCCACAAATCAATTCTATGTGGGCTGGCGATAAAATTGTACGTAAAAAAGACATCAACTTGAATATTGCAGTAGCAACTCAAGACGCTCTTTATACACCAGTTATCAAAAATGCTGATGAAAAAACAATCAAAGGTATTGCGCGTGAAATCGGTGAGTTAGCTGGTAAAGTGCGTGCTGGTAAATTAACAGGTGCTGATATGTCTGGTGGTACATTTACTGTAAATAACACTGGTTCATTCGGTTCTGTTCAATCAATGGGCATCATCAACCACCCTCAAGCAGCGATTCTTCAAGTAGAATCTATTGTGAAGCGTCCAGTTGTTATGGACAACGGTATGATTGCTGTTCGTGACATGGTTAACCTTTGTATGTCACTTGACCACCGTGTACTAGACGGATTAGTATGTGGTCAATTCATGCAACGTGTAAGAGAAATTCTTGAAAATACTTCTAAAGAAAACACATCTGTATACTAAGATGTGATTGTAAAAAATGAGAGGCGAATGGCCTCTCATTTTTTTTTGAAAATAAATATCAAGTTTCAACAACCCACAATAAATCACCCCATAGATAATGTATATCTAGATGAATAAATTGATGGAATTCTACAAAAGATTGCAGCTTTTTCCTATCTATACTACAATAAAATTAAGATTTATTAGAATTTTATTAATGTTTTGATCGCTATGATGAGGGGAGGTCCTGTCTTTTTTAGACAGATATTTTATGAATTTAAATAAAATGAAAAATGAGACATTTGCAAAGCCGACTTTACGCGATTGGCAGGAGAAAGCAGAGGAATCATTAAAGGGTGGGTCCATCGACCGTTTATCAACAGTCACTTATGAAGGGATTAAATTGAAACCGCTTTATTCACGAGAAGATTTACCTTCACCTATCCAAAATCCACTTCCAGGAAGTTCAGACTTTCGTCGAGGGTATACCTCTTCAGGATATCTTGAAGAACCATGGAACGTCTCGCAGCGGCTTTCTTCTACATCGGCAAAAGAAATGAAAAGACAATTATTAGAAGAATTAAATAAAGGACAATCAGCCATTTCATTTAACCCTGATCTTTACAAGCTTTCAGAAGTAGCAGAGATTGTTGAAGGCTTAGAAGAATATCCATTTTGTTTAATGACGGAAAATTCTTTACTCGATTTATACAAGACGATTGGTCAGCAAAATTCGAAAGGGTTTATTGGGAAAGATCCGTTAGCCAGTTTAATGAATAATAGTAAAGGTTACGATAATGATTGGTTGGAAGCAATTGTACATGCGAAAAATTCCTCACCTAAGCTAAAAACCATTTTAATTCATACGACCATATATCATGAACTAGGTGCAAATGCTATTCAAGAACTGGCCATTGCCATTGCTTCTGCTGTTTCTCATATTGAGCGCTTGCTCAGCGAAGACTTCTCTATAGAAGAAATAGTAGATAAGGTCGTGTTTCATTTTTCCATTGGCGCCCAATTTTTTACGGAAATCAGTAAATTAAGAGCGGCAAAAATCCTATGGTCTAAAGTTTTAGAAGCATACGGACTAAATGAGAAGCTAATGAACATGACCATTTCTGCTCAAACATCACCATTTACGAAAACATTGTACGACCCTTATGTCAATCTTTTACGGGCAGGGAATGAGGCCTTTGCAGCCATACTAGGTGGGATCAATTATTTACACGTCTCACCATTTAATGAACCTAGTGAAGCCTCCTCTTTTACTGCGAATCGAATTGCTCGAAATACCCAATTGATTTTAAGGGAAGAAGCGCATTTAAATAAAGTCGTTGATCCGGCAGGAGGCTCTTATTATATTGAAACAATGACGAATCAAATTGCTGAAAGAGCTTGGGATTTATTTTTAGCAATAGAAAATCAAGGCGGTATGGAAGGTGCCATCGAGACAGGTTGGATTCAAGAACAGATTACGCAAGTGCAAAAAAAGCGGCTAGCTGATATTTATACGCGAAAGCAAAGTATTGTTGGCACGAACAAATATGCGAATTTAGATGAATCACCGCTGCAGAATGCAGTGACGCTAGGCAACCGCTTATCCATTCCATATGAAAAGCTGCGCTATCAAGTAGAAATGATGAAGGCGAGTGGCGTTGATATTCAGGTGGGCTTATTATGTCTTGGAGATTTAAAAAAGCATAAGCCACGTATGGATTTTGTAAACGGCTTTTTAGCTCCAGGTGGTATTCGGTCTCATTTTATTCCAATTATGCATACAGAGAACCTTAAGGAACAAATAGAAAATAATCGTTTATCTCATTACGTGATTTGTGGTGCAAACGATCAATATGATGATGATCTTTTAACTGCTGTGAAGGTAATAATGACAGAGAAACAAAGAATATTTAAACTATATTTGGCCGGTCATCCTACAGTAGAGGAACAAAAATGTTGGAAAGAGGCGGGCATCACCGAGTTTCTCCATATGAAAAGTGATTGCTACCATATACTAAGCACCATTGTGGAAGATTGGGAGGGTGAAGTGAAATGACCAAACCTGATTTTACAAAAGTAAAATTATTTGATGAGGGTGTCAAAGCGCAACAACCTGATAAAATCCATCATGATTTGTTTGAAACAAATGAAAGTATAAATATTAAATCCGTTTATTCCCATAATGATCTAACATCGATGGAACACCTCGATGATATGCCAGGAATCGCACCTTACACACGCGGTCCATATCCAACGATGTATGTTAATAGACCTTGGACAGTTAGGCAATATGCTGGGTTTTCAACAGCGGAAGAAAGTAATGCGTTCTATCGTCGTAATTTAGCGATGGGGCAAAAAGGACTTTCAGTCGCTTTCGATCTTGCCACACATCGTGGCTATGATTCCGATCATCCGCGAGTGGTTGGCGATGTCGGAAAAGCAGGCGTAGCCATTGATAGTATTTTAGATATGAAAATCCTGTTTGATGGCATTCCTTTAGACCAAATGTCAGTCTCCATGACAATGAATGGAGCAGTTTTACCGATTATGGCGTTTTATATTGTCACGGCTGAAGAGCAGGGAGTGAGCCAGGAAAAGCTTGCGGGAACGATTCAAAACGATATCCTTAAAGAGTATATGGTGAGGAACACCTATATTTATCCACCTGAGATGTCAATGAAAATCATTGCAGACATATTTGAGTATACTTCACATTATATGCCTAAATTTAATAGTATCAGTATATCTGGTTATCATATGCAAGAAGCAGGTGCGCCTGCAGATATAGAATTAGCATACACGCTCGCAGATGGTCTTGAATATGTGCGTACAGGGATGAAAGCAGGGATTGATATCGATTCTTTTGCTCCTAGATTATCCTTTTTTTGGGCAATTGGGATGAACTATTTTATGGAAGTGGCAAAGATGAGAGCGGCTAGACTGATATGGGCAAAGATGATGAAAAACTTTTCACCTAAAAACCCGAAATCCATGGCGTTAAGAACACACTCGCAAACTTCCGGTTGGAGTTTAACTGAACAAGATCCATACAATAATGTGACAAGAACTTTGATAGAAGCGCATGCAGCAGCGATGGGACATACACAATCATTACACACAAATGCACTAGATGAAGCGATTGCCTTACCAACCGATTTCTCAGCAAGGATTGCGCGCAATACACAATTATTTTTACAAGAGGAAACAGGCATAACCAATGTTATCGATCCTTGGGGCGGTTCTTATTATGTAGAAAGTCTAACAAATGAGTTGGTAGAGAAAGCTTGGGCGCATATTGAGGAAATTGAAGAACTTGGCGGAATGGCTAAAGCGATTGAAACAGGATTACCAAAAATGAGGATTGAGGAGGCGGCTGCAAGAAGGCAGGCACAGATAGATTCGAATAAAGAAACAATCATTGGTGTGAATAAATACCGTCTTGAGCAGGAGGAGCCTCTAGATATTCTAAATATTGATAATACCGCAGTACGGTTAAAGCAAATAGAACGCTTAGAGCATTTAAGAGCGACAAGAGATGAAGATAAGGTGAAAGAAGCGCTTGCAGCTATTACGAGAGCAGCTGAGACAGGTGAAGGAAATCTTTTAGCTTTATCCGTTCAGGCTGCACGGGTGCGGGCATCTTTAGGAGAAATATCTGATAGTATTGAATTGGTCGCTAAACGACATAAAGCGATGATCCGTTCTATAAGTGGTGTATATAGCTCCCATTTTTCTAATGAAGAGGAAATAAATGAAGTAAAGGCAATGGCTGATGAATTTTTACAAAATGAGGGGAGAAGACCTCGTATTTTAATTGCTAAAATGGGACAGGATGGACATGATAGAGGAGCGAAAGTCATTTCTACAGCCTTTGCAGATTTGGGATTTGATGTGGATATTGGGCCACTATTTCAAACGCCAGAGGAAACAGCGATACAGGCAGTCGAAAATGATGTGCATGTGGTTGGGTTTAGTTCTCTTGCTGCTGGTCATAAAACATTGTTACCACAATTAGTGGCTGAGTTAAAAAAGCTAGGGCGTGAAGATATTTTAGTTGTAGTAGGTGGCGTAATTCCACCGCAAGATTATGAGTATTTGCTTGCTAATGGTGCATCTGCTATCTTTGGACCAGGAACCGTCATTCCAGTGGCTGCGCAAAAGGTAATAAGAGAGATTTATCATCGTCTAGGCTATGAGGAAGTGACGAATTAATATGGACACATATAAGAAGCGTGGAAGGCCGTCTAATGAAGGTTTTACAGATTCTGTTCAGGATGGTGACTTCTCATCCAGTTTTTCGTCTCTGACAAGAGGAAGTAACTTTAAAAAGAAAAAAGAAACCTCACTACCCATCGATGATCTGGAAAAAGGCTTATTAGAAGGTAACCGAAGTGCACTTGCTCGTGCTATTACTTTAATAGAGAGTAATGCTGAGCATCATTTTCAAGGAGCTCAAGAGTTATTGCATAGAGTTTTACCACATGCGAATCAATCTATTCGTATTGGCATTACTGGGGTGCCTGGTGCAGGGAAAAGTACTTTTATAGAATCTTTTGGTTCATTTTTATGTAATGAGTTAGGGGCAAAAGTAGCTGTTTTGGCTGTTGACCCTAGTTCAAAATTAAGTGGTGGTAGTATTCTTGGTGATAAAACGAGAATGGAGCAACTCGCCAGAAATCCTCTCGCATTTATACGACCATCACCAACATCAGGAAAACTAGGTGGTGTCCATCGCAAAACAAGAGAAACGATGATCTTATGTGAAGCGGCTGGTTTTGATGTCATCTTAGTTGAAACGGTCGGTGTTGGTCAAAGCGAAGTGATTGTACGTGATATGGTTGATTTCTTCATGCTCCTTGTTTTAACTGGAGCTGGTGACGAACTGCAAGGAATGAAAAAAGGAATTATGGAGTTAGCAGACACGATTATCGTTAATAAAGCAGATGGGGAAAATAAACATGCAGCCCAAAAAACGAAAGCTGAATATGAAAAGATTCTTCATTTCCTTCAACCTGCAACGAAAGGATGGCCATCTAGGGCTTATGTTTGTTCTTCCCTTTATGAAGAAGGTATAAAAGAAGTGTGGGAAGTGATTCAACAATTTATTGCCAATACACAAACTTCTGGTGTCTTCGAGCAGAGAAGAAGAGAACAAGCGAAAGAATGGATTTATTCCATGATCACAGATCAACTTCATTATCGTTTTTTTGGTTCACCTGTCGTGAAAGAAATGCTGCCTAAAATTGAAAATGATGTGATTGCAGGTAACCGAACCGTAACAGCGGTTGTCGAGGAACTTTTTAGGCAGTATACAAGAGAATAAAAAAAGCTGCCCCTTCACCGTGATAGGGGCAGTTCTAGTATATATAAGCCTGCTTTACTAGCAGGAACACCCAGGGGGAGGGTTATATATTGTATGTTACCCCAAAATTTTTCATTTAAAACTCAAAGATAAAAGTTTCTATACTGTAAAAAAACTCACGACCTTGGTATGATATAATTATACGTAAATGAATAAAACGTATAAGGACACTTTGATCCTAATTATTCTTTAGGGGGAATGAAATCATGAGTATGGATTTTAATTTGTTTATGAATGATGTTGTGCAACAAGCTCGTAAAGAAATCGTTCATGCAGGATATACAGAGTTAAGAACAGCAGACGATGTGAAAGAAGCATTAGATAAAAAAGGAACAACGCTCGTAATGGTTAACTCTGTTTGTGGGTGCGCAGGGGGAATTGCTCGTCCGGCTGCAGCACACTCTATTCATTATGATAAGCGCCCTGATCATTTAGTAACAGTATTTGCTGGTCAGGATAAAGAAGCAACTGCTGAAGCGCGTTCATATTTCACAGGTTTTCCACCATCTTCACCTTCCTTTGCTTTGTTAAAAGATGGAGAAATTATTACGATGGTTGAACGCCATGATATTGAGGGACACGATCCAATGGCAGTTGTTCAAAAGCTTCAAGCATCATTCGAAGAACATTGTGAAGAAGTATAATATCATTATTTTATCATGGAAAAGAATAGCCGTTCCGTACGGTTATTCTTTTTTTTGCATGTAACACTCCTACCATTTTTTACTAGAGAAATGAAAACTAGTAAAATTTTTCTTTTCATATACAATTCCTTCCTTTATACTAAAAATTAGTTAGAAAAATCAAAAAAATATAATTATGCAAATATATCATTGCATATTCATACATATGTGTTAAAATACATCTAGATGAATAAATATTAATTGATTAGAAACGAAATTTATTTTCATACTATATAATTTTTAGGAGGAAAGACCGTGAAGAAGCAATGGATACTTTTAAGTGTGTTATTGGTATTAATTGGAGGGTTTTTAGCTGCATGTGGATCAAGTGAAGAAGCTGGTGGCGATAGCGATAAAAAAACATTAGTAATGGGTACGTCAGCTGATTATCCACCATTTGAATATATCGATACAGCACAAGGAGAGGAAATTATTGGGGTTGATGCTGATATCGCAAAAGCAGTGACTGAAAAGCTAGGGTACAATTTAGAAATTAAAGATATGGATTTTGGTGGACTGATTCAAGCACTTAACTCCGAACAAGTTGATTTTGTTGCATCAGCCATGTCTGCAACGGATGAAAGAAAAGAGAATGTTGACTTTACTGAAATCTACTATACTTCTAAACATATGATTATCTCTAAAGAAGGTAGCGGGATTGAAACAGCTGAAGATTTAGAAGGAAAAACAGTTGGTGTACAATTAGGTTCTATTCAAGAGACAAAAGCAAATGATTTAGCTGAAGAGATAGATATGAAGGTTGAAAGCCGTAATCGTATTCCTGAGATCATTCAAGAGATTAAAGCAGGTCGCTTTGAAGCAGCCATTATTGAAGATACAGTTGCACAAGGCTTTCTTGAAAAAGAGAAAGATTTAGCTGGTGTAACGATTGAGGATGCTGACGGCGGCTATGCGATTGCTTTACCAAAAGGTAGTGAGCTAACAGAAGAATTTAATAAAGCCTTACAAGAAATGATTGATAACGGGGAAATCGAGGACATTATCACAAAGTGGTTCTCTGAACAATAAACCCAAATCAACGTTCAGAAGGGAAAAAACCTTCTGGACGTTTTTTCCCTTCAATGGGTGGATCAAATGAATTTCAAATATTAATTACTGAGAGGAATGGCACTATATGAATTTAGATTTTACCTCTGTCCTCCCTTCTCTACCTTTCATTTTACAAGGGCTCGGTGTCACACTACAGATTGTATGTTTAGCGGGTATTTTAGGGTTTTTATTAGGAATTATCCTTTCTTTATGTAAGATTAGTAAAATGAAGCTATTAAATTGGCTAGCAAATGCTTATACTTCCGTTTTTAGAGGTACGCCATTAATTCTACAATTGATGATTATTTATTTTGGCTCACCACAAGTACTAGGCTTTCAAATAGAGGGTGTAACAGCAGCCATTATCGGATTTGCATTGAACTCGGCCGCTTATATTTCTGAGATTATTCGTGCAGGCATACAAGCAATTGATAAAGGACAGCAAGAAGCAGCAATGGCTTTAGGCGTTCCGTATCGTCCGACAATGATAAATATTATTCTCCCACAAGCAATGAAGAACATTTTACCTGCGCTTATGAATGAATTCATTACATTAACGAAAGAATCTGCCCTTGTGACGACAATTGGGGTAATGGATGTGATGAGACGAGCGTATCAAGTAGGAGCGAATCAGTATCAATTTATGGAACCACTCCTTCTTGCCGGAATCATTTACTATATCTTAGTAACGATACTCACATTCTTAGGCAAACTAGTTGAAGGGCGGTTGAGATCCAGTGATTAAAGTGGAAAAATTGCATAAATCCTTCGGGAAGAATGAAGTGCTAAAAGGTATTTCAACACAGATAAATAATGGTGAAGTCGTTGCTATCATTGGTCCATCTGGTTCAGGTAAATCCACTTTTTTGCGTTGTATTAATAAATTGGAAGAGCCAACAAACGGGAAGATATGGATTAAAGATGAGGATATTACCGATCGACAAACAGATATATTAAAAGTCCGACAAAATGTAGGGATGGTGTTTCAGCATTTCCATTTATTCCCTCATATGACTGTTTTGGAGAATTTAACTTATGCACCATTAAAGGTGAAAAAAATAACAAAATCAGAAGCGGAAAAGAACGCTATGAAATTACTAGAAAAAGTCGGATTAGCTGTAAAAGCGCAGGAGTATCCTAACAAATTATCAGGGGGGCAAAAGCAGCGGGTAGCAATTGCTCGCGCCCTTGCGATGAACCCAGAAATTATGCTATTTGATGAACCAACCTCAGCACTAGATCCTGAAATGGTAAAAGAAGTGTTAGATGTAATGAAAACACTCGCACATTCAGGTATGACAATGGCTATTGTTACCCATGAAATGGGGTTTGCGCGTGAGGTGGCGGATCGCGTATTATTTCTAGATGGTGGCGTGTTAGTTGAAGATGCTCCGCCTAACGAATTCTTTTCCAATCCTAAGTCTTCGCGTGCGCAAGATTTCTTACAAAAAGTGTTATAAGCGAAAAAAACCCATCTAGGGCTGTTGAGAATGTCTAGTCTCAGCAGCCTTTTTTATTTTCAACGTCAACTAGTTCTATGAAATTTAGTGCGGTGAATTTATGATCAATTAGTTATTTTTCAATACAAGAACAACTAAGCAAAAATGAAGTTGAACTATTGCACGTATTCCCTGAAGAACATCTACTTTATCAGGTTGGTAAGACTTTTGTGTATCACTACAAGTGAGCTCTTCTTTGATCATTTGTTGATTAATATGTAAAAATCCATTTGTACTTTATATGTGAATCATTGAAAAGTTTTAAGAGTGTTTGCTGGTGATAAAGTTTAAGGGTCGTTTTCCCATATTCATATTCACTTAACATAGAGCTTGATGTAATAATATTGTATTTAAAGTACAGACACCTAATCATTTTTGCTAAATATACTACAGTGTTATAAATAAAATATTAGGAGTAATGTCTATGTTTTATCATATAAAAGAATTACAATATCATGCAAAACCAGAAAGACCTGACCCAGTCTTCGCTCGACAACTGCAAGAAGTAATTGGAGGGCAGTTTGGAGAAATATCAGTTGCGCTACAATATCTCTTTCAAGGTTGGAACGTTAGAGGCAATGGGAAATATAAAGATTTATTAATGGATACTGGTGCTGAGGAGTTAGCACATATAGAGATGTTAGCAACAATGGTTGCTCGCTTATTAGATGGAGCACCAGTAGGAGACTTAGAAGCAGCTGCTAAAGATCCTATTATTGGGGCTATTCTAGGAGGAATGAATCCTCAGCATGCCATTGTCTCGGGATTAGGTGCAATGCCAGCTGATAGTAACGGAAAACGGTGGTCAGCAGATTATATTATTGCTAGCGGTAATTTACTTGCTGATTTTAGAGCTAATTTAAATGCAGAATCACAAGGAAGGTTACAAGTTGCACGTTTATATGCTGCGACAAATGATAAAGGTGTGAAAGATATGCTTTCTTGGCTTCTTGCTAGAGATACGATGCATCAAAATCAATGGATTGCTGCTATTAAAGAATTGGAAGAAAAAGAAAATGTCGTTGTACCAAGTACTTTTCCGAGAGAACTTGAAAAACAAGAAGTATCTTATACCTTATTTAATTTTTCAGAAGGGAATGAAAGTGCAGAAGGAAGATGGGCACATGGACCGAGTATGGATAAGCTGGGTACTTTTAACTATGTGGAAAACCCTGTCCCTTTTGCAAAAAAACCGAAATTAAAACCTGCACCAGATTATATATTTAATACTCCACCGTCAGTAATGAAGGGTAGAGATGATCAAATACCACCTAGTTTATATTAAACTTTTTGCGCGCCAAAGGTTTCCAGGAAAAGAAAGACGCCTTTAGGAAGAGATTGAAACAATAAATAACTCCTAAGGGAATAGAAAAGGGTCTTTATCTTCATATTTTTGGGAGGTAAAGACCTTTTCCCTTTTTATATCTTATTTTTTCATTATTAGAATGTGATTATTGTATAATAATAAGAAATATCATGTTAGCTAGTGTGATATTCTTTCGTATTGTGGTTGGTGTGTTATCATCAATTATTTTCTGGGCTTTGGTTATAAGAGAAAGTATTGTTATCAGGGCAATAAAAAAAACGAAAATTCACTAAAGTAGATAAACGAGAACGATACGTACTTGATGCTCTAGCATGATGAACATACGAGGAGTAATAAGATGAAATTTAGAATAGGCTATAGAACAGTGAAAACGGCAGTCGGAGCAACTCTTGCTATTATGATTGCGCAAATGCTTGGTTTGGAGAATTATGTCTCCGCCGGTATTTTAACGATTTTATGTGTGAAGGTGACAAAAAAAGATTCCTTGCGTGCTTCATGGGATCGGATATTCGCGTGTTTCATTGCTATATTTGTTGCGTCTCTACTCTTTGAAATACTTGCCTATCATCCATTAGTTATTGGTATCGTCTTACTTGTGTTTATTCCATTAGCGGTAATGTTCAAAGCTAGCGATGGAATTGTTACAAGTTCCGTTATTATTCTACATATTTATTCAGCTGAACAAGTGACAGTGGGACTGATTTTAAATGAGGTAGGAATTATTATCATTGGGGTTGGCATTGCATTATTAGCCAATTTATACATGCCTAGCCTTGACGTGAAATTAAAGGAATATCAAGTAGAAATTGAACAAAATTTCAAACTGATTTTTGATGAAATTGTCATCTATTTAAGAACAAACGAAAGCACTTGGGATGGTAAGGAAATCACGGAGACGTATCAATTAATTGAAGAAGCAAAAGCATTAGCATTCAGAGAAGTGGAAAATCATGTATTAAGGAACGAGAGTCTCTATTATAGTTATTTCAAAATGAGAGAGAAACAATTTGAAATCATTGAGCATGTTTTGCCAGTTGTGACGGCGATTGATGAAAATGTTGAGCAAGCAGAGATGATAGCTGATTTTATTGAGGATTTATCCGAACATATCCATCCAGGAAACACGGCCAGTCTCTTCATCGATAAGTTACAACAAATGCGGGCCCAATTTGCTGAAATGCCATTACCACAAACAAGAGAAGAATTTGAAGCACGCGCGGATTTACTTTATTTTATTAAAGAAATGGAAGAATATCTCTTTATCAAAAGTCAATTTGCGGGGTTAAAAGGAAGCAAGAGCTTGTATCAAAATACGGCCACTGGAGAACAATAAAGGGAAAAAAGGATGTGATTCTATTGCTAAATGTGATGAGTCATCTTTTTCTAGTGTTAATGATTTCTCCACTTTGGCCCATTGGCCCAAACCCGTTACCGGGAGATCCTTTCGTGATTGTAAATAAGCGCACAAATGAGCTAACTTTTATTGATAATAGGGAGGTTCAACAGGTTGTTCATGTGGCTACAGGAAAGACTGATAGCTTAACGCCAGAGGGGATGTTTACGATTATAGTAAAAGCGGAAAATCCTTATTATCGAAAAAAAGATATCCCAGGTGGAAAGAAAAATAACCCGTTAGGCACACGCTGGATAGGTTTTGATGCGAAAGAGACAGATGGAAGAATTTATGGCATTCACGGCACCAATGACCCAGAGACGATTGGTCACTATGTCTCTAATGGCTGTATTCGCCTGAAGAATGACCATGTTGAAGCTTTATTTGAGAGAATTCCTATTGGAACGAAAATATTAATTGTTTCAACTGATGAAACCACAGAACAATTAGCGAAAAAATATGGCGCATTATAAAAGGACGGCTCAACATTCGGAATTTCCGAGTGCTGAGCCGTCCTTTTTCTTGTTAAGCTTCAAGTAGTTCCATGCTTTTTTAATTTTATATTAGAAGAACATCGTTAGACCCATTAGAAGTGTCGATGCAAGCATAACGAAAATCATCAAATAGACTATGATCTTCATTGTTTTTTTCGGCAATTTCTTTCACCCTCTCCTTGAGTGGTATTCCTCTTTATTTTACTAGGATTTTCTCATTTGAACAACATAGAGTTTTTTTCTTGTATATTCGACATATTCGTGGAAAATTATTATAATTATATATAGTTAGAAAATAATGATATTTTTAAATAGATAGAATAGGGGGGGTTTCGTTGATCAAAAAAATTGATCATATTGGTATCGCTGTTCGATCATTAGCGCAATCATTACCTTTTTATACGGAAACATTGCAATTACCTTTGTTAGGAATTGAAGAAGTGAAGAGTGAAGGCATTAAAGTAGCTTTTATTCAAATTGGGGAGATGAAGCTTGAGTTATTAGAGCCGCAAACAGATGAAAGCGCTGTAGCGAAGTTTATCGCTAAAAGGGGAGAAGGTCTTCATCATGTGGCATTAGGCGTCCATTCTATTCAAGAGAGAATCGAAGAAATGAAAACAAAAGGCATTCAAATGATTCAAGATCAGCCAAAAATGGGTGCAGGTGGAGCGAGTGTAGCCTTCATGCATCCTAAATCAACTGGCAGTGTTTTATATGAATTATGTGAAAAGAAGGGAATGACAAGCTAATGGCAGACATCTATGAAAAAATTAACGAACTTTATGATCGTAGAAGAGAAGTAGAGCTTGGTGGCGGAGACGAAAGAATTGAAAAACAGCATGAAAAAGGAAAACTAACAGCAAGAGAAAGAATTGCTTTATTAGTCGATGCTGGCACATTTGTGGAATTAAACCCGTTCATTGAACACCGTAGCAATGATTTTGGTTTAGATAAACAAAAAGGGCCTGGTGATGGGGTTATTACTGGTTATGGAAAAGTGAACGGGCGTCCGATCTTTCTTTTCTCACAGGACTTTACCGTTTTTGGTGGTGCACTAGGGGAAATGCATGCAAAAAAAATTGCGAATGTTATGGACTTAGCCGCAGAGAACGGAGCTCCGTTTATTGGCTTAAATGATTCCGGTGGTGCACGTATTCAAGAAGGTGTCGTTTCTTTAGATGGATACGGACAGATTTTTTATAGAAATTCAATTTATTCAGGTGTTATCCCGCAAATATCTGTTATTCTAGGTCCGTGTGCAGGTGGGGCTGTTTATTCGCCAGCTATTACCGACTTTGTTTTTATGGTCGAGAATACGAGCCAAATGTTCATTACAGGGCCAAAAGTGATTGAGACCGTTACTGGAGAAAAAATTACGGCAGAAGATTTAGGTGGAGCAAATGTACATAATACGATTAGTGGCAATGCCCACTTTAAAGGAAAGACAGAGGAAGAGGTTATTGCGCAAGTTCGGGATTTATTAAGTTATCTCCCGCAAAACAATGAAGAGCGCGCACCAAGAAAAGCAGATGAATCAACAGATGACTATCGACCAGATTTAACGGATATTATTCCATTTGATGCAATTAGACCTTATGATGTTCGCAAGGTAATTGATCAAGTGGTGGATGCTGATTCTTTCTTAGAGGTGCAACCTGATTTTGCCAAGAATACTGTTGTTGGCTTAGCGAGGATAAAGGGCGAATCAATTGGACTTGTTTGTAATCAACCTAAAGTGATGGCTGGCGGGTTAGATATTGATTCATCTGACAAAGCAGCTCGCTTTATTCGTTTCTGTGACTCATTCAATATCCCATTAGTGACTTTTGAGGACGTTACTGGGTTCTTTCCTGGGATTAAGCAAGAACATGGGGGAATTATTCGTCATGGCGCAAAAATTCTTTATGCCTATTCAGAAGCGACGGTACCTAAGTTAACCGTCATACTGCGAAAAGCATATGGAGGGGCTTATGTAGCGTTGAATAGTAAATCTATAGGGGCAGACTTGGTTTTTGCTTGGCCAAACGCTGAGGTGGCTGTCATGGGCCCTCAAGGGGCAGCTAACATTATTTTTGCTAAGGAGATTGCCACGAGTGAAAATCCTGAACAAACGAGAGCGCAAAAAATAGAAGAGTATCGTGAAAAATTTGCCAACCCATATGTCGCAGCCAGTCGTGGTATGGTAGATGATGTCATTGATCCAAGAGAAACAAGAATAAAAATTATCCAGGCATTAGATATGTTAAAAAATAAAAAGGAAACACGCCCGTTTAAAAAGCACGGGAATATGCCTTTATAGAAAGATAGAAGTCAAATTTTCTATAAAACATTCTTTATTTGCTGATAAGTTTCGTTAGGAGTATACTAATTAGTGTTGAAGAGAACTGTTTAAAAGCATAATAAGGCTCGTGAAATTTGGAGGTTATTGACGGATGATTAATGAAGAAAGACTGTTAAATGAGTTTTTAGAACTTGTGCAAATTGATTCTGAAACAAAGGATGAAGCACAGATTGCAAAAGTATTGAAAAAGAAATTCCGTGACATTGGAGTAGAAGTATTTGAAGATGATACGACTGCAGTGACGGGGCATGGAGCGGGCAACTTAATTTGTACACTTCAAGGAAATAAAGAAGGCGTTGACCCTATTTATTTCACATCTCATATGGATACAGTTGTACCTGGTATCGGGGTCAAACCTTCAATTCAGGATGGTTATGTAGTAACAGATGGCACAACGATTTTAGGTGCTGATGATAAGACTGGGTTAGCGGTAATGCTTGAAATCGTCAAAGTACTTAAAGAGCAAAATATTGTTCACGGTACAATCCAATTTATTATTACTGTTGGTGAAGAATCTGGACTAGTTGGTGCAAAAGCATTAGACTCTTCTCTCATTCAAGCAAAATTCGGCTACGCTCTTGA
Source organism: Cytobacillus kochii (assembly GCF_044790165.1). NCBI lineage: Bacteria > Bacillati > Bacillota > Bacilli > Caryophanales > Bacillaceae > Cytobacillus > Cytobacillus kochii. The sequence goes on along the minus strand of NZ_CP085254.1, from coordinate 3,037,376 downwards.
TAGCGATGGAAAAGTAGGTAATATTATTGTTGCTGCGCCGACACAAGCGAAAGTGAGAGCAACGATGATTGGCAAAACGGCACATGCTGGAGTAGCACCAGAAAAAGGTATTTCTGCAATCACGATGGCATCAAAAGCGATTTCTAGAATGCCTTTAGGTAGAATTGATGAAGAAACAACAGCCAATATCGGTCGCTTTGAAGGCGGAAAACAAACGAATATCGTATGTGATCATGTCGACGTTCTTGCGGAAGCACGCTCTCTCATTGCTGAAAAAATGGAAGCGCAAGTTGAGAAAATGAAAGCAGCATTTGAAAGTGCAGCAGAAGAAATGGGTGGCAGAGCAGAAGTTAATATTGAAGTGATGTACCCAGGATTCAAATTTGCAGACGGTGACCATGTTGTCGAAGTTGCCAAAAAGGCAGCGGAAAAAGTAGGGCGTAAACCGGAATTATTGCATAGCGGTGGTGGCAGTGATGCCAACATTATTGCTGGATTTGATATTCCTACAGTAAACTTGGCAGTTGGTTATGAAGAAATTCACACAACGAACGAAAGAATGTCAATCGAAGAGCTCAATAAGTTAGCTGAAATGGTAATAGCAATTATCGAGGAAGTAGCAGCTTAAATCCTCATGATAGAGCATAGCTACAGCTCAAGTAAGGCCAACCTTGAAAGCCGCAGAGCACACTTTTATTTGTGCTAGCGGCTTTCTTTTTTGTGGATGAAAAATTATTCTGAGAGGGGTTTTGGTGAACATCAATGAGAAGAAAAGTAGCAGAATGAGTTGGACGGATAACTTTCATACACAGCAAATCTTTGCTGATGATTAGAAAGATATATGAGCAAATGGGGTGTGCTCGTTCAATTCAAAAAGAAGAAAGATTGGAGTACATCATGTTAACTGGCAAAAGCCAAAGGATAAGTTAGAGGGATGCACGAGTCACGTTTTTGTACAAAAATCACTAGAAAATAGATGAAATTGAGGTTATTTATTCCCGTAGTACATATTTGTACTTTCTTAAATAACCCAAAATTGTACATCGTTAGAATTAACATGGACATAAATGAATATCCTCATAGAATTCAGTGAAAATGTTGGGAGGAGCCTGATAGAGTCCTATCAAAGATATAATTCTCCATTAGGAAAATAGTCCTTACTCTTCTCTCTTCTTTTTTACTTAATATATGATATATTTTTACTATGAACAAAAGAAGGAGTGAATCTTTTGGATAAATATATTGTGTTTCGATGTAGGCAGGAAGAGTATGCGATTACTATTGATCAGGTCATTGCTATAGAACGGGCAGAAGGTTTTACATCTGTCCCACAACTCCCGCATTATGTAAAAGGTATGATACGTTCTCGGGGCCACCTTGTCCCGGTTCTTGATATTGAAATGATATTTTATAATCGAGCGATTGAAGAAAGTAAAGATAGAAGAATCATCATCATTCAAGGAGAAGAATTTGAATACGGCTTACTTGTTGCGGAAACGAAGGAGATTATTGATATAGCGGAAGGTCTTATTGAAAAGCCAGGACTTCTTTTACATATTCGTCTAGACTACTTAAAAGGAATTGCTAATTTTAAAAATAGATTAATTTCTATCATTGACAGCCATCGCTTCGTGAGCTCATTGGATGGTAATGTTTCCATTGCAGAATATATAACAGAAGCTAAGGAAGCAGAGGCAGCTTTATAATCTATTTGCTATAATTGGAGGATACAAACCTAAAGGATGTGCTTTAAGTGAATTCAATGTATCCTAAAGCCGGCCGAGTGATTTTACATGTTGATATGAATAGTTTTTATGCATCTGTAGAAATGGCCTATGATCCGACATTAAAGGGGAAGCCTATTGCTATTGCTGGAAATCCTGAGGAGCGTAGAGGGATTATTGTTACTTGCAGCTATGAAGCAAGGAGATTTGGCGTAAAAACAACGATGCCATTGTGGGAAGCGAAAAGGTTATGTCCGCAGTTAATTATTTTACGCCCTAATTTTGAAAGGTATCGTGCAGCGTCAATTGGTATGTTTGAAGTGCTTAATCATTATTCAGATCTTGTAGAGCCTGTCTCTATTGATGAAGGATATATGGATATTACTGCTAGCGACCAGTTTGGCACCCCTATTGAAGTGGCTTCAATTATTCAGAACCGTATAAAAGAGCAGTTAGATTTACCTTGTAGTATTGGCATTGCACCAAATAAATTTTTAGCCAAAATGGCCTCTGATATGAAGAAGCCTCTTGGCATTACAATATTAAGAAAACGGGATGTTCCTAGTAAATTGTGGCCTCTTCCTGTAAAAGAAATGCATGGTGTTGGTCAGAAGACAAGTGAGAAGCTTGAAAGTATGCGTATTTATACGATTGGTGATTTAGCGAAGGCAGACACGTTCATGATAAAATCTACATTAGGCATAAATGGTGAGCGTTTAAAAGATAGAGCAAATGGCATAGATTCACGTCCGGTTGATCCAGAAGCTGCCGAGGAATTTAAAAGTATAGGTAACTCAACGACACTCCCGCGGGATATGAGTAAGCAGAAAGAACTTTTTGAAGTGTTGAATCACCTCGCTTTTAAAGTGTCTACGAGGCTAAAACGAAAAAAAGTCTATGCTACTGGTATAAGCGTGATGATCCGTTATAAAAACCGCCATACGATTACGAGAAGCAAAAAAATCGGTTTTGCTATTCAGTCAGTGGAAGAAATCTATAATCAGGCTCAGCCTCTCTTTATGAAACACTGGAGTGGTGATGCTGTGCGGTTGCTTGGCATAACTGGTACGGACCTTGTCGAAAAAGGACAAGCTGTGAAACAATTAGATTTATTTCACTATGAAGAAGACGCCAAAAAAGAGCCTCTTTACCAAACCATTGAAAGTTTGAGGAAAAAGTATGGCCCATCGATTGTTGATCATGCAGCGTCTCTTGAGGCTATACAAAAGAAAAAAGCCAATATCGGTACATCAACCAGCTTTAATAAAGATTTTTTACAGCGATTAAAAAAAGAGAAAGAATAAGCGAAAATATGTACACCACAAACGATCTTGTTGTGGTGTTTTTTAAATCTTAAAAGTTGAATCTAAAAACAAAAGCATAGCATAAGGTTTTTTTCCCCTTACGCCATGCTTTATATTGTGCATACATATTAACGATAGTCGCCGCTTTCTACCGGCCACCAGTGGAAGCCGTCTTTTTCTAATAACTCGTCAGCCGCTTTTGGACCCATTGTTCCAGCTTCGTAGTTTGGAAATTGCTCTGCTTGTTGGTTTTCCCAAATTTGTGAGATCTTATCGACGAAGCTCCAAGATAAAGCCACTTCATCCCAATGAGCAAAGTTTGTTGCGTCTCCGCGCATACAGTCATAAAGGAGTCGCTCATAAGCTTCAGGTGTGTTCATGTGATCGACACTATTGTTGGAGAAGTTGAGCTTTACTGGTGTGGCATTCATTGTGTCACCAGATTTTTGTGCGTTTAAGTAAAGACTAATTCCTTCATCTGGTTGGATATGAATGACGAGTAAATTAGGGTTTAACGTCTTTTCATGCTGATAGTATAAATTCATTGGAATATCCTTGAATTGAACGACTATTTTTGTTGATTTCGTTGCCATCTTTTTTCCTGTACGGATGTAAATAGGAACGCCGGCCCAACGGAAATTGTCAATTATCAGTTTTCCGGCAACGAAAGTCTCGGTATTGGAGTCAGCTTTGACCATCGGTTCTTGACGATAACCGTTAATTGGCTCATTATCTTTTTTGCTTGGTCCATATTGGCCACGAACAAAATTCTCCTTTACAGCCTCTCCTTCAAGTGATTTCAAAGCACGGAACACTTTTACTTTTTCAGAACGGATTTCCTCGTCTGTCAGTTTAATTGGTGGCTCCATTGCAAGTAAGGCAACCATTTGCAGCATATGGTTTTGCACCATATCCCTAAGAGCACCGCTATTCTCATAATATCTCCCACGTTCTTCGACACCTAATACTTCACTTGATGTCACTTGGATATTAGATATGTAGCGATTATTCCATAGTGGTTCAAATATGGCGTTGGCGAAGCGAATGACCTCTATATTTTGGACCATTTCTTTTCCTAAATAATGATCTATTCGATAAACTTCTTCCTCAGCAAACGCTTGACGAAGGCGATTGTTCAATTCTATTGCAGAAGGGAGATCATGACCAAATGGTTTTTCAATTACTAAACGTTTAAAACCGTCAACTTCTGTTAGCCCATCTGATTTTAAATGATCGGCAATTGTCCCAAAGAATTCTGGTGCCATCGCTAAATAGAAAATGCGATTACCTTCTAATTGATAATGTGTATCTAAGTCATTTGCTAGTGTTTTTAACGCTAAATAAGAACTAGAATCTGTGACATCATGGGAATGATAATAAAAGTGTGTGATAAACTCATTAAGGTCATCATGATGTCCTTCAGCTTCTTCAATAGATTGTCGCACACTTTCTTGAAAAGCACCGTTCGTTAGTTCTCGTCTAGCAACGCCAATAATACAATAGCGTTCAGATAGTTTTCCTCTTTTAAACAATCGGTAAAGTGATGGAAATAGTTTACGTTTCGCTAAGTCACCTGTTGCACCGAATATCATAATCAATGCAGTTGGATTTTCAGAATTATTCACAATGATATTCCTTTCTATGTAAAAAAGTTCTATTTTTTTAGGTTCATCTCAACGATGAAATATATACCCACTCAAGTATAAAATTTTATCGCTTAAAGTGAAAAACAGCAACCTTTTTTGAAAGGAAATAACTGTAGCGCTTTAGCTTTATCGTGTTTTTCTGTATGATGATAATAATGAATGAGGAGAAAGGAAGAAAAGGCAGTGAAAGTTTTTTTCTTAGGAACAGGTGCGGGTGTCCCTGCGAAAGCAAGGAATGTTACAAGTATCGCTTTAAAGCTTTTAGATGAAAGAAGAGCCATATGGTTGTTCGATTGTGGAGAAGCCACACAACATCAAATTTTACATACAACAATCAAGCCAAGAAGAATAGAGAAAGTTTTTATTACTCATCTTCATGGCGATCATATATATGGTTTGCCGGGATTTTTAGCTAGTCGTTCACATCAAGGCGGCAAAGAAAAGCTAACAGTATATGGTCCAAAGGGAATAAAAGAATATATCGAAGTGTCTCTTTCGGTTAGTCAAACTTACTTGCAATATCCTCTTGAGATTATTGAAATAGACGAGGGGGTCGTTTGTTATGATGATCAATTCATAGTGACAGCAAAGAAACTTGACCATGGTATACCATCTTTCGGTTATCGTGTTGTAGAGAAAGATTTGCCGGGAACTTTAATGGCTGATCAATTGATAGAAGATGGTGTAAGGCCAGGCCCTATTTTTAAAAGAATTAAAGAAGGTGAGACAATTACTCTTGAGGATGGTCGCATAATTAATCCTAAAGATTATGTTGGACCACCACAAATGGGGAGAATCGTGACTATTTTAGGTGACACGCGTTTTTGTTCGGCGGCAATTGAATTAGCACGCAATGCAAATTTACTTGTTCATGAGGCAACCTTTGCGAATGGCGAGGAACAGCTCGCGCATGATTATTACCATTCCACAATTGCCCAAGCAGCTGCTGTAGCCCAACAAGCGGGCGTAGAACAATTATGTCTCACACATATTAGTTCACGCTATGAACGTAGTGAGTGGTCACAGCTAGAAGAGCAGGCAAAGGTAGATTTCCCTGCAGCAATCCTTGCTGAAGATTTTAAAGAAATAGATATCCCTAGGAAATAATTGCGTAGTTTATCAGTTTAAACAAATGCAACAGTAGAACCAACTCAGGACATAGGGAGAAATGTCTGTTTCATTTTATCTTAAAAATTTAAAAAAACAGTTATTGACTTATAGATAGTAATCGTACTATAATCACATTTATACTTTTAAAATTATATTTTATAAAGCAATGAAGAGAAACTAGTAAACCTTATTTCCCTAGTAAAGAGAGTCAGCGGTTGGTGTGAGCTGAACTATAAATAAGATGAATTTCATTCTTGGAGCTTTTTCTTTGCTGTCATGTTCGGCCGAAGACAGTAAGGACGGTCATCAATACCGTTATGAATTCGAGTGGAAAGTCGCAAGCTTTCAAAAAGGGTGGTACCGCGTGAGTCACACGTCCCTTTATGAGCTTTGCGGCTTTTTTGTTTATTTTCAATAAGGAATAGAGGATTTTTATAACAAAATTCACGTTGACAAATGTCTTAATTTCCAGGGGATGAAATAATGTGGAAGATATAGATAAAGGTTAAAAAAGGAGGAAAAAATCATGCAAAACGAACAATGGTCTTCTAAGCTTGGATTTATTCTTGCTTCTGCAGGTTCTGCAATTGGCTTAGGCGCGATATGGAAGCTACCCTATGTGACTGGGGAAAGTGGTGGTGGCGCTTTTATTTTATTATTCATTTTGTTCTCTTTATTTATTGGTTTTCCATTACTGCTGGCTGAGTTTGTTATCGGCCGTAGTACAGGAAAAGAAGCGATTTCTGCCTATAAAACGATCGCACCTAAAACAAAGTGGCATTGGGTTGGTTACTTAGGCGTATTTACTTCTTTCTTATTACTCTCTTTTTATAGTGTAATCGGTGGCTGGGTTATTCAATATTTATTTTATGGAGTAACAAGTGATAAAGGTGTAGGGATGTCGGGGTATGAGAGTCTGTTTAATGAAACTGTATCTAATCCGTATATTTCTTTAGGTGCACAGGCGTTATTCCTCATCATTACAATTTTCGTTGTTGCCAAGGGTGTACAGCAAGGGATTGAAAAGGTAAGTAAATTTATGATGCCAGCATTATTTATCTTGTTTATTATTATTATTATTCGTTCTGTTACATTAGAAGGCGCCTCAGAGGGAATAAAGTTCTTCTTGCAACCCAATTTCTCTTTATTAAACTCTGAAAGTTTATTATATGCCATGGGGCAATCATTCTTTTCTCTTAGTGTAGGGATTTCTGTAATGGTTACGTATAGTTCTTACTTATCAAAGAAAGAAAGTTTGTTACAACCGGCACTTTCTGTTGTCGCAATGAACTTATTCATTTCTATACTGGCTGGTTTGGCCATCTTTCCTGCCGTCTTTTCATTAGGGTTTGAGCCAACTGCTGGACCTGGGCTACTATTCATCGTCTTACCAGCTGTATTTGATCAAATTATTTTTGGAAAAGTTTTCTTGTTGTTATTCTTGGCTTTGTTCTTATTCGCGACACTGACTTCTGCCTTTTCAATGCTTGAAATCGCAGTAGCTTCCGTTACGAAAGGAGCGACAAAAAATAGGGGTAAAATCGCTTGGTTATTTGGTTTGGCGATATTCATCGTCGGAATTCCTTCTAATCTTTCTTATAGCTTACTATCTGACATAACTATTTTTGGTAAATCTATTTTTGATAGTGCTGATTTCTTAGTAAGTAATATTCTTTTACCTTTTGGTGCTTTGATGATTGCTCTATTCGTATCTTATCGAATGAAAAAAGACTTATTAAAAAGCGAAATTGTCATGAACTCTACGGCGCTGACAGGGATATTTAATGTTTGGTTCTTTTTGATGAGATATATCGTACCAATCATTATTATAATTGTGTTCATAGATTCTTCTGGTTTATTTGATCTATTCAAGTAACAGTTGAAAGACTGAGACAATATCAAGATGCTCCAGAGTAATAGAAATACGAGCAAATGGCGGTAATCCGGTTTGTTCGTATTTTTTTGTCCCAGTCCCTATCTATAATTAAGAAAGAATGCAAATAAAAAATGAATGTGCAGCAGTGTAATTCTTTTAATATCCATTCATTAGGTTAAACTTTCATGTTATTAGCAAAAATCTCACCAAGTTTTTTAGATTGTGCTGTCGCTGCTTTAATGCATTCTACAAATGCTTCTTGTACCGCATGTGCTTCGAGTACCTTTAATCCGGCCTCTGTTGTTCCTCCAGGGCTAGTGACCTCTTTTCGTAATTGGGCAGATTCTTTTGACGATTTCTCAAGCATTTCTGCAGCACCTATTAAGGTTTGGATAATAAACTTTTTTGCTACCTCTTTTTCGAGCCCTATTTCTACTGCACTTTTTTCCATCGCTTCAACTAGATAATATATATAGGCTGGACCACTTCCGGATAATCCTGTAACCGCATCTAAGTCTTCCTCTTTAACGATGGTCGTTAAACCAACTGTTTCAAACATCCCTTTAACCGTTTCTAATTGTAAATGGTTTACATTATGATTCATGGCTAATGCACTGGCAGATTTACCGATTGTTGCTGAAGTATTAGGCATGGCACGAACAATAGCTAGGTCTGTGTCTACCATTTCTTCAATAGAAGTAATGGATACCCCTGCTAAGACGGAGACGATTAACATATCTTTACGTAAATAAGCTCGAATACTTTGAATCGCTTCTCCGACATCCTTTGGTTTCATAGCTAAGCAGACGATATTGACATGAGAGAGGATGTCTTTTATGTCATAAGATATGTTGACACCATAAGATTGTTGTAATTCATAGAGCTTTTCTTGATTGCATTTGTTCGTTACCCATACATTGTTTCCACTTACTAATTTTTGTGTAATGATGCCAGATATTAGAGCTTCAGCCATTGAACCTGCGCCAATAAATGCGATTTTCATTTTTTTTCCTCCTTGATAATGTTGATAAGGTTCGTACTTGCAAACTCCGTCAAGGTCAATAAAAAAAAGCCCCTTCATCCTGTAAAGGACGAAAGGACGTGCTTCCGTGGTACCACCTTCATTTGTCATGTTCTTTGAGTTAGAACAGACAATCTCGACTCCGTTAACGCCGGCTACGGTTAGTTTTGCTAACACTCATAAGGTAGGTTCGATGGACTAGGGGACGGTGAAACCTTTCAGCCTAATTGAGTTTCACTCTCTTTTCGTCTTATGTTCATCTACTATTCTTATTCATCGCGTTAAATCATTAATTTATTGTGATTATGAGGGATAACAAGGGAAATTGTCAATAACATTTTTATTCGTTTTTAGAGATAATTTGTTAAAAGTTATGTGAAAATAATGACATTGTTGAGAAATAAAGCTAAGATTAAATATATATATGTTTAAAGATTAGATTGTTCTACACATATTTTATTTAAATATAATGATTGTTGGAGGGTATGAAAATGGCACAATGGATTAATGATATCGGTCGACTCGTGATTCCTACTCCTTTTCCTGTAGGTGATGTTAACCTTTATGTCATCAAAGGAGAGAAGCTAACCCTTATAGATGCTGGACCTAAAACAGAGGAAGCTTGGGAAGCGTTGCAGTCAGAACTAAATGAGTTAGGCTTAACACTGTCAGATATTGAGCAAGTGATTCTGACTCACCATCATCCAGATCACGTTGGTCTGCTGGATTATTTTCCGGCTGATATGCAAATTATTGGTCATCCTTTAAATGAGCGATGGCTCAATCGGACAGAGGCCTTCCTACAGCAAAATAATGATTTTTATCAGCATGTTCTCACTGAGTTTGGCTTGATTCAGTATTACGATAAAGTAATGACAAGACTACATACTGAGCTTGCCTATTTCTGTGATCGCTCATTAGCACAAGAGATTTGTGAGGGAGACGAACCTCCAGGGTTAAAGGGATGGCGTGTTATCGAAACGCCGGGTCATGCACAAAGTCATATTGGTTTATTGCGAGAAAGTGATGGAATTTATATTGGTGGTGACCATCTGCTGGCTCATATTTCTCCGAATCCGTTAATGGAGCCACCTTTACCTGGGCAATCTGAGCGCCCTAAATCATTATTGCAATATAATGAATCGCTTGATAAATTAAGCCGTTATCCGCTTGCACTTGTATTGCCAGGTCATGGAGAAGTCTTCACAAATGTAAATGAAATCATACCTCAACGAAAAAAAGCACAGCATGAACGTGCGATGAAGGTCAAGAAATGGCTCATGGAAGAATCAATGACGGTCTTTGATATATGCAAACGCCTTTTTCCGAAAGCTTACAAAATGCAATTACCTCTTACGGTATCTGAAACAATCGGTCAGCTCGACTATTTGCTTGCGATGGGGGAAGTAAATGAGTATAAGAAGGACGGTGTGTCTTTCTATAGTAGCCAAATGAGGTGATAAAATGGGAAAAGATTTACATGGAAAGAACATTATTATTACAGGTGCATCAGGTGGGATAGGTGAAAAGATGGCAAGGCTTTGTGCGGAAAGAGGAGCCAATCTTGCTTTAGTGGCTAGAAGGACAGATAAATTAGCTGCAATGAAAGAAGAGCTTGAGCAACGCTATGCTATTGATATTTATACATTTTCTTTAGATGTCTCTAATGTGGAAAAGGTAGAGGAAGTTTTCCCATTGATTCTCGAACGGTTTAAAGTAATCGATGTCCTTGTGAATAATGCGGGATACGGCATTTTCACTTATGCTCATGATGCAGATATGAAAGAAGTAAAAAGCATGTTCGATGTGAATGTACTGGGTTTAATTGCTTGCACACAGCAAGTATTGCCAAAAATGTTAGCGACCAAAAGCGGGCATATTATCAATATCGCTTCACAAGCTGGAAAAATTGCCACGCCGAAATCAAGTACCTATTCTGCAACCAAACATGCGGTATTAGGTTATTCTAATAGCCTACGGATGGAAGTTGCTTCTCAAGGTGTGTATATTACAACGGTGAATCCAGGCCCAATTGAGACGAATTTTTTTGATATTGCTGATAAAGAAGGCACATATGTGAAAAATGTTCAGCGATATATGTTAAAGCCGGAGTATGTTGCGCGAAAAGTTGTTGATGTGATGTTGACGCCAACAAGAGAGGTCAATCTCCCAAGGTGGATGAATTTAGGGAGTAAAGTATTTGCCATTGCTCCCAGATTATTTGAATGGGCTGGACGCGGTGTGTTTAATAAAAAATAATGTTTCAAGTTGAATGGTTTGCATCGGGCTGTTTTTATCTATATGGTGAAATCGTGAAGATATTTATAGAGAAAAGGTGATAGATATGAAAGCAAAATTTGAACCGTTATTTGAATCCTATACATTTCCTAACGGTGTGACAGTTAAAAATCGACTTGCACTCGCACCGATGACACATTATTCTTCTAATGATGATGGCTCTATTTCAGAAGAAGAATTAGTCTTTATTAAGGCCCGTGCAAAAGATTTAGGTACAGTTATTACTGCTTGTGCCAATGTAACACCAAATGGTAAAGCTTTTCCTGGTCAACCAGCTATTTACGATGACCAGTTTATTCCTGGTTTAAAAAAACTAGCTGAGACGGTTCAACAAGAAGGGGCAAAAGCGGTGATACAAATTCATCACGGCGGCATTTCATGTCCTTCTGAACTTGTTCCCGATGGTGATGTTGTATCTGCGTCAAATATCGATCGTGATAACCAAAAGGCTCGTGCCCTATCGACAGGGGAAATTGAAGAAATCATCGAAGCTTTTGGAGAAGCAACGAGAAGAGCAATTGAAGCAGGTTTTGATGGAGTAGAAATTCATGGTGCAAACGGGTATTTAGTACAGCAGTTTTATTCCCCTTATACGAATAACCGTACGGATGAATGGGGTGGATCTGTAGAAAATCGGATGAAGTTTCCATTGGCTGTTGCGGAAGCTTGCCAAAGAGCGATTGATAAGCATGCAAAGAGACCATTTATTTTCGGTTATCGCTTCTCACCTGAAGAGCCGTCGACACCTGGTTTAACAATGACTGAAACCTTTCAACTAGTGGATGCTTTATCAAATCTTCCATTCGATTATTTGCACATCTCTCTTATGCATGCACTATCTACTCCTCACCGCGGGGCGGATACAGAGCGCACAAGAATTGAGCTGGTGAATGAAGTAATTAACGGACGTGTTCCGTTAATGGCCGTTGGAAAAGTGAATTCACCTGATGACGCATTAGCTGTTAGAGAACGAAATATCCCGCTTATTGCTATAGGTAGAGAATTACTCATTTCACCAAGATGGGCTGCATATATTCAAGAAGATCGTCTTGAGAAAATAGAATATGCCCTGAATTTAAAAGAAAGAGATAAATATGACATTCCGAACGGATTATGGGAAGTGATCCTAGCTGCAGAAGGTTGGGTCCCATTTACTCGCTAGAAATCTTTAGAAAACATGAACATGAACAATTTGTTCATGTTTTTTTTTGTCTTATTTTGGTTACAAAAGCGGTTTGCTCATACATCAATAGTGAAACGGTCAAAGATAGCGGAAAAACAGTGATTTTTTTGACTATCCATTAAACATTCTCGTTAAATAACAGGCATGTCAAATAAAAGAGGAAAAGCTGGGACTTTTTTGATTATAGATTTAGGTAAAATATCATAATATGTCGAATATTTATACATAGGATAATGGAAGGAGCAGCCTTCTGCTGTACAAGAGTTTGTTTTTCCCCATAGTCCATCTCATCTAATGATAGAGCTATTCTTATTTAATCCCAGGTTTTGTCTAGACAGTAGAATATAAGAAATTCGTCGTAAAATTTCCATTGAAAGAGAACGTATATTCGGTTAATATTATGGGTATAAATAAACGGAACATAAGTTCTTATTTTATAGTGGGAAGAGGCAATCTAATGGTTGATTATAGTGTAATGCCAAAACAACAAATTTTATGTATAGATATGAAGAGCTTCTATGCCAGTTGTTCAGCTGTTATACGGGGATTAGATCCAATGGAATGCTATCTTGTAGTGGCGGGAAATCATGATCGTAAAGGCAGTGTCATTCTTGCTGCTTCACCGAGAATGAAGAAAGAATTTGGCATAAAAACAGGATCGAGGCTATTTGAAGTACCCAATGATCCCCGCATTATTATTGAAGAGCCAAAGATGGCTACGTATTTACGTGTCTCTATGGAAATTACACGTGTATTTCATCGCTATGTACCAAAAGAGGCTGTGCACACTTATAGTGTCGATGAAAGTTTTATTCGTATTGACGGAACAGAACATATATGGGGTGACGCCTATACGATTGCCCAAAAGATAAAAGATGATATCGAAAGGGAATTTCAACTACCTTCATCTGTTGGGATTGGTCCTAATATGTTAATGGCAAAGCTTTGTCTTGATTTAGAAGCAAAGAAGGCTGGTATTGCTGAGTGGACTTATGAACAAATAGAAGAAAAGCTTTGGCCGATTTCTCCATTAAGTCAAATGTGGGGTATAGGCAGTAGAATGGAGAAAAACTTGAACAGTATGGGCATTTTCACGGTTGGTCAGCTTGCCCATTTTAATCTAACTACACTAGAAAAAAAGTTTGGTATTATGGGCAATCAGCTTTATTATCACGCATGGGGAATAGATTTGTCAGAAATCGGTGCTCCGATTTTACAAGGTCAAATTAGCTTTGGGAAAAGTCAAATCTTGCTTCGAGATTATACTGATAAAGAAGAAATCAAGCATGTTGTTTTAGAAATGTGTGAGGAGGTTGCAAGAAGGGCGCGCACACATCGTAAGGCTGGAAGAACCGTTCATTTTGGGCTTGGATATAGCAAGGATGAGTTTGGTGGTGGATTTTATCGTTCTCGGACAATGGAGGAGCCGACAAATGTAACAATGACCATTTATCATGTTTGTTTAGCTTTATTAGATGAACATTATAACGGCAAAACGGTTCGGAAGATTACTATTTCTCTTGGACAAATAACCGATGATCACGAGTATCAGCTTAGTTTATTTGATCAAAACGGCTTTAACAAGCGCAAGCTCGGCTATACCGTCGATCGCATTCGTGCCCGCTTCGGATCTGCTTCCTTATTGCGAGCGGTTTCTTATACCGATGCAGGTACAGCGAGACATAGAGCAACACTTGTCGGTGGTCATAAAAAATAGTAAGGAGAAAGAAGGAATAAGTGATGCTTCGTGATCGTGGGAATAAGAAATGGGTTTCAATGATGCTACCGGAACATGTCAAGCTTTTAAGAGAGTATGATGAAAGTCACCATAAACAAACTAAACCTCAGTTAGATGAACAACAATATGAACAGTTCGATGAGGTGATTAGCGAGGCCATGGCGTTTCATACTTTGTTAACATTTACCTTGTTCCGTCGAGGAGAACAAGTGACTATTTCCGGTCGCATTCATTATGTAGATACATTCAAACAATCGCTTCGAGTCGTAAAGGAGGATGACCGTATTGATATCATTTTCCTACCAGAAATCATTCATATAGAAGAAAGTTAAGTTAACTATACCCCGTATCAATCGCCAACACTCTGATCGTCAAAATAAGTAAGAGCGATGTGTTTAAAAAAACGCACCGTAAATTGATGGAGATCAGTCGCAGCCTGAGAGAAATAACGTCCTTTATGCCAGGCGAGTCCAATATTACGTCGACAACGAGGAGCAGTGATTGGGATTTGCACTGTTTTCGGTAAATTCTCTTGTAATAATGATAACTGTGGTGTAAAAGAAATCCCTAAACCGAGCTCAATCAATCGTAAAATAGCTCCTGCTTCTTCAAGTTCAATCGGAGTATGGGGAGTGAAGCCTGCTTCAGAGCAAAACTGATCCGTTAAATCTCTAAAATCATAGCCCATCGGACGATTAATAAATACCTCGTTACATACTTCATTTAAATGAACCGAAGATCGGTGGGCAAGGGGGTGATCAGGTGGGACAGATAAAAAGATTTCCTCATCAAGGAGGGTCACCCACTCAATTTCTGTCCCTTCGATAGGCCTCATAGAAATACAAAAATCAATATCTCCATCCTCTAATTGCTTTTTCATCGCTGCTGCTGTGCCAGTGTATTGTTTAATATGAACATTAGGATGCTCCTTCATGAATTCTCCAATAAAGAAGGGTAAGATATGTGGCAGGGCAATGGAAACCGAAGTGATACGATGTTGTGTCGTTACCATTTCTTCTATTTCACGCTCGCCTTCCTCCAATTCAAAAAACACACGATTGATTCTATTTAAATAAGAGCGACCAAAATCATTTAAGCGAATGGTTCGTCCTTGACGATCGAAAAGAGATGCCCCCAAATCATGTTCAAGCCTTGCAATCATTTTACTCAATGCTGGTTGAGATACATGTAATTCATTCGCTGCTTTCGTGATGCTTTCTAAATGAGCTACTTTTTGAAAATAGCGTAACTGTAAAAGCTCCAAAACTATCCACCTCTTTCATAACTTCAAAGTTATAAATTATAGATAAAGATGTATTATACGTTATTAAAAGACTATTTTACAATAGTAAACGTAGGACAAAGGAATAGGCAATCACTTATCCTAATTTAATTTACGTTCAAAGGGGAGACAGTTATGAGATTACAAAATAAAGTAGCTATTATTACAGGGGCAGCATCTGGTATGGGCAAGGCTGAAGCCCTTCGTTTTGCTAGTGAAGGGGCGAAAGTAATTGTTGCTGACTTAAATATGGAAGGTGCTGAAGCAGTAGTAGCAGAAATAAAGGAAAACAACGGGGAAGCTTTAGCGGTAAAAGTCAATGTAACAGAACAAGCTGATTTAGAAAATATGGTAAAAGCAGCTATGGATCACTATGGTCAGATTGATGTTGTCATCAATAATGCTGGAATTTTTGATAAATACACGAACAGTTTAGAAACAACAGAGCAACAATGGGATTTAATCTTTGATATTAACGTGAAAGCCATTTATAAAATTACAAACCTTGTATTACCAAATATGATCAAGCGCGGTGAAGGAACAATCGTCAATATTGCTTCCATTGCAGGTCTTGTTGCACAAATGGGTGGAGCCGCTTACACGGCATCCAAACATGCGGTAGTTGGTTATACGAAGCATATTGCTGCGGTCTATGGTTCTAAAGGTATCAAAATGAATGCGATTGCACCAGGAACAATCCGTACGCCATTAACAGCAGATATGTTAAAAACACGTCCAACCAATAAAATACCGTTAGACCGTTTTGGCAATGACTATGAAGTGGCTGATCTAGCCGTATTTTTAGCATCAGATGAATCGAAATTTATGAACGGTGCAGTCGTACCGATTGATGGCGGCTACACAATCGTATAATTACTTTTTTGAAGATAGTCATTAAGCAGTAAAGGCTTAATGGCTATCTTTCTTTAAAGGTAAAAAGTGAAGCGATTGTTCGAAAAAGGGGGATAAACATGTCAACATCAAAGAAAGTACCAAATCGCTGGTTTATTTTCACTAGTGCCTGGATCATTATTTTTCTCGTCGCCTCTATTGCGATTTTTAGTGTTTTTTCGGAACCGATGACAAAATTACATGGATGGTCAAGTGCGGACTATAACTTAGCTTACTCATTGTACACTTTAATTTTTGCTATTGTTGCCATATTTGCCGGCATGATTACTGACCGCTATGGAGTCAAGTGGCTAATGTATATTGGTGGATTACTCTTTGGGTTAGGTTGGTTTTTAACCGCTTCAGTGACAACCATTCCTATGCTTTATGTAACCTTCAGCCTAATCGCTGGTAGTGGAGCGGGGATGATGTATAATTCGGCCTTAGTCACAGCTATGCGTTGGTTCCCTGATAAGGGTGGAAAAATTTCAGGGTTATTATTATCAAGTGCAGCAATTGGTCCATTTATATTGTCTCCGATTGCGGCGATGATCATTGAACGTTTCGGGGTGCTAGTATCATTCCGTATACTGGGGATCGTCTTTTTTATCGGTGTTTGGGCTGTGGGTTGGTTAATGTACACTGCACCAGCTAACTTTCGTCCCAAAGGCTGGAAATTACCATCGGAACAAGAACAAAGTCAAAAGAAAAAGGCGGCAATCATCAATCTAAATTGGAAGCAAATGCTTGCTACTCCGCTGTTTTATCTATTATTTTTAACTTTAGTGGCAGCGAGTACGGCAGGAACAATGATGGTATCTTCTGCTTCTGTAATCGCTCAAGACCAAGTTGGGTTAACAGCGACAGTTGGTGCAGTCATTGTCAGTATTAGCACATTATCGAACTTTGTTGGACGTTTAGCGTTTGGGGTTATTTATGATAAATTCGGTTCCTATATCGCTCTATTAATTAATTTAGTTATGACGATTGCTGCATTATTACTATTAACAATGGCGACATCACTTGTGTACTTCACCATTTGTATTGTTATCCTCGGTTTTGCTTTTGGTGGTTTACTTGTAGTGTTTCCGCCTTTAACTAGTCAGTCATTTGGTCCAAAGAATTTCGGTATGAACTATGCCATCGTTTTCCTTGGCTATTCTGGGGGCGCTTTTGTAGGTCCACGTATCGCTTCCTACTTTAAGGAAACGACAGGAAGCTTTACGACTGCTTATATCGCAGCAGCAATCTTAACAGCTATCGGTATTGGGCTTGTAGGTTTAGTGTTATTTTTAAATAAAAAGAAAGAAAAGAAACAGCAAGCAATCATTGTGTAAGCATAAGTGTTCCCCACCTGAGCCTTTTAAGAAAAGAAGTTCAGGTGGTTTTTTATTTTTTTTAAAACCATTGACAATTTATCTACTTAGTCATATTATGTAGTAGTACTTAGTTTTACTATATAGTTAGTGTCGTTTATGTTAAAAAACAAGTTGTTTATGCATACTACTTAGTATTACTATTTAGCAAAGAATGAAAGAGGGGTTTAGCGAGTGAAAGGGTTAACAGAATTATTGAAAGGTGTGTTAGAAGGGATTGTGCTTCAGAAAATAGGGCAGGGGGAGACCTATGGCTATGAAATCACACAGTATTTACAAAGCATAGGCTTTGAAGATATTGCAGAAGGAACTGTGTACACTGTGTTGCTTAGACTTGAAAAAAAAGAGCTGTTACATGTTGAAAAAAGAAAATCGGAGCTTGGTCCACCAAGGAAGTTTTATACGTTAAATGATTCTGGGAAGTATGAGCTCGATAAGTTTTGGGAGAAATGGTTTTTTCTCTCTAGAAAATTAAATGAAATAAAGGAGAATGATAGTAAATGAAAAACCTATTTGAAAAATTAATTGGTAGTAAAAAGCGATATAACGATTATAAAGCTGAAAAAGAGCAGTTGCCACAAAGTTACAAGGATGCCCTTCATGCGTTAGAACAGTATATGTGGAATTTCGCCAAAGGAGAAAATTTTATGGAAGTGTTAGAAAATATGCTTCAATTATTTAAAGAAAGTTCAATTGAACAACTTCCATTACAGGATATTATGGGTAATGACCCTGTTGAATTTGCAAATGCCATTATGGCGCAATACCCAGAGGAACTTTGGTTTATTAAAAGCCAAGAAAAACTCCGATTGGAAATAGAAAGATTAAATAAATAATATAACCAATTAGATAAATGGCAGTGGGATAGGTTGTCAAATGGTATCTAATGGACTGAAGCTGTTATTCAAACATTTTAGTTGTTATAATCATGGTTAACATAGAAAGAAAGGGCGGTAAAGTTGAAGATAACAATTACACCAAGAGCCATAATAAAACTCACAGAAAAATTAAAAAATAAAGAGGGTTATTTAAAATTAAAATATGATACTGAAGGGTGTGGCTGTGTTGTAAGCGGTGTAACGGCTTTGTGGCTTGTAAAAGAACTAGAGCCAGATGACAGCGAAGTCCAAACAGATTTTATGTCTATTTATATCGAGCCTTCTAAGGAAGTCTTTTTATCAGAAGAAGTAACGATTGATTATAGTGAACAGGCGAGATGCTTTCAATTAAAAAATAATTATGAATACTTGAATCCACGTATGGCTTTCATGGATTATACGAAATGAGAAAGAGAAGAAACAGAAATCTTCTCTTTTTTTGTTGACTAATTTAATAAACATATTTAAAATTTGTTTATATAAGGAGGGTAATATGGACTTTCAATCATTAACTTTCACTGAACTAAAGCAAGGATATCAATATCGATCACAAGAGGCTGTTTACGTATGTAATTATTGCCAACAGACTTTTGAAACAGGGCGGGTTTATCAATTTGCCGAAGAAATGTTTTTAGGAAAACAAGCAGTAGAGTGGCATATATCCGAAGAGCACGGAGGGAACTTTCTGCAGCTACTTTCAGACGAAAGTAAATATAATACGCTTACAGATAAACAAAAGCAGTTGTTAAGCGCCTTTCAATCGGGTAAAAAAGATGCCCAAATTGCAGAAGAGATGAATGTATCTCACTCAACGATTCGCCATCAAAAGTTTTCATTTCGTGAAAAGGCAAAGCAAGCAAAGCTATATTTAGCCATATATGAAAATGCATTTCTAGGTCATATTCAGGAAGAAATCATCCCTATTCATAACGGTGCGACGATGGTGGATGAGCGCTACTTTATGACAATAGAAGAACGAGAGCAAATCATAAAGGAAAATTTCGAGAGCCTCCATCCGCTCAAGTTAAAACGATTACCGAAAAAAGAGAAAAAGAAAATCGCGATTTTAAGTCGCATCATCAAGGAATTTGTTACTGGGCGCACATACGGAGAAGATGAAATGAAAGAAATACTAGTAGGCATATACGATGATTATGTCACTATAAGAAGGTATTTAATCGATTATGGATATATGAACAGGACGCCAGATGGCAAAGCCTATTGGGTAAATGATTAAGGAGGAATACTATTGAAACCCGATCGTAAGAAAGAATTAAAACAACAGTATAAAGAGATGAAAACCTATTATGGTGTGATTAGAATAAAAAACGAAAGCAATGGAAAAAAATTCATTGATGCTGTACCAAATGTGAAAAATCGTTGGCTTACTTCTAAAATGACCTTAAATGATGGTCGTCATATGAACAAAGAATTACAAGAAGATTGGCATAAATACGGTGAAGATGTGTTTAGTTATGAAGTACTCTGGCAGAAGGATAAAAGTGAAATCAACGATATGAAGTTCGAACTGCAAAAAAAGAGAAAAGAATGGATTCTTAAAGAAGAGGCTTATGATGACAAAGGCTATCACCATAAACCCGAGGAATAATAGGTTAGAAAAGTTATGCTAAGCAAATTTGATTTTCTATGCCTTGGTGAGGGCATCTATAAAGAGCTGTGTGCGTTAAAAAGAGAAATGAGCATCAAGTAAACAAAAGCTTCAGTCTAGTCAATCATAGAGGGTGGGAATTTGGTTGAAAATCAGCTTATAGTAGGCTATCGCTCAAATTTATGGGCAGGTGAATCTTCCACTTGAAAGGGGATTCCATTATCCGTAAAGAAAGAGTCGATGGCTGCTTCATAGGCTTCTTTATTTTCATTGTATGATTGAGCATGTGCACCATATTTAGCAATGAACAGTTTTTTTGGTCCATTTTTTTGTTCATAAAGCATTTCCGTCATAACAGGTGGGATAAATGTATCATCTTTACTATGGATAAAAAGAACAGGCTTGCTAATATAAGATACGACAGCGAGTGGTGACACGTCATGGATGGAATATTTGTCACGCAATCTAAGAAAAACGTTACTTATTGGCAAGATTACTTTAGGTGGTAATTTAAAGGTCGTACGCAAATGATGAGTAAGTTGACCAGATAAATCAGAAAAAGGGCAATCAGCAATATAAAAATCAGCATCATCAGCAAGGCTCCCAGCGTATAAGAGCATTGTCGCTGCCCCCATTGATTCACCATGAATACCTAAGAGTACATCAGGACCTTTCTGTCTTTTGAGCCAATCTACCACAGCTTTAAGATCATATTTCTCATAATAGCCATAGCTCGTTGTCTTCCCGCCAGATTCACCATGTCTTCGGTGATCATAAATAACGACATTGAAACCGCGAGATAAAAACAAGTTCATATATTTTATAGAGTTCGTTTTATTCTCTGTCACCCCATGAGAAATGATGACGTATCTATTACTAGGATAAGGTGCAGCAACGACAACTTTAAGAGAGTATCCTAATGGAGAATGGATAAAATGTTCTTCCTTTTCTAATTGATCATAGGCTGTGACATTTAATCTGCCAGCGATGCTTTCTCTTTCAACGATAACCGCGTTATCTTTTTTACGAATATACATTAATTTATTTGTGAAGTAGGTGCCAATAGAGAGAATAACAGTTAGCAGTAATAAACTATAGCGCAGGATTCTTTTCATTTTTTCCCTCCATGGTGTTTTCCTTTATTTTACCATTTGGACAAAAGAAATATCCATCTTAAAACACCGGTTCGTGTCATAAGATGGACAGATTGTTTAAGCATTTAGTTGAAAATAACTACTTTCAATTGACCTTGTCATATGTGGCTTTACGAGATGAATGGCTTCAACTAGCTTTTGCAAGTCTATATTGGTTGAGATACCCATTCTCTCTAACATATATACCACATCTTCCGTAGCAGCGTTCCCAGCTGCACCTGGAGCGAAAGGACAGCCGCCAAGTCCACCAGCAGAAGTATCAAAACGGTCGACACCAGCTTGAAGAGCAGCGAGGATGTTAGGAAGAGCTAATTTTCGTGTATCATGAAAATGAGCGGTAATGAGTGTTTCAGGAAAAGCATCTTTTAACTTTTTAAATACATCAAATGATTCATGCGGAGCTGCCATTCCGATGGTATCAGCAACACTTAACTCATCTGCTCCTGCATTGACAAAGGCCTGGCATAATTTTAATGTATCATTTACATCTACTTTTCCTTCGTACGGACAATAAAAAGCTGTGGAAATACAAGCACGTACAAAATATCCATTTCCTTTTAATTCTTTGATTATTGGCACAATTTCAGTGACACTTTCTTCGGTTGTTTTATTAATATTCTTTTTGTTGAACGTTTGACTAACACCAACAAAAGTAGCAACGGCCTGGCAATCAGTAGCATAAACACGATCAATCCCTTTTCGGTTGGGAGCAAGTACCATATCTCGCGTATGTGATGTAAGGGTATCAGCTACAATTTCAGCTGCATCACTCATTTGCGGTACCCATTTTGGCGAAACAAATGAGGTAAGTTCCATTTCTTTTACACCAGCACTTTTTAATTTTTGAATAAATTGTTTTTTGATATCTGTTGGAACGAAGTTTTTTTCATTCTGTAGTCCATCTCTCGGGCCCACTTCAATAATCGTCACTTCTTTCGGCAGTGTAAACATTATATTCCTCCTTTTATAGAAAACGTTTACTTTATTGTAGTGGTTTAATATTCAGAAATGCAAGAATTAAGTAAAGTATGGCATAATAGAGAGGTAGATTCATAACAAGGTAACCATGGAGGGGAAAAACAGTATGGAACGAGCAGAAGTCGTTATTGTAAGCGCTACAAGAACAGCGTTAGGAACATTTAATGGGAGTTTAAAAGGGGTATCCGCGATAGATTTAGGAGCAGTAGTTATTAATGAAGCATTAAAGAAAGCAGGGGTAGAAGCATCAGCAGTTGACGAAATTATTATGGGGAATGTGTTGCAAGCAGGATTAGGTCAAAACCCAGCAAGACAAGCGGCTATAAAAGCAGGTGTACCTGAAAGTGTTTCTTCAATGACTATTAATAAAGTGTGTGGCTCGGGTTTGAAAGCCGTTCATTTAGCAACGCAAGCAATTGTCGCTGGAGATGCAGACATTATTGTCGCTGGTGGCATGGAAAATATGAGCCAAGCACCTTATATTCTAAAAGGTGCACGTGATGGGTTTAAAATGGGTAATACTACTTTATATGACTCCCTTATTGATGATGGGCTAACATGTGCATTTAATCAGTATCATATGGGTGTAACTGCTGAAAACTTATGTGATAAATATGAGATTTCTAGAGCGGAACAAGATCAATTTGCGGCTGAGAGCCAAGAGAAAGCGACGCAAGCAATCGAATCTGGTCGCTTTAAAGATGAAATCGTTCCGGTAGAGATTCCGCAGCGAAAAGGAGAGCCAATCATTTTTGATCAAGATGAACATCCGAAAGCAGGTACAACGGCAGAAAAATTAGGTAAACTACGCCCAGCATTTAGAAAAGAAGGAAGTGTGACAGCAGGCAATGCATCCGGTATCAATGATGGTGCAGCAGCAGTGGTAGTAATGAGTAAACAAAAAGCGGAAGAGTTAGGAATTAAGCCACTTGTTACAATTAAAGGGAATGGGAATGCTGGTGTTGACCCAAGTATTATGGGAATTGGTCCAGTAGAAGCGGTGAAGAAAGCATTAACGAAAGCAAATACTACATTGGAAGAATTAGAGTTAATTGAAGCAAATGAAGCATTTGCGGCGCAGTCCTTAGCGGTTGATCGTGAATTGAACTTTAAGAAAGACATCTTAAATGTAAACGGTGGCGCAATTGCCCTAGGGCATCCAATTGGTGCAAGTGGCGCACGAATTTTAGTTACTCTCATCCATGAAATGCAAAAACGCCAAGCGAAGAAAGGGTTAGCAACATTGTGTATTGGTGGCGGACAAGGTGTGGCAACTGTAATAGAGCTTGCAGAATAATTTATGGTGAGAGGGTTCTATGCTATAATAACCATACATTCTATTTAAAAGAATGAGGGGGTAGGACACCAGTCATGAAGCAGAGAAAACAGCGAGCACAATCAAAGAAAATAAGTGAGGATAAGCCGCTTACTTTAGGAGATATGTTAAATCCTGAGCTTGTCAAAGGATTACAAGTGAAGAAAAATGAGCTAAAAAAAGCGGAAGAAATAAAGTTTGAGGAAGAATCACGTAGAAAAGCAGAAGAGCGTAAATTACGTGAGAAAAATAAAAGCTTTGAAGAGCTTTTAGGCGAAAGTAACTTAAATTGGAAAGAATTTAAATAATAGATTACGAGAAAAGATGACGTATCCAAAGGTACGTCATCTTTTTTTGATTTGTGTTAACGATGTGCCTCGTACTTATTCATTTTAGCTAATTGCTCCATGAAGGTTAATTCTAACTTAGATAATGGCTCTGCACGAACGGCGGCAACATTTTCTTTAACCTGCTCCATAGAAGAGGCACCGGCAATAATAGAAGTAACCCCTTTATGTGCCAAGTTATATTGTATAGCCGCTTCTTGTACATGGCGTGTTTCAGTAAACTTTGCTTTAAGCTCAGTCAGAAGAGCGCGCAATTCAGTTTCACTATAATCTAAATATCCTTGTTCCGATAGTTTATCAATCCAGTTTTCACTTAATAAACCTTTAGCGAGTGGACCTCTCGTAACGACACTAATGTTATTTTCAGCTAAAAGTGGTAAAACTTCTTCCTCTGGACGACGATCAAGTAAACTATATTGCATCATTACTGAATCAATAGAGGCATGCTTAACATATTCGCGAATCACATTAGGACGAATGGAGGAGATACCATATGCCTTAATAAAACCTTCTTGTTTAAGCTCTTCAAACGCGTCAATTGTTTCTAGTATATTATCTTCTAGCGTCCCGCCATGCAATTGATATAAGTCAATATATTCTACACTTAATCGTTTCAAGCTTTGTTTTACGGCTTCTTTTATATAAGCTTTTGACGGATCCCAGCGCCAGCCTTCTTTTCCTTCGGTCCACCGATTACCTACTTTTGTGGCAATAATAACATCCTCTCGTACGCGTTTTAACGCTTCTCCAACTAGCTGTTCATTCAAACCAAAGTCGTATAAGTCGGCTGTATCAAAATAATTAATGCCTTCTTCTAGTGCTGTTTCAATAATCGCTTGTGCCTTTCGTTTATCTGTTCCAAGTGACATACAACCAAGACCAAGTGGAGTAACCATTAATGGTGATTTACCTAACTGTACTTTTTTCATTGTGAACCTCCGCTCTTCTCTGAGTATTTTTTATCTATTTTACCGATACTGAGAGAGGTTAAACAAATCTTTTGATTCATTGCATGGAGAATTTATAAGTGACGTTTGCTATTTTTGGGCTCCTTGTAATAATCATCATTTGTTGTTCCATCTACCCATTCTCTTACATAAGTAAATGACTGCTGATAAACCTTTAGTTTTTCTTTAATTTCCCATGCCTTACCAACAAAGGTAACACCATTTTCATGTACGTATATTTTCATCAAGAGCTCTCCTAAACATAAGTATGTTAAAATGTATGAGCAGAATAATCGGATAGAACAGGAGTGACGAGAGAAAATGAGTCGCCTAGAAGAAAAAACGTTAAAAACGGAAAAAATCTTTGACGGTAGGATTATTCGACTCCAAGTAGAAGAAGTTGAACTACCGAACGGACAATTGTCGAAAAGAGAAGTAGTCAAGCACCCAGGTGCAGTGGCAATATTAGCACTAACGGATGAAGGAAAAATGGTTATGGTTGAACAATACCGTAAAGCACTTGAGAAGACGATAATTGAAATACCAGCAGGTAAATTAGAAGGAAACGAAGATCCCCTACAATGTGCAAAAAGAGAATTAGAAGAAGAAACAGGGTATGGGTGTGATGAAATAGAGTGGCTTATTTCTTTTTATACCTCTCCTGGTTTTGCTGATGAAATTGTTCATTTGTATATAGCAAAAGGTTTACATGTGATAGAAAATTCGGCCACTCTTGATGAAGATGAATTTGTTAATCTGAAAGAAGTCACTGTTCAAGAAGCTGTCCAATTAATAGGAGAGCAAAAAATCTATGATGCGAAAACCGCTTATGCAGTTCAATATATGCAACTAAAAGAAGCGTTGCTGCAAAAATGAAATCTTATTATGCAGATTTGCATATTCATATTGGGAGAACCGCTACTGGAAAGCCGGTTAAAATCACAGGTTCAAAAAACTTGACTTTTACAAACATTATTCATCATGCAAAAAATCAAAAAGGGTTAGACATCATTGGGATCATCGATTGTCATTCTCCAGAAGTGATAACTGAAATAGAGGCTTTACTTCAGGAGGGTGAGTTACAAGAGCATGAGGATGGCGGATTATTATTTGATGATATGATGATTATTCTTGGTTCAGAGCTCGAGATTTATGATCAATATTGCCATGGGCCCATCCATGTTCTGTCGTTTTTTCCGACACTTAGCCACATGAAAGATTTTTCAAACTGGTTGTCATTTCTAATGAAGAATATTCAACTGAGTTCACAGCGTGTTTATATAGAAGGGCGTGTGCTTCAACAAAAGGTAAAGGAATTAGAAGGTTTGTTTATTCCAGCCCATGTGTTTACACCTTTTAAAAGCTTATATGGAAAAGGGGTAAAGCATTCACTCGCGGAAGTATTTGACCCTCATTCGATTGATGCAATTGAATTAGGGTTAAGCGCAAATACAGAAATGGCAGACGTGATAGCGGAGTTACATGATTATCCATATATAACAAATTCTGATGCGCATTCATTAGCGAAAATTGCAAGAGAATACCAAAGAATCTCCCTCCAAGAATTAAGTTTTAAGGAGTTAACTATGGCACTGCAACAAACGGATGGAAGAGCAGTTGAAGCAAATTATGGATTAGATCCGCTTCTTGGTAAATATCATGAGACGGTCTGTGTTAAATGTGGTGAGGCCCAACCACAAGGGACAGTACAATGCAGTAACTGTTCTAGTAAGAAAATCATTAAAGGGGTAAAAAATCGTATTCAAGAGTTAGCAAACGTCACTCCAATGGCTCAAGGGAGGAAACGACCACCATATATCCATCAAATCCCTTTAGAGTTTATTCCCGGAATCGGGGTAAAGACATTAGAAAAGCTACTTCTTCATTATGGCACAGAAATGGCCATCATCCATGATGTCCCTCTTGCTTCATTGCAACAAGTCATACCTGAACAAGCAGCGCTTCTGATAGAGCAGGCGAGATCAGGGAGCTTACAATTTGACGTAGGTGGCGGAGGAAGATATGGTAGAATACGCATTGATTAAATACTAGACTTGACAGACTACCCATGTCGGGGATAAGATACAGTGGTATAAAAAATTGAATGCCAAAACCGGTACGGATTTGTGGACTTTTTAAGAGTAGACACTCTTTTTTCGCCACACATTGATGCAAGCAGCATTGATGTGTGGCTTTTTGTATTTTAAAAAAATGCTCTTATCTTTACTAAAACGATATTTGTTAACCGGTAGATTGAGGAGGAAATACGGATGAAACAATCAATGTATCCTTTAGCAGTCCTTATCGGAGGTGCTTGCTTTGGTGTATTATCAACCTTTGTCAAGCTTGCCTACGGTGAGGGATTCGAACTTGCTGAAGTTTCTGGAAGTCAATTTTTAGCTGGGACGTTACTGATTTGGCTTATATTCTTGTTTACAAAAAAACAGAAGATAAGCTTCAAGCGTTTTAGCTTTCTCGTATTATGTGGTGTGCCAACTGGTTTAACGGGAATTTTTTATTATCAATCCTTACAGTCTTTAAATGCATCGTTAGCCATCATTTTCTTATTTCAGTTTGTTTGGATTGGTACGGCTATCGAGTTTATTATTGATAGAAAAAAGCCAGGAATGAAAAAATTACGTGCGATTTTGCTATTACTTATTGGCTCTTTCTTGGCAACAGGTATTTTGTCACAAGGATTTAATGACTTTTCTCTAGTTGGTGCAGGATGGGGGATGCTTGCGGCATTATCTTTCTCCATCTTCGCCTATATTAGTAGCACGGTCGGGAAAGAAGTACCGCCGATCCAAAGAAGCGCTGTCTTTGCCATTGGTGGATTACTTATTACTTTTGTCATCTTCCCGCCAGTTTTCTTAGCTGATGCTGCAACTGTAACGGCACTTTTGCCGTACGGATTGTTTCTAGGTCTTTTTGGTGTCACTTTACCACCGTTGTTATTTGCGATCGGAATGCCTCATGTGGGTGCTGGGTTAGGTACGATATTGACATCGTCAGAATTACCAGTTGCTTTACTAATGTCTGTACTGGTTTTACAGGAAGAACTTGTCCCGCTTCAGTGGTTAGGGGTTTGTATTATCATTTTAGGGATTATTTATGGTAACGTGGCTCATAAAACAAAAAAGGACCACGACCTCATTCAGTCGTCAAAGGCGAGTTAATGAATCGGGGATAGGTTTATTTTTTTCTTGAGATGGTGGGGACTTTGTCTAAGATCTTGACAAGGCCCTCACCTTTTTTTATGAGGATATCAATTAGTCATCAACTTTTACTTTTGCATACACACATGTACTTCTCAGGGATATGTTATCTGTTGCTAAGCTATCGTTACGCAATATGCCCTCTAATGGGAAACCGAGACGTTCCGGTATTCGCCGACTATCTATATTTTTTTCATCACAGCGGATTTCAACTCTATTCGCTTTGAAATGCTCAAAACAGAAAGCTGTCAAAGCTTCTGCAGCTTCTGTTATATAGCCATTCTTTATTTGGCGGCTATCACACCAATAACCAATTTCAAATTTTTTAATATCCCAATTGATCCGGTGAAGGCCGATTGAGCCAACAAAAAGATGATTCTCCTTCAGATAGATATGTAGACGGAAATCGCTTCGGTTAATAAATTCGGCAAAAGATGCGCGTATTCCAGCTTCTACTTCTTCAACAGTCTCTTCTTTTACAGCAAAAGGCAGCCACTTTTTTAGAGAATCTCGCGACACCGCAATGGCTTCATGCACTATTTTGCCGTCACCAGGCAAACATGGTCTAAAATACAAACGTTCTGTTTCTATTTTCTCTGGAAAATCTACTAAGATGGGATTCATTCTTTATTCTCCTTTTTAATTTAATAGCGCCTATCGCCGGTCTATCAAACCCTTTTACATCAAGTAAATATAACTTTCTTAAAGTGTAAATAAATAACATCTTATTTACAACAACAATTTTAATAGATTAGTTATATTATTTCGTATCTTTCTGTCATGATCTCAGCAAGTCTAGCATACATTCTAGTAAGTGAAATCATTTTCAGGAGGAAGAGCAATGATAAAAAAAATGTACCAGAACGTCGTAGTAAATCATTTCCGTGAGCATTCCTCAATCTACTTGTTTGTTATTATATTGTTTTTGATGGGTGTCATATTTGGAGCGGTGGTCGTAAACAGTTTAAGTTTGACGCAAAAAGAGGATTTATTTCAATACTTGACTCAGTTTTTTGGTCATGTTTCAAATGAAGAAATGGCGACACCGGCTAATATATTTGAACAAAGCTTACTTCATAATGGAAAATATATAGGCGTGATATGGCTATTGGGGATATCTATTATTGGATTACCGCTTATTTTAGTTTTATTATTTGTGAAAGGGATGGTCGTTGGCTTTACTGTCGGTTTTTTAGTAAGTCAATTAAAGTGGCATGGGTTTTTACTATCTTTTGTGTCCATTTTGCCACAAAATATGATTATCATTCCAATTTTTATTATTACATCTACTTTTGCAATTTCATTTTCAATGAAGATGATTCGTCGGCTATTTATGAAGAAAGTAAATAATCCATTTATGCCGTTGCTAGGTAAATACTTAATTTCTTTCCTTATTGCCATTATTATATTAGCTGGTGCATCAGCTATTGAGGCCTATATTTCACCGGTGCTAATGAAGTCAGTCATTGACTCAGTCCTCTAAACTCATCGATTGCTTATATAAGGTTTGAATGCTATAATTCTTTTATCATATGAGTTTAGTAATAATGACTACTTGGATAAATGATCATGTACAGAGCCTACGTTAGGTTCTGTACTTTTATGTTGTTTTAGGTATTATAACAATTCTAATATAAGAGTTATTATAAAGGTCTCTTTATAATGATTTTAGTTTGATTCTATACATCTATCTGTTATAATGAGAATGTTAGTGGTGAGGGAGGGACTTTCGGTATGGAAAGCAGAATTGACAGAATCAAAAAACAGTTGCATTCATCCAGTTATAAACTAACACCACAACGTGAAGCCACGGTTCGCGTTTTGTTAGAACATGAAGAGGACCATTTGAGTGCGGAAGATGTATACCTCCTTGTTAAAGAAAAGTCGCCAGAAATCGGTTTAGCAACTGTTTATCGAACACTTGAATTACTAACTGAATTAAAAATTGTTGATAAAATTAATTTTGGTGATGGCGTTTCCCGATATGACTTACGTCAAGAAGGTGCTGCTCACTTCCATCATCATCTTGTATGCATAGAATGCGGTGCAGTAGATGAAATTCAAGAAGATCTACTAGAAGATGTGGAAGAAGTTGTTGAGAAGCGTTGGCATTTCAAAATAAAAGACCATCGTCTTACTTTTCATGGCATCTGCTATCGATGTCAAGATAAAAAAAATGATGAAGAGCCAGAAGCATAAGGCACAACCCTTTTCTAATTTCATTGGAAAGGGTTTTCTTATTTTTCTCTAACTCGTGTCTCAAGCTGCGAACGAAAATAGGGTTTTTGTTCGGTAAAAGCTCACAGAACTTAAATGATTCCTCATTGGAAACAGGTATAAATCTTGTCCAAAATGGCATACCCTCTAATAAGACGTTTTATTTGGGGGAGAAATGATGAGTGCATGGATTAAATTAGTCTATCAAACCATTAAGGTTTTTGTTCTTTTTACAGGAAGCACAATTCTTTTTTATTATGGAATTATGTGGTTAAATGAAGAGTATCAGGATTATCATCGTTATGATGAGCCGAGTGGGGCAGCCGTGAAGGTAGCAGCAAGTGCGAATGCAACGGACTCTTCTTGGTTGGATCGGTTGATTCTGTTTTATTTAAATGGGGAGTAATGATTTTATGAATGATCATCTGCAGGATTTTATCCACTATTTAATGATTGAAAAAGGGCTAGCCAGAAATACGATAATGTCATATGAAAGAGACTTAAGAAGTTATATATTGTTTATTGAGCAGAAGATGATGAAGCAATCGATGAATGAGATTGAACGTGTTCATATTGTTCAGTTTCTAGCTCAGCTTAAGGATGATGGCAAGTCTGCTAAAACAATTGCAAGGCATATAGCGTCTATTCGTTCCTTTCACCAATTTGCACTGCGTGAAAAAATAGCAGATCACGATCCTTCTATTCATATTGAGACACCGCAAGCTGAAAAATCTTTGCCAAAGGTTTTAAATATGAAGGAAGTTGAGAGATTGCTAGACCTCCCGAACAATGGCAGCCGCTTTTATTTAAGGGACAAAGCTATGCTAGAAGTACTCTATGCAACAGGAATCCGCGTCAGTGAATTAATCCATTTAACAATAAATGATGTTCATCTAACGATGGGTTTTTTAAGATGCATTGGTAAAGGAAATAAGGAAAGAATCATTCCATTAGGAAAAACAGCACAAGCAGCTGTTCAAGATTATTTAGATAAGGGTAGACAACAGTTGTTATCACCAAAACACCCGACAGAATACTTATTTTTAAATCATCATGGGAAAGGGTTATCACGGCAAGGATTTTGGAAAAACTTAAAAAAAACAGCACAAGCAGCTGGTATTCAAAAAGAGTTAACGCCTCATACTTTAAGGCATTCATTTGCCACCCATTTACTTGAAAATGGAGCAGATTTAAGAGCTGTACAAGAAATGCTTGGCCATGCAGATATTTCTACGACACAAATATATACACATGTGTCAAAAACGAGATTAAAAGATGTATATAAACAATTCCATCCGAGAGCTTAACAGGAAATATGTAGGAAAACAGTGAAAAGTGATATAAAAGACTGTTTTTCTTTTTTTATTTTCAGTACAATATAGATGTCAGACTTCTGACGAAAGAGATCTTTCTTAAAGGTGAAGTATATTAAAGTCTTTCATGACATTCCTCTTTGTTAGGTTCTAGACGTTTTACACTATCCTTCGCTGTTGATGAAAGCCTTTTTGGGGTATGATAAGTAGGGATTCTGTAGTAAAGAAATAGTTAGAAAGGAGTGTTAATTGTGAACACATTTACATATAAACGTATTTTTCTTATTGTAATGGACTCTGTTGGAATAGGAGAAGCACCTGATGCGAAAAATTTCGGTGATGAAGATGCTCATACGTTAGGCCATATTGCCGAGGAGATGGGCGGTTTGCATATGCCTCATATGGAACGTCTCGGATTAAGTAATATCAATGAAATAAAAGGGATAGCCAAAGTCGCACAACCTGAGGCTTTTTATACAAAGCTTCAAGAAGCTTCTGTTGGGAAAGATACAATGACAGGACATTGGGAAATAATGGGCCTTCATATTCAAAAACCCTTTCAAGTATTTCCTAATGGATTTCCAGAGGAGTTAATTCAAGAATTAGAAGAAAAGACAGGTCGAAAAGTGATTGGTAATAAACCTGCGAGTGGCACAGTGATTTTAGACGAATTAGGGGAAGAGCATATGGAGACAGGCTCTCTTATTGTTTATACATCGGCTGATTCGGTGCTCCAAATCGCCGCCCATGAGGAAATCATACCAATTGAAGAACAGTATCGTATTTGTGAAATAGCTAGAGAATTGACTTTAAATGAAAAATACATGGTAGGTAGAGTCATTGCTAGACCATTTGTTGGTAAAGCTGG
The DNA here is from genome assembly GCF_044790165.1 of Cytobacillus kochii. Lineage (NCBI taxonomy): Bacteria > Bacillati > Bacillota > Bacilli > Caryophanales > Bacillaceae > Cytobacillus > Cytobacillus kochii. Next base: position 3,005,083 of record NZ_CP085254.1, on the reverse strand, counting down.
GGCGTTTACAAGAACAGCGAATAGACATGATTATGCATTAAAGCCATTTGGCAGAACAGTAATGAATGAGTTAAAAGATGCCAATCTAGATGTCATTGCCATCGGAAAAATTAATGATATATATGATGGAGAAGGCGTAACAGAAGCAATTAGAACCACTTCAAATATGGATGGCATGGACAAGATGGTAGCTATAGCAAAAAAAGACTTTACAGGCATTAGTTTCTTGAATTTAGTAGACTTCGATGCCCTTTATGGACATAGAAGAGATCCACTAGGGTACGGTCAAGCATTAGAAGAATACGATGCTCGTTTACCTGAACTTTTCGAGCAGTTAAATGAAAATGATCTTCTGATTATTACAGCGGATCATGGTAATGACCCAATCCATCATGGTACAGATCATACGAGAGAATATGTGCCATTACTTGTTTATTCTAAGCGCTTAACTCATGGAGAAGAACTGCCTCAAGGCAAGACATTTGCTAACATTGGCGCGACTATTGCAGAGAATTTCCAAGTAAATAAGCCATTAATTGGAGAGAGCTTTCTTAAAAATGTCAAGGGAGTAGGAAAAAAATAATGACTAGTTTACATGAGGTAAAAGCAGCGCAAGAATTAATTCAATCTAGAATAGATCAAACACCAACAGTAGGACTTATATTAGGTTCTGGACTTGGGGTACTTGCTGAAGAGATAACAAATGCGATAAAAATACCGTATAGAGATATACCGGGTTTCCCGCAATCAACAGTAGCTGGTCATGCAGGTCAACTCGTTATTGGTCGATTAAACGGTGTAGCGGTTGTTGCTATGCAAGGAAGATTTCATTATTACGAAGGCTATACTATGCAGCAAGTTACGTTTCCAGTCCGTGTAATGAAGGAGTTGGGAGTACAGAAATTAATCGTAACCAATGCTGCTGGAGGCGTTAATGAAACTTTCTCACCAGGTGATTTAATGATCATCACAGACCATATTAACAATATGGGGGTAAACCCACTTATAGGTCCTAATGATGACCATTTTGGTGTGCGTTTTCAAGATTTGTCATCAGCGTATAATAAAGAAATGATACAAGTCGCAAAAGAGGTCGCAGAACAACAACAATTAGACATACAAACTGGTGTATACGTAGCTAATACAGGGCCAGTTTATGAAACACCTGCAGAAGTAAAAATGCTTAGAATTTGCGGTGGAGATGCAGTTGGTATGTCAACTGTTCCCGAAGTTATTGTTGCGAATCATGCTGGTATGAATGTACTTGGAATCTCTTGTATTTCTAATATGGCTGCAGGTATATTAGACCAACCATTAAATCATGAAGAAGTAATAGAAACAACGGAGAAAGTAAAACAACAATTTTTAAGCTTTGTCAAAGGAATCGTGACAAAAATTTAAATTTAGTGGGGGAACGATACGATGAGAATGGTGGACATCATTGAGAAAAAAAGGGATGGTCATTGCTTAACGACAGCGGAAATTAACTATTTTATTCAAGGCTATACAAATGAAACAATTCCTGATTATCAAGCAAGTGCACTTGCTATGGCGATTTATTTTCAAGGAATGGATGAAAGAGAAACAGCTGATTTAACAACGGCAATGGTTAAATCAGGCGATGAAATCAATCTTTCAAACATTGATGGAATCAAAGTCGATAAGCATTCTACTGGGGGTGTAGGAGATACTACTACGCTTGTATTAGGGCCGCTAGTAGCTGCTGTAGGTGTGCCGGTTGCAAAGATGAGCGGAAGAGGTCTGGGCCATACAGGTGGAACCATTGATAAATTAGAGGCTATAGATGGATTTCATGTGGAGATTGATAATGACGAATTTATGAATTTAGTCAATCGTAATAAACTAGCAGTCATAGGTCAAAGTGGAAACTTGACACCAGCTGATAAGAAGCTCTATGCGTTAAGAGATGTGACTGCTTCTGTTAATAGCATCCCTTTAATTGCATCAAGTATCATGAGTAAAAAAATTGCTGCGGGTGCAGATGCAATTGTTTTGGACGTGAAAACGGGTTCAGGTGCATTTATGAAAACGATTGAAGAAGCAATTGCTTTAGCAAAAACAATGGTGAAAATCGGGAATCATGTTGGTAGACAGACAATGGCTGTCATCTCAGATATGAGCCAGCCCCTTGGCCTTGCAATCGGTAATGCTTTAGAAGTAGAAGAAGCGATTAATACTTTAAAAGGAGAAGGCCCGGAAGATTTGACTGATTTATGTTTAACTCTTGGAAGTCAAATGGTCGTTTTAGCGAAAAAGGCCGATTCGTTAGAAAGTGCGCGCACGCTATTACAAGAAGCAATCAGTAGCGGTAAAGCGTTAGAGACTTTTAAAACATTTATCCAATCTCAAGGAGGAGATGTTGCAGTCGTTGATGACCCATCTCTACTTCCACAGGCAAAATATCAAATAAAGGTAGAAGCTGCACAGAGTGGATATATTTCTGAAATTGCTGCAGAAAAACTTGGTACTGCGGCAATGATGCTTGGTGCGGGTAGAGCAACAAAAGATTCTATTATAGATCTCGCAGCAGGCCTCCTTCTTCATAAAAAAGTTGGCGATTCTGTCCAAAAAGGGGAAGCGTTGCTAACGATTCATAGCAATATGGAAGATGTTGAAGAAGTGAAAGATATCCTTATTAATCATATTAAAATAGTGTCAGAAGAAGTAACAGCACCAACATTGATACATCAAGTCATCACTGAATAAAAATACTAGAAAAAGCTTAAAGGAAATAAAACCTGTTAATGTCCCCTTTAAGTAGACATTCAAAAAAACCTTCATGTTACCATGAAGGAAAGAATACTACTTGGAGGGGATTTTTCTATGGCAAAGAAAGGACAAACTTTTAATAGTTATTCGGAAGAGTTTAAACATAATGCCGTCATGAAATATGTGAATGGGTCTAAAAGTTATAAAGCATTGGCAGAGGAACTGGGAATCCGTCACTGTAGCCAGCTTAAAGTGTGGGTTAAGAAATGGAAAGAAGGAGCCCCGTTTGATGAGCGTAAAGGAGTTTCTAATCCTTTAAAAGGCAGGCCTAGGACTAAATTTAAGTCGGTTGAAGAGGAAAGGGATTATTTGAAAGCACAAGTTGAATTTCTAAAAAAGCAGTATCCAAATCTGGTAAAGGAGGAGAAAACCCCAGACGAATGAAATATGAATTGGTGGATGAGTTAAGGGTTACCTATCCGGTCTCCTGGCTGTTGGAGATTGCCTATATCAAACCGGCAAGCTACTACAAATGGAGAAAAAACAATCATAAACGAGAAGAAAAAGTTAGGGATGAACAAGAGATTCGAGAGCACATTTTGGGCATACATTTCATGCATCCCGAATATGGACGACCCCGTATTACAGACGAATTAAATGAAAACGGGTATTTAATTAATCACAAAAAGGTCTACCGATTGATGGCGGCAATGAACATCCAATCAGTCATCCGAAAAAAGAGAAAACGACATGGTCATATTCCTTCTAACCTCTTTCCTAACCGTCTGAAAAGGAAGTTCAAGGCGGTAGGACCTAATCAAAAAATGGTAACGGATATCACATTTGTGTCTGTTGGCGAAGAATATTATTATTTATCGGTCATACAGGATCTCTTTAATAACGAAATAGTAAGTTGGGAGCTAGCCCAAAGAAATGATTTGGAACTTGTGTTAAAAACGGTAGAGAAATGGACAAAGAAAAAAGACGTGGCTGGAGCCGTTCTCCATTCGGATCAAGGCTTCCAGTACACGTCAAAAATATACAGCAACCGATTAAAGGATTATGGTATCGAAGGCAGCCACTCTCGCAAAGGAAACTGCCTGGACAATGCCTGTATAGAATCATTCTTTTCACACCTCAAAACCGAGAAGCTGTATATAAGTAAGTGTAAGGGAGAAGAAGAGCTAGAGCAAGCTCTTGAGGATTACATTTACCATTACAATTACAAACGAAGACAAAAGAAACTAAAGAAACGCGCGCCGATTGAATATCGACACGCGCTCACTGCTTAGCTTTTTATGTTGTCTACTTGACAGGGGCAAGACCAACCTTTAAGCTTTTTTATTACAATTTAACTGAAAGATGCTCATTCTTAGAATATTTCCTTCGAATCATGCCCACATCAAAGTATACAAGGTCTCATTCCATCCCTCTTACCTTCCGAACTTTTTTCATAGTAAAACACGGAATTTTTCATTTATAAAATGTAGTTTATGGTATTTTCATTGGTATAAATTATCAACAAATGGTAATCATGGAAACTATAAAGAATGGAGGGTTTGTGCGATGAAGCGAATAGTAAGTGTATTTTTTATATGTATTCTCATGGTTTCTACCATAGCACCACAAGTATTTGCACGTGAAAGCGAAAAAATGACTGAAGAAGAAGTTGTGAAAAATGTAAAGTCAGCTATTTTAATTGAACGAGATACAGGCAAAGTGCTGTATGAAAAAAATAGTGATGTTCAATTACCACCTGCAAGTATGACGAAAATTATGACGATGCTTTTAATTATGGAAGCAATCGATGAAGGCAAACTTAAATGGGATGAAAAGATTAAGACAAGTGAATATGCTGCTTCAATGGGTGGTTCACAAATTTTTCTTGAGCCTGGAGAAGAAATGACAACAAAAGAAATGTTACAAGGGATTGCAATCGGTTCTGGAAATGACGCTTCTGTTGCTGTAGCAGAACGATTAGCCGGTACGGTAGATGACTTTGTCAAAATGATGAATGCAAAAGCAAAAGAGCTAGGTTTAAAGGACACTGTATTCAAAAATCCTACAGGCCTCCCGGTAACGGATCATTTTAGTACGGCTCATGATATGGCGATGATGGCAAAGGAATTACTGAAGTATGAAGATATTACTAACTTTACCGGTACTTACGAGGCTTATTTGCGTGAAAACACCGATAAAAAGTTCTGGTTAGTAAATACGAATAAATTAGTGCGTTTTTATCCGGGTGTAGATGGTCTTAAGACTGGATTTACTCAAGAAGCAAAGTATTGTTTAACAGCGACAGCTGAGAAAAATGGCATGCGTGTCATTGCGGTTGTTTTTGGTGCACCTAGCTCAAAAGAGAGAAATGCAGAAGTGACGAAAATGCTAGACTATGCTTTTAATAAATATGAAACACATGCCATGTATAAAAGGAATCAAGCGGTGGCAAAAGTGAAAGTATCAAAAGGTGAAAAGAAACAAGTAGAAGCATTAACAAGCGAACCCATTTCAATATTAGCTAAAAAAGGTGAAGATATTAAAAACGTGAAACAAACGGTTGTACTCGATGAGAATATGAAGGCTCCTGTTAAAAAAGGTGATGAAGTCGGCAAGATTATTTTTGAAAAAGACGGAAAAACAATGGTTGAAAGTCCTTTAGTCGCAAGTCAAGATAGTAAAAAAGCCAACATTTGGACATTATTTAAGCGTTCAATGGGAATGTTTACGAAAGTATCAGAGTAATATGTCGAATCGAGTGATGACAAGTCCTGTTTTAGCGAATAAACACTAGTTTTGTCTTCATGAAGGAAAAACAGTTCATAGTATAGAATTGGACTCACTAAAGGCAGGTTGATATTCTATATGTGTCAATCCTGTCTAATCCATAGAGACAACTGATTACAAAGGAGGCTATGGTTAGTGAGTCTAGCAATTAATTTAGAAATAAAAAACAACGTATTATGTATTCGTTTAAGCGGGGAGCTTGATCATCACTCTGCGGATGAATTAAGAGCAAAAGCAACAAAAACGATTGAGGAAGACGATATCCACCATATTATTCTTAATCTGGAACAATTAACATTCATGGATAGTTCTGGACTTGGAGTAATTCTTGGCAGATATAAACAAGTGAAACAAAAAAATGGAGAAATGGTTGTATGTGCAATTTCTCCATCTGTAAAAAGACTTTTTGATATGTCTGGTTTATTTAAAATTATTCGCTTAGAACCTACTGAAGCGTTTGCCCTGCAACGATTGGGGGTGGCGTAAGTGAAAAATGTTATGCAAATGCAGTTTACTGCTCTCAGTCAAAATGAATCATTTGCTCGCGTAACAGTGGCAGCTTTTATTGCTCAGCTGGATCCAACAATGGATGAATTGACAGAAATTAAAACCGTTGTCTCAGAAGCTGTAACGAACGCTATTATTCACGGCTATGATATGAGCCCAGATGGCATTGTACACATTTCAGTAACCATTGAAGAAGGAATAGTCGAACTGTCCATTAAAGATGAGGGTCTCGGTATTATGGATATAGAAGAGGCAAGACAGCCTCTTTATACAACAAAGCCAGAGCTAGAGAGATCAGGCATGGGCTTTACGATTATGGAAAATTTTATGGACGAAATTAGTATTGTATCACACCCAGGTGAAGGCACAGAGGTCCGTTTAAAGAAGCATTTATCAAATAGTAAAATGCTATGTAATTAAGGAGTCTTGCTATGGATGTGGAGGTTAAAACAGGAAAGACGCAATATTTAAAAGATCATGAAGTTAAAGAGCTCATTGGTAAAAGTCAAAATGGTGATCAAGCGTCTAGAGATTTGATTGTCCAAAAGAATATGCGCTTAGTATGGTCAGTTGTCCAGCGCTTCCTCAATCGAGGATACGAACCAGATGACTTATTTCAAATTGGCTGTATTGGATTGTTGAAATCGGTTGATAAATTCGATTTGAGTTATGATGTGAAATTTTCTACTTACGCTGTTCCTATGATTATTGGTGAGATCCAACGTTTTATAAGAGACGATGGAACAGTTAAAGTCAGCCGTTCACTTAAAGAACTCGGAAATAAAATTCGGAAAGCAAAAGATGAGTTATCGAAATCATTAGGTAGGGTGCCAACCGTATCAGAGATTTCTGAATTCCTTGATATCCCAACAGAGGATATTATCATGGCCCAAGATGCTAGTCGACTTCCCTCGTCAATTCATGAAACCGTGTATGAAAATGATGGTGACCCTATTACTTTGCTTGACCAAATAGATGATGGGGATGAGGGGAGATGGTTCGATAAAATCGCGTTAAAAGAAGCGATAAATGAATTAGATGAAAGAGAGAGACTGATTGTTTATTTGCGCTATTACAAAGACCAAACACAATCAGAAGTAGCAGTCAGGCTTGGTATATCACAAGTACAAGTCTCGAGGCTTGAGAAGAAAATATTGAAGCAAATGAAAGAGCATATGGACTTATAGTCTATATGCTTTTTCATTTGCTTCTTTTAAGTGAAGAGAGTCGAGGTTTATAAATTTACTAATAACAAGCAAGCAATATCAGTGTGAGGAAATTATTGGATTTCATGAAGTGAAATACCTTTACTCATACTATATGCAAGGAAATCTTTGTGTGGGAAGTGAAAGGATGGAACGTATCGTTTATTTACGCTTGCGACATCGATTGCAGGTTAAACCGCACGAAACTATCGTTTTATCGGATGTTGCGCAATTGATTGCAGATGACGAAGTTTACGATAAATTAGCTAATCTCTTGTTATACCGTGTGTCTAAGGAAGATAAAAATATTATCATTATTGATGTTATGCAGGTAATTAAGCATATTACAAAATGTTTTCCGAGTTTGGAAATCCAAACGGTTGGACCGACACAGATTATTGTTGAAGTTGCCGTGAAAAGAAGAAAAGTCTCACTTCCATTGTTTATGCTAATATGGTTTTTATTATTTTTTGGTGCCGCTCTCACCATCATGAATTTTCATGAAGACGTTAGTATGCAAGAAGTTCAACTAAAGATTTATACATTGATTACAGGTGAAGTCGATAGTCGGCCATTGATTTTTCAAATCCCATACTCAATAGGATTAGGCTTAGGAATGATTCTCTTCTTCAATCATGTATTTAAAAAGCGTTTAAATGAAGAACCTAGTCCTTTAGAGGTAGAGATGTTTAATTATCAAATGGATTTGGATAATTATGTTGCCCTACATGAAAACAAAGAGAGTATGAAGAATATTGATGAGCGGTAAAATTATCTTTGCCATCTTTATAGGCTTAGCGAGTGGTATAGCTGTAGGTGGTGGAGTAGTTGCTTTCTTATCTGTCTTAGGAATTATTCCACGACTTACACAACTAACAAAAACAATGAAGATGATTCATGCTTATGAATGGGCAGCGGTGTGCGGGGTGATCGCTGGGGCTGTAGCTTCCATGTGGGAGCCAGTACTACAAGCACCGCCCTTTATACTTATTCCGATTGGTCTATTATGTGGAATCTTTGTAGGAATGCTTGCAGCTGCACTCACGGAAGTTCTAAATGTCTTCCCTATATTGGCTAAACGCATTGGTGTAGAAGGAAAAATTGTCTATTTGTTAATGGCTTTTGTTTTTGGGAAAATTATCGGATCTTTATTTCAATGGATATATTATGTCAATCTGTAGGTTTGCTCACTTAGAAAGGGAAATGGCGATGAAAGAACGGAGAAAAGTCATATTGATTACAGATGGAGATGAGTTTGCAAAGCGAACGATTGAACTCATTGCTCATGATATAGGTGGTAGTTGTATTTCTGCTTCTCAAGGAAATCCAACGATACTGTCTGGTGAAGAAATGGTGCAATTAATTAAAAAAGCACAATCAGATCCTGTTTATATCATGTTTGATGATAGTGGTTATATCGGAGAAGGTCCAGGAGAGAAAGCGATGACTTTCGTTGCCAAGCATCCTGATATTGAAGTCATTGGTGCAATAGCTGTAGCGTCAAGGACTCACCACGAGGAATGGACAAAGGTAGATGTAAGTATTGATCGCTTTGGTGAATTGACAGAATATGGTGTTGATAAATCTGGCATAGCAGATATGGATGAAGGAAGAATAGTAGGGGATACCGTTTATTGTCTTGAGATGTTAAATATCCCTTTTATCGTCGGTATTGGTGATATTGGTAAAATGGCAAGAATTGATTCAATTGAAGCCGGTTCACCCATTACGAAACAAGCTGTTGAACTTATATTGGAAAGGAGCGGTATGTTATGAGCGAAAAAGAAAAAATAAGAAAGAGACCATTGCCGACATCCGTCAAAGAAGTTGAAGCGTACATGCAGGACCATGTAGGTCTTGGAACAAGCTTTGACCTTGGAGTGAGAAAGCTTAAAGTATTAAAAAAGGATGTTCATTTATACTTTATTAATGGTTTAACAGAGACACAATTTATCATTGAAATTGTTGAAGAGCTTGTAGGGATCAATGATAAAGAAAAATTATCGACCCATCTCTTTGATATTGTAGAGAACCGTATCGTTCATCAAGCAGTTGATCGTATTAAGACAATTGATGAGCTCGTTGACCAAGTATTATCAGGGCTTATTGTTATCGTGATGGAAGGCGAAGGTACCGCTTTAGTAATAGACGTAAGAAGTTATCCAGGGCGAACACCACAAGAGCCTGATACGGAGAAGGTAATTAGAGGTTCTCGTGATGGTTACGTAGAAAACATAATTGTCAATACCGCTCTAACAAGAAGAAGAATTCGTGATGAACGATTAAGGTTTGAAATGCTCCATGTTGGTGTAAGGTCAAAAACTGATATTTCCTTAGGCTATATTGAAGGGTTAGCTGATCCCAACCTAGTAGAAGTGTTACGTAAAGAACTTAATGAAATTGATATCGATGGGCTACCCATGGCTGATAAAACGGTAGAAGAATTCATCCTTCATCAAAGTTATAATCCATTTCCACTTGTTCGGTACACTGAAAGAGCGGATGTTGCGGCCACTCATTTGATGGAAGGTCATGTCGTGGTTTTTGTGGATACATCGCCTAGTGTGATTATCGCCCCAACGACTTTATTTCATCATTTGCAACATGTAGAGGAATATAGGCAAGCCCCGGCTGTCGGTACTTTTGTTAGATTCATGAGGTTTATCGGACTTGCTGCTTCTTTATTTTTCCTACCATTGTGGTTTTTATTTGTCTTAGAACCGTCTTTGCTTCCGGATGCTATTGATTATATCGGTCCAAATGAACAGACAAATATCCCTGTTCTTATTCAATTATTATTAGCGGATTTAGGAATAGAGTTTTTAAGATTAGCTGCTATCCATACACCGACCCCATTATCAACAGCAATGGGACTAATAGCCGCAATACTTATAGGGGAAATTGCGATCACTGTTGGGTTGTTTGTACCTGAAGTTATTCTCTATGTTTCTGTTGCGGCAATTGGGACTTTTGCCACTCCGAGCTATGAATTAAGTGTGGCAAATAAACTTATTCGTATGCTCTTGTTAATATTAGTTGCAATTTTTCATACACCAGGTTTAGTTGTTGGAATTACGCTATTTATTCTTTTCCTTGTGTCCATGCGTTCGTTTAGAACCCCATATTTATGGCCATTCATTCCATTTTGCCCTGGCGCTATCGTTCATATTATTTTTAGAAGAGCCGTACCAGGGTCAAAAATTCGACCAAGTATTACCCATTCTCGCAATCGTTTTAAGCAGCCACCAAAATAATTGGGTAAATGGCGATTGCAGGCATATGGGAATTATGGTAAAGTATGTTCAACTGAATAAAGGGTTAAAGGATAACAGAATAGACAGTTTCTTAAGGATTCTGTCTATTTCTTCATTTTAGTCCGATAAAAATAAGCATCAATTCTTTGATTAGAGAAGTAATGGACGAAAGAGGGGAAAGCATGTTTTTTCACGGTACATCAAAGGTAAATGACAAAGGACACTTAGAAATTGGCGGTGTTGATACAGTAAAATTAGCTAGTAAATATGGCACACCTGTTTATATTTATGATGTAGAGTTAATAAGAAGAAGAGCACGTGGATTTAAGAAAATGTTTGAGGAAAATAATATGAAGGCACAAGTAGCCTATGCAAGTAAGGCTTTCTCTTCTGTAGCGATGATTCAGTTAGTGGAAGAAGAAGGATTGTCTTTAGATGTTGTTTCTGGAGGAGAACTATACACTGCCATTAGAGCGGATTTTCCAGTTGAACGTATTCATTTTCATGGGAATAATAAAAGCCGTGAAGAATTAGAAATGGCGCTTTCCTATAATATCGGTTGTATCGTCATAGATAATTTCCATGAAATGAACTTATTAGAAGAAGTAGCTTTATCAATGAATAAGCGCGTCGATGTGTTACTACGGATTACTCCAGGAATAGAAGCACATACACATGATTATATTTTAACTGGGCAAGAAGATTCTAAATTTGGTTTCGATTTACAAAATGGACAGGCAGAGGAAGCATTAAAAATCGCCCTTAATTCCCAACACATCCATTTACTTGGCTTCCATTGTCATATTGGTTCACAAATCTTTGAACCAACTGGTTTTATCCTTGCCACACAAAAAATCTTTGCCAAGTTGAAAACGTGGAGCCAAGAATATGATTATGAATCTGAAGTTCTTAATTTAGGTGGAGGATTTGGGATTAGGTATACAGAGGAAGATGAACCACTCGCCCCAGAAACGTATGTAGAGGAAATTATCAAGGAAGTTAAAAAACAAACAAGCCATCACGGGATGACTTTACCTGAAATATGGATTGAACCTGGAAGATCACTTGTTGGTGATGCTGGTACAACCATCTACCAAATTGGTTCATCAAAAGATGTTCCGACTGTAAGAAAATATTTGGCTATTGATGGAGGAATGAGTGATAATATCCGTCCGGCTCTTTACCAGGCACAATATGAAGCTGTTCTTGCTAATCGTGTACTAGATGAAATAGAGGAAAAAGTCTCTATCGCAGGTAAATGTTGTGAATCCGGAGATATGCTTATTTGGGATTTGCCACTTCCGAAGGCTGGAAACAACGATTTGTTAGCTGTTTTTTGTACAGGTGCATATGGTTATTCAATGGCAAATAATTATAATCGTATCCCTCGTCCACCTGTTGTGTTTGTGGAAGATGGAGAAGATCGATTGGTCATTAAAAGAGAATCTTTTGAAGATATGGCACGGCTAGATTTACCTTTAAAAAACAAGGTTAATCAGTAATTAACATGAACCAAGAAATTTAGGTGGGTTTCTAGAATCTTCATAAGGGACTCACCTATTATTCTCCTTATTTGGCTAACTCCTTCTTTTAACATATTGGAATGTAGAAACCTTTCATGTACAATGAAGGTGAATGTATATCAAAAGGGGAGCTACTGAAGAAAGTATGGATAAAAAAAGTAATATTATGTTATTTGTCTTTATTTTAGGTATAGCTTTTATATGGGGGCTTATTTATTGGTTATTTATTGCCCCGCAATCATAACTAGTTCCATTTCAATCCATAGATACATATGATAAAATAGTTTAAGTTAGTTGTGAAATGGAAATAATAGCAAATAAACGGTTTTACTAATAATGAGGGGTTATCATGTTAATACGCTATAAAAAGTCTTTTGAAAAGATTGCTATGGGACTTTTATCTTTTATGCCAAAAGAAAAAGTATTAAAGCAGTTGTTACAGACGATTAAAGAGTATGAAAGTGAAGAAAATCTGCAATTGTTTTTGTGGAAAGAAGACGAAGATATTATTGGGCTAGTTGGTGTATGCTTATCTGATCATCATATTGAAGTTCGTCATATATCAGTCAACCCTTCTCATCGTCAGCAAGGAGTCGGTAAGTCGATGATAAAAGCATTAAATGACACTTATCCACATAAAGAACTAACAGCGGACAATGTAACAGAAGCCTTTTTACAGAAATGTGAAGAGATAAATAAAGGCAGCGAATAATTTTCGCTGCCTTTTAGCGATGTCTTTGGAGGGCTTTCTCTCTCTCTGCGATGACATTTGATCGATCTCTTTTCATATGTCGATGTACAATTTCTGCGTTTTCAAGATTGCTTTCCTGTCCCCATCTGAATCCCTTAGAATCACATGTCTTTTTGACTTCATCTAATAAGGAAATATCGTTTATAGGGAAGTAATAGCTTTTATAAGGAAGGGCCTTATCAATTTCTTTTTGTATTTTGTGTATATCATTTAACAATTGTTGATGGTCAATACCAAGTTGTTTGACTTCATTTGGATATGACGAAAGAATCAATGCTGCTTTTTGCAATGTTTTTTTAGCACCATGAAAATTCCCTCTACGATGATGATAATTAGATACGGCTACTTGAATCAAGCCAACCCAGAGGGATTGCTTGTTTCGATTGTCTACTTCTTTCCAATACTCCTCTAAAATTTCGTGGCATTCAAAATAATCACGATCTCCGTGATAATGAGCTAAATAGTCAATAAAAGCTTGGGGATGCAAAGTTACACTCCTCCTCTCAAACATACAGTCGATTAATTTCATGGTATCATATAATAATGTTGGAAAAAAGAAATGCCTGGCAAATTACAATGCCAGGCAATGTCTATTTACATTAAAATAACCAAGAAGCGCCTACGATAATAAGTAGGATGAATAGAACAACGATTAAAGCAAAGCCTGCACCGAAACCGCCACCATAGCACTCTTCTTCTCTATGATGATTGTCACCACAATTTTCTCTGGACATATTTATACCTCCAATAGTACCTAATTGTCATTACCTTCTCATTGTATGTGCGTAGTTTGTCTCATGTTTGGGCTTAGGATAAAATAAAAAGTAAGTTTCTAAAAGTTGATAAAAGAGTCCGTTGTGGAAGAAAAGAATTATGTTGGATTCGCTACGTTGAATCATCTATACTGTATAGAGTAAAGAAATAATTTTATAGAAATTTTGGTGGAACATATGGAGCATTATAATGTGAAGATTAACGCCTTCGAAGGGCCGCTCGATTTATTACTGCATTTAATTAATCGGCTCGAGATTGATATATATGATATTCCAGTAGCAGAAATTACTGAACAGTATTTAATCTATATACATACCATGAAAGAATTAGAGCTGGATGTAGCAAGTGAGTATTTGGTTATGGCTGCCACGTTACTCGCTATTAAGAGTCAAATGCTACTCCCAAAGCACGAAGAAGATAACTATGACGAAGATATTGATATGGAAATGGAAGAAGATCCACGAGATGAACTCGTTGAAAGATTAATAGAGTATCGCCGTTTTAAAGAAGCAGCCGAGGACTTAAAAGAACTTGAACAAGAAAGAAGCTTATTATACACAAAAGCACCGAGTGACCTTTCTGACATGGCAAAAGAAGTGAAAATGGAACAGACCCATGTCGACGTATCGCTTTACGATATGTTAGGTGCGCTGCAAAAGTTATTAAGAAGAAAAAAATGGAAAGAACCGCTTGCAACGAAAGTAGCCAGGCAGGAAATTCCGATTGAAAAAAGAATAGACGAAGTTATACGTACACTTAGGAAAAGTAATGGCCGTAAAAACTTTAATGATTTATTTACTGCACATTCTAGAGAAGAAGTTGTTGTAACCTTTCTAGCTGTTCTAGAGTTAATGAAAAGACAGGCTGTGCTCGTTACGCAAGATAATAACTTTGCAGAATTGTATGTAGAAGTAGCGGAGGGAAAGTAAGTGAGTAAGAAAGAAAATTGGAAAGCCATTTTAGAAGGGCTTTTATTTGCAGCAGGAGATGAAGGACTTAATTTGAAATCGATCGCTTCGGTATTTGAAGTGAGTGATCAAGAGGCAAGTGAAAGAATGAATCAATTAATGACTGAGTTAGCAAATAACCAAGGACGGGGATTACAAATCATTGAAATTGGTGGGTCGTATCAACTAACAACTAAAAAGGAATTAGCTGACTATTTAAAGAAACTAGTGGAAGCTCCTTCTTCCCATTCTTTATCGCAAGCTTCTTTAGAGACATTAGCGATTATTGCTTACAAGCAGCCCATTACAAGAATTGAAATCGAGGAAATTCGTGGAGTGAAGACAGAAAGACCATTACAAACACTTGTGGCAAAAGCGTTAATCAAAGAAGTAGGAAGAGCTGAAGGTAATGGTCGTGCATATTTGTATGGCACGACAAAGGGTTTCTTAGATACATTTGGATTAAAAAGTTTAAAAGAGTTGCCAAAGCTACCTGATCAAGGAGACGAAGAGTTTGAGCAAACAGAAGCAGATTTGTTCTTTGATACATTAAATAATGTATAAGTGGAATAATTCTGAACAATCAACAGCTCATTTATGTTAATATAAAAACATTAAGGGTGATTTACTTGTTTAGCATAATTAAACATCAAAGGCATATATACATAATGTCAGATGGTACAAACGAAAATGAATCCCTTAATAACAATTATGTCATCAGCAAACTTCATTATTATCAATCACGAAGCTTATCAAAAAGTAGATTGAATCTGAAGGAGGGTTCTGATTGTTCATTCTGCAATTGAAAGGATGGTCGCTTGAAAAAACTCTTCCTAATTCCTTCGAAGATTTTTTTAATAAAAGTGAAGTCATTTATGAGGAAGATGGAGAGGAAAGAAAATTCACATTAACTTATTTGCAGTACTTTGAAGAAAAGCTTGATGAATTGACATCATTTGAACAGTCAGTAAGTGATAGAACTTTTAAGGATATTGCAGCGCTAGCTTCTCTTCTCAATCATCCGGAATTGAAGCTGAGAAAACGGTTATTTATAAGTGATGAGACCGCTTTTATACGCTTATTTGAGGGATTTGATTTTAAGCAAATATCTAACATAATAGAAACAATGATGCAGAATAAATGAAGAGCTGATATAAACAAATTGGCTGAAGAACAAAATGGATAAAAGAGTAGCTAAATACACGGGAGGAAAATGATGGGAAATTCTATAGTTGAATCACAAATGGAAGATGTGCAACAATTCCTTAATAATACGGTAAGCACTTTTGAGAACTTCTTAAATGAAACAACCTTGTCGGTACTTAAAGAGGAAGGACAGGGTGATGAGCGATATTATAAAAGCATTTTATCCAATTTGAGAAAGCTTCTAGTGTTTTGCGAGGAAGGTCATGAAGCATGTCGCATCATACTCATGAGTGATCAATTTCAGCGGGGAGCAGCTGAGCAAACATTGTATAAACTTTACCATCATTGTATTGAAGAGTTTTTTTCACCTAAAAATGATGCGTGGTATGAGAATAGTCGTTCAGCGTATACAGGAAAGAATTCAATTCGTTTTCATCACGAAGTACCCGTTCGCCTTGAGAACTTATTTAGAGGATTAGAAAGCGATTTCCAAAAGATAAGAGAAGAACTAGAATACTACGAAACAGATTATCGTACTAAAATGATGCAATCAAAATAAATATTGAAATACTTTAGAATGAGCTAAGGCACGGACAAATTTGTTCGTGCTTTTTTGTGCCTATAGCGTTCAAATGATAAGCATCAGTAGAATGGCAAAAAACGATATTATTTATCATTACTATACATATGATGTAATGAAGAGGAGGGATGTAGCTTGAATCATCGCATGAATGAATACTTAAAGAATGTGTTTCAATGGAATGAAGATATGAGGGCTTTTTTAGAGAGTGAAAATATTGAAGAGAGCAATGAGCTATGGGATAAACTTGATCATATGACAGCCATTATGGAGACAATTGATCATAATATGGGAGACAAGGAAATAGAAGAAATTCACGAAAAAGTAGAAGAACTTCACGGTGAGATGGAACAGTATTTCAATCACCGATTATCTCTTGGACAAATTTATGTCAATGAAGTAAGTGTTCAAGCAGGAAAGCATGAACTTCCACCTTTACCTTATGGATATAATGCGTTAGAGCCGTATATCTCAGAAGAAATCATGAGATTACATCATGATAAGCATCATAAAAGTTATGTGGATGGACTGAATAAAGCAGAAAAAGAATTAGAAAAGGCGAGGAATTCGGGCGATTTCTCTCTAGTTAAACATTGGTCAAGGGAATTGGCTTTTAATGGATCAGGACATTATTTGCATACGATATTTTGGGGAAATATGAGTCCGCAAGGTGGTGGAGAACCTACGGGGGAATTGAAAAAAGAAATAGTCAAATACTTTGGTAGCTTTGAAGCTTTTAAAAAACATTTTACAGAAGCGGCAAAGCAAGTAGAAGGTTCAGGTTGGGCCATTCTTGTTTGGTCTCCGAGAGCTAGACATTTAGAAGTATTACAATCTGAAAAACATCAAAACTTAACACAATGGGACACGATTCCGTTACTAGTGTTAGATGTTTGGGAGCATGCCTATTATTTACAATATAAAAATGACAAAGGTGCTTATATTGATAGTTGGTGGAATATTGTAAACTGGGACAATGTTTCAAGAAGATTTCAAAAAGCACATGAAATGAAATGGCAACCTTATTAAGAAAGTAGCACAAGAAAACAGGCAGTTGCTTATGTTTTTACACCCCGCAAGAGTATTGAGCTCTCAACTCTTGCGGAACCTCAATCATAGTCAGTCAACAAAGTCCAAGTGATGCAACAGTTTACAATACCCGTATCCTTACCCCAATTTGAATGGATAGTTCAACTCCTTTTGATGAACGGTTGATAAAATACAGACTACTAATTTATGAACCGATCGCCATGAATCTGTCATAACAGAACTTGTCCTGCATAGAATTGTACAAACCATAAAATGAGACGGGGTTTGTGCGATGAAGAAATGGAAAAACCTAATCACTATTCTCATAATGTCCACCTTATTGCTTAGTTTAAGTCCACAACTAGTAGAGGCGAAACCCTCTGTTAGTGCTAGAAATGCAGTATTAATCGAACAGGAATCAGGTAGAATCATTTATGATAAGGCAGCCAATGATAAAAATCGGATAGCTAGTATAACAAAAATTATGACAGCAGTATTGGCGATTGAATCAAATAAGCTAGACGAAGAAGTAAAAGTAACTGATACGATTTTAAAAGCAGAAGGCTCATCCATTTACTTAAAACCGGGGGAAGAAATCAAACTAGAAGATTTAGTTTATGGCTTAATGCTTCGCTCGGGTAATGATGCGGCAGTTGCGATTGCAGAGTATGTAGGTGGAAGCTTAGATGGCTTTGTGTATTTAATGAATCAGAAGGCTGAAGAAATAGGCATGACAAATACGCATTTTGAAAATCCACATGGGCTGGATGATCATGAAAATCACTATTCAACTGCCTATGATATGGCGTTGCTTACTCGCTATGCAATGAAAAATGAGACGTATCAAAAAATAGCAGGGACAAAATCGTATCGATCTGAAAACAGAGATTATAGCTGGAATAATAAAAATCGTTTATTAACCCAGCTTTATAAATATACAACTGGTGGAAAGACTGGTTATACAAAAAGAGCAAAAAGGACTTTAGTAACAACAGCGACAAAAAACAATCTTGATCTAATTGCTGTTACGTTAAATGGACCGGATGATTGGAATGATCATATTGCCATGTATGAGGGAGCATTTGATCAATATGAACAAGTTGAAGTATTGAGCGAAGGGAGAATTAAGGGAGTAGAATATGCTTTCTACAAAGATAAAGTATCACTACACTCTTCCTTTTCGTACCCGGTAACAGAAAAAGAGAAAGAATCTTTTCGGATTAAATATCATTTTATTGAACCGAAAGAGAGTTGGAGAAAAGGTGAAAAATCACCTGAAATAGTAGGAAAAGCAGTTGTTTACTTAAATGATGAAGCAATTAAAACTTTGCCTATTCACTATAATCAGGATGGAGTAAAAGAAGAAAAAGGAAGATTTTTTGATTACTTTAAACATCTGTTTATAAGGATATTAGGAGTACAACAACATGATTAATGTAATATGGGCAGGATTAGCGATCATTGGTATCGTTTTTGCCATGATTAATGGAACGATAAGTGATGTAAATGAAGCGATATTTAAAGGGGCAAAAGAAGCAGTCACATTATGTATTGGTTTAATCAGCATATTAGTCTTTTGGCTAGGAATGATGAAAATAGCCGAACATGCAGGTTTGTTAGACAAGCTGGCTAAACTATTTAAACCATTCATATCAAGACTTTTTCCGGATGTACCGAAAGATCATCCGGCAATGGGCTATATATTATCGAATATGATGGCCAATTTGTTCGGCTTAGGGAATGCTGCTACCCCTCTAGGGATTAAAGCAATGGAACAATTAAAAGCATTAAATGGTGAAAGTACAGAAGCAAGTCGTTCTATGATCACATTTCTTGCCATAAATACATCTAGTATTACATTAATTCCAACAACAATTATCGCCATCCGTATGAATTACGGGTCAGCTAGTCCAACTGACATCGTTGGTCCTACCCTTATAGCGACAATTTGTTCGACCATTTCCGCTATTTTGATTGATAGATACTTTTATTACAGGAGATCACGAAAAGGATGAGATAGATGGAAATAGTATCTTTAATTTCTCTTTGGTTTATTCCCGTACTTATAGGTTTTATATTGGTCTACGCGACGTTTAAAAAAGTACCGACTTATGAGAGTTTTGTAGAAGGTGGGAAAGATGGGATTAAAATTGCTATCTCAATCATTCCTTTTTTAGTAGGTATGATGGTAGCTATTGCAATCTTTCGAGCATCAGGTGCATTAGAATACTTCCTTGATTTCATCAGGCCATTATTTGTGGCTATCGGTATTCCAGCAGATGTTGTTCCGCTCGCTATTATTCGTCCAATATCAGGTAATGCAGCCTTAGGAATGACGACTGATTTAATAGCTGAACACGGACCAGATTCATTAATTGGAAGAATGGCATCTGTCATTCAAGGGAGTACAGATACAACCTTTTATGTATTGACTGTTTATTTTGGCGCAGTCGGTATTAAGAAGATGGGTGATGCGTTGAAAGTAGGTCTATTAGCAGACTTAGCAGGTTTTATCGCTGCCATCCTTATTGTATTACTTGTCTTTTCATAATGTAGTCTTTAATTTATAAAAGAGGAAGCTGAACAAATGAGGATCATTTGTTCAGCTTTTTTTTGTGCAGTGTGATAACAGCTTACTACAACGCTTCTTTTATGTTAGAATTGCCTACTAACTGTTCAAATTCAAAAAGAAGGGAATAACTATTGTATACTTAGTTTAAAAATGTACAATTTGGTTAAAAAATGCGCTCTTTGAAAAAACTTGAACTTATGGCATAATTCATATGGACAGTAATAGAGATTTTGAGGTGACTGATAATGGAAAGATTACAGAAAGTCATAGCCCATGCAGGGGTTGCATCTAGGAGAAAAGCGGAGCAACTAATTGTAGATGGCCGTGTAAAGGTTAATGGTAAGATTGTAAAAGAATTAGGGGTGAAAGTGACACCTTCTGATAAAGTCGAAGTCGATGGTATCCCGGTTGAGGGTGAAGAGCCGGTTTATTTTCTTCTATATAAGCCAAGAGGTGTATTATCAAGTGTTGCGGATGACAAAGGTAGAAAAGTGGTAACCGATTACTTTGAACATGTGAAACAAAGAATTTATCCAGTGGGTCGATTAGATTATGATACATCAGGATTATTATTATTGACGAATGATGGTGAATTCGCGAACTTGCTTATGCATCCAAGAAATGAAATTGAAAAAGTATATGTAGCGAAAGTAAAGGGCATTCCTTCTAAAGAAAGTTTAAATCATTTACAAAGAGGTGTCCGCTTGGAAGATGGAAAAACGGCTCCTGCACGAGTAAAAGTGCTTAGTAGTGATAAACAAAAACAAACAGCGATTATCGAATTAACGATTCACGAAGGCAGAAACCGTCAAGTGAGAAGAATGTTTGAGGCTGTAGGTCATCAAGTGCAAAAGCTCAAACGAGAAAGATATGGATTCCTTCAATTGAACGGGCTGTCAGCAGGTGACGCAAGAGAACTTACAGCACATGAAGTAAAGCAATTTAGGGCATTAGCTAAAAAGAGTACAGGTAAATAAATGAAAAAGTCATAGAGTTGTCACATTTCCTTCACACCGTTTACAAGGACTGTTTTCATACTAGTGATATAATAAATACCAAATTGTTAAAATAATGCTAAAAATTTGTGTCTTAACTTTGGGAGGAATTTTTTATGAAAAAACGACGGCTCGTTATGAGGACAGCGATATTAGTGATTCTATTTGCAGCCGTTGCTTACACGCTATATGCAAACTTTAATAAGGATAATGTGCATAAAGTACAAATAGGTAAAGAAGCTCCTGATTTTGTATTAGTCGATATGGATGGAAAAGAACATCAATTATCTGACTATAAAGGCCAAGGCGTTTTTTTGAACTTTTGGGGTACTTGGTGTAAGCCTTGCGAAAAAGAAATGCCATTTATCAACAATCAATATGAGCAATTTAAAGATCAAGGGGTTCAAACAATCGCAGTAAACATAAGTGAATCGAATCTAGCAGTGAACAAGTTTATTGAAAGACATGGCATGAATTTTCCAGTAGTCATTGATAAAAATGAAGATGTAAAGGCAGCATATGGCATCGGTCCATTGCCTGCGACTTTTCTCATTAATCCTGAAGGTGAAGTCGTGAAATATCATACGGGGACTTTGACCGAACCAATGGTAAAAGATTTTATGACGCAAATCAAACCGTAATTATTGGGGAGTTTTTATGATGAAACAAGTAAAGTGTGAATGTGGCCATGTAAATCCTCATGGTACAGTCCTATGTGAATCATGCGGTCGTGTGTTAGTAGAAGAAGAGAAAAGTAAAAAGCTCGTTGATATGCGTTATGAAGGCAGTGCGAGAAGGTCACAAACGTACAACAAAACAATCATCGATAAAATATGGAACTTCTTTTCTTCTGTTAAAGTAGGGGTAACTTTAATCATTATTACATTAGCCGCTTCAGCAATTGGTACCATTTTCCCACAAGAAATGTATATACCGCCTACAGAAAATGCATCCGTTTATTATGAGGATCAATATGGGTTTGCTGGGGAAGTGTATTATACGTTAGGGTTTCACAACCTGTATAGCTCATGGTGGTATTTATTACTCATTGCTTCAATTGGCGTATCTCTGGTTATATGTAGTCTTGACCGTGTCGTACCTCTATATCGTGCCTTGAAAAAACAAAGAGTCGATCGGCATGAAGGGTTTTTAAAACGACAAAGATTATATAGAGCCACAACCTTGGCTTCTATTGAAGAGGATTCATTTGAGAAAATCAAGGTGAAATTAAAGGAAAAACGCTACAACATAAGAGAAGAGAATGAGAGTATACTTGCTGAGAAAAACCGATTTTCAAGATGGGGCCCTTATATAAACCATATTGGGTTAATCATTTTTTTAATTGGAGGCATGTTGCGTTTTGTGCCTGGGATGTATGTTGACGAATTGCTATGGATCCGTGAAGGTGAAACAGTCGTTATCCCAGAAACAAAAGGCGAGTATTATCTGGAAAATCACGAATTTATTCTAGAAACTTATGAAAAAGAAAAAGAAAATGAAGCGTTTACAACAGCGATAGAAAACAATGGTACAGTCGCGAAGAACTTTCAAACAAATGTGAGCCTTTACAAAGAATCTGGAGAAACAATTGCAGGACAAGAGCCAGAACTAGAAAAGGTAGAAGATTACGAGTTAAGGGTAAATGAACCTTTAAAGTTTGAACAGTTTGCTCTCTATCAACAAAGCTATAAATTAGGTGAGATAAGCGAAATGTCATTTGCTTTAACGAATAAAGAAACAAATGAAGAATTTGGTCAAATGACGATTGATTTACATAACCCACAAGATGAATATACATTTGAAAATGGATACAGTGTTGAGCTAATGAGCTATTTCCCTGATTTTGAATTTGATGAAAATTCAGAGCCAGTCACGAAATCACGCGTGCCGAACAACCCAGCGTTTATCTTTAAAATGTTCTCACCTGAACATCCTGATGGAGAAGTTAGCTTCGTTGCTATTCAACAAACGATTGAACCATATGGTGATAATGACTTAAAGATGGCCTTTAAAGGAGTAGACACGCAAAATGTTAGTGCTTTGACCGTAAGAAAAGACTTAACACTCCCTATTCTAGCTATAGGTGGTCTCATCTTCATGATTGGTGTCGTGCAAGGTGCATACTGGAACCATCGCAGAATATGGATTAGAAGGTTAGGAGATCAAGTTTTAGTTGCGGGTCATACAAATAAAAACTGGCACGGACTTAAGCGAGAGATCACCCATGTATTTGATGGTAGTGGTATTCAAGAACCGATTGACCAATCAGATGAAACAACAAATAAGAAGGGTAAGGAGGAGTAATAATGGTTGCATTAAGTGGAAATTTATTATTTATCGCCTTTTTGCTCTATTTAGTAGGCACAGCTTTTTTTGCCGGTTCGATTAAGGACAAGAAAGCAAGAGAAAAAGATCATGGACCAAATAAGTGGGCAAAAATAGGTGTTACGATAGCAATTGCCGGATTTATATGTCAAGTAGGTTATTTTATTACAAGATGGGTAGCAGCTGGACATGCACCAGTAAGTAATTTATTTGAGTTTACAACATTCTTTGGCATGTGTTTGGTTGGGGCGTTTATTGTCATTTATTTTGTTTATAAGCTTCCTGCCCTTGGGTTATTTACATTACCAGTGGCACTTCTCCTTATTGGGTATGCTGCCATGTTCCCAAGAGACATAACACCATTGGTCCCTTCTCTTCAAAGTAATTGGCTTCATATCCATGTAACAACAGCAGCGTTAGGACAAGCGATTTTAGCGATTAGCTTTGTTGCTGGCTTAATCTATTTAATCAAAGCAGTGGATCATACGAAAAAAACAAAAGAGGCAATCTGGTTAGAAGTTGTTCTCTTTGGGGTTGTTTGTACACTTGGCTTCATTATCATTTCTTCCGTATTTGGGGCAACAGGCTACAAGTCAGAGTTTCATTGGATTGATAATAATAATGTAGAAGAAACGTTAGAATATCACTTACCTGCTCTCGTTGGGCCTCATGAAGGTGAACATTTAACGCCGGATAAATTTAGCCCATTGGTGGAGACTCCTGGTATCATTAATGCCAAAAAGTTAAATACTGTTTTATGGTCATTGTTTACAGGAGTAATTATCTATTTGCTCTTTAGGTTATTTGTTAGAAAACGAATGACACTAGCGTTGCAACCACTAACGAAGAGAGTAAATTTAGATTTAGTCGATGAAGTAGGTTACCGGTCTGTCCTAATTGGTTTTCCGGTGTTTACATTAGGAGCGTTAATTTTTGCCATGATATGGGCACAGATCGCTTGGTCGCGATTTTGGGGCTGGGACCCTAAAGAAGTGTGGGCATTAATTACTTGGTTATTCTATGCAGCATACCTCCACCTCAGATTATCCAAAGGTTGGCATGGTAAAAAATCTGCTTGGCTCGGTGTAATTGGGTTTATTATTATCATGTTTAACTTAATTGTTGTCAACTTAGTTATTGCCGGGTTGCATTCCTATGCAGGATCGTGAAAATTTTGCTAAAATAGAATTGAGCATTAAGGTAGTGCTAGATTTTATGCCTTCACTTCACATGTAGTGGAGTGAAGGCTTTTTTCTATGAAAATAATCTTCATTCTAAAGGAGTGCTATAAATGGATAATGAAGTAAAAGTTTTAGTTGTTGATGATGAAGAGAGAATTCGCCGATTATTAAAAATGTATTTAGAGAGAGAAGACTATGTTATTGAAGAAGCAGAAGATGGTGACGAGGCACTAGATAAAGCCCTAACAAATGAATATGATGTCATTCTTTTAGATCTAATGATGCCAGGTAAAGATGGGATAGAAGTTTGTAAAGAAATAAGAGAAAAGAAAACAACACCAATCATTATGCTTACGGCAAAAGGAGAGGAAGTAAATCGCGTCCAAGGATTTGAAGTAGGTACAGATGATTATATCGTCAAGCCTTTTAGTCCTAGAGAAGTGGTTTTAAGAGTGAAGGCATTACTAAGAAGGTCGTCTAAATCTTCTTATGTCCCACCAGAAACGACTGCTAAAGATATCATTGTCTTTCCTTATTTAACAATAGACAATGATGCCCACCGTGTATTAGCGGATGGTAAAGAAGTAAGCTTGACTCCTAAAGAATATGAGTTGCTTTACTTTTTGGCTAAAGCACCAGATAAAGTATTTGATCGTGAACAGTTATTAAAAGAAGTATGGCATTATGAATTCTTTGGTGACTTGCGTACAGTAGACACACATGTAAAAAGGTTGCGAGAAAAATTAAACAAAGTATCAGAGCAAGCTGCTAGAATGATTGTTACTGTTTGGGGAGTGGGTTATAAGTTTGAGGTTGTAAATGAATGAGGTTATGGCATAGTGTTGTAGGGAAACTATGGGCAACTTTTCTTATACTGGTCTCCTTTGTCTTATTTATTTTAACGGTTATGTTGCTGCAATTCTTTGAGAATTATCATATTGATCAAACAGAAAAGGGATTGAAGGCAACTGCCAATAAAATAGCATTGATCTTGGAAAAACATGATCGTGAAATAGGACTGGAAATTGCTTGGGAATTAGTAGATGAAGTGACAAAAGTAATTATTATTGCTGATGATCAAGTGTACTATTCTCCCAATGAAAATCAAACATTTGAGTTGCCACTATCCTATTTACATGGTGATCCAGATTTAAAAGCTGTTTTTACAAAAAATGAATCAGTTACTAAGGTTTCTTCTTATTTAACGGATGGTGGAGAAGGAAATATAGATAATCCTGATATACTGATTAGTGGGGTCCCACTTCCGCCATCAAATGAAAATGATGGTGCAGTATTTATATATCAATCTTTGGAGGTTATGCAAGAAACAACAGAGTCAACGACTAAGTTTACTTTATTAGCCGCTGGGGTAGCGATTATTTTAACAACTATTTTTGCCTTCTTCTTGTCAACGAGGATTACTGCACCACTTAGGAAAATGAAAGAAGCCGTCACAGCAGCATCACGAGGGAATTTTGATACAAAAGTACCTTATCTTTCTAAAGATGAAATAGGTGATCTAGCGATTACCTTTAATCGGATGGGCCGGCAGTTGAAATATAATATTGATGCTTTAAGTCAAGAGAAAGAACAATTATCTAGTATTTTAAGCAGTATGGCAGATGGTGTATTCACCTTTAGTAAAGATGGTGAAATTGTGATAACAAATCCACCAGCGGATCGTTTTCTGCGTCATTGGTCCTATGAACGTGAAGATGGTCTCGTTGATAGTGTACCTGCTTATGTAATGGAATTGTTCCAAACAGCTGTAAATACAGAAAGTGAGAGTATAGGTGAAGTAAATATTCAAGGGCGAACTTGGGTAATGGTTATTAGCCCTTTATATAATGAAACCTTTATTCGGGGTGCAGTTGCAGTTATCCGTGATATGACAGAGGAACGGCAACTTGATAAATTACGGAAAGATTTTATCGCCAACGTTTCTCATGAATTACGGACACCAATTGCTTTAATGCAAGGATATAGTGAAGCAATTGTCGATGACATCGCTGGTACTGAGGATGAAAAGAAAGAAATGGCTAAGGTTATTTATGATGAATCGTTAAGAATGAGTAGACTTGTGAATGAACTACTAGATATCGCAAGAATGGAAGCTGGGCATATTCAGCTTATTCGTGAAGCTGTAGAAGTAAAATCATTTATTCTAAAAGTCACCAGAAAGTTTCAAAGACTGGCGGCTGAAAAGAAAATTATATTGGCTGAGTCATTGGAAGATAAAGGGGTTTGGGCAAGCTTTGATCCTGATCGTATGGAGCAAGTGTTGACAAATCTGATAGATAATGCTATTAGACATACTCCAGAAAGTGGACAAGTCACTGTCGTTCAGCGTAGTAACGAAAAAGGACTAATGATAGAGGTTGTTGACTCTGGATCTGGAATCCCAGAAGAAGATTTACCATTTGTATTTGAAAGGTTTTATAAAGCAGATAAAGCACGAACAAGAGGAAGATCTGGAACAGGACTTGGCCTCGCAATCGCCAAAAATATTGTCGATACCCATAAGGGGCAAATCACTGTTCAGAGTAAAATTGGACATGGTACGACATTTTCCATCTTTCTTCCGAAAAGTCATGAATGATCAGCGCTGTTCTTGACGAATTCTCTTGATTCATAAGGAACATTCCAATCATAAAAAGAAAAAAAGTAACTGAAATTCAAAACCGGACATGAAACTCCTAAATGAGAGTGCATGTTCGGTTTTTTGTTTTCCTTTATACGTATGATGTCAATACCACATGGGATTAACAAAAAGCCATCGTTTGAATCCTTTCTCTAACAAGGGTAAAAGAGCTAGATATGTGATGATTCAGACAATAGATTGTATATGGCAAACCATTCATGTCAGAAAACAGCTTGATTCTAAAAGGCAAACAGAAGCGAAATAAGCAAGAAGAGATTTCCTAAAGAAACCCTTCCATTTTAATTTCATTAATACTATAGTTAGAGTGTAACTTTTTTAATTCTAATAACGACTATTATTTATGAACGGGGAGGGGAAGTTATTGGACTCCGTTTTCGATGAATTATATACAAAATACCATCAGGATGTATTTCAATTCTTATTTTATATGGTGAGAGATCGAGAGCTGGCAGAAGATCTTATGCAAGAAGTATATATAAGAGTTTTGAAGTCATATGATAAATTCGAAGGCAAGAGTAGTGAAAAAACATGGTTATTCTCAATTGCAAGGAATGTGGCCATTGATTCATTTAGAAAACAAAAAGGCTGGAAACAAAAAATAATTGAAAAATTTGATTGGTCAAAGCAACAGATTAAAGATGAGCACCCTATGCCAGAGGAAGTAGTTATGCAGAGTCAGGAAATCCAAATGATTTATCGGTGCATGGAAAAGTGTTCAGTAGACCAGCGAACGGTTATTATAATGAGATATATTCAAGAATTATCCATTGCTGAGACGGCAGCAACTCTAGGCTGGACGGAAAGTAAAGTGAAAACTACGCAACACAGAGCATTAAAGGCTCTGAAGAAAAACATGTCTGACATGTGGGAAAAGGAGGGGTTAAATAGTGAAAAAACAAGATTGGAAAGATGATCACATCGAAGAACTATTGAAACAACTTCCTAAAATCACCAACCACATAAGTAAGCAAGATATGTATCAACAAATGATGATATATAAAGAGCAGAAGAAAAGAAAAAGGTGGTTAACCCCATCTGTAGCCTCTGCAGTTGCTGTTTTACTGTTATGTATTCTCGTTCCGACCATGATTAATTTTCAAGATTCAGCCGGAAGTAATATAGATGATAGCGAGCAAGAGAATCAATTGGCATCGAATGCGACTCAACAAAAGGAAGAAAACGATGAGATAACAAATGATGAGAGTAATCATACGCAAGGAAATACAGAAGATATAGTAAAGGATGAAGAGGTAGATCCGCAAGAAGATATAGATCAGACGGGGGATATTTATGCTCAAAATGACCAGTCAGAAGATACCACTGCCAATGATAATAATGAGCAACCAGTGACACAGCAAATTGAACCAACTGCAGTCTATGCGGAAGATATTAAAGATCAAGAGGAAGTTTTAACATATTCTATACCGGATCATAATGTTCAAAATTTTATTCCGATTAGTGTGATGGTAAATAAAGAAGCAGATCTTTCTAAAATGGAATTATTCATAAATCATATGTCAGATTTAAAAGAAGCTGAATGGGGGTTAGGGGAGCTAAACCCATTTAATGCGGACTTTCATTATGATACATCAAATCAAGTGCTAGCAGTAGATTTTCCTGCTGCAACAAATATTTCATCAAGCAGTCAATCAGAAGCTATTAAAGAAATATTAACGGATATGATGGCTGATTTTAATATAGAGAAAATCGATTTATTAACAGATGGTGAACAAGGGGTAGAGATGGGAAATGAAGGCTTTACAGAAAAAATAGATCAAGTTGATACGTCTAATAAATCTGCTTACTATTTTTACTATCCTAACGAAGAATGGACAACGCCTTTCCTTGTTCCGTTTAGAGAAAAAATAAACTCGGTGACAGATGCTTTTGCAGCAATGAAAAAAGGGATTGAAACTTATAACCTGAAAGCTTCTATACCTAATGACATAGACTTTGAAACGGAAGTCGTTTCCGATGAACAATTATTAATTACTTTTGAAGATGATGCCGATATAAAGAATGATGAGGAAACTTTATATACGATTGAAGCGATTCTATTAACGGCCAAGGAATTTGAATATAATGAGGTTAAGTTGGAAAATACCGAAATTGATCAAATTGGTCGATTTGATTTAGAAAAAGAAATTCAAGTGCCAGTAGCACCTAATAAAAGGGATTTACCATAAGAAAGAATCAAGAGTTGGTAATTATGACTGTAAAAGTCTAATATTACCAACTTTTTTTGCGCTTTTGACAAAGGTAATATTGAAAAAAGTAAAATACTCATAACTATAATTTTAAAATAAGGTGCCATTAAAAAAAGAAAAATTAATTTTTATATACATATTTTTTAAAAACTCGTACATAGTAATGGATGTGTTTTTTGGCAGGATTTGTCGTAATCATAGAAGTAATTAATTTGTCTATATAATAGAACGCTTTAGGAGGCAAAGTTTTGAAGTATAAAGTAGGCCGTTTGTTCATGTTCGGAAGTATATGTTTTCTTTTTTTTATATTCAGTAGTGAAAAAAATGCTTTAGCAGACTCTTGGCCAGAAAAAACAAAAAATTGGGTATGGCCAGTAGAAGGGGTCATCACAGATACATATGGAACTAGAGGAGGACATCATAAAGGGATTGATATTGCTGCTGAGATAGGTACACCTGTTCACTCAGTGGATAGTGGAGTAGTTACAAGATCATATTACTCTGATACCTATGGTAATGTTGTGTTTATACAGCATCATAACGATACAGAAACCATTTATGCTCATTTGAAAAAGCGTTTAGTATTGGAAGGTGAAGTGATTTCAGCAGGCGATACAATAGGAGAAATGGGCAATACCGGTGATTCCTCAGGTGTACATTTGCATTTTGAAGTTCACGCAAACGAGTGGACCTTTTCTAAGGAGAATGCGCTTGATCCTTTTTTAGTATTTAATCACGATGAGGATACGATGCTTGTTTCAGGAAAAATGAACGGACCTCATATGGATACGTATGAAGTGAAAACAGGAGATACATTATGGTCGATTAGTGAAAGGTATAATGTGACGGTAGCAGAATTGGTAAATAAGAATGGATTGCGGACAGAAAACATATATCCTAATCAAATATTACAGGTTCCCTAAATGGAAAGGAATACATACAAGGCACGTACATTTAATATGAAAATAAATAAAAGGTTGTTTTTTTAAAAAAAATCGTATCTATTTTTCGATCAAAATAGTTTGACGCCATTTAAGTATTGATTATTCTAAAAAAATAGTTAAATCTCATTGTCCATGCCTCTTTTAAGGCGTATAATTGTTACATACAATTGAGGAGGCAGGCAAAATGTTAACGGATTATCATAATCATTTAGAGAACGGTACACTTACATTAGACTATTTAGAACAATTTACAAACGCGGCTAATAATAAAAATATTGGTTCATTTGGTATTTCTGAACATGCTTATCACTTTTACCAAACAGCAGATATTCTGCAAAATAAATGGGTGAATGAAAGACGATATTATGATATGAAGGATTATGTTTCATTATTTCACCAAGCATGGAATAAAGAAATAGATGTAAAGATGTCCATTGAAATGGATTATACACCTGGAAAGCATAAGGAAATGGAAAAATTCATTCAATCATATGATTTTGATTATGTGATTGGCTCTGTCCATTGGGTAGGTGACTTTGGCATAGATTTAGCTGAATACAAAAACGAATGGGAACGACGCGATCTTTATGATGTATATCGTAAATATTATGATCAGATAGTTACTTTGGCTCAATCTAATCTATTTGATATTGTCGGCCATATTGACTTAGTGAAGATTTTTAAGTATGTTCCACAAGATGAAGAGTTTCTATTAGAACAATACGAAAGAGCAACTGATGCTTTAGCACAATCAAAAACATGCGTGGAAATTAGTAGTGCAGGTTTAAGAAAACCTGTGGGTGAGCTTTATCCAGATCCAAGATTATTACGAAAATGTTTTGAGAAGAATATACCAATCGTTTTATCATCTGATGCTCATTTTCCCGAGCATGTTGGTGCAGACTTTGATCAATCGCTTGCATTAGCAAAGGAAATTGGATATTCATCCATCATGACTTTTTCAAAAGGTGAACGTAAAGAATATCCTTTAGGCTAGGAATAATGATGACTAGTGTTCAATTTAAAAAGTCATTCATAAAATGAACAGGTTCTAATTGGAAACTGTTTGTGTTGTGAATGACTTTTACTTTTATCCAAAATATAAAAAAGAGTGGTCGACTGAGGGCCACTCTCTACAAAAAAGAATTATAAAATAATAGGATTAATAGAAACAATCTCATCTAAGTTGTTCAATAAGGAAAGCTCTTTGTCACTTAGTGGTTTGTCAAAAGCTAGAACCATAATCGCTTCTCCACCTGCTTGTTTACGCCCTACTTGCATTGTGGCAATATTAATATGGTGATCGCCGAGGACTTGACCTACGTGGCCAATAACACCAGGTCTGTCCATATGTTGAATATAAAGAAGGTTACCCTCTGGTAAGAAGTCAATATTAAACCCGTTTAAATAGACAATTCTTGGCCCATAATGATCAATAAAGGTTCCTCTAACTGTAAATGCATTTTCTTCTCCTTTTGCTGTGACCGAAATGCAGTTGTCATAGCCAAATGCATCGGTGGAAATCTTTTCTCCAACAGTGATACCACGCTCTTTTGCAGTGAGTAATGCATTAACCTCATTCACGTTAACGTCAATTCTACCTTTGAAGAAACCGGACAGCATTGCTTTTGTTAAGTATGCAGTTTCTAAATCTGTCACTGAACCAGAGTAAGTAATAGAGAGTTCATGTACCCCTTCTTTAACACATTGAGTTAAAATATTTCCGATTTGTTTAGAGATTTGGTAAAAAGGTTGTATTTTTTCATAAATGTCTTTGGAGATAGCTGGTAAGTTAATTGAATTAGATACTGGATTTCCTTCAAAGTAAGTCCGAACTTCTTTGGCGACTTGTGTTGCTACATTTAATTGTGCTTCTTTTGTTGACGCACCTAAATGTGGAGTTACAATGACATTATCATATTTTAAAAGTGGGTGTTCACCAGGTGGTTCAGTTTCGAATACGTCTAATGCAACTCCTCCGACATGTCCATTAGCCACATATTTAGCTAAATCCTGCTCATCAATGATACCACCACGGGCGCAGTTGAGTAAGCGAACGCCTTTTTTTGTTTTTTTCAATGCCTCTTCATTGATAATCCCTCTTGTTTCGGGTGTAAGTGGAGTATGAACCGTAATAATATCAGATCTTTGCAGTATTTCATCTAATGAACTAGATTCTACACCGAGTTTTGCTGCACGTTCTTTGGTTAAAAAGGGATCGAATACTAACACACTCATGCCAAATACTTTTGCTCGCTTGGCGATTTCACTCCCGATTCTTCCCATACCAACAATACCAAGACTTTTACCGAATAGTTCAGTACCTACATACTGATTTCTTTTCCATTCCAAATTCTTAACTGAGCTATGTGCTTGAGGAATATTTCTCATAAGGGAGGCCATCATAGCAAAAGTATGCTCTGCCGTAGAAATTGTGTTTCCGTCTGGTGCATTTATAACGATAATGCCTCTTTTAGTTGCTGCTGGAACATCAATATTATCGACACCCACACCTGCTCTTGCAATAATTTTTAACTTTGGCATCTCCGCCATTAATTCATCCGTTACTTTCGTGGCACTCCGTACTAACAAAGCCTCAATAGTTGATAAATCAACCTCAGGATCGTCGGTTTTCTTTTGAATAATTTCAGCATTTGTGTCGTTAAGTAAAGGGTATAAGCCTTCTTCACTAATGGCATCAGCCACTAATATTTGATACATGTATGAACCCTCCTAAGTTGGTTACTTAATTATCTGATTATTTTACAAGACGAATATTATTCTGTCAATTGGATTTATTGTTTGTGTTTAAAATGGAAACGCTTTAATGTAGTAAAATAAAACGATCTTCGTGCAAACAAAATTTTATCTCTTGAAGACATATGTGCATAATGAAAGGAATGTTTTTAATTCGAGATATTTACTATTTTAGGCTTCACAAATGAATTATTTTTCAGTATAATGAAGTTGTCAAATAAATATGGTCTATCTTCGGGGCAGGGTGAAATTCCCGACCGGCGGTGATAAGTATTTATACTTTAAGCCCGCGAGCCTAAAAGTGGAGTGCAATTAGCACGAAGCGTTTGTATTGGGCAGGATTTGGTGAGAATCCAAAGCCGACAGTAAAGTCTGGATGGGAGAAGATGGAGGTTCTGCTAACGTTCAAAGTATACACTACAAGAACGTTTATTAAGAATGTCTTTGTTCAATTCTCCCTCAAGTTTACTTGAGGGTTTTGTTATGCAAAGACGCTTATTTGCTGAACCTTTCTTCTATAGGAGAGATAGCCTAAAAGGAGAGAGGAAAATTGAAGAAGTTAAATGTCAAAGCTTTTGTTGCAATCGGTATGTTGAGTAGTATCGCGTATATTCTTATGTTGTTAAACTTTCCATTACCACCGTTTCCGAACTTTTTGATGATTGACTTTAGTGATATTCCTGCTTTAGTGGCTGCGTTAATATTTGGTCCGATTGCGGGAATACTGGTCGAATTGTTTAAAAATGTGTTGGATTATTTTATGACGGGAAGTGCTACTGGCGTACCTGTTGGTCATATTGCTAACTTTGTAGCAGGTTTATTATTTATTTTGCCAACCTATTATGTTTATACAAAGATGAAATCCAAAAAAGGTATGACAATAGGATTAATCGTTGGCACAAGTGTAATGGCTGTATCCATGAGTTTGCTTAATTATTTCGTCTTTTTACCTGCCTATACAATGTTTTTAAATATGCCCGCTATGTCAGGACCAGAAATGCGTTCAACTGCAGTCATGTTTATTCTACCTTTTAACTTTATTAAAGGAATTTTAATGGCATCGGTATTTATGCTTGTATTTGCTAAGATGAGTAATTGGATTAATAAACAAAGATCACTAAATACGATTGCTTAATTTATAAAGGAGGCATCTAACTTTGAAAAGTTAGATGCCTTTTAATATATAATTTTATGCCGCTTAAGTAGAATTGTCATTCTTATCCAACATTTTTCATCATTCGTAAAAGCACCAATGAACTCACTTGCATTCTTCGATAACTACTATTTAAGTTCCAACTGGATAATTGATTGGGAAACGATCTTTATTCGAATGAGTATACGAGTATGTGATTCCTGTAGCTCATAGAAAAACGAGTAAATCCCTAAATTAGGATTTACTCGTTTTCTCTTTTACCATTAGATTTCTTTTTGTTCTATTCGTATTTTAACGGATCACCATCAAAGGCATCGTCTGCGACTTTTATTGAGTCAGTTGGACAGCCTTCAAATGCATCCATCATATCTTCTATAAGAACATCAGGAATTTCAACAATTCCTTCATTATCATCTAGTGTTACAAATGCGATGCCCTCATCATCGTAATCATAAATGTCTGGAGCTGCCGCACCACATGCGCCACAAGCAATACATGTTTCTTTGTCAACAATTGTATACTTCGCCATGGAATAACCTCCTATTTAAAATCTTTTTCATGTTAAAGCACGAAAATATCTGCCGAAACACTTACCACATGTTCTATTGTAAATCTGTCTTGTAAACATTTCAATAAAAATCTACCATCTAGAATAGTCTATGGTGGGACTTTTCATCTGGTTCATGATGAAAAATTGACTGATATTATCACGTATATAACGGTTTCATGATACAATAAAATTCAACAAAAAAAATTAAAATAATGTCGAAAAAGTCTGCAAATTCACCACGGAAATGCTATTCTAAAAACTAATTAGTCAATGAATAAAGGGGAGAGAAATGTGAGCGTTATTCAGAAATTGGTCTTATTTTGTCTAAAATCAATTGAGAATCAGAGAACTGCTTATGCCATTTTACATTTGCTTAATGGCAAAAAGTCTTCTCAAACAATACAAGATGCTCATTTATTTCACTTGAAGCGATACTTTCATGTGTTACCCCATTTGGCAAGAGAGGAATTTAATCAAATATTAGATGATCTTTTAGAGGAGAATTATGTCACTTGTCTTGGTGAGGGGTCTTATCGAATGACGGAAAAAGGGGATATGTATCTCCAAGAGTATGATGAACCAATCATACCTAGATATCTCAATGGCTGGTCATATAACCGGATGGACAAACTTTTTTGGGAGCGCCTTTCTCTTATGGTTCAAGTAATTTCTAACCTAGTCGCATATAACGGGAGGTATCTCCCTATTCAAAATAATAAACCTCATCTTGATTGGTTAAAAAACTTTATTCAAAGGAATAGAATCAATCGTCATGAGTTGGCAACACAACTGTTTAAGGAGTTACAACATATTTTAACGAATAAAAAAATTGACCCCCTTATTCTCATTCTAAGGTTAACAGGAAGTAATCGAATTGGCTTAACACAACAGCAGGCAGCCGAACAGTTGCAAATGTCAGTGTTAACCTATCAGTTACACTTTATAAATGTGATTCACATGATATTAACTGAAGTAAAAGAAAATAACACCTCTTATCCTTTACTCGAGCAAATATTAGAGACAGAAGAGAAAAATGAGTGGTTACAGCTAACACAATCAACAAGAAAAACAGCTATCTATTTAAATCAAGGATACGATATTGAGGATATTATTAAAATAAGAAAATTAAAACAAGGAACAATTGAAGATCATATTGTGGAATTGGCCATTGTTGATTCGTCATTTAATATAGATATATATGTTCCACCAGAAGTACAAAGAAACATTATAAAAACTTCAACGAACGGAATAAAGCAGTTAAAATATATCCGTCAATTAGTTCCCGAAGCAAGCTATTTTCAGATACGGCTTGTACTAGCTAAACAAAAAAGTGCGGTGAGCGTATAATGAAACAATTACTGAGAGAAAAATTTGGTTATACGTCTTTTAGAGATGGACAAGAAGAAACAATAAAAGCGGTAGTGGCCGGTAAGCATACGTTAGCCATGCTCCCTACTGGTTCTGGGAAGTCTTTATGTTATCAACTTCCAACATTTATGCTCCCAGGCACAACTTTAATTATTTCTCCACTTCTTTCCTTAATGCAGGATCAGGTAGACCAATTACTATTGATTGGGGAAAAACGAGCAATCGCATTTAATTCTTTTTTAAATTATCAAAAAAAAATGTATGCACTTAAAAACTTGCACCAGTATAAGTTTATTTTTACTTCACCTGAAATGCTGCAATCAAAATTGTTCATGGAGAAATTAAGTGAGCTTAATATTACATTACTTGTTGTCGATGAAGCGCATTGTATTTCTCAATGGGGACATGATTTCCGACCGGACTATTTAGCTATTGGCTCTGTAATGAAAGAGTTAGGGCATCCGCCTATATTGGCGTTAACGGCTACGGCAACTGATAAGGTGAAACAGGATATTAAAAAATCTTTAAACATGCAAAACAGTATGGATATTCTATATTCAGTTGACCGACCAAATATCTCATTACATGTTGAGAAAGTAGAAAGTTATCAAGAGAAAATAGATGTGTTAATTAAGAAGATAAGAGCCTTACACGGTCCAGGTATTATTTATTTTTCTAGTAAAAAAACGGCAGAAGTTTGCGCACAATCATTAAAAGAGAATGGCATAAAAAGAGTGAGCATCTATCATGGCGGATTGAATCATGAAGAAAGAATACTTATTCAGCAACAATACATTCATAACCAACTCGATGTGATATGTGCAACAAGTGCATTTGGCATGGGGATTAATAAAGAAAATATCCGTTATGTTATTCATTTTCATATGCCTATGAATATGGAATCTTATTTACAGGAAATTGGTAGAGCTGGGAGAGATGGCAAACCTAGTCTTGCTTTACTGTTATATGCACCTTTTGATGAACAGCTGCCGATGCAGTTGGTAGAATCAGAACTAATTAATGATAGTCAAATGGAAAATTTAAAACGTTTTTTTTTAACAGATTCCCTAAGGTGGTGGGAGTTAGAAAAATACGAAGAGGATATTACAGTAATTGCCAACCTTAGCGAAACATCTATGCGAATATTAAAGGATTTTCATCGTCATGCTATCCTTGATTATAAGGAGGCGACCTCCTTAGATGAACTAAAGGTGATTATGAACAAACAATTCCAGCTTAAATTAGAAGCCATTCAGACTGTTTATCAATATATTCATAGTTCCACATGTAGACGAGAAAAAATCTTACACTATTTTGGTGAACTGCCGACAATAAATATAGGAGACTGCTGCGATCATTGTAATGGTAGCAACTACCCTGATCTGCAAACTGAAGAGCTGGAGATAATACCCTTATATGAAAATTGGGAAGAGATTTTAAAAGACATTTTATTAAGTGAGACATCCAAAAATGAAGAGTAAATATGAAGAAACCATTCGTTTGTTATCTGATAAAGAATTAAGATTTCATTTATATTTAACACAATTGTTATTACTTTTCATTGCATTGGTTATTGGCCTATTTCTCTTTCATTCATGGGATTCTTTTTTTGCGCTATTCCAATGGGATGGACCATCTATTGCGATTGGTATAATATCAGGATTAGTCATTGTTATGCTTGATATAATAGGGATGCGGGTCCTACCTCCCTCCTATTATAATGATGGTGGGGTAAATATAAGGATATTCAGCTCACTATCACCGGCCCATATCGTAGTAATTACGTTAATTATTGCCTTTAGTGAGGAAGTGTTATTTAGAGGTGTGCTGCAAACTCATTTTGGGTTGATAGTGACTAGTTTAATCTTTGCTCTTGTCCATTATCGTTATTTATTTCAATGGTTTTTATTTATAAATGTCGTTTTATTAAGTTTCTTCATTGGTTGGATATATGATTTAACAGGTAATTTGTTAGCGACAATTATTATGCATTTTATTATTGATTGTTTATTGGGGTTATATATATATAAAAGTCAAAGAGCAGGAAGGGAAGATAGATGAATAGAGAGGCATCATATCGGGAGAAGGCAAAGAGAGATCGCCAAAGATTACAAAAAGTAAATGTAAGTGAAGAGTTGGCAATGGCGGAAATCAGCAGTACAAAAGAAAAACAAACATTGGATAAAAAGTTGGACTACCCACTCATTCGTTTACTTGCAGCATTTTTTATTATGGTACCAATAGTGGCTTTGTCTGTTTATTATCTTGTTCCTATGCTAGCTGATCAGTCTTCAACATCAGCAGAAAAAGAAGATTTTGAAACGGTTGGTATATCAAATAACAGTAATAATGGGTCATCACAAAATGTTGCAGCTGCCCCTGATGATAAGGAAGAAGAGAAGGAAGAACAAGAAAAGGAGAAAGCAGCTGAAGAGGCAAAATTAAAAGAACAAGAAGAAGCTGAACGAAAAAAACAAGAGGAAGAAGAGAAGATAGCAAAAGAAGAAGCAGCCAAAAAAGAAAAGGAAGAGGCTGAAAAGAAAGCACGGGAAGAAGCTGCACAAAAAGAGAAGGAATTAGCAGAACAAAAGGCGAAAGAAGAGGAAGCAAAAAAACAAGCAACAAAAGTTGTTCAGCATACGGTTCAATCACAAGAAACAATGTATAGAATTGCTATGAATTATTATAAGTCACCCGATGGGATTGCTAAAATTAAGGCTGCTAATAATTTGCCATCTGAGGAAATTTACGTTGGCCAAGTATTAAGGATTCCCCTCGACTAGTCATGAATCTACTCCACCAATCATATAATGTGGGCAAGCATAGCTATGATTGGGGGGAGTTTATGGAAACAGCAATTAATCAACTAGATGAAAGAACAGACCAAGCAACGAGACAAATGCTTCAAAAAGTAGTTGAAAGAAAAGCGAAATATGATCATTTGAAAGAGTGGCATTTGGTTATTATGTGGCTAGTTGTATTTCTATCATTTGCTTATGTTATTTTTGTGTATTATCAATTTTATTTACCTTATTCCTATTCATTTGCTTCTGTTTTTTCTGTTTATATTAATCACCCATTCAATTTATACAGTATGGTAACGTTAATTGGCTTTTATGGATATATGGTTCTGTTACAACAGAAGCGTGATAAAGCGGAAAAAGAATATCATGCACTTAGATGCGAGATTATCGATAAGAGTAAGGACTTGTGGAAAAAAGAGGATGAGTGGAAAAACAGACATCATGTCTTTAATATGATGAAGAAAAATTATGATATTAATCTGTTTCATGAGAACAAATAATCAAAGTTAGGGAATAAAGACATTTAAGTCTATTTCATACGAATGAAGAGAATGAGGAACTGCTCCTAAAACCTACCCCAGTTTGTGACTGTATGACATGAATCATGTGAAAATCTAAGAACTTCTTACAGAACACAAACGGTGATTCAAGGCATCAGTGACAATCGGGCAAGTTCACATGAAATATAAGAGTTGTAGAAACAAAATAAATGATATTTAGGTTGTTCGCTTATAGAGCATCCTTTTTTTATTGACTAACTTAAATTTTAGTACATATAGATGAGGTGGAGTCATGTATATTATTTTAGCAGGTGCATTACTGTTTATTATCGTTGGTGTCGTCGTTTATATGTATAAGGAAGCACATAAAGATACAATTGAAGTGAGAAAGGTTGCAATACAAGGTGTACCAGATAGTCTTGCAGGGTTGAACATTTTTTTCATTTCTGATATCCATCGTAGAGAGCTATCAGGAAAGTTGATTCAAGCTGTTAAAGATAGAAAGGTGGATATCGTATGTATTGGCGGAGATTTAACAGAAAAGGGAGTACCTTTGGCAAGGACGAAACGGAATATAGAAAACCTTGTTTCTATTGCTCCGACTTATTTTGTATGGGGGAATAATGATTATGAAGTGGATTTTCATGAGTTAGATGCATTGCTATTAGATCTCGGAGTGAAAATTCTTGATAATTCAGCAGTCAGTTTTGAAGGCTCAGATGGTAAACGTATCGTGTTGCTTGGAACAGATGATTTTAGTAGAGAAAGAGACCAGATTGATCTTGCAATTGAGGATGCTGGGAATGGCTGTCGTATTCTCATGAGCCATGATCCTGGTATTGTTGACTATTTATTACCAGAATATCAAATCTCGTTTATGATGTCAGGACATACCCATGGTGGGCAAATCCGTATCTTAAACTGGGGACCTTATGAAAAAGGTGGGATGAAACATAAGAACGGTATACCTTATTTTGTAAGTAATGGTTATGGGACAACAGCCTTGCCTTTAAGGCTAGGCGCACCTGCACAAACACATATCCTTTCTTTATATCCAAGTTTAGAAGGAAATGTTAAGGACGACTCACCAACTAAAGTATATACCATACACTAATCACAAGAGTCGGTTCTGGGCAGGGGGCAGGAGAAATGCAATTGGAGCGTTTGAATGATAATAAAATTAAAATTTTGCTTACTTTAGATGATTTGTTTGAGAGAGGCTTGTCAAAGGAAGATATTTGGAAGGACTCTTTAAAATGGCATCAGCTTTTTCAAGATATGCTTGAGGAAGCAAGTGAAGAATTTGACCTTGATATATATGGCACAATCAGTATCGAGATTTTTTCAATGCAAATACAAGGAATGGTTATGATTGTAACGATACAAGAAGAAGTAGAAGAAGAATGGCTTAAGGATGGAATCATTGATTTTCAAGTAGATGTAGACAAACAAGACTATATTTTATATGAATTTGATGATTTTGAGAATATTATTTCATTAAGTCACCGGAAAATATGGAAAGAAGAAGTGGTAAATTCTTTATATGTGTATAACGGACTTTATTATGTATTGATTGAATGCAATAGAAAACAAACGGAAGAAAAACTGATTTCAATTTTAGCTGAATATGGTACCGTTTCTTTTGTGAGTTTATATATTATTAAAGAATACGGAAAAGAATTAATTAGGGACCATGCATTAGAAAAGATCGAACATTATTTTAAATAATGATATTACATTCAAGCAAATAGGATTTAAGTGATCCTATTTGTTTGAATATTCAGGTGCCTTGATGTTTATCGTATTAGTTCTTTGGGAATAGGATGTAATATGGAGCCTATCGCTGAAATGAATTCAACCTAACTCGATAAATACACATGTGTATTTTATGAATGAAATCAGCTATTAAAGGCAAAATAAAATAGATGTAAATATTTTAGAAAATAAGGAAAATACGCAATATTATAGCTTTGGTAGCGTTTACATAAAAATAAGAAAAAATTGCTTTTTCTCCTTGCATAAATAGAGTAAAGGTGTATACTATGTCTTGAAAGCGGACAACTAAAGAATGTGAATTTTTCTAGGAGGTTTCAAATAGTGGCCGATAAAGGTACTGATCATACGAATCAAGAAGATAAAATGGATGTTTTGAAGTCAACTCAAATCGTAATCCACAAAGCGTTGGAGAAACTTGGATATCCAGAAGAGGTTTTTGAACTGTTGAAAGAGCCAATGCGTTTATTAACAGTGAAAATTCCTGTTAGGATGGATGATGGGACGGTGAAAATTTTTACTGGTTACCGTGCTCAGCATAATGATTCAGTCGGTCCTACAAAAGGGGGAATTCGTTTTCACCCTAATGTAACAGAAAAAGAAGTGAAGGCACTATCTATATGGATGAGCTTAAAATGCGGAATAGTCGATCTACCATATGGCGGAGGTAAAGGCGGTATTGTTTGTGATCCAAGGGATATGTCTTTCCGTGAGCTTGAGAGATTAAGTAGAGGGTATGTTAGAGCGATTAGCCAAATTGTTGGTCCTACAAAAGATATTCCAGCTCCAGATGTATTTACAAATTCACAAATTATGGCCTGGATGATGGATGAATATAGTAGAATGGATGAATTTAATTCCCCAGGATTTATTACTGGTAAACCACTTGTACTTGGTGGTTCTCATGGTAGGGAATCAGCAACAGCTAAAGGGGTAACGATCTGTATTCATGAAGCAGTCAAGAAAAAGGGTATTAATTTAAAAGGTGCTCGCGTGGTTGTACAAGGTTTTGGTAATGCAGGTAGCTTCTTAGCGAAGTTTATGCATGATGAAGGCGCAAAAGTCGTGGGTATTTCTGATGCATACGGTGCGCTTCATGACCCTAATGGTTTAGATATTGATTATTTACTTGATCGCCGTGATAGTTTTGGAACTGTAACAAAGTTATTTAATGAGACGATTTCAAATAAAGAGCTACTCGAGCTCGATTGTGACGTATTGGTTCCTGCAGCAATTGAAAATCAAATTACTGAGGAAAACGCACATAATATTAAAGCAAGTATAGTAGTAGAGGCAGCGAATGGCCCAACAACATTAGAAGCGACGCAAATATTAACAGAAAGAGATATTCTTCTTGTGCCTGATGTGCTTGCATCATCCGGTGGTGTAACAGTTTCTTATTTTGAATGGGTACAAAATAACCAAGGCTACTACTGGTCTGAAGAAGAAGTAGAAGAAAAATTAGAAAAAATACTAGTGAAATCATTCAATAATATTTATGAAACCGCTCAAA
Organism: Cytobacillus kochii; assembly: GCF_044790165.1. NCBI lineage: Bacteria > Bacillati > Bacillota > Bacilli > Caryophanales > Bacillaceae > Cytobacillus > Cytobacillus kochii. Next base: position 2,962,546 of record NZ_CP085254.1, on the reverse strand, counting down.
CACGTAGAGTAGATATGCGCTTAGCTGCGTATATGGTTGGTGTACGTAAAATGGCTGAAGCATCAAGATTTAGAGGTTGGATTTAATTTTCACAATTTCTTACATTTGAAAGAAGGTAAAAAATCTCCTATTATATACATTAGGAGATTTTTTTCAATTCTACATATATAAAATATCATACGGGTCAGTCCAAGAGGTGAATCATCATGAATAAAAAAGATGCGATTGTGGTTGGTGGTGGACCATGTGGATTAGCCGCAGCCATTTGTTTAAAAGAGTTAGGGAAAGATGTTTTAGTCATTGAGAAGGGCAACATTGTTAATGCCATTTATCGTTACCCGACTCATCAAACTTTCTTTAGTTCCAGTCAAAAATTAGAAATTGGTAATATACCGTTTGTAACGGTTGAACATAAACCCAATAGAAATCAAGCACTTACCTATTATAGAGAAGTGGTCAAACGAAAAGCAATCAATGTCAATGCATATGAAAAGGTTGAAAGCATCACAAAGAAAAAAGATAATGATTTCTCTGTGCAAACGGACAAAGCGGAGTACCAATCATCTTATGTTATTGTTGCAACTGGGTATTATGATCAACCAAACTATATGGGGATCCCTGGTGAAGATTTAGATAAAGTCTTTCATTACTTTAAAGAAGCCCACCCGTTTTTTAATAAAGATGTTGTTGTTATTGGTGGGAAAAACTCCAGTGTTGATGCGGCCATTGAATTAGAAAAGGCTGGGGCAAATGTGACGGTTCTCTATCGGGGCGAGGAATATTCAAAAAGCGTTAAGCCGTGGATTTTACCGCAGTTTGATTCACTTGTTCGTCATGAGAATATTCAAATGGAATTTAATGCAAATGTTCAGGAAATAAGAGAAACTTCTGTTGTCTATGAGAAAGAGGGGCAAATCAAGGAAATCGCGAATGATTTTGTCTTTGCCATGACTGGTTATCATCCAGATCATCCATTTTTACAATCAATAGGCATTAAAAAAGACGAAAAAACTGGAAAACCTGAGCATCATCCTGAAACAATGGAGACCAATGTAGAAGGTATATATATTGCTGGCGTGATTGCAGCGGGTAATAATGCCAATGAAATATTTATCGAGAATGGTAGGCATCATGGAGAAATCATTGCCAACGCGATAAAAGAGAAAGAACAATAAACAAACAAATTCAGACGAGAATATGAGCTTAAGTAAACCCGAACTTTATGCAAAACACTTTTCAATGGTGCTTTGCTTTGTTCGGGTTTTCAAATGATATGGCATCACTTGTCAATACCATTAGCCTTTTGTAAAGGCTGATTTCTCCATATGTTGAAATTTTGTCGCTTACTATCATTAAGATCTTCACAACTGCCAAAGGAGTTAGCAATCAACTCAGTACACTTTCCATCTAATAGATGCAATAAAGAAATTCAGTAAATCATACTTTTATAGTTGAAACATTTCTTCAAGTTTTTCGAAAGGCATCCTACTTTCCAAAGCGATTAATAGTTTAATACGAGCTTTTTGCCCATTTAATCCATTAGAAAAAATGAGGCCAAGCTCTTTTAATTCTTTGCCCCCTCCAGGATAACCATAAACATCTTGGGCAATGCCATTAAAGCATCTTGATACGATAATAATAGGAATCTTTCTAGCAAGTAAATCTTTTATACCAGGAAGCATGGCTGGAGGAAGGTTTCCTTGCCCAAGCGCTTCAATCACCAATCCATCGCATGTAGTTTGTGCAATGGCTCCTAATAGGGTAGAGTCCATGCCGGCATGAGCTTTAATGAGCATCACTTGTTTATCAGCTTGTTCGATTTCGAAATGTGCATGTTGAACAGGGAGGTGATGAAAAAGTACACCCCTTTTTGTGACTATACCTATGGGTCCATATTGAGGACTTTGAAAGGTCGAGACGTTGCTAGTATGTGTCTTTGTCACATTTTCAGCTGTGTGAATCTCATCATTCAGCACTACTAAAACGCCCTTTCCATCCGCTTCATCACAAATGGCTACACGAATAGAAGAAATCAGATTATATAATCCATCTGAGCCAATTTCATTACTAGAGCGCATAGCCCCAGTCACAACAATCGGCAAAGAACCCTTTACTGTTAAGTCAAGAAAATAAGCGGTTTCTTCCAATGTATCAGTACCATGTGTAATGACAACACCAGATACCTTATCCTTGTAAGAATGAATTAAGTTTCGTAATATAAGCATTTCTTTTTGCGTAATATGGGGAGAAGGTAATTGAAATGGTTCTTCGACGATCAAGTGCGCAAGCTCATTTAACTCTTTTGTTTGTCTTGTTAATGGGTTTTCTTCATTTGTTAATACTGCACCTGTTTCAACATCCTCACTCATTGAAATGGTCCCACCTGTATGAATTAGGAGTATTTTCTTTTTATCCAACTTGGTACCTCCAATTAATATGTAATTATTTTGGTAAATTTATTTTCAATCTTACCTATACATGATACGATTAAAGAAAAGCTTTGAAAAGAGGAACAGCCCATGCTGGGATTAATATCTGCTGCCATTGCTCCTGGCTTGGCATTATTAAGTTACTTTTATTTAAAAGATCAATATGAGACTGAGCCCTTTTCGATGGTTTTTAGAACCTTTTTATTTGGGGCACTTCTTGTGTTTCCCATAATGTTTATCCAATATGTATTTGAAGTAGAACAAGTGTTTACTTCTCATTTTGTTTCTGCTTTTCTTTCTTCTAGTATGCTTGAGGAATTTTTTAAGTGGTTTATCCTACTTATTATTATTTACCCCCATGTGCACTTTGATGAACCGTATGACGGCATTGTTTATGGCGCAGCAGTATCACTTGGGTTTGCAACATTGGAGAATATCTTTTATTTATTGACACTTGGTATAGAGCATGCGCTAGGTCGTGCGTTATTCCCGGTTTCTAGTCATGCTCTTTTTGGTGTAATTATGGGCTATTATTTAGGAAAAGGAAAGTTTTCGAAAAAATCTAGAGGGAAATGGCTATGCCTATCTCTAGCAACTCCTTTTCTTTTGCATGGAACATATGATTATATTTTATTAACATTAGAAAATTGGTTGCTGTTTATTGTTCCATTTATGATCTTTCTTTGGTGGATGGGGCTAAAAAAAGCCAAACAAGCGAGAATACTAAGTGCTAAATATAATCAATCATTAGAAGATACAAGAACAAATTATGGTTAACATAGGTTAAAAAGAGGCTATGAGTAATGAGTTTCAGATAAAGTAAGAAGGTGGATTTGAGTACACTCAAATCCGCCTTCTTTTCTTTTTGTCAAATCACCAAGCTTCCTACGGCTGACGGATACCTTCTAAAGGAAAATAAGTAATCAGAACATTTAACATAGAAGTTGAATTTTATAAAAATCGTTAAATCTCAAGCGTACTAGCCTCTATTTGATGACCACCCTGTAAATGCTATATTTATCCAAATGATTTTCTCATTGAATTTGTATAAAAAGCCAATTGGAACAAAAAATAGATGTATTGTTAGCTTCCTCGCTGATTAGTAAACGTGAAAAAAGATGAGATCGAGGATTAACTGTTACAGCCATCATTTTTTGCCTGCAAAACGCCATATTAGGTTACCTGATTGTTTAACAGATGAAAAGATGTATTTTTGGAGGTTAGTACGATGAAACAACTATTGATGTTTACTAAAGTGATGCTAATACTACTGCTTATAGCGACGACTATTCCAATGGCTGAATTGGATAAGTCGGCAAATGCTTTTTCGAATCAAGTGATTAGACAAGGAGCGATAGGCGATGATGTCATTGAGCTACAAGCAAGATTGCAATATTTAGGATTCTATAATGGTAAAATCGATGGGGTCTTCGGATGGGGCACATATTGGGCATTACGTAATTTCCAATATGAATTTGGCTTGGATATAGATGGGCTTGCTGGTTCTGGTACGAAGGAAAAGTTGGTGAGTGCGTCAAATTATGATAAGCAATATGTGAAGAATCAAATTAATCAAGGGAATTCATTTACACATTATGGCGGCACGGATTTAAGTCAACAAGCACCTGCTAATAATAGTGGATCAAATCAAAATGATGGTAATGCATCAAGTGGTAATTCCGGTGGTACAACTTCAGCAAATGTTCCTAGTGGATTCTCGGAAAACGACATACAAATGATGGCAAATGCGGTATACGGTGAGGCGCGTGGCGAACCTTATATAGGGCAGGTAGCGGTAGCGGCAGTAATATTGAACAGAGTAGAAAGTGCGTCTTTTCCAGATACGGTTTATGGTGTGATCTTTGAACCAAGAGCATTTACGGCGGTTGCAGATGGGCAAATTTGGCTAACACCTAATGAAACAGCGAGGGAAGCAGTGATAGATGCTATTAATGGCTGGGATCCGAGTGGAGATGCCCTTTATTACTTTAATCCAGATACTGCAACAAGTCCATGGATTTGGACAAGGCCACAAATTAAAAAAATTGGACAACATATTTTCTGTAAATAAGGAGTGAAGTCACGTGTTAAAAGGAATACTCATAACTGTTCTTTCAGTTGGTGTTATCGGAACTGCTGTCTGGGGTTATCAAGAACATCGTGAGAAAAATGCGATATTAATTAACGCAGAAAACAATTATCAACGTGCATTTCATGAACTCACTTATGAAATCGATGTATTACATGATAAAATCGGATCTACATTGGCAATGAATTCTAGAAGTTCACTGTCTCCTGCGCTTGCGGATGTTTGGAGAATTACCTCTCAAGCACATTCAGATGTAGGTCAACTGCCACTATCCCTTTTACCATTTAATAAGACGGAAGAATTTTTAGCACAAATTGGTGAGTTTAGTTATAAGGCAGCGATTAGAGACTTGGATAAAGACCCATTGACTGATGAAGAATATCAGTCTTTACAAGGGTTATATAAGCAGGCAGCAGATATTCAATCAGAATTACGGAATGTGCAACATATGGTCGTCAAAAATGACTTACGTTGGATGGATGTAGAAACAGCGCTTGCTACAAATAATGAAGCAGCCGATAATACAATTATAGACGGCTTTCAAACCGTCGAAAAAACAGTTGAGGGATACGATGAAACGGATTTAGGTCCCGCATTTGTAAATATGCAAAAGAAAGATGAGAACTATCAATACTTAGAAGGAAAAGAAATATCTAAAAAAGAAGCTGTATCAGAAGCGAAGAAATATGCGCAATCCCCTGATGATGTTAAAGCAACCGTGGCAGAAAATGGCGAAGGATCGGATTATGGATTTTTTAGTGTATCACTAAGGTCTCCTAAAGAAAGTATAGAAACCAATTTAGATATTACTAAAAAGGGCGGTTATCCTATTTGGCTTATCACAGCAAGAGATGTAAAACAACAAAAAATTAGTCTGGAAGATGCCCATCAATCAGCAGTGAAATTTTTAAAAGATAATGAATTTGAAGATCTTGATCTATTTGAAAGTGTGCAATATGATCAAATGGGCGTGTTTACATTTGTGTCTAAACAGGACGATGTAAGAATTTACCCAGATTCAATTAAGATGAAAGTAGCATTAGATAATGGGCAAATTTTAGGGTTTTCAGCAGAGGATTATTTGAAATCCCATCATAAGCGAGATATTCCTCAAGCTGTGTTAGCAAAAGAGGAAGCAAGAGAAAAAATCAATAGTCAGCTTAAAATTATGGATGACCGTTTAGCGATTATATTGAATGATAGTAATGAAGAAGTACTTTGTTATGAATTTACTGGGACATTAGGTGAAGACACGTATCGCATCTATATTAATAGTGAAAATGGAAGAGAAGAAAAAGTAGAAAAATTGCAAAATGCAGAACCGATTTATGAAGATGTGGTATAAGGCAAATAAGGACCCGAAAAGGGTTCTTTTTGTTTTTTTTATGGAAATCATTGGCTAAATAAAGACATGAAGATGAAATATAAACGCAGAAAAAAATTAGGACTAAATAGAGTAATGCGATTATACCATGATGTTAATAAATCTCATCTCATTCAAATAAAAATATAGTTCTTTTGTAACAGTTAAGTGATAAAATAAGGAAAAGTAGAAAAGATTAGGAGGGAATACATTGTCACCAGGTGATCAATTGTATATAGAACATTATCTATCAAGTGAGGGCAAGTACATATCTAGAATTGCTGAAATTAAAGAGGATATAATACATATTCATTATCCCGTTTGTTTACAAACGAATCGGAAAATGTACTTAGTAGATGGAAGAAGAATTAAGTGTGTTGCTTACAATGCAAATGGGAAAATGTTTTTCTTCTCTGGAAGAGTGGTCGGTCGAATGATGCAGTCAACACCATTATTGAAAATTGCTTATGCAAAAGAATTTACTCATGAGAAGGAACAAATGAGGGAGTATGTTAGAGTTGATTTCAATGAATCTGTTGAAATTCAACCCGTAGGTGAAGGGATGTCTCACTCTATTATAGGGATAAGTAGAAATATAAGTGCAGGGGGAATAGCTGTAGTTGTTAATCATTTCACCTATTTGTATAAACCATCGCCCTATTTATTGCGTTTTACACTTGTGATAGAAGGTAAAAAGCGTTCCTTTGTTTTAGCGTCAGAATATGTAAGGAAAGAGGCATTAGCAGATGGGCGTCTCGTTATATCATTTAGATTTCCACAAATAAATGCAGAAGATAGACAAGCAATGATGAGGTTTTGCTTCGAACAACAGTTACTTCATATGAAGAAAAGTAAACAATCTTAAGCAGAACAGCATAAAATCTCTTTTGTGTCTCCATAATGATTAATGGGGGTGGAAGGGTGAAAGTATTCGAACGTACACTCATACTATTAATCATTTTTCATCTTGGGTTGTTACTATTATTTCAAACCGTTTTTCATCATTTACATCTATTTCCGGATTTTAATGAAGTGACAAGATATGAAGGAGTGAATCATCATTTAGAATATAATGATGAGGAAGTATTTTACTTAAATAGGCCTTAACTTGATTTTATGATGAAAGTCAGGCCAACAGAAACAATAGCTTTACAGACCTTTTGGATTGTTCTTCCTGAGAACATCCTTTTTTAGTGTTTCTCTTATTTTTTTAAAACGACCATATTATTTTAATTAATAAAAAGACTCCTTATTAGAAGAGGGGATTATTAATGACACATAATCATTACAACTAATTAAGTGAATTTATGATAGAATATAAAACGTAAAGAATATATTTGTATAGGTATTTCAGGAGGGTTTATGAATAAAATATCAATTGCCATAGATGGACCTGCAGCAGCGGGGAAAAGTACAGTTGCTAAAATCATAGCTGAGAAGCTTCATTATATTTATATAGATACAGGGGCGATGTATCGCGCGTTAACATTTAAAGCGTTGCAGTCAGAAATAGATATAAATGATGAAGAATCATTAATTCATTTGTTAAAAGAGACAGACATTGTCTTAAATCCTGGAGAATCTGGCCAACGTATTCTTTTAGATGGGTTAGATGTTTCTACGGAAATTAGAACAGCTGAAGTAACTAATTCAGTGTCTACGGTTTCTAAACATAAGCAGGTAAGAGAAGAAATGGTTGCCCGTCAACAACGCTTCGGTCAAGAAGGTGGTGTAGTGATGGATGGCCGTGATATTGGTACACATGTTTTACCTGATGCAGAAGTAAAAGTGTTTCTTTTAGCATCAGTGGATGAACGAGCAGCTCGACGCCACGCTGAAAACTTAGAAAAGGGTTTTCCTTCAGATTTAGCTCTTTTAAAAGAGGAAATTGCTAATAGAGATAAGTTAGATTCGGAAAGGGAAGTTGCACCACTCAAAAAAGCTGAGGATGCAGTGGAATTGGATACAACATCACTAAGCATTCACGAAGTTGTTGATAGAATTATGAAGTTGGTTGAGGAAAGGATTCAATAATATGAGTGTATATACATTTGCACGCTCTTTAGTATACGGCTTATTAAAGCCCGTTTATCGCATGGATGTGAAAGGTAGGGAGAATGTCCCAGCAGAAGGTGGCGTCCTTTTATGTTGCAATCATATTGATAACCTGGATCCGCCAATTGTAGGGATTACAGCGCCACGAGACATTCACTTTATGGCAAAAGAAGAGTTGTTTAACGTGCCAGTTTTAGGGAAGTTATTACCACATCTGAATGCTTTTTCTGTAAAAAGAGGAATGAGTGATCGTGAAGCATTGAGAAATGGGTTAAAGGTTCTTAAAGAAGGGCATGTTTTAGGTTTATTTCCAGAAGGGACGAGGAGTAAAACGGGAGAAGTTGGTAAAGGTCTTGCTGGTGCAGGGTTCTTTGCTCTTCGTTCTGATGTTGCTGTCGTACCTTGTGCCATCATTGGCCCGTATAAACCTTTTAAGAAATTAAAAGTTGTCTACGGAAAGCCTATCCCAATGGATGAAATCCGGGCAAACAAAGTCAACGCAGAAGAAACAACGGATATCATTATGAATGAAATTAAAAAATTAATCGAACAGAATCGCTAAACCTTCTTACTTGACAAAAGGTGCTATTTGTAAGAAGTTTATAAAAAGGCATTTTATATTTCAGGATCAAAGTGGTTTTACAACTCTAGTTTATTTAGTGCAATTTACACTTTGTAAGATTGCATTTTATAAGTGGAAAATGAAATTAGCCATTGGATTAAGGAGGAATACATATGTCAGAAGAAATGAATGAAATTGAAGTAGCAAATTTTGAAGTTGGCGATAAAGTAAATGGTAAAGTGACAAAAGTAGAAGAGAAGCAAGTGATTGTCGATATCGAAAATAGCAAATTAGATGGTATTATTCCAATTAGTGAACTATCAAGTCTTCATGTAGAAACAGCTAGCGATGCTGTTGCAGAAGGTGATGAACTACAATTAGAAGTGTTAAAAGTAGAAGAAGAAGCGCTCGTGCTATCTAAGCGCAAAGTAGATGCTGAAAAGTCTTGGGAACAGCTAGAACAAAAATTTAATGACGGTGAAGTTTTTGATGCTGAAATCAAAGATGTTGTTAAAGGTGGATTAGTCGTAGACCTTGGAGTTCGCGGATTTGTACCAGCTTCTTTAGTTGAAGCACATTTTGTTGAAGATTTCTCAGATTATAAAGGTCAAACATTAGCTTTTAAAATTGTTGAGTTAGATAAAGATAAAAATCGTTTAATTCTTTCTCATCGTGTAGTTGTTGAAGAGGAACAAGGAAAGCAAAAGAAAGAATTACTTGGTTCGCTTGAAGCTGGAAGCGTGATTGATGGAACTGTACAACGTATTACAGATTTCGGTGCTTTTGTTGATATCGGTGGTGTTGATGGTTTAGTCCATATTTCACAACTTTCTTATGAGCATGTTGCTAAGCCTTCAGATGTTGTTACAGAAGGTCAATCTGTCAAAGTAAAAGTACTAAGTGTAGATAAGGATAATGAACGAATTTCACTATCTATTAAAGATACTTTGCCTGGTCCATGGGATGGTATTGCTGAAAAAGCCCCTAAAGGTAGTGTGTTAGAAGGCACAGTGAAAAGACTTGTATCTTATGGTGCTTTTGTAGAAGTATTCCCTGGAGTGGAAGGACTTGTTCATATTTCTCAAATCGCACATAAACATATTGCCACACCGCACGAAGTATTAAAAGAAGGTCAAGCAGTGCAAGTGAAAGTCCTTGATGTGAATGAGAACGATGAAAGACTTTCTCTAAGCATTAAAGATCTTGTTGAAAAAGAAGAAGAAACAATTGATTATGAACTGCCTGAAGAGTCTAAAGGGTTCCAATTAGGTGAAATGATTGGTGAACAGTTAAAGAAATTAAATAAATAATGGTGGTAGTATAGTGACGAGAGCAAAGAGAAAATGGGATCATATTCAATATGCGCTAACAACTGGTCAAACGAATAACGCTGGATTTGATTGTGTTTCTTTTGTACATCAAAGCTTACCTAACACATCTCTCTCAAAGATTCATTTGGGAACGAAAATAGGCGAACTACAACTCAGTTCGCCTATTTTTATCAATGCAATGACCGGTGGCGGTGGTGCAAAGACACTTGAAATTAATCGCCTGCTCGCGCGGGTGGCTAAAGAGACAGGGGTAGGGATGGCAGTAGGCTCGCAGATGGCAGCAATAAAAAATTCAGAAGAACGCTTTTCGTATGAAATTGTAAGGAAAGAAAATCCAGATGGACTAATATTTGCCAATTTGGGTAGCGAAGCCACGGTAAATCAAGCCAAAGATGCTGTAGAGATGATACAAGCAGATGCATTACAAATTCATGTAAATGTCGTCCAAGAGCTAACGATGCCAGAGGGAGATCGTGATTTTTCGCATGCCCTCATGCGTATCGAGAAGATTGTAAATCACTTAGATGTACCAATTATCGTTAAAGAAGTAGGATTCGGTATGAGTCGTGAAGCAGTAGAAAAGCTAAAAGGTGTTGGCGTTAATATTGTGGATGTTGGTGGTTATGGTGGCACTAATTTCTCTAAAATTGAAAACGAACGAAGAGAGAGGGTACTGTCGTTCTTTGATGGATGGGGGATTCCGACTGCTACTTCCATTGTTGAAGCACAATCACATAGTGATATAACGATACTTGCATCTGGTGGAATTCAGACGAGTATGGATATTGCAAAAGCTATTGCGCTTGGTGCTAACGGTGTAGGAATGGCAGGGTATTTCTTGAAGATCTTAGTGGATTCTGGTTATGAAGCAGTAGTAAAAGAAGTGACTTCCCTTCATGAAGAATTAAAAATAATTATGACAGCTATAGGTGCAAGCAATCTTAACGAATTACAACTTGCCCCCCTTATTTTTAAGGGAGAAGTGCTTGAGTGGCTGCAACAGCGACAAATGGATACACATACATACAGTTCAAGAATGATTCATTCAAAATAATGTTTAAAAAAAGAGGCTACTTACAAAAGTAGTCTCTTTTTTTACGTTAAAAGTCTTTTGATTTTTAAACTATATCATTAATCAAAGTCATAAAAAAGAAGAGCGCGACTTTGTTGACTGAATACAAAACAAAAGTCGCGCTAATACCCGAAAAGGACAAAAATACTTAAAGTAAAACAGTTAAATAAAGAGTATTCGCGTTACTAAGAGGTTTACACAATTCTTTTAAGTTATTCATTATTATTTAATTTGCGTGCATTTTCTGGACTTTGCATTGATGTTGCCCCGTCGTATTGAATACTTTGGTCACGATCTGATTCTACTCTCTTACTGCTTTTTAGTTTTTTTTCCTGACGATCTTTTCCCATATCTACACCTCCTAATTATTAAGATAAGAAATCAGACATTTTTTATTCAAATAGATTAAACTACATATTTTCTACCCATAATGGGAATAGTAGGAGGTGTATTTATTTGGAAGGTCTTTTCTTTTATTGGATTGCTTGGTCGCTTTGGATTATTGTCACATTTTTCGTAAGTAAGGCAAATACATACCGTTATTTAGCGTCATTCGCACTATTATTGCTTATTATCATTACGCCTTATCATTTTTCAATTGGAACGACAGAAATTGGTGTGAGTTTCTTTCTTCTCTACATTGCCGCTAGTTTTCTCTTTGTAAAATCGCAATGTGGTCATCCTCTCTATTTGGTTACATGTATGCTCATTGTCTCATTTGCTTACTGTGCTTTTCTCTGCTTTGAGATGTTTGATCCAATTTGGGTTGTTTTTAACCGTGACTGGATGTTAGCCGGTATGTTAGCGTGTTTAGTCATACTTCTTCATAAGCAAGCGTTAAGCCGTATTTGTATATTAATATTTGCTGCATTAAACGGGGAGGTAATATTTGCCCTTATTATTCAAAAGTATGGCTTTCCTTTCCAAATTGGATCTTTTGGCTTTCTTGATGTCCTAAGTATGGCATTTGTAGTTGTTTCTGGATGGAATATGATTGAATATTTGGCTGCTTACCTAGAAAGAAACTTAAACCCATTAGTAAAGGAGAAGCAAAATTATCATGAATGAATATATCTATCCAGTTGTTTTAGGTGTAATTGTTGGCACATTAACAAGGATTTATATGTTAAGAACAGATTATCGACAGTACCCAACCTATCTACATGGGAAGATTATTCATATTGCTTTAGGTTTTATCGCTGCTGGATTAGGCAGTGTTGCCATCCCGTCAATCATGGAGGAGGATTTTACTGCAATTACCTTCTTAACCGTTGCTGCTTCACAGTTCCGTGAGGTTAGAAATATGGAAAGAAATACGTTAACTGAGTTAGATAGTTATGAGATGGTTCCCCGAGGTAGGACTTATATAGAAGGAATTGCTATTGCCTTTGAAAGCAGGAATTATTTAGTCATGTTTACATCTCTTATTACTACATTATTTTACCTCTTATTTAATCTTTGGGTAGCAATTATCGCTGCTGCTATTGCCGTCGTGTTATCAAAAGTAATGATGAGTGGTGGTAAGTTATCAGATATCGTGGAAATCAAATATGTAAAGCCGCATTTCGACGGAGCCGGATTATATGTTGATAACATTTATATTATGAACATTGGACTTCCGGAAAGACAAGAAGAAATTTTAAAGTATGGGATGGGTTTTATTCTGGTTCCGAAAAATTTTAATGTAAATACGACCATTGCAAATTTAGGGCAAAGACAAGCGATATTACATGATGTTTCAACGGCTCTAGGGGTCGTTACGGATTCCGGTGCCCCAGCACTTGTGCCATTAGCTAAACGGGATTTAGATGATGGGCGGGTAGGGGTATTCATTCTTCCTCAGGAAAGAACAGTTGAAAAAGCAATTAAAGTAATTGGTGGTGTACCAACTCTGGAAAATGCAATAAAAATGCCAAAAGAAATGCATGTACCGAAATAAAGGGAGGGACAAATGATGGAAATCAATAAATTTGTACTTGCAGTTATTACAACAAACCCAAAGAAAGTCCCTAGTGGTGCAGCCGTGTTTCATTGTGAGGATAAAAGAGAAATGGAAGTGATTGCTACAAATTTAGAAGCTATTTTAGACGGAATCGCTCATATGCTGACTGAAGAAATGTACGTGATTGTCCGCCATTAAATAATGAATATGCAGCTTCTCCTTGTAAGGAAGGTGGCTGTTTGGTAATATATTATAGTTGAACCCTTCATTAGTTGAAGGGTTTCTTTTAAATCAAATTTGCTTACATTAAATTAATATAAGCAAGTATTTTAATGAAATTGAGGGGTGATGTTCGTGACAAAACCAGTACTGGCAATTGTCGGACGTCCAAACGTAGGAAAATCTACTATTTTTAACAGAATTGTTGGTGAACGAATTTCAATCGTTGAAGATATTCCTGGCGTTACAAGAGATCGCATTTATAGTTCTGCAGAATGGTTAACTCATGACTTTAATATTATTGATACAGGTGGCATAGATATTGGGGACGAGCCCTTTTTAGAACAAATTCGTCAACAAGCTGAAATCGCTATCGACGAGGCTGATGTGATCGTTTTCTTAGTAAACGGTCGTGAAGGTGTGACATCTGCGGATGAAGAAGTAGCGAAAATTTTGTATAAAGCAAAAAAGCCTGTTGTTCTTGGAGTCAATAAAATTGATAATCCAGAAATGAGACAAATGATTTATGACTTTTATTCCCTAGGCTTTGGTGAACCGTTTCCAATCTCAGGATCACATGGTTTAGGTTTGGGTGATTTATTAGATGAGGCAGCTAAGAGCTTCCCTAATCATGAAGAAAATCAATACGATGATGATGTCATAAAGTTCTCGCTTATAGGCCGTCCAAATGTAGGGAAATCATCTTTAGTAAATGCTATTCTAGGAGAAGATCGCGTCATTGTTTCTAATGTAGCAGGAACGACAAGAGATGCGATTGACTCACAGCTTAAGTATAATGGTGATGAGTATGTCATTATAGATACAGCGGGTATGCGGAAAAAAGGTAAAGTGTACGAAACGACTGAGAAATATAGTGTGTTACGTGCTTTAAGAGCCATAGAACGTTCTGACGTTGTTCTCATTGTACTAGATGGAGAAGAAGGTATCATTGAACAAGATAAGCGAATTGCAGGCTATGCACATGAAGCTGGTAGGGCTGTCATCATTGTTGTGAATAAATGGGATGCTGTTGAAAAAGATGAGAAAACAATGAAGAAGTTCGAACAAAATATTAGGGATCATTTCCAATTCCTTGATTACGCACCGATTGTTTTTCTATCAGCATTGACAAAGAAAAGAATTCATACATTGATTCCAATGGTGAACATTGCTAGTGAAAATCATATGATGCGCGTGGAAACAAATGTTTTAAATGATGTTATAATGGATGCAGTGGCAATGAACCCAACACCAACAGATAAGGGAAGAAGACTGCGAATATATTATGCTACCCAAGTAGCAATCAAACCGCCGACCTTCGTCGTATTTGTTAATGATCCTGAGCTTCTACACTTCTCTTATGAAAGATTTCTTGAAAACAGAATTAGAGATGCTTTTGGATTTGAAGGGACGCCAATTAAAATTATTGCAAGAGAGCGAAAATAAACTATTCACTATTAGCATAGTAAAAGCGGACAGCTGTACGATTTGATGTCTCATCATTTCATAATAGCTGTCCCTTACATAATGATGTTTCTAGCTTTATGGGACCAGCGGCTCTTTAGTATATGCCAATTAATAAAGGTAAAAAAACGACTATTCTTCCGCTGTACTAACGTTTTTCTCAGATTGGCGGTTCCTTTCCTTCTTTTAAATAGGCGAAATGAATTGAAATGAGGTGAATGCAAGATGAGTCAAAAAGAAAAAATAGCTGTTATTGGTGCCGGAAGTTGGGGTACAGCCCTTGCGATGGTGCTGGCAGATAATGACCATGAAGTGCGTTTATGGGGTCACAAGGAAAAACAAATCAAAGAAATTAATGAAAACCATACAAACGAGGCATATTTACCTGCGATTTCTTTACCAAAAAATATCGTAGGTTATACAAAGCTTGATCAAGTATTAGAAGGTATCGAAACAATCATTTTAGCTGTACCTACGAAAGCGATTAGAGAAGTTTTACAGAGCATAGCTGAAGTGAGAAAAGAACCACTGACCATCGTACATGTGAGTAAAGGGATTGAACCAGATACTTCAAAAAGAATTTCCGAAATGATTGAAGAAGTGACACCTAAAGCCCTTTTAAAAGATGTGGTTGTTCTATCAGGGCCTAGTCATGCAGAAGAAGTGAGTTTGCGTCACCCGACAACTGTAGCTGTCTCCTCTAAAAATATGAAGGCAGCTGAAAAAGTCCAAGATTTATTTATTAACCAAAACTTTAGAGTATACACTAATCCGGATATTGTTGGCGTTGAAATTGGTGGCGCATTAAAAAACATTATTGCATTAGCAGCCGGCATTTCAGATGGACTTGGTTATGGAGATAATGCTAAAGCAGCGCTAGTAACTAGAGGATTAGCAGAAATCACCAGACTAGGTGTAAAAATGGGCGCAAGTCCGCTAACTTTCTCAGGTCTAGCTGGCATAGGTGATTTAATTGTGACTTGTACAAGTACTCATTCGAGAAACTGGCGTGCAGGGAATCTTCTAGGCAAAGGCAAAAACTTAGATGAAGTATTAGAAAATATGGGTATGGTTGTTGAAGGTGTTCGAACAACAAGGGCAGCCTATCAATTAGCAGAGAAATACGATGTGCAAATGCCCATAACTTCTGTTCTATATGACATTTTATTTAATGATATCGATGCTAAAGATGGAGTTGACCGTCTAATGGCGCGTACAAAAACAAATGAAATGGAAGATATTGCGGATATTTTTATGGCGCAAAATCAAGATTAACTAATAATTTGGTGCTGTTTATAAAAATATAGGCATATGAGGAGACGGGCGGCTTATCCTTTGCATACAATGCCTTTGAAGCAAACTGGTAAAATGAACAGGGTGAATAGGGTATTTTAGTCATTTGCCGAGGATAAGGGAGCCCCTTCTTATTCCTCGGTTATTTTTTATATTTTGACTTGCTATGTTACCATTCATATAAATGGAGAATAAGAAGTCAAAGAGGTGATTCCTACAATGGATATTGAGAATGTTCAATTAGTCAAATAATTGCTTGCCTTTTACTGCAATACATAAAATTATCTGATAATGCTGTCAAAGCGAACGAACTGTATGGTATAATACAATTCGGAAAAAGGAGTGAATGAGATGTCACCTGGTTTAATGAAAATGTGGATTGCCCTTGCTTCAATGGGCTTTATGTTTATTGCTATTTTACTTATTTATTTAAGTCGGTTTAAGTTGAAAAATGGGGTATTGAAAGGGGTAACTGCTCTATTTGCCTATAGTTTTATGGTAGTAAGTGGTCTCATTATTTTTCTAGTCGTATTTAGCGGTCCCGTTTCAGAATAGAACATCGCAAGGGGTTTTCCCTGAAAATACATAATTAAAGGTTGATGTATATGAAAAAAAAGAGCTATTTAACTAGCTTATTTATACTCATAACCCTTCTTTTATCTGGATGTATGTATCCAGAAGAAGAAAGAGCAAAAAATCAAATTCCTTACGAGGATGAAATTAATCGCGTACAAACAGCCATCAAGCAATATCAAGATGAGACAGGTGGTCTATTACCTATAAAAACGACCGAAGAAGATACACCGCTTTTTCAAAAATATCCAATTGATTTTAAGAAACTTGTACCAAAGTATATGGCTGAGTATCCTAGCAATGCATTTGAATCCGGAGGCGTTTTTCAATATGTACTGATTGATGTTGAAGATGATCCGAAAGTGAAATTGTCTGATTTACGTATTGCTGATGAAATCAGAGATATTACTCTTCGAATTCGCATGGAAGGATATCCACCATATAAGGATAATATCGGTGAAAATGTATACTCATTAGATTTCTCTAAAATCGGTTATAATGACGAACCGAAAGCTGTTAGTCCGTTTAGTGGTAACGAACTATCGTATGTGGTGACAAGCGACGGAGAAGTGTTCGTTGATTATCGTACCGACTTAATGCAATTAATGGAGGCTGGGGATCTTAAAGCTGAAAACAGTGATATTCGCTTCCATTTAGTTGAAGATTCACCTTTTGTACCATCTTATTCATTACCGTATACAATAGATGAAAAAAAGAATGAACCAATATTTTTAGTGAATTAGTCATAACCCTCTCTCTACAAAATATATTGTAGAGGGAGGGTTTTTTTCTCTTTTAATACAATAATGAAAAGCAACAATTGATTGCATAAAGAAAAAGTGAGAAAGGGGATTTTTTTAAAAAGTTGGCATATTCATATCGGACAACATCATAGATATATAGTGTACAAATATAAATTATTGGATAATATTATCCCACTAACTCATGATTCAGGAGGGGATCACTTGGAAAAGGTAGATATTTTTAAAGATATTGCCGAACGAACAGGCGGTGATATCTATTTTGGAGTAGTAGGTGCAGTCCGTACTGGAAAATCGACATTTATTAAGAAATTCATGGAGCTAGCAGTCCTCCCAAATATGGACAATGAGGCTGATCGAGCACGTACCCAGGATGAGCTCCCTCAAAGTGCAGCAGGAAAAACAATTATGACTACAGAACCAAAGTTTGTGCCGAATCAAGCTGCTAATGTCCATGTAGATGAAGGCTTGGAGGTAAATATCCGTCTTGTTGATTGTGTTGGATATACAGTCCCAGGAGCAAAAGGATATGAGGATGAAAATGGTCCAAGAATGATCAATACTCCTTGGTATGAGGAGCCGATTCCATTTCACGAAGCTGCTGAAATCGGTACAAGAAAAGTCATTCAAGAACACTCTACAATTGGTGTCGTCATTACGACAGATGGTACAATTGGAGAAATTCCTCGCGCAAACTACATCGAGGCTGAAGAAAGAGTAATTGAAGAGCTGAAAGAAGTAGGAAAACCATTTATTATGGTCATCAATAGTGTGCAACCACACCATCCGGCAACGGAGGATCTTCGTTTGAAGCTATCAGAGAAATATGATATCCCTGTACTTGCTATGAGTGTAGAAGGAATGAGGGAATCTGATGTATATAGCGTGATGCGAGAAGCGTTGTACGAATTCCCTGTTTTAGAAGTAAATGTAAACTTGCCAAGTTGGGTAATGGTCCTCCACGAAGATCATTGGTTACGTGAGAGTTATCAAGAAGCCGTAAAAGAGACTGTCAAAGATATTAAGAGGTTACGAGATGTTGATCGTGTTGTACATCAGTTTAGTGATTTCGAATTTATTGATCGTGCAGGCTTAGCCGGTATAGAAATGGGTCAAGGGATCGCTGAAATTGATTTATATGCGCCTGATGATTTATATGATGAAGTATTAAAAGAAATTGTCGGTGTTGAAATACGTGGCAAAGATCATCTTCTTGAACTGATGCAAGAATTTGCCCATGCAAAATCAGAATATGATCAAATCTCAGATGCGCTTAGAATGGTGAAACAGACAGGATATGGCATCGCAGCTCCATCACTGTCTGATATGAGTTTAGATGAGCCTGAAATAACAAGGCATGGTTCAAGGTTTGGGGTTCGTTTGAAAGCTGTTGCTCCGTCTATTCACATGATCAAAGTTGATGTCGAATCTGAATTTTCTCCGATTATCGGAACAGAGAAACAAAGTGAAGAATTAGTTCGTTACTTAATGCAAGACTTTGAAGATGATCCCCTTTCAATTTGGAATTCAGATATCTTTGGTCGATCGCTTAGTTCGATTGTTAGAGAAGGAATCCAAGCGAAGCTATCATTGATGCCTGAGAATGCTAGATATAAACTCAAAGAGACTTTAGAAAGAATTATAAACGAAGGCTCTGGGGGACTCATTGCCATTATTTTGTAGAAATAAAAGGCGACTTTCATTCTATTCGGATGAAAAGTTGTCTTTTTTTATGGTAAAAAAAGTATGAACGGATGAGTGGTTAAATAGAGAATTATTTAAAACGAAAGAAGCGTGGAATTTCGGTAGAAGCTTTACTTGAATTCCCTTCTAAAAAGACCATTCAAACTTTCGTCTACATAGAAACGAATAAAAATACAATATGGTTACTTTGAATTGTTCTTTATAAAGAATTGTATTATTAAAATGAAAGAGCTTACATTTTTTATCTCTACAAATTTGTCAAGCTTTAAGCCTAGATTGACGGGTTTTCTCTCCCCTTATTACAAATTTGTTTCAAATAAGAAAAGATTGCCATCAAATCATGAAATATCCTTGATATGCTCAATTGATTATGATAATCTTTTAAGCAGAATTAACGTTGTAACGGTAAGAACCCTTATGAAATAAGGCTTTTTGCATCAAAAAAGTTGAAATTCTTCTTTTTTTGAGATATGATAAGTTTCTGCTTCAACAAAAATGCGTTACAACGTATAGAATTCAGTAATTTTGTTTACAAATGAATGTAAGGAATCTTTATTTTACTGGGTTTACGATATTTTTTTGGGAGGAGGTGAAAGTAATGAACAAAACTGAACTAATTAATGCAGTTGCAGAAGCTAGCGAGCTTTCTAAGAAAGATGCTACTAAAGCAGTTGATGCTGTTTTCGATACAGTGCTTGATGCACTTAAAAATGGTGATAAAGTACAACTAATTGGTTTTGGTAACTTTGAAGTTCGTGAACGTGCAGCACGTAAAGGCCGCAACCCACAAACTGGCGAAGAAATCGAAATCGCTGCAAGCAAAGTTCCTGCTTTCAAACCAGGAAAAGCGCTTAAAGATGCAGTAAAGTAATTAATTACATAATTAATTGCTTAAGGAAAAACCGCGAATTTTTTTCGCGGTTTTTCTTATAAATTTACGATTAATTTCAAACATTGCCTAGTCCTATACAACAGTAGTGCAATCCACAAAGGTAAAGGGGCTAAAGTCTACGGATTCTTTTACTCTTCGTTAAATGATTAAGAAGACCCCAATAACTGACTGACAATTAAAATGAATGATTCACGTTCTTCATTCTCTTTACAAAATCAATGCACATTCCACCATTTCAAGTGAATGACCATTTTATGAATGAGTTATAAAAAACTATGTTTTTTGCTACTATTTGTACTTAACATATAGATTTCTTTTCAAAACCATCATAGGAGTTTGACGGTACTTGTGTTCATTTATATAATAGTATCCTAAAAGGAAGAAAGTTTATCCTTTATTTTTTCTATAACTTTTTGTCTGTTAGGAAATAATTATGCTAGCATGTAAGATAATAGTTTATAGTTCCGTAATAGGAGGTAGCTGAATGTCAGAAGTAAATCGCGCTCAAATTGAAGAAGCTGTAAAGCTTATATTAGACGCTATTGGAGAAGACCCGAACCGAGAGGGGTTATTAGATACACCAAAAAGAGTAGCAAAAATGTATGAAGAGGTGTTTTCGGGCATACACCAGGACCCTGAAGAATATTTTGAAACCGTTTTTGGTGAAGACCATGAAGAACTTGTCCTTGTAAAAGATATTCCATTCTTTTCAATGTGTGAACATCATCTTGTCCCTTTCTTTGGGAAGGCGCATGTTGCTTATATTCCTAGAAATGGTAAGGTGACGGGATTAAGCAAGTTAGCAAGGGCTGTAGAAACTGTTGCAAGAAGACCACAACTTCAAGAGCGCATTACAGCTACAGTAGCAGATGCAATATTACATAAATTAGATCCTCATGGTGTGATGGTAGTCGTAGAGGCAGAACATATGTGTATGACGATGCGTGGTGTGAAAAAACCTGGTAGTAAAACAGTCACCTCTGCGGTTAGAGGTGTTTTTGCGGAAGATGGAAATACAAGAGCAGAAGTGTTGTCATTTATAAAAGGGTAATAGGATAGAGGTGACTCAAATGGAGAGAACAAATCCTGGCAATGAATATGTCGTCATTAAAGCAAAAGAAGATGGCGTAAATGTGATTGGTTTAACAAGAGGCTCGGACACGAGGTTTCATCATTCGGAGAAATTAGATGAGGGAGAAGTCATGATTGCTCAATTTACGGAGCATACTTCTGCTATTAAAATACGAGGGCATGCGTCCATCGTAACAGCATATGGAGAAGTAGAAAGTGAAAAGAAAGCTTAAAGGTATGATCGATTGATATGAATTTATATGCCTTTCCTTTATATTCCCCTAACAAGTCACTTTGTTTTATGATATAATTGTCACTGGCTTATCATTGAAGTCAAGCGCTCTACCATTCAAGTTAAATAAGCTTTAAAAAAGGAATGGAAGCAATGATTTTATAAAAGTGAGAGGCTTTTTTTATGTCTAATGGAGAACAATTAAGTCACTTTTTGGGCAATGTAAAAGGGAAGTGCTACTATAAATAATCTTTAGTAAATGATTGGTTCATATGTCGATCATAAGGATTGCCCGTATCGGGGGAATATATAATGAATGCAAACAAGAACGCCAAACTACAAGATATGAATACACGATTAATGAACTTAAAGGAAGTTCTTCAGAAAAAAACGCGTCAACCTTATATGTCAAAGATCATTCAACAACCATATATTGACGAAGACAAGCTTCTTTTAATCATGTTTATTGTCGATAACCTGCAAATACCGAAATCCAAAGCAGATAAATATATCATAACGACCATGCTTGTGCAAATCGCCCTTGATACACACGAAAGCGTTCAAAATGAACCTCTGCCATTAGAGCGTCTAAAGGGAAGGCAGCTCACCATTTTAGCAGGAACTTATTATAGTGGATTATACTACCAAATTTTAGCTGAAATAGATGATATTTTTATGATACGAACTTTAGCTGAAGGTATTATGGAAGTAAATGAACATAAAGTTTCTGTTTATAGCCATGCCAGAGTTACTGTAGAATCGTTAATGGAGTCTATAAAAAAGACGGAGTCCTCTTTATTTGATCGTATTACTCACTTTTACAATAGAGGTGAGCTTGGTGAATTGGCAGCAAATCTTGTTTTTATTAATAGAGTGTTACTCGAGAAAAAACAATTTTTAGCTGGTAAACCGTCCATTTTATTTGACGCTTTATCTAAATTATTTGAGACTGAGCAAAGTGTACCATTTACTTTGCATAACAATAAACAAAGTCTTATTCATATTTGTGATAAATACGTCTCCTTATCCTTTAAAGAAATTGAGCAATCCATTGATAAATGCGAACATACAGAGCTATTTAGAGAAAAACTAAAATGGATGAAAAGCCAGCAACAAGAAGCTGTTCAGTCATTTGTAGAGGAAGGTTAAATACATGGTACAATCGAAAGAAGAACGTGTGCATAAAGTATTTGAAAAAATATATGGTAATTACGATAAGATGAATTCAGTCATTAGTTTTCAACAGCACCTGCGCTGGCGGAAAGATACGATGAAACGAATGGATGTAAAGCCTGGGGCAAAAGCGCTCGATATTTGTTGTGGAACGGGCGATTGGACGATAGCATTATCAGAAGCTGTAGGTGAAAAAGGGGAAGTCATTGGTTTAGATTTTAGCAAAAATATGCTTAAGATTGGTGAAGAGAAGGTGAGCAATCACCCAATCAAGAACATAGAATTAGTCCATGGAAACGCGATGGAATTACCATACCCTGATAATAGCTTTGACTATGTAACAATTGGATTCGGCTTACGGAATGTTCCTGATTATATGCAAGTCTTAAAGGAAATGTATCGTGTAGTGAAGCCTGGTGGTATAGCTGTTTGCTTAGAAACTTCTCAACCGACAATGATTGGCTTTAAACAAGGCTACCGTTTTTATTTCCGTTTTATTATGCCGGCATTTGGTAAAATCTTTGCAAAAAGCTATGAGGAATATTCATGGTTACAAGAGTCTGCTAAAGATTTTCCTGGTATAAAAGAATTAGCGGGAATGTTTAAAAAAGCAGGTTTTCGTGATGTTGAGTATAAGCCATATACTGGTGGCGTTGCGGCGGTCCATATTGGACATAAATAATAATTTGTTCTGAAATGTAATTCATCATTGACAAGTATGAATGTGCATGAAGGATTTAAAGCTGGGTGAGTATCGATATGAAATTAAAGATGATCTATTCTTTTTTGAATGCTGACATCAATATTATTGAAAAAGAATTAGAGGACACTATACAGGCTGAATCGCCTTTGCTTCATGAGGCATCCCTTTCATTATTACAGGCTGGTGGAAAAAGATTACGACCCGTATTTGTTTTACTTGGTGGTAAATTTGGCAACTATGATATTAATAACATAAAAAATGTAGCAGTTTCATTAGAACTCATCCATATGGCGTCACTTGTTCATGATGATGTAATTGATGATGCAGATTTGCGTCGCGGACAGCCGACAATTAAATCTAGGTGGGATAACCGGATTGCTATGTATACCGGTGATTATATTTTTGCGAGAGCCCTGGATGTTCTCTCTAACATTAATAAACCGATTGCGCACCAAATTTTAGCTCACACGCTTGTGGAATTATGTTTAGGTGAAATTGAACAGATTGAGGATAAATTTCAATTTAATCAAAATTTGCGAAAGTACTTACGTCGAATTAGAAGAAAAACCGCTATACTCATTGCAGCGAGCTGTCAATTAGGAGCAATCGCAGCTGATGTAGAGGATGAGTTACATAAAAAGTTATATTATATAGGTTATTATATTGGAATGAGTTATCAAATTATTGATGATGTGCTTGATTTTGTAGGGACAGAAAAAGAGCTAGGGAAACCTGCTGGTGGTGATTTGAAGCAAGGGAATATTACTTTACCTGTTTTACTGGCTATGGAAACACCTGCCATTAAAGACGATTTAGTAAAAATAACTGACCATTCAACAGAAGCAGAAATTGAGCGAGCATTAGAATTGATAAAAAATTCCGATGCGATTGATCGTAGCTTAACATTAAGTGAATTATACCTTGAAAAAGCGCTAAATTTAATTGCTGAGCTTCCACAAAACCGCGCAAAAAATTTACTGCGAGATATTGCGAAAACAATTGGTAAAAGAAAGTTTTAACCGAAACGGTCATTTTATCAATTGGAAGTTGCTAAATTGTCAAAACAATGATAATATTTTTGATGGATTATGGATGATAAATAATACATAGAGCAAGAGGAGTGTTTGAAAATGGAACAAACTTTTTTAATGGTTAAACCAGATGGTGTACAACGTAATTTAATTGGAGAAATCGTTTCTCGTTTTGAAAAGAAAGGCTTCCAACTAAAAGGCGCTAAGTTAATGAGTATTCCTACTGAGCTTGCAGAAGAGCATTATGGGGAGCATAAAGAGCGTCCTTTCTTTGGTGAATTAGTAGACTTTATTACTTCTGGACCCGTTTTTGCAATGGTTTGGGAAGGTGAAAATGTGATTGCCACAGCTCGTCAAATGATGGGTGCAACTAACCCTAAAGATTCTGTACCAGGTTCTATCCGTGGTGATTTCGCAGTAACTGTTGGTAAGAATGTTATTCATGGTTCAGACTCAAAAGAAAGTGCAGAACGTGAAATCGGTCTGTTCTTTAAAGAAGAGCAAATTGTCGAATACAAAAAGTTAATCAACGATTGGTCTAACTAATCTATTCACTCTAAAAACGTCTGGCAATTGCCAGGCGTTTTTTTGTTTAAATAATGGCTCTATTAATTTTTGTGTTTATATACAGTTGAGGAGAAGGGATTACCGCGTCCATATGGAGTGAAAAAGAGAAAGATAGCTGAGCAAAAGGGATTAGTGTGTCCACATTTAAGAATAACTTCACCAAAAGGGATAAACGCATCCATCAAGAGTAAAAAAGAAAAAATTTGGCTGTGCAAAGTCGTTTAAGGACAATTCATTAAGCTACTCTATCAAGAGTAGAGTGAAAACGATAAACTCTCCCCTGAATTTTTGTACTTTTTATAAAGCAAATCGAATTATTTACGGCAATTCAAAAAAATTTCAACATTATTTGCACTTTTGTTTTATACTAGATAGAAAATGTAGCTTTATAAGGGAGGTGTACACCTCATGTACGAACATGAATATGAGCAATTTATTGAAAAGGTTAACCAATATACGGGCATTGATTTGGCTCAATATAAAGAAACACAAATGAAAAGGCGACTTCAAGCTTTCTATGATAAAAAGGGGTATACATCTTTTAACCAGTTATATCTTGCGATGGTTAAAGACAAAAAGCTGTTGGCTGAGTTTTTAGATCGTATGACGATTAATGTCTCTGAGTTTTACCGAAATCGAAAGAGGTGGGAAGTGTTAGAAAAAGAAATACTACCTCTATTGTTACAGAAGAAAGAGCCATTGAAGTTATGGAGTGCTGCCTGTTCAACAGGAGAGGAGCCATACACACTAGCGATGATCTTATCTAAGTATTTACCTCTTTCAAAAATCCGAATTTTTGCTACTGATATTGATGAATCTGCACTACTGAGAGCAAAAACAGGCATTTACCATGAACGATCTCTTCAGGAGATACCTGATGAAATGAAAAAGAAGTATTTTTTTCAAGAAGGAAAACAATATATTCTATCAGATGAGATTAAACAAACAGTAGTCTTCCAAAAGCAAAATTTACTTGCCGATTCTTTTTTAAAAGACTATGACTTAATTATTTGTCGAAATGTCCTTATTTATTTTACCGAAGAAGCAAAAGCAATGATTTATAGCAAATTTAGTAAAGCACTTAAAAATGGTGGTTACTTATTTGTTGGAAGTACGGAACAAATATTTAATCCCTCTCTATATGACTTGAAAAATCAGCAATCTTTCTTTTATAAAAAGACAAGCGGACTGCCGTTAATAAAATAAATAGGCTTTTCAACCTAATTAGTTACATATTTTTTATAGAAATAAAAGATTATTTTTAAATTTATACTATGTTTATGGATGTTCATATGTTATATTGATACATAATCCTTTAAAGCGTTGAAGGGGGAAAGAGTAATGAGATATTTAACTTCTGGGGAATCACATGGACCCCAATTAACAACAATTATTGAAGGCTTGCCTGCAGGGTTGCCATTACTAGAAACAGATATTAATGAGTCACTTGCAAGAAGGCAAAAAGGATATGGTCGTGGCCGTAGGATGCAAATTGAAAAAGATACTGTCCAGATTACATCCGGCGTTAGACATGGATATACATTAGGATCACCGGTTGGACTTGTCGTTGAGAACGATGATTGGAAGCATTGGACTAAGATTATGGGGCAAGCACCAATCGAACCGGAGGAATTAGAAGAAGTAAAAAGAAAAATAACAAGACCGAGACCAGGTCATGCGGATTTAAATGGTGCTGTAAAATACGGTCATAGAGATATGAGAAATGTATTAGAACGTTCATCAGCTCGAGAAACAACAGTAAGAGTAGCAGCGGGTGCAGTAGCGAAAAAGTTATTATCATCTTTAGGCATTGAAGTTGTGGGTCATGTTGTGGAGATCGGTGGAATCGTCTCAAATGTGAAAAGTTATTCTTCAATGGAAGAATTAAAAACAATAACTGAAGAGTCTCCAGTTCGTTGTTTAGACAGTGTAGCAGCAGAAGAGATGATGGCAGCGATTGACAATGCCAAGAAGAATGGTGATTCTATTGGTGGTGTCGTTGAAGTAGTTGTAGAAGGTATGCCTTCGGGAGTTGGTAGTTATGTTCATTATGATCGTAAACTAGATGCAAAACTTGCTTATGCGATGTTGAGTATAAACGCCTTTAAAGGTGTTGAATTTGGTATTGGCTTTGAAGCCGCTAAAAAGCCAGGTAGTCAAGTACATGATGAGATTGCTTGGAGTGAGGAGAAAGGTTATTATCGTAAAACCAATAATCTTGGTGGTTTTGAAGGAGGCATGACAACTGGTATGCCGATTGTTGTTAAAGGTGTAATGAAACCTATACCAACACTATATAAACCATTAGAAAGTGTAGATATTGATACGAAAGAACCTTTTAATGCTAGTATTGAACGTTCAGATAGTTGTGCAGTACCAGCGGCGGCAGTAGTGGCAGAGCATGTAATTGCTTGGGAGTTAGCAAGCGCGATTGTTGAACAATTCTATGCAGATCGCTTTGAGACGTTAAAGGATATAATTGCCGATCAAAAACGGTATGCAAAGGAGTTTTAAAGATGGTGCAGCTGCAAATTTCAACTCAACATCACTCTTATCCAGTCGTTATTGGTAGCGGCGCTATTCATGGTGTACAAGCATTCATTCAAGAAAATATGAAGGAAGTCACCAATATTGGCATCATTATTGATGAAAAGGTAGCGGATATTTATTGGAACGACTTAAAGGCAGCTTTTAATGAGCTGCCCTTCTCCGTTTACATTGCACCTAGCGGAGAAAATGCAAAGACTTTTGATGTCTATTATGACATTACCGGCTTTTTGCTTGAGAAAAAGCTCGATAGAAAATCGCTTATTATTGCTATAGGTGGAGGGGCAATTGGTGACTTGGCAGGGTTTGTTGCTTCTACGTTTATGAGAGGTATCCCTTTTATACAGATCCCAACAACCATTCTTGCCCACGATAGTGCAGTAGGTGGTAAAGTAGCCATCAATCATCCTTTAGGAAAGAATATGATTGGTGCTTTTCATCAGCCGGAAGCAGTTTTTTATGATTTAGAATTTTTGCAATCACTATCTTTGCAGGAAAAACGCTCAGGGTTCGCTGAAGTAATTAAGCATGGACTCATTCATGATGAAGTGTTTTATGCACAGATGCGTAGTGAACTCCATACGCTAGAAGAACTTTCTCCTACGTTACTTTCATCCTTTTTAACAAGAGGCATAGAAATAAAAGGAGAGTTTGTCGCAGCGGATGAAAAAGAAAAAGGTGTGCGAGCATATTTAAACTTTGGTCATACATTAGGTCATGCGATTGAGGCAGAAATGGGCTACGGCGGTTGGACGCATGGTGAATCGGTCGCAGTTGGAATGATTTTTGCTCTTAAATTAAGTCAGAAAAAATTAAATCTTTCATTTAATGTAGAAGATTTCACACAATGGTTACAGATTTTAGGATATACAACCACGATTCCTGTTCATATAAGTCATGAAAATCTATTAAAAAGAATGAAACAAGATAAAAAGAGTGTTGCAGGCCAAGTAAAGTTTGTGTTGTTAACCAGAATCGGGAAACCAGTTTTAGAGGATATTTCCGATGAAATCATACTAGAAGAATTGGCAAGCTTTCATAAGGGGGGATAAAGGTGATACGTGGGGTGAGAGGTGCGGTTACTGTTGAAAAGAATGAAGAAAAAGAAATAGTGGCAGCTACCGAGCAGTTGCTACGAGAAATGATTAAGGAGAATCATATAGATGCACATTCTGTCGTAAGTGTATTTATTTCTGTAACAGATGACATCACAGAAGCCTTTCCAGCAAAGGCGCTCCGGGCAATTGAGGGATGGACATATGTGCCCGTTATGTGTATGAGAGAAATTCCTGTTCCAAAAGGTTTAACAAAATGTATTCGGGTGATGATGCATGTGAACACGGAGATTGCTCAAGAAAAAATTTCTCATATTTATTTAGGAAATGCAGTATCATTACGACCGGATTTACAACAAGAATTAAATAGATAAAGAAGAGGAGTATGAGGAAAATGAAGTGGAAGCAGCAAATATTAAATTTGACCCCTTACCAACCTGGAAAATCTATAGATGAAGTAAAAAAACAATATGGACTAAGTGAAATAACAAAACTTGCTTCTAATGAAAATCCCTTCGGTTGTTCACCAAAAGCGTCAGAGGCAATTCAGCAACCTTCTGCATTTTTTGCTTTATATCCGGACGGATATGCTGCAAATTTGCGTGAAGCCCTAGCTAGTCATCTTGGTGTGAGTCAGGATCAATTAATCTTTGGAAATGGCTCGGATGAGACAATTATGATGCTTTCTCGTGCATTATTAAGTCCTGAAACAAATACTGTTATGGCTACACCAACCTTTCCTCAATATAAACATAATGCAATCATTGAAGGAGCAGAGGTACGTGAGGTACCGCTAAAAGAAGGGCAGCATGATCTAGAGAATATGTTAGCGCAAATTGATGAGCAAACAGCAATCGTTTGGGTTTGTAGTCCGAACAACCCAACTGGCACCTATATTCCCAACGATGAACTAGTGTCGTTTATTAGTAAAGTTCCTGAAGATGTATTAGTTGTACTAGATGAAGCGTATTGTGAATATACGACAGCAGAAGATTACCATGATTCCATTAAAATTGTTGAGGCTTTTCCACATGTCATCGCTCTTCGTACTTTCTCTAAGATTTATGGACTTGCTAGCCTACGTATTGGTTACGGGATTGCTCAAGCACCACTCATTCGCGCGTTAGAGCCAGTCAGGGAACCATTCAATGCCAACCGCTTCGGTCAAGAAGTAGCTATACAGGCGTTATCTGACGATGTGTTCATTGAAAAATGTAGACAAGAGAATCGTAGTGGATTAGCGCAATTTTATCAATTTTGTGAGGAAAACGGATTAGATTACTATCCATCCCAAGGAAATTTTATTTTAATTGACTTTGCTGTGGAGGGAAATCGCGTCTTTCAATCACTATTAGAAAAGGGCTATATTGTTAGATCGGGTCAAGCATTAGGTTTTCCTACAGCTGTTCGGGTAACAGTTGGATCGAAGGAACAAAATGATGGTGTTATACAAGCGATGTCTCAATTTCTATCAGAAATCAAGACAGTATCTTAATTAGGAATTTTTTATTTCAGAGGCGAAAATCGTCTCTGAAATTGTTTTACATGAAAAAGTATTTGTAGGGTAGTGGTATTTTTCTATTTAGCAATTTAACCTCATACCTTCGTCAATCAATGAGTTTTCTAACAAGAGGTGTGTTAAAACATGAATGGACAAGTATTTGTTATTGGTCTAGGATTAATCGGTGGTTCTATTGCACTTTCAATTAAGCATACTCATCTTGAAGCCAAATGTAGCGGTTATGATGTAAATAAAGAACAGTTAAAACTCGGTAAGATGTTGGGTGTAATTGATGAGTCAGTTTCAACTATTCGTGAAGGTGCTGAGAAGGCTGACCTGATTATTATTGCTACACCAGTAAATGAGACAAAAAGAATAGTAGAAGAGCTCGCATACATGGATCTTAAAAGAGATGTAATTATAACAGATGCGGGAAGTACGAAGAAAGAAATTATATCATCTGCCAATGATTTAAAACAAAAAGGTTTTACATTCATTGGTGGTCATCCGATGGCCGGTTCACATAAGAGTGGTGTATCTGCAGCCAGACGACTTTTATTTGAGAATGCCTTCTATCTTTTAACACCTGAACCGCATATTACGGAAGAGAAAATCGATCGTTTAAAAGAGTGGCTGACTAGTACAAAGGCAAAGTTTATTACAGTGACACCACATGAGCACGATTACTTAACAGGTGTGATTAGTCATTTTCCGCATATTATTGCTGCTTCTCTCGTTCGTCGAGCCGAAGAGAGTAGTCAAACACAAAAGCTGATTCCCCGCCTTGCTGCAGGTGGATTTAGGGATATTACAAGAATTGCTTCTAGTAGCCCAGCGATGTGGCGTGATATTCTCTTGCAAAATAATGAGGTGTTGTTAGATTTATTAGAAGACTGGAAGAAAGAAATGAACTATGTCTATGAAATGCTTACTACTGCGGATAATGAAGAGATCTTTCAATATTTCCAATCTGCCAAAACCTTTCGTGATGAAATGCCACAAAAACAAAAAGGAGCCATTCCGGCCTTTTATGACCTATTTGTCGATGTCCCTGATTATCCAGGTGTCATTTCGGAAATTACTGGATATTTAGCAAAGGAAGAGATTAGTATCACAAATATTAGTATTAGAGAAACGAGAGAAGAAATAACTGGCGTGCTTGTGATTAGCTTTCAAACAGAAGAGGATCGTGATCGTGCGATAGATTGCATAAATAGACAAACATCTTTTGAACATACAATTGGCATGTAACAATGTTAAAAAAAGGGTGATTAAGTGTGAGCGTAAAGAATTTGAATTTTACACATAATGGATTATCTGGTGAGATTCATATCCCTGGTGATAAATCGATTTCTCATCGGTCGATTATGTTCGGTTCAATTGCAAAAGGGAAAACAGTCGTTAAGAATTTTTTAGCTGGTGAAGATTGCCTTAGTACAATTGCTTGTTTTAGAAAACTTGGTGTTAAAATAGAGCATGAAAATCAAACAGTTATTATTCATGGTGAAGGTATGGACGCCCTAAAAGAACCAGAAGAAGTACTTGATGTCGGTAATTCAGGAACAACCATTCGTCTCATTATGGGTATCCTTTCTGGGCGCCCTTTTCATAGTGTTTTAATCGGTGATTCGTCAATTGGTAAACGTCCTATGACAAGAGTGGTTGGACCCTTAAAGGAAATGGGTGCTAAAATTGAGGGACGTCAATCAGGTGAGTTCACTCCCTTATCTGTTACAGGTGGTGAGCTTGAATCAATCACCTACACTTTACCAGTAGCCAGTGCTCAAGTGAAATCTGCCATCATACTTGCTGGATTACAAGCAAAAGGGACAACAAAAATTATTGAACCTGAAAAAACGAGAGATCATACAGAAAGAATGATCCATGCCTTCAGTGGAAAAGTGTCAAATGATAATGGAATGATTTCAGTTGAAGGTGGTCAATCATTTAAAGCAACGAATCTTATCGTACCAGGAGATATTTCCTCAGCTGCCTTTTTCCTAGCAGCAGGAGCTATCGTACCTAATAGTAAAATCGTCCTCAAAAATGTGGGTTTAAATCCAACAAGAACAGGTATCATTGATGTACTAAAAGAAATGGGTGCAAAAATGACGATTGAGCCTTATGAGAGTAACGGTCACGAGGAGCCTGCAGGTGATATTTTTATTGAAACATCTGAACTTAAAGGTGTCACAATTGATGGAGAAATGATTCCGAGATTAATTGATGAAATACCAATTATTGCCCTACTTTCGACACAAGCTACCGGGAAAACGATTATTAAAGATGCGCAAGAATTAAAAGTAAAAGAAACGAATCGTATTGATACAGTTGTGAATGAGTTGAAAAAACTAGGTGCAAATATTGAAGCAACTGATGATGGGATGATTATTGAAGGTCAAACTTCTCTATCGGGAGGAACTGTCGAGAGCTATGGTGATCATCGTATTGGTATGATGCTGTCCATTGCTTCATTAATTTCAGACGGGGATATAGAACTCTATCAGCCAGATGCTATCGCTGTTTCTTATCCAAGCTTCTTTGATCATATTGATCATTTATTAGTAAAGTAAATATAAATCATATCTATTCGCTTGTGGTACATGCCAATGATGACATACGGTATGCACCACAAGTTTTTCTTTTTGTGAGCGAAATGTAAAAACTAATCATATATTCTTGTTTTCATCATAGCTTGTCTAAAAAGATGAGATAAGGATGATGATAAATGGTATATATGATTGAGAACGTTTATCGACAGAATAAAAGCAAGGGCGCCTATGTTCCTACCTCTTACGTTATCGGTAATGAGAAAATCCTTTCCGTTAGAGAAGCACCCTTTAGGCAATATACGTATATGAAAATAGACGGAGATCCGTACGTGATTTCTCCTCCCCTCGTTAAGTATGTTGAGACAATACCTGACGATATGCCTAACTTCTTTCTTTCTGAGCTGATTTTAAAGGGATGTTTAGTGTTCATGACGAAAGTGGAAATAAGCTATAAACATCAATTAAAGTCAGCTATCCAACTGTTGGATGATAAGCTGAAAATTTCTCCAATTGATTATTTGTTAGGGGTGCAATTGCCATTGGCTTCACTGCAGCCAGACATGATAAGATTATTAAGAAAAGAAAAAATTCCTGCTGTTTTTGTGGAAATAACGGGAATCAATGATTTAGACGATATGCCATGGGGATGGGTGAAAGAAGCGTTCTTTCCTTACTTTAGTAACTTAATCCCTATTTTTAAGCATGTTGATAATGAAAAAGACTACCGTTTACTGCAACAAAAGTGGGTGTATTATATGAAAAAGCATCGCCTGCCATATGTGGCTCATCCATTGAAAAATGGTGAATTAATCAATGAGCAAACGCAAGCAACAATCGGTATATACCCTTTTAAAACACAATTACAACCTGGATTAGAAGCGAATTATAATTTTTACAAACGAGGCAGGGAAATCACAAATATTGAAGAATTAGATGTATATCATTATCATAGAGAGAGGCTGGTCATCTCATGTTTACGTGGGAGAGTCTTACGGGCAGGTGATTGGCATCATCCGCTTGAAGGATTTGGTAAGAGAGTCATGATTAAGACACCATCATACTACCAGCTATCATAATTGTATTGAAAGGATATAGATATGGATAAAGTAAAAAAGATTATAGCCTTGTTAGAAAATGGGTTACATGATGAGGCATTAGAAAAATATAAAGAAATACTTTCTCATGGTACACATGAAGAGAGGTTTGTTTTAGCGGAAGAACTGATGCAATATGGGTTTCTAAAAGAGGCACACCAACTAATAGAGAGGCTGTTAGATGCCTACCCTGAGGAAGGCGAACTGCTTGTAATGAAAGCAGAAATCTTCATTGATCTAGGAAATGAAGAAGAAGCAGTGCTCGTATTAGAGCAAGTAAATCAACAAGATGCTAGTTATCCACAAGCCTTATTATTGTTGGCAGACTTATATCAGATGGAAGGTTTATATGAGGTAAGTGAAAGAAAGTTATTAGATGCGAAAGCGATACTTCCCGAGGAGCCAATTATCGATTTTGCCTTAGGTGAGTTGAGTGCAGAACAAGGAAAATTTTTAGAAGCAGTTAAATTATATGAAAAAGTACTGACAAAAAAGGAGCTTATTGGCGGTGTAAACGTTAACCAAAGAATGGCTGAAAGTTTAAGTGCAGGGGGTGCTTTTGAAGAAGCATTGCCTTATTATGAAAAAGCGCTTGAAGAAAAGTTGGAAATACATACGCTATTTAGCTATGCATTCACAGCTTTACAAGCTGGTTATAATCAAGTAGCCATTGAGAAATTTAATGAGCTCAAAGAAATAGATCCAGAATTTCACTCGCTGTATTTACATCTCGCAAAGGCATATGAACGTGAAGAACAAGTTCAAGAAGCTTTAGCAACAGTAAAACTGGGAATTAAACAAGATGAATATAATAAAGAACTTTATTTTTATGGTGGTAAGCTAGCCTTGAAAATTCCAGATGAACAACTAGCAGTTGACCTCCTAAGAGAAGCGTTAGCGATTGATCCAGAATATATTGATGCTGCTATTGTGATTAATAAAGTTTTTATGAATAACGAGCGTTTCAATGATGTAATTGAAATTGCAGAATTAATGCAAAGCGCAGAAGTGATTGATCCACAACTATTATGGGATGCAGCAAAAAGTTATCAAGAAATAGAAGAATATTCACAGGCATTAAACAAATACAATGAAGCATATACTTATTTTAAACAGCAGCCGGATTTCTTGGCAGACTATGGATATTTTCTAATTGAAGAAGGAAAACGAAAGGAGGCTGCCGAACTTTTTAGTAAGCTTACTCGTTTGGAACCTCACAACGAAGAATATCAGGATATCCTGCAGCGGCTTTCAGATGAGTCGTAGAGGTTTGCATCATCAGAAAGTCTACCTGAAGCTTAAGTGAAAAAAATTAAAGCTGCAGCAGAGGAGGGAATCAAAATGACGGCCCCTGTATCTGTCAATGAAAAGAAAGACTTTATTCGTTGGTTTCTTAATCATTATCAGTTAAAAAGAAGAGAGTGTGTTTGGATTCTTAACTACTTAATGAGTCATGATCAATTAATGGAGAAGGTTCATTTTGTGGAACAGGCTCAGTATTGTCCGAGAGGATTAATTATGTCTACACATTGTGTCGATGAAGCGCCTTTTCGTTTTTACAAAGAGAATGTAATGACAACTGACGCAGAAAAGTCATTTCATGATATCCGCTTAAATAGAGAAGAAGATATATTTATTCAGTTGAACTTCCATGCTGCCAATAAAGCTCATCAATATGCAGCGGTGTTAGAAGAAAATCCTTTTATGCCAAAGACATTAAGAATAAGTGAAAAAGACCGTATGATAGCTGAAAGATTCTTAACAGAGAGCTTAGCGCGTTTTCAAAAGGAAAAATTACTCAAAGAAATTGATGAGGCATTAGATAAACAAGATAAAGAAAGATTTATTCTATTAACAACGAAATTGAATAAACTTCAAACATAGGTTTTTATTTATAGAAAAGTACAGACAAAAAAGATATGCTTCCTATTTTTTTAAGGGAGTCATATCTTTTTTTGATTTCATTATATGTTGAGACGGAAGAGGATGAAATGAAAACAGGGGACATATGATTCTTGTGAAAGCGAATAGGGAAGTCATAATATAGCACACCAAGCTTTTAGAGTTTAATTCTCACATTAAGAGTTTTAAAGTTTTAATTAAAATAATGGGCGTGACGAACCTCAGGAATATTAATAATACCTATACCATCTTCCTCTAAGTATAAAAAATATATTTAATGAATTCTGAAATGTTCAAAAAATAGACACTGTTGCTTTTTGATAGAAGGTCATTTCCGTGGTATGATAAATAAGGAATATTAAGGCGTAATTGGAGTGATTAGGATGAAGTGGCATACACAGGATATACAATTGTTTTTGAAAGAAAGAGATTATATTGATACAGTCATACTTCCTCTTTATCCGGTATCTTTTGCAGATGATATCCAGCAAACAGTGGCAATGACCGAATTTATTAACCTCTTATCTGGGCAACTTGAAAAGCAATTTAAAGGCAGAATTCTTATGTTACCAGGAATGAGCTATCTAAAGACCATTTCTGAGGAAAAACGGCTTGCAGATTTAATAGAATGGGAAAAAGAATTAATTTCTCAAGATTTTAAACATATTTTTTACATAACTTCTGATAGTGATTGGAAAACTGTAGAAGAACAGTTAGATGGAGGGTTAATTTGGATGCCTTCAATTCCGCTTGATAACATGGATGATCAGTACAAGCTTTCAATTTTAGAAGATCAGGTAAAACAATTACTGAATGTATTTGTGAAGAAATGGCAGAATAATGATTGAAGAGTCACATAAATCTCATAGTTGTGATGATTCAGTGAAGGATTATATTGACCTTCCATAAAGATTGATATATCATTGGTATGTCCTAGTTTTATATTGTGTTGAACTTTGTCCGTTGGACTTAACTTCATAATAGAGGGGGGAAAAGTATGAGCAAAAATCGTGTGACAAGACGTCAATTCCTTAATTACACACTCACAGGTGTAGGCGGGTTCATGGCAGCAGGAATGTTGTTACCTATGGTGCGGTTTGCAGTAGATCCGGTCCTACAAAAGAAAGGTGAAAGCGATTTTATTGCAACAAATCAGAAGGTTGCTGACCTAACAACAGAGCCTACTAGGGTTGACTATTCGTTTGAACAACAAGATGGCTGGTATTCTTCGGAAGAAACTGGAACTGCATGGGTTTACAAAGATGAGAATGATAAAGTTGTCGCATTATCACCTGTATGTAAACATTTAGGTTGTACAGTTAACTGGAATGGAGATAAGGCAAATGAAAATCATTTCTATTGTCCTTGTCACGGAGGTCTTTATACAAAAGATGGTACAAATGTTCCAGGTACACCACCAATTGCAGCACTTGATGTTTTTCCAACAAAAGAAGTAGATGGGTTCTTACACTTAGGTAAGGCAGAACCGCGATAAGGAGGCGTAATCATTGTTCAATAAAATTTATGATTGGGTTGATGAACGTTTGGATATTACGCCAATTTGGCGAGATATTGCTGACCATGAAGTACCTGAGCATGTAAACCCAGCGCATCACTTTTCGGCGTTTGTTTACTGCTTCGGAGGTCTAACGTTCTTTGTAACTGTCATTCAAATCTTGTCTGGAATGTTCTTAACGATGTACTATGTTCCAGATATCAAAAATGCTTGGGAGTCTGTGTATTATTTACAAAACCATGTAGCATTCGGACAAATTGTTCGTGGCATGCATCACTGGGGAGCTAGCTTAGTTATTGTTATGATGTTCTTACATACTTTACGCGTATTCTTCCAAGGTGCTTACAAAAAACCACGTGAATTAAACTGGCTCGTTGGAGTAGGAATATTCTTTGTAATGTTAGCACTTGGATTAACAGGCTATCTATTACCATGGGATATGAAAGCTTTATTTGCAACAAAAGTTACCATTCAAATTGTCGAATCAACTCCATTTATTGGTGAAATGTTAAAAACACTTATTGCTGGGGACGCATCTATTGTCGGAGCTCAAACGATAACACGATTCTTCGCCATTCACGTTTTCTTCCTACCAGCAGTATTATTTGGCTTAATGGCTGCTCACTTTATTATGATTCGTAAACAAGGTATTTCTGGTCCATTGTAAAATGAAATCTTCTATTAAAAGGAGGGGAATTATTACATGCATCGCGGAAAAGGAATGAAATTCGTAGGTGATTCCCGTATATCTGCTGAACGTAAGACTTTCATTCCGAAAGATTATTCGGAATATCCAGGCAAAACAGAAGCTTTCTGGCCAAACTTCTTACTGAAAGAATGGATGGTAGGAGCCGTTTTCCTAGTAGGTTTCTTATGTTTAACAATTGCGCACGAACCACCGCTTGAAAAAATCGCGGATCCGAGTGATACAGCTTATATTCCGCTACCAGACTGGTATTTCTTATTCTTATATCAATTGCTAAAATACACATATGCATCAGGACCATATAATGTTATTGGTGCATTTATTATTCCAGGATTAGTATTTGGTGCACTTGCATTGGCGCCATTTATCGATCGCGGTCCTGAACGTAGACCATCAAAACGTCCTTTTGCCACAGGTTTTATGTTACTTGCATTGGCGGGGGTTACCTTCCTAACATGGGAATCAGTTGCTCACCATGACTGGGAGGCTGCAGCAGAACAAGGAAAAATCGTCGCAGATGCTGAAGTCGATACCGAGGCAGAGGGGTATAAGCTCATGGAAGCGAATACTTGTTTAACTTGCCACGGTAATGAATTGCAAGGTGGTGCAGGTGCACCTGCTTTAATCGATGTTGAATTATCACCTGAAGAGATTAAAGATGTGATTCAAAACGGCCGTGGAGCTATGCCAGCAGGTATATTCACAGGTAGTGATGAAGAACTTGATAAAGTGGTCGAATTTATCGACAGTATAGAATCTGAATAAAGTGAAAAAGAAGCTGACCAGCAGTTGTCAGCTTCTTTTCGTATCGTACATAAAAAGTAGTAAGTGAGGTAGTCTATGAAACAAATATATACGATATTGGGTAATCGAAGCTTTTTAATTCTTCTATTAATCATCAATATTGCCGGGACTGTATATGGTTACGATTGGTATATGTGGCAATTAGTTGATACACCAGCAATATTCCTTCCATTTGTTCCTGATAGTCCAACTGCTAGTTTGTTTTTCGTTATTGTTCTTATTGCTTTTTTATTAGGTAGAAATTGGCCTATTTTTGAAGCACTCGCAATTGTTACACTTGTGAAATACGGTATCTGGGCAGTGGTGATGAATTTACTTGTGTTCCAAGTGACAGGTGAAGTGGAGATAACGGCACTCATGCTTATTATTTCCCATGGTGCTATGGCTGTACAAGGTGTGCTCTATGCCCCTTTTTATCGCATAAAAGCTTGGCATCTTATAATTGCTGCTATTTGGACTTTGCATAATGATGTGATTGACTACGTTTTCTTTATGTTACCGAGATATTCTGTACTTAATGAATATATTCCGCAAATCGGTTATTTTACTTTCTGGCTTAGCCTATTTTCTTTAGGTCTGACCTATCTATTATGTATTCGAAAAGGGCGATATCAGCTAAAAATGCCCTCCATTCATCAATAACCTTTTATCAATAGGTTATGTTAAAAATTAATGTTGATAGTTATAGAAAACAAAGGAACTTCCAAGTAATGGAAGTTCTATTGCTTAATGTTTGCTTCTTCTATTATCCCAACCGTTAATTAAACACTTGTTACCTTGTTAATTCTAAAAAAAATTCATAACGAAAGGGTATATGTATAGTAAAGTGAGAATAAAAAAAGCAATCAAGCCTATTACGGATATTAAAAACACCCAAACTTTTTTTATCCTTAACTGTACATAAGCAGATACCAACACAAGAAACATAAAAATACCAATCAATGAACCCCAACCCCAATTATAAATTGCGGCTCGGTCTGGGTCTGGTGCTGCAATGCTAAACATTGGACCTATACCAAAAAGAGCTACGAATATGAATATTAATAGGTGTACCAAATATACTGCTGACCTAAACAATGAAACCACCTACTCTCTCCAGTCTCAATTATTAGTAAAAACAATCCTTTCTCCCTTAATTGGCCGTTTGCCGAATGAAAATAATTTCTATATCGTGAATTACTTAACTTTAATGTACATTGTTTTGATACTGTATGCTTTCTAAGACTTGAAACCAAGTGAGATAATTTTCTGAATATTTGGTTGCCACACCGTTAAAACGTTGTATCAACCTTTTAGCATTTCTTGATAATTGTTTACGTTCTGAATGTGATAAAGACCTTTTGTGCGTACTTTTCCATCTGATTTGAATTGATATATTTCCATTCCCTTTTCATTCGCGTAAACTTTAAAAGCTCTCCAGGCATCAGTACATCATACATTACCTTTTGAAAGCTTATGCCCAATTGCTTTATCTAAATTCCCTTTGGTTATTCTATCCATACCCAATGTACGTGATAATTGCTAATTTATCACGATCTGTTGCGACTAGAACACATACTTGTTCTTTGCTTATGCCACGTTTCTTTGCAGCACCACCACGCTTACGAGGCTGTCTTCCTTTTATCTCCTTAGATGATGCAGTAAGTTTTTCAATTAGGTATTCTCTTAATCGGTGTTTCTCAGCTGGATTTAGTTTAGGAATTGCTTTTAAAATATCAGTTACCTTCACCTTCATCACCAACCTCGCTATTCATAGCTTATTCATAGCCTGTTTGTTCGATTATAACGAATATCAACAACAAAGATTAACATAGCCTATCAATAGAAAAATAAAGTTAGAACTTCCAATAGAAGTCTTCTGGTTTTATTTCCTCTTTATTGCCAATATTGCTTCTAGTGTTTCGTAGATAAATCTATTGATTAATGGTCTAACCTTGTCCACATCGTCATACAATGCTATTAGCAATCCGATAAGGAGGACAGGTACGTATGAAATGGAGAGTTGTGGCTATTATTTTAGTTATTGCACTCATTTTCCCTTACATGATAGTAGCAGAGACAGAAAATGACGATGGCATGATGAATCAATTGGATCTATTATCAGATGAAGTTCTACACTTGGTTAAAGCGCAAAAATATGAAGAGGCTAGTAGAATGTTGAATTATTTCACAGACCAATTTGTATTGGCTACAAGCACATCAACTGCGATAACGAGGGAAAGTTTGAGAACTGTCACATCTGTTCACCAAGAAGTAGTTGAAGAAATAAAGAAAGAACAAAGCTCGTATGAGTCGAAAGTACAAAAAGCAACCAAACTTCGGATATTAATGGACGCCCTATCTCCTGCAAAAGAACCGATGTGGCATGAAATGAAAGGACCGATGTTAAGTACACTTGGGGAAGTAAGGGAGTCAATAGAAGCGGGTGATAGCGAGAGCTTTCATACACAGTACAATACCTTTCTCTCTCTTTATGATACAATTTACCCTTCATTAAAATTAGAAGTAGAGCCAGCAACTATTCAACAATTGCATACACGCATTCAATATATTGATCAATATCGTCGAGATGTAATGGTGAAAGAAGAAGGTAAAAGAGAACTAGAATTATTGAATAGTGAGCTAGAAGATATTTTCGATACAATTACGGATGATGAAGCTGATCCATCACTTTGGTGGGTAATTATTTCAACTGGAAGTATTATTATATTAACGCTTTCGTATGTCGGTTTTAAAAAATATAAGGGCGGAAAGAAAAAAGA
Organism: Cytobacillus kochii; assembly: GCF_044790165.1. Classification (NCBI taxonomy): domain Bacteria; kingdom Bacillati; phylum Bacillota; class Bacilli; order Caryophanales; family Bacillaceae; genus Cytobacillus; species Cytobacillus kochii. Next base: position 2,921,581 of record NZ_CP085254.1, on the reverse strand, counting down.
AAAAAATCCAGAGAGCTAAGGCTAAACGCTTGAATTGTCTTATAAGAAAAAGGTAAAATGAAATCAAAGCATAAACATGATAAGCTTTTCCTTAAGGTAGATTAAAGAAGGAAAAGGCAATGGGAGAATGAGATGGCAGGAAAAATGGACTTTCATCTTGAGGCATCTAGAGACGAAGCTACCCATTTTTTTTTGAATTGTTTGTAAGCAAGAATGTACCAATTATCAAGTTTTTTTTAGAAACAAGCATCCATGTAAAGTCGTGTTTTCACTATTTACAAAGCCATTCTGTCATACTGAGTGACTAACTAAAAGCTTTTAGCTTAGTATGTGAATATTTCTTCCAGTGTTTGTCTACATGATGCACATGTAGATGAGAAGCTTATACTTTATTAGGAGGTTCACCTATGTCGTTTTTGATTTACTTTATCATTATTATGATTGTCCCGATTGCTATTCAAATGTACTTGAAGAAGACGTATAAGAAACATTTACAAATATCTACTTCTTCAAATATGACTGGAGCAGAAGCGGCTAGAAAAGTTTTAGATGAAAATGGGCTTTATAATGTCTCTATCGAACCAGTAAAGGGGCAACTTTCAGACCATTATGATCCGAGGGATAAGACCGTGAGATTATCTGAGGATAATTATTATGGATCTTCCATTGCTTCCGTATCAGTGGCGACACACGAAGTGGGTCATGCCATTCAAGATGCTGAAGACTATGCTTTCTTACGCTTTAGACATGCGCTTGTTCCAGTTGCAAACATTGGCTCTAACTTATCCTTCTTTTTCATCTTAGGAGGATTGTTGTTTCAATTTACTGGTATGATGTTACTTGGTATCATTTTCTTTGCTGCAGCGGTATTATTCCAGGTAATTACATTACCGGTTGAGTTTAACGCCTCATCTAGAGCACTCAATGTTATGGTAAGCTCGGGTGTGATTAGAAATGATGAAGAGTCTGGCGCTAAAAAGGTATTAAATGCAGCAGCTCTAACTTATGTAGCGGCAACAGTTATCGCTGTTATGGAATTACTGCGTTTTGTTCTTGCTTTTATTGGCATGAACAATGATGATTAATATATTTTAAATGTAAAAGCAACTGCTCACTTGAGGTAGTTGCTTTTTGTTAGTTTTTAGTAATCTCAGCGTTCTAAAGGTTTTTTGTTTTCATCCAATGTGAATCCTTCTCCTAAGACATCGTGCACTTGTGATACGGTGACAAATGCATTAGGATCAACTGAATGGATAAGGTTCTTCAATTTAGTTAGTTCATTTCTAGCTACTACGCAATATAATACTTCACGATCCAGCTTAGTAAAAGACCCTCGACCTTTTAAAACTGTGACTCCTCTCTCCATTTCATAGAGAATTTTCGCTGATATCTCTTCATTTTTCTCAGAGATAATCATTGCACCTCTTGCAGAATAAGCTCCTTCTTGGATAAAGTCAATCACTTTCGCGCCAACAAAAACGGCAACTAGAGTATACATTGCCTCATAATATTTGAGATAAAAAATCAGTGATAATGCAATCACACAAAAGTCAAACACAAACATCGTTTTACCCATGGAAGTACCGGTATACTTATTAACAAGTCGTGCAATAATATCAACGCCACCCGTAGTTCCACCATACCTGAAAATTATACCGAGACCAACACCGATAAAAACACCTGCGAACAGTGCAGCTAAAGTAAGATCATTCTTTAATGGCATATGTATTTGATATCTTTGGAATATTTCAAGGAAAAGAGAAACGCCTAGCGTACCAATAATCGTATAGATAAATGCTTTTTTACCTAGTAGTTTCCATCCTATAAAAAATAAAGGAATATTTAATATCAAATTCGTATAAGATGGATTCCAATCAAATAGGAAATACAATAAGAGCGTGATACCTGTAAAGCCACCTTCTGCTAAGTTGTTTTGCATATTAAAGTGAACAATACCGAAAGAGAATATACTAGCGCCAAACAGAATAAGGATAATATTCTTAATTTTCAATCCAAACATTCACAGTGCCCTCCGAAATGATGAAATATATTACTTGCCATCTCATTATATAGATTCAATAGAGGATAAGCAATCACACTTGATAGGGGAGCAAGGCAGCACATTCTCTCATACATAGACTATTTTTATGGGACAGAAATAAAGAATTAAACGATAGGAATTGTAAAAATGGCTATGTTTAGCTAACATGGAGAGTGTGAATAAAATGATTTGAAAAGGTATGTATATGAGGTGAGAAGCAATGAGTAAGTCGATGGAAGAATTACAGAGGGAAGTAGATACCTATATTGGGCAATTTAAAGAGGGGTATTTTAGTCCACTTGCTATGGTGGCAAGATTGACAGAGGAATTAGGGGAGCTGGCAAGAGAAGTCAATCATACATATGGTGAAAAACCAAAAAAGAGTACAGAAAAAGAAAAGGCAATAGAAGAAGAAATGGGAGACATGCTTTTTGTTTTAATTTGTCTTGCTAATTCTCTAAATATAGATTTAGCAAAAGCGCATGACCAAGTAATGCACAAGTTTCAAACGCGCGATAAAGATAGATGGACACGTATTGAAGAAGGGGGAAAAAATAATGAACACAATTAAAATCGTGATTGCAGGTCCAAGAGGTAGAATGGGGAGTGAGGCAGTTAAGTTAGTTCAGAACAAAGATAATTATGAATTAGTAGCAGTTGTAGATCATAAAAATGATGGTGGCATTTTAAGTGATTTTAAAGGTTTTGAGGGAATCGATGTTCCTGTTTATTCTGATATAGAAAAATGTTTTAAAAATGAAGCGTGTGATGTTCTTATTGATTTAACCACGCCTGAAGTTGGTATGCATCATACGAAAACAGCGCTTACTTATGGAGTGAGACCAGTTGTTGGTACAACTGGATTTACCAAAGAGAACTTACAAGAACTAGAGGATTTATGTCATGATACCAGTTTAGGTGCGATTATTGCGCCAAACTTTGCTGTTGGTGCTGTGCTTATGATGAAGTTTTCTCAAATGGCAGCTAAGTACTTTAATGATGTAGAGATTATTGAAATGCATCATGATCAAAAATTAGATGCGCCATCTGGCACTGCTGTTAAAACAGCTGAGATGATTCGTGATGTAAGAGAGAGTAAGCAGCAAGGACATCCTAATGAAAAGGAAACGCTAGCTGGAGCTCGTGGGGCGGATTTTGATGGAATGCATATTCACTCCGTTAGACTTCCTGGCTTAATTGCACATCAACAAGTAATGTTTGGTTCTAGTGGACAAACACTGCAAATTCGCCATGATTCATACAATCGCGAATCATTCATGAGTGGTGTAGCATTAGCTGTCGATACTGTAGTTAAAATTGATACGTTAGTTTACGGATTAGAAAATATTATGGAGTAAGTATGGAGGCGGTGCCGATGAACATTGCATTAATTGCTCATGATAAAAAGAAGAATGATATTGTGAATTTTTCTAAAGCGTATCAAGTTATTCTTTCACAGCACCAATTATTTGCAACTGGTACGACGGGTTTAAGGTTACAGCAGGAAGCTAATCTAACTGTGCATCGTTTTCAATCTGGACCACTGGGTGGGGATCAGCAAATTGGAAGTATGATTGCGCAAAATAAAATGGATCTCGTCTTGTTTTTTCGAGACCCGCTCACCGCACAACCACATGAACCAGATATTACGGCGTTAATCCGATTATGTGATGTTTACGCTGTACCCTTAGCGACAAATATGGGCACAGCGGAAGTCTTAATAAAAGGACTTGAACGAGGAGATTTTTCCTGGAGAGAAATTATAAAAGAGAGTGAATAGAAATGAACGAAATAAAGCTTGATATCCTTGCTTTCGGAGCGCATGCCGATGATGTAGAAATCGGCATGTCAGGAACAATAGCGAAGTATGTGGAAAAAGGTTATAAAGTAGGGATTTGCGATTTAACAGAAGCCGAGTTGTCTTCTAACGGTAATCCTACTCTGAGGAAAACAGAAGCAATTGCAGCAGGGCGAATATTAAATGTGTCTGTAAGAGAAGGACTTCATTTAGGTGATAGACAGTTATTTTTAACAAGTGAGCGTATCAAACAGGTAGTAGAAATAATTAGGAAGTATCAGCCGACAATTGTCTTTGCACCATATGAAATAGATAGGCACCCAGATCATGCGAATGCAACGAAAATTGTCGAGGAAGCAGTCTTTTCTGCAGGTATTCGTAAATATCAAACGAATGAGTATCAAACGGATCATAAAGTGAAAAGCTTTTACTATTATATGATTAATGGATTTCACCAACCTGATTTTATGATAGATATTACATCAACAATAGACAAAAAGATCGCCAGTTTAAACGCTTACCAAAGTCAATTCACGAAAACGGAGGGAGCTGTCGATACTCCGTTAACAAATGGCTATGTGGAAATGGTTGAAGCTAGAGAACGCCTATTTGGACAGCAAGTTGGTGTTAAATATGCAGAAGGTTTTATGGTGAAAAAACCTTTGATGATCGAAAACGATTTATTTGGAGTGTAAGAATGAATAGAAAACTTAAAATAGGGATTACTTGCTATCCGACTGTTGGTGGATCAGGGGTAATTGCCACAGAACTCGGAAAAATGCTGGCAGAAAGAGGACATGAAATACACTTTATTTCTTCAAGCATTCCTTTTCGTTTAAATAAGATATATCATAATATTTTTTACCATCAAGTAGAGGTTAATCAATACTCCGTTTTTCAATATGCGCCTTATGACATCGCGTTAGCAAGCAAGATGGCAGAAGTCATTAAAAGAGAAAATCTTGACTTACTTCATGTACATTATGCGGTGCCACATGCGATCTGTGCCATATTAGGGAAGCAAATGAGCGGGCGGGATGTTAAAATCGTTACAACTTTGCATGGAACAGATATTACGGTTCTTGGTTATGACTCATCATTAACTGATGCAATAAAGTTTGGAATTGAACAATCGGATCGTGTTACTGCTGTTTCCAATGCATTAATTGCACAAACTTACGACTTAATCAATCCACAGAAAAAAATTGTTCCCGTATACAATTTTATTGATGAGCGTGAATATGTAAAAAAAGATGTAGATTACTTGAAAGAAGAATTTCAAATAGCTGAAGACGAGAAGGTTATTATTCATGTGTCTAACTTTCGTGGTGTAAAAAGGGTAGATGATGTCGTGCGTTCGTTTGCTAAAATTGCCGAACATATAAAAGCTAAGCTCCTACTTGTAGGTGATGGTCCACAGATGAGTGATATTTCAAAATTAGTAGACCAATTATCCTTAAAACACCAAGTCATTTTTCTTGGCAAACAAGACAACTTAGCGGAACTTTATTCCATTAGTGACTTGATGCTTTTATTGTCCGAAAAGGAAAGCTTTGGTTTAGTCGCACTTGAGGCAATGGCATGCAATGTACCATGTATAGGGACAAATGTTGGAGGGATTCCGGAAGTTATCCAAGATGGTGTGAATGGCTATATTTGTGAACTGGGTGATATAGAAAGTATTGCAGCAGTCGCATTAGATATTTTACAAGATGAAAAATTACATACAAAATTATCATTACAAGCAAAAGAATCTGTACTGACAAGTTTCCATGCCGATAAGATTGTTTCACAATACGAGCAGCTTTATTTTGATCTATTAAGTGAGGCGAAATGATGAAACCAATTTTTCAAAGAGCTATTCCGATTGTTGAAAAGCTTGAGGAAGCAGGTTATGAAGCTTATTTTGTCGGTGGTGCAGTGAGGGATCTTCTAATTGGTCGTGAAATAGCAGATGTAGATATCGCTACATCTGCTACACCGATTGAAATGAAAGCGATTTTTTCTAAAACGGTTGATGTAGGTATTGAGCATGGTACCATACTTATTCTCCTAAAAGGTGAAGCATATGAAGTAACAACATATAGGGCAGAGTCAACGTATAGTGACTTTAGAAGACCAGATGAAGTCCGTTTTATCCGTCATTTAAAGGAAGATTTACAGAGAAGAGACTTTACTATGAATAGCATTGCTATGGATAAAAATGGTGAATTAATTGACCCCTTCGCTGGAAGGGAATCAATTCAAAATAGAGAAATAAAGACCGTTGGTTCAAGTGAAGAACGCTTTAATGAGGATGCCTTAAGAATGATGCGAGCGCTTCGCTTTAAAAGTCAATTAGGTTTCCTGCTCGAAGAAGGAACATATGATGCATTAAAAAAGAAAGCCCATCTACTGCAACATGTGGCAGTTGAAAGGAAGCTTGTTGAATTTAATAAATTATTACAAGGAGACTATCGAGTAGATGCCTTGACGCTTCTGCAAGACTCAAACTTGCATCACTATTTACCAATGCTTTCGCAAAAGGAGAAGGGACTTGATCAGCTCGTCACTTATCCTCTTCAATCATTATCCTTGCTTGAAATATGGGTTCTGCTCTTAAAGGTTTTTCAATTAAATGAGCATGAAGCAAAGTTAGGATTAAAAGAATGGAAGATGTCAAGTAAAGACATGAAAGAAATACTCAATCTATATCAGTGGTTCCAAAAAAGACTTTCAACACCTTTTCAAGCTACTACAATTTACCACAGTGGTTTATCAGTAGCAGTGAGTGCTGAAAAACTTCATCAAGTATACAATCATGAAAGAGTAGAATATCCTGATCATTTAGTTGAAATGTATAGCAAATTGTCGATTACTTCAAGAAAACAATTAGCAGTCAATGGCAATGATATTATCACTTGGAGTCAACAATCAGCTGGCCCTTGGCTAAAGGAATTATTAGCAAAAGTTGAGGAAGCAATTATACTTGGAGAATTACAAAATAATAAAGAAGATATCAGGGAGTGGCTGTTTCAATGGAATCAGAAATAAGGAAGAAGTTATTAAATGCCTTCACGACTCACCAAGATGATTATTTGTCCGGGCAAGCTATTGCAGATTTACTCGGTTGTTCACGCACAGCAGTGTGGAAGCATATAGAGAATCTTCGGAAAGAAGGGTTTGAATTTGAAGCGGTGAGAAGAAAAGGATATCGCATCATTGCTACACCCAAAAAAGTGATTGCTGATGAAATACGTTATGGTTTGAAAACAAATGTACTTGGTAGTCATATCCATTATGAGGAATCAGTGGACTCCACACAAAAAGTAGCCCATCAATTAGCAACAGATGGTGCATGTGAAGGTACGATTGTAGTAGCAGAAGAGCAAATTAGCGGTAGAGGGAGAATGGACCGAAAATGGATATCCCCTAAATATACGGGTGTTTGGATGAGCGTCATTCTTAGGCCACAGCTTCCCCCTCATCGTGCACCCCAATTAACACTTATTGCGGCTGTTGCAGTTGTTCAGGCAATCGAGGAAGTGACCGGTTTAACAGCTGAAATTAAATGGCCTAATGATGTGTTGATTAATGGTAAAAAAGTAACAGGGATATTAACAGAGATGCAAGCAGATGCAGATCGAATCGTTTCTATAATTATGGGAATTGGTATTAATGTGAATCAGAAATTAGAAGACTACCCCGAGGAGATTCAACCTATCGCCACCTCCCTTGCAATTGAAAAGAAAGAAGAAATTTCGCGCGCACAAATTATTCAAACACTTTTATTCAACCTCGAAAAACTTTATCAACTTTATTTACAGAATGGTTTTCAACCGATAAGAATTTTATGGGAAAGTTATGCCATTAGTATAGGAAAAAATATAAAAGCGCGTACACTATCTGGTACCATAGCGGGTAAAGCGATAGGAATTACAGATGAAGGCATATTGCTTTTAGAAGATGAGGCTGGTGTGCGACATCAAATTTATTCTGCAGATATTGATTTAGAATAATAGATATTTTTTATAGAAAGTTAACACAATTATTGATATACTTTGTGTGGGCAGTATCGGTAAGAACTGCACCTGTTTGACCATCATTTATACGCGAAATCTGCCTAGATCCATTTAGGACCAGGACAGAGGGATGAGTTTAATAATGAGAACATACACTATCCTTCTGCACTTTTTTTGTAGAAGGTTATTTTTATGTCTTTCTCATTATCAGTAGATCATCACCTCTTCCTATTAAAAAAGGAGGAAGTAGGATGAAACAAACGACTGATTTTTTGAAAATGAAAAGTAAAGGTGAGAAAATAGCCATGCTCACGGCATACGATTTTCCACAGGCTAAATTATCAGAGCAAGCTAATGTCGATATGATTCTTGTCGGCGACTCACTAGGAATGGTTGTATTAGGTTATGATTCAACGATTCCGGTCACAATGAATGATATGATTCACCACGCTAAAGCTGTGAAGCGCGGGGCAAAAGACACTTTTATCGTGGTAGATATGCCGTTTATGAGCTACCATATTTCCATGGAAGATGCGCTCATAAATGCGAAAACCCTGATTCAAGAAACTGGTGCTCATGCAGTTAAGGTTGAGGGTGGAGATGAAGTAATAGATAAAATTGCTGCAATGACAAATGCAGGTATACCAGTTGTCGCACATTTAGGTTTAACACCACAATCAGTTGGTGTGTTAGGTGGTTATAAAGTACAGGGTAAAGATGCAAAAGCAGCCCAAAAACTAATCAATGATGCAAGAAAATGTGAACAGGCGGGGGCTTTTGCTCTTGTTCTTGAATGTGTGCCGCAACAGCTATCTAAAGAAGTATCATTAATCTTAAATATCCCGACAATTGGGATTGGTGCGGGTGTGCATACAGATGGGCAAGTACTTGTGTACCACGACATTCTCACATATGGCGTGGAGCGGGTACCAAAGTTTGTTAAGCGCTATTTAAATAGTGGAGAAATGATGGAAGAAGCCATTTCTGCGTATGTAAAAGAGGTTAAGAGTGGACAATTTCCAGAGGATAGCCATTCTTTTAATATGAAAGAAGAAGAACTTTTAAGTCTCTACGGAGGAAAGAAATGAAAAAAGTGACAAGCATCAAAGAAATGCAGAAAATCATCAAAGACTTCCAAAGAGAAGGGAAATCAATTGGGCTTATCCCGACTATGGGTTATTTGCATGAAGGCCACTTAACACTAGCTAAAAAAGCACGTTTACAGAATGATATAGTCGTCATGAGTGTTTTTGTAAATCCGCTACAGTTCGGAGAAAATGAAGATTTGGCCACTTATCCGAGGAATTTAGACAGAGATATGCAATTAGCAGCAGAAGTGAAGGTAGATTACCTGTTTCATCCAACAGCAGAAGAAATGTATCCGCAGAAGCAAGCGATAACAATGCATGTTGAAGAAAGAACAGAAAGACTTTGTGGTGCTTCTAGACCTGGACATTTTGACGGTGTTGTGGTGGTTGTTTCTAAATTATTTAATATTATTCAGCCGGAAAGAGCTTACTTCGGTAAAAAAGACGCACAACAACTTGCAGTAATAGATTTGCTTGTAAAAAATTTAAATTTTCCGATTGAACTCATTGCGGTGGATACGGTGAGAGAAAGTGATGGCTTGGCAAAGAGCTCAAGAAATGTATTTTTAACAGAAATAGAACGCAAAGAGGCGGCTGTGCTTTTTGAGAGTTTACAGGCAGCGGAAGCAATCATCACAGAAGGAGAAAGAAATACAGCTCGTATAATTGAAGTGATGAAAACAATGCTCCATGAGAAGACAAGTGGTGAAGTCGATTATATTGAAATTCTTTCTTATCCAGAATTACAACCAAGCAATGAAGTTAACGGTGTAATCATTATTGCGTTGGCCGTGAAATTTTCCAATGCCCGCTTAATCGATAATATCATCATTACAGCATGAGGTCATAGAGGAGGGTTTAATATGTACAGAACAATGATGAATGGCAAAATTCATAGAGCAACAGTAACAGAAGCGAACCTAAACTACGTCGGCAGTATTACGATTGATAGTGATATTTTAGATGCTGTTGATATGTTACCAAATGAGAAGGTACAAATCGTTAATAATAATAATGGAGCAAGATTCGAAACGTATATTATCCCTGGTGAAAGAGGGAGTGGTGTTATTTGTGTTAACGGCGCTGCCGCACGTCTCGTGCAACAAGGGGATATTGTGATTATCATTTCATATGCTCAAGTAGCGGAGGAAAAACTCAAAGGTCATCAACCAAAAGTAGCGATTATGGGAGCAGATAATCAAATAATTGATATGCTTCACCAGGAACCAGCTAGTACGATTTTGTGAAAATGCCTGAACTGTTTGAGAAAAATGCTTGATTGAATAAGCACGAACAAATTCTGTTTTAAAAAGGATTTGTTTGTGCTTTTTATTTTATTGTGTTTATCGACACAAATGGTTACTAATTTATTATTAGCCGAAAGGGGTCATTGCAGACTTGTTATTTTCATAGTTTCTTTTTGTACAAAATGACAACAGTTTTAGTTAATAATGGTAAAATAATTCGTATGAGTATGAAGGGATAAAGAGAAATAAACCATTGAAGGAGACGATCAAGGTGAAAAAAACCGCGTTTTTATTTGCATTAGCAGTGTTGTCGATATTTATCATTGTTGCATGTAGTAACGAAGAGACAAAAAAAGAAGAAGTTATAGATGAGGATAAATCAATTGAGGCTGTAGCAGATAAAGCAAATGATATAAAAGATGAAGAAAATCCAGTTTCTCAAACTTTGTTACCTATTCCCCAATCGTTTAAGGAATCAGTTGACTATGGTTACACAGGGGAATGGGCGATGAAGGAATTTTCCAATGAAGTAAAGTCGGCACTTGATCAGCTACCCTCTATTACGATGGAGGCTACAGAAGAAGAGATTGATGCCTATGAACGTGAAATCTTTTCCCTATTTAAAGAGAATTTAAGTATGCCAAATGTACCGATTAATCAATGGCAAGCAATGAAATTTGCAGATCCAACCGTTACTGAAGAGGAAAGCCAATTAAAGAAAAATTATAATGTAGCTATATTACTTGATGCTAGTGGTAGTATGGGTGCTCTAGAAAATGGAAAAACAAGAATGGGACTTGCAAAAGAAGCGATTAATCAATTTGTTGATAGTTTGCCAGAAAAAGCGAAAGTTTCATTAACTGTATATGGACATAAAGGAACAGGAGATGAAGCAGATAAAGAGGTTTCATGCAGTACCGTAGAACAAGTGTATTCTCTTTCAGCCTATGATAGTAAAGAGTTTACAAATGCCCTAGGTAAATTTAATCCAGCTGGATGGACACCAATGACAAAAGCAGTTGAACAAGCAATGGTTAATTTAGAATCACATGATGGTTCAGAGAATACGAATATTATTTATCTTGTGAGTGATGGAATCGAAACTTGTGGAGGAAATCCTGTACAGGCAATGGAAAAACTGAGTGATTCTAACTTAAGTCCAGTCGTTCAAATCATTGGCTATCAAGTTAATAACGATGGTTTAACGCAATTGAAAGAAATGGCAAGGGCTGCAAATGGACAGTTTATTAATGTCCAAAATCAAGAGGATCTAAAGGCAGAATTTAAACGAACCACGGAAATGGCTGAAGTATGGTCAGAATGGCATAGAAATAGCAATGATGCCATTAATAATCTTAATAAAACGGTGCAAAAACAATTAAATGACTGGCATCAAAAAGAGCAGGAAAAGATGAATAGAGAGCGTAAAAATCTACAATTGGCTATCAATTATTTAAATGAGGAAAACAAGATAGATACCGATGTTTTCTTACGCTTAGATGAAAACTATCGGGCATACTATTTACAAGTCGATAAAGAAGCACGTAATCTTTATCTTGAACTGGATCAACTGAACAGGGAATCATTTCTTGATAACTGGGAAGAGATTAGTGAGATATTCTTAAAAAATGTGAGTGAATAAGAAGATAAAATGTACAATTTGCAAAAGTATTCAGAAGAGGAGTAAATGCTCATTTGGTAGGGTGTAAATTGATAAGGTTATGCAAATTTATTATATTTATTTACTATAAACAAAGGTATTTTTTTGATGATTAAAACCCTCATTTGCGAAATAAAGAAAGATAACTTTCTCTTTTATCCTTTTTATGATAACGTTTTGTGTGACAGAATGTTCGAGGTGTAACCATGAGTAATAAATATGTTGTCGTAGATTTAGAAACAACAGGAAATTCACCTAAAAAGGGTGATCAAATTATACAATTAGCAGCAGTAGTGATTGAAAATGGACAGATAACTGAACAGTACGCTTCACTTGTACAACCAAGTCACAGTATCCCTCCATTTATAGAAGAACTAACCGGACTAACAGACGAAATGGTGGCCTCTGCACCTAAATTTTCAGAGATTGCCAAGAAAGTGGAGCAAATGCTTGAAGGTGCCTACTTCGTTGCACATAATGTCCTTTTTGATTTATCGTTTTTACAGGAAGAGTTTAAAATGGCTGGTTTAGCAGGTTTTTATGGCCCAATTATAGATACAGTTGAACTGGCAAGGATTTTTTTACCAAGTGAGGATAGCTATAAGCTATCTGATTTATCGCTAAACTTAGGGCTCTCTCATGAGAGACCACATCAAGCGGATAGCGATGCTTATGTAACAGCAGAATTACTTTTAATATTAGAACAGAAAATGAAAAGCTTACCATTGCTTACTTTGAAACAATTAAAAGAGATTTCCTTTGGCTTAAAAAGTGACTTAGATTTATATTTAGATGATTGGATTCAATGGAAAGAGGAGAGCCATCAATCCCTTCCTAGCAATTTAGAAATTAATCATGGGATCGCTCTTCGTAAAAGTCAAAACAAGCAAGTAGGGAAATTAAACAAATCTGGTATCTTGTATCCTTATACAAAAGAAGAAAAAGAAGCTTATTTGCAAAAAGTGTTCAAACCTTTTGAATCACGAGAGGGACAATATCAGATGATGGATGCCGTTTATAAGGCATTTATTTCCGAACAACATTCACTTATTGAAGCAGGAACTGGTGTAGGTAAATCATTGGCTTATTTACTTCCTTCGATTATTTTTTCTTTGCAGGAAAACGAAAGAATCGTGATTAGTACCTTCACAACTCAACTTCAAGATCAATTGCTTCAGAAGGACTTACCCTTACTAACGCAAATGATACCAATGCCCATCAAGGCAAGTATTCTAAAGGGAAGAAATCATTATATTAGTTTAGCAAAGTTTATTCATACACTTAGAAGTCATGATGATAACTATGATACATGCTTAACGAAGATGCAAATTTTAGTATGGTTAACAGAAACAACAACAGGCGATGTCGACGAACTTAATTTATCTAGTGGCGGTCAATTGTATTGGAATCAAATTAAAAATAACCGCATGTTATTTATTAACGACAAGGACTTTAGAGAAAAAGACTTTTATAATCGTGCAAAGAAGCAAGCTGAGTCAGCACAATTGATTATTACGAATCACAGTATGTTACTTTCTGATACAATCAGTGATTATGATATATTGCCATCATATCAATATGCAATTATTGATGAGGCTCATCATTTTGTAAAAGCTGCATCTCCTTATTTTGGACGCATGCTAGATTTTATGACTGTTCGGCTCACAATTAATAAATTAGGATTATTCGAACAAAAAGAGTGGATCTTTCAGCTTGAGCAATTGCTAGAAGAAGTCGGTGTTTCAAATGAGGTTATTCATTCATTTGAGGTCAATGAAATGATGGAGAGCTTACATAGAGAAATGGATGAGTTCTTTTACTTAATTTCGAAGCTTGTGCAAAAATCTAGTCCTAAGAAGAGTAAATTAGTGCGAGTGAAAATGAATGTCCAAAACCTAATCGCTAAATATGGGCGTCAAATTGACATCCAAGTGGAGAGGTTTTCTTCTATTCTAAAAGAGGTTATACAAATGTTGACAGCAAGGTTACATGCTATTCAGAATGGACCATCTCCTATTGCGGAGAAGTCGCAGCCTTTATTAGAGGATGTCTCATCTGCTGTAAGGGAATTAGAAGGTTATGTCAATTCGTTGCACTTCTTTTTTAAAAACAGCCAAAATTTCCCCTTAGCATCTTGGGTAGAAGTTGATTTACGTGCAATTCAGAATGTCACTTCTATTTATGCGGAACCATTAGATGTCTCTGAACGACTAAGTCAGTCCTTTTTTACCAAGAAAAAAAGCGTTGTTTTAGCCTCTGCTACAATGACCGTAAATCAGTCGTTTCAATATATGGAGAAAGAATTGGGCCTAGAAGGTTTACCTTGTACTAGTCAGCAAATCCCTTCACCATTTCAATATGAAAGACAAGTGAAAATGATTATACCGAAAGACTTACCAGATATAAAAACGGTGAAAATGGAAGAGTATATTGCCAGTATCGCAGAGCAAATTATTTCCATTGCTGAAGTAACCAAGGGACGTATGCTCATTTTATTCACTTCATTTGAAATGCTTAAAGAAACATATCAACTCATAAAGGAATCGGACTTTCTTAGTGATTATGCGATCTTTGCTCAAGGAATCTCAGGAGGTAGTCGTTCGCGATTGACAAGAAATTTCCAAAAGTTTGATAAAGCAATATTATTAGGCGCAAGTAGTTTTTGGGAAGGTGTAGATATTCCTGGAGAAGACTTATCGTGCTTGATTATCGTTCGCCTACCATTTGCACCGCCAGATGACCCTGTAGCTAGTGCGAAAGCCGCAAAGATGAAAAGAGATGGGGGAAATCCTTTTAAAGAGCTCGCCATACCGGAAGCTGTGATTCGTTTTAAACAAGGGTTCGGCCGCTTAATTCGTTCGAGTACTGACAGGGGTGTTGTGATTGTATTTGATAGAAGAATTAAAACCGCAAGTTATGGAAAAGCTTTTCTACAATCGATACCGTCTGTAGAAGCAAAAGAGTGTGATTTGAATGAAACGATTCATATCATTGAACAATGGTTATAATTTTTAAAAACTAATCGTCTAATATTTATGCAAACCACTTTTACTGGTATACTATTAGACGTAACAAAGAAAATGGGCCTTACTTGTCAAGGAGGAAATACAGATGGAAAGCAAGATTGAGATCTTATCAACAGTAACGATTCAAAATAGTCCAGATTTATACAAAATTGTTGATAGTTTAAACAGAACACTAAAAGAAAAAGATTTAATGTTCGGCTTAGCATTGGATAAGGATGATGATAGCAAAGCTGTTTTTACAATATATCGTACATAGGTAGTGAAAAGAATGAAAAAAATACTAATCATCGTACTAGCCATTATGGTTGTCATTATCGGTTTTTCGGCAAAAGTTTATATAAAAGCGATGGAGCCGATAAATCAAGCGGAAAAAGTGGCAAAAGAAAAAGCGGAAAATGAGGCGAATCTACAGACCGTAAAAAGAGTAACTCTATATAATGGTAATGAAACGTATTACATTATTGATGGAATTACAAAAGAAGATGAAGAGGTGTATGTATGGGTTTCAGCCGATTCTGAGGATGAAGTAATCATAAAAAATAAAAAAGATGGGATTTCGAAAGAAGAAGCAATCGAAAAGGTAATGAATAAAAAAAATCCCACTGATATTATTTCTGTCAACCTTGGAATGGAAAAATCTATCCCTCTGTGGGAGATTTCCTATAAAACTGGCGAAGGTCTTCTTAATTATTATGTAATAGATTATGAGACAGGTAACGAAGAATTAAAAATATTAGAAAATCTTTAAATAAGTGGTTCGGCTGACTATTCCATGGTCAGTTCATATATAAAATGATAGATTACACATTCTGGAGGATTAGGATAATGAACTTTGAACTAGCACAAAGAGTGCAATCACTGACACCATCTACAACTTTAGCAATTACAGCTAAGGCAAAAGAAATGAAGGCACAAGGAATTGATGTTATTGGTTTAGGTGCGGGTGAACCAGACTTTAATACACCCCAGCATATTATTGATGAAGCTGTTCAATCAATGAATGAAGGATATACGAAGTATACTGCAGCTGCAGGACTACCAAAACTCAAAGAAGCCATTTCTAACAAGTTTAAACAAGATCAAGGGATTGATATTCCAGCGTCAGATATTATTGTTACAAGTGGTGCTAAGCATGCGTTATACACTTTATTCCAAGTCATCTTAAATAAAGGTGATGAGGTCATTATTCCAACTCCGTATTGGGTAAGTTATCCAGAGCAAGTTAAACTAGCAGGCGGAAAGCCAGTATTTATTGATGGTCTTGAAGAAAATGAATATAAGGTCACACCTCAGCAGTTAGAGAGCGTTATAACAGATCGCACAAAAGCTGTGATCATTAATTCACCTAGTAACCCTACAGGCATGCTATATAGCAAGCCGGAACTAGAAGCGATTGGTGAGTTTTGTTTGAAACATAATATCTTAATTATTTCTGATGAAATCTATGAAAAGTTGACTTATGATGGACATCAGCATATTTCGATCGCACAAATCAGTCCAGAATTGAAAGAGCAGACGATTATCATTAATGGCGTTTCAAAGTCTCATTCAATGACAGGTTGGAGAATTGGTTATGCTGCCGGAAATACAGCCATTATAAAAGCAATGACAAACCTAGCAAGTCATAGTACGTCTAATCCAACTACTCCTTCTCAATACGGCGCGATTGCGGCGTATAATGGTTCACAGCAACCTGTAGAAGAAATGAAAAATGCGTTTGAAGAACGTTTAAATATTATCTATCAACAATTAGTAGCTATTCCAGGTTTCACATGTATTAAACCACAAGGTGCTTTTTATCTATTCCCTAACGTAGAAGAAGCAGCAAAGCTTACAGGTTATGAAGATGTTGATGCGTTTGTAAAAGGTTTATTAGAAGAAGCGAAGGTAGCTGTTATTCCTGGTTCTGGTTTTGGATCTCCGAAAAATATTCGTTTATCCTATGCAACATCACTGGACCTATTAGAAGCCGCTGTTCGTCGAATACATGAATTTGTGAATCATAAACTGCAGTAATCGTTAAAGGAAGTGGAGCCCTTCACTTCCTTTTCCCATGCAAGAGTTATGTATGATGAAAAGTTGCCTCGAGAATCAGAGAAGGGTATAATAAAGGCGACTTGAATCTAATTGGTAAATGTTTTTGGAAGGGGTATTAAATTGATTAAAACGACAATTGCTGAAACGTATAAATATGTTGATCAAGAAGTGAAAATTGGTGCATGGATTGCTAATAAACGCTCCAGTGGGAAAATTGCCTTTCTACAGCTACGTGATGGGTCTGGCTTTATCCAAGGTGTGGTCGTAAAAGCAGATGTATCTGAAGAAGTATTTAAAGCAGCAAAATCGGTTACACAAGAATCTAGTGTGTACGTAATAGGGAAAGTACAAAAAGAAGATCGTTCACCTTTAGGATATGAATTACTCGTTACAGGTGTAGAAGTGATTCATGAATCTACTGATTATCCAATTACACCGAAAAATCATGGAACAGAGTTTTTGATGGATCACCGCCACCTATGGTTACGCTCACGAAAACAACATGCTGTCATGAAAATTCGAAATGAAATCATTCGTGCTACATATGAATTCTTTAATGAAAATGGTTTCTCAAAGGTTGATCCACCAATTCTAACAGGTAGTGCACCTGAAGGGACATCTGAGTTATTTGCTACTAAGTACTTCGATGAAGATGCATACTTATCTCAGAGCGGTCAATTATATATGGAAGCTGCGGCGATGGCTTTAGGAAAAGTGTTCTCGTTTGGGCCAACATTCCGAGCTGAGAAGTCAAAAACGAGACGCCATCTAATCGAATTTTGGATGATTGAACCGGAAATGGCTTTTTATGAGTTTGAAGACAATTTGAAAGTGCAAGAAGAATATGTCTCCTATATTGTCCAAGCTGTTGTGAAAAACTGCCAAGTTGAATTGAAGACATTAGACAGAGATGTGTCTAAATTGGAGAAAATTCAAGCACCATTCCCAAGAATTTCATATGATGAAGCCATTACATTTTTACAAGAAAAAGGGTTTGATGATATCACATGGGGAGAAGACTTTGGCGCGCCACACGAAACAGCGATTGCCGAGAGCTATGATAAACCCGTTTTTATTACACATTACCCAACAAAAATCAAGCCTTTCTACATGCAGCCAGATGCTGAAAGAGAAGATGTTGTCCTTTGTGCGGATTTAATAGCGCCAGAAGGATATGGTGAAATTATTGGCGGATCAGAGCGTATCCACGATTACGAGCTATTGAAACAAAGATTAGCAGAACATGAATTAGATATGGATGCATACAAATGGTATTTAGAATTAAGACAATACGGTTCAGTTCCTCATTCTGGTTTTGGATTAGGTCTAGAGCGAACAGTTGCTTGGATTAGTGGCGTGGAGCATGTGAGAGAGTCGATTCCATTCCCAAGACTTTTAAACCGCTTATATCCGTAAGCTTTTCACAATAACAAACGAAAAAGAGTCATTTTGTGGCTCTTTTTCACTTTTTTACACCTTTTATTTGAATACATTTCTATACTTTTCTTAAAAGGGTTCATGATATACTTGTATGGAGGTGTGTATGATGCCAAAGAAGATATTATTAAAATGGTTACAGGAAAAAGACATTACAATTCCTGGAGCTTTATTAACGCAGTACAAAGCAATGAACCTAAAAGAAGAAGAAGTAGTCCTTATCCTCCATTTGATTTCAATTAGTGACAAGGGAAATGACTTCCCAACACCTTTTGAACTTGCAGAAGTAATGACTTATTCAGCAGAGGACTGTGCGGGGATGCTTCGCCGTTTAATACAAAAAGGGTTAATCACTATAAATGAGGGTTATAGTGAAGAAGGTATTCGCTTTGAAAAATACTGTTTAGATAGTTTTTGGGAAAAATTAGCAGATGCTTTTTTAATTGCAGATAAAAGAAAAGAAGCAAAAGAAAATCAGCAAGACGAAATTGATTTGTATTCAGTGTTTGAAAGTGAATTTGGCAGGCCACTTTCTCCTTTTGAATGTGAAACTCTAGCCCTTTGGTTAGATGATGACCATCATGAGGTGAAAATCATTAAGGCGGCCTTAAAAGAAGCGGTGATATCTGGTAAATTGAATTTCCGCTATATTGATCGCATCTTGTTTGAGTGGAAAAAGAATGGTATAAAAACAGTAGAACAAGCAACAAATCAAGGGAAGAAATTTAGACAAAACCAAGTGAAGAGAATGAAAAGTGTAGAGAATAGTGATAAGAGAAATGAGTCGCTACCTTTTTATAATTGGTTAGAACAATAGTTTGAATGGTGATGATATATGTTAAATAAGAAAGACATTAGATATTGTTTAGATAAAATGGGAGAAATGTTTCCCGATGCTCACTGCGAGCTCGTTCATAAGAATCCTTTTGAACTTGTCATTGCGGTGGCATTATCAGCGCAGTGTACCGATGTATTAGTGAATAAAGTGACGAGCAAGCTTTTTTTAAAGTACAAAACACCAGAGGATTATTTAAATGTATCCATTGAAGAATTACAACAGGATATCCGCTCGATTGGTTTATATAGAAATAAGGCAAAAAACATTCAAAAACTATGTCGCATGTTAATAGATGACTATGATGGTGTGGTTCCTGCTGATCGCGATGAATTAACAAAGTTACCAGGAGTCGGAAGGAAGACAGCGAATGTGGTTGTATCAGTGGCCTATAATGTCCCTGCAATAGCTGTTGATACACATGTGGAGAGGGTAAGTAAACGTCTTGGCTTTTGTAGATGGAAGGATTCAGTTCTAGAGGTCGAAAAAGCACTTATGAAGAAAATACCAGAAGAAGAGTGGTCTGTGACCCACCATCGCTTAATTTTCTTTGGGCGTTATCATTGCAAAGCACAAAATCCAAAGTGCCAAGAATGTCCAGTTCTTGATATTTGTAGAGAAGGTAAAAAGAGAATGAAAAGTTTAGGTGCGTAAAATAATATGAATGAGCGGTTAAAAAGATTACATCATCCTTTTTTTAATAATATACAGGATCAAGTAGGGGAGTTTGTCCCATTTTATTACGAAAGACAGTTGTATCAAGAAATAGCTTCTGAAAAACCCTGGGAAGAGTCAGAGCGATTCATCGCAATGATTCTTAAAGAATGGGATCAATTAAAGATCAGGCTAAAATCAGCCCATCAACAAAGAGATAAGCAGGAAGCAGAGCAACTCATGGTTTTGGGAGTTGCCCTTTTAGTTCAATATGTGTATTGGTTAAATGAAAAACCAGTATCACTGGATGAACAACAAATAGGTGATGGTTTGGTACATCTCCCATTCAACTTTGCCGATCGATTACAATTTATTATGGGGCAACCTGCACTTCATTTAGCTTTTATTCAATTAATAGAACTCATGAATGAAGTAATTAAATTAGATGCTAAGAATAGGGTTAGAAAAAAACACTCGAAGCAATAAAAATGCGAAGAGTGTTTTTTATTATGCAGAAGCTTTAGCAAATGCCTTCTTGAATATTTTGAAACAATCACACAGGTAAGATAAAAGGCAGAGAAGATAGCTTCTCTGCCTTTAACATAACGATTATTCCTCAGGGTTTTCATCTGGTGGTGATGGTGGTTGTTCTTCTTCAGGTGATTGATTTTCTTCTTCACTATTATCTTCATTACCATTCTCATTCTCATTACCATTACCATTACCATTGTTGTTATCGTTGCCTTCACCATTGTTATTTCCATTTCCATCGCCATTTTCGCTGTTGTTTCCGTCACCATTGCCATTCTCGTACTCATTGCCACCTTCTTCGTCTCCAGGTGGTTGTTGTTCATCACCTGGTGTTTCTTCGTCAGGTGGTTCGACTTCTTCTGGCTCTTCTTCATTGGCCGGTATGTCAACAGATGTTTGGGCAGCATCACTTTCCTTACCATCTTGAACCGCTTTGACGGTGAATGTATATGTGCTATCAGGTTCAGGATTTTCAATTGTAAGTGATGTTTCAGATGTTGTCGTGAGCTCTTGGGCACCGCCATCATTAATAGCGCCGGTCACCACAAACTGAGTATTATCTTTGTCTTTATGTTTCCATACGAGTTCGATCGTATTGGCTTCTTTATTATATTTGGCATTGAAACCATTCGGTGCTTCAAGTTTATCGAACTTTTCAGAGACTGTTTTTGGTGCATTTCCTTTGACAGCGTACTCTGTAATAATTTGATCACTTGGTGTATATTCGCTTGCTAGTTTTGCAGGGTTGCTACCTTTTTCAATCGCCACTTTTTCAACAGAGTTAGGCATTTTGAAATCAGCTGTTTCTTTCCCTTCTGAAGCATATTGCATAATGTTTTTAAAGAGCATTTGGGCAATCTTCTGATCGTAACCGTTTGATGGTAGGTAAGTCTTCCTACTTTCATATCCGGTCCAAATTGCCGCCGTATAATTCGTTGTATAACCAGCAAACCAGGCATCTGGTGTTGCACCGTTAGGGATATCATACTTTTGTTTTTCTTCTGCTGTATAATTTGTTGTCCCTGTTTTTCCAGCTACAGGTAATCCCGGGATATTTGCTGTTGTACCGGTACCGCTTGAGATAGCTGTCTTCAGCATATCTGTAATCATAAAGGCAGTGTAATCATTCATCACCGCTTCACTTTCAGGTGTGGTGTCAATTTTCGTACCATCACGCATTTCAATGGCTTTGACAGTATGAGGATCTGTATAGAAACCTTCATTGGCAAATGCGCTATAAGCACCTGCCATTTCCATTGGAGAAACGGCCTTTGTACCAAGTACAGATGACTCATAATATTCATCTTTAAAGTTAAAGCCTAGTCGATTAGCAAATTCCATTGATTGCTCAGTGCCCACTTCTTGAATAGCTTTAACAGCAGGTATATTCCGTGACTCTGCCAATGCTTGGCGCATCGTCATCGTCCCTTTAAACGAGTTATCCCAGTTATTTACTTCGGTTCCTTCACTGTATTTATATGGCTCATCAACAAGTGTATGATAAGTGCCCCATTGATTAAATTCAATGGCAGGTGCATATCCGGCGATCGGTTTAAATGTTGAACCTGCTTGACGTTTTTGGTCTGTGGCAAAGTTGAAGCCACGTTTTACTTCTTGATTCCGTCCGCCGCCAATCGCCCGAACTTCACCAGTACTTGAATCTAATAAAGTAATCCCTGCTTGGAATTCTTCATCAGGATATTGTATGACATCTTCGCTATTTAAGATATTTGAAACATATTTTTGGATATCTTTGTCTGCTGTTGTATGAATTGTTAAACCATCGGAAAAGATATCGAGGTCAGGATATTTTTCAGTTACTTCATCAATGACAACATCGACAAATGAATCATAAGGTGTATCATCTTCTATTTCTCTTTCACCTTCAGCAACTAACCCTTCAGTGACAGGAATGGATTGTGCTTCAGTCTTTTGCTCTTCGGAAATGAATCCATGTTGGTTCATTAAAGATAAAACAATGTTACGTCGTTTTTCGGCATTTTCTGGATGAGTAAACGGGTTATAGTTGTTTGGACTTTGCGGCATCCCTGCAAGTAATGCGGCTTCATGTAACTCCAGTTCATCCAAATCTTTACCAAAATATAAACGTGATGCTGTTAACACACCGTGACTATTTTCTGACATGTAAATTTTATTCACATACATTTCAAAGATTTCTTGCTTCGTATATTTTCGTTCCAATTGGAATGAAAGCCAAGCCTCTTGTGCTTTACGGCTAATTGTTTTTTCATTATTTAAGAATGAGTTCTTTACGACCTGTTGTGTAATCGTACTAGCGCCCTCAGAACCAAAACCTTTTGTTACGTTGGCGATAACTGCTCCACCTAATCGAATTAAATCCATGCCATTATGTTCATAAAAGCGAACATCTTCTGTTGCCAGAAAAGCATTTTCAACAAGGTCAGGTATATCTTCATATTCAACATAATCTAAATTTCCAGCACCGACTTCCGTAATTTTTTCACCATTTATATCGAGAAGTACCGACGGAATAGGGTCCTTTAATAGTGCTGGATCTAGCTCGGGAGCATCCTTAACCATAAAGGCAAATGTAGCTGCGCCTGCAATCATCCCAACAATACCGAGTGCAATTAATGTGAGAAAAATCTTCTTGAATAACGTTTTTCCTGATTTTTTCTTCTTCGGTTTAGGTGATTGCTGTTGTTGTTTTCGGCGCTCCTCCCTAGATTTATACTGTTCTGACATATAAGTCCTTCCTTTCTATCTCAAACCTTATGTTGAGCTATCAAGCTGATAAATGTTATCTAATATCTTAATATAATCAATTCTCGGTTGAAAGCCAAGTATTATGCGATGCCCTTTTTCTATCACTTCATCCTTTGTCATCGATTTCCTTCCGCCATTTTCCATGCGTTCCCAAAAAGCAAGTAATTCCTTAGCTTCTAGTAAAAATAACTCGTCAGTTGTCGAAAAGCGTAAAATGACAAAGCAAATGCCCCTTTGTTTAATGATGTTCCTCATATGTTCAATTTGATGCAAATGGAAGTTATTAAAAGGAAATGAAGTGGTGTTTTTAGTTTCCTTTGCTTCGAAATCAATATACTTACCCTTGTAAATGCCGTTATAGTCAGTTGTCGATGCCTGTTTAAAGTATGCTTCTTTAATGACGGCAGCACTTCTTGCAGGATAATCCACTTGAACAATCTGTACTGGTGTTGGTTTCTTGTGTATGACCGCGATCCCTTTATCTAAGTAATATTGGTTGCTGTCGTTTATATCGTCCTCCAATGTCATACCTCTTTTACCATATGACGGATTCTTGCGTTTTCTTTTTTCTAATGTGCTTTTTTCTGCAGGTACGTATTTCCTCCCGTTCGGGTAATGAAATGCCATAGACTTCACCTCACAAACTATACCTTATCATACCAGAAGCAAGATGTAATCGGGTGGTCAAAAAGCACTAATCCAACAAGGTGTACTTGTTTTGTAATATTTGACGTAATAGAAGGCAAAAATGTTTCATTTTCTTTTCAGTGTTGCCGTTTAGTCATATTTTCAAACGTTTATTCATATGCTGTCGAAAGAAGGTCATTATATAAAAAATCCTTCTTTCTTTGCCGAATCAGTTCTAGTTTTGTCAATCGCAAAGGAGAAAAAAATAGGAAAGCGAATGTACATTATATCAAAGACGCGACCTTAAAGGAGGCATGACTTGTCAATGAAACCCAATATGACAGAAAAACAAGAATTATTACTCATGCTAGAGGATATCTATAATCAA
Organism: Cytobacillus kochii; assembly: GCF_044790165.1. Classification (NCBI taxonomy): domain Bacteria; kingdom Bacillati; phylum Bacillota; class Bacilli; order Caryophanales; family Bacillaceae; genus Cytobacillus; species Cytobacillus kochii. Next base: position 2,897,463 of record NZ_CP085254.1, on the reverse strand, counting down.
TTGGAGGCTTTAGAGACAGCTGTGCAAAAGAATCTACAGCAATTAAAGTTCAATCAACAAGAAGAACAAATAGAAAAAGTAGAAGCGTGTCATAAAAAGTTAGAGGAATTAGAAAGATTTCCGATGGACGAGCTTCATCAACAAGATACGACGGATTCACATTTTGTGAAATACAAACTTGGTTATCGCTAATCATTTACGAGTAGTATTGTCGTAAGCTACAATAAGGTTAGCTCATCTATGATTTTACAGAATGACTGGAGATGAACATGATGAACAAGCTAGCCAAACACTCAAAAGAGATGTTAATGCATTTGGAATGGATAGAGAAGCGCTATATAGATGGTAGAAAAGAAAATAAGAAAGCGGATTTTTTCGGCGAAGTTAAGCCTTATGCAGACAAGGTGAAACAAGAGTTGGATGTATGGCAGGAAGAAGCACTTCATTTTTTACAGTCCAAAGCAACGAAGAAGCTGTGGCCGATGCAAATTAATTCCGCCTATGACCAAATTGAAACATGCTCCATTCAAGCCTTTTATCCTGAAACAAGTAAATCGAGATTTACAAATCAATTGCAGTCTGCAAAATATGTTGTTGAGACGTTGTTAAGAATCGTAGAAGAAAGTGAAGTGTGAACAAGACTAAGACTGAGGATTTAAAGGTCCGAACTTTGGGCGAATGAAGTAATCGAGCGACTTTTTCTTACACAGAATGAGTGGAAAAGGGAGAGCAAGCTTCAGTATAAATTATAGAAGGAAAAAGGAGTCACTAAAAAAGTGACTCCTTTTTCCTTCTGAGTTATGAATGTTTTTTCCTATTTCATAGTAATTAGGGATCCGTCTTTAAAAAAACTTTCAGGAATGACAGCACCTAATGATTCTAATTCACGAACAAGATTTCGATAATCCAAAATGGAAATTTCATTGTGGATATAAGCTCGTTTAGAGAAATCTAGTAGTTGGTTCGCGTGATCTGGCTTAACTTCCTTCACTTGTTGAAACTTCTGCTTTAGCTCGTGAATATTCATTTGAATCTTCCTCCCCCAAATAATGAAATAATCTTAAAAGGATACTCATCCAATCATGCGATGAAATATGAAGTTTTAAAGAAATGTAGGAAAAAACAAATCTTTAAATTTATAGTAACACGAAATAAATAGATTGTTTATTTTTCAAAAATTTAAACTTCCGACAAAGTTCAACAATTAATGACAGATTGAAAAGGAAGGATATCTTGTTTAAAATGCAAATATTATTGAGGATAATCACCTAATGCGCCTATTCATCATACAGTATAATGATGATGAATAAGGAGGATGTTTGCCCATGTTTGGCCGTAAAAGAAATGAGAAAAGTAAACGAAATATGCCTGTTGCATGGAGCTTTAATCCATATTATGCACCTTACCAATCTAATATGTCCTACCCTACTGAAATAAGACAACTGCCGGTAATGCAGTCCGTTCCACACCCAATAATGAATGGACAACAACAGCCATTATGGAATCAATCTCAAATAAATTATGCTTACACGAATAACTATCCCTATCAGACAATTCCATATGGGAATATGTATCCACCTCAACATGATGTAAATAATCACCAACCAAACTACCCTTTACAGGATAGTCCGAATTATTTTCACAATCCACTCGAGCCCAATGAACAGCCGGTAAATAAATCTTATAATATGCAAAGCCAATATAACACCATGAACCCGTATCCAAAACAATCTTTTGTTGCGAAACAACCTAATAATGTTCAATCGATTATGAATAGCTTTAAGTCACAAGATGGTTCACTTGATTTTAATAAGATGATGGATACAGCGGGACAAATGATGAATGCTGTAAACCAAGTGTCGTCAATGGTAAAAGGGGTCGGTGGTTTCTTTAAGGTGTAGGGTTTAAGCGCTCCTCAATACTTAGTTGCTCACAATTTGACCACTTTTCATAGCTTTCGAGAATTGGTCTGTTAAATTTTGTTGCATTTCTGGTAGAACATGAGAATAAGTATCTAGTGTAATCTTAACGCTAGAATGTCCTAACCTATCGGCCACTAGTTTTGGGTTTACGCCCATTTGTAGTAAAATAGTGGCATGGGTATGTCTAAGGTTTTGAAACCTAATCTGAGGGAGCTTGGACTGTCTAATGAAGCGAGAAAATAATTGGTTTACTGCAGTAGGGTGTTTATGAACTCGCCCGTTTCTTGTGCAAAAACCATATTATGTTCTCTGTAGACAGTCCCAAACTTCATCTTTTCAATGTTTTGTTTTACTTTTTGCTTTTTTAAAACTCTTATAAGATCGTCATCCATATATATTGTTCTAACTGATGAAGGTGATTTGGGAGATTGCAAGAGAAATTCTCCTGTTTTTTTATATAGTTCTATTGACTTTTAATTTTCTAGATTCAAAATCAACATCAACATCTTCCCAAGTTAACCCGAAAATTTCTCCCTTTCTCATGCCGGTATGTGCTGGAAGCCATAGAAGAATATTAAAAGGGAGTTGTTGCATTGAACACCGTTAAACCTATACGTGATTTAGAGAAAGTTGCTGCAATGAAAGAAGTCTTGATGAACCAGCATGAAAGGAATTACTTCTTATTCGTATTAGGGATTAATACCGGTCTTAGAATAAGTGATTTGCTTAAGTTGAAGGTAGGTGATGTGAGAAACAAAAACCATATCGTTATAACTGAGCAAAAGACTGGTAAATTGAAACGGTTTAAGATTAACAACGATCTAAAGCGCCATATTACGGATTTTACCGTTAAGAAAGAGGAAGCAGAGTATTTTTGTTTAAGTCCAGAAGAGGAAACGCCCGTATACACCCAGTGCAAGCTTGGAAGATATTAAATACTGCTGCCAAAGAGGTGGGCTTAGATGAAATCGGCAGGCACACCCTTAGAAAGACATTCGGATATCATTTTTATCAAAAGTATAAGGATGTTGCAGTTCTTCAACAGATATTTAATCATTCATCCCCATCTGTCACTATGAGGTACATCGGGATTAATCAGGACATTATAGATGAAGCTGTGGATGATTTAGTTTATAAAATTGTCCAGTTTCTAATTCAGGCGCGTTATATGTAATGTAAGTTATTTAAGAAATAGACTTTGTATTATGTTTCGTTAAGTAGTTGGAATAAAGTTCACGATTTTATCAATCCTTATCAAGATCATTCTTAAAAAAAGAATTAGAACTTATGTTATCTTCTTTAATTCCTAGTTTATCCTTTATCGTTGTTAGATCTCTTAGGATTTTATGAGTATTAATTAATGCAGTAATAGAGGCAAAAAAAGTTAATGCTAAGAAAATAATTAATATTATGTTGATCAAGTTATCGCACCTCAAGTTTTTAACTATATATTACCATATTTTGGTCTTACACCTTCTGAATTAGGTGAACGGATGAATGAAAATTGCTAAACAAGGATATAAAAGAGTGTTTCAAAGTAATATTGAATGGTATCAAGGAAAAGGAGAATGGGGAGTCATTACATTTGAATTAAACGAGGACTAATAAACGCGATAAGCAAGGAAGTGAACAAATGTCATATCTTTCGCAAATAGAATGGGTTTATGACCAATTACAATCTTTAAGTGCTGAAACATTAATTAAAATTATTGATGAACTAGAACTAGATATACCCAACAGTACGTATAAAGAAATAACAACAGATGTTTACAATAAAGCAAAATCAGGGTCACCCATAACTCATAAGCAGAAAAGAGTTTTAGTGAATCTTATTGGGCAACCAAGATTTTATAACCAATACTAAATATAACTCATTTAATGTGCTATATGTAATTATGATTCTTATTTAGGCCATGCTAGATAAACAGCAAAAAGTATGAGAATGATTCCTAGTACTAAAAAAAACTTGTATAAAAAATGCCGTTTTCTACGAGAAGTGCCAAGAATGGTGAAGAATATGCCAAGGATAAATGACATGATCATTGCAATGAACCCCATTTTATTCATTCCTTTCGAGAGTAATAATACGTTCATGCCGATTGGCTACATCTAAATCATGAGTCACTGTAATAACAGTAGTATTAAATTCTTTATTCATATCAAATAGTAGATTGATAATTTTCTCTTTATTTTCCGAGTCTAAAGACGCAGTTGGTTCATCTGATAAAATTATTTGGGGATTCATAATTACGGCCCTAGCAAAAACGGCTCTAGATCGTTGGCCCCCAGAACAATCAAGTGGTTTTTTTTTCAAAATGGGCTCAATCCCAATTTTATTAGTAATCCGTTTAAAGCGCTCTTGTACAGTTAGATTTTTTTCAACGTTACCATACATAAGCGGCAATTTAATATTATCCTCTATGGTCAAAGAATTAATAAGCGAGGACTCCTGGAGAACAAAACCAATTTTTTGATTACGCCACTCAGCTAGTTTATTTCGTGATAAATCCTTAACAGGTGAATCAAAAAGCCTATAATTCCCTTGATATTTTGTATCAAGTAGGCCAAGGATATTAAGTAAAGAAGTTTTTCCAACTCCAGACTCTCCTACAATAGAAAGTCTCTCCCCAGGTTTCACTTCCAAATCAAAGTCATTTAGAATAGAAAAACCTTTCTTCTTAAATGTTTTTTTCTGGATTTCTAGCTTAATTATACTATTCATTGTAACACCCCTACGGATATCGGAATACTTTTAATTTTTTTCATCGTAAGTTCAACAATCGCAAATGCAATAATAACATCTATAAAAAGAACAATAAGTAAAGCCATCCAATCCATGCTTATTAAGCCAAATATTCCGTAAGTAGCAAAAGTTGAATCGTTTCTTAACCAAGAGCCGTATCTATTATAAGCGGTTATCACAGATAATATGACTAGAATAATAGAGAACAATATTCCAAAATAGCTATAGAAAATTGCTCTTAGTTTGGAATAACTTAATCCAACTAATAAATTGATTGTAAAATCTCTTATCATTAATCGAACACTCACCAAATTATTCCATATAGCTAGACCTACAATGATTATAGTTAAAATAAGGGTGATAGTACAGATGATTATAAATGAATTTAAATAATAATCTTCAAAGAAATCAAAGTTTTCTTGTTGATTAAAAAAGTTAAACTCTAAACCTACATTTTCCTTGATATTTTCTCTTAAATTCATTGCTTCTTCTTTTGTCGAATCAAGAAGCACAAGGTCCATTAAACCATTAACGTGGAGGTCAAGACCCGCATTTTGAATAAATTCTTCATTAATAGGTAGAAAAATTGAAAAGTTATGATAATTCTTTGAGTTGGGAGCATAAAAATTAGAACTTTGAGTATTCTTCTTCAAGACTCCTTGAACTTTTAAATTAACTAGTTGTTGGGTCACAGGATCTGTAATCTCAATATTTGACCCTACAGGATATGTTGTGGCCAAACCTGCACCTACTAAAATAGGTATATCATCTTTATTAAATTTATAATTGAAGTTTAAGTGGTCTCCTTGAGATAATTTCAATTGATTTATCTTATAAGCCTCTTCATCGATATAATTGAAAGGAACTTCCATCTTATGTTCATTAGGTAATGAAGTAACAAAACCATCGACTCGCAGAGCATAAGTGTAATTGTTGTTTAAGTATTCATATACTTTTTGTGTATCTTCTATATTAATTTCATTGAAATCAGCTTCACTATCTGGGTCTAGATTAGCAATAATAGTCCCTTCTTGATTTAGATTTTCCATTTCTCCATAGCCTTGAAAAGTTGATATAACTGAACGAACAGTTGTAAAAGAAAGATAATTGGTTAAAAAAAGTAATGTTATCATACCCAAAACAAGTATCGGTCTTTTTAAAAATATTCTAAGTATAAAAAAACGTAAAATTCTCATTCTTTTTCCACCTTAGCTGCACTAATTAATATATATATAATAAAAATAAAAACTAAGTAGAGATTACTGGTTACATTCAACTCTAAATAGAAGTTTAATAAGAGTGACAGTAAAAAACTAAACACTAATATAGTTAGACTATTCAAGATATATCGAATTACAACATTTACCATTGCATCTCCTACGAGTATTCGGCAGGATATTTCTGTTTTCTTACGATTTAAAAATTGATAGTGAAATACTATCATAATAAATGTAAGAAAAATATTTATTACAATTTGATACTCTATAATACTTTCTAAAAAAGACTCTAAAATAAAAGAATCTCCTAAATCCAAAGTTTGTACATAAATAAATATTAAATTTGTAGAAAAACACATTAGATAGATAGCAAACGCCTCAATAACGTCGATAAATCTAAATAAAGAATATTTCAATAGTATCACCTTTTAGTTGACATCAACTACGTAGTTATTATTCATAATTAAAGTAATGCGGTATTTTATAAGATTTAAAAGTCGAATCGGGCCCTGTAGAAAAGTACCTATCAGGCCCGAACGATTTCCTATATTATATTGGATTTTTTCAAAAAAATTATGAATATTAAAATTATAGAAAATTATTTTTTTGCTCCACGACTCCAAGAAAATTTTGTAGTATACTTGTCTCCCCATCTTAAATCGTCCCAAACAGAACCTGTCACTTTGCTAGAATAGGCGGTTTTGTTTAGCAAAGTTTTACCATTTCGTGAGTATTTAAACGAAGTAGACTTATAAGACGAACTAGAGTAATTCCAGGCAGCCCCATTATACCTAATTTCAAGAACTTCTTTAGTAGAGGCTCCACTAGAAGAATTTCCGAAAGAGGCACCAAACGCTGTATTTGCACCTAGTCCAATTGAACCAACTGCCAATACCGAGCAAATAAGTTTTGTCATTTTCTTTTTCGTATTTCATCCATACTTTCCATTATTTGTTTATTACGAGTGTAAAAATAACATAATTTTCTTTAAACTACAATATTTGGTATGTAAAAAATATAATTTTTTACAAATAATATAATGATTAACAGATATCTTATTAATATGATGGAACTACAATCCACCAATCTTTGTAATTAATTATATATGATTCTGAGTATGAAAATGAAAGTTTTACCAATAAAAATTTAGCTAAAAAAAAGTAGGAGGAGTAACGAGATACGGAAAAACCGTATTTATTAAACGAACATTTTATACATTGCTGATGAATCAATCTGATAATATAGAGTTTTTTATCCTCGACTTAAAAGGTGGAATGGAGTTTGGTATGTACGAGGATATACCGCAAGTAAAACAGTCGCGAGTGATCTAGTTGAATCAGCAGAGACTATTATTCGGGATACTGGAACAATTAAAGCTTAAACAGAAGCATATGCGTTCTAAGCGTTATACAAACAGTGTAGATACTCCAATTAAACAACGGACATTTATAATTGTCGATGAAGGTGCCGAATTATCTCCCGATATTGTAGGTAGTAATACAGAAGCTAAACAATATGCGAAATTTTGTCAGGGTGCGTTAAGTGAGATTGCGCGTATTGGTGGAGCGTTAGGTTATAGATTAATATTTTGCACACAATACACCACTGCACAAGCGGTCCCCATGCAAGTAAAGATGAATATTGTTGCGCGATTATCATTTGTTGCTGCTGCCCAAATAAGTAGTCGTGTAATTTTAGATGATGTTGGGGCAGAGGAATTGCCAAGTATACCGGGCAGAGCTATTTATAAAGTTGAAAAAAACAGGATTGTTCAGGTTCCATATATTAATGACAGTTTTATGTTCAAACATTTGGAGGGGTTACAACATGTTATCATCAACACAAAGTAGGATTGAAAGTTTGTTAACAACAATTGATCACTTGTGTATAGTAAAAATAAAACATTTGCAAGTCATTCATGACTTAAAATCATATAGAAATGCTTGCAAAGTAGTTAAACAACTATCGCCATACATTAATGAGTCTTTTCATAATAAAGAAAAATAATCCACCTTAATAAAGCTGGAAGAGAATTAATTGGTTCTATAAAAGAAGAAAATAAAAGAAGTCTACTTGACCACACATTTCTACGAAATGAAGTATATATCTACTTTAAATGCCCACATGATTGGAAAAACGAATATTCCATTGAATTTGAAGAAAAGACAATTAATTCTTTTGGTATATCATTTGGAAATATGCCAGTAGTGTCTAAGCGTAAAATTATCGCTGACGCTGTATTTAATAGAAATGGGTATATGCATCTAATTGAAGTAGATAACCAGAGAAAAATGATCGATAACAAAAAGAAGATTCAACAATATAAGAAGTTATTACCCAGCATAAAAGAAAGTGTGCCTAAGTTATTGTTTTTTACCACCACCGAGGATAGAAAGAAAAAACTAAGTGTGATGTTATCTGGAATAAGGAGTGAAGTTTATACGTTTGATGAAGTAAAATAATCTCGCTTTTCTTCCATAAAATAAAAGAATGTGGTCAAGTCTTAAAATAATAAGCTTGACCACACAAATATCACGTACTCTAAACATTCACGAGAAAACAAACGAGTTTAATGCTTTTGTAGGTGATTAAATACAACGTAAGGAAACTTAAAGATATATTAATCAAGTGTCGTCAATGGTAAAAGGGGTCGGTGGTTTCTTTAAGGTGTAGGGTTTAAATGCTAATAAAATGATCATAAGGTTCATTGATGGATAAGTAAAAGGCAATGTTCTTTAAGGTGGCAATTATTAATTGGATTAATGCAGACATATACTTACTTTGGCCATGTGACCGCAAAAAATCACATGGCTTTTTATGATGACTCGTATCAGACATGACATCATAAAAAAGAGGTAATGCACAGTAATATTTGGCCGCCCTTTTTCTTCCATTTGAAAAGCTATTTAATAAATATAAATTTGAATGAAAAGTCCTTTATTCGGAAATGGGGGAATTGTCAAAAAAAATATTGACAATAATGGAGGAAAGATGAAAAATAGTTAGCATGACGAAAGAAGCAGAAGGGGGAAAGAAATGGTTCGTTATATCCAGCAAATGATTATCGTCATCTTTCTTATATTATTTCTAGCAACTTTACCATCAATCGTTTTAGTTGACCCTGCAAATGGTACGGTTAGTTTGAATTTTGCTCGATTTCCATCAATGGTAGGAAATTTCTTTAAAGAGTTGAGCACCGGCAGCTTAGGTACATATTATGTAGGGATGGAGCAAAGGTCGATTGCTTCAGAGATTGGAGATAATTTTTTCACTTCCTTTTATATTGTTTTTGTGGGTGTATTACTTTCAATTCTATTAAGTTTATTATTCGGTATTTTCTTAAGTCGATTCTACTTAACAAAAATTTTCCGTGTCATGATGAATATCATCTCAACCATCCCGGATTTTATTTTTATTATTTTTGCTCTACTCTTCGCGGTGAATATTTATAAATGGACGGGCTTTAGAGTCGTCTCCTTTTTACCGAATGGGGGTGCATTGAATATTTGGTTCCCGATGGTTCTTGTTGCGATTGCCCCTTCTATTTATCTATTTAAATTGATTTCTGAGAGGTACTTCTTAATAGCTGGAGAAGATTATATTCGTACAGCTGTAGCGAAAGGCTTGAAAGTTGATCGTATTAATTTTCAGCATGTGTATAAAAATATTGAGCCGTTTCTCACTGCTGACTTAGTGAAAGTATTATCCCTTGCCATCGGTAATTTATTTATTGTGGAATATTTGCTCAACGTCTCAGGTCTAACCAAGTTTGTTTTTCAAAGTTTTGGTGATCCTCAGCCTATTGCCATCGGGCTTTTTTGTATGCTAATTATTTCTCTACTTGTCTTTTTAGCTATTAGACTTTTACTTTATTTATTTAAACGAGGGTTTATTTATGAATAAGGTATATAATCGAAATTACGCATTGTATTTAGGGATAGTTAGTGTAACGATTGTCTTATTTTTTACGGTATTTGGTCCGAAAATAGCCCCACACTCCATCTTCATGGCTTTAGAGGTGAAGTATATTGATGGCGATGTCATTTCACCCCCATTAAAACCATTTGAATCAATGGCTTACCCTTTAGGGACTGATCGGTGGGGGTACGATTTATTGTCAATGATACTTTATGGTTTGCGATATACGGTGTGGATTGCCATTGCGGTTGCTACTATAAAAATGATAATCGGTACAGTACTAGGGATGTTTATTGGTACATGGAAAAAAACACCGTCTTTCATTATCGCTTTTGAAGGAGCTTGGAGTTATGTACCTGCATTTTTAATTTTATATTTCTGCTTGTTGCCTATTAATTTTGGTTCTATATTGGAAACACCTATTCTTATAGCGTATTTCATCGTTATTGCCTCACTTGTTGGTACTCCTAGTATCGTATCTTCTGTTAGGCAAAAAACAGCTGAAATTTATAAAAGAGATTTTGTTTTGGCATCAATGACTCTTGGTGCAAAGAGGTGGAGGCTGTTATGGCGTAACGTGTTTCCCCAATTAAAAGAATCATTACTTGTGATGTTCACAATGGAAATTGTTTATGTGATTACAATCATGGGACAGTTAGCTTTATTAAATATTTTTATCGGCGGAACGATTGTTAGAAATGATCCTGTTATCTATTTATCGGTTACAAAAGAATTATCAGGTCTTGTTGGGCAAGCGAGAGAGAATTTGATGGGCAATCAATATATTTTAATGGTGCCACTTATCATTTTGTTAATAACCACGATATCTTTTAGCTTATTAACCGCGGGGTTAAAAAATAAATTCCAAGCAGATTATGCTAGAATGCCTTGGATCAAAACTGGAATTAAACCAAAAGGGAGACCCACACGAAAAAGATTAGGAGAAAAGCGATTACTAAACTTTAGTTTACATAAAGTAGGTTTTGCTATCCTTTTTTTATTATTTGTTTTAGGGGGTCTATTTGTTAATCAATATAGTGATTCGAAAATTGGTGTAACAAATGAAAATAAAGGAGACTATTCTTTAGAGCTTTCCATGGTAAGTGAAAATGAGTTTACAGTGAAAGAAGAAGTGTCAGTTAAGAACGAATCAGAAGATAAATGGAAAGAGCTCATTTTTTTTGCACCGAGAAATTTAGCTCAATTAGAACTGAATGAAATCATTGTAAACCAGGAAAATCTACCATATGAAATAAAGGATGGCGTTTATTACATTACGTTACCTAAAAAATGGCAAGGCGAGAGTCGATTTGATGTGCAATTTAACTATAGCATGACAGGAATAGAGGATGCTGATATTTTCCAAGACTGGTATTTTGCATTAGCACCATATAAAAACGGAAGATGGGCAGAAGCGACAAAAGATAATCCATATATTCATCATCATCATGCATTATTGTCTTCATTTAAAGTGAGTTATGACCTTCAAACAGGATATACATTTATATCTTCTGCTATTGAGAATGACAAGGAAGAGGTTGCCATTGATGATGTGAAGAATTTCTCCTTTTCTATTGTGTCTGATAATTGGGAGAAAAATGAAAGGATTACACAGAAGGATACGCAGGTTAGCTTTTTGCAACAATCTCCATCACGGAAGGAATTAGCTGAAGAAGAGATTATAGCAGTTTTTGATTATTTTGAAGAGGCGATAGCACCTCTACCATTTAAGCAAGTAGATATTTTTATAAGCGATTCCTTGGAAACTGAGAGTGTGCCTGGGATGGTCATGCTGAATGCAGAAGGTGCTCAGAATCCATATATATTAGCTAAAGAGGTGGCTGCTCTCTATTTTGCATCGGCTATCAGTCAGGACCCTCAAAAGGATAGCTGGATTGGATCGGGTCTATCGCATTTAGCTGCTTATCAATACAGCGTTGATCAAGGTGAGGAACGTAAGCAACAGGCTTTGGCTTACCTACAAGAAGAATTAGGGGCATTAGAAGAGCATGTGAATGGAAGCCAAGTATCCAATACCAATATCAATGAGGTTGAACATGAAGCCACATTAAATGCACAACCTGCTTGGAAAATAATCGAATTAATCGAAGAACATTACGCTTATAGAGGGATTAGTCCCGAAGAAGTAGGTGAGAAATATTTATCTTCCTTTTACGAACAGTTTGCCGGAAGAGAAGTAGATACTGAAATTTTCCTTCAGTTTACACGAGACTACTTCAGTGTACCTTCAGGAGCTTTTAATCAGTGGTTAAATACAGAAGCAAGTAGAAAATAGATTTACTACTTGCTCTACAGTCATTATATTATTGTAAGTTGATCCTTTTACCTTTTGGTTTAGGCACTTTTACGATGAGTAAGCCATTAGTGTGAGAAGCTTGAATGGTGCTTTCATCAATAATAAAAGGTAAAGGGATCGTCCTAGTTGATTGTTGGAATGCCTGTTTTTTTTGATATATTTGCTGTAAGTCATCTTCACGCGTCTCAATATCGAGTCGGTGAATCGTAATTTTAATATAATTATTAATGGCATTCAATTCAATTTGTTCACGGTTTATGCCTGGCAGTTCCGCTTTTATAATATAATCTTCGGCGTTTTCATTTACTTCTACATGAAAAGAAGTAGCGAAAGGAAACGGATTTTTAAAAAAGTCGTCCATTGTCTGCATGAAGTTTTTTACAGGTTTATCATGAAAAAACTGATTCATGGATTTCATTAAATCTCCGAACGGCTCCTTTCTTTTTTCACTCATGTAACTCCCTCCCAAATCAATCAAACATTTCCTTTTATTCTATGCACTCGATAAAGTTTGGGTGATTTTAAAACTCAAATAGGCTAGATGGAATAATATTCTAATAAATAAATCGTAAAAAAACCTTTTTCTGCGAACGTTTATTCGCTAGAATAAAGTGATGAGGTGAAGAACGTGAAGGTGAAAAAGAATTTACAAGAACTGATTAAAGAGCTCAAGCAATCCGATAAATTTGGAGAACAAATAACGTATTGGCATACTTTGGAAGAGAAGGAAGCGCAAGTAGCGGATATGCCGATTGGACTAGATTCTCATTTAATGAGCGCCTTAGAAAAAAGAGGAATATCCCGTCTGTATACTCATCAGCGCTCAAGTTACGATGCTGTTATGGCTCATCAGTCCATTGTTGCTGTTACACCAACAGCGTCGGGAAAGACCTTATGTTACAATTTGCCGGTATTGCAGACTATCATTAATAATCCACAAGCAAGGGCCCTATATTTATTTCCTACAAAAGCACTTGCTCAGGATCAGAAAATGGAAATCAATGAATTGATTGAAGAGTCATCTCTTTCCGTTAATAGCTATACATATGATGGTGACACGCCTTCAAATATAAGACAAAAAGTGAGAAGAGCTGGCCATATTGTTATGACTAATCCGGACATGCTTCATTCAGCAATTCTTCCACATCATACGAAATGGGTATCATTATTTGAAAATCTTCGTTTTATTATTATTGATGAATTACATATTTATCGCGGTGTATTCGGTTCTCATGTAGCCAATGTTCTACGGAGATTATTAAGAATCTGTGAGTTTTATGGAAGTAAACCCGTTTTTATATGCACTTCTGCGACTATTGCCAATCCCCTTGAACTTGCAGAAGAGTTAACAGAAACAAATATGAAATTAATTGACAATAATGGTGCGCCGAGCGGCCGTAAACATTTTGTGTTTTATAATCCACCGCTTGTCAATCAGCCATTAAATATAAGGAGAAGTGCGACACTCGAGGTAAGAAGGCTAGCAAGTGAAATGCTAATGAACAAAGTGCAAACGATTATTTTTGCCAAAAGCCGTGTGAGAGTGGAAGTATTACTCAAGTATTTACAAGAGCTAGTCAAGCATAAGATTGGACCGAAAGCAATCAGAGGTTATCGTGGCGGTTACCTTCCATCTGAGAGAAGATCGATTGAAAAGGGTTTGCGTCATGGAGAGATTTATGGAGTTGTTAGTACAAACGCACTCGAACTTGGCGTCGATATTGGTCAGCTGCAAGTTTGTATTATGACTGGTTACCCAGGGACAATTTCTAGTTCTTGGCAGCAAGCTGGTAGAGCTGGGCGTAGACATAGTGAATCACTCGTCATTATGGTTGCTAGCTCAAACCCATTAGATCAATATATCATTGATCATCCTGATTATTTCTTTAAACGAAATCCAGAAACAGCAAGAATCAATCCGGATAACTTAATTATTCTCATCGATCATATTAAATGTGCTGCCTATGAATTGCCTTTTAAGAAAGGAGAGTCATTTGGTCGCTTTGAAACAGAAGAAGTATTAGAATATTTATCTGAAGAACAGGTACTGCACGAAAATCAAGAGAAGTATTATTGGATGAATGATTCTTTTCCAGCTCATAATGTCAGTTTACGGTCTGCATCGCAAGAGAATGTTGTCATAATCGATCAATCAGATGTGGCGAATGTGAAGGTGATTGGTGAGATGGACCGTTTTTCGGCGATGACATTGTTACATGATGAAGCCATCTACCTCCACCAAGGTACTCAATTTCAAGTTGAGTATTTAGATTGGGAAGAGAAAAAAGCTTTTGTACGAGAAGTGGCAGTTGATTATTATACAGACGCCAATTTAGCCGTCGAATTAAAAGTGTTAGAGGAAGATAAAACAAAGCGAATTGGAAACGAACAGATTGGCTATGGTGATGTGAGTGTAACGGCCATGGCAACGATATTTAAAAAAATTAAATTTGATACGCATGATAACATCGGCTCTGGACCCATTTCTTTACCAGAAGAAGAATTGCACACAAGTGCTACGTGGGTGACCTTTTTTGCAGAAGGATTGATGTTCGGAAAAGAACGACTGGAGCAAGGTTTAATTGGAGCCGCTCATGCCCTTAAAGCAATCGTGCCATTATTCGTTATGTGTGATCAGACGGACGTTCATGTCGTTCCGCAAGTAAAAGCTATTCATAATGAAAAACCAACCTTATTTTTCTACGATAAATACCCTGGCGGTGTAGGATTAAGTGAGAAAGTCTACGATGAAATTGATCAACTAATAAGAGAAGCCATCTCAATGATTGAGAGATGTCCTTGTGAAACGGGTTGTCCTTCTTGTGTTGGAACAGATCTTTCTTCTGAGACAGCTAAAGGTGATGTGTTAAAGTTATTTCAAACATGGCTATAAGGAGTAGGTGAGAAGTGTGTCATTAAAAAATAAATTGAATCGTTTACAATCACATATGTCTCATGCTACCGAGAAAAAAGTAGAAGTAGAGCAGAAGTCCCCATCCGTTTTCCCTTTCCAAGACGTATGGCAACAACACCATGTTTCTCCTTATCATGATATAGAAGGTAGTACTTGTCTCATTAGAGAAATTCATTACCCCCTAGATTATTTACATGGAAATTACCGCTTTCAAGAATTATACAAGGTCATTGAAAAATGGAACGAAACTACCGAGTGTCACCCGTTAACAGCGAGAGGCCATCAAGCAGAGGATTTGTTCTTTTTTGATACTGAAACAACAGGGCTTGGAGGTGGAGTGGGCAATACGATTTTCTTATTAGGGTATGCGAGCGTGAGTCGAAAAGGCGTCACATTAAAGCAACATATATTACCTGACCCTGGAGGAGAAATCGCTCTATATAAAAGCTTCTTAGAATCGATTGATTATACAACCATGGTGACCTATAACGGTAAAGCGTTTGATTGGCCCCAGTTACAAACACGGCATACATTAATTCGAGAACATTTACCCAAACTACCGCCTTTCGGTCATTTTGATTTATATCATGCTTCAAGAAGGTTATGGAAACATAAACTCGAGCGGACGAAGTTATCTATTGTTGAAAGAGAAGTATTAGGAGTAAAAAGAGAGGATGATATCCCAGGTTATCTTGCGCCGATGATTTACTTTGATTATTTAGATACTAAAAACCCTGAAGGCATGCTAGGTATAATGAAACATAATGAAATCGACATCCTCTCACTGATCACATTATATATCCACTTGTCTAACCAATTACTAGGGTTAGATAAAGAGCAAACCACAAGAGAAGCCTATGAGACAGCGAGGTGGTTTAGCTCTATTGGTGAAATCAAGAAAGCGCAAGAGGGGTATGAAGAATTAGCACAAATGAATGATGAAGCTGGTATAAAAGCGAAACATCAGCTAGCTTGGCAGTTGAAAAAGAAAAAGCAATGGGCTAAAGCAGCAGAGTTATGGCTGATGGTTTCCTCAGATGGCGATGACCAAGAAAAATTTAGCGCATGTGTTGAGTTGGCAAAAATATATGAACACAGGCTGCCTGATCTCATGAGAGCGATACAATTTACAGATAAGGCGTTTAAGCAAATAGAAACGAAAGAGAAATATAAAAAGCAAAAAGAGGGTCTGTATAAACGGCGTGAAAGACTCATAAGGAAATTACAGAAAAGGATCCACCAGGATGAATAATTGTCCCGGTGAATCTTTTTTTGTTTATATACCTGAAGTATTCATTAAAATGACTCCCCAGCCATCAGGGTCTGCAAATGTGAAACCCTTCTCCTCCCAGTACGGGTTCTCTGGTAAAACAGAGTGGTATCCCATGCCATGCAACCTATTTTTTATTTCTAGGATTTCTGATAATTGAGGAATATAAAAAACTAATAGGTCTTCTACTGTAGGCGAAGGAACAGGCTGTCCAGATTCGTGTTGGATTATCTCTAAGTGATAACTAGCATTTGGTAAACCAATCATTATACCTTGATATCCACTATGACCTTGGAAAGACCCTATCTTCTGTAACCCTAAACCGCTGCAATAAAACCGTTCTATTTCTGTTAGTTGATTTGTCGGACGTGCGACTCTTACTTGAGCAACAGCTGCGCCATTTGACCATATCTTTGTCATTGGAAAACCTCCATTTCTTTCTTCAATCCTATTATAGAAAGAGGCGAGGTTTTTTGTCGTCTGATTGTTGTCTGAAATTTTATAAGACTTTAGACTTACTTCGTTTGTGTCATTCGTATTTATATTTGTAAAAAAACACCACTAAAAAGGACAACTTTCTTAGTTGTTTTATAAGATATTTCCTTGTACAATATTCCGTGTATGAAATGAATGCTAATTGCGAGGATGATATTTAAATGTATAGAGCTATTTTATATATTTTCTTTTTTGTCGTTATTATTACTGCCGTGTTTATGACCACGATGAAGGATAGTTTTTATAGTTTACTATTTATATAATGAAATAATTTGGGTGCGATTATAGGTGTATTTCTCAGGGCAGATTTCCTAACTTCTCATAGAATGAAAAAAAAGGTTTTTTATCGATTGAGAGGAGAGATTTTTATGCACCAATTTTCACCTAAACCAAATGAGTTGCAACCGATTGTTCATCCAACTAATCATCATGTTAACCATGTTTATGAGACCATCATTATTCCACATTTTCATCCCAGTCATACGACAACAGTGAAACATATTAATTATCAGCATGTACATTTCAATCATCCTTCTTCAGAAGTACCGGCTTTACATGGGCAAGTATCGTATCGCCCTTTGCCAGTTCATCCTTTCAACAGAAGGTTTAGGAGATATTGAACATGAATCATTAAAGGGCTCATCATATTGTATGGGTCCTTTTTACTATTCGTTAATGCAATTGAAATAAGCGCGTGAAAAGAATATACAATATGTATTTGAAGGACATATCATGATTTGAATTTCGGTTAGTTATCCAAACTTTCGAACAATGAGCAAAATAAGGAAAGAAAGCTGAGAAACTTCCTCGTAAATAGACGATTAATCAAAGAATAAAGATAAAGCTGGTTTTACAAAGTTCACTTATTAGAAAAGATTGGTTCGAAATGTAAGCAAGAGAAGCTCTATCATTTCTAGGCATCATCACCTTAAAATGAAAGATACCTTGTCTTCCCTTTATAATCTTTCGATTTAAATAAGGGAATATGTTAAAATTAGGCTAATATGAATTTGAAATAGACGCAAGGAGAAGTTAAAATTGGTAAAAGTAACCACTGTATCAGGTTATAAGCCTTTCGAATTAGGAATTTTTAAAAAAGATGAACAAGCAGTGACGTATATCAAAAGAGCAATAAAAAAACAATTGCTTTCATTACTTGATGAAGGATTAGAGTGGGTGCTCATTAGTGGGCAGCTTGGAACGGAGCTATGGGCTGCAGAGGTCGTGTACGAGTTGCAGGAGGAAGGATTTGAACACTTACAGTTAGGTGTGATTACGCCTTTTTTAAATGTAGAGGGGAATTGGAAAGAAGATAATAAGGAATTGTATGAATCAATTGTAGCAAGTGCTGATTATGTTGATGCAGTTTCGCGTAAGCCTTATGAAAATCCTAATCAATTTAAAATGAAGAATATTTTTCATCTATCGAAGAGTGATTGTCTTATCCTTTTTTATGATACGGAAAAAGAAGGGTCTCCCAAATATTTATTTGAAGAGGCACTTAATTATCAAAATAAAGAAAATTACTCCATACATCAAATCTCGTTTTATGATATACAATTAATAGTAGAAGAAGATCAAATGACCCAAGATGGATTTTAACGCGTGAAACCGATAAATTAAATTGACAAAAGTGTTGTTATTTGAAAAAATAAAGAATACTATTGGCGATACTAGAGGTGAGTATAATGCTATCTGATAAAGTAAAATTAACGAGTAAGGATATATTAGAAAAAGAATTTAAAACCGCCATGAGAGGCTACAAACCTGAAGATGTAGATAAGTTTTTAGATTTAATTATTAAAGATTATGAAACCTTCCACGCTGAAATTGAAGAATTACAACATGAAAACTTGAAATTAAGAAAAGAACTTGAGGAGTCTAATAATAAAAGACCTCAAGCAGCTTCTCAACCAGCTGGTACAACAAATTTTGATATCCTTAAAAGGTTATCAAATTTAGAGAAGCATGTATTTGGGAGTAAATTGTACGATTAATTAAACATTAGTGACTTTCAAAAAAGCCCTTGCTATTCATAAGAATATTACATATAATATTCGTTGTATCATTAATAACGTTCGGGTAATCGCTGCAATTTTTTAAATTGTAGAGGAAAGTCCATGCTCACACAGGCTGAGATGCCAGTAGTGTTCGTGCCTGGCGAAGACATAAGCTAGGGCAACTTTAACAGTTGACGGCAGGGAAAATACCTAAGTCTTTTTAAAGATAGGGTATGAATACCTATAAAAGTGCCACAGTGACGAAGTCTTTTCAGAAATGAGAAGAGTGGAACGAGGTAAACCCCGCGAGTGAGAAACCCAAATTATGGTAGGGGCACTTTCCTAAAGGAAATGAACTGATAGGAAGGACAGGCGTATTCGTCTGTAGATAGATGATTACCACTATGTACGAGGCAATACATTGCCGTTTGTAGTACGTAGAACAAAACATGGCTTACAGAACGGAATTAATGTAAAAAAAAGAAATTATAGGCTCTCCTATTATAAGGAGAGCTTTTCTTTCAATTAAAGAATAGAAATCAGTTAATTAGGTGTACTTTAATAAACAAAATTATACGCTTAGACTTAATAAACTTTGTGTAAACTTGCTGTTAAGCGAGATCGAATAAGAGATAAAAGGATGAACGTTGTGTCTAAATTTCAATTGATTGCAACCTCTGCAATGGGGCTAGAGGCACTTGTAGCCAAGGAAGTTCGTGCGCTTGGCTATGAATGTCAAGTTGATAATGGAAAAATCACTTTTGAAGGTGATGCGCATGCGATTGCACGAAGCAATATGTGGTTAAGAACTGCTGATCGTATCAAAATCAAAGTGGGAGAATTTAAAGCAAAAACTTTTGATGAATTATTTGAGAAAACAAAGGCTTTACCATGGGAAGCATTTCTTCCGGAAAATGCAGAGTTTCCTGTTTCGGGTAAATCGGTTAAGTCCAAACTATTCAGTGTTCCTGATTGTCAAGGGATTGTAAAAAAAGCGATTGTCGAACGATTGAGGCATCATTATAAAACAGATGGTTGGTTAGATGAGAATGGCCCGTTGTTCAAGATTGAAGTGGCTCTTCTTAAGGATGTAGCAACAATAACAATCGATACGAGTGGAAGTGGATTGCATAAAAGAGGTTATCGAACTGGACAAGGTGAAGCGCCAATTAAGGAAACTTTAGCAGCTTCACTGATCATGCTTACTAATTGGCATCCAGACAAACCATTTGTCGATCCTTTTTGCGGGTCGGGAACGATTCCTATTGAAGCTGCTTTAATAGGGCAGAATATCGCTCCTGGTTTTAACAGAGAATTTGTTTCAGAAGGTTGGGGCATTATCCCTACTAAAGTTTGGGATGAGGTAAGAATGGAAGCGGAAGATCTTGCTAATTATGATCAACCACTAGACATTACTGGAACGGATATTGATCATCGTATGGTAAAAATTGCTGAAGAGAATGCTTTTGAAGCGGGACTTGGCGATCTTGTGCAATTTAAACAGATGCAAGTACGTGATTTTACAACGACAAAGGACTACGGTGTCATTGTAGGAAATCCGCCATATGGTGAGCGGTTAGGTGATAAACCAGCAGTCCAAAGAATGTATAAAGAAATGGGTGAAGCTTTGTCTTTACTTGATACATGGTCTATTTATATCCTCACTTCTGATGAAGAATTTGAACAAGTGTTTGGAAAACCTGCAACAAAGAAAAGAAAACTTTTTAATGGGTTTATTAAAACAGACTACTATCAATATTGGGGCAAGCGACCTCCACGCAATAATTAATGGACTCTCCATGAGATTTATGATTGTATTTCTCTTTTTAAAGCAGGTATATGATGCCATAAAAGTGAATAGAATACATATATCGAATGGTTCATGGAGGTCATGATAATGAAAGATACGCAAATTGATTTTCACAAAATAATGCAAGCAATTGATGGATCTATACAAGCGATATCAACAGATCAAATGAAAGATAGTGATGCACTAAAAAAATTGCAATCCGCCCAACAAGAAATTAGGCATGCATTATCGTATTCATTATCAAAAATAAATTAAAGAGATAGTAATCGCTTATCGAAACCTTGTATGATTGAGGGGTTTCGACTTTTTTTTGCTACAATAGGGTTCATAAAAGAAGAAAACGGGGGAACGTCATGCAACAGAGTCAGATGCCGTTTACGGTTGAAAAAACAGAATCATTCTACGAGAAACTAGGGGATTGGATTGGTGATGTATTCTATGATCTACTTCCAGAGAGTGGATTTGATATACGCGATGAACAAATTTATATGGCCTTCCAATTAGAAAATGCGATGAAAGATCGAAAGGTCGTATTTGCTGAAGCAGGAGTGGGAACAGGAAAAACCATAGTCTATTTATTATATGCCCTTTGTTACGCGCGGTACCGCCACCAGCCTGCGATTATTGCTTGTGCTGATGAAACGTTAATTGAACAGTTAGTAAAGCCAGAAGGAGATATTGCCAAGTTAGAGAAAGCTTTAAATTTAAATATCGATGTTCGTTTAGCTAAATCAAGAGAGCAATATTTATGTTTGAATAAGCTGGATAAACAGCTAGCATCGATTGATAGTGATGATATCTTTATGGATGTACACGAAAGCCTCCCATCCTTTGTTGAGGAAAATGTCTCCATGAAAAAGTTTACACCTTATGGTGATCGCAAAAGCTATCCGGAGCTGACTGATGAACAATGGGAGCAGATTGGTTGGGACTCTTTGCAAGATTGTTTCACTTGTGAAAAACGTCACCGTTGTGGGCAAACATTGCATCGAGACCATTATCGCCAATCAACAGACATCATTATTTGCTCTCATGATTTTTATATGGAACATATTTGGACAAAGGAATCAAGAAAGCGAGAAGGACAGCTACCACTATTGCCAGAAGCTTCAAGTGTTGTCTTTGATGAAGGACATTTGTTAGAATATGCTGCTCAAAAAGCTTTAACTTATCGACTAACTGAACAAATTTTAGAGTCTTTGTTAACGAGATTAATGGCAAACGATGTACGTGAAAAAACATTGCATACAATTGAAGATACAATTTACCAAAGTGAAATGTTCTTTCGCATACTATCACAAACGACTGAGAAAATTACAGGCTCTGAAAAACAAATGATTAAACGAGAGAAAGCTTTAATAGACGAAGCGAAAAAACTATTTGCCCATATTAGTCAACTAGAAGAAGAACTCGTGTTTGAGAGTGAAATGTATGTCATTAATGAATACGAACTAAAGGTTGTGGAAGAGTATCTTGAGCAGATTTCCTATTCTTTATCACTATTTATTAAAGACCAAAGTGGTATCGCCTGGTTTGAAGAAGAAAAAGAAGAAAGAACTTTAATCATTATGCCGAGATTGGTAGAAGAAATTATGAGAGAAGAAGTATTCTCTCAGGACATTCCTTTTATCTTTTCATCAGCGACTTTATCTGAAGAACAATCGTTTAACTATATTGCCAAAAGCTTAGGGGTCGATGATTTTCTTTCCTTCACAGTAGAATCACCATTTGATTACGAAAATAATATGACTGCCTTGGCACCATTCTTTGAGACAGGTGACCATCAGCAAAAAATGGATTATATGATTGCGCAATTAAATAAGATGCAAGGCGGTAGTTTACTTCTTTTTTCAAAGAAAGAAGAGTTAGCATTGTTTAAAGACTATGCAGAAGGAAAACTTAACTACCCGATTTATTTTGAAGGAGAAGCAGAAATTAGTACGCTCGTTTCAAAATTCCAAAATGAAGAGCAGTCCATTCTTGCGTCAGTGCATTTATGGGAAGGTTTGGATATTCCTGGTGTATCGCTTGAAAATGTCTTTATCTATTCATTGCCTTTTCCACCTAATGACCCAGTGTTCCAATCAAAAAGAGAACAAACAAGCAAGGCTTTTGAAGAGGTGGACATGCCTTATATGTTGCTGCGCATGAGACAAGGAATTGGCCGTCTTATTCGTACAAATGAGGATCATGGTAATGTGCATATTTTATTTGACGAAAATCATTCGGAAGAGGTTAAGGAAAAAGTATTGAATATACTGCCTGTGATGGTTAATAATGGTTAAAATGAAAGAGAGACTTCAATTTAGGTCTCTCTTTTATTATGGGCTAAATAAATACTTTGATTGTTATTTTTAATTATGTAGTAACTAATAAAGATAAATAAAACATCAGCTTTTATAGAATAGATTATGCTAAAATAAACCTAGTAATAAGAAGGGGGAATGACGATGGATGCGATGATTACTAATGTTGAAAATGAGTTTTTAGCATTTGTTAAAAAAGTGATGGCTTATAAGGAAGCAGTTTCTCTTATGCATTGGGATTTACGAACAGGTGCCCCGCGCAAAGGTGCTGAACAAAGAGCTGAAACGATAGGTATGTTGTCTTCTGAGATCTTTGCCATGTGTACGAGCGAAGAAATGGCGGCATACATAGGGAAGTTAAGTGATGAGCAGGCAAAAAATAAACTTTCAGAGCGAACGAATAGGTTAGTTGAAGTATGTAAAAAAGAGTATAATTTGAATAAAAAAATTCCTGCTGATGAATTTAGAGAATATGTATCTATTCAATCGCACGCTGAAACAGTATGGGAAGAGGCGCGAGAAAAGTCAGATTTCTCAATGTTTTTGCCGTATTTAGAAAAACTCGTCGATTATAATAAACGTTTTATCAATTATTGGGGTTACAAAGAACATAAGTATAATACATTATTAGATCACCATGAACCAGGGATGACGGTGAAAACATTAGACGAAGTGTTCGGTCAGTTACGACAATCAATTGTGCCACTTGTAAAAGAAGTTGCTCAATCACAAAGTAAACCAGAAACAGATTTCCTATATGCAACTTTCCCTAAGGAAAAACAAAAGGAATTTACAATCCAAATTCTTAATCAAATGGGCTATGACTTTGAGGCAGGGAGATTAGATGATACCGTCCATCCATTTGCAACTGGTATTAATTCTGGAGATTACCGCATCACAACGAGATATGACGAAAATGATTTTCGCATGGCAGTATTCGGTACGATTCATGAAGGTGGGCACGCGATTTATGAACAAAATATCTCTAAAGAGCTAGAAAATACCCCCCTCCATCAAGGTACATCAACAGGTATACATGAATCACAATCGCTTTTTTATGAAAATTTTGTCAGTCGTCATAAAGGGTTCTGGCAACATAATTTTGCACTGCTCAATCAATATGCACCGGATCAATTTGACGGCATTACATTAGATGAATTCTATCATGCGATTAATGAATCTAAGCCATCTATGATTCGTATAGAAGCAGATGAATTAACTTATCCGCTTCATATTATGATTCGTTATGAACTAGAAAAGGCATTATTTAATGATGAAATCGAAGTGAAAGATTTGCCGCAATTATGGAATGAAAAATATGAAGAATATTTAGGGATTACGCCTAAAAATGATGCAGAAGGTGTCTTGCAGGACGTTCATTGGGCAAGCGGAAGCTTTGGATATTTCCCATCCTATGCGTTAGGCTATATGTACGCAGCACAATTAAAACAAAGTATGTTGAAGAGTATACCTGAGTTTGATCAATTGTTAGAAGAGGGCAATCTTACCCCGATTAGAGAGTGGTTAACTGAGATTGTCCATCGCTACGGGCGTATGAAAGAGCCTTTAGAAATCATTCAATCGGCAACTGGAGAAGGCTTAAATGTACAGTATCTTATTGACTATTTAACAGATAAGTATCGTGCAATTTATCAACTAAACTAGATATCGCTAGAAACGGGGAGTGGAAGATGAAACGTATTCTGCCCTTTATAATGATTGCGGCTGGAGCAAGTTTATGGGGAATTATTGGCTTATTTGTGAAGGGATTAGCTTCTGCTGGTTTCACTTCAATGGAAATCGTAGCGATTCGCGCTATTTTTGCTGTTTTATTTTTATTGCTGATAGGTTTTATCCATTATCGCCAAGAGATGAAGTTACACGCTGTAGGTGATGTACGGTACTTCCTTGGTACAGGCATTTGTAGCATCGTGTTATTCAATTTTTGTTATTTCACGACTATGAGTGAGATGAGTATATCCATGGCAGTTATATTTCTTTATACAGCACCTGCATTTGTGACGATTCTATCATTTATGTTTTTAAAAGAGAAAATGACAATAAATAAAATTATCGCCGTTATTATGACAATGGCGGGTTGCATATTAATTGCAGGCTTAGCCTTAGGAGAGAGTCAAATAACCATTTTAGGTATAATTACTGGTTTAGGCTCAGGTATAGGTTATGCCCTTTATACAATATTTGGTAAATTCGCGCTCAACCGCTATTCTCCTTTTGCCGTAACATTTTTTACTTTTATTATCGCAGCTGTTGTGCTTATACCAATAACAAGTTTGTGGGAGAAAAGTACACTCTTTATGCAAACTGATGTCATACTTTTAAGTGTTGGCCTAGGGCTTATACCAACAGTACTTGCTTATATTCTTTATACAAAAGGGTTAGAGAAAACAGAAGGAAGTACAGCAGCAGTCATTTCCACAGTTG
Source organism: Cytobacillus kochii (assembly GCF_044790165.1). Lineage (NCBI taxonomy): Bacteria > Bacillati > Bacillota > Bacilli > Caryophanales > Bacillaceae > Cytobacillus > Cytobacillus kochii. The sequence goes on along the minus strand of NZ_CP085254.1, from coordinate 2,872,106 downwards.
AACCTGTGGTTGCTACAATAATGGGTGTATTATTATTTAATGAAAGCCTTGTTTGGTTACAAGTAGTGGGTGCTTTGTTTATTGTCGGTTCAGTTGTTGTGGTGAACTTACCGCAAAAGAAAAGGAAGCGCTATACAAGCGATGAAATCACCCAATAATGAAGCTTATTAAGATATTTAAACATCTGAACCTATTCATTGAAGTAGGTTTAGATGTTTTTTTTGTTAGAAATGATATAGTTTGCAGAAATATCAAGAGTAAAGATGATTTTAAGAGAAGGGAACATTTTTATCCTTAAAAATGGTTATTTCTTTATATAAACGGAGTAACGGAAAATGAGATTTTAGAAAATTACCAATAATATACGAATGATAATTACAAGAAATTCTCTATTGTTCGTTTTTTCTATCATTATCCTATTGAATTTTTGAAGTCGCATGATATAATGATAGTAATTCAATTTAAATAACTTAATAGTTGTCATTCATATAATAGCGGAAATATGGTCCGCGAGTTTCTACCGAATAACCGTAAATTATTTGACTATGGGTGAGCAAGTGGAGGAGTAGTCTTTTATCTGCTCTTGTTTCCACACCTTTAAAACCTAAAGGTCCTTGCTGCACTCAAGTTGAAAGTGAAGCGGATGACTTTTAGGTTTTTTGTATTATAGCCAAGGGGGATAATTATGGAGCTGCTTAAAGAAAAAATCAAACAAGAAGGAAAAGTACTTTCAGATACTGTTTTGAAGGTAGATTCTTTTCTTAATCACCAGATTGATCCTGAGCTTATGTTAGAAATAGGCAAAGAATTTGCAGCTCGGTTTAAAGATGAAGGCGTGACGAAGATACTTACATTAGAATCTTCAGGAATTGCTCCAGCTGTCATGACTGGATTATATTTGAATGTACCTGTTGTCTTTGCTAGGAAGAGAAAATCTTTGACATTGGTTAATGATTTGTTAACTGCAGAGGTGTATTCATTTACAAAACAAGAAACCAATGAGATTTCAGTATCGCAAAAATTTATAAGTGAAAATGACCGTCTGTTGATCATTGATGACTTCTTAGCAAATGGGCAGGCTGCTCTAGGCTTAGCGGATATCGTGGACCAAGCGAAAGCATCTATCGCTGGTATGGGCATTGTCATTGAAAAGGGATTCCAAGATGGAGGAAAACAATTACGCGAAAAAGGTTATAAAGTTGAATCTTTAGCAATTGTTCAATCACTTGCGGATAGCAAGGTTACTTTTACACAAGTTGAAGAGATGGAGGAATCCTCAAAATGAATCAAAATCCGTTGAAATTAGCTTCCCTAGGAATACAACATGTGCTCGCCATGTACGCTGGAGCAGTTATTGTCCCATTGATTGTTGGTGGTGCCCTAGGTTTAACAGCAGAGCAATTAACCTATCTTGTATCAATTGATATTATGATGTGTGGGATTGCCACATTATTGCAAGTTTGGAAGAATAGATTTTTTGGTATCGGTTTGCCGGTTGTTCTAGGTTGTACATTTACAGCAGTAGGGCCGATGATTACAATCGGCGGAAACTATGGTATTACATCCATTTATGGTGCCATTCTTGTATCTGGATTATTTGTAATATTGGTTGCTACTTTCTTTGGTAAATTGGTTAGATTTTTCCCTCCTGTCGTAACAGGATCAGTTGTGACAATAATCGGATTAACTTTAGTTCCTGTAGCTATGAATAATATGGCTGGCGGGGAAGGTAGTCCAGATTTTGGTTCAACGGAAAATGTTATTTTAGCTTTTTCAACGCTTCTTGTTATCTTAGTTTTGTATAAGTTTACAAAAGGCTTTGTACGTGCTATTTCGATTTTAATTGGTATTATTGTTGGAACAATTATTGCTTCTATCATGGGGAAAGTGAATTTTTCAGCGGTTGGGGAGGCGTCATTCTTCCATATGCCACAGCCATTTTATTTCGGAATGCCTACCTTTGATTTGATTCCGATTCTTACAATGATTCTCGTGGCAATGGTCAGCCTTGTCGAATCTACGGGTGTATATTTCGCATTAGGTGATATTACGAATAAAAAATTAAAAGATAAAGACTTAGCAAACGGTTATCGTGCAGAAGGATTAGCGATCGTTTTTGGTGGTATTTTTAACGCATTTCCCTACACAACTTTTTCGCAAAATGTAGGTTTAATTCAATTATCAGGTGTAAAGACCAAAAATGTTATTTATGTTGCTGGTGCATTTTTAGTCATCTTAGGGTTAGTACCTAAAATCGGTGCCTTAACAACAGTTATTCCATCTTCTGTGCTGGGTGGAGCCATGCTTGCTATGTTTGGTATGGTTATAGCATCAGGAATTAAAATGTTAAGCAAAGTAGACTTTAACTCACAAGAAAACCTACTCATTATCGCTTGTTCTGTTGGTCTAGGTGTAGGGGTTACATTTGTTCCAACGATCTTTGCGAATCTACCAGAAAATATCCGTATTATTACTGAAAGCGGAATTGTGGTTGGGAGTTTAACGGCAATTATTTTAAATATCGTTTTTAATATGCTTGGAAAAAAGAGTGGAGTAAATGAAGAGGAAGTTGAGCAAGCGAAAGCTTCTTAATAGGTAATGAAAAGCAGCTGAATTCAAGTCAGCTGCTTTTCTTTGCTTTAAAAAAAGACGGTTCAAATCCGATTCATTAAAACTCGGTTTGATTGTTCATCTTTGATATAAAATGGATGATAGCAGTGGTAAAAGGATTTGCTCGTACATCTAAAGGAAATTCATCCAAGATATCCGAGCAAAACTCGTTTTATTAGATATGTACTACGAATTGCTGATACATAAGAAATTATAAACGACATACCTTTGCCTTTTGTTTCATCTATAATCGGCAAAAGCCTTTTCTGTTTAGTTATTAATGTATTTTTCGAACACTGAACCGAAGTCTTTTTCATGTAGTTGATTTTTACTTGAGTCAAGCCAATTAAATGAAAATTCTGTGAGGGCTTGGAATTGTTTTGCTAGATCTTGTTCACCGATTCTCGAATTATGTAGAACTTGCACAGCTTTATCAAGGCTATCATTGGCCATTTTTAACATAATTTTGTTTTCATACACTTTTTCAGCAATATATAATAAGGCCTTATATAAATCTTTCAATTCATCTACTTGTTTTTTATCAACATCAATACTGAATGGGACACTACCAAGATTAAATTTAATCTCTACATCTAAATCAATCTTACCAGCTGTTTCTAACTTTACGTCACTGACGTCAAATTGGAAGTAAGGATAACGCTTCATGACTCTTTTTGAAGAGATTGCGTTTTGCCCGTCAATATGAATTAAACCTAAGTTAGTAAAGCAATATTCATCACTTTTCGTCATGATAAGAAAATAGATTTTTTCATTATCTTCATGACGTACAAAATCATCTGATTGTGTTTTATCAAAATCCTCTGGTTTTATAATTTTTCCGATATCTGATAAGCCTAATGCATCTGAAGCAATTTTTTTAAACATTCTAATACGCCCCTCTGTTATATAATTAGTCGATTGTTTCCAACTTTCATTATAAGGGATATTGCATTATATTTGCATCACAGATTTGTAAAATTTTAAATAAGTATGAAATCAATTAAGGTAGAAAGAGAGAATGAAAGAAACTGTGAATGCTTAATAGCGATTTACTTAATCAACTTAATTAATAATTCGAGTTCGTTCCAGTTGCACCAATCGGGTTTGAATCTAATAATCTGTCCCCAATAATTAAGTTTATATCAATCCTACTATAAATTCCTTTGATCTCTTTATCTATATCAATTGTAAGTAGGGTGAAATGTAGCAGTTAAATATATCCCCAGTAAACAGCGACTACCCAAAATGAATAGTCGCTGTTTCATTACTGAGATTCTACTTCTTTTTGCTTCCAGTAATATTCACTAAATATATCGGCAAAGGCATCTGTACTATTATCAAGTTCTTCACGGTTATTGTCGACACCGCCGACTTCTAGGAGAATGGCGCGATCAGATAAGTCTTGGTTGTAGACACCATTGCCTACTGAGTAATCTTTCTTTAAGACTCCTCTACTTAGACCAGGGTATTTTTCCTCTACTGCTTTATTAAGATCTTCTGCCAGTTTTAAATTCTTTTCGTAATTCTTACTCTCTGCACCGACCACAAAGAAGAGTCGAGCATAACTTTTACCATTAATGTCAATAGTAGTGACATCTTTTCTCTGTGAATCTCGATGAATATCAATAATGTAAGATAAGTTTTTATTACTAGCCATTGCCTCAGAAACGAAATCTCTTGCCCTTGTATAAGCATCATTATGCTGTAATCCTTGACTATGCAATGCTTCTGTCATATTTGTTCTGTTATGTTCAACGCCGATACCCTCAGCATGTAAATCTTTTTGTAGTTTAGAACCAACTGAGATCACATTATACTTTTCATCATTACTTACAGCGTCGTCTGCTGTCTGTGCTTCTTTTATAAATGGAAGGTAAGATTCATAACTATGTGAATGATAAATATACACATTTTTTTCTTTAGGTGATGTTGTTCCATCCTGCCCGTCATCGTTATTATCATCATCGTTTCCGATAGTCTCTTTGTCTTTTAATAATTTATCCATTGGTACGTTTGTTGACTCAATTGGTAAAGTTGTATAATCTGTTCCTTTTCCAGCGATGTGAATTTTGCCATCGAAAAAGGAGAATAAAGGGAGTTCTCTACCAAGGAATGTCCGTGGATCCTCAGGCGTAATACTTGTTGCAAACTTAAAAGCAAGGTCAGAGATAGCCACTTCTTCAATCGCATCCTCACTAATAAAACTTTGGTTAGCACTTTTTAATAAGTGTAGATAAATGGAATGCGATTGAGGTCCATTGATGACAGAACTAGCAATATCAGAAGACATCTTTATTGTGACGAGTGCGACGGTACTTGCTAAAAAGATGCAAGCAATAGTAATGGAGAGAGCAGTAGTGTTAATAAATAGAAATAACTGATAGCCTTGTGATTTTTGCATATCATCCATCCTTTCTATTAAAATGCTTATGAAGAAAAAGAGAGAGATATGCTAAATTTAAGACTATCAATTTTGCCTTTTATAAAAAAATAACTATTTGTGGATATAAAAATAGAAGAGATAATGGAAGGTTACAAAACTGCCCTTATACCCAAGTTGGAATAAAAAATGGGTGTATCTTCTAAAGTCACTCAAAGTGAAAATGGAGTTGAGAGCCTCGCAAATTGGATTTGGACGTCAATAATGAGAATCAATTGGTGCGACTTAAAATGAACGTGAGCGTAAATGAGTAGCGTAAATCAATTTAAGCTACTAAAAAGAGGGGACGAGACAAGATGAGTAGTGCAAAATAAAGATAAGCTACTAAAAAGAGAAGAACCGACAAGATGAGTAGAGCAAAATCAATATGTGCTACTAAAAAGAGGAGAAGCGACAAGATAAGTAGGGCAAAATCAAAATGCGCTACTAAAAAGAGGAGAAGCGACAAGATAAGTAGGGTAAAACCAATATGCGCGACTAAAAAGAGAAGAATCAACAAGATGAGTAGGGTAAAATCAAAAAGCGCGACTAAAAAGAGGAGAAGCGACAAGATAAGTAGGGCAAAATCAAAAAGCGCGACTAAAAAGAGAAGAATCAACAAGATAAGTAGGGCAACCCCAAAAAGCGCTACTAAAAAGAGGAGAAGCGACAAGATAAGTAGGGAAAAATCAAAAAGCGCGACTAAAAAGAGAAGAAGAGACAAGATAAGTAGGGAAAAATCAAAAAGCGCGACTAAAAAGAGAAGAATCAACAAGATGAGTAGGGTAACCCCAAAAAGCGCGACTAAAAAGAGAAGAATCAACAAGATGAGTAGGGAAAAATCAAAAAGCGCGACTAAAAAGAGAAGAATCAACAAGATAAGTAGGGCAACCCCAAAAAGCGCGACTAAAAAGAGAAGAATCAACAAGATAAGTAGGGCAACCCCAAAAAGCGCTACTAAAAAGAGGAGAAGCGACAAGATGAGTAGGGAAAAATCAAAAAGCGCGACTAAAAAGAGGAGAACCAACAAGATGAGTAGGGCAAAATCAAAAAGCGCGACTAAAAAGAGAAGAATCAACAAGATGAGTAGCGCGAAATTAACCCCTGCTACTAAAAAGAGAAGAACCAACAAGATAAGTAGGGCAACCCAATTCCCGCTATAAAAGAGAAGAACCAACAAGATAAATAGCGCAAACCCCGTTTAGTATAAAACCTCCTTTTAGAAGGCCACCATTGATGTGACGGACCTTGACAAACATTTGAAGGGGATTGATTCCATATGAGAGAATCAGGCTTGAAAGCTTGATAGGGTTAGCCTTTTTTACGGGCTTGTTGAGGTTGCGTGGGGGATAACTAACGGTCGTATTTGATTAATGTTAGATCATCAACGCTGTACAAGGTAGATAATCTTAGCAGCATTTAGGAAAAAAACAGCAATGAAGATCGAGCACAAAATAGTCACTCATCTATGAGATTAAGTCATGGTATAAGAATAGCTTTAGGAAGTGAACGATTAACTAGAAAAGAAAGGAGGATGATGAAGTCCTCTATCTCGATAAGTTAGGTTTTATATATAGCCAGAGGAAGGGGGGAGAGTCTTTTTTGTATAATTTTTATATTGCTCAGGGTAAATGATAATGAAAAACCTCCCACAACAATCGAGTGGGAGGTTTACTGCATTATTTCTCTTCTTTTAATTCTTTACCCATGCCTTTAAGGAAATGAATACCGAATCCGATCGCGCGATTAATATCAGGGTCATTTAAAACTTTGGCCAATTGCATAATACCAATTTTCTTTTCTTCATGTAAAAAGTTTTTTCCTTCGTCCATGCCTGATACTGCACTTTTAATTAGTTTTGTTGTTTGTTCAGGGTCAGCTTGCATAAGTGCACCAGTTGCACCCATTAATGTGTTAATCAAGTTGGTTACAGGTTCTTTTGTTACTTGACCAAGTGCTACTTTAGCAATTTGCTCTTTCCCTTTTAACATGGAATTGGCTGCATCAAGCATACCTGCTTGTTGTAATTCGCCAATAAGAGCCATGATGCTTTGTACTGCTTGATCATTTTCAGTGAGTAATGATTTTAATTCGTTAAGCTTTTGCTCTTGTTCAAGGGCTTCATTTTTCTCACGATGAATCTCAGTAATAGGCGCTGCCATAATGAATCACCTCTCCAATCTTTATTGATCTGTTAAATGAACATAGCCTTCGCGATTCCATTTACGTTGAACTTCCACGCCGTTTTGTGGATTGCGTTTTTTATTACGCGGGTTCGTTTTTGGTAATGGTTTGTCCCCGGCTTTGTTATTTAAAATTTCCATACGAACTTTCGTTTGTTTATAAGCCGGTGTACGCGTTCGTTTATCATATAAAGGACCAGTTAAGAAATTGATAGCAGAATCCTTATCAACTGAATTCATTGGTAAGTACAGTTCGTTTTTCTTCACTCGGTCTGTAATTAGAACATTCAATTTAACTGCACCAAATGGAGAGACGAGTCTTACTGTCGAGCCATCCGAAAGTTTTCTTTCTTGTGCTAGTTCTTCTGATACTTCCACAAACACATCTGGTACTTTTGCATTCAGGCCTCTTGACTTATTGGTCATATTTCCTTCATGGAAGTGTTCAAGCATACGCCCATTATTAATATGGAGGTCATATTCTTCAGGGAAATATGCAGGTTCTGCCCAATCAGATAAGGCGAAACGCGCTTTTTTGTCTGGAAAGTTAAAACCATCTTCATATAACAATGGTGTGCTTGCTCCATCAAGACTTCCCCATAAGAAGCTACCCCAACCTTCTAGTACATCATAGCTTGCTTGAGAGAATAGTGGTGCAAGACTTGCCATTTCAGCAAAGATTTCACTAGGGTGTGTATATGTCCAATTTGCCCCTAGGCGATTAGCTACTTCTTGAATAATCCACCAGTCAGGTTTAGAGTCTCCTAATGTTGGTAACGCTTGGTACAATCTTTGTACACGACGTTCAGTATTTGTAAATGTACCTGTTTTTTCGAGCGATGGTGCGGCAGGTAAAATAACGTCAGCGTATTGAGCTGTGCGAGAGAAGAATATATCTTGAACAACAAAGAAGTCAAGACTAGAAAGTACTTTATCTACATGGTTCGCGTCAGAATCAACAAGTGCCATGTCTTCACCAACAAGGTACATTGCTTTCATTTCATTTTTTTCAATCGCTTGTAACATTTGAATATTATCTAAACCTGGTGTACCTGAGATCTCAACTCCGTAAGCTTTCTCAAACTTCGCACGAGCGATATCATCGGTAATATGTTGATAGCCTGGTAACCAAGTAGGTAAGGTACCCATATCACATGCACCTTGTACATTGTTATGTCCACGCAATGGATAAGCTCCAGCACCTGGGCGACGATAGTTACCTGTTGCTAATAACAGGTTAGAAATAGCAGCTGAAGTATCAGAACCACCAGTATTTTGCGTGACGCCCATACCCCAAAGGATACAAGTACCGTCAGCATCACGAATCATTTCGGCCATTTCGATGATTTGTGATTGTGATAAACCAGTCGTTTCTTCAGCATATGCTAACGTATATTTCTCTAAAACTTCATTAAAATCATCGAAGTAATTGACATTTTCCTTAATAAATTCAGCATCATGCCAACCTTGATCAATCATGTATTTGGTTACAGCCATCAACCAAACTTGGTCTGTTCCTTGTTTCGGACTGATAAATAAATCAGAACGTTCAGCCATCTCATTTTTACGCAAGTCTGCAACAATTAGCTTTTGACCGTGGTATTTATGCGCTCTTTTCACACGTGTAGCGAGAACAGGGTGACCTTCTGCTGGGTTTGCACCAACAATAATGACAAGACCTGCATCAGCAATATCTTTAATGGTTCCAGCGTCACCGCCCATACCTACCGTTCTAAATAAGCCATCAGTGGCTGGTGATTGGCAATAACGAGAGCAGTTATCGATATTATTCGTTTCAAATACTTGTCTAGCTAATTTTTGTAATGAATAGCTATCTTCATTTGTAATTTTTGAAGAAGAAATAAAGCCAATTGAATCTTTGCCGAATTCTTCTTTAATACTACCTAGTTTACTAGCTACTAGGTCTAATGCCTCGTTCCAACTAGCTTCTACAAAGCGACCTTCTTTTCTAATCAATGGTTTTGTAATTCTTTCTTCTGAATTAACAAAATCCCAACCGAATTTACCTTTGACACAAGTGGAAATCGCATTTACTGGTGCATCGTGGCTTGGTTGCACTTTCAAAATTTCACGGTCTTTTGTCCAAACTTCAAACGAACAACCTACACCACAGAAAGTACAAACGGTTTTCGTTTTTTCGATTCTTTCTTCACGCATCGCAGCTTCAACTTCTGATACAGCAAAAATCGTGCCATAGTTCGGTTCTACTTCTTTTACAAGGTCAATCATTGGTGTCATAATCTCATCATCAATCTTTGTCATGAAACCTGCATTACCGAGCATTGATTTTTCCATTAAGGCATTACATGGACAAACCGTTACACATTGTCCGCATGAAACACATGACGATTCATCAATGGATACACCTTGGTCCCAAATAACTCTTGGTCTTTCTCTTTCCCAATCAATTGAAAGTGTTTCATTTACTTGTAGACTTTGACAAATCTCAACACATTGGCCACAGGCAATACATTGATTTGGATCATAACGATAGAAAGGATGCGACATATCGACAGCCGATTTATCTTCTTTAGGCGTATAAGGATACTTTTGATGCTCAATCTCTAATAATTCAGCTGTATTATGGACTTTACAGTTGCCGTTATTATTATCACAAACTGTACAATACAGTAAATGGTTTTCTAAAATACGGTCCATCGCTTCTGTTTGTGCCTCTTTGGCACGGTTTGAACTTAAGCTAACGCTCATACCACTTTCTGCTACAGTCGAACATGAGCGCATAAGTTGACCATTTACTTCTACAATACATGTGTCACATGTTTGTATTGGGTCTACCTCTGGTAAATAACAAATCTGTGGATGTTCAATTTGATTTTGATTAATGATTTGGAGAATGGTTTGCCCCTCATGCCCCTCATAATCCACACCATTAATTGTAATGTTTACATTGGAAGTCAATTTTGTTTCCCCCTTACACTTGATCAAACAATGGTTTAAAGAGAATAAAGTGAGTGTTTCTGCTTAAACCAATAAAAAAACCACCATGTACTATACCGCTTACAAAAAGCGAGCATAATCCATGGTGGAATAGTTAAATAACAACGCTTGCTATTATACCAATCCATACCATTTTTAGTATGTAGAAAGTACCATTGATAGAGAGACAACATGAAAATATTACCCCTCCAACAATTCCACTAGTTATTATAGCGCTAAAAATTAAATTTAACAATAATGAATTTAATCTTATAACGATTACAGTTCAATAGGGTAATTTTGGTATTTTGAAACATTGAAGCAATCATCGTGCAATTTTTTTCCTATTCGCAGCCCCTTTCATTTTTTTTTTGCTTGTACTATGATTATACAATTGAGACAGAATCTTATATAAAGGGGTAAAGAAGATGTCAAAAATGGTGCATGAGTTTAATGATATCATTCGTAAATTAAGAAAAGACTTATTTGGTAAGGGACCGGAGAAAATCCACACAGTGTTTGTAGAGAATATGGCCGTTTCGACTTTATACGGTAATCTCACACCGACAGAACAATTTATTTCTCGTACAGAAGATGGCAAAGAAATGGTGCATTCAGCAAGAACAAAAATGATTCAAGATGTATATGCTGAAGGTACGCCAGAAGGAATGGAAGAACTGGTCGGCGCGACGCTGTTACATTTGTTTTCTGATATTAAAGTGGAAGAGAATATGGCGATATCTGTATTTGTATTCGATAAAAATATCATAGATTCATAGAAAGAGGCGAAAAGATGAAGCAAGTGGAAACGAGTCGTAAAATCATACGAGTGACTGGAAATAAAGTTGAAAAAATAGAAGATACCATTGTTACCGAATATGCTGTAACGGTTAAGCTGAATGGAGAAGAGCTAGTCACAATGGTATGTACACCAGAATATATTGAGGACATGGTTATAGGTTATCTTGCATCAGAAGGTATCATAAGATCTTACAAGCATATTAAAGATATATGGGTACAAGAAAAGGAAGGGTTCGTTCATGTTACAACTGATCGTACAAATCCTTATATACAAAACTTCCAAAATAAAAGATATATTACTTCTTGTTGTGGTATGAGTAGACAAGGCTTTGTTTTTGTTAACGATGCATTAACAGCTAAAAAAATGGAAGATTTTAACATTCAATTAACTGTCAATGAATGTAATCAGTTAATGGAACAATTACAAGCTTCTGCGACTACATTTAAACAAACAGGTGGTGTACATAGCGCTGCGCTTTGTGACAAAAATGGGATATTATTAAGCAGAATGGATATTGGTAGGCATAATGCGCTTGATAAGATATATGGTTATAGTTTACGAGAGGGTATCAGCATGAAAGGGAAGATCATTGTTTTCACAGGAAGAATCTCTTCGGAAATACTTTTAAAAGTAGCAAAGATTGGTTGTGAAATGATTCTTTCAAAATCTGCACCAACAGAGTTTGCTTTGCGCTCAGCAGAGGAATTAGGAATTACGACTGTTGGATTTATTCGTAATGGCAACATGAATATATATACTTATCCTGAACGAATCCTCTTATAAAAAAATACTTCGCTACACGAAAAAAATAAAAAATAGTCTAGTAAAAGTTTTTGTTTTTTGGTAGCATATAGTTTGCAATGGGTAAATGGAAGTAAGGCAAGTACTGTTTTATCTCTTTTTACAACAAACAATATAAATATGATGACTGATACTTCTGTAGGTGATTGCAGAAGGGTTAGGCAGCATTCTTTGAAATCCTTTACAAAAGTAGGGGGTGTCTGAGTGCTGCCTTTTTTATTTAGGGGGTAGTTAGAATGGGATTTAGTAAACCGCAAGAAATTATGGAACAGACGATTGCAACAGGTGTTGCAAAAACGAAAACACCACTTTTGTCGCTGTTGGTTTTAGGCTTTTTAGGTGGGGCATTTATTGCACTAGGATTTTTATTAGACATTCGTGTTATTGGGAATTTACCGGCAGAGTGGGGAAGTTTCGGATCGTTTTTAGGTGCAGCAGTTTTCCCTTTAGGCCTTGTATTAGTAGTATTGGCTGGGGCTGAATTGATTACAGGTAACATGATGTCAGTTGCGAGTGCTTTGTTCTCAAAGAGAATTAGTCTTGGGCAATTATTAAATAATTGGTTTTGGGTGTTATTATCCAATTTTGTAGGGGCACTGTTTGTTGCTTATTTCTTTGGACATGTCGTTGGATTAACAGAGACAGGTCCATATCTAGATAAAACAGTAGCGATTGCTGGTGCAAAAATTGATGATACATTCTTACAAACATTTGTTTCAGCGATTGGTTGTAACTGGCTCGTATGCCTAGCTGTTTGGTTAGCTTATGGTGCTCATGATTTTGCAGGTAAAATTTTGGCTATTTGGTTCCCGGTTATGGCATTTGTTGCGATTGGATTCCAGCACGTTGTTGCCAACATGTTCGTTATTCCAGCTGCGATTTTTGCAGGTTCGTTTACTTGGATAGATTTCATTGGTAATATCATACCTGCCTTTTTAGGTAATGTAGTTGGAGGGGCTGTTTTTGTTGGTCTAGCTTACTTTGTCTCCTATAAACCAAAAAATGAAACAAATGCTCAGTTGAAAAAAGCTTCATAATAGAAACACAATCATCATAGCTTACATAAAATAATCTATTAGAGATATTGGATGTGAGCAAATGCAGCAATATTATTGTGATTATTGTAAAACGCTATATAAAGAACAAGGGGTTTGCCGTGTTTGTGGTCAAATCATTGATAAAACGATTATCATTGATGTGCATAAGCAAGGCAATAAATAAGCAAATATAATTGGTAAAGTTTGCGTAATGCCAAGAGAGCCACTTTAAGATATGATAAAAGGGCACAGCAACTCCTTCAAAACACATCTTTCTGAGCCGAATGAGATAACTCATTCGGCTTTTTTTAATGCAAAAAATGAACGAGAAAGATTAAAAACCAATCAATGCATAAATATCCTTATTAAGGAAAAAATACCCGTACATAGATAGAAAGGGAGTTCCTTATGCCAGCTATTTTATCCATCTCAGAAGTACCCCCGCCAAATGAAATTGCTCAAAATGAAGTGGTAGCATTTGCACGCCACTTATTTGGGCAATCGTTCAAAGATATCGATCGTTTACTAAAAGTATTTCAAAATGGACAAATTGAAAAACGTCATTTTGCCAAAGAACTAGATTGGTTTAAAGAGGACCATAGCTTTGCTGATAAAAATGATGCCTTCATTGAAACGGGAGTTAAACTTGGGTGTGAGGCGATTGAAAAATGTTTAACAACGAGGGAGTTTCTAAATCAACCTATTAAGTATCAAGAGATAGATGCGATTTTTACGATTACTAGCTCAGGTTTAGCTACACCATCGCTTGAGGCAAGAATAATGAATCTATTACCCTTTTCTGAGCAAACAAAAAGGATCCCAATATGGGGTTTAGGCTGTGCAGGTGGTGCATCGGGTTTATCGAGGGCTTATGAATATTGCTTAGCTTATCCAAAAGCAAAGGTTTTAGTATTAACAATTGAATTATGCAGTTTAACTTTTCAAAGAAATGATCGCTCTAAGAGTAATCTTGTTGGTACTTCTTTATTTGCTGATGGTGTTGCCTGTGCATTAATCGCAGGTGATGAAAGTGGTTATCGAAAATATCAGAAATTGCCTGCCATCCCCCATATATACGGGACACAATCAACGACAAAAAAGGATTCGCTTGATGTAATGGGTTGGGACGTAAAGGATGATGGTTTATATGTCATATTCTCAAGAGATATTCCCACAATTATTGAAGGCTGGCTGAAGCCAAATGTACAGAAATTCTTAAATCAATTCTCATTACAAATAACCGATTTGCAACATTTTATTGCTCATCCAGGTGGAAAAAAAGTGATTGATGCTTATCAAGCGTCTTTACACATTCCTGCTGAGATGACCGCCACTTCATTAGATGTTCTAAGGGAGTTCGGCAATATGTCATCAAGCACAATATTATATGTCTTGCGAAGGTTTTTTCTACTTGGAAAAAAGGATGATATAGGTTTGGCAACTGCCTTAGGGCCAGGTTTTAGCTCGGAATTACTTTTATTAAAATGGAGGTGAATTAAATGTTTTTTTATTTTCTTCTATTTGTTATTACTCAACGGTGTATAGAGTTAATCGTCGCAAGATTCAATGAGGACTGGATGAAAAAAAGAGGTGGCATTGAATTTGGTCAAAGTCATTATCCACTAATCGTTATGGTACATAGTTTGTTTTTTATTGTTCTAACAGTTGAGGTAATTGTGTTCGGCAAAGGATTATCTCCTTATTGGTATTATTTACTGCCATTATTTATACTCACACAAGTAATAAGAATATGGGTGTTATCTTCCTTAGGGAGATTCTGGAATACAAAGATTATTGTTTTACCTCATGCAAAAGTGGTAACTAAAGGACCATATCGTTGGCTAAAGCACCCAAACTATACAGTCGTTGCCATGGAGTTTCTTATTATGCCTCTATTGTTTCAAGCTTACTATACTGCACTTGTTTTCACTCTGTTGAATTTCTTTATTTTAGCCATTCGTATTCCAGTTGAGGAAGAAGCATTAAAAGCATTAACGAAATATGAAGAAGCCTTTCCAATGAAGAGAGATGAAGAAATAGGAAAAATTTGAAAAAGGTTTATTTTAGTATTGAAAATCATTCTCGATTATGATAAATTATTAATTGAAGATGATACTTATTCTCAATTAATGAAAGGCGTGATACATTTGACAGCTCTTTTTGTGGTTGGCACTATCGCTGTATATGGTGCAGTAATGAAATATGTGTTGAATGGTGTTACAAAGTCTGAAGCAAATTCTTAAATTAGCGTTTACCCCTTTATTACATATAGGAAGAAGCCTTAGTGAGTGAGGCTTCTTCTTTTTTTTGGTGAAAATACCAATTTTCCTAACGAAAGGTTCACTTTACCCCATATTTATAATATATTAATACCTATATAGGAAAAAAGCTTGCGCAATTGTAATAGTAGTAAATTGATGTGACAAGGGGATTAATTATGGTTCAAACAGTGGGTAAACAACTTAGTCAAAATGAATTAATTGAAAGAATAGCAGCATTATCATTGTTTTTTGAACAAAATGGAGATAATGTTTCTGCTTCAAGAGCAAGAGACCTCGTCTATAAATTACGAGATTCACAATACGCGATTGCATTTTGTGGACATTTCTCTGCGGGTAAATCGAGCATGATAAATAAAATTGTGGGAGAAAACTTACTGCCATCCAGCCCTATCCCAACAAGTGCGAATTTAGTTAAAGTGAAATCTGGAGAGGATTATGCCAAGGTGTATCTAAAGGAAGGGATGCCAAAGCTCTATCCTGCACCTTATGATTATGAAAAAATTAAAAAATATAGTAAAGATGGCGACCTCATTCATACCGTAGAAATTAGCCATTCGGAAACAAATTTGCCAAAAGATACGGTTATTATGGATACACCAGGAATTGATTCAACAGATGATGCACATAGAATTGCTACTGAGTCGGCTCTACATTTAGCTGATATGGTCTTTTATGTGATGGATTATAATCATGTGCAATCAGAACTCAATTTCTTATTCACTAAAGACTTAACTGCAGCGGGTAAACAAGTATACTTAATTATCAATCAAATAGATAAACATCGAGAAGAAGAATTAAGTTTTCAACATTTTACTGAAAGTGTAAAGGATTCTTTCGCCTCGTGGGGCGTTCAACCTGAAAGAATCTTCTATACATCGTTGAAGAAACCAGAGTTACCACATAATGATTTTTCTGCTCTTCAGAAATTCATCTACGAGCAAATTGGCCAAAAAGATAGGCTCTTACCACAATCTGTTCTTCACTCATTACAGAAGTTAACTGAAGATCATTTTATCTACTTAGAAGAAAAAGACGCTCATGACATAGCAGCTAATGAGGAAATTTTAGCAGCTCTGCCTGAAGATGAACGAGCGCTCGTATTTGAAAAGATTGAACAATTACAGTCACATAAACAAGCATTGCAGCAAAAAAAATATCAGGCAGAAATTGATTTGAATCATGATATGGAAGATATCTTAAATAATGCTTATTTAATGCCGTTTCAAACGAGAGAATTAGCTGAGAATTACTTAGAATCGATGCAACCTGGCTTTAAAGTGGGCCTATTATTTGCGAAGGCTAAAACTGAACAAGAACGAAGTACAAGGCTAAGTCTTTTATATAACGATTTAAAGGAAAAAGTCCAATCGCAAATTGAATGGCATGTGAAAGAGTTATTCTTAAAAAAATTAAAAGATGATCACATACATCATAATGAGTTACAGTCACAAGCTCAAAACATTAATATCAATATACCAGAAAGCCTGTTAAAGACAGCTATTAAAGAAGGGGCGAGGCTCTCAGGTGATTATGTTTTGCAATATACAAGGGATGTGTCTGATGCTGTAAAAAAAGAAACGAAGAAACAAATAATCAACTGGAAAGAGTTGTATTTGAAAGAGTTAGAAGAGTTAGCTAATGAAAAAATTCTCGCAATGAAAGATGAATGGGATGCTTATGCTCGTTTCGGTGAGGCACTTAATATATTACAGGAAATTAAAGCAAAACAATCAGAGCAAAAAGCAGAAATTAAGAAGCTATTGGCAGGAGAGCTAGACCATAAAAAAGTTTCAGCTTCCGTCCAAGAGTTAATGAGACCAAAGGATGAAGATGTCCAAATTATTCGTGAAGGTGAAGAAGAGTTTGTTGATAATAAACAAGTAGTGACTACTCATTCAATTGTTGAAAAAGAAATGAACCAAGAAAATAATCATGAAGCTGATATCGAGGCACTAATTAGTAAGCTCGAGCATACCGCAAAAGAGTTACGAGATATCCCAGGTTTCCACAAAATATCAGCAGAGCTATTAGAGAAAGCTGACCGACTACAATCACGTAGTTTCACTGTTGCTTTGTTCGGTGCCTTTAGTGCTGGAAAATCTTCGTTTGCCAACGCATTAATTGGTGAAAAAATCTTGCCGGTATCGCCAAATCCAACAACTGCTGCCATTAATAAAATTATGCCTGTTACTGCTGAGTACCCTCATGGTACAGTTAAGGTATTTGTAAAAAGTGAAAAAGTCATGTTTGCAGATATTAATCGTTCACTACAAGTCTTTAATCAACAAGCGCAATCATTTAGTGAAGCCATAGGGAAGATAGATGTGATTTTAAAAGAGCATCACGACTTTGATGCACATGAAAAAACGCACTTTGCCTTTCTTGCGGCCTTTGGCAAAGGTTATAATAATTTTCAGGAAAAGCTTGGGAAAGAAGTGATCACAGACCTCACAGAACTAGCAGATTATGTTGCTAAAGAAGAAAAATCATGTTTTGTTGAGATGATTGAAGTATATTATCAATGTGATTTGACTGACAGAGGCATTACACTCGTTGATACTCCAGGTGCGGATTCCATTAACGCACGTCATACAGGAGTAGCTTTTGACTATATTAAAAACTCAGATGCCATTCTTTTCGTGACGTACTATAATCATGCTTTCTCCAAAGCCGATCGTGAGTTCCTTATACAGTTGGGCCGGGTTAAAGATGCGTTCGAACTTGATAAAATGTTCTTTATTGTCAATGCCATTGACCTTGCAAGTGATGAAGAGGAGAAAAACGATGTCTTGCAATATGTTCATGATCAGCTCATTCAATACGGCATTAGAAGACCAACATTACATGGGTTATCGAGTTTACAGGCATTATTCGAAAAACAATCAGGCGAAGAACATTCTTCTGGAATGAAGGATTTTGAAGAAAGTTTCTATCGTTTCATTAATCACGATTTGATGTCACTTTCATTATCTGCTGCTGAACTTGAGTGGAATCGAGTAATGAACCAATTGCGCACATTTATCGAATCTTCTAAAGAAAGTAAAGAAGCCAAGTTAGCAAAAAGAGAACTTCTGACGAATGAACTAGCGATTATTAAAGAGAAAATTGCTAAAGATGATCTTGATTTATTAACTCAAGCATTAAATCAAGAAGCGGATGAACTAGTGTTTTATATCAAACAAAGAGTTTTCTTACGATTTAATGATTTCTTAAAAGAATCTTTTAATCCAGGACAATTAAAAGAGGATGGCCGTGATATGAAAAAAGCGCTCCAAGTAGCTTTGGAGGACTTTTTACAAAGTTTCGGATATGATTTTGCTCAAGAATTACGAGCGACGACCATTCGTCTAGAAGTATTTATAGGAAAGTTATTACAACAAACCTACGAGAAACGAAGTAACCAAGTAAACCAATTGAATCGCG
Source organism: Cytobacillus kochii (assembly GCF_044790165.1). Lineage (NCBI taxonomy): Bacteria > Bacillati > Bacillota > Bacilli > Caryophanales > Bacillaceae > Cytobacillus > Cytobacillus kochii. The sequence goes on along the minus strand of NZ_CP085254.1, from coordinate 2,853,591 downwards.
ATGTAACCTTTAGTCGTCCAGAAAATCCTTCTTTTGAAGGGGTGAATTTTGAGTCTGCTTTCAGTAACGTGGATCGCACTACATTTAAAAAAGCAATGAGTTATTTTAAAAACCCTAAGAACTTCTTTGAGAAGAATGAAAGAAAATTACTAGCAGAAAGTCTTGAGGAAAGCTTGCAAGAACCAACAGATGTATATTTACATGAATCATCTAAACAACTCAAAGATTATTATGATGAAAAACTTTCAGCCGTTTATCAACAACTACTGTCTGATTTAATTGCTGAATCAGAAGAGTATTATAAAGGGTTGTTAGCAACATTATCTCAAGACTTCCCAATTGAACAGCTAGTTGCAACAGAAGAACGTCTGAGGGCCTATTAAGGCATTGGAGGTGACATGCTTGAAAGATGTGAATGCCTTTCATGTATGTGCAACTTGTGTAAACTTCTTAGCCGTTAAAAATGAAAATGGAATGAGATATTTTTGTGAACGTTTAGGTTATGAAACGATGCCTAATTACAAGTTTAATTGCTGGGAGCCTAAGGATCATGTGAAAAGACTTATTGAAAAAAGAAAGGGTGACGGGGATGAACAGCTTAGTTAACGTAGAATGGCTCTTCCAACATCTAAATGATGTGAGAGTGATTGATTGTAGATTTAACCTCGCTAATCCTGAAGAAGGATTTGAGCAGTATCGCACCGGTCATATTCCCGGCGCTGTTTATTTTCACCTAGAACAAGATCTATCATCAAAAGTAGAAGAGCATGGGGGTAGACACCCACTGCCTTTAGCAGAGCAATTTGTCCAGAAGGCAGAAGCGGTCGGAATAACGAATGATACAAAAATTGTCGTTTATGACAACGGGGAAGGGTCATTTGCTGCTCGTTGTTGGTGGGTGTTTCACTATTTTGGTCATGAGCAAGTATATATTTTAGATGGCGGCTTTAAAGAATGGCTAGCTTCAGGTCATCCTACTGAAAGCAAGGTTCAGTCATTTGGTCGCGGTGAATTCACAGCAACCATTCAAACGGACATGGTTGCCGATTACAAACAAGTAAAAGAAGCAATTGAGCATTCGAATAATGAAGTGGTGTTAATTGATTCAAGAGAAGAAAAGAGATATCTCGGTTTGATTGAACCGATTGATAAGAAAGCAGGTCATATACCTGGAGCAATGAATAAAGTTTGGATGGACACTTTAAGTGAAGGCAAGTTTAAATCAATTGATGAGCAAAAGCAACGGTTTTCAGAAATTGAGAAAGACAAGCATATTATAGTTTATTGTGGTTCAGGGATTACGGCCTCTCCCAATTATTTAGCATTAAAAGAAGCTGGTTACAAAAATGTAAAGCTCTATCCTGGTAGCTTTAGTGATTGGATTTCTTATGACGAGCATCCCATTGCTACGAAAGAGAAATAATTTTTATAGGGAAATCCGACCTCGTTGTCACCTTAACTGGTTGCGATGACAACGGATTTTCCTCTTTTTTTGCAGCAATAAATCCGTTACAGAGCGAAAACCATACATTTTTTATATCTATGTTATAATAATGATACTTTAGATGGAGGAGGAACAATTTTGAACGAAAATCAACAACCACAAAACCCGCGATTCCTTCTTGTAGATGGGATGGCTTTATTATTTCGAGCTTATTTTGCAACAGCTGTTACTGGTCAATTTATGTATAACTCTAAAGGAACGCCAACCAATGGCATATATGGATTTATGAAGCATTTCTTAATGGGTGTGAACCATTTTAACCCTAGCCATGTTGCCGTTTGTTGGGATATGGGCAGTAAAACATTCAGAACAGATATGTATAACGGGTATAAATCAAATCGACCGGAAGCACCGATTGAATTGGTCCCACAATTTGAGCTGGCGAAAGATATGGTCGCGAGCTTTGATATTCCAAATATCGGTGTGACAGGTTATGAAGCAGATGATTGTATCGGCACGCTTTCACAGGTTTTAAAAGAAGAAGCAGAGGTTGTGATTCTTACAGGGGATCGTGATATTTTACAGGTATTAGATAAGAATGTATCGGTTGCCCTTTTGAAAAAAGGGATGGGTAATTATGAAGTCCACACACCAGATAGCTTTTATGAAGAGAAAGGGATACAACCAAGGCAGTTAATCGATTTAAAAGCATTTATGGGTGACCCAAGCGATAATTATCCTGGGGTAAAGGGGATTGGTGAGAAGACTGCATTAAAACTCTTACAAACATACGAGCATATAGAAGGCGTATTAGAGAACATCGAAGCACTAACAAAAGGGCAAAAAACTAAAATCGAGCAAGATTTGGACATGCTACATTTAAGTAGACAATTAGCAGAAATTAAATGTGATGTTCCTGTTGAATGTACTTTATTAGAAGCTGAATGGAAATATAACGTAAATAAAGTTAATCAGAAGCTAGAAGAAATTGAACTAAGAGGTATTGCTAAATTACTGCGTCAACCTGCAGTGATTTAACGTTTAAGTCATTGGGAATAGTCATTCCTGATGGCTTTTTTTGTTATATTAAATTGCGTTTTCCACACCTAAACTTTCCGGTTCATCGTATATTGCACTTCCTCTCAATAAATTTACCAAAATTATTATAGCAAGTATTTAAGAAACTAACACAAAATGTATGATAGATCATTCATTTAAAGGAGACGTTATGATGAATTATAATGCTGGTGATATTGTTTATGTTTTTTATCGTAATCCGCATACACAAGATGTAGCTAATATTCAGGCTGCTGCGGTCGTCAATAACCCAGAGCGACCAGGTGAGTTAGCATTGTTTTTATATGAAAATTATTATCCATTAACAGAGGAAGTGGCTGTTTTCTCGAATGAAGCAGAAGCATATGAAACATATGGGAGCTATTTTAATGATACCCTCCAAGGAGGGATAGACGATTGAAGCCATTCGAGCCAAAACTTGTTTATTTTGAACCGAACGCGCTGGATTATCCACTTGGCCAACAATTAAAGAAGCGGTTTGAAAGTACGGATGTAGAAATAAGGTATACAACCTCCCATAATCAAGTCAGAAATTTACCAGGGGACAATGATTTTCAAAAATATCGTGTCGCTAAATCTACGTTAGTTGTCGGTATAAGGAAAACGTTAAAGTTTGATACATCAAAGCCCTCAGCAGAATATGCGATTCCATTCGCGACTGGATGTATGGGACATTGCCATTATTGTTATCTACAAACAACAATGGGAAGTAAACCTTATATTCGCACATATGTAAATGTAGACGAGATTCTAACTGCTGCTGATGAATATATGGCGGAAAGAGCACCAGAAATAACAAGATTTGAAGCATCTTGTACATCAGATATTGTTGGCATTGACCATATTACTCACACATTAAAAAGAGCGATTGAACATTTTGGGCAATCAGAATATGGTAAATTGCGGTTTGTGACAAAGTTTCATCATGTCGATCATTTATTAGATGCGAACCATAATGGTAAAACACGTTTTCGCTTTAGTGTGAATGCTGATTATGTGATTAAGTTTTTTGAACCTGGAACATCAAGATTGAAAGATCGTATAGAAGCTGCTGGTAAAGTGGCGAGAGCTGGTTATCCGCTCGGTTTTATTGTGGCACCTATTTATTTACATGACGGTTGGCAACAAGGATATTATGAAATGTTTGAACGGTTAGAAGCCGAGTTGCCGATTGAAGCAAAAAAAGATTTAACTTTTGAATTTATTCAACATCGTTTTACTAAGCCGGCGAAACGAGTAATTGAAAAAAACTATCCAATGACAAAACTTGAACTAGATGAGGAAAAAAGACGATATAAATGGGGAAAGTATGGGATTGGAAAATATGTTTATAAAAAAGAAGAAGAGGAAGATATAAAGGAGACGCTCTATCAATATATGGTAAAATTCTTTCCTGAAGCAAAGTTAGAATACTTCACTTAATATTGTAGAAACTTGTCGGAAAATAAGCTAAAATATAGGTATTGAGTAGGAGAAAAAGAGGGGACTGGCGCGACCATTGAAATCGTTAGAAGAATATTTATGCCATTTAGAAGGTAAAGGATTTCAGCTTGAAGAAGATAGTATAGGCTTTATATACTTCGGTAAACATTACACAAATGCACCAGATGAATTAGTTAATACAGCAATAGAGATGACATTAAAGGCGCAAAAATCATTTGATGGCAGTTTTTATTTATCACTGTTAGAGCGTTTTATGGGAAATAATATACCGAACCGCAAGGAAGCAATTAACTATATGAAAAAGAGTTTGCATATATCTATTTAAAACATAAAAAATGAACAAGCATGATGTGGAGGCTGAACTGCGCCCCAATTTTTAGACATATGAGCTAACAATTGGAGGTACAGTTCATTTTTTTTCGATTGAATTCTCAGTAAAACGTTCTTTTTGTGGCCACTCAGCTAATATCATACCAAGTAGGATGAATAGGCAACCAAATATGGCGATGATCGATAAACGGTCTCCAGCAAAGATATAGCCTGTCAGTGCAGCGAAAACAGGCTCCATTGCAAATATAATAGCGACTCTTGTTGGAGAGGTGAATTGCTGGAAGTGTGTTTGTGCTAAAAAGGCCAGCCCTGTAGCTAAAATACTTGTAATTAGTAAGGCGAATATAACCTCTTGCCTGAATAATAATTCACTATCGTAAGACCATCCCTCATAGAAAAAACCTGATAAAAAAGAGAGTAAACCCACAGTTGTTACTTGGATAATAGTTAAAATAATAGCTGAATGAGCCTGTGCAAATAGATTTGTTAATATGATATGCAAAGCAAAACCTAATGCACAAATGAATACAAAACCATCACCTTTATTAAATGCAGAGATATCTTGTGCTGTTAGTAAGTAAAGTCCTAATGTAGCGACAAATACGCCAATAACAGCATAACGAGTAATCTTTATGTTTAATATAAAAAGTGATAATATAGGGACAAGAATCACACTCAAACCAGTAATAAAACCTGCTTTACTAGAAGAAGTATAATGAAGCCCAATTGTCTGAAATGTATAGGCGATAAAGAGACATAAACCTAACAAGATACCTGCCATTAGTGTACGTTTAGTTGGTCTTTCCCACTGCTTCCTATAAAAAATAATCGCCATTATTGTTAAGAAAAATGCAGCAATAAGAAAGCGAATACCATTAAATGAAAAGGCGCTAAGAGATTGGAGAGCATTTTGTACAAGAACAAAAGTAGTTCCCCAAATGAACGCGACAAGTAGAAGAGAGAAGTCTGCCGTTTTAGTTGACTGCCACATTATTTTTTATTTCTCCGAATAGCCGCTCTTGCCAATTCGTCCGCCGTTTTATTTTGCATACTTGGTATCCACTTCATAAAGAAAAGATCGAACTGCTTACTTAATTCAAGTGCCTCATCAAGAAGGGGAGCAAACTTTTTATTACGGGCAAATTCCTTTTCAATACTCGCATTTACCACTTGTGAATCCGTGCGAAAGGAAACGGTTCGATAATTATTTTCTTTGCAAATTCTTAATGCTAAAATCAATGCTTGAAACTCTGCTTCATGGTTCTCCATATTTCCAAGTGGAATACTGTGCCTCTCTACATTTCCGTTCGCTTTTATAAATATACCTGCACCACTCGGACCAGGATTACCAGCACTTGCACCGTCTATATATACTTCAATCAATGCAATTCCTCCTTTTGTGATAAAATAGTGGGAGTTCTTTGTAATGCGATGAAGGAGAAATGTTCATAATAATCGTATAACATTAAAGAGATATTTTGCTACAGAAAGACATATGATGAAAAATACAAACTACAAGTAAGTGTAGCATACAAGCACCTTATTTTTGAATCATCATTTTATTAAAAGGCGTGTTAAAATAAATGAAATATCAATTGATTGCAGCTTATAAACTAAAAAATAACGAAAGCTATTTATTTTCTTCCGAATGGTTAGATGGTGAGTCTGCTCTTGATATGGGAGAAGAGTTTTCTCATCATCCTAAATGGACAGAAATAAAGTGTTTGGATGAAAACGGTACATCTTGGACCATAAAAGAATTAAATAAGCTATTAGAAGAAGTAGAAGAAGAACCGCATGATTTAGTGATTTATTTTGATGGTGGCTTTCATGACGAAACGAAGACCTCAGGCTCAGGGGCCGTTATCTACTATCGACAAGGAAAGAAAAAGTATCGTATAAGAGCCAATGAATGTTTTCACGAGTTAGAATCAAATAATGAAGCGGAATATGCTGCCCTTTTCTTTGCTCTTTCACAATTAGAAGAATTAAATGTCAGTCGGCAGACTTGTGAAATAAGAGGAGATGCAAAAGGACTATTAATGCAATTAGCTGGCGAATGGCCTTGTTATGAGAAAGTATTAAATGATTGGTTAGATCGGATTGAGGAAAAGGTGAGCCTACTATCATTAAATGTAACGTACACTCCTATTGTAAGAAAAGAAAATCAAGAAGCACATAAGTTAGCGACACAAAGTTTAAACGGGAAAAAAATCTATAGTAAAATGCAGTTGTTATAGGAAGGAAGGTTTATTGTGGATGAGAAAAAGAAATTAGTAAAAGAGGTTGATCAAGTCATTGATTTTTATTGTGAGGATTGTTTTTTATACAAATATCATCGCAAAGAATATGGACGAAACTTTGCTCACCGATTTTGTATAACCAAATGTACCGTAGGAGAAAAAATCCAAAGTATTGGCAAAAATTTTACATAATAAAAGGCTGGCAATTTTGCCAGCCTTGATTATATACAGATTAAAGTTTTACAACGTTAGCAGCTTGAGGTCCGCGGTTACCTTCAACGATTTCGAAAGAAACTTCTTGACCTTCTTCTAAAGATTTGAAGCCTTCGCCAGTGATAGCTGTGAAATGTACGAATACATCGTCTCCACCTTCAACTTCGATGAAACCGAAACCTTTTTCATTGTTAAACCATTTTACTTTACCGTTTTGCATGTGAACTTTTCCTCCTAAAACTTTGAAGGCTCCAAGCCTTCAGAAAAAATTTTCATCCAACATAAACATACTGCAATATTGTCATGGAATATAGGAAATATATTCTGTTAAATGATGTATTAAATATACAATACTAATCGAATTCCGTCAAGAAATCTGAAAGTTTTTTCTTTAAAATATTGTAAAAATTTCAGTTTTTTCAAAAGGGTGTTGATGAGCACTACTATGTTGGGTTATCAAATAGATATTTTGGTGATAGAAGTAGCTTTTTTTAGAAGAATATAACCATCCTAAATGATTGGTTGAAGTAAGAATGACAAGCTTAGATACATGTTTTGTATTATGCGTTATTAGGAAGAAAGTGTCATAATTAAACGCGGCATTCATATGATAGGTAAATCAATCAAAGAAGGTGGCCATATGTATCGTTTTCGCATCGATGAGAGGGAGTGGATTTTGCGTTTTTCTATTAATGTGGATGCTGATGATATAGAAAAGAATATTATTTTTCAATCGATTGTTAAAATGGGACATGAGATTTTACACTACAATCATGGGGATTCCTTTATTTTATATGACAAAGATATCGGTGCGATCATTTTTTCAATTGAGACGATCCCATCATATATCCTCACCGTTGCCAACATTATAAATGAAGTCGATTGGTTTCAAATAAAAAATGGAATCGTTTCGAGGAAAAAAGATCAGCAGTAGTGATACTTTAGTCTCTTATGAGAAAAAAATTGTTCCTGAAGTTGATAAACGAACCTTAGTTTGATGCAGTTAATAATAAAATGGAGAAACCCGCTGTTTGCGGGTTTTTTCTGTTTTGTCATGTTTACTTATTGACGATTTTTTCACCATGAGTTAAAATGTTGCACATAGGAAACTTTTATAGATTTAGTTAAAAAAGGTGTATCGATTAAAAAAGTATGCATATAATCAAATAAGGAATATAAAGGGAGAGAAGGGTAGAGATGAAAAGAATATTAGTTACTATGTTTAGTTTAATGGTGCTTACAGCTTGTTCAAGTAATGAAGCAGGAAATACCGAAAATGATCAATTAAAAGTAACAACGACTATTGCTCAAATAGCTGATGGTATTGAGCATATCGGTGGTGAACATGTGGAAGTAAATAGTCTGATGGGACCAGGCACAGACCCACATCTTTATAAGGCTACGCAAAGTGACATTAGTCTTCTTCAAGATGCAGATTTAATTATGTATAATGGCTTGCACTTAGAAGGCAAGATGCTTGAAGTGTTAGAGAAAATGGGCGAGAAAACCACTGTTGTGGCAGTAGGCGATTCATTAGAACCATCTAACTTACTAGCTGATAAAGATAATCAAAATGCGGTAGACCCACATATTTGGTTCGATATAGATTTGTGGATAGAGGCATTGACTACAGCAAAGGATGCATTGATTGAAGTAGATCCTGAAAATAAAGATGATTATGAAGCGAATGCAGAAGCATATTTTACAGAGCTGAGAGAATTAAAAGCATATGCTACTGAACAAATTCATTTAATTCCTGAAGAGAAACGTGTTCTAGTCACTGCTCATGACGCTTTTAATTACTTTGGTAATGCTTATGATATGGAAGTTATGGGTTTACAAGGGTTAAGTACAGACGCTGAATATGGTTTAGGGGATGTGCAACATTTAGTGAATACAATTGCTGATAGAGAAATCAATGCCGTTTTTGTAGAGTCAAGTATATCCGAACGTTCAATTAATGCAGTGATTGAAGGAGCGAAGGAAAAGGGCCATACGGTAAGTATAGGGGGAGAATTATACTCTGATGCTATGGGAGAAGAGGGCACTGAACTGGGCACTTATGTTGGTATGTATAAACATAATGTAGATACGATTGTTCAATCATTAAAATAAAGATTGTTTTTATGTAAGTGTATATAGGAGTGATTAGAGTGACAAATCCAATAGAAATAAGAAATTTAACTGTAGCCTACGATAAAACAGCAGTACTAAAGGATGTTCAATTCTCAATACCAAAAGGCAGTTTAACTGGAATTGTTGGACCAAATGGTGCCGGAAAATCCACTTTAATTAAAGCGATATTGGGCCTAATTCCTAAAGTGTCAGGTGAGATTAAAATATACGGAAAACCTTACAAAGCAAAAGATCGTCTTGTTGGTTATGTGCCCCAACGAGGGTCAGTGGATTGGGATTTTCCAACAAGTGCATTAGATGTTGTCTTAATGGGAAGGTATGGCCATATCGGTTGGTTTAAACGACCAGGTAAAGAGGATACGATACTTGCAAAAGAAAGTTTGAAGAAAGTGGGAATGGATTCTTACGCCAATAGGCAAATAAGTCAATTATCCGGGGGGCAACAGCAAAGGGTATTCTTAGCTAGAGCGCTCGTTCAAGACGCACAAGTTTACTTTATGGATGAACCCTTTGTCGGTGTGGATGCAGCAACAGAGAAAGCGATTATACAATTATTAACAGACCTTAAAGATCAAGGGAAAACGGTCATTGTTGTTCATCACGACCTACAAACAGTTGAAGAATACTTTGACCATTGTATTTTATTAAATAAAGAAGTCATTGCATCTGGTGTCACTGAAGAGGTTTTTACAGTAGAACAATTACACCAAACATACGGGGGCAAGCTAGCTTTTTTAGATAAAGGAAAAGTAATGGTGGAACAAAAGAGGTGACATGAGTGATGGAACAAATAGGGCAAATGCTACTAGCAGCAAATACGCAGTGGGTGTTAATTGGTACGCTTCTTCTAGGGTTAGCTAGTGGTATTTTAGGGAGTTTTGCCTTACTAAGAAAACAAAGCTTAATCGGAGATGCTGTTGCACATGCTGCATTACCAGGAATATGTATAGGGTTTATGTTAACAGGAGAGCGGTCGCTCATCATCCTTTTAATAGGAGCAACCGTTACAGGTTTAATAGCTGCTTATTGTATTCAATACATTGCCTCCGCGTCTATTTTAAAAGAAGATACGGCCATTTGTTTAATTCTATCCACGTTTTTCGGCGTAGGTATTGTCTTACTAACGAAAGTACAGCAAATGCCTTCTGGCAATAAGAGCGGTCTAGATTCTTTTATCTTTGGTCAGGCAGCAGGAATGGTTAGTAGTGATGTGAAATTAATGGCAGGGGCAGCAGCATTATTACTTATGGTGACCATTATTTTCTTTAAAGAATTTAAACTAATTACCTTTGATGCGGAATTCGCTAAAGGCTTAGGTTTACCGGTTAGCGCGTTAAACTTTTTATTTATGACCCTTTTAGTAGCTGTTGTTGTAATCGGTATCCAGGCAGTCGGTGTCATTCTGATGGCGGCATTACTTATTACACCTGCAATATCCGCCCGTTATTGGACGAATTCACTTAGTAAAATGGTCATAATTTCTGGCATATTCGGAGCGATATCAGGTGTGATTGGAACTTTAATTAGTTCACTAGATAGAGGGATTCCAACTGGCCCCTTTATCGTAGTAACTGCTACGATTATCTTTTTTATATCCATTCTGTTTGCACCTGCCCGTGGTATCATCACGCTTAAAATCAAACGGAGAATGACCAATCAAAAGCTTCTTCGTGAACAAGGGCAGGTGAAGTAGATGAGTTATGAAATTTGGATTATTATTGTCGCATCATTAGTGGGCATTACTTGTGGTGTAATCGGCTGTTTCCTTATTTTACGGAAGTTGGCGATGCTCGCTGATGCAATTAGTCATACGGTCTTGTTGGGGATTGTGCTTGCTTTTCTAATCAGTCAATCAATGAATGGAATTTATATGCTCATCGGTGCTGCAATAGTTGGTTTATTTACGGCTATGCTTATCCAATTTCTTAATCATAAAGGCATTCAGGAAGACGCATCAATTGGCGTCGTGTTTACCTTCTTTTTTGCTATTGGCGTGATACTTATTACAGTGTTTGCTGATAGTGTTCATTTAGATGTCGATCATGCTTTAATGGGTGAAATTGCCTTTGTTCCATTCGACATGGTGGAAATCGGTTTTTTACCACCGCTTCCAAAAGCATTCATCATGTTATTGAGTATACTGATACTAAATATTATTTTAATGATGTTATTTTATAAAGAACTAAAAATTACATCTTTTGACCCTGCCCTTGCAGCGGCTATTGGTATTCCAGTTATGTTTATTCATTACTTATTGATGGGCATGGTTTCAGTATCAACTGTCGCTTCATTTGATAGTGTCGGTGCCATACTTGTCGTAGCGATGTTAATAGCACCAGGTGCTTCTGCTTATTTATTAACCAATAAACTAAGTCATATGCTGTGTTTAAGTGCATTCTTCGGAGTACTAGCAGCGATTAGTGGTTATTATGTAGCTACCTGGATTGACAGTTCAATCTCTGGTTCAATGGCGATGATGAGTGGGGTTCTATTCGCGCTCGTGTTTATCTTTTCACCAACAAAAGGACTGTTAGGTAAAAAGATGAATCATAAACGTTTTCGATCAGAATCTACTGCCCCTTAAATCGTGTTCATATGTGAGAAAGGCTGTTATTTAAAATAGCAGCCTTTATTCTACTTTTGTTATATAAGAGTTTACGAACGGGAATGTAATAAATAGTAATCCCTCTTAAGTATATCGTACTCTTACTTCTTGCTTTCTTCACATTTTTTAGTAAGATAGAAACATAATATTTTGATAGAAAAGAGAGTAAGAATGAAACTAATTATTGCAGAAAAACCAGACCAAGGAGCTACACTCGCTTCCGTTTTCCCCAAAAAGAAACACCAAGGCTATATCGAAATTCTTCCTAATCCAATTTTGACAGATGGTGGCTTTATCACATGGGCTATCGGGCATTTATGTCAACTCTCTCCTCCTGAAGTGTATAATACAACTTGGAAAAAATGGACATTAGATACACTCCCTCTTCTACCTAACCAGTTTCAGCACGAAGTCTCCAAAGATAAAATAAAGCAATTCCAGGTTATTAAAAAGCTCTTATCACATCCAGAGGTGAATGAAGTCATTCATGCGGGAGATGCAGGGAGAGAAGGGGAACTGATAATAAGAAACATATTGCGTCAAGCAAAATCAAATTTGCCAATGAAGAGATTATGGATTTCTTCATTAACGCCGAATGCCATTAAAAAAGGCTTTCAACAGTTATTAAATGAAGAAGAAACGAGAAACCTTTTTTTCGAAGCTTATACAAGATCATGTGCTGATTGGGTTGTCGGAATGAATGCTTCTAGATTATATACGTTATTATTACAACAAAAAGGATTCTCAGATGTATTCTCGGTTGGTAGAGTACAAACACCTACATTAGCATTGATTGTAAAAAAGGAGCTTGAAATTGAATCATTTGTTTCTGAACCTTTTTGGGAAGTAGAAGCAACCTTCAAGATCACCGGGAAAAAATATAAGGGGAAATGGGAAGATAAGGGTAATAGTCGTATTATGGACAGCGCATTAGCTGAGAAAATTGCTTTGTTTTGCCAAGGGAAGGAAGCAACAATAGCAGATATAAAAAAGGAAAAGAAAGAATTCCTACCGCCTCAATTGTATAATTTGTCAGCACTTCAAGCAGAAGCGAATCGGCGTTTTAAATTCTCACCTAAGAAAACACTTGATATTGTTCAAAAGTTATACCAAAAAGGATGGGTTTCTTATCCTCGTTCCGATTCAAGGCATATTACCACGGAGGAAGCAAACACATTACCACAAATTTTGGCTCGTTATGAAAAAATAAAGGATTTTGAGGATTTCTTTCCTTTACCGTTTTCCTCCATCGTTCAGAATAAACGCTATGTGGATGAAAAGAAAGTCACTGACCATTATGCCATTATTCCGACTGAGCAAATTCCAGACTTCTCCAAACTTGCATCGGAGGAGAAAAAACTTTATGACCTAATTGGGAAAAGTGTCATCGCAGCCCACCATAAGAAAGCAATAATCGAGTACTCGACAATTAAAACCTTGGTTGATGAGCGAGCGATGTTCATCTCTAAAGGAAAAGTAATTGTTGATCAAGGCTATCGCCAAGTGATTTCTCCAGTTGAGAAAGATAAAGATGTGAATCTCCCCTTATTAGATAAAGGAGATAAAGGAATAACAGAAAAAACAGAAGTAAAGGAGAGTAAAACACAGCCTCCTAAAAGGTACACTGAAGGTCAATTAATAACGTTGATGAAGACAGCAGGAAAACATATTGATGATAAAGAACTGGAACAAGTATTAACACAGACAGAAGGACTTGGAACTGAAGCAACAAGAGCGGGCATTATTACGATGCTAAAAGATCGTGGTTATATTGATGTAAAAAAGAATATGGTCTATGCTACTTCAAAAGCCAAGGTTCTCATTATTGCGGTTGGTAAAGAGATATTAGCGTCTCCTGAAATGACGGCGAAATGGGAGCAACGCTTAAAGCAAATCTCTAAAGGAGAGGCATCACCTAAACAATTTATGGATCAAACAAGTCAAATGGTCCATCATTTAATTGCGGCTACGAAGGAAGTAACGAATGAATGGATATTCTCTGAAGAAGATAAACAACAATTTATCCCAAAAACATTTAAGAAAAAGCGACAATCCCCATTAGGCAATTGTCAATTATGTGATGGTCAAGTGATAGACAAGGGTAAATTTTTTGGTTGTAGCAACTATCAGAAAAAGAATTGTACATTTACCTTATCTAAGAAAATTCTCGGTAAGTCAATGACACAAAAAATAGTGAAACAACTATTGAAAAGTGGTGAGACTGATGTGCTGGAAGGTTTCCAAGGGAAAGACAAATTGTTTGCAGCAGCATTGATGTGGGATAAAAAGGAAAATAAAATTAAATTTAAGTTTCCAAACTAACTCTTTCCGTCTATTCCCATATCTTCCTTGTTTCATGAGGATTCTTATAGTAATATTTTAAGTAGTGGTTTTTCATTTGCGTTATAACAGCTTATGAAACCACTATCATTATGCTTTTTTTGAACAAGTAAGCGGCTATACTGTATGTAACAAATATCGTTTATCATAGATGTTAGCCTTTTTTGGGAGGATCCACATGCCAACACCTAGTATGGAAGATTATATAGAACAAATCTATTTATTAATTGAAGAAAAAGGCTATGCACGCGTTTCTGATATCGCAGAAGCACTATCTGTCCACCCTTCTTCAGTCACTAAAATGGTGCAGAAATTAGATAAAGATGAATATCTCGTATATGAAAAATACCGTGGTTTAGTATTAACGACAAAAGGAAAGAAAATAGGCAAACGCCTCGTTTACCGCCATGAGTTATTAGAGCAAATGCTTCGAATTATTGGTGTGAAAGAAGAACATATCTATGAAGATGTTGAGGGAATTGAACATCATTTAAGTTGGGATGCTATTGACCGCATTGGTGATTTAGTACAGTTTTTCGAAGAGAATAAAGATAGAGTAGAGTCATTAAGAGTGGTACAACGAAAAAATGAAGAAGAATAAAAGCAGAGTTATGGAGGGTGGATAACTCTGCTTTTTTTACATTAATATAGACAGAAAATTAAATTTTTTATATCACATAATGTAAAAATAGGTATAAAGAGAGTTAGGTGAATATTTGATGGCTGAATTTGATTGGAAAAAGGCATCAGCTACAGAATGGGATAAGCGGTCGGATAGTTGGCATAAGAGATCAGCAAGTATGTGGAATGAAGGGAGCCGCAAGGAAATTATCCCTTTCTTCCTGCAGTACTTAAAGGCGAATAATCATGTATGTGACCTTGGTTGTGGTGACGGAATGGGGGCTTATAAGCTTTCAACACATGCCATCAATGTAGTCGGGGTCGACGTATCTGATGAAATGCTTATAAAAGCAAATCGGGTGAACCAAACGAATGATAACCAATTCATCAAAGGGGATTTAACAGAACTCCCATTTGTTGAGCATCATTTTGACGGGGTGTTGGCAATAAATTCTATGGAATGGACAGAAAATCCGTATAATGCAGTGAAAGAGGCTGTGAGAATATTGAAGCCGGGTGGTTATGGGTGTTTTGGGATACTGGGACCAACTGCAGGACCTAGAAACAATAGTTTTCCTAGATTACTAGGAGAAAAGGTCATTTGCAACACGATGATGCCATGGGAGTTTGAACAGCTAATGCAAGGGCTCCCAATGAAAAAAGTGGCAGAGCAAGGTGTTTATAAAAAGGCTGCAGAGTCGTTACCTAAAGGAGGATTACCTCTTCCATTGCAGCAAGCATTATCATTTATGTGGATTTTTATTTTCCAAAAGGAGTGAGCTTATGAGTAGGTACTCATTATCAGAGTTTGTTGAGAAAACAGAGCAAGAAGATAGAGGTCAGGGATTATTTGAGTTAGAAACGGATCGGATATTAGAAGTGAACTTACAACAGCAGATTTGGGCAAAAGCTGGCTCCATGATTGCGTATGAAGGTCAAATCAAATTTGTTCGCGAAGGGATTTTAGAACATGGAATTGGGAAAATGTTTAAACGTGCTTTCTCTGGGGAGAGCACAGCTCTTATGAAAGCAACTGGCAGGGGGAAACTCTATTTAGCGGATCAAGGAAAGAAGATTTCTATTATTCGCTTTCATAATGATACATTATGTGTGAGTGCCAATGATTTATTAGCGTTTGAGCCAAGTTTGAAGTGGGACGTCAAGCTTATGAGAAAAGTAGCAGGCATCGTTTCAGGTGGGTTATTCAATATTCGCTTAGAAGGAGAGGGAATGGCTGCAATAACGACTCATTATGAACCACTAACACTTAAGGTAACTCCTGATAAACCGGTATTAACAGATCCCCATGCAACGGTCGCTTGGTCTGGCCATTTGCAACCGGAATTCGTTGCGGATGTCTCATTCAAAACATTTGTAGGCCGTGGTAGCGGTGACTCAGTGCAAATGAAATTTTCAGGCGAAGGTTTTGTCGTTGTCCAACCGTATGAAGAAGGTGGCTATGTGCAGCAGAATTAGTTTACATGCAATGGATGTTTGTATAAGGGTATTTAAAAGGGCCTCAAAAGAGAGGCGCTGCTCATGGGCGATGAAAGTGACAATAGGGAGTAGTGCAAAAAGGGGAAAACACCGCTTTTGATAAGGAAACTGACCTGATCATAATGCAATAATGAATCTCAGTTCTTAAACTACTGTTTCCCAAGGGGAGGAATTAAGAATCTCTCAATAATAGTTCTCCTATTGCACGAAACGGAGTAATCAAATTATTGCCGAGATGCTGTTTTGACCGTTTTTGTCAGAGTAGAATCCTCTTAATTGTCAACGGCATAGTTCTTCAAAATCAATTCCCATTCACAATGTATGCAACATAAAAAAGTAGCCAATCCGTATATTCTACGGATTGGCTATTTTTAATCCCATTCATAAGGTGTTTCTTGATAAACATAATAATTTAACCAGTTGGAGAATAATAGATGGGCATGCGAACGCCATTTGTTTTTTGGTGTCTTGGTTGGGTCATCATTGGGATAATAGTGATTCGGAATGGTTATGGGCAATCCTTTTGCTCGATCTCGCTCATATTCTTCAGCAAGTGTCGTTGCTTCATATTCAAGGTGACCGGTAATCATAATTTGTTTACCTTCATTGGCGCTCATAATAAAAGCACCCGCTTGAGGTGATGCAGCAAGAACCTTGACCTTACTATGATTCTTTAACTCTTCTAATGATATATCCGTATGCCTTGAATGGGGCGCGACAAAAGAGTCATCAAAACCGCGTAATAAGTTTTCTGACCAATTTTCTACATCATGGTCAAACACGCCGAAACATTTTTCCGGTAGCTCAAACTTATCAATATTGAAATGATGGTAAAGTGCTGCTTGTGCGCCCCAACAAATATGGAGTGTACTCGTGACATTGGTTTTTGTCCAGTCCATTATTTCTTTTAACTCTTCCCAATAATCGACTTCTTCAAAGGAAAGTAATTCAATCGGAGCACCCGTAATAATCATACCATCAAATTTTTTTTGTTTGATTTCAGAAAATGTTGAATAAAACTGCTCAAGATGTATGTGGCTTGTATTTTTTGATTGATGTGTAACTGTTTTCAACAAGGTAATATGAACTTGAAGCGGTGTATTACCTAATAACCTTAATAAATGGGTTTCTGTTTTTTCTTTTTGCGGCATGAGGTTTAGTATAAGTATGTTTAATGGGCGAATATCTTGCCCCTTAGCGCGACCTTCATCCATAATGAATATTTGCTCTTCCTCGAGAATTTCCCGTGCTGGAAGTCCTTGTGGAATGGTAATTGGCAAGTGATCATCCCCTACTGTGTGAAATTTCAATAAACTTATTATAAAGACGTTTAACTTATTGAGCAACCTGAAAACCTTAAAATTATAATTAATTTGAAAATTTCTCGTCACATATCATTATTTAGATTTAGGAAGTGATACAATAGTAACGCTTGCAATGACAACTGGTATAGAGGAGAGGAAAAGCGATGGGGAAATATGTGAAGTCAGATATTGAAATTGCTCAAGAAACAACGATGAAACCAATTCACCAGATTGGGGAAAAGCTCGGACTTACAGCCGATGATCTAGAGCAATTTGGTAAATATAAAGCGAAACTTACAGCCGAAACACTTAAAAGAGTGGAAGATAAGGAAAATGGGAAATTAATTCTTGTTACAGCCATTAACCCCACACCTGCAGGCGAAGGGAAATCTACTGTTACTGTAGGTTTAGGTGATGCATTAAGTCTGTTAGGGAAAAAGTCGATGATTGCCATGAGAGAACCCTCTCTAGGTCCAACAATGGGCATTAAAGGTGGTGCGACAGGAGGGGGATATTCACAAGTCGTACCGATGGAAGATATTAACCTTCATTTTACAGGTGATATTCATGCGATTACTACAGCAAATAATGCCTTATCTGCCTTAATCGATAATCATATCCAACAAGGAAATGATCTTAAAATTGACCAGAGAAGAATTATTTGGAAAAGAGTGATGGATTTAAATGATCGTGCGCTAAGAAATGTCATTGTTGGTCTGGGGGGACCTGCTCAAGGTATTCCGCGAGAAGATGGTTTTGATATTACAGTGGCCTCTGAAGTAATGGCAGTACTATGTTTAGCGAAAGACCTACATGATTTGAAGAAAAGATTAGGCAAAATGATTATTGCTTATAATATTAACAAACAACCGGTTACGGTGGCTGATTTAGGTGCTGAAGGTGCTTTAACCCTTTTATTAAAAGAGGCGATAAAACCTAATTTAGTACAAACTCTTGCACATACACCTGCACTTATACACGGTGGACCATTTGCGAATATTGCACATGGTTGTAATAGTGTGATCGCGACAAACACGGCATTGAAGTTAGCTGATTATGTTGTAACAGAAGCGGGATTTGGCGCCGATTTAGGAGCAGAGAAATTTTTACATATAAAAGCGAGAAATATGGGTGTAAGTCCTGATGCAGTTGTCATTGTGGCGACGATTCGTGCACTTAAGATGCATGGGGGCGTCGCTAAGGAAAATCTCAGCTCAGAGAACACGGCTGCACTAGCAAAAGGATTTTCTAATTTAAAAAAGCATGTTGAAACAGTTCAGAGTTTCGGATTGCCTTTCGTTATTGCACTTAATCGCTTTAATGGTGATTCTACAGATGAAATTGAGACTTTTAAAGAGTTGTGTGAGGAGCAAAATATACAATGGTCACTAACAGAAGTGTGGGCAGAAGGAGGAACTGGTGGCTTACAGTTAGCAGAGAAAGTGTTAGAGCAAATTGCAAAAACAGACCAATCGTTTACGCCACTTTACCATTTACATGACAGCTTAGAACAGAAAATTGAAACAATTGCTAAAAATGTGTATGGTGCAAGTGGAGTTGAGTTTACATCGAAAGCAAAGAAACAATTAGCCGATTTTGAACGCTTTGGCTGGTCTCATCTCCCTATTTGTATGGCTAAAACCCAATACTCATTATCCGATGATGCAGCAAAATTAGGTCTTCCTTCTGACTTCACAATAACTATAAGAGAATTAAAGCCCTCTGTAGGTGCCGGTTTTATTGTGGCATTAACAGGAGCGGTTATGACAATGCCTGGGTTACCTAAAGTACCTGCAGCGATGCAAATGGATGTGGATCAACAAGGACAAGCGAAAGGATTATTTTAATCAATATAAAGGGGAACTGATACATTGTTTGACCCAATAGCTTTTGATAATATGAAGGTTGTTTTAGAGGGGCATATTTATGATTTTGATTTAACGGGTGAAATGAAGATAATCGATCGAAATGATTGGATGAATCTAGCGAAATTTAGCCGACGCTATGACATCACATTTACGGATACAACCGTTACTAGCACTTTATCAGCAAAAATTACCTTACAGGCCAATTTGCAGCAAATTACGGCAGAGTTGCAGCCTGCGCACCCATTTACAAATGAAATCGGTGCTCATCTATCCATCACTTTTATCCTGCAAAAACAGGAAAAAAATAAGTTAGAATCAGCTTACGAGCAAGTCGTTAAACAATGGGGGAATCGCCGTACCGTTCAACAACGATTAATAAAGGTAGAGAATGAATGGACGCAAGAGATAGTGGTCAGTTTTGACAGACTGATAACAGAAGATCAATTAGAAGACTTACTTGATTTAATTGACCACACACAACAAACATTAATAGTATTAGATCAATATTAGAGGTTTGAGACAATAGGTGAGATGGTATTCTTACATGGTAACGCTAAAAAGCGGAGCTTAGTAGAAAAATCCAGTTCCTAATGTCTCGACTTTTTTTTATAAAAAATTGTATGAGTAAAGTTGATAAGCATGAATATATCACGGATCGCCATTTTTCATGTTACAATTAGCTATTAGAATAGTTAATAGCCTAACCGCAATATAGCTGGATTAGATAGATTAATGAATGGATGGTCGAAATGAAAAATATATCTTTAGAAAATATAACAAAAACTTACGGTGAAAAAGAGCTATTTAAGCAAATTAATTTTACTATCGGAGAAAATGACCGCGTCGGCTTAATTGGTGTAAATGGAACAGGAAAGTCATCACTGTTAAAAATCGTCGCTGGTATTGATTTGCCTGATGCTGGAGAGATTATTGCGCCTAAGGATTATTCAGTCTCCTATGCTGAACAAGAACCTAAATTAGACGAACAATTGACTATACTTGAACAAGTATTTGCAGGCGATTCTCCTTTACTCGTTCTTTTAAGAGAGTATGAGCAAGCATTAATCGCTTTGAATGAACATCCAGATCATAGCGAAGTACAGGAGCATCTTTTCCAATTACAAAAAAAATTAGATGCTAATAATGGATGGGAAGCAAGTACAAATGCCAAAACCATCCTAACAAAACTAGGTATTGCCGATTTTGAAAAAAAAGTTGGTGAATTGTCAGGCGGACAAAAAAAACGGGTAGCGTTAGCACAAACGTTGATACAAGATAGTGATTTATTAATTCTCGACGAGCCAACGAATCATCTTGATCATGAATCGGTTCAATGGCTAGAAGAGCATCTTACCCGATACCGGGGAGCGATTCTGCTTGTGACACATGATCGCTATTTCCTTGATCGTGTGACAAACCGGATGTTTGAACTTGATGCGGCACAATTATACAGTTATAAAGGTAACTATGGAGCATTCCTTGAGGCGAAAGCGATCCGAGAGGAGAATGAGGCGGCTGTAATCGATAAACAACGGAATTTATATCGTAGAGAGTTAGAGTGGATGAGACGCGGTGCCAAGGCGCGAACTACCAAACAAAAAGCGCGCATAGATCGTTTTGATCAATTAGATGAAAAATTGACAAATGTTACTTCAAGTGAAAAATTAGACATGTCTTTAAGTGGTAGTCGTTTAGGAAAGCAAGTATTTGAGTTGAAATCAGCGACAAAATATTATGGTGATTTAGCCATCCTAAAAAACTATGACCTGCTAGTGAAACCAGGTGACCGACTAGGCATTATTGGTCAAAATGGGACAGGAAAAACCACTTTTCTAAATATTTTAGCCGGCAAGTTACCGTTAGACAAAGGTGAGAGAATCATCGGTCAGACGGTTAAAATCGCTTATTACACACAGGAAAGTGAAGAAATGGATGAGAGCAAAAGAGTGATTGAATACTTAAAGGAAGCGGCCGAAGTAATCGAAACCACTGACGGAAAAACGATATCTGCTGCACAAATGCTTGAGCGTTTTCTGTTTCCACCTTATATGCATGGTACATTAATTAGAAAACTTTCAGGTGGAGAAAAACGTAGATTATATTTATTGAAAATCTTAATGACTTCACCGAATGTGTTGCTTTTAGACGAGCCGACAAATAATCTTGATACACAGACGTTAACGGTGCTAGAGGATTATTTAGAAAGCTTCGCTGGTGTGGTGATAACGGTTTCACATGATCGTTATTTTCTCGATAAAGTCGCCACTCAATTACTTGTATTACAAGGAAATGGGGAAATAACTAGTTATTATGGGAATTATAGTGAATACCTTGAAAAATCAAAACAAGCATCAAGTAAAAAAGCGGAAGAGAAAAAGATAGTAGAAGTAAAGGAAGAAAGTAAACCAAAAAAGAAAAAGCTTTCCTATAATGAAGCAAGAGAATGGGAGCAAATCGATGACAAAATGGAAGCGATTGAAAGTCGTTTGAAAGAAATCGATGAGGATATGAACAATATTGGTAGTGATTTCGAGAAAGCTCAACAGCTCATGGATGAACAAAAAAAGCTAAATCATGATTTAGAATATCTAATTGAACGTTGGAGTTATCTGTCTGAATGGGCAGATGCTTAATCAATGTAGATAAATGAAAGTAGACGATGATTTATGTTAGAATAATTATCATGAGAGAATAATTAAAGTAAAGGGTGATTTCATTGATTATAAAAGCGATTGAACCTACACCAAGTCCAAATACGATGAAGGTGATCTTAGATAAAGAACTGCCTATGGGGACAAGCAATAATTACAAAGTAGGTCAGGCTGAAGGTGCGCCGGAAGTTATTGTTGATATCTTAAAAATAGATGGGATTAAAGGTGTCTATCATGTAGCCGATTTTCTTGCAGTCGAACGAAATGCGAAATTCGATTGGAAAGATTTACTTCCTCAAGTGAGAGCAGCCTTTGGCGAAGAAGCTGAGAGTGCTGGGGGAACGGAAGTTAATGAACATTTTGGTGAAGTACAAGCTTTTGTGCAAACGTATAAAGGCATACCGATGCAAGTGAAATTAACAGATGGTACAGAAGAAAAGCGCTTTGGCTTACCGGAACTTTATGTTAAAGCTGTAGGTGATGCACAAGCACCTGATGATAATGTAGTCATGGTAAGAAAGTGGAAAGAACTAGGAGTGCGTTATGGTGAATTCGAACAAGTAGGTAAAGAAGTAGTGGATGAGATTCTAGCTGCATACCCAGAGGAAAGAGTAAAAACACTCATCACTGCAGCCCAAAGTCCAGAATCAGAAGAAGCATTGGCACCAAGAGTCCGTCTTAAACTTACTCCAGATGATTTAAAAGAGGAGGACTGGCGTATACGCTATCAAAAGCTTGAGCAAATGGCTGATCCTTCCTTAGATGATTTAGATGTACTTGACTTTGCCCTTCAAGATGAAAAAGCGTCTGTGCGAAGATTAGCAACTGTGTACTTAGGGATGATTGAAGACGTTCAAGTGCTACCTTATCTATATAAAGCGCTAACAGATAAATCGGTCACAGTGAGAAGAACGGCGGGGGATTGTTTATCAGATCTAGGCTTCCCAGAAGCTTCTGAAAAAATGATGGAAGCATTATCTGATAAAAGCAAGCTGGTTCGCTGGCGTGCAGCAATGTTCCTATACGAAGTAGGCGACGAAAAAGCGCTTCCTGCCTTAAAAGAAGCTGAAAATGATAATGAATTTGAAGTAAGTCTGCAAATTAAACTAGCAATTGAAAGAATTGAGCAAGGCGAAGAAGCAAAAGGATCTGTATGGAAGCAAATGACAGAATCACGAAAGAATGGATGAGTTAGAAGGACACCTGCATGCGCAACATGCAGGTGTCCTTTTTCAATCATTATCAGTATACGATGAAGAGTAGTTAAATTTTTTGTGTTAGAACTGAGCATAAGCAGGGTTCAGTACAAAAGAAACGAGATCAAAAAGTAGAGATAGAGACATAGATATAGAAGGTTTTTACATCAGCAGGAATAGTGTTATGTCGAGTTGTGTGCGTGCCTGCATGAGTTGAGTGAAAAAGAGTGGGTGAACTGGAATTGCACGTCGACCAGGTTTGAAAAAGGGAATGAGAGCTATGCAAACAGGTTTTGCAAATCACTCAGGCTCGCAAATAGGGTAGAGAGCAGTGCAAACAGGTTTTGCAAGTCACTACTCAGGTTTGCAAGTGAGGTTGAGCGCTTTGCAAATTGGATTTGGAAGTCACTCAGATTCGCACATAGGGTAGAGAGCAGTGCAAACAGGTTTTGCAAGTTACTCAGGTTTGCAAGTGAGGTTGAGCGCTTTGCAAATTGGATTTGGAAGTCACTCAGATTCGCAAATGAGGTTGAGAGCAGTGCAAATTGGATTTGCAAGTCACTCAGGTTTGCAAGTGAGGTTGAGCGCTTTGCAAATTGGATTTGGAAGTCACTCAGATTCGCAAATGAGGTTGAGCGCTTTGCAAATTGGATTTGGAAGTCACTCAGATTCGCAAATGAGGTTGAGAGCTATGCAAATTGGATTTGCGAGTCACTCAGATTCGCAAATGAGGTTGAGAGCAGTGCAAATTGGATTTGCAAGTCACTCAGGCTCGCAAATAAGGTAGAGAGCAGTGCAAACAGGTTTTGAGTAATGAGAGCTGTTTCAAATATGATTAGAAATATATCTGAACGTCTAGGGTTTAAACAAGAAGGTATAAACTGTGACGCTGTGTTCATCAACGGATGTTCTAACAGTACTGTCCATTATAGTTTGCTTAGAAAAGAGAGGAAGGGCAATCAATAGTTACTTCGGCTAGTTGCAGTTTTTATGGCTAATTGACTAACCTCAGGCAAAATTTATAGTAAGACTATTCAAATATGGGTTCTTTCGTTTGTTAGTTAATTAATGTGTCTGGGTATGCCTCCCTTTGAGACGTGCGATACCACCGCACTTTTGGTGTTATCTGAAAAAAACACATACATCAACACCTCAAAAAAGGTGGAATCCAGCCATAGACTTAGAAGCATCCGCCCAGTCATAAATATCTTGGATTTCCAATTATTCAATCGTCTATCGTCTACCATGAGCTATTCCTTTTATATCGGAGAACGATAACTTTGCAATATAGGCTTGAAATATAGTATGCTTACTGTGCAATCATTAGTAAAGGAGGGAAATATTTATGTCTATGGCTTATGAAGAGTATATGAAACAAGTTGTGAAGCCGATGAGAGCTGAGCTTGTTCAGGCCGGTTTTAGCGAATTAACAACTGAAGAACAAGTAAACGATTATATGGAGCAAGCAGAAGGTACAACATTAGTTGTCGTGAATTCTGTTTGTGGCTGTGCAGCAGGATTAGCAAGACCAGCAGTGACTCAGGCTGTATTAAATGCAGAAAAGAAACCAGACAATTTAGTGACAGTTTTTGCTGGTCAAGATAAAGATGCAACAGCGAAAATGCGTGAATATTTCACAGGTATTGAGCCGTCTTCTCCATCTATGGCCCTTCTTAAAGGGAAAGAAGTGGTACATTTTATTCCACGTCATGATATTGAAGATCACTCTATGGAAGAAATTATGCACAATTTATTAGCAGCGTTTGATAATAAATTATAAAAAGGATCACACGATAAAAGGTGATTGAATGCAGCAGTTAGGAGCACTCTTATCCTGACTGTTGCTTTTTAATTTCAATAAAATAAGTAGGTGTTTTGATGTTTGTTACAACATCAGCAAGGACAAATCCTGACGAAACCAATAAGGCAAAACAGGTAGCAATGACGCTGAACCTTCCCTTTTTACATAGAAGAAAAAGAACAATAAAGAGTATGGTCAATCAATACGAAACGAACGGAATTGTCGTTGGAAAAGGGCGAATGGAACTATATAAAGTGGGTGAGGAAAGACCTTTTTTCTTTCATCCTAGTTCAGCAATGTTCCGCCTTAAGCGTTTGCAAAAAGGTGAACATGATCCTTTGATAGAAATTTGTCAACTAAAAGCGGGTTCTTCTTTTCTTGATTGCACACTTGGGCTAGCTTCAGATAGCATTGTGGCAAGTTATGCTGTAGGTGAGACCGGGAAGGTAATTGGGTTAGAAGCAAGTAAAGTGATAGCGTATTTCGTTGGTCAAGGTCTGAAAGAATGGCCAAATGATAACGTAATCATGAAAAACAGTATGGAAAGAATCGAAGTAGTTCATGATTTAGCCATCGATTACTTGAAATCTGTAGCTGATTCTTCCTTTGAATGTGTCTATATTGATCCCATGTTTGAAACAACGATAAAAGAATCGTCTAATATCAATGCATTACATTCGATTACATACAAAGGTGATTTAACTGATGAAATGATTATTGAGGCGAAGCGCGTGTCTAAAGAGAGAGTGGTATTGAAGGATCATTTCCGTAGTGAAAGATTCCAAGCCTTTGCATTTCAGCAAATCAAACGTAAATCAGCGAAATTCCACTACGGTGTGTGGGAAAAAAGATAAAAAGATTGCTGTTGCCTTCCTAATGGCTACAGCAATCGAAACTAATAATGGTAAACGTTTTTTAATCAGTGATGCACATATAAACAAAGTAAGCAAGTAGTACTAAACCACCAACAAGCGCAATCCAACTAGAATCCATTATGTACCTTCCCCCTTCTTATATTCTTATTTGTATATATCCCCCAAAAAAGCAGCAATTAATCATGAACCAATGCCCAAAAAGTGATAAAATATGGTAGAATAAAAGAAAAATTTTGTGAGGCAATGAACATGAATATTCAAATGGCAGCGAGAATGGAGCAATTCCAAGAGAGTATTTTTTCGGAACTAGCTGAAATCAAGCAACGGAAACTAGAAGAAGGCATAAAAATAATCGATCTTAGTGTCGGTAGTCCCGATTTACCACCTCCTCCCATTATAACAAAGATGATGGGCGAAATGGCAAGTGATCCAAAGCTTTATGGTTACACATTAAAAGGGATTCCAGAGTTTCATGAGGCAGTGGCGAATTATTACAGTAGAAAATACGGCGTAACCCTTGATGCGAAGGAAGAAACCACGTTACTGATGGGCTCACAAGATGGTTTGGTCCATTTACCAATGGTGCTTTGTAATCCTGGTGATATAGTACTCGTTCCAGATCCTGGTTATACAGCGTACGAAGCAGGTGTGAATCTTGCAGGAGGGCAAATGTATCGTATGCCGTTAAAAGAAGAGTATGATTACTTACCTTCTTTCGCTGATATTCCAAAAGAAGTTAGTAAAAAAGCAAAGTTAATGATTCTAAATTATCCTGGAAATCCGGTTCCTGCCCTGGCGACAAAAGAATTTTTTGGACAAGCAATCGATTATGCGAAAGAAAATGAGATTGTCATTCTCCACGATTTTGCTTACTCTGAATTATATTTTGAAGAGGCGCCAATTAGTTTTTTATCAGTGGATGGTGCGATGGATGTAGGGATTGAAATGAACTCGTTATCTAAAAGCTTTAATATGGCAGGGTGTCGTGTGGCTTATGCTGCAGGAAATCGTAAAGTTATTTCTCTTCTAAGTAATCTAAAGTCTAACCTTGACTATGGCGTTTTTTATCCTATTCAAATGGCTGCTGTACAGGCGTTAGCTGATGATTCGTCCTTTTTAGATGAATTGAGAGCGGTCTATAAAAAAAGAAGAGATTCTTTTGTTCTTGGATTACGAGAAGTAGGTTGGGATGTGGCTTTACCTAAAGGGTCGATGTTCGTATGGGGGAGATTACCGGTTGGAATGAAATCTAAGCCATTCGCACTTGAATTAATTGAAAAAGCAGGAGTTGTTGTAACACCTGGAATTGCCTTTGGTGAATGGGGCGAAGGTTATGTACGCATGGGTATTGTCCAATCAGAAGAAACATTATTAGAAGTTGTTTCCCGTATTGAGAAAAGTGGCATTTTTAAATAAATAATGAAAGTCATCTGAGGAGGAGATACACTTGCCGAGTTGGTTAAGAAAATCATTAGTGGTGATGGTGACAATCTTTACATTTGGATTGGTGACACCAACGAGTTTATTACCTATTCAGCATGATGAAGATAAGTCGCCAAGAAAAGCAGTTTTAGCTGAAAGCTTACCAGATGTAAGTGTAGAAGAAACTTCACAAGTTTCGAGGGAGGATTTTATAAAGGAAATGGTTACTTCCGCGGAAAAGCATTCATTCGAAAAGTTTGGTGAAAAAATTAAACCGGTCATTGAATCAGAATTTCAAATCGTCATACTCCCTAATATAGAAAAGGCGATTTCAGAAGTTGCAGAGCAGTATACAGAGGAGAATCTGCATCATTTGAGTATCACTGAAACGGCCTCTGCGGGCGTTTCAGAACGAATTTTTCATATAGCAGATGAGACAAAGCAAAAAGATGTCATTCGTTTTCATGTCAGAAGAGATCATCCACCGCAGCAAGGTTATTGGTTTAATTTCCATTATCATACTGCCTATGATCAATTCCAAACTCACCATGAACTTGGATCCATCTATTGGGATAAAAATACCCCGCCAAAATGGATGAGTTAATTTCAAAAATTGAAACTTTTCTAGTACATATTCGTATATACTAGGTGAGGAACGATAGTATATAAAGTTGATCAGGGGGAAAAATTCACTATGGAAATTATCGATGGAATCCTACATACCTATTCTAGTTTCTTTGATTGGGATATGTGGGTTGAGGCATTATCTCGACCAGATGCATGGGTGCTGATTGGCACATTGGTCATTTTAGAAGGCTTGCTTTCAGCCGATAATGCGCTTGTCTTAGCAGTAATGGTTAAGCACCTACCACCAAAACAACGAAAGAAAGCACTTTTTTATGGGTTACTTGGCGCTTATTTCTTCCGTTTTTTAGCGATAGGTGTAGGTGTATTTTTAATTAAATTTTGGTGGATAAAAGTGTTAGGAGCCGCTTACTTAGGCTGGTTAGCTATTAAATATTTTATCGACAAAAAGAAAGCAGAAGAAGCAGAAGACGAAGAAGCGTTGGAAGGAATCAATCAACGAGGCTTATTAATTCGTCTGTTCGGGACATTTTGGGGAACAGTTATTGCCGTTGAATTAATGGATATTGCTTTTTCAATTGATAGCATTTTAGCAGCACTAGGTGTGAGTCAAGAAATATGGGTACTTCTTGTTGGTGGTATGCTAGGTATCATTATGATGAGGGGTGTTGCAGGAGTATTCTTAAAATTAATTGACCGTGTACCTGAACTTGAAACAAGCTCTTATATTCTTATTCTATTAATCTCTTTAAAGATGTTGTTAAGTGCAGGAGGTATTCACATTGATCATATGTATTTCTTTGGTGTACTTGTGATTGTTTTTGCAATTACTTTTATTGTACATGCGAAGAGAAAACGTACTGAAGCAGCAGGCTCATAAGAAAAAGGGATGAATTGCTTCATCCCTCTTTTTTCACTCCATCAATCTCTTCCAATATCTGATAATAATTGCAATTATTTCTGGGTCCCCTCTATTAAATTTTTTCCGAAATTAAAAAAAGGAGTTGGCGTATGAGGTTATTTACAGATTTATCTCAAGCTGCACTAGATGAGTACTTTTTTAAAGAACCGACGACATTTAATAAATACACACCGAAGAATGAGCTTGCATATGCATTAGCAGCTACCCTTTATATGCCTGCAACACGTCCTGCTATCCATCAAGATTTGATTAATAAAAAGCACGCTGGTCTAACATCAGTTGTCATTTGTTTGGAAGATAGTATTGGTGATCTGGAAGTGGAAGTAGCGGAAAGGGGGTTGCAGCATTCATTACATAAACTTCGACAAGATATTTCTAGAGGCTTTATTACATTAGAAGAATTGCCATTGCTTTTTATTCGTATAAGAAATAAAGAGCAGTTAGTCCGGTTAATCACTTTATTTAAAGAGGAATGGCAGTTACTAACTGGTATTGTCATTCCAAAATTCTCTTCAATCGATGGTGAAGAAATGCTGCAACTCGTAAGTGATTTACGAAATAGTGGCCATGAATTATATGCGATGCCAATCCTTGAAACGAAAGAAGTTCTATTTAAAGAAACAAGAATGGAAGAGTTAAAAAAACTAAAGGGAATATTCGATAAGTACGCTCATTTTATTTTGAATATCCGGATTGGGGCGACAGATTTTTGTGGACTATTAGGAATAAGAAGAAACACATCCACTTCAATATATGATATTGCTGTATTGAGAGATTGTTTAGCAGACATTATGAACTTTTTTCAAAGGGCACCTAATCATTACTTACTTTCTGGACCTGTTTGGGAGCACTTTGTTTCTAAAGAAAAAGTTAACTTACTAAGTAATCAAACGGAGCAAATCATGGAATCCTCGTCATTTATGAACAAACTGCCGAAAGAGATGAGAGGATTCATAGCAGAAATATTGCTCGATATTAGTAATGGTATCATCGGAAAAACGATTATACATCCCACGCAAATTACGCCGGTACAAGCTTTAAACACTGTGACTTATGAAGAATACAATGATGCAATGGATATATTAAATCATTCAAATGGGGCCCATGGTGTGATGAAAAGTGCCAGTCAGAACAAAATGAACGAAATGAAGCCCCATTATGATTGGGCAAAGAAAATAGAGTTAAAATCAAGAGTTTACGGGGTGCTAAATGAACAATACAACACAATTGATTTCTTCCAACAGTTATCACATGATAGACGTCATCGAGCCCATGCAGGTGAAGCTAAATATCAACTATAATCCTTACCATTTTAAATTCGATGAATTATTCCAGATGGCAGCAAGAAAGAATAAAAAAAGATCCTTTTTATTCGTTAGTAAAGTGTTAGGAAAACATCTGCCTATCTCGCCGGCAAAAGGATTAGCAACGGGACTGTTATTAGCAGAAAGCTACCTAAAGGATGTGGAAGGGAAAAAGCTTTCGCCGTCATCACCCTTTGTGGATGTACTGAAAAATAAGCAAACGAAATTTAGTGATACAGCATTTATTGGCGATCAATATTCTCCCATCATTATTGGTTTTGCAGAAACTGCGACAGCGCTCGGTCAGGCATTTTTTCAAGCGTTTAAGAATGCAGATTATTTTCATACAACGAGAGAAGATCTTTTAAGCGTTGAATCGATCATTCATTTTGAGGAAGAGCATTCACACGCTACTTCTCATCGTTGTTATATCGATGCCAATTTGTTGCAAAATAGTCGGGAAATTATATTAGTAGATGATGAAGTGACGACTGGAAAGACAGCGCGAAATATTATCACATCATTACATGATAAGTTTCCGAGGAAGCATTATACTGTTGTTTCTATTCTTGATTGGAGAAATGAGACCAACAAGAATGCATTTATTGAATTAGAGGAAGCGTTAGATATCACTATACGTCATATATCCCTTCTTGCTGGCGAGGTTGAAGTAGATGGGAACCCAGTTATTAAGGAGGAAGAAAGTGTAGACCTGTACCATCCATCTACAGAAATGAATGAAATTTACATAGAAAAAGAATTACCTATGCTGTTTGCTTCTAAGTATTATCCTACGACAAATCAAAAGTCTCCCTTCCACACTGTTCCTTATATTGCTGAGAGTGGTCGATTCGGTTTGGATAGTAAAGTGAACGTTTTATTAAATTCAAAAGCAGAGAAGGTTGCAACATTTCTTGATCAAAAAAGAAAGGGTAAACATATTTTATGTATCGGCACAGGTGAGTTTATGTATTTGCCAATGAAAATAGCTAGCTTAATGGAGGGGAGTGTAAAGTATCAAAGTACAACCCGTAGCCCTATTCATGTCCATAATAAACAATCCTATGGTGCACGCTTTGGTATGACTTTTCCTAGCCCTGAAATGGAAGAAGTGGTGAACTATATCTATAATATTCCACCGGAAACATATGATGAAGTATTTATCTTTTTTGAAAGATTAGTAGATGAACAGGTTTTAAGCAAGTTTTTACAACAGATAAAGATACCAAGTATTCAAGTCGTCTTTTTGAAAGGAGTGAGGTGATTTGACTATTGTCGCCAGGCAGCCTATGTTTGGGTCATATGACCCGAGAGAGGTCACCTTTCTTTTAAAGGATTTAAGTCATATCCGTTTAGAAGATACAACAGAAAACAGAGAACACGCCATTCAATCAGGTGCTCATTATAGTGAAACCTTACCAATAGAATACCAGCCACCAAAAGCGTATATCGACCTTTTCTTTCGTTCTTTAGACGAATTTAAAGAGAAAGTGGCTATAAGTATAGCTGTTGTAGCAGAACAGATTTATGCAGCTAAAGGCAAACAGACAGTTTTGGTTTCACTAGCGAGAGCAGGTACACCAATAGGCATTTTAATTAAAAGATATTTGTTTTTTAAATACCATGTAGATTTGCCACATTATAGTATTTCTATTATTAGAGATAGAGGAATCGATGAAAATGCCCTTCACTATATTTTAGAAAAACATTCAAAGGGAATGATTCAATTCGTAGACGGTTGGACAGGAAAAGGTGCCATTTCGATAGAATTAACAAATGCATGCCACTTATTCTTTCATAAATATGGGGTGAAAATTGATGATACATTGGCTGTTTTAGCTGACCCTGGCCATTGTACAACCGTATTTGGAACGAGGGAAGACTTTTTAATTCCGAGTGCTTGCTTAAATTCGACTGTCTCTGGACTTGTCAGCAGGACGGTCTTAAATAATCAATGGATTGGTGAAAAGGATTTTCATGGGGCGAAATATTATCATCATATGATTGATGAGGATTTATCAAACATCTATTTAGACACAATAACTCAGCAATTTCAAAAAGTTGTTTCTATAGCAAAGCAGGAAGCAAGTAAAATAGTGGATGGAAATTACGGAGCGACCTTTTCAGGTATGAATGAAATACTAAGAATCCAAAAGGAGTTCGGGATCGAATCTTCTCATTTCGTTAAACCAGGTGTAGGTGAAACGACGAGAGTAGCTTTAAGAAGGGTACCTTGGAAAATACTGATTAAAGATAAAAAGAGTCCTTATCTAAAGCATTTGTTTGCACTTGCTGAGGAGAGAAAGATTGAATTGGTTCATTATCCACAAATGAGCTATACATGTTGTGGGCTAATTAAGAAGGTTATCCAATGAGAGGAGGAATTTTTGCCTCAGATTTAGATCGGACATTAATCTATTCAGAGACAGCGATATCGCAATTGGAAGAAATTCCAAGTAAAACTGCAACCGTTGTTGAATATAAAAATAATAAAGCTTTATCTGTGATGAGTGATCGTGCCATAAAATTATTACAACAAATTCGCAATACCCTTCTGTTCGTGCCAATTACTACACGAACACGGCAACAATTTGAGCGGATTGAATTTCCTTTTAGCCATCGTTATGCAGTTGTTGCCAATGGCGCACAAATTCTATATAATGGTCAGCCTTTGCTTAATTGGGAAGAAAGTATCAAGCGAGAAGTCTATGATAAGAGTGGAACGAAAGAGAAGCTATTGAATCATTTATTCCCATTTAAGATAAAGGGTAGATTGCGTGAAGCAGATGGTTGGTTTTTCTACTATGTGCTAATGGAAACATTGTCAGATTGCCAATTGGCTGAAATACGCCTAACTGCAGAAGGGCTTGGATGGCGTATTTCTTTGCAAGGTAGAAAATTATATTTTATACCCAATGCGATTAGCAAAGGTAGGGCACTACAGTATATCGTAGAAAATGAAGGGGCCCAATATTTATTCGGTGCAGGAGATTCATTATTAGATTATGACTTTTTAAAAATTTGTGATGAATCATTTGTTCCTGCTCATGGAGAACTGGCTCAACATTTAAAAAAGTCTTCTCATTGGTTAACAAAGGAAAAAGGGATACTGGCAACTGAAGAATTTCTTACTAAAATACTTCAGACAGTTACCAATCCTGCGGACCAGAGCGAAAGATCCGATTTACAACAGAAAATACAACCAATCCAGCTGTGATAAAGAAAATAAAGATCATGCTCGTGTAGAAAATGGACTGGTGAACTGTATAGGTGAATAATGAAAGAAAGGCAGCCAAAAAGAGTAAATCAAGCATTATAAATATTGAGGAATTTAAAGTTTGTTCTAGTATTTTTAATTCTGAATCGATATTAGGTAACTTGGAACGCTTCGCTAACATTCTCATTTTTAATCCATCCTTTGATTACATTTATCCTTTCGTTTGAAGCAAATACAGGTATCCTTAGTAATGCAACTATATGCATAACCACAGTAAATGGTGAAAATGGCAGAAGCCCTTATTCAATAGCTTCATATCGTAACTAATTATGTTAAGATGAAATGGATACGTGTTTATAATCATTGTTTCTAAAACAACAATATATATACAAATTGAACCTGTAAGACGAATGTATTAAAGGGAAGGGATCAGTCAATGAATGTCACTCATAGTCATGTGAAAAATATCCGAATGGCAGTTACATATGAAGGGTATAAAGAAGCATTAAAAACGCCACTAAATGAAAGGCCGATGTATGAGGTGGCCAATCGTACACTTACTTATAATCAAATCTTTCTCCGGTTATTAGGTGTACCATTAGACGAGGATGCCTATTATAATGAACTGTTTGACCTAGCTCATGATCCAACGTTCGATATTTCAGTAATCGGTGAAGACCATTTAGACAAATCGATGAATAATGAACATTTTAAGTCCATTCAAAAGGTTATTAATATCCATAGAGATCAGCAGCTTTCAATTAATCGATTTGTGGCATTTTTAGATGGGGAAGGATTACTACTTCGTTCAGAACTACCAGCTATTCAGCGTAAAATCCGCGAAGCATTAATGGAAACATTACAACTTTTCTCTGATAAAGAGGAAGGTGGGCTTAAGCATAATGATTTGCGTAGAATCTTAACAGATCTTATTAAATGGTCTCATAACCATTTGGGAGAAAGCTTAACCAACGCTGATTTAACAGTAAAGCTCCCGAAATTTATTTGGTATGGACCTTATAAAAAAACGCATGCTTACTTTATTTACTATTTACTTTCGCTCGGTTGTGATGTGATTTACATATCACCTAGTGGAGAAGATGCGTTTGCCTCGTTTCAATTAGATTGGGCAAATACTCCGGTGCATCATTTTCAAAATAAGAATGAGGCTGAACCTTTTCCAACTGAAAAGCGACAAAGAAAATCGACCGTTGCCTATCGTGCATCAAAAGAAATAGAATCGATACTTAATCAAGATGGATCAGGTATTTTTAAGCCATGGCAATTACGAGAATATTTGCCCGCGTCGCTTACGTTGAAAACAACTTATGATGAACTTTTTCTACTTGTTAAAGAAAAGGCGATGATTCGCCCTAATTTTGAAGTGGCAGGCAAGGTTGTGAAAATTCCGCACGTATTTGCAAAAATTCAAGGTGTCAGTAGAGACCGCAAAGAATACTGGGAAAGGCTTCACACACTTGAGGAAAACGATCATAGTTATTTAATCCGCTCTTTTCCTTTTTCAAAAGGGGTGAGCAGCGATTATCGCTACCATTATCGTAATGCACTTGATCAAGACGGATTAGTTGATCCAGATAAAGTGATGAATGCTCATTTTTGGACTTACAAGCATTTACCTAATGGCTTACAGCAAGGGATAGCCTATGCGATAAGAAAAATTTGTGAAAAATCATTATTAAAAAAACAAGCAAATGAATCTGAAGAAGATTTAAAGGTTTATATTTTCGCTCAAAGTATGCAACTCCAAGGTAAGATGCTACAACTCATTCAACGTTTTGATTATTCACAAGATGTACCTAAGCTTATCTTATATAACAACGAATTAAATGGCTTAATGAGTCGCCATGATGCCGTATTGCTACTTTTAATGAATCAGTTCGGTGTGGATATCACTGTTTATAATCCAGCAGGACATAATGATATTGAGAATTATATTGATGAGCGTTTATATGATGTTCATTGGTTGGAAGATGTCATTTTTGAATTAGAGTATAAAGAACCATCTTTCATAAAATCTGCACTAACTAAAATTTTCAAGAAGTTATAAAGGAGTGAAATAAATGAATTCATCTGGTATGCAAACGAATTTGGATGTCATTTCAACAAACCCAGAAGACAAGTTAACAGAAGCATCTGCAAGTCAAATTAAACTAGCTTTAAGAGAAAATAAAGAGGTTCAACAACTCTCTGCCTCAATAGACGAGCGCGATCAAATTCAAATTTTAGAATTTGGTAAAGAACCAGCTGAGGAAATATCCAAGTTTTCTGATCAAATTCTCGGCAATATGAGAACAACAAAAGTAGAGGATTCCGGAGAATTATTGAAACAGCTAGGAAAAATTATGGATCAGTTTGACCCGAAAGATTTTGAGAAAGAAAAGCCAGGTTTCTTTGATAAACTCTTCAAAAAGGGCGAAAAACTCATTGAAAAGCTGTTTGGAAAATACCAAACAATGGGCAAGGAAATCGATAAAATTTATGTTGAAATCTCTAAATATCAAAATGAAATGGTTGAAGCAACTACTACGTTAGATAGGATGTATGAGGAAAACTATCAATATTACCTTTCACTTGAACAGTATGCTGTTGCTGGTCAGATGAAATCTGATGAACTGAAAGTCAATCAATTGCCACAATTAGAGCAAAAAGCAATTGCAGGTGATCAAATGGCCTCTATGCAATTAGATACTCTAAGAAATGCAGTCGAATTATTAGATCAACGAGTGTATGATTTAGAAATGGCGAAAATGGTTGCATTACAAACGGCACCACAAATCCGCATGCTTCAAAGAGGGAATACGAAATTAATTGGGAAAATTAATTCAGCTTTTGTGACGACGATTCCAATCTTCAAAAATGGTCTTATTCAAGCGATGGCAGCGAAAAGGCAAAAGCTCGTTGCTGATTCGATGAGTGAATTAGATCGCAGAACAAATGAAATGTTAGTTAGAAATGCGCAAAATATATCACAACAAAGTACAGACATTGCAAGACTTGCTGGTGGACCAAGTATTAAGATTGAAACAATTGAACAGTCTTGGGATATCATCATGAAGGGGATGCAAGAAACAAAGTCGATTGAGGAAGAGAATCGCAAATTAAGAGAAGAAGGAACGAAAAAATTAGAACAATTACAAGATAATTTTCGCAATATGAAGAACAAGAGATAAAAAAACAAAGGGGAGATAAACAATGGCGATTAGTTTACAAAAGGGACAAAGAGTAGATTTAACAAAAGGGAATCCAAGTCTTTCAAAAATACTTGTTGGTTTAGGATGGGATCCAGTAAAGCAAAAAAGTAGTGGTGGACTATTAGCTGGTCTCTTTGGAGGCGGTGGGGGTGTCGATATCGATTGTGACGCTTCGGTTATTTTGCTTGGGGATAACGATAAATTACGTAGCAATAAAGATGTCATTTATTTTGGTAATTTAAAAAGTGGTGATGGAAGCATACAACATACCGGTGATAATTTAACAGGCGATGGAGATGGTGATGATGAACAAATCCTTATCGATTTGAGTCGTATTCCAAGTCATATCCATAAACTTGTATTTGTTGTTAATATTTATGATTGTGTAAAACGAAAACAACATTTTGGAATGATTCAGAATGCTTTTATTCGCATTGTCAATTCAAATAACCATCAAGAGTTAATTCATTTTAACTTAACGGAAAATTATGATGGGAAAACAAGTTTAGTTGCTGGTGAGATTTACCGCCATGGTCAAGACTGGAAATTTGCAGCGGTAGGGAATGGTACGCAAGCTGCTAGCTTAAGCGATATTGTTCGTTCTTATTCATAAGTGTGCGAGATTAAAAGGGCTGATCTTTGATTAGTCCTTTTTATATTTAATGAAAATCTATGATATAATTAATAGACTAGTAATGATACGATTAATGATAGAAAAGGGAGGAACAGCTATGAAAAAGTGGATATTTACAGGCTTATTTTTAGTTGTTTCCTTAACATTAATGGGAAGTTCACAAGCCGATATCGGTGCGATTCAGTTAAAGAACTATTCATATTCTTCAGACCTAAAGCAAGCAGTGGATCTCACATCAGAAGATTTGTTAGGAGAGATTGTCTTATTACCAACAGAATCTTTTGATGAAATAGAAGCAGCTGCCATCATATCCCGCTTGGACCAATTACCTTCTACCTTATTACAAAAAATAGACAATCAAAATATTAAGATTAAGCTTTTTTCAGGCAGGTTGACAGAGAATCCTAGCGTAAGACATCTAACTGGAATGATTCCACGTGGATATACTTCATCAACGACATGGGATCAAGTTCCAGGCATTGGTGGAGGGAAAACAGTGCTTGTAAAAATAGGCTATAGTGACCAAGGGATGGACCATGGCTCCGTTAATTTGGAATTGCATGAGCTGGCACATTCCATTGATCGTTATATCTTTGAGGAAATCCGTTCGAATAGCCAATTTATTCGTATTTGGCAAGAAGAGCAACCAAGATTATTTCCAAATGATTCCTATTTCTCTACGTTTTCCGAAGAATATTTTGCTGAGAGTTTTGCCCTTTATTTTTTGAATGTAGAAACGAGAAGTTACTTGTATGAAAATGCGCCAAAAACGTTTTCTTTTATTAGACAAATGGCCCATAATCATTAAGATATAAAGTTTAAGAGGTGAGTATCATGGAGAAACATCCAGAACAGGCATATTTAGACATGCTACAACATATTTTAACAAATGGACAAAAAAAACAAGATCGTACTGGTACTGGAACTTTAAGTGTTTTTGGCTATCAAATGCGTTTCGATTTAAGTCAAGGATTCCCATTATTTACAACAAAGCGTGTACCGTTCCGTTTAATTGCAAGTGAATTACTCTGGTTTATTAAAGGTGATACAAACATTCGCTATTTATTGCAGCATAATAACCATATTTGGGATGAATGGGCATTTAAAAAATGGGTTGAATCAGATGAATATAACGGTCCTGATATGACAGACTTTGGTAGACGTTGTTTAATTGATAGCGAGTTTAATGAAATCTATCAAAAAGAATTACAACAGTTTTGTGAAAGAATCCTTACTAACGATGAGTTTGCAGAAAAATACGGAGATTTAGGAAATGTATATGGAAAGCAATGGAGAAAGTGGACTGCTTCAACTGGCGAAGAGCTTGACCAGTTAAAAGATGCGATAGAACAGATAAAAAATAACCCTGACTCAAGACGAATCATTGTGAATGCATGGAATCCTGAAGATGTGATCAATGCAGGTGGAAAAGGAAGCAAAGCCGCATTACCTCCTTGTCATGCCATGTTCCAGTTTTATGTCATAAATGGTAAGTTGAGTTGCCATCTATTACAACGCAGTGGCGATACCTTCTTAGGGATTCCATTTAATGTGGCTTCCTATTCGTTGCTCACTCATTTAATTGCTCATGAGTGTGGTTTAGAGGTTGGTGAGTTTGTTCATACAATCAGTGATGCGCATATTTATTCGAATCATCTTGAGCAAGTACAGGAACAATTATCAAGAACACCAAAGGCATTGCCGCAACTACGAATTGATAACAATAAAACCTCGATTTTTGATATAGAAATGGAAGATTTAGCAATTGAAGGCTATGATCCTCATCCAACAATTAAAGCCCCAGTTGCCGTTTAAGTAGAAAAAGCACTCTTCATGGTATGAGTGCTTTTCTTTTGCTGAGAAGCTTTATTATTGGATTTTCTTTTCAAGTGCAGAGAATTATATTAAACTTATAATTAATTGCTAGTGCCGATTGGAGGATATGAAAATGATTTCATTAATTTGGGCAATGAGTGAGAATAGAGTGATAGGAAAAGATAATCAGTTACCGTGGCATTTACCAGGGGACTTGCAGTTTTTTAAAGAGACGACGTTAGGTCACCCAGTTGCTATGGGGAGAAGAACATGGCTCTCACTTGGAAGACCACTACCAGGAAGAGAAAATATTGTCATTACTAGGAATACAGATTTTTCTCCAGAGCAAGCAACAGTATTAAATTCGATTGAACAATTAATTACATACAGTCAAGAAAAACAGCAGGAAGTTTTTGTCATTGGTGGAGCGCAAATTTATCAATCTACTTTACCTTATGCAGATAAGCTCTATATTACTAAAATTCATGCTGAAATCGAGGGTGACACAAGCTTTCCATCATTCGACCTCACTGAATGGAAACAAGTGTCCGTCGAGAAACGAAGCAAAGACGAAAAAAATGCTTACGATTACGAATTTCAAGTGTATGTTAGAAAATAAAATAGACGGCTTCTTTATGGAGTCATTAAAAACACGAAGAGGCTTCGTGTTTTTTTCATGGTCTCCTATGAAGTGTTTGCTCTTTATCTATTTGCCTACCCTAAAACAGGCAGGGAGTAAGAAAATGCATTATGCGACGTAACTATAAACGTTAAGCTATCAATCTTTTATTTTGATTATTTAAGAATGTCCAAAAACAATTATGTGTTATGGGTGGGTACGCCTACAGTTTTCTTTTTTCTGGTGATTCTTGTAAGAAAAAATGATTTGTACCAGTTGTCTCCTTTTTTCTTCTGACTCTTGCACGTAAAATGACATTGCCAATTTGCTCTTATACCATGAATAACGAGAAAATCACACTTGAAAAAGCGTTTATCCAGTTTTTACTTCTAAAAAGGCGTGCAACCCATTATTGCTCGGTAACAATTTTAAGTGTATGTACTCCATGTCTTATGTCCGATTCACTATAATCTCCTCATCAATTTTTTTCTAGGAAGTAAATGATTAAACCTCCATTTATTGGAAATTAAAAATCAGAAATAAAGTAACCGTTTTCATTTTTAAAAAAACATGAATTTTTAAAAAATTGTGCATCAATCTATTATTCTCATGTTATAATGTACAAATTACAAAAGGAAAAGGGATGAGTTGACAAATGGAACAGAGAGCAGTGAAAGAGAAAATGGTGCAATTGGAGGATATCTTGATTGCGTACCAGCACTTAAAGGATATCGTTGCCCATACACCGCTGCAAAAAAATAATCGCTTGTCTGAAAGATATGAGTGCAATGTGTATATTAAACGGGAAGATTTGCAACATGTACGCTCTTTTAAACTAAGAGGTGCCTATTATTCAGTGATGTCATTACCAGAGGAACGTATAAAGAACGGCGTTGTTTGTGCGAGTGCAGGTAATCATGCACAAGGGGTGGCCTATGCTTGCCATCGATTAGGTATTAATGGGAAAATCTTTATGCCGGCAACTACACCTAAACAGAAGGTAAGCCAAGTTGAATTATTCGGCAAAGATTCAATTGAAATTATACTTGTAGGCGATACATTTGATGATTCATTCGCAGAGGCTCAGGCGTGCTGTAATCAGGAAGGTCGCACATTTATTCATCCCTTTGAAGATGAGCATGTGATAGCTGGCCAAGGAACTATTGCTGTTGAAATGCTTCATGATTGCGATGAACCAATTGATTATGTTTTCGCAAGTATTGGCGGGGGCGGATTGATGTCTGGTTTGTCTACGTACATTAAAAGTGTGTCACCTTTAACGAAAATGATTGGTGTCGAGCCTGAAGGAGCTTCTTCGATGAAGGAATCCGTTCAACAAAATCAAGTGGTGGCTCTAGATGAAATTGATAAATTCATCGACGGTGCAGCAGTGAAAAGAGTGGGCGAGATGACATTTGATATTTGTAAACGATATGTAGATGACATTATTAGTGTCCCAGAAGGAAAAGTTTGTACAACAATATTAGAATTATACAATGAGCATGCAATTGTTGCCGAACCAGCAGGAGCATTATCAATTGCAGCTTTAGATTTTTATAAAGAGGAGATTAAAGGAAAGTCAATTGTATGTGTTTTAAGCGGTGGAAATAATGACATTGAAAGAATGCAGGAAATTAAAGAACGATCCTTATTGTACGAAGGATTATTGTATTATTTTATTGTTAATTTTCCACAAAGAGCAGGGGCATTACGAGAGTTTTTAGATGAGGTGCTTGGTCCTACGGATGATATTGTAAGATTTGAATATACAAAGAAGAACAATAAAGGTAGTGGTCCAGCTCTAGTCGGTATTGAGCTAAAGAATCGACGCGATAATCATAGTTTAATCGAGCGCATGAATAGAAAAGGATTCTCTTACCAAGAAATTAACAATGATGAAAATTTGTTTCATCTTTTAGTCTAATGATTGTTAGGAATTAATTGACTTTTCTTTTAAAATAACGCTATAATGGGGATGGCTTGAACAACAGTTTAAGGGGATGTTTTTCATGTTTTCAAACATAGGTTTTCCAGGACTTATTCTTATTCTTGTGCTGGCACTCATCATCTTCGGTCCAAAGAAATTACCCGAAATTGGTCGCGCGCTTGGTGATACATTAAGAGAGTTTAAGAAATCTACGAAAGAATTAGCCAATGACGATGATGCTGAGAGAGAGACAATGAATAAAAAGGCCTAATCGATAGGGCTACATATAGTTATGAAAATGAATAATTGTGAAAATTAGAAACATGTATTAGTCAAGG
Organism: Cytobacillus kochii; assembly: GCF_044790165.1. Lineage (NCBI taxonomy): Bacteria > Bacillati > Bacillota > Bacilli > Caryophanales > Bacillaceae > Cytobacillus > Cytobacillus kochii. The sequence continues at coordinate 2,811,952 of NZ_CP085254.1, read as the reverse complement.
TAATCAACTACTTTTGACCTAACCACATGTTTCTCGTTTTTTGTGTGGGTTTTCCATTTTGTTCGTCTTAAATAGTGGACAGAAGTGAAGCAAGATTCAACAGGTTAAATGAAAACGAAGCAGGAGTAGGTTATGAAACAAGAAGAATTGAATTATATTGAGCATCTAGAGGAATTAAGAAAGCGGTTAATTCTTTGTATAGTGGCATTTGTATTGTTTTTTATTGTCGGTTTTCTGTTCGTCGATCATATTTACCAATGGTTTGTCCGTGATTTGAAAGAGCAGTTAATTGTACTTGGTCCGAGTGATATCATTTGGGTGTATTTTACGATTGCTTCTGTTATTGCCATAGCTGGGACAATACCAGTTGTAGCATTGCAATTATGGCAATTTGTTAAACCTGGACTTGTGCCTAAAGAGAGAAAAGTTACATTAGCTTACATTCCAGCTCTTTTTGCATTGTTTTTAGTTGGGCTAAGCTTTGGTTATTTTGTCATTATGCCTACATTGTTTAACTTTTTGACGGGGTTAAGTGAAGGTATGATGGAAATGAGTTTTACGGTAGATAAGTATTTTCAGTTTATATTTCATATGACGTTGCCTTTTGGAATACTATTTGAATTGCCAGTTGTGGCGATGTTTTTAACATCCCTCGGGATTATAAACCCATACGTGTTAACAAAAATCAGGAAATACGCTTATTTTGTTCTTGTAGTGATTTCTGTTATTATTTCACCACCTGATTTAATGTCAGATATTATCGTTAGTATTCCGCTTCTTGTCCTATATGAAATCAGTATTACCTTATCAAAAATCGTTTATCGCAGAAAGTTAAAGAAAGAACAATTAGAAGCATTGGAAAGCTCCTCATCATAATTTCATTAAGCGCAAAAAATCTAGAAGAATTATTAAACGAAATGATGTATAATACGATTAAACGGGTGAAAATGAGGATTGATATTTTGATATGTAAAAGCCTAGAGTTCAGAAATGTATTTGGACAGAAGGTGAAGATTACAGAGATTCCTTTAGTGGATAAGGATAGTCCTTGTTTTTTCTTAGTACACATTCGACTACAGCAGTTTGTAACGAAAATTTATCATACGGAACATTGTAAGACAACTGTGTACTCATTTAAAGAGTATTTAAAACGTGTGATGAAGTGGTCAGATGTTGAGATGGTATTTCAAACAAAAGAATTAAAAAGCAATGCATGATAGATCCCGTAAAGGGGTCTTTTTTTAGTGTAGTGAACAAGTTGAGAAAGTTATAAAGAGGGTCCACATAGATATAAAAGCTAATATGCCTTTCAAAATCATGTATTTTTGTTAACATTTATTTTGAAATCTATTGTTTTGTTATTGATTATTTGTCCAGTTTACCTAACTAAAAAAATCATAAAATAGATGTAATAATCTTTTTTATTGTAATTTTGACAGTATAAAGACGTTTCAACATAAATCTTTTAATCGTAGTGATATACATGTATAATGAAGGTTGAATTGCTATGATAGGACGTGAATGAATGACTAGAATAAAAATTGTAACGGATTCAACTGTTGACTTATCAGCTGAAATGATTACAAAGTTAGATATAGCTGTTGTACCATTAACAATCAATATTAATGGACAATCTTATGAGGACCGTGTCGATATTACGCCCCAAGAATTTCTGGATTTAATGCGACAGTCTGATGAGCTTCCTAAAAGTTCTCAACCTGCAACAGGGACATTTGTAGAATTGTATGATCAACTAAACAAAGATGGTTACGATGAAATTATTTCTATCCATATGACTGGAGGAATGAGTGGGACAGTTGATTCTGCTCGAACGGCCGCAGACATAACAGAGGCCAATGTGACTGTTATTGATTCTCGCTTCATTTCAAAAGCGTTGGCATTTCAAGTCATAGCTGCTGCTGAACTCGCAGATAAGGGAGAAGATTACAAGCGTATTATCCAGAGAATTCAAGAAATTCAAGAAAATACGAAACTTTATGTTGTTGTAGACACTTTGGAAAACCTGATTAAAGGTGGAAGAATAGGCAAAGGAAAAGGTTTAATCGGCTCTCTATTAAATATTAAACCGATTGCATCGTTAGCAGATGGCGTGTATACACCCATAACAAAGGTACGAAGTCACTCTCAAGTGATAAAGTTTTTATCCAAACAATTAGTAGAAGATGCAAAAGGAAAGACGATTAAAAGTGTAGGAATTACCCATGCGGGTGGGTTAGAATTAGCAAGAAAACTGAAAGAAGTAATCAGTGAATTAACAGGATTTAATCATGTAACAATAGAGGATACAACACCAATTATTAGTACCCATACCGGTGAAGGCGCAATTGGTTTTTGTTATCACATCGAATAACCTTTAAGCAGTAAATGCCTCTTCTATTCGATTATTAGAAGAGGTATTTGCATTATTTTCCTTTGTTCACATAGATGTCATACTTTTTTCTTCATTCAAACAATTTCGTTTGTTACATTAATGTTGAATTGATAAATACATAAAAGCAGGTGACAGTGTTGAAAAAATTAGTCGCGGTTATTGGTCTTTTTACAATTATTCTAGCCGCTTGTGGCCAGAGTGGAATAGAAAATGCACTAAACTATGATGTGGAAGATTTTAATTATACTAATCAAGACAATCAAGCTGTAGGTTTAAGTGATTTAGAAGGGAAAGTTTGGATAGCTGATTTTATTTTTACTAGCTGTGAAACGGTCTGTCCACCAATGACATATAATATGAGTCAATTGCAAGATAAGGTTAAAGAAGAAGGGATTGAAAATGTAGAGTTTGTTTCTTTTAGTGTGGATCCAACTGTGGACAGTCCTGAGGCATTAAAAGATTTTGCGAACAACTATGAAATAGACTTTTCAAACTGGCATTTTTTAACGGGCTATACCCAAGAAGAGATTGAAAGCTTTGCTGTTGATTCTTTCAAGTCATTAGTAAAAAAACCAAAGAATGATGATCAAGTCATTCATCAGACTTCAATTTATTTAGTCGATCAAAATGGTGTGGTTATGAAGGATTATGATGGTGTATCCGATGTTCCTTATGAAGAAATCATTGCCGATATAAAAAAAATACAATAATTTCATTAAACAGATCTTAGAAGCAAGTCCAAGCCTAAAGTGTAAACTCAAAGCTTGTTCTTGCTTCTTTTTTTGTGCTAATATATTTACCTCTTTAAGTATTGCTTTTAACTTTATTTCATAAAATTATCAAGTGAAAAAATGTCTCTTCTGGTCCCATAGATAGTATTTTATTTAAATTATTCTCTTCATTTAAGTTTAATAGTGGTTAAAAGAGTATAATTTAATATTATTAAGTAATCACACTTTTTTATGTGAATACCACAACATGATATAATGAAACATACTTTAATAAAGAGGTGAGAAAGAATTGAAAAGAATATTCACCTTATTACTATCAATCATGGTTCTATTGGCGGGTTGTAATACCAATGCGATGACAAGCGATAATGAGGCCGCTGAAGCAAAACAAATGGAGGATTTAACTAAACAAGATATTCCTGCAGAATTTTTTCCCATCGATTTAAATGTCGTATCAATCGGTGATTCATTGACCCAGGGTGTAGGCGACACGACTGAAAGTGGTGGGTATATACCCTATTTGGAAAAGCTCTTAGAGGAGCATCGGTCGATTAATTATACAAGTTTTATTAATTATGGTGTAAAAGGGAATCGGTCAAACCAATTATTAGAACGGCTTAATATGGACAAAGTAAAAAATGCGGTAACAGAATCGGATCTCGTTATTATTACTATTGGTGGCAATGATATTATGAAGGTAGTCCGATCTAATTTTACTAAATTAAATGTCGCTGCTTTTGAAAAAGAACAAGATGTTTTTGAAGATAATTTAAATACAATTCTACATACCATTCGAGAATATAATCCGAAGAGCACAGTTTTATTAGTGGGATTATATAACCCTTTTTTAGAATGGTTTTCGAGTATTAAAGAGCTAAGTTTGATCATGCGTCAGTGGAATATAGCCAGCCAACAAGTACTAGGTGAGTATGAGAACATGTACTTTGTAAATGTGGATGATATTTTTGAAACGAGTGAAGAAAATCTACTATTCACAGATCATTTCCATCCTAATGATCGAGGATATGAATTAATGGCAGGTAGAATTTATCAAGTTTTAGATCAAATAGGAATTAAGTCTGTCATTGAAAATAAAGAGAATTAAGGGGGAGCTTCATTGAAGGGGAATAAATGGAAAGTGCTTTTCTTAGGGCTACTGGGTATAATCATTCTATTTGCGCTTATTTTATTTATTATGGTTAGTATTCCAGCGAAGGATGACCCTTATGAAAGTGTGCAATTAAATGAGGCGGATTACGCTCCATTTCATATATCAACAAATAAAAATGATTTAAACCTCTTAATTAATCATTACTTAGAGGAAGAAATTTTAGACGGAGGACTGGACTATGAAGTAAGGTTAGATGATGAAGTGAATCTATACGGCACCTTACCGGTATTCAGTCAACAGTTGCGTTTAAGAATGTCTTTTGAACCCTCTGTATTACCAAACGGGGATGTTGTATTGGAACAAAAGGATTTATCCATCGGCCAAATGGATTTACCGATATCCTTCTTACTCAAACTCATTAATAATCATTATAAAACACCAGATTGGGTAGTCATCCAACCAAATGAAGAGAAAATCTATGTAGCGTTAACAGAAATGGATCTAAAAAGTGATATAAAAGTAAAAGTGAATGACTTCAATTTAGAAGAAGATGATATTGACTTTACCTTATTAGTACCGGTAAAGTAAGCATTAACCTGTAGCGAGTACTCTTATTGAGTAATATACCTGCTACAGGTTTTTATATGAACGAATAAGAAAAGTTCTGGCAGTTATTGAATAAGTACCATGAGTTCTAATGGTGGATCTCCTGTCACAGAACCAAAGATATAGATAAGATGTTGCTTTTGAGGCTGTAGGGGAAAGCGAAACGAAGTGAGATAATCTCTATAAGGGTAACCGTAAATACAGCCTTGAAGCATACTAGGCGAAAGATTCATCCATTTACTCGATTGCTTGTATTGTATGAGTGGCAATTCCTCACTTTTAGGGGCTAATATTACCGGTTTGAATGATGGACCATCAGCTACCAGATGAATAAATTTTGCATTGAGTGAATTTGGTATGGAGATACTAGTTGGTGTATCCGTATATTTCATGTCATTTGCTTCACCTGAGAGTGCGATATTATGCAATGTTTCGGGGAGGACTTCAATTTTTCTACTAAGTAAAGATGAGACCATGACGTCTGTTGGATAAATATCAATATGGTAACTAGAGGCAGGTAATGCGAGTTTATTAGTCAATTGTTTATAAGAAATTTGTTTGTATATCTTGACACCATTTATAAAGATATCTATCATTTTGCTACTTGAAGAGAGATGAAAGAATTGGATATAGCCTAATGCATCTAAGTTCTGATTCAGTAGTTGATTGGCAGATGACGACATTTTTTGTAAGACCTTTTGCTCTGAAGTTGATTGCTGCACCATTAAATAAGCCAACCTCCTTACTTATGATTTTTCATTATTGTATTCATCGATATGTTTAATGCGATAAAAAATTATCGCGAAGAGGATTTCGGAGAACATAAGTAGTAATTGAAGGTTGTTTATTTGCATCTACATCCACTTTTCTTTATCTTAGTGTTACAAGCTATTTCTTTAAGAGCTAAGGAAAATAAAAATGAGGTGTGACAAGATGGCGAATAATAATGAGGAAAAAGCGACATTTGCCGGTGGTTGTTTTTGGTGTATGGTCAAACCATTTGATGAGTTACCGGGCATTAAAGCGGTAATATCTGGTTATACCGGCGGTGATAAAGAAAATCCAACTTATGAAGAGGTTTGCTCGGAAACGACTGGTCATTATGAAGCGGTGCAAATCACGTTTGATCCAACGATTTTCCCGTATAAAAGATTACTTGAACTGTATTGGCAACAAATTGATCCAACCGATACTGGTGGTCAATTTTACGATCGAGGCCAATCTTATCAGACGGCTATTTTTTATTATAATGAACAGCAGAAACAATTGGCCGAAGCTTCAAAAGAAAGATTGGAGAAAGAGGGGCCTTTTAAAGATCCAATCGTGACAAAGATATTACCAGCAAAAGCTTTCTATCCTGCAGAAGAGTATCATCAACATTATTATAAGAAAAATCCAACTCATTACCAGGCCTACCATCAAGGCTCAGGTAGAGCAGGATTTATTAAACAAAATTGGGGTGGGAAAAAAGATGAGTGAGAAAAAAGATTTGAAGAATAAATTAAATGAGATGCAATTTTATGTCACACAAAATAATGGTACGGAACCGCCATTTAGAAATGAATACTGGGATGAATTTAGAAAGGGAATATATGTTGACATCGTCTCAGGTAAGGCATTATTTAGTTCAACTGAAAAGTATGATGCAGGCTGTGGTTGGCCAAGTTTTACCAAACCAATAGAAGAGAAAGAAGTATTAGAAAAAGAAGACTACAGTCACAATATGGTTCGAACAGAGGTTCGCAGTAAGGAAGCTGATTCTCACTTAGGTCATGTGTTTAATGATGGGCCAGGTGAAAATGGATTAAGATATTGTATTAATTCGGCCTCTTTAAAATTCATACCCTATGAAGACATGGAGAAAGAAGGCTATGGGCGTTATCTGAAATTATTTGCTGAAGATGCTTAATATAAGTGTATTTAGACCAAGGAGGATTCACTTTAGTTGAATCCTTCTTTTTCATTTCCCAAGAAATCTTTTTCCGCTTGTGGAAAGGTTTTGAAAATGGTAAATTTATTGTAAAGTAAATATTATTTAAGAGGTGATGGATGCATCCATGAATGATCAAATGTTTAAAAAGAACTATTCGATGCAAACCTTACATAAAGCATTACAAATTCTACGATCTTTTTCTTATGAGCATAAAACTTTGTCATTAACAGAATTACATAAACGTACGGGCCTTTCTAAACCTAGTTTGCAAAGATTGCTTTCTACACTTGTTTATGAAGGCTTATTACATAAAAATTCAGAAACAAAAAGATATCAGTTAGGATTAGAGTTATTGTTTTTAGGTCATTTAGTAGAAAAAAACACAAGTTTTTTAAACATAGCCGCCCCAGTAATGAAAGAAATGTGGGTAAAAATAGAAGAGTGCATTAGTTTAAATGTGATTGAAAATGAAAAAAGAAAGTGTATAGATTTTATCGCAAGCAGTCATCAACTACAAACGATGATTACGGTGGGACAAGAATCACCACTATATGCAGGCGCTTCAGCAAAGATACTATTGGCTTATTTCCCAGCAGACATCCAAAAAGAGTATTTAGCAAAAATCCAATTCGAACCTCTTTCAAGTACGACGATTATTGATAAAGATGTCTTATATGAGGAGCTACAATCTATTCAACAAAGAGGATATGCCAAAAGTAATGGTGAAAGAGTGAAAGGTGCGATTTCATATAGCGCACCGATATTTAATCCTCAAAATGAAATTTTAGCAAGTATATCTATTACCATCCCGTCTGTTCGTATTGATGATTATGAAGAACAAGAGCTAGTTGAAACTGTCATTGAAGGAGCCAGGATTATAACAGGTAAGATACAGAAAAATTAGACTGATGTTATTTATTTCAATATCCCCCCATAATCATTTAATTTATCGCGCCATATAGAATGTACATGTGCTTGTTTTTTATTGGCAACTCCCTCTTTACTATAGATTTCTATCCAAATTTGCGGCCCATCAATACGAAAGTAACTACCCGGTCGCTTGATTGAAGTTGAACCAGCCCAAGCAATCGTCGTTTTCTGTAGTTGTTCCTGAGATAAATACGTGTGTAGCAATGCCTTTCTTGCTTCATAAGGTGCATGAGCGACCCATTCCTCAATCATGTGTTTTACTTGTATTTGTTGCTCCGTGTTTAGATTTTTTATAAGTAAACCTTCCTGAGTGGGGAACGATTGGTCATATCCGGGGCCTAGTAAAATGTCGTTAAACTCGTCATTAAGTTTACTTTGCTGTTTTTGCTCATTACATAGAGATAATAAGAGTGCATGGACAGCATTTACTTTTGCATTCATTGGATGATACGTACGATTATTTATTTGAAACATACGAGGTTGCGTCCCCGTAAACTCAGGGGTAATCGTTGTTTTAGAACGGTTAATGAAAATATTCTCTGCAAGATGATGCCCTGTTAGTTGAATCATCCAAGGTTTTGTAAAGGAAGGGTTTCCGTGTATAGAGAAATAATATTCTTGTGCCCCCCATTTAAATGGAGGGTTCTTTATTGTTGTTGATAAAAAGTAATCAGCTTTAATGATTTCTGTCATATGTTCAAAGCCAAGCGGACTGAGATTTGCTTGAAGTAATAGCATGGCGAGTATAAAACTTTGTGTATTTAGTTCAGATAAGGGGACGCCATTTCTACTTGCTTGATTAATAGGTAAATTAGACCATTTATGTGCAATTGCCTTATTTAGTGGAAGAATCATCTCTTCTTTTTGTTCTTCATTTAAACTTTCGAAAAGTTGATGTGCAAGTTCAACTGATTCTTCCTTACTCGTGATATGGGGTTCATCTAAGATATGGTTGAGTTGTTCAAGAATGTAATCTTGTTCTTGTAATTCTGCTGCTGTTGGAGAAAAAGAGGCAAGCACATGATTGGAATATATGAAGGCTATGAAAACGAGTAATACTAAACATCGATACATGAGAAAAACTCTCCCTGTCCTTTTTTTGTTAATGTGTGTAAAGGAAGGAGAGCTCATTCACTTATTTTGAAAAACGGTCTAGTTCGTACCCTCGGTTATGATCGTTGAAAGAAATATTTCCGCTTTACCTGATTCATTAAAGATGGATTTTTGCTTGGATACAGTAAATGTAACTTGATGAATACCTTTCTCTAAACCGCTTGATATATATAGATGTCTTTCTTTTTCTAAAGGCCACCACGTTGATAATGTTCGTACAGGTTGACCGTCAATATAAATATCTAGCATGCCTCCTGCAGGGTGACTCTTCACCTTCATCCCGAGAAAAGTTCCGGAGAAGGAAAATTTGATTGTTTCTCCAGCATTTTCACTGTACCAGTAAATACCTTTATATGGATGGCTGGCATGTGTGTAGGCAGAAGATTGTTGTAAGGCGATATTCACGTCATCATGAAGAGGAGCAGCTAGAACAGCTATTTGCGTATCCTGATTCATCAACTTTTGTGTTTCTTGAAAAATCGCTTCGGCATAAAGTTGATAGCCTCTATCGTTTGGATGTACAAGGTCTGTGGTTAATTCAAAAGCAGAATAAGTTGATTCACTAAATACGGGGCGTAAATCAATATTCTTAGCTAAATAATGGGCTGAGATGTCTGTGATCTTTTGAATGAATAATTCATTATCTAAAGGTGATTCCGTTAATGTATATATTTCTGTATCAGGATAATCTTTCTTTACTTGTCTAAGAAGTCCCTCATAAAATTGGGCAAACTGCTTTTCGTTCATATATTTTCGGTCATTTTCCCCGAACACAATAAAAGTTAAATCGATGCTTCCAAGGTGCGGAGTGGCGTTCAGCTTATTTAACCCTTCAAAAGCAGTGCTTCCGCTTTGTACAACCATATGACGCTTAAAATCAACATCATATGTATCTTTCATTTTATTTTCCCATATTTGAAACCATCTTTTATTTGGCTCTGATGCTCCTGATCCTCTACCAATACTATCACCAATGATTAAATAGTTAATTGTTTTTTCGCTTCCTACTTTTTCATAAAAATTCTCTACTGATTGATCTCCCTCCACTTTAGGTTCTTGAAAGAATTGAAATAAAAATATAAATCCAATACATAACATGGAACATAGGAGGAGTGATTTTCTTTTCATTCTTTGTACTCCTTTAAATATGACAATTTTAGATTACCCAATTTATCTTGTAATTAAATTGTATGAGATGAAAACGCTTTACGTCTAGAGGAAAAAGAAAAAAACTGACATTCTAAAAAAATTGGGCAAAAACACATGCAGGACAAGAACCTATGTCATATGATGATTTTGAAAATGCCTAAAACAAAAAGAGGAGTGGAATGATTATGAATTACGGATATGGATGCGATCCTTGTGCTCAACAAGTTCAACCTTATTATAGTTATCCAGTAGGTGGATACGGTGGTTGTGGAAATGGAGCATTCGGTGGCTTTGCGTTAATTGTAGTATTATTTATCTTGTTAGTAATCATCGGTGCTAGCTGGTGCGGTAACTGGTAATAATAAAGAATAAAGAATAAGGAGGGGCTTTTAGGAGTCTCTCTTTTTTTTTCATCAACATATTTGTCAGTGAATAACAAATGGAAAATCGTTGAGCGATTATTAACAAGATTTCATGTATCTTGTCGAAATGAGATGAAAATTACGGTAAAATAGAAAGAAAAAAGTGGATGTGTACATAGATGTTTCCTAAAAGATTACAATCAGGAGATGAAATCAGAATCATTGCTCCTTCAAGAAGTATGGCTGTCATAAAGGGTGAACAAAGAAGATTAGCAGAAGAACGGTTAGCTAATTTAGGATTTAATATAACATATGGTCAATATGTCCTCGAACATGATGATTTTTTTAGTACAAGTATTGAGCAAAGAGTGGCAGATATACATGATGCGTTTGGTGACCCGAATGTTAAAGCGATTATAGCTGGTATAGGCGGTTATAATACCAATCAATTATTAAAATCAATTGATTATTCATTAATTAAAAACAACCCAAAGGTTTTTTGTGGGTATAGTGATATAACAGCATTGCTAGCTGCCATTCATCATAAGACGGGCTTAATTACATACTCCGGCCCTTTCTTTGCTGATTTTGGTATAAAATATGGGTTTGAATATACACTCAATAGCTTCCTTCAAGCAGTAACGACTGATGGCATGTATGAAATTGAGCCTGCGGATAAATGGAGTGATGATCCATGGCATCTGGAGCAAGATGAAAAGCAGTATATAGCATCCGAAGGCTATCTTGTACTTCAGGAAGGAGAGGCAAGCGGAAAATTAATAGGTGGAAATTTATCAACATTAACGTCATTACAAGGGACAGAATATATGCCTTCATTGAAAGATGCGATTATCTTTATTGAGGATAATGAAGAATCACATCCCTTTCTTTTTGAACGGGGGCTGCAATCTCTGCTACAGCAAAAAGAGGCGAATGAGATAAAAGCGATTCTTATCGGGAGATTTCAAAAGGAATCACAGGTTACTGAATATTTCTTAAAGAAAATGATTGAATCGAAAAAGGAAATGAGCGGCGTTCCAATTATTGCTAATATTGACTTTGGACATACAAATCAAGCTGCGACGATTCCGTTTGGATCGTATGCCACCATTAAAGCGGAAAAAGAAGATGTGGAGATTTTTGTAGGTGAATAGATAGGGAAAACAGTGTGCCCATGAAATTGGGTATACTGTTTTTTTAATCGTTAAGTCATTAATACACAAATCAAGCTGACTTCACACTTAGAGCCTTCATCAAATCCCTCATTTCAGTTCATAACAATGGCAACTAAAATATTCTTTTAAATCTTTAAGAAAGTTTTACATTTCTCAAACATACAATTGAAATAAAAACATAAATCAATCTGATTCGCCCGCTCCAAAAAAATAATAATACTTCATTGCTCGTTTACCTCACATGTTATTGGTAGGTTTTAGCGGGTTTTCTTTATGTACTTTTGAATGCTCGATTAGTAAGGGGGATGGGGATGGACCGCACATATTTAATCAAACCTGTAATAGATGCAGAGTATCCAATGATTGATTATGGCAAAGGTGTATATTTGTACGATAGTGAGGGGAAGGAATATCTCGATGCTTCATCTGGAGCGATTACGGCAAATATCGGTCATGGAGTTCAGGAAATTATTGATGCAATGACAGAACAGGCTAAGCGAGTATCTTTTGTATATCGCTCACAGTTCACAAGTGAGCCAGCTGAAAAGTTAGCCAAGAAAATAGCTAGTTTATCCTTCCCAGAGTTGAATTGGTGTTTCTTTGTCAATAGCGGGTCGGAAGCAACAGAAACGGCCATGAAAATTAGTATTCAATATTGGCAAGAAAAAGGTGTGATGACCAAGACAAAGGTTTTATCTAGATGGATGAGTTATCACGGAATCACATTAGGTGCACTTTCTATGTCAGGGCATACTGGGAGAAGAGCGCGGTTTATTCCCCTATTGGAAGATTTTCCAGTGATTCAACCTCCTTATTGTTACAGGTGTCCGTACAATAAAGAAGCTCCTGAGTGTGGTTACCTCTGTGCAAATGAGTTAGATAATATTATTAGAAGGATAGGGAGTGAGCATATTGCTGCTTTTATAGCGGAGCCGATCATTGGGGCATCGGGGGCAGCTATCACTCCACCGCAAGATTATTACAAGATTATTAAAGAGATTTGTGAGCGCCATCAAATCTTATTTATTGCAGATGAAGTAATGACTGGATTTGGACGCACAGGCACAATGCTCGCTTGTGAGCAGTGGGGTGTTGAACCAGATATCGTTACATTAGGTAAAGGGATGGGTGCGGGATACACGCCGATTGCTGCTACTTTAGTCGGTGATCATGTGATGGAACCGATTGTTTCAGGTTCTAAGACAATTATGGGGGGGCATACATTGAGTGCTAACCCTCAAGCCTGTGCCGTTTCACTCGCTGTCATAGAATATTTAGAAAAGAATAAAATTATACCTGAAGTAAAGAAAAAAGGTGAATATTTAAAAGCAAAGTTGTTACAACTACAAAAAAGTTTCTCATTTATCGGGGATATAAGGGGAAGAGGTTTAATGCTGGGGATAGAGTTTGTCCAGAACTTTGTAGAAAAGAAGCCATTCCCTAGGGCGATGAAAGTAACCGAAAGTATGATTAGTATTGCTCAACATCATGGGTTACTTGTTTATCCTGCTGGTGCAGGTTCAGACGGTGTGAATGGGGATGCAATTATGATTGCCCCCCCTTTGAATATTACTTATAAAGAAATGGATGACTTAATTCAACGCTTGCAAGAAACCTTACAGCAATTTACGAACTTTTATTTAAACGAAGTCGAGTTAAAGTTAGAAGGTGATGAAGAGTGAAACAGGCACTCAATAAAGTTTCATCTATTGAACAAGTGGATCACTTATTTTTTGATGGTATGACATTAATGTATGGTGGTTTTGGTGGGGTAGGATCACCGCCGACACTGATTGAAGCGATTAAGCAAAAAGGGGTCTCACAGTTAAAGCTTATTGGTAACGATACTGGGTTTCCTCATATTGGTATTGGAAAAATCGTTAGCCTCGGCCGTGTATCTCACATCATTACTTCTCATATCGGCTCTAATCCGATTGCAGGCCAATTAATGACAGATGGGAGGCTGGCGGTTGAATTTTCTCCACAAGGGATACTGGCAGAGCGTATCAGAGCAGGCGGTATGGGGTTGCCAGGAATTTTATCAGATATTGCCATCGATAATGATATCGTACAAAAGGGCAAGGTTTTTTGTGAAATCGGTGAAAAGCGCTATATGGTTGAAACGGCGTTAACAGCGGATATTAGTATCGTTTATGCTAAGAAGGCAGATACATTTGGTAATCTCATTTTTGATAAAAGTGCAAGAAATACGAATCCACTTTGTGCGATGGCAGGAGACATTACCATTGCTGAAGTAGAAGAAATTGTTCCAGTTGGAAGTTTACAGGCAGAAGAAATCATTACGCCTGGTGTATTTGTTGATTATATCATTCAATCTGAGGGGGTGGACTGGAAATGGGCTTGGCAATAGAAACGCGTAATCGTATGGCCAAAAGAGCAGCTGCAGAAATCCAATCTGGAATGGTTGTGAATCTTGGCATAGGTATACCCTCATTAGTACCTAATCATCTCCCTCGAGATTTTGCCGTCATGTTTCATGCAGAGAATGGCATTATTGGGATGGGACCGAGCCCAATCCATGGTGAAGAAGATGAAAACTTATGCAATGCCGGTGGATTTCCTGTTTCTTTAGTTGCAGGTGGTTCTTATTTTGATAGCGCACTCGCTTTTGGCATGATTCGTAGGGGTAAGGTGGATTTAACCATTTTAGGATCATTACAAGTGAGTGAAACCGGTGATTTAGCTAATTGGATTGTCCCGGGTAAAAAGGTACCGGGGATGGGGGGGGCGATGGAGCTTGCCCAAAAAGCGAAAAAAGTGATTGTCGTCATGAATCAAACGGATAAACACGGTCAATCAAAAATTGTGCAAAAATGTAGTCTTCCTTTAACCTCAACTGCTTGTGTCAATATGGTTATTACAGATATGGCAGTTTTTTTGGTTGAGAAAAATCGTGGATTAGTTCTTCATGAGGTCTTTAAACCTCATACTATTGATGAAGTATTACAACTTACTGATGCCACTGTGTCACTCCATGACAAGATTATTTTTTCATAGGGCAAAGGAAAATACTTAGCATTAGCGAATAACTGAAAAGAAAGCACTTTTTTCCTTCTTATACATGATTCAAGCTTTTTCACCATCGACGATATCTTTAAAGGAGTGGGGCTTCGATGAATGAAGATTTAAAACTCAAAGACTGGTTAAATGAAAATCGAGCGAGGGGTACACGTTTTTTACAAAGGCTTGTTCAAGAAAAGAGTACGCGTGGACACGAGAGTAGTGCACAAGCAATTATTATCGAAAAATGCCGTAAATTAGGGCTTGCCCTCGATATATGGGAAATTGGAGATGAAGAGCTGCTTAAACATCCTGCTTATTGTTCTGATAGAAAGGATTATAGTGGTAATCCGAATGTAGTCGCTGTTCTAAAGGGCAAAGGAGACGGCAAATCAATCATTTTAAATGGTCATATTGATGTTGTACCAGAAGGGGATATAAATGACTGGACAGATGATCCGTATAGTGGGCATATCCAAGAAGGTAAAATGTACGGTAGAGGTACAACAGATATGAAAGGTGGAACAGCCGCATTACTACTCGCTTTAGAAGCGATTATTGCTTCAAATATTAAACTGAAAGGTGATGTTATCTTTCAAAGTGTGATAGAAGAAGAAAGTGGAGGAGCAGGAACATTAGCAGCTGTTTTACGAGGTTACCAAGCGGACGGCGCGATCATCCCAGAGCCTACTAATATGAAAGTATTTCCAAAGCAACAAGGCTCAATGTGGTTTCGTGTATCTGTGAAAGGTAAATCAGCACATGGTGGCACCAGATATGAAGGAATCAATGCCATTGAAAAATCGATGTTAATCATAGAAGGACTTCAGCAGCTAGAGAGAGTGCGAAATGCGAGAATTGACGATCCTTTATATAAAAATATACCCATTCCTGTGCCAGTGAATATTGGCAAAATTAAGAGTGGAGATTGGCCATCCTCTGTACCGGATATAGCTATAATTGAGGGCAGAATCGGTGTAGCTCCTCATGAGAGAATGGAAGACGTAGAAAAAGAATTAGAAGCGGCCATTGATGAGGTGTGTGTGAAAGATGGATGGCTATCAGAAAATATCCCAAGTATTGAATGGTTTGGAGGTAGGTGGCAACCGGGGAATCTAGAAAGTGATCATCCATTAATCACTACTGTCGGTAAAGCTTTTGAAAGGGTGACAAATAAAGAAGCAATCATTGAAGCATCTCCGTGGGGAACGGACGGAGGTATCTTATCAAACGTTGGTCATACACCGGTTGTTGTCATTGGTCCAGGTGTCACAGCTTCTGCTCATGATGCTAATGAATATATTTTTTTAGACGACGTATTTGAGGCTGCTGAGGTCATTGCCCTCTCCATTGTTTCATGGTGTGGCATGGTTGAAGAGTAAATAGATAGTTGCTTAGGTTAGTTGTTGGTTGCAGTAGGGTAAATAATAGATAAACAAACATTATTAAAAGATTAGTAGGAGGCAATTTAGATGCAGCAATTATTATGGATTAACGGAAAACATAAAAATACGCAAACATTAAAAGCACTAAAAAGTCCTTATAACCAAGAGGTAATAGCAGAAATCGCTCAAGCTTCATCAAATGAAGTAGAAGAGGCGATAGAAGCAGCAAATGAAGCGGCGAAAAAAATGAGAGAAATGCCTGCTTATCAAAGAGCAGAGATATTAGAATCAGTTGTTGAACAATTAAAGGCGCAAAAACAAAATTGTGCTGAGATTATTGCAAAAGAAGCAGCCAAACCGATAAAAGCGGCATTAGCAGAAGTAGAGCGGACCATTATGACCTATCGATTTGCCGCTCAAGAAGCAAGGAATATCCAAGGTGAAACAATCCCTATGGATGCGGCTCCAGGAGGAGAGGGAAGGGTGGCTTACACCGTCCGCGAACCACTTGGGGTTATTGCTGCGATTACCCCTTTCAATTTTCCTATGAATCTTGTTGCTCATAAGGTTGGTCCTGCAATTGCAGCTGGAAATGCTGTTGTGCTTAAACCAGCAAGTCAAACTCCGCTATCAGCCTATAAAATCGCCGAAATGTTTCAAGAAGCAGGTCTTCCAGCAGGTGCGCTCAATGTTGTTACAGGGAGCGGGAGTGTAATCGGCGATGTTTTCACCAGTGATGAACGAATTGCGATGATTACTTTTACGGGCTCGCCTGCAGTTGGAAAATCAATTAAAGAAAATGCTGGTTTAAAAAGGGTGACGCTTGAATTAGGATCCAATTCAGCTGTAGTTGTTGATGAACATACAAATATTGAAAGAATCGTACCTCGGATTGTTGCTGGAGCTTATAATTTTCAAGGTCAAGTGTGTATTTCCGTACAAAGAGTCTTCGTTCATCAAAATGTTTTTGCTTCTTTTGTGAAAGCCTTTGTCGCTGAAACCAAAAAGCTTCATTTAGGAAACCCCCTCGATGACCGAACAGATGTATCAGCTTTGATATCTGAAGACGATACAGTGAGGGCTTCAGCATGGATTGATGAAGCGATAAGGAATGGTGCCGAGTTAGCATATGGAGGAAGAGAAGAAGAGGGTGTACTGCAACCAACTGTATTATTAAATACAAGGTTGGATGATAAAGTTTCTTGTGAGGAAGCCTTTGCCCCTGTCGTTCATATTAATGAGTTTGCTTCATTTGATACTGCACTTGATTGGGTGAATCAATCTAAATATGGATTGCAAGCAGGTGTGTTTACAAATGACTTGCAAAGAGCGTTTCAGGCTGCGAAAAAGCTGCACGTTGGCGGTGTGATGATTAATGATTTCCCAACATTTAGAGTAGATCATATGCCATATGGAGGCGTGAAGGAAAGTGGAACAGGTAGAGAAGGAATAAAATATGCGGTGGAAGAAATGACTGAAATGAAACTAGTAAGCTTTCGCTTAGAGTAGGGAACCAAATGAGTAACAGAATATGAAGGCTCGGCGAAAGCCGGGCTTTTTCTATAATGGAGGGCGAAAAATGGTTAAAATCATACAGGAAAAACTGTGTACAAATCATTACGTAATGGACGTTGTAAAGGATTTCTATAATAAACGAATAAGGATTGATGATTATCGTGGTGATATGTGCGCAATCATAAAAAAAATAACTGAAGTTTCCGATGAACATGAGATTGAAAAGGTAATAATTAAAGCAAGAAAGGAGGATTTTGAAACGCTGATACAGAATGGTTTTCTATGTGAAGCTACCATAAATCGCTATTTTCTTGGGTCTGATTTATTCTTCTTCTGTAAGTATTATCAAACAGAAAGAAGAAGAAGCGATGACTGGATAAAAGAAGATGAGATTGTTGAAAATGTTTCTAAATTGTCAAAGGAGTTTCAAGTAAATATCCCACCCGCAGACTATCAATTAAGAAGAATGACAGAAAATGATGCCAAAGGGTTGGCTACACTTTATCGGGCTATATTTGAAGTATATCCAACGCCTCTTCATGACCCCGAGTATATTAAGAAAACAATGAATGATGGTACGATTTATTTTGGTTATGTTTATGCAGATGAAATTGTAAGCGCTGCTTCAGCAGAAGTAAATAATGATTATAAAAACGCAGAGCTAACGGATTGTGCTACTTTAGTGGAACATCGTAAGCATGGATTAATGAAAGTGTTATTACAGAGATTAGAGAAGGAACTTGCAAATGATGGGATCTTTTGTGCTTATTCGATTGCTCGTTCTTTATCCTTTGGTATGAACGCAGCCCTACACCAATTAGACTACGCCTATCGTGGAAGGTTAGGAAAGAATTGTTATATTTTTAATAAACTCGAGGATATGAATGTTTGGGTAAAAGATTTATCAACAACGATTTTAAAATAATTTGCCCAAAAGTTGGCAATGTATGACAAGTTTTCGGCACCTCATCTGTATTTATGGAATAGAGGGGGAATGAGATTGACAAGCGAGTACGGTATTTCTAAAGAGGTCTTATCAGCAATTTTAAATAGCATAGACGAAGGGATTCATGTTGTTGATCAACATGGCTATACTATCTACTACAATGAGATAGCTGCCAAACATGATGGTTTAAAAATAGAAGAAGTGTTAGGGAGACCACTTTTAGACGTTTTTCCCTCGTTAAACAAAAATACGAGCACATTGTTTAATGTCATGCAAACTCAGCAACCAATGATCAATGAACAGCAAAGTTATGTAAACTTATATGGAAAACAGATTGAGACCGTCAATACTACTTTACCAATCGAGCTTGATGGGAAAGTTGCTGGTGCGGTTGAAATTGCGAAAGATTATTCGCGAATTAAAGAACTGAATGATAGTTTGATTGATTTAAGATCAAAAGTAAAAAGTAAAAGAAAAACAGCAACAAGTCATTCACATGCAACCAAATATACCCTTGATAGCTTATTAACAGAAGATGAGAAAATGATAGCGGTAAAAAACGAAGCAAAAAAACTAGCGCGTTCACAGTCACCGATGCTTGTAATTGGGGAAAGTGGAAGCGGAAAGGAATTATTTGTTCAAGGAATACACGATGCATCACTCTCGGCAAATGCTCCCTTTATTGCACAAAACTGTGCTGCTATTCCAGAATCTTTATTAGAAAGTGTCTTATTCGGGACAACGAAAGGAAGCTATACTGGTGCCATGGATCGGCCAGGATTATTCGAGTTGGCTGATGGAGGCACATTATTTTTAGATGAAATTCATGCGATGCCTATTGAGCTACAAGCGAAGCTATTACGTGTGTTAGAAGATGGTCAAGTGAGGAGACTAGGAAGCACAACAAACACATATGTGAACTTTCGCGTCATTGCGGCAATGAATATTCACCCTCAAATTGCCCTAGCAGAAGGGAACATACGAGCAGACTTATTCTACCGTTTAAATGTACTCACGTTTGAATTATTACCTTTAAGAGAAAGGAAAAAAGACATTGTTTTCTTAACTGAACATTTCATTAAGCAATATAACGAGCAATTTTTAAAAAATATTACTGGTCTACACCCACAAGTACAGCAGTTTTTTTTCAAGTACAAATGGCCAGGAAATGTCAGGGAACTTAAGCATACGATCGAATATATGATGAATGTGTGTAATGGACCAGTCCTGACTATTCAAGATCTCCCTCTAATGCTTAAACAATATGTACAAGAAAAGAAAGACACTACTAAACAAACTGACTTTGCCCTGCGTCCCGCTTTAGCCAAATTGGAGAACCAATTAATAGAGGAAGCCATCAACCAGACAGAGGGAAATATATTAAAAGCAGCTAAATTGTTACAAATTCCAAGGCAAACGCTTCAATATAAACTACAAAGGCTTGAAGTGATATCAGGTGCTAAAGATGATATGGGATGACTAAGCTTTGACATAATAAATATTCTTCTTAAAGTGCCGAATAGTCGGCATTTTTTTTATGACCACCATTTGTTAAAAGCCCTTCTATAAGCTGTTCCTTCCATTTGTATCCACCGTGTAGGTGTTCGCATATCTTATTCTTAGAATGAAATAGTTGGCATGGCTTTTGCATATTAAAATTGACGACTACTTTGAAGGGGGAAATCATGTGAAACAGTTTTTGTATAAGCCAAAAAGGCATTGGAAGGATATCGAACTTTGGAAAGATGTACCTGAGGAAAAATGGAACGATTGGTTATGGCAACTAACCAATACGATAAGAACGTTAGATGATTTAAAAAAGGTAATTGATTTAACGCCTGAAGAAGAAGAAGGCGTTAAAATATCAACGAAAACCATTCCATTGAATATTACACCTTATTATGCCTCACTGATGAGTCAAGATGATCCACGCTGTCCGATTCGCATGCAATCAGTACCCATTTCAGAAGAAATTCATAAAACCAAATATGATTTGGAAGATCCACTTCATGAGGACGAGGATTCGCCTGTTGCTGGATTGACTCATCGTTATCCAGATCGTGTCCTCTTCTTAGTAACTAATCAATGTTCTATGTATTGCCGTTATTGTACAAGGAGAAGGTTTTCTGGTCAAATCGGCATGGGTGTGCCGAAGAAACAATTAGATGATGCAATTGAGTATATTAGAAACACACCTGAAGTTCGTGATGTCCTCATATCTGGAGGAGATGGTCTATTAATTAACGATAAAATACTTGAGTATATTTTAAAAAGCTTGCGAGAAATTGATCACGTGGAAATTATTAGAATTGGTACAAGAGCACCTGTCGTATTCCCGCAAAGAATCACGGAGAATCTATGTAATATTTTGAAAAAGTATCATCCAGTCTGGTTAAATACCCATTTTAATACATCGATTGAAATTACTGAAGAATCGAAAAAGGCTTGTGAAATGTTAGCAAATGCTGGTGTGCCAGTAGGGAATCAATCAGTTATTTTGGCAGGAATCAACGATAGTGTAGCAATTATGAAGAAGCTGATGCATGACTTAGTTAAGATTAGGGTAAGGCCGTATTATATTTATCAGTGTGACTTATCTGAAGGGATTGGCCATTTCCGTGCACCTGTTTCAAAAGGGTTAGAAATTATTGAAGGCTTGCGAGGTCATACTTCAGGATATGCTGTGCCAACCTTTGTGGTCGATGCGCCAGGAGGAGGGGGGAAAATTTCTCTTCAACCGAATTACTTGATCTCACAAAGTGCTGATAAAGTAGTCTTAAGAAACTTTGAGGGAGTAATTACGACTTATCCAGAGCCTGAAAACTATGTCGCAGGTAAAGCTGATGATTATTTCCAAGGTGTATATGGAGATATGGAAGATATGAAATCAAAAGTAGGAATTGCTGGCCTATTGAATGATGAAGCATTTAATCTTGTCCCAGAAGGATTATCAAGATTAAATCGTCGTGATAATTATGACCATGATCCATCTCATAGTAATTTGAAGAATCGTAGGGAAAAACGTGACGAGTTAAAAGAAAAGAAATACCAAGCAGAACAAAAGAAAAGGTCAGAGTCGGAAACGGCAGCTTCGAATGAGTGAGGTGATAACAATGCAAAGCCATTGTACATGGTGTGATAGTAAGCATATTGAAGAGACAAAAGCCAGTGTGTTTTGGGAGCTCCCAGATGGCACAAAAGCAATAGAAATTACCCAAACACCATCTATTTTGTGCCAAGACTGTGATATGGAATATCAACCTGATGAACAAGTTAAAGAAATTGAAGATCAACTTTTTTTAATTGATACGAAAACAATAGATAAGGAGATTTCTTTTGCTGAATTGATGGCTAGACCACGATTGCTTAAGAGAAATTATTTTGATTTCTCTCATTTAGATTAACCTAATGCTTGATTTGTTATTAACTTTCCTTCATGATGTAGAAAAACGGATTAAAGGAAGTTGGTACGATGGCAAAATCTTTTTATCATTTTTTAATGACCTACCGCCATCCTGAACCAAAGGATGAAATAAGTATTTTTGCAAACGATGCTTACCTTGATCATAGTTTTCCTAAAATGTCTAAGAACTATCAAGAAATCAGTTCTTACCTTGAGTTAAACGGATCTTATTTAGCAACGATGACTGTCTTTGATGAAGCGTGGGAACTATATAATCATAAGGGATAAATGCTTAGTATTACCCAATTCCTTCGCCTATGATTCTATTAACAATGGTGTAGACTTACGTTTCATATAAGAAAGTAGGAAGTAAATATAAAAGTACCTTATAGAGTAGATACGTAAAACAATCTACCTAAAGGTGCTTTTTATTTATCATTGACTTGGGTAATGACCACCATGTTTTATACCCCGAGCAAGTAACATAATATCTTTGATAGCATCAAGGACCATAATCATCAAAAGAAGTGAAGGATATGTTTATTTAATGGATTGACTCATAATAAATGCAAATATAATATTAAGAATAAATTGACAATTACAAATAGTTTTAATAAAATGTTAGTTAATAAGCTATGCATACACCCAAATCTTCGTTAAGAGGGGTGATAGGAAAGAGATATTTTTAGAAAAAGGCTGTAGGAATAGGTTGATGTCTAAACGCCCGTTTGCCATACCCTAATCATAAGACGAATAGATTAGTATTTTTTACCTTGTTATATAACGTCTACATACATGTATAAATGTATGGGGGAGTTTGAAGTTTCTAAACCGTAAAAGAAGGTGGGAATTTAAACTAAGGGTGAATGAAACTTATTATAGAACTTATCTCAAGAGTTTTCCCGAAAGAATATTTTTTTTAAGTTTATATATAACATCTATATACATGTATATATGTGAGGAGAGTTATGATGACTATTAATCGTGAAAGTTATATCCCTTTGTATAAACAAATTGCTCAAGACCTTCAAAGGAAGATTGAGAATAACATCTTTGAGCCAGGTCAGAGATTACCTAGTGAACATGAATTAACGGAAGAATATGGGGTAAGCAGATTAACGGTTCGTAAATCAATAAAACTTTTATTGGAAGAAGACCTAATTATCATTCAACAAGGAAAAGGTATGTATGTTAAATTTCCAATCATTCAGACGGACATTATGAACGATGTATTGGACGTGCAAAACTTTAGAGGGTTTTATGAAACTTTAACAGTTCAAGGTCTAAATGTGAAAATAAAATTAGTTAAATACGGTGAAGAAAAGATTTCAAAAAATATTGCCGAAGCACTAGAATGTTCGATGGATACTAAGATACGTACAATATACCGAATATTTTACTTAAAAGATATGCCGATCGCTTTTAACATTACCTATTTATCTCCTGAATTAGTTTTTACAGAAGAGATGATTGAAGAAGTGGAGGACCAACCATTAAGTACATTGTTAAAAACAAGCAAAGATAATTCTCAGCTAGGTCTTGAGGAAATAAGATGTTCAATAGGGGTACGTCCTGTTACGAAGGAAATAGCAAATAGGCTAAACGTCCCTAATAACCAACCTCTAATGACATTAAGCAGAGTATTTTACTATAAAGATGCTTCTCCTCTTGTAGCAGGGCTCATGTATCTAAATACAGACTGTTATCAATTCACCATTAGAAGTAACAGTAAAGATAATAATGATAAGCCGACTTTAGAGATGTTATCAATTTACTAAAAAAAATAAATTTAAAATTAGGGGGGAATATTTTAATATGAAAAAAATGAAAGCGCGTTCATTCTTTGTTGTTTTGCTAGTTACATTAGTAATGCTAGTTTTATCTGCGTGTAATTCATCAGATGTTGCATCTTCGTCTGAAAAAGCAAAAGGAGAAAATGATGGCTTACCAGAGAATTATCCTCATAAATCTATTGATGCACTAGTTGGTTTTGCTCCTGGTGGTGGTCAAGACCTAATTATGCGTACAACAGCACAAATTTTAAATGATGCAGAGATAATAAAACAATCTTTTGTCGTCACAAATAAAACAGGCGCTGGAGGTCGTATAGCAAGTGAAGAACTAGCGAGGCAAAAAAGTGATCCTTACAAGTTAATAGTGATTCCTGAATATGGACCAGGTTGGGACCCTAGACTTAGTTTAAAGTTTTCTGATTTTCAACCCATTGCTTCCCTGGCTACTAGTGAACTATTTATCTATGTCCATAAAGACTCTCCATATGAAACGATAGAGGAGTTGTTAAGTTCATTAAAATCGGAAAAAGATGTAACGATTGGTACGCTCGGTCCAATTGATGGTGGTGAAGCCTTTAAATGGGATCTAATCAAACAAGGGGCAGGCATTGATAAATTAAACTTCGTTCCAATGGAAGGGGCTTCTGAAGGCTTGACGGCTGTACTCGGTGGCCAAATCGATACAACCTTAGGTGTACTTCCATTAATTAATGACTATATCAAAACAGGTGAAGTGCGAGTGTTAGCTGTCCTTTCAGAAGAACGCTCCAAAGATTTACCAGATGTCCCTACTTTAAAGGAATCGGGAGTGGAGGTTGCTTTCCATCGATATACAGGAATATGGACAGGTGGAGACGTTTCAGCTGAGGTTGTTAATTATTGGGCAGAAAACCTAAAGAAAATGACTGAAACAGATACCTGGAAAACATTCTTAAAGAACCGTGGTTTGTCTCCTTATTATCTAAATACAGAAGAATATACAAAATTAGTTGAAGAAGAAGGGATGGAGTTTAAAAAATATTTGGAAGATTTAGAAAAATGATTTCAGTTCTAAAAAGAATTTGAAAGTAAGCAATTCAATATCATTTATCATTCCTCTAAAGGAGGTTTCGTATGTTCGTTGAGCGCTATTTTGGTTTGTTTTTATTGTTTATTAGTATTGTTTTTCTCATCATGTCGTTTGGTTTACCAGTATATTCGACTAATCTGGGAGCGGTTGGAGCAGGCTTTTTTCCACGAATCATTTCCATATTAATATTCCTGTTTCTTTGCTTCCACCTTATTCAGGTAATGAGACTAAAGAAAAAAGAGTCAGAAGAAGAAGTGGATAAAAAAATCCGATTTCAACAAGTTTTCCTTATCCTCCTTCTTGCAGTGACGATTGGATTATCGTACTTCATTGGAATGCTAGCAAGTATAGGGGTTTTTATGTTCACCATTTTAGCATTTGTACAGAAAATACCTTGGTTTAAAGCGTTTACCTTTACCATTGTCGTTTTGATTTTGATGTATTTGATTTTTGAATTGTGGTTAGATAGTCCGCTGCCATTGGGTATTTTTGGATGAAAAATAATTGATTTCTGGGGGTGAGATTTTGTTATCGGAATTATTAACTGGATTTACAACGATGCTTTCAAGTCCAGAAGCAATGCTGTGGTGTTTAATTGGTGTAACTTTAGGCACAATCATCGGTGCATTACCTGGCTTGGGTCCTATTACCGGCATGGCCCTTCTGTTACCTTTAACGTTTAAGATGGACCAGTTAAGTTCTTTAATTTTATTAATGAGTATTTATTTAGGATCGATGTATGGGGGACGGATTAGTTCAATCTTAATCAACGTACCTGGTGATGGTGGCGCCATTGTGACAACATTCGATGGTTACCCATTGGCGAGAAAAGGAAAAGCCGGGTATGCCTTAACATTAAGTGCGATTGCTTCATTTGTTGGGGGCGTTTTTGGATTTGCGGGTATGGTATTTTTAACCACCATCCTTGCTAGATATGCACTCATGTTTGGACCCACGGAATATTTCTCACTCATCTTATTTACGTTAATTGTAGCTTGTGGGTTAACGCAAAAAAACCCATTAAAACCAATTATCGCTACATTGTTAGGCCTATTACTATCAACTATCGGAACAGATATGGTTACAGGTGAGGAACGTTTAACTTTTGGCTTTGTGGAATTATGGGATGGAATGAATATCGCTGTCATCGGTATTGGGCTTTTTGGTATTTCAGAAGTACTGTTTAGGCTTGAAGAGAAAGTAACTACAAGAGGGATGAAGACAGATATAAAATTCTCCTCTTTATTTCCAAAAGTAAGTGAGGTTGTTAGTAACACGGGTTCGATGATAAGAGGATCAATTATCGGATTTATCGTAGGGGTTTTGCCGGGACCCGGTGGTCTTCTATCCACGTTTTTGTCTTATACTGTCGAGAAAAAACTGTCGAAGAAACCTGAGGAGTTTGGAAAAGGTGCCCCTGCTGGATTGAGTGGTCCAGAAGCTTCCAATAATGCGTCAGTAGGTGGTGCACTTATTCCTACATTTGCTTTAGGTATACCTGGTTCCGCTTCTGCAGCCATATTGATGGGGGGACTCCTTATGGTTGGCTTACAGCCTGGGCCGCTATTATTTGAAAATTCTTCAACCATCGTGTGGGCATCTTTTGCAGGCTTTTTCATTGCAAATGTATTGCTGTTAGTATTAAACGTTGCTTTTGTGCCAGCCTTTGCCTTTTTAATCCAAAAAATCGAACTGTTCCTAGTTCCATTTATTGCTGCATTTTGTTTTATTGGTGTTTATATGATTAATTATAGTTTTTTTGATATCTGGCTTATGATTATTTTTGGACTGCTTGGATATTTTTTTAGAAAAACGAATTTCCCTTTAGCACCGTTCTTTTTTGCATTTATTTTAGGACCAATGCTTGAGGACAATCTTAGGAAAGCAATCTTGACTGCCACAGGTGATTTAACCGTATTCTTTAAAAGCCCGATCTCACTATTTTTCCTAATAGCAACAGCTATCGTTCTAGTACTTCCACATATAAGGAAAAATAAAACAGAAATAGATTCTTCTTCTAAAAACATGTAAATAGAATTAGGAATCGTCATCGTTTGGTTTTATATAAGATGTATATAGATGTCTACACATAATTAGGAGGGAGTATATATGGTGATAACGAGTGAATCACAAGAATTACTAACTAAAATGCGTGACTTTATTTATAATGAGCTGCTTCCATATGAAAAAGCAATGAATATTAAGACGGAAGAGGTCATTCCGACCGAAGCTATTCGATGGGTGAGAAATAGAGCCATTGAATTAGGTTTTTATGGGATTACTCTACCACACGAATATGGTGGTCAAAATGTAAGTTTAAAAGAGTTATGTTTACTGAAAGAAGAACTAGCTCGGTCAGGGTCTGCTTTATGGGGATTTGTTTTAGGTGAAAAAGGCGGTGTCCTAAGAATTGGGCAGATGCTTGAGTCATTCACAAAAGAACAGATTGAGAAGTATGTCAATCCATTAATTAGAGGGGAAACGAGTTGCTGTTTCGCTTTAACCGAGCCAGGAGCAGGTTCAGATGCAAGAGCAATCCAAACGACAGCCGTAAAAGATGGAGATGGATACATCTTAAATGGTATCAAGCACTTTATTAGTGCAGCACCGTATTCAGATTTTGCTATTGTCATCTGCAAAGAAGTCGTTGAAGAAAAATTTGCTGGCATAACGGCCTTTTTAGTTGATAAAAAAACAAATGAAAAACCGGGTTATGAATTAGGTGAGACACAAATTCCCATTTCAGGAGAACGTGGAACAGGTGAACTGATTTTTAATAATTGTCGAGTACCTTCTGAAAATATTCTTGGAGCATCAGGGAAAGGATTTTTACTTGGAATAAAAAGGATCAGTCAAAATCGAGCCATTTGGGGTGTTACATATATTGGGGTGGCTCAAAGAGCATTAGATCTATCGATTGAAAGAGCAAATGAACGAAAGCAGTTCGGACAGTCAATCGGTGAGTTTCAAGCTATTCAACATATGCTAGCTGATATGGCGACAGAAATTTATGCTGCAAGGTGTATGGTGTACGATGCTGTCGACAGAATGGAGAGCGGGGAAGATAATCGAGCAACTGCCTCAATGGTAAAACTGTTTACATCTGAAGTGGCTGGACGTGTGTTGGATAAAGCCGTGCAAATCTTCGGCGGCCAGGGGCTTTTGAAGGGCCATCCAATTGAACAAATGTATCGCACCGTAAGAATGTTTAGAATTTTAACTGGTACTTCTGAAATTCAGAGGAATACAATCGCGAAAGAATTGTTACAGACAAAGTAAAAATAAAATAAAGGATAGGTGATTCTGATGAGTATAGAGACTATTCAAGGTTATATGAATAAAGCATTAAAACGATTTGAAGAACATCCTGCAGTAACATTCATGTCAACAAATGAAATTTTAACCTACCGTGAATTACGTAAAGAAATAGACAAAATTGCCAGTTTTTTAGTCCATTTGGGTGTGAAAAAAGGGTCGCACGTTGCTTATCTCATTCCAAATAGTATAGAATTCGTTCTATTTAGCCAAGCTGTTGCTCGCTGCGGTGCAACTTCAATTCCAATGGGGGTTAAGTTAGGCGTTCGTGAGGTTGACTTTATTTTAAATGATTCTGATACGGATTTTGTCATTATGGCAACGGAAATGCATATGAAAACAGTATTGAAATATGTCAATGATAAAAAAGAGCAGCATCAATCCGTAAAAGTAATAGGATTGGCGGATTTTAATCTACAATACCCTGAAGAATTTACTACGGTAAGCAGACAAGAGATTCAAAAGGTCGAAAATGTGTCGTCATTCCCAGACATGTTACCGGAGGATATCTCTATGATTTCCTATACCGGGGGGACAACAGGCAGACCAAAAGGTGTTATGCACTCTCAAGGAGGGAAAGCTGCTGCACTTATTGCAAGCTTCATAGAGTTTCCAATGGATGATCGCGATAAAGTGTTATTGACGACCCCGCTTCAGCATTCAGCTGGAAGTTTAATGCTACGGGCTTTAGCTGGTGGAGCGCATATTTATATTGATACTTTTAAGCCGGACACATTTTTAAAGACGGTACAAGACAAAAAAATTACAGTTACTTTCACGGTGCCAACCATCATTTACAGAATCATCGACAAAGCGAAAAAGGTGAAATTCGATGTTAGTTCTTTACGAAGCATTCACTACGGTTCTTCGCCAATTTCTTCCGAAAGATTAAAAGAAGCGATGGAGCTGTTTGGACCGGTATTTGTTCAGCAATATGGAGCAACTGAAGCGAACGTTCTTATCACAAGGATGCACAAATTCGATCACGTACGAGCATTAGAGACAGGGGCTAAGTTTCTCCAGAGTTGTGGAAAACCTTGTTTAATGACCGAGATTCGAATAATAGACGAGGAAGGTCAAGATGTTAAAGCATACGAAAAAGGTGAAGTGATTTTAAAATCACCGTACTTAATGGAAGGCTATTATAAAAGGCCCGATTTAACATTAGAAGCAATCAAAGATGGCTGGTTTCATACAGGAGATATTGGCCAATTCGATGAAGAAGGTTTTTTGTATATCGTTGATAGAAAGAAAGATATGATCATCTCAGGTGGAATGAACGTCTATTCTGTTGAAGTTGAAAAAGTTGTTAATCAACATCCTGCAGTTGTTATGAGTGCATGTATTGGCGTACCTGACCCAGATTGGGGTGAACTAGTAACAGTTTTTGTTGTTTTACGAGATGGGGAGAAGTGTTCCGAAGAAGAAATTATTGAGTTCTGTAAAGCAAGGACGTCTAGTTATATGGTTCCTAAAAAAATCTATTTTAAAGAAAATTTACCATTAACTCAAATAGGGAAAATAGATAAAAAGGAATTGAAAAAGGACTTCTGGAAAGATAAAGAAAGACAAATAAATTAAAAAGTATGAGAAATCATATCTCATCCTTTAATCTAGGAGGTATATTAAATGTCAGGTACTGTTCCGACAAGTCATTTATCCAAGCTCCCAAAGAATGCTACTCCTGTAACAAAAAAAGCCAACAAGGATTTTTTTGAATCACTAGATTTTGAAAACAAGCAAGATTATGAAGATGCAGATAGGGGTCTAATTGCTCCGTGTGAAAATAGGATAGAAAATTTAAATATCCAAAATCAGCCATCTCCTGATACTGTAAATCCAAGCTTGTGGAGAAATGTACAATTACAGGCAAAATCAGGTCTTTATAAAGTCGTTGAAGGTGTGTATCAAGTTCGCGGACTTTCGTTAGCTACAGTGATTTTTGTTGAAGGGAAAAGGGGAGTCATTGTCATTGATACTTCATCTAGTAACTCTGCTGCAGATGCGGCCATTGAATTATATTTTAGTCATCGACCTAAAAGGCCAGTTACTGCAATTATCATCAGCCAAAGCCATGCTGACCATTTTGGGGGTACACATTCAATTCTTCAATATGCTGAAACATCTACAATTCCAATTATTGTCCCTGAACATTTTACACAAGAGATGTTCAGTGAAAATGTCCTATTAGGTCCAATAATGTCTAGGCGTGCATCCTATCAGTTTGGTATAGGGTTACCAGTGGGAGAACAAGGGTTTTTATCCGCAGGCATCGGAACTGTTTTCCACTCAGGTAATGGTTTTGAAATGCCCAATAGAGAAATAAAAGAGGAGATTGAGCAATTAACTATAGATGGTATCAACTTCGAATTCCTGTTAACACCAAATACGGAAGCACCTGCAGAAATGCACTTTTATATTCAGGATTACAAAGTATTATTTGTATCAGAAAATGTTAATAAAACAATGCATCAAATTTATACGATTAGAGGGGCAAAAACTCGCGATACGCTAGAATGGGTGAAGGCAATCGATAAAACCATCGATCTTTCTATAAGTAAAGAGATTGATGCATTAGTCATGGCGCATGCCTGGCCAGTATGGGGAAAAGAGCAAGCTTTTGAACATTTAGTGTTACAACGTGACCTTTACAAATATATCCATGATCAAACCATTCGCCTAGCCAATCACGGGTATACAATGGAAGAAATAGCAGAAGAGCTCAAGCTTCCTGAGCCGTTGGACCAATATTGGGGTAATCGAGGATACTATGGTACTTTAAAGCATAATTCTAAAGGGATTTATAATTTCTATCTAGGATATTATAGTGGCCATCCTTCTGATTTGGATCCACTTCCGCAAGTTGAATCAGGTCAAAAATATGTCAGTTACATGGGTGGCTCTGCTCATGTGGTCAAACAAGCGAAAGCTGATTTTGAAAACGGGCAATATCGTTGGGTTGCTCAAGTATTAAAACATGTAGTGATGGCAGAACCGGATAATAAGGAAGCAAAAGAGTTATTAGCAGACACTTTTGAACAATTAGGATATCAGGCCGAATCAGCTAATTGGCGTAACTCTTATCTTATCGGTGCGTCAGAACTAAGAAATGGGACTAGGAAGAAGGGAGCAATAGCAAAAGGTCATTCGGGCATGATGCTTAAAATGCCGTTTGATGAATTCTTTAAATTACTTTCTGTAAGATTAAATGGTCCGAAAGCAGCAGATAAAAAAATGATCATGAATGTTTCTCTATCAGATGTAGAGGAGAAATACACCATTTATCTCGAAAATTGTGTATTAAATAAGAGCAATAAACTAGATGATAATCCAGATCTTTCCTTCATTAGTAATAAGGCAACATTTTATGCGATTGTAAGTGGAATCCTTGACCCAAGGGAAGCCGTTACTTCAAACAAACTAGAATTATTTGGAGACCAAACAAAATTGGATGAATTTTTAAACCTACTCGATCATTTTGATCAGTTTATAAATATTGTAACTCCTTAATGGATAGGGCAGAAATGCCCTATTTCTTATCTTAGGCAGTACCAAGGTATCTCTCTAATCTCATTTATAGAAAGCTCAAAAAGGATAGGTTGATATGTTAGATAAAAAATATAATCCTTTCATTTCGATTAGATCATACAAATTACAAACACTAAAAAAAGATTTCATTTCAGCAATGACTCTTTTTGTCATGCTTGTCCCCCAAGGAATGGCCTATGCGATGTTAGCGGGCCTCCCATTAATAATGGGTCTATATGCATCAACCTTACCATTAATCATATATGCAATATTTGCTTCTTCTAGGCATTTATCCGTTGGACCAACTGCGATAACCTCATTACTGGTTTTTTCAGGCGTATCTTTACTTGAAAAACCGGGCACCTATGAATATATCACTCTTGTAATCTTTTTAGCTTTGATGGTTGGGGTTTTTCAGCTTCTCTTAGCTGTGTTGAAAATGGGGAGGATTGTTAACTATATTTCTCCGTCGGTTTTGGGAGGCTACACCTCTGCCGCTGCCATTATTATTGGATTAAGTCAATTAAAGCATTTATTGGGAATAACATTAGGAACTTACCTACAAATACACTTAATATTTATAGATTTAGTCAATGGGATTCCGAAGATACATTTTTTAACACTTTTGATTGGGGGATGTAGCATAGTATTTTTACTTGTACTAAAAAAAATAAATGCTAGAATTCCGGGTGCGTTACTATTGATTGTTTTTTCTATTATAAGTGTCTATGCCTTTGATTTACATGAACGAGGTGTTCAAATTGTGAGAGGGGTACCAAGTGGCTTGCCGATTCCGGTTTTTCCAACAATCACGCTAGATGCAGTTAGGCAATTAATCCTTCCTGCACTTACCATTGCGCTATTAGGGTTTATGGAGTCACTTTCTATAGGAAAAACAATTGCAGAAAAAGAAGGTTATAAAATAAATCCTAATCGAGAGCTAACCGCTTTAGGATTTGCCAATTTTTTCGGGTCCTTTTTTCAAATATTACCAATTAATGGTAGTTTTTCAAGAAGTGCAGTAAACTATCAAAGTGGTGGAGTTACACAAATGGTATCCATATTTACAAGCGTACTCGTTATAATCGCCCTCCAATTTTTTACTTCTTATTTTTATTATCTGCCTAATGCAGTATTAGCTGCAGTTATCATTGTAGCGGTCTATAAATTAATAGATTTCAAGCAAATAAGGAAATGGTTTAATATAAAGGCAGTTGATGGTTGGAGCTGGTTAGTTACTTTTACTGCGACATTAGTTATTGGCATTCAATGGGGAATAGTTATTGGGGTTGTTTTTAATTTCAGCATTTTATTAATTAAGATATCTAGACCTAGGGTCATAGAAATGGGATATTTAGAAAAGGAGAAAGTATTTCGAGATATAAAACGATTTCCAAATGCAAAAACGCGAGATGATTTGATTATCGCACGAATAGACTCTTCTATACATTTTTCAAATATTTCATATTTAGAGTATAAATTAAATGAGCTTTTATTGATAAAACCTAATGCTAAATTAGTCATTGTTGATTTTTCGGGAGTAAATGATATAGATGCACACTCTTTTAAATCTTTAGAAGAAATGATAGAACAATTAAAACAAGAAAAGGGGATTTCTTTATACTTTGTCGGTATGAAAGGACCAATCAGAGATACGGCAGCAAAAGCAGGATGGACAAAGAAATTTGCCAAGGAGCTTAGTTATTTCTCTATAATACAATTACTTGAAGATAAACAAATAAAGTTTTATGCTCAACGAGAAAGTGGTGATTCTTTTCTCTATATGAGGTGAAAGACTGTTCATCACATGTGAAGAGGCTAAATAAATATGGACTTTAATCAAAACAGTATAATCTTCTTTTGTTTGCCCTAGACGCTGGGAAACAAAAGATAAGAAAAATAGAAATGGTAATAAGGTTATAAACTTGAAGTAGATAACAAATAGGTAGTAGTGCAATTCAAAATAGATGAAGAAGAAAAAACTGAGTGAGGTAAAATCTTATTCAGTTTTTTTGCGTAAATAAACATATGATGAGGATTGCCCTAAAAAAATTTGGACGGCCCTGTATACGAGCGAAAATGCTTTTTCATGCATATACTATCTTAATTAAAAGTCACGACTATATTGGAAAGGATGAGGGCAATGGTTAATCGTAAAAAACCGAAATATGAAGTTGGTGATACAGTCGTGATTACAATATATGGAACGGTAGGGAAAGTAACAGATGTAAAATGGCTTGATGGTATGTATGTTTATGAAGTGAATAAAAGTGATGGTCTCTATTTGGAGTCAAGTTTACAGCCTCTTTCAGAGTTTGAAGGAGATGTAAGTGATAAGGAGCATGTAGATATTGAGTACCAATACTTTTTTGGGGACCTCGTCCAAGTGAAAGGATATGGTACTGAGATTTTTAAAGTAGTCGGCTTCCGTACCGAGATTTGGCGTTATAAGGAAGATGCATGGGAAGACGTCATTTATGAGTTATCTCGAATATCTGACGGAGAGTGGCTTGAGGCTGGTGAAGAGGAACTATCCTTATTATCTGATGCCGAACAGGCTGACGAATTTATAGAAAAATTAGGGATGTTGTTTCTTATTAACCAACAAGCAATGAACGAAATAAAGAATTCTGAGGATGTTTGTTATCAAGATGTTGAATCAGGTCTAATGGATCGTACTAACGAAGAGAAACAAATCATAGATGGTTTGCTAGACATATATAATGACTATTCTTTTTTGTACAACTTTTTTCAAGATGAAGAATATAAAAAAGCAATGAAAATCATTTTGAAAAAACTAGAAACCATCACGACAAAAGTAAAAAAAGTTAATCTTACAAAAGATGAAACAGTTGAATAGTTGCCACCGACATGACAGGAATGCCTACTAGTAAAACAGCGATGAATAAAGAATGTAATAACCGATCAAATAGTTGTAGACATTTTCCTTCTTCATTATTTACATCTTCTACAAAACGATCGCAGACTGCTTTGAATTTTTCCATCTAATCAACCTTTCAAAACTAGTGATAGAAAATATTTATGTACTTTTACTAGATTTAATGACAAAAGAATAAAAAATATTTTTCTATTGAAATGTTGCATGTTTCATTAATGCGTCACATACAATTTGTACAAAGGGGGAGTCGCATATGAAGGAAATTGAAGTTTTTATTGATACTGAAGAAATTGCTGAATTTTTCTTTCATGAGTTGACTAAAAGAGGGTTCGTTCCTGTAGAGCAAGAAGTAGATGAATTAGCTGATATTACATTCGAATACTTAATCAAAAAGTGTATTATCGATGAAGATGTAAGTTTTGATTCGGAAGAGTAAGAAACAAGATAAACAAAAATCCAACCAACTATTCATGTTCCTTTATGGAACTATAGTTGGTTGGGTTTTTATATTTATACAAAGAATCTTTCTAGTAGTCTATGACCTTCTATAAATGATTGTAGAAATGCATAATATCTATTCTCTTCTCTCTGCTCCAAACTATTCGAAATAATTCCATCTACACCTAATAATTGCATTTGCTTGAACTGTAAGGGGGTAACTATCGTCCAGGCATAAATCGTATATCCATAATGTTGTGCTTGTTGAATAAATGAATGTGTTAAATTCGTATAATGAATCGATAAAAAACTAATATCTGTCTTATACGTATACATTTGAATAAGATTAATAGGCGCGGATAAGACAAGGCCAATGGGAAAGTCAGGAGCGCGTTGTGTAAATTGCTGTAATGTATCAATATGAAAGGATTGGATTTGTAACATTTTTTCAGGGACACCAGCATCTACAGTTTGTTTTAGCTGAGTTGCCAATTGGTCTACAATTTCTGGTGTTTCTGCGCCAGGTTTTATTTCTATTAACAGAACGATCTTTCCAGCAAACTCATCTAACACTTCTTGTAATAATGGAATTTTCTCTTCAGAAAAACGTGGACTGTACCAACCGCCCGCATTGAGTTTTTGTAACTCTGATACTGTCATATCTCTCACTAAACCTTCACCATTTGTAGTCCGGTTAACAGATGAATCATGTATGACGACAATTTTTTTATCTTTACTTAAATGGATATCTAATTCGATAACGTCAAAACCATTGTTTAGTGCAGAATGAAAGGCGGCCATTGTATTTTCAGGTGCTGAAGCAACGTCCCCACGATGGGCAATTTTTGTATAGTTTTTGTATGGGAATAGCCAATGTAATGAGCTGCATATGATGGAAATACAAACAAACAACAAAAAGAATTTATGGAATTGAATCTTCTCTCGTTTCAAATTATCCCTCCCTTTTGTACCATCACTATGTTTAATACTAGTTTATGAAAGAAAAATAAAATTGTAAGCGTTTTCATAATAAAATTTCTCTTTAATCGACAAAAATAGGCGAATTTCTTTGAAGGAAATAAACGTAGAAAAAGCTAATATATTGTTTAAAATAATCATTTATTGGAGGGGTATCTATGATCAAGACTTTTGTAAAACCAAGAACAAAAGAATATGATGTTACCATTTTTCAAACTCCAAAATATAGAGAAACACGGGGCTATCGAGAAGTCTACCGAACACTTATTGGAGGTGCAAATCATGAAGAATGTTTATCAAATGTATTTAAGCAATTTAATGTCCTTGATCGCATGCCGTTTGATTTCCAAGGGAGATTTTTATCAACGGGAGATATTTTATATATTGATGAAGGGAGAAGAGGGCAATATTATTATCAATTAAAGTCGGGTGGTTGGGCCTTAGTGAACCGAATAATGGTTAGGTAATAAAATGTATGTTCTTCCTTTTTCATTTCCATCATCACTCATCCTATGCTATATTTTAGATAATGAACGATTAATAGATGGAGGAATATGATGAGTGTACATATTGGAGCAAAAGAACATGAAATTGCAGAAACAGTTTTACTACCAGGTGATCCATTAAGAGCAAAATATATTGCAGAAAACTTTTTAGAAGATGTAAAGTGCTATAATGAAGTCCGCAATATGTTTGGTTATACAGGCACTTATAAAGGTAAAAGAATATCTGTTCAAGGTACGGGAATGGGCGTTCCTTCCCTTTCTATTTATGTGAATGAACTGATTAATAGTTATAATGTAAAAAACCTGATCCGTGTAGGTACATGCGGAGCCATCCAAAAAGATGTGAAAGTAAGAGATGTGATCCTTGCGATGACTGCTTCTACGGACTCACAAATGAATCGTTTAACTTTTGGTGGAGTTGATTATGCACCTGCAGCTGATTTCGATCTATTGCGCAAAGCTTATGACAGTGGAGTAAGTAAAGGATTGGAATTGAAAGTTGGGAATGTTTTTACAGCTGATATGTTCTACAATGATAATGCTGAACATGAAAAATGGGCACAGTACCAAATTCTTGCTATCGAAATGGAAACAGCAGCACTTTATACGTTAGCAGCTAAGCATGCAAGAAAAGCTCTTTCTGTCCTTACAGTGAGTGATCACATTATTACTGGTGAAGAAACTACATCTGAAGAAAGACAAACGACTTTTAATGAAATGATTGAAGTAGCATTAGAAGCAGCAATTTCATAAATCGTACATGTTAGCGAGTGATTATTTTTTTCATAGTCACTCGCTTTTCTATTGCCTTAAGATAAAAGTTAAAGCAAATGTATCATCCGTATGAAGGGATGTATTTTATAAAGACATTTTCTCGGTGAAACTTAAATCATGCTGAATGTGTTAGTCACTTCTCTTACTAAGAATTGTTATTTCCCTCGTTTCTCTAGTGATCTGTAGCTACTTAAAGTGGTCCTCTTCTCATTTGTTATTGGTAGAATCACTAATAGTAAGGTTCATAGACTATGCCTTTCTCTTCTTTCGCAATTTATCATATAAAGTGTTATGATAGACGATGACATAAAGAAAGAGAATAGGGGAAAAGTAATGAAGAAAGTACTTGCAGGAACAGTTACAGTTGCTCTTTTTCTTGGAGGCTGCAGTCAATTAGATCCTTATTTAGAAAAAATACCTTTTCTATCTAATTCGGAACCAACTTCAGTAGATGAGCCTGTAGAAAAAGAAGAGGACAATCAGCAAGAAACAGAAAACAATCCAACTGAACAACCTCCCGAACAAGATGAACAAAATGAAGATGACCTAACATTAGCTTCTCAATTTTTTAATCAAATTGAAGATGTGGATGGAAAACCAACAATAGCAAACCCAACAAACTTGATGGTAATGGTGAATAAAGACTTTGCTTTACCGGCAGATTATGCTCCTGAAGACCTTGTTCGTGCAGATGTTGAATATTCTTTCGGAGATCAAGATATTGAGAAAAGTTACCTTAGAAAAGAAGCCGCAGATGCATTAGAAGAATTATTCTCTGCAGCTAAAAAAGAAAATATAGCGTTATTTGCTGTTTCTGGGTATCGTTCATATGATCGGCAGGAAGCAGTTTTCCAAGCAGAGGTAAATAGCGTAGGTGAGGAAAAAGCTTCAGAAGCAGTGGCTCTACCTGGAAGTAGTGAACATCAAACAGGATTAGCGATGGATATTTCAAGTCCTTCAGTCGATTACACGTTAACACAAGATTACGAAGATACAAAAGAAGGTAAATGGCTAAAAGAGAATGCACATAAGTACGGATTTATTTTACGTTATCCAAAAGGAAAAGAAGAAATAACAGGATACAAATTTGAACCTTGGCATTTTCGCTATGTTGGAAAAGAAGCAGCGAAGGTCATTTTTGAGAAAGATCTAACATTAGAAGAATACTTTGAGTCGGTAAAAGAAATTTAAGTACGCTTCTTCATAAAAATGTACCAAAAAGCGATTAATGGAATAATAGGGAAAAGAAAAAAGTATTGAAAAAAATGATCAATACGAAATAAATAACAACTCAATGGCAGGAATAAAACGAAACTTAATAATGCTTGACCATAAGAATGATTAAATATTCCTGAGATAAGAAAGATAATAGATAAAGCAAAACAGCACCATAGTAATATACCAGGAATCATGCATTCATTCTCCTTTCATCATTTATGTAATGATTATGTGGGGTTTGGGGAAATTAGAAGTGAACAAATGAGATTCACTTTGTAGAAGGAGACTTTCCCCATTTAATCGATACATAATAAAAGAAGCTTGAATTCTTAAGATGAAAGGAATACATAAGAAAATTCTTCCTCTTTTCCAAAGAAATAAGATATAATTTTCAGTACAGTAGTATAGTTATTGATACCGATAACGCCAATATAAAATCTTAAACTTGAGTAAGCATCACAGCTTACAGTGATGAAAGTGGTGAAAGGGTTGTCTAATGAAGTAAATAATGATGAAGAAAAACAGGAAGTAAAGGATAAGCCTAAGCTAATAAAAATGAAGTTATTCCCGTTTATTATGCTTGTATTCATCCTTGTTTTTGTAACAGCTGGAATCACCACATTAGCATTGTCTTTCGGTGACGAGAAGGCCGTAAATGTAGGAACGAATGAAAGAAGTGAATTTTCAAAGTTATATAAAGCCTATGATTCATTGAACGAAAATTATTTCCAAGAAATTGATTCGGGTGAATTAATTAATGGGGCCATCAATGGGATGCTAGATTCACTAGATGATCCATATTCTGATTATATGAATGAAGATGAAGCTGCTAATTTCCATCAAAGCATCTCCTCTTCTTTTGAAGGAATTGGCGCAGAAATTACAGAACAAGACGGACAAATTGTCATTGTTTCACCATTAAAAGGTTCACCTGCAGAAGATGCTGGTCTACAACCAAATGACCAAATTGTATCTGTTGATGGAAAGAGCTTGCAAGGAATGAGTTCTTCAGAAGCAGTCCTATTAATAAGAGGCGAAAA
This sequence comes from Cytobacillus kochii, assembly GCF_044790165.1. Classification (NCBI taxonomy): domain Bacteria; kingdom Bacillati; phylum Bacillota; class Bacilli; order Caryophanales; family Bacillaceae; genus Cytobacillus; species Cytobacillus kochii. The sequence continues at coordinate 2,772,622 of NZ_CP085254.1, read as the reverse complement.
AGGTTCAAAAGTAGAACTGGAAATTGGTCGTGGTGGTAACAATGAACCGATGAATGTAACAATTACGAGAGATACAATCCCTCTTGAAACGGTATATGGCGAAATGTTAGAAGATGATATTGCTAAAGTCCAGATTACTTCTTTTTCTGAAAATACAGCGCAAGAACTCGTTGATGTATTAAGCGATTTAGAGGAAAAAGGAATGAAGGGTCTAGTTTTAGATTTAAGACAAAACCCTGGCGGATTATTAGATCAAGCAATTGAAATTTCGAGCTTATTTGTACCTGAGGGAGAAATCTTATTCCAAATTGAAGATCGTAATGGGAATAGGGAGGCCGTGCAAGCTCCTAATGGAAAGCAAATGGAGACGCCTCTAGTCGTAGTTATTGATGAAGGTAGTGCTAGTGCTTCTGAGATATTAGCAGCTGCCGTTCATGAATCAGCTGATGTAAGTCTAGTCGGTAAAAAGTCATTTGGTAAAGGAACTGTACAACGTGCTCAAGATTTTACTGACGGCTCAAATATGAAATTTACAACAGAAAAATGGTTAACGCCAGATGCAAATTGGATTCATGAAAAAGGTATTGAGCCTGATTATGAAGTTTCCTTGCCTGAATATGCTTCCTTGCCTTATATTAATCCTGAGAAACCATTAAAAAAATCGGAATCATCAAGTCAAATTAAGGCAGCACAGCAGATGTTAGAGGCACTGGAATATGAGCTTGATAAAAATGATGGATTCTTTGATGAAGAGACAGAAGCTGCAGTGAAAGCATTCCAAAAGGATAATAAATTGGAAGAAACGGGTGTCATCGAAGGTGAAACAACCGTGAAACTAATGGAAGCTTTACGTGAAAAACTACTAGAGAACGATACCCAAATCAAGAAAGCAATAGAAGTTTTAAAAGAAGAAATGAAAAAATAACTCGTTCTAGTTACCTAAACAACATATGAAAATCGTTTAAGCGACCTTATCCCTATAATTTATAGGGTTAAGGTCGCTTCTTTTTTTTGAGAGATGTTAGTTTTGACAGTTAATTTTCAGGCTGGGAGAGAGAGTATGATGAGTTTACGCAAAGAGGGTTTACATGTCATTCAGATAACCCGAGATTAGCACTAAATAGAAAATAGCAAACGGAGGCTTTAGTTATTGAGCTTTAGTGTAAATTTAAAATATTTATTTCGATTGACGAATTTATTTGAAAAAGACTGATGTTTTTTTAAAGGTTTTATGGTAAATTAGCAATATTCTAAAATTGTATTGAAGATGGAAAGAAGGATGAGTGATGTACGAAACGAGTGAATTAAGTAACGATAAGGAGGAAAGTAGAAGTAAGCGTCTCATGCTGGCCGTTATTCTGGGATTGTTATCTGCTTTTGGGCCACTATCCTTAGATATGTATCTTCCGGCATTACCTAATCTAGCAGATGATCTGCAAACAAGTGCATCCTATGCACAATTAAGCTTAACAGCATGTATGGTTGGTTTAGCTTTAGGACAAATTTTTGCCGGGCCAATTAGTGATATGGTTGGCCGTAAGAGGCCGTTAATAGTTGGACTTATTTTATATTGTCTCATTTCAGTTGCCTGCATGGCCTCTCCAAACGTTGAATTGTTCATCATATTAAGGTTTATTCAGGGATTAGCCGGGGCTGTAGGAATTGTTATATCAAGAGCCGTAGTTCGAGATTTATACAGTGGCACACAATTAACTAAATTTTTTGCCACACTTAGTTTAATAAACGGGGCAGCCCCTATTTTAGCACCCGTTTTTGGTGGCCAACTATTAGCGATTACCTCTTGGAGAGGTGTATTTTTTGTTTTAACATTAATCGGGTTTCTTAGCTTATTACTGGTTATCTTTTCATTACAAGAAAGCTTGCCTGCTGAGAAAAGGTTAAATGGAGGCGTTTTTGTTTCCTTTAGCCGTTTCGGAAAAATCGTAAAAGACCGTAAATTTATGGGATACGCTTTATCTCAAGGTTTTGTTGGTGCTGCAATGTTTGCTTATATTTCTGGATCTCCCTTTGTATTGCAAAACATTTATGGTCTTTCTCCGCAAATGTTTAGTGTTTGTTTTGCAATGAATGGAATTGGCATTATTTTAGGCAGTCAATTAACGGGAAAACTTTCAGAGCGAATACATGAGGGAACTTTATTACTCGGTGGATTGATGATTGCTTTAGTTGGAGGGGTTACATTACTTCTAAGTGAAATTTTTCATCTAGGTATTTGGGGTGTTCTTATTCCGTTATTTTTAGTTGTTTCTGCTGTTGGGGTTGTTAATACATCAACTTTTTCGTTGGCAATGGCTTCACAAGGCGAAAATGCCGGTAGTGCTTCAGCCTTAATTGGCTTAATGACGTTCTTGCTTGGTGGTATGGCTGCTCCGTTAGTTGGAATAGCTGGTGAATCTTCTTCATGGCCAATGGCATATATTATTGCTAGTGCAGAAATCTTAGCTCTATTATCTTATTTGTTTCTAGTTAAAGGGCGTATTGTAAAAGAATCGAAAGGATAACCAACATGATTAAACGATTACAAGATTATTATAATCAGTTTCATCGCACGATATGGATTTTACTAGTTGGTACAATCTTATCTCGCGGGGCGGCATTTATGACGTTGCCCTTTTTATCTATATATTTAGTGAATCAGGACTATCATTCGTTTTTAATTGGCCTCATTATCGGGATGGGCCCATTAATGTCGACAATAGGTGGTTTTATAGGGGGGCATTTATCTGACCAATTTGGAAGAAAGCCGATTATGCTTGTTGCATTAATTGGTACAGCAGCCGCTTATTTTGGCTTTGCTTTGTCCACCTCAGCTCTTGCTTTTTTGCTACTCAATGCTTTACTTGGTTTGTGTAATTCCTTTTTTGAACCAACTGCACAAGCATTGATGGCCGATTTAACAAAAAAGGAACAAAGAATGAAAGTATTTTCCTTAAGATATGTCGCAATTAATATTGGGGCAGCTGTTGGTCCATTAATCGGGGCTGTATTAGCATTAACAAATGCGTCTCTCACTTTTTATATTACTGGTGGTATTTATTTAGCATATATGTTCATTTTATTGTTTACGATTCAGCGTGTTCCTCGTTTGGAGAATAAAGAAAATGTGACCTTACCTGTTGCCTTTCACATTGTAAGGAGGGATAGGTCACTATTGTATTATATTCTAGGTGGTATTTTACTTGCGATAGGTTATTCGCAAATGGATTCAAACTTACCACAACACTTTGATAACCGATTGGAGAATGGCGTCGTCATTTATTCATTTCTTTTATCCATTAATGCCATCCTTGTAATTATATTACAATTACCTTTTGCAAAACTGATGGAAAAGGTTCGCCCTTTAAAATCTATGATTATTGGTTCGGCTCTTGTAGCTATTGGGTTATTCTTTTTTGCTATATCCACTCATTGGATAATGGCAGTTATCGGTGTAATCTTATTCACCTTTGGAGAGATATTATCGTTTCCAGCAAGTAGTATATTAATTGATCAATTAGCTACAGAGGAATTACGTGGCACGTATTTTGGTGCTGCTCAGTTCAGGAATACAGGTAGTTTTATTGGCCCAATGATTGGTGGATACTTGATTGGTATCAGCGGGGGAACGATTGCCTTCTTTGTGATCGCCGTCATTTGTTTATGTAGTATCATTTTCTTTTCAGCAGGAATTAAAAAAGAAGTGATTGTGACAGTTGAAAAGAAATTAAGTTAAGCACCGAACAAACTAACAACACGCAATAATGGGTTGTTAGTTTGTTCTTTTTATATGAGAAAGCACCCTTACGCTAGGTAGGCAAAAATGTAAAAAACTATTTCCTCTTTTTTAAAGTATAAAGTTGTTCATCTATCCCTACAATGAATGAATAAGGAAAAATAAGGAGGATGAACCATGAGAAAATATGTCATCATTTTGTTAGCTTTGCTATTAGCAGCATGTTCATCTGGCATATCTGAGAAAGATAACCGTCAAAAGGAGAAGGGAACAACATGGAACAATTCAGATCCAAAAACATTTTTACTTGTTGGTGTTGATTCTAGAGGAGAAGCAGATTCAAGATCTGATACAATTATGTTAGCTCGGTATGAACCAAAAGAAGAAAGAGTTAAACTAGTCTCTATTATGCGTGATAGCTATGTAGAGATCCCGAATTATGAAAAAGGATACCATAAATTGAATCATGCCTATTTTTTAGGAGGAACGGAATTACTTTCACAAACAATCGAAGAAAATTTTCAAATAAAGATTGATCATTCAGTTGTCATTGACTTTAAAGGATTTGCAAATATCTTAAATATTGTTGCTCCAAATGGACTGGAAGTAGATGTTCCTGCAGCAATGATTGAAGATATGAATATGAACATTGAGCCAGGTAAAAACTTTTTGAATGGTGAGCAACTATTAGATTACGTTCGATTTCGTCATGATGATGAATACGATTATGGAAGAGTAAAGCGACAACAGGAAGTGCTTGCTTTATTAAAGGAAGAACTAAAAAACCATATGACATCTATTGAAGGAATCGCCAAATCACCTGAAATGATGAAAATGATTATGGCAAATGTTGATACAGATTTACATATTGATCAGATGTTTGCGATGGCGACCTCTGTATTATTGAATCCAATAACAGATATAGAAACAATGCGGATTCCGGTAGACGATTCATTTGTTGATAAAAATTCTCCGCATGCTGGCGCTGTGTTAGATATGGATTATAAAGAAAATATCTCCGCCCTCAGGCAGTTTTTTAAAGAGAAGAATGTTACGGAGGTCAATGGGCGACCGTAATATTTGTGCCATTCTCTTCTATCCTTTACAATGGTTCAATGAAAGAGGTGGTTTCCATGAGGCAGATTGTTCAAATGAATGATAAAATGAAGAAGGAGGTCGTTCAGGTCGAACAAACTTGTGAAATGTTAATCGCTGAAATGCTCAGACATTACAAACAACATGAACACTTGGTGATTGAATTCATTCGCTGTAAAAAAGGAAAAGAAGCACAACATGATCAATGTTTAGAAAGCGACTACCAATCTTTTATTGAAGTAGGATTAGAAGAAGAGGATGAATATTTCCCACATGGATATATTCCCGTATGGAAATGTAAGCAAGAAGAGTTCCAAAAAATAGGCTATATCACCGACGATACGTATGAAATAATAAAAAACAAACTCAGTAATATGATTGAAGAGACAATTGCAGAATAGACTTTAAGGGGAAAAAATAAACATGAGTACAGAGATCTATATATTAGCTGGATTTTTAGGGAGTGGAAAGACAACACTGTTAAAGCAGTTGCTACAGGATGAAAAAGAGAACGGTAGAAAAGTGGCTGTATTAATGAATGAATTAGGAAAAGTATCAATTGATTCAGATGCAATAGATGAGGATATTCCGTTAAAAGAATTATTGGATGGCTGTATTTGTTGTACCATTCAAGACAAATTAGAGGGACAATTACAAGGTTTATTAACGGTTGAAAAACCAGATGTCATCTATATTGAAGCGACAGGAGCGGCACATCCAGTGGAAGTGTTAGATGCTGTGCTTTCACCACTTTTTGCTAACTCAATTGTCCCTAAAGGTATTATCTCAATCCTTGATAGTGCAAGATGGTTAAACAGAAAAGAATTGACACCGCAAGTGCTACAGCTTTTAGTTGAGCAAATTAGACATGCAGATTGCCTACTTGTTAATAAAATTGACCTGTTATCTGAAGATGAACAAGCAAATGTCATCCAAGAAGTTCAAAGTATTAATTCGACAGCTTTTACATTGTTAACAAAAAATGCAAAAGTACCAATTAAACGAATAAGAGAATTGTCCTTATTGCCGAAAGAAAAACAATCTAGTAGCAGGATTGGCACAGATTTACATTTGAGCACCTTTGTTTATCAATTTAAAGGAGCTGTAGATCAATCTGCTTTTGAGGATTTTTTGAGGGAATTACCTGACACGCTCTATCGAATGAAGGGATATATTAAGTTCTCATCTTTAGCCTATCCACAGCTTTTCCAATTTTCATACGGGATGCCTGTATATTTTCAAGAAGAAATGAATATTCCTTTAAACATGGTATTCATCGGAGAAAATATTGATTGGGATAAAATCGAAAGCGGACTACAATCTCTAGAAAAACCAAAAGAATATATTGATTAAAAATAAACTGAGTAGGATTTTGTTCTTACTCAGTTTTTTTTGCGGAAAACCATCCAAGCCTTTAGCTGTTAACAAGTCGAGAGGCGTTATTCTAGAAGCTACTCTCCTTATTGTGTTTCAGATGGACAAATCCACCCAAAAGTTACTATACATAAAAATGCTCATGTTTAGGCAAACTTTACGATGAAACCTAATAAAGAAGAGTGATAAAAGATGAAAAAGTGGTGCATTGTCTCCTTGTTTTTAATGCTTTATTTAGTGTCCCCTGCAAAGATGTATGGTATGGTGGATGATGAAATTGGATTACCTATCCAGATGTTGCCTTGGAAAGAAGCGAAAGAACATTTACCGAAGTTTAAGAAGTTTACTGTGCTAGATGTCGATACTGGTAAGCGATTTGATGTCCAACGAAGAGCTGGTAGTGAGCATGCAGATGTTCAACCATTAACGAAAGAAGATACAAAGACAATGAAGGAAATTTATAATGGAAAATGGAGTTGGAAGCGAAGAGCAATTATCGTCATTAGTGATGGAGAATGGATTGCTGCTTCCATGCACGGGATGCCACACGGGGCAGGTGCTTTATCGAATAATTTTCCAGGTCATTTTTGTATTCATTTTTTTGGTAGTACGACACATCGTACCAATTCAATGGATTTATCTCATAAATTGATGATTCTCAAAGCTGCAGGTAAACTTGATGAGTATATGGCTATATCTGATCCGGAAAAAGTATCAGCTGCCTTTATAGCAGGCTTGAAACAACAAGATGCTTATCTCCTGTCTCTTGTCGCATTAAACAAGACAGATGACAAAGCGATCCGTTCGATTGAAAATGTAAAGTTAACTTCAATTGGTCACTTAGAGAAAGGAAATACGGCATTAGTAGTTAATCTTCCCATTCAAGTGGATTGGTATATAAAGAGTAAAGGCAAGAAGAGCTATCGCGGTTCCATTCGTTTAGTAAGATTCTCTCCACTTGATCCATGGCAGGTCGATGCTAAGAATTTTTTGTTGAAAAATCGCATTTGACTTTAAATGAGCTAGGCAAATGACAAGATAAAAAAAGGCGTTCATGATCGTATCGATTTTGAACGCCTTCTTCATTACTACACCCTTATTTTTTATTGGTTTTCTCCAAACTTAATAAACGTTTTTTCATCTTCTATTAGGCCACATGCACCGCATTGAATTCTTACTGTTGGACCATTATATTTTAAATGGAAAGCTGTTAAATTTTCTGCTGCGTATTCCTCCAGTACAGAGCCTGATTGTGGGTCAAGCTTAACTGAACGCGGATGTTGTTCAATAATATTAAAGCGTGAACGATTTGTTTTACATGATGGACAGCAATATGGTGTAGTCATAGACTAGCCCCTTCCTATTAATGAATTACTTTTATTTTTAACGTTCAATTGAAATTTATGTATGAATCAAGTAGATTCAATATGAGAGGAGTGAATTAAAATGAATAGTAAGGATCTTTTACAAAGCTACCGTTCATTATGGAAAAATAGAGCACTGGCAACAGGTGAAGGAAATCCGGATATTGTGTTAATGATAGCAATAGAAAAAGAATTAAGAGATGAACATGCTCACCCACGAGTAAGAAAAGATAAACAAAAAAAGTTAATTGCTGCGATTAAAAGAATTAATGACTCCTCCCTTTCTTCTGATATGAAAGTCGCACTCATTGATATACATTTTGAAATTTTCGATACAATCGATTGAATGTTTTCACACTTTTAACACAACCATCCGGTATCCTTGACTTATAAAACATTAAAACTGGGGAGAAACTTTATATGCGTTATTACAAGGCGTTCATATTTTTCTTACTGATTTCTTCTTTCTTAACTGGTTGTAGACAAGAAGAATTCACTAATATACCAGCTGATCGGGATATTGCGATAACAGTAAATATTAAGGAGATGAGCCTATCATTTATAGACATACAGGCGCAAAATACCATCGGTTCATGGAAGGTCAATAAAGCATACACAGGAGGAAGTGTACTATCAGATGGCGACACTCTGTTACTGTATGGTGAAAAGTTAAACACGATTGATCTTTATTCATTATCTAAAGGGGAACTGATTCATCAGTGGACGATTGGTGAGGGTGTTGTAGATGTTGAGGAACTAAGACCTGATACAATAGTTGCTTTAGATGAAAGAAAAAATAGCGTCCGTTTTTTTAATAGTAATGGAGAAGAAACAAGTCATATTGACATCTTTGATCGACCACTAGAGATGAAACATGATGAGGCTCGTGATGAACTCATCATTATAGGGTTTGATGAAAATCTTCTTACAAGTATTGATTTGGAAACAATGGAGATAAAAGAAAACTATGAAATACATACACATGCAACAGGTTTGTTCTCATTAGATAACGAAATATGGGTTGGTGGACATGGTGAAGGATTAGATATTGAAAAATATGTACATGTTTATGATAGAGAGACCGGAAAAGCATTAAGGAAAATTAGTGTTCCTTCGATGCCAGTCGATTTTACCAAAGCTGATGAGTCGATATTTGTTGTGAGCCATGGAACCAATTTGCTGTATAAGTTAAATGAGGCTGGTGAAGTAATAGGTGAAATGAGCGTAACAGCTAACCCTTTCACAATTGAAACCTTTAGCGATATAGTATTAGTCGCAGGGTATGATAGCTCTGAGTTACAATTTATCGATTCAGAAACAATAAAACTGAAAGGATCAGTAGAAGTAGGCGAAGGTCCGTTTCAAATTTTGCTTAGGGAGAACGAGGATTCATGAGAAAAGTAAATATATTAATTATTGATGATGAACCAGATATGAGAACATTGATTGAGATGTATTTGGAGAATTCGGGATTTAAATGCTATACAGCTGAGAGTGGTGAAGAAGGCTACATGATATTGAAGGAAGCTGAAATTGATTTAGTCATTTTAGATATTATGATGCCAAATGAAGATGGATATGAAGTTTGTCAAAAAATACGTACTAATTCAGATATTCCAATCATTTTTCTTTCGGCAAAAGGAGAAGAATGGGATAAAGTGAAGGGGCTACAATTAGGCGGGGACGATTATATTGTTAAACCACTTAGTCCAGGAGAGCTTGTTGCTAGAATACATGCAGTCCTTCGGAGATCTGGAAAAGTGAAACAAGAATCAGAGCAAATAAAAATAGGAAAGTTATCAATAGATAAAAAAGCGCGGAGAGTCCTTGTCGAAGAGGAAAAAATATCTTTAACATTAAAAGAGTTTGAAATGCTTTCTTATTTAATTCAACATGTTAACCAGGCTCTTTCAAGGGAGCAGCTCCTTGAACATGTGTGGGGAATTGAATATGATGGTAGCCTACGAACGGTTGATACCCATATTAAAACATTAAGGATGAAATTGGGTATAGCAGATTACATTCAAACCGTATGGGGGGTAGGTTATAAACTAGAGGTACCAGACAAATGAAGTACCTTACCGACACATTAGCCAAAAAGTTATGGTTAACGGTGACGATAGCGATACTTATCACAATTCTTTATTCCTACATATTATCTTATCTGTTTTATGAGAAATTATATGTCGAAAATGTAGAAGATACATTATTAGAAGAAGGATTAGCCTTAGCGTCTGATTATAAAGGTGGAGAAATAAGTACAGACTTAAAGGAAAAAGTAGCTTGGTACAATGATAAATCAGAAACCGATATCATCATGGTAGATAATCCTAGGGAATTGAGCGCATGCTTTCCATTTGAAATGAAATATGATTCGCTCATTAACGGAGAAGAACGAGAGCAATTATTAAAGGGAAATCCAATTTACAAAACGGGTTTTGAAGAAAGGTTTGATACTCGTATTATGGGTGTCATTATCCCGTTATTAGATGATAATCGCCTCGCTGGTATTATATATGTCTATTTACCGTTAGAGAAAATTTCTGATATTACACAGGATTTCGCTTATCTTTGGATGCTTGCCGCGCTCATCTTTCTTCTATTCGCCATTATGACAGGTACTTTCCTCATTAAAAGAATGACTAGCCCGTTAATGGAAATGAAGTTAGCAGCTGAACAAGTGTCTAGAGGGAATTACAATGTCCACTTATCGACAAATCAACAAGATGAAATTGGTGAACTGGCTAGTGCTTTTAATTCAATGGCCACATCTATTCAAAAAGAAGATGATAGAAAGAGAGAATTTCTTGCTAATGTGTCTCATGAATTAAGAACACCGATTAGTTATGTCAAAGGATATAGTGATGCACTAAAGTCTGGTCTTGTAACAAATGAAGAAGATCAAGAAAAATATCTTGCTCTCATTTATCGGGAAGCAACTCGGATGGAGAGACTTGTCGGTGATTTATTAGATTTGTCAAAACTTGAAACAGATGACTATCGTTTGGTGAAGGCGCCAATACCCTTAGCCCAGCTTTTGGAAGATGTCGTGCAAAAGTATAGTCCGCGAATTAAAAGAAAAGGCTTATCTATAGAAGTTGATCTCGATCCTGATATTATTATTATTGCGGATGAAGGAAGAATCGAACAAATTATGCAAAATATTTTTGATAATGCGATTAGGTATACTGATGAGGGCACTTTATTACTTGATCTTTTCCAAACAGATGATGGCTGTTGTATTCAATTGGAAGACTCTGGGATTGGGATACCTGAAGAAGACTTAGATAAAATCCGGCAAAGATTTTACCGAGTAAATAAAGCCAGGACAAGAGCTGATGGAGGTACAGGGCTTGGTTTGGCTATTGTGGAGAAACTCGTTCATTTACATGGAGGGCGCTTGCTTATTCAAAGTGAATACAATATTGGGACAACGATACAAATTATACTTCCGATGGTAAATGATCATTAATTTTTAAAGGCTACTCTTTCTATAAAGAAGAAGAGTGGCCTTTTATGTAGAAGGATAAGGATGTATTTCCCTTCCTTTTCATAGGCAAATGAAAATAGGTTTATATGCTACAAACCGCCTTACATCAAGGTTTTTAGCCTTTGATATCATTTCATTATAGTTGCATAATAAATATCACGAATGTTACCTTCATGTAATAAACGTAAAAGAGAAAAAGACTTTTTTAAGTTGTCAAGTATAGTATTCTAGTATATAAATGGAAACACGATAGTGTCATTACCAATTAATGATAAAAAAACCTATTCTCTAAAAATCAAAAAAACCTACTAATCATAACGTTTTTTCTTTCTATTATTAGATAGATCCATGCAAGAATGATTCATTGCTATTTCCTCCCAAAAATATTACAAAAAAACCTATGATATGATTATGTCACAGCAAGAAACAACAAAAAACATCCATTAGGGAGGAAATAGATTATGAGTAAGAAAGTTATTTTTTCAGTAGCAGCAGCAGCTGCATTACTAGTATCAGCACCAGGTTTAAACAAGGCAGAAGCGGCAGAGCCAGCTCAGGTAAAAGTAGATACAAAGGCTTTTGTCTATCAAACTTCTAATATGTTAAACCAAGATTATATTAATAAAGTGATGCAAGATTGCATGGGTAAATATAATGTGAATTGGAATCAAGAAGATATTCAAAATATCTTAAGTCAAGCGAAAGAAAAAGCACAAGCAGCATTAGAACAAGGTAAAGCGCATGCAGCACAACCAGAGCAAGCGGAACAGCCAGCTAAAGAAGCAGCACAACCAGAAAAACAACCGGCTAAAGAAGCAGCACAACCGGAAAAACAACCAGCTGAAGAAGTAGCACAACCAGAAAAACAACCAGCTGAAGAAGCAGCACAACCAGAAAAACAACCAGAGCAAGAAGTAACTGAAGAAGCACAAGCACCATCAGAAGAAGCTTCATCTGAAGTTAGTGCATATGAACAACAAGTCCTTGATTTAACAAATAAAGAGCGTGCAAATGCTGGTCTTCCTGCATTAAAACTTGATGTGGAGCTTAGTAAGGTAGCGCGTGAAAAATCTCGTGATATGCAAGCAAAAGGGTATTTCGATCATAACAGCCCAACATATGGTTCTCCATTTGATATGATGAAACAATTTGGTATTTCTTATACTTCAGCAGGTGAAAACATTGCCCAAGGTCAACAAACACCAGAAGAAGTAGTACAAGCATGGATGAATAGCCAAGGTCACCGTGAAAACATTCTTAACTCTAGCTATACTCACCTTGGGGTAGGTTATGTTGAGAACGGTAATTACTGGACTCAAATGTTCATCGGTAAATAATAATCGGATAAATATGCTTAAAATTATCCTTCAAGATGAGCAACACCTGTATCATATGATGCAGACGTTGCTCATCTTTTTATTATTCCTTTATAAAAACAAATACATATTCAGACTTTATGATTTGACTTATTGTAGCAAAGTGAGGTTTATTTATGAATATCTACCAATATAGTTTGAGTTTATGTGCATGAATTTGATGGATACCAAATTAATTTTTACAACCATCTGTTACAACTATATACCGGACGGCTTACTCATCCAATTCTGATTAAATTTCCAAATCGTTCTAATTAAATGATATAATGTATAAATAAAGAGTAATTAAACATCGGAGTGAATGGTTTGAAGGATTTTTTATTTAATAATGAACAGCGATTTGGTGAATCGCTTCCTGAACAAATTGCCAAATACATATTAACGAAAATCATGGAAGGTTCTTATATTCCTGGAGATAAAATTATTGAAGAGAAAATAGCAGAAGAGCTAAAAACAAGCAGAGCTCCAGTGAGAGAAGCATTATATTTACTTCAAGTAGACAATATTGTCGAGCGTATTCATCGAAAAGGGACAGTTGTAAAATCCTTTACGACAGAAGATATTAAAGAATATACACATGTCATGGTTGGACTCATTCAAATGGCACTAGATATGACTTCGAATCGATGGCATGATGAAACGAAAGATACGTTAAAATTAAAACTCAATGCTGTGGAAGAAGCGTTCCTTGCAGGTGATCTCATTGGTTATCAAATGAAATCCACGGGTTTAACAACGTTCTTTTTTGAAGTGGCGAATAATAAAGCACTATCTAAATTTTATTATGAATCTGTTTATATATTAACGGTGTTTGCCCAAGTGAAATGGACAATGAATACGATGAATCGTTTTCATCCGAAAATGAAATTAATTACCAAAAATCTAATGGAAAATAAGATTACTGAAGCGAAGGATGTAGTTCCAGCTCTTTTATTAGAAACGTTAGAATAAGGATGCCACTTTTTGGGCATCCTATTATAGCAAACAAAATTGTCGACAATATACAATTTTAGTAGTATGATTATTTTGTATGAAACAAAAGGGAGGAATATCAGATGAATTTTGCCAACAAAGTAGTACTAATTACTGGTGCCGCAGGTGGTATTGGAATAGCAGCAGCTAAAGCTTTTGCTAAAGAAGGTGCTAAGCTCGCACTAGTAGATTTATCTAAAGAAGCATTAGAAAAGGCAGCTGCTTCTATTGATGCTGAGGAGATTTTACTATTATCAGCTGATGTAACAAAAGAAGAAGATGTAAAGAAATATGTTGAAGATACGCAACAAGCATTTGGTCGTATCGATACATTTATAAATAACGCTGGAATCAATGGCGATTTTGCCATCTTAGATGAGCAAACAAAGAAAAATTTTGATGCAGTATTTGGTGTAAATGTTTACGGTGCGTTTTTAGGATTAAAATATGTTTTACCTGTGATGAAAGCTCAAAAAGGTGGGGCTATCGTTAATACGGCTTCAAACGGTGGTTTATTAGGTGCACCAGGTATGGGACTTTATGTTGCATCTAAACATGCGGTAATCGGGTTAAACAAAACGGCTGCATTAGAAGCGGCAGATTATGGTGTCAGAGTAAATGCGGTTGCACCATCTGGTGTAGATACACAAATGATGAGATCCATTGAAGCAAACGCCATGCCTGAACAAACAGAGAATGCACGTACACAATTTGAAAGCTCTGTACCAATGAAAAGATATGCAACAGCTGAGGAAATTGCTGATCTAATGGTATTTTTATCATCAGAAAAAGCTTCATTTATTTCAGGTTCATATTATCGTATCGATGGTGGACAAGGTGCTACATCGGTTTAATTTGTAAAAAAAGAAAGAGGAAAATGATAAACTTACGCGAAAAATATCATCACGAGTGGTGCAACAGAGATTGGCTATGGAGCTGTCAAGGCATGCAGTGAAAAAAGGTGCAAACGTTGTCATCGCTGAGGTGAGCGTAAAGATGGGTAAAGCTTACTTACGGGTCAACCTGTAACAGTTGACGGTGGATTTACTGTCATTTAAATAGCATATACGGTGAAAAGGTCTTTGTATTATTTATGGCTTTTTCACCGTTTTTTATTATGACTATTCCCTCATGTGAATTTCTGCTGCTGCACGGATCCCTGACTCGATTGCTCCTTCAATCCAGCCAGGGAATAAGGATGCATGCTCCCCAGCAAAATGAAGTCTGCCGGAGGGTTTACTTACCTCCTCACCGAAATGCTTTTGTTGACCTGGTGCATATAACGTGAAACAACCTGCAGAAAATGAATTTCTGCTCCAATTAAATGTAACGGTTCTTAGGTATTCTTTATAGACAATATTGCCATATACTTCACTTAAGCATTTCAAGACTTCCCTCGTAATATCTGATTGTGACAAGCTATTCCATAATAAAGCGTCACTGCCCCAACTATAACTTGCAAGTAAAACTGCTGGTGCATCATTATTTACTCTACTTGGAATATAGCTAAAACGAATCGGTAAATCAGTTATGACATGACCAAAGTTGTACCTTTCCCAAAAAGGGCTACTAAACTCAATTCCAATTTTCATTGAAGAAATGTTTTGCAATTCTCTAATGGCCTGCCATTTTTTTTGACTAATGCTATTTTTGGGTAGTAAATCTATAAATTGAAGTGTAGTAAACGGTAAGGTAATAAGACAATAATCACCTGTATACGTTTTAAAAGTATGTTGATAT
This sequence comes from Cytobacillus kochii, assembly GCF_044790165.1. Taxonomy (NCBI): domain Bacteria; kingdom Bacillati; phylum Bacillota; class Bacilli; order Caryophanales; family Bacillaceae; genus Cytobacillus; species Cytobacillus kochii. Next base: position 2,757,478 of record NZ_CP085254.1, on the reverse strand, counting down.
GTATCATGGACATATATGTATACTTTGTTACTACCTTGTTTGATACTTTCTATTTTTTGATTGTAAAATAGGTTCGATGCTAATTCCATTTGAAAGGAGTAGGGAAGTCGATCATTCCCACCTCTTATTTCAAAATATTTGATATCAGGTTGAAAGAGTGGGGAGAGGACACTAGATAAAATCGACATAAATGATAATTCTTGAAACCCTTCAATACCTAAGAGAATACTAATTAATCTGATCGCATTTGAAGATAAAGGCGTTGCTAAAGGGTTATATTTTAAAAAATCGACCATGGAATATTTGTCGTATTCTGAGACCATTTTTTTCTTTTCTTCTTCTGTACTATTATTATAGAGTGTGATAAATGGCTCTACCGCATCTTGTAATAGTGTAAAGGCTGTCTTTCCTTGCTCATTTTTATTTAAATGAAAATCAAGTAAGTTTGGATTTTCTTCGTATTGTTTTCTTGAAATTTTCCTATTATTAATATAAATAATATCGTTTGGATGACTATTAATAAAAGGCGATAATGGCAATTGAAACTTTTCTATATATTTTAATACGAGTTTATGTGTATGAGGAATTCTCATCGCACCCATATTAAGATAATTCCCATTTGTAAAAGGGGACCTAAGCGTGTAGATTCTACCTCCTATACGGTTATTCCCTTCTAGGACAGTGACAGTATGCCCCGCTTGTTTAAGGAGTGAGGCTGAAACTAATCCAGCCATGCCTGCACCTGCAATCAAGACATTCTTCTTTCTTTTTTTTATATTTGGTAATCCATTTTTGATGATGGAAAGCATGTCGTTAGGGTATTTAGGTAGTAACATACTTTTTCCCCCTCCTAACTAATGGTCATCGACATGTATTTCAGATAATTGCCGGTCAATCAACTTATAAAGTTGGATTTCTAAAATGGCATCTTGGTAGTCTGCTTTAGCGCCTTTTTTATTTACAAGAGTCGGTAATGTAATAAGTGTTTGGTCACTGTCCTTTGGAATATGTTCGAGAATGAGTTGATTGGTTGTATGATACATTTTTAATTGCTTTAACCATTCTCGTTTTTGGATTTCTATTCGCACAAAAACATATTTATGTGTCTCCAAGACACGAAATCTTAATTTACTTTGTGATTGACTATTTTCTGTTGTATGTTGAGTTTCTTCTTGTTTTTGCTCGTTTGAATATTGAAGGTCATTCGGAAAGACTTTTCCGAGCATCCCTTGTACATACTCATTGACTTCTTTTTGGTTTAATTTTTCGAATTTGGCCTTCATTTCTTTATTAAATGGGAATTGATTCCAAGGGAACATACACTTTTCACCCTTCCAAAAAAAGAGATGATCTTTCCGATGATGATAATCGCCTATTCATTAATTTATGCAACATTTCTATTTTCGTTAAAAAAACATCAATTCAAATCACTTGCAACATTACTTTATAGTGATTAGTATTAAAATTAAATAATAATTTTAAAAATTCTAACTAAAAGGGGTTGTTACGTGAATACAAAGACAGCGTTAATTACTGGTGGGTCAACCGGTATCGGTAGCAGTATTGCTTGGAAAGTAGCAGAGCAAAATGTAAATGTGATTATTAATTATAGACATAGCGAACAAAAAGCAATTGAACTTTGTGAGGCCCTTACTAAGAAATATGGGACAAAAAATATTGCCATTAAAGCAGATATTACGAATGAAGATGAATGTAATTATCTCATACAGCAATCATTAGCGAAAACAGATTCAATTGATATCTTGATACATAACGCAGGCCCATATATTCATGAAAAAAAGAAAATGATTGAATACTCTTTAGATGAATGGTCTTATTTAATAAATGGAAATCTACAAGCTTTATTTATATTAGGCAAAGCCATAATTCCACTCATGAGAAAGGGGAATTGGGGGAGAATCATTACAATAGGTTTTGATCGCGCCGAAACTGCCCCAGGATGGATGTATCGTTCGGCTTTTGCTGCAGCAAAATCAGGTGTAGTCTCATTAACAAAAACGCTTGCCTTAGAAGAAGCGGAAAATGGCATAACAGTTAATATGGTTTGCCCAGGGGATATAATTGGCAAGTGGAAAGAGAGTGATATAGACGATGCCTGTACAGTAAAAGATGATCGAACTCCTGTAGGGCGCCCTGGCACAGGGGAGGATGTGGCGAGGGTGATTGCTTTTCTTATTGAACCTGCATCTAGCTTTATCACGGGTAGTGTCATCCCAATAACTGGAGCAAAAGATGTGTTAGGAAAAAACCTTCATCAATAAGCATGTCTCCGATTCTTATCACATATATTGTTAAAAAGACTGTGGGAGAGATGAGAATGGCTTATCAAGGTTCAAAAGGCTGGTATATTGCAAAACTAAAAGAATTTGGTGTCAATAGACATCCAATAGAGTTGCGGAAATTAGAACTTTACAAGACCTATGAAGTCAGAAAAATTTATCAACAGGTTTTAGCGAATAAAAAACAAGGGTAGCTATTAAGCTCCCTTGTTTTTTTAAGCTTCTTTTAGATGCGTTGTATCTTCTACTGTAAGTCCTTCTCTAAGCATATGAAGAGAATAAAGATCTTTAGGGATTTCAAATAAATCGTAAATTTGGCCAGTTTCATTTATTTTTTTATACAAACTTTTACGTGATTCATTGGCATAAATGGCATAAGGTAGTTTCTGGGCAGCTTTTAATGAACGAATATTTTCTTTTTTTATGCGCATAAAAATGGTTTCAATATTTAAATCATAAAAAAGTTCATTAAAGAAAGCATCTTTGGCTAATTGATTATAACCTTTACCATGATAAGGTTTACCGATCCATGTGCCAAGAAAACCAGCTTGGTTTTCAATGTCATATAAGCTAATTGTGCCTATTGGATTATTCCATTCATCTGTAATGGTGCGAGAGATGAGTTTTTCTTGTTCCTCAGCTTCGAGCGTTTGTTTCGTAATAAATAACAGTTCTTCATAAGATTGAGCTTTATGACGCACAAAAGGGAAGACATCGGGGTGCGTCATCAATTCGAATAAAACTTGACAATCATTTAGGTCACGTTTTTTCAGCATTGGTTATCCCTCCACGTGAGAGTAAACCTACTCCATGCCAAAAAGACAGAAAAGGCCCACCCTCGAAATTTTTTGTAATGTAACTAAAAAATTTCGGGGTGGGAATCGAACCCACTAGAACCAGTAAACTGGTGGCGCACCATTTGCCTTCCCAATATCCAAAAACAAAAGATATTATCGACTAAAAATATTATTTTATGAAAGTATAATACTAAAAAAATAGCAAAAAGGGAATAGATTTTTTACCTTATTTTTAAGATTATTTTTCGCCAAATTTCTCCATTTTTTGCATGCCTGATTCTAAAGGTAAAATGGCAAAAAGCAATCAATAGGTGAGAAGGTGAAAAAAGTACGATTCATTGAGGTGAAGTGAGGTAGGGTCATAAAAAAAGTTTAATGATTGGAGATAAATGGTGAAGAAACCTTATCATTATTTAGACAGAGTTAGGAGACGGAAATTCTAATTTAAAGATAAATCTGTCTCCTTATCATGTTATTTATCCACCGCATTTGTATATGCCCAATTGCCTGAGACCATTGTCCATTTTGGTTTTGCTAGAAAATGAAAAGGATGGTGGCTCCAGAGTACAAGATCAGCTTCTTTCCCTTCTTCAATGCTTCCTACGATATGATCAATTTTTAAGTTTTTAGCGGCAGCGATCGTTATTCCCTCCAATGCTTTTTGTTCGGATAATCCTTCTCGAACAGCAATACTTGCGCAAATGTTTAAGTATTGAATAGGTGTATAAGGGTGATCGGTGGTAATTGAAACGGAGACACCTGCTTGATCGAGGATTTTATAAGTGTCCCACGTCTTGTTTTTTAACTCTACTTTTGATCGTCTTGTTAAGGTTGGTCCAACGCTCACTTGGAGATTCTTACCTAAATAAGGAGTAATTAAATGACCCTCTGTACAATGTTCAATTCGTATATCTAAATGAAACTCTTTAGCAAATCGTAGTGCAGTTAAAATATCGTCTGCTCTATGGGCATGGATTCGTACAGGTATTTCTTGTGTAAGTGCTTTAATAATAGGGGATGTGCGCAGGTTTACTTCATTTGGATTAACATGAACATTATAAAACGCTTCTCTTAACATCCCCATAATGCCCATTCTAGTAATTGAATGATCATTGCTATGACTATGAACTTTTTTAGGGTTTTCTCCAAGAGCAATTTTTAATCCAGCAGTTTCTTTAACAAGCATTTCTTCAACACTATTGCCGTACGTTTTCAAGATGGATGTGGTGCCACCAATAATATTCGCACTGCCTGGCATTACATGAACAGTAGTTATCCCAGCTTTAAGTGCATCACGAAAGGCAGGGTCAAAAGGGTGGATGCCATCGATTGCCCGAATATGAGGTGTTAATGGCTGTGTTGTCTCGTTCGCATCATTACCAGCCCAACCAGTCCCCTCGTCATATAATCCAATATGTGTATGCACATCAATAAAACCAGGTAACAGAAAACCATGAGAACAATCAACGACTTGTGCATGCAAATCTTGAATATCTTTTCCGATCTTTTTCACTATACGATTTTTTATTAATACATCTCCGTGGAAAGGCTTTGAAGTAATGGGATAGACAATGGCATTTTTAAAAAGTATCGTCGACATCAGCATCCAGTCCTTTTTCTAATAAAATTCATCCTTAGCAAATACACTGTTAAAGTGACAAAAAAGTGAGTAGAAATCAAGAACCTACTCATGAGAATAAATTTAAAAAATGCCTGCCATTTGCATAAATAGGATTGTTAATCCTAAAATCCAAACATAAACGGCAAATATCTTTAGTGATTTTCTTTTTAGAAAATTAATCATCCAAACAACGGCAATATAACCGAAAATGGCTGATGCAAGTGTGGCAATTAACATACTGCCAAAGCTAATAGCTTCAATATGACCCGCATATATTTCTCCAAATTGCAGTACAATGCCTCCTGCTATGGTCGGTATAGATAGTAAAAATGAAAAGTATGCAGCTGTTTCTCGATCAAGTTTACGGATGAGCCCTGCAGCGATTGTTAAACCTGATCTTGAAATAGCAGGGAATATCGCAATTGCTTGAAAACTACCAATAAATAATGCATCACTATAGCTAATATCTTTCATCTTTTTCGCACCATTTTTAATACTATCTGAGAACCAAAGAATGATTCCGGTAATAATAAATTCCCAACCAATGGTGACGCCGGTTTTTGAGATTGACTCAAATAGATCATTAAATAATAAACCAACAAAAACAGCAGGAATCGTACCAATGACAAGCAGCATAGATAACTTTCCGAATGGATTTTTTATGATTTCTAGTAACTCATTTTTATAAACAACAAGGACAGCTAATAGTGTACCAATATGGAGCATAGTATCTAAAAATAATCCTGCTTCATCAAGACCAAATAAATGTCTTCCAAGATACAAATGCCCAGTGCTTGAAATAGGAAGAAATTCTGTTATACCTTGAATGATTCCGAGAATAAATGCTTCAATTTTTGACATCATATAAATCACCTATTTGTTTATTTTTTTCCTAGTAGTAAAATAAGGGGAACTCACGATCAACTTGTTTTCTCTCTCGTTTTTTATAAATGTATTCAAGTTGTCCAATTGAAGAACCGAAATTTGAAAATAAAAACTTTGAAACTTTTTATAATAATCTTCGTAAAATAGGTATATAGTACAAGAAGGAATAAGAGAAAGGGGAAAACAACAATGAAAGATTCACAAACAGACAGAATACTTGCTGCTGGCATTTATATTATTAGTTTCTTTACTGTATTTATAGGACCACTTGTTATTTGGCTCATAAAGAAAGATAGCTCAAAGCTTGTAGACTATCATGGTAGACAGTATTTTAACTTCCTCATTACTTACTTTGTTTATGGAATCATTAGTACGATCTTGATGTTAGTGCTTATTGGTTATTTATTAGGAGCCATATTTGGCATTGCGTTTATCGTATTTACCATTATTGCAGCCGTTAAGGCGTTTGAAGGGGAAGAGTATCGCATCCCGTTTATCATCCGTATCCTCTAATAATTAAGTAAGTATAAAAGACCAAAAAGAAAACGCGAATAATAATTCGTGTTTTCTTTTTGGTCTTTTTATTAAAAGCCGGATTATTGGCTTATAGAATAATATATTTACCAACTAGGAACAAAGTAAATGATTGTTTCATTTATAGAGGAATGGTTATTTGGGGATTCTTTGATTTAAGTAGGTTTGGGTGTCAATGATAGGGTAGCTGATGTATAGAGATAATAAAGACGTTTAATTTTGAAATAATAAACAACGATTTATTGTAGTAAGGATTTTTTTAAGTTGTTTGATACTTATTAAACTAAAGCACCCTATAGTTTAAATATATTCGTTCACAATTTTTTACTAATTAGTTTCTTTTATTACAAGCAATCTGTGATTCTTAAAACAAAATTATGCTCCTTTAATAAAGGACAGCAGCTATCATTTTTAATTATATTTTTAATTATTATCTTTATACCATTTTATTGTCTTCTCAATTCCATCTGTAAAAGAATGAGAATGTGAACCAAAAATTTTCTCATACTTCGTTGAGTCAACAATAAAATCATATTGATGTTGATAAATTAGTTCTTTCATGTCCTTCATAAATGGATTAAATATAGCCCCTACATTTACTATTAAGTTATTAGCAATCCGATACTTTGGTTTAACACTTAATTTATTTGCAATCATATTTACAATTTCTTGGTTTGATTTTGCTTCTACATGAGGTAAGTGCCAAACTTCTCCTTCAGCTTGAGGCTCATTACAGAGCTTTACTAGTCCTTTTGCAAAGTCTTCTATAAAAATATGAGAATGCCTTACTTTAAGGTCTCCAATTAACTCAACCTTCTTCCCTTCTATTAAATGTTTAAAGACTCTTTCGCCTAGAATTGAATTTCTAACCCTTGGTCCATAAAAATCAGAACCTCTCCCAATTGTTGCTATTACTTTTCCAGCTTCATGTGCTTTCATAAGCATGGTGGATACTTCAGCCCTTACTCTTGTTTTTTCACCTATCGGATTATAGGTTAATTTCTCATGGAAAGGCTGTTTTTGAGGCCCATATGCATAGAGGTTATCTGCATATACTATTTTCGCTTCCACTCTAGAGGCACTTTCGATTATATTGTCCATAATTATAGGTAATTTTTCTTTCCATTCCTTATATGGCAATCCTATACAATGATAAATCGAACTTGCATTTTGACATACTTTCACCACATCCTGTTTATTTAGGGCATCACATTTTTCAACTGCTACATTGGATATAGGGGCTTTACCTGACCGATTTACTAAAATAAAATTCCTTCTACTTTTTTTCAATTCATTCATAACTGCTAATCCAAGAGGTCCTGTTCCAAAAATCACATCATATTTGCTTTCCATTTAATATACCCCCATTCTTATTTTGAAATAAAGCTAGTACATAAATAAAGTTATTTTTTTAGTCCTATTAAAATACTTTCCATATAATTTCCTATAAGTACCTCATTTGGTATCCAGGAAAAGTTTTGATATGAAATTAATAAAGAAGTAATTCCATGCAATTGTCCCCAAATAATTTGGCTAACCAACATTTCATTAGAGTTTATAAAATAATGGTGTTTATTGCCCTCGCCTGCTAATGACATCAAAATAGAAAATGCCTTAGCTTTCTCATTTTCACATCCCATTAAGGAATCGTCACTATCAATGTTCATCATAAACATCAGTTTATAATAATCTTTATTTGCTAGTCCAAACTCAATATAAGCACGAAATACTTCTTTCAATTTTCTATCAAAATTTTCTTTTTCATTGTCTTTGCGTGCCGTGTCAAGAGAATGATAAAAAAGTTTATACCCATGTTTTAATAATACAAACAACAATTCATTTTTATTTTTAAAGTAGTTATATATAGTCGTTGGTGAATATTCAATTTTTTCTGCGATTTTTCTCATGGAAACATGTTCATACCCATAAAGAGAAAAGAGTTCCGTAGCTGTATTTACGATTTTTTCTTTAATAATTTCCTTATCTCTGTTTTTACGCTCTGAAATACTCAATATTCAAACACCTCAAGCTAAAAAAAATAACACTGTTATTTAGATTAACAGTGTTAATTTAAAAAATATACTAATTTGCACATGTTGTCAATTATAATACAGAAAATTCTTTGTTTTTTTAATTATTTGTATTTTATTTTTAACCTTTTGCTCTCTTGTATCAATCAGCGGACTTTACACTTAAATAATCTTGCACCGTTAGTCCCTTAGTTTATGATTTTGCATATTTTTTTATTTGACACAATATAACAAAATATATCTTTGAGGAGTTAGCGAACTAAGTTCAAAAATAAAAGAGTGACCGAATTAATATTATTTACTGTTATTAGTGCAATAGTTTCCATTTTAAACACACTATGGCTAAAATCTTCCTTTTAAAAAGGAAATAGAAAAAATCGCAAATTATCAATACCTTATTGCACTAACCTGCCCCGTTAGTTCAAGAAGAACTGACAAGATCACGATGAATGCTCTTCATCTTTAAATAACTTTATTGTTTATTAAACAACTTTATTATTCGTGGACAGCTGACCGTGTTTAATAAAAGTATTGGGGTAGCTTCTTAGCAAACTTTTTTATATGCATTCACTAGGACAGAGTACGCCATGCTATTTTCGTTTTTATCACATTTTTATCATTCATCGCATACCTCTCTTTCGTAGAATAGACAACTCAAGCTTGTTATAATAGAACAAGGACTTTAATAAGAAAGGATTCGTTGTGAGAATGAATGTACATCAAACAGCCCTTGTATTAGAAGGTGGAGGAATGAGAGCGGCATACTCTGCTGGTGTAATGGAATTATTTTTAGATAAAGGTATTACTTTTCCATATGTAATTGGTGTTTCTGCAGGAGCCGCGAATGCTGCTTCATATTTATCGAAACAAAAGGGCCGTAACAAGAAGGTAAGTGTGGAGTATGTATCTGATCCTAGATACTTCTCCTTGCGAAATTATCGAAAATCTAAACAGTTATTTGGTATGGACTTTATTTTTGATGAAATTCCAAATAAGCTGGTTCCCTATGATTATGAAGCGTTCTCTCACGGGAAAAGTGAGTTTATTATTGGTACAACCGATTGTCTGAGTGGAGAAGCTGTTTATTATGGGAAGAAAGACTATGGGGAAAACTTGTTGCTTCTTTTAAAAGCGTCAAGTTCATTACCTTTTATTGCACCTGAAATTTCTTTTAATAATCGAATGTTACTTGATGGTGGTATTGCTGATTCCATACCAATAAGAAAAGCACAAGCAGATGGATATGATAAAGCTGTTGTTGTTTTAACACGACCCAAAGGTTACCGAAAAAAACCATCAAGAATGAGTTTTTTATTGCGAAGAAAATATCCACAATATCCAGGGCTTCAAAGAGCAATGATGAATCGTTACAAAATGTATAATGAAACCGTTGAATATTTAGAGGAGCAAGAAAAAAAAGGACAAGTGATGATTATTAGACCTGAGAAGGTAGATGTGGGAAGAATGGAAAGAGATTTAAAAAAATTATCTGCCTTTTATGAGCAAGGCTATAAAGATGCAGAAGATAGTTTAACAAGATTTATATTTTAATTGAAAGTTTGGTGAAAAAAGATCATTCTCTTCTCTCATAGAAGAGGAGAAATGTCTTTTTTCTTTTGGTTTTTAGCGGTAAAAATGAATATTACTCATGATTTCCTTCGTTCTATAATAGATTGGTAGTAATACATTTATTGAGAGAATCGGGGTAGGAAGTTCATGAATATTCAGCAATATTATCAGCAATCAGCACAAGCCTCTCTTAATGGTAGTTTAGTTGCGTGTATACCACTATGGATATTAGTCATATATCATAGTTTCTTTCAGGAGATTAGCGGGCTTCTTTGGTGGTGTTTACCCTTTGTTTTATATAGTGGGATGTCTTATCAAAGCTATGTGTTAGCAAATAATCAAGCAAAGATAAGTTCATATGCATCAACAAATAGCAAGCAAAAAAATATATTTTCACAAAGGGAATTTCTTATAGGTTTTTTACCAGCACCGAATTTAAGATTATTATTATTTAATAGAGATGGTAGAACGGCTGCTGAAATTCGTGATTTAGCTTTTCATAAGTGGCGCTGGTTTTTGCCTACATTTGTCGACCGCTGGATTTATAGAAATCGCTATGCTTTAGTTGTTGATCAAAGGGTGCTTGCAATAATTACAGTGCGGAAACACAATATCCAAATTGATTATAACAGTAATACGATTCTTCTCCACAATGACAATAATAAACGCTTTATTTGTCAAAAAGATAGCCGAGCTTATACGCTAAGGTATGAACGGACTTTTATGAATCTATTGGTTCAATCTGAGAATGGAAGGGAGCTTGGGAAATTACAAAAAGGATGGATTCCGAGAGAATGGATGGAATCGTTCAAGGTAAACAACACACCCTTTTTAATGATGAATCAACCTTTGCACGCTGATGAACAATTAATTTTTTATAGTTTATTAATCATGTATGTAAAAAACATTCAACATTGAAGTAAAAGATTCGCTAAAGCTGTCTCAACTATAGTATGATTAAGACAGTTTTGAAAAGTGTTCTAAGTTGAGGTGTTCTATGAGAAAGTTTTTAATCATTGCGGCTTCATTACTTATTATTTTATTAATCGTAGATCGGACCATTCTAAAGGACAAAGGTTTATTGTCACAAGTACAAATTGACCAATATGAGGAAATAGAAAACCCTGAAAATGTAGCTGTTGGCCTGGAAATTGGTCAGAAGGCACCTGAAATCCAGTTGGAAACACTGGATGGTGAGTCATTTCAACTAAGTGACTATGAAGGAAAGAAAATATTACTTAATTTTTGGGCAAGCTGGTGCGGACCTTGTGAAGAAGAAATGCCTTATATGGAAAAAGTTTATAAAGAATATAAAGATGACGGATTTGAAGTCATAGCTGTAAATATGACCAAAACGGAAAGAAACGAAACAAATGCCGCTGATTTCGTGAAAGCGAATGAACTCTCCTTCATCATACCAATGGACCCTGAAGGCGTTGTCTTAGATAACTATGAGGTGATTGCCTACCCAACTAGTTACTTCATTGATTCGGATGGGATTATTCGAAATAAAGTATTAGGTGCGCTAAATGAAGACTTCTTGGAAAAGGAAATTTTACGTTTACCATAGAGGATGTTTTCTAAAACGAATGTGTGGGTATAAATGTATAATAATATTAGATTAAGCAATAAGGATGTGGCAAATTGAGTACATCAACAATACTAAAATGGATAACAGGTGCATGTGAAGCATTTCTTGGCATTCCTTTTCTAGGAGGAATTTTTATCCTCGCAAATGGATGGGTGCCACTCATTGTTATGTTTTTCCTTCATGTAATCACACTTGTACTATCCGTAAGAGCTGGAGAAAACAAGTACGGTAGTATCACAGGTATCATTACTTCTATTATTGGTTGGATTCCGGTAGTCGGAATGATTATGCATATCATTACAGCGTTGTTATTATTTGTAGATGCTGGTCTTAGTTCAAAACAAAATAAAACAAAAGTATATTAAATGAAACGAGCCGATGAAATAAGTCACGGCTCGTTTTTAGATTAGGCTTTATTATATGGCAGTCCAACCGCCGTCAATCACTAACTCTGTACCTGTAACAAATCTTGCCTCATCTGATGCTAAGAAAAGGACACCGTAAGCAACATCTTCAGGGTTGCCGAAATAAGGCAACTGCGTATAAGTTTGATAGAACGGTAAGGCAGATTCCATTGAAGGAGCTGTCATTGGTGTCGAAATAATCCCAGGATGTACAGAATTGACTCGAATATTTTCTTTTCCATATTCTATTGCTGCAGATTTGGATAAGACTCGTAATGCCCCCTTAGCGGCTGTATATGGACTTGTTCCTGCCATGCCAACTATACCGCCGATGGAAGAAATATTGACAATGGAACCGCTGCCATTTTTCTTTAATTCGGGAATGACATATTTCATGCCGATCACACAACCATTTAAGTCGATATCCAAAATTTTATTCCATTCATCCATTGACATATCCTCTAGAGTTTTGGGAGAAGCGACACCAGCATTGTTAATCAGGATATCTAGTTTACCAAATTGTTCAATGGTTTCATTTATAACTGCTTGCCATTGCTCTTCAGACGTCACATTATGGGCAAGGGCAATCGCCTCACCACCTGCTTCTTTTATCTCTGCAACCACTTTATTTAAAGTTTCCATTTGTAAATCAGTCGCTACTACTTTAGCGCCTTCTTTCGCGAATAACTTTGCTTCTGCTGCACCCATCCCGTTAGCTGCTCCGGTAATAATGGCTACTTTTCCTTCTAACCTTTTCATGATATACCCCCATTTGGTAAAAACTTAGACAATATCGTACGATTTTTAATACAACTAGTTGCTTTATCAACAATCCGTTGATAATCTGATTATAACAACTGATGAAAAAATGAAGCAATGAACAAAAAAGTTGAGATCGTTGTATACTCAACAGTTCATACAAATTTGTTTAAAAATAAGAATAATTAATACAAGGAGCAGAAAAATGTCGAAAAAAGAAAAAGTCGATCCCCGTGTAGTAAGAACAAAGCGAATGTTAACTGACGCCCTTATTTCTTTAATAGAAGAACAAGGTTTTGAAAAAGTAACGGTGCAGGCAATTACAAAAAAAGCGATGCTGAACCGCGCTACTTTTTATCTCCATTTTACAGATAAATACGATTTGCTTGAGCAAAGTACAGATGACATGATTGATGAGTTAAAAGAAGCAATGAAGACTTCTTTTGTAGCAAGTAAAGGGACGTATGATACTGAATCATCAAATGAAAGCTTTATTCAATTATTTGCGCAAATTGGCACATATGATTACATATATAGAGTGTTGCTGTCTGAAAGTACAATGCCTCATTTTCGTGATAAACTAACAGCTGTGTTGAGCGAATTTATTGCAGATGGAATGACCGTTATGCAACCAGATGATGACTTATTGACCATACCAAGAGAAATGGCTATACGCTTCTACGCTTCTGCGTTTTTAGGTGTGATTATATGGTGGTTGAAAAATGATTGTCCGTATACCGCTAAATATATGGCTGCGCAACTCATGAAAGTTACCATTCAAGGACCGTATAAACAAGTGGTGATAGAACAGAAATCCTCTCTATAAAAAGGAGGGATAAAATAAAGTTGACAAAATTTTAATAGATGGTAAACTAAATTTGTGTAAACGGTTACAGATGAGTGTGTAACGCGTTACATATCAAATAAAATAGCAATTAATAGATTTTGTTTTTTTCTGAAATATGTAACCCGTTACATGCCTTTCCTAGTCATGAGAGAATAACGCTTCAGATAGTAAGTGAGTGTCTAATATGTAACGGGTTACATACTACCTTTTAATATAAGTTTAATAATAACAGTATTAACAAATGTAAGGTGATGATTCATATAGCCACAATTAAAGAAGTAGCAAAGTATGCAAATGTTTCTGTTGCGACTGTATCGAGAGTGATAAATAAAAAAGGATATGTCCAAAAGGAAACGCAAAAAAAAGTGGAAGAAGCGATCAAAGCACTTAACTACCGACCTAATAATGTAGCGCGTAGCCTATTTAAAAAGCAGTCAAAAATGATTGGGTACATTGTCCCTGATATTACAAACCCATTCTTCCCACAACTTGTCCGCGCTGTGGAAGATGTGACAGTAGCACAAGGGTATACTACTTTTCTATGTAATAGTGATGACAATTTAGAAAAGGAACTGATGTATTTAAATAAAATGGCGGAAAACTATATTGATGGCGTAATCATTGTATCCAATCATATGAATGAAAGCCATCTCGCCAATTTACAGATCCCGGTAGTTGCACTTGACCGTGTGTTCCATGAAAGTATTCCCTCAGTGACGATAGATAATTATCAGGAAGCGAGAAGGGCAGTTATGCATTTAGTTGAAAATGGCTGCGAGAAAATCGCCCATATTAGTGGACCAGAAAACATTATCAATTCCCAACTGAGGAAAAAAGCTTACCAAGATGTCATGATGGCACTAGAAAGACCTGTGTATATAAGTGAAGGTCATTATCAAATGAAAACAGCCCAAGAAGCTACATTTCGTCTCCTGCACGAACAGAAGGACATTGATGCTATTTTCACTGGTAATGATGTGATGGCAGTTGGTGCCCTAAAGGCATGCACAAAGCTCGGGATTAATGTACCGAAAGAACTTCAAATTATTGGTTTTGATGGAATTGAGTGGACGGAAACTGTTTCACCAGAAATTACAACCATCGCTCAACCAATATATGAGATGGGGAAAAAAGCAGCAACCATGCTTTTGAACCGTATCAACGGCAAGGAAGAAGGTCAGGATCATATTGTATTCCCGACCGAACTAAAAATAAGAGAAACAACAACGCATTAAAACAGAAGAAGGAGAGTGATTAGATGATTACAGTAATCGGAAGCATCAATATGGATCTAGTCACGGTAACAAGTATAGACCCGTCAATGGGAGAAACCGTGATGGGAGAATCATTTTTTACTGTGCCAGGTGGTAAAGGAGCAAACCAAGCAGTGGCTGCAGCTAAGCTTGGAGCGAATGTGAAAATGATTGGTAAAGTCGGCGATGACCCTTTTGGTCAAGAGTATATGAATTATTTTAATGACATGCATATCAATACGGAAAGTATCCAAATAGAAAAATCTGTACGTACTGGAACAGCAAGCATAACAGTGTATAACCATGATAATAAAATTATTGTTGTACCTGGTGCCAATCATTTAATGACAAGTGATGTTATAGAAGCATATCGCGATGATATTCTAGCGAGTGAATGGGTGCTTCTGCAATTAGAAATTCCATTGTCTGCCGTAGAAAAAGTACTAGAGATTGCGGCAGAGGGCAATGTGGGTGTCATTTTAAATCCAGCTCCCTTCCATCATATTCCTTCTCATTGGTTTGAGTTAGTAACCTACCTCACACCGAATGAATATGAAGCGAAACAGTTATTCCAAGCATATGCAAATGATACTGAGGCAACGGAACTACTGAAAAAAAAGCTTGTCATTACAAAAGGAAATGAAGGCGCCGCTTTCTTTAAGAACGGGGAACTTATGACCATTCCTGCTGTTAAGGTAAAGGCGGTTGATACGACTGGAGCAGGAGATACTTTTAATGGCGCTTTAGCGGTTGCCCTTGATGATGGCTTAACAATAGAACAGGCAATTACGTTCGCGATAAAGGCTGCAGGTTTATCTGTAACGAAAATGGGTGCACAAGTAGGGATGCCGACAAAAGCCGAAATTGAAAAAATGGAAGTGAATCATCATGAAGAAACAAGGAATGCTGAATAGTGATATAGCAAAAGTCATCAGTGATATGGGACATACAGATACAATTGTTATTGCTGATTGTGGACTACCTATCCCAGATGGTGTAAAAAAAATTGACCTAGCTCTAAAGCTAGGGACACCTTCCTTTTTAGACGTCTTAAATGAGCTTGAAAAAGAACTAATGATAGAGAGTGTCACATTAGCAACTGAAATTAAAACAGATAATGAACCGTTATTTTTAGCAATTAAAGACAAGTTCTCTGATTGTAGCTATGTCTCGCATGAAACATTTAAGAAAAAAACGGAAAAAGCAAAGGCGATTATACGAACTGGAGAAGCTTCCCCTTACGCTAACATCATTTTAACGTCAGGAGTGATATTTTAATGAAGCAATCATCAATAATAGAAATGAAGAATATTCATAAATCCTTCTATTCGGTGGAAGTACTCAAAGGCGTTGATTTTGACTTGAGAGCTGGCGAGATCCATGCGCTTATGGGTGAGAATGGGGCAGGGAAATCGACCTTAATTAAAATCCTTACAGGCATCCATGAAAGCAATCAAGGTGAGATTTATTATAAAGGAAATAAGGCCGTATTTTCTTCACCGAAAGATGCAGAAAAAAATGGCATTGCTGTCATTCATCAAGAGTTAAATATTATTCCTTATTTAACAGTTGCTGAAAATATGTTCTTAGGTAAAGAATTAAGTACTTTCGGTTTATTAAAGACGAGAGAGATGAATGTAAAAGCAGAAAAGTATTTAAAGCGCTTAGGCATTGAAATGGATGTAAAACAGCCTGCTGGAGAACTTTCCGTTGGACAACAACAAATGATTGAAATTGCAAGAGCAATCGCTGCCAATTCTGAAGTTCTTATCATGGATGAACCAACAGCCGCTTTAACAGATAGAGAGATTGATACATTATTTACCGTTATCGATCAATTGCGAAAAGAGAATGTGGCAATCATTTATATCTCTCATCGCATGGAAGAGATTTTTAAAATGTGTGACCGTATTACGGTTTTACGAGATGGTCAATCAATAGGAACGAAATATACCACAGACACCTCATTCGATGAAATCGTGAAAATGATGGTTGGTAGAGAAATTGGTGAGCGTTACCCAACTCGGACGGCCACAATTGGTGATGTTTTTTTCAAAGTCGAGAACTTAAGTATGAAAGATCATTTTTCTAATATATCATTTGATGTTAGAAAAGGTGAGATACTTGGCGTCGCCGGTTTAATGGGAGCTGGTAGAACGGAGATTATGGAAGCGATTTTTGGGTCAAAAAAGAAATCGTCTGGGAAGATATTTTTGAATGGTCAAGAACTACACATTCGTGCACCAAAGCAAGCCATTGCTGCCGGTATCGGTTTCATTACAGAAGACCGTAAAGATGAAGGTCTTATACTTGGATTAAGTGTAAGGGAGAATTTAGCCGTTCCTAATTTAAAAGCGCTTTCGCAAAGTGCCATTATGTCTACTAAAAAGGAAAAAGCTTTCTCCAAAGAAATGATAGACAAGTTAAAAATTAAAACAGCTGGTCCAGAACAAGAAGTTAAGAATTTAAGTGGTGGGAACCAACAAAAAGTGGTCTTTGGAAAATGGCTCGGAATCGATCCAACACTGTTAATTTTGGACGAACCTACACGTGGTGTGGATGTAGGAGCAAAAAAAGAGATATATACGATCATGAATGAAGAAACAATGAAGGGCCATTCCATTATTATGGTCTCATCTGAGTTACCAGAGATACTAGGCATGTCTGATCGTATTATGGTGATTCATGAAGGGAAAGTAGCCGCCATTCTGGAAAAAACAGATGCGACTCAAGAAAAAATTATGGAAGCAGCAACAGGAGGGAACAAAGCATGAACAAAATTAGTAAAGGCATCGGCTCCATACAAAAGCTAGGACCGGTTTTAGGCTTACTGCTCATCATTATTATTTTATCGGTTATGAGTCCAAGCTTTACAACAGCTGACAATATACTGAACGTATTAAGACAAGTTTCAATCAATGCTTTAATTGCGTTTGGAATGACATTTGTTATCTTGACAGGGGGAATCGACTTATCTGTCGGTTCGATTTTAGCGTTATCTTCCGCACTTACTGCAGGTATGTTAGCTAGTGGTATGGATCCGGTAATTGCGGTTCTTCTCGGTTTATTAGCAGGTGCTTTAATGGGACTTGTCAACGGCGTAATTATTGCAAAAGGTAAAGTCGCTCCTTTTATTGCAACATTAGCGACAATGACAATTTTCAGAGGGTTGACACTTGTTTATACAGAAGGTCGACCAATAACTGGTCTATCTGATGCTTTTAGCTTTCAAATGATTGGTAAAGGTTATTTTCTCGGCGTACCATTTCCTGTTGTTACGATGCTGTTAGCTTATTTATTTTTATACTTCTTGCTCAAGAAAACAACTTTTGGTCGCGGTGTTTATGCGATTGGTGGGAATGAAGAAGCCGCTAAGCTCTCTGGTTTAAAAGTGGATCGCTTGAAAATGGGTGTTTATGCAATTTCAGGATTATTTGCTGCTGTTGCCGGAATTACGTTAACTTCTCGTCTTGACTCTGCACAGCCAACAGCTGGTACAAGCTACGAATTAGATGCCATTGCGGCAGTTGTACTTGGTGGGACAAGTCTTTCAGGCGGACGTGGATGGATCTTTGGTACATTAATTGGTGCTTTGATTATTGGTGTACTTAATAATGGTTTGAATTTATTAAATGTATCATCTTTCTACCAACAAGTGGTGAAGGGCGGCGTCATTCTATTAGCTGTACTAATTGATAGAAAGAAAGCTGCTTAACATATATGATTTGCAAACCTATGAAGGAGGAATACTCAAATGAAAAAAATATGGAAGCTTCTTACTTTGGTTTTAGTAGTCGCTTTATTAGGTGCATGTTCATTAAATAATGGGGCTGATGATAATGAAGCAACTGATAATGATGAAAAAGCATCAGGAGAAAAAACAATTGGTCTATCGATTTCTACATTAAATAATCCTTTCTTTGTTACATTACGTGATAGTGCAGAGGCGAAGGCAAAAGAGCTTGGTTATGCGATTAAAACAGTAGATGCACAAGACGACCCAGCAACACAAGTAAGTGATATTGAGGATTTAATTCAACAAGGTGTTGACTTATTAATTATTAATCCAGCTGATTCAGCAGCGGTTGCTTCTGCCATTACATCAGCTAATAATGCAGATATCCCTGTTATTACTGTTGATAGAAGTGCTGAAGGTGGGGAAGTTGTCGCTCACGTAGCTTCTGATAATGCAGAAGGCGGTAAAATGGCAGGAGAATTCATCATCGAAAAACTTGGTGATGAAGGAAAAGTGGTAGAACTTGAAGGAATCCCTGGTTCATCGGCAGCACGTGAAAGAGGTGCAGGTTTTAACGAAGCAATTGAAGCTTCTGACAATGTGGAAGTGGCTACAAAACAATCGGCGAATTTTGATCGTGCTGAAGGTTTAACAGTAATGGAGAACATCATCCAAAGAAATAATGATTTCCAAGCAGTATTTGCTCATAATGATGAAATGGCACTTGGTGCTTATCAAGCACTAACGGCTGCTGGTCTAAAAGATGTCATTGTTGTCGGGTTCGACGCAACAGATGATGCCATCGCTGCAGTTGAAGGTGGCGATATGGCAGCAACAGTCGCTCAAAAACCAGACAGAATGGGCGAGCAAGCTGTAGAAACAGCCAAAAAAGTACTCGATGGTGAAACGGTGGAAGAATTTATTCCTGTTGAGTTAGAGTTAATTAAATAAGGAAAATGATTGAATGAAGCACGTGTCGATTCTGCTTAAAGGTAGAATGAGCACGTGCTTTTTTATTTTCTAAGTGAACGCAGGTTATGGAAAGAAGTGTGAGAAAAATATATAAGCGGTTAGTAAGAAATGAGTGTATAATTATGGTAATCATTATATTTTGTGAAGAAGCGAGTGGTAGAATGATCCCTGCAAATACTTTCGGTGTTGATATGACGAACGCCGCAACGCCTTATTTTCAAGTAGTGAAAGACAATCGAATTCGGTTCGGTTTAGAGACATTCAGGCAACATCCAGGTTTAGCGAAAAGCTTATTTCATCATCTATTTCCTATAGAGGAAAAGTTAGATATGACGTTTATTTCTGGTTATCAAGATATTGATAGCACAAGGGTAAGGAGAGAAAAGTTAAACTTACGGCGGTTTTTTAAAATAAATAATTGGTCTAATGAAGTAGTTTGGCAAGAAGAGATGAGCAGTTATTTTGTCTTTTCAACAGTAAAGAACGTGAAATCATCTGCGTTTTTTCGCTATACCCTTAAAATGATTGATGGTCACACGTCACTCTATATTTGTTTTGTGCATCGCGATTGTTTATTTTATATTAGTTCTGATGTACTGGATATTGTTGCAAATGCGCATACGATAAGGAGATTAAAAGATCTATTCCCTGAAATGTATGATACTTTCTACGAAGATGAGTAATCTTCTGTAAGACGGATTAGCAAATAGTGTTACCGTCATTAAGAAATTACCGAAAAAACGGTTATATGTAATTAGATGTCCAACAATTAAAGGATAGGAGAAAAATGATGAACATAAACAGGAAAGATTTACTTAATGCTGCTTGGATTATTGGAATTTGCTTTATACTGGGATCGTGTACTATTGCTGGTGCGATTGAGAGTCTACTAGATAATAGTTTAGGGAATGATGGTCATTATGAACAACAAAGATTCAATGACAATTTTGAAAGGTATATTGAGATACTTGAAAACAAAGGAGAATAAAAGGTCAAAAAGAAGATGTTTGACTGAAATATCGCCGGTAGATTGTGTGCTTTCCACAGGTAAAAGAAAAAAGTAAAAGGGGTGATAAGATGTCTAGCGATCTAAATAGAATAAATACTTTGTTTGCCGAAAAAGCAGAATACTGGGATTTAGATGATTTACAGATTGATTATATAAATGAAACCATAACATTAAAATTACTTAGTTGTCATAAACAACAGATTAAGAGAACTTACATCTTCATAAAGGAAGTGATGTCGTTCTTTGTTTATCAAGAGGCTAATGTAGGAACAATACGCTTAAATGACCGTAATTTTACTGATGCGAATTTATTAACCGAAATTAGTTATCACAAGAATGGATTTGGTCATATAAAAATTGAAAGCTTAGAATCAGATTTGAAAGAAATCGAGAAATTACATGCTAAAACTAATTTTTATTTTCAAGTAAATAATAAGGACTCTTTTTTTATTGAAGCCAATAGTGTGCAAATCAATGATGAACGGTTTGTAAACCTTCTTGCAGATAGTAGAACACTGAAATATTGTGAATGAAGCAAACTTTATGGAGTGTGATGAATTTACAATAGAAAGAATTGGAGCTATTTTCAGATAAAAATACTGTCAGCAATATTAATAGCGCTATTAGCTTTATGCATAATGTTAATATTGTTAAAACGGTAAGATGAAAAAGCGTTTCTTTCGTTCTAGTTTTATTTCCTCATCAAATTCCTTATTTTCGTATGTCCATTTAATTTGTAAAGAGTAATTCGCATCCAACGGGGCGCCTTCGATACTGACAAATTCAATAACATCTCCCTGAGGAAAATCACTTAGCTTATCGAATAAAGTGACCGCTTCCTTTCAGGTTTAATCCCTCCTAACCAAATGGCCTCTCCTTTCCACATCCCTTTTAGGGTTAGGAAAATGATAAGGTCTATATTCCGCTATCTAAGTTCCATTCAAAGCTCTTTCCTTTTTTTACAACTGGTTGCTTATAAGAATAAATCACCCAAGACACTAAGAATTAAAGGAAAGATGAAAATAATAATTAATTTTCTATTTAGATGGACCTCCTTTTATAGTTGGATTTTGTGATTGTTTGTTATCTGTATGTCTTGATGAATAGTTATTTACAAAAGGGTACCTTCTATTATGTGTAATTTAATGGAATAATGTATTTAACTGTATATTATATTAAGTATAGTTGAATAGACATCTATAAGGTGTAAAGAAAAAAATTAAGGTAGGGTTTTGAAATATAATATTAGATATTTAACTAATATCCTTTTTCTGGCTCGTATGTTAGGGAGATGGTTTATTTTAGTTTTCTTTATGTATAATCTCCTATTTAACATTCTTTCTATTGATTAATTACTTATTTACATTTATCCTATATTTAGATACTTTAATAAGAGCAGGAGAATCTTTATTTATTTAAAAGTAATAGATACTGTTTGTTCTTTATAGTATCAACAATTTAATAGAATATCCTTCGGGGCAGGGTGAAATTCCCAACCGGCGGTGATGAGGGTGACCTCTTAGTCCGTGACCCGGGCTCAGGAATGAGAACGGTGGATTTGGTGCAATTCCAAAGCCGACAGTATAGTCTGGATGGGAGAAGGATGCGTGTGTGTAAAAACGTTCAAAAACAGGTGATTTTGACGTTTATTTGGCCATGATTACTTTTCCCGTATACGTATTCGTATACGGGTTTATTTATTCATGAGTATTTTAAAAAGGGTGGTGATGATATGGGATAACGATAAGTGTGAGTCCAACTCTTTTTGTAATTTTCAACAAACTCTCCCGATACCGCGTATTTGCCCCGAGCGGAAAATTCCAACTTTTACTTAAACGAATAAATCTTATGCAGAGAGGTTGATCATTCTGTTTACAGGTATTATCGAAGAAATTGGTACTGTACAAAGAACGATTCATCGTGGATCTACTATCCAATTAGTGTTAAATGCTACAAAGATTATGGATGATATCCATATCGGTGATAGCATCGCTGTAAACGGTGTTTGTTTAACAGTGACCGAATTCCAACAAAGAAGTTTTACAGCAGATGTGATGCCAGAAACTTTTCATGCAACATCGCTTTCCTTTTTAAAAGTAGGAAGCAATGTGAATTTAGAAAGGGCGATGTTAGCAGGTGGAAGATTTGGCGGCCATTATGTAAGTGGTCATGTGGATGAATCGAGAAAAATTCTTAAAAAACAAAGACAAGAAAATGCGATTTATCTTTCAATTTCACTATCCGAGCAGTATCAGCATTTAATTCTACCTAAAGGATCTGTTGCTATTGATGGCACTTCATTAACAGTGATGGAGGTAGGGGATGGTTATTTTACGATTGCGTTAATTCCTCATACAGCTGAAGAAACGGTGATTAGTGAAAAAAAGCCAAATGATATTGTCAATATTGAATATGATTTATTTGCTAAATATGTATTTGCCTTTTCAGACACATCGAAACGTGAAAGAAATTTTGAACAGTTATTAGAAAATAATGGATTCTTAAGTTAGGAGGGAATATATGAGTCACTCAATTGAAGAAGCGATTGCTGACTTGAAAATGGGAAAAGTGATTATCGTTTGTGATGATGAGAATCGTGAGAATGAGGGCGATTTTATCGCTGTTGCCGAGTATGCTTCAGCTGAAACAATCAATTTTATGGCGACAGTGGGAAGAGGGCTCATTTGCGTGCCGATTGAGCAGTCAATCGCCAAAAAATTAGACTTGCATCCGATGGTAACTAATAATACAGACAGCCATCAAACTGCTTTTACAGTAAGTATTGATTATAAAGAGACAACGACTGGTATAAGCGCATTTGAACGGTTTTTAACCGTAGAAAAAATGTTAGACGACAAAACACAAGCATCAGATTTTAATCGTCCAGGTCATATTTTCCCCCTTATAGCGAAGGATGGTGGCGTCCTAGAGCGTTCAGGCCATACGGAAGCGGCGGTAGATTTAGCGAAATTGGCTGAGGCAAGTCCGGTCGGGATTATATGCGAGATTATGAAAGAAAATGGTGAAATGGCTAGAGTAGCAGAGTTAGAGAAAGTAGCAGAAAAATATGATTTGAAGATGATTACGATTGAACAATTAATATCTTATAAGCAATCACAATTATTATTAAACTAATATAGGAGTGAAGTAGAATGAATACAATACTAGAAGGACATTTAATTGGAACGGGAATGAAAGTAGCCGTTGTTGTATCACGGTTCAATGAGTTTATTACAAAAAAATTATTAGATGGTGCATTAGATAGCTTCAAGCGTCACGATGTGGCTGAAGAGGATATTACGGTAGCGTGGGTACCAGGTGCATTTGAAATTCCCTTAGCGGCGAAAAAACTTGCGGAAAGTGGCAAATACGATGCGGTTGTTGCCCTTGGAACAGTCATTAGAGGGGCAACACCACATTTTGATTATGTGAATGCAGAGGTAGCCAAAGGAGTGGCAGCGACTTCATTACAAACGGGCATTCCAGTAATTTTTGGTGTGTTAACAACTGATTCTATTGAACAAGCGGTTGAGAGAGCGGGTACAAAAGCAGGCAACAAAGGCTGGGATGCAGCTGTTAATGCGATTGAAATGAGTAATTTTAATAAACATTTTCGTTAAAAATTAATTTTCTTTGCTCCCTCTTTCTTTTTCTCGTTATAATAATATTACGTTTATATTCACATGAACAATGGTAAAAACATGTATAGAAGATAAATGAAGAGCCTAAAAGAGAAAGAGGGTTTATGATGAAATTAGAATTAATTAAATGTCACGGTTCGGGAAATGACTTTTTTATTATTGATGAAATGGAGCAGTCCTTTGGCTGGAGTGATGAAGAACGAGCGAATTTAACGATTAGTCTTTGTAATCGTGGCAGTGAGCTCGGTGCGGATGGGATTTTATTTATATTAGCCAGTGAAGTTGCTGATGCAAAAATGCGCGTATTTAATGCAGATGGTTCAGAAGCTTCCATGTGTGGTAACGGTCTTCGTTGTGTCGCGAGGTATGTTTGTGAGAAATTGAAAATCAAAGAGGCGACAATTGATACGATGAAAGTAACCCTTCATGTTAGTAAAGAAAGCGATATTTATAAAGATATCCCTACTTACAAGGTAGAAATTTCACCAGTATCATTTGATGTTGCTACTTTACCACTTCACATCAATCAGCACCAATTAGTCAATGAAAAGATAGAAGACCTTTCAGAAGATATCGCTTTTACTGCTCTTTCTGTACCTAATCCCCATCTTGTTGCTATTGTCGAAAAAGAACAGATGCAATCAGATATTCAAGAAGAAATAAGTTTGTATGTCAACGGAGAAAATGATTACTTTCCTGATGGTGTAAATGTGAGTTTCGTCAAACCTCTTCCAGAAGGTGGGATTTTTGTTCGTACGTATGAAAGAGGTGTGGGCTTTACGAATGCATGTGGGACAGCGATGTCGGCTTCAAGTTTAGTCACATGTCTGCAAAGGATCAATACCTATGAGCAGCCGATTGAAGTTTATAACAACGGTGGTAAGGTCCGTTGCGTTGTTCATAAGCAAAATGATACCTTTACAATCGACCTTATTGGTAATGCTAGCTTTGTCTATCAATGTACAATTGAAGTAGATATAAATCATCCAGGGACATTTACCGTCGATAATAGCGAAGAATATATTGAAGAAATGATGCAATATGCGAAGTTGCAACAAGAGGCTTCTGCTTTTTTAACTAAGCAATTAAATGCTTAAGAAATGTTTAAGAAAGAAAATGGGTTTTGGACCGAAACGACACTATGAGTAAATAGTGTTGGTTCGGTTTTTTGTTTTTTTCATCTGAATAACGCGTAGAAATGGCATTAGCAGGTCGTTTCATAGTGTTTTCGCTCCTTGATGTCGTGCAAACTGAATGAGCAAAACGTTCAAATCAGTTTACTTTTTGAGTGATATGCAAACGGAGAAGGCAATCGTTTAAATGCGTTTTGGCTTTGGATAACGTGCATATCACATTTGCTTAGCTTTCACTTCCGTCACAAAAAAATCGCATAGGCTAAAGTTTCGTTTGTGTATAGTCTATTCTTTTAATGAATCTATAATTTTTGCGATCGTGTCATTTTTGGTTTCGAAAAAGGTTGCCATTGGACAGCAATCAGTTAAACGATACTTGCGGATGTTGTCTAGTGAAAAATTCTCTCGCTGCAGTTGTTTATTTACTTCATCCCAATAGAGTGGGGCTGCTACTATCGCGCCTTCTCTGCCTCTAGGAGAGTATGGAGCAATCATCGTTTTTCCTTCTGCATGTTGTATATAATCGATATATAACTTTTTCCCGCGATTCTTTTTCATTCTTTCTGTCGTAAATAAATCTGGGTTTTTCTCAACTAAATAGGATGCTATGAACGAAGTAAACAGTCGGGTATCTTCATAAGAAAAATGATGATGCATAATTGGGATATGTACTTGTATACCCTTACCTCCAGTTAATTTTGGGAAGCAGATAATATTTAATTCTTCGAAAATCTTACTTAGTTTCTGTGCAGCATCAACAGCTAGTAGAAAGTGTGTTTCATCTGGTGGGTCAAGGTCGAACACAATATCTACCGGATGGTCGCTGCCAATTGTTTCAAAAGGGGTATGATACTCTAGTGCTAATTGATTACCTAGCCAAACAAGGGTAGATAAATCATTACAAAGGATATAGTCGATTTCGTCTTTTGTAAAAGAATTCACAAATGACGGTGCATAATCAGGTTTATTCTTCTGATAGAAAAATTCTTTCCCGATATAGCCATGTGGATAGCGAATGGTTGTTAACAATCTATTCTTCACAAACGGTAACAACCGTGGAGCGACGGAAACAAGATAAGCAATGAGCTGCTCTTTATTGATCTTTGGGTTGTCCCATAACGGTTTTTCTGGGTGGGTCACTTCTATAGAAGAATCGATATTTGCATTTTCTATCAATAATCTCTCCCAAGTACATGTTTCCCATTGCTCATTCGGTAAGAATTGCATAAATTGAGGGAGGCTCAAGGTATCCTCAATTATGTCGCGAAAGCAAAGTTGAATACAAATGCTTGGGGAGATGCTGTATTTTACTTGATTTACTTTTTTTCCATTCTTTTGAATCAAGCTGACTAAAATAGCCAATTCTTGTTCATTTAGACCTTCGGAAAATTCGCCCATTGCCTTTACTTTATTTTGATATACGATACTATATTCAAACTGATTAGTTGTAATATTCCAGCCAGTAATAAAGAAACGACCTTTTTTCCTCATATGACCTTCAACCATCCTTTTTCTACATTTTGGTTTACATTCATAAAACCTATTACACATGGTCATAGTATGGTTAGATTGAAAAAAGACATACAAGTGAGGATCGATCCAATGAAGCCAATTATTCCTTTTGAACCAAAAATGACAAATGAAATTCCAAATGGCGATCAATGGATAGCGCAAGTAAAGTGGGATGGTACAAGGATATTGACTTATTATGAAAAAGAGAATTTAAGGATTTTTAATCGAAAAGGAAATGAGCGCACCATCCAATATCCGGAATTACATCAATTACCCTCATTAATTAAGGGGAATTCCTTCATTTTAGATGGAGAGGTAATCGCTTTTCAAGACGGTGTTCCCTCTTTTTATGATGTGATGAGAAGAGATCGGAGGAAGAATACGGTAACAATCAATCATTTACAGACAGAAATTCCTATTACTTATATGATATTTGACCTCTTATATTTTAACGGTAAATGGCTGATTGAAACCCCGTTATATAGACGCCAGGAGATGTTAATGGAAATCATCCAGCCAACAAATGAGATTCAAATCGTCCAAAGTTTTAGAGACTGTCAATCATTATATGATGCTGTCATAGAGCAAGGATTAGAGGGCATTGTTTGTAAGGATTTATATAGTGCTTATCTATTAGGAGGAAAAGATGAACGCTGGTTAAAAAAGAAAAAAGAACAGGACCTTATTGCTGTTGTTGGAGGGGTAACTTATAATGGAGCACTTATTCGTTCAATTGATTTAGGTATATATAATGAAAAGGGTGAGCTGATTTATATCGGTAGTGCAGGCTCGAGCAAGCTTACTTTAAAGGATTGGCGTGAAGTGACTGAAGTGACTAACCAAATTCTTCAGGGAGAAAGTCCGTTTCATAATTATAGCGGATTATTGAAAAATCATGAGTGGCTATCTCCGATTTTAAAAGTGAAGGTTACATTCTTAGAGTGGACAAAAGATCATACAATGAGGCAACCAGTTATTCAGTCTTTTGTTTTTTAAATCGTTTTCGGATAGGTTTTTGCCTACAGCAAATTTAGGTGTTTTACATAGTTTATAAGGAGTATATAAAGAGAACGACAGAGGAGGTTATAGGGTGAATCAACACTTTTACCCGGCATATACACAGACTCACTTATATAGAAGGCCTTATGGTGGTCGTCCTGGTTTTGGGGGAGGTCCCGGTTTTGGAGGTCCCGGCTTTGGGAGACCTGGTTTTGGTTTTGGTGGTCCATTTTTAGGTGGGGTAGCGGCAGGTTTATTAGGTGGCGCATTATTAGCACCTCTGGTGTACCCGCCTTATCCACCATATCCTGTATATCCACCATACCCACCTTATCCGGTTTATTAAAAAAATGGCTCAGATTTCACAAACACCACAGATTTAGCTGTGGTGTTTATTGTTTTTAATGCTTGTTTTTTTGTAAAGACAGTGTTAAATGAAGAGATATAAAAGAGATGTAGCTAATCTTACCAACATTGTACGTGTATATGAATAATCCTCAGAGAAAAAATACAATTAATAAGAATGGAGGAGGTTTTCTGATGCACACAATGTGGAAAGGAAGCATTAGTTTCGGTTTAGTCAATATCCCGATCAAATTGCATGCGGCAACTGAAGATAAAGATATTAAATTGCGTAATTTGCATAGTAAGTGTCATTCGCCTATTAAGTATGAGAAAGTTTGTCCTGTATGTGATGAACCTGTTGAACAAAGTGATATAGTGAAAGCATATGAGTACACGAAAGGGAAATTTATCGTACTTGATGAAGAGGAATTACAAGCGTTAAAAAAAGAAAATGAAGATAAAGCAGTGGAGATTTTAGATTTTGTCAAAATCAATGAAGTAGATCCGATATATTTTTCTCGATCTTATTATATATCTCCAGGAGATAGTGGATCGAAAGCGTATGCCTTGTTAAGGGAAGCTTTGAAGGAGTCTGAAAAAGTAGGGATAGCGAAAATCATCATTCGCGCAAAAGAACAGCTAGCCCTTCTAAGAGTTTTTCACAATACTTTAGTAATGGAAACCATCCATTTTCCTGATGAGGTGAGAAATTTTGCAGATGTGCCTAATATTCCTGCAGAAGAAAAAATAGCCAAAAAAGAATTAGACACCGCATTGTTATTGATAGACCAACTAACGACAACATTTGAACCTGAGAAATATACAGATGAATATCGCCAAGCACTTTTAGAACTGATTGAAACAAAGAAAAATGGGGAAGAGGTAGTAATAACAAATCAACAGCAACCAAAGACATCCAATGTTACTGATCTTATGGCTGCATTGCAAGCATCCATCGATCAAACAAAACCAACACAACCGAAAAAAGAAAAAACGACGACGAAGTCAAAAAAGAAAAAATCAACGAGTGCTACAAAGACAAAGAAGGAAGCATAGTTTTGTTTATTCAATTGGAGAAGTCTAGACTTCTCCAACTTCCTAAAAAATATAAAGGAATGGGCAATGAAAAAATCAACCTTATACATAACGACAAACATCATACTATTCATTCTATTTTTAGGTATGTTTTTGTTTATCGTTTTCGATTACACAAACAATGATCTTGCTTGGTTTGATATGGAGGTCATTCATATTGTCCAGCAAAATGTAACTCCTGCATTAACCACATTTATCGATCGTTTTACTTTCCTAGGTTCTGTGCTGTGGTTTGTCATAGCCACAGTTGTTGTAATAGTCCTTCTTGTCTTAAAAAAGAAGTATGCATTAGCTATTTATATTTGTTTGACATCGGGAGTAGGGGCTCTTTTAAATTGGACTCTTAAGCACTATTTTAAAAGG
Organism: Cytobacillus kochii; assembly: GCF_044790165.1. Classification (NCBI taxonomy): domain Bacteria; kingdom Bacillati; phylum Bacillota; class Bacilli; order Caryophanales; family Bacillaceae; genus Cytobacillus; species Cytobacillus kochii. The sequence continues at coordinate 2,728,083 of NZ_CP085254.1, read as the reverse complement.
GAAAGGCCAGATATCCTTCCATTAATTGAAGAAACTGGCTATGCCTTTCCAAGTGGACATTCAATGGGCTCGTTTATATTCTACGGATCGCTCGCTTTTGTCATCATTCATGTAGCTAAAAAGACAAGTATGAAATGGGCTGTAGCAATCATCATGGGGTTACTGATTTTGTCGATTGGGTTAAGTAGGATATATTTAGGTGTCCATTACCCTAGTGACGTAGCGGCTGGTTTTTTGGTCGGAGCGATTTGGTTAATGCTTTCAATTATGGTTTTTCATATGTATGAGCATATATTTAATAAATAAAAGGAGAGGAAAATGTTGGAAAAATATATTCTTTCATTAGATCAAGGAACAACGAGCTCTCGAGCAATTTTATTCAATCATGAAGGGGAACCAGTACATAGTGCGCAAAAAGAGATTAAACAGTATTTTCCGAAACCTGGATGGGTGGAACATAATGCGAATGAAATTTGGGGAAGTGTACTGTCAGTGATTGCTAGTGTTTTATCAGAGGCAAATGTTACTCCCATTCAAATTGCCGGTATAGGTATTACGAACCAACGAGAAACAACAGTTTTATGGGACAAAGAATCAGGAGACCCCATCTACCATGCCATTGTTTGGCAATCTAGACAAACGAACGACATCTGTAAAGAGCTTAAGAAAGACGGATTGGAAGATAAGGTGCGTCAAAAGACTGGTCTATTAATTGACCCTTACTTTTCTGGAACAAAGGTGAAGTGGATCCTAGATCATGTGGAAGGTGCACGTGAAAAGGTGAAAAAAGGGGAAGTATTATTTGGGACCATTGATACATGGCTTATATGGAAATTATCCGGTGGCAAAGCTCATGTCACGGACTATACAAATGCGGCAAGAACTCTAATGTTTAATATTTTTGACCTGAAATGGGATGAAGAACTGTTAGATTTATTTGGGGCAAACCATTCTATGATGCCTGAAGTGAAAAGTTCTTCAGAGATATATGCAGAAACGGCTCCTTATCATTTTTTCGGTCAGTCAGTTCCTATAGCCGGCGCAGCAGGTGATCAACAAGCTGCCTTATTTGGTCAAGCATGTTTTACTGAAGGTATGGCAAAAAATACGTACGGTACGGGCTGTTTTATGCTCATGAATACAGGTGAAAAAGCAGTACATTCAGATAATGGTCTCTTAACAACGATAGCATGGGGGATAGATGGTAAAATCACCTATGCGCTTGAGGGGAGTATTTTCGTAGCCGGTTCTGCTCTTGGATGGTTACGAGATGGTTTGAGGATGTTAAAGCATGCGGAGGATAGTGAAGATTACGCAACAAAAGTACAATCAACAGAAGGTGTGTATATGGTACCTGCATTTGTTGGTTTAGGTACACCTTACTGGGATAGTGAGGTAAGGGGAGCTATTTTTGGATTAACTCGTGGAACGGAAAAGGAACATTTTATAAGAGCCACTTTGGAGTCACTTGCCTATCAAACGAAGGATGTATTACAAGCGATGATTGAGGATTCGGGGATTGATATCACTTCTTTACGGACGGACGGCGGTGCAGCAAAAAATAACTTTCTCATGCAATTCCAAGCAGATTTACTGGATACAGTTGTTGAACGGGCAAAGATTAATGAAACGACAGCTTTAGGAGCAGCATATTTAGCAGGCTTGGCTGTTGGTTTTTGGGAAAACAAAAAGCAACTTACCAAGAAATGGGATCTAGATAAAGAATTTCAACCAGAAATGGATGAAAAAGAAAGAGATAAACTGTATCAAGGCTGGCAAACAGCAATCAACGCAACAATGGCATTTAAGTAAGGTACTTCACCATTTGAAAAAACAGGAGGGTACGAAAATGAAATTTTCTGTGAAAAATCGTTCTACTACCATTCAGCATTTAACTAACAATGAGTATGATCTCGTTGTTATCGGTGGAGGTATTACAGGAGCTGGAATTGCCCTTGATGCTGTGACAAGAGGGATGAAAGTAGCTTTAATTGAAATGCAGGACTTTGCTGCAGGAACGTCAAGTCGCTCAACTAAACTTGTGCATGGTGGTCTACGTTATTTAAAACAATTAGAATTTCATGTCGTTTCTGAAGTAGGAAAAGAACGGGCGATTGTGTATGAAAACGGCCCTCATATTACAAAACCAGAATGGATGGTCTTACCTTTTTATCAAAAAGGAACTTTCGGGAAGTTCACAACATCAATTGGGTTGAAGGTCTATGATTTCCTTGCGGGAGTTAAAAGAGATGAAAGAAGAGAAATGTTAAATAAAGAAGAGGTGCTAATAAAAGAACCATTATTGAAAGAAGAAGGTTTACTTGGTGGTGGTCATTATGTGGAATACCGGACTGATGATGCACGGTTAACTATTGAAGTGATGAAAGAAGCCGCTCATCGAGGAGCTGATGTGATTAATTATGCTAAAGTAACTGACTTTATTTATAGGGATGGAACGATTATTGGTGTTGAGGTGCAAGACCAACTAAGTAATGAGTCTTTTCAAGTTTTCGGAAAAAAATGCGTGAATGCAACCGGTCCTTGGGTGGAACAGCTTTTAGATAAAGATGGGCAAATGAAAAATAAATCTTTAAAACTAACAAAAGGTGTTCATATTGTCATCGATCATTCTATTTTCCCATTAGAGCAAGCTATTTACTTTGACAGTGAAGATGGTCGAATGATTTTTGCCATTCCACGGGAAGGGAAAACTTATGTTGGAACGACCGATACCTTTTATAAAGGTGATCCTGTGCATCCTTCGATAACAGATGAAGATAGGCAATATTTGCTGAACGCAATTAAAGGGGTTTTTCCAAATGTGAAGGTGACAGAAGCAGATATCGAATCTAGTTGGTCAGGTGTGCGTCCACTTATTCATGAAGAAGGAAAGTCACCGTCAGAAATTTCGAGAAAAGATGAAATCTGGGTGTCAGAGCACGGTTTAATTACGATTGCTGGTGGTAAATTAACAGGTTACCGAAAAATGGCCGAGACAATTGTAGACAAAGTTTCGTTTATGTTAAAAGAAGAATATCAACTATTGTTTTCAAAAAGTATGACAAAACATCTACCGTTGTCAGGTGGAAGAGTAGGTGGAGCGAAATATTTCCCTACTTTTATCGAATCAAAGAAACAGGATGGGATAAAAGCTGGATTAAATGGAGAAGAGTCTCTTTATCTCTTAAGGCGTTATGGTTCAAATGCGCCGGTTTTATTCTCTTTGGTTAAGCAATATCATAAAGGAGAGCATCTAATCCCACGAGTCTTATGGTTGGAGCTAAAATATGCACTTGATTATGAAATGGCTGTTTCGCCTGTAGACTTTTTTTTCCGCCGGACAGGCGCATTGTTGTTTAACATTAAGTGTGTGTTCACATATAAAAAGGCGATCATTGAGATCATGGCAGATGAGCTTGACTGGACAGTTGAACAAACACAATCATATACGAACGAACTAAATGAAGTGATTGACTGGGCGACAAACAACGGGTAAAAAAAATCGTGGGTGGCGACGGGATATAGTGAGTCTCTCTCATATCCTGTCGTAAAAAACCAATGAATTTGACATGTATCTACCAAAGTACTATAATAGATTGTGGTATTTGAGATAGAAAGATAGTCGGTAGTCATACGGCTTTTCTTGATGTGAAAGTTACTCTTTAGAGTAAAGTTCGCTAAGCAAGGTTTATAATTAAGAACTATTTTGTGGACAACTTCATAAGTAAGTTGAAATTCTTCTTAAATCATCTTCTATTTACCCATAAATGAACTTTATATGGTTACTTCAATAATTAAACCCCAATATACAATTCAACAAAGAGTTACTTTTCTCAAGAACAAATGAAGATTTAACCTGATTCTCACTGGCGCAGCTTCGGGGTTGCAAGGATGGAAGAGAGGTAGGGCTTTCGTTGTTTTAGGTAAAGAACTTATTGAAATTTAATAATCTCAAATATAACCAGCGAACCGTCATTGAAGCGGTTCGCTTTTTGATTTATTCCTTATAATAGAGATAACGTCGTATAGCGTTGATTAAGATATATTCCCCATCCTTTATGTGGTTCTCAGCATTACTTTTGATTCTCAACAAAAATTATGCAATAATCAACCAATAATCAAATGTAGAGTAATAAAATAGCCTATGACGTAAATTCAAAAAGGCGAACAATAAGCGCATTTTTTATTGAAACATATGTGTTTTCTGTTATAATAAAAAGGAAGCTGAAGAAATCGCAGTAACTGACGACATTGCGGAAATAACCGCTGGGGAGCTGCGTCTATGTTTAGCCGGTCGTCTGGGCAGAGGTGAGTTTTCCTTATCTCTTTTTTATTTCGGAGGGAATGGACATGGAAGAAAAAACGATACTAGACGGACAAAAAGTTTCGAAAGATGTAAAAGAAAACTTAAAAGAAAGAGTATTAAAATTATCGGCACAAGGAGTAACGCCTTGCTTAGCTACTATTTTAGTGGGAGATGATCCATCTTCTGCTACGTATGTACGCATGAAAGGCAACGCCTGTGAAAAACTGGGTATTCTATCAAAGAGAATACATCTAGATGCAAGTATTTCTACTGAAACACTCATAGAAACGATTCAGGATTTGAATAATGATAAAAATGTACATGGTATCCTATTGCAACATCCAGTACCTGCACATATAGATGAAAGAAAAGCATTTGAAGCGATTGACATCGAAAAGGATGTGGATGGTGTCACCAGTCTGGGGTATGGTCAAACAGCACTTGGTTTTGGTGTTTATCCATCTTGTACACCTGCTGCTATTATGGAAATTATTGATTATTATGACATTCCTGTTGAAGGGAAAAATGCAGTTGTGGTTGGAAGAAGTCCTATTTTAGGGAAGCCTGTTTCTGCATTACTACTCAATCGTAATGCAACTGTAACGACTTGTCATTCTAAAACAAAGGATTTAAGTGAACATTTAAGCAAAGCTGATATTGTTGTTGCAGCTGTTGGGAAACCTAATTTTATTCAAGGAAGCTGGCTAAAAGAAGGGGCTGTAGTGTTAGACGCGGGATACAACCCAGGAAATATTGGCGATGCTCATTATGATAGCTGTTATGAAAAAGCATCTGCCATTACCCCTGTCCCTGGTGGAGTAGGCCCTGTAACGATATCTATGTTATTAAAACACACTGTAGCTTCAGCAGAGAAAACGGTTCAGTGAGAAATAACTATTGACATTTAGCGACAAAACAATGTATTATAAAATATACGCTGTAAAGTTCGTTATATATTATTTGGATAAGTGGTCGTAACTGCAAGAAATGTAGGCGATTGTACTCTTCATTTCTTGTAGTTACGGCCTTTTTAACTTCATAAGAAAATTAAAGTACGAGGCATTCCACTTTTCTCTATAAGCTTATATAATTATGACTTTTTAGTGATTATTTTTTGGAGGTATTATCATGAATAACGGTAAAGTAAAATGGTTTAACGCAGAAAAAGGTTTTGGTTTCATCGAGTCTCAAGAAGGACAAGACGTATTCGTACATTTCAGTGCGATTCAATCTGAAGGTTTCAAAACTCTTGAAGAAGGTCAAGAAGTTACTTTTGAAATCGTTGATGGCGACCGTGGCCCTCAAGCTGCAAACGTTGTAAAAGCATAATAATGCGGTGATGCATGGCCTTTCATGCATCACCTTTTTATGTGAACTACTCCCCAACCGTTCTTATACCGTTACAATGATTTTACTTTTATTGCTTATAAATTGATAAAAATTAATGGAAACTGGATACACTCATACTATAGATTATTTTGAAGTATGTTTGAAATACAAGGAGGATTTATCTTGGTAAAATTTTCGGATTTTGGTTTAAGTACAGAGCTAGAAAAAGCTCTTTCTAATATGGGTTTTGAAGAGCCAACACCTATTCAAGCACAATCACTACCAATCGCATTAGCTGGTGCGGATATGATTGGTCAAGCTCAAACAGGTACTGGTAAAACAACGGCATTTGGTGTCCCAATGTTAGAGAAAGTAACGAAAGAAGATGGCATTCAAGGTTTGGTTCTTGCCCCAACAAGGGAACTAGCTGTGCAAGTGGCTGAAGAATTAAATCGTATTGGACAAGTGAAAGGAATCAGGACTTTACCGATATATGGTGGTCAAGATATTGGCAGACAAATTCGCGCACTTAAAAATCGCCCGCAAATTATCGCTGCCACACCAGGCCGTTTAATTGATCATATTGAAAGAAGAACCATTCGTCTAAACAATATTAAATCAGTTGTTCTAGATGAAGCGGATGAAATGCTAAATATGGGCTTCATTGAAGATATTGAAAGAATTCTTGGTGAAATTGAGCATGAACGCCAAACGCTTCTTTTCTCAGCAACAATGCCTAGACGTATTCAAACTCTAGCTGAGAAGTTTATGAATGATCCACAAATTGTTCGTGTAAAAGCAAAAGAGTTAACAGTAAAAAATATTGAACAATCTTATATCGAAGTGCATGAAAAACAAAAATTTGATGTGTTATGTAGCTTATTAGATATTCAATCTCCTGAACTTGCGATTGTATTTGGTAGAACGAAAAAACGCGTAGATGAAGTGGTAGAAGGATTAATTAAACGTGGATATTCTGCAGAAGGTATTCATGGTGATATTCCACAAGCAAAACGTGATCAAGTTATTCGTCGTTTCAAAGACCAAACAATCGATATTATGGTAGCAACAGATGTTGCCGCTCGTGGACTAGATATTTCAGGCGTTTCACATGTCTACAACTTTGATATTCCTCAAGATCCTGAAAGCTATGTGCACCGTATTGGACGTACTGGGAGAGCGGGGAATAAAGGTTTAGCTGTTACATTTGTTTCTCCACGAGAAATCGATCACTTGAAAATTATTGAAAATGTAACAAAGACAAAAATGAAGAAAGAACCAGTGCCAACGTTTAAAGATGTTGTTGCAGGTAACCAACGTGTGACGATTAATCGTTTAATGAATACGATTGATAAGAAAGACTACGATGAGTATAAACGTATTGCAGAATCGTTGTTAGAAGATACAGATTCAGTGACAGTATTGGCAGCAGCATTAAAATTATTAACAAAAGATCCAGATGTCACACCTGTAAAAATTACAGCGGTTGAGCCACTTCGTTCGAAAAAACCTAAAAATAGAGATGGGCGTAATCGTAGTCGCTTTGGTGATCGTCCGAGATCTGGTGGAAGAGATCGTAAAGGGGGCGGACGTGACTATAAAGGTCGCGAAAGACGTCGTGTAAAAAATAATAATAAAGGCCGCGATTGATTAAAATAAAGTAAATTGTGGTATATTAGGAAATACAGGAGATTATTCCTGTGAGTTTTCAAATGTTTAGGAGGAAAAGAAAAAATGGCAACAGGTAAAGTAAAATGGTTTAACGCAGAAAAAGGATTTGGCTTCATTGAACAAGAAAGTGGAGATGACGTATTCGTACATTTCTCTGCAATTCAAACTGAAGGCTTTAAAACATTAGATGAAGGACAAGAAGTGTCTTTTGATATAGAAGAGGGGCAACGTGGCCCTCAAGCTGTAAATGTGACAAAGCTATAATACAAATGTTCAAACAAACAAAAAAGATCATTCCATTGAGGAGTGATCTTTTTCTTTTATTCATGGTTAATAGTACTCCACCGCTGTATTTGATGAGGACTAAATAGAAATCCATTCGGATGACAACGAATGTGAGTACCTATCTATGGTTTTTATTGAAGTGATAATAATCCTGACTGCCACACTCTGTAAATCCGCACTTTTTATAAAGCATGAGTGCCCGGTTATTCTTAACCTCAACCTCTAAGTGAATGGAATAACGAGCTTCGTATTGTTCAATGATTAGACGCAATACTTCACTTCCTAACCCTTTACCTTGTTCATTGGGATGAATCGCGAACCCGTATATCCATAAATGATGATCCTTTATTTGGAGACGTATCTTACCGACTCTCTGATTACCATCGCAAATGACTAGTAATTGATGATCTTGTCTATGTAAGTTGAAATCACCATTGATCGCTTTAGCATCTTCTTCTGAAAGGTTAAAACATAGTTGATCGAGTCGGTTGCAGAAAGTAGAATCTGCTAATTCTGCGATTCTGAGATGAATATTTCGTTGCTCTTGTTTTGTCGGTTGACCCCCTTCATAGACCATTTGATATTCTGTGTAAGCATACGGTTGTTTCCATGCAGACATAACGGTCGTACCCGTATGTGATTGACCTGGTATATTAATTAGTACTTCTTGATAGTGGTCAATCATCGGCAAAGCTTCCGTAAATAATGAAGAGAATATTCCTTTTCTACGATAATGAGGATGGACCATACCACATATTTCAAGCTTGGACCCGAATGGATAAAGTGCAACAAAACCGATAAGTTGACCATCAATATAGTGCTTGTACAAAGGTGTTTCGGTTTGGGTATTCTCTATCATATCAAAGTTTAATTTAAGTATGATCTCATCATGTTGTTCACAAATTTTTTGCAACTGATAGATCTCATGTTTATCCATTTTCTTCGCACTCCTTTAAGCTATTATATCTGTAAAAATTAAAATGAAGAAGTTTCTTTTTTATTACGAAGGTAATAATAGGATAATACAGGTGTTTATGCTATCATCATATAGAGAAAGTGAGGGAGATGTATGCAATCATTTAAAGTACAATTCCATAAAGAAGATCAAGTGGATGAAATGAATGTAAACAAACTATCAGAGGAAGATTTTAACCGAATGACAGAAGGTGGAACAAGACACCTGTTTGAATTAGATACGAATATTGGCTTTTTTGTTTACTTTGATGGTCTTAATAAGGATGGACAAGAGTCGTATATGGTTCTTCATTATGAAGGCGAAGAAGAAGAGCCAACCGCTTGTTACAGTTTTTCATTGCCGGATTTTTACCAGTTTGTTGCCTTGCATTTAAATGATTTAGAATTTAACGAAGAAGAGCAAGAGGATGAAGAAGTGTATGGTCCAATACATCACCTTGCCCATTTAATGTATCATATCATTGAAGAAGGTAAAGAAGTAGAGGAATAATCATAAAAAATGCCTAGGGGCTAACCCTAGGCATTTTATGATTTATTCTTCATTTGCATTGAGATGTTGACTACAGAATTTAGTCACTAATATTTCTTCTTCTTCTTCTAATCCAAATTCCAAAATCTCTTCATTATTATTCTCTTGGAAGTGATAATTAAGTATCTTCATTTCGTCTTCACCTTTATAAAATAACACGCGCAAGCGAATACCTTGTTCTAAATATAATTCATCATCTTCATCAACATCAATATCTAAAAAGAATTCGTACCTCTCTCCAGACAGTATACCAGTTGGATCATTGATTTCTTCCACCGTATAACTAGAAATATGCAAATGTCTTCATCCTTTCTTTAAAGCAATCAGCGTCTCTATTATACACTTTTTCCACTATAATTCATACATAAAGGTTGTTTTTTATAGGACAACATGTTAAAGTGAAAGTTTCCTTGTTTTGACAAGGATAAAAAAATGTGCTATACTAATATTTGTTAAGTAAAAAATATCACACACACTTGTTATAAAGGACCATACTGGTTTGGCATAGCGAGTGATTTTTATTTTTTTCGGATGATATGTTCTACCTTTAGGAGGTGCCTGATAATGGCAATGGGATTTGGAAGAAAGAACATGGAAGAAGTGAAGACTGAAGAGATTAAAATTTGGGAATGTTCCTCAGAAACATGTAATGCTTGGGTGAGAGACAACTTTAAAAGTACACCAAAATGCCCAATTTGTGAGAGTGAAATGGTAGCAACAACAAAAGAATTACAAGTAGTCAATAACAATAGTCTTTATAACAAATAATATTCTTCTGTTATTTTTTGGCTTCTGTTAAGTCAAGGGATAATTGAATGAACAGGATAAGACGAGTGGTTGTTTGATAACCACTCTTTTTTATTTTATTTAAAAACTTTATCAATATAGGTTTATTTATTGTAAGAACGGGTATGTAGATATCTTAAGGGGGTGAAAAGACAGAATTTTTAATAAATATGGTAAGTATTCATTTATATTAAAGGGGGATTTGATGGAGTTTATTGAAAACATTGTGAATATGAGTAATGAGGTATTATGGGGTTATGTTCTTATCTTTGTGTTAGTGATTGCAGGGCTGTTTTTTAGTATAAGAACAAAGTTTGTTCAAGTCAGGCATATTGGTGAGATGGTTAGGTTACTGTTTGTTAAAGAAACCGTTACAACAGAGTCTAAAAAAACTATTTCGCCTTTACAAGCGTTTTTTGTTGGTGCAGGAACGAGAATAGGTACAGGTAATATTGCCGGAGTAGCTATTGCGATGGTATTAGGTGGTCCTGGAGCAATCTTTTGGATGTGGTTAATTGCAGTTATTGGTAGTGCTAGCTCATTTGTAGAAAATACGTTAGCGCAAACTTATAAGGTTAAGACTGGTGTAGGCTTCAAAGGTGGGCCGGCATATTATATCAAGAAGCAATTAAAACTTCCTTGGATGGCTGTGTTATTTTCCACAATGATTATCTTATCGTATGGTACGACATTTAACGCTGTACAAAGTAATACGATCGCTGTTGCAATGGAGAATTCATTTGGCATTCAGCCTGTTTATATTGGTATCATTCTTGTTTTCTTAACAGGATTAGTAGTATTTGGAGGAATTAAGCGAATAGCAGATATTTCTTCTTTAATCGTGCCGTTTATGGCTTTTGGTTATATTCTGTTAGCTTTATTCGCAGTTGCTTCAAATATTACTGAGTTACCAGCAATGTTTGCTCTTATTTTTAAAAGTGCATTCGGATTTGAGCAGGCTATTGGTGGAGGGATAGCTGCTGCTATTGTTAATGGCATTAAGCGCGGATTATTCTCCAATGGTGCAGGAATGGGGGGAGATCCGATTGCAGCTGCAACAGCGACTGTATCTCATCCAGTAAAACAAGGCTTCGTTCAGGCTCTAGGGGTATTATTTGATACTTTATTGGTTTGTTCTGCTACTGCTTTTATCATTTTATCCTCCGAAAGCTATGCTTCAGGCTTAACAGGTATCGAATTGACTCAAGCAGCGATGTCGGAACACTTTGGTACAATAGGTGGAATGTTTCTCGGTATTGCTATTTTTTTATTTGCTTTTACTTCTATTATCGGATCATATTATTATGGTGAAGCAAACTTGAATTTCATTCATAAGAGTAAAATATTTCATCATGCTTATAAGGTAGCTGCATTAGGAATGGTCATGTTTGGTGCAATTGCTAATTTAGAAATTGTTTGGGGAATGGCAGATTTAACAATGGGTATCATGGCGCTTGTCAATTTAACCGCCATTACGATGTTATCGCCTATCGTAGTTAAGCTGTTGAAAAACTATATGCAGCAACGGAAAGCGGGCTTGGAACCGCAATTTTATCAAGAGGATATCCCTGGTCTAACAGGGGTAGAAGCTTGGCCTGTCAGAGAAAAGGAGAAAAGAAAGAAAGCGATGTAATGGAAATGAGCGAATCCTAATTTTTAGGGGTTCGCTCATTTTTTGTGCGAGGAACAAGGTTTTACTCTGTATTAATTTTTTGTGTAAGTCAGCTAATTGAGGAACTGAGCCGATAATTGTGAATGTATCTCATCTCGGATGCAATGTGATTGAAATTGCTATCAATGTTAATTTCGCTTCAATTTAGCGTTAGGTTCTCGATTGTAATAAAAATAGCGGACTAAAGGCCGCTATTTTATTATTTCATCTCCCTACTTGGTAGGAGAGAATGCACTGCTATCTAAAATTTATTTTTAAATAAAAAGTCTGCTAATGCCGATTGATTCTTCGTTAGATCAGCTAATGTATATTGATCTAGTACTTCTAAATACGCTTTTAATGCTTTATTTAATACATGTCTTAGACCACAAACAGGTGAAATGACACAATGATTGTTATTAGTATCAAAACATTCAACTAAATGAAAATCTTCTTCGGTTTTTCTGACCACTTCACCAATATTAATTTCTTTAGGTGACATCGCTAAACGAATGCCGCCATTTCTTCCTCTTATCGTCTCAACATATTGATTTTTCCCTAATTGATAGATGACTTTCATCAGATGATTCTTAGAGATTTGATATGTGTCTGCAATTTCTTTAATATTTGTCAGCTGGTCTTTTTCAATTGTTGCTAAATATATGAGAACTCTTAATGAATAATCCGTGTAGTTGGTAAGACGCATTATGAATCACACCTTTTTTCTATTAATAGTTCTATTATACATATTGCTTGATATGGAACCAATTGTGACAACTTTTTAAAAGATGTATTTAAAATATTGCTTTAAATTTGGAAACGGTATATTTTAAAGATGTATTTAAAATATTGCTTTTAAATTGAAAGGGTGGAGATATTAATGTTAAAACAAGAGACGATTAAAATCATCAAATCAACCATACCCGTATTAGAAATTCATGGAACCGCTATCACAACGCATTTTTATAAACGATTATTTGCTGAACATCCTGAACTACTTAACATTTTTAATCATGCTAATCAAGAGAAGGGAAGACAGCCTAAAGCCCTCGCTAATGTATTATTTCAAGCAGCTAACCATATTGAACATTTAGAAGAATTAGCGCCGGCAGTTGCTACAATTGCTCATAAGCATCGAAGCTTAGGGGTTAAGAAGGAGCATTATCCAATCGTCGGGGAACATCTATTAGCAGCGATAAAAGAAGTTCTAGGTGATGCAGCAACAGAAGACATTATTACGGCGTGGGCAGAGGCTTATGAAGTGATTGCCGGTATCTTTATTTCCACAGAAGAAGAGTTATACAATGCATCAGCATGGGCTGGATTTAAATCTTTTAAAGTAGTAAATAAGGTACCTGAAAGTGATCTTATCACTTCTTTTTATATTGAGCCAAATGATGGTATGACTTTACCAACCCACCAACCTGGCCAGTATGTAACGATTCGGGTAAATATAGCTGGCGAAAAGTACGACCATAACCGTCAATATAGCTTATCAGGTAAACCATCAGAAAAGACGTATCGTATATCTGTCAAAAGAGAAGAACAGGGTAAAGTCTCAAACTGGTTACATGACCATGTGCAAATAGGAGACAGTTTGGATGTTAGTGCACCAGCTGGTGAATTTGTATTATCATCCCAAGCAGAGACACCCGTGGTATTAATCAGTGGTGGTGTTGGAACCACACCATTATTGAGTATGCTTCATGCATTAGAAGGGACAAAGCGAGAAGTAAGTTTCCTTCATAGTTGTAAGAACAAAAACGTACATGCGTTTGAAGATGAAGTGAAGCCGTTGATAGCAGGAATTGAAAAGGGGCGTTTCCTAGTAAAATATAGTGATGACGTGGGCAGATTAGATAGTGAGGATTTAAAGCAACATATTAGTCAAGAAGCAGAGTACTATCTATGTGGTCCTATCAATTTTATGGAAAATATGAAAGAACAATTATTGATGTTAGGTGTGGAAAATTCGCATATTCATCTTGAACTGTTTGGTCCAGCCGTTCCTCTAAAAGAAAAGATCAATATGTAAAAGAAGAGCTTTTGAAATATTTCAGTAGAAAAGAGATGAAAACTCATCTCTTTTCTGTTTATTCAATTTTGCCTTTTCCCTTTCAACTTACACGATATAAGGGAATAAATTAAAATCAATCCATTGTTAAGACCTTTCATCTCTTAGTAACCTTAATTGTATATTGTCGAGAAGTCCTTCATCAACAAATGAGTTCCTTTCGAAATGTATAAAAAGGCTAAAATGTTAAAGAATATATTTATCAATTATGAGAGGTGAATCATATGGAAACAAAGAGGATAAAACAAATACTTTCATCATCGAGTGATGTAGAAGTTCAATACAATGGAACTTCTGTATGGATAGATAAGTTACATGAAGATGATAAAACAGTTACAGTTCATTTAAGAGGAATTCCGTTAGAAGAAAGAACAGAAGTAGATATTTCAGACCTTAATGAAGTGTAATTACAATTCAACATGTTAGAGTGTAGGTAGATACTGCTACCTACCTTTTTATTTATAGTGGAGAAATGAACCATATTTAAAATTTCTTTCACTTTACATAGGGTACCGGGGTATAATATAATGTGTGTAAGGGAGGCGATTCAATGGGATATGAAGAAGATAAGGTAAAAGAAGAAACAATGTGCCTAGAGCATGCAGATAGACGCAGTCATCATTCAGATAAAGTAAAAAAGAATTTAGTCACTCGATTGAATCGTATCGAAGGACAAATTCGAGGTATTAAAGGTCTAATTGAAAAAGATACGTATTGTGATGATGTGATTACACAAATATCCGCAACACAATCTGCCTTAAATAGTGTCGCTAAAATTTTACTTGAAGGTCATTTAAAAGGGTGTGTCATTGATCGGATAAATGAAGGTGACGAAGAAGTGTTAGATGAATTTCTTATTACAATTCAAAAATTAATGAAAAAATAGGAGGATTTTAAACATGGAAAACGTAATTTTACATGTAGAAGGAATGTCTTGTGGTCACTGTGTGAAAGCGGTAGAAAGTAGTGTTGGTGAACTTAAAGGAGTAGACACGGTCAAAGTAGATTTAGATAAAAAAGAAGTCAAAGTTGCCTTTGATGCTTCATCTGTAAAGCTTGATCAAATTAAAGAAACAATTGATGATCAAGGTTATGAAGTTAAATCTTAATCGTGCAGCTTTGCACGATTTATTTTAAGTGTTTGTATAGGGTAGTAGGGTATAGTATTGAAAGAAAGGTGTGGTAGGAGCATATGTCTAATCAAGACGATTCTCACCAAAAAATTCATTTGCCAATTACGGGAATGACGTGTGCTGCCTGTTCTGCTCGAATAGAAAAAGGGTTAAGTAAAATGGATGGTGTAAACGAAGCGAATGTGAATCTCACTTCTGAAATAGCAACCATTTCCTATAACCCTCAAAAAGTAGGAGAACATGCATTTCAGCAGAAGATTAAAGATCTAGGCTACGAAGTTGTTTTAGAGAAAGCTGAGTTTGATATTACAGGAATGACATGTGCTGCTTGTTCGGCGCGAATAGAAAAAGTTTTAAATAAACAGCCCGGTATTGCGCAGGCAAACGTGAACTTAGCTTTAGAAACAGGTACTGTTGAATACAATCCTGAACAGGTTTCAGTTGAGGAAATCATTGCAAAGGTAGATAAGATTGGGTATAGCGCTTCGCTAAAAACAACTGCCAGCGCAAATGATGTGAGGGAACAGCATATTAAAAAGCAGCAAAGGAAATTTATCGCTGCTGCTATCCTTTCTCTACCATTACTTTGGACGATGGTTGGGCATTTTGAATTCACCTCATTCATTTTTCTACCAGATTTTTTAATGAACCCTTGGATACAGTTAATTTTGGCGACACCTGTACAATTTATTATCGGTTGGCAATTTTATACTGGTGCATATAAATCATTGAAATCTGGTAGCGCGAATATGGATGTACTTGTTGTATTAGGTACTTCTGCAGCTTACTTTTATAGTTTGTTTCTAACATTACAATCGATGAATGCAACATATGGTCATCATGTTGAGCTCTATTATGAAACGAGTGCGATTATTATTACCCTTATTTTGTTAGGGAAATTATTTGAAGCACGTGCAAAAGGAAGATCATCAGAAGCAATAAAGAAATTAATGAATTTAAAGGCTAAAAAAGCCGTTGTAGTAAAAGAAGGGAAGGAAACGATTGTCCCAGTTGAGCAAGTTATGCAAGGCGATAAGGTTATCATTAAGCCTGGTGAAAGAATTCCTGTAGATGCAGTAATCATTGAAGGACATTCAGCTGTTGACGAATCAATGTTAACAGGAGAAAGTGTGCCAGTTGATAAGAAAGCTGGTGATGAAGTAATTGGAGCAACTGTAAACAAAAATGGCCATTTAACCGTTGAAGCAACAAAGGTTGGAAAAGATTCAGCGCTGGCGCAAATTATTAAAGTAGTCGAGCAAGCACAAGGTTCGAAAGCACCTATTCAGCGGTTAGCCGATAAGATTTCGGGCATCTTTGTTCCCATTGTGGTAGCTATTGCCCTTGTTACCTTCTTTATATGGTTTCTTTTCTTGCAACCGGGTGATGTAGCTAGTGCGTTAGAAAAAATGATTGCTGTGCTCGTTATTGCTTGTCCTTGTGCACTAGGATTAGCGACACCTACTTCAATTATGGCAGGGTCTGGCCGTTCAGCAGAGATGGGTGTTCTATTTAAAGGTGGAGAGCATCTCGAGATGACACATGAAATTACAACTGTTGTGGTTGATAAAACAGGTACTGTTACAAATGGTCAGCCTGTATTAACCGATATCATAGTCGAGCCTGGAACAAATGAGGCCCATTTTCTTTCCATTGTTGCTGCGAGTGAGAAGTCATCTGAACACCCTCTTGCTGAAGCCATTGTGAAAGGGTTAGAGGAGAAAAATATAGAAAAAATAAAAAGTGAATATTTCGAAGCGCTACCAGGTTATGGTATCTCTGCGAAAGTTACAGGAAAAGATGTACTGATTGGTACAGTTAGATTAATGGAAGAGAATGGGATAGACTCCTCTTGGTTCTCGAAACAAATGAAAGAATTAGAAGGTGAAGGAAAAACAGCAATGCTTGTGGCTATTAACGGTAGAGCAAAAGGCCTTCTTGCTGTAGCTGACACGATAAAAGATTCATCAAACGAAGCGATTCAAAGGCTACATGATATGGGGTTAGAAGTTATTATGATGACTGGAGATAACCAGTTAACCGCACAAGCTATTGCTAAAGAAGTAGGTATATCAAAAGTCATTGCAGAAGTCTTACCAGAAACGAAGGCAGAAGAAGTAAGAAAGCTGCAAAGTCTAGGGAAAAAGGTAGCGATGGTAGGAGATGGTATTAACGACGCCCCAGCATTAGCAACTGCCGATATCGGCATGGCTATTGGTACAGGAACAGATATTGCCATGGAAGCAGGAGACATTACACTTATGCGTGGTGATCTAAATAGTATTGCCGATGCAATCATGATGAGTAAAAAAACCATTCGTAATATTAAACAGAATCTTTTTTGGGCGTTTGGTTATAATACAATCGGTATTCCTATTGCAGCTGCGGGTTTCTTAGCACCATGGTTAGCAGGTGCTGCGATGGCGTTTAGCTCTGTGTCCGTTGTATTAAATGCACTTCGTTTGCAACGTGTAAGATAAAGATGACAAGTTACGTATGAATTTCTATAAAACATTCTATCAAAAAACTGATTGAGAAAAACAAGCTAATTAAATAGTTAGTTTGTTTTTCTCTTTTTATAGAAGGTATGTAGGAGATGGATAAAAAAATTTGTCCCTTGAGGTAAATTATTTTCTTTTTAATATGGCATATACTTATATAGATTTTTTGACCCACAACTTTACCACCATTGAATTTATTTCAATACTTCTGCGATTTTTTAATTTATTTACCAAAAAATTATTACTTTTCTGGTTTAAGCTTACTCGTTTGAAGGTAAAAAAGTAGAGTTGGTCAGCTTGAACAATTTTTAATGGATTTCAAGACTTTTTTACACAAATAAGAAATGCTATTATTTATTATGGTCTCAAATTTACCGCTAAAAGAACGAAACGTATATTTTAAATTTAGATAAAAGAAATAAATTGTATTCTATGAAATGATGTGATATGATTACTCATACAATCTCAGATACAATATATAGTTATTTTTTTACTTCTCGACAACTACATATAGTAATTGGTTGAAGGAGTCCAAATGGACTTAAAATGGGAATCCGGATAAGCCGGAGCTGTACCCGCAACTGTAAGTGTGACGAAAAGAGGAAACCACTGTTCTTTTGAAAGAATGGGAAGGCTCTTAGTAGATTGATACACAAGCCAGGATACCTGCCTTCTTAATCATAAGTTTCAATTCTTCGGGGCTTGAGAAGATGAAACGACAGTTGATGAAAAGAGTGTTATTGTACACTTGTATTTATACTGTCGTTTGATCCGCTCAAGGTGTAACTGGGGCGGTTTTTTTTATGCCTAAATTTGATAGAAATAGTTTGAAGGAGGAAGAAATTTGAAAACAATGATTGATACGACAGTCAATTTTGAACAATTATATCAACAATTCAACAACTTACCAATTAGTGCGTTAGAAAAGCGTGCGGAACAATTAAATCACTTAGAGTTAGATAGTTTCTATGATCAGTTAATACTAGAATGTCTTTCTTACATAAATGTTAATGAACCTGATTGGACATATGTGGCTGCCCATTTATATTTAAAGAAGATTTATCAACAAGCAGCGGAGAACCGAGGGTACAGTGGCCAGGCCTATGGTGATTTTCATACTTTAATTCAACAATTAAGTGATCTTGATATTTATAGTCCTATTTTATTATCTAGTTATACAAAAGAAGAAATTGATGAATTAGGCAAAGAAATTGTCCCTGAAAGAGATCAGCTCTTTACTTATCTCGGGATTAAAATGCTTACCGATCGTTATGTAGCGAAAGATCGCCAAAAGAGAATTTTTGAGTTGCCTCAAGAACGCTGGATGGTTATTGCAATGATTCTTATGCATCAAGAAGAAAAAAATCGGTTGCAATTAGTAAAAGAAGCTTACTGGGCAATGAGTAACTTATTTATGACTGTAGCTACACCAACTTTATCCAATGCAGGTAAGAACTGGGGACAACTATCTAGCTGCTTTATCGAAACAGTTGATGATAGTCTAGATTCGATTTATGACAGTAATACAGACATTGCTGCACTATCTAAAAATGGTGGTGGAATCGGCGTTTATTTAGGTAAGATTCGTAGTAGAGGTAGTATGATTAAAGGATTCAAAGGCGCTTCATCTGGTGTGCTTCCATGGATGAAACAGCTAAATAATACAGCTGTAAGTGTCGATCAACTTGGACAAAGGCAAGGAGCAATTAGCGTTTATCTAGACGTTTGGCACAAGGATATCTTTTCTTTCCTTGATGCAAAGTTAAATAATGGTGATGAAAGATTACGTACACATGATTTATTTACCGGTGTTTGTCTACCTGATTTATTCATGGAAAAAGTAGAAGAGCGTAGTAACTGGTATTTATTTGACCCACATGAAGTTCGACAAAAAATGGGCTTCTCATTAGAAGATTATTATGATGAAGAAGTTGGTGCAGGTACTTTTAGAATGAAATATCTAGAATGCGTCAATAATGAAGAGCTATCGAAGAAGGAAATTCCTGCTATCGATATTATGAAGTCTATCATGCGCAGTCAATTAGAAACGGGAACACCATTTATGTTCTATCGGGATGAAGTGAACCGTATGAATGCAAACGCACATGCTGGCATGATCTATTGCACAAATCTTTGTACTGAAATCGTTCAAAATCAAAGTGTAACAACAAGAGTAGAAGAGTATACAAAAGATGGTAAAATTGTCATCGAGAAAACACCTGGTGATTTCGTCGTATGTAACCTGTCTTCTATTAACCTTGCCAAAGCAGTGAATGAAGCAGTCATAGAACGATTGATTCCTATTCAAGTAAGAATGCTAGACAATGTAATTGATATTAATAAAATCCCTGTTATCCAAGGGCAGTTAACGAATAAAAAATATCGCGCGATCGGCTTAGGTACTTTCGGCTGGCATCATTTATTAGCTACTAATAAGGTCGTTTGGGAAAGCCCTGAATCATTAGAATTTGCAGACCGACTTTACGAGAAAATTGCTTACTTAACGATTGAAAGTTCTATGAATCTAGCTGAGGAAAAGGGAGCCTACCCAGCATTCAATGGTTCAGATTGGCATACAGGTGCCTATTTCGAAAAAAGAGATTACCTGAATGGTGATAGCGAACTTGATTGGCAAGGACTAATGGAAAAAGTGAAAGCAAAAGGAATTAGAAACGGCTATTTACAAGCGGTAGCACCTAATGCGTCAACTGCATTAATTGCAGGTAGCACACCGAGTATTGATCCAATCTTCAACAAGCAATACTCAGAAGAGAAAAAAGACTATCGTATTCCTGTAACTGCACCAGACCTAAACGCTCAAACGACGTGGTACTATAAATCTGCTTACCATATCGATCAAAAATGGAGCATTGCTCAAAATGCGAAACGTCAAAAGCATATTGACCAAGCTGTGTCATTTAATCTATATATTAAAAATACGATTAAAGCAAAAGAATTATTAGATCTTCACGTATCCGCATGGAAAAACAGGCTGAAAACAACGTATTATTTACGTTCTACTTCCACAGATATTGAAGATTGTGAATCATGCTCTAGCTGATTTCACCGAGAGGAGAATGAAATAAATGAACACTTTAAATAAACGTCCCATTATGAATCATGAAGCACCAAACCGTTCAACAGGTATTATTAATGGAGAATGTTCGAACGTTTTAAACTGGGATGATGTAAGATTTTCCTGGGCTTACCCTAAATATAAAAAGATGTTATCTAATTTCTGGACACCATTTGAAATTAATATGTCTCAAGATATTAAGCAATTCCCTGAGTTATCTGAGGACGCACAAGAAGCCTTTTTAAAGATTATCGGTTTACTAGCGTTACTAGATAGCATTCAAACTGACTATGCTGGGAAGACAGCAGATTATTTAACAGATTCTAGTCTTTCAGCGTTAATGATTATTCTTGCACAACAAGAAGTTATTCATAATCACTCGTATTCTTATATTCTTTCTTCGATTGTTTCAAAAAGTAAGCAAGATGAAGTCTTCGATTATTGGCGTACAGAACCAACATTAAGAGAACGAAATGATTTTATTACAAATGGTTATAAAGATTTTGTAAAAGAACCGACGGCGGAAAATATGTTAAAATCAATCGTTTATGATGTAGTATTAGAAGGCTTATTCTTCTATTCAGGTTTCGCTTTCTTCTATTATTTAGCGAGAAATCAAAAAATGGTATCTACATCAACGATGATTAACTATATTAATCGTGATGAACAAATTCACGTTGATTTATTTGTAAAAATCTTTAAAGAAATCTTAAACGAGCATCCTGAATTAGACACACCAGAATTGCAACAATTTGTAAAAGATACTTTCAGAAAAGCTGCAGATCTCGAAATTGAATGGGCACGTGAGGTAATCGGTGATAAAATGGATGGTATTCTTATTACTGACCTTGAAGCATACATCAAATTTTATGCCAATGTCCGCAGTAATCAATTAGGATTTGAACGACCGTTTGAAGGATTCCGTAAAAATCCACTCCGTTGGATTGTTGCTTATGAAGAGGTAGATCAAGGCAAATCTGATTTCTTCGAACAAAAATCAAGACAATATACAAAAGTGAATCAAGTCGATAATGGATTTGATGAATTATAAGTTTTATAATAAACCTTGCATATCATATGCAAGGTTTATTATTTCTTCTTAATAATTGAACAAATGATAAGCTTTAAGAAGAAGAGGTGTTTCTTGTGAAAAAAATTTTAATTGTTGATGATGATCAACATGTTCGTTATTTAATGAAGGATAGTTTACAAAAAGAAGGCTATCAAACCACTGAGGCAAAAGATGGTCAGGATGCGATGGCAATATTAGAAACGGAAGTAGTCGATCTTGTTATTGCAGATATAATGATGCCGAACATGGATGGCTATCAACTAACAAAAACAATTCGTAGAGATTTTGACCTCCCGATTATCCTGCTTACGGCAAAGGGACAATTAGATGATAAAGCAAAGGGATTTTCAGTCGGTACGGATGATTATGTGGTAAAGCCATTTGAGTCGAAAGAGTTATTATTCCGTGTCAATGCATTATTACGAAGATATGGAAAGGTAGGAACAACGAGTATCATGCTCGACCGATTATATATCAATAAAAAAAGCTATGAAATTGAAGTGAGCAATAAAGCCTATCTATTACCACTGAAGGAATTTGAGTTATTATATTTTCTGGCTGCTAACCAAAATAGAGTATACAGTAGACAGCAATTAATTGAACAAATCTGGGGCATTGATTTTTCTGGGGATGAAAGGACTGTTGATGTACATATTAAACGTTTACGTAGCCGCTTATCTAAGTTAGAGGTAGATGTAATCATTAAAACGATTCGCGGTATCGGTTATTCATTGGAGATAGGCAAATGAAAACACTTTACTCAAAAATTGCTCTCACAACCATTTGTATTATGCTTCTAAGTAGTGTCATTTCATTCATCTTGAGCAATGCATATTATCAACAATCATTAAAGCCTAAAAACGATGCCAAAGTGACAGAGATGGCGAAAGCTACGATTACCTTCATGGAGGAGAATCCACAAATCAATAAGGAACTATATCTTACGCATATCAGCTCTTTTGGTTATCAAATATTTGTAACTGATGGTCTTGGAGAGGAATCTTTTTATGGAGCGGAGTATCGCGAACATAATTTAAGTAGTGCTGCTGTTCAACAAGTTTTGAATGGTCGGATTTATCACGGTATTAACCTTTTTCCACATGCTACATTTGTGACCGGTTTTTTTGCTAACGAACTTAAAAATACTGTCGGTGTACCATTTACTTATCAAGAGAGGGAGTATGCTCTTTTTCTCAGACCTGATATTTCCCTTTTATTTAGCGAAATGCACATGATGTTTGCTTGGTTATTGATTGGTATCCTCTTATTAAGTATTTTATTCGTGTTCATCAGTACAAAGTATATTGTAAAGCCGATTAGAAAGTTAAATGAAGCAACAACAGTGATTGCTAATGGAGCGTACAGTATTGAGTTACCTACTAATAGAAAAGATGAAATTGGTTCTCTCACTCAAAGTTTTATGAAAATGACGAAAAAATTAGAAGCAGCAAATGAAATGCGCAAAGAATTTATTACAAATATCTCACATGATATTCAATCCCCTTTATCTAATATAAAAGGTTACTTACATCTTTTTAAGGAAAAGAAAAGAACAGATGAAGAAATGAATCAAATGACAATGATGGAAGAAGAAGTAACCCGTTTGTCTGATTTAACAAATCAATTATTATTATTATCTTCTATCGACTATAGGAAAGATATGGTTAATATCGTTTCATTTAATATGAGTGAACAACTAAAGTTAGTGATTAAACAATATCAGTGGCATTTAGAAGACAAAGGCATGATGCTAAGTTATTCATTGCCTGATTGTATGATCGAAGGGGACCCCTCCTTGCTCTATTCTGTTTGGGAAAATTTACTCACAAATAGCATTAAATATGGAAAGGAAAATGGAGATATTTCCATCCTTCTTAAAGAAGAGGGGGGCTGGATAAAAGTACAAATTCAGGATAATGGTATTGGTATGAATCAGGAGGAAATGAAAAAGGTTTTCAATCGTTTTTATCGTTCCGACCTTTCTAGAAATCGTTCCATTGCTGGTTCTGGGTTAGGACTTTCCATTGTTTATTCAATCGTAGATCTTCACCAAGGAGAAGTACGAGTCGAAAGTGAAGAAGGAGAAGGAACGATTTTTACAATTATGCTACCAAACCAATCGAATTAGCAAAACATTTCTATTGTAAACCATTGTTCATACTCCGTTCATATTCATTCTATAACCTTATTTTTGTCAGTCATAAAAGGTGAGATAGGACATATGATGACAAAATAAAATCAAATGAATGAAGATGAAAAGGGTGAGTGTCAATTGAATAAATTTAGCAAAATATTACTTAGGTTTTCTGCTATCTTTGCAGTGATAGGTGCTTTTCTAGGATCACATATGGCCGGAGCAGGGAGTTATGCCTTCAAACCCATCCATGCTCATAGTTTAGTTGTTGGCTGGCTATCACTTTTCGCATGGGCGGTATATTATCAATTATTTACTCCGAAGCTAAGATTCCTTGCAAAATTACATGTCACTACTGCCATTATCGGCACAATTGGTTTAACTGCCGGAATGGCAATGTTTATTTTTAAACCAGGTTTTATGCCAGAGATGATTAATACGGTTTTTTATATTGTTGGAGGAAGTATCCTATTGATTAGCTTTGTTCTTTTCTTATTACTTACTTTTACAAAACATGGAAGTGAGATAAAAAAATAGCTTTCAGCTGTAGGTTTTAGAAAAAATAAATGACGCTTAGAAATTGATATATGAAGGGTGAGTTCTTCTTGTTGACTTCATACCAATAGGGGTATAGAATATGAGGGTGAATATAACATCCTAGGAGGAAAAATGCTTACGTTTATTAGTATACTCTTAATCATTTTACTTTTGACTTTTATATATAGTAGATATTTGCCGGTATTTGGTGTGAAGGCACAAGTGTTACAAGACAATCAAGAAAGCGATGTTCGGATTGTTGATGTGAGGGACTATAATGAAAAAGTAGATCAGGCTCATCATCGTCTGCATATTCCAATTGCTTATCTCCATCGCTTTTATCATGAAATCGATGGAAAGAGCGTACACGTTATTGCTTCATCAAAAATAGAAAAAAACATGAGCATTCGATTTCTTAGAAGAAAAGGATATAAGGTGTCAGGGTACACACTATGCAATGAATGTTGAACAATATAAATATAGAAAAGAGTGCCACAGATTAAGTGATCTGTGGTTTTTTGTTGAATTGTAAAAGAGGATAATAGGGAAATTCATTTTTTCCTAAAGCTGTAAGAAGAGTGGTACAAGGGGCGGATTCTTGCTTTTAGAAAAAGCCCCAAGAATAAAAGTAACGTAAATGAGAGAAACACTGCTCTCAGAGGAAACCCCAAGAGTGAGTACGCCTTAAAAGTAATAGTTCCTTCTCATAACGGAAAATAACAGTTACTAACTACATTTAAATTTTAAATAAGGCTGCAAAATAAAATCCTCTTCTGTACCATACGCTCTCATAAATACATCTTAAGTACTCGTATTTTCTACATTCATTATTCTCTCATCTAGTTTTCTTAACTTTTCTTCATTCATTTGATACTGCATGATGAGCTGTTGTATGGCGAGCATATTTTCCTCGATTTTAAGGTGGTTGTCATTCAATGTATATTGTGTCCTTAAATGGAAATAGTCCTCTTCATTAGGTTGCTTGGATGGCTGTTTCAGATGCAGTATAGTATCTTGCAATAATCGCATTAAGTAGGGTGAAGGTGTAAGCTCTTTCAAAGAAAGGTTTACAAGCTGGAATAAGTGGATAAACGCTTGTTTTATGATAGTTAAATGCCTTTCTTTCTGCCTTAGGTAAAATACATCCTTCCTAGAAAATTTATGAAAGCGCCATTCATCTTTTTGATATTGTATCAGCTGTTGGTAATGAGCTATTTCTTCCTCAATCTTTGCAATGACTTGTTTGACCTCGTTTCTGCTGCTATTTCCTTGTTTGATGTTGTTTGTTACATATACAAGAATATTTTCCATACGATTCAATAACTGTGTAGACGTTTTGCTTATTTTTACTAAATAATTCGGGGGTAAAATAAATATATTTACACAAGTTGATATTAATAAACCTAGCGTCGTACCTCCAAGTCTCATTAACAATGTTGCCATATAAGCTTCTTGTACAATTGAAATCATGGCCATACCGGTTAAAGCGGCTACAAGTAGACCATCTTCTAGCTTTAACTTCGTACATATCATCAAAGTGAAAACGGCTGTTAGTGCGTAAGCCAACGAACTATCTGAAAAGATAAAGGTAAATAAAACGGCGAAAGAAGCTGCTATAGAAGAAGCTTGAAATCTTGCTGGTGCTTTGCGAATGGATTCTTTCGCCGTAGGCTCAATCGTAACGAGAGCGGTAATGACTGCAAAGGTTGGTGGCCATGTGAATAGCTGACATAGAAATGCAGTAATAAAGACAGAAATGCCTGTTTTGAAAATTCGCCCTCCAAATAGTCTAATCATAGTTAGTATCCTCTTTCTATATGCCTTACATTAATAATGAAGGAAGTTTAAAATAAACACGCTGCATTAACAGAATGACCAATTGAACCTTTTTCAATCAAAAGAAAGAAAAAATATATAAAAAAGAAGGTTCATTTGTACATCCTCCTATCGGTATTTTGAGCATTTACGGCGAAATTATTGCAAACAAGTAGATTTGAAATAAAAATGTCATACTATGTTCGCTTTTGTTTGGTTTTAATTGGTAAAATAGAGTGTGGTATACTGAATAATAAGAATAATCTATTAATAGGGAGGGCAACTCTATGATTCAATTTCCAAAACCCGAGATGGATCAGTTTCTAAAAACGTTAAGCATTAATGATTTTGTCGTTAATTCCGATGAGTCCCAAGTAGTGTTTAGTACAAATTTAAATGGCTACTATAATTTATGGGCAATGAATTTGCCACAACAATTTCCAGTTCAGTTAACATTCAAAAATCAAGTGTGCATGGGGCTCCTCTATGATAAGAGTGGCAAGTTTATACTTGCGGGTTTTGATCAAGATGGGGATGAGTGTGCGCAATATTATGCAGTCCATCCAAGTGGTGGTAAATTGAAACAACTAATCAATAATGAAAAAACGAGGAATTTTAATCCCTTATTATCAAAAGATGGCCAGTATTTATATTATAGTTCGGCTAAAAATAACCCAACTTATTTAAATGTTTATAGATATCATATAGAAACAGAGCAAGAAGAACTTTTCCTAGAGGGTAAAGAAGGTATGACGTTTCTAGATGGTTGGAGTCCAAATGAAGAGAGTTATATTTCATCTACTGTATTTGCCAATACGCATTCTCTCGCTTATGTACATACGGAACGTGAAAAGCTTTGTTTAACTGAAAAAGAGGAAGAGGCGCATACAGTAACTGGATCTTTGTTTACCGCGGAAGACACAATTTATTTGATCACCAACTTTAAAGAAAATTTCACTTATTTGGCTGAATTTAATATCGTGACAAAGCAATTTCGTAAAGTCGTCGGGCTTGACCATGAAAGTTTCTCATCCATTCATTATGATAAGAGTAATCACATCATCTATTTAACTTCTGAAAAAGGAGTGGAGGATTATCTTTATGCTTATTCATTAGATCATAATACCTTACAAAAGGTAGAAATTCCTTGTGATATCATTGAAAAATTAGTTGTTCATGACTCAGGAAATTTATATCTTTTAGGAAGAAGCGCTATTAAACCGCACAATATTTATCAAATGAAAAAGGGTGAAAAGTGGAAGCAGTTAACTGAATATCGCGTACCAGGTGTGGAAGAATCTGAGCTTGTCGAGCCGGCAACGATTTACTATCCTTCATTTGATGATTTAGAAATTGAAGCATTATGGTTTGAAGCAAATAAAGAGGTAAATAATGGCCAAGTTATATTTTGGCCACATGGTGGACCGCAAGCCGCAGAGAGAAAATCTTTTCGTTCCTATTTTCAGTTTCTTATCAATCATGGATATAGCATCTTTGCCCCTAATTTTAGAGGATCAACAGGTTATGGCCTGTCCTTTATGAAAATGGTAGAGGGTGATTGGGGAGATGGTCCTAGGTTAGATAATATAGCTGGTATAGAGTGGCTAATTGAAAAAGGTTATACAAAGAAAGGTGACATTCTATTAATGGGCGGAA
The DNA here is from genome assembly GCF_044790165.1 of Cytobacillus kochii. Taxonomy (NCBI): domain Bacteria; kingdom Bacillati; phylum Bacillota; class Bacilli; order Caryophanales; family Bacillaceae; genus Cytobacillus; species Cytobacillus kochii. The sequence continues at coordinate 2,700,553 of NZ_CP085254.1, read as the reverse complement.
GCTACGGCGGATATATGGCGCTACTTTTACATGGTAGACATCCAGAGTATTTTAAAGCGGTGGTCGATATCTTCGGACCTTCTAATTTATTTTCGTTTATAGAATCAGTTCCCGAAGATTGGAAACCGATTATGGATCAATGGGTTGGAAATCCCTTAAAAGATAAGGAAAAACTCACTGAATACTCCCCTATTACTTATTTGGAAGCTATGACTAAACCGATGCTCGTTATTCAGGGAGCAAATGATCCCCGTGTAGTGAAGGAGGAATCTGATCAAATTGTGCAAGCATTGAGGAAAAAAGGACGTGAAGTAAAGTATATTTTATTACAAGATGAGGGACATGGATTTTCTAAAAAAGAAAATGAGCAGCTTGTGTTTGAAGAAGTTCTCTCTTTTTTTGATCAGCACACAAAGAAAACCGCCGATACGAATAGTTAATTACGTTCCAAGCAAGGAGGAAATATAGTGAAATTATTTCCTCTATTTGTTTACCATATGAAGAGGTGAAGATAGTAGATGATTGTACAGAATCGTAGTCTTTTATTGACAGTAGAGACAACGCTCACTGGTGAAATTATTTCTATGAGCGAATCATTACGTATCTTAATAAAAGGGAAGCCTTCCACGTATATCGACGACCTATTTCCTAGATGGAATGCGTATGGTAATGAAAAGATAAAGGTTGCCTTTTTAACGGATGAAGATTTTCTTCTGTTTATCAGAAGTCAATCAGGACAACATCACTACTTATATATAGGGGTTCTATCTTCCGAATTGTCTCAATTAATGAATAAAGTAAGTGACTTGATGAAGGCAAATACGCTACTAGAAGCAATCATAGAAAACTCTTACGATGGTATTTATTTAACCGATCGAAACGGTAATACCATTTTAACCAATTCCGCAATGGAGAGAATTACAGGGATCCCAAAAGACTATTATATGAACAAAAAGGTCGATGCTTTAATTGAAAGAGGCATTCTCGAGAGTTCGTTAACGAAAAGGGTGATAGAAAAGAAAGAAACGATTTCACATGTCCAGTTTAATCGAGCTGGCAATGAATCGTTGCTCCTTACAGGTAGTCCAGTTTTCAACGATACTGGTGAAGTAGAAAGTGTTGTCACAAATATTAGAGATTTATCACAGTTGATTGAACTACAAAATGCTCTAAAAGAAGCAAATAAATTAAACCTCTCTTACCGTCAAGAAATTGAAAGGTTAAAACAAAACATTAACATACATCAGCAATCAATTGTCATAGAAAGTGAAAAAATGAAGCATGTATACGAAACCGCCGAAAGGATTGTTAATGTGGATGCCACAGTTCTTCTTCTTGGTGATACAGGCGTAGGAAAAGATGTTCTTGCTAAATATATTTACGAAACAAGCAATAGAAGAATGAAGGGCAAATATATTAAACTAAACTGTGGTGCGATTCCAGAAGAATTAATTGAATCTGAGTTATTTGGTTATGAAAAAGGTGCTTTCACAGGTGCAGATAAACAAGGGAAACCAGGGATGTTTGAACTAGCCGATGAAGGGGTTTTATTTTTAGATGAGATTGGGGAATTACCGTTGGCTTCACAAGTCAAATTGTTAAGAGTTATTCAGGAAAAGGAAATCCAACGGGTAGGCGGAACGAAGACGAAGAATGTAAATGTAAGGCTTATTGCTGCGACTAATAGAGATTTAAAAGAGATGGTGAATAAAGGTCGTTTTCGCGAAGATCTTTATTATCGCTTAAATGTAATTACCATTGAAATCCCCTCTTTAAAGGACCGGCGGGAGGATATTTATCCCTTAATCAATTATTTCTTAAAACAGACGAACGAAAAGTATCATTTCAACAAAGATCTACATAATGATGTAAAAAAATTTTTATACCATTATCAATGGCCAGGCAATATTCGTGAATTAGCCAACTTAATTGAGAGATTGGTTATTGTCTCACAAGAGTCTATCATTACAATGAATGATCTTCCACCAGAATATCAGCGAGAAATAGATTTTCCATATGAAAATGACAAAATAGAGACATTAAAGGATGTAGTAGAAGCAGCAGAAAAAAAAGCTATTATGAAAGCTTTAAAAAAATGTACAACAACCTATGAGCTCGCATCCGCTTTGCATACAAGCCAACCGACAATTTCAAGAAAGCTTAAAAAGTATGGAATAGAGTTGATTCATTAGTGAATCAACTCTATTCTTTTTTGAATCAAAAAAGTAAGCGTTTACTTTTTTGCTGATTTAAATGATGCGGAAAAAATAACTATATAACTTGTGTTAAAGCTATTCATTAACGATTTATCATGAGTTAAAAATGATGGCATGGTTTTTGCATCTATATTAATAAAGCAAACAAAGGAGTGATCTTATGTTCACAGTTCAAAACCAAGAAATCGATCAAATCGTGCAGATGGTTCACCAATTTGTCGAGAAAGAAGTAGAGCCTTTAGCACAACAAATTGAAGATGAAGACCGTATACCAGATTCTTTGGTTCAGCAAGTGAAGGAACTTGGATTATTTGGGATGAGTATACCAGAAGAGTATGGGGGTATTGGTCTTGGCATGGTTGGGAAAACCGCTGTATTAGAACAATTAGGTCGCACGCATAATGGTTTTGTTAGTTTAATTAGTGCACACACAGGTATTGGTAGTACAGGTTTAGTAAGGCTTGGCTCTCCCTACTTGAAAGAAAAATACTTACCTGCTTTAGCATCAGGAGAAAAAATTGCTTGTTTTGCCCTTTCAGAGCCTGGGGCAGGTTCTGATGCTACTAATCTTGCGACAAAAGCAGAGAAAAAGGGAGATAAGTGGATTCTTAATGGGTCAAAACATTTCATCACGAACGCGCCTGTAGCTGATGTATTTACGGTCTTTGCTGTTACAGATAAAGACAAAGGCGCAAAGGGGATTACTGCCTTCTTAATAGAAAAAGATTTTCCTGGATTTACAGTAGGAAAAAAGGATAAAAAAATGGGTTTAAAAGGTTCATATACTGCACAATTATTGTTTGATCAATGTGAAGTGCCAGAAGAAAATGTTATAGGAGAAGTGGGTCTTGGATATGTAGCTGCACTAACTATTTTAAGTGAAGGACGGATTGGGTTAGCGGCAAGGGCAGTTGGATCTTGTGATAAACTCATTGAATTATCAGCGAAATATGCGAATGAGCGTATTCAGTTCGGTAAACCAATTGCAAAGAACCAAGCGATTCAATGGATGTTAGCTGATATGGCAACAGAAACAGAAGCAGCAAGAACATTAACATTAAAAGCCGCTCATTTAGTCGATCAAGGCAGAAAGGTCGTGAAAGAATCCTCAATGGCTAAACTTTACGCGTCTGAAGTGTTTAATCGAGTGGCTGACAAAGCAGTGCAAATTCATGGTGGCATGGGCTACGTCGCTGATTATCCTGTTGAAAGGTATTATCGTGATGCAAGAATAACGAAAATCTATGAAGGCACAAATGAAATCCAACGGCTAATTATTGCAAGAGATATATTAAAAGACTATATGTGACACATAAAGGAGGAATGTGTCTTGAATAATCTCTCATTAAAAAGAGTATGGGAAAAATATTATGAAGATCGGTTGCCAAATTTCCACATACCTTATATTGGCCTATATGAAGTACTAAAGGAAACTGCGCATTCTTATCGAGATCATGTGGCTATCATTTTTAATCACGAAACACTCACCTATGAGGAACTGAAGAAACGAACGGACACACTCGCTTCGTATTGGCAGAGATGTGGGTTGAAAAAAGGGGATAGAATCGGGTTATGGCTTGGCAATCATCCAGATTATGTCACTGCCTATTATGCTAGTCATGCACTTGGTCTTATCATCGTGCCAATTAACCCAGCCTATACACCAAGAGAGGTATTGCAAGTGTTTCATGATACAGAATTACGCGCACTAGTTGTTGGTGAAAAATCAGTTACTGCACTGCAGAAAATTAGAGAAGTGTATGATTTAGAGCATATTATGTATGCCACAAATGTCAGTATTAATAGGGAAGTATCTTCAATCGTTCATCATATGAAAGATATTTTTAAAAATGGAAGTACTAAATTTACTGAAGCGTCTATAGATCCTAAAAAAGACTTAGCCATTATACAATACACAGGCGGAACAACGGGAACGATAAAAGGAGCCATGCTTACACATCATAATTTAATTGCGAATGTTTACCAAAGTTATGTGATGTATCGACAAAAAGTGGCTTTCGGAAACGAAACGATATTAGCGGCAACTCCGCTTTATCATGTGTATGCGATGACAAGTGCTATGAATGTAGGCATCTTTTTAGGAGCGCGAATCTTGCTCTTTGAACGTTTTGACGTTGATGAGGTTTTAAATCAAGTGAAGAAATATGCACCAACCATGTTTCCAGGTGTCCCTAAAATGTATCTTTCTTTTATCCATCATCCCAATGTACGATCCGCAGGATTAAACTCTCTTAAAATATGTTCATCCGGATCAGCGCCATTGCCAGTAGAGGTTATTAAACAATTCAAGGAATTAACTGGTTGTACCATCTTAGAAGGGTTTGGTATGTCGGAAACTTCCCCAACGACTCATCGTACGCCAATAAATGGTACACATAAACATGGTAGCATCGGTATTCCTGTTCCTGATGTAGATTGTCGTATCGTTGATCAAAAACAGGAGGATTTGGGGATTAATCAGGTCGGTGAATTGGTCATTAAAGGTCCACAAGTGATGAAGGGTTACTGGAACAATGAGAAAGAGACAGCCGCTACGTTACAAGAAGGGTGGTTATTTACAGGTGATTTAGCCACAGTAGACGAAGATGGGTATTTCTATATTGTCGGTCGTAAAAAAGAAATGATTCTTTTCTCGGGGTTTAATATTTATCCTCAAGAAGTGGAAAATGTCCTTTATGAACATCAAGGTATTGCTGAAGTTGCAGTAGTCGGTATCCCTGATTCTGAAAATGGAGAGATTCCGAAAGCATTTCTTGTGGCTAAAGAAGGTTATACGCTCCATCTTGAAGAAATTAAAGCATTTTGTTATACGAAACTAACACCTTATAAAGTACCGAGAGTTTTTGAAGAAAGAAGTCACCTACCAAGAAATGGTGTTGGTAAATTATTGAAAAGATTACTTGTGAAAGAAGAATTAGAAAGGAGAAATAAACGAGAATGACAAATATAAAAAAAGTTGGTGTGATTGGAGCGGGAGCAATGGGTGCACAAATTGCCGTTGTAGCAGCGCTTCATCAATATGATGTCGTGTTACAAGATATATCTAACGATCGTTTAATAAAAGCGAAAGAAGTGTTAGAAACACAGTTAGAAAAGAGGGTAAGAAAAGGGAGATTTTCGCGTGATGAGGTGGATAAAGCTTTCGAACATTTAACATTTACTACTGAAATCAACCAGTTACATGATGTAGATATTATCATAGAAGCTATTATTGAAGATTTAGAGGCAAAACAAACATTATTTCAATCTTTAGAAAAGATTGTCTCGGAAAATTGTATCATTGCGACGAATAGCTCCACTATAGTGAGCTCTAAATTGATAGATAAGTTAACCTATCAAAATCGTGTATGTAATATCCATTTCTTTAACCCAGTACTTGTGATGGAGCTTGTGGAGGTTGTTCAAGGTCCGCATACTTCAAAGGACGTTGCCCAGCAAGCGATGACATTCATTCATAGTATTGGAAAAAAACCAGTACTTCTACAAAAAGAAATTTCAGGTTTCATCGCCAATCGTATCTTAGCGAGACTCATGGATGAAGCGATTTATTTATATGAACATGGATATGCCAGTTATGAAGAAATCGATGTCGTTGTCGAAAAGGCTTTAGGTCATCCTATTGGTCCATTTGCATTAATGGATTTAACTGGTCTTGATGTAAATTATGCTGTAAGGAAGCAAAGATATGCAGAAACAGGGCTCGAGGTGGATCGCCCTAAACAGTCGGTAGTAGAAAAAGTGGAAAAAGGTGAATTAGGTAGAAAAACAGGTAAAGGATGGTACGCATACGATCAACACGGAAAGAAAATAGAGAATATTCAAAAATAAAGGGAGGCAGATGATATGAGTTATACAGTAAGTGAAGATATCGAAGTGTTGCAAAAAGGTGTTAGAGAGTTTGTGCAAAATGAAGTGGAAGCGGTTGCGATGCAGATCGAAAAAGAGGATCACATCCCAGATAAAATTGTAGAAATGGCAAAAGAGCTAGGCTTATTTGGTTTAAGTATTCCAGAAGAATATGGTGGGTTAGGCATTGGGATGGTAGGCAAATGTGCCTTGTATGAAGAAATTGGTGCCACGCATAATGGATTCACCACTTTGATTGGCGGTCATACGGGTATCGGATCAGTGGGCATTGTGGAAATGGGAAATGAATATCAAAAACAGAAGTACTTACCTGATATGGCTACAGGAAAGAAAATAGGTGCCTTCGCATTAACAGAGCCACAGGCTGGTTCGAATGCCACTAATTTAAAAACGACGGCAGTACGTAAAGGCGATAAATATATTTTAAATGGGTTAAAGCACTATATTACAAATGCACCTCAAGCGGATGTCTTTACGGTTATGGCTGTCACAGATCCATCTAAAGGTGCAAAAGGGATTACTTCTTTTATTGTAGAAAAAAGTTTTCCTGGTTTTCAAGTAGGAGCGATTGAACATAAAATGGGCCTTCGTGGTTCACATTCAGCAGAAATAATTATGGAAGACTGTGAAGTCCCAGTAGAAAATGTCCTAGGTGAAGAAGGGAGAGGGTATGTGAATGCATTAACGATTCTTGCCAACGGACGTGCAGGCTTGGCTGCCAGAAACTTAGGTTCCGCCCAAAAATTATTAGATCTTTCAATGACGTATGCAAAAGAACGGGTGCAGTTCAATGTACCAATTATTGAGCATCAGGCCGTTGCTCATATGCTAGCGGAAATGGCTGTCGATATAGAAGCATTACGATCTTTTACGTACCGAGTAGCTACGATGGTTGATGAAGGGAAGAAAGTAATTAAGGAAGCTGCGATGATTAAATTATTCGGCTCAGAGGTATATAACCGTGTGGCTGATAAAGCCGTACAAGTCCATGGCGGGATTGGATACATTTCAGATTTTCCTATTGAACGGTTTTATCGTGATGCGAGAATTACGAGGATTTATGAAGGAACATCAGAAATCCAAAAAAATATCATCGCTGCTCAATTAAATAAAGAATATAACTAAGGGGGGAAGAAAATGGACCTAAACAAAATCGTCATTGTAGATGGCGTAAGAACAGCGATTGGAAGGTATGGAGGAACATTACGAAATATATCTTCTAGCTACTTAGCCTCCGATGTTATATCTGGCTTACTTAAACGTGTCAATGTGAGCCCATCGACTGTAGAAGAAGTCATATTAGGAGAAGTGCGACAATCTTCGCAATCATCCAACGTGGCAAGAGTAGCTGCTTTAAGAGCGGGCATTCCTGAAACTTCCCCCGCTTTTACTGTGAATCGATTATGTGCATCAGGCATGCAAGCCATCGCTTCAGGTATGCAACAAATTTACTCCAAACAGGCCAATGTTGTTATCGCAGGTGGTACGGAAAGTATGAGTAATTCCCCCATTTTTATTAGAGGCTCACGTTTTGGAGGTGACCAAACAATACTAGTGGATGCCAATAAAGAGAATGGTCAACAACCACAAGAAATTTATGGCGCTCATTTAGGGATGGGGGTGACAGCAGAAAATGTTGCCGAGCGATACAATATTGCTAGGGAAGATCAAGACCAGTTTGCATATGAAAGTCAGCAAAAGTATAAAAAGGCGCAAGAAATGAACGCATTTCAACAAGAAATCATCCCAGTAACAATACAAAACAAAAGAGAACAAATCACTTTCGCTCAAGACGAACATCCAAGACCGGAGACAAAACGAGAAAAGCTTGCCAGCTTAAAGCCGGTATTTAAAGAAGGTGGTAGCGTAACTGCGGGAAATGCGTGTGGAAGAAATGATGGCGCCTCAGCACTCTTGCTTATGACAGCACAAGAAGCTGATAAAAGGGGATTATCAGCAAAAGCAATGATTCATGATTGGACATCTGTCGGTGTTTCACCTGAAGTCATGGGGATTGGACCTGTACCGGCAATACGGAAGCTATTGGCAAGAACAAAGCTTAGTATCGCAGACATAGATTTATTTGAAATAAATGAAGCGTTCGCTTCTCAAGCCATTGCAGTACAAAGAGAGTTGATGCTACCACCTGAACGAATAAATATTAATGGCGGAGCAATTGCTCTCGGACATCCACTTGGATCAACCGGATCTAGAATTGTCGTTACTTTAATGCATGCACTAGCAAGAAAGAAGGGAAGATTTGGCATTGCCTCTCTCTGTGTCGGTGGCGGCCAAGGAATGGCTATGTTGATTGAAAACCTTCAAAAATAAGAAGGAGGAAATCTGATGTATGAAAACATTATTGTAAAAAAAGAAGGTCAACTTGCCTATATATATATTAATCTACCAGAAGTAAGAAATAGATTAAGTAAAGAAACGCTTAGTGAGATAAGGGATGCTCTTGTAGAAATTAAACATGATGGAGTGTCCCAGCTTGTTGTATTTACAGGAGAAGGAGACAAGGCATTTGCAGCAGGTGCAGACATTACCCAACTAAATGAGAAGGAAATGTTAGATGTTTTTGCAACAGGTAGTATGCAAGAGATTTATGATGAAATTGAAGCTTATGACATGCCGACAATTGCCATGATTAATGGTCTTGCCCTTGGCGGAGGATGTGAACTGGCATTAGCATGTGATATACGAGTGATGGCTGATCATGCCAAGATTGGTTTGCCAGAATTAAATTTGTCAATTATCCCAGGTGCAGGTGGTACGCAAAGGCTATCGCGAATTGTTGGAAAAGGAAAGGCGTTAGAAATGATTCTATTAGGAAAATTTCTTTCCGCTGAGGAAGCAATGACACATGGCTTAGTAACAGAAGTTGTCCCATTGCAATTTTTGAAGGATAAAGTAGATGAGATAGCAGAGCAAATTTTAGCTAAAGGTCCATTAGCGGTTAAGCTCGCTAAAATGGCTGTACAATATGGTGCAGAAACCGATCAAAAAACAGGACAAATAATTGAGAAATTAGCACAAGCAGTTTTATTTGCAACAGCGGATAAAAAGGAAGGAACAAAAGCTTTTATGGAGAAAAGAAAACCTGTTTTTACTTCAAAATAAACTCATCCTGCCCGGGGGTCAAATCCCTGGCAGGATGAAATAAATGATTATCTTGGCTTAATCGTGCTGTTTAATAAACTTTATCACCATTAAAGATTGAGTTTTTTACTACTACATAATCTACATTGCGGATACTCTCCAGCCTATTTCCACCAGCATAAGAAATAGAAGATTGTAAATCTTGTTCCATTTCTTTTAATGTATCCACAAGAGAACCTTTATGCTCGACGTACATTTTTTTGCCTTCAACATTTTTACGTTCGCCTTTTTGGAATTCAGAGGCTGAACCGAAATATTCTTTGAAGAGCTTACCATCTTTTTCAATTGTTTCACCAGGTGATTCTTCATGACCAGCAAACAATGAACCGATCATGACCATTGATGCGCCAAAACGGATAGACTTTGCAATATCGCCATGTGTTCTAATCCCACCATCAGCAATAATAGGTTTGCTTGCTGCTTTTGCGCACCAACGAAGTGCAGCTAATTGCCAGCCACCAGTACCAAAACCAGTTTTTATCTTTGTGATACAAACTTTTCCTGGCCCAATACCTACTTTTGTTGCGTCTGCACCGGCATTCTCTAATTCACGGACAGCTTCAGGTGTACCTACATTACCAGCAATAACAAAAGCATCAGGCAAATGTAATTTAATATGTTGAATCATTTGAATGACTGCATTGGAATGCCCGTGAGCAATATCGATTGTAATATAATCAGGTACAATTTTTTCATAAGCTAATTCTTCAATAAAACCATATTCTTCTTCTTTTACACCAACACTAATAGAAGCAATGAGTTCACGTGCATGCATATCCTTAATAAAGTTTTTACGCGTCTCAGGTTGGAAGCGGTGCATGACATAAAAATAACCGTTTTCAGCAAGATAAGTAGCAATTTTTTCATCGATAATTGTTTGCATATTTGCAGGAACAACTGGGAGTCTGAATTTATGTTTTCCGAGCGTTACAGCCGTATCACACTCAGAACGACTAGTCACAATACATTTAGCAGGAATTAATTGAATGTCTTCATAATCAAATACGTTTTCCATAGCTAGCACCTCAAAATACGAATATTATATTGGGTTAACATATTAATTGTTCGCCCATTACGTAATTTACATCATTTTATCCAACTTGTCAAAGGTTATCTCTAGAAAAAAGCTAAATGTTAGAATTAATTAAAATTTTCGAAGTCAAGGAAAAAGATAGGAACCTAAACACTTAGAATGATTTTTAATAATAATAATCGTTGTAGTCACTTATACTAGGAGAATATATGCTGAATAGTATGATAATGGCGATTTTTTTGATAATATATATAAAATGGAAATTTATTTCATCTCAGATTCCCGTCCATTTTACAAAAGAGTATGAAGGGGGCGAAGGAAATGGAAGCGGTTTCAAAAGGTCAGCTTTTATGGCAACCGAGCGAAAAGGAGATAGAGAAAGCAGGGGTAACAAAATTTCTTCATTGGATCAGAAACGAAAAGAAGCTCGAAATAAATGATGTCCATCATTTGTGGAAATGGTCAGTTGATGAATTAGAATTATTCTGGGGGTATGTTTGGGAATATTGTCAAATCATTTCATATACGCCATACTCACATGTCTTACAATCTCGAAAAATGCCAGGAACTAGATGGTTTGAAGGCTCCTCATTGAATTATGCTGAGCATGTGTTCAGAAATGATAGAGGTGATGAAACAGCCCTTATTTTCCGATCAGAAATGGAAGATATAAAGGAAATTTCCTGGAAAGAATTAAGGGGAAAAACGGCTTCACTAGCAGGTTATTTAAAAGAGATAGGTGTAAAAAAGGGAGATCGTATCGTTGGTTATATGCCTAATATCCCTGAGACGATTATTGCTTTTTTAGCATGTGCGAGTATTGGAGCAGTGTGGTCTTGTTGTTCACCTGATTTCGGTATGGAAAGTGTTGTGGAACGGTTCAAACAGATTGAGCCGAATGTACTCATTGCAGTGGACGGTTATGTATATAATGGCAAAACATCAGACCGAGTTGAACAAGTGGCTCACTTACAGAATGCACTACCAACTTTGAAGCGAACCGTGTTGTTTAAGAGCATAAAGAGTGATAATAAACGGTTAAATCCACAGAAAACAATCGACTGGCAAGAAGTAATGAAAAAAAAGAGTGAACTTGTTTTTGAACCAGTGCCTTTTAATCATCCTTTATGGATTTTATTTTCATCTGGAACGACAGGACTGCCTAAACCGATTGTACACAGTCAAGGAGGCATTGTACTTGAACATTTAAAAGTATTAGTCATTGAAGAAGGGGTTACAAACGAAGATGTATTTTTTTGGTTTACGACAACGGGTTGGATGATGTGGAATTTACTTGTCGGTGGCCTTTTAACAGGTGGAAAGATTGTTTTATATGATGGTAGCCCAATGTACCCGAAACCCGATGTTTTATGGGAATTAGCCGAAAAAACAAAAGTAAGTTTCTTTGGCACGAGTGCTGCTTTTATACAGGCAAGTTTAAAATTAGGAATTAAACCAAGAGAAAAGTATATATTCCCCCATTTAAAAGCCATTTGTTCCACAGGTTCTCCCCTAAGTATAGACGGTTTTAATTGGGTATATAACGAGGTTAAACAGGATGTGTGGTTAGCCTCTGTAAGTGGAGGTACAGATGTATGCACAGCTTTTATTGGAGGTTCCCCCGTTTTGCCTGTTCGTGCTGGAGAAATTCAAACTAAGGCTTTAGGAGTAAACGCCCAAGCTTTTAATGACGATGGAAAGCTCATACTTAATGAGGTAGGGGAATTAGTGATTCTTAATCCAATGCCATCGATGCCAATTTATTTTTGGAATGATGAAGGTGATAAGCGTTACAAAGAAAGTTATTTTAGTACTTTTCCGGGAATTTGGCGTCATGGAGATTGGATTCAGTTTGATGATAAAGGGAGATCCGTTATCTTTGGCAGATCAGACTCAACCATTAATAAACAAGGCGTTCGCATAGGTACTAGTGAAATTTATCGAGCAGTCGAAAGTATAGAGATTGTGAGCGATAGCTTAGTAGTGGATTTAGAAACCCTGGAAGAAGATTCATATATGGCTTTATTTGTAGTGTTAAAGCGAGATCAACTACTCGAAGATGGACTCATTTCACATATTAAAGATGTCATACGGCAACAAGTTTCACCACGCTTTGTTCCAAATGAAATTATTGCTGTGGAGCAAGTGCCGAGAACATTGACCGGTAAGAAGATGGAAGTACCGATTAAAAGGATATTATTAGGTCATCAGCCAGAGAAAGTGATTAATGTTGGTTCAATGGCTAATCCAGAAATACTTAAAACGTATATTGAATTTGCTCATAAAAGAAGGGCAATCAATCATTAGGTTTTCAATTGGTGAAAGGAATGGATAGTACTTTTCTTTCACCATTTTTATCAATATTGTTCCGAGGAAGTAGCATACAAAAAGGAGGACTGGCTTAAATTGAAAAAAATTAAAACAAGTATTGTTGTTCGTGAGAGTGATATAGATGAACTTGGTCATATGAACTATTTGAAATATTTCAACTACTTCGAATGCGGTATTGATGACTGGTTTTTAGCGCTTGGTCTAACGAATCAATATTTACAATCAAGACATATCGGTTGCGTTGTAAAGAAAGTGGAAAGTGAATATATAAAAGAGGCATTAGTGGGAGAACTGTTAGAGATTACGACAACATTAAAGAGAGTGGGTCATACGAGTTTTGTCATTTCTCAACAAATGGCAACAAGAGATCAAAAAATCATCGCAACAAGTGAAAAGGTTTTTGTTATGTTCCATTTGCAAACAAGAAAAGCAATTCCAGTAATCAAAACGATTACCTCTGCCTGTTAGTGACTTATTTATGTGTCACTTTGTTTTTCAAGTTCTAATTCAAAATCACATAAAGCGGTGACTGCAAAACTAACGAGCATAATAATCCATAGCTCTGCACCATTGAGGGTTTGTGATTGATAACATTCTGTTAATAAAAAAGTAATTCCACCAATTGATAATACAGTGAAAATACTCCCTGCAATATAAAAGATGACTGTTTCACTAGATGGCTTTGCCATGATCCATACTCCTCTTTATTTTAATCACTTCGTTATAATTGAATCAAAACAATAGTAATATATTGCATTTTTCATATTGTAACATGTAACCGGATTAGATGGAGTTATTTTATTGACCTATTTTAAAAATAATGATTTCTTTATTTGATGATACAATGGTCACAGAATAGTCATAAAAACAGTAAGAAATGCATATGTAAACATCTATAGTTATACAGGAACTTTAGATATACTGGAAGTATCATTTTATTTCCAATCGTTGGGTGATGATATAGTCAAAAGGAAAAAGATAAACAGAAAAAAGCCGTTTCTTATAAAGAAACGGAAAATGAGACTATGGATGAGGATAATCTTGCAAAATACAATATATAGTGATTATTGAAGTTAAATTTAACTATATATTGTTATTTTGATTCTAGCATACATGAACAATTTCAGCAATTATCATTTGCTAGAAAAAATGATTGATTTTCTTATTATTTTTTGTATGATTGAAAGATAAAAAGACTTTTTGTTAGTGGAAAGGAGAGAGGTATTGAATATTACTGATTTATTAAGTGAAGAATCAATTCTTCTCTCACTTGAGGAAGTGACAAAAGTAGAAGCGATAACTGCGTTAGTCGATACGCTATACAGTGATGGTGGTATAAAGGAAAAAGGACTTTTCCTTGCTGATGTGCTTAAACGAGAAGCGCAAAGTACTACAGGTATAGGCAACGGCGTTGCAATTCCCCATGCAAAATCTAGGGCAGTCACACAAGTTGGTATTGCTTTAGCAAGGAGTCATGGAGGGATAGAGTTTAACTCTTTAGATGGTGAAAAAGCCCATCTTATCTTCCTTATTGCTGTTCCGGAAAACGCCGATGAACTCCATTTGGATATATTAGCTAAGTTATCCACCATTTTAATGAACAAAGAAACTCATTTCAAACTAATGACGGCAGAGTCAAAGAGTGATTTACTCTCGATTATTAGTGAATTGGATAAAGATGATACTAGAAATGAAACTTATGAAACGAATGAAGAGACTCCATTTATTTTAGCAGTTACAGGTTGTCCAACAGGGATAGCTCATACTTATATGGCGGCTCATTCCTTAGAGTCAGCTGCCGCCACTTTGCATATTCCTCTAAAAGTCGAAACAAATGGAGCTGCTGGGGTTAAGCAACATATTACAAAGGCTGAAATAGAAAAAGCAACTGCCATTATTATTGCAGCCGATACAAAAGTAGAGTTGGAGCGATTTAGTGGCAAACATATGGTGCAAGCCTCTGTTGCAGATGGTATGAGTAAACCTTTTCAGTTATTAGAAAAAGCTGTTTCACAAGATTGTGATATATATGACCATAATCATGTAAATAAAAATAGTAAAACTTGGTCAAGAGAGCTTTATCAACATGTGATGAATGGGTTATCTAATATGCTCCCCCTTGCCATTGCAGCTGGATTTTTATTGTCATTAACGATTTTTAGTTCAGATTTTCGTCATCAATTTTGGGAGATTCTCTCTTTTTTCGGTGATCAAACAATTATTGTTTTATTAATGCCTATATTTGCTGGCTATATTGGTAAAAGCATTAGTGATCGCCCAGGATTTGCTCCAGGAGCAATTGGTGGTTTATTCGCTGCAATGAATGGTTCAGGCTTGATTGGTGGGATATGTGCAGGTTTAATCGGTGGGTTCATTATTAATCGTTTAAAGAAATGGACGAATTATTTACCATCTTCTATCACAGCGATGTCGAACATTATCATTTATCCTGTCATCGGCATTTTGATGACTTTATTGGCGATGTTTGTATTATTACAACCATTAACCTGGTTAACACAATCCATTACAACATTATTCCAAACGATGACGACACCTTTGTCTATCTTGATTGGTGCGATGTTCGGACTATTAATGGCCATTGACCTAGGTGGTCCTATTAATAAAATGACTTATTTGGTTGGTATTGGATTTATGTTAAATGGTGTATACGAACCATTAGCTGCTATTATGGTTGGTGGAATGGTTCCCCCACTTGCCATTGCTTTTGCGACGAGTATTTTTTATTGGAAGTTCTCTAAAAATGAACGTTTATATTATCGTACAAATTATGTAAAAGGTTTTTTGTTTATGACTGAAGGAGCGATCCCTTTTGTCGAGCGAAATAAAAAGGCGTATATACCACCAATTCTCCTTGGTTCTGCTATTGCAGGTGCGTTGTCGATGGCAACACATACAGGGATTGCGATTCCTCATGGAGGAGTATTAGTTACACCTTTTGTGTTCGGTTCTTCTCTTTCCTTTTTGTTGGCCATTGCGGTAGGTAGTCTTTTTGCTGCTTTGTTGCTAGGAACCATCAAAAGAAAACCTAAAGTAGAATAGGTGGATAGGCTCAATTTTCAAAAAGAGAACATGTGTTCTTATATTTTTGTGAAAATATGTTATAATGGAAGAGCGATAGTGTTCACAAGGGTGGTCGGCTAACCCCGTAGAAAGGGGGTGAGGCCTTTTGACAGTATTTGAATCTCTAATGTTGATGATTTCATTTACAACACTGATTATGGCGGTCTTAGCTTTTAATCATAAAAAATAGACCCCCCTTGAGCCTTTAAACTTTTAGGGTGAGGTCTACGTCAAACTTATTTGGCCGTCCCCTTTTAGGACGAACCTATTGCAGATGGCCACAGGTGCTGCAACACCTGTGGTCATTTTTATACGTAATATATAATAAAATCATATCATATGAGTGTTCAGTTGTCACGGGTTTATCTTCTGTGTTCCTTATGATTTCGGCTTAATTGCTAAGAAGGTTGCTAATGCAGCTATCAGTAAAATAAGACTAAAGATATAGAACATCCAATTTTCTGCATGCTTTAACAATAATGCCGTAATAGGTGGTCCTGCTGCAACACCAATAAAACGCATAGAGCTATAAATAGAAGATATCGTCCCTCTTTGCTCTTTTTCAATGCCTTCAGTAATCATTGCATCCAAACAGGGCAACGCCGCTCCGATACCAATCCCGCATAACAGAAACAGCATAATCATAAACCAAAGTTGGTCATTTAAGCTTAGTAATGCTACAGAGATCATTGCTCCTAAACAACTTACAAATATCATCCACTTCATCAATATTTTGTTTTGCTTAATTAACTTTCCTGTAATATAGGAAGATGCACAGAGTGAACATAAAGGTAATGCCAGTAGCAGACCTTTTTTTATATTTTTTATATGATAGCTTTTCTCTAATAAATCGGATAAATAAAATAATATCCCGAATAGAACAAGCATGAGGATTGCACCAATAAGAAAAATGGCATATAACCATTTTCCTTTTTGTGTAAAGATGTCTTTTATATGCTGAAAAAATTCCTTAAAAGGAATAGGTTCTTCTCGCTTATTGGGTGTTTTTACGAGAAACAGCATTAAGATAATCGAACATAAACAAAAAACAGGAATTGAAAAGAAAGGTAAAAACCAAATTACCCCAGCAAGCAAAGCTCCTAAAATGGGACTTAATACTTTTCCGAAAGTATTGGAGGTCTCGATTAAACCTAACGAACTACTTACATCATCATCATTTTTAAACATATCTCCAACTAATGGCATGACTATTGGTTGAGCTCCGGCAGCTCCTACCCCTTGAAGGGCTCTTCCAATCAAGATGACCGTATAGGGATTTTCCAACTTCCATGCAGCCCAACCAGAAACAATTCCACCAATTCCTGCAATCAACAGACTAGGGATAATGACTTTTTTTCTTCCAATATGGTCAGAAAGATAACCGGCAATCGGGATGAGAAAGATTGCGACAATGGAATATATTGTGATGATCATACTTACTTGGAAAGAATTAATTGATAGTTTTTTTTCCATAACTGGTAAGACAGGTATGAGCATAGAATTTCCAAGGGTCATGACAAGTGGGATGGAAGAAATAGATAAAATAGCCCATTTTTGGTTATTCTTTTTATTTTGTTTTTTATTTTTACTCGTCTTTTTTTGTATGGCTTGTTCAATATGGTCCATGGTTAACTCACTTTCAATTGTTTTTACCCTCACAAACACTATTTATTAATATGAACGAAATGAACAGAAAGTATGGCTACAATTTTGTTTTTTCTTAACTAGTAAAAATTAGTAATAAAAGCTAAAATGAAAGGTAGATAAAGGGGGCTGGAAATTGAGAATTGTATCTTTAAGTAAAGGTAAACCTAAAGATTATCTATGGAAAGAAAAGCATGAAACATCTGCTATCGGTAAAACACCTGTAAAAGAACTCTTTTTAAAAAAAGATGCGATTGAAGGTGACGGAGTAGCTAATTCAGATTTTCATGGTGGGATTGACAGAGCATTATGTCTTTATCCGTACGAACATTATGAAAAATGGCAAAAGGCATTTAACCGTACTTTTATGCTTCCTTCTTTTGGTGAAAATATTAGTACAACAAATATGACTGAGAAGGAAATATATATTGGAGATGAGTTTGCAATTGGTGAAACGATTGTTGAAGTGACACAAGGGAGAGTTCCTTGTTCAACCATCTCAAAATTTAATGGTGAAGATCAATTACTAAAAAAGGTTTTTCAGACGAATCATACAGGTTATTTTTTCCGTGTGTTAAAAGAGGGAACGATTAACCTTCAGTCAGAAATTCAATTAGTCGAAAGAAAGCAATCGCAACTGTCTGTATGGGATGCGACTGATATTATACTACATAAACTTAAAGATATTGAAGCAATGGAAAAACTGTTGAATGTATCGGGGTTATCGCAAGAGTGGACAGAAATTTTAGAAAAAAGATTAAAAAATAAACGAAAACCTATTGACAATTAAAAGAATCAGGCATATCATATGTAACAAATAAAGACGTAAGCAATGACGAAGAGTAGTATCTTATATATGCTCATTTTTAGAGAGCTGATGGTTGGTGGGAATCAGTGGGTGATATAAGTGAATGGACTTCCGAGCTTCCAGACCGAACCTTTATAACTAGTAGGCTCTGGCGAATGTCTCATCGTTAAAAGAGATAAATACGAATTTGTTATTCGTATTTGTTAAGTGAGTTGTAATTTACAGCTAATAAAGGTGGCACCACGGGTCTCTCGTCCTTTTTAATAAGGAGAGAGGCCCTTTTTCGTTTAATTTCATAAGAAAATCGTTGATCAAGAGTAGTATATTTATCGTTAATCACATAAGAGAGCCGGTGTTGGTGGGAATCCGGTGTGATCGATAAATGGAATGGACTTGTGAGAGGTACCCTGAAAAATGTAAGTAAGGGACACGGGATTCCGCCGTTAAAAGGATAGAGTATCGATTTTGACATCTGTACTTGAAAAAGAGAATGTCCACATGGACATTCTGAACCTGAGGTGGCACCACGCATCTATATAGATACGTCCTCTATACCTAAAGCTATTGAGCGTTTATGGTATAGGGGATTTTTTGCGTTAAAATTCGATTTATTATTGATAAGGAGAAGTGAAGAAATGAATCAGACTTTAGAAACCCTGGTTATTTTAGAAGTCAATGACGGTGATTTATTAACACCAATTGCCATTTATCAAAAGCTTTCAGGTAAAAAGAAATTTTTGTTTGAAAGTTCTTTAAAACATGAAGACGCTGGTAGATTTTCTTTTATCGGCTGCAATCCCGTTTTAGAAGTGCAAGGAAGTGCAAGAACTACGGTTATACTCTCAGAAAATGAGAGAGAAGAAGTAAAAAATAAACCGTTAGAAGTAGTCAAAGAGCAAATGAAAAAAATTGGCATTCATAAATCTCAACAATTCCCTTTTATTGGTGGTGCCGTGGGGTTTGCTGGTTATGATGTCATAAGACAATATGAAGAAATAGGCGTTGAAATACAGGATGATTTGCATATTCCCGAAGTACATTTCATGTTCTTTGAAGAAGTGATTGTTTTTGACCATTTAAAGCAAAAATTATATTTAGTAGGCGTACCTATCGTATCAAATAAGAGGCAACTAGAAGAAAAATTAAGTAAGCGCAAGGTAGAGCTATTTTCTATGGAGCAAAAAATGGGTGAAAAAGCGCGAATCAGTCAATATAGACCATTAATGAGCGAAGATGCCTTTATCTCAAAAGTAGAAAAAGCAAAGGAATATATAAAAGCGGGAGATATTTTTCAAGTAGTATTATCCCAGCGGTTACAAGCAGAAATAAGTGGAGATCCTTTTGATTTTTACCGAAAACTCAGAATTGATAATCCTTCTCCATATATGTATTACTTGGACTTTGGTGATTACAAAGTAGCGGGGGCTTCGCCAGAGAGTTTAGTAAAGGTGAATCAGCACAAAGTAATGACCAATCCAATTGCCGGCACAAGGCCTAGAGGGAGAAGTAATTTAGAAGATGATCTGTTAGCAAAAGAGCTCAAGCAAGATGAGAAAGAGGTGGCAGAGCATCGAATGCTTCTTGATCTTGGGAGAAATGATTTAGGTAGAGTATGTGAATTTGGGACGATTAGCATTCGGAAATATATGAATATTGAAAAATATAAACATGTGATGCATCTCGTTTCTGAAGTAGAGGGGCAGTTAAAGAATGAATGTACAAATATTGATGCCCTTATTTCTTGCCTGCCAGCTGGTACAGTATCAGGTGCACCAAAAATAAGAGCGATGGAAATTATCAATGAATTAGAGGAAACAAAAAGAGGGATCTATTCCGGAGCCATTGGTTATTTATCGACAAACGGTAATATGGATTTTGCTCTTGCTATTCGAACGATGGTAGCAAAGGATGGGAACGCATATATTCAGGCTGGTGCAGGAATTGTTTATGATTCGATTCCTAAAAAAGAATATGAAGAAACGATTCATAAATTAAAGGCATTTCTGGAGGCAAACAAATGATTTTATTAATTGATAATTATGATTCATTTACTTATAACTTGTATCAATATTTAGGAGAACTAGGGCAAACGGTCGTAGTGAAACGAAATAACCAAATAACTGTCGAAGAAATTCGTTTATTAGATCCGACTCATATCATTTTGTCACCTGGCCCTGGGCGCCCAGAAAATGCAGGGATATGTGTGGAATTGATTCAACAATTACATCAAGAATACCCCATTTTAGGTGTTTGTTTAGGTCATCAAGCAATTGGATATGCATTCGGAGGTGAAATCACTGAAGCGAAGAAAATTATGCATGGAAAAACCTCAAACATGATGCATACGGGTGGGGGGGTATTTCAATATATGAGTCAACCGCTCGTAGTGATGAGGTATCACTCATTAGTCATCAAATCAGGTAGCCTTCCAGGGTACTTCAACATTTCAGCACGTTCACTAGAGGACGGCGAAATAATGGCTATTAAGCATGAAGCATTTGATTTATATGGATTTCAATTTCACCCTGAATCCATTGGTACATTACAAGGACAAAAGATGTTGAGACATTTTATTGAAAACACTAAAAGGAGAGAGAATGATGAAAGAAATTCTGCTGCAATTAACCAATAGCATTTCATTAACGGAAGAAGAAATGATAGAAGCTGTACAATATCTGTTTTCACCAGATATTACAGATAGTGAAATTGCTGCCTTTCTTGTTAGCTTAAAAGCAAAAGGAGAGACGGTTAATGAAATCGCAACATTTGTAAAAACATTAAGAGCTCATGCGCTAACCTTTGATACATCTATTCCTCATTTAATGGATAATTGTGGTACTGGAGGAGATGGTTCAAAAAGCTTTAATATTAGTACCACTTCTGCTTTTGTTATAGCTGCAAGCGGTATTCCTGTCGCGAAACATGGAAATAGGAGCGTATCAAGTAAAACGGGCAGTGCGGATGTCTTGGAACATTTAGGGATTCGTCTTGATTTATCACCACGACAAATTGAAGGAATATTAGAAAAGATTGGCATATCATTTTTATTTGCACCTAATGTTCATCCGCAAATCAAGAGAATTATGAAAGTGAGACAAGATTTAAGAATTCCGACAACATTCAATTTATTAGGTCCGCTAATTAATCCAATGAATTTAGAAAATCAATTATTAGGCATTTATAAAAGAGATGCTGTTGAAATGTTTGCGGAAGTCCTTCAAAAGCTAGGGCGAAAAAGAGCGGTCGTTATCAATGGAGCAGGCTATATGGATGAAGCTTCTTTACAAGGTGAAAACTATTTAGCTATTTTAAAAGACGGAAACATTCAAACCACTATGCTTCATCCTGAAGAAGTGGGTTTACAAGTATATGCGAATGAAAAAATTCGTGGTGGTTATGCAAAAGAAAATGCAGACATTTTACTTCGGGTCTTAGACGGAGAAAAAGGGGCGTATCGAGAAACCGTTGCGCTTAATGCTGGGATAGGTATTTTTGTTGGTGGAAGAACTGAATCAATTAAGGAAGGCGTGCGACTTGCTTTAGAAATCATTGATTCAGGCGCAGCCATGGAAAAGTTAGAGCAACTAAAAACATTAAGTGTTCAATCTACAGAAAAGGTGATATAGACTCATGACAATCTTAGATCGTATCATTTCAGAAAAAAGACGAACTTTATCAAATTTAGCCTATTCCGGAAATAGTCGAAGGAACGGAACTACACGCTCTTTATTAAAACAATTAGAAAAAAATAAACCTGTGATTATCGCTGAATTTAAACGAGCATCTCCTTCTAAAGGAATCATAAATAATCTATTACAACCTGACGAGCAAGCCTGTTTATATGAGCGCTTTGGTGCTGATGCGATGTCTGTTCTGACCGATACCCCATTTTTTAAAGGAAATTTTACAGATTTAACAACTGTTTTTGATGCGGTATCGCTACCTTTATTATGTAAAGACTTTATTATCGATGAAAGGCAAATCGTTTATGCCAAAAATCATGGGGCAACAGTTATTTTATTGATTGTTGCAGCATTAACGAAAGATCAGTTAAAACAACTCTTTCATTTTGCAATCAATGAGGGTCTTGAGGTTTTGGTCGAAGTACACAATAAAGCTGAAGCAGAAAGGGCAATAGCATTAGGTGCTGAAATCATTGGTGTGAATAATCGTGATCTTCATACATTTGGTGTGGATTTGCAGGTAACGGAATCACTCGCTCCACTTATAAAAGAATCAGGAGCGTTCTTAATTAGTGAGAGTGGATTAAAAACAGGGGAAGATGTAGCAAGAGTAATTAATGCTGGAGCAGACGGTATTTTAGTCGGGGAAGCATTGATGACATCTGAAAACTTAGAATTATTAATGAGGCAAATGAAAAAGACGCAAAATTTGGCTGGTGGATCGAAATGAAAGTGAAAATTTGTGGAATTGTTAGTGAGGAAATTGCACAGCAAGCAATAGTCTATGGGGCTGATGCCCTCGGATTTGTTTTTGCTGTAAGTAAACGTAGAATTTCTACCGAGAAGGCGAAAAAGATTATTAAAGGTTTGCCTATAAATGTATGGAAGGTCGGAGTCTTTGTTGATGAGCCAATAGAATCGCTTCTTCTCATAGCAAAAGAAGTAGGGTTAACACATGTGCAATTACACGGTGATGAATCGAAAAACTATTGCGCAGAAATTACATCTCATGGTTTTGAGGTAATTAAAGCGATACAAATGAAAGGCGAAAAAGATATCAACCTTATCTATGAATACGATGATGATTACATTCTTGTTGATAGTCCAAGAGGTAAATATCATGGCGGTAATGGAACGAGCTTTGATTGGACATTGCTGCAAGAAATGCAAAGAAAACACCCTAAATTAATTCTCGCTGGTGGTTTAACAGCAGAAAATGTTAAAGTCGCCATTTCACAATGTGCTCCCTTTATGGTTGATGTAAGTTCAGGTGTTGAAATAGATGGAAAAAAAAGTCCGAGTAAAATTAGAAGATTTATAGAAGCAACAAATTAAGAGGAGGAATAAAAATGACAACAACTACCCTACCAGATGAAAAAGGACATTTTGACACGTATGGAGGAAGATATGTACCAGAAACGCTTATGCAGGCCATCCTAGAATTAGAAAAAGAATATGAAAAAGCAAAAGTCGATCCTGCATTTCAAAATGAGCTATATGATTTATTAAGAGATTATGTTGGAAGAGAAACACCACTCTATTACGCGAAAAATTTGACAAAATACGCTGGGGGTGGAAAAATCTATCTCAAGCGCGAAGATTTAAATCATACTGGTGCCCATAAAATAAATAACTCTCTTGGGCAAGCATTATTGACTAAAAGAATGGGAAAATCAAAGGTTGTTGCAGAAACAGGGGCTGGTCAGCATGGTGTAGCAACTGCGACGGCTTGTGCGCTGCTTAATTTAGAATGTGTGATTTTTATGGGAGAAGAAGATATATTGCGTCAGCAATTGAATGTATTTCGGATGGAAATACTCGGTGCAAAGGTCATCAGTGTAAAGTCTGGAAGTGCAACTTTAAAAGATGCAGTTAATGAAGCATTAAGATATTGGGTGTCAAATGTAGAAGATACGCATTATATACTGGGCTCTGCTATGGGACCACATCCCTTCCCTAAAATTGTGAGAGATTTTCAAAGTGTGATTGGCCAGGAAACGAAAAAACAATTTATCGAAAAAGAAGCTAAACTTCCAGAAGCGATAGTGGCATGTATCGGCGGAGGGAGTAATGCAATTGGGATGTTTTATCCGTTTTTAGAAGATCGTGAAGTAAAACTTTATGGCGTAGAGGCTGCTGGCTTAGGACTTCATAGTGAAAAGCATGCAGCATCATTAGCGAAAGGCAAACCTGGTATTCTTCACGGAGCCTATATGTATCTCCTCCAAAATCAAGATGGTCAAATTCAAGAAGCCCATTCAATATCAGCAGGTCTAGATTATCCAGGGATCGGGCCTGAACATTGCTATTTACATGATATTGAACGAGTGAAATATGATGCCATTACCGATGATGAAGCACTGGAAGCGTTACAGGTGCTCTCGAAAACTGAAGGAATTATTCCGGCATTAGAAAGTGCCCATGCAATTAGTTATGCGATTAAACTTGCAAAAGAAATGGAGCCAACAGAACATATCGTTGTTTGTCTTTCGGGTAGAGGAGATAAGGATATGGAGGCTGTTAGATCGAAAATAGGGGGAGTAAAAGCATGAACCGCATCGAAAAAGTGTTCCAAACAATGAAAAAAGAAGGAAAAAAAGCATTTGTACCTTATGTAATGGCTGGGGACGGTGGCTTACCATCTTTGAAAGAAAAGTTAGTGTTTTTACAAGAAGCAGGAGCAACTGCCATTGAGATAGGTATCCCATTTTCTGATCCAGTAGCTGATGGTCCCGTTATTCAAGAGGCTGGTATTAGAGCTTTAAATACGGATGTTACCTTAAAAGAAATTGTAGAGTGTATGAGAGAAATACGACCAATAATCCATATTCCATTGATCTTTATGACGTATATGAACCCATTATTAGCTTATGGGCTGGAGCGGTTCTCGAGAGATATTCAAACATCCGGTATCGATGGATTAATCATTCCTGATTTACCTATTGAAGAAGAAGAGATTATCACTTCTTACTTAGATGAAGTTAAGATCGAATTGATTCGTTTAGTGACATTACAAAGTCCAATCGAAAGAATTGCGGAAATCACCAAGCGAGGTAAAGGTTTCGTCTACGCTGTTACCGTAAATGGCATTACTGGTACGAGAGCACAATTTGCTTCTCAGCTCTCAAGTCATTTAGAGAAAATAAAAAGTATAAGTCCACTACCTGTCTTAGCTGGATTTGGAATCTCCACACCAGAACATGTAGAAGAAATTCTTCAGTATTGTGATGGCGTCATTGTCGGATCAAAAATTATAGAGCTAATGGAAGCTGATAATTATGAACAGATCCGCACTTTGATTAACGCAACCAAGCTACCTATTGCTTGAAAAATGAAGTATGTTAAAGAGCCGATTGGCTCTTTTTTTTACCTAAAACTAACAACAGAAAAAGAACATAATTAACGACTGATAAATCAAAATATGATAAGGAGAAAAAATATTCCTGCGAAAGGAGAAAAAAATGCAATATGGTTTAGAAGACTACCAGAGCACACTTGAACAATATATAAAGGATATCGAGGCTCAGCTTTCTCACTTATCAAATATTAATATTGGCGTTGATTGTTGCATTTTAACCGAATTTGAACAGCTCCAACAAATTGTGTCTGATGCCCATAATTTAACGGCGATTTATTACTTGCAACATTATTTATCACCGTTTACAAACCATTTTTCTAGCATATCATTAGCGGGGCAAACACTATCGAACAAAGGTCACGGTGGTTTAATCATTATCGAGCGCGAAGTGGATGTTACGCCGTTTATCCATAATGGCATTCAAATCGATGCAAGGGTAAGTCAAGCTTTAATAGAAACGATTTTTTATCCAGGTGGTCCTGTACATGATGGAGGAACATTAATTCGTGGTGATATAATCATTTCAGCTGGAAATATTCTCCCTTTAACCAATAGGGAAGTGAATGGGCGCGTTTTAGGTACACGACACCGGGCGGCACTTGGTTTATCGGAACTTACGGATGCGGTTATCTTAGTTGTATCAGAAGAGTCTGGTCGTATTTCTTTTGCTTATAAAGGAGAGTTATTTGTTGTTCGTCCTTAAAATTATACATAGAAAAGCTCTAACTTGTACATATTACTCAAGGAAAGATATGTAAAAGGAGGCTTTTTTCTAATGAATAATGATCATAATGGTAAAAATGAAAAATTCGAACAAGAAGAAACCTTGACCAATCGCCAAGGACATCCGGTTACTAATAATCAAAACATACGAACAGTAAGCAACAGAGGACCAGCGACACTAGAAAATTATGATTTTATTGAAAAAATTAGTCACTTCGACCGTGAGCGTATTCCAGAAAGGGTCGTGCATGCACGAGGTGCTGGCGCTCATGGTTATTTTGAAGCGACCGGCATGGCAGGTGACGAACCAGTATCTAAATATACAAGGGCAAAACTTTTCCAGGAAAAAGGGAAAAAAACACCCGTGTTTGTTCGTTTTTCATCTGTTATCCATGGTGGTCACTCTCCGGAAACACTGCGAGATCCGAGAGGGTTTGCAACAAAATTTTATACAGAAGAAGGGAATTGGGACTTAGTAGGAAATAATTTAAAAATATTTTTTATTCGGGATGCGATGAAGTTTCCTGACATGGTGCATGCATTTAAACCAGACCCATTAACCAACATTCAGGATGCAGAGAGGTTTTTTGATTTTTGTGCTAATTCACCTGAAAGTTTTCATATGGTCACATTTCTCTATTCACCTTGGGGAATACCGGCAAACTATCGCCAAATGCAAGGCTCGGGTGTGAATACATATAAATGGGTTAACGAAAATGGGGAAGCGGTACTTGTAAAGTATCATTGGGAACCGAAGCAAGGGATTAAAAATTTAACACAAGAGGAAGCCGAACAGATTCAAGCAAAGAATTTCAATCATGCTACACAAGACTTATATGACGAAATTGAAAAAGGTAATTATCCTGAATGGGATTTTTTCGTTCAAATCATGAGTGATGATGCGCATCCAGAATTAGATTTTGACCCCTTGGATGATACAAAATTATGGCCGGAGGATCAATTTCCATGGCTTCATATTGGTAAGATGGTGTTAAATAAGAATCCGGAAGATTATTTTAATGAAGTCGAACAAGTTGCCTTCGGAACAGGGGTACTCGTTGATGGTCTTGATTTTTCTGATGATAAAATGTTGCAAGGTCGAACATTTTCTTATTCAGATACGCAAAGATATCGTGTTGGACCTAACTACTTGCAATTACCTATTAATAAGCCGAAAACAAATCAAGCGACAAATCAACGTGGAGGACAGATGTCTTACTATGTCGATAAAGCACCTGGCCAAAATCCGCATATTAACTACGAACCATCTAGTTTAGGTGGTTTAAAAGAATCAGAGCAATTCGGTAAAGAGCATACACCAAAAATTAGTGGTGAGCTCGTTCGAGAATCGATTGATCGTGATGATAATACAAAACAGGCAGGACATACCTTCCGTGAATTTGAAGACTGGGAAAAAGATGAACTGATATCAAACTTAGTGAATGACCTTTCCACATGTGCTAAGGTGTTACAAGATAAAATGATTACATTAGCTGAATCAGCGGATGATGAATATGGCAAGAGGCTAAGAGAAGGTTTAGCGAATGCTCGGAAAGAGGAAGGGATGCATAAAGGTCGTCCACTTGGTGATAAAGATGGCGATGACGCACCCGGACATGCTGAACAGATGGGGCATGATGCAGATCGTTATTAATGAAAGGAGGGCTTGTTGCCCTTCTTTTTATTTTATTGGAATTATAAAGTACCTATGAGCGTTACTCACGTAATTAAGGCTATGAAAAAGGGTTGTTAGGGTAGAAAATAGATTCCTTTAGATTATCAGGCAGCTATATTTTTACGTTTTGAATATGGTTGGTATATGCTTTTATTAGGAAAGGGGTTGTCATAATGTGTGGTCGATTTACTTTATCTGAAGAAGTGTTCATTCTACAAAAAACATTTGAGTTTTATTATCATGATGCAGCGGATTTACCCAGGTATAATATTGCACCGGGGCAAAAAATTTTAGCTATAGTAGAGGAGCAAGGAGAGAAAATTGGGAGGAAAATGACATGGGGTTTCAAACCACCATGGGCAAAAGCAAAACGTAATAGCACTTCATTCATTAATGCACGTGCAGAAACAGTGGATGAGAAACCTAGCTTTAAGCACTCTTTCCATACAAGGCGCTGTTTAGTCTTAGCTGATGGCTTTTATGAATGGAAGAAAATAGAAGGTGGTAAAAGCCAGCCTTTTCATTTTACATTGCTTGAAAAAAAGCCGTTTGCGATGGCGGGAATCTGGAGCGAATATAGAAAAGGGGACGAACTTTTTACATCATGTTGTATTTTAACTACAGCAGCAAATGAGATCATGTCGTCTGTTCATCATCGTATGCCGGTCATGTTAACAGGTAATGAAGGGGATAAGTGGATGTATAGCAAAGATAAAAAACAGCTGAAATCATTATGCAAACCTTTTCAAAGTGGTGAAATGCAAATGGTTAAAGTCTCAGAATTGGTGAATTCTGTGCATAATGATTATCCTGAGCTACTGAATAGTTTATAATCTAAAAAATTGTTCAAGAGCTCCTTCTTGAACAATTTTAGAATGGTTGTACGAGAGGATGTGGATGGCGTATAAAGAATCCACCATCGCTATAATCAATCATTGTATCCTGTAGATAAGGTAAATCTGTAGGGTGGTATATGACTTGCACTGTATCATTTGTATAGATAGCGTCTTGTGTTGTGATTGTATCGGTTAGTGTAAGGTCATATTTCCGCTGGTTACAACAAGGGGTCGTAATTCGAAAGCGAATCATCACTTTGTCTTGACCGCTCCAATCTAAGAGTGCCTGTGTGGCCTCTTTTGTAATTGCAAACAAGTTACTCAACTCCTGTTTTTTTGCGCTCTGAATTTTATTAACTTCTCTTTAAATTGAGACCATCGCTTGATTCGAATTGTCTTTTCATCATTTTCATGGGTTTGATAAAAAAGTGAACGACGAACTACATAATGTATAACTTCTTCAATGATAATTAGTCCTACTAAAATACTTAAGGCAATAGTTAACCAAATTGGCAATTATAACCCTCCTAATAGTGGGAATATATTAATCAGTATGAGGAAAATCTGAGATGGCTTTAATATTCATTTTATCATATTTTTCGTACAACATGGTTGTATTATGGCTGGATCAATAAAAAAAGAAACGAGCTCATTCCACTATTACTTGGAATGGAGTTCGTTTCTTTATATATAAATATTTTATATCTTTACATATAAATGGTTACGTAAATAGAAATAAAAAGATCAACGTTCCGTAAATCTCTACATAATTAGTCAGAATTTAACAAAATAGTCCGATTTAACTGTTTTGTACAAGGCGAAGAAGTTTATGTGCATCATCTCCTGTAAGAGCCGCATAATACTCCCATATCTCGTCTCTTAATAAGTCGAGTTCAATAATTTTTTTCGCTAATTGAACTGCTTCTTCATTTTCCATTTGTTAAATCCCCCAATTAATTTTGATTATTTAATTGATAAGTGTTTTTTTGATAATCCTTCAAGTTCAGAGAGTGTTAAGCTTTGAAGTTTCTGATCGTGCAAACCGTATTCTTGTAATAACTTAATCAAATAATTTCGTTTCTTTTCCACCGCTTTACGTAAATATTGCATTTTTATCTGCTCCTTTAAATGGATGATGATGTCATTCTAAAACGTTTGTTATAAAAAATCATCTGAATTGTAAGATAATCTAACATGGTTTATTTTATGTTATTTTTTTTAACATAACTAGTGAAATTTTTTAACAATTCTGTATAATAGAAATAAAACCTTGAAATAGGGTGGTCTGCAGATGGAAAATGAATGGTCATATAAGGAAAGAAAAGTCATTTCAATTGGCGCTGTTAGTGAACTTACTGGATTAAGCGAAAGACAAATTAGATACTATGAAGAACGAAAATTGATATTTCCTTCAAGGTCTGATCGTGGTAATCGCAAATATTCTTTTTCGGATGTAGAAAGGTTAATAGATATTGCAAATAAACGAGAAGAAGGTGTGAGAACAGATGAAATTCGTATGGAGTATAAAAAAGAAAAGGTGAAAGAAGATCGCGAAACAAGAAAGAAAATGATACAAGGACAACTCAATGCGAGATTTATGGGGCAGAATAATGGAAAGAGATTTAGTTGATATTTGAAAAGAATAGAAGGTGGCAGGGTTCTTTAAAACGGGATGACGAAAGTAGTCTCCGTTTTAAAGCCCTTTTTTTATCTCGTATGTTACAGAATATGCCGTTAATGGTATTCTGTTATATATGATGACATAAATACATATTCTATGAGAAATGAAGGCTGTCCCTCAATATTGGTTTTAGAAGGGATTAGTAAAATAATTCTGTATTTCTTCTCAATACTTCCTTATTTTAACGAATTCGTATACGATGGATAAGCGTAATTGTGGACCTTCAGAATAAGGTTTTGACGACATGGAGGGATATTTCTTTGAGTAAAAATAATGAACATGTGTTTGAAGTAATTGAGCTTTGTTTATTAGCGGGTAAAATAATGCTGCAATCCGGAGCAGAGACATATCGTGTGGAAGACACAATGACGAGAATAGCGGGGGCATTAGGCATTCCTAATTCACATAGTTATGTTACTCCTACAGGAATTGTTTTTTCGACTGATGACACCAACCCAGCGAAATTAATAAGAATCTCAGAACGTTCTACAGATCTATATAAGGTGACATTAGTAAATGGTGTATCGAGAAAAGTAAGTAATGGCGAACTGACAAGACATGAAGCATTTGAAAAGTTAATGGAAATTGAAAAGGCAAATTATACATTTCCAATTTATCAACAGGTACTTGCAGCAGCTATTGCTAGTGCTTGTTTTATGATTATGTTTTTAGGCCAGTGGCATGATTTTTTTCCTGCCTTTATTACTGGTGGTGTTGGTTTCCTTTCTTTTATTTTTTTGCAGAGAGTAGTGCAAATTCGCTTCTTTTCTGAATTTCTGGCCTCTCTAATTATTGGTGTGATCTCGATGCTTTTTGTCAAAATCGGAATAGGTGAGCAACTGGATAAAATCATTATTGGTTCCGTTATGCCACTCGTACCTGGATTGCTGATCACTAATGCTGTGAGAGATTTAATGGCAGGGCATCTTGTTTCAGGTTTATCCAAGGGCGCAGAAGCGTTTTTAACAGCATTTGCTATAGGTGCTGGGGTTGCTGTTGTCTTTGCAACTATGAGTTAAATGAAAGTGAGGTGCGAAATACATGACAATGGTTATTACACATTTGTTTACAAGTTTTATTGCGGCAACATCGTTCGGTGTCATTTTTAATGCGCCAAGAAAATCATTATTGCGTTGTGGGTTTGTTGGTATGGTTGGCTGGATCATCTATATAATTCTTGTGAACAATCATTATGATGCGATCCCCGCTTCGTTAATTTCTGCAGTGTTCATTTCAGCAATTAGTCATATTTTCGCAAAAATCTATCGTACGCCAATAATTATCTTCAGTGTTGCTGGTATAATTCCATTGGTTCCAGGTGGTATTTCCTATGATGCAATGAGACATTTTGTGTTAAATGATTATAATATGGCCATCCAGTTGGCAGCAAAGGCATTTATGATATCAGGTGCGATTGCGGTGGGACTTGTCATTGCAGAAGTGTTTTTTCAATTGTTTATGAAAGCAAAACATAAAATAACATCCAGAAACACATAATAGAGAAGAGGTGCGCATAGCACCTCTTTTCTATTAATTAATGAAAAGATGTGAAAGCAGGATGAGACGTTTCATATTTTGTATTTGTTTTATGTTTCTTTTGCAAAATGAATCGGGGGTTCAAGCTTTAACTATAGAAAAAACGAACGTAACACAGCAACTCCATGAAATGAGTGTGGAGGAAAAAATAGGGCAAATGTTAATGATAGATTTTAATCAAACAGTCGGGAGCGGACAAATAGGTGTGAATGCTTCAATCATTCGGGTAATAGATCAAATCCAACCTGGTGGGATTATTTTTTTTAAGGAAAATATTCAATCGATGGAACAAACAAAGCGATTTACAACGGAATTACAACATCTCAATCGTGGAATTCCTTTCTTTATAGGCGTAGATCAAGAAGGTGGAGAAATAGTGAATCGTCTCCCTTTCTTAACAGAAATGCCAGGAAATATGGCATTGGGAGCTAGTAGTGATCTTGGACTTACAAAGCGTGTCGCCTCAGTATTAGGAAAGGAGTTGGATTCATTAGGTTTTAATATGAACTTCGCACCAGTGGTTGATATGAATAGTAATCCTTTAAATCCCATCGTAGGTGTCCGCTCTTTTGGGGAAAATCCATACTTAGTTGCAAAAATGAGTGCAGCTTTTATGGAGGGGCTCCATGAAGCAGGAATAGTTGCTGTAGCAAAGCATTTCCCAGGTCATGGTGATGTAACGGTTGATTCTCATAAAGGGTTACCCACTGTGTCTAAGTCTATCGAGCAATTAAAGAAAAATGAGCTCATACCTTATCGATATTTAATAGACAATGGTCTTCAATCCATTATGACTGCTCATATTGCGTTTCCGGCTATTGAGAAGTCAGTATATCCAGCATCGCTATCTCACGCTATAACAACGAATCTTCTGCGGCAAAGTCTTGGGTTTAATGGAGTAGTTATAACAGATGCCCTAAATATGCAAGCGGTAGCGAGCAATTTTACAGCAGCTGATGCCGCTATTTCTGCTGTTAATGCTGGTGCAGATATATTATTAATGCCAAGTGAAGCATTAACTGTTAAGCGGGCGCTGATAAATGCCGTCAAAACAGAGGTTATTAGTGAGGAAAGAATTGATTTATCTGTGCTAAGGATTCTAAACTTGAAAGCACAGTTATTTAAAGAGCATAACACGATTGATGTCATACGTGCTAAAGAACATCTTAAGGTAGAAAAAGAAGCGGCTGAAAAAGGGATTACAATTATAAAGCGAGATGAGACGCTCCCGATTCAAAAAAATGAGAGGGTGGCATTCATAGATGATGGCAGTAATCATCAATCGAACAAACGGTTAACTGAAATATTAGTTAAAGCGGGAATCACCGTTACAACCGAAGAAGAGGCAGAACGACTCATTTATATTTTACATCATAAAAAAGACGCGTTATTGAATAACAACCTACAAAAGGAAAAGAAGCCAATCATAGTGATTTCGACAACAACTCCTTATCACTATGAACAATGGGATTTTGTACAAGGATTTATTGCTACATTTAGTCAATCGAAAGCTAGTATACAGGCAGTAAGTGATTATCTTAGAGGGGAATTGTTAGCAACAGGATGTCTACCAGTTTCCATATACGATTCAACAGGAAAAGTGATTGTAATGAATGAAGAGCAGTGTAAATAAAGTAAAAAGGTATTGTAACTTTTATCTTCGAGGCATATAATCCAAGATATATTTTGAAAGTTAGGAGAATAGCATGTTTAGAAGATTTTTCACTTATTATTTACCTCATAAAAGACTATTTATTATTGATTTTAGTTGTGCTATTATCGTTGCTCTACTAGAATTAGCTTTTCCATTAGCTGTTAGTTGGTTTGTAGATGAATTACTACCAACCAACAATTGGTCAATGATTGTTGCGGTTAGTGCGGGTTTGTTTGCTCTTTATTTTACGAGTACTGGGCTACATTTTGTTGTTAACTACTGGGGACATAAACTTGGTATTAATATTGAAACAGATATGAGACAGCAATTATTTACACATGTGCAGAAGCAATCCTTTCGTTTCTTTGATAATACGAAAACCGGTCATATTATGAGCCGGACAACCAATGACTTAATGGATATTGGTGAGTTAGCCCATCATGGACCAGAAGACCTTTTTATTGCAGCGATGACTTTTGTCGGCGCTTTTTGGATCATGTTAACTATTAATGTGAAACTTGCATTGGTAGCAATATTTATTGTACCGTTCCTCGTATGGCTCATCGCATATTGTAATATTTCTATGAATAAAGCTTGGAAAAGAATGTATACAGAAATTGCCGAAGTGAATGGTAGGGTAGAAGATAGTGTTTCTGGTGCCCGTGTTGTTCAGTCTTTTACAAATGAAGCTTTTGAAATTGAAAGATTTACAAAGGATAATAGAAGGTTTCGTTCGGCTAAACTTCGTGGCTATAAAGTCATGGGGATCACATTATCTGGCGTCTATTTCCTCACGAGAGTGTTAATTCTGTCTGTTTTAGTTTTTGGTGCTTGGTTAGCTTTCAATAATCAGTTAGCACCAGGAGAGTTGGTCGCTTTTGTATTGTATGCTAATCTTTTATTAAAGCCGATTGATAAAATTAGTGCGTTAATGGAGCTCTATCCAAAAGGAATGGCAGGGTTCAAGCGTTTCACAGAAATGATTGATCAAGAACCAGATATAAATGATAAGCCTGATGCAATAGAAGTTGATTCATTACACGGGAATATTACCTTTAACGATGTCACATTCGGGTACAATGATACTCAAAAAGTTTTACAAGAGTTGAATTTTCATATTCAATCTG
Source organism: Cytobacillus kochii (assembly GCF_044790165.1). Taxonomy (NCBI): domain Bacteria; kingdom Bacillati; phylum Bacillota; class Bacilli; order Caryophanales; family Bacillaceae; genus Cytobacillus; species Cytobacillus kochii. The sequence continues at coordinate 2,666,117 of NZ_CP085254.1, read as the reverse complement.
GACAAACGGTGGCCTTTGTTGGTCCTTCAGGCGCTGGAAAGTCTACGATTTGTTCCTTAATACCTAGATTTTATGATGTTGATAAAGGAACCATTACGATTGATGGTATCAACATTCAAGATATGACGAAAAACTCTTTAAGAAATCAAATTGGTATCGTTCAACAAGATGTCTTTTTGTTTACAGGCACCATTAAAGAGAATATTGCTTATGGCAAGTTGGATGCAACGGAAGAGGAAATCATATTAGCAGCAAGTAAAGCCCACCTAACGCAATGGATTGATACGTTACCTGATGGTTTCGAGACACAAGTTGGCGAGAGAGGGTTAAAACTTTCTGGGGGACAAAAGCAACGTTTAGCCATTGCGAGAATGTTTTTGAAAAATCCACCGATTTTAATCTTAGATGAAGCCACTTCAGCACTTGATACCGAAACTGAAAAACTCATTCAGTCGGCCTTAACTGAGTTATCTAAAGACCGAACGACACTTGTTATAGCCCATAGATTTGCCACGATTAAAAATGCCGATAAAATCATGGTTGTTACTGAGGATGGTATAACCGAAGAAGGAACTGAAGAAGAGTTACTCGCTCTTGAAGGGATTTTTGCGAACCTACATCATGTGCAGTACCAATAAATAAAGGTTGTCAAAGTGAAGATTATTTATCATAATAAAAGATATGTGAAATTTAAAGAAAGACTTGTTTACCCGGTAGAAAGAATGTGGCTTTTCTTTCTCTGGGTTTTATTATGCCCAAAAGATAAGGAGGATGACAATGAAGATGAGAGTTTCTAGTGTGCAGTATCATTTGCATACGATTCGTTCGTTTGAGGATTTTGCTCGTCAATGCAAACACTATATTCTTACTGCAAAAGAGTTTGATTCTGAGTTTGTATTGTTTCCAGAATTTTTTACAACTCAATTACTATCAATTGGTAGTGAAACGGGTGAGAGTTTATCCATTGCAGAATTACCAGGTTTTACGAAACAATATCAATCGCTGTTTACTCAATTAGCTGCCGAAACAAATATGCATATGATTGCAGGGACTCACGTAATCAGGCGAAATAATCGTCTCTATAATATGGCCCATCTTTTTTACCCGGATGGACGGATAGAAGAACAAGCAAAGCTTCATTTGACACCGACTGAAATATATGAATGGGGCATAACAAAGGGTGAAGACTTAAAAGTTTTCGATACAGAAAAAGGTAGGATTGCGATTCTTACATGTTATGACATAGAATTTCCTGAGATTGTCCGCATGGCAGTAGCGAAAGGGGCAGATGTTATTTTTTGTCCTTCGTGTACCGATGACCGCCATGGTTTTCATCGCGTCAGATACACTTCTCACGCAAGAGCAATCGAAAATCAAATCTATGTAGTAGGTGCAGGGACGGTGGGATCACTTCCCACAGTTGATTTTATGCGTGCAAATTTTGGACAAGCAGCTATCATGACACCAAACGATATACCCTTTCCTCCGCAAGGTGTTTTAGCTGAGGGGGAATTAAATAATGATATGATTATTACAGCTGACATCGATCTTCATTTATTGGATGAAGTAAGAAAAAAAGGATCTGTTACAACTTGGCGTGACCGAAGAACAGATTTATATTATGATTGGGAAAAGGCAAGATAGGATTATTGAACATGTCATTGATTTTCCACTAAAAACAGTGAGTATATGTCCATACTTAGGGAGAACCCTGAGGTAAACAAACGAGTCAAAAACACAGTAACAGATAAAAATAGGATTGGATTAAATTATGGTTTCGATAGGCGGTGTTGTGGTGAAAAAATATCCTGGCTTTCTTCTTATATTTATAGGTATTGTTTTACTGTATTTTTCCTTTAAACTAGATGTTTCGCCAATCGTAGCGATTCTATTATTGCTTTCAAGTTTAATCGCTAATATCGCAGGTACGGTTATATTAGTAAAGCTAATTATTACTATTCAAAGGAAAGCAGCCGAATTGAATAAAGAAGAATGATTGGTAGGGTTCGCTCTATGTTCGAACTACCTTACGAGTATGATGCTGAGAATTCAATTAAAGGCAATCACTTAATAAATATATATGAGTACCAAGGGATAGAAAAAGTCAGTTCCGTAAATGAGTGTTAACGGGACTGACTTTTTCTTTTTATCTATTTTCTTTATCAGTTTATCTCTATTATTCAATCTCCATCTTTTTTTCTGTACCATCAGCAAATATACGGTATTCTTCAATTTTCTGCTCATCGTTTACATAATAGAGTGCTGCACTTCTAATATTTTCCTCATCATCAAAATCAAAGTATATAATGGCCTCTAATTGTTTATTTTTTAACGCATCCATATCGACGAGCTGATAATCAGCATCTAATGAATAATGTTCATCATGTTTAAAATCATAGCGAAAAGAGGGTAAGCCGTACATATCATCCTTCATTTTTTGATCGGGTTGACCAAACTGATCGATTACGTCTTGTTCTGTCAGGTCGCTATGTAGTTTATCTTTTAATGTCGAAACGATATTTGCTTGTTCTTGAGTAGTCTCATTTTCAACTGTAGTATCCTTTGCTGCCACCGGTTCCCCATTTGGTACCCCAGTTAAGTTCAGAAATAGGACGAATGTTAGGACGGATAAGGAAAGTATAAACTTAAACATTTAATCTCCTCCGTTTATATTTTCTGTTTCTACTATTCATATTTCCTTTTATACACTTTCAAAACATCAATTCAACAATTAATAGAAAGTTTTTGCTATACAATCTTTATGTATAGGTTTGTTATAATAGAAGAACATTTGAAAAAAGGAGCATGATTTGTGGAATTGAACCTCACTGACAAGATGATTATTGAAAGATGTGGAGCTGTTTCTTATAAGCGCGGTAAAGCTTTTTTCTCTGCAGGGAAAGTCAACTTTATAACAGAAGAAGAAAACAAAATCTATGCAGTTGTTAAAAGCGGAGAACACTTCAATGTGGAAGTAGAACGGACAGATGGTGAGATACAATCAAAGTGTAGTTGCCCTCAACTCTCTTCTTATCGTAAAGAATGTCAGCATCTAGCAGCCGTTTATATTGCCTGTCAAAAAAAGAACAGAGTGAGAGCGGACTCAGATGCGAATCAACTATTCTCCTTATTTGCAAAAGAGATTCCGGAAGTAAATGAACAAGCCCATTTTGAGTATAGAAAAAAATTAGAAATCCATATACAATGCCGTACGGTGACATGGAAAAATGAAGCAAGGCTAGCGCTATCATTTATCTATCAAGGTCTACCTATTTCCTCCCCTCATGATTGGTTCCGTTCTTTTATGCAAGGAAGGGTTTACAAAGAAAGTAATGGACTTCGTTTGGATGCTAGTAAACATTATATAGCCGAACCAATCGTCAATATTATGCAACTATTAGAGAATGCAGAAAGAAAGCACGAATGGTTATTCATTCCTTCATTAACTTGGGAAAAAGTAATGGAGAACATCATTCGGTTAGGTAATAGTCACTTTATAGAAGAGAACAAACAGTTACAAACGATGAGATTATCAGATCAACCTTTACCCATCATTTTTGAACTCTCTTATAACGAAGAAGAAAATATGGCTATTTTATCTTACAATCACAATGATTCTTTTCAGCTTTTACCATATTATCAAGCTGTATATAAAGAGGGATGCTTTTATCATTGGCCTAACCATGACTTTAGACGTTTAACTGAATTGTTAAAGATGATGCAGAAGGATGAGAAATTGATGATTGCTGATGAACAAATCTCATTTTTCTTAAATAAAGTAGTGCCTGGGTTAAAGAAGCTTGCGACCATAACCATAGCTGATACGCTTAAAAAACAATATATGCAAGCCCCCCTAGTGGCAAAGCTTTATTTAGATCGCTTAAATCATAAATTATTAGCTAGTCTGGAGTTTCATTACGGCAAATTAAGTTTTAATCCATTAGATGAAGAAAAAGCTAAAAAGGTTCTTTTTAGAAATAAAGAAGACGAGGAGCAAATCCTCTCTTTAATGGAGCAGGCCTCTTTTACAAAAACGGATGAAGGTTATTATATTCAAAATGAAGAATTGGAATATCATTTTTTAATGCATATTTTACCTGATTTACAAGAGCTTGTACGTATATACACGACGACAGCCATAAAGATGAGGATTGATAAAGGTAAAACGCGTCCAGTTATTAGAGTGAAAATGAAAAAAGATCGAATGAATTGGCTGCAATTTAAATTTGATATTGAAGGAATTCCTGAGCAAGAAATTAAAGAAATCCTAAGTGCAATTGAACATAAACGAAAATACTATCGCCTCAAGAACGGGGCATTATTATCATTAGAAACAGAAGATTATCAACAAATTAAGGCTTTTTTGAACGAAGTACCTCTGCAAGCTGAAAATTGGAGTGAAACGACACTTGCTCGTGGCTTACAGCTTATTGCAAAAACGAAGGAAGATACGATTGCCTTTGAAGCATCTATAAGAAATTTTCTTCAAGATTTTAAAAATCTTAAAGAAGAAGACTACCCTCTACCAGGGAATTTTTCGTCCATATTAAGGCCCTATCAAATGGAAGGTTATCAGTGGATGAGAAAGCTGGCAGAAAACCAATTTGGTGGAATTTTAGCAGACGATATGGGGCTTGGGAAAACAATACAAGCGATTACTTTCATCTATTCTTATATAGATGAAATAAGACATAATCAGTCACCTGCTCTTATTGTATGCCCCTCAGCCGTACTTTACAATTGGTTACAAGAATGGATGAAGTTTGTACCGGATATGAAAGTTGTGATTTTAGATGGCAAACAGAGCGAAAGACAATTATTACGTAAAGATATTCATGTAGCAGATGTAGTTATTACATCATATACGTTAATAAGGAAAGACATTCATTGGTTGAGAAATGAACGTTTCCACACGATTATCTTTGATGAAGCACAAAGTTTTAAAAACCCATTAACTGAAACACATAAATCTGTAAAACAATTATCATCACAATATAAGTTTGCGCTAACAGGTACACCAATTGAAAATGCAATCGAGGACTTATGGTCTGTCTTTCATATTATCTTCCCAGATTTATTTCTCGGCTTACAACAATTTAGTGAACTAAATAACGCTGCGATTGCCCGAATAATTCAACCTTTTGTTTTACGAAGAATGAAAACAGAGGTATTGGAAGAGCTTCCAGTTAAGGAAGAAAAAATCGAAAGAATAGATTTATATAAAGAACAACAAAAAATTTATTTAGCGTATCTAGCCAAATTGAAAGAAGATACATTAAAGCATTTAGATAAACGGACGTTAAGGAAAAATCGTATTAGAATTTTAGCAGGACTAACGAGGTTAAGACAGTTATGTTGTCACCCGGCATTATTTGTAGAAGACTATCAGGGACGATCAGCTAAACTAGATCAATTATTGACTTTATTACAAGAAGCCAAACAGGCGAATCGCCGTGTGCTCATTTTCTCTCAATTTACGAGCATGCTTGAAATAATCAGTAGTGAACTCTCCTTTCAAGGGAAAGAATTCTTTTATTTAGATGGTCATACAACCGCAAAGGAAAGAGTAGAAATGTGTGAACGGTTCAATAGCGGGGAAAAGAATCTCTTTCTGTTATCATTAAAAGCTGGTGGCACTGGTTTGAATTTAACAGGTGCAGACACTGTTATTTTATATGACACATGGTGGAATCCAGCGGTTGAAAGCCAGGCAGCGGACCGTGCCTACCGCATCGGTCAAAAAAAAGATGTTGTAGTCGTGAAATTAATCGCTAAAGGTACGATTGAGGAAAGAATGGAAGAAATGCAGTATCGCAAAAAAGATTTAATTCATACAATCCTTGACCGGGAAACAGAAGACTTTCTTACGGAAGAGGATCTATTACATCTTTTAGATATAAGAGACTAATGGGTCTCTTTTTTTTGTTTCTGGTCTCTTGATTAGGTGTTATAAAGGCAAGTAATATTCCTAGTTCATTCATTTAATGTGGTTCACTCTTTTGAATAAAAGAAGAAAGTCTACCAATTTTAAATGGGAATTCTATAGTTTTCGCTAGCTAGCTCACTCAAAATAATATAACTCACTACCTTTACGCATTTATTTAACCTGTGTTTGTTCTAAAAGAGTTAATCATTGAAATGTTGAAGTGAATATGTTTTCATGGAGACTGGATTAAATAATTGAAATAACTAGATTTTTACAGATGATGGAGTATCATCCCTCTTTATTAGGCCAAAGAGATTAGGAGAAAGGTGCAAAAAAATACAAGTTTTTAGGAAAAAGTTTCAGTTTGTAATAAAAAAATGATGAAATATGTCGGATTAGTAATATATTTGTAACATTGCTATTACCTGAATGTCAAAAAGGGATGATATAATGCATTTTGTACTAGATAATATACCGACATATAAAAGTGAACTATAGTAAAAAAAACATAGAAAAATAGACAATATAGATTAAACATACATAAAAAGGAAAAATGTTAAAAAGGCAGGGGAAAATGAGTGAAGAAAAAGATTATCGCATTAAACACAACAATTATGTTAGGCCTTGGAGCCTTCGCACTTCCAGCAGTGAACGCAGAATCTCTGGATGACATTAAAAAAGAACGCTCTGATGTCAAATCTGATCTTTCTAAAGCAGAAAAAGAACTTGCAGCTGTATTAACAGAATTAAATGGTTTAGAAGAGAAAATCGCAAAAGTAGACCAAGCAGTAGCCGATAACGAGAAAATTGTTAAAGAAACAGAAAAAGAAATTGAAGAAGCTAAAGCAAAAGTAAAAAAACTTGAAGAAGAAATTAAAGTCATTCAAGAAAGAATTGACAAGAGAAGTGAAATCTTAAAAGAGCGCGCAGTGGCTATCCAAAATAGTGGTGGTTCTAACGTTAACTATATTGAAGTCCTTCTAGGTTCTACTAGCTTCAGTGATTTTGTTGATCGTGTTGGTGCGATTTCTAAAATTGTCGATGCAGACGAAGAATTATTAATTCAACATGATAAAGATAAAAAAGAAGTAGAAGAAAAGAAAGCAACAGTAGATAAAGAGTTAACTACACTAAATGAAAAAATGACTGATCTTGAAGGTATGCGCGAGCAACTAAAAGAACAGGAAGCACAAAATGATAAGCTAAAAGCTGAATTAAAAGAAAAAGAAGAAGTTGCAGCTGAAAAAAAATCTAAGTTACAAGCTAAAGATGTTGATCTAGCAGCAATGCAAGCTGATATTGAGAGCAGCATGGCGAGACAAGCTCCTGTAGAAGCAAGTGTTACAAATAATGAATCAACTTCAACTGCAAATACTACAAACTCTAATAGTAGTTCTAAATCTAAGTCTTCAGCAAAGGCATCTTCTGCACCAGCATCTACAACTGTTGGTAGCGGTATGCAAGCAGTTATTTCAGCAGGTAATAAATACATCGGAAATTCAGTTTATGTATTTGGCGGTGGACGCTCAGCATCAGATATCGCTGCAGGCCGTTTTGATTGTTCTGGATTCGTACATTGGGCATTTGCTCAAGGTGGCTATAGTGTAGGTGCTAGTACGGATGCATTGAAGAATCAAGGTACACCAGTTCCAGCAAGCCAAATGCAACCTGGGGATATGGTATTCTTTAATACTTATAAAACAGATGGTCATGTTGGTATTTATATCGGTGGCGGTAAATTCATCGGTTCACAAAGCAGCACAGGTGTAGCCATTGCTGATATGTCAAGTGGTTATTGGGCAAAAGCATTTAACGGCCGCGTTAACCGCATCAACTAATCTATCATTTGAATTTTTGAAAGAGCGTCTTGTTACGAATGTAATAGGGCGCTTATTTATTTTATACCCAATTCTGTTCTCATCTTAAACATGGATCTTGAAACCTAATCATAATCGGTAAAAGAGAACAAATTAGTACTAAGTTGTATTATCCCATCAAATAATAGACCAGCACTTAAATGATTGTGGCGTTTGAAAACGTCCTGTTTATTCTCCTCAGCTATCGAATTCTCTATGTAAATAGGTGTCGAGTAAAATTGTCAACCTAACTTATCTTCTATAAGTAGTTATAAAATTATCAGTTAATTCAAAAAAAAGTTGCAATTATTCTTATTAGGTGTTTTAATAAAATTAACTTATCTGATATGTGATATATAACAGGATGTGATGATTTTGGCAATTGAAAAGATTGAGACAAAGAGAGTCTCACATATTATTGAAGAGAAGTTAGAGGAAATGATTCTCGATGGTCAATATCAAATAGGTGAAAAACTTCCATCAGTCCGCATGCTTTGTGAGTCTTTTGGTGTCGGGCGATCAGCGATTCGAGATGCAATCACTGCATTGAAAGGGAAGGGATTAGTTGAGGTAAAACAAGGAGAAGGTACTTATGTGAAGGCGTTTGATGTTCATACATTACTGGGGAGTAAGTATTGGAATTTGTATGAAAAGGATATACGAGAACTCTTTCAAGCACGTAAGATTGTCGAGGTAGGTTTAGCGGAATTAGCTGCCAATCACAGATCAGAAAAGGATGTAGAGGATTTACATTATATACTTACAGAAAAAAAGGGGTGGGAATCAGATTTTTTATTTCACCAAAAGCTTGCTGGTATTGGAGGTAATACAGTTTTAATGCAATTTATAGACTTCATATCCGCACCATTGAAGCAATCGCTAGTAAAATTCCATCAATATATACAGAACAGTAAAGAAAAAGGTTCAATCATTGAAACCCAACATATGAACATTTTCCAAGCAATTAAGGAACGAAATAGCAAAAAAGCTTCAGAAGAAATGCTGGCGCATTTGACCACAGTCGAAGACATGTTACAAGAGACATCTACTATGGAGTAAAAATTTTTCATTAATTGAGGAACGGTGTTTGGTAATAGCGAACAATAAGGAGGTAAGGAAATTGATGAATGAGGTGCTTTCTATAGTGGAGTATTTAACAGCTTATAAACTAGACTATGAAATGTCTCAAGCTGATTTGTATGGTAATAGTGGACAATACACCGTATATCCAACCTCAGAAGAAGAGTTAAGTGAAATTTTCGCATTTGTTCATAAACATCAATTCACAGTCAATATCCAAGGTGCTGGATCTAAAAGGGGGTACGGGGGATTAATTGATCAAGCTGATTTACTTATTTCAATGGAAAAGTTTACGGGGATCGTTGAACATCAAAGTGGAGATATGACTTTAACCGTTAAAGCAGGAACGAAACTTGAGGATATTCAACGTTATTTAGAGGATTTTAATCAAAAGTTAGCACTAGATCCCTTTATGCCTCACGTAAGTACAATTGGTGGTGTGATAGCAAGTAATGATAGTGGACCGAAGAGACTAAATTATGGATCGGCAAGAGACGCAGTCATCGGTTTAAGAGTAGTATACCCAGATGGTAAGGTGATTCGCACAGGTGGTAAAGTAGTAAAAAATGTTGCCGGCTATGACATGAATAAGTTGTTTATTTCTTCAATGGGGACACTTGGAGTGATAACAGAAGTCACAGTTAAATTACGTCCATTAGCAAAGAGTACAGCCACTTGCATCATATCTTTTCAAGGTGAAGATAGAAATACGATTTATTCTTTTACTAGAAATTTATTAAATAATAGTATTGAACCAATTAGTTGTGAGTTACTTGATCCAATTGTTTCTTATAAAATTAGCGGCATAAATAAACTATCTTTACTCATAAGCTTCGAAGATGTTGAAAAATCGGTGGAATATCAAATAAAGTATATTCAAAGTTTAATAGAAGAAGAAATGAATCTGATTGTTCTAAGAAATAGCGAGGAAAAACAGTTATGGGACCGACTTTATCAACTGCCTATTGATAAGGAGGCTGAACATAACAACGGTGAAAAGCTCTTTGCTGTTGCTAAAATAGGTACAATCAATCTAAACGTTATAGACATTCTCCTAAAAGTAATGGAGATTAGAAGAAATACCAACATTGATATTTATACGCATGGAGGAGTCGGTCATGGCTTGATGCAGCTATATATCAAGGGGGAAGAAAGAGAAATGATTGAAACGCTTACAAAAATGAGAGAAGTAACAAATGAAAATGGTGGTTATTTTATCATTAAACATTTACCGCTAGCTCAAAGGTTGGTGTTTGATACATGGGGAGAAACGAAAGGTGCTCATTATTTACTTGAAGGAATTAAAACGAAGGTCGATCCAAAAAAAATCTTAAACCGTAAACGTTATGTAGGGGGGATATAGGTGACAGTCTCACAACAAAAATCAAAGCAACCAGCTTGCAAAGACGGGGTGAGCAATTATTTGTGGAATGATGCGCCTGATGAAACGAAATGGGCAGATTGTGTGCATTGCGGGATGTGTTTAGAATCTTGTCCAACCTATGAGCAAACAGGTCAGGAACAGCATTCGCCAAGGGGGAGAGTTTATTTAATTAAGTCTGTGGCAGAAGGGAAATTAACGGTAAATGAAGAGTTTATGGATCCTGTATTTGCATGTTTAGATTGTCGAGCCTGTACAACAGCATGTCCGGCTGATGTTGATGTGGGTGGATTAATTGAAGAAGCACGAGGGCAAGTAAGGCAAGCTATTCCTCTAAAAGGATGGAAAAAGTCTGTAAACAAGTTATTTTTACATGGGATATTTCCACATGAAAATCGTCTGCAAACCTTAGGTGGACTGCTGAAGTTCTATCAAAAAAGTGGAATGCAAACATTGGTTAGAAAAACGAAGCTCATTCAAATAATGCCTAAACATTTAGTCGATATGGAAGGGGTTATGCCAAAGATTCATTCATCAGTAAAGAAAAAACATCGTAATGGGTCAGTAATTAAAGCAAAACAAGAAACTAAACGTGAAGTGGCGATGTTAACTGGTTGTGTAATGGATGTTATGTTTAGTGATGTCAATGAATCTACTATAAACGTGTTAACACGTAATGGTAATGATGTTCATATTCCTCAAAATCAAACCTGTTGCGGGGCCTTACATGTTCATGCAGGTGATCGAGATATGGGTAGAAAACTAGCAAAACAAAATATTCTTGCCTTTGAGAACGATGATACAGTAATTGTCAATGCAGCGGGATGTGGCTGTATGATGAAAGAATATGGTGAATTATTTAAAGAGGAGCCAGAGTGGCGAGAAAAAGCAGAAGCGTTAGCAGATAAAGTGGAGGACATCTCGAAGTTCCTTTATGATACTGGTTATGAAAAGCCAAAAGCTTCCTTGAATAAAAGAATTACTTATCACGATGCCTGCCATCTTGCTCATGGTCAAGGTGTGAGAGAGGAACCACGAGATTTGTTATTAAATATTCCTGGAGTAGAAATGGTCCATATGCCGAATGCAGATCGTTGTTGTGGGAGTGCAGGTATTTATAATATTACCAACCCTGAAATGGCGGGAGCTGTATTAGCAAGTAAAATGGAAAACGTGCCAGATGATGTCGAGATGATTTCCATGGGGAACCCCGGCTGTATGTTGCAAATGGCCATTGGTGTGAAAAATCATGGGCGCAGTCAAAAGGTTGTTCATACCGTTCAATTATTAGATTGGGCTTACCAAAAGGAGAGTAGAGGATGAAGAAATGGAAATTAAAAACAAAAGATCGACATATTCATGGACTCTCTCAATTGTTAAATGATAAACAAGCTATTCTTTATCATAAAGAAGATTTAATCAGTTATGATTGTGATGGGTTTACGATTCACAAATCATTACCAAGAGCGGTTGTTTTTCCTCATTCAACCGAAGAAGTGGCACGAATCGTCAAGTATTGTCATGATCATGCCCTACCTTTTTTAGCGAGAGGTGCAGGTACAGGATTGAGTGGTGGAGCGATTCCCCTTAATAATGAGGTCATTATTAGCATGGTTAAAATGAAAAGACTAATTGACATTGACCTTGATAATAGGAGAGCAGTTGTCGAGCCTGGTTATGTGAATTTGAAACTCACAAATCAAATTATTGAACGTGGGTATTACTATGCACCAGATCCATCGAGTCAATATTGCTGTACCATTGGTGGGAATGTGGCAGAGAATGCTGGAGGTGCCCATTGTTTAAAATACGGTGTGACAACAAACCACATTTTAGGGTTAGAATTAGTCCTACCAAATGGAGAAATAGTTGAAATCGGTAGAAACGGTGTTTTAGATGAACCTGGTTATGACCTATTAGGCCTTATTACAGGTTCAGAGGGTACATTAGGTATTGTAACAAAAATCATCGTCAGAATATTAAAAAATCCAGAAGGAAAACAAACCGTGTTAGCCTATTTTGATGATATTGAAGACGGTAGTCAAGCAGTATCGGATATCATTTCAGCAGGTATTGTTCCGGCAGCACTTGAAATGATGGATAAGACAGCTATTGAAGGAGTAGAAGCAGCGGCTTTTCCGGTTGGTCATCCGAAAGATATAGCAGCTGTTTTATTAATCGAAGTAGATGGTATTGCAGCAGGAATCGATGAACAAATTGAGCAAATTTTATCGGTTTGTCGCCATCGTAATGTTAGAGAGGTAAGAGCAGCAAAGGATGAAAAAGAACGGGCAGCATGGTGGGCTAATAGAAAAACAGGATTTGGCGCAATGGGGGCAATATCACCTGATTATCTTGTTCAAGATGGCGTTATCCCACGTAGTAAATTACCTGAAGTTCTTCGAAGAATTAATAAGATCAGTGAAGAATATGGTTTACGAATTGCCAACATATTTCATGCTGGGGATGGGAACTTACACCCGCTCGTTTTATTTGACGCGAGAGTTCCTGGTGAAACAGAGAAAGCGCTCGCAGCTGGTAGTGCTTGTCTAAAAGTGTGTGCAGATGTTGGTGGAACAATTACAGGTGAACATGGAGTAGGTATTGAAAAGAGAGAAGAAATGCGGTTCGTTTTCACTGATGAGGAAATTGCAGCGCAAACGGATATTCGATCTGTGTTTAATACGGATAATCTTTTGAATGCTGGCAAGTTATTTCCGTCTCCAAGTAGATGTGCAGAAGTGAAAAAAGAAATAAAAGAGAAAATTATTGGTTAAATAATAGTAAGAATAATCTAAAAATCGTTGAAGCGATCAGTCAATCATGGTATATTTTTTTTAGAATAATAGAAACAGTGTTTTGTAATAACAAACAAGGAGGATTATCATGACGCAATATGTAGAAAAAGGCAGTCTTAAAATCGCGGAGGAATTATTTCATTTTATTGAAAAAGAGGCATTACCAGGAGCAGAGGTAGATTCAGAACAATTTTGGCAAGGATTTGAAAAGTTAATTGCCGATTTAACTCCGAAGAATAAACAGTTACTACAAAAAAGAGAAGACATACAAACACAGATTAATGAATGGCATACAACACAAAAAACGTTTGATGCGAAACAGTATAAACAGTTTTTAGAAGATATAGGCTACTTGCTCCCAGAAGCTGATGATTTTGAAATTACTACTCAAAATATTGACGATGAGATTGCCATTCAAGCAGGACCACAATTAGTTGTTCCAATTAATAATGGGCGCTATGCAATTAATGCTGCCAATGCGAGATGGGGCAGTCTATATGATGCCTTGTACGGCACAGATGCGGTTAGTACTGAAGATGGGGCAACGAACGAAGGTGCATACAACCCTATTCGTGGAGAGAAAGTAATTGCTTTTAGTAGAAACTTTTTAGATGAAGTGATCCCGTTACAAGAAGGCAGTCATAAAGACGCGATCGCTTATACTGTTGAAGCCAGTGAACTAGTCATTACATTAAATAGTGGGACAAAAGAATCACTCCGTAATAAAGCATTATTTATCGGTTATCGCGGGACAGAAACAGAACCAACGGCCATTCTTTTGAAAAACAATCAACTACATTTTGAGATTCAAATTGATCGTCAACATCCAATTGGAAAAACCGATGATGCAGGAATTAAAGATATTTTATTAGAAGCTGCAGTTACAACGATTATGGATTGTGAAGATTCAGTTGCAGCAGTTGATGCTGAAGATAAAGTACTAGTATATCGTAATTGGTTAGGATTAATGAAAGGAGATCTAACTTCTACATTTAAAAAAGGTGACCGAGCGATCACAAGGGCTATGAATGATGATCGTGAATATTTGGCACCTAATGGAGGTACCTTTTCGCTTAATGGACGCTCACTCATGTTTGTCAGAAATGTGGGTCACTTAATGACAAATGAGGCGATATTAACAGAAAATGGTGAGGAAATCCAAGAAGGAATTTTAGATAGTGTGATTACTTCACTAGCAGCAAAACATACATTACTTGGAAATGGAAAATATCAAAATAGTAAAAAGAATTCTATCTATATCGTAAAGCCTAAAATGCATGGTCCAGAAGAAGTGGCTTTTGCCAATGAGCTTTTTAACCGAACAGAAGATTTATTGGGACTCGATCGTTATACATTGAAGATAGGTGTAATGGATGAAGAAAGAAGAACTTCTTTAAACTTAAAATCTTGTATTAAAGAAGTAAAAGAGAGAGTTGTATTTATTAATACAGGATTTTTAGATCGTACCGGAGATGAAATGCATACCTCAATGGAAATGGGCGCAATGATTCGTAAAAATGATATGAAGTCAACAAAATGGTTGCAAGCTTATGAAACATCTAATGTGTTAACAGGGCTTTCTACCGGTTTTAAAGGGAAGGCGCAAATAGGAAAAGGTATGTGGGCGATGCCTGATTTAATGGCAGCCATGCTCGAACAAAAGGTGGCGCACCCTAAAGCTGGTGCAAATACAGCTTGGGTTCCTTCACCGACTGCAGCTACACTTCATGCCCTTCATTATCATCAAGTAGATGTGGCTAAAGTACAGCAATCATTATCAGTGAAAAAGACTGACTTAAGAGACGAGATACTTGCCATACCAGTGGCAAAGGATACTAATTGGACTGGGGAAGAAATCCAAGCAGAGTTGGATAATAATGCACAAGGGATATTAGGATATGTCGTTAGATGGGTTGATCAAGGCATCGGTTGCTCAAAAGTCCCAGATATCAACAATATTGATTTAATGGAGGACCGAGCGACTTTAAGAATTTCGAGCCAACATATGGCGAATTGGTTGCATCATGGTATTGTATCAAAGGACCAAGTGATGACTACTCTAAAAAGAATGGCGAAAGTAGTGGATGAACAAAATGCGGATGATCCATTGTATTATGCGATGGCACCGAACTTTGAGGAATCTGTTGCTTTTCAAGCTGCATGTGAACTAGTCTTTGAAGGAGTTAAACAACCAAGTGGATATACCGAGCCAATTTTACACCGTCGTAGAATTGAGGCAAAAGCAAAGTTTGCTGTAAAACAGTAATAAAATAATGAATAAAAGAGTGGTTCGTTTGCGGCCACTCTTTCTAAATATAGTAAGAAGAGTGGGACTTGAAATTGTAATTTAAAACTTAAATGATTGTAGTAGGAGGATTTTAAATGAAATTTGTAAGATTTACGATTAATAATCAATTATTACAAGGTATCATTGAAAATGGGGAGATCAAAGAAATCTCAGGTGATATATTCAATAAGTGGGAAGAGACAGGCACCTATTATGATCAAAGTGATGTTAAACTTGTTTCTCCTATTGTTCCCAACCAAATTATCGGAATCGGTGCAAACTTTGTTAGTGATAAACAAGAACTACCAGAGGAACTACCAGCAGTTCCAGTGTTTTTCTTTAAACCGGTATCATCCGTAATCGGTCCGAATGAAGAGATAATCATTCCTAAAGGGATTGATCAAGTTAAATTTGAATCAGAATTGGCAGTAGTGATTGGTAAAGAAACAAAAGATGTCGATGAAGAGGATGTGTTTGATCATATTTTTGGTTATACGATTGGTAATGATGTAACAGCTCCGCAATTTTTCCATCAAGACGGTCATTGGACGGTCGGTAAAGCATTCGATACATTTACTCCTCTTGGGCCAGTTATAGAAACAGGGCTTAAGCTAGAAGATACTCGCATTAGAGCAAATCTAAATGGTCAATTAAAGCAAGATAGCCCACCTGAGTTAATGATTATTTCTATACAAAAGATGATTGCTTTTCTATCGAAGGTAATGACTTTGAGGGCTGGAGATGTTATCCTTACTGGAAGCCCTGTAGGCGCCGAATTGATTGGTGAAGGTGATATAATTGAATGTGAGATTGAATCAATCGGTCAGTTAACAAATACAGTCGTAAGAAGTAAAGCGGAAGTAAAATCATAAATGATTTTTGTAGGTTTTGATTGAGGTGAAGGTATGGAAAGAGATAATATGGTGAAATCGGTAAGTAGAGCGCTTGATATTATTGATATGATCAGTTTAAGAAAGTACGGTATGGGTGTGACTGAAATTGCAAATGAAATGGATATCAATAAAAGCTCCGTACACCGCATATTATCAACTCTTGTGAAGTATGGTTATATCGAGCAAGTAAAAGATTCAGGCAAATATAAAGTAGGTTACAAAATATTAAATATTAGTACTAGGTTGCTTGATTCAATAGATATCCGCTCAGAAGCGAAGCTTTATTTACAGGATTTGGAGCAAAAGACGAATGAAGTCATTCATCTAGTGGTGCCAGATAATGACGAGGTTGTTTATATCGAAAAACTCGATGGGAATGAAGCATTGAGAATGCACTCATCCGTTGGCAAACGTGCGCCAATGCATTGTACATCTGTTGGTAAAGCGATTTTAGCACATCTACCAGTACAAGTAGTCAAAGATATTATACAGAGAAAAGGATTGAAACCTCATACAGAGCATACAATTACAGATGAGATGGCATTGTTAGAAAATTTAAAGATGATTAAGACAAAAGGTTTTGCCCTTGACTTAGAGGAAAATGAAACCGGAATTGTGTGTATAGCTGTCCCAATATTTGACTATCAAAATAATGTATGTGCTGCGATCAGTGTATCCGGTCCATTAATAAGAATGTCACAAGAGCGTTTGCAAGAACTCGCTCCCTTTATGGTTGATATTGGAAAAAGTGTTTCTGTACGCTTAGGGTATTTAGATGAATAGTCTCTTTCAGTTAATAAAAACGCTCCCTTATAAAAAAAAGGGAGCGTTTTTACTTTTTTTAAGTCTAGTATCGCACGCTATTCCTCATCTGTTAATCAATCATTCTACTTATTAAAAACTTTAATTATACATAAAAAATATCAATTTATAATTTTCAAAATATTGTTGTAATTGCATAATAAATAAGTATAATTAATATATATAACATTTGTTGTATAACAAAAAAATTTAGTTATATAACAACAAAGAGAATAAGGGGGAGTGTTTGTGAGTACAGGCGTTTTAGCAGTTATTTCTTTATTACCGATTATTGCTGTTGCCATTTTTCTTGTAGGACTTAAATGGCCGGCAAGTAAAGCCATGCCGATTTCCTTTCTAATTGCTGCCGCATTAGCATTATTTGTATGGAAGGTTCCATTCAATACTGTAGCTGCAGCAAGTGTAAATGGTTTAGTTGTGGCCATTACACTGTTATATATTATCTTTGGTGCAATATTATTATTGAATACTGTACAAGAAAGTGGAGCCATGAGAACCATTCGCCAAGGCTTCATAGATATTTCACCAGACCGTAGAATTCAAGTGATCATTATTGCTTGGCTCTTTGGCTCATTTATTGAAGGGGCATCAGGCTTTGGTACACCTGCTGCGGTAGCAGTTCCATTAATGGTTGGTTTAGGATTTCCTGCAATGGCAGCTGTTGTGGCTGGCATGGTCATTCAAAGTACACCTGTTACTTTTGGAGCTGTGGGTACACCTGTATTAGTAGGTGTACAAACAGGTTTATCTGCTAACCAAAGTATAACTGACAATCTCTTAAATGTTGTAACTACGATTGGTGGTCATGCCGCAATCTTGCATATGATTGCCGGTACCTTTATTCCATTATTTGTTGTTGCTTTAATGACTCGCTTTTTTGGTAAAAATAAATCTTTTGCAGAAGGAATTAAAGTATGGAAATTTGCACTGTTTGCAGCTTTTGCAATGACGATTCCATACGTGATTGTTGCAAATACACTTGGACCAGAATTCCCATCTATGACAGGGGGACTAGTTGGTTTACTGATAGTTGTACTTGCAGCTAGAAAAGGTTTTCTCCTTCCGAAAGATGAATCGTGGGATTTTGAAGAGAAATCAAAATGGGATCCTGAGTGGACAGGTAGAATAGAAGTACAATTAAATAACAATGGGAAAACAATGGGGTTACTAAAAGCATGGTCACCGTATATCCTAGTGGGAGTCTTTTTAGTTTTAACGAGATTGAAAACGCTTCCTTTAAAAGAGTGGTTACAATCTATTGTTATTAAATTGGAAAATATATTCGGCTCAAGTATTACTGCAAGCTTTGAGATTCTTTATTCACCTGGAACAGTTCTTATTTTAGTATCAATTATTACATTTTTCATCCATGGAATGAATTTTAGCTCCTATAAAAAAGCATGGAGTAGTTCGGCAAAAACAACAGCTGCAGCATCTGTTGCACTTGTATTCACTGTTCCAATGGTTCAAGTATTCATCAATACTGGGGGTGGAGCCGCAGGTTATGAACAAATGCCAATCGAATTAGCAAATGGGGCAGCGGCATTAGCTGGAGAATTCTGGCCATTTTTTGCTACCTTTATTGGTGGGATTGGTGCATTTATCGCTGGTAGTAATACGGTTAGTAATATGATGTTTTCCCTTTTCCAGTATGATGTCGGTAGCCAAATTGGGGTGAACCCAAGCTGGATTGTAGCTTTACAAGCAGTTGGTGGAGCAGCGGGTAACATGATCTGTGTCCATAATGTTGTTGCTGCTTCTGCCGTAGTAGGACTCGTCGGTAAAGAGGGAGAAGTTATTCGTAAAACACTCTTGCCATTTGTTTATTACGCTTTATTTGCAGGTGCTATAGGGTACTCTATTGTATGGTATTCAAGTAAAGGCTTATTTAACCTCGGTACACTGATTGCTGTTCTTATCATTTTGGCTGCATTTTATATTATAGCCACGAACAATAAAAGGCTTAATACGTTGCATCAATATAATCAAACAATTTCAAAGTAATAACAAAAAAGTAACCGCACTATATTTAGCGGTTACTTTTTTGTTAAAATTACCAGAAAAATAAGGGAAGAAAGACTAAGGCAGCAATAGCACCTAAAGCAATCCCTGCGCCGAATCCCCAGCCCCAACCGCCGCGACCGCAACCACCTCTGCGGTATCCGCTTGCATAACCGTAACCACCATAATTTTTGTTCATTGGACGTAAATACACTCTGTCGTTAGATACTCTTTCAATAATCCCACGATGAATTCTACCATCATTCATTTTGATTTCTACAGGCTTTCCTATTCCGTTAGAACAGCGATGATAATAACCACTCATTAAAATAACACCTCCGGGAAATAAAATGCTTTCTCTCCTTATGGTATGTCCACCTTTCTTTTTTGAATAGGTGCATGTCTTATATGAAGAGCGGAGTTTTTATCCAGTGTCAACAACTAGAACATTAGAATAATATAGATAGTATAAAAGGAGGGGAACAATGAAATATTCTTATGAAGATGCTTTAGCCTATTTTCAAGTCCCATTTGCTCACCCTGGAGGGAAACAACTTACGAGTGAGTTATTATTTAATGAGTCTATTACGACAGAAACGACTATTCTCGATGCGGGCTGTGGAACAGGAAGCACATCTTATCTTTTAAGTGATTTATATGGTGCGAGAATAGAAGCAATAGACAAACATTCAGAAATGGTAAAGGCCGCAACTAGAAAGGCGAGCATGTTAACAAAACCCTTTCACGTATCGTTAGGTAATGTGGAGAAGTTATCTTTTTCTAATCAACAATTTGATCTGATCCTATCTGAATCAGTTATCGCCTTTACTAACGTGGCAAGTACTTTAAAGGAATTTGCACGTGTATTAAAAGACAAAGGGAGACTCTATTTAATAGAGATGACAAAAGAATCATCAATGACTAGTGAAATGGAAGAAGAAATGAAGGCGTTTTATCAATTAGAAAAACTGTTAAGTGAAAAAGATTGGACGAAGGCTTTAGACACTGCCGGCTTTAAAAAGGTCGAAGTTTTAAAAGCAAGTACGATTGCAGAGATGATTGCAGAAGGAGTGAAGATGGGAGACGATAGTTCCCATCAACATATCAAGTTATTAAAAGAAGATTTATCACAAGTGTTAATTGATCATTACCAACTTAACTTACAATTAAGTAACCATCTAGGTTATCGAGTGATACGAGCGATGAAAACGTAGCTCACATTTGATCGAGGGTAAGATTTAACTTTTGATAGATTGCTAATAATTGTTTAATTTCTTCATTTGTGAGCTGTGCAAATGTATTTTTTTGCAGTTGATGTCCGTCTTCAGCTGCTTTTTTTAACACTTCTAAGCCTTCATCAGTGATTTCTAAATATGAAATTCTTTTATCATTTAAATCAGGTATTCGTTTAATATAATCCCGTTTAGATAACTTCTGAATAAGATGCGAAATAGAGGATGGTGCGATACCGAGGCTTTCTGCCAAATCGATAGGTTTCATTTTTCCATCGCGCTTTAAATGACTAAGCAGAAGAATATGAGAAATACCTAATCCCTCATTAAAAGATTGATTCCATTTAATAATCATGCGGTTGGTTACTTGTTCCATCGCATGAATAAGTTCAAAAACAGTTTGATTATTCATTTTATGCCAGGTCCTTCCCTACGTTTCATACAGTAATCATATCAAAAAAAATAATGATGCAACAAACGTTAGTATCTTTACGATGTTTTTTCCAATAATCGGATATTATCTGTCGAAATCAACTTCACGGAATCCATTTCATAATTACATATTGCTTATGTCTGAGATTGATATTAATAATATTCGAAAAAATAAGAAAAATATAATAAAATATAGAAAAGGAGGAAAAGCAAAGATGAATGATACATATATAACAGAGGAGCATGAACTTTTTAGAAAGTCCTTACGGAAATTTTTAGATAAAGAAGCTTATCCCTATTATTCACAATGGGAAAAAGATGGTATGATTCCTAGAGCTTTCTGGAGAAAAATGGGTGAGCAAGGCTTCTTGTGCCCAAACATCGACGAGGAATATGGTGGAAGTGGTGTTGATTTTGGCTACTCTGTCATTATAAATGAAGAATTAGAAAGGGTCGGATCCGGAACGATTGGTATCGGTCTTCATAATGATATTGTTATACCTTATATCACAACATATGGTACTGAAGAACAAAAGAAACGGTGGTTACCAAAGTGTGCGACAGGGGAATTCATTTCGGCGATTGCCATGACTGAGCCTGGCGCAGGTTCTGATTTGGCATCGATTAGGACGACAGCTATTAAAGTTGATGACCATTATGTACTGAATGGCGAAAAAACCTTCATTACAAATGGAATGAATGCAGATTTGGTCATTGTGGCTGTAAAAACAGATACGAAGGTGAATCCTCCATATAGAGGAATTAGCTTAGTTATAGTAGAGAAAGGAATGAAAGGGTTTACAAGAGGAAGGCAACTAAACAAGGTTGGCTTACATTGTCAGGATACAGCAGAGCTTATTTTTGATGATTGTATCGTATCTAGTGAAAATCTACTCGGTGAGGAGGGTAAAGGGTTTTACTATTTAATGGAAAAGCTTCAACAAGAACGGTTAATTGTTGCTATTGCTGCCCAAATTGCTGCCGAAGAAATGATAAGAATGACAACGGCTTTTATCAAAGAAAGAAAAGCGTTTGGAAAGGCAATTAGCTCTTTTCAAAATACGCAGTTTAAAATGGCTGAGATGGTAACAGATGTAGAGATGAGCCGTGCCTTTCTTCAAAAGTTAATTCATGACCATATGAAACAAAAGGATATTGTCACTCAAGTTTCAATGGCTAAATGGAAATGCACAGAGAATGCGAGAAGAATTGCGACAGAATGCATGCAACTTCATGGTGGATACGGCTATATGGAAGAATATGAAATAGCAAGAAGGTATAGGGACATACCTGTCGCCAGTATCTACGCAGGAACCAATGAAATGATGAAATCAATTATTGCTAAAAACTTAGGATTATAAGGGAGGATTTCTTTTGCGCGAAGTAGTTATTATTGATGGGATAAGAAGTGCAGTCGGAAAAAGGAACGGTTCTTTAAGAAATACACGTCCTGATGATTTAGCTGGTGCAGTCATTAAAAGTTTAGTAGAAAAAACAGGGTTAAATCCAACACTAGTAGATGATGTTATTTTAGGATGTGTATCACAAATAGGTGAACAAACAGGAGATATTGCTCGTGTGGCGGCTCTTATCTCTGGATTACCAATCACAGTTCCAGGAACAACGATTGACCGACAATGTGGGTCGAGTCAACAGGCGGTTCATTTTGCCGCTCAGGCGATTTCATCAGGTGATATGGATATCGTTATTGCTGGTGGCGTTGAAAGTATGTCGAGAATACCAATTGGTTCAAGTTATCAGGGTGTAAAACCGAGTGAGCAATTGACAAAGCAATATGAGATTATCCATCAAGGGTTATCGGCGGAAAGAATAGCAGAAAAATATCAGTTCACTCGTGCTCAACTAGATGAGTATGCATATCACAGTCAAGAAAAGGCACTACTTGCTCAAGCAGAAAATCGCTTTAAAAATGAAATTATGCCACTGGAGTTAGTTGACGATAGTGGGGAAACATTCAACTTTGATCAAGATGAGGGGCCAAGAAAAGGAACGAGTATAGAGAAGTTAGGCGGATTGAAACCTTCATTTAAAGAGAATGGCATCATACATGCTGGAAATGCAAGTCAAATAAGTGATGGAGCAGGTGCTTTGCTCATTATGTCAGGTGAGAAAGCACGAGAATTAGGATTGAAACCAAGATTTAAAATAATTACCCGCGTCGTTATTGGGTCAGACCCTACTTTGATGCTTACAGGTCCGATAGCTGCAACTGAAAAAGCATTGCAAAAGTCTGGATTAACCTTAGCGGATATGGATGTATTTGAAGTGAATGAAGCCTTTGCTTCTGTGCCATTAGCGTGGTTGAAAGAAACAGGAGCTAATTCGAATAAACTGAATCCGAATGGAGGTGCTATTGCCTTAGGTCATCCACTGGGTGCAAGTGGAGCTCGCTTATTATTAACAATGATGAGTGAATTAGACCGTACAGAAGGTAGATATGGGTTACAAACAATGTGTGAAGGTATGGGTATGGCAAACGCAACAATTATAGAAAAAATCTTTTAATAAAAAAGGGAGGAATAATAGATGACAATGACGATTGCAGAAATCTTTGATTTAACGGTAAGTAAGTTTCCAGAGAAGGAGGCGCTATATGATGTCAGAAAAGATTTGAGGTTTACTTATCGTGAGTGGGCAGACGAAGTCAATGGATTAGCACAGGCGTTACATGTAGCAGGAGTGAAAAAAGGAGACCGAGTTTCTACTTATTTATATAATACAGAAGAATTAGCAACGACGTTTTTTGCCTGTGCAAAAATAGGTGCAGTATTTAATCCTATTAATTTCCGGCTGATGTCAGAAGAATTGTCATTTATTATTTCTGATGCTGAACCAAAGGTGTTTATTTTTGAAGAAACTCTACAGACAGCTGTTGAAAAAGTGGCCAATAGTTTCCCCACAGTTCAATTTTGGTCAATTGATGGCAATCATCCTCCTTTTGCCAAAAGTTATCATGAGCAAATCAAAGCTGTTAATAGAGAGAACGTAGAAGTGGAACTATCATCAGATGATCTATATGCGATTATGTATACGAGTGGGACAACTGGGAGACCAAAAGGCGTGCTGCATCGCCATAAAGATATGACAGAACAGAGTCTGATTGTTATCCATGCACTAAAATACCATCAGAATGATAATGGTTTAGTCGCTGCTCCTATGTTTCATTGTGCAGAGTTACATTGCGCTTTTTTACCAAGAGTTCATATTGGAGCAAAGAGTACCATTCTCCACCAGTTTGATGCAAAAAAAGCATTAGCACTGATTGATTCAGAAAAAATTACCGCTTTCTTTGCAGCACCAACAATGTGGAATATGTTGCTTCAAGAAAATTTACAAGCGTATAATCTATCAACATTAGAAAAAGGTTTATATGGTGCAGCACCAATGGCCCCTACTCTCGTGTTTGCTTGTCGGGAGAAGTTGGGTGTTAAATTAACTCAAGCCTATGGGATGACTGAAATGGGACCAGCAATTACGTTCCTTAGTGATGAAGACCAGATTCGTAAAGCAGGCTCGGCGGGGCAAGCTTGCTTGAACCATGAGATAAGGATTGTTGCACCTAATGATAATGGTCATTCATATGATGATCAAGTCGTTCCAACTGGTACAGTAGGTGAGATCATTGTGAGAGGACCAAGTATGATGCAAGGTTATTATAAAAGAGAGGAAGCAACTAAAAAGGCACTCCATAACGGCTGGTATCACTCAGGAGATATGGGCTACCTCGATGATGAAGGCTTTCTCTATGTGAAAGACCGTGTTGATGATATGGTGATTTCAGGGGGAGAGAATATTTATCCACGGGAAGTAGAAGATGTTATCCATGCACATCCTTCCGTGTTAGATGTAGCTGTATTAGGTGTACCAGATGAGCATTGGGGAGAAGTTGTCATTGCTTACGTTGTCAAAAAAGAGGGGAATATTACTGCTGAAATTTTAGATGCATTTTGTAAACAAAGTGAAAGCCTTGCAAATTATAAAAGACCAAGAAGATATGAATTTGTGGAAAGTCTACCGAGGAATGCTAGTGGAAAAATCCAAAAATTCGTATTAAGAAATCAGGAACAATTGCAAAAATAACCGCCAGTAAATAGAAGGGATAACATATGTTAACAGGTGTGAAAATAATTGATTTTACAAACTATTTACCAGGTCCTTTTGCCACGCTTAGATTGGCAGAACTAGGAGCAGAAGTAATTAAAATAGAAGGACCCAATGGTGATCCTGCACGACATGTAGAGCCGATGGGCAAAGGTCAAGGTGTCATATTTACGAGTAATAATCGGGGTAAGCACAGTCATTTCCTCAATTTAAAAGATACAACCGATTTAAATAAGGTGAAGGAACTAATACTAGAAGCAGACGTAATCATTGAAAGTTTTCGACCGGGTGTGATGAAGCGTTTAACATTAGACTATGAAACGATCCAAACATATCATCCCACAATTGTCTATTGTTCATTGGTTGGGTATGGTGAAAATACTCTTTATTCTACCTTTGGAAGTCATGACCTGAATTATATGGCCATTAGTGGGATGTTAGCACAATGGAAGGATGATAAGGGACGTCCCATTCATCCTTCTCAACAAATAGCTGATTTAGTCGGAGGGATTGTGGCAAGCGAAAGAGTTTTAGCAGGTCTTGTTCAAAGAGGGATAAATGGAAAGGGTAGCTACCATCAAGTAAGTATGGCAGATACAATGACGGCTTTAATGGGTAACCACCATCTCGTTCATCAAGTGACCGAAATGAAACAAGGTGTAGAGGTTTTAGCAGGGACCATTGTTAACTATTGTTTATACGAAACAAGTGATGGTCGCTATATGGCATTAGGCGCATTAGAGAAGAAGTTCTGGCAATCTTTTTGTTTAGCTGTTGAACATCCCGAATGGATAGCATGTCATATGATGAAGGTAAGTGATCCTGTTTATAAACAAGTTTCTGCAGTTTTTAAGGAGCGATCATTTACTGATTGGATAGGTGTTAGCGAGCAAGTCGATTGTTGCTTAACACCTGTGTTAGAAATCGATGAAGTACCCAAAAGTAGTTATCATCAACAAAGAGGAAATTTCGTTTATGATGATAACTGGTCGTTTATTCAACAATATTCTGACTTGAGAAATCCTCAAAAAAAGAAATAGGGACAAAAGAACTTAATAATCGTCAAACATATATAGTAACAACTTAGAATATAGTGTTATAATAGATAAACCTTAAAAAGTGATTTGTGTTTAAATGAAGGTTTATTTTGCAACGTAGATCACAAAAAAGTGAGTGATGATTGTAAGTGAAATTTATTAAGATGATACCTAATATGCTTACTTTAGGCAATTTATATTGTGGATTTTTGTCTATTGGATTTGCTGCTCATGGCCAATATAATAATGCGGCGATATTGATTATTATCGGGATGATGCTTGATAGTATGGATGGTCGTGCAGCGAGAATGTTAAAAGCAGATAGTACGCTAGGCAAAGAATTAGATTCATTAGCCGATGTTGTAACTTTTGGGGTTGCACCGTCATTTCTCGTATATTATACATACTTTTACCAATTTGGTTCTATTGGATTATTAGTTTCTGGGTTATTCCCGCTATTCGGTGCATATCGCTTAGCACGATTCAATATTGGTACTAGTAAGCAGTCCATGCATTATTTTATCGGTGTTCCGATTACTGCCGCTGGTGGTATTTTAGCTATCCTAACATTGTTTGGCCATTGGGTGCCCAGTATTATTACAACAGTTGTATTTACCGCGCTTTGTTTTTTAATGGTCAGTCGTATTCGCATTCCGAGTTTAAAAGATATCCCATTACCAAAGTACGGGACAATTGTGACAATCTTTTTAGGCTGTATGCTTTTTGTTCTTTATAAAGGGACATATGGTTCCTATCCTTATTTAATTTATATTGCCACTCCATTGTACATTGCCTATTTAGCGTACCGCTTTAAAAAGAACCAAAATAATAAGACTTCCGACTAGTAAGAATCATACAGTTTGGGAGTCTTTTTTTGTTGTTAGAAAACCATTAAGTCATGAATGCAATTGATTCTTTCAGAGAGGGAAATCATTTTATAAAAAGGCTGTTTTCGTATAGATTGTTGCTTTCTTGACCATACTTATAAAGGGTTGATAAATGGGGTTTAAGGAGGCGTTCAAGTATGTGGAAAGATGTATATGAAGAGTTCAGCGAACTAACCAAATCAGAGCAAATGGCTTTATTTAATGCTATGAAACAGGATTTATTTCCAGACGAACCAGATAAGATTAATAAACTACTCAAAAGCATTCGTGAAGCCCGATTTGCTTCTGGTTTAGGGTGCGTTCATTGTGGAAGTACATCTGTAAAAAGAAACGGTAAATATCGTTCAAGACAACGCTATCTGTGTAATGATTGCGGAAAGTCCTTCAACGATATGACGAATACACCATTTTCAGGCTCTCGCTACCCTGAAAAGTGGATAAAATACATTGAACTAATGGTCGAAGGTTACACCCTACCGAAAATCGCTGAACGCTTAAAAATTCATATATCAACTGCATTCTATTGGAGACATAAAATCCTGAACGCATTAGGAAGTCTTGGTTTTAATCAACTGCAAGGTATCGTTGAAAGTGACGAGACCTTCTTTCGAGAGTCTATGAAGGGTCGTGAAATTACCCATAGAAAAGCCAAGAAACGTGGAGAAAAGGACAAGAAAAGAGGGATTTCTAATCTTAAAATAGCAGTTGTCGTGGCACAAGACCGAAATGGTAATATGATTGCTCGGAAAGCAGGAACAGGTCGTGTAAAGGCAGAAGAAATTGATACTGTGATAGGTGAGTATATTCACCCGTCTGCTTTGTTATATACAGATACAGCAACTAACTACAAGAAATTCGCCAAACTAAAAGGATTACAACACGAAACAGTTAATGAAAGCCAAAAACAACGGGTGAAAAAAGGCATATACCATATTCAACACGTCAATAACTCTCATAATCGTTTGAAAGGTTGGATGGAACGTTTTCAAGGGGTGGCAACCAAATACTTAGATAATTACCTCAACTGGTTTCGTTGGCTTGAAATAGGCAAACAAATAGCATTTGATGAACGAGTCAAACAAATGCTTGTTTCTGCCTGTCGAAAATCAAGTCACACCACAATAGAAATGTTGAGATGTGCTTAACTAATTATTAGACGTATATTTATTGCTTCCAGGGAGTTTTTTGATGTTGTTCCACGCTTCAATCGCTTCCTCACGACTTTTTCCTTGATTATTAGAGTCGGCAAAAAAATCACGAATAAATTGATTGTATTCAAATTGAGGAGCGATTTTTTTCTTGTACAATGGGTTTTTCTTTCGTTCTTCTTCTTTATACCAAGCATCTACAACATCTCGATACGTTTTTCCAATGTTAGTTTTAAAATAGTTTTGGATATAGGTAGAAAAATGAAAATTAGGGATAACTGTCTTGAAAAAGGCTCTTACATTTTGACTACAACGATGGTTTTTCGAAATGACTGTATCAAGACTTAAATCGACCTGTGGTTCTGACTTACTATTCACCTTTGATTTTCTAATTGGCTTTTTTATCTCTCCTGTTCGAAGAAATGTTTCAATTCTATCGGAAATCTCTATTTTTGAACCAGAAGCACTTATTCCATTTTCTCTGCAAAAAGATTGTAATTCTTCCTTCAACCAATAGAAATCTTTAAAACTATCTACACTAATATCTTTTGTTAGATTTGGTCTCATATTCTACACCTCAATATTCACTTATTTCTATTATAGAACAATTGTTCCTGTTAATCAAAAATAATCATAAGCAAAAACAACAAAGTTTACGAAAACAGCCTATAAAAAAAGGATGAAGGAGGTTTCTCCTTCATCCCATAGCTAAAATAAAATTAGCTTGAAAAGAAAACTTTTTCAGTATTATATTTTGCTTTTAACTTATTAATAATGTAGGTTTCGTATATTTCACGCTCAACGGGATCATCAACATACATACATGCAATTTTGGTTACTTGTTCACGGTGATTTTTAATGGGAGACACTTGGTCGTCGAAATGCTTTTTTACACGTTGTCTTAGTTTACGTGCTTTCCCAACAAAAAGAAGGTTCTCTTTTTTGTCAAAGAATAAAATCATTCCACCTCTATCTCTTGGAATCTTTGTAAAGTCCGTAAAACCATATAAATGGCTGATGGCCGTTGTTCCTTGTTCCCCGCCAGGCTTCTTTTTAGTGATAACTAAGTCTGGTTGAGGTATTTCAATATTAATCATCAATAATCACTTCCTATTCTAGCAATCATCGTACCACAACCTACATAAAAAAGCCCATACTTCCGCGTATTTTTCTTTAAATGTTTTTAAATCATATAATGTAGACAAAATAAACGTTTTCAAAAAATGAAAGTTTGAAAAATTGATAATATTTTTAGGTTGATTTTTACAATTTCTCCATAAATTTATGGGTATATTGATGAAATTTACAAAGGCTTTACAAAAGGTTAATAGAGAATTAAATATGATTCGTTATATTGGGGTTAACACAAACAAAACAGCTAAAAGCAATCTAAAGTGGAGGTTTTTCTATGCTAAAACTTCGAAAATGGAAGAGTATTTTGTTACTTTTGTCACTTACCTTAATTTTGACTGCATGCAATGGTGGTGAAGAAGAAGGAGAGGGACAAGCCAGTACAGGTAACGGAAGCACGATATCCATTTCTGGTTCTACGTCAGTTGGTCCGCTAGCGGAAAAGCTAGCTGCTAAATATATGGAAAATGCGGATGTGAATATTGAAATCAATCAAATTGGTTCTTCAGCAGGAATTACAAATGCAATAAGTGGAGTTTCCGAAATTGGTATGTCTTCTCGTAACTTAGAGTCAGGAGAAGAAGAAGAAGTAACACCTACAATCATTGCTTTTGACGGAATTGTAGTCGTTACACACGCAAACAATAAAGTAAAAGATTTAACAATGGATGAAGTGAAAAAGATCTTTACTGGTGAAATAACAAACTGGAAAGATGTGGGCGGTAAAGATATGGAGATTGTTGTCGTTTCACGTGAAGACGGGTCAGGTTCGAGAGATGCTTTTCAGGAAATTGTTGACTACTCTTCTGGTGAATTAGTGCGGAGCTCAATTATCGCTAGTGGGAACGGAAATATAAAAACGACGGTTGCAACAAATGAACATGCTATTGGGTTTATCTCTTTTGAATATATAGATGATACAATTTCAACGATTAATATTAATGGGGTAGAACCAACTGCTAAAAATGTGATTGAAGAGAAATATCCATTATCTCGTCCTTTCCTTTTCGTGCATAAAGACTTATCAGAGGAAAGCCAAGCGTTTATTGATTTCATTTTAAGTGAAGCTGGGCAGGAAATAGCTGCAGAAGCAGGGGCTATACCAATTATAGAAGAATGATGCTACATCAAACAATTAGCAAGTGACTTTGGAGGTATGTGTTTTGCCAAATCCATCAGAAGTAAAACAAACAAATAAATCTAATCGATTAAAATATATTATGGAGTTCATTTCAGAGAAGTTGTTTTTAATCTGTGCGCTAATCTCTGTGCTTAGTTTATTTCTCATTATTGGATTCGTCTTCTTTAAAGGATCGAATCCATTCATTGCAGACGGATATAGCTTTATTGATTTTATCTTTGGCTCTGATTGGATACCGAGTGAAGATAAGTATGGAATTTTTCCAATGATAGTTGCTTCCATTTATGCAACGATTGGAGCGCTTGTCATTGGAGTACCAATTGGGTTATTAACGGCGATCTTTTTATCGGAAATAGCTCCAAAACCAATTGCAAAGATTATTTCACCAGCTGTGCAATTGTTAGCGGGTATTCCCTCTGTATTATATGGTGTATTCGGCTTAGCGATTATTGTTCCTTTCTTACAAAATAATCTTGGCTTAGTAAAAGGGCAAAGTTTAATAGCGGTTATTCTCGTATTAGCGATCATGATGTTACCTACAATTGTAACCGTTGCTGAAACAGCCAT
Source organism: Cytobacillus kochii (assembly GCF_044790165.1). Classification (NCBI taxonomy): domain Bacteria; kingdom Bacillati; phylum Bacillota; class Bacilli; order Caryophanales; family Bacillaceae; genus Cytobacillus; species Cytobacillus kochii. The sequence continues at coordinate 2,635,376 of NZ_CP085254.1, read as the reverse complement.
TAGGGCAGTACCGAAAACGTATAGAGAAGGTTCCTTAGCATTAGGTGCCTCGCCAATCGGAACCATCTTTAAAGTCGTTGTTCCAGCAGCAAAATCAGGTATTATGGCAGCGATTGTATTAGGGCTAGGACGAGCAATTGGAGAGACAATGGCAGTCATTCTTGTTGCTGGTAATAGTTTGATTATACCAACAAGCTTAACAGATAGTGTAAGGCCACTTACAACGAATATTGCCCTTGAAATGGGTTACGCTTATGGTACACATCAGGAAATGTTATTTGCGACAGGAATAGTATTATTCTCATTCATTCTAATATTGAATTTCGTATTAGCAAAAATAAGTTCGAAAGGTGGGAAGTAAAGTGAGAAAGTTTAAAGATAATTTATTATTAGGCTTATTGTGGTTTGGCGCTTTCTTAACTGTAGCTATCCTACTTATTATCGTTGGTTATATTTTTTATAAAGGTATCGGGTTAATTAATCTTGATTTTATCTTTGGTGACTATTCACCTGTCGGCGGCGGTGGAATTTGGCCAATGATTATTACTACCATTTATACAATTGTGATATCGCTAGTCATTGCCACTCCAGTTGGGATTTTAGCAGCAGTTTATTTACAAGAGTACGCGAAACAAGGAAAGCTCGTTCGAATAATCCGGTTTGCAACAGAGAGTTTAACGGGTATTCCATCTATTATATACGGATTATTCGGTGCTGTATTTTTTGTTACCACATTGGCGATGGGGATGTCTATTATTTCAGCTTCCTTGACCTTAACAATTATTGTTTTACCAGTGATCATCCGTACAACAGAAGAAGCATTAAAAACAGTACCAGCTAGTTACCGAGAAGGTTCCCTTGCATTAGGTTCAACAAAGTTACAAACACTATATAAAGTCATTTTACCTAGCGCTATGCCAGGGATCTTATCAGGGATTATCCTCTCAATGGGACGTATCATCGGTGAATCAGCAGCAATCTTTTTAACAGCAGGTACAGTAGCAGCAATGCCTGAAGGGATTTTCTCATCAGCGAGAACATTAACGGTTCATTCGTATCTTGTTACACAAGAATCTGGTGATATTGAATTAGCAGCAGCAATTGGTATTGTGTTAATTGTAATGATTCTTGCTCTAAACTTTGCTGCAACATTTATCTCTAAAAAGCTTAATAAAGCTGACTATTAAAAAGGAGTGTTCTATTCATGAATACAACACTAGAACGTAAAGAAGTAAAAGAGTCTGCAAATGTTGAACATCAAAATGATCAGCGTTCAGTGAAAATTAGTGTAAGAGACTTAGATTTATTCTACGGTGAGAACCAAGCGCTTTATCAAGTGTCATTAGATATTCGTGAAAAAGAGGTAACAGCATTAATTGGTCCTTCTGGATGTGGAAAATCGACTTTTTTAAGAACATTGAATCGTATGAATGATTTAATTGATAGTGTGAGAATTAATGGAGATATCCACATTAATGGCAATAATATATATCAATCAAAAGATGTTATTGAACTTAGAACAAAAGTCGGTATGGTTTTCCAGAAGCCAAATCTATTTCCAATGAGCATCTATGATAATGTAGCCTATGGGCCTAGAATGCAAGGGATTAAAAATAAAAAAGAATTGAATAAAATTGTTGAAGAAAGTTTACGTGGAGCAGCGATATGGGACGAAGTAAAAGATCGTTTAAAAACTTCGGCACTTGGTTTATCAGGTGGTCAACAACAACGTGTTTGTATTGCCAGAGCAATTGCCATGAAACCAGACGTCATATTAATGGATGAGCCAACTTCAGCACTTGACCCCATTTCAACACTTAAAGTAGAAGAACTTATTGCTCATTTGAAGAAAGATTATACGATCGTCATCGTTACTCATAATATGCAACAAGCTGCTCGTGTATCCGATAAGACAGCGTTCTTCCTCAACGGAGAAGTCATTGAATTTGAACAAACCGATCAAATCTTCTCCATGCCAAAAGATAGCCGTACAGAAGATTATGTGACTGGCAGATTCGGTTAAAAAAATAAACGTGAGGTGCCGAACAAATTTCCATTGTTAAATAGGGATTTGTTCGGCTCTTTTCTTTGGGAAAATGTATGATTGATGCATAGATACCAAACTAATGAGATGTGAGAATAGCGCAAAAGGGGGGAACTAGACAACAGGTGAGCAATTTCGGATATGGGCAATGTAAATAGCTAAACATAACCAACAATAGGTCAACTTCCAATTTAATGGTTGCAAAACGGAAACTAATCTAGAGAAGTAAAACCTAAACATTGGTCTTCTTCCCTTAGCACTATAAAAAAGACTAGAACAAACGTTCAACCATACCAGTTTGTCCTAGCCATTCTGTAATTTAGACATTTGTCCATTTTCTAAAAAAGGTATTAATTACTAATGACTTTCTCAATATACACTCTGCCAGAAAAGAAAGTCGCCCCGCCTCCCATATCAGCGACTCTATCAGGTGTGAGGGTATTAACGAGATGTTTCTTACCTGGCTCATCAGCCCAAAGACCTTGACTAACAACAACCCCAGGAAGTACGTTTTCTCCGACAGCAGCGGTTAACTCACATTCACCTCGATCATTAAAGATTTTTACTAAATCTCCATCTTCAATTTGATAAGCCTGCGCGTCCTTGCTATGCAAATGGAGTTTTGGTTGTTTTTCTAATTTAATATGCTTGTCATTATTTGAAAAAGTACTATTTAAAAAATTATGGTTCGGTGCTGGAACGAATAAAAATGGCGCATCCCCTTCATCTACAATTGGATTGTAGGTCGGCAGTGGATTTAAACCGTCCTTCTCCATTAATTCAGAATAAAGTTCGATTTTTCCACTTGGTGTCTTAAGTTTGCCAGGAAGTAATGGACGTACGTCTGCTTTCATAAAGCGATTTTCTTTTAGACGCTCAAAATTAATTTCCTTCATATATTCATTCTTTGTATTCGCTAAAGCGGATGTGATTAAATCCTCTTCGGAATCCTTAAATAAATCTTCAGTATATCCCATATAATGTGCTAGCTGTTGAAAAACAAGATGATTGGACCTTGACTCACCATACGGTTCTATGACTGGTTCATGTAAATGAATATAATGGTGCCAATAAGACGTGTAAAAATCTGTATTCTCATATGATGAGGTAGACGGCAAGATAATATCGGCATATTGAGCTGTTTCCGTTAAGAACAAATCATGAACAACTAAAAATAAATCTTCTCTTTCAAGCCCTTTTTTCACTAGATTACTATTTGGCGCAATAACAGCCGGATTACTACCATAAACGTACATGGAGCGGATAGGTTCATCTTTTTGTACTAAAGCTTCACCTATGAGATTCATATTAATCGATCTTGTCTGTTTATTTGCTAATAAATCGGGACGCTGCATAGCCGCGGTATTGAAAGCTAAAAACCCAGAGTTTGATTTTAGTGCGCCACCACCTTTATGCAGCCATTGGCCTGTTAGAGCAGGAAGGCAGGATATGGCACGTACATTCATCCCACCATTATCATGATGCTGCAATCCATTGCCAATCCGGATAAATGACGGGGTACTCTGACCATACTCTCTTGCTAATTGATAAAGATCATCAATAGATACCCCTGTAATAGAAGAGACTACTTCTGGCGTATATTTTTTTACATGTGTTCGTAATTGCTCATGTCCAATGGTATACGTTTCAAGAAATTCCTCATCTACCATATGCTCAGCGAACAAGATATGCATCATCCCAAGTGCAAGCGCACTATCCGTACCTGGTTTTATGGGAATAAACCAATCAGCCATTTTGCCTGTTTGATTTTTATGGACATCAATCACGATGATTTTTGCTCCATGTTTTTTTGCTTTTCGGGCAAGGATAACTTGATGCATATTCGTACTGACAGCATTAATTCCCCAAAGGATGATGAGCTTGGCTTCACTTGTTTCTTCCGGATCTGTGCCAAAGCCTCCACCCATTGTGTAACGGTAACCTTCTTTACCTGCTGCTTGACAAACTGTTTGTTCTAGTCTACTGGCACCTAAGCGGGAAAAGAATCGGCGGTCCATTCCTTCAGCAGCCACTCTACCCATATTACCGTAAAAGCTATAGGGAAGAATGCTCTCAGGGCCGTGTGTTTTAATTAAATCTTTCCATTTATCTGTAATTATTTGTAGTGCGTCATCCCAACTGATCTCCTCAAATTGAAGACTACCTTTTGGACCAGTTCGTTTGAGAGGGTGAGTTAATCTCTTTGGGTCATATAGCCGTTCAGCCATATTTCTTACTTTATTGCAAATATTCCCTTGCGTAACAGGATGGTTAGGATCGCCTTCCACTTTAATGATTTTCCCCTCTTTTTTATGTATGAGTAAACCACATTGGTCTGGACAATCAAGTGAACAAACGGACGTGAAAATGCCCTCTTTCTCGGTGTGAATCGTCATTTTGTAATCTCCTTTATTCTTGGCAAGCTTTATTGTCTATTTAGCATGTTTTTATTAATAATTATTATAATAGGTTACTTCTCTTCATCCTGCAATGATAAAATATTTATTTCTATTGACAATTCATAATTATTAACATATGATACTTTCATATTAATTAAATTCTATTCAATTCGTTGACGAGAAAGAGTAGTTGTGCACATCTTATCCAAAGAGAGTTAGCCATTTGCTGAGAGGCTGACGTTAAGACCACAATGAAAATCCTCTCTGAGAAGCAAAGCTGAAGTGAAACTAAGCTTTGACGGCATCCAACCGATAACCTGGACGCGTATGATAGTACGTAGTGAGAGCAAATACAAACCACTACAGTTGGTTTTTTTGTTTTTTAGAGGGGATATTTTAACTCGATTCTACGTATAGGAATCGAGTTTTTTTCGTATATGAATGGATATCGAAAGGGGTCTTTATAGATGAAAGAACGAGATGTGGAAAAGGAGAGGAAGATTGCTGATTATTGGCAAGAAGCACGGATATTTCAAAAGTCCATACAGCAAAGGCAAGAGGCGCCATCCTTTGTTTTTTATGAAGGCCCGCCAACAGCAAATGGTATGCCGCATGCTGGTCATGCACTTGGTCGAACGATAAAAGATTTTGTTGCCCGTTATAAAACAATGACGGGACATCAAGTTTTAAGAAAAGCAGGGTGGGACACACATGGGCTCCCTGTAGAACTTGAAGTACAAAAGAAATTACAATTGCATAGCAAAGAGGATATTGAAGCATTTGGTGTAGAAGCATTTATCGCAGAGTGTAAGAAAAGTGTATTCACATATGAAAAAGAATGGCGACAGTTTACTGAGCTATTGGGCTATTGGGTGGATATGGATAACCCTTATATCACGCTCGATAATGAGTATATTGAATCAGTTTGGCATATATTGTCACACATTCATCAAGGTGGGCGTTTATATAAAGGACATCGAGTTGTCCCGTATTGTCCTCATTGTGAAACGTCCCTAAGCTCGCATGAAGTCGCACAAGGATATAAAGATGTGCATGATCTTTCAGCAACAGTTAAATTTAAAGTGGCTGAAAATGAATACTTACTTTGTTGGACAACAACGCCTTGGACGTTACCTGGAAATGTAGCTGTAGCGGTAAACCCTAAGCTACGTTATGTGAAAGTCGAGCAAAATAATGAACGATTGATTGTTGCAGAAAGCTTGGTTTCAACTGTACTTAAAGAAGGTTACAAAGTTATCGAGTCTGTACGAGGTGAAGAATTAATAGGAATGAAGTATGTAGCACCATTTTCATTTGTGCCGCTCAACAAGGGGCATATGGTGATTGCTGCGGATTTCGTAAAGGATGATTCAGGAACTGGGTTAGTCCATATTGCCCCTGCACATGGTGAAGATGATTATCAAGCTGTAAAAGAAAATGGATTAGATTTTCTTCAAGTTGTGAATGAGAAAGGGAGATATGTGCAACAAGTTGCCCCGCTTGCAAATAAGAGAGTGAAAGAAAGTGATGTAACAATCATTCAAATGTTAGCACAGCAAAATCTACTTTATAGCAAGAGGAAGTATGAGCACAGTTATCCGTATTGCTGGAGGTGTGACAATCCACTGATTTATTATGCGATGGAAGGATGGTTCATTCGAACAACTGATGTCAAAGAAAAAATGATAGACAATAATCAAATGGTTGAGTGGTACCCAACGCATATGAAGAATGGTCGATTCGGTCACTTTCTTGACCAACTTGTTGATTGGAATATTGGAAGAAATCGTTTTTGGGGGACGCCGTTAAATGTATGGACTTGTCAAACATGCGGATTAGAAATTGCCCCAGGTTCCATGGCACAATTAAAAGAAAGAGCGATTGAAAAAGTAAATGATCGCATCGATCTGCACAAACCGTATGTTGATCGCATTCATTTGAGATGTTCTTGTGGTGGTGAAATGAAGCGAGAGAAAGAGGTCATTGATGTATGGTTTGATAGTGGTTCAATGCCATATGCTCAATATCATTATCCTTTCGAACAGACAACGCCATTTAAAGAACAATTTCCCGCCGATATTGTAATAGAGGGAGTAGATCAAACGAGAGGATGGTTCTACAGTTTACTAGCCGTATCCACCCTTTACAAAGGTGTTGCACCTTATAAAAATGTCTTATCTCTTGGCCATATATTAGATGAGCAAGGACAAAAAATGTCTAAGAGCAAAGGGAATGCTCTAAATCCTACATCGTTGATTGAAGAGTTTGGCGCAGATGCATTAAGATGGGCTCTTCTTAGTGATAGTGCCCCTTGGAATAATAAGCGATTTTCTAAAAAGACTGTTCAACAAGCAAAATCAAAAATAGTCGATACGTTGAGGAATGTTTTTTCCTTCTATGATATGTATGCAAAGATAGATGGCTTTGATTTCAGGCAACATCGAGTCAAGGAATTTGCACTCATTGACCAATGGATACTTTCTAGATTGCATCATACGATTGCGGAGGTAAGAGAAGGGTTAGAGCGTTATGACTTTTTTAAAAGTGCTAGATTACTGGCAGAATTTTTGGATGATGTGAGTAATTGGTATGTAAGACGATCCCGGCAAAGATTCTGGAAGGAAGGGTTAGATCACGACAAAAGGGCAGCGTATACAACTCTATACGAAGTACTTCTGCAATCAACACGATTATTTGCACCATTTATGCCGTTCGTCACTGATGAGATTCACCTACAATTAGTCGGCAGTAGCGTTCATCTAACTGACTACCCTAAGCAAGAGAAAAAGAAGACAAACATCCAATTAGAATCCGAAATGAAAGCTATTCGACAAATTGTTGAACTCACTAGATCAATCAGGATGTCAGCAAATATCAAAACAAAGCAACCACTTCAAACATTAATCGTAAGTGCTGTTAATGGGAAGGTTAATTTGTCATCCTATGAACAGATCATAAAAGATGAAACAAATGTAAAAGACATTGTTTATGAAAAATATGTAAATAATTTTATGATGATTGAGTTAAAAGTTAATTACGCAATTGCCGGCAAAAAGTTCGGTAAAAGAGTAAAAATGATTGAGCAGGTAATAAAAGGATTAACTGCCCATGAAAAAGATAGGTTACTGACGGATGGAATAGTAAATATAGAAAAAGATGGAGAAATGCTCTTTTTAGAAAATGAGGATGTGTTAGTAGAGAAAAAAGCAAAACACCCATACAGGTTTGCGGAAGGAAAAGATTGTACAGTCCTACTGGATATCGGATTAACAGAAGAGCTTTTGCAGGAAGGGTTAGTGAGGGAAGTAATTAGAGAAGTGCAAAACACTCGAAAAAAGAAAGGGTTAGCGGTTGAATTACGTATTCATCTAACAATGTTTGGCAATGAAAGGGTTTTAAGTGTATTAGAGAAGTTTTCAGCGCTTTTACAAGAATCATTACTTGTCCAGACAATTACATTAGCAGAAGTTGAAGAAATGACAAATCTTGATGTAGATGGAGAAACAATCAAAATCAAAATAGACCATTAAACAATGAAAAATCACAGCCAATGGCGGATGGCTGTGATTTTTACTGGGGGATATGTTGTTTAACCATTCATCACGTATCCATGTCCCTACAAAAAGTGTAATGGTAACCTTTTAGTATAGGCTTTGATTAATAAGCTATTAAAGTTTCGTCTGATGAGAATGCGACTGAATTTGAATAGTGGATGAATGATATTTCAACAATAAGTATTTGATGTAGGCTTGTAGGTTAAATTCATTATTCTTAACAAAATACGAAAAGTTAGTTCTTTTCAAGCTTAATCACAACCTTTTATATGTACTAAATAAAATGATCACCATTGAATATACCGGCCCCACCTTCGCCAAGTACGTTGATAGCCACACTTGCTATCCGCCTAATACTTAGTATATATGAAAACGCTTACATAAACAATAAAAAATTTTCTCTTTATTTCGACAAAAAAATAAGTAAAATGAGCATACTTTATTGGAGGATTATAGGCTATAATTGCTTAGGTAGTCGAAATATAATATATTCATTTTTTTGAGGAAGAAGGTTAAACATGCATACGTTAGGAGGCAAGCTTTGGACCAGACAGTATATCATGGCCCTTATGCTTACTTTTTTATTTTTTTTAAGTTTACAATCCTTGTTAGGGGGATTTCCAATCTATGTTACTACATTAAGTAATAACCCGACATATGGAGGGTTAATGACAACAGCATTTATGATTGCTGCTGTTATATCTAGGCTTTTCTTAGGCTTATGCTTACGGTATTTGAATCAAAAAGCGTTATTAATTCTATCTTTAATAGGTATGTTGTTGTTTATTTTTGTGACAACATTCACAAATTCTATCGTTCTATTCACTATCCTTCGCATACTACAAGGAATTGCTTTCGGTTTTATTACTACTTTATTAGCAACAATAACCACAAATTTAATTCCTGACCACCGTTTAGGTGAAGGAATCGGTTATTTTGGGTTAGCTACTAGTGTAGGTACAACAAGCGGACCTTTTTTGGCTATTTCAATGATTAATGTTTATTCATTTGAATCCGTTTTGTACTTTTCTCTTATTCTTATTATAGTGATTACAATTGGTAGTCTTGCGCTTAAAACTTCTCAAAACATAAATCAGCAGGCAGTTAGTAAATTGTCAATTGTTGAATCTGCTTTTGATTCACGCGCTTTTTTACCATGCTTTTTAGTATTATTATTTTATTTTACGTTTGCTGGAGTGGTGAATTTTATTGAAGGCTTAGGAAGTTCTATTGGAGTTGGGGAACAAACCTCTTTATTCTTTCTCATCTTAGTGGCGATGCTCATTATCATTCGCCCATTTTCAGGGAAAATTTTCGATCGCTTTGGACATGCTTATTTAATATATAGCGCAACAATTGCAGCATTTATCGGGTTGTTACTGATTGCATTTGCTAAAGGTGTTTCAACATTATTTATTGCCGCTGTTTTTTATGGCATTGCATATGGTGTCATGCAACCGACATTCCAAGCTTGGGCTGTTAGCCTCGTACCAAAAGAAAAAAGAGCGACGGCTAACGCCATGAGCTTAAGTTTTATGGATATGGGTTTAGCAATGGGTGCACTACTGCTTGGTATCGCTGCAAACGAAAAGGGATACGGTTTTATGTACATCCTATCTTCTTTACTAGCCGTCGTTATCTTTCTGCTCTATTTTGTTGCTCATATAAGAAGAAAAACCAAATTAACGCCATTGCCATCTCATAACAGAAAAGCTTCGTAAATGGATAATGTCTTGGTATTCTTTGTCATTGCTTTCTTTCTTATCATGTTTCTTATCCATATTTTTGGGGGAAAGTAACGTCATAATCTTCTATAGGCTGAAAGGATAATGACAATGAACTTAAAAGCTGGTAAATTATTTTGGCCAATGACAATGAACGACGTGAAAAAGTATGGCTGCTTGCAGGAGAATAAGAACTGTGATGTGTGTATTATTGGCAGCGGTTCGAGTGGGGCTTTTCTTGCTTACCATTTAGCGAAAGAAAACATTAGAACGATCGTCATTGATAAACGAAAAATCGGTATGGGTAGTTCCTCTGCAAATACTGGATTACTACAATATAGTAATGATAAATCATTTACATCTTATATTAACTCTTTTGGCTTAAGTAAAGCGAAAAGCATTTAAAAAACTGCTTTGAATCAATATCTCATTATGAAACCAACATTCTGCCAACTTTAGAGGATAATCCAGATTTTTTTAAAAGAAAAAGCTTATATTTTGCATCTAAAAGAGAAGATATGAAAATGCTGAAAAAAGAGTTTGCCAATTTACAAGCTCATCAGTTTCCTGTGCGTTTTTTATCAAGGAGAGATATGAGAGATCGTTGGTCCTTTGAAAAAGAAGGTGCCATTGTTACTGAAGGAGATGCTGAGATTAATATATTTAACAATATTCACTATTTACTAAGTGCGGCTAGTAAAAAAGGAGTAGAGATTTTTGAAGAAAGTGAAATTGTAGGCCAAAAATGGGGAAAAGATACGGTCAAATTATATACTGATAATAAAAGCGTTATTCAAACGAAATATGTAATTTATGCGACAGGGTATGAAGCTCAGATGGATATAGCTGAAAAAAATGCAATGATTGTGAGCACATATGCTTTAGCTACAAACCCAGTTGATTATCAATGGCCAGAAGATATGTTCATTTGGGAAACTGCCAGACCCTATTTGTATTTACGCCGTACATTAGATAAAAGAATCATTATTGGAGGCCTTGATGAGTCAACTTCAGACTCTAGAAAAAGAGATAGGATGTTAGTTCAGAAAAGGGATCAATTATTAAAACAATTACTTTTGTTGTTTCCCATGTTAAAAGACAAGTTAGAACCTGCCTATTACTGGACAGGCTTTTTTGGAGAGACTCATAATGGCTTACCAATGATCAAACAACATCCGAATTACTCAAACGGGTATTATCTTCTCACATATGGTGGCAATGGCACGGTATACAGTATGATTCTATCGGATTTAATGAAGAAATTTATTGTCAATGGAGACTCAAAGGGTATGGAACTATACTATCATTAGAGCGATATAGTGAGAAAGTTCACACAGTTTGTTTAATAATAGGATTGATTGTAATCACCCTTATCGTTTTGTATAATCACAGATGAGGGTTATTCTATTCTTGACTAAAGTATCAGTCAAGGAAAAATGAAAGACGAAAGGACCAATTAAATGAGTAAACAACAAATAGGTGTTATTGGATTAGCAGTAATGGGGAAAAACCTTGCTTTGAATATAGAAAGTCGTGGCTTCTCAGTAGCTGTTTTTAACCGTTCTTATGAAAAAACAGAAGCATTCTTACAAAATGAAGCAAAGGACAAGAACTTTACTGGCGCTGAAACTATTGAAGATTTTGTTCAATCACTGGAAACACCAAGAAAAATCTTGTTAATGGTTAAAGCGGGTGCAGCGACAGATGCGACAATTGAATCGCTAAAGCCATATCTTGAAAAAGGCGATATCTTAATTGACGGTGGTAATACATATTTTGAAGATACCATCCGCCGTAATCAAGAATTAGCAGAAGAAGGCTATCATTTTATTGGTACAGGCGTTTCTGGTGGTGAAGAGGGAGCTTTAAAAGGACCTTCAATCATGCCAGGTGGTAAGAAGGAAGCATTTGACCTTGTACAACCGATTTTTGAAGCTATTTCTGCTAAAGTAAATGGCGATCCTTGCTGTACATACATTGGTCCAAACGGGGCTGGTCATTATGTGAAAATGGTTCATAATGGGATTGAATATGGTGATATGCAGTTGATTTCTGAAGCTTATTTTATTCTCAAACATGTACTTGGTTTAGAAGCGAATGAACTTCATGAGACATTTGCAGAATGGAACAAGGGTGAGTTAGATAGCTATTTAATTGAAATTACAGCTGATATCTTTACAAAAGTAGATGACGAAACTGGCAAACCACTTGTTGATGTGATTCTCGATAAAGCGGGACAAAAAGGGACAGGTAAATGGACAAGTCAAAATGCTTTAGATCTTGGGGTGCCTCTTCCGATTATTACAGAATCTGTATTTGCAAGGTTCATTTCCGCAATGAAGGAAGAAAGAGTTCATGCGAGCAAGATTCTTGCAGGACCTAAAGAGGACACCTATAGTGGAGACCGTACGGAGTTAATAGAAGCTGTTAGACAAGCATTATATATGAGTAAAATTGTCTCTTATGCACAAGGGTTTGCTCAAATGCGGGCAATGTCTGATGAACAGAATTGGGATTTGAAATATGGCGATATTGCTATGATTTTCCGCGGAGGTTGTATCATTCGTGCCCAATTCTTACAAAAAATTAAAGATGCTTATGATCGTGAACCAGCATTAGCAAATTTATTATTGGATCCTTATTTTAAGGAAATCGTTGAAAGCTACCAGTCTTCATTAAGAAAAGTTCTTTCTATTGCTATTGAACAAGGTATTCCTGTACCTGCATTCTCGAGTGCTATTGCTTATTTTGATAGCTATAGAACGGCAACATTACCAGCTAATCTACTGCAAGCACAAAGAGACTATTTTGGAGCACATACGTATCAGCGAGTAGATAAAGAAGGAACGTATCATACTAATTGGATGGAAAAGTAAAGAATGAAACTAGAAACGATTACCAGCTTTAGTATGGTATAATGTTAAAGGAAGCTAGAAAGGGAGGTATTTTACAATGAAATTTTTCATTGATACAGCAAATTTAGATGAAATTAAACAAGCATACAAGTTAGGTGTCCTTTCAGGCGTAACAACTAACCCTTCACTTGTAGCTAAAGAAGGCATTAAGTTTGAAACAAGAATTGAGGAAATCCTTCAAACTGTACCAGAATTAGAATCAGTATCTGCTGAGGTCACTCCTTCTGCAGAAACAGCTGAACAAATGATTGCAGAGGCTGAGGAACTGATTAAGATAAATAATGGTGATAAGAACATTACTATTAAAGTGCCAATGACAATGGCAGGCCTTGAAGCAACAAGATATTTATCCAAAAAAGGTGTTAAAACAAACGTCACATTAATCTTTACTGTGAACCAAGCATTACTTGCTGCAAGAGCTGGTGCTACTTATGTTTCACCATTCTTAGGCAGACTTGATGATATCTCAGAAGACGGGATTAACCTCGTTGCTAAAATAGCTGAGTTATTCCGGATTCATCAAATAGATGCTCAAATTATCGCTGCATCTGTTAGACATCCGGATCATGTCACAAGAGCTGCATTAGCAGGTGCTCATATTGCGACAATTCCGTACAAAGTAATTGAGCAGTTAACGAAGCATCCATTGACAGATCAAGGGATGGAGAAGTTCGCTGCTGATTGGAAAACAGTATAAGCTTTTTTAAACCCTCTCCTTCATTTTTAGGAGAGGGCTTTTTGATTAGTCTGTTGTTCTATACGAATTAGAAAATTATTGATTTTGCGTGCCCAACAATCTTGTGAGGAGAATGGGTTACATAGTAATTAGAGCAGAACTAAAAAGAGTATGTGCGCAAGCTTCGATAATGAAATGGGAATATATAGCTGAAAAACATCCTTTTCTCTGTCCATTCACCCTTTCTGGTAAAAGGAAATGGCAGAAAATTTATACATAACTCTTTGCCAAATAATTAAAGACACTCAACATTCGACTTGTGTTCCCCAGTAGAAGTTTGGTTATTCGACTTGTTCATCCTCTGTATGCTTTTCTCTTTCTTGAATAGTCACCCAATCATTGAAACGACCACTTCCTTCGCATCCTGGACAAAAGAGTGTATCAGAATGTAGGGAGTACATAAGGCTAGGATATAATAAAAAGCCTTGTCCGTAGCATTCTGGGCATCTATTACTTCGTTTCATCTTTTCTAAATGTTTATGTTCTCGCGCATTTTTCCATTGATTAAAAGATTTACCTAGACTCATCGGCTTCACCTCTGATCATCGCTTTTTAATGAAGCGATAAATTGTCGTGATGCTAGACAAACTACTGTTAAACTTCATGCTTCAATTATGAAAGGACTTGAATATACCCGTACATCTTATAGCGAGCAAAAGTTTTTAACCATTTCTGTTAATTATTATATTAAAAAGAATTATTTTTGCTCATACTTTATGAGAGGAAATGAAAAATATTTTGTTAGATTAACGAAACTTTCGGGCAGCGAATCTATTTGGTATAATAGAAGAGTATAATAGGTTCAATTCATTTAAAGGAGTCTTGTCAATGGAAGTATTAAATCAGTTGTTATCCACCTATGCATCATTTTTTGATTGGTCAATGTGGAAAGAGGTTCTTACAGATCCTGTTTCTTGGGGATATATAGGTACACTCATTGTCCTAGAAGGTCTATTATCAGCTGATAATGCATTGGTATTAGCCGTTATGGTTAAGCATTTGCCGAAGGAGCAGCAAAAAAAAGCACTTACTTATGGCTTAATTGGCGCTTATTTTTTCAGATTTCTCTTTATCGGTTTAGGTATGTGGCTGATTAAATTTTGGTGGATTAAAGTACTAGGAGCCGCTTATTTAGCTTACTTAGTGATTAAACAATTTTGGCTTAAAACCCCTGAAGAAGATATTGACGGAGTAAAGAAAGACGGTTGGATGATTCGTACTTTTGGTGTTTTTTGGGGAACGGTTATTTCAGTAGAGTTAATGGATTTAGCTTTTTCTGTAGATAGTATATTGGCTGCCTTTGCTGTTTCAGATAAAGTATGGATTTTGTTAATTGGAGGTATGCTGGGTATTTTAATGATGCGTACAGTAGCTAAGTTATTTTTAGTGCTAATTGATAAGATTCCTGAGTTAGAGACAACAGCTTTTATTCTTATTGGAATCATTGCAATTAAAATGTTATTAAGTGTGTTCCATATAGAGATTGGACATCTATTATTTTTTAGTATTATCATTGCAGCCTTCGTTATCACATTTTTTGTTCATATTTATCATAATAAACAAGGTGGACATGATCACGTGGCATAAGAAAAAGGCTAAGATTCCAAAAGGAAAACTTAGCCTTTTTGCTTGTCTTATTTATTAAGAATAGTTTCTTCCACATCTTCAATGATTTGTGTATTCGCTATTGTTCCAGTGTATAACCACCCTGTGTCTCTAGAGAATTCATACACATTCTCATTTTTCACTGCCGGAATATTTGCCCATAATGGATCAGATAAGACTTCTGCACCTTCACCATCGCTATTAATAAAGAATAGGTGGTCAACATCCATATCTGCTAATTTTTCTAATGAAATCGCAGACCAGTTTCCAGTAGCATCTGCTGAAATTTCTTCAACGACAGAAGGAACGGCCATACCTAAATCATTATAAATTACATCACCTGCAGAAAGATCCTTACTTACGACAAATAAACTGTTATTCACTAACCAAATAGCTGCAGCAGATTCACCAGCATGATCTTTTTGTAGCTCCTCTTCAACTTGTGCTGCTTTATCTTCGTACTCTTTAAGAACTTCAGTTGCCTTATCTTCTTTACCGAAGATTTCACCAACTGTTTCAAGTTCTGTACGCCAATCACTATTTTCTTCTTCACCAATCACGTAAGTTGGAGCAATTTTCGCATATTGATCATATTTACCACCTTCAACCATACCTGCTCCATCCATAATTATTAAATCTGGATTTTGACTAGATACAGCTTCTAAAGGTAAATCATGAGCAATTGTAGGTACATCTTTTAAATATTCTTGAAGGTATTCTTGTTTGCCGTTAGCAACTGACCATTGTACAATAGGTGTAATGCCTAAAGCGACAAGATGATCTTCTAAGTATGTAGCAACTACTCGTTCAGGATTAGCAGGAATTGTTACTTCGTTTCCTAATGCATCAGTTAATACACGATCCTCGGTTTGCTCAGCTGCTTGGTTTGAGTCATTGTTACTATTTTCAGCATCCTCATTACCACAACCAAAAAGGGCAAGAGATGTTGTAATTGTAGCAATTAATAATAAGTTTTTTTTCTTGTGAGATAAAAACAAGATGTTAACCTCCTAAATGAACTATGATATAATTAGCCTATGCAAATGATAACAATTATCACTATCGATTACAAGATATTTCTTGCACAACTTCATGAAAGAGAGATACATAATGGCTTTACTTAATGGAACAAATACGAGTAGAAATCGTTTTTTTGCGATTATGATCGTCACATTTGGTACAATCATCCTTTGTTTATCGATGGCTGTTTCCATTGCTTTTGGTGCAGTGAATATTAATCTTTCAACTGTATGGGAAAGTGTTGTATCATATGACCCATCTAAAACGACGCATCAAATTATTATTAATTTAAGGATGCCTCGAGTAGTGGCAGCAGCACTAGTTGGATCTGCACTTGCCATTGCCGGAGCAATTATGCAAGGGATGACAAGAAACCCACTAGCTTCACCATCCATTATGGGGGTTACCTCTGGGGCTACATTTGCTATTGCAATGGCTTTAGCCTTTTTTACCTCTTTAAGTCCGATTGGAACCATGTTTGCTGCGTTTATCGGTGCAAGCATTGGAGCAGGGCTTGTTTTTGGTATCGGAATGCTATCACGAAATGGGCTGACTCCTGTTAAACTGGCTCTTGCCGGTTCCGCTATTACGGCCCTTTTAAGTTCTATCTCATCTGCAATTGCCATTCACTTTAATGTCGCAAAAGATTTAAGCTTTTGGTATGCAGGTGGTGTGGCTGGTATCCAGTGGGAAAGTGTTGGCCCTGCTATTCCTGTTTTTATTATAAGTATTATCCTAGCAATTATGATTAGCAGTTCCATTACTGTCTTAAGTATGGGTGAAGATGTTGCTATCGGACTAGGGCAAAAGACAGGTTTGATCCGCACAATTGGTTTTTTAGTTGTTTTGCTCTTAACTGGAGCAGCAGTTTCTATATCGGGTACGATTGGATTTGTGGGTCTCGTGATCCCACATATGATTAGGTTTTTAGTTGGAACAGATTACCGCTTAATCATTCCTTGCTCCGCAGTATTAGGTGGTCTACTACTTGTGTTAGCGGATATTGGTGCGAGAATGATTAATCCTCCTTTTGAAACACCAGTTGGTGCTATCATGGCATTGATCGGTGTACCTTTCTTTCTTTATTTAGCAAGAAGGGAGGGTGGAAGATAATGATGTATAAATCTAGAAAACAAAAATGGAAAGTGGTTGTATTCTTTCTAACGATATTATTAGCTTTACTATTCATTGCTAGTTTGAGCTTTGGAGCCAGTTTTATTTCACCCGTTGCTATTTTCAACAGTGTATTATCTTCTACACCTGGTCAATATGATTTAGTCCTTTTCGAATTTCGTTTACCAAGGATTGTTCTAGCCATTTTAATTGGTATTGGCATGGCAGTTTCTGGTGCGATATTACAAAGTGCGACTCAAAACGGTCTAGCTGATCCGGGGATATTAGGAATTAATAGTGGTGCTGGATTTGCTGTAATTTTGTACATCTTTTTTACACAAGGTATTAGATTTGAATCTGAGTTATTACAACTGTATATTCTGCCTATATTTGCATTATGTGGGGCGCTGCTTGCAGCATTTTTGATTTATATTTTCTCGTGGAAAAAGTCTTCTGGTGTTACACCTATTAGGTTAATCTTAGTAGGTATAGGTATTAATGCGGCTTTTTCTGCGTTAATTATTATCCTCCAATTAAAAATGGACCCCCGTTCTTTTACACAAGCAACTGTTTGGTTATCGGGTAATATTTCTGGGGTGAGTTGGAGTTATAGTTATGCTCTTTTACCATGGTTAATTGTGCTGTTACCCATTGTGTTATTCAAGGCAAGGTATTTAAATGTTCTCACACTAGGGGATGCGATGTCTACTGGCTTAGGTGTCAATGTCAATCGTCAAAGAAAATGGTTATTATTACTTGCTGTTGGACTAGCTGGTTCTTGTGTGGCTGTTGGTGGTGGCATTTCATTCTTAGGTCTAGTGGCTCCTCAACTAGCAAAAAAACTCGTAGGGCCAAGAAACGAAATTTTATTACCTGTTTCAGCGTTAGTCGGTGCGGTGTTACTACTCTTTTCAGATCTTGTTTCACGTACCATTTTAGCACCTTCAGAAATTCCAATTGGCTTAGTCGTTTCTGCAATTGGCGCACCTTACTTTATTTATTTATTAATTAAAAGCTAAATCGACCATACTATCGTTAACAATAGATGAAGGGTATGAGCACATGGCTAAAACGGAAGAAAATAATAGTAAGGAAATCGACCATCTCAACTCTATGCTTGCAGCTGTAATGAATTATTTAACAGATGAAACAGTCGAGGAGATAGACTTTGATTATCTTCTTGATTCTACTGAAGGACTGAGACAGTGGTGGAATGAGTATGAAGAAAGACATAAGAAGGAAATTGCAAAAGAAATTAAACAATCTTTAGAGGGTTTATCTTTAAAAGAATTACTGCAAATCAAAAAACAAATCACACCTTAAAGTCTTCACAGTAAAAGTGGAGGCTTCTTTCTTTTTATATATGTAATAAAATTATTTAACATTATTTTTGTAATTAAGAAGCAATTAGTTGTTTTCAACATACGTCTCTGATAATATTTTTTACAGTTCTATACTTTATACATAATGTGAAGGGGAAAAATATGCTTACATTGTTCGTTGGCATTACAATGATACTTATTTACGGCTTAACTTGTTACTATATTGGCTTTAATACATGGCGTTGGTTAAGTAAAACTTTTTCTTTTCGATTCAAAAAAACATTTATCGTGGTTGTTTTTCTTCTTGCAATATCATTTTTTGTTGGATTTGCGATTCATCTGCCGGTCATTGAATGGATTGGTGGATATTGGCTTGTCATTGTTGGCTATGGTATTCTCCTATTACCGATTATCAATTTGCTTTATTTTATTTCAAAGAAAAATGCTAAATTTTTCTCTTACTCAGGTTGGGCGATTGTTGCGTTTTTTACGTTTGTCTTTGTATATGGTACATATAATGCATGGACTCCGATTGTGAGAGACTATCAAATAACAATCGATCAACCGACAGAAGCAAAAGAAGGGAAGTTAAAGGTTTTATTAGCGGCAGATTTGCATCTGGGTACGATTATAGGAAATAATCATCTTGAAAAGTTGGTGAAAATAGCGAACCAGGAGAAACCTGATATTATTCTTATACCTGGTGATATTATTAATGATGATATTACCCCATATGTAGAACAGGAAATGAATAAAACGATGGCAAAACTAGAAGCCCCACTTGGTGTTTTTGCTTCTCCTGGTAACCATGATTATTATGGTGGTGATAATGAACAGTTGAAAAAGGAATTAAATGATATCGGTATTCATTATTTAATGGATGAAGCAGAAATTGTAAATGACCAATTTGTAGTAATTGGCAGAGAGGATTTAACGAACCCAAATAGAAAAACCATAGAGGAACTTATTGCTACGAATAAAACAAAAGATTTACCCGTTATTGTATTAGATCATCAGCCTCATGAGATTACAGAAGCACAAGTGGCTGGAGCAGATGTGATATTATCTGGTCATACACATAGGGGGCAGTTATTTCCAGCAAATTTAATTACTGCGAAATTGTTCGAGAATGATTGGGGTTATATGCAAAAAGAGCAATTACATTCTTTTACTACTTCAGGATTCGGATTATGGGGGCCAACACTACGTATAGGATCTCAATCAGAAGTAATGATCATTGAAATAGATTTTCGATAAAAAACCATCTCCAGAGATAATGCTGGAGATGGTTTTCCTATGTTTGTCTATTTAAATAAATTCAGGAGGAATATCATTTAATTTGGTTACTTTCCCATATATCATACTCACCGCTGCCATTACAGCTTGCACAGTAGTAGGCATCGTCGTCCATAAACATATATTCTTGACCAGCAAAATATTGAAATCCCTTTCCACGACAATCAGGGCATTTTTCGAGATCTTTCATCTTCTCTACGTGATTAGCATATCTTGTTTCACGCCACTCGTTAAAAGCATTGAGTAATCCCATGAAAGTCCCTCCTTACTTTTTCTACTAGTTTGCATCAAAGTGTGGAGAGATATACCTACTTTATTTTTTTAATGTGTCTTCACAATTAGAAGTAATCTTTCTCTTTTTAGTAGTCCAAACAAGAAGTGTGGGTAATAAGAAACCACGAACAACAAAAGTATCCAGTAAGATACCAATAGCCATCGTCATTCCGAAAAGATATAATTCGTGTAGAGGTTGTGTGATAAGCACTGCAAAAGTTGCTGCTAATATAACCCCTGCAGACGAGATGACCCCACCTGTTAGCGTCACTCCTTCTTTCACAGCTTGAATCCATTCAACTTCTTGTGCTCTTTCCTTAATTCTTGCTAGCAACATAATATTATAATCAATTCCAAGGGCTACCATAAAAACAAATGTATAGACGGGTATTCGATAGCTGATGGCATCTAGCCCTAGTAAGTATTTAAATATCAACCAACTGAAGCCTAATGAGGCAAAATAAGATAGTAAAATAGTTGCTACCATAAGGAACGCCAATTTAAATGATTTGGTTTGAATTAATAGTAGCCCTATCAGCAGTAGGGTAACAAGTGTTATCAAAACGATAGTATCCCGTTGATTCATCGATTGGATATCAACTAATTTAGCCGTTTGTCCGATTAAATATAGTTGAGTTTCTTCAGAATCAAAACCAGCATTTTTCATTAACTCATCTTTTTGTTGCAACAAGCTTTCCACCGTATCCATACTCGATTGTTCATAAGGGTGATCATCTAGTATAATTTGAAAGGAAAAACTATTTAGAGAATCTGATTGAAAACCTTTTGGTAATGATACTTGTTCAGATACCATCTCATCTGTAATGGAAGGCGAAATAGTTGATATTCTTTCTGTTTCTTCTATACTTTTTGCCAACGCCTGCAAACTTGCTACATTTTCTCCAACATTGTTTGTCGCAATTTGATCTTGATGTACTAACACTGTTAACGGCGCTAATTGTCCGGCTGGATAGTTCTCTTCTAAGATTTCGAAACCTACACGTGAGGATAAATCTTCGGGAAACGATTTTAATAAATTATAAGAAGGACTAATCGTGCTGAATTGATAAGCACTAAGCCCAAAAATAATTAATAGTAAAACAGCCATTCTTTTTGGGTATGTCACAATCAATTGACTAGCTTTTTCCCAAAACGGATGCTTATTAGTATCTGCTGCATCCATTTGAGGAATAAATGGCCAAAAGGCTTTTCTTCCAAATAAGGCAAACATGCTGGGAATCAAGGTTAAACCTGCTAATAAGATTAATATGACAGCTACAGCAAACACTGGTGCAAAATGATTATAGGGCTTAAAAACAGTAAAAAATAATGTCAGCATTGCCATTAAAATAGTACCGCCACTAAAGAAAATAGGCTCAGCTAAAGGTGTAGCGGCATGGTGCATCGCTTCATAATGAGACGGATATTTCTTCAATTCACTTCGATACCTAGAAAAAATAAAAAGACTATAATCAGTTATGACAGCAAATAGAAGGACGAGCATAATAGAGATACTGGCACTATCGACAGTAAACCAATCCCATTTTCCTGCTATACCAAGGATGCGGTCAATCACACCATATGCGATTAAGGCAATTATTACTGGTATGATTGCAATGATTGGTGAACGGTAAATAACCATCAGTAAAAAGAATATTAGTAAGATGGTTGTAATCATAAGCACAAAGTCTTCATTTTTAAAAAGGGTCACTGTATCAGCGGATATACCTGCTGGTCCTGTTATTTCGAACTGAATATCTGTTGCTCCCATTCGTGTGAATTGTTTACGTAAAGAGTCAAATGCCTGATTAGCGACATCAGAATCTATATTTTCTTTTAAAGATGCATTTATAATTAAAGTGGATTGATCTTTAGAAAACATTTGATTTTGTATAGATTCATTAAATTGATGAAAAGGGAGGGCAGAAGAAAATGCTTCTGGCTTGTCATCAGTTGTTAACCATTCACTAAAAGAAGTAATTTTATCTCGATCTTCAACTTTAAGACCACCTTCACGGTGGAAAACGAGTAAAGCAGTTAATCCATCATCTGATGGATATTCTTCTTCATATAAGTCTTGAGCGATTTCTGATGGCATTTTGCCAGATATACTGCTTTCACTACTATTTGAAGCATATTCTTTAGAACCAGGTGCAGTAAAACTTAATAGGATCATAATGACGATCCAAAAGAATATGACCCATTTAGCTCCTTTTTTACTGCTGGAAAATTGCACGATTTTTTTTAATGATTTCATTATTCGTTTCATCTCCTTCAAAATCAATCCTATCTAGCTAATTTGAACGGAGAATGAACATTAGATGACATTTGATTTAGCCTAAGCCAACGTAAGCAAAGAAAATAAAAAAACATGTTAGATTATTTAACAAAATAGATGCAGAACGAAAAGAATCATAATATAGTAAGTATATGATCCTAAGCCCCACTTGGGAGGAAGCCTGATAACTATTGTTATCAGGCTTTTTTTGATCGTTGTGGTTACCGTCTGAAAAATTTAGTCATTTTAGAAATGAAATGATGGAAATATGACAATTTTGATAGTGGGGAAGTTCTCTTATGAGAATGAAGAAAAAATTAATTATATGCCTACATGAATCCAAACGCGAAGATGAGCTTAACCGAGGTAAAACAACGTGTTCTAAATAGAAGGAATGAACGAATGATTTTTATTACAAAGTAGAATATATAACGCTCGTTTAATATGTTATATCGAATTTTCTTAAATTAAATGCTATGTAATTGTTGATCCACAGCGGATAATACTTCTCCAATCTTCCTCTCATTAATGACTAAGTCAGCATAATGATCGAGATCGGTTGATTCTTCATTAATGATTATTAACTTTGCTCCTGCTTCTTTTGCGATTAAAGGAAATTGATTGGCTGGAGCTACAGAAAGAGAGGAACCTAAAACAATAAAAAGATCGCAGGATGAAGAGAGATGTGACGCATCTTCGAAAGCTTTATTTGGTAACTGCTCACCGAATAGTACGATAGAGGGTCTTATCTTACCACCACAGTGACATTTGATTTGTTGCTTTATAAAATCGTCTCTATCCTTTGTCTCCCCACAGCTTTGACAGTGAAATCTTTTTAAAGTACCGTGCAGTTCTGCTACATGTGTAGAACCTGCTTCTTGATGTAGACCATCAACATTTTGCGTAATAATACCTTCAATTAACCCTTGTTTTTCCCATTGTGCAAGAATGCTATGCCCTTTATGAGGCTTTACAAGCTGTACACTGTTCACTCTTTCTTGATAAAATTGCATAAAATCACTGAGCTGATTGTTCAATGCGTCAATACTAGCTAATTGCTTTGGGTCGAATTGCTTCCATAATCCTGTAGATGAGCGGAAATCTGGTAAACCACTTTCTGTAGACATACCAGCCCCGGTAAAAACAACTGTTGCATGTGCATTTTTCAGCCACTTTGTTAACATATCCAATTTCATCTCCGCCTTTCATTACTTTTTATTATTATAGACAATCAAGTATCGAAGGAAAAGAAATTCAGACTATGGCTAGTTTTTAGATGATGATATTTGATATTAACTATAGCGTTTGTTTAAAAATTTGATGATATAATGGCCATACACACCACAGATCAATCAATGTGAAAGCTTCATAAGAGTTAATAGATTGGGGGATTTGTAAAATGATAAAAACAATTGATATTACTGACTTTGAGTCAGCTCAAGAGGTGTTCTCCATTCAAATCGCAGCATATAAAATAGAAGCTTCGATTATTGGTTCATATGATTTACCCCCATTAAAAGAGACAATAGAAACGCTGCAAAATTGTGGGGAAACTTTTTTTGGTTATTACAGCGAAGAACGGTTATATGGGGTTATATCAATCGAAATTGATAGGCATGTGATAGAGGTTTGTCGTTTAGTGGTCTACCCAATCTTTTTTAAAAAGGGCGTTGCACAAGCACTATTAAACTTTATTGAGGATGCAAACAAGTCAAAAAAACTGAAGGTTTCGACAGCAACTAAAAATACACCAGCAGTCAATTTTTATAAAAAAAATCGTTTTCAATTGGTGGACGAGAAGATAGTAAGTGAGCATATTACTTTGGCTTTTTTTGAAAAAAGCGAGAAAAAGCTTGATAGATAAAACGAGTTTGAAATTGAAAACTAATAAAGTCGCCCACCGAGCAGACTTTGTCACTAGGTGGGCTACAAGGCGAAGCAAACTGGTTTTAGCGGGAAAGAAATTTTTATTCGTTAATATCTTATGATATCAGGACAAGTATGTGCATCATACGAATAAAAAAAATAAGAAAAATCGGTATGTAAAACAATAAGAAAGGGATTGAACAATGTTCAATCCCTATTTCAAAAGGGGGGGGAATTTGTTTATGTCCTAGCTGTATTATTAATATACACATAAAATATGAATAACCTATGAACGCAAGATGAAAAAAGCGTTAACTTTTTGGAGGGGGAAGAGAATGACGACGATTTGTTTGATTAGACATGGAGAAACCGATTGGAATGCTGCGAGAAGAATTCAAGGTAGAACGGATATTATGCTAAACGAAAAAGGAAAGCAACAAGCGAAGCAATGTGGAAACTATTTTTCTGGAACGGATGCAGATGTAATGATTGTAAGTCCCTTGAAAAGAGCCCGACAAACAGCAGAAATTATAAATGAGAAGCTGCAATTACCCATTGTTATCATGGATGAATTTATTGAAAGATGTTTTGGAGAAGCAGAGGGAATGACTTATGAAGAAAGAAAAGAGCAGTTTCCATCACATAATATCCCGGGGTATGAAAGTGATAAAATATTAATGGAAAGAATAAAAATCGGTTTATCAACCATTCATTATCAATATCCTTATAAAAAAGTCCTTCTTGTTGCACATGGTGCGGTGATTGGCACACTACTAAATCATTATTCAAAAGGTGAAATTCACCAAAAAAGAGACAGGTTATTAAATGGTTGCATTAATACAATTACTTTAAATAAAAAAGACTGGCTCATAAAAGAATATAATATAACCCATCATCTATATGATTGAAATGACTTTGAAAAGGATATAAACCTTAAATAAAAATAGTTGTTCATTTTTCGAAAGAAATCTTGCTTAGTCTCGCTATAATTATAGTAGCGATTAACCGAAATAAAGGAGGGGGCAACTATGGTTATAGGCGAGGAAAAGGCAAGGGAGTTTTATCAAGCTTTAGTTGACAGAAATCCAAAATATGATGGTATTTTCTTTGTAGGCATAAAAACAACCGGTATCTTTTGTCACGCGACCTGTTCGGCAAGAAAGCCTAAGTATGAGAATTGTGAATTCTTCTTAACTGCAGAGGAAGCATTATTAGCAGGATATCGCCCTTGCAAGCGGTGCACACCATTATTCTATCCAAATAGTATTCCTAAAGAAATTGAGAAATTAGTTGTAGCCGTTGAGGCAAGCCCGGAAAAAAGATGGAAGGAAGCAGATTTTCGAGAAATTGGTATCCATTCGGCAACTGCCAGAAGAAAGTTTAAAGAAATTTATGGTATGACATTTGTGCAGTACGCCCGCTCAAGAAGAATGGGTATCGCCTTTAAAGAAATATTAAATGGAAAAAAAGTCATAGATCAACAAGTATCACTCGGGTATGATTCATCGAGTGCGTTTAATGATGCATTCTCAAAGATTATCGGTAGATCACCTAAGAGAGCTTCTTTATCGATATTATATGCAAATATTTTATCAACACCTCTAGGGCGGATGATCAGTATTAGTGATGAAAAGTATTTATATTTATTGGAATTTGTTGATAGACGTGGACTTGAAAAAGAGATAGAAAACTTAAGAAACAAGCAAAATGCGCGAATTCTACCAGGGTATACAACGATTAATAGAAACCTAGAAGAGCAGCTCAAGCTTTATTATGCTAAACAACTTCGACAATTTACAATCCCTCTTTTCCTTCAAGGAACTCCTTTTCAACTGGAAGTATGGTCTCTTTTGCAAAAGATTCCTTATGGACAAACTGTATCTTATCAGGATATTGGTCAGCTATTAGGAAGTAGCAATTACGTGAGGGCTGTCGGAAATGCGAACGGAGCCAATCAAATAGCCATTATAATACCGTGTCATCGCGTGATTAAAGCAGACGGTAAATTAGGTGGGTATGGCGGAGGAATAGAAAGGAAGGAGCATCTTTTACGTCTAGAGACCGAGAGTGAAATAAAATGAGTAACTGATTGGATATTTTTCTATTCACAAAAGAAATTTACGTAAATTTTTAAAAAATTCTCGGATTTCCCTCAAATTTGATTCATTTTAGTGTATTATCGGAATTGATAAGGAATTTTTCCTTAATGATTTGATAGAGGGAGAGATCATTATGACCGTTTCTTTTAAAGGCGAAGCAAAAGAAATAGCTACTGAATTAACACTGTTTAGACGTGAGCTTCATGAGTATCCAGAGCTAAGTGGCGAAGAAGTACAAACATCTTCGAAAATACAACAGAAATTAAACGATTATCAAATACCATATCAAACTGGTTTTGCTAAAACTGGAATTCTAGCAATTATTAAAGGGGCAAAACAGGGACCGACAGTATGTTTAAGAGCGGATATTGATGCCCTACCGATTGAAGAACAAAGTGGTGTCTCTTATTCTTCGAAAGTAAAAGGTGTGATGCATGCTTGTGGTCACGATAGCCATGCAGCAATGTTATTAGGAGCTGGAATTATTTTAAATAAACATAAAGGTAACATATCCGGCACAATCTTGCTCTTATTTCAACCAGCGGAAGAAAAGTCTCCAATAGGTGGAGCGAAAATCATGATGGAAGATGGTGTATTTGATGAATATAAACCGTCTGTTATTATTGGTCAGCATGTGTGGCCAGACCTTCCGCCAGGTCAAATAGGAGTTAGACCGGGACCAATGATGGGTAACTCTGATCGATTTTCTTTGAAAATCACTGGTTCAGGCGGGCATGCAAGTATGCCCCATACGACAATAGATGCAATTATTATAGCGAATCAAGTAATTACAATGTTGCAAACGATCGTAAGCCGAAACATTGATCCGCTAGAATCGGCGGTAGTCACAGTTGGTAAGGTGTCTGGCGGTGTTGCCCATAACGTCATTGCTGAAGAAGTAATTATTGAAGGTACAGTAAGGACTTTAACAGATAAGGTAAAGACACAAGTGAAGAATCGTTTTCATCAAATCGTAACAGACACTGTTAAGGCGCTAGGTGGACGTGTCGAAATCACATACCTTGATGGTTATCCTTCCACAGTAAACACTCCGGAATGGGCTGAAAGAGTAAAGGAAACAGCGGCAAAATTTGTAGGTAAGGAAAATGTCCCAGAAGTCGCACCCTCAATGGCAGGAGAGGATTTTGGCCGCTTTTTAAAAGAATATCCAGGTGTATATTATTGGCTAGGTTGTTCAATAGGAAATAATCAAAAGCCGCTTCACAACCCTTCTTTTCAACTTGATGAAAACATTTTGCCGATCGGTATGGAATTAATGGCTCAAGTTGCCATTGATACAATTGAACAATTACAAAGTAAGGGTTTATAGGAGGAATTTTTTTCAATGGAAGCATTCATAAAAGACATCACCCCGTATTTAACTAAAATGAGAAGAATGTTTCATGCATATCCAGAGGTAGCGTGGACAGAGTATGTGACAACTACAAAAATTGCTGAAGAGATAGAAAAGCTTGATTTTGAAGTAGAGATGGGACAAGCGATTCTCCATCCACATACAAGAATGGGGTTGCCAACAGAAGATCAGATAGAAAAAGAAGAACAAAGAGCGATGGAAGCGGGCATAAATAAAGCGTATTTATATTTAATGAAAGGTGCTTTTACCGGACTTAAAGCTTATTTCGACACTGGTCGAAAAGGAAAACATATTGTTCTACGATTTGATATTGATGCCCTGCCGATTAATGAAGCAGAGGATGAAGCACATTTTCCTTTTGTGCATGGGTTTCATAGTAACAGAGCGGGCTATATGCATGCGTGCGGTCATGATGGGCATACCGCCATTGGTTTAGGTGTGGCGCATTTTATTCATGAAAATCGCCATCAATTAAACGGCCGTTTCACCTTGTTATTTCAACCTGGAGAAGAAGGCGGACGAGGGGCAAAGCCGATGGTGGATAAAGGCTTGTTAGATGATGCCGATGTCTTTTTAAGCGGACATATAGGGATCCACTCGTTAAACATTGGTGACATCGTTGCAACAACAGATCAGTTCTTAGCGAGTACCAAGATAAACGTTGAATACTTTGGCAAATCAGCACATGCTGGATTAGAGCCAAATGAAGGCAGGAATGCTCTATTAGCCGCTGCAGCCTCTTCATTACATTTAAATGGTATTACGAGACACGCAAGTGGTGCGACGCGCATCAATATAGGAACACTAGAGGCTGGAAGTGGCCGAAATATTATTGCTGATTATGCGAAAATGCAATTAGAAACCCGAGGTGCTTCAACTGAACTTAATGAAGAGTACATGGTCCTCGAAGCCATGAGAATTATTCAAGCCAGTGCAGCACTATATGATGTCACAACAAATGTTGAAATCGTTGGGCAAGCGCCAAGTGCAGAGTGTCAAGAAGAATGGGTGGATTTTATTAATGTGGCAGTGAAAGCCAGTACAAATATTAAAAATGTGATTCCAAAATTACCTCTAGGGGCTTCTGAAGACGCTGCCTTTATGTTAGAGAAGGTGAGGAATAATGGGGGAGCGGCGAACTATATGTTATTTGGAACACCGCTAGCTGCTGGACATCATCATCCATGTTTTGATTATGATGAAGAGGTACTGCCTATCGCCGTTGAATCAATTTGTCGCGTGATTTTAGGATGGCAATAAGTTAAAAAAGAACGAACCTTAACCAGTCATGTTAAAATAAGGCTATATTGTTTAATTTGTTGGAGGCAGGTGCGTTGAATGAAAATTCGAGTGGGGGTTATTGGACCAAAAGATTCAGTTAAAATGATTATAGATACAGGGACGGACTACGGCGAACTTCACTTTATTCCCTTTGTGTATGAATCGACTGAAGAAACTGAGCAAATTATTATTAGAAATAGAGAATGGGTTGACCAGTGGCTTTTTTCAGGACAGGCGCCATATTTTTATGCATTATCCAAGAAAGTGATTACAAAAAAAGAAGCGAGTTATATTCCTTTAAGTGGTGCGAGCCTGCTTGCTGTCTTAGTAAAGGTTTTTTTAGATAGCGATCAAGTGCAAAAGCGTTTTAGCTTGGACACTATTCAAGAAGAAGAAATGGATAGAGGACTCGATCCGTTAGTGAGGAATCGAGTCCTTTTCCAGATGAATTCTTACGATGGATATATGCCAGCTGAAGAAATTATTGCTTTTCATAAAGAATTATATGAAAGTAACAAAGTCGATGTGGCTATTACTTGTTTGAATAAGGTGTATAAAGAATTAACGAAGATGAATATCCCAACTTATCGCATTGAGCAATCTGAACTAACGGTCAGACGGTCTTTAGAAACGATTAAAGAAAAGGGGCAAGCATCATGGTACCGGAAATCACAGCTTGTCATTATTGGTGTCGAACGCATCGTTACTTCTTCTGAAAGTGAAGAAAGAAGGCGATCCTTCCGGTTAAAGCATCAAGAACTAGAACTAAAAAAAGTCTTGCTTGACGTTGGTGAACAAATGAATGGTTCGATAGTCCAGATGGATGATGGCGTTCACTATATTTTTACTACGCGAGGAGAACTTGAGCTATTTATGCGAGACCAATCGATGTTGACGATCAGTGAAGAGATTTTTGTTCATAGTCGGTTACGTGTTCGCATAGGTGTAGGCTTTGGATTAACGGTATTAGAGGCTGAGGAAAATGTGAGCATGGCTTTCTCTCATGCTCGTGAATTTAAGGGTCCTATCGTTATCTCTGTTAATGAAGAAAAAGAATTAACGATTATTAATAATGAAAAAGAAGAAATAAGTTTTCATTCAAGGATTTACGGAAATGATTGGGAAAAAATATTTAAAGATGCAGGTATAAGTAGTAAGGTTGTTGCAAAAATTGAGTCTTTATCATTACACTACCAAAAAAATAAGATTACTTCTCAAGATTTATCTCATTGGCTAAAAAGCACTGATCGCAACGCAAGAAGAATCTTGATGGAGATGGAAAAGATAGGTTTAGCTGAAATTATTGGAGAAGAGACAGGTCATAGAGGGAGACCACGAAAAATTTATCAATTAAACTTTAAACAGTTAGCCAAACTATAAGAAATTAAAACCGTATGATTTGAACCTAAACCCTGGAGATATCACTTATTTACAGTTGTTTAGGTTTTTATTATCGTTTATTTTAAATAACATCTAACAAAAGCCGAACATTGAGAATAATTATCAACCATAAAATTCCTATATATTCTTTTATTTGTAAATAAAAATGATATTTATTAGAAAATTACTAAAAAAGACAAAAAAGATTAAAAAAAGACTATTCACAATATAGATGTGATGATATAATAACGGAAATGTTAAGGATAAATTCCGATAAATTCTGACATAAGGAGAGTGAAATGATTTGCAAGCAAATGTAAACAACGAACCAGAAAAGAAGGGCTTGATGTCCAAGTTTTTGTCAGGCATTGAAACGATAGGGAACAAGCTACCAGATCCATTTTTTATTTTCGTTTATCTCGCAGCGTTTGTAATGATATTAACGTTCATAGTTAATCAATTTGATGTTACTGTTGAGCACCCAGGAACCGGGGAAGAGTTGGCAATAAAAAGTTTAATTTCTGGTGAAGGATTGCAGTTTATATTAACTGAGATGCTGTCTAACTTTACTGGCTTCGCCCCACTAGGTCTTGTGTTAGCTATGATGCTTGGTGTAGGCTTAGCTGATAAGGTTGGTTTACTAGAAACAGCCATTAAAAAGTCGATCTTAAGTACACCAAAGTCATTAGTCACTTATGCTGTTTTCTTTATTGGTATTATGGGGAATATTGCTTCAGATGCGGCGTTTGTACTTGTACCACCTTTAGCTGCGATGGTTTTCTACACTGTTGGTAGGCATCCATTAGCTGGTTTAGCAGCCGGCTTTGCTGGAGTAGGTGCAGGTTTTTCAGCTAATGTCTTAATCGCTGGAACAGATGCATTATTGGCGGGAATTACTACTGAGGCTGCTAAAGCAATCGATCCTTCATTTGTTGTATCACCTGTTGATAATTGGTATTTTATGTCGATTTCTACTGTTCTCTTAACTTTAGTCGGTGGATTCTTAACTGAAAAGGTAATTGAACCAAGATTAGGAAAATATGATGGGGATTTGAAAAAGAATTTTGAACCGGTTTCAGCTATCGAGTCAAAAGGGTTAAGAAATGCCGTTATAGCGGGTCTAGCATATATTGCTATTTTACTTACAATTATCTTCTGGCCAGACTCCCCTCTTAGAAACGAAGAAGGTCGTATGATTCCTTCCCCATTTTTAAGTGGAATTATCCCAATTGTTTTATTATTCTTTATAACGATGGGAACAGCATACGGAGTAACAGTAAAGAAAATCACAAAAAGTGCTGATATTCCAAAGTATATGGCAGATTCGATGAAAGATATGGCAGGCTATATCGTCCTTATATTTGCTGCGTCACAATTTATTGCTTATTTTAACTGGTCCAATTTAGGTACTTGGATTGCAGTCAATGGTGCGGAATTCTTATCTTCCATCAATTTAACTGGTATTCCTGTTATTATTGGATTTATTATTTTCGTCTCTATTCTGAATTTATTAATCTTTAGTGGGTCTGCTCAATGGGCATTATTAGCCCCAATTTTTATTCCATTGTTTATGTTACTTGATTATAACCCTGCTTTTATTCAAGCAGCGTATAGAATTGCCGATTCAACTACAAATATTATTACACCACTAAATCCGTATATCCTTGTAGTTCTTGCTTTTATGAGAGAATACGATAAAAAAGCAGGTTTAGGCACGCTTATTTCCTTAATGATTCCATATTCAATGGTTTTCTTAGTTATTTGGGTAGTCATGCTATTCATTTTTGGATTATTCGGTATTCCGATTGGACCCGGTATCGAAATGTATTTGTAATAACGAGGTATTGTTGCCCGAACATTTATGTTCGGGCTTCTTTATTGCGAAAAATGATAAAATAGATAGAGGTATTTTTTTGAGAGTGAGGAATATTAATCGTTAAACTTAAGAGCTAGAAGTAGGGGAGAGATAGGCATTGGTTAGTTTCAGAGATATACACCATGATGGTAATCTAATAGCAGAGAAAGCCAACTTTGATCACTATGGCACAAAACAGTTCTATTTTAAATATGATGCAAACTTTATTCAATTTAAAATAAATCCTAGTTTGCAAGATTTTCAACTGGCACAGAGGTATTTAGAAGACTATCAGAAAGAGCATAAACAAGAACATTTGAAGTTTTATTTACCAGCAGACGAAATGATTAAAGAGGATGTTTTATTATACCTTTATCAACAATTTTATACGATCGGGTGTCAGGAGTTATATGAAATTAAACCTCTTCAATTTATCTATAAAGATAGAAAGAACGAAATCGTGGTTGAGGAAGTGACAAATGATAATTTACGAGAATATCTACTATTGCAGAGAAACTTTGATCAAGATTATGGTGAGGAATATGTGAATCTTAATAGAAGCATGCATTCCTATCATTATAATGCAAAAGATACGTTACAGTTACTCGCATATGATCATGGTATGCCAGCAGGTTCATTACAAGTATTTTTTAATAAGTGTACAGCTGAAATTGATAATGTAGGTGTGTTACCAGCTCACCGATTAAAGGGGATTGCTGCAAGTTTGCAAGATGAAGTAATGAAGCGATTTAGCAATCATAGGGTTATACTTGTAGCCGACAGCAATGACACGCCAAAGGATATGTATCGCAAACAAGGGTATAAAAAAGTGAGTTTTCGCTATGAAGTAATGAAGTTATTATAAGTAGTAGTTTTTTTAGCTTAAAACACGTATTGTGATAAAAACTCAACAAACGGATATTAATAAATCTGCAGGCGGTGAGAGTAGCCATCTGCAGATCATTTATAAAGATGTAAATTTTGATCATGGTAGAAGCGAGAGAACAGCAAAAAAATGCATAATCGAACCAGCGAGAACAAAAACATGCCACAATGCGTGATGGTACTTAAATCCTCTCCATACATAAAATATTGAACCAGCAGTGTATAGTACGCCACCGATAATGAGGAAAATCATTCCTTGTGTGGGTAAGTGTGTAACCAAGGGCTCCCAGGCAAATATAATTAGCCAGCCCATCAAAACATATAGTAATGTCGAGAAGACTAAAAACTTTTTAACAAAAAAACATTTGAAAACCGTACCAGCAATCGCTAGCCCCCAAACAAGACCAAATAAAGTCCATCCTAAGGGTCCTTTAACTGTTATAAATAGAAACGGTGTGAACGTTCCAGCAATAAAAAAGTAAATGGAAGAATGATCGAGAATCTCAAATACATCCTTTGCTTTTCCAGCAGGTAAACTATGTAGCAAAGTTGATGAGAAATATAAAATAACCATCGTTGTACCAAAAAGAACAAAGCTGACAATATGCCAAGCTGTTCCATATAAGGATGAGAAAACAGTTAAAATGACCAGAGCCGCAATACTTAATAGCGCACCAATTCCGTGTACGATCGCGTTGGCGATTTCTTCTCCCTTTGAAAAAATATGTGTTTCCAAGTAGTATTCACCCATTCTTTATCCAAAATCATAATTCTAGTATAAACATATTTTAAGCTGATAAAAAGTCGAAAGCTTTCATTATAAAGAAAAACTTCACCGAACGAAAAGGGGGAAGGGTCTGGTCTAACGGCAGAGAGTTTAAATGCTTGGAGAATATTTGGTGTTATCCATCCTTGAGTCAATGCCAATTTATGCCGCGGTATTACGTCAGTTGAAGCATTCATCCAACTTATTTCATAATGGTTACTGAAAGAGAAGCTCGACATTGCTTATTTACTAAACTTGCAGTTTCCATTTAGGTTGACATTTATTGATAAGATGATAACATAACTTTGAAAGCATAATTGAATAAATCCACTAGGGGTGCCTTTAAAAGGCTGAGATTAAAGTGTAATAACTTTAAGACTCTTAGAACCTGATCTGGTTGATACCAGCGTAGGGAAGTGGCGTATATAAATTTAGTTAACATTATAACTATAACTAAATGAATAATGTATACAGTAACCACTTTCTTATAGGAAGTGGTTTTTCGCTTTTCTGGATTTTTTATGCTCGATAAAAAAAAGAGAAGAGGTAGAAATGATGACAACAAAAGAAACGTTTACACAATCGTTAAGGAAAGAAGTCCATGATATATGGGAAGCGAATTTTGAACACCCTTTCGTTAAAGGAATTGCTAAGGGAGATTTACCAATTGAGTGTTTCCGCTTTTATGTGTTACAAGATTCTTACTATTTATCACATTTTGCTCGTGTGCAAGCAATCGCTGCTTCTAAAGCAGAGAATTTATATATGACCTCAAGAATGGCCTCGCATGCGCAAGGTACCTATGAAGCTGAACTAGGGTTACATAACAAATTTATGGAGGTATTAAAAGTTTCTGAAGAAGAGTTAAACCAGTTTAGACCCGCTCCTACTGCCTATGCATATACATCCCATTTATATCGTGTAGCAGAGACAGGCACAGTTGGCGAGGTCATCGCTAGTTTGCTTCCGTGTTATTGGATTTATTATGATATTGGGCAGAGCTTTAAAGGGGCAAAACCAAAAGAAGAAATCTATCGTACCTGGATTGATACATACGGTGGAGAATGGTTTGTTAAACTTGTACTGGAACAAATTCATCATCTTGATCGGCTTGCTGAAATTGCATCTGAAACAGAAAAAGAAAAAATGAAAATGGCATTTACCATTAGCTGTCAATATGAATTAGCTTTTTGGGAAATGGCTTATACCCAAGAAAAGTGGCTAAGTGATAAAACATATGCATAAAACTTCATAAATGAAAGCGGGAATAGTGTTAACAGAATAAGGTTAGTTCATACTAACTCAATTCTGTTAACATCATACCCTTTATAATCGTTGTAGTATCAGGGTTGTTTATGGAATAAAGACAATTTGCCGTATCGGATTTTCCTAAAAAGAAGTTCGGACTTCAAAAACTACTCATCTAGTCAATAGAAATGACTTCTACTTCTCCACCCTCATAGACATATAAACTTCCTATATATATATAATGACAATAAGCGTATAATGAGAGACGAATGTTAAATTGAGGAAGGCGTTTTAAAAATGAATAAACAACAAAGTAAGTACAGATGGGTTGTATTTGGTGTTTTACTTTTAGCCTATTTATTTATGGTTAGTCAAAGAACAGCACCTGGTTTAATTACTGATCAATTAATGGAAGAATTTCATTTAACTGCAGCAACGATTGGGCTGATAACGAGTATTCAATTTTTTGCTTATGCTGGATTGCAAATTCCCATCGGATTATTCTCTGATAGATTTGGTCCCAATGTATTTCTAGTCGCTGGAACACTGCTAAACGGGCTAGGTACCATCCTGTATAGTTCGGTAGATAATAGTTATATGCTCATCTTTGCTAGGTTATTATGTGGAATTGGCGATGCTACTATATGGGTCAATTTAGTTCTTGTATTGAGCATTTGGTTCAAGCAGCAGGAGTTTTCGATGCTAGTGGGATTTGCCGGAATGACCGGAAGTTTAGGATTCTTATTAGCAACAGTTCCTTTTAGTTCGACCATTTCTCTATTAGGGTGGCGACTTCCATTTTTAATTGTTGGCATTGTAATATTCACCCTTGGTATGGGGCTTTATGTTGTTTTAATAAAATATCCTAAGAAGAAATTTCAAATGGAAGAAGAAAAAAATCAAAAAGAAACAAATGAACCGTTATTAGTCATCATAAGAAGATTACTTGTCAATCGCCAAGCTTGGGCGACATTCCTTTGTCACTTTGGTGTGGTGGGCACATATATCGGCTTTATTGGCTCTTGGGCAGTTCCCTATGGTATGGACATTTACGGTTTATCACGATCAAGTGCAAGTGAAGTAATTATGTACGGCTTATTTGGTGCCATTATCGGAGCACCATTAACAACCTATCTATCTACTTTTTTTGACAGAGTCAAAGCACCGTATGTCATTGTGCAGATGCTGTCGGTTTCTGCTTGGATCACTTTAGTATTGATGGGTGGAGAGCCACCATATTTATTATTCATTCTTTTATTCGTAATCATAGGTTATGCAAATGGTGCAAGTGCTCTAACCTTTACAGTTGTTAGACAGTCCTTTCATATAAAGGAAGTGGGGCTTATTTCCGGTTTCGCTAATACGGGAGGCTTTCTTAGCGCAGTGTTGCTGCCAGCAATTTTTGGAAAAGTATTGGACCATTTTGCTAATTTTGACGTTACAACCGCTTATCAATATGGACTTTATATTCCTTTAAGCTTTGCGATTATTGGGTTAATTGGAGTATTCATGTTATATGAGCCAACAGTGTATCGTCAAAAACTTCAAATGAGTCAAATGAAAAAATCGGTTGGTTAACAATCGATTTTTTTATTTAGCTAATAAAAAATGAAGAACAATCATCACTTAAAAGGCAGTCGAGTGGATACCTGATTTGTTCACCATCTATCGTCTTTAGAGAAATGTTACTGAAAGTGTAAAATTGATCTTTTTTTATCAAATATTTCTTCATAACAATTGAAAAAATTGGATATTTGTTGTAAGATAGTTTATATTATTAATCTAATTTTAATAGATAACATATTTGTGAAATATAATAGTTACATATAGTAATAATTAAGAACATTCATACTTTGATGATTGGTTGTGTTGACGATGGCGGGAGAACAGAGAAGAAAAAAACGAAATAAAAAAATGGTTTTTCGGATTAATTTAATGTTTTTTGCAGTATTTATACTCTTTTCGATTCTAATCTTCCGCTTAGGTATTGTTCAAATTGTTTACGGAGAGAATTATAAAAAAGAGATTGAACGGGAAGTGGAGGTGCCAGTAGCAAGCACGGCACCTAGGGGGCAGATCTATGATAGTAAAGGTAGACTGGTTGTAGGGAATAAACCCCAATTAGCCATAAGTTATACTCGCTCCCAATCTACAACACAAGAAGAAATGATTCAGACATCAGAGCTTTTAGCGAAGATGATTAAAAAAGACACGGAAGAAGACTTGAAGGCGATTACTGAAAGAGATAAACAAGACTTTTGGATAATAAAGTATCCGAATGAAGCAGCAGAAAAAGTATCGGATAAAGAAAAAGATAAATTGCTAGCAAGTGATATGTCATCAAAAGAAGTAGATGACGAAATATATAAACGAACGCGGGAACGAATAACAGAAGAAGAACTGAATGCTTTTAAGAAGGATGAACTAGAAGTTTTAGCGATATTTCGAGAAATGGCAAGTAGTCGAATGTTGACACCTCATTTTATAAAGAACAAAAATGTCAATGAAGATGAATTTGCTCTTGTTAGTGAGAATCTTCATCTATTACCTGGCATTGATACAACGGTAGACTGGGAACGTTATAATGCTTTGAAAGACGAAGACGGCGAAGTGACATTAAGTTCTGTACTTGGAAATGTTTCAAGTTCAAAAGAGGGCTTACCTAGTGAAATGCTCGAATATTATCAATCTAAAGGTTATAGTCGTAATGATCGTGTCGGCAAGAGTTATTTAGAATTGCAATACGAGTCTGTTTTACAAGGGCAAAAGAAAATCATGAAAAATTACACAGATAAAACAGGTGAAGTAACAAAGCAAGATGTGGTAAGAGAAGGACAAGCAGGAAAAGACCTTGTCTTAACAACTGACATCGAATTCCAACAAGAGGTAGAAAAAATTATTGAAAAGCATGTTCGAAGTCTGAGGGGAAGTAATTACTTTTTAGATCGTGGCTTCGTTTCAGCGATGAACCCACAAACAGGTGAGGTTCTCGCAATGGCTGGCAAACAATTTGTCAAAGATGAAAAAACAGGTGAAACAGAAGTCATGGATTACGCCTTAGGTAATATGACAAGTCAATATTCAATGGGTTCCACTATAAAAGGCGCAACAGTGTTAGCAGGTTACCAAGAAGGGGTAATCTCACCTTGGAGTGTTTTGGTGGATAGACCTTTGTATTTTGACGGAACACAACCTAAACGATCTTGGAATACGGCAGGATTTGGTGCCATTAATGATCTAACGGCCCTTAGGAAATCGTCAAATGTTTATATGTTTTTAATAGCGATGAGAATTGGTGGGCAACAAGAATACATTCCGCGAGGTAAACTTCGTATTGATAAAGATGAAGGTATTAGAAAGTTACGATATAATTTTCACCAGTTCGGTCTTGGGGTGAAAACGGGTATCGACTTACCAGGTGAAGTAACAGGACAATCACCCATTCCTCCTAATGGAGGGAATACGCTTGATTTTGCCATTGGACAATTCGATACTTATAGTCCGCTACAATTGGCACAATATGTATCAACGATAGCAAATGGTGGTTACCGTATGCAACCACAGATTGTGAAGGAAATTCGTGAACCGAATCTCGAGAATAATCAACTTGGTGCGGTTTATCAATCCATTGAGCCAAATGTTTTGAATAAAATTACGATGAAGGATGCATGGATTGAACATGTACAGGATGGGTTTATCCAAGTAGTCAACCATCCGCAGGGAACAGCAAATAGTGGGATTACAAATAAAAAGTACAAGATTGCAGGTAAAACAGGAACAGCCCAAGCTTACTACGGGGGGCCGCTTAAGGTGCAATCAAATCCGGATACTTGGAATTTAACCTTTGTCGGTTACGCGCCGTATGATAACCCTGAAATTGCCATTTCAGTCGTCATTCCATGGTTGTCTTCAGATAAATCCAAGATTAACCTTCATATTGCTGATGAGGTATTTGATGCTTATTTTAAAATGAAGACTAAACAAAAAGACGAAGAAAATGAAGAACTTTAAATAAAAAAGAATAGAGCTTTTGATGTACACCCCGAAAGTCTAACACTCGGGGTGTTTTTTATGGTGAATGATGATGGCGCTATTAAGCAAAAAATTGTTATTCTCTCTTGCTAGGGAAGGTGATTACGCTTCCTTAGCAAAGGTAGTTGGAATCCGTAGTAAAACGATTGTAAGATAATGGGTGTGTGCTTTAAAAAGAGAGGGTGGTTCCCTTAGAAGGACTAACAAAACAAGTCATTCTATTCAATTTAAGGTAAATGTCCTACACTAGAAATTTAAACAGGAGAATCTTTTGACACAGTTGGTTTTTAAAATTTGGCATTCGAAATGAAAAAAATAAAGAAAATGAGTGTAAATGCATTCAACTCTTTTAATTTTCCAAAAAACCGGTTCTCTTTTCCTGATTTTTCTTTTTTCTACTTCCGTATAATTACAATAAATATTTAGAAATATTAATAAGAATATTTCTTGAAAAAACTGATTGTATTTTTTTACAAAAATGCTATGATATTAATAGTTTTCTATTCTTTTAAATACATTTTTTAACATCTGTAATACGGAAAACATAATTGAATAATGAAGGTGAATGAATCAATGAAAATTGTTTCTTTTAATGCATTTCGCACGATTGGTATGCCCAATGTGCACTATATAAAGCCAGAACATATGTTTAAGGAAATAGATGCAATAAAGCAAGCAGACATCGTGTTATTTCCTGAAACGTGGCAAGTACCGTCACTTGTGTATGGGTTGAAGAAAAAGATTTTTCCTAGCATAGAAACAATGCAGTTAGGTTTTAGTAAAATTGAAATGACAAGGGCCCTTTGGTCGGTGAGTCCTGAGCATGCTCCCTATACTGAAATCCTTGCTAATACAAGGAGCAATATTGAGTATGTGTTAGATACTTTTCCCTTTCCTTTTGTAGCAAAAGAATCACGAAACTCTATGGGAAAAGGTGTTTTCCTTATCCAATCGAGAGAAGACTTTCTAACGTATTGTGAGAAAGTGGACGCTTTATATATCCAAGAATATTTACCGAATGATGGCAAAGATTTACGTATATGTGTGGTTGGGAATGAAGTACTGGGCGCCTACTGGAGAGTGGGACTAGAAGGAGAGTTTCTTCATAATATTGCACAAGGTGGAGAACTATGTGCCGATTTTATTCCACAAGAAGCAATCGACCTTGTTTTAGATATCGCCGGTCAATTAGGTATTAATCATGCAGGGTTTGATGTCATGGTAAGCGAAGGGAAATACTATATTATCGAATTTAATGTGTTATTTGGGAATCAAGGGTTAAATAAACTAGGAAAATCAGTGGAACAAACGATTTATCAATATTTATTATCACAATTTCTACCACCATTTCCAACATCGCCAACACCAGGAAATAAAGTTGTTTCTTAATGGTAAAAGCCTAATTTCTTTCAGTGGAAACTAGGCTTTTACTTATTTATACATTGCGTATTTTTCTTTTTGTACCATATTAATTAAGAGGTCGAGTTCCTCGCTTATTTGAATAGTGAACGGGTCTGATAGTCCAAAAATATCCCCGATAATTAAAAGCATTTCTCTTGTATCTTTTATCTGACTCTCTATGTCTATAGAAGTTACCTGCATCTGTCATTACCTCGAATTCAAAATATCATAACTAATTATATTATCACATATTTTTACATATTATACAATCAATAGTTATCTCTTTAAGTTATAACAGAGCTGCAGTTTTTATAGCCTGAATCAAAATGCTATAAATCTAGTAAAAGGATAAATTGTGTCATGCCCAGTATTTTGCTTTCGTTTTAGCAACGAGATGAAAAAGAAGAAAAAGAGAGAAATTAAAAAAATCATTGAAGAGCATCAGATAGTTATGGAGAGCGATAAATAGATGATTCATAAATGGCACAAACAAAAACGATTTTTTAGGAGTTTTTGTTTGTGCTTATTCACTGGGTACAACGAATGATTATAAATCTTGTAAAGCTTTTTCGAATATCTCCAAGGTTCTATTAATTTCTAAATCAGTGTGTGCTGTAGATAGACTGAAACGATTCATTGGTTTTGTATATAAACCATTAATTAATAATAATAGATCTAATCTTTTTCGTAAGGCAAAATTCGCTTCCTGTAAGTCGCGATAATTCCATATTTCTTTATCAGTAAATACGATGTTAAAAATGGACCCGAGTCCAATGGTTTGCATCGTTAATCCTTTTCTCTCAAAAAGACTTGTTAGTTCTTGTTTTAAACAATGCGTTCTAGCTATTACAGTAGAGATTTCATTTTGTAATACGTCAATGGTTGCCATACCTGCTGCAAGGATTGAAGGGTGACCATTATATGTCCCGCTATGGAAAAGAACATCTTTGGCACTGGAGTTCTTACCTGTACTATGGTCAAAAACATCCGAGAAGGCAGAAGGAGCACAACACAGCATTATCTCTTCTTTGCCTCCAACCATACCAACAGGAAAACCCCCTCCAACTACTTTACCTAAGGTTGTTAAATCAGGTGAAATATGATAAATGGATTGTGCACCACCAAGCCCCAATCTAAAGCCGGTTTTTACTTCATCAAAGATTAAAACAATACCTAAGTCTTCCGTTATTTTTCTCAATCCAGTCATAAATTCTTGTGTAGCAGGGATAAAGCCACTTTGAGCAGGTTCTAAAATCACTGCTGCTACCTCATCTTTATGTTTTGTCAAAATTTCTGCTGTTGCTTCTAAATTATTAAAAGGTAAAACAATCGTATGTGTTTCGTGATAGGGATCAACACCTTTAGATTCAATTAAAGCATTTGGTTCCGAAGCTGGACCTGCTTGATCTACTTTTGGATTGACACTAATAAGCATTTGATCATATCCGCCGTGGTAATGACCTTCAAACTTAGCAATCTTATATTTACCAGTGTAAGCATAGGCTAATCTTATTGATAATAAAGTGGCTTCAGTACCTGAGTTTGTATATCTAAGTTTTTCCATCGAAGGATAAAGTGCTTGTAATTTTTTTGCCATTTCTAGTTCAAGTTGATGAGGCGTCCCGAATAAATGTGTACCATTCACTTGCATTTGGTCAGCTAATGCTTTTTGCACTTTTGGGTGACCATGACCGAGCATTAAAGAGCCATAAGATAATAAGTAATCGATGTATTCATTGCCATCAATATCGAATAAGTAAGCGCCACTACCTCTTTGCATAACAATCGGGTATGGATCAAAGTATTTAATATTTGCTGTCACACCGCCTGGCATATAGCTTTGGGCATCTAAAGAGAATTGATATGATTTACTCGTTTTTGCTTTTAATTGTTCGTGTACATCATCTAATGAACTTGTTTTCACTGTATTTTCCACCTCTATAATGAAATGTATATTTCAAATTTATTAATATAAGAAATATATAGAACATCATACGCTGAAAAAACCTATTTGTGAAGTATTAATTTCATTTTTAATTAAAATGAAATAAATAATTCATTGTTGGTTATACAAATTATCAATTTTTAAGCTTTTCACGTATAATAAAAAGGATGAGAAAGAAATCTGTTAATTTTGAAGAAAAGGTATGACTTACAAAATGGAGAATATCGAAAAGTTAATCGCGGATCAATATCCAATAATGAGTAAATCTCAAAAGAAAATTGCTACATACATGCTTGATCATAAAAATGAAATTCCATTCTTAACTGTCGCTAAACTAGCCAAATCTACGAAAGTTAGTGAAGCTACTGTTGTTAGATTTGCCGTTTTTCTTGGATTTACTGGTTACTCTGATCTACAGCAATACATGCAAAGCTCTATACAAAAACAACTCACTACAACAGAGAGATTGAGAATGTCATCAGATGTGTATGAACACGAAAGAGAAGGGGTTGTCTCTCTGTTCCAGGATGATATGGCTAACATCCAATTGACGATGGAAAAGTTAGATGAACAACAATTTATGAGAGCAGCACAATATATATTAGAGGGAAGAAGAATATACATCAGTGCCAATCGCAGTGCTCGGTCATTAGGTGTATTTCTGCAATATTATTTAAATATTATCCTTGGACATAGTGAATTAATAGGTGCTGCTGACACTGTATCAGAACAGTTATTTAAGTTGGATGAGCATGATGTAGTGATTGGTATCAGCTTTGCTCGTTATTCAATGAATACAATTGAACAAGTGCAATATGCAAAAGAACATGGAGCAAAAGTGATTGCTATTACTGATCATCTAACGTCACCATTAGTGCCATATGCAGACGTAGTATTAACTGCTTCTAGCAAGCTTCCGACGTTTATCGACTCCTTTACCGCACCACTTAGCTTAATTAATGCTT
Organism: Cytobacillus kochii; assembly: GCF_044790165.1. NCBI lineage: Bacteria > Bacillati > Bacillota > Bacilli > Caryophanales > Bacillaceae > Cytobacillus > Cytobacillus kochii. The sequence continues at coordinate 2,591,999 of NZ_CP085254.1, read as the reverse complement.
TAATTGTTTATTTAGGGAAAGAGCGGACAGATGTTGTAGAAGAAAGGTTAGAGAAGTTAGAAGACTTATGGGAGCGGTTTGATATATTTTATAGAAAGAAATAGGAGGAGTAGTCAATGGATTTAAAAATAAAAGGTAAAGTAGCTTTAGTATTAGCTTCCAGTCAAGGTTTAGGAAAGGCGATTGCCCTTGAATTAGCCAAGGAAGGCGCCAAAGTAATGATTTCTAGTAGAGATGAAAGTAAACTACAAGTCGTACAACAAGAGCTAAAATCAAGTGGTTTCATGGAAGTGGAGTACCAAGTGTGTGATATTACAAAACAGGAAGATATTGAAGAACTTGTTCAAAAGACAAAAGCTACATATGGAACCGTTGATATCCTTATCAATAATGCTGGAGGACCCCCTGGTGGCGGATTTGAGGATTTATCGGATGAAGACTGGTATCGTTCGTTCGAATTAAATTTACTTAGCTACGTACGAACAATCCGAGGTGTATTGCCTGAAATGAAGAAACATGGTGGGAAAATCATTAATATTGCTTCCACATCTATTAAACAACCAATCCCAGGTTTATTATTATCTAATACATTTCGCTTAGGAATTGTCGGTTTGACTAAAACGCTTGCTGATGAATTGGCTCCGCATCAAATATTAATTAATACGGTTGCACCAGGTAGAATAGCAACAGATCGTATTGACTATCTTGATCAATTAACGGCCAATAGAAAGGGGATGACGAAAGAAGAAGTGCAAAAAGCATCAGTACAATCGATCCCGTTAGGTCGTTATGGTACGCCGGAAGAATTTGCTCAATTTGTCACTTTCCTATGTTCAGATATTAATACTTACGTAACGGGTTCTTCCATTTTAATAGATGGCGGAATGGTGCGTTCTTTATAAATATTAACTATTGACTGGGAAAAAAGAGGATATTAAAATAGTATTAGCACTCTACAAGATAGAGTGCTAATTTAGTATTTGAAAATTTCATGATAAAGGAGAGACTGTGAAGATGGCAGAAAAAATGCAATTCCAAGCTGAATCGAAACGATTGCTTGATATGATGGTACATTCTATTTATTCACAAAAAGAAGTGTTTTTACGTGAATTAATTTCTAATGCAAGTGATGCAATTGATAAAATCTATTATAAGGCGTTGACTGACGACCAACTTGTTTTCGAACAAGACGATTATTACATAAAGGTGATTCCTAATAAGGAAACACGCACATTAACCATTATTGATACTGGTATCGGAATGACAAAAGAAGAACTAGAAAATAATCTAGGTGTCATTGCTAAAAGTGGATCCCTTGCTTTTAAATCAGAGAATGAAGCAAAAGATGGTCATGATATTATTGGGCAGTTCGGTGTCGGATTTTATGCAGCATTTATGGTAGCAGACGAGGTAAAAGTATTGTCCAAAGCTTTGCATAGTGACCAAGCTTATCTTTGGGAATCTCAAGGGGCCGATGGATATACTATTGTGGAAACAACGAAAGATCAAGTAGGTACAACCATCACACTTAAATTAAAAGAAAATGAAGAAGAAGAGAACTTTGATGATTTTCTTGATGAATATCAATTAAAATCAATTATTAAGAAATATTCTGATTTCATTCGTTATCCAATCAAAATGGATGTCACAACGAGTAAACCGAAAGAAGATAATGACAAAGAATTTGAAGAGATCATAGAAGAACAAACCATTAATAGCATGGTTCCAATTTGGCGTAAAAACAAAAATGAATTAACGGATGAAGATTATCAAAACTTCTATCAAGAGAAACGGTATGGGTTTGATCAGCCATTAAAGCATGTGCATGTAAGTGTCGATGGATCCATTCGATATAATGCCATTCTTTTTATCCCAGAAAATCGTCCTTTTGATTATTACTCTCAAGAGTATCAAAAAGGGTTAGAGTTATATTCAAATGGCGTGTTAATTATGGAGAAATGCCCAGACTTATTACCTGATCATTTCAGCTTTGTTAAAGGGATGGTTGATTCTGAAGATTTATCCTTAAATATTTCAAGAGAAATTCTCCAGCATGATCGTCAATTAAAATTGATTGCCAAAAATATTAATAAGAAAATTAAAAGCGAGTTAAAAACATTATTGAAAAATGAACGTGAACAATATGAGAAGTTCTATGAATCATTCGGTCGCCAAATCAAGTTTGGTGTGTACAATGAGTTTGGTACACATAAGGATTTATTAAAAGATTTACTATTGTTCCATTCGTCTAAAGAGAAAAAGCTAGTAACATTAGATGAATATATAAGCAGAATGCCAGAAGAGCAAAAATACATTTATTATGCTACAGGTGATTCAATTGATCGTATTGACAAGCTACCACAAACAGAAATCGTAGCCGATAAAGGATATGAAATTCTTTATTTTACAGAGGATATTGATGAATTTGCGATTAAAATGCTTGTTAACTATGAAGAAAAAGAGTTTAAGTCAGTATCTAGTGGAGATTTAGGAATTGATGCGGAAGACAAAGAAGAAGACAATGAAGATGAAGTAAAAGAAAATAAAGAAATATTAACGAAAATGTCTGAAATACTTACTGGTAAAGTAAAAGAGGTCCGTGCATCCAAACGACTAAAATCTCATCCTGTTTGTTTATCAGCTGATGGTGAAGTAACCATTGAAATGGAAAAAGTATTAAGTATGATGCCAGATAATCAAAATGTCAAAGCTGATAAAGTACTTGAACTGAATATCCACCATTCTGTTTTCAATAGTATCCAAGCTGCATTTAATAATAATGATGATGAAAAATTAGCTTTATACACTAATTTACTTTATAACCAAGCATTACTGATTGAAGGCTTATCTGTGGAAGACCCGGTAGCGTTCACAAATGATATTTGTAAGGTAATGCAATAATCTACTTTGAAATAGTTTTTTCAACATGAGGCCCGATCGATTGTTCGGGTCTATTTTAATTTACGCTGTTTTCGTAAAGATTGACAACTCTGTTTGAGAATAACATCATCGTGGTTAAGGAAGCATTTCGATTTGTAAGAAGAGGTAAATGTACGTTCAAAAGAAAAATTAGTGCTTGTTAAAGCTATTAGAAATGACTTGTTTCCAGCAGTAGTTGATATGTTTATTATACGTTAAAATCGTTTTCCTAGTGGAATGGGTTGTGTTTATTGTGGAAATACATCAGCGATATGTAACGGAAAGTACAAGATGTTAATTTTACAATTAGGAGGGATATAAATGATTTTTGAAATGACTACTCAAGTTAGAGTTGCCAATATTGAAGAAGGGCAAAAGTGGTATGAAGCACTGCTTAATAAGAAGGCTGATTTTACTCCACATGAGGGGTTTGCTGAGTGGGAACTTATTCCTGGATGTTGGTTGCAAGTCGCAGAAGGAACTCTTTCCGAGGGTAACGGACCTTTGCGTTTAGGAGTGACTAATATTGAGGCTGAAAGAGAGAGACTTATAGAAGTTTTAAAGATAGATAGGTTTGAAATACATTCAAGACCTTATGTACCAGTGAAATGGGGAACTTTCACAGACCCATGGGGAAATCGACTTGGATTTTTCGAATATTTAGATAAGGGAGAAGAGCAAGAGCGTATTAAAACGATCAAAGAACAATAAAAGTTTGAAATAGTCTGGTAAGAAAGGGAACTACGAGAGAGGTTCCCTTTCATTTATGTAACAAATAACAAAGGTCACGAAAACAGTGTTAATTTAAAGAAGATTAATAATTAAGAAATAGGTATATACCTAAGAAACACAAGAAGTCTGTAAACAATCATCTTTGAAAAACAATTGCTTTGTATGAGCTCACTACTGTTTTCGTTTGTCCGTGCATAAAAAATAAATAGAATTAACTTTATAGTGAATTGCAAAATCCTTTCCACTCGTATCCTCTTAAAAAACATCTCCAGGGTCTTTTAAAGGCTCTCCCTCATAATTCTGAGTATAGAGACCTACATTCATATTTAAAGTTTATTATTATATCCTTACAAGATCTTAAAACAAGCATTAGTCAATTATTATTTGTGAGACATAATAAATTGCTTATGTTTGCCATTTCAGAATGTAAAAGAACACTAATATTTACAGGGTATGTAAGGATAAATAACATTCAAAAATTAGAAAGAAAAAACTATTTGGAACAAGTATTAAGTGAAGCGCTTACAAAACTTTGCTTTTTACATTTTGACAAGCAAGACTAGTGAACTATTTTACGAATTGTATAATGATTAATCGATTAGAACACAGTAAAATGATTATAAGATTCTAACAATTCAGTTTAATTAATGTTAGAAAAACTAACATTCAAAGATGCTATCTTTTAAGGAGGTTACTCTATAGTGAAAAGCGACCGAAAAGAGACATTAGCAACACTAAAGCGGAACTTTGAAGAAGTAGAACCACCTTTTTCTAAGCATGATGCACTGGATGAGGCCAATCGATGTTTGTATTGTTATGATGCTCCTTGTATTCAAGCGTGTCCAACGGGAATTGATATCCCTAGTTTTATTAAAAAAATTGCCACAGATAATTTATTTGGATCTGCAAAAACAATTATGTCTGCTAATCCTGTAGGAGCTAGTTGTGCACGCGTTTGTCCGACAGAAGAACTTTGTGAAGGCGCATGTGTACTCAATCATTCTACTAAACCTATTTTAATAGGAAATTTACAACGGTATGCAACGGACTGGGCAATTAAGAATGAAGCGACCCTGTTTCATGCTGGAAAGCCAAATGGAAAGAAAGTAGCGATTATAGGAAGTGGGCCTGCCGGTTTATCAGCAGCCAGAGAATTAGCAAGAATGGGTTATAAAGTAACGATTTACGAAGCAGAAAGTGAAGCGGGAGGATTAAATACTTACGGAATCGTCTCATTTAGATTACCGCAGAAAATATCTTTTTGGGAAGTAGAACAAGTAAAAAAATTGAATGTAGACATTGTTACAAATACGAGAGTAGGGGTAGATATCTCTGCTAAAGAAATTCTGGAAGAGAATGATGCTGTTGTTTTAGCCATTGGTATGTCATCTGTACCAGAATTAGGCATTCTTGGTGAAGATTTAAATGGCGTTCATGATGCGATTGAATTTGTAAAAGAAACAAAGACAGCACCTATTCATGATGACTTATACAAAAAAAAGGTAGCAGTAATCGGGGCTGGTAATACAGCTATCGATGCTGCAACTTGTTCAGTTAGATTAGGAGCGGATAATGTCAAAATTTTATATAGAAGAACGCTGGCTGAGATGACCGCTTATGATTTTGAATATGAATTTGCAAAGCAGGATGGTGTCGAATTTCGCTGGTTAACAGCTCCGGTTGAAATTTTAGGAGATGAGCAAGGGAAAGTTACAGGTATTAAATGTGTCAAGATGACTTTATCGGAACCTGGTGAAGATGGAAGGAGACGTCCTGTACCCTTAACTGATTCTGAATTTACGATTGAAGTAGATGCAGTGATTAAAGCGATCGGACAAAGTCGTTATATTGATTTAATTGAACAATTTGAAATTAGTCACGATGGTGGTGTTGTGACAATAGATAGTGAAACCTTTCAAACATCTAACAGTAAAGTATTTGCCTGTGGAGATTGTATATTTGGTAAAGGACAAGGTGAAGCAATGGTTGTGTCTGCTGCACAACAAGGAAAAGCGAGTGCCATAAGCATCCACCGCTCTCTATTAAAAGAAACGATAGAAACTGCTTAAATATCTTGGAGGTGAAATAATGGCAGATTTAAGTACAAATATAGCTGGAATTAAATCCCCAAATCCATTTTGGTTAGCTTCAGCTCCGCCAACCAATTCAGGTTATCAAGTACAGCGTGCCTTTGAAGCTGGGTGGGGAGGTGCAGTTTGGAAAACATTAGGTGACCCCATTTTAAATGTTTCTTCGCGTTTTGCAGCAGTGAGTTTTAATGGTCAAAAAGTAGCAGGGTTTAATAATATTGAATTAATTACTGATCGACCGTTGGAAGTAAACCTGAAAGAAATCTATGAAACAAAAAAGAAATATCCTAATCATGCAATCATTGCTTCGTTGATGGTCGAACCGAAACAAGAAAAATGGCATGAAATTGTCAAAAAGGTGGAAGAAGTGGGTGTCGATGGACTTGAATTAAATTTCGGTTGTCCGCATGGGATGGCTGAAAGAGGAATGGGAGCAGCCTCAGGTCAAGTACCAGCACTTGTTGAGCAACAAACCTATTGGGTAAAAGAAGTAGCGAAGACACCGGTAATCGTGAAACTTACACCAAATATCACCGATATAACTGCAACAGCTGAGGCTGCGGTTAATGGTGGTGCAGATGCAATTAGTATGATTAACACGATTAATAGTTTAGCAGGTGTAGATATTGAAACGTGGAATACCATTCCGCATGTTGGAGGGAAGGGTGCCCACGGTGGCTATTGCGGACCTGCAGTGAAACCAATTGCTCTAAATATGGTTGGAGAATGTGCACGTAATAGTAGAATTGGTGTGCCAATCTCAGGAATTGGTGGTATATCTAATTGGCAAGATGCTGTGGAGTTTATGCTCATGGGTTCAACAAGCGTACAAGTTTGTACAGCGGCCATGCATCATGGCTTCCGCATCGTAGAAGATATGATTGATGGGCTGAATTATTATTTAGATCGTAAAGGGATCGCTTCGGTAAATGAAATCATCGGTAAGTCTGTACCCAAATATTCTGATTGGGGCGATTTAGATCTAAACTATCAAATTGTCGCACACATTAATAATGATGTTTGTATCAATTGTAATAAATGCCATATTGCCTGTGAGGATACCTCCCATCAATGTATTGATATGCTGACCGGAACTGATGGTAAGCCTTATCTCCAAGTTCGCGAAGAAGATTGCGTCGGTTGTAATTTATGTTCGATTGTTTGTCCTGTAGATGGAGCAATCGATATGGTCGAAAAACGAAATGAACTACCACCGATGACTTGGAATGAAAGGCAAGAAGCCATTGCAAATATAAGCTATGTTGCAAATAGTACAGCGAAGTAAAAGAGTGAGAAAGGGTGGTTACTTATGAAAAAACTCATAAAAAATGGAGTAATTGTTACAGCAACAGATACTTACAAAGCAGATATCCTAATTGAAGATGAAACAATTATGCAAATCGGAGAGAATCTTCAAGAGAGTGGTGCGGAAGTCGTTGATGCAAAAGGACATTATGTCTTCCCTGGTGCGATTGACCCCCATACTCACTTAGACATGCCTTTTGGTGGAACGGTCACTAAAGATGATTTTGAAACGGGTACAAAAGCTGCCGCATTTGGTGGAACAACTACGATTGTTGATTTTTGTTTAACGACAAAAGGGAAATCACTCAGTAGCGCCGTTGAAACTTGGCATCAAAAATCAAAAAATAAAGCGGTCATTGACTATGGTTTTCACTTGCAAATTGTTGAGAGCAGTGACGCTGTATTAGCAGAGATACCGAAAATGGTTGAGGAAGAAGGCATAACTTCATTAAAAGTATTTATGGCGTATAAAAATCAATTCCAAGCAGATGATGAGACACTATATAAAACTTTACTTGCCGCTAAAGAACTTGGGGCACTTGTCATGGTGCATGCTGAAAATGGTGATGTAATTGATTATTTAGTAAAGGACGCATTAGCAAAAGGAAATACAGACCCTATTTATCATGCTTTAACTCGTCCCCCTGAAGCAGAGGCAGAAGCAACAGGAAGAGCTGCAACACTTACCGGACTTGCTGGATCCCAATTATATGTCGTGCATGTTTCGTGTGCAGATGCGGCTAAAAAAATAGCTGAAGCTAGAAGTCAAGGTATCGATATCTGGGGTGAAACCTGTCCGCAATATTTGGTCTTGGATCAAACCTATTTGGAGAAACCAGATTTTGAAGGAGCTAAATATGTTTGGTCACCGCCATTAAGAGAAAAATGGAATCAAGATCATTTATGGAATGCGTTAAAGACAGGACAATTACAAACACTCGGATCTGATCAATGTTCTTTTGATTTTGTTGGCCAGAAAGACTTAGGAAAAGGTGATTTTTCTAAGATTCCAAATGGTGGTCCATTAATTGAAGACCGCGTAAGTATTTTATTTTCAGAAGGTGTGAAAAAAGGGAGAATATCACTTAATCAATTTGTAGAGATTACTTCAACCCGTGCAGCTAAATTATTTGGATTATATCCGAAAAAGGGTACGATAGCTGTTGGCGCTGATGCTGATCTTGTTATCTATGATGGCAATGTCGAACGGACGTTGTCGGCGAAAACGCATCATATGGCAGTTGACTACAATCCTTTTGAAGGCATGAAAATTACAGGAGAGCCTATTTCAGTGTTATCTAGGGGTAACTTTATCATCAAAGATAAACAATTTGTAGGTGAAGCAGGTCAGGGTAATTTTATTAAGCGTGCTAAATATGGAGAAACGTTAGAAAAACGACCAACAATGATTTAACTTTTATTGCGCCCTGCTGAAATGATTTCAGCAGGGTATCCAACTTCAAGAACTTTACTAAATGTGTTGTTCATATTAAGGGGGTGTCCATATTGGAGAAGAAAGATAATTATTTAAAATCACCGGACCTATTGCCAATTGGTTATAAGGAAAGGAAAATTGGTACCTTTGGTTTTGCAGTTATTTGGATTGGTATGGCGATTGTGCTAGCAGCATTTGCTATTGGTGGTGGCGGAATTGTTCATTTATCGCTTCCTATGGTTCTGTTAGCAACCATTATCGGCTCAGTGGTCATTGGGATATTGATGTCCTTAATTGGTGATATTGGTGTGGAACATGGACTTTCTTTTCCTGTATACATGCGGGCGCCGTTTGGAACAATTGGCACACATATTCCTTCAGTTGTTAGGGGGATAACTGCTTCATGTTGGTTTGGCATAAACACTTACTTTGGTGCTTCCGCTATTAACGGGATACTTAATCTTCTTTTTGGCTTTGATCAGTGGTTCGTATGCTTTATTCTTTTTGCTGCTGCACAATTAATCAATACAGCATTAGGAATTAAATCGATTGAACGGTTTGCTGATTTAGCTGCCCCTATTATTATTATAATCTCATGTTGGATGTATATTACATTATCAGATAATGCAACAAGCCAAGGTAAAGATGTCTGGACTTGGGTGGAAAGTCCTGCGACAGGTATAACTGCTTTTACAGCTTTCATGGTTGTAATTATGGCAAATATGGGCTTTTGGGCTACACTTGCAGCAGATATGCCAAGCTTATCAAGATTCTTTAAAGCCCCTAGAAATGAGAGGAATTGGTTTAAACGCAATAAATCTCAGTTAATTGGTAATATCATCGTGATGCCAATTGTGAATACATTCATGATTGCGATTGGCGCTGTATCATATATGGCAGTTAGCACATCAGATCCAATTGTGGCATTACAAGAGTCAGCTAGTGGTTTTATTTTAGGGATTCTTCTATTAATGATTGTTTTAGCACAGTGGTCTACAAATACTTCGGCCAACATTATACCAGCAGCAACTGTTTTCTCTAATGTAGGCGGGCCGAAAGTACCTTTTTGGGTAGGAGTCATTTTTGCAGGAATTATTGGTACTCTTGCGCAGCCATGGAGCTTGTTTGATGTGCTTAATCAAGCGTTATTAGTCATTGGGGGAATCCTAACATCTATCGTTGGTATATTATTTGCTGATTATTATTTATTAAGAAAGAGAAGAGTGAATGTGCCAGCATTATATGAGAATGAAGGGCAATTCAAATATTTTGCAGGTTTTAATGGCGCTGGACTAATTGCTTGGATTGTCGGGGGGATATGTGCCAATCTATTGTCTACCTACTCTTCCATTGTAGGTTTTGTCGTTGGAGCTGTTCTCTATTATGTTTTAGCGAAGTACTGGTGGTTTAAAAAATACAAGCAAAGCGAAATGAATGATCCTAGTGATGAGAAATATCTGGGAATTACAGTCGGAAGAGATTGGGTTTTATCTATTGATGAACAGGAAATAGTAAATACTAAAGTCAAAGAAAAAGTCCAATAAAGGAGATGGTCAAATGTCTGAGCATATTGAATATATGAAAGAAAAAACAAGCATTGATGTCCTGTTAAATAACGGTTATACAATTAAAAGCATTACAGAGAATTTAAGTGGTGCCTTTGTGGAGTTTGAGAGAATTACAGGTTCAACGATTTACTCTGAAACGTTACACATATTAACAGCTGATGCACGCAAGTATTTTTCTGTCCATTTAATTAATCGTAAATAAGTTGTTGAAGGAGATGACATTTTGGAGAAACAAAAAGTAAGGATTAATAGTGAGAGATTAACAGAAACGATTGAACATTTCGCGAATTTTGGTAGGACAGAGAATAATGGTGTAACAAGGTTAGCTCTATCAGAAGAAGATCGCTTAGCACGAGAATATTTTAAAACCTGCTGTGAAGCACTGAAAATGGAAGTGAAAATTGATGATATGGGTAATATGTATGCTCTTTTACCAGGTTTAGAAGAGCGTCCACCGGTGGTCATCGGTTCCCACCTTGATTCAGTAAAATGCGGAGGTCGTTTCGACGGTGTTTTAGGGGTAATTACAGGTTTAGAAATTGTGAGAACACTTGTTGACAATAATATTACACCTAAGATTCCTATTATGTTAGTTAATTTTACGAATGAAGAAGGTGCTAGATTTGAACCTTCAATGATGTCCTCCGGAGTTTTAAGTGGAAAGTTTGATAGTGAAAAGATGTTGAACAAAAAAGATGGTGATGGCAAGGTCTTTAAAGAAGAGTTGGCGAAGATCGGTTTCAATGGCTCTGAGGCCAATAGATTAAAAGAAGCGCATGCCTTTTTAGAGCTACATATTGAACAAGGGCCGGTTCTTCAGCATGAAGAGTTGAAGATTGGTGTAGTTGACTGTGTAGTAGGGATGGTCTGTTATGAAATTAAAATCGTAGGTGACTCTAATCATGCAGGCACGACGCCTATGCATTTACGTAAAGATGCACTATTTACAACCAATAACTTTATTCAAGATATTAGAAGTGAATTAAGTAGTTTACCAGATGACCTCGTATTTACTATGGGAAGACTAGATGTTTCTCCTAATGTTCATACGGTTATTCCAAATGAAGTAATTTTTACGATTGAAGCAAGGCATAAGGAACCTGAAGTAACAGCAATTGTAGAAGAAAAAATAAAAAAAGTACAAGAAACCGTAAATAGTGAAGGATGTACTGTATTCATTGAAAAACTCTGGGATCGCTCGACCGTCCATTTTGATAATGAAATGGTTCAATTACTAGAAAATGTGACAAAAGAACAGAGATTACCATATAAAAAAATGGCTAGTGGTGCAGGGCATGATGCTCAGTTTATCGCAAGTATGATTCCTACTGCTATGTTATTTGTACCTAGTATAAATGGAAAAAGCCATAGTGAAGATGAATTTACTCCATATGACGATTGTGCAGCAGGTGTCAATGTAATGTTAGAGGCTGTATTGGAACTTGTAAAATAAATGAATGAACAAAGAAACGAACTTAACAGTGACATTCACTTAGAGTTCGTTTCTTTTTTATCTGGAATTTATTAGAAAATAAAGGTTTTTTAAAAGAAAAATGAATGAATTCCCAAAAAGCCACCTGTATTTTTTACTATAGATATTTAAATAACTTTTCCTACATTTATAAAATTTTTTGGTTCAATCGATCGTCATTCAATCCTTAATTTTCCATTACAAACCATTCGATTTCATAGAAATAGGATTTTTTTCCTCCTTGACGAATATTAGGAATCTGTACTATTGTTAATATTGTGATGTGATAATGAGAATCATTATCATTAAAAGTGTAATTTTTTTTCTAACCATGTAAGAAAGAAATGAACGCTTTCTTTTTTAATTTTAATTGAGAATGATTATCTGTTGAGAAAGGGTGTTAAGATGCTTAAAGGAAAAGTTGCAGTCATCTCAGGTGCAGCAAAAGGAATGGGTGCCGCTTTAGTCAAGCGTCTCTGTTCTGAAGGTTGCCAAGTGGTTGGCTTAGATATCGAAGCAGAAAAACTAAACCAATTATCGGAAGAGTTATCAAACCGGGATCATACATTTGAAGGCTACATCTGTGATGTATCAAATAAAGCACATGTAACAGATACGATACAACTAGTAATAGAAAAATATAAAACGATTGATATTCTTGTCAATGTTGCTGGTGTGATCTCAGTAAACCCGATTCAATCTATGACAATGGATGAATGGGAACATACTTTTTCCATTAATACAAATGGGGTATTTTATCTATCCCATGAGGTGAGTAAAGTGATGATTACCAAGCAATCTGGGGCAATTGTTACAGTTAGTTCAAACGCAGCATCTGTACCGAGAACATCTATGTCAGCGTATTGTGCATCAAAAGCTGCTTCTCTCATGTTTACAAGATGTTTAGGGTTAGAGCTTGCAAAATACAATATACGTTGCAATATTGTCTCACCAGGTGCCACTGACACAGATATGCAAAGAGACTTCTGGAAGGACGGTGCTATTGAGCAAGGAATTAAGGGTGTTCAAGAAGAATATCGCGTAGGTATTCCATTACAAAGAATAGCCACTCCGGAAAATATTGTTGATTCGATTCTTTACCTCGTTTCAGATCAGGCAAGTCATATCACTATGAATAATATTGTGATAGATGGTGGAGCGAGCTTAGGTGCACAATGACGAAAAAAGAGGTGGATATTAATGGCGATATTACAAGAAAAAAGCGTCAATAAAATGGCGGATTTATATAATAATGGCGATAGTTTCCTTGGTTTTCCCACGAAACATATTTTAGCAAAGGGAAAGGAAGTTAAATTACATACGGAAGAACAGGAAGGAAAATCCTTTAGCGAACGAGTGGATTTACTTTGGCAGAAGTGTCCCCGGACATATGGACATCATGATCTGATGATAGCTGCTTTTCCTTTGGATCAAAAGGATGTAGCAACCTTATATATCCCTAAAGAAGTAATGTTGGAGAAACCGTTAACTAGTACAAGATATCAAGAAGGAAATAGACTCCCGTTACCTAATAAGGTGAATTTTCATCCACAACCACAGGAATATATGATGATGGTCGAAAAGGCTGTAGCAAGAATAAAAAATGCAGAGCTTAAAAAGGTTGTTTTAGGCCGTTTAATGCAAATTGAGTTTAGTAAAGACGTGAATATTCATTATGTTTTACAGAATTTATTAGCAGATAATGAAGATAAATTTAATTTTGCGGTTCATTTATCAGATGAAAAAAGTACGTTGATAGGATCTAGTCCGGAATTGCTGATTAAAAAAGAGGGAGGAAAAGTGATTACCAATCCTTTAGCAGGTTCAAGGCCGAGGATGGCAAACGAAGAGGATGATAAAAAAATGGCCCAAGAATTAAGTTGCTCTGAAAAAGATTTATATGAACATCGCCTTGTCGTTGAAGCGATTGAAAGAAATCTTAAACCATATTGTCGAACACTAACTGTTCCCGCTCGACCTTCTGTTATTTCTACAAAAACGATGTGGCATCTTTCAACAAAAATAGAAGGGGAGTTGTATGACGAAAGCGTTTCATCTGTTCAATTAGCCGAGAGTATTCATCCGACACCAGCTATTTGTGGGACACCAGCAGTTAAAGCTTTTCAATTGTTGAATGAACTCGAGCCATATAATCGTCATTATTTTACAGGGATGATTGGTTATAGTAAAAGAAACGGTGATGGAGAGTGGGCGATTTCAATTAGATGTGCAGAACTGAGTCAACGAAAAATGAAGTTATTTGCTGGAGCAGGAATTGTTGCTCAATCAGTACCACAAGAAGAATGTGATGAAACGGCCGCAAAATTAAAAACGATGTTAAGTGCATTAGGTATTGAATAATTCATAAAGGAGAGTTGTAAATGTTACAAGGATATACACCGTGGCCAGATGAATTGGCAACAAAATATCGCTCAAATGGTTGCTGGACTGGTGAAACTTTTGGGGAAGTATTAGAAAGAATGGCAACATTCACACCGACATCCATTGCGCTCATTGAAGGAAATCGTAAAGTCACGTATGAAGAGTTAGATGATAGAGCCAATCGCTTAGCCCATGGATTCATACATCTTGGGATAAAAAAGCAAGATCGAGTAGTATTGCAACTCACCAATACCATTAGCTTTTTTGAAGTTTGTTTTGCGTTATTCCGTATTGGGGCTCTCCCTATTTTCTCTTTGCCATTGCATCGACAAACAGAAATTACTTACTTTTGCGAACATACAAAAGCCGTTGCTTATGTGATACCTGATGTTTTTGATAGACATGATTATGTGAAGATGGCCAGAGAAGTGAAAGGAAAAGTTAATACATTACAACATATTATTGTCGCAGGAGATGAGCAGGAGTTTTTAAACGTTGAAGCACTAATGTCTGAAGAGTCTGTGGATCTACCAAATATTACGGGTAGCGACTTAGCATTTTTCCAATTATCTGGTGGAAGTACTGGGTTGCCTAAGTTAATTCCGAGAACACATGATGAGTATTTATATAGTATTCGCAAAAGTGTAGAAATCTGTGAATTAAGTGAAAGGACGAAATATCTTGCTGTATTACCAGTAGCACATAACTTCACGATGAGTTCACCTGGTGTTTTTGGTGTCTTATATGCTGGTGGGTGCATCATTTTAAGTCCCGACCCTAGTCCAGATACGGCATTTCCACTAATCGAAAAAGAAAAAATCAACTTTACTTCACTCGTTCCTCCGCTCGCAATTATTTGGATTGAGGCAAAGAAGACAAGAGATTATGATCTTACTAGCTTAGAGGTGATTCAAGTAGGTGGGGCAAAATGTAGTGCCGAAGTAGCGAAAAAGGTGGGACCTAGTTTTGGCTGTTCACTACAACAAGTTTTTGGCATGGCTGAGGGCTTGGTTAATTATACGAGATTAAATGATGCAGATGAGAAAAACGTTTATACACAAGGGAGACCAATGTCTGAATTTGATGAGATTCGTATTGTAGATGAAGAGGATCAGTCTGTTGCCATTGGTGATACGGGCCATTTACAAGTAAGAGGTCCTTACACGATAATTGCCTATTACAATGCAGAGACTCATAACGAAAAAGCATTTACTCATGATGGCTTTTATCGGACAGGAGATATTGTTAAACAAACGGAAGATGGTTATTTAATCGTAGAAGGAAGAGATAAGGACCAAATTAATCGTGGTGGAGAAAAGATTGCTGCTGAAGAGGTTGAGAATTATTTGCTCTCACATGAAGATGTATTAGATGCAGCAATTGTCAGTATGCCAGATGCATTCCTTGGTGAAAGATCTTGTGCATTTATTATCTCGCAAAACGCACAGTTGACAGGTCAAGCTTTGAAGTCGTTTCTACAATTAAAAGGAATTGCCGCATTTAAGATACCTGACCGTTTTGAATTTGTACATGAGTTTCCACAAACACCACTTGGAAAAGTAAGTAAAAAAAGCTTGAGAGAAATCATCCAAGACAAATTAGCTACTAAAATATAAAAGGAGAGATTCCCTATGTCAATACCAAAAATCAAAACCTATCCATTACCTGAGGCAAATAGTTTACCAAAAAATAAAGTAGATTGGCAGCTTGATAATAAGCGCGCAGTACTGCTTATTCATGATATGCAAAATTATTTTATCAACTATTATGAGAATGGTTCTCAATTGATTGAGGGAGTGATTGAAAAGATTGCTCGTGTAAAAGCCTATTGCCAAAGTCAAAATATCCCGATTGTCTATACTGCACAACCAGGTAATCAAAAAGATGAAGATCGTGCCTTATTGACCGATTTTTGGGGGCCAGGACTAACGGAAGATGAAGCACAAACAGGTATTGTACCTGAGTTGGCACCAACAGACAATGATACGATTCAAACAAAATGGAGATATAGTGCTTTTAAGAAATCAAATTTACTTGATCGTATGAAGGAAGATGGTCGTGATCAACTTATTATATGTGGTGTGTACGCACATATAGGTTGTTTAGCTACGGCAATGGAAGCATTTATGTATGATATCCAACCATTTCTAATTGCCGATGCGGTAGCTGATTTCTCTTATGAGGAACATGTACAGGCATTAAATTATACAGCAACTAGATGTGGGAAGGTTTTATTAACAGAAGCACTACTTCATGATTTATCAGAAAAAAACGCATCTAATCGTACGCACAGTGAAATAAAGGCAAAAGTAGCAGAGATACTAGATATCTCCCCTAGTGAAATCAAGGATGATGATGACTTAGTGAGCTTAGGATTAGACTCCATTAGGATGATGACGTTAGTAGAAGAATGGCGAGCTGAAGGAGCAGATGTAAACTTTATGAAAATGGCATCAAATCCAACCCTACAAGCTTGGTATGAAATGTTTCCACAAACAGACGAAGTCTATTCTTAAAAGGAGGAGCATGGAATGATCAGTGAAGCAACTAAACTGCGAGCAACAGATGCCCAAGCAGGTATTTGGTACGCTCATGAATTAGATGAAAAAAAGACAGCTTATAATACTGGCGAATATGTTGAAATAAACGGGCGAATAAACGTGTCGTTATTAATAGAAAGTATAAAAAGTACTGTTCAAGAAGCAGACAGCCTCCACATTACCTTTTTTGAAGAGGATGGAAAATTATATCAAGTTCTTCAAAAACCGAATGAAGTGCCTGTTCAATATATCGATGTGAGTCTAATGAAGACTCCTAAGCAAACGGCTATTGATCTCATGAATGATGACTTATCCCTGTCAATTGATTTGAAAAAAGGTCCGATTTATAAGCAAATTCTCTTTAAAATAGCAAGTGATGAATATCTTTGGTATCAAAAAATACATCATATTGCTTGTGATGCATTAGGATTTTCATTAATAACAAACAAAGTGGCAAGTACTTATTCAGCATATCTAAAAGAAAAGTTTGAGCCAGAACCTGCTTTTAAACCATTGTCTCTATTAATTGAAGAAGAGAAAAAGTATAAAGAATCTTCGTTATATATGGAAGATCAAAAATATTGGAAGGAAAAATATAAAGGAGTCACACACGACGTTTCATTGTCTCAGAATGAGCTTCAATCTTCTGAGGCAACATCTACGATAAAAATTGCTAAAAAATTAACAGCCACAGAGTTTCAAAAGATAAAAAACAAGGCAAAAGAATGGAAAATCGCGTGGCCACATCTCGTGATCGCAGCTATGGGGGTTTATCAATATAAGATAACGGGGGATCGCAAGAGTTTATTAACATTACCAATGATGAATCGTTCAACAGTTGCGATGAATATTCCAGCAACAACAATGAATATTCTACCCTTACTGCTATCATTTTCTATTGATTCAACTTTTATGAGTCTGGTGAAAGATGTTGTAAATGAAACGAGAGAAAATAGTAAACATCAACATTATCGTCAAGAACAATTACAAAGAGATTTAGGCACCATTGGCCAGAGTAGTTTTTTGAACTCTTTTCAAGTAAATATTATGCCGTTTACGTATCAACCGATTTTTGGCGATGTCGCTGCCACTACTTATAAATTAGCCACCGGTCCAATTGATTTAATGAATATGAATATGTTTGAGCAAGATAGAGATGGCAGTCTAAGAGTAGATATTGAAGCAAATGGTACGAAGTTTCAGCAATTGGAAGTAGAGCAACATGCAAGTAGAATTATCCATTGGCTAAAGAGGTTACCAAGTATTGATGGCGGGCAACCTATTTGGAAGATTAATTTATTATTAGATGAAGAAAACGCATTGATGCGAAAAGATTTAGGGTATGAGACAGCTGAAAGCGTTCATCCGCTTATTCAATTCAAGGAAATGGTAAAGAAATATCCTCAGCATCCAGCATTAGAATATAGTGGAGAAATATGGACATATGAAAAGCTAGATAAGATGACTTCAGCATTAGCAAGAGAAATGATTAGCACGGGGTACAATTCCCCCTTTATTGCGGGGATAGCTGTAAGCCGTTCTGCCAATATTTTGGTTGCCATATTGTCTGTTTGGAAAGCTGGCGGTGCCTATGTGCCAATTGATATCGATTATCCTGAGAGTAGACTCAACTATATGTTAAAAGATAGTCAAACACAACTGATTCTTACTGATACAGAAGGGAAGCAGAAACTACCAAAAAGCTTCCAACCGTATCTTATGAACATCGATGTTATAAAGGCTGAAAGTGAGACTTTGCTACCGCTCGTAAATAGTGGAGATCCTGCGTATATGATTTATACATCAGGTTCAACTGGTAATCCAAAAGGTGTTCTCGTATCTGCAAAGTCACTTTCTTATTTCTTATCGGCAATGAATAAGCATTTACAATTAAACCATATGGATCGCTTTTATGCTTTAACGACGATTTCGTTTGATATTTCAATTTTAGAATTGATTTTACCCATCACGGTTGGGGGCACATGTGTTATCGCTAAGAATGCGGTCATTTCTGATCCGCCAAGTATTGTCAAAGAATTGAAAGAAAAGCAGATTAGTGCGGTTCAAGCAACACCGACACATTGGCAAATGATCCTACCATTTGTAACTGAAGAATTAAAGAAAGTCAAAGTATTAGTTGGGGGAGAGAAACTTCCTTCACATACAGCAAAGCAAATGCAAACGTTATGTCGAGAAGTGCATCATGTTTACGGGCCAACTGAAACGACAATTTGGTCTACACATTATGAATTAACGTCAGTTGATGGTTTTACTTCACCACCACTTGGAGACGCCCTTTCAGGCACAGAAATTTACATTTTGGATGAAAACCTGCAACTAGTTGCTCCGGGAAGACCAGGTGAAATCTATATTGCGGGAGAGGCTGTTACATACGGTTACTATCGTAAGCCAGCGCTCACCTCTTCAAGGTTTGTGGCTAATCCATTTACTGAAAACGGTCAAAGAATGTATCGAACAGGTGATATTGGCATAAGAGATCTTTCAGGGAAACTTCATTATGTGAAACGTAGTGATGATCAAGTAAAGGTCCGTGGTCATCGGATGGAATTAGGCGAGATCGAGCATCACTTGTTAGCACACCCTAATGTGAAAAGTTGTAAAGTGATTGTGAGGGAAGATCAACCGGGAGATCAACGTATTACTGCTTATATAATAGCGGCTGAGAGCGTGAAGAGAACAAGTGAAGATTTCAATTCATACTTAAGTGGTTTTTTGCCAGATTATATGATTCCTAGTTTCTTCATGTATTTGGACGCATTCCCATTGACGCTTAATGGAAAGTTAAATTTGCGTGAATTACCTAATCCGCTGGAAAGTAAAGCAAGCTATACAGGTGACGAATGTTGGACTCCTTTGCAGAAGGATGTTTATAATATTTTCCAACAAATATTAATGTTGCATGAAATACGCGAAACCGATTCGTTCTTTGCCCTTGGTGGTCATTCATTACTTGCTTCCCAATTACTTGGTAAACTCCGTGAGGAATTCGGTCTAAGTTTATCATTCTCAGCATTTTATCAAAACCCAACGATCCAATTTATTGTTGAACAAGTGAAAGAACAAGCAGACAACAAGTTTGAAGGTAGAAAGTTAAAGCCATATAAGAGAGATCAGTATGCTCCAATGAGTCATGAACAAAAAAGATTATGGTTTATCGAACAAACTGAAAATGTGGCTTCTACTTATTATATTCCTGTGGTAGTCAAGTTGAAAGGTACACTCCGAACGGAAGCTTTATACGAATCTTTAGTTGAGGTAATGAAAAAGCATGAAGCGTTGAGAACTGTCATAGAAACAAAAGATGGTGAAGTATATCAAAGGGTATTATCAGCAGATGAAGCAACATTGAAATACTATGAAAAAACGATTAATCGAAATGAGCTCAATCATGAGATAGATGAAGCGATCAAAATGCCAATCGATTGGGAAAATGAATTAGGTTGGCATAGCTATCTATTTAGAATAAATAAAGAAGAGAATATATTATGTATTGTTTATCACCATCTATTCGCTGATGGGTGGTCGATTGCACCATTTATGGAAGATGTATCAACTGCTTATGAGACCCTTGTTAAGGGCGATCAGCCAGTTTTATCTTCATTACCTATTCAGTATGGTGATTATGCCTTCTGGCAACAGGAAATGTTAGTGCATGATATGGAGGAAAAGCTTGCCTTTTGGAAAAAACAATTAGCCCACATACCTGAGGCCATCCCATTACCATATGGGGTTGAAAGACCAGAGAAAAGAATGGTTGAAGGTGGACGATTGACTTTTGAGCTGGACAAAAACCTTTATCGACAACTCAATCAGTTAGCAAAAGGTGAAGATGTTACGTTGTTTATGGTTCTACAATCAGCATTAGCAACACTGTATCATCGTTTAGGCGCTGGAGATGATATTCCATTTGGTACACCAGTAGCTGGGAGGGATGAGCCGTCATTACAAGCAATCGTTGGCTTCTTTGTTAATACAATAGTTCTACGTACAGATGTTTCAGGCAACCCATCATTTTTACAGTTACTACATCGCGTGAAGAAACAAAATATGAGTATTTATGATCAGCAAGACACACCGTTTGATAGAGTGGTAGAGGCGATTAACCCAACCCGTTCGAATAAAGTTCATCCATTATTCCAATCAATGATTATTATGCAAAACACACCACAACCCTCATTTAAAGTAGAGGGAGTGGATGCTGAAATTCATATTAACGGTACGAACACAGCGAAATTTGATTTAACTTTTGAATTTTGGCAAGGATCTAATCAAGATACATTGGAAGGTGCGATTGAATATAGAAAAGACCTTTATAAGCATGAAGAAATCCAACAATTATTGCAACAATGGTTGACTCTCTTAAGTTCAATCATTGCTACGCCGAATCAATCTGTTGGAAAGTTACCAATTCTAATAGACACAGAAAAAAATGAGTTATTACATCTACAATCGAAGAAAGTAACGACGAAACAAGAACATATCGTTCATAACTTTGAACAAATGGTAGAACAATACCGTAATGAAATAGCGGTAACATATGATGAGACATCAATCAGTTACCAACAACTAAATGAAAAGGCAAATCAGCTTGCTAGATTGTTAATAGATAAGGGTGTAAAAGTAAATGATTTTATCACCATTTCATTACCACGCTCCTTGGAGTTAATTACAAGTATTTTAGCAGTATTGAAAGCCGGTGCAGCCTACGTACCAATAGATCCGGATTACCCCGAAGATCGCAAACAATATATCCATCGTGATGCTGGTGCGGTTATGATGATTACTGATAAAAAACAGGTAGAACACGGGAATCAAATTGTGTTTGATCTACAATTACACCAAACATTGACATTATATGATTCTTCTAACTTAGAAGAAGTTGAGGGGAATGAGATATATCCTAGTTCACCAGCTTATATTATTTATACATCAGGTTCTACCGGTAAGCCGAAAGGTGTGCTAGTTCCACATAGCAATGTGGTACGACTGTTTGCCTCAACGAATCGATGGTTTTCTTTTGATCATGATGATGTTTGGACACTTTTCCATTCGTATGCTTTTGATTTCTCTGTTTGGGAGATATGGGGCGCATTATTATTTGGTGGAAAACTAGTTATTGTCCCTTACGAGACGACTAGAAACCCACAAGCTTTTCTACAATTATTAGTTAAAGAACGAGTGACTGTATTAAATCAAACACCTTCTGCATTCTATCAATTAATGGAAGCTGAAAAAGAAAGAATTGATTTATCGGATATGTTGCGAATCAGATATATCATTTTTGGTGGAGAGGCGTTGGAACTACCAAGATTGGAAAGTTGGTATAACCTGCATGCGATGTCAAAAACAAAGCTTATTAACATGTACGGTATTACAGAAACAACCGTTCATGTCAGTTACTTAGAATTAACGAAAGACATAATTCGACAATCTGCTAGTAGTTTAATTGGTGAAGGTATCCCTGATTTAGGTGTGTATATATTAGATGATTACCTTCAACCTGTTCCTAAAGGTGTCATAGGAGAAATGTATGTAACTGGGGATGGACTCGCTCATGGTTATTTAAATCAACCAGCACTGACAGCGGAGAGATTTGTCGCTAATCCATATGGATCAGCAGGAAGTCGAATGTATAAAACGGGAGATTTAGCAAAATGGACTGAAGATGGTTCACTTGACTATATTGGTCGCTCTGATCATCAAGTGAAAATTCGTGGTTTCCGCATCGAGTTAGGTGAAGTAAATGCAGCACTTCTTCAGTATCCTGCTATTAAACAAGCTGTAACAACAGTACTAACGATGCATGGTGATAAGCAATTGGTTAGCTATTTCATCTCTCATAATGAGATTGATTACAAAGAACTGAGACAATTTTTACAAACGAGATTGCCTAAATATATGGTTCCGAATCACTTCGTTAGAACAGATGATATCCCGTTAACGAACCATGGGAAATTAGATATGAAAGCTCTCCCGAAACCAGAGATGGAGACAATGCAGGGAGATAGGCATCTACCTAGAACTCCACAAGAAGAAATACTTACGCAGTTATTTGCTGAAACCCTACATTTAACTGAAGTAAGTATTGATGATAGTTTCTTTGACTTAGGAGGACATTCGTTATTAGCAGTTCAATTAATGAAAAAAATAGAATCAACATTCGGCAAAGAGTTAGGTATTGGTGTGTTATTCGAAGCACCAACTGCTGCCCAACTCGCAAAAGTGATTGAAGGTGATGCAGAAGAAGGCGCTTCATTACAGTCATTATTGGGTTTACGAAAAACAGGAAGTGAGACGCCATTATTCTGTGTGCATCCTGCAGGTGGTTTAAGCTGGTGCTATGCTGGATTGATGTCGAAACTAGATAGTCGATTTCCTATCTATGGCCTCCAAGCAAAAGGGATTAAAGAGAAGAAAAATAAACCTACAAGTTTAGTTGAAATGGCGAAGGATTATATCCAAGAGATTCGTTCTGTTCAACCAAAAGGTCCGTATCGCTTACTTGGTTGGTCGTTAGGAGGTAACGTTGTTCATGCAATGGCAGTTGAATTACAAAAGCAGGGAGAGAAAATTGAGTTTTTAGTCATGATGGATTCCTATCCAGGACATTTCATTTCTATGAATGAAGAAGAAGCAGAAGATGATGCGTTAATTGCGATGCTAGCACTTGGGGGCTATGATCCTCAAGAAGTGAAAGGCGATCAATTAACAATACAATCGGTTAAAGAATTACTTCAGGAAAAGGGGAGTGTACTTGCATCATTGGATGAAGAAACAATCGAAAATCTTAAAGAAACCTATCAAAATTCCGTTCGTATCATGTCAGAATATGATCCAGAAGTATATGAGGGGGATATGATTTTCTTCAAGTCAACAATTGTTCCAGAGTGGTTTAAAAATGATGATCCAGCGAGATGGTTACCATATGTCCATGGCAGGATGAGACAATATGATATTGCTTGCCGTCATAAAGATATGTGTCAACCAGAGCCTTTAGCAGAAATAGGCGAAGGAATCGCAAGAGAGTTAAAGGGTTTAATTGAAAACAAGCATTTAGAAGGGAGTCTACAAACATGAGTAACCCATTTGATCAAAAAGATTCTATGTATTTAGTTTTAATGAATAATATAGGGCAGTATTCATTATGGCCAAGTTATATTGATGTACCAACAGGTTGGCAAGTGGTTTGGGGGGAAACTACCCTTTCAAGCTGCCATCAATATATTGAAGAGCATTGGGAAAGTCTACTTCCAAATGAAAAAGAGAAGGAAAGTCTATCACTCTAATGACAATGGATAAAAAAGTGAAATATCAAAGAAGAGCATTATGTACAGTGTATATTCTAGCTATGTTTATGGCGGCATTAGACGGAACAATCGTCTATGTTGCCCTTCCTTCGATTGCTGCTGAACTGGGCGTAACATCCGCTCAGTTAAGTGGATTGACTGTCTGGTATCTTGTTGGGGTTAGCATGATTTTACCTTGTGCAGGGTATTTAGGTGATCGTTTTGGAAGTAAAAAGATGTTTATGGTTAGCTCACTCGTTTTTACATTCGCTTCTTATATGTGTGCTTTAGCAGATTCAGTTTCGATGTTAAACATAGCACGGTTTCTGCAAGGATTAGGAGGCGGCTTGTTTGCCCCTATAGGCATGGCGATGATCTTTCGGACGTTTTCAATTGAAGAACGTCCGAAACTGTCGCGGTCTTTCGTCATTCCTATTGCCATTGCACCTGCCCTTGGTCCGATAATTGGTGGAGTAATCGTGACTTATTTACCGTGGCAGTGGATCTTCTTAATTAATATTCCGATTGGCTTGTTCATCGTTATAATCGGTGCACTATTTTTACAGGAAAAACATGAGTATATGGGTAAAAAGCTAGATGTTAAAGGTTTATTATTACTGGTGATTGGTTTTCCATTATTTATGTATACGTTGAATCGACTAACAGCAGGAATGAGTCTGCCAATAATCGTTTTTGGGATGATTGGGCTAATAATGATTGTTACATATGTTTTTCATGCATTAAAAGCAGATCAACCATTATTGAACTTAAAATTATTGGAGGAAAAGACATTTAAACGAATAAGCATGCTCTCCTTTCTTGGAGCGGCAGGCTTACAAGGTTTCTTGTATTTGTTCCCGATTATGTATCAATATACAACTGGTGCATCACCATTAAAAAGTGGATTAACTATTTTTATTGAAGCCATTGGTTTAATGGTGGCATCAAGAGTAATGCCCTTGACATTAAAACTTCTCGGCGTTTATCGTGTGATCGTTTATGGATTCTTATTATCCAGTGTCTTTTTCCTACTCATCAGTTGGATAGGCCCTACTGGTTCTATCATCGGTTTACAAATTTGTTTATTTGGAATTGGACTGACGTTAGGGCATGCCGTGATTGCCATGCAGTATACGGCATTCCATCATATTAATAAAGAAAAAATGTCACAAGCAACCACATTATTTAATGTGCAGAACCGTTTAGGTGCAGCAATGGGAATTGTGAGTATTTCTTTGATTATCAGCATGTTTTCAATCGGAAATGAGCAATTATATCAAGTGGCAATTATTTTTTGTGCTATGCTTCTACTCGCCGCGTGCTTGTTTGCGATCAATAGTCAAACTGCCATTAAGTCAACTTCACCAAAAATGAAAAAAGCAAGCTAGTATAAGAAGGAGGGGAAGGTATGCTTGAAGTTTTTGCTTGTCGATTACCGCAAGTACATTCAGAGGTAACTTTACATCATTATAGTGACTATTTACCACCATTAAAAAAAATACAAATCCACCGTTATAGAAGAATAGAAGATGCATATCGTACGTTAGTAGGTTATCTATTATTAAGGAAAATACTTATGAAGAAGTTACCTAAAGTTGATTTTACTAAGCTCCAATTCAGCAAATACGGTAAACCTTTTTTGAACGCGGCCCCTTTTCCCCCTTTTAGCTTGTCTCATTCAGGTGATTGGTGTGTGTGTGCAGTTGGAACTGATGGAATGGTTGGGATAGATTTAGAAAAAATAACTAAACCAAAGCCAGAGTTACACTCCCTATTGTTTCGAGAGGAAGAAGAGTGTATCGGAGCGAAAGATTTTTTTAATCGTTGGACGATAAAAGAAAGCTATTTAAAAGCCATTGGTACGGGTTTACTTGTAGATCTCCAAGAAATAGAAATGGAAGAAAAAAATCGGAGTGAATTCGAGGTCAACCATCAAGAAAAACGGTACCCAGGGGGAAAAGTAAAGGTTTATAACCTCCTGAAACAATATAGCTTATCACTTTGCACATTGTCTACAGAGGAAAAGCTTCCTCAACATCTAAAGCTTGTCACATTTGAAGAAATTATCAAACCCAGCGCACAAACAGTATAAAGCGCTGGGTTTTCATTTTACGAGCATCATTTATGTGACGGAATGCATAAAGAAATCTTGCTGAGTATGGAGAGCGATTGATCCGAAGAATTGTTAAAAGGCGTTTAAGAAATGTGTAAAAAGTATAACCATTTATTTCATAGGAGTGGGCCTCTTGTATTTACTGAATGTATTAAATATTTCTATTATATTTGACAATTTGTCTAGTTATCTATTAATATTCTATATATTCAGAATTTAGGAGGGCGAGAATGAAATCCTATTTAACCGTCAATGATATCTTGCAAAGGAAGCATTTCGATCAAATAGAAATAGTTGCAGGGAAAGATGGGTTAGTAGATCAAGTGAAGTGGGTTCATATTGTTGAGGTAACAAAAATAGGGAATCTCTTAAAAGGAAATGAATTAATCCTTTCAACCGCTGTTGCATGGCGAGAGAGAAAGGAATTATTTATCTCAATTGTACAACAGTTAATTAAGTCGAATGCAGCAGGCTTATGTATTGAATATGGCACTTATACGAAGGGCATACCTCATGAAATCATCTCTATGGCAAACAAAGCGAATTTCCCCATTATACTCATATTAAAGGAAGTTCCTTTCGTGGAAATCACGCAAGACATTCATACATCTTTAATTAATCAGCAATATGATATGTTAGCAAATTTAGAAAAAATCTCTCATATCTTAAATAAGAAATTACTTTCTATTAATCATTATGATGAACTTTTGAAGGTCATTTATGAAGAATTACAAGTGCAAATTCTATTATTATTTCAAGATGAAAGTGCGAAGTTTTATCCTGTACTACCGGAAATAAAAAGAGAAAATATCCTAAAGAAGGTGCAAGCCCAACAAGAACCCTCTCGTTTTGTCGTAAGAGCTACTATTGAACTTTTAGGTGAGAAATTTGCTGAACTTATCATCATTTCTTCATCTCATCAACTAACAGAATATGATCAGCTAATTGTAGACAGAACAGCTAACGCTTTAGCACAATTCTTTATTCGTGAATTATATGTAGAAGAAAAAAGAAGATTAGAAGAAAGTGAGTGGGTAAATTCTTGGTTAGAAGGTAAGGAAACGACGCCTTCATTACTAAACCATGTATCTGCCTATTTACCGAAAGCACCTCGAGGGGCGGTTGTATGTGTCTATCAAGTGGAAAAGTTAGAAAATTTAACCTATTTCAAGTTGTATTTTCGCTCCATATTAGAACAAAAAGGTTTTTCCCTTTTAGCTGTTGAGAAGCACAAAGCAATTGTATTTATATTATTTAATGAAAGAGGATTATCTGATTGGAAGAGGAGAGTAGTGCAAGCAATTGAAAAAATGAAGCAATTATTTTCGGATATGCAATCAGACACGACTTTTAATTTTGGAATTGGAAAATATGTTTCTGATTTGAATGCCGTGCATGAGAGTTATCAAACGGCATTAGAAACAATCCAAGTGAATCAACAATTTTATCATCGTTCGTATTCAAGTATGTTTTATGATGACTTACATATATTTCGTATTATCTCAGTTGCCAGTAGACACATGAATTTACAAGGAATGATCGAAGAATATTTAGGGCCGATTGTTGAATATGATACCGCACATCAATCAAAGTTAATGGAAACATTAAAAATGTACTTAATTTGTAATGGCTCAAAAAAAGATACGGCACAAAAATTATATATTGTTAGACAAACATTATATCATCGGTTGGAAAAAATTGAGCAGTTATTAGGCTCCGATTTTATGAGTCATGAGAAAAGATTGGCATTGGAATTTATGCTATTAAGCTATGATTTTATCCAGCGACCAATAGATTTAAAACAAATAAAGTGAAAAGGAATGAACCGTCTCTAGTAGTCGGTTTATTTTGCTTGTTACGATTTCCTTTGAGACACTGATTTCGAGATTACCCCTATTTCATATAGACCGTTTGTTTATGAATGACCGTTATCCTTTTTACAGTATGTCTAATGAAAAGGAGCTAGTAAATAAGAGATAATGAAATCAGAATAATCAATCTTTAATAGGAGGTTTGATGATGAGCGTAATTGAACAGGGAACTAAAACTTTACAGAATTTTATTAATGGCCAATGGGTACCTTCACAATCTACAGAAACAATGGAGGTGCCTAACCCAGCAACTGGGGCAATTATTGCAAAGGTACCTATATCCACGAAATCAGATGTTGATCAAGCAGTAAAGGCAGCAGCAAATGCTTTTCAAACTTGGAAAAAAACACCGGTTCCAAAAAGAGCGAGAATTCTCTATAAATATCATCATTTGTTAACGGAAAACCATGAAAGATTAGCAAAATTAATCGTAGAAGAGAATGGTAAAGCATATAAAGAAGCATATGGGGAAGTGCAAAGAGGAATTGAATGTGTGGAATTTGCCGCTGGAGCCCCAACACTAATGATGGGAGAAACTTTGTCGACGATTGCAGAAGACATCGATTCACAAATGTTTCGTTACCCACATGGAGTTGTCGCTGGTATAACACCATTTAATTTCCCAATGATGGTTCCTTTGTGGATGTTTCCACTTGCCATTGCATGTGGCAATACTTTTGTTCTCAAGCCATCAGAGAGAACGCCTATTTTATCTAATGAGTTGACGAAGTTGTTTATGGAAGCTGGTGCACCAGCTGGCGTCTTAAATGTTGTTCACGGTGCGCATGATGTAGTTAATGGCTTACTGGAACATCCCCTCGTTAAGGCAATTTCATTTGTTGGTTCTCAACCGGTTGCGAAATATGTCTATGAAAAAGCGGCTTCTTACGGTAAAAGAGTGCAAGCATTATCAGGAGCGAAGAATCATCATATTGTTATGCCAGATGCGGATATGGAGAAAGCGATTAGTCATATTATAAGCTCCACATTTGGCAGTGCTGGTCAGCGTTGTATGGCTTGTAGTGCAGTTGTTGTGGTAGGTGATGGATCTGAGTTTGTGGAAAAGCTTTCACAAGCAGCAGATGAATTAATTATTGGTGAAGGCTCTAATGAAGAAGTCCTGCTAACACCAGTTATAAGAGATTCTCATCGTCAGAAAGTTTTAGGATATATTGAGCAAGGCATTGAAGAAGGAGCAGAGCTGTTACGTGATGGTAGAGCTGTTATGACTGAAATGAAAAACGGCACATTTTTAGGTCCGACAATTTTTGATCAAGTCACACCTGATATGACCATTGCGAAGGATGAGATATTTGCCCCAGTGCTAAGTTTATTGCGAGCGAAAGATTTAGATGAGGGATTAGCTTATATTAGTCAATCAAGATATGGAAATGGCGCAACGATTTATACGAAAGATGCGCGTGCTGTCCGTCAGTTCAGAGAAGAAGCGGATGCAGGTATGTTAGGGATCAATATTGGTGTCCCAGCAACAATGGCCTTTTTTCCTTTCTCTGGGTGGAAGGATTCGTTTTATGGTGATTTGCATGTAAACGGGAAAGATGGTGTTAATTTTTATACCCGGAAGAAGATGATTACCTCACGTTTTGATTATTAATAAGGAGGAAAAGTGCATGGCTGAAATTAAGGAAGAGAAAGGGTTGCTTAAGAAAGATGCAGAGGTTGTTTGGCACGCGATGAAACCATTTAGCCCTAATAGCACAATTATAGCGGAAAAAGCAGATGGTGCTTGGGTTACTGATCATGAAGGTAATCGCTATTTAGATGCAATGGCAGGTTTATGGTGTGTAAATGCAGGCTATGGTAGAAAAGAGCTCGCAGAGGCAGCATACGAACAATTAAAAGAGATGAGTTATTTTCCTTTATCACAAAGCCATACACCAGCGATAAAATTAGCTGAAAAACTAAATGAAATGCTCGGTGGCGGCTATGTATTCTTCTTTTCAAATAGTGGTTCAGAGGCGAATGAAACCGCATTTAAAATCGTTAGACAGTATTATAAGCAAAAGGGAGAACATGAACGCTACAAAATTATTTCTAGGTATCGTGGGTATCATGGGAATACGATGGCAACACTTGCAGCAACAGGGCAGGCGCAAAGAAAATATAAATATGAACCGCTCGCACCAGGCTTTATTCATGTCGCACCACCTGATATGTATCGCCAACCGGAAGATGAAACCTTGGCATCTACCAAGCTTCAATCAGTACAGGAAATAGATAAAGTAATGACGTGGGAGCTAAGCGAGACCGTTGCAGCTGTCATAATGGAACCAATTATTACAGGTGGCGGGGTTATTATGCCCCCAGAAAACTATATGAAAGGAGTAAAAGAGGTTTGTGAGAAGCACGGGGCATTGCTCATTAGTGATGAAGTTATTAATGGCTTTGGTCGCACGGGTGAACCGTTTGGATTTATGAATTATGAGGTCTCACCAGATATTATTACGATGGCCAAAGGGATAACAAGTGCATATTTACCTTTGTCAGCTACCGCTGTGAAAAAAGAAATCTATGATTATTTCAAAGGAACAGAAGAATATGATTACTTTCGCCATGTGAATACTTTTGGAGGAAACCCTGCTGCTTGCGCTTTAGCATTGAAAAACCTAGAGATTATGGAAGATGAGAAGCTGTACGAACGGTCGAAAACAGCCGGTGAAGCGCTAAAGAGGACATTACTGCAAAAGCTGCAACATCACCCTTATGTAGGGGATGTGAGAGGAAAAGGATTATTAATAGGTATTGAGTTAGTAGCGGATCAGGCGACGAAGGAACCGCTAGCTGTGGAGTATGTGAATAAGATCATTTCCGGATGTAAGGAGAAAGGTGTACTAATAGGTAAAAACGGAGCAACTGTTGCTGGATATAATAATATTATTACACTTGCCCCACCGTTAAATATAACTGATAGTGATATCACTCTTTTAGTTGATACATTAACAGAGCAAATGAACCAACTTTAATTATATGCTGCACTGGCTTGCCATTTATAGCAACCAGTGCTTTTTTCCATAGATGTATGTATGAACGGTGTTAAGAAGTCATTAGCTAGTTTATTTATTTGTTATGAAAATATATTTCTCATCATTCATTTTTCTATGTAGGTTGTATCGTTGTTATTTAGTAAGCAAATCAATATAACCTCCGCTCATTATTTGCTAGAATAAAATTTGTAAGGAAGGAGCAGATGATAATGGTTCAAGAGATACAATTAAACAATTATACATTACCTATTAATCAATATAAGGAAACCTTAGTAAATGGTTTAAAACAAATTGCCATTGACTTTAAAGTAACGAGTGAGAACTATCATGATATTGCCGTGCTTTTATATGAAGAAAATTTTGATGTGCAAGTTCCGGCGAATAATCTTAGAATGAAAGCCGCAATAACTCAATATTATACATCAGTAACAAATCTGTATCGTGAAGGCGAAATTGGCGACTATCATGTAACCTTACGGGAAGTTTTAGGTGAATAATCAAGAAAAACGTAATATTGTGCTCATATAGGCATAATATTACGTTTTTATTTTATCGAAAAATTCATTGCTAAAAAGTGTTAAAATATATATGTATAAAAAAGAGAAAGGAGTGAGGGATGATATTAACGAAAATAAACAGTCAGCTAGATAAAATGATGCCCTTGATTACTCCTACTAGTGTCATATTGGGTATATGCTTTGCTGTCTATTTAAAAAACCTAGATAGTCTTATCCCATGGATCTTTGCGTTTATGACATTCGCAGGTAGTTTGAAAGCAAATGTTACATCGATGAAAGAAGCCATCACTCATCCTTTGCCACTATTTATTGTCTTATTTGTTCTACATATTTTTATGCCATTATGGGCCTTTACTGTTGGTCATATTACTTTTCCAAATGATACTTATACAATTACTGGTCTAATTTTAATGATGGCAATACCTACAGGTATCTCAAGCCTGATATGGGTTTCCATTTACAAAGGCAGCATTCCATTAACTTTAACGATTATTC
Source organism: Cytobacillus kochii (assembly GCF_044790165.1). NCBI lineage: Bacteria > Bacillati > Bacillota > Bacilli > Caryophanales > Bacillaceae > Cytobacillus > Cytobacillus kochii. Next base: position 2,560,248 of record NZ_CP085254.1, on the reverse strand, counting down.
TCGTTGATACGTTATTATCACCAATACTTGTGCCACTTACACTAAAGCTCTTAGTAGGAGCAAAAGTGGAAATGGATGTCATAAGCATGGTGAGTGGGTTAATCATGATGATTGTCATTCCATCTATTTTGGCCATGGTTGTTAATTCAATCACAAAAGAGAAGGTTTCAAACATACTTAGTGCAAGACTTGCTCCATTTTCTAAAATAGGTATGGCGACTGTTGTAATGATTAATAGTGCCGTTGTTTCATCCTACTTGACAGCCTTTGATTTACGTTTATTAGCATTAGTTGTCACCGTTTTCTTTATAGCCTTTACAGGATACTTAGTGGCTTTTTTAATTGCTAGAAAAATAGTAGGGAAAAATAGAGAAGCGGTAATTGCGATTACTTTTAATGGTGGTATGCGAAACATTAGTGCAGGCTCTGTCTTAGCTGTTGCCTATTTCCCACCGCCAGTGGCCGTGCCTGTTGTTATTGGCATGCTATTTCAGCAAATATTAGCAGCTTTATTTGGGATGATTATAAATAAGGTTGAAGAAAAGGATCGACTGAATGTGAGGAAAGAGGCAGTGTGAAGATAAAAGAGACAGTTCTATGAAGGTGGTCTAATCTCGAAGCTTGAAGATAGTAGTATGGGTATAAGTCTTAATTAAAAACCCGAAAAACATTTTAATCACAATGAAAAAATGTCTTTTCGGGCTTTTCTATTAGGCTTATTTTTTTTTTACAAGATTGTTAGCGGGTCTTTCTCATTTGTAATAACATACCAATATAGATGAATAAAGAAACAACAACTGAAATGGCAGCAACGATATAGATAGAGCTATATCCTAAGTAAAAAGCGATTTGTCCAAACATAATTGATCCAATACCGATTCCTAAATCAAAAAAAGAAAAGAACGTGGCATTAGCCATTCCTCTACGATTGACCGGTGCTTCTTTGACAGACCAAGCTTGCAAAGCTGGTTGAATCGTACCGAAACCTAAACCATATAAAATGGCTGCAGTAAATAGAATCGCATTACTCGGTAACCATGCGAGTAGAAGCATGGCGGCAATAATAAGGAGCACACCTGGAATAAATACAGCTTGATGCCCTCTTTTATCATAAATTCTACCTGCAAAAGTACGGCTGATGAGTAGCGCTAAAGCATAGAGAAAGAAATACCATTCAATTCCATCAATTCCTTTTTGTAATGAATAGATAGGTAGAAATGTAGCAATCCCTCCAAATGTAACGGTGACAAAGAAGATTAATATGGAAGGGGGCAGAGCGGATTTCTCGTAAACATCAAACTTTTTCTTTTCTACAACGCTAGCAGTATGGTCTACTTGCTTATATTTTATGAAGGATGAAAGGATGAAAGCAGCGAGTCCTAATAAAGAACAGATTAGAAATAAAGAAGTAAAGCTAATATTGCCAATGAGTGCTAATCCTAAAGTAGGACCAAAGGCAAGAGCGAGATTACCTGATAGTCCAAAGTAACCCATCCCTTCGCCACGTCTTTTCTGTGGAATAAGATCTGTTGCGATTGTCCCTGAAGCTGTTGTAGAGAATCCCCATCCTAAACCCTGTACTAATCTGAGTATAAGTAGAAAGGCAATACTCGTTATAAAGCCAATGACTCCAACGGAAAGAACAAATACAGCTAGTCCAATAAGAAAGACAAACCGCCTGCCTTTTGATTCTAACGCATGTCCCGCAAAAGGACGCATAATAAGGGATGAAAAGGTAAATATCCCGATGACTAACCCAATTAATTGGTCATTGCCACCAAGTTCTTCGACAAACAAAGGCAATGTTGGTAATGTCATTTGAAAACCTAAAAATACAAAGAAGTTTGCAAAACAAATTAATGTAAAATCCTTAGTCCAAATTCTTTCTTTTTGTAATGAATTTGTTGATTGATCCAAAACCCCACCTCATTTATAAATATATATACCAATAGATATATTTTGATTCCCTAAATATCCATTATAGTAAAGAAAATTATATTTGCAAGGTAGTGGATAAACATATTTTAAAAAGGTTTAAATCAAGATAGTACGGGGTAATATTTATATTAACAACAATTAGTAATAGAGTATAAGATAAATTTCATTTAAGGTTTGAATTATCAGAAATTTTTTGTTATAATAGAAAAAAGGTCAAGGGGTTGATTTCAAAATGGAAAAGTACACGCTTAACTCAACAGTCCAAACCGATGAAAACCAATACTCAGTCGTAGCGGAACAAGTGTTAAATAAGGCTATACTTGACTTCAGAATGAAAAAGCTCCGCCAAGAAATTGATAACGCTCTTGAAGAAAGAAACGAAGAGAGATTTATTGAATTAACTGATGAATTAAATAAGTTAACGAATGAATAAAAAAAAGCAACCTTCTTCAAGGAAGGTTGCTTTTTTGGTACTGAAAGAAATGGAGAGAAAAGCATTGAAAATACGAGAAAGAGGAATAATCATTGGTAGTATACCGACAGGGGAAAATAATTGCTTGATTGATGTCCCCGGGGTGAGAGTCGGACATAAAACCATTGATGAAAAGACGGAAACAGGATATGCCTGTACAGGTGTCACTGCCATTTTGCCACATGGTGGTAATTTATTTAAAGAAAAAGTAGTGGCCACATCGTATGTTATTAATGGTTTTGGTAAAACCACTGGGTTGGTACAAGTAAATGAATTAGGACAGATAGAATCACCCATTATGTTAACCAATACATTTTCAGTCCCGGCCGTTACACAAGGTACCCTGCAATATATGTTACAAGAAAATAAAGACATTGGAGATACAACAGGGACGATTAACATTGTCACCGGAGAGTGTAATGATGGTTTACTAAATTCAATAAGAGAAATGGTTGTTACGCCTAAAGATACTATAGAAGCCATCTTGCACGCTTCAACAAATCCAGTGGAAGAAGGTGCAGTTGGTGCAGGAAAGGGAATGGTATGTTTTGGCTATAAAGGAGGGATTGGTACTTCTTCTAGAAAATTGTCAGTAAATGACGGGGAATTCTTTCATGTAGGTTGTCTTGTCTTAAGTAATTTTGGAGGAAAACCTGAATTCCCTTTTGATCGTTATTTTAAAAACAACCTACATTATCCTTTAGAGTTAGATAAAGCAACTGACGGATCAATTATGATTGTATTAGCAACAGATGCTCCGTTAAGTGATAGACAATTACACCGAGTTGCTAAAAGATGTGGAATTGGACTGGGTAGGACGGGTAGCCATTATAGTCATGGTAGTGGAGATATCGTTATTGCTTTTTCTACTGCAAATACAATAAAGCACAAACAATCATCTTATTTGTATACGATGAAAACTTTAAGAGAAGATCATTCGATTATGAATGAGCTGTTTGCAGCAGCAGCAGAAGTAACAGAAGAAGCAATTATGAATTCATTATCCCAAGCTGAAACGACCGTTGGAAGAAATGAAACGGTTGTACATTCCTTATTTGATTTAGCTTAAATAAGGAGTGAATATAAAAGGTGGATTTGACATTATTCATACTTATACAAATGAAAAAGGAATACATAAAATAATCCTCGAAAAAAATTTAGTCAAATAATACAGCATCAGACCATTATTGATTAAACTGCAAATGTTATAGCGGAGACATTTACGATTCAATTTGTCTCCGCTATTACTCTATTATGTGAAGTTTTGTTTATATAAATAATCAGTGAAATAAGATAGCCTACAGCTGGTCAATCGTTTATGTCAAAGAAAGTCTCTATTTTCTATAGGAGATTAATTATTGAATAAACAATAGCACCATAAAAAAAGCAAGCATGAATACTAGTCCTATAGGTAAACCGATTTTCGCCCATTCTTTACTCGTAATATTTAATTTACCGGCTGCAATAATATTCGGGATATTGCCCGGAACAAGCATCCCACCGCTTATTAAAAGGCCGAGTAATATCGCTTGTATGGTTTGATTACTCATAGAAGGGCTAATTTCCGCCGCAGCTAATGTCGCATTATCAAGTACTGCAGATAATGTATTAATCCAGTACAGATCAGAAGGCGAGAGGTTTATCAAATATTGGCTAATTAATGGTTCAAATCCTGCACCTAAAAATGTTAACCCCATTACGAAGAAATAAATTTTTAAAGAACGAATACTTATTTCACCGTAGCCTTCTTCCTCGTTTTGCACCATTTTGCTGAATTTATCTGTTTGCCTGGGTGGTTTAACTAAAATAGCGGCTAGTAAACCGAAGAATAACAAGGCAATTAGAATCTCTTTACCAACTAAATTGATAAGGAAAAAGAAATCCTCATTTAATTTACTAATAGCGATTGTTGAAAGTGGTTCACCAATCGGTGTTAAAGATGCACCTAGACCAATAGAAAAACAGGAAAGAACAACAAATATGATTAATGACTGTCTATGTAGTGGAAGTGAAGAAGCAATAAGGACAAGAATGAGTGCGGCAATAATTGCAGTTATAACACTTGAAATCAGTCCTAAAAAGATTACTGTGAAAAAAATAAAAAACCAAAAGGGCACACGTTCACTAACATAGACGATTGAATTTTGCAGTCCGCGTCGAAACCACTTGAATAACACACCTGCTATAAAAACCGCTATTGCGATATTAATTGGTGCGATTGCTGCCTTAAAAAATAATGCTTCCGTATAGACTTGGCTAATAAAAACAGCTAAAACGCCCATAAAGAAAAGAAATATTTCTAAATTTTCTTCGACTACCTTTGAACTAAAGGGCAGAAATAACACAAGTAAAAAAATGATGATCAGTCCAGTTAACATATAACAATCCCCATTTAATTGTTTTTCCTAACCTTAGGAACGGTTGGATATGTTATATATATGAAAAGATAGGACAAACTTTACAATAAATATTAAAGAACGGTTATAGCTAATTCTTTAGTATGGCTTCGGTACATGTTTAAATACTTCCCCACTTTCAAAAAACTCTACAAGATTAGCTAGCCATTTGTAGTATTCCATCCATTCCTTTGCTTCTGCTAATAATTCATTTATCTTTAATTCATCTTCGACGGTAAGTTCCTTTTTTGATGTGATAAGATGAAGCTCTTCTTTTATTTTCTTTTCAAATTGTTTGTTCTTTTGTATCGCTTTTTGCCAATTGGAAGTGAATAGTGATACGAACGTTTGGTAATAGTCTTGTTCAACGTTGTATAAGTCTTTACGGATGCCTTTCTCAAATACTTTTTCCGCTATATTTAACTCCACCATTTCTCTTACTACTTGACTCATTCGTGTTTTGCTCATGCCCGTTGCTTCCGATAACTCGCTAAGTGTCATCGGTTTTCTGTTCATATAAATAATCCCTAACACTCTACCAACCGTTGAGGAAACACCATACGTATTCATATTATCCGCTATTTTATCGATGAAAATAGATTCAATTTGATCAAAACTTTCGCTCAATCCAATCACCCTTTCAATATAAGGATCATTTAGTTAATGACAATGTACCATATTTGAAAAAAATTTACATAATCACACCTTTGGGAGTAATTCGTATGATTACGTAGCTATTATAAGATATAACGAGTAAAAACATTATACAATATTTATTTTAACTATTTTTTATAAAATATGTACACTTTGTAAACTTTTTATTTCATGAAGTTTATAATATACTACGTTATGTAAGTAAAAAGTCTGACAAGAGGATTCATATTACGGAGAACTGGGTATTGTTTGTGGTAGAGAAAAAATGGGGGTGTTATAAATGCTGAAATTTGAGCATGTATCAAAAAAGTATAAAGGCGGTAAAACAGCCGTTTCTAATTTAAATTTAGAATTTAAGAAGGGTGAATTTATTGTATTTATCGGCCCAAGTGGTTGTGGGAAGACAACAACAATGAAAATGATCAACCGCTTAATCGAACCAACAGAAGGCAAAATCTTCATTAATGATGAAGACATTATGGAGAAAGATCCGGTTAAGCTGAGAAGAGAAATCGGTTATGTCATCCAACAAATTGGTCTATTTCCACATATGACTATTCAAGAAAACATTTCACTTGTGCTTAAACTTTTAAAATGGCCAGAAGAAAAAAGAAAAAAACGGGCAGAAGAGCTTCTTTCTCTCGTTGATATGACTCCTGATTATTTAGAGAGATATCCACACGAATTGAGTGGAGGACAACAGCAACGTATAGGTGTCTTGAGAGCGTTAGCCGCTGATCAACCGTTAATCTTAATGGATGAACCATTTGGTGCACTCGATCCAATTACGAGAGATGCCCTACAAGATGAATTTAAAAACTTGCAGAAGAAATTAGACAAAACAATCGTTTTTGTTACGCATGATATGGACGAAGCGCTTAAACTAGCAGACAGAATTGTCATTTTACGTGATGGACAGCTTGTACAATGTGGGACTCCTGACGAAATTTTACGTGAACCTGCCGATGAATTTGTTGAAGAATTTATTGGAAAAGAAAGATTAGTGCAAGCAAAACCAAACATTACAACAGTGGAGCAAATAATGAATGCGCATCCTGTAACCATTACAAGTGATGAGCAATTATCTAATGCGATAACTGTTATGAAAACAAATCGTGTAGACTCACTATTGGTTATTGATCAAGAAGGAGTTTTAGAAGGATATATTGATGTGGAAGCCATTGATCAAAACAGGAAAAAAGCAAAAGACGTAGCCGATATATTAATCCCTGATACATTTTCTGTGTATAAAGATGCGCTTGTACGTGATACGATCAGGCAAATATTAAAGAAAGGGCTTAAATATGTGCCGGTTGTAGATGAGAAAAGACATCTTGTCGGTATTGTGACTAGAACAAGTTTAGTCGATATCGTTTATGACTCTATTTGGGGAGACGAAGAGCTAGAACGTGCACAGTAGAAGGGGGAGATATAAATGAGTGCCATCATAGACTTTTTAAATAATAACGGTTCGGATTTATTGATCAAAACTTGGGAGCATTTATATATATCAGTCATTGCTGCAGCTCTTGGTGTCATTGTAGCTGTTCCTTTAGGTATACTTCTTACAAGATTCGATAAAGCGGCATCACCCGTAATGGGAGTGCTTGGTATGATTCAAACAATTCCGAGTTTCGCAATTTTAGCGTTTTTTATTCCTGTTCTTGGAATAGGTAAAATCCCCGCCATTATTGCTTTATTTTTCTATTCAGTCCTGCCTATCTTAAGAAACACATATACAGGTGTGAAAGATGTTAATAAAAGCTTATTAGAAGCTGGTCGTGGGATGGGCATGACTGGATGGGAAAGAATTCGATATGTTGAACTACCACTGTCCATCCCTGTTATTATGGCGGGTATTCGTGTATCGACAGTATATTTAATTGGGTGGGCTACATTAGCTGCGTTTATTGGTGCAGGCGGTTTAGGTGATTTTATTTTTAGCGGGTTAAATTTATATCAAACTGAGTTTATCATTGCAGGTGCGATTCCTGTCACCATACTCGCATTAATAGTCGATTTAATACTTGGAAAATTAGAATTTAAGGTTACGCCTAAATCAATGCGTGACAAAGAAAAAACAGCATAAGGTGGTGATTAGTTTGATAAAAAGCAAAAAAATTTTCATGACGATGATGTTAACGATGACTCTTTTATTATCAGGCTGTTCACTTCCTGGTTTAAGCGGATCTAGTGAAGATTCTATTTCAGTAGGGACTGTGGTCACCTCTGAATCACAAATTGTCGGTCAAATCATTAAACAGTTAATTGAAGAAGAAACCGATCTCAGTGTAAACATGGTCAATAATCTTGGGTCTTCTATTGTGCTTCACCAGGCAATGGTGAGTAATGATGTAGATATATCAGCTACTCGCTATACAGGCACGGATATTGCAGGACCATTAGGAATGGAGCCAGTACTTGACCCTGATAAGGCAATGGAAGTTGTCCAAGAAGAGTTTGACGAGAGATTTAATCAAAAATGGTATGATTCATTTGGGTTTGAGAACTCGTATGCTTTTACCGTAACTGATGAATTAGCAAAAGCAGAGGATTTAGAAACGGTCTCTGATTTAGAGGCATTAGCAAATGAAATAAATTTCGGTGTAGATACTTCATGGTTGAATCGTGAAGGAGATGGATATGATGGTTTTGTTGAAACATATGGCTTTGATTTTTCGAATGTGTATCCTATGCAAATTGGACTTGTTTACCAAGCAGCGGCATCGGGCGAAATGGATGTCGTTTTAGCTTACACGACGGATGGTCGTATAAAAGCCTTTAATTTAAAAGTATTAGAAGATGATAAGAACTTCTTCCCTCCATATGATTCATCTACTGTTGCGAGTAAAGAAATTTTAGAGAAATACCCTGAACTTGATCCATTATTAGAGAGATTAGTTGGAGAAATCAGTACAGAAAAAATGCAAGAATTAAATTATGCAGCAGATGGGGAATTAAGAGAACCCGCAATCATTGCTGAAGAGTTTTTAGAAGAAAATAATTATTTCCGTGATAAGGAATAGGGGGTGGCATAAATGGATGTGTTTTCTGACTTAATTACTTATTTTACAAATAACGGTTCTTATGTATGGGAACAGTTCTTTAGACATTTTCTAATGTCAGCCTACGGGGTTTTATTCGCAGCGATCGTGGGTATTCCGGTTGGCATCTTAATAGCAAGATATTCACGTTTAAGTAGTGTAGTTCTCTCGTTAGCCAATGTAATTCAAACGATTCCTGCACTCGCTATGCTCGCAGTTTTAATGCTTGTGATGGGCCTTGGAACAAATACAGTCGTTTTTGCACTATTCCTTTACTCCTTATTGCCAATTATTAAGAATACTTACACAGGAATTAGGAATGTAGATCATACTTTATTAGAGTCAGGTAAAGCAATGGGTATGACAAAATGGCAAATATTAAGAATGGTAGAAATACCACTTTCTCTTTCTGTCATTATGGCAGGGTTACGAACAGCACTAGTCATTACAATTGGTATTGCAACAATAGGTACTTTTATTGGTGCTGGGGGACTTGGTGATATTATTATGCGTGGAACAAATGCGCAAGACGGAACGGCAATCATTTTAGCTGGAGCTATTCCAACAGCATTTATGGCAGTAATTGCAGATGTTCTAATGGGCTGGTTGGAAAGAAGCTTAATGCCAGTGAAGAAGAAGAAACAGGATAGTAATGAGCAAGAAGAGGTTACGGCATAAAAAATGATGGTGATTCATCATTAAAATGAATCACCATCATTTTTTTGTTCTTAATTTCCGTAACCATTTAACCCCGTCCCGAACGTATCAAATTCTGGTTTTCTTTCAATTCTTTCAGCAGCCGTCTCAACTGTCTCTATTTCATTTTCATGATTTTCGCCATTATCTTGTGAATGAAAAGAATGTTGTTTCTTGTTCATACTGGTATCCTCCTTTTACAATGTAAGATAGATTATAACTAGTTAAGCCTAAACGGGAGAGTGAAATAAATTTGCTTATTGTTATTTTATGCTAATGCCCAATTTAGGTTATTTCTTTATTTTAACATAAATTTGAAAAATTATCCTTTTGTTGCTATGGGTGAATTTGGTTTCTGTATCTTCACTTGTTTTACTGTATGAAACAAGCTAAAAGCAATTAAAAATTGTGCTAAATAATAGGTAATCATAATAATACTTCCGGAAAAAGGAATGGAAGATATAAATTTATTCCATGCTAATACACTATCAGAAATGACAAAGAGTAAACTTCCAATGATGGCATATAATTGCCCTGACATAATAGCAGACCAAAACATCAATGATATGACCGCGATATAGAGGATGACTGGTATAATCAATTCATTTTCATTGCGGTTGTGAAGTGCTTTCACAAATTCCGAACTCATAAAGATGCCATAGGCAAGAATAGGAATAAAAGAAAGAAACCTAGCTAAAGAGTATTCCCAAATCTTAAAAAAGCCAATCGTATAGAATATATGACCGATTAAAAATGCGGTTAATCCAACCACAAACCAAATGAGTAGAGCGTCGCCGAACATACAAAAAATAAGACCTGAAAAAATAAAATAGTAGTGAATAGGTTTAGTTTCTTGCCGATTGCGATAGGTGTATAGAATAATAAGAATCATCGGTACTAATTTGAAAAAGATTTTTAGGATTGTCGGTTCCTCAGGTATAAAAAATATATAAAGAACAGCAAATAGAAGAATCATATAGGGCAGTTTTTTTCGCATAGGGTTCACCTCATTTTTTTAGTATATATTCAAGAGAGTAAAACCATTTTCCTGCAGGAGGTATATAAAATTGAAAGTAGAAAGAGGGAAGAGCATGGAAAAGAATATTTTAGCACAGCAAAAAGCATTCTTTCATACGGGTAAAACAAAAGCACTTACATACCGATTGGACGCATTATATACATTAAGAAGTTTAATTAAGAAGAACGAAAACAGCATAGCGGAGGCTTTGCAAAAAGACTTACGGAAATCATTTTTTGACTCCTTTTTAACAGAGATTGCTGTTTTACTAGAGGAAATAAAATTTACAATTAAACATGTGAAAAAGTGGTCGAGACCTGCAAAAGTAAAATCATCTTTAACTACATTCGGTTCAAAAAGCATGATTTATCCTGAGCCATATGGTAATACATTAATCATTGCACCATGGAACTATCCTTTTCAATTAGCGATTGCGCCATTAATTGGTGCAATCGCTGCAGGTAATACAGCAGTCATCAAACCTTCCGAATTAACACCTCACACTTCTCGTTTAATTGCTCATCTTATTGAGGAGCATTTTCCAGCTGAATATATTACAGTTGTGGAAGGTGGCGTGGAAGTTAGTGAAAATTTGTTAGAAGAATCTTGGGATCATATTTTTTTTACTGGGAGTGTAGCAGTTGGTCGACACATTATGAAAGCAGCCGCTAATCATTTAACACCTGTTACGTTAGAGCTGGGAGGAAAAAGTCCAGCAATTATTCATCATGATGCCCAAATAAACCATGCAGCCAAAAGGTTAGTATGGGGGAAATTCTTAAATGCTGGACAAACATGTGTAGCACCCGATTTTGTTTATGTCCATCAAGAGATTCATGACAAGTTTCTTAAGGAAGTTACAGCTCAGATTGAAAGTCTCTATGGAGAGAATGCAATCGAAAATACGGCTTACACAAAGATTGTCAATGAGAAGCATTTTAAGAGGCTTGCTACATTTTTAACTAATGGTCAATCTTTTTATGGGGGGAGAGTGGATGAATCAAATCATCTGATCGAACCGACCATCTTAACTGAAATTAATTGGCAAGATCCAATTATGCAAGATGAAATTTTCGGACCGATTCTTCCAGTATTGAGTTATAAGGAATTAGATGATGTCATTAGCAAAATAAATGAACAACCGAAACCGCTGGCACTTTACCTTTTCTCAGATGATAAAAAAGTCCAGCAAAAAATCTTGCAATCAATTTCCTTTGGTGGTGGTTGTATCAATGATACAGTCATGCATTTAAGTTCCCCACATTTACCATTTGGTGGTGTAGGCAATAGTGGAATTGGATCTTATCACGGACGGGCAAGTTTTGATGCATTTACGCATTATAAAAGCGTCTTAAAGCAAACAACAAAAGTGGATTTTCCATTTCGGTATCCGAGTGAAAAATCATTAAAGCTATTGAAAAAGCTAATTAAATAATGAATAGAGAAGGGCTAAATGAGCAGAATAGACATCTATCTCACTTAGCCCTTCATTTTATACACAAACATAATATTCCTATGACCATTCAATTAATTAAAGAACGTAGCCATATACGCTAATAAAGTGACAAAGCGTTCCTAATAAGATAAAGATATGAAAGATTTCATGAAACCCCATATGTTTAAATTCCATGAATTTAGGTTTGACCGCATAAATAACGCCACCGATTGTGTAAAATACGCCCCCTTGAATTAACCATACGAGTCCTGCTGTACTCAATGCTTTACTTAATGGGAGGAAGGCGATGATGATAACCCAACCAAGAAGAATATATAAAAAAGTGGATAACCATCTAGGACAACTAAACCAGACCATTTTAAATAATACACCAAGAATGGATGTCGTTATAACGAAAGCAAATAAACTTATTCCTAATACGCCATCAAGTGCGATTAAACAGAAAGGTGCATAAGAACCAGCAATTAACACGAAAATCATGGAATGGTCAACTTTTCTCAAGAAAGCAATAACTGTATGTTTTGCTCTTACCCCATGATAAGTGGAGGAAGCGAGATAAAGTAACATCATACTAATACCGAAAAAAGTAACAGAGAATATGGCAATGTTTGTTCCGTTATGTAATGATGCTTTGATGATTAACGCCAGTAAACCTATAAATGACAATATTGCGCCAACGAAATGAGTTAAGCTATTGATGGGTTCTCTTATAAACGACATGATAACACCCCTAATAATATTATAAGTAGTTTTTAATACTATATATAATATTACTACTAACTATAATATATAGTCAACATTTACATTTCTATTGATAGGATGTATGATAGGAAGAAAAATAATGAGGGATAAAATGATGGAAAAACAAGAAAGAATCAGACAAGGAAAGCCGATTCGCATGGAAGACATTCCGTCTATCGCTTTATATATGGATCAAGTCATACAACTGTTTGAACAAAACTACCATTCTTATAAACGAAATGAAGATGAGAAAATCTTAACAAAAACAATGATTAATAATTATGCCAAAGGAAAACTATTACCACCCATTAAAAATAAGCGCTACAGCAAAGAACATATATTAACGATGAGCCTTATTTATCAACTAAAAGGCATTTTATCGATTCAGGACATTAAATCAACGTTAGAAAGTCTGAACGAGGAAGTGCAAAAAGAAGAGGTGAATATAGAAGACGTTTATGATATGTATATTGACATGATAAATGAGAATGAAGAACAATTTAATGAAAATGTTGACTGGATGGAGAAATCGATGGCTCAAAATTATAATGAAAAAATCTCCCAACCGAACAATGAAATGAAAGAGGTATTAATGATTAACTCATTGGTCCATATGAGCAATCTTTATCGCCGGTTAGCTGAAGCAAAAATTGATTCACTTTCTAGGGAAGAAAATAGGAAGTGAATCAGATTCTCACCCATATACATATTTAAATATTGAAGCTGTACATGAATAATAAGCTAAAGATGATAAAAGAGGGATGAGGAAGGGTGCTCCGTACCATAACTAAAGCCAAGCAACGCAGATTTCTAAGTACGACCCTGTATGAAAGAGAACAATGGGGTCGAAAGCAAACATGTAAACTAATTTTCATGTTTGCTTTCGATGATCAAAGTTCTTAAGCGTTTATTTCCTTCATTACATTCGCCACATGCTGATAAGATGCTTTTCTTTTATCATGGTCATAGATTTGAGCATTGACGATGATCTCATTGGCGCCAGTTTCGCCAAGGAATATTTCAAGCTTTTCTTTCACTTTCTCAGGACCACCAATAATGGAAGAACCTAATTGTTGTTGTAATAATTGTTTCTCAATAGGTGTCCAAACTTCGTCCATATTCTCAACAGGAGGCAACATCCTTCCACGTTTATTACGCATCATGCCTAAGAAAGATTGGTAAAGAGAACTTGCTAGGTATTGTCCTTCTTCGTTTGATTCCCCTGCAATGATATTCACCCCAACCATTACATAAGGTTCTTTTAATACATCAGATGGTTTAAAGCTCCGGTGGTATAAATCAATTGCTGGTAGTGTATTGTCCGGTGAAAAATGGCTAGCAAAAGAGAATGGCAAACCTAACTGCCCAGCAAGTTGCGCACTATAACCACTTGAACCGAGTAACCATATTGGAATATTCAAGCCTTCTCCTGGAACCGCTCTAACTGGTAATGGTTGTTCTGAGCGGGAAGGATCAAAGTAAGTTCTTAATTCTTCCACTTGTTGAGGGAAATCTTCGGCATCTGTTCGTCGTGTCCTTCTTAATGCCGCCGCAGTAAGTTGGTCAGTACCTGGCGCACGACCTAGGCCTAAATCAATTCTTCCTGGGTAAAGTGATTCGAGTGTACCGAATTGTTCAGCAATCACTAAAGAAGAGTGATTTGGTAACATAATGCCCCCAGATCCTACTCTAATTGTATTGGTAGCGCGGGCAATATCACTTATAACAATAGATGTGGCTGAACTAGCAATCCCCGGCATATTATGGTGTTCAGCCAGCCAATATCTCGTATAACCTAAGTTTTCTGCATGTTTGGCTAAATCGCGCGAGTTCGCCAATGACTCACTAGGTGATCCACCTTCAAGGACTGGTGCTAAATCTAAAACAGAATATTTTATCGTTGACATCGTTTTCAGCTACTTTCTTTTTAGTATCTGTACATATTGTAGCAACTTCTATTACATGAATGAAATTATCTGCTTTAAAAATGAATGATTCGGTTATTAAAATGTTATCTGATATGATCATTAAAGCAAAGCTCATTTAACCGTTTGTCTTAAGAGTGAATAGTTATATTAAATGGTTTGTAGTATGAAAAAGAGCATGTCAGAGCAGTTCTGCATGCTTATCTTTTCGTATAAAAATTTTCTGTGAAATAAGGCTGGTTATCGTCATTAAATGCCACGCCAACACCAAGAAGTTGGTAATCTTCTTTAAGAATGTTTTTCCTATGTCCAGCAGAATTCATTAAGCCTTCATGGGCAAAAATACTACTAAATTGGCCATAGGCTAAGTTTTCGCCTGCTGTTCGGAAGAGAATATCATCCGCATTCATCCGGTCAAACGGCGATTCACCTTTTAAGTTATCATGACCGAAATAATTATTAACAGCCATATCAGCACTATGATCTCTAGCTGTTTGTTTCACGGGATCATCCCAAGTTAGTGTAGGTAAATGATAATTAACTCTTTCAGCATTTGTTAAATCAAATAACTGGAATTCAAAACCTTCCTTTAAAGCTGCACTTTTTTCACCATAGAATCCAACTTTATTAAGTTCAAGCTCTTTAGCAATTAATTGAATGGCAGTTACTTGGTTATTTTCATGAATATCATAGAAAACCGTTAAATAACTATCATCGACCTCATAAAGTGCATAATTACTGTCGGTTGCATATTGATAATTGGTTATACCTTTACGAATCGCGCTAATCGGTTCCCCGAATATCTCTGTTACTTCCTCTTTTGTCATATTCATTTGAAAGCCGTTTTTAGAAGTAATTAAATCTTGATTCGTATAGATGCCATTAATTAATTCATTTTCATCGTAAGAAATCATGATGAAGTGATGATAATTATCATGATAAGCATGCCATTTACTACCGTATTCATTTGAGGTAATTCTTTGTGGGGATCCTAATGTATTCTCAACTTCCGCTTTCTTCTCACCGATTTCAAAATTATAGACTGAAATTGTTTGGCTATCAGGTTCAGATAATGCGGGCTTCTCGACTGATTCCTCTTCTGCCGGAGGAGAGTCATTAGGTGAAGGCTGGATCCATTGTTCAAAATTGATAATCATTTGATTAAAAGCAGTAACAGCATCTTCTGTAAAGCCTTGAACATCTTTTTCTTCAATAGTTGATTGAATTTCTTTCAAGTGTTCGCTGGTTTTATCCCCTAGAGCTTCACGAATTGACGGCCAACTTATATAAATAAGTAAACATATTAAGAAAAATATACTAATCTTTTTCAAAATAGAATTCCTTTCTAACCTTGATACTACTCTTTATTGCCTAAATTATAGTCTCGTTAAACATAGGTAACAACTCATTTGACTTATCCATAATTACCCACTAAGGATATATTTCCTATTATTTACAGAATAACATAATCTGTTTATGAAAATATAGTTTTGTTTTAAAGAAAAAAATTTGGGCTTTCTCATAGTAGGAGGAGTCATTGAATGGAGAGATAATACACCGAATAAACGGGGAATGGGACCGCTTTTAAGAAGAATAACAGAAAAAGGGCTGAGACATAACTAAATGACCTAACCTCAAAGATGAACAATAACAAATGAAGAACTATAAAAAATCAGTTGTAAAAAAAGTCCGTCCTCTTGCACTACAGCCACTCACTTTCCTTCTATTTCTAGTCGGAGTCGAGTGTCTTCCGCTCCATTCCACTATTCTATAGGATATAAATCACACAAAAAAACCGAATGATTAGAAGTTGTATGCTCATAATCATTCGGATATATCCTTAGCTAGAATACAATACTTCTCTTCCAGCTTCTTTTAGAGGGTATTATCAGGTGTATTTAGTCTTTAAGCATTTGCATTTTGTGTTCAAATTTTTCAAGTTTTCTTTTTAACATCTCCATTTTCGATTCCAGTTCATCTAGACGAAAATCTACACGATGATGATCATTGTCCATTGTAACTAATAATTCATCCACATGATGCGCTTTTTGCTGATTTTTCATTTGATAAAAACCCCTTTATATTGAGGGGATACTCGCCCCTACGAATTTATTTTTTCCACTTTTGCCACCATTTCTTTTCTTGCTTACTCGCTGCGGCATCTCGGAAAGACAGCATCATATCTTGAAATGCGTCTTCTCGCTCACGTAATCGATGTAAATATTCTTCATGTTCTTTTCTCATTGTTTCGACATAAATATCACGATCTGCATTCATGCTCTCTTTTAATTCATTTATTTCATTGCTAAATTCTGTTCCTGTTAATTCTTGCGAGCTAGAAATATAATGAATCATTGTTTTGAACTCTTCAGAGGATGCTTCTGAGGATTCGGTTATTTTGTTCGTGATATAGTGCATCTGGTCTGTCGTTCGCTTCGACTGTTTCGCAACTCTTTTTGACAAGGTTTCGAGCGCTCCGGAGCTTTGTTTGGAAGCATGCTTCCATTCGTCAGTCATTTCTTGAATTTCTGCTTTCGTCTTCTCGTTGGATTTATAGATGGAGTCTGAAATGGTTTTAACTGTATGAAGCGAATTTTTGGAAAGCTCCATTTTCATTTCTTCTACAACTTCTTTTTTAAAGTTCGTTTTTAATTCTTGCTTGATCTCTTGTAATAAATGGTCCTGGAATTGTGTCATGACCATAGATAGCTGTTCGATATTGAGAGGATGATGATCTTGCTCAGTTGTTGCTTCATGTAGGATAGGATTCAATGATGTTTCTAAGGGGTTCTCTTGTTGGTCTGCTATTGACTCTGAATCAAGATGTTGCTTAAGTAGTCTGCGAATCATTTTTTGACTTAAATTTTGATTACGCATCTTTTTGACGGTATCTAGTAAGCTAATTTCTTCATCTGTATAATATCTTGCCCCATTTTTTGATCGGGGAATGACTAATATATCCTTTAAATCTTTTTCCCACTGTCTTAATGTTCCCGGCGGAATATTTAACTGTTTAGATACTTCATTAATGGTATATGCTTGCATAATTTGATTCATGAATAACTCCCTTTCATCATAGTGTAATTTTTCATGTTTCGGAAGGGGATTCCGAACTACATAATAAATTCCGTATAATTAGCTATTCCGCATCGTAGCCCGTCTTTTCCTGCCTGCTGACAAAAGATATCAAAACAAGACGTTATTCCACAAATGTAGGCACTTTATAACGAAATTGACTATTTCGACAATGAATTTTGTAGATAAAAAATAGATTTACGAAGGAATAGGTAAATGGTCCTGAGGTGAGGATAGATCATTTAGGATAGGCAAAAAGGGTCACCAACTGGTTACCCTTTTACTGTCCTATATCGTAAAAATAGATATTTTAAACAAGGGGGTACAATAAAGAAGATGAAAAATACCCGAAAGAGTTGATAGCCGGTTACAACAGCCAACTGTGCGTCGACTTCATGGGCAATAATAGCCATTTGATCCATTCCACCAGGTGATAAACTTAAGAAGCTTGTAGCAAGGGAAAACTCATAAAAATGACTAAGAAGAAAGCTTAGAATCATTGAGATGACGATTAATAAAGCGCTGCTAAATATACCTAAACTTAATAATTTCCATTTGTTTTCAAGCTTTTCTGGATGCATCATGAGACCAATGTTAATACCAATAAAAACTTGTGCAATCTCAAGTAAGCTGTTAGGTAAAGCAGGACCATTAATATTAAGCAGTGTCATGAGGCTTGTTGCAATAATAGGTCCGAGAAGAAATGGGGTTGGTGCGTTCCATTTTTTAAAAATAATAGCTAAAATAAATGATAGAATCATAAATGGAATAATGTCAGGTAATAACTGCTGCCAGCTAGCTGTATGTTCATAATCCGGTAAAATATTACTGCCATTATGGAAGAACGGACCAAATATGAGAAAAGGAACAAAAAAGATAATAAGTATTAATCTTACTACTTGTAAGAAAGTAACAACAGTCACATTCATTTCTTTTGTTTCTTCAGCTAATACGAGCATTTGTGACAAACCGCCAGGAATACTACCAAGCAATATCGATGGATAATGGATACCGGTTAATTTTGCAATGAAGAATGAAGTAATTAAACTGAACCCAATAATGAGTACTGTTAAAAATAACATGGAGGGTAGTTGGTGCAAGATGAACACCATCGCCTCTTTTGTTAATGAAAGGCCCATACTGTATCCAATTATAAAGATCCCGATGTTTCTAAAATATTTTGGCCAGTACAACGTCGTCTTTGATAGTATAGAATAAAGCATAATACTTGTTATGGATCCTAATAGCCAGCTTACAGGGATATGAAGTAGGGTGAAAATGCCCCCACCTGCTACGGCAATAGTAACTGCTAGCAATAGTGAATAGCTTTTGTTCATGTGCAGACCTTCTTTTTCTTATGAGAAATTTCGATTCTGGAAAGATATGTTTATCATACCATAGACAATAACATATTTTTAGTAAATGCTTAGGTGAGACATCCTAAAAACAGGAGGAGAGACCTTGCTAAGAAAAATAAAGAAAATAAGTAGTAGTCATGAAAATACCTATCCTTTATCCATTCCCACGATTGCATCAATGGATGAAATTCAATTTAAGTCACCTGTAACGTTCTTTGTAGGTGATAATGGTTCTGGCAAGTCAACCTTATTAGAAGCCATTGCCCACCAATGCGGTTTTAATGTGGCTGGAGGGAGTAGAAGTAATAGTTATGAATTACATGCCTCCGAATCTTCCTTAGCTCCCCACATTAGGCTTTCTTGGATGCCGAAGTTAACAAATGGCTTTTTCTTAAGAGCCGAATCTTTTTATCAGTTTTCTTCACATATTGATGAATTAGAACGGGAATGCCCAACAGGATATAGTGGTTATGGTGGCAAGTCATTACATGCACAATCACATGGAGAATCGTTTCTATCACTCTTTCTGAATCGTTTTGATGGAGAGGGTATCTATTTGTTAGATGAACCTGAAGCGGCATTATCGCCTGCAAGGCAGCTTGCTTTTCTTAGAATCATGCATGATATTGTCTCAGCAGAAGAGAGCCAATTAATTATTGCCACCCATTCTCCGATACTACTTGGCTTCCCTGGAGCAACGATTCTAAATTTCGATGAAGGTAGCATTGCGGAAACAACGTATGAAGAAACAGATCATTACCAAATAACGAAATACTTCTTGGAAAATAGAGAGCGATATTTACATGAAATATTTAAAGAAGAAGACTAATCAATACCTTGCTGTATAAACAAGGTACTGATTAGTCTTTTATGATCTTAAAGTTCATCAAAGATCAGTCATCGTGTTATATAAGATTACCAATCTTGTCTTTAGAAGAACCCAGCAATTATGACCACCGCAAACAAACATGGAAAATAAAAGACATGCGAGAGTTATAAGGAACACACTACTAAGAATCATGATTATGCTTAAGAGAATGAAATCTGGGTCTACCTACATGCAGGGTAGGCCCAGATTTATTCTAATAATGACTTTAATCCATAGACTTGTAAGGGATTTACACTTGTACTATTGTTATATATCGTTCATAAGTGATAGGTAATCCTTTAACGGTTTGATGTTTCTTGAAAATGTTAGTGATTTCTTGTATGTCGGAGCTAACTACTTGATAGATTTCTTCTTTTTGTCCAAAGCAACGATAGTGGATGAGATCAAGCGGTGAATGTAAATATTCAATCGTATGATACGGGTGAATTTCAAATTTCTTGAAAGGAGCCTTTGTAAAGATCTTTGTGAGATGTTGTTGAATGGGTATGTTATGTTGGTTGTTTGGAAAAAGTTTAGGAAACCAGTTTGATAACTCTTTTCCCTCATTTTCACCAGGGTGCAACCCTAAAATGAGCCCTCCTTCTTTTACGTAAAGAGGTAATTGATGATAAATAGATGTTGGCCCTTTGCGGATAATGGCAATATCAAAGAATGCTCGTTTAAAAGGAAGTACATGTTTTGAATGAGCAACAATAAATGATGTATTTTCGGGCTTTGTCTTCATTGCCGTCTGAATAAATTGCATAGAAGAATCGGCCCCAATCATTTGCTTGGCATATAAAGCATATTTTTTTGTGAATCTTCCATCCCCGCAGCCAAAATCAAGGGTAACTTTATCTTGTGTATGTAAACAGACAAGTTGATCAAAGATATTCTCTGCTATAGGTGAATCAATAGTAGATTGCCATGGGTATATGTATGCATTTCCGTTCTTGCTTATTTGCCTATACCATTCGGGAGAGTGAGGAGAAATCCAATAATTGGATAATGTAGGATTTTTCAAATGAATACCTCCATATGTATGTTGGGTAATAAAAAGTCAAAAATTTCAAATAGTAATCTATTGTAAATTTTCTAAAAATTTAATTGACATAGTCAAGAAGTAACGATTATATTATTCTATATCGGAAACTTCGTTTTATAGGTAAAACATTCCAATTTTTATTTGTACTATTAAATATATACGCATTGGAGGGTGATGTCGATGACTAATGAACAGTTGGAAGTGATGAGGGCAATACAAAAACTAAAAGCCAAGAAGCTTCCTTGTGCGCTAGCAACAGTTATTAAAGTAAAAGGATCAGCTTATCGAAAAGAAGGGGCAAAAATGCTAATCGATGCGGATGGAGTTACTGTTGGATTAATATCGGGGGGCTGTTTAGAAGCAGATGTAGCAGAAATAGCCAAGGAAGTAATAAAGACAAAAGCTCCAATAATTAAAACGTATCATTTAGATGAAGACGAGGTATGGGGGTTAGGTCTTGGCTGTCCAGGAACGGTTCATATCTATATTGAACCTATAATATATACAACACAGAATATTGAGGAGGTGGATGAATGTGCAAAAGAAATTGGCGCCTTTTGACGCTTGGCTAGATGCGATTGACCAACAACAAGCTGCTGTTTTAATGACCATTACGGAAGCTAGTTTGTCACAAAAAAATTATCGGATTTGCTATCTGGAAAATCAATCCCCTATTGGATCTTTCCATGACCAAGCATTGGAATTGGCTGCTTTATCCATTGCTAAAGAAAAGTTAAGGCAATCCAACCCGCAAACAGAAAGTTTAATGATACAAGATGAGAATGAATTAGATGTAGACATATTCTTCGATGTATTTGTTCCATCACCTACTTTGATGGTGTTTGGTGCAGGACATGATGCGATACCTGTTGTTAAATATGCAGCAGAATGCGGGATGAAAACGGTTGTCATTGATCAAAGAAGCCTTTATAACAATGAAGAAAGGTTTCCTCATGCCGAAAGAATAATAGCTAGACCAGAGGATTTCACAGCATGTATTCGTGTAACAAATCGTACATATATTGTCGTTATGAATCATCATATTGAGAAAGATAAGCAGACATTAAAATTTGCCCTGTCTTCACTGGCTCCTTATATAGGCGTTTTAGGACCGAAATCACGACGTATCAAAATTCTCGATCAGCTTTATTTGGAAGGTTGTCACTTCACGTATACAGACTTACAAAGGATGCATAGTCCAATTGGTCTTGATATAGGAGCCGTATCCTCTGAGGAGATTGCTATTAGTATTGTTGCTGAAGTGATAGCAGTTAGAACAAGACATAAAGGAGGCTTTCTACAAGGTGCGGAATTTATCCACCAATCATCATAAACGTCCAATGAAAGCAATTATTCTCGCAGCAGGGTTATCTACGCGAATGGGGCGGACGAAGCAGTTGCTGCCATTTAAAGGGACAACTATGCTTCATTATGTCATTGAACAAGTATTAAAGTTACATTGTAAAGAAGTGATAGCAGTTATTGGTCATGATGCAGTTACCATTATGGAAAGAATTAAGATAAACAATCCTTCCTTTTCTTGGGCTTTTAATTCGGATTATGCCAATGGTCAATCGTCTTCACTGTACAAAGGACTTTCCAAAGTTGCCTTTTCAAAGGAAGATGCACTCGTTTTTTTAGGAGACGCCCCCTTTATAGAAAAGGAAACAAGTGAAATGATTATTCAAAGAGGGCAGCAGTTAGCGAGAGAGAAGAAACATCCAATATCTATAAGGCCATCATATGATCAAACGCCTGGCCATCCTGTCTATTTTGCAAACATCAACAATACAATGATTCATTCGATTCAACAACAAAGTGGGAAGAACTTTATTCAGACCATCCCATATAAGGAAGAAATTGCAGTGAATGACCGCGGTATTCTATTAGATATAGACACAATAAAAGAGTATGAAAAGCTAAAATAATATATTGGTTTTACATTCAAAACAAAAAATAGCCTTCTTTATCTAAAACAATCTTATTTACATATTTATGTTTTATATAAAAAACGATATTTAGTTAACAAAACAAAAACATCCGCATTTTATTGACAAAATTTTTCGAAAAAATTAATATTATTACTATTAGCACAATTCAAAAAAATATAAAGGGGAGAAAATAATGATCTTATCAGGTCAAGTGAAAATGAAAAAAAATTATAAAGATGTTTGGGATGCTCTTCACAACCCTCAAATATTAGAAAAAGCTATTCCAGGATGCAAAAGCCTAGTGTTAAAAGAGGACGGAACCTATGATGTTGAAATGAAATTGGGCATTGCTTCAGTTAAAGGGGATTACAAAGGAAATGTAAAACTTGAAGATATCGAAGCACCTGTACACTATCAATTAATAGCAGAAGGGAGTGGAAAACCAGGATTTGTTAAAGCAAAAATGGATTGCTATATTACTGCAGTTGATGAAGAAAAGTGTGAAGTTAAATGGGAATGTGATGCTGAAGTTGGCGGCATGATTGCAGGTGTAGGAAGCAGAGTAATGAGCGGTGTGGCGAAATTTATTGCTGGAAACTTTTTTAAAGATGTGGAGAAACAAATCACTTTACAAAAGGCGTAACGAAAGGGTGGCACGAGCATGAAACCATCAAAATTTAAATATTTAAAACCGTCAAGTGTTAATGAGGCACTAACCTATCTAGAAGAATACGCAGATGATTGTAAAATCATTTCTGGAGGGCAAAGTTTAATACCTGTACTGAATATGAGGCTATCTACCCCTGAGTTTTTAATCGATGTGAGCGGTATAAAAGAGTTAAATTATATTCGTGAAGAGGATGGATATATCGCCATTGGTGCACTGACAAGGCATGTGGAAGTGGAAAATTCACTATTAATTAAAGAAAAATGTCCATTGCTTATTGACGCAATTAAGTGGGTAGGTCATAAACAAATTCGCAATCGTGGGACAATTGGTGGCAGTATAGCTCACGGTGATCCTTCGGCAGAATTACCGTGTGTATTGACGACATTAAGAGGTGAGATTGTTATTGCTTCAGTGAATGAAGAGGAAGTTGTCGGTCCTGAAGATTTTTTTCTCACTTATCTCCTGACTTCATTACAAACAAATCAATTAGTGAAAGAAATCCGCTTTCCAATTATGATACAAGGAGAGAGAGTGGGGCATTCTTTTGTAGAAGTGGCGAGGAGACATGGAGATTTTGGCTTAGCAATCGCTGCAGCAGTAATTGAACTAGATAATCAAGGACTTATTCAAAAGGCACAACTAGCTGTAGGTGGTGTCAATCCTGTTCCTCTTATAATAGAAGAAGCTGAGGAATTATTAATAGGAAAGAAAGTAACGGAAGCTTTATTAAAAGAAATCGCTGAATTAACGAGTGAGTGTGTGGACCCAGAAGGAGATTTGCACGGAAGTGCTGATTATCGCAGGGAACTTATTGGGACCCTATTAAAACGTGCAATAGAAGAAGCAATAGCAAGAGCATGGGAAGGAGAAGAGAAGGTTGGATAAAGTGAATATTTCTTTAAATGTAAATGGAGAAAAAGTGGAAAGAGATATAGAACCTAGGCTCTTATTAACAGACTTCTTAAGAGAAGAATTATTTTTAACAGGCACACATGTCGGTTGCGAGCATGGGGTATGCGGGGCATGTACAATACTTTTAAACGGTGAAGCGGTTCGAGGTTGTTTAATGCTAGCTGTTCAAGCAGATGGGGCAACAATTGAAACGGTTGAATCACTTGCTGGTGAAGATGGTCAATTAAATCCTCTTCAACAAGCATTTACGGATTGCCATTCCCTCCAATGTGGATTTTGCACACCAGGGTTCTTAATGACACTAACGCAATTTACGAAAGAAAATCCCAATCCGACAGAAGAAGAAATTCGAGAAGCCATCTCAGGGAATCTTTGCCGTTGTACAGGCTATGCCAATATTGTTAAAGCAGTAAAGCAAGTTACACATCAAACGGTATAAAAGGAGGGAGAAACATGCATAAATATATCGGAAAAAGCATGCACAGAAAGGAAGATTATCGCCTTTTAACTGGAACGGGCATGTTTGTAGGCGATATTAGTTTAACCAATATGGCAGAGGCAGTATTTGTAAGAAGCCCTCATGCACATGCGAAGATTGTGGACATAAATATAGAGGCTGCAAAAGCAATAGAGGGTGTTTATGGTATATTTACTGCAAAAGATATTGAAGACATCAAACCATTGACGCAATTTGAATCACATTGTTTTTTGCCACCCAATTTAGTTGAGGCTATATCGCCAACAATCAACTTTAACTATGAAGATATTTTGGCTAAGAAGAAAGTTACATACGTTGGCCAATCTGTAGCAATAGTTGTGGCGAAAAATCGTTACATCGCCGAAGATGCAGCTGATCTAGTTGAAGTAACGTATGAGCCGCTACAACCCCTTGTTGACCCATATGAGGCACGAAAAGAGGGTGCACCTCTCATACAAGAACATTTAGAAAGTAATATTCAGTCCCATTTTCATGTGACAACAGGCAATGTTGAGCAAGCATTTGCCGAGGCGGACTATATAATAAATGAAAAAATTCGCACCCCACGACTCGGATCAAATCCGTTAGAAACAAGAGGAGTAGTGGCGAAATTTGATACAAGAAATCAAGAGCTGAGAGTTTGGTCGTCTTCGCAAATGCCTTATGAAATCAGATCTACTCTAGCACATTGTTTGTCATTACCCGATTTAAGTATTCGTGTTACAGCACCTGATGTTGGAGGGGGATTTGGACCAAAAGGAGGTGTTCACCCAGAAGAGATTGTTATTCCTTACTTGGCTAAAAAATTGCAGAGGCCGATAAAATGGGTAGAGGACCGAATGGAGCATTTAACAAGTGCAAGGCAATCTAGGGATCAAATCCATGATGTGAAAGTTTCTTTTAAACAGGATGGAACGATTACGGCAATTAAGGATTTTTTTGTGATTGATAGTGGTGCTGTTAATTTCTTCGCCTTAACTTGTGCTTATAATAGTGCCTATCATTTAAGAGGAGCTTATAAAATCCCTAATTATGATAGTGAATGTGAAGTCATCTTAACGACCAAAACACCTAATGTCCCATTTAGGGGGGCAGGTAGACCTGAAGTAGTCTTTGTAATGGATCGAATTATCGATATCGTCGCAAGAAAATTAAAAGTAGATCCAATCGAAATTATGAAGAAAAATATGATCCAAGCTGAAGACATGCCTTATGATCAAGGAATTCTAGTAAAAGATGGTCATCAGCTTATTTATGATAGTGGCGATTATCCTGATGCATTACGCAAGGCAGTTGATTTAGTTGACTATGATGCTTTTAGAAAAGAACAAGAAGAGAAGAAGAAAGAAGGTAAGCTAGTTGGTATCGGCATCTCTTCTTACGTAGAAGGTACGGGCGCAGGACCTTATGAAGGGGCACATATCTCTATTGACCCTTCTGGTCATGTAACAGCTTATTTAGGCTGTACCCCTCAAGGACAAGGGCATGAAACAGTATTTTCACAAATTGCAGCAGACGGATTGGGTGTAAATCCGCAAAATATTACTGTTCGAGTTGGCGAAACAACTGTGTTGCCAATGGGTCAAGGAACTTACGCAAGCCGAAGCGCAGTAAATGCAGGTTCAGCTATTTATGAGGCAGCATTAAAAATGAGAGAGAAAGTGTTAAAAATCGCTGCACATTTGCTAAAAACGGATGAAGATTTAGTCATTGATGAAGGGAAAATATATGCAGAGACTTCTCCTGAAAAGTTTGTCACCTATCAAGATGTGGGGCGAGCGGCGCTGCCTGCTAAATTAGGGAATTTACCAGAAGGCATGGAAGCAAGCTTAGAAGTAACACATTATTTTGCCCCTCCAACCGTTACATTTGCTGCTTCGATTCATATGGCACAAGTGGAGGTTGATAAAGAAACAGGTTTTGTAGATTTACAGAAATATAGTGTTGTACATGATTGTGGTACGGTTATTAATCCGATGATTGTTGATGGTCAAGTGCAAGGCGGTATTGCACAAGGAATTGGTTCAGCTCTTTACGAAGAAATCGTCTATGACCAAACAGGGCAATTGCTTACCGGTACTTATATGGATTATTTATTACCAACATCGATGGAAGTACCAACGGTGGCAAAAGCACACCAGGAATTTAAATCAACAAGAAATCGCCTAGGGATAAAAGGTGTAGGTGAGGGGGGTGCCATCGCGCCACCAGCTGCAATAGCAAATGCAATTGTAGATGCACTTCATCCATTAGAAATTAAAACAAATGATTTACCTATCAGTCCAAATAAGTTAAGAACATGGATTAAGGAAGCAGAGGCATCTTTTCAAACACTACAAACAAATTAAAGGAAAAAAACAGGTATCTTCCAAAGGATTTTGTGGGAAATCCCTTTGATTGCAAGATACCTGTTCTATCTTAAAGATTACTAGGAAAGCCATCAATAAGAGTGTATTTATTATATCACTCTTCTACTAACATGCCAATTTTCACAAGGAGTGATTCAACTATGCAAAAGGCAAATGTACTACACGAAGAAAACATGACAAAGGCAACAAATGCTAGGTGGATTTATATTTCACTACCATTAATGCTACTGTTCACGGTTTCAATGATCGATAAATCTAATATTAATATACTATTTGCAGAAAGACAGTTTTTACAAGATTTAGCTATTAGTGATAATGTGATCAAGGGAACATTAAGTTCTGTCTTTTTAATTACATACGCATTAGGGCAGTTTTTCTGGGGATTTGTAGTCGACCGTATCGGCGCATTTAAGAGTGGAATGATTGGTATAGCCATTTGGGGTATAGCGATGATTATCGGTGGAGTAGCTACATCGGTTACGGCATTATTATGGTCAAGAGCATTACTAGGGGTAGGTGAAGGTGTTTTATACCCCATTGCACTTACCTTAACTGCTAAGTGGTTTCCGCAACAAGAACAAGGGAAAGCTCAGTCTTTTTGGTTTACAGGGAATGCAATCGGACCAGTTATTGGTATTCCAGCGATCGCATTAATTGCCGCCTCTTTTGGATGGAGAGAAAGTTATTTCGCACTAGCGATTATTTCTTTTATTTGTTTGGCCATATTTATTTTTATGATTAGAAACAAACCATCTGAACATTATGCAACTAATGCTGCAGAAGTGAACTATATAGAAAAGGGACAAGGAGTGAAAAAGACTGCTAACATCGATACAGGAAGTGTTAAATCTGTTTTAACTAGTCCTCTGTTCTGGATATTAACAACAGTATATGCTTGCGTCTCAATCGGTTTTTTTGGATTTTCTACATTTTTGCCAAGCTATTTAACAGAAGCAAAGGGGATTGATTTTGTTAATTCAGCTATGATTAATGCAGCGGGTTATGCTCTTGCCATCATCGTTCAATTAGTATGTGGCTATCTTTCTGATAGATGGATGAAACGGGCTATATTTGTCGCCGTAGCAAGTGTCATCATCATAGGCTGCTTCGTAGGCTTCTTATACACTACGAATACTACAATCGTTATTCTACTTACAATTATTCTATTAAGTGTATTATACATGCCAGCACCGATAACCATGACGATGCTCCATGAAGTCGCTTCATCCCAAGTGATGGGGAGAATAAGCGGTACATTCGGATGTGTATCTTATTTAGTAGCAGCTGCTGGGCCAATGGTTGTTGGCTTTTTCAGTACAACAACAGGCTCTTTTACAGGCGGTTTTATGGCGTTAATTAGTTTTATCGTTCTTTCACTTTTATTATGTGTGTATTTGATGAAAAAAGGTTATTGATATAGAATCATTTTAAAAAAATTAAAAAAGTAGAGTCGTTCTGAACGAAGTGAACGGCTCTATTTTTTTTAGAAACCTTAATCTTGTGATAAATAAATCCAATTTTTTTCATCAAATTCTTCTATTATATAATTTGAACCAATACTTTGTAGGATTTTATTAAAGGATTTTATATCGTCTTCGTTCTCATACAAATCTTCTTGAATATATTCCTTCATAATAAAATTTGTTAAGTGAGTTTTGTTAACGAAGTCCGAAAAATATATTCGTAGTGTTTCCGAATCCTCTTCGTTTAACTTTTCATCATTAATAATAGAAATTCTGAAAACATTTAGTATCTCATCAATATCTTCATCTTCCATATAACATAGCGGCTCTAGTTTTTTATCATCATTTGTAAATGGTTTTCTAGTATCTTCAATGATTACATAAGATAAGAAATGTTCTTGCTTCCATACATGAAAGATTTCTAAATCACGTAATTTTAAGACTCTACGAAGTGATAACATAAACTTCCTCCTTTCCATATTAAGTTAATGGCTGTACTAAAGTAGAATTTTTTCTGTTTTTTGTTCCATTGTTTGCTCAGTTTTTACCTTAACAGGCACTCGATAGCTCCCTAATGTCGCAACAATCACACCACAAATAATTAAAAAAGCACCTATGATATCTCGAATGGTAAATGCTTCACCAAGAATAATGACAGCTAGACCGGCAGCGAATATAGGTTCTAGCGAAAACATTAAACTCGTTTGTGTTGGTGAGGTATGTTTTTGTGCCACAGCTTGGGAAATAAAGCCAAAGGCACTACATAGGATCGCTAGTCCAAGTATACTCATCCAAGCAACTGTGTTTTGTGGTAGGATTGGTGATTCAAAAAAGCTACTTAAAACAAGAGCGAGTATACCAGCAAAGCCGAGTTGCATGATACCAACTGTAATGGGTTCATGATCCTTAGTGACTCTTCCAATAATCAAAATATGAATAGCGTATGCGAGTGCGGAAAGCATACATAAAATATCACCGTAATTGAATGATAATGATTGTGTAATTGTCATGATGATAATACCAACAAATGTAATGATGATGCCAATTCTAACTGGCACGATTGGTAACCTTCTTTGCAGAATACTTTGGATCACCGGAACGAATATGACCGTCATACTTAATAAAAATCCGGCATTAGAAGCATCTGTCATCGTCAAGCCAACAGTAACTAAAGAGAACACAAGTAATAATAAGAAGCCTAATAGAAAACTGTAAAATAAAAGTTCCATATTTACATGCCGTAAAGAACGATAAAAAAAGGTAGCGGCAATTACAAAGGCAATTAAACATCTTAATGCGACAAGGTTAAATGGTTCAATCGACGCGATTCCCATCTTCATAAAAATATAAGATAATCCCCAGAAAAAATTCACCACCACTAAAAGAATCGTTGCTTTCGTGTGCATACTCATAACCATTTCTCCATTCTCATGATTTTCTACATGTATTATAATGAATCTATTAACATTAATAAAACGAATCTTTTTCATTATTTATATGAAATAATTTCATGAAAAGGAGTAGCGAGATGAGTTTAGTTAAATATGAGATTTATAGCAAGGTTTCTGAGCTTCAAAGTTTTACGAAAGCAGCAGAAGTACTAGGGATGACACAATCTGCAGTCAGTCATGCGATGGCTAATTTAGAAAAGGAATTAGGTTTCACGCTTTTTCATCGTTCAAGAGGTGGGCTAACATTGACGAATGAAGGAAGAAGCATGCTTGTAAGTATTCGTAAGGTGTTACACTATGACGAACAAGTACAACAAGAGGCAGCAAAAATAACGGGTTTGATGAAAGGAACAGTAAAAGTAGGTACATTTACGAGTGTTTCATCTACTTGGTTACCCGAAATCATTAAATCAATGGAGCAAAGTTATCCTTATATCCGTATTGAATTAATTGAAGGAGATTATGAAGCGATTGACCGTTGGATTCTTAATGGAAAATTAGACTGTGGCTTTATTAATGTCGATAGCTCCAGTCATTTTGATGTTATTCCGTTAAAAAAGGACCGTTTGCGTTGTATTGTGTCAACAGATCATCCTTTTTCAACAAGAAGTGAGATAAGCGTACAAGAGTTAAAGGATATTCCTTTTATCATGCCGACATATGGGGGGTACCATGAAGTAAAAGATTTATTTGCTAAAGCGGAGATCCAACCAAATATTCGCTTTGAATTAATGGCGGAAGATTCAATTAAGTCAATGGTTGCTCATAATTTTGGTGTAAGCATATTACCAGAATTATTATTAGAAACCATTCCTAAAAATTGTGTGGTAATGCCATTAAAGGAAGAAAGCTATCGCATATTAGGATTAGCGATGAAGTTTAATCTGTCACCAGCAGCCAAAAGATTTGTAGAGATCACGGAGAGGTGGTTGGCGTCGTTTTATTAAATCCTCACGCCTCTAGGGAAAACCCGTAAGAGACGTGGATTGAAAACGATACTTTTATTTAATGGTTACTTCTAGTTCAATATCTACATTGCCTTGTATGGCGCGCGAAATCATGCAGGATGCTTCTGCTTTTTTAGCCAATTTCAGAGCAAGATCTCTGTCACGTTCATTATCACGGTTAGTAAGTACGATGGTTGGTTTATGAATGATTTTCTTATAAGTTAAGACGCCATTCGTTTCGTTAACAATTGCAGTTGATTCCATCGATAAATCATTTTTCTCTACTTTACTTCTTTCCATCATGGCAGCTAAGGTAATGATATAACAAGTGGCAGCAGCACCTAGAAGCATTTCATCTGGGTTAGTCCCTACTCCTGGACCGTTCATTTCAGGTGGAATAGATACTTTTGTACGCAGTTGTCCACTTTCGATTGTTCCGACGCTATTTCGTAATCCTGGAAAGTGTGCTTTTAAATGAAATTGATGATCGGCCATTAGTATTCCTCCTTCAAACTATACGTAAAAACTATAGCAAATCACAAGGCTTTTATCAAAGACAAACTTCCTATAGAATAAGAAGGGACAGATAGAGAAAAAGGGGAGTTTAGCAACATGAAATTTGTGTCATGGAATGTAAATGGTTTGCGTGCTTGTGTGAAAAAAGGCTTTCTCGACTTTTTTGCAGAAGTGGATGCGGATGTGTTTTGTATACAAGAATCAAAGCTTCAAGCAGGTCAAATAGAATTAGATTTAAATGGCTATCATCAATATTGGAATTATGCTGTTAAGAAGGGCTATTCAGGAACCGCTATTTTTACTAAAGAAAAACCTCTATCAGTAAAATATGGCGTAGGGGAAAACGAAGAACAAGAAGAAGGTAGAATTATTACGTTAGAATTTGAAACGTTTTACCTTGTAAATGTATATACACCGAATTCAAAAAGAGATCTTTCCCGATTAGACTATCGTTTACAATGGGAAGATGATTTAAAAACATATTTGCTTTCGTTAGAGGCGGAAAAACCTGTGATTTATACAGGGGACTTAAATGTTGCACACCAAACAATTGATTTGAAGAATGCAAAGTCCAATATTGGAAATTCAGGATTTACTGATGAAGAACGTGGGAAAATGACAAGTCTCCTTGAATCAGGGTTTGTCGATTCTTTCAGATACCTTTATCCAGAAAAGACGGATGTCTATACATGGTGGTCGTACATGGCCAAAGTGAGAGAGCGGAATATTGGCTGGCGAATTGATTATTTTATCGTGTCGGAAAAATTAAAAGCACAAATCAAAGATGCCGGTGCACACTGTCAAACAATGGGTAGTGACCATTGTCCGATTTTCTTAGAATTAGATATATAAGGAAAAATGAAGTGAAGTCTAATGAGGCTTCATTTTTTTGTGTTGTGCATATTAATCGACAAAGGATAAAACATTATCTAGGTAATTAAAAGTTTAAGTTGAGAGAATCAGTTGCATAGAAGAATGATGAATCAGACTCGTTAAGAAATGACGGAAGATAAACATTATATTTTACAGCAAACCTTGGTTGGAGATGATATCATACAGAACCGAGCAATCTATTGTGGAACTAACAAAATAAAATTAAATAGATGTTAACTAAGCAAACAAACTTGTGAAAATGGTGCGAGAATCTTGTTCCTTTAAATAAGAACCCTTGTATCTATACAAAAAAATTCATTTGTAAAAAATCTATTTACTCCCCTCAAACTTCAAAGGTTTTCTGGATACTTTTTCTAGTTCTGCTCATACTAAAGGCAATGATTGTAGGAGTGAAGTCAATGAATGAGACATCGGTCGTTATTGTAAGGTCGATTATTGCTTTTGGTACATTACTTATATTTACACGATTTTTAGGTAAACAAACAGTGAGTCAAATCACATTCTTTGATTACATTTTAGGTATCTCGATTGGTTCTATGGCCGCAAATCTTTCAGCAGACATCGCGACAGATGCTTGGCCATATTGGGTGGGGCTGTTTACATGGACGGTTCTTGTATTATGTCTGCAAAAAGTAACAATGAAGTGGCGACAAGCATCAATCTATTTCGATGGGGAGCCTGTCATCGTTATTATGGATGGGGAAATTATGGATGAAGTTATGAAGAAACTGCGTTACCGTATCTCTGATCTCCAAGAACAACTAAGAGAAAAAGGGATATTTGATTTAAAAGAGGTAGATTATGCAATTGTAGAAAAAGATGGGCAAATATCCGTGTTAAAAAAAGCGGATTATTTACCAGTTACCCCAAGAGATTTACAGTTAAAGTCTACATATAAAGGAATAGGGACGGAATTAATTTATGATGGTGTGCTTGTCCGCAATAATTTGCAGCAATTGCAAAAATCTGAGGAATGGCTGATGAAAGAATTAAAAAATCGTGGATATACAAAAATTAGTGATATCTTTCTAGCGATTATTGATAGCAACGGGATGCTCTTTATTGACGCTTATCATGATAAAATGAAAAAACCCGTAGATATAACAGATTTTAAAGGATTGAAGTAAATGAAAGAGTTTATTCTTTATAAATTGATTCCATTACTTATATTGGCTATTTTTATTTTTACAATGAAGTCTGGAGATTTTCTTAAACAACCACTTGTTGATGGCGATGATGTAATAGGGACGCTTTCTTTAGTTGAACAATCAATTCACGAAGGCGATTGGAAAAGTGCAAAAAAACAAATCAATAGAGCCAAAGAAGGGTTTTTAACTGTTCAGATGCGAGTGCAGTTTTCTGTAGAGAAAAATGAACTGAATCAAATAGGCACAAGTTTAAACCGAGCAATTGGCTTTATTGATGTTCATGATGAGGGAGGAGCTCAGGCTGAAATAGAAGAAATCAAATTTGCATGGGAGGGGTTAGGAAAATAAAATAACAGTAAGACCTATAAATAAGAGAATGAGGAGAATGATTGATGTTGGCTAAGAAAAAAGTAGTTTTAACAGGAGGGGGATCAGCGGGGCATGTTACTCCTAATCTCGCCCTTATTACAGAATTACAGAAAGAAGTCGATTTTTTTTACATAGGTTCGAAAACAGGCATTGAAAAGGAGTTAATCGCAAAGACCGAGGTCCCTTATTTTTCAATTTCCAGTGGGAAATTAAGAAGATATATAGACTTAGAGAATGTAAGGGATATCTTTCGCGTCATGAAAGGTGTAATTGACGCAAGGAGAATCTTAAAACAGATAAAACCTGATTTGCTTTTTTCAAAGGGTGGATTTGTATCAGTCCCCGTAATAATTGCTGCTAAAATGCTAAAAATACCAGCATTTATCCATGAGAGTGATTTAACACCCGGGTTAGCAAATAAAATTGCCCAACGGTTTGCTGAAAAAGTGTTTACTTCGTTTGAAGAAGCGAATGCTTATTTTCCGCGAGAAAAAGTGTTTGCCATTGGCTCACCAATACGGCCAGAAATATTTAACGGCGATAAAAACACGGCCCTAAAGTTGCTTCATTTTTCTAGTGTAAAGCCAATTATTACTGTTATGGGTGGTAGTTTAGGTGCCAAAAAGATAAACGAACAAGTTCGCAAGGAATTACCAAATCTATTAGGTAACTATCAAGTTGTGCATATTTGTGGAAAAGGTCAAGTTGATGAAAGTTTACTAGGGAAAGCAGGTTATAAACAATTTGAATATATTCATGAGGAATTACCACATATCCTTGCCGCTACTCATTGTGTAATCACAAGGGGTGGATCCAATGCGTTATTTGAATTCTTAGCACTAAATATGCCCATGCTAATCATTCCCCTATCTAAAAAACAAAGTAGAGGTGATCAATTGTTAAATGCTGAGTCTTTTGCACAAAAAGGATTCGCTAAAGTAATCGAGGAAGAAGCAATTGGTTCCTTATTACAAACGTTAAGACAAATGGAATTGGATAGAGCAGAAATGATTGCTAGTATGAGCAAATCTCCTTTGACGAACGGTTTAAAAGTTATAGTGAATGAGATTAGGGAAAGGTAATTGTTGCAAATCTATTTGAAAATGCTTGTCAAAGCATGGTATAGTATTCTACGGATAAATAGGAAATAGACATCTAAAAAAGGATGTTGTAAATGGGATTATTTAATAAAATTTTTTCAAAAAAAGAACAAGTTACGATAGAATTTTGTGAAAAGAACCTCGATCGTTTTTATACTGATGAAGACTTTGCACTTTTTGGCCCTTTTCTTTCTAGTAAAGAGGTATCTTACAAACAATATGAATGCCAATCACATTGTAAGCAATGCAAGAAAAGTCCATATGCAATAGTTAATGGCGAGTTTATACAATGTGAAACACCCAGTGAACTATTATCGCAAATGAAAGAACAGAAATAAGCAGGTGGAAGAAATGACAGAAGAAAATAATCAATACCGCGTCTTACTCTATTATAAATATGTAACAATCGAACACCCTGAAGCCTTTAGTAAACATCATTTAAAAGCATGTCGTGAGCTCGGATTAAAAGGAAGAATCCTTGTTGCCAAAGAAGGTATAAACGGTACGGTTTCAGGCACAGTAGAACAAACAAATGCGTATATAGATATGATGAAAAACGACAACCGCTTCAGTGATATGGTCTTTAAAATTGATGAAACGAATGGACATGCATTCAAGAAAATGCATGTCAGACCTCGTAAAGAAATAGTGACATTAAAACTTGAGGATGATCTCAATCCTAATGAGATCACAGGCAAATATTTAGAGCCAAAAGCATTCTTTGAAGCAATGCAAGCAGAGGATACTGTTGTTATTGATGCAAGAAACGATTATGAATATGATATCGGCCACTTTAGAGGGGCGATTAGACCGGATGTTGAAGCATTTCGTGATTTACCTGATTGGATACGTGAACATAAAGACCAACTTTCTGGGAAGAAGATTTTAACATATTGTACAGGTGGCATACGTTGTGAAAAATTCTCTGGTTGGTTAGTAAGAGAAGGTTTTGAAGATGTGAATCAGCTACATGGTGGCATTGTCACATATGGTAAGGACCCAGAAGTTCAAGGAGAACTATGGGACGGTCAATGTTATGTATTTGATGAAAGAATCAGTGTGCCAATTAATCAGAAAGAACATACCATTGTCGGAAAAGACTATTTCACTGGTGAATCTTGTGAACGTTATGTTAATTGTGCTAATCCTGAATGTGATAAACGTTTTATGACGACAGAAGAAAACGAACATAAATATTTACGGAGCTGTTCGGATGAGTGCCGCACACATCCTGATAATTTATACGTGAAAGAAAAGGGTTTAACAGATGAAGAGTGGCAAGAGCGATTACAGAAGATAACAATTGACGCATAAGAAAAAGGCTCATAACCAAAAATGGGAATGGGCTTTTTTCTTTGATTAATCGATGATGGGGAATGTATGAGGATCTTTAAGGTAGCCAAATGCCATTTTGATTTGTTCTTCCGTATTTCGATTAAGGGATAGTGGAGGTAAGTTGTTTTCAGGAAAAAAATCAATCGCTTCGGTTTCTATTCCGCAGGTAGCTTGTCCGCCCGTAATCTCACATAAAATAAATATTTTATAATAATGGAAGATTTGTTTGGGATGCGGGTGCTTATTCATATCCAACAAGGCAATGAGCTTCTTCGCAACACAAATAAAACCTGATTCTTCTTGAATTTCTTTTATAACATTCTCACTTGCAGATAAGCCAACATCACAAAAACCACCTGGTAAGGACCATTTGTTATCAACATTTTCTTTCACTAGTAATATTTTGTTTTTCCTGAAAACAACGCCTCGTACGTCAATTTTCGGTGTTTGATAGCCAGATTCATTACTTAATACGGCCACAATTTCGTCTGTTGATTGTCCTGAGTACTCACCTATGATCTCAGCACTCAGTTCTTTTAACTGCTCATACCTTTCAATATCATAGATATCTTTCGAAAAGGCTAAGCCAGATTGTGCAATCGCTTGGATTTTCCTCGCCCATGTTAACCACTGGTCGCTCATTATCTCATCCCCTTTGATAACCTTTACACCATGTTAGTTAATCATCCAATTCGATATTTGCTTGTGATCGAAACTCCGTCGTTTGGTAAGCTTTAGATGTTTTCAGAAATCCCTGTTTCTGATGGTCCTAACATTGATAGGCATTCATGATGAGAAAGTGTATGCTCATTAAATTGTTAAACATCTTGTTTAACGCAGCGTTAAAAATTTAATGTTTTGGCTAACGTACCATCGAAATCAAAGGAGGACTGCTTTCATAAAATCATCCTCATACTCATTTTATACCAATTTTAACAAAAGAAGGTAGGAATAGGAAGTTTTATTTTCTAGCTACTTTTTATACTTATTAGTTGAAAAAGTAGATAAGGTATTCTAAAATATAGAGTGTAAATAGATTTTACATATTAGGAGGAATTCAAAATGGCTAAACACGAATTACCAGCATTACCTTATGCAAATGATGCGCTTGAACCACATATCGATGCGCAAACAATGGAAATCCACCATGATCGTCACCATGCAACATATGTAAACAACTTAAATGCTGCATTAGAAGGACATGACGAGTTAGCTAGCAAATCTATTGAAGAACTAATTGCTAACTTAGACGCTGTTCCTGAAGTTATTCGTACAGCTGTACGTAATAACGGTGGCGGACATGCAAACCACAGCTTGTTCTGGACACTTCTTTCTCCAAACGGTGGCGGTGCACCAACTGGTGACGTTGCTGGTGCAATTGAAGAAGCTTTTGGTAGCTATGATGCATTCAAAGACCAATTCGCTAAAGCTGCAGCTGGACGCTTCGGTTCTGGTTGGGCATGGTTAGTATCTGAAAATGGTCAATTATCTATTACAAGCACACCAAACCAAGATAGCCCAGTAATGGAAGGTAAAACACCAATCCTTGGTCTTGATGTTTGGGAGCATGCTTACTACTTAAAATATCAAAACAAACGCCCAGATTATGTTCAAGCATTCTTCAATGTTGTGAATTGGGATGAAGTAAACAAATTATTCGCAGCATCAAAATAAGGATGTTGATCAGGGACCCAAAATTTGAATTTGGGTCTTTTTTATATGCAAAATGAGAGGGAAGAAATAGTTAAGAATTTACTGATGTAAAAGTAAATACCAAAAACACCAAACACCTGAGGAATATAGAAAAAGAATAGCAAATAAAAAATATGCATAAAACACCTATGAAAACAGATAAGAGGAGTGGACAAACAGAAAAATTATTCCATATTGTGTAAATGTAAGTAAAGGGAATATACAAATAATTGCAAAATATGAGGGATATTGAAGGGCTTAAAAAGTGATAAATGTACACTGTTGTTCTTATAGGGATGTATCACAATAAAAGATAAATACATAAAAGAAACTAAGTTAAAAGTAAAGCCTAGAAATCGAAACTTGGTGAATATAAAAGAAAAACTATTACTCTAGCAAGTAATAGTTGAATCAATTAAATTTAATTTTAAATTGGCAATGATCATGGCCTTCTGTTTTGCATCTTACACGATGGACTTGATTTGTGTTTAATGCTTGCTTGAACAATTGGGTTTCACAATGACAAGCTGTTTTATACGATTGGGCAATGGAAAGAATGGGACAATTAAATTCTGTAAGCTCATATTCGTCTGTTCCTGTTTTCAACAAGTTTGCCATATAGCCTTTTTCATTTTGTATGTTTAATAATGTTTGCATTTTCATATCAGGGGCTTGTTCTTGTAATCTATGTTCGTACTCTTCCACTAGTCGCTTTTCTCGTTTAATAAATAAGTTTTCAATCGCTTCACTGCCATACAATTCTTCAATATCAAAGAGAAATTCAAGTGATAGACCTTCATAATTTTTTGGAAAATAATGTTCGCCTTTACTTGTTAAATAGTAGAACTGAGTCGGTCTACCTAAGGCTTGTTTCGTTTCTTTGGACGCGATTAAACCGCTATTCTCTAATCCGGTTAAATGTTTTCTCACCGCCATATGGCTAATATTCAGGCGCTCCTTAAGGTCGTTGACAGACATGGAAGACTCTTTTTTTAATAAAAATAACACTTTATCTTTTGTTGATTCAGCATGAAATTCCATTCTATCACCTCAAGTATAGTCAATATTCGCGTGGCAATGGCCGGTTTGACAATCATACTTATTATACTATATTGTATAAAAAAACTTAAGAGATAATCATTGCCAGCGGAATTTTTAGAGAAATAAGACATTTCGATTGAGTGCTCATTCAAACATTTGAGATAAATAGTTTAGTAGGGGGAATAAAATGATTTATCCAATAACCATACCGACAAAAAGTGATTTGCGTTCTTTTAATTTTTTTCTTGTAGAAGGTAGTAAAGGATTAACTTTAATAGATGCTGGAATTAATCATGAAGCATGTTGGCAGCAATTTCTTCAACTATTACAGCGCCATCAATTTCTGTTAGAGGATATCAATGAAATCATCCTTACCCATTCACACGAGGATCATACAGGCTTGATTACTAGAATTATTGAAAAACACAACATCCCCGTTTATGTTCATGCTGAAGCGATTCCTCGGTTAAAGAGGGAAAAGTCATTTTTTGAAAAAAGAATTTCCTTTTATGAAATATTATATCGTGAAATGGGTTGTGGCAAGGAAGGTGAAAAAAGAGTACAGCAGCTCAAGAATATCGTCATAGAAAAACAAAACGAGGGATTGCATGCTGATTATAGAACGTTAAGTGAAAATGATTATATTATTAATAGAAAAGTAATTGAAACACCAGGACATGCTCCTGATCATATCGCTTTAATAGATGAAAGAAACAATGTGATGTTAGGTGGAGACCACCTTATCGCCCATATATCAAGTAATGCTTTAATTGAACCTTATATGAATGGTGAAAGAAGAAAGACGGTCCTTGAGTATGTGGAGTCACTGCAAAAATGTTTAACCTATGATATTGACTATTGTTATAGTGGGAATGGTGAACAAATAACGAATCCACATCTACTTATACATAAAAGGTTGAAAGGGATAGAAAGAAAAGCTGAAAAATTCCTATCCTATGTTTCTGAAGCAGAAAAAACAGCGAGTGAAATTGCCCGGTATTTTTACCCGGACAAATATTATACGCAGTTCAGCCTTGTTATGTCAGAGGTAATTGGTCACTTAGATTATTTGGAAGAAAAGAACAAAGTAGAGAAGGGAATGGAAAATGGAGTTTGGCGGTATAAAACCGTTAAGCACATTAAGTAGAAAGTTTTTATAGGGGAAATGGATTTTCTCATATGGAACATTTGATGAGGTCCAATCCCCCTTTAGCTCTGTTCTCTTAATATTAAATAACTCCATATACAACTCTCTCTGTCAATGATAGATTAATATCGTAACTGCATAGTGGATTAGACAAATACCTATATACAATAGGTAGGAGACGGGCAAAGGGGATAACAAGCTTTGCATATGATTGGGTTGCTAATAGTAAGCTTGAAAAATCACTTTTTCCGCCTAAAATAATGGTAATAAATACCTCATTTTTACTAAAAATGTGAAAAATGAAGGAATATGACTATATTTAAATAGGGCATAGGAAACTTAATTCCAACCATTGATTCCTTTATGTTTGACGTAAGCTTTTCTTATAAGACTAAGCAAATGAAGAAAAGTCTAAATAAAGGGTTGAAAGGAGCAGATTTACTATGGGAGTGAAAAGAAAGCTTGCATCTGGGATGATGTCAGCAGCACTTGGATTGGCTCTGGTTGGAGGAGGAACATTTGCCTATTTTTCCGATGAAGTAACGACGAATCATGTATTTGCTGCTGGCACACTAGACTTATCAATTAATCCTGAGGTTGTGTTTCAAGTTGAGAACATCAAACCGGGTGACACAGTCACGAGAGAGCTTGTTTTAAGTAATAGTGGTTCGTTGCCAATTGAATCCGTTCACCTGCTCACAAATTACCAAGTATCGGATGAATTATCTGATAATACAGAAGATTTCGGCAAACATATTCGTGTAAACTTTTTGTGGAATTGGGAGAAAGAGTCAGAACCTATTTTCGAGACAACTTTGTATGAATTAAAGAATATGGACCCTGATATTGTTCAAAGAGACCTATGGGATCCTTTATGGAAACAGAATAGTGGCCTAGCTCCAGGAGAAACAAATGAGATATGGGTACAATTCGAATTTGTTGAAAACGGTGAAGATCAAAACCAATTCCAAGGGGATCAGTTAGATCTAGAATGGGTATTTAATGCTTCACAAACAGCTGGTGAGGAGAAGTAGAGTAAATGAAAATAAGCAATGGGGAGGCGTTTTTGCATGTCGATAAAAACGAAAGTATTATCAACAGCATTCATTTTAGGGATGCTAGCGAGTCCTATTCAAGGGCAAGTTTATGCAAATGAATCACAAACCAAACTGTATAGCGAATCATCTCAGCTTACTGAGCATATGAAGGTAAGTGAGACTGTTGAGCCTAAACAAATACTTGAAAGCTATCTACTTTCTAAAAGTAAGCAATTCAATTTATCTAATAAACAAATGAGCGAAAATTTCACAATAAAAGATTATGAATTTATTAAAAATGAAAACTTTCATCACTATCGTTTGCAACAATTATATAAAGGTATTCCTATATATGGAGCAGAACAAACTTTTAATATTAGAAAAGATACTGATAAAGTTACTTTTTATGGTGAAGTCGTTTCAGACATCGATATTGACCTAAAAGCTACAACCGACCAAATAAGTGAAAAAAAGGCTATTTCCATTGCAACAGCAGGAATAGAAGCATCAATTGGCGAAGTAAACCAATATGATAGTGAAATAACAGCAGAAAAATACATTTACAAGTTTAATGATAACTATTATCCTGTTTATCTTGTGAAAGCTTCCACCACCTCTCCGGAAGTAGGGTATTGGCATTACTTTGTAAATTTAGAGACTGGGCAGATTATTGATTCCTTTAATGCAGCAAATGAAATAACGGCATTTGGTTATGGTGTATTCGGAGATAAACAAATGTTTAAGGCATCTTACATTGATGGTTTGTTTAAGATGTATGACCAAACAAGAGGTGATGGGGTCATTACATACGATTATGATAATAATATTAATGAAGATATTGTTAGTAGAAGTAAGTTATTTACCGATGGTGCTGCAGTTGATGCTCATGCCAATTCTCAAAAGACATACGACTACTACCAAAAAACCTTTGATCGCAACTCTGTAGATGATCAAGGGCAAAGATTACTCTCCCGTGTACATGTTGGGGATAATTGGAACAATGCTTCTTGGAATGGTGTATATATGTCTTATGGAGATGGTGATGGTATTAGATTTCATCCGCTAGCTGGTGGTCTTGATGTGGCTGCACATGAAATGTCTCACGGTGTCATTCAACATACAGCAGGGTTAATTTACCGCAATGAATCAGGTGCGTTGAATGAATCATTTGCTGATATTTTCGGAGCAATGGTCGATCGAGATGATTGGATTATCGGTGAAGATATTATGGCGAATGGGGCGATTGGATTACGCTCTATGGAAGACCCAGCTAGTTTAATTGAGAATAGAACACAACAACCTTATCCAGATCATTGGGATAGAAGGTATACAGGTTCTCTCGATAATGGTGGTGTCCATATTAATAGTAGTATTAATAATAAAGCTGCTTACCTTGTCTCTGAAGGGGGAGAGCATTACGGAGTGGAAGTAACTGGTGTTGGCCGAGAGAAAACGGAACAAATTTTTTATCGGGCCTTATCGGTTTATTTAACACCAAATTCAACATTTGCCATGATGAGACAAGCTGCCATCGATGCTGCAGAAGATCTCTATGGTGAGGATTCAGCGGCAGTTACGGCAGTTGAACAAGCTTATAACGCTGTTGGCGTTCAATAATTAAAACATAAATATGCTGGGGAAATAATCATCGTTCCCCAGCCCTTGAAAGAAAAGGGGATATAACATGAAGCGCAATGGAAAAATCATTTTATTACTCTCTGTTCTGTCTATCTATTCTCTCATTTTGACTTTCCATTCAGTTTTAATAGGGCAAACAAAAGCAAGTTATACATATTCAACCTCCGTTGATGTAAATGTAGAGAGTAAAGTCTGGTCATCTAATGAAGAAGTAAGCAATAGTGAAAAAAAACGAGAGACAGAAAATGAGCATGAAGAGGAAAATGACCAAGAGATAGAAAAGCAAGAGGATGAAAAGATGGCAAAAGAAGATAAGCAACAGCAGGAGGAGCAAAACGAAAGTACTGAAGAAGAAGAAAAAAACGTCGATGTTGAACATAACCAAGAAGAACTGGAAGAAGAGGAAGTTAGTAACGAAAATCCATCTTCTGATGACGAAATTGAACAAACACTTGAAGAAGAGGAAGTTGAATAAATGAGAAAGGTACTTAATTGGTTTAGTACGGCTTTGACGGTTTTCTTAATGGTTATAGTTATCGTGTTAGCGGTTGTTGTTGTTGCTGCTAAAGCATCAGGCGGGGAACCAACAATTTTAGGGTACCAATTAAAGTCTGTGTTATCTGGTTCTATGGAACCCACGTTTCAAACAGGTGCAGTTATTGCCGTAAAACCACTAGAGCAGGATGAAAAGCAATCTTTACAAAAGCAAGATATTATCACTTTTCAAAGTGAAGAAGGCATGCCTGTTACCCATCGTATTCATAAGGTTATCCATAGTGGCGTGCACACGATGTATGAAACAAAAGGAGATAATAATAATACAATTGATAAAGATCTCGTACTTTCCGACAATGTAACAGCTAAGTATACCGGCTTTACTATTCCTTACGCAGGCTATTTTACACAATTCGCACAGTCTAGGGAGGGAAGCGCGTTATTATTAATTGTTCCAGGTGTTTTCTTACTTATATATGCTTTATTCTTAATTATAACGGGTTTAAAGTCCATTCAAAATCAACAATAAGGAAACCTCACGAGAACAACTACTTAGGAGGTTTCTTTTTTATATTTCTCATCGATTGTTACTAGCCCTTGAGTTTATTTTAAAGTAATGATTCGTGCGGAGGTAATATAAATGAAGGGGTACCCCTCATTAATCGGGGGTGTACAAATTCAACTGATTTAACGATAATGCCGTCATTCACAGCTAAAAGCTTCAGGAGAAAAATGAAGAATAAAAGCCGTGCTTTATGTTAATGTCCCCTTTAAGTAGACATTCAAAAAAACCTTCATGTTACCATGAAGGAAAGAATACTACTTGGAGGGGATTTTTCTATGGCAAAGAAAGGACAAACTTTTAATAGTTATTCGGAAGAGTTTAAACATAATGCCGTCATGAAATATGTGAATGGGTCTAAAAGTTATAAAGCATTGGCAGAGGAACTGGGAATCCGTCACTGTAGCCAGCTTAAAGTGTGGGTTAAGAAATGGAAAGAAGGAGCCCCGTTTGATGAGCGTAAAGGAGTTTCTAATCCTTTAAAAGGCAGGCCTAGGACTAAATTTAAGTCGGTTGAAGAGGAAAGGGATTATTTGAAAGCACAAGTTGAATTTCTAAAAAAGCAGTATCCAAATCTGGTAAAGGAGGAGAAAACCCCAGACGAATGAAATATGAATTGGTGGATGAGTTAAGGGTTACCTATCCGGTCTCCTGGCTGTTGGAGATTGCCTATATCAAACCGGCAAGCTACTACAAATGGAGA
Organism: Cytobacillus kochii; assembly: GCF_044790165.1. Classification (NCBI taxonomy): domain Bacteria; kingdom Bacillati; phylum Bacillota; class Bacilli; order Caryophanales; family Bacillaceae; genus Cytobacillus; species Cytobacillus kochii. The sequence continues at coordinate 2,515,664 of NZ_CP085254.1, read as the reverse complement.
AAAAACAATCATAAACGAGAAGAAAAAGTTAGGGATGAACAAGAGATTCGAGAGCACATTTTGGGCATACATTTCATGCATCCCGAATATGGACGACCCCGTATTACAGACGAATTAAATGAAAACGGGTATTTAATTAATCACAAAAAGGTCTACCGATTGATGGCGGCAATGAACATCCAATCAGTCATCCGAAAAAAGAGAAAACGACATGGTCATATTCCTTCTAACCTCTTTCCTAACCGTCTGAAAAGGAAGTTCAAGGCGGTAGGACCTAATCAAAAAATGGTAACGGATATCACATTTGTGTCTGTTGGCGAAGAATATTATTATTTATCGGTCATACAGGATCTCTTTAATAACGAAATAGTAAGTTGGGAGCTAGCCCAAAGAAATGATTTGGAACTTGTGTTAAAAACGGTAGAGAAATGGACAAAGAAAAAAGACGTGGCTGGAGCCGTTCTCCATTCGGATCAAGGCTTCCAGTACACGTCAAAAATATACAGCAACCGATTAAAGGATTATGGCATCGAAGGCAGCCACTCTCGCAAAGGAAACTGCCTGGACAATGCCTGTATAGAATCATTCTTTTCACACCTCAAAACCGAGAAGCTGTATATAAGTAAGTGTAAGGGAGAAGAAGAGCTAGAGCAAGCTCTTGAGGATTACATTTACCATTACAATTACAAACGAAGACAAAAGAAACTAAAGAAACGCGCGCCGATTGAATATCGACACGCGCTCACTGCTTAGCTTTTTATGTTGTCTACTTGACAGGGGCAAGACCATTATGCACAGCTTTTATCTTATATTTACACTTTTACCGACTTTTTTCCTGTCGTTTTCACATCTAATACATCTAGTAAGAAGACGAACACTGGTATACCGACAATAAGTCCCCATACGCCAAAGAAATGTTCCCCGAAAATCAATACGATAAAAGTATAGAAGACAGGTAAATTGGTTTTTGATGACATTAGCTTTGGATTAAGTATATATGCTTCGATTGCGTGAATAATCATAATGACGACTAATAAATAAATGACTAGCATGAATCCACCAATCGTATATCCGATTAAGCTTAATGGCACCAATGATATAATCACGCCCGCAACTGGTATTAAGCCTAAAAAGAAAATAAGAATAGATAATCCCATTAAATGGGGAAAATCCATTATCCATAGTGCAAATGTTGTTAATGCACAGTTCACAAGGGCAATAATAAATTGTGCCTCAATTACTTTGCCAAATGTTTGAACAAACTTAGAACCAAAGTAAGCAATCTCATTATAAAATGGTGCAACTTTGCTATATTTGAATTTGTTTGTAAAGGCAATCAATTTCGGCTTCTCTAAAACGAAGAAAATACTTAAAATAAGTGAAATCAAAAATTGTATACCAAATGAACTTATATCAGAGAAGTATTTAAGTAGAACGGTTACCCCTTGTTCTAAATAAGATGATATTTCATTTCGTTCATATAATTCTGTAATATAGTTCATGATAATATTGTCATGTTTTTGGCTAAAGAAACTTTGCATTTGTCCAATCAGTTGCGAGATTTCAAAAATAATAACTGGTAAATATCTGCTGATTCCAACAGTAAATATCGCAATAATGAATAAGTAAAGACCGATTACTGTGAATTTTCGATTTATGTTCACTTTCTTCAAGACAAGATTTACTAAGCGGTCCATTAGAAAGGAAATAATAAACGTAATAAGGATGACATTAATCATACTTCTCATTAAAAATAAAGCGAATACGAGAATTGCAAAAATAATAACTCTTTTAATCCCGCTACTTTGTAACCAATTCTTGAAATTTTCCATTTTCACATTCCCCCTATAAAATCTTCAACAATAAAGCATCTTTTTATATAAGGAGATTAGATAAATAACTGGATTGATACTGGACGGGTAGTTGAAATCGATCCTGTTTTGATTGTTGGTTCTCCTGAATGATGCTATGGGGTTCTTCTAAGCGAACAAAATCATTGATTTTATGTACAATAGGATTATTTTCTTCTGGTATAACCATCTCTGTAGGCCTTTTAAATGTAGCAAAAGTAGCCGTTATTTGAACATCATCATCATAATGTAAAGACCGATGCTCGTTTATATCCTCAGTTAAAAATGGCGTAATGAACATATAGCAAATGAACATCATTGATAAACATATCTTATACAAAACCTACATCCTCTCAGTATTTCCTTATATTTATTATTCTATCCTACTTTTTTTTAATTTCATATATTTTTCTTTAGATAAAAAAATATAATAGCTTGTTCTAACATATGCACAATACGTGTCATAAATGTACTAATTGGAATAAAGTGGTTTAGGACAATTCTACTTTCCATCGAATGATTTTAAGTAAGTCATGACAAAATAAGAATTCATCAAATGTGTTGAGGTGAAATGATGAAAAGTCATATGCGAAAGATAACTGTCGTTTTCTTTATACTTCCTATCATTGGATGGCTCTTGGGTTTATCGCTATTTCCTAGCGCTTATGCCACATCAGCAGCTCCAGTAAAATTACGGATTCTACAAACAACAGATATGCATGGTCATATGATGGATGAAAACGATGAAGGCGAATCTGTTAGCGATTTTGGACTCGTTAGAACCGCAACCTTAATTAAAAGTGAACGTAATGAAAACAAAAATGTCCTGTTATTTGATACTGGTGATATCTTAGAAGGAAATGCATTTGCAGATTATATATTTCAAACAAGATTGATGCATTTAGGACAAACTCACCCGGTTATTCATGTCATGAATACACTACGGTATGATGCCATGACACTCGGAAATCATGAATTCAATTATGGTATCGGCTTTTTAACAGAAAGCTTAAGAGATGTGACTTTTCCAATTGTAAGTAGCAATATATACAATGAGGATATGACGAAAAACATCTTTGATGATGTTTCATATATGAACCCATATGTGATTCTTGATCGGACATTGGTCGATGCAAATGGGGATGAACGTGCAATTAAAATTGGAGTGATTGGTTTTTTAACCCCCATTGTCGCCGATTGGAATAGTAATTACTTTAAGCAAAAGTTAAAAATGAGGACAATTACTGAAACGGCCAATCAGTATATTCCCCAAATGAAAGCAAAAGGAGCAGATATCATCATAGCTTTGGCTCATGTGGGTGTGAATGCGGATAAGGGCCTTGCGGAGCAAGAAGGGAATAGTGTCAATGAATTAAAATCAATTGAGAATATTGATGTGATTCTATTTGGACATAGTCATAATATTTTCCCAGAAAAACCGAATGAATGGCTTCAATCTCAGACAACACCATTCATTGTTCAAGCGGGGCATTGGGGAAATCATTTAGGAAGAATAGAACTTGAGTTAACTTATGATGGAGAACAATGGATTATTGAAGAAGGAGCTACTTCTGTAATCCCAATTTATAAGCAAGTTAAAGGAAAAAAAGTACCTAATGTCGCCAAAGATAAGCAAGTAGAGGCATTAATGAAGGGTCCCTATAATGAGTTAAAGAGTTTCCGCAAGTGGCACGCGCATTGATTGTAAACGGAAGAATGTAAATAAAAATCAATATATAATAAAGTGAATATATGAAGGATTTCAGTTAAAAGTTGGGGAGTTTAAAACTCCTTTTTTCTTAGTCTCATTTTGTATAAATGATGGCGCTACAGTTACTGCATTAATCGCAAATGTTGCAGTTTTTCCTAATTTTGCTAATTTTAAAAACTGTAATCTTTGATAATCTGGCCCGATTTCAAAAGTATGCGCGGAGCCGAACTTCTCTACTTTGGCAACCACTAAAAATCAGGCAAGTAGTATGTTTGTGAATGAACACCTTCTTTAATCATTGTCACTATTTTTTCGTGTTTTGTCTTTAACACCGTAAGATAGGTTTCTCTTTTTCTGCAGGCTAAAAGGAAGTGTAATGAACATTTTTAGTTCTTCTGACCACTTTCTTTGCCTTGCTATGGTTAAAAAAGGCATACCAAAGGATTTGAGTGTAGATAAGTGGATAAATACACAAATTAATGAAAGAATAAAACCAAAAATTCCAAAAGCATAACTAATTAATAAAACAGCCATTCTCAAGAAAAAGACATTACCCGTAAGACTGGCATTGACGAGAGTAAACCCTGCGATGGCTGTAATTCCTACAACAATGAGTAGCGTCGGCGAGGTTATACCGGCTCTGATCGCTGCATCACCAATGATTAAGCCCCCTATAACAGCAACTGTTTGTCCAATTCCTTTAGGCAGTCTTGCACCCGCTTCTTTAAATAACTCAAACATAATAAAAATTGTAAACATTTCCAGCAGTGTGGAAAACGGTAAACCCATCTTTGCAACTGTAATAGTGGCAATTAACGGCAAAGGTAATTGCCCAACATTATGGGTAACGAGTGCCGTATAAAATCCAGGTAAAAAAACGGTCAGGAATAAGCTTAGTAATCGTATCATTCGTTCTACTGAGGAGTAATAAAAGCTAATATTACTATCTTCGGCTGTTTTAACAAGGAAGCTTAAGTTGATGGGGGCAATAATCACAGTCGGGGCACCATCAATAATAATCGAAAATCTTCCTTGATTGAGTGATTCAACAACAAAATCAGGCCGACCTGAGAAATTTGTAAGTGGTAGTAGGGAGAATTTATTTTCCACAAGTAACTCTTCTAATTCATCACGACTCTGCAAAATATCGACATCAATGTGATTTAGTTTCTCTCGCACATTGTTAATTATTTGTTCATTCATCACATCTTTAATATACAGAAGTGCAACCCTCGTATTTGACCGACGCCCAATTACAAACTCTTCATTAACGAACGAGGGGGTTTTTAACCTTTTACGTACAAGTCCAAGGTTAGTGTCAATATTTTCGATAAAGCCGTCTTTTGGTCCCGTTACTGATACTTCAATAACAGATTCTTCGGGTTGTCTATTGGGCTCATCTTTCACATCATAATAATAAATACGTTCACGGAAGTTTGATAACACAGCTAATTTACCACAAAATACTTGATTTATTAATTCTTCTTTTGTTAATTTAGCTTTTAAACTGTAATCACTTTGTATGTAGTTATAAAGTTTTTCATTGTCATTATCCTCATCCATTAAAAAAGGAAGCACAAGAGAGTGGACTAACTTTATGTTTACAATGGGACGACAATAGATAATAATCAACTCTCCCTTAGGAGTATGCCGAACAGGAACGCTTTTGATCTGTATATCTGCAGAATGATTAAAAACTTCTGCTAACTTTTCTTTTGTAAAAAGGGATTGATCATACAAGCTCTTTAACCTCCTAGGAATAATTGTTTATTCTTAAAGATATATATAGAAACCATAATAAATTGAATAGGTAGAACAATCGTTGATATGGGTAAGAAATAACGAAAAACAAAATTATAAAATAGGTCTTGGTCTAACGGCATAACAACTGCAATGAATAACAAAATAAAGATGATAGAGATAGGTGTTCTGTTTTTCTCCCCTTTCGTAAGAATTTGAGAGGTGAGGTAGATAAAAAATCCAATTCGAATCGTAGCACCTGATAGCCATTGGAAAATAGCAAAAAAGTCTGTATGAGAAATATATCTTCCAATAGATATGATTCGCCACTCTTCAAATGCTGGGTACCTAAATTCGGAAGCGTATTTTGGACCAAATTCCACTATCGCTCCAATTGCCGGCCCAATCATTAATCCGATAATAAGTACACCCAGAATGATTAAATGTTTAATTTTAATCATTCCTTTCATATGGGGTAGGAAAAATAAAACAAAAGCAATCTCAATAATCGGTAAGCTTGTGTAAAACATCCCTTTTAGAATATCTAGTACACCCTCTTGGAATATGGGTAATAACAACTCATAATGTTTTTTCTTCATATTGGCGAAAGAAACAAAAAATCCTAAAAATACGACTACTGGTAGTAACAAGCGGCTAATAATGGCCATTGATTCTACACCGGAAAAACTACAATAGAAGCAGGCAATTAATAGTACACCACCAATGATCATACTGGAGAAATTCTGCATGAAACTTAACTGTGACCAATAGATAATTTCTTTTGTAGAGACAAAGGCAGAAATTATTAAATATAGGAGTAAAGGGAAGAATAAAATATAGAATTTGAATCTCCCTAATTGTTCACTAATAATTCGAATAAATGGTGTTCCTTTAACTGTTTGTCCCACTTTATAAATAAGAGGGGTGAATAGAATCAAAGGAATAATGGCAAGTAACATACTGATCCATGTATCGCGTCTAGAAGTAGACAATACAGCAGGAATAATTTCAACATGAGCAAACAAGCCGATGCCGAGAATCATAATATAGGCAATGCTAATAAAGCTTAGTTTTTGATTCAAAATTACTCACCTGTTTTTTTCCTTATTGTTTCAGCTATTCCAATTATTATGCGCAGATAAAAATATCTATATATATTTATTATTGTGTATTGATTATCAGTTTTTTTTAATCTAGAATTACTAAGGAATATCTTATAGAAGAAGGAGATTGGAATGTCAGACCAAACTATTATTCGTTTTGAAAACGTAACAAAGCAATATGACAATGACCCGGCTGTCTTAAATGATGTTTCATTTGAAATAGAGCGTGGGAAATTCTATACTTTGCTCGGTCCTTCTGGATGCGGAAAAACGACCATACTTCGCTTAATTGCCGGATTTATTTCGCCATCAAAAGGTAATATTTATTTTAATAATAAAAAGGTAAACGAAGTACCTGCAAATAAAAGACAAGTGAATACTGTCTTTCAGGATTATGCACTCTTTCCTCATTTAAATGTCTTTGAAAACGTGGCATTTGGACTTAGAATAAAAAAATTAAAATCTGAAATGATTAACCAAAAAGTGATAGAAGCTTTGAAATTTGTGAACTTAGAAGGATATGAAAAAAGAGAGATAAAAGAGATGTCAGGTGGGCAAAGGCAACGTGTTGCGATTGCACGAGCGATTGTTAATGAACCTGAGCTTATTCTTCTTGATGAACCATTATCTGCACTAGATTTAAAGTTACGAACAGAAATGCAATATGAATTGCGAGAATTACAAAGAAATTTAGGCATCACTTTTATTTTTGTGACACATGATCAAGAAGAGGCATTAGCGATGTCTGATGAAATTTTTGTTCTGAATAACGGTAAAATAGAACAGAGTGGTACGCCTAATGATATTTATGATGAGCCGATTAACCGTTTTGTTGCCGACTTTATCGGTGAATCTAATATTGTTGAAGGTGTAATGGTTGAAGATTATGTCGTTCAGTTTACGGGCAAAACATTCGATTGTGTCGATGGCGGTTTAAATCAAAATGAAACGGTCGAAATTGTCATTCGCCCAGAAGATTTAGAAATTACTAGCCCTAATGTAGGTAAGTTAAAGGTGAAAGTAGACTCACAATTATTTAGAGGCGTACATTATGAGATAAGTTGTTATGATGAAGATGGCAATGAGTGGCTCGTTCACTCGACAAAAAAAGCAATTGTCGGAAGTGAAATTGGTCTCAACTTTGAGCCAGAAGACATACATGTCATGCGTCTTGGTGAAACAGAAGAGGAATTCGATAAGCGTCTTGAAGCATATGAAGAGGGAAGTTATGAAAGCTAAATCTCGTAATTATTATTTAATTCCTTATGTTTTATGGATTGCTCTTTTTGTCATCACACCAATCGTCCTAGTCGTTTATTATTCTTTTTTTAATATAGAAGGTGAATTTTCGTTAGAGAATTACCAAAAATTCTTTACACCAGTTTATTTAAAAATGACACTTAGCTCCTTTTGGTACGCGTTTTTAATTACATTTTTCACGTTATTAATCGCTTATCCAACTGCTTATTTATTAACAAAAACAAAGCATAAACAACTATGGTTACTCCTTATTATCGTTCCTTCATGGATCAATTTATTATTAAAGGCTTATGCATTTATTGGTATTTTTGGTACATACGGAGCAGCGAATAAATTTCTTGAAGTGATGGGTGTAGGTGGAAAGCAAATTTTGTTTACAGACTTTAGTTTTGTGTTTGTCTCTGTTTATATCTTTTTACCGTTTATGATTTTACCAATATTTAATGCACTAGATGAACTGAACCCATCTTTTATTGATGCTTCGAAAGATTTAGGTGCTTCAAGCTGGCGAACCTTCTCTCGTGTCGTTTTCCCTTTGACTTTAGATGGGGTGAAAGCTGGATGTCAAATCGTATTCATCCCTGCCTTATCTTTGTTCATGCTGACAAGGTTAATCGCAGGAAATCGAGTGATTACATTGGGAACAGCTATTGAGCAACATTTTCTCGTGACACAAGATTGGGGAATGGGGGCAACCATTGCTGTTTTCTTAATTATCTTTATGGTTGTCATTATGCTTCTTACTGGTAGAAGAAAGAGAGGCGAAATGAGATGAAGAAATTTAAATGGTCCTCTCTTTATTTAATCATTGTTTTTATGGTTTTATATGCACCGATTTTTTATTTGATTTTTTATTCTTTCAATAGTGGCGGTGACATGTATCACTTTGAAGGGTTTACATTGGATTGGTATAAAGAAATATTTAATGACACTAGGCTACTCATTATAGTATTAAATACAATTATTGTTGCCTTGCTTTCATCAGCAATATCAACAGTTTTAGGGGTAGCTGGCGCTATGGCCATTTATTATGCAAGAAGAAGAAGAACAAAAAATACTTTATTGTCGTTAAATAATGTTTTAATTGTTAGTCCAGATGTCATTATCGGCGCATCTTTTCTCATTTTTTTCACAATGATAGGTATAAAGCTTGGCTTCATTTCCGTCTTGTTGGCACATATTGCCTTTAGTGTACCAATTGTTGTCCTAATGGTATTACCTAAGTTAGAAGAAATGAGTACGAGTATCATATATGCGGCACTGGATTTAGGTGCAAGTCGATTAGATGTGTTAACAAAGGTTGTATTACCTTATATTACCCCTGGTATATTTGCTGGTTTCTTCATGGCACTTACTTATTCTTTGGATGATTTTGCTGTCACCTTTTTTGTGACCGGTAATGGATTCTCAACTCTTTCTGTAGAAATTTATGCGTTGGCGAGACAAGGGGTTTCTCTAAGTATTAACGCCTTATCAGCATTGTTATTTTTATTCACCATGCTTTTAGTTGTTGGTTATTACTTTATAACAAAGAAAACGAGCAAGATAGGTCGAATGGGGGTTAGAAAATGAAAAACCTCATACGTGCTTTGTCACTTGTATTAATTGTTTCTTTTGTCTTGTTGTATATCGTTCACCGCTTAAATACTGCACAAGGATATACAGGCGAGAACACGATTACTGTCTATAACTGGGGAGACTATATAGACCCTGAATTATTAGACCAATTTGAAGATGAAACAGGTATCAAAGTAATATACGAAACCTTTGATTCAAATGAAGCCATGTTAACAAAAATCGAGCAAGGTGGGACTTCATACGATATAGCGGTACCTTCAGAATACATGATTGATAAAATGAAACAGGAAGATTTACTTCTCCCCATTGATCATGCACAACTGCCGAATTTGAAAAATATTGATCCACGTTTTCTTAATTTAGCTTTTGATGAGAACAATGAATATTCTATTCCTTATTTTTGGGGAACAGTAGGTATTCTCTATCATCCTGATAAAGTAAGTGATGAAATTGATTTTAAACAATGGGACGATCTTTGGCATCCAAGCTTGAAAAATGATGTATTACTCGTTGATGGAGCGAGAGAGGTCATAGGTTTTGGACTGAATAGTCTCGAGTATTCATTAAACGAAACAGATAAAGCAAGATTACTGGAAGCGAAGAATAAACTGGATACATTAACACCAAATATTAAAGCCATCGTTGGTGATGAAATTAAATTATTAATGCAAAATAATGAAGCGGCCGTTGCTGTTTTATGGTCTGGAACTGCCCAAGATGCGATGTGGGAAAATGAATCACTGGAATATACGGTTCCTGAAGAAGGATCGAATCTTTGGTTTGACAACATGGTCATCCCAAAGACAACAAAAAATAAAGAAGCGGCTCATCAATTTATTAATTTTATGCTAGATCCGAAAGTTGCTGCGCAAAACGCTGAATATGTAGGTTACTCAACACCGAATAAAGCAGCTCTTCCTCATATGGATGAGGAAACAACGAGTGATGAGCGTTTCTATCCGGATGAAGAGCAAACAGCTAAGTTAGAAGTATACGAGAACTTAGGTAAACAAATGCTTGCTTATTATAACGAACTGTTTCTTGAATTTAAAATGCATCGTAAATAAACAATAAAATAAAGAAGAACAGAAAAGATCGTCAGAGCAGCCGCAAAGCGGACAAATTTCAATGGTGGAATTTGTCCGCTTTTTTAATGGAAGAGTACAATGAAATGCTTATAGGCAATAAATGCTGTTCGTACTTTATGATTTTTTTGATGATAACAATGGTGGCATTTAAAAAGGGTGAGCCGTTAAATTTATCGGAAGGGTAACGAACGTGGGAGATAGTCATGCTTGGATAAAAAATAAGAACTACTCTAAATAATATATTGCAGCTGAAACTTTTTCTCTATAAAGCATTGAAATAACTGAAAAATTGTGATAATTTACTATAAACAAGAAGTTAAAACTTCTAATATATTGCATAAAAAGTACAGACTTCATTTTGAGGTAGGTGTTCAGGTGAATCTGAAAGAAGTTATTACAGGGAGTTATGAAAAACTATCGAAAACACAGCAGAAATTAGCAAGTTATTTACTAGACCATTATCAAGATATAGCCGTATTGTCTGCAAGTGAATTAGGTAAAAAAGCAGGTGTGAGCGAAACCACTGTGATCCGTTTTTGTTATCGAATAGGATTATCAGGATATACGCAATTACAAAAAGAAGTGCGTGAGCAATTATTTCATGATAAAAGCAGCTTGGATTCTTATATTCAAATGAAGCAACCATTTGTTGGCGAACCACATTTTCTTGAAAAAGTGATGAACATGGATGCAGAGCGAATCACCCAAGCCATTCAGACAATAGATGAAGCAAAATTTGATTTGACTATTGAGCAATTAAAATCAGCCCAAAAGGTTTATATTATTGGTGCAAGAACATCATTTGCTGCTGCAAGCTGGTTAGCATTTACATTAGGGCTTATGAAGGATGATGTCCATCTTATTCGAACAGAGTCCGATGATTTATTGAAGATTCTCCATTCGATGGATGAAACTTCAGTAGTGGTTTCAATCAGCTTTCATCGTTATGTGAAAAGCACTACTGATTTTACCAAGCAAGCAAAAAGTCGAAATGCCAAAGTCGTTGGCATTACTGACACGCCACTATCTCCATTAAAAAACAATGTCGACATTCTCATTCCACTATTTTCAGGGAGGAAACCTACACTTGATTCTACACCAGTGCTTTTTTCATTCTTGAATGCGTTGATTGCGGCAATGATGACAGAGAATAAAGAGTCATTTAAAGAAGAAAAGGATTACTACGATAAAGTATTCCATGATTATTTTGAATCTAGTTAACAGATTAAAGAGGTGAAAGAATTGCAGGAACTTGAAGCACTAAAGCCAAAATTAACAAACATATTTAATCATCTCCATCAAAACCCGGAAATCAGTTGGCAAGAAACAAAAACGACAACATTTATTGCTGAAGTCTTAAAAAAAGAAGGGATCCTGTTTCAAACCTTGCCTAAAACGACAGGACTTATTGCCGAAATAGGTAGCGGTGAAAAAGCCATTGGCGTTAGAACTGATATAGATGCATTGTGGCAGGAAGTTGATGGAGTAATGCAGGCCAATCATTCGTGTGGGCATGATGCACATATGACCATGGCGATTGGTACATTACTTGTGCTGCATCGTTTGAATGCTCAGAAAAAAGGTAGGGTTAAATTTCTATTCCAACCAGCAGAAGAAAAAGGTACCGGGGCATTAAAGTTTATTGAAGAGGGATTAATAGACGATTTGAATTATTTATACGGTGTCCATGTAAGGCCGATACAGGAGTTGAGAGATGGTCAATGTTCACCAGCAATTATGCACGGAGCTGGACGGTTCGTTACTGGAGAAATCATTGGTGAAGATGCCCATGGAGCGAGACCTCACCTCGGGCAAAGCGCGATTGAAATAGGTGCAGCGATTGTTCAAGAATTGAATCGTGTCAAATTAGATCCAATGGTCCCACATTCAGTTAAAATGACGAAGTTCCAAGCCGGGGGTGACTCAAGTAATATTATCCCAGGTAAAGCACATTTCAGTTTAGATTTAAGAGCGCAAACAAATGAAGTGATGCAACAATTAGCAACTAAAGTAGAAGCAATTTTTGCTCACATTTCTTCTCTTCACGAGGTAGAAATTCATTATAAAACAACGGCTGATATTGCTGCAGCACAAGTAGATACTGATGCAGTGCAAATAATGGGTCAGGCAATTGTTGAAACAATCGGTAAAGAAAAAATGGTTCCACCAATTATCACATCTGGAGGAGAAGATTTTCATTTTTATACTTTGAAAAGACCTGAATTGAAGGCAACGATGCTCGGACTTGGTTGTGGATTAACTCCTGGGTTACATCATCCTAAAATGAATTTTAACCATGAAGCGATATTTACGGGTATTGAAATTCTTGTCAAAACAGTCTTAAATACGTTAGAAAAAGAAGGTGCGTAACCTATGCTCGCTGGCTTAGCGATAAAAAAATTGACCACGATAGAAGAAATGGAATCAATCCAAAAGTTAGAGCGAGACGTATGGGGAATGGATCCCATTCCTATCCACCAAACAGCAACAGCAATAAAAAATGGTGGCCTCATGCTAGGCGCATTTGATGAAAATGAATTGATTGGATTTAGCTATGGATTTCCTGGTTATGCAAATGGAGAAGCGTTTCTTTGTTCTCATATGCTCGGTATCCATCAAAGCTATCGTGATAAAGGAATTGGTGCTCTACTAAAAGTTGCACAGAGGGAAGCTGCTGAGGAAATGGGGTACAATCTGATTCGTTGGACATTTGATCCTTTACAAAGCAGGAATGCTTACTTGAATTTATCAAAACTAAATGGTATTTGTAATGATTATCTTGTGAATTGTTATGGTGAAATGGTAGATGGAATTAATAAAGGCTTACCAAGCGATCGTTTCAACATAGAATGGCGAATCAGCAGTTCACATGTCAAACAACAACTTAACTATGATGTGACACCGATCTATCCATTTGAAGTTTTCAATCGAAACGATTTTCCTGCGATAAGCGATATGGAACAAACTTTACAAACCATTGATTATAATGAAATGAGTATTGCTGTTCCCATTCCAGCGGAGTTTATGGAAATTAAAAAACATAATCCTTCACTAGCAAAGGAATGGCGAGAGGTGACAAGAAGGATATTTCAGCAATTATTTCAGCATGGGTACACCGCGTATGATGTCCAAAAAAATAATCATGTAAGTTATATCATCACTATCAAAAGACAAAAATTACAATTAGATGTGAGGAGAAGAGATCAATGAAATTAAAGGAAGTAAAGTTACGCCATCTAAAAATGACAATGAAAGCACCTTTTGCCACTAGCTTTGGATCTTTTCAAGATAAAGAGTTTATCTTATTAGAAGCAACTGATGAATTAGGTAATACTGGTTGGGGAGAATCTGTTGCTTTTGAGGTGCCTTGGTATAATGAAGAAACCTTTAAAACGAATTGGCATATGCTTGAGGATTTTCTCATTCCAGCATTATTAAATAAAGAAATGACTCATCCAGCTGAAGTAAATGAAATCTTTTCTTCTATAAGAAAAAACAATATGGCCAAGTCTACAATAGAAGGCGCTGTTTGGGATCTATATGCAAAAAGAAATCAAATCACTTTGGCTAAGGCACTTGGTGGAGAAAAGAAGAAGATTGAAGTAGGTATCAGTATCGGCATACAGAAATCTGTAGAAGATTTACTGCAATTAATTGAGGGCTATGTAAATGAAGGCTATAAAAGAATGAAAGTAAAAATTAAGCCGGGCTGGGACATAGATGTGATGAGACAAGTAAGAGAGAAGTTTCCTGACATTCTCCTAATGGCTGATGCAAACTCTGCTTATCGTTTATCAGACATTCAGCATCTTAAACAATTAGATGAGTTCAATTTAATGATGATTGAGCAACCTTTAGCTTCGGATGATATTGTTGATCATGCTAAACTTCAAGCTGAAATGAAAACGCCGATTTGTCTAGATGAAAGCATCCATTCGTTAGAGGATACGCGAAAAGCTGTGGAGTTGGGTAGTTGCAAAATCATTAATATCAAAATTGGACGAGTAGGCGGCTTAACAGAAGCAAAGAAAATCCATGACTATTGTCAAGAACAAGGTATTGCTGTTTGGTGTGGAGGAATGTTAGAGTCAGGCGTTGGAAGAGCTCATAATGTTGCTTTAACTACTTTAGCCAATTTTATTATGCCTGGTGACACTGCAGGTTCCTCAAGATATTGGGAAAAGGATATTATAACACCTGAGGTTGTTGTTGAAGATGGATATATTACCGTACCTGAAAACGCCGGAATAGGTTACGCCCCGGATTTAGCGGTCATTGAAAAATATACAATAATGGAAAAAACGTATCAATAATGTCTAATAAGAAAGCCAGCTGTGTGTATATAGGCAGCTGCTTTCATTATTAATGAAATATCAGAAAATTCAAATATAAGGATGAGGTTTTATGAGAAAAATCATACAAATAGCAGGTGCTTATATTGGTACAATCATTGGAGCTGGTTTTGCATCTGGACAAGAGGTATTGCAATTCTTCACTAATTTTGGCTGGTTAGGTTTTATTGGTACAATAGTCGCTACGTTTTTATTCATTATTCTCGGTATGAATATTACGCAAATAGGTAGTAGGCTACAAACAGAATCACACAAAGATGTTGTTCACTATATTTGTGGAAAATATATAGGGAGAGTAGTGGATTTTATTATTACTTTCTTTTTATTCGGTGTGGCAACCATTATGTTTGCAGGTGCAGGTTCAACATTAGAACAACAATTTGGTATTGCGAGTCAAATAGGAAGTTTAATCATGGTGCTGTTAACCGTGTTGACTTGTTTTGTAAACGTGAATCGAGTCATGACTATAATCGGTAGTATCACTCCTTTTCTTCTCATGCTTGTTATGATTATTTCAGCGTATGCTCTATTTACAGCTGATGCAAACTTCTCACAATTGAGTCACGTAGCTCAAGAAGGTAGTCCAGCAGCACCACATTGGTTACTAGGTGCAGTACTTTATGTTTCCTATAACATTACATGTGGAGTGGCAATGCTAGCTGTTATGGGTGGCACTACTAAAAACGCGAAACAAGCAGGTTGGGGCGGAGTTCTTGGTGGTTTGGGTCTTGGTCTTATGCTAATACTCATTAATGTCGGAATGTTCACAAGAATAGGGGATGTGGCAACACTCGATATTCCGATGCTCTTTCTAGCAAATGAAATCTCTCCAATCGTTGGTGTGTTGATGACAATTATTCTTTTAGGAATGATTTATAACACTGCCGTTGGAATGATTTATAGCTTTACTTCAAGGATAGTGAAAAGAGAAAGCAAACATTTTAAATGGGCAGTTCTTGCCATTAGTTTAACATCTTTTGTTTCTAGTTTCTTTGGATTTACTAACTTAGTTGGTATCCTGTATCCGATTACTGGCTATTTAGGTTTAGTTCTTATTGCTGCTGTAATCATCGCGTGGGTTCGAAATAGAAAAACGTCCTACACGCAAGTAGAAAAAAAATCAGCTTTATAAAAACGAATGCAATTTTCTTCGAAGTTATGGGAAATTTAACTTTGAGGAGTGATGAGATGAAACGATTATTGTTCATAAGTTTGCTAGTTCATATCATGTTATTTCCATTGATGAGTAAAGACAGTTTCGCACAAGTTGATGAAGGGGGGAAGCCATCTTTATCAATTGTGATTGATGATTTAGGTAACCATATGAATGGAACAGAAGATATTCTTAATTTACAGGCAAAGTTAACTGTTGCGATTATGCCGTTTATGCCTTCAACAACTGCAGATGCCAATGCAGCCATTGAAAAAGGTCATGAAGTAATCGTTCATATGCCGATGGAGCCCAAAGTAGGGAAAAAAAGTTGGTTAGGTCCAGGAGCGATTACTGCTGATCTGAGTGATGAAGAAATTCGCAAAAGGGTAGAGGAGGCAATTGAGAATGTACCACATGCTGTTGGGATGAATCATCATATGGGGTCGAAAATCACTGAAGATAAAAGAATTATGCAAATTGTGCTAGAGGTTTGTGCTGAAAGGGGCTTATATTATCTTGATAGTAAAACCACTGGCAAGAGTGTCATACCAGAAATAGCAGAAGAGCTACACTTACCTTATCTAGAGAACAATCTTTTTTTTGATGACACATATTCCGTCAGTCATATTGAAAAACAAACTCAGAGACTGGAGAATAGACTTAAAACTGAAAACCGCCTAATTGCGATAGGCCATGTTGGTGTTTCGGGACCAATGATGGTTACCGTATTAAATCGCCATATTGAGCATTTGAAAGAAAATGCTCATATCATTCCTTTATCTGAACAGATTGAAGGAAGTGAATGGCTTCGTTAATAGAATGGTTCCGAGAAGTTAAGAACTAACTTATGAGAAGATATATTAGAAGTGATAATGGCTTCATCTTAAATTATCACTTCTAATATATAAGGAAATAAGGACTTTATTCTCTTGTTATTTCCTAGGCAAGCGCAAGAAGTGACATATTCCTTCTTCATTGAGGGAAATGCGACATCGTTAGACAGAATCTGATGTAGAAAAATACAAATGAATGGCTGTTCCTTCGTCCTCATTACTTTCTATTTCATATTTCCCATTCATTTTTTTTATAATATCAAAGGCAATCATTAAACCAAGGCCAGTTCCTCTCGTTTTTGTTGAAAAATACGGTTGTCCGATTCGTGATAACTCGTCTTTTGACATTCCTTTCCCATTATCTCGAACCGTAATTTTTACTTTGTTTTTTAAGGAAAAAACCTCAATCTCTACCGTGCCATTTTCATTAATGGCTTCAATAGCATTTTTAATAAAATTAATTAGCAGTTGTTTTAACTCATTAGCATTTCCATCTATATAAATGGGGTAGTGGGTTATTTTACACTGCAATTGAATATTCGACAGATGGGCATATGATTTCATAAATTCAGTTACTTCTTGAATGATCGGAATAAGGTCAAATGTTATGACGGTGTTATTAGCAGGTTTTGATAAAGTGAGAAAATCATTAATCATTTGATTGGTTCGTTCTAGTTCTTTTAAAGAGACTTCGATGTACTGTATTTGTGTCTTAGTAAGATTTTGCTCAGCGTGCATTAATTGCATAAATCCTTTTACAGTGGTCATTGGGTTTCTTATTTCATGAGCGATGGATGCAGCTAATTGACTAATCGCATTGAGTTTATCTGCCGCTTGAATCGTCTCTCTCATTAATAAATGAGATTGGTGCATTTCAATCATATAAATGATCAATATTAATGTTAAAGCGTAAACGAAGACAAGAAATAATGCTTGAATAAAAAATTGTGTTTCCTGATTCTTAAAAAATATAATCATTCTAGTACTGGCGATAGGAATATAAAATAATAATCCTATCAATATTTTCTTTCTTAAAGAACTTTTTTGGTAAAATTTTGTTAGTAAATGAAATATGAAAGCGAGGACGAGATAATTGACTATGAGAAATACATCGCTAGTATCGCTTTCAAACAAACGGTAAATAAGAGCGAAAAATAATAAGCATAATCCGGTATATTTATGAACATAGAAAAAACAAATAAATATGGGTATGTACATTAAATCAAAAACAGTATGGTTAGAAAGATGCACTGGAAAAAGAATAGTTAAGATTAATGAAAGTAAAATAGCAACAAAAAAAATGCCAACTTTCTTTTTATGATGATATTTAGAAGGGACAATTATTTTTGTCATTGGTATAATCATTAAAATCAAAAAATGCAGTATAATATTTGTGATGAATTCATACAAAAGCATCATTCCTAACATGGTTATATATTCATATATATACATTATACATTTAGTTGGAGATTCCTGCTTCATTTTGTCGAATAATAGAATCGTATAGGAGAGGGAAGAGGTGAAAAATGAACACTTTCAACAGGCGGTTGAAAGTGTTCATTTATATGTGTTGGCATTTTCATTTGTTTCGTACTAATTGTTCAATTTCATCTCCATCTAATGTTTCATAAGACATGAGGGCGTGAACAATGTTTGCATGCGCCTTACTATGTTCGAGTAGTAAGGACTCTGCTCGTTTTAATGCTTGAAAATAAAGTGATTGTAATAATTCGTCTTTACGCTTTGATTCAAAAGAAAGGGTGAATCCATCTTCTAAGAGACCGTTTTCAACCATCTGTTCTAATAATTGCTTTGCTTGTTGGACATCTCCGCTTACACCGATACTATGCTCACCTAATAGTTGTCTTTCTGCTACTCCTCCACCTAAAATCATTGCCACTTGATCAAGCAATTCGCTAAAAGTAGATAAATGGAGTTCTTTTTGAATAGGTGCAACATAACCCAATGCTTGGCCACGAGGAATAATGGTCGCTTTTCTAACTGAACCCGGTTTTGTCACAGCTGCAATAAGAGCATGGCCCGCTTCATGGATGGCTACTCTTCGCTTAATATTTGCATCTTGTAAAGGTAGGCTGCTATTTCCTAGTATGGTTCGGTCCAATGCAAAATTGAGATCATCTTTTGTTATTTCTTTATGATTATTGAGTATTGCTTTTCTACTTGCTGTTTCAAACAGAGAATGGAGATCAGCTCCAGAAAAACCGGATGTTGATTCAGCTAAAACTGTAAGTGAAGCTGAGACATCACTGGCAAGTTGTCGATTTTTTGCATGAATATCAATGATTTCTTTTCTTCCTTTCAAATCAGGTAACTGAATATGAAAGCTGAAGTCAATTCTGCCTGGTCGAAGAAATGCATCATCTAGCATATCTTTTCTGTTCGTTGCTGCAATAAATAAAATACCATCATTGGATAGCCCGCCATCTAATTGAACGAGTAATTCCGTTAATGTTTTTTCACTTTCTTCCCCGCCATGAGGCTTTCTTTTGCCTGCTAAAGCATCTACCTCGTCTATAAAAATAACAGCAGGTTGATTCTTGCGGGCATTTTGAAAGAGTGAACGCACTCTTGCAGCACCAATACCAACAAACATTTCATTAAAGGCAGAACCACTTGAAGAGTAAAATTGCGCATTTAATTCCTTAGCTATTGCTTGTGCAAGCAATGTTTTACCAGTCCCAGGAGGGCCATAAAGAAGAATCCCTTTAGGAGGTTTAATCCCTAATTCTACTGCTTTAGCTGGCGACTTCAAGGATGATATGGTTTGTAATAATTCATCCTTCATTTCGGGTTGCAAGCCTCCAACATCATTTAATGTTGTCGAGGGGAGCGGTTTCGCTTTAGATACAGATTGTTTTAATTGATTGGTTGCACCCATTTTTCCTGATTTAAACAAATAAATAACTGTTGCAATGAATAATGATAAGAAAGCAATAATAATCCATATACTATATGAGTTAGTCGCAGAATATTTATATTCTATTGGATAAGTAGCGACAAGGTTTTCAACTTTATCACTATTAGGTGTGATATGAGAAATAAATTTTTTCTCGTCTATTACCACTTCTATTTTTCCGTTTTTATATTCCTTCATTTCAATGTCAGCTTGGGAATAATTTTGTATATTGGCTTCTAATTGAGAGAAGGGGATTGTATGAGTGGTTGGTTTATTCATCAAATAATAGGTGATAAAAATAGCTAACATACATAACAGTGATATAAGAATGAGAGTTGCACGTTTTATTTTATGTGACAAATTTATAACCCCCAAAAAAATTAATATCAAACATGTTTTGGTAATGTAAATATATGTCCATTATAAAGGGAGAGAAAAGCTATTTTTAGTATAAAACGTTGTTAACATAGGAATATAATGCATAATTTGTGAAGAAAATAAGTAGTAAAACCGTTATTTTTGTCAAAAATAAGGCTAAAAGTAAAATCAAACTATAATTATTTGCATAATATAATAAAAAATAACTAATTAATCGAAAAGTCAACCCAAAAACAGAGATATTTTTGTCAAATTTGCGAAAAAATATTGACATAAATGTGAACAGGGTGGATAATGGATGAAAAGGAGGATGATGGAAATGAATACATCAAAAGCTATGTTAAATGCAGTTAAGTATTATGGAGGTACATTATTGATTGCCGGAATCATCATCTTTTCGATCGGATTCTTTGGAAACGTTTCCAGTACGTTAACTGGTATTGGTATTGGTACGGTAATGGGAGCCATTTTTGTCTTTTTAATGGGCGTCTTTTTTGTAGCTACAGAGGAAGTATTAGAAAAGACAGGTAGAAGAAAATCTAAACTAGATACATTAGCAAAAGTAACAGCAACATCTATTAAAACAAAGTAGGAGCGCCCGAAAGAGGACGCTCCTTTTTTATTTATTGAATTTGGTAAGTCCAAACCATTGTTAGTAGGGAACCAAGAATGGTGAAGATTGCAATTAATACACCATAGTAAATTGTAATATAGATGGCGTTTTTATCTTCTGATTCACCAGCATGCATGAATAGTACTAATTGTAGCCCTGCTTGAATAAAAGCAGTTACAAGTAAGATTGTCATTCCAACTGCAAATGACATATCAAAGAAGTAAACCATTAGGGCAACAGCTGTCAGCACGAGTGAAAAGATAAATCCCATCACTTGTTTCATCGGGAATAATTCTTTCATCATTACATCATTCCTTTCAGATAGACGAAGCTGAAGATGAAGATCCAAACAACGTCTAGGAAGTGCCAGTAAAGAGAGAAGATAAATGACTTATTCGTTGTTCTTGGTGTTAAGCCATATTTCTTTACTTGAATTAGGATACATGTTCCCCAGAATAACCCGAAAGTTACGTGCGCGCCGTGTGTTCCTAAAGTTGTTAATAGGATTGCACTAAATGCACTTGTTTGTAGTCCTGCGCCAACATGAACATAATGAACGAATTCATAAATCTCAACACCGAGGAAGATAGCCCCAAGTACGATTGTTGCAATAAAGAATCCCATCATTGCTTTTTGGCGGCCAAGTCTCATCGCGTGAACCATGAGGCCAATTGTAAAACTACTTGTTAGTAGAACGAGCGTTTCAATTAATACAGGTGTGATTTCAAAAATTTCAGCACCCGATGGGCCATCACCTGTACCACCTGACAAAATAAAGTAAGATGCAAATAATGTAGCAAATAACATAACTTCCGCACCGAGGAAAATCCAGAAGCCAAGAATCTTTAAGCGATTTTCATCAGTACTGTACTCAAGAGGGAGAGAGTGATCAATCTTCATTATCTTTTACCTCCCAATTCTTTTTCTGTTTCTTCTATTTCTTCAATAGAAATATATCTTCCATGATCATTTTCAAATGATTGATAAGCCATACAAGCGAAAATACCTAGTGTACAAATAATTAACGGAATCCACATTGCAAAGACGAACGAGAATCCCCACATGAAGAAGATAATTCCCATAATGAATGGAATACCACTGTTGTTCGGCATGTGAATCTTTTCAATTTTATCTGGGAATAACGGTGTGCCTTTTTTCTTTGAATCCCAGAATGTTTCATAGGAATCGATCTTAGGCATAGTTGCAAAATTATACTCAGGAACTGGTGTATGTGTAGCCCACTCAAGTGTACGTGCATCCCAAGGATCTGATCCAATGTCTCGTGATGCATAACGGAAACTATAGTAAATGTTATAAACAATTAACGCAAATCCTGCTGCTAACATAAGGGCGCCAACCATAGAAATCATATTCCAAATACCAAATCCACTTGCTTCAGAATAAGTGTACATACGTCTTGCTTGACCATCTAAACCAGAGATGAACATTGGCATAAAGGCAACTAATGTACCAATAGCAATAATCCAAGCGCCGATTTTACCAAGACGATCATTTAACATGAAGCCGAACATTTTTGGCCAGTAGTAGTAAAGGGCAGCTAGCATTGCGAACACAACCCCAGGAATGATTACCATATGGAAGTGAGCAACTAAGAACATTGTATTATGGTATTGATAGTCAGCTGCTGACATACCTAGCATAACCCCTGTTACACCACCAAGTGTGAAAAGTGGGATAAACAACATTGAGTAAAGCATTGGCGTTGTCATAGTGATTTTACCTTTATACAGTGTTAACAACCAGTTGAATATTTTTACACCGGTAGGTACTGCTATTGCCATCGTTGTAATAGAGAAAATACTGTTAACGAAAGCGCCTTGACCCATTGTAAAGAAGTGGTGAACCCATACAACGAATGATAATAGTGAAATAATTACCATTGAAGCAACCATTGATTTATAACCATATAGGTTACGTCTAGCGAAAGTAGAGATTACTTCACTGTAAATACCGAATGCAGGCAAGATCAAGATATATACTTCAGGGTGTCCCCAAACCCAGAAAAGGTTGGCCCATAACATATCCATACCGCCATTTGTTGATGCGAAGAAATGTGTACCGAATAAACGATCTAATGTACCCATTGCAAGCGCAACTGTTAATACAGGGAAAGCAAATACGATAATAACGTTCGTAATTAATGCTGACCAAGTAAACATTGGCATTTTCATTAATGTCATGCCTGGAGCACGCATTTTCAAGATTGTCGTCATAAAGTTGATACCTGTTGCTAATGTACCAAGACCGGCAATCTGTATAGCAATCATATAATAGTTCGTACCGACAGAGGTACTAAATTCATTATCTGCTAACGGGAAATAAGATGTCCAACCCGCATCTGGTGAACCTCCGATAACGAATGAGATATTGAATAACATCGCACCGGCAAAGAATAACCAGAAGCTAAGTGCATTAAGACGTGGGAACGCAACATCGCGAGCCCCAATTTGCAGTGGAACAACAAAGTTCATAAAACCGATAATAAATGGCATAGCCATGAAGAGAATCATAACAACACCATGTGTAGTGAATATCTCGTTATAATGCTGTGCATCAAGCAATTTGTTCTCAGGTGCTGATAATTGCGCACGCATCATAATTGCGTCAGCGCCTCCACGGAATAGCATGAGGATCGCTGCAATAATATACATAATACCTAATCGTTTATGGTCAACAGTTGTTAACCATTCACGCCATAAATAACCCCATTTTTTAAAATATGTTATCCCAACTACAATGGCAATAGAAACAATTGCAATTGCTACCATTGAAGCATAAATAGCTGGACTTGGATGTGGTATGGCAAAACGTTCAAAGAACTCCATCCTGTATACTCCTTTCAGAAGATGTCAATAGACACTTCATCTAATTAATGGCTACTGTGGTCAGAGTGACCTTCGTGCTCATCATGATTTTCATGATTTTCTTCTGAATCTTCATCATTTGATTGATGATGTTCATGCCCTTCAGGTGCTGGGCTAAAGTCTAAATGAGTGCCAGTAAAAGTCATCTTACCTAAGTGACCTGGCTCTAGTAACTCTTCAAATTTATCTTCAGTAATTGGATCAGCTGTTTGA
The DNA here is from genome assembly GCF_044790165.1 of Cytobacillus kochii. Taxonomy (NCBI): domain Bacteria; kingdom Bacillati; phylum Bacillota; class Bacilli; order Caryophanales; family Bacillaceae; genus Cytobacillus; species Cytobacillus kochii. The sequence goes on along the minus strand of NZ_CP085254.1, from coordinate 2,491,990 downwards.
TGAACTTCATCTACCCATTCCTCAAATTCAACTGGAGACATTGCTGTTACATCAAATGTATTTTCAGCAAAACCTTTTCCGCTGAAGTTCGCATTTCTACCCATGAATTCACCAGGATGATCAGCAGCTAAATGTAATGTTGTTACCATATCGGCCATTGCATATTTCTGTCCGCCAAGTTGTGGAATCCAGAAGCTAGTAATTGGACCGAATGAGTAAAGTTTAAATTCAAGTGCCCGATCAGTAGGTATATATAAGTAATTTACTGTTTCAATATCTTCTTCAGGATAGCTGAAGTGCCATTTCCAGTTAGATGATGATGCATATACAACTAATGGCTCCTTATCCTCATACCCTGGCGGTGTTGCTTCAACTTTATAGTTACTTTGGACAGAAACAAATGATAGATAAGCAACAATTAGTACAGGTATTCCGACACAAACTGCCTCCACCCATTTATTTCCCTCGATGTGAGGTGGTTCATAATCTTTTCCTTGTTTAGATGAACGAAATTTAATGAGCATATATGCAAGCATTGCAAAAACTACAATAACAATGCCAGACATTAACCATATGGACATCATAATATCGTTAGCCTGGACTTCGGCCTGTGGACCTTTAGGATTTAGAACAGTAAGTGGTTCACACCCAGCAAGTACAGCGGCAATGGCAACTATAGCCAATAAAAGAGCCCTTTTCAATTTCATTGATGTACCCCTTTCTATCTTTCTAAAAATCTATTGTTTTATTTGAACGTGAATATCACGCCTGTAACCCTATGTTAGTATCATAAATGGTTAAAAACAATTGAATGTGATAGGTGTCACAAAATGTTCATGAACAAATGATGAATTTGGTCACAAAATGTTCATGAAACTGAAAGTAAAAAGAAAAAATAATATTATTTAAATACTATATTTTAAGAAAAAACTGAAAAATTAATATTGTATCATTCAATAAATATTAAAGGTTGCTTCTGTATTTATTATATTAATATAAATGATGTTGCGTATTTGATTGACAGTACCCTCAGAAAAAGTGTGAAGTCTTCGAATGGTTTTGAAACGGATGGAGAAAAGAGGGGGGTTATCTTGTTAAAGAAATTTGATATTGATCAATTTTTAGACGGTGTATATAACCCGACTGATGATATTCATCATTTAATAGACATAATTGAAATAGATGATTTACTTGAGAGAACAAAATAGCCCTTTATGTCTTCCACTTTTTGTTTTAGATGTTGTACGATTACTTTTTTTTAAAATCATAACTAAAACTAATCAAATGAACTAGTAAAGGACATATTCTTATATTTTTTTAAAGGCTATGTTGATATTTATGGTATAAGGGTTAATGGAACAATAGATAAAGAAAAGCGGGCAAGTTTTAACCATTAACTTGCTCGCTTTTCTTTGTCCATTGATATTTACTTTTGCACAAGCAAGTTTTGCCTTGAATTTTTTCTTTCATTATATAACCCATTACCCAAAAAAACTTTCATAAAGAATAAACATTTAAAAGATAGTAAAACTATAAATATTTCCATCAAAAAATGAAAGTGAAGAGGTGAGGAGAAAATGGAGAAAAGAGTGTTTCTCTCGATTGTCATAGTGTTGTTTAGCTATATATTAATTTCAAGCCCTCAAACAAACTATGCCGTTTATGATGCTCCTTCTTATGCAAAATGGGGTAAAGAAGCGATGATGATTGCAAAGGAAAAATATCCATCAGCAGATATTGTTGATTATCAGCATCTTGGAAAAGAAGTAAAGGAAAAGACAGAAATAGAAAAGTTTAAACTTTGGATGCGTCAACAGGAGATAGAATATGGGCTCTATGTGTTTATTGAATATGATAAAGATTCGGAGAAAATCGTCCATATTATAACGAAAAAAACTGACCGTTAACGAATTGTATTTTCTTCTATTAATTGTGCGAGTGGAACAACTTGATTCTTATCTACGTTGTTTCTTTCGCACACCCTCGCCATTTTAGTTAGTTCATAGAGATCGACAATCACGATTTTTACGCCATCGAAAGTTACTTCATATTCGATTTGACTTTTTAGTAGTTCCCTCGCTCTAGATAAATCCATAAGTTCACATCCTCTCTCGTAGTATTTTATTCAGTTTGAATATTTAGTGCACAATTCTACCAATAATAAGGCTTTTGATATATACTTAAATAGGCAAACGGTTTAGAAGTTGAATGATTTTCAACTTGTAGACGTTAGTTCATCTTTCCAATTTATTACACTAATAGGCGTGATATAGGAATTAAATTAATTCACTTTTTTAATATAAGTATTTTTTCTAAAAATATTAGCTGTATTTTCGTGATTTTCTCTTTTTTCCCTTTGTATATGCGCCTTTAACGTGGTAAAATGGCTTAGGAAACATTTCGTCCTCTGGAAATTAACATTATTCGGAATTTTTATATACGAAATAATATTGTTACTATCCTAGAATGGATATGGGGCGGAAATAAATTATCCAAATATATTTAAAAAAGAGTTGTGGAGGTAATTTTCCATGAAGAAGCCTTCAGAGGGTAGCGGACCTTTAGAACAAAGTTTTTACGGTCCTAACCTTGGCTATGTAATCGAGCTTTATGAGATGTATTTAGAAAATCCAGAAGCAGTCGACCAAGAAATGAGAGAGTATTTTGAGGTTAATGGTTCACCATTGCAACAAACAGGGGTAGCTCCTGTAAGTATAGGAGCAGAAAGCACTGGCGTAAGTCCAGAACAAATTGAAAAAACTTTATCAGCTATTCGTCTTGCCGATTTTATTCGTTCAAACGGACATAAAGCTGCTGATATTTATCCCCTAGTTAATAGGGAAGAAAAGAATGTTGCTATTTTTGATTTATGTAATTATGGATTAACAGAAGCAGATTTACGTGCAATACCAGCTCATCTTATATGTACAGATGCGAATATTCCGTTAAGAGATGGATTAGAAGCATTTGAATACTTAAAAAATGCTTATATGGATACGTTAGCATTTGAGTTCACTCATGTTGACAATTTAGAAGAAAAGGATTGGCTTCGTCGCAAGGTAGAAACAAATAGCCTTAAACTTAACTTGCAAAAACCTGAAAAGGCGAAAGTGTACAAAAGATTAACGGAAGTAGAAGAGTTTGAGAAATTCTTACACCGTACTTTCGTCGGTCAAAAACGCTTCTCTATTGAAGGTTTAGATACGATGGTACCAATGTTAGATGAAATTGTATCAGGTTCAGTGGCGAATGGCACAAAAACAATAAATATTGGAATGGCACACCGCGGACGTTTAAATGTGCTTGCTCATGTACTTGGTAAGCCTTATGAGATGATATTCGCGGAGTTTCAGCATGCGCCAAACAAAGATCTTGTCCCATCTGAAGGCTCTATTGGCATCAGCTATGGATGGACAGGCGATGTAAAATACCATCTTGGATTAGACAAACAAATTAAGGCTGAAAATACAACAGTTGCAAACTTAACACTTGCGAACAACCCAAGCCATTTAGAGTTCGTTGGTCCTGTTGTTGAAGGATATACAAGAGCGGCTCAAGATAAACGTACTTCTGGTGGTTTCCCAGAAGTTAATTACGACGAAGCACTTTCCATCATCATTCACGGAGACGCTGCTTTTCCAGGGCAAGGTGTTGTCGCTGAAACATTAAATCTAGGTCAATTAAATGGCTATAATACTGGTGGTTCTATCCATATTATTGCTAATAACACGATTGGCTTTACAACAGAATCTTATGATTCTAGATCGACTAGATATGCAAGTGATTTAGCCAAAGGCTATGAGGTTCCAATCGTGCATGTAAATGCAGATGATCCCGAAGCAGTCATCAATGCCGCTAAATTAGCTATTGAATATAGAGATAAATTCCATAAAGATTTCTTAATTGACTTAATTGGGTATCGCCGCTTTGGTCACAATGAAATGGACGAGCCGATGACCACAAACCCAGCGATGTATAATATTATCCATAAAAGACCAACGATTAAAGAGCTTTACGGCGAGAAATTAAAAAAAGATCAGTTCTTAACAGAAGAAGAGGTTACTGCTATTCATTCAGAAGTAGCAGAAAAACTTCAGCAAGCTTACGATAAAGTGCCAGATAAACAAGAAGATGCAACTGAATTAAATCCACCTGAGACAGTGGAAAATGGTATACCAAGCATTCAAACTGCTGTGCCATTAGAGTCTTTACAGCAATTGAATGAAGAGCTTCTAAATTGGCCGGAAGAATATAAAGTCTTTAGAAAGCTAAGTAAAATATTACAACGTCGTAAAAATGGACTAGAAGAGGTTGGGAAAATTGATTGGGGTCACGCTGAAACATTAGCATTCGCTTCAATTATTTCAGATGGTACGCCTGTAAGACTTACAGGTCAAGATTCAGAGCGTGGAACATTTGCCCATAGAAATATCATGTTACATGATGAAGTGACAGGTAAATCGTTCTCACCTTTACATCAAATCTCAACTGCTAAAGCTTCATTTGCTGTTCATAATAGCCCGTTGTCAGAAATGGCTGTTCTAGGTTTTGAATATGGTTATAATGTGTCAGCTCCAGAAACTTTAGTTCTTTGGGAAGCACAGTTTGGTGACTTTGCGAACTCTGCACAAGTTATGTTTGATCAATTCATTTCTGCTGGTCGCGCAAAATGGGGGCAAAAATCTGGTCTAGTAATGCTTCTTCCACATGGATATGAAGGACAAGGTCCAGAACATTCAAGTGCAAGATTAGAAAGATTCCTGCAGCTGGCAGCTGAAAATAACTGGACAGTAGCTAACCTTTCTTCAGCAGCACAGTACTTCCATATTTTAAGAAGACAAGCAGCGATTTTGAATCAGGAAGAAGTAAGACCATTGGTCATAATGTCACCTAAGAGTCTTTTACGAAATCCTACAGTTGCTGCAACTGCTAAAGATTTATCAGAAGGACAGTTTAACTCGATTCTTGAGCAATCTGACCTTGGTGAGAAAAAAGATCAAGTGAAGAGAATTGTTTTCACATCAGGAAAAATGGCTATTGATTTAGAAGATAAATTAAAAGATATTGAAGATAAAGAGTGGTTCCATATTGTACGTGTAGAAGAGATTTATCCGTTCCCATTTGCTGACATTACGGAAGTAGTAAAACGTTATCCAAATCTTGAAGAAATGATCTGGGTGCAAGAGGAACCGAAGAATATGGGCGCATGGAATTTTGTTGAACCAAGGTTAAAACATATTGCCCCTGACGGAGTAGAGGTAAATTATATCGGTAGACGCCGCCGCTCAAGCACAGCAGAAGGCGATCCAGTCGTGCATAAAAAAGAGCAGCAGAGAATTATTGAAGAATCTTTAACACGTAAGTAATAAGGAGGAAATTATTGTGGCAGATATTAAAGTTCCTGAATTAGCAGAATCAATTACAGAAGGTACGGTCGCTCAGTGGCTAAAACAACCTGGTGATACAGTCAATAAAGGTGATTATGTTGTTGAGCTTGAAACAGACAAAGTAAATGTAGAAATCATTTCTGAATATAGTGGTGTACTTGCAGAATTAAAAGCAGAAGAAGGCGACACTGTGAATGTAGGGGATACCATCGCAGTTGTAAGTGAAGGTGGAGAAGCTCCTGCTCCTAAAGCAGAAGAGAAGAAAGAGGAAGCACCTCAAGAGGTTAAAGAAGAAGCGAAACCAGCTGATTCCAAACCAGCGGAAGATAATAAACAACGCACAATTGCTTCACCGGCAGCTAGAAAAATGGCGCGTGAAAAAGGAATCGATTTAAGTGAAGTTCCAACTACAGATCCTATGGGAAGAGTACGTTCACAAGATGTTGCGAACTACGATCCAAATCAAGCGACTCAAGCAGCGCAGCCACAAGCTGCATCTAAACCAGCTCCTAAGCCAGCCGCAACTGATGCAAATAGTGAAAAACCAGTAGAACGCATCCGTATGAGCCGTCGTCGTCAAACAATTGCGAAAAGACTTGTAGAAGTTCAACAAACATCTGCTATGTTAACAACATTCAATGAAATTGATATGACAAATGTTATGAACTTACGTAAAAAACGTAAAGATAAATTCCAAGAAGAAAATGATGTAAAACTTGGATTTATGTCTTTCTTCACAAAAGCGGTTGTCGCAGCACTTAAACGTAGCCCGTTATTAAACGCTGAAATTGACGGCGACCAACTAGTTCTTAAAAAATTCTATGACATCGGTATCGCTGTTTCAACAGATGAAGGTTTAGTAGTTCCAGTTGTTAGAGATGCTGACCGTAAAAACTTTGCAGAAATTGAAAAGGATATTATGGGCCTTGGTAAAAAAGCAAGAGATAATAAATTAGCTATTTCTGACTTACAAGGTGGAACATTCACCATTACTAATGGTGGTGTGTTTGGTTCATTATTATCAACACCAATCCTTAATGGACCACAAGTAGGTATCCTAGGGATGCATTCTATCCAAACTCGTCCAGTAGCCATTGATGCTGAAAGAATGGAAAACCGCCCAATGATGTATGTTGCTCTCTCTTATGACCACCGTATTGTTGATGGTAAAGAAGCAGTAACATTCCTTAAACGTGTGAAAGAATTAATTGAAGACCCTGAGTCTTTATTATTTGAAGCTTAATTTAAAATAAACTAATACTCAAAAGGGTTTAAAGCGAGGAAGTGAAGCGATTTATTGTTCACTTCCTCGCTTTTTGTTATCAGTCACCCTCATGATTGAACCCTTCATTTGAACCCGAGAGTATTGTAAAAGGGGCATATTCCTCTAAAAGAGAAGAAATCAAAGCTTGAACCTGTCACAAAAGGAAGAGCCATAGCCCTTTAGCAGTAAAACAAATATGGTGTCAACGAGCATAAGATCATCACTCATGAACATGTCTTTTAGGAAAGAAGTCAAAAATAAAGCAAATTACTAACTTTTTTTACACATGAACTACGCTAGGTCTGAGGAGAAAACGAGTGAGTTTCATCAAACATGAACAGGTTCAGAAAAAGTACGAGTGGTAACAAATAATATTCACATTTTCCTATATCATTCATCTACATGCTACTCATCCCATTTATTGTTGCATTAAAAAAAGATCATGTATTCCTCACTATTAATCATCATTTCAAGCACTTTAGGAAATAGTAAGGGATATGCACTTGATAAAAAGATTTTTAGAAATATAAAAATGTTGCATGGAGGAAACTTTATTGATAAAATGCATATTATGATAGAAAAGCAGGAGTGATTACCATGAGAGGAAGGAAAAATAGGATATTGAAATATTCCGTACTGTTCAAAAAGCTAGGTGTTATTTCTGATATGGACTATAAACAGATACTACAAAATAATGAGATTCAAACAACAAAGGAAATAAAGCAACGATAATTAAAATGTGATGGATATCTTCCGCGTTACCGAAAGGATTAAAATAAAAAGGCGAGCAAATATTTGCTCGCCTTATGCTTTACTCTTTAAATGGTTTTAATCCCCGTTTTTGAATTTCATCTTTAAGTATCCGAATCCATTCCTTTTCAGAACCTGACTTTAATGCATCACGATACGAGACGACCAACTGTTCATTACTCATTATCTTCATTTGATACATACCTCCTAGGTAAAGGATTGAATATTCTTTTATTTATTGTAAACGTTATCCCCTGTTTTGAAAAGGAGAAATGTATAAAAATTTTAATTGTTAAGGAAATGTAAAATGTTTATAAAGGACACACAATTCATTTAAGAAGTAAAAGTTGAGTGAAAAACATTCATAGATAAGTAGAAAAGTTATGGTAAACTAATCTTAGCTAAGGTAAAGTTGGATGAATTTTCTTTTGATGAAAGGGGTATCCTTCAATGCAACTTGATCATATCGTTCATTTTATTAAACGAAATCCGCAAGAGATTATCGATTACTTATCTGTTATGAATATAAAAGCGGTCCAGGGTGGTAGGCATGAAAAATGGGGAACATATAATAGTTTATTGTACTTAAACTCATCTTATATAGAATTTTTAGCAATAGAAAATAAAGCAACTGCTATGCAATCAGATAACCCTTTAGTACAACAAGCTGTACAGGATTTAGCTACTTTTGAGGGGTTAGGTCAAGTATGTTTTCGCACAGAAAATATTGAGGTGTTAAAGCAAGAATTAAATGAAAAGGGATATAAAACCTATCCGATCTTTCCTGGTGAACGGATGAGGGCAGATGGGCAAATGATTAAATGGAAGATGCTATTTTTGCAAGCAAAACGAGAAGTGCCTTTTCCTTTTTTTATTCAATGGGAACAAGATGACCATACGAGATATGAAGAATTCAAATCATTAGGTATGATAGATCAACAACTTATCCATACAAAAATAAAGGACATTAAGTATATTGTAGACTCACCTGAAGAAACAGCTGCAGAATGGCGTGAGTTGTTTCAAGGAAAACAACACGGTACAAACGTTATGATTGCAAACGTAGCCTTTGAGTTTGCAGCATATAACAAAAAATACGCGAATAAGAACCGTCCCGTTCATATCACATTACAACCTTTTTTGAAGAACGAGGAAACAATACAACTCTTTGGCTCTTCTTATCATTCGTTATAGAAAGAGGGGTGTCACATGCACATATATGAAACGAAACGAATGTCATTCTTTGTATTTAAAAAAGAGTATATTAAGCAAATGAATGAAATTTGGGGCAATCAGGAAGTAATGGCCAGAAGTGGAGGAGCAGTTGCTTCCGTCAAGATTCCTAAAATCGTCAAATGGTATGAAGACTGTCATAAAGAATACGGCCTATCGGTATATAGTTTAAAAGATAAGAAAAGCAATGAAGTTATTGGAGCGGCTGGATTTAATATTGATGCATCAGTGAAACGAATTGAATTAATTGCCCATTTCAGAAAATCGTATTGGCATAAAGGCTATGCGACAGAAGCTATTACAGGTTGTATCAAATTAGCTAAAAGACATAAAAAAGTAAAATATATTCAAGCCTCATGTGACCCAAAAAACGAAGCATCCATAAGAATCGTGGAAAAATTAGGGTTTACGTTATTAGGAAAAGAGTGGTTTGAAGACACTCGCCAAGAAGAACTTGTATATGAGTTGAGATTATTTTAATAACGATAAACTGGAGGAAAATGATATGGAAACTACCACGTTTAATAAAGTAAAAGAATACGAGGCAGTCATCCTCAGTTCATGGACATATCCATCTCCTTACGATTTTTATAATCACGCTCAAACAGAAGACAGTAAACAAGAATGGCTAACGGGAAACTACTTTTGTATATATAAACAGGAAGAAATGATTGGTTTCTTTTGTTACGGTGAATCAGCAAGAGTACCGGTGATAAGCAGTCATCTATATATAGATGATTGCATTGATATTGGCATAGGGATGAGACCGGATTTAACAGGAAAGGGATTGGGAAGCAGTTTTTTAACCAAGATTCTTATGGAAATAGAAAGGCTTTTTCCAAACACCCCAATAAGGTTAACAGTGGCTTCATTTAATCAACGAGCCATCCATCTTTATGAAAAACTCGGTTTTATTATTCAACACCATTTTCAAAGAAAAAGTACAAACTTTTATATAATGGTAAGAAAAAAATAAAGGAAATAATACGAGGAGGTTCGAATATATAAATATTCGAGCTTTTTTATTTTTATTAGAATAGAAATCTACATTTGTTTTTAACTGTTGGACATAAAGCACCATCGGAATATGAATTTACAAATCTGGTTTGGTTCATTTTGTACTGTACTTTAATATGATAAGTACTAAAATGATACATTCGAATTTTACATAAGAATAAATGAAAGCGTTTCAATCATAATTTTCTGAGGAGGAGAAGAATTGTCTGAATTATTAAATATAACGATTGGCGATTTATTAGAAAAAAGAGCAAAAGAAAATCCTAATCATGAAGCATTAGTCTATGCAGATAGAGGTTTGAGGTACACATATCATAGCTTTAATGAGTATTGTCGTACAGTTGCTAAAGGTTTCATGAAACTCGGCTTAGAAAAAGGAGAACATGTAGCGATTTGGGCTTCTAATACCCCTGAATGGGTAAGTGCTCAGTTTGCAACAGGTAAAACCGGATCTGTGTTAGTAACTGTCAATACGAATTATCAAGCTGCTGAACTTGAATATTTATTACAACAATCTGATGCCACCACTATTATTTTAATGGAAAAATACCGCGACCAATCATATATTGATATTCTCTATAAAATCGCACCAGAACTAAAAACATCGCAGCCTGGCCAGTTAAGATGTAGCAAGCTTCCCTTTCTTAAAAACGTCATCGTGTTAGGAGAGAAGCGCTTTGCTGGCACCTACAGTTGGGAAGATGTTGTAGCTCTTGGTGAAGGATGTAGTGACGAGGCTTTAAATGAGCGTTTGCTTTCACTTCAGCCGGATGATGTTATTAACATGCAGTATACCTCAGGCACAACTGGATTTCCGAAAGGCGTTATGCTCACACATAGTAATGTCGTGAATAACGCATTAAATATTGCCGCTTGTATGAAGCTCACAAAAGATGATCGACTATGTATTCCTGTACCATTCTTCCATTGCTTTGGTTGTGTCATTGGCACCTTGGCTTGTGTGTCAGTTGGGGCAACGATGGTACCTGTACAGGAATTTCATCCTGATACCGTTTTACAAACGGTTGAACAAGAAAAATGTACGGCCCTTCATGGAGTGCCAACAATGTTTATAGCTGAAATCAATAGCAAAAATTTCACAAAATATAATTTACAATCATTGCGAACAGGTGTGATGGCTGGATCCAATTGTCCGATTGAAGTAATGAAGGCTGTGATTGAAAAAATGGGTATTGAAGAGATTACAATTTGTTATGGTCAAACGGAATCTTCACCAGTTATTACACAAACACGCACTGATGATCCTATTAATTTACGCGTAGAATCAGTTGGCCGAGCATTGCCAGAAGTTGAAGTGAAAATTGTTGAACCTGGGACAGCAAATGAAGTGCCAATTGGTACTCAAGGGGAACTCTGCACAAAAGGATATCATGTTATGAAAGGTTATTATAACAATCCCGAAGCGACAGAACAAGCTATCGACAAAGAGGGATGGTTGCACACTGGTGATTTAGCTATTATGGATGAAAATGGTTATTGTAAAATAACAGGTCGTCTAAAAGATATGATTATAAGAGGTGGAGAAAACGTATACCCTAGAGAAATTGAAGAATTTCTCTATAGTCATCCAGATATTTTAGATGTTCAAGTTGTAGGTGTTCCTGATGAGATATACGGTGAAGAGGTAATGGCATGGATTATTTTAAGAGATCATGCCAACATTACGGCTGAAGAAATTAAAGAATATTGTAAAGACAAAATATCTAAGCATAAAATACCTAAACATATTACTTTTACGAAAGAATATCCAATGACTGCTTCTGGTAAAATACAAAAATTCAAATTAAAGGAACAAGCGATTCAATCCATTAGTGCCCAGAAATGATGAGTGAAAAGAGGAGATCAAATATAAAAAGTGGAGAGTAAAGAGCAAGAGACAAGGCAATCATTTGCCTTGTCTCTTATTCACCCATATTTCTAGCTCTATTCGATATTGGTGATATTTAGTTAAGGTAAAAATATGGTAAAAAATTGTTAATAAAGAGGGAATCACTTTCAAATTGTTGAATATTGTAGGAGGAGGAAGAATAAGTATATTACTATAGTGACAATAAAGGAGCGCATTTATGGGTATGGCAACGATTCACCTCTTTGTGTATGGTACATTACGAAAAAATGAGATCCATCATGATTATTTAACTGAAGCTCGTTTAATGGCCGAACAAGCTTGGGTAAATGGAGTCATGTTTGATACGGGTGATGGTTATCCGAGAGTCGAATTGTCAGATAAACTAGCTGAAAAAGTATATGGAGAATTATACGTTTTAAGTGCCGAACATTTAGAGGCAATTGATGTTTTAGAAGGGTATGTAAAAGGTGATAAGCATTCATTATCTGTAAGAAAAAAAGTACACGTACATACGGATTTAGGAGTGCGACAAGGTTTTATTTATGTTTCCCCCGCTGAAGTTCTACAGCAAGAAGCAATTAAAGTTTCAGACTGGAAGGTATACAACCTGCAAAAGAATTCCCCAAAGACTTTTTACTATTTTGCTTATGGGTCTTGTATGGATACAGAAAGATTTATGAAAGCTGGAGTTGACCACTTATTTAAAAATGTCGTTGGTATAGGTGTGTTAAAAGGCTATCAAATGGGCTATTATTTCTATGCACCAGATGGGAATCGAGCGGACATCATTGAAGGTTCTGGTGAAACAGAAGGTATTGTTTATCAATTACCGATAGAAGCAATAGATTATTTATTCAAAAGAGAAGGAGTCACTGTTGGTCACTATCGACCGACTTTTGTTAATCTGACAATTGAAGGGGCAATATATAAAGATGTGTTAACCTTCCATGTTTATGATAAAAATCCCCAGTCTTCTCCACCATCCTTTTATGCGAGGGAGATTTTGCGTGCAGCTGAAGGGAGACTCAGTTATCAATATGTTCAGCATTTAAAAGAAGAGATAAATAAGCTTGGAGTCGTGAATTAAACAAAGAAGTTTACTATAAGCTACTTTGGTGGTATATAACAATGTCACCAAAGATGAAAGAAGGTCGTCTAAATGAAACAATTGACGAAAACATGCTTCTTTGAGATTGTTTATGATAAGCAACATTATCAATACTTGGAAATGATTAGAATCGATTATATTTGTGATATACTATATATAACATTTAAAGATTTTTTCACAAGTGAAATGTATACTTTTGAAAAAGAAAAAATTTCTTTTTTACAAAAAGTATTTCTATAAAAACACATTTCAAATGAGTATTTACCATCACAAATAGAAAAAAATCACTATACAGCTTGCAGAACACATTTAATTTTTTTACACTGTATAAGAGAACACATAAGGAGTGGCAAAAATGATTCATCAAACATGGCATGAAAGTGACACGTTAAAAAAGGTAAAATGTGTACATACGAATGCAGCGAAATATATTGTTAATCGTGCTTTAACTGAAGGAAAAATCTATGATGTGAAAAATGAAACAGAAGAGTTTTTCTTCATCGTTGACAACTCTGGTAAAGTTAGTGGTTTTTATAAAGACTATTTTAAAGAAGTTTAAGGCAAAAAGCTGTCAGATTGACTGACAGCTTTTTCGTGTGCAAAAAGATAGCTAAGTTCATAATATATGTAAAATGTACCTTTGAGGATGTATGCAGGTTGGAGCAAGAGATTTATATTGGGATCATAGAGGAAAGCATCGAGTGGAAATGATTGTTATAATTAACACTTACAAAATCTGTAATGTTATAAATTAACTTCTTTACTTTTATTTTTTATACAATAATCGCTTAGTCAAGTGAAGTCAGGATTAAATAGGACTGATAGGGATATTTCCCTACCAGACCACAGATTGACCATTATTCATGATTAGGAAACATTCGTTTCACTGTTTCACTAAATTCATCGAAGAAGCCTTCAATTGGTTTTCCATTGCGAACATCTTTTGCATATGTGTCCATACGGTTGTAGAAATCAGGGTTTACTGATACATAGACATCATCAATGTTCTGGTCAGATGATTTTACTTGATCAGCAATTTTCTTTTCTAGATCTTGTGTAAATTCATTACCATTTGCTAAGGTTGCTGCCACATAGGCATTGTCGTCAGTAAGTAAAACCCTTGCTCTTTTAACTTCGTCCATTTGTGTAATATTATCTGCTGTTTTATCGGCAAACCTCATTGAATGTTGTGTCCCATCATAATCGACATTACGAGTATGAATATTGTTGTCAATACTTGGTCTATCATTGTCACCATTTCTTTCATATCCAACTTTAGCGGGGTCATGCATATCTGGTGCTCTATAAGCAGTGTCGTTCGTATCTTGTCCATTATTCATGCCACAAGCTGTTAATAGTAGAGAACTTGAAAGAGCAACAGCAATGATTGTACCTTTCATCTTTTAACACCCTTTCTTTTTTTCTTACACTGTTAGCTTGGCTCATTTTATCGAGAGTATGCATAAACAATTTTTTTGGAGCAAGGAGGTCAAGGATGAAGTATCTATATATTGGAATTGGCGGGATGATAGGCGCAAGCATGCGGTTTGCTATCACAATTGTCATCGGACGGTTTTGGCAGAGTGCGTTTCCTTTAGATATTTTAATAATCAATGTGTTTGGTGCCTTTATTCTCGGTTATTTATCGTCCATCACATTGCCTATTGATCCTAATCTTAAACAAGCAATCACTGTAGGGGTAATTGGCTCATTTACCACATTATCGACTGTTAGTGCGGATACCGTTTTATTAGTTGAAAATGGATTTATCATTCAAGCTTTTATATATATCTTATTTAATATCGCACTAGGTTTAGTGATGGCCTATCTTGGTGTTGTTTATGGTAAACGTAAAGAGGTGAGGGGAACAAATGAGTGAAATACTTTATGTGATGATAGGTGGATTTTTTGGTGCAATAGCCCGTTTCTCCTTATCAACGTTGATCAATAGCAAAACCAACTCACTCTTTCCCTATGGAACGGTGATCGTTAATTTACTTGGTTGTTTCTTAATGGGTGTGGTTGTTCATTTTCTACATTGGGAAAATGTATCAGCTTTACTTGTAGTGGGTCTTTTGGGGGCGTTTACAACTTTTTCATCTGTTCAGTTGGAGATGGTGGAATTAATTGTGAAGAAACAAAAGATGGCATTTATATATTTTTTTGTCACTTATATAGGCGGTATAGCCCTTTTCATGTTAGGCTTAATAATGTTTCCATAAATCGGTTGTTCATTTATGGACAAGTATTGAATACATATTTAATAGGATCGAAACAAAAGGGGAATGAAAATGGTTGTAAAAGTAGTGAATAAGGTGAATCATCGTGTCAATTTTTTCTAATCAAAAATTAATTCAAGTAATAAAATATGTTATGCCATGTATTATTTTGCTCATTGTAATAATGGAAGCAAATAAATTCTTTAAAGATTTCAACTGGGCTTTACTTGAGCATTATTTGGATGAGCTTTCATTTTGGCGAATTTTTTTCATTATTATTCTAGGGTTAATTTGTTTGTCTCCAATGTTTTTTTATGATGTTATTTTAAATCGATTACTACAGGTCAAAATTCCGATGCAAAAACTGTTAGGGTATTCGTTATCTGCAAATGCTTACTCAAACTTAATTGGGTTTGGCGGAGTAGCCGGCGCAACATTAAGAACGGTTTATTACCGCCCCTACTTAGACAATAATATCCCATATATTAAGGTAATCGCTAAACTGTCATTATTTTATCTTTGTGGTTTATCCATCTTGTCTTGGATTGTGTTATTTAATGGATCTGAACTTTTCTCAGAATTGAGATTAGCTCATCTTGCTATTTGGATTGTGGCGCTTTATACCCCTCTACTGCTTTTTGTCTATTTTATTAAACGAAAACTGCAAAGTTTGCCTATCAAGAGGGAGTTTATAACGGAACTATTAATGATCTCTGTTTTTGAATGGATCTTTGTCGTTATTTGTATTTGGGGTATTTTAAATATAGTCGGTGTCAATTTTTCTTTATTTTCTGTTTTCCCAATTGTCATTGTAGCTGCTTGTGCTGGCATAATAAGTATGTTACCTGGGGGAATTGGTTCGTTTGATTTAGTTATTCTAATCGGTTTTGAATCTCACGGAATACCAGCAGAATTAACATTTATGGTATTAATGTTTTATCGCCTTAGCTATTACTTTATTCCTGCGGTAGTTGGTACACCGGTTGTTTTGACTACTCTATGTGGACATTTAAAAACAAAAAATTTTTTCAGCTAAGGAAGTAATAAAAAAAATCGACTATTTCAATTTAAACTGCATGCATACTGGTATGAGGGCAAATATAAGAAGTTGGCTAGACTAGAGATCAGAGGGCTTAAATCGGGCGGTCTTAATCAATCATATGGATAGATGTGATTATGGAGATAGAAAAATATCAAAGAGAAAGAAGTAAGCTTAGGAGTGTGAAATGGACGAAGACCAATTTCGGTACTCAAATCCAATGTATATATAATAGAAGGAATGTAAGAATATAATATTGAAAAGTGAAATGCGCACACCATTTAGATGTATGCGCATTCGTTCACTTTTAAAAAAGAATATATCATTAAGAGGCGCTTTTATCGACTGCCTTCGTTGATAATTGATTCGTAAAAAGTAATCGAGCACTAATGAGTCGTTTTCTAACTAGCAATCCAATCCATGCTGCCATCAACGCTTTAATAAAACCACCGATAATAAATGGAGCGAACCCTGACAGAAAGGCTGCGGTCCAACTTAAGTCAGCCATCCACTTTAACCACGCCGTTCCAATAATTAACGTAATAAACATACCTATAATATTTGCTGTAAGCGCATGTGCAAATGTGAATTTTGTTTTCTCAAGGTATTTAGCCATAATCCATACTACTGGTATATAGCTAATTAAATAGCCACCAGTCGGTCCGACAATAACTGAGAAACCTGCAGAAAACTCTGCAAAAACGGGCACGCCAGCACAACCTAGGGCTAAATATAAGAGGACGGAAAAAGTGCCATATTTCGATCCTAAAATGACGGCTGCTAATCCAATGGCTAATGTTTGTCCAGTAATTGGGACAAGTGGCAATGGGATAATTAATTGTGCCATAATCCCAATAATAGCTGCGAATAATGCTGTCGTAAGGAGCGACCTTAATCGTAATTGTTCTTTCGTCAAATCTTTCACCTCATTTATAATGTTAACCTTATGTATAATATAGTTTACATTATAATTTGGCGGGTTTTTTATGTCAACTATGTTTTGTTTGTGGTTTACTTATTTTTCGTGCTTTTATATATTCTTTTAATTGTTTCTAAATGCATCCCTTCATGAAAGGTAGAAAAAAGGATACATTCGCCAACCGTTTGAAAAGTAATCCCCATTTTATTGGTGAATGGAGTGGGCAATGTTTTAGTAAATTTGTTTTTGGCAACGGAAATGACTCTCTCCGTCTGTTCCTGTAATACATCTTTGATTTCTAAAATAGATGGCGGATTGCCTTGCCAAAGATGTGGTGCAGTACCTGCAGCAAAAAATGTTTCATACTCACTTCCAATCCCCATTCGCTCTCCTGTTAGTTCAAATACAAGTCTCTCCTGTATATAAGCGATATGACCGAAATTCCAGTGAATATTATTATTAAATCCTTTTGGTACAGTCGAAATGAATGCTGGATTTATTTTCTCAAGTGATTGGATTGTTAATAAACGTACTGTTTGTATGTGATTCGAGACATTTTCAATCATGTTTTCTTTCCTTTCAAAAAAAGTATTATTCCTCCTCTCATATATTCTTTAGGAAAAAAGAAAACTCCTGCATTCAAATGAATCATTAGAGTTGAAGTTTCTTTAAAGTAGGGTAAAATATAATTAACAATTATCAAGTTGTTAATTAATTCATGGTGGTGGGGCAATTACCTTATGACTAAAAAATATCGAACACCAGATGGCTATACAGCAGATATTGCTGTTTTTACCATCGTAACAGAAGAATCTAAACCATTTACTCCACCCGATATGAGCTTAAACCTTTTGTTAATTGAAAGAGCTAAGTGGAATGCAGAAGGGGAGTTAAATACAGAGGGAGGGAAATGGGCGCTGCCAGGTGGCTTTGTTGGCGTTCATGAAAATGCCTTACAAGCAGCTGTTAGGGAATTAAAAGAGGAAACTGGGATTGATTGTGTGCATATGAAGCATTTTGGTATATACGATGAACCCGGTCGAGATAATAGAGGGTGGATTATATCTAACGCACATTATGCAATTATCTCTGAGGATGACTTAAGGGAAATGAATGCAAACGATGACGCATCTGCAGTTAAATTAGTGAATATTCATGATGTCCTGCAATTAGAACTTGCATTTGATCACCGACAGATTATTTGTGATGCACTGAGCGTAATAAAAAAAGAGCTGTTACAAACAACAGCCGCAAAAAATTTATTACAAGATGAATTTACATATTCAGAATTACAAGCCGTATTATCAACAGTTACAAAAGATCCCGCTATACTAAATGAGCAAGCATTTGCTAGAAAAATTAAATCACTCCCTTTTATAGAAAAGGTTGAGGGTAAAACCACGCAAAGAACGTCAAAAAAAGCAACGCAATTATATAGGTTTAATGAAGTCGAAGTAGTGAAACCTATATATACAGGTCGATACCAAGAAAGATAACGGGGGAGATACTAGTGGCAAGGGCTTTGATTAATATCGATTATACCAATGATTTTGTTAACGGAGCATTACCTTGTGGAGAACCGGCAATTGCTATTGAAGATGAAATGGTAAGAATAACCGCTGATTTTATCAAAAATGGTGATTTAACGATCTTGGCTATCGATAGACATGAAGAAAATGATCATTTTCATCCTGAAACAAGGCTATACCCGCCTCATAATATAAACGGCACAGTGGGTAGAGAGCTATATGGTAATTTAAAACAAGTTTATGAGGAAAATAAGGGTTTAGAGCATGTAAAATGGTTAGATAAAACAAGGTACAGTGCGTTCTGCGGGACGAATTTAGAACTTTTATTAAGAGAACGAAACATTAACGAATTGCATTTAGTTGGCGTTTGTACAGATATATGTGTGTTACACACTGCTGTAGATGCCTATAACAAAGGGTTTTCAATGGTTGTCTATGAAAGAGCCACAGCAAGTTTTAACAAAATAGGTCATAAATGGGCACTCGAACATTTTAGTGGTTCTCTGAATGCAATAGTTAAATAACGAAAAAGGGGTATAAAATAGTATGAACAAGCCATATCCAGATGACAGCATGGCATTACACACAGACTTATATCAAATTAATATGGCACAAACCTATTGGCAAGATGGTATCCATGATAGAAAAGCGGTTTTTGATATTTATTTTAGGAAACTCCCTTTTGGGAATGGCTATGGCGTGTTCGCTGGTCTTGAGCGCATCATTGATTACCTGCAAGGGTTCGAATTTTCTAAGAGTGATATTGCCTATTTGCGAGATGAATTACACTATCCAGAAGCGTTTCTTGCTTATTTAGCGGATTTGCGTTTTACAGGTAATATTCGTTCAATGATTGAAGGAGAGCTGGTTTTTGCCAACGAACCAATTGTACGAATTGAAGCACCGCTTGCTCAAGCGCAATTAATAGAAACAGCATTATTAAATATCATCAACTTTCAAACATTAATTGCTACGAAAGCTGCACGGATTATGGAAGTGTTAGATGATGGTGTGGCAATGGAGTTCGGTTCCCGTAGAGCCCAAGAAATGGATGCCGGTGTTTGGGGAGCAAGAGCAGCTGTAATTGGCGGGTTTGGGGCTACGTCAAATACGCGTGCTGGTAAAATGTTTAATATCCCAGTAGCTGGGACACATGCTCACTCACTTGTACAAGCATATAAAAATGAATATATCGCTTTCCATAAATATGCACAAACACATAAAGATTGTACTTTCCTTGTTGATACATATGATACGCTTCGTTCTGGTGTACCAACGGCTATTAAGGTAGCAAAAGAGTTAGGAGATCGTATTAATTTTGTCGGTATTCGAATTGATAGTGGGGACTTAGCTTATTTATCTAAAGAAGCTAGAAAAATGTTAGATGAAGCTGGATTTACTCACACAAAAATTGTTGCTTCTAACGATTTAGATGAATATACAATTATGAATCTTAAAGCACAAGGTGCCAAAATTGATTCTTGGGGTATTGGGACAAAGTTGATTACAGGTTATGACCAACCTGCACTGGGTGCTGTGTATAAAATGGTATCTATAGAAAATGAAGCAGGGGAAATGGAAGATACAATTAAAATTAGTGGGAATCCAGAAAAAGTAACAACGCCAGGTTTGAAACGTGTTTATCGAATAATAAATAGGGAAAATCACAAATCAGAGGGTGATTATATCGCTCTTGAGAGTGAAAACCCTAAAGAAGAAGAACGTTTAAAAATGTTCCACCCTGTCCACACCTATATTAGTAAGTTTGTCACCAATTTCGAAGCGAAAGACTTACATCAGGACATTTTTACGGATGGACAATTAGTTTATGAAAAGCCTAGTCTTCAAGAGATACAAGGATACGTGAAAGAAAACCTATCTCTATTATGGCATGAGTATAGAAGGTCATTAAATCCGGAAGAATATCCTGTAGATTTAAGTCCAAATTGCTGGAATAACAAAATAGAACTGATTGATTCAATAAAGAAAAAAATTAAAGATAGCCTAAATGCTAAAGCTTGATGAAAGGATGAGTGATAATGTCCATACAAGATAAGATTCGCGCTGCTTTAAATGTCAAATCATTGATTGATCCAAAAGAAGAGATCATTGAACGAATCAATTTTTTAAAAAATTATGTCAAGCAGGCGCGTGCAAAAGGATTTGTATTGGGTATAAGTGGTGGTCAAGATTCTTCACTAGCCGGACGATTAGCACAGATAGCAGTAGAAGAATTACGGGCGGAAGGATATGAAGCCAAGTTCGTGGCGATTCGATTACCATACGGAGAACAGCATGATGAAGATGACGCACAAAAAGCATTGCAATTTATTCAACCGGATGAAACATATGTTTATAATGTGAAATCACCAGTCGATGAGATTCAAAAAGTATATAATGAAGTGGCCGATATTGCTGAGCTAAAAGATTTCCATAAAGGAAATGTGAAAGCAAGAACACGTATGATTGCGCAATATATTTTCGGTGGAGAAATGGGTCTTTTAGTAATTGGTACGGACCACGCTGCAGAAGCAGTTACAGGATTTTATACAAAGTACGGTGATGGAGGAGCAGACTTATTGCCACTAGCAGGATTATCTAAGCGACAAGGTAAAGCTCTATTAAAAGAACTAGGTGCAGAAGAGAGCATCTATATGAAGGTACCGACAGCAGATTTACTTGATCAAACACCAGGACAAGCTGATGAGACAGAACTAGGAATTACTTATGATGAGCTTGATGACTATTTAGAAGGAAAAGAAGTCAGTGCGGAAGCTGCCAAGAAAATTGAGCAAAGGTATATTATAACGGAACATAAAAGACAAATGCCAGCATCTATGCATGACGATTGGTGGAAATAATGTTGTAGGCAGACTGCTAGTTGGCAGTCTGTTTTTTTACAGGTAAGTATAATTAACCAACATGATTAGGGGGGTTAACCAATCTACTGAATTAAAAGCTAATAAACAACTAAATAAGTAGACAGTGTTAACATATCACGAAGATAAAACGAAGGTAAAAGTCGAGCCAAAACGGACTTCAAATAGAAAACCTGAATGAATACAGAGTACAAGTCGTTTTCACCGATTCATTGTGCATTTTCGCTAAATAATTGAGCAAATGCTACATAATCGCCCCTTATTTTTATTCATTAACAGAAAGGAAAAAAAAGAATGGATCTAAAAAAGATCCATCCCGCTTCTATCGATTTAAATGTCTACCTTTATTTTTTCTTGGCCATACTTTTTCTTCTATTTTTTCGTATACTTCTAAAAGTGTCGTGAACAATTGCATTCTACCTATAAGGTTATACATGATAATCGCACAAATGATGGCAATGAGTGCCCCTGTTATCACATCAAATGGATAATGAACACCAACCCATATTCGTGAAATCCCTACTAATACAGCAAGAATGGGCCACAATACATTTTTCTTATTAAATAACCAAAAGACGATACAAAATGAAAAGAATAATATCGTATGATCACTTGGAAAAGAATTATTTGCCGCTTTATCTATAAGCTGATTGACATTATCCAATTCAACAAAAGGTTGGTAGTTAAAGTGAAGTTTGCTAACAACGAACTTACCAATAATTTCAGCTAAAATAAATGTGAATCCTGCCGTCATCACCATATAACGATGTTTTGTTTTACGTGTAAACCAATACATCAAAGTAATGAAGGCTAATAATATCACGGTATATTCGGCAATAAAAACAATTATTGGGTTCAAATCTGGATATTCAAAGCCTAGGTCATTTATTCCTCTAAATAAACTAATATTGATTTCGTTCATCTCTCAATACCTTTCTATTCTATCAGTTTCTAATGTCATTACTCCATTATAATCATTTTTCCTATTGCTGTCATCTGATTCTATCAAGTAACTTACATTATCATAAGAATAGACGAGAACAAAGGCAAATTCCCTACACCATTGTTCAATAAAATTTTTAAGGGCGTAAAAAAGTAATTAATTTCAAATTTATAGGTAATGATTTTTCCAGCATTACCTTTCATATACTATCTAAGCTTCTTTTACCCAATGTAGGCAACAATTACCGCTATAATAGTTTAATAGGTTTTGGTTTAATATGAATATGAAAAAAACAACTAAATACTTATCCTTATTTTTGTTAACTGTTACTCTTGTCTTTGGAATAAAAAATATAGCAAGTGCTCAAACCGTACATACAGTGCAATCCGGAGATACAATGTGGAAAATAGCGGTGAAGTATCAAGTAGGGGTGCAGGAGATTATTCAAGCTAATAAACAAATTGGTAATCCTAACCTCATTTACCCTGGTCAAACAGTTCAAATTCCATCCACTGCTCAAGCGACATTATCAATGGAATCTCAAGTCGTTCAGCTTGTAAACGAAGAGCGCGCTAAAGTGGGCTTAAAACCATTAAAAGAAAATTGGGAGCTCGCGCGAGTGGCACGCTTTAAATCTCAAGACATGATCGATCATCGTTACTTTAGTCATCAATCTCCTACATATGGCACACCTTTTCAAATGATAAAAGATTTTGGTCTAACATACCATGCAGCAGGGGAAAACATTGCAGCTGGCCAAACAAGTGCACAAGCTGTTGTAACAGCATGGATGAATAGCGATGGACACCGTAAGAATATCTTATCGAGTCAGTTCACTGAGATTGGTGTTGGCTATGTTACAGGCGGTTCTTACGGTCACTATTGGACACAAATGTTTATTTCAAAATAATAATATAGAAGGGAATTCTACTGTCGTACAAGTTACGGCAGTTTTTTTATGAAGCCTATTGCGATTACCTAATTGTGTTTTTTTAGGCTATGTTTTAGCGCTCTTTAACGAGTCGTTTACAGTATTGAATTGATTATCGCATAAATTCTTGAAAAAAGAATACTGATAAATATAATAAAGGCTGTGTATCCCTTTTGTAGGCTTTATAGTCTCGCTGGAGACAGAAACCCAATCATAGATACGATCGCACCAAAAAGAAAAACCATATCTTTAGACACCTTTGTCCCTCCCGAAAATTTAATTATAAGAAAATAGAGTCGTTGTTTATCATTTTTTATTTTTCCAAACGATGTACTGTGGAATAAAATGGGGGGATGCCTAAAGGAGATTATAATAGAAACACGAACAAATCAAAAGTATGTTCAATTTGTTCGCGTCATTATTCAGTGGCTATTTTCTATATTCAACATTCTTAGAGACAACTATAATCATTGTACAACAATGTAAGCTATCATTTTTCCGTGATCTTCCTCTTGAGAATGGTTATGGCAGATGAGTTGATAGGTACCTTTTTCGTCAAATTGGAGAGGTACTTTAGTTTCTTCTCCTTTTTGAACCACGCCTTTAATATCAGTTCCCTCTACATAAAAGGAATGTTCCTTACCCATCACACCTAGTATGTTTAAATTAACCTTTTCTCCGACCTCTAAAAATACAGTTCCTGGATCCCAGCGATAGACTTCCATTTCTTCTCCATTTTCCATTGTTGTTTTATATTCTGTTGTTACCATTTCAATCTCTCTTGTTGTTTCTGTCGTATCCCCAAACACCGCTAAACTTCCATTTTTTGATATAAGCCATACCGAAGCAGATGCAATAAGGGCAATTAATAATAAAACAGTGATTATCGTTTGCTTTGTAATAATTAGAAACTTCATTCTATCTCTCCTCATTATTAGGTTGTACTTCATATGTATGCAGGTTGAACATCAGAACTTGTCTCATTTTTATCTTTTTTTTCAAAATTGTTTACTTTTGCATTTTAAGCTAACATAATAAAAAGGAGATGATGGAATGTATAAAATTTTGATTGCTGATCGAGATAACATCGATGCAGAGGGATTAAAATGGTTAATTAAAACCGTATATCCTACTTGGCAAATTGAAATAAGATCATCTACAAATGAAGTATTCACAACCATGGAAAAACAAAGTCCGGATCTCTTATTGTTGGAAATGGAAATGTTCGATTCAGTGGGATATAAGAAAATAAAACAGCTTGTGCCTATCTTAAACATAAAAATTTTAGCCATCACCATTGAAGCTACTTTTGATCAAGCAAAGAAAGCCATTGAAATAGGAGTGAGTGATTTATTAGTAAAACCTGTGTCTCCTGAGGATGTGCTTCGATCACTGCAGGTGCTTTATCGTATGCATAGCAAAAGCCTGAACCATGCGCAAATAGCAGAAGACAATACTGAAGAACGAACCTTACTGCAAAAAGATCAAGCTCATCATGTAAAGGTCATAGGAATGAGAACTATTCATCCAAATGGAATATTTAAGTTATATACATATGTAATGGGTCATTCATGGGCAAATGTCAAAAAAGTATTTCTTTTACCTGAGATGATTTTATGCCTTGTCGAGGAGAATGACCAAGATCTTTTAAGAAAATGCCATACCTTTATTCGTGGATGGGAAAAAGAATCAAATGAAGCGATTATTTTAGCCGAAGGAAATACAAATGATACAGGTTTACTGCAATCACAATACGGTAAGATTAAGCAACGAATGGAGCTTTCTTTTTACACTGGTCTAAATAAGCTTATTCCATGGTCAGCAAACGAATGGGTGAGTATTGACCCTTTTTTAACACCAAAAGAGCAGGAGTTTTGGATTGATTATTTACGGCGGGGGAATATAAAAGCAATCAAAACATGGCTGTATGAGCAATTTTTAAGTCTAACTTCGCCTTACCCTGATCCAGCTATTATTAGAATTAGGTTAACGAGTATTTTGGCACAAATTAGGAGATACATGATTTCAAGGCATTTAATTGATAAAGAAAAGGAAGAAAAATATCAAGCATTATTCCAAACGATTCTATACTCACCACTTATCTATCGAGTAATAGAAGAAATGATCAAGCTGATAGCTAGTTTAATAGATACAGACATGCAAATAGACTCGAAGTCCGAGAAGTTAGCCAAGCAAATATATCATTATCTAGAAGAACATTATCATGAGAAAGAGATAAGCTTAGATATGATTGCTGCCAAATTTAATCGTAATACAAGCTATATTAGCTCCTTATTAACGAAGTATTATAAGCAATCTTTTAGAGAAATCGTTACGATGCGTCGTATAAAAAAAGCCACCCAGCAATTGACGGAAACAAATCTTCCTATTAAAATAATTGCGAAAGAATGTGGTTATCGTAATCAACAATATTTTAATAAAGTCTTTAATCAAAACATGAAGTGCTCTCCAAGTACTTTTCGTGCAAACACCAGTCGTACGTACTAACAAAAATGAACATAAAGGTGAAGATGAAAAATGAAAGTTTTATATTTAATTAGAGATCCCTTTATCGAGGAATATCCGACAATCATAGAAGAAGCGAAGCAGTTAAATGCTGAAGTGAAGTTCGTTCATAGTGATAGTGGACTTACAAAATCACAATTATTAAAAGAAGTCGAAGAGGTTGATATCATCGTCGTTGCTATTGTGAAAATTGATCAAGAAGTCATTGACCATGCCCCCAATTTAAAGTACATTATTAAATTCGGAGCAGGGTACGATAACATCGATGTGAGCTATGCTGAGAAAAAAGGGATTGTTGTTACAAATGCACCGGGGGAAAATGCACATTCCGCAGCAGATCTTGGCTTTTCGTTATTATTGTCAATTTCAAGACAAATTGCGCAAAAAGATCAAGAGATGAAAACTGGTAAATGGCAGCTTTCTATGGGTAACGAAGTGTACGGGAAAAAGTTGGGCATTATTGGTTTCGGTGCAATCGGACAAGCAATTGCTAAAAGAGCAAGTGGTTTTGATATGTCAGTCATTGCTTTCGGCCATTACCGAAACGAGGAAAAAGCGAAAGAGCTGAACGTTACCTTTACTGAACTTGACGATTTACTATCAACTGCCGATTACATTATTCTCTCTACGTCGTTATCTGAGAAAAATCGCCATCTAATAAATGAAAAAACGTTAGCAAAAATGAAGCCGAGTGCGTTTCTTATTAATATCTCACGCGGCGGATTAGTCAATGAAGTGGACCTGCTTGCAGCATTAAAAAACCATGTGATTAAAGGTGCTGCATTAGATGTTTTTGAAAAAGAGCCTTCTATTACGGAGTTGTCAAAACAAGCAAATGTGATAGCAACTCCTCATATAGGTGGGGCTACTTTTGAAGCAGTCCAAAGAATTAACCAGCTGACGCTAAAAAATATACAGCGATTTATTAATGACGAACAGCTAGAACATCTCGTCTCGAAATCATAAACAAAAACTCAATCTGAACAATCATTCAATTTTTCCTTAAAACCTAGAATGATTGTTTGGATTTTTTTGTTTTGGCCGTTTATTCACTCCATGGAAAGTCTCATTATACATATTGTCGAGTCTGGCATGAAGAGAGCAGAATCAACTTTAATTAGGCAATTCTAACGTGAAAGAAAAGGAATGGGTTCAGACCTTGCAAGAATTATCTTGTTTATAAAGAGGAGAATAAAAATAGAGCAGTAGAATTTAAACGGTTTAGTTATATATTCTTTATATTTTTATATAAATCAAATAAATGAATAAATAACTATATAAATCAAAGTAACAAATCACAAAAAAATATAAATAATCCAATATTAATAGACCGTTTATTCTGAAAATTCTAAGTTAAAATAAACTTATGAATGAGTTGGAGGGATAATAATGGAAAAAGTGAAGAGAGAAATTATTAATTATACAGGTAGTGAACTTCATGCAAAAGGTTGGATTCAAGAGGCTGCTATTCGTATGTTAAGAAATAATTTAAATAAAGAAGTCGCAGAAAAGCCTGATGAATTAATTGTATATGGCGGGATTGGTAAAGCGGCAAGAAATTGGGAGAGCTACGATAGTTTGATGGAAACTCTTCACCAGCTTGAAAATGATGAAACCTTGCTTGTGCAATCAGGGAAACCTGTTGCGGTTTTTAAAACACATGAGGATGCACCCAAAGTATTAATTGCCAATTCTAACATTGTTCCTGCATGGGCCAATTGGGATCACTTTCATGAACTAGACAAAAAAGGTTTAATAATGTACGGCCAAATGACTGCAGGTAGTTGGATATATATTGGCAGCCAAGGAATTGTGCAAGGAACGTATGAAACATTTTCAGAATTGGCAAAGCAACATTTTAATGGTTCTTTAAAGCAAACGATTACACTTACATCGGGCCTTGGCGGTATGGGCGGGGCGCAGCCATTAGCAGTGACAATGGCTGGGGGTGTTTGTATTGCAATAGATAAAGATGAGACAAGAATAGACCGAAGATTAGAAACAAGATATTTGGATAAAAAAGTTTACGATATGAAAGAAGCGATTGTGCTTGCACAGGAAGCAAAAGCAGAGGGAAAGTCACTGTCAATTGGCTTGCTTGGAAATGCAGCTGAAATCCTCCCCAAAATGTTGGACGTCGGTTTCATTCCAGATATATTAACAGATCAAACATCCGCGCATGATCCGTTAAATGGCTATATTCCTCTTTCTTATTCAATGGAAGAAGCAGCGAAGTTAAGAATTGAAAATCCACAAGAGTATGTTCAACAAGCTAAGAAGTCAATTGCCATTCATGTGACTGCTATGCTTGAAATGCAGAATAAAGGTGCGATTACATTTGATTACGGTAACAATATTCGTCAAGTCGCGCATGATGATGGTGTGGAAAATGCTTTTGCCTTCCCAGGATTCGTACCTGCTTATATTCGTCCACAATTTTGTGAGGGGAAAGGCCCTTTTAGATGGGTAGCACTATCGGGAGATCCAGAGGATATTTATAAAACAGATGAAGTCATCTTAAGAGAGTTTGCAGATAATAAGCATTTATGTAACTGGATTAAAATGGCTAGAGAAAAAATTCAATTTCAAGGGTTACCTTCAAGAATATGTTGGTTAGGTTATGGTGAAAGAGCAAGGTTTGGCAAAATAATTAATGATATGGTTGCATCTGGTGAATTAAAAGCACCAATCGTAATTGGGCGAGATCATCTTGACTCAGGCTCTGTTGCCTCACCTAATAGGGAAACAGAGGCCATGAAGGACGGCAGTGATGCAGTAGCAGATTGGCCAATTTTAAATGCTTTAATTAATAGTGTTGGTGGTGCTAGTTGGGTGTCAGTACATCACGGCGGTGGAGTCGGCATGGGCTATTCCTTACACGCTGGCATGGTGATTGTTGCTGATGGAACGGAACAAGCGGAGAAGAGATTACAGCGAGTGCTTACAACAGATCCTGGTATGGGTGTAGTTCGGCATGCTGATGCTGGTTATGATCTGGCGAAACAAACCGCCATAGATAAAGGCATTCAAATACCAATGTTGAAGAGAAATACCGAAAAATAATCGATAGAGGAGAGGTAAGGTAATGAGCTCAACTTATTTGTTTATAAAGCATGCGAATGAACTACTTACATTAAAGGGTCATTCACAACAACCAGCAGTCAAAGCAGCGATGAATCAATTACACGTCATTAATGATGGTGCGATACTAATGAAAGATGAACTAATAGTCGCCATCGGTGAAACAGATGAATTGCTCAGCCAATTTCAGCAGGAGATAAATTTAGCAGAAATAATTGATGCGAGTGGTAAAGTGGTCATGCCTGGATTAGTGGACCCACATACACATTTAGTTTATGCAGGGAGCCGTGAAGAAGAGTTTAATATGAGGTTAAATGGTGCCACCTATATGGACATCATGAACAACGGAGGTGGCATTCATGCCACCACAACTAAAACGAGAGCAGCAACTATAGATGAATTAAAAGAGGAGAGTATAAAACGGTTAGATCGCTTTTTAATACACGGTGTAACAACGATTGAAGCAAAAAGTGGCTACGGCCTTGACTGGGAAACTGAATATAAGCAATTGTTTGTAGCTAAAGAACTCAATCACCTTCATGCAATCGATATTGTCAGCACCTTTATGGGCGCACATGCCATACCTGCTGAATACAAGGAGCGGCCAGATGTTTTTATTGATCTAATTATCGATGAGATGCTCCCTCTTGTGGTAGAGGAAGAGTTAGCTGTTTTTAACGATGTATTTTGTGAACGCGGAGTGTTTACTCCTGAGCAATCGAAGAGGTTATTGTTAGCGGGTAAAAATCTTGGATTAATACCAAAAATTCATGCAGATGAAATTGAACCGTATGGTGGAGCAGAATTAGCAGCAGCAGTAGGTGCCATATCAGCTGACCATTTATTGAAAGCATCAGATGAAGGGATTAAAAAAATGGCGGAAGCAGGTGTCATCGCTGTTCTTCTTCCTGGTACAGCCTTTTTCTTAATGGAAGCAGCAGCAAATGGTCGTAAAATGATTGATGAAGGAGTAGCAGTTGCCTTGTCTACAGATTGTAATCCTGGTTCCTCGCCAACAACTTCATTACCTTTTATGATGAATCTCGCTTGTATGCATATGGGCTTAACGCCTGCTGAAGCGATTTACGCGGCAACAATCAATGCTGCCCATGCAATTGGGAAGGGTCATGAGGTTGGCAGTCTGGAAGAAGGAAAAAAGGCAGATATTCTTATACTTGATGTACCTAATTATATGCAAACTCAATATTTATATGGAATGAACCATACGCATACGGTAATTAAAGCTGGAAGAATAGTCATTGACAATGGTGCCCTAGTAACAACTAAGCTAAAAAGTCACTAATAGTAAGGGAGAGATTGGTATGTGCCAGTCTCTTTTTATAAAATAACATTTAAAGGAAGATAGGGTGTGAGGAAATATGGAAACGGAACTGAGTAATCCAAAAACCAAATCTCAAATGAAAAACGCCAATAGTCATGTATGGAAGTTTTTCATTTACAGTATGATTGGTATATTTATGTTTTTTATTCCGATAACATTGAATGGGCAATCTTCCATCATGATCGATCATATTGTGAGTGGGTTGCGCCACCTTCTAGGTAATGTTGTTCCTTATTATTTGCTATTGATTATCCTGATAGGAGGCTTATATCCTTTTATAAAAGGTAATTGGAAAGAAACGATTGTGACAACAGTATTTTCCTTCTTAAAACTTTTGGGTGTAGTCATTGCTTTTATGGTTTATTTTAACTTGGGTCCCACATTCATATTTGATCCAAATATGGGTCCTTTTTTATTTAATAGTCTTGTTACGCCTGTCGGTTTATTAGTTCCTATTGGTTCGGTCTTCTTAGCTTTATTAGTAGGCTATGGTCTGCTTGAATTTATCGGAGTGATGATGAAACCAGTTATGAGACCGATTTTCCAAACACCTGGACGGTCTGCGATTGATGCAGTAGCCTCTTTTGTCGGTAGTTATTCTGTCGGTATTTTAATTACTAATCGTATTTTTAAAGAAGGTAAGTACTCAATGAAAGAAGCAGCAATTATAGTGACTGGGTTTTCCACTGTTTCTGTTACTTTTATGATTGTCGTGGCTAAAGCGTTAGACTTAATGTCTATATGGTCGGTTTATTTTTGGACTTCCTTCATAATTACATTTGCAGTAACAGCAATTACGGTAAGAATTTGGCCAATTAGAAACATGTCAAATGAGTATTATCAAGGTGTGAAGAGAGAGAAAGATGCATATGACAAACCTCTGCTAAAAACTGCGTGGAAAGAAGCAATGAAAGCTGCTGCTTCAGCACCATCAATAGTTGAAAATGTGAAACAAAATTTAAAAGATGGTGTATTAATGACGATGTCCATTCTGCCTTCAATTATGTCTATTGGGCTTATTGGCTTGGTATTAGTCGAATACACGCCAGTTTTTGATTGGCTTGCATATTTATTTTATCCATTTACAGCTATATTGGGATTACCAGAAGCAATGCTAACAGCAAAAGCGACATCGGTTGGGATTGTTGAAATGTTCTTACCTTCTATGGTAGTGACAGAAGCCGCTTTGATGACAAAATTTATTATTGGGGTTGTATCTGTTAGCGGGATTATTTTCTTTTCGGCTTTAGTTCCTTGCATTTTATCAACTGATATTCCTATTACCATAAGGCAAATGGTGATTATTTGGTTTGAACGAACAGTGCTTGCTCTTATTCTTGTCACACCAATTGCATACCTTCTGTTTTAATTTAATGCCCTGCGGTTTCATGCAGGGTTCTTTTCATATATAATAGTACTAACTCTTTTGGGAGAGCATACATATTGAAATATTCTAGAACAGCGGGTGAAGTAATGTATAAATTATATTCTCATAACGACTTAGATGGTGTTGGTTGTGGTATTATAATCAAGCTAGCATTAGGAGAAGAAGGGCAAGTTTATTATAATTCTGTCGGAGGCTTAGACTATAAAGTCGAGAAGTTTTTTTCTGAAAAGGACCATAAAGATACCAAGCTTTACTTAACAGACTTATCGATCAATGAGGATAATACGAAAAGGGTCGATGATTTTGTCAAACAGGGTGGTCAGGCACAACTAATTGATCATCATAAAACGGCCCTACACTTTAATGAATATGAATGGGCTACAGTAACAGTACAATATGATGATGGTAGACAAACTTGTGCTACATCATTATTATATGAGTATTTTGTTGAGCAAAAAAAACTATCTCCAAAAAGGTCTATTGAACAATTCATTGAATTGGTTCGACAATATGATACTTGGGAATGGGACGAAAATAATAATGTAAAAGCGAAGCAGTTGAATGATTTATTTTATATGTTTTCTATAGAAGAATTTGAAGAAATGATACTGCAAAGATTAAAAACCGCAGATGACTTTGAATTTGATGAGCTTGAAGCGAAATTATTATCAATGGAAGAAGCTAAAATTGAAC
The DNA here is from genome assembly GCF_044790165.1 of Cytobacillus kochii. Classification (NCBI taxonomy): domain Bacteria; kingdom Bacillati; phylum Bacillota; class Bacilli; order Caryophanales; family Bacillaceae; genus Cytobacillus; species Cytobacillus kochii. The sequence continues at coordinate 2,459,873 of NZ_CP085254.1, read as the reverse complement.
GCTATATTAAGCGTAAAAAAAGAGAACTTATCCAAGCGTCGATTGATAAGCATATTGTTGGTGTTGTTCATGCGGAATCTTATCATTCCGAACTAGGCAATGAGCTGGGAAAAGAATACCCTCATTTAGATTATATTGCAATTCTTAATACGGGTGGTCGCAAAGTCAGCTTCAGAACGATTCACGATCACATTGATGTTTCGGCTGTTGCAGGCACGTACGGTGGGGGTGGTCATGCAAAAGCATCAGGCTGTACGATGAATGAAGAGGCGTTTAGAAAATTTGTTGTAGAATTATTCACAGAAGAATCATTAAAAATTGATGCACCTAAAAATAAATTCAACCAAAAAGAAAATAGTCATGGTACGATTTATGAAGGACGCTCTGGTGACATTTATCGTATCTACCAAAAACAAGAGCAGTGGAAAATAGAAAAGAATCATCAAGAAAATGCGACAGTATTTAAAGATTTCCAATCGGCAGTGAATGCAATTAAGATAGCTGATTTTGCTTGGTTAGCGAAAGATGATGTATACGATAATTATATGAAAAAGAATAAGTAAGTCATAACTCCTCGAAAGATAGCAACCCTTTCGAGGAGTTTTTTATAAATTTGGGGTAAATTATCGCTTTTGAATGCTTGGTTATCATCTTCCAAATTTATGGTGGGGTGCCAATATCTTGTGTATAATGAGCGAGAGGGGGGAAGAGAGAATGTTGTACTTATTTATCATTTTATTCATCATCATGATTCTCGTATTTGCCAAATTCTTAAAATCGACTGTAAAACCTTTAAAGGAATTGCCAATCCCGAATAATCTTGGTTTAGTTCGGCCGATAGCACAATCTTTAGTTCATCAAGTAGAGAATTCATTTACTGAAAGTGATAAAAGGCAGTTAAGAAATCGTGTGCTAAAAGAACATCCAAAATGGAAAGATCATGAATTTGACTGGCTTTTTTTGGAGTTGAAAAGGTATTTCTTCTTATGCAGCATGTTTAAAACAGTACCTATGTATAGTAGCAAAGTAGATACATTATGGCATGAAATGATTTTGTTTACACAAAAGTATGCTGATTTTTGCCAGCAATTATTTGGTCAATATTTACACCATACCCCTAACCTTGGTGGCAATCAATCTGCACATAACGAAAGGGCATTTTTTGACTTTTTGTATTTGAGTTATTTCCAACCATCTGAGAATAGTGTGAAAATATGGGGATCTTTTATGAGAAAACCTTTGCACCCGCAAATTATAGCTGATTTTACTGCTTTGAGTGAAAAAGAATTGTTAATGACTTATTTTCGGACTCATTCTAAATGGAAGGATATCCAATTGGAATTAATTCAATCAATAAAAGAAAATATTAAATTAGCAACTAATTTTCATGAAAATCAAGATAAGGGTTTAAAATCAAAATCAGTATTTTCCCACCAAGGTATTCTTTTTATTAGCATTTATTTTTCAATGTATGAATATGACAATTTTGAGGAAGCAGTAAGTAGTTATTTACCTGAAGAGCTAACAAAGAATAGCTTTACTTCTTCCTCATGCAGCGGTTTTGCCTGTGCTAGTAATGCATCGTCACCTTCCAATGATAGTTCTTGTTCTAGTGGTGATTCAGGTGCGAGTTGCGGTGGAGGCTGCGGCAGTAGTTAATATCATATAATTAGTAAATTAGGGCATCTAAATAAAGGATGCTCTTTTTTATGACCAAAAATTAGGCACGTACTAAGTTTAGTTTTTATCACCAGCATTCGTTAACTCATTACAAAATACGACAAAGTTCTTTCAATTATGTAACAATTTGTTATCATCTGTAATTACGTTAGATTTTTTTGGTACAATTCAATAGGGTAAAAAGCACTAGAAATGGAAGTGGATGAATGAAGAAAAAATGGATGATCATCTTCCTATTCCTCATGTTATTAGGTACACAAGCATATGCTAAGGATGATGAACCAGAAATTGTTAGTGAAACGGCAATCGTTATGGAAACAGAGACGGGCGCTATATTGTATGAAAAAAATGCAAACGCAAAAATGTATCCAGCAAGTTTAACTAAAATTGCAACCGCTATTTACGCAATTGAAAACGGAAACTTAAATGATGTGGTCACAATTTCTAAAGAAGCAGTAGATGTTGATGGGACAAAAGTATACTTAGAAGAGGGCGAGCAGGTAACTTTAAAAAAGCTCGTTCAAGGAATGCTCATTAACTCAGGTAATGATGCGGCAAAGGCAATTGCCATTCATTTGGAAGGTAATGAAGAGAATTTTTCGAAAAAATTGAATGCTTACATGCGAAATAAAATAAAAGTGACCGAGACTCATTTTACGAACCCCCACGGATTATTTTCCGAAAACCATTATACAACGGCAAAGGATATGGCAATCATCACAAATTATGCTATGAAAAACGAGACCTTCGCTGAAGTTTTCGGTACTGTAGAATTAAAATGGGATGGTGAATCTTGGGATACGACACTCATTAGCCATCATCAACTCCTAACTGGACAAAGACCGTACGAATGGATTACTGGTGGGAAGACTGGATTTGTCAGTGAATCTAAACAAACACTCGCATCTACTGCAGATAATGGGAAATTGGCATTAACAGCGATTGTTATGAAAGCAGATTTTAAACGTGATATTTATAAAGACACCAAAACCATCTTGGATTACAGTTTCTCTCATTATGAAAATAAAGAACTTGTCCCTGAACAAGAATATTTTGTTGGTGAAAAAGTGTTTCAACCGACAGAAAATAGCTACAAGGTATCTTTACCGATTGAAGGATTTACAGAACACTTAAATAAACAAGGTGTATTAGAAATCGTGGATAATAATGACAAAGTGATACAAGAAATAACTTTGGAAAGAGAGCAGCCTAAACAAGAGGTAGCGAACCATCATACGATGAATGATGCTAGTGATGATACTGAGAAGGAAAATCCGACTCTTATTATTTATATTGCTATAGGCTCGGTCGCCATCATTTTAATAGTGGTTTTCTTATTTATACGAAAAATGAGGAAACGTAACCGATATGATATCCATAATAGAAGATGGTAGGAAGGAAGCGCAGTAACTTTACTGTGCTTTTTTGCTTTATATAGATGTGAGTAAATGTGAGAATATAACTTTAAAAAGAAAGAATTATGTTACTATTGTCAATAGAAAAGATTGTTTGGGACTAACAAATGGCGGTGAAAAACATGATAGTAGTAAGTGCATGCTTGGCAGGAATGAATGTAAGATATAATGGATCTAATAGTTTAGACGAAAGAATCCAGAAACTTTTATTAGAGAATCAAGCGATGACTGTTTGTCCGGAATTACTCGGAGGTTTTACGACGCCAAGAGAGTCAGCTGAAATCGCGGGCGGAGATGGTGAAGATGTATTAGACGGAAAAGCAAAAGTTATCGAAAAGTCAGGTAAGGATGTTACAAAACAATATATCAACGGTGCATATGCTACATTAAAAAAAGCTCAAGAGTTGGGCGCAACTACAATTATCCTTAAGGAAAATAGTCCATCATGTGGTAGTTCAGTTATTTACAATGGAGAATTCAAAGGGGAACAAATAGTAGGTAATGGTGTCACAACAGCCTTATTAAGAAAAAATGGTTTTAAAGTCATTTCGGAAAATAACTTTAATGAATATTCAATACTTGAAATTAACTAAGGATATATTTATGTATTTTTACGTAGGTGTTTGTTATAGATACAACTTTGAGTGTCCTCAGGTATTCGCGACTTTACATATCCATTTAAAGAAGCTGGTAGCCGTATATGGCTACCAGCTTTCTTACTATTATGCCTGATACATTTTGGCGATTTGCTTTTGTAGCTCATCGTTTTCAAGGTATTCATCATAAGTTACTTGTTTGTCTACGATACCGTTTGGTGTGATTTCAATAATTCGGTTAGCAATCGTTTGGATAAATTGATGGTCATGTGATGCAAAAATCATCGAACCTTTAAAGGCAATTAAACCATTATTTAAAGCGGTAATGGATTCTAAGTCTAAATGGTTAGTAGGTTCGTCAAGTAAAAGTACGTTTGAACCACTTAGCATCATTTTTGATAGCATACAGCGAACTTTTTCTCCACCTGAAAGCACGCTTGCTTTCTTCAATACTTCTTCACCTGAGAAGAGCATACGACCTAAAAAGCCACGAAGGAAGCTTTCACTTTCATCTTCAGGAGAATATTGACGGAGCCATTCGACTAAATTCAGCTCACTATTTTCAAAGAAATTTGAGTTATCCTTTGGAAAGTATGCTTGAGAAGTTGTTACCCCCCATTTAAATGAACCTTCATCTGGATCCATTTCACCCATCAGAATTTTGAATAAAGTTGTTTTAGCAAGTTCATTTGTACCCACAAGGGCAATTTTATCGTCTTTATTCATAATTAAGCTTACATTATCGAGTACTTTCACACCGTCAATTGTTTTTGATAGTCCATCTACTCTTAATAGGTCGTTACCAATTTCACGATCAGGAGAAAACCCTACATACGGATAACGTCTTGAGGACGGTCTAATGTCATCTAAAGAAATTTTATCAAGTAATTTTTTTCTAGATGTTGCTTGTTTAGATTTTGACGCGTTTGCACTAAAGCGAGCAATAAAGTTTTGTAATTCCTTAATTTTTTCTTCTTTTTTCTTATTTGCATCTTGGGCCATTCTTTGTGCTAATTGACTAGACTCATACCAGAAGTCATAGTTACCGACATAAATTTGAATTTTACCGAAATCTAAGTCAGCAATATGAGTACAGACTTTATTTAGGAAATGACGATCATGAGATACAACGATGACTGTGTTTTCGAAGTTAATTAAAAACTCCTCTAGCCATGCAATTGCTTTAATATCCAAGTGGTTCGTCGGTTCATCTAGTAATAAAACATCAGGCTTTCCAAACAATGCTTGAGCAAGCAATACTTTTACTTTGTCTCCACCTGATAAATCAGCCATTTTCTTCATATGCAATTCTTCTGGAATGCCGAGACCTTTAAGTAAAATAGCCGCTTCGGATTCTGCTTCCCAACCATTTAACTCAGCAAACTCACCTTCTAATTCAGCAGCTCTCATACCATCTTCATCTGAGAAATCTGCTTTCATGTAAATAGCATCCTTCTCTTGCATCACTTCATATAGGCGTGCATGCCCCATAATAACCACTTTTAATACTTCATATTCTTCATATTCAAAATGGTCTTGTTTTAAGACGGCAAGCCGTTCTCCTGGTCCTAAGCTAACATTCCCGGACTGTGATTCAATTTCGCCAGATAAAATTTTTAAGAAGGTGGATTTTCCCGCACCGTTTGCGCCGATTAAACCATAGCAATTGCCAGGTGTAAACTTAATATTAACATCTTCGAATAATTTGCGATCGCCATAGCGGAGACCTACGTTTGTAACAGTTAGCATTAATTATATTCCTCCATGCATCATAATCGATAAAATTATAACATTAACTCAAGTCACAGTGTTAATCTAGATCATATTTATTTGAAAAAACATGAAAAAATAGAGGGAGTTTACCCCTTTAAAGCGAATATAAATATTTATGGTTTGAAATGAAATTGTTGAGGTTTTGTCATAATTCTAAAAGGGTAAGTAATGATAAAATAGACAATGCGAGGCGTTGGACAATACATACAAGCAAGTTTTCACTTTATCCAACAAAACCATGATCCTTTTTATACTTTTTTCACAAAAAAGTTATAAAAGAAGGAAAAAAATAAAGGATTGTTCATAGTTTTTTCATAATTATCCTTTAATATATAAAGTATAAAGGCAGGAAAAAAGGAGTTTTATAAATGGAGAAAACACAGATCGTAGATTTAGTGAACCGTTTAAAAAAAGCTGGTATTAAAGTGAGCCTTACAAAACCAAGATCATTATTAACCATTCAGCCATGTAAAGCAATGCCATCTGCTTCTAATTAAGGATAAGCAGGGCTACTACATATGATTAATCGATTTTAGAGGTGAGTGTATCACCTCTTTTTTTTGTTTAATGATATTTTTTTATGTATAGACCACATTGCGGACATTTTGTAAGGTAACTTTAGAGTTTAAATGGGAAAGTTACAATATTTTATTTATAGATAATTTAATCCTTTAATGTGAAGGGCATGTTAATAAGGCGCCTTATTATTCAAGTCAAGCGCCCGAATATTGAAACTAGTTGACTAAATGCTGTGCCACCAATCAGTTAAAGAAAATCAAATAAGACGAAGACTAAATGTGTAGTTACTTCATTATTTGTTCAAGTACTTGGACTTTGTACACTTTTGATGCAAAAAATTAACAATCCTTTCCCCTACCACCACATTACTTGAGTGGTTGTTCAACAGTCGTATATTACTCGAATCTATAGGTATAAAATATTCCACCTTATATGTCACGTAAAATACATTGGCGTTTCCAGTCAATTTATCACTCGCCGCTTGCTTAGTTGAGTTCAAAGACCCAAAAACCATATTTCTTCCTTAATTCCAATAACTGATCCTTTCGAGAAACAACGTTCTTCTTCTTTTAGATATATTACCTTAGATAATTGTTATCTAAAACCCTATTTGGTACGATATATTCATTGGAAGGAAAGGGACAATGTGTATGAACTTATACTGGATATGGTTGTTGTTTAATGCAGTTGCTTGGAGTTTTGCTATCCTAGGCTTTTCAGGTGATTTGTCAGAGATCACATGGCGGCTATTTGGTTTATCACTGTTTTTTATACTGTTTTTTTTCATGCCGCTTGTTAAGGAAAAGCCTGTCATTTCCACCGTTTTAATTGCTATTAATGCAGTGATTTCGGTCATTATATTATTCCCGCAACAAGGAGAACCATTTAATCTGTTTCTGCTGTTGATTTTATCCTTGTTAATTGGAGAAGCCTATTATCAGCTGTCAACTCGTCTTGCTAGTATTATTGCAATTGTTTCTACTATAGGAGTTATTTTTATCATATTAAATAAGGATCTGTCCGCAACTGAAATTAGTTTTATCTTGCTATATTTAGTTTTTCTCATTGCAGCGATCATTCTTTATAAACAAACAAAGAACGAGAAGGATGATTTTTTCCTTAGGTATGATGTGCTACTCAGTGAATATAGGAGTTTAAAAAGGCGTGTTGTCTCGGAGGAAGAATCAGCAAGGCAGGAGGAACGTACACTGATTGCACATGAAATTCATGATTCTGTAGGTCACAAACTTACTGCGCTTCTCATGCAAATGGAAGCATTCAGGTTAACGGCAGATGAAAAAGATCAGGAGCAGATCCAGTCTTTAAAGTCCCTAGCAAGTGAAAGTCTTGAAGAAACGCGAAATGCGGTGAAAGTGTTAAAGAGCAATGAAATTGGAGGACTTCAGGGCATTTTACGATTAATCCGTATGCTGGAAACGGAGAGTTTTATCCGTATTCAGTTTTCAGTCAAGCATGGGGCGTTTACCGTACCGCTTACAGGTGAACAGTCTTTTGTCATTTTTCGTTCTGTACAGGAAGCACTTACGAATATTATGAAACATAGTAATGCTAGAGAGGCTGAGATTTCGTTTGAAGCTCCAGGGGGCAGTGTTTTTCGTTTTGAAATTAGCAATCCGGTGATGAATAGTTATCGCTTTGAGGAAGGATTCGGATTAACCTCCATGCGAGAAAGGCTTGATAAAATCGGCGGTCAGTTAGAAGTACAGAAAACAGAAGAGCAATTTATCGTTAAGGGTTTTATAAAATTAGCAGACTAGGAGGGGTAATGTTGATACGGATTCTATTGGCTGAAGATCAGGTGATGGTGCGGCAAGGGCTAAAGATGATGATTGAAACAGATGAGGAAATGAAGGTTGTCGGAGAAGCAAGCAATGGTAAGGAAGCAATCGACCTTTGTGAAAAGCATGTATTTGACGTAGTTATTTTAGACATTCGCATGCCTGTTATGGACGGAATCGAAGCTGCTAAAATTATACAATCCCGTTGGAAACCATCAAAAATTTTAATGTTAACAACGTTTGATAATAACGAGTATGTGATGGAAGCATTAAAAATAGGCGTAAGCGGTTATCTATTAAAAAATGCAGATACCGATTCTCTCATTCGCTCTATCCGTAGTGCGCTAAAAGGTGGACTGAGTGTGGAAGATCAAGTTGCAGCCAAAGTGATGCCGCTTCTTCTCCATCGCCAGGAAGAAAAAAATCCAGATCCATCGTTGAATCCGCGTGAACGTGCACTATTAACTTGTATCGGTGAAGGGCTTAACAATCATGAAATTGCAGAGCGACTAGGTTTATCTGTCGGAACGGTGAAAAATAATACGAGTCAGATTTTACATAAATTAAATTTAAGAGACCGGACACAACTGGCTATTTACGCAATCCGCCATAATCTTGTCTGATTAACTGAAGAGAAGCAGCAAATAACTAGGCGAAAAATGAAAATGACTAAAGTCATGACCAATGATGATGAAAATGACTGAAGGCAGTGGTGACACTGTTTTTTTTTATGTATATTGACAATGTCAGGAGAGGATATAAGTATTAGAAAAACGAGCGTTACGTCAAGTTTTTCTGTGCTACCAACTTATACAGGGGTGTGTGGATATGATTGAAACGGTAAAATTAAGCAAAATATTTAAAGGAAAAAAAGCTGTGGATGAAATTGATCTTTATATAGATGAAGGAGAATCCATTGGTTTGCTTGGACCGAATGGAGCTGGCAAGTCTACAACGATTTCCATGATTTCTACTTTACTCAAGCCGACTTCCGGTGATGTGAAACTAAATGGCAAAAGTACCATTAAAAATCCGGGAGAAATCAGGAGAATCCTTGGTGTTGTTCCACAAGAGATCGCCTTATATGAAGAACTTACTGCTTATGAAAATCTAAAGTTCTTTGGTGAAATTTATCACGTCAAAAAGAATATCTTAGAGCAACGTACCCAGGAAGTTCTTGAGATGGTCGGATTGAAAAAACGTCAAAAAGAGCTGGTAAAAACATTCTCCGGCGGGATGAAAAGACGGGTTAATATTGCAGCTGCTTTGTTGCATCAACCAAAAGTTCTTATTCTAGATGAACCTACTGTAGGGATTGATCCACAATCAAGAAACCATATTCTTGAAACCGTGCGTAAACTAAATGAGGAATATGGAACGACAGTGCTTTATACGAGTCACTATATGGAAGAAGTCGAGCAATTATGCAAACGTGTCTACATTATGGATCATGGGAAAGTGGTGGCTGCAGGAAGTAAAGAAGAGTTATTAAGCATTTTGTCCAGTGAGGATATGATTCAAGTAACTTTGAGCGAGACGAGTGAGAGGGTAGTCGAGAAAGTGAAAGCTATTAACAACATACGTCGTGTTGATGTAACAGATAAAAGTTTACGGATTATCTCCAAAAAAGGAAGTAGTATCTTAAGTGATTTAGTACACGCGGTTGAAAGTGAAGCCATTCATTTAACGAATTTTCAAATGGAAAAGCCAAGTCTTGAGGATGTTTTCCTGCATATTACCGGTCGGACATTAAGAGATTAAGAGGAGGAAGGGGAGCCAAATGATTTCATTTTTAAAAAAAGATTTATTGGTTTTTTGGCGGGATCGTAAAGAAGTCTTGATTTCTATATTAGCGCCAATATTGATCTTGATTGTTCTGAATGTTGCCTTCTCCGGAATATCGATAGATGATACCGATGAATTGGATGTAAGGGCTGGTTTGGTTCTGGAAGATGATGAAGCTGCCGCATTTAAACAATTTGAAGAAACGTTACTGGAAATGAACTTGGCAGAAATGGAAATAAATGAAATGATGGACCAGGCTAAAACATTGTCACCAAGTGGGGTAATGGTATCGTTTTTTGAAGATCCTGAATTAAGTTCCTGGATTCATACCATAGAGATGAGTGAAGAGGAAGCGAAAAAACAGGTCGAAAACGGCGAATTAGAAGCCATTATTAAAATTCCAGCAGGATTTACGCATGATATGTTAAGTCAGGTAATGCTAGGGCAACCTGCAGATACAGCTATTCGTTTTCAAATAGCAGAGCATTCATTTGAAACGGATATCTTAGCTAGTGTAATCGATCATTATATCGAGACGCTCAATTTTCAATTGGCACTTGATGCGGTGACAGAAGATGAAGGAACAGAACTAGTATTACCGCAAGGAGGAAGAGACGTAATCAGCGAAAACATTGTTGAAATAGAACTTGCCCAATATTATACGATTGCGATGAGCTCACTCTTTGCGCTATTTATTGCTGCAACAGTTGCAGTAAAGACGGCAACGGAAAAAAGAGAACGTGTTTTCAATCGAATTTTATTAACGAACAGCAGTCCATTTTCGTATTTAATGGGAAAGGTAATTTCTACTTTCTTTCTGGCTTGGATTCAGTTAATGCTTGTGTTTATTGCAACTGATCTGATGTTGGGAATCTTCCCCGAGAAATTATCGGAATTTTGGCTAGGCATCATTGTTATTGTTACGTTTTTCTCATTAACTATTGCTGGGTTATCTGCGATTTTCACTTCGTTGACGTTAAGGATGAGTAATATAAATACAGCGAATGGACTGTTTACAATGGTCGTTATGGTGTTGGCTGCATTAGGCGGAAATTTTTTCTCGTTGGAACAATTCCCGAATTGGGTACAGGAATTGAGTCAATGGACACCGACTGGGGTAGCGATAGATTTATTTACGGAATTTCTGCAAAATGGAAATGCGATTTCTTTTGCCGTACCATTGGTGAAGCAATTTGGTTTTTTCTGTGGATTTTTTGCTCTCGGAATACTCCTGTTTCCTGAAAGGGGGAGGTCGTAATGTTTCCAGTGATGAAAGCACAATTCAAGAAGGACATAAGAAGTCCATGGTTAGTCATTCTATTGACCATAGGAAGCATACTTTTTACGTTTATTTTCACGGATTTGCATGAACAAACAGAAACAACCGTTCCGATTTTTAGCAGTGAGCCTAATAGTAGAGAAGTGGAAGAAAAATGGGAGCCTCTGTTGAATACAAATCAGGATTATGATTTTGTGATTACTGATGAATTAGAGGCGCAGACAGATGTGGAAGATGGAAAAAGTGATGCAGCGATTCGGCTATCAGAAAGTGATTATCAGATTATTGCAGCTTCCAATACTCAGGCGGTCCAATTAGTGGAAGACTATGTTCATTCTGTATTTACGAAAGAGGCGCAGCTCCAAGCCGCATCTGGAACAGGGAATGTTGACACCACACGAGAGAAAGTGAATGGTTATTTGGAAGAGGCTCCATTCCAAATGCAAACGGAATCCATTGAGGGTGGAGAAGTGCCTGAATATAATATGCAGCTCCAATTACTCTTTGGTTTCACCCTGTTTCTAGCCATGTTTACAATTGGATTTAAAGTGAATGCAGTAACTTCCGATAAAGTGAGTGGTGTATGGGATCGAATGATTCTCTCTCCTGTCAGCAAAACGGGGATGTATGCCGGCCATCTGTTTTACAGTTTTATGATTGGGTTTATGCAAATTGTAATTGTATTAGCGATTTTTAATTATGTGATGGACTATGATCTAGGACATAACTTTGGCATGATACTTACTGTCGCTGCTGTCTTTACACTCAGTATGGTGAGTTTAGCCATGTTATTTACAGGATTTATAAAAACACCGGAACAGTTTAATATGATTTTCCCGTCCGTTATGCCAATTGTGCCGGTCATCAGTGGTGTTTACATGCCACCTGGACTGATTAGTCATCCTGTCCTCTCGTTCGTTGCCGATTTATTTCCACTCGTTCATGCGATTGAAGCCCTAATGGATATAGCCATCTTTGATGCCGGATGGCTTGAGATTACAATGCCATTAGTTCTCATGTTATTAATTGGAGTGATTTGTATGGGCGTTGGCGTAAATTTGATCGAAAGAAGGACGAAATAACTGAAGAGGTTGGGACATAAGTATTCTAGCTAAGGATTGATCCGAGTGATTAGGCGTATTTATCATCTAATCATTCGGATTTTTTGTCAGAAAGGAGTGTCTATAGTGCAATGAAATGGACTTTTTTTACAAATGATGTTCATGTTCATAGGGCATCATTTGTTATTGTTCGTTTTAAGGTAGTTCATTTAGTTATAACCCAGCCCCTTTAGTTTATCTTCGGTTATTTTCAAGTTCTATATCTTCTTTTTTAAACAGAACATGGTGTAATGATACAATTGGGTTTTAAGCTAAGTAAATTAGGCTCATATTAAAGGATGATTGAACTACCAAAACGCGTCATGGAAGAAATTATACGCTAAATTAACAATACTTTTACTAAAAGACCGAACTGTTCATAAAACCAACTAGTTAGACTTTTGGGAGGGATATTACCTGACAGGCATCATCAATTCCTTTTCCCATAAAAAGATTTGAGTACATATAAAAGGATTCTTAAAAGCACTTACTTAAGATATTAAAGATTTATTGTGAATTTTTCTAGAGAACTTCCGCTAGTGGAGGAGGATGTTACTCGCCATTTGGGGTTGAACATCTGATGACTGTCGTTTAAAGGGTCAAAAAAGCATATAGAAACATTGTTGCTTTGTATCCTGCATTAAAAGTGGTATTGAAAAATTTTTTTCATTTACTCTTGACCTTTACGCAACGTAAACCTTTATTGTAGTGATTAGGAGGTGAATTGATGCTCTATTCAATTAAACAAATGGCAGAAATGTCAGGTGTAAGTACACGTACTCTAAGATATTATGATGAAATTCATTTACTTGAGCCTGCAACAGTCAATGAAGCGGGTTATCGCTACTATTCAACAAGAGAAGTCGATCGATTACAACAGATCTTATTTTATCGGGAATTAAACTTTAAATTGTCTGACATACAACAAATACTATCGTCTGAAAGTCAATCGATACAAAGTGTATTACATTCACATTATGAGGCGTTAATTGAAAAGAGGAATCATATAGACAGCCTCATTAGAGCAGTGGAACAGACGATTGCTTATCATAAAGGAGAGAAAGAAATGAGTAATGAAGAAAAATTTGCAGCATTCAAAAAGAAAAGATTAGAAGAAAACGAAAACAGTTTTGGAGAAGAGATTCGTCAAAAATATGGTGAAGAAACAGTGGATGAAGCAAATAAATCATGGCTGGGAATGTCTGAGGAAAAGTATAAAGAAATGCAAGAGGTAGAGGGGCAACTGATTGAAAGACTTAAACAATTCAATCAACAAAAAAATCAACAAAAAGAAGATGCGAAGCAAATCGTGATGTTACACAAAAAATGGTTACAATATACATGGTCAACTTATTCTTCTGAGGCACATAAAGGTTTAGCAGACATGTATATCGCTGATGAGAGATTTACACAGTATTACGATGAGAAAGCAGGTGTGGGGGCTGCTCAACTCTTAAGAGACAGTATTTTAGCATATGCGTAAAAAAAGAGTAGCCATTTTTTGGCTACTCTTTTTTTATTCTATATTATTTCATTGAAATCCAGACACTTTTCACTTCAGTATAATTATCAAGAGCATAGGATCCCATTTCACGACCGATACCAGACTGTTTATAGCCACCAAATGGTGAAGCTGCATCAAAAGCATTATAACAGTTAACCCAAACGGTACCTGCTCGAAGTTTATTTGCAATATAATGAGCATTTGCTACATCACGTGTCCATACTCCCGCAGCCAAACCATATTCTGAGCGATTAGCTCGATCAATAAGTTCATCCAAATCTTCATATGGCATTGCGGAAATAACTGGACCGAATATCTCTTCCTTAGCAATCGTCATGTCATCTTGCACATTAGCAAAGATTGTTGGTGAAACAAAATAGCCATCATCCTGTGGTTTCGTTCCTCCTACGACCAGTTCTGCACCTTCACTTACCCCTTTTTCAATATAACCAAGGACTCGTTTTTGTTGTTCAGTTGACACCAGTGGTCCAATTTCTGTGTCAGCATGTATACCTGCTCCTTGTTTGATATTTTTAGCATGGCTTGCCATATCAGCCACTACATTATCAAATTGTTTCTTCTGAATAAACACACGAGAACCGGCACAGCACACTTGACCTTGGTTAAACATGACACCATTTAGGGCCCCTGGAATCGCTTTTGAAAGGTCAGCATCAGGTAAGATAATATTAGGTGATTTACCGCCAAGCTCCAGCGTTACCCTTTTTAATGTTTTAGAAGCACTGGACATAATCGATTTACCGACTTCAGTAGAGCCAGTAAAAGCAATTTTGTCTACCAATGGATGATCCACTAATGGACTACCTGCCGTTTCACCAAATCCAGGAACAATATTAATGACACCTTTAGGGAATCCAGCTTCCTCGACTAGTTCTGCTAAATAGAGAGCAGATAGAGGAGTTTGCTCAGCTGGCTTTAATACAACCGTACAACCGCTAGCTAGTGCTGCACCGATTTTCCACATAGCCATTAACAATGGGAAGTTCCATGGGATGATTTGTCCTACTACTCCCACAGGTTCATGTCTTGTATAGTTAAAGAATGGACCGCTTACCGGTATCGTCTGTCCTACGATTTTTGTTGACCAGCCAGCATAATAACGCATATGCTCAACAGCTAGTGGGATATCTGCATTTGTTGTTTCTCTAATAGGTTTTCCGTTATCTAAGGTTTCTAATTGTGCTAATTCTTCACTATTCTCTTCCATTAAGTCGGCAAGTTTATAGAGAAGTCGACTGCGTTGTGCAGCAGAGATCTTTGACCATTTACCATTATCAAATGCCTCGCGAGCTGCTTTGACCGCTAAATCAATGTCTTCCTTGTCAGCTTCATATACATGGGCGAGTACTTCACCTGTCGCTGGGTTATAAGATTCGAATGTTTTACCTGATTTGCTTTCGACAAACTCCCCATTAATATACAGCTTTTTCTTCCCACTTAAAAATTTCTCCACCTTTTCTTTCACACTTACAGTTAACTGACTCATCGAATTCCTCCTTAAAAATAGTGTCTATGTACTCTCATGGCTGGAATTGTTAAGCATAGAAACCGTTTACATGAATATAGTACCATTTTTTAAAATTATAAATCAACTAAGAAGATTTATAATTTTCCGTCTATATTCGACATGGACATTTAATGAATATAAGAAAGAAGCTATTTATCGGACAGCACTAATGTAAAGGTTAAACATCGGAATTGATATCTATATGTATGCGCGGATTAACAGGTATTATATTCATCCTGGAGCCGTGTGAAAATACACTTGTATTCCAACAAGAAATGCCTTTTCAACATACTCATGAGTATATAGGAAAAGGTCTTATATTCTATTTTTAGATTTTATGTCGAATTTTTTTATTTATTACTTGTACTTTTTATTAAAATGCGACAAAATTTTATCATTTTATTTAATCTCAGTGTTTTCAAAGATCAATAAATGTGCCGTTCCACTTTTGTTCCAAATTTCATAAATTAATTAGAAAGTTAATTTAAATTAAATTCACTTGTATTCTCTATAAAAAGGAAGGTGACAACCTATGCCAGAATTCTTTGATGGAATAATATCTCAAAATGCTTCCTATGCCAATTCTATAAACATACCAACTTCGTCTGCTTACCAAATTTGGGGACAAGTTGGCCTTAATGTTAGTGAAGCTATCCCCACTTCAAACATTCGTGTTCAATTTGACGGTATTATTACTTTAAAATTAAGTCCAACAGCCAGTACTTATACAAATTTTGTAGAAATAAAAATTGTTCGAGGGACTAATCCTAATGCTAATACTATTTTTACAGGTATCAAGACTATTGTTCTTAATGGCTCCGAGGATGGTCCTCAAGAGTACGCATTTTCCGCTTCAGATTACAATGTCCCCAAAGGTTCTGGGTTTTTAATATATACTGCCTTTGTTCGTAATATTACTGGTGCAGTTGATTCAGATGTAACGCGTGTTGGCCCAGAGAGTTTTAATGCGACAGCTAGTGGAATTACAGGTTTGAGTGGAGTTACAGGAGCCACGGGGGCGACCGGAGTAACCGGTCCAACAGGAGCAACTGGAACGACTGGAATAACAGGGTTAACTGGAACAACAGGAATCACAGGAGCGACTGGAATAACTGGAGCAACCGGAGTCACAGGAGATACGGGAATAAGCGGAGCGACCGGAACGACCGGAGTAACCGGTCCAACAGGTGCAACTGGAACGACTGGAATAACAGGGTTAACTGGAACAACAGGAATCACAGGAGCGACTGGAGTAACGGGAGCCACCGGAATAACAGGAATAACTGGAGCAACCGGAGTAACAGGAGCAACAGGAATCACAGGAGATACGGGAACGACCGGAATTACAGGAGTCACAGGAGCCACGGGAACAACAGGAGTAACCGGGGTCACAGGAACAACAGGAGTAACCGGGGTCACAGGAATCGCAGGAGCCACAGGGTTAACCGGAGCGACAGGAGTCACAGGTAATACAGGTCCTTCAGGAATAACCGGAACAGCAGGAGTAACGGGAGCAACCGGAATCGCAGGATCGACCGGATTAACTGGAACAACGGGAGCAACAGGAACGGCTGGATTAACAGGAGCCACCGGAATCACAGGATCGACCGGATCAACAGGAACGACTGGATTGTCAGGAGTCACCGGAGCTACGGGAGCCACAGGCATCGCAGGAGCCACCGGAATAACAGGAGCCACAGGGACGACGGGAGTAACTGGTCCAACAGGAGCCACTGGTGTAACGGGAGCCACCGGAATAACAGGAATCACAGGTGTCACAGGAGCAACAGGAGCAACAGGAATAACAGGAGCAACAGGAATCACAGGATCAACAGGAATCACAGGATCAACAGGAATCACAGGATCAACAGGAATCACAGGATCAACAGGAATAACAGGAATAACAGGAATAACAGGAATAACAGGAGCAACCGGAATCACAGGATCGACCGGATCAACAGGAATCACAGGATCGACCGGAATAACAGGAATAACAGGAGCAACAGGAGTAACGGGAGCAACAGGAACGGCTGGATTAACAGGAGCCACCGGAATCACAGGATCGACCGGATCAACAGGTACCACAGGAGCAACCGGAGTAACCGGAATAACAGGAGCAACCGGAGTAACGGGAGCAACCGGAATCGCAGGATCGACCGGATCAACAGGAGTCACCGGAGTAACTGGTTCAACAGGATCGACCGGATCAACAGGTACCACAGGAGTAACCGGTCCAACAGGAGCCACTGGAGTAACGGGAGCAACAGGAATAACAGGAGCAACAGGGACGACGGGAGTAACCGGTCCAACAGGAGCCACTGGAGTAACGGGAGCCATCGGAATCACAGGAGTAACCGGAATCACAGGAGCAACAGGAACAACAGGAATCTCAGGAGCAACCGGTGTAACGGGAGCAACAGGAATAACAGGAGTAACAGGGACGACGGGAGTAACCGGTCCAACAGGAGCCACTGGAGTAACGGGAGCCATCGGAATCACAGGATCGACCGGAATCACAGGATCGACCGGAATCACAGGAGCCACCGGAATCACAGGATCGACCGGAATCACAGGAGCAACAGGAATAACAGGAGTAACAGGAATTACAGGAGCAACAGGAATAACAGGAGTAACAGGAATTACAGGAGCAACAGGAATCACAGGAGTAACCGGAATTACAGGAGCAACAGGAATAACAGGATCGACCGGAATAACAGGATCGACCGGAATCACAGGAGCAACAGGAATTACAGGAATAACAGGAGTAACAGGAGTAACAGGAGTAACAGGAGTAACAGGAGCAACTGGAGCAACAGGAGTAACCGGCGCTACGGGAGCAACAGGAATCACAGGAGCAACAGGGACGACGGGAGTAACCGGTCCAACAGGAGCCACTGGAGTAACGGGAGCCATCGGAATCACAGGATCGACCGGAATAACAGGATCGACCGGAATCACAGGAACAACAGGAATCACAGGAACAACAGGAATCACAGGAACAACAGGAATTACAGGAGCAACAGGAATTACAGGAGCAACAGGAATCACAGGAGTAACCGGAATCACAGGAGCCACAGGAGTAACAGGAGCAACCGGAGTAACAGGAGCAACAGGAATCACAGGAGCAACCGGAATCACAGGAGCAACCGGAATCACAGGAGCAACTGGAGTAACCGGCGCTACGGGAGTAACAGGAATCGCAGGAGCAACCGGAATCACAGGATCGACTGGAATCACAGGAGCCACAGGATCGACCGGAGTAACGGGAGCAACCGGAGTAACCGGTCCAACAGGAGCAAGTGGAACGACGGGAATAACCGGAGATACCGGAATCACAGGAGCCACAGGAATCACAGGAGCGACTGGAGTAACGGGAGCCACAGGAGCTGGATCTCAATTATTTTTTACACAAGTGGCTGGGCCAATTGCGCTAATAACTACTGGAACTGAAACGACAGTGGCTACATTAAATGTACCAACTACTGTTGCTCAAAACATTAAGATTGACTATGCGATATCAGTTGATGTAATTACAACTGCAAATGCTAATTTTACCTTCCAAATAAGGCTATATCTTAATGGGACTTTACTTGATACACGTTCCGCTCAAAGAAGTGTAAGTGCGTCAGGTACATCAAGATTTCCTGTTGCATCAACCAATGTAAATACTGCTACTACCACTGGAACTGCAACATATGATATTAGAATAGCTTATACAGTAGCAACAAATGTAACCTCTTCAAGTGCTTTAAATATCGACATTAACGCAATACGTTTTCCGTAACGAAAGTAAATCAATAAAAATAAAAGCTATCCTTCAAAAGAGTTTGTCAACATGGGAATTAAAGATAAATATTAAGATAGTAGTTGTTTGTTATATTGACGTTAGAACATCCTGAGAAGCAGCCTTAATGGCTGCTTTATTATTTTTAAATACTTCTGTTTTTAATTTTTTGAATGTTGTTATGCTACATTGTGAAATTTTCGCTACTTCAGGTTGGGAACCATTTACTTTCAACTTGCTAAAAAAGTATTCACTAAAGAATAACCTTCTATATTATATTTTTGGAATTTCCCTCCGAGTTTATCTCTTTATTTCTTCCATCCTTCAACCTACTTGTGTTCATGCTAATATTCATCAACCAGTCATATTCTGCAAAAGTGTATGGAAAATGAAATAGAAGTTTTTTGTCATGGGGTTATCTTTTTCTTTAGCTTAAAAGGTTCGCATATTAATCATGTGAACAGTTATTCTACTGCTAGTTAAATCGATGACCATTGATTCCAATTGTGAGGAATTCTCTCTATGCAATCATGTTGTCAATAGTACATAAATGCTTGAGAACTGTATGAAAAAGTGAAATTTGAACACAATAGTATTACATGAAGGGAGGATAACAGATTTGAAAGAGTATGAGGATATGCCTTTAAGTGAATCCAAAAATCTTTATGAGAATCTATCCTTGCTAAATGGTGATTTAGAAAATTCTGATGAAAATTGGGATGCTATTGAAGGTATTGACATCGCGATTCCAAGAAAAAAATCACAGAATTAAATTAAAGAAGCTGCTTACTGGCAGCTTCTTTAGTTACGCTCATTTTTTGAATTTAAATATTTTGCAGCTAATAATGCTTTTACTTCATTATAAGATAAACCAGACTGTTGATTTAGTCGTTTCACTTCATTAATATCAGTTCCTGCTACTGTAAATCGTTTTTCTTTTGATGACATGATGTTCACCTCTTTCTATAGTTTACGTTACTTACGAAAAAATACACAGAATTAAATTCATTAATCTAAGCTAAGTTGTCCATACTAATAGTAGAAGATAAAATTTAGAGGGGGATTACGATGTTTTTTAATAAAAAAGCACAAGATGAAAAACCTGAAGTAGTGATTTTAAGTACGGATGTATATGCTTGTCTAGATAATACATGTAATGGCTGGATGAGAAAAGATTTTGTATCTGTAGATTTGAAATGCCCTTTATGTGGTAGTGACACAACTTTAGAAGTAAGGGATCTCCCAGAAATCTTAATGTAACTTGTCGCCAGTTAAAGATAAAGCAATTAGCATAGTTCTTTGTGTTAATCGCTTTATTTTTAGCAAGATGGATACAAAAAACCGTGTAGTCTACATCGACTGCACGGTTTTTGTCGTTCTATTCACCTTTTTTTGAAAGACAACGATCACATTCCATTAAGTAGGATTCCGCTTGTTCTTCCATTATTTGACCGCATTCTGGGCATACCTTCTTAGGTAAAGTTTGAAAAAATTCTACTGGACTCATCATTTTTTTTCATCTCCTTTTATATAACAATTATTTTATTATTCCTTCTGTTATGATACAGTATACACAAATAAAATAAAAATGTGTACCTATTTTTTGAATTTTTTAATAAAAAGGAAGAAAAATTTTCATTTTAAGGAAGAAGAATTACTATTAATACATTTATTAAGCAACAACCCTCATTTTGTTAAACTTCTGTTATATAAGTCATTAGATTATTATTGTCCTGTTCTTTTCCTGTAACGAACTTTTGTTATGATTATCACCGTTAGCTAATACAAGCTATACAGGAGGTTATGCGAAATGAAAAAATCAGTATTATCATTTTTAGCTGTAGCAACTATTGCAGGAGGAGCTGCAGCAAGCGTGCAAGCCGAGGAAGTAACTGTCAAAAAAGGAGATACAATATGGAGCATCTCACAAAAATATAATACGACAGTTGAACAGGTTAAAGAGTGGAATAACTTATCTTCAAATACAATTTATATTGAAGATGTGTTAAACGTATATGAGGAAGAAAAATATAAAGTAAATAAAGGCGACACGCTTTGGGGCATTGCAAAAGAACTTGATGTGAAGGTTGATTCGTTAAAAAACTGGAACAATTTAAGTTCAGAAGTGATACACCCTGACCAAGAGCTTGTTGTATATCCCGGTGCACCGAGTAGTATCGTAAAAGAAAGCCCGGTACATACTCCGGTAGAAAATACCGAATCTACACCAACTAAAGAAGAAAAACCAGCGGTGAATGAAGAGACGAACAAAGAAAAGGCAAAAGAAGAACCTGCAGAGGCTGTAGATGCACCTAAGGAAGAGAAAAATACAAACAATACCCCTTCAGAAGAAGGAGCAAAAGAAATTACAATGGAAGCAACTGCATATACAGCATCTTGTGAGGGTTGTTCTGGTGTAACTGCAACTGGTATTAACTTAAAAGAGAATCCAGATGCGAAGGTCATTTCAGTTGATCCAAATGTTATTCCACTTGGCACAAAAGTATATGTAGAAGGTTATGGTGAAGCAATCGCAGGAGATACTGGCGGTGCAATTAAAGGAAATAAAATTGATATCTTTATTCCAAATAAAGAGGATGCCATTAATTATGGTAGACAAACAGTAAAAGTGACAATCTTAGATTAATTGTTAAATAGAAAATGGTTAAACTAGTATGATAGTTAGCTGACAAGTCCGAACACATTTCAAACCTATAAAGGTTTATGTGTTCGGATTTTTTTGCTCTATGGGTCTCTTAGACTGAAAGAAAGAGTTGTGAACTCTGCTATTTCGTATTCAAGGTTTCATTATAATTTTTTCTTTGCACGTGACACAACCCATTTTTACCCATCCATCTTGGGCAATATACTTATGCCTTGTTATTTTTGCTATGATTTTAGGAGTATATATCCTCTATTCACTACAATTCTATTACTTTAACTACCCCTAAAAATTTATTATAGACCCAGGTTCTGCTTATTGATCTTTGACATACCTGCCTTAAAGTCTGACATAAACAATATCGAGTTGAATGAACTTTTCATTATTAAAAGGGAAAATGAGAAAAAGAAAGGTGATGATTATTATAGCGATTTAACTTAACAGTGGAGATGAAAACAACATTCATCTCACTAGATTCGTTAATTAACTAAGAACACGAAGAGATCTATATCGTGAAATTTCTTGAAAATAAGGATGAGTGCAACGGGCAAATAAATGCGCGACCAGGCAATTAAAATAAACCAAAACCGCGCAAGAAAAAATATAAAACCGGTCTTATTTATTTTTGTTTTTCTCCTCATGATGAACAAAAAAACTTTTTACTGGAGAAATGAGTGACTTAAAGTTTTCTGTAAGGTAAGCTGTTCTTTCAAAAATAATCGATTTTAAATGATCGATTTGTCTTGATAATTTCTCATTAAGTGCATCTTGGGATTCGAGTTTTTCCATAACAGATTGATGATAGATATCTTGTGTTTCCATTTTGTCTTTAATAGCAGCTTGATCATCGGTAATGACTGTTAATTCCTCTAGGATTTTTTCAGTCGGCTTCTCAAGGTTATCTAATTTTCGTGAAAGTTCTAATATAGCTGTTTCCTGAATAGATGATTGTGCTAATAGAGTTTCATATGAAGACTGACTAGTTCTTAGTTGAATTAGTAATTCTTCGTTTTTATTTTCAATTTGTTGAAGATAACCATTCATTTCGAGTTGATTTTGCTCTTGAGCTTGGTAGGCTGATTGAAGTGCAGTCCAGTCCTCATTGTATTGCTGCATATTTTTTTCGTGGCGTATACTCTCATCTTTAGCATAGCTCATTAAATCTTCATACGTCTCCTCTAACTGATGTTGTAAATCGCGATGCTGTTTTGATACTTTATGATTAAGCTGTGATTGTTCTTCTAAAAGGTCAGATAGATAATTTTTTCTAAAAACATCTTGATTACTAGTGATTTTTTCTTTAAGAAACAATGATGGTGTTACTTGCTCTTGTTTAGACAGAATATAAACCTCCCTTCATATCTGTTTTTATAGCATATGAGTGTCGTTGTTAAACTGTGGCAATAATAGGCACTTACCTATTAAACGAAAAATTTTTGAAACTATTTATCAGGCGTTTACGTATGTACTATAGACAGGATGCAAAAGAAAATGAGAGTCAGAAATGAAAGAACTCCATTTTCCATAAGCATAAGAAACCATGCTAATTGAATAGTTTTTTTTCACTTGCTTTTTTAAGTAGAAAAGCGAGGGTATATCAGTTTACGTTTTTCTAATAAACGTTTAAACTAAATGTATACATATTTACAATTTTCAATGAAAAGGGAGAGATGAAAAGTGGCAATTTCATTATCAAAAGGACAAAAAATTGATTTAACCAAAACAAATCCAGGGCTATCTAAAGTCGTTATCGGTCTTGGTTGGGATACAAATAAGTATGATGGCGGCCAAGATTTTGACTTAGATACTAGTGTGTTTTTATTAGATGAATCTGGAAAATGTTCTTCGGATAAAGACTTTATTTTCTACAATCAATTAGAAGGTGGAAATGGGTCAGTTGTACATGCAGGGGATAATCGCACGGGTGTGGGTGATGGTGATGACGAAAGTGTAGAAGTTGACTTATCTAATGTACCTGCTACTATTGCAAAAATTTCGTTTGTAATTACGATTCATGATGCAGAGGGAAGAGGGCAAAATTTCGGACAAGTATCTAATTCTTATGTTCGTATCTTAAATGAAGAAAACAATGAAGAATTGATTCGTTATGATTTGGGAGAAGACTTCTCTATTGAAACAGCTGTAATTGTTGGGGAGTTATACCGTCATAATGGCGAATGGAAATTCTCTGCGATTGGTTCAGGCTATCAAGGTGGTTTGGCAAGAATTGCAACTGATTACGGCTTACAAGTAGGATAATCTTAACGCGATAAAAGGGGGAGTCTCTTTGGCTATTCAATTATCAAAAGGGCAAAGAATCGATTTAACGAAAACAAACCCGGGGTTAACGAGGGCAGTGATCGGTCTCGGTTGGGATACAAACAAGTATAATGGCGGGGAATCCTTTGACCTAGATGCTTCTGCATTTTTAGCAGATCATCAAAACCGTTGCCAGCAAGATCAAGATTTTATTTTCTACAATCAGTTGGAACATCCATCAGGTTCGGTCATTCATACAGGAGACAATCGTACTGGTGAAGGAGATGGGGATGATGAACAATTAATTGTCGAATTTTCAAAAATCCCTTCAACTGTTGATCGTATCGGAATTGCTGTTACCATTCATGATGCAGAGTTAAGAAAGCAAAATTTCGGACAAGTTTCCAATGCGTTTGTCCGTTTAGTAAATGAAGCAACAAATGAAGAACTTCTACGTTATGATTTAGGAGAAGATTTTTCCATTGAAACAGCTGTTGTTGTATGTGAGCTTTATCGCCACAATAACGAATGGAAATTCAATGCCATTGGTAGTGGCTTCTCAGGTGGACTAGCAGCATTATGTAAAAACTATGGCTTAGAAGTATAAGGAAGAGAGGCTCAATCATTTTTAAAAATGATTGAGCCTCTTTCATATATCTCTGGTTCATTCTTAATTGCAGAGAGTCATTCTTTACGACAAGGAAGTTCTAAAAGAAGTAACTAAATATGAAAAATCCTAATATTGAAAGCCGATTAGAAAAGTATACATGTATCAGTCTTATTTTAAAGGAAGATAGGTGAAATTAGTGGCTTTGAAGTATACAGAATACGGTGATAAGGGTGCTTCTTTAATTGTATTTTTACATGCCATGGATTTCCTATGGAAAAACCTGACTTATTTACTTATATCGTTGAAACGTGGTTACTAAAAGGTGATTTACCAAAGGGATGTAGCGAGATTAGATCATTTTGTACTGAGGATGGTGCTGAAGGCTAATTACCTTTTTTATTTCAAGCAGAGTCTACTTGTTTGTAAATATGGTATAGTAAATATTTATGAATGAAAACAAAGGAAGTATGAGCAAATGGTATCAACAAAAGTTTATATAAAAGAGTGGCAAAAAGCGATTGCAGCAGAAATCAGTCATTTAAAACAATATGGTAGTAAGAGTTTTCATATTTTTGCTGGAAGAAAATTAGATGCAAAAGAGGGCTATAGCTATTACTTTGAAGTCCATTTTCCTTTATCAATTCCAATTGGTTCAACCATTACCGTTCTTTGGGGAGAAAGAAGGTCAAAGGGCCGTATGGTATCTGTAGAAGGAAAAAATATTATTGTAACGATAGAAGATTATTTCGGTGAAGAGATTCATGAAGCCCATTTGCAGCATGACCCGTGGGAGTTATTAGATCAACTCTATCAGAGGCTAGCGGAAATAAAGGATCAAAAGAAAAAAAGAGTAAGAATAAAGCATCTAATGAATCCCTCAACTGAGGTAAAACATCCGCAAGATAAAATTAAATCATCATTACATGAGTTAGTCCTACGATCGAAGTATAATCCAATGACTTATATTTGGGGACCTCCTGGAACCGGTAAAACCTATACGTTAGCAAGAGTAGCTGCAAATCAATATTTAAAAAAGAAGCGGATATTAATTGTCGCACATAGTAATCAAGCAGTGGATGTACTTATGGCAGAAGTTTATCAGTTTCTTTTGAAAAAGGATAAATATAATCTTGGTGATCTATTAAGGTATGGCAGACAGTCAGATGAATTCATGAAGCAGTTTGCTTCAATTACAGCGACTGGCTTATTGAACATGAGCGATGGTGATTTAATAGAAGAGAAAAATCAATTAATGGAGGAAAGAGCAGGATTAAAATTAGATCTATCCTCTTCCTTTAGCCAACGTGATAGTAGGCAATTAGTTGAAATAGAAAAAAAGCTTCATACATTACAGGAAAAACTAAAGAAAAAAGAAAATACGCTAGTAAAGCAATCAAGAATCATTGGCACAACTTTGGCGAAAATGGCTACTGATACCCTAATCTATGAAGATGAATTCGACTATATCATTTTAGATGAAGCAAGTATGGCATATATCCCTCAAATTGCCCTGGCGACTTCTCTAGGAAAACGGACAATTATTTGTGGAGATTTTAAACAGCTACCGCCAATAGCTTCAGCAAAGCATCCTTTAGTAAAAAAATGGTTGCAAGAAGATATTTTCCATCATGCCGGTGTCGTAAGTCAAGAGAAGAAAGGGAAACTTCATCCGCAGTTGTTCTTATTAAATGAACAAAGAAGAATGCACCCAGATATATCGAAATTCACGAATGAATATATTTATCAATCCCTCGTTATCGATCATCCATCTGTCTATCAAACGAGAGAGAACATTGTAGAAAGTCATCCATTTCCTCAACGTGCTTCTATATTGTTAGATACATCAAGTACAGGTGCCTATTGCATAAAGGAAAAATCAACGCATTCACGCGTGAATCTCTGGCAATTATTGCTCTCTTTTCAACTCATTCATGAAGCTTATAAGGCGGGTAATCGCTCAATAGGCTATGTCACCCCTTATAGGGCACAAGCAATATTAATGACACAGTTCTTAGATGAAGTCTATGAGAAAGAGAAAATGGCTGCGCAAATTGTGTCAGCGACTGTCCATCGCTTTCAAGGGAGTGAGCAGGATATGATGATATTTGATACAGTCGATGGGGATCCGGAAACAAGACCAGGTATGTTATTAACCGGTCAAAATAGTGAACGATTATTGAATGTTGCTCTCACACGTACAAAAGGAAAGTTTATCCATATAGCAAATGGTACGTTTATAAGGCAGCATGTATCAAGTAAGAAAATATGGAAAAAATTATGGCAACATCAAACGAGCGAAGGACATGTGATTGGTCCCGCTGAAATAGGGCAATGGATGAATCATTCTCATCCGAAATTGTCTTGGCATTATGCTAAAAAGCGTGAACGCCTCCTATATGATCTACATCATGCTAAGAAGCAAGTAATCGTTGGATTGCCGAAAATATTTAGTGTTGGATCCCCTTATATAGAGGTATTTCAATCACTTATGAAAAGGAATTTACTTACGATTTGTAGTGAGTCTCATTTATCTGAGCTTCCTTCGGCTAATCAAATGAAAGGTCATCCGTGCTTTGCTTTTATTTTGATTGATGATGATATTTTATGGCTTGGAGCTCCTTTTGAAGCAATGACTAATCTATTACCCCCTTATGTCAGTGCGAGAATCATATCAAATACATTAGTCAACTGGGTTAAATCTAATGGTTGGTAGAAGAATAATATAAAAGTGAAACTTATTTTCATTTATTACGTTCTATTTAATAGAGGAGAGGAAATAAAAACTTTTCACTATTGCATTTATATGAAGGAGTAAAACAATGAAAGCTCAACTAAAAGCCAGATTAAAAACTTTATGGCAATGGATAAAGAAGTTTTGGAAAAAATATCATTTAACGCAAATCGGATTATTATTAGGATTGACTTTTATTTTACTTGCGATTCTATTTTTTGCTTTTCTTGCCGTAAATGCCAATGTTTCTACATTACAAGAAGGATTAAAGCAATCTACTATCATATATGATAAGGATGGGGATGAAGCGTCAAGCTTTGCCACAAATCGTAGCGAAGGAGTAACATTTGAAGATCTACCGGAACATTTACCAAATGCGGTTGTTGCCATAGAGGATGAACGCTTTTATCAACATAATGGCTTTGATTTAAAAGGAATGACAAGGGCGTTTGTAAGCAATCTATTTGCTGGTAGAATCACAGGTGGAGGTAGCACAGTCACACAGCAATTAGCTAAGAATGCACTACTAACATCCGAACAGACATACCGCCGAAAAATAGAAGAACTATTCCTTGCAGTTGAAATTGAAAAAGAATATGAAAAAGAAGATATACTGCAGATGTACTTAAATCAAGTTTACTTTGGTAGTGGTGCCTGGGGAATTGACAGTGCCGCCAACCAATATTTTAGTAAAAATGTTGGCGAGTTAACAATAAGTGAATCAGCCATGCTTGCAGGTTTATTGCAATCACCTTCTTATCTGGACCCTTATAAAAACTATGAAGGCGCAATGAAAAGAAGAAATATTGTATTAGCTAAAATGCAGGAACTGAACATGATTACTACTGCTGAGTACGAAAAAGCAGTTGCCGAAGAGATTGTCTTAAAAGAAGGGGAAAAAAATACATTCGAGAGACAATACCCTTACTATGTAGATGCGGTATTAGATGAAGCAATCAACCGTTATGGTTTAACTCAAGAGGAAATTTTTACAAGAGGATATAAAATATACACACAAATGGACCAAAACATCCAATCAAATTTAGAAGTGACTTATCATAATGACTCTCTATTCCCGAATGGTAATGGAAGTACTCTTGTTCAAAGTGGAGCTGTTCTACTCGATCCGCAAACTGGTGGCGTCCGTGCAGTGGTTGGTGGACGAGGCGAACATGTTTTTAGAGGATTTAACCGTGCCACACATATAAAGGCACAACCAGGGTCAACCTTAAAGCCACTTGCTGCCTACACCCCTGCGCTTGAAGAAGGTTATGAGCCAGATTCAATGTTACAAGATGAAAAAGTCACTTATGGGGACTACACACCAACAAATGTGAACGATCAATACCTTGGTGAAGTAGAAATGACAAAAGCTGTTGCTGAATCTATCAATGCACCCGCTGTCTGGTTACTAGATCAAATTGGATTAACAAAAGGGTTAGATTCCTTGCAGCGATTTGGCATTCCTTATGAAAAGGAAGATGAGTATTTAGGTATTGCTTTAGGTGGTATGCATAAAGGGATTTCTCCTTTAACACTAGCAGAAGCTTATTCTACTTTCCCAAATGAAGGGAAGCGGTATGATGCTCATTTTATTACGAAAATTGTTGGTCCAACAGGTAATGAGATTGTTGCCCATGATGATAAAGCTACAAAGGTCACATCAAAATCAGTCGCAAAAAAAATGGATACAATGCTTGAAGACGTCATTGAAAATGGAACCGGTGCAGGTGCCAAAATAGAAGGTGTGTCACTTGCTGGGAAAACAGGTTCGACTCAATTGCCATATGCTGATTTAAATGGAACAAAAGATCAATGGTTTGTTGGTTATACAGATGAAATCGTTGGCGCAGTGTGGTTGGGGTATGATAAAACGGACCGAGAACATTACTTATCAGGAAGCACCTCGACAAATGTTGTACCGATTTTTAAAGCGGTAATGGAAGGCGCTATTGAACCTAAAGAAGTGAACAACAGCACGGGCGAAACTTTTAACAAAGCAAAAGAGAAAATGGAAACAACCATTAAAGAACAATCTGACAAACTAGGGGAAAAACTAAAAGAAGAACTACCCGTTTGGAAAGAATTTATGAAAGAAAGCATTGAAGACGGAAAAGATTTCGCGAGATACTTGCGCGATAAATGGAATGAATATGTAAATTAAGAAGGAAGTAGCTGGGACATATGTATTCAAGCTAAGGATTGATCCGAGTGATTAGGAATATACACAACTAATCATTCGGTTTTTTTGTGTGTTTTTATCCTTATATAAAAAGAATAGTGCAATGGAACTGGCTTTTTTTTGCAACTGATTTTTATAGATCATCATTGGTAATTGTTCGTTTTTAAGGTTAGGTCATTTAGTTTTGTCTCAGTCTCTTTCTTACGATTAGTCAAGGATGTTTTATTTATGAGGTGGTAGAGACATTGCTCACAAACATTTTTGTTAGATAATCAAACAAAACACTAGCAATTTTAAGAGAAAATAAGTAAAATGTATAGTTAAAATATCAATTTCCACATAATATGCCCTAACACTTTCGACAATAATAATGTATATGATAACTTTATAAGCCAACGTTTGTTTAGAGGGGCATAAATATGGTAAAGGATAAAAAGAGGAGGTTATTTTTTATGAGAGATGTTACATTAACAAATATTTTTGATCATCATATTGCCAAAAAATATGTCACAAGATCAGGTCTTGCCCATGCTGTAGCGGTTGCTTATCACGCAGTGAAATTAGCAAAGATCGAAAATGTGGATGTCGACTTAGCTGCAAAAGCAGGGTTTTTACACGATATCGGTCATTACACTTGGTATAATCAAAATGGTAAATGGGACTATGAATTATATCGTAAAAACGATATTCATGCGATCAAAGGAGCGGAAAGAGCCCATAAATTACTGATTCGCTTAGGTGAAAATCCGATTAGAGCCAAACAAGTCTCACTTGCAATATTATTTCATACTGATTCTTTTTTACCAGGTGGAGAAGTGGATCGTACGGCCTTACAATCCATTGTTAAAAGAGCAGATGAAAAGGATGAAGAACCAGGGGGAGCCCATCATTATCGGACCATTACTGCTGACAGAGCAAGGCAAAGTCTACAAAAGTTAGACAGTATCATTGATCGTCATTTAACTCAACAACTTCAGCAAAGACAAGCTGAATAAATGGCACTTCATACAAACGAAGGGCTATTTATTTTGCTTAAAGTTGGAGGATTTTGTCACATGAATGACGAATATTATTAACATCTACATAAGGATGGTGATGATATGCAAAAACGGACGAAAAGACAAACTTTTAACACTGAAGAAATAAAATTCAACCTCACTACTTTTTTTCTCCATGTCTCATTTTATGCATCGATCATATTTCTTTTATTACTATTCTTAAGCTTATTTGGTACATAATAAATGCTTCATTTAAATTAATTAACCTTCAGATTTTATTCTTACATAAAAAAATGTTATGATAGAAAAGATTTTGAAATATAAAGGAGTGTTATACATGTCTGAAAAAGGATACATACAGCTACAAAATGGAGAAAAACTTGAATTTGAATTATACCCAAATGAAGCACCAGGTACAGTAGAAAACTTCAAAAAGTTGATTAACGAGGGCTTTTATAACGGGTTAACTTTCCACCGTGTGATTCCTGGATTCGTTTCTCAAGGTGGGTGCCCTTCAGGAACAGGTACAGGCGGCCCCGGTTATACAATTAAGTGTGAAACAGAAGGCAATCCTCACAAACACGAAGAAGGATCACTTTCTATGGCGCATGCTGGTAAAGACACTGGTGGAAGTCAGTTCTTCATCGTCCATGAACCTCAGCCGCATCTTAACGGTGTTCATACTGTGTTTGGTAAAGTAACTTCTGGTATGCCAGCTGTTAAAGCAATGAAAAATGGTGACGTAATGGAAAAGGTTGTAGTTGAAGACTAATTCCACTTTCATCAACTAGAGCAAGGTGGTTTGTTTTAGCTGAAATGTAACCCGGACATGAGTCCGGGTTTTTTGTCGTGTGTGATTCGTTCTATTCATATATGTGATTACGCCTGTGTTGTTAATAATCAAGAGTTTGTAGAAGGTTATTTACATACAATCAGAACGATATGAGTGAGATTACAGAATGTTGTGGATTGGTAAGGTTTTTGAGTTGAAGGAAATGGAATAATTGCTTCGCAAAGTGGCTTAGCAAGTCACTCAGGAGGAAAAATAGAAAAGAGCGCTTCGCAAAGTGGCTTAGCAAGTCATTCAGGAGGAAAAATAGAAATGAGCGCTTGGCAAAGTGGCTTAGCAAGTGACTCAGGAGGAAAAGAAGAAAAGAGCGCTTCGCAAAGTGGCTTAGCAAGTCACTCAGAAAGAATAGAAGAAATAAATGCTTCGCAAAATGGATAGCCAATCACTCACAAGGAAAAATCGAAAGGGTGCTTCGTAAAAGTATTTCACTTCCATCAAAAGGGAAACCGCTCATAAAGACTAGCAAAAGTCGTTTTTTCACAAACCCATTACGTATGAATAGCTAGAACAAAAATACATCACTCACTCATAATCTTTGCATAAAGAATAAGAAAACCCTCGTATTTTGACGTAAAAGTTATCTTCCAAAAAAAGAGACATAACCCTCAAATCATTACAATATTGGTTAAAAACATATAAACGTGGTGAAAATTGATAAAAATAGGGGTAGTAAAGGCGATGTGTGGGCATCTGCTAACCGATAATTGTCTATCGAAATTTTTGAGTGGCATTTAGAATCGTCCAAATCTACATTAAATGTGAGAAAGTAGAAAGGCGCTTTATATGAAAACGCCTTTAATTATTTACTATTTGTTTCTCTTTCCAATAATTCGATAATACGATCTAATTTTTGTTCTACATCAGGATTTGTTTTAACAACCCTCTTTTTTAACAAGCTTTTTACAGCGGTAGCAATTATTAATAAGACGGCTAAAAGGAAGAGGAACATAATAATTTGAAACACCATATCCCCAGTCATTTCTTATATCACCTCATTTGAGACGGTTTTACCTTAGTATACATGATATAGAAATATTAGGATGCCGTTTTACTGTTTTTCAGCATCCTCAATAATATCTTCGCCAATAATTTCCTTCCATTTATCATACACTGGCTGTAAATGCTCTTTAAAAGCTTCTATTTCTTCATCAGTCAGTTCATTTATTTCTATATCGCTCTCATTTTGTATTTTTACATAAGCTTCATCATTGAGCTTTTCAGCAGAATCTCTAGCAATCTCTGTACCTGCGTCGATCCCGGCTTGCACAATACGCTTGCTCTCATCATTTAATCCATCCCAAAAAGTTGTGTTTGTTAGTAATGCATAGTCAACACGGTTCATACCGATAATGGTTAAGTACTCTTGTACTTCAGCAAACTTTTTCGATTCGATGTTGCTATACGGGTTATCTTGACCATCGACCGTTCCTTGTTGCAAGGCAGTATATAGCTCTCCGAAAGGGATCGAACTTGAGCCGGCCCCTAATGATTTATATAGTTCTTCTAATAGTTGCCCTCCAGTTGTCCGCACTTTCAATCCAGCAAAATCACTTGGAGAGGATATAGTACGGTTATTATTTGTCACATGCTTGGCTCCGTTTGGCCACATGGTTAACCCTAATACTTTATCTTTCTGTAAACGCGCTAATACTTCTTTCCCCTTTGGACCATCCCAAAAATTTTCAGCAGCTTCATCATTTTCAAATAGAAAAGGCATACCTGGAATATTAAAACCGACTTCTGAACCAACTAATTTGGTCATTTCTGGCATGATGAATTGAACATTATTGGCAATTAAGTTTTGATATTCATCTTTATCACCGAACAAGGAGCTATTAGGAAAAATCTCAACTTGGATCTTCCCATTTGATTGTTCTTCAATCACTTCTTTCATTTTTAATGCCCCTTTATGCTTGGGGGTATTTTCTGCAACTACGTGGGATATCTTAATAGTCATTGCTTGAACGCCGTTTACTTGGGTAACATCTGCATGTGTAGGGTGACTTTGACAACCAGACAGAAGTGTTCCAACGATAATCAAAAGGCAAAGGACAAAAATCGATTTTACTCTTAACATGGAAAAACCCCCTTAGTTACAAAAGAAATCGCTTACAAAATAGTAGATTGGATACAATATCTAAAATTATAACAAAATAAATGAAAATTGTGAATAAATAAAAATAAATAAATATTCTGTTTATTATTCATTTGTTTTATAGTAAAGTATAAATATTGGATACAATCTACAAAAGGGGAGTTGATAATCGTCATGCTTAAGAAACTATCAAACTTAGAAGAGGGAATAGCTGGTTTGTTATTTATTGCTGGTGTGTTTGTAAGTCTGTATGGGGTATTTACACGGTATATCCTCAATATGCCGCAAGCTTGGGTGACAGAGATTTTTGAATTTTTGATTGTTTGGTCCATCTTTTTGGGTTTTGGTATCGCTTTAAAGGAAAATCGTCATATCAGTGTAGAAATCCTATTTGATCGTTTATCTTACAAAGCAAAAATGATTATTAACTGTATTAGCAATTGTATCGGTGCGGGTTTTGCCTTTTTTTTAATGTTTACAAGCATTAAATTGGTAACGCTTACAAGAGTGCAAGGTACTGAAACTGTTGATGTAGGTATTCCGATTTGGATTACCTTACTTGTATTACCTATCAGTATGGGGCTACTAGGGCTTTACTTCATTAGAAAAGCTTATATATCTGCTAAAGGAGATAAGAAAGAGTTAACAGGTGAAGTAGAAGAATTATATGAAGAAATTGAACAACAAAATAGAGAAAATCATAACAAGGGGGTTAGTTTATGAGTGCGATTATTGTCCTCTTTGTTGTATTTACGATTCTTTGTTTATTAAGAGTTCCAATCGCAGTCAGCCTTGGCCTGTCTAGCATCGTTGCTTTATTTATGGTAGATTTTACGCTTTATACGGTTGGTTTGAAGATGTTTAATGCTTTAAACTCAGCAACTTTAATGGCTATTCCCGGATTTGTTTTTGCAGGGGTGATTATGTCCAAAGGTGGCATATCCTTTCACTTAATTGAAGCACTAAAATCATGGGTCGGTCATTTTCGCGGTGGGTTAGCTGTTGTTACTATCCTTGCCTGCATGATTTTTGCTGCCATCTCAGGTTCAAGCCCGGCCACAGCTGCAGCAATTGGTGGGATTATGATTCCTGCGATGGTAAAGGCAGGTTACAGTAAAAGATATTCGATGGGTTTAGTGGCAGCTGCTGGTACGCTAGGTATATTAATCCCACCGTCCATTCCGTTAATTATTTATGCAACTGTTGCAGAAGCCTCAGTAGGTAAATTATTTGCTGCAGGAATAATCCCTGGTTTGCTACTAACAAGTTTACTTTTGTGTTCAGCCATATTTCATGCAAGGAGACATAATTATGGTAGATTAGAAAAAGTTCCCTTTCAATTAAGATGGAAGAAGACATATAAGGCAATCTGGGGCTTTTTACTACCCGTTTTTATTTTAGGTGGCATTTATAGTGGGGCTGTCACGCCAACTGAAGCGGCTTTTGTTTCTTGCTTATACGGTTTAATTGTGTCGATATTTATTTACAAAGAGATGACTTTTAATAAATTTCGAGAAGTATTAAAAGAGTCTATTAATATAACTGCGATGATTTTCTTAGTGATTGCTTCAGCCATGGTTTTTGGGATGTTCTTAACGACGGAACAAGTACCGCAGATTTTTGCTCAATGGATTGAAGCTAGTGCAGCCAATAAGTGGATATTTATAATTGGTGTCAATTTGATGTTTTTCTTATTGGGGATGTTTCTAGAGGCAACAGCGATTATTTTAATCACTTTGCCAATCTTACTACCTGTATTAGTATTGTTCGATATCAATATCATACATTTTGCCATTATTATGACGATTAATATGGAGTTAGCGATGATTACTCCTCCGGTAGGGCTAAATCTGTTCGTAGTTAGTGGAATTACAAAAGAAAAAATTGGTGAAGTGATTAGAGGTGTGGTTCCCTTTTATTTGCTTATGGTGGCTGCACTTATTCTTGTAATCATATTCCCTGAAATCTCTCTGTTGTTTGCAGAGTAAATCATTGAGTAATAGAGCCGTCCAAAGCAATGTCTTTGGCGGTCTTTTTGTGTTGTTATAAGCAAACTAATATAAGAAATATGTAAAAGCCTTTAAGCGGTTGTAAATGATATTTAAGGTTTTGTAAATGTTTGTGAGATTCTCTGACAGGATGATATACATGTGATATTCTTGCTTATATAATAAAAAACAACATAAAACAAAATAAAACAAAGTAAAACAACAAAAGAATTTTGATTAAGGGAGCAAACATGGATGTCTCTACTAGCCGAAGAAAGAAAGAAAAAGATTATGAGTTTAATCCAAGAGTTTGGGCAAGTGAAGGTTAATCAATTGGCGAAGGAATTTCATGTATCAACGGAAACCATTCGTAGATACTTAGAAGAATTATCAAATGAATATAAAATAAAAAAAGTTCATGGTGGCGCAGTCAAAGTTGAGCCTGTAAATAATGAATTGTCGATGTTTGAAAGAGAAATTCTTCATATCGAAGAAAAGAAATTGATTGGTAAGAAAGCAGCTACTCTTGTTGAAGATGGTGATGTACTTTTCATTGATGAAGGAAGTACAACGATGCAGATGGCTGATGGTTTATTAATGAAAGAAGGCATTACAGTGATAACGAATTCCTTTCCCATCGCGATTAAATTAATGGAAAGAGAGGAGTTAAGAAGTTTCACAGGTGAACTTATCTTCTTAGGTGGACATGTTCGTAATGACCACTTCCGCACAACCGGATCTCTGGCAGAAAAAATGGCAAAAGAATTTTATGTCGATAAAGCATTTATTGCCATCGACGGTGTGGCTAATCAAGCTGGATTTACAAGTTATGACTTAGATAAATGTCTTCTATCACAAGTTTTTATCTCGCAATCAAAAAAATCTTATGTTCTAAGTGATGATTCTAAGGTGGATAAGGTAGCCAATTATAAAATCGCATCATTAGAAGAAGTGAATTACTTTATTACGAATATCGACTATTCGCACACAGTTGCCCTTACTAAAGAACAATGGATACAGAGCTAAAAGGAGAGGGATGCACTTTAGTTAGCTGATTGCAGCCCTCCTTAGTTCAGAGGAGAATGGAACAATGAGCGCTCCGATGCCAGTTGCCGCACTGTTGTATCGGTTAGGATTTCTAGATGCTGATTTAATGAAAAAAATGGGCGTCAAAGTAAAGGGACTTACTTCAGCAGCGATAATATTTTTTGTAGGCGGTAAAGGGTCTATAACATGGTTAATTTTTTATTATTGTGACACTTTTTATCATTCGTCTTGGTAGCTTAAAGAGGAAAATGCTCAGTTTAAAATACTGAATTTTCTAACTATGGGAGGATTTAAATATGCTCAAACTTGAGAATGTATCTAAAAAATATCATAACAAATCAGTATTAGAAAATATTGATTTAGAAATACGACCAGGAGAAATCGTGTCACTTCTTGGTCAAAGTGGAAGTGGGAAAACAACGTTATTAAACATCATTTTAGGATTGACAAAAATGGATAGTGGTAAAATTTATTATGAGAATGAAGATTTAACGAATGTAAAGATGAAGGATAGGGGCTTTAACATTGTTTTTCAAGATTATGCATTATTTCCCCATCTAAACGCCTATGAAAATATTGTTTATGGCTTGAAGAATAAGAAATCTATGGACTCAAAGAATGAATTACACGAATATATTGATTTCCTTGAGCTCGGTCCACATTTGGACAAGAAAATCAGTCAACTATCTGGCGGGCAAAAACAAAGAGTCGCGCTTGCGAGAACGTTAGTGATGAAACCAAGAATTCTTCTATTAGATGAACCGTTAAGTGCATTAGATGGGGTGATAAAAGAGTCAATTAAAGAAAGAATCAAGTCGATTGCTAAGCAATTTCAATTGACAACCATTATTGTTACGCATGATCCGGAAGAGGCGTTAACTTTGTCAGATAAGATTTTAATTATTAATCAAGGTCATGTGTCACAATTCGGCACCCCACATGAAATCATTCATGAACCGAATAATGAATTTGTGAAAGATTTTATTCTTAAACAACTCCACATTAAAAGGCAAAATATTTTTCATTTGTTTGGTGAGCAATATGCCTAATATCAAGTTGGAAATGAAGGTCATCTATATGGCTATCATCCTACTATTCTCGGTATTTCTAGTCTTGCCAATGCTGGCATTGTTCTACCGCTCCTTCCAAACAACCAATGGCTTTGAATTAACTAATTATATAAATGTACTAGCGAATGGCGAATTACTAACAGCGTTCATGAACAGTATAAAAGTTTCAGGATTAACAGCTGTCATTTCAACTGTGTTAGCGTTTATGATTGCTTACGCATTACATTGTACGAATATTGAACATCGTTATAAAAGTATCATTAAAGTCGGGATACTTATTCCTATGTTATTACCTACGATTACATACGGTTTTGCAATTATGTATTCTTTTGGTAATCAAGGATTAATCACGCAGCTCATGGGAGAACCTTTATTTAATATCTATGGATTTAATGGCTTGTTGTTAGGTTATACAATTTACACTTTACCGGCAGCCTTTCTTATTATCAATAACTCATTTATGTATATAGATAAGAGATTCATGGTTGTTTCAAAGTTGATGTTAGACGGTACTTGGAGAAGTTTTTTTCATACGATCTTACGTCCATTAACTGGAGCCATAGGTGGAGCCTTTGTACTCTCATTTATTCTAAGTTTTACTGATTATGGGATACCAGCTTCGATTGGCGGAACCTACTCGGTTGTTTCTACTCAGCTTTATCAGGTTATGCTTGGTTCAATCCCGAATTTCAGCCATGGGGCAGTCATCGCTATATTAATGCTCCTACCAGCCTTATTCGGTGTTTTTTTACTGCAATATTTAGAACGATTCAATTTCCATTATGACAAATTCACTGAGATTGAAATGGTTGAAAATAAAGGAAGAGATATTAGTTTTGCGTTATTATCTTCCATTGTCATCATTGGTATGTTATCTGTCTTTCTGGTGATGTTCATTGCACCGTTTTTAACAAGTTTTCCCTACGATTCAACTTTTACATGGAATCATCTCATCAATGTATTTCAATCAAATGACCTCATTGGTGTTTATAAGAATTCTTTAATCGTTGCTCTTTTTACGACATTCTTTGGGATATTGATAGCCTACAGTTCAGCGATTATTAATGCGAGAACAAAGATAAAAGGAAAAGGCGCGTTTGATATTGTTTCAATGATTACAAATACCTTGCCTGGTATGGTACTTGGTCTATCGTATCTATTACTTTTTAATAATAGCAGTCTAAAAGGCACATTTATTATTATTATTGTATGCAATATTGTCCACTACTACACAACGCCTTACTTAATGGCGAAAAATTCTCTATCTAAGATGAACCCGACATGGGAGACAACGGGAGGATTACTGGGAGATAGTTGGTTTAAAACGATTTACAGAGTGATTCTGCCAAACTCTTGGGGCACAGTGATAGAAATGTTTAGTTATTATTTTATCAATGCGATGGTCACGATTAGCGGCATTATTTTTCTCGTATCTGCTCAAACATCGCTTGTTTCAAGTAAGATCAAAGAACTACAGCACTTCGCTAAATTTAATGACATTTTTGTACTATCTTTACTGATCTTCTTCACTAATCTCATTATCAAACTACTCTGTGATTATTTACAAAAAAGAAGATCATTAAAAAACATATAAAAGTGAGGGATGTAACATGAGAAAAAATAAAAAATGGTTCACACTCTTGTCAGTTGCTATCGTTATGATTCTAGCTGGATGTGGAGGGGAGGCAGCAAGTGGTGACAGTAATCAAGTCGTGATCTTATCAAATGGTGATGAAGAAGCAGTAAACGTGATGGAAGAAACATTAAACGATGCTGGCTTTGAAGGAGACTATTTAATTCAATCATTAGGAACATCAGAATTAGGAGGAAAATTATTAGCAGAAGGGAAAAGTATCGAAGCAGATATCGTCACAATGAGCTCTTACTTTTTAGAAAGTGCTGAAAAGCAACATGACATGTTTAAGGAATTAAGTTTTGATACAAGTAGTTTAGAAGAATATCCTGACTTTTATACTCCTTTATTAGCTAATACTGGTTCATTATTTTATAACACTTCTCTTTTAGAGCAAAAAGGGCTAGAAGTACCGACCTCAATAAAAGAGTTGGCAGAACCGCAATACGAAGGCTTAGTGTCAATCCCTAATATTATGGATTCTTCCACAGGATGGATGCTTATTCAGGCAATAATTAGTGAATATGGAGAAGAAACTGGTAAGAATGTAATGGCTGGTATTATAAAAAATGCAGGGCCCCATTTAGAAAGTTCAGGTTCTGGTTCTATTAAAAAGGTGCAAGCAGGGGAAGTGGCGGTTGGATTTGGTTTGCGTCATCAAGCGGTTGCTGCAAAAACGGAAGGCGCACCCATTGATTTTATCGATCCAACAGAAGGGAACTTCTCAACTACAGAATCGATTGCTGTCATTGATAAAGGTGAAGGGCAAAAAGAATTAGCGGAAGAAATGGCTGAAGTTCTGGTAAAAGAAGCGAGAGAAGGTTTAATCGACTATTATCCAGTTGCTTTATACGATGGCGAGACGGTTGCAGATGAAAATATTGCTAGCAATCAAAAAATATTCCCAGAACCAATGACAGTAGAGTTATTAGAGAAACATCAAGCATTCTTTAATTCAGCTAAATAAAGGAGAGTTTACGAATGAAACAATATAAATTATTAACACCAGGTCCATTAACAACGACAGAGACGGTTAAAAGAGAAATGTTGTTTGATCGTTGTACTTGGGATGATGATTATAAGCAAATTACGCAAAAAATTCGCACAGATTTATTAAAACTTGCTCATGCAGAAAATGATGACTATACCGTTGTCTTGATGCAAGGAAGCGGCACTTTTACAGTGGAATCAGTTATGACTTCTGCTTTTAGTAAAGAAGATAAAGCATTGATTATTACGAACGGTGCCTATGGTGAGAGGATTGTCAAAATCGCCAACTATATTGGTATCAAGCATACGCATTACGCTGTAGCCTATAATGAATATCCGAAAGAAGCAGAGATTAGAAATTTATTATCTTTAGATAACGAAATTACACATATCGTCATGGTCCATTGTGAAACAACGACAGGTATTCTTAATCCACTTGAGATGATCGCCAACGTTGCTAAAGAAACAAATAAAACATTAATTATTGATGCAATGTCAAGCTTTGGCGGAATGGAAATTGATATACCTGCACTTGGAATTGACTTCTTAATAAGCAGTGCGAACAAATGTATACAAGGAGTGCCAGGGTTTGGATTTGTGATTGCTAAAAGAGAGAAAATCACCTCTTGTAAAGGTAATGCACGAAGCCTTTCACTCGATTTATATGATCAATGGGTAGCGATGGACAAAGATGGTAAATGGCGCTATACTTCACCAACTCATGTCGTTGCTGCTTTCGGGAAGAGCTTGGATGAACTGGACACAGAAGGAGGGATTCCTGCTCGTGAACAACGATACCGAAATAATAATCAGTTATTAAGGAAGAGAATGAAAGCCATTGGATTTGATACATATATTAGTGAGGACAAACAATCACCAATTATTACTTCCTTTATTTATCCGAACGATCAATTTAGTTTTCAAGCTTTCTATGATTATATGAAAGAACATGGGTTTGTTATTTATCCAGGAAAACTAACTGATGAAGATACTTTTAGAATGGGCAATATTGGCGAAATTTACGAAGAAGATATTAACCGTTTATGCGATATTATCGAAAACTATTTGGGAGTGAAAGCATAATGAAAAAAATAGAAGCAGTGATATTTGATTGGGCGGGTACGACAGTAGATTTTGGTTGTTTTGCACCTGTAAATGTCTTTATTGATATTTTTAAAGATGCGGGTATTGAGGTAACGATGGCAGAGGCGAGAGAACCAATGGGCATGCTAAAGATCGATCATATTCGCGCCATGCTGTCAATGCCCCGGATTGCATGTCTTTGGGAAGAACAAAATGGCAAGCCATTCACTGAAACAGATGTAGAAAGGTTGTATAGCAAATTCGAACCGGCTTTATTGCAGTCATTAGCTCATTTTACTGATCCGATAGCTGGTGTGGTCGAAACGGTTAAAGAGCTAAGAGCATATGGTTTGAAAATAGGGTCAACGACAGGATATACGAGCACAATGATGGATATTGTTGTACCCTTAGCAAAGGAAAAAGGCTATACACCTGATTGTTACTTTACAGCTGATGATACCGATTCGTACGGTCGACCGTATCCGTTTATGATCTTTAAAAACTTGCAGGCATTAAAAGTATCAAGTGTCAAAAACGTCGTGAAGGTTGGAGACACGATTTCAGATATGAAAGAAGGTGCACAAGCCGGCGTATGGACGGTTGGGGTGATAGTTGGTAGTTCTGAAATGGGCTTATCAGCCAATGAGTTTAACAAATTATCTGAAGAGGAACAACGGAAAGAAATGGCACGAACAAAAGAAGCCTTTATAAGCGCAGGGGCTGATTTTACAATTGAGACAATGACAGAATTACCTTCACTGATAGAAACAATTAATCTTCAAGTATCCGGGAAGGAAAGGGAAGCGATTGAAAAATAAAGAAGCACTTCACCGTGAAGGAGACGTGAATAATAGCCCTTCACGGCTGAGATGGAATCATTCACTTGATCAGGTAAGTCGAGAAACACTTTGTCGCGACGAAGCGGTCTTTATAAGGCAATCGATGTCGACTCCTTGTCTACAAACCGTTGTTGACTCAGACGGTTGCTACTTAATCGATCGAGAGGGAAAACGTTATTTAGACTTCCATGGCAATAGCTTGCATCAAGTCGGCTATAAAAATCCGTACGTGATTGAAGCTATCACGAAACAAATGAGTACTTTGCCTTTTATTCCGCGGAGATTTACTGCTGACATTGCGATAGAGGCTGGAGAAAGGTTAATAGAGAAGACGATCTCAAAAGATTTCAAGGTATTATTCGTTCCCTCAGGCAGTGCAGCAGTAGGGCTTGCTATGAAAATTGCTAGAAAAGTGACTGGCAATCATAAAGTGATTTCCATGTGGGAGTCATTTCATGGGGCAGGCTTAGATG
Source organism: Cytobacillus kochii (assembly GCF_044790165.1). Lineage (NCBI taxonomy): Bacteria > Bacillati > Bacillota > Bacilli > Caryophanales > Bacillaceae > Cytobacillus > Cytobacillus kochii. Next base: position 2,417,601 of record NZ_CP085254.1, on the reverse strand, counting down.
CAATCTCTGCGGGAGGAGAGTCTGTATTTAAAAACGGTATTGGTCCGATGTTGCCTGGGATGATTAAAGTAATGCCCTACCAGTCCTACCGGAATGTCTTTGGTGCAAGCTCACCAGAAGATATCGCTGAAAAGTCGTTAAATTATCTGGAGTATGTGATTATAAATGAAGGGAATATTAGTTGCATCTTACTAGAGCCAATTAGAGCAACAGACACGCATATTCCTCCACGATCTTATTTTAAAAGGTTAAGAAAAATATGTGACGAACATGGAATCCTACTCATTTTTGATGAGATTCCAACCGCCTTTTACCGAAGCGGTGAATGTTATGTGCATCAATTATATGATATCGAGCCAGATATCCTTGTATTGGGAAAAGGTTTAGGCGGAGGCATCGTGCCACAAGCTGCCGTTTTAGTGAAAAAAGTGCTTGATACGGCGGCAGATGTTTCACTCGGTCATTATACACATGAAAAGCCAGCAATAGGCAGTGCGGCTATCGTTGCCATGCTTAACTATATTGACGATTACAGGTTAAAAGAAAATAGTTTGAGCCAATCTCAATTCATGGCGGCTAAGTTAAAGAAGCTAGCGGAGGAGTATACTTGCATTGGGGATTTGCGAATCTGTGGATTGTTAATAACGATCGAGCTTGTTAAAAGCCGAGTCACAAAAGAAAAAGATGAGCAGTTGACCGAGTTTCTTCTCTACTATTGTTTACAACATGGACTATCGTTTAAAGTAGCAGCTGGCAATTGCATCACATGGCATCCACCCCTCATCATCAAAGAAAAAGAAGCAAGCTTAGCTATTGAGTTACTGGAGAATGGCTTGAGAGCATATCATGCATAAAAACCTCTCATTTTTAGAGAGGTTTTTTTGTCTTCTGCATGCATAGTGCAACATCATAAAAATTAGGAATCGTCTAAACAGCACTTAAAATGATGAAAATGATTGTCGGGATAATCACTGTCCATTTTTAAGATTGTGAACGTCTTTTTTTCTAGAACATTCATACAAGCAATTGATCATTTTTTCCTTCTACTATAAATAAATTGTAGATTGTATCAATGCAAAAATAATCATTTACATGCTATGGTTATTGTATGAAAAAATAAAGGAGTAAAGATAAATGAAACCGATAGATGATCATCTTAAAAAGGATTTAAAAGTCATATTTATTGGGTTTAACCCGAGCGTAAAGTCTGCAGAAACTGGATATCATTATGCCAATCGTCATAATCGGTTTTGGAAAATCCTCTATCAATCTGGACTGACTGAGCGGATTTACTTACCAGAAGAAAATCATCAATTACTTCAATTAGGATATGGTTTAACAAATATCGTCTCAAGACCAACTAAAGCGGCCGGCGATATTACGAAGGAAGAATATCAAGCAGGTAGATTAGAACTATTAGAAAAACTAGAAACATATCAACCTGAAGTGGCCTGTTATGTAGGGAAAGGTGTATATCAAGAATTTAGTAAGAAAAAGAAGGTATCTTGGGGGTTTCAGAGCGAATCGGTTGTACCTGGTGTAATTGATTTTGTTGCACCTTCGTCAAGCGGGCTTGTAAGAATGAAAATAGATGAAATTGTAGATATCTATAAACAATTGAGGGAAATGTTACGGAAGTAAAAAACAGGAAAAAAGACCGAGAGAAAAAAAGGTCTAATTTCTTTCAGAATATTTAATCTTTTGTTATAATAATGATACAACTTGTATCGCTTCAAAATTCTCTTGTCTATGCGTTGAAGGGACCAAATGGTTTTCACGATTATGTTAGGGAGGGATAAAGGATGAAGCAATTAGTTAGAGTAATGCCTTACACAGTCAATGATCAAGTGACAGATGTCAATGAAACACCGCAAGGAATACAATTGATTCAGGCACCTGAGATTTGGAAAGAGACGAAAGGAAAAGGCATGAAGGTGGCAATATTAGATACAGGTTGTGACATGGACCACCCCGATTTAAAAGCGAGAATTATAGGTGGTAGAAACTTTACAGACGATGATGGGAGTTCACCAGATATCTTAGATGACCATAATGGTCACGGCACACATGTTGCTGGTACAATTGCTGCTACTGCTAATGAATCAGGAGTAATTGGAGTAGCCCCGGAAGCAGATTTGTTAATTGTAAAAGTATTGAACAAAGATGGATCTGGTCAATATGATTGGATTATAAATGGAATATTGTATGCGGTTGAACAGAAAGTAGATATTATATCGATGTCACTAGGTGGCCCTGAAGATGTTCCAGAACTACATGAAGCGATACAAAAAGCCGTCGGAGAAAATATTCTTGTTGTTTGTGCAGCTGGGAATGAAGGTGACGGGGATGATAATACCGATGAGCTTGCTTATCCAGGTTCATATAATGAAGTCATTAGTGTTGGAGCCGTTAATTTAAACCGCGAATCATCTCCTTTCAGCAATTCTCATAGCGAAATTGATTTGGTCGCTCCTGGTGAAGAAATATTATCTACTTTTTTAAATGGTAAATATGCAAAACTAAGCGGTACATCAATGGCCGCACCACACGTCGCAGGGGCTTTGGCGTTAATAAAAGATTTATCTCAAGTTACATTTGAAAGAGATTTCTCAGAGCCTGAGTCATATGCGCAACTGATTAGAAGAACTGTTCCGCTGGGCTATTCGCCAAAATTAGAAGGTAACGGTCTCCTTTATTTAACTGTACCAGAACATTTAAACCGTGTATTAACAGAAGTAGTAAAAAATAGATTAGTAAGAAGTTAATATATTGATTGGATTAAAAACAAGAACAAATTCTGTTTCATTGAATTTGTTCTTGTTATTTTTTGTCTAATAAGTTTCTCTAGGCATGGTTTTTTTATTTTATTGATTACATGTATTTTATGATGAATGAATTGAGCCTATGTTATGATCCTTTAGTTTATTATACTAGTAACAAAACGAGCCGTTTGGAGGAAAGGATATGCAACCATTTACAGCAACAGTGATTAAAATAATTAAAGAAATCCCTAAAGGCAGGGTCATGAGCTACGGACAAATCGCAACATATGCTGGTAGCCCCCGTGGTGCAAGGCAAGTTGTTCGCATTCTCCATTCAATGAGTCATAAATATGGTTTGCCCTGGCATAGAGTGGTCAATAAAGTAGGTGAAATTAGACAAAATGATAGCCACCAAGCCGATATGCAAAAAGAGTTACTTGAACAAGAAGGTGTTTTCTTTATACAGGCTCATCAAGTGGATATGAGTCGCTCACAGTATGACCGCGCCAAGTGAAGCATTCACACACAGGCAAGGTTTGTTCTCTAACTTTCCTCTTTTTTTCCCCTAAGTATGCCTAGTTTTGCTGAAAGAAATGATTGACTAGTTATTGCTACCTATTTAGGACAGAAGGAAAAACACATCCATTCACTTACAGGAGAAAAATGAAGAAAAAGCGAAGTTCAATACATATAGATGTAGTTTTTTGTCAATCTATGTAGGAGAAATGTAGACAGGAAGAAAATAGGAGGGGATGAGGAAAAATGAAAAAAGCTTTAGTGAGTTTGTTGACGGTTGTACTATTATTTTCAATTGCCTATACACCGTTTCAATCAGCAGTGGAACCTAAAGTTTCGGCTAATGAAGAAGGAGATGAGTTAGTTCAGAAGCTTAATCAACTTATTAATAATGATCCACTGTTAGCGGGAGCTCTTGCTGGTGTAAGCGTGAGGAGCGCAGAAGAAGGGGAGATTGTTTATGAACATATAGCTGATACTAGATTACGACCAGCTTCTAATATGAAACTATTAACAGCAGCAGCAGCACTGTCAGTATTAGGTGAAGATTATCGTTTTAAAACAGAATTATTATCGAAGGGCCAGCAACGGGGCTCTGTCCACCATGGGGATATTTATTTAAAGGGGTATGGCGACCCTACTTTATTGAAAGAAGATTTTACTAACATGGCTAAAGCATTAAAAAAACAAGGTATTAAAATGATTAAGGGTCAACTTATTGCAGATGATAGTTGGTATGATGATGAACGTTTGTCAGAAGATATCATCTGGAAAGATGAGAGTTATTATTATGGTGCGCAAATATCAGCATTGACTGTAAGTCCGAATGAAGATTATGATGCTGGAAGTGTGATTGTCGAGGTAAAACCAGGTAAACAAGAGGGGAAAAAGCCAGAAATAACTCTGCAGCCGAACAATAAATATGTCAAAATCAACAATAACGCTAAAACCGTTGGTACATCAGATAAAAAAGAAATTGATATTGTAAGAGAACATGGTACAAATGAGATAACCATCACTGGGACGATTCCTATAGAAGCTACATCTAGTAGAGAGTGGATTGCCGTATGGGAGCCAACACAGTATGCTTTAGAGTTATTAAAGGATTCTTTAGCAGATGAAGGTATTAAAATACATGGTGGCGTTAGGGTAGGAGTCGCACCTAATCAAACAGAAGTGTTGTATGAACAACAATCCATGCCGATAAAGGAATTGCTCATTCCCTTTATGAAGTTAAGTAATAATACACATGCCGAAATCTTAATCAAAGAAATGGGAAAAGTGGTTAAAAATGAAGGCAGTTGGGATGCGGGATTAGAAGTTTTAACAGATGAATTGAAGGCTTGGGGAATCAATCAAGATACCATGCTTTTAAGAGACGGATCAGGCATCTCTCATGTCACTTTATTACCAGCTAACGAGCTTTCCAAACTCTTATACGAAGTACAGAAGGAATCTTGGTTTGATGTGTATTTTCATTCATTACCAGTAGCTGGTCATGCGGACAGAATGGTAGGGGGAACATTAAGAAATCGACTGAAAAACTCTCCAGCTGAGGGTCATGTTTATGCAAAAACAGGATCGATTTCAACTGTTAGCTCGCTTTCAGGCTATGTGGATAACAAGTCAGGAGAAAGATATGTATTTTCTATTATATTGAATAATATGGTAGATGGATCAAAAGGGAAAATCATTGAAGATAAAATTGCTACCATTTTAGCTGAACAATAAACTACGCTCTATCATTACAAAAACGCTTGGGTGCTGGACACCAAGCGTTTTGTAATCGTCTTTATTTTAAATAAGATTCGGATAAAAATTACTCACCCTTGCTAGCCTGAACATCTAAACTAATTTTGATTTTGTCTCCGACAAGAACGCCACCCGTTTCTAATGTAGAGTTCCATGTTAAGCCATAATCATTTCTGCTGATTGATCCAGTTACGTTAAATCCAGCTTTTGTATTTCCCCATGGATCAATTCCCGTTCCTTCAAATTCGACTGTAAGCGTTTCTTGTTTTGTTGTATCTTTAATCGTCAGATCGCCTGTCACGCTATATTCATCTTCCCCATTTTTCACAATATTCGTTGCTTTAAAATTAATTTTTGGATAGGTTTCAACATCGAAGAAATCTTGTGATTTTAAATGATTATCACGATCTTCGTTTTTGGTATCAATACTAGCTGAGTCGATTGTTAATGAAATATCCGCTGTTGTTAAATCTTTAGGATCAGCTTCAATAACAGCATCAAACGCTGTAAATGATCCCTTTACATTAGCAATCATCATATGTTTAACAGAAAAATCAACACTACTATGAGCTGGGTCTAACGTCCACTTTGTTTTAGCCATTTTATTTTCCTCCTATATATCTTTGATTAATAAATCTCAAATTAAAAATAATTGATTTCGAAATAATTATAATCTCGCCATCCGTGTTTGTCAATTTATTTTTAAATTTTCTAATTATTTTTTCGTAGAAGTGCGATATGTTATGGTAGTGAAGTGACAAGAGTTCGTATACAATAGGAATAATATGTATTTGTTAGAGGAGTTAAAGGAATGAAGCAATTAGAGGATATCCATCGTCAAGCGATTGAATATACAAAAATGAAAATTTATGAAGATATAGATTATTATTTAGGTGCAAATGAACAAATGTTAAGTTTTTCACAATATATAAAGGATCGAGCCCCGTTTTTAGCACAAGTTTGGCAAAATGTGTGGAGTAATAAAGCGACAAACAAACTCTCTCGTTTTCATAAGAAGGAATATTTAAAGAAAAAAAGCTATGTTATTGAAGATATGAATAAGAAAACGTTAAATCAAGCATTTAGGAAAGAAGTCATTGAGTTTCGTCCATTAAATGTAAATAGTTTGCTGCATTCGATTTTTGCAGATCAACCTGAAAAGTGGGCGAAGCGTTATGCTTATGCAAGAGAAAGATATCTTCAAGAAGAAAAAGAACGCCAGATCAAACAAGAAAGGTACGCCTATCAAGAATTTCTATGTGAAGAAGCAGAACAATGGTTGTCAAAAAACAGTGAAAATCTCTTTTTAACTTTAAGACATAAATTGGCTTTAAAGCTTAAAACGGATTTAGCAAATAGAGTGAAGTATCATGAGACGGAATCACGTTACTTAGAAGAGCCTTTAGTGGAAGTGGGGCCTTTTATCGTTGATGATTACCCCCGTGTAGAAGATTTCTTTGAGGAGTTTACAGGTAATCTCCACAAAGTAATGATAAAAAATAAATGGTATTTTGAGTATGAAACATACTATTTTGAATATGAACAAATGGTAGGAGAAACTTTACATACGCTTATACAACAAGCGCTTCTATTACAACTTGGTCAAGATAATATCGATAAGTATCAATCTTTGTTCCATCATAGTTTGACTGGAGAGAAGTGGTTGGATCTAATCGATTGGGAGGATTTAATTCCCAATGCACTAGGCCGAATCATGGAAGATTATGTGAACGATTTATTGACGATAGCAAATGAGGATTTTGATTTAGAAGAGCAGCGAAGCTTATATGAAATACAAGTGAAAGAAAGAAAAATGAAGCGCAAACAAGAAGAACGGGAACGGAGACAAAAAGAAGAACAACAACAAAGAATGTTGAATGATATTTTTGCCTCTGCTTATGAGAGCCGAAAGAATATTTATCAGAAATTTGTTCTTCATATTGGTGAAACAAATACAGGGAAAACGTTCCAAGCGCTAGAGAAAATGAAAGCAGCCCCATCCGGGTTATATTTAGCCCCATTACGTTTGTTGGCACTTGAAGTCTATGAAAAGCTAAACAATGAAGGAACACCTTGTTCTTTAAAAACTGGAGAAGAAGAACGAGAAACCTCAGGTGCGACACATTTAGCTTGTACGGTTGAAATGTTTTATGAGAAAGATGATTATGATGTCATTGTTATAGATGAATCACAAATGATTAGTGATAAGGACCGTGGCTATGCTTGGTTTAAGGCAATCACAAAGGCAAATGCGAGAGAAGTGCATATTATTGCGAGTAAAAATGCCGAAGCTATGCTGTTGCAATTAATTGGAGATAGCAATGTTGAAATACATAGATATAAACGAGAAGCCCCTTTGGAAGTAGACAGTGAAGAGTTCACTCTAAAAAACGTAAAAAAGGGTGACGCGCTGATTTGTTTCTCACGTAAAAGGGTACTCGAAACAGCGTCTATGTTACAAAGAAAAGGTCATCAAATGAGTATGATATATGGCAGTATGCCACCTGAAACGAGGAAGAAACAGGTTAATCGCTTTACAGCTGGTCAATCTGATGTCATTGTCTCAACAGACGCAATCGGAATGGGATTAAATTTACCGATACGAAGGATTGTTTTTTTGGAAACGGAGAAATTTGATGGTACGAAACGTCGCACACTGACTTCTCAAGAAGTGAAACAGATTGCTGGGAGAGCGGGGAGAAAAGGTATTTACCCTGTAGGTAGAGTGGCCTTTTTTGACCGGATTAAGTTAATGAGTAGTTTATTATCACAAGTAGATGCTCCGATTGAAAGTTTTGCTATTGCCCCTACTTCAGCCATTTTTGATCGCTTTCTTTCGTATTATCGTGATTTAGGGAAGTTTTTTGAACTCTGGGATTTATTTGAGAGTCCAAAGGGAACTAAGAAAGCAACATTAAGTGAAGAAAGGGAGCTTTATGAACTGGTTAGAGGGACAGAGATTGAGGCGAGAATGCCTTTAAAAGATTTGTACAGTTTCTTACATCTACCTTTTTCAAAAAAAGAAGCGGACTTGATTCGGCAATGGGAGCAGGCGATGTACAGTATCATTGATCATGAAGAGCTGCCTGAACCAAGGTTAAGAAACCGTAATCTTGAAGACCTTGAGTATTCATATAAAGCAATAGGTCTTCATTTACTATTTCTCTATAAATTAGGTCAACATACTGAAGCCATCTATTGGGAAAGAGTGAGGGACGATATATCTAATCATGTGTTTGAACGATTAGATGATGATATTGCAAATATGAAAAAAACATGTAAGCGTTGTGGAAAATCTTTAGCTTGGGATCATGCCTTTAACATTTGCGATGATTGCCATAAGAATCAACCGAGTAGAAGAAGACGTTACTATAAGAGGTAAACAGGAGGGATAATGTGAAGCTGAGTATTTTAGATCAATCACCAATTGCCAAAGGCAAGACGGCAAAAGAAGCACTTGAGGCCTCACTGCAGTTAGCAAAAACAGCGGATGAATTAGGCTATTACCGCTATTGGATTGCAGAGCATCATGACTTGCCTGGGCTCGCTAGTTCCTCTCCTGAAATTATGATGAGTTATATTGCATCACAAACGTCAACTATAAGGATTGGCTCGGGTGCATTGTTACTACCGAATTATAAACCTTTTAAAGTGGCAGAGAACTTTCATTTGTTAAGCACACTTTTTCCAGGACGTATAGACCTCGGCATAGGAAGAGCACCAGGTGCATCTGCTGAAGCAAGTATTGCACTAGCAGGGAATTATTTGCAAGCTGTCAAAGAGTGGCCACAGTCTATTGATACACTACTTGCTTTTTTAAATGACCATCATCCAGAAGACCATCTTTTTCGTAAAGTAAAGGCAAGTCCCATCCCACCAATAAAGCCTGAAGTGTGGATGTTAGGAACAAGCCATAAAAGTGCTAGTTTAGCAGCTGAAAAAGGGTTACATTACTGTTTTGGACAATTTATGAGTGAAGCTAATGGTAAAGAGGTGATTGATCTTTTTAAAGAGAAGCGCAAGAACGTACAACAAAATATGATGTTAACCGTCTCCGTTATTTGTGCTGAAACAGATGAAAAGGCTGAGGAAATAGCTACCTCAGTATTATTATGGCATCTCCAATCAGATGATGGAGAGAAGCAAGAAGTACCTTCAGTAGAGGAAGCAATTAAGCATTCCTATTTCATTGCAAAACAAGAAAAAGTAGCTAAGATGAAAGAAAGAATGATTATTGGTAATCCGGAAAAGGTCAAGAGAGACTTGTTAAGTCTTACAGACCAATACGGCATAGATGAAGTCATGATCGTGACAATAACACATGATTATGACGATCGTCTAAAGTCATATAAATTATTGGCTGATATGTTTAACAAACCAGTTTTTAGAGATATAAAGGGAATGTGAAGCAACCTACACAATGTGAATTAGTGGGTTGACCACCCCCAATCTAAAGCTAATCATCGCGCTACAGACGTCTGTAGTATAGCCATTAGACGATAGCCTAAATTATGACTGCGTTATGGCTCAAATAGACAAAGTAAATCGTAGTATGATCTTTTTTTAGAAATTGTATAAAGATTGCACGCTATTCTTTAAAGGTGAGAGATTTTAATATCGAAACTATCTACTTCGTCCATTGATTTTAATAGAATATAAGGTAGGAATGTATTCTCTTTTTTTCTGCCATTTAAAAGAGCGAACATGATGAGGTATATCGGTTTTATTAAACTGAAGCAATGTCAATTGTAAGCAAGCAGCTTTTACCTCTAGAGTTTCTAATTTGTTTTCGTTAGCATGTTTCCCTTACTGCTTGAATAGAAATAAGGCAGTAGCATCTAAGACGAGAATGAAGGAGAGAGGCATAATGGCAAGCTTTCATCATGAGAAAAAAGTAAATGTATCAATTGAACACCTATGGCAGTTTGTTAGTGATATGAACCATTGGGCACCACTTGTTCCTGGATATATAAGGCATGAAATATTAAATGAAAAAAGCTCCATCTGGGTGTTTAAAGTAGATGTCGGCTTAATGAAAAAGAAGATAGAGCTACAGGTTGATATCACTAGATGGCAGGCACCTAATAAAGTGACATTTAACTTAACAGGTATCAATGAGAAATTTAAGGGCAATGGTTTTTTCTCAAGTGTAAATTCTTCTAAAAAAGAAGTAGTGATGACGGGCTTTTTAGAGATTGTAGCTGAAGGAATGATGGCAAAAATGGCGAATGCTATTTTAGAAACCTCTCTTCCTGAAATTACAACCGAGTTAACGAATGCAGTCGCAGAGAAAGCAGAACAGCAGTATTCACTGCATCAGTAATTTATTTTGTGAATTTATTTGCATAACTAGAGGCGACATATGCCTCTGGTTTTATTTTGGCTTCCACACCAATGGATTCCATCCTTGCGACCATTTCAGCTACATATTCCTTCGTTTTATTACGAGAACCGGCACCAATATCTAAATGGCCTTCCATCGTAAAACTTGCACCTTGGTAAATAAATGGTAAGACGATATCAATCATCTTGTTTTTCTTCTCTTCATCAAATAATGCAACAATTTCTTCAGTTAAAGAAGTTTCAAAAGAAATTCGTTCATGTAGATGAAGCATCTTTCGTGGGACGGAACATTTTCTAATACAAGCCCACGCTCCTTTTCCTGCATTTTGAATCACTATACCAGTGATAAATAAAGTATGGGCAGGATGTACTTGAGAGTCTGTTCCAACAATCAGTTTATAATTTCCTCTCGGTTGGATGTACATGAAGTGAAGAATGCGCTCAAAGACATCTCCAAATGTTAAGTTTTTCTCTTTTAAATTTTGAAAAGGAAGTATTTGCAAAGTCATCACCACATTTTTAATTTATAGTTTATGCATTCACGAACTTTCATGAATCAATTGCAGCCTATTTTATACATATGAAAGAAGTAAAGATTTTAAGATAAATTTTATGATGCTAGGTTGCAACCTAAACTGATTGAAAGGATGAGATGGCGGTTATTGGAATCATTGATAGTGGATGTTCGTCAATATGTGATTTTCCATTGTTGAAAGCATGATAGAGAGTTGTGTAGAATGTAAAGGAGTAAAACTTGCAATGAAAGACAAAGAGGTGCGAATAATGTTTAAAGAACAGTTAGTTGAAAGAATTAGACAAGCAAAAGAAAATGGAGAATTATTATTTAATGAAGAATTAAACTACGCAAAAAAGCAGAAGTTAATAGATGAAAAAGAGGAAAACGTCCTCGACCCTAAAAAGCGCTTTTTTGATAGTTATATTGAAAGAGGCGATAAAGAAACAGAAAATTTCCTTGGGACAGAATTGGCCAGTGAATTTTTTGAGCAGCCGATCACTTATTTTAAGCAACATATCAATGAATTCGTCTATGTTGAATCCGTATGGTTCGATCAACTAAATGTTGAATCACTTTCTTTTGAAGTAGATGATTTATTCCGTACTTATGATTGCTTGATTGGTTTAAAACAGCCTAAGAAAAAGGAAAAAGAAATTAAAGCCTATTTTATGTCAATCTTCACAAGTGATGAAGCGCGACTCAGCCCCATGTTTAATCAAAAAGATGGCTTATGGGAAATTAACTTTACGTTAGATTATATTGAAGGATTTTCTGAAGATATGAAGATAGGCGAAGCTTTTTCACTTATTTATAAAGTTTTATTTGACCTTATAATTGAGCTTGAAGGCTGATATTAGTAGTTGGTCTTAATGGATACATGACATTTATCATGGTTGCGTGATGACACCTATGTCTTCACAGTATTTTCAGACGTCTTTATTATTAAATTATATTGAAGGAAAGGAACTTACAATATGACAAAAGAACGTTTGAAAACATTGAGAAAACAAATGCTGCCATTTGAAAAGGCGAATCGTAACAAAAGTATATATCAATTAATCAATACGCTGGTACCATTTTTTGGTTTATGGACACTTGCTTATTTTTCACTTTCCATTCATTATTTATTGACATTAGCTTTATCTGTTTTAGCGGCGGGCTTTTTAATACGTATATTTATCATCTTTCATGATTGCTGTCACAATTCATTCTTTAAAAGCCGCAAAGCGAATAAAATTGTGGGAACGATTGCTGGGATTATTACGATTTTTCCATATAGCGCTTGGGCACATGATCATTCCGTTCATCATGCAACAAGCAGTAACTTGGACAAGCGTGGGACAGGAGATATATGGTTATTGACTGTTAAAGAATATATGGATGCCTCTTTTTTAACGAAGGTTGGTTATCGACTTTACCGTAATCCAATCATTATGTTTGGATTAGGTCCGATTTACACATTTTTATTTAAAAATCGTTTTAATCGAAAGGGTGCTCGTTTACCAGAAAGATTAAATACGTATTTAACCAATGTAGGAATTGTTGCTTTATATGCTTTCATGTGTTATCTCATCGGCTGGGAAGCATTCCTACTTGTTCAAACCCCGATTTTCCTGATTTCTGGTGCAGCTGGTATTTGGTTATTCTATGTCCAGCATACATTTGAAGATTCTTATTTTGAGCCAGATAAAGAGTGGGAATATGTGAGTGCAGCAATTGAAGGCAGTTCATTTTACAAATTGCCAAAACCACTGCAATGGATGACAGGAAATATTGGTTACCATCATGTACACCATCTAGCTCCAAGAGTCCCAAATTACGAATTAGAGAAAGCACATACTAACAGTGAGCAATTACAAAATGTACCGACCATTTCACTAGCAACAAGCCTAGAATCTCTTCGCTTTAAGCTTTGGGATGAAGAGAAGAAAATATTTGTCGGCTACCGTGCAGTAAAACAATACCGAAAAGTACCGGTATCTTAATAATCTGCTATAATACTGTTAAGAAACTCCTTTGTATGAAAGAAACAAAGGAGTTTTCTATTTCTACATTGAAGCGGAGGTTTACAATGTCATATCCACTTTTATATAAATTGAAAAGCTCTGGGATGACACCATACATATGGATTATCCTGACGATTCTCCCATTTTATTTTATCTTTCAATCTTCAACGACTTGGGAGATTATTGTTGGTATTATATTAACGGTCGTCTTTTTTATCACTTTTCGTTTTGCCTTTATATCTAATAAATGGCCAGTTTATATCTGGTCTCTTTTATTGATTGCAGTTTCAATGACAATGTTAATTATTTATCAGTATGTGTATTTTGCTTTTTTTATCGCTTATTATAATGGATATATAAGAAATAGAGTGGCGTTTTTTATTGTTTATATCATTCACATTGTTTCAACGACTGTAGCCATTAATTATAATATTGTTGTTAAAAGTGACATGTTTTTAAGTCAAATTCCATTTGTGATTATTATTTTAGTGAGTATGATATTGTTGCCATTTAATATCTATAATAAAAGAAAACAAGAGAGGCTAGAGAAACAATTAGAATACGCGAACCAAAGAATTGCCGACCTTGTTAAACAAGAAGAGCGTCAAAGAATTGCGCGTGACTTACATGATACACTTGGACAAAAACTCTCACTAATAGGATTAAAGAGTGATCTGGCGAGAAAGTTAATTCAAAAAGACCCAGAACAAGCAAAAGTTGAATTAAAAGATGTCCAGCAAACAGCCCGTACAGCTTTGAATGAAGTACGGAAAATGGTATCACAAATGAGAGGAATACGATTGCAGGAAGAAGTCGTTCGTATTAAAGAAATATTACAAGCAGCGCAAATGGATATGGAAATCAATGAACCTTTAAAAGAAGCTTACACATCCATTTTTATAGAGAATATTATTAGTATGTGCTTAAAAGAAGCGGTTACAAATGTAGTCAAACATAGTCGAGCGACAAAATGTTCGGTAGTAATAGAAGAACGAAATAAAGAATTAGTCGTTACTGTAAAGGATAACGGAATAGGCATTACAAATAGTGAGAAAAAAAGCTATGGTAATGGGATTAATGGCATGAAAGAACGATTAGAATTTGTCAATGGTCATTTGGACATCAGTTGTGATGAGGGCACGACAATTTCAATTATTGTCCCACTTGTCGTTAAACAAGTTGAAGGAGGAGATTTGGCATGATTCGAATTGTCATTGCAGAAGACCAAAGGATGATGTTAGGCGCACTCGGTTCTTTACTGAACCTTGAGGACGATATGCAAGTCGTTGGTCAAGCCTCCAATGGAGAAGAGGCAGTTACATTAGTGAAGGAACAAAGTCCCGATATTTGTATTATGGACATTGAAATGCCTTTAAAAACAGGGTTAGAAGCAGCTGAAGCAATTAAAAACAGTGGCATAAAGGTCATTATTTTAACCACTTTTGCAAGATCTGGATATTTTCAACGAGCGATAAAAGCAGGGGTACGGGGCTATTTATTAAAGGATAGTCCGAGTGAAGAGTTAGCTGATTCGATTCGTAGTGTCATGGCAGGCAAAAGAATTTTTGCCCCGGAACTGATGGATGATGTCTATCGAGAAGAAAATCCCTTAACAGAACGTGAGAAAGCGGTACTTGAATTAATGGCAGAAGGAAAAAGCACTAAAGAAATTGCCTCCATATTAACGATTAAAGCTGGTACAGTTCGTAATTATATCTCAGCTATATTAGAGAAGTTAGAAGTAACCAACAGAATCGAAGCCATCACAGAATCAAAAAACAAAGGCTGGTTTCATTAATGAATACTCGTGACGAGCAGGTGGTCACGAGTATTTTTGTATTTCTTGACTAATTATCTAAAAAATCAAACCTTTTTCTGCATAATATTTCATGCAAATCATTTCAATAAAAAGCTAGTAAAATCCTGCGTTTATAGGGAGATTATAAATTTGTAAGAATAATAGAAAAGTTTCAGAAACTGTGTTGACAATACTAAAAATAGGGTTCATAATATTTTAAACAATCAATGTACTTTATTAAGGAAATGTTATATTGATTTTAAGTATTAAAGTAATAAATTCTTAATATCGTATAAATTGCGAAGTAGTAGTTTAATCATCAAAGTATTTCGTTTACAATGGTGCAATACCACATGAAAAAGAGTAAAGATGTTTAACAGCACTTTAAATTGATCTTAGACAGGGAGTAGAGTAGAAATGAATGATTATCAGTTTGAAATCCAAAGACGTGCAACCAAAAAAGAAAAACCGGCATTTGATCAGTTGATTTTCGGTAGGAATTTTACAGATCATATGTTTGTAATGGACTATCATGCAGACAAGGGGTGGCATGATGGACGTATTGTCCCTTATGAGCTATTACAAATTGACCCGTCTGCAATGGTATTTCATTATGGCCAAAGTGTTTTCGAAGGATTAAAGGCATATTTATCTGAAGATCAGGAAGTGCTCATGTTCAGACCATATAAAAATATGGAGAGACTGAACAAATCGAACAACAGACTCTGTATTCCGCCAATTGACGAAGAACTTGCTGTTCAAGCATTAAGACAATTAATTGCAGTTGATCGTGATTGGGTTCCAAATGTAGAAGGAACATCTCTATATATTCGTCCATTTATTATTTCTACAGAACCTTATTTAGGCGTTGCTCCATCACATCAATACAAATTTATTATTATCATGTCACCAGTCGGTGCCTATTATAAAGAAGGAATTAACCCAGTGAAAATTGCTGTCCAAAGCGAATATGTTCGTGCAGTCAAAGGTGGAACGGGTAATGCCAAAACAGGAGGAAACTATGCTGCTAGCCTAAAAGCTCAAGAAGTAGCAGAACAGGAAGGATATTCACAAGTACTTTGGTTAGATGGCAAGGAAAATAAATATGTGGAAGAAGTAGGAAGCATGAATATTTTCTTTAAAATTAACGGTGAAGTCGTTACACCTGAATTGAACGGAAGCATTTTAGAAGGCGTTACAAGAAACTCTGTTATTGAACTCATTAAAGACTGGGGTATTCCTTTATCTGAGCGTCGTATCTCAATCGATGAGATCTATGAAGCACAAAAAAATGGCACGCTAGAAGAAGCATTCGGAACGGGTACTGCAGCGGTCATTTCACCTGTCGGAGAACTATTCTGGAATAACGAAAAACTGACCATTGGTGGCGGACAAACAGGTGAAATTGCCGGCAAACTTTACGAAACGCTAACAGGAATCCAAAAAGGAAAAGTAGAAGATAAATTTGGTTGGATTGTGAAGGTAGACGAAGAAAAAGCTGTTACGACAGCAATTTAATAGAAGAAAAAGAACCACTTGCCATTGATGGTAAGTGGTTTTTTTAAAGGGTTAGGCTAGAAATGTGGGTAGCAGTAAAAGTGGACAAAAACTGAAAGAATAAAGACGAAGTGATGAACTTAGTGAGAAAATGGAATGACTGCATATATTAAAATCACAAAAGGGTTTTACACTTTTTAACAAGCAAATTTGTACTTTCTATTAGAGAAGTTATATATATTGGTATTTTTTTCATGTTAAAAATTCGTTATAATAGAGTAAAAAGAAAGGATGAAGGAATTTGCCAGACCTAAAACCACTCAAACCCTCTTATCAACTCCGATTATTACGCGTGCTCCATCTTAGATCAAAATTGTCCCCTGAGAATGAACAATATCTCAAAATGTTAGAAAAAGGATATGAAGGAGAAAGTAAATGGCGAGATGATTTGCAGCAACTTTCACCAAAATTCCCCATTCTTTATGATGTATTGCTAGAAATTAATCATACATCCTTCCAAATTGATGCACTCTGTTTAACTCCCCACAAACTCATTGCTTTCGAAGTGAAAAATTATAGTGGTGATTTTTTGGTTCAGGACACTAAATGGTATTCACCAACAAACAAGGAAATTAAAAATCCCCTTCTACAAATCCAAAGAAATGAAACCCTCCTACACCAATTCCTTACTAAGCACGAATTAAACATTGCATTTGATTATCTACTTGTTTTTGTTCATCCCGAGTTTATGTTATATGACCGTACAAAGAAACAAAATGTTATTCTTCCACCGCAAATTCCACGATTATTAAGAGAACTAAATCAAATAGACATTCAACACTCTCCATTTCATACAAAAATTGTTCACACTTTTTTGAGTCATCATAAAGAAGAAATGAATTATGCTAGAAAAATCGATTATTGTACGGAGGATTTGGTAAAAGGAGTGGTTTGTCGAGAGTGCAGTGGGCAGATGAGGCGAGCGAGTTTGCGCAAATTTCATTGCTCAAAATGTAGGAGGAACATTTCATCTTATGATGCATTAAGTGAAGCAATCAATGACTTTATTATTCTTTTTCCATCAGAAAAAGTAACAAAGACGGCGATTTATGATTGGTGTGGAGGAGCAATCAGTAGTTCCGCAATACAACGATTCTTACAAGAGAAATATACACTTAATGGTGGTGGAAATTATTTTTATTATCATTAATGGGTTTTAAAAAAGAAGAAATAGTTGAATTATTTAGTAATGAAGTGAAGTAACAGTACCGTATAGATTGATCGGTATTCTGATGGGTTCAATCTACTAGTAAGCAGTTATAAGTTGAAAAAAAAGACTTTGTGCACAAAATAAAAGAAAAAATCTAGATGACATCGCAAAAAGGGGATAGCAAGTCCCTCGGAAAGAAAGCCAGAGATGAGCGCCTCGCAAAAGGGGATAGCAAGTCACTCAGAAGGTAAACCAGAGATAAGCGCCCCGCAAAAGGGGATAGCAAGTCCCTCGGAAAGAAAGCCAGAGATGAGCGCCCCGCAAAAGGGGATAGCAAGTCCCTCAGAAGGAAAACCAGAGATAAGCGCCTCGCAAAAGGGTTTAGCAAGTCCCTCAGAAGGTAAATCAGAGATGAGCGTCTCGCAAAAGGGGATAGCAAGTCCCTCAGAAGGAAAATCAGAGATGAGCGCCTCGCAAAAGGGTTTAGCAAGTCCCTTAGAAGGAAAACCAGAGATGAGCGCCCCGCAAAAGGGATTAGCAAGTCCCTCAGAAAGGAAACCAGAGATGAGCGCCTCGCAAAAGGGTTTAATAAGTCACTCAGAAGGAAAACCAGAGCTGAGCGCCCCGCAAAAGGGTTTAGCAAGTCCCTCAGAAGGTAAACCAGAGGTGAGCGCCTCGCAAAAGGGTTTAGCAAGTCCCTCGGAAAGGAAACTAAAGATGAGCGCCCCGCAAAAGGGTTTAGCAAGTCCCTCAGAAGGAAAACCAGAGGTGAGCGCCCCGCAAAAGGGATTAGCAAGTCCCTCAGAAAGGAAACTAAAGATGAGCGCCCCGCAAAAGGGTTTAGCAAGTCCCTCAGAAGGAAAACCAGAGCTGAGCGCCCCGCAAAAGGGTTTAGCAAGTCCCTCAGAAGGAAAACCAGAGCTGAGCGCCCCGCAAAAGGGTTTAGCAAGTCCCTCAGAAAGGAAACAAAAGATGAGCGCTCCGCAAAAGGGGATAGCGAGTCCCTCAGAAAGAAAACCAGAGATGAGCGCCTCGCAAAAGGGTTTAGCAAGTCCCTCAGAAAGAAAACCAGAGATAAGCGCCCCGCAAAAGGGTTTAGTAAGTCCCTCGGAAAGAAAGCCAGAGGTGAGCGCCCCGCAAAAAGGAGTTATTTAGCAATTTATTATGAACCAAACACAAATGAAAGCCGAGCAAGGGAGTGCCCGGCTTTCATAAATTCGTTTAGGATAATGCGAAATACTTAGATAGTAGAAGAAACGTCCTAATGAACCATAACCATAATCATCACTAGCTTTATCTTATCCCACTAATAATCAATTCAGCAGCTTCTTCAGCTGTTTTCCCGTCAACATTGATTTTTAGATGATATGGTTGATAATGAGCTTGTCTTTCTTTGTATAGATGATACATTTCATCAGTAGAAAGACCATTTAATTTCGGTCTTGTATCTTTAATCAATGGGTATCGGTCAAGCCACTTTTCCCATGAGAGCTCGATAAGGACAACGGTACTGTTTTGTAAACATATTTCGCGGTTCTTACTGTTTAAAAAGGCACCGCCGCCTAATGAAAGAATCTGTTTTTCTTCGGCAGATAGTTGTTCAATCAACTCGCTTTCAGCTTTTCGAAAAACTTCTTCACCATGATCAAGGAAAATTTTTGAAGTTGACATCTTGAACTGTTGTTCAATGCGTTCATCCGTGTCGATTAAACCCCACTGTAATTTCTTAGCTAATTCCGTTCCTATGGATGTCTTTCCGACCCCCATAAACCCAATAAGTACAATACTCTTATCTTCCATAGACTGTCCTCCCGAATGTTATATAAATATCATATCATAACGTTTTATGTCGCAACATCGTTTCTATCCCATGTTTTTTATTTTCATTTCTATCATTTCATGTTATATTGACATCATATATTATAAGTTTTCACTGGGGGTGCCTTCACATAGAGGCTGAGATTGAATGCCGTTCAAAACCCTTTGAACCTGATCTGGTTTGTACCAGTGGAGGGAAGTGTGTCGATGTAGTCGTCCTCGCTTCCTTTTGGAAGTAGAGGATTTTTTTATATATGAATAAATGCTAGGGGTGCCAAATACTTGGCTGAGATGAACCCTTTGAACCTGATCTAGTTAATACTAGCGTAGGGAAGCGAGTGACGTCATACATATCATGATGACCAAAGCCGCTTATACAAACTAGCGGCTTTTTTATTTTTATCGAAAGGAGGAAAGGTCTATGAATAAAATCCAAAAAATGACGATGACGGCAACGATTGCAGCCATCACTACTGTGTCGAGTAGTCTCATTTTTATTCCGATTGGAATAGCGAAAATTTTTCCGATTCAGCACTTGGCGAATGTATTATCTGCTGTACTTCTTGGACCATGGTATGCCGTTAGTCAAGCGTTTCTTTCATCTACATTGAGAAATATGATGGGGACAGGAAGTGTTTTTGCCTACCCCGGGAGTATGATTGGCGCATTACTTGCAGGGTTCCTTTATCAAAAAACGAAAAAAATTGGCTTCTCAGCACTAGGTGAAGTCGTTGGAACGGGAATGATAGGGGCAGTAGCGACTTATCCGATTAGTACATTACTTTTAGGACAAGAAGCCACCCTTTTCGGATTTCTACCAGCATTTATGGTGAGCTCGTTTACTGGAGCAATTTTAGGATATGGTTTATTAAGAGTATTAATAAAGAATAAAGCTATTGGAGGTTACATCAATGAAAACAGCATTAACGATCGCAGGTTCTGATTCAGGAGGAGGAGCTGGGATTCAAGCAGATCTTAAAACTTTTTCCGCCAATGGTGTGTTCGGCATGTCCGTCATTACGGCGATTACCGCTCAAAATACAGTAGAGGTACGATCGGTACAGGATATTGAAATCAATATTATAAAAGACCAAATAGAAGCTGTGTTTGATGATATCCAGGTTGATGCTGTCAAAATCGGGATGTTGTCATCTAGTGAGACTGTAAAAATCGTCGCAGACCGTTTAAATCATTATAGTCCAAAAGTGATTGTGTTAGATCCTGTTATGGTTTCGAAAGGTGGACATCATCTTTTAAAGGAACAAGCTATTGAGGCATTAAAAGCGAAGATGTTACCACTTGCGACTGTAATTACGCCAAACATTCCTGAAGCTGAAGTACTTTCGGGTATGACGATTCGCACGGTTGAAGACATGGAGCAAGCTTGTAAAAAGTTATATGAATTAGGGCCAAAAGCCGTCTTATTAAAAGGTGGACATTTAGAAGGAGAACCGAATGACTTATTATGGGATGGTCAAAGTTTCAACTGGTTTAATGGTCGAAGAGTAGAGACAAAAAACACCCATGGTACAGGTTGCACTCTCTCATCTGCCATTGCTGCCGGGTTAGCAAAAGGGGAAGAACTTGTTGAGGCCATACAGTCTGCGAAGAATTATATTTCTATAGCGATTGAGCATAGTCTAGCACTCGGTCATGGGCATGGTCCGACAAATCATTTTTATGAGTTATACAACAAAGCAAAGGTGGAGGAAAGATAATGACGATTTCAAGTGAAGCAGTTGAGAGAATCTTTCAGCAGTTAAAAGAACATACCCCACTCATTCATCATTTAACAAATACAGTAACTATTAATGATTGTGCCAATGTGACCCTAGCAATGGGCGGTTCACCTGTTATGGCCACACAACTCTTAGAAGTAGAAGAAATGGCTATGATGGCAGATGGGCTCGTAATTAATTTTGGTACTATTAATGATGCAATGTTTGCGGCGATGATTAAAGCTGGACAAACTGCCAATCAAAAAGGAATTCCAGTAATATTTGATCCAGTGGGTGTTGGTGCAACCAATTATCGCACAAATAAGGCAAAGGAGTTAATTAGCACAATAAAAGTGTCCATTATTCGTGGCAATGCTTCTGAAATTTCAGCTCTTATTGGTAATAATACTAAAACGCGTGGTGTTGATGCAGGGGCAATTGAAATGGCACCTGAAGCACTTGCACAGGAGGCAGCCGAAGTTCTAAACTGTCTCATTGTTATTAGTGGGAAAGAAGACGTCATTACAGATGGTAGGCAATTCGTTGTGATTGATAATGGAGATTCCCTTTTGACGAAGGTAACTGGAACTGGCTGCATGACAGCTTCATTAGTAGCAACTGCTGCTGCTGTTTCAGAAAATTGGTTTGACGGGGCTGTTATTGGTATGGCTACTATGAGTCTAGCGGGGGAAATCGCAGCAAAGAGCTTACATGCCGGTGAAGGGTTAGGTTCATTTCGAGTGAAGCTAATGGATACGATTAGTACAATGAATGCAGCCACTTGGCTAGATGGAGTGAGGCAAAACTAATGGATTACCGTTTATATTTAGTCACAGATGATAAAATAGCAAACAATGAATTATATGATATTGTTCGAAGTGGTGTAAAAGGTGGTGTGACCATCGTTCAATTAAGAGAGAAGACAGCGGATGGTCAACTCTTTTATGAAAAGGCGAAAACATTACAATCTATATTAAAGCCATTGGATATTCCACTGATTATTAATGATAGAGTAGACATCGCTTTAGCGGTAGGTGCAGCAGGTGTGCATGTGGGACAAGATGATCTGCCATGTGCCGTCGTTAGAAAGATTGTTCCTGATGATATGGTAGTTGGTATCTCTGTATCTAATGTGGAAGAAGCGAAACTTGCTCAAGAACAAGGAGCAAATTATGTTGGAATAGGTTCGGTGTTTCCGACAGCTTCTAAATCTGATGCTGATTTATTAGCACCAGGTATGCTCGAGGAAATCATTGCAGCGATTGATATTCCTGCAGTCGCTATTGGTGGTATTCAACTAGAAAACATAAAAATGCTTAAAAATCGAGGGTTAGCAGGTGTTTCTGTTGTCTCAGCAATTAGTAAATCTAAAAATCCAGAAAAGTCAGCTCGAGATTTACTTCAGTTATTCCTTTAGACCTAAAATATATCATAAGTGTAGTTAAAGAGAACTTATTCCATTGACAAGATACTATTAATATACTAAAATTACTTTTGGTTCGAGATATTTCATTTTAGTGTATTTCGGATAAATTATTACGACATTCGGAGGTCTTCACATAATGGCAAAAGTTCTATTTGTAAACGCAAGTGATCGTCCAGTTGAAGCTGGAATTTCTGTAAAAATGTATCATGCATTTTTACAATCATATAAAGAATCAAATCCATCAGATGATATTACGGAATTGAATCTTTTTGAAGAAAACATGCCTTACTATGGTAATGATGCAATCAATGGTACTTTTAAAAAGAACCAAGGGTTGGAATTAACTGCTGCAGAAGAAAAGGGTGCGGCGTTAGTTGAGAAGTATTTAAATCAGTTCTTTGATGCTGATAAAATCGTTTTCGCATTCCCACTTTGGAATTCAACTGTACCAGCTCCATTGATCAGCTATGTTTCTTACTTAGCTCAAGCAGGTAAAATGTTTAAATATACTGCTGAAGGTCCAGTAGGATTTGCTGGCGACAAGAAAGTGATGCTTTTAAACGCTAGAGGTTCTGATTATTCACTAGAAGGTATGGCTGCTGGCGAAATGGCAGTTAACTTAGTAAAAACAATTATCAGCCTTTGGGGCATTACTTCTCCTTCAGAAGTTGTGATTGAAGGACATAACCAATACCCAGATCGTACACAAGATATTATTGAAGAAGGATTACAAAACGTAGCTAAAGCTGCTGCTCAATTCTAATTCGATACGAAAGCATCTCTATATTTTTGTAGAGGTGCTTTTTTTGTCTAAAGGAAGTTCTAAAAGTTGTATTGAGGAAGTCACGGTCGCTCATTCTTTGCGTAAACCTTGAATAAACTTGATTATTATCACAAAACTCGATGATGTGTAAAGAGGTTAGGATTCAAAACAGGAAGACATTTTAAACAAGCTAAATAGATAAAAACGTATTCGCAGTTAAATAGATATATTTTAACTACAAGCATGAATGATGGCTGAGGAACTATTTGTCGAATCAGTACCCATTTGTTACGAAAGATTACTTGCGTATCTTAAAGTAGAACAAAACAGAGTGAGGAATGGCCTCACTCTGTTTGTTATTGTTTTTCAATTTTTGAAGGATTGTTTATTTTATAAGGAACTGCTTCTTCTACTTTATGCTCTTCATCGACATCGTCTTGGGCTTTTGGTAATTTCTTTTTGACGATTTTGCCATTAAAGGAAAGTTTGTTTCCGATAGCTAATTCTTGTTTTTTTAATGTTTTAGAGTGACTGCACCAAGCTAGTCCAATAGGTAGAGGATCGTCTTGATGAATTACAACCTCATCGAGCACAATGACTTCATCATGGTCCTCAGTGAAATGATTATAGCTTAGCGCAAATTGCTTCACAATTGCTGAGAAAGCCACCTTATCTTCAGGAAGTTGGATTTTTTTAGCTGCTTCTTTTTTCTTTGTTTTTGTTTTTGTAGCTCTGGTTTTCGGCGGTGTTGGCGCTTGCTCTTTTGTTTTTTCGTCGGCCTGTTTTTCTTCTATTTGTGCGGTGTTCGGTTGTCCAGCAGCATCAAAAGCTTCTTTACCAAAGTTGCCCGCTTGCATTTCTTTTAAATAAGCGGGATGTATGCAACTTAGTTTTCCATCTTGGAACTTGATTACAATGGTGTAATGATCATCTTCTTCACCGTATACTTGATAGCCGACAATTTCTACTTTGCGTTGATGGGTTTTTTGTTTAAACCAAAACGCTTTCTTGGCAGGCAGCTTCCATTCTTTTAATTTAGTTTCGTATTCTTCTTCAGATTCAAACGGTTGAATCTCACCTTGAGGTGGGAGATAATTAGTTTGATTCGCATCCTCGATATGAGGTAATGTAATAGCCATGATTGGATCTCCTTTCCTTTTTCCATTATTAATTACTATAAAAAGGTTTAAGAATGGCGAAATAGAATATATTTAGTTAATATAACGCATATGAGCAAAAAAATGAACTATTTAAGGAGTGTTAAAAATTATGACGGCCTATTCTAGTCGAAAAGAGATTCCCGTAGAAGAAACTTGGAATGTCACTGATATTTATAGTGAGGAGTCTGAGTGGCAAAAGGATTATGATTCCATTCAGTCGTTAGCGCAGGAGTTAGCAGGGTTCGAGGGGGAAATAAGCGATGGGCAAAGTTTATTTCAATTTCTGAAGAAGCAGGAAGATTTATCTTATTTGTTTGGTAAAGTCTATGCTTATGCGATGTTACAATCAGATGTTGATACAAGGGATAGTCGTGCTCAAAGTTTATTAGATCAATCGAAACAACTAAGTGTAAAAGTGAGTAGTGCAACTTCTTTCTTTATGCCGTTTTTACTTAGCTTAGATGAAGCGACATTAAAAGCTTATATTAAAGAAGAAGAAGGGCTGCAATATTTTGAAGAAGACTTACTCGAATCGTTTCGTTATAAAGCGCATGTGCTCTCAACTGAGCAAGAAAGTTTATTATCACAACTCGGTGAATCGCTTTCTGCACCATCAAATACATATAATATGATTAATAATGCTGATATTGAGTTTGGACTCGTAACAAATGATAATGGTGAAAAAGTAGAACTTACACGAGGAATGTATGCGAAATTAATTGAAAGTGATGATCGAGAAAAGCGGAAAGAAGCGTATAAGGCGTATTATAAGCCTTATGTACAACTTAAAAATACAATCGGCTCGACTTTATCAGCAGCAATCAAGAATAATGTTACAACCACAAGAATAAGGCAGTATCCTTCTGCATTAGAAAAAGCATTATTTGGTGATAATGTTCCGAAAGAGGTTTACCATAATCTAATTCAGTCCACAAGAGACCATTTGCAAACGATGCACAAATATACAGCATTAAGAAAAGAGTTATTGCAGTTAGATGAATTAAGACAATATGATTTAAGTGCCCAGCTTGTGAAAGATGTCGATATGCAGATTCCATATGAAGAGGCATTTGCGACGATGTGTAAAGCGTTAGCGCCACTAGGGGAAGAGTATATTTCTACATTGCAATCGTTTAAAGAACATCGTTATATTGATGTAAGAGAAACGAAAGGAAAGCGCTCGGGTGCTTATAATATGGGCGTATATGGTGTACACCCTTATATTCTTTTAAATCATCGTGATGATCTTGATAGTATGTTTACACTTGCGCATGAATGTGGCCACGGTGTTCATAGTAAATGGAGTGCCCAGCATCAGCCGCAAATTACGGCAGGCTACAGTATTTTCGTCGCTGAAGTGGCATCAACTGTAAATGAGGTACTTTTAATAAAATATTTACTTGATCACGAAACCAATGAAGACGTCAAACGACATTTACTTAATCATTTTATTGATCAGTTTAAAGGCACTTTCTTTACACAAGTTATGTTCAGTGAATTCGAATGGAAAACGCATCAATTAGCAGAAGAAGGTAAAACGTTAAATACAGAAGTATTTAATGGCATTTATGAGCAGCTATTTAAAGATTATCATGGGGAAAGCCTTGTGTTAGATGAAGAGGTGAAATATGGTTGGTCAAGAATTCCGCATTTTTATCGACCATTTTACGTATATAAATATGCGACAGGTTATGCTTCAGCCATTCAATTAGCAACGAAGATTTATAATGGCGATGAGGAAACATTAAAGACTTATCTTGAATTCCTAAAAAGCGGAAGTTCAGAATTTCCATTAGACTTATTAAAAAATACAGGTGTGGATTTAACGACGTCAAAACCGATTGACGAAGCGTTACAAACGTTTGAAGAGCTTGTGGAAGAGTTCGCAAGTTTAAGCTAGAACGAAAAAAGACGGAAAGCATATTGCCTTTCGTCTTTTATCCATGATGGAGGAAAAAAATATGCAACAAATGATAGTGATTGGAGCAGGCATATTAGGTGCATCTACGGCTTACCATTTAGCGAAAGCTGGTTTTAAGGTGACAGTAATCGATCGGCAAGATGCAGGGCAAGCGACAGAAGCAGCTGCGGGTATCGTCTGCCCATGGTTGTCACAACGTCGAAACAAAGCGTGGTATCAGCTTGCTAAAGGGGGAGCGAAGTATTATCAACAATTAATTCCAGCACTTGAAGCGGAAACTGATCAAGACACCGGTTATAAAAAAGTAGGTGCGATTAGTTTACATCACGACGAAACAAAACTTGAAAAGATGATAGATAGGGCGATAAAAAGGCGAGAAGATGCACCAGAAATCGGTGAAATCAAAAATTATAATCAAGAAAAAACGAGAGACGCCTTTCCGCCACTGTCGCACGATTTTCAATCAGTATATGTGAGTGGAGCGGCTAGAGTAGATGGGCGTAAACTTAGGAAGGCGCTGCTAAAAGCCGCCGAACTATATGGCGCAGATATCATTCATGGTGAAGCTTTATTAGTAGGTGAAAATGGTCAACTAGAAGGGGTAAAGGTGAATGGAGAGCTATTACATGCAGATAAAATCATCGTAACCGCCGGCGTTTGGGCAAGGGAATTATTAGAGCCAATAGGGCTCAACTTTCAAGTTAGTGCTCAAAAAGCACAAATTGCCCATCTTCACGTACCTGATGCAGACACATCTGAATGGTCTGTGGTTCAGCCGCCAACAAATCATTATTTACTCTCTTTTGAAGATGGTAAAGTCGTTGTTGGTGCGACACATGAGGATGAACATCCGTTTAATACGAATGTGACAGCGGGGGGCGTGCTTGAAGTATTATCTAAAGCGTTGACTGTGGCCCCTGGTTTACAAGCAGCAACTCTTGTTGAGACAAAAGTGGGATTTAGACCGTTTACACCTGGTTTTTTACCCGTTATAGGTCAAGTTCCTGGGTACGAGAAACTATATGCTGCCAATGGTTTAGGAGCATCTGGATTAACATCTGGTCCGTATTTAGGTGCGCAATTAGCAAAGCTTGTAATTGGCGAGGAATTAGATATTGATATAGCCCTATATAATATTAATGACGCCTTTAGGTAATAAAAAAAGAGGGAGGTGCAAATATAAGAATATTATAGCACCAACCTCTTTAATATTAGCGAACATTCATATCCGATGGATCTGGGCCTTTTCTTTCATTGCGATTAAGTTTATTAATGGTTTCCATTTGTGCTTGCGAAAGCTCAAAATCAAAGACATCGAAGTTTTCTTTAATTCTAGAAGGAGTAACTGACTTAGGAATAACAATTGTATCGTTCTGCAAATGCCAACGCAGAACTACTTGGGCAGGTGTTTTTCCTACTGAGTTGGCTATTTCTTTAATTGAATCAAGTTGTAATACTTCCCCGCCTTGTTGTAAAGGGCTCCATGCCTCAACATAAATATCATGTTTGTTACAAAATTCCTTTAATTCGTTTTGTGATAAATAGGGGTGACATTCTACTTGATTTAAGACAGGTTTGACTGAACACTCATTTAATATACGTTCTAAATGTTCAATATGAAAATTGCAGACGCCGATCGCTTTTACACGACCATCTTTATATAATTTCTCTAGTGCTTTATATGTATCTACATAAGTATCGAATTGTGGTGTTGGCCAATGAACCAAGTACAAATCAACATAATCTAATCCTAACTTTTCTAGACTTTCGTCAAACGCTTTTAATGTCTGTTCATATCCTTGATCCGTATTCCAAACTTTTGTCGTAATGAATAGATCTTCTCTAGCAATACCAGCGTTTTTAATGGCTTTGCCGACACCTTCTTCATTTTGATAAATCATCGCTGTATCAATGGAACGATACCCAACTTCAATGGCTGTTTGCACAGCAGCGGTTGCTTCCTCATTTTGCACTTGCCAAACACCAAAGCCAAGTTGGGGCATTTCTACTCCATTGTTTAAAGTAATTGTATTCATGTAGTACCTCCTTTAATGTTATGGTCATATTATGGCATATGATGTAATTTTTGCAAAAAGAAAAGCTTCGTGACTAGAAAAAAACAATAAATGCACAATAATTCAAACTTTTTGTTTTTATCTGTACCCGTTTCCATGTATCATAGAATGAAAGGAAAAAATATAGAAGGATGGTTTAAAGATGGGAAAGACTGCGCTGATAGCAGGTGCAACAGGCCTAGTTGGGCAAGAATTATTAAAATTATTACTACAAGATTCGTATGAGAAAGTGATTGCTATTGTTAGAACACCGCTTCATATGAAACATGAAAAATTGATTGAATTAGTCATTGACTTTGATTATTTAGAAGAATATGCCGAACATTTTTGTGTTGATCACGTTTATTGCTGTTTAGGAACGACCATTAAAAAAGCAAAAACAAAAGAGAAAATGATTAAAGTAGATGTAGATTATCCTTATACGATGGCAAAGTTAGCGAAGAGTCATGAGGTTGAACATTTTGTCATTATAAGTTCTATCAACGCAAATGCCCGTTCTAAATTGTTCTATCCAAGGATTAAGGGCTTACTAGAAGATAAACTAAAAACATTGTCATTACCTGCGTTATCGATTGTAAGGCCTTCATTGTTAATGGGTGAACGATTAGAAAAGCGTAGAGGGGAACTGGCGGGTAAAAAGCTGTATCAACTTTTGTCGCCATTATTGAATGACGAGAAAAAAATGAAATATGCGATTGAAGCCAAGCATGTTGCTCAAGCAATGAAATGTATCACTGATATGGAGAAGCAAGGTGTTTGTATTTATTCTTCAGAGCAACTAATGAAGATTGTTCAGTCTCAACAAAACATATTGTCAAAATAGGGGAGGAGTTGACGTCTGTTTTGGAAAAAATGAAAACTATTTCAAATGAACTACAAGATTGGATTATTGATACATTAAAACAAGGAGTAAGTCCATTAGCTATTACGAATGGTCTGATTAAAAAAGGATTTGATGCTAGGTTTGCCTATGAGACAATGTTTGAAATTGCGTTTGCCAGTTCAGATATTAAAGGTGCCTCAACTTATCAATATGAACCTGTCTATTTAAATGAACAACCTCATACCATTGTGGTAGATAATCAAATGGTGTTTGTTCGCTCTAACTTTATAAAACCAACGATTATCCAACTAGACCATGTATTATCAGATGAGGAATGTGATTTTCTCATTGAACGGGCGAAAAGCCGCCTTCAGCCATCTAAAGTCATAGATGCGAATTCTGGAGCAGAAAAAGCCGCTGCTGGTAGAACGAGCAAAGGGATGTATTTTAAGCTTCAAGAAGATGATTTTATTGCTCGAATTGAAAAACGAATCAGTTTGCTGACCTCTTATCCAATTGAAAATGGGGAAGGTTTGCAAGTATTGCATTATGAAGTCGGTGATGAATATAAGTCTCACTTTGATTTTTTTCCGGAAAACCGTGTAGACAATCGTAAAGGCGGCCAAAGAATAGCGACGATGCTAATCTATTTGAATGATGTCGAATCAGGCGGTGAAACGATATTTCCAAAGATTAATGCTTCATTTACCCCTAAGAAAGGATCTGCTGTCTTTTTTCACTATAGTAATTCTCTAGGTGAAGTCGATCGCAAATCATTACATTCAAGTTTACCGGTACAAAGAGGGGAAAAGTGGGTGGCAACCAAATGGATTAGACAAAAAAGGATTGATTAAAAGCGTGGTGATGATATAAATGTGGGTGCTCTTTTTTATCATTGTTTTTTTATGTAGTATAGCTTTTTGGATTGATAGAAAAAGGAGGCATCATCCATATTTGCCTCCTACTAATGTAAATATGAGAGAAGATAAAAATGTGATGATGGGTGATAACAAGTATTTAAATGGTGGAGAATGACGATGAAACTATGTTGCGGGTGCAACAATTTCAACCTTCATCCGGTCTGGATCTTCAAAATAAACAGCATAATGCCCTGTACCACCAGCGAAGGGGTGCTTATCTTCATAGAGAATTGTAACATGATTTTCTCTTAATTTTTCTGTAATCACATCAACCTGCTCTCGTGACTGTGCATGAAAAGCTAAATGATTAAGGCCAACACGACAACGATGATAGGGAATGTCTAAATATTTCTCTTCTGCTTGTACAATGACTAAATAACTGTTCTCTATTTTCCAACTTTGTCCGTACTTCCATGTTTGAAAACGACTGTAACCCAGCTCTGTTAGTAATGCATCCCAAAAAGCTACACTACGTGAAAGTTCTGACACATACAATTCTATATGATGAATCATTCCTTTAGACATTGGTAATGCCTCCTTAGCTTGCCTCATTAATCACTTGATTCCACAGAGAATCTCTTCTTCACCACCTTTTTAGTTAACTTATACGGTATCAATAGCAACATCATCTTGTAGAAAAGTTACGGTGTTACTGCATAATAATCGATTAGACCGTTATGTATTTGAACTTCTTCTAATTGCGCGCTTTCTATATCCGTTATAAGGGGTAACTAAATTTAATGAGCAGGTCTCGATTAACACCCCTATTTTTTGTCTTTGTTAGAAATCCAATCGGAAGGGCAACAAGTGGTTTTTTTCTACTATCCTTTTACAACCACAAAGTTTCTCATTATAAGATTGCTGTCACAAGATATCAAATCAGCGTTCTGTTGACACTCTGTTAAATAGAATGTGAAGGCAAAAATATGAAAATAAAATTATTTTTTAGTGCAAGTCATGTGTTCATCAACTCAGGAAACATCCCCCCAAATAAATTGGGGGAAGCCTTCATTATCACTATATAGACCCGGCGGCAAATCAACAGGCCGTTTCACACCTGCAGTCAGCGTATTATTTCTCAAGCTCAGCTTTTAAATGATTAAGCCTTTGTAGTTCTTCTTCAATTTCTTTCATTCGTAATTCTTGTTTCTCAACTGAACGTCCAAATGACTCTAACTTTTCGATATCATCTTGTAAGCGCATATAGTCCATTTTTAACTCTGCTAATTGGTTTTCAATTTCCTTTAATGACATTTATTCTCCCCACCTATGTATATAATCCTTTTTAGTTTAACGTATATCTTCACTGGTTACTAGTATATGGAGACATAATGAAGACGCTTCTGCATATAGATGGAGTAAGGGAAACGTAAGTCTTTACTTCTTAGATAAACCGGAGGAATGAACTTCACCATTTATGGAGGAGGATGATTCCGATCGAAGCCGATGTCTTGATTCAATTACTCGTGTTAATTGTCATGATGATCGATCTCGCCAAAGAAGAGAAGTAAAGCAGTGAATAATAAAAAGCGAGACGCTATAGTCTCGCTTTTTATTATTGCTCATCTTCTTTGTTTTCTACATAAGGTTCTTCTTCATAAGCTTTTAAATCACCGAAAGTGGTCATAATGCCTTCTTCATCAAGTACTTCTTCATAAGCACGTAACTGTTTAGTGTCAAAAATTTGAATGTTTTTGCCATCGATATCCGTTCCCACACTATTCTCGAACTCTTCTGTATAGCCAACATTTTCACCGGAATTAAGATACATTTTTTCATAATCTGTTGGGGCATCGTATAAATCTGACGGTCCATCTGAATTCCCCCATTTTGCAACAGATTGCCAGCTATCTTCTTCATCAAAACCGTTATTATCATCATGTGGTACCTCGACATCGGCATTAATGACTTCTTCTTCTATTGGTCTGTACTCATTTAAGTTCTGCTGTTGACTATGTTCAATGCAAGTTGTTGCTGTTGGCAATGCCTCAAGTCGGCTTACGGGAATCTCTTTTTGACAAACTTGACACACTCCATAAGTTCCTTTTTCTATAGCAGTAAGAGCTGTGCGAATTTCATCAACTTCATCTCTATAATGATCGTCTATGGCTAGGTCCTTTTCTCTTTCGTATAATTCAGTCGCAGAATCAGCTGGATGATTATCGTAATTAGATAATTCGCCTGAAAAACCAACATTATTTTGTTCCTCATGGAGTCCGAAATGATGATTTTGCTCTATTTGTTGTTCATTTTCGTTTAAAGATTGTGTTAACAATTTTTTAAAATGATGTAGTTGTTCAGCAGATAACATAATGAAGTCCTCCTATCTTTGTTGCTTATATTGTCAGCGGTTTGTCTCTTTATTATGTAAGGTTTATTCAAAGTGATTTGTGTTTCATGTGTTTGGTTTTTTAAGGAATAAAATAGTAGGTAATCTGTGATAGGTGGGATGATTAATTTTTGCTTATTAAATACTCCTCAGTAATTGAAAGAATCAGAAAGATACCTTGTGCTCGCCAATTTTATGCAGATTCATTTATGAGATAGGCGAAGCGTGTTATAGTAGAGTGAAGTTATACCAAAGGATGATGAACAATGACAGACTTGACAATGAAGTTCAAAGAGAAAATTCATTTTCAAGAAAAGATTACATTTAATAATTTGGACGAAGTTCTAAGAAAAACAACAAATATCTTCCCGTTTGAAAACACGAGTATTATGGCGAGAAGCACAACACCTATTACAAAAGAATTAATTGAAGAAACTTGTTTAAACAATGGATTTGGTGGTGTTTGTTATCATTTGAACCCTTTGCTTTTTTATGTATTAAAAGATGAAGGATTAGATGTAAAATTAGTAAAAGGGAATGTCTATGATCACAGTAATCAAACATGGTCAAGTACTGGGGACACGCATGTATGTATCATTCTCACTAAAGAAAATAAACCTTTCTTAGTAGATACAGGTTTTGGCAATAATTTACCTTTAAAAGCTGTACCGTTAGACGGTGAAGAAGTCAAATCAGCGAACGGTTTTTTTAGAATCACATACAATAACGATGAATATATTTTAAATATGAAAAAAAACGGTGTACATGATTGGAAAACAGGGTATAAATTCTCTTTGGCAAACACTATACAATCAGAAGATGAATTAACGACCATACAAGACACCATTATTCATAGTGAATCCTCACCTTTTAATAAGGGTTATCTATTCACATCTATTAGAGAATATGAAACGGTTACGTTGACAGAAAATTCCTATACCCTAAATGTAGGGGGGAATATAACGAAAAGAAAAGTAACAACAGCTGAATTTTTACAATTAGCTAAAGATCTATTTGGGATTACAATAAAAAATAAATAAAAAACTGGAGCCTTTATTAGGCTCCAGTGCGAATGAATTATGCGAACAATGCCAGTTCCTCTTCTATTTTAATGCGTATATTTTCAATGCATTCCGGCAAGTCTTTTCCAAATATCCTTTGTCCGTTTACGAGCGCATATGGTCTCATTTTGCAAAGACCACATAAGTTTTGACAATCATAGCTCATAACAGCTACTTCGGGATATTTTTCTAATAGTGCTTGCAACGCTTCTTCTGACAAGAGGTTCATGTCGCAAATTTCTAGTAATATTAAACCCATGGTTATCACACTTTCTTTCGTCTCACAAAGTACTAGATAAATACATGATTTCATGTTATTTTATTTTTATACCTTTCAGTATAAAAATGCATTGACTTTTTGTAAAGCATAACAGATTGGAGTAAAAAAATGAACATCAAAGAAACATTACGTCAGCTATTAACGAATAGTGATATCTATCATCAAGAGCCGATGTCAAAACATACATATATACAGGTTGGTGGCGAGGCGGAAATTTTCGTGCAGCCAAGAAATACTGAAGACGCACAAAAGGTTGTAAAATTTGCCTTCGATAAAAAGATTCCTCTAACCTTACTTGGAAAAGGAGCAAATGTCATTATTAGTGATCATGGTTTACCTGGAATTGTGTTAAACCTGAATCATTTTAATGATATTGCTGTTAATGAAAAACAAATAACAGCAGGTAGTGGCGCTGAAATTATTCATGTTTCTCGTACTGCTTATGAACACGGACTAGATGGGTTAGCGTTCGCATGCGGGATCCCAGGAAGTGTAGGCGGTGCGGTATTTATGAATGCAGGGGCATACGGTGGTGAAATCTCGAATGTATTAACAAAGGTCATTGCTTTAAATACGGAAGGTGAGTTATTAACGCTAACACCAGAAGACTTTGATTTTGCTTACCGTACAAGTGCATTTGCTAAGAAAAAGCTAATTGTATTAGAAGCGACATTCACGCTACAAAAAGGAAATCAAGCAGACATAAAAGCAAAGATGGATGAATTTACCTTTGCGAGAGAATCGAAACAACCACTAGAGTATCCTTCTTGTGGTAGTGTCTTTAAACGACCTCCGGGATACTTCGCTGGGAAGTTGATTCAAGATAGTGGCTTACAGGGCTTAACGGTTGGGGGCGCGCAAGTATCGACGAAACATGCAGGTTTTATGGTGAATATGAATGAAGCGACTGCTAGTGATTATATTCAGCTCATTCATCTTGTACAAGAAAAGGTCTTTGCCAATTTTGGTGTGAAGCTAGAAAGAGAAGTACAAATTTTAGGGGATTATGAGGAGAATGAAAGGGGAAAGAATCATGAGTAAAACAGATTTATTTAAAGAAGTCATGGGTAATTACCCTACTGGTGTCACTGTTGTCACAATGATGGACGAAGAAGGCACCCCTATCGGTTTAACGGTGAATTCATTCGCTTCTGTTTCATTAGATCCAATGTTATTATTGTGGTCAATTGATAAAAGAGTATCTTCTTATGAGAAGTTCACGCAAACGAAAAAATTTGCTGTCCATGTATTAGCTCATGATCAAGCAGAAGTTTGTTCATTATTTGCTTCAAAAGGTCTTGATCGTTTTAAAAATACTGATTGGTCTGAATCAGCCAATGGATTGCCAATTATTGCTGATTGCGCTGGTGTATTTCAATGCGAGATGCATGACACAATTGAAGCTGGCGACCACAGTATTTTAGTGGGAAAAGTAATTGATATAGAAAGCAATAAAAAAGAACCGTTATTATATCATAAGCGTAAATTCGCAGGTATCCCTGACAGTTTTTATGAGTGAAATGAATAATTTACATAAACAGGACGGACAAAAGCCAAAAGCACCGTTCTGTTTTTTTATTATATAGTTTAGTTTTTAGGGAGGGTAAAGATGGATACAGTGCTTCAAATAGAAAATGTCTACTGGTCAAGAAATCAAGAGCTCATCCTAAAAAATATGAATTGGCAAGTAAATAATGGGGATCATTGGGCAGTGCTTGGTTTAAATGGTTCAGGAAAGACCACATTATTAAATATGATTATGGGCTATATTTGGCCAACTAGTGGACAAATATCAGTATTGGGTCATACATACGGAAAAGTAGACCTACAGCAAGTAAGGCAATCCATTGGATGGGTATCCTCTTCTTTTCAAGAGAAGATTCGTCCATACGAGCGAGTACAAGATATTATTGTAAGTGGGAAATACGCATCTATCGGACTTTATGACGAACCTTCAATGGATGACATTGAAGAAGCAAATGAATGGTTAGAGCAATTCCATTTAATCCAATTACAGAATGAAACTTATCAAACTTGCTCTCAAGGTGAGAAACAAAAAATATTAATCGCTCGTGCCCTAATGGCCCATCCAAAATTGCTCATTCTTGATGAACCAACAACGGGACTAGATTTTGTTTCTCGTGAACAGCTGCTGGATTCAATTGCTCGTATCTCAAAACAAAAAGAAGCACCGACCATTATTTTCGTTACCCATCATATTGAAGAAATCATTCCTATTTTCAATAAATCTCTATTAATCAAAGACGGTACGGTATTTAAAAGTGGAAATACATCTGAGTTACTTACGAGTGAAACATTAACTGATTTTTTTGGCATAACAGTTGAAGTAGACAGGCATTCAAAAAGAATGTCTTTGAAAAAAACATATTGACACAAATATGAAAATAGTGGTAATATTCAAAAGACGCTATTTACAAATGAGAGGAGGTAAGGACGATGAAAGCAAGAGTGAAGGCATTCATGAAAACAAATTCATATTCGTCCCTACCTTTTTTTCGATAATGCTTTATTCTTTTAATGAATGGAGGTATGGCAACACGTTCATACCTTAGAAGAGAAATGCGGCCTCTTTATGGGGACCGCATTTTCTTTTTTTGGAGAAGAAAATAGGGGAGATAAACAGAGACTTGCCATGTAAATTTCCGTGCCAGTCGAGTTTTTCTAATAGATAGTTGAATAAAGATAAGGGGATGTTAAAGATGAACA
The DNA here is from genome assembly GCF_044790165.1 of Cytobacillus kochii. Classification (NCBI taxonomy): domain Bacteria; kingdom Bacillati; phylum Bacillota; class Bacilli; order Caryophanales; family Bacillaceae; genus Cytobacillus; species Cytobacillus kochii. Next base: position 2,381,179 of record NZ_CP085254.1, on the reverse strand, counting down.
GAAAACAAAGAATATTACTATTAAAAAATCAGCGTATAGGTTGTGGGTAGAGGAATCAGACAGCAAGAGAGGAAAGGTTGTGTAATAAATGTTTGATGTGTTAAAGAAACTCGGTTGGTTTTTCAAAAAATACAAAAAGCAATACGGTATCGCCGTTCTATTATTGATGTTAGCTACTGTATTAGAAATTATTCCACCGTACTTAATTGGGGTCATTATTGATTACATTACAGAAGGTGAAATGACACGTGATTTACTTATTCAGTATGTAGCGGTCTTCTTAGGTATTATTATTTTTAGCTATATGTTAAATTTCTTTTGGCAATACGGTCTATTCGAAGGATCCGTCAACTTGCAACGATTAATGCGGCGGAAATTAATGAGCCAATTTCTGCGTATGACACCGACTTTTTATGAAAAAAATCGCACCGGAGATCTTATGGCCAGGGCGACCAATGATTTGAATGCCGTCTCGTTAACCGCAGGATTTGGGATTATGACGTTGATTGACTCTACTTTCTTTCTCGGTGGTATTATCTTAGCGATGGGCTTCATGATCTCGTGGGAACTTACTTTTTTCGCCATGTTACCTGTCCCAGTTATGGCTATATTAATTCAATATTATGGCAAACTTGTCCATGAAAGGTATATGAGAGCACAAGATGCTTTTGGTGAGATGAATGATAGTGTTTTAGAATCCGTCTCTGGTGTGAGAGTTATTCGCGCCTATGTGCAAGAGAAGGCAGATGAACAACGGTTTGCTGATATGAGTGAAGATGTTTTTGAGAAAAATATGCATACCGCCAAGATAAATGCTTTATTCAATCCAATCACAACAATTGGAACCGGTATTAGTTATATTGTCGCACTCGGTTATGGATCAGTGTTAGTGGCTAATGGAGACTTATCTGTTGGGCAACTAGTTACCTTTAATGTTTATTTAGGATTAGCGGTTTGGCCAATCTTTGCTATTGGTGAGTTAATCAATGTGATGCAACAAGGGAACGCTTCTTTAGACAGAGTGCAAGAGACATTAAATTATGAAGCGGATATCATGCCGCCAACAAAACCTTTAGCAGTCGATAAGCCCCATATTTTACAATTCCAAGAGTTAACCTTTCAATATCCTACGAGTAAAGTCGTTAACCTCTCAAATATTAATTTAAGCTTAAGAAGTGGTGAAACGTTAGGAATTGTGGGTAAAACAGGCGCAGGGAAAACGACCTTTATTCGCCAATTGTTGAGGGAGTATCCTTTAGGAGAAGGAGGAATATCTATTGATGATATCGACCTTTCCCAACAGACGAAAGAACAAGTATTAGATTGGATTGGCTATGTACCGCAAAGTCACGTGCTTTTTTCTCGAACAATTAAAGAAAATATATTATTCGGTAAAGAAGATGCCACAGACGAAGAAATAGAAAAAGCGATTGATTTGGCTGCTTTTACAAAAGATTTAGCGTATCTTCCGCTCGGGTTAAATACGCTAGTAGGTGAAAAAGGTGTTTCCTTATCAGGGGGACAAAAGCAGCGGGTATCGATTGCTCGCGCATTAATTAAAGATCCTGATATTTTAATATTAGATGATTCCTTATCTGCTGTAGATGCAAAAACAGAGTCTGCAATTATTAGCAATATTCAAAGCGAAAGAGCGGGAAAAACGACAATTATTACAACACATCGTTTATCAGGTATTCAACACGCAAATCAAATTATTGTTTTAGATAATGGTGTGATTACACAAGTAGGTACACATGATGATTTAATTAATGAAGACGGTTGGTATAAAGAACAGTATGTACGCCAACAGCTAGAGGGGGCAAATTCATGAGCACAGGCAAACAATTATTATCGTATGCGCTAAGGTTTAAAGGCACCATTTTACTCGGGTTGTTATTTCTATCCATTGCAGTGTTCACTGACCTAGCGGGCCCCTTTATTGCTAAACATATCATTGATAATCATATGACACTCGGCCAATTTGACTTTACACCAATTCTATACTTACTCATTCTATATTTCTCATTATCAATTTGTACGGCTATTTTCCGTTATTTTATGTATTTACAATTACAAAAGGGTTCAAATAGAATTATTCAAGCATTAAGAAAAGATGTATTCAAGCATATTCAAACATTACCAATTGGTTTCTTTGATCAATTACCATCTGGTAAAATTGTAGCAAGAGTGACAAATGATACAGAGGCAATTAGAAACTTATTTGTGCAAGTACTTTCGAGTTTTGCTACGAGTGCCATTTCTATAACTGGTGTCTATATTGCCTTATTCATTTTGAACTGGAAAATGGCTTTAATCGCACTCGTTATGATACCAATCGTTTATATTTGGATGATTCTATATAGAAAGTATGCTTCACAGTATAATGACGTGATCCGAACAAAAATTGCTGATATTAATGCAATGATCAATGAATCCATTCAAGGGATGACTATTATTCAAGCTTTCCGTCGAGAAAAACAAATGACGAAAGAGTTTGATGAAATGAATGAAGAACATTATCAATATGAGAGAAAGCTAATTATTCTTGATTCTGCGACTTCTCATAACCTTGTAAATACGTTAAGGCTACTGTTATTTACATGTTTTATCATTTATTTTGGGACACAATCATTTAGTGGTACACAAATAGTGACAGCTGGAACCCTATATGCGTTTGTTGACTATTTAACAAGACTTTTTAATCCGATTACAAATATTGTGAATCAATTTTCGCAAATGGAGCGTTCACTTGTAGCCGGGAATCGTGTATTTGAAGTTTTAGCATTAAAAGGTGAGAAGGTATCTAATGAAAAGATACCAAAATATAAAGGGCATGTGGTGTTTGATCAAGTATCCTTCGCATATAAAGAACCTGATTTTGTTTTAAAGGATATTTCATTCCAAGCCAAAAAGGGAGAAACGATTGCGCTCGTGGGTCATACAGGTTCAGGAAAAAGCTCGATTATGAACTTATTATTTCGCTTTTATGATCCAACAATCGGTAAAATTTATATTGATGGAGTTGATATTACGACGATACCACGACAAACGATTCGTGAACATATGGGGATAGTTTTACAAGACCCGTATCTTTTTACAGGGACTATTGCTTCGAATGTAAGTTTAAATCAACCTAATATTACAAGAGAAAGAGTGGAGCATGCGATTCAGTCAGTTGGTGCTGATCGAGTGCTATCACATTTAGAAAAAGGGATAGATGAACCGGTAATTGAAAAAGGAAGTACTTTGTCTTCCGGTCAAAGACAATTAATCTCGTTTGCACGGGCGCTCGCTTTCGATCCAGCGATCCTAATCCTCGATGAAGCAACATCAAATATAGATACAGAAACGGAAGAGATTATTCAAAACGCAATGAATGTTCTAAAACAAGGAAGAACCACTTTTATCATCGCTCATAGACTGTCTACAATTAAAAATGCTGACCGCATTTTGGTGCTTGATAAAGGTGAAATCAAAGAACAAGGCAGTCACGAAGAGCTCATTGCAGCAGGTGGCATATACGAACAAATGTACGAGATGCAAGCGAAATCTTTACAAGCATAAGAAGAAAAAACCAATCTGAGTATAAATCTTAGATTGGTTTTTTCATTTAACTAATAAATTAAACGAACTATGTTCCAAATATTCAATAGGAAAGAAAATAATAAATGCACAATTAAGAGTAAAAAAAATCTTGAGGGAAAAGTTAATAACAGAGGTGATTAAGATGAAAAAAATGTTGATCTTACTTTCTTTCGCACTATTATTATCATTTGTTTCAACAGCTTCTGCACAAGGACTTCCTCAAGTGGAATTGTTTGATGTGGAAGTCAACGACGTTGTAAAAAAACGGCCCCCTAATGAACAAATACAACAAGAAGCAACATCTATTCTTCAATCAATCAATGGGATATATGTGAAAATTAATCCTATGCCTAAAGACGGCTATATGGTTCGTATTCCGTTGGCACCCTCATTGACCGTAAAAAACAAATGGTTTAATGATTTTATCAACGAAATGGTATTAATTATTCCTGAAGAAGAAGAGCCTTATATTATGTTATTAGATGACGAAAATCATCCCCACTTCCTCATTGCCCAACGAGATTTCTACCAAATAGTGACACTTATAATTGGCGAATCAAACAGCTTAAGATGAAGATGACAAGATTAAAAGCTACCAAAGAAGAAGCAATTGTGAACATTATCGTGGATTGCTTCTTCATGTCGTTGTTGTATACTCAGAAAAATGTTGGTTTTTTAATATAGGAACGGTTTGATAAATATTTAAACGGCTACAATGCTTCACATCTTTTTCAAACCCTCTTTCTCTTAATTCTATTCCACTTGTACAATCCCATATTAATCTACTAAGTGTTGACTTTGAATGCTGAAAAGCGCCAATACACACTTGCACCTCAGCTGATTGCTTTCCTTCTATCCTAGAAAGGATGGCACCAGCCCCTAAGTAGTCTTCCATTGCAGGACGAAGGGAGTCTTCAAATTCTTTCACGCCATTCCATAATTCTCCACAAGGAACAACAGTAATATTAGCGTTTAATGAAGCGGATAATTGATTTGCAGCTGATGCCACTGCAGAAGCGTTTAATAAAGACCCAATGAATAAAGCTGGTATATGGGAGGCAATCCAAGTACAAAAGGCACCATTTAAAGAACTCAAAACATATTTTTGCCTATCATGTGAGTGATTAAATGTAACAGGTGATAAAGTGGGTGCACCTAATCTCGCTGCCTCAGCTCTCCCAAGAATATATTGCGCTCCCAATGATTGTGCGTATGCTTTGCCATTTAAATGAGGGGGATAGGGATATATGATTGCTCCGTAGTTTAAACCCGTTACAACTGTAGAAGAAAAACTGAGGACATCAACAATAATCACAATATCTCCTCGATTTGCTGCTTCTCTTGCACCACGTTTTCCCCATTCTATCTGACATTCAGGTAAGTATGAAATGATTATTCTCCTCTTTTCTAAAAGCCTTTATTTTGCTGCATTTGCGGTTAAATAGTTTAAGATAATATTTTTCATTGTTACTAGTTGATGATGCGCAGGTAATTCCGGTTCAATTATATTCGTTTTGCTTTGTACAGCAAGTTTAAGTGTTATATCAATACAGTTTAAGATAAGAAACAATTCCTGCTGCTTTGTTATTCCATGGTTCGGTGCTAAATCTCATGCATCTTTTAATGCAACTAAAATACTTACTATAGTTATTTTTGAACGATAAAAATGAATCCGTCATAATGTACCTACTGACGAATGTAAAAACACAGTAAATTTTATAAAAGCACACGTTTTTATCTTGTCAAAGGTAGATGCGCATTATATAATTTAAAGAACTATAACGTTGCACTTTATCTTTTGGTTAATTACCTGAAGAAATGTTAGACAATTGTAACGTTTCACTTTCAAAAAGGGAGTAATGGAATTGATTAATTGTTTAGTAAAATGCGTTACTGATTGAAAGCTTATAATTCTAAGGTGAAAAGAAGGATAAATAATTTTAAAAAATAATTATGTAAAAAAATAATTATGTAAAAAAATTCTTTACCATTATTTCTATCATATACTATTATAGGTTAGTACGATTACAAACAACAGTTATTAAACAATATATAAGAAGGTATAGGTGACATAGCTAGAATGCTTAAAAAATATGCTCTAAAAATGGGTATAGGAATGAAGAAAATTCATTTATCTACTAATGAAAAAGAATATAAAGAAGGCCATATTATTGAAGGTGGCATAAAATTTTTTGGTGGTCTCATCCCACAGAAGATTAGAAGATATGATATTGATCTGATTGCTTGCAACCAAGAAAATGATAAAGAAGAAATTGTGAGATCTCACTCTGTATTTTGTTCGATTCCTGTCCAACCGAATGAGCAGAAAGAAACAGTATTTACATTGGAAATTCCCTCAGCAAATGAGATGAATGCTAAAGATAATGATTATTATATTCAAGCGAACTTTATGCTCGATCATAAATTAGAGCAATCAGTAAGAGTTGCAGTGAAAATTAGCCCATTAGCAACTATGTAAATTAAATAATCAAAGGGTAGAGCGATCATACAATATGATGGCTCTTTTTTTATAAAGGAATAAAAAACACTTGCAAATCGTAATGATTACGTTTTATACTATGAGATGTAGTATCTGATTGTTTTTAGTTTTTATGAATAGGAAACGGGAAGGAGATAAAAAATTGAGAGTTAAAATCACACTAGCCTGCACAGAGACGGGTGATAGAAATTACATTACTTCAAAGAATAAAAGAAATCATCCAGAAAGAATTGAACTGATGAAATATTGTCCACGATTAAAGAGAAAAACTTTGCATAGGGAAACAAAGTAGAGAATGTAGAAATAGAAAAGGAATGGTGAAAGTTGGCTAAGAAATCTAAAATAGCAAAAGAAAAGAAACGGCAAGAATTAGTGAAAAAATATGCAGAAATTCGGAAAGAGCTGAAAGAAAAAGGTGACATTCAAGGTATTAGAAAACTACCGAGAGATTCGTCCCCGACAAGGTTAAAAAACAGATGCGAAATAACCGGAAGACCTAGAGGTTATCTTAGAAAATTTAAGATGTCTCGTATAGCTTTTCGCGAATATGCACATAAAGGTCAAATACCAGGCGTTAAAAAATCGAGTTGGTAATCCACTATCCTTATTAGATGGGAGTATATAAACGAAAGATAAGAAGAGTATTTTTTTAATTAATAAATCGTAATCATTTTGATTTATAGGAGTGTTTAACAATGAAAAAAATTCCAGTGACCGTTCTTAGTGGTTATCTAGGTTCTGGTAAGACAACATTATTAAATCATATATTAAATAATAGAAACGGTTTAAAAGTAGCAGTCATTGTAAATGACATGAGTGAAGTAAACATCGATAGTGAACTTGTTCGAAAACAAGGAAACTTTTCTCGAACAGAGGAAAAATTGGTGGAGATGTCAAATGGATGTATATGCTGCACTCTTCGAGAAGACTTACTTATAGAAGTTGAACGATTAGCTAAACAGGGTGAAATAGATTACATACTGATTGAATCTTCAGGTATTAGCGAACCTGTCCCTGTAGCACAAACCTTTTCTTATATCGATGAAGAAATGAATATAGATTTAACTCGGTTTTGTAAATTAGATACGATGGTAACGGTTGTTGATGCGAATAGATTTTGGCATGATTTTGAATCAGGAGACACATTATTAGAACGTAGGGAGGCAGTTGGGGAAGAAGATGATAGAAATATCGCTGATTTACTCATTGACCAGATTGAATTTTGCGATGTGCTTATATTAAATAAGTGTGATCTAGTAAATGATAAAGCCCTTGATAAATTAGAAAAAGTGATTAGAACACTGCAGCCACAAGCGAAGATTATTCGTACGGTAAATAGTGAAGTAAATCCGAAAGAAATTTTAAATACTGGGCTTTTCGATTTTGACGAAGCCAGTCAATCTGCAGGTTGGTTACAAGAGCTCTCGATCGGTCCTTCTGATCATACGCCTGAAACAGAAGAGTATGGCATTTCATCTTTTGTCTATTACCGAAAATACCCTTTCCATACTGAACGTTTTAATACTTGGTGTCAAAAAATGCCATCACAAATAGTTAGATCAAAAGGGATTGTTTGGTGCGCGAGCAGAAACAACTTAGCTATATTAATGTCACAAGCTGGTCCTTCTGTAATGATGCAGCCCATATCCTATTGGGTAGCATCACTACCAGAGAAGGAAAAAGATGAGACCTTAAAGGAAAACCCTAATTTGTTAGATGATTGGGATGTGGAATTTGGTGATCGTCATACTAAACTTGTGTTTATTGGAATGGATATTGATGTAGATTTAATAACAAAAGAATTAGATGACTGCTTGTTATCACCAAGTGAGTATGATGCCAAGTGGGATGAACTGCCAGATCCATTTAGCTGGACAATCAATAGTTAGATAAATCGGTCCAGTTATAAAACATGTTAATGTTGTCGAGGAAAGAAAAATTATTTTCTTTCCTCGTTTTTATTTTTAATAGGAGTTTTCATAGATACTGTTATGCATTTTAGCCTTTGGTATTAGAGGTTAACTAATCATTACAAATGCATGAGTACATGATATAAGAATGGACACATTAATAAAATACAATTTCAATACTGGTGGTGTCTTATGGATCTGATTACAATATTAAATTTACTACTACTGGCCTTCTTGATCTTTGCGACCGGTTTTTTTGTGGCAGCTGAATTTGCTGTTGTCAAACTAAGAATGTCACGGATTGATCAGCTTATTGATGAGGGGAATAAAAAAGCAATGACTGTCAAGAGGGTAGCAGATAACTTAGATTATAATTTATCAGCTTGCCAACTGGGGATTACCGTAACAGCTTTAGGACTTGGTTCCCTTGGTAAGCCAACCGTTGAGAAGATATTATATCCTGTTTTTGATTGGTTAAATCTTTCACAATCATTATCATCAGTTCTTTCATATGCCATTGCCTTTATTTTAGTAACAATTCTACATGTAGTTGTCGGTGAAATGGCACCTAAGACCTTAGCGATTCAATTTGCCGAAAAAATGAGCTTATTATTAGCGCCCCCTCTTTACTGGTTCGGAAAAATCATGTTTCCTTTCATTTGGTTACTCAATGGAACATCACGTGTGATATTACGTATGTTTGGCGTGCCGGCAAAAGCAAAAGAAGACTCATATACGGAAGAAGAATTGAAAATTGTCATGACCCAAAGTTATAAAGGCGGTGAAATCAACCAAACCGAACTCGAATATATGGAAAATATTTTCTCCTTTGATGAAAGGGTGGCCAAAGATATCATGGTTCCCAGAATTAATATGGCTGTGTTCGAGCAGAACATGACAAGGGAAGAAATTGCGCAAATGATGATTGAGCATAATTTTACAAGATATCCTGTGATAGAAGACACAAAGGATCAAGTGATCGGCATCGTTAATGTTAAAAAAATGTTGACCAAGATGGCAGGCAAAAGGGAATATCACTTGGCTGATTTTATTCAACCTATTCCGTTTATTTTAGAAACAACAAAAATATACGACGCATTCATCAAAATGCAAAAAATCGGTGTTCACATGGCGATAGTTGTGGATGAATACGGTGGTACCTCTGGTTTACTTACGATAGAAGATATTTTAGAAGAAATTGTTGGTGAAATTCGCGATGAATTTGACGAAGAGGAAGTCGAAGAAATTGAGTATCGTGCACCTAACAAATACTGTATCTCTGGACGCGTTTTATTGGCTGATTTAGAAGAAAAATTCGGGATGACATTCGCAAATAGTGATCAAATTGATACATTAGGCGGTTGGATTCATCAAAAATTAGCGGGCATGGCAAAAAAGGGAGATGTCGTGGAAGAAAACGGTCTCACTTGGACAGTAATGAAAGTAAAACAACTACAAATCCAAAGAGTACAATTAGAAGGACTTCATATTGGAGGTGAACCCAAAGGGGATTGAGAATGGACGGTATGATTATTTTAAATCTATTTCTTGTTGTTGTGTTTATTATTTTAACCGCGTTTTTTGTTGGTGCAGAGTTCGCTATTCTTAAGGTGCGAATGTCACGAATTGACCAACTGATTGAAGAAGGAAATAAAAAGGCTAAAATATCGAAAAAAGTGGTTGTGGGGCTCGATTATCATTTATCTGCATGCCAATTAGGAATTACTGTTACCGCCCTCGTACTCGGTGCATTGGGTGAGCCAACAGTAGAAAAAATTTTACATCCTGTTTTTGAACGATTCGAACTTTCTCAAGCAACAGCCACTTTATTGTCGTATATCATTGCTTTAGCGATTGTCACGTTTTTCCACGTTGTCTTTGGAGAATTAGCTCCAAAAACATTGGCGATCCAATATTCAGAGAAGATGACATTGTTACTTGCTCCACCATTATATTGGTTTGGGAAAATAACAAAACCGTTTATAAAATTCTTAAATGGAGCTTCGCAACGTCTTCTAAGATTGTTTGGTGTCGAACCGTCGAAACATGAAACAGCGCATACAGAAGAAGAAATAAAGTTGATTGCCACACAAAGCTTCGAAAGTGGTGAGATTAACCAAGCAGAACTTACTTATCTAGAAAATATTTTTAGTTTTGATGAACGAAAACTAAAAGATATCGTGATTCCTAAAGCAAGTATCATTACACTTGAAAAAAACATGAGCCTTGCCGTCTTATTAGATATTTTAGAAAAACACGCTTTTACTCGTTATCCTGTTAAAGACAAGATAGATGGAAGGATTGAAGGTTATATAAATGCAAAGGAATTATTAACGAAAAGTCTAGTGGATCAAGATGTATCTATCAGTGATCTTATTCATGAAATTCCAAACTTTCTAGAGACTTCTCCAATTAAGGAAGCTTTACTAACGATGCAAAAAACAAGAAAGCATATGGCACTTATTCATAATGAAGAAAATCAAGCTGTTGGTATTGTCACAATGGAGGATGTTCTAGAGGAAATTGTTGGTGAAATTGGTGAGGAAGGCTATAGCGTAACCTAACAAATATATGATTTACCTAATGCGTGAGAGTTTAAGACCAACCGTAGACCTTGTATGGTATCGTAATTAGGATTATCATCTTTTATATTTTTGATAAGAATGATACTAAACAATAGTAAGTGGTATGATCTTGTGCAAAATATATACAATATCATAGCGGAAAAATCCCTCGCTCAACTATAAGCTAGTAGGTGAGGTGAGCGAGATGTATCAATCAATTCTGCGAAACAACCGGGCATTCAGGTTTTATTTACTTAGTAAGAGTTTCACCAGTTTAGGTAACATGATGATAAATATGGCTTTTTTGTTTTTTGCTTTCTCATTAACGGGTTCATCTAGCTATGTAACTGCTATGGTGGCCGCTCAAGTGTTGCCATATTTGCTATTTGGATTAATAGGAGGCGTACTAGCGGATTGGATTCCTATTAAGAAATGGCTTATTCGGATGGAAATCATTAAAATACCGATAATCATGATAGTGGTTGTTTTATTTTATACTCAGCAATTACAATATTGGCAACTTATTTTTCTCTGTTTATCTATACATACAATAGGTTGCTTATATGATCCTGCGAGTAGAGCGTTATTGATGAAAGTGACGATTGAAGAAGAGAGAACAACGGCCAACAGTTTAGTTGACTCTATTACAAGAGGTGTTGTTATAGTAGGCCCAGTTGGAAACCTCATCATTTTAGCTACGATCGGTAAAATACATTTATTTACATTTTCGATAGTTAGCTATCTTGTTAGTGCAATATTCCTTTCATTTGTGAAGGTATACATTCATAGTGACATCAAAACGAATAAATTAAAAATTTACAGGTCCTTAAAGGAATTTTTTCACTGGTTAATACAGCACCATATTCTTAGGAATGTCATTTTCATCACTGTTGTGATTGTATTTTTCCATACTTGGGTCTGGCAAGTAGGATTATTTTTGTTAGTAGAACAAATGGTTACAAAGGGAGAAGAATGGTACAGTATTTTAACCAGTTGGTACGGCCTATTTGTCATTGTTGTTAATGTAATCATTCCTTTATTTATCAAAAGATTCACTATGATGCAATATGTAATTGGTTCATTTATATGGGGAGCTGGCATTAGTATCGTCGGTTTAGTTAATGGGCTCCCATCTTTGTTTATTGGTGTGTCCCTCGCAGCGATTGGTCTACCGATTTCAGGGTTAGCTAGAGTTTATTTGTTACAAAAACACCTACCAGATGAGATGTTAGGTCGAGGCTTTAGTTTTAGCGCATTTACTTTATATTGTGCGAATGCCTTTTCCTTATTATTATTTGGTTTATTCTCACATATTGTACCAGTAAGATTCCTCTTTGCAATATGTGGCCTTTTTATATGTCTCTTCACATTTTATTACTTCGTGAAGTTGTTTCGAAATGTTCGAGGTGAAATGCCATATACTCTTTTAAAAAGGCGATTATAGACAGCAATGGATGAAAAACCTGCGTTCAGAGCCGTATCGAGGATAGTCGTATCATTCTGTTTCAATGAAAACAAACTTCGTTGCAGACGATAGATTTGTAACCACGAATAGGGTGAAACACCGACGATTTCTTTAAAATAATGAGAGAAATGATAGATATCCCAATCAATAATTGCCGCCATGTCATTGAGTGACCATGGTGATTGATAGGCTTCTCTTAATGAGGAAGTGACTTTGTAAATAGCAGGTGCTACGGTTTGAAAATGTTCAGTTGGTAGCTGATGGTTATTCGTATGTATCGTGTGTTTTAAAAGAAGAATCGCTAACTGGGTATAGCTGTTCTCAAGGAATAACTGAAACATCGGCTGTTGATGATCTTCTTCTAGTGTCATCATTTCAATGACCAGTTCAATCCATTTCGTAATCATTGGATTGAGCTGAATGACCGCAGCAAATGCAATATCAGCAGGTTGATTACCAAAAGATTCATTGACATCTTTTAAAAAAGAAGGATTGATTTCAATGAGAAATTTTTGCTTTTCAACAAATAATTGCTGATGAGGTGTAAATGGATCAACCATAATAAATTGATTAACCTTTAGTTTTTCCACTCTTTGTGATAGATCGTAATGAATGGGTCCGTTTAGAGCATATATCAATTTATACGAAGCATCTGAGCGTAATAGGCTTTCTTGTTGAAAGGTGTTTTTATAGAGAAACAGTCCCTTTTTTGAAGGAATTAATACATTTCCATGTTGCATAAGAGCTCTCCTATCTTAATCATAGTTTTCCTCATGATTACCTTCTTTGAAAATAGTGGCAGCGTCTTGTTTTGTCCATTCCGGAATACTCATTTTCGGATTTTTCTCAATATAATTTTTCACCATTCGGTAGCCTTCAGAATAGCCATACAATGGTGGCAGTGGATCAAATCCGCCATAAAGAATCTCATTAGAGTGCTCGAGTGTTCCTTTTTCGAAATGAGGTGAAGCATAATCCCATGCCTCTTGGTCATAAATCTCATTTGTATTGATCATTTGTTGATTAGGGTAAATGATCTCTTGAAACATCACTGCCTTTCCTTCAAAAACCATATTATCTAGGACAGTCCATTTCTCAGATGACTCTCTATATGCAGCTTGCCAGGCACTATGATGATATTCATGAGCGAGTGTAACCTTAAAACGATCGATGGAAAGGTACTCGTCAAACAAAATGAGAATCTTATCTGATCCTACTGCCATTCCAAAACCAGGGTAGGAAACAGGAAGTAAGCAGACATTGATTTCCTTTTCTATCGGTAAGGCAGCAGCAGAAAGCTCTAATGCTTCGGATAAGCTATCTTTTACTTCCTGACTATTCATCCGTTCGATGACTCTTTGTAGTTTGTCGAAATTCTTCGGGTTATGTGACAATACATCTTCAGCGATATGAAGAAATTCGCCGTCAAGAAAGCATTCATTATAAATAGGATCAATGACCGCTTCTTTATAATCTGCGAATATAGCATCTTCTTCATCATGATCTTTTATGTACCTTTCCATTAAATGTTGGATTTCTACAATATTAAATGATTGTCCGTTTTCAGTTTGGAAAGACCAGTTCGTTTCTAATTTTTCATTCCTACTCATTTCAGAACACCCGCATAATAAAAACAACACTGTTAAGCTAAGACAAAAATAAGTAAAACGCATAGATACCTCCGATTAAAATTTCCGCCCAATGTAGCTAGCAGAGACAGGGTGTAAATTCAATTCTCTCGCCCATATAGACAACTGGCCGATATGATGAATTTCATGGGCAATTATATGATGAAGAATCGCAGTCACATTTTGGTGACTAGAGTCCCAAGGAATAAATACTTGTTTATCTATAGGTACATCATGAGGAAAGGTAGCGCTTATTTCAGTTCTTAGTTGATTTGATAGATATTGAATACGATCAAGTGTCTGATAGTCACTATAATCAAATAGTACATCTTCTTTTCCATTGATACACCGTAGCCAGCTATACTCCACATCAATGATATGGAAGAAGGTATAAAGAATACTCCTGACACCACCGACCCTCTCCTTTAATAGTTCATCAGGAGGGATGTCTTTCAACAGTGTCAACCATTCATCTCTCACTTGCCAATTGTATTGAAAGAACTGGAACAAAATCATTTCACCCCTCTTACAAAATTACATTTTTTCCAAAATATGATACTATTAATTATAGCAAAAAAAGTAAAAGGAAGTTGAACAATTGCAAAAAAATAGGAAATACAGAAAATAAAATAGGCTACAATTTACCAGATAATCACCTGTATCAAATTTCCACCTGTTTTTTATTGCAATCGAAATGTAAGGTAAAGCATGGAGAAAAAGGGCGTGCTCTTTTTATTTTCAAATGGATAACTGAAATTTCGAGAGAAAGACATTCATGCCAAGCAATTTCAAAATAATAGTAATCACTATTTCGTTTTACAAAAAAGGCATTGTTTCTCGCCAATCTTGTTCTATAGAATGGGATGTGAGGCCGTTTAGCAAAGTGTGTTGGTTCTATATCCATAGAAACTGGACTTCTCGTTTGTTTATTTAATGCCTTTTATCTTTAATCATAAAGACTTTCATATTGAAAGGAGTGATTGCCATGTTCACAATGAATCTAACAATAATTGCATGTAGGTGTTTAGGGGATTCTTTTACTTAAGGAGAGAGTAAATGGAAATAAGAGCTTATAGACCAGAGGATGAAATAGGTTGGGTGAGATGTAGAGTACTTGCCTTTTTGGATTCAGCTTATTATGACAATGTTTTAACTGCAAAAGAGCATTACGAAAATCAAGCGATTGAACTTATAGCTATCACGGACCAAACAGTTGTCGGTTTGATCGATGTAGAATATGAAAATGAAGAAAGAAGTATTTGTTTCCAGGGGAGTGGACTCGGTGGCATGATATGGCATATCGCTGTCCATCCAGATTACCGAAGACAAGGGATTGCGCGCGCATTACTGACAGAAGCTGAGCGAATAGCTCGTAAAAAAACATCTATCGGTTAGAAGCGTGGACGAGAGACGATAATGGAGTCAACAGTTGGTACCAGCAAAACGGATTTACTAGTGATTACTCCTATCTTCATCTTTATATCAATGAAGAAGAGGGTAGTGATGTCATTTTTAGCAAAGATAAAAATATCCTACCAACGACAACCTTCGCGCATTATGTCGGTGATAACAAAGAAGAAGTGAAGTCACAGTATAAGCGAGCATATGAATGTTTTTGTTATGAGAAGTTTCTGTAAAACCGAATCTAATATAAGTATGATAAAGATTAAATAAAAAAAGAAAAGGCATGTTGGATGTTTCACACCATGCCTTTCGCAAATTTATAGTTCCCCATTTTTAACCTTCTCAATAACTGTAAATAAAGAAGTATAGATTTCTCGTACTTCATTTTTTTGGTCCTTATTATCCTCAATTGGATAAGTAAAATAGCAAACAGAGTTAATCGCACTTACTTATGAGTAGTTGCTTCTATATGGTGGGAGATTAATTGGAGTCTTTTCCCAAGGTAAAGATTAAACATGAGGGTAGAGCAGAATAAAGAATGTCATTGTGCTCGATTCTTAGCGTAAAAAGAAAAGTGGAGATTGTATAAAGAATTTTATATATTTGGATTTACGTTAACTATAAGACTCGAAATTATCGGAATTTTTTCGAGTCTTATAGAGAATGATAGGGGGAAATCTATGGTAACGACAATATATATGGTTAGACATGCAGAATCACCGTTTATATTTGGTGAGGAGAAAACGAGAGGTTTATCGCCAAGGGGAAGAGAAGCAGCAATTAAGGTCACTGAGGTTTTAAAGGATAAAAAGATTGATAGAGTCATCTCTAGTCCATATACACGCGCAATCGAGACTGTTCGAGAGGTTGCAGAAAATAGGCAACTACAAATCAAAACATATGAAAATCTAAGAGAAAGACCAATTAAGGGGCTCGATTACCATGCAGAAGAAAAGGAATTATTATCCGCCATTGAGCAGTCATTTAAAGACGAAAATTACTGTTTAGTTGGAGGAGAATCCACAGGTGCCGCGCAAGAACGTTCTATTCCAGTTATAAAAGAGATTTTGAACAATTATAAGGGAGAATCTATTGTTATTGGAACACATGGAAATATCATGACGATTATAATGAGTTACTTTCAAAAACAGTTTGATTTTCAATTTTTTCAACAAACAACAAAACCTGATATTTATGAGATGGTTTTTGCTGAAGAAAAATTGTTAACGGTTAATCGCCTATGGGGGAACGGTCATCATGAAGAAAAACAATAAAATACAAGCCGTTTTCTTAGATAGAGATGGCACAATTGGTGGCGATGACACCATCCATTTTCCTGGGGAATTTAGACTCTTCCCCGGAGTAAAAGAAAATATAAGCAAGTTACAGGAAAAGGGAATAAAGGTTTTTGCTTTCACGAACCAACCTGGAATTGCGAAAGGATTAACGACAAAAACGGCATTTATTCACGAATTACTTTCTTTCGGATTCGATCAAGTGTATATTTGCCCTCATGCCCCTGAAGCGGAATGTAAATGTCGCAAACCAAATACTGAAATGCTCCAGCAAGCAGCAGAAGATTATAAGCTTTCCCTAGCTCGAACCGTCGTAATTGGCGACCGCTGGAGTGATATGGTTGCCGCTTCAAAAGTAGGGGCAATGAAAATCTTAGTCAAAACTGGGGCAGGAAAGCAAACATTAAAAGAGCACCAGGAGAGACTCAAAGACATTGAGTTGGATAAGGTGGTTGAAGGGATAGAAGAGGCCATGAACGTTATTCATAGAGAGTATACATAAATGTTCGATATGTACGGAACGCTATTTCAAACAGATAAGATATTATGATACTTGAAAAATATTTTATATGAATGTGAAACTTATTTAGATGTAAAGGGAAATAGAACAAGATTTAAGTGGAGAGTTAAAAAACTACTTAACCTCTGAATTTAAATACGCTAAATAAAAGTATCTATAAGATAAATTAAGGGTGGAAATAGTATCCCCACCCTAACAAGACATAGAACCAGAACCTTATGAAGTTTGATTTAATGATGTTGTACCATTTACTGCTGTTCTTTCAAAGTAATTTTTTCCTTTTGGTTTTGTTTCATCACTTTTTTTACTATGATTGCTATCACAAATAGGGCCAATAAGATTAAAGTGATAGTGGCACCCGGAGGCGTACCATACTCATAAGATGTAAATAAACCACTTAACATACCAGTCAACGCAATAGGTATCCCTAATAGAATTGTGCTTGCGAAGCTACGGCTCAATCGCATAGAAATGGCTGCAGGAAGAATTAAAATGGCGGATACGAGCAGGGAGCCAACTATAGGCATAATAATAGCAATCGTAACTCCGGTTAATACATTAAAGGCAATCGACATCGTTTTGATTGGTAATCCAGCAGTAAACGCTGTTTCTTCATCAAATATTAAAACGTACATCGCCTTACGGAAAATGATATACAGTATGACGATGATTCCCGCTAAGAGGTAGAGCATCCATACTTGTTGTGTGCTAATTGTTACGATAGAACCGAATAAAAACTGATTGATATTAAGTGTCGTTCCACCTTGGTTCAAACTCATTAAAATCAATGCTAAGGCCATCCCGCCAGACATTAAAATAGCAATTGAAACTTCTGAATAGGTGCGATATAACATACGTAAGTATTCCAGTAAGATCGCAATGATCACCACCATGATAATGTTCGTCCAAGTCGGATTGATACTAACTAATAATCCAAGTGCTACACCAGCTAAAGAAACATGAGCTAGAGTATCTGCCATCAGAGACTGTCTCCGTAGTATGAGAAACAAGCCTAGCATAGGGGCAATTAAAGAGATGAGAATCGAGGCTTGGAAAGCTCTCTGCATGAATTCATAGAGAAACATCTCCAAGGCAATTCCTCCTTTCGAACAAGTTCAATATGTTTATTACAATAATTTCGTAATTCGTCGTGGTCGTGCGACACCATCAGAATTGCTTTTTCGTGTATTTCACTTTGATGTCGCAATAATTGGTAGAATTCCTCCCTTGATTTTTTATCCATTCCCGTAGTAGGTTCATCTAGAACAAATAAGTCCGGATCTGTAGCAAATACACGTGCGATCGATATTCGTTGTTTTTGGCCTCCTGATAATTCACCAATTTTTTTATGACGCATTTCCCATAATCCTACAGATTCAAGGGATCGTTTCACTTGATCTTTATCCGCTTCAGTCAACTTTTTAAACCACTTGCCCCTTTGATAGAGTCCTGATTGAACTAATTCTAAGACTGTACTAGGAAAACCAATATTAAATGAAGATACTTGTTGGGGAACATATCCAACCACTAACTTCTCACCATATCGATTAGTAGGAGACTGCGTAACTTCCCCCATAGTAGGCTTAAGCAATCCTAAGATATTACGTAACAAAGTTGTTTTTGCGGCGCCATTTTCACCGGTTAACATGACAAAATCACCCGGGTTTAGCTCAAATGAAATATTTGTTAAGACGGGTTCTTTTTCGTAGTGGAAAGAGAGATCAGCTACTTTTATATAGAACACTTTTTCATCTACCTTTCTTCATTTTCCAAAAATAAGGTGGAAGGATTGCAGGATCGTCTATCTGATTCTTTATCTAATAGATAGAAGTTAAATTAACCAGATGGGCTAACTAGAATGATGCAAATCCAAACCTTTGGTTAGTTAGCCTTTTTTTAAATAACCGCCTTCACCAATTGATCCTAATGTACACTAAGTTGCAATGCTTTAAGGTTATGACGCATAGCTTCAATATAACCTAAGTTATTTTCTAATAATTCATCAGAAAGTACCTCTAAATCATACAATACAGCTGTGTCTGTTCCTGTCTCTGATGCAACGGTTTGAGCAATGGAGGAGCTCGCTCCTTGTTGATAATAAATCACAGGTACGTTATTCTCTTCGACTAAATGACCGATTTCAGCAATACGTGAAGGACTGGGCTCAACTTCTGTAGATAATCCCCCAATCGCAACTTGTTCTAGGTTGTAACGTTTCGCCAGATGGCCAAATGCCTGGTGTTGCACGACAAAAACACGATTTTTCGCATCTTTTAAAGTAGTTTGATATTCCTCATCTAGATCCTTAAGTTCATTCATAAAGGATTCAGCATTCTTCTCATATATTTCTTCTCCACCCGGATCTGCCTCAATTAAGGCATCACGAATCGCTTTGATTTGATTTTGTGCTAAAACTGGATCAAGCCATATGTGAGGATCTTGATCTTCATGATCATCAATTAACACAGATACAGGGTTAGATTCTGCCTGAATATGATGTTTATCATCATAAAGAACAGCCTTCAATTCGAAGCTTTTTCCTGTTGTTTTGTATTCAAAATGATCGGTTACTTGTTTTGGTACTGCTTTCCATTCTTGGTTAGCATCTTCTCTCATCATCCAATGCCAATGATTATAATTGAATGAATCATTCGGCTCAGCTTCTAGTGTAACAACATCACCTGTATGATAATGATCTGCTAACCCTTTAATGTTTATTTCCGCTTCCTTCTTGAAATGGTTATGTTCAGCGTGTTCAGTGTCTACCTGGTTATCATGGTTGTCAATATTAATTTCTACTGGCTCTGATTCTGCATATTTATTATGATTATCATCATAAATAACAGCACGAATGTTTAAACTTTTATCTGGAGCAACCATTGTCAACGTATCAGTACTTTGCTCAGAAATAGCTTCCCATTCTTCACTCTCATCTAACTGCTGATACCAATGCCAGTGATCATAATTGGCATTTCCTGTTAATTCAGCTGAAAGTTGAATATCATCACCCGTATGGTAATGATCTGCTACCCCATTGATCTTCACTTGTTCTGTTCCAGTTGAGTCGTGTTCATCATGCACATTTTCATGTTTTGCTTCATCGAGACCGTCTGCAGCACGTGCTATAACGAGATTGTTGTTCTCTACCGTATTAAGTAGGCTCTTTACCCAATACTCCATTTCTTCACTACTGTAGACAAACACATCTGCTTGACTGACAGCTGCTACATCTTGGGCACTAGGCTCATAGTGATGGGTATCTTGACCTTCTGAAACCATAAGTTGAACATTTGCTCGATCACCAGCTACTTGTTTGGTGAATTCATACATCGGTAAGAAGGAAGCGACAACAGTTATTTCAGATTCATTCTTATTTCCAGCTACTTTTGAATTTTGAGACTGACAGCCAAAAAGAAATGCTATCACGGTAAAACATATGAATATAGTTTGGTATTTTTTCATTTTATCTATGAATCTCCTTGTTAGAATGTGTTGCAAAAGTAGAGAGAAGAGAGGACCAATCCATCTCTTCTCCAAAATATTAATGTGCTAATTGATCGCGCACAATATCATCGCCATCTAAGTTAGATGGATAATAAGTCGGCCAGTGAGTAACTTCGTCTAATAATTTCTCGCGATCATCTCCCCAATAAAGATGAAAATGACTAGATACTTGAGGTGATATAATATGATCACTAAATTGAATGTATTGAGGCATCTCTTTAGATTCTTCTGCGAGTTTATAGATAAAACGAACACCACGATTTCCTTTTTCATAAGTCAGAATTTCATAGCCATCATATTCGTAGTCTCCAGAAAACTCTTCTCCGTCCTTGTAAAACGTTACATTACCATTATCAATAACAATACGTTCGACGTCTGTTACATAACCTTCTGTATAATAGTCTTTGTATTCTTCCGCAGTCATGTCACCTTCTTCAGCTTTATGTGCAAAGACTTTATCTAAATCACCATTTAAAAGGTAAGGGTAGACAGACTGCCAATCGCCTTCCCAGTCTGTTAATTCACGATCTGCTACTTGATCATCGTCAAAATACCCTTGATAAATCTGTTTGCTTTCTTCATCATGCCCATGATGATCATCAATAACAATCGTTACTGGTTCTGATTCAGCAAATACCTCATGATTATCGTTGTAAAGAGCTGCTTTAATTTCTAAACCATCGACGCTTGCTTCGCCTGAGAAGGTGTCACCTTCTTGACCAGATGCAACCTCCCATTCTGATTGACCACTTTCTCTTGTATACCAATGCCAGTGATCATAATCAGCCTCTTCACTTAATACAGCAGCCAACTCAATGGTATCCCCAGTGTGATAATGATCACCTAAGCCATCGATTGCAATAGTTGCTGATTCTACTGAAGTTGTATTATCATTTGTAGATTTCCCTTCTTCTGATGAAGTACTGTTAGTAGTTGCTGTTTCTTCTGAATTTTGACAAGCTACTAATGCTAAACTTAAAGCCACTACACTTAAATATAAGTACGGTTTTTTCAAAATAAACACCCTTTCGCGTTAATTTAATCGTAACGATTACGTTTTAAAGAATATACTTTTAGAAGGTTGATCAATATGTATAGAGTATGATTTCTTCAGGGCAGATCTTTGTTAGTTAATCGTAACGATTACGTTTTAAAGAGTATAATGTTTTTTTAGTTTTGTCAATATGAATCTTTTATTTTTAATAAATAACTAATTAATAGCTAAATGGCTGAAAAGAGGGGAATATAGCTTATTTTATTAGTCATATTAATAAAATCCGCTGCAACTAATATATTTAAAATTATAAAAGTATCACAAACAGGAGTGCTTAACGGTACTGTATTATGACACAAAATTGAAGTATGATCACCCTAGTTTTTTCTCAAAAAGGAGGACATCATCACCCAAGAGAAGAATATATGTTCTTAAGAGGTGAGAGTATGAATAATGTAACGTTAATACAAAACAAAAAAAGTTGGGATAAAGCCGCAGAGCGTTTTTTTGCTAGAAACCCGCTACCTGAATATGGTCCGTTCGCACCTACTGAAGATGATTTTCAGTTATTCGGTGAGGTGAAAGGAAAGAGGATATTGGAATTAGGATGTGGGAGTGGTCATTCAATCAAATATTTAGATGGAAAATCTCCTAGTGAGTTATGGGGGCTTGATTTATCTCATGTGCAAATTCAAACAGCTAAGCACTTATTAGCAGAAAGTAATACATCGATTCAATTATTTGAGTCTCCAATGGAAGAGAATCCTGGTATTCCAAGTGCGTATTTTGATATTGTCTTTTCAATATACGCGATCGGATGGTCGACGAATTTAAGCAAGACATTGGCCAATGTCTTTCAATATTTAAATGATGGTGGTTTATTTATCTTTAGTTGGGAGCACCCACTATATAATAGAATGAGCCGCCAAAATGGACAACTCGTTATGACTAAAAGCTATCATGAGGAAGGTGCTTATAATCATCATGCATGGCAGGAACCAGCAACAATGCAACAATATAAATTAAGTACATATATCAATTTACTTACTGCTTCTGGCTTTCATATTGAGCAAATGATCGAAGAGGTCTGTTTAACAGAAGAAGATAAAGATAGACATAGTAATGGCTGGTATTCACCTGATAAAGCCAGTCTATTACCGACTAGCTTTATTATCAAATGTCGTAAGCCAAACATATAGGGCAAACAAACAAAAAAAAGACTTTCAAACTAGAAATGGAAGTCTTTTTTTATCATGCACATTCAATTATTTTATAGCATTTTTTAATTACGAATAATAATATAAACCAAATAAATAATGTATGCGACAGCGAGAATGAACCCTTCTCTTTTGCCGATTTTAAAACTGGTCCGCGAGAATATAAATAGAACAATCGTTAGGATTATCATAAGAATGACATCAATAAAGACTTTATCATTTACGGCTAATGGTGAGATGGTTGCCGAGGCACCAAGTACAAATAAAATATTAAAAATATTACTACCTACAATATTACCCAAAGCGATTTCGCTCTCTTTTTTTAACGCTGCAGTAATTGAAGTTACTAGTTCTGGTAGAGAGGTACCTATTGCAACAATTGTTAACCCTACTAATGTTTCACTCATACCGAGGGAGTATGCAATTTCTGTCCCGTTGTTAACGACCAAATTCCCACCAAAAATAATGGCCGCTAGACCTATAATCGAAATGAATATATTTTTCCCCCACGTAATGTCTTTAGGAGTAGATATATTTTCTTTATTTTGCCGACTTTTAAGGCCAATTTCAATGACATAGTACATAAATATAGATAAAAATAATAAAAAGACAAGCCCATCACTACGAGTAAGTAAATTACTGTCAAAACCCTGCAATGCTATATCACTCATAAGAATGAGCAAAGTAACACTTGCAAGTAATGTGAAAGGGATTTCTTTTTTTATGGTTTCACTTTGTACTTTCAATGGATATAAAAAGGCTGTAACCCCTACCACAAGTGTGATGTTAAAGATATTGCTTCCCAGCACATTCCCTAGTGAAACATCTGCACTTCCTTCTAGTGCCGCAATAATACTGACAGTAGCCTCAGGTGAACTTGTACCAAATGCCACAATCGTTAACCCAATTAAGATGGGCGGGACTCTTAACAACCTAGCAATATTGGAAGAACCGTCAACAAAAAGATCAGCCCCTTTAATCAATAATGCGAATCCAACAAGTAATAAAATATAAGTCATCATAAGTACTCCTTCATTTTCTTTTATGTATAGTTTTATTCATTATTCTTATCTCTTCACTCCTATTCATACCCTCTTTCGGAGTGGATTAAAATATAGCTTTGATTTATTAATAAAAAAAATATCCAATTATGCTCGTATAAATTTGTATAATATCTTTAAAAACATTATCGTAAATGATAGAAATGAGTTTTCCTTATTAAACTTTTAAATACTTCCTTAACAACTCCTTATTAAAATTGCATAAGTGAGGTGTGCTTAAATTTGTTGCATTGCTTCTTGAAACAAACGAGAACAATGGTTATCCCATTTCAAGTAATCACTATCCTGTGCTTTACATGCATGATGGTCAAAATCTTTTACGTGATCAAGATGCAATTGGTGGTGACTCTTTGTCATTGGAAAAAGGGTTAGATTACCATAATGCTTAACTAATGATAGTGGGTATTGATAGTATACCGGTGCAAAGAACAGAAGGTTATTGCCCTTGGCAGGCAGGTTTATATAGTGAAAAATTTCATGTTGATAAGCATTTTCGTGTGAATGAACAAAAGTACATTGAGTTTATTACGAAAGAACTGAAGCCTTATAGGGTAGCAATTGCTATCCAATTATAAAAGCAAACAAAGTTATTAATTGTAGAAGGAGGAAAAAACATCATTATGTTCACTTTAAAACCCGAGCGCCAAGAGTCCTATGCAATTATTTTCTTAACCAAGAAGAATGGGGAAAATATTACTCGATAGAATAATCCAATAGGCACCCAAGTTAAGGTCATTCCTACTGGTACCACTGGGAAATTTGTTTATTTTGATAGGTTGAGGTCTTTATAAAGACTACAAGAACCATCAAAAACCCCCACCCAAATGAAGTTTGGATGGGGGGGTTTATTAAATCTTAATATCAACTTTCCCTTTTTCTTTCAAGTCATCAACATGTTGAGCAAGTACTTCTTGTTGTTTTTGCTGTTGGATAGATGCTTTAATTTGTTCTTTTACATCTTCAAGTTTTGGCACTTCTTGATCGGCACCTTCACTTTGTGTTTTTACTTCTTCATACGCTTTTTTGATTTCATCTTCTGATACTTCGCCAGTAGGTACTTCTTTTTCAACGTATTGGTTGAATTGAATGCTATCAGCGATTTGTGCTTTTAATTCTTTTTCATCTAATTTAGATTGCTCTAGAGCAGCTGCAAAGGCTTTTTCATCTTCAAACTGACCTTTTGTCTGCTCAAATTGTTCATTGATATCTTCTTCAGAAGCTTTAATCCCTTTTTTATCTGCTTCTTGAAGGATAAGTGCTTGTCCAACAAGGCTATCAATTACTTGAGTCTTCATTTGTTCAGATGTTTCTTTAGTAGTTGGGTCTTGACCCATTTGTTGCATTTGCCCTTGTAGTGTAGTAAGTGTCAAATTATAATCAACACCTAAGATTTTTTCATCATTCACTACAGCAACAGTTGAATCATCCTCAACCATTTGTTCGTCTAATTTCTTCTGCATTTCTTCTTGTTTTTTCTTATCTTCAGCAGATAATTCAGTGTTTTGCCCTTCGTCCTTCTTCTCAGCATCTTTTGCTTCTTCGTCTCCTCCACAAGCGGCTAAGAAAAGCACCATCAAACTTGTCATTAATAAAACTGTCCATTTCTTCATAATCAATCTCCTTCCTGCAAGCAGAATGATTTTTTGATTAAAATCATCTAGTGCGCATTATATAGTATGTTTGGGCAAAAAGAAACCAATTGACCCTCCAATTATGAGATGTAATCAAATTGAAAAATCAATAAAAATTTTAACTATTTACATATGATACCAGCAAAACAAGAGATTAGCCATTCTTTTCATATTAAAGAGGAAAAAATGCCTGTTCTTTTATTACAAAAGTAACAAAAATTATAAGAATTTTCAGAGGGAATATCACATACTTAAACCTAGATAAGATATGATAGAAAGTAGAAGGATAGAGGATATGCAAATTGCTTTCTTTGCGCGACTTGCACCTTTCAACCAACCCCATCTTTTTCTATCCCTATCAAAGTAAAAATAATCAACAGCAATAATTAATAAGAGAAAAGTAATCATACCTAACAAATTCATTGAAAATTGACCTCCTAAGTTAGAATGTATTCTTCTATAATTATATGGAAGGTTTCTACTATCTATGAAGCTTAAGCAAAAGAATGAGTGATAAGGCGCAAAATGATATCGAATATTAGTGGTGCTTTCATTATTCACGATATATTGCTGACGCGTTTAGTGAATATAATGATTCTTCATCTAGTTCCTTAGATGAAACAATGGCAGAAGGAAAAGAGGCAATAGAAAACGGTGAACAAAGTTTAAACAGCTCTCATCAAGATATGCCAGTAGCCGTGGTCAGTTTTCTAATCTTGACTAACGAGCTCTATTCAAGACGCTATGATTAAGGAGGAGACAGGATGAATAAAAAAACGAAGATTTGGATGCAGCGTAATGCTCGACCACTTGAATTGGCACGATGGGAATACCTATTTGATGGAGGGTCACGAGAAAGGGTCATTCAGTATTTAGCGTCCTACCAAAACGAAGATGGAGGTTTCGGTAATGGATTGGAACCCGATTTCTGGCTGCCAGATTCTTCGGCTATTGCTACATGGTCAGCGTGCCAACAATTAATAGAAGTGAATGCGACTAAGGATGAAAAGATAGTAAGGAATCTCGTCAACTATTTATTACTTTCTTATAATAGAGAAGCGGAACTTTGGCTCACAGTAACACCAGAACATAACCTTTATCCCCATGCCCCTCATTGGCACTATACAAAAGATGTTCAATCTACGTGGATGTATAATCCATCAGTTGAATTAGCTGCCTATTTGATACATTGGTCGAACGAGGAGAGTGAAGCAAATAAGTTGGGATGGCAAGTAATTGAAAAAGCCTTCACCTATCTGCAGCAAGCGGAAGACATGGGATTTCATGAGATTAATAATTATCAGAAGGCAGCTAACTTATTACAGGACAAAATGGGTGATTCCAAAAAAGTGCTTGCTAAAATCCATCAACTAGCAGAGCGAGCGATGAACAAATTACCAGATACATGGGGGAAAAGTTATGGCGCACTACCACTAGATTTAATTCATAATCAAGAGGAACTTCTATATCATCAATATCGCAATCTTGTAGAAGAAAATATTGTTTACTTACATAAAACAATTACAACGGAGGGGGTATGGAACCCTTCTTGGGATTGGGGAGACGATCAGTTGAATTTTGCTGTAGCTAAACAACAATGGATAGGCATTATTGCCATTAATAATCAGCAGAAATTACAGATCTTTCAATAAAATCTTTTGCTTCATAGGAGTTGTTCATATGAACACGGATAAAAACCAATCCATTCTATCATATATAATGAATCTATTAACTACACTCACTTGCATACTTATTCTACTAAATGTTTTCCTTCTAAGTAGTGTTGGTTTTGATTTATATGCATGGAAGCAGTCATATCAGTCATGGGTTTATCTTTACTGCATCATTTATGCTCTACTTGCTGCTGTGGTCATTGACGGGTTTTCGATTAAATTATCTTTATCCATATCAGCTCAGGCCATAATTTATACAGTCGCTGGCTTTATAGCTTTCTTTCCTCTTACGGGAATCAGCTTTTTTACCTTTTTTGCAGGTATATTCGCTGCATTTATAGCTGTTATCTTTTTCTTTTGCTATAAAATCGTGAAACACTATCATAAAAAGCTATGGGGAATTGTTCTACTTCTTCCCATGTTAGTTGTATTATCCAACATAGACTATACAGAGAAGAAAGACTGGCATGATCAAAGGTCAGAAAACTCATTTTCTGCTCAATTTACTCATTTTAATGGTATCCAACCTATTCCTATTTCACTTGCCCGTGGTGAGATAGTCTACATAACCATTCAATTTTTACCTGAAAATGAGGGTGGCTATGGTTATTATATTTTAGACGAAAAAAATCAAGATGTGTCTTATCAGATGATAGAGGCAATCGATCAAGACGTGAACAATTTTCGAATCTATTTTACAGCAGATACAACAGGTGAATATCGTGTTTTCGTAACCGGTTCAGATTTAAAAGGGAGAATAAAAGTCAATTGGGAAGTGAAGTGATTACTGAGTGAGGTTAAGGCAAATGGCCGTTGCGTTTTTAACCAATCGATATGGTGAAGTTTTACTATTACAAAAACCTTCCACGCACGCATTTCTTCCAGGGAAACTCGTTCCAATCGGTGGTCATATGGAGCCAGATGAGCTAAATGACCCAGAACGAGCGATTATAAGAGAAGTGCAGGAAGAGACTGGACTTATTTTAGAAAAACTACAGTTAAGGTATATTGTCCATAGATTAAAAGCAGATGAAAATGAGATAAGGGTTCAATATGTCTTCTTTGCAAGCTTAAAGGAGAATGGACCAATTATTTCTGGTGAGGAGGGAGAATTGTGCTGGATCAGGATGAAAAATTTGGAAAAGGAAAACGTTTCTGAAACGTCGAGGGCCATTGCCAGTCATTATAATGAACACCTGGAAAATGAATTAATCTATACCGGCACAATGAAATCAGACAACGGCAAACCCACTATTACTTGGAGTGTACTAGAAGATTGGTTGTAGGAAAGGACGGCATACATGACTAAAGAATTCTTGAAAATCTTTGATGAACAATATAACGAAATTGGTATAGCAACAAGAGACGACGCGCACGACAATGGCTATTGGCATGAAGTCTTTCATTGTTGGCTACTAAGTCAGGAAGGAGAAACAGACTACCTCATTTTACAGATCAGAAGTGCGCAAAAGAAAGATTATCCTAATTTGCTAGATATTACTGCTGCAGGGCATTTATTAGCGGATGAAACCATTGAAGATGGAGTTAGGGAAGTAGAGGAAGAGCTAGGCATCAATGTCTCTATAAAACAACTTTCCTCAATTGGTATGCTTCGCTATGCCATAGAAACCGAAAAGATGAAAGATAGAGAGCATGCACATGTTTTTTTATATCGTGGATTATTCAACTGGGATCAATTTTCTCTTCAAGAAGAAGAAGTAGCCGGCTTGGTTAAAGTGAAATGGACTGATTTTTGCCGATTATGGGTGGGGGAACAAGATACGATTCCTATTATAGACCGATCTATCTTAGATCCTAGGCAAAGTGATGAGCTGAACACTAATATCACTCAAGCACACTTTGTTCCGCATCCGCCTTCGTTTTATCAAGATGTCATAAGACTGATTCAACCATTGCTAGTAAATAAAGGAGGTAGTTGATGGCTTTCAAAATTGAATTATTTGTAATAGACATGCACCAGTCGATTCATTTTTATCAAGAAATATTAGGATGTAGCCTTATGAAACAAGGGGAGAATAGTGCCTTGTTTAAGAATGAGGATACTTTTCTCTTACTCACAGGAGAATCCATTCTAGACGGGGACCATTACTTCAGAAAAAGGAATTTAGCAAATAAGGGAGTGGGCGTTGAGTTGATTCTAAGTGTGGATGACGTCAATGATCATTACGAGCAAATCACAAAAGTCGCACCAAAAGTCATAGAATCTCCTATTAAACACCAAAGTTGGGGGGCAACTGATTTTAGAGTCATTGACCCAGATGGATATTATATACGGGTAACTTCAAAAGGATAGACCTCCAGTACAGTTGAATATTTGTCTTATAAAAATTTTAGGGGGAAGAGAAATATGCAAAAGGTAGTTGAGGGGATCAATCATTGGATAAAAACATTGCCAGATGAGTACAATTCTATGTCAGAATTAGAAATTTCTAATCGACCATTACCAAATAAATGGTCTAAAAAAGAAATTTTAGGACATTTATGTGACTCTGCGATAAATAATATTGAAAGGTTTATAAAAATTCAGTATGAAGAACAAATGTATGTTATTCAATCATATAATCAAGATCATTGGGTAAAGGTTCAGAATTATCAAGATAGACCGCTGGGTGAAATAGTAAACCTTTTTCAGACATTAAATAAGCAAATTCTCACTATTGTTAAAAATGTTCCTAGCGAAAGCCTATCTAAACTTTGTGACATAGGCAATAATCAACATAAGACACTCGAGTGGCTTATTCAAGATTATCTTTCGCATATGGAACACCATATTCGCAATCAAATTTTAATTAAAAATAACAATTGATAAATTTAGTTCTTATTAGAGAATAAGGCGCTTTTTCGGAGGAAGGAGTGTGCTCTTTTTACATCTATGTATTTATAACAAAAACCAGCTAATGTACTGTCTAGGGATTAGCTGGTTTTTGCTACTAATTGAAATAATGATTTCAGAGACTTTTAATAGGTAGTCGCTAACCCATATCAAGTTCAAAAGTTCCGTATGTATTTTTTTATGGTTATTCCTTTATGAATGGATCTCATTTCTATATGATATTCGTATAGAAAATTCAAAAGCAACGAGTTCTTTCATTTAATAGGCACCTTCATTATTTTATTTTCTGCTTATATTTTATGATTGGATAATAGATTAGACGGTATCTCATTTTCGAACATCGGTATTGTATTTTGTATAATTATCTTCACTATTATCATTTTATTGATTCAAAAAATTATTGATTCAAAAAAGGGGAAAGCGTTAGAAGAAGAAGATAAAAGAGAAGTAAAGCGAACAGAACAGCAACTCTAAAGCAAAAAACTATCTTAGTACATGCTCTTTTTTTATATGAGCTTAAAAAATCCATTTAATTACAATAATATAACTTAGATAATTCAGAAGTACGCTTAAATGAATTGAATCAAGAAGCTGAACAAGGAATTATAACTATTTTATCGGATAAACAATAATTCAAAATGTAGAAGTACAAGGAGTAACAAAAACTGTTAAACACTGGTGGGGGATATACACGATATTTAAATAATAGGGATACTGTAAATGCAATAGATCAATTAAGGGAGTTTGATAAAGATGTAAAATCTAGTTCAACTATTTTGAGAATCTTAAAAATACCTGTACTTGATTTTGTTGCAAGTGTAGTAAGTAACTACGGAAAATTGGTGGCAAGTAGACTTGAAAAGAATAATAAAGGAAACGGTACCATCCTGAGCATAACCTGGGCAATGGTGTTTAATGTGAAAGCTCAATAAAATTGATTAAGTTTCTACTTTTTTTTGTTATTTTTCAAAAAATCCCTTATTGATAAAAGACCATCCAATATTGTTGCTACGACTTCTAAAATCCAAATCATATGATTTTTTCTCCTCTAGTAATCTTAATTGGATGGTTACTTTTTATAATAAACTCGTATTAATCCAATTAGAGTGGAATAAAATGAATAAAATTATTATTCTATAGGAGGAACTATTTTTGGATTCTACATTTAAACAAAGTCGTTTACCCATGATATTAGGAGTAACGTCTATATTATTACCATATATCGGGATTATAGTTGGAGTATTCGGGATTTTGACTTCTTCAAAGGTAATGAAAGACAGGGAATACATTGAAGAAACTAAATGGGCATCAAGGGGTAGAATCCTTAGTATAATTGGAGGTTGCATTCAAATTATCCTTATTATTTTATTATGTTTATCGATTATATTTTATTACATTTTACATAGCATCTGATTCTAATAAAACAAGAGTATTTCTTGACAAATAAATATACAGCACCTATACAATCTAGTAGACATAACGTCACAATATTGGCAGTTACAAAAACCAGAACCCATGTGGAATCTGGCTTTTTCTTTGCACTTTTGTTGGCCTAGTATATTATACATATTAAGAAACAGTGAAAAAGCACGATTCGTTCTTTTTAAACAACGAATGAAAACATAAATAAAACCTTGGTCAACCTCCCCCATTTACTGCCTTTTTTCTTAAAAAAAAGCCACCTTAAGGTGGTTAATCAACTAACAGTCGTTTGGGGTGATTTTCACTAAATACAAATGAAAAACTTCTATTAATTGCCAAGCCCCCATTTGTTTATCATTATTATTCAATCTTTTCTCTTTTTGTCTTCTTTCCAACCTATCCAAATAGCTACGGCTAAAGCAAATGCTACTCCAATATAAGCCATTCAGTACCCCTCCTTTTTGGAAACCGCCCTGATTGTTTACTCATTTTCCGCAAAGCCATTGAGAAATCTACGTTTTAACAGTAACAAGCCTTTTATAATTATTACGAAACAATTGTAGGAAAGGTTTCATTAAAGGGAAAAACTACCTTAAAGTGGCGGTCATTCCGCTTCTTTTTTGGTCAATTTCATTCAGCTTTTCCTCCCCAAATCTCTTTTACTAAAAGTTTGGCCATCAATGAATCTGTTTAAACATACTCTTCTCTATCTCTATAAGACACTATGACACTGTCTTAAAGCAAACTAACGAAATGAGGGGATTGTTTTGATTAAAGAAGAGGAGAAAAAGAAAAATATTTATCGGAATTTTTTAAAAGAGATTACCAATTTTCTTTTATATCAATATTTCTTATTAAATATCTAATCATAGAAATAAAACAAGCCCCGAAATTTCCAAATAATATAGGAAATCTCAGAGGCTAGTTTGTCTATTCTGTTTAGTCTGGGTGTTACGCCAAAAAGGTTGGAGAAATCCCCAATAATAGAAGATTAATCTACATAACCATCTATAAATTTACTTGCCTCACTATTAAACTTCCACATTACCCCAAATCTATCGACTAACATTCCAAAACTTGCTGACCATGGCGTAGAAGAAATCGGCATAATCACAGTACCACCTTCTGAAAGGCTTTCGAAATATTGTTCATTTATTTCGGGATCAGCGTCAATAATACTAATTAAGAGGGTATTACCATTTGTGATATCACCTGTGACAGATTGCATAAAAGGCGGAACATCAGAGATCATTAAAATATTCTCCGAAAACTCCATACGAGATTCCATAATCATATTTTGTTCTTTTTTTGTTAATGGGGCATTGGGATTTTGACCGAAGTCGCCAAATTTTACTATTTTTTTGCTAGTTGCTGATAATGCCTTTGCATAAAAGGCCAATGCTTCTTCTGCTTTTCCATCAAATTGTAGATAATTTATTGCTTTCATATTTTATTCCTCCTTTTCATATTTGAAGTATAATAGTACATAAGCGACATATGTATGTCGTATATCGGAGGAGAATATGAAGAAAATTGAGCGACTTATCTCGATAGTAATGATTTTGTTACAAAAGGAAGTTGTATCGGCTTCAGAATTTAGTCAGCTTTTTCATGTGACGAGAAGAACGATTCAACGTGATATGGAAACATTAAGTTATGCAAAAATCCCTATTTATGCGAAATATGGTGTTGAAGGGGGATATGCGCTAATGGAAGAGTATAAATTTGATAAACGTTTACTAAATCACAAGGATATAGAAAATATACTTATAGCTTTAGCAGGCTTTGAGGGACTGATTACAAATCAAGAAATTCAAACGACTATTCAAAAAATTAGAGGAATGACCAGCACAGATATTTCTCCAAATCTTAATCTATCTTTCTATGATTGGGTTGGGAGAAGGCAATCTAAAGCAGATATTTTATTTATTGAGCAAGCAATTAATAATAATCGGTTATTAAAGTTTGAGTATGTTGACCAAATAGGAAACATAACTTATAGGGTGGTAGAACCTTATAGACTACATTTAAGTGAAATGCATTGGTATCTTTTTGGCTATAACTTAGAACGGAAAGACTATCGAACATTTAAGTTGACGAGGATATTAAACATCCAAAAAGGCGGTTATTTTGATGCAAGAATTAATCAGGAATACAAACATGAAAGACAACACAATAAAGAAAAAACAATGGTTAATGTACATCTATCAATAGATGTTGCTGTAAGGGATCAATTTATCGATAGATATGGGAAAGATGCCGTTAAGAAAGAAGCTGGAACAAGTTACGTTGCAACAATTGAATTGCCTGAGAATCAATATGCTTATCAATTTTTGGCCGGATTTGGTAATAAAGTTAAGATTTTAAAACCAAAAGCATTTATTGTGAAATATGTAAAGTTTTTGGAGGGGGCAGTGAAACTTTATAAATAAAATGGTTACTGCTGTTCTTCTAAACAGCTAAACGGACTCGAAGAAGGAGCGTATTTTTACCGAAGTAAGCAAGTGTGTTTCGTCATCTTGCCATATATAACTTCTCGCGATAAGAAATAGATTTGCAGGTTAGGAAAAGGAGAGTAAATAAATACATAGAGAACCCGGAAAAATTCCTATTAGGAAACAGCTCTTTTCCGGGCATTTCTTTTTAACTTATCTGTAGCAAGGCTCTTTTTGTGATTTAATGAATGGTAGACATTTGATGTGCCTGTTTTACCATCTTGATAAATAATTTCATCCAACGATTTTCCTCTGTTAATTCAGGGTGGAAGGAGGTAACAAGTAGATGACCTTGTTTGGCAGCTACAATTTGGTTATCATATGTAGCTAACACTTCCACATGCTCTGTTACTTCTGTAATAATTGGGGCTCTAATAAATACTGCTGGAACATTGCCTGTGAATCCCTTTACTTGTAACATTGTTTCAAAACTATCCTTTTGTCGACCGAAGGCATTTCGCTTTACACTTATATCCATTAACCGTAAATGCGCTTCACTACCATCAACTAACTCATTAGCTAGTAATACTAAACCCGCACAAGTACCAAAAATCGGTTTCTTTTCTGCTGAAAACTGTTGAATTGGTGCTTTGAATTCATAATAATCAATTAGTTTTCTTATTGCCGTACTTTCTCCACCAGGAATAATTAAAGCATCAAGTGACGGTAGTTCACTTGCTTTTTTTACGGCTACAGCGACTTGCCCGGCTGACTCGATTTGTTTTATGTGCTCAGAAACGGCTCCTTGCAAGGCGAGTACGCCAATTTTTAACATTACCAACCACGCTCCTGCATTCTTTCTTCTAAGGATAATTTAGAAATATCTAATCCTTTCATTGCAGCACCGAGTTCTTGCGAAAGCTTTCCGATTAAATCGTAGTCCTTATAGTGCGTTGTTGCTTGCACAATGCTATGAGCAAACTTTTCTGGATTTTCAGATTTGAAAATACCCGAACCTACAAAGACACCATCAGAACCAAGTTCCATCATGAGAGCAGCGTCTGCTGGCGTGGCAATCCCACCTGCAGCAAAGTTTACTATTGGTAATTTACCACTTTTCTTAATTTCACGAAGGATTTCATATGGTGCACCTAAGAGTTTAGCTTCTGTCATGAGTTCATCATCATTCATCAAAGTGATTTTCCGAATTTGTGCTTGAACTTTTCTCATATGCCTTACTGCTTCAACAATATTACCTGTACCCGGTTCACCTTTCGTTCTTAACATGGATGCACCTTCACCAATTCTTCTTGCTGCTTCACCTAAATCACGACATCCACACACAAATGGAACCGTAAACTCACTTTTTAAAATATGGTACTCTTCATCCGCAGGGGTTAATACTTCACTCTCATCTATGTAATCAACACCCATTGCTTCTAACACTCGTGCTTCAACAATATGTCCAATTCTAGCCTTGGCCATGACAGGAATAGACACTGCCTGCATCACTTCTTCAACAATTCTTGGATCCGCCATGCGAGCGACTCCTCCAGCTGCACGAATATCTGAAGGCACGCGCTCTAATGCCATAACAGCAACTGCGCCTGCTGCTTCAGCGACCTTTGCTTGCTCAGCATTGACGACATCCATAATGACACCGCCTTTTTGCATTTGTGCCATCCCGCGTTTTACTGTTTCTGTACCTACTAATTGACTCATTTTCATTCCTCCATTGCATTTTTCAGATTTGTTTATTAGTATAAAAAGGAACTGATATGATTGTAAGTATCAGTTTTTGATAATTTTATAGTATCAGTTAGAGGGGGCAGTTAGATGGATTACTTAGCTTGTGAGTTGTTAAGAGACAGTGATGTGCCTTTATATGAGCAATTATATGACTATATTAAGGGCGAAATAACAGTGGGAAGATTACGAGAAGGAGATAAGCTTCCATCTAAACGAAAATTAGCCACCTTGTTAAAAATAAGTCAAAATACCATTCAAACAGCGTATGAACAGCTTGAAGCGGAAGGTTATATTGAAGTACAAGCGCGCAGAGGCTACTTTATATTACCATTAACAGACTTAGAATATATCGAAAGTAAAATGAAGAATGAAAGTTCAACAGTGGGTGTTTATCCTAAGGAACAAACAGCCATTTATGATTTTCACCCGAGCCAAATTGATACAGTTCACTTTCCATTTGATAAATGGCGAAAGTATGTGAAACAACATATTGAACCTGTTCATCAGTCCTCATTACTGCTTGGTGAAAACCAAGGGGAACTTGATTTAAGGAAAGAAATTGCGCAGTACTTATATCATTCCCGTGGTGTAACTTGCAAGCCAGAACAAATAGTAATTGGCGCAGGTGTAGAAGTTCTTTTACAACAGCTGATTTTTCTGTTTGATAAAAATACGGTCTATGGGGTGGAAGACCCAGGCTACCATTTAATGATGAAGATACTACATAATTACGGATATGAAGTGTATCCACTGTTAGTGGATAGACAAGGAGTCGACATCCACGCCATAAAAAAATCGCCTATAGATATCCTGTATACGACGCCTTCACACCATTTCCCTTATGGAACCGTTTTACCGATTCAACGAAGACAACAATTGTTGAATTGGGCAGCAGAGAAGAATGATCGCTACATTATTGAAGATGATTATGACAGCGAGTTTCGCTATAACGGAAAAACGATACCGTCTCTGCAAAGTATGGACAGAGGGGAAAAGGTTATTTATTTAGGCTCTTTTTCTAAATCTTTTATTCCATCATTGCGCATTAGTTATATGGTTTTGCCGAAACCCCTTGTTAAATCTTATAAAGAAAAATTATCTTTTTATCATTGCACGGTTTCGAGAATAGACCAAAATGCCTTAAGTGGATTTATGAAAGACGGAGAGTTTGAAAAGCATTTAAACCGGATGAAAAAAGTTTATAGAAGAAAGGTAGAAATAGTTCTAAACGTACTCAAGTCCTTTCCGCAATTAGAAGTTATGGGAGAAAGCTCTGGATTACATGTCGTATTGATTGTCAAGAACGGAATGAATGAAAGCGAACTCGTAGCACGCGCAAAAAGAGAGCGCTTGAAAATTTATCCATTATCTAATTACTCCATAATTAGAAGAGAGGATAAAGAACCGCAAATCATATTAGGCTTTGCAGGTATTCGTGAAGAACAATTGGAACACAGCTTGAAGGCATTGTTCAAAGCATGGGGAATGGATGATATTGATTAGATATATCTTGCTTGACTTAAGAAGAAATAATTACAAACAAGTACAATAAGTTAATCAACAACGAACAAATTCTTAATCATATAACTGAACTTGTTCGTTGTTAATATTACTTAGAAAGATTGAAGGAAGTAAAGTTAGGGCATTATCCGATGGCCAAATATGTTAAGGGTGCCCAATCGATAAGAGACGTAATAGGCGATTATTAAAATGATAAGCATGATGATAATAAATAGGTAATCAGTGGCCTTGATTTTCATTACAGTATAATAGGTTCGATCTTTTGACCCTGTAAAACCTTTTGATTCCATTGCAATTGCGACTCTTTCAGCCTTCCGAATGGCACCAGCTAATAGGGGAATAAAATATTGTCTCATATGTTCCACGCGATTTCTCCATCCTTTCGCACGACCAAGGCCCCGAATACGATGAGCTTTCTTTAACAAGTCTAATTCGTGTTTGAAGGTTGGAACAAAGCGATACCCAGCCAAAATACCATAAGTTAACTTAGGTGAAAGGCGAACTTGCTGCATTAAACTTAACATAAATTTTGTGGGATCAGTTGTAAAAGCAAAGAGTAAAGATAACCCTATAAAACACAATGACCTTAGTGCTAAACTCATACTAACTATAATGCTACCCATCCTGATATCAAAAGAAAAGAACGAAAAAACAATAGGACCAGTTGCGTACTTATCATCCGTATATAGCATTGTCATCCAAGCTAATCCGAGCGCAAAAAAGGACATAGGTATAAAGTAAAACAACCATTTCTTTATGTTCAGTTTACTGAAGAAAAAGGTAAGTATCAGGATATAAATAAACATAATCGCTGGTGTAATAATATCAAAGGAAAAGCTCAACAGAATGGCAGGTAAGATAACCGTAATAGCTTTCATGGTTGGATTTAATGAGTGTATCATATTGTCATCTCTTCATTGATCAACCGTAAGCGGTAAGGTATCCTTAATCTGGCTTTTTCTAGAAGCTCAGTTTTTCGCCAAAGTGCTTTAGGTGTACCATCATAAACGATCTTTCCTTGTTGCATAACCAAGACATTATTACAGTATGAATCAACTAAATCCATGTCATGTGTAACGAAAACGATGGTTACCCCTTTATCATTTAGGTGCGTGACTATACGCATAAATTGAGAGGTCGTATAGGCATCTTGTCCAAATGTTGGTTCATCGAATAGAAGTAAATCAGGTTTGGAATGTAACATCGTTGCTACACTCAGCTTTCTTTTTTGGCCACCACTTAATGAAAATGGGTTTTTCCACTTATCAGATAAGAGATCAAAGTCGGTTAATAAATGATGAGCCATTCTTTCTGTTTCTACTCTAGAATAGCCACGTAGCTTGATACCAAAACACACTTCATCGTATACAGTTTGGTTAATAAATTGATGCTCAGGATTTTGAAATACATAGCCCATATTCTTATACAATTCGTTTTCATGCCAATTACTTAATGGAGTGTTTAAAAAATCGATCGAGCCTGAGACGGGCTTAATTAATTTGGCTATTAACTGTAATAACGTAGATTTACCAGCACCATTTTCGCCAACTATTGCGCAAAAGTCCCCTTTTTTGATTGAAAAGGAAAGCTCATTTAGGATTTGCTTATTTTTATAGTTAAATTGTATATCTTTAAGATTAACGATTACTTCTGTACTTTCTTTCTCACTTGATGGTCGAATAGGCATTTTTCTATTTTCATACCTTTTAGGTACTCTTATACGATTCTTCGTCAACTTATGTAAATGATTTTGAAAACCTTCCTTCGGCGTACTATCTAAAAGTAATTCTCCTTTGTTATTAAGCGCAACCAACCGATGAGCGTATGGTTCCCAGTCATCGATTTCGTGTTCAATTACAAGCAAACCAAATCTTTGTTGTTTTTGAATCTTAATAATTGTCTCGATAAACTCGAGGCTAGATATCGGATCTAAATTTGCTGTAGGTTCATCTAAAATTAAATATTGAGGGTCCATTAAAAGGATAGAAGCTAGCGCAACCTTTTGTTTTTGTCCTCCTGAAAGATGGTGAATGTTATGTTTCATATATTGTGATAATCCTACAATATCTAGCACATGTTCTATTCTTTGTTTCATTTGGCATCTGGGAATAGACAAGTTTTCTAACACAAATGCTAATTCATCTTCTACACGAACCATGCAAAACTGACTTTCTGGATCTTGAAAGACAATGCCTATTTCTTGGTTTATTACTCCTTTAGGGTAGGAGGAGATATTTCTCCCTTTATATAAAAGGTCCCCTGAAGTAAAACCATCAATCGCCTCAGGATATAGACCATTTAAACATAGTGTAAGTGTACTTTTGCCAGAACCACTTGCTCCAAGTAATAAAGTCACTTCCTCTGCATATAACTTACAGCTTACATTATTTACAGAAGGTTCATCGTGTTTATCAAAGGAAAATGAGAAAGAGTCTAGTTCAAAAATTGGTTGATGATTTTTCATGCCTTGCTATTACCTCCTTCCCAATCGGGTACCCATTTAACACACCAGTTTTCGCTAGTTGATCCGCTAACATTTTTCCTAAATAACCAGCAATGATGGCTCCACTTAAGAGACGTATAACAAACATTGTCATAATAAGCCAGGATTCATAGGCATGAAAACCTGATACAAAGAAATGGTAAGGAAAACTAATAAATGCTGCGCTAACACCTGAGAAAACGAGAATTCGAGGTTGGTAATTTTTCCATTTTGTCAGTGCAAAAGCGATTTCCGCCCCTAACCCTTGCACCATCCCTGAAAGAATTAAAGTGGGTCCAGATGTTGAGCCGACAAGTACTTCGGTAATAGCAGCAATGGTTTCTGCTGTAAAAGCAACGCCTGGCTTTCTGATAATGTAAGCAGCTATTATTGATACAATAAACCATATGCCATAAATCAATTCATAACCAATGGGTCCAAATCCAAACGGGGTAAGGATGGCAACAAGAACTTTACCGACCCCAAAAAAACCTAAATAAATAAAGCCAAATACTACACCCAGGACTGACATGAGAACAATATCTTTTAGACGCCATGATTTTATCATGAGACTTTCACTTCTTTAGCTTTTCCAGTAGGGCTGTTAGCTGATAATGTGAATGTCATTGTCACATGAGATACATCTTGCTTGGTCTGATCGAAAACGTTCTGTAACAAGTTAAAAATATCATTCACCTTGCCATCAAGCCTTGTGGCATAATGGCTATGGCTTACGTTTACTTCAGTCTCCTTGGACCAATCAATTTGCTCATAAATTTTTTCCATATAATCTTCCCTCCCTAAGGGATAGAGGGCAAATTTACAACCTGCAAGCTGGTCTATTTCTTTTGTATCATCCTTGTTCAAGGCAATGTCAGTTTCGTCCATGTATACATCTGCTGCTGAATCTCCTGGACAACCAATCGAAAAGGTACCACTCATAGCGATGTGTTCTCCCGTTTTAGCTGCGTGTAAAAAGATTGCCCTCACTACATCAAAAACATGAATTTGCTTACCACGGATACAAGTAGATACATCATCAGTTTCAGCCCACACCTTTGACATGTTCACTTCTTTAAGGGCAAATAAGATGATGTCCACATACCTCTCACTCATTGCAGAAAGCGTAAACTGACAACCCACGATACTACTTGTTCCACATAATTGATTCATATAAAAATCTCCTTTTAACATTTTTTGAACAAAAAAACTGCACCCCGATGGAATGCAGTTTGGTTATGCAGAAAAAAAGAGAATACACTGACCAACTGCACTTCCCCACGCTAGTATTATCTAGATCGGGTTATAAGGGTCAGGCACTTGCCTTCTCAGCCATTAAATATAGCTCCCCTAGCGCATTCGATATATTTATTTGTTCGTCTATCCTATCATAAGCAAAAAATCATTATCTGTAAACCAATACTTGTCAATTGATAATGTAGTAGCGATAAATACAATATATTAATTGATACGTAAAATGATGCAAATGAGTAGGGAAGACAACTTAAATTCCAATACAGTAGAGATGAATAAAATATTGATGTGAAGAATGTTGATATATTCGCATCCTATTTAGAATGAAGAATAACCCGATTACTTATTTCAGTAATAATGGTTGTCATTTCTTCCGGAGATTCTTTCATCCCGTTCATTAACCATTTTTCAATTACATAAATACATCCACTAATTACAAAGTAAATCATATATTTTGATTTATCTAGATTTATGACCTGCTGTTCTTCCTTTAAACTATTAATAATGATTGATTGTGCAGTATCAATTACTCTCGTTTGAAAAGCTTTGTTACCATGGTCACTAAATAAAACAAGAAAATCAGCACTACGTTTATAAACATAATCTAATAAATACTTTGTCATTGCAAAAGTTTCATTTGTCTCATTATGGTTGTACTGTTTTAAAGTGACTTGTAATTCTAACAAAATCTCATCTTCAATATGCTGGAGTAAATCAAATTGATCACGATAATGACTATAAAAAGTAGAACGATTGATATCTGCTTTTTGACATAATTCTTTAATGGTAATGGAGGAGATTACTTTTTCTCTTAATAATTCCATTAAACTTTCCTTTAACACCATACGAGTATATTGTTTCCGACGATCCAATTTTTTGTTCATCATACAAACCCTCACTTTTTTAAAGAAATCCAACAAAGTACGCTTAAATGTTGGATGTTAAACATTTTTTACACAACTGTTTGTTGTTTATCTAACACAGTGGTATGTATAATGTTACTGTAAAAGAATTTCAACATCAAGAAGTGGGGAAACCAATAATGATTGAGTTTATTATTCGTTATAAAAAATCTGTAACAATCATTTTCTTTTTGTTATCAGTGCTTTCTGCTATTGGCTTTCTGTTTGTGAATGTTAATTATAATATGAAAGATTATATCCCAGCAGAAGCTGAATCTACCGTTGCTTTAGAAGTGATGGAAGAGGAATTTACTAGTGGTATTCCAAATACAAGCGTAATGGTTGAGAATGTTACAATCCAAGAAGCGCTCGTTATCAAAGAGAAATTAAATAAGGTTCAAGGTGTAACTGATGTGATGTGGTTAGATGATGCGATGGACATAAGAACACCAATAGAAACCGGAGACCAAGGCACAATAGAAAATTACTACAAAAATAATCACGCTCTTTATTCTGTCACCATTGAGAGTGGCAAAGAGGTCGAAGCAACAGAAGATATATATCAAATAATTGGTGAGAAGGGATCACTTATTGGCGAAGCTGC
The DNA here is from genome assembly GCF_044790165.1 of Cytobacillus kochii. Taxonomy (NCBI): domain Bacteria; kingdom Bacillati; phylum Bacillota; class Bacilli; order Caryophanales; family Bacillaceae; genus Cytobacillus; species Cytobacillus kochii. The sequence goes on along the minus strand of NZ_CP085254.1, from coordinate 2,339,005 downwards.
AAATACAGCTACGCAGCAGAAAATGACAGGGCAAGAAACGTTACTCGCTGCAGGGATACTTATTCCCATTATTATCATTATACTAGTTCTCTCGACAAACTCTTGGGTTGAACCGCTCTTTTTCTTAACGGCTATCGGTGTATCGGTAATTATTAATTTAGGGAGTAATGTTTTTATAGGAGAAGTGTCCTTTGTGACACAATCAGTCGCACCAATTTTGCAGTTAGCTGTTTCCTTGGATTACGCTATCTTTTTATTACATAGTTTTCAAGATTATCGTAAACAAGGGCATGAGCCAAATGAAGCTATGAAACTAGCTATGAAAGAATCGTTTAGTGTCATTGCCTCGAGCGCATCTACAACTCTATTTGGATTTATTGCATTATTGTTTATGGATTTTGAGATTGGATCAGACCTAGGTTTAAACCTTGTTAAAGGAATAATTTTAAGTTTTATAAGTGTGATGGTATTCCTTCCAGCACTTACATTATTATTCCATCATTGGATTGAAAAAACACAGCACAAATCATTAATACCAAATTTTAAAGGTATTGGAAAAAAAACATTAAAGTTAAGGTTTCCGGTCTTGATTTTCGTCTTACTTCTCGTTATACCAAGCTTTTTAGCACAAAAAGAAACCTCATTTACTTATGGAATGGGGGATCAACCTGACAGTACTAGGTTAGGGCAAGACATCCAAAAAGTAGAAGAAATATTTGGCGAATCAACCGCTGTAGTATTATTGGTACCTAATAATGAAATAGGTAAAGAAAAAGAAATGATTGCATCTATTGAAGAGGTTGACCATGTCTCAAATGTAATTGGCTACACGAATATGGTTGGTTCGACTATTCCGCAAGAATATTTAGAGGAGGAAGCAAAGGAACAATTCTTATCCAATAATTACAGTCGAATCATCATTAATACTGATGCAGGAACAGAAGGAGATATTCCTTTTCAATTAGTAGAAGAGATAAGGGAAATAGGTACTAAGTATTTTGGTAATCAAGCGTTAACTTTAGGCGAAAGTGTTGCACTTTATGATATGAAATCAACGGTTACAGAAGATAATTCTTTAGTAAATACTTTAACCGTTATCGCGGTTGGATTCGTGTTACTTGTCACATTCAAATCATTATCATTACCGATTATCTTATTATTAACAATACAATCTTCTGTTTGGATTAATCTCGCCATACCCTATTTTACCGATACGTCATTAGTATTTATTGGTTATCTCATCGTTAGCACTGTACAGCTTGCAGCAACGGTCGATTATGCCATTTTATTAACAGAGACTTATAAGCATAAGCGTGGAAAACTTTCTCCAAAACAAGCGATGAGAAAAACAATTGATGAGAAATTATTTTCCATTATCGTGTCTGCCTCCATTTTATCTAGTGTCGGATTTATATTATGGCTAACTTCTTCAAATCCAATCGTCGGTTCTATTGGATTATTATTAGGTAGAGGAGCATTGCTCGCGTTTTTACTCGTTATCCTTTTTCTACCTGCATTATTATTACTATGTGATAAATTGATTCAAAAAACATCTCTACAAATGGACTTTAGTAACAAGGAGGAAAAACATGAAGATCATTAAATGGATGCTTATCACTGCTTCCCTATTTTTCTTTCCTGTGATGAATATACATGCTGAATCACAAACAGTTAAAGGCGGAATGAGTAAAGGGAAAGTAGCAAACAAAAATGAAGTGATTTATGCTAACTTGCTAGCAGACGGTAACCTAACCGAATTATATGTTGTCAATTCGTTTGAACTGATAGAACCTGGTGTGATAGAAGATTTTGGGAATTACCAAAAGGTTAAAAATCTAACTGACACATCAAAAATTAGCAAAGAAAATGATCAGATCACATTACAAGCAAAAGAAGAAAATTACTATTATCAAGGAAACTTACCAAATAACTTTGAGTTACCTTGGCGTTTTACAATTAATTATTACCTTAATAATAAAAAGGTTGAACCAGAAAATTTAGCTGGTAAATCGGGCGATATAAAAATGGAAATTGCTGTAGAAGCGAATGAAGGTAAGCGTTCTTCATTCTCTGAAAATTATATGCTGCAAATTAGCGTACCGCTGAACACTGAAAAATTCAAGGAGATAAAAGCCGAGAATGCCACTGTTGCACAATCCGGCAAAGATAAGCAGCTCACTTTTACCGTTATGCCGGAGCAGGAAGAAGTATTTACGATTGAGGCAGAAACAAATCATTTTGAAACAGAAGGTGTGCAAATATCTGCTTTACCTGCTTCACTTGCCATTGATAGCCCAGATACTGAAGAATTGACGAGTGAGTTTCACTCATTAACTGAGGCAATTGGTGACCTTCATCATGGTGTCGGAGACTTAGCAATAGGAATGAATGAACTATCATCAGGCTTACGGTCTTTAGAGGGTGGGTCTGCACAATATAAAAAAGGACTAAATGAATTAAGTCAGTCTGGTAACCAATTAACAGAAGGATCAGCACAAATAAATAATACTTTATCTTTGATTAAAGATGAGATGAAACAAGCCAGTGGCGTAAGTGGTATTGGGGAACTCGAGAATGTAACAATCGATCTGCCTGAGGTAGCGGATAATCTAGAACAAGCAGCAAATGATGTAGACCAAGTAGTTGTTAATTATAATGAGGTAAAAACACAAATCAATCGTGCTCTGGAGCAGATACCAGATAACCAAATTTCAGATAAAGAGATAAATAAATTATATGAAAGTAATGCGGATAAAGAGGTAATTGATCAATTGGTAGAAACCTATAGAGGGACAAAAGCTGCTCAAGAAGTTCTACTACTAGCCAAAGATAACCTTACAGACATGGTTGAACCGCTATCAACCTTTAGTCAATCAATGAGAGAAGCAGCAGGTAACCTTCGTGCAATATCATCTAATATAGACGAATCTATTCTTCAAATTGACATTGATGAAGGGTTAAAACAATTGACATCTGGTGTTGAAGAAATGGTATCTAACTATAATCAATTCCACCAAGGGTTACTTGCTTATACAGGCGGTGTTTCTGAATTAAGTACATCATATAGTGACATCCATGAAGGAATTAGCGGTTCTCTATCTGGAGCTGAGCAACTAACCAAAGGAGCTGGCTCGCTTCATAATGGAACTGGACAATTACATGATGCAACTAAAGACATTCCTGATGAGGTGACAAAAGAAGTGGATGAAATGATATCGCAATATGATAAATCTGATTATGAGCCAATTTCTTTTGTATCAGATAAAAATAATGAAAAGTTGGAACTAGTCCAATTTGTCATCCAAACAGATAAGATTAAAATAAAAGATAACAAAGAAGATGTAAAAGAAACAAAAGATAAAGTAGGATTCTTCGAGAAACTTCTTAACTTATTTAAGTAAACTTGAAAAACACGCCACTGCAATCTAGGAGGCGTGTTTCTCTTTTTGGTGGTAAATTTATATAAACCTTTCATGTTACATCAAACGATCGGTCAAAATGAAGAATTAGGCTTTCTTCTACTCGGGTTGTAGGAGTGGATTTAATCAATGACTCTAGCTTATATTGTGGTTGGAAGAAAAATGATAAAGAGCCTAACTTTTTCATCATTTTAAGCTGAGAATACATATTCTAAAAAATAAATTGTAAATTTTCCGAAAAATTGATATATTGTTAGTGTGAAAACTAAATAAGCTAAATAAACAGGTGCTTGTTCATCAAGCTTAAAAGGGAAACCGGTTAGACTCCGGTGCTGTCCCGCAACTGTATTTGCGAGCGGATTGTACATAACCACTTATTCATTATTGAATAGGGAAGGAACAAATCCGCCACGACCATAAGCCAGGAGACCTGCCTGTTTTAGCCAACATCATTACCTACGCGGATAGGGGGTGTTAAGTGCGGATAGAAGAACATGTATATTACTCAACACATGTTTATTTGTTTGTCCACTCGTTACTTAACAACTTCTTTTAACAGGAGTTGTTTTTTGTTTGAAGGTGGTTTGCTTCTTGCTACTGATTTGAGCAAGCGCTCAATCAAAGGAGATAGAAAGATGTAAAGGGAGTGCACGATGGCGAAGCTAAAAAAAACACTAGAAGAAAAGGGAGATATTTTTTCTCCTGAAGATTTTCTTGAAGAGGAACAACTCATTGCACAAACGGCAGAATTATTTATTAAGAATGAAGTGTTGCCCCAAATAGATTCATTAGAAAAAAAGAACTATGAAGTGGCTAAGAATCTGTTTCAAAAATCAGGGGAACTAGGTCTACTAGCTATTGATGTACCTGAGGATTATGGCGGGTTTGCACTTGGTAAAAAATTATCCGGGCTTATAGCTGAAAAGATAGGATACGGTGGGGCTTTTAGTGTTTCGTATAATATTCATGTAGGTGTTGGCACATTACCGTATGTTTATTTTGGTTCAGAAGCACAAAAACAAAAGTATTTACCACAACTCATCTCCGGGGATTGGATTGGTGCTTATGCCTTAACGGAAGCAGGAGCTGGATCGGACGCACTTTCACCGAAAACAAGAGCTATTTACAACAGCAAGAGTGATAGTTGGATAATAATTGGGGAAAAACAATGGATTACCAATGCTCACATAGCAAATGTGTTTGTTGTGTTTTGCCAAACAAATGACGGGATGACTGCTTTTATTGTTGAAAGAGACATAGCAGGCGTATCTATTGGTGCAGAAGAAGAAAAGATGGGTATTCATGGATCATCAACAGCTACTCTTATATTGGAAGATGTCGTTGTGCCATCCGCTAATATACTAGGAGAAAAAGGAAAAGGTCATCAAGTTGCCATGAATATATTAAATCTTGCTAGATTGAAGCTAGCTTTCTCGAATATTGGCACAGCTAAACAAGCCTTCAACTTTTCTCTTAGCTATGCGAAAGAGAGACAACAATTTGATAGAGCGCTGGTTGAATTTACGTTGATACAAGAAAAATTAGCTGAAATGGTGACATCTATTTATGCAAGTGAAAGTGCCGCTTATCGCACAGCAGATATGATTGATCAAGCTCCAACAGATGAAGGAATCACCTCTTTAAAAGCATTCGCAATGGAATGTGCCATAAACAAAGTACGATGCTCTGAAATGCTTGGGCATGTAACAGATGAGGCCGTTCAAATTCACGGTGGATACGGTTATATGAGAGATTACGATGTTGAGCGACTATATAGGGATGCTCGAATCAGTCGTATCTTTGAAGGAACAAACGAAATCAATCGCTTAACCATAGCAAAAAACTTACTTCACAAACACTCATCTAAAGATATCACAATCAATACCCCTACACCATTACACCAAGATAGAAACAGCCAATTTATTGAGTTAGGAAAAGAACTGTTATCGCTGTCTTTGGAAGCGGTTTCAAATGCAAAAATTGATATAAATAGGGAACAGCAGTATGCACGTCTTTTAGCTAATATCATCACAGAACTATACACAATGGAATCGACTTATATGCGGACATCAAAACTGCAACATCGAAAACAAAATCAAAAGTGGAAAGATTTAGCGACTGATATTATATGCGAACAATGCTTTCAATATTTGAAACAACAAACGATTAGCCTGATTTCAGCAGCGATACTTGATGAAAAAGAACGATTCGTTGCATTCGCAAACATTGAAAATTACCAAATCCCACTCTACAGCAATCTGTTATTGAAAAAAAGGCAATTAGCACAAATACTTATTGATCAACCAAAATTACTGAAATGAAGGGAGCTTAAATGATGGGTGAGAAAATCGGTTTTATTGGATTAGGGAATATGGGTTTACCGATGGCGCAAAGCTTATTATCAGAAGGCAATGAAGTGTACGGCGTCGACCTCAACAAAGATGCTGAAGCGGCATTGCTAAGGTCGGGAGGTGTGATTGGATTATCTATCAATAATATCATAAAGCAAGTAAATTTTATTTTCACAAGCTTACCTTCAATGAAAGCGGTGGAAGAAATCTATTTAGGTGAGGAAGGATTGATTACAAAAGGACGTGAAGGCATTGTCCTGATTGATACAAGTACGGTTGCTCCTAGCTTGAATCAAAAATTAGCAGAAGAAGCAAAAAAGAAGAGCATTCATTTTCTTGCTGCTCCTGTCAGTGGGGGTGTAATCGGTGCTGAAAATCGTACTTTAACCATTATGGTCGGTGGTCCTAAACAAGCTTTCGAGCAATCCCAACCATTGTTAAATATTCTTGGAGAGAATATTTTTCATGTGAATGAACGAATTGAAAGCGGAACTGCAGTCAAATTAATCAATAACTTACTTATCGGTTTTTATACTGCTGGTGTAAGCGAAGCCTTAAATCTGGCAGAAAAAAGCAACATTAATTTAGCACAATTATTTGAGATGTTGAATGTGAGCTACGGCCAAAGTCGGATATATGAAAGAAACTATAAAAGTTTTATCGCGAACGAAGATTATCGTCCCGGTTTTACCTTGCAGCTATTAAATAAAGATCTTGGTTTCGCGCTTGATTTAGCCAAGGAACACGAATTGCAATTGCCAGTTAGTGAATTACTATTAAATATATACAAAAATGCTGAAAACGAGGGTTATGGTAGCCAAGATATGGCTGTTCTTTATGAAAAAGTGAAAAATGATCAAACAAAAAATGCGAAAGAAACGGGGATGAAGGAATGATTAAAACAGAAATTCCAACAATGAAAAACCATATTAATGGTGAATGGGTTGATTCAAGCAGTAAGGAAGTGGAAGCCGTACCGAACCCGGCGAATGGGACAATTATTGCTTACGTCCCCCTTTCTGGTAAAGAAGATGTTGATTTAGCTGTCAAAGCTGCTGCTGCGGTCTATCCTAAGTGGGCTGAAGTACCCGTCCCAAATAGAGCGCGTCTGCTTTACCAATATCTTCATTTGTTAAAAGAGGAAAAAGAAAACCTCGCTCAAATTATTACAGAGGAAAATGGAAAAACATTAAAGGATGCGCGTGGTGAGGTACAAAGAGGAATTGAAGTCGTTGAACTCGCAACCTCCACTCCTAATTTAATGATGGGAGATGCACTTCCTAGTATTGCCGAAGGGATAGATGGCTCAATTTGGCGCTATCCGCTTGGTGTTGTTGCTGGGATTTCCCCTTTTAACTTTCCAATGATGGTTCCTTTATGGATGTTTCCTCTGGCAATCGCCTGTGGGAATACATTTATACTGAAAGCTTCTGAAAGAACGCCGATCTTGGCTGGTAGACTCGTAGAGTTATTCTATGAGGCAGGTTTTCCTAAAGGGGTACTAAACCTTGTACATGGAGGAAAAGACGTGGTTAATCGCTTATTAGATCATCCAGAAATTCGTGCAATTTCATTTGTTGGGTCAGAGCCGGTCGCCAAACATGTTTATCAAACTGGCACCGCTCACGGAAAGAGAGTACAAGCATTAGCTGGTGCGAAAAATCACGCAGTTGTATCATCTAGTTGTCATCTAGAAAAAACGGTTCAAGGTGTTATTGGCGCAGCGTTTGGAAGTAGTGGGGAACGATGTATGGCTTGTTCTGTGGTAGCCGTTGTAGAAGATATAGCAGATGACTTTATGAACCTACTTGTAGCAGAAACGAAAAAACTTACTGTCGGGGATGGTCGGTTTGAAGAGCATTTTGTTGGACCACTCATTCGTGACACTCATAAATCCCGTGTGTTACAATATATCGCCTCAGGGGTATCAGAGGGAGCCAATTTAATCGTAGATGGTAGGGATACAGAGACGACAGAAGATGGTTATTATGTAGGTGCAACAATATTTGACAATGTAACATCCGATATGAAAATTTGGCAAGATGAGATTTTTGCACCGGTCTTAAGTGTCGTTAGAGTAAAAACATTTGAAGATGGTATCGCCTTAACGAACCAATCAAAATTTGCCAACGGAGCTGTTATTTATACATCTAGTGGTAAAGAAGCACAAATTTTCAGGGAGAAGATTGATGCAGGTATGATTGGTGTAAATGTGAATGTACCTGCTCCTATGGCGTTTTTCTCTTTTGCTGGTAACAAATCATCATTTTATGGAGATTTAGGAACTAACGGAAAAGATGGTGTTCAATTTTATACAAGAAAGAAAGTCGTAACTGAACGTTGGTTTTAAAAAAAATGGAAGGAGAGATTGTATGACAGATGAAGTACTCTTCACAGTAAATGATAAAGGGTTAGGTGTGATTACACTCAACCGTCCGAAAGCGCTAAACTCACTTTCTTTAGCAATGGTTCAACCACTTAAAGAAAAGTTACTGCGATGGAAAAACAATAATCACATACAGATAATTCTGATCAAAGGAGCAGGAGAAAAAGGCTTGTGTGCAGGTGGAGATATAAAAGCTTTATACGATGCCCGCTTGAATGAAAAAAATAAAAGTCTGGCAATGCAATTTTTTAAAGAGGAGTATGAATTAGATCAATTAATTTATGACTATCCAAAGCCCATTATTGCTTATCTTGATGGTATTGTAATGGGCGGGGGAGTTGGACTGACTTATGGGGCAAACTATCGTATCGTAACTGAACGGACGAAGTGGGCCATGCCTGAAATGAATATTGGCTTCTTCCCTGATGTCGGTGCAGCCTATTTCCTTAACAAAGCTCCAGGCTATATTGGCCGTTATTTAGCGTTGACGGCAGAGACGATACATGCATCTGATGTTCTCTACATAGGAGGAGCTGATTATTTCATCAAGAGTGAACAATTTAACTCCCTCTTAGAAAATCTAGAGAATATGAATTGGTTAGATGTAAATCTCGATTATAACTTGAATGATTTACTCAACCAGTACGCCAACGACGAAAGCGGAGAAAGTAAGTTATCACAATTACAAGAAGAAATTGATTTGCACTTTTCTTTTCAAACATTAGAAGAGATTCTACACTCTCTTCGTGAACATCCTAGTGATTTCGCTACAACGACAAGTGATATCTTATTATCTAAATCACCTTCATCACTTAAAGTCACACTTAAGCAACTGATTGACGGTGAAGAACAATCTCTCACAACTTGCTTAGAAACAGACTTCATACTTGCTAGAAATTTTTTAAGCCATAGTGACTTCTATGAAGGTGTACGGTCTGTGGTCATTGACAAAGACCGCAATCCCCAATATGACTTTGCACAATTATCCGATTTTACATCTCAACATGTTGAGGGATTCTTTCAAAAAAAGTAAGCTAACTCTAACGAAAGAAAAACAATTACAATTATAAAAAGTATATTTCATTGAATTAAAAAACCTTGCATGACGTTCGTAGCGATAAGCTCCGCGAAAGCAAGGTTTTTTCGAGTAGTTTTTTATTTTCTTCTGAAACCACGTTGTTATTGTCTATTTCTCATCAGAACCATGCCATATCAAAAAAAGCAAACATAGGATAAGCACTGTAATCGACAGGTCCATTGATATTACCATCTAAGCCCTCATTCATCACAATAACGCTCTAATAACCGACAATTAAAGAATATTTAATAAAGAAAAACAGCCATACTAGATGTAACACAACACCTAATCCGGCTGTCTTAATATTTCTTTGATTTAAAATTTACATTCATTATATTTCAACCTCTGTTTCAGAGAAATTCAACGCTTTCCCGCCCACCTTGACCTCAATAATTTCTTTCCCTTGAGTGGTTAACTCAATAACTATTTCAGAAGGTTTTTTCATAGAGTAACCTTGCTCAACAGACAGATTAATCTCTTTTTCAGAGTTGATTTTACCATATTTATATAAATAACATGAAAGGGCACCATTGGATGTACCAGTTGCAGATTCTTCTGGAATTCCATATAGAGGTGCCAAATTTCTACAGTGAGCATTTGAATCCTTAAGTGATTCAAGGGTGAAGATATGATATCCAATGGTATTATATTTACTGCTGATCTCAGATACTTTTTCAAAATTTGGCTTTATAGAATTTAATATATCTAAGTTTCTAATCGGTACAAGTATATCCCTAAGACCAGTAGATACAATTTGCACTGGTAGATCCCCTAACATTTCATCTATAGTAATATTTAAGGAATCTGCAATTTCCTCCTTGTCTATTATTTCATAATAGCTTGGTGCATTTTGATCCATCATTATGGATAAGTCTTCCATTACTTCTACATTTAAAACTCCAGATTTTGTTTCTTGAGAATATTTCCCTGGTTTAATATAGCCTTGGTTGCAAAGTGTATAGAACGTTGCTATTGTTGCATGGCCACAAAAGTCAACCTCTTCATTAGGTGTGAAAAATCTAACCTTGAAGTCAGCAAGGTCTGACTTCATGACAAAAGCAGTCTCACTAAAGCCGATGATACCTGCTATTTTTTTCATGTCCTCTTCTGATAGATAATCAGCGCTAAGTACCACCCCGGCAGGGTTCCCTCCCTCAATGGATTTTGCAAATGAATTTAATGTATAAACTTTTATCTTCATAATATGATCCCTCCAAATTAGATATTGATTTTATATTTGTACGATTGTCCCGACATTCATTTCTTCTGCTTTTGATACAATATATTTTGAAACTGCAAGATCCTGCAATGCTATGCCAGTACTATCAAAAATCGTCATTTCTACATCACTTGTACGTCCTTTCGCATTTCCAAGTAAGAATGGTCCAATTTCAGTCAAACTGTTTTTGCCTAATATATCAGCCCTTATAGCACTTTTTGTTTCTCCCACTGTCGATACGTGTTTTATATCATCTTCGTATACAGAAACAACCTCAAAATCTTTTCATCCACTTCCTGTTTTCCAGTCATGTCTGCCCCCACACAGCTGATATGTTTGCCTGGCTTAATCCAATCCTTAAAAATCAATGGTTTTCGCGAAGGCGTAATCGTAATTACTGCATCGGTTACTTCCAAAGCTTTCATTGGATTTCTTACAGCTACAAACTGAACTGACACAATTCTTTGTTTCCAGCTCTTATTATAATTATCGTTGATATCATTTATGATTTTACCGAGTTCCGTTTTTATTGAAGACTGGTATATTAATGCATTTTCATATTTTACAGGGTTATATATATACCTTGTTAATTGTCTGAACTTGAGATAGAGTGGCGGCTATTTAAAAAAAACGCCTGAACTCCTGTGCCTATTACCATTAGGGTTTTTGAAAAGATTTAATGTAATTGTATTTGAATAACAACAAAAAGTCTCCAACCATTCTTGGTTGTTAATTAACCAACCAAATGATATGGTGAAAATACTATGTTTTTGGAGGGAATTTATGTTTGATATCAACTGGAAACCTGATAGAAACAATCCATATCGATTGGATATACAGATTGTTAATTTCATAAAAGATAAAATAGTAACTGGAGAATGGCCAGTTGGTTTCAAATTGCCAAGTCAGCGGATGCTTTCTGAAATTTTCTGTGTAAACAGAAGTACCGTAGTATCTGCCCTTGAAGAGCTGGCAGCTGAAGGCCTTATTAGCGGTAATGCTGGTGGAGGTACAAAAGTAATAAACAATACATGGACATTAATGTCCATTAATCATTCACATAATTGGCATCCCTATATATCTTCGGGATTACATCAAACAAATCAAAATATAATGCAGCAGATCAATCAAGCTGAATTCCAACCTGGTATCATCCGAATGGGATCCTGTGAACCTTCCCCTGAATTAATACCTAACAAAATGATTCAGGGCGTACTAAAAAAACTGTCACAGTCTATGACATCGCTGGGTTATGAAGAACCGAACGGGAATATCAATCTAAGAAGAGAGGTAAGCACGTACCTTAAAACAATAGGAATAGAAGCTGATCCATCCTCAATCTTGATTACCTCTGGTGTTTTGCAGGCACTTCAGCTTATTTGCCTTGGCCTTTTGCACACAAACTCAGTAGTCTATGTTGAAAAGCCATCCTACCTTTACTCTCTTAGAACCTTTCAATCGTTCGGAATGCAACTTTCGGGAATCAAGCAGGATGGAGAAGGTATAGAAATAAAAGAATTGGTTGATCGACATAGGCGGAGAAAAGGAGAAATTCTTTTTACAATACCTACTTTTCAAAATCCTACCGGTAGTGTCATGTCACTTGAAAGAAGAAAAACGCTTGTTGAAGCGTGTGATAGGGACCGTTTGCCTATTATAGAGGATGATGTATATAGGGAGATTTGGTTTGATGAAAAACCTCCACAGCCAATCAAGGCATTTGATAACAACGGACTTGTTTTATATATTGGTGGATTATCGAAGAATTTAAGTCCTGGTCTCAGGATTGGTTGGATTGTTGGATCAGAAAAAGTCATTAAAAGATTGGCAGATATAAAAATGCAAACTGATTATGGAACCAGCTCACTCTCCCAAAATGTAACCACAGAACTATTTTCTAGTGGCCTTTATTATCAGCATAACGATATTATGCGGAAAAATGTTAAGATTCGAAGAGATGTTGCTCTTGAAGCATTAAAGAAATACTTTACTAGCATCGGTACATGGAATATCCCTAGAGGCGGATATTTCATCTGGCTTAAGTTAAATAAAGGTATATCCATGTACCAGCTTTTTACAAAAGCCTTGCGTCGGAAAATACTTGTTCACCCTGGAGATTTGTATGAGTATCACTCTGATCAATATTTGAGAATTTCTTATTCTTATGCATCCTTAGATGAAATTGACTATGGAATTAAAACTCTTTCAGAATTGGTAGCAGAACAAATTCTTTAAGTTCATATCGGGGTAGTCTCAAAAGTGCGGATTTACAACTTTAATCTGCTTATCACTCTAAATTTAAAGATTTAAAAACGTTCATACCTTTGAGACGAGTCATTTGAGACGCTTGAAATCCCTCTTTTATGTAAAAATAACTGAGTCTCAATAGGATTACACTAATGGGATTGTGAAAAAAATGTACTTAAATTAACAGGGCAAGGTAGTTGAATAAATGTTCAATAATTAGTATGAAATCCCTACTTCAATACAGGAAGGAAGGGATTTTTTGTTGAATAGATATAATAGAATATTTTAGATAAGAAAATAGGCGAGGTTAATATATCGATAATGATAATTAAAAAAGAATTTAAAATTGCTGGATTAAAAGGAGATGGGGAGTTTGATTACTTTAGTAATGTAGTACCTTTGCTTGCAAAGCAACTATAAGATTATTACGATATCGAATAGAAGAGAAAGCAATTTTTTTCTATAATATTGATATTTTTCGAGAAAGAAATTATACTTATATAAGTAATATATGGCTAATAGGTAAAGATATTGCCTATTACTATATAATAATAGGTGAATGGTGAGATGGATAACGAGTAGCGTCTGCTGCTTTGCTATTAGCCCGCCATAAAATAGTTTGCGTAAACAAACTATTTTATGGCGGGCTTATTGTATGCATAAAGGAATAGGTTTATCTAATGATCACATGGAGGACCATAAGATTACATTTGCGCTATACACTTACCTGGAAAAACTGTGACTTTATTATTGGAGGACGCTTTTAATGAATATCGAACATCAATTCAATATGATTATAAGAGAAATTCGAAAAAAACATGTAGGCAATGGGCCAAGAGAAATGACTACAAAATTTACAGGCTGTTGGGCGATTACGGAAATGAAAGGGAACTTAACAAATGTCGAGAAGTTCATGATTGAATCAACGAAAGGCTACCAAGTAGTCCATGAAGCTCGAACAACCCTTATCAAACAATTATATAGCGATAAAGAAAAGGTTGAAAAACTTGAAGGACTCGTTGGTGCTCAATTAATCAATATTTTTACTGATATTGATTTAGAAAAAGATATTGCGATGACGATTTATGTTTTTGATAAACCTTTGCAAGTATAACTCTCAACTCGTTAAGATGATTAAAATTGGAAAAATAGGTGATTAAAATCGATATAAAAGAAATGTTAAATCAAGTTCCTGTTGTGAATGAAGAAGAAGGACGGTTATTATTAACTAACTTAAATACGCAAATGATTAAACTATTTCAGGAAAAGGAAATCGCAATCTATTATTCACTATTAGAGGATGTTTTGAAGATTGCAAAACATTTAAATTTAGATACGGTAATTAAATATTTCGGAATCACCCCCGTGGTGAAGGCAAATGAAAGCATGCAGTTCCAAGAGATCTTTCGTTGTCTTCACACAAAGGAAAGGAATAATAATTGGTTCTTGGATTTCTTTTCTTTATATTTAGGTGTTTCTGTCATTTATGGCTTTAAACCTGAAGAAATTAAAAGAGCTGATTCCTAATAAAGAGAAAACATTTCAATCCCTTTTGTTGAAATGTTTTTTTATGCAGTGATAAACGAATAAAATATTCTGTTAATTGAAAGCATTTTACTTGTATTTGTTAGCATTCTTTGTAAAATGAAAGCAAGGAGTGATAAAGATGGTAGAAAAAATTGCAGGGCATAGTTTATTGGAAAAGGTGTCATTTGGAAATGGGCAATTAAAAAGCAGGGTAGTAATGGCACCAATGACAAGAGGATTCTCACCAAATGGTGTACCAGATGAAAAGGTAGCACAATATTATCGCAGGAGAGCAGAAAATGGTGTAGGCCTTATTATTACTGAAGGCACAGCGATTGATCATCCATCAGCAGTTGCTGGTGAAACAATTCCCCTTTTTTATGGCGAGGATGCACTAAAAGGTTGGGCAAATGTAGTAGCTCAAGTACATGAAGCCGGCGGGAAGATTATTCCACAATTATGGCATGTTGGTGCAGCAAGAAAAGCCGGGAGTCTACCTAACATCGATTCACCGCCTGTCAGTCCTTCAGGAATCACGTTAAAAGGAAAGAAAATTGATCAAATCAAGGTACTTACAGAAGAAGATATACATGACCTAGTTGATGCGTATGCAAAGGCTGCTAAATCTGCCAAAGAGATTGGATTTGATGGCATCGAATTACACGGAGCTCACGGTTATCTAATTGATCAATTTTTCTGGGAACTGACTAATAAACGGACAGATCAGTATGGTGGAGACCTACAGGAACGCTCTACATTTGCAGCAGAGGTCGTTAAGGCATGCAGACAAAGTGTTGGTCCCGATTTTCCAATTGTTTTCCGCTATTCTCAATGGAAGGGTACAGATTACAAAGCCAAGTTAGCGAATAATAGTAAGGAACTTGCGACCATATTATTACCTTTAGTTGAAGCGGGTGTAGATATTTTTCATTGTTCAACAAGACGCATATGGGAACCAGAATTTGTAGATGAACACCCTACATATAACTTAGCTGCGTGGACAAAGAAAATCACACAAAAACCAACAATTGCAGTTGGATCCATTGGCATTAATCGCGCATATTTAAGTAGTGAAGATAATGCACAAATCACCATTGAAAAAAATCTTAAAATTGTCGATGAAAAAATGAATGCTGGTGAATATGATTACGTGGCAATCGGTCGTGCCCTACTTGCAGATCCAGAATGGGTAACTAAGTTAAAAGATGGGGCACTTGATCAGGTGAAAATTTATACAAAAGAAGCAGAAGGCACCCTCTATTAATAGGAAATTATTTTAAAAACCGATTAAAATAAGAATCGGTTTTTTTCCCGTTGTTTCTTTCCTCCATAAAGGAGGGCCTTATGTAGCAAGATTGAGTTGTAATGTAGAGACGAATCGAAAAGATATTTTCTTATAATTATTGGTATGAATGTCGAATGTCTTTACTTAATTTCATTCTCTCTATTCAATGAACAGGTTTAGGGAGAGTGTTTTTTTTGCTCGAAAGCTTTCATAAAATAATGATTATGATTAAGCTTTTATCAATGTTTCTAACCTTTATAAATAGGGAATATGAAAATATAATGGTTTGTTTCATAAAAATGAACATTGCAAACCTAATTCCTTGTATACAGATGGGTATAATGTTATATTAATCAAAAATCGAAAGAGGAGAGAAGAGTATGACCAAAACGATTCCACCAATTGTTTCAACCCAATGGTTAGAGGAACATTTAAATGATGAAAATATCCGCATACTAGACGCGACGACTTTCTTAAAGTTACCAGATGGTGATGGACTTTACTCTGTAACGAACGGACGAGACGCATATAAAGAAGAGCATATTCCGGGTGCTGTGCATGCGGACGTAGTAAACGAATTAGCAAACCCAGATGATCCAAAAGCATTTACATTGCCATCTCGAGAAAGGTTCGTAGAAGGGATTGAAAAATTGGGTGTCGGTGATGGTACGCATGTGATTATTTATGACAAAATCGCTGAAGTCGGCTCCCCGAATGCCGCATCTGATTGGGCATCACGTGTTTGGTGGCAACTTCGCTTCGAAGGATTTGATAATGTCTCAATCTTAAACGGCGGGTTTAGAAAATGGAAAGAAGAAGGTAGAGAAATTAAGTCTGGGATTGAATATTATCCAAAAGCAACCTTTAATGGTAGAAGAAGACGGGAATTATTAGCTACAAAAGAAGATGTCAAAAAAGCGATAGATGATCCAAACATGATTATTATGAATTGTTTATCACCAGATGTCTTTAGTGGTAAGAAAAACACTTACGGTCGTCCCGGTCATATTCCTAATAGTAAAAATGTCTTCTTTGCCGACTTATCAGATGATGAATCACTTCTCATTAAAGATGAAGAAAATTTACGTGAAATTTTTGAGCCGACCGGTGTATTTGATCAATCTAAAAAAGTCATCACATATTGTGGCGGTGGGATTGCTGCTACATGGAATGCTTTCATTCTATATACACTAGGCCGTAAAGATGTCGCTGTATACGATGGTTCCATGACAGAATGGGTGCAAGACGAAAACGCGCCACTAGTAACAACCAATAATGAATAAATTCTTTCCACGAATGTTCTCGCATTTGTTGATTTAAATTAAAATTTATAGGTTGTAAAAAAGTTCGATAATTTATAAAAAAGATTGATAACTTATAATAAAGTTTGATCAAAAGTCCTGTATTGATGCAGGACTTTTTGTTCAGCAATCGGGCCAGATTGTAGAGCAACATCTATAAAAATAAAATTGGATATATATGTTATATTTCAAGGAATCTTAGGTTGATGACAGTGGGCCTGAGCCTGCTTGCGGTAGGACAGTTACGATATTCAAATAGTAGTAGGTGGCTGATTGTGATATCATCGCCTGTAAAATTTATGAATATCGACTTATTTGCAGCTTTAGTAGGAATCCGATGGTTTACCTTTTCAATAAACTTTAATTCATTCAATGGTAATTTCTCATGCAATTGTTTGGCATAACGATGAAATGGTTTATCCTTCTCACCATAGACTAGCATAATTGGATGATCAATATTACCTAGTTGATCCGTACAATTATAGTGCAGACTATATCGGAAATACTGTTCTATATTTCTGGCGTCTCCTTTTCGTGCTTCCGTAAACAACTTTTTAAACAGCTTTTGTGTATTTGAATTGGTCTTTGACATAGACCATGCCAGTAAAGAGATAGCATCAACCTTCGCAAGTTTTATTCCTAAAGAAATTTTTTGCCTTAAATACATATCGTTTACATCAGAATATCCGCCAATTACTATCCCTCCTAATGCGTGCTCGGGAGAAGTCCGCAAAAATTCCAATACGATAGAGCCTCCAGTAGAATATCCACAGATGAATGCTTTTTCAACTTCAAGGTGATCCAACAGACGTTTGATATCTTCAACAATTAGTGTAAAGGTTATTGGTTTGTTTGAATACTGACTCTTTCCGTGACCTCTAATATCAAAAGTAATTACTTGAAAATGGGAGGATAATTCTTCTACTTGGTACTCGAAATTAGTGGAAGTGAGTACAGGAGGATGAATAAAAACAAGAGGAATTCCCTCTCCTTTAACCGAATAATACAGACTAATCCCGTCCACATTGAGAGTTGACATCTGTTTAAACACCTCATTTTATCTATAATTGTTTTTGATCCAACTATATAGGCTATACATTAAAAAAGGTTACTTTTTTTATGAGACCCAATTTTATTAAGAGTATTTTTTATATTGTTCTATTGTCAGATTTCAAATATACAAAGGAGCTCTAAATTTTGCACTAAAAATTAGTCCTAGACACCCGTTGTTTGGGAATATTGAGACCTTAAGAATTGTGCCAGTATCACTACTTAAGTTTCCTTGCCCCATACTCATTTGTCCTTCAACAAATGGCGCATATCCAGAACAAGGATAGCTTGAAAAAAACGATACTTATTGGGAATTGTTCAACCATACACATTTGAATAACCTGTTCGGGGAATTTTAACTGATGACCTCTTAAACATCTATAAAGATTTATTGTTATTGAGGATATACCTAAAAGTCATGCTTCGAACTTAATTGATTATTACTAAAAATATGAAAGCTTTGCCAATATTTATTTGGGCAAAGCTTTCTCATATCATTATTGGTCTTTTTGTTCTTCTTGCATTTCATTTTCTTCACCATTTTCATTTCCGTTTCCATTTTCACCTGGAACCGCATCATCGTTCTCTTCTGAAGGTTCTTCTGTTGGATCTGGTTCTTGTTCAACTTGTTGGGTTCCGCATCCAAACAGTAAGCCAAGTGAAAGAAAAGCAGAAAGAGAACCAAGGGCGATCTTTTTTAGATTCATAAAGTTTCTCCTTTTTTTATTGAATAATAATTATACTGTTTGTAAAGTATTGCTTTATTATTCATCTACTAAATAAAGTATAAATGGAAATAATAACTTGATATGTTTTTAATTATTTTTAGCCAAACTAATATCGTTCTAAATATTGAACAAATCAATTAATAAAGGTGATATGAATGAAGACAAACATGAATAATATCTTACCTGTTATCGCTTCAGTTGGTGTTGGTATTGCTGCTTATCAAATGATGAGTGGTAATGGCGGAAAAATGAAAAACATGGTGCCCCTGGCTTCAAATATGATGGGAATGGGAACCGGAATGCAGGAACAGGATCAACAACAGCAAGGTAATCAAAACTCCTAAGGTGTTACTCAATTAGTCCCTTTTCGTGTCTAAGACGAATAGGGTCTAATTCCTGATATGATGTAATAATTAACACAAATTTATTTATTTAAATAATACTTCTAATAAATAAAAGACAAGAAAAAAATGTTTGTTCAGCAATCGGCGCTATCATGGAGAAAGGATCAGCGCTTATTTCCGTTTTAGGGCCAGATTCTGGAATAACGCTTTGTGAAAAAGATGAAATTTTTAAATAATTGGTATTAAGTTAAAAGGCAGGATTGCTGAATAAGGCA
This sequence comes from Cytobacillus kochii, assembly GCF_044790165.1. Taxonomy (NCBI): domain Bacteria; kingdom Bacillati; phylum Bacillota; class Bacilli; order Caryophanales; family Bacillaceae; genus Cytobacillus; species Cytobacillus kochii. The sequence continues at coordinate 2,319,795 of NZ_CP085254.1, read as the reverse complement.
GGAAGGATATTTTGTTGCTCGTACCGAATTTATCCTGATGCCAGTAAATCCAATTTTTAATGGGAAACAAAGCAATGAAAATGAATTCAGAAAAGGTGAGATTTATGAATATTTCAGTTCTAGGATGTGGGCGTTGGGGCACATTTATAGCCTGGTATGTTAATAAGGTTGGGCATAATGTAACGTTATGGGGAAGAGAACACTCAAGGAATTACATTCGACTTAAGGAAACTAGAAAGAATGATTATCTTTCGTTACCAGAGGATATAGAACTTAGTAATTCATTATATAGAGCAGTTTCATCTGCTGAGTTTATTATCATTTCTATTAGTGCACAAGAATTACGTTCATTTGCACGTCAATTAAGCTCATTAAATGAAATACAAGGGAAAACCTTCATACTATGTATGAAGGGATTAGAAGCTACTAGTGGAAAAAGGCTTTCACAAGTATTTGGTGAAGCCGTTGGGAAAAATATCGATGTAGCAGTTTGGGTAGGACCAGGACATGTACAAGATTTTGTTAATAATATCCCAAATTGCATGGTTATAGGATCAGAAAAATATTGAAACCACAAAGAAAATTGTTCAGGAACTCAACAGTGATTTAATTAGGTTTTACTATGGACAAGATCTTATTGGAAATGAAATAGGAGCAGCTACAAAAAATGTTATGGGTATAGCTGCAGGAATGTTAGATGGACTAAATTATAGCAGTTTAAAAGGTTCACTTATGGCAAGAGGTACAAGGGAACTATCTCGCCTATTAAGAGCGATGGGAGGAAATGACCTAACAATATATGGATTAAGTCATTTAGGTGATTATGAGGCAACATTGTTCTCAATGTATAGTCATAACAGAAAATTTGGTCAAGCACTTGTCCAAGGTGAAAGGTTTGAAAAATTAGCAGAAGGTGTTTCAACTGTAAGGGCATTGAGAGAATTATCCAAGCAATTTGACGTTGAACTTCCAATTACTAACGCTTTATATGAGATTTTATTCGAGAATAAAAATGCAAAAGATACATTAGAAGATCTATTTTTAAGACCTGTAACATTTGAATTCCAATGAGAAATTGATTTTTTAAGGTGAATACTTCTTCAACATACGAGGGCTTTTCTTTAGCATCTGTGGATCTCCACATACCTTACATGACGATATTCAGCAATCGGGCGCGTTTCTTCAATAAGAAAAAACGCCTTTCGTTGCTACAACTGGATCAAACCTTTTCATTCACTTCACCTCTAACAATCTTATTGATAAGCACTTTTCAAATTGCCAAGGGCTTTAATAGCAGGAAGTGTAGTTAGGGGAGAGGCAACAGAAACTTCTGATCTTGATATTGTCATTTTTGATAAAAGACTTACTTCATCATATAGAGAGTCTATGTTTGACTTTGGATGGGCAATAGAGGTTTTTGCCCATAATTTTACTTCATACAAATACTTTATCGAAATGGACTGCAAAGCTTCAAAGCCTTCTATGCCAAGAATGATTTCTGAAGGGATTATTTTAAGAGATGAAGGAATCTTAGAATCTATAAAAAAAGAAGCGAAAGATATATTAGAGAAGGGACCTGAAATATGGTCTGAAGAAATTGTTAGTACAAAGCGATACTTTATAACTGATGCACTTGATGATTTTTTAGGAAGTAATAACCGAGCTGAAGAAATATTTATAACTAACACATTAGCTGATCTTGTTCACGAATTTGTATTAAGAACTAATCGTTAGTGGGTTGGCTCTTCGAACTGGATTATTCGTGCTTTGAATCAACATGATGAGAAATTTACCGAAGAGTTCGTAGAAGCCTTTAATGTTTTTTATAAAACAGGTGAGAAAAATAAGGTTGTTCAATTAGTAGATAAGGTTTTGGATCCGTACGGTGGGCGTTTATTTGAAGGATTTCCTCTAGGAGAAGAAAAAGATAATCCATAAAACCTAATTAAGCAATCGGGAGCAATTCTGCAGCAAGAATTAGGCTCCTTCTTTATGTTAAGGGCCATTTAATGGAGCAAGAATTATCGAGTAAACGGGACAGTTTGATAATAAATTTAAATAATTCTGAGTTTTTTATGGTAAAATGAGGAAGGTAATTGATACAGAAAGGAAGCTTTATATGAACAAATATAAGATAATTTTATTTGATTTAGATGGAACACTTTCAGACCCAAAAACAGGTATAACTAAATCTGTTCAATATGCGTTAAAGAAAATGGACATTGATGAACCTAATATCGATAAACTTGAATGTTTTATCGGTCCACCACTTCAAGTATCATTTGCTGAATATTACGACTTTGATGAAGGGAGTACACAAAAGGCAATTCATTTTTACAGGGAAAGGTTCAAGGATAAGGGTATGTTTGAGAATGACCTATATTCGGAAATTCCTTTTCTACTAAAATCATTAAAAGAACAACAATATATTTTAGTTGTTGCAACTTCAAAGCCTACTGTATTTTCTGAACAAATACTAAAGTATTTTAACATTGACCATTATTTTGATCTTGTTGTTGGAAGTAATCTAGACGGAACACGAACATCAAAAACTGAAATTATTCAATACATACTTGATAAGTACAATGAGCATAGGTTAGATGATTTTATTATGATTGGTGACAGAAAACACGATATGATTGGTGCAAATAATATTGGTATTGACTCTATCGGAGTAACTTATGGATATGGTTCATTTAAAGAATTAAGTGATACTAACCCTACACATATTGTTAATTGTGTTGACGAGATAACAGATATTTTAATAGCAAGTAAAGTTGGATAAATAACGAAATTATATTTCCGAAATAAGGAATTGGCAGCTATTCAGCATGAAAAGGGTGCTTTTCTTAGGTTATAAATCTTATAAATCGTTTTATTTCTTTTGTATACTAAAAAATAGTTGACCAATATGAATACAAGGTGATTAATCATGAGTGATTATCAATGGGTAGGAAGCCAAAAACATTATGTAGATGAAGTTCACACTGAATTGTTGAACAACGATATTGTAATAGGTCATTTTGGTGGTAACTCTTCAACTGGGCAATTTAAGAATGAAGATGGATGTTTAATTTGGGTTAATCAAGAAGAAGATTGGGAGTTTGTTATTATTCTTGATGCTCATAATACAGCACAAAGTGCAGAATTAGTCCTTAAAACCTTTGAAAAAGAAAGAGACTCAGTGCAACAAATCTTAAAAATGCAGACAGTAGAAGCTTTCGACACCATATCCACCTTCATTCTAAATATTTTTAAGGGTCAAAGCTTTCGAGAAGCTAATCAAAATGTCCAAGGAGAAACTGCTTGCCTATTTGTTGTTAGGAAAGGAAAATTTCTTTGGTGGCTGTCGATAGGAGATTGCATTCTTTATTTGTTTCATCCTGAACTTAAAGCACTAGGAGAATTTCAACAGAATCATAGAAGTTTTTATGAGTGGGTAGGTCAAAAGAATACTTTTAATTTAGCTGTACCTTGTTACAGTTCTGGAAGGAAAGAATTACGGAAAGGAGAAAATCATATTTTCTTAACAACCGATGGACTTATTGAGTGCCCAAATACTAATTTTGACAACCCAATTGAAATATTTAATACCTTCGAAGGGATATCCAATCAATATGGTGTTAAAAGATTATTAGAAGAGATTAAGGAAAATAATGTACGTGATAGTACAACAATAATTTCATGGAAAGTAACTATCAACAATTCAGCTACTTTACCTAGTGATATTCCGCAATAGGGCGCTTTTCAAGAACAAGGAAAGCTCTCTTTTTGTAGTAAATGATTTGAGTTAGTTTGTATATTTTGAAATAATTGGTATTAAGCAATAGGACATTACTTTTGTATAAGGCTTAAAATAATTAATTCAAATTAAGGGAGGGTAAGAATTATGGGTAATGAAGAAGATAAGAGTTCTGTTTGGATTGTTAGCAAGAAAGAGAAAGTTTGGAACGCAATAATAAATGAAGATAAACTTTCACAGTGGTATGCACCTGGTTCACCTTGGGTAATTCCTAGTCTGAATGTTGGTGAGAAAATTACTTTTACGTTAATACCTAGTGTACATAATAACATTACAGAGAAACTTCCAATGACCTTAACAATTGAGAATGTTGTTACCTATCAGGAATTTGCCTTTCGTTTAGATTCACAACAAATTCTAATATCAATTACATTAAAAGATGAATCAAATGGAACAAGAGTAACAATGAATTCGGAAGGTTTTGCTGCCTCTTTAGAAAATTTGAAAGCCTTAGTAGAAGGAAATAAAATACGTAATATTTAAAAAAGGTTATTCAATTATAGGGCGCATTTCCGGAATAAGGATCTGCGCCTATTCTGCATGAAAAGGGCCAGATTATTGAGCAACGCAGTTGTGGTATTCAAGATAAATGGTGTTTAGAGTTAAAACAAGTTAAGGCTACTGAAGCAGGCTTTTTTATGAAGATAATTATATAATTGTATTTGAATGGAGGATTAAAGATGAAAATAAAAAAGGCAGAAGCTAACGGACATATCATAGCAATAGTTGATGCAGATTCAATTTTACTAAAAGATGAACAAAGTGCATTGGATCTTATTATGACGATTAGCAGTGAAACAGGCAGTAATCGAATTACACTAAACAAGGAAGCAATATCAGAAGATTTTTTCAAGCTTAGTACAAGACTTGCAGGGGGAATCCTTCAAAAGTTCATTAACTCAACATTAAGTTTGCTATTTTAGGGGATTTTTCGTCATATACTAGTAAACCACTGAAAGATTTCATTTATGAGTGTAATAAAGGAAACAGTATATTTTTTGTTTCATCAGAACAAGAAGCGATTGATAAATTGTCTAATGCAATATAAACATTAGAAGAAAAAGTTTCAAAAAAGGAAAATGCGGTTTTTGCACGTTTTTTCTAATTGAGCTAACTCATCTGTTCCATTATAGGGCGCGATTGTTGAGCAACAAAGGTAGAAAATAATCAAACTTTTTTTATAAAAATCGTCTTCGTAAAATGTTTAAAGAGCCTGTTTTTATCAAACTTTTTTTCAAAACAGGCTCTTTTATATTTGGGAAATTAACATAATAAGACGTGCATTTGATCAAACTTTTATATAACCCAACAGCATTCATGGTTTTTCATTTCGCAAAAAATAAGCATTTACATAAATGATCGTTTACACTATATTCTATATTAATACTAAATAAGGTGTGGACAAATATATGACTCAAAAAAGATTATCCGATTCCATCGCTGATGACATTATCTCTATGATTGTCATTGAGAAACGTTTTCAACCTGGAGATAAGCTACCTAACGAAAATGTATTATCGGAAGAATTGAATATTAGTCGAACTACTTTAAGAGAAGCGATTAGAATCCTTGTTACAAATGGCATTGTCGAAATCAAAAGAGGTAGAGGGACTTTTATAAAAGAAGCTTTGGATATTGACCATATGCAACATTTCGGATTGCTTACAGATGCAAAAATTAATGCGAAAGATTTGTATGAAATGCGCTTAATATTTGAACCAGAAGCTGCATACTATGCGACCATTCGTGCAAGTGACCAAGAAATGAAAAGAATTATCGATTATGGATTACAAATTGAAGAGAAGATTAAAAAGAAGCAAGATCGAACGGCTGAAGAGCAGAAATTTCATCAATCAATTGTTAAAGCGACCCATAATGAATTTATGGAAAAGCTCATGCCTGTCATTTATCAAGCCATCGATAAAGGTGTGATTTTATCAGTCGAAAAAGAAGTTGCAATTAAAGATACATTGAATGATCATCAAATGATTATGGATTTTATGAAGAATCGTAACCCTGAGGGAGCAAGAAGTGCGATGAAAATTCATATATTACATGCAATGAGTGAATTAGGAATTGAATAAAAAAGCAAAAAAGAGCATCTTTTTATAAAAGATGCTCTTTTTTGTCTAACAACGTTATTGACAGCAGACAACATACGTTTTACAATACATTATACAAATAATCAAAATAATGAAAATTGAAGGTGTGGTTGTAAATGAGAAGAAGCGATACGATTAAACTTGGAGTAGATAGAGCTCCTCACCGTAGTCTTTTATATGCGACAGGAAAAGTAAAAGCAAAAGATTTAGAGAAACCATTTATTGGTGTATGTAATTCATATATTGATATTATTCCTGGACATGTTCATTTACGAGAATTTGCAGATGTGGTTAAAGAAGCAATCATTGAAGCAGGTGGCATTCCCTTTGAATTTAATACAATCGGTGTTGATGATGGAATAGCCATGGGGCATATTGGTATGCGTTATTCCTTACCTAGCAGAGAGCTAATTGCTGATAGTGCGGAAACCGTTATTAATGCCCACTGGTTTGATGGCGTCTTTTATATTCCAAACTGTGACAAGATCACTCCTGGTATGTTAATGGCAGCCGCGCGTACAAATGTCCCTTCCGTCTTTGTTTCAGGTGGGCCGATGGAAGCAGGAACGAGTGCAAGCGGAAAACAACTTTCATTAACATCTGTTTTCGAAGGAGTAGGGGCTTTTAAGTCAGGAAAAATGACAGAAGAAGAGTTCAATGATATTGAAAATAATGCGTGTCCAACATGTGGGTCTTGTTCAGGGATGTTTACAGCTAATTCAATGAACTGCTTAATGGAAATGCTAGGTGTCGCTCTTCCCGGTAACGGATCGATTGTCGCAACAAGTGCGAAACGAAAAGAGTTAATCTATGAAGCTGCTAAACATTTAGTTCGCATGATTGAAGAAGATGTGAAACCACGTGACATCATTACGAAAGAAGCCATTGATGATGCCTTTGCTTTAGATATGGCGATGGGTGGTTCGACTAATACAGTGCTTCACACTTTGGCAATCGCAAATGAAGCTGGTATTGATTATAATCTTGAAGATATTAATAAAATCGCTACCCGTGTTCCATATTTAGCAAAAATTATGCCAGCGTCAGATTATTCAATGGATGATATTAATAAAGCTGGGGGCATTAGTGCAATCATTAATGAATTAACGAAAATTCCAAATGCCATTCATCCAGAGAGAATAACGATTACAGGTAAAACAATGGGTGAGTTGGTAAGTGGACATGACATTACTAATGAACAGGTTATACGTCCTAAAGATAATCCCTATAGCCCAGTTGGTGGCCTTTCCATCTTATATGGAAATATCGCCCCTGAAGGTGCTGTCATCAAAGTCGGCGCAGTGGACCCAACGATTCAAGAGTTCGAAGGAGAAGCAATTGTTTTTGAGTCACAAGAAGAAGCACAACAAGCAATCGATAATGGAGCTGTAAGAGAAGGTCATGTTGTTGTCATCAGGTATGAGGGACCTAAAGGTGGTCCAGGAATGCCGGAAATGCTAGCACCAACTTCAGCCATTATGGGTCGAGGATTAGGTAGTTCAGTTGCTTTGCTAACAGACGGTCGTTTTTCCGGAGCATCACGCGGAATTTCCATTGGTCATATTTCTCCAGAAGCCGCTGAGCATGGTCCAATCGCACTTATTGAAAATGGAGATATCATTGTAATCGACTTACCTAACAGAACGATGAACGTAAAATTATCTGATGAAGAATTAGCTAACCGAAAAAAATCATTACAACCATTTGAACCAAAGATTAAAAATGGCTGGTTAGGAAGGTACTCCAAACTGGTAACAAATGCATCAAAAGGTGGCGTAATGAGCATTTAATTATAGTAAAGTAAAGAAACTTCATTTTAGGTAATGAGGTTTCTTACTTATTATTTTCAAGACTATTACTATAATTGATTTAGTAATGGACGAACAATGTAATTGGCGAGCCCAACATTTTAAAAATATTAAAAGCATAGGTTATAAAAAATGATACAACTTTCTCACATCTCTGAGATTGGAGATGAGACGTTGCAAAGTTATTTTTAATTGTTACGAAACAGTCGATAAGCCCTCCTTATTAACAAAATAGAACTAAGCATTACACGTAGCTTTTTAAAAATTACTTAACATGTTTATTCCGGGCTTATTTTCGTGTTCTTTGTAGGTAATATACGTTTTTTCTATACTTAAATAAATTTCCCCTTACTTTTCCAGATGTTTACTCATTTCTTCTTATTGAAAATTCAAAAACCTTAAGTTTGCCTAAAAAATCTCATCAGTACCCTCAAACTTGAGGGAATATGTTTGCCCGTTGTCTAAATATATATAACAATAAGTTTTAATTGAAATCATTTGATTGAACTGTATCTATAAAAGACAATATAAAGTTTTTTAAAGTCTGTTCTAAAAAGGTCGAACTCTTATATTAAGGAGGTATTATGGAAAAAGAGTATCTTGGTAAATGTAGTAGTTGTGGTGAGGGGATTTATTGTCATGGTGGATTTTTAGGTGGTGTTCTTGAAGATGATGGTAAAATGATTTGTTTTTCTTGCTTTGAGGAAGAAAACACTGGCTATCATTCAAAAAAACAATAGACCAATAATAAAATTCGATAACACGCTAGAAGTTATTTCATTTAAGCTAGAAAATAGGAACAAGATTTGAAAACGAAAGACCGACCGATCTCTACACCAATTAGATACTATTGAATAAAAGAACAAAGCCGATTCCTAAAAGCCACAAAGGAAGTCTACTGTTTTCATTCAGCTAGGAAGCGAACTTTAACAATTGATGACTATATATCATTATACATATGGAATTACTTGCCCCGTGATTTGATAAGAGGAGGTCTTGGGAGTGACTGGACTCTTTTTTTGAATAGAATTTTCTCGAAAGGTCCACAATACTCCTTAATAGAAGGGAGTGAAGCAGTTTGACGAAAGTACCTAATAACGGCAGTAAGAACCAAAGCTCACCGCAAGGAACTCAAAGCGCAATAAGTGGTGATAATAGTAAGGGGAATAAACGAAATAAAGATCAAAAAAGAAAACCAGAATAGGATCATTTTTGGCTTGTTAGCTTTCGAAGTTAACAAGCTTTTTTTTTTAGGTAATTTCTAGTTTCACTCAATACAGACGTTGATTGGTCTTTAACTGAATAGAATAACAATAATTTAGACTGCTATATCACTTTAAAGGAGTAACTCATTATTATTCAGAATTATTTATAAAAATTTTTGATTTAATCTCTAAAGTAAAAATGCTTTGAAATGTGCATTGTTCAGTAGGTGGTTTTATGGTAAAAATAAGTTAATGAAACTTATTTAGAGCTACATTACCTCAGAGGAACTTCATTAAAAAAGATGTAGGGAGCGTTGAGTGATGGATAATAAACGTTTTGAAACAATTTATTCTCAAGGGAAAATAGAAAATTTTAAGATTATTCGGGATAATGAAACCGGAGTGATGTATATGTTCCATTATGCAGGTCCGGTCAGTGGATTAACTGTTATGGTTGATCCAGATGGTAAACCTTTGATAGATAAGGACTTTAAGAAATAGTGTGTAATTTATTAACTGAAAATTCCGTCCTATTAAGTGGGTATGTGTACAAATAAACATGTGAATAAATAACCGGAATTTCAGTTGTTTCTCTTTGGAACAGTTAAGATACGATTATTTTTCCAAGGGGAGACTTTTCTTATTCGGTAGGTTGGTGGTTCAAACATATCTGCTTTTATGCGTGCGAGAGGTCACTCTATATCTTGAACAGGAGAGTTCATGTTGAAGGAAAATGATTTATATATAAGAAAAATGTCTAAAAATGACTATCTGTATATGAGGAAATGGTTAAGTACGAAAGAAGTATTGACATTCTACGGAGATGTTAATGAACCTTTTTCTCTAGAAATGGTGAAAAAGAAATACGGTCCTCGTATAGACGGCGAAATTAATGTCCCACCATTTATCGTAGAACTCAAAGATCAACCGATTGGATTTATGCAGTATTATCAGGTAGATAATGAATATTTTGGATTTGGGGACAATGAACTGATCTATGGAATCGATCAGTTCATCGGTGAACCAATGCTTTTCGGAAAAGGTATTGGAACAAGAATGGTGAAACTATTTGTTAAATACATTGCGCAAAGAACAGAAGCAAAGATGGTTATTTTAGATACTGCGACAAACAATCATCGTGCTATTGCTTGTTATGAAAAAGTTGGGTTTACGAAAGTGAGGAAAATGAATAAGGATAGTAATTGGTTGATGGTATATTCTTTGAAGTAGTGTGCAATGTATGGGTAAAAGAAATTAAAATTGCAAAGATATGTTCGTTGTTAATATTGACTAGAAAGCTTCTTTATGTTAAAGGAAGCTTTTTTTTTATAAAAAGTTATATCATTTTATGATATAACTATAGACACTTATATCATAAAATGATATATTATGAATATATCCATTTGTGATATATCAAAAAAGAATACATTAAGGATGATGTAAATTGAAATCAGAAGGGCAGATAACCGATTCTATGTTTTATATTATGACGGCACTAACCCGTCCAAGGCATGGATATGCAATTATGTCTTTGATCGAAGAGACTACACAGGGGAGAATAGCCATTGGACCAGCCTCGATGTATACGATTATAAAGAAGCTCTTAAAACAAGGATGGATTTATTTGCAGGACGGTTCGGATTCAAGAAGAAAAGTATATGAATTGACTAATCAAGGTAAAGTGGTATTAAAAGATGAAATGAATGTGAGAAAGCTAATGGTTCAATTAGCTGAAGAAGGATTGGGAGGAATGGACAATGAGTAAAACAAAGTATATGATGTCTGGTGGATTAGCATTTGCAGAAAGTAAAGATATGGAGAAATTGAGGCAGCAGTCTCTTAAAGGGTGGCATGTTAAAAAGCTAAGTTTCATGGGATATACATTGGTGAAAGGTGAGAAAAAAGAGTATGTATACAGCATTGATTACCGTACAGTAGAAGAAAATGAGGAAGAGGAATACTTAAGCTATTTTGAAGACGCAGGTTGGAACCACGTTTACTCAGAAGCAGGTATTCATTTATTTCGCGCCGATCCTGGTACTGAACCAATTTATTCAGATAAGGAAACACTTGCCCAAAAACATGAAGAATCTTTAAGTAACACGGCAAGGTGGGGAATAGGAGCATTAGTGTTGTTTGCAGTAAGTTCTTGGACGGGTACAATATTTACAACTGGAATGAAAGCAAATATACTCACAGTTGTATCAATAATATTAACGATCATAGCAGTACCAGCTGTTTGGACAGCAATGAAAATTCAATCAAATAAATGGAAAGTACAAGGGAAACAAAGAAGTGTATTTTTCATAAATACAATAATCCTATTATTTTTAGCTGCATTGACAATTTTTCTGTTATATGGAAGTGGCCCAAATGATGCAATTAAAACGCTCGCTTATATGCTTATAGGTGCTTTTGCACTACCTATACTCATCTGGTCCATTTTATCTTTTTATCATAAGCACTTAGGGCGGTAATCTTACATTTAATCAAAGTAAGTATAGGTTCAGTCGAACAAACTCATGATTTTAACACGAAAAAAAGGCATATATCGCTATGCCTTTTTTTCGTGTTTAACTAAATAAACCGACCATAATGGATGTTAAGGTAGATGCCATGGTTGCTGCTAATAGAATCTTCAAACCAAATTTAGCAACGACTGCCGCTTTTTCACCATTAATAGCTTGAATCGAACCACTAATAATACCAATTGAACTAAAGTTAGCGAAAGAAATCAAGAATGTTGAAATAATCGCAACTGTTTTCTCTGAAAGCTCTCCAATAAGTGGCTGGAATTGTAACATTGCAACAAATTCGTTTGTAGCAAGTTTTGTTCCCATAATGGATCCTGCTGTAATAATTTCATTTGATGGTATACCCATCAACCAGGCAATAGGAGCAAATATATAACCTAGTATTGTTGTTAGATCCATACCAAATATTCCATCAAACATGGCATTAAGTAAAGCCATTAACGCAATATAGGCAACAAGCATAGCTGCAACGATTAAAGCTACTTTACCGCCATCAAGTGCACCGTTAGAAATCGCTTCGAATAATGATTTTGACCCCGTTACGTCTTTTACATCAATTTCTTCTTTTTCGTTGTTTTTGATCGGAGCTATCATTGTCGCGATAATCAAGCCTGAAAGCGAATTCAAAATCATCGCTATTAATACATACTGAGGAGGAACCATTGTCATGTAAGAGCCCATAATACTAGCTGATACACTCCCCATTGCTGATGTACTAATAATAAATAGTTTGTTATCACTCATTTTTGCCAAATGTGATTTAATCGCCAACAATGCTTCACTTTGGCCAAAGAAAATGGAGTTAATACTATTGAATGTAACTACTGTTGATAAACCGGTAATTTTTGCTAAAAACCCACCAATGTACTTTATAGCTAGAGGTAAAACTCTAATATAAGTAAGAATGGATAATAATGCTGAAGTAAAAATAATGAGCATAAGTACATTCATAAAGAAGACTGTTTGTCCTTCTTGCACCAAGCCACCTAATACAAAATCAATACCTTCATAACCAAAATTTAAAACAGTTGTAACGCCATTAGAAATCCATTCAACTAACTTTAAACCAATGGTTGTTTGGAACATGAATAAAGTAATGATAATCTGTAAGACAACCATAATAGCAATCGCTTTATAGTTGATATTTTTTTTATCATTGGAAATAAGGTATGCTAAGCCGAGAACGAGAAAAAAACCTAAAATTCCTATTAAAATATTTACCATGATGTCTCCCCTTAAAAAATTTTCTCCAATAGTATTGATAATAAGGTAGTATGACATCTGATGTCAAATGAATATTAAAAAATGACAGAAATTGCATTATTCAATGTATTAAGAATGAGTGCACAACTTTTCATTCTCACTACTTTAGTAATGGGTATAAAGAATTAAAACAATTATAACTCATTATTTACATTCTCTTTATATTTCACCCTCATAATAAGAACAAGGGGGAGAGATATATGGAAAATGTTTTAGACGCCATCAAAGGGATTGTTGGAAAACTTTCTTTACAAGCAAGACTCTTGATTATTGTTATTACTATTCTGCTTTTTTCAGCAACGGTAGTGACAATGATTTCTATTAGTAAATCAAAAGAAACTATTATTGGCTTTATGGAACAAAGACTTGATAAGGAAACAAGTTATATTTATGAAATTGCCCAAAATTTATTACTCATATACATAGATGACGAGAATGAGTACACAACAAAACTGAATCAAGTGATCAGAAGACAAGAATCACAATTAGCCCAAGATGGATTCAGTGCATATTTCTTTTTGATTAATCAAAACGGAGCAGACCCTTTTTCTGTCAGTGAAAATCGACCAATTAACTTTCCTGATAACGTTGTTGAAACTATTACTCAACAACAAAATGGAATCATTGAGCGTGACATGAATGGGGAAACCTACACGATAGCATTTCGTAACATTCAAGAATTAAAGGGAATCTACACTATTGCTATACCTCAATCACAGTATCTACAAACATTAACAGAAATGAGCCAGTTTATTGGTGTAACAGTCCTTTTATGTTTGTTAGTAACTGGAGTGATTGTCATTCTTTTAGTAAGAAATTTGACCAACCCTATTTCAAAGTTAACAATAATGATGAGACAGGCTAGTAAAGGACAATTAATAAATGATATAAAAATGGAAAGTACAACACCTGAAATTGTCTCACTTATTAATAGTTATCAAACAATGATTGCTCATATGAGGAAGTTATTAACAAATATAATGGATGCTACAGACAATTTATCCCAATCAGGCAATAGTCTTGATCATATTTCTCATAAAGTAAAATTAGAAAATGAAGAATTATTAGTCGGTATTCAAGTGGTAAAACAGGGAGCAGAGCAAACTGCCATTAGTTCTGAAGAGAGTATTAAGAAGTTTCAATCTATGAAAGAAAAAACCAATAAATTATTTGATAGTATGGATAGTATGATGAAAAAAGCATATACAATGGAAGGTACAGCGGTAGATGGTGAAGAGAGTATAAGTAAAGTCATCGCCACATTTGAATCTTTTTCAACTTCATTTTCAAAAATGACTCACACTGTTGCCCAAATGAATAACTATTTTTCTTCTATTGAAAAGGTGACCTCAGTTATACAAGATATTTCAACTCAAACAAAGCTGCTAGCTTTAAATGCTTCCATAGAAGCAGCGCGGGCAGGGGAATCAGGGCGCGGTTTTGCGGTAGTGGCAACTGAAGTCGGTGCTTTGGCAGAAAAATCAGCACAAGCTGTTGAATTAGTCAAAGAAAATATTATTTCAATGAAAGACATCTCATCTAGAACACTCTTTGAATCTGAAGAAACAAATAACCATTTTTTACAATATAAAGAGATCATGAATAAGAATCGAACAGCATTCGATTTGTTAATGAAAGAAGTCCTTTCTGTTTGTAACATTATAGATGAATCAAAACGACAATTGGTTGGTTTACAGACTATTCTACCGCAAATGGAGGACAAAACAGAATACGCTTTAGCGATTTCGCAAGAGACTTTAGCAAAATCAGAGCAAATGGTGATGGATTCAAACCATTTAATGAAGGAAGTGGCACAAAGTCACGAAGAGGGTTTAAAGATTAGCTTACTTGCACGAAAATTAAAGGAATTAAATAAAGAGTATCAAATTTAAGTTTAGCCCAAATTTTTAAAAATAGACCATTGTCCTTGTCCACATTCCCTGCTTGTACATATAGTATAGTAATCCTTCTGAAAAACTGATTCACCTCAAACGGAGAAAAAGACAGCTCGCCCAGGCTGTCTTTTTCATTTGTATTATTGGAAAATATTTACTTTTTCAAGATGTTTGTATGCTTCCTCTTGATTAATTCGTTCTAAATAAACATTGGTCGTAGATATATCTGCGTGTCCTGCCCAATCTTTTACAACTGCTAATGGTACATCATTTTCTAACAACATCGTGACAAAAGTATGGCGGAACCAATGGGGAGAAATATCAGTTTGTTTTCCGGCCATCCGCACCGCTTCTTTCACAATTTTATAAAGTGCAGGATAAGTGAGTCTTTTCTGCTTTCCAGTTAAATCCCGTTTATTATACATAGAAAAAAAGAGAGGAGAGTTGTCTCCGCTTGAAAAACTTGTTGAAGCACCTATTGTTTCGCGATATTGCAACAGCACCTTTTTTGTTTCCTCACGAATAGGAATAGAACGGAATTTATTTCCCTTTCCAATCACATCTGCATATAAGGCACCACGACGATTTAAACGGAAACTACCCCAATTCAAACTGATAAGCTCACTCGCCCTTAATCCAGTTGTATACAATAAGTAACCGATTAACAAATTGCGTTGCTTTAATCCTTCACGATTTGTCTCCGCCTTCACGACTTTTGGGAAACAGGAAATAAGTTGTTCGGCGTCAAAAGCAGTCAGTTCTCTCATACCAACACCTGCAGATGTTTGATCACTAAAATGACCTTTTTTACTTGATGGTTTAGATACCCATGTTGAAAGATGCGCTTTATAAAATTGCGTTTCATAACCGAAGTCTAAGATTCTACGAAAAAATTCTAATTTTCTTATCGCTGACTTGGCTGCATAAGCCTCATTAATGTAACGATTATAAGCTTTCACTTCCGGGAAACCAATTTCCTTGAATGAAAGTTGATGTGTATTCATATAAGTAAGTAAGGTTTTCGCATCACTGCGATAAGCCTTCAGGGTATGAGGAGAAAATGTTTTATTGGTTGTAAAAATCTTTACAACGAAGAACATTTCCAAAAATTCTTGATCACTGGCTTTTTCCAAAATGAGATTGCGATGTTCATCAAGAAGATGACTCGAATGTAACTTAGTTTGTAAAGCTTGTAAGTATTGACTATCAGTCATTTTATGTAAAGGTATCATATCATTCATAGAAGAGAACTCCTTATTATTAACCATAATTTTATTATGTATAGTAAAGATAATGCGTAATTATCTTTACTTATATATTATCATAGAAATCTATGAAAATAAAATAATATTTTTCCAGTAATTAGGATGCTTGAGAATCGCCCTCAGACGAAATTATCTTTTTTTTAATAGGTATTTACTCATTCGTTTCTTATAAAATATATCTTGGTATAAAGGGATATTATTCAGATAAATGAAGGAATTAGATGTCAAAAATATTATTAGTAAAAATAATAAAATATTATAATTAATGAGATTTAGCAAAAAACAACTAGGGAGGGATGAATCAAAAAGAAGTGGCAATGTGATAGGTGCTAGGTATGGAAACGGAAGGCGTCGATTTTGCTTCTCAAAGGAGAGTTTTTTGTTCATTAATTGTACATATGTAAGCCAGGAAATAGTTGGCTATTTTCCCTAAGTTCAGTTTTAACATGTATTTTGATTATAAAAAAAACAATGTTTTGCAAAAATGCCCTACGATTCGAGCAAGTGTACCACTGGAAATCAAGAATCCCAGTGGTAAATGCAAGCTGCCTTATAGGCGAACAGAAGAAGGCATGATATATCGATGTCTTTCGTCTCTTTAATAATTGTCATAAAAAGCGCCAAAATGGGATCAAGAATAAGTTTTATGTTCCTTCAAATAAGGAACTAAACCACCTTCATTTAGTATCTTTACCATTACCTCAGGGATTTGTGTCCCCTCATATACTTCATTTTTTGATAAGTTTGTCACTTTTCCATTCTTTAAATCTACTTCTACTTCATCATTCATATTGATAGAGTGATCCTTCACTTCAATAACAGGCAAGCCAATGTTGATTGCGTTGCGGAAGAAAATGCGCGCAAAGGATTGCGCAACAACGGCAGAGATCCCTGCTTTTTTTAACGCAAGAGGGGCCTGTTCTCTTGATGAGCCACAGCCGAAGTTGCTTCCTCCCACGATGATGTCCCCTTGTTTTACTCTTGTGCGAAACTCAGGATCTAAATCTTCAAGGACATGATCGGCTAAGTCTTGTAGATTTAGTGTTTTAGTGTATTTTCCGGGTATAATCCGGTCAGTATCGATATTATCTCCATATACATGCGTTTGACCTTTAATAATCATGAAAATGCCTCCTTTAGTGTTGTAGGGTCAGTGATTTTTCCATTCAAGGCGGAGGCTGCAACAGTTGCTGGAGATGCTAAGTATACATTGGAGTGACGATTTCCCATTCTTCCTTGGAAGTTACGATTTGTCGCCGAAATAACGTTTTCTCCGTTCCCTGGTACCCCTTGGTGCGTCCCAACACATGGCCCGCAGCCTGAAGATATGAAGGAAGCACCTGCTGCAGTTAAGATCTCAACAGTCCCATCCTTTAGTGCATCTAGTAATACCTTTTGTGATGCGGGAGCAATGATTAGACGAACATCTGGATGAATTCGCCTCCCTTTTAAAATCTCTGCTGCCGCATGTAAATCTTGCAATCTGCCATTTGTGCAACTTCCGATAAAAGCCATTTGGATAGGTGTGTTAATAGCTTCAGCAATATCTCTTACATTGTCTGGAGAATGAGGGATGGCAATTTCAGGATTAATTTGGCTGACATTAAATAAAAACTCTTTTTCATACGCTGCATCTTCATCACCATATATATGATCAAAATCGTATGGAAGCTCCAATCCTGTAGTATCAACAAAACAAGCTTTAGCTCCCATTTCAATGGCCATATTGGAAAGAGTCATCCGGTCATCAAGTGAAAGTAATTCGACTGCAGGGCCTGTGAATTCGATTGCTTTATAGGTTGCACCTTCAATTCCTAGCTGACCGACGATGTATAAAATTAAGTCTTTAGCAGACACACCTCGTTGCAGCTTTCCATTCAAAGTGATTTTGAATGAAGCAGGTACTTTTAGCCAAGTTTGCCCTGTCAACATGACTCCTGCCAAATCGGTTGAACCTACACCTGTAGCAAAGGCACCCAATGCACCATAGGTACAAGTATGGGAGTCCGCTCCTAAAAACAATTGACCTGGCTTCACATGATGATTTTCTACCATCAGCTGATGGCATATGCCTTCACCGATATCGTAAAGCTTTATATTCTGAGCTTTCGCAAATTCTCTCATGAATGTATGAAGATTAGCGATTTTTTCGTTAGGCGCTGGTGCAGCATGGTCAATTATAAGGAAAACCTTTTTTGCATCCCATACCTTCCATCCACCCATATCCTGAAAGGCCTTAATTGTAAGAGGTGCAGTGGTGTCGGTAGCCATCACACCATCGACATTGACAATTGCAATTTCATTTTGCTTAACTTGTTTATTTGCATGTGTTGATACAATTTTTTCAATAATGGTTTGTCCCATAATGAATCATCCTCCTAATTTTTGATAACCCATCATAGCTGATAATTTTTCTGCTGACTGTATGGCTGCTTTTATAAATAACTGTTTATTATTATCTAGCCTTGCTGATAGCCCTGAGATAGAGAGTCCGCCAATTAGCTGCTGCTGGCTATTTAAAATGGGGGTGGAAATCGCAAATGCTCCGATAATTCGTTCATGCATGCTGAAGGCAAATCCCTGCTCCTGGAACAGTAAGAGGTCTTTTTTTAATTCTGCTGTTTCATTCTTCGTCAATCCGGATCCTTCAATAACTTCTTCAATTAGTTCGTCTTTAGAAAAGGCAAGCAGCAGTTTACCTGAAGCCCCTTTATAAAGAGGGTAAGGAATGCCTAAGTTGATAAACTGTCGAATATCTTCCTTTCCCTCTAATTTCTCAATACATATTCTCGAAGATCCTTGTATGATATTCAAACTTATTGTTTCTTTCGTAATCTCATTAAGCTCATTCATGATAGGCAGGGCCATTTTTCTTAAATCTAGATTTTCAGTAACAATCTGGGCGAAATGTATAAAAGGTAGACCAAGCCGGTAAGTATTCATAGCTTCATTTTTATTAATCAGTTCTTTTTTCATCATAGAAGAGAGTAATCGAAAGACCGTTGTCCGATTTAACCCTGTTCGTTTGACGATATCATTGAGTGATAGCTCCGGTGTTCGTGTTGTGAAGCAATATAATAGTTCAATCGCTCTTTCAACAGATTGAACCGTTTCAGTTTCATTTGTTTTCAAATTTTAATCCCCTTATTACATATTATGAACAACATGTTCACGATACGAACATACAAACATCGTAAGGGAAGTATTAGGAGAAGTCAATATAATTATCAGATTTATTTAAATTTAAAATTAATTCAAAACTTTTTGATGAAATTCATTGACTTAAAAATTTAAATAATGATAGAATTTATAAAAAATAGAACACGTTTCATAATATGGAACAACAGAAGGTGGCTGAATGGAATATCAACAAGTATTAAGTGAGTACGCAACCAATTTTCAACTTCATGATGCATCAGAAGAAGTAAAACGGAGAGCGAAATTAATCATTCTTGATTCAATAACTGCCATGATCCATGGAAATCAGTCTTTACATATGCTCAAGCTGCAAGAGGATATCAGTCAGAATGAAGCCAATAAAGGCTACGCAACTATTGTAGGCAGACAACCTTCTATTAGCCCTCAGATGGCAGCCTTTATTAATGGGATTGCAATGGTGAGTGAGGAGATGGATGAAGGTAATCCGATTGCAAAAGGTCATCCAAGTTGTCACTTCTTTCCTTCTTTATTGGCCTATGCTGAAACGAGTCACTGCAATGGAAGAAGTTTTTTAGAAAGCTTTATACTCGGCTATGAGATTGCAGCTAGAGCAGGGGCAGCTATTACCTTACGAGACGACATACATCCTCATGGAAATTGGGGGGTAATTGGGGCTATATTTGCTTTAGGTAAACTGAAAAACTATCATGCAAGTGATTACGAGCGAGGATTTTATTTAAGTAGCTCATTGCCTAATGTATCTTTATGGCAGCCGGTGTTAGAAGGTCATCGGTTAAGGGATGTATACGTCGGTTTGAACAATATGCATTCATTTTTAATCGGCCATCTTATTACAGCTGGTTTTTCGAGCAGTCCTAACGCTATGAAGCAAATTTATGGTGATGGAATATTAGGAAAGCGTTTTCAAAGCGAAAAATTAATAGAAAATCTTGGCGTTGAATACTACTTGCTGAAAACGTATTTCAAATTTTATGACTTTTGTCGTTTCTGCCATTCTCCTATGGATGGAGTAAATAAACTATTAAAAATGGAAACAATCCTCCCTAAAGATGTGGAGAGAGTAGATATCTTTACCTATTCAATGGCAGCTAGGCTGAATAATCAAAATGTGAAAAATCCATATGCAGGCAAATTTTCTATACCTTATGCTGTGGCAAGCTTATTTTATCCAAAGGGAAGTCAGAACGAAGAGAGGCTCAATTTTACCAAGAAAGTATTTGTTCATGAGGATGTTAATATGACACAATTGCTTCCTGACCAACGCGATTCACGTGTTGTAATTAAAATGGTAAATCAGCAGCAATTTACGATGACTGTTAGTGGAGCTAGCGGAGATGCTCATGAGGTAGGAATTGAAGAAAAAGTAATAGAAAAAAGCGAAAGAACTTTAGCAAAGGTGCTTAGCTGTCAGCGTGCGAAGGATCTTATAGAAAAAATTCTTTCTTTAGAAGAATTGGAAGATATCTCAACAATCACAGAATTGATGCGACCAGCTCATTAATTATTGAAAAATAAAAAATATTGTAAATAAATATGACATCTTAGTTGTCAATTTATTTTATAGTGTTACCATGATAATTAAATGAAACAAGTTTCACAATATGGAACAAATTGGAGGATTCAACATTATGTGGGATGCTGAGTTAGATGTAGTTGTAGCAGGTGCTGGTGGTTGCGGCTTGGTGGCTGCATTAGCAGCAGCTGAAAAAGGCTTAGAGGTAGGAGTTTTTGAAAAAACAGATTTTGTTTTGGGCAATACAGCTGCCAGTGCCGGAATGATTCCTGCAGCGAATACAAGATTTCAGAAAGAGGAAGGAATTTTTGAGACAGCAGAAGAGATGACAGAGGATATCTTAAGGAAAAATCATAATGAAAGTGACTATGATTTAACCTTAGCTTTATGTAAAGAATCGGGCCCATTAATTGAGTGGATGGCAGATACGCTGCAAATTCAGCTTTCACTAGTAAAAGAGTTTAAATATCCTGGTCAAAGGAATTTTCGAATGCATGCACCACCCTCGAGATCAGGATTAGAACTAATAAAAAAGCTTAAACAAGCTGTTGCAAAGCGGGACAACATTTACTTACTATTAAAATCAGAGGTAAATGAATTAATAACAAATGAGAACAAAGAAGTCATTGGAATAGAAGTAAAAACAGATGATGGTATTCAGCGAATTAAAGCAAATAAAGTCATACTAGCAACAAATGGCTTTGGGGCAAATAAAGAAATGGTAAGTAAATATATTCCTGAAATAGCAGATGCGCTCTATTTTGGTTATGAAGCAAATACAGGTGATGCAATTAGAATGGGCGAGAAAGTGGAGGCATCATTTGCCTCCTTAACAAGTTATCAAGGGCACTCTGCTGTCGCAAAATCACAAGGTATTTTAGTAACATGGGGAACGGTTATGATGGGTGGATTTATGGTCAATCAAAATGGCGAGCGATTTGGCGATGAATCTCATGGATACTCAGAATTCGCTGTTCAAGTATTAAATCAGCCAGGCCAATGCGGATATATTATTTTCGATCAGCATATATTCGATCAATTGATTAGTATTGAAGATTTTAGCCAGCTTGTTGGGATGAAAGCTTTTAAAACAAGTGATTCGATTGATAAGTTAGCGAAGTTGTTAGATTTGCCTGCGGAAAATCTACAAAAAACTTTCGAATCAGTTGTTGTAGCTGTTGATGAAGGCATAGATGCATATGGAAGAGCAGAATGGCCAAAGAAGCTTATCCCACCTTATTATGCGATCAAGGTATCGCCTGCTCTTTTCCATACACAAGGTGGTTTGCAAATAAATTCCAATGCACAGGTGATAAATAAGAATGGTAAATCTATTAAGAATTTATATGCAGGCGGAGGGGCAGCGGTTGGAATTTCAGGTAACCATTCTTATGGTTATATGTCAGGAAACGGCCTCTTAGCTGCATTAGGTTATGGAAAAATTGCCGGAGACCATGCGGCACTATCAATTTTAAATGAAGGGATAGAAATATTATGACTAGACCATGGGAAGATATGTTGACTGAGGTAGATAGAATGGTAATTCAAAAAGGAGGATATGGAAAAAAGAGAGGATTAGGGAAAAAGCCTGCTCTTGTTATTATAGATATTCAACATAACTATGTAGGAGCAAACCTCCCGATAGCAGATCAGCTTGAAACATGGCCAAGTGGGGGAGGTGCAAAGGCATGGGAAGCAATTGAGAAAATAAAAAAAATGAAAAAGCTGTCAGATCAATTAAATATACCAACAATCTATACAAGGAATGTGCAGAAGAAAACCATCAATTTTGATTCATTTGCGGTTAAAGCTGAACGAGATAATTCTAAGTACATTGACGGAAGACCTGAGGCGCAAATTGTTTCTGAACTTGAGCCAGAAAGCAAGGATCTTGTTGTTGATAAAAGCTATGCAAGTGCCTTTTTTGGAACGCCACTTATTAGTTATCTAGTAAAAATGGGCGTCGATACATTGATTATTGTAGGTGGTTCGACGAGTGGATGTGTCCGTGCAACAGCCGTAGATGCAGTCACGCATAATTTCAATGTAGCTGTTGTGGAGGACTGTGTTTATGATCGGATCGAACTGTCTCATAAAGCCGGTCTACTTGATCTATGGATGAAATATTGCGACGTATCACCGTCAGAAGAAATTTACGATTATCTAAAACAATTTCAAGAAGGAGGAGTTAAAGTTGAAGGTTAATCAACTGATTAAAAATGGGTTAGTCGTCTTCCCTAAAGAAGGAGTTAAGGCGGTTGATATCGGTGTCATTAATGGTAAAATTGCTGGTATTTATAATGAGAACTCGGAGATAGAAGCTGATGAAGTAATTGATGCAAACCGTTTACATGTGTTCCCTGGAGTGATCGATGCCCACCAGCATCTAGGAATCTATAATTCAATTGAAAAAGATTTTCTTGATACGAAACAGCATGCCGTTGGAGGTATTACAACGATTGTCAATTATGATCGGCAACCAGTTAGCTATTTGGATTTTTTTCCTAAAGTACAAGATATCGGTGAAAAACATAGTTATATTGACTTTACATATAGCTTAGGTATTTTGACAGAACAGCATATTGATGAGCTTGAAGAGACGGTTAAACGTTTCGGGCTGACATCATTTAAGTTTTTTAGGAATTATGAACGACAATTAAATGATAAATTCAAAATATCCAATGGCATTAACTTATCTTCCTATGATTTAATGCGTCTTCTGGAGAAATTTAAGTCTATCTCTCCTAAACTGCTATTAGCGATTCATTGCGAGAATATGGATATTAATCGCAGTTTGATTAAGAAGTATAAAGAAGAAGGTGCTGAAGAAGGATTAAAAACATGGTCTCTTACAAGCCCTGGTTTTGCGGAAGCAGAATCATTACTAAGCACATTGTATATAAATTCGATTGTTGGTGGAAATGTTTTTATTGTGCATTTGACGTCAGGGGCTAGTATCGATGTGCTTGAAAAGATGCCATGGCTACTTGAGAAAGGGGTAAAGGTAGAAACTTGTCCCCATTATTTGAACTTAACAGAAGAATCTTCAACTGGATTGAAAGCAAAAGTAGGTCCACCTATTCATGGTCAATACGATTCAGATCGTTTATGGGAGGGGATTAAGGAAGGCATTGTGAATGCAATTGGAACAGACCATGTGCCTGGATCACTTGCAACCAAATTTTCTAAAGGAAATGGAGTATTTGAAGCAGAGTACGGATTCCCAAGTGCTGGTGCACTATTGCCAATGATGATTACTGAAGGTCATATGAAAAGGGGAATTCCGCTTGAAAGAATTGCTGATATCACTTCCTATCAAGTAGCTGAATCGTTTAATTTGGAAAATAAGGGACGTATTGAAATAGGAGCAGATGCTGATTTCGCCATTGTGGATTTAGCTAATGCCAAAACAATTTCGCCAGAAGTACTTCATTCGAATTCAGATTATTCTATATTTGATGGATTTGAGACCGTAGGATGGCCAGTGTATACCATCAGTAGGGGAGAAGTAATCGTAAACAATGGAATACCAACAAAGGAAAGTGGTAGAGGTAAATTTGTTAGAAGGTCCATTTAATGATAAAAGTGGGGGATGGAATTGAAAAAAATCGTTTTTCTTATGCTGGCGACGCTGTTCATATTGACAGGTTGTACTGGAGAAGCACAATCAGGCGATGAGAATATTGTGAAAATCGGCGCACTTCATCCATTAAGCGGTGCATTGGCTAATGAAGGTCAGGAAATGCGTGATGCAGCAAGACTTGCAGTTGAAGAAATTAATGAAGCAGGCGGAATCGAGTCTTTAGGCGGTGCAAAGGTCGAATTAATAGAAGCTGATCATGAAGGTGCACCAGAAAAAGGGATGTCTGAAATTCAAAGGTTAGATCGTGAAAAAGTAGTTGGTGTTATTGGTGCTTATTCAAGTGGTGTTACATTACCAGCAACCCAAGAAGCTGAAAGAGCAGGGATCCCATTCGTTGTCGATATTGCTACAGTCGAAGAAGTTACAAAGAGAGGCTTTAAATACACCTTCAGAGTTCAGCCACCAGCATCGACTATGGCAGCGAACTTTTTAGACTATTTTAATGTGCTTAATGAAATGAGTGATTCCCCTTTAGAGACAGTTGTTCTTGTTCATGAGGACTCAGTGTTTGGGACAAGTATTGCTAGTTTGATAGAGAAAGGGGCAGCAGATCACGGAATTGAAGTGCTGGATAACATCCCTCACGCTGCAACAACAGCAGATTTATCATCGACAATCAATAAAATTAATCGGCTCAAGCCTGACGCAGTGATTGCAACAACCTATTTGCGTGATGGCACGCTACTGGTAAATGGATTAAATCAATCTAACTTTCAGCCTAAAGCAATAATCGGTGTTGCTAATGGAGCATTTAGCAATACGTCATTTATTAATGATGAAACAGAAATCAATCAATATATTATGGATGTCAACTATTCTATCAATCCTCAAAGTAACCTGGCAATTGAAGTTTCGAAAAGATATGAAGACCAATTTAATAAACATATGGGGCCGAATGCAGCTTATTCTTATACTGCCACGAAAGTCCTAATTGATGCAGTAGAGAGAGCTGGTTCAACCGATCGGGCCAAAATTCAGAAGGCTTTATCCGAAACAAATGTAACAGAGCATATCCTTCCCCAGGATTCAATTATTTTTGATGAAAGTGGACAAAATGCAAATGCCCAGGCTGTTTTAAATCAAATTATCAACGGTGAAACTAAAGTTATTTACCCTGATGAATACAAGAATGCCGACGCTGTATTACCAACAAAGTAATAAAAAGAGGGAACGAAGAGAGGGTACTATGTATAGACAATGTTAACATTTGAGGCCTTCAGTTGTGTTTGTAGCCGCTTGTAAGCTCACCTCATTTGGAAGCGTGCGTCATACATAGGAAAACTCCACCCCAACTTTCAAAATTAGAATGATTGAGGGAACGAAATGGGTTCTCGTTTATAAAAAACACTAGGTATAGGAGGGAAGTTGATGCTCACTTTGATATTACAGTCCTTGGTGGACGGTATTTTAATGGGAGGTATTTATGGACTGGTAGCTATAGGCCTCACCTTAATCTTTGGGGTAATGAAAATTATTAATTTTGCTCAAGGGGCATTATTAATGTTAGGTATGTATATTTCATACTGGTCGTTTAGCCTTCTTGGGCTTAATCCATACTTATCGATACCATTAAGCGCCATTTCCTTATTTTTCATTGGTGCGATCATTCAGAAGACAATCTTATCTAAAATGTTAAATGCGCCAGAGCATAATCAATTGCTTGTAACACTTGGAATTATGCTTGTTATTGAAAACCTTGCGTTAATATTATGGAGTCCTGATTTTCGCAGCGTAAAATTAGAAGGTTTTATTCAAACGTTTAATATAGGTGAAGTAGGAGTAAATGTCCCGAAATTAATTGCTTTTATTGCAGCGATTGTATTATCAATAGGCCTGTTTTTATTTCTTAAAAAAACGATGCTTGGGAAGGCGATACGCGCAACTTCAATCAATCGCAACGGCGCAATGCTATCAGGAATCAACACGAAACGCATAAACTATATTGCCTTTGGATTAGGCGCTTCTCTTGCAGCAATCGCTGGTTCGCTCATTACGC
Organism: Cytobacillus kochii; assembly: GCF_044790165.1. Taxonomy (NCBI): domain Bacteria; kingdom Bacillati; phylum Bacillota; class Bacilli; order Caryophanales; family Bacillaceae; genus Cytobacillus; species Cytobacillus kochii. The sequence goes on along the minus strand of NZ_CP085254.1, from coordinate 2,293,589 downwards.
CATTTTTCTATACTTCGCCGACAGTAGGTGCCACTTTTATATTAAAGGGATTTGTTGTGGTAGTTCTTGGCGGATTGGGCAACTTTATTGGTGCAATAATAGGTGGGCTCATTATTGGCATTTCTGAAGCGTTAGGAGGAGCTTTTTTACCTGGTAGTTTAAAAGAACTCATGACCTATATTATTTTTGTCATTGTCCTAATGGCAAAACCTAATGGTTTATTTGGGGGGAAAGCACGATGAGAAAATTTCCTATTCTAATCAGCTTAGCATTACTTATCTTTACGTTCTTTCCTCTTATTGTCAAAGACCAGTACTACATGCACATTGCCATTCTCATTTTATATTATGCATTGGTGAGCCAAGCATGGAATATATTGAGCGGTTACTCAGGCCAGTTTTCATTTGGGCATGCAGCTTTTTTTGGAACAGGTGCTTATACATCAAGTATATTATTCACGAAGCTTGGTGTATCGCCTTGGATTGGACTTTTTGCAGGGGCCCTAATCGCAGCCTTAATTGGTCTATTCATTGGATATCTGTCGTTCAGATTCAAATTGAGAGGTGTGTTCTTTTCGCTTGGAACACTTGCATTTGCGGAAATTCTGCGAATCATCATTCAGAATTTTGACATTTTCAATAAAACACTTGGTGTACTTATTCCATATAAACCAGATCCCCTTATGTTTCAATTTAGCTCGCGTACCACTTATTATTACATCATTCTATTATTTGCGTTCGCAGTCACTGTTTTAGTTTATTATATTAGTCGTTCTAAGTTGGGCTATAACTTGGTCGCCATCCGCGAAAATGAAGATGCTGCCCAATCACTAGGTGTAAATACGTATAAAAATAAAATGATTGCTATTGCAATCAGTGCAAGCTTAACAGCAATAGGGGGGACATTTTATGCACAATATATGCTTTTTATTGAACCTGCGACGACTTTTTCTAATGATGTATCGATTAATATTTTGTTACCGGCTATCATTGGCGGGGCAGGAACGGTTTTAGGTCCGATTGTAGGTTCACTCATTATTATTCCAATTGGGGAGCTTACAACCACTTTATTCGGAAACTTTGTCGGAGCGAATTTAATGGCTTACGGGGTCATTTTAATTCTTGTCATGCTGTACTTGCCTGAAGGAATTGTTGGGTGGTTCCAAAATAAATTTGGGAAGGAAAAAAATGCAAAGAAAAAGAAAGATAACAGCATAAATGGGGGTGAAGACGTTGGAACTTTTAAAAATTGAAGGATTGACAAAACGCTTTGCTGGCCTAGTAGCAGTAAACAATGTCAACTTAACGCTCAATAAAGGAGAAATTGTTGGGCTAGTTGGTCCGAATGGAGCAGGAAAGACAACTTTATTCCATTCTGTATGTGGATTTCACACACCGGAGGAAGGATCTGTTAAGTATAATGGTAAAGAGATAATTGGAAATAAACCAGAGCATATATGTAAAGAAGGGATTGCGAGAACATTTCAGATTGTGCAGCCTTTTGGCAATCTGACAGTGTTAGAAAATGTCATTGTTGGCGCATTTAATCGAGAAAAAAGTTATAAAGAAGCAGAAAGATTGGCTTTGGAAAACCTAGATTTAATTGGTATTTCATCTCTTGCCTATTCCAGAATGAAAGACCTAACCTTTCCAAATCAAAAGAAAGTAGAAGTAGCCAGAGCTCTTGCTACAAGCCCTGAAGTTCTTTTTTTAGATGAAGTAATGTCAGGGCTTAATCCATCTGAGGTGAATGAATTCATTGAGCTTATTAAGAATATTAGAGACAGCGGAATTTCCATCTTCTTCATTGAACATCTTATGTCTGCGGTGATGGCACTATCTGATCGCCTAGCTGTTATGCATCTGGGAGAAAAAATAGCTGATGGAGACCCGCAGGAAGTAATGAAAATTCCAACTGTAGTAGAGGCGTATTTAGGAGAGGAAGTATCATGATGTTAAGAGTATCGAACCTGGATGCAGGTTATGGAAATTTACAGGTGTTAAGAAATATCACTTTTGAAGTGAACTCCGGTGAATTAGTCAGTATACTAGGAACGAACGGTGCAGGGAAAACTACTTTGTTGAGGACCTTATCTGGATTAATTTCTACTACCAATGGACAAATAGAGTTCAATGGAAAGCATATACAAAAAATGCAACCAGAGAATATTGTCAAGGAAGGATTAATACAGGTGCCAGAAGGCAGAATGTTATTTACTGAAATGACAATACGTGAAAACTTAGAGTTAGGTGCTTATTCTTCAGCGGCACGTAAAAATATGAAGAAAAATATCGAGTACTGCTTTAAGCTATTTCCGATTTTAAAGGAAAGGGAAAACCAGATGGCAGGAAGCTTCAGTGGAGGCCAGCAACAAATGCTTGCAATAGGTAGAGCACTGATGGCTCAACCTAAGATTCTATTATTAGATGAGCCTTCTACAGGGTTATCGCCTTTATTAACAAAACAAGTATTTGACATTATTAAGGAGATTAAGCAACAGGGTGTCACTGTCCTATTAGTTGAACAGAATGCACATCAAGCATTATCCATGTCTGATAGGGGATATGTGATTGAAAATGGAGAGATAGTGATGTCAGGTACAGCAGAATCTTTGCTGCAGGATAATAAACTTAGAGAATCTTATTTAGGTCTAGCCAATTAAGACCCTTGCACCGAATAGTTTTTTGATAGACTGGAGAGTTCACAAAATGAAAATAATTGAAAAAATGGCTAAAATACTATCTTTGTACTCTATGAATAGAACAAGCTTATCTATTAGTGAGGTACAAGAGGAATTGGGATACCCTAAAAGCACCGTCTTTCGTATCCTCAACGCACTAGAAGAATTTGATTATATTGAAAGGAACAAAGATACGCATAGATACTCTTTAGGTGTTAATTTTTTTAGGCTGGGTAGCATTGTTCAAAGCCAATTGGATTTTAGGCATGTCGCCATACCGATAATGAAAAAAATGGTAGAAGAAACGAGCGAAACAGTGGAACTTAATATTAAGGACGACCTTAATCGAGTATGCGTAGAAAAGGTTGATAGTCCTCAGGATGTCCGAAACTTTGTAAGAATTGGAGAACGAAAGCCACTTCATTTAGGTGCTTCAGGAAAGGTATTGATTGCATTCGAGAAGGAAACCGACAGAGAAAAAACACTCGATAATCTAGCTATGCAAAACAGTCATATCCCTATTCAAGCATTACGAGAAGAACTCAATCAAATCAACCAACGTGGTTTCTGTGTTACGAAAGGTGAAAGGGTTCCTGGGAGCTTTGCTATTGCTGCACCTATATTTGATCAAAACAAAGAGATGATCGCAAGCTTAACGATTGCAGGTCCTATCCAGAGACTTACGCCAGAACATGAGGAGGAATTAATTGCAAAAATAAATGAGGGAGCTAGACAAATCAGCAATAGCCTAGGCTATTTTGAATAAGAGAAGGAGGAGAAGGCCGATTGATCAAGAAAGCTTCAGCAATATATGATGCAGTTTGGTCAGACTTTAATGAAGAAACAATTGATACAGCTAAATGGATCTTGCTAGATACATTAGGAGCTTTGATTGCTGGCATGCAGCAACAAGATACGCTCGAATTAGCTAAGCAATTTTCTGGAACGGGTAGCTATCAGCTGCTTGGTACTACCCTCCATGCAGATAAGTATAGTACTGGACTTGTACATGGTACGGCATGTGTGGCTACAGAGATGGATGAAGGAAACCAATATAGTAAAGGCCACCCTGCGGCCCATGTGATTCCTGTTATTCTCACGATGCTGCAAAGAAGTAAAAATGTTTCTGGACAAGAACTGATTAGTATAATTATTAAAGGCTATGAATACTGCTCAAGATTTGGTAGAGCGACTACTCTATCACCAGAAGCACATGCTCATGGAACATGGGGAGTAATGGGGGCTGCAGCAACTGCGCTCATGATTGATGGAGCAGATAAAGCAACATTTCAAGAAGGTGTGAACCTAAGCGCTAGCTTCTCATTGCCAACCTTATGGACATCGGCATTAGAAGGTAAATTAATTAGAAATATTTACGCTGGCCATGCGATTGAAATGGGAATGAAAAGTGTGATATTTGCCCGTACCAATCATTTGGCGCCGAAAAATAATGTTTCAACTGTGTTTTCCACTATTCTCGGCAGTGGATTTAATTGGATTGATTTAGAGAGAGGTAAGAATGCGCCCTGGGATATTGAACTCAATTATTTTAAACCCTATGCTTTTTGTCGTTATGTACATTCTCCTATTGATGCCGTTAAGTCTATTTTTGACAAACAGCAACTTGGTCCAGATCAGATAGAAAGAATAAACGTATATACCTATGCAAGAGCATCCTCTTTATCACATCAGGATTATGAAAATATACTGTCATCAAAGTTTAGCATTCCTTTTGCTATTGCTGTACAGCTCTATCATCAGAAAGCAAATCAATCTGTTTTCATAGAACAGCTGCACAAGGATAAAGAGATAAAAGAGTTCGCTAAAAAGGTGTTTGTTCAATATTCTGATGAGCTCGAAAAGGATTATCCTCTTCAAATGCCCGCTCGAGTGGAAATTATAGATTCATATGGAAATATATATAGCGAACGTGTAGACATTGCAAAGGGCGGGCCGGGTAAGAAACTATCTGAAAGCGAATTAATAGAAAAATTTAAGACCTTGACATCTACCGTCTACAGCAGCAATCAACAGGATAAAATAATTGATTTTATTACCCATTTAGAAACGGAAACGAATATTGAGAAAATATTTGTTTTATTGGAGTTGAACTAAAAGTATATTTTTTAGACAGAAGAGAGGTTAAAAGTAATGGAAAATAAACAGAAATATGGCCCTCTAACTGGTAAGAGAGTGCTAGATTTGTCTACAATGATTGCGGCACCTTTTGGCGCTACATTACTAGGGGATTTTGGAGCTGAGGTTATTAAAGTAGAGATTCCCGGTAAAGGGGATACATTAAGAGGCATGGGTCCTTTTCGTGAGGATGAACCATTAAGGTGGCCAGCTTTAGCAAGAAATAAAAAATCACTTACTTTAGATTTGCATAAAGAAGAAGGGAAAGAAATTTTAAGAAAGCTTGTTAGAGTGTCAGATGTAGTAATAGAAAATTTCAGACCAGGAACGTTGGAAAAATGGGGGGTTGGATACGAAGATTTAAAGAAAGAGAATCCGAACTTAATCATGACAAGGGTTACAGGGTATGGTCAGACAGGTCCCAATGCCAGTAAAGCAGGATTTGGTACGCCAGCGACTGCTTATAGCGGATTTACTTATTTACATGGATACACGGATCGACCTCCTATCAGTCCGTCTTTTTCATTAACAGATTATGTGACGGGAATTTACGTTGCTTTTGCAACGGTTACAGGCCTATATCATCGTGATACAGCAGAACAAGGGGAAGGACAATATATTGATATCGGATTATATGAATCTATGTTTAGAATGATGGAATTTCTTATTGCGGAATATGATCAAAAGCAAATCGTGAAAGAGCGTACGCCAGGTTTGAGCGGACACTCCAGTCCGGCAGGAACATTTCAAACAAAAGATGGTCACTGGATGTCTCTTGTCACTAGCTCTGATCGTACATTTGAACGTTTAGCAGCTGCAATGGGCAGGGAAGATATGCTTGAAGATGAGCGATATCATAATAATGCCGCCCGCCTTAGCCGATTTGAGGAAACAAACGGTATTGTTGCCGATTGGGTGAAACAATTTAATAGAGAAGAATTGCAGAATCTGCTAGATGATTATGGGGTCCCAATTAGTCCAATATATAGTATTAAAGATATATTCGAGGACACTCACTATAAAGAACGACAAAATATCATAGAGGTCGACCACCCTCGTCTAGGAAAAATAAAAATGCCTGGTATCATCCCTAAATTCTCTGAGACACCTGGGGCTGTTCGTAATGTAGGTCCAGAATTGGGAGAGAACAATGAGGAAATCCTTTCTGGCATTCTTAATTATAATGATGAAGAAATTGAGATCCTAAGAGAAAATAACGTAATCTAAGGAGGGAAAAACATGAATTTGAAAGAAGAGGTCATTATTTCTGAAGTTTGCCCCCGTGATGGCTTTCAAAGTCTGGCAGAAATCATTCCTACAGAAGAAAAGGTCGAATGGATTAATTCAATGATTAACTGCGGTTTCAAGCAAATTGAGGTCACATCTTTTGTTCACCCAAAAGCGATTCCTCAGCTGTCGGACGCTGCTGAAGTACTGCAAAAAATTAAGCGCAAGCAAGGGGTAAAACTACGTGCGCTTGTCCCGAATTTACAAGGATTAGAAAGAGCGATTGAAGCAGAAGTAGATAAAGTAAAACTAATGCTTTCAGCAACAGATTCCCACAGTATCAGTAACGCTAATAGCAAAACGTTCGATGCAATGAAAGGTTTTGAACCGCTAGTAAAACGCGCAGCAGAAGCTTCTATGGGTGTATCAGGCAGCATTTCTGTCATATTTGGATGTCCTTACGAAGGAGATGTACCTTTGGTGAGAATTGAAGAGATTTGCAAAAGATATATAGATATGGGAATATATCAGTTATCGTTAGCTGATACAACAGGGATGGCAAATCCAGTAAAAGTTAAGCGCATTATTGGTCATCTCACTAATAAATTCCCAGAATTATCCTTCTCCTTACATTTGCATAATACGAGAGGGATGGCTTTTGCCAATGCCGTAGCAGGCTATGAAATGGGTGTTCGGGATTTTGATAGCTCGATTGCTGGACTAGGTGGCTGCCCTTATGCACCAAACGCCACTGGAAATATCTCCTCTGAAGACCTTATTCATGGTTTTGAAGAGATGGGTATTTCAACGGGTGTAGATTTGGATAAAGTCATTAAGCTAGGAAAAAAATTAGAAATTAAATATACTGAATATTCGGATAGTTTTATTTTGAAGGCTGGTAAATGTTCTGACTTACATCTGGCTCCAAAAACACAAGAAAAGTTGGGATAAAGCTTTTATTCTTATTAATCCTACTTTAAGAGAATGAAGGTAGGTTGAAAGTTTACTTTTAGCTAAGTGAGAAGTATTATGTATTTAATATTTCTAGGGCAGCTTGTGGAGGAAATCTTTTAGTTGTAAATGCAGTATATAATTCTCCTAATATGATTGTTTTTCGATTTAGTATCAAAGAACAATTGAGACCATCAAAATAGAAGCTCGTACCATCTTTTTTACTATATGTTAACTAATCTTTAGGCAGTTACACCCTTTATAAAACGTTATTTCTTTTATGAGGATATTTGGGACACGCTCTCAGAAAAAATAAACTTTTTCTCAACTTTATGTATATTCATCAGTTTCAGTTAAATAATTCTGATAAATCATAAAAATTAGATTTTTGTCTTGACTTTTATTGATAGTATGTTAGGATTTATCTTATCCAATATTTTCTTATCCAGAGAGGTGGAGGGACTGGCCCGATGAAACCCGGCAACCTGCTTAGTGCAAGGTGCTAATTCCAGCAAAATGTTGATTCATTTTGAAAGATAAGGTGTCAAAATTTTTCCATCCTACACCTTTTCTTTTTGAAAAGGTGTTTTTTATTTAAGAAGGTGATGAATAAAAAAATAATAAGATTCGCTGATTAGACAACTAAAGGCGGACATTTCCTTTTACGGAGGAAATGCCGTCTTTTTTTATTGGAAAAGGGGGATTAAATGAATCAACCGCTCTCTTATAAAAACTGGAAAGACATTTCTGCTACCTTCGCTATTGATCAATCAACGAAAGGAGCCAAACAGGTTCTAGAGTGGGCTTATGGCACATATGACGAAGAGGAAATTGTGTACGCTTCTAGTTTCGGTGCTGAAGCTATTGTTCTAATTGACCTCATCGCACAAATAAAAAGTGATGCCAGAATTGTTTTTCTTGATACCGATTTACACTTTCCTGAAACATACCAAGTAATCGAGGAAATAAAATCACGTTTTCCTACGCTTCAAATTGAGATGAAAAAACCTAAGCTTACATTGGATGAACAAGCCACACAATATGGGTCAGCATTATGGAAAAGCGACCCGAATCAATGTTGCCAATTACGTAAAGTGTTGCCTTTACAAGAAGCAATGCAAGAAAAAAAAGCTTGGATATCTGGACTTAGGCGCGAGCAATCACCTGAAAGAAAACAGACGAATTTCTTAAATCGTGATGAGAAATTCACTAATATCAAAATTTGCCCACTTATTCATTGGCGTATAGATGATGTGTGGGATTATATCAAAGAAAAGCAGTTGCCTTATAACAGCTTACATGATGCAACTTATCCGAGCATTGGTTGTTTTCCCTGTACACAACCAGCTAGTGGCGGTGATGATTCCCGTGCTGGCCGCTGGCAAGGCTTAACGAAAACAGAATGCGGCTTGCATACTAATTCATAAAAAAGGAGTAAACAGATGAGCATACCTAGCCCACATGGAGGAACATTAATTCAAAGATTTGAGCCAGAATTTGATATTTCTAAAGTGTCAAAGTCGATAGAGATTGACAAAGTTGCACTAAGTGATTTAGAGCTAATAGCCGTTGGATTATTTAGTCCATTAATAGGCTTTCTAGGAAAAGAAGATTATGAATCTGTCGTTCATGAAATGAGATTAAGCGATGGGACAATATGGTCCATCCCCATCACATTACCTGTTGATGTTACGATTGCTGCCCAACTTCAAAAAGGGGAGCAATACCGTTTGGTTTTAGAAAATACTACCTATGGTGTAATTACTGTTTCTGAGTGGTTCGAACCTGATTTAGAAACAGAAGCACAATCGGTCTATCGTACAAAAGATAAAGCCCATCCAGGGGTCAAACGACTTTTTGAAAGAGGCAATATTTATGTAGCTGGAGAAATCATCCTCATTAGAAAAACGGAAAAGAAAGAATTTGCAGATGTCTGGTTAGAGCCAAAAGATACAAGAGCTTTGTTTGCAGAAAAGGGGTGGGAAACAATTGTTGGTTTCCAAACGCGTAATCCGATTCACCGAGCGCATGAGTATATTCAAAAAGCTGCGCTTGAGACGGTCGATGGCTTATTTGTAAATCCATTAGTAGGTGAAACAAAAGCAGATGATATCCCAGCTGATATCCGTTTAGAAAGTTATCGCATCTTACTAAAAGAATATTTTCCTCGCGAACGTGTCCATTTGGGTGTTTACCCGGCAGCGATGAGATACGCAGGCCCTAGAGAAGCAGTGTTTCACGCCATAGCCAGAAAAAATTTCGGCTGTACACATTTTATCGTCGGCAGAGATCATGCCGGTGTTGGGAATTATTACGGTACATACGATGCCCAATATATTTTCCAACAATTTACTAAAGAAGAACTTGGAATTACCCCATTATTTTTTGAACATAGCTTTTACTGCCACCGCTGTGAAGGGATGGTTTCAAATAAAACATGTCCACATGAACAAGAAGATCGAGTGATATTATCTGGCACAAAAGTACGAGAACTATTAAGCAAGGGTGAACAGCCACCTTCCACATTCAGCCGTAAAGAAGTGATTGATGTATTGATTAATGGCTTAAAGAGTGATGCAAGCGTCTAGAAAGGATGATTTATATGGGGAGCCGTAATCTTACTTGGCACGATACGCTCATTTCCAAAGAGGAACGTCGCTTAAAGCAGCAACATGGTAGTTGTACATTATGGTTTACTGGGTTATCTGGTTCTGGAAAATCAACTTTGGCAAATGCTTTATCAGCCAAATTGTTTGAAGAAGGTATGAAGGAATATGTCCTTGATGGTGATAACGTCAGACATGGTCTAAATGCAGACTTAGGCTTTACTGAAAAAGACCGGACAGAAAATATCCGCCGTATTGGGGAAGTAGCTAAACTGTTTGTTGATAGTGGAACAATTGTTGTTACGGCATTCATCTCACCATTCGCAGCTGACCGTGATTGTGTGCGTGAGCAGTTTGCCTCCAATGAATTTTTTGAAATATTTATTGACTGCCCGTTGGCAGAATGTGAGAAAAGAGACCCGAAGAAATTATACGAGAAAGCGCGTAGAGGTGAAATAAAAAACTTCACCGGAATCGATTCACCTTATGAACCTCCTAAACATCCGGATTTAACTATTAGGTCCGACCGGTTATCAGTAGAGGAAGCAATAACGGAAATACTAACGTTTTTGCAACAACAACAAATCATTAAGGAGTTGTAGACAATGGCTTATACAAAGCATTGGTCAAATAATGAAAAACTAAACAAAACCGAATTAGCTAAACTCGAAAAAGATGGGCTGAAAATTTATGAAGACATTCCACATTATGCAAAGAATGGCTTCACGTCTATTCCTAAAGACCAATGGGATCTTTTTAAATGGGCAGGCTTGTATTTGCAAAAGCCTAAAGAAGCAGGTTATTTTATGATGCGTGTGAATGTACCTTCAGGAATACTAACGAAGGAACAAGCGAAAATTCTAGCTGGTATTGCCAAAGATTATGGTCGCGGGATTTTCGACATTACGACGCGACAAGCGATTCAATTTCACTGGTTAACAATTGAGGATATCCCTGATATTTTTACTAGATTAGAAAGTGTTGGCCTTTCCAGTGCTGGTGCATGTGGGGATATAACGAGGAATATAGTCGGAAATCCAATCGCAGGCATCGACCCTAACGAATTATTTGATACGAGAGATATTGTCAAAGAAGTGTATGAGTACTTTCAATTTAATGAGGAATTTTCGAATTTACCAAGAAAATATAAGATGTCTATCAGTACAAACTTACACAACGCCGCTAATGCAGAAATTAACTGTGTCTCATTTACACCGGCTGAAAAAAACATCGATGGTGAAGTAAAACAAGGCTTTCATTTAAAAGTAGGGGGAGGCCTATCTGCTAAGCCTTTTCTGGCAGAAACGGTTGATATATTTGTAGAAAAAGAGCAAGTGCTACAGATTGCTATTGCCGTAACCACTATCTTCAGAGATTACGGTTATCGAGATAAACGTCATCGTGCTAGATTAAAGTTTTTAATTGCTGACTGGGGTGTAGAGAAATTTAAAGAAAAACTTGAAGAATATACAGGGAAACTGCCTTCTAAAGGAGTTGAACCCGTGAAGAAATGGAATGCAGGATATTTCTATGGCGTCCATGATCAGAAACAATCAGGGCTTAAGTTCATCGGTTTTAATGTACCTGTCGGCCGTTTAACAGCTGATGAAGTATTTGAACTTGTTCGAATCTCTGATCAATATGGTCAAGGTGAAATTAGAACATGTAATTCACAGAACTTGATTATTCCACATATCCCAGAAGAACATGTAGAATCGCTACTTGCCGAACGCATTTTTAATAGAATTACAGTGAATCCGAATTCCTTTATCGGACATTCCGTTTCTTGCACAGGTATCCAATTTTGTAACTTAGCCTTAGTTGAGACAAAGGAAAGAATGCGCCAAATTGCAGAAGAACTCGATCGTCGCTTAACTGTTGATGTTCCGGTACGCATGCATATGATCGGTTGTCCGAATTCCTGCGGTCAACGGCAAATAGCCGATATCGGTTTACAAGGTGTGATGGTACGAAACAAGAATAAGGAAATGGAAGAAGCTTATGAAGTGTATGTTGGAGGAACGTTAGAATCTGGCGGAGAGTTTAACAAAAAGTTAAAAGGAAAAGTACCAGCCAACTTCCTCACAGATACACTTGAACATCTACTACATTTTTTTAACAAAGAAAAAATGTCAGGTGAGAACTTTTATACTTTTGTGCAAAGAAATGGCACACAATCTTTGCAAGATCAACTAAATATTGTATTGGAGAATCATAAAGATGGCCTTTCTATATAGGTTTGAATTGTCATTGGTAAATAAGGAAATTCCAGCAGTCATTGTAGCTGATTCTGATGATGAAGCATTTACCCAGTTAGATATTGAACTAGAAAAATATTACTTAAAGTTGCCAGAGATAGACGAAGTAACGTTAAGAGAAAAGAAACGGATAACGAAAAAAATCGGTTTTATATTAGATGAATGATGGAGGCGGATAAATGAAGGGTTATGTTTACCTTGTTGGTGCAGGCTGTGGTGATCCTGAATTACTAACATTAAAAGCAATTAAAAAAATTCAGCAAGCGGATGTAATTTTATATGATCGACTAGTCAATCAGGAAATCTTATCATTTGCGAGAGAAGAGGCACAATTGATTTATTGTGGGAAGCTTCCTCATTATCATACGATGAAACAAGAAACGATCAACAATTTCCTCGTAAAATATGCAAAAAAAGGATTAGCAGTTGTTCGCCTTAAAGGTGGGGACCCCTTCGTGTTTGGTCGTGGAGGAGAAGAGGCCCTTGAATGTGTGAAACATCGTGTTCCATTTGAAGTGATTCCCGGGATTACTGCTGGCATTGGTGCTGCGAGCTATGCCGGCATTCCTGTCACCCATCGGCAAATCAGTCAAAGCTTTGCATTTATTACCGGTCATCAAGCGGGTGACTCAGTTGCTGACCAAAAATGGCATCACTTAGCACATGGAGTTGATACACTTTGTATATATATGGGTGTTTCACAATTGCCTGTCATTGTCGATCATCTTATTAAAAGCGGAAAAAATAGTGATACCCCAATTGCTATTGTGGAGTGGGGAACAACATTGAAACAACGGACGATAACTGGAAAATTAAAATCGATTGTAAAGGTAGCGGAAGAAGAAGCAATTATCAATCCAAGTATGATTATTATTGGGGAAGTCGTTAAACTACGAGACGAACTGAACTGGTATATTGAAAATGGCTCGGCCCTTCAGAAGGTTCATAGCGAATGAAAGCCATCCTTTATATTGCTCACGGCACAAGGTCAAAAAAAGGAATACGGGAAGTAGAATGTTTTTTGCAGACCATCATGAAACAAGTAAATGTCCCTATACAAGAATGCTCCTATTTAGAAATATGTGCCCCAACGATTGAGCAAGGAATAGAAGCTTGTGTTCATCAAGGAGCACGGGAAATTGAAATCATTCCGTTACTTTTATTAAAAGGAGGGCATTACAAGAAGGATATTCCTGGCCTTCTACTATCATTGCAGAGGCGCTTTTCAGCTATTAAAATCAATTTGCATCCACCTTTTGGCGTCCAAAGCTATATTTTAGATGGAATATGTGATTTGATAAACGAAAAATATTCTCCCATTACCGAAAAAGATCATTTCCTTGTAGTAGGACGTGGAAGTAGCGACATGAACATTTATAAGGATTTCAACTTAATTACAACTGGGTTAAAGGCAAGGTTAGCTGTGAACAACGTAACCTCCTGCTTTCTTGCTGCAGCCACTCCTCGTCTTGAAGAGGGCTACCATATATCACAGAGTCGTACAAAAAATAGAGTAATTATTATCCCTTACTTATTATTTTCAGGGTTATTACTAGACGAATTGCAGCAATTTACGGAACAAAAAAGAGCTTTAGGCGATCAGACTTTCATCATTGAACCGTTAAGTCGCATCTCCAGCATACAACTTCGATTGATACAATATTTAAATAAAGGGGGCCCAGAAGATTGCAACCACTCGTTATTGATTTAAGTAATAAGGGAATTGTCATTGCGGGAGGTGGGAGGATTGCCGCACGCAAAGCGAAAGTATTATTAGAACAAAGAGCCAATATTACTTTCATCGCACCTGCATTTTCAAATGAAGTCTTGGAATTAGTGCAACAAAATCATTTTCAATGCATAGAAAGAGAGATTGAATTGGCTGATTTCGAGGATGCGTTTCTTTGTATTCTCGCCACCAATAATCGGGCGATTAATAAGCAGTTTGGCGAAATATTAACCCCGCAAAAGTTAGTTTGTGTAGTAGATGAATTAACGGATGGCAATACACTCTTCCCCGCTACTGTAACGAGAGGGCATCTGCAAGTAGCAGTTACTTCAAATGGCAGTAGTCCAAAGTTAACAAGAGCATTAAAACAACAATTAAGTAAACAATTTGATGAAAGTTGGACGGAGTATACAACGTTTCTTGCCGAATATAGGCAGTTGGTTAAAAAATTGCCTATAAGTGAAATTGAAAAAAATGACTATTTACAAGAGGTACTAGCAGATGAATTCCGTGTAAATAATAGACAACAAAGAGAGAGCTTAAAAGCATTACATATAGCTGCTGTTCGGTCAACCGAAGGCAAAATCTAGACAATAGATTTTGCCTTTTTTTATTTAACGAAAGAGGTGTTACCATGAAAAATTTATTGATTTTTATTTTTATTGGTTTATTCGCACAGTTAATTGATGGTGCTCTCGGAATGGCATACGGAGTGACTTCTACATCGCTTTTACTTGCTTTTGGCATTGTACCTGCTGTTGCTTCCGCATCGGTACATCTTGCTGAAGTTGTCACTACAGCTGCTTCAGGTATCTCACATATTAAATTTGGCAATGTAGATAAACAAACAGTATATAAGTTAATCATCCCTGGTTCCATTGGTGCGTTCTTAGGTGCCACATTTTTAAGTAATATCCCAGGTGATTTAGCTAAGCCATATATAGCCCTTTTTCTTTTACTATTAGGTGTTTTTATCTTCATACGATTTTTATTTAAATATAAGGAAAGTAGCCACCAGTCATCAATCAATCTCAGTAAAAAGCAATCGATTCCATTAGGTTTTATAGCCGGATTTGCTGATGCCACAGGTGGTGGCGGTTGGGGTCCTGTTACAACACCAGTATTGCTTTCAAAAAAAGGGGTAAGCCCAAGGAAAGTTGTTGGAACTGTTGACACAAGTGAATTTGCGATTGCCCTCTCTGCATCCATTGGTTTTCTTATTTCTTTAGGATGGAACGAGGTAAATTGGCTTTGGGTGGGAGCACTCATGGTAGGCGGTGTAATTGCAGCACCGATCGCTGCTTGGCTTGTACAGAAATTAAATCCACAATTAATGGGGGTGCTTGTTGGAGGATTCATCATTCTCATTAACATTCAAACAATTGTACAAACATGGATTAGTAATGAAGAGGTTTATCCCATTGTGTATAGTGCTGTCGCACTCATATGGGTAACAGCGATTATCTTTACAGTCATTCGAATCTACCATAAAAAAATGTTACATTTAAACTCGTAAAACACCAGTAAGGCTGGGATGAAATGATCCCAGCCTAGCTTCTTTACTCTTTCTCTTCAATTACCATCGTTAAGCCACCAAACTTTCCAGCTAACCAATTATAAATAACGGTCATGAGTGCAAGTATGCCAAAATAAATGGCCGCATACAATACAGATAATAAAAGCATAAATAAAATGCCAGTAAAGGCGATGACACCATCTTCGGTAAACAATAATAATGAAGAAAATAATCCGAAAATAATCATTCCAATAATGGGGATAAATAATAAGTACAAAGTGCTTTTTACAACACTACCAACAGAAAATCTTTTTATCTCTATCGTCTTCATGTAAATTCTCCTTTCTTATGACATATCCACTTTATGTAAGCGGCAAACCTTTTAGACTATAATACTATAAAAATGGCTTAAATAGTTTACGGGTTATATTTTATTCAGTTTGATTCCTCCTTTACAATAAGTGTAAATAGTAAACTAATATTAAAGATATTACTACAACACATGTTGGAAAAAGCAAGTATAATCCTTTGTTTATGGAAAATCACCATGCATAATTATAATTTTAAAAGTATATTATTACAAAAATATCGGGGCTATCATATAATAAAATAAATTTTTATACAAAATTTACAACTAATCCGGTAATTTACCCTTATTTGCTTCACTGTAATAATTTTTTGTATACATGCAACCTGAAGGGGGATTAGTTTACATAATAATTTTATAGTAACTAATGTTATCGAGATACAATAATTTTCAAAGTAGATGAATGATGTTGTTATTATTCATAGTGGAGTTGCTCGGATCGAAGTGTTTAAATGATTAGATATAGAAAAATTATTACGATTATAGATGAGAGTACTTTTTGCATACTCTGAAGTAGATTGGGCTAATTATTATCATATTATTGATTTTTTTGAGTTCGAGTTCATTATATTTCAGAGGACATTGGTCTCTTCCAAATCAAGGGGGCCTGGTAGCAATACGCGGGAAAACATACGCTAAGTTAAATTTGATATTAAGAACGTCGATTTTGGTTATTTAATTTAACTATATAAGCAAGAGCCTTACTACATTTTAAACATAGTAAGGCTTTTTAAAATCGTTACTAACTGTTTGAAAAAATAATAGTATTTAATCATACATTAAATTACTCTACTTTTCTAATATACTAAGAAAAGATTGTAGTACTGGAGAAATCCATCTGGATTTATGATAAATCACATTACTTTTAATAAGTTGTGATGCTTCAATTGGCTTAAAGATTAGTTCGTTATTGGTACAATTTTCTTTCACAACAATATAAGGAAGAATAGCAAGGCCCAACCCACACAAAACTGATTGTTTAATCACTTCAATACTTGAACTTTCAAATGTTCTGTCAGGCATCTGTCCACTCATACGTATGTAATTATCCACCATGGTTCTGTACCCACAATTTCTCTCTGTATAGATAAACTGATAATCCTTTAATATCTTTAATGGATTATCACATGAAGCTAAGTCAGCCGGTAAAACCCAACCTAAGGTCTCATCAAACAAAGGAGTCGTAATGAGCTCATCGTACTCCATTGATTGTCCAATCAAAAAAATGATATCTGTTTCTCCGTCTCTCAGCTTCTTAATTGCTTGTTCATTTGTTCCCGTCTCAAGAACAATATTTACTTTAGGATTTATCAGTTTATATTTTTGTAGGATATTTGGTAATCGATAGACAGCTAAAGATTCATTCGCAGTAATCGTAAGCGTACCTTCAGGATGATTGCTATCTTTTGGAATTTCTTGTGCTTTTTCGTAAATCGCAAGTAATTCTAACGCATAAGGATGAAAATGATGCCCAGATTTTGTTAAAAGCACTTTTTTCCCTAACCGATCGAAAAGTGGAGATTGTAAGTCGTTCTCCAAAGCTTTAATATGCGTTGTTACAGTGGATTGTGCATAATCTAATTCACGCGCTGCTTTTGAGAATCCACCATATTTAACAACAGCACAGAAAGTCTTAACATGTCTCATTTCCATAGCTAAACCTCTTTTTAGTATCATAATTTATGAATGATTATATCATATATTTCAATTTATCAAATAATAAGTCTTCCATTATAGTAAAAGTAGGAATAAAAAAATGGACCTATTCCACTTCTTAAAATTAATTAACGGAGGAGAATAATATGAGGAAAAAGAGCTATCATATCGCTGTTGTAGGTGCTACTGGTGCAGTTGGCCAGAAAATTATTAACTTGCTGGAGCAGATAACTCAATTTGATATAAACGAAGTCACTCTTCTTTCATCGAAGCGATCTGCTGGTAAGAAAATTTCTTTCAAAGGTCGAGAAATCATCATTAAGGAAGCGGAGGAAACAAGCTTTAAGGGTGTTGATATCGCATTTTTTAGTGCTGGCGGAGAAGTTTCCAGACAATTAGTAAGCTTCGCGGTCGAAAGTGGCGCAGTGGTGATTGATAATACTAGCGAATATCGTATGTCAACTGAAGTCCCACTTGTTGTTCCAGAAGTAAATGCCCATACTCTTATTAAACACAAGGGGATTATTGCTGTACCCAATTGTTCTGCTTTACAAATGGTGACAGCACTTCAGCCGATTAGAAGATTATTTGGTTTAGAAAGAATTATTGTCTCTACATATCAAGCTGTATCAGGAACTGGAATACATGCCATCAATGAGTTAAAAGATCAATCAATGAAACTACTCGTGGGTGAAGAGGCTACCGCTTCTATAATGCCTGCAAAAAAAGATAAAAAACATTATCCAATTGCTTTTAATGTAATGCCGCAAGTAGATGTATTTACTGAAAATGATTACACCTTTGAAGAGGTAAAGATAATTCAAGAAACGAAGAAGATATTCGAAGATTCTAACCTAAAAATGGCTGCCACTTGTGTCAGAGTGCCAGTTGTAACAGGGCACTCTGAATCTGTTTATATTGAATTGGAACGAGTAGCAACTGTTGATGAAATAAGAGAAGTATTATCTTCGGCACCGGGCGTTGTTTTGCAGGATTCTCCAAGTAATCAACTATACCCAATGCCTATTTACGCAGTCGGAAAAACAGAAACGTTTGTTGGAAGAGTTCGAAAAGACCCTGACAATCCATATGGTTTCCACCTCTGGATTGTATCAGATAATTTATTAAAAGGGGCTGCTTGGAATTCAGTCCAGATTGTATTGACAATGGTCGAAAAAGATATCATTTGATCTCAACCTACTTGAAATGGAACAATAACAATAATAGCAATACCAGAATCTGTTTAATTGTAAATGTTATAAAAAGATTGAGGAAAATACCCTCATAAAGACTTCATAATTTTTTCAATAATCAACAGAACAGGAAGCGCAAACAAAAATCCTCAACCAATTTTCTATTGGAAGAGGATTTTTTATTAACACTTTACTAATTCACGAATGATTTGACTCATTTTAAGGATTCCCTTTTTAAGATCTGTTAATGAGGCATACGCATAGGAAATGCGAATATAACGGTCCGATTCTTGAGCATATATATTCCCTGGGTTAAGAAGAATACCTTCAGCTAATGCTTTTACATAAAGATCCCTCATTGATAGTTTAGGCAAAATGTTTAACCAAATAAAAAACCCTCCCTTTGGTGCATTCCAAAGGGCTATATCTTTCAAATAAGTATCTAAAGCCTTTAACACTACTGTTCGCCTTATTTTTAGCTGCTCTCTTACAGACTCAAGGTGCTGCTGATATAGCCCACTTGTTAACCATTCAGTAGCAACTCTTTGGGATAATGAACTAGAACCATAGTCGGTTTGCATTTTAATATCGGACAATCGTTCAATCACAGGTTCGGGGCCGACAACCCAACCGACTCTTAAACCCGGGCTTAATGTTTTAGATAAACTACCAAGATACAAAATATGTCCATTTCTATCTTTTGCTTTTAAAGGGAAAGGAGGTGGTTCATCGATCCATAACTCCCGATAAATATCATCTTCAATCATTGGAAGTTGTTCTTTTTCACATACTTCAAGGAGCTCTTGGCGTCGTTTTTCAGACATTAAAATCCCTGTCGGATTATGAAAACAAGGATTAGAGTATAAAATTGCTCTGCCTTCCTGGCCCTTTGATATAGAAATGTCATTAGTCAAGAGACCGTGTTCATCTAAGGGTAGACCTGTAAGCTTCATTCCAGCAGATTGAAACACATGTAGAGAATAAAGATAGGAAGGCTTTTCAAGTAAAACGGATGACCCCCTGTGTAGTAAGCCAACTGAAATCAATTGTAAAGCCTGCAATGCTCCAGAAACAATTAATATGGATGAAGGTGAGGCATGAACACCCACTGTTCTTAAATAGTTGCTTAACGCTTCTCGTAATGGCATAAATCCTTTTGGTTCTTCATATCCGAATGCCTCCATTTTGTTAGAAACTCTTCCCATTACGAGCTTCATTGTTTCCAAGGGAAATAGATCTTTGGAAAGTTCGCCTTTACTAAGCTGAATAAGGTTGGTGTTAGATTCGGCTTGATTAATCTCTTGAACTGTTGCTTGACTCGGTTTGTGTAAACCTGATTTGACATGTTCGTTCCAATCAGGTGGAGGATTTGTAGCTAGTAATGTCCATGTATTATTCACTACGATTGTTCCCATTCCCATTTTACCCTCAATTAACCCGTCAGCCATTAATTCTTCTAAAGCAGTGATAACAGTGCTCCGATTTACTTCGAATTTCTTGGCTAATTTACGTTGGCTTGGAATTTTGCTTCCGATAGGCCATTCTCCATGTGCAATTTTCTCTTTTATATCATCCACAATTTGTTGATATTTCGGATATTTTTTATTTGATTTCATCCATAAGTTACCCCTTCACATTCTATTTTTATTCCAAAGTGGTTGGGTTGAAAATTGTCCAACTGGTTGAAGACATTCTATCAAATACTGATTAAGATTAGAAATAATAGGAACCAGAAATAATATTGGTTGGTTTCGTATTCTCAAAGGATGTGTTCAAATGGCAAAAAAATGGGGTTTTAATGTTATAGTCGCTCATAGTCTTGCGATTTTTCTATGGGCTTCAGCTTTTCCTGGTATTCGGGTTGGATTAGAGTCCTATACACCTGAACATCTTGCCCTTTTTCGATTACTAGTTGGTTCTTTAGCCCTCGTAATAATTGCTTTACTCACTCGTATGCATTTACCGGAAATAAAGGATGTTCCAGCTATTTTATTGTTAGGATTTTTAGGTTTCACGGTTTATCATACAGCTTTAAATATTGGAGAGAAAACGGTTAGTGCTGGTGTTGCAAGCCTAATTGTATCTATGACTCCTATTTTTTCTGCTCTATTAGCCGTTTGGTTTCTGCGTGAACGGTTTGGATTTATAAGGTGGATTGGGTCTATTATAAGTTTTTTGGGCGCTATATTGATATCGTTTGGGACAGGAGATCATTTTGAATTTAATACTGCAATTTTATTTATTCTCTTAGCTTCCTTTTCAGAAAGTTTATACTTCGTTTTCCAAAAGCGGTATTTAATAAAGTATGGATTTCTTGCTTTTACTACCTATACGATTTGGGCAGGTACATTTTTTATGCTTTTCTATCTCCCGGGACTGGGTCAGGAAATAATAAGATCCTCTATAGAATCAACACTTAGCATTTTGTACTTAGGTCTCTTTCCTACGGTTATTCCTTATCTTGCATTAGCTTATGTAACATCTCGGGTAGGAGCTTCAGAGGCGACAAGCTCGCTTTACTTAACACCAGCACTTACATTTTTGATTGCTTGGGTTTGGCTTGGAGAGGTACCGACTACCCTTTCTGTTATAGGAGGAATCATAACGCTATTTGGGGTTTTGTTCATTCATATAAAGAGAGATAAATTACCGAAAAGAGTAAAACGAAATATACAAATAGAAGATTAATTTATTATTGAGTTCAGTCCGGAAAGTCATCATTTCTGTACACAATATTTTGTAATCTAGTTTTCTATATTTAATTATAAATAATTTACATTAACTCTGTTAATAAATCTATTTTTCCTTAATAGCTATTGCATTAAGTTATGGTACAATTACTTTTGGGAATAATTAGAAATGACGGTTCTCTATGATAGTAATTTGCTTGCAATAGAAGCTTTAAAAAACTCATGGTTGTGAAGAAATTTTAACTGACAAAATGAGTGGACCAAAAGAGTAAAGAAAAGGATTTGAGGTATCTCTCCGGTTTGTTCGTCCAGGTGACACTGTTATTGGTTAGTGACTTGATCGTTAGAGAGAAACATGCAGCACTTCTTAAAAATTGTCAATGATCTTAATAGTCGAGGTATTAGCTTTCACAGGTTACAGGAAAACATTACGCTGAATAAATCAACTGCAACCTGCCAGTTGATGTTTCATTTATTCACGGCATTTGCAGAATTTGAACGAAATCTTATTTAAGTACGTACAGCAAGCTGAAGAATAGCAGCGAAGGCAAGATGTAGATGAGGATGAAGGCCAGTAAAATTAGATAGGAAGCAAATAGTAATGCAGAAAACAATTGTGGCAAACGGACCACCTATAAAGGATGTTGCTAAATGGGGGGATTTCTCGTACAACTACCTATTGTTATTTAGAGAAGGAAGCAGGCTAAAAAAATAATTTAAAAGGGAAACATAAAGACACCCCTGTATCAACATCAATGCCAAGCAATTTTATAAGATGTCGTTAAGAGGAAGAGCATAACTTACATCAGAACAAAGGTTAGAGTTTTTTAGCATTTCAGATGACATAAGTGAACAATTTCGCGTTTTGCTACTGCGCCCCATCAATGCGTGTAAATTATTCAATCAATTATTATGTTTTCTAAAAATGAACTAAAGGGTATTCAATTAAGAAATTTACGAGTGGTGGAAGGCGATAAGAAACGATAACTTTAACGCTCAGTTAACTTTGTTCAATCGTTTCATTGTAGGTAAAAAACGAATCATTGTGTGAAAAACACATTGTTGAGCAAAACTAGTGAAGGGAGGAATGAAAGAAGATGAAAATAATTATTATAGGTGGCGATGCTGCCGGGATGAGTGCAGCGATGCAAATCATTCGCAACAGCAAGGAAAATCACGAAATTACTGTATTAGAAAAAGGAACGATTTATTCTTATGGACAATGTGGTCTTCCCTATTATATTAGTGGCGTAATTCCACAAAAGGAAGACTTAATTGCCCGTTCTGTTACTACTTTCCGCGAGAAATATGGAATAGATGCCAAAGTAAAACATGAAGTCTCTAATATTAATACAGATACGAAAACCGTTGAGGGATATAACTATATTGATCAACAACCATTTCAACTTACATACGATAAATTATTGATTGCGACTGGAGTTAGTCCTGTTATGCCTGATTGGGAGGGGGCTGATCTTCAAGGAATATTCACTTTAAAAACCATACCTGACGCAAATGAAATAATCCAGGAAATGAATAATCGAACGATTAAACATGTGACGATTATTGGTGGTGGATACATTGGTTTGGAAATGGCTGAAAGCTTTGTGAGGTTAGGGAAAAGGGTCACGATTATCGAGCGCAATAAACAACTTGCTACCATTTTTGATGAAGATATGGCACAGCTGATTCATCAAAAAGCTAAAGAGCATCAAGTGACTTTAAAATTAGGTGAAGAAGTTCAATCCTTTTCAGGAAACACTTTTGTCGAAAGCATTAAGACTGATAAAGGGGCATACAAGACAAATCTTGTCTTAGTGGCAATTGGTGTCAAGCCAAACGTGGCATTTCTCAAACAAACAGATATTTCACTCAGTCAACACGGTGCAATACGGGTGAACAATTATATGCAAACCAGTATTAAAGATGTATATGCAGCAGGAGATTGTGCTACGCAATATCATCGAATTAAAGCCTTAGATGATCATATTCCTTTGGGCACACACGCAAATAAGCAGGGACAAATTGCAGGTCTGAGCCTATTAGGAATTCCTAAGCCGTTTAAAGGAATCGTGGGATCATCTGTCATTAAATTTTTTAACTTAACATTAGGAAGAACAGGTATTTCTGAAAAGGAAGCTAAACAACTAAATATTCCTTACGAGTTTGTCGTAACAGATGCTCACGATATTGCTGGGTATTACCCAGATGCAAAAAGAATGAAGGTAAAACTTTTATACCATAAGAAATATCGCACATTACTTGGGGGACAAATTATTGGAGAGTACGGGGTAGATAAGCGAATAGACGTTCTTGCGACTGCGTTATACAATCAAATGTCTATCGATGACTTAATGGATTTAGATTTATCGTATGCGCCACCTTTCAACGGGGTATGGGACCCCGTGCAACAAGCCGCACGCAGAAGTAAATAAGAAGAACGCCGTCTACATAAGTAGCGGCGTTTCTTTTTAGAATAATATTACTTGCTTAATACAGCATCTTTGATTTTTAAATCAAAACGATCGGCATTCATTACTTTAACCCATGCAGAAATAAAATCAGCGACAAACTTTTCTTTATTATCCTCTTGTGCATACACTTCAGCAATAGAACGTAACACTGAGTTTGAACCGAACACTAAATCCACTCTTGAAGCCGTTCGAACAACTTCTCCTGTTTGACGATTACGACCTTCAAAAATACCGCCTTGAACTGGTTTCCATTCTACACTCATATCAAGTAAGTTCGTAAAGAAATCATTGGATAGTGTGCCTACATTTTCAGTAAATACGCCATGGCTTGTGCCACCATGATTTGTACCTAATACACGCATACCGCCAATTAACACAGTCATTTCTGGAGCAGTTAAGTTAAGTAGTTGTGCTTTATCTACCAATAACTCCTCAGAAGCTACACTGTATTCTTGTTTTTGATAATTACGGAAACCATCAGCAATTGGTTCTAATACTTCAAAGTTTTCTACATCCGTCTGTTCTTCTGTGGCATCTCCACGACCTGCAGAGAATGGAACAGTGACGTCAAAACCAGCATTCTTTGCCGCTTGTTCAATCGCCGCACTACCACCAAGTACAATTAAATCAGCTAAGCTGACTTTTTTATTTAATCCAGCTTGTAAACCTTCTAATGTATGAAGCACTTTAGAAAGTTGTTCAGGTTGATTCACTTCCCAGTCCTTCTGTGGAGCAAAACGGATCCGCGCACCATTCGCACCTCCACGATTGTCAGAACCACGGAATGTACTAGCTGATGCCCATGCAGTTGTAACAAGCTCACTAATTGATAAACCTGAATCTAAAATTTTGGCTTTTATCTCAGACACTTCAGCATCTGTTAGTTCATAGTCTACTTTAGGGATAGGGTCTTGCCATACTAATTCTTCTTCTGGAACTTCTGGACCTAAATAACGATCACGTGGACCCATATCACGGTGTAGAAGTTTAAACCAAGCACGTGCAAAAGCATCGGCGAATTCTTCTGGATTCTCATAGAACCTACGAGAGATCTTCTCATAAGCAGGGTCCATACGTAGCGCCATATCAGCAGTTGTCATCATTGTTTTCACACGGACAGAGCTATCAGCGGCATCAGGCGCCATATGTGCTTCATCTTGACCTACTGCTTGCCATTGGTATGCACCGGCAGGGCTTTTTGTTAACTCCCACTCATATCCAAATAATTGTTCGAAGAAACCGTTATCCCACTGAGTAGGGTTTGCAGTCCAAGCACCTTCAATTCCACTTGTAATTGTGTCACGACCTTTACCACTACCATGTGAGCTGATCCAACCAAGTCCTTGCGCTTCAATTGGCGCTGCTTCTGGTTCTGGGCCAACTTGGGCAGCATCTCCAGCACCGTGTGCTTTACCGAAAGTATGGCCACCTGCAACAAGGGCAACTGTTTCTTCATCATTCATACCCATACGTGCAAATGTTTCCCGAATATCTTTCCCACTTGCTACAGGATCAGGTTTCCCATTTGGGCCTTCAGGGTTCACATAAATCAGACCCATTTGTACAGCCGCTAAAGGATTTTCCAATTCACGATCTCCTGAGTAGCGGTTATCACCAAGCATTTCTTTTTCATTACCCCAGTATACATCTTCTTCAGGGTGCCAAACATCTGCTCGGCCACCACCGAAACCAAATGTTTTACCACCCATCGATTCAATGGCAACGTTTCCTGCTAATAGAATTAGATCTGCCCAAGAAATTTTGTTACCGTACTTTTGTTTAATAGGCCATAAAAGACGACGAGATTTATCAATGTTGGCATTGTCTGCCCAACTATTAAGAGGGGCAAACCGTTGTGAACCTGTACCGCCACCCCCGCGTCCATCACCTGTACGGTAAGTACCTGCAGAATGCCAAGCCATACGAATAAACTGTGGTCCGTAATGACCGAAGTCTGCTGGCCACCAATCTTGGCTATCCGTCATTAATTTATGAAGATCTTGCTTTAAAGCATAGTAATCTAGTTTAGTAAATTCTTCAGTATAATCGAAATCTTCACCCATTGGATTAGACTTTTGATCATGTTGGTGAAGAATATTTAAGTTTAATTGATTGGGCCACCAATCTTTGTTAGTCGTTGCTTCAGATTGCTGCTTAGTTACACTTCCATGATGAAAAGGGCAGCCACCTCCGCCTGAATGGTTTGCTTCAGAAATAATATTATTTTCGCTCATACTGATTCTCCTTTATTGTGAAGTGAGGTAATTATCATCATCTACTAATCAATCTCAGATAATAATAATTATTATATAATGATTATAATAAAATATAATAAAAAAAGTAAAGAGAAAAGATGAAATTTACGAGAAAATTATATTCTAATAGGATAAACAATGGAATATTAGGGTGCTTTTATTCTTGTGAAATAGTAAAAAGAGAAGGAGGATATGAGAAAATGTAAATGAAATTGATAAAATTAATATGTAAATGAAAATAAATCAGTAAAGGGTATTATCAGTTAATCGAGGTCATAAAATAAAGATAGAAAAATCTGACTATTTATCTTTTATTGTAAATGAAAGTAACTAAAATGGAAAGTATTAGCCTTTGATAAATATAATCTTTCTTAATAATCCTTTTAAATAGGTGGGGTAAGCAATGATTCATCAAAAGGAAAACAGCTTCTTAATCATCATCATCATCACTCTATTACTATTATGTATTACATTGGTTCTAGGGGCTTGTTTACATATCATGTTTGAATGGGACTTGACCATTATAGCTGGTTTGGTCGGATTTGTTGGAGCGATTATTGGCGGAATGATTACCTACTACGGTGTTAGAGTAACCATTTGGCATCGTGATAAGGAAATCTTTCTCTCTACCGCCACCTCAAAACTACTTTTAATAACGACGAAGATTGAACCTAAATATAAAGAGATTGCTAATGAAGCATTACTATACTCTAATGTTTTTAATTTAGATATTGATTACCATCTAAAAGCAAAAAGATTACACGAACTAATGAAACGGTTCATCTATACATCATATGAAGATATGGAAACACTCTATGACATTATGGAATATGAAGACATTAAAGGCTTTCATCAATCACTTAAAGAGATGAGAGAAGAAGTAATGAATGAATCGGATGTGCAACTAAATGATTTAATTCAGCTTATTCAGCAAAGCTACCAATATATCTTTGCAACTTCTGCAAAACTAGAAAAGAAATATTTCCGATACAAGAAGCAAGTTCTTTAAACTGTCAAAATTCTTCAAGGAAATTTTTTAAAAAAGAGGGTTTAATCGCTGATAAATGGAAGTTTTATGTATGCGCTCGCAGTAACATCGCAGTTAATTAGAAGGAGGGAGAAGCAGTATGAAAAACTTTGGACATACGCTCATTTTTGGAGGAACAGGTATGTTAAAGGAAACAACACAATGGTTAATTGATCGCACGACTCAAACAAGAATCTATGGAAGAAAGAGCAAATCCCTAGAGCAATCAAATACAACTTATCGTCTTTTAGATTACACTGATACTGACAAACTTATTGAAGAGATTACCCTTGCTCACAAAGAAGGCGGTCCCATTCACACTGTTTTAGCATGGATTCATAATACAGCCCCCAACGCTATTCCTATAATGAACAAACAAATCGAGCAATTACAAAATGAACCTTGGACACTCTATCTTGTAAAAGGCAGCAGTTCAGACATCGAAAGTATCAAATCCTCCCAACAAAACTACAAAGACCAATGTAAGCTCAAAATCATCCAACTAGGCTTCAAATATAACGGAACATCTTCCAGGTGGCTCACACACGAAGAAATATCAGCTGGTACAATTGACAGTATGCAATCAGCGAGGGATTTCACAATCATTGGCTCACTTAAGCCTTGAGATGGGCGACCTTAACGTAATTCTTTTTAAAAGAGAAATCTACGACTTCTTAATTTAATGGAGCTTCTTAATATTCCAAATAAGAGAATCAACTCCTTTTGAAAAATGAGATATCGGTTCTTTATTAGAAAGATCAATATTAAAAGGTGAAAAAAGTGTATTCACCTCTATATCTATATCTACTTTCTGTAACGGCCATGGCCCATGATGGATTTCTCCACAATAGATGGTGCCATTAGAATCGGTACTATATAGGCAATACCGCTCTGTAAGCCAGTGATCAAGAGTGCCTGTATTTGCAAAAATTACTTCTTGTGAGTGTCTTAACGTCCCACGAAATGCTATTTGGGCATTGTTATTTTTTCTGACACTCTTACAATGAAAAATTTGATCGTCATTTCGAAAAGAAATCTGTGCAGGATAATAGGGCAAACGATACCATTTTTTTGCGATTTTATAGGAAGCCCAGTTCTCGACATCTAAAGAAAGAAAATAGACTCCTGGTTTACCATTATATTTAACATAGGTTCTTAAATTGACTTCTGGAAATTTAGGGGTTATTGAGACAGCAGGTATTCCGCGAGGATAGATTCCTTCCATAACAAATGCAACAATTCCTAACCAAGCATAGTTATTAAAGGTATCAATTTGTAATGAATTAGGAATATGTTCACGTAGCGCTTCAATTGGGACAGGCCAATGAAGAAAATATAGGTTTCTCCATGTTTGTCTCATTATCCATTTTTTTGAATATATTGAAAATGGTCGATGACTGGTATCTTTTAAAATATTCAAGAATATTATCTCCTTTCCATGTTAGATGGCAACACTATAATCCATGAGAAAATGATGTTAATAAAAATCACCCGAAGCACGTCTTATTACATTAGTAATTGTTCAATCTTAAAATCATTTCTAGCCTTCCCCTTAAGATGAATTTTATTAGAACTCCATATGTACTACTTGCTAGTGTTCTATATCAATATGATAATAAATTTTAATTTGGGCAATAATGGAGATGATGGTTGTTTATTAATACAAAGTGGAGAAGTGATTATGCCAAACATCTTATACTATTTTTCTTTTGTGATGATTTCAATATTATTTATCTTTTTGATTTTCATCCTTATTGGTTGGCGTTGGATGATAAAAAAAATAGCGAAAAAAATGGGGAAAATCATACTAACCGACGGATATCAAGAAAATCTTATGGAAATATTGCCCGGTTTACGCCATATGGGAATTCAAAATATGCTAGAAAACAGCTTGCGTGCCGAAACAGGCGATGTCCTACATCGTCCATTAGGCTCGTCAAAAAAGTGGCCACATTTTGATCCGATTACCTTTATCCCTACACAAACAACACCATTTCCTATAGATGGCGAAGCAGAGGTAGATGTTAAAGTAACAATTGGACCAAAAGCAAAGAAGCCAATGAAAATAAAAATACCATTACTGATCAGTGGGATGGCTTATGGCATTGCACTGAGCGAAGAAGTAAGGCTTGCATTGGCAGAAGCAGCTAACAATACAGGAACAGCAATTAATTCAGGAGAAGGAGGCGTTTTACCTGAAGAATTAAACGCCGCAGGGAAATATATATTGCAATTTTCAAAAGCGGAATGGTCAAAGGACGAGGATTTAATTAAACGTGCTGATATGATTGAAATTAAATTTGGACAAGGTGCACTATTCGGTGTGGGTACGAAAATTTCTCCAAAAAATCTAACCGGACGTGCGCGTGATGTAATGGGACTGAAAGAAAATGAAGATGCTGTGATTTATGATAATTTCTATGAAGATCAAACGATCGATGATATAAAGGAGCTTGTTAAGGAACTTCGAACTGTATCTGGGGGTGTTCCTATAGGTGTTAAAATGGGGGCAGGCGGAAAGATAGAAGAGGACATCGATCAATTAATTTATCTAGGTGTGGATTTTATTTCGATAGACGGTGGTCAAGCAGCTACAATGGGTGCACCGCCGATTTTATCTGATGATATGGGGATTCCAACCTTACATGCAATTGTTCGTGCTGTTAATCATTTAAAGAAGAGAAATATGAAAGGAGAAATTAGTTTAATTGTTTCTGGTGGACTTTTTGTTCCAGGACATTTTTTAAAGGTACTGGCATTAGGTGCTGATGCTGTTTATTTGGGTTCTGCTATTTTATTTACGGTCGCACATAATCAAATATTTCAGGCAATTCCTTTCGAACCACCTACACAAGTTGTATGGAATGAAGGGAAATTCAAGGATCAGTTTAAGATTGAAGATGGGGTGAAAACTGCAGAAAAATTTTTAACAGCGAGCATTGAAGAAATGAAAATGGCCTTAAGAGCAATGGGGAAACGCTCATTAAAAGAACTTTCAAAAAAAGATTTAGTATCCTATGATGAGTTAACAGCTAAAATGGTGGGAATTCCATTTTCATTTGAACCTTGGAAAGTCAACCATAAAGAGAAATAATCATCAATTATTTTATTAACATAAATAAGTTTGAGTATAATCTGATAAAAAGATGGTTCCAGATAGTATTCTAAAATTATTGCTTCACAATATTGGATTTTAATAATACAAGTTAGTTAAAAACAGGTATTTGATTATATAGAAAAAGAGCCTGATTTACTAATGAAGAGGCATAAATGTATTGGTATATTCTCAATTTATCTTGTCATAATTTACGGCAATTAACAAAGAATAATTTATAACAATTGAGATTATTTTTTGTATATACTATTTAATCTATTTTTAAAAGTGAATGTCCTTTTAAATTCATCCATAGTTTTAGGGCTTTTTCCAATAAATTAAGTATTAGTACAGGAAACTATGCAATCTCTGCACTCGCAACAAAGTCCTATAATATATGAATAGTTGTCACATTATATAAAGGTTTGGGCGGAATAATGATATTGAATCAATGTCACTGTCGAATATCTATGATTACCTGACCTTAATTTGGTAAATTTTAATGTCAAGGAGTATATTAATGATAATTAAAAAGTCGCTCATCCCTATCTGCTGTATTTATTTACTTGTAGGCTGTGTTCAGACAGAAACAATTGAAAATCTTCAGATTGCGGAAGGCATCGGTTATGATTCTGCTGACAATAAAAAATACGAATTAACTTTGGATGTTGCTATTTTCAGTACAGGTAAGGATAAAAAAGTGACTAACACAACCCTCAGCGATGTGAATTTTACTGGATATGGTGCTGCAAGAAGTGCTCAAAATGAGTCGCCTAAACCTGTTACAGTGGGTAAAGTGTTGGTTGCTGTCTACGGGGAAGAATTAGCAAAAAAAGGTGTTATTAAGATTCTTGATGGTCTTAAAAGACATCCATCTATTGGAAGAATGGTTGACTTTTGTGTAATTGAAGGAAACGCCAAGGAATTATTAGAAGGGACATACGCATTTGAAGAAACACCTTCCCGTTATTTAAAGAATCTTCTTGAACATCATAAAACAGGAAATTTACCTTCAACAAATTATCATGAGTTTATGTACAATTATTCATCTAAAGGTCAAGATCCCTTTATGGTGCTTGTCAAAAAACAAAACGATAAAATTAAGCTCAGTGGTCTAGCCTTATTTAAAGAAGATAAATACATAGATGCTATACGGGGGGATAAGCTTTTCTTATTTAAAATGTTATATGAACATATAGATTATGGGACGTACGAGGCCTCTTTTCCTGAAGAAGATACTTATATAGCATTGGAAACTATAAAATCGAAAGTGGATTATCAAATAAAGAAGGGGATGACCAGTCCAGAAATTGAGATCACTGTTAAAGCTAAAGCTTTTATTAATGAAGTTATCTCTGACATTAAGTTGCAGAATGCGGCTGATGAAAGGAAGCTTGAAAAAATGATAGAGGCACATTTAAAGGAAAGCAGTTTACAAATGATTAAAGATTTTCAAGAAAAGGGCATTGATCCACTTGGTTTTGGAGATAGAGTTAGAAGCCAAACAAGGGGATGGAAAGCAGATAAATGGCGGGAACTGTATCCAGATGCCTCCGTAGATGTCAAAATTAAATTCGATATTATAGAAAAGGGCATTACTGAGTAAAAAAACAGAAACGAATAGATTTTAAGTTATTTCTAAATTTTTGTGAGGGGATATTCATACTTTATTTACCCCCTCTCAGCTTCAATATAAGCCTTTGTAAAATAAACAAAATGGGGATGTAACCATATACAAAAAAGAAAGTAACTTCTCCTGAAAATCTTCTAAGTGCTTCGATACTTGTCCGATCTTCAATTAATCCTGAAGCAGCTACTAAAATGATTATGATCACACTCAAAATAAGTTTTTTGTTAAATGAAAATATCTCTATAATTCCACGGTGTGCTCCCCAGAATGTCAAACAAATATTTGGCAATACAATAAATATCCATGCAGCTATTCCTAAATGTTCAAAACGCTCAAAAAATGGAAATTCGATAATTTTCCAAATTGTGATTGTTCCCCATAATATTTCTTGCAGCTGACCTTGATTATAAAAAACGAAAGTAACTAGAGCTATAAAGACATAAACAAGTGTTGTGACTATAACTGCTAAATGAGCCCATTTTTCAGACCTTTTCGGATGCTTAATAAATGGGTAATACATAAATAATAATTCAAATCCGCTCAAACCTAATGTGGCATTTCTTGCTGAATCAATCAATTCTCTAAAACTATGGTCCATTACAGGAAGCAAGTTACTAAAATGAGCAAATTTCAGCGGGAAAAGAAATGTTAGTAAAATTGGTATCGAGTATAGGGTACTTAAAAAACATATCCCAGTTACAACTCGTAGTCCGTTAATCACAAAATAACCGGCTGCTATTAAAAGTACTAAGCTAAAAAACCATGGAGTTAATTGCGGAAATACCCATAATTGTATGATTTCGATATATGAACGTAATACAGTGAAACAAAGCATTAATAAATATAAAATAAACAGCAGACTAAGAAAACCACCAACCCATTTGCCAAACAATTCCTTGTGAATAGCAATTAAATCTCCTTGTCCTTTGTTTAAAATACGATATAAGATGAAGATTAGAAGGTGTAAACTTAACCCAGATATTATTATTGAGATCCAAGAATCGTGTCCAGCAGACTTACTTATTCCTCTTAAGTCGAGGACAGAGATACCTGTCTGCATTGAATGAATCAGATAAAAGACAAGGAAGGGTGAAATAAGTAAGTTTTCTTTTAAAAGATTTCGCATAAACCTCACCAAATTTCCATAGTAGTTGTTCAAGATCCATTTGCTGTTACGATAAAAAGCTCTATGCTCCTTATTTATTTTTATTCTTATCATGTTTTTGATTTAGGCGATCTGAATTTGCACGATTTGAGTCTTCAGGTCTTTGGTAGATTGGACGCTTAGCCTGACGATTGAACGGCATACGAAAAAAGGCATCTTTTAAATCCGTTAAACGTGGCGGAAATATAGGTTCAATAAATGGCCTACCTAAAGAGGTCAACCCTAATAGGTGGCAAATTGTAATTGCAAATAAAATAGCGATTCCGACAAATCCCCACAAATGTGCAAATAATATAAAAGGAAAGCGAATGAAGCGAATGGTGTTGCTCATTTGGTAGACTGGTGTTGTAAAAGATGCTAGTGCTGCAAGTGCTACAATAATTAGTAATACGCTGCTAGTTAAACCAGCATCTACAGAAGCTGTTCCAATTACAATACCGCCAACGATACCAATTGTCTGTCCGACTTTACTAGGCAATCTTGCACCAGCTTCACGCAATAGTTCGATAACAAATTCCATTATCAGCACCTCTAGTACTGGTGGAAATGGGACATTTCCTCTTGATGAATATATGGTGGCTAAAAGATTTATCGGTAACATTTCAAAATGATATGTCAATATTGCGATATAAAAAGGAGTAGAAAAAACTGAAAAAGCTACAGCGAATAGACGAATCAATCGAAAGAATGATGCCATATGCCAAATAAGAAAATAATCTTCAAATGCCGAGAAAAATTCAACTATTGTTATAGGAGCATATAGGGCATGCGGTGAACCATCAACTAGAATCACAATTTTCCCTTCTGTTAATACTGCACAAACACGATCAGGACGTTCCGTATCGAGCAGCTGTGGAAAAGGTGAATTTTTATTATCAGAAATCATTTGAGTTATATACGAACTATCAATTATATTGTCATATTCAATATCAGATAATCGCTGTATTACTGTATTAACATTTTCCTGATTAGCGATGCCATCAATAAAAAGAACAGCGATTCGTGTATTTGATATTTTCCCAACCTCAATCTCTCTTAAATGTAACTGCGGAAGTGGAAGTCTCTTTCTGATTAAGTTAATATTTATATCAAGTGTTTCCACAAATGCTTCCTTCGGTCCAACTACACTAAACTCTACTTCCGGTATTGTTACTTGTCGTGATTCAACAGTAACAGCAGGTATCAGTAAACAGTTCGAATCATGTTCACTAAATTGAATCATAATTGAACCAGTCATTATTTTCTTTTGGATTTCTTTTACATCATCAGTTATTAATTTCTGTTCTATTGGAAGTAATTTTTCTATGTCTTTTAGGCTAGTAAAGGTGTTTTCTGTTAAATGTGACAGTACATCACGATGGATAAACTCCGGGTTTACTAAAGTATTCATATAGCTAATAATGCAACTAGTACTTCCAGTTTTGAATTCAAACCGTTGAAAGTCTTTCGATGGTTTTAACGCTTTAATTAAATCATCTATCTTAAATTCTGTTTCAGTATCGTCATTGTTTTTATTAAATAATGTCTTTTTCGATTGGTTAAGCCATTTTAGCAAGGGTAAAGCCCTCCTTATATATTTGCATTGAAAATAGAAGGTTTTTTTTCCGATACTGATTCTTTGGTTATTTGTATTTATAGGTTATCCAATAAATTGATTAATATTAGGGGAAGAGCAGAGGAAAAGTTAAATTAAAGAGGTAGGTTCTCCAGGAGCGCATCAAGCAGCAATCAAACGTTTATGTATGGAAAATAAGGGATGTAAAAAAGTTTAGTATCACCCTTTATATGCTGAAGAAACTACTTAATTACAAAAACACATATATCAAATCTATTATGTAGGATTTAAAAGTAAAAGTATGTTTAATTTGCTATTCTCCATTTTTAATGGTTCAGAAACTTTGAATGGGTTCACTTAGAATACATGGTTTCCAAGTAGTAATTGGCGTTTCCATGCTACACCAACTCTTCAATAGTCACTTTCTCAACTGTTTTATCAGACCGTATGACAAAGCCACCTTGTCATACATTTTTCCTTTAAGAGAAAGAATAAATCCTCAATCTATCCTCATTCTTGGGTGCAAACAAATAACGGAAAGAAAATCAACCTAATCAGCAAAAATCGGATGTTATGGGACTGACATTGAACCATTAATGGATAGCTTTTCTGAGTAAATAGATAGCAGATTTTTCGATTTGTCTCCTACCATTTAAGTACCTATATTTACTAACTTTTTTAAGACTAATTTCTCTCGGTCACTTCTTTCGGCTGTTTGTTCAAGCCAATGTTGTTTTTCGTTTTTTCATTATTCCTTCTAAAAAAGAACGATTAGATACTGAGGAATTTTCAATTACTATCACTTTTATTACAGTTAATTAAAGACATTGATAATTCTTATACTACCCTCGGCTAAAGTGATGGATAAGTATATCATTCTTTGTTTCCAACAAGAAGACAAATGTCATGAAACATATTTATACATGTTTATACCAATAATATCAGCATCATTTTTTTATAAATTATCCAACCCTATATAAATCAGCTTCCCATTAAAAATGGGAGTTTCCAAAAAAATATTACCGTTACAGGAATGCCAATAACCTCGAATTTTTGGATTAGAAAAAATAACAAACAAGAAATAAGAAAGGAATTAAACCTTAAAAATATTTCCTACTGTTATGGTAATGGGAGGAGGATTAGGACTAGGTGGAATCCAGACACTAGCATATAAACTTATAAAATGGAAAGAAAAGATAAACATATTAATATTCACTGGAAGGAATGAAAGGCTAAGAAGGAATTTTTTGAAAAATGAAGTGTATCATCATCCTAATATTCAAATTATAGGTTTTGTAAACATATTGACAAATGGATGGAAGCAACAGATATCCTCATCACAAAATCTGGTGGCTTAACCTGTTTTGAAGCATTAACAAAAGGGTTACCTTTGTTTATTTATCAACCAATTCCGGGACATGAAGAAAGTAATTGTGATTATTTAGTTAATGAGGGTTTAGCTATTAAGATCGATGATTCAACTAATATCGATCATTTATAGAAAAGTTACTTTTTTCCCCTACAGAGATGAATTTTTTGCATGATAGTATAAGTACGTTTCAAAAAAAATTAGATCCACTAGCGGGTGCTGAATTCATTATTAAACTCCTTCGTTAAGTCATAGTAATATCTGAATGCCCGTAGTTGTATATACCTTGCTCTTCAATATAATCATTCATAGAAAATGAATAATTTGGAAAGAATAATTCGAAAAACACGAAGGTGGTAAAATGATGCGATTTCGATTAGTTTTTATTGTATTTCTTTCTATTCTATTATTTTATTCCACTGCCCATACAAATAATCAAGAGCAAGATACCCCAAATGCCATTCAAACGAATAATGAAAACTCCCCTAAAATTGTCCTTATTATCATTGATTCATTGATGGATAAGCCTTTAAAAAAGGCAATTCAAGAGAATAAAGCGCCTGCCCTTGATTTTTTTTTAAATCATGGTCGTTATCATAATAACTTAGTCAGTTCCTACCCAACAATGTCAGTCTCAATAGATAGCTCTTTGATAACAGGAACTTATCCTGATAAACATAAAATTCCTGGGCTTGTATGGTATGACGAAAATGAACAGCGTATTATTAACTACGGAAATGGTTTTTTCGAAATGATGAAGATTGGGATTTCTCAGTTTACTGAAGATAGCTTATACCAATTTAATAATGTAGATCTCAGCTCTAATGTTGAAACCATTCACGAAGTTTTAGACAAAAGTGGGAAAGAAACAGCTTCTATAAATTCTATTATATACCGAGGGAACTATGAACACATTCTTAAAATTCCAAAAGTCTTAGCGAAAACAACTACTTTACCTGAACAATACAAAACCTTTGGACCAAAGATCTTATCATTGGGTGCTTTTATTCGTCAAGACGAAAAAAATTCACATTTATTCAATCGGCTAGGGCTTAATGATGCATTTGCAACTCAAGAATTAAAATATCTTTTAGAGCAAAACATACTTCCTGAATTTACAATTATGTATCTTCCCGCAAATGATCACTTCGT
The DNA here is from genome assembly GCF_044790165.1 of Cytobacillus kochii. Lineage (NCBI taxonomy): Bacteria > Bacillati > Bacillota > Bacilli > Caryophanales > Bacillaceae > Cytobacillus > Cytobacillus kochii. Next base: position 2,256,859 of record NZ_CP085254.1, on the reverse strand, counting down.
TCATAGAAAAGGGCCTGAAACGATTGAAGGTATTGAGAAGCTTGATAAACAACTACAGGAAATATTAAATGTATTTCCAAATTGGAATAATGCCCTTGATAATATGGTTTGGATTATCATTGGAGACAGCCCACAATCACTTGTTAAGAAAAACAAAAAAGAAGCTTTAATTGATTTAAGAGAAATTCTATCGAACTACAATATTTTAAAGCTTGATGAGCTTGTTCGTAATAATGATGAACTTGTTATAACAGCAAATGAACGTATGGCGTATATATACAAGATCAGTAAGGATTGCTCCATGCACGATATTGCAAGTAGATTGCAAACAGATGAGCGTATAGCATGGGTTGCGTGGAAGGAAAACGATATGATTCAAGTGGAATCAGGCGATCAAAAAGGGGCGTTACAATTTAAACCCAAAGGGGATTTTAAAGATATTTATAATCAAAATTGGTATATAAAAGGAAATAGCTCAATTCTTGATCTGACAATAAAAACTAAAAATCAATTAAAGTATGGAGATTACCCTGATGGATTAGCAAGATTGTATGGAGCACTACATTCACAAAAAGGAGATTTTCTAATAGTTGATGCCAAACCTGGTTACGAATTTATTGGAGAAAGTTCTCCTGAACATACAGGAGGTGGGGCTCATGGCTCGATGCATAAAAATGATTCTCTTGCACCTATAATTGTAACAGGTACCAATAAAAGTATAGATGATTTGCGTATTGTTGATTTAAAAAAATGGATATTAGATTTCTTAGAATAGTATTTAAAAATGAAGTCTTAATCATCCAGAAGTAAAAGGATTGATTCGTCAATAAGGAAAGAAAGAGTAGAATTTTTTGTTGTGAAGATTGTAGTCATAAAATACATATGGATGCCATTAAAAATTTCTTTTGATATTTAAAATAAAGTTGCATAGTTCAATAACTTTTTTCCAAATCGCCATTTAACTAACGGAGCAACAAAAAAACCTAATTTCTTAATAATGAATTATTAGATTTTGTGTCTAATAATTGAGGTGCAGTTCAATGCTGAGAAATTAGAAATTAGGCTTTTTTGATTGTTCTATTAAAGCACCTAGATTACAGAAAATCATCGGTATGTTTCCAGTACAACATTATTTTAAATCAACGGTGACAATCTATATTTCATTCACCATAACGGCCATTATCGGAGGCAACGCTTAGATTTGTTGTGAACAATAATTTAAGAGACAGGAACATACATACACCAATGAAGATCTTCGTTTCCATCTACATGGGAAGCAGAATGAATGCGGAAATTATTTGTTTGATTTTGTACGTCATTTATCGAAATGAAACTAACTTTCTTCTGTTGTATATTGTGCTGGTCCCATAAGTTTTGAAACAGCTTGCTTTGCTGTTTTAGATTTATAAGGATTTGATTAAGAGTTGGGTCATCTGGGTAGCGCTCATAAACTGCTACTGAGTAAGTTGATAGTTTGCTCCAGTTTTGAATCCGATCCCGAACACTGGGTTCTAAGAAAAGAAGTTGCAGCAATTACCTTTCTTCTAGGGCACAAGAAGAAAACAAAAACAATCTTTATTCTGAATTACATTTCGGATGAATCTTTAAGAAGAAAAATACAAAATGGATTGAATAAAGGAAAAGCCATGAATGGAATGGCAAGAACCATTTTCTTCGGAGAACAAGGAGAGCCTAGAGAACCAACCATACAGGATCAACTGCAAAGGACAAGTGTTTTAAACATAATTATCAATGCCATCAGTATCTGGAATACTCTACATCTAACAAGAGCAGTAGAATATCAAAAACGGACAGGTAATTTTAATGAAGACTTATTGCACCATATATTGCCTTTAGGTTGGGAACATATCAATATACTAGGAGAATACCATTTTAATCAATGTAAGCTTAAAATCATTCAACTAGGCTTCAAATATAACGGAACATCTTCCAGGTGGGGCTCACACACGAAGAAATATCAGCTGGTACAATTGACAGTATGCAATCAGCGAGAGATTTCACAATCATTGGCTCACTTAAGCCTTGGGATGCGCGACCTTAATTCACCTTATAAAAGGATTTATTTAAACTCAGGTTTATTTTTCATAAGGTTCATTTAAAGTGAAATTAATCTAAATGCGTCAATATACCAATGGGACATCTTGATTATTTGTTATAATAACTTTAATCTCAGTAAAAGTGGTGATCCTGTTGTTATCTGAATTATATAAAAGTGAAATAACGACAATTGCTATAAGGTTCTTTCGCCACTATTCTTGTAAGATACATATCTATTTTGAGAATTGTGATAGGAAGAATTCAACCTTTGGTGTCCTTATTGAAGAAAAACTCCGGAAAAATAGGAACTCAATTGGACAATTATTTAAAGAATCGTGTAGCATTTGTACTGACTTATGTACATTAACTAAATACCCTGATGAAGAAATAAGTATGACCCCCATTAGGATAGCGGATCAAATAGTGGCATATCTTGTTATGCAAAGTGGCATGAAAAATGAACAGCGATATGAAACATTAGAACTCATTGACTCTCAATTGGACTTATGTAAATCGACAATCGAAATAAAATTACAAAGTCTAGAACTAGAACGTCTTTATCATGAAACATTAGATGAACTGCAAATCTTTTTACAAACTACAAGCGATGTATTTGTCCTTATTAACAAAGAAGACGTCATTGAAACGACCAGTCAAACATTCTCCTCTATTAATGAGGAAAGATTAAATGTAGTAGGCTTAAATATTTCGACTTTAATGTACAGTAGAGATTGGGAAAGACTCAAAAAAGATAAAGTCATTGAAGAGGTTGAATTATTGGTGAATAAAGGAAAAGCTACGGTTTCTTTAAGAACAATCAAATCAAATGATGTAACAATATCTTATTTAATACAAATATTAATGGATAAAGGAACTGTGAAAAAACCGATTGCTAAACAAACGCTCTATACTTTTCAACAAATTAAGGGGACTAGCCATAGTATTCAAAAAACGATTGAAAAAGCACAGAGAGTAGCTAATAGTGATTCATCTATTCTATTAAGAGGTGAAAGTGGTACGGGAAAGGAAATATTTGCCCAAGCTATTCACCATGGAAGCAATCGAAGTAAGAGGCCATTTATTGCGCTAAATTGTGCAGCCATACCAGAATCACTATTAGAAAGTGAATTATTTGGTCATGTAAAAGGTGCATTTACTGGTTCACATACTACAAGGGTTGGGCGCTTTGAGCTCGCAAATGGCGGTACGCTTTTTTTAGATGAGATTGGTGATTTGTCTCCTTCTCTTCAAGCGAAGTTATTAAGGGTTGTTCAAGAAAGAAGAATAGAAAAAGTAGGTGATAATCAATCAACCCCAGTAGATGTAAGGATCATTACTGCTACTCATCAAAACTTGGAGCAATTGGTTCAAGTAGGGAAGTTCAGAAAAGATTTATATTACCGTTTAAATGTTATACCGATTGTCATCCCACCTTTAAGAGATAGAAGGGAGGATATCCCTATATTGATTGAATATTTTATGAAAAACTTATCAAAACAAGCTGGAAAAAAACCGAAAAGAATTTCTAAAGAAGTATTGGAGATTTTATTGAATAACAATTGGAGTGGAAATATTAGAGAGTTACAAAATGTCGTGCACCACTTTGTTCAATTAGAAATCGGTGAATTAGTGACTCAAAAAAGTTTGCCAACGTATCTTAAAGATGAAATACAATCTCAAATACAATTACAACCAAATCATAAGCGTATATATAGAACACAATCCAATGAAAACAAAGAGGAAATCCTCCGACTATTAGATGAATTTGGAAGGGATACCTTAGGTAAAAAAAGAGTAGCAAAATCCTTGAATATAAGTTTACCAACCTTATACCGCAAACTGAATAAATTAAGAATTAAGTAATTTGAGAATCAAAGAGAAAAGTTGAGAAAAAATGAGAAATCAATGTATTTAACCTGTTTTTCTCAATTATCATTCTCATGTTTATATTTAAAAATCCTCTCACTTGAGAGGATTTTCACGTTTAACCTAGATACATAAAATTGCGAGATTCGTGGTTTTTTAAGTTATTATTTTATTTTTTTGAATATTGGTATAGAACTTGCAACTAGTAAAGAAAGGAGAGAAAGAAATGCCTTGGAAAATAACTAAAGAAGACATTCGATTCATTTCCCTTGGGGCAAGGATATTATCTTGTGGAGGTGGTGGTAATACAAGATCAATGGAAGCTTTAATATTGTCGGTGATGAAAGACGATGATGTGATAGAGGTGATACCCATTCATGAAGTGAGGGATGATTGGTGGGTAACTGCTATTGGAATTATGGGTTCCACAGTCCTCTTTAATGAAGATTTACCGACAGGCGAAGAAATGGAAACAGCACTTAGTTTATATGAAAAGGAATATAACAAAAATGTAGATGCCCTCATTTCTATCGAAATAGGTGGTGTGAATGCTTTGGCTCCCCTATTACTTGCTCTAAAGCGGCGCCTTCCTGTGATTGATGGAGATGGAATGGGAAGAGCATTTCCAGAGCTTTATATGACTACTCTGCATTTAAATGGTATTCCACTTGCCCCTCTTTCACTAGTAACGCAAGATAATATGAAGTTCGTTCCTTCTTCATACACTTCCGATCAGGCAGTACATGAAGCTAAATCATTTGCTAATAATAATGGAGGGCATAGTCACGTAGTCGGCTATGGTGCAAGTGGAGATGAGATCAAAACTTCGATGTTGTCAGGGACACTTTATTTAGCCTATCGTTTAGGGAAAATTATTACGTCTTATGGCGACGGAATCATCCGATTAAAGCAAATAAAGAACGTATTTGAAAATTCGATCTACGGAGAATTATCTCTCGTTATTAAAGGGTATGTAACAGAGGTCTCTCGTTGGTTTGAAAATGAAGTGATTGTTGGAAAACTATTTATTGAAAGCTATACAAAACAACATAACCAGAAAATTGAAATCCAATTTATGAATGAATTTTTTACCATTCATAATGGCGAAAGCATTTATCGTTTTAGTTATACCTGCTCCTAACATATTGCATACTACAGATATGTTAACACTCATACACATGAAAGAATCTTATCAACTGTTAAAGAAAGAGGAAGACCAATGAGGTTAGGAATTGATGTAGGTGGAACAAATACTGATGCAGTTATCATTGATGACTCAGGCAATATAAAGGCCTGGTCAAAGCAATTGACGACAAGTAACTTGGGAGAAACCATCTATGAAACCGCAAAAATAGCATTAAATGAGGCCAATGTAAAGCCAGAATCGATGAAAGGGGTCTTCTTAGGCACTACACATGTACTAAATGAATTGTATTATCCAAAAAATTTAGCCAAGACAGCTTTGATTCGTTTAACCAAGAAACCATCAAAAATCAAACCTGGTTTATTTTGGCCAAGTCATTTAAGTAAATACATTATAAAAGAGTTTCATTTAGAAACAAAATATGATTTTACAATGCAAATACCTCATTATGATGAAATCGATCATGAAAGTGTATTTAGGATAATGAAGGAATTAGAAAAAGCAAAAGTAGAGTCAGTTTGTATTGTAGGTGCCTTTTCTTCCTTTTATGAGGATGAAGAAAACAACTTAAAAAAAGTGATCGCCTCTCATATGCCTTCTCTTTCTGTCACTGTATCTAATGAAATAGGAAGTATAGGCTTTTTGGATCGTGAGAATGCCTCTTTGCTTAACTCAATGTTGTCATTTGTGATGAAGGATGCGTTAAGCTCCATTAATGATATCTTTAAAAACTTAGGTCTGCATTGCCCTTATTGGATAACGCAAAATGATGGATCATTGATGAAAGTAGAAGAAGCGATTAAGTTACCTATTTTCACAATCGGTTCTGGCATAACTAATAGTTTACGTGGCGCTTCCAAACTTACTGGTTTAAAGAACTTCATAGGGATTGATGTTGGAGGCAGCACAATTGATATTGGTATGGTAAGTCATGGTCATCCACAAACAGAAGAAGGACCAGTAAAAGTATTGGATATTCCAGTGAATGTTAGGCTGCCAAAAGTACACTCACTTTCAACAGGTGGAGGCAATTTAGTCAATACTCATAATGGTGATTTATTAATTGAAGATACAATTGCAAGTGATATAACAAAAGATGGGCTTGCATGGGGAGGAGAACAATGGACAATATCCGACTCGTTTTTAAAAATTTTTCCTCATTCATTCAAGGATAAACACATTAAATATGAAAATCTAGAAGGTATTTCAACAGAAGAATGTTTAAAAGTAGTAAATACGGTATCAAGCAGGATAAGAGAAAAAATTAGACAATTACAACCTAAAGATCAATACGTCCCACTCGTTCTAGTTGGAGGTGGAAGTCCTTTACTTCTAAATAATATTTTCACTAAATTTGATAAAGCTATCCAGCCTGTAGGTTATCAAATATGTAATGCCGTAGGAGCTTGTTATGCTCCCCTAAGCACAAGTCTAGACAAAGTTTTTTGGCTAAATGATCGTACAAAAGAGGAAATTGTAGAAAGAGAGAAAGAGAGGGTAATTACAGAGTTAATTCATAAAGGAGCAAAACCTGAAACGATCAAAATTAATAGAGTGGAGGAATTTCCATTCGATTATTTAAAAGGTGAAATGTTTCGTTTAAAAATAATGGCATTTGGTGATTTATAATCTTATTTTAAAAAAGAGAGGGCGAAATATGAAAATTAAAGTGATTGCACCTATTATCTCAGACACATTTATGGATGAAATGAAAAAAGAATTTACTGGATTTTCCTATCCTCAAACAACCATTGATGTAACAAACCTAGATTACGGGCCTGCTTCTATAGAAAGTGAGTACGATGAAGCCTTATGTGTACCTGATTTTATCGAAAAAGTAAAACAAGCGGAAGCAGACGGATACGACGGTGTGATTAGTAATTGTTTTGGAGATCCAGGAGTGAAGCCAGCTAGAGAGGTCGTTGATATTCCAGTAATAGGCCCTTGCGAGGCTTCTATGCTGTTTACAAGCACACTGGCAAAACGTTTCTCTGTTGTAACTGTTCTCCCCAATGTCGTTTCAATGATTAGTAACATTAGTAAAGTAACAGGTGTTTATCATAACCTTGCCTCTATTCGTTATGTAAACATCCCCGTTTTAGAAGTACATGAGAAAGAGAAGTTAAAGAGTGCTCTTTTAGATGAAATGTTAAAAGCGATTAAAGAAGACCAAGCAGAAGCACTAATTTTGGGCTGTACTGGATTTATGGGGGTAGCTAGCGAACTCCAAATGAAGCTAACTGAAAAAGGCTATGACATTCCAGTTGTAGATCCTGGCTTTGCAGCGACAAAATTATTAGAAGCTACAATAAGTATGGGAGTGAAGCAAAGTCGCATTACTTATATGAAGCCGCCAAGTAAACAAAGAGTGATGAATACGAATTGAATGGAGGGATAGGACGTTGGCAAATCATTCTACTATTGGGGACGATTATTCATTAACAAGGGTGCCTCAGGAGGCTAGGCGATCACTGTGGAGTATTACGATCATTCGTGTCGGGGCATTAGCAACCATTTCACAATTTATTTTGGGAGCATCTTTAGGATACGGGATGACTTTCTGGCAGGCATTTTGGGCTACGTTTCTAGGTAGTGTGATTCTTCAAGTGGTTGGTTTCCTTTTAGGGTATGCAGGCGCGAAAGAAGGGTTATCTACAAGTCTTTTAGCTAGGTGGACAGGGTTTGGGCGCCATGGTTCGAGCATAATTGGGGCAGTTATAGCTATTTCTTGTATTGGTTGGTTTGGTGTACAAAATTCCGTGTTTGCTGAAGGAATTGTACAATCTACCAATGGAGCGGTTTCTTTACCCTTAGCAGCAACATTAACAGGAATTGGTGTAACCATTTTGGTTATTTTCGGTTTTAAACTTTTAAGTATTACAGCTTCAATCACTGTACCCTTATTTCTAATAGCTGTCAGTATAGGAATTTATCAAACACTAAAAGGACAGAGTTTTTCTGATTTACTAGCAACACAGCCAGCAGGTGAGCCTTTATCAATTGGCGTTGCTGCGACCATGGTTGCGGGTGGATTTATCATAGGTGCGGTGATTACACCGGATTTTAGTAGGTTTGCTAAGAGTGGAAAAGATGTTTTCTGGATGACTACCATCGGATTATTAGTAGGAGAATTAGGGATTAACATGATTGCTGTCTTAATGGCTTTAGCGGCAAGAACAAATGATGTAGCTAATATTATGATGACAACAGTTGGCTGGTTAGGGGTGATGGTTGTGGTCCTTTCCACTGTTAAAATCAATAATTTAAACTTGTACTCATCATCCCTCGGTTTTACTAATATTTTTGACTCATTATTTCGAATTCAATTAAATCGTGGAATGGTTACGTTACTTATTGGTATTATTGGTACGCTATTATCTGTATTAGGGATATTAGAACGTTTCACTGATTTTCTCGTTTTACTTGGGATACTTGTTCCACCTGTTGCGGGAATTATGGTTATTGACTATTTCATTTTAAAGACACATAGGAAAATACTAGACGAAAGTCGCCAGAAGGGCCAATTGCCTGCAAATACCGAGAAACTTGGCTGGCCTACAATTTTAGCCTGGGGATGCGGAGGATTAGCTGGTTATTTTATTACAATAGGTATACCATCTATTAACTCGTTAGTGATTAGTGCGGTCATTTATTATGTGGCAAAAAAAATGGAGCGATTATATAAAACTGATATTCATGCAGATGTAGCATAAATATTTAGAAACTTCAAAGGAGTGCGTCAAATGAGAAAAATAGGAAAACAAGAAATTGAGGATATGGCAATTGGTGCAGCTTTACTTGGAACGGGCGGAGGTGGAGATCCGTACATCGGTAAGTTAATGGCGCTTCAAGCCATTGAAGAATATGGAGAGGTAATATTATTAGACCCGGAGGAAGTACCTGACGATGCATTGGTTGTCCCATCATCAATGATGGGTGCACCCACTGTTATGTTAGAAAAAGCACCAAGTGGTGAGGAAGCTATTCGTGCTTTTAATCAATTAGAGGAATATTTAGGTGAAAAGATATACGGGACTTTTCCTATTGAAGCGGGTGGTGTAAATAGTATGTTACCTTTTGCATTAGCTGCAAGATTAGGAATTCCAGTAATAGATGCTGATGGGATGGGACGAGCATTTCCAGAACTCCAAATGGTAACCTTTTATTTAGACGGGATATCAGCAACTCCTGCAATAATAGCTGATGAAAAGGGAAATACAGCGCTATTGTCTACAATTGATAATGTATGGACAGAGAGGATTGCTAGATCTGCAACTATACAAATGGGTGGTTCTGTCATGTGTGCGATGTATTCAATGACAGCTAAAGACCTTAAGAAAAGTGGGATTACAAATATTCTTAAGCTTGAAGAGGAAATTGGGAAAAGTATTAGATTAGCCAAAATAAATAATGTGAATCCTATAGAAAAAATTTTAGAAACAGTCAATGGCTTTGAGTTATTTAAAGGGAAAGTCATTGATATAGATAGGAAAACTGAATCAGGTTTTGCAAAGGGTGTCGCTACTTTTGAGGGGCTTGAACAAAATAAAGGTGAAAATTTAAAACTCCGCTTTCAAAATGAACATCTTATTGCTCAAACGAATGAAAAGGTTTTATGTATGACGCCGGATTTAATAGCTGTACTCGATTCAGAAACAGGTTTACCTATAACAACAGAAGGCATACGCTATGGATCTAGATGTGTTGTAATTGGCATCCCTTGTCATCCAAAATGGAGAACAGAAAAAGGCATAGCAACAGTAGGGCCAAACTACTTTGGCTATGATATGGCATATACACCTGTAGAGGAACTTGTAAAAAAAGGAGTGACACAATGATGGCAACATATAGAATTGGAATTGATGTAGGTGGTACTCATACTGACGCGGTCTTGTTAAATGACAAGAATGAAGTCATATCAGAAACAAAAGCTTCAACTACTGAAGATGTAGCTAGAGGCATATATCATGCAATGCACAAAATTGTTTCTCATGCGAATGTGCCAAAAGAAAATATAAAATATGCAATGTTAGGAACAACTCATTGCACGAATGCGATTGTTGAAAGAAAGAGACTAAATCAAGTGGCGGTAGTACGAATTGGTGCGCCAGCGACACTGGCAGTCAAACCTTTAATAGGTGTCCCAAACGACCTTAGAGAATTACTAGGTGAACATGTCTTCTTAGTGCGAGGGGGTCATGAATTTGATGGAAGAGAAATAGTTGAACTTGATGAAAATCACTTATATGAAATCGCAAATGAATTAAAGGAAAAAGTGGATTCCATAGCAATTACTTCTGTTTTCTCTCCGGTATCAAAGGCACACGAAGAAAGAGCAGCCGAGATTTTTCAAGAAGTATTGGGAGACTCTATCGCATTATCGTTATCTTCTGAGATTGGTTCTGTAGGGCTATTAGAAAGGGAGAATGCGACCATATTAAACGCTTCAGTTATTAATGTCGCAAAGATGGCTGCAGAAGGGTTTATCGATGCATTAAAAAATGAAGGGATTCAAGCGAAAGTATTCTTTGGACAAAATGACGGAACATTGATGTCTGTAAAATATGCAATGAAATACCCTATTTTCACAGTAGCATGCGGACCTACTAATTCTTTGAGAGGTGCTTCATATTTAAGTGAATTATCTGATGCCATAGTCGTAGATGTAGGAGGAACAACATCTGATGTAGGTGTGTTAGTGCAATCATTTCCACGAGAATCTTCTCTTGCAGTTGAGATTGGTGGAGCAAGAACGAACTTCCGTATGCCGGATTTAGTTTCTATAGGCTTAGGGGGAGGAACAATTATAAAAATAGAAGACGAACATTCTTTTACAATCGGTCCTGAAAGTGTGGGGTATCGATTACCAGAGAAAGGATTGGTCTTCGGTGGAGATACATTAACTACTACTGATGTTGTTGTGGCACTTGGGAAAAGTAATTTAGGAGACGTTAAAAAAGTGTCACATCTTGATAAAAATTTATTAGATAAAATATACGTAAGAATGGTTGAGATGGTCGAAGAAGCAATAGACAGAATGAAAACAAGTGCTGATCCAGTTCCCGTTATTCTTGTTGGAGGAGGTAGTATTTTACTACCAGAAACCCTTAAAGGCGCCTCTCATGTTATCCGCCCGAACCATTCAGGTGTAGCAAATGCCATTGGCTCAGCCATTGCTCAAGTAAGCGGGCAAGTGGAAAAGATATTTGTACTAGATGAGATTGGCAGAGCTGCTGCGTTACAAAGCGCAAAAGAACAAGCAATAAAAGAAGCTGTGGAAGCTGGGGCTGAACCAAGTAGTGTAGAAATTGTAGATATTGAGGATGTCCCATTGGCCTACTTGCCAGGAAATGCAACTAGAGTAAGGGTGAAAGCGGCAGGGGACTTAAAATATCAAAGCGAGGTTGCTATCCATTAATAGCAAAAGGTACAAATAGTAGGTAAAACACAGACTGATGCTTTTAACAGAGTCAAATTCAAAACCAGTCATCTATAGTGTTGATGACTGGTTTTGTTGATTCTTACTACCGTAATGAGATATGAACTGCAAGTCCCGCTCTAATAGAGCTGAAGTATAATAGTTAAATTCATTGCGGTAAAAAAATTGAGATGATTTAGCTATGCTACCTAATGACTTACTGGATAATAGGGGATTCTTAAATGCATTAAGTGAAGTAACCTCAACTACTTTTGTTGTTTCGCTTCTACCACAGAACGCTTATTACCTTTAAATATGAAATATAAGGCTATTAACATAAATAAAAGAGCAAACCATCGTTTAGTATCCAGTGGAATAATTAAACTATTAAACCATCCAAAGTGATCAATTACAACACTAATGACTAATTGCCCGATTATCACCGTAATACTAGTAGCTATAACGCCAATTTTTGTAACAGCAAAAACATTAAAGAGCAAAAATATAACTCCTAAGAAAACTGCACTTAGTTGCCAAAGAGGTGCGTCAAATATGGCAAATATATTTCCTTGACCAAAGAATAATATGATAAGGGCCAATAACATACTGCCTGTTATAAATGTTAAAAACGTAGTTTCGATTGTACCTGCTCTACGGCTGAATGATCCATTTATTGCTGATTGTGCACTTAATGTTATGCCACCAATTAAAGTAAACAAAATCATAATAATTCCCATAATAAAAACCTCTCCTAGTTAACTAATATGAGTGCTATCATCATTGAAATGACAGCTAAAACTTTCTCTCTATTAATTTTCACTTTATTTGTTCCTAACCATCCAAAATGCTCAATTACCATACTCATAATCAATTGGCCAAGGATTACAGCAACCATAGTGATCCCAACTCCAACAAATGGGATACTAATTACTATTGCTGTTAAGTAAACAACACCTAATACTCCTCCTAAAAGGGACCATTTAGGTGCTTTAACTGCGTATGATAAATTACCTTTTCCAAAAAATAACCATAATAGACCAAGAATGATTGCACCTACAATAAAGTTATAAAAACTAGTCTCTAATTTTCCAATATTTTTACCTAGTTCACCGTAAATAGCTCCTTCAAAACTAAGTGCCATTCCAGCCAATAATGCAAAAATATATGCAATAAACCGCATGATTAAATCCTCCTGTCTTAAATTTAAATATCTAGAATTATCGATATATGCATTAAAAAAAATACGAAAATCATAAAAACTTAGATTTCCGTTTTAAAATATTCAGCAAATTGACTAATAGCTTCCTCATTTCTTCGATAATAAGTCCATTGACCATAACGAACAGATTCTAATAATCCTGCTTTCTGCATCATATTTAAGTAGTGTGACACTGTAGATTGGGAAACTTTAGCCTTTTCTTGTATATCTCCAACACATACTCCGCCTTTGTAACTCACTTCCTTAGGTAGGTGAGCACCCTGTTTAGGAAAGTGCTTCTCTGGATCTTTTAACCACAGTAAGATATTTAGCCTCGTTTCATTAGATAATGCTTTAAAAATATCGATAGGTTCCATATTGCTATTATATCGATATTTCTATATATGTCAAATTGATGTATTAAACGTTGTTAGTAAAGGCAGAAGAAGGGAGGGAGAATTTACATAAAATTAAAGATATGCAAAATTTACTCTATTAGAAAAATCACCAGCTGTGTATAAACATATTAACTATAAGTGGGGGAAGAATATAGTACACTATTAGTTAATCTCATGTTCTTATATTTAACTATTTAAGCCCAGCGTTCTTAAATGAATGAAAATCTTTTTAAAGTAGCATTCGAGCAATACTTATTATGTAAACTGAGGAATGAATTTTATCATGAATGACAAAAAAATATCCAATACTCAGCATAATTAAATCAACGTCAAAGTTAATGGGAAGGTACCACGGTATCCGAAAACAAATCATTAGTTTATCATCCTGACCATTCGAAAGAATAAGGATTATGAAAGGTTAAAGAACTTTGGCATAGAAAAATGAACATAGTTGCTATTTTTGCATAGATCGAAGTGAAGACGTAAGCGGGAAATCGCAATGAAATGAAAGTAACTACTTTTCTTATCATTTTTATCTAGTTTACATAATATATATTATAGGAAGTTAAGTAATTTTAATCATTTCTGTCTCAATATCTAAGTATACTTAAAACATTGAGACAGAATAAAATTTTATGATTCCTGATCTTATTTTTGTGATAAATTGTTTTCCATTGTAATCAAAAATTGCAAATCTATATGTAATCCTATTTAATAACTTTAACAAAATGATTGATTCGCATATGATTCAAGTTTTAGTGTATCAATCAATCTATTATCCAATTAAAAAAAATCGCAGTTAACTCAATGATTTTATTTACGTTCTTGCTCTATCTAAGTTGTATCCGATTAAAATACCGTATTAACTCTTTCTTAGCTACCTTTTCTATTCTTGCTTCAGCATTGCCAGCTGCTGAACGCTCATAACTAAGTTTAGATGTAACAGAAAATAGCTTTATCCATTATCATGTTTTTCTGCATGATATAAAAATTACTCCTTAATCACTAAGGTCATTCACAATTTTAATTAACTGCTAGATATTTTTAATTGGAAAAAGTTATAAACCATGCTTCGATTTATAACTTTTAGTTTACATAATAATATTATTGTCTTTGTAAAGCTTTGCTTAAAAACTGTCTTACATTTCCATAATATTGTATCTTATTAAACGCAGGATAATCAGATTGAAACTGTACGTAGATTGGTGAATCGAGTAACCATGGATAATGCTGTAAAAAATGTTGATCCCCATAAACCAGCGCTGTTAACCAAGTATTGATTTCTCTTTCATAAATAAGATATCGTATCTTAGCATACGGTTCAGTATACTCTCCTTTGCTAATTTGAAATCGGCAGAACAATACATATTGCCCCATTTGCGGTATCCACTGTGCCTGAAGCGCGTCAGAATGAGTGTTCTCATTGCTTTTTACGTTCTCAATAGAAATGCTTAAATAAGCTTGTTCATCTCCATAAGGCTGTCGAAAGTAATAATTTCTATATTCAACTGGCTTAACATTTGTTGCAGGAGCAAGAATATCAACCTTTAATTTTGTTAAATCTAATTCTTGATTCATTGAATCCTTCCCCTTCATTAAAAGATTGTTACTTCTATACATCATATGCCCATTAGCTAAAGTTGTGCTAGCTAGAGATTTGTACCCCATTCTCTACCCATATCATAAAAAATGCTTATAGTTTATCTTTAAAGAAGATAAACTATAAGCTATTTAGCCATAACCGCTTATTTGTTTCTTACATCCAAAATTTCTACGTTCACTAATTGCCATTTTTCATTTTCTCTTTTCCAAAAAGATTGCAAATAAGCTATAGTATCATTTTGGTCTATACCTGTGACCCTTTGCATTCCCTTCAAGCCCTTTTCTCCCTTTGTATTTTCAAAAGGAGTAAGCATATTGTATGAGTTAACAGTTAGTTCAAATGGTTCGTTTAATTTCCCTTTATGATATATACCGAGTTTTTCATATGCTTTTGCATTCCCAGCCAAATCAAAAGTTACTTCCCTATTTTCATTTTCTACTGCAATAACAGCTTCGTAATTATCCTCTAATTGCGCAGTAGAAATGACTGGGTCAGGTACACCTAAGTTAATTAGTTTTCCATCTTGATAACTATAAAGATAGAATGAAGCATTTTCTCCACTATCTTCGCTGTTGATTTTCACTAGCAATTCCTTTTCACCATCATCATTAAAATCAATTATCTTTAATCGTGGGTCAAACCCCGGTTCTAAATCTACTTTGACAGTTTTTTTAAGATCATCTTCTACTTCTAATGATAATTCTTTAAAAAAACCAGCTTCCTCTTCATAACGGATACCTTTAATTTTTATCGTCTCTTTTAACTCTTTTCCAGAAAGCTCTGCTTCTTGGGTAATGATTGTTTTTTGCTCTTCATTCTTGTCTACACCGGCATATACAGCGGTCATCGTGGATAAACTCATCAAGAAAAAGGCAGTTAATGCGACAAGCACTTCTTTCTTCATTATAAAGACCCTCCTAACATTATTACAAGGATGCCCTTTATTGGAAGAATAATGCAAAAAGAGACTTGAAAAATTTATTTTCTTTTTATTGGTCCGTAATGATCACTCATGGCCTGATTTAGCAGTCCTAAACAACGGTCAAGCTCCACTTTCATTTGCTTTCTATATAGTTCGTATTCTTGCTTCCCCTTATCCGTAAGATGATAAATAATAATTTCTTGAAAATCTACTCCAGGTTCACCAAGTAACTTTTTTTCTCTTCTCACCCATCCCTCTCTCGTTAACTCATGTAATGTTTTATAGATTTCGGAATGAGTAGGATGATATCCATATGGTTTAAATTCGGTTCTCAGATCATCTAAAAACTGAGTACCATAACGTTTATTCGCTTCAATCATTTTTAGTAAATACAACTTCAAAAATGCTCTTTGTCTTACAAGAAAGCCCCTCTTTAATTCAGATTCCATTGTTCTCCCCTACCTTTGCTATGAAGAATCCTGTTATTTTTTTATCATTGATTGAATATACCGTTTATTTGCTTTATAACTAAAGAATAAATAGGATAGAACAGATAGTGGAATGAATGTCCAAGCTGCCCCTCTTAACAAGGCAAAAGGTGTCTCAAAAATGAACGAAAACCAAAATGAGGTTCCACTTTTGTCCCATAGCCCCGGCGTTAAGTAAAGTTCACTTGGTCGAATGAAATAGACTGGATCAATAATGTCTGTAAAATAAAGAAAGATTATTAGTGGGAAGTTACCAATGGCAAGCATGAGAGAAGAATGAGCGTAGCGCTGATACCTTTTTGCCTTTGAAACATTATCAGAAAAAATGTCATCTATGGCTTGGTCATCGATTTTCTCAAAATATTGAATCCCTGAATATTTTGATCCCGCTATATGTCTCCACCCACTATCCTCAAACAGTGTAATATAATCCAAAAAGTCTGCTGATTGCTTGAACTTTCTGAAATCTATTTTAATTTTTTTCTCTTTTGGATCAACTAACCGAAATTTGTAGCCGAAATAAGTGCTTTCTAATTGGTATCCTTCACTCGCCATTCTCTCTAACCATTGTTCCTCTTTATCAAAGTCATTAAAAACCTTGAATTTGCGCATCTTCTCCCCTCCACTACTTATCTGTATTAGAGAATAAGTTATTAGTAATGCGAATCATATGGCTCATCCTCTTATAATCTTGTCTTAGTACCTCAATTCCTTTCTCTGTGATCACATACGTTTTTCTACGTTTATCATCACTTTGCACAGATTGTATTAACCGTTGTTTCACTAAATTTTCTATTGCTCCGTACATCGTTCCTGCCGCTATTTTCACTTTGTTGTCACTTAATTCCTCCACTTTTTGCATCATCACATATCCATGGGAAGGTTCAATTAATGATAATAAAATGTAATAGGTTGTTTCGGTTAATGGAGAATATTTATTTATGTCCATGGAATCACCCCGACACTATATATACAGTTAAACTATATAGTTCAATTATATACAGTCTAACTGTATATTGCAATAAAACATTTTTCAACTTTCGCCCTTTTCTTACTTAATTGCATTTTTTGTTTTTTCTCTATCTATTGAATATTTGGAACATAGTTCTGTTAGAATTATTTTCGTTAATTTTTGTATGCTTATAAATTCGGACATTAAAAAAGCCACCTAAAAGGTGGCTAAAAGATTCATTGTTCACGTAAATTGTTTGCTATAAGCGAACAAGTCTTCTTGTGCTTGTTTATATTCCTGTTTTAGTTTATTGACATAATTAGCGGTAGTTGTCACCGCGGAAATGGCAGCAATCCCTTGTCCACTTCCCCAAACATCTTTCCATGCTTTTACTCGATTTTCCCCAAAATTCATTTTGCTTGGATCACTATCTGGTAGATTATCAGGATCCAAACCAGCCGCTTTTATGGATGGTTTTAAATAGTTACCATGAACCCCAGTAAATAGATTACTATAAACAATATCATCGGACGAACCATCAACAATAGCTTGTTTATACTCTTCTGAGGCTCTAGCTTCCTCTGTAGCGATAAATGGCGAGCCGATATAGGCTAAGTCTGCTCCCATCGCTTGCGCAGCTAAAATGGCTTGTCCGTTCGCAATAGAGCCCGATAGCGCTAATGTTCCATCAAACCATTGTCTAATTTCTTGAATGAGCGCAAACGGACTTTTATCACCAGCATGGCCACCCGCTCCTGCAGCAACAGCAATTAAACCATCTGCCCCTTTTTCTATCGCTTTATGTGCAAAAGTGTTATTGATTACATCATGGAGTGCAATACCCCCATAACTATGAGTAGCGGAGAATACTTCCTCTCTCGCTCCTAGAGAGGTAATTATAATTGGCACTTTATATTTCACGCATAGCTCCATATCTTTTTCTAATCTTTGATTTGATTTATGTACGATTTGATTAATTGCAAAGGGTGCAGCCGGTTTATCCGGGTTTTGTGCATTATAATCAGCAAGCTCTTCTGTAATTTGCGCTAACCATTCATCTAACTGAGAAGAAGGTCTGGCATTTAATGCTGGCATTGATCCAACGATACCAGCTTTACATTGTTCAATAACTAGCTTTGGGTTACTAATAATAAAAAGTGGTGATCCAATGACCGGTAACTGTAATTGCTGAAATTGTTTTGGTAAACGAGACATTTTCTTTTCTCCCTTCAAAGAACGAATGAAAACGGTAACACTTATTTCATCTGTTTTCTATATGTCCAATTTAACCCATATTTCTGTTACCCGTCAATTAAATATCAGATATTTCTAAATTAACAATATTATTTTCTGTAAAAATGAGCTGCGATTCAATCTCGCAGCTCATTCTTTTATTTCATGATTTTAACTTTTGGGTTAAGCGCTTTCTTTAATGCTTGAATATAGTTTTGAATTGCTGCACTACCCAAATCAGAAGTTGGATTTAATAATTCAAAGGCATGATAAGCGCCAGGATAAATATGAAACTCTACATCGACTCCGTCTTTCGCAAGTCGCGAGACATATTCAATTGTTTCATCTCTAAATGGATCCAATTGACCCACACATGTATAGGTTGGTGGTAGGCCAGAATAATTTTTTGCTCTTGCCGGCGCAGCATACGGTGAAATCTCGCCATTGATATTTTTACCTAAATACATCCTCCATGCTGCTAGGTTATTGCCACGATTCCATATCGCTTTTTCATCGGTGATTTCATAGCTTGATGCACTCGTATTACGATCATCTATCATTGGATAAAGTGGCATTTGAAAGGCTATTTTCGGACCGCTTCTATCTCGTGCTAACAATGAGAGGGCAGCTGTTAATCCTCCGCCCGCACTCTGACCAGCTACTGCGATTCTACTCCTATCAATCTTTAATTCTTCACAGCTCTCATGCATCCATAACAAGGCAGCATAGCAATCTTCTATTGCACAAGGATAGCGATGCTCTGGAGCTAACCGATAATCCACTGACACAACCACACATTCAGCTTCTTTTACAAACGCTTGACAAATAGCATCACTACCATCTGGATGACCAGTTACATAACCTCCACCATGTATGAAAAGAACAGCTGGAAGTGCCTCTTCATTTCTATTAGAAGGTTCATAAATCTTCACTAACATTCTTTGTTTATCTCCACCTTGAATAGATAATTGATTGATTCTTACATAAGGGGATGTTTCGACTGGGACGAATGCAGCCTGCCTTGCTGCTTCTAATCCCTCTGGTAACTTAAATGGTGGGAAAACCTCACAGATTTCTCTTATTTCTTCTGCTACTCTACTCATAAAATCCATTAATAGCACTCCTTTACATACTTTTTGTGATGGAGGAATGTTGGTCAAATCCACTATACTCACTAGTAGCACAGTTCTCGAGGATTTTCCCGTATTGTCCTAGTCCACCCAGATAAATTAAAAATGCTTCAGGCTTTCCTTCTACATTTGCTCCAGAATACCAAGAAGGGGTTTTGCTATATAATGTTTGTCTATATACTTCTTCACAGTGGATACGCCATGTTTCTTCTTGTTGCGCATTAGCTTCTACCATTTCGAGCCCCTCTGCCTCTATATAAGCAATAAAACGGTCAATCCAATCCACATGCTGTTCAATACTTGTCGGCATATTTGTTGCTACAGATGGACTTTGTGGTCCAGTAATCATAAACATATTCGGGAAGAGGTTAGTGGCCACACCTAAATAAGTTGATACATTAGCTCCATGTTCCCATTTCTCCTTAAGTGATTCTCCTCCACGTCCTTTAATATCCATCGTTAATAATGGTCCGGTCATTCCATCATAACCTGTAGCGAACACAACCATATCTAAGGGATACTCTCTGCCTGTTGTGCAAATACCCTTTTCACTGAATTGTGTTATAGGCGCAGCTTTTACATCGACAAAATGAACATGTGGTAAATTAAATGATTCATAATAATTTGTATCAAGAACTAGACGTTTAGTGGCAATTGGGTAAGTGGGTAACAATTTTTCTGCTAACGATTGATCCTTAACAACTTGTTTTATCTTATCTCGAACAAATTGACTAAGTGTTTCATTAGAGGTTTCATTTATTAATAAATCATTATAAGTGGCACTTATCTCAAAGCCGCCTTTCTTCCATGCTGTTTCATAAACTTCCTGCCGTTTATATTGATTTTCCTCTAAGGCAGAAAACGGTCGTGAAAAAAAGGGATAACCAGTATGAGATTGAAACATTTTCTTTCTTGTATCTAATCGATTTGCTTTATATTCATTGATTTCTTCTTCTGTGTAAGGGTGATTTTGTGCGGGAATCGCATATTGAGGAGTTCTTTGGAAGCTATATACTTCCGCTGCTGTTTCTGCAATAACCGGTAAACTTTGAATTCCACTTGAGCCATTACCAATAATCCCTACTTTCTTGCCATGAAAATCTACTTCGTGATGTGGCCAAGTACCTGTGTGATAGCTTTCACCTTTATACTGGCTATAACCTGCTATTTTCGGTATATTCTTCGCATGTGCTGATAGACAACCGACAGCTGTAATGAAATATTTACATATCAATTGTCGACCATCTTGTAAAAACACTCTCCATTGTGTAATTTCTTCATCAAAATGAGCGGCTCTTATTTCTGTTTCTAACTCAATATCCTCTCTCAGTTGTAAGCGATCTGCTACAAAGTTTAAGTATTCGAGAATTTCTGGTTGTGTCGGATAACGAGAACGCCAAGACCATTCTTCATATAACGTTTCAGAAAAGGTAAAATTATACGTATGGCTTTCTGAGTCACACCTCGCACCAGGATAGCGGCTCCAATACCAAGCTCCCCCTACACCAGCACCTTTTTCAAACACCCGTACCTTCAAGCCACGTTCACGTAATCTGTAGAGCATATACATGCCAGAAAACCCAGCACCAACAATAATTGCATCATAGGAAGGGAAATCTTGATGATTGTGATTGTCCATCAATTACTCACACCTTTCTACTTGAATGATTGCGCTTACATTTCATAGGTTTTGTTGAAAATATTCTGACTATTAATAGTATTAGACCTCCTATTGTAAAATTCCTCTCTCCTTAATTAAATTTTTTCTCACTATAATAGCTCAGTAAAAGGAAGCCCATTAATTTTAGAAGTAACAGCATTACTTATGAAATATATTCAGTAAGATCTATTATTTTAAATAAATTTGTTTAATACAATTAAACTCGTTACAATCAAATGCTATAATTTGCGTAAAAAACAAGGGTGGGGGATGATGATGCTAAAGAGGAAGTTCGGAGATCGTTCAGATTGGAAAAGAAATGATAAAAGGAAATATTCACAGGCTTTCCTCAATACCAAAAACTTTAAGGGACACATAACTTTATTACATACACTTTCCGTTACATCTCCATTATGTGTAAGTTATGGTAGAAAGAAATTATGTATAGTGGATGATGGATATATGTGGCTTCAACAATTTCCTTTAAGAAAAAACCATACAGTAACTACGATGTTCGATTCTAAAGGGAATATCATTCAGTGGTATATAGACATATGCCTCCATTATGGAATAGACAATACTATTCCATGGATAGACGATTTATTCTTAGATATTGTTATACTACCAACCGGGGAATTATATGTTTTGGATGACGACGAACTTGAAGATGCTCTAAAAAATAATATTATTAATCAATCTCTATATGATTTAGCTTGGAAAGAAGTAAAAATCATTAAAAGTTTAGCTAGAGCTGGAAACTTTAATTTGTTAAAATTGTCAAACGCCCATAAAAATTTTCTATCTAAAATTTTGAAGTAACTAAGATTAAATGAACAGAAGTTCTGTCTATTTCCGTAGATGAAAATTAGTTAACTAGAAGACTTAACATTAATATAAAAAAATGATTTACTAACACAGTAATCTTCCCTGTTGACCAAGAAGCGTTAGAAGGACACCTTCAGAGTTTTTAAAAAAAAGATCAACTAAGAGAAGGATAATGACACATAAAAAAAGTACATCACTTTTATGAGTGTGTACTTTTTTTATGTGTCATTTAAGTTAAATACAACCTTTCAACTTTTGGAAGAAGCCATTTATGTTTGTTCCTTTTTCTCAGTCCATAAATGAATAATTGTACCATTTTCTTCTTCATCCAAAATGAACGATCCGTTGGAGTAGCGATCATTGTATCTAAGTTCATTCATTGCTATGGACTCGATTGTCCCTTTTTCACTTTCAACAAATGCCGTTTCATGGTTATTTGTTATAACCATACCGACAATGCGATGCGGATGTTTTTTCAATTCGCGTAACATCACTACACCTCGTTTTGCCCTTGATGTTTGTTCAAACTCTTGCAGTTTCATCTTTTTCACTGCCCCGCGTTGCGTCGCAATAACAACTGCTTCTTCTTTCTCATTACTAATCATTTTTCCAGAAACAACATAATCATCATCTTTTAGATTGATTCCTTTTACACCCGCAGCTCTTGGACCTACTAAGTTTACTTCTGTCTCATGGAACCTGAGACCATAACCTAAATGACTTGTGAGAAACACATCATGCTCGCCATGTGTTAGGTGAACATCGACAACCTCATCATCACCTTTTAGGTTAAGAGCAACGAGCGCTTTTGAAAAGCGTTGAGCTTTATATGATTTTAATTCGGTTTTCTTCACCATACCGTTTTTCGTAATAAATAATAATGTCGCATTCTCTTGTTCAAAATCAGTAATAGGGATTGCGTGAATGATACATTCATCACGATCGATGGCAATGATATTGGCAATATGTTGACCCATGTCCTTCCAGCGGATATCAGGTAATTGGTGCACAGGACAATATAAGTAGCTGCCTTTATTCGTAAATAGAAGTAGAACATCCGTTGTATTCATCTCTAGCTTTGTTAATAAACGGTCGGATTCCTTCATCGCTAAATCTTGTCCATTTGAAGCTGAATAAGAACGCTGGCTTGTCCGTTTAATATACCCATCTCTTGTGACAGTAACAATCACATCTTCATTTGCTACAAGAACTTCTAGGTTAATTTTAATTTCTTCTATCTCTGCTTGAATTACTGTTCTTCTATTGTCTTCAAATCGCTTCTTCACTTCACGAAGTTCTTTTTTTATCACTGATGCGAGTTTCTTGTCACTGGCAAGAATCGATGTGAGTTCCTCTACTTTGGCCGCTAGTTCTTCTGCTTCTGCACGCAATGCTGTGATATCCGTATTCGTCAAACGATAAAGTTGTAATGAGACGATCGCTTCTGCTTGAGGCTCTGTAAATTGATACTCTCTCATCAAATTCTCTTTCGCGTCACGCTTATCTTTTGAAGCACGAATCGTCGCAATGACTTCATCTAATATAGATAACGCCTTAATTAGTCCTTCAACGATATGCTGACGTGTTTGTGCCTTTTCTAAATCGAATTGCGTTCTACGTGTGACAACCTCTTTTCGATGGTCAATATAGGCATCTAATAAGGGAACTAACCCCATCGTTTTCGGATGACGGTTATGAATAGCCACCATATTAAAGTTATATGGGATTTGCAGATCAGTATATTTATATAAATAGTGTAAAACACCTTGTGGGTCAGCATCTTTCTTTAATTCAACGACAATTCTTAACCCTGTACGATCCGTTTCATCACGGACTTCGGCGATTCCTTCAATTTTACGATCGAAGCGAAATTCATCCATTTTCTTCACTAAGTTTGCTTTATTTACTTCATAAGGGATTTCAGTAATGACTATTTGCTTTCTACCACCACGAATATCCTCGAAATCTACTTTACCACGGATAATAATTTTACCTTTGCCCGTTTCATAGGCTTTCTTAATGCCTTCCACACCTTGTATGATTCCACCGGTAGGAAAATCAGGTCCTTTTATATACTGCATTAAGTCATCGACAGTACTTTGTGGACGATCCATACGATGAATAACAGCATCAATAACTTCTCCAAGGTGATGAGGTGGAATTTCCGTTGCATACCCGGCAGAAATCCCTGTTGATCCATTTACAAGTAAGTTAGGATAACTAGCCGGTAAAACGGTTGGTTCATTCGAAGTATCATCAAAGTTCGGAATAAAATCAACCGTTCTTTTTTCAATATCATTTAAGAGTGCAGAAGAAATAGAAGATAATCTCGCCTCTGTATACCTCATTGCAGCAGGTGGATCATTATCGATACTACCATTATTGCCGTGCATTTCAATAAGAAGCTTGCGCAACTTCCAATCTTGACTCATACGCACCATGGCATCATATACAGACGAGTCACCATGTGGGTGAAAATTACCAATCACGTTACCGACCGTTTTTGCCGATTTTCTAAAACCTTTATCATGCGTATTTCCTTCAACATGCATGGCATATAAGATACGACGCTGTACGGGCTTTAGCCCGTCTCGCGCATCAGGTAATGCTCTATCTTGTATAATATATTTACTATATCTGCCAAATCGGTCACCAAGGACATCTTCTAACGGCAGATCACGAAATTGTTCTGCTTTGTTCATGAATCTAACTCCTCAAGCGTCGAAATGTTTTCATTTTCTAAAATGCTGCCATCTTCTTCTAACCCAAATGCGACATTGGTTTCAATCCATTTCCTCCGCGGTTCAACTTTATCACCCATTAAAGTGGTAATTCTACGTTCCGCTCTCGCAGCGTCATCAATTTTTACACGGATGAGCGTTCTCGTTTCTGGATCCATTGTTGTTTCCCATAATTGGTCAGCATTCATCTCACCAAGTCCTTTATAACGCTGAATAATATAGCCTTTACCGACCTTTTTAATCGTATCAGGAAGCTCTTCATCACTCCATGCATACTCTATTACTTCTTTCTTTCCTGAACCTTTACTCACTTTATACAATGGTGGTAAAGCAATATAGACTCTACCAGCTTCGAGTAACGGCTTCATATAGCGGTAGAAGAAGGTCAGTAAGAGCACTTGAATATGGGCTCCATCGGTATCAGCATCCGTCATAATAATCACTTTATCGTAATTAATATCTTCAATCGTAAAGTCACCACCGACACCCGCTCCAACAGCGTGTATAATCGTGTTTATCTCTTCATTTTTAAAGATATCTGCGAGCTTTGCCTTTTCAGTATTTATTACCTTACCTCTTAATGGCAATACCGCTTGAAACCTTCTATCGCGCCCCTGCTTTGCTGAACCACCTGCAGAGTCACCCTCTACTAAATATAATTCGTTTCTTTCTGGGTTACGTGATTGAGCAGGTGTCAATTTCCCTGACAGAACCGCTTCAGCCCGTTTCTTCTTCTTCCCGCCTCTAGCGTCTTCCCTCGCTTTACGTGCTGCTTCTCTTGCTTGAAAAGCTCTAATTGCTTTCTTAATTAATAAAGAGCTTGTATCTGGATTTTCTTCAAGGAAGTAAGAGAGATGCTCTGATACAACGGCATCGACAGCTGAACGCGCTTCACTTGTTCCGAGCTTGCCCTTTGTTTGTCCTTCAAATTGTAACAGCTCTTCAGGTACACGTACTGAGACAATCGCCGCAAAACCTTCTCGTAAATCAGTTCCTTCTAAGTTCTTATCTTTCTCTTTTAGAAGCTGAACTTTACGGGCATATTCATTGAACACCCTAGTCATCGCTGTTTTAGCTCCAGCTTCATGTGTCCCTCCATCTTTCGTACGAACATTATTGACAAAAGAAAGGACATTTTCTGAAAAGCCATCATTAAATTGGAAGGCAAAATCAACTTCAATACCGTTATGCTCCCCTTCAAAACTAACTACTGGATGGAGCGTATCTTTTTCTTCATTTAGGTACTGAACGAATGCTTCAATCCCATTTTCATAATGATAAATCTCTTTAAGATCATGACGTTCATCCGTTATTTCGATTTTCATTCCTTTTAAGAGAAAAGCGGATTCACGTAATCGTTCACTTAGAACTTCAAAATTATATGTAGTTGTTGAGAAAATTGTCGGATCTGGTTTAAAGTGGATCGTTGTCCCTACTTGATTCGTTTTACCAACCTTCTCAAGTGTGGTTACTGGCTTTCCACCGTTTTCAAATCGCTGTTCATAAACAAGTCCATCGCGTTTAATTTTAACGACTAACCATTGTGATAAGGCGTTAACAACTGAAGCACCCACACCATGAAGTCCACCACTTGTTTTGTATCCACCTTGGCCAAACTTTCCTCCAGCGTGCAACACAGTCAATATGACTTCGGTTGTAGGTTTGCCCATTTTGTGCATTCCGGTCGGCATTCCTCGACCTTTATCTTGAACACTAATTGAATTGTCTTTATGTATTTTGACAATGATATGATCGCCGAAACCTGCAAGTGCTTCATCTACAGCGTTATCGACTATTTCGTATACAAGATGGTGTAACCCTCTTGCATCCGTACTTCCAATGTACATTCCGGGACGTTTTCTAACAGCTTCTAATCCCTCAAGTACTTGTATGGCATCATCATTATAGTCAAATACTTCCTGATTTTTTGCCACAAGCATTCCCCTTTCATCTCTTCAAAAACCATCTATTGTCTATCAATCCGAGTCGGCAATAGAGTTTGATTATATCATAACCGCGCCTTTATGCACCTCTCTACAATAGATATCGGTTTATTATTCCATTCTTATTCACTATATTCCTTCTTATCATGCGAGCCGTATGCATATATGTTCCCCATTGTAACATGCATTAAGATCATGTATATACTGTTGCAAGAGGCAAACAAGAACAAACGTTCTAATCATTATATCATATTTTCACTTCTAAACCGCATATGAAAGAAAAAGCATGAAATCAATGTCATGATCCCATGCTACAAATGTTATTTTGTTAGCGCATGCTCTACTTTAATGCATCGATCCATGATTACGGTATAACCAGCATCGCTTAACTGCTGAAATACGTCTTCATCTACAACACCTAGCTGAGTCCAAAAAATGGGACAATCAATATTTTGAAATTCATTCGCAAGACTTGGCAAATATTCCGACCGTCTAAAGACATTAACAATATCCACTTCGCCTTCTATTTCAGCTAATGATGCAACCGCTTTTACACCTAATACTTCCTTAACTTTGGGATTAACAGGGATAATTCCATAACCACTTTTTTGCATTGCTTCACTTACCATATAGGATGTACGATTAGGGTTATCACTTAAACCTACGACGGCAATCCTCTTTGCTTGTTTTAACATCTTTCCGATTTCAGTTCTTGATGGGTTTTCTATACTCAATACATTCACCTCTTATTTTGAACTCTACACTATTTTATCTGAATTAAAGTATAAATGCGAATGGATCGCAATACTGTTCTTTCTATCTTTTATTATAAAGCTTTCCTTTTAGCTAAATATCACGTAATACCTCTTAACAAAAAGTTCTTTTCTACTAATTTTAATCATATATCTATTTAACATTCGTTTCATATAGCGTAATCTTTGCAATAAAAAAGATAATTTAAAAGCAACATAGTACATTCACTTATTTACGTGGTACAATATAAGAACTGTATTTTTATTCCGTGGGGGAGAGTTTATGACATTTGAAGTAATTATCGTTTTTCTTATTGCTTATTTAATTGGTTCCATTCCATCTGGATTAATCATTGGTAAAGTGTTTTATGGCATTGATATTCGTGAGCATGGTAGTGGTAATCTTGGTGGGACAAACACTTTCCGAACGCTAGGAAAAAAAGCAGGTTTTACCGTTACACTGGCCGATATCCTGAAAGGTACCATAGCTGCTGGATTATTACCAATCTTCTTTGATATAGATATACATACAGTGATTATAGGAATTTTTGCTGTTATTGGCCATATGTACCCGATATTTGCAGGATTCAAAGGTGGTAAAGCTGTTGCTACATCTGCAGGCGTTGTGCTGGCGTTCGTGCCCGTCATGTTTGTGGTCATATTAGCTGTTTTTTTCATCTCACTTCTCACTTCTAAATATGTTTCATTATCATCAATGATTGCTGGTATTGCAGGATTGATTTATTCACTCATTCTTGGTGATCCAATTTTAATCATAGTGATTGCCCTAATGACATTGTTCATCATTTATCGACATCGTACAAATATTAAAAGGATTATCAATAAAACCGAACCAAAAGTCAATTTATTTAAAAAGAAAAGATAACATTCAAAAGACAGCGTTAGAGCATGCTGTCTTTTTTTATCTATTCATTTCTATACTAGGTAAATCGAAGCTATACTTTTTTCTAGTAATCTATCATTTTTTAACAATTCCTAAAAAATTCCTTTATCGAATGAAAACGGTGATTGAAAGCCATTGAATGACTTTGGTATGATAAGATTAATAATTCCAACATTGCGGTTTAATTAAAAATATGACATTTTAACTCATATACATAACAAGATATGTAGAGATGATTCGTGTTTTATTCTCAATATACATGTTTTTCTAACATATATTGCAATTTCTTCTAATAGAATAAAAGAGAATGACATTAGATACTACTTCCACATGACAAACAATGGTAAGGATGATAAGAAATGAAATTAACTGAGATTGTCTTAAAAGAACTACCATTTCCATACTTCTTAATTGACAACAATAATCACGTGGTTTCAACATCTATAGTTAATCAGCATACAATCATTGGTACCCCATTCACACAATTAATGAATTACGAAGATGTCGAACAATTTAATGAAATACGGAAGAAAAAAGCAGTTCTTAATTTACAGCTATTTTTCGGTAACGGTTATCACAATTATCGCGTCTATACGATTCCTGAGGAAGAATCATGTCATTTATTTTGCTACCCTTTATTTCATTCATTAACTGCTGACTATAATTATCAAACACAACAATTAGAACAGAAACTCCTCAGATTTAGCTTAGAACTAAATGAAAAAAAGAAAATCATTCATGAAACTGCGTCTCAGATTAATGAAGCAAATTTTACAAATGAGTACGCCCAAAATTTAAGTACACTTGCAGCATCGATGGCACACGAAATACGTAATCCGCTTACAACAGTTAAAGGTTTTTTACAATTGTTAAAACCCTATCTCAACGAGTCAGGAAAAAATCAATATGTTGATATTGCTCTAGATGAGATTAATCGTGCCAATGATATTATTCATGAGTTCCTAAATGCAGCAAAGCCAACGGACAAAATAAAAGAAGGTATTTCTATTAATAAACTTGTTCACGATACTTTCCTGTTGTTTCAGAGTGAAGCGATTTTAAAGAATACTGCACTCTCCTTCCAATTATCAAAAGACGACCCATATATTTATGGAAATGCCAAACAATTAAAACAAGTACTAGTCAACTTAATTAAAAATGCACTGGAATCATTTGATACACAAGAGCAGCATCAAGATAATACGATTAATATCTCTGTTAGAAGTACAGCTGAAACATGTTTAATCGTTATAAAGGACACGGGTTTCGGAATGAATGAAGAGACATTAGAAAAGCTTTTTCAACCTTTTTATTCTACTAAAACGACGGGCACAGGCATTGGGTTATCCATTTGTAAAAGAATTATCGAACAACATAATGGCTGGATTAACATTTCATCTGAAATGAATGTAGGTACAACGATTAAGATTACTTTACCGCTCGATAAAGAAAATACATACAGCAATTGAGAGATTAACTTCACATCCGAATAATTGGCATCGTTTTATAGCAAAAAAAAGCCTCCGTTTTAGTCGGAGGCTTTTTTTTTCTTATTATATTAATTGTTCTTTTTCATCCTCAACCTTTTTATTTTGAAATAAACCAATGATTATTCCTAGAACCGCTCCTAAAAATGCAGGTACTAACCAACCTAACCCTACATCATATAATGGAAGAATACTAGTGAATAGATTATCTACTGAGGCAATCGTATATCCTGCTGCTTTAAAGCCATCAAAGATACCAATAATAAACGTAAATAACATACTCATTTGATAAACAGTTTTCTTACCATTAAATAATGGGTGTAAAAACGTAAGGATTAATAATACAATCGCTAATGGATAAATAGCTGTTAATACCGGTACTGAAATAGCGATCAATTGAGTTAATCCAAAGTTAGCAATCGCTGCACTAAATACTGAGAAAACAATAACAAACGAATTATAGGAGACTTTAGGCATGATTTTACTAAAATAAGCTGCACATGAAGAGATTAAGCCAATACTAGTCGTTAAGCATGCCGCAATGACAATCACACTTAGAATAACTCCTCCAAATGAGCCGAAATAATGCCCGGAAACTTGAGATAAAACTGCACCACCGTTTCCTAATATACCCAATTGAGAAACACTACTAGCACCAATATAAGAAAGTGAGCCATAAATCACGGCAAGCAAACCGGCTGAAATTAATCCTGCTTTAATCACTGAAAGCATCACTACTTTAGTTGATTGAACGCCTTTAGAACGAATGGCATCAATTACGATAATTCCGAATACGAAAGCAGCAAGGGCATCCATTGTTAAATAACCTTCAGTAAAGCCGTTAAAGAAAGAGTTAACAGTATATGCCTCACTTGGTGCTTGTAGAGATCCTAGTGGATTAACAAATGCTACTACAATTAAAATTAAAATAAATAATAGTAGAATAGGTGTTAAAACTTTACCAACAATATCAACAATTTTCGATGCATTCAGAGAGAAGAATGCGGTAATTCCAAAGAAGATGATAGAGAAGATAACTAATCCAATCGTACTCCATTCATCAGAAATGAATGGTCTAATACCAATTTCATAAGAGACCGTACCAGTTCTTGGTATCGCAAATAATGGTCCGATAGATAAATATAATACAACTGTAAAAAGTAGACCAAAGAGTGGACTTACACGACTTGCAAGCGATTGCAAGTCACTTTTACCAGAATAACCTAGAGCGATTACACCCAATAAAGGAAGACCAACACCTGTTATAATAAAGCCCGCTACTGCGGCCCATACGTTCGTTCCTGCTTCTTGACCCATCATTACTGGAAAAATTAAGTTCCCAGCACCGAAAAATAATGAAAATAACATAAAACCTACTGCAATAATATAAGAAGATGGAACCTTTTGATTCATATCTTCTACCCCCTTCTGCCTCTACTGTTGTAGTTAACAATCATCAAATACTATAATTTACTAATTCTTCAGAAA
This sequence comes from Cytobacillus kochii, assembly GCF_044790165.1. Taxonomy (NCBI): domain Bacteria; kingdom Bacillati; phylum Bacillota; class Bacilli; order Caryophanales; family Bacillaceae; genus Cytobacillus; species Cytobacillus kochii. The sequence continues at coordinate 2,225,649 of NZ_CP085254.1, read as the reverse complement.
ATTCATATTTAAATATAATATTGTATGAATTACAATCTCTGAAAAAATTCAAGCAATATATTGCATTATTAAAGTAACATATCCATGTAATGAATGCAATATATTATTTTAAAAAAATATAGTCATATGTAATATATTAATAGAATGATTCTTACTTATATTACTAGTATGGACATCGATAATTTTTACGTTCTTAATTAGAATGACTAAGGATAATCCTTCTAGATATCAAAAAAATAGTGAATATTATTGGTTACATAAAAAAAACCCTTACAAAAGGAAAATCTTTTGTAAGGGTAAAAAAACAGTTAAATTACTTCTTCATTCTCTTTTATCTTTGTCTCTCTTTTAAACAGATCTATAACAATACCTAAAATCACACCAATAATAGCTGGTACAATCCAACCTAATCCCACTTCATACAACGGAAGAATGTTTGCGAATAAATGATAAACAGGCTCTATTTGAACTCCTGCCTCTTTTAAACCATCAAAAACACTAACAATAAACGTTAAAATCATACTCACTTGATAGACAGACTTCTTCCCATTAAAGAACTGATGGAAAAATGTTAAAATTAATAATAAAATCGCCAAAGGATAAATCGCTGTAAGTACTGGAACAGAAATAGCTATTAACTCTGTTAAACCAAAGTTCGCAACTGCAGTACTGAAAATTGCAAATGCAATTACATATGTCTTATAGGAAAATTTAGGCATGATCTTATTAAAATAGCTAGCACATGAACTGATCAAACCTACACTTGTTGTCATACAGGCAATAATCATAACAGCACTTAGAACGATTCCTCCATAAGAGCCAAAATAGGCATAGGCTACACCCGAGAGAACAGCTCCACCATTTTCAAGGATACCTAATTCCGCAACACTACTAGCACCCATATAAGCCATCGCACTATAAAAGAATGCTAATAAAACCGCAGCAATCAAACCAGCCTTCATCGTAGCAAACATAATAGAGCGATTTGACTCTATACCTTTTGCCCGAAGTGCATTAATAACAATTACACCAAAAACAAAAGCAGCCAGTACATCCATAGTTAAATAGCCTTCTGAGAAGCCATTAAAGAATGAGTGTTGTGAATAAGCTTCTGTTGGCTCCCCAAAAGATCCTAGAGGATTAAAAACAGCAACAAGAATTAATAGTAGTATAAAGCTAATTTTAATAGGCGTTAAATATTTACCAACAATATCAACAATCTTTGATGAATTTAATGATAATATCGTCGCAACACCAAAGAAGCAGATTGAGAATATTAATAAACCAATCGTCAGTGAAGATTCTGGCAATAATGGTCGGATGCCAATTTCAAATGAAACACTTCCTGCTCTCGGAATGGCAAATAATGGACCAATAGCTAAATACAATATAATAGCGAAAATCAGTCCAAATGTTGGATTCACTCGACTTGCAAGCGATTGCAAATCACTTTTACCTGAAAAGCCAAGAGCAACAACAGCTAATAATGGCAGTCCGACACCAGTTATAATAAACCCAGCTGTTGCTGCCCAAACATTTGTACCCGCTTCTTGACCCATCATAATCGGGAATATTAAATTACCCGCTCCAAAGAACAAAGAGAATAACATTAAACCTAATACAACCACATAAGAATTTGAAGATTTTTGATTCATATTTACAAGTTTACCCCTCTCAATTACAACTAGCAGATGATGTTCTCACCGCTAGTATTTTTCAGAATATTTATTCTTCATAAAATTAAATATTCTGAAATAATTTTAAAAAATTCTGTCTTTTATCTAATTCCAGTTAATATATTGCATTAATAAGATAACATATCACTATAATGAACACAATAAATTATCTTAAGAAACTAACGGACGAGGTGATATATTGCATTAAAAACTATATTATTATATAATTTTTTCTATATATTACTAATATGGATAGAATATTTCCGTATTTATTTCAGCAAGTTTGAAAAATCACACTATACTAACAGAGTAATTTACAGATATTTGATACGCAAAGGTGGTTTATTATGCCAATTCCAAGTAATTTTTCAACTCCACAACGACTTTCAGCCAAAAAACGAGCTTTCTTGCAAATTCAAGAATGGATTATTGATGGCACGTTAAAACCAAAAGAAAAGTTGAATGATGCTGATCTTGCGGAAGCTTTAGGAGTCAGCAGAACACCCATTAGAGAAGCATTACAATTATTAAATTCCCAAGGATTTGTAGAAATGTATCCTGGTGTCGGGACACAAGTTACGGCAGTAAATCACGAAGATATAACGAAAATCCTTCCTCCATTAAGTGTCCTGCAAGCATTGTCTTCTGAATTAGTAGCAGGCAATCTGGGGCAAGAGGTGATTAATCGTTTAAAAGGAATTAATCAGAAATTTGCTGAAGCTATTAATACTGAGGATTCATTCTCTGCTCTTAAATATGACGAAGAGTTCCATCAATTAATAGTAGATGAAACAAACAATCCTTATATAACTCAGGCAATTGAAGGTCTCCAACCTCACGTTATGAGACTTTACTATTACAAAGCCATTATCTTAACAGAATCATCTATCGACGAGCATGAACGGATCATTCAAGCGCTAGAAGCAGGTGACAAACAAACAGCCTCTGATGTAACAAGAATCAATTGGATTCGTGCCATCAATGAATATTTTTCTGAGCATAAATAAGGTTCCCTTCTCTTTCCAATCAAAATCTTAGCAGTGTGTTTCGCTTTCGTATACAATAGGCTTATAAAGGTAAAAGGAGTGGGGACCTTGGACATTCGATTGAGTGAGAAAGCCATTAATTGGTTTAAAGATGAGATGCTTTTAACTGCTGGAGATTACGTTCGTTTTTTTGCCCGTTATGGAGGTTCAAGCCCGATACAACAAGGTTTTTCTTTAGGTATTTCTAATGAAGAACCGGTCAATCCTATCGTTACGAAAGAATCTGAAGGTATCCAGTTTTTCATCGAGGAAAAAGACTTATGGTACTTCGATGATCATCATTTGATTGTGCATTATGATGAGGACTTAAACGAACCGCAGTATAAATATGAAAAATAAACATCACCCCTAGCTCTTAAAACTAGGGGTGATGTTTATTATCTCCAAATATGCTCTTCTTTTCCCTCTAACTTCATAATTTCGATTTGTTTATCTCCTAATAAATCAAAATGAGAGTATCCATCCTTACGATGATGAATCCACTCCGGCTTCAATCCGTATTGCTTCCCCCATAAAATGAGCTGATTCAAATCGGACGCTCCCACTTTTGTGACCGTCTTACACGTGGGGAAACGATCATCAAGCCAATAATGAGTAAGAAAGGCGATCTTTCCAGCATCTATATCAGCTTTCCACTTTCTCACATCCACCCTAGTAATACCGAACGCCATTTTTAAGCCTTCTTTCTTTATTTCTTTGCATTTTCGTATGCTTCATGCCAATCTGGAAACTTCCTTCGAAGTGAAATCGGTCGAAAACTATCCTTCTTCACACAAGTGTGTAAGGAAGACCCACTAACAGCGAGAATGCCTTCTTGGTTATATATTTCATATCCATAAGTTGTCCTTAAACCATCATAAGCTTCTACCCAGGTCTTGACTGTAGCTGTCTCCCCATAATGGAGAGGTTTTTTATAAGATGCTTGTATATCGAGTACAGGTGATAATACACCTTGTTCTTCTAATGCCGCATAATTAAAACCTAGGTCTTTTACGAATTGCGTTCGACCTAGTTCCATCCAAATAATATAATTGGCATGATAGACCACACCCATTTGATCTGTTTCCGCATATCTAACTTCTATCTCTTTCGTTGAAACTAGCACTAGTCTTGTCTTCCTTTCTATTGCCGCCTATTGTATTCATAAAATCTCTCTCTGTTAATGTGGATAACGATGACTCACTTGTATGTGAATCTTCCATAATTCTTCTTGCTTGATTCTGAATGGCCCCTTCAGCAAGATTCACAACTAAACGACCATTGCCTTCTGTTACTGTATTCGTAAAATACTCTATCAGTAATTGTTCGGCCGCCTTTGTTAAACTCATTTCATATCTTGCTAAAAATGCTTTCATCATCTTCAGCATCTCTTCAGCAGTATAGTCCGGAAAATGTAAAAACTTTTTAAACCGCGACCTTAGTCCAGGATTACTTGCCAATAGCTTTTCCATTTCCATTGGATACCCTGCTAATATCACAACCAAGTTTTCATTATGTTTAGTCATTTCATCCACAAGCGTATCTATCACTTCTTTTCCGAAATCCGTAGTGATATCTGATAAAAGAGAATACGCTTCATCAATAAACAAAACACCACCTAATGCTTGGCGAATAAGTTTTCTTGTTTTTAATGCTGTCTGGCCAATATAACCAGCAACAAAGTCAGCTCTACTCGAAACAATAAGATGGCCCCGTTTGAGCAAGCCACATTCTTTTAATAATTGTGCGAAAATTTTCGCTATCGTCGTTTTTCCAGTACCTGGATTTCCTGTAAAAACTGAGTGTAGCTGCACAGGAATGGCCGATAATCCTTGTTGCCCTCGCATATGCTGTACTTGTACAAATGACACTAAAGTCTTTACTTCTTCTTTAACATGCTCCAATCCAATCATTTCATCCAGTTGTTTCTGCGGTTGATTAATAGACTCTTCCTCATCGATGGTAAAATCATCTTCTTCTAATATGGTTAGTTCTCTAATATCTGCTTGATCACCCTTAATACCTTTAGAAAATATCGCATCGAGAATGACATCATGTACAGCTCTTGCGTTACCAAAGGTGTCATCAACACGCTCTCTTTCTATTCTCTTTAACAACGCCCTTTCTCCTGAACTAGTTAGCACATAATCATTATTTAAAGCGATCCGCTTCCCTATCTCTAACAACTCGTAGTCATTGTAATCTTGAAGATGGAGATGATTTGCTTGTGGGAAACGACTGCGTAATCCCGGATTTACTTCAAGAAACTGTCGCATTTCATCAGGGTAGCCTGCCATTATTACTGCCAACCGTCCACTATACTTTTCACTTGTCATTAACGAAACAAGCGTATCAATTGCTACTTGTCCATAATCGTCCTTTGACTGATCTGATCGATTCAATGTATAAGCCTCATCTATGAATAATACTCCACCTAGCGCTTTTTCGACTAATTGTCCAACATTCTCTTCGGTTTGCCCAACATATGCACCGACTAATTGTGAACGATTAGTTTCTATAACATTCTCCCTTGGTAAGACACCTAGATGATGGTATATACGCGCAAGTGTTCTCGCTAAAGTTGTTTTACCTGTTCCAGGATTCCCTGTGATCACCATATTGAGACTCATTTGATCTCGCAGGTTAAAACCTAAAGTACGACGTCTATGTTGATACTGTAAAAATTGATAATAAGCTTTAATTCTCTTCTTTACATTAATCATACCAACCATTTCATCAAGTTCATTTAAAGGAGTCACATGTTGCTTTTTCTGTATTTCGTAGGCTTCAATTCTTTGTTGCCACTTTTCTTTCACTTTCAAAAGTTGCTCAATTTTTCTCTTTACTTCATCATAATGTATTGCTGTATGAAATACGCCGGATATTGATTGCTCATATGCTTCAGCAACCTCAACTAATTCATCGCCAATGAATAGAGCGTCTTCGAGGATAGCAGATAAATCGTCTACAAAAGGACTCAGTTGATCATTTTTATACTTACTTAGTTCCTCTTTTTGACCTTTTAAATGTTCTTTTGCTTTAAGAGTTTCTTGCATAAAACGGTTTGTGATGGCTATCATTTCTTCTGCAGCATATTTTTTTGTTGCACGATTATCAGTTTCACGAATAATAGGATATTGTAGTTGATCCATGAATTCTTTGTTAATCATCCATTTTGTTTCTGCAAGCGCTTCTTTTGCTCTGAGATTCTGCGGTGATAATTCAATCGCCTTTTGTAACCATGCAACTGGCAATTGAACATCTGTTTTGTCCCTTATAGCAGACAATTGCGCAGCTTCTGTTAGCAACTTTGATAATTGTTCAGCATCCGTTTTTTCATCTAAACGAGAGATTTGTTCAAATATATTTCTTTTAGTATGTACTTGCTGGGAACCATTTTTGTCAATTTCTGTTTTCTTTTGTTTCATTCTATTCACATCACTTTATTCAATGGTTTAAACTAACTATACCATATTTTTTTCTTCATATTGAAGTAAAGCCGCTTACATACAAAAGGATGCTTAGGTACGGCCTACCTAAGCATCCTTTTGACATTTATTCACCTTTTGTTTGAATCACATCAGGTTGTTTGCCTGTTTTATCCTGCATTTGTTTCCCTTTATTGCCACCAAAACCTCTTGATTGTGTACCAAGGTGATTGGGGACAAAAGCTTTACTGTTCTTTTTTGGATTACCCATCACTTATCCCTCCTTCATTTTATTATGTTCGGAAGTTAAGTGAAATAGTCAGGTAAAAATCTACTCTGCCTTCAGGTGACTAGCATGTTTTTCTTCTAATCGCATTTCTATTTTATCCATTGCAGATTGATCTTTCATTAATTGAAGCTTATTCTCCAATACCAGATCAGCAAACGTTCTTCTTTTAGGTTTTCTCATAAAATTCTTCACCCACCATTTCTTTCTATTTTATTAGCAGTATGCCCATTCAATAGAAAGTTATTACAAATTTTAGAAAATTTAATAATGGATTTAGCTATTGGAATCAAATAAGTATAAAAGAGATATATTAAAACTGCTTTAACTTTTCTTTAATTAATGATAAAGGCATAGCACTATAGTATTTATCCCTTATAACGCCCTTTTCATCAATGAAATAAGTTGTTGGTATTACCAGCACTTGATAAACCTCATTTACGTGATCATTCTCGTCTAATAAAACCGGAAAAGTAATACCTAAACGCTCAACATATTTGCTGACATTACTTTTTGTATCAATGTTAATGGCAATGATCTCTATATTAGTATCCTTTTTATTTTGATAAAATGATTGGAAATCACGCATTTCTTGTTTACATGGCGCACACCAAGTAGCCCAAAAGTTGAGCATCACTTTTTTTCCGCGAAATTCCGTTAAACTGACATTTTTACCTTCAATAGTCTGAAGCTTAAAGTCGGGTGCTTCTGTGCCGATCTTCAAACCTGGTAATTGATCTTCTGCTGCAGTTTCTAGCGGGATAAATAGGAAAAGGCAACAAAGGAATAATAAGATTTTTTTCAACTAGAACACTCCTTCCTTTCATTATTGTTCCTAATAGAAAAGAAAATATAGTGTTCTGATCATCCAAAATGAAAGAAAATATGTAAATAAATAAACGAAAGCGGTACGCATCCATTGAATCATAGAGAAATGCGAGCGATAGGCTTTTATAAATAAATAAATGACCATGATAACTAAAGCGAAAAATAGACCTTTCAGCCCACTACTTGAATAAACAATTATAAAGGGGTTCTTTATTACATCTGCAAATCTCGTTATGAGTGGCAACCCTTTATAACATAGGAGAAAAATAATTAGACCAGTCACCAGACTAGAACTAACTTCATCTTTTATCTTCCCTTCAACTTTAAACAAAGTTTTTTTAAAAAAATAGGTGATTACAAACGCTAATGCAAGACTTAACTGATTTACAGTAATTAAAAACGGACCAATCATCCATGCTTTCAATTGTTATCTCCTTTTGTTTTACTATGCTCAATCATTTTAACTCATTTCATTTAATCCTAAGCTTTTTTAAAAACTTTACATCGTGATTCAATGAGTATTGAATGGAGGCAAATTCCTTCCTAAAAGGGGTGAAGTTTGTTGAAGTTTGGAAACTAAAAACCCTCTACACATCTAGATGTGTAGAGGGCAGGATTGCTACAATTATTTCTGCAATCGATTACGAAGTACCATTTGCAAGATACCACCATGACGATAGTAATCAATTTCCACTTCAGAGTCGAAACGAACAAGTGCTTCAAAAGTAGTTACAGTGCCATCTTCTGCAATTGCTGTCACTTTTACAAAGTCGCGAGGTCTCACGTCTTCTCCAATTTCAACACTAATTGTTTCCTTACCAGTTAATCCTAGTGTATCAGCACTTTCCCCAGCTTTAAATTGAAGTGGTAGAACGCCCATTAACACAAGGTTAGAACGGTGTATACGCTCATAGCTTTCAGCAATAACTGTTTTAATACCAAGTAAATTTGTTCCTTTTGCTGCCCAGTCACGAGATGATCCCATTCCGTAATCCTTACCAGCAAGTACAACTAATCCAGTTCCATCTTCTTTATATTGCATACATGCATCATAAATGGATGTCACTTCACCCGTTGGCCAGTACGTTGTGAATCCACCTTCAGTACCTGGTGCAATTTGGTTACGGATACGGATATTAGCAAATGTACCACGCATCATGACTTCATGGTTACCACGACGAGAACCATAAGAGTTAAAGTCACGAACTTCTACGCCATTTTCACGAAGGTATTTACCAGCTGGTGTATCTTTACCGATTGCACCTGCAGGAGAAATATGGTCAGTTGTAACAGAATCACCAAATTTACCAACTACACGTAAACCATTTAATGGTTTTACTTCTTCTGGATCTGGTTTTAAACCTTCAAAGAATGGTGGGTTTTGGATATAAGTAGATGACTCATCAAAAGTATATAATGGTTCATTACTTGTTTTAATTTCATTCCAACGCTCATTATCATCGAATACACGCTCATATTCATCACGGAATAAATCAGGTGTAACCGTTTGTTTAACGACTGCATTGATTTCCTCTGTTGTTGGCCAGATGTCTTTAAAGAATACATCGTTCCCATCTTTATCTTGACCAAGAACATCATGTTGAAGATCAACATCAACTGTTCCAGCTAGAGCGTATGCAACTACTAACGGTGGTGAAGCAAGGTAGTTACCTTTTACTAATGGATGGATACGACCTTCAAAGTTACGGTTACCAGAAAGAACAGAAGTAACAAGTAAATCACTATCAGCAATCGCTTCTTCAATTTCTTCTTTTAAAGGACCAGAGTTACCGATACATGTTGTACATCCATAACCTACTAGATTAAATCCTAATTGCTCTAAATAAGGAAGTAAACCAGAGTTATTTAAGTATCCAGTTACAACTTTTGAACCCGGTGCTAAAGATGTTTTTACATATTTAGGAACTTCCAAACCAAGTTCTACTGCTTTTTTCGCAACAAGACCTGCACCAACTAATACATAAGGATTAGATGTGTTTGTACAGCTAGTGATTGCAGCAATTGCAACTGCACCTGTTTTCATTGTCGTAGAATCGCCATTTTTGAAGTTAACTGTTGCTGTTTTATCAAACTCTTTCTCATCATAACCAAAACCTTGGTTACCTTGAGGAGCAGTAACAGCTTTATTAAATTCTTTTTTCATAGCAGAAAGCGGAATTAAATCTTGCGGACGTTTTGGACCGGAAAGGTTCGGTTCAATATCAGCTAAGTTAATTTCTACTACATCTGTATAAACTGGTTCTAATGAAGGATCGAAGAATAATCCATTTGCTTTAGAATAAGCTTCAACAACTTTAATTTGTTCTTCTTTACGTCCAGTTAGACGCATGTATTCTAAAGATTCACCATCAACAGGGAAGAATCCACATGTTGCACCATATTCAGGTGCCATGTTCGCAATTGTTGCACGATCAGCTAGTGGAAGTGCAGGAACACCTGGTCCGAAGAATTCCACAAATTTACCTACAACACCGTGTGTACGTAAAACTTGTGTTACTTTTAAGGCAAGGTCAGTAGCTGTTGCTCCATTAGGTAGCTCACCAACAAGTTTCACCCCAACCACTTCAGGAACTGGGAAATATGAAGGCTGTCCAAGCATACCAGCTTCCGCCTCAATACCACCAACACCCCAACCGAGTACACCGATACCATTAATCATCGTTGTATGAGAGTCAGTACCAACAAGTGTATCAGGGAATGCTTCAAAATCTCCTTCTGTTGTTTCATTTGCAATTACAACATCAGCAAGATATTCTAAGTTTACTTGGTGAACGATACCTGTCGCAGGTGGAACAGCACGATAGTTATCAAATGCTTTTTGTGCCCAACTTAAGAATTGGTAACGTTCTGCGTTTCTTTCAAATTCTAAAACCATATTTGCATCTAGTGCATCTGGTGTGCCATATTTATCAACTTGTACAGAGTGGTCAATAACAAGATCAACTGGTTTTTCAGGGTTGATCATATCTGGATCTCCACCCATATCAGCCATAGCTTTTCTTAAAGAAGCTAAGTCTACAACTGCTGGTACACCTGTAAAGTCTTGAAGGATAACACGTGAAGGTTTAAATGGTACATCCACTTCCTTCACATCTGCTGTTCCCCATTTTGCTAAGTTTTCAACATGCTCTTTTGTAATTACACGACCGTCATATTGACGTAGTACAGATTCAAGTAGGACTTTAATAGAATATGGTAATTTAGATACCTGTCCTATACCTGCATTTTCAAGTGCTGCTAAGTCATAGTAATGATAACGTTTCCCATCTACATCAAATGATTTACGGGAATTAAACACATCATTTTTCGCCATAGTATTACCCCCTAATTCGAACTACAAAGTACTATAATACCACTTAATGGTAATCAATCGAAAAGTTTGAATTTTTACCCATCCTCACTTTTCTCACAATTTCTATAATAATACAACATTCAACATAAGTAAATAACAAGAAAGTTATTGTTATTGATAAGTTTTTCTTATGGTATTTCTAATAAATGATATGATAAACATAAAAACACCGTAATTGAGAGAGGTTATCAATTACGGTGTGAAATAGACTTCATTTAATTATTATATTAAGAAAATAAACCAATCGTGTTTAATTGACTTTATTCGACTTTCTTAGCACTATTTTTTATTTTTCCGATTGCACTTGGCTTGTAATGGCATCCAAATCCGTTTGAAATTTAAGCAATTGCTCTTTTTGATGCTCTGATGCAACTTCTAAAGCATTTTGAATTTGTTCATAAGTTTCTGCTATTTCTTGAGACAGATGTTTGAGTTGTTGGCCATACGTACTCGCATGTTTATCTATTACATGATACTGTTCTTCTACATCTTCCATACTTTGTTGGGCTGCTTGAAATGCTTGCTGTTTATTTTTATGATAAGGCATAACTTGTTTTCACCTCTTTTGCTTTTCTTACAATTAAATTGTTCAGTGTGATGATAAAATATACCGTATAAAAAATGGGGATTCTTTCATCCTATAAACAAAAGGAGGGAAATAAAAAAATGAATAAAAATGATGGTAAAGATATGAGAAAAAACGCTCCAAAAGGGGATAATCCAGGACAACCTGAGCCTTTAAGTGGCTCTAAGAAAGTAAAGAATAGAAATCATTCAAGACAAAAGAATCACTCTCATCATGATATGTAGAAGTTTGTTCGATACAATTGCATAAGTGATCAAAATAAAACCTTAATGAAATAACTTTGCATTCTTGAAATGGGTTCGGTAGTGTACCGGACTCATTTTACCTTATACCCGGACTGTTCCTAATAAAAATAATTCATCATTAATTTGGAAGAGAATATAATTTTCCCCATTAACATTAAAAAAATCCGTGGTACGATTCACATTATTTATGTATACGCATACATTATCATACTGGGGTGATATGTATGAATATGGAGTGGCAGAGTTGGTTTGAAAGCATGTTTCTTGATCCGTTAACATCTTTTTTAGACGAGTCTATCTTTCGTATCGATGTATTTGATACAGAATCAGCTTTTATTATTGAAGCCTTAATTGAAGAAGATCGTTATCATCATGTGCAAGTAATACCAACAGGAGATGAGCTTATTATCAGTGCTGTCGCAAAAAGTGATGGTGCAACATATAGCAGAAAACTTATGCTTCCTCATATTACAACTCCACTACGAATCGTGCACCAGCATTCTATTTTGGAAATTTTCATAGACAAATAACGATAACGATGAAACATTTAGTTGACATAATATATTTATGTAAACCTTTTATCGTCTCAGGATTCGAACTAAAATGAACAAATTTACGATACGATAAATCCTCCTTAGCATGGATATACTAAAAATCTATTTTAACTCAAAGAAAAACGCCCGCTTATCAAAAGGGCGTTTTTCTATATCATTATTTTAGTTTATTTAACATATCCTCAGTCATTCTTGCAAGATCATACTCTGCTTTAAATCCCCATTCTTCTTTTGCGGCTGAAGCGTCAATGGCATTTGGCCAACTGTCAGCAATCGATTGGCGAACTGGATCGACATCATACGTTAAGGTGAATTCTGGTATATGCTTACGGATTTCAGCAGCGATTTGCTCCGGTTCAAAACTCATTGCTGTCACATTAAATGAATTACGATGTAATAATTTTGCTGGATCAGCCTCCATAAGGTTGACTATCGCATTTAAGGCATCAGGCATATACATCATATCCATATAGGTGCCTTCTGCAATATAAGAAGTATATGCTTTGTTTTTCATCGCTTCGTAATAAATCTCCACAGCATAATCGGTCGTTCCGCCCCCTGGAGGTGTTACGTAAGAAACTAATCCTGGGAATCGTAAACCGCGCGTATCCACACCGAATTTATGATAGTAATAATCTGAAAGAAGCTCTCCAGACACTTTATTGACACCGTACATTGTTGTTGGTCGGCAAATCGTATCTTGTGGTGTAAGGTCTTTTGGTGTAGAAGGTCCAAAAGCGCCAATGGAACTTGGCGTAAAGAATTGCGCACCCGTTTCTCTTGCTGCTTCAAGTGCGTTCATCAATCCACCCATATTTAAATTCCAAGCAAACACTGGATTTGCTTCAGCTGTTGCTGATAATAAGGCAGCCATATGAATAATAGAATCAACTTGATGCTTTTTCGCCACTTCTAACATCGTTTTTCCATCTGTAACGTCTACCATTTCAAAAGGACCTGATGTAGCTGCCTCTGAGTCATTGCTTCTAATATCTGTTGCAATGACATGGTCCGTTCCATAGATTTCTCTCAATTTCAGTGTTAACTCTGAGCCAATCTGGCCAAGTGCACCAGTAATCATAATTTTTTTCATTTTTTCTCCTACCCTTTTCAACCCTCTCTAAAGGGGTGATTTTATATAATCTCTAGTTCTTTTCCTACCGTTTCATATATAGTTAACGCTTGATCTAGCATTTCTTTCGTATGTGCAGCAGATGGCATATTACGTACACGACCAGTTCCTCTTGGTACCGTTGGGAATACGATGGACTTTGCATACACTCCAGCTTCATTAAGTTTCTTACTAAATTCTTGCGTTTTCACTTCATCCCCAATGATACAAGGTGTAATCGGTGTTTCACTTTCACCGATATTAAATCCTAATTTCTTTAAGCCTGCTTTTAAGTATTCACTGTTTTCCCATAACTTTTCATTGAGCGCTGTGCTCTCCATTAACTTCTCAATCGCTTTTTTACTTGCAGCGGCATCAGCAGGTGTAACAGATGTAGAAAATAAGAAAGGTCTACTTCTCACCTTTAACCAATCGATTAATTGTTGTTTACCAGCTACATAACCACCAACTACTCCGATTGCCTTCGATAATGTACCAATTTGGAAATCCACTTTATCAGAAAGACCAAAATGTTTTACCGTACCAGCACCCTTACCTAATACACCAGAACCGTGAGCATCATCTACATATGTTATTAGATCAAACTCTTCAGCGATTTTAACGATTTCTGGTAATTTAGCAATATCACCATCCATTGAAAATACACCATCTGTAATGACCATTACTTTATTGTATTGCCCAGATTCTGTTGCTTCCTTTGCTTTTGCTCTAAGATCGTCCATATCAGAATGAGTAAATCGAATAATCTTTGCTTTGGATAAACGGCAACCGTCAATAATAGAAGCATGATTAAGCTCATCTGAAAGGATGGCATCATTTTTATCCATAACTGCAGAAATCGCCGCCATATTACAATTGAATCCAGATTGATAAGCAATTGCTGCCTCTGTATGCTTGAATTTTGCAAGTGTTTCTTCAAGCTCTACATGAATTTGCAACGTACCATTAATCGTCCTAACTGCTCCTGCACCAACACCATATTTATCAATCGCTTCTTTAGCAATTGTCTTTAACGTATCATTTGTTGCTAAACCTAAATAATTGTTAGAAGATAAGTTGATTAACTCTTTCCCGTTAATTTTAATGATTGGACCATTCGCACTTTCTAACGGGTCAATTTCGTTATATAATCCTTTATCTTTTAAATCCTCAAGATTTTCACTTAAAAATTGATTAAGAATATTGCTTGACATATTTCTTTTCCTCCTAGGGTTTCATCTTCATTTTCTTTTCAAAATAGACAACTGTCCTCTGGAAAAATACAACTATTTTCTAGTTATACATTTGCTATGTATAGGTTTTACAAATTATACTTTACCACATTTTAAATAATTGTACACATATAGAGGACATATTTTCAAAAGAACTTTATTAGTTAATTTACCCATTTTACTTAAAAAATGTTCCTTTAATTGAAACGATTAGATTTTCTGAGCATTTATAACAGATTTCAAATAGGTCTATGCTATGATGGAAACATTAATTATTACATAATGGAGGCGTTTATATGAAAATTGCTGCATTTGTTGGAAGCAATCGTAAAGAATCAATAAATAAAAAGTTAGCCTTATTAATGAAAGATCGTTATCAAGAAGAGCTCGAGATAGATATCCTCCCTCTTGAAAGATTACCGATGTATAATCAAGATGATGAACTTACACCACCAGCGGCCGTTTTAGAAATTCGCCAAAGAATTAAAGATAGTGATGGGTTATTATTCTTAACACCTGAATATAATCACTCCATTCCTGCATTTTTAAAGAACGCCATTGATTGGTTTTCAAGAGTGGAAAAAGTTATGGTCAATAAACCTGCGATGATTGTTGGGGCAACGCCTGGTGCAATGGGAACAGTAAAAGCGCAAATGCACTTGCGTCAAATACTCAACTCAGCTGGAGTCGGCGCTGTCACACTTCCAGGAAATGAAGTTTTTATCGGTACCGTGCTTGATAAAGTAAATGAACAAGGAGAACTTGTACACGAACAAACTCTAGATTTCTTAGATCAGGTTGTAAACAATTTTATGAACTGGGCAGAAAAAGTAAAATAACCTTCACTTCCATTATTAAGATTAAACATATAAAAATCCGTAATGTTCCAAAAAACGATAATGTTTTATGGAACATTACGGATTTTATATTTGTACAAAATTCGAACTCTTTTATCAACTAGAATCCCCATTCAAAGTGTAATTGATAATCCCCTTCCGTCTTCAATATTCTTTCACACATTCATGTCATGTAACATATTAGTATATTGGTGATTAAAAAAACTAAAATTATTACACACTCAACGAGGATATATTACAGGTAATGTCGAAACTATATTTATACACAGTCCTTATTTATAATTATTATAAAAAAGTATTGATTTTCGAATGAGAAGTGTTATTATTAATATATATCGTTAATATGTTAGTCATTCTCATATTTCGTTATTTTTCACTTTTTCTCATTTGCCTTTAAGTTCTACTTAAAGGCATTCTCAACAATTACATCATTATAAATGAGGGTTATAGCATGAATAAAGACCAAATAGAAAGCTTAATTCCCTTATTAAAAGAAAAAAATTTAAGGGTTACACCACAAAGAATACAAATTTTAACGACACTGATTGACATGAATGGACATCCAACAGCTGAAGACATTCAAAAAAGAATCCCTATCATTAGTCTCGCTACCATTTACAATAACTTAAAACTATTTGTTGAATTAGGAATCATTAATGAGCTTCCTTATGGCAATGGATTAAGTCGCTTTGAATTTAGTCAGTCCAATCATTATCACGTTATCTGTGAATCATGTGGAAAAATTGCAGATATTAACTATCCGGAACTTACAGAAATTGAAGAAATGGTAGCTAATCTTACAGGTTTTTCCGTCAATAATCACAATATGGAAGTGTATGGGAAATGCCAAGAATGCATAGAGAAAGGATGATTCCGATGAAAAAAGAAGATAAAATTTGCCCAGTATGTAAAACAAAATTAATTAAGTTAAAGCATAGTACAATTTGCGCTTGTGGTAATAAGATTATGAAAGATAAAATTCCATCATAAAAAAAGCCATCATATATTATAGATGACTTTTCTCTATGACGACTATAATCTCGGGTCGACTTCATCTCCTTCGAGGGCAAGTATAGCGACAATACATTCATGAATTCGACCTA
This sequence comes from Cytobacillus kochii, assembly GCF_044790165.1. NCBI lineage: Bacteria > Bacillati > Bacillota > Bacilli > Caryophanales > Bacillaceae > Cytobacillus > Cytobacillus kochii. The sequence goes on along the minus strand of NZ_CP085254.1, from coordinate 2,209,345 downwards.
TTTCTTCTTGCTTTACAAAGCGGTTTAACGCCTCTATCCCTAAGAAAAATTCTTGCAACGCTAGTTTTTGTTTACGTTTCGTGTTTCTTCTCTTCAACCGCTCTAAGTACTTCTCTTCTAAATAATCCATGCCATATATGATTTGTAAATACTTTCTTCCCCTTACCTTTAAAGCTGGTTGTAACAGCTTCCCTTTTTCCCATACGGTAAACTGGTTAGGTTTAACAACCATTCCTTCATGCCCTTCTTCTGTTATTTCTTTCCACCAATTAATTACTTGCTTCCAATCCGATTCATCTTCAATAAGTAAATATTCAGTACGTCTAAAAATACTACATATATTGGATAGTTCTTCTACATGAGTCATATGCCACGTATGGGGATTTTCGTGATATACTCTTCCACTATGTGCTAGGATATGAAATGGAGCAATCACAATGCGATCTATGTCAGAAACTTCCCAGCAATACTTTTCATACACTTTTTGAAAACTTTCTGCACGTTCTAACTTTTCCTCATTTTCCTTTAACCACTGGTTCTCAACCATTGATTCATTTAGTGCTTGATCCAAGATTTTTCGATCTAAGATCGCACTTTCAGCTACAAGTTCATATTGTTTATTGATTAAATCTTGTGCCTTTAAATTCCATGGCATGATCTCACAATCCAGTAATACAAAGTCTGTTTCGTACTTATCAAAATAGTCATTTTCCTTTAAACTAGATTGGATAACCGTTAATATTCGCTCTTCTATATCCTTCTTAAAAAAGCGCTTCCCACTTCTTGAATATATCGCACCTAAATTACTAATCCCAGTATAGTTTAACGCTACTTCCTCATTCTTAAAGATGAGTAAAATACCCCGTGAACCCATATGCTTTTTCTCAACAATCAGTTGATTAACACCATTATCCTGATAATATTTAAAAGCCTCTATTGGATGTTCTAAATAATCTGGCAACTGACTCGGAATAGGAACAGGGCTCATAGTTGGAGGGAGATAAACCAGTTGACCAAAATGGGTATCGGCTGTAGATAACGAGCCAATGACTGGTTTTACATACTTACCTTTCACACTTACATCTTCGAATTCTTCCATTTGTATGCGGAAACCTTCAATAAGCGCTTGTATATTTGGGGGTAGCAATCTCTTGCTCTTCCATTCTATTATTGGGTTATGCTCTACACCGTTATAATTTTTGAGGGCATCAACTGCGACAAATGACTTCTCGGGATATCGATAGGCTGTTAATTTCCCTCCAAATACTACACCTTGATCAATATTAATCGTAGAGTTGATAGTAGTCGGATATGGTCTCGGATCATGCCCCCATATAATGGTCATATGACCTGTATGATGATGATACCATTCATCTCTAATGGGAATACCATCTTTCATGCGACTTGATGATTCACCGTATCGACAATAATCCGATATTTGTTGGGATTTCTTGCCTATATACTCATCTTTAATCCCTGCATGTGTGCATACAAGCATCGGCACGCCTTTATCCTCGATTATATAATGTGCCGGAGCATCTCCTAAAAACTGAATGAACTCATCCTTCAGGCGCTTTTGCTCTTCTTCTGAATAGGTAGCTAACCATTGATTGATTTCTTTAGCTGTCAGTTCGTCACCATGTTGTAAAGTAACTTGATTTCCTTTTAACCATCTGTAGATTTTCCAACCATGATTACTATCAATCATATAAGCTAAGTTATTATTAACATGATTTTTAAAAAATAAAAGCGTTTCTAAAGAGCGCGGTCCCCGACTCATAATATCTCCTAATGATAAAAACTTCCTCCCAAGGGGATGAGTATAGAGCCCTTGTTCATTTTCTTCATATCCTAACTTCTCTAATAATTGTAATAGCTCAGTATAACAACCATGAATATCACCAATGATATCAATTCCTGCTCCCACATCAATAGGAGGAACTTCATCCATTCGTTCTATTTCAACAGAGTGATTCAATTCTTTTATCATATAAAGTTGATGATAACGTTCTGTCTTTAAATAACGCTTATGATATTGGAACCTTTTCATTTGTTGTTTAATGCGCTTTGAACCCCTTGGGAATACTCGTTCGTTATCTCTCATTAATAATGTATCTAAATCGATATCTAGCACAATTGCGCTTATCGGTAAATGATGGCGATGTGCAATGGAAATCAATTTTTTACGATCATCACTATTTATATTAGTCGCATCAATGAAACTACATTTATTTAAGCGACATCTTGCTTCTAGGGTCAATTCTAGCAGTTCAAATGCCTCTTTAGAAATCCTTTGATACTGTTCAAATAAGATTTGCGCCATCTTATTATCAGTGCTTTCAACTGAGTTGTACTCTTGATCTGCAACTATTTTTCTATATTTATCTGAACTTAAAATTTCTGAGTCTTTTATTTGTCCGCTATCGACCAAGTTCTGCAATAATGTTGTTTTACCGCTACCAGAAGGCCCAACAAGTAAAACGACACCAGCGTTAGGAAGTGTGATTCTCCTCCTCATACCATCACCTCTTTTTCAAATACGACTATCTGAGTCGGTGAACCTCGTTCATGATCTACCTCACCTATACTAGAAATGCTAGCTTTATAAGCATACATATCAGTCATCTTCTCAACCCATGCTAGTAATTCTGCTCTTGTCCATTCAAAGCGATGATCATAATGACGCATTGATTCCCCAAGTTGATAAAGTGTATTATATTCTTTATTCGGTGTTGTAATAATACAAACCGCAGGCTTATACTCTTGAAAAATCAGTTGCATGGCCGTATGCAATTTTTCCTCGGCAATATGTTCGATCACTTCACATAAAATAAAGACGTCTTTATTCTTTAGTCCATCATCATAATAAAATACCGAACCCCATTTTTGCATTGGCATTAAGAAGCCCGGATTTTCGGCAGCTTTTGCATATCTTTTTTTCGCCTTTAACGTTTCTCGTTCACTTGGTTCAACTGCGATTATTTCACTCACATTTGGTAAAAAGCCTAATCTAGTACTAAGCTTTCCTTCTCCACTCCCCATATCTATTATCTTTCTAAGATGAGGTTTAGATTGAATGATTTCGATTATCTTTTCATAACGTAGTTGGTTTAGTCCTTTTTGCTTCTTTTCCTTTTCAACCTTTATGTGTTCGGTTATATGGTCGTCTAACAGCCCTTTATACTTTAAGGCACGTTTATAAATCCATTCTTTTTGAGGATGATCATCTAGCCAACCTTCTCCGAACCGCTGAAGCTTTTCCGCCTCTTTTTCATCAATAAAATAGTGCTTATAATTATCAATAACTGGAATGAGAATAAATAACTGCCTTAACCCCTTTTGTAACGTTGTCTCACCTGTAACAGTTACATAAAGAGGACTGTTTTTCGTTTCAGATTGCACAGATAAGGTAAATCCAAGCGGTGAAAACAACTCCCGAAGATTCTCTACAGAAAGGTCTGTATTTACTGGACCAAATGAATAAGAAAATTGAAATACCTGCCGTACATATGGTAAATATTCTTCCTTAGGTAAGCCATTTAGGGCTGTCGCAAGAGAAGAGCGTATGAGTGATAAAAACAAACTACTAACTGCAAATTCACGGTCATTAATATAATGTGTAATATCTAATTTCTCTCCACTATCCCTTACTAAACTTATAGCATCCAAAACGACGTATATCGTTACTTTCACCTCATTAGGAGTAAAGGTTTGATAAAAGAGACGTACTTTATGCCCTTTATGTTCTTTTTCATAAAGACGTTCAGGGTGTTTCGCCAATAAAAAAGAAAGGATATTCGCGCCTTCTCCTTTTGCATGGATCGTTAATTGCATAACAATCCCCCTTTTATATGTATTTAAACCATATTATACCACCATCCATTCTTCATAAGGAATTTTTCTTTTATAGATAAATATCGCCTCTCCCCTAGTTAAACATCGAGAAATCTAGTATGATTATTAAATGATTATGAAGAAATGAGGATTACAAAATGAGTTTACTTACAGTTGATCATCTTAGTCATACTTTTGGCGATCGAACATTATTTAAGGACGTGTCTTTTCGTTTATTAGCAGAAGATCACGTAGGGTTAGTTGGAGCAAACGGGGTAGGTAAATCTACTTTAATGAATATTATTACAGGGCAGCTTATTCACGATGGGGGCAAAGTGGAATGGACACCTAATGTACAATATGGGTATCTGGATCAACATACTGTTTTAACCCCTGGAAAAACGATGCGCGATGCATTAAGAGATGCCTTTCTACCATTATATAAAAAAGAAGAAGAATTAAATGAAGTCACAGCGAAGATGGCAGATGCCACACCAGAAGAATTAGAAGTTTTGCTTGAGAAAATGGGTGAAATTCAAGATACACTAGAAGCAGGCGGATTTTATTCAATCGATTTAAAAATAGACGATGCAGCAAGAGGGTTGGGATTAGATGCAATAGGTTTGGATAGAGATGTCGCAGCACTTAGCGGGGGGCAAAGAACAAAAGTCTTACTTGCTAAACTATTGCTTGAGCAACCTCAAGTTTTACTCTTAGATGAACCAACAAACTATTTAGATGTTGAACATATAGACTGGTTATCCCACTATTTAAAAGAATATCCGTATGCATTCATTTTAATCTCGCATGATACTGAATTTATGAACGGAGTCTCAAATGTTATTTTTCATCTAGAATTCTCTAAACTTACTCGCTATACGGCTAGTTATGAAAAATTCTTAGAACTGGCAGAAATCAATAAAAATCAACATATCCACGCATATGAAAAGCAACAAGAATTCATCAAGAAACAAGAAGATTTTATCGCAAAAAACAAGGCGAGATATTCAACAACAGGTCGTGCAAAAAGTAGGCAAAAGCAATTAAACCGGATGGAGAGAATTGATCGTCCTGAAACTGCCGCTAAACCTACTTTCGAATTTAAAGAGTCGAGGGCTAGTAGCCGTTATGTGTTTGAAGGCGAGAATTTTGAAATTGGTTATACACATGCCCTATTGCCAAAAATGTCAATTACGATTGAAAAAGGGGATCGCATTGCCATTGTTGGATGTAACGGTGTCGGAAAATCTACCCTCTTAAAAACGATGCTTGGAAAAATCCCAGCGATTAGCGGGAAAATTGAAAGAGGTGACTTCCTCTACCCTTCCTATTTCGAACAGGAAGTGAAAGGCGAGCAAATTACACCCATAGATGATGTATGGAACGAGTTCCCGGCGATGGATCAGCATCAGGTTCGTGCAGCTCTCGCTAAATGCGGGCTAAAAAATGAACATATTTCAAGACCAATGAACCAACTAAGTGGGGGAGAACAAGCGAAAGTACGTCTTTGCAAGTTAATGATGAACGAAAGCAATTGGCTACTGTTTGACGAACCAACAAATCATTTAGATATTACGGCGAAAGAAGAATTAAAAAGAGCCTTAAAAGCATATAAAGGCACCATTGTCCTCGTTTGCCATGAACCCGACTTTTACGAAGATTGGGTCACAAAAGTGTGGAATGTAGAAGAGTGGTCAGACGCAATGAAATAGAAATATAAACAAGCAAGGTTCCTTTACTCTTACTAGGGGAACCTTGCTTTTTATCTTTTATTTATTCTTCATATATCATTTTCTTCGTCATACCACCATCTACAGTAATATTCTCTCCGTTCACAAAGTTATTTTCCGGATCTGTTAAGTAAAGACAAGCTTTAGCTACATCAGCTACCGTCCCGACTCTCCTTGAAGGGTGCTGATGATGATCTACTTCTCGCAGTTCCGCCTTCTCATTCGTAACAATCCACCCTGGCGAAATACAATTAACCGTAATGTGATAATCAGCTAGGGAAAGAGCTAATGCATGAGTTAAACTAACTATGCCACCTTTTGAAGCGGCATAGGCTTCTGAATTGACCTCAGACATCATCGAACGAGTAGAAGCCATATTAACAATCGCTCCACCCGATTCGTTATTTTTCATATATTTTGCCGCTTCTTTCGTGGCTAGAAATACGCTTCTTACATTTGTATTGATGACACGATCCCATTCATCTAATGTTAATTCGAACAAAGGTTTAAAGACAGATACACCAGCATTATTAATGAGAATATCTACTTGTCCATATTTCTCGATCGTTTGTTCTAATAATCGTTGAATGTCTGCTTCTTCTTGGACATTTATCTGAAGGCAATCAAGCCCCTTTGCTTCAAGCGCAGCAAAGTTCGAATCATCCCAATCAGCCACTACTACGTTGGCACCTTCCCGTTTATATGCGAGTGCAACCCCTTGACCAATGCCATTTCCTGCACCAGTGACAATAACTGTTTTATTTATAAACTTCATTCACATCTCACCCCATCTATTTCAATTGACTTGCCTTTATTTTAGTTAAAAAGAAAAAGAGATGCCAGTATCAGCACCTCACACACCGATCAAACGATAAATGAAACTCTACTATTGTACATAAAACGAGCGAATAACTGTTCTTTCATAAGGGGCCCCTTGAAGTGTTTTACCTTTTATATCAATAGTCATATTATAAACACCACTACTTAACTTAGCATTAAATTGTCCAATTGACCCATTACGCGAAGTGTTTTGTACATTTAAAGGTGCCACTACTGTATTGCCATTCTTATCCACTAATTTCGTATTCATTGTGATAGATTGTATATTGTTGTTTGATTGTAGGGAGAAAGCAACTGGATCCTTTGAGAAAAGTGGATTCATCTTTAGTTCTAGATTATTTTTCCCTTCATGGGTAACATTCATCACATAGGCATTATCCTTCTTGCTAGATGTTAGTTGCACTTGCCAACGACCTGTTTCAGATATAATGCCAGTAAAACTATGTGCTGCTGCCCCATTAAATATTTCTGCACTTTTAGGTGATGAAGTGTAACTTTGATACTCTTTCCCAGTTGGCGAAATTAATTTAACTTTAACATCCTTCGTTGATGTCCAGATTTGTATGTTTTTAAGTTGTTCATCCACATGAAAGGATTGATTATAAGAGGCATACCCTTGCCATTCGCCACCGTGGGTATAGGAGGAAATATCTTTAGACATTAATGTATCGCTACTTTTTACATCATCCGTTGTCAATCCGGTTACAGATGATGAACGCAAATATGGTTCAATTCTAGAAAATACAGCGGAGCCCATACGAATTTTATCATGATCGAGAGAGGTGTCATTAAAGAGATGTGTACCATATGGTAACCTTGTACTCCAATCATTAACTAAACCATCATTTTCACCTTCAGAGGATAAGTATTGGCCACCCATCCATAAAGCGGACATTGACGGCCCCTTATTTGTCCCGGAAACAGTGTAGTACTTATTCTTCGTTGCATGAGAATGATGATCAGTTATTGAGCGAAAGTGAGCCATTTCACCTACCTGCAAAGAAAAGGTACCATCATCCTTTTGCCCTAATAAAGTACCTAACCACCCTGCCCACCAACTATAAGCAAGGTCGGCCAAATGGGAACCATGATGCGGGGAACCTAATGTAATGACTCGACCGACATATGCGTGTGCACCATAATGAATGAGCGCCGCTTGTGTATCTGGTCCACCTTTACTGTGAGCGACAATATTTAATTTTCTCCCTTGGAAATGCGCGGAAATATCAGCAAGCATCGAAGCGAGAAGTTCACCGTTATCCAATTGGCTTGCCGAACCTTCTCCTGCTGCATCATGCAATTGTACAAACACAGTTTGATAACCAGATTCATACGCTTTTGTATACATATCATTTACACCATGATATTCCGTTTCTTCATACCAACTAGTTGAACTACCATTTTTTCCTTGAACAAAGACAATCGGGGGTTTACTTGTATCTAAATTCGGTGGTACACTTCCGAGAAACCACTCTCCCGGCGTGAATACTTCCCCTGGTGGCTTAAGCTTTCCTTGAGGCGTAATCGTTTTAGCAGCAAATGCTTGAGAGGTTGTTAACATAAATAGCGTGACGATGGCAATACAAGCGACCATTTTTTTCACTTCACATTCCTCCCTCTATTCAGGTTGAAAGCAAAAATTGCTCCCTTAAAAGGGTTATGCAAGAAATCCCCTTTTCCTCCTTTAATATGTAAAAACACATCAAAAGATATAAAAAAAAGTATGCAAGATACGAATAATATCCTACATACCTAAAACAATCATTACGATATATATTCATATGTGTGCACATCTGCTCCATTTATAAACGGATTCGTTTGTGATTTTTGCAGGATGACTAATTGATGCATTGCCCGCGTACACACTGTATAGAATAAAAAGCGGTCCCTCTCTTTTTTATATTGTTCACCATCGGGGATAACAACAGCATCAAATTCAATCCCCTTTGCTAAATAAGATGGAATAATGGTAATTCCTTTTTGAAATTCCGTTGTTTTTTGATGGATAAGGTTCACATTGTTAAGATGAGGCAATAATTGACGGTACCACTCCTCACTCTGACTCGCACTCCTAGCAATGATCGCAATGGTTTCATGACCTAGCGAGACGGATCGACGAACGACATCTATGAGTATCGTTAGCGCTTCTTCCTCATCCACATTTTTGATAATGGGCTTTTCGCCACTTCGGTTAAAAGGAATAATATCTTCATTATTTAAAAGCAGACTTGATGTAAATGTCGTAATCTCTTTCGTTGAACGATAACTTTGTCTTAATTGATAGATTGTTGCTTTTTCATTACTAAAAAGGACAGACTGATTGTCAGCGTGATAGTGGATAGTTTGATTCACATCTCCCAATAACGTCCACTTACTATGCGGGAATAACTCTTTTAAATAGGCAAAGTGAAAGGGTGAATAATCCTGTGCTTCGTCAATAAAAATATGACGTACAGACGTATGACCATCTTCCTTTAATAATTGTTGTTTTAAATATAAATAAGGAACCACATCTTCATACAACATATCACCAGATACAATTGCCTCTAATCCCGAATCATCTTTGTTACTTGTACGTAAAAACTCATCGTACATTGCAAGTATATCAACAAAATAGAAAGATTTGATTTGTTTCCGAAGTGGCTTAAGTCTCCTTTTCACAACCATTTTCATCAAATACGCTTGCTCAACTTCTGGTTGCATGAAGCCATCATCATCTATTTGCTGTGCCTTTTTATATGCTTGTAAATAATCTTCTTTATCAAGTAATTCTACTTCATTCTCAACCCAAGCCTTCTTCCGTTCTGCTTTCTCCTTTTTCTTTATAATAGAAAGGATCCATTCTTGTATAAGTTGCAGTCTGTTCGCGATTGAAATGTTACTTTCATAAGAATAAAACTTCTCACCGATTTCATCGACAGTCAGCCATTTTTCATTATGAAAGGTGAGATCACGGAAAATCATCCCTTCTATTAATAAATGGTTAATATATTGATCCATAGAAGATTGATAGGATAAAGAGGACTTATATTCAATTTCCTGAACTCTTTTTTCACTTGAATCATTTTCTTGAAGAAGAAATTCTAATTGATCAAGCGGTGTTTCTATCGTAAGCTTTGCATCAAACTTACTTTGAATGAAGTGCCAAAAAGTATCCTGCTTCATATTTTTCTCACCCAATTCTGGTAACACTTGAGAAACATAACTATTAAATAGCGGGTTTGGCGAGAAAAGAATTATATTTTCCGCATGTAATGATTTCCTATAATGATATAGAAGGTAAGCGATTCTTTGTAATGCTGCTGATGTTTTCCCACTACCTGCCACTCCTTGAACAATAATTAAATCGTCTTTCACATTGCGAATAATTGCATTTTGTTGCTTCTGAATCGTAGCAACAATACTTTTCATCTGTGCATTTGCGTGACCACCTAACACTTCCTGCAGCACACTATCACCAATCGTTAAACCCGTATCAAATAACCCTTCAATATTCCCCTTTTTTATAATAAATTGACGCTTTAATAACATTTCTCCCATAATTGTTTCATATGGGGTGTCATACTTTGCTTTTCCAGGTGTGTAATCGTAATACATACTCGCAACAGGTGACCGCCAATCATAAATAAGAAACTGCTCATCGTTTTCATCCATTAATGAGGCAACACCAATATATATGGATTCCTTTTCTTCCCCATCTTCCCTAAAATCAATTCTGCCAAAATAGGGTGAGTCTTTTTGTTTCGACAATATGTTGACATATTGATCGAGCATTCCCATTCGCCGTTCTCTTTCCCCTAATAATTCTGCTTGCTGCTTTACACTTTGAAATGTCTCAATCACATCGTCCATTTCCTCTAGGTTGACTGTCACATCATCCCAAAATCCTGTTTTTAATTGTTTTACATCCTTCTGTACGTGGTCGCGATTTTCTATATAAGCGACTTGCTTCTTATTCACTTCATGTATTATTCTATCTACCCTTTTTTGCTCTTCTTGTCGCTCTTGCATAGAATCACTCCTCGATAAAAAATTAGTTGACACATCTTAATATTTTTGTTATTATTATATTGGATACTTTTATACAATAATAATAAATAGCCATGCCTATGTATCATAGCATAGTTTTAAAGTAAGTATCAATAGCTAAAAAATATTCATAATATTCAAATTATTTATAAAAGGTGGACATAATGAAATCAGATATTAGTGTATTACGTATACCTATTCCTACTCCCACTCTTTGGCCATATACAACAACAAATAGCTACATCATCGGTAATAAAGAGGAAACTCTAATCATTGACACTGGTTATAATCAACCCATTACAAGAGAAACACTACATACAGCACTAAAAAAACATGAGCTTCCCATTCCGAAAGCGATTCTTCTCACCCATGGACATAAAGATCATTCACCTGGAGTGAAACAACTTCTTGATTGGCAAATACCTATATTTGCTCATCCACTTGAGGAGCCCGAAATCAGAAGGAATGTTCAAATTGATAACCTCCATTACCTTTCAGATCACGAAGAAATATCTATAGGCGATAAATCTCTGATAGCATTACATCTCCCAGGGCATTCTTCAGGTCATTTAAGCTTTTATTTACCTTCTAAGAAGATTTTACTGGCAGGTGATAATTTAATAGAAAAGGGAACTTCTTGGATTGGTACACCCGATGGGAATATGAAAGATTATTTCATCACATTAGAAAAAATAAAATCATTATCCTTAACAATGGTTGGTCCTGGTCATGGCGATTGGATTAATAATCCATACGAACATATTGATTATGTACTGAATAGAAGAATGCAGAGAGAAGAACAAATTTTACATATTTTAAAAGAGAATGAGCCCCTGTTATTACACGAAATTACGAATAAGATATACGCTGGTCATATTCACCCTTCAAACAAAGTAGTAGCAGAAAAAACAACAGAAGCTCATTTAATTAAGTTGATAGAAGAAAGAAAGGTTATACAGAACAGAAATGCTTACTCAAGTTATTCATGAAGTTGCATCTAACCAACAAATTGCTTTTTCAAGTGAACGGATAGTCGGGTTTATGAGTTTAATTTCACCCTTCTCATATGCATGCAAAGCATCTTTTGGATAAATCCACCTGGCTTCTGCAACTTCATAAGGATCAGGAATTGGTTGTTGCCGTTTTGGGAGACGTGTAATAAAGAAACGTGTATCAAAACGTATTGGACTTTTTGCTGGTGTCGTTTTATGGCCGATATATGTGAAGCAGCGACAATCAAGCGCGGCTTCTTTTTCTTTTAATAACTCGATAAAACTTATTTCCTTTTTTAAGAGCCTTTTCCTATCGTTCAAACTTTCTTCTTTTTGAAATGAGAGCGGCTCTCCTGTTCTATCACAACCAAGGAAAACTCCAATTTCTTCATAGACTTCTCTTGCGGCAGCAACATAATAAGCTAAAGGGATATTTTCCTGATCTGTTGGAGCAATTAATCTATTAGATAGCAGCGAGTCTTTCTCATCCACTGCGCCACCAGGAAAAACATAATGCCCAGCAAGAAATTTCATTGTTGCTGGGCGTTTCGTCATATATACTTGTCCTTGTGGATTGATTAATAAGACTGTCGCCGCTGGCTTAGGAATAGTTTCCATGTATAAGTCACACCTTTTTAGAAGAATATCATCTTATTCATTTATACTTCTCTAACGCTAGCAAAATTCCTTTAACTTTTAGCTAACAATTATTCTCTTATTTGTCCATTACCTTCAATAAAATATTTACTTGATGTTAGTGCTTTTAATCCCAATGGTCCACGCACATGCATTTTTTGTGTGCTAATGCCAATCTCAGCGCCAAAACCAAATTCAAATCCATCTGTAAATCTTGTTGAAGCATTATGATAAACAGCAGCAGCATCTACATGATTCATAAAGGTTTCTGCTCGACTATTATTTTCCGTTATAATTGCTTCTGAATGCTTTGTCCCATACTGACGAATATGAGTAATGGCGTCTTCAACAGAGGCAACTGTTTTAACGCTCATTTTTAAGCATAGAAACTCACTGTGAAAATCTTCTGTAGTGGCTAATTCGATGTGAGGAAGAAAGTCTTTCACATATTGATCTCCAACCATTTCAATTCCCTCGTTCTCCATGTAAGCTAAAAATTCTCCCCCGTATTTTTCCAACCAATGAGTATGAATCAAAAGAGATTCGATACTATTGCAAACAGAAGGTCTTTGTTTCTTCGCATTTAATACTACTTTCTTCGCCATTTCTAATTCCGCAAACTCATCAATATACATATGGCAATTACCTGCACCTGTTTCAATAACCGGCACGGATGCCTCACGTACAACAGTATCAATCAATCCTTTGCCACCTCTGGGGATAAGCACATCGAGAAATGTATGAAGATGAAATAATTCTTTGGCAGCTTCTCTACTCGTATCTTCAATTAATAAGACACTATCAATTGGTAGCTCCGTCGATTGTAATGCGCGATGAACAGTTTGGACAAGCGCACGATTACTATGTAGTGCCGTTTTACTCCCTCGTAAAATTACACAATTATTTGTCTTTAAAGCTAGTGAAGCAGCATCAATGGTTACGTTAGGTCTTGCCTCGTAAATCATACCTATAACACCAAGTGGGACTGACTTTTGTTGAATAAGTAGGCCATTTTCTTTTTTTATTGTCTGCAATACACGATGTATAGGATCGTCAAGTTGTGCGATATCAGTGACCGCTTGTGCCATTGCTCTTATTCTAGACTCATCTAACATAAGACGATCAATCATACTGTCACTCATGTGGCCACGCGCCATCCTTATATCTTTTTCATTGGCTAAACGGATTTCCTCTTGATCTTCTATTAATTGATTGGCAATGGCGTTTAATGCTTGATTTTTTTCCGCTGTCGTAGCGCCACTTAAACGATAGCTCGCTTTTTTTGCTAATTTACCTTTTTCATATACTTCACTTGTCATTTCCCTTCACTCCTATTCGATTCTAAAACTAATTTATCACGATGAATCACTTCTTTAATTCGTTTTTTCTCATGTGATGTTTGCGTGAGATATTGACTAGAACAACTTACTTCTCCCCTAGCAATTAGTTGATTTTCAAACCTCACTTCAACAACCTCACCCGAAAGAAAACTTCCATCAATTTTAACAATTCCAGGTGATAATAGACTTCCACCACCATGTACAAGTGCTTGTTCGGCTCCTTTATCCACATAGATTTTTCCTTTGACCGTCGAATGAAGGGCAATCCATTGCCGTTTTGTATTAATATTTTTCATTTGCTGATTAGAAAGATATGTACCGTCTCCATTTCCATTAAGGATGCTTATAAGTTTGTCTTCACCTTTACCAGTACCGATAAAAACCGGGACGTTTAATTCCATAGCTGTTTTAGCAGCATTCAACTTTGAGTACATGCCGCCAGTTCCAACTTTAGAGCCCGCACCATCTGTCGCTTTCATTTGCACATCAGTAATTTCATTTAAGAAGTCAATTCGGCTGGCATTTGGATACTTAAACGGGTTTTGATCATATAAGCCATTAATATCTGTTAAAATCACAAGTAAATCAGCATGAACAAGCCCGCTAACGAGTGCTGATAACATATCATTATCCCCGAAAGTCAATTCCTCAATAGAAACAGTGTCATTTTCGTTAATAATCGGTATGACTTTACGATCTAACAGTTCCATAATCGTATCGTACGCATTTCTAAAGCGCACTTGATTGTTAAAGTCGGATCGAGTCAGTAAAATTTGCGCTGCCAGGGTGTCAAATTTTAATAAGGCTTCCATGTAACTTTGAATTAATAATCCTTGACCGATAGCAGCCGCAGCTTGTTTCCCTTTTAATGTAATGGGACGGGAAGAATAACCTAGTTTTCTAAAACCTGCTGCTACTGCTCCCGAGGATACGACAATCACTTCATGGCCCATTTTCTGTATTTTTGCAAGTGCTAATATATGATCGGTAAATTTATAGCGGTCAATCTCTCCCCTTTCATTCGTTAATGAACTGCTGCCAATTTTAACGATCATTCTTTTCTTCCCCATATGATTCATTCCTTTTAAGAGCACGAACACCCATGTAGTGATGTCTCAGTCTAGTTTTTTAAAAAATAAAAAACCTAACTCAAGCCTTAATACATAAGGACGAGTTAGGTTTCGCGGTACCACCTTAATTGAATGCTCTCTTTTAAACATTCCACTTTCATGAGTTAACGTCTCAATCACCGCTGATGGTTTTCACCAGACTAAAGAGGCAGGTTCAATAGGTTGAATCATGGTGGAATCTTTCAGCTGATAAATTCCACTCTCTTTCATGCCAATCCCTATTTACTAGCCCTCTTTCAATCGTTCATTTATAATTTTGACTCTTTCTTCAATTAAAACGTTTCAGTATTACAACTATTATAGCAGATATCTTTCTCATGAAAAGAATTATTTATCGTAGTTGATGAAAATATCCCCACTTCATATGTAATATTCATCAAACAAATCTTTTCTTCAACTTTTTGATATTGTAGATGAAAAACAGTTGTACTATTTACGCGTTAGTTGAACCACAAGAAAAGCTCTCCTATAAATGTCTTACCACAATAATAGAAGAGCTCATAAATGGTTTATCTGTTTTTCAGTTTTTTTTCATAAGCCCCAATAACTTGGCTAGTTGAAAGCTCTGCTATTCTTTCTTGCGTATAGCCTAATGATTGTAGGACACAATCAGTATTTTCCCCTAGTTTTGGCGATGCCATTTTCACCTCAGGTGTAGATTTACTTAGATGAAAAGGTAGTCTTGGTAGACGTAAATCTTCAATTGTATCATGTGTTACTTGTTGCCACATGCCAAGGGCTTCTGTCTGTTTTGCATCAATGACTTCCGATATTTTTTTTACTTTGGAACTTGGGATCCCTGCCGCGCTTAATTCCGTCACCCAATAATCAGCCGTTTCCCTTTGAAGTATCAGTTCTATGTTTTCTTTTAAGATGTATTGGTTTTCCACACGATTTTTATTATCTAAAAATCGCTGATCTGATAGCCACTCCATACTATTTAAAACCCGACATAATCTTTCAAATAGCGATTGATTGGAAATGCCAATCATGATATACGTATCACTTGCCAAGTAAGCACCATAAGGAGCAAATGCCGTGTGACCAGAGCCGTTTTTCTGTGGTTCTTCTCCTGTCGCTAAAAAGGAAAGCATATGATAACTACTCCAAAATAAACCGGTTTCATATAAAGAAGTAGAAACAAATTGCCCTTCACCTGTATGATTTCGATGCAAAAGTGCAGATAGAATACCAATTGCCCCCCACATTGCACTTCCTTGATCTAAAATAGAGACAGGTACTCTCGCTAATTCAGCGTCTTTGGCTCCATTGATGCCCATGATACCTGTTTCAGCTTGAGCAATAGCATCATAGCCCGGTTGCAATTTTTGCGGTCCACTTTGGCCATATGCTGATAATGAGCAATAGATGATTTGATTGTTTATTGCTTTCAATTTAGCATAACCTAATCCCATTTGCTCTGCTTTTCCCTGCCGGAAGTTCTCAACGAATATATCTGCCGATTTGACAAGATCATATACGATTTGTTTCCCATCTTGTTTCTTAAGGTCGATGACAACCGACTCTTTATTGCGATTAATATGAAGAAAATATACGCCTTCACCACTCATAAATGGCCCCATCCCCCTGGCGTCATCTCCCGTACCCGGACGTTCAATTTTAATAATTTCTGCACCTAAGTCCGCTAGAATCATTGTTAAAGTTGGACCGGAAATATTGGTTGTGACATCAATGACTCTCATGCCTGCTAAAGGTCCCGTCATCCTTATCCCTCCCTGTAGTAAAAGAAATGGTACAAGTTAATAAGACCTTGGTAATCCTAATACATGCTGTCCGACAAAGCTTAATACTAAATTATTGGCAATTGGGGCAACCTTAAATAATCTCGCTTCTCTAAATTTCCGTTCAATATTATATTCTTTAGCAAAACCATAGCCACCGTAAGTATCCATTGCCGCATTTGCTGCATTCCATGTCGCTTCGGAAGTAAGGTATTTAGCCATATTTGCTTCTGCACCGCAATTGACTCCCTCATCAAATAAATCAGCCGCCCTATCTCTCATTAGCTTTGCGGCTTCTATTTCCATAAATGCCTTAGCAATCGGAAATTGTACACCTTGATTCTTTCCAATAGGACGATTGAATACTACACGTTCATTAGCATACTGTACTGAGCGATCTATAAAGTATAAGCCATCTCCAACAGATTCTGAGGCAATTAATATTCTCTCCGCATTCATTCCACTAAGAACATATTTAAACCCTTTACCTTCTTCGCCAATTAAGTTTTCTACTGGAATTTCCGCATTTTCAAAGAATACTTCTGTTGTTGCATGATTAATCATTGTATCAATCGGACGAATGGTTATTTTATCGTGTTGTTCTTTCATATCTAGTATGAATAAACTTAAGCCATCAGTTTTCTTCGCTACAGCTTCTTTTGGTGTTGTTCTTGCTAGAAGTAGCATCAAATCAGAATGCTCAGCTCTAGATGTCCAAATTTTTTGTCCGTTAACTATATATTTATCTCCCTCTTTGTGGGCAAAAGTTTCAATACTAGTTGTATCACTGCCAGCTGTTGGTTCCGTAATTCCAAATGCCTGGAGTCTTGCTTCACCACTGGCTATTTTTGGGAGAAATCTCTGTTTTTGTTCTTCACTACCATGCCTTAATATTGCACCCATTGTATACATCTGTGCGTGGCAAGCACCCGCATTCCCGCCTGAGCGATTAATTTCTTCTAATACAATACTCGCTTCTGTCATTCCCAAACCAGCTCCGCCATATTGTTCTGGAATAAGAACTGAAAGCCACCCCTCATCTGTTAAGGCTTGAACGAAACTTGTTGGATATTCTTCCCTTTCATCCGTTTCTTGCCAATACGTTTCCGGAAATCTCTCACATAAACTTTTCACACTTTTTCTAATCATGTCATGTTCAGTATTGACTTTCGTCTGTGCCATTTTTACCCTCCTTTATTTTCCTTGCCATTGTGGTTTTCTTTTTTCATTAAAAGCATAAATTCCTTCTAAACGATCGTTAGAATTAGCACAACGATAATATGCTTCTAATTCTAGTGCGATTCCCGTAGATAAATCGCAATCTGCTCCTTTATTAACAACTTTCTTTAATGCCTTTAATGAAAGTGGCGCGTTCTCTGCAATTTCTGATGCCAACTTAATTGTCTCTTCTAATAAGCTTTCTTCTCTACAAACTTTATTCACGAGTCCATATGTCTCAGCTTCTGTAGCACTGATTCTTTTACCTGTAAATAAAATTTCTTTAGCTATTGCAAGTGGTAATACTCTTATGGCCATTTGTGTACCACCTATCCCTGGTATGAGACCGAGTTTCGCTTCAGGTAAACCGAATGAAGCGTTTTCATTTGCCGTGCGCATATCACAGCTTAATGCAATCTCCATACCACCGCCTAGCGCATAACCATTTACAGCACAAATAATAGGAAAAGGAAACTCACGAATTAATTCAGTCACTCTTTCAAAAATATCATGTTGTTTTTTCCAGTCACTTTGGCTCATTCCGTTTCGCTCTTTTAAATCAGCTCCAACACAAAAGCTTTTATCCCCCTCTGCAGTTAAAATAATGACTCGTAAATCTGGATCATATTTTAAGATTTCTAAACTTGATACGATTTCACTCGCCATTTTGGTGTTCAATGCATTCATTGATTGTGGACGGTTTAAACGTAAGATAGCAATTTGATTATGATGAGTTTTTTTTAGGTCAATCGTTTCATATGTCTCAACTTTCATTTATATCCTCCTTTTTTGCTGTAAAAAGAGCATTTAATTCATACTCAATCATTGACATAGTTGCCCTTAATATTCTTGTTGGTTTAGTATGATTCATTAAAGAAATGGAGACGAATACCTGCTCATTTTTCGCCAAATGTTCGTAGATGTTCTTTGTGGAAATGCATAGTAACATGTTCCTTTAAGTGATGTTTTTAATGGTTTGCTAGGGGGGAAAACAACGAAGCTTCTCGTTTTTTCTCACAAGTTGTCGTTCGTCTTCACCCTACTTATAAAAATGGTTATCTATAGGATACTGTATCCAATTTTCAATTGCAATATTTTTTAGAATTTTCTATTTACTTAATTGCTCATTAAAATGAGAGATCGCTGATTTGGGGATAGTCACCCAATTGATAACATCTTCTCCCCATTGCCATACACTTTGGTGAAAACACCGACTTTTACTATTTTGGATATGCAGATGATAATAATAACAAGCATTAAAATATTTTCTATAACTGCTTGTTTCCTTTGTTTCAATTTCAGCTTCTTTCAACAATAAGCAATTCGCTAATAAATAATAAATGCGATGCATGATAGAAATAGCTTCCATTTCTACTTCTGTAGGGCTAACTTGCCCTATTAGATTAAGATCTTCCTCTAATAGATGCATATTAGTTAATAACTTCTTTCTCAATGGGGTAAAATCAACAAACGTCACTTCATTTAAAATCGTTTTCATTGTTTGTATTAACACAGTATTTGCCTTATTTTTTGTAATTGCTCTTAAAACATCCAGCGCAACAATATTCGTCGTACCTTCCCATATTGACCCTAAATGAGCATCACGTACAATTTTAGCATTTGCCCATTCTTCAATATATCCATTGCCGCCTCTCATTTCCATTGATTCACCTGCAATCACTCTTGCTTGTTTGCATATTACACCTTTTAACAAAGGTGTTAACAATCTTAGCATCGTTTTTGCTTTCTCATCCTTTTTAGTTTCGGTCAAATCAAAGGTATGTGCCGTGTATAGTGACATGGATGTCGCCACTTCCGATGTTAGCATCATTTCAAATAATTGTTTCTGCATGAGAGGAAGTTTGGCTAATGGTTTTTTAAATGCGATACGTCCTCTAGTTGTGTATAAGGCTTCTAAATAAGAGCGCCTGATGAGACCTGTAGAACGGACACTATTTGATAACCTTGAAGCGTTGACCATTGACATCATTTGTTTAAACCCATGATCAAGTTCCCCAACTAAGTAACCAGTCGCCCGCTTAAAAGTTACTTCTCCTGAAGCCATTCCTTTTGTCCCTAATTTATCTTTTAATTTATTGATCGTATAATGATTTCTTTCTCCACTAGGCAAGATTCTTGGTACTAAGAACATGGCCAACCCTTTTGTTCCTTCTTTTGCACCTGTTGGTCTCGCTAATACAAGTGCTACATCAGCACTAACATTTGAACAAAACCATTTATCCCCCGTGATTAACCATGAATCTCCATTAGCTTCTGCTCTGACTGAATTGGCACCAACATCCGAACCGCCTTGCTTTTCTGTCATAAATTGAGCAGCGGTCATTCTATTACTCTCCGTACTAATTAATTGGGGTAAGTATTCTGTCTTTAGTTTTACACTTCCATAATCCTCCAAAATCTTCGCCGCTGAGTCTGTCATACTCATCGGACAACATAAACCAAATTCAGCTTGAGCAAATACATACCAAAAAGTATATTTCATCACTTTATTAAAAGCCGTTTCAGCCCCCATGACACCGCTGCGATGACTCATGGCAACCAATCCGAATTCTTCATAACCGATTTCCTCGAGACGTGAATAGGATGAATGATAATTAACATCATTTATTCGTTGCCCACGCTTATCATACATTGTTAATGTTGGCGGATGTCTGTCCGCCTCTCTCGAAAGCGGATCGATCTCATTATTTGCTCTATCCCCTAACTCAATTAACTGAGCTTTAAATAATTGATAATCATCGTTTACATAGTGTGCTAATAAAAAATGAATATGGGGATCTGATAAGAAATAATTTATTTCTGTCGGTTCTGGCATGCCACCTTTTATCGGTTCCGGTTGAGGTACTTTAATAGACTCATCCATAAATCCCCCTCCTAACTTATCCGCTGTTTAATAGAAAAGGTACCTAGCGCTTTAGCAACAACACTTCCATCTTCCTGAGTAAGAATAGACTCAACATATTGGATTCTTCTTCCTTCATGTATCATTTTCGCTTCTGCATACAAGATCCCTTCTTTAACAGGTGCAAGAAATTGAGTTGTTAATGAAATCGTCGCCACTTTAACATCTTTCATTGACCGAATAGTGACACCTATAACCGAATCCAATAAGGAGGCAGTTGCGCCTCCATGAACCACACCATTAGAGTTTAAATGTTGTTTTTTTACCGACATCTTAATGCGCGCTCTCCCTGCTTCCAATTCATCCATTCTAATACCAAGGAGCTGCCAATAAGGAGATGTATTAAACTCCTTTTCTAGCCATTGTAAGTATTCATTCTTCATAATAGAGACTTCTCCATTCATAAGGATTCTATTAAATTATCAATTTTTTCATCCCAAACGATGACACCATCTAGGGCAAGCACACCTTCTCCCTCTTCAAGCACAAGAAGAGGGTTGATATCCATCTCTTTTAATCTACCATTTTGATTAGCAGCAAAATGGGATATCTTCTCTATCGCTCGAGCTAATGCCTGAATGTCATGACTGCCTTTTCCCCTAACTCCTTGCAAAACGGCATAACCTTTTAATTCCATTAGCATCTCAATTGCGTCTTCCTCACTGACTGGAGCTTTTCTTAGCGATACATCTTTAAATACTTCAATAAATATTCCTCCTAGCCCACAGACAATAATCGCACCAAATTGAGGATCCTCTTTCACGCCAATGAAAAATTCTACACCTTCTTGCTTAACCATCTCTTCCACAAGAAAGCCATCTATCTGTGCTTCTTTATCATATTTCTTTACACTTTCTGTTATCTCCTTAACCGCTAACGCTAATTCTTGTTCATTCTGTATATTAACAATAACACCACCTGCATCCGTTTTATGAAGAATATCGGAAGAAATGACTTTGCACACCTTAGGAATATCCCAATCTACTTTCATAGTCTCTATCTCATCTACCTTATTGATGAGTACTCCTTTAGGTGTACGGATGCCAAAGCTTGTTAATAAATGTTTAACCTTTACTTCAGTCCAAATTCGTTCTTTAATTTCATCACGATGATAAATGTTTTCACCAGCTACCTGAACATCATTAACAGTCTTTGTTGAATATTGTACTAGTACACTTAGTGCGACCATCGTTTCATAAGATGTTTTATATACTGGGATTTTATTTTGTTGTAAATATCTTCTTCCTTTTCCTGTTAATTCATCTGTACCAGTAATCGTCACGAGTATCGGTTTATCTGTTTTCGCGTCTATTTCCGCTATTGCTTTGCAAATGTTAAAGCCTAATTCGCCTCCAAATGTCGTTTGAAAAACAATGCTGTCTATTGTTGTATCTTCTAATAAAATTTTCAATGTATCGGTTAGAATATGTTGTTCTTTTAAACTTTGCGCAGTCACATCAATCGGATTCATTGCAGATCCGTAAGTAGGGATTAAATCTGCCACTTTTCTCTTCGTTTCTTCAGCCAACGTAATCATATTAAGCTGCAAATCTTCACTATAATCAGCCATTGCGATACCTGCAGCTCCAGAATTAGAAATCGTTACCACTCTATTTCCAGCTGCCCTTTTGTGATTTAAAAAGACTTTGACTGTTGTGATTAAATCATCAATATCATTCACTGTAATAATGCCATATTGTTTGGCGATTGCTTGATACGTTTCGTCAGAACCAGTCATTGAGGCTGTATGCGATAAAGCCGCTTTCTGTCCTAATTTTGACCTTCCAGCTTTCAACATGATGAGTGGTTTATCTTTTTCTTTTGCGGCTTTCGCTAATCGAATGAATTGTTCTCCGTCTGGAATACTTTCTAAATAACCAGTAATGATTGATGTTTGCTCATCCTTTACCATATAACTCATGACATCAAGTGTCGTAATATCCATCTGATTTCCCGTATTCACCACATAGGAAAATCCTATATTCTCTTCTTGTGCCATCCCGAATAATGAAAAGCCAATCGCTCCACTTTGAGAAGCAAACCCTACTGGTCCAGAAATAAATGGCCGATCTGTTTCAAACGAGGTAGCAAACCCCATTGGTAGTGATAAATGAACATTTAATAAGCCGACACAGTTGGGGCCAAGAATATGAATATTCGCTTCCTTCGCCTTTTCTAACACTTCATTCTGTAGATTTGAACCTTCTTCTCCTATTTCTGCAAAACCTGAGCCAAAAAGAACGATACTTCTAATTGCTTTTTGTTTACATTGATCGATGATGGATAACATTCTTTTAGCTGAAACAGCTATTAATGCGACATCAACGGAGTCAGGAATTTCAACTAAAGAAGGGTAACACTTATAACCACCAATTTCTTCATATTTAGGGTTTACAGGATAAATATTCCCTTTATATTGATGCTGAATAAGGTTTTTGATCGGTTTACCACTAATGGATGTGAAATCTTTTGATACGCCTACAATGGCGATTGATTCTGGGTGAAGAAATTTTTGTATCGCTTCATTTTTATCCATTCGTTATACCTCCAGTTCATTGCCTTGATTATATTTACTTCTTTTTCTTCGCCATTTAAGTACATAAAGACAGACAGCTATCACGGTTCCAGCGATAATAAATGACCACATTGGGACAAACATCATCAGACCAGCAACAAATAAAATGATTCGCTCTGCCATAACTAAAATGCCAGCTCCCACAAGATAGCCTTCCAGAGCAAAGGAAATGCAAGCAATCCCTATGACTGCAACAACTATACTAAGGACCGTATCCCACGGATCTCCACGACCAATCAATATGGCAGGATTATAAATCATGAAGAATGGGACAATAAACTTTACTGACCCTAACTGGACAGATTGAAAAGCTGTTTTCATCGGACTTGCTCCTGCTATACTTGCTGTCGAAAAGGCAGCTAATGCTACTGGTGGCGTAATATAGGAGACAGTTGCCCAATAAACAACGTATAAATGTGCTGCTATTGGATCCACACCAACTGCAACAAGTGCCGGTGCCATAATAACTGCTAAAAATACATATACAGCGGATACAGTCATACCCATCCCTAAAATAAAGCAGGTAAGTGCTCCACCTATTAAGATTAAGAAAGTATTATCTCCAGCAGCAGCCACTAATTCACGAGAAAATGAAAACGATACACCTGTAGCAGACAACGCACCAACAATAAAGCCTACCCCAGCAATAATAACAACGATATCAGTTAAGACCTTTCCTGTATTCACAACCATATTCGCTAGATCTTTAGCTGACATCCTCGTTGATTTCTTTATCATGGCAATGATTAACAATACAGCACTCGCATAATAAGGTGCTTGCCCTTCTGAGTTAAGTACTGCTAAGAAGAAAATCATGACTACGATTGAAAAGATATAATACCAACCCTCTTTTAACGTTTTCCAGAATGAGGGTATTTCCTTAGCAGACATCCCTTTCAATCCATTTTTGGCAGCATATCCATCAATTTGAATAAATAAGCCAAGATAATAAAGAAATGCTGGGACTGCCGCTGCTAAAGCGATTTCATAATAAGGGACCGCTAAAAAAGAGGCCATGATAAAGGCTGCCGAACCCATAATCGGTGGCGTAATGGTACCACCTGTAGACGCAGTCGCTTCAATAGCTGCTGCATAATGGGGTTTATAGCCTGTTTTCTTCATTGCCGGTATGGTCATTGCACCTATTGTCACTGCATTCGAAACGGCACTACCACTCAACATGCCAAAAAATGCACTCCCTACAACGGCAACCTTCGCAGAGCCCCCCCTTGTTCTGCCAAAGATAGAAAGAGCGAGGTTGAAGAAAAAGTCACCACCACCAGTTTTCGTAATGACTACACCAAATACTAAAAATCCTAGTAATAAATTCCCAATCGTTGTATAAGCAATACCAAACACGCTATTAGAACTCATGATGTGATTTCTCGCTAACGTAAGAAAATCATAAGACTGTCCTTGGAGCAATTCTATCGGTATAATTCCAGCAATAAGAGGATACAGTGAGATTACTAGACAGATCATCGCTAAAACAAGACCGGCTGTTCTTCTTAAAGCTTCAATAATTAACCCCCATAGAAGAATACTTGCAATGGTCGGTAAAACTGGAGCCTCCCAATCCCATCCCTCAATAATAATCCGTTCACCATTCAAACCAATGGCTAAAGCAATGATCATGGATAATAAAAAACAGGCGATATCATACCATTTAATCGAAAGATCCGTTTTCTTTCCGGGAAACATAAGATAGGCACAAGGGAGAAAACAGGCTAATAATAAAATCATGTAAGCATTTTGAATCGGATTTATGCCAAATAATTCAAGATAGAATAACATGTTTACAGATAAGAAAATGCCTATTAAAGTGGAGCTAATAATAATCGTTTTCCAAAAAGTGTTTAAACGTGATTGCACCATAGACTAACCTCACCTCACATTTATCAGAATGGATGGTTATGATTCTCTCATTCCTAATTTACAGATTCCCGTTCCTGTAACCAGAGCGCTTCAAATTCCTCATCTGTTAATTCTTCTTTTTCAGCGTAGGCAACCGTTTTTTCCCATACTTCATTTAACGCTTCGTACCGTTCTATTAATTGATCATTTTTTTGTTGTTTTTCTTCACTCCATAAGCCTTCTTCTTTAAAGAAACGAATTGTGCCCTCATGAAACGGAATCCCTTTTGGCTCTGTTAAGACTTCATCCTTACTATATAGAGCTAGATTAGGTAGGGCATCGCCATATAAATGGAAAGAATCATTTAACGATTTAATAAACTGATAGACTGCCTCTTCACTTTGATCTGCGTATCCACCAATTAAATAGCCATGTCCCATGACATCCATACCTGTTTCCATACCTGCTCCTTGTTTTGTATTAATAGGAAATAACCACGCAGCCACTTCCTCAACTCTTGCCCATCCCCCGTTGTCATCTTTATCCATTTCTAACCAACGAATCCCACCTTTACTATGGGCTTCAAACATTGTAGATGCAGTCGGATTAATACCGGCAACATCAATTTGCCCTTGGATAAGCGCTTCTCCTTGTCCTGAATAGGAAGTGATTTTTACTGGCTCCACATCATTCCAAGTTAAGCCGGCGAAAGCAAGCATTGCTTCATTTTTCAAATTGACGGAAGTGTTTCCAGCTATTATTGGAATTTTCTTTCCCCTTAGATCTTTGAGAGTTTGTATATCTGAGTTTTCTCTCACCGCAAATCCGAATTGACTAATGGGTGCCCAATAAGCTCGAACATTTTGCGGTCCCCATTTTTTTGAAGTGAATTCTTCCTTTCCTTCGAATGCCAGTTGAATTTCATCTCCCACTTTGCCTACAGAAGCAATTTCACGCCTTAAAGGGACCATTCTTCCAACACCACTTGCAGATGGAAGCATTCTCACCTTTGTATCATATTTTTCTGTCAACACATTCGCAATAGCCGACATTTCTGCATAACCACCAGAGCCTACATCATAAACACTCCACGTCATTTGCTCAGCTAGGCCCGATTCATCTGCGAGCAACGAAGCTTGAGGTGCAGAGTTACATCCAGCTAAAAGAAAACATAGTAATAGCAGCAGTACTAATGGAAGCATTTTATTCCCTTTATTCATGTAATAACCTCCCATCCAGATATGGCCAATGAAAACAAAGTTATACAGGCGTAAACATGGGTAGCGTCATCTCTCCGACTTTTTGAAAGACGACTTTTACTTGTTGATTGCAATGAATTGCTTCCATATCCGTATCAATAATGTTCGTCATCATCCTAACCCCTTCTTTTAGATCGATGAGGGCAACACAATACGGCAAATCGTCTTTAAACGCAGGGCCGCCAGCCCTTCGCGCAATTGTATAAGAATAGATCGTCCCTTCTCCGCTTGCTTCTACCCAAGTAACGTTTTCCTCTCCACAGTGAGGACATAGAATACGTGGGTAAAAGATATGCAAAGAGCAGCTTTGACATTGTTGTATGAATAATTTTCCTTTCTCACACCCTTCCCAAAAAAACTTCGAATCATTATCAATAATTGGTAATGGCTTCATTATCTTATCCATCTGTTTAGTCCCTCCCTAAAATGACGACTGATGTTGAGGAAAGTGTTCCACCTGTTCCATTTACAAGTCCTATTTTTGCTTCTTTCACTTGTCTCTCTCCACACTCACCTCTTAGTTGCCTAACCGCTTCAATAATTAAAAAAATACCGTACATACCTGGATGGGCATATGAAAGGCCCCCGCCGTTCGTATTCATCGGAAAATCACCGCCTGGAGCTGTACGTTGATTTTTCACAAAATCGCCACCTTCACCACGTTTACAAAAACCTAAAGATTCTAATGTGAGCAGCACCGTGATCGTGAAAGAGTCATAGATTTCAACGAAATCAATGTCATCATGGCCAACTCCGGCCATCTCAAACGCGCGTTTACCTGACTGCGCAGCAGATGTCATGGTTAAGTCAGGCATCGCCTGAATAGACCAATGACTATGTGCCTCCCCTTGACCAAGGATCCAGACCGGTTTTTTCCGGCAATCCTTTGCCCGTTCGGGTGATACAAGCACTACTGCCCCTGCTCCATCTGTTACAAGACAGCAATCTAGTATATGAAGAGGATCAGTAATCATTGGCGATTTCAGAACATCCTCAATGGATATCGTATCCCTTTTTGTCGCATATGGATTTAATTGAGCCCACTTTCTTGTTGCTACTGCTATTTCTGCTAAGTCTTCATTGGTTGTTCCGTATTGATGCATGTGGCGATTTGCCGCCATTGCGTATGCACCAGCTGGTGAAGGTAAGCCAAAAGGTGTTTCATATTGTGCAGTAAACGTAGGTGGTCTTCCTGCTAAAGATCGCGATCTCTCTGACTTCTGTGTACTTCCATATAAAATTAATGCTACTTCACAAAGCCCTGCTTGAATGGCAGCTGCAGCATGGCCAATATGAGCTTCAAATGAAGAACCGCCTATCTGTGTAGAATCTGTATAGTTTGGCTCAATCCCTAAATATTCTCCTATTACAACAGAAGGAAATGTACCAACACCAGGTACTCCCCATAGACCAGCAACAAACAGACCGTCTACATCAGACTTTGTTAAACCTGCATCATCTAGTGCTCGTTTTGCTGCGATTGCTTGAATTTGTAAGACAGATAAACCGTCTTTTACTTTTCCTTCCTCAAGCTCAATATCACCTACTCCGACAATCGCAGCAGCGTTTTTAATTGACATGATAACCCTCCATCTATGCATTTATTTTTAGTAATCCTTATGAAAGCAGTCATACCTAATAGATTGGTATACATATGTTTTTATTGGGTTTGGTCTTTTACAAAGAAGTTAACAGCGAGTATTTCAGGATGTATCTTGGTTGAGGATGTTGTTAGATCATTTTGTAGATTTGAGAAGAGAGATTAAAAATGAATCGATATATTTTTCATGTTTTGCAATCGCTTACATATATCTGCCACCCGTTACTTCAATTACGTTCCCAGTGATATAGTCAGCATAATTAGAGCTTAAGAAAACGGCAGCTTTAGCGATATCAAGCGGTTGACCTACTTTTTGCATCGGTATTTCTGCTATTTTCAACTCCTTTAACTTGTCAGGAATGGCTTTGGTCATATCTGTTTCAATAAAACCAGGTTGAATGGCGTTCACATTGACCTGGAATTTAGCTAATTCTTTTGCTGCAGCTTTCGTCATGCCAACAATTCCTGCCTTAGCGCCAGCATAATTCACTTGCCCCATATTACCAACCTTACCGGCAATGGATGAGATATTAACAATCTTCCCCTTTTCTTGTTTTCTCATATGAAGTGCCGCAGCTTGCATACATAAGAATGTCCCTTTCATATGTACTTGAATCACTTGGTCAAATTGCTCTTCTGTCATTTTATGAAGCATTGCATCACGTGTAATTCCTGCATTATTAACAAGCACATCTATATCACCAAAATGACTAATTGTCTTGGAGAAAAGCTCCTCAACACTTTCTTTTTTGGCAACATCTACTTTAACTGCTAATCCCCTTGATCCAACCTTTTCAATTTCATTCACGACAGATTCACATGCTTCTACATTCAAGTCACCAACGACTATTTGGGCGCCATGTTGAGCTAATAAAAGACTAATCTCTCTACCGATTCCCTTCCCAGCGCCAGTAACTATCGCTACTTTATTCTTTAAATCCATGAAACTACCTCCATTTCAAAAATATGATATTTATTAAGATTTTATATATTAAAAATTTTTTTGTCAATAAAAAATTAGAAAATTAAGATTATTTAACTACATTCAATTTTCTGCAAAAAAGACATTATTACTCGCTATTTTCTGATTGAATAATAATGTCTTTTCTAATTAGACTAATGGGCGATCTCCGCCTAATTTAATTGTAATTTCATTCGCAATTCCCTTTATTAGTTCACCAATTCTTTCCGCTTCCGCTCCTTGCAACTGACTGGTTAAGCCGACTAATGAAATGGACATCTCCACTGTATTTGTATTATTAAAAATCGGTGCAGCAATGCCAATTAAACCATCAATATATTCCCCATATGAAATGGCATATCCCTTTATTTTTATCATTTCTAACTCTGCTAATAATTCTTTCATTTCGTTTTCCGTTAAAGGACGAAGACCATCATTATAATCAATTAACCGTTTTGCTTCTTCTCGCCTTAGATTAGCTAACAAACACTTACCATAAGCACCATCTACAATTGAGAAATGTCTACCTACTGATACATTTATTCCAAATTGTTCTGCTTCTACCTTAGCAATGATGGTCGATTTTTTCTCACCAATTCGATTGACTAGGAAACTCGTTAATCCAGTTTCTTCTGTTAATCTTTCCAAGTATGGCATAATAACAGATAAATCTAGAATATTCTCTTTCGCTCTTTCTCCTAAAACAACTAAATAGGGGCCAAGACTATATCTTTTAGAGCTTTGATCATAACGTACAACGGATAGCTCTTCTAACTTTTGCAGTATGCGGTAACATGTTGTTGGGGTTAATGATAAGGCATTTGCAATTTCAGTTAAGTTACTTTTACTAAACTTTTTTCGACTCAATAATGTAAGGATTTTAAATGCACTGTCCACTGCAGGTACATTATATTTTCTCTTCGCCTTCTTTACATGCTCATCCATCTTTTCTACCCCTTCATTATCCTTTTTCAGTAATTTTATATACAAAAATTTTTTTTGTCAACGAAATAAAAATTGTTTTTTGAATGATATAAATTATCTGATATCTATATGGTAAAATAGTGGGAGCAGGAAAACATGTAAGGAGCGTTATTAGAATGGATATTAAACAATTAGAAGTATTTCTATCAGTATATAAACATAATAACTTTTCTAAAGCTGCTGAGGAACTTTGTATTTCACAACCAACAGTTAGCTCTCAAATCAAATCTTTAGAAGACCAATTAGGGCTGCAATTATTCAATCGTAAAAATAAATCATTAGGTAGCTTAACAGATGCCGGAAAGATTCTTTATCCTTATTCCACACAAATTCTTTCATTAGTAAAAGAAGCCGAAAAATCACTCACTCAATATAAAGAAGGGTATAAAGGTTCCCTCTCTCTAGTGACTTCCGATTCATTTTGTTACTGGATCTTACCAAAAATTTTAGAAAGCTTTCATATTTCCTATCCTACAATTGAAATCATACTACATACCGCTTTTACACCTAAAATGATCGATATGCTTTATCATCGTGAAGTGCATTTTGCCATTGCACGTTCCGCTCAAAAAGAGTTTATAGAAGAAGATTTAGTCAGCCATCATATTGGTCAAGATCCCATTGTACTCGTTGCCTCAGCTAACAGTCGTTTAACAAATATTCCAAGTCCTCATTTAAGTGACTTAGCTGATGAAACCTTCATCGTTTATGGGAAAGAGTCAAACTACTGGGCACAAATTGAACAAAAGCTATCTTCCTATGGTTTCCATATGAAAACAGGAATGGAGCTTAACGACATCCATGCAACGAAAAAAATGATCGAGATTAATCTCGGGATTTCTTTCTTGCCAAGTATCTCGGTACAAGAAGAGATTGAAAATGGTAAGCTCCAAATCATTCCAATTAGTGATGACTTGCATTTGTATCGTCACTCTCACCTTGTTTACCATCAAGATACCGTAATTGCTGGAGGAATACAGAAGTTTTTATCGTTTGTAACTGAACAGAAGCCCTATTTGATTTAAGTATATAACCCCCCTTATTAATGAGGTTCCTGCACTTTGCCTAATAAGGGTAAGTGAATCAACTATAGATCTCTACTTGTTTTTTCCCAACAATGACAGCGTCAACCGCTGTAACACCTTTACCTTCTTTATGGACAAGGATTGGATTAAATTCCATTTCTTTCCATTCCCCTTGATGAGATAAACAAAATTCTGATAAAGATTGTATCGTTAATGCCAATGCTTTTATATCTGACTTAGGTTTTCCCCTCACTCCATTTAGAAGTGGAAATGCCTTAATAGAAGCAATCATTTGTAACGCTTGAGCCTCTGTAATTGGTGCAGGCAAGAAAACAACATCCTCAAGGACTTCCGTAAATACCCCACCGATACCAAACATGATTGTCGGTCCAAATGTAGGGTCGTTAATGGCTCCAATAATCACCTCAACTCCTTCATCTGCCATTTCTTCAATCATCATTCCTTCGATAAGATGTTCGATATGATGATGCTTTATCCTATTAATCATGCCTTCATAAAATTGAAGTAACTCTTGTTGACTGTTGATTTTTGTTTGAACCAACTGATAGTCTGATTTATGAGTGATCTCCTTCGAAACTCCTTTTAAGACAAGAGGAAAAGAAAGACTATGCTCATGCAGATCTTCTTGATTACGAACAAAAGAACCTTTAGGCACTTTTATACCAATCGATTGTAATAGTTGCTTCCCTTCCCATTCATTTAGTTTTTCATTAACGATCATGGGTGTCTGCTTACGAATTTCTTTTCTCATTTGACCGTAAGCTTGCTTTTCTGCCGTATAGTAATTTACGACATGTGCAAGGGCATTAATGGTCCGTGTTGGTGTAGGGATCCAAGGAATACTTTTTTCCTTAAAGACCGCCTTTTTTGTTGCTTCCTGTATTCCAGACCAACAAACAACAACGGGCTTATTTGCTTGTTTAATCAACTTACTAAGTTTGTCGATAATAGGTGTAAATAAATGATCCGTCATTTGAATATAAAGCACGATGGATTGCACTTCAATTGCTTCAACTAACACAGTTAGAGTATCAAGTATTTGTTGAGGATTTTGATTCACTTGTGCCGTCATATCAACTGGGTTTTTAATAGAAGCAAAAGCTGGAAGAGTTTGTGATAATCTCTCTTTCGTTTCTGCTTTTAAAGTGGCAAGCTTCATTCCTTTACGTTCACATTGGTCAGCCATCATTATGCCTGCACCACCTGATTGTGTGACGATAACCGCCCCTCCGTCTTTAGAGATATTTTTAGCATAATGAAACAGTGATAATGTATCAATTAATTCTTCCTCATCATCAACAAGAACCACATTGTTTGCAGCAAAATAAGATTGATAAATCTTCGCATTTCCTGCTAATGATGCGGTATGCGAACTAGCCGCATCCGCCCCGATAACTGACGTGCCAACTTTCATTAATACTATTGGTTTATTATTTTCATGACTTGCCTTTATTGCACGATTCATTTTAGTTATATTTCTTGCTCCCTCTAAATATCCACCAATGACTTTTATGTCAGGACTTTTAGCAAAATAATCAATATACTCAAAGAAATCAACCGTGCTTTCATTTCCGCTAGATACAAAAACTTGAAATCCGATACCCATTTCAGTTGCTAATGTATGAGTTAAAGAACCCATTGCTCCGCTTTGTGTAACGAATGCAATCGCTGCAGAATCACATGCTTTTAAACTGGAAAAGGAAGCAATCATCTGTTTATTTAAGTTAAATAACCCAAGAGAATTTGGACCGCAAATCGGCAAATGGTTTCCTTTTGAATACTCCCTTATCTCTTCCTCTAACTTCTCTCCCTCTCCACCTATTTCTGTAAATCCAGAACTAAAAATCAATATACTTTTTACCTTCTTCGCATGTAATTGTTTAATAATAGATAATACACGTTTAGCTGCTACACAAATCAATGCTAAGTCAATATATTCAGGTAGTTCTTCTATCTTCTGATAGCATGGAAAACCTAATATCTCTTCATATTTTGGATTTACAAGATAAACTTCACCTTGATAGCCTACCTCTTTTAAATTCGCTATCGGTTTATAGCTGATTTTCGTTTCGTCTCCACTAGCTCCAATAATAGCTATTGCGTTTGGTTCTAACATTGGTTTAAGGTCGTCACTCGTAAACATATATTCAACCTCCTCTTAATACATATTTTTAGGCAAAAACAGAGCAATATCAGGAAAAAGATAAAGAATAATAATTAATAGGAAAATGGGAATCAAAAATAAACTTGTTCCTTTAAAAATTTGTTCTAAAGAAAGGTCAGGGGCTGATCCTCTTAGTACAAAACAATTCATGCCAACAGGAGGTGTGATCATTGCCATTTCCATCACCAAAACAATAATGACACCGAACCAAATTAAATTCATATCCATCGCTAGAATAATCGGTAGAATAATCGGTAATGTAACAACAACCATAGCAAGAGCATCCATCACCATTCCTAATAAAATGTACATAAGAATAATAAGCACAAATAATAGAAAAGGGGGAACTGAGATAGATTCGAAAATATCCGCTAATAGAAAAGGTAATCTCGTAATTGTTAGGAAGTAATTTAAGATAAATGCCATAATAATTATGGCAAATAAAAATCCTGTTGTTTTTAAAGTAGCAGATAATGCTTTAACAAATGACTGAATCGTTAATTTCCTTCTGATTAATGCAAAAATAAACGTAAAGAATGCCCCAATCCCTGCTGCTTCAGTTGGGTTAAACCAGCCGATATACATCCCCCCAATCACAATGCCAAATAACAAAATAATCCATATTGTAGATTTCAATGCGATGAAACGATCCTTCCACTCCACCTTTGTATGAATCATTGGTGCTAACTCTGGCCTTACAGAAACAGCCACAAATACAGTAATCATATATAAGATGATAAGCATCAGCCCCGGTATAATGCCAGCCACTAAAAGCTGTCCAATAGATTGTTCAGTCATCATCCCATATAGAATAAACAAAGTACTTGGTGGAATGAGCACACCCAATGTTCCTCCCGCGACAATCGTTCCTCCGGTTAATGATTTGTTATAACCAGCCTTTAGCATTTCCTTTGATGCAATGACACCCATTGTGGCAGTATTTGCAAGGCTTGAACCTGAAGCGGCCGCAAAAACAGCAGAAGATGCAATTGTCGCCATCCCAAGTCCACCTCTTAATCTACTAAGCCAAAGTCTGAAAGTATTAAAGAGCTCTGTACTAATTCCACAGATAAATAATAATTCTCCCATTAGAACAAACATAGGGATAGTGCTTAACGTATAACTAAAACTATGATCCCATGTCACTGTTTCAACAACTGTGGCTAATGCCGTCCAACCTTTCAAATAAAAGATTCCTAGTACGGCTGGTACAACCATTGCGATAGCAATGGGTACTTTAAAAAACATTAAAACAAACATGATCAAAATAACGATAACGCCAAACCATTCAACCGGCATGTTCATCACCTCCTATATTTTCATGATTTAATGAAAAGATGAGCTTGAGCATTCTTAGAAAAGCCTCAGCTCCCCACATGAGAAAGCCGAATGTAATGATATAATCAAAGGGATAAAACGGGATTTCTAAAAGAGTAGTAGATATAGGCATTGTTAGTTGATGAAAGATCCCGACATGAAGATATATATAGGCAATGAGGATGGTAATAATAAATGTAAGAAAGGCGCCAAATATCTCTAAGACGCGTTGCCACTTATATGAAAGTCTGCTTGTGATAATATCTATGGTAATATGTCCGTTTACTTGTTCTGTATAAGCCAAACCACACATGATTAGCACTACCATACCTAACTGAACAATTTCGATATCACCGATAATAGGTGAAAATAATATCCGACTAATTACAGCAAAGGTAATAAATATCATCATCAGTGTCATCGTTGCTAACGCAATATATTTTGTTATTGCTGTTAAAAAGTGTATGATCTCTTCCAGCTTTCTCATGCATTCCACCACCTTAACTGTTTTAATTTTCAAATGGTAAAGGGTAACCTTCTTCACGGAGAATTTCAAAAAAAGCTTCGACCATTTCTTCTCCATCATATCCACGTTTATTGGCATCTTCTATCCATAACTCCCAAGCACCTTTACCTGCTTCACGATACTTAATGTCTTCTTCTGTAGAAAGTTTAATATATTCGCCTCTTTTTTCAACTGCTTTCTCTAACTGCTCATTAGAAGCAGCTAACTCTGTAACATAACTCTTTGTAAACATTTCTGATAACGCAGGATTCAATTCTTCTGTAAATATTTTTTGTAAATCTGGCGGGAGCTGATCATAGAAGTTTTTATTCATTACAGGAATGAGTGGGTTTACGAGTACTGACATTTGTGTAATATAAGGGGCAGGTTCATAATACCTTACTGCTTCACCGCCAATAGGTGTATAAAATGCGGTATCAATCATCCCCTTTTCTAATCCTTCGTATATGCCTTCAGATGTGATCGATACTGGCGTTCCTCCTAATGATTGAATAAAGGCATTTTCGCCTTTTCCGCTCATTCTCATTTTTTTATTCTGTAAATCTTCCATTGTGTGAATAGGAGTAGTAGAAAATAAATCATAGGCATCTGTTGATGTTGGTGGCATAAGGATGACATTATCTAACCCTTTGTCTGCAAATCGATCTTCGAATTTACTTAAAACTTTGTTTGCCTCAACAGGTCCTTGTAATGCAAATGGTAAACTACCGATTGTATAAGGAAAAAAAGGGGTATCATAAAAATAGTTCGTTACGAGAAGACTTACATCATAGAGCCCTCCTTTTATATCTTGATAAACAGAGCTAGACTTTCCTAAGGCACTCCCATGATAAATATTGACTTTAACTCTTCCATTCGTCTTTTCTTCCACCATCTTTTTCCATGGCTCCCACGCATTATAAGCATAGTGATGTGTAGATGGCTGCCAATTATTTATATCCATCACATACACCTCATCGGAAGCGCTTTCATTGGATGTCTGTTGACTACAGCCATTTAATAAAATACATACAAAAAATAAAGTCAATAGAAGAATCTTTTTCATTGGAAACACCTCCATTATTGTGCATAATCACACTTTCCACTTGGCTAACGAACCAATAACTCCCTCTTTTCTCAGTTGATCAATCTCTAATTTTTGATACCCTAATGCATGTAGAAGTTCTTCTGTATGTTGTCCTAAAACAGGTGGCCCTGCTTTTGTTTTAACATTTAGCGTAGAATTTTTGAGTGGACTTTTCACCAATTTAATATGTCCAAGCTTTACATGGGAAACTTCTTCTACAACTTCTCTCGCCTCAACTTGAGGATGTTGAAAAACTTGTTCAATATTATTTACTGGTCCAGCTGGAACACCTACTTGTGATAATAGAGTGAACCATTCATCTGCCGTTTTGGTTATCATCATATCTGCGATCTTTTTTGTTAACTCTTCACGGTTAGTTACTCTGGCTTGATTCGTTTTAAACCTATCGTCCCCAATCCATTCTTCATGATTTAAAACAACGCAAAAATTCGCAAATAATTTATCATTACCACAACAAACCATTAATGGGCGGTCACTGCATTTAAATACTTGATAAGGAACAATATAACTATGATCATTGCCAACTCTTGTGGAAACAGTACCTGTATTTAAATAACTACTTGCTACATTGGCAAGTGCACTTAATTGTACTTCAAATAGGGATAGATCAATATATTGTTCCTTTCCTGTTTGATCTCTTTGTCTTAGTGCTGCTAGAATCGCTATTGTTACATATTGTGAAGTCATAATATCGACTAGTGGAAGTCCCACTCTTGTCGCCTCGCCCTCTGAAAATCCAGTAACTTCCATTAAACCACCTATCGCTTGCATAACAGGATCAAATCCCGGTTCCCCTTTATACGGTCCCGTTTGCCCATATCCGGTAACCGAACATAATATAATATCTTTTTTTACCTTTTTAAGTTGATCTAGGTCGAGACCTAACTTTTTCAAAGTACCTGTTTTAAAGTTTTCTAAGACAATATCTGCCTCTTGTACGAGCTTTAGAAAGATATCCTTCCCTTTTTGATTTTTCAAATCCAACTCGACTGATTTTTTATTACGATTAGCGGTAAAATAATACGTACTTTCTCCACCTATGAAAGGAACCCAATCTCTCATACTATCTGTACCGTTCGGTGCCTCTATTCTGATGACATCAGCACCTAAATCTGCTAATATCATTGAACCCCCAGGTCCTGCATATACACGAGATAAATCCAATACTTTAACGCCTTCAAGTGGTTGCCTTTCACTCATCGACTACACCCTCACCTTTTGAATATCACTACTTAAAGAATACTTTCTTTCGATATGATGACGATTAGCATCCTTTTCCCCTAAGGCATCATTGGCAATCAGTATACGTTGAATATTTGCCGACCCTTCACCAAAGTGAAGCATATTCGCATAGTTTACATACTTCATAATCGGATATTCATCTGCGATACCATTGCCACCAAATATCTCTAACGCACTTCTTGCAGCTTTGGTAGCTACTTCGGAAGCAAAATATTTTGCGTATGCACTTTGTCTAGTCGCCGCTTCGCCTTTATCTTTTAAGTAAGCGCTTTTATACGTAAGCAATCTTGCAGCCTCTGTTTCTACTACCATATCCGCAATCAAATGTTGAATCATTTGATATTGACCAATCGGTACACCACTCACTTCTCGTTCGTTTGCATAAGATATCGACTCATCAATACAACCTTGAGCAATGCCAACCAATCGTGAAGAAACCGTTAAGCGTCCATAATCAAGGGCGTTCATTGCAATTTTAAAGCCTTCTCCCTCTTTCCCTAATAATTGACTTTTGGGGATTCGATAATCCTCTAAAAATACTTCACAGCTTCTTGTCATAAATCCTAGAGAGCTAATTTCGATTGGTTTTGCATAAAACCCTGGTACATTAGTCTCAATAATAAATGCAGAAATGCCATTATGACCAGCTTCTGGATTGGTTCTCGCAAACAACACACCTACATCTGCCTCATTTGCAAAAGTAATCCACATTTTTGATCCGTTCAGTACGTACTCATCACCATCTAAAACAGCCGTTGTCTTCATTGCTCCAGCAGGATCTGAGCCACCACCAGATTCAGTAAGAGCGAACATACCAATTTTCTCAGCCTTTATTAGAGAAGGAACATATTTTTCAATTTGCTGCTTATTTCCCCAATTTAATATTGTAAAAGGACAGGTCATTGCTTGCATATTAAAGGCATAACCTAACGATGGATGTGCTTTCGATATTTCTTCAGCAATGATAATTCAGACCCGCCATATTGCTCAGGAAAACAAGCACCAAAAAAACCTAGATTCCCCATTTTTTCAAAAATATCTTTCGGGAATAATTGATTTTTCTCATAATATTTAATGTGGGGTGACACTTCTTTTCGGACAAACTCCTTTACCATTTGTAAGACTTGTTGGTTTTCACTTGTATATTCGAACTCCATCTCTCCACACCACCTAATTAGAATTTTCTGAATTTATTAATTATACTATTATATATATTAATAATATTCAATATTTTATTAATAAAATAGATAATTTGTTTGGGATAATGGATACAATTGATAGACATGTGAGACTTTGTCCTTTTTTAGAATAGTAATAAATGATTAAAGAGTTGATCTTTCTTGTTGAAACTTCTCTCTTGCTTGTATATACCAGTCATTACCTAAAGAATCGATAATTACTGTAGCTGGAAAATGTTCTACTGTGAGCCTATATACTGCCTCTGGACCTAACTCAGGAAATGCCACAACCTCAGCCTCTCTAATAGCCGTAGAAAGAAGTGCACCGGTTCCCCCTATTGCTGCTAAATAAACGGCTTTGTTTCTTTTTATACTTTCCTTTACTTCTTCATTTCGATATCCTTTTCCAATCATTCCTTTTAAGCCATGCTCTAATAATAATGGTGTATATTTATCCATTCTGCTACTAGTAGTTGGACCAGCGGAACCAATCACTTGATTAGGTTTTGCTGGGGTCGGACCAACGTAATAAATAAAAGCATTTTCTAACGTGAATGGGACCGTTTCTTGTTGAGATAAAAGATCATAAATTTTTTTGTGGGCTGCGTCTCTCGCTGTATATATTAAGCCAGTTAATTCGACTTGCTGCCCGGCCCTTAATGTTTCCAACTCTTCTGGTTTTAAGGGTAGTGATAATTGCTTTTTTTCCAATTTTATCAGCCTCACATTCTCAATTCTTTATGTCTTGACGCATGACAATTTAAATTAACAGCCACAGGAAGTGCAGCGATATGACATGGTTCTAACTCGATCTTTACATCTATGGCAGTTGTATCGCCACCTAATCCTTGAGGACCAATCCCCATTTCATTCATGTTCTTCATTAAATCTTTTTCTAATTGGGCAACTATTGGAGACTGATGATGTTGACCAATCGGCCTAAACAATGATTTTTTAGCTAAATAAGCGCAGCGTTCAAAATTCCCACCAATTCCAATTCCAACAACTAGAGGTGGACAAGCATTTGGTCCTGCATTTTCAACGGTTGTTAAGATGAACTCTTTTACGCCTTCGATACCATCTGCTGGGGTTAACATTTTAAGTGCACTCATATTCTCACTCCCTCCCCCTTTTGCCGACATATGGATAACGAGTTGATCTCCGGCTTTCATTTCGATATGAATAATGGCAGGGCTGTTATATGTTTCAGATTTATCTCTTGTCAGGGGATTATTGACGATAGAATGCCTTAAATATCCGTCTTTATATCCTTTCATTACACCTTCATTAATGGCACTTGTAATTGTTCCACCTTTAATCAAACAGTCTTGACCTAATTCAACTATAAAAACGGAAACACCTGTATCCTGACACATAGGCACACGGTTTTCTGTAGCGATATTCGCATTTTCAATTAAATCTAACAGTATATCTTTTCCAATTGGTGATCTTTCTGTTTCTACCGCTTGTCGAAAAGCAGAAATAACGTCTTCGCCAAGGTCAAAGTTCGCTTCCTGACAAAGCTTCGCTACTTGTTCCACTATATGGTCATAAGCAATCACTTTCATCATCAAGCCTCATTTCCATTTACAATTGGGCTATTTACCAGTAGCCAATCCTTTATTTTTACATTTTCAATATTGTATATATCATCTACTCTTTGATCTACATCTGTAATTTTATGAGCCACTAATGACTGGAACTTCTCAACCATTTGTTTTTTGCTGGCAGGATTCTCTGGGTCTCCTTTTGGAAATTCAGTCGCGAAACGATAACTTTCTTTATTCCTTAAGACAATAGTTACCTTGGCACCCCATTGTTCTGGATAGGCATCCGTAAATTCCTTTGTTGATGCTACTCGTACTTTATTCATCATTTCTCTAATTTCACTATTATTTAATGTTCTTTTATTAAAGTCTTGTAGAAAAGCGCTGCCTTTAAGAGCGATTAAGCTAACACAGAATTGTACACTAAATTTTGCTGCATAAATGGAACGAGGTTTGGGATTATCCGTTATATCTAATACAGTTTGATAGGTTTCTATGAGGATTTTTTCAATTTCAGTAGAGTCTATTGAATGTTTGTTCATCAATGTATGCACACAGTCCATACTCGGATGGGTATGACGACAGGAAGCATAAAGCTTAAAACCATTTTCCATTATTTTAAACTGCTCACCGAGTCCTTCAACAATCTTTTGTTCGTTGTACGAATCACTCATTGCCTTGAAAAAACCACGATCACCCTCTAATATCTTTGAGGCACCTGTAAAGCCTTTTTTTGCAAGTAGTGCTGCAAGTACACCATTATAGGATGCCTTTGCAGTATGAAGCTGTTTTGAATTGGCTCCGTCTTCAATAAATTCCCATAACCCCGCTGCCTGTGTCCCTGCATTCCCCAAAGCATGAACGATTTGTTGTTTATTAAGCCCTAATAACTTTGCTGCTGCAGCTGCTGCTCCGAAAGTGCCACATGTTGCAGTATTATGCCAATAATAATAATGACTAGGCGTAACCGCTTCCCCGATACGATAACAAACTTCATAGCCGATGACGATACTCGTAATTAATTCTTCTATTGATAAGTCATACGCTTCACACACAGATAAAGCAGCAGGAATCACAACTGTTGCTGCATGAATAATCGACCCTTTATGAATATCATCTAACTCCACTATATGGCTAGCAGCACTATGAATCATGGCAGCATTTGCAAGAGAAGTCCTTTCACCGGAAATAAGGGTTGCCTGTTCATTCCCTCCCATTTCAAATAACGTCTCTTTTAAAGCAACAACTGGTGGTTCATCTATGCCTGCTATTGCTGAACCGTACCAATCTAAAATACATACTTTCGTGAATTCAATCACATCTTTTGGTAAATCTTGATAGTCTAAATTAACTATATATTCTGAAATTTTCTCCGTTAAAGCCATTGTCCATTCATCCTTCCTTCGTTAAAGTAAACGTTTGCAAAAGATAAGGCAGCTCTGAAAAATTCGTGCTGCCTTCCTGATGAATCAATATTTATTTCATTCTTTCATTTTTTAAACTATGAATAAGTGATTCACCTGTTCTTAAAATATGATGAGACAAAATCTCACCTGCATGCTCAAATCTTTTCTCTCTAATCGCTTTGATAATCTCCTGATGCTCTTCATTTGATGTAGCCGTCTGACCTGTAATAAAATGTGGGGTTTGTTGTGGTAGCCCATTCCATAGTGAGTCAATAAAACCATTTAATCTCTCCCAATGGCAGTGCTTTAATAATAATTGATGAAATTCTATATTTCTTTCAACAAATTCATCTACATCTTCACTATCTTCCATTAAATGAACAAGATCTATTAATCTCGTGATTTCAGTATCTGTAAGCAGCTTTGCACTTTGGATAAAAGCCATCTTCTCTAACTGTGCTCTTAAGGTGTACACCTCTTGTAAATCTGATAAATGAATCGTTTTAACAATAGCTCCTTTATGTGGTACTAGGGTAATTAAGCCTTCAGATTCTAATTTTCTCAATGCTTCTCTAATCGGCATTCTACTAACACCGAGTTTTTCTGCTAAATCTGATTGTTTTAATCGTTCACCAGGTTTAAACTGACCTTTTATAATTGCTTCTCGGAGAACATTACATACTTTTAAATGCAGTGTATCACGATTATCTAATTTCAAATCAACATCAATCGTCAATGATCACTCACCCTTTACTCCCTTTTAAAACAGGATACAAAATCCAATTACAATTGTCTATACTTTTCAGAAATTTATTTTAAAGAGTAGTAAAACTAAGTGTTCGATGACAAAGGTCAGCTAATACTAGCGTATCAAACATTTGACAGTTCAAAATATAAAGTGTCATCACTTTGATTCATTACTCTCACTATTTATCTGTAGTAATTTCTTAGCCTGTTTATAAACGGGATAATCCACTAAACGCCCATTCACATTAATTGATGCTTTTCCCTCTTTCTCAGCGTTTTCAAACAGTCTAATCACTTCTTTAGCCTCATAAATACGGTTGTGATTCTCTTGATGATACACATCATTGATTCGTACGACTTGCTTTGGATGAATCGCTAATTTACCAGCAAAGCCTAGTTTCCTGCCATGGGTTGTTTCTTTAATGAAATCATTGCTATTCTCTAAATGAAGGAACACGGAATCAATAGGTGGTAGTGTTTTAGCTGCTGCTGAAGCGTTTACTAGTTGCGAACGTGCGTATAATAACTCTTCCCTCCCCTCTCCTACCTCAATATTTGTATCTAAACAATAATCAACCGCACCAAAAGCCAGTCTTTCAACGGTTTCTGTTGCAGTGGCAATGTCAAATGAATAATGTATCCCTTTTGCCGTTTCAATTAAGGGAATAAGAGCTATCGATTCGTCTGCCAAATAAGTAGCTATCTCCTTTATCATGTTTTTATCTTCTGTTTTTGGGATAAATAGTCCCCGTGGCTTACATACTTTAACTAATTGAAGATCATGATAAAAATACGGACTTTCACTATCATTAATCCTAATATATACCCTTTGCCTATCCCATTTATTAAGTTCACTCATATAACCAGAGACCTTCTCTCTGGCTACATGCTTTTTGGAATGGGCAACAGAATCCTCTAAGTCTAGTATGATGGCCGATTGTTTAATTGTTAAAGCCTTATTTACCATCTTGGTAGAAATCGCAGGTACGAATAAATAACTAAACATTTGATT
Source organism: Cytobacillus kochii (assembly GCF_044790165.1). NCBI lineage: Bacteria > Bacillati > Bacillota > Bacilli > Caryophanales > Bacillaceae > Cytobacillus > Cytobacillus kochii. The sequence goes on along the minus strand of NZ_CP085254.1, from coordinate 2,166,426 downwards.
CATCAAATATCTTCAACCTCCCTACATTCAGCCAATATTATTTTGTAATTGAAGACAAATCTTATTTGTCACTTCATCAGTCGTAGCATTTCCGCCAATATCTCTCGTCTTTACCCCTGCATCAGTAACTTCTTCCATTGCTCGTAAGACCTCTCTAGCTAGTGCTACTTCACCTAAATGATCTAACATTAACGAAGCCGTCCATATTTGCCCGATTGGATTGGCTATTCCTTTACCATAAATATCTGGCGCTGAACCATGTACAGGCTCAAACATAGACGGATATTTCCCATTTATATTGATGTTTCCAGCAGGGGCTATACCAATACTCCCCATAATCGCTCCACCAATATCAGTTAAAATATCTCCAAAAAGATTACTAGCAACGATCACATCGAAATCGCTCGGTTTGGAAACAAAAAAAGCAGCTAGTGCATCAATATGCACAGATGATGTACGCACTCCTGTATAGCGCTCACTCACATCTTTAAACACTTCATCCCAAAATGGCATCGAATGGACAATACCGTTAGATTTTGTAGCTGAAGTGACATGACCCTTACGAAGAACAGCTTGTTTAAACGCATAATCCATTACTCTTTCCGTTGCTTTTCTCGTAAAAATGGCGTTTTGGATAGCGATTTCGTCTGTTCCTTTATGTATCCTCCCACCAGATTCACTATACTCACCCTCACTATTTTCACGTACAACTAGAAAATTAAATGCCCCTGGATCAACGAGAGGGGAGGTTAGCCCTTTGAATAATTTTGCTGGCCGGATATTAATAGTCTGCTCAAATTCTCTCCTAATGTGAATAAGTAAACCCCATAATGAAATATGATCGGGAACTTTGTTCGGATCTCCTACTGCCCCTAAAAAAATCGCATCAAAATTCTTCAGTCGCTCTAGACCGTCATCACTCATCATTTTGCCATGTTCGAGATAATAGTCGCACCCCCATGGAAGTTCAGTTGTCTCTAATTGAATACCGCCATGTAAAGTCGCTGCTGTTTGGAGCACTTTAACGGCAGAAGGTACAACCTCTTTCCCTATACCATCACCAGGAATCACTGCTAAATCATATCTTTTCATCATTTTTACCTCCTCTTTGTTGTCATTGTGATATATTTTCATTTCTTTACTACCTTTAATAAATCCTTTTCTTTTTTCAAATATTAAGTTAAGTCTTTTTACTAAGTAACCATTAGACCGCTTTATTTTAAAGAACATCAAGTTATTTCTTTTTCATTTTAAGCAAGAATGTTTTAAATATCTAACCAATCTCATCCTTTAGGATATACTAAGGTTGTACAAAAAGATTAATCATAAATGTAAAAGGGTGGTTATATTTGCAAACAGCGATTTCATTTCAACATGTACATTATCACACTGATTCATTATCAATTATTAAAGACATAACAGGTACTATTTCTTCCGGGAATATAACGACCGTTGTCGGTCCATCAGGCTCGGGCAAATCTACACTATTCTATTTATGTAATGGAATGAAGTCAGCCTCATCTGGAGACATTTTCATTCATGGTGAGAATATTTCGACCATTACACCAACAGTTCTACGTCGTAATGTAGGAATAGTTCTGCAAAAAGCCATTATGATAGAAGGGGATGTCTATGATAATTTATCGTTGCCACTAACCCTCAATGGAAAACAGTTATCAAAAGAAAAGGCGATCGAAATGCTTAATTTGATTGGATTGAATGAAGAATTCCTTCACCGCAAAGCAACAGACCTTTCTGGAGGGCAACAACAAAGGGTGTCTATCGCGCGGACATTACTGAATGAACCAGCAATATTATTGTTAGACGAAGTTACATCAGCCCTTGATCAAACTTCACAAAGGGAAGTTGAGCAACTAATTACAACGATTAATCAAAAGAGGAAAACAACCATTGTTTGGATTACTCATAATCTTGATCAAGCACTTCGTTTAGGGGATGAGACGTGGGTAATTATAGATGGCAAACTAGCAGCATATGGAAAAAGCACTGAAATTGTTTCATCCTCAAATGATAAGGTCAAGCAGTTTTTTGAAGGTGGTGAGGAAAAATGACTTTTTTTCAATTATCTCTGACATTAATATTTGTTCTTATTCCTATTCTCTTATCTAAAACATTCAGGCTAGGTCTTGAAAAAGATGTCTTGATTGCGACCATTCGATCAATCATCCAACTTCTTGCGGTCGGTTACGTGTTGCAATTCGTTTTTGATTCAGAAAGCTTTTTCTATATCTTTTTAATGATTATTCTCATTATTACTGCTGCCGTACATAATGCAAGAAAAAAAGGTGTGATGATCAAAGGCATTACATGGAAACTTATTCTTACATACTGCTTTATCGAAGTGTTGACCCAAAGTGTCCTTATTAGTCTTAAAATTATTCCAGCAACTGCCCAATACATGATTCCAATTAGTGGAATGATTATTGGTAATGCGATGGTACTATCGATATTATTTCTCAATCGATTTACCGCAGAAATTGAAAACAGAACAGGAGAAGTAGAGCTTCTGCTATCATTGGGAGGTACACCGAAACAAGCTATTCACCGTCAGTTAATGACAAGTATTCGCGCAAGTACAATACCGACAATAGAAAGTCAAAAAACAATTGGGCTTGTACAACTGCCTGGGATGATGAGTGGACAAATAATCGCAGGCGCTGATCCTGTGCAGGCTGTCATGTTTCAATTGTTGATTCTGTTTATGTTGCTTTCTTCTGCTGTTATCACGAGTATTATACTTGGATTCCTATCCTATCCAACAATGTTTAATGAAAGGATGCAATTTATGACACATACGCCAAATAAAACGGAATGATATCCTTATAAACGCGGACAAATGGAAATTTGTTCGTGTTTTTCGTTTTAATAACTCTTTGCTCTTTTGCATTATTTTTTATTTCTAAAATAAAGCAAAGATGTTTTAAGGGAAGCGTAACTACCAATAGCCCCATAACCGTAAAAGTAACCCATAAAGACACCTGCAATGAGATCCCCTCTATGACTTATAAATATTGATACAATTAACCCGATAAGTATAGCCACTGTCGGCACATAAGGTTTACTAATTCCTAGAAAATATTTTAACACTTGCGTAAGGATCATCACTATGGGAATAGCGATGATAGCATCCCAAAAATTTGTATGTATGATTGGAAATTCCATATCTTATTGCTCCTTTCATTTTTTAAACCAACAACATTATTCTCTATTATTCTTCATCATTGCTGAAATACTCTTAAATAAGGATAAACCTCATGAAAATTGGTTACATTATAATTGAACAATTCAAGTGTATAGCAAAGGAAAATAATCATTTAAAAGGTTTTACTATACAGATTTACATAAAGTTCTATATTACCCAAGATGATAAGGCGGATGAAAGCCTAGTCTATCGCATTAATTCATCCTGTCAAATGGAGGCGAATCTAGATGGCTATTAAAAAGAATATGGAGTTTAAAATTAAAGATGGTTTTTTACCTAACTTATGTTTGTCAAAATCTTTGAAGGTTTTGGATGTTAGTGATAGTAGTATTATTATTGAAATGGGATCTTCACAAAGGCGTGGTGTTTTCCCGCCAGAGAACTTCAATTATTGGATTAACAAGGGGATTTTAATTGCCGTAAAAGATCATCAAAAGCGTATATCATAAAATTTTATACATACTTTATTACCGTCATCATACCTTTGATAATGGAGGTGACTGTAGTGGAGCGAGAAGGCAAAAAGCCAGAAAATAAAAAAACGAAACAATTAGAAGCATTCATACGTGAAAATAAAAATCAACCGTTAACAACTAATGAAGGGGTAAAAATTGCGAATGACGAAAATACTCTAACAGCTGGTGAACGCGGTCCCACCTTGATGGAGGATTTTATATTTCAGGATAAAATGGCTCATTTTGATAGAGAGCGTATTCCTGAGAGAGTAGTTCACGCGAGGGGATTTGCTGCACATGGGGTTTTTCGCGTATATGAATCGTTAGAAGATATAACAATGGCTCATTTTCTTCAAGATCCTAGTTTAGAAACACCTGTATTCGTCCGTTTTTCTCAGGTGGCGGGCTCTAGAGGGGTAAATGAAACGAACCGAGATGTGCGGGGATTTGCGACAAAATTTTATACAGAAGAAGGCAATTTTGACCTGGTAGGGAATAATATTCCCATCTTCTTTATTCAAGACGGGATTAAATTTCCAGATCTCATTCATGCAGTAAAACCAGAACCGCATAATGAAATTCCACAAGGTCAAACAGCTCATGACACTTTTTGGGATTTCATTTCGAGCAATGAAGAATCTGCAGCAATGATGATGTGGATTATGTCCGACCGAACCATTCCCCGTAGTTTTAGAACGATGGAGGGCTTCGGCGTCCATACATTTAGACTGGTTAATAAAAATAACGAAGCGAGATTTGTTAAATTTCATTGGAAGCCTGTACTTGGACTGCACTCGTTAATTTGGGATGAAGCACAAAAACTAGGCGGAGCAGATGCCGATTTTCACCGCAGAGATTTATGGGAAAATATCGAAGAAGGTCATTTTGCTGAGTATGAATTAGGCATACAAGTCATTAATGAAGAAGACGAATTTAAATTCGACTTTGATATTCTAGATGCGACTAAATTATGGCCAGAAGAGCTTGTTCCCGTACGGAAAATAGGTAAAATGACATTGAATCGAAATGTTGATAATGTTTTTGCCGAAACAGAACAAGTTGCTCTTCACCCTGGTAGTATCGTCCGTGGTATTGACTTCTCTAATGACCCCCTACTACAAACGCGTATTTTTTCCTATTCAGATACACAAATATATCGTGTAGGAACAAATTTTCAACAAATTCCTATTAATCGTCCTGTTTGTCCATTTCATAACAACCAACGAGACGGTGCAGCCAGATATATTATCGATAAGGACAAAGTCGCTTATCACAATAATTCCTTGCAAAACAATACACCTTATGAAGTACCCCCAGCAAGAGGTGGGTTTCTCACATACCCTTCTGAAGTTGAAGGCATGAAAGTTCGAAAAACTGCTCCAAGTTTTACAGACCACTTTTCTCAGGCGAGGTTATTTTGGAATAGTATGAGTGATGTTGAAAGGAATCATATCTTCTTAGCTTTTAGCTTTGAATTAGGTAAAGTAAAAAGTAAAATGGTCAGGCAAAATGTAGTCAACCTTATTGGTCATATTAGCCACGATCTGGCCACATCCGTGGCACATAAAATTGGTGTCCAGCCACCAAATGTGAAAGAATCATCAGAAACTGCGTCCTCTAAAGCACTTAGTATGGCAAACACCACTTTTTCTCCAGCTACGTTAAAGGTGGGAATCATCGTAGCTGACCAATATGATGCAGCTATTGTACGTCCATTATTACAACAGCTGCTCGCTGCAAAAACTCGCCCCTTCATTATTAGTGAAACACAGGAAACATTGAATGGAACTGATGGTAGTACGCTTCAAGTCGACGATTCCTTTTTAACAGGTTCTCCCCTGGTTTATGACAGCCTATTTGTCGTATCTGGAAGAGGAGCTACACCTCACTTTAATCAAAAAGCAAAGAGCTATATAATTGAACAATTTAATCATTATAAACCGATTGGCTCTTCTCGAAGTGGCATGTACTTAATCCAAGAAGTTGGAATTATTAATAAACCTGGAGTAACAATCACAAACGGCCCTTTTAAAACTTATATACAAAATGTAGGTAAACAAAGGTTTTGGGAACGAGGATAATAGACAAAATACACCAGCGTCAACCACCTTTGTAATCCATTTTACATTAGACCACTTTTGTAGTGGTCTTCTCTTATGCTATCTATGCCTGTACTTCATTGTAATCTGTGCAAAAGATGAACATGGGTACGAATATCGTATTGAATGATAAGCACTCCTAAGACTTTTTCATTTGATTTTGATAAAAAGAGTACCTAGCGATCTTTGCTCTACTTCTTTCTCCCACATCTCATTCCTTATTAGCCATACTGCTGCTAAACAAACAAAAAAATAAACGCTCTTGAATCGTATAGACACGAGACAAGAATGTTTATTTAAAGTGCTCTATCATATTATTTAACTGCTTTAGCTTTGTTCCCAAAAATCTCTTTTTCTAATCTTCTACCTGTTGGTGTGGCCGCTAACCCACCTTCAGCCGTTTCTCTTAACGCAGAAGGCATCGTTTGACCAATTCGGTACATGGCATCAATCACTTCATCACATGGAATTCTACTTGTGATCCCTGCTAATGCCATGTCTGCTGCTGTCATCGCATTTGAAGCACCCATTGCGTTTCTTTTCACACAAGGGACTTCTACCAATCCAGCTACAGGATCACATACTAAACCGAGCATATTTTTTAAAGTAATCGCCATCGCATGTGCTGCTTGAGAAGGTGAACCGCCTGCCATTTCTGTAATAGCTGCAGCTGCCATACCACTCGCTGACCCCACCTCTGCTTGGCAGCCACCAGCTGCTCCGGAAATGGATGCATTATTGGCAACAATAAAGCCAAAAGCTGCAGATGTAAATAAGAATTCAATCATTTCCTCTCTTGTTGGATTAAGTACATCCTTAACGGCAAACAGCGTTCCAGGTACAACGCCTGCGGAACCCGCTGTTGGTGTGGCACAAATAGTTCCCATTGCTGCATTTACTTCATTTGTAGCAACAGCTTTGCTAACAGCATCTAGCAGTGTATGACCAGAAAGTGCTTTTCCACTTTTTATATATTTTTGTAATAAAACCGCGTCTCCTCCTGTTAACCCAGAAACAGAAGTTACACCATTTAAACCTCTCTCTACTGCTTGTTCCATAACGGTAAGATTACGATCCATTTGGGCAATAATATCTTCACGTGTGCGCCCTGATACTTTAACTTCTTGGCGAATCATCACTTCTGCAATTTTGATTTGCTCTCTTTCTGCTATTTCTACTAATTCTGCCGCGTTCTTAAATAACATATACATCCCTCCTACATGCTGTCATTAATCCACCATCTTGATGACTTGAGTGATATGTGGTAACTGAGCAATTTCGTCCATTAAGTTTTGATCAATATTTTGGTCTACTTCAATGACCATTAATGCCATTTTTCCTTTTTCTTTTCTTGACACTTCCATATGACCGATGTTTATTTCATGTTGTGCTAAAAGGTAAGTAACTTTTGAAATTACACCAAATTGGTCATTATGAACCACTAAGATAGCAGGATGTTCACCTGTAAGTTTGAGCGCAAATGAATTTAATTCAATTATTTCAATAGAACCTCCACCAATGGAAATACCAACGAGCTCCATTTCTTTATCATCATCAAACAATTTAATGCGCACAGTATTTGGATGATCAACAACTGCTTCTTCAACAGAAAACACGATTTCCATTCCCAGTTGCTCGGCTAATTGAAGCGATCCAGGTATGCGTTCATCAAACGTATCGTAATCAAGAATTCCCCCTACAATTGCCACATCTGTTCCATGTCCCTTATACGTTTTCGCAAATGAACCATAAAGATATATTTCCGCCTTCGTTGGCTGCCTGCCAAATAAGGTCCGAGCTACCCTTCCAATCCGAGCAGCCCCAGCTGTATGTGAGCTAGAAGGTCCGATCATAACTGGGCCGATAATATCAAATGCTGATCTATATTTCATATATTATGCTCCTTTATCATTAACTGACTCTTTATCTTAAACATACTCATGCGTGTTTTCGTTCTCATTCTCATTCATCACTTTTATTTTTTGTAAATAATTATAAATAGTAAACTTAGAAACTCCTAAAATAGAAGCAACATATTCATTGGCTCCTTTAATTAAGAAGGTCCCTTTTTCCTCTAACTTTTTCACTGCCTCAATTTTTTCATCAATCGTCATACTTGCAGGTGCTTTTTTATACGGTTGAAGGACTTGTTCCACCATTTCGTGAACAATATCCTGTACGGATGTAAAGAAAGTTTCATCCTTTGTATCTTCTTCATTAAAGTTTGTTAACGTTTCAAGGACACCACCAAATTGCATCATCAAGCTTATGTCGTAGTTCATACATAGCGCGCCAATAATTTTATTATGTTCATCACGTAAGAAAACGGTCGATGATTTCATTACATTTCCTTTTGGTGTCTGCGTTTTATAGTTGGCAAGATCCTCTGCTTCATAGTTACCCTTTGCTAATTCGTTCAAAACTAAATCCGTAATTGGAGCACCAATTGAACGACCAGTTACATTACCGGCAAGATGTATAAGCGATTTCTTAAAATCCGAGAAATCATGAACACCTACTTCACAATGAGGGCCAAACATTTTTACAAGCATATCAGCCGTTCTAATAGCAAAGTCAAATATATGTTGATCCTTCTTTTTCATCTTTGTCACATCCTATACTCTTCGAATGAAACCGTTTTCAAAATGGTTGTATTTCAAATCCTAATCATCATAACACACATAAACTATAATTAAAATATTTTTTTAATGCATACAATTTTTTTGTAATAACGTTCAAAAGTACGATAAACTAAGAACAAATAAAAATCCGCAAGTCTAAAATACCTTTGTGCAAGTTTAAAAGACAGAAGATTATACCCTCTTTCGCTTGAGAAAGAAGAGGGCATTTGCCTTTCCTATTGACAACTCATCGTTTTGGACTCTTCTCTGAAGGAGATAATATAGCCTTGTGGAGACCTGATTTCTTTATTTTTTGTGAAGCTCTCAGCTTGGGCTAATTCTATGAGTGCGACATTGAAATGCTTTAAATCAATATCACCACTAAGAGTTTTTTCATTTTACACGCATCTGCCCAACAACAAATGAAAAGCGAAAGAACAAAAGTCCTCTCGCTTTATCATCAAACATTTCTTAAGACCAAATGAAGACGATTATTTCTCGTTTCTTGCTCCTCTTCATCAGCTAAATCGTATTTCTTTAATAAGTGAAATACATCGTTTAGGATTTCTTGGCTATGTTCTTCTTGGAAAAAAAGGTCGAACTTTGCATGCAAATCCTTAGGCAAATACGATTGCTGATCTATATACTTATTTTTTACATCAGTCATTGTGTGATCCAATTTGCATTCGCTCATCTTTTATCCCCCTTAATCAATTTCTCAATGTATGAAGTATAACATTGATTATAAGTTGTTTGCTATATTTTAACCCGAAGTCCACATTCAATACTTTAACTTTCCACTTCACCGTCTTGAACATAGTGATAGTCCTCACGATTGATAGGGGTAAACCCTGCTGGATGATAAAACCTTAATAAATCTTTTGTTAATATTTCATCTGAAAGATCAAGTTTTTCTCTTGCAGCTTGTGTCAGTTGATCAAATTCCTCCTCATACGGTATCATTTTCCCGCTTTTACTATCATAAAAACGCCGATTAATCATACTTATATCATTCGAGACAAAATCACCATTTCGCAATGGCGTAAGTTCGATATGACCTTTGGCTAATAAATCTGTTCCTAAACCTAAATAATGATTGGTTTCAACCCCTAATAAATGTAGAAGTGTAGGCCTAATATCTAATTGTCCGCCGATAGGTTGAGGATAATCTCCTGTTTTCACTCCAGGGATATGAATAAAAACGGGGACTTGTTGTAATTTTAGACTTTCGATTGGCGTCATTTCTTTGCCGATAATCTCTGCCATCGCTTCATTATGATTCTCTGAAATTCCGTAGTGATCACCATAAAGGACAATAATAGAACGGTCATATAGACCACTCTTTTTCAAATCTGTGAAAAACTTAGATAATGCGGAATCTAGGTAATTTGCCGATTGGAAATACTGATTAACAACCTTATCATTTGTATTAGCTTGTGGGAAATTTGTATCCCATTCGTCCATTTCAAAAGGAAAATGATTGGATAATGTAATAAATTTTGCGTAAAAAGGTTCAGGTAATTCCTCTAATATTGGCATCGACTCTTCAAAAAAAGGTTTATCTTTCAATCCATAATTCTTCGTATTTCTCTCATTCATATCATAATATGATGCATCATAGAAACGGTCATAGCCTTGAGAACGATACATTTCATTCCGATTCCAAAATGTTTGATAATTCCCATGAAAGGAAGCAGATGTATAACCATATTCCTTTAATATTCCTGGTGTAGATTGAAAGGTATTTTGCGCTTTATTTACATAGGCCGACCCTTGCGGCATGCCATATAAAGAATTATCAAGAATGAACTCAGCATCCGATGTTTTACCTTGACCCGTTTGATTATAGATTTGATCGAAATAAAACGTCTCCTCATCTTCTACTAAAGAATTGAGAAAAGGTGTGACTTCCTTCCCTTCTATTTTCGTATTGATTACAAAATCTTGTAATGATTCCATTGAGACTACTATCACATTGCGATTTTGCGCCAATTGAAAATAATCCTTAGAAGGCGAAACATAGCGATCTTGAATTTCTTTTTTAATCTTCACCACATCTCCGCTATCTGCCATTGCTCTTTCACTCGTCGCATGTATATTTTGATAAATGTCAAAAAGTGTGAAATTGTATAACCCTAAATACTTGACTAAATAGGCGCGATCAAATGAGCGCTGAAATAACCCTGGTCGATCATTTTCTGCTAAAATGACATTTCCTATAACCATCATTACTCCTATGAAAAGGCCTATCAATGCCATTTTCATGCTTCGATTTCCAACAACCTTAACTTTAAATACGGTCAAAAGGACGACCAACACGATCAAATCTATAAAAAAGAGAATATCTATTGGCTGCATGAGAGCTAAGGCACTATTACTTAATTGCCCCCCATTTGTTCTTGTTTGCATTAAGACTGGTATTGTAATGAAATCATTGAAGAATCGATAGTATACAACATTTGCATAAAGAAGAATGGTTAAAAGAAGATCCATGATAAGTAAATAAATCATTTGTTTACGTTTATTAAATATATACAAGATAAAAAATAAGCTAGCAGAACTTAAAATATGTGTAGCTAATATAATCATTTGCGTTCCCAGCTCAATATCCATTCCAAACTGTGTGTTATATGTAATCAAGAGCTTCATAACAAAACTACTTAATGCAATGAGAAAAATCGTATGAAATAAAATATATTTATTGTTACTTTCTTCCATGATAAAACCTCTTTCACGTTCTTTTATAAATAAAAATGTAATATGATATAAGCTTGCTCCTATTGAAGACGAAGACAAAAATAATAAAGTTTCAAAAATGCAGCTTTTTGATATCGTCCTGCTACATAAATAAAAATGAGAAAGCCTTCAAAGGTAAAGACCTTCGAAGGCTTTAAGTCATCATTAAACTACTGGTAACTCTACATAACTCACATTACATAACGGAATAATAATCTCGTCCGTTTCATTTGAATAATAACCAGATACGACACGTGCTAACACAAGTGAACCTTCATCTACGCGTAAAAGGACGCCTGTTTGAGAAGAAAAGTTACTTACTACAGTGATTGTACGTCCGATGTAACCTTCTAGCTCTTCTGCAATAGTTGGTGCTAATCCAGAAAACCCTCTAGACAATATAAACCCTCCTTATCCTAAATTAATAACTGATTGAATATTTCTAAATGGAACAAAGAAAGTTGAAGTACCATCAGTAACAACAACATAGTCTTTTCTCACTGCTGCTAATACACCTTCTACTGGACCACCTGTTGTTTCAATTTCTACAAAAGTGCCGACTAAGCGTTTTAATTCATTTCTTAGTCCTTCAAAATTACAGAAGTCATCACCACAGTCATTGTTATGAGATGGTTTTTCACAACCCTCTAACCATTCTTTTTCCTTACCACCTTGGTAACGATGTTTCTTCTTAGAGTCAGTACATAACATATTGTAATACCCTCCCTTCACTCCTTAATCACTAACTATCTTATGTCGTTTTCCTCAAACTGAATGGACGAGTTTCCCAGTACAAACGCCTTTTTTCTAACAATTCCTTAAACAATCCACATATAATGTAAAAAAAACATGATTGGAAGTGTTAAGATGAAATCCATATTAATGGTAGCTGATCACTTAGGAGCAAACGGAACAGTAACTTATATATTGACAATTAGTAAAGCATTAAAAGCCATGGGTTATACGATTATTGTCATCGGGAGACCCGGCGTATTAGGAGACAATTTTAAGCAAGAGAACATTCCTGTCTATGAGGTTAATATCCCGACCACCTTTGACAAAAAATCTAATGAATTACAAGCAAAAATAGAAGAAATCATTCATAACCATCAAATTGATCTCATTCATTGTCATCAAGTATATTCAGGTATTTTATTCCTTCATATGGCACAAAAACATAACATCCCCTATGTCTACACCCTTCATGGCCTCTATAACCGAAAAGAAGAGTTATTAAAAATACTTCCAAAATGTAACCAAATCATTACTGTTAGCCAATTCGTTCAAGAGCAATTGGTTCATCAATATAATCTGTCATCTACCTTCATTCCCAATGGCATTGATGGAAATGATTATTTTTATCAATCTGATCTAACTGTAAGAAAAAACCTTCATATCCCAGAAACAGGATTTGTTGTCTTTTATGCCAGCCGGCTCGAATTTGATAAAGCAGATATTTGCATGCGTCTGTTAAAAGCCATTGCAGAATTGAGACAACCAAACCTATATGCACTTGTTGCTGGGGAAGGTTTTAGAACGAAACAAATTCATAATATGATTAAAGCGATGAATCGGAAAAGAGCAACACCGTACGTTCATTTATTAGGCTCACAACAAGATTTACGCCCCTTTTACTATTCCGTTAATGCGGTTGTAGGAACCGGAAGAACAGCAATGGAAGCGATATGCTGCGAAGTTCCTGTTATAGCAGCAGGAGCAAAAGGTTATAGTGGAATTGTGACAAAAGAAAACTGGGAAAAAATGAAATATGGTCATTTTGCTGATCATCAGGCAGATCAACCTATTCATCAACGGAATATCAAAAATGACATCCTCCAATTAATGACTCATGAAAAAAAACTTGTAGAAATGAAAGAAATTCGTCAAGCATTATTAAAAGATTTTAACATTGCGAAAATCACAAAAGATTTAACTAATTTGTACGTGAACATCCTCAATTAATGTTAAAATATGCTAAAAGAAAAAAAGGAGGTGCAAGCTCTCTATGTCTAGAAAGAAAATCATATTTATTTCTTTCATAAGTTTAACAACGGTTTTCACCGCTATACTTATTTATTTTGCGGTGCTAGAGGGAGTCACCTATCAAGCAGCTTCAAAACTGGCTGACACGCTGCAAGAAGAAGACATGCAAAAATTATTAAACGACCCTACAATCCTGTCATATATCAATGAAAAAGACGAGATTGCAACAATGAACTTAAGTAAAACGGACTTACCGATCAAAACGAGATCAGAAGCCATGACTAAAGTAACACAAACCTTCAGCAATCAAGACATCAAGGATCTTTCTACAAAACTAAAACATGGGTTAACGGAGAAAGATAAGGAAAAATTAATGGACACCGTTAATAAGCATTTTAGTGATGAAGAAATTCTTTCACTAAAAATACTTGCCATACAAGAGCTTAAAAAAAGAGAATATCAATCACAAAAACAATAAAATGCCTGGCATGTTCAGACACACTAAAAAGGCGTATAATAATAGACAATTAAACATATAGGAGGCTCACAAATTTGACTCACTTTCAAACGAAAGAAACACTGCAATTATTAAAAGATTTAGTTTCCATCCCTAGTCCATCAGGGAATACATATGAAGTAATTTCATTCGTTGAGGAATATTTGCATGAACTTGGCGTACAAACAAGAAAAAATCGCAAAGGTGCTCTAATCGCAACAATTACTGGCAAAGACAATTCCCAACATAGGATGTTAACTGCACATGTGGATACATTAGGAGCCATTGTAAAGGAAATTAAGCCGAGTGGCAGATTAAAAATTGATCTAATCGGTGGGTTTCGTTATAACTCTATTGAAGGCGAGTACTGTCAAATAGAAACGTCAGGTGGAAAAAAATATACTGGTACGATTCTCATGCATCAGACCTCTGTTCACGTATATAAAGATGCTGGGACAGCGGAAAGAAATATAAATAATATGGAAGTACGTTTAGATGAAGAAATACACTCCATTGAAGACGTTAAAAAACTAGGAATTGCCGTAGGAGATTTTGTTTCATTTGATCCACGAGTGGAAATAACCAACGCTGGATTTATCAAATCTAGACATTTAGATGATAAAGCAAGTGTAGCTATTTTACTGCAGTTAATGAAAGATATCACTACTGCTCGTATTGAATTACCTTATACAACTCATTTCCTCATTTCAAATAATGAAGAAATTGGTTATGGAGGCAATTCAAATATCACTGACGAAACAGTAGAATATTTAGCTGTGGATATGGGAGCGATCGGTGATGGACAGGCAACTGATGAATATACGGTTTCTATCTGTGCGAAGGATTCTAGTGGGCCTTATCATTATCAATTACGTAAACATTTAGTCGCTCTCGCAGAAGAACATCAAATCGGTTATAAAGTGGATATTTATCCATACTACGGTTCCGATGCATCTGCCGCTATTAGAGCCGGATTTGATATTATTCACGGATTAATCGGACCAGGAATCGATTCTTCTCACGCTTTTGAGCGCACGCATGAAAAGAGTATTCGCCAAACTTACGACTTACTTTATTATTATTTACTGTCAGAACTAGTTGGTTAAAGGATCAATCCTAAGTGTAATTGATATAACCCTACCTGCCAAAACATATTGTTTGACGGCAGGTATATTTTCTTCCTAATGCCCACCCCTTCTTAGCTCTGAGATTTTTTTTAATACATGATTTCGATACTGCCTCTTTATGAAGAGAACTTCTTGCTTTATTTCTCTTTGATGATGCACTGTCCCCATTTCTTCATGCACACGATAATTCACTAACTTTTCAGTAAGATAGTGAAATTCCTCACTTAGGCCAACCCGCAACCACATCTCATAATCATGTGTATATCGATAACTAACATCAAATGGACCAACTTCGCGTAATAAATCCATACGCAGCATAACTGTACAACCGTGAATAAAACATATATTTATTAAAGCTCCTAAAAAGTGGCTTCTCAATGAATAGGTTTGATTAAAATAAGCATCTATTTGTGAATCACTCTTCCCAATTGTCTCACAGCCGGTATAACAAGCTCTTACGCCATATGTTTCCATATACTTTACTTGTTTTTCTATTTTTGTTGGCTTATAGCTATCATCGGCACTAAGCCAACAAAAATATTTACCTGTTGCAATTTGAATGCCAGCATTGAGAGCTGTAGCTGTGCCTCCATTTTCCTTCCTTACATAAGTAACCTGTTTTTTATATGGTTCAAGTTTATCAAGATGTAATGTGGACCCATCATCGATGACAATAATTTCGATATTTCCATATGTCTGTGCAAGCAGACTTTCAATTGCCTCATCAATATACCGGCAATTATAAAAAGGGATGACTACTGAAACTTTATCCATAAATTAAATGCACTCCGTTCTTTCTTTCTAGACGTATTGTCCAAACCACATGTGAGACTTAAGCATATTTATAATATTAGAGGATAAATGTGATAGGAGGAGTACATCTTGAAAGTATTATTTATATTCTATGTACCAAGTGGAGGAGTCGAAACCTTAAATCGACAAAGAAGTATTGCTTTAAAGGAGGTAGGAATCACTTGTCATTTTCTATATTATGAAAACCGTAGAAATTATATAAATGAACACTATAATCCTGTATTTATTAAAAGTGATGAAGAAGAAATTATTACCCTTATAAAGAAACATCAATATGACGCCATTGTCATTACTTCCGATTTTAAAATGGTGCCTGCTATCAAAAAAAGTGGGTACAATGGTAAAATCTTTGTTGAAATCCAAGGTTATGGGTCTATACAACAAACAAGATATGGTTTTTCTATCGGTAAAACATTAGCAGAGAAAGATATTGATGGTTTTCTTAATCCAAGAACTCCCCATATTTCCACATTATTAAGTGAGATGTTCCCAAATGTTCCTAAGTATGAATTTAATAATTGCTTTGACTGCAGTCACTTTAACTATAAAGCGACTGGCAAAAGTTTTGTTCAACCAATTATTGGTTGGGTTGGTCGGATCGAGGATAATAAAAACTGGCAGGAATTTTTGAACATTTGTTTTCTACTAAAAAGGAAACTACGTAATCAGCTACAAGTCTACCTTTTTGAAGATCCAACATTATCTTTCCCTAAAGATAGAGAAAATTTTTTAAAGACGATGAAAAAGTACCATTTAGAAAAAAACATCAATTTATTACCGAACATTCCTAATGAGAAAA
The DNA here is from genome assembly GCF_044790165.1 of Cytobacillus kochii. Taxonomy (NCBI): domain Bacteria; kingdom Bacillati; phylum Bacillota; class Bacilli; order Caryophanales; family Bacillaceae; genus Cytobacillus; species Cytobacillus kochii. Next base: position 2,150,074 of record NZ_CP085254.1, on the reverse strand, counting down.
TGGCTGACTACTTTTCCATGATTAGTGATTCTGGTGGATTTCTTTGTTCGACCTCCAAAATAGAAGGTGCCCCCTTAACAGCATTAGAAGCGATGAGCTGTAGATGCCCGATACTCACAACTGACTCTAGCGGTATAAGAACAGCTGTCACTCATAATGTTACCGGTAAATACTATGAAATTGGCAACCCAAAAGAAGCTGTTAAAGAAGGTGTAGAACTGATTCAAAACCAGACGCTCAGACAGACGATTATTAATAACGCAGTATCCCATGTAAAAAAGAACTTTGCCCCCTCGCTATATGCTCAGAATTTCAAGAAAATAATGACAAGTACATTACCAGTAAGTAACTAAAATATATTTTATGAATGGAAAACAACTAAAAATCTAATACCAAACCTGATACTAAGCTGTAGTTTTCTAAGTGAACGTAATGTCATCTTATAAGGAATACGTTGCAACTACTCATCTAAATATTTTATTTATTCAGTAGCCTCTTTAAGGAATTGAAACAAAGTGGATTGTAATAATCATACATTAGGAAATGGATTGAGCAGTACATTACACTGCTCAATTCTGTTTTTACTCTATTAGTATAACTCAGTATCTTAACTTCCATTGATGTATTCGCCTTTGGGTTTACCTAATCGGCAATCATTTTTTTTAAGGATCTCTATCAGTTTTACAATTAGAACGCACAAAGTATTATGCAAAAAAAGAAACACTCCATATTCAGAGTGTTCATTTGGCATGTATTCATCCAGATCACTATTTTATAAAAACTAGTATTATTTCATATCCACTTTTTTAATAGTTTCCTTAATTTTCTACGATAAATGGCTTCGAGTTTACGTATTTCCATTTTCATTGCCGGCTGATTTTTAGCTGATGTTGAATTACTATGAGAGCGATATTTTGTTAGACTTTCATTTATAAATGCTATTGAAGTTTTGGCAAGGACTACTCTTAACCACATATCATAGTCTTGAGTGAATTTATATAGAGTATTGAAATAGCCCACTTCATTAAATACATCTTTCTTTATCATGACTGTGCATCCATTTACAGGGTTGTAGTATAAAAATGTTTCATAAATATGATTGGTAGATAGAAAATTAATCGTTAAGTTTTTCATCACAACTTCATTATTTTCGTTGATGATATCATAGTTTGTAAAACTCATATCCACTAGACGATCTTCCATAAAATCTACTTGTTTTTCAATCTTTTCATGTTCAAATAAATCATCGGCACTTAACCAGGCAATATATTTACCTTTAGCAGCTTTAATTCCCGTATTTAATGCAGCTGCTGTTCCTTTATTTCTTTGATAAATATAGGTTAGTTTATCTTTATACGCTTGCACTAAGTGTACGTATTCAGTTGAACCATCATCGACAACAATTAATTCTATATTTTGATACGTTTGTTGTAATACACTTTCAATTGCTTGATCGACATATTGGCAATTATAAAAAGGAATAACGACCGAAACTAGTGGCTCCATATTTACACGTCCTTCTTTATCTTATTCCTAAAGTGAGTTAACACATCATTTAAAGATTCTTTTAACGTGTAGTCTCTCACCCAACCTAATTCTCTTAATTTTTGTGCACTCATTGATGATACATAAGATGGTCGTAACTCTTCCACTTCTTCAATATGAATATTTTCATTTGTAAGAGATTTGTAAATAGCCATCACTTCAAGGAGTGTGTAAGATGTTTCAGAACAAATCTCGTACACTTCTCCAACTTTTCCTTTTCTTAACAACAATTCGTAAGCTTTTATTGCATCTCTTACATCGAGAAAATCTCTTTTAGCATTGACAGCAATCTCTATCGCTTCTTCCTTATTATAAGAATGCTTTGTTTCTATTTCTGCAATTCGTTGACCTAAAATGGCACAAATCCCCGTCGAATTTCCTGGCCCAATTAAATTCGTGGGTTTAGCTAAGATGACTTGGCTTTCAAAGAGCTGAATCCAGGACTTTGCCAGTATGACTTGTATCGTTTTGCTAAGACTATAAGGGTTTTTCAGTGTGTCTATTTGATTGGATTCAAACTCTAAGGCAGAACCCGGTATAAGAATGCGACAGTGTTTCACATGCTTTCTAGCTTCGTCTATTAATTTGGCTGTTGCCATCGTATTAACACTTAATACATCTACTGGATGTTCCCATGAATCAGAAACACTACATCTTCCAGCTAAATGTAAAATATAATCAGGCTTACTGACATTTACTGCTTCTTCAATTTGTTCAAGCGATAATAAATCACAATTGATTACCTTATAAGGTAATGATAATATTGGCTGATTCCTCATTAATGCATATACTTGATAACCTTGATTATGAAAGAAATCACATGCATGCCGTCCCGTAAACCCACCAGCACCAGTAATAAGGATCTTTTTCCCTTTACCCATATTGCCCCTCTCACTCTCCAATTCGAACAACTTACTAAATAGCATATGAAGAGTTTGTCTATTTGTTTCGGGCTCAAATCGTAAAAAAAATGGTGAAACTTGTCCAAGCACCTCTCACTCCATTCACATAATGTATTACTAACTGACAAGCAAAGGAGGTGAACATATTGGGAACATTTTTAGATTCACAAAGTTCACAAAACTCAACAGCAAATGGTCAGATTGGTATACCTGTGACAGCTACACCTGCATTATTCGGTACATTAGGGTTGAATTTAGCAGGAGCTGGTGCTAATCCACGTGTAACATTTTCTATCAGTGCCGCCTTCACTTCATTAGCTTCAGTGTTAACACCAATTGTCGTAAACGTATATCGTGTGGTGAACGGTACCCCAACACTTATTTATTCAGCCACACAAACATTAGCAGTTGCAGGTCTTGGAGTAGCTTCAACTACTGTCTTATCTTTCAATGGTGCCGATTACAACCCCATTGCTACAACGACTTTTCCAATTTATCGCGCAACAATCAATGTAGGAGGCGGAGTTGTATTATTTCCAACACGAACAGGACCAGAAACATTTTATGCAGCAGCCTATTCTGATTAATTTCTGAATGACGCAAAACACGGACAATATATGTTTTTATCATATTTTGTCCGCGTTTTAATTTGAACAAAGCCTTTCTATTTAAGATATTTAGCTGGTATACCCGTCTATAACCGATTATAGCGCACTGCATATACATAGTATGTGGACAATCAAAAAGGAGAGGAACATATGAGGATTTTATTTGCAACCTTTTGGCAAATTCCGCATGTTGGGGGCGTATGGAAATATATGAACCAACTAAAGAATAGGTATGAACTACTTGGTCATACAGTAGATATCATTGGTTTTACTCAAGGTCATAAAGCACTTGCGGTCATTAATCGTAATATTTTTATCCCTACGCCCGCTGGACAACCACCTATGGCTGAGAGTAATGATCCCATTATTGGCTCTTATTCTTCCTTATTAGACATATATATAAATTGTTTCAAACAAATTGACCTTAGCGAATATAATGTCATACATGCCCAGGATATTTTCTCTTCTATAGCGGTCAATCGATTAAAACATCCTCAAACGGCAACAGTTACTACCATGCATGGATGTGTAGCTCAAGAAATTATTGATGCCCATTATCATGGTCAAATAGAAAATCGCTCCATAGAAGGTGTTCAATATTTCTGTCAACTCGAAAAACAAGGAGCTGAAGCTAGCGACTGTACCATTGTGGCGAACAGATGGATGTATGAAAAATTGATCTCCCAATTCGATGTATCGAGTCAGCAATTAAACATTTTACACTACGGCTATGATATTGAAGCTTTTACCGCTAGCGCGAAGGAAACGACCAATATGAAAAAACCACGCAATAAAAAAGTAATCATTTTCACAGGTAGGTTCACACCGTTCAAAGGGGTTAGGTTTCTCATTGAAGCACTTTCAATGCTTAAGAAAACAAGACATGATTGGGTATGTTGGCTTGTAGGGAGCGGTCCTGAAGAAAACGAATTGAAAAAACTTGTTAAAGAAGCACGACTAGAGAAAGATATTGTCTTTCTAGGGCAACGAGATGATATCCCTGCCTTATTACAACAGTCAGATATGCTTATTTTACCAACGTTAATTGAGAACCAACCTTTATCTGTTATTGAAGCACAACTTTCTGGGAAAGCCATTATCGCTTGTCAAGTCGGTGGTGTCCCCGAGATGATTCAACATGGTATGACAGGCATGCTAGTACCTCCAAAAAACGCCTACCCCCTTTATGAAACGATTGCTTATCTCTTACAAGAGCCAGCATTCTTAAATAATCTCGGGATGCGTGCCAAACATTTCGCAGATGATTACTGGCGTTTAGGCCCAGCCATTGATCGTGTTATTGCCGTTTACCAAAAAGCCTTGAAGACAAAGCAAATTTAGGGAGGAACAATCATGAATATTGTTATTAGTGGAGGAGCAGGATTTATTGGTTCACATTTAGTGGACTATTTTATAAAAGAAGGGGCAAAAGTATATGTGATTGATAACTTTTCATCTAGTACACAAAAATATCTCCACCCTGAGTCAATCGTTCTTGATTGTGATATAAGAAGTGACAAAATAAAGCAGCATTTTTCTACCATAAAACCTGATCTTGTTTTCCATCTTGCTGCTCAAGCAGATGTAACAAAATCAATCAAATATCCAACTACAGATGCAGATATTAATATCGTAGGTACAATCAATCTACTAGAAGCTAGTGTACAAGCAAAAGTAAAGCAATTTATATTCTCATCTACCTCCGCTGTATACGGAGAATCATCGGAGGATATTATTCACGAAACAGATCCCACTCAACCAATCTCCTACTACGGTATGTCAAAATATGCAGCAGAAAATTATATCCGCCTTTACCACCATTTATATCAATTACCCTATACGATATTACGCTATGGCAATGTGTATGGTCCTAGACAAACACCCAAAGGAGAAGGTGGTGTTATTGCTGTTTTCCTTCAAAAGATTTTATCCGGGGAATCACTTAATATCCACGGGAATGGTGAACAAACACGAGATTTTATATTTGTCGACGATATCGTTCTTGCAAATGTGTCTGCTAGTAAACAAATCACAAATGATACCTATCACGTGAGCACAGGTTTAAAAACTTCAGTTAATCAAATCATTGAAAAACTTTCGCATATTCATTCTAAGCCGATAAAGAAACAATATGTTACAAGTCGCCAAGGAGATATAAAAGATAGCTGCCTTTCCCGAGAAAAAATCAAACAGAAACTCAATTGGGTACCACACCATTCTATCGACGAGGGCTTACTACAAACCTATCAATTTATGAAAAACAAAAGCTAACTTAATGTAAAGAAGCTTTTTTATGAAGATTCTAGCTACGTATTGGGCGATTCCTCACTTAGGGGGAGTGTGGAATTAGATGAATCAGTTAAGAAAAGGGCTCGAGGCAGAAGGTCATGAGGTAGATTTAATGGGGTTTAATACACAAAACCGTCATGTCATTATTATTAATAAAGATATTAATATTCCGATTACACCGCCTCATACAGAACTTCCGCCTGATGAATAAATTATTAAATATACCGCTTATCAAAGCAAGGAATACGAGAAGGCAGCTGCTCAAATGGATTTGGAAGCATATCATACATGAACAAGACGTTATTGCAGCCCGTGCAATTGATCACTTAAAACTCAAACACCCGGCTCTCATTACAACTATACATGGATCCCTGACAAAAGAAATAAAAGAACAGTTTTTCCAAGATCCTTTATCAAAACTGGAGAATTTATCGTATTTTAAGAATTTAGAATACACCGGTTAAAGGGCAGGTTATACCACTATTGTAGCTAATGAATGGATGAAACGTATTTTATGTAATGATATTCACATCAAAGAGTCATCAACTAACTATCCTTCAATATGGGTTTGATATTGATGATTTCTTATTACGAGCTGCAAAACCTGCAAACCATATTAGAAAAAGAAAAAAAAGACAACAACTATTAATATATACAGGTAGACTCATTAAAGCAAAAGGTGTACAGTATTTGATCACAGCATTGTCATATGTGAAAGAACAAAATAATAACTGGGGTTGTTGGATCATTGGTGATGGCGAAGTAAAACAGCATCTACAAAAACGAACGAATGATTATCACTTAAGAAATCAAATTCTCTTTTTAGGAGAAAGAAATGATGTCCCCTCTCTATTACAACAAGCTGATCTATTCATTTTACCAACACTCTCAGAAAACCAGCCCTTATCAATTATCGAAGCACAACTATCAGGATTAGCTATTATCGCCAGTGATGTAGGAGGCATACCTGAAATGATTGAAGATGGCGTAACAGGATTTCTAACACCGATAGGAGATTCAAAAAAACTAGCTGAAAAAATCGCATTCTTACTACATGAAGAAAAGGTCAGAAAAAGTATTGGTATAAGCGCATTTGAGTTTGCTACTCATCACTGGTCGTTAGCAAATGCCATTAAACAAGTACTATGCCTCTATCATCAGGCGATACAGAAAAAACTTCAAAAAAACGATCAATCCGGTTTGTTTCGCTAAAAATCTAAATGCGAATAATCGTATAAGTTTTAAATAATGAGATGGCAAACATACAAACGAACCCTCCGCAGAATTTAAGGATGAACTGCACCTCCAATTGTTAGGTCATGTGTCTAACCATTAGAGGTGCAGTTTTTCCTTATAGCTGATGACAATTATTCTCTTTCCTTCATTCTTTCCATCTCTTCTTTAAGCTCAATGAGCATTTCTTTATATGATGGTAGTGGATAAGAAAAATCTTTCCTTACCGTTTGCACTGTTCGATCTAACTTTACTACATCATCAGAGATAATCGATACATCTTCTTTGTGAAATACTTCTTTTATTAAAGATAAGAGCTCATATTTAGAAACAGCTTGATGCATACCCAGATGATACAGTCCCTGTATATCCTCCTTGATCATTTGATGAATCGCTTTCGCTAATTCGAAAGTCGTTACGCCATTCCAATACACATTACTGAAACCTTTTATGGTACCTGTTTGTTCCATAAACCATAAGAATAAGCCGATACCATCCTTCTTTAACTCCGGACCTATAATTGATGTTCTTACAGTTAAATGGGGAGGTGAAGATACTTCACCTAATTGCTTCGATTGCGCATAAATAGATGTACCATCTGTTATGTCTTCTTCAGTATAGCCACCCTTATCGCCTAAAAACACACAGTCAGTACTAATATGGATGAGACGACCGCCCCTTTTTTCCATAATACTTGCCAACGCTTGTGGCAGCAGACTATTCACTTGAAAGGCAAGCTTTGTATTAGCACTTGCATGCTCGTTTAAGATACCAACACAATTTATAACGATATCCGGTTGTACCTTATCTATAACCTCTTCGACATCAGTTGTACGGGTCACATCTAAATATAGTTGATGATCACTTTCTGAATGTTCTCTTGAAGTTGTGTAGACGTCAAAGGTGGAATAAGCATGAAAATAGGAGGCAAGCATGTGACCTGCCATGCCCTTCCCTCCCAAAATTAATAATTTCATTTTAAATAAACCCGCCCTTCTTCAACATCTTTCTCAGCTCCTCTTTATCCATTAACGATTGACCAGAATTATATTCTTCTAGATTAATTGGTTGATAATCTTTATAATAAGCCTTCAAACCATCGATATGGATAGAGGGTAGGATAACATAGTATTCATCATCATAAGTGACGGTCATTGTACTTTCATAATCTGATAGTAAAAGTTCATGGATTTTTTCTCCTGGTCTTACTCCAAGAATTTCTGTTCCAATATTCGGTTTTCCTGATGCTTCAATTAATAAGTCAGCGAGGTCAGTAATTTTACATGCTGGCATTTTCATTACAAATGTTTCGCCACCGATACTTTCAAAAGTTGCTTTAAATACCAATTTGATCGCTTCCTCTACTGTTAAGAAAAATCTTGTCATTCTTGGATCGGTGATGCCTACCTTTCCCTTTTCTTGTATTTGTCTCTTAAACACATGAATGACACTTCCATTTGTACCAAGTACGTTTCCTCCTCTTATACAAACAAACTTTGTGGCCGAGTTTAAAGTATTGGCATGGATAATCAATTTCTCCCCCATCGCTTTAGATAAACCGTAGAAGTTCGACGGGTTAGAAGCTTTATCTGTGGATATATATACAACTCTTTCCACTTTATTAATAATCGCTGCATCTATGACATTTTGTGTTCCAATCACATTGGATTTTAATGCCTCAATCGGCTGGTCTTCACATACAGGAACATGCTTAAGTGCCGCAAGGTGAAAAACATAATGTACTCCTTGTGTTGCTTCAATCATGGCATCCTTTTCTTTTATATCTCCAATTAAAAAGTGTAATGAAGGATGATGATCGAATGCTTCCTTCATTGAAAATTGATTTGACTCATTTCTAGATAGTATTCTTATCTCTTTCGGTTGAAAGAAAAGTAATTGTTCGACGAGTTCATAGCCCCAAGACCCTGTACCGCCGGTTACTAAGATGATTTTATCTTTAAACAACTGTCAGTCCCCCTAATAGTAGTTTGATTACTTTATCTGAAACATCCTCTGCTTCGTAGCCTTCAGGCAATTTCCAACTTGTCGGCTGACTCGTCATTATTTTTGCACAGAAAAGTATTCTTTTTGCATCAATACCAGAAATCATATTACTTCCACAGGCTAATGTTTCAGGTCTTTCTGTTGTATGGCGGATCGTAACAGTTGGAATATAGAATAAACAGCACTCCTCTTGGACTGTTCCACTATCCGTTAATACACAGAAAGCATTTTTCTCAAGTTGTACAAAATCAAAAAAACCAAATGGCTGATGGAATTCGACTAATGGATGTAGAACGAAATCGGTAAGGTGATCGATTTTGGATTTTGTGCGGGGATGAATACTGCAAATGACACGTTTATTAAAATGATCAGCTACTTGATTAACACCATTTAAGATCTCAAGCAGCCTTTCTTGATGGTCGACATTTTCAGCTCTATGTGCAGTAAGTAACAAATAATTTCCTTTTTGTAGTGATAATGAGGTTAAGATATTACTTTGATTAATTTGTGGCGAATAGTGTTGGATGACTTCATTAATCGGATTGCCTGAAGTATAAATTCTTTGTGGGGCTATCCCCTCTCTTAATAAATTTTCTTTACTTCCTGGTGTATAAGGAAGATTAACTGTTGAAATCGCATCAATTACACGGCGGTTTTTCTCTTCAGGCACTTCTAAATCATAACAACGATTCCCCGCTTCCATATGGTATACTGGAATACCCATGCGCTCAGCTAAAATAGCACTGAGTCCACTATTGGTGTCTCCTAATACGAGAATTTTATCTGGTGCCTCATCTTGTAATATGCCTTCTAGCTCGCTATACATTTTTGCTAATTGTTTTCCTAGTGATTGTTGTTTTGATGCTAATATATAATCAGGTTGTCTTAAGCCTAGTTCTTTAAAAAAGATATCGCTTAATTCGTTTGTAAAATTCTGACCAGTGTGTACAATAAGATGTTCATCAATTAATTGATCGAGTTTTTTTATGATTAAACTTAAGCGAATAATTTCTGGCCTTGTCCCCAAAATTGTCATGATCTTCATCCCTTCACTCCCTTTCCTTTCTATTACTAGACCATAGCACTTTTTTTATCTAATATTAATTTATGCTTGTATCTCGACTTTGCTATAGGCAAGTCTTTGAAAGATAAAATTGAAACATATACCTAAGGGGGAGAAGCCAGTGGAGTATATATAATGAAAAAAAGCTATGATGAAATGGTATTTACCATATCATCATAGCAAGCAAAAATTTAGTTCTTCATTAGTTCACTACATTACATCATCATCCTTAATGAAACGGATAAAAAAAGGCATGACAAGACAAATAAGGATAAATATGAAGCCACTGAATAGATATACAATGTTTTGCGAAGGATTAAAAAGATAAATAAAAGCGATCATAAATGAGGTAACGAGCGGTAGAAAGAAAGTAACTTTTCTTGACCTTACACTTTGATATTGATTTTCACCGCAATACATACACCTTATTGTCCTTCTAATAGTAAATAGTCTTTTAAATGTTTGCATCCAACTCCATTTGTGATGACAATGTTGACAAATAGGCATGACAAACCTCCATAATTCTATTATCGTTTATAACCAAATTCACCCAAATAGTGGGCATATGTATGAAAATCTGATCCACCTGTTTGCAGAATCTCATATTTTTTTGCCATTCTTTTGTATTTTTTCACATCTTTACTCGTATGCCTGCGATGCCAAACTTCAATACCATCGAGACCTAAACGCAGTAATTCTAACACTAATTGATCATCTTTTATGAGACGGGGATGAGCTAGCACAGCATGTCCACCAGCCTCATGAATAGTGGCAATCGCCTCTTCCACAGACATCGTATCGAGTGGAACATGTGTTGGGCTATCATCACCAATGTATCGCCGAAAAGCATCATTCTTGCACGATGCATAGCCCTTTTCAACTATAGCCATGGCAATATGGGGACGACAAATTAGCTCTCCTACCATCTGTTTTCTAATATCTCTCATATTAATATGCACACCATAAGAGTTTAACAGTTTTACCATCTTGTTGGCACGATCTAACCGATTTTCATAAATAAATGCAAGTTTTTTTTTAAGATGATTAGTTGGGTGAATATTGTATCCTAATATATCAATTCTTCTGTCTTTATATGTTGATGATAGCTCAATCCCTCTAATGAGTTGAATAGGGAGATTGTGGGAGATGCTATATGCCTCTTCCACACCATTAATCGTATCGTGATCTGTAATACTGATAGTCTTTAATCTTTTTTCAACAGCATATTGCATTAACTCAAGAGGTGTTAGTTCACCATCTGAAGCAGTCGTATGCAAATGCAGATCAAAGCCTTCCTCTTTTGTTACAGCAGCAATATCCACCACACTCAATCCCTCCCTTACCGTATTTATTCTTCTTCTGGTGGTCTTTTCCCCCTTTGTAATTCATTAATCGATAAACCGAAGTCATATTGTAGATGCGGGTAATCTTTAAAATGCTGCCAATCCCCACCCCATTCAAAACCTAATTTTTTCGCTTCTGCAACTACTTCATCCCAGTCAGCTTGGCCATTTCCATTCCCATCATATGTCATATCCCATACTACTTCTCCACCTTTTGTGACTAGTGCAAAATCAACAGCTAACCCATAATTATGATACGATTCTCCACCTTTAGCATGTGTGACAATCTTTCCTTCTTCAGTTCGCCCTTTTGCATACAGCTCATCTTGGTCATGTAAACTGCGATAATCATCTGTAATCAATATATTGATTCCTTTGTCTTCTAATGATGTGATTAGCTGTTCTGTCTTAGCTCTTACTTCGGGATGAACCTCAACTGGTAAGGGTACATCTTTATACTTAAATAATGAACCGAATAAATATTGGATAAATAACAATAGAATAATAATTAATATGAGCACAAATACAAACGCCCTAAAAACTTTCACCATCTTCACCTTTTCTTTTCCCCCACACAAAGTTGTCTCTTTTCAATAGTTTATCAGTTTCATAAACGAATAATCGAAGAAAAAGGTTTCAGTTTTTTGATTAAGGGAATAAATGTAACAAACTTCAAAAGGAGTGGTACAAATGAATAAAGAGCAAATGGATGGTCTTAAAGATAAAGTAAAAGGAAAAATGAAAGAAGAATATGGTGATAGTACAAATAATACATCAAAAAAATCTGAAGGTAAGATGGATCAAGTGAAAGGAACAGTTAAAGAAAAGTTCGGCGATGTGAAGGAAGCTTTTAACAAACAAAAGTAAGAAAAAAGGTGATGATTCCTTTCATCACCTTTTTTCTTCTTTACATTCTGCTATTATCGAAAAAATAACTCATTAAGATTAAATCATCATACTCATTATAACTTTTTTTCACTGCCTGCCTTTTAACACCTTCGACTGCAAAACCCGCACTCTCATACAAGTGGATAGCAGCTTTATTTTCAGCCAGCACTTCTAACTCTATTTTTTCTATTTTTGGATGTTGTCTACCCCATAAAAGTAAACTTGAAAGTAACGCTTTTCCTACCCCTTTTCCACGAAAAGAGTGACTCACACTCATCCCGAAAGTTCCTGTATGCGCAATTTTCTTTCGACTGGCTACACTAAAATCTAACCTGCCAATAATCTCCTCTCCAAAAACAGCAATTAACAATAACTTACTTGGACCTTCAAGTATTTGCTGAACTTTTTGCTGTTGCTGTTTGAAGGAAAGCTGATATTCATTGGGCTCAATCAATAAATAAGGAGATTGCTCTATGACATCCTTAGTAAACAGTAGCAACTCATTGGCATCCGAGCTTTCAGCATGTCGTATATAAAATTTCTTCCCATCTAACATACGAAATCCTTTTATTAACATCTTTCCCATTTAAGGCACTCCTTAGCAACCTATCATTTAATCATGCTAATATAGTTCTACTCTAAGTATTTTTTTCCTGCCTATTTTCAATCTCATAGGAGATAAAAAGAAAAGAGATTCCGAATATCCACATATGATGATGCGCCATTAACTTGCCATCTTTTGAAACAAACATCGTAAATTTTTCATTTAATGGCAAACGGAAGAAGTGATTTCTCCATTGAAAATATATCCCTTCATGCGACTGCTCATTTTCTTGAAAACTAGTTAATACTAAGTTCTCTTTATCCATCTTTAGTGAAAGAATACCGGTCATAGCAGAGAAAGGAAGGGGTAGACTTATATTCATATATTTTTTCCCTAAATGTTCATGTGCTGCATATAAAGCAATAAAGCAAACGTCATTGTTTATTTTTCTCACCCACGCTCGGGGATTTGTTCGCCCATCGACTTTAGATGAGACCGATACCAACTCACCGTTCATTTCTATTTTATTGCTATGGAGGGGTAAATGGATTTGTTTAACGAAGCGGCTCACTTGGTAATAACAGAAAGCTAATGGTTTAAACCATTTAGCCCAATGTACAGTTGCATACAAGCGAAACTCGCCCGTATGTTCATAAAAATCTCGGTATGGTTTTGGAATCGAACGGGATGAATAACTTTGTAGTTCTTCAACAAGTCCCTCTACTTTTCTATTGTCTTTCACTTTAGTTAAAACTTCTTCACCAACCATCATGCCACCTCTCACATGACTCAATGGGATATTATGCTTAACAAAACGACTTTGGGGTCGGATAAAAAACCAAGCTAAGCAACCACATAAAGCAAAAAAGACACTATTCGTTATACCATGAAATTGAAGCATAAAAGGAATAGTAATCCCTTCATTTCCACCAAATCGACTTATGATATAGGCAACAGAAAATAAAATGGTTACACCTAAGGAAGCAAATGAAATGACAGCTAAGGATTTGTAAAACAATCTATGAATTCGTGCTCTTAATGCATAATAAATCAGTCCATAGATTCCATATATATAAAGAACGACGGATACTACTTCTAACCAATAAGAAACAGCAATGCCAATTGCAAGAAGAAGCGGTGCAATAAGGACGGCTGTGCTACAGTAATAAAAACCCCTTCGCTTCCCTTTTAGTACGCGTCCTAAAAAACCAGCAAAAACCGGTAGTAAAAAAGAAGCATAATGAAAATGGATACTCGTTAACCAAGTAATCATTGGAGAAAAACCAGTATCAATTCCATTATAATGAGCAAATGTCCATAATCCTCCAATTGCAAAATAAATCAAGCCAACATCAATCAAAAATTCTTCAAAGAGAGTGAAACCTCGATTTAGAAAGCGCCATACCCCATAAAAACATATGAAAACCGTATAGAACAGATAAATTGTAGAGAAAAACCAATTGGTCACACCTGAAGTGAAAACCGTTAGTATAAAAATCGAAAGGACACCAATTGTAATGAATAGCCATCCGTATCTGTCTATCCAATCCCCTTTCTCAACAATAAGCAAGATCATTGTCGGAACATAAATCATTTGTGCTACGGTCAAAAGTAAAAAATAGCCACTATCGATTGATACGAGAAGTGTGATAATAAATAAAATGATGTATAGGATAAGTAATGTTTTTTTCTGTCTATTCATCAATAAAAGTCCCTTCATATGTGAACAATGTACCTATAAGCCGATTCATTACTTTTACTTTAATTCGAAACCGGCCAATCTTCTCATCAAATTGTTCATACACCTCTGCTTTTACTTGAAAGAAAGAGGGAATCTCTACCTCGTGTTTACCAATAAGCAACTTTTGCCGACCCGACACAATCTTTAGACCACCACAAGGTTGTACTTGAAAACAAAGTGATGAGTATAAAGGGGACGGATATCCTAAAAAATCATCCACTTCTCTCGTCTGTTCATTCCACCTCATGTTTGCATCAAAAAAACGTACTTTCCCACCAATGAAAAACTTCCGCTCCCAATACACTTCGTTTTTTTCTACATTCAACGTATTTTTCACTTCAAACGGAATATTTTTACCATGTTCAGGGAACATTAAGCGTCTTTTTGTCGCTAAATATAAAAAAGGGCGTAGCCACCATTTATTTTCAATCATGTCCATTTTCCCTTTTCCTATAAAAGTTGCCTCATTGAAACGGTATCTTTGCTGCATTCTCTTATGTAATTTTTCAAAATGTTCACCTAATACTTGCTCATACATAGTCATTTGCGCTTTTTCACTCTCCTACAATTTTTAGCAGACGGTAGATGAGCCGAACTTAACCACCCAATCAGGGCAAGTATAATTAAACTAGTGTTAAACGTAAAAGGATTAAAGGGGGCAGTCATTAAAGATGGAATTCCGACAATTGCCGCTATGCCTAAAGCAAATAAAAGCAAGAGGGCTATTATAAACAGCTTACCTTTTCGCTGAATGAATAAAAAACTTAAGCCAAAGGCAATCTCACCTACACCAGCTATTATGGTCAATATTTTCGCATGCGCATATGAGACTGGCAATACATCAGTAATCATTTGCACCTCTAAAGGATGTTGTGTAATCAATTTAGGAACTAAACCGTGATAGATCCATATAAAAGCAAATAGAAAAGTAACTATCCAGTGAATGATAAAATTTCGATATTGCGTCTGAGGACTTTCCCCTTTTTCTAACCATCTTCGCAATACATCGAAACTAAGCGCCGTTGACCATCCTAATAAAGGTCGGAAAAAATAGTTATCTAGCAACATACCTAACCTACCTAATGGGACATCATAGTCATATTGGGTAATAAATAATGTCTTATTTTCTCCTTTAGTTTCATATTTCCAGTATCCTCTACCTTCCCTTATTGGCGAAAGCGAATAATCGGTACCGAAATGAAGCGATGAAGTCTTTTTTCCATCCCTATCTACGCTACCTCTTGTTTTCCCCCACCCTATTATTTCTAAAAATGGTGGGATATTCCGCTTATATGTAAAAGTTTGTACATCATCATCCAATATTTCTTCATAGTGAATGTTTGAGAACCTGATATCCCATTCCACATGCTTAGTAGGTTCTTGTGTGTATGTCCAAACGTCATCTAGCTCACGATTGATATCAACCTCCACATAAATCGGTTTAGGCTTCATCAACCCACCTCCCTTATTTACCATTATAACTGATAATAAACGGTTGAATCATCAAATGTTGGAGAATAATCCATTCATACATAGCGTTCTTTAATTAGATTAAAAGACGAAATTCTCCTTTGACTATCTTTATACTCTAGAATCGGTAAAAGGTATATTGAACTCATCAAAATAAATAAAATATTCAAATAATATTGACATTAATCAAATCTTTTTTGTATATTTAAAACTATGTATTATATATAAAACAAAGGAGGATTTAACATGAAAAGCAATTTATTCACTTTATTACTGTCAACATTGCTCTTTCTGACAGCTTGTGGGAATGCTTCTTCTACTTCAGAGGATGGGAAGACCGCACTTACTTTTGCAGAACCAGCACGAATTCTTTCCTTCGCTCCTCTCTATGTAGCAATTGAAAAAGGATATTTTGAAGACGAAGGGATCGAGGCAAATATTGCTTCAGGTGGTGGTGGTTCCCAAGTAACAGCGACTATTCTTTCAGGAGATACACAATTTGCGCTAGCAGCACCACGTGCCATGTTATCTGCCATTGAAGCAGGAGAAGACCTTGTAGCCATCCAAGGATTAAATTCTGCTCTCACATATGAAGTAGCGCTGTCTGAAACCTTTATGAAAGAAAAAGGCATAACAAAGGAATCCACTGTTGAGGAGAAAGTAAAAGCATTAGCTGGTGCAAAAATTGGCTCTAATCAAGTGGGAGATTCCGGCGATGTTTATTTACGTTATTTAATGGAAAAGTATGGACAAGATCAATCGACCCTTGAAACAGTAAAAATGGAAGGAACAGGATCAAAAGTCGGTGGAATGCAAGAAGGTATTATTGATGGTGGAATTGCGTCACCTCCATTCTCTGCACTGGTTGAAGCAGAAGATGGTGGTTCACTTGCACTCGAACTAAGTGAAGAAGAAATGTACGCGGAACTAGCTTGGGAGATTGTTTTTGCGAAAAGAGACTATATCGAAGACAACCCTGAACTTACTACAAAAGTTGTAAGAGCATTAGGAAAAGCGATTGAATTTACTCGGGACAATCCAGATGAAGCTGCTGGATTAATTACAGGGTATTTTGAAGGAGTTGATCAAGCAATATTAGAAAAATCGCTCACTTCATTAAAACCAACCTATGTCGGGTATGGTGAAATGACTCAAGCTGCATGGGATCACGCACAAGACCCTTTAGTTGAATTAAGTGAAATTTCTGGTGTAAGCCAAACTCATGATACGGCTGAAGAAAAACTTTGGACAAATCGTTACTTAAAAGAGGCTTTCCCAAAATAATAGGAAAGGAAGGGTACGATGAAAGATACACAATCATTACCTAAACTGCAAAGTCAATTCCTCGATGTCACTTATATGAACCATAAAACCGGTCAAGAGGTAACTGCTTTAAAAAATATTAACCTCTCCATTCAAGAAGGAGAATTTATTTGTATTGTCGGTCCATCAGGTTGTGGAAAAACAACTTTCTTAAATACGGTGATCGGTTTTATTGAACCGAGTAATGGGTCCATTCTTTTAGATAATAAGAAAATAGTCGGACCTGGGAAAGATCGCTCTATGGTCTTTCAATCTCCGAGTCTCCTTCCATGGAGAAATGTAATGGACAACGTCTTATATGGGGTAGAATTACAAAAGAGACTGAGTCCTGATACAAGAGAGCTAGCGAAAACATATATCGAAATGGTTGGCCTCAAAGGATTTGAAAGTCATTATCCGCATGAACTATCTGGTGGTATGCAACAACGAGTAAACCTTGCAAGAGCCTTAACAGTAGAACCCTCCTTACTCCTTTTAGATGAGCCATTTTCCGCTCTTGATGCACAAACAAGAGAATTTATGCAACAGGAACTTGTGAGAATATGGAGTGAAA
Source organism: Cytobacillus kochii (assembly GCF_044790165.1). Classification (NCBI taxonomy): domain Bacteria; kingdom Bacillati; phylum Bacillota; class Bacilli; order Caryophanales; family Bacillaceae; genus Cytobacillus; species Cytobacillus kochii. Next base: position 2,132,568 of record NZ_CP085254.1, on the reverse strand, counting down.
CGAAAAAAACAAGTATTTTTATCACCCATCAAATCGACGAAGCTGTTTTTTTAGCTGATCGCGTTTTTGTGTTTGGTGCAAGACCTGGCCATTTAGTAGAAGATATTTCGATTGATTTAGTAAGACCAAGAGAATTGAAGATAAAAAGAGAACCACATTTTCTACAATATGTTGACCGTATTTGGCAGTTAATAGAAAATGAGTCAGCAAAACAAGGATTCGCCTAAGGAGGAGACATTGAGTGAGTAAAACCGAAATGACATCCACCATTCCAGTGAAAAATAAATCGCTAAAAATAAAAACAAAAAAAAGCACCGTCTGGATTAGTGTAACTTCCGTTATTCTATTTTTAATTTCTTGGGAATTGATTTCTTATTATAAGCTTATTAACCCCCTATTTATAAGCTCACCTATTAAAATTGTTGAAGCGGCCACGACACTTTTTGCAGATCCTAGGTATTGGCAGCATCTAGGTGTTAGTGCATATGAATTTTCATTTGGGTTTATACTGGCGATGGCGATAGGGATTCCGATTGGCATATTTGCCGGGTGGAATCGTATTTTCAACAGTATTATTAGTCCATTTGTATCCGCTCTATACGTTACGCCAAAAGTTGCATTATTACCCATAATCATCATTGCTTTTGGGATTGGTGTGGCATCTAAAATCGTCGTCGTATTTTTAATGGCATTTTTTCCTATTGTCATGAGTGCACAAAAGGCCATGTCCACTCTAGATCAAAACTTAATTAAAGCAGCTCGTAGTTTTACCGCATCTGAATTCCAAATATTCAAAACAATTGCTCTCCCCTCCACGGTTCCTTTTCTTCTAAACGGTATTCGCTTAGGGCTAGGACAGGGATTAATCGCAATTGTCGTTGGAGAAATGTATGCATCTACAGCTGGGATTGGTTATCATCTCACACATGCAGGCCAAAATTTAAAAACTGCGGAAATGTTTGTTGGTGTCGTTGTAATCGCTGTTTCTGGTGTCATTCTCACCGGCATTATCGGTTTAATTGAAAAAAGATTTAGCTCATGGAAACCTGAATAATTATCATTAAGCAGCATAAAAAGGTTGAACTTATAGTAATGATAAGATCAACCTTTTGCTATTTATTTTATATGTTTTTCATTTTTGCATGTCAGTTGGGATTTGATATCTTTGATGAGTGGATGATAATTTCATAGCTGGCCTGGCAACGATAAATAATGGTTTATACCATTTTTCCATCTTAGTCATGCGGTATTTTTAAAACCATTTTCCCAAATACCTTTCCTTTATCCATTTTCTCATGGACATTTTCAATATCTTGTAGATCATATACTCCATCAATTACTGGCTTTAACTTATGAGCCTCGTAGAAATCAATCACTGATTTAAATTCAGAAGCACTACCCATTGTTGTCCCTAGAATATGTAATTGCTTAAAAAAGATTCTTGGCATCACAACTTGCTCTACCGGTCCTAATGTCGCACCAAAGGAGACGATTTTACTACCAGGTTTAGCCAAGTAGATGAGATCATTAAAGGTAGATCCACCAATACTATCAATACTTAAATCGGCACCACCTGACAGTGCTTTTAATTCCTTCACCCAATCCTCATTGTGATAGTTTACTCCATCAGTAGCCCCTAGTTCCTTAGCATAAGCAATTTTCTCATCACTGCTTGAGGTAACAAAGACCGTCGCTCCTTTTGCAACAGCAATTTGTAATGCAAAAGTCGCAACACCTCCCCCAATACCCGGAATAATAACGGTATCAGATGGTTTGACCTCTCCTTTTGTGACAACGGCTCGGTATGCTGTAAGTGCGCCTAAAGGAATGGCAGCTGCTTCTTCTAATGTTAAATGGGAAGGTTTTTGTAGCACATTCTCAGCAGGTACTGTCACATACTGTGCATAAGTCCCGTTTGAGGGAACACCAAGTACTGTATGTTTAGCTTGAGGATAGTCAATGTTATCTCCCCAATCAAGCCCTGGATTGATGACAACTTCACTACCTACAGCGATACCTGAAACCCCCTCACCTAATGCTGCAATGACACCTGCCCCATCAGAACCTAAAACAGAAGGTACCGCAATCCCAGGATAAGCACCATATCGGATAAATACATCCCGACGATTAACAGCAGCATAATGTAATCTCACAAGCACTTCACCTTTTTTGGGCTGTGGTGTCTCTACTTCTTCATAATATAATGGAGCAATCATATCTCCTTTTTTCATTTTGTCTTTTAATACAACCGCTTTCATTTTTTCTACCCCTTTCCAAACCTCTCCTGTATGTATAGCAATTATTTTACTTAATTAAACATAATACAAGTATAACAAACCCATCGATTAATTCAAAAATTCTGATTTATTAGAACATCTATAGATTGACTTTATATGCTTGAAACGACAAATGCGAACATATCCAATGAAGATTATCCTCTGATATGTTCGCAGAAAATCACATACATAAACAAACATAATAGCTAAAATCATTGACTTGTTAAGCTTCTATTAGGCTATTATTTTACTTACTTCCAGCATACAACCATTAGTTATTGTTACATTTTAAGCATATTTACGAATGAGCTCTGTAAGTTTCGCTTCCATTTGAGGGATATCATTTACAGACAAATAGACTCTTAATTTCGTCTCATCTGTTTCCATAAGTTCTGAAAGAAAGGAGCCAAAATCTCTTGCTCGACGGTCGACTTCAATGAGTAATTCCACATTACTTTCGTTTTGCTTCATGAAGATTAATTCTATTTCATCCAACCGGCCTCGAAACTCTCCACTAGTAGGAACAAATTCCCACTCTTGAGCAAACGGATATTTATCTCTTAATCTTCTAGGTACTTCCTCGCATACTACTTCTCTTAACCTAAATCCAATATCCTCCATGCTATGTAAAATGGAAGAAGATAATTGATTAGGCTCAACCTTTATAAAGTCTGTGTCGTTAGGATCCATTGCGTTCTTAATATCTCCTGAAGTCTGTAACCAAACTTTTGTTTTTCCGTAAGTCATCGGTGTATCATAAGGTAATTGAAAAGAAAAAGGCACTTCTTTTTCTTCACCTTCTAAAACGGTTATATTTTGTGTAATCAATTGACGACATAGAACTGCTGTTTGTGTGCTTACCCCATTATCATCATTTTCGACATCATATTTACAGCATACTTCTATATATAAATGTTCAATCTGTTGATCTATTTTCCCTCCGGTGATTGCAATGACACCGTCGATTTGTTCGCCTTGCACAAAAGATGCTTTTGCAAGTTTTGTATCCACTTTACAGCCACCTATACCCACACTAGCTAAAACTTTAGAAAAGAAACTCATTCATTTCTTCCTCCTCATCATATTCATCCTCATCTATATTTTACCATGTAGTGATGGATATCAACACATATTTTACTTAGCTTTTACTACTTCCGGCACATATCCTGCTTCACATTTGCCAGGTAATTTGGTAAGGAATGATGAGAAAAAACAGGAGTTTCTCCTCCATTTAAAATAAAATATCTAATGAAGTATCTTTCTGGAACCAACACATCGGTAAAAAGGTGTTATATTATTCAAATGAAAATTGGTAGATGAGCTATTCAATCATACAAATGTTTTAAAATATAGATCTTTCTCATATAACCCCTTGTTTTTTTAATGCTGCTATCTCCCCCTCACCCAAACCTAATTCTTCTTGTAAGAACAAATTTGTATGCTCTCCGAGGATTGGTGGTGGCAGAACCCATCTGATGTTTAATCCAGAAAACCGTAAAGGACTTTTCGTTAATTTCACCTCTCCCATCACTGGATGTGACATTGTTCCAACCGTTTCTCTTGCAATTACTTGCGGATCATTGAAGGCTTGCGTAATACGATTAACTTTTCCAGCAGGAATACCGTATTGGGAAAACTTCTCCAACCAATTGTCTGCTGTATTTGCTAACATTTGTTCAGCTATCCATGGGACTAAGATATCTTTATACTCTAAGCGTTTTTCGTTGGTTTGAAACCTATGATCATTTACCCATTCTGATTTATCTAATAGTGTGCATAATTGACTAAACAAATGGTTATTTCCTACACAAATCATTAGAGGTTGGTCTTTACAATCAAAAACTTGATAGGGAACAACATTATTATGTTGGTTGCCTAATCTTTTAGATTCCATACCAGTATTTAGGTAGCCACTCGCAATATTGGCCATTGAGCTGATTTGCACATCTAGTAAAGATAAGTCGATATGCTGACCCACACCATTATTATCCCTCATCCTTAAAGCGGCTAAGATACCTATAGCGACATATTTAGAGGTAAGAATATCCGCAATTGGAATCCCCACTTTTGTTGGCTCACCATCAGGGTGACCTGTCACATCCATTAATCCACTCATCGCTTGAATAACTGGATCAAAACCTGGTTCTGTTCGCATTGGACCTGTTTGTCCAAAGCCTGTTACAGAACAAAGTATAATCCTATTATTGATTTTTTTTAATTCATCAAAGTCAATACCAAGCTTTTTCAATGTCCCTGTTTTAAAGTTTTCAAGGACGATATCAGCTTTCGCTACTAACTGCTTAAAAATAGTTAATCCTTCATGAGATTTTAAATTAAGAGTAATAGAACGTTTATTCCGATTGGCTGTAAAATAATAGCTGCTGTGACCATTCATAAATGGTCCCCAATCTCGCATGCTATCAGTACCCATAGGTGATTCTATTCTAATTACATCGGCACCTAAATCAGCTAATATCATTGAACCAGCCGGTGCAGCGTAAACTCTTGATAAATCCAATACTCTAATTCCATCCAAGGCTCTATCCACGACTACCTCCCCCCTTCACATCTATTCATTGAAATTTCGGTTTTCTCTTCTCTGTTACCGCTTTTACTCCTTCACGATGATCTTCTAATTCGGTTGTGATTGCCATAAACGAAGAAATCATATCTAATGATGACCTTAGGCTCATTGTTTGATTTTGATAGACAGCTCTTTTAATGAAGCGAATGGCCGTTTGTGGTCCATTTGCTAATTTTTTGGCATAGTTCTCTGTAAAACCTTCCAGCTCATCATCAGCAATTACAAATGTGACCAATCCCATTTCTTTCGCCTCACTAGCCGTCAATACTTTCGCTGTCCAAAGCATATCTAAAGCTTTGTCTATACCAACTATTCTCGGAAGAAAATAAGCAGCACCATCCCCAGGAACTAAGCCGACTTTTGTATAACTTTCAGATAGCTTCGCACCTTCTGCGGCAATGCGGATATCACACATTAATGCCATATCAAGACCTGCCCCAAATGCCGCTCCATTAATTTGTGCAATAACAGGTTGATCAATCTCTTCCAATAATAAAGGAATTCGTTGTACCTTTTTCCATAGAGAATTTTTTCTTGCAAGACCAGTGGTTACACGATCTTCATCAGAGCGATAAAATCCCCTGCCTGCACTCATTTCTTTCATATCCCCACCAGCACAAAAGCCTTTTCCATTTCCTTTAACAATCACAACACGTATATCATTAGAATCTCGCACAGTCTGTAGTGCGTCAATCCATAAATCAAGCATTTCCTCACTAAACGCATTCATTGCATCTGGGCGGTTTAATATAATTTGTGCAATTCCGTCTCTTACCTCAAAATGTAAATCAGACATTCTCTTTACCTCCTTATAAAATGGATTTAACTTCGTGATTATCCACTAATAGTGACCAAATAGTGGCTGGACTGTGTGCTATATATGTGCTTAATTCCCCTTGCCAATAGCGTTCATTTCCAGCTTCATCACGCCACGACCATAACCGTTTTGTTAAATGATGCAGCGTATGTTCATATGTCATCCCAATGGCTCCATGGAGCTGATGAGCGGTCATCGCAATATCCCCTGCAACGGAACTCACCTTTATCTTCGTCAACATGATAAACAACGAATCATTACTACCCTGAAGCATTTCCACTGCATTATTAACAGCAGCTAAGCAAGCAGCGGTTTCTCCTACTAGAAGTGAGATATGTTGCTGCACCGCTTGAAAGCGATATAAATTCCTGCCAAACTGTTTACGCTCACTTGCATAAGACAGGCACTCCTGTACTACTCGTTCACTAATGCCAGCAAGCATCGCCGCTTTAGCCAATGCATACAGTTGCTCTACTATTTTCTTACTCTCACAATCTTCTATTATTTTGATGGCTGAACCTCCAATATGAATGTCATGAAAAATCAAGGAATCACGTGGTTCACCGGCTAAATTCACCTCTTCATGTATCTTGGACTCGTTTACTGGTACGAGGACCATCATCCACTCGTTTTGACATTTGGCGAGGGCAACGATTTCTTTTGCTACCCTTCCCCAAGGTACGTTCAAAGCCTCTCCGCTTATAATATAGTTGCCGTTATGTTTCCTAACTTCCAAAGGGTTTTGTTCATTAAAATAGAAAGATAACGGTTGATCATGATGGATCTTTATCCCGTACTGTGACAGAATCCATTTACTAATTAAAGTTTCAGGTAAAGGTAGAGGAATTGGGTATTGACCAACTAATCTAATAACTGTAAAACCATCTTCATAATCTCCGCCAACTCCCCCATATGCTTCCGGTATATTTACTCCTGTTAGACCCATGTCATTTAGGGATGCCCATAACTCATCATCAAATAACCCCTTTTGTCCCTTTTCAAGTAAGTCCTGTGTAGATTGTTTCTTCAAAAATTTACTGGCCGAATCATAAATATACTCTTTTATTTCACTCATTCTGATACAACCCCTTTGGCAATAATTCCTCGTAAGATTTCCGTTGTTCCCCCTCTTAGAGTGAAACCTGGGCCATGCAAAATAGATTGTGTATACAGCTCACCGATAGGCTTACTATTTAATAAATCAGGGTGTTTAGACAATACTAGCCTCACCGTCTCTGCCACTTTTGTTTCAAAAGTTGTTCCTCTATCTTTAACAAGTGAGGCAATAAATGAAACATCCTTCCCCTCGTCAAGATACTTTGCCACACCAATAGATAAATTTCTAATGCTCCATAGCTCTGGAAGGAGCGAGAGCATTTCTTTTAATCCTTCTCGATCATTTATCCTTTTTAGTTCATCAATTACGCCTGAAAATAATGGGTATGTACTGAGGATTCTCTCTGGTCCGCTTCTTTCATAAGCAAGTTCTGCCATTCCTTGTTTCCAACCATTCCCGACTTGACCGACCACTTGTTCATCTGGAACGAAAACGTTTTCAAAAAATACCTCATTAAAATGATGCTCACCTGTTAAAAAAGTGATTGGGCGAATGGTCACATCATTAACATGTAAATCAACAATTAACTGACTCATACCATCATGGCGATTTTCTTCATCTTCTGGTGATGTACGACATAGCACGACCATATAGTGAGCGATATGAGCACCACTTGACCATATCTTTGAACCAGTGAGTAGCCAGCCACCATCCGTTCGTACTGCTCGGGTTTTGATAGCAGCTAAATCAGAGCCAGCATTCGGTTCACTTAAACCTATAGCAAAGAAGCATTCACCTTTTGTGATTTGCGGTAAAAAAGTCTTTTTTTGATTTTCCGTCCCATATTTAAGAAGCAATGGCCCCGTTTGTCTATCAGCAAACCAATGAGCAGCAACGGGTGCACCTGCTACAAGCAATTCCTCTGTTAAAATATACCTTTCAATGGCGCTCTTTTCACTTCCTCCATATGCCTGCGGCCATGTCAATCCAATCCAACCTTTATCACCTAGCTTTTTCGAAAAAGTAGATGATTCTCCACTTAGCCATGAATCACATGCAGGTGTAAAATGCCCGGATTGTATTTCTTCTCTTAAAAATGCACGGACTTCATTTCTAAATGACTGCTGATCAGATGTCAATTGAACAGTTGGCACTTCTAATTTAACCAATACTTTTCATCCTCTCATTTTATCGGTATTCGATACTATATATCTATATATAATATTTTATTTAAAATATTATAATTTGTCAATTTTAAATATTTAGAATATTTATCGGGTAATTCAGTGTTTTTAACCTAAAAAAGAGCATCTAGGAACTGTCTCCCAAATGCTCTTTTAAATCTAGTTACTATAATGCCGTCTTTGCACCCAAATATTTCGGTTTCCAATAACTTGAAGACATATCTGCAATTGTTACACCTGTGCTTGTTCCAGCATGAATAAATTGATTGTTGCCTAAATAAATACCGGCATGTGATGGTCCTTTTTTATACGTTTCAAAGAAAACAATATCACCTGGTTGTGGCGATGAAACAGATGTAGTCGCTTGCCAAATCGTTTCCACTGTTCGTGGAATGGAAACACCAATTTGATTAAAAACATATTTTAGAAATCCACTACAGTCAAACCCTGAAGATGGTGAATTCCCTCCCCAAGTATAAGGAACACCGATATGTTTTTTCGCTTCTTTTATTAATTGATTTACCTGTGACTGTTGGTTATTACTAGTTTGATTTCCACCAGCCGAGGAGTTAGATGAACTCACTTTTAAAACCTGACCTGGACGGATCACATCCGTTGTTAAGTTATTTATATTTTTTAACTGCGCTACTGATAACTGATGTTTTGAGGCAATTAACCAGAGGCTATCACCTGATTGCACTGTATAAGTTGATTGGTTTGTATTAGGGGTTGAAGGTGCTTCCCCTGAACTCACCTTTAGCTTTAATTTCTGACCTGGATATATCCTATCGGAACTCAGCCCATTGATGTTTTTTAAATCAATGACAGAGATGCCATGTTGTTGTGCAATTTTCCAAAGTGAGTCTCCACTTTTGACAGTATAGGTACTTGTTTGTTCTGTCCCATTAACCTTCAGCTTTTGACCAACAACAATTGTAGAACTCTTTAACTGATTCCATTCCAGCAATTGATTGATGGAAAGATTATATGTATTAGACAATTTCCATAAAGTATCACCTGATTGCACTGTATGTGTTTGCGCCGCTCCAACTTCTGCATATGTTGCCGCAAAAAGAGTAGTAGCCGCTGCTATTGACACGAGTTGTTTTTTCATCACTTTGTACACTCCTAATCTATCATTATCTCATTCATGATAGTGGTCATACGATGAAAAACAAACCGTGAAAAACATGGTTTATATGTAATATAATGACAGTTTAAAAGAAAATACATACTAAACTTCCAATAGCATCCACAATAAACAGTTCTTTATCACTAAAATAAAATGTAACACAAAAGAAAATAGTTGCATTTTATTTGTCCATTTTGTGACACCTATAGAAAAATGGGCCGATGTAATCAACTAATTGTTTTTCTTTCCTCTAGAGGGTCTTTCCTCCTATTCTTAAATGGGAGATACATAAGTACAAATAACAATACTGCTACAGCTTCAAGAACAAAAATGTAATAAGGATAGGGTCCAAAAAAGTCGAGCACAGAACCCGTCGCTGGTTTTCGGGAAAGAAACATATAATTTCCACCCGTAACATAGTTAATAACAGCCGCTATAATTGCAAATATATTAAGTGAAATAAACGCATTTACAACCCCTTTACTTGATGGAGAGTACTTGAAGGTAAATATATAAAGTAGAGCTGTCCATACGATGATCATATGGATAAAGAAAAATTGAAAATAACGAAAATGAGGGTATCCGAAAAACAATTCTGGCGTCAAGATAGCCATGGTCGCTCCCGCAATACCAATATAATAAGTTAATTGAAAGAACAAACGTTTTTGTAAAATAAGTAATAGCAAACAAAGCAGCACACTAATCGAGCATAAGTGAAGAGGCAAAGCAAATGATACATCCCACTTTCCACCTATCCATAACCAATAGTGATAACTTCCTTCTAAAACGAGTAAGAGGAATGAAAATATTACTCTTAACATCGTTTTATGTCCGGCTAACCTTTTTCTCTTGAAATATAAGAAGAAGGATCCTAATAAAAAAAGGACCACCATTACAAGGTGTGAAGTAGAAAATATCTCAAAGGAGTAGTTGCTATGATTTGGCTCAAATAGTTGCATAACATTCCTCCAATCTATGTATCTAATTGTCCCTTATTGTTCTATTACAAAGATTGTAGCAGCAGCAACCATTCACAATGATATGGAGAAGAACAAATCATGCTATAGACAGGTTATTTATTCTTCTCCAATATCATGTCCTTATAGTTAGGTCATGTTAATCTTCACTCACTTTAACCAGTTGTTTACCTAAATTATCCCCCTTAAATAAGCCAATAAATGCATGAGGAGCATTTTCTAAACCTTCCACAATATTTTCCCGATATTGAAGCTTTCCTGAATTAACCCATTCTCCAAGTTGCTTCAATCCTTCTTCGTGATTATCTGCATAATCACCAACAATGAATCCCTTCATTAATGCACTTTTTTGTACCAATAGCCCTTGTATTCTCGGGCCGTGCTCTACTTCTGTCGCATTATAGGAGGAGATTTGTCCACAAAGAATAATCCTTGCTTTGTAATTAATTCTTTTTATTACTTCATCGGAAATTTCTCCACCTACATTATCAAAGTAAATATCGACGCCATCGGGTGTATATTCTTTAACCTTATCCTTTATATTATCAGTTTTATAATTGATGACTTCATCAAAATGTAGCTCATCTTTTAAATATTGGCATTTTTCTTCCGTTCCAGCGATTCCAATCACTTTACAGCCTTTTAATTTTGCTATTTGCCCAACCGTTGAACCAACGGCACCTGCTGCTCCAGAGACCACAACCGTCTCTCCCTCTTTAGGCTCACCTATATCTAATAATCCAAAATAAGCTGTTAACCCTGGCATTCCCACAATACCTAATGCAGTTGATATAGGAGCTATAGAAGGATCTAATTTACGTATTTGATGACTTTTAGCTACATTATAATCAGACCAGCCAAGCCGCCCTTCCACATAGTCACCCTCTTTAAAATTACCATCCTTTGATTCCATTACTTGACCTACAATTCCACCAGATAACACTTCATTTAATGCAAATGGCTCAATATATGATTTTCGCCCACTCATCCTGCCTCTCATATATGGATCAACAGAAAGGTAAATGGTTTGTATTAATACCTCCCCTGCATTTAAACGAGGAACTTCTCCACTCTCTACTAATTCAAAATTTTTATCACTTGGCATTCCGTTTGGTCTTTCGACTAATAGAATACTTCGATTATCCATTTTATCCCTCCATTTTATACTTTCTACTTCTCTATACCCTTATCAATTAAGGTAAAACAAAAGATAGGACGTCTGTGAATTTTCTTCACTCACAGACGTCCACCTTTTATTCTACATCTACTTCTTCAAACTCACCGTCTTTAATTACACCCATTCTGATAAAGTTTTCGATTGCCCCATTTTCTTCAATATGTTTCAAATCATATACTTTTTTATCATCTGGTAAATTAGTTAATCCATCTTCTATATGTTCCCGTATAAGCTTAGCATCATCAACAGATCCCGCTGCTTTCATTGCCTCTACAAATACATACATTGCTAAATAGTGATACCCTGCTTCAGAACCTGGGTCTTTGTCATGCTTTTCACGATACTTATCAATAAAAGCCTTTGTTCCAGAATATTCTGTATATATAAGCGGAACAACACCTATTGCTCCTTCTAATACATCATATGAACCTGTCACATTTTTCATTTCATCCAATTTCGCTTGGTCCATCACGATAAAACCTCCGTCATATCCAAGCTGTCTTGCCTGTGATACGATTTTAGCAGTAGGTTCTGAAGGTCCACCAATGAAGAGGACATCTGGCTCTTCTTTTAATGCATTCGTTAAAAGAGTAAAAAAGTCGGTATCTTTTGAGTAATCAACTGAAGCTTTATGAACCACTTCTCCTCCTGCACTTTCCCAGTATGGAATAATCGCTTCAGCCCAATCTTTTCCATATTGCGTAACAGGTGGAATAGCTGCTAATTTTTTTCCGAAATTATCCATCGCATAATCGGAGAATGGCTCAATATATCCTTCATAGCTCGGCGGTATTCTAACAGTTAATGTATTCCCACGCTCAACAATATCTGGTTCACTCGAATAGGCTGATACGATGAAATTATCCACTTCGTTAAATACTTGTAACGCTGAGATGCCACCGCTATGTGGCGAGAATATAATTGGTGTTTGGTTTTCTTGAACTAAGCGCTTTCCATTTGATGCTGTTTCATTAGGTAAATATTTATCATCCAAGGCAACAACATTCAGTTTGTATTTATCACCATTTACTTCAAAACCTTCTTTATTAATATCCTCTACTGCCATCTTTAAACCATTTAATGTATTTTCACCATAATAAGCAGCAGCACCACTCAATGGACCACTATAACCAATATTGACGACTTTCTCACCATTGCCACCACTTGATTGTGCACAAGCTGAAAGAAAAAAGATAGTGAATACGACTAAAACACTTAACCATTTCCGCTTTTTCATAAAACTCTCCCCCTTAATGATTATTACTTATGCACCAATATAAGCCTTTCTTACCTCTTGGTTTGATAAAAGCTCATCCGCAGTCCCTTGCAATGCAATCTGCCCATTTTCAAACACATAACCTTTCTTCGCAATACTTAACGCTGCAAATGCATTTTGTTCTGCTAAAAGAATGGTTGTTCCTTCTTGATTAATATTTTTAATGCTTTCAAACATTTGTTCAACAATAAGTGGTGCTAGCCCAATGGAAGGTTCATCAAGTAACATTAACTTCGGTTTAGCCATATAAGCTCTGCCGATTGCAAGCATTTGCTGTTGTCCACCACTTAGTAAACCTGCTGCTTCATTTCTTTTCTCGTAAAGAATCGGAAAAAGCTCGAACACATCATTTAATGATTGTTTCAATTGCGCTTTACGCTTACGATGAATATAACCACCCATCATTAGATTTTGTTCTACGTTCATATAAGGAAACAATTTACGGTCTTCGGCACATTGGACAATCCCCATTTGTACAATCTTTTCAGGTGCCGTTTGATGAATAGGTACATCGTTAAAAAGTATCTTGCCTGAAGTTGCTTTTAATAGACCACTAATTGTTTTGAAAGTCGTGCTTTTCCCTGCTCCATTCGCCCCTAATAAAACAACAATCTCGCCTTCCACCACATCAATATTAATATCTTTAATACTTAAATATTTTCCATATTTAGCAGAAACTCCATCTATTTTAAGCACTCACCGTCCCTCCTAAATAGGCTTTGATGACCTCTTCATTTTTTTGAATCTCTGCTGGTGTTCCTTCCGCAATCTTTTCTCCATAGTTTAACACCATAATATGATGCGCCAACCGCATAATCATCGGCATCTTATGCTCAATAAGACAAATCGTTAAGCCTTTATCCGCCATTTTTTGGATTAATTTTGCCATTTCATCTGTTTCATCAGGATTGACCCCAGCTGTTGGTTCATCGAGAAAAACGATCTCAGGATCAGTAGCAAGTGCTAATGCGAAAGCAACACGTTTCTTCTCTTCTTGAGAAATATTTGTTACTAGTTGATCACTTACATGTGATAAGCCAACGAAATCTAAAGATTCCTCTGCTTTGGCGATACATTGTTGTTCTTCTTCTTTTAGTCTTCTCGTCCGAAAGATACTATCAAACAGATTCGATTTCGTTCGCAAGCGATGGCCGACGATTACATTGTCTTTCACCGTCGACATTTCAAATAAGTGTGTACTTTGAAATGTCCTTGCCACACCTAGCTTTGCTATCACATTCGCTGGTTGTCTAGTAATCTCTTCATTTTTATAGATAATCGTTCCTTCGGTCGGTTCGTGCACACCTGTAATCAAGTTAAAGAATGTACTCTTCCCCGCACCATTAGGGCCAATGATGGCGTTGATCTTCCCTTGTTGTACGGAATAATCCACTGACTTCACTGCTACATTTCCACCAAAACGCTTCGTTAAGCCTTTAACCTCCAGCATTTGTCTCCTCCTCCCTGTTTTTGTAAGCAAGAGATTCTTGTTTTTTCCGTTTTCTTTGATACAACTGCATTTGAATAAACCCAACAATTCCTCTAGGAGAAAAGATGATGAGTAATGTCAGTAATGGACCAAATATGAGCATCCGATAATCTTGTAAGAATTGTAGATTTTGCGAAATGATCACGATAAGAAATGTCCCTACAATCGGACCAGCAAATGTACCAATTCCACCAACAATCATATAAGTAAGCAAATCAAATGTGATCGTTGTATAAGCTATTTCTGGACCGATGAAACGGATAAAACCTGCATACATCGCTCCTGCCAAACCAGCAAAAAAAGTTGAAAGTACAAAGGCAAGAAGTTTATTACGTTTAGTTGAAATACCAAGTGATAACGCTAAATCTTCACTATTACGAATAGCGATAAATGTTCTCCCAGTTAGGGAATGCACGATACGATAAATGACAGCCACAACGAGAAGAAAAATGAAAAACGCTAAATAATATTGAGCTGTTGGCGATTGAAAAGTGATTGGACCGATTGCCTCTGGCAAAGGGATACCAATTAGACCTCTTACGCCACCAGTTAGACCTTCCCACTTATCAATCACTAGGTAAATAATATAGCCTACACAAAGGGTGTATATAGCAAAGAAGTGTTCTTTCGTTCTTAAGGCAAACAGCCCGATGATTAACCCAATGAACATCGTTACCAATGGAGCTAACAAAAAGCTTAACCAAAAACCCATCTCAAGTTTAACGGTAAGAATGCCGATAACATACGCCCCAATTGCAAAGAAACCACCATGAGCTAAAGATAAGTAACCTGTATAACCCGCAAGTAAATTCAAGCCATAAACTGCGATGGTCCAAATAAAAGCCAAAGTCATAATATGAAGATAATAAAGATTCGGGATAATGAAAGGGAAAACGATTCCGAGAACGATGAGCAAAGATATAATTACTTTCTTGTTTGTTAGAACATTCATTCTATACGCCTCCTTTAGAGAAAATTCCTTGAGGCTTAATCGATAGAATAAGAATTAATAATACAAAAGCGATGATGTCTTTATAATCTGCAGAAAGATAGGTTGCACCTAAACTTTCCGTGAACCCTAGAATATATCCACCTAATATGGCTCCTGGAATACTGCCCATTCCACCGATGATGATAATGACAAAAGCTTTTAGGATTACCAGATGTCCCATTCCAGGAAAGACGAGGTTAATTGGTGACGTAAGTGAAGCACCAATTGCCGCCAGAGCACCAGCAATAAAAAAAGTGAGGATCGCTACTTTATGTGTGTTGATACCTACTAATTGCGCCCCTTCTCTATTTTGGGCCATTGCAATGATTGTCCTACCCGTAAATGTTTTCTTTAAGAACCAGTAAAGCAAAATCATCACGGCAATTGCTGCGAATACAATGAGTATTCTTTGCAATGTCAGTGTGAGACCAAACACTTCCACCACCTGCCCAAAAGGTGTTGACATTTGGCGATAGTCCGCTCCCCATATAAACTGTGCTAATGCTTCAAGAAAAAGTAAAATACCGATGGCAGCCACTTTATCTTGAATAGGAGGAGAGTGTCTTAAAGGATAGAACACAAGTCTCTCCATTAAGACACTTAATAGTCCGACTACACAAATGGAAACAACCATTGCGAGAATATAGTGTAAACCTGCTTCAGTCATCATAATTAAAGTGATATATCCACCTACCATGTACAGAGCACCGTGAGCGAAATTTGGAATATGGAGAATGCCGTATACTAAAGTGAGCCCTAAAGCTACTAGGGCATAGACACTCCCAATTGTTAATCCATTAAACAATTGTTGCATTAAAAGTTCCATCATTTTCCCCCTTTTTCACGTCAGTAGAAGATTAGACTTTTTGTTGATTCAATTTCGATTCTTCTTCTTCTTTCAGTTTACGCCATAATATTTTCCCGCTAGATGTCATTGGGAAAGACTCTCTAAACTCAACCACTTTCGGAACTTTATAGGCAGCCATATGCTCTTTAGCCCATTGAATAATCTCTTCAGCAGATGTCTTTCCTTTACTGTCTTCATTTAATATCACGAAGGCTTTTGCTGCTTCTCCTCGTCTCGGATCAGGAATCCCCACGACACAAGCCTGTTGAATCGCAGAGTGACGATATAGAATCGACTCCACCTCTGTCGGCCAAATCTTATAACCTGAAGAATTAATCATTCTTTTAACACGATCAACAATAAAGAAATAACCCTCTTCATCTACTTTTCCTAAATCACCTGTTCTAAAAAATTGTTTTCCTTCTATAGTAATAAAAGCGCTTTCATTTTCCTCCGGACGATTATAGTAACCTTTCATTACTTGATGACCATGAATGATGATTTCACCAACCTCATCGATACCCAATTCTTCATTTGTAATAGGATCTATGATTCTAGCATCCACATCGAAGAAGGGAATGCCTAAACATTGCATTTTCGGATGATCTGTTGGATTTGAATGGGTTTGTGCAATTGTTTCGGTCAAGCCATACCCTTCTAAAAAAGTTAATCCAGTTAATTTCTCTAATTTCTGACCAACTGCTTCCGGCAAAGTAGCGCCACCACCGGAAATGCCAATAAGTGAAGCTATACGATCAGCTGTTAATTTAGGATTAGAAATAAAATCAATTAACATCGTACTTATAGCTGTCCAATTACTACACTGCTTTCTCTCAATAAGTTGTAATGCCGTATCTTTATTCCATCTAGTCATAATGACCATAGTACTTCCAGCATAAATGGGTACATGCATACTTTGCACCATTCCGGTCACATGGAAAAATGGCAAAGAAGATAAAATGACATTGCTACTTGAAATCCTCCCCCATAAAGCACCACCAACGGTATTGGCTTGAACAGAATAATTCGTATGCATACAGCCTTTTGGTACACCGGTTGTTCCTGAAGTGTAAGGAAGGACGATTAAATCATCCTGTTTGCTCGTATAATAAGGAACGATTTCTCTCATCTTTATAGCGTCATCCCACCGGAAATGATCTTGCTCTTCTGTCCATTCTTTTCGTGGTTCTGCAACTACATCTGGTCTATCTATGTTATCTTGTGGGTCAATATAATCTGAATAGGAGGCAATAAGTAGGTGTTTCAAAGAAGTCTGTTCAATAAGTGGTTTTACAATAGGTTGTAATTCTTGACCGATAACTGCTGTTTCAATTTGACAATCATTAATATAAAAAGCTAACTCACTCGTAACAAGCATTGGGTTAATCGGAACGACGACTGCGCCGATTCTCATAATGCTATAGAAGCTAATGACAAACTGTGGAGAATTCTGCATAAAGAGCAGGACTTTATCTCCTTTTTTTACGTGTAATTCCGTTTGAAGATAACTAGAAACACTCTTCACTTCGTCTAATAATTGCTTAAAGCTTATTTCATTTCCATAATAATGGATAGCCTCTCGCGAAGGATATTGAAGTGCTGAGAATTCCAAGTTTTGGTAAACTGAAGTTTCTGGAACAATCAATTTTTTTGGAAGCTTTGGCCAGTGATTAAAATGTCTTGTTTGCATTAATTTAATCTCCTCCTTAACTTTTTAGAATAGCTCATAGAGGTGTCATATTTAATTTAAGAACGTTTGAAGTCAGGTTGTCTTTTTTCTTTAAAAGCAGTAATTCCTTCATGATGGTCCTCTGTTGTTACCATCGTCCCTTGTGTAATCCTTTCCTGTTCTAATACTTGTTTTAATGATAACTGATAAGATTCGTTAGTAAGTTTTTTAATAAATCCATACGCAATATTTGGCCCAGCACTTAATTTTTCCGCATATTGTTTTACTTCATCTTCAAAGTGACCTTTTTTGTAAATATGGTTTACGATGCCAAATTCGTATGCTTTTTCAACTGTTAATGGCTCTGCGCTAAATAATAGTTCCTTCGCACGTTGCAATCCAACTAATCGAGGTAGAAAATAAGAGCCGCCGCCATCCGAAATTAAGCCTACTTTAGAAAAGCTTAAAATAAATTTAGTTTCTTCTTCAGCTAAGATTAAATCACATGCTAGTGCTAGATTAAACCCAGCTCCTGCCGCATATCCATGTACGGCTGCAATGATTGGTTTCTCTACAGATTGTATTAAAAGAATAAGCTCATTCAAATTACCAATATGTTCATAAGTAGCTAGAGGCGACCTTGAACCCATCCTTTTTACATCTCCACCAGAACTGAAGGCTCTTCCTGCACCCTTCAATACAATAACACGAATATCTTTATCCGCTTTCGCTTGTTGTAGTGCTGACTTTAACCCTTGAATTAGCTCAGGGCTAAATGAATTTAATGCCTCAGGTCGATTTAATGTTAATTCCATTACACCATTCTCAATTTTCATTAGTAAATGACTCATTGTTTTCGATGTCATATCTTCACCTCATTTTTTTATTAAACGCCGATTACGCCTTCATCCGTTACAATAGGTGCAACGGCAAAAATATCTTTTTGAGCTGCGAACGCTACTTCCGTCTTCATACCGTGATTTGCAATCATTTTACCTACACGTGAAGCCATTAATAATTCTGTTCCTTTTTCTTTTGCACCCAAATAAAACTGATGGGCACATAGTGCTGTATCTGACATTTCCCAAGCTTTATGACTGCTAGTTATTAAACAATCGATGTAATAACCGACTCCATAAAAGTCCTCGACATTAAATGCACCAGAAGATCCCGAACAAACAAGTACTACCGTCTCATCAAGATGTTCGTTACAAACTGCCTTAGCAGAATGTTTGGCATTTAAAAGGGATGCTATATACACTTTCTTTGCATTAAGTGCATGTTTGATGGCCACTGTTCCATTGGTGGTTGTTAAGATGATATCCTTACCTAAAACAGTTTTAGATAACCTTTCTGGATGGGGCGATTCAAAACCGTCTATCGTTAGCCCGTTATATTCTCCAACTAACACATATGTTCCTTTTTCACGAATGCTTGCTTCATATAATGCATCCTCTTGATTCGCTACTGGTATAACCGCCTTTGCCCCGTGTTGAATCGCAGTTGTTATAACTGATGTGGCCATCAAAATATCAAAAACAACGACCACCTTCTGCCCATTTAATTTCTCTTTATCGATTTCTTCTTTTTTCATGACTACATGAAGTTTCACCATATCAATAACCTCACAATTTTCTTCTAGATGTCTTTACAGCATGTTGTATTAAGTTATTTACATATAAGTTTAGATTAGAAAAGCGCTCGTCTTTTGTTTGTCCGCGCTTCCAACGATAATAAATTTGCTGACATATAACGGCGAGTTTGAAGTAAGCAAATGTTAAATAATAATGAATTTGACTGACATCTGTCCCACTTTTTAGAGCATATGCTTGAATAAACTCTTCTCTTGTGAAGAAGCCAGGCTTTGTCGTCACCGACTCGTCTCCTAGACCTCTCTTCAATAGATCGGAATCACCTTTTTCATGCCAGTAGCTTAAGGCAACACCTAGATCCGCTAATGGGTCACCAACAGTTGACATTTCCCAATCAAAGACACCGATTAATCTTGTTAACTGTTGATTGAACATACTGTTATTTAACTTGAAATCATAATGGATAATCGTTGTTTTTTCGGAATGTGGGAGATGTGACTCTAACCAATTTGTAAGTTCATCAATCCCAAGAATTTCATCTGTTTTACTACGATGATATCGGCTTATCCATCCATCTACTTGCCTTTGCATGAACCCAGCTGGTCTCGTCATATCTTTTAGTTTGGTCTTCTGATAATTGATATCATGTAATTGTACAAGAGCGTTTACCATCAATTGTGATATCCTTTGACCGACATCATAAGCACTGTCACCATCAGGAATAGTGAGGGAATCGTCTATCACCACCCCTTTTTTTCTTTCCATAATAAAGAACGGTGCACCTAAAAGTTCTTTATCACTGTAAATAAAAGGCTTTGGTGCTTGATTGAAAAAAGGGTGGATCTCCTGTAGTACTTTATATTCCCTCTCCATATCATGCGCTTTAGGTGCTACTGGTCCCATAGGCGGTCTTCTTAACACAGCCTCCCAGTTGCCAACTTTTAATTGATAGGTTAGATTTGATTTACCTGCACTAAATTGGGAGATTTCTAATGGTTTGTTAGGTATTTCATCTATGTTTGCTTTTAAATATTGTTCTAAGCGATGAACATCCAGCCCTTCACCTTCTCGAATGGGAATTGTATCAGAAGTCATTGAACACCCTCCTCTGTTGTACTTAGTAATGCGAGAGGCTGATATTTTTCTAAGTTATTCCTTAAATGTTCTGGAATCAAAATAGAATGATCATCTATGAAGTTATAACACACAGTGACACAACTTGCTTTAGCCACCAATTTCCCATCCATCTTTCTTGTCAACAAATGCTGTAATTCAAAGCTTTTACGGCCAATATTGCTAACCTCAGTTGTCACAACTAGTTCCTCACCTGCGAAAGCTGGGGCAACATAATCACAATGAATAGAAGCCAAAATCATGCTACTTTGTTTATTTCTATTAGGTAGGATCTCATAAAATAATTTCGTTCTTGCCTCTTCAAAATAAAGAAAATAACTTGTATTATTGACATGGCCAACAGCATCGGTTTCACTAAACCGTACATACACCTCTATTTGATGTTTTTTATACATCATCAAATCCCCTCTTTAACAGGCACTTCTTCAATACCCTTTAAAATGATTTCTGTATAAAATCGTGCTAATTCCTTATCCGTTAGTTCACCATCTGTTCGAAACCAATAATAGCTATAATTCGTCATTCCTAAAAATCCGAATGCAAGAATATCCGTACGAATATGATTACTAAATTCTTTTGTCTTTTTACCTTCATCAATAATCTTTTCAAAATTTAATCGATATTCTTTTCTCTTTAATTTAATTTGTTTGACATGATCTTCATGTAAATGCCTTAACTCCCGGTGCACAATTCGTGCTTCTTTGCCCTGGGTGTCAATCTTACTTAATGTTAAATAAATGTTTTCGTAGAGCTTTTCTTTATTACTTAATGTTTGATTTTGTAAGATTTCCTCTTGTTCTTGTAATAAACCTTCGATGTATTCTAAATGGATATCCCTTAATACTTCCTGCTTACTGTTGAAATAATAATAAAAAGTACCTTTTGTCACATCGAGTTGATCCACAATATCTTGAATGGTCGTTTCCTTAAAGCCTTTATCATCAAACAAATCGATGCTTTTCTTTAAAATTTGATTTTTCACTAAAAGCCCTCCTGACTATGACTATGCCTATTCTTAGACTAGTTCTCTTTCAATGAGAAGGGCAATCCCTTGACCTCCACCAATACAAGCGGTAATTAAAGCCGTCTGGCTCAGTGACCGTTGCAATTCATACACTGCTTTCGTAACAAGTATGGCACCTGTTGCGCCTAATGGATGACCATGAGCAATCGCTCCGCCATTCACATTCAACTTTTCAGGATTGAATGATAACTCCCTGTCACAAGCAATGACTTGTGCAGCAAATGCTTCATTTAATTCAATTAAATCAATATCTTCTAGTGTTTTGCCAGTTTTCTTTAATAGTTTTCTAACAGCAGGTACAGGACCTATTCCCATAATATTAGGGTCAACACCAGCGACAGTTGATTCTTTTATGACGGCTAATGGACGTAAACCGAGTGAATTCGCTTTTTCTCTCGACATGATAACAAGCGCCGAAGCGGCATCATTTAAGCCTGAACTGTTACCGGCTGTCACACTGCCAGCTTGCTTAAATGCAGGTTTAAGTTTAGCTAACCCCTCTATATTCGTTTGTGGTCTTGGGTGTTCATCCTCATTAAAAGTAATCGGCTCACCTTTTCTGATAGGAATCTTTATCGGAACAATTTGTTCATTAAAACGGCCTTCTGCCATCGCCTTAGCCATTCTTGCTTGACTACGATTGGCATATTCATCTTGCTCTTGACGAGAAATATCATATTTTTCTACTAAATTTTCTGCTGTTATCCCCATAGGTGGATCTCCAACTTCATCAGGTGAAAGTCGTGATTTTCTAAATTGAGGGGGTCTTGGACTATACGGCTGATCAGCCCTATCCATCAAGTAAGGTGCCCTCGACATACTTTCTACTCCACCTGCAATATAGACATCTCCCTCACCCGCTTTAATCATTGCTGCAGCAAGTGCAACAGCATTCATACCTGATCCGCATTGGCGGTCTATTGTTAAGCCAGGTAGATTAAGAGAAAGACCTGATTGAAGACTTGATAATCTAGCAATATTTCCTCCACCACTTAGCACATTACCAAAAATCACATCATCAATCTCTCCCACATTCACTTGCGCCCGCTCTACTGCTGCCTTAATAACTTCGCCACCAAATACGTGAGCTGGAACGGAGGCAAGAGCACCCCCCTGCCTACCAATCGCTGTGCGTACAGCTGAAACGATTACTGCTTCTCTATTACCCATTTCATCCATCCCCTTCTCTTTACATTGCCGTTGTTCCACCATCTACAGCAATTGTTTCACCAGTAATGAAATTGGACGCACCACTGGCTAAAAATAAAGCCACTCCTTTTAAATCCGAGTCGGAACCAAATTTCCTAAGTGGTGTCCTTTGCAAGAAGCGATCGCTGTTTCTTTCAATAAGAACCTTGGACATTTTTGTTGGGAAAAACCCAGGTGCAATCGCATTGACATGAATGCCTCTCGGTCCCCATTTCACAGCCAAATCTTTTGTAAAAGAAATGACACCACCTTTACTTGAGTTATATCCAATTGCGTCCATTAACTCTGGATTTGACCCCTTAAGTCCAGCAACAGAAGCTATATTAATGATTTTCCCTTGTTTTTCAACCAGCATTGCTTTACCAACAGCTTGTGACATTAGAAATGTGCCTACAACATTTACATTGACCACTTTTTGAAAGGCTTCTAGAGGCATTTCTTCTACTGGAGCCCCCCATGTTGCCCCACTATTATTGACAAGAATATCAATCTTTCCAAAACGCTGAATCGTTTCGTCGACGACTGTTTGCACTTCTTCTGGATTAGTAATATCACATTTAAAAGTCAGTACTTCAACACCAAGTTCTTTTAAACGATCGGCCACTTCATCACAATTCTCTTTTTTCCTGGAACATAACACGATGTTTGCTCCAGCTTCTGCAAACCCTTCAGCAATTTGTTCACCTAATCCTCTTCCGCCCCCAGTGACAATAGCTGTTTTCCCAGATAGATCGAACAGTTCTTTTACATGCATTATTGGACCCCCTGTACTACTTTTTTATATTTTTTTAACTCTTGTCTTGCAATCGCTCTTTTATGGACTTCATCTGGACCGTCTGCTAACCGTAATGTTCGAATATTCGCCCAACTTGCAGCAAGCGGTGTATCTTGACTTACTCCTTTTGCACCTAGTGCTTGAATGGCGTGATCAATCACTTGAAGTGCCACATTTGGTGCGACTACCTTAATCATGGCAATCTCTGTTTTGGCAGCTTTATTTCCAACAGTGTCCATCATATAAGCAGCTTTCAACGTAAGTAAACGAGATTGTTCTATATTCATTCTAGCTTCGGCAATCCATTCTTGAATAACACCTTGTTCTGCTAATGTTTTGCCAAAGGCAATGCGCTCTTGGACACGCTCACAAAGAATGGATAATGCTCTTTCCGCTGCCCCAATCGTTCTCATGCAATGATGAATGCGCCCTGGTCCTAATCTGCCTTGTGCAATTTCAAAGCCTCTTCCTTCACCTAGTAGCATATTACTAGCAGGGACTCTTACATTGTTATATTCAATTTCTGCATGACCATGAGGAGCATGATCGTAACCAAACACATTTAATGTACGTTTGATTTTTACACCTGGTGTATCAAGTGGGACTAATATCATCGATTGTTGTTTATGTTTTTCTGCGTTTGGATCGTTTTTACCCATGACAATGGCAATTTTACATCTAGGATCACCTGCCCCTGATGACCACCACTTTGTTCCATTAATGACATACTCATCTCCATCACGAATAATGCTGGATTCGATATTGGTCGCATCAGATGAGGCCACATTCGGTTCAGTCATGGAAAAACAAGAGCGTATTTCACCGTTAAGTAATGGTTTTAGCCACTTTTCCTTCTGTTCATCCGTTCCGTAGCGTACTAATACTTCCATATTACCTGTATCTGGCGCTGCACAGTTAAATACTTCAGGTCCTATAGATGACCTCCCCATTAACTCACATAATGGAGCGTATTCGATATTGCTTAAACCTGCACCATCTTCGCTATCCGGTAAGAATAAATTCCATAATCCTTCTGCTTTTGCTTTTGCTTTTAGTTCCTCCATAATGGATGGATGGGTACTAAATCGATTCTCCTTACTTATTTGCTCCATATAGGTTTTCTCATTTGGAAAAACATATTGGTCCATAAAATCACTAATTTTTTCTTGTAAACGCTTTACTTTATCCGAATATTCAAAATTCATTACACACACCTCCTCTTATCCATTTGTTTTAACAAACGTGACATCACCTTTTAAGACTGCTTTCCCTGCTTGATTGACTGCTTTCACCTCAAATGCGATTTCCTTCTCCTCTTCAGTAGTCACTGTAGCAACCAGTGTAATCACATCATCAATAAAGACCATACCTGAAAAACGAATGCGATAATCCTTTATAAATCCTTCTTCATAATATGGTGTGAATAATTTGGCCAAATTACCCATTGTCCACATGCCATGAGCGATAATTCCAGGAAGTCCCGTTTTCTTTGCTTCCTCATCAACTGTATGAATGGGGTTAAAATCTCCAGATGCACCTGAATACTTTATTAAGTCCATTCTCGATACAGGCGCTAAGGTTTCTGACAATGTTTTTCCTTTTTCTAAAGTCAAGATATTACTCATACACTCATCGCCTTTCTCACAGCTTCTGTAATGATGGTAATGGCTTCTTCTTTAAAAATGAGCTTCCCATCCTTATCTTCTCCATACTTCACTACGGAAAGAAAACCCATTAAACCATTGTTCCCTTTCTTTTCATAATAATCCTTTACTTCGGTCCAAACATAAACATCTTCTCCAACGAGGAGAGGTCTTT
The DNA here is from genome assembly GCF_044790165.1 of Cytobacillus kochii. Taxonomy (NCBI): domain Bacteria; kingdom Bacillati; phylum Bacillota; class Bacilli; order Caryophanales; family Bacillaceae; genus Cytobacillus; species Cytobacillus kochii. The sequence continues at coordinate 2,107,540 of NZ_CP085254.1, read as the reverse complement.
CATAATGGAACCTTTGCTCACCATGAATCAAACCTTTCTTAGGAAGCTGTAACTCTTCAATTGTGCCTGATTCAAACACACGTGGAAAAGTAGGTGGCGCAATATTTGTGCCATACTTACTTCTCTTTCCATATTCTTCGTCAATAAAAATGGGATGGGGGTCGCCAATCGATTGCGCGAACCGTTTGACTAACCCACGTTCAACAGTATTCTTCACCTTACCTGATACTTTGCCAATCACATCCGTGTACATCCTGTGTATCAACTCCTTTTTTAATTTTTTGGACCGCCCGCAACATAGATAACTTGACCGTTCACAAATGATGATTTCTCATCTGCAAAGAAAGCAACTGCATTGGCGATATCCTCAGGTTTTCCGCTTCTCGCAACCGGTATAGCCGCAATCGCTCCTTTTATAAAGTCTGCAAAAGGTACCCCTACTCTTTCTGCTGTAGCCTTTGTCATCTCTGTTTCAATGAAACCAGGTGCGACACTATTTGCTGTGATACCATAGCGTCCAAGTTCAATAGCTAAAGTTTTTGTTAACCCTTGTAAACCAGCTTTTGCTGTTGCATAGTTAGCCTGACCTCTATTACCGAGAGCAGACGTAGAAGAAATACTAATGATTCTGCCATAGTTTTGCTTGACCATATATTTTTGTGCGGCACGCGATGCATTAAAGGATCCCTTCAGATGTACATCCATTACTAATTGCCAATCATCGTCCGTCATTTTAAACAGTAAATTATCGCGGATGATACCAGCGTTATTAACTAAAATATCAAGTGTACCAAACTGTTGCACAACTTCCTCCATTGCTGTTTCTACTTCGCCTGCTTCCACAACATTCGCTTTTTTCACGAAGATATGATAGCCCTTTTCCTTGAATTCTGCGGCTGTTTCTGCTAAAGCCTCCTCATTGATATCAATAATAGCAATATTTGCCCCCTCTTGTGCGAAGAGCTCAGCGACGCCTTTACCAATTCCTCGGCTTCCACCAGTAATAAATGCAGTTTTCCCTGTGAATCTTGTCATTTTCATATGCCCCCTGTATCATTCCTTTATATTTGTTGTCCGATTTTCACATGCCCCTTCAGTAAGTTTCTTGAGATAATCATACGTTGGATTTCATCTGTGCCATCATATATTCTCCAAAGTCTTGCCTCGCGGTACCATCTCTCAATCGGAAGCTCTCTTGTATACCCCATGCCCCCATGAATTTGTAATACGCGGTCAACGACTCTGTTCCCCATATTAGACCCATAAAGTTTTGCCATTGATGCATAGTGTCGATTATCTTCCCCTTGATCCAAAGTAAATGCAGCATTTAAAGCTAGCCACTTAGCTGCCTCAATTTCAACGGCTGAATCGGCAATTTGCCATTGAATTGCCTGTCTCTCAGCAATTGGTTTGCCAAAAGTTTCTCGTTCTTTTGCATAATCTAATGCCATTTGCAATAGTCTCTCTGCTGCTCCAACTGCTCTTGCTCCTACTATCCAACGAGCAAATCCAATCCATTCAAGGCCAAGTTTATAACCACCATGCAATTCACCTAGTATATTCTTCTCTGGCACTCGTACATTATCAAATACAAGTCCAGCTGGTCCCCATTCACCCATCGTATGGATAAATTCTGATTTCCAGCCCATTTCGCGGTCAGCGATAAAACAAGTGACACCATCTCTACCCTTTGTTTTCTTATGTAGCTCCTTATCCGTTATCGCGATGACCATAACAAAATCTGCTTCATTACCACCAGTAATGAAAGTTTTCTCACCATTTAGAACCCACTCATCTCCATCTTTCACTGCTGTCATGCGAATATTTTGCGTATCAGATCCTGCTCCAGGTTCAGTCATAGCGAAACAAGATTTTTTCTCACCATTTATCGTCGGAATTAAATAATTTTGTTTTTGTTCTTCATTAGCATAATAAAGAATGTTGTCAGCAGATCCACCAAAACTAAATGGCACAAACGTTTTAGCTACTTCAATACAAACAATGGCTTGCATCATTTGTCCCAAATCAGCTCCACCGTATTCCTCAGGTGTGTTAATTCCCCAAAAACCTGCTTCCTTTGCTTTTAACTGTAGTTTCTTCTGCACTTCTTTAGAAAGACTTGGTTTTCCTTCTCGTTCATTCTTTAACACTTCATTTTCTAACGGAATTAATTCTTTCTCCACAAACTTTCTAATGGTTTGTTGTACCATTTTTTGTTCTTCTGTTAACCGTAAATCCATTCTTTTCACCTCTATCTATTTATTTATACTAACTAGTTAGTATGTTAGAACTTTTTTACATACTAACCGGTTAGTTTTTTCACATTATTAATAACAACATGATCAATTTTGTTTTACTCTTGCCTGTTGCAAAGCATAGAGTAGCCACCTCTAAATGACATTATGAATGTATTCATTTTACAACTTGCTTAGAACAATGATGTTAAATTTCTTTGAACGTAATAGTTAGAAAACGCTTTCATTTCTTTGATAAAAACGTTTGGCAGAGGTAGTAATGGAACTAAAAACATAGAAGTGTCTACAGCCAAACCACGCAGTAATTTTGCAAAGTTCTTAGTAGTTGAATGGAAATGTATCATGGAGTAATAAAAACATCAAATATTATCTGACTAGTCAGTATGTTTTTAATATTCATTATAATATCAGAGATTGTTTCTCTTGCCAAGACTAAACCGATGATTTTTTGATTTTTTCTTGATTGCCATTAATGATAGAAGTAACAATATGAAGGGTATCCCATTCACCATTTGATAACGCAATCATTTGATAGTGCTTTGGAAAAAGTAATTGTTGAATCTCTAAAACACTTTTTCCTTCAAGATACAATTGCATGATTTCACCACTGAGATTCTCTAAATAATTCAATTTCGCTTGCAATTGTTCTTTACCATGAGGAAAATACCCTGAATGAGAACAAAACATTGCCTCAAAATCATAAGTTAACAATTTTTTTATTGATTGTATAATTTCCGGAATGGATTCTGTATCCATCGCAATCTTTGTATGAGGCTGAACATATAAATCACCTGTAAACATTATCCCTTTATTGCGGCAAAATAGAGCCACATGGTCATCCGCATGACCGGGTGTCTCTATTACCTCCCAATCAAGCTGTCTTGACGAAACTTTTTGCGATAACGGATAGGCAGGAAACGCTTTTCTTGCTCCCCATGTTTTTTGCCTATACAAGGGGTACGGCGCCTCTTCAGAACAAATCTCTACCCCTAACCGATGACAAAAAATAGGAATTTGTTGTTTGGCAAACCACGAGGCATTGCCAGAATGATCTTCATGACTATGTGTTAAAACGACCTGATCAACAAAATAGGATTGATAAAATTGAGTGAAGGCAGATGACATCGAATACGGCCCAGTATCAATCACCAAACCGTCGATAATAAAAGAGAATATTTTTCTTGAAATTTTACTATTCTTCAATAAATTTCCTTCGGCGCAAATCACACCTTCATGTTTATAAGGTTTCAGCATATCCGTAGTCCTTTCTTTTTTCTTTTTCGTCCCAAAATTTCAAAATACTATATAAAAACATAATCGTTGGCACTTCTATTTTTGTTTCATGGGCAAGTTTAAGAACATACCCACACATCGATTCGTATTCCATGGCCTTACCATTTAACCGGTCTTGTAGCATAGATGTCTGATGTTCTTTGGCATAGGTCGCTTTTTTAAAAATAGACTGAATCACTTTTTCTTTATCAAATGGATAACCTTGTCTTGCTGCCACAGAAACGGCTTCTGCCGCCACGTTTTTCGCCAAAGCACTTAATTCCACACTTTCTAATATTTCGCCAATTGTTGCTTTTGTAATAGCCGACAACGGATTAAAGGTAATATTCCACAGAAGCTTTTTCCACTTATGGTTAAGGATTTCTTCTGTGAATTTTGCACTTATTCCTGCTCTTTGAAATAAATCAACTATTTTTCTCGCTTGATTGCTATCTTCTTTTTGTAATGCACCTATTAATAATTGATGTGATCCCGATTCTTTCACAATGCCTGGTTCAGTTATACTTGCTTGCACATAAGTCGCACAAGAAAAAATTTTATTATTCGTTAGACTTCGTGCCAATACTTCTTCATTATCCACCCCATTTTGCATCGTTACGATCATTGTCTCATCTTTAATAACACCCTTAAGGCTATCAGCTAACTTTTTCGTATCAGTAGACTTTACACAAAATAGAAGGATGTCTACTGAAGCTAACGCATGTATGTCATTAGTGAAAATCGTATGTTCATTATTTAAGTTAAGGATAGGATATTGCTCACTAACTACTTTTATGCCCCTCTCTTGCAATCTAGTTAAATGCTTACCTCTGGCTAGAAAGGTCACTTCATGATGAGCATTTGCAAGTAATGCCCCAAACAAACTTCCAACTGCTCCTGCCCCGGCCACACCTATTTTCATACTTCTACCTCCCCATCATGAATTAAATGGTAATCAACCTTCTTAGATCCTTCCCATAACACTGTTTCCTTAGTAAGGAGTGAAACCGCTTTAGAAAAAATCGGTCCATCATAAACAAAGCTATGATATTCTCCTGCTTCTCCCATCGGACAGACTTCTTCTAACTTAATCTTCTGAAAAAACTCATCATCTATCTCTCTGCCTAGCCAACTATCAGATAAACAATCCGGACGGACTCTTATCACTTTAGCTCTATAACCACGCTGAATAAACGATTTTAGAAGTGCATCTACTTCTTCTTTTTTTCTCCATAATGGATAAATAGCCTGTAACCCGACTGTTGAAGCAAGCTTCTCTCCCCAATCTTTATGGGGCGTAAAATAAATGTCCCCAAATGCAATTGCCTCTAAATCATATTTTATCTTCATTTGCTTTAATTCTTCTACAAATCTATCTGTATAGTTATCTATGTCTGTGTCAATAAAATGGATAGGTATACCTAATGATTCACTTTGTTTTACTAACAGATTTGTTTTTTCTCCATGACCGTATGTCCTTTTTGCAGATGGTTGTTTTGTTGTAATCAATACTTCAACACTTATTCCATTAGCCAATAAGTAGTCTAATGCCAAACAAGCGTCCTTCCCCCCACTCCATGATAAAGCCGTTTTTCCCATATAATCCCCCTTTCAATAAACTGAATATTCTTATAACACATCATACTCCTTTCACTCTTAGGTAGCAAATAAAACTGTTTGCAGAAAAGTCGTATGCAAACATGGCAATTTGCTGTTATTCATCAGAAGACATCTCCTCCCCTTTTTCTGTAAAATAACGTTGAAAAGAATAGCGAAAAATAACTACAACATAAAGACAAGTGAATGCAAAAAGGAGCAGACTCAATGTAATGATAATATTTTTTAATGGAATGAGATGAGTCATTAGTATAATGATACTTAAATAACCTACTTGAAGCATACTTTGCAGCAATTGAAAGATACTTGTTACTCTGCCCATCATTTCTACCGGGATATTATTTTGGTAAAAAGTTAAGGCTCCAGCATTTAAGAAACTATTAAAAAAACCTAATAGAATAAAACTGCTCATCACAGCCGTAAATGATGAGGATAATGAGTAGATAACATATCCGATAGCCATCATGAACATTCCACAAGTAATCATTGATCGGATTGTTAGTCTATTTGCCATTATGGTTAATACTAAAGCGCCACCAACCGATCCTATACCTGTAATACTCAAAAGAAAGCTATAATCAGTCTCAGAAAGGCCGACTACTGTTTAATAAAAGCGACCTCTTGCGCATCCATAACATAGGCAATGATTACCAGAAATAAATAACCTAAGTAGACAAAGCTGACATATTTCTCTTTTTTTAAGAAGGTAAAAACAATGGTAAAATCTCCTTTTACTCTGTTAACTGTTAATCGAGGGACCTCCATCTTCTTCTTATCAACATCAGGTAGAAAGCAAATAAAGAGGGCTGCAATGACAAAAAACAAACTAGTTAATAAAAGAGTCACCTCAACGGTTGTCAACAAGATAAATACACCAGCTATCGCTGGCCCAATTATAAAAGCACTAGATGATGTGACCGAACGGAATGTATTGAACTTTTTTCTTTTCTCAAAGGGGACTATCATCGTTGTATAGGTTACTGACGCAGGGACAAAAAATGATTGCGCCACACTTAAAGCAATTAAAATAAGATACAAGTAGGTTATATTCGTTGCGAAGAACATGGTTACAATTAATAAAGCACGTAAAACATAAGTAATCATCACGATTTTCTTTTTACTACGATAATCTATAAAACTACCTGTCCACAACTTTGTCATCATGTTGATTATTGGTGAAATCATCCACATACCAGCGACAGCCGCTGCTGAACCATCTGTTATTTTGTACACCAATACATTAATGGCTGCTAAATATACAAAACTACCAATATGGGCACTAGAAAGTGAGATAAATAAAATGATGGGGTTTTTCCATTCTTTCAAATTATGTAATGATATCAATTGTCGCGCAAATCTCCTTTTTCACTAGAATTTAGGATCTTTGTTATTTACAAATGATACCATAAATATCCTCAACAAAATAAAAAGGTTAATAATTATCTAAATTTTTTTACATTTCATTTTGACATTTTAAATAATACTGTAAAAATACACATGTATGAAAAGAGGGAAAGGAATTGCTCAAGGATTCCATATCTGTTGTGTAGCGAAAAAAGTGGACAGAACTACAATTGACTGAGGATGTGGGTGTGAACCGACAAACGATTGGCGCTCCTAAAAAGATACACCCCTTCCTTAATTAGTGTGTTAAGAAGTCGCAATTGCTTACAGGAGATCACAGAAACTTTTCATTATAAGGGGGGAAATTATTCAGTATCACATCGTTTTCTACCACAAAGAATGTTTATTTTATGTAATTGTCATATTTTTATTGTATGTATAGCTTCCCTCGCACTAGTAAAGAGAAGATAGCAAACAATTGAAAGGGGGGTTGCTGTTCCATCTTTCTATTTTTTCACGTTTACATATCTCCTTCTGTAACCGTTTTGAATATACCTATCATACGCTTGAAAAATAACCCAAAAAGGTTATGCTCTTTATGAAATATTGCATGTCCTACTAGCTTTCATTTAAGATAGTAGAGAATGTACATATATTGCAAAAAGAAAGGGTTTTCCAATTGAGTTCAACATTCTTTATTTTCTTACCAGCTCTAATCTTTTTTATTCTCTATATTGTGATGGTGTTTGTTCTTAATAAATACTCTAGTAGTAAAATAGCAACTATTGCCTTTACAATTATCGGCTTATTAATCTTCATTTACATTTTATTTTTCATTTTCACCTTTGTCCTTTAAAAAAATATTTCCATTTTGCGAAGAAAAACAGGTGCAAATCACATTCGATTTGCACCCTTTTTTATTGCAGCTGTTCTTAACTAGCATCACCTAACAAGAATATTTTTCTTATTCTAAATTGTTCGTGTCATAAACACACTATTGGGATCTTCCTTATAGTGTTCAAATGGTTGGCAATATTGAAACCCTCTACTTTCGTACAATTTTCTAGCTGGTTCGAAAGATTCCATCGAACCTGTTTCTAAACTTAAACGTAAGTACCCCCGCTCCTTTGCTTCATGAAGCAAATGATCTAATAGTTTTCCTGCTACCCCTTTTCGTAAAGCGTTTTTTGCTGTTCTCATCGATTTGATCTCACCATGTTGGTTGTCTAGCTCTTTTAATGCCGCACAACCAACGAGCAAACCAGATTCCCAGCAGCTCCAAACGGTCACAGAAGGATGTTTTAAACCATTTAAATTTAGAGCATGTGTACTTTCAGGAGGTGATTGACTGCTCATATCCGCTAAATGTTCCATTATCAATTGTTGAATATCTGTACCTGATAAATCATCGATCATCAATTCCATCATCTATTGTCCCCTTGAATTCTTTTTCTATTATTATATTGTTTTGAACTATTAAGTTTCAATATCTACTTTCCGAAAGATGATTTGATAGCTAAAAGCGAGTACGAGTATACATGCAAGCATAAAGTAGACGCGTTCATACTGAATATATAGTGGCAATTCCTCCTGAAGATTCATTAATAATCCACATATTGTCACTCCAATTCCTCCACCAATAAATTGAAGTAGTTGTAACAGACCCATACCTGCACTGTTCAATTCTGCTGATAATAGATAGGCTGTTTCATTGGCAACGCTGCTATTTAGCATAGAAAACCCGATACTTGCAAAAATGTAAGCACCCATAATAAAGTACGAATTGTACGCTTGTAAAAAAGCAAACAGTAAGGAGGCGATCAGTAATGTTAATTGGCCAAGAGAAATAAAACGCTTGCTTCCATATAAATCTATCAACTTACCAATATAGGGTCCAGCAAACATAGCGATGATGGCACCGGGAAATATCAATAGGCCCATAATAATCGGGTCTCTATGATGCAAATTCCCTAAAATAAGTGGCATCATAAATAAATTTGAAAAATGGAAAATAAAACCTGATAAACCAATGACTAATAATCGTATATAGTGTTTATTGAATAGTAATTGCGGAAATATAAATGGGTGATTCTGCTTCATCAAATAGAACATTGTAAGGATTGCTAAACCTACAAATACTGCGCCGAATAAATATGATGTTTGCGAGATAGTTAAAAGGGCGGCAATAGTTGTACAACTAGTAAGTAAGCAACCAAATATATCAAAGCTCCCTTCCCTTCTTTCATTTTCCGGAGACAGTTGCATTAGTATAGGCAAAAAGACAAGAACCATTAGCGGTATTAGAAATAAGTAATTCCAACCAAAGAATTGTGTTGCCACCCCACCTACTACTGGACCTAAACCAAAACCTAATGCTGCACCTGAACCAATCATGGCAATTGATTTTGCTCTTTCTGATATCGGCACATATCTACTAGCAATGATCATAGATAATCCTGGAACAGCCCCAGCACCCACCGCTTGTAAGATTCGTGAACATAAAAGGATAATAAAATTTTCAGCAAAAAATCCAACCAACGAAGAACTTATAAATATACTTAGTCCAATAAGGAGCAATTTTTTTATAGAAATATAATCGGATAATCGACTAAATGTGAGTGTGAAAATGGCAAAAGCGATGGAGTATCCAGAAACCATCCACGAACCGATAATCGGGGTAATATGTAAGTTTGTTATTATATTGGGCAAGGCTATATTAAACATTGTTGTGTTCATAACGACAAACCAGCTACAAAAACAGAGTGCTAAAATTAACTTTTTATATTGTGGGTTTTCTTGCTTATGAGCGCTCGTTCGAGTGAAGGATGCAACGGCCATGCCTTTTCACCTCCTTTTAATTATTTTCTGATTATTAATAATTATACAATAATTAAACTTTGATTCCTATTATTCCGCTTTTCGAAAGAAAACATTAAACAATATTTGCTGGGGTCTTGTTAGGAGTTTTTGAACCTAATTCACTCAGGCTAGCCTTGTTTGTTTGCACGGCTTTCATTTCTATCTTTCGTTCGGAGTATAGGTCAAACATCATATGCTCCCCTTTTTCACCTTTTGTGCTTCTGAGTGAAGCACTTACCTTTTTACTCTGCTCTTATCTGTCTGTTGCTTTCGCACAAGTATTTTCTTTTTGTGAAAAAGTGACTATAGACAAACACTTCTATTCGCCCGAAAATTCCTAATAATAGTGAATAATCGCTCGAAAAAAATCATTCGAAACGAAGTGATGTCGTTTCTACATAATCCAAACCTTTTTTGTTACGTAAAAAGGACTCCCTTATCAATGAAGAGAGTCCAAAATTACTTAGGCTGTAAAAATAAACTTGGTTGTACTGCCCCCTTTAGATGACTCTACCTCTAGGCGTGCATCCATTCTTTCTTTTAACTCGGGCACGTGGGAAATAATGCCCACTAATCTTCCGCTACTCTGTATTTCGATGAGTGATTCAATGGCTTGTTCTAATGATTCAGGATCAAGTGTACCGAAACCTTCATCTATGAACATGGTTTCCATCGAAACGCCACCTGCATGTGATTGAACCACATCAGCAAGACCTAATGCAAGGGCAAGAGAAGCCTTGAAACTCTCCCCACCTGATAATGTTTTAACATGTCTTTCCTGTCCTGTGTACTGGTCAAATACAAGTAGTTCTAATCCACTTTGTACATTTCCTTTGGAACGATCTGTTTTTCTCGTTAATTCATATCTTCCGTTCGTCATTTTATATAAACGTACATTGGCTTGAATAAGGATATCATCTAAGAAAGCCGCTAAAACAAACCGTTCGAACGTCAATCTATACGTATTTTGCCCTTTCGAAATATCGGATAAATGACCAATGAGGCGATAACGTTCTTCTAAATCGGCAATTTCTTCATGAAGACTTTCTAAACGTGTATATGCCTTTTCATTATCTCTTTTCTTATACATAAGTTGATTGTATTGCTCATTTTCAAATTGCATCTTATTAGCGAGTTCATTTATTTTCAATTCAATTTGCTCTAGATCTGGTTTCATTATATCTCTTAATTGTTTCGTCAACTCATTTAAGCGGTCATTAACAGAACGAAATTCTTCACGATACGAACGTATCTCTTGAGCGATTTGTTCCCTAAGCTCTTCTGAAATTTGCGCATTGGCATATTCACTATAACTTTGAAAGCCTTGCTCCTGCATTCGATTAACAAAGTCCGTTCTTTCCTGATGTAATTGTCCTTGTAAATGGTCATGTTGTTGGGTGAATGTTTCATAACGCGATTTCAAAATGGTTAATTGTTTAGCCACTTTATCTTTCTGTTCTTCTGCCAACTTTAATTGGTCTTTTAATGTCTGCAATTTGTCCTGTTTATTTTGCAAAGCCATTTTGTATTGCGGTAAAGAACGTAAATCCTCTGGAATAATCTTAATCAATCTTTGCAGCGAGGTATGATGCTTTATATATTCATTGTTTAAATCAACAACAGATTGCTTAAGCGTATCTGTTTTTTCTGCATACTGACTTACCTCTTCTTCTAACAAAATGATTTTTTCTTGACATTGCTTTAGCTTTGATTTTTCTTTTTCTAGTTGATTTTTCTGTTGCCTTTTTTTTCTTTCGTTTTCTTCCACTTCTGCTAAAACTTCTTTTGCATTATCTAATGTTAAATGATGTAGATGCTCTGATTGTATTTCTGTTAATAGTTTCGCAATTGATTTTTCGATATGTTGTAATTTAGATTGTACTAGGTAGAAAGCTTGCTCTGCCGCTATTTTTTCCTTTTCAACGACTAATACTTGATGTTTAGCTGCGTTTAAATCCTCCTCAGTTGGAATGGTTTCATGACCATTAGCAATTGATGGATGATGAATTGAACCACAAACAAGACATGGTTCACCTTGTTGAAGCTGCCTTGCTAGAATACTTGCTTGTCCTTCTATCCACTTCTTCTCGAGTTCGTGCTGAAGTGATTTACTATCATTCAAGCGCGCAATTGCATTCTGCAGATATTTATCTTTCTCTTCATAAGATTGCTTTTCAATAACTAATTCTTGCTCTGAGTGTATAAGTGATTGTAATTGTTTGATTTCATATTTGTGTTGATGAAGTTGTTGTTCTATTGATAGCATATGTTCTTGATTTTTCTCAAGCTCTTGCTTTTCTTCTTTTACTTTTTTTAATTCTTGCTGTAAATGATGAAGTTTTTGTTGGCTTTTATCAATCTCTTTCTTTTTACTAGTCATTGCATGATCTAATAATGAAACCTTTTTCTCTGTGTCAGCAAAGATGTGGATATCATCGTGTAAATTTTTTAATGACAACCACTCTGATTCTACTAATTCTCTTTCTTTCTCCCGAAGCAATTCCATCTCTAATGCTTTATTTGCATGTAATAGCCGTTCCTTTTGGATTTTTTCTTCACTTTGGACTGATTGCATTTGCTCGGAAATATGATTCATTTCTTTTTTTAAACGGTGGCAATTTTGTTCCTGTTCGAATAAGACAGCTGCTTTGTACGCCGATGATAAATCTTTCTCTTTCTTCGCTATTATTTCCTCAGTATCTTTTAGCTGTTCATACCTTTCAGTTAATCTTTCCTTTAATGTGAATTGTTCAATAATCCGGTTTCCTTCTATTTTCTTTTGCTGAAATTCTAAACTTCTCTTTTCAAGCTCTTTTATTTTTTTTGACCAGTCAATTATTTTTTCTTCCATTTGTGCTAATTCTTCTGATAAAAGTTTTACAAACTGATGATGATTGATAGACTCAAGCTTATCCTCTTCTAGTACGCTCTGTAACTCCTGATTCATAACAGCATGAATTTGCTGCGCGATTCTCTGCTTTTGCTCAAATTTCACTTCCACATTTTTGCGCAGTTCAGCTGCTTCATCTTTTAATCTTTCTTCTATTCTTTTATATACCTCTGTATGAAATAGTTTTTGCAGTATGACTTCCTTTTCTTTACTATCTGAAGTGAGTAATTTACGAAACTCTCCTTGTGGAATCATCAGTATTTGCCTGAATTGGTTGCTATCAATAAGCATGATTTCTTTAATCTTTTCATCTACATCTCGAACATTCGCAGCTAATTGTTGCTTTGTACCATCATTAGAAATCGAATATAATTCGGCCTTTGCACCAAGGGTTGTGAAGCCGTCCCCTCTCGTTTTTTTCTTCAATTGCTGAGGAGAGCGAACAATATAGAATCGTTTCTCTTTAATTGTGAATGTGAGCGATACTTCCGTTATTAACTCTTCTTCTGCAAACTGACTACGTAAGTCTGCACCCATTCGATCTTCCCCACTCGCCTTCCCATAAATGGCAAATGTTATCCCGTCAAAAATAGTTGTTTTTCCCGCTCCTGTTTTTCCGGATATAACAAACATTGAACGACCACCTAATTGAGTAAAATCAATCATTTCTTTACCGGCATATGGTCCAAACGCTTGCATTGTTAATAACAGTGGTTTCATTGGCCAACTCCCTCCCTTCTCATTTTTTCTATTACATCAACAATAATATTTTGCTTATCATCAGTGAATTCAGCTGTTGTTACTTCTTGATAAAAATGCGAAAATAGTTCAAGTTCACTTTTTCTCTCATCAGTTAAAACATTTAATTTCGTCTTCTTTTTCATATCTTGCAAAGTACGCTTTCGTTCTAAATGAAGAATATTAGGGTAAATTTGTCTTAATTTATTGATGGGGTCAATCAACGCGCCTTCATCCAATAGGGTTACTTTTATATAATCATCCTTCTTCTGCTCGCTATAAAAACGCTCGTCTAATAACTCGTCTAAATAGCCCTCAATTTCCCTCATATCTCGGAGCGGCATTAAACTTTTTCTCTCTAATTGAAAAGTACCATTATCATTCATCTCAATAATTGAAACCGATTTTTGTTGTTTTGCCTCTGAGAAAGAATACTTCATCAAAGATCCCGCATATTTAATTTTGTTATGAGATATCGCATCTGGACTATGTAAATGACCAAGAGCTGTATAATCAAATAAATCGAAGTTACGGGCACTTACACAGCCCGAACCACCTACAGATAATATTCGCTCTGAATCTGTCGTTTCTCCCCCAAGTACAAATGCATGACCGACGAGCACATTTGGCTCATTATGGTTCATCTTCTTTTCTATTTTTTCGATAATCGCTTTCATTGCCTCTTCATGTGAGATAATCCGATCATCATTGAAAGCATATTTTACTAGACCTGGTTCAGCAAAGGGAACAAGATGGAAATTCACTCCCTTAATATTTACACTGTCAACCGTGTCTTTCAGCTTTCCCGCTAAGTAAAAATCACTTTGTTGATACCACGAACTGCCAAATGATAATCGTTCTGCACTATCATGGTTTCCACCAATTGCCACAATGGGGACACCTAATTTTACATTGATTGTGAATAATACTTCATTTAATAATTCTACCGCAGCAACGGGCGGGACAGATCGGTCATAAAGGTCACCTGCTATAACTAAACAATCTGGTTGTTCCTCCTCAACAAGCTTAACTAATTGCTTTAGCATATATGATTGATCCTCTGTCATATAAACCCCATGAACAAGCTTTCCTAAATGCCAATCAGCTGTATGAATAAATTTCACTTATTTTCCCTCTCTTCTATGTATCTTTGTTTGCCTACTTTAACCTTTTATAAAAATGAGGCAAATCTGCCTTCATATTGCTTTTCTTCCACATTGTGAAAACATCTACTGATGTTATCTTATCTTCAATAACCATATATCTTAATAAAGTCGTACTTTCATAGCAAGCGAATGCTGCGGCACATAGGTAATCCTTACATCCCATATCTGCAATCAATCATACAGTATCGATTCGTAAGGTCTTATTGTTAGTAATGACGAAGCCTTCCTTTTCCCATAATCGAACCATTAACTCTGTAACCAATTTTCTCACCATATTATCACAAATAATCTACTATAATTACAAGCTATATCTTAATAACATTTTCTTCATACAAAGATTAATATATTCCATTTCATTTTTTGAATATTTTTAAATAAAAACAAATAAAGGAGTGAGCATAATAATTTATTAAGGAAAAAGATGGGCTAGAACGGACAATAACGCAATGATTGGAAGGATCATCAGATTATCATATAAAAGGTGTACTGCTTGTTAGGGAGTGAACGGGGATGATTATTGGTTCATCATAGTGATTGAGTAATCATCTCGATGATTACTCCTACCGAGTGCAAAAAATGAACCGTGTACGTCAAAATCAACCAATTGTTATACATATGAAAGATTCCAAAAATGAAGAAGCAATGATGATATGAGGGCAAAACCTTGCAAGCATGTGACTCAAGAGATTATTAATGAAAGTGGGCAAGTACGAAGTCAGCAGGTAATACTTTACAAATGTTTTTTAAAATATATTGAAGCATCATTCCTCCTATTCCTTTAAAATGACTGATTTTGATGAGATGTTTCGTAAGTGGGTTCAGCATCTCATTAAGTGAAAAGATCAACTATTATTTATATATATAAAAACAGCCTAACAAATGTTAGACTGTTTATCATCGAATTATATTTTATTAACGTTAGCCGCTTGAGGTCCACGAGCACCTTCAACAACTTCGAAAGAAACTTCTTGACCTTCATCTAGTGATTTGAATCCTTCAGATTGGATTGCAGAATAATGTACGAATACATCATTTCCGTCTTCGCCTTCGATAAATCCAAAACCTTTTTCTGCGTTAAACCATTTTACTTTACCGTTTTTCATAACAAAAAATCCTCCTTATGGTTAAAAAAACAACCATATAAAAATTCACCTTTAATCATTGTACTTACAAAGACCTATCCAATCAAAGGAAAAGCTTTCTTCATATACCACTAATGAGTAACGGTTAAGTTAAATTTAGCATCTATCCCCATCACTGTCAACAAATTACGCTTTTAATCTTTTAGCTTCTCAGGCAAGCTTTGAATCGATTGAACAACGACATCTAACTTCGCCTCAATGCGGTAAAGTAAATACAATGTCACAATGATAGGAAAGCCGACTTCACTGATCATTTTAACAAGCTCACTCACATTCGTTCCCTCCTAAATTTAGCGTAATAAGAATATAGAAGATAAATAAAAAGATGAACCTCTTTCCTTGCAAAAGATTGAGGTTCACCTAAAATTACAACTTGGTAACAATAACCTTATATTACACTATCTCATAATCAGTAACGGTTCTTTCTACAAGTCTTGCACCTTTAACATTTGCAAGCTTTCCTTTTGTTGATTGAACCGCTTCTGAAGCAATCATTTCTTCCATTACAGTAATGACTTCAGCGATGTCAATAGGTTCTTTAGGCTCATCAACTGAAATGGTCGAAACACTTCCATCTGCCGTTCCAAAAGTTAACTCTAATTTTTTCGTCATTCTTTATTCTCCCCCTTCAAATAGTATTATTGTAAAATATCATGGTTGTCATTTCTTTGGATAGAAACGAGTGGTGATTGTGCTAAAGATCCATACGCCTCAGCAAATCGATATAATTGGTCAGCCGTAGTTTCTGATCTCACATGGCTAAAAGTTTTCACCTTATACTCCGCTTCTCCCTTTTCATTTACACCTGTTTCAAAACTTAATCGTAGCTTTGAATCAACTAAAATTGTTTGTGCCATATTCTCTCCCCCCTTTCACTTCTTATATAAAAGTTAAAATGCAAAAGAGACAGGCTACTATCAGATAAATTAATTCTGAGCTACTCACAAGGTGCTTTCATTTATTAGAACTTTTGAGATTGTTCCACTCCTATTACACACAGCAGATCACCTAAAAATAAGCATTTATTTATTACTATTTCTAGTATTTTTCAAAAATAATACCTTTCTGCTTCTAAACTTAGTGCAAGCGAACAAGCAATCTTATGCGGTTTTCATACTATATTTAATAGCCGGAATAAGGAGGTGGTGACATGAACCTTGTGCAATTTTTGAACCAAAATTATTTTGTATTAATACCGGCGCTTTGGCTCATTGGACATGCACTCAAACAGACCCCTATTATCCCTGATTGGACAATCATTTGGATTTTGTTTATTTGTTCTATCGGTATTGGGAGCATCGGATATGGTTTTTCATTAGAGGCGATTGTTAACGGTATTATTGCAGCAGGTATCGCTGTTTTTGGTCATCAGGTTTTGAAACAAACAAAGGAAGGGATAGTGATAAATAAAAAAACAGATAACGAGGGCTGATATTTGAGGAGGTATGGTGTTCGTGAGAGTAAAGGCTACCGGCATGTTTGGTAGCTTTTATTTTGTTTCTAATTGGACATAAAAAAGACCACAAGTTTAAATGGCTTGTGGCCAAAGTAGATCAAAAGATCTAATAGGGAGGAGATCTTACACAATTATAGTATGTCCACATCTTTATTTTGTTTGGACAAACATCCCCGGCGAATTCATTATTTTATATAAAAATTGGTTCTCTATATGCATTTCTAGTGACACCAGTAGAAATGGCTGCTTCACTAACTGCTTTCGCCACATTATGTGCTACATTGGTATCAAATGGATCTGGGATAATATAGTCTCTAGTAAGTTTTTCTTCGTTAATCATACCTGCTATTGCATAAGCAGCCGCAATCTTCATTTCCTCATTAATCACTTTGGCTCCTACATCTAATGCACCTCTAAAAATCCCTGGAAAAGCTAATACATTGTTCACTTGATTAGGAAAATCAGACCGGCCGGTACCAATGATGGCTGCTCCAGCATCTTTGGCTTCCTTTGGCATAATTTCTGGACTAGGATTAGCCATCGCAAAAATTATCGCATCACGATTCATTGTTTGTACCATTTCTTTAGATAATACACCTGCTGCAGAGACTCCAATAAACACGTCTGCCCCATTAATTGCCTCTTTTAACGTACCCGATAGAGACTTACTGTTTGTTATTTTGGCTACCTCTTCTTTAATCGCGTTCATCCCTTCCTCTCTTCCGCTATAAATCATTCCTTTTGTATCACAAAGAATCATTTCGCCAACATTTAATTTTCTTAATAATTTAATAATTGAAATCCCTGCTGCACCTGCACCATTAACGACTACTTTTATTTCATCAAGCTTTTTCCCCACAACCTTCAAGCTGTTGATTAAACCAGCTACTGTTACAATTGCCGTACCGTGTTGATCGTCATGGAAGACAGGAATTCCGCATTCTTCAATTAATCTTTGTTCAATTTCAAAACATCTAGGTGCAGAAATATCTTCAAGGTTCACCCCTCCAAATGAGGGCTCTAATAATTTGACCGTACGGACAATCTCATCTACATCATTGGTCTGAAGACAGATTGGCACAGCATCGACATTGGCAAACTCTTTAAAAAGAATCGCCTTTCCCTCCATTACAGGTAAAGATGCCTGTGCACCTATGTTTCCAAGGCCTAAAACGGCACTACCGTCTGAAACGACTGCGACCATATTGCCTTTACTCGTATATTCATAGGCTGACTCTTCATGCTCAGCAATCTTTAAGCAAGGTTCAGCTACACCTGGAGAATACGCCAAACTTAAATCTTCTTTCGTTTTTACTGGCACCTTTGTGCTAATACTAAGTTTTCCCTTATGCAAACGATGAAGCGCTAGTGCTTTCTCCTTTAATTCCATCATATAACCCTCGCTTATTTTTTATTTGAAAATTCAGATAATAAAAACATCAACTATTGTTATGCAATCACCTGATAAGTATTTCCTTAAAAAATTGAGAGAAGCAACCTTGTATACCTCTTCATTTACAAAGCGCTTCCCAATATTGTTTAATATTTTTCTAACAACTCAATGATGACTTTAAAAGTTGAAGTTGTGTCCATATAAGCATATCTGCCTTTTCCGTTATAAAAATTACCTCTTTGAATAACAGGATAGCCCATTTCTTCTAGAAGTGTAATCTTTTCATCCATATCTTTTACAACAAAGGATATATGGTGAACACCTTCTCCAAATGATTCTAAATGTGTCTTCCATGTGCTTGGCGCTTTTCCAGGCTCTATTAACTCAATTTCTAATAATGGTGTTCGAATGAACATATAGCGACTATCCGCTTCCGTTGCTTCACCGTTATAAACAACTTTTGTTTTGTCACTATGACCTGATTGAATCACTTCTGGTTTTTTCACACCTAGCAATTGACAAAACTTATCTGCTGCTCTATCTAAATCTTTAACCACGATAGCAAGTTGTTCCACAACATTTGTACCTAAAAGTGGCTTTTCTTCTCCCGCTTTGTATGTAGTATCCCTAGGTTCGGCACTCTCTAATAATTCAATCAAAGTTTTCGTTTCATTCGCTGTATCAACATAAATGTACCTTCCATCACTTGATGTAAACTCACCTGATTGAAGAAGTGAATAACCATTTTTTTCTAGGTTTGGCAAATGATTTTGAATCATATCAACATCAACCGCAATATGATGGATTCCTTCTCCTGTCTCATTGAGAAATTCGCGCATTGTTCCCGGCTCCATATTAGGTTCTATAAGTTCAAATTGAACAGTCGGTGTATTTAGGAATGCTAGTTTACTTTGTGAAGCGGTCGGCTTTCCTTTATAAATTACTTTAGAGACTTCCTCATCACCTGTTAAGAACCAGCCAGGATTAGCGATACCTAACAGTTTTGAAAAATCAGCCGAGGCTTTTTCAATATCATTAACAACAAAGGCTAATTGATTGACCTCTGTACTACCAAGAAGTGGCTGTATTTTCGTATTCGATGCCATAATCATTTATCCCCTTTCTTAACTAAGCCCTCTGATGGCTAGGCCTCCATCACTCGAAATGACTTCACCAGTAATGGCGCGTGATTTACTCGAAGCTAATAATAAATATGGACCAACATGATCATCAGCAGTCATTGCGATTCTTAATGGATTTCTCGTTTTTATGCTTTTCGCTTTCGTATCATTGTCGATTTCCTTCACAAATGGTTTTAAAGGTGGGATGACATTAAGTGCTGTTAATGTCCCACCAGGGGCAACTGCATTCACTCTTACGTCTGGGGCAACCTCAAAAGCTAATTGTCTCATTAAACCAATTTGCGCATGTTTACTAGCGGTGTACCATACCCCACCACCATCAGGGTAAAATCCTGCACCTGAAACGGTGAAAATGATATTACCTTTTGTCTTTTGCAATTCGTGAAGGGAAGCTTTCGCACCGTTGAAATACCCTTTAACATTAATGTTCATTAATAAATCATAAGCATCATTCATTGCTTCAGCGGTCACATTTTCGAATTTTGCAAATCCATCGAATACCCCTGCATTAGCTATAAAGACATCTAGTCCCCCAAATTTTTCAACCGCTTGATATACCGCTTTTTCGTGGTCTTCAAAAATAGTCACATCTCCTTCTATACAAATCACCTGCTCACCATATTGTGCCTTGATAGCAGCTAATCCGTCTTTTGAGCGATCAAGAATCGTCACATTTGCTCCTTCATTCAGAAATGAATCCACCACAGCTCTCCCAATACCTGATGCCCCACCAGTTACATAAAGCGAGCGACCACTAAACTCTGCCATTCTAGTTGTCCTCCTCTCTTCCTTGTGAATAAATTAAATAAAGATTGCTAGATTTCGAGTATTGATTGTTGTTTGATCCACGATAAATACCCGTTTCGATAACTTCCATTTGCCGTTCTCGAACTTGAATTCATCACGACGCTCTCCTGAAATAATATCGTGATGGATATCTGTACTTCTACTTCTATAAAGAAGTAAATAACTATTCACTGACGCAAATTCTCCCTCTTTATAATCATCCAGTTTTACATTACTGACAAAACGTCGAGTTCGAGAAGGTGGAATTTCCGCCCAAGCATAATCTGTTTTTAATCGATCCACTCTGAGTTTTAGCAAGTCAATATCATCATCGAAACAAAACATATCTGTCGTATAATCAGGTCGCTCTGTTCCTTCCTTATTTATACGGACTGGCATTTGATACTTCAAATCTTGATGCATCAAACTGAACCAGCCATCAAAATCGATATCATCCAATAATTGTGCTTCTTTATATAGCCATTGTTCAAATTCATAGTTTGCAAGCATTTTTTCCATACTCATTTCATCTATCTCCTTTCTTCAAGAATATTTAGCTATTCATTAGCTCCAACCAGTATTTATAAAAATTTCTTTGGTTCGCTTCAGAGAATTTATCATCATAAGCAACTCCAGGACCAATAAAGTCTACTGGTTTTCTATGCAGTCCCATTGTGTAGTTATAAGTTAAATTTTTCATTACTGGCATAGGACCTTTTGCTGCGGCAGTAATGTCAGTAAATACTTCCGTATCGTCTTGTTCAAAAATGCCTGATGGGCTGAATGTAAGGACAAAGGATTCACGTGAACGTCTCTTCCAATCTTCCGGTGCATTTTTTTCAACTAAAAACCAAGCAATCACTTCCATTTTGTCGTGATCGATTGGTCGCCATAACCTAACAGTGGTATTGGAAATTAATTGCCCTTTTACTTTCGTATGAGAAATTAAGAAAGATAGATGTGGAAAGATGTTCCCGATCATATTCTTCAAGTTACTTAACACTTCGAACTGTTCTGACGATAAATTCGATTTATATTCTTCTATTAATTCTTCTGGGAAAGCAAAATCAGGGTTTGGTGTCCCAAGATTTAGACCATGGCCATTTTCACTGTGAATTTGATAACCCATTTTGGAATACGTTGCAGAGGGTACCATTCCTAATTTAGCAATTGAGCCATGTGTCACCATTGTATGATAGGAGTCACCAACAAAATTATCAGCACCAATTTTCCAATTCGAATGAATCACGAAACGTTGTGGAGCACCGAGCACTTCCATTTCAGCTCGACCTACTAATATATCAAGATACCATTTAAAGTCTCCTAAAAAATCATCTAATGATTCTGCCTCATCATTCCAAGTACCAAATAACAATCCTTTATAGGATTCAATTCGCACTTCTGTTAAACCCATAGTAGATTTATCTAGCTCTTCGCCATAAATGTTTTTTTGTAATGGAACACCAATTAAATCACCATTGTTTTTAAAGTTAAATCCATGATATGGACAAACAAAAGCAGATTTATTCCCTTTGTCTGCACGACACAACTTCATCCCACGATGCGTACACATATTGTAAAATGCCTTGATGCTGCTATCTGCATTTCTAGATACAATAATTGAATATCCGGCTAAGTCTCTCAGCATATAATCATTTTTATTAGGTATTTCTGATTCATGACCAATAAATATCCATGTTTTCATAAAGACTTTTTTATGTTCTAGATCATAAACTTTCGGATCGGCCAATACGTATGCAGGTATTTCTCCTACTTCCGGTTTGACCGTATCATTCAAATGTTCCAATAGTTCCGATTTTGTCATATCCTCTATGTCTTTTACCGTTTTAATCATAATAATCCCCCTTCTTACCAATTGATTCATCGATGTCACAAAGATTATTGTACTAATTCTTACCCCACTTTGATAGATTGATCCTTATGTTTCAATGTTGAGAGAACACTTAAAGCTGCTAAGTAACTTGTCTTTGGGTTGTTTGGCATCGGGTCATTCTCAACCACTAGTTTCACTTTTCCAAACGCCCCTTTAGCTGTAATCTCATGGCTATTTTTCGTTGCTTTTGGATCAGCAATAATCTTCACTTTTGTCTCTTTTGAACCAAGTCCAGCTAACGATAGAATAATTGATACGTTAATATTCTTAGGAAACTGTTTAATCGCTTCATAGGCATTACCTTCAAATAAGACTGTTTTATTCTCGAGAGTAACACCGTTTAAGGCATGCGGTGGCTTTGTTGTTGTTAACGATACTTCTTGTAAAGCACCAATAGCTTTAGCTGCTTTTAATATATCCAAGCCTCCTACCGCACCTGAAGGTAAATGAATCGTTGTCCCTTGCTCTTTACAAATTGTTTCTAATTGGAGAAAATAGTCGTTATCAGAAAATGCGCCAACACTGCTCACAACGAGATCTTTACCATGTGTGAGAACCGATGTGGCATGAGCTCGAACAACTTCTACAGTAGCTGCTTCAACTATCACATCTATATCTGAAGCAATCAACTCATCGATGGATTGGTAGCTTCGCAAATCATACTCTTCTGCCAGCTCATTTGCTTTCTCTTGATTTCTTGTATACAATCCAACGAATTGTGCGCCATCTACCAATTTATCGCTATTGATAGATTGTAGCAAAAATTTTCCGATATTTCCTCCACCTATTAATCCCAGCTTCATTTTTTAACCCTACTTTCTAATTCGCGAATCCATAAGTGTCTGCAAAAAATTCCAAGCTACAGTGTCTCGTTTCGCGTGAAATACCACTTTCTTTTAAACCAGGAAAATCTAAATGAAGGTCCTGGAATACGGTATGGTTATTGATAAATACAGCACCGGCTTCTAATTGATCAGCAAAAGCGATCGCTTTCTTTTCATTTTCTGTCCAAACAGACGCACGCAAACCAAAATGGCTATCATTTGCAAGCTTTAAAGCTTCTTCATTTGTTTGAAATGAGAGAATCGGAATTACTGGTCCAAATTGTTCCGCTTGAACAATTTCGCTATTTTGATTAACACCAGTAATAATGGTAGGTTCAATAAAGTATCCATCATTCCAACCTTCTGGATCAATTTTGATTCCACCTGTAAGGACTTCTGCCCCTCCATCTTTCGCTCTCGAAATTAACCCTTTCACATATTCATATTGTGATTGATTATTTAACGGCCCCATCTCTACATCTGGTTGAATCCCACTACCAACACGAATATATTGGAACTTTTTCCTTAATTTTTCTACAAGCTCTTCATAACGAGATTCATGCACATATACCCTTTTAACTGCTGAGCATACTTGACCAGCTGCTCGTAAGATACCAAATCTTAACTTAGTTATTAATTCATCATCGAGTTTCGCATCTTCCAAGATAATGGCTGCATCATTCCCGCCTAATTCCATGAAAATGTTTTTCACATTGCTAGCTGACGCTTTCATAATTTCTTTACCCGTTTCCGTACTACCAACAAAGGCAACTGTGCGTACTCTAGAATCTTTGCAAAGTGCATCTCCTATTATTGAACCTGATCCTGTTACAACATTCAATACACCATTTGGAAAGTATGAAGCCACTTTTTCTAGAAATGTCATAATGGTTAGCGGACAACTTGTAGCCGGTTTAACGATAACTGTATTACCTGTTAAGATAGCAGGAATAACACGCTTAAAGGTTAAAATCATCGGTGAATTCCATGGTGAGATTACCGCAGTTACCCCTCTCGGCCTTCTCCGAATTTGCACTTTCTGTTTTCCATCTAATGACTCTGGTTGCCACCAAGTTAATAATTCATCGGACGCTTCTCTCATAATGTCGACACATCGAAGTAAATCTTTCTTTGCTTCAATTAATATTTTACCATTTTCCCTTACGAGTAAATTCACATTCTCTTCAACGATTTTTTCAATCGCTCCTGCTGCTAGCTTCATTTTTTCTGCGCGTTCGTGAATATCTGATTGTGACCAAGATTCGAATGCCGTCACTGCTGATGTTATCGCTTTATCAACATGCTCCTTTGTACAAAGGGCAACTTCTCCAACTACTTCTTGCGTATTTGCTGGATTAATGACTTCTTTTTTATTTTCCGCTTCCAACCATTTACCATCAATTAAAAATTTTCCTGAAACTTTAGGATATGTTGAAATCATTTTGCTTCCTCCTATACTCAGATGTTTACTTATAACTTCTTCGGTTTAAACGCATCAGCAGCACCAGGAGGTCCCTCAAAAGGTTTAGCCATTGGTCCTACAGCTTCCATATCTACAACGATGATTGTCGGATTAACACTTTTTGCCGCTTTATTAATTTCTACCGCAAATTCATCACTTGAATGAATTCGTACCGCATCAAATCCCATAGACTCTCCCAATTGCACAAAATCAGGACTTAGTAGATCAACAGCTACTTGACGACCATATGCATTTTGTTGAATATTACGAAGAACGCCATAACCACCATCATCAAATAAGATAACAATAAGTGGGAGTGCTTCCTCGGCAGCAGTCGGCATTTCACCAACATTGACCATAAAGCCCCCATCACCAGCCATTAAAACTACTTTGCGATCCTTTGCAGCCATTTGAGCGCCAATCGCTGTCGGTAACCCTTGACCTATTCCACCACCGGAAGCATGAATAGATGTTCTCGGTTCAAGAATCTCGAATAATCTGCTGCCCCATACATTGGCTTGTACTGTAACATCTCGTACGAGCACTGTATCTTTCGGTAATGCTGCTCTCATTTCGTCCATTATTTGCTCATATGGACCTAAAGTTGCACGTAAATTAGCTCGTAATTTTTCTCTTAGTTGCTTTACTTCAGCCTTATACGATGGTTTATCTTGAACGTCTTTTGTCTGTAATTGCGTGACAAAGTTATTTAAAATATCCTTCGCGTCTCCAACCAGTCCATAACTACAAGGATAATTTCGATTCATTCCTTGCCAATCGGCATCAATTGCAATATGATTATTCGGCACTTCAACCTTCCAATTGGACGTTTCATTTCCTCTAAATCTCACACCGACACTAATTAACAAATCCGCATTCTTGAGCATTTCTTTCGTATCTGGATAGGCAGCAAAATGACCAATACATTGAGGATGATCTTCAGGGATGCTTCCTTTTCCAGATTGGCTCGTAATAACAGCAGCTCCTAGCTGATTGGCCAATCTTGTTAACTCTTGGGATGCATTTGCTGAAATGACACCTCCACCAGCCCAAATCACAGGACGTTTTGCTTTAGCAACCAATGAGAGAATATCTTCAGGAATATATGTATTTGAGTTAACTTCCGGAGTTTTTACCGACCAGTCTTGTAAATGCAGGTCAGGAATAATCGCAGATTGATAATCAATGGGGATTTCTAACGAAACAGGTCCTGCCGGCGCAGTTTGAGCAGTTACAACCGCCTGCCTTACCACTGCTTTTGCTTGATGTGGTACTCTTAAGCGCATCGCTTGTTTAGAACATCCTTCTAACATTGATAATTGATCTTTACATTCATGAATATAGCCACGGCCAGTACCTAAATAGGGGGATGCTACTTCACCAGTTAGATGCAGAAGTGGTACACCTGCTGCCCAAGCCTCAACAAGTGCGCCAGCTGCATTACCTGCGCCTGTTCCTGTACTTGTAATGACAACACCTAACTCTCCTGTAACACGTGCGTAGCCATCGGCCATATTTACCGCGCCACTTTCGCCACGTGCACAAACAAGATGGATGCTTCCTTCTCGTAGAATGGCATCATAAATCGGCATATTATGTATACTTACAATTCCAAATGCTGTCGTAACGCCCGCTTTAACAAGCTCTTGAACAATCGCATCAGCAACCGTATAGTTCATCTCCGAGTTATCTGTTACCCCCGCTGTCTCCATTTGCTTTGTTTCTGTCATAGTATCTTCCTACCTTTTTTGTGTATTTATAACGCCTTTCCTAATGCACCTGCTGTTTCAATAGTTGAGCCAGCGACATAACTTGCATGCTTGGATGCTAAAAATAAAATCACACTAGCTACTTCTTCTGCTTCTCCAACACGACCAAGTGGGATATTTCTTTTCTTCGCTAAGTCTGCATAATAACTTTCTGGATCCATCTCGGGTGCATTTTTCTTCCTTCTTCTCTCCCATTGATCCGTTCTAATTAAGCCAAGACTTACAGAATTCACAAGAATATTATCACTCGCCAGTTCTTGCGATAATGTTTTACTTAAATTAAGTAATCCTGCTCTTGTCGCAGCTGTTGCAATCATATGCCTCTCCGGTTCTTTCGCGAGCGTAGCATTTATATTTATTATTCGACCGCCGCCACGCTTAACTAAGTAGGGATGAACAGCTTTTACAGCGTGGATGATAGCAAAATACTTTAATTGAATCTGTTGTTCCCATTGATCATCAGTAACGTCAAAGAAATGTCCCATTACACTTTGCCCTGCTGCATTAACTAAAATATCAATACCTGAAAATTTTTCTGCCGCACCTTTGACAAAACGCTGTACATCTTCTTTATTCGTTACATCACATGTTTCGGCAAAAATGCGATCAGCAGATGCTAAATCAGTTAAATACTTCTCTGCCGTATTTTTTCTTGTTTCATCTCTACCACAAATAGCAACTTTAGCACCTTCAGCTAGGAACATCTCAGCCGTTTTCAATCCAACGCCTGAAGTCCCTCCCATAATAATTGCTACTTTATTATTTAATCCTAAATCCATTACACTCTTCCTTTCTTAAGTTAGGCATTAAATCAAAGATTGTAATTTTGCCCAGCCTGGATCTGGTTCTCCCCCCATTGCTGCACGTGCTTCTTTGGATGGTGGCCCAGCAATCCCCCACTGATCCATTAAGTGTGGTACACGTTTCCATACTCTTGCTTTCCAT
This sequence comes from Cytobacillus kochii, assembly GCF_044790165.1. Lineage (NCBI taxonomy): Bacteria > Bacillati > Bacillota > Bacilli > Caryophanales > Bacillaceae > Cytobacillus > Cytobacillus kochii. Next base: position 2,080,586 of record NZ_CP085254.1, on the reverse strand, counting down.
TCTGCTTCATCCTCAATCGTTTCAAGATAACAAGTGTATTCCATAACAAAATTACCTGGGTCTTTGAAATAGCAAAAGATATTATCTCCTGGTCCGTGTCTACCTGGTCCCCATAGTTCACTCAATCCAGCTTTCCGCACATTAGCAATGCCACGCATTACCTCATCAACTGTGTCAACTTCGTAAGCAATATGATTGACAGATGCATGACCCTCTTGATTAAAAGCAATGGAGTGATGTTTTCGATTACAACGTAAGAACACCATTTTATCTTCGCTCCAGTCTGTCACTTTAAAGCCAAGAATATCTGTATAAAATTCTGTAATCATTTGTAAATCAGCGGTATTCATGACTACATGATTAAGCTTGACTGGATCTACATTTTTTTGATTCCAAATAGATGTATGAATTTCAACCCACGTCGATAATTCTATTACACGATTTTCTGGATCAGCAAAGCGGAGACCATAACCTTTACCTTCCTCATCTAAATAGCCCGGTGCTTGCACAATCGGTACGCCTTTTTCTTGTAAATATTCTGCAGCACGGTCAACAGCATGCTTATCCACCATGCCAAATGCGATATGATGAAGAGCACTTCTGTCTCCACTGTGCAAACTAAGAATATGGTTCTCAGGTCCTGCTCCTCTGAAATAAACCGTTTGTTCATCCTCAGCCGTTTTGTCTAATCCCCAAACTTTCTCATAAAAGGCTGCTTGTTCTTCAATGTTCGGAGTAATAAGACTGATATGTCTTAAATGGGTAATACCAATCATTTTGAAAACCTCCTCTATAAATAAAGCGAAAGTTCGTGGTAAATGTTTCGCTCGTTACAAATTATTGGTAAATATAGAATGTTAATAAAAATCGGTAAGGATAGACCATATGAGATTGGTCTTCCTTACCTCACTTAATTATTTATCTGCAATAATTGCTTCTCTTTCTTTCGCTCTTTGAAGACGAAGTTCTTCTAATTCGCTCCCTTTAACGTAAGTTGGCAAATTCGGTTTAACTGCACCAAGCATAACCAACATTAATGCTTCTTCGTCACCATCATTATGAATCCCACGATATACGCCAGGTGGGGAGCTGATACAATCACGCTCGTTTAAACGAATTTCATGAACCTCATCACTATCTACTTCTTGAATCAACGCTTTTACACTTCCTTTAATAATGAAGAAAACTTCTTCAACATCATCATGTAAATGCAATGGTCCAATACAACCTGCAGGTAATACCATTGTGCTTAATGTAAAGTGCTCAGCTGCAATAACATTAGAATCAGCATTTGCAGTGGCTCCACGACCAATATATCTCATTTGTGCTCTTTTAAATCTTGGGTCAATTTCTTCTTGGAATTTAAGAACATTCCAATCTAATGAACGATCCTGTAATCTTGCTACATGCTTCTTTTCAAATTCTTTAACATCAATTGCCATTTTAAAAACACTCCTTTATGTTTTATATTAGAAACACTGTTTCTCCTATAAATCAATTTTAAAATCTGTTAACAAAAAAGTCAACAAATTTTGAGAAAATTTTAAAAAGATAAATAGTTGAAATAAAACGATTAACCCACTATTGACTGGTTATTATGAACAACCCTTAACTCAGTTGATTCACGCTTAAGAGTAAATAAATATGCAACAAAACCTAACGTGGAGGCAAAAATTAACACAATAATTGATGTCCCAAAGTCTCCGTTTGATAGATCTCGTAAATATCCCATAATATAACTGGCGAAACCACCCATAATATTAGTAAACCCCATCATACCTGCTGCTCTACCAGCGGTTTCAGGTGTAGAGAATTTCACAATAAATAAATTACTTAGATGGAAGACTCCACCTTGTGTACCCATAGCTAACCCCATGCAAATACCAGCAACTATCGCGTTAGGTGACATAATACCACCACATAAAAAGATTGTTGTTAGTACAAATAAAATGGTCGCCATCAGGCTTGGACGGTTTGTCTTATCTGATAAGTAACCACAAATAAGGACAAATCCTAAGGCAAATAACCAAGATAAGGATGTAATACTACTCATTGCTTCCCTAGAAAAACTCTTCGCTTCGATTAAATAAGTAGGTAACCATATACTAATACCAAAAAATAAGAAGGAAGACATCAGCATTCCAAACCATACAATCCAGTACCGATAGTCTTGGGCAAAATTTTTCGATCCATCTTTTTTATCAACCGGGTTTTTCTCACGTATATAGGAAAGCTCATCATGTGTAATCCCTTTGTGCTCTTCTGGTATATCTCTTGTAAGAAAATAAAAAAGTGGCAGTACAAGCAATAAATTAAAAGCAGCGAGTAAGAAAAATGCAGCTTGCCAATGGAGACTAGCAATGATAGCGGTTAACATTAATGCACCAACAGCCGGGCCTAAATAGTTACCAGATAACCATGAAGCTTGTGCTTTTCCTAATTCTTTATAATGGAACCAGTTAGCAATGAATTTTCCACATACAGGAATCATCATTCCCTCACCAAATCCAAGAACGATTCTTGATAAGATAAACATTTCATATGTAGTCGATAAGCCAGCAGTAATCATAGTAATGGTCCAAACAACCAAACCTAACATTGCTGTTTTTCTGGCACCTAGTTTATCAATAATTACACCCCAAAATAGGTTTGAAACCGCATAAGCAATTGTGAATATAAAAGTGATGAAACCAATCTTGGCATTTTCACCAGCAATCCCTAAGTCACTAAGAAAATCAGCATCTGTTTGAATAATAGAAATACCGAGCTTGTCAATTTGGCCAAAAAACCAAAAGAAAAATATCGGTACAGCAATATATAACCATCTTTTCTTTCCTGTTAACATCCTTTACCCTCCTATCATATGTGGAAAAAATCACTAATTAACAAAAATCACCTCCATTCAAATGTCTATTCATCCAAAACTTTGTTTTTTATACAAAACAAAGTTTATATAATCTTAAAATTTTTAAAAAATTTTGTCAATACAGATTGTTATAAATTAAAACTATTTTCACTATACTTATAATTGAACATCTCAAGTGAGTTCGCTTATTCTAATAGTGAATGAGTATTATTTTAAAGAATCCCATAAAGTTTCGAAAATTAAGAGATAAATGTCACTTTATCAGGTGATTTCATTTATTTTTTTTAGAATCTATTCAATTTATTGACGTTTTTTATCGTGAACGATTTATAAAAAGAGAGTCAAAGGAAAGACAAATGAAGAGTTGAAATAGTAATGGTTAATCTAGTAGATTAGATTGTAGAGTTATAACTATGAGTGCAACACCAGGGGAAAGATTGTACATAAATGAACCAAACAATTACTCTTTCATAACTAAAGAAATGATCAACTGGAAAGAACTAAGTTTCATGGTAAAGAAAAAGGTAAATCCAATACAAAAACCCGAATCAATAAGATTCGGGTACAACAATTGATAGTGAGTAGTTCGTGTCTTCTAGTGAATCAATTTCCAACAAGTCCGGATAATTGTTTGGATATATCAAGGATTTTCGGTAAAGCTACTTTTTCGATAAAATCATTCTGATATGTGACATCAGTGGCGACAATATTTATGGCTGCTACCACTTTTCCACTACGATCATAGATTGGCGCAGCCACAGATTGAATCCCTTGATGGAATTCACCTAAAGATATCGCATAACCGTTTTTCCTGATTGTTTCTAATTCTTCAAAGAACCCAGGTAAATCAGTTTGCGTTTTTTCTGTATACGGTTTTAAGTTAGATCCATACACTGTCTCACGTAGCTTCCCTTCTGGTTGCATAGCTAATAGAAGCTTGCCATTAGCTGTTGCATGTGCAGGCAATCTTAAACCGATATTTACATTTATGGCAGATACCCCGCGAACAGGTGCACTACCTATGTATACGACTTCATAATCATCTAATATCGATAAATGACATGACGCTCCAGTTGTATCACGGAGTGTATCCAAATAAGGCTGAATGATTTCAGGTAAGTTTAAACTATTCAAATAAGCAAACCCAAGCTCAAGCACTTTTGGTGTTAAGCTATAGCGCTTTGTATGTTCATCTTGATGTAAGTAACCTAACGTTTGCAATGTATAAAGTAAACGGTATGGTACTGTACGACTTACATTTAGTTCCTTCGCAATTTCAGCTAGAGACATCGTTGGACGTCCACCGTTGAATAATTTCAAAATTTCTAATCCTCTGACTAATGAATTGGCATTATATCTCTCTTTTTCACCGTTAGCCACTCCATCACCCCACTTTCCCAGTAAATGCTATATTACTATTTTAACAAAAAATCGATGAAAAAGATATTAAGAATCATTTTCATTTATATATTTACAGGATTTTGCAGAAATGTCCGAACGGCTTCATTAAAAGATGCTGGATCCTCTTGATAGCATAGATGGCCTGTCTTAGGAATGATCACCAACTGTGATTCGGCAATCGCATGATGAAATATTTCTGCTTCTTCAACAGGAGTTGCCTTATCAAATTCACCACATAATATTAAAGTTGGCGTTGTTATACTCCCATAAATGTCCGTGTGATCCAAGGAATATAATGAGTTAGCAACCGAGATATACCCTTTCGGTCGAACTTGTGCCATAATTCTTTCTGCTTCTTTCACAACCTCCAGATTCGCCTCTGGCGCCAACAATTCTCTTACTCTTTGTTTTGCTAGTTCTTCTCCTGTCAGGTTTGTCACATTATAAACTCTTCTAGTTAACTTTTTCCTGTTCTCTTCTTCACTGTTCCCAGCAGCCCCTCGTGTTGGATCAGCAATAATAAGTAATTCAACTCTATCTTTGTAACGGTAGGTAAAATCTATAGCTATGGCAGAACCCATTGAATGACCAAGTAAGTAAAATTTTTGTAATTCTAGTGCATCGACAAATTGCTTTAGTACATCAGCAAATTGCCGAAAACTTGTAAACTCTTCCTCCGGATCACTACTTTGACCATAACCTGGTGCATCCCAAACGAATACTTGAAAGTCTTTTGATAAATCATCCAATTGTTTTGTCCACGACTGAGAATTATTACCTAACCCGTGTAAAATAATAAGCGGCTTTCCCTCACCTTTCACTCTGTAATGAATCTTCATTTCTTTACTTACTCTTATGGTAGGCATTTTACTCCTCCTCTTCATTATGTTTCTATAACAAAACATTGTTTTAATTTTAAATAGATACCCATCATTTGTCAATCATTATTCTAAATTTTTAGATATTTCACTATTGTTATGTACTACTCTTACTTTTATTTTTATGAGTAATCTTTATCAAACTAGGGTATGCATTTAATAATAAACTAGGAGGTGGAGAACATGCCCTGGCATACGACAGATTATCCCGATTCATTCAAAAACTTAGAAACAGCGATGAAGAAAAAAGCCATTGAAATAGCTAACAGTCTTATTCGTGATGGCTATAATGAAAGTCGTGCTATCCCAATTGCCATTGAACAAAGTAAAAAATGGTATAGCAATGCAACAACGAAAGAACGAAACCAAATGATTCAAGCAACTGACAGTGAGTTACAACCCAAAGGAAAAGGGGATAAAGAAAAGAGTAAACGCGTTCAAGAAGGACAACATGTACTACCACACGATGATGGTTGGGCAATTACAACTGATCAAGGAAAAAAACCATCTGAGATCCTTCCTACGAAGGCAGAAGCAGTCAAAAGAGCAAAGGAAATCGCTCAAAATAAAAATACACATCTTGTAATATATAAAAAAGATGGGACCATTGACGAGAAACATTCTTATGATATAGAAGAGTAACAATATATTACTGCCTATTCAAGCACAAATACAAACAAGCCGAATAAGGTTTCGGCTTGTTTGCATGCTCTTTTACTTTATTTTCTATCCTTAAGAACTTAGGAAAAATGTTATCCTTTTTTTTATCTTGTTTAACACATTGTTAAACCACCGTTAACAGAAAGTGTTTGCCCGGTAATATAATCCGCTTCCTTCGAAGCAAAAAAAGCGACTGCACCAGCAATATCCTCTGGTTGGGCTAATTTTCGGAATGGAATGGCTTTCTCTAGTGCAGCAGCAATCCCTTTATTATAAGATCCTATCTCCTGGAAAAGTGGCGTATCGGCTGGACCTGGCGCAATGCAGTTCACATTAATCTGATATCTAGCCATTTCTCTTGCAATCGTCTTTGTAAATGCAATTACACCACCTTTTGCAGCAGAGTAAACTCCTTCTCCACTTGAACCTACTCTCCCAGAATCTGAAGCAATGTTGACTACCTTTCCTTTCCCATTTTCTATCATTAATGGCAGGATCGTTTTACATGTGTGTACTTGACCCATTAAATTAATGTCTATTACCTTTCTCCAAGTATCGGGTTCACTTTGTAAAAATGGTTCAATTTTATCCCATCCCGCATTATTTACAAGTAAATCAATACGCCCATACTTCTGCTGCACTTCCTTTACTGATCGTTCTACACTTTCTAAACTCGTAACATCACAATGTACAGCAAACCCCTCTCCACCTATTTCTTTCACAAGTTCAATAGTTTCTTTCGCATTATTTATATTGATATCACTGGCAACCACTTGATAATTATTTGCAACGGCTAAACAAATTGCTCTTCCCATCCCCCTACCGCCACCGGTAATATAGGCAATTTTACTCATTATTCAAACACTCCTTTTTACTTAAGTTACATTCAATTCTTTAGTAACGATTCTCTTAATTTAAACTTCTGGATTTTCCCACTTGCTGTTCGTGGAAATTCCTCTAGAAGGACAAAATGTTCGGGCCAATATTGTTTCGCTACCCCTTTTTCCAGTAAAAACTGTTGTAACATCGCTAAAGTAAGCGTAGTAGCCCCTTGTTTCAATTGAATAAATGCGCATGCTTTTTCTTGCAATCGTTCATCTGGCATTGCTACAACCTGCACATCATTGATCAACTCATACTCATATAGGACATTTTCAATATAAGATACGGGGATATTTTCCCCACCTCGAATAATAATATCTTTGTTTCTACCAGTAATTCTTAAATAACCATCCTCATCCAACACGCCTCTATCACCAGTAATAAACCAATCTCGATCGAATTCAGACTGCGTTTTCTCTATTTGTTTATAATAACCGCGAAATAAAGCCGGTCCACGGCAATAAATATTACCTTCTTCTCCTGCCTGGCAAGTCTCCCCTTCTTGATTGACAACCTTTACTTCCATGCCAGTGAAAGCAACACCATCTGTTTCCGTCAATTTTTGAATGGAATCAGTTCTCTTTGTTAAGGTAACTAACCCATTTTCTGTTTGCCCCCAACCGGCCAATATTTTGAATGATACAACCTTTTCTGCTTGTTTGACTAAGTTTCTCGGAATAGGGGCGCCTAAAGCAATAAAATACTTCAAACTACTAATATCTGCTGTGCTTTTTTTAGCCGCTGCGATTGTGTCTTTTAGAAAAGGTGTAGCTCCAGCCGTAAAAGTCACTTTCTCTGTTTCTATAAGCTTTAAGAATGAATCTGGATTCCAAGTATCTTGGTAGACGGCTGTACCACCATATTGTGTTGGTAACCTTACACCGTATGCAAACCCAGTTTGATGGGCAAAGGTTGAAGCCATAAATAACACATCTTCATTGGTTAATTGCAAATGATCAATCCAATAATGGGAAGTAATACATAAAGTATTATGAGTATGCATGACACCTTTAGGAAGACCTGTTGTGCCTGATGTAAAGATGATCTCAGTCACTTCATTAGGATCTATTTCTATGTTTAGCTCATCTCTACGTTTTTGAAGTATGTCTATAGAAGTGACTATTGATGCAAACGATTTCATTTTTTTCGGTATTGGTAACAAATTTCCTACAACAACAACATTCTCAAGTTCCGGCCATTCGTTTAGACATTTTCCTACCATGTCAATATAATCATGGCCTCTAAAACAATCCGGAATAATTAATAATTTAGCCCCTGCCTCTTTAACCATATAAGTAAGTTCTCTTTCTCGGTAAATAGGTACAAGAGGGTTCGTAATCGCCCCAATTTTTGAAGCAGCATAATGCAGAATAACAAACTCATTCCAATTCGGAAGCTGAATAGAAATGACATCGCCTTTTTTTATGCCTAAGTCCAATAAACCTAGTGCGACGCGATCGACCACTGAACCTAACATTTTGTATGTGTATCGACTTTTACTATCGATAATCGCTGTTTTATTTGGTGTACGTGTGATTGCTTCATCTAAGTAATCAATCATCGTTTTATTGAGCCATTGTGAAGAATATGATGTTAATCCATCTAATTGTTCCACAATAAACACTCCTTCATCTTTCATTTAACTTCTAAACGTAGAAAAATCTACTGGCCGTTTTTCTAGGAAAGCATTTTTCCCTTCCGCTGATTCATTAGATTGATAGAATAATGCTAAATTGGCCATTGACAACTGCGTAATCCCTTGGATATTTGCACTATCTGCATTGAAGGACAGTTTCAACATTTTAATTGCTGTTGGACTTTTTTGCAGTATTTTTTGTGCCCAGTCTTCAGCCGCCTGCTGTAATTCTTGTAATGGTACTACTTTATTCACTAGTCCCATTTCCTTACATTCATCAGCGCTATATTGTTCACATAAGTACCAAATTTCTCTCGCTTTCTTCTCACCAACGATTCTTGCTAAATAGGCAGATCCATATCCTGCATCAAAGCTCCCAACCTTTGGCCCTGATTGCCCAAACTTTGCGGTATCAGCGGCAATTGTTAAATCACACACTACATGTAATACGTGGCCCCCACCGATTGCATAGCCATTAACCGCAGCAATAACTGGCTTAGGGATGTTTCTTATCGTTTGATGGAGATTCTCTATTTCAAGGCCAATTCCATTTCCTAGACCACCTTTACCATCATAGCCACTTTCTCCATCTTTTTGTTTTTGATCGCCACCTGTGCAAAATGCTTTTTCTCCTGTACCTGTTAAAATCACCACACCAATTGTGTTATCATCCCAAGCTTCACGAAAACACCAAATTAATTCTTTAATTGTTTGTGCTCGAAAGGCATTATAAACTTCTGGTCGGTTAATAGTTATTTTCGCTACGCCATTTTTCTTTTCTAGTATCGTATCTATTAATTCCATTAGTGATTCTCCTTTTCTTCTGATTTGTATTTATATTTTTTGATAAGATCGGAATTCTTTCCCTATAAGATGTTTGGCGATTACCATTTGGTTTGCTTGGGCTGTTCCATCACCAATCTCTAATCCAATGACATCTCTTAATCTTTGTTCAAATGGCATTTCTTTTGTATAAGCATAGTGCCCATTTAATAGGAGGCATTCATGAATCGCTTCACTACTATATTTAGGTGCAAGCCACTTAACAGATGCTGCTTCCTTCGTATGTTGTAAACCTTCATCACGCAGCCACAGTCCTCGATAAGCTTGCCATTTAACAAGCTCCAGTTGAGTATAATGGTGTACTATCGGAAAAGAGACTGCTTGATTCACAGCTAGTGGTTTGCCGAAAGAATGTCTTGTTTTCACATGTTCTATTGTTTCATCCAAACTTTGTGTGGCTGTCCCTATACATTGAAGTCCTATTAAAAGTCGACTTAAATCAAAGCCATTCATCACTTGAGAGAAGCCTTCATTTAGATTACCAATCAAGTATTGCTCAGGAATCCTCACATCAGTTAAATAAACGGAGCCTCTACCTATTGGGATATTTCCCATATCTTCATAACCTCTGCAATCTACTCCTGGTAGATCACTAGGTACAAGAAAAGCGGATATTCCTCTATTTCCGGCAGTTGGGTCAGTTTTAGCAAAAAGAATAAATGCATCCGCCACTGTTGCCACACTAATCCCGGATTTCTCACCATTTAGAATGAAATGATTCCCTTTTCTAATAGCTGTTGATTGTATTCCACCTGCATCGGTACCTGCTTGTGGCTCAGTAATTGCAATCCCAACAATTGATTTTCCCTGTGCAATTTTCGGTAGCCACTCTGATTTCATAGCATTATTTGCATGAATAGAGAGAATTTCTCCTATTAATGCATTTAACATTACTGAATAAGTTAAATTAAAATCACCTTTGCCTATTTCTTCAGCAGCAATACCTGTCGTGATACAATCTGCAGCACTTCCACCATATTTTTCTGGAATACGCAGACCTGTTACACCTAACTCCCCTAGCTCCTCCCATAAATGTCTCGGCGTCTTTTTTTCTCTGTCCCATTTTGTATATTGAGGTAATAATACCTCTTTAGAATATTGTCTTAAAATTTTTCGAAAGTCCACTTGCTCTTCAGTAAATGAAAATTGTAACATCATCCATCCTCCTCTCAGTTACTAATAAGCAAGAACCATGCCAAATTAATTTATTTGTTTGAAGCTGTTTGTTCGGTTTCATTCTTCTTACCATTGCGAATTTATCTCACTTTTGCGAATTATATTTGCAAAAATGTGTCATCATACAGTAAATGAAGGAGTGTTATCAACAAAAAAACGTAAACAAATTGGCTCCCTGCCAAAATCTGCTTACGTTTTCTACTTACTTAGGTTTTGATTTGATATTTAGCCATTTTTCTATATAAACTGGCCAAATGAATATTTAATTTGACAGCAGCCATCGTTTTATCTCCATCCGATTTTTCTAAAGCCTCAACAATAGCTTTTTTCTCTGTTTCTTTCACGATCTCTTCTAAGGTTTTTGAATTATTATTGCTTGGTAAACACTGGGTTTGACTAGTTTGAGTCGCTATTCTTTTCACCATTGCATTGTCACCTAACTCTTCTCCTAAAGAAAGTGTTACCCCTCTTTCTACCACAGCTTTTAATTCTCTTATATTACCAGGCCATTCATGATCCATTAAGCATTTTAGCAAATGGGGATGAATCTGATTTATGTTTTTATTTAGTTGTTGATTATATTTATCTAAAAAATAGTGAACAAGCGGTAATATATCTTCTTTTCTGTCTCTTAAAGGGGGGATAGGTAGATCAAATACGAATAAACGATAATATAGATCTTGTCTGAATTCCCCTGCCGAGACGAGCTCAAATAAATCTCTATTCGTGGCGGCTATAATCCGAATATCCACCCGCTTTTTTCCTATGGATCCAAGCCTCTCAACTTCTCTCTCTTGCAATACCCTTAATAGCTTTCCTTGAGCCGCTTTAGGCAATTCAGAAATTTCGTCAAGGAACAATGTGCCATTTTGTGCTAGCTCAATTTTTCCTGGTTTGCCTGTTTTTTTCGCTCCACTAAATGCGCCTTCTTCATAACCAAATACTTCAGATTCAAATAATTCTGATGGAATGGCTGCACAATTAACTGCAATAAAAGGACCTCTTCTCCTTGGACTGGCATGATGAATCGCTTGAGCGAATAATTCTTTACCAGTACCACTTTCACCGGTAATTAAAACCGTGGATGAACTAACAGCTATACGAGCAGCTAGTTCTTTCACTTCTAATAACTTTTGACTTTCACCGATAATATGCGCAAATTCATAATTAGCTGTATGATTCTTAGGTGTATATTGCTCTTTTTCTTGTAATAAAGAAAGAAACTGTTTTAAAACAGGGAGAGAAATTTCATCTGCTTTTAAAAAAATAGTTAAACGATAATGCCCATTTTCCTTATTAACTTTGACGATACAGAGAACCGATAAAATCGTTAGACAATGAAGCTTGCCAATCAAATAAGGAAAATTACTAACCTCAATCAACTGATCTTTCAATTCTTGTATTGTAATCGCAAACCGTTGGGTAAATATAGGGTTAGCAGTAACCATTCTTCCGTGCTCAGTTACGATTAATATAGGATTTTGATGAGATTGTTCCATCAATGTTATATCCTTCATCTTATTCAACCTTTAGGCTCGAGTAATTGTACCACGAGCTGACCTCTAATGACTTCATGATGATCTTCGTTTGTACATGATACTTTTATCGTCAACCAATGACGTTCGTTATGACAGTCTAGCAAATCTAACTTAGCTGTGATGGTTTCGTTACGGTAAACAGGGTCATAAAATAACAGTTCTTTTTGAAGGAGCACACATGGACAACCTGGTAATTTCTCACTAACTACTTGATGAATCAGTCCTTCAATTAACAATGCGGGTACGATTGGTTTGTGAAAAGGTTCATCCCATTTCTTTTTGTGTAATTGGTAAACAGGGCTATAATCATTTGTTAGTTGCTGACAGCTCAAAATTTCTTCTTCCGTAAATTTTCTTGCAATGGCTGCACTGTCTCCGATTTTAAAACGAATGGTATCCATATCACTCTTCTCCTTTTTTACACGATGATAGGAAAAAGGGGTCTGCATGAAAGCAGCCCCCCTCCTTATTTCACAGATAAAACCATTTCATATTGTGTGTGTACATCTTTTAAAGCAGCTAATATTGCTTGACCCGCTTTGCCCTTATAATGATCTTTTACTCTCTGTATCAAAGGTTCCAAACCATCATTTAAACTATATCCTCTTAATAACTGGCGAATAAATTCTCTTCCATGCTCTGTTGCTAACGTGCATGATGCATCAATGATTACACCATACTTTTGATCCAATTCTAATGTAATTGTAATAGAATCATATAGGTTCCTTGCCGCCATTCCTTGAGGAAGCTTAGCGTGTCCTGCTAGAAAAAATGTATTCATGATAGTTGCTCTCCTTATCTTTGTTGAATTGCCACCTCTTCTTCTTCAAAGGGCCAAGATGGCAGTGGGTTACGCAATGGCTTATCTTCACGATAGCCTAGTGCATATTCACCTTGCATAACGGTATGAATTTCTCTCGTTCCTTCGTAAATAACCGGAGCTTTTGAATTTCTCAAGTACCTTTCTACGGGGTATTCATCTGAATAACCATAAGCACCATGGACTTGTACCGCATCATTTGCCGCCTCAAACGCAGCATCACACGCAATCCATTTGGCTAATGATGTTTCTTTTGTATTTCTCTTACCAGCATTTTTCAGCGATCCAGCTTTGAAAACAAGTAGGCGTGAAATTTCTAGGTTAGCAGTCATCTTAGCAATCATTTGTTGAACTAGTTGATGCTTTCCTATCTCTTTACCAAATGTTTTCCTTTCATGACAATATTTCACACTCGCTTCTAAACTAGCAGCGATTAAGCCTACTGCACCAGCAGCTACTGTGAATCGACCATTATCTAAAGCTGACATGGCAATTTTGAAGCCTTCCCCTTCCTCACCTAAACGGTTGGCTACTGGTACTTTTACATCAGATAAGAACACTTCACCAGTATTACCCGCTCGTATACCTAACTTTCCTTTAATAGCCTTTGTTTCTACACCTGCAAATGTTCTCTCTACGATAAAAGCTGTGATACCTTTATGAGCTGCATCATGATCTGTTTTAGCAAATACAAGAAAGTGATCAGCAACATCACAAAGTGAAATCCAAGTCTTTGATCCGTTTAAAATATAATAGTCACCATCTTTTTTCGCTGTCGAATTCATTGCTGCTACATCTGATCCAGCATTTGGTTCAGTAAGACCAAAAGCACCTATTTTTACACCTTTTGCTTGAGGAACTAAATATTTTTGCTTTTGTTCTTCAGTTCCCCATTGCAATAAGGTCATACTATTTAACCCTGTATGAACAGATACTGCTGTTCTATATGCTGTGTCTCCTCTTTCTAATTCTTCACATACAATTGCTAGGGTGTTATAATCCATCCCCGCCCCGCCGTATTGCTCAGGAATACATACACCCATTAATTGAAGTTCTGACAGCCTTTCTAAAATACGAGGTTCAAAATGTTGTTTACGATCCCACTCTTGAATATTTGGCATAATTTCATTGTCAACGAACCGTCTCACTAATTTTTTTACACTTTCTCGTTCTTCTGTTAATTCGAAATTCATCATTATAATTCCTCCTATATCACTTGATTTTTTTTCATTTCTTTTATTTCTGCTCTGGTATATCCCACTCTCTGTAATATTTCGGCTGTCTGCTCCCCATAAAGCGGCGGATGATGTCTTACTTTGACCGGAGATTTTGACAGCTTTAATGGAGAACCAGTTAATTTCAAAGACGGTATATGAGGATGATTGCCCTCTATCACCATCTCTCTTGCAAGAACTTGTGGATCATTAAACATTTCGCTAATTGTATGAATTGGACCGTTTGGAATCGCATGTTCATCAAATAAACGCTTCCAATTTTGTTTTGAATTTTTTAATAACTCTCGTTGAAGAATTGGTATTAGCGAACTACGATTTTCAACGCGATTACGATTGGTGGCATACCGATTATCGTCTATCAACTCAGCTAATTCTAAAATATTACAGAAACGGGCAAATTGTTGATCGTTGCCAACCGCAATGACCATTTCTCCATCAGCCACCGTAAATACTTGATAAGGGGCTATATTTGGATGGCGATTACCTAACCGCTTAGGTTCTGTTTGACCGACCAAATAATTACTCGCTACATTAACTAAGGCCGATATTTGACAATCTAATAATGCTATATCAATTTCTTGACCTTCTCCAGTGTGTTGACGGTGTTGTAATGCACTTAATATTCCAATACAAGTATATAAACCTGTGATCACATCAGAAATGGCAACACCAACTTTCATTGGTGAGCCAGCTTCCTCTCCGGTAATATTCATTAAACCACTCATTGCTTGAATGATGTAATCATACCCAGGTAGATCTTTATATGGCCCACTTTGACCAAACCCTGTAATAGAAGCCAAAATAATTTTACTGTTCCATTCATTTAACTGCTCGTATCCAAGTCCCCATTTATCTAATGTACCTGTTTTGAAATTCTGTACTACGATATCAGCATCTTTTACTAATTGACGAAAAATCTCCTTTCCTTCTTCAGCTTTTAAGTTCAATGTCATACTCTCTTTATTTCTGTTTGCACATAAATAATAAGCGCTTTCACCTTCAACAAAAGGAGGTCCCCAGAATCTTGTTTCATCTCCATTCTGATGATGTTCAATTTTGATGACTTCTGCACCTAAATCACCCAGTATCATCGTACAGAATGGTCCTGCTAACACCCGTGATAGGTCGATAATCTTAACCCCTTCTAATGCAAGCCCCATCTTTTATACACTCCATTTCTACAACAATAAAATAGAGTCAGCAAAATAAACTTTCCTCCGAAAAGTTTACTCTACTGACTCCTATTCACGGCTTGTTTTTCGGCAAGAAAAATCAAGTGAATCATTGTCAATGATTTTCATATTCACATTTCAAAAAGGGAAACCATTTTTGCAGTAAGGTAATTACTGTCATTGGTTTATACATTATATAATAATTAAAATTTTTAAAAAATTCAATAGTTTTTGAAAAAATAACGTAAAATAATAAAAAGAGGAGCGCTTATGGCTCCTCTTTTTATTCTCTAATCATATCGTTTGAGTTTGTACTTGATTCAGTGTCAGTAAACAACTTTTTAAAGTCGGCATAATCATAATCTGATCGATTTACAGGAGTGAAATTCTCTGGTTCATAGAATCGAAGTAAATCAGCATTGACGACTTTATCTGAATATGCGAGCTTTTGCTCAACATTTTCATTCATCTCATCGCCTTTAGCAATCACTTCTTCATCTTCTATAAGTTCACCTGTATTTGAATCGTAATATTTTCCACCGATAGCTGTAATTGTTGGACTAACAAAATCTCCATTTCTGAACGGTATTAAATCATCATGTTCTTTTGAGAAAATATCAGTTCCAAAGTGGATATACTCTTTCGAATCGATACCAAGTAAATGTAATAACGTTGGTTTTAAATCAATTTGGCCGGAATATTCATGGTTCGTTCCACCTTCCATACCTGGGACACGAATAAATAACGGCACACGTTGTAAACTTGTATCAAGAAAATCACTATACTCTGTATCTAATACTTGTTCCATTGCTTTCTTATGGCTACTTGAAATGCCATAATGGTCACCATACATAACGATAATTGAATTATCATAGAGTCCTGATTCTTTAAGATAATTAAAGAACTCTTCAAGTGCTTCATCCGCATATCTTGCCGTTTGGAAATAATTATCCACAGATGGATCGCCAGTTGTATGTTTATCAATTGTCGCTTCTTCTTCATCTAATGGATACGGATAGTGATGTGTTACGGTAATAAACTTCGTATAGAAAGGTTGTGGTAATTCATCCAAATAAGCTTCTGATTGCTCAAAGAATGGTTTATCCATTAATCCATAGTCAGTTAAGTTATCTGAATTCATATCAAAATAACTTGAATCATAAAAACGGTCATAACCAAATCCTTTATATATCTCATTCCTATTCCAGAATGTCCCATTATTTCCATGGAATACTGCAGACGTATAGCCTTCTTCTTTTAAAATGGCTGGTGCTGCATGGAATGTATTCATTCCTTTTGTAGTAAAAGCAGAACCTTGCGGTAACCCATATAAGGAGTTTTCAAGCATAAATTCTGCATCAGCTGTTTTTCCTTGAGCTGTTTGATGGAAGAAGTTATCAAAATAAGTTGTGTTTTCTTCTTCAATTAATGAATTGAGAAATGGTGTAACTTCTTCTCCATGCAATTCATAGTTCATTAAGAAGGTTTGAATGGATTCCAAGTGAAGATATATCACATTCATATCCTTCCCAATACCGAATGTTTCTGGATTTGGTTCAGCATAATTTGATTGCGTAAAGTTCACGACTTCGGTTGTATCATTGCTATCTGCCATAACCCTTTGAGCTGATGCTTTCGTACTTTGTACTGCATCATAAATAGTATAATTGTACATACCGAGATATTTAACAATATAGTTTCTATCAAACCCACGTGTTAATAATTGTGGTCGATCTGCTTCAGCCAGTCCTAGGTTTGCACATGAGATTGCTAATCCTAAAGATAATACGGCAACCATGCGTCTCTTACCATAATCTTTCTTCTCGATCTTAACAAATTTAAATGCTAATAGACCAATTAAGAATAGGATGTCTATGAAGAATAAGAAATCATATGGGCGTAGTAGAGTGGTTACACTCTTACTAACATCTGCAAAGTTCTGTGTCATTGTTAATGTTGGTAATGTAATAAAATCCGTAAATGAACGATAATATACCACATTCGCATATAACAAGAATGACATTATGCTGTATATCACTAATGTTGCAATATACTTTCGTCTTCCTTTAAAGAATAAAGCTAAACTAAGAAAAATCAACGATGATCCTAAAGGATTTAAAAATAAGAGAAATTGCTGTATTGGGCTGTCAACCCCGAGATTAAATTGAGTTAATTGTGTTATATACGTTTTCATCCAAAGGAAGAATACAGCTAACATAAAGAAGCCAATATATTTATCGAAGAATAAACTTTGACCTTTTTTAGATAAATTATCCATGATTGCACCTACCTTCTAGCACATTATTATAACATGCTTTTAAAAAAATTCTATAAGCAATTGGTAATAAAAACCCTTTTCTTACCAACTACTTTCCCTGTTTGTATTGAACAGAAGCATATTATGATTATAGTCGATAATTATGAACGTTCTATGACAATGTAAATTTTTCTTTAAAATTAACGCTATCACGAGTTATAAATATACTCTTTTTTGAGCAAATGTCAAGAAATAACCTTAAAAACCTCCATAATCAAGAGCTGCTTAAAATTAAGCAGCCCTTAGATGTATTAGCTAACATTTCAGTATTACTCACATACACATTTTGAATTAGCATATGTCACTCTAATTAGAACTGTTCATAGAAAAATGGACTAGCTCCATTAGTATATGATGGCTAACATGAATTATGCTCGTTTCAACTGTTCCTTCAAAAACGTTGCTAGTTGTAACATACCATATTTACCTGCAATTGCTTCAGCGTCTGCATTATAATTCGTATTTGTATTGATGTCATACGTATAAACGTTACCATCACCATCTTTTATAAATTCGATCCCTGCTACATCAATTCCTGCATATTCAAGAAATTTCTCATATTTATCCATTTGTTCGGTATCCACTTCATCAGTGATTTCGAATTTAGGACGTATCTGTGGCTCTTCTCCCACCGGACAAAAAGCATCGCCAATTTGACAAGCATCTGCCGGACATAATTCAAACCCTTCCGACGTATCAACATTTACAGCATAATAAAACTTCCCGCCAATGAACTCTGCCCTTGTAATTATCTGATCCTCCGATTTTATATATTGCTGAATAAGAGTAATCCCATCAACAGGTTCTTCGAAGGAATTGCTATTAACATATGTTCTTAAAGAATCGATTGTTTGGAATAACTGCACACCTAAACCTTTTCCTGCACGGTTGTGTTTCGTTATAAAAGGAGTGGTTCCTAATCTTTCAGCTGCAGTTATAATATTTTCTTTCCCAACTGCTCCAATTGTTTTTGGTGTTTTAATCCCGCTTTTTTCTAGTAGAGCATATTGTTTCACTTTACTCACTTCTAACGAAAGTGCGTTACTCCCATTTAACACTTGTCTACCGTGACTTTCTAGCCATGCAATCACACTTGCTGCTAATTCTGGAGCGAAACGATGCCCTCTCGTGTGAGATGAAGCACTCATGCGATTATAAAACACACCTTCTGGTGGTGTAGAAGTTAAATCGATTAATCCCTCATGCAAGTGCCATGTTTCATAAGGTACTTGTAATTCATCTAATCTACTTGTCAAATGGTCTGTCCATTCATCATTCTCGTGAATAATATATATTTTCTCCAAAGAAAACACTTCCTTTTAATAAAAACTATTATGTATGGTACCTATTATTTCACGGGTATCAGAAATTCGCAATTATTTCGTATAAAGATACAACTAATCTTCCTTTTAAAAAATCATAAAAAAATGACTGTGAGATGAGGATCTCCAGTCACTTTATTCTATCATCTTGACGATTCTGTTTCATTTAAAGGTTCTGTTTCTAATGCTTCCGTCTGTTCTTCAGGATCTTTTGCAGGTACTGAGCGTTTCATAAAGAAGACGAGAATCAACGCAATAGCCGAGATAAAGGTTGAAACGAAAAAGGCAAAATTAATCCCGTCTAATGTAGATTGCAACCCAATTTGTATCATCGCTTCTTGAGATAATTCTCCTCCACCATTTTCACGTAGAGTAGTTTTTGCTAAATCTTCTCCGACAGCGTTTGCTTTATTAGACATAATTGTAATAAGTAATGCTGTACCAATGGCACCAGATACTTGGTTAAGTGTATTATTCATCGCCGTACCATGGGGATAAAACCGTGGTGGTAATTGATTCAAACCGTTTGTCGATACAGGCATCATGACCATTGACATACCGAACATTCTAATCGTATGTAATACCATAATATGAATTACCCCTGTATCCATACCAAGACGACTAAAAAAGTAAGTCGAGATAGTCATAATGCTTAAGCCGGTTAAAGCTAATATTTTCCCACCGAATTTATCAAATAACTTTCCAGTTAGGGGTGACATTGCTGCCATTATTAATGCACCTGGCAGCATCATTAAACCGGCATCAAAAGGGGAAATACCTCGGATATTCTGTACATAGATAGGAATGAGTAGCATCCCTGAGAACATCGCCATATTCACAACCATTGTAATAATCGTTGAGAGAGTAAACATTGGAAATTGAAAAACACCAAAGTTTAACATTGGTTCTTTTTGCTTGTTTTGTCTAAAAATAAAAATGAATAGAGAAATAGCACCAACAATGATAGTTAAATAAACGTTCGCAGCACTCCATCCATCATTACCTGCTGAGCTGAATCCATATAAAATTCCACCAAACCCAATACTAGACAATAATAATGAAAGAAAATCTAATTTAATTGATTGCTTTTCTTTTTTATCTCTTAACCATATAAAGCCTAATAGTAAAACGATAATTGCAATTGGAGAAATAAAATGAAACAGCATTCGCCAATCATAATTTTCGACTATCCAACCTGACAATGTTGGACCTATCGCTGGGGCTGCCATTAATATTAAACCAAATATCCCCATCGCAGAACCACGCTTTTCAACAGGAAAAGAAACGAGCATCACATTCATTAGAACAGGCATTAATATAGCCGAACCGGATGCCTGCATCATTCTTCCTATAAGTAACATGCTAAAAATATCGGCAAATCCAGCTACAAATGTTCCTAATGTGAACATAAGCATCGCAAATAAAAACAAAATGCGAACACTATATTTACGGATTAAGAACGCCGTTGCAGGGATTAAGACCCCATTTACTAACATATAGCCAGTTGTTAGCCACTGGACAGTAGCTGTATCTACATTCAAATCCTCCATGATTGATGGTAAGGCGATATTTAATAAAGTATTGTTTAAAAACGCAATAAACGCACCCACCATTAGGATTGCTAATAATCCATAGGGTGGTGTACTTGAATTTTGGTGATTTGCGGTCATTGGTTCCCCTCCCTATACACATTGTTCAATTGTTTATACCACTATTTCACGTAGGACTTATCATAACTGATATGATTAGTGAATGCAATCATTATATTTCGCTTTGCGAATTTTTTCTTAGTAGAATTTTATGTTATGATACTAATTATTTAAAACTTAAAAATAAGGTGATATTTTTTGAAGGACAGAAAATTACATGTCATTCATTTAGCTCATGAATTATTTATTGAAAAAGGATTTCAAGCTACTTCTATCCAAGATATATTATCTTATACAGGTATATCTAAAGGTACATTCTACAATTACTTTTCATCAAAATCAGAATTACTGATGGCCATCTTTAAAGATAGTTACAAACTGATGGAAAAGGAGAGAGATGCTTTACTTATCGGAAAAAGCCCACAAAGTATTGATGTTTTCAAGCAGCAAGTTGAACAGCAAGTCATGTTTAATCATAAACACCAGCTTGTCTCCTTATTTGATGAAATGTTCATATCAGATGACTTAGAACTTAAAGCATTTATAAGAAAAGGTCAGCTCCAGACAGTTAAGTGGATTTATTACCGTTTTATTGATCTGTTTGGAGAGAATCGGCGAGCATACCTTCTTGATATGTCTATTATCTTCCTTGGTATTCTTCATCAGTTGAGCAAATATTATACTGAATTATTTCAATCATCGGTCAGTATTACTAAGGTTGTTCAATATAGTGTTGAGAGAATTGTAGAAATGACAAATCAAGTTGCGACAAAAGAAGTTCAACTATTCTCACCTTCTTTAATCGATACAGAGATCAATGATTTATTAGGTACTGAAACACAGGATGAAATTAAGTATTTATGTGAACTTATCTTGGAAACGGAAGTAATAACTAAGGACGAAGAATTATTGATACAGTTTATTCAAGACGAACTCCTTTTAAGAAAAAAACCAAGGAAGTTTCTTATTGATAGTGCCTTAGAGACATTAAAACGGACAGATTCAATTTATAATAAAGGTAGTATTATACGGCTTCAGTCTATTGTTCACAAAACTTCTTCCCAATCATAAAAAAAAGATAGATATTCTAACCATTAGGGTAGAGTATCTATCTTTTTTTAATAAGGTTTATGCTGATAATAATAATTGGGTGACTTACTTACATTTTTATAAGGTTTATGAAAAATGTGAGTAGTAGCTGGTGATAAAGGAGGGATAAGCCAAGTCCAATCTCCAGTGACTTCTCTCTTATGTTTTCTTTCCTTCGTTTCAAATTGTTTGAATTGTTCCGCAGCCGTATGGTGATCTACAATACTAACTCCTGCCCGTCGGAAAGAATGCATGACAGCTAAATTTAATTCGACTAATGCACGATCTTTCCAAAGTGAAGCATTCGAGCGAATATTTAACTCTAACATTTCTGCTATAATAGGTAGCTGATTGTACCTCTCTTCATCTGCTAAATTTCTAGCACCTATTTCTGTCCCCATATACCAACCGTTAAAAGGTGCAGCTTCATAAATAAGACCGCCTATTTCCATTTTCATATCAGCAATGATGGGGATTCCATACCATTTTAACTGTAATTCTTTAAACCAAGTATATTCGGGATGTTCGATTTCTACCTCAACAATTAATTCTGTTGGGATCGTAAACCATTTGGGTTCTTCATTGTTCTTTTGAATAACAAGCGGTAATATATCGAAACGACTATAGGTCGGCTCCCAACCTAGCTCGATGCACTTTTTTGTAAATTCAATAGAAGATGAATCACCTAATATACCATCTTTGGTGTCGTATCCAGCATACCTAATTAATTGGTGATTCCATAGACGAAAGGTTGTATCACTCTCGTTACTTGGAAATACAGTAATAAAAGGTTTAATTTTCCCACTATTCGTCGCTAGTTTTATGTGCTCAAAAAGCGCCTTTGCTACTTCCTCTTCTGTGTTACATAATCTCTTATCGATGACTTGAAGTGTTTCCCAAAAGAAACGCCCTATACAACGATTACTATTACGCCATGCAAGTTTGCTACCATAAGCCAATTCTTCCTGTAATTGCGTATATGTTCCAGTTGATTCTATTTCATCAAATATCATACTTAATCTTCTATCCGCTTGTTCTTTTGATTGCCTTGTTTCTTCGTAAAACTGATAAATAAATTCCTGAGCTTTTTGAAATAGTTCTTTAGACAAGATAGACTGAATCCTCCTGAATGTAGATTCGATAATACTATCTTACCATATCCCTATTGTATATTAGAAAAATCATGGCTTTTCTGTCATTGTTTCTTTCCCGTACATGTTGCCCTTTTCAATATTTAACAACTTCGCCAAATACGGATTGACAAATAAATGGTTTGGATCAAGTTTTGCTCTCCATGTGAGGAATTCTCTTAGGTGGCTGTATTTACTAGTCAACTCTGAAAGCTTTGCTTGATGAATCTTCCCCCAATGAGGACGCCCATTATACTTATTCATAATTGCTTCCATATCGTTAAAATAGGTTTCATATGGCATACCTTTAAACATATGAAAAGCAATATAAGCTGAATCTCTCCCAAAAGATGGACTTAACCAAATATTGTCTCTTTTCACGACGCGACATTCGATAGGAAAATGGACCTTATATTGCTGCTCTTCTATCTTTTTCCTTATTTCATCGAGACAAGCAACCATATGCTCTAATGGAATCGCATACTCCATTTCAACGAACTTTACTTTTCGTGGAGTAGCAAATAAATCATAACTTGGCGCATATTGCTCACTATTACTAATGGCTTTTGCGCTTATACGACTAACTGATTTCGATAGATTTGGCCACTTGCGACATAAGACAGATAGAAAACCAAATATATAATTTTCCATTATCATACTTTCCATCTTACGCCATTTTCTTGTCCTCGGCTTCTTGTCTGTTATATTCATTGTTTTTATTTGCACATGGTTAGAAAAGGGAAATAAGAAGCATTCAAAATGGCGATTGTTATGGATATATAAACTAATATGAGGCTTTAAATCACTATAAAGTATTTTCCTACTTTTATAAACATAGGTCGGCGCTTGAATGACTTTTAATTTCACCTTTACAACGATGCCCAACAACCCTAACGAAACGAGCGAGGCATCGTACAATTGTGAGTTTACTTGACGAGAGATTAGCAGTTCCTCTCCTCCTGCTGTAATCAGGACTAATTCTTCAACTTGTGTAGAAATATTGCCGAATTTCATACCTGTCCCGTGTGTACCAGTTGATATTGCGCCGGCAATACTTTGCGTGTTTATATCACCGAGGTTTTCTTGCGCCCAACCTTTCTCACCTAAGTATTTGCCGATTTCATATAATTTGGTACCACCATATACCTCTACTAAACCTTGGTCCTCATCAAAAGAAATCATACCTGATAAACGGTTTAATGAAACGAACCACTCTTCGGTTTGAATTAGATTTGTGAAAGAATGTCCAGATCCTATCACTCTAATCTTCTTCTCTTCCTTTCTTGCATTATTTACAACTTTTATGACATCCTCTATGCTTTGTGGAAAAAATAGTTGCTCAGCATTAAATTGTACATTTTCTGCCCAGTTACGGATAGATGCGAGCGAAGTTTTTCTCATAGGAAACACATCCCTTCTCCTCTATACGTTTTTACAGTTGATGTGGATTGATTTTCCGAGTAGCAATGAATCTCTGTGAACCTTTCACATACCTCCCCAGCTTTCGCAGCTCTAAAAACAACGGCACTTCCTATGGATAAACGTTCTTTTGAATAAGACAATGGTGTTTGCACCTCGCCAGCACCTTCCATAGATAAAAGTCTCATGCCATGTGGATATACGGGATGTGGCATCTTCGTTTGATCAGTAACACCGGAAGCAATGTAACCTCCTCCGAGACATGTATATATATTCGCTTTCGCTTGACGAACAATAGGTATGGCAAAGAAGAGAGCAGGTTCGTATTTTATCTCTTGATAATAATCAAAAAGAAGTGGTGAATAAAAGCCTGACCCGACAGTAATTTCCGACACTTGTTCGTCTGTCGCCGTATAATGGATACTACCAGTCCCGCCACCATTCACTAAAGCAGGTGTATAACCTTTTTGTTGTAAAGCTGTAATGATTTCTTCCCTCTTCCGTTTTACTTCTCGCTTTGCTTTTTGTTTCATTAAACGAATAATGGTATTTTTCCCATATGAATGCGGGACGTTATCACCAACGCCAGCAATTTGTGCTTCATATCCCATGAGTCCCTTCCAGTGAAGCACATCACTAGCATGAATAGCTTCTACTATAGCTAGGACCTCAGAGGAGCTTCTTAAAGAAGATCGGCGAACACCAAAATGAAATCCAAAAATATTTGTACTCATATCTATATCTATACAAACTGAAAACTGGCCATTTACAGACTTTGCTAGTTTTATTAAATAATCAACATGCGCTAAAGAATCGACCATGACAGTTATTTCTCTCGGGTGCTCTCGAGCAATTAGCATTAGAGAATTTTCATCCATACTTGGGTATCCAAGCAAAATGTCATTAAAACCATATTTCACTAATACTAAGCTCTCATCAGCAGAATAAGTCATAATACCTTGATAGCATTCATTTGAAGCCAAAATACGCTTGATTACTTCAATGGAACGAATAGACTTTGTTGCTACTCTTATTTTTTTGCCTTTTGCATGCATTGCGATGACCTGGCAGTTTCGATCAAGAGCATCTAAATCTAATAAAAGTGCAGGCTTCAATACATTTTCTATTTTTTCCATATCCATTAAATTCTCACCACCACCATTATTTCGCAAAATATAAGAAGAGCGACTTTCTAGTGGAAAGCCGCTCCTGCTCGTTGTATTAAAAATATTATTTAACACCTGTATTCGCTTTAACAGTTACTTCATTATATTTCTTCTCATCTCGTTTATTTGACACAACTGCACCAATATAAGCTGCTAGAAATCCTGCTGGAACTGATATGATTGCTGGGTTGGTTAATGGGAATATTGGATCACCAACAAGGATTGCTGTTCCTTCAGGGCTCAATACACTTGGACTAATAGCTACTAGAACAAGTGCAGTAACGAGACCGGTAACCATTCCTGAAATGGCACCCGCTGTGTTGAACTTCTTCCAGTAAATTGTATAAATGATAACTGGAAGGTTCGCACTTGCTGCCACACAGAAAGCTAAAGAAACTAAGAAGGCAACATTTAACGTTTGCGCAAATAGGGCAAGAATAATCGAAAGTACAGAAACACCAATGGAGGCATATCTTGCAGCCAGCATTTGCTCTCTCTCAGTTGCTTTACCTTTTTTAATAATTTGCCCATAAATATCATGTGCAAAGGCTGAAGCTCCTGAAAGCACAAGCCCAGCAACGACGGCTAGAATGGTTGCAAAAGCAACGGCAGAAACGAATGACATTAGGAAGTCTCCACCAAGTGCTTCAGCTAATAGAGGTGCTGCCATATTACCAGCTGCATTGGCTGCAACGATATCTTGTGAGCCTACAAACGCTGCAGCTCCAAATCCTAGGAAGATCGTTAAGATATAGAATATTCCTACAATCCAAGTAGCTGTGACAACAGAACTTCTTGCTGTTTTAGCATCTTTTACTGTGAAAAATCTCATCAAAATATGAGGCAGTCCAGCAGTACCTAATACAAGAGCGACCATCATTGACAATGTGTCAACACCGTTCGTATATTTCACACCTGGGTTTAAATACGATTCACCGTGGGATGTTACCGTTTTCATTTGCTCAAACATACCAATAATATTAAAGTTAAACTCTTTTAATACAAGGAATGAAATAATAACTGTTCCTATCATTAATAGTGCTGCTTTAATAATTTGAACCCAACTAGTTGCCGTCATTCCGCCAAATAAAACATAAGTTGTCATCATTACACCTACGATTACAACAGCAATCCAGTAATCAATACCCAACAATAATTGTATAAGTGCACCAGCTCCAACTAATTGAGCAATCATATAGAAAATTACAATCGTTATCGTACTAATTGCCGCTACTCCTCGAACTTTCTTTTCACTAAACCTGGCACTAATCATATCAGCAATTGTATATTTACCCAAATTTCTTAGTGGTTCAGCAACAATATATAATACGACTAAATAGGCTACTAAGTATCCAATAGAATAGAAGAAACCATCAAACCCGAATAATGCAATCGCGCCCGCAATACCTAAAAAGGAAGCGGCTGATAAATAATCACCAGCAATCGCTAAGCCATTCTGCCAACCGGTTAATCCCCCTCCAGCTGTATAAAACTCACTTGCTGTATTCGTGCGTTTTGCTGCCCAATAAGTGACCACCAATGTCATCGCTACGATTAATACGAATAAAGTTAAGCCAATCCCACTCATAATTAACGTTCTCCTTGTGTTTTATGACTTTCAATGATTTGTTCTGCATCTTTATCAAATTTTGCAGCTTTTTTAACGTAAATCATGCATAAAACCCAAGTCATCACAAATTGTGCAAACGCATACATCCAAGTCCAAGTAATAGAACCAATTGCCGGTTGATTAAGCACATTCGTAAATGAAGTCAGTATCGGTAGCATAAAATAAAAGAGCATGAAAAAAATAATCATTGGTACTAAAAAGGCTTTCTTAGCACTTAATAATCTTTTAAAAGCTGAACTACTTGCCACAACCTCATAATCTACATTCTCTTCCATTTGGTCATGCGCTTTCGCTAAGTTATCCAATGGATCCCCTCCCATTTTCTGAAATATATGTATATTCTAAAAAATATAATAAATATATGCAATAGTATTTGTACTAAAAGAAAAGATTTATTTTTAGACAAGTTTCGACAATAACAAGAAATTTTAATATAATAGAAAGTAAATTATTTACTATAGTTTGCGAGGGAAATCATGAAGAAAGTACGTCTATTAAAAGACTATCAAAATTTTCAAAAAGGTACTCCTTTTCTCGTCATTACTGAATCTGAATTTATTGGTGTAAAAGAATATGTATTGAGAACATATGATTTACATCATCGATTACTCATCACCGACAAGGAATACGCCACACTGTTTTCACAAATTGGGAAAAACGAACCTCTTCTGTGACGCTTGCTTGTCTGATTGATTAAGAAGCCTTATAATAATGAGAGAATAAGAACGGTAAGGGTGAAAAGAACATGCTCGATGGTTGGTTTATGTGGTTTATACTTTTTTGGGTTGTCATATTAGTAATCCTTATGTCCATTGGTGGTTTCTTTATGTTCCGAAAGTTTTTAAAACGGCTGCCTAAAGCTGACGGTAAATCTGATATGGATTGGGAAGAATATTATGTAAGACAAACACAGCATTTATGGGGACAACAAGAAAAAGAGTTATTGAATGATCTCGTTAGTCCAGTACCAGAACTCTTTCGTGATGTCGCCCGACAAAAGATAGCTGGAAAAATTGGAGAATTAGCTGTAAAGGAAAAAGCAACAAAGATAACAGAAGAAATTCTCATCCGCGGCTACATAATTGCTACTCCAAAAAAAGATCATAAATTTCTAAGAAAAAAATTGGTACAAAAAGAAATCAACATGACACCATATGAACATCTTTTTTAAAACGAAGCAAAAAATTGCACAATAATAAAGAAGCACCTTTAAAAGTTGGACACTCTTAAAGGTGCTTCTTTTCATTATTAAGTAGTTGGCCTCGATCTTACTTGTTTAACATTTACCGCCTTGTCCATTTTGCGAAATTGAACGAACATCGCCATACGCCATGGAACAATCATCGCAAATGCTAATAAGTAAAACATTCCTGCAAGTGCACCTACATCTATAGTCGAACTTAGCATCAGTTTGGCAACGAGGCGAATAATGAGTAAACCTATTAAGATAAATATAAACGCTTTCGATTTCTTTAAATAGATTTCGTCTTCCTTCTTCTCAAATTTAGTCGTTTTGATTAATATTAAGGAAAACAACGCCCCTACTATAGCAGCTTCCAATAATTCAATTGGCGTAACGCGAAAATAGGGAAAAATAAACATTAATGCCCCCGTACTCATAAACACGGGAGGTAAAATTATCTTCTTGATCGTGACTGGATGATTAGCTGCCTTCATTCGGATGAACATAGCTAATACTGCCATAGAAACAGCTCCAATTGATGTCAACAACACCATGTCCATAAAAAACATCCTTTTACAATAAAATCAATGACACTTATTATTATAGCTAATTCCTATTCAATAGTAAATTATATGTATGATATTAAGATAACACTCGTGATACTGCATCTATTACTCTAACTTCATCAAATGGTTTGATGATAAAATCTTTTGCCCCAGCTTCGATCGCTTCTACTACCATTTTTTGTTGACCCATGGCCGAACACATAACAATTCTAGCTGTTGGGTATTCAGCTCTAATTTTTCTCATTGCTTCTAATCCACTCATCTCTGGCATTGTAATATCCATTGTCACAAGATCTGGTGTTAACTCCTCATATAAAGCAATGGCTTGTTTACCATTCTCCGCTTCGCCCACAATATCATGATTGGCTTTTTTTAATATATTTGTTAAAGTCAGCCTCATAAATTTCGCATCATCTACTACTAGTATCTTTGCCACCTATTATTCCTCCTCCAAACACATCCGCTACAACATCTCATATTACCGAACTACTTTGATTTCAAAGTAATATCCTCATTACAATATATCTAATTTTTCTAATAATTTCAATTTAAACCCAACGACAATTTTCGCAAGGATCAAAAAGCGAGTTATCCTCACTTTTTAATCCAATTATCACTGTTAAAAACCAGTAAAACCACCTGTCAACATAGTGAGGAGGGAGATTATATCAGTCATCCAATCAAAAAACAAGACGACACCCATTACTATCATTAAAATCCCACCAATTCTCATAATCTTTACATTATGTTTTTTAATCCATTTCATTTTACCGATAAAGAAAGACAATATTAAAAATGGCACAGCAAAGCCAATAATATAGGCAATCATATAAAATAAACCAGATCCGGGATTTGTCGCTGAAAGTAAAATAACTGAAGCTAAAATAGGTCCAGAGCAAGGTGTCCAACCAGCAGCAAAGGCTAAACCTATTAAAACTGAACCGAAGTAACCAGTCGGTCGATTTTTAAAATCAAATCTCCTTTCTTTCATTAAGAATGCTGGTTTAAGTAAACCTAAGATCACTAGACCAAATATAACGATAAAAATGGCTCCAATCTGACGGATGAGATCAGCATATTCATAAAAAAAGTTACCTATATAAGAAGAACCAAAGCCGATGGCAATAAACACTATTGAAAATCCTAATAAAAAGCAGAGCGTATGTATCAAACTACGTTTTTGTAGCAGTGCATTCTCCGTTTTTAATTCACCTACGCTCATTCCAGTGATATACGATAAAAATGCCGGATATAATGGTAAGCAGCATGGCGAGATGAAACTCAAAAAACCTGCACCAAGAGCAATAATAAAATTCACATCAGTCATACCAACACCTCCATACCTTCCCCTTTTTCCTTCCCCATTCTATCAAAACATTATGAGAAAAGAAATTAATCTTTTTGAATAATTTGTGTCTAACATTTAACACACATGGTAAACACGAGTTTTATTTCGACATTGTGTCAATTTCGTTGAATCATTTAGTGATATGTATAATGAATGTAAAAAGTTTTACATAAGTTTCTTTTGAATTAATTACCATAATTCGCTATAATTAATAAAAGTATATTTGGGACAAAATAGAAACTACTTCATGGTTAGACAAAATCGCAGAGGAGTTTTAGGTGCGTGAACAAACAAGACTTACTATTATTAATTGAACAAAAAAGACGAGAACTGATTCAAACTGCTATGAGAAACGGCCTCAACTCTACTTCTGCCATAAAATATAGTCAGGAGTTAGATTCTCTATTAAATGAATATAATCGTCTTTACGAGAGCAGACTCACATTAAATAGACAAGCATAAAAGGCTAACACTTGGATTTATCAAGTAACTTGATATCAAAGAATTCAACAATATGATACCGACTAAAGAAATAGACCAAAGCTAAAGTTTAGCTTTGGTCTATTTCTTAGTTGCAATGAAGAACCGAAAAATAAAGTTTGCTCTGTTTCTATCTATATGCAATTGAACCTAGTAACTTTATCTAACTATAGTTCGTAAGTTATTTTCCAGGTTGTTGCTTATTCATCGCATTCATCATTTGGTTAATTTTCTTCTGAGACGGCTTCATTCCCATTTGCATCATCATCATTTTAAGCATTTGTTCATTAATTGGTGGATTTTTCTTTAGGTAGCTCATCATATATTTACGAGCGATGAAAAATCCTAGTGCTACACCAGCAAGTAATGCTAATATACCAACTAGAATATATGTCCACATACTACTTCCTCCTTCATGTTGTCTATCATACAGTGTACTAGACCAAAGGTTATTATACAATATTTGCTGATGATTTTCTCTAATTTAGACAAACTTTCTTTCTTTTATTGGCTTTAACCAGCCAAATCGATTATGAAAAAGGTCGATTGCTAAATAAGAACTTTCTTCTTTTCGTAGGACTTCAAAGAACACCGTCTCTGCATCATAGTTTCCTTGAGCCTCTAAACTAAGAAAACGATCATAGATCATCAACTTAGCTTGACTATTTTTCTCTTTAATATAAAACGCATTGCTCTTATAAGAAACTTTTTTCTCTGCATATAATTCTCTATATAGATCATTATTTACTTTATCTTTTGGAATATTCTTGGTGATAAAGGCAATTTGTTTTCCCAAAATAAATTGGATCGTTCCAGTCGCTTGTTCATATTCCTTGAACAGCTGATAAAACATTTGCTCTCTACCAAAATAATGAGACGCAAAAGGTTCATCTATTAAATATAGCTGATACGTTCTCATAGAATTACTCCTTTTTTAGACAAGTCTTTTTCTTATTATAAAATTTTATTTCAGTATTTTCTGTCTCTTTTTGTTATAAATTTCTACTTTTTTTGTCGAAAAAAAACGAAGAGGGAAATTCCCTCTTCGCTCATGCTTATAAACTTTTTAATTTGCTTACGATATTCTCTACAGTAAACCCATACTCTTTTATTAGAATATCTCCTGGTGCAGAAGCACCGAATTGATCAATTCCTAAAACGTCGCCTTCTAGACCGACGTATTTATGCCAGCCAAATGATGCTGCCATTTCTATGGCTAAACGTTTGGTTACATTTTTAGGTAATACAGATTCTTTATATTCATTTGATTGAGCATCAAATCGTTTCCAATCCGGCATACTGATTACTGCCACATCAAAGCCCTCTTCTTTTAAAGCAGCTTTAGCCTTTACCGCTAATTCTACCTCTGACCCTGTCGCTAAAAGAAGCGCATCTGGTTGCTCTTTTTCTGCTTTTGCAATCACATAAGCACCTTTTTGAACTCCTTCAGGGGCTAACTCTGCTGAGTTTGGTAGGGTAGCAATATTTTGCCTAGTTAACACAAGTGCTGTTGGTTGATCTTTTGACTCAATCGCTAGCTTCCAAGCAGCTGAAGTCTCATTTCCATCAGCTGGGCGAATTACTGCTAAATTTGGCATGGCACGAAGTGCTGCCAATTGTTCAACTGGTTCATGTGTAGGCCCATCTTCACCTACAGCAATACTATCATGTGTAAGAACATAAGTAACAGGTAGCTTCATTAATGCGGCAAGTCGAATAGCTGGTCTTAAGTAGTCAGAGAATACAAAGAATGTCCCTCCAAAAACATTTAGGCCACCGTGTAAAGCCATACCATTTAAAGCGGCACCCATAGCAAATTCTCGTACGCCAAACCAAATATTTTTACCAGCATAATTAGTTGCTGAGAAGTCTTCTGCATCTTTAATCATCGTCTTATTCGAACCTGCTAAGTCAGCTGAACCACCAAAGAAAGATGGTAAGTTCTTCGCAATACTATTCAGAGCTTCCCCTGAAGACGCTCTAGTGGCTAAGCTTTTGCCTTCTTCATATACGGGAATATCTTTATCCCAACCATTTGGTAATTCACCTTTGATTGCACCTTCTAGCTGTTCTGCTAATTCCGGATGATTTTTTTTGTAAGCAGCAAAAAGATCTTTCCATTCACTATCTGCTTTTTCACCGTTAATAGCTACATTTTGTTTGAAGTGTGCATATACTTCTTCAGGTACATGAAAATCTTCTTCAAATGTCCACTCATAAGCATCTTTTGTTAATTTTAATTCAGCTGATCCTAGTGGCGATCCATGAGAAGCAGATGAGCCTGCCTTATTCGGGGATCCGTAACCAATTACTGTTTTAACTTCTATTAACGTCGGTTGTATAGTATTTTGACGAGCGCTGTCAATTGCCTGGGCAATTTCATCGAGATTATTTCCATCTTCTACTCGAAGATAATGCCAGCCATAACTTTTAAAACGATCGGCTACACTTTCAGAAAATGATTGATCTAAATCTCCGTCTAATGAGATGTCATTAGAATCATACATTACGATCAGCTTTCCTAATTGAAGGTGACCAGCAAGAGAAGCTGCTTCTGCAGACACTCCCTCCATTAAGTCTCCATCTCCGCATATACTATATGTATAGTGGTCTACTACATTGTAGCCATCTTTATTATATTCAGCTGATAGGTGGCTTTCTGCCATTGCCATCCCTACTGCCATGGCAATTCCTTGTCCTAATGGACCTGTTGTCGCATCTACACCTGGTGTATGGCCATATTCAGGATGTCCTGGTGTTTTACTACCCCACTGACGAAATTCTTTAATATCATCTAAAGAAAGACCATATCCCGATAAATGAAGGAGACTATACAAAAGCATAGACCCATGACCTGCAGATAACACAAAGCGATCACGATTAAACCAATCAGGATTTTTGGGATTATGATTCATAAACTTTGTCCATAAGGTATACGCCATTGGCGCAGCTCCCATTGGCATTCCTGGATGACCAGAGTTTGCCTTCTCGACTGCATCGATAGACAATGTTCTTATGGCACTAATTGATAAAGCATCTGTTTTGTTGAACATGAACGACATCCTTTCAATATATATCCTACAAATTAAATATAATAGACTTTCACCTTCAGTTACAACCAGAAAGGTAAAAAATTATATAATTATCATATAAACAATAACAAAGGAAACTGTTCGTGACAGTTTCCTTTTAAAAATTTATAAACACAATCTTAGTGAAGTGGTTTATTTTGTTCACGTTTTAACTTATCTGGTGTAACATCATTACCTTCAGGGTCAATAACAGTAACACCTTTTAATGTATTTAACATAGAAGCTCTAAACTTCTCTAAATATTCTTTTCTTAATTTAGATTGTTCCTTTGCCTCTGATTCTGATAAACCTTCTGTTTTCGCTTTCTTAGCAAGCGAATTAATTCTCGCCAATTTTTCTTTTGAAATCATTGTGTTACACTCCTTCCCATCCAAAAAGTCTTCATTCCATATGGAGAAGATACTTAATAGCCATATTACTAAATATGAATGGATTTTACAAGAAAGCAGTTTTACACTCATGCTTTTCACTATCATTTCAGAGGACAATAAGTTGGTATCGTATTGCTTTATTATTAGGTATGGCAATGTAGCAGTGTTCTCAACTTAAAAATGTGAGAATTATTTAATGTAGGGTGCGTATGTAAATAAGGGGAATAAGGGAATAATACTTTCACTAACGTTAAATGAAAAAACATGGATGAATCCTCGGCAAACAAATAACCATTCACAATTCACATGTCTGAACTCATGGACGATTGAAGGATCTTTCAGTATGCTTTTATCTTGGAATCAGTACCAGAATTTCTTAGTCTTTAAGTTAAATTACAACTAATCAACTTAACTTATTAGGCCTATATCAAGATGATTCATTATCCACCTGCTCTATATCAGCTATATATTCATTATATCTACGGTTTACTGTCGCTTTAGATATTTTATAACCAAAGCCTCTTAACGTTGCAGCAATTTCTGCAAAAGTAAGGTTATTTTGTCTCAATTTTACTATTTCTTCTATTGGTACCTCTATTCGTTCTCTTCCGTTTATATTTCCTTGGTTTTTTAAATTCTTTTCAGGTCGAAAGCCTTTTTGAACAGCTTTTTGCATCCCTCTTTTTATTTTTACATTATGTATTTTTCTTTGATACTCTTCAACCATGCTAACAATTTGTAATACCATAGAATCAGAATCTGAAAGTTGCAATTCTCCATTATGGGCAATAGTATAAATTTTCCCATTTTCCTTCAGTATACAATGTAAGATGGCAATTTTAGCATTTCCTCTTCCAATCCTGGTTTCATCTTGAATAAGAACAGCCTCTGCTTGATTTTGTTTAAGTAACTCCAATAATTGCAACAAACCAATTCTTTCTAAATCATAACCACTTGCTTTCTCACGTATGACTTCAACCACATTCATATCTTTCATTCTTGCTAAATGTAAAAGTTCTTCCTCTTGTCTAGCAAGAGACGTTTCCTGGGTATCTTTCGTCGTACTCACTCTGCAATATATAATTACATTCATTCTCTTTCATTCCTTTAGTCTTCTAATATCACACTAGCTAAATTTGTTTCAGATATTATTTCACCATCTGTAATGGGAAGATACACCTTATCACCAGGATGTATTTTACCTAAATGTATATGATTAAATTCTTCTACCCAAGCAACAAAGTCTTTAGAAGACATATTATGGGCATCTTTAAATTCCTCCGCCATTTTCCATAAAGAATCTCCTTGTTTTACTTCAACTTTTACATATTCCACCTGATTTGCATTACCAGTGTTCAAAAATAATAAGAAAGCCATACCGAAACTAAAAGCGATAAGAATAATAGCATAACTATAAGAATTCCACAATTGTTTTATCATTAATTGCCACCCCTGAATAGAATATATGTTCGATTTGATAATTTTAGTATAATGCGAACGTTTGTTTCTGTCAATAAGAAAATTCGAACTTATGTTTGTATCTATTTACTACTGATGGTATAATAATCTTAATGAAATTGACGAAGGTGCGTGATAGCGTGAAATTATCTAAGAGGCAGCAAGATATATTGAATTTTATAAAAGATGAAGTAAAACAAAAAGGTTATCCACCTTCCGTTAGGGAAATAGGTGAAGCTGTTGGACTTGCTTCAAGTTCAACCGTACATGGCCATCTAGCCAGACTAGAGAGTAAAGGACTTATTCGTCGAGATCCGACAAAACCCCGTGCCATTGAAGTATTAAATTTAGAAGAAAGCAACCCAATTCCTAAAATGCAAACGGTGAACGTTCCTATTATCGGTAAGGTTACTGCTGGTCACCCCATTACTGCGATTGAGAATGTTGAGGAATATTTTCCTTTACCTGAAAGAATGGCTCCGAGTGATGAAAATATCTTCATGCTTGAAATTATGGGAGAAAGTATGATTGAAGCTGGCATATTAGATGGTGATTATGTCATAGTCAAGCAGCAACAAACAGCAAATAATGGAGAAATCGTGGTTGCTATGACAGAAGATGATGAGGCCACCGTTAAGCGATTCTTTAAAGAGAAGAACTTTATCCGCTTGCAACCAGAAAACCCTACCATGGAGCCGATTATCCTGCACAATGTATCTATTTTAGGCAAAGTAATTGGTGTTTATCGCCAAATACATTAAAAAAGAGTGTCATTATTGACACTCCTTTTTAATAGTTGCAATTATCTTTATATGTTACTCATACAATTATAAAATTTGAAAAATTCAGTAAAATAGAATCATTACATGGAGACAAAAATATATTATAATGAAATTTACACCAAGAATCAACCTAAGGTCGCAAAAAAATCTCGGCTTTAGGAGTGTGAAGGAAAAATGTTAATGAACATTCTCTTCGCTGCGTTGATTGGTGGAATTGTCGGTGTTGCAGGACATTTGCAGAGATTAGGCAAACTAGTCAAGCCACGGATGACAAAAAAATTCATTTATTTAGGGTTCTTAGAAGACATCTTACTAGGAGGACTGGCGGCCGTATTTGTCATTGTGACAACAACACCGGATTCCCCCACTGCTGTTTTCATCATCTCTCTCGTATCTGGTATGGGAGGTGAGGGTATCTTAAAATTATTAGATACCCTAAAAGTAAAAGATCAAGAATAAAATTTTATTCCGTTCTTATGAACGGTTTTTTGTTGTTTATAACAAGAACAAATTATATCTAGCCAACTTCTACTTTTTACCTTTTATTCAAGCGCTAGAAATACCCGCTTAAACAGTCTGTTTCACCTTAATGAAAGGGATATAACACATTACCGTTTCGTTTAACTTTGAGTAGCTTCTTAAATTGTCATATGTATGTCTTACACAGCACATAGAACCACTCTTCTGAAGTACGGTTCATCAATTCAATACGAAATAATGTTTTTAAACATGATGTTTTATGGGTAAATAAAAAATAAAGCATTTTTCATGAAAAACAGATGGCTAAATGGATTAAATGCTAATTATTCAATTGATTGGTAACTATAACCACTTACTTCTTAATACTTACACCTTAAATTCGGTTCATAAATGAATCATTTGCACCCTTGATTTTACATACCCCATAATCCACAAGTATAGAATCGCTTAAAATACTATTTCTTATTGATTTCGATTATCCGCATCAATACTTATAAATTTTCTTCCTAATATTAATAAATCTGTAGACAAACTCATATAAGGAGTTTGTCTACAGTCTGAAGCTGCCGCTAAAACTGCATTTGAAGATGCCTTTTAGTATCAGCAATAGTTATTTTCCCATATATTAGCTTCCATTAAAACAAAGTAAAAGCACTTTCAACTTACGGGTTTCCTAAGTTCCTTATACTTCAACTGCAACGATATCATCACAACAGATCGTAGTAATTCGTACACGAGCTTTCTTGTCACAACAACAATGATCGTGACGATCATCGTGACGATCACAGTCTGCTTTAGCTAGGAAGACTAAATTACCGCGAATATCGATAAACTCCCCGAACACATGGCCGCCACCTTTAAGAAATACTCTCACATCCTCACCACGGGAAATGTTCTTAAAGAACTCATCACAGCCACAATCCTTATTGTCATCTTTGCTGTAATTACCACAACCATGATTGTTGTTGTCATATCCATATGAGTCTGAATATCTTGGTCTTCTTCCAAAAAAACAATTATTATATCCCATATCTCTTCCTCCTTTCTATCATTATGTTAATACTATATGTCGAGGGTCTTGGAGGTGTACGGGCTATATCCCCCTGTTAAAAGACCATTTTATTTTCTCTGTGAACCTTCTTTTTGTTTGTCAAACCTAACTATAAAATAAAGAAGCAGCCGTTATGGCTGCTTTGGACTCGATTTTTGGTATCTATTAAATAGATACCAAGTTGAATGTTAATACTAAACAGTTATAGCCCTTGCATCCGCTAAGACACAATAAAGAAACTCCTAACTATCGTGTTTCAACTGCAACGATATTATCGCAACAGATCGTAGTGATTCTTACACGATTTTTCTTGTCGCAACAATCGTCGTGACGATCATCGTGACGATCACAGTTAGCTTTTGCTAAGAAAACTAAATTACCGCGAACATCAACGAATTCTCCTGTCACATGGTCGCCGCCTTTAAGAAATACTCTCACATCCTCACCACGGGAGATATTCTTAAAGAACTCATCACAGCCACAATCCTTGTTGTCGTTTTTACTGTAATTACCACAACCGTGATTGTTGTTGTCATATGAGTCTGAATATCTTGAGCCTCTTCCATAGAAATTATTATTACATCCCATTTTACTTCCTCCTTTCTATGATTATGTTAATACTATATGTGGATGGTCTTAAGGTTGTACGGGCTATATCCCCCTGTTGAAAGACCATTTTATTTTCTCTGTGGACCATCTTTTTGTTTTTCAAACCTATAAAAAAGCAGCCATTATGGCTGCTTTTAACTGAGACCCTTTTTAGTTTCTATTAATTAGTTGAATGATGATACAAAGCAGTTATAACCCTTGCATTAACTTCTTTTAGACTCATAAAAAGGACTCTTACTATCGAGTTTCAACTGCAATGATATCATCACAACAGATCGTAGTAATTCTTACACGATCTTTTTTGTCGCAACAATCTTTGTGACGATCATCATGACGATCATCGTGACGATTACAGTTAGCTTTTGCTAGGAAAACTAAATTTCCACGAACATCGATAAACTCTCCGAACACATGGCCGCCACCTTTAAGGAATACTTTCACATCCTCACCACGGGAAATGTTCCTAAAGAATTCATCACATCCACAATCGTTATGATCATATCCGTATGAGTCTGAATAGTTTTGATTATTATATCCCATATTCTCATCCTCCTTTCTCTGATTATGTTAATACTATATGTGGAAGATGAAGAGTTGTACGGGCTATATTACCTTGTTAAAAGACCATTTTATATTTTATATGACATCTTCTTAAGTTTTATAAAAAATCAGATGTTAAGGCTACTTCTATAAATTAAATGTAAAGAGGTTCATAATAAACGCCTCAAGGATGATCCTCACCGCTTTACTTTCTTCTATTTTTAAATACAAAAAGACTGTAGGTACCTCGATTACACCGAGTTTACCTACAGTCTGAAAAAACCACTTTGGTATTATCTATTAATACATTTGTAAATATTGCTCGCGTTCCCAAGGGTGAACTTGCGTTCTAAACATATCCCACTCAATTTCTTTTGCTTCGATAAAGTGTTCAAGAATATGTTCACCAAGTGCAGCTACCATTACTTCATCTTGTTTAAGAAGTTCTAGCGCGCTATAAAGTGTAGCTGGAAGATCTTTAATACCTTCAGCTTCACGTTCCTCTTTGCTCATAACATAGATATTACGATCTACTGGAGCTGGTGGTGTTAGGTTGTTTTTCACACCATCTAATCCAGCTTTAAGAAGAACAGCCATTGCAAGGTATGGATTGGCAGCTGGGTCAACACTACGTACTTCTACACGTGTACTGACACCACGTGATGCTGGGATACGAATAAGTGGTGAACGGTTTCTTGCAGACCAAGCAACATAACAAGGAGCTTCATATCCAGGCACTAAACGTTTGAAAGAGTTTACTGTTGGATTTGTTACAGCTGTGAAACTTGGTGCATGGTTAATGATACCTGCAATAAAATTACGTGCTGTATCACTAAGTTCTAAATCACCTTTTGTATCATAGAATGCATTTACACCATTTTTAAATAATGAAACGTTACAGTGCATACCTGATCCGTTCACACCGAATAATGGTTTTGGCATAAATGTTGCGTGTAAACCGTGTTTACGTGCAATTGTTTTAACCACTAATTTAAATGTTTGGATATTATCACATGCTGTAAGTGCATCAGCATATTTAAAATCGATTTCATGTTGCCCTGGAGCCACTTCATGGTGAGAAGCTTCAATTTCAAAGCCCATTTCTTCAAGCTCAAGAACGATATCACGACGGCAATTTTCACCTAAGTCAGTCGGAGCTAAATCAAAATAACCACCATTATCATTAAGTTCTAAAGTTGGTTCACCTTGTTGATCTAACTTAAATAAGAAGAATTCCGGTTCAGGTCCAAGATTGAAGTCTGTAAAACCGAGGTCTTCCATTTCTTTAAGGATTCTTTTTAAGTTATTACGAGGGTCTCCCGCGAATGGCGTACCATCTGCATTATAAATATCGCAGATTAAACGAGCTACTTTTCCTTTTTCCGCCGTCCAAGGGAATACAACCCATGTGTCTAGGTCTGGGAATAAATACATATCTGATTCTTCAATGCGAACGAAACCTTCAATTGAGGAACCATCAAACATCATTTTATTGTCCAAAGCTTTTTCAAGCTGACTAATTGGAATTTCTACGTTTTTAATTGTTCCTAGAATGTCAGTAAATTGCAATCTAATAAATTTAACATTTTCTTCTTCAGCAATACGTCTGATATCTTCTTTAGTGAATTTTGCCACCTTGTGTTTCCTCCTTTAAAGTCAAGAAAAGATTTTTTATTTTAATGGAAAAAGCGTGATAAATCACCTTGCCTTAAAGACGATCGAGTAAACCTACCTGCTTGCATAAATTCTTTACGCAAAAGCTTTCTCAATTCGTCATCTGACAAATCGTGTCTCACTTTTTCTTCTTGCTTCTTAAATGCTTGTTCATCCATCTCTTGTTGTTGTTTCACTGTGAATAGTTGCTTTATTCCCGCCATATTGACACCTTGATCAATTAAATCTTTGATCTCTAGCAATTTATCAATATCATTCAATGAATATAGCCTTCTATTCGTATCCGTTCTAGCTGGAGTAATCAATTGGTGTTCTTCATAATAGCGAATCTGTCTTGCTGTTAGCTCAGTCAGCTGCATCACAATGCCAATTGGAAAGAGCGGCATGGAACGACGTATTTCACTTCCAGTCAACCATCTCTCCTCCTTCATTCTTTTACTTTTAATTTCTTTGTATCTTATATCCTATTATATGTCGTGTTAGATAATCTGTCAACAAAATGTTATGTTTTATCACATGGAAATCATGAAATTTTCAAACTTTTTTCCTAATACTGAAAGGAGGCAGCGTATATCCGTCTCCTTTCTCTATATTTATTGATACTTTTGAATGAGGTCTTTCTCTAATAATTGGTCTAAGGCCGTACAAATGGCGATTTTTACATGTGAATAGGTTAATCCACCTTGAACATATGCTTCATACGGGGGCCGAATAGGACCGTCTGCTGTAAGCTCAATACTTGCTCCTTGTATAAAAGTACCCGCAGCCATAATGACATCATCCTCATATCCTGGCATATATGCTGGATAAGCAGTAACGTGAGAGTTGATTGGGGATGCATATTGAATCGCTTGACAAAAGGCAACCATCATTTTAGCTTCACCAAATTGTACTGATTGTATTAGGTCTGTTCTCTCTGCATCCCATCTTGGATTAGTTTTCATCCCAAAGTATTCGAGGATTGCTGCTGTAAAAACCGCTCCCTTCAAAGCCTGTCCCACTACATGAGGGGCTAAGAAAAAGCCCTGATACATCTCCTGTAAACTATATAGTGATGCTCCAGCTTCCGCTCCAATGCCAGGGGAAGTTAATCGATAAGCGCAGGCTTCTACAAGGGCTTTTTTTCCAACAATGTAACCACCCGTTTTCGCCAATCCACCGCCAGGGTTCTTAATAAGGGAACCGGCCATTAAATCGGCACCAACATGACAAGGTTCCATCTCTTCAACAAATTCACCGTAACAATTATCTACGAAGATAACGACTTCAGGGTTGATGGACTTAACAAAATGAATCATTTCTTTTATTTCATTTATTGTAAATGATGGTCTTTCCGCATAACCTTTTGAACGTTGTATACCAACCATCTTTGTTGAAGATGTCATTCTTTCTTTGATTACCTCAAAATCAACAGTACCATTCGCTTGCAATTCAACCGCATCATACCCAATACGAAATTCTTTTAGAGACCCTACCCCTTTACCTCTTATACCGACGATTTCTTCTAACGTATCGTAAGGTTTACCCGTAATATATAAAAGGTCATCCCCCGGTCGTAAAATACCAAATAGCGCAGTGGATATAGCATGAGTACCAGAAATGATTTGTGGTCTAACCAATGCGGCTTCGCCACCAAAGACATCTGCATAGATTAATTCTAAAGTATCTCTACCCGCATCGTCATAACCATATCCCGTCGAGGGTATAAAGTGGCTATCACTTACACGGTGTTTTTGAAAACTCTGCAGAACCCGAAATTGATTCTCATCTATTCTTTCCTCTATTTTATGTGTCACACAAGAAATTTTTTTTTCTACTTCTTGAACAATCTCAGAAAGAGATTCTCCATTTATTAAGCTTTGGAACATGATCTACACCTTTACTTTCTATACTCTATAATGATTTAGCATTTGTGTGATTGGATGATCTTTGAAGTAAAAACCTTTAGCCAAATACATTTGTTTTTCTTCTATAAACTCACTACTCCGCACAATAGTCACCGTATTTAGGAGCGATAATAACTTTCCTTCTGAAGCAGGGATTGCAGCAGTATACGAGTCCATTAATTGGGTGATCGCTCGTTCAATTGCTTCTTTTAGCAAATAGAGATCACGATCATTTAATGCACTCATTTGTAACGTGTCCCTACCTTTTGTTGGAATGAACCTTTCATGTGCTTCATCTTTTTTATTATAAACAATCAATTGTGGAATCTCTTCCTGCTCTAAGTCATCAATTAATTGTTGTACGGTTTGTTCATGTTGGGTGTAGTCCGGATTAGACATATCAACTACATGTAAAATGAGATCCGCTTCGTTTACTTCTTCTAAAGTAGATCTAAAAGCTGCAATTAACGTAGTCGGTAAGTCTTGTATAAATCCAACTGTATCGGTTAAAAGGGCTGTATATCCACTTGGTAAAGACATTTTTCTTGTCATTGGATCAAGTGTGGCAAATAATTGATTTTCTTCATAGGAATCAGCTTCGGTTAGACGGTTAAACAGTGTCGATTTACCCGCATTCGTATAACCTACTAAGGCTATTTGCAGTACTTGATTCTTCTTTCTTCTTTCGCGATAACGCTTCCTATGATGAACAACTGCCCTTAATTGCTTATCAATATCATCAATTTTCCTTCGGATGTGACGGCGATCTGATTCAAGCTTTGTCTCACCTGGACCTCTTGTCCCAATTCCCCCGCCTAGTCGTGAAAGTGCTGTTCCTTGTCCCAATAATCTCGGTAGTAAATATTTTAATTGAGCTAGTTCAACTTGCAGTTTCCCTTCTTTTGAACGAGCTCTGCCCGCAAAAATATCAAGAATCAACTGGGTTCGATCAATAATTCTTGCCGAAATGACTTCGGATAAGTTACGAACTTGACTAGGAGATAGTTCATCATTAAAAATAATCACATCTGCTTCGGTCTCTTCTTGTAGGCGTGATATTTCTTCAACTTTCCCTCTTCCTATATATGTAGATGGATGAATTCTCTCTCTTTTTTGTACAACACTTGTAATCACTTCACCTTTAGCTGTTTTTGTTAGTGACACAAGCTCATCCATTGAATAACTATATTGCAAATCGTCTTCAGTCGTTTGACAGCCGACAAGTATCGCTTTTTCTTTAAAAGACTGTTGTTCCATTAAAGCCCTACTTTCTTTTTAACATATCATTATCATATCAAATTCTTTTGTAATTCACTAATTATTCTTTACGTTAAAGGGAGAAAATTTCCGGTTATCCAAAATGTCCCTGCTAAGTTATCAATAAATATTGTTTACCACAAAAATTTATTTATTGAAAATCATTGATTTCATGCTTTTTCATGTTAAAATCTATATGTTTGTGTTTTTGCAGGATTTTAAGAACGTGTGGTGATATGTGATGTTAACTTGGGATTTTTTAAGTATGATTGGTACAATTGCTTTTGCCATTAGCGGTGCTATCGTAGCAATGGAAGAAGATTATGATATATTAGGCATTTATATTTTAGGTATTGTCACTGCCTTTGGTGGGGGAGCCATCCGTAATTTATTAATTGGGGTACCCGTTTCAACATTGTGGGAACAGGGAACTTTTTTTCAAATCGCCCTCTTGTCTATTACATTGATTATTATTTTTCCCCATCACTTATTGAAGCATTGGCATAAATGGGGGAACTTCACTGATGCCATCGGATTATCAGCATTTGCTATACAAGGTGCACTTTATGCTGCTGATATGAATCATCCATTAAGCGCAATTATCGTTGCCGCAGTATTAACCGGTAGTGGTGGTGGAATGATTCGTGATTTATTAGCACAAAGAAAACCTTTGGTATTACGATCAGAAATCTATGCGGTTTGGGCGATTATTACTGGGCTATTAATCGGATTAAATATTTTCACATCAGCAGTAGAACTCATTATATTATTCATAACAATTACCGCCCTTAGAGTATTATCTTACACTTATAAATGGAAACTTCCTACAAAACAATTCAAGTTAAATTAAAGATAAAATAGTAAAAAAACAGAGCCACGTTTCAGCCCACGATAAGAGGTAGGAGACCGGCTCTGCTTTTTTCAATTTGCATCTCTATTAATAACAAAAAACAA
This sequence comes from Cytobacillus kochii, assembly GCF_044790165.1. Classification (NCBI taxonomy): domain Bacteria; kingdom Bacillati; phylum Bacillota; class Bacilli; order Caryophanales; family Bacillaceae; genus Cytobacillus; species Cytobacillus kochii. The sequence goes on along the minus strand of NZ_CP085254.1, from coordinate 2,036,026 downwards.
ACTCCTAAATTAATCGGAGCTAAAACAAAGTCAATCATCTTCTTCAAAAACTAAGTCGTTGCTTCTAATAGTCATTAATTCATGGCGGTCATAATGACTTTGCATTAAAAGCCTCATGGATTGTGCACGTATTGCCTTTTCGATAATATTTCTTATATATCTTCCATTAGAAAATGTTTGTGGATTTAAGACTGTTTTAACCCAAAGTAAGTGATCTTTTAATTTCCTTTCACTTTCTCTACTAAGTACGTACTCTTTTTGTTTCAGCATTCTTTGCCCGATTTCCATTAGTTGTTCAATTGAATAATCTGGAAAATCAATAACAAGCGGAAATCTAGAATGTAAACCCGGATTCAAAGATAAAAAATAGTCCATTTCTTTTGAATATCCGGCTAAAATCAGTATAAAATCATGCTGTTTATCTTCCATATGTTTCACTAATGTATCGATTGCCTCTTTACCAAAATCCTTTTCCCCTCCTCTACCGAGGGAATAAGCTTCATCGATAAAAAGTATGCCTCCGATTGCTTTCTTAATTAAATCTCTCGTTTTTTGAGCTGTATGGCCAATATATTCTCCTACTAAGTCAGCCCTTTCAGCTTCGATCAAATGTCCCTTTGTCAAAACATCCATTTTTTGAAATAGCTTACTTATTAACCTTGCTACCGTTGTTTTCCCTGTACCAGGGTTTCCCTTGAACATCATATGAAGGGACTGCTTTCCCGCTTTCAGTCCTGCTTCTTCTCGCTTTTTGTTCACATAGATCCAGGCATAAATTTCTTTAATCATTCTCTTCATTTCTTCCATGCCAACTAAGGCAGCTAATTCTTCTTCAATTTCTCTAAGAGCAAGATGCTCTGATTGTAAGGTTTTTTGTACAACATTCGGTTCGGGTATTTCCTTTGTTAAGGCTTTTCTTTTTTGAGAATTTAGTACAATACTGATTTGTCCATTATTTTTCAAACGAATCGGCTGATCCAATAGCTTTCACCTCACATTCTCTTGCACCAGTATACGCTAAGATTGCCTTAATTGTGACAAAAGCCTAGTCGTTATCTCAAGTCGTTATTTAGCCTATTCTATTATTAGAAGTTAGAGTCTTCTTGTTCATATATATTCAATTTGGAGGAAAATCATTAAAGTTTTTTTAGTGAAAACAAAATTGTTAATGATTTACAAATTATAGAAATAACTGAATATTCTTCCAACAAGATTCCCAAAGCATAAGAAAAAGCCCGCATTATTTGCGGACTCGACAAGGCAACTTTATTATTTTTGTTCCATATCTAGCGATACATTTCGTTGAGGAGCAAATGTTGAAATCGCGTGCTTATAAACAAGTTGTTGTTTTCCTTCTGATTCAAATAGGACAGTAAAATTATCAAATCCCTTTACTTGCCCCCTAATTTGGAAACCGTTTAATAAGAAAACTGTCACATTGGCATTATCTTTTCGCAATTGATTTAGAAATTGATCTTGGATATTGATTGATGTTTTCATTACAAATCCTCCTCTTTTATCTCTATTATTATGTATTCGATTTAATTTTCAGCTTTCCTTCAATCGTTACATAAATTTCATTTATTTTTTTATGAAAACCCTTTGAATCGAGAGCTTCACTCATATCTATCCAACTAACATCCAGTTTATTACGAAACCAGGTTAGCTGTCTTTTGGCATATCTTCGTGAGTTTTGCTTTAGCTGATCAACAGCCTCGTCTAAAGTAATCAAACCATCAAAATAAGGGTAGAATTCCTTATATCCTATCGCTTGCATGGACTGACAGTTTTGCAATTCTTTATCACAAAACCCTCTCACCTCTTCCAATAGGCCATTATCCATCATCATATCTATTCTCTGATTAATCCGTTTATACAAAAGATCTCTATCCATTGTTAAACCGATTACAGCGGCATTATATATCGATTCAAGTTCCTGTTTACTTTGCCACTCTGTCATCGTTTTTCCTGTACAATGGTATACTTCGAGAGCCCGAATCACTCTTCGAATATTATTCGGATGTATTTTTCCCGCAGATACCGGATCGACCACCTGTAATTCCTTATGAATACAAACATTCCCTTCAACCTTCGCCCTTTTCTCTAAGCGATATCGAAAATCATCATCTGAAGGGGCATTTGAAAATTGATAGTCAAATAGAACGGATTGTATATATAGTCCTGTGCCCCCTACAATAATGGGTAACTTCCCTTTACTACTAATTTCACTTATCTTTTCTCTGACAATTGTTTGAAATTCAGCTGTCGAAAAACTTTCATCTGGCTCTTTAATATCAATTAAATGATGGCTGATACCTTCTGTCTCTTCTTTCGTTATTTTAGCTGTACCAATGTCCATACCTTTGTAAACTTGCATGGAATCACCACTAATAATTTCACCATTATATTTTTTTGCCAGTTCAATACTTGTTTTTGTTTTCCCTACAGCAGTAGGTCCTATAAGAATAATAATTTTTTCTTTTTGATTTGTCATTCACTCACACTGCCTTTTAGTCTTTCAATTTCTACCTTATCGTACCATAAGCATAGGAAGGAAAAAAGACAATCAATACTCAAACATTATTCACCCTTTTTCTACAAATTAAACCTTTTTTATTGCGGATTCGATTCTTTTTTACAGTGGAGATTACATTTTTATAACGTTTTATTTACATTCAGGCTTCTATAGTCGTTTCATGTTACCTTATAAAAAGCGGAGTTTAAGATAAGATGTCTTATGAATATGGTCTTATGAAAAAGGATTGAGACGAAGCAGAATTATAGGAAATTAGGTGATTGATAATGATAGGAAATGCTGAAATTGGAATCGATTTAGGAACAGCTAATATACTTGTTTATAGTAAGGCAAAAGGAATCGCTCTCAATGAGCCTTCTGTTGTTGCGATTGATACAGAAACAAAAAAAGTGCTTGCAGTTGGCTCTGAAGCAAAAGAAATGATTGGAAAAACACCGGGACGAATTGTCGCCATACGACCATTAAAAGATGGGGTAATTGCCGATTTCGATACAACGACGGAAATGTTACGTCATATTATGAAAAAGGCTGCAAAAGCTGGTGGCTTCTCAATTAGAAAGCCGAGTGTCGTTGTTTGTACACCTTCCGGGTCGACAAGTGTTGAAAGAAGAGCGATTCAAGACGCCGTACGAAACGCCGGTGCAAAAAAAGTTTTCGTTATTGAGGAACCTGTTGCAGCAGCAATTGGCGCGGGTATGCCAGTCGATGAGCCAGTCGCAAATGTAGTAGTTGACATAGGTGGCGGTTCAACTGAAGTGGCGATTATTTCCTTCGGTGGTGTAGTTGCTTGCCACTCCGTCCGTATTGGCGGAGACCGTTTAGACGATGATATTATTCAGTATGTGCGTAAAGAATATAACGTACTTATTGGTGAAAGAACAGCAGAGAATATTAAAATTGAAATTGGCCATGCGCTGATTAACCATGATGAATTAAAAATGGAGATACGTGGGAGAGATTTAGTTACTGGTTTACCAAAAACCATTGAGCTTTCTTCATTTGAAATTAGAGATGCGATGAAAGAAGCGTTACTCAGTATTTTAGAAGCACTAAGAGCAACTTTAGAAGATAGCCCTGCTGAATTAAGCGGTGATATCGTTGACCGTGGAGTCATTTTAACTGGCGGTGGAGCTTTACTTAACGGTATGCAAGAATGGATCAGCCAAGAGATTGATGTGCCTGTTCATCTTGCTCCAAATCCGTTAGAATCCGTTGCTATTGGAACAGGAAAATCATTAAAATACATGGATAAATTACAAACAGCCAATGCGAAATAATTAAAAAAGAGAGAACCGCGTATCACTATTTTTGCGGTTCTCTCTTTTTATGTGAACATAAGCGTTTTAGCGCGGTTTTCCTGTATCTTTCTTAAAACAAAGGCCTCTTTAAAGCTGGTCTTATATAATACGCTTAAACATTTTTTCCATTTCATATATAGAATAATGAATGATAATTGGGCGACCATGAGGACAAGTAAAAGGATCATTTGTTTGTCTTAACTCATCAAGTAATGCTTGAATCTCATCGTTACGTAAATGGCGATTTGCTTTAATGGAACCTTTACAACTCATCATGATAGCCGCTTCTTCTCTCAGTTTTTTTATATCCACTCGCTTCATATTCAGCAATTGTTCTATCATATCCACGATCGTTTCTTGTTCCTCTCCTTTAGGAAACCATTGTGGATGCGCACGAACGATATAACTGTTGTGGCCAAACTCCTCTAAGAAAACCCCCACTTTTTCAAGTTCGTCTTTATATTCTTCAATCTTTATCACATCGTCATTCGCATATTCAAAGGTCATTGGTATCAAAAGCTCCTGTAATTCACTTTCTACTTTCCCAACCTTTTCCTTAAAAAACTCATATTTGATTCTTTCCTGAGCCGCATGCTGATCAATGATATACAAACCATTATCATTTTGTGCAAAAATATACGTACCATGCATTTGACCTATCGGATACATCGCTGGGACTCTAGAAGGAAGCACGAATTCCTCTTCTTCTGCAAGCGTTATATTTTCTTCTTCTTGTAAGTCCACTTCTTTAGATGGAGCATAGACTTCTATTGCAGGAGCCGTTTCAAAGATCGTATTTTTTACCTGTTCGTTTGGTGTTACTGAATCTTCTTGGATGAATTGTACTTCTGTTGCTTTCCTTTCTTGCTCGATCTCTTTAAATGGTTTTCTTTCAGGTAAATGATCGAGGTGAAGGAATGTTTGTTCTTCTTTTGGCTTAATTATTTTCTTTTCGGTAAAGCCACTTGGAATTAATTCTTCTTTTTTAAAGACTTGTTTAATGGTGGCCGTTACTAATTCGTTTAATTCATGCTCTTTACTTAACCGAACTTCCATTTTAGAAGGATGAACGTTTACATCTACTAATAATGGGTCCATTTCAATGTTTAATAAAACAATGGGATACCGTCCTATCGGCAATAATGTATGATAACCTTCCTGAATCGCTTTCACTAGAGGGTAGTTTTTAATAAACCGACCATTGATCATCGTTGAAATATAATTTCTCGATGCTCTCGTTATTTCTGGTAACGCTACATAACCAGAAACCTTGAAGTCAAGGGACTGAGCTTGAATTGGTATCATTTTTTTGACAATATTTAAACCATAGATCGCCGCTAAAACTTGACGAACATCACCATTGCCTGTTGTTTTTAACAATTGTTTATCATTATGGAGTAACCTAAATGAGATCTCCGGGTGTGATAAAGATAAGCGATTCATGACATCTGTAATATTACCTAATTCAGTATGAATCGTTTTCATATATTTAAGTCTAGCCGGCGTATTGTAAAACAAATCTGACACGGTAATATCTGTACCTTTACGACTAGCTGCCTTTTCCATCGTTATAACTTTGCCGCCTTCAAGCACCACTCTCGTACCTATATCACTATGGCAAGTCTTTAATTCGACTTTGGAAACGGAAGCAATAGAGGGCAGCGCTTCCCCTCTAAATCCTAATGTGCGAATCCTAAATAGGTCGCTCTCGTCTTGGATTTTACTTGTCGCATGTCGATGGAACGCATGGAGAACGTCATCTTCTGCTATTCCTTCTCCATTATCGATGATACGGATACTTGAAAGGCCAGCTTCTTCTACTTCCACTTCAATGACAGAACTGCCAGCATCAATTGCATTTTCTACTAATTCTTTTACAACAGATGCTGGACGCTCAACGACTTCTCCTGCTGCGATTTTATTTGATAGATAATCATCTAAGAGCTTGATTTTACCCATTAGGATTCACCCTTTCAATCTTTATTTTAATTTTTTTTGTATCTCATATAAGGTATTTAATGCTGTCATCGGTGTCATTTCTAGAATGTCTAGTTTCTTTAGCTGATCAAGCAACTTTCTTTCCTTTGTTGCAATATTTGCTCCTCTTTTCGCTTGCGTTTCTTCTTCAAAGAATGACAATTGGCCAACCGCTTCTTCATGTACGTCTATTTTTGTGGCTGTTGCATTTATTTTTGATGAATCCTTTGCTTCTAGTCGCGTAAGGATTTCGTTTGCTCTTTGAATCAATGTCTCCGGTAGCTCTGCAAGTTGGGCAACATGTATACCATAACTTTTATCTGCTGAGCCTTCTTTAATCTTATGGAGAAACACGACCTTCCCGTTCTGTTCAACTGCACTTACATGCACATTTTCTAGACGGGGCAATTCCTCTGCCAAAACAGTAAGCTCATGATAATGCGTTGAGAACAATGTTTTCGCCCCAATATGGTGGTGAATATATTCAATAATCGCCTGAGCAAGGGCCATTCCATCATAGGTCGACGTTCCCCTACCAATTTCGTCAAATAGGATAAGACTATTTTCTGTTGCATGAACAATGGCATTCCTTGCTTCTAACATCTCGACCATAAATGTGCTTTGTCCCGATATTAAATCATCTGCCGCACCTATTCTAGTAAACACTTGGTCAAAAACAGGTAACACCGCTTGTTTGGCAGGAACAAAACAACCAACTTGTGCCAAAATCGAGGTTAAAGCAATTTGTCGCATATATGTACTTTTACCTGACATATTAGGTCCAGTAATAAGTAACAACTCTCTTTCCTCATCCATATAACAGTCATTTGCTACATATTCTTGCGCGTTCATCACTTTTTCAACTACCGGATGTCTCCCGTCCTCAATGACGATTTTCCGTTCACTAGAAAAGCTCGGTTTATGGTATTGCCGCTGTTCGCTAACTACAGAGAAACATTGCAATACATCCAATTCACTTATAAGCTTGGCAAGATTCTGGATGCGTGGAATATGCTCTTTCACCTGTTCCCTTACCGCTAAGAATAATGTGTATTCTAGGTCAACTGATTTTTCTTCCGCTTGTAGAATTAATGCCTCTTTTTCTTTTAGCTCTGGAGTAATAAACCTTTCAGCATTTGTTAAGGTTTGCTTTCGTTCATATAAACCTTCTTCTAACAGATGAAGATTAGACTTTGTCACTTCAATATAATATCCGAAGACACGATTGTATCCAATTTTTAATGACTTAATCCCTGTCTTCTCTCTCTCTCTCTTCTCAAGCTGAGCGATCCAATTTTTACCGTTTTTCGTTGCGTCACGATATTGATCGAGTTCTTCATTAAAACCATCAGCAATAATATTCCCTTCCTTGATGGTTAACGGGGGATTATCGGTAATGGCTCTTTCTAACAAGTCGGTTACATCCTCACAAGGATCAAGTTCATTTGCCAACTGTTTGGCTACGTTATTCGTTAACTGATTCACTACATGACCTATTTTGGGTACTTGCTGTAATGATTTTTGCAATTGATATAAGTCACGAGCATTGACATTACCGAATGCGACTCTACCTGCAAGTCGCTCTAAGTCATATACCTCTTTTAAAGTATCTCTTAGCTCTTCTCGTTCGAAATAATGATTCATGAAAGTTTCCACCATTGATTGTCGTTCTATAATGGCATCCTTATTAATTAACGGACGATCTATCCATTGTTTTAACATTCTCGAACCCATCGCTGTTTTCGTTTCATCCAGCAGCCAAAGAAGTGAACCTTTCTTTCCATTTGAACGCATCGTTTCAGTTAGTTCTAGGTTTTTCTTCGAGAAATAATCAATTTTCATAAATTGGTTCACTTCATACACTTCAGCAAGTTGCAAATGGTCAAGGCTACGTTTTTGTGTTTTGTATAAATAATTATATAATCTCATTACTGTTTCACGCAGACGATCATTTGCTAACTTTGCTACACTTTCCTGAAACACTTCCCGAGTTTGGATATCGTCTTCAATAGAAATGGTCAGTACCATTCTCTCTTTCATCTTTTTGAGCCATTTATCTGAGAACTGCGAAGAGACGACAATTTCTTTCGCATTAGAAACTGAAAGCTCATTCAAAATGGAAGTAAAACCATCAGTTATAATGGTCGCTTTTGTTTCTCCTGTTGATAAATCACTATATGCAAAACCATAAGTATCATCTTCAAATGCGCTTACTGTAGCAATATAGTTATTTTCCTTTTCATTTAACCCCTTACCTTCCATCCGAGTCCCAGGTGTAATTAATTGAACAACTTCCCTTTTGACCACACCTTTAGCCTGTTTCGGATCTTCGGTTTGTTCACATATGGCTACTTTGTAGCCTTTTTCAATTAAGCGTTCGATATAATTCGGGGCTGAATGATAAGGTACCCCGCACATCGGTATGCGGTCTTCAGCTCCTCCGTCTCTACTTGTTAATGTAATTTCTAACTCTCTTGATGCTGAAATCGCATCTTCAAAAAACATCTCATAAAAATCGCCTAAACGAAAAAATAAAAAGGCATCTTGATAATCTGCCTTTACCCTTAAATATTGTTGTATCATCGGCGTATATGTTGCTGCCATAATTTCCTCCACATAATTCATAATCTATTATTTTCTTATCTCATTATATCATACTTGAAAGTCAACAAACGATTAGAAATGCTTCATACTCTTACCCGCCTTAACTCTTCAACACTTTGAAAAAAGAAAAAAACTAGGAAGTAAAACCTCCTAGTTAGTTTTTATTCCTCTTCAGTTCCAATGATGAAGTCTGGGTTTAAGTCTTCAAATTCCTCATCTTCTGCTTCTAATCCCCAATCTTCATCTTCGCAGTCACCAGCATCAGCAACTGCTACACAAATCTTTGTTTCTCCAATGACTTCAACAATAAACTCTCTCTCTACATGTACAATAATTTTATTGCCATTTTTAGAGATTGTTGCTTCAATACAGTTTGGTTGTTGAACGACCCGTGCAACAACTTCAATATCGTCAAGGATTTCTTCATCACGATACTTCACTTTGATTACATCTTTGTATTCCACGCACTCTGTAACTACTTCAGTTTGCGTGTTATCTTTATAAGAATACCAGATATTGATATCAAAGCTTCCGCTAACCTCTACAGTATTTCCCACCTTTTTCGCTTTGTACTTATGGTTAATGATCCAAGCACCAAGAATACTAGATGGGTGGTGTTGAGGACAAACCGTGTGATTGGACTGGATAAACTTACGTCCTTTCGCAACGACTGCCTTCGTTATTATCTCTCTATAGTCTCCCATTGCGAGCGAACCCTCCTCATTCATTTTCAATTCATCCTATGCGGGATATTAGACTAGTGTGCGACATATTTTCTTGTGGGCAATTAGCCAAATCCATTAGCATGCTTTATCATATGCCACATACGGGCGAGTGTTACGGACTGAGGTGGGCAAGGGCCCAATCTAGGAAAGATTTTTCATCAACTTCTTATAACATTTTCTCTCACTTTTGGTGCAACTGCCTGTATTGATTGTCACGTAGCTATTAAATTAATTATAAGAGGATGGAAGTGGTGTTATTGGGAGAGTTGTCTAACAAAGGATTTATTGGTCAGTTAAATAGAACGTTGAAAACACATCTTTACTTGTTGAAAATTTGAATTCTCAAATTTCACCTTACTTATGGTTTGTTCTCAATTATATTGTTTTCTTATAGTCCACTTTTTCATTTCTCACAAAACGGCGTATAATTAGTGATATAAATTTACTCCAAATAAGATTCATATATAAGTGAGAATAGCCGTTTAAATAAGCGCAGATCGGCAGCGCTGGGTATTATTACTGGTCTTTAGGCCATTTTTTAACTATATCTTTATCACTTTTCAGTTTTTCATCAACAAAGGTACTGCAGCTACAATCGATTCAATCATTGCCCAAAACAACAACGATGCAGATGTATAATCAAATTAATAGTAAAAGTATTGTTTTTAGAAAGGACGATTATGGATTGGAGGAAATTGGTGTAAATTGGTGTAAATACAGTTGCATTGAATGTGATGGATTTATTTTAACAAGCAAAAAAAGACCATATTTTCATCTCACACAACGAAGGAAAAGATGGTAAAACCATATTTTTACCCTATTTTGATAATCATTCCACACTACAATTTGTCTATCCATATCTATTCAATAATAAGAAGTTTGAAATCTAAGTAATCAATAAGAAACATTTCCTTCCTTAAAAGAACATTAAACTTATAAAAACGAGTTTCTAAAAGCTGCTGATATCAATAGTAAAAAATCAAAAGGGTGATCACATCGACTTGTGATCACCCTTCCATTTCATTCTTAATGTTGACAGCCTGAATTTTTCAATTGTGAACCGGTTTGACCAGATAGTAAATCGCCACCAGTTGACGAAATAATCTCATCCGTTACTCTGTTAGAAATGGCTGAAGAGACAATTTGTAATAAATCATTTACATCCACTTGAGATTGTTTAAACTCTTGAACAACAGGAATTGCATCTAGCTCTTCTTCAAGAGAATCAATTTTTGCTTCTGTTTTTCTTAAAGCTTCCTCTTTCCCATAATGTTGTAAATTAACCGCTTGTTTTTGTAGACCTTTAATTTGCGTAATAATCTTTGAAACTTTTTCATTCTCATTAATTTGTGCTTCCGCACGTTTAAAGAAATCTACTTCTTCCGTTTCAGCAATCATTACAGCTAGTTCCCTTGCACGTTTTACAATATCATCTTTAGAATACTTCGCCATCTTAGCTCACCTCAAGATTTTCTTTTTCTTCAATCATCTCACCATTAAGTGACCAAGTTTTAGCATCCGTCACTTTCACCTTGACGATTTTTCCTATTGCTGTCTTCGGTCCTTTAAAGTTTACCAACTTGTTCTTTCTTGTATAGCCTGCCAATGTATCAGGGTTATTTTTGCTTTCCCCTTCTACTAACACTTCAACTATTTCATCTTTGTATTTCTTCATAGATTCAGCAGATATTTCATTTACTAGCGCGTTTAATCTTTGTAAGCGTTCCTTCTTCACTTCCATTGGTACATTATCCTTCATTTTCGCAGCAGGTGTACCTTCACGAGGAGAATAGATAAAAGTATACGCCGCTTCAAAACCTACTTCACGATAGAGCGACATCGTTTCCTCGAACTGTTCTTCAGTTTCATTCGGATAACCAACAATAATATCCGTAGTAAAAGTTGCTCCTGGTATGTTTTCTTTTATTTTGCGTACTAACTCTAGGAACTGTTCTCTCGTGTACTTTCTAGCCATAATTTTCAATACATCATTAGAACCTGATTGCACAGGTAAATGAATATGTTCTACAAGATTGCCGCCTTTTGCCAGCACTTCAATGAGATGGTCATCAAAGTCACGTGGATGACTAGTGGTAAAACGGACCCTAGGAATATCAATTTTATGAATTTCATCCATTAAATCCCCAAGACCATACTTCATGTCTTTAAAGTCTTTACCGTAAGCATTCACATTTTGTCCTAATAAAGTAATTTCTTGATAGCCTTTTGCCGCTAGTTGACGAACTTCTTGAATGATATCTTCTGGTCTGCGACTTCTCTCTTTTCCTCTTGTATAAGGAACGATGCAATACGTACAGAATTTATCACAGCCATACATAATATTTACCCAAGCCTTGATATTACCTCTTCTCACTTTAGGTAAATTTTCAATCACATCGCCTTCTTTAGACCAAACTTCAAGTACCATTTCCTTAGACATATAAGCTTCTTGTAAAATATTTGGCAAGCGGTGAATATTATGTGTTCCAAACACCATATCTACTTGGTTATATGTTTTAAGAATTTTATTAACAACAGATTCTTCTTGAGACATACACCCACAAACACCGATAAGTAAATCAGGATTTTGTTGTTTTAAATGTTTCAAATGTCCGAGTTCCCCAAACACCTTATTTTCCGCATTTTCACGGATTGCACAAGTGTTTAGAAGAATCACATTGGCATCATCTACGGATTCAGTTGGTTCATAGCCTAAATTCATAAAAATCCCTGCCATTACTTCCGTGTCATGCTCATTCATTTGACATCCATATGTACGGATATAGAACTTACGACCTTCCCCTAAGCCGGCAAATTCACTTGGTATTTCAAAATCCTTATGGTATTCGACATCTTCTTTTCCACGTTTCTTCGCATCCTTTAAAGATGGAGCTGTATACACATGTTCAAAATACTTACTGTAATCCTTTTCGGATTTTTTGTCCGCAGGATTTGCGACCTTTACTTGTTGACTTTCTAATCTTTGTTTTTCATTCATTTACGACATGCCCCTTTCTATGATACTGTAGGCGATTTCTATCCATTATTTCTATACACATTACTATAGTATAAAGCGTATTTCTATTGAACACAATAGCAATGCACCTGATCTATTCTTTTTCGTAGGCAAGTATTAAAAATAGGCTTACATTCTATGAAGAATAAAAAAGACCTAAGAAAATCAACAATGGATTCTCTTAAGTCTTTTATTTAATTTACATAAATTCTTCTACTAATTTATCAAAGTAGGCTTGATCTAAGTTTAAATCAGCCTTTGCTAACGGTGTCTCTGAATAACCATGTAGCATTTCCTGATAAGACTTACGCTCAGTGTCTTGATAAATAAGTCCAGTTACTAATCCTTCGTGTTTCATTAAGGTTTGCATTGCTTGTTCTCTATTAGAAGAATCGTATCCTTCAATATCTTTTAATTTAGTTAAATTCGCTTTAAACCAATCATACGTATTGATTTTGTTATAAGTGACACATGGACTAAACACATTAATAAGTGAAAATCCATCATGTTGAATTCCTTGTTCAATGAGAGCAGTTAAATCTTTCAAGTCGGTTGAAAAACTTTGTGCAACAAAAGTAGCTCCTGCCGTTAAAGCCATTTCCATTGGTGAAATCGCTTGTTCAATGGAACCTTCAGGTGTTGATTTTGTTTTAAAGCCGGTAGATGAACGCGGAGATGTTTGCCCCTTTGTTAAGCCATAAATTTGGTTATCCATTACGATATACGTAACATTTATATTACGGCGAATAGCATGAATCGTATGCCCCATACCGATAGCAAAGCCATCCCCGTCACCACCAGAAGCAATAACAGTTAAGTCCTTATTCGCCATTTTAACACCTTGAGCAATCGGTAATGAACGTCCATGGATTCCGTGAAATCCATATGAATTAATATAGCCAGAAATTCGTCCAGAACAGCCAATTCCAGATACTACAGCTAACTCTTCAGGTTCTAAACCAACATTAGCTGATGCGCGTTGAATAGCAGCTTGAACAGAGAAGTCACCACAGCCTGGGCACCAATTCGGTTTTACATTATTTCGAAAGTCTTTAAACGTAGCCATTTAGAACAACTCCTTGCACTTTGTATGGATTTCGTGCGGCAAGAAAGGATTCCCGTCGTACTTATTATATTTAATGATTTTATTCGCATGTCCAACATTCATTTTGATAATATTTGCTAACTGTCCAGTGGCATTATTCTCAACTACCACAACCTTTTTAGCAGATGCGACTAACGGCATTAACTCATCAGTTGGGAATGGATGAATCAAACGAATATGTGCGTGATTGACCTTCAAACCGTCTGCTTCTAATCTAGTAATCGCTTCTTCAATTGCACCTCTTGTTGAAATGAAACCAACTAATAACAAGTCTGCTTCTTCATGAGGGGCATTTTTATATACTGGTGTATTAAATTTCACATTTTCAATTTTACGGAACCGTTTATCCATTTGTTGAATACGATTTGCTGCTGATTCCGATGGTTTTCCAGATTGATCATGCTCTACACCTGTAACATGGTGGATCCCATATTTCATTCCTGGGATTACCCTTGGCGAAACGCCATCCTCTGTCACTTCATAACGTTTAAAATATTCTTTGCTATCTATTTCAGGTAGATCGCCTTGTAGCTTCCCACGGCGAATTTCTACTTCATTAAAATTCAATGGTTCCACTGTTTGTTTACCTAATGATAATTGTAGATCTGATAAAACAATAACAGGACATTGATATTCTTCAGCTAGATTAAATGCTTCAGCAGTATCATAAAACGCTTCCTGTACTGTACTTGGTGCAAGAACAATTTTTGGAATTTCTCCATGTGTTCCATAAATCATAGCCATTAAATCTGACTGTTCTTGTTTTGTTGGTAGACCTGTTGACGGACCACCACGCTGAGTATCAACAATAACTAATGGTGTCTCTGTAATACCCGCTAGACCAATCGATTCCATTTTCAAAGATAATCCTGGACCGGCTGAGGCTGTGAAAGCACGTACTCCTGCATAGTTGGCACCAATCGCCATAGTTGCAGCAGCAATTTCATCCTCCGTCTGAATAACAGTACCACCAAGTTCAGGTAATTTTTTTATTAAATACTCCATAATTTCCGAGGCTGGTGTAATTGGATAAGCAGCCATAAATCGACTTCCTGCAGCTAATGCGCCCAGAGCAATGGCATCATTTCCGATCATGAACATTCTTTTCTTACCATCCGCTTCATCCAACTGCATCAAGCCATCTGTTTTACCTAATTGTTCAACTGTTGTATCATAGCCAGCTTTTATCGCTTCCATATTTTTATCTACAACGGCTTGTCCTTTGCGAGCAAAAATCTCTTCTACTACTTCTTTGAAAACTTCCACATCCAAATTTAAAACGGCGCAAGTTGAGCCTACAGCGACCATATTTTTCATCAGCGATGTACCCAAATCAGTCGCCATTTGTGTAAATGGAACAGATAGAAGTATCGCGTTTGTATCTTCTGGTTTCACTGGATTAAATTTTGCATCTGCTAAGATGATCCCACCATCATGTAACTCTTTATAATTGACATCTATCGTTTCTTGGTCAAACGCCACAAGAACGTCTAAATCATCCGCAACAGACCGAGTTTGAGAGGTACTCACACGAATTTTATTATTCGTATGCCCCCCTTTGATACGAGAAGAAAAATGACGGTATCCGTATAAATAATAGCCAAGGCGATTCAATGCAATAGAAAATATTTCACCAGTACTTTCAATTCCTTCGCCTTGTTGTCCGCCAACCTTCCACGAAAGTTGTTTCACCATGTCCTACACCCCTTTTATTACATGAGAAATATGTAAATAACTTGTATAATCTCTTTTTATACATCCATTTCACCATTTAACGTACTAAACGCTTTCAATTCTAGACCTAACAATGTAAAAATGCAAGCCTTTAAGATTAAATAATTGATAGATTTGTTTATTTTTTTAGATAGTTTAGAAAAATTCATCTATTTATCTACTACATAACACATTTTTAAAATTATAATAGGTAATCTTTTCTACGACATCGTGTGGAAAATGCTGTAATAATGCGTCAATCAAATATTGATATTCTCCCGCATGCTCAAGTCCTCTTAGTGGTGGTTCAGTGCCATCAAAGTCTGAACCAAGGCCAATATGGTTTTCTCCACCAAGGGAGCAGATATGATCAATATGTTTTAATACATCATTGATTGACGCTTTATGTGGCTCATTTAAGAATTCTCTAACAAAAGTCAATCCAATCAAACCATCTTTCTTAATAAGAGCTCGAATTTGATCATCGGTTAAATTCCTTGGATGTGAACAATAATGAAGACAATTAGAATGTGAAGCAAACGGTCTCTTTGCTATATCCATTACATCCCAGAACCCTTTTTCTGCTATATGAGACACGTCACATAATATATTGCGTTCATTTAATATATCTATAACCTTTTTGCCAAATCGTGATAGTCCTCCTGCATTCTCCTCTAATACACCATCAGCAACAAAGTTTCCGTAATTCCAAGTTAAGCCGACCGATTTTACACCTAACCTTAACAGCGTTTTTAATTTCACTTCATCATTGTAGATTGCATCACAGCCTTCTAGAGTTAAAACCGCCCCTATTTCATTTTCCTGTAATCCTTGAAGATCTTCACTCGAATGGATTACCTTCACTTGAGGATGAGGTTTAACTATTTTCTCATAAAAAATATCAACCATTTGTAGTGCTGCGTTAAACTTTAATTCTGGATGAATTTTCTCTGGTACATAAATAGCAAACAATTGGACTTTCACATCGCCGGCTAATAATCGATTAAGATTAGCCTGAAGCTGCTGCGAATACTGAAACTCAATGGAAGGGTCCAAAAACATTTTTGCTAATACATCACAATGACCATCAACTATCTTCACTTTCTCACTCCCTTATTCTTTAAATATACAAAATATTTCATTCATTCTCTATTGTTTTTTCGTCCTACAAAGAGAAAAAACCCATTTGATAATCAAATGAGCTTTTACTTTTTCTGATGGGACAATGACAGCCATTATCTAGGTTCTACGATCAGCTTTATAGCTGTTCTCTCTTCCCCATCTATCAAAATATCTGTAAACGCAGGAATACATACTAAGTCTACACCGCTAGGCGCTACAAATCCTCTTGCGATTGCTACTGCTTTAACCGCTTGATTCAATGCACCCGCACCAATTGCCTGGATTTCTGCTGCTCCTCTTTCACGTAGAACACCAGCAAGCGCACCAGCTACAGAATTAGGATTAGATTTTGCTGAAACTTTTAATATTTCCATTCCTAGCTCCTCCTCATTTTTCCCCCTCCTGAATGCTCTTTTTTTAAAGAGTTCATCAGGTTTCAATAAATGTTTCCACTGCTACTATATTCATAATGAAAAAGACATATTCCAGCTTGACCAGAAAAATTAGAAAATGAGGAGGTTTTTTTTAGCTATAAAATGGGTGATCATCATTAATTAAAACGCTTTCTATCTTCTTCGCTTTTCCTGTTTTCATATCAATGTCAATGGTTACGGCACTCAATATTCCTCTGCCACTTTTCGGTACTTCAAAACGAACCGGCATATTCGTAATAAACCGCTTTAATACAGCTTCTCTTTCCATCCCAAGAATACCATCGTATGGTCCAGTCATACCTACGTCACTCATGAATGCTGTCCCATTTGGCAGAATGCGTTGATCTGCTGTTTGCACATGTGTATGAGTGCCAATGACTGCTGACACTTTACCATCTAAATACCAGCCCATCGCTTGTTTCTCACTTGTTGTTTCACCATGAAAATCGACGAAAATAACCGGAGTTCTTTGCTTTGCCTCTTCAATAAGTTGCTCTGCCTTCTCAAAAGGGCAATCACTTGGTTGCATAAATGTTCGACCTTGTAGATTGATAACAGCTATTTCTTCACTATTATATTTTAAATAAACTAAACCCTTCCCTGGATTATTATCAGGGAAATTAGCAGGCCTAACTAAATACTTTGCTTCCTCAATAAAATCAAATATTTCCTTATTATCCCATGTGTGATTACCTAATGTCACCGCTTGTGCCCCAGCAGATAAAAATTCCCTGTATATTTTTTCGG
The DNA here is from genome assembly GCF_044790165.1 of Cytobacillus kochii. Classification (NCBI taxonomy): domain Bacteria; kingdom Bacillati; phylum Bacillota; class Bacilli; order Caryophanales; family Bacillaceae; genus Cytobacillus; species Cytobacillus kochii. The sequence goes on along the minus strand of NZ_CP085254.1, from coordinate 2,018,749 downwards.
TAATTCCTCTACCACCAGCAGCGTTCTCCCCATTAATAATGGTTATTTGCGGTCGATACTTTTCCTTTAACTTCGGTAAATACTCTTCTACCATTTCACGGCCTAATGATCCAACAACGTCCCCTACAAATAAAATTCTCATAAAATTCCCCTTCTAAAAATACTTGTATTCATACATACGCCAATCAAGCTCTAAGCTAGATTGTTAGCTCTTTAAGATTTTTTACCCTTCAAAAAAGGAAGCGATGCCTAAAAGGCATCGCTCTTATTTCGCATATTCTACGGCTCTTGTTTCCCTAATAACCGTTACTTTTATATGACCTGGATAATCGAGTTCTTCTTCGATTTTCTTCCTTATATCTCTTGCAAGACGGTGTGCTTCCAAATCATCAATTTGCTCCGGTTTAACCATAATGCGAATTTCACGACCCGCTTGAATAGCAAATGATTTTTCAACACCATCATATGACTCTGAGATTTCTTCGAGCTTTTCTAAACGTCGAATATAATTCTCAAGCGTTTCTCTTCTTGCCCCCGGTCTTGCAGCAGAAAGTGCATCAGCTGCAGCTACTAAAACAGCGATAATGGATGTTGGTTCCGTGTCACCATGATGGGAAGCGATACTATTAATGACAACTGGGTGTTCTTTATATTTCGTCGCTAGTTCAACCCCAATTTCAACATGGCTTCCTTCTACTTCATGGTCAATCGCTTTCCCAACATCATGTAATAATCCTGCTCGGCGAGCTAATGTCTCATCTTGACCTAATTCCGCAGCAAGCATACCGGACAACTGCGCTACTTCCATCGAGTGTTTCAATACATTTTGACCGTAGCTTGTACGGAATTTTAGGCGACCTAATATTTTGATCAAGTCAGGATGTAAACCATGGACACCAACTTCGAATGTCGTTTGCTCTCCAATCTCTCGAATATGCTCATCCACTTCTCGTCGGGCCTTGTCCACCATTTCCTCGATTCGAGCTGGATGAATTCTTCCATCCTGTACAAGTTTATCAAGTGCAAGACGAGCAGTTTCTCGTCGGATAGGATCAAATCCTGAAAGAATAACGGCTTCTGGTGTATCATCGATAATCAAATCAATACCTGTCAACGTTTCAAGTGTACGGATATTACGCCCTTCACGACCGATAATACGACCTTTCATTTCGTCGTTTGGCAAGTTAACAACTGAGACCGTTGTTTCAGCTACATGGTCCGCAGCACATCTTTGAATCGCTAATGATAAGATTTCTTTCGCACGCTTATCCGCTTCTTCCTTCGCCCTTGATTCACTCTCTTTTACCATGATGGCAATATCATGTGCAACCTCTTGTTCAGTACGATCTAAAATGATGGATTTAGCTTCCTCACGAGTTAACCCGGAGATTCTTTCCAGTTCAGTTTGCTGAGACTGTACCATTTTGTCCACTTTGCTTTCCATCTCTTCAATATGCTGTTGTCTTTTGCCAAGAGAGTCGTCTCTTTTTTCCAAAACCGCTTCACGCTTATCTAGCGTTTCATCTTTTCGGTCTAGATTCTCTTCTTTTTGCAATAAACGATTTTCTTGTTTTTGCAGTTCATTCCTACGTTCACGAATTTCACGTTCCGCCTCTGTGCGAAGCTTATGATTCTCATCCTTCGCTTCAAGTAATGCCTCTTTCTTTAGAGCTTCTGCTTCACGTTTTGCATCTTCTAATATTTGATCAGCAGCTCCTCGGGCACCAGCGATTTTTGCTTCCGTAACGGATTTTCGAAAGAAATAGCCAACAAAAGCAGCAACGATTAGGCCAAGCAAAATGGAGATGATATAACCTAGTTCCATCATTTCACCTCCTCTTGCTATAAACTTTTTTGTTACGTTTTTAAAGTGTTGGCATGTATACCGTTTTAACAATATACTGCACTTAAGCTTTTCAACGCTTTCATTCTTCTTATTGTTTGCAAATAATACAGTTATTTGGAAGCATTCTCCATTTGCAACAGAGATATCTTCTGAAAAGGTAATTTCTACCTTCCCTTAACAAATATGCAAATTAACATATAAAAAATGTAAATTATACAGTTTTAATTGTAAAGCCGCAGAATTTCATTGTCAAGTACTTGAAGGTAGAGTATAAGTCCACAATGCCTGTTATTATGTATAATCACGAGCCCAAGAAGATGACGATTTTCACTGCATGATTTTTCTATACAAAAAGAGATATTCAACTATATATATAAGTTGTGAATATCTCTTTTCGAAGTAACAAGAGCAACAGTAGTCTGTACTCTGCTTTCTCTCTATTAATCGATGAGTTCGAATTCCTCTTGTTCATCATCGCTGTTAGAAGATTTATCTACGTCTAAACCATAGTACTCGCGGATTTTCTCTTGAATTTGCAAACGAATTTCCGTATTCTCTTTAAGGAATTGCTTTGCATTTTCTCTTCCTTGACCTAAACGTTCATCATTATAGGAGTACCAAGAACCACTTTTTTGTACAATATCAATCTCTGATCCGAGATCAATAATTTCCCCTTCTTTTGATACACCTTCACCATACATGATATCAACTTCCGCTACTCTAAAAGGCGGAGCTACTTTATTTTTTACAATTTTAATTTTGGTTTTATTACCGACAATCTCATTGCCTTGCTTTAAAGCTTCTGCTCTACGCACTTCTAAACGTACCGTTGAGTAGAATTTTAATGCACGACCGCCTGGTGTTGTTTCAGGGTTACCGAACATAACGCCTACTTTTTCACGAATTTGGTTAATGAAGATCGCAATCGTTTTGGATTTATTAATCGCACCAGATAGTTTCCTTAGTGCCTGCGACATTAATCTTGCTTGAAGACCGACGTGAGAATCTCCCATTTCCCCTTCAATTTCTGCCTTTGGTACTAAAGCAGCTACAGAGTCAATAACTAAAATATCAACGGCACCACTTCGAACTAAAGCTTCAGCTATTTCAAGGGCTTGTTCCCCTGTATCTGGTTGTGATAAAAGAAGCTCATCAATATTTACCCCTAGGTTCTGAGCATATACAGGGTCAAGTGCATGCTCTGCATCGATAAATGCTGCTTGTCCACCTGCTGCTTGTACTTCAGCAATAGCGTGCAGAGCAACAGTTGTTTTACCCGAACTTTCAGGCCCGTAAATTTCGATGATACGTCCTCTCGGATATCCACCTACTCCTAAAGCGGTATCTAAAGCTAATGAACCACTTGGAATAGTGGATATTTTACGCTCTGCTTGTTCTCCTAACTTCATAATCGAGCCTTTACCAAACTGCTTTTCTATTTGTTTCAACGCCATATCTAAGGCTGCTTGACGATCACTCATGCTATTTCCTCCTTTAAATTTCGATTATCTATGATAAATTTATCATTAGGTCTTGCGATTTCATATTTATACTATAGCTTTTTTTTATGACTTTGTCGAGGAAAAAATCGAACATCCATTCGTTTTTTTTATCGGTTGGTTTTTTTGGAAAAATGATCGTTTTGCCAGATAGAAATCCAATAATCAAACCTCTTCCTCAGTATAACCTTCAAATTTCTTTTAATCTCCGACTATTCCTTTAGCTAAATTTGCCCCCTGGCCGATCATAACAAGCATCTATTGCTTCTTTAGAAGTGAGAAATCCGAACAACGTTAATCATTGTCCGGATTTCTTCGACTACTTACTTACTTTCTTCAGTATCTAAAACACCTCATTACGCCAAGGATTTCAATAGAAAATAGGCGCCATAAAGAGATGACCTCTTTCTGATTGATGTGCGAGACCCACCAAGGTTGAGCTTCTCAGCCCTTGCTTCACCATCGTGATAAATCCCTATATAAACGGTACCGACTGGGTTGCCTTCTAATTCATCAGGTCCGGCAACACCCGTAAAGCTTACACCAATGTCACTTTCCATTAATTTGGCGACATTTTCCGCAAGTTCCTTTGCACATGTAGCACTGACAACACCTTCATTTTTAATTGTCTCTTGCTTTACATTTAGTACTTTAGCTTTTACTTCATTTGTATAACAAACGACGCCACCATTTATGAGCCCACCAGCTCCAGGAATCGATGTAAATGTTTCTTGAAACATGCCCCCAGTTAAACTTTCCGCAGCAGACAGGGTTAATTTCTTTTCCTGCATTCTTTTTGAGAGCTCTTTAAATAGCGACGTATCATCATAACCGTAAAAATACTCTCCTACTACTGCCATAATTTCTTTCTCTTTCTCTTCCAAAAGTGTTATAGCCGTATCAAGATTATGATGTTTGGCTGTCAACCTCAATGTAACTTCATGATCTCCCGCTAACGGTGCAATCGTCGGGTTTGTTTGGTTATCAAGTATATCTTCTATTTCCGCCTCTAGCATTGCTTCACCAATGCCAAAGAATCTAAGGACACGCGACGAGATAACTGCTTCTTCTACTGCTTGTGATTTAATTGCGGAAAATCCGTATTTCAAAAACATCGGTTCCATTTCTTTTGGTGGCCCAGGTAAAAGCATATATTGCTTATTTTCCTTCTGATAAAACATACCAGGTGCCATACCGTAATCATTAGGAAGTACTTTCGCACCAGAAAGCACTAAGGCTTGCTTACGATTATTTTCAGTCATCGGTCGATTCGTCCGTTTAAAATATTCTTCAATAGACGCCAGTGCTATATCATCCATTACGAGATTTGTTTGCAAATGCTTAGCAATGGTTTCTTTTGTTAAATCGTCTTTTGTCGGACCAAGCCCACCAGTGAAAATAATGAGTTCCGCTCTATTTTCAGCAATTTTTATAGCAGACTCTAACCGCCCCGCATTGTCTCCGACGACCGTATGATAAAAAACATTCACACCAAGGTCAGCTAACTGCTGTGATAAAAATTTGGCGTTCGTATTGTTAATTTGTCCTAATAACAACTCAGAGCCAACGGCAATAATTTCAGCATTCATGATGACCACTCTCCTATTATTTTGAATTGGTAAAGGCATGTTTGTTTTTAATAAAATAATCAACGCCAGACCAAACAGTAAACACCATGCTCACCCATAGAGCAAATGTTGCAAAGTCAAATGAAATCAATGCGAAGATTGTATTATGCAACAACAACGCAGAAACAGCTATAATTTGCGTCCAAGTTTTAATCTTACCTAACATATTCGCTGCAACTACCTCACCACCACCTGCTAAAATCAGGCGAAGACCGGTTATTGCAAACTCCCTACTAATAATAATAATCACAATCCAAGCGGGAGCCATCCCTAATTCTACAAGGATGATTAATGCACTGGAAACTAATAACTTATCTGCTAAAGGGTCTAAAAATTTCCCTAAATTGGTTACTAATTGATATTTTCTCGCTACATATCCATCAATCCAATCTGTAACGGAAGCGAATATAAAAATAAGCGCGCCAACAAAATGGGCAATTGGGAGCGTCACACCGATAAAATTCATGTCTCCCCATGAGAAAGGGTTGTACATAATAATAATGAAAATCGGTATTAACAATATCCTTGAAATCGTTATCTTATTTGGTAAATTCATAAGTTCCCTCCGGTAATTATGTAATTCTTCCCTAGGTGGGATGATCATATTTTATCAAAAAAAAGTCATAAAGCCTAAATTTGCGATACAATGTTAGGATTTAACTATATTTCCCACCTCAGGGGGCTAAACACGAAAATAGTCATCAATGGTTGATGACTATTCGCCAAGCGATGTAAAACGGATTGTAATATTTTGGTTTACATACTCTGATGGTGAAACTTCATATTCGAGTTTCTCATCATTGATTTTAATTTCAGTAGCAGTTGTATTTCCAATGATTACTTGTACTTCTTTTTGATCTGTTAAATCTAACTCTTTTTCAACGCCTTCTTCCATTGTTTCTTCATAGAAGGTTTCATTGTCAGCACTAGCCACTCTTACCCAGCTTTTACCTTCTGCTAATAAAGATAGTGTAAACGTATCCGTATTTTTCAATTCATATACAGTGTTTTTACCAGCGGATTCTTGTACACTTAACTCTTGTACAGGTTTCTCCTCTTCTTCTGTATTTTCATCTGCTGCATCGTCTTTTTCTTCCTCAGAAGCAGTATCTTCATTTTGTTTCTCATCTTTAGGCATATTATTTTCAACAATGGCACCTGGGTTATTATTGTCTTCATTTGATTGCTTATCACTACTAGACACGTTATTTTCAACAAAATAATAAATGACGGCAAGAACACCAATGATAAAGACAATAATTAAAACTTTTGGTAAAAGATCTAAAAACTTCGAAGTTGAAGGAGAGATATTCTTACTTGTTTGCACACGTGAAAGTTTCTCTGGAATATCTTCATTGGTTGTTGCTGGAATTTCACTTTTATACTCATCTAACAACTCTTCATGATTTAAGCCTACTGCCTCTGCATATTGCTTAATGAAAGCACGCACATAAAATTTACCCGGCATTATACGGTAATTACCTTCTTCTATGCCGATTAAATATCTTTTCTGTATTTTTGTAACTGTCTGTAACTCATCAAGAGACATCCCTTTTTGTAAACGTGCTTCTTTCAAACGACTACCTAATTCTGTCAAAACTAACACCTTCCAACATTACTAAAAATCAAAACCTCCGAAGCCTGTATCGGAGAACATATTATGATTGTTACGTTCGACTACATCATAGACGATATCTTCATCATGGTCGTGACGAAGCTCGATAATATAATCAAAATCATCCAAAGTATATTCTGAATTTTGCACAAAAACATCAGGATGTTCAATTACTTTAATAGCTGGGAGTCTCATTATCTCTCTCACAAGTTGCCAATGACGTTCATTTGCTCTTTTTGTCGAGACGATCCCATCAATGATAAATAAATTATCATCGCTATACTCATCTTCAATTAATTGATTGCGAATCGTTTGTTTAAGCAACGTTGACGAAACAAACAGCCATCGTTTATTCGCACAAACACTTGATGCAACAATAGATTCTGTTTTCCCGACCCTAGGCATGCCACGAATACCAATTAATTTATGGCCTTCCTTCTTAAATAATTCTGCCATAAAGTCTACTAAAAGACCGAGCTCATCTCTGACAAATCGAAAAGTCTTCTTATCATCTGCGTCTCTCTGTATGTATCTCCCATGTCTCACAGCCAGCCGATCGCGAAGCTTTGGCTCTCTTAGTTTAATGAGCTTAATCGTATCCATCGTCTTTAATATTGATTCCAATCGAACGATTTGGTCATCATCTTTAGCAAGAATCAGCATTCCACGTCTACCTTGATCAACTCCATTAATGGTAATAATGTTGATGGAAAGCATCCCTAACAATGATGAAATATCTCCGAGTAATCCAGGTCTGTTTTTTTGGATTTCATATTCGAAATACCATTCTTTTTTCTCCACCTAAAACACTCCTTATTCGCCTACAGTTCCAGATATTCTTATTACACAATATTAATTTATTTTTAATTAAATCTAGGTTCTATAATATATGATTTTCCACTAATATGAAAGGAAAATCCTTTTCGTTTGTAAAAATATATGTAAAATAAGAAAAAAGCAATTAAAGGCATATACACCTTCATTGCTTTTCCCATACCTGCTAATTATTTTTGTACTAATTTCACAACTAAATTAGCAATCGCATGTTGTTCTTCCTCACTTGCGACAGACCAAAGATCAGCAAGAATTTTCTCTTGGTCGTTTTTTGGCTCTACTGATCCAGCAAGATAATCTCCAATTTGATAAGCAATTTCACTTACCGTAGATTGATTCATCCCTTGATCTTGACCTTGTTCTAAACGCTCACCTAAAAAATCTTTCCATTGTTGCCAATTATCTAGTACAGACATGGTATTTCCTCCTCGTTATAGACATTTGCCTCAACAGGTAGATGGTGCAAATGCAAAATATTAGAACGTACAATATTATCATGCAACGAGGAGAAATAAATTATTCATTCTTTATGTATACCAGCCACCATTGACACTTATGGTTTGGCCAGTTATATAAGAAGAGGCGTCAGATAATAAAAATGCACAAGCATGAGCTACTTCACTTGGATGACCGAACCGACCGATGGGAATATCATTCTTAATATCTTCCATTTCCATGTCGTTAAAGGAGGACATCATCTTTGACTCAATGGCACCTGGAGCAATTGCATTTACCCGTATACCGCTATAAGCGACTTCTTTACTCAATGCCTTCACAAAGCTAATCTGTGCTCCTTTTACAGCTGAATAGACCGTTTCACAGGCAGAGCCTGTTTGTCCCCATATCGAAGAAATAAACTGTATATTTCCTCGTTGTTTTGTTACAAGTTTTGGCATTAATGCTCTCGTTAATAAAATCGGGTTTAAGACGTGTACGTTCATTAAATGTTGGACATCAACATCTGTCATGTCAGTTAGTAGACCATAATAAGCATGACCGCTGCAATGAATGATCGCATCAAGTGAAAAAATGTTTCTAACAATTTTTTGATATCCTTCAGGTGAGGTTAAATCAGCAGAAATAGCGATATATTCACCGCCATAAGTATTCAAAGTAGCCATTAACTGATCAATACGAGATTGATTTTTGTTGTAATGCAAATAAAGGGAATAACCTTCTTTCGCTAATACCTGTGCAATTGCTTCGCCAATATCTCCACTAGCTCCCGTTATTAATACAAATTTCTTCATTTTTTTCCTCCAAAAAACAAATACATAAATCAAGCTAGCCCACCTAAAACGGGGCTAGCACATTTATTTTGGTAAAACTTGGCACACAGACATTCTTTCCTCAGAAATTAATTCTTTTGCCGCTTCATTAATATCATCCAACGTTAACTTTTCAAGAAAAGGAACAATTTGAAAGAGGTCCATATCATTGAATGAGTAACGAGTAAATTGATTGGCTATATATTCAGGAGAGTTAAGTGCCCTTAAAAACCCACCAATCTTCTTCTTGATTGAGCGTTGAAGTGCTGCTTCATCCCAATTTGCACCATTCGTAGACTGCAATAAAATCTCTTTTACTTTTTCAGCAAGTTTATTTGGGTCACTTGTATCTCCGCCAATCATAGCAAAGCCAAACCCAGATTCTTGGGAGTAATCGTAAGAGAAAGTATCATCGATTAAACCTTCACGATAGAGATCATTGTAATGTTGCCCACTTTTTCCAAATAACAAATCTAACATAACATTTAGGCTTAGTTCTTTTTTAAGCATCTCCGCCCCTTGCTGGCTGGCATCGTTTGTTTTAATGCCCACCATACATTTCGGGGTTTGCACATTCATTCTTAATGTACTTATCGTTTCAGCAACCGTTTGCGGCTCTTGATCAAAGATTCTATCAATTGCAGGCTGCTCGCTATAACTTTTACTAGCCTGATTTTCCCTTACTTGAGCAATTATAGCTTCTGGGTCAACTGGACCCACTACAAAAAGCAACATATTACTTGGGTGATAAAAAGTATGATAACATTCATACAGCATATCCTTTGTAATGTGAGAGATACTTTCAATCGTTCCCGCAATATCGATTTTCACAGGGTGATGATGATATAGGTTTGCTATTAGACCATAATATAGACGCCAGTCAGGATTATCATCATACATTGTAATCTCTTGTCCGATAATGCCTTTTTCTTTTTCTACCGTTTCCTTAGTAAAATAAGGGTCTTGGACAAAGTCAATCAATGTAGTTAAATTCTCTTGAACGTTTGAAGTACTTGAAAAAAGATAGGCCGTGCGAGTAAATGAAGTAAATGCATTGGCAGATGCACCTTGGCGACTAAATTGTTGAAACACATCTCCATCTTCTTTTTCAAACATTTTATGCTCTAAGAAATGGGCGATGCCGTCTGGTACTTTAACTGGTTCATTTTTATCAAGCGGGACAAAGTGATTATCGATCGATCCGTATTTTGTCGTAAATGTTGCAAAAGTCTTATTAAAACCATTTTTCGGTAGGACATAGACATCTAAACCATTGGCCATTTTTTCATAATAAAGTTTTTCTTGAAGCTGATCAAATGCGATTTGTTCCATTATTTTTGCACCTCTTTTCCATGAAGAAAGTAAATTGTATCAAGCTGAACTTTCTTAGCTACAGTTATAATGTCTTCCTTTGTCACTGCTTCCATTCCATTCATCCATTCAGTTAAGTCCATTTTTTGTTGAGAAACGATATTATGATAGAGCACTTCTGCGACACCTCTTGCTGTATCCATCGTTTCCAACATTTGGTTCTGAATGACCGCTTTTGTCTGCGTAATCTCCTCTTCTGTAAAGGCACCCTTCTGCATTTCCTCTAATTGTTCTTCAATAATAGAAGTTGCTTGCCCATAGCTGTTGTTGTCAATTCCAGACATCACCATCAATAAACCTTTGTGACTTTCTAAACGACTGGCGACATAATAGGCTAGAGAAGCTTTTTCTCTTACATTAATAAATAATTTTGAGTGTGAGAATCCGCCAAAAATTCCGTTAAATATTTGTAACGCACTATATTCAGGATCACCATAAGTGATACCCGTACGATAACCAATATTTAATTTAGCTTGTTTCACATCCTGCTCTTCCTTAATCGTTTCTGGCTCAATCAAATCGTTTGCTCTTGCCATTGAGGCTTCTTTAATAGGTCGAGTTTTTAAAGGTAATAATTCACGAACATATTGTTCAACTTCATTTGTATCAATATCACCAATCATATATAAATCAAGCTCATCTTCAGCTAGAGCCTTTTCGTAATAATGATAAAGAGACGATTCTGTAATTAATGGTAAATCATCTAATTCACCGTGTACATGGAGCGCATAGGCTTCATCTTTACACATTTCTTGTACAAGACGTAAATTGGCATATCTCATTTTATCATCATTAACTGCTTGTATCCGTTGCTTTAATGTTCTTTTCTCACTTTCAACCACCTCTCGGTCAAAAGCTCCATTATTAGATAATGGATGGAGTAAAAGCTCTGAAAGTAATTCAAAAGCTTTTCTAAGTAGTGGAGTCTGATCAGATAGAAATTTTTCATTTGCCATTTCAATAGTCATGGAAATAATGTGGTACTCCCCTTTTTTTGAGAGGTCCACATATAAGGAAGCGCCATAAAGCTCATCTAAGTATGCCCTCAGCTTAGCCGTGGTAGGATAAGCAGCGCTACTACTTTCTAACACATGCGGTAATAAAGCCCTTAGTGTAACAGTATCTTTACTTAAAGGCGCTTTCATTTTCCAAACAATCGTATTGGTTTTATATTTATCTGTTTTAATTTGATGGAGCTTAACACCATCAATTTCTTTAACTGTTTCTGTTGTAATATTCATTAATAAACCTCCTTATTCCTTTTTACCTTAAAACATCCTATTTGCATCTCTCTACTTCCTATTTTGTCATCTTTTTAGTATATGTATGAAAAGAAAACAATATTTTCTATTATATACGTTAATAACCATCCTATGCTAATCTTGCAGTCATCTATAGGAGAAAATAAGTAAAATAAAAGTCTCAGGGCTAATCTCCCGAGACTTTACTTATTATCTATTCCCTTTTACATACGGTACCCCAGATGCTTTTGGCGCATCTGCTCTACCTATAAATCCAGTGAGTGCTATAATCGTTAATACATATGGTGCAACAAGTAGATAGACATTTGGGATATTCTCTAATAGCGGTAAGCTAGAACCAATAATACTCAAACTTTGGGCAAAGCCAAAGAATATCGCTGCACCCATTGCTCCTAACGGATGCCATTTCCCAAATATCATTGCAGCTAATGCCATAAATCCTTGTCCACTAATTGTCGCATGACCAAAATCAGAAGAGATCGCTTGGGCATATACACCGCCACCTATACCACCTAGCGCTCCCGAAAGTAATACGCCATAATAGCGCATTTTTGTCACATTAATCCCCATTGTATCTGCGGCCATCGGATGTTCGCCAACGGACCGTAATCTGAGACCAAATTTTGTCTTATAAATGACATACCAAGCAACCACAGCGAAAATGATTGCTACAAACGAAGTGTAATACGTATTAGAAAAGAATATCGGGCCAATAAACGGGATATCACTTAAAAGCGGAATATCTATTTTACTGAAGCTCTCTTGAATGATATCTGTTTGCCCTTTATCATAAATAAATTTTACTAGAAATAAGGTAACCCCTACTGCTAACAGATTGATTGCGACACCAGAAACGGTTTGATCCGCTCTAAAAGTGATGGATGCGACCGCATGAATAGCTGAAAAAATAACTCCAGCAAGCATGGCTACTAATAGTGAAACCCAAGGGGTCCATGCCCCTAATACATCGGCAAACGATAAATTGAAGACAATTGCTGTAAAAGCACCAATTACCATTAATCCTTCTAATCCAATATTAATTACACCTGAACGTTCTGAGAAAGTTCCACCTAACGCGGTGAAAATAAGGGGTGCTGCCCAAAGTAAAGTAGTTGGCACAATAATCATTAATATTTCCATGATACCCACTTACTTCACCCCCTTCTTATTAATCTTTCTTATGAGTAAACGAATCATATAACTTGAAGCCACAAAGAAAACAATTAAAGCAATAATAATATCAACCAATTCGTTCGGAACGCCTGCTTCTAGTGGCATATTAAGGGCACCAACCTTCAAGCTCCCGAAAAGAATCGCCGCCAAAACAATACCTATCGGTGAATTAGCACCTAATAAAGCTACAGCGATACCATCAAATCCGACCCCAGTAAATCCACTTTTCACAGCGGCATATCCGAAAGTCCCAAGCCCTTCCATAGCACCAGCTAAACCAGCAAAAACTCCGGATATCACCATGGAAAGAATAATATTCTTTTTAACATTCATGCCTGCATAATTTGAAGCATGTTGATTTAAGCCAACAGCCTTCAACTCAAATCCTCTCGTTGTTTTCTCCAAAATAAACCACATAATAATAACAGCAATAATGGCAATAACAATTCCCCAGTGCATACGAGAGTAATCTGTTAAAGATTCTAATAAAGGTGAACGAAGACTTGCTGTTTCAGCAATTGGATCCGAACTATCACTACCTTCTGACAATTTTGTTCGAATAATATAGTTCGTAATATGAAGTGCTGTATAATTCAACATAATTGTGACAATAACTTCATGAACACGATATTGCGCCTTTAAGAACCCAGGTATAAATGCCCAAATCGCTCCCGCTAAAGCAGCAGCTAGCACAGCTAAAGGTAAATGAATGATCTTCGGTAGTTCAAAAGCTACACCTACCCAAACAGCAGCTAACCAACCTACAATTAATTGTCCTTCAACTCCGATGTTAAAAAGTCCTGTTTTAAAAGCAAATGCAACTGCAAGGCCAGCTAATATATAGGGGATGATTTGTCTAACGGTTTCACCGAAAAAATAAACATCACCAAATGCACCATTCCAAAGAGCTATAAATCCTGCAATAGCATCATAACCTGTTACAATCATTAAAATAGTCCCGACAATGATACCAAGTAGCACGGCAATGATCGGTATTAATATATTCTGCATACGGTTAGACATTTCCATCACCTACCTTTTTCTTCGTTGAACCGGCCATTAATAAGCCCAACTCTTGCTCTGTCGTTTCCTTGGGATCAACCATTGCAATGATTTTCCCTTCAAAAATAACAGCAATACGGTCACTCACATTCATGATTTCGTCCATTTCAAAAGAAACTAACAGCACGGCCTTACCTTGATCTCTTTGGTCAATTAACTTGCGATGGATGAATTCAATTGCACCCACGTCAAGCCCCCTTGTCGGTTGTGAGGCAATTAATAAATCTGGATTACGATCTACCTCTCTGCCGATAATCGCTTTTTGCTGATTACCTCCAGAAAGAGCGCGAGCTGGTGTATATTCACTTGGTGTTCGTACATCATATTCTTCTATTAATCTATTTGCTTGGTCATAAATCGCTTTCTTATTCATCAAACCTGTTTTCGAATAAGGCTGTTGGTAATAGGTTTGTAGTACCATATTTTCACCAATTGTAAAATCTAATACTAAGCCATGTTTATGGCGATCTTGCGGTATATGTCCAATACCTGATTCAGTTACTTTTCTTGTATTTAATTTAGTAATTTCTTTATTGTTTAACAGAATTGACCCTTCATCTACTTTTCTTAATCCTGCAATTGCTTCTACCAATTCTGTTTGTCCATTACCATCTACACCTGCAATACCGACAATTTCCCCTTTTCTGACTGTTAAGTTTAAATTGTCTACCACTGCGATATTGCGGGAATCTTTTACTGTAAGTGATTGTATTTCTAATGACGCTTCTTTCGGCTTAGCTTCTGTTTTTTCAGTTTTAAACGTGACTTCCCTACCAACCATTAAACTAGCTAATTCATCGGGATTTGTTTCAGATACATTTAACGTTCCGATTCCCTCACCTTTACGAATAACCGTTACTCGGTCACATACTTCCATAATTTCTTTTAGTTTATGAGTAATTAGAATGATAGATTTACCCTCTTTAATCAGCTTACCCATTATTTGAATAAGCTCTGCAATCTCCTGTGGTGTTAGCACTGCTGTAGGTTCATCGAATATTAGGATATCTGCTCCTCGATAAAGTGTTTTTAAAATTTCAACTCGCTGTTGCATTCCTACGGAAATATCTGCAATCTTTGCTTTTGGATCTACCGATAAACCATATTTTTTTGAAATTTCGCTAACTACTTTTTCCGCTTCTTTTAAATCAATTTTACCTTTTGAAGTGATCTCTTTGCCTAAAATAATATTTTCCGTTACTGTGAATTTATCAACTAACATGAAATGTTGATGAACCATCCCAATACCTAACTCATTGGCGACATTTGGATTCGTGATTTTTTCAATGTTTCCCCTGACTTTAATCTCCCCTTTTTCAGGTTGATAAAGACCAAATAAAACATTCATTAACGTTGATTTTCCTGCACCATTTTCTCCGAGGAGCGCATGAATTTCTCCTGGTTTAACTTGAAGTGTGATATTATTATTCGCTACAATACCCGGAAACTCTTTACGAATATTGAGCATTTCAATAACATATTCCACCCTCTCCACTCCTTACCCTTATGTAGTTAGAGGTCAGACCTCGCTTTTTATTTATGATTGATTGAACATCCATGAATGAAATTTTAGGCTTATTTTTAAAAACCTAATTGAAAAGGATAATTTGTGTACTTATTATTCTTTTCAATTAACCTTTTAAGTTAAAAAGGAATAAGAGATTTCAAGTCCCTTATTCCTTTCCTCATTACTCTGCTGTAAATGCCTTCGCTTCTTCTACTGATTGAGGAGGAGTAACTTCTCCACTCTTAATTTTTTCAATCCATTCGTTTACTTGTGTTTCAACTTCCGCTTTGCCAGCGAACTCTTCGTTAATTGGTGCCAAAGTCACACCATCTTCATTTAAACCGTAAACAGTAGTTTCGCCACCAGGGAAGTTCCCATCTTTTGCTTTAGTAGCGATATCTTGTACAGCAACGTCTACACGTTTCATAGCAGATGTAAGGATAATATTATGATCTCCGACTACCCCTTCTGCTGATTGGTCTGCGTCAACACCAATTGCCCAAAGTTCTCTCTCTGGATCTTTTCCTTTTAAGTCACGTGCTTCTTTGAATAATCCATTACCTGTTCCACCAGCCGCATGGAAGATGACATCAATGCCAGAAGCATACATCTTAGAGGCAATCGATTGACCAAGCTCTGCTTTGTCAAATGCACCTGAGTAATTGCTTTCTACTTTAATATCTGGATTTACAGCTCTAACACCTGCAATAAACCCTGCTTCAAAGCGTTCAATAACAGGGAGCTCCATCCCGCCGATAAAACCAACTGTATCCCCTTTTGTTGCATTTGCAGCAACGACACCAGCTAAGAAACCTGATTCTTGTTCTTTAAACATAATGCTAGCTACATTATCTGCCTCTACTTCTGAATCAATAATTGAAAATTGGCTATCTTTTTGTTGTTCGGCAATTTCAGCAATCGCATCATGCATCATCGCTCCAACACCAAACACTAAATTGAATTTTTGACGAGTTAAGTTATTTAAATTTGTTGCATAATCAGCATCAGATTGGGATTGAAGGTAAGTGTATCCACCTTTACCTTCTTCTAAGCCATTGTCTTCACCAAAAGCTTTAATCCCTTCCCATGCAGATTGGTTAAATGATTTATCATCTACGCCACCAACATCTGTTACCATTGCAACCGTGAATGACTCTTCTTTGTTGCCTTCTGAACTTGATCCTTTTTCGTTTTCTTCTGAAGAACCACATGCTCCTAAAATGGTACCTGCTGCTAGTGCAAAAGAAAGTACTAATCCAAGTTTACGTTTTTTCATTTTGCTCCCCCTTAAGGAATTGGTTTACATTAGTAGATGAGTATGATTGATTAGTTAATCCGTTTTCTAAGAACATGGAAGCTAAATTTGTCTGCTCTAAAATAGTTAACCGAGAGGAGTAATGGCTCGTCTTGTTCAGTGTAATGCATTTGCTTAAGAACAAGTAGAGCTGTCTCAGGACTACAGTCTAAAATAGGTGAGACCTTCTCGTGATAACCAATCGGTTCAATTTCAGAGACCGCATATGTAATTCTTCTGCCTGTTTTTTCTTCCAAATTTTCAAAAATAGATTCTTTTTCCCAAGAGATAGAGTCTGGAATATGCTTCGCCAACATTTTATCCAAGCAATGAACAACAGGTTCACCATTTGCCGTTCTTACCCGTTCTACTACTAAGATTTCTTCATCTGCTGAACAGGAAAAAAGTCTGATATCTTCCTCACTTGGACATTGCGTCTCTGAGCTAAGGAATATAGTCCCAGGTTGCATACCTGCTTGGGTAATCATATTAGTGATACTATTTAACTGTTCAATTCCTGATGTAAATAATGGCTTTGTATTTACAAACGTGCCGACACCGTGTCTACGAATAATGACATTTTCTTCTTCTAATATCCTTAATGCCTCTCTTAATGTCGCACGACTGACACCTAATTGTTTGGCAAGATCAAATTCTGAAGGTAATTTTTCTCTCTCTTTATAAATTCCTTTATCAATATCTTGCTTCAAACGATCAATTACTTGTAAATATAAATGGCGGCTATCTGACTTAATAGACATGCTGTGCTCCTCCAAATCCAAATCTCAAGACATCAGACCTCTGATGTTCAATCATCTCTACTAATCGAAAATACTATACCATTTTTCTAAATATAAAGAAACATATTTTTCAAAAAATGTCGAAAAAGATAGTGAAAAAAGTGAATATTTTTCACATTTGTTGACTCATAGTTGATGTCTTAAAGAGTTTTGTTTAATTATTTTCCCTTTCGTTATAGGCTTCTTATGATAAAAATCAAATGCTACTAAAATATTTTAGAAACCCTAAAAAAAGAATAGGTCATATTTATAATAAATATTAACCTATTCTTTGTACATACTTTCTTTCAATTGTTGATTAAAGCTGTGTTGCTAAAAAGCGTTAAATATATTTTTAAGAAGATGCCTCATCAACACTTTGGCTGACGAGTACTGTTCTTGGTTTACTTCCCTCATAAGGTCCAACGATTCCTCGCAGCTCCATTTCATCAATTAACCTCGCTGCTCGCGTATAACCGATACGGAACCTCCTTTGCAACATGGAAACAGAGGCTGTTTGCATTTCAATGACAAGCTCAACTGCTTCATCATATAATTTGTCATCAACTTCACTTGCTTGTGAATCTGGTAAATCATCGGGAATCATTTCTTCTTGATATTGCGCTTTTTGCTGACCGATGACAAAATCAACAATTTCTTCAACTTCATCATCCGATAAAAATGCGCCTTGCACCCGTATAGGTTTTGATGCGCCGACTGGCATAAATAACATATCGCCTCTTCCTAATAACTTCTCTGCTCCGCCCATGTCTAAAATCGTCCTTGAATCCGTCATAGAAGAAACAGCAAACGCAATTCTTGATGGAATATTTGCTTTAATCACACCGGTGATGACATCCACTGATGGACGTTGAGTGGCAATGATAAGATGAATACCAGCTGCCCTAGCCATTTGTGCTAATCTAGTGATCGCATCCTCAACATCCGATGAAGCAACCATCATTAAGTCCGCTAACTCATCAACAATAACAACGATGTAAGGAAGTAGTGGTTGCTTAGCTTCCTCTGTTTTATTTTGCCTTTTTATAAATTCATTATAACCTTCTATGTTTCTTGTGCCTGTATGGGAGAATAATTCATATCTTCTCTCCATTTCGCTTACAACCTTTTTCAGTGCTTGAGAAGCTTTTTTGGCATTTGTCACAACAGGGGCTAATAAATGTGGGACCCCATTATATACATTAAGCTCTACCATTTTTGGATCAATCATCATCAATTTCACTTCATGAGGTTTCGCCCTCATTAAAATACTAGTAATAATGCCATTAATACAAACACTCTTCCCACTTCCTGTCGCTCCAGCGACGAGCAAATGCGGCATTTTATTCAACTCTGCTGTGACAGCTTCGCCAGTAATATCTCTTCCTAAACCGATTAATAACTTTGAATCATTGCGATCTTTACCTTTAGGTTCAATGACCTCTCTTAAGGAAACCATCGCAACTTCTGAATTCGGTACCTCTATCCCGATAGCTGATTTTCCTGGAATTGGTGCCTCAATTCGGATATCTTTTGCTGCTAACGCAAGGGCTAAGTCATCACTTAAACTAACAATTTTACTTACTTTCACACCTACATCAGGATGTACTTCATATTTGGTTACTGCCGGTCCAAGATGAACTTGGGTTACTTTAGCTTTGACACCAAAGCTTTGGAAGGTTCTCTCAAGCTTTGCTGCATTATCATGAATAAGTTTATATTCACCGCTCTGGTCGGTGTGATTAGGTGCCTTTAATAATTTCATTGGTGGTAGTTTATAATCCTTATTTTCCACTTCTGTAAATGTAATCGGTGGTACAGTCTCATCTTGCTGCTCTTCGTCCTCCGGTTGACTCTCGCTTACCCCTTGTACCGGTAATGTACCATCTTGTTCTTGGTCATAAGCATTTTGAGAAAAACTAGAAATAATTGGTTCTTCTGGTGTACTGTCTTTATCCATTTCTTCTGAGCTGTTATGAATCGTTATTGCCGCCTCTTCTTGATTTTCTTTACTTCTTCTCGTACGAGGTTTAGCATTGCGCTTATTCTTTTTACTTACCCAACCTTTTACATCTTCAAGAAATGCTAGCCATTGTTTTTTTAGAAATTGAGCAAATGAAATGGTCATATCACCCATCGCAGGGCCAAAAGTTTTTCCTGTAATTAATATAATTCCTACGATAATCAAAAGAAATGCAATAATTTTTGAGCCTGCTTCATCAAATAAATAATAGAAAACAGCAAACATTAATGCTCCAATCATGCCCCCACCCAAATCTGAAGTGCTGGCTTGATTTGTCACCTCACCCCAGTAGAGACGCCATGTATTCATTATTACACTTGGGTCGGTAAATGCTCCCCCATTTGAAAGTAATTCAAATAACGTTACATGACTTAATAACAGAAGTGCACTAATGATGAAGTACATGCCCACTAATTTCATATGAAAGAGATCAGGTCTCTCCCTTTTCCACATTAGAAACCCTGCATAAATCACTAATCCAATTAAACAAAGCATGTACCATTCGCCGGTAAAAAACCTGAAAAAAAGTACGATTGCTCCACCTACTGCCCCTAATTTCGCTATCGCAATCACTGCTAATGCGAGCATCACTAGAGCAGTTAATTCATATTTTAAAGTTTGTCTCACTTGTTGCTTTTTTCGCGTTTTACGCTTCTTTTTTTTCGCCATTTTATCACCTGATTTATAAGTACTTGAATGATGCATGAAAGAAGAGAGCAGCCTTTTAGTGGCTGCTCTACGTTTGTTCATTTATTATAGCATAATTTCATCCATCTTTTGCTTAACTGAGGGTGATTTTTACTCCAGGTCCAATATTTTCATTCATGAAATCATTTGGGTCCGTACTCATTACTTGGATTACACGATATTCAGAACCACTAGTGAATTCCACTAGTAACGGGATACCTTCAAAGTTAACCACTTTTTGTTTCGCATATTCAGATGGTTCAGCTTGGTATATCCATTCACTTGGCATGGCTGTATATAATATCATTGTACAAGCCCCTCCTGCTGTTCATTGTTTTCAATTAACTCCTCAAGTTTTTTTAATGCTGGGCCAATACCACCTACTTCATTAATCAAACCAAACTCAACAGCATCAGCACCAATCACATTCGTTCCAATATCTCTTGTCAAATTTCCTTTAGCAAACATTAAGTCTTTAAACTTCTCTTCAGTAATCTGTGAGTGTTTTGTTACAAAGTTAATGACACGTTCTTGCATTTTATCTAAATACTCAAAAGTTTGTGGCACCCCAATCACTAAGCCAGTTAACCGAATGGGGTGAATGGTCATCGTTGCTGATTCAGCAATATAAGCATAATCACAAGATACGGCTATAGGTACACCTATTGAGTGTCCACCACCTAACACGATTGAAACTGTAGGCTTTGACAATGATGCCAACATTTCAGCAAGCGCTAACCCTGCTTCTACATCTCCCCCTACAGTATTTAATATTACTAACAAACCTTCTATTTTTGGATTTTGCTCAATGGCTACAATCTGAGGGATAAGATGTTCATATTTTGTTGTCTTATTTTGTGGCGGTAATTGTAAATGCCCTTCTATTTGTCCAACGATTGTCAAACAGTGAATTTTGGAATCTTGAGATAGTTGCGGTACATTTGTTTGACCTAATTGCTGTATCTTTTCCATTAAAGGCGATTGTTTATCTTCTTTAGGTTGTTGCTCTTGATCATTCCCATTCATTTCAAAATCCATAAGACTTCTCCCTTCAAACTTTTATATATTTAGTATGAACAGGGATGGGATTTTCATTCTATTAATGCTTTTGGAAACGAAGATATCTATTATCGAAATAAAAATATAAGCAGGCAATCACGAATACGTAATTGCCTGCTTTCTTAGGACTCCATAATTATCGGTAAGATCATCGGACGACGTTTTGTTTTATCAAATAAGAACTGATTGAGACCTTCTCTCATATCTTGTTTGATACCTGACCAGTCAAAAGCTTCTTTCGATAGTTTTGCTTCAACAATTTCTTTTACCAATTTGCTTGCTTCAGCTAGTAATTCTTCAGATTCTCTCACATAAACAAAGCCTCTTGTAATTAATTCTGGTCCTGCTGAAATGATTTTTTGTTTTTTGTTTAACGTAACAACCACAAGTAATATCCCATCTTGAGATAATAATTTACGATCTCTAAGGACAATATTACCAACATCACCAACACCACTGCCATCAATTAATACATGTCCGGTTGGGATTTTCCCCACATTCTTCATGGTTCCTTTTGCTATTTCATATAATTCTCCCTTTTCAGGAATAAAAATAGCATCACTTTCCATACCAGTCGACTCAGCTACTTTTGCATGTGCCTTTAACATCCTGTATTCTCCATGAACAGGAAAGAAATATCTCGGATTCATTAAATTAATCATGAATTTAAGCTCTTCTTTGCTACCATGACTAGATGTATTAAAACTCCCTTTGCCTGAAACCACATGTGCTCCGCCCCTGAACAATACATCAACTGTTTTTGATAAATAAACTTCCGAACCTCTCAAAGGAGAAGCAAAGAATATCACATAATCTCCAGCTTGAATATGCACTTGACGGTGAGAGTTTTTCGCCATCTTATGCAACGCATCAATGGGCTCTCCTTGCGTACCTGTCACTAAATAAATGATTTCTTCATCTGCCAAGTTTTTCACATCGTTCATAGACACCATTACGTCTTCATAAATATCCAAAAACCCTAATCTGATGGCAATATCATATATTTTTTGCAAACTTCTTCCTACTATTGCTACTTTTCGGTTAGTCTGTTTCGCAGCGTCAAATACTTGTTGAATCCTGATTAACTCAGACGCAAATGTAGCCACTACGACTCTCCCTTTTGCTTGATAAAAATGCTTCACTAAATCATCTAATACTTCAGCTTCAGATTTTGTGTACCCTGGCTTTTCTGCTTCTGTACTATCAGATAATAAGCACAAAACGCCATTTTCTCCGATTTTGGCCATTTTTCCAATTTCGGCTTTATAAAGTGGTCCAGCCGCTTGGTCAAATTTAAAATCCCCAGTGTAGACGATACTGCCTTGTGAGGTATGAATACATACCCCAACACTGTCTGGGATGCTATGATTTGTTTTAAAAAATGAAATTTCACAATGATCAAAGTGAAGTTCAGTATCACTATGTATTTCCACTAGTTTAGCTTTCCCTTTAAATCCTTGCTCTTTCATTTTTGCTTTTGCTAACGCAATTGTAAGCTTAGTTCCGTATACCGGTGCCTCAATTTGCCGAAGCAAATAAGATAAAGCTCCAATATGGTCTTCATGTCCGTGGGTTAAAAATACTCCTTGCACACGATCTTTTTGTTGAATAAGATAGGTGAAATCTGGAATAACCGTATCAATTCCAAGCATTTCGTTCTCTGGAAGCATTAAACCTGCATCGATTACGAATAAATCCTCATCAACTTCAATTATGTACATATTCTTTCCTAATTCACCAACTCCACCTAGTGCTGCTAACTTGATGCTTTCGTTCTGTCTTTTCACTTATGTATCCTCCTATAGTTCATTCACCCGATCAAAATCAGTTATTCCCATTATACTTTAACTAAGAAAATAATAACAACCAAATTTATGCATTTTTGCGGTTATTAAGCAATTTATCCAGTTAAATTAAGTATTTAAACACTTTAGTGATTAAAGAAGACGGCACAAAAAGGATCGTTTTACTTTAACAAATACTCTCTTTTAAAAGTGATACCTAAATATCAAGTTTATAATAATTCAGTTAGTCTTGCTTTTAAAAAAAGAGAACCTAAAAGACTCAAGAAATGTGTAAATTTCCTTCATCCAGATTGATGTATTGGGTTTGGATTTAACAAGGACTAAATAGTAGTAATCAAAGATTTAAGTATCTCTAGTTCAGCTAGTGAGCGAAAACTTCTTCAACCTGAGCTACTTATGTTTGCTCAATATGTTTTAGATTTGTGAGATATACGAAGAGCCCCCTTTTACTCCCCTATCCAGAGTATATATGTTATGGCATCACAAAAAAAAACCTGAACAATTCATACCCAAGGTGGGAATGATCGCTCAGATTTTTTGCTTACTTTTTAATAATGTCAATCAGTGAAGCTCTTTCTTGTTCAGAAAGTGGTACCATTGGTAAACGCACTGAACCGACATCAAGGCCTTTGACCTGCAAAGCGGTTTTAACTGGTACAGGACTTGGCGCTGCAAACATCGCTTCCATTATTGGTAATAAGGATTGGTGCAATTTTGCAGCCTCTTGATAGCGGCCATCTAAAAATGCTTGCACCATTTCTTGAATTTCAGAGCCGATTATATGTGAGGCCACTGATACAACACCTGCTCCACCAATGGATAAGACTGGTAAAGCGATACCATCGTCGCCACTATATAACAAGAAATCGTCATCTGTTTCAGCGATAATCTTCGTCATTGCATTAAGATCACCACTCGCTTCTTTCACAGAGACAATATTTTTAATCTTGGATAGTTCAATAATTGTTTCAGGTGCAATATTAACAGATGATCGACCTGGAATATTATATAACATAACAGGTAAATCTGTACTTGCTGCGATCGCTTTAAAATGCTCATATAAGCCTGCTTGGTTTGGCTTATTATAATAAGGAGCGACTAACATGATGGCATCTACACCAATTTCTGCTGCTTTTTTCGTTAATTCAATGGATGAGTAAGTATTATTGCTACCTGTACCGGCAATAACTGGCACGCGTCCATCCGTTACCTTCACTACATGTTTAAACAATGCGAGTTTTTCTTCTTTCGTTAACGTTGGTGATTCGCCTGTTGTTCCAGCAACAACAAGGGAATCTGTCCCATTCTCAATCAAATGATTAATCAACTGAGTTGTCTTTGCAAAATCAATATGCCCATTGATATCGAATGGCGTAACCATTGCTGTTGAAACTCTTCCGAATAAAACCATTTTTACACCTCTTTTTAATAATCACTTATATCATTTCTACTTGATCTTTTTCTAAATGAAAGGCATCATGGAGTGCATTGACTGCTTTCGGCAAATCTTCTTGTTCAACTAAAACCCAAATAGTCGTATGGCTATCTGCTGATTGCATAATTCTAATGCCTTGTTCCGAAAGTGCTGTTACAATTTTAGAGGCAACACCAGGTACACCTTGCATACCTGCACCGACAACTGAAACTTTCGCACAGCCTCTTTCCACTTTTGGTTCATGACCTAATCCATTTAAAATTTGTATCGCTTTATCGGTCATTTCCTCGGTCACTGTATAGGTTACTCCATGTGGATAAATATTAATGAAATCAACGCTAATGCCTTCTTTGGCCATTGCCTTAAAAACCTCTGATTGTAGGTCATACTGATTTTCTTTAGCAACCACTTTAATTTGCGTAATATTCGCTACATGTGCAATCCCGGTAACCGGTCTTTCTTTTATATCTGTTCCTCTACTTTGTTTCGTAACAGCCGTAACTAGCGTACCTAAACCGTCTGTATAAGTGGAACGGATACGAATGGGAATTTTTGATTGCATCGCGATTTCAACTGCTCGTGGATGAATAACCTTTGCACCTTGATAAGCCATATTGCAAACTTCCGTATAAGTTACAACATCCAAAGAACGTGCATTCTGTGCAATCCGCGGATCAGCTGTCATAATCCCTTCAACATCTGTGAATATATCAATCCACTCTGCATTAAGGGCAGAACCTAGCGCAGCTGCTGAAGTATCACTGCCGCCACGTCCAATCGTCGTTGTATCACCGTTTCTAGCTGATCCTTGAAAACCTGCAACGACAACAACATCATGTAATTCTAACTCGTTTTTTAAACGTTCACATTTCATATCAATAATTTTCGCATTCATATGATCATGATTTGTACGGAAACCAGCTTGCGCACCTGTTAATGCGGTCGCCGTTAGCTCATTTTCTATAAGCATATTCGTAAATACAACACTTGAAATCACTTCTCCACAAGATAGTAATAAGTCTGTTTCACGTTTATTGATTTTGGCAAGGGGCGCACCAACAAGTGATAATAACGTGTCTGTTGCATAAGGGTCTCCCTTTCTTCCCATTGCAGAAACAACAACTACCACTTTGAACCCTTCATGAACGGCATTTTTAATATGCCTTAATGCATGACTCCTGCCTTCTTCATTTTTTACCGATGTACCGCCAAATTTTTGAACGACGATTTTCATCTTAACACCTCGAGTAATTGCAATTTATTTCACTAACTTTAATTTAACAAGACTTTCTGCGATTTGTACAGAATTCCAGGCTGCACCTTTTAGTAGATTATCAGAAACGACCCACATATGGAACCCTTTTGGCTCATCTAAGTCATTGCGAATACGACCGACGAACACTTCTGATTTACCAACACAATCTGCTGGCATTGGATAAATTTGCTGTTCAGGGTCATCTTGTAGTTCTATACCTGGTGCGGTACTTAACAAAGCTTTTATATCCTTTGCGTTAATGCCTTCCTGATCAATCTCAAAATACACAGATTCAGAATGACCAGTTCCCACGGGTAGACGAACACAAGTCGCAGCTACTGGTAAAGAAGGCAGATGCATAATTTTTTTCGTTTCATTAATCATTTTCATTTCCTCAAATGTATAACCGTTATCAACAAATTTATCTATTTGAGGAATGGCGTTAAAAGCGATTTGATAATGCTTTTTATCACCCTTTACTGGCAATACTTCAGGCGTGTATGTTTGATTATCTAAAATCGCTCTTGTTTGCTCTTGCAATTCATCAATAGCTGCTTGCCCTGAGCCAGAGACTGCTTGATAAGTGGAGACAATCACTTTATTTAAACCAAATGCTTTTCTAATCGGTTCAAGCGCTACAACCATTTGAATGGTTGAACAATTGGGGTTGGCAATGATGCCGTTATGGTTATGCAAGTCTTCTTCATTTACTTCAGGTACGATAAGTGGAGTATTTTCATCCATACGGAATGCACTCGTATTATCAACCACAATTGCTCCTCTCTTTACCGCTTCTGGAGCTAATTGTTTGGATACACTTCCCCCTGCACTAAACAAAGCAATATCTACACCTTCAAAACTATCAGGTGTAGCTTCTTCTACAGTATATTCCTTGCCGTTATATTGAATCTTCTTCCCAGCTGAGCGAGACGAAGATAATACTTTCAATGTTGATATCGGAAAAGCACGCTCTTCCAATGTTTTTAACATTTGTTCACCTACTGCTCCTGTTGCTCCTACTACAGCTACATGGAAGTCTTTTTTCTCTGTCATAACCATTTCTCCTTCCGGCCAACATAATGATTGATATTTTTTAGTTTACCTTTCAGCTAACAAACAAGTGAGCGACTATCTTTCAGTCGTATTTCAGCTATGAGAGCGAGCTATAGATAGTATACTAAGATTATTTTATATTTTATCATATTCCCGCATTAAAAAATAAAATTTTATGAGAAAACATGGCTTATCGCCAAGTCTACTGGCGAAAGCCGTCGTCTGCAAACATTCATCACTTAACGAAGGGAACTATGATAAATCTCGAACTTAGTTACCATCTTTGTATCTTTCTACAATGACTGGCTGAATCTGTTCACCATTTATTGCTTTCACTATTGTATCAGATAATGCTGTCATACGGGCGACCATTGAGTTCGGTTTCTTCACTGGGTCATCTTGCCCAAATGGGATAAAATAAATATTTTTTGTAGACATTAAACGCATGAGATTTGTGCCGTTTAAGCCTAGTGCATCATTAGTCGATATACCTAGTACGACTGGTTTTTCGTTCCTTAATGTCGCTTTGGCAGCCATAAGCACTGGAGAATCTGTCATAGCATTTGCAAATTTACTCATGGAGTTTCCTGTTAATGGGGCAACAACCATGCAATCTAATGGGATTTTCGGGCCTAATGGTTCTGCTTTTACAATAGAATCAATAACTTTATTCCCAGTCACTTCTTCTATTCTTTTAATCCAATCTTCTCCATCGCCAAATCTTGTTACCGTATTTTGAACTGTAAAAGTCACGACTGGTATTACTTCAGCTCCTGCCCCGACTAACTTCTCTATTTCCGGAAAAACGGCATCATATGTGCAATGCGACCCCGTTAAACCGAATCCTATTTTTTTCCCTTTTAAATTCATGATTGTTTATCCTTCCTTTCATCAAAATTAGCCAAAATCAATTGTGAAAGAACATTAGCTAAAATACGTCCCGCTGTTTTTGGTGCAACGATTCCTGGTAGGCCAGGTGCTAATAGAGCTTTTACCCCGCGTTTCTCTGCGTATCTAAAGTCCGTACCACCTGGTTTAGAAGCTAAATCAATAATGAGGGTATGAACTGGCATTTTCGCTATTACTGATGCCACCACGACTTGTACGGGAATTGTATTAATGCATATATCTGCATCCACAACGGCTTCTTCAATATCACTCAAATGAAAAGGCGTAAGACCCATTTCAGTTATTCTTGCTATATGCTCGCTTTTTCTAGCTCCTACTTTCACTTTAGCTCCTAAAGCATGAAATGCACGGGCTATACTCATTCCTGTTCTTCCAAGTCCTAATACAGTCACATTTGATCCGTGAATTGTAAAATCAGTATGTTGAATGGCCATCATTAATGCACCTTCAACAGTGGGGATTGAATTGTATATTGCGACATCATCACGATTAAATAATTGAACAACTTCACGATCTGCTTTGGTTGAAATTTCTTGAAGATAAGGAGGATTAATACCAGAATAAATTTTACAATGTTGCGGTGTTTTCTTTAAGATTTCTTCATTTATCGTAATTTTTTCATTAGAGAAAATTGTATCAATCTGTCCATCTACCCCAGCCCCAGGCACTGGCAATATAATGGCGTCAATGCATGTAAAGTCAACTTCATCTAACTTCTCCTTCACTGCACCAGAAAAAGCGTGGTCAAGCTGTTCAAAACCAATTAAATATAATTTTGCATCCAATTCTGTCAGCTTACGAATGACCTCAAGCTGCCTTGCATCTCCACCGATCACTGCAATTTGTAATCCTGTCAGCATGCAACACTCACCTTCTTTTAAAGAACTTTTTATGTTCTTTTACTCAATTACTTCAACATCTTATGTAGAAATGACCTATTCGGTGAGTTCTCTAACAAAGAATAGACGCTAAGTTTGAACCTTTGTTTTGAAGAGAAGATTGATAAGGAGTGAAGGACGAAACTCCTACCATTAAAAAAACATTTTAAATAGGAAAAGTGATTAAATAGTGAGGTAGCGACTCATCTTTATTCACATACAATAAAATGCTAAGTGAGGAGGAAATGAAATGAAAAACATAACTGATTCAAGGTTTATTACAACTGACGATCCGAAATCTCAGCAGTTCGTCTTCCAGTTACCTAAGGAATGGGAAACAAGACCCTATGAGTATGAATGGGCAAAAAATTTTGCAGACAAAAATGAAATTGTTCTCGATGCAGCCTGTGGATTGGGGCATCCTTTAAAGTTTTATTTAAGTGAGATATGCAAACACACTTTTGCCTGTGATATCGATGAGAGATTATTAGACAGTAAAGCCATTTTTTTAGATATGAAGGAAACATATACACATGACGACATACAAGAAGAAAATGTACAACGTTTAATAAACAACGTATCTATGAATTGCTGTTCCTTAACTGATTTACCATACAGTGGGCAATTATTTGATAAAATCTTCTGTATTTCCGTTATTGAACATTTAAGTAGTGAGGATATATATAAAAGCCTTGTAGAGTTTAAACGTGTATTAAAAGAGGATGGACTCATTATTTTAACTTGTGACTATCCTACCATCGATTTAGACATGTTCAATCGTATGATTCACGAAGCTGGATTAACCTTTTTTGATCAAGTGACCTTCACCCGACCTTCTAATGTCCTCACATCAACCATATGGGGAGAATTAAATTGTTTTCGTGCGGTGTTAAAAAAGAAAAAAGGCTAAAGAAAATATATGTTTATAATAAAAAAGAACAATTTCCTATCTTTACAAATGGGAAATTGTTCTCTTTTATTTATAGCCCTTGAGGTAACTCACCATCTGGACTAATTAAGGCTAATGAATAGTCATCTGTAAAGATCTTTTTCGCCATTTCATTGACTTCATCCATTGATACTTCATCAATTTCTTCAATAATTTTATCTAATGTACGATGAGATCCAAGCAATAGCTCATTTTTGCCGTTACGGCTCATGCGACTATTTGTACTTTCTAAACTTAGCATTAAGCCACCTTTTAATTGCTCTTTACTATTGACTAATTCTTTTTCTGTTATTCCGTTTCTTTTTAAAACGTCTAATGTGTTCTGAATCGTTTCGAAAAGAACATTCATTTGTTTCGCACCGGTACCGCCATATATTGTAACCAAACCACTATCTTTAAAAGAAGAGTGATAAGAAAACACAGAGTATGCGAGACCTTTATCTTCCCTCACATCTTGGAATAAGCGACTACTCATGCTACCACCAAGAATATTATTTAGAACGATCAACTGATACATATCATCGTGACCAACGGGAAGTCCGTTAAACCCTAAACAAAGATGCGCTTGTTCTGTTTCTTTCTTTCTGGCGATCTTATTATTGTGAAAAGTAGGTACTGTTTCGTTTACTGCCGGACTACCACCTGTATATGTACCAAAATGGGACTCTACTTCTTGAATAAATGATTCAGGCACATTACCTGCAATGGAGATGACGACATTCTCAGGTATATAGTGATTATGCATATAGTCTCTTAATGTGTCCCCGTTAAACGTTTCTAGGGTTTCTTCCGTTCCGAGTATCGGGTACCCCAATGAATGACTTTCATATACACCCTTACTTAAAACATCATGGACAATATCATCCGGTGTATCTTCATACATTTTAATTTCTTCATAGACAACATTTTTCTCTTTTTTCAACTCTTCGTTATCGAAGGAAGAGTTGAAAAACATATCTGCTAGTACATCTAACGCAAATGAGGCGTGAGTATCCAGTACTTTTGCGTAATAGCATGTATATTCTTTTGATGTGAAAGCGTTCACTTGTCCACCAATACTATCAAAGGACTCCGCTATTTCTCTAGCTGTTTTTGACTCTGTACCTTTAAAAATCATATGTTCAAGAAAGTGGGAAATCCCATTATTCTCTTTATCTTCATTTCTTGATCCTGTTCCAATCCAAACGCCAATGGCAACAGAGCGGACAGTCGGAATATTTTCTAATACGATTCTTGTTCCATTTTTGCAAGTATATCTTTTAATCAAGCATGCTCCTCCTGTTCTGTTTGCAAGCTGTCTTTTTTCGAATGATACGAAATGCTTTTCAAAACAACTGTTTATCATTCATAAGAAAAAAAGACTCATGATGGTAGAATAACATAAGTGTATCTATAGTTGCTATTTTTTGCAAAATCTCGCTTGCTATTTTTTCTGCTTTTCGTGTGATCCGATTCTTTCCTCTGATAATAAGGATGTCACTGTCCCAATTTGTAAGTCTTTGTCTTTAATCCCTACAATCATTCTATCCAGTGCATTTGCTGTTGATTCTGTTGGATGCATTAAGACCATTGAACCATTTTCTACTTTATTGACTACACGATTAATAATCGTTTCAGGTGATGGTTTTTGCCAATCTATCGTATCGACAGTCCACATCACAGTAAGTAGTCCTTGCCCACTAGCAATGTCGACGGTTTTATTACGATAACTACCACTTGGGGGGGCAAACCATTTCACTTTTTGTTCAGTCGTCGCCTCTATGACTTCGTTAGTTTTCACAATTTCTTCTTTCGTTTTTTGATCAGAAGCAACTTTTAAATCAGGATGCGTATAAGAATGATTGCCAATTTCGTGCCCTGCGGCAACAATCATTTTTGCTAAATCAGGATTATTTTGCGTCCATCTTCCTTCTAAAAAAAACGTTGCTTTTACATTATGTTTCTTTAATGTTTCCAACATTTTAGGAAGATACTCATTTCCCCATGCTACATTAATTAATAAACTAACCATCGGCTTGTCTGGATGGCCCTTATAAATCGGTGAAGGTTCTAAATCTTCTAGATGGATTTTTGGTTTAACTTCGGTAAATACGAGTTTCTCTTTATCAAAGGATCCGTCCTTTTTCATCTTTTTATAAGATGCATTCACATCAACCTTTAGTCCATTTAATCCTGGAATCGCCTTCCATACTTTATCTATAACAGCATCCTTGGCAGGGACTTCAAACGTCTTCGCTTGCTCCTTTATTTCTATTAAAAGCGGATCATCTACTTTACTTACCGATATGCTTTCATTTAGTGCTAAAGACATATATTGATCTGTTAACGGGTTCGCAACGATTAAAAATCCACTAATGACTATTACCAGCGTGTATCCAATTTTTCTCATAACACCAGCCTCCCTCTTCATTAAAATATGTTAAAGGAGGACAAGGTAGAACAGTTTAACTATTCGATAAAGCGCTTACATAATAACAATCCCCTTCGACAAGTAAAAGAAACAAGCCGAGGGCTCACTTAAAATATACATCATCATTTTATATTCTAACAAAAAAAGAAAGAAAAAAATCAGGGGACAACCCTGACTTTCTTACAAATTTATTTATTCTCAGCTTTTTCTTTTTGTTCACGCTGCTCTTTTAATACAGCTTTACGAGAAAGGTTCACTCTACCTTGTTTATCGATTTCCGTCACTTTTACAAGGACTTCATCACCTATTGAAAGCACATCTTCGACTTTTCCTACGCGCTCTTCAGCTAGTTCAGAAATATGAACAAGTCCATCTTTCCCATTAAAGATCTCTACGAAAGCACCAAATTTCTCAATGCGCTTCACTTTACCCAAATACATTTGTCCAACTTCTACTTCACGAACGATATCTTCAATGATTTTCTTCGCTTTTTGGTTCATCGCTTCATCGATCGAAGAAATAAATACTGTACCATCTTGTTCGATATCAATTTTTACGCCCGTTTCTTCAATGATTTTATTGATTTGTTTTCCACTTGGCCCAATAACATCACGGATTTTATCTGGGTTAATTGACATCATTAAGATTTTCGGTGCATATTGTGAAAGCTCTTTATTAGGTTGAGCAATCGTTGCTAGCATGGAATCAAGAATCTGCATTCTACCGATTTTTGCTTGTTGTAATGCTTCTTCTAAAATTTCTCTAGAAAGACCATCGATTTTAATATCCATTTGTAGTGCTGTGACGCCTTTACTTGTACCTGCTACTTTAAAGTCCATATCACCTAAGTGATCTTCCATTCCTTGAATATCGGTTAGAATAGAGTAATAATCACCTGATTTGATAAGACCCATCGCAATACCAGCAACTGGCGCTTTAATTGGTACCCCAGCATCCATCATTGCTAAAGTACTTGCACAGATACTTGCTTGTGAAGTGGAACCATTAGATTCCAACACTTCAGAAACAAGTCGAATCGTATAAGGGAAATCCTTTTCTGATGGAATAATTGGCTCTAAAGCTCTTTCTCCTAAAGCACCGTGTCCGATTTCACGACGACCAGGTCCTCTCATCGGACCAGTTTCACCAACACTGAAATTCGGAAAATTATAATGGTGCATAAAACGTTTTTCTTCTTCAATGCCAAGACCATCTAGAATTTGTACATCACCAAGCGCACCTAATGTACAAATGCTCAACGCTTGTGTTTGACCACGTGTAAACAGTCCTGATCCATGTGTACGTGGAAGTAAGTCAATCTCAGATGATAGCGGACGAATTTCCTCTAGTCCACGCCCATCAGGTCTTACTTTATCTTCAGTAATTAAGCGGCGTACTTCTTGTTTAACAATTTTATCAAGTACTTGCTTTACTTGTTTAAGATAGTCATCATCGACTTCTTGCTCTTCAAAATGGGTAATCACTTTATCTTTGACAACTTTAATGGCCGCTTCTCTAGCATGTTTTTCTTGAACTTGAATAGCAGGAATCATATCCGCTTCACACATAGAGCGCACAGTTGCATTAATCTCTTCATCGACTTGATAAAGCGTAACTTCCATCTTGTCTTTACCAATTTCTTCAGCAATCTTCTCTTGGAAGGCAATTAATCGTTTAATCTCATCATGACCAAACATAATTGCTTCAAGCATCGTTTCTTCAGGAACTTCTTCTGCCCCTGCTTCTACCATGTTAATCGCATCTTTCGTACCAGCAACGACTAAATGAATATCACTTTTTTCTGTTTGTTCTACAGAAGGGTTAATGATAAATTCATTGTTTACTCTGCCAACAGTTACACCTGCAATTGGACCGGCAAACGGAATATCAGAAACACTTAATGCAAGAGATGACCCAAACATTGCCGCCATTTCCGAAGAACAATCTTGGTCGACACTCATAACCATACTGACAACTTGAACATCGTTACGGAAACCGTCCGGGAAAAGTGGTCGAATTGGTCTATCAATTAATCGGCTAGCTAGAATGGCTCTTTCACTTGGACGACCTTCACGTTTAATAAAGCCGCCAGGTATTTTACCGACTGCGTATAATCTTTCCTCATAGTTCACAGTAAGTGGAAAGAAATCTAAGTTCTTCGGTTCTTTTGATGCTGTTGCTGTACTTAGTACAGCTGTATCACCATAGCGAACCAAAACAGCACCGTTTGCTTGCTTTGCTAATTGTCCGATTTCAACAGACAACTTGCGTCCAGCCCAATCTATGCTGTAGGTATGCTTATCTTGTCCCATATTTGTACCCCTCTCTACCATTTCACTTACAAAATCATATATACTAAAGCAAAATGCCATGACATATTTTCATCATTAATACTATTATGCACACTTTTTCAAATATATAAAATAACAAAATTTTATGTAGAATAGCGTTTTTAGGCTAATAAAAAAGCGGGAAAAAATCCCGCTTCTTCAAATAAGAAGACAAGCTTCTTATTATCGACGTAAACCAAGCTTATTGATTAACTCACGGTAACGTTGTACATCTTTGTTACGAAGGTAAGTTAATAGGTTACGACGTTTACCTACCATTTTTAATAGACCACGACGAGAGTGGTGATCTTTCTTATGAGTACGTAAATGTTCGTTCAAATTGTTGATTTCTTCTGTAAGGACAGCGATTTGAACTTCTGGAGAACCAGTATCATTTTCATGAGTTTTGTACTCACTGATAAGTTCATTTTTACGATCTTTAGTGATAGCCATCCGATTCACCTCCTAAAATTTCAATCCCCTGTTACTGAGCAAGCGTCGGTGACTCGACTTGCCAAGCAAAGGTTCATCAATCAATACGTTTATAAGAATACAACTTTTTTAAACAAAATGCAAGAATTAACCGTTGTTTTTTGCAAAATAATCGAGTGTTGCTTGCTTATCCTTAGCAATTTGCTCAATTAATGCTTCAATTCCATTAAACTTCCGTTCATCTCTAATATGTTGATGCCACTCTACTTCAACCTCTTCACCATATATATCTTGATCGAAATCAAAAATATGGACTTCAATAGAAGGGGTCTTTAAGTCATCATGGAAAGTTGGCTTATAGCCTAAATTACAGACCCCTTTACGCCATTTTCCTTGAACAAAAATTCTTACAGCGTATACACCTGTAGGTGGGGTGATGAAATCTTCGCTAACAGCAACGTTTGCTGTTGGAAAACCTAATTGTCTCCCCCTTTGATCACCTTGCACGACCGGACCACTAACTGTATAGTATCTTCCCAAAAGCGGAGGGATTTTTTCAACGCTTCCCTCTTTTAAGTAAGTCCTAATGAGGGAGGAACTAATCTTGGCATTGTCTCTTTTTAACTGTGGAATCGTGGTTGTAGAGAAATACCCTTTAGCATGTGTCTTTATCGTATCCATAGTGCCTTTACCGAATTTACCATACGTATAATCGAATCCAGCAGATACATGAGAAACATTTAAATCAATAATATACTGATCGATAAAAGCTTCTGGATCTAGATTAGCAAATGCTTTAGAAAAGTGCACAATAAATAAATAATCAATGCCTAACTGTGCAACAATCTTGATTTTTTCATTTATCGGTGTGATGTATCTAATTTGTTCTTGTGGATCACCTAATACAGCTGATGGATGAGGATCAAATGTCATTACGGCACTTTTCAACCCTAGTTCAGCTGCCTTCTCCTTTGCATTTTGCATCACTTTCTGGTGACCAAGATGAACACCGTCAAAAAAGCCCAATGCCATTGAAAGAGGTGGCCAGCTATCTTTACTGTGGTTATGTGGATGTACTATTTTTATAACTTCCATGATCATTCACCTTTTTATATTGTTTAAACATGAAGATAGGCATAGAACGTCTACTTTATGTAAAAGAACGTTTACCTTTACCCTATTCACCTATGTATAGAACTTTAGTTGGCTTTATTATACCTGGTTTATCAGGATGATGGATATACAAGGCCAACGCTTGATTGTTCACAGTCTCCATTACAATAGGACCAGATACACTCTCAAGTTCTTCAGGAGTAGGAAGAACTGCGCCATTCTTCACTTTCATTGCTACTTTATCATTTATTTGATATTTCGGCAAATAGCTAATCCCCCATTCTAACGGTTTGAGCACATCAGCTATTCTTCCCTCGTTCATCACTTCCTCCACTTGTGGTAATGTCAAACAATCCTCAATGGTAAAGTCTGCAGACCGGATGCGAGTTAAATCAGACATATGGGCAGGATAACCAAGAAGTTCACCCATCATAACTGCTAAGGTTCTAATATATGTCCCTTTTCCACAAGCAACACGAAAACGAAAAGTAATCTGTTCCCCATTATATACTTCCTGCTCATTTAGCAATGTGATACGATCAATGCGCACTTTTCTACTTGGCCGCTCCACTTCTTGCCCTAGTCGTGCATATTCATAAAGTCTTTTACCATTCACTTTAACAGCAGAATACATTGGTGGTGTTTGGACAATCTCTCCAGTTAATTGCTGGAACACCGCGATAATCTCTTCTCGAGTAATCGGTTTATCTACCTTCTTCTCTTCAACCACTTCGCCTGAGGCATCTTCTGTCGTTGTCGAGAAACCTATTGTGACCTCTCCTTCATACTCTTTACCTGCATCCGTAATATATTCGGCAACCTTCGTAGCCCGTCCAATACAAATAGGTAATACGCCAGTGACTTCAGGGTCCAATGTTCCTGTGTGACCCACCTTTTTCGTTTTTAGAATCTTGCGTAACTTAAATACACAGTCATGAGAAGTCATTCCTTTTGGCTTTAATAAAGGTAATATTCCTTCCATTTTGTACGCCCCCTTTCACTAAAATTCAAATTAAGGTGAAATAAATACGGATAGACAAACGTCTATCCGCCAATCATTATTTATTCCTTATCTTTGGATTGACCGTCATCTTGAATTTGATGAAGGAGTGTTTCAATACGATTACCGTAATCGATTGATTCGTCAAACTCAAAAGTGATTTCAGGGGTTTTTCTCAAACGTATTCTCTGACCGATTTCTGAACGGATAAACCCTTTAGCTTTAGCCAATCCTCTCAATGTATCTTCTCTTTGTTCTTCATTACCGAGAACAGAAATATAGACAGTAGCTTGTTGTAAATCACCTGTCACATGAACATCTGTTACTGTTACAAATCCCACTCGTGGGTCTTTAATTTTTCGACCGATAATTTCTCCGAGCTCTTTTTTCATTTGCTCGCCAACTCTATTTGATCTTAGGCTCAATTGTTACACCTCTTTTTCAAAGCCATTCAATGTCTGTAATTGTCCGCTCAATCTCAGGAAAAGAATCAATTAATTTAAGCGCATTTGAAAGCTCCCACTCAACGGCCTGCTTACTTGAAGCTACAGCAGTTATGGCAATTTGTGTATGTTGCCATGTATCTTGAAACCCAACTTCTGCAACAGAAATGTTAAACTTCTGTTGCAGACGAGTGAGGATTCGCTGTAATACACTTCTCTTTTCCTTTAATGAACGAGCATCATATATCATACACTCACACGAAACCAAACCTACAATCATTTACGCTCAATTTCTTGCATAATATAAGCTTCAATGATGTCGCCTTCTTTGACATCATTGTAGTTCTTAATTGTAATACCACATTCGTAATTTGTTGCTACCTCTTTCGCGTCATCTTTGAAGCGTTTTAACGCATCAATTTCACCTTCGAAAATAACAACGCCGTCTCTAATTAGGCGGATACCAGAATCTCTTGTGATTTTACCTTCCGTAACATAAGAACCGGCAATTGTACCAATTTTTGATACTTTAAATGTTTGACGGACTTCTGCTTGACCAATAATTTTTTCTTCAAACTCTGGGTCTAGCATCCCTTTCATTGCTAATTCAATTTCTTCAATTACGTTATAAATGATACGGTGTAGACGAATATCAACATCTTCTGCTTCAGCCGCACGTTTTGCATTCGTATCAGGTCTTACGTTAAAGCCGATGACAATTGCGTTAAATGCAGCAGCAAGCGTAATATCTGATTCATTAATGGCACCCGCACCTGTATGAAGAATACGTACTTTTACGCCTTCTACATCGATCTTATTTAATGCGGAAGTTAGGGCTTCAGCTGAACCTTGAACATCAGCTTTTACAACGATGTTTATGTCCTTCATTTCCCCTTCTTTCATATGCTCAAATAAGTTATCAAGGCTAACACGAGATTTCTCAGATCTTTGTGCTTGTAGAGCTAATTGTGCACGTGCTTCCCCTACTTGGCGCGCAGATTTCTCGTCTTCTAGAACAGCAAACCTGTCACCTGCTTGAGGGACATCATTCAATCCTGTAATTTCTACAGGAGTAGATGGTCCTGCAGTCTTTACTCGACGCCCAAGGTCATTAACCATCGCACGTACGCGACCAAATGTATTACCGACAACAATCGGATCACCAACCTTCAATGTTCCGTTTTGTACAAGTAAAGTGGCTACTGATCCTCTACCTTTATCAAGCTGTGCTTCAATAACTGTTCCGACAGCATTGCGATTAGGGTTCGCCTTATATTCTTCTACTTCACCAACAAGGAGAATCAT
This sequence comes from Cytobacillus kochii, assembly GCF_044790165.1. NCBI lineage: Bacteria > Bacillati > Bacillota > Bacilli > Caryophanales > Bacillaceae > Cytobacillus > Cytobacillus kochii. The sequence goes on along the minus strand of NZ_CP085254.1, from coordinate 1,980,525 downwards.
TTCTAACAACTCATCGATACCGTCACCTTTAATGGCTGAAATCGGTACAAAGATTGTATCTCCGCCCCATGCTTCAGGAACTAATCCATGTTCTGTTAGCTCTTGCATTACACGGTCAGGATTTGCCGCTTCTTTATCCATTTTATTAACAGCAACAATAATAGGTACCTCAGCAGCTTTAGCGTGGTTAATTGCTTCAATTGTCTGCGGCATCACACCATCATCCGCTGCAACAACTAAAATTGTAATATCAGTTATTTTCGCTCCACGGGCACGCATTGTTGTAAATGCCGCGTGACCAGGTGTATCTAGAAAAGTAATCTTCTTACCTTTATCTTCTACTTGATAGGCACCAATATGCTGTGTAATTCCACCAGCTTCGCCAGCAGTTACCTTTGTGTGACGAATGGAATCAAGTAATGTCGTTTTACCATGGTCAACGTGACCCATAATCGTTACAACAGATGGACGTTCCTTAAGATTAGTCTCTTCATCTTCAGTGAAATATGCTTCTAAATCTGTCACATCTACTAATACTTCTTCTTCTACATCAACACCATATTCGCCTGCAATTAACTCAATGGAATCTTTATCTAGTTCTTGGTTAATTGTTGCCATCACACCAAGCATAAATAGCTTTTTAATGATTTCTGAAGGCTCTCTATGGAGCTTCTTAGCAAGCTCACCAACTGTTAGTGATTCAGTAAAAGTGATTTTCTCTGGTAATTCTTTTACTTTTTTAGGTGCTGGTGGTTGAGGTGGCTTCTGCCCTTTATTCTTTGGTTTATTTTTTTGATTATTATTGCGATTAGGTTTTTGATTCTTATTATTATTATTATTATTATTATTATTTGGCTTATTTCTATTGCCTTTTGGTGCACCTGCTGGTTTATTTTTCTGATTGTTTGCAGGTTGTGCTTGCGCTGATTGTTGTTTTTGTGGTTGTTTCTCTTCTTGCTTATTGTAAATACCGTCTAATTTTGTTACTTCACCTGGTTCTAATGTTGTCATATGATTCGAAACCTCTATATTCATTTCCTTTAATTTCGTAATTACATCTTTACTAGATAGATTATGTTTTTTAGCATATTCGTAAACGCGAATTTTACTCATGCTTTCACCCCCGCTAGAATTAATCGAGCAACGTTAATAGCTTTTTGGCGAATCCAGCGTCTAAAACAGCCACCACTACTCTTGCTTCCTTGCCAATTGCTTGCCCTAACAATTCTCTGTCTGGGACAATCTTATAAGGAACAGCATAAGATTTACATTTGTCTGTTACTTTTTTTGTCGTATTAGCAGAAGCATCTGCAGACAACAAAACCAGCTTCGCTTTCCCTTTTCTAATATCGCTTATAGAAAGCTCTTCACCTGAAGTGATTTTACGCGCTCGATTGGCCAAGCCAAGTAATGACATCCATTTTCTCTCATTCATTTTGGACGGTCATTTCTCCTTTTCAATAAGATCTAAAAGTTCGTTATATATGTCCTCATCCACTTGTACATCTAGATGACTAGCTAAAATATCTTTCTTTTTTGCAAGTAAGATGGCTTCCTTACTTTTTGTAAGATACGCTCCGCGACCGGATTTCTTACCTGTAACATCAACCGAAACTTCGCCTTCTTTTGAGCGAACAATGCGTACGAGTGATTTCTTCGGCATCATTTCCCCCGTCGCTATACATTTTCTCATCGGAATTTTTCTGCTTTTGTTCACCAGCCATTCACCTCTTATTCCTTGTCTTCAGGGAATGTAAAATCTTCATCTTCATCATCTTGATGATAGCTTAAAAGAGCTTCATCTCTTGGATATGTGCCGGCTTCTCTTGCTTCTGTCTCTGATTTAATATCAATTTTCCAACCAGTAAGCTTCGCCGCAAGTCTTGCATTTTGTCCACGTTTCCCAATAGCTAGCGATAGTTGATAATCTGGAACAACAACCGTTGTCGCTTTGTCCTCTTCATTTACTACAACATCTAACACTTTAGAAGGACTTAATGCATTGGCTACAAAGACAACTGGATCACTAGACCACTTCACAATGTCAATTTTTTCACCTTTTAACTCATTAACAACGGCTTGCACACGTGTACCTTTAGGTCCAACACATGAACCAACTGGATCTACCTCTGGATTATCAGAATGTACAGAGATTTTTGAGCGATCTCCCGCTTCACGCGCAACAGATTTTAATTCAACAGTACCGTCATAAATTTCTGGTACTTCAATTTCAAAAAGACGTTTTAAAAGTCCTGGATGTGTTCTAGAAACATAAATTTGTGGACCTTTTGTTGTTTTTTCGACTTTTGTAATAAACACTTTAATACGATCATGTGGGCGATACTGTTCACTAGGCATCTGTTCACTTACAGGTAAAATCGCTTCAATCTTACCAAGACTAACGTAAATAAATTTTGCGTCTTGTCTTTGGACAATGCCTGTCATGATATCTTCTTCTCGATCAATGAATTCAGAATAAATAATGCCTCTTTCTGCTTCACGAACACGTTGAGTAACGACTTGTTTGGCTGTTTGTGCAGCAATTCTACCAAAATCTTTTGGCGTTACTTCCATTTCTACAATATCTTCAACCGTATAGTTAGGATTAATCTTGCGTGCATCTTCGATAGAAATCTCTAATCTTGGATCAAACACTTCATCAACGACTTCTTTGCGGGCAAATACTTTCATAGTGCCACTACCCAAATTTAAATCAATACGGACATTTTGTGCTTGATTAAAGTTTCTACGATAAGCAGACACTAACGCGGCTTCCATTGCATCAATAATGACATCTCGTGAAATTCCTTTTTCCTTTTCAAGCAAAATAAGAGCATCTAATAATTCACTGCTCATGTGATTCATATCCCCCTTTAAATAAGTTGCGTTACGCCAATTGCTTTATGAGAAGACAATAGCTAAGCGAGCTTTTGCGATTTTTTCATACGGTAATTCTACCGTTTTCTTTCTTGTTTTAACTTTCATTTCAACTTTTACGATATGGCCATCGAAGTCTGTTAGTACACCTTCAAATGTTTTCTCTCCATCTATTGGTTCATACGTTTTTATAAATACGTTTTTACCAATTGCTTTCATGAAATCTTGTTCTTTTTTTAGAGGGCGTTCCGCTCCTGGTGAAGAGACCTCAAGGAAATAGTTATAAGGAATTGGGTCAATTTCATCTAATTTCTCACTTAAGCGTTCACTAACTACTCCACACTCTTCTATATCAACGCCTGTCTCTTTATCAATAAAGACACGAAGAAACCAGTCTTTTCCTTCCTTCACATATTCGATCTCAACTAATTCCAACTGAAGATCGCTCAAAATAGGAGTGACTAATTGTTCAACTTCTTCAGTCACTTTACTCATCTTTATCCCTCCTTCTAGCAAGATGCCTATTCATTATAAATGTAGCAGCAAACACTAGAGTTGCTGCTAATCGAGATATACCGGATCATCTTAGTAACCGATGAAAATTTTGGTTAATAACAAGACGAAAGAGTGGGTTGCCCCACTCTTGTTTGCGAAGATATCCGTTAGTATTTCCAATAAAACTATACCATAACCATAATTTTTATGCAAATGGAATAGCTGTAAAAGCGACTTAGAACAAACTTAACTGATTTTGGTCTGGTAATTCTTCTAAACAACCATGATTATTTAAGTACTCGATAATTGTTTTAGATACCTTACCTCTTTGCTGAAGATCTTCCTTCGATAGGAAGTCCCCTTCTCCTCTTGCTTTTACAATATTCAGTGCTGCATTCGTACCTAATCCTGGTATAGAGTTGAACGGCGGAATCAGTGTATTACCTTCAATAATAAAGTCACTTGCACTGGATTTATACAAATCAACTTTTTGGAAACTATATCCTCTTTCATTCATTTCAAGCGCTAACTCCATTACAGTCAGCAAGTTTTTTTCTTTTGTAGAAGCATCTAAGCCTTTCGCATTGATTTCTTCAATTTTTGCTCGGATCGCCTGTGAGCCTTTTACCATCGCATCTATATCAAAATCTTCTGCACGAACGGTAAAATAAGCTGCATAATATAAAAGCGCATGATGAACTTTAAAGTAGGCAATACGTACCGCCATTAAGACATAGGCAGCGGCATGGGCTTTAGGGAACATATATTTTATCTTTAAGCAAGAGTCAATATACCACTCAGGTACTTCATTCTTCCTCATTTCCGCTTCCATCTCTTCTGTCAGCCCTTTTCCTTTTCGGACTGATTCCATGATTTTAAAAGCGAAAGCCGGTTCTAAGCCTTGATAAATTAAATACACCATAATATCATCACGACATCCAATAACTTCACTTAATGTGCATGTATTGTTATGAATTAACTCTTGGGCATTGCCGAGCCATACGTCAGTTCCATGTGAAAGACCTGAAATTTGAACAAGCTCAGAAAATGTCGTTGGTTTCGTATCTTCTAGCATTTGCCGAACAAACCTTGTTCCAAACTCTGGAATACCAAATGTCCCCGTTTTACACATAATTTGCTCTTCTGAAACGCCTAACGATTCCGTTCCACTGAAAATCTTCATTACTTCTGGATCATCGGTTGGAATGGTCTTCGGATCAATCCCACTTAAATCTTGCAACATCCTAATAACAGTGGGATCATCATGACCAAGTATATCTAGCTTCAACACATTATCATGAATGGAATGGAAGTCAAAATGAGTTGTTTTCCATTCTGAATTACGATCATCAGCCGGAAACTGGATAGGTGAAAAATCATAAATATCCATATAATCAGGAACAACAATAATGCCGCCTGGATGTTGCCCAGTTGTTCGCTTAACACCGGTACAACCAGAAGCTAAGCGATCAATTTCTGCGCCTCTAATTTGAAGATTATTATCATTTTGATACGCTTTAACATAGCCGAATGCCGTTTTATCTGCTACAGTACCGATCGTACCTGCCCGATACACATATTCTTCACCAAAAAGAACTTTTGTATAGTTATGGGCTCTAGGCTGATATTCTCCGGAGAAGTTCAAGTCAATATCTGGTACTTTATCCCCTTTAAAGCCTAAGAAAGTTTCAAATGGAATATCATGGCCATCTTTACGATAATGCTGAGAACAGTTTGGACAATCCTTATCTGGTAAATCAAACCCTGAACCTACTGAACCATCATCAAAAAACTCAGAGTGTTTACAATTAGGGCAGACGTAATGAGGAGGCAGTGGATTAACTTCTGTTATTTCCGTCATTGTCGCAACAAATGAGGAACCTACCGAACCCCTTGATCCTACTAAGTAGCCATCATTTAATGACTTTTTAACAAGTTTATGGGAGATCAAGTAAATAACGGCAAAGCCATGTCCGATAATACTTTTTAATTCTTTCTCCAAACGAGCTTCTACGATTTCAGGTAGTTCTTCTCCGTAAATACTTCTCGCCATGCTATAGCTCATTTCACGCATTTCTTCGTCTGCGCCTTCTATTTTTGGCGTATAGAGATCATCTTTTATTGGTTTAATTTCATCAATCATATCAGCAACTTTATTCGTATTATCTACTACGATTTTTTTTGCTATATCTTTTCCTAAAAATGCAAAGCATTCAAGCATTTCATTGGTCGTGCGAAAATGCACATCAGGCAGTTCATGACGGTTGAGCGGATTTGCCCCACCTTGAGAATTCACTAAAATCTTACGATAAATCTTATCATTCGGATTTAAGTAATGAACATTCCCTGTGGCCACAACTGGGATATTTAATTTTTCACCAAGTTGTACAACGTTCGTAATGATTTCTTCGAGCGCCTTTTCATCACGAACTAACTCTAATTCTAATAAATGAGCATAGACCTCTTTAGGGTGAACCTCTAGATAATCATAAAACTCAGCTATCTCTTCCACTTCATCAGGCGATTTTTGCATCATCCCTTCAAAAACTTCACCTTTGTCACATCCAGAACCAACAATAATACCTTCTCTATATTTCTGTAATACCGAACGAGGAATACGTGGCACACGATAAAAATAATTAATATGAGCAATCGAGACTAATTTAAAAAGATTCTTCAATCCTTCACTCGTTTGCGCTATCAAAGTACAATGGGACGGTCTAGCCCTTTGATAAGCATTTCCTTTACCCATATTGTCATTAAATTGATCATGGTATTCAATGCCTTTAGCCATCGCATCCTTCAGCATTTTTATTAATATATAGCCTGTCGCTTCCGCATCGTATATTGCCCGGTGATGTTGGGTTAGTTCAACATCAAACTTCTTTGCCAATGTGTTGAGGCGGTGATTTTTCATTTCAGGGTGTAAAAATCGCGCTAATTCAAGTGTATCTACTACGGGATTTGTTGCTTTTCCAAGACCTATTTTCTTATACCCTACATTTAAAAAACCCATATCAAATGAAGCGTTATGTGCCACAAGCACACTATCGCCAGTCCATTCGTAAAAATCTTTTAAAACGTCAGCTACTTCCGGGGCATTCTCTACTAAATCATCCGTTATGCCCGTTAAATTAATAGTCGTAGCAGATAAAGGATGATGTGGATTAGCAAAAGATTCAAAACGATCAATAATCTCGCCGTCGTGAATTTTCACGGCTGCAAGTTCTATAATGGTGTCATAAACAGCAGATAATCCAGTCGTTTCAACGTCAAACACAACATAAGTATCTTCAGCTACTCGTCTATGAGCATCATTATAAGCAATTGGTACACCGTCATCGATTAAGTTCGCTTCAACACCATACAGTATTTTGATACCATTTTTCTTACCAGCATTAAATGCTTCTGGAAAGGATTGAGCACCAGCATGGTCTGTAATCGCAATCGCTTTATGTCCCCACTTCTTCGCTTGTGAAACAAGCGCACTAACCGAACTAACGGCATCCATTTGGCTCATTGGTGTATGAAGATGAAGTTCAACCCGCTTTTCCTCTTCCTTAGCTGTATCTTTTCTTTCAATTGGTTTTATTTCATTTAAATCATTACCAATCATGACTAGGTCACGTACGAAGGTATCATTTTGAATACTACCGCGAACTTTCAGCCACATACCTTTTTGTACCATTTGAAAAAGTGCAGCATCTTCTTTATCTCGGGAAAACATTTTTACAAGTATCGAGCTTGTATAATCTGTAATTTTGAAAGTTAATAATGTCCGACCACTTCTGAGTTCTTTTGTTTCTGCATGAAAGACGTAACCTTCCACAGCAATTCTTCTTTCTTCATCAACTATATCAATTAGTTTGCGGAAGTCAGCATCATCTTTAATTGTCAAGCCAACTGTCAATGGCCCTTGTGGTATCGGTGTATCTGATTCTTGCTCTAATGCTTTCTTCTCCATTTCAATTGCTGCTTGCATGCCGCGTTCTTGATCTTCTTTTCTCTTTGCTTCTAAGAAACGCTCATATGCTTCATTGCTCTCTTCGGTTGACAATTCTGTTTCAATTTGAAATGGTGGAAATCCAAATGATTGAAAGCTATCAAGAATAAGTGGCGCATACTTATTTTTAATGGACTGACTTTCCATATCATTACTAACGGTAACGATTACCTTATTTCCCTTTATTTTCGGCACTTGCTCATGAAGAAGCTTGAGCATCGGTGGTGAGATGCCTTCAATTTCTTTCATACAAAATGTCCAATAATCTTGAATTAAACTCTCATCATATTGTTGATTCGTAACAGTAATAGAAAAAGAGGTACGTGCAATATGAGAAAACTTGTGGTGCAATTGAGCTGCAAATCTTTGAAGAACAGTTGCCGGTAAGATTTGTTCTAGGCTAAAGGAAAAATGCCATCTTTTTTCCTTTTTTTGAATATATACTTTCATGATTTCGGCTTGTTCAAAATAATGAACAAAAGCATCTTCTGTTAATTCTAATTGTTGTAACAGGAGCTGAAAACGTTCTTTGTTTCCTTTTACATCGCTCATTTCAGCCCTCCCCCTTCATTAACGTTCTATTTTTTTCAATCGGTCACTATTATATCATAATTAAATACTAGATTTGATAAAGTAAAAATCACGCTAATTGTCAACTATTTTGTGGTAATGGATATTATTTCCCCGAGGAATGATCGGGTTATTTAAAACTTCAAAAATGAATGAAGCGCAGGCATTCAACATAAATATCGAGCTATAATTCGGACAGTGACGCAATTTTTTAATAGGACTACAAACTTCTTCTATCGATGATAAAATAAAAAACCGATCCCATTCTCATCTTAGCATTTGACGACTAATGGGGTCGGATCATTTTTATATAGGAATGTTTAGGTTGTTTATGCTAACTGATGATGAATGAATTGTGGTAATTCATCCACTGATACTTCAAATTGCTCGCCTGTACTTCTTAATTTCACTTCTACGATGCCTTCATTTGCCTTTTTACCAACAGTAATTCGTAAAGGTAAACCGATTAAATCACTATCAGCAAATTTTACGCCAGCTCGTTCAGCGCGATCATCCCATAAAATACGATACCCTAAATCTTTCAAAGAATCGTATACTCTTTCACTTAATTGCACTTGGTCTTCTTTTTTCATATTTAATGAAACAAGGTGAAGTTGATAAGGTGCGATATTCTCCGGCCAAACAAGTCCATTTTCATCACTATGTTGTTCCGCAATAGCTGCCATTACACGAGAAACCCCGATGCCATAACAACCCATAATCATTGGTTGTGAACGGCCATTTTCATCGAGAATAGTCGCATCCATTGCTTCACTATATCTCGTACCAAGCTTGAATATATGACCAACTTCAATTCCTTTTGCAAAAAGAATACTACCTTCTCCATCAGGTGATGGGTCTCCTTCTTGAATAAAGCGAACATCTGCATATTGTTCTACGGTAAAGTCGCGATCCACATTTACATTGACATAGTGGTATCCAGCTTCATTTGCACCGCAGACACCATTAACAATTGCACTGACAGCATGGTCGGCAATGATCCGCACATTTGCATGAACGGGACCGATGGAACCAATTTCACAGCCAATAACTGATTTTGTCTCCTCAGCATCAGCTAATTCCACATCATTGGCAGCAAGCAGATTCTTTACTTTAATATCATTCACTTCATGATCACCACGAACAAGTAGCAATACATAATCTTCATCTACTTTAAATAGTAATGATTTTATGCATTTATCTGCTGAGACATTTAAATAATCCACAATTTCAGCAATGCTTTTTTGATTCGTAGTACTAACTTTTTCAAGTTCTCTTAACTCTTCATTAGATTTTTCATATGTTGAAACTACCTCTGCCATTTCAATATTTGCTGCATATTGAGAGGTATCAGAATAAGCAATCGTATCTTCTCCAATTTCGGACAGAACCATAAATTCATGAGTATCTTTACCACCCATTGCTCCAGAATCCGCAATAACAGCTCTAAAATTCAAACCTGCGCGAGAAAAAATATTGGAATAAGCTTGATAAAAAAGATCGTACATCTCATCTAAACTTTCTTGGCTTGAATGGAAGGAATAACCATCTTTCATAATAAATTCTCGACCTCTTAGCACACCAAAACGCGGACGCTTTTCATCGCGAAATTTCGTTTGAATCTGATACAGAGCAAGAGGTAGCCTTTTATATGATTTCACTTCATCACGGACAAGACTCGTCACAACCTCTTCATGTGTTGGTCCAAGAGCAAATTCACGCTCATGACGGTCTTTCATTCTCATTAATTCTGAACCATATGTATACCAGCGACCAGACTCTTGCCACAGCTCTGCTTGCTGAAGTGCAGGCATAAGCATCTCTACGGCATTAATGGCTTCAAGCTCTTCTCTAATAATCGTTTCAATATTTTGTAACACTTTTCTTGCCATTGGTAAATAACTATAAATACCACTAGCATTTTGACGAATAAATCCTGCTCTTAATAAAAGTTGATGACTTTTAATTTCTGCATCAGCAGGGTTTTCCCTTAAAGTTGGAATTAATACCTGACTTTGTTTCATCTTAATTTATACACCTCTATTATTTATTTTCATTATCAAGGCTCAGAAACCATTTAGTTAAAACGGATCTCTGAGCCTCAGGTTTCATCTTCTTATAAAAAGAATCGCTGAATGTCATTCCATGTTACAACTAACATAAGCAGCATTAATAGCGCAAAGCCTACAAAGTGAACCATACCTTCTTTTTGTTTGTCTATCGGTTTTCCTCTAACTCCCTCAATAGCAAAGAACATTAATCTTCCACCATCGAGAGCAGGGATAGGCAATAGGTTCATGATACCTAAATTGATGCTTAAGACACCTGCCCACTTCATTAAATAAAATATACCTGATTGAGCAACTGTGTCAACTGAAACATAGATACCAACAGGACCTGAAAGGGCATCAATTGTAAATTCCCCAGAGATTAACTTCCCTAAAATAACAAAAATTTCTTTTGTCCATAATAAGGTCTCCTCAGCACCGTATACGACTGATTTTAATGGATTTTTTTCCATCGGACTATATACACCGATCACACCGATTGTCGGACCATCTTCTATTTCTTGCGACTTAGGTGTAACCGGGATCGTCATTTCTTCCCCACCGCGATCAATTTGAAATTCAAGCTCATTATTAGGGTTTTTCTGAATGATTTCTACAACATCTTGCCAGCTCGAAATTTCTGCACCATCGACTGAATGAACAATGTCACCTTGTTTGAATCCTGCATCAATCGCTGCACCATCTTCTGTTAATTCCCCAAGCATCGGCGCATTTGATGGCATCCCCTGTAATAAAGCGATGATGACAAAAATAACAAAAGCTAAAACAAAGTTCATCATCGGTCCAGCGAAAATAGCCATTGTTCTTTGTCCTAAAGTTTTAGAAGAAAATTGGCGATCATAAGGAGCAATCAGTGTTTCTGTTCCATCTTCCACCAATACTGCTCGTCGATTTACCTTAAACGTTTCTAATTTCTCTTCTTCCTCGCCTTCGACATACCCTTTTAATATCAATTCATGTTCAATATCTGCATGTTCGATTTCGAGAATCCTTGCATCCGGATATTTATCTTTGTTATTTAAAATAATCTTCTGAACTTCATTTTGGTCGTTGAAGACTAATCCTACTCGGTAACCTGCTTTCAATTCGACCATTTCAACATCTTCACCAGCCATCCGCACATAGCCACCTATCGGTAACAACCGGATCGTATAAAGTGTATCATTTTTTGTAAATGAAAAAACCTTTGGTCCCATACCAATCGCGAACTCACGACATAGGATACCTGCTCGCTTCGCAAAGATTAAATGTCCAAGTTCATGGAAAAATACTAGTGCCCCAAAAATGATAATAAAGGCTATGACTGTACTCAATTTTTAACCACCTTTTTTTCTGAATCAAAAACGAATCAGCTTGATAAAAGCGAATAGATATAGGCTCTTGTTTCCTCATCTACTTCTTGTATTTCTGATAATGTCGGTGCTTTTATACAGGAATGTCTTGTTAAAGCTTGTTCAATTAATTCTTCAATCTTTAAAAAGCTTATTTTTCCTTCTAAAAATGCTGCAACCGCTGCTTCATTTGCTGCATTTAAAACCGCAGGCATCGATCCACCTTCTTTACCTGCTTGGTAGGCAAGCGCTAAACAACGAAAGCGATCATAATCCATTTCTTTAAAATGGAGCTGGCCAATTTTGGCTAGATCTAATCGTTTATTCTTTAATGGTAAACGATCCGGGTAAGAAAGAGCGTACTGGATAGGAACCCTCATATCCGGTGTACCTAATTGTGCGATGACACTACTATCATGGAATTCAACCATAGAATGAATGATACTTTCATTATGAAGAAGACAGTCAATCTTATCGTATGGTAATGAGAATAACCAATGAGCTTCGATTACCTCTAAGCCCTTATTCATCATTGTTGCCGAGTCAATTGTGATTTTAGCTCCCATTGACCAGTTAGGATGATTTAACGCTTGTTCTACTGTTACTGCTTCTAAATCCGCTCTGCTATAATCACGAAAAGATCCTCCAGAAGCGGTTAAAATCAATCGATCGATATTCTTCGCATTCTCTCCTTGTAATGCTTGAAAAATCGCTGAATGCTCACTATCAACAGGTAAAAGGTCAACACCATAGTTTTTTGCTGATTCCATGACTAAATGCCCCGCTGTTACCAATGTTTCCTTATTTGCAATAGCAATCGTTTTTCTTTCTTCAATTGCTTGTAATGTTGGTTCTAGTCCTACACGACCTAAAACAGCATTTACCAATATATTTGCTTTATTATATACAGCCACTTCTGTTAAACCGAGTTGTCCATATGTAAATGATATGCTTGGAAACTCAGCTTTAAGCATCTCCATCGAACTTTTTTCTAAGACGGAAACAAGCTCTGGATGGAATTCGTTGATTACTTGACGGGCAAAATGAATATTTTTACCTACTGAAAAAGCGACTAATTGGAATTCATCAGGATGCTGTCTAATGATATCTAACGTTTGTGTACCGATAGAACCTGAAGCACCCATTAAACTAATTTTTTTCATTTCTAAAACATCTCCTATTAAGAAAAGCGTCTACTGAGCCACATATCATAAGGTATGATTACACTTTTCTCCGCTAAAAACAGCGTCTCTATATAATCGTTTCTCTACTCTGTCTTTTATTACATGATAGATAAAATAATATACATAAATGGCCAAACAAATAACAAGCTGTCGAAACGGTCAAGTATCCCACCATGACCAGGTAATATTCTACCCGAATCTTTTACTCCGTAATGTCTTTTAAATGCTGATTCTGCCAAGTCACCAACTTGTCCAAAGACAGCTAATAGACAGGTCATAAGAATAATGAGAATTGCGGGTTCACTAATATCTGTAAAAATCAAAAACAAACAAGCAACGACAACAGATGAAATAACGCCGCCAATACTACCCTCTATTGTTTTATTAGGACTAATATCTGGCCATAGCTTTCTTTTTCCAAATGCCTTTCCAAAGAAATACGCACCTGAATCAGAAGCCCATATAATAAATAGGCTAAAAAAGATCCAAATAAGTCCATTCTCCATCGCTCTCGTTTCTAGAAAGTAATGAAAACCAAAACCTATATAGATAGTAGAAATGAGCATAAAGGCAATATCATCATATGTAACACGATTCTTTGTTAATACTGTATATGTAAGCAAAAGAAGTACACCAAGTACTAAAATATCTGTCTTTCCAACTCCTGCTCGTATCAACCAAGCAAAATAAAATTCTGTAGGAATCATGATCATCCATAATATAAACGTAGATATGAGTCCTGGAAGGGAAAATAGATTAAACCCTTTCATTCTTAATAGCTCGTATAAGCCTACTGTTGCAAAAAAATAGGCAAGGAGCATCAATGGCCACCCACCAATAAATACTAGTGGCAAGAGAACTGCTCCAAAAATGATTGCTGTGATTACTCTTTCTTTCATTCATTTCAACACCTTTATTAAACTCCTCCAAAACGCCTTTGACGCTTTTGGAATACTTCAACTGCTTCAACAAAATGTTCTTCCCCAAAGTCTGGCCATAAAACATCTGTAAACCAAAACTCAGCATAAGCTAGTTGCCATAGCATAAAATTACTTAAACGAATTTCCCCACTCGTTCGTATCAGTAGGTCTGGATCGGCCAACTCATTTGTCATTAAATATGATGAAAAAACTTCTTCTGTTAACTTTTCTTCATCTATTATACCACTTTGCGCATCAATTAAGACGTTTTTAACTGCCTCAATAATTTCCGCTCGACTCCCGTAGTTCATAGCGAAATTTAACACTAACCCATCATTATGAGCAGTAGATTGGATCGCTTCGTCAATTGCTTTTAATGTCGCTGCCGGTAAAATAGATTTATTTCCGATCATTTTCACTTGAACATTCTCTTCAATTAATTCGGGTAAAAACGTTTGCAGAAATTCAGATGGCAACTTCATAAGGAAATCGACTTCCATTTTTGGCCTTTTCCAATTCTCAGTAGAGAAGGCGTATAATGTTAACGTTTTAACACCCAGTTGATTGGCGAATCGTGTGATTTTTCTAACGACTTTTGCCCCTTCATGATGACCTGCAACACGCGGCAACGTTCTTTTTTTAGCCCAGCGACCATTACCATCCATGATGATTGCTACATGCTCTGGAATTGGCTGTGCTTTAATATTATCTATTCTTTCTTGAAGATCTATTGAGTCATTATTATTTTTCCAAAGTTTCATTTTATCGAACATTTGAATACTCCTTTTAATCGGCTGATTTACCATTAAATAAGTAATGCCATGTATTTAATGGATAAGCACCCTTTTCCGTTCATACTACTTCGATGATTAAACGAGTGACGCTTTTGCCATTTCAGATATATTCATTATAGGCAGAATAAGTAAGCACATCAATAACTTTCCTCCAATTGTGCTCCTCATTTTAAAGATTACCACAAAACGATGCAATAAGATATTTTTTTAAGATATTAATTATAAATTAAGAGTTCGATTTCAAAGATTGTCGTTTTGGTTTATCTGCCAACAAATTCTATCAGTAAAGAAAATAGTTCAATTTTCTTCTACGCTACTGCCTTTTTCACTTCATTCATAAAACACGAAGTTTTAGAATCGGTCCATTATAGAAAAAGCCCCCTATTTATCATAGAGGGCTTCGCCTACAATCGAAAAAGTATGTCCTATATAATGTAAATAAGATTATACTTCTAAAATTTCTTTTTCTTTATCTTTTGTAAGCTCATCAATTTTCTTAATGAACTCATCTGTTGCTTTTTGGATATCATCTGAGTAACCACGTTGATCATCCTCAGTGATTTCTCCATTTTTTTCTAGTTTTTTCAGATCATCATTACCGTCTCTTCTAATATTACGGATGCCTACTTTTGCTTCTTCCGCCTCTTTTTTCACAACTTTTACAAGTTCCTTACGGCGCTCTTCAGTTAGTTGCGGAATGGATAAACGAATAAGGTTTCCATCGCTTGTTGGAGTAAGTCCTAAATCTGATTTCAAGATTGCCTTTTCAATGTCACCTAATATAGATTTATCATAGGGTTGAATGACTAATAAACGTGCTTCTGGTACAGAAACACCAGCTAATTGGTTAATAGGTGTTGGTGCACCATAGTAATCTACTGTTATTCTATCTAATATAGAAGAGTTAGCTTTCCCAGCTCGAATACCGGCTAATTCGCGTGAGTAAGATTGTGTTGCTTTTGTCATACGATCTTTTACATTAGCTATGATATTTTTTGGCATTTAGTTTTTCCCCCTTACGATTGTACCGATTGGCTCGCCTAATACAGCGCGATTGATATTTCCTTTTTCCATAATAGAAAAGACAATCAGTGGAATATTATTATCCATGCAAAGTGATGATGCCGTTGAATCCATGACTGCTAATCCTTCTTTAATGACATCTAAATAGGATAATTCATCGTATTTTTTTGCATTTTTATCGATTCTTGGATCAGCAGAGTATACACCGTCAACATTATTTTTTGCCATTAAGATAACTTCAGCATCAATTTCTGCCGCTCTTAGTGCAGCTGTTGTATCTGTTGAGAAATAAGGGTTTCCTGTGCCTGCAGCGAAAATAACGACCCTTTTCTTTTCCAAGTGACGAATGGCTTTTCTACGGATATATGGCTCAGCAACTTGTCTCATTTCAATTGAAGTTTGTACTCTTGTTTCAATCCCAAGTTGTTCTAAACTATCTTGAAGTGCTAAGGAGTTCATTACCGTTGCAAGCATTCCCATATAATCTGCATTAGCACGTTCCATACCCATCTCTTCACCAATCTTACCACGCCAAATATTTCCGCCACCAACAACGACAGCTACTTCAACATCTAGCTCAGCTAAGTCTTTCACTTGCTGTGCGACTGACTTAATTACTGATGGATTAATGCCGAAACCTTGTTCTCCAGCCAATGCTTCACCACTTAATTTTAAAACAACTCTTTTATATTTAGGGTCGCTCATAAGAACCTCCATAATGAATAGTAAGCAAAAAAAGCTTTTGCTTAAAATTTCAAACTACATTTATTCTAACAAACAGGGAACACACAGTGTTCCCCACAAATTCATCTACTATGGTAGATTTATTATTTTTTCACTTGGCTCATTACTTCTTCTGCAAAGTTATCTTCGCGTTTTTCGATACCTTCTCCTACTTCATAACGTACGAATTCGCTAATTTTCCCGCCTTTAGAAGCAACAAATTTCCCAACTTTTTCATCTGGGTTTTTAACAAATGATTGGTCGTTTACACAAACTTCTTCGAAATATTTACCTAAGCGACCTTCAACCATTTTCTCAACGATTTTTTCTGGTTTACCTTCGTTAAGCGCTTGTTGAGTAAGAACTTGACGCTCATGTTCAACTTCTTCTTGTGAAACTTCATCACGAGAGATATATTTAGGGTTTAATGCTGCAATATGCATAGATACATCTTTTGCTGCTTCTTCATCAGTCGTACCTTCAAGAACTGTAAGTACACCAATACGTCCACCCATGTGTAGGTATGCGCCAAAAGCATCGTTATCTGTTTTTGTTTTAACTTCAAAACGGCGTAATGATAGTTTTTCTCCAATTTTAGAAATAGCTGTATTGATATGAGACTCAACTGTGTTACCATTTGTCATAGATCCTTGAAGTGCTTCTTCAACTGACGCAGGCTTTACACTTAACAAGTGCCCTCCTAATTCTTTTACAAGTGTTTGGAAACCTTCGTTTTTAGCAACGAAGTCTGTTTCAGCATTTACTTCAAGAATAACAGCTTCATTTCCTTCTACTTTAATAGAAGTTAAGCCTTCAGCAGCGATACGATCGCCTTTCTTCGCAGCTTTTGCAATACCTTTCTCACGAAGAAAGTCAATTGCTTTTTCCATATCTCCGTCTACTTCTTGAAGTGCTTTTTTACAATCCATCATTCCAGCACCTGTTTTTTCACGTAATTCTTTTACCATTTGTGCAGTGATTGCCATTATGGAATCCTCCTTATTAAATATGTAAATGTCGTATATGAACATTCAGCATGATTTTTTTATTATTACATTATCTTTTCCAAATATTGCGTGTGCCAATCGTTCTTTTGATTTGCAGGCAACAAATACGTCATTCTTTTTAAAAAAAGGTGATAAAGGGTGCTCCCTATTATCACCTTTTCAAAAATAACGCATTTCATAGCAATTATGCAGTCGTTACTTCTTCACCTTGTTTAGCTTCTAAAATTGCATCCGCCATTTTACCAGTTAAAAGTTTAACGGCACGAATTGCATCGTCGTTTGCAGGGATTACTACATCGATTTCATCTGGATCACAGTTTGTATCAACAATACCAACGATCGGAATGTTTAATTTATGCGCTTCTGCAACTGCAATGCGCTCTTTACGAGGATCAATGATGAATAAAGCATCAGGAAGAGCTTTCATATCTTTGATTCCGCCTAAGAATTTTTCTAAACGTTCTTGCTCTTTTCTTAATTGAACAACTTCTTTTTTAGGAAGTACTTCAAAAGTGCCATCTTCAGACATTCTTTCGATATCTTTAAGACGTGCAATACGCTTTTGGATTGTTTCAAAGTTTGTTAATGTACCACCTAACCAACGTTGGTTTACATAGTACATACCAGAACGAATTGCTTCTTCTTTAACAGAATCTTGCGCTTGTTTTTTAGTACCAACGAAAAGAACTGTTCCGCCTTCACCAGCTAGTTCTTTAACGAAATTATAAGCTTCTTCTACCTTCTTAACTGTTTTTTGAAGGTCGATAATGTAGATGCCGTTACGCTCAGTGAAAATGTATTTTTTCATTTTTGGGTTCCAACGGCGAGTTTGGTGTCCGAAATGTACACCAGCTTCAAGCAATTGCTTCATAGAAATTACTGACATGGATGTTTCCTCCTAATGGTTTTTATTTTCCTCCGCTCATTTCATCTTTAACTAGAAACTGTATTGACAGCACCAACTAGTTAAATCAATAAGCGTGTGTATTAACACCGTTTTATAATATAGCATAACTCCAGTAAGTAAGCAAGACTTATCATCATTCCTTAGAAAATTTCAATAAAAGTTCTACCTCTTTTTTTCCTTTATTCATGCGTTTTGCAATTTCATCAACGGAGTGCCCTTGATGATAAAGGTCCTGAATAGAAGAATGGGTAGTGGCTTCATTCTTTTCTTTTTGACGGTCAATATGAGTATCCTTATTGGCTTGATTAGCTTGATAAATAGATGCAGCCTTCTTTTTAGCTGTTGTTGCTGGATAGCGCTTATTCAACTCTTGTGGATTTGGCTCATTTTGTACGTTAGATTCGTCATTTACTGGAGATAATATATTTCTTTGCTGGACTTGCTTCAAAAAGGCTTCGTTCTCTTCACGTATTTCCGTTATGTATATCGCTAATAATTGATCCATTTGTTCTATATTATTTTTTTGTTCTTTTTCTAAAGAAACAAAACGATTTTGCCGTAAATAAAGGAGAAGAATCGCAGTGATTGCGAGTATATTCAATATGAGACTAATGATAAGGAAGAAAACAATCATTATTTATCCCTTCTTTTTTGTCAACTATTAGTGACTCTCTACTTTTTAGTTTTCAATAGGTAATACAATAAATTCTGATTTATCAAAATGAATGGTAATATGCGCATTCGGCTTTTTAAATAGCTTGGCGTACTTACCTTTTTTAATCTTTGTTTGAGGGTATAGCTCTCCAAGAATTTTGATAGCTAGCTTATCCTTTTGAAAAGCGTGGTGACTTTCTATCTCTTGTTTCTTTTTCGTTAGATTTAAAATTTCTTGCTCGATATGTTTCTTAGTCTTTTTATGTTTTAATGCCAACGGATGTCCCTGTTGATCCTCCTGCAATTTAGACTCAATAGAAACTAGCTTTTGTTTTACAATATTTAAATCAGCAAGTTTGTTCGAGATTTCTCCTAACTTATCTTGAAGTGAATAATCCTCATCTTTTAATTCAATTTCAGTATATGTAAAATGGTGATTGCCAATATCTTTGACAATCATTCCACCATATGTTGATAAATGTCCCCCGATGACAGATGCTTTATTTGCATAAATATGTTCCTTGGCAAATACTACACTATGAAGGATTGAACGCTCTATATATATATTACTTTCAGATTCTACTACTGCTTGATTTAAAAAATGGGCTCTTATACTACCTTGAGCCTGAATTTTACCATATTGGCTTCCAAGGACTCCACCTTCAATATAAATATAGCCTTGTGCCTCTAATTTTGCGTTTTCAACTGTTCCTTCTACCCTTATATTACCTGTTGCCACTATATGGCTTCCTGTTAAAACATTCCCTTTCACAACCACATTGCCATCAAATTTCATTATACCTTTTCCTGGAAGATAATCACCATCTATCAGTTGTATCGGTAACACAGACAAGGTGTTTTTTGAGAGTAAGACTTCACCATTAATTAAAGAATAATATTGCTCATGATGTAAGATCACATTTTCCCCTGGAGTGATGTGTAATTCTTTCCCATTCATGCTGTTAACCCTTTGTCCATGAACATCGATTCCGTCCGAACCAGGTGTAGCTGGAAAAATGGTTGCGATCACCTCTCCATTTGCTACTGTCACCATATGCTCATGTATGTCATTAAGCTTCTCTCGCTTCTCACTATGCATATTTAATTTTTCCTTTACTAAATAAGCATCTCTTCCAGCGACTGGTTTCTCGCCTTTTGCAATTTCGATTGGGTAAGTGTAGGCTAGAGGGTCTTCAACGATTTTCGCGATTAGCGCATGGTCAAGTCCGTATGTAATATTCGCTTTACGAATACTTTTTTCTATTACTTGTTTAATATTATCATCTTGTATCTCATTTGCTTGTAGATGTAACATAGCAGTTAACCTATCAGGTGATACAGAAATGATATGCCCTCCTACCATAGAAAAACCCTCCTTCAAAGAACATTAGACGATTTTTTCTAATGTTTTCTTTAACTTTTGAATTGCCTTTGAATGAATTTGTGAAATCCTAGATGTAGAAAGTTGTAAAACTTCACCAATTTCGGTTAATGTCAGTTCTTCTTTATAAAATAAACTAACCACTAATTGTTCCTTTTCGTTTAATTGCTTAATTTGGGACGTTAATTCTTCAATTAATTCATTTTTAACAAGCTGTTTTTCTGGTAAAATCGCTCTCTCATCTTGTAGAACAAATGAATAATCATCATAATCATAGTCACTCGGTTTTTCATCAATAGATAATAAGTTGGCCATGTATTGTTCATTTAGAGTAGCATATACTTCCTTAGTTGATAATTGTACCTCAAGAGCAATTTCTTCAACTGTGGCATTACGCATATAGGCCTGCTCTAATCTTTCAATCGCCGCTTCCACTTTTTTTGTTCTTTCTCGCGTGCTTCTAGATAGCCAGTCTTCTTTTCTTAAACCATCTAAGATGGCGCCCCTTACTCTAAAGGATGCATACGTATCAAATTTAAGGTCACGATTGGGGTCGTATTTTTCTAGTGCATCAAATAAACCCATCATGCCTAAACTTTTTAATTCATCCCTTGACACGCTTTTAGGGAGACCTGCTGCAATCCTTTGAACATGATAACTTACAAGTGGCATATATCTTTTAACGAGAAAATTACCGGCATCTTGATTCCGTGAACATACCCACTCATCCCAAGCTTTCTCTTCTGAAACTTGTAGCATTCATTAAATCTGGTTAAATACATGATTTAAACCAGATACTCACCTCCTCTAACAAATATTTATATATATGTCACTCCTTGATTAACCGTCTTAACCATCATCTTTCCATTCTCTGGATTGAACTCTATCGTTCGTCCACAATGACCGCCTACATCCTTACCTGTCACTTCAACTTGCAAGTTTTTTAGTATTCGTTCTGTAGTCGCTATATTTCTTTCACCAATACGGATCACATCTTGACCGGATGAAAATTTAAACATATGTGCCCCACCTGCATACTTAGCCATGATGGAAATACGATGCGCACCACTTTTAATTAACTCATCATACAAATGCTTAATTCCTGAATCAGCAAACTTAGCGGGGTTAAATACCTTTGATTTTGCTAAGGACGAGTCAGGGAGCATTATATGAACCAATCCTGCTATTTTCTTTTTTTGATCATAAAGGACGACACCTACGCAAGAACCTAAACCTGACGTCCTAATTAACTGAGGTGCCTGAACAATATGACAGTCAGCTATCCCAACTTTCACGACTTCACTTGTATTCATTATATTTATCCGTCACATCTCTTTAAGATTTCAGATAACGAGTGATTATCGAGGAAGATCAATAAGTGACAAAGCTCTTCTTTCGATTCTTCAACAATCTCCATACTCGTTTGAATAACTAATAACTCATCATAGTCGTATGATTGTGTAATACAAGCATCACTGATTAGTGCAGCTGACATATCGATACTTATAGCAGGAAGTGAGCAAAAGAGTGGTTCTTCAAAAAAATCCCCAAGTGCTGAAGCGTAGGCGCCTGTTAACATATTCATTAATTCCGCTAATGCTGATTGTTCCATGTGATCGTATAGACTACTAAACATTTCATTTTGGCTTTGTAGCAAGTCTGCTATCCACCGTTCTACATTTTGATAAGACAGTAATAATAATAGTTGGCTTGAAAGAGAGCCTGAGACTTGCGATAGACCCCCAACCGTTACATTCTCGTCATTACCGTTCGCCTCGACTACCTCTTGATAGGTATATATGTGAACCGAGGGAACATGCATATTTACTTTTTTATCCAATAAAGAAGAAAGTGCTGTTGCTGCATTACCTGCACCAATATTTGCTACCTCTTTTAACATATCAATAAATTTTGGGAGATGGTGTCGATCATTAATAGAATAAGAATCAGCCATTAAACTTCTACATTCTCCTCTATATTTAATACTTTAGCTAAGTCAATCAAAATAAGAATTTGTTGATTCATTTTGGCGACAGCTTTTATATAATCAAATGACTCTGTTCCCACCACTTCAGGCGGGGGCTCTAATTGTGATGTTGCCACATCTATCACATCATTAGCTGCATCGACAATTAACCCCACTTCCTTTTCACCTTTTTTCGTAATAATAATTCTAGTATGTTCGGAATACGGGTGTTCGGGTAAATTAAATCTTGTGCGTAAATCGACAATTGGCAGTATAACACCACGAAGATTAATGACGCCTTTAATATACTTCTCTGTTCCTGGCACTCTCGTAATATGTTCTATTTTTTCTATTGAGAGTACATCTGCAACAGGTACCCCATATTCTTTATCACCAAGCTGAAATACAATTAATTGAACAGTATGTTGTTTATTTTCCACAGTCCAATCACCATCTTCCTATTATTTTATCAACTCATTACAATCAATAATTAGCGCTACTTGTCCATCGCCTAATATTGTCGCACCCGATATGGCAAAAACATTCGTTAAATAATCACCTAATGATTTCAGTACAATCTCTTGTTGCCCGATAAAAGAACTCACGATTAATGCAGCCAGCTTTTCTCCTTTTCGAACAATAACAACTGAAAGCGTCTCTGGTATTTCTTCACTTTCATCATTCACTTCAAAAATAGATTGTAAAGAAACGAGCGGAACGACTTTACCTCTAAAATCGATTACTTGCTGATTATGTGTTTTCATAATGTCAGCTTTTTTTATAATTGCTGTTTCAATAATTGACGATAAAGGAATAGCATACTTTTCATTTTCTACTTCTACTAACATAGCGGAAATAATTGAAAGGGTTAAAGGTAATTGAATAGAAAAGGTTGAGCCGTTTCCTTCATTAGACTGAATCGTAACATATCCACCTAATGATTCAATTGTACTTTTCACAACATCTAAACCGACGCCTCTGCCCGAAACATCGGAAATTTCCTTAGCTGTAGAAAAACCTGATGAAAAAATAAGCTGATAAATATCTTGATCTTCCATAGAAGCGATCTCTTCTTCTTTAATAATCCCTTTAGAAATGGCTTTTCGACACACATTGTCTTTATTTATTCCTGCCCCATCATCCGTTATTTCTATGAAAATATGATTTCCACTATGGTAAGCCTTCAAGATAATTGTTCCTTGTTGTGACTTACCTTTTGCTATACGCTCTTCGGGCTTTTCAATTCCATGATCCATTGCATTTCTAATCAAATGAACGAGTGGATCACCAATTTCATCAATGACTGTTCGATCTAATTCCGTTTGGGCACCAATAATCTCTAGGTTGACAGACTTATGCAAATCTTTCGCCAGTTGTCTAACCATTTTAGGAAAACGATTGAAGACTGTATCAATTGGAACCATCCTCATATTGAGAATTATATTTTGCAAATCTCCGGAAATACGAGACATATGTTCAACTGTTTCTTGTAACCCTTGATGGTCTAAATCTTGTGAAATTTGTAGTAGACGTCCTCTATCTATCACCAATTCCTCAAATAAATTCATTAAGATATCTAGTCGTTCAATGTTTACCCTAATCGTTTTCGTTGCATGTTTGCTCTGCTGTTTGAATGATGAAGTCTGTTGCTGTGTTACTTCAACCTCTTTTTCTGTAGGCAATACCACTTGTTCTACAGCTACCGCCGCTTCTTCACTTGCCTGAGACAAATCTATCGCTATGATTTCGACAGCGTCGATTTCAGATATTTTCAACAGTTCCATTTCAATCTCTTCTTTTGTATTAGAAGAGAGAATAGTTACTGTAAACTCAAAGTCAAATTGTTCCTCTTCAAGAGCAGTTGCCTGAGGGTGCGATTTAATGATTTCTCCATTTTTCTCTAGTGTTTCAAAAACCATAAACACTCGAACTGCTTTTAATAAACAATCTTTATGTAATTGCACCGTCACTTCAAAGGGGTGATAATCGGTATCTTTTGATTGACTTAATACAGTCCATTCATAATCATCGTAGGTCAGCTTCCCAAATTGCACAGTTTCCGGTGCATTTACATTCTCAAGCTGTTCTTTGCCATCCAAGCTTTGCAATTGTTTCACTACAGTCTCTACATTCAATTGTCCATTGCCTCCACTGGCAATAGATTCTACCATTTCTTCTAAGTAATCAGCTGCTAAAAATAATATATCAAGTACTTGTGAAGATACAGCTAATTTCTCATTACGAATAAGATCTAACACGTTCTCCATTTGATGAGTTAATTGGGCTAGATCATTAAACTCCATCGTAGCTGACATGCCTTTTAAAGTATGAGCAGAGCGAAAAATTTCATTAACAATGAATAAATCCTCTGGACTTTGCTCTAATTTAAGCAGCAAATCATTACAATTTTGTAGATGTTCTTTACTTTCTTCAATAAAAAGATCTAAATATTGGTTCATTTCCATCTAAGGACACCTCCATTAAACATACTTCAAGATTGTAGATGAGACATTTTGTAACTCTACCACTTCATCAGCTAATCCATTATCAACTATCGCTTTTGGCATCCCGTAAACGATGGCTGTTTCTTTCGATTCGGCAATAATTGTTGTTTTCGTTTTCTCTTTTAACTTTTGTGCTCCCTTTTTTCCATCTACGCCCATTCCGGTCAATACGACAGCTACCTGTCTATAGCCCTGCAATTCACTAAATGAAGCAAATAGCATATCGGCAGATGGACAATGCCCCACTTTTTTCTCCGGTGGTAATAAATGAGCGAAAAGAAAACTGCCTTTTTGATTTATAGTAAAATGTAAGCCGCCTTTAGCAATATAAGCCACACCTTTCTCCAACTTTTCTCCATCTTCTACTTCTTTCACCGTAATATGAGTCATTTGATTCAATCGGTTTGCTAATGAATGGGTGAAATACGGTGGCATATGTTGAACAATCAGTATTGTTGCATTTATATCTTGCGGAAAACTTTGTAAAATAGATTGAATGGCTCTTGGCCCTCCTGTTGATGCAGCAATTGTAACGAGTAAAGGTTTTTTCTCTCTTAATACTAAATGCTCACCCTTTAGTTCTATATTACTATAAACAGCAGATGTTTTTATGTTTTTATGGGGTTGATTTATAGGACTAATTAACGATTTCATGTTTGTTTGTCGGGCTATTTTCACTTTTTCTATTAAATCATGCTTGATTTTATATAAATCTAAGGAAATTGGACCCGATGGCTTTTCTATAAAATCAAATGCGCCATATTTAAATGCTAGTATCGTATGATCTGTACTTACTTTCGCGGCACTAGATAACATGATAACTGGTAGAGGTTTATTTGCCATTATTTTTTGCAGCGCCTCAAGTCCATTCATAATAGGCATTTCAATATCTAGTGTAACGACATCAGGCTGTTTTTGAATCACTTCACGGACGCCCTCTTCCCCATTCCTCGCTACACCTATTACTTCTATTAGTGGATCTCCAGATAAAAAATCGGTAATTAGCTTTCTCATAAATGCTGAGTCATCAATTACAACTACCTTTATCTTACTCACACCCATCACCTCCTACTTAAAAGCAAATGTTTTAAACGCTGGATAAAAGAAGTACTGCTTCCTTGTTCCACTCCTTCTATTTCATTTAATAATTGAGAAGTAATGAGTGCTAATTGTTTAGCAGCTTGTCCTTGTCGATCCAATTGGACAAAAGGGACTTGGTGTTGAACGGCTTTTTTCACTTTTTTATCTTCAAACACACATCCTAAATATACAATTTCCAATTGTAAGAACTTCTTGACTACTGCCGAAATACGTTCGTATGCTTCACCAGCTTGCTGTATTTCATCAACGCGATTCATAATCATTGAAAATTGAACATCCGACTGATTTCGGGCAATTTGTTTTATCGCACCGTAAGCATCCATTATAGCTGGAGGCTCTGGTGTTGTAACAACGATCACTTCTTTAGAAGATGAAATAAATGAAACAGCTTCCAAACTCATCCCTGCTCCCATATCTAAAATGATGAAATCATATGTCCTTAAAACGACACTTAAATCATCAAGGAAGTTTTCCACCTTTTGTTTATCCAGTTGCAATATATTTGAGAGTCCTGAACCACCGGCAATCATATCAATACCTAATGGCCCCTTTTCTATTAACTCATAGAATGAGCGCTTTTCATGAAAATAATCAGCTAAAGTAAACGGAAAAGAACGACCGATTAGAATATCTTGATTCCCCATACCTATATCCATGTCAATTAACAAGACTTTCTTCTGTTGCTCTTTCAATAAAATGGATAGATTCAAGGATATATTTGACTTCCCCACGCCCCCTTTACCACTAATCACAGAGATGACACGACCTTCTTGATTGATAAAGGGTTGATTATTCCTTAAATGATCACGTAGTTTAGCTGCTTGATCATACATAAGCCGAATCCTTTTTGAGAACGATATTCAAAAATTTCTCCTTTGTCATCTCTTGCAAGTCTTCGGGTACTTCTTGTCCATTTGTCATATAAGCAATCCCTTTTTGAAAACGAAATACCATTTCTCCTAGTGCATTTAGGTTGCTTGTTTCATCTATTTTAGTAAATAGGAAACGGTCAATGTCCATTTTGGTAAATTGCTCATAGATCTCTTTCATATCTTCTACTTTTGCAGTAAGTGACAGCACTAGGAACGTCTCAGTCGGAGAATCAGTGGCTTTTGTTACAGAGGAAAGCTCCTTTATATTTTCCTCGAGACGATAATTCCTTCCTGCTGTATCTATAAATATCACATCGTAATGAGCAAACTTCTCTACTGCATGTTGATAATCTTCAGCAGAATAGCAAACCTCTAGAGGTGCATGGAAAATATCGGCATATGTTCTTAATTGCTCAATAGCAGCAATACGATACGTATCAGTTGTAATAAATGCTACCTGTTTCTTATGCTTTAATACCGCTTCAGCAGCCAGTTTAGCAATGGTAGTTGTTTTCCCAACCCCTGTTGGACCTACCAGTTTAATTAATTTATTATTAAAAGTAATACCGCCAAATGAAATACCTTCTAGTTTACTAGTCAGATATTCTTCTATCCATTCTGTCACCTTGCTATCACGTAATTGCTCTGATTCTTTATACCATCTCGATAATAGATGGTCTGTCATCTCACTTATAAGAAATGCTGGCAATTCCAAATGGTGTAATCGTTCAATCATTGTTTTAACATCTGTTGGCACGATTTCAGTTTGCCTATGTAAATTGTCTGACTTTTCTTTCATTAGCCCTTTTACTTCATTCAACTGCGTAATTATTTGTTGCATATTCTCTAACTCACTTGAAGAAGTCTGCGTATGAAAGGCTGGTGGTTGATCAGATTTATGCTGCTTTGCCTCAGGGTCGACACCTGCCATAATCTCTAGTTGCTCCTTTTTAAAGAGACCGAGAAATCCCGTTGCTTTTTTAGTTTTTTTCGTCTGTAAGATCATGGCATCTGGTCCTAAATCTTTACGTATTCTCTCTAATCCTTCTGCCATTGTATTAACAGTAAATTTTTTCACTTTCATTATAGATTCACCACTCCAACGCTTTGTACTTCTGCATTAGCTTCAATCTCATTGTAAGAGAGAATAGGCACTTGAGGAAAATACCTTTCCGTCAATTGTCTTACATATAAACGAACAGCAGGTGAACATAAGACCACTGGTGTATGATTCAACATAGAGCTTTGTTCGATTTGGTTTGCGAGAGACTCTAAAATCGTTTGTGTTTGTGTCGGATCTACCGATAAAAAACGCCCCTGTTCTGTTTGCTGAATCCCATCAGCAATAATCTTTTCTACTTTTCCAGATAAAGTAATCACTTTTAACGATTCACCTTCATCATGAAATTGATCGGTGATTTGCCTAGCAAGTGCTTGGCGAACATACTCCGTTAATAAATCTGTATCAGTTGTCGATCTAACAGTATCTGCTAAACTTTCAAATATCACTGGTAGATTCTTAATAGAGATGTTTTCTCTAAGTAATTTCGCCAGCACTTTTTGAATATCTCCCGTTGTTAAAGGCGTCGGTGTGACTTCTTCCACCAATATAGGATAACTTGATTGTAAATGATCGATTAATTGCTTCGTTTCTTGACGACCTATTAACTCATGAGCATTATTTTTAATCACTTCAGTTAAATGAGTGGACACAACTGAGGGGGGATCAACAACGGTATAACCGTAAATTTCAGCTTGCTCTTTCGTGTCTTCATTAATCCATTTAGCTGGTAAGCCAAATGAGGGTTCGATTGTGTCAATTCCTTCAATAGAATCTTCCTCTACACCTGGACTCATGGCTAGATAATGATCTAACAAAAGCTCCCCTTTGGCCATGACATTCCCTTTTATTTTGAGTCGATACTCATTAGGTTGTAATTGAATATTATCTCTAATGCGAACGACAGGGATGATAATTCCTAACTCTATGGCTAATTGCCTTCTAATCATAACGATTCGATCAAGTAAATCGCCACCTTGATTCCCATCTGCTAGTGGGATAAGCCCATAGCCAAATTCAAATTCTATCGGATCAACATTTAATAGATTAATCACACTCTCAGGGCTTTTCATTTCATCTGTTTGCACTTCTTCTTCAATTTCTTGTAATTGTTCTTTGTCAGGTGCTGGTGTTTTAGAAATAAAATACCCACCTGCTATTAACAAGCCTGCGATAGGAAGTGTTAATAACAATCCAATCGGTGTAAACACACCTAAGAAAAGAATAGTCGCGCCGGCAATATAGAGCATTTTAGGATATGAAAATAATTGCCCAGTTATATCTGATCCAATATTCCCCTCTGAAGCTGACCTAGTGACAACTAAACCAGTAGCAGTAGACATTAGAAGAGCTGGTATTTGGCTCACTAATCCATCACCAATTGTTAACATAGAAAAATGAGTGGCAGCCTCTCCTATTGGTAAACCTAATTGCGTGACACCAATGATAATTCCAACGATTAAATTTATTAATGTTATAATAATTGACGCAATGGCATCGCCTTTTACAAATTTACTTGCACCATCCATCGCTCCATAGAAATCTGCTTCCCGCCCGATTTTTTCACGACGATTTCTAGCATCTTGTTCAGAGATCATCCCAGCATTTAAATCTGCATCAATACTCATTTGCTTTCCAGGCATTGCATCCAAAGTAAATCTTGCTGCAACCTCAGAAACCCGCTCAGTCCCTTTTGTAATAACAATAAACTGAACGATAACGAGAATGATGAACACAACTAAACCGACGATTACGTTACCTCCAGTAACAAAGGAACCAAATGTTTCAACCACTTTTCCCGCATCACCTTCGGAAAGGATGGCACGCATCGTAGAGACATTCAACCCGATGCGAAATAAAGTCATTAAAAGAACAAGCGATGGAAATATAGAAAATTCCAGTGCTTCCTTCATACTCATGGCCATGAGTAAAACCATAAGTGCGAGCGCCATATTAATGATAATTAAAATACTTAATAGCCAATGGGGAAAAGGAATGATGAGCATAGCAACAATTAGAATAACGCTCAACAACACCGATAAATCTTTTACAGCCATCTGATTCTCTCCTAACGATATATAAAACAATCTATCTCTCCATCTTTTGATAGATGGTTATTTTTAATAGTTATCATTTCTCCAATTGGTTTTTCACTTTATATACATAAGCTAAAACTTCAGCAACCGCTTTAAAAAACTCTTCAGGTATACTCTCGCCAATATCAACTTGATCATAAAGGCCTCTAGCAAGCGGTCTATTCTCTACCATGATTACTTTATGTTCATTAGCGATTAATTTTATTTTCTGTGCGACATGGTCGACCCCTTTAGCTGTAAGAATAGGTGCGTCTGCTTTCGACTCATCATATTTCAAACAGATAGCATAGTGAGTGGGATTGGTAATGATGACATCTGCTTTTGGCACTTCTTGCATCATTCTTCTTGTCGCCATCTCCCTCTGCCTTTGCTTAATTTTAGATTTAATTAAAGGGTCTCCCTCCGAACTTTTATGTTCATCTTTTATATCTTGCTTTGACATTCGTAAATTCTTTTCATAATCATATTTTTGGTATAAATAATCTAATATTGCTAGAACCAATAACGCTAAGGAAGCAAATATCCCCATTTGGATGGTTAAATCAATGACTGTTTTCATTGCAGCCCCTATTGTTTTTTGTGAAAGAATGAGAATCTCGTCAATTCTTAACCACAAAATCGAAAAAACAACGACGCCAATGATACTAATTTTAAGAATCGATTTTAACAATTCAACGATGGCTCGGAGAGAAAAAATCCTCTTAAAGCCTTTAATCGGATCTAACTTCTCAAGCTTCGGTTCAACTGGTTTTGTCGTAAATAACACGCCAACTTGTATATAATTTGCAATGATTCCTGCGATAAGGGCCACTATCATAATTGGGCCGACAATCATAATTAGTTCTTTTAAGATGTCCAATAAAATCTTAAAAACAGATGCTTCCGTTACATCAAGTAATAAATATTCATTAAAAGAATGCTCAAGCATTGTGATGATGGAAGTTTGCAGAAAATCTGCGGCAAAGAAAAAGAACATAAAAACAGCTAGTAACATAATAGCGGTATTTACATCTTGGCTTTTTGCAACTTGCCCCTTCTTACGATTATCTTGTTTCTTTTTCGGTGTTGCTTTCTCTGTCTTTTCTCCAGCAAAAAGCTGTAAATCGAGTGTGAGAAACATTTTTTATGCCCCTCCCATCAAGTTCATCAAGCCTCGTAAGAAATACAACATTTCTTCAAACAGTTTTGATACAACTAACATCATCACACCCATCACAATAAATAAGATGATGAAGCTTACACCAATTTTCAACGGTAACCCGACAACAAAAACGTTTAGCTGAGGGAAAGTTCGAGCGAGAATCCCTAATGCCACATCAACAAGAAATAAACAGCTGACAACGGGAATAGCCATTTGAAAGGCAATAACAAACATTCTACTAAAAGCTTTCACCATATATTCAGCCATATTAGCATTTCCAAACGCAATCCACGGTTGATCTAGTGGCACATATTGATAACTATAGAAGATTCCGTCTAATAATAAATGATGACCATTGACCGATAATAGAAATAGAAGTGAGATAATGTATAAAAATTGACCCGTTAGCGGACTTTGTGCACCAGTTTGTGGATCAATGACATTCGCTAGCGCAAAACCCATTTGAAAGTCGATAAAGCCACCTGCTGTTTGAATCGCCGATAATAATAAATAAGCAAGAAAGCCGATAAACAAACCAACCAATGCTTCTTTAAGAATGAGAAAAATATACATATTGTCTATTTCAAGTAATGGTAAATCGAGTGTAAATACCATAATCCATGCAATAAAAAAGCCAAGCCCTATTTTCATTGTATTAGGAACATTCCTATATGAAAAAATCGGCATCATCACAAAAAATGAAGTAATTCTTACAAATACTAATAGGAAACTTGGAAAATAGTTGAATAATTCTTGCATAATAACTTTAACCTATATACCTTGTTAAATTAGAAAGAATATCACTCGTATAGCTAACCATATAATTTAACATCCATGGTCCAAAGACGACTATACCAACTAACACAGCGACAATCTTTGGCACAAATGCTAGCGTCTGTTCTTGAATTTGTGTTGTTGCTTGAAAGATACTCACAATTAAGCCGACCACTAAGGCTAGTAATAATAATGGTCCGCATACAATTAGTACTGCCATTATCCCCTGCTCGGCGATTGAAATTACGGTTTCCGAAGTCATTTCTCTAACATTCCCTTACTTAAAAACTTTGTAGTAGTGATTTCACTACTAAATACCAACCGTCAACTAACACGAACAATAAAATCTTAAAAGGTAATGAGATCATTACAGGTGGAAGCATCATCATTCCCATCGACATTAATACACTGGCTACGACCATATCAATGACTAGAAAAGGAATAAAAATCATAAAACCAATCTGGAAGGCTGTTTTAATTTCACTAATAGCAAATGCTGGCACTAGTGCTGTTAATGGAATCTCCTCGATAGAAGAAGGCTTTTCAGCTCCTGAATAATCTAGAAATAGCTGTAGATCCTTTTCTCTCGTATGAGCACTCATAAACTCTTTTAAGGGAAGGGAAGCTCTATCATATGCTTCCTCTAGATCAATTTCTTCATTGAATAGGGGTGATAATGCTTGTTCGTTAACCTCATGAAAAGTAGGCGCCATCACAAAAAAAGTTAAAAATAAGGCAAGTCCAATTATCACTTGATTGGGAGGCATAGATTGAGTAGCTAATGCCGTCCTAACGAAAGAGAGAACAATCACGATACGCGTAAAGCATGTCATTAATATTAAAATACTTGGCGCTAAAGAAAGTACCGTTAACATTAGTAACAGTTTAATAGATGTTGAAATATTATCGGGTGAACTGTTATTAAATATCTCCATTACTTCATTCATGTTCGTGATTACCTTTCTTCAAGTTTTCAAGTTGGTCGGAACGTTTTTTTTTCATATCTGCCAGTTGTTTACTAAGAATATCTTGAAACGATTGGTTCTTAACTTGTTCACTTTTCGACTTCTTCATTATCTTGAAAGGTTGAGTA
The DNA here is from genome assembly GCF_044790165.1 of Cytobacillus kochii. Taxonomy (NCBI): domain Bacteria; kingdom Bacillati; phylum Bacillota; class Bacilli; order Caryophanales; family Bacillaceae; genus Cytobacillus; species Cytobacillus kochii. The sequence continues at coordinate 1,947,980 of NZ_CP085254.1, read as the reverse complement.
AGAAACTGTTTTGCTGGCAATGACTGGTCGCCTTGTTCTTCATAATTTTTTAATAAAGTATCCCGCTCTTCTTTATCAGCGACCTCACTGATGAGTTGTACATTTTCACCAACGCCTAGTATATACACTTTTTCACCTATTTTGACGACTTGCACCGAGCGATTTTGACCTAAGGCAGTCCCACCAAGGTGATTAACGACATTGGTTGATTTATAAGAGCGGCTCTTTTTATTAACAAACTTTAACAATCCATATAACAATCCAACAACAAACACTGTAGCAAAAATCATCTGAATAAAATCCCAAGCGTTTAACCCGACTTCCGCAGTGTCTGCTGTTATTTCTTCTGAGTGTATATTTGGTTCAACCTCATTTTTCTCTGCGGATTTTTCCTCATCCTTCACCATTTCCTCAACACTTCTAGATTCAGCTGACGCAGTCACATGAAGTAACTGCGTCAAAAATAAGCAGGAAATGGTTAGTAGACATATTCTTCCTATTACTTGTTTATACATGTTCATTACATCTCACTTCTTACGGCTTATTGATTCAATGTTTTTGAAATCGCCTCGATAACCCTATCTGCTTGAAATGGTTTAACAATAAAATCTTTTGCACCTGCTTGAATGGCATCGATCACCATCGCCTGCTGTCCCATAGCAGAACACATAATAATCTTAGCTTGACTATTAATCTTTTTGATTTCCTTTAATGCTGTGATTCCGTCCATTTCCGGCATGGTAATATCCATTGTAACTAAATCAGGCATTGTTTCTTTGTACTTTTCAACGGCTTGTAAACCATCTGCTGCCTCACCTACAACCTCAAAACCATTTTTCACCAATATATCTTTAATCATCATTCTCATAAAAGCTGCGTCATCGACAATTAATATTTTTTGAGACATTTTCTATTCCTCCTTGGTTACCTTAACTTTTTAAGACGATCTTGTTGACTGATTATTGAAGTGACCCTTACACCGAAGTTTTCATCTATTACAACCACTTCACCTTTTGCTATTAATCTACTATTTATTAAAATATCTACTGGTTCGCCTGCCAATTTATCTAATTCAATAATTGACCCTTGCGTCATATCTAAAATTTCTCTTACAGATCTTTTGGTACGTCCTAATTCGACTGTTAGCTGCAAAGGTATGTCTAAGAGCATATCCAAATTATTCGTTTGCTTTTCAGCTGGTTGTTGCGAACCAAACTCTAAAAAGTTGGCCGGCTGAATCTGCGCCTGTGCCACTTGTTTTTGCATTGGCTCAGTTGGTTGTTGATAATCATTAGGCTGACTATATGTATCACCATTCTCAGTAGAGCTATGAGACATATCACTCATTGTTAAAGATGAGCTTGTCTCTTTCATCTGTGCAATCTCTTGCGGTTGAACAACATTTGCTTTTTGTTGTTCCATTTCCTTGTCACTTTGTTCTTCAGCTGTTGTTTGTAATAACTCCTTCACTAAGCTTTTGGCAAAGTGATAAGGTAATACTTGCATAATATGAGAATCAATTAATTGACCAATGATGATGCGAAAAGAGATTTTCACTAGAGGATCTTCCCTAGGAATCGTTTCTGCCCCTTCACCTGTCGTTAAATTAAGTATATCAATTGTCGGAGGTGATATATCCACCCTTTTCCCAAAAATAGTGGACATTGAAGTAGCAGCTGAGCCCATCATTTGATTCATTGCTTCTTGCACCGCACTTAAATGAATATCTCCCATATCTGGCGATGGTTGACTTCCATCACCACCAAGCATCAAATCGGCAATGATTGATGCATCATGTTGATTAATAACAAGAATATTCGTTCCCTTGAACCCTTCTGTATAATTCACCTTAATGGCAACATAAGGATGGGGGAATTCTTCGATTAATTTATCATATTCAATAACAGAAACAGAAGGAGTCGTTATTTCTACCTTCTGATTTAATAACGTAGACAAAGCTGTCGTCGAACTACCAAATGAAATATTACCTATTTCTCCAAGAGCATCTTGTTCAATAAGCGTTAGTTCTTGCCCTTTGTCTTGCTCTTCTGGAGCAGAACGAAAAAATGTTTCGTTCTCGTCTCCCGTTCCTTTTAACAATGCATCAATTTCATCTTGTGAAAGCATATCATTACTCATTTTCTTCTTCTCCTTTCACAAAATCCAAAATTTGTACAGCCATTTTTTTATGGACTTTCCCAGGTTGTCCTGTGAATTTTTGAATTTCGCCAACTTTAATCTGCATCGGTTCGTTAATGCCCTGATCCAACTCAATCACATCACCAATTGTTAAATCTAAGAAATCTTCAATATTAATATCCGTCGATCCTAATTCACAGACAACGGGAATACTGGCCATCTCAATATTCTTTGTTAATCGTTCTATCTCTTCAGGCTCTCTGTTCTTTACATCTGATTCAATCCAATATCTTACTGATAACTTTGGCATAATGGCTTCTAATGCCACATGCGGGATACAAATGTTAATCATTCCACTCGCCTCGCCTATTGTGGCAGTGAGAGATATTACGACAACTGTTTCATTAGGTGAGACCATCTGCAAGAATTGAGGATTGACTTCAAAATCTGCATAACTTGGCTCGATGTCTATTACATTACTCCAAGCCTCTTTCAAGAGAAGAAAAGCTTTCGAAAACGTATTAGACATAATTTTTGTTTCTATCTCTGTTAGGTTTTCTACTTTATTTAAGCTAGATCCTTTGCCACCCATCATGCGATCCATTAATGCGTATGCGATATTGGGATTTACTTCGATCAATATTTTCCCATCAAGTGGTGGCACATCGAAAACATTAAGGATTGTCATTTTTGGAACAGAACTAATAAACTCTTCATATGGAATTTGATCAGTAGACGTCACTGAAATTTGCGCATAAGTTCTTAATTGTGCAGAAAAGTACGTTGTTAATAACCGAGCAAAATTTTCATGAATCCTTGTTATGCTTCTAATTTGATCTTTAGAGAACCTAAGAGCACGTTTAAAATCATATGTTTTAATTTTGCGCTCACTCTGTTCCTTTTTCAGTTGATCAGCGTCCATCTCTCCAGTTGAAAGGGCTGATAGAAGCGCATCTATTTCACTTTGCGATAAAACTTCTCCTGGCAAAAAAGTCACCTCCATATCTTTGAATTAAACTCTTATTTTTAAAAGATGAGTAATCTGTCAGCAATTATGTTATTGGAGGATTGATTCAGTTATATAGATTTTTTCAATTTTGCCCGATTCCATCAGGTCATTTATTTTTTTTGTTAAATTTTTCTGTAATAATAGTTGACCATCTTTACCTCTTAAATCATCTGCTTGCATTTCTGATAACTCTTGGATCATTAAGTTCTTCACTTGGAAATCTCTTTTCTCTAACTCTTCTTTCGCCTTTTTACTCTCCACTTGGATAGTAAAAGATATCCGTATATAATCGTCACTTGCTAGATTTGTCGTAATCTGGTCAATAGAGACAGTGCGTTCAAGAATATCATCAATAGAAGACTCATTTGCATCCTTTGCAAATACATCCGTAAAGTAAAATAACGAACCACTAATAACTAGTAACAATGACAGAATTCCAACGATGAGCCATTTTTTATTCATCTTCACCGTTCTCCTCCCACATAGAATGAGCTTTAATCATACCAACAGCCTGGTAGAACTGCTGAATCCTTTCCACTACTTCTAATTCATTTTCCTTCACAACATACTTTTTACCATTGGTAAGTGTGATTGTTGTATCAGGAAATGATTCGACTGTTTCGATATAAAACGCATTTAACCTAAACGATTGACCATTTAATCTCGATAATTTTATCAATTTATTGTAATAGGCAAACCTAAGCTTGCCTAAACCTCCCTTTTTAACGTTTCAAGTTAACTAGTTCTTGAAGGATCTCATCAGACGTCGTAATAATTCTTGTATTTGCTTGGAAGCCTCTTTGGGCAGTAATCATTTCAGTAAATTCTTCTGATAAATCAACATTAGACATTTCAAGTGATCCTGCTGCTAAGCTCCCTCTTCCGTCACCTGCCATACCAATATTAGCCACACCTGAGTTGGCAGAAGCTTGATAAAGGTTATTACCAGCTTTTGTTAACCCTGAGCTATTGCTAAATTTGGCTAAAGCGATCGTTCCAAGAATATCGATAAGACCATTTGAATAGACACCATTAATTTCACCAGATGCACCAATGTTAAAGCTTTCCAGTTTCCCTTCCGTATAACCATCAGGGAATACATTGGCATTCGATGCTCCTTCTACTTGTGTAAGTGCAGAAAAATCAAGATTAACTAATAATTGACTTTCATCTTCAGCCGTTGCCATATTATCTGTTACACCTGAAGGAACTGGTATTCTAATGCCTTCTTTTAACGCATCAGCACCTACGATTTGTCCATTGGCATCAAAGCTTAATGTAAGATTATCCTCAGGTTGGGTGGGTGCCGTAACATTAAACGTCCAAGTACCATTTTCTTTCACATTTGATACATCAATTTGTAAGCCATGGGCAGATAAGACGCCATTCTCCACTGCAGAAGCATCTACAGTTACCTCACCATCAGGTGTTGAAATCGTATATACATCATTATTTAACTCAACTTCCCATTCTCCTGTTTGTGTCCCCTTGTAACCTTCTGGATTTTTCACACTAATATTTCCAGCGTCTTCATTTGAACTTGTGATTGTACCAACAGAAGATGGTTTTGGCTCTTCATCAAAAAAGACACCCCAGCTATTTTCGCCCACCTTTTTAAAGTACACAGTTGACGCATGGGCATTGCCATTACTGTCAATTGTTTTTATTTGTTGATTGAATACCGTTCCAACATTCGCATCTTTTGCTAGATTTCCTTGGATAGTGATTGATTCTGTTGTTACTGAAGGAAGGGTGGCATTCACATTTACAACCACATCACCTAATACACCGTTGCTATTATATGCCTGTACTTTTAAACCCTCACTATTCACTAGACTGCCATCATCATCCAAATAAAAATTACCTGCGCGCGTATAATACTGGGCGCCGCCTTGCTGAACGATAAAGTAACCATCTCCTTCAATGCCTAAATCCAATGCTCTACCGGTCGTTTGCATACTCGATCCAGAGTGAATAACATCGATAGTAGCCAAAGTAGACCCTAGGCCAACTTGTGTTGCATTTCGCCCCCCACGTAATTCTGTCGGCGAGGATGGACCAGCCACCATTTGATTCATTGCATCTTTAAATGTCACTCTACTCTTCTTAAAACCGGCAGTATTAACATTGGCGATATTATTACCAATTACATCTAATTTTGTTTGAAAATTCTTCATTCCACTGATCCCTGAATACATTGAGCGTAACATTGCATTTCCTCCTTTAAATCATCAAATATATCATTTCGCTTTTATTCAATTTTCATAATTTGCTGAGGGGTAATTAATTTTTCAGAACCTGAAATATGAAAATATGTTTGTCCATCTTTAAAGGACACTGACTCCACTTTAGCTATTTGATTTTCCCCTTGATCATCCTGATAAGTAATTTCTTTTCCGATTAATAAACTAGATTGAACTAATGTATTCTCATCAATCGTTGGCTGATTTAGTTCAGAAATATTACTTGGTGATAACTCGGTTCCATCTTCAAGAATAAATGTGACAGTAGAATCTTTGAACTGTATGGAAGCAACTTTTCCAGTTCCTTGATCAACTTCCACATTAGCCTCATTAGTATTTAATTTATGCCAAGTAATCTCTTTACCTACAAAATGAGAATAAGATAGTAATTGGTTCTGCTCTTGAATGTTGATCATTTCTTCCATACTTGTTGTCAGATTAGTCATTTGTTCTAAAGAAGAAAACTGAGCCATTTGTGAAATGAATTCTTTATCATCCATCGGGCTTGTTGGGTCTTGATTTTGAAGTTGAACCATTAATAGTTTTAAAAAGTCATCTTTACCTAATGTATTGCTATTACTGGTATTGGCTGCTTGTGATTGTGATAGCAATAAAGAAGAATCAATACTGTTTGTCATATAACGTACCACCTAAACCTTTAGATTTAATAATTCTGCTTCTAATTCATCGAAGAAAGAGGTTGCTTTAGTCTCTTGTTCATCTCTGCCGTTATGACCATCACCATCTTGATTTGGTTGATTCTTCTCTCTTTGATTGAACGATTCCTCTGCATGCTTTTGTTCTAATGAGGTTTGATAAATTTCGATCTTATCGACATTGATATTTTGTGTATGAAATGCTTGTCTGAGAGTTTGTGCGCTAGATTCAAATGCATCTTTGGCTGCCTGTGTACTTGCAATAATTCTAGCAATCATCACTTGATCTTTTTGGACAATTTCTATCTTCAATGTGCCTAAATGTTCTGGTGTGAGTTGTATGCTCAGTTTTTGTATTCCATTAACCGTCGTAAATTTGGCACGAGATAAGGTATTCTCAAACTGTTTTACTAATTGTTCTGCCGGAATTGGTTTTCCATTTTGTGGAATATGCAACTGTAAAGTATCGTTCTTAGAGATTGCAACCGGATTTGTAGGAACTTGCACAGTCTTAATGTCCAGATTTTGATCCTCTATTCCTTTACTAATTGTTGCTCGTATTTCCACTTCTGTTTCCATTTGCTTCTGCTCACTATTTATTAACGTCATGCTTAGTGGTGAATGATTGACCAACTGTTGTGTTCGAAGTTGTGCCTCTTGGGCTTTTAAAGAAATGGATTGAGGTATCGGTACTACTGCTTCGTTTTCTAGTATTTTCACGATGTCTTTTACGAGACCAGCTAATTGTTGTTGATTAAATGGTGATGGTTCTGTTTGTTGATTCATCATTTGTACAAGCTTTATTGTTTGGAAGACGGCTTTGTTCTGAGTGATAAGGTCAGTTGTTTGCGTTTGCGCACGTCCACCTTCCACTGCTGAAACTAACTTTGAAAGAAAATTCTCTCGAGCTTCTGTCGTTTGAAGATCTGTAGAAATATTAGCTTGATTTGTCAACAATGACTGGATATGAGTAAAAATCAATTCCATCTCTTCTTCTTCAATGTTTAATAACTGACTAGCCTGTTCTACAACAAGCGGTTCATCACGTAAGTCGATATACATAAACGGTTGCCATTCTTCCGGCAAATCTTCCCACTCTAATACCCCGAGAAGAGATAGCAAATCATCTTGCTCTGTAACTGTATCTTTCGTGACGTCGCTATTCGGACTGACCGTTTCCACATTTGACAGAACACTCCCTAAAAATTGAGCGAAATCGCCTTTACCCATCTTCTCATTAGCTGATATTTCTTTAGTAGATTGATGGTTATTACTTATAGGTAACAGTGACATGAGTTCCATGAAACATCTCCCTCTTTATTCAGCGGCTTTCTCATCGTCATCTGTGGTAGAAGTATTTTCTACAGACGCTGTTACCAGGCTTGTAAATGAAGCAGCTTTTGTTGGTTCCATTTTTGCCAGTATATCAGCAAGTACTTCAGGTTTTACCTCTGCCAGGATTCGCACCGCTTCTTCTTCATTCATATTAGATAAAATAGGCGCAGCTTTTTTAGCAGCCATTTCTTCATAAGTTTTAATAATGTCACTAAATGCCCGCTTATTCTCTTCTTTCATTAAAACTAATTCGTCTACTCTATTCTCTAATCGTGTTTTTTCTTGGTTTGCTTTATTTAATTCATTATCTTTACTTTCTACTTGATTTTGCAGTTGCTCAATTCTTGCCTCACGGTCATTTACCTCTGCCTCTAGTTCGATCAGTCTATTTTCCATTGTTTGCATCATTTCTGTTTGATCTTCTTCAAAAAGGGTAGATAGAACAGGAACATTTTGACCATACTTTTTCGCCACATCAAAAATGTTATATCCACTTACAGTTAGGATTAATAATCCAATTGCGATAAGTCCAATTAAAGTGGTGGCAATGATCATAAATATCTTAATGACCGGTCTAGACTTTTTCTCTTTGTGACTTTCCATCTTATCACCTAAAGTTCTTTATGGATAAATTGCTGGATTGAAATATCATCCATTTCAATATTTTCTAATCTCTTCATTTCTGATACGTATTGCATCTTCTTCTTATCTTTAATGACTTCATATTTCTTGTACTCTGTCATTTTTTCTGCAAGCTTTTCTTGATAATAGTACATTTGAGTACGGGCATTCATTACTCTTTTTTGATAATGACTAATTGTCTTTTCTAAATTCGAAATAAACTGTTGCTGATAACGCATTTCCACTACTTGTAAACCACTAACTAGTCTTTCTGATTGCAATCTATCTAAATCTTCTTTTTTCTTTAGCAAATCATATAGTTTGGTCGCAGCTTCTTCAAAACGTCTCGTCGCTTGATTATAAATATCCAAAGCTTCATCTTTTTCACGTTCTTTTACATGCATAATTTTCTCGAACTTATATTTAAAAGACATTTGTTACTGTGCTCCTTCTCCAACTAGCGCAAATAGTTGTTCAATTCCATCATCAATCGTCACTTTTTCATCCGTTTGTTGTTTAAGAAAATTTAAAATTTGTGGATATAAAGCAATCGCTCGATCTATTTCTTGTGATGATCCTTTCTTATATGCACCGATATTAATTAAATCCTCTGATTGCCTATAAGTACTAAGTGATTCTCTTAAACTCTCAGCTGCTTTTATATGCCTCTTACTACTAATTTGATTCATTACACGACTGATACTTTTGAGTACATCTACAGCAGGATATTGTCCCTTATTAGCGAGCTCTCTATCTAACACATAATGACCATCCAATATACCTCTCACAGTATCAGCAATTGGTTCATTCATATCATCACCATCAACAAGCACTGTATAAAAGGCAGTGATGGACCCCTCTATGGAGGTGCCAGTTCTCTCTAACAGCTTAGGTAAAACAGAAAAAACTGATGGCGTATAGCCTTTTGTTGTCGGGGGTTCGCCAATTGCTAAACCTATTTCCCGTTGCGCCATTGCTACCCGAGTAACAGAATCCATTAGCATCATAACCTTCATACCTTTGCCACGAAAGTATTCTGCAATGGCTGTCGCAGTATAGGCCCCTTTTATTCTCATTAATGGCGGTTGATCAGAGGTAGCTACAATGACAATTGAACGTTTTAATCCTTCAGGACCAAGATCTCTCTCGATAAACTCACGGACTTCTCTTCCTCTTTCACCAATTAAAGCAATAACATTAATGTCTGCTTTTGTATTTCTGGCAATCATGCCGAGTAGGGTGCTTTTACCAACACCACTACCTGCAAAAATCCCCACTCTTTGGCCATTACCAACTGTTAGTAAACTATCAATCAACCTAACGCCTACTTCAATTGGTTCACTAATGGGTGGTCGCAATAGGGGATTTGGTGGCTCTTGTTCTGTTGGCACCTCTCTTAAACCTTTTGGAAGTAGAGACCCGTCTAATGGTTGTCCCAAGGAATCAAGGACATTCCCTACAAGAGAAGTCCCAACTTTAATTTCTAACGGTTTTCCTGTTGTTTCTACTAAACTCCCAGGCGATATATCAGTAACCGTTGTATACGGCATAAGAATAATATTCTCATCTTTAAATCCGACCACTTCTGCACGTATCTTCCTGCTCTTCTTACCTTGTACATGAATATAGCAAACATCACCAATGGAACTAACCGGCCCTTGAGATTCGATCATTAGGCCAACAACTCTCTTGACTCTCCCGTATTTTTTGAAACTATCTGTGACATGGATTTCCTCTAATAACTTATCCAAGTTCATGATGGGTCTCCAACCATTCTGATAGTCTTTCTTTGATCTCGTCTATTTGGCTTTTACACGTGGCATCAATTCGACCATTATCTGAATCAATCACACAATCTACTACAGAAAGTTCTTCATCGGGAAGGATATATAGGCCAGCTTCAACTGGTAACATTGCCTTTAGTTCATCCTTATAGCTTAATAACTCTAGATATTTATCAGGATGAACAATAAGTTTAATGTTTTTGTAATGCTTGGCTTCTTTTAATGCGTTTTTTACATAAGATTGATAGTGCTCCGTATGATGAGTTAATTCCGTTGCAATGATTTTCTCTGCTACATTCATACTAATTTTTAATATCGTTCGGTCCGCTGACTGAATAGTTTCTTCATAATCAGTTTTTGCTGCATTAATTATCTCTTTTACTTCTGCTAATCTAGATGAATATGAGTTAAATCCATCTTCTTTACCCTTACTCATCCCGGTGAGATAACCTTCTTCATATGCCTCTTTACGTACCAATTCTTGTTCTTCTTTTGCCTTTTCCTTTTCTTCTTGAACTGTTTGATATATGCGATCAGCATGCTGATTTGCTGATTGAATAATTTCCTCCGCTCTCTTCTCTGCTTCATTAATCACCTGGTCATAATAGGCAGACATCTGCTGTGATGGATGATCCTCTGATTGTTTAAACATCGGCCGAATAGAGATTGTTATTTGCTCCTCTTCACTTAAGTAATCGTGAGAAGAATGTTTAAATAACCTAGACAATAATATCATCCCCTCCGCCTCTGGCGACGATGATCTCCCCAGCTTCTTCCAGTCTGCGTACAATTGCGACAATTCTTGATTGTGCTTCTTCGACTTCTCGAAGTCGAACTGGTCCTAAAAATTCCATTTCCTCTTTAAATGTATCCACAGTACGCTGTGACATATTTTTATAAATAATCTCTTTTACTTCTTCACTAGACACTTTCAAAGAAAGCATAAGATCTTCACTTGCACAATCTCTTATCACTCGTTGAATCGCTTTATTATCAAGCGTAACAATATCCTCAAACACAAACATTCTTTTCTTTATTTCTTCAGCTAAATCTGGATCTTGAATTTCTAATGCATCAAGAATCGTACGTTCAGTTGAGCGATCCACTCCATTGAGCACTTCTACTACAGACTCAACTCCACCAGTTTGCGTATAATCTTGTGTAACAGTAGCGGACAGCTTTCTTTCTAAAATCTGTTCGACCTCATTAATAATTTCAGGAGAAGTGCCGTCCATTACTGCGATTCTTCTAGCAATATCTGCTTGCGTATTTTGAGGTAATTCCGACAGTATTTGACCAGCCTGCTGTGGTTCTAAATAAGAAAGAATTAACGCAATGGTTTGCGGATGTTCATTCTGAATAAAATTCAATATTTGTGTTGGGTCAGCTTTTCTGGCAAAATCGAATGGTCTCACTTGAAGCGACGAAGTTAAACGATTTATTATCGCTGTTGCTTGTTCGTTTCCTAATGCCTTTTCGAGCACAGTCTTCGCGTATCCGATCCCCCCTTGCGCAATGTAATCTTGAGCAAGAGCGATTTGATGAAATTCATCTAGCACATCTTCTTTTGCCTCAGTGTCTACTTTTCTTACACCGGATATTTCTAAAGTCAACTTTTCAATCTCTTCTTCACTTAAATGCTTATACACATTAGAAGCAATATCTGGACCTAAAGATATTAATAAAATGGCTGCTTTTTGCCGTCCTGAAAGATTTTTCTTCTCCCTTTTCACGCTTGACTGGCCTCCTAATCTTCCGTAATCCATGTTCTTAGGAGCTTGGCAAAGTCTTCCGGTTTCTCTTTAGCTAGCTTCTCTAATTGCTTGATTCGGATGCTTGCCTCTGTTTCCTTTTCCTGATGTACATCAGGTATAGAATCATTTAATTGCTCTTCCACTTCATACTCTACAATCTCTTCTTCTTTCTCTTTTTTATTACGTAAAAATAACCATAGTAATAATATAATTACTAATAATAGTAATCCGACAACCAAATATATCCACCAAGGAATCGTTGCTGCTTCTTCATTTGGAAACTCAACTTTTCCATTGAACTCTTGAACGGAGACAGCTATTTTATTTTGTAGCTCTTCATCAGTTAACGTTTCATCCAATGTATCTTTATCGATAGATGTACGGATAATGGTTGATAAGATTTGCGTAATATCATTAATTCGATCTTGTGGCAATGAATTTGGATTATTAGCATCAGGTGGTTCCACCATTACTTGAATGCCCAAATCCCTAACTTTATACGGGCTTTCAACAATTTCTTTTCTTATTCTGTTTACTTCATTATTAATTGTTTCTTCTATTTTTTCATAATCGCCGTTGCTATTTGAACCTTCAACATAAGAAGAGCCGAGTGCATCCGCACCATCTTCACTTTGCGGGATACCCCCTTCTGTATCTCCATTCCCTGTAAAGGTTTCTGTTAGCTTTTGTGCACTAATGGCTATTCCTTCCATATTCTCTTCATCTACTGGTTCGACAAGATTTTCTTCTCTATTCTCTTGTGTAAAATCGACATCTGCTGTAACAGACACCACTACTTTTTCTTGACCCATTAAGGTAGCTAGCATCGTTTGCACTTGACGTTGGATATCCTTTTCGATTTCTTTTTTTATTTCATGTTGTACGGCAAATTGATTGCCTGTCGAAAATTCTTCACTGTTTTTCAAGTCAAAGTACTCAAAGTTTTGATTAGTTATGACGATATTATCAGTAGGTAAATTAGGTACACTTTTAGACACTAAATGATAGAGTGCTTGGATTTGTTGATTTTCGAATTTATAACCTGGATCCGTGTTTAAAACGATAGACGCCGATGCTTGTTCCTCTGTTTCATTTAAAAACACACCAGATTCAGGCATGTTTATCATGACTTTAGCGTTGTTAATACCATCAATACCTTTCATTAACTCTGCTAATTCAGACTGCATCGCATCTAGTTTCATCACGTCAAATTCATTTTCCGTCATCCCGATCCCAGCATTTTGACTAAAAAATGAGTAATCAATATTACCGCTATCTGGGATACCTTCTGCAGCTAGCTCTACCATGAGGCTATCTACTTGTTCTTCTGGTACTTTAATAGCTGTACCACCTTCAACGATTTCTGACTTAATCCCCTTAGCATCTAAATTTTCTTTTATACTGCCTGTTTCTGAGGGTGTCAGGTTACTATATAGTGGGACTAAGGTGGTTCTGGTCGAAAGAAAAACAATGATACTAATACCAATGATTAATAATAACGGAGCACCGATTATTAGAGCCTTTTGCCCCTTTGTTTTCGCATCCCAGAACGTTCTCACCTTTGTACCATATGCTTGCAAAGAATCTTTCATCTAAAAATCCCCCGATGGTCCTTGGTTAGTCATCAGACGAGAATACATGTTTTACACTTGCATTCTCATCATCTCTTGATATGCTTCGACTGCCTTGTTACGTACTTCTAGTGTTAAAGACATGGATACACTCGCTTTTTGAGCGGTGATCATTACGTCGTGAAGATCAACATCCTGCCCCGTAGCAAGTTTTGTCGTCATTTCATCCGATGATATTTGCCTTTCATTTACACTATCAATTGCACTTTTCAAAGCCGAAGCAAAGCTATTATGTGCATCACTCGGTGTAATCTCTTTTACATTTTGAGCATTATCCGGACTATTTGTATGTACGACGGGAGAGAAGCTATTAATATTCATCTCTTAGTCTCCTTCTTATTTGCCTATTTCCAATGCCTTCAAGAGCATATTCTTATTCGCATTAAATACAGTGACGTTTGCTTCATATGAACGTGTTGCACTCATCAAATCTACCATTTCTCTTAATGGGTCCACATTTGGCATTTCTACATACCCTTCTGCGTTAGCATCAGCATGAGATGGATTATAGACGAGTTCAAAAGGCGTTTCATCCTCAACAATTCTCGTTACCTTTACACCATTACCCGTTTGGCCTTTTTCATTTATTGCTGTTTGTAAAAATGATGAAAAGCCGTTATCTTTCGCTTGAAGCACGACAGATTTTCTTCTATAAGGGTCTTCCCCAGTCACGCTGCGAGTAGAATCAGCATTGGCCATATTTGAAGAGATGACATCCATCCTTAACCTTTGCGCTGTCAGTGCGGAAGCTGTTGTATCTAAACTATGAAAGATAGTCATCGATTATCTACCTCCCTTAATTACGTTTTCGAGTCCATTAAATTTACTGCTCATGCGGTCAACCAATGCGTTATATTGAATTTGGTTTGCTGCAAGCTCTGACATTTCCTGATCCATATCTACACTGTTACCACTTTCGTTATAGGTTACATTTTTCTTCGTCAAGACGGTGGTATTTAAATTAGATGGCGTGAAATCAAAATGCCTTTCATCCGTTTTATATGTATTCATGTTAGATAATGCGGAATCAAAAGCAGATTTGAAGCTTACATCTTTCGCTTTATATCCTGGCGTGTCAACATTTGCGATATTTTGCGAGATCACCTTTTGTTTTGTCGATGTTTGTTGAATTGCGTTTTCGATAATCGACATGGATTGTGAGAAGACTTTCACAAACTTCACCTCATTTTTCCAAAATTCTCCCCAATTAGCACTTACTAATAATTTCATCTATCATCATTGTAAAGAATATGAAATAATAAGTCTATGACCTAGAAGGGTTTTTTGGTAATTCTTTTGTCCTATTTTCGACATTTTTCTTACTAGGTAAAAATACGCTTCATTTTTCCGTATTTTTTAAAAACACCAATCACTATCAGTTGAATCAACCGTTCGAACATATTTTTGAATAGGCATAAAGAACTATAAGAATTTTGTTTTTTAAAAATAGGTTCAAAGTTCTACTTTATTCGTTATTACTTTATTATTTCGTTCGTAATAAAGTTGTAATACAGAAAAATTTGACACCATAAAAATAACACGGTAACGCATCACTGCGTCTCCGTGTTATTTTAAAAGTTTTTTTATTTTACTTCTTAGTTAGATTTTAATTTTTCTAACTCGAAAAGGAATTTATCGTTTAATACTTTAATATAAGTACCTTTCATCCCTAATGATCTTGATTCAATTACGCCAGCACTTTCTAATTTTCTTAGTGCATTAACGATAACCGAACGTGTGATTCCAACTCTATCGGCAATCTTTGAAGCAACTAATAGACCTTCTTTTCCGTCTAACTCTTCAAAGATATGTTCAATTGCTTCTAACTCACTGTATGATAAAGAGCTAATCGCCATTTGTACAACTGCTTTACTTCTAGCTTCTTCTTCAATTTCTTCTGCTTTTTCACGAAGAATTTCCATACCTACTACTGTAGCACCATATTCAGCTAAAACTAAATCATCATCTTCAAAAGCATCTTCCACTCTTGCCAGAATGAGGGTACCTAAACGTTCTCCTCCACCGATAATAGGAACAATTGTCGTTAATCCAGCGCCAAATAACTCCTTATTTTCGATAGGGAATGCAGTATATTCACTATTCACATCTAAGTTAGATGATGTCTCTTGAATGTTAAATAAGTTTTTAGTGTACTCTTCTGGGAACTGACGATCTTCAAGCATTTTCTTCATTCGCTCATTTTCGATTTGTTGGTTCGCAGCATATCCTAATAGTTTACCTCTACGGCTTACTACATAGATATTTGCTTCGATAACAGCACTTAAAGTTTCTGCCATTTCTTTGAAGTTAACTGGCTTACCTGCAGCCTTTTGTAGCATTGCATTAATTGTTCTTGATTTTTTTAATAAATTCATTGATTTTTCCTCCTATAACTTTGGAACATTATTTCAATCCCTTGAATGTTTCGTTACTTATTTTTTTGCTAAGATTTGCTTGATTAGGAGTACAATGAAATTTCATCAAATAAGGATTATAATATAAATTGACTTAAATCTTTATTCTTAGAAATTTCCCCGAGCTTCTCTTCTACATATTGTGGCGTAATCACAATCTTCTCTAATGTTACCTCAGGCGCTTCAAACGAAAGGTCTTCAAGCATTTTTTCCATAATCGTTTGCAATCGTCTTGCTCCAATATTATCGGTATTTTGATTTACATCATAAGCAAATTCTGCAATCCTACGTATAGCATCGTCAGAAAATTCAATTTGTATACCTTCTGTTTCCAATAATGCTTGATATTGTTTGATTAAGGCATTATCAGGCTCAACTAATATTTTCACAAAATCATCCACAGTTAATTTTGTCAATTCGACTCTAATCGGGAAACGTCCTTGCAATTCAGGTATTAAATCAGACGGTTTAGCGGTATGGAATGCTCCAGCTGCAACGAATAAGACATGATCGGTTTTTACTGTACCATATTTCGTTACAACCGTTGATCCTTCAACGACAGGAAGAATATCTCTTTGCACACCCTCGCGAGAAACATCTGCTGAGGAGCCACCTGAGTTTTTACTTGCGATTTTATCAATTTCATCGATAAAGATCATACCAGATTGTTCTGCTCTATAGATGGCTTCAGAACCTACTTCATCCATATCAATAAGCTTTTGTGCTTCTTCGTTCGTTAAAACTTTTCTAGCTTCGCTTACTGTAAGTTTTCGCTTCTTCTTTTTCTTTGGCATTAATCCACCAAGTGCATCTTGCATATTCATCCCCATTTGTTCCATACCCGAACCTTGGAGCATATCAAACATAGACGGCTGCTGTTCTTCTATTTCAACAGTGATTATTTCATCTTCTAGCTCTAAATTTTCAAGCTTTGTTTTCACTACTTTACGCTTTTGCTGAATTGACTGATCATCTTGTTGCTCATGATCGCTCTCTTGTTGATCATTCCCACCACCAAAAAACATTTCTAAAGGGTTCTTATAATTGGCGGACTTTTTATTACTAGGTACGAGCAATTCGACAATTCGGCGATTAGCATTTTTCTCTGCTATTTCTTGCACACTTGCTACCTTTTCTTCTTTCACAAGTCGCACAGATGTCTCAACTAGATCTCTAACCATAGATTCTACATCTCTACCTACATAACCCACTTCAGTGAATTTCGTTGCCTCTACCTTAACAAATGGAGCACCAACTAATTTCGCAATCCTTCTTGCAATCTCAGTTTTACCAACTCCTGTTGGTCCAATCATCAAAATATTCTTAGGACTTACTTCATCACGAAGCTCTTCATGCAGTAGGCTTCTACGATATCTATTTCTTAATGCAACTGCTACAGCTTTCTTGGCATTTTTTTGACCGATTATGAACTGGTCTAGTCTTTCGACAATTTGACGGGGTGTTAAACTTGTCATTTTAACCATTTTAGCACTCCTTTGTTTTACAGTTCTTCCACAATAATATTGTGGTTAGTATATACACAAATTTCTGCAGCCATTTCAAGCGAAGCTTTTGCAATTTCCCGAGCTGTTAAATGTTCACCTGCAAATCTCTTTAAAGATCGACCTGCTGCTAATGCATAGTTACCACCTGAACCGATTGCTAGTACACCATCGTCAGGTTCAATGACTTCACCTGTTCCTGATACGAGCAATAAACCGTCTTTATTCATAACAATTAAAAGCGCTTCAAGTTTCCGAAGAACCTTATCGCTTCTCCACTCTTTAGCAAGCTCTACAGCCGCTCTCTGCAAGTTACCATTATATTCTTCAAGCTTTCCTTCGAACTTCTCGAATAAAGTAAATGCGTCGGCAACAGACCCTGCAAATCCGGCAATCACTTTGCCATTTGCAAGCTTTCTTACCTTTCTTGCAGTATGCTTCATGACAACCGATTCACCAAATGTAACCTGTCCATCTCCAGCCATTGCATATTCGCCATTGTGTTGTACTGCAAAAATTGTTGTTGCATGAAATTGTGACATGTTTATTCCTCCTTTTGGAGTATGTTAATAATCCACTATAGACTATATATGAGTATGACTATTCGTTTATCCATCATATAGTTAAACTTCTTTAAAATCTATGCTCTAGGATGATACTGATTATATGTCTTTTTCAAGTAATCAGGTGTAACATGTGTGTAAATTTGCGTTGATGAAAGAAAAGCATGACCTAAAAGCTCTTGAACTGTTCTCATATCAGCCCCATTTGACATTAAATGTGTAGCAAATGAATGCCTAATCTTATGGGGATGGATGCCACCTTCTAGAGACGACTTTTCAATCAATTTATTTAATATACCTCTTATACCGCGGTCAGTTAATGCGCCACCACGGTGGTTTAAAAATAAATGGTTGCTCTTCTCTTTTTGGAGTTTTAGACGTCCATCATGACAATATTTTAAAAGAGCATCGTGAGCAAAGCTTCCGAATGGTATGTATCGATCTTTTTTCCCTTTTCCATGAATAAGAATTACGGAAATATCCAAATCAATATCACTTAGCTGTATAGAAGCACATTCAGCTACCCTTATGCCTGTTGCATACATCACTTCTAAAATCGCCATATTCCTTTGGCCAAGTGCTGTATCTACCTCTACACTATTAAAGAGTTGTTCCATCTCTTCTTCATAAAAAAACTGCGGCAGTCTTTTATCACCTTTTGGGATGGATGTTAATTGGAAAGGATTATCATTAACCATACCTTCTCGTACCAATAACTTAAAAAAGCTTCTTAAGCAGGAAATTTTACGAGCAATTGTCTTTCGAGCTAAACCTTCTTGATAAAGCTTTGTTAGAAATAATCGAACATCCATATATTCGACATCATTTAACTTTTTCAAACCTTGTTCAGCCATGAACATAAAAAATCCTTTTATATCCGTCTGATAATGCTCAATTGTATATTGTGAATAATTCTTTTCGATTTGTAAATATTCGATAAATAACTTTAAAGAAATGTTCACATTTTCGCTCATTTTTTGTACTCACCTCACAAGGGCTTCATCATACTATCATATTTAAGGAACCCACGCAAGAAAATTTACATATTTTTCACAAAGTTCTGAATTGTCTCTAATGCTCGATTAGCATGTTGTTCATTTCTCTCCTGCTTACCTTTAATTCTTTTTTCTAACTCTGGGAATAAACCAAAATTGGCATTCATAGGCTGGAAATTCTTTGGATTGGCGTTAGCAATATATCTTGCCATACTCCCAATAGCAGTCTCAATCGGAAACTCTACTGTTTCTTGGCCCTTCACAAGACGGGCAGCATTAATCCCTGCAATTAACCCACTAGCAGCTGATTCAACATACCCTTCTACGCCAGTCATTTGCCCAGCAAAGAATAAAGATTCTCTATTCTTAAATTGATAAGTTGATTTAAGCACTTTAGGAGAATTAATAAAAGTATTTCTATGCATAACACCGTATCTTACAATTTCAGCATTTTCTAAGCCTGGTATTAAACGAAGTACCTCTTTTTGTGGCCCCCATTTTAGATGCGTTTGGAATCCAACAATATTGTATAGTGTACCTGCTGCATCATCTTGACGTAATTGGACAACAGCATATGGCCTCTTCCCTGTTTTAGGATCCTCTAAACCAACAGGTTTCATCGGTCCAAAGAGCATTGTTTTCTTCCCACGAGATGCCATAACTTCGATAGGCATACAACCTTCAAAAAAGATTTCTTTCTCAAATTCTTTTAGCGGCACAGTTTCAGCATTAATTAACGCTTCGTAAAAAACATTGAACTCTTCCTCGTTCATCGGACAATTTAAATAAGCTGCTTCCCCTTTATCATATCGAGATTTCAAATAGACTTTATCCATATTAATGGAATCTTTTTCGATAATTGGTGCCGCTGCATCATAAAAATAAAGATAATCTTCCCCAGACAGTTCACGTAGTTTCTCAGAAAGTAATTCACTTGTTAATGGGCCTGTCGCAATAACAGTAATCCCTTCAGGAATATCCGTTACTTCCTCATTTATTACTGTCACATTCGGATGATTCTTCACTGCTTCAGTTACCCTTGCAGCGAAGTCATGGCGGTCAACAGCTAAAGCACCACCTGCAGGAACCGCACTATCATCTGCTGAAGAAATAATTACAGAATCTAGTTGTCTCATTTCTTCTTTTAATACACCTACAGCATTCGTTAAATTGTTGGCTCTTAAAGAATTACTACAAACTAATTCAGCAAATTTATCTGTATGGTGAGCTGCTGTTTGTCTAACTGGTCTCATTTCATATAAGCGTACTTGAATGCCTCGTTTAGCAATTTGCCAAGCGGCTTCACTTCCAGCTAACCCAGCCCCAACTACGTTTACTACCTGTTCAGTCATTATTTAATTCTCCTTACTTATTGTAAAATAATTTATATCATTCATTTAATTGTTCGTTTTAACTAAATCATAAACGAGTGTAATCTTTTAATCCCAAATTGCATTGTACAATATTACAAAAAAATTTGAAAGCATAAAGTATTTTTTTAACCGTTGTCCATCTTAGAACATCATTTGTCCATCCACTGTGTGATTTTAATGTTTTTTCAAATAATACATGATGTTATTGCTTTCAGCCTCTTAACCATTTTTACCACTTCAATCGCATTTTTATCATCTCATTTGATAACATTTCATCTTTTACTATTCACAAAAACTTCAAATTGTTTTTTGATTCCATCATTCATCATTGCTGATATAGAACAGTTAAACGAGATTTAATAGTTAGTAATTTTATAAAATAGCAATGACGATTTTTTCTTTACTTTCACATTCACATCACTCCATTCAGTTAACTCCTATCCCCCCTAGAAAATACTCCTTCTAATCTTTTTTTGACAAAAAACGCCTTTAAATATAAAACAAAACGAACAATTAATGTAAATAATTAATAATTGTTCGTTTCTGTGTCTCTCTATACTTTTTTATTAGAAATGGGCAAACCGTTACTCACTTCAATTTATCCTTGTTTCTCTTCTTTATAGTCACATTCAACACACTGTACTTGTACACCCTTTTTCAGTTTTTTCTCAACAAGTAGTGATTCACATTTTGGACAGCTTCTTGCTATCGGCTTATCCCATGAAATAAACTCACACTCAGGGTAGCGGTCACAACCATAAAAGATACGGCGTTTTTTACTTTTTCTCTCAATGATATTACCTTCTTTACAAGTAGGGCATTTCACACCGATTTCCTTCACAATTGCCTTTGTATTGCGGCACTCTGGAAAGTTACTGCAAGCCATAAACTTGCCATACCGTCCCATTTTGTATACCATCGGGCTTCCACATTGTTCACAATCTTCACCCGCAGGTTCGTCTTTAATTTCTATTTCCTGCATTTCTTTCTCTGCTACTTCTAAACGTTTTTCAAAACCTTGATAAAACTCATCAATAATTTTAACCCAATTTTCTTTTCCCTCTTCAATATAATCCAGATCTTGTTCCATTTTTGCAGTAAATTCCACATCTAATATCTCAGGGAAAAACTCCATTAATAGTACGGAAACGACTTCTCCTAATTCAGTTGGCACAAAACGTTTATTATCTAATGTGACATAGCCGCGCTTCTGAATGGTATCTAGCGTCGGTGCAAAAGTTGAAGGTCTACCTATACCTAGTTCTTCAAGCGTTTTGACTAACCTTGCTTCTGTATATCTTGGAGGGGGTTGCGTAAAGTGTTGTTTCGGTTCGATATCCTTCTTAACGACTTTATCTCCCACTTTTAAATTAGGAAGCATATTAGATTTTTCTTCCGTCTGATCATCTGTTCCTTCGACATATACTTTCATAAACCCAGGGAATTTAATCTTTGAACCGTTTGCTCTAAAGGTCACTTGACCGTTGATTAAATCAACACTCATTGTATCCATTATGGCAGGAGCCATTTGACTAGCAGTAAAACGTTCCCAGATTAAACGATATAAACGAAGCTGATCTCTTGAAAGATGCTCTTTCAGCGAATTCGGTTCCCTTAATATACTGGTAGGTCGGATGGCTTCATGTGCATCTTGAGCATTAGCGTTTTTCTTTTCTTTTCTTTTTGATGCTGGCAAATACTCTTTGCCATAATGGTTTGTAATATAATCCACTGCTTCACTTTGAGCAACTTCAGATACTCTCGTAGAATCCGTTCTCATATAAGTAATTAATCCAATTGTACCTTCTTTTCCCAAATCAATACCTTCGTAAAGCTGCTGAGCAAGCATCATTGTTTTCTTTGCACGGAAATTTAATTTTCTTGCTGCTTCCTGTTGAAGAGAAGATGTAGTAAAAGGAACTGCAGGATTTCTCTTTCTCTCCTTTTTCGTTACATCTGTTACTTCAAACTCATTATTCTTTAACTCTTTTAAAACGGATTGCACATCTTCTTCAGATTTCAACTCAAACTTTTTACCATTTAGAGCAAAAAAGCTTGCATCAAACGTAGATTTACCTTTGACAAATTCTCCATCTATGCTCCAATATTCTTCTGGCTCGAATTTGTTAATTTCCTTTTCTCTATCAAGGATTAAACGAACGGCAATTGATTGTACACGACCGGCGCTAAGCCCCTTTTTAACCTTTTTCCATAGTAGTGGACTAATATTATAGCCCACTAACCTATCTAGCATTCTTCTTGCTTGCTGGGCATCAACTAAATCCATATTAATCGCTCTTGGATGTTTAAAAGATTCTTTAATGGCATCTTTTGTGATTTCATTAAATACAACACGGCATTTTGAATCAATATCCATATCTAAGCTATGCGCCAAATGCCATGCAATTGCTTCCCCTTCGCGATCGGGGTCAGCTGCGAGATAAATTTTCTTCGCTTTTTTTGCAGCTGTTTTTAACTCTTTTAGTACTGGTCCCTTACCTCGAATCGTTATATATTTTGGTTCATAATTATTTTCAACATCTACACCCGTCTGGCTCTTAGGTAAATCCCTTACATGCCCCATGGATGCTTTCACTTTATATTTTTTCCCCAAGTATCTTTCTATTGTTTTTGCTTTAGCTGGGGATTCTACGATTACTAGAAAATCTGACATCCAGTTGTCCTCCTCAAGAGGGAATAAATTTGCTAAACCCGCTGTTTCTTTCATTTTAGATAAATGTTTATTGTTATTTATTGACCATTTTCTACCTATTTAAATGCTCAATCATATTTGTTCTTCGAAATATCCACTATTATTAATCAATTTATTTAGCTTTGTCAAATCTAAACCGCTACTATCGCCTCTCCATTTGTTGTCATACAAACAAACTTCTGAAGCAAAATGTATAACAGTTTTTCAATAATTTCAACCTTTTTCATAAAAATTCCTGTAAAATTTATGATTTTTGCCCCTAATATACCAGCTCTTCTATAATATCTTCCGCTGAAAGTATTAATTTCGCACCATTTTGAATCAGTTCATTCGTTCCGGAGAAAAAAGGGGAAAGAATGCCTCCTGGTACCGCAAACACATCTCTACCTTCTTGAACAGCAAAGTTAGCAGTAATAAGAGAACCGCTTTTCCTTTTTGCCTCAATGACTAAAGTCGCACGGCTAATACCACTAATTATGCGATTTCTCATTGGAAAATGCCATCTTTCCGCTTTTGTATGCGGTGGGTACTCTGATAACACAAGATGATTACGAGACATTTGCTGAAATAAATGGCGGTTACTTGTTGGATACATATTAAAAAATCCACTTCCCAATACACCAATCGTATGCCCACTCAAGTGCATAGCTACCTTATGAGCATGGGCATCTACTCCTTTTGCTAAACCACTTGCGATAATAAATCCTCTTTTTATGAGTGTGGGAAAAATTTCTTCGATTACTCTCGCCCCGTATTCAGTCATATTTCGACTTCCGACAACAGAAAGAATTGGTTTCATATTTAGTAACGACAAGTCTCCTTTTGCATAGAGAAACCAAGGTGGCTGATACGTTTCCCTCAAAAGCTTAGGATAATTTTCATCCATAATAGAAATGATTTGTATGTCATTGTTCACATATTGTGAAAGTAGCTCTTCCATGTTTAAGGTAAGCATCTCATCATTAATTTTATTTCTCGTATTTGCAGTTAGGAAGTGAAAATAAGGGAGAGGTTTTGGTCGCTGAAAAGAGATGGAGGAAAGGGTGGGATCTGCTTTTACAATTTGATATAACGTTTTCCACGATACAGATTGACAATGATGGAGAGCGAGTAGTTTAGTTGTCATCAAATCATTCATAAGAACACACTCCTTTTTCTAAATTTTAAGAAAATTATTTTATTTAATAAAGTCCCCTTCTTTATAAAGGGGACTTCATCTATTAATTAATGCGTTTTACATTTATCATAAAGATCAGTTTCTTTTAACACTTTAATAAGTGTTTCACCCATTACTGAAGGTGTATCAGCTACTTGTATTCCGCATTCATTCATTACACGGATTTTTTCATCAGCTGTTCCTTTACCACCAGAAATAATCGCACCAGCATGGCCCATACGTTTTCCTGGAGGCGCTGTACGACCACCAATAAAGCCAACAACAGGCTTAGTCATGTTCGCTTTTACCCACTCAGCAGCTTCTTCTTCTGCAGTACCACCGATTTCACCAATCATGATAACTGCATAAGTTTCAGGGTCATTATTAAACTCTTTTAGTACATCGATGAAGTTTGTACCATTAACAGGATCTCCACCAATACCTACTGCAGTTGTTTGTCCAATTCCAGCTTCTGATAATTGGTGCACTGCTTCATAAGTTAATGTACCAGAACGTGAAACTACGCCCACATGACCTTTTTTATGAATGTATCCTGGCATAATACCAATTTTACATTCATCTGCTGTAATAACACCAGGACAGTTAGGTCCAACTAGACGCGTTTTCTTACCTTCCATGTAACGTTTCACTTTCACCATATCAAGTACTGGAATGTGTTCTGTGATACAGATAGCAAGATCTAATTCAGCATCAGTTGCTTCCATGATTGAATCTGCAGCAAAAGGTGCTGGAACATAGATAACAGATGCAGTCGCACCAGTTGCTTCAACAGCTTCTTTCACAGTATTAAAAACAGGTACACCTTCAACTTCCATGCCACCCTTACCAGGAGTCACACCGCCGACAATTTTAGTACCATATTCAAGCATTTGTTTTGTATGGAATAGCGCAGTTGAACCGGTAATTCCTTGTACAATCACTTTTGTATCTTTATTAATAAATACGCTCATGTTTTTTTCTCCTTCCTGATTTCCGTATCTCAAAAATAATAACTAAGGCACGATGCCCATTATCACTTTTTTTCGTCATCTACCTATAGGTCTTATCCTACAAGTGATACGATTTTTTGCGCTCCGTCAGCCATAGAGTCTGCTGCAACGATTTCAACATCAGATTCAGCAAGAATTTTCTTACCTAAGTCCACATTTGTACCTTCTAAACGTACAACTAGAGGAACTTCTAATCCAACTTGTTTAGCCGCTTCAACAACACCTGTAGCAATAACATCACATTTCATAATTCCGCCAAAGATATTAACGAAAATACCTTTAACATTTTCATCAGAAAGGATAATTTTGAATGCTTCAGTTACTTTCTCAGCAGTCGCACCGCCCCCAACATCAAGGAAGTTTGCCGGATCGCCGCCATAATGCTTGATAATGTCCATTGTAGACATAGCAAGGCCCGCACCGTTAACCATACAACCAATGTTACCATCAAGTGCGATATAGCTTAAGTCATATTTAGAAGCTTCAATTTCTTTTGTATCTTCTTCCTCTAAATCACGCATTTCTAAAATGTCTTTACGACGATATAATGCGTTGCTATCGAAGTTTAATTTTGCATCAAGGGCCATTACTTTACCGTCCCCTGTTACAACTAATGGGTTTATTTCAGCAATTGAACAATCTTTTTCTACATATGCTTGATAAAGACCCATCATAAATTTAACAGCTTGGTTTACAAGCTTTGTAGGGATATTAATATTAAAAGCAATACGACGTGCTTGGAACGCTGTTAATCCAACAACTGGATCAATTTCTTCTTTAAAGATTTTCTCTGGAGTAGCTTCTGCTACTTCTTCAATTTCTGTTCCGCCTTCTTCAGAAGCCATTAGCGTTACACGAGAAGTTGCACGGTCTAAAACTAGTCCAACATAATATTCTTTTTGAATGTCGCAACCTTCTTCAATAAGCAAACGTTTTACTTCTTTTCCTTCTGGTCCTGTTTGGTGAGTAACAAGCGTTTTACCTAGAATTTCTTCAGCATATGTACGCACTTCTTCCAAGTTTTTAGCTACTTTTACTCCGCCAGCTTTTCCACGTCCACCTGCATGGATTTGCGCCTTTACAACACAAACGTCAGTACCTAATTCTTTTGCGGCTTCTACTGCTTCTTCAACAGTGAATGCTACTTTACCATTTGGTACTGCAACCCCGTATTGTCTGAGGACTTCTTTTCCTTGATACTCATGTATATTCATTTCCCATCCTCCTAACTAACTCTTCAAAAAATTAGACTGCGTTTACATTTTATATAATGTGACAAAAGTTGTCTACTGTATTAGCTGAAATATTCAATCAGCTGATTCAATACTTATTCAAAAAAAGTGCTTTAAGCCTTTATCTCATCGCATTTTTTCTATTTCAAAAAAATATTATTGTTTCAACTACTTCGCCTTTTCAAAAAGATGATTAATTACAATTCTCTTTACTTGAATGGGTCAAAAAGTATTATTGTTGATTCAGTGAACGGACGCCATTATTTCGCACTTCTCCGTCTTTCGCCTTTTTGTCTACTTGATAAATAAACGCGAAAACTTCCGCGACTACTTGATACAGCTCTTCAGGTATCTTTTCATTCATATTTAATTTTCCTAGTAACTCCACTAAAGAAGGGTCTTCTTGGATCGGTAATTCATGCTGTTGTGCAACAGTTATTATATTTTCTGCAATAAGCCCTTTTCCCTTTGCAGAAACGACCGGTGCATCCATCTTTTCTGAGTAAGTTAAGGCAACTGCTTGTTTAGCGTTTTGTCCATTCATATTCGCATATCCACACCTGTAATTTGTAATATATTCGCCTTATCCTTCTTATCCTCTTCCACTTTACTTGTTATTTCGGAAAAATTAATTTGTGTTAATTGATAATTCGTTTCGTTTAATTTACGTTTAATCAGCTCCTCATAAGGCTGCGTATCTGGGAGCAGTTCTTTGTTTTCAGTTGAAATATTCATCGTAATTACTCTGTTTTGAATCTGCAACTTTATATAAGTCTCACCCAATGTTTCCATATTTAAATGAAATAGCACCCGACAGAAACTTGGATCAATTTCTCCATTCTTTTTCCTTTTACTTGACCACTGCATTGAAAGGAGTTTACTGAATGGGCTTAGTGGAAATGGCAACTGCAGGGCAAAGTGTGAGAGTCCATTTGTATCATGTGAAAGTAACTGCATCCCAGTGATTTTATTTAATAACTCTTTAGCAGCTTCGGTGAGTGCAGGTTGCTGAATTTCTTTGATCAACTGTAAAATGAGTGGTTTAATCGCCTGAATGTTAATTGGCTGTCTTTCATTAAGTTGCTGTTCATAAGTTAAACCGAATATAGCTAATATGTGCTTAAGTTCACTCTTTATCATCACTGGGTTATGTAATTGTTGCCTGTTTTCTTCTGCAATATTATACAAAAGTTGTTGCGCTTTTGAAAAAGCGTTTTTATTTGTGTTTTCTAGCACTTGAAGTTGTTCTTGCATACGTGAATAAACATCTACAAGTGCTAATGAGGTTTGCTTCATGGGGGTGGACGGATGGTCATATAATTTCGCCAGACCATCCTTTATTAAACTTGTTAGCTGGTTAGCATTTAAAGGCAATGTAATTTCTCCACTTTTTATGCTAGCCTGTAAATTAGTCCCACTCTCCCATGTATATGAAAAAGCATGATTTAATTTTGTTAATGTGAGCAAAAAAGGGGCCGTTTGTTTTTGTAATCCCCCGCTTTGTATATTTTGTAAAAGAGTTAATATTGCTTTATTTTTTTCACCTGAACTGGTATATAACAGTTGCTGAATGATTTGTGCTTCACTGCTTTTCGACGAAAATACACCTAACTTTTGTAGCAAGGAGAAACTTTCTTTTGCTTGAACGCTATTTTTCAGCCAGCCATCCATTAAACTTGTTAACATTTTATCATTGAAAAGATGGTTAAATTTATTTAAAAGGTTATCAAGTGTTTGAGCTGTTTCGTTATTGAGATAGGGCGTAAGCTTATGTTGAAGATTGTTTATTGCGAACGTGATTGTTGGCTCATTTTTCATGCTATGTACGGCGTTGAAAACTTCTTTAGTTAATGGTAATCGTCTATCTAGAAGTGTTTTAAACACAGCGATATCTTGTTTTGTATCCCCTGTCATCCAATGAATAAATGATTTTACAAGTGATTGAGTAAGTGGGATCTCTCGACTTTGAAACCATTTAAGGAGCTCAACCTTTTCTTGTGTAGCATTTATACCCATCGTTTGTAGAATCGCTTGGGGCGATATGCCTTTTAAAAGTTGATTTTCATCGATAATTTGTAAGTTAACTCCCTCACCATTCTTTTGCACCACAAACCAAATATCACTATTGTTAATAAGATTGATTGAGGTTTTCGCATAAATCTTCTGAGCCCCTATTTGAATTTCAGCCATGTTTTCCTCGTTCACCTTTACAACTTTGCCCTTTAACAATTGTCCCGGCCGTAACATGAGTGGCTGGTTTTTTATTTGATCTTTGGAAACCTGCGTTAATTCATTCACTTTCACCAACCTTATCACCTTCTATTGTCAATTAGAAAATCTTTAACTGGAGCAAAGCTACGGCGATGAATGGGCGATATTCCTTTTTCTTCAATTGCACGTAAATGTTCCTTTGTACCGTAGCCCATATTTTTCGCAAATCCATAGTCAGGATATTGTTGATCATAATCTTTCATCAACCTGTCACGTTCTACTTTTGCTACAACCGATGCAGCAGCAATACTAATACTTTTGCTATCACCCTTTATAATTGATTCACTCGGGTAGGGTGTGGGTAGTTTAACGGCATCAATAAGCAAAAAATCAGGTTGAGTATGCAAACTATTTACCGCATGTATCATCGCTTTTTTCGATGCCTCTAAAATATTCATTGTATCAATCTCATGATGATCAATCATACATGTTGAAACAGCAGTTGCTTCCTCCATAATTCTTTCATAATAATACAAACGTCTCTCTTCAGAGAGTTTTTTTGAATCATCAATACCTAGAAGCTGAATGTTCTCAGGTAAAATAACGGCGGCGGCTACAACTGGTCCAGCTAACGGTCCTCGCCCTACCTCATCTATACCGGCGATCAACCGATAACCTTCCCTATTAAATAGCTTTTCATATTTTTGCATAAGCTCGTACTTCTCTAGTAAGGCTTCTCGTTTTTCTATTTGCTTTTCCCATCGTCCTAATGCTTTTTGCACACCTTTTCTTTCATCTAATCTTAATGTTTTTATGTAGTCATCTTCTCTATCACTATTTTTTAATAATTGCTCTATTTCTTTAATCGATTTCATATCTGCACTCTCCTATTTCATCGACAGATTGGTCAAATTCTTAAACATTTGCGTTTATGGACGAAAAAATAAAGGCCTATGATTAAGACCTTTATAATCGGATAATGTACTTACTATATTCTTCTTTCCGTTCATGAACACATTACTCTTCTTCTATTATATCTTTCGGACTTTCTAATGTTAAGCGACCAAATTTTTCTGAGCGGAACTCTCTAATGATTAACTCTGTCACCTTATCATAATCAACTGTACCACCGCTCACTAAGCAGCCTCTTTTTTGGCCAATTTCATCAAATAGTTCTACGATTTCTTCAGGAAGCTCATTTAATTGATACCTTTCAACTAACTTCTCTGGGTAGTGTTCTGTCATAAATCTCAGAGCATAAACAGCAATATCTTGTAGATTTAAGATCGTATCTTTAATCGCACCAGTTAATGCAAGCTTTAAACCAATTTCTTGATCTTCGAATTTCGGCCATAAAATCCCTGGCGTGTCAAGTAGCTCCATCTCTTTTCCAACTTTAATCCAACTTTGTGCCTTCGTGACACCAGGCTTATTACCTGTTTTAGCGATATTCTTCTTCGCCAGGCGGTTAATTAAGGTTGACTTACCTGCATTAGGTATGCCAACTATCATTGCTCGAATGGCTCGCGGCCTTATTCCCTTTGCTTTTTGCTTGTCGAATTTCTCTTGAAGTAATTGTTTGGCTGCTAGAGTAATATCCTTCATACCCTGACCATCTTGTGAATTAATACTAATTGCGGTTAATCCTTTGCTTTTAAAATATTCAATCCACTGTTTCGTTAGGATAGGATCGGCCATATCTGCTTTATTAAGCAATACTAATCTAGGCTTTTGTTGAATTATCTGTTCAATCATTGGATTGCGTGAAGATAGAGGAATCCTTGCATCAACCAATTCAAAAATAATATCGACTAATTTTAACTTCTCTGTTACTTCTCGTCTAGCTTTCGCCATATGTCCTGGAAACCATTGTATTGTCATTACGTATCATCACCTTTAAATTCACATTTCAAACTTACGCTTTATTAAACATTTAAATTACCTACTACGTACTAAAAAAACACAATCATGGCGCTTGTTTAAGGAAAAGGATAAACTCATCCTTTAAGTTAAGAGAAATCATGCAATCACCTTAAGCGCCATATTGTGTTTTAGATGTTATCATTCATTCAAATCTACTTAATTAATCTAATATCCTCAATCGGCCAATAAATAATTCCAGCAGTTCCTAATACATCTTCCATAGGAACTGGGCCAATATGACGGCTATCTTTACTAAAGCGGCGATTATCACCCATCACAAACAAATGGCCCTCAGGCACTGTTTCTTGGCCGATTTTCTCCTCTAGCGTAAATGGCTCTGTTAATGGACCATCAGCTACTTGTTGCTTATACTCGTCAAGATATGGCTCCTCATAAGGTTCCCCATTTACGTATAATGTATCATCCTTATATTCAATTTTGTCTCCAGGTAAACCAATGACCCTTTTAATATAATCTTTATTTTCTGGTGCATGAAAAACAATGATATCGAACCGATCAGGCTCTCCAATTTTATAACTGAATTTATTAACAATCATTCGGTCTTGATCATGCAGTGTCGGCATCATCGATAATCCGTCTACCACTATCGGTGCAAAAAGAAAATATCTAATAATTGCTGCTAGCAAGACGGCGACAACTAATGCCTTTGTCCATTCCCATAATTCACTTTTCTTCTTAGCCATCGTTTCCCCACCATTCTTTCTCTTTTAAAAGCATAGCCACTTATACAGTTGCGTTTTATTCTCTCGATTATTGACATACTCTTATTTTATACATAAAAGAAGTAGACGATGCAACTATACAATGAACTATTGTTTGATTTAGTAGAATCAAACTGCTTCTTCACCCTACCAATGCTGAAAAAACAGCCTATAAGTATGTTATTATCATATCAGAAATGAGAAATATGTATAGAAAAAGAGCTTGTAAAAATACAAGCTCTCCTTTCTTCATTTTAACTAAGGTAACATAAGTTGAACTTACATCCCTTTTGTTAAACCGATTATCGAATTTCTTTAATACGAGCTTTTTTACCACGTAGGTTACGTAGGTAGTAAAGTTTCGCACGACGGACTTTACCGCGACGAATTACTTCAAGCTTCGCAATTTTAGGTGTGTGTACAGGGAATGTACGCTCTACGCCTACACCGTAAGAAATCTTACGAACTGTGAAAGTTTCGCTAATTCCACCACCACGACGCTTAATCACAACTCCTTCGTATACTTGGATACGCTCACGAGTTCCCTCTACGATACTAACGTGTACACGTACAGTATCCCCAGGACGGAATTCAGGTAGATCCGAACGAAGTTGTTCTTGAGTGATTTCTTGAATTAATTTATGCATCGTTTTCAACTCCTCCCAAGACGCTCATGCAAACCATTTGTGTTACAGCGGAACATCGTTATCAGACAAAAGACTTTTAACAAGCCCAAGTCACAAAGATTATAATACCATATCAGCCGCAGAACATCAATGTTAAATCTGTTCTTTTTTTATTTCTTCTAACCAATTTCTTTCTTCATCAGTCAAATCTATTTGTTCAAGTAAATCAGGACGTCGTTGATACGTTCTCTTTAACGTTTCCCTCTGTCGCCATTGTTCAATATGAAGATGGTTTCCTGAGGTTAATACGTCCGGGACTTTCAATCCTCGAAAATCAGCTGGTCTCGTATAATGAGGGTGTTCAAGCATCCCAGTACTAAAAGAATCTTTCATATGTGACTCTTGATTTCCTAAAACATTAGGCAATAATCTCACAACACTGTCAATGACAACCATTGCTCCTAATTCTCCACCTGTTAATACATAATCACCAATGGAAATTTCATCAGTTACAATATGTTCACGGATCCGTTCATCATAACCTTCATAATGTCCACATATAAAAATTAGATGCTCACTTTCGGCAAGCTCTTCAGCCTTTTTCTGTGTAAACCTTTCCCCTTGAGGACATAGAAGAATAACACGAGGATTTGCATCACTTTTACTCTTTATATCACTGACAGCATCAAAAATCGGCTGTGGTTTTAACACCATACCCGCTCCGCCACCATAGGGATAGTCATCGACTGTTTGATGTTTATTATCCGCATATTCCCTAAAGTTCACTACATTATAGGATGCAGCTCCTGCTTCACTTGCTTTTTTTAAGATAGAGTGACCGAATACACCTGCAAACATTTCTGGAAATAGAGATAGTACATCTATTTTCATTATAATAGCCCTTCTAACAAATCGACCATAATCTTCTTATCAGCGATATTTACTTCCTTTACGACATCAGCGATATAAGGAATGAGGATTTCTTTTTTCTGCTTACCTTTAATCACCCAAACATCATTCGCACCTGGTGAAAGAATTTCTTTAATTTCACCAAGCTCTTCACCATCCATCGTATAGACTTTACACCCAATGATTTCGTGATAATAAAACTCATCTTCTTCTAATGCACTCAATTGCGATTCATTTACTTTTAAAATGCCACCTTTAAGCTTTTCAGCTTCCTGCATACCGACAACCTCTTCAAAAGTAAGTAAATCAAAAGACTTATGTGTGCGGTGGGATAAAACTGTTAATTCTCTCCCTTGTTTATTATCAGGCATAAATAAGGTCAATTTATTTCCTGGTGAATAGCGTTCTTCTGTAAAATCTGTTCGAGAAATAACGCGAACTTCACCACGAACACCATGGGTATTTACAATTTTACCAACATTAAACCATGTTTCCATTTCATACTCACCTCTAGCGGATATCGTCAACCAATCCATCTTTAATGATAATCGTTTTTCCTTTTTCGATCTCTTCCCAATTATCTCCCTTTTCGATGGTTATTAACGATTGAACTTCTTTTTCTTTTAATTCACTTCCAAGTGGAAGCATATGTAACTGCTCTATTTGAAAATCAAGTAATTTCATTTTTTCATTTCTTGATTCTATTTCTTTATCAAAAAAGGAGCGAAGATGGCCATTTTGGGCCTTTTGATTCTTCTCCCACTTTCTCATTTCAAACTTAAATTGATCACATTCTTTTTGTAGTTGCTGTTTTTTCCATTCATAGTTATTTAATAATTCCTGTTTACTCGTTTCAGTTAAAACTTGTTTCACAGTAACCGTTTGAATAATTTGCAAGATCAACCAGCCTCCATTCAATAAT
This sequence comes from Cytobacillus kochii, assembly GCF_044790165.1. NCBI lineage: Bacteria > Bacillati > Bacillota > Bacilli > Caryophanales > Bacillaceae > Cytobacillus > Cytobacillus kochii. Next base: position 1,914,537 of record NZ_CP085254.1, on the reverse strand, counting down.
AGAATGTGAAAATTTTGTTTAATGGTGAAAAAAGGAGGGTCTCCCCTCCTTTCTCATGTTTGTTTATTCAGCTATATCGATAGAATCGATTATTTAATTTCTAAGAAAATCTTTTTTTCTTGAGAAGTACCTGCTGCATAAACAACAGTTCTTATCGCTTTTGCAATGCGCCCTTGCTTACCAATTACCTTCCCCATGTCATTCTTGTTGACAGAAAGCAAATAGGTCACCGCTCGGTTTTCTTCACGAATACTCACTTGAATATCTTCAGGAAAATCAACCAGGGGCTTCACAATTGTCTCGATAAGGTCCTTGATCATAAGTTAATCACTTATTTTGCATGCTTTGCATTATGGAATTTTTCCATAATACCAGCATTTGAGAATAAGTTACGAACCGTATCAGAAGGTTTAGCACCATCTTGTAACCATTTAAGCGCTAGTTCTTCATTGATATCAACACTTGCTGGTTGAGCAACTGGGTTATAAGTTCCTACAGTTTCAATGAAACGTCCATCACGTGGTGAACGAGAATCAGCTACTACAATACGATAGAAAGGAGATTTTTTAGCTCCCATACGTTTTAAACGAATTTTTACTGCCATTTTTAAAGCACCTCCGAATAGTTTCACACAAGATAGTATATTATCAGATACTACCCTGGTTTGTAAAGGTTTTTTTCTTTACATAGTATTTTTTTATTAAAAAGGGTTAAAAGGAAGCTTTAAACCGCCCTTTTTCTTCCCTTTTTGTTGCATTCCTGACATCTGTTTCATCATTTTTTTCATTTCTTCAAACTGCTTCAGTAAGCGATTGACCTCAGGGACCGTTCGTCCACTACCTCTTGCAATTCGTTTTCTTCTACCTGCATTAATAATCTCAGGCTGATTTTTTTCTTCATGTGTCATTGATTGAATAATGGCTTCAACATGGGCAATTTGTTTATCATCAATTTTTAAGTTATTCAGCCCTTTTACCTTGTTTGCACCAGGCATCATTTTTAATAATTCATCGAGCGGTCCCATGGTCTTCACTTGACCAAGTTGCTCTAGAAAATCATCAAGTGTGAACGAAGCCGTACGCATTTTCTTTTCTAGCTCTTTCGCTTTTTCCTCATCTACATTGGCTTGCGCCTTTTCAATAAGTGAAAGCACGTCACCCATACCTAAAATTCTTTGAGCCATTCTCTCTGGATGAAAAGCTTCAATTGCATCTAACTTCTCACCAAGTCCAATAAATTTAATCGGTGTTTCGGTGACTGAGCGAATAGATAGCGCTGCTCCACCACGGGTATCACCATCTAATTTAGTTAATACCACACCAGTGAGCCCGAGCTGTTCGTTAAAACTAGACGCTACATTAACAGCATCTTGTCCCGTCATTGCATCGACTACAAGGAAGATTTCGTCTGGATTTGTCAAGTCCTTTACATCTTTAAGCTCAGTCATCAGGGTTTCATCCACATGTAAACGACCAGCTGTATCGATTAGCACATAATCATGATGGTCTTCCTTCGCTTTAGCAATGGCTTGTTTGGCAATTTCAACAGGACTTACTTGATCTCCTAAGGAAAACACAGGCATATTAATTTGCTTGCCCAATGTCTCCAATTGCTTAATAGCCGCTGGTCGATAAATATCAGCTGCCACTAACATCGGATTACGGTTATATTTCTTCCTTAATAAGTTTGCAAGCTTTCCTGTTGTTGTCGTCTTACCTGCCCCTTGTAACCCAACCATCATAATAACAGTTGGTGGACGATTGCTAACAGCGATTTTACTTTGTTCGCCGCCCATAAGCTCTGTTAATTCTTCTTTAACAATTTTGATGACTTGTTGTCCTGGAGTCAGACTTTTCATTACATCTTGTCCGACAGCACGTTCGCTTACCTTTTTGACGAATTGTTTAACTACTTTAAAGTTAACATCAGCTTCAAGTAATGCTAAGCGAACTTCACGCATCATTTCCTTTACATCCGCTTCACTTACTTTTCCTTTTCCACGGATTTTTTGAATTGTATTCTGCAGTCGGTCGGCTAAACCTTCAAATGCCATGCACGCCGCCTCCTAATCTAATTTCTCAAGCTCTTCCAGCAAGGCTTCATATTGTTCTTTTAAGCTTTCTGGTTGAAAATTACTCTTTAATTTTGCAATAATTTTAGCGCGCTCTTGAAATTTATGAAACAATAATAACTTCTCTTCGTATTCCTCAAGCATCGCTTCCGTACGCTTTATGTTATCATAAACTGCCTGACGGCTCACGTGATACTCTTCTGCAATTTCACCTAAGGAGTAGTCATCAAGATAATAAAGGGACATATAGCTGCTTTGTTTTGGTGTTAACAACGATTGATAGAAATCATACAAATAATTCATTCTCGTTGTTTTTTCAAGCATCTCTAAACCCCCTTGTTAAGTGAAAAGCCTTTACAATGTAAAGTTTACCTATCACACACTGAATTGTCAAGCATAGACTGACTTTTATAGTGTATCAACTTATATATAAGCTATATTTGTCAGCCAAGCTTCTGTCATTTTAAAATAACCGATTACATTAAGTAAAGCTCATTGCATTCTTCAGCAATGAGCTTTGTTCTTATTCTTATTCTTCTGCTTCAACCATTTCAGCAAATAATCCATACACATATTGTTCTGCATTGAATGTTTGTAAATCATCCATTTTCTCACCTAAACCAACTAATTTCACTGGGATTTCCAACTCATTTCGAATGGCCAAGACGATGCCACCTTTAGCTGTTCCGTCTAATTTCGTTAAAACAATACCTGTTACATTTGTCGCTTCTTTAAACGTTTTCGCTTGAACCATTGCGTTTTGCCCAGTTGTCGCATCTAAAGCTAACAGAACTTCATGAGGTGCACCTGGTACTTCCCGTTCAATGACACGTTTTACTTTTTCAAGTTCTTTCATTAAATTCACTTTGTTTTGCAGCCGACCGGCTGTATCACAAATAAGAACATCTGCTTTTCTTGACTTTGCTGCCTGTACAGCATCAAACATCACTGCAGCAGGGTCAGAACCTGCCCCTTGTTTAATTACTTCAACCCCGACTCTTTCGCCCCATACTTCAAGCTGTTCAATCGCCCCAGCACGGAACGTATCTCCTGCGGCTAACATGACCTTTTTCCCTTCCCCTTTTAGCTTATGAGCAAGTTTTCCTATTGTCGTTGTTTTCCCCACACCATTGACGCCGACGAACAACATAACCGTTAGACCCTCGTCTTGAATATTTAAATCTGCAGAAGATTCGCCTGCTCTTTCATAAATATCAATTAATTTTTCAGAAATAACTGCATGGACCTCTTTCGGATCTTGAATATTTTTTCTTTTCACTTCCATCTTTAATTCTTCTACTAATGTCATGACAGTATCAAAACCAACATCTGCTTGGATAAGAATTTCTTCTAATTCTTCAAAGAAATCTTCATCCACTTTGCGATATCTTGCAACTAAATCATTAACTTTACCAGAGAAATTATCTCTTGTCTTTGATAACCCGTCTTTAAATTTCTCTGTAACAGTATCCGTTTGTGAAGTGATTTTTTCTTTCAACTTCTTAAAAAAACTCATTTTCATAACTCCAATCTGCTAATAATTACTTTTATTATGTATGAGGATAAGCCCCACTAACTAATTACTAATGGGACTTATCATTAGGTTAGCTCATCGCCATCTCTTTTGTTTCTTCAAGCCTTACAGATACCATTTTTGAAACGCCGGATTCTTGCATCGTAACACCATACAATACATCCGCTTCCTCCATTGTTCCTTTTCTGTGAGTAATCACAATGAACTGTGTTTCATGGCTATAATTTCTTAAATACTTCGCATAGCGGTGCACATTTGCTTCATCTAAGGCTGCCTCTACTTCATCTAATATACAAAATGGGACAGGGCGGACTTTTAATATAGAAAATAATAACGCAATCGCAGTTAAAGCTCTTTCTCCACCAGATAGTAGCCCTAAATTTTGCAGCTTTTTACCAGGTGGTTGCGCGACAATATCAATACCGGTATTTAATAAGTCCTCAGGATTTGTAAACTTAAGATCTGCACGTCCCCCACCAAATAATGATTGAAAAACAGATTCAAAGTGGAAACGGATTCCTTCAAATGTTTCTTGAAATCTCCTTTTCATTTCCACATCCATCTCATCTATGACTTGGAAAAGCGTGTCTTTGGCAGCTAGTAAATCGTTCTGTTGTTCTAATAAAAACTCGTAACGTTCTGAAACACGTTCATATTCATCAATGGCACCTAAATTAACCGTGCCAAGTTCATCTATTGCTAATTTGATTAACTTTACCTTTTTGCGTGCATCTTCCACATCAATACTTAGTGGGAATGCCTCTTTCGCTGCTTCATAAGAGAGCATATATTCTTCACGCAAATGCGTTAAACGGGTCTCTAACTCTACGTCTAATCGATTAATTTTCACTTCGAGATCTTTTAATCCTTCTACTCTTCCTTTATGAAGACGTTTTAACTCTTTTAACTCCACTTCGATATCTTCAAGTATTGTTTGCAATGAAAATCTTTCTTCTCTTCGTTTAGCGATTAGTTCAATTGTTTGATTCTTATCTTCACGCTTTCTCATTGCTTCTTCTTCGAGATGCTGTTCTCCTGAGGAATTATTGGTCATTTCTGATGATAATAAATGCAAGTCATCTATAACGAGTTGTAATTTCTCTTCTGTGTCTGCTTTTTCTGAGACGATTGAACGCAAACGATCTTGTGCAGATTTTAGTTGCTCACTTTTAGAAGCAAATTGCACCTTTAATTCGTTTATCTCTACTTGTAAACTTTCTTTTGACGTTTGTTGTACATTCTTTAATTGCGTTAATTCTTTAATTTGGTTATCTAATGAGATAATTTCTTCAGCATAATTTCGTAGGATTTCTGTTAATTCGTTTTCTCGATTCACGAAGCGGTTTTTCTCTTCAACAAATTGTGCCTTATCCAGGTCATACAAAGAAAGGCGATCATTTACTCTCTTCTCTTCATACTCCATATCTTTAAGGAGACCAAGACGGCTTTGCTCTTCTTCGCGTAATTGTTCTCCCTTTTGCTTAAGCGTTTCTAATATATGCTCAGCATCTTGGAACTGGTGCTTCATTTTCTTCACACGTGCCTCAAGTTCTTTTGTTTGCTGATCCATATGTGTGATCTTATCTTTCAAATCATCCAGCTCATTTTTTCTACTTAATATCGATGATTTATTTTGTTTAACCGCTCCGCCTGTCATTGAGCCACCAGGATTAACGATATCACCATCGAGTGTGACTATTCGCACGCGATACCCTAATAGCTTTGCTAGCGTATTAGCTCCTTTTAAATCACTGGCTATTATTACGTTGCCTAGTAAGCTTTCAATAGCAGGAGCATATTTAGCATCATATTGTAGTAAGGAAGCAGCCGACCCTATGTACGCTTCGTGTTCTTTCACAATTTTTAATTGCGCTTCATTTAATGTTTTCTTTTTTAACACATCAAGTGGCAAGAAAGTCGCTCTACCATAGGATTGGCTCTTTAAATATTGAATTGCCTTTCGCCCCTCAGATTCCGTCTGCACAACAATATGCTGCATTGCCGCGCCTAACGCAACTTCCATTGCAGTTTGATATTCTTTAGGAACCTCAATTAACTCCGCCACTGCTCCTTCAATACCACTAAGGCGATTGTTTCTTTCTTTCAGTACTTCCTTCACACCTTGGAAAAAACCGGAATAATCTTCTTTCAACTCTTCCAACATTTCTTTTCTAGACTGTGCTTGTTGTAGAAATTGGATGGCTTGATAGTATTTCTTTTCATCCTTTTCATAGGTTTGTTGCAACATTTCATATTCTTTTTGCTTTTGTCTATATTGGTGTATATGGTTGTCTAATTGTTCTTTAACTGCCTCATGATCATGCCATAACGCCGCTTTACGCTCGAGCAATACTTCTCTTTCCTCAATATATCGACTATTATCCCCAATCAACTTTTCTTCACGCGTTGCTTGTTGCGTAAGTTGTTTTTGCAACATCTGCTGTTCATTCTTTGCTGCTGCTTCAGTATTTAAAAGGTCAATATACTCACTTTTTAAGTTCTCAATTTGTTCATCAATATCAACGCTATATAACTTCAACTGTTCTAACTTCTCGGAAAGTTGTTTTTCATAAGTAGAGGCCTCAGACTTTAAAGCATGCGTTTTTTGATCTTGTTCTTGTCTTAACTTTTTAAGTTCCTCTACACGTATGGTCAATACTTCTTTGCTTTTTTGTAACTGTTCTTTGTTTTGTGAAGCATTTTTCTTTCTTTCCTTGAGCACTTCTTTACGACCTTCAAGTTTTTCTAATGCTTCACTCGCATGTAGGAGTACTTCTTGTAATTCATTAACTGATTCATCCAATGCGACTGTGCGGTCTCGTACTTCAGCAATTTTCGCTTCTTTCGTTTGTACCTCTGCTGAAAGGGCTATTTCTTGCTGTTGCTGTTGATCAAAATCATTCGAGTGCTGTTCCCATTTTTTATGCAAATCCTCTATTTCATAAACTGTTAAACCGACTTCAAACTGTTCAAGCTCCTCTTTTTGCTGTAAATAATCTTTGGCAATAGAAGCTTGCATCTTCAACGGTTCAACTTGGGTTTCTAATTCGTGAAGAATATCATTTACCCTGTTTAGATTATCTTTTGTTTCACTTAGTTTGACTTCCGCCTTCTTTTTACGCGTTTTATATTTTAAAACACCTGCAGCCTCTTCAAAAATCGTTCTTCTTTCTTCCGGCTTACTATTAAGAATTTCCTCTACTCTTCCTTGGCTTATAATCGAAAATGCTTCTCTCCCTAGCCCCGAATCCATAAATAAATCAACAATATCCTTTAATCTACAAGGTTGTTTATTAATTAAATATTCACTATCTCCCGAACGAAAAACCCTTCTTGTTACACTAACTTCACTGTAGTCAAGTGGTAAAAATTGATCATGATTATCTAGCGTTAATGTAACTTCTGCATAGTTTAATGGTTTGCGTGAATCACTACCTGCAAAAATAACATCACCCATTTTCACGCCACGTAACGATTTAGCTGATTGTTCACCTAATACCCAACGGATGGCATCCGTAATATTACTTTTACCACTTCCATTAGGGCCAACAACTGCAGTTACACCAGTAACGAAATCAACTGTTACTCGTTCAGCAAAAGATTTAAAACCGACGATATCGAGTTGCTTTAAAAACAAAATCCTGCTCCTCCCTTACTAAATCTTTTTCACCTTTATAAAGAGTTAGTTCACATGGTTTTTAAGTACTTCTAATGCCATTTGCGCTGCATGTTGTTCTGCTTGTTTTTTTGAACGACCTGTACCCGTTCCAAGTTCTTCACCGTTTAGATAAACAGTCGACTCAAACTCACGATTATGAGCCGGTCCCTTTTCCTGTAGAATCTTATATTCAATCATTCCCGCTGAATCTCTCTGCACTAATTCTTGTAATTGGCTTTTAAAATCCATTACATGAGAAAATGCGCCAGAGTCTATCTTAGGGAAAACATATTTTTCTAAGAAGCAAACAACAACATCAATCCCTTGGTCTAAATATAGTGCTCCTATAAAGGCTTCAAATACATCAGCTAATAGTGCCGGACGCATTCTCCCCCCAGTCATTTCTTCTCCTTTTCCTAGTAAAACGTATTTGCCAAAATCTCTTTCATTAGCAAATTCAACTAAGGAAGGTTCACACACGACCGCTGCTCTTAATTTTGTTAATTCACCTTCACTCATCATCGGATATTTAATATAGAGAAATTTGGAAACTGTTAATTCCAATACCGCATCTCCTAAAAATTCGAGTCTTTCATTATCTTCATGAGGCTTTCTTCGATGCTCATTCACATATGAAGAATGAGTAAAAGCTTGTCTTAATAATTTTTCGTTTTTAAATTCAATAGATAATACCTGCTGTAATTCTTTAAACTTCTTTTCATCCGCACGTTTTCTTTTCTCTTTTTCTTTGTAATTACGCATTTTAACAGCCACCTTGTACCTTAAATGAAATTTATCCTAAATGGTGAAAACCACACATATTGACTACGTTATTAGAATTGGTTTATTACTGATGACAAATCTTATCTTTTTATATACATCATTCTCTCTTAGTTTAAGCAATTTTACATAAAAACACAAAGAAACTTGGCAGAAAGAATTCTTAACCAAGTTTAAAGCGCTAATGAGGATAAATCTGGATGTACTTACTGTCCGTCACTACCTGATTAACTCAAGTCACGGCGGACAATAAGCACAAAAGTGACATCTGGCTCATTAACTGCTATTTATATAGAAAGATTGAGTGAGGGATACCCCTCACTCATACTTATCTAACGATTAGTTTTTTGCTTTTATGTAATTTACAGCGTCAGCCACTGTTACAATTTTTTCAGCATCATCGTCAGAGATTTCCATATCAAACTCATCTTCTAATTCCATTACTAGTTCAACTACATCTAGGGAATCAGCACCAAGATCATCTTTGAAAGACGCTTCTTCTTTTACTTCTGCTTCATCAACACCAAGACGATCAACAACGATTTTTGTTACGCGTTCTAATACTTCTGCCATGCTTGTTCACCTCCCCTCAAGATATTATAGATGAAAGTTAATAAATACGAAAGATGTTTTTAGTAAATGCAACAATCACGTAATCTTAAATCTTTCATTTATATGTAAACCCTTTAAAAAAGGACTTACTGTTTACATATACATACCACCATCAACATGCAAAGTTTGACCAGTCATATACTTACTGTCCTCTGAAGCAAGGAAGTTAACTACTTTTGCAATATCTTTTGGCTCTCCGAATGTTGCCAGTGGAATATTAGCAAGCATTTGCTCTTTAATTTCTGCATTTAATTCATCGGTCATTTCTGTCGTAATAAACCCAGGTGCAATCGCATTAACCGTAATGCCTCTCGATGCTAATTCTTTGGCTGTTGTTTTAGTTAAGCCGATGACACCAGATTTAGCAGCAACGTAATTTGCTTGGCCTGGATTTCCTGTTGTTCCAACAATAGAGGAAATATTAATAATGCGTCCGCTCCGCTGTTTCATCATTTGTCTAGTTACAGCCTTCGTGCACAGAAATACTCCTTTAAGATTGGTATTGATGACAGCGTCCCATTCATCTTCCTTCATTCTCATCAATAGGTTATCCTTTGTAATACCTGCATTATTCACTAGAATATCAATACGGCCAAAATGTTCGATGACCGTTTTAATCATATTTGTAACTGATTCACTATTAGAAACATCACATTGAATAGCAAATGCTTCTGACCCTAATGATTTAATTTCATCAACTACTTCATTGGCTTTCGCCTCACTACCTGCATAATTAACAGCTACTTTTGCCCCTTCTCTGGCAAGCTCTAAAGCTATTTCCCTACCAATCCCTCTAGAAGCACCGGTTACAATTGCAATTTTACTTGATAACTTCATTTTGCAGCCTCCTTTATGGCTTCGATAGTTGACTCAATGGACTTACTATCAGAGATAGCAAAAAGTTGAACATTACGGTCTACCTTTTTGATAAGGCCTGATAAAACCTTTCCAGGTCCAATTTCAATAAAGGTATCAACACCTAAATCAAGTAGCTTCCTTACAGTATCCTCCCAAAGAACAGGTGAATATAATTGTTGCAATAGCTTTTCTTTAATTTCTCCAGACGCGGTGATTGGCGTTGCTGAAACATTCGCAATCACTGGCACACTTGCATCCTGTAATTGGATTTCATCTAATACGCTTAATAGACGATCAGCTGCTGGTCTCATTAGTTGCGAATGGAATGGACCACTTACTTCTAATGGTAATACTCTTTTCGCACCTGCCGTTTTCGCTTCTACGCCAGCTAGTTCTACACCTTGTTTTGTACCGGAAATGACAATTTGTCCAGGTGAATTCAAATTGGCTAATTGTACAGAATGACCTGATTCAGTAACCTTATCGGTAATAGCTTGCAGTGCTTCTCTTTCCATACCAAGAACTGCAGCCATTGTCCCTTCGCCATTAGGAACAGCCTCTTCCATAAATTCACCACGTTTATGAACAGCATAAGCACCGTCAGTAAAAGAAATAGCTCCTGCTGCAACAAGTGCTGAATATTCTCCTAAACTATGACCAGCAACATAATCTGCTGTGATGCCAGATTGTTTGAATGCTTCCAAAACCGCCATACTTGTTGTTAACAATGCCGGTTGAGCATTCATCGTTTGCGTCAACTGTTCTTGTGGGCCTTCGAAAATAAGTTGTGAAAGAGAGTATCCTAACCGTTCATCAGCTTGTTTAAATAATTTTAAAACGTTCTCATTCTCATCAGCTAGTGATTTCCCCATTCCAACAGTTTGTGAACCTTGTCCTGGAAAAACAAATGCAATTTTCCCCATATTATCTGCCTCCCATTATGATTGAATTTCAAGCGCCGCTTTCACTTTTTCAGCTACTTCATGCTCTACCATAATTCTTGTCTGCTTTACAGCACTGTACAAAGCATTGCGATCAGACGATCCATGTGCTTTAATAACTGGTGCCTTTAGTCCAAATAATGCTGCTCCACCATATTCAGAGTAGTCCATTTTCCCTTTCAACTCTTTCAGATCAGGCTTTAATACTGCTGCAGCTAGTTTTGATTTCAGATTACTTGTCATTGCCGTTTTCAACATCTTAAACAGACTCATCGCTGTCCCTTCAATGGTCTTTAATACCATATTGCCAGTAAAACCATCGGTCACTACCACATCTGCTACACCATTTAGTAAATCACGCGCTTCAACATTTCCAATAAAATTGATATCTGCTTGTTGCAAATTAGTAAAAGTACCCTTTGTTAGTTCGCTACCTTTTTTCTCTTCTGTACCAATATTCAACAAACCAACTCTAGGGTTCTTAACTCCTCTTACCTTCTCTGCATAAATCGCCCCCATCAAGGCATACTGAGTTAAATGCTCAGGTTTAGCATCGACATTTGCTCCTACATCTAAAAGTAAGAAACCTTCTCCTCCTATGGTTGGCAAGGTAGGGGCGAGCGCTGGTCTTTCAATCCCTTCAATTCTTCCAACTACAAATAATCCAGCAGCCATTAAGGCTCCAGTATTACCTGCAGATATACAAGCATCAGCCTTACCATCTGCAACAAGTTGTGCAGCTAACACCATTGATGCTTGTTTTTTTCTTCTTACAGCGCGAACAGGTTCATCAGTGCCCAAAATCATTTCGTTCGTATGAAGCACTTGAATTCTGTCATCATTTGATGTCAAATATTTTCTAATCTCATCTTCATTACCTACTAAAGTAATTTCAATATTATTGAAGTCTAACGCAGCCTTCATAGCACCATGAACAATTTCCTCTGGTGCATTGTCACCACCCATTGCATCTATGGCAATTTTCACATCTATTCATCCTTTAGTTTCATTTAATATTTTTATTGATGCGAGCGATACATATCAAACTCACCTTTAAAAACACATTCATTATGTACGGTACTTATAACCTCTATCTTTGTCCGATCGTTATCGATACTTATCACTTTCGCTTTACATACTACTCGTTCCCCTTGCTTTACCGAGCGAGTAAAGTGAATATTTGCTTTCGCTGTTAAGGCAAGGTCATCATTAATAACCGCGACCGCTAAAGAGTTTGCTTGAGCAAATAAGTGATGTCCGCGTGCAATTTGATTTCGTTTAAAAACGTGCTCCTCTTTGACATCGAATATAGAAATGGCTACATTATCTAACTCAATATCAATGATTTCCCCTATTACTTCCTCAATAGGCAGCGCGACAACCTCGTCCTCAAATTTTTTTTCAGCGACTGTTTTTATTCTTTCTCTCAATTCAGGTATTGAGAGCTCTAACCGATCAAGCCTAATCGTCTGCACACTGACAGAAAACTTATCGGCTAAATCTTCATCCGTGATGAATGGGTTCTCTTTTATCGTTTCTACTAACAATGATTGTCGTTGCTTTTTATTTCTTTTCATTTTTTATACACCGTCCAAGAAAATTAAGACTAGGTACTAATAGTAGTATATAATTATAGCTATTATATTGCAAGAAGTAATTATTGCTACTATTGACCTTTTAAAGTCTTAAGCATACTAGCGAGTATCTAGGCAATGTTTACCTCAAACTATTTATTCAAATAGCTAGCTGCATCTAGTCCGCATATCTCCTTTCATTCCCTTTTTATTAATCTAACTTCTCACCTTCAAGCACACCATTATCCCTTAAGTAATCCCTCAACATTTGATATTTTTTTTCATACCAAAAGCTATCTGTCTGAATTAATTGAGTAGCATCATTTCTTGCCACTTCAAGTGCACGGTAATCATGCACCATGTCAGCTACCTTGAATTCAGGAAGCCCACTTTGCTTACGACCAAAAAAATCACCTGGACCACGTAGCTCTAAATCCTTCTCACTTAAAACAAACCCATCATTCGTTTCTGTCATAATTCGCATTCTTTCTTTGCCAACTTCTGACTTAGGATCAGCTAGTAATATACAATAGGACTGTTTATCTCCTCTACCAACTCTTCCTCTTAATTGATGAAGTGTAGCTAACCCAAAACGATCAGCATCGTAGATGAGCATCATTGTGGCATTCGGTACATTGACACCTACCTCAACCACAGTTGTAGATACTAGTACTTGCGTCTGATTGTCACTAAACTTCTTCATCACATCTTCTTTCTCATCAGGATGTAGACGCCCGTGCATTAAACCAACTTTATATCTATCCTGAAAATATTGCATAAGAATAGTGTGGACATCAATTGCATTTTGGACATCAAGTTTCTCTGATTCTTCAATGAGTGGGCAAATCACATAAGCTTGCTGTCCTCCACGCAATTCTTTCTCCATAAAGCCTAATACCCTTTCTAACATATCTAGTTTTGCCCAATACGTTTCTATTACTTTCCTACCTGCAGGCATTTCATCAATTATGGATACATCCATTTCACCAAATGCAGTTATGGCCAAAGTTCTCGGTATTGGCGTCGCGGTCATAAATAACACGTTAGGGTTTTCACCCTTTTGCCTTAATACACGACGCTGTTCAACACCAAAGCGATGTTGTTCATCTGTAATAACAAGTCCTAATTTTTTAAAAACAACTTCCGTTTGAATAAGCGCATGTGTACCAATAACAATATCAATGTTACCTGCCTCTAATTCTGCAAGTAGTTCTCTTCTCTTTTTCCCCTTCACTGAACTTGTTAATCTTTCAATCCGTATTGGATCATTCGCAAACATCATAGCCAGTGATTCTGCATGTTGTTCAGCTAAAATCTCTGTTGGTACCATTAATGCACCTTGATAACCCGCACTATTAGCAGCGAATAGCATAATAGCAGCAACTGCTGTTTTACCTGATCCAACATCACCTTGAAGCAATCGATTCATACGATAGTTAGATTTCATATCATAGAGAATTTCATTAACAACTCTTTTTTGTGCACCCGTCAGTTCAAATGGAAGTGTATCTATAAATGACTTTAAGCGTTGCAAATCATAATCAATGTTCACACCTGCACTACTTTCTCTTTCTATTTTTCGTAATGCTTGGATTTTCAATTGGAAATAAAAGAACTCTTCATATACTAACCTTCTTCTTGCTTGCTTTAGCATTTCGGGGGTATCAGGATAATGTAATGTACGGATCGCTTTTTCACGCGCCATCAATCGATAAGCCTCAATATATTCAGAAGGGAGTGTTTCTACTATATCGTGTCCGAATTGATCAAGTGCGTGCTTAATATAGCGACGTAAAGACTTCACTGTGACTTTGCCTTTAACAGCATAAACAGGTTCAAATGCATTCGTTTGCGTAACCTCACCTTTGCTGAGTTTACCTAGTGTAATCGTTTGGCGATGTTGGTCCCACTTTCCCGTAATAGTAACTGTATCATTTAATTCTATTTGCTTTTTTAAATATGGTTGATTAAACGCAATGACTTGTATGAGGTAGCGATCGACTAATACTCTAATTGTTAAGCGCGAACGTTTACGGCCATAAAAGCTAAGTGCGGGCTGTGAATGGACTTTCCCCTCAACTGTAATTCTTTCTTCATGTTTGATTTCACTTAAATCTTTTAGACGATAGTCTTCATAACGAAAAGGCAAGTATTCAATCAAGTCGCCTACAGTGGTAATTCCCATATCTTTCAGATTATCTGCAGCAGATTGACCCAACCCTTTTATATGATCTACTTTGTCACTTAACATACTTGACCCTCCTTTTCAAAACAGCCCTTCTTTACGGGAAATAAAGAAAACTCGCCCTTTTGGCGAGCACTAAGGCGAAGACAGAGGCATAGTTTCATAAACTAAATGATTAAATAACTAACCTCTAATTACCCTCCTACCATCGATATCAAATTCCAATTGCAGTAAGCAGGAGAAGGCAGTGAGTCATTTGATGAAAAAAGACCACGGGAGCAGTGTAAAAGAAGCTACCCATGGCCATTCTCTTCTATTTATTCTACCGAGAAGATAAATGCATATAATGGTTGTTTGCCGTCGTGCACTTCTACTTCGACATCATCATACTTCTCTTCTATATAGTTAAGAATTACTTCTACATCTTCTTTCGAGGCATCTTCACCTTGAATAATTGTGACAATTTCCGAATCTTCATCTATCATCTGGTCAATTAAACTTTTAGCAGATTGAAGTTTATCCTTATCTTTAACGATAATTTTGCCTTCTTCAATCCCCATAAAGTCGCCTTTTTCAATTTCAAGACCATCGATACTCGTATCGCGGACTGCGAAAGTGATCTGACCTGTTTTCACATGCGATAACGCTTCAGACATATAATCCTTATTCTCTGATAGCTCCGCGGATGGATTAAAGGCAAGGAGCGCACTCATTCCTTGAGGAACAGTTTTGGAAGGAACAACGATGGCATCGGTTTCTGATACTTCACACGCCTGTTCAGCAGCCATAATAATATTTTTATTATTTGGTAAGATAATTACTTTCTCTGCGTTCACTTCTTCAATCGCCTTTACAATATCCTCTGTGCTTGGATTCATTGTTTGGCCGCCTTCAATTACTACATGCGCCCCAATACTACGGAAAACCTCAGCAATTCCGCTTCCCATTGAAACAGTGATTACTCCGTATTCACGTTTTTCTTGGGGAACTTTAGTATCATTTTGTGATGCGGAAGCCTTTTCATCTTCGTCAAGAATGTTTGTGTGTTGCAAACGCATATTCTCGATCTTCATATTAATAAGATTTCCGTACTTTTGTCCATAGGATAAGCAATCACCTGGTTGTTCAGAATGAATATGAACCTTCACGAGGTTTTCATCAGCAATCACAAGTAGGGAATCACCATATTGACTTAAGTCTTGACGGAATTTTTCTTCAGAGAATGGATTCGTAGCTAACTTCTCAGATTCAAATCTAACCATAAATTCTGTACAGTATCCGAATACAATATCTTCTGTATTCATATGGCTCTGTACACTTTTATGATGTTCTGCACTTACAAGCTCCTCCATTTTCGGAAGAGATGCACTGGAGTCAGGTAATGCTTCTCCTTTTAATTCTGCTAGAAAGCCTTCATATACAAAAAGTAAACCTTGTCCACCACTATCAACTACCCCTACTTCTTTTAACACTGGTAGTAGCTCTGGTGTACGCTCAAGAGAAGCCTTAGCTTCATTAACGATTGCTTGCATAATTTGAACAATATCATCTTCTGTTTTCGCTACTTGTACTGCCTTGTTTCCAGCATCTTTCGCAACAGTTAATATTGTTCCTTCAACAGGTTTCATCACCGCTTTATAAGCCGTTTCTACACCCGCTTCAAATGCAGATGCAAATTCAAGTCCATTTACACTTTCTTTCTGCTCAATATGCTTTGCGAACCCACGAAAAAGCTGAGAGAGAATTACACCAGAGTTACCACGAGCGCCCATTAATAGACCCTTTGAAAGAGCAACCCCAACTTTACCAATATGATTGGTTGTTATATTTTTAACTTCCTTTGCACCAGAAGTCATTGACAAGTTCATATTTGTCCCAGTATCACCATCTGGAACAGGGAAAACATTCAATGCATCTACATAATTCGCATTTGTAGATAAATGATTAGCTCCTTGGACAATCATTTTCGCAAATTGTTTTCCTTCTAAAACTTTAATTGACACGAAATTTTCCTCCTCATTACGGGTTCGTTACACGAACACCTTGAACAAAAATATTAACAGACTCAGTACTTAGACCGACTGTTTGATCTAAAGTGTATTTAACTTTGGATTGCACATTATGAGCAACTTCAGAAATCTTCGTTCCGTAGCTAACAATAATATACATGTCGATATGTACTTCATCTTCTTCCTGACGCACGATGACACCTTTAGTAAAGTTTTCTTTACGCAGGATTTCAGATAAGCCGTCTTTTATTTGATGTTTAGAGGCCATGCCAACAATACCATAGCAGTCGACTGCTGCTCCTCCTGCAATTGTCGCAATTACGTCATTTGAGATATCAATTTGCCCGTAGTTATTCTTTAGTTCGATGGACATTTTATTGTTCCCCCTTCTGGTAAATTACTGCTTCTTCTAAGCTAGTCTTCGTTTTCATTGTGAATATCTAATGAATGACAATCATTGTATGATGAAGCCATGGAACGAATAGACGCATGTACTACACTTTTCATAAAGAATATTTTACTATACATGTAAGCATTTTAAAAGTCATACTTACCTCTTTCATATTATAACGTATTTCCACAGCATATATGTCAAGGTTTTTTTCTTGATAGAATAGAGGCAAACTATTGCATTGTAGGTGTTTGTATGATAAATTATTAAAGTATCTTTTTAGTATGAAATTGGTGCGAGCTACTTTCATATTAAGTTAGATGTAACTGACAATTGTGATCGAAACATGAAAATAATGATGTCATGTTTTAGTAAGGAGGGAATATAGATGCCACGCCAATGTGTAATTACTGGAAAGAAAACAAAAACAGGTAATGCTCGTTCTCATGCTATGAATGCTAACAAACGTACTTGGGGTGCTAACCTACAAAAAGTACGCATTCTTGTAGACGGTAAACCTAAACGTGTATGGGTTTCTGCAAGAGCTTTGAAATCAGGTAAAGTTGAACGCGTATAATGAATGAGAGGGTACCAGTATTGGTACCCTCTTTTTTTATACAATATTCGCACTAAAGACGTTAGAGTATTACTCCTTTTTAAATGTCCCTAGCATCGCCCTCACAATGCCTCCCAAAAATTTAGGCAGCTTGATTGTATAAAATCTCATTTAAGTCCCTCCTCAAAGTCTCACACCTTAAGTAATAAACGTACGCACTACTTCTTTTTATTCATATTAGAACAAAGGAATCAATATTAGTTATTTTTCATCCTTACTTCTTATCACCATTAATATGCCTTTATCAAAAGAAAAAGTACCATTATCATCAATAAGTTCATTACTAATACAAAGAGTTGACCCTAAAGGTACGAAGTGATTAGTTAATGGGTACTTGAATCCCGTTAATGTCAAGTTCCTCACGTTTTCTGTTACCGGAATAAAAGATATATATGGGTAAGATGATTCCTTAGCAATTTGATAATGGCCGCTCTTTTTAACCATAATTTGATTTTGTTTATCAACTAAACAAATAGGTACTAGAATGTCATTTAGAAGTGGTTGAATTAACAGTTGAGTATTAGCAAAAAAATGATCTAATCTCCCACCTGTGGCTCCAAATACCGTAATTTCTTCTGGCTTTTGCTCGATCGCCCATAAAAGTGCTAGTTCCATATCCGTTTCATCCTTTTCAGGTTTTACCCTTTGAAGATGAGGAACATGCTGCTTAATCATACTGTACTGACTTTCATCAACTGAATCAAAATCTCCAAATGCATAATCAATTGCGATTCCCTTTTTTATTAATGTATAAGCGCCACGATCAACACCTATCCATAATACTTCATCAAAACAATAGTCATTGAGATTGGGTAGATACTGTTGTGGTCCCCCTGCTAATATATTGATTTTCATCTCTACGCCCTCCACTTTTCCTATCCTTTTAGGTTATGAACTATTTATTCTTTTAAATTGCTAACTACTGTAAAATACAAGAAACATAAGAAAAGCTGACTCTAAGTATAATCTTAAAATCAGCTTTTTCAGGTCAATTCCGCAGTCTAGCGATTGCTTCTTTGCGGTCTTGTTTATTATAAACGGCAGAGCCTGCTACTAAAACATTCGCTCCTGCAGCAATGCATTTTTTTGCAGTCTCCTCATTTACCCCACCATCCACTTCGATTTCGAGAGAGGGATTAGATGTTTTACTCCATTCTTTTACTTCAGCAATTTTAGGTAAAACATTTTCAATAAATGATTGTCCACCAAAGCCAGGGTTCACCGTCATCAATAACACCATATCAACATCAGTTATTACATGCTTAATCGCTTCGACAGGTGTTGCTGGGTTAATCACAACGCCTGCTTTCACACCCAAGGACTTAATGAGATGTATTGTACGATGAAGGTGTTTACATGCCTCAGCATGAACAGTAATAATATCTGCTCCTGCTGAGGCGAAGCTTGGAATATATTGATCAGGATTTTCTATCATAAGATGAACATCTAATGGTAGGTTCGTTATCGGTCTAATGGCTTCAACAATTAACGGACCAATCGTAATGTTAGGAACAAAGTGACCATCCATCACATCTACATGAATATAATCCGCTCCCCCACGTTCGACATCAAGAATTTCTTCTCCTAATTTAGAAAAATCTGCAGATAAAATCGATGGTGCAATTTTTACCATGCGTTAATACCTCGGCTTTCTGTCTCTTATTTCGTCTATAAAAGTAATATAATGCTCATAGCGATAACGTGGCAAATCTCCGGCATCTATAGCTTGTTTAACTGCACATTTAGGTTCCTTTAAATGCATGCAACCTCTGAATTTACATGAGCTGCTTAATTCTTGGATGTCAGGAAAATAATTTTGTAAGTCCTCTTGCTCAATTTCTGTAAACTCTAAAGAGCTAAAACCCGGTGTATCAGCGACAAGTCCACCATTAATCTCAATGAGCTCCACATGTCTTGTTGTATGTTTTCCTCTCCCTAAATGAGAGGATATATCGTCTGTTTTTAATTGCAAATCAGGACGTAATACATTCAAAAGTGAAGATTTACCAACACCTGATTGACCAGCAAATACGGATATTTCTCCCGTTATGAAAGGATAAAGATCTTCAATCCCTTCCGCCGTTTCGGACGAAGTCAAAACAACTTTATAGCCTGCTTTTCGATAGTTATCAGCATATACAGCTAGTGTATCTTGTTCCTCTTTACTTGCCAAATCCATTTTAGTGATACAAATAATAGGCGTAATATGATTCGATTCTACCAGTACAAGAAAACGATCTAATAACGCTGTACTAAAAGTAGGTTCAACACTTGAGAAAATGAGAAAAGCTTGATCTACATTCGCTATAGGTGGGCGAATAAGTTCATTTTTACGCTTTCTCACTTCTAAAATATACCCTTCTTTATCATTTTCTGCTTGATAGTGTACTTCATCTCCGACTAATGGAGTTATTTTATTTTTACGAAAGACACCGCGTCCACGACATTGGATGATTTCTTTATCCTTGTTCAAAACATAATAAAAGCCACTTAAAGCTTTTATGATTTTGCCTTCTGGCATAGTAGTCCTCCTACATCACTGTTCATACGGAACATTTTCTTGAATAATCATTTGTCCATCCCTCATAATTTGGTAAGAAGCGGTTTCTCCTGGTTGTATTTGCAGTGAAAAGGAAATAACTCGATCTTCAGTAATATGAATCGTATTAAATGGCTCATCAATATTGTTGTCCATATCTTCTATAAAGATTTGTACTTCTTGAGGTTGTCCGACATTATCAGGATTTGGCTTATACGGTACATTCACTTCTCTTTTCACTTCAACAGGAACTTGTTCCGGCCCACTTGATAGATAAACTTTTACTGTGTCCCCGTCATTTAAAGATGCTCCAGCTTCAGGTTCCTGCCGAATGACCTCGCCTTGAGCAATCTCAGCATGATGCTCTTCTCCAGCTACTTCAATTGTTAATCCACTAGATGCTTCGTATTCTGCTAGAGCCTTATCATTATAACCGGTTAAATCTTTTAATTCTATCGGTTCCTCCCCTTTGCTGACGACGAAGATGAGCTCTTCTTCTTGGGGAATCACTTCTTCTCCGGGATCAATATTCTGTTCGAGAATTGTTCCCTTGGCTTCCTCACTAAATTCTTCTTCTGATTGGATAGATTGGAAACCCTCTTCTTTTAGTAACTCTTCTATATCACTATAAGGGCGACCAGTAAAATCCTCCATAGAAAAGCGCTCTTTACCGATACTTTCATAAATATTTACTGCTGTTCCTTCTTTCTGTGTCCTACCTGCTCTCGGTTCGGTTCTTATAACTTCTCCTGCTTTCACTTCATCATTGTTTTGTTCGATTTCTTCACCAATCGTAAATCCTTCTTCTTGTAACAATGTTTTCGCTTCATCCACGCTCATATTTGATACATCTGGTACAGTAACATCATCAGGTGAGAGCACCTCAGGTAAAACAGTGATGGTAAGAACAAATAGCACAACTAATAGAACAAAAGTAGATATAAGAATCATTGGACCTTTTTTTCGTTTTTTCTTCTTTTTCGTATCTTCTTTTTCTTTTTTGGGACTTTCCTTTTTTACAATAGGTACAGGACTATCTTCATTTTTTTCTTCAATTTTATGAATAATCGTTTCGTCAGTAGGGTGGTACATTTTATCTGCAGTAATAATCGGAATTGCTTTTGTAGCATCATCGTCATCAGGTACAGTAAACTTTCTTTCATTCATCCTCTCTTCGTTCAAAGATGTAGAGAGGTCTTCTTCCATTTCATCGGCACTATTATAGCGATGGAAAGGGTCCTTTGCTGTTGCCTTCAATACGATATTTTCAACACTTTGTGGTATATCTGGGTTCCATCTTCTTAAGGAAGGCGTTTCTGATTGCAAATGTTTCAATGCAATAGAAACAGCTGATTCTCCTGAAAACGGTAATCTTCCAGTTAAAAGCTCAAACATGACAATCCCTAATGAATAAATATCTGATTTACGGTTTGCCATACCGCCTCTGGCTTGTTCTGGTGATAAATAATGAACCGACCCTAATACGGAATTCGTCTGGGTAATGCTCGTTGCACTTAGAGCCATCGCAATTCCGAAGTCAGTAATTTTTATCTTACCTTCATGATCAATTAAGATATTATGTGGTTTAATATCACGATGAATAATCTGGTTTTGATGGGCGTGAGAAATAGCTGAGGTCAGCTGTTTCATAATATCAATCGCTGTTTCCAAAGGAACAGGTCCGTTTTTTTGTATGTATTGTTTTAATGTTTGACCGTCAACATATTCCATGACGATGTAATATAGGGTATCTTCTTCTCCTACATCATAAATCGTCACAATATTTTGGTGAGTTAAGCTTGTAGCTGATTGAGCTTCACGGTGAAATCGTTTAATAAACTCATCATCTTCAGCGAAGTCTAGTCTCAACATCTTTAGTGCCACGTTTCGATCTAGAATCATATCATGAGCTAAATAAACGTTGGCCATGCCGCCTCCACCGACCATTTCCAAAATTTTATAACGGCCGTTTATACGCTTACCAATCATCAACGTTTATCACCCTCTCTCACAATCATCTGCATACTCGATGATTACGAGGGTAATATTATCTTCCCCTCCATTTTCATTTGCTCTTTTAATTAACTCAGTAGCTTTCTCCTCTAATGAGTCATTTCCATTTATAATCGATTCCATCTCTTGTTCTGAAACTTTGTTTGACAAACCATCAGAGCATAGCAATAGTCTATCGTCTTCCTCAAAAATAATTGTTTTAATATCTTGGTTTACATCTTCTTCCGTACCGAGCACACGTAACACTAAATTCTTCATCGGATGATTTTCAGCATCCTCTTTTGTAATTTGCCCAGACCGAAGCAGTTCATTAACAAGGGAATGGTCGTCAGTTAGCTGCTGAAAACCCGCTTCATTTCTAATATAACAACGGCTATCACCTACGTTTACAATCGTAGCAAATCGACTAGTACAAATAGCAGCAACAACGGTCGTACCCATACCTTCACATTCAGTTACTTCTTTACTGTGAGCATATATAGCTTTATTGGTTTCATTAATATGGTCATGCAACCACTTTTCTGCTTGATCCGCGGTTTCAATCTTTGGGGCAAGCAGCCACATAGATTTTAGCTTTTCTTTGGCCATTTCACTAGCTACATCACCAGCTCGGTGACCGCCCATACCATCAGCTACAATAGCTAAGCGATCACCACTGGCGTTTGTAAAAATGCCACCATTATCTTCATTTCGCTGACGAAGTTTCCCTACATCAGTCATAAAAACAGCCTTCATACTGTCACCTCGTTTCTTCTTTTCTCTCCTTTGCACGAAGTTGTCCACATGCTGCATCAATATCATGACCTTGTTCTCTACGGATGGTCACATTAACCCCACGATTTTTCAATGCCTTTTCAAATTGAAAAATCTGCTCTCTAGGAGTTCTTACATAGTCTCTCTCAGGTACGTAATTGACTGGAATTAAGTTTATATGACACTTCAATCCTTTAACGAGATCAGCAAGCTCTTCTGCATGCTCTACTTGATCATTGACTCCTCCAAATAAACCATATTCAAAACTTACACGTCTTCCTGTCTTGTTCACATAATAATGAATAGCTTCCATTAAATCGGGCAATTTATAAGCGCGGTTGATCGGCATTAATCTTCCTCTTATATCATTATTAGGGGCATGCAAGCTGACAGCAAAATTGATTTGCATATTTTCATCAGCAAATTTATAGATTTTCGGGATAATTCCGCTTGTAGATACAGTGATATGTCTAGCACCAATATTCAAGCCATCATCATGATTAATAATTTTCAAGAAAGACATCATTTGATCATAATTATCAAACGGTTCCCCAATACCCATAATGACAACAGAGCTTACTCTTTCATCTGTTTCATCTAATGCTTGTTGTACTTTTACGACTTGAGCAACGATTTCTCCTGCTTCTAAATGACGTTTTAATCCCCCTAAAGTCGAGGCACAAAATGTACAACCAATACGACACCCTACCTGTGTTGTAACACAAACAGAATTACCGTATTCATGACGCATTAAAACCGTCTCAATTGAATAGCCATCGTGTAACTCAAATAAAAATTTAATCGTGCCATCAGTAGATTGTTGCTGAATAATCGTTTTTAATGTTGTTAAAGTAAATGTAGCAGCGAGCTTTTCTCGCAAACTTTTTGATAAATTTGTCATATCATCGAAGTTTGTTACTCTTTTTGTATATAACCAATCAAAAATTTGACTTGCGCGGAATACTTTTTCATTATTTTCTTTTAACCAGTCCTTTAGTTCGTCTAATTGTAATGAATAAATGGATGGTTGATGATTCGTTTCTGTATTTTTCTTTGTTGCACTTCTTTCCATGTGATTACACCTTCTTTCTCAGACAAGCGATATAAAACCCGTCTGAACCAATATATTGCGGTAATACTTGTATTTCAAAATCATCCACAAACGTTTGTAATGCTTGTGGTAGCCTTGCCTTAAGTGTTGAGTCTCCAACAAATTCTTTATGGTCACTTAAAAAACGTGAAATGACTTGGTGGTTTTCAGATTCATCAACAGTGCATGTACTATACACTAGCATACCACCTTTTTTTAATAATGGGGTGATGGCATTTAATAAATCCAATTGAATGGACTGCAGGCGTGATAAATCATCTTCTTTTTTTGTGTATTTCATATCAGGTTTTCTACGCATCACACCTAAACCTGAGCACGGTGCGTCTAACAAAATACGATCAAACGACTCTTGCGGGAAATGATCTTGAACTTGTCTACTATCGAGAGCAAGAGTACCAATATTCTCTAATCCTAATCTATCTGCTGTTTGTGCAATAAGCTTCACTTTATGCTCATGGAGATCTATCGCTATAACCTCTCCACTCCCCGACATCGCTTCAGCAATATGAGACGTTTTCCCACCTGGAGCTGCACAAGCATCAAGGATTCTTTCATTTTTTTGAGGATTCAGGGCCAAGCAAGCTAACATTGAACTTTCATCTTGTATTGTGATAAGTCCATTTTTGAATGCTGTAGACTTGGCAAGATTTCCTCGAAGAGCATGAATGGCTTCTGATACCCATTCACTCCGTTTCACGGCATATCCTTCCTCTTCTAATAATGTAATCACTTCTTCTGTCGTAGCTTTCGTACTATTTACACGCGCTGTTTGAGTCGGAGCTTGTAAATTAAGCTTACACATTTCTTCCGTTGCTTCTAGCCCAAATTGATCCACCCATCTAGCAACGAGCCATTCTGGGTGACTTGTTGCTATCGAGATTCTTTGAATAGGATCTTTAATTTCTTCCACTTGTCTAATCCCAGTTCTTTGTACATTTCGTAATATCCCATTCACAAATGAAGCAATGCCTTTATGGCCTTTATTTTTTGCTATTTCTACCGCTTCATTTAATGCCGCATGATCAGGAATTTTATTTAAGTGAACCATTTGGTAAACCGTAATCCTTAATAATTGCTTTACCCAAGACTCCACTTTATTTGGTTTTTTTATATAGGGCTGTAAATAATAATCTAACGTCATTTTACGTTGTAGCGTCCCATAAACCAGTTCTGTCAGCAAACCAATATCTTTTTGTTCTAAATGATTTTGATTAATAGCATGGTTTAACAGGAGGTTACTATACGATTGGTTCTTTTCAATTGCATCTAACAAATCCATCGCAACTTCTCTTACATTTTTTTTTCTTTGTTTTTTCATTGATTGTCCCCTAACTTCATGCCAACTTGAAGATGGGCACCTGCGCCGCGCAGGTAATCTTTCGCTTTCATGCGTTTTTTACCTGATGGCTGAATCTCTGTTAGCTTCAATATCTGACCATCGCCGGTGGAGACATTGATGCCATCCTCTTCTAATCCAACAATTGTTCCAGGCACTTGATTTGATTTTGATTCAATGATCACAGAAGCCCACACTTTCATAACTGCATCAGACAAAGTCGTATAAGCAACTGGCCAAGGATTCATCCCTCTAATATGGTTATAAATTTCTATTGCTGGTTTACTCCACTGAATTTTTTCTTCTTCACGCTTAATATTGTATGCAAATGTTGCTAAATTTTCATCTTGTTGTTTCGGAAGCAAATCACCCTTTAATAATGGTGGTAATGTTTCTAACAATAGTTTGCTACCAGCTTCACTTAATTTATCATGTAAGCTACCAACAGTATCGTCCTTAGCGATTTCGACTTCTACCTGTGTTAAAATATCACCTGCATCCAACTTTTCAGCCATATACATAATCGTAATACCAGTCTTTTCTTTCCCTTGGATGATGCTGTAATGAATTGGTGCTCCACCTCTTAATTCTGGCAATAATGAAGCATGTACGTTAATGCAACCATATTTAGGTGCATCTAACAATGGCTTAGGGAGAATTTGCCCGAATGCAGCCGTGATAATAAGTTCAGGCTCTAGATTTAAAACAGCTTGCAAGTCCTCTTTATTTTTAACTTTCTCAGGCTGTAGCACTGGAATACCGTGTTTTTGTGCTTCCACTTTTACTGGTGGTGGAGTTAACACCTTTTTCCTTCCCACTGGCCGGTCAGGTTGTGTAACAACTGCAATGACTTCATAACCTGCTTGAATAACACTTCGTAATACCGGAACTGAAAAATCCGGTGTACCCATAAATACAATTTTTGTCATTCTTCATCCAACCTCTCTAACTCTTCTGCCTCTATATATCTGCTAACTTTAGTGGTGAATAGGATTCCATCCAAATGATCAATCTCATGTAAAATGGCTCTAGCAAGAAAACCTTCTGCTGCGAACTCATATGGCTTACCCTTTCGATTGAAGGCTTTTATTTTCACAAATGACGGTCGTGTGACATCACCATAAATACCGGGAAAGCTCAAACAGCCTTCTGGATCTGTTTGTTCACCTGATGTTTCGATTACTTCGGGATTTATCATCTCAATCGTGCCATGTTCATCTTCAATATCTACAATCGCTATTCTTTTATTGAGACCTATTTGAGGAGCAGCTAGTCCTACACCATCAAATTCAATCATTGTATCATACATATCATTTAATAGCCTTACTAATTTTTTATCAAAAACCGTTACCGGTGTACATTTTTCTTCTAAAATTGTATTAGGGTACATCACTATTTGTTTAACACTCAAAATATAAATCCTCCATAACATCTTCTCATTCAACAGACAGCCATAGCTAGACTAAAATTATTACCATTCTCGACGATTTTCTCTATCTATAACCTTTTTTAGTTATTTTTCTTTACATCAGAATAAATGGATTAACATCCACAGATATTTTCAAGGAAGTTGAAGTCACTTCTTGCTGATACTGATCTAATATCTTTTTTAATGATTGATTTAACTCTGGCTCCCGTTTGTATTTTATCAAACATTGGTAGCGATATCTATTGTTGATTCGTGGAATAGGTGATGCAACCGGACCAAGACAGATGGCGCTTTTAGTTAAGCGACTAGTCAGAAATGTGGTAATTTTTTCTGTGACATCTAACGCTTTCATCAATTGCTCGTGACTGACCGTAATAAGCGTAATAAAATAAAAAGGTGGGTACTTTAAGCCTTTTCTAATCATCATTTCGCGCTCGTAAAACTGGTCGTAATTTTGTTCAGCTGCTAACTCAATACTATAATGTTCAGGACTGTATGTTTGAATGACCACTTCTCCTGGTAATTGATGACGCCCTGCTCTTCCACTCACTTGCGTCAATAACTGAAACGTTTTTTCTGATGAACGAAAATCTGGCAAATGAAGCATTGTATCAGCTGATAATACACCGACAAGCGTTATATTTGGAAAATCAAGTCCCTTGGCAATCATTTGGGTCCCTAGCAGAATATCTGCATGGCCTTTTTGGAACTCATTAAGCAGTCGCTCATGAGAGCCTTTTTTACTCGTTGTATCCACATCCATACGAATAACTCTCGCTTCAGGCAATACTTTATGGAGTTCTTCTTCTACCTTTTGTGTCCCTGTGCCAAAATAACGAATATGATCACTCTGGCATTCTGGACAAACAGAGGGGACATGATCCTCATATCCACAATAATGACATTTCATTTGCTGCTGGTGGCGATGATAAGTTAATGAAATATCACAGTTCGGACAATTAACAACATAACCACAATCACGACACATGACAAAAGAAGAGTATCCACGTTTATTTAAGAAAAGGACTGTCTGCTCTTTTTTTTCTAGACGTAATTGGAGCTTTTCTAATAAGGAGGAAGAAAACATCGAGCGATTTCCACTTCTTAGCTCTTCACGCATATCTACAATATCCACCTGTGGTAAATCTTGATTATTCATCCTCTTCGGCAAACTTAACAAAGTGTATACACCTTTTTTAGCACGAGCAAATGATTCGAGTGAAGGTGTAGCGCTACCTAAAATAACGGGGAAACTACCTTGCTTCCCTCGTTTTATTGCTACATCTTTTGCATGATATTTTGGGTTTTCCTCTTGTTTATAACTTGTCTCATGTTCCTCATCTATAATGATGAGACCGAGGTTTTCAAAGGGAGCAAATACAGCTGACCGCGCTCCAACAACGACTTTCACTTCTCCACGCTGTACTTTTCGCCATTCATCATACTTCTCACCAGCAGATAATCCACTATGCATCACAGCTACTTGATTCCCAAATCTTCCTTTAAAACGATGAACCATTTGTGGGGTAAGTGAAATCTCTGGCACTAAACAAATTGCTTCTTGGCCTCTCCCTAGTACTTTCTGTATCGACTGTAAGTAAACTTCTGTTTTCCCACTCCCTGTTACGCCATACAATAAAAACACTTCATGAAGGGATTTTGCAATGCGATCATGGATTGGATCGATGGCTTCTTGTTGCTCATTTGTTAACAGCAATGGTTCTGTTCGTGCAAAATAACGATTTTCATAAGGATCACGATAAATTTCACGTTCGCTCTCCTCTAATACTTCTTTTTTCACTAGTTCTTTTACGACGGCATTCGATATTTGTAGAGTTGCCGTTAAGTCAGTTAAGAATATCCAATCATTATTTGCGATAAAGTATGTGATCACGTCATGTTGTTTTTGTGCTCTTGGTGTAAGAGAAGATTGATAAGTCTTTAATTCCTCTGTTGAAAGGGCGCTTCTAATAGCGAGGCGTTTTTTCTTTTTTATTTTATCTTTCACTTCATAAATAATTAGAATATGACCTTTCGTTACTTCTTGCTGTAACAATGATAAATAGCCTGTTTCTTTCGCTTCTTCCCACAGGATGCTATCTTGGTTAGTAAATAAGTCTTGTAAGGTTTGGGGTAACAAATGTTTGCTTTCAGTTGAAACTTGTAATTTTTTTTGATATTTTGCTTTAAGTGCTGCTGGTAACATCGCTTGATAAGCAGAGATCCGATAACTTAAAGTTTCTTCTGATAGCCAATTTCCTAATGAAATGAGCGACTCAGATAATACAGGTGTTAAATCTAACGGCTCAATGATATTTTTTAATTTATTAAGCGTGGACTGAGGTTTGATCCCAATGACAAAACCTTGAATTCTCCTTGGCCCAAATGGGACAACGACGCGCATCCCAATTTGAATGACCGTCTCAAGTGATTGCGGAATAACATAATCAAAAGGTCGATCTGTTTGCTTAGCCGGTACGTCAACAATGACCTCAGCAATCATTTTCCCTCATCCTCGTGTATATGAAGTGCTTCTTTTAGAATGCTTACTGCTACGTCATGTTTTGACATTAACGGGAGATCAGTTTTAGTTCCATCCCGTTTATAGAGAGTAACAACATTCGTATCTGTTCCAAATCCGGCACCCGCACTTGTTACATCATTGGCTACTATCATATCAGCATTTTTCTTTTCCAGCTTTCCTCTCGCATATACATCCACATTATTTGTTTCTGCCGCAAAACCCACCAACACTTGATTTTTCTTTCTTTTACCAAGTGCCATTAAAATATCTTTAGTTCTTTCTAATTCCAACTGTTGATCACCATCATTCTTTTTCACTTTCTGATCATAAGTATATTTAGGCCGATAATCTGCTACAGCAGCCGTTTTTATTACAATATGAGCATCAGCAAAGCGAGTAATCATTTCTTCATACATTTCTTCCGCACTTTCAACATTGATTACTTTTACACCATGAGGTGAAGAAATATGGACAGGACCTGATACTAATGTCACATCTGCACCAAGTTTCGCTGCGACTTCTGCAATCGCATAGCCCATTTTACCACTCGAATGATTGGTTAAATAACGAACAGGATCAATTTTTTCTCTTGTCGGCCCTGCTGAGATCAATAACTTTTTCCCTTTTAACAACGGTTCCTTTTGATTGAAAAAATGATTCATATGCTCAACAATCTTTTCCGGTTCTTCTAATCTACCTTTTCCAACATAACCACATGCGAGATAGCCTTCACTCGGTTCAATAAATTGATAACCAAACTGATGAAGAGTATCAATATTTTTTATCACTGCAGGATGATTGTACATATTGACATTCATCGCCGGTGCAATCCATACAGGCGATGTGTGTGCTAACAATGTTGTAGAAATCATATCATCTGCTAGGCCATTTGCAAGCTTACCAATAATATTCGCAGTTGCTGGTGCAATCAATATCAAATCTGCCCAGTCCGCTAAATCAATATGAGCAATCTTACTAGCGTCCTTTTCATCGAAGGTATCAAAATATACATCATTACGTGACATCACTTGAAAAGTTAATGGTGACACAAATTGTCTAGCTGACTCGCTCATCATTACTTTCACACAAGCTCCAGCTTGCGTTAACTTACTTGTTAAAGCTACAGCTTTATAAACAGCAATACCGCCGGTTACACACAACAGGATTTTTTTACCATTCAACATCTATACAAACCCCCAATATTCAAAAGGTTATTTTTCTTTTATTATGAATAATTTCGCTCACTTTTTCATCTATCTCTTCTTGTTTTTAACAAAAATTACGGCTATGAACAAAAATAACAACCTCCATACAGGTTGTTATTTTTTCATATATGTGTATTTTACCTTTTTTCCCCTTCATGCGTTGTATCACCTAAGCGATAAAATAGTTCGTTTGCATTAATCTCTTCTAACGCTTTACCCACATTTTTATGTGATACATATTTTTCTAAACGATATTGCTCTTCATTATTTTGTAATTTCCGTGCTCTTTTAGCAGCCACAGACACAAGAGAGTATTTTGAATCAATTTTTGTCATCAATGAATCAATTGATGGATTTAACATATTATTCAGCCTCCAACATTTTCAAATATCTAGGTTCAACGCGCGTGCGACGGCAATGTTCTGCTACTACAATCGCATTAATTCTGTCACAAGCGTTTTCCACTTGATCATTTTCTACAACATAATCATATAATTTCATCATTTCAATTTCTTCTTTAGCTGCACTTAAACGATTATTAATTATATCTTCTGTTTCTGTGCCTCGTGTAACAATACGATTTTTTAATTCAGATAAACTAGGTGGAACAAGGAAGATAAACAAGCCATCAGGAAACTTCTCACGCACTTGCTTTGCACCTTGTACTTCTATTTCTAAAAATACATCCTTGCCCTCGTTTAACGTTTGCTTCACATAATCAACAGGGGTTCCATAATAGTTGCCAACAAACTCAGCATACTCCAATAATTTATCTTGTTCTATTAATGTTTCAAATTCTTCACGAGATTTAAAGAAATAATCTACTCCATCCACTTCACCTTGTCTCGGCTTTCTTGTTGTCATAGAAATAGAGTATTCAAATGCCGTATCAGGCTGTGAGAAAATCTCTTTTCTCACTGTACCTTTCCCTACACCAGATGGACCTGAGAGTACTATTAATAAACCTTTTTCCTTCATTAGAAAATCCTACCCTTCATCGATAACATCATCGCGGTCATTCAGTCGTGCAGCTACTGTTTCCGGCTGAACAGCAGATAAAATGACATGATCACTATCCATGACAATGACTGCTCTCGTTCTACGGCCATATGTTGCATCTATCAGTACACCACGGTCTCTTGCATCCTGAATAATTCTCTTAATTGGTGCCGATTCCGGACTCACTATTGATATGATTCTATTGGCAGAAACAATGTTTCCGAAGCCAATATTAATTAATTTTATTGACATATGCGTCCCCCCGTCATCAGTTAACTATTTTGACCTTTATCACGCGTTTCTAAACCGCTTTATTCAATATTTTGTACTTGTTCTTTCATCTTTTCTAATAGACCTTTCATTTCAACCACTTCTCCAGCAATGGTAGAATCATTCGCTTTAGAACCGATTGTATTAACTTCTCGATTCATCTCTTGAATCATGAAATCAAGCTTTCTGCCAATTGCATCTTCCAAGGAAAGGGTCAATTGAAATTGATTACGATGTGATGCGAGTCGTGTCAATTCTTCATTGATATCGGCCTTGTCTGCAAAAATTGCCACCTCTGTAATAATTCTTGATTCATCAATATGACCATCAGCATATTCCTCCATTCGCTTTCGCAAACGGTCTTCGTATTGCTTTACCACGTTAGGGGCTAAGTCATATAAGCGGTTAAGACATTCAGTTAGTAAACCGAGCTGTTTAAAAAGATCCTTCTCTAGCTCCTTACCTTCAGCTAACCGCATCATTTGCAGCTCTTTACCAGCTTCATTTGTCGCTTCAAGAATCAACTCATCTAACCATTCGTCTTCTTCATCCACTTCCACAATAGCAAATACATCTTCATTAAGTAAATCTTTTAACCCAGGCTCACTGCTTAACTTATATTTTTCTTTCACTTCTGTCATTGAACGATAAAATTCGTCTAACAAATCCCAATCCACACGTATCTTCTTTTGTTTCGATCCCGTTTGTTCTATGGTTGCATAGACTTCTATTCTACCACGCTTAATATATTGATTAAGCGTTTTTTTTATTTTATCTTCCAGCTTGAGAAATTGCTTTGGAATGCGCAGGAAATATTCTGTAAAACGATGATTAACCGTTTTTACTTCAATCGTGATAGAGAAGGTGTCAGTTTGCCTTTTACCCTGTCCATACCCTGTCATGCTCGCTACCATCGTTTAACCACACTTCCTTTCGCCGTTTGCGGGAAGTACCTACAACTTTCTTATACAAATTTGGCACTAACCATACCTTTTCTTACACTCATATATTATGTAGTTTTCTTTAAAAAACCAAAAGGTAATAGAGTTTCACTCTACTACCTAAAGGATTATACCATATTTCACTTCGATTTTCTTGCCAAATATGTGAAGCCAAGCAAAAATGTTGGGACAGCTGATAAGCCAACAATCATTAACCAATCACGACCAGCGATTGGTACTGTGTGGAAAATTTGTTGTAATGGCGGCCAATATAAAACGACTAGCATAAGTAAAACCGAAGAAATAACCGCCCAGACAAGATACATATTACCGAATGGGTTTCGAGCAAAAACTGATTTTTCACTTCGACAATCAAACACATGAATTAATTGAGCAAGGACTAATGTCGCAAATGCAACGGTTTGCGCATACGCGAGCTCATTAGGATCGCCTTTATATGTGAGCATAAACGCAAGTAAGGTTACTCCACCAATTAAAAATCCTCTTGAAATAACTTTCCAGCCAAGTCCTCTTGAAAAGATGCCCTCTTTAGGATTACGCGGTTCTCGCTTCATGACATTACCTTCTGGTCGGTCTAAACCTAACGCCATCGCCGGCAGCCCATCTGTTACTAAATTCACCCAAAGAATTTGTATAGGTACTAGCGGCAGAGGTAGTGCTAGTATCATTGCAAATAGCATAACCAGTATTTCGCCAACATTAGATGCAAGTAAATACCTTACAAACTTTCTAATATTATCGTAAATATTTCGCCCTTCTTTTATTGCTGATTTAATGGTTGCAAAGTTGTCATCAAGTAAAATAAGAGAAGATGCTTCTTTTGCTACATCCGTACCGGTAATGCCCATGGCAATGCCAATATCAGCAGCTTTGATAGCTGGTGCATCATTGATTCCGTCCCCTGTCATGGCTACAATATGACCACGATTTTGCAGAGC
This sequence comes from Cytobacillus kochii, assembly GCF_044790165.1. NCBI lineage: Bacteria > Bacillati > Bacillota > Bacilli > Caryophanales > Bacillaceae > Cytobacillus > Cytobacillus kochii. Next base: position 1,881,229 of record NZ_CP085254.1, on the reverse strand, counting down.
TTTAACGATCTTTAATTTATGCTCCGGTGATACGCGCGCAAACACCGATACATCATCCACTACATCTTCTAACTCTTCTGTACTCAATGTAGCTAATGTTTTTCCTTCCATTACTTTTGTTGACTTATTAAGAATACCTAATTGTTTAGCAATTGCTTGAGCAGTTGTAATATGATCGCCTGTAATCATCACTGTCTTAATTCCTGCTTCTTTACATTCTTTAACCGCAGCTCGTACCTCGGTCCTTGGCGGATCAATCATTCCCTGTAAACCTATAAACGTCAATCGATTTTCTGCCTCTTTTTCTGATTTTATTCTGCCCTCATTAGTCAATTCTTTATATCCTATTGCAATTGTTCTTAGGGCTTGGGAGGCTAAACCGTGAATGGCCTCATTCACTGACCTATGCATCTCTTGGGTCATTGCTTGCTTACGGTTATCCCACAGGATACTCTCACAGTTCTGTGCCAACACATCCGGTGCTCCTTTACAGACAACAAATCTTCTGCCACTAGCATCTTTTAACACGATACTCATCATTTTTCTAGTTGAATCAAAAGGAAATTCTTCGAGAATTTCATATTGATTTAATAAAGAGGGGCGACTATATCCTGCTTTCATCCCAGCGACTAACAATGCACCTTCTGTTGGATCACCGTCAATGACAAATTCTTTATTTTTCTTATGAATTTCAGCATGATTACAAAGCATACCAAACATCAATAATTGTTGTAATGTTTTTTCATTTTTTGGATCTACACGTTTTTCACTGCGATAAAAATCTCCTTTAGGTGTATAGCCAATGCCATCTACTTGCCAAGTGTTACCACCACTCCATAAATGGGTGACAGTCATTTTGTTCTGAGTCAAGGTTCCCGTTTTATCGGAGCATATGACAGAAGCACACCCTAATGTTTCTACTGCTGGGAGCTTTCTGACAATCGCCTTTTGTTTAATCATGCGTTGGACTCCAAGCGATAAGGCCACGGTGACTATCGCCGGTAATCCCTCTGGTATTGCTGCTACAGCTAACGATACCCCTGTTAAGAACATCGTATATAATTCTTGTCCTTGAAGCACACCGATACCTACGACAAGAACCGTTAAGAATAGTGCGACAACAATGAGGATTTTTCCTAATTGTTCCAACCTTCTTTGCAGCGGTGTTGTCATCGTTTCCGCACTTTGGATCATATCAGCGATTTGTCCCATCGCTGTTTTCATTCCTGTGCCAATGACAACCCCCACTCCGCTACCCTTCGTTACGATCGTACCCATAAAGCCCATATTTTCCATATCGCCGATTCCGGGGTTATCTTGCTTAATTGCTGCGACTGTTTTTTGCACTGGTAATGATTCACCTGTTAAGGCCGACTCTTCTATTTCTAAGTTATTGCACTCGATTAAGCGGATATCCGCCCCAATTCTATCACCGGAGGAGAACTTCAATAAGTCACCAACAACGACTTCTTTTGAGGGGATTTTCTTCCATTCTCCATCACGTAATACTGTTACATGAGGTGTGGATAATTCTTTTAGCGCACTTAATGACTTCTCTGCTTTTCGTTCCTGAAAAAAACCTAATACTCCGTTGATAAGTACAATCGCAATAATGGCGATTGCATCAATATATTCACCCAGTAGCCCAGATATCAATGTGGCTACTAATAGAATTAAAGTCATAAAGTCTTTGAATTGACTAAAAAATAAGAGTAAAGCAGATTGCTTTTCTCCCTCTACTAATTCATTATATCCAAATTGCTCTAATCTTTTTTGCGCATCTTCTTCAGACATGCCTTCATGCCTATTCGTGTTTAACGTGTCTTCAACCTCTCTCGCTTCCATCTCATGGTATTTCATCCGGACATCACACTTCCTCCTTTTCATTTTAAGAGAATTCGCATCTACTACATGCGAACCGTCCTGCTTCCCCTACTATCTCGATGGAGAGCTGTCCTATTTTTAAGGCTCTCATGAAAGCTTATTCAGTCTCGTCCTAAAAAATGCTATGCTATTATGAGAAAGAATGTTTTTACATAAACAGAAAGCTTTTAAAAACCATTTGTTTATGGGAAAATAGCTTCCATAAAGTAAAGAGACGCACAGCGCTGAATCTCGTGCGTAGAAAAGGATGTTTTCAATGTCATTTGATGGATTATTTACAAAAGCGATGGTAGAGGAGTTACAATCCACTCTTAAAGGTGGTCGAATTAATAAAGTTCACCAACCTTATAAAAATGAAATGATATTAGTGATTAGAGCAAACGGAAAAAATCATAAATTACTCTTATCTGCTCACCCAAGTTATGCTCGGGTACAATTAACAAATGAAGCCTATGACAACCCGAGCATACCACCGATGTTTTGCATGCTATTAAGAAAACATTTAGAAGGATATATATTAGAAGATATTAAACAAATGGATTTAGATCGCATTATTATCTTTGACATTAAAGGCCGCAATGAGATTGGGGACGTTTCCTATAAAAGACTGATTGTAGAAATAATGGGACGACATAGTAATATTACGCTTATCGATCAAGAACGAAATATGATTCTCGATTGTATTAAACATGTATCTTATGCCGTAAATAGTTATCGTGCCTTACTTCCAGGTCAAACATATGTGACTCCCCCGGCTCAAAATAAAGCCAACCCAATAGAAGCTGATGAGACGGATGTATTACGAAGAATGGACTTTAATAGTGGGAAGTTAGATAGACAACTTGTACAACATTACAGCGGGTTTTCTCCCCTACTTGCAAAAGAAATTGTTTACCAATCAGGATTAGCCAACCGTACAACATTACCTGCTGCCTTTATTAAGACAATAGATAAAATAAAAAACAAAGAAGTTCAACCGACCATTACGATAAATGAGCATAAAGAGACTTTTTATTTCCTCCAGTTAGATCATATTCAGGGAGAGCAGCGTCATTTTGAGAGCTTAAGTCTAATGCTTGACCGCTATTATTTCGGCAAAGCAGAAAGAGATCGTGTCAAACAACAAGGTAATGACTTGGAAAAATTCATTAGCAATGAAAAAGAAAAAAACACAAAAAAAATAGAGAAATTAAAACTAACCATGCAAGATGCAAAAAATGCCGAGCAATTTCAATTGTACGGTGAATTAATTACAGCTCATATGTATGCCATTCATAGAGGGATGGATGAGATTGAAGTGAGCAATTATTATGATGAAAATAACAGTAATGTCCTTATCCCTCTAGATACACAAAAAACACCTTCGCAAAATGCACAGATATACTTTAAGAAATATCAAAAAGCTAAACATGCCAAACAAGTTGTACAAGAACAAATAGATCAAGCCTATGAAGAAGTTAACTACTTCGATCATCTTTTACAACAAATACAAGCCGCATCACCGAAAGATATTGAAGAAATACGGGAGGAACTTATTGAAGGCGGTTACTTACGGGAAAGACAAAAAAAACAGAAAAAGCCGGTCAATGCCAAACCAATCCTTGATTATTTTGTCGCTAGCGATGGGACAGAAATCATTGTTGGTAAGAACAATAAACAAAATGATTATTTGACGAATAAATTAGCTGCAAAAGACGACATATGGCTCCATACAAAAGATATCCCTGGGTCCCATGTGGTCATTAGAGATAAAGCGCCAAGTAATGAAGTTATTCAAGAAGCTGCTTGTTTAGCTGCTTATTTTAGTAAAGCGCGTAACTCAAGTAGTGTACCCGTCGATTACACAAAGGTACGTAATGTGAAAAAGCCGAGTGGTGCTAAGCCCGGGTTTGTCATTTATGATCAACAACAAACAATCTTTGTCACCCCTGATGAAGAAAAAGTCATTTCACTTAGTAAAAAGAAATAACAAAACCCAATTGAGATGAACGCCTTACTCTACCAGGCGATCCATCCAATTGGGTTTTTTATTAGTTAAACAGTTACTGTGCTGTATAACCACCATCTACTAATAAGGTTGTACCATTTACAAAGCTCGCATCATCACTTGATAAGAATAAAACAGCTTTAGCAATTTCTTCTGGTTTTCCAAGTCTACCTTGTGGATGAAGGGAGGCAAGGTGATTCTTCACATCTGATTCTAATTCTGATAATAAAGGCGTATCAATGTATCCCGGACAAACCGCATTTACACGGATATTTTCTTTCGCATATGCCGTACATAGGTTTTGTGTTAACAGTTTCACGCCACCTTTTGCAGAGGAGTATGCTGGGATATTAGGCAGTGAGACAAAGCTATGAATAGATCCTGCATTCACTATTACACCGCCGCTTCCTTGTTTTTGGAATTGTTCGATTGCGTATTTATCTGATAGAAACACACCAGAAAGATTAATATCAATCGTTTTTTTCCATTTATCATAATCTAATTCAGCTGCTGGCCCATCGCTGGCAATACCCGCATTGGCATACATGATATCCAATTTTCCAAACCGACTAATTGTTTGTGCAACGACATTTTTCACATCTTCTTCGTTTGATACATCTGTTTTAACAAATAAAGTCTCATATCCTTCTTTATTCAAAGTATCAGAAAGAGCTTGTCCCTTGTCAGAGAAATCAGCTATGACAACCTTTGCACCTTCTTTTACATATTCTTTGACAACTGCTTCACCAATACCACTTGCTCCACCTGTTACGATTGCTACTTTATCTTGTAATTTCATTTTAATCTCCTCTTTCTTTTCATTATCTTGCTGTCGCTCCACCATCAATGACAAACTCTGCCCCTGTAGTGTATGCTGAATCGTCTGAAGCTAAAAAGAGCACTGTATTAGCTACATCTTTTACTTTACCTAAATAACCGAGTGGAAATAGGTTCTTTCCTAAAGCATCTTTTGACTGACCAGTCTGTTCTGAAGCATAATCAGCCATGCCAGTATCAATATACCCTGGATGAATGGAATTTACTCTAACACCCATTGGAGCATATTCAATGGCAGCGTCCTTAGTCATGACACGTACAGCACCTTTACTTGCACCATATAAAACATGGCCGGGAGAGCCCACTAAGCCTGCAATAGAAGAAGCGTTAATCACAGAACCTTTCTGCCGCTCAGCCATTAATGGCATAATATGCTTCATTCCTAAAAACACACCCCCTACATTAATAGCCATTAATTTATTCCATTCCTCTAGCTCAATTTCAGCTAGTGGTTTAATAAGATAAATCCCTGCATTATTGAAGAGAATATCTACTTGGTTATAAGCTTTTATCGCCTCATTAGCGACCTTACGCCAATCATTTTCATTACTTACATCATGGCGAACAAATATTGCTTCCCCACCATTTGCTTTGATTTCTTCGACGGTACCTTGACCAGACGTTTCATGAATATCTGTCAGAATAACTTTTGCTCCTTCTTGTGCAAAAAGAAGTGCTGTCTCTTTCCCAATCCCAGTGCCACCACCAGTAATAACAGCCACTTTTTCATTTAATCTCATAATCCTTACCCCTTCTCTGCTGTCATATTTACATGAATATCCTTACTTATCAACAATTCATTCATTGTTCACCCCACATCTACAATGATACAAACTTTAACTTTTTAGCGCTATCCTATAAGATACTGTTTATGAGTAGCTATTTTACAGTCATATATAGGGGGAATTTCATGGCTCAATCTCATGATCGTTTTGAAGAAGTTACATTGCGGGAATTTATATTCTTTATGAAAACATATAGGCAAAACTTAGAAGAAAATATCCGGATATACCTTAATGTCGAGGGGATTTCTGACGAAGAGCATTTTGAGGCGGTTACACTGCTACTCCGTTCCTTTACAGAATGGTTTCACCATATACACATGGGAGAAATGGAGGAAGACATTCATAATCAGTTAATAGATTGGCTTTATGCGCAAATATCCATTCTATCCACTGAACGATTATATTTGTTTTCATTGATTCTACAAAAAGCGGTAACAACCTTATTAAAGAAAGAAAAAATTCATAAGAACGATGGGTTTATCATGTTTTTATTTAACTTACAATCAGATTTACTGAAAACATATCAGCAAATAGCAAAAAAAGAGAAGCAAATACCTCATAGAGCACCCTTAACTAAATTAAGTCAATTATTAATTCGTTCATCGAAGACGGAACTCCCCGATATCCTAAAAAAATGTGAAGATTGGTTTGGGTTTAAACGTTGTGTCTTTTATGGTTATATTCCGTGGTCCAATGAATTTTATGGTGCAGTCGGAACAGAAGTTATCAAAGTGCAGAGTATGAAAGGTCAGTTAGGAGAGAATTTCTCAGTCTTCTCTACAAAGAAACCAATTTTCCTAAAAGACCCTAAGCAATTAATTAGACAAGAACATATCGAATTATTCGGCTTATCTTCAATTATCTTTCTTCCCATTTTATGTGAAGAACAATTATATGGCTGGTTAACTTTTGACCAAAAGGGAGAGGCGTTTGAATATAGTAAAGAAGAGTTAGATTATATCAATGAAGTAGGTATATTATTGGGTTTATTCTTTTCTCGAAAAAGTGGAAATGATATGATCCAATCCTCCATTCATCTTACCCAAAGGGAGCATTCTATTCTCATCCTACTAGCTGATGGTCATGATAATAAAACCATCGCCTCCATGCTCTATTTAAGCGAGCATACGGTGAGAGATTATGTCAGTCAATTAATGACTAAACTAAAAGCAAAAAATCGCACACAAGTTGTGGCGATTGCTTTTCAATCGGGATTATTACATTAATTCCTCTTTACTGATAAAACTGTATACTGTTAGATAGGCTAAGCGAAAAGTTTGCTATTGCTAACTTTTCGCCGCACTTATTTATGCAAATGCTTTCCCCCATGCTTGCGGGTCTTTTCTCCATTCAGTTAATACTGCAAAATCGGATGCCTCGATTGTCCCTTGATTCTTTGCAACTTCTTTTAATGATTCAAAATCGGAAAGTGTGTGAACGGAAACATTTGCTGCCTGAAGTAATTCTTCGCCTTTTGCTAATTGATAAGTAAAAATAGCGACCACCCCTAGAACTTCACAACCTGCCTCTCTTAGTGCTTCGACAGCGTTGATCACACTGCCACCTGTCGAAATTAAATCCTCGACGACGACAACTTTTTGCCCGTTCTCCGCTTTCCCTTCAATTTGTTTGCCTTTACCGTGAGCTTTCGCCTTTGACCGAACATAGCACATCGGTAAATTCATCCGATCACTTACCCATGCAGCATGTGGAATGCCTGCAGTCGCTGTCCCAGCAATCACCTCAGCGTCTGCATAATGTTCCTCAATAAGTGCTTGTAGCCCTTGCGCAATTTCATTTCTTACTTTAGGATAAGCTAATGTTAAGCGATTATCACAGTAGATTGGTGATTTAAGACCAGATGACCACGTAAAAGGATCTTTAGGATTTAGTGCGACTGCTTTAATAGTTAATAAACTTTCTGCTATTTGTTTTTTCATACGGAAATACCCTCCCAAAGATTCTTGATTTGATAATAGGCAGCAAGGGAATTAGATGCTCTAGTAATGGATCGCCCTACGACGATTGCTGAAACACCTTCAGAGCTGGCAAAATCAGGTGTTGCCACTCTTTTTTGATCTTGCTTGTCGTCAGTCTCCATTCTTATTCCTGGTGTCACGGTCAAAAAATCAGCGCCCACCTTCTCGGCAATTTGTTTGGCTTCAAAAGGCGAACAAACCACACCATCTAAGCCTGCTTGCTTTGTTATTTGGCTATAATGCAACACAGATTCATTTAAAGAAACAGGGATTAACTGTTCACTATTCATTTGCTGCCTAGATGTGCTCGTTAATTGCGTAACAGCAATAAGCTTTGCCCGTTCCTTTCCTTGCACTTTCCCTTCCTCAAGTCCTTCAACAGCTGCCCGCATCATCTCTATACCACCAGCTGCATGGACATTCACGAGATCACAACCGAGACGAGCAAGTCCTTTCATGGCACTTTTGACTGTATTCGGAATATCATGCAGTTTCAAATCAAGGAAAACTTGGTGGCCTTCAGATTTTAATCGTTCAACAATTTGTGGACCTTCTTGATAATATAACTCCATTCCAACCTTTAAGAATAATTGCTCATTTGTGAAAGGTTTGAGGAAATCTTCCACTTGTTGACGGTTAGCAAAATCAAGCGCGATGATGAGTGAGTTTTTCAACTGTTTTCCAGCTCCTTCCGGTACATTCAGAAATATGATCAAATCCTAAAGAATGAATAAGTTCTGGCAACTCTGCTATGATTTTTGGACAGATAAATGGATCAACAAAGTTCATCGTTCCCACTGCGACGGCGCTCGCCCCGGCATAAAAATATTCAATCACATCTTCAGCTGATTCCACGCCCCCCATACCGATGATTGGAATCGCTACTTGTTGGCTTACCTCATGAATCATGCGAATGGCAACTGGTTTAATGGCCGGCCCAGAAAGACCACCGGTTTTGTTGGCGATTACCGGTTTACCGGTCTTTATATCAATTCTCATACCAACGAGCGTATTGATCATTGTTAATCCGTCAGCACCACCTTGTTCAACAGCCTTTGCCATTTCAACAATATTTGTGACATTCGGCGAGAGTTTCACATATACAGGAACAGCTGATACTTCCTTTACCTTCTTCGTTAATGATTGCGCAATTTCCGGTACGGTTCCAAAAGCAATACCACCTGTTTTCACATTGGGACATGAAATATTTAATTCAAGTGCATGAACATTCGGCGCTTGCGAAATTTCTTTTGCCACCTCGATATAATCTTCTTCCATTGAACCGGCGACATTAGCTATGATTGGTACATCAAATTGCGAAAGCCACGGTAATTCTTCCTCTACGACTTTCGTCAATCCTGGATTTTGCAGCCCGATCGCATTCAGCATTCCGGCAGATGTCTCCGCTACCCTTGGTGTAGGATTACCGAATCTCGCATCTTTCGTTGTTGCCTTAATCATGATCGCACCGAGCTGACTCAAATCATACAAGTCACTGTATTCTCTACCGAAACCGAAGCAACCAGATGCCGGCATTATTGGGTTTTTCAACTCAAGCCCTGGTAAACTAATATTCAAAGCGCTCATATGACAACCTCCCCTGCCTTAAAGACTGGCCCATCGCTACAAACCTTTTTATAAGACACGCCTGTGGGATCTTCTGCTGTATGACATACACAGGCAAAACAAGCACCGATTCCACAACCCATTCTCTCTTCTAATGATAAAAATACTTTTTTATGTCTATATTCTTGTTCAAGTGCGCGGAGCATGGGCGTTGGCCCACAAGTATACAGAACATCGAACGTTATATTTTCATTCTTTATAATATCTGTCACAAATCCTGAATAAGCGTAACTACCATCAGCAGTCGCAATAAAAGTCGGACCTAATTGTTTAAACTCTTCTTCATAAAAAACAGCATTCTTTGTTTGATGCCCGAGGACATGAATGACTTTTACACCATTGGCAGTTAGTCTTTGCGAAAGTTCATATAGCGGGGGGACTCCAATACCGCCACCGACAAGCAATGCCGTATCACAAGCCTCCGTCTCCTCTACAGGAAATCCGTGACCAAGCGGACCTAATACATCAAGAAGGTCGCCTTGTTGTAACGTTGCTAACAAGCGTGTACCTTTTCCTTCTGCACGATAGATCATCGTGAAAGTCTCTTCGTCTTGATTGATATTTGCAATCGAGATTGGTCTTCTTAAAAGCGGTGAAATTCCGTTATTCACTTTCAAATGAACAAATTGTCCTGGCTCTTTCATTTCATGAACAAGCTCACCTTTTACGGTGAGCTCATAAATATTTGTTGCGATTTCTGTTTGATCAATCACTTGACATAATTCTTGTTTGATCATAAGAAAACCGCCTCCTGTACTGCTTTTTCTTCTAAATTATTCATTGCATCAGCAGAGAAAGTCATCGATTCAATTACTTGGAGAATGGCATCTGCTGTATCTAAGGATGTTAAACATGGGACCCCATTTTCAACCGATTCTCTACGAATTCTAAAACCATCTCTTGCTGGCTGCTTCCCTTTTGTTAAGGTGTTTATAACAATTTGCGCTTGACCGTTTCGGATGACATCAAGTAAATTTGGTTCATCTGTGCCAATTTTATTCGTAATATCAACCGGTATACCCGCACTTTGAAGATATTCTGCCGTTCCACTGGTCGCCATCAATCTATAACCGATAGAGGCAAAGCGTTTCGCTAGACTCAAAGCTTCTTCCTTATCTTTATCTGCTACAGTCATTAAAACCGTGCCATATGGATAAATTTTCATTCCTGAAGCAACTAATCCTTTATATAACGCTTTTTCAAGGGTTTGATCTTTGCCCATCACTTCACCAGTGGATTTCATTTCTGGTCCAAGCGTAATGTCAACTCTCCTTAGTTTCGCGAAAGAGAATACCGGTACTTTAACGTATACGCCGGCTTTCTCCGACACTAAACCATTTTCATACCCTTGACTTTGTAATGTTTCTCCTAAAATGACCTTTGTTGCAATTTTTGCCATTGGTACATTTGTAATTTTACTTAAGAAAGGTACCGTTCTACTTGAGCGAGGGTTCACTTCTAACACATAGACTTCACCTTTTGAGATGACATATTGGATATTTAACAATCCGATAATGCCAAGCCCTTTTGCCAATCTCTCGGTATAATCAACCAGCTTCGCCTGAATGCTTTGGCTAATACTTTGCGGAGGATAGACAGCAATCGAATCACCTGAGTGTACGCCAGCTCGTTCGATATGTTCCATAATCCCAGGAATCACTACCGTTTCTCCATCACTAATCGCATCGACTTCGATTTCTTTACCGGTTAAGTAACGGTCGATTAATACCGGATGTTCAGGATTTACTTTTACAGCATTCTTCATGTACAGCAGGAGCTCTTCTTCTTTGTAGACGATTTCCATCGCGCGACCACCTAGTACATAAGATGGTCTGACAAGAACTGGATAGCCGATATCAGTCGCGATCTCCACTGCTTCTTCAACCGATAATGCTGTTTTTCCTTCTGGCATTGGAATGTCTAATTTTTGCAATGCATGTTCAAACTTGTCGCGGTCTTCTGCACGATCAAGATTTTCAAGTGAGGTTCCTAAGATTTTCACTCCTCGTTCAACAAGTCCTGCCGCTAAATTGATCGCCGTTTGGCCACCGAACTGAACGACAACCCCTTCAGGACGTTCTAGGTCGATGATATGCATGACATCTTCTATTGTTAAAGGTTCGAAGTAGAGCTTATCCGAAATACTGAAGTCAGTTGACACGGTTTCTGGATTGTTGTTAATGATGATCGCTTCATATCCTGCCTCTTTAATTGCCCAAACGGCATGGACAGTGGAATAATCGAATTCTACCCCTTGACCAATTCTAATCGGACCAGATCCTAATACGAGCACGCTTTTTCTATCTGTTACAACAGATTCGTTCTCATCTTCATATGCTCCGTAATAATAAGGTGTTTCTGACTCAAATTCAGCTGCACAAGTATCGACCATTTTATAAACCGGTGTAATGCCCGCATTTTTTCTCTTTTCATAAACTTCTCTTTCTTGCATCGACCATATTTGTGCAATTGTCGTATCAGCAAACCCTAGTTTTTTTGCTGCCTGCAAGATTTCTAGATCACCAATATTCGCCGCTAATTGATCCTCCAGCTTAACAATTTTATTGAATTTGTATAAGAAAAACAAATCAATTTGGCTCCATTCATGAATGGTTTCAATGGTGACACCGCGCCTTAATGCTTCTCCGATATAGAATAATCGTTCGTCGCCAGCTTTACGAATCCGCTTTTGTAAAAGGGCATCATCTATTTCATCTCCATTTTGTAATGCGAGATGATGAACATTTGCTTCTAGTGATCGGACAGCTTTTAAAATCGACTCTTCAAAGTTTCGACCAATCGCCATGACTTCCCCAGTTGCTTTCATTTGTGTCCCTAATGAACGGTTAGCCGATTCAAATTTATCAAAGGGCCAGCGTGGAATTTTGGTAACGATATAGTCCAATGCTGGTTCAAAGCTTGCATAAGTTTTCCCTGTTACCGGGTTCATCATTTCATCCAAAGTTAATCCGACAGCGATTTTCGCTGCCAACTTCGCGATCGGGTAGCCAGTTGCTTTAGAGGCTAAGGCAGAAGAACGGCTAACCCTCGGGTTTACTTCAATAATGTAGTAATGGAAACTGTAAGGGTCAAGGGCTAATTGTACGTTACAGCCCCCTTCAATACCGAGTGCTCTAATAATTTTGAGCGAAGCGTTTCTTAACATTTGATATTCACGATCACTTAACGTTTGGCTCGGCGCGACGACAATACTGTCACCAGTATGGACGCCGACAGGATCAATATTCTCCATGTTACAAACAACAATGGCATTGTCATTTGAATCTCTCATAACCTCGTATTCTATTTCTTTAAAACCAGCAATACTTTTCTCTAACAAACATTGCGTCACCGGGCTGTTTTTCAAACCGCTTAAAACAATTTCATTTAGTTCTTCTTCGTCGTGGCAAATGCCTCCACCTGTTCCACCTAGTGTGAAAGCAGGTCTGACGATGACTGGGTAACCAACAATATCAACAAATTGTTTGGCCTCTTCTAGCGTGTGAATAATTTCACTATCTGGTACCGGTTCACCGAGCTCATTCATTAATGTACGGAATAAGTCGCGATCTTCTGCTTGTTCAATAGCCGAAAGTTTCGTACCCAATATCTCGACATTACATTCTTCTAACACGCCTGATTTGGCCAATTCAACGGCCAAGTTTAAACCTGTCTGACCACCTAATGTTGGCACGAGCGCATCTGGACGTTCTTTCCTAATAATTTTACTTACAAACTCAAGTGTTAAAGGTTCGATATAGACTGCATCAGCAATCTCTGTATCTGTCATGATCGTTGCTGGATTCGAATTAACGAGAATGACTCGATACCCTTCTTCTTTTAGTGCGATACAAGCTTGTGTACCCGCGTAGTCAAATTCTGCTGCTTGCCCAATGACAATCGGTCCTGATCCAATTACGAGTATGCTTTTTATGTCTGTACGCTTTGTCATTGATAAACACCTTCCTGTCTGTTCATTTCAATTAGTGTTAAAAACTGTTCAAAAAGTCCGTTGGCATCTTCAGGTCCTGGTGAAGCTTCTGGATGATACTGTACAGTGAAAGCAGGGTGCACTTTATGCTTTAACCCTTCAACTGTGCCATCATTTAAAGCAATATGTGTTATTTCAAGGTCTGTTTGTGTAATTGATGCTTCATCTACGGAGTAGCCATGGTTTTGTGAAGTGATCGCAACCTTACCTGTAGCCAATTCCTTTACAGGATGGTTCGATCCACGATGACCAAATTTCATCTTTTCCGTATTGGCCCCGCAAGCGAGCGCAAAGATTTGATGTCCAAGACAAATGCCGAACAGTGGAACTTTCCCAAGAATCTCTCTAACCATCTCAATTGCTTGTGGCACATCTTTTGGATCCCCAGGGCCATTTGATAACATGATGCCATCAGGACTTAAATTTAAGATTTCTTGTGCAGTCGTGTTGTATGGAACAACAATGACGTCACAATCTCTTTTATTTAATTCTCTTAAAATCCCGTGTTTCATACCAAAATCAACTAATACTACTCTTCTGCCACGCCCTGGTGATGGGTAAGGCGTTTTTGTTGATACTTGCTTTACTTGATCGACTCGCAGTTTAGTTGCTTTCATTTTTTCTAATATCTCGGCAACATTTTCTTCCATGCTACAAATCGTTCCTTTTAAAGTTCCTGCTTTACGGATGATTCTTGTTAATTTTCTCGTATCAATCCCAGCGATGCCTGGAATGTCTTTCATAGAAAAGTACTCAGCAAGCGATTGTTGATGACGAAAATTTGAAGGATATTCCGCTGCTTCTTTCACAATGAAGCCACTGATAGCTGGATGAATGGATTCAAAGTCATCACGGTTAATACCATAATTACCTATTAACGGGTAAGTTAAAGTAACGATTTGACCACAATACGAAGGGTCAGATAACACTTCTTGGTATCCCGTCATGCCTGTATTAAACACGACTTCACCCATCGTTTGTTTACCACTACCAAAGCCTTCACCAATAAATACTGTGCCATCTTCTAAAATTAATTGTCTTTTCATGCTGTTACACTCCCCTTTTTAAAGACTACCTTTCCAGCGACAATTGTCGTTGTTGGCCAACCTTTACACTTCCAACCAGCAAACGGTGTATTTTTACCTTTTGATAAGAAGGTATTAGGATCAATTGCTTCTTCCTTTTCCAAATCAAGCAATACAATATCCGCCCTGCTTCCTTTTTGTAATAGCCCTCTATTTAAAGAGAAAGATTCAGCTGGTTTTCTTGTTAAGAAATCGATGAGTTGCTTTAGTGTGAATATACCTTTCTTTACAAAGTTCGTATAAAGAAGTGGAAAAGCTGTCTCCAATCCTACAATACCGAACGGTGATAAGGTCATCCCTTCAGCCTTCTCTTCTGCTGCATGCGGGGCATGGTCAGTAGCGATAAAATCGATTGTCCCATCTAGTAGACCCTCTAACAGCGCTTCTTGATCGTCTTTGCCTCTAAGTGGAGGGTTCATCTTATAGTTTGTATCAAGACCAGGGATATCTTCTTCTGATAATAATAAGTGGTGTGGCGTCACTTCTGCCGTTACTTTAATTCCTGCCCTCTTGGCATCTCTTACCACACGAACCGATTCTTTTGTGCTAATATGACAAACATGATAATGGCAATTGGCTGCCTCTGCTAATAACACGTCTCTTGCAATATGCACAGATTCACATACTGAAGGGATACCATTTATACCTTGTGCTTTTGAAAACTTCCCTTCATGAACAGCACCTTTATGAATTAGTGTATTCTCTTCGCAATGAGCGACAATTGCCATATCTACTTCAGCTGCCTTCTTCATCGCTGAGTACATCATATCAGCTGACTGTACGCCAACCCCGTCATCAGTAAAAGCGAAGGCCCCTGCTTCTTTAAGTGCTGCAAAATCTGTTAGTTCGGCTCCAGCTTCTCTTATAGTGATGGATGCATATGGTAATACTTCCACTACGCCTGTTTCAGTGATTCTTTTATGTAATGCTTCCATTTGTTCCTTACTATCTGGTACAGGTCTTGTATTTGGCATTGCAGCAATTGTAGTGAATCCGCCTCGTGCCGCTGCCTGTGTACCAGTTGCAATTGTTTCTTTATGTTCACCACCCGGCTCGCGTAAATGGACATGAAGGTCGACAAATCCTGCTGTTACAAGTTGACCTGTTGCATCAATGACCTCATGCTCATTTACTGCGATGGATTGACCGATTTCTTCAATCTTCCCATCATTAATTAACACATCCTGTTGAAGTAATTCCCCTTCATTAGTAAGCAATTGACCATTTTTGATGATGATTCCCATTACGCTCTCCCCTTTCAAATTGTTCAATTATTCTTTTTAATACCGCCATTCTAATAAATACACCATTTTGCATTTGTTTGAAAATTCTTGACCGTTCACACTCAACTAAACTGTCTGCAATCTCTACGCCGCGGTTAACTGGTGCAGGGTGCATAATAATGCTGTCCTTTTTCATCATTTTTTCCCGTTCAAGTGTTAACCCAAATGCCTTATGGTACTTTTCAGCGTCCCATATACCACCTTCATGACGTTCATGCTGTACCCTTAGCAGCATGATGACATCGGCTTCTTTGACCGCTTTATCGATAGACACATATTGTCCATGTTGGGCCATGTCTTGATCGAACCATATTTCTGGTCCTGAGAAAATTACGTTCGCACCTAACCGATTTAAGCTCTCTGCATTTGACCTGGCAACACGGCTATGACGTAAGTCACCAACGATGGCTACCTTTAATCCTTTAAAGCTACCGAATTCTTGTTTGATCGTCAGTAGGTCAAGCAAAGACTGTGTTGGATGATGACCACTTCCATCGCCTGCATTAATAATCGCACTATTGGTCTTCCCAATCAGTTGATCAAAATAACAATTCTCATTATGCCTGATGACAGCTAGTTGAACCCCAATCGCTTCAAGCGTCTTTACTGTATCATAGAGCGTTTCACCCTTTGCCACACTAGAAGTACTCACTTCAAATGGAATAATATCTAAGCCCAACCTTCTTTCGGCTACTTCAAAGCTACACTTTGTTCTTGTACTGTTTTCAAAAAAGAGATTAGCGATAAAAACTTTGTTTTTAGGTTTCCACATTTCACCCTTAATAAAATGCTCTGCATCGGCTAAGATCCCTTGAATTTCGTCTATTGTTAGATCAGTTGTAGTGAGACAATGTTCCATAAAAGACAACCTCCTTTTTTTATTGAAACGTAAAGGTTGATTACCCTTAACTTCTTTGCTTTGCTATTAAAAAACACCTTGACAAAAACAAGTCAAGGTGTCGAATAAACATGAGTGTACAAAGGTGGGATTTTTCTTCCCACTTTGAACTGAGCTCTTCAACACCCTTAGGAACCTCTCTGGATTCCTTTTAAAAGGCGTAATTAGTTTTCAAACATATTCTCATCTACTTCCGGTTTACCCGGTAAGACTAAGTTGAGTATAACCCCAGCAATTGCAGCAATCGCCATTCCCTCTAAGTTGAATACCCAAAGTTGTAAATGCGCACCGCCAATTCCTAATACTAAGATAACAGAGGCGATAGCTAAGTTACGGTTATTACCAAAGTCTACTTTATTATCTACAAGCATCCTTAATCCTGAAGAAGCTATGATACCGAATAGAAGGATTGAAACACCGCCCATAACAGGTGTCGGTATTGAACTTATTAAAGCTGTTACTTTTCCGACAAAACCGAAGACGATGGCAATCACTGCTGCACCTGCAATTACATAAACACTGTAAATTTTGGTGATCGCAAGTACACCGATATTTTCTCCATAGGTTGTTTTCGGTGGCCCTCCTATTAGTGCTGATAACATTGTTCCCATCCCATCACCTAAGATTGAGCGATGTAAGCCTGGGTCTTTAATATAGTCTTTGCCAACGACTTTTCCGAGTACAAGTTGATGACCGATATGTTCAGAAAGAGTGACAACAGCTACCGGGATCATCAATAGAGCAAGATCAAGAGTAATTCTGATATCATAATCCATCACAGGAAAGATAAATTCAGGCATTTCAAACCATGCAGCTTTTGCAACCACTGAGAAGTCAACAATACCAATCATGAGTGAGTATACATAACCGATAATTATACCAGCAAGAATCGGAATCATTCCAAACATCCCTTTTCCATATACTGAGATAACTACTGTAGCAGCAAGTGTAATTAAAGCTGCCGAGAAGTGAAGCATGCTATATTCTCCTGTTACGGGGTTGTTCATTGCCATGTCTATCGCTGTTCCTGATAACGCAAGTCCGATAACGATAATAACAGGTCCTGTAACAATTGGTGGTAATAATTTTAAAATCCAACGATAACCTGCTTGCTTAATAATAAGAGCGACAATCCCATAAACGAGACCTGCCATAAAGCTTCCTATCATAGCAGCACCAGGTCCACCTTCGAGCTGAGCCGTCTGTATAGGAATAATAAATGCGAAAGACGAACCTAGGTAAGCTGGTACTTTCCATTTTGTAATCATTAGGAAGGCAAGTGTTCCGATACCACTTGAGATTAGTGCAATAGCCGGACTTAATCCTACTAAGTATGGTACTAAGATGGTCGCACCAAACATGGCGAATAAATGCTGTAAGCTAAGGGTGAGCCAATGTACTGGCGTTGGTTTATCATGTATGTCTAATACTGGTTTATTCATGGTGGTATTTCTCCCCTTTAATATAAAACCCTCTTTGCCTGCGGACAAAGAGGGTTGGTAAGCATAGACAGGAGCAGTCTATTACTTCCCCCTTTGTCAGCCTCTCTGGACTGCATTTAAAAAGGGCTCATTTATTTTTCAAAAATACTAACTTGATCTGTTTGATCAATTTCATTTAGTTCGACAACTATTTTTTCCGAACTTGAAGTTGGAATATTTTTCCCCACATAATCGGCTCTAATCGGTAATTCTCTATGACCACGATCGACAAGCACACCTAATTGGATAGCTGAAGGTCTACCTATATCAATTAAAGCATCTAATGCTGCTCTTACCGTTCTTCCAGTATAAAGGACATCATCAATAACAATCACTTTCTTATCGTTAATATCAATCGGGATATTTGAACCCTTAACGAGTGGTTCTTGATTATCTGTCTTCTTTGATAAGTCATCTCTATATAGCGTAATGTCAATTTCACCAACCGAAACTTTGGCACCTTCAATTTCTTCTATTCGCTTTGCTAAGCGATTAGCAATATAAATTCCTCTTGTCTTTATTCCAATAAGTACACAATCCTCTATGCCCTTATTCTTTTCAATCATTTCATGAGCTATTCTTGTTAGTGCTCTTCTTATCGCTTGTTCGTCCAGTACAATGGCTTTTTGTGACATCTTTTTCACCTCATTTTATACTAAAAAACCCTCTCACCTAAGGACGAGAGGGTAAACGATTGTACTTTATTTGAACATACAACAACCGTATGTTCATACCGTTTCCTTCCCAGCCTCACGGGACTGTTCTTAAAGGACTTATTTAACTGAATTCATCTTATAACACTTCAACTTATGTGTCAACTATTATTTTTCCAACATAGCAATTAGCTGTTTAAAATCCGTTGGCAATGGTGCAGTAAATTCAAGGTACTCACCTGTTCTTGGATGATTAAACCCTAACACACCTGCATGAAGCACTTGTCCGCCGAATTCAACCGTTTTTCGCGGCCCATATTTCGGATCGCCAGCTAATGGAAAGCCAATATATTTCATATGAACACGTATTTGATGCGTTCTTCCCGTTTCGAGTTGACATTCTATCAAAGTAAAATCTTTAAAACGGTCGATAACATTAAAATGCGTTACAGCATGTTTACCACTATCAACCACCGTCATACTTTGACGATCTTTCGTATCTCTCCCAATTGGGGCATCAATTGTGCCATGATCATGATTGACAACGCCGTGAACAATCGCTTTATATTTTCTCGTCACCGTCTTATTAACAAGTTGATCTACTAACTTCTCATGGGCAAGATCATTTTTAGCAACCATCAGAAGGCCGGAAGTGTCCTTATCAATGCGATGGACAATACCTGGTCTCATAACCCCATTTATACCTGATAAGTCTTTACAATGTGCTAATAAACCGTTTACCAAAGTACCTGTTCCATGCCCAGCCGCAGGGTGTACAACCATTCCCCTCGGTTTATTGACAACTAAAACATCACTATCTTCATAATAAATATCCAAGTCCATATCCTCAGCAACTACATCTAATGGCTCTGGATCAGGAATAATAATATCAAGATGGTCTTCATTTACTACTTTATAATTTGTTTTCACTTTATTACCATTGACAAGCACATGTCCTGCTTTTATCCATTCTTGTACTTGTGTTCTTGACCATTCTGCATTCAGATTAGCCAGCACCTTATCAATTCGATCACCCGCTTGATTATCGGTGACATTATGTTCCACTTTGCTCATTTGCTTTCTCCTTTTTCACTTCTCTTTCCTCTCGTATCATCTGTATTAATAACAACACGACACCTACACATAGAGAGGAGTCCGCAACATTAAATATCGGGAAGTTATATCCGAACGGGAAAGTATGAATAAAATCAACCACTTCTTTTCGCCAAAGACGATCAATAAAGTTTCCAATTGCACCACCTAATATAAGTGCTAATGAGAGCTGAAGAAGCCATTTTCCCTTCGCATGTGTTTGCATATAATAAATGATTCCGATGATGACAATAACAGTAATCAAATAAAAGAACCACATTTGACCTTCTAATATTCCCCAGGCTGCACCTGTGTTCCGATGGGAAGTAATATACAGAAAATCTTCAATGACAGTAATACTTTCACCAAGCGTAAAATTCTTGACAATTAACCATTTAGTCCATTGATCAAAAGCAATAATCAATAAAGCGATTATGTAGAAAAACACAAAGGCAACCTCCAATATTCATTTGTATACCTTTGCATTTTAGCATAAACCCATAAAAAACGGTAGCTTTGCTCTTTAAGCGATCGTTTTAATCATAAAGGGCTTTACGATAGAACCTTTTAAGAGACTGACAATCGTCCATTGTTTTTAACGTAGGGATTAATGTTAATAAATCTTCTGGCAAAAACTCACCAGAAATTTCACATGTGCCGAATTGGCCATTTTCATACTTCTCAATCGCCTTTTCAACATCATATAATTCATCTAATATCATTTCATTTATAAAGGGGTGAAGATTACTTTGCATTAACCTCTCAAGTAACTCTTGTCTCGTATTACGAAGCTCTTCAATTAGTGGAATAACATGTGGTTGATTGTTCAAAAAAATCCCCCTTCATCCTACAAGATTGTTCATAAAGTTATTATGAGCAACTGGCTAATTTTGAACGCCTCTAAAGATTTTACAAGGTGAACAAGTTTTGCAGGTTGAGGAAAATTTTATTAGTTTTTACTCATAATCAAGAAGGATTAAAGAAATGGAAAGTGTGAAAAGCCGAGACATAATAAAAATGATGCACTAAAATATTGGCTAACATTTTCTTCATCTGATGCATTTTGTTACAGTCGCTTTTATTATAAATAAGGCAAAAGTCATTTAGCTTTACTTCATTTTCTATCTTCATTCATTCTTCTTATATAATTAGAAAAAGACCCGAACGGTTCGTCCGGGCCAAAATTAGGGTAGTTCTTTTTAACCTAGTACCACTTAGCTCAAATGGCTATAGTTTTCTTTCACGACAGTAGCACAACGTGGGCAGAGTGTTGAAAATTCATCTACTTCCCCAACTTCTGGTGTGACAGTCCAACAACGTTCACATGTTTCGCCTTCAGCTTTGGAAACTAGGATTGCTACATTGTCAAATTTATGTGCTTCATTTGGTGCTTGTTCTAAGCTGCCTGCCACTTCAAATGCAGAAACGATAAAGAGTTGTGGTAGGCTCTCTGAAATAGAATCAAGTAATGAATTGGTTTCGTTATCGACATACAACGTTACTTTTGCTGTCAATGATTTACCGATTACTTTTTCATTTCGTGCTTCTTCTAGAGCTTTTAGGACATGATTTCTTAGTTTCATGAATGCTGTCCATTTTGCCGTTAATTCTTCCGCATTGGCAAAAGTTTCTACTGACGGCATATCTGTCAATTGAACACTCATCTCTTCCACGCTTGGAATGTGACGCCACACTTCATCAGCTGTATGAGAAAGAATCGGTGATACAAGCTTAGTAAGGGCAACTAAGCTATCATAAAGCACTGTTTGAATCGCACGACGATCATGTTGATCTTGCGCTTCAATGTACAACACATCTTTCGCAAAGTCTAAATAGAACGAACTTAAGTCTAATGTGCAGAAATTATTCACAGCATGGTAAATACCTGCAAATTCATAGTTCTCATATGATTGAAGCGATGTTTCGATTAGTTTATTTAACTTCACTAACATAAACTGATCGACTTCACGTAAATCATCATAAGAAACGCGATGTACTGCTGGATCAAAATCAGCTAAGTTTCCTAATAAGAAGCGGAAAGTGTTTCTAATTTTACGGTAAACTTCTGCTACTTGTTTTAAGATTGGATCAGATACTCTTACATCTGCTTGGTAATCAACTGATGCAACCCATAGTCTTAAAATATCTGCACCTAATTGGTTCATCACTTTTGAAGGTACAATGACATTACCAATTGACTTACTCATTTTTCTCCCTTCACCATCTAAAACAAAGCCGTGACTTAAGATGCCTTTATATGGCGCCTTACCAGTTACAGCGACACCTGTTGATAATGATGAGTTAAACCAACCTCTATATTGGTCAGACCCTTCTAGATAAAGATCTGCTGGTCTTTGTAAATCTTCACGCTCTAGCAATACTGCTTGATGCGAAGAACCTGAATCAAACCACACATCCATAATATCAGTTTCTTTTGTAAATACACCATTTGGGCTACCTGGATGAGTAAATCCTTCAGGCAATAATTCCTTTGCCTCTTTTTCAAACCACACATTAGAACCGTGCTCTCTAAATAGGTTGGATACATGATTAATGGTTTCGTCTGTAATAATCTCTTCTCCATTTTCTGCATAGAAGACAGGAATTGGCACACCCCATGCGCGCTGTCTAGAAATACACCAATCGCCACGATCACGAACCATATTATAAAGCCTTGTTTCGCCCCATGCTGGTGTAAATGTTGTATCATTAATTGCTTGCAATAATTCCTGTCTAAAATCTTTAATTGAAGCAAACCATTGAGCCGTTGCACGGAAAATAACTGGTTTTTTTGTACGCCAATCATGTGGATAAGAATGCTTGATAAAAGAAAGCTTCAATAACGCGCCGACTTCTTCTAATTTTTCAGTGATTGGTTTATTCGCCTTATCATAGAAAAGACCTTCAAAGCCAGGTGCTTCTTCTGTCATTACACCTTTATCATCTACTGGACATAATACATCTAAGCCATATTTACTTCCGATGTAAAAGTCGTCTTCACCATGTCCTGGAGCCGTATGAACACAACCAGTACCAGCGTCTGTAGTTACATGGTCACCAAGCATAACAAGTGAATCACGGCCATATAATGGATGTTCAGCAGTCACATATTCTAAGTCACTACCTTGAATGGTTTGAACGACCTTAGGATTTTCCCAGCCAATCTCTTCTGACACTGTCGCTAGCAGGTCTTCAGCTACTAAATATTTTTCGTTATCCACTTCAACGACAACATATTTTAGTTTCGGGTGGACAGAAATACCTAAGTTAGCTGGCATTGTCCAAGGAGTGGTTGTCCAAATAATAATACGTACGTCATCAGTTAAAACATCTTTGCCATCTTTCACTTTGAATCCTACATAAATGGAAGCGGATTGCTTATCTTTATATTCAATCTCAGCTTCAGCTAATGCAGACTCAGATGATGGTGACCAGTAAACAGGTTTCTTCCCTTTATAGATATAACCTTTCTTCGCCATCTCACCAAAAACTTTAATTTGTTGGGCCTCATAGGCAGGTTTTAATGTAATATAGGGATTTTCCCAATCTCCACGAACACCTAATCGCATGAATTGTTCACGTTGATTTTCGATTTGACCGTACGCATATTCTTCACAAAGCTTACGGAATTCTGCTACCGTCATTTCTTTACGTTTTACACCTTTATTCGTTAATGCTTGTTCAATGGGTAATCCATGCGTATCCCAACCAGGAACATATGGTGCATGGTAACCACTCATTGATTTATAGCGGTTGATAAAGTCTTTTAAAATTTTATTTAATGCATGTCCGATATGAAGATCGCCATTCGCATAAGGAGGTCCGTCATGCAGAACAAACAAAGGTTGATTTTTTGTGCGCTCAAGCACTTTTGCATAAATATCTTGTTCATTCCATTCTGTTTGCATTTCAGGTTCTCTTTTTGGCAAATTTCCTCTCATTGGGAAATCTGTTTTAGGCATTAATAAAGTATCTTTGTAATCCATAGCTCATTTCCTCCTCAACATACTACATAACATTATGACCAAAGTAGCGTTCATACATAAGGTACGCGGAAAAAACACAAAAAACCCCTCATCCCAAAAAAGGGACGAGAGGTTATATATTCCCGCGGTACCACCCTTGTAGATAGAGAAATTCCTATCCGCTCAAAAATCAATTCGTAACGTGAACGTCTACGCCTTACTCTAACTTTTTAGCTCAAGTAAGGAACTCAAGGGTGATGTTCAAATTCTTCTTCTTAATATCAGGCTTTCACCTACCCTGAATCGCTGAAGTGGAAATCCACTCTTTTAAGTAAGATAGAATGCTACTATCCCTGTCATCGTTTTATCATGTTTTTTCTAGATTATATGCGATAGGATACAACTTCGTCAAGTCGTCGTTTATCTTAAAAGATAAAAGTATCTTATACTCTAGATTCTTCTTCTTTTGTAGACTTTAATTCTGTTGTATCTAGCTCATACTCCATTAAGTGGTCCCAGTCATCATTCTGCAGCATATCTAATTGGGCTTCAATTAACATTTTAAAACGATTTCTAAATACTTTCGATTGCTTTTTCAAATCTTCTATATCTAGCGCAATCTTCCTTGCTTTAGATAATGATTCATTCACAATCCTATCGGCGTTTTTCTCCGCTTCCCGAATAATTAACTTTGCCTCTTTCTGTGCGTTTCGCTTCACTTCTTCCCCAGCTTCTTGCGCAACAACAATCGACTTATTTAACGTCTCTTCGATCGTATTAAAATGTCCGACTCTTTCATTTAAGTCGTTTAAACGCTCTTCTAATTCCTTCTTCTCACGAATAATGATTTCATAGTCTTTAATCACTTGATCTAAAAACTCATTTACTTCATCTTCATCATATCCACGAAAACCTTTGCTGAACTCTTTGTTATGAATATCTAATGGTGTTAATGGCATAAGGCCACCTCCTAGATCAGTTGGTCAAATTATGTACATTTGTTAACATGTAATTCGACAGTTTCTTGCAGATTCCTGCATAAAATTCGATACACTTTCAATTTTATATCGGTAACACACTATAATCATTATAGCTAAAAAAGATTATTTTTGTATACCGACAACTACTTTCCATTTTTCTTTCTTCGTTTTTCCCTCAATCGCAATAACCTTACAGCGCCCATAGCCTCTTACTGAAATTGTATCACTCTCACGGCAATCGAATGCTACATTTTCTTTCATTGCCCAATTTACTTTTACTTTTTTTGCAGAAATGAGTTGTTGCGCCTTTTGTCTAGAAAAATTATAAATCGATGCAATCAGCGTATCAAGTCTTAAGGATGACATTGTAAAAACTTTTTCTTGCCACTGCTCTTTTGCATCGATAACAGATGCAAATGGCTTTTCTTCAAGTTGAACAGAAGCTTTCCCAACAGATTCTAATTGCATAGAAATATAAGAGGATACTTCCTTAGAGACAATTACTTGTATCGTATGACCTTCAAACAAAATATCTCCAAATTTACTTCTTTTCAATCCGAGTGACATCAGGCTTCCAAGTACTTGAGGATGCTCGATTAATACGAATTTATGCGGATAATTTACTTGGTATAATTCTAAGCGAAAATCGTCCATTTCCGGTATAAAATAATCTGGAAAAATAAGCGCGCGTTTTCTTTCAGCGTTTCTATGTCCACCGTCAAATTGTACGCGCACATCACTTTGAGAACCAATGATGGTGTGTAAAATATCTTGTTCCCTTGGATCGAGAAAATCTGTAAGCTTAGGCGCATACGTTTGTTCAACCGTTTGTCGCCAACTTAACACTTGATCAATAAACTCTCTCTCTTCCGTACGAAAATGTTGATATAGATTTGACATTTGCTTACTCCTTTAAAACTGGTTAGGCAAGAAAAGCCTAACTATGTTTAACAATTGTATAATAGTATAACATTTATTTTTTATTTGTTTTACAATTGTCTTAGAATCCCGATGAATAGTCATTGAAAAAACAAAATACGAGCTAAGCATTAGCTCGTATTTTCTACATCATCCAAAAAAATATTTGTCTAATTCCGGATGTAGCTAAATTTAATACTAATATGGCTACAATCGGCGAAATATCTAACATCCCACCAATTGGCGGAATGACACGTCTAAATGGTTCAAGAAAGGGTTCACAAATTTTTGTTAAAATTTGCCCAATACTAGATTCTCTTGCATTCGGAAACCATGACATGAGTATGTATATAATCAATGCCCATGAATAAATCTCCACGGCTGTTATAATAATCGAAAATAAAGTTGCCATATTTAATTTACCACCTCGAGTTTTCTTCTTCCTGTTCCTGAATTATTTGTGAAATATTACCAGATACTTCGACATTTTCAGGTGTACATAAAAAGATGTCCATTCCAATTTTTTGTATATCTCCACCAATGGCATACACAGTTCCACTTAAAAAATCAACAATGCGCTTTGCCTGGCTTTTATCAATTCTTTGAAGATTAACCACAACAGCTTTTCTATTCTTCAATTGATCAGCAATTTCTTGAGCTTCAGCATAGACGCGCGGCTCCACAAGGACAACTTTTGATGATTTTTGCTGACCGCCTTGTCCTTGGACGGATTGTAAACTTACGACATTTTGTTTTGTTGCAGCATGCTGCCTTTGAGAAGCCCGCACAGAGGTTGTTTCTTGCTCTTCTTTACGATCCCTACTGTTAGCGTAATCATCTTCTCTTGTCTCATAGTTGTCTTCTTCGTCTTCTAAAAAGAAATATGATTTAAACTTTGATTTTATACTCATCTGCACCTAGCCTCCTTACTTTTCTTTTCCAACTAAAGCCGTTCCTATACGGACCATTGTTGTCCCTTCTTCAATAGCAATTTGATAATCATTGGACATCCCCATTGATAATTCTTTACACGGTGCATGAGATAATTGAAGGGATAATACTTCTTGCTGAAGTAACTTCAAATTTCGAAAACAATTTCTTAATACTGTCTCATCACTTGTAAGTGGTGCCATTGTCATTAGACCAACTACTTCTATTTGTTTAAAATCTGACAGTGCTTTAACAAAAGGAATGATTTCTTCTTTGGATAACCCTTGCTTCGAATCTTCTCCAGACACATTAACTTGTATAAAGCATTTAATTGGTTTATTCGCTCGCTTTTCAATCTCTTTTGCCAGAGACATACGATCTAATGAATGGATATAATCCACCTTATTGATGATATTTTTTACTTTTCTAGATTGTAAGCTTCCGATATAATGCCAAACAGCCCCATTTTTAATGACAGCTTGTTTTTCTAATAGGCCTTCATCACGATTTTCTCCAAGGTTATTAACCCCCGCGGCAATTGCCTCCTGCGCTCTTTCTGTTGATACATATTTTGTCACAGCGATAATTTTCACTTCATCACTAGAACGATTAACTTTCTCACAAACAGCTTGTATATTTTCCTGTATATTCTCTAGGTTTGTTTGTACATTCAAGATGCTATTCCTCCTCACGCAAACCAATAAAGCTCATCATTCTACCCGTTTTTCCGTCATCTCTTCGGTGTGAAAAAAACAAGGAGTCATGACAGCTTGTACAATATTCAGTAGTATGAATATTATCTTGTAAAACACCATATTTCTGCAATAAGAGCTGATTACATCGTTTTAAATCTAATTGATATTGACCTTTAGCTATTTCATTATAAACACTAGGAGCTATTTCTCCTAGGCAATCGTTCACCTTGTTAATAACATGATTATCTACAATATAACAAGAGCGACATATGCCCGGGCCTATAACAACTTCGACCTCTTGTGGATGAATTCCTTTTTCACGGAAGGCAGCAATCGCATTTTTAGCGATTTCAAAGACCGTCCCTTTCCATCCTGCATGAGCAACAGCCATATGCTGACTCTTTGGATGAAAGAAATATAGTGGAATACAGTCAGCGTAACACATGGTTAATAATAAATCTTTTTCATCTGTAAACAAGGCGTCTGTAGCAGCAAATGCTGTATCATACTCTTTTGCGCCTTTACCTCTATCTTTAGTTTGAACATATTCAATATGAACACCATGAGTTTGTTCTGCTCCCACCCAATTCTCTAATGGAAATTGTAATTCTTGTGCTAATGCTATTCGATTTTGTATAACATGCACTTGTTGGTCACCTACATGAAAGCCAAAGTTTTGCGATGTGTAAACTTTGTCACTATACCCATCATTTTTAGTTGTAAACCCGCAGGTAAGTCCATATTTTTCAAACCAATGTTTTATGATCAAATATTTTTCATTCGTTAATTGAAATGGCTCCATACACTTTCCCCATTTTTTTCTTTAGTTTACCATATTGCGATTAAGGTTTACAGCTATAACTATCGATTGCTATATTCTTCTTTTGGTTCATTTAATTGATATTGATGAGGAAAACGGACAAGGATCACGTCCTCCCCAATCTTTAAGATATCGCCCCATTCAATCACAATATCCTCCAGCTTATTAAAAAAAGGAAGCATCTTGTTTTGTTGACTAATGAAAATACAGTCTATTTTCCCAGTTTCTACATCGATATCAATATCACTAATAAATCCTAACTTCTTACCATCTGCAACATTAATAACATCTTTCATTTGAAAACTTGAGATCCTCATCATCTAAAACGCCTCCTTTTATTACAATATATGTTGAGAAAGATTAAAAATACCGAGTTCAAATTTGGTGTGATTTGAGACTAAGTAGATCTCAAGATGTTTACTTATAATATTTGTCAAGCAAGCATGTATTGTAGGTGTATCCTACTTTTTTGCGAAGTAGTTCTTCTGCTTTTGTCCGTTAATGCAAATCAAATATTGTATCCAGTTTTACCTATTTGTATATATTTTCTATGAGATTTCTTACATTTTCCCTTATGTTATGCAAGCTCTCACGGAAGCATCTTTTTTGGAATAGCACTCACATCCATACAAATAAAAAAGAGCTTAACACATTTGTGTCAAACTCTCCTGGCATATTAGCTTTGAATATTTTTATTCATTTGTTTAATAGCTGCTTTTTCTAAGCGTGAGACCTGTGCCTGAGAAATACCAATTTCTTCAGCAACTTCCATTTGTGTTTTTCCTTGAAAAAACCTTTTGCGTAATATCATTTTTTCTCGATCATTCAGGCGTCTCATGCCTTCTTTCAGTGCAAGCTCTTCTACCCATTGAATATCCTTATTCTTTTCATCACTGAGTTGATCCATTACAAAGATTGGGTCGCCGCCATCATTATAAATAGGCTCAAAAAGTGATACAGGATCTTGTATTGCATCAAGGGCGAAAACAATTTCTTCATGCGGAATATCCAATTCTTTCGCAATCTCTTCAGCTGTTGGTTCTTTTGAAGTTTTACTCATTAGGCGTTCTCTTACCTGCAAGGCTTTATAGGCGATATCACGTAAGGAACGAGATACCCTTATTGGATTATTATCGCGTAAATATCTACGGATTTCTCCAATAATCATAGGAACAGCATAAGTGGAGAATTTTACATTTTGGCTTAAATCAAAATTATCAATAGATTTCATAAGACCGATACAGCCAACTTGAAATAAGTCATCAACAAATTCACCCCTATTATTAAACCGTTGAATGACACTTAAAACGAGTCGGAGGTTCCCATTTACTAGGCTCTCCCTTGCTGATATATCTCCATTATGCATTTGCTTGAAGAGTGCTCTCATTTCTTCGTTCTTTAGTACTGGAAGCTTTGATGTATCTACTCCGCAAATTTCTACTTTATTTCGAGTCAATCCCATTCCCTCCTCACAGGAGCTGCTGTACAAAAATCAGTATCTCCGCGAGAAGGAAAAATATGCACAAGAAAAATGCGCATAAATTGCAAAAAAAAGAAATATCCTTTATTTAACAGATATTTCAACGACGAAAAAAATTTTTTTACACCATTTTATTGAATTCTTTTTTCAAACGTTTAATGATTCTTTTTTCTAATCTTGAAATATAGGATTGAGAAATCCCAAGCATATCGGCAACATCTTTTTGTGTTTTTTCCTCATCCTCACCAAGTCCAAAACGCAATTCCATGATTTGTTTTTCTCTATCAGATAATTGATGAAGTGCTTTGATTAAAAGCTTTTTATCGACATTTGCTTCTAAATCCTTAGTGATTATATCTTCCTCTGTGCCAAGAACGTCTGATAATAATAATTCATTCCCATCCCAATCAATATTAAGTGGTTCATCAAACGAGACTTCCGAGCGAATTTTGTTATTTCTACGTAAATACATTAATATCTCATTTTCAATACATCGTGAGGCATATGTAGCCAGTTTGATTTTTTTCTCCGGATTAAAAGTATTTACTGCCTTTATTAAGCCAATAGTTCCTATACTAATGAGATCTTCAATATTAATGCCTGTATTCTCAAACTTGCGTGCAATATACACTACTAAACGCAAATTCCGTTCAATTAAAATTGACCTTGCTGCTTGGTCTCCTTTAGGAAGCTTGTTTAACAATATTGCTTCTTCTTCTTTACTAAGTGGCGGGGGAAGAGCTTCGCTACCACCTATATAATATATTTCATCTGTCTTTAAACCTAATTTCATTAAAAGCTTATACCAATAATATGATAAGCGAAATTTAAGTTTACGCACTCTTTCTCCTCCCTATAATGGTTTATTTCTCATGCAATTTAACTAACCTTCTTTGCACCTGTTAACATTTTTGGATGTACGATGCATTGAAAGCGATTCTCTGGGGACAATTTTTGCATAGTAAATGAAATTAGTCCTTTATCCACTGCAATGACTTCATTATCTTTAACCAAAGTAATTTTCTCTGGTTTGAGGGCAAGTCGCATTTGATTATCGTTACCGACCACCTTTGCAGGAATCACGCGGACAACTGACATCCAATCGTTCGGGATTTCCCACCTGCCTTCTATCGCACCATCTGGATCTTTTGCCATTGTCGTAATCGCTTCTGGAAAAGACTCTTTATACTGGTCAATCGAAACAATCATCACAGGTACTCTTGTTAATGGATCGTAAAGCTGATTACCACTATCTATTAGACCTTGGAACTCATAAGTTTCGCCTTTTAGTTGAATTTGGACATTCACATTTGACTCATAATTGATCTTGGTCATTTCAATAGAATCATAATTTTTCTTTGAAAAATGCCAGGCAATAGGGAAACCTAATAATACGAACAGCCAGCTAATAGGATCACCAAAGCCCTTTACGGATGCAAGCATCACGGTTGATGTTAGATCTAAATCAAATTGAATAAAATAATGAACAGCAATTAAACTACCACCGATTAAAAAGGTTACTGCATAAAATGTACTTAACGCTTTAATAAAAAATGTTAATCTTCTAAAACCAAATACAATAAAAACCATGAAAATAGAAAATAACCACTTACCTATTGGATGACTGGAGTATGCATGAATCGGTGTAATGGATAATAAGATTATTATTGAGCCTACCAAACCTCCTGTGGCTATTCTCCATAATTTAACTTCGATTTTCAGAAGAATAGACGTTAAATATAGGAGAAGACTATCAAACAACAAATTTAATGCCCAAATAATATCTAAATAAATGGCCAATCTGCCTTCTTCCCCCCTAAAACTAACAATGTATATTCTTATGGGTGGCTGTCTTATTGATGTGCTAAAAAAAGTATAGCCTATTCATCAAGATAAAGATGTCACTTTCTGTTGGTAAAACAGCAGAAATTTTCACTATTCTTTTCTTTTTTTGTCAGTTTTTTGCGGTCTGTCTCAACTGGGGGGAATGGCGAAAATGGGGCAGTTTTTAATATGACTAACTTTTTAGAGAGTTCTTATCTTTGATTAACATTAATATAAAAAAGTATTTTACTAATCGTACATCTATTTGTGGGGCATTCTTTTTTTAAAACAAAAAAAAGCCAATGTCCTTAAATTAGGACATTAGCTTTCTTACACAAATTGAATTATCTTCTGCGGTTACGGTTTCTTAAAAACGTTGGGATATCTAATGTATCTTCTGGATGTTCCTTTGCTGTATTCCTTGTTGGCTGCTCATGTGTTGCAGCTTCTTCCCGCTCGCGTTCACGATACGTTTCACGCTTTTGCACCTGTGATCCTACACCAACGTTCCCTTTATTCTGGCCGAATGCCGGCTTTGAAGGCTTTGTTTGAATAACTTCTTCATTGAAGCCAGTCGCGATAACTGTTACAACAATCTCATCCTTCAAATCCTCATTGATAACAGAACCAAAGATCATATTAACATCTTGATCTGATGCTGATGCAACAATATCTGCTGCTTCTTGTACTTCATACAAGCTTAAGTTTGATCCGCCTGTAATATTCATCAGAACCCCTTGCGCACCATCAATAGACTTTTCTAATAATGGAGAAGAGATGGCCTTCTTGGCAGCTTCTGCTGCTCGATTTTCTCCTGCAGCTAATCCGATTCCCATAAGTGCAGAACCTTTATTGGACATAATTGTTTTTACATCAGCGAAGTCCAAGTTAATCAAACCAGGTGTGGCAATCAAATCTGAAATACCTTGAACCCCTTGGCGAAGAACATTATCTGCTTCACGGAATGCTTCAAGCATCGGTGTACTTTTATCTACAATTTCTAATAAACGATCATTAGGGATGACAATCAATGTATCCACAGCATCTTTCATAGAAGCTATTCCACCAGCTGCTTGAGTAGAACGTTTACGACCTTCAAATGTAAAAGGCCTTGTCACAACACCCACTGTTAAAGCGCCTAAATCACGTGCGATTTGAGCTATTACAGGAGCAGCACCAGTACCTGTTCCTCCACCCATTCCAGCAGTAACAAATACCATATCTGCACCTTTTAATGCTTCTTCAACTTGCTCTTTACTTTCTTCAGCTGCCTTTTTTCCTACTTCTGGATTGGCACCTGCACCAAGCCCTCTTGTCAATTTACCACCAATTTGCATCTTTACTTCGGCTTTGGATAGGTTTAGTGCTTGAGCATCTGTATTCACTGCAATAAATTCAACACCTTGTACACCATGCTCAATCATACGGTTAACGGCGTTATTTCCTCCGCCACCAACTCCAATTACTTTTATCGTTGCTAATGAATCTAAATTCGTATCAAATTCCAACATGACAAATCCTCCTAATTCGTCGATATTCCTAAGAACACCTTTTTTTCGATTCGCTCATTTATCTTGATGATTAACTGTTTAATAGCTAACTAACATCTACTGTAAATTTACAATCTGCCTTGCTATTAATCTATTACAATACAATGTTTTGTTTTTGCTACTCGAAAAAGTATCCAAGGAACTTTTTAACTCTTGATGTCACTTTTTGTTCCGGCTCTTTTTCTGTGCTTTTCTTCGGCTGCGTTTGCTTTTGTGTTCTCTTTTCATTTGCTTCAGGCTGATCGACAATTGCCTCCATGTTCTTTCCTTGAATCTTTGCATTTTTATATGCAAACTGTATTAAGCCAACTGCTGTACAATATTGTGGTTCTCTAACCCCAATATAATCAGGTACGGCTATTCTCACTCTATTCTGGAAGACTACTTGAGCAAGTTCTAATACCCCTTGCGTATTTGCAACCCCTCCACATAAGACATAACCACCTGGAAGGTCTGATGCCCCTAGCCTTCTTATCTCATGTTGAATAAGATCAAAGGTTTCTTCCATTCTTGCTTCAATAATATCTGCTATTTCTAGCTGATTAAATTGCTGATGTTGATCACTGCCGATAATTGGTACACTAAATACCTCTTCCTCTGAAGCGTGATCATAAAAAGCATACCCATGTTTTATCTTAATTTTTTCAGCATCTTCAGTTGAAGTTCGTAAACCAATCGATAAGTCTTTAGTGATATGTTCCCCTCCAACAGGCAATACACTTGTATCCTTTAGTACACCATTTTCAAAAATAGCAATCGTTGTTGAACCACCACCTATATCAACGAGTGCCACACCTAAGTTTTTCTCATCTTTAGATAAGGCGAAAGCACCTGCTGCTAACGGCTGAAGGGTTATATCCATAATTTCTAGGCCTGCGCGTTCAACGCATCTAAGCGTATTATGTAATAAAGTTTTAGATCCGGTTATGATGGTACCTTCCATTTCTAATCTTACACCAATCATACCTCTTGGATCATTGATTTCATCTAATCCATCTACAATAAATTGCCTTGGGATAACATCAATAATTTCTCTCTCAGGTGGCACTGATACCACTTGGGCAGCATCCATTACACGCGCTACATCATCATCTGAGATTTCCTTATTTTCACTTGACACGGCGACTACACCGTGAGAAGGCTGAAGCATAACATGGTTACCTGTGATACCTACTATCACTCTTCTAATCTCCATGCCAATCATTCTTTCAGCTTGTTCAATTGCTCTTCTAATAGAATGAACGGTTTCATCTATATCAACAATGGAGCCCTTTCTTAATCCTTCGGAAGCTACATTGCCAACACCAATAATGTTTAAAGAATCATTGACCATCTCACCAATGATTACCTTTACACTGGATGTACCGATGTCAAGGCTGACATATATTTCATTGCTGTTCATTCTGTGGCACCTCCCTTTTTGCGAGTCTACTTTTTTTAGTTACTTACTCTTGCAGTTTTCATTATAAAACCTTTATATATTAAACTGATAAACCAAATTTGATATTAATAAAATTATTCGTCAAAACTAAACTATTCCCTTTTTTAAAATCAATTTTTTTCTAAATTTTCATTCTTACTTGTCCACCTGGCTAATAAAATCCTTCGAATAACAGCGATGTTTTGAAATAACCTCACACCGAAGGCAAATACAGCTGCTAAATATAAGTCTACACCAAGATGAACCCCTAGAAAAGCAAGACCTGCTGCAAGCATAATATTAAAGAAAAATCCGGATACAAAGATTTTTTCACTATATACATCTTGTAAATGGGCTCTAATACCACCAAAAAGTGTATCAAGTGCAGCAAGAATAGCGATTGATAAGTAATTGGCATATTCATCGGGAATTTGAAAATCTGTCATAAACCCGATAAACAACCCGATAAATAAACCTAAGATGGGTAGCCACATTATGAATGTCCTCCTTCGCTCTTCTTGCCCGCCTCCTTCATATCAGTCATGTGAATTGGTTCATTGTAGGCTGGTACAGTAATCTCATTTTCCGCTAGTTCTATATCGAGTGTTAAATTCTCTATAAAAAAGTCTTCTATAGATTTAGAAACTTGCATTCTTTTATACATTTGTTCCGCATCATGCTCATTCTCTACAATAACCCTCAATTCTAACGGTAAGGTCTGAATAGAGTAACCATCTATTTTCGTTATATTATTAATATCTCTTATCACAGTAGAGTTGATTACCCGATGACCACCGATTGCTACTTCTTTCGCACCATAACGGTTGAGTTCATTTAATAACCTCTTCAATAAATCGGGTGTGACCTTCCCCACTTGTGAGCCGATAGTCAATTCCTCAGCAATAGGTTGTATCGTTAATATCAAACCTGGACCTGATTTTTCTGTCAACCCTACTTCTGTTTTGAGCTCATCCAATGTTGTTCTCAGAATCTCTTCCTTATTAGCAGCTATATTATTTTCATATTGCGCTATTTTTTCTTCTTGTGATCTGATTTCCTTTAGCAACTCAAGCCGTAATGCTTCCTCATTTTGCAGATCTTCCCGCAATTGCCATGTATCTCTTGTATCTCTTACATCTGTATTCTTGACCGTTTTAAACTGAATGGCTAGCATGACACCAATTAAGACTGTAATTATTGTAAAACCCCATTGCTTTTTGTTCATCGTTTCACCTATCTTCTTTTTCCATCAATTATTACACCTATCATGATAGAAAAAGCACTAACTACCAATTATCGGGTCCATTATGATTTCTGATTTACTTTCTAATGAAAACTGAATATTTTCATTGACAAGTAAGTCTTTAACGCCGCCAGCAATATTTAGTGCCGATGTGAGAACATCCGCATCTCCAATCGCAGATATAACAAATGGGGCTGGGTGTTGCTTCCCGTCCACTTCAATGACTGGTCCGTTACAGACAATATAAGAGGAATGCGTTAAACGCTGACCATTAATGGCGACAGCTGAAGCACCGGCAATGTATAACTCATTAATAACTTGAAACACATGATGTTCATGTACGATGTAATTATTCGCTGAATCGGCTTGAGGATTGTATTCCCCGTCCAAGAGAGTGACATTTACACCAGGGCCACTCACTTTGACTTTTCCTAAATACATTCGATATTTATCGGCATCCTCGGCAAGATTACTATATACTTGCTCATCTTGAGAGAATTCCTTTTCTATTTCTTGCAGAGCATCTTGAGTCTTGTACAATTCTTGTTGAAGGCTAAGATTTTTTTCTTCCAAATCAATCAATTCACTTCTTAATTGCTGATCCCTCTCCCACTGGTTACTCGTTATACTACTGTCACCTTTTGTATCTTTCGCCAATTGAAAGGAATAAGCAATCAGAAAACCTAATCCAATGAAAACAAGTGAAAAGATAACCTGATTATTCTTCAACTTCCTCTTCTTGTTTTTTTTCATTCTCATTAGCTCCCCCTTCGCCATAAGGCTTAAAGTAAGAGCCCACTTCCAAATCAATAATTCCTTTTACATCGGGATCAAGTTGAGCGACAATTGCCGGGTAATGAGACATTTTATCGACAAAGGTTGCTAATGTAGCGATTACTTCATATCCATCATTCATATATAGCGTAATTGCCTCTTTATCTGTTTCTTTAGGTGTCGCGTGTATTTCTGAAATTGAATTACGAACTTCTTCTGGTAATTGACCAAGAGACGCAATCATCTTCTCTAACACATTTCCTTCAGAAAATTGAAATAAAATAGGCGCACTGGCTGGGAACTCACTTTCACCTTTTACTGAGAGAGTTTTACCGTTTTCAAGAACGGGTATATAATCCTCACCTTCCATAATATAAGCTACTCGTTTATGTTCTTTCACCGAAATAACGACTGTATTTGGAAACTCAGTTGCTACTTTTACCTCTTTCATTTCTGGTAGTTTTAAAAGCACTTGCTCAATCTCAGCTTCATCAACTTTCCATATATTCATATCTTCAGTTAATCCACTTTGTTCTACAATCGTTTCATTGCTGAAGACAGTGTTACCTGATACTTTAATTGCTTTTATATTGCTCAACGGTGACTGGAAATAAACTACTAAGGCAATCAGAAATAAAAAGAAAATAAGTAGGAAAATGAGTCTACGGTTCGCTTTCTTTTTTCTCTGCTGTTTTAATTTAGGAATTCTATCTTCAATGGATACTATTTTTCCTTGTTCCAGCATCATCACCTCGTACATCGTTACTCACAGCATATATCCTTATTTTCGGTTAATTAAACTAATATATTAACATAATGAGATAATATACCTAAATCTTTATTCACTTATCATCATTCTATTGAATGATTATATCACAATAATTGGAATGGAAGTTGGTCTTTTTCGCTACTCGCGCCCAATTATTTCAACTTCAGTTTGCAATGCTATGCCCTTCTCTGCTAATACCGTATCCTTCACATGTTGAATCAGACCCAAAACATCTTCAGCAGTTGCCTGATTACTATTCACGATAAAATTCCCGTGCATGGGCGAGATTTGGGCACCTCCAAGTGAATGCCCCTTTAAACCAACTGCTTCAATCAGCTGACCAGCATGATGTGGTAGTGGATTTCTAAAAATACTCCCTGCACAAGGGGCATCCCATGGTTGTGTTTCTTTTCGATAAGCCTTATTACGTAACATCCTACCAGTAATCGCTTCTTTCTCTCCTTGCACTAAGCGAAAAATCGCTTCAACAACAATGCCAGGTCGTTCTTTTTGTAAAATAGACGTTCGATACGAAAATTTCATTTCTTCGCTTGTTAACCAGTGCATTTCACCATTCGGAAAAAGGATATTCGCTTTCTCAAGGATAGCTGCGATATCTGATTGATGTGCACCTGCGTTCATAAAGACTGCTCCACCAACAGAACCAGGAATTCCACTTGCAAATTCTAGCCCTGCATACCCTTGTTTACTCACTTTGGTAGCTAATGCTACAAGGGGATATCCTGCACCGACCCTCAGGAGTTCCTGTTCTAGTTCGAGGTGGGTAAAGCCTTTACCGAATTTAATAACTACTCCCTCAATGCCATCATCAGCTACTAGTAAATTAGAGCCTCTTCCTATGACAGTCCATTTCATTTTATGCGAGACAATAACATCCATCGCTTTACGCAAATCTTCTATTGTCTTAGGTTCAATAAAAATATCGGCCGGTCCACCTATTTTCATCGTTGTATGATAAGCAAGCGGTTCTTTTTCTTTCACCGTTCCATTTATAACGTTTTTCAACTCACTAAATACGCTCTGCATAACATCCGCCCTCTCTGTATCGTCATTCTATATTATGCTAATACCATCAAGAATGGGCTACATTACTACTTATCTTTCATTAATTTTTTCATGACATTATATAACCGATCGGCTGCATCTGGGACGCCTATCTTCTTTGCAGCAGATTTCATTGCGACAATTTTGTCCTCATCTAATAAAATCCGGTCAATCGATTCAATTAATTTATTCGCACTCAAATCTCCTTCTAGGAGTAATTCTGCTGCGCCATGGTCGCTTAATGCTCTCGCGTTCTTTTCTTGATGATTATTCGTTACATATGGGCTTGGTATTAATATACTTGGGATGCCTAATGATGTTAATTCAGCAAGGGTTGTTGCACCCGCTCTCGTTACAGCAAGGTCCGTTCCCGCTAATACTTCTGGCATATTATGAATAAAAGGTTTGATTTTGATATTATCGGGATTTCCAGCCAATTCAGCCTCTTTCTTTACACTTTCATAATGGACCTCACCGGTGATATATAATACTTCATACGGCCTAGATGCTAACTGGGTAAATGTTTTTAACACGGCATCATTAATCGGCCTTGCTCCCCTACTACCACCGAAAATCAGCACAGATGGTTTAGCTGGATCTAGACCGACAGATAATTTACCATTAATGGCATTTTGTCCAAGCACTTCTGTTGCTCTAGGATTCCCCGTCATAACTACCTTTCCTTTAGGAAAGCTTGCCACAGCTTCATCAAAGCATACAGCCACTTTATCAACATATTTACTAAGGAACTTATTAGTTAAACCAGGTACACTATTTTGTTCATGAATGATTGTTGGAATTCCCAACTTGGCACCAGCGTATACAACTGGCCCACATACATAACCACCTGTACCAATTACGACATCTGGCTGAAATTCCTTCAACATTTTTTTACTATCTTGAACACCTTTTAAGAAGCGCCAAATCGTTTTCACATTATCTAAAGATAAGCTTCTTTTAAATCCTGAAATTTCAATTGACTGAAAAGGTATATTTGCACGAGGAACAATTGATGCCTCTAGCCCATTTTTAGTACCTATGTATAAGAATTCTGTGTTTTTATCTTGCTTTTGAATTTCTCGTATTAAGGCAAGCGCAGGGTAAATATGTCCACCTGTGCCACCACCACTTAATGCAATTTTCATGCTTTCACCTCAAACAAAGCTGTTAGTTTCCTTACTGTTTACTAGTCTTACTTTATCCTATTCTACTATATTTGCACTGAAAGGAAGAAATGATAACCTACAATGTCATGCAAATGTAATGAATTTGGAAAAACTCTTTCCCTTTTGAAATAAATGAATGTTCTACACTAACAAATTAACCCAAGTAATACCACTTAATTGAAGCTTTAACTATATATTCTTTTTTAATTTGCGATTCTCCTATCAGCAAAAAAAGAAACCCTAAAATGGGTTTCATTAATAACGAGAATACCGACTAATATTAAGCAGCACACCAATAGCCATTAACATAAGGGTCAATGAAGATCCTCCATAACTTAAGAATGGTAAAGTGATACCAGTTACTGGCATTAAACCTGTGACTACACCAATATTAATCATTACTTGTATGGCAACCATGGCGATAATCCCTACTGCCAAAAAACTACCATATAAATCTGGTGCACCAAGCGCTACTCTAATTCCTCTCCATAAAAGAAGAGCGAAGAGTAAAATCACGAATGTGCCCCCTATAAAACCTAATTCCTCAGATAATATGGCAAAAATAAAATCTGTTTGTGGTTCTGGTAAATAGAAGAATTTCTGTCTGCTTTCTCCTAAACCTAAACCGAATAACCCACCTGGACCAATTGCATAAAGAGATTGTATAATTTGAAATCCGCTTCCTAAAGGGTCCTCCCAAGGATCTAAGAAGGAAGTAATTCTTTTGATTCGATAAGGTGCAGAGAGTACTAAAGCAACAAAGCCTCCTATACCGATCAAACCTAAAAATGCAAAATGTTTAATTCTTGCACCTGACACGAATATCATTACTATACAAGTCCCTACCATTACAGTTCCCGTGCCTAAATCAGGCTGTAACATGATTAAGCCGAAAGCAAGAAATACTAGGCCTAATGAAGGTACTAAGCCTTTCTTAAATGAGGTAATGAGTTTCTGCTTTTCGGAAAGAAACTTAGCGAGAAAAGCAATCATCGCTAGTTTCATAAACTCGGAAGGTTGAATAGAGAATGCACCAACCCCTATCCAACTTCTTGACCCATTTCTAACATTTCCTATACCAGGTATTAATACTAATAATAGCAACACAAAACAAACAATGATGATGACTTTTGCCCATGTTCTCCATGTCCAATAATCAACATTCATAAGAAAGAACATGGCTACTAAACCCACAACTGCAAATAGTAACTGCCTTTTTGCGAAGAAAAAAGCGTCATCAAACTTGTAATCTGCCCAAATGGCACTGGCACTATAAACCATCGTTAATCCAACAGCTAAGAGCATGAGCGTAACAATAATTAATATCATATCTGGAGTGGCTTTTTTAGTTGGCAAAGTCAACACACCTCTAAATGCAAGTTTTAGGGCTGTTTGCAGTTTCCTCTACCGAACAAAATCAATCTTAGCTCAAGGAATAGGATCATTTGAACCGGCAGACAAGCCCTTTACTTAAGCTTATGCACCGCTTCTATAAAAATGTCTCCTCTTACTTCAAAAGTTTTATATTGATCCCAACTTGCACACGCGGGCGAAAGTAAGATAATATCTCCTTCTTTTGAAAGGTCAAAAGCCAGTGGCACAGCATCTTCCACATTATTGGCATGTAGAATGCTTTTTATCCCTGCATGAGCGGCAGCAGCGTCAATTTTTTCAGCCGTCTCACCGAAAGTTACGACAGCTTTCACATTTGTAAGTGCTGGTATAAGCTCATCAAAGGCATTACCACGATCAAGACCGCCAGCTAGAAGAACAATAGGCTGATCAAAGGCAGCTAAAGCTTTCGTTGTCGCTAAAATATTTGTTGCCTTTGAATCATTATAAAAACGTCTTTTATCCTTTTCGCCAACGAACTGTAGACGGTGGGCTACTCCTTGAAAAGTCGTTAAAACTTGATAGATGGCTTCATTATCAATACCGGACAATTTGGCAGCAATGATACTAGATAGTATGTTTTCTAAGTTATGTGCCCCTGGGAGAACAATATCAGCAATAGATATAATTGCTTCCTCATTAAAGTAAATAATGCCGTCCTTGACATATCCACCTTTTTCCAACTCATTAGTGGTAGAAAACGGGATAATTGTCGCTTTCGAATGGGCAGCTACTTCCATCACTGCCTCTTGATCAGCATTTACAATGAAGTAATCTTCCTTCGTTTGGTTTTTTGTGATATTCGCTTTTGCACTGATATATTCTTTCATTGTGCCATGATAATCAATATGTGCTTCATAAAGATTGGTTAAAATAGCAATTTTCGGGCGAAATGCTTCAATTCCCATTAATTGAAAAGAAGACAACTCAATAATAATTGTATCCTCCTTCTTCGCGTTTTCCGCAACGATAGAAGATACCTTTCCGATATTACCAGCAATAAGCGAAGACTTATTAGCAGCCTGAAAGATTTCATTAATGAGCGTTGTCGTTGTTGTCTTGCCATTTGTACCAGTAATAGCAACAAATGGAGCTTGGGAGATTTGATAAGCAAGTTCTACTTCCGTAATAACCGGCAACCCTCTATCAATCGCCCCTTGGACAATAGGGTTGCTATATGGAATGCCAGGGTTTTTTACCACATATTCAAACCCTTCATCAAGCAAGTCGACTGGATGGCTTCCACAAATCACGGTAATACCTTGCTGTAATAAGCTTTGTGCCTCCGGATTTTCATCTAAAGGTTTATAGTCATTTACCGTTACAAAAGCACCTAACTTATGTAGTAGAGATGCCGCACCGACACCACTTTTAGCAAGTCCTAACACGAGTATTTTTTTATGATGATAATGATTCACTGTTTTCATTACATCCACACCTCTACATAGATTCCGAGAATGGCACAAAGAAGACCTACTGTCCAAAATGTCACAACAACGCGCCACTCTGACCACCCTACAAGCTCGTAGTGATGATGTAATGGGCTCATTTTAAATACACGTTTACCTGTTGTCTTGAAAGAAGCTACTTGAATAATCACTGATAATGTTTCAATAACAAATACGAAGCCTATGATTAGTAAGATCAGTTCAAACTTTGTCATGATGGCAATCGCCGCAATTGCTCCACCCAAAGCAAGAGATCCTGTATCACCCATAAAAACTTTGGCTGGATGTGCATTGAATACAAGAAATCCAAGAAGTGCACCAACAACTGCTACTGAAAACACGGATACTTCAAATAATGATTGACTCCAAGCAAGGACGGCAAATGCACCAAATGCGATTGCTGCTGTCCCACTTACCAATCCATCTAACCCGTCTGTTAAGTTCACAGCATTTGAAAACCCAACGAGCCAAAAAATAATAAATAAGG
Source organism: Cytobacillus kochii (assembly GCF_044790165.1). NCBI lineage: Bacteria > Bacillati > Bacillota > Bacilli > Caryophanales > Bacillaceae > Cytobacillus > Cytobacillus kochii. Next base: position 1,838,722 of record NZ_CP085254.1, on the reverse strand, counting down.
CATAGCCCCATCCTAAATCAATGGAAAAATCAGTTAAAGGAATCGCTACTTCTGTACTAAAACCGGTTTGCTTTAATACAAAGAAGAATATTATTGAAATAATAATCTGTCCGATTAGTTTTTGCAATGAAGTTAAACCTAAGTTTCTTTTCATCACTACCTTAATAAAATCATCTAAGAATCCTAATAAACCAAAACCTAAAGTAACGAGAAGCAGCAAATATGTGGTACTTGTCGGTCCTTGGAATTTAGCAGTCATAATGAGCGTACTTAATGTAATTGAAAACAGAATCATTAAGCCACCCATTGTAGGCGTCCCGGTTTTCTTCTGGTGGGATTTTGGTCCTTCTTCTCTTATGCTTTGACCGAATTTAAGTCTCCTTAAAAAAGGTATGAACAAAGGAGAAATGAGTACGGTAATTAAAAAACCTAGAATAATTGTAAATAATATCACTTGCTCCATCATCATTGTTCACAACCTTTAACGGGTATTGAGAATTGTTTTACTTGTTTTTTTCTTAATCGTTTTATCATATATTCTAAACCTTTCAATCAATCATTCATGATCGTGTTATTTTTTTAGTCATTTACTACTTGTTTTCTTTTTTTTCAATGGCTTCCTTCGCTACTAATCGATCATCAAAATCAAAATGCTCATGACCAATTATTTGATATGTTTCATGACCTTTACCTGCTATTAATATACAATCCCCAGGTTCTGCCTGATTCACTGCATATTGTATAGCCTCTTTTCGATCAATAATTGAAACATAAGATTCGTTTTTCACACCAGCTTCCATGTCTTTTAAAATACTTTCAGGGTCCTCGGTACGGGGATTATCAGATGTAAATATAGCATCAGTACTATGTTTACAAGTAATTTGAGCCATTAAAGGCCTTTTCGTACGATCTCTATCTCCTCCACAACCGACAACTGTAAAGATTCGTTTCTTTGCTAATTGTTGCACTGTCTTTAATGCATTCTCTAAACTATCTGGCGTATGAGAGTAATCTACAATAACGGTGAAATCTTGATGAGCATCTACCGTTTCGAATCTCCCTGCAACGCCAGCTACACTTTCAACAGACTGGATAATTTGCTCCATAGAAATATTAGAAGCAAAAGCTGCAGCAATACTTGCCAATACATTATATACACTAAATTTTCCTATTAACTGAATATGAAGAGAATAGTTTCCGATTGGACTGTCTAATTCAAATGTGGTCCCAGAAGCATTCATTTCTATATTTCTTGCCCGAAAGTCCGCATCTCGATCAATTCCATACGTTAGTATATATGCGGAAGTTGATTTTTCATAATCATATGACGCTGGATCATCTACATTCAAAACAGCATATTTCGGTCGATCATAATGATAGGCATTCCCCAGTTGTGCGAACAGAAGACCTTTAGCACGACGATATTCATCCATTGTATGGTGGTAATCTAGGTGGTCTTGCGTTAAATTTGTAAATACAGCTACATCAAAATCACAACCATGTACTCTACCTTCATCTAATGAATGAGATGACACTTCCATCACTGCTGATGTGACGCCAGTATCTTTCATTTTTTTAAATGTTCTCTGTAAAGTAAGACTCTCAGGCGTTGTGTTTTTAATTTCATATTTTTGCTGACCAATTTTAGTATACATTGTGCCCATCAGACCCGTTTTTTGACCAGCATCTGATAAAATTTTATCAATGATATGTGTTGTCGTTGTTTTCCCATTTGTACCTGTCACACCTATTAAGTGTAACTGTTGACTTGGCTGCCCGTAAAAGGCATCTGAAAGTAAAGATAGTGCTCTTCTTGTACTCTTCACAACAATCACGGGTACCTTTAAGGAGAGCTCCTTCTCAGAAATAACGGCTACTGCTCCTTTTTCGACAGCTGAAGCAGCAAAGTCATGACCATCAACTGTGTAGCCTTTTATACAAACAAATAAGCTACCTTCTTCTACTTTACGGTTATCATTTTCAATTGATTGAATTTCAATATTGTCTACATCATTATATTGAAGATAAGGTTGCAACTTTTGTAGCAACGTATGTAATTTCATAAAAATCCATTCCTCTCATACAAACTTCTCATAAAACATTTTACGATCATTTTGTCTAACCTATGCGTTAAAGGTGATAGGCGTATAATATTTTACATGATTCAGCGATAATTTTCTATGAGTTTCTTATAAATGCCTCGTTTAAACGGTTTTTTCTATAAAAATAATAGCACTTGATCCACCAAAAGCCTTCTTTTCATCCATTATACGCCATTTAAACCTTACTAATAATTGGACTCAATCTCTAGCTCCTTTGTTACATATGATGATTGATTATAATCATAAACTTAGAAAAAGGCGGCTTTTAATCGCCGCCTTCCTCAGTGTCATCATGCTGTTCATCGTTGAAATAGAGGCGTATGGTGGAACCTTCTTTGATTTTTGTACCAGGAAGAGGCGATTGTTTTACAACTGTATCTCCTTGTCCACTAGCTTCAATTTGAAGGTTAATCATCATCTCACCTAACTCCAATTTTGTTATACCTACTAAATCAGGTACTTCTAAAAGCGGTGTATCTGGCCAAGCATACTCTTTTTCTACTTGATCTTTCCTAGGTTCAACTCCCATAGCTCGTAAGCTATCACCAATAATGTTACCAACAATCGGAGCCGCTACAACACCACCAAATTGGACCGTCCCTTTCGGATTATCAACAGCTGTATAAACGACAATCTCAGGGTCGTCAGCTGGTGCAAAGCCAATAAAGGAAACAATATGGTTGTTTTCCAGATATTTACCACCTTGAGCTTTCTGGGCTGTTCCTGTCTTACCACCTACTCTATACCCTTCAACAAATGCATTCTTACCTGACCCTTGAGCAACTACGGTTTCTAATGCTCTGCGAATCTCGGTTGATGTCTCTTTTGATATTACCTCTCGTTTCGCTTCAGGTGTGACTTGTTTTATGACATCGCCTGTTTTAGAATCAACGATTTCTTTAGCAATATATGGTGTATACAATGTTCCCCCGTTTATGGCGGCAGAAATGGCGGCAACTTGCTGAATGGGTGTGACTGATACCCCTTGACCAAATGCCGTTGTCGCTTGCTCTACTGGCCCTACTTTATCTAAGTTAAATAGTATTCCTGTAGATTCTCCTTGCAAGTCAATCCCCGTTTTTTCTCCAAAACCAAAATCATGAATATATTTAAATAAGGTTTCTTTTCCTAACCGTTCACCAAGATTAACGAAACCTGGGTTACAAGAATTTTGTACCACTTCTAAATAGGTTTGTGAACCATGTCCACCTTTTTTCCAACAGCGAAGCTTAGCTCCGCCTACTTCTACATAACCTGGATCGTGAAAATGGTCATGATCTAGATCAACTTTCCCCTCTTCTAATGCGGCTGCCAATGTAATAATTTTAAAAGTTGATCCTGGTTCGTAGGAGCTCCAAATAGGTAAATTACGATTATACACATCTGCAGGTACATTACGAAAATTTGCAGGATCAAATGTCGGTCTACTAGACATTCCAAGAATTTCTCCTGTATTTGGATCCATCGCAATCGCTATTAACCCATCAGGATTATACTTAGCCTCGGCATTGTCAAGTTCTCTCTCAATAATTGTTTGTACTTTTGTATCAACAGTTAACTTTAATGTATTACCGTCAACAGGTGCTTGATAATCGTCAGCCATATCATTCATTCTTTGTCCTTTGGCATTAGCATAAAACTTGACCGATCCTTTTTCTCCACTTAGTTCTTTATCGTAGTATAATTCGAGACCCATCAGCCCTTGATTATCAACGCCAGCAAAACCGAGGACATGGGATAGATAATCGCCAAATGGATAATGCCTTTTAGAATCCTCACCGATATATACACCATCTATATTTAATGATCTTACTTCTTTTGCTTTTTCATGGGTGATTTTTCTGCCACCAGTAATTCTTACACTCGACTTTTTCTCTGTAATTTCTTCAAATACTTTCTCTTTAGATAAATGAAGTGTAGCGGCTAACTTTTCAGCAGCATCGTCAGGCTCGGTAATTTGTCGCGGGACGACGTAAACCGTTGGTGCACTTACATTGGTTGCTAAAGCGACTCCGTTCCGATCAACAATTTCTCCTCTTTCAGGCTCAAAAGGGATATTTCTACTCCATAATTCTTTGGCCCCATCTGTGAGAACATTTCCTATAAAAAATTGGACATAGCCCAAGCGAACATCAATAATTAAAAACACAAATAACCCAATAAATAATGCAGCAATTAATCTTTTTCGAACGGTTACATTAGATACACGCATAAATGGAACGAACCCTCCTTTTTTATCTGGCTCGTTCCATTTTATGCTTGTACATTATTTTTAGAACAGAAGCTCGTCTTTAACTTCTACTGTTCGCTCGCACTTTTATCATCCTTCAGTTCTTCTCCCTCATTAGAAGAGGATTTTTTTCCACTTTGTTGAAAATCAACGATTAAATATTCATCTTCTTTTATAGCGCTTCCTGGAGCTAGATTTTGCTTGACAGCAAAACCGTTGCCCACACTGTTAAGCTTAAGATTAGATAGCTTAACAAACTTCATCACATCTCTCATCGACCAACCAGTTAAGTCTGGGACAGTAAGCTTCCCATCCGTTTTAAGAATAACCTTTTCACCTTCTAACACACTTTCTGTAGCACCTGGTGATTGTTCTACAACCTTTTTACCATCACCGATAACAATTGGCTGCATTCCATTTTTCTCCAATGACTTTTTCGCTTGTTCAACAGATTTTCCTTCAAAATTCAATCCTTTACTCACTTGAAGTTTATCGTAGTCAGTAGGTTCAATACTTAAATAACTTAAGCTATTCTTCATAACCGGTTTAAAAATTTCTGAAACAGGATCGCTGCCTGTTTCTGTATTTTCAAGCTCTGGTTGCTGAACAGCCACATATACTAGTAATTCAGGGTCTTCAGCAGGTGCCATTCCTAAGAAGGAGAACACATAATTTTCTCGCCCTGTAATATAGCCACCACCCTCTTTAGGTATTTGTGCGGTTCCTGTTTTACCAGCTACTTTGTAGCCATCAATTTGATAATGATTATGGCCTGTCCCATTCTCAGAAGAGACAACCGTTTCTAATACCTTTCTCACTTCCTTGGCTGTATTCTCAGAAATCGGTTGACCCTTAATCTCTTCTTTTGCTTCTTTTACCACTTTATCATTGTTTGGGTTAATTATTTCACTTATTACATGAGGCTGCTTCATAGATCCATCACTAGCAATAGCAGTCGCCGCTTGTATTTGTTGAATGGGTGTAATAGCGGTTCCTTGACCATAAGCCGTTGTTACTTTTTCAAATGGCCATTCGTAAACAATTTTCCCTCCAGCTTCATTAGGTAAATCAATACCGGTTGGTTCTTCAAAACCAAATTTCGTCAAGTATTCTCGATATGTTTCATAGCCTAGTTGATCTTTTACCATTTTCGCTATTGCTACATTAGAGGAACGTTGAATGCCTTCTAAATACGTAATTGAACCCCATCCTTGTCCATTATTATGGTCTCTTACTGGTGGAGATTTTTCCGTAACTTTATACGTACCAGATTCGAAGGTTGCATTAGGTGTAAACACCCCTTCCTCAATTGCCGCTGCTAACGTAAAAGCTTTCATTGTTGAACCTGGTTCAAACGAATCCTCAATAGCGAGATTACGCCATGTTTGATCAATACCTTCCCGTGTTTCTGGATTAAATGTAGGTCGTTGGCTCATCGCAAGAATTTCGCCCGTTTTCGGGTCAGCGACAACGGCGACCATCTTTTCTGGGTCATACTTTTCACTTACTTTGCTCATTGCTTCTTCTAAAAATATTTGAATTTTATTATCGATTGTTAAATATACATCATTTCCGTCTTCTGCTTTTTCTACAACTTCTTCACCATTTGGTAATAAGTATCCCCAAATATCTTTTTCATAAGAAAACTTGCCATCTTCCCCTAACATTAAATCATTTAAGCTCTTCTCTAAGCCCATAATTCCTTTGTCTTCGAGTTTTCCATCTTCACCTTCTACGGAATCAACATACCCGATAAGGTGCGAAGCAAAAGTTCCATTAGGGTAAAAACGAATGGTCTGCGGTTGAAAAACAATACCTGGCAACTCTAACTCTTCTATTTTCTTCTTTTGACTAACTGTTAATTTTTGACCAGCTCGTCCAAATTCAACCTGGAACAACTGTTCATCCTTACCTCGCCTCTCATTGATCGTTAATCTTTCGTAGATTTCGGACTCTTCCATATCAATGACTTCAGCTAATTGCTTTGCCGTCTCATCTGGTTCAACCACATGTTTGGGATTATCTTTATTCTTGGTCATTTTTTCGGATAAGACAGCAACTAAAGTGTAAGCTGTACTATCTTCAGCAATCACATTGCCATTACGATCGTAAATTGTCCCACGTTTAGATTCAATAGTTGTTGAACCTTGGTACAACTGTTCAGCTTGTGCAGCAATGACTTTACCACCCGCTTCACCAGACACTTGAATAGAGATAAACCGGAAAAGCAAGACAAAAAAGAGCAGACTGAATATCATAAACAATATCGCTGCTCCAACATTCATATTTCTTTGCTTCTTATACATTACTCACCACCAACAACCTTAGGAGATTCATTCATTTCAAAGCCAGATTTTTCAGCTGCTTGTTTTACACGATCTGGACGACTTAATTCCTCGATTTGCATTTTTAAATCACTATTCACACTCTGTTGTTCAGTGATTGCTTTTTGCGTGTCTTGAATTTCCGCATTTACTTCATATAAACCTGCTTGATTTGAAATAATTGTTGTGGCGCCAAAGAAAACTGCACCCGCAAATACGATACCCATTATTTTTTCTCCAGGCGAGAGCAATGATTTACGATCTTTGATTTTCTTTTTTGGCGCTTGAGCCGGCTGGTTAGATACATGTTGTTCTTGCTGTAGTTTACGAGCTACATTCTCCATATTTCCCCTCCTGAGTGTGTATCTTTTATTTTATATTTTTTCTATAATCCTGAGTTTAGCTGAACGAGATCGATTATTATGGGATAACTCCTCTTCCGATGGAATAATAGGTTTTCTGTTCACTAATTTCATCTTAGGTTGATATTCATCAGGAATAACTGGCAGTCCCGGTGGTAGATCTGGTGTTGAACTGGCCTCTTTAAAAGCCGCTTTACAAATACGATCCTCTAACGAGTGGAACGTAATAACGCTCACTCTCCCACCACTTTTTAGCAAGCCCATCGCTTGCTCTAATGACTGCTCGAACACCCCTAATTCATCATTAACAGCAATGCGTATCGCTTGGAAAATTCGCTTAGCTGGATGACCCCCTTTTCTTCTAGCTGGGGCAGGTATGCCTTCCTTGATCAAATCTACTAATTCACCCGTTGTTTTTATCGGCGCTTTTTCTCTTGCTAACTCAATTTTTCTTGCAATTTGTTTAGAAAATTTTTCTTCACCATATTTAAAAAAGATTTTCACAAGTTCGTTATATGACCAATGGTTGACAACATCATAGGCTGAAACCTCCGCTTGCTTATCCATTCTCATATCGAGCGGAGCGTCATGATGATAACTAAAACCTCTTTCCGGTGTATCTAATTGAGGAGATGAAACACCTAGGTCATACAAAATACCATCCACTTCAGAAATCCCTCTTGCATTCAATTCTTCCTTTAAATGACTAAAATTACTTTTTACCAGTGTCACTTGCCCACTGTACTTAGCAAGTTTCTCCTTCGCATTGTCAATTGCCGTTTCATCTTGGTCAAAAGAGAATAATCTTCCTTCACTTGAGAGCTGTGATAATAAATATTCACTATGCCCAGCTCCACCTAAAGTACAATCCACGTATATCCCATTTTCTTTCACATTTAGTCCATCTACTGTCTCTTTTAAAAGTACTGTTGTATGATTAAACATTGTTGCTCATCCTTCCCAACCTGTAATTGTGTGTAAAAGTCCCCTTATGTATTCATTCGGGTTAGGCCTTGTTTAAATATCAAAGCCAATCATATTTTCTGCAATTTCAGCAAAAGATTCTTCTGACTCTGCAAAATATTCTTCCCAAAGGCTTCTACTCCAAATCTCAATTCGGTTGGAAACACCTAATACGACACATTCTTTATCTAATTTTGCATATTGCATTAGTGGGGAAGCGATATTTACTCGTCCTTGTTTGTCAATTTCACATTCTGTTGCACCCGAGAAGAAAAATCGGGTAAAAGCGCGGGCGTCCTTTTTTGTCATGGGTAAAGCTTTAAGTTTCTCTTCAAGCTCTTTCCATTCTGTTAAGGGATATCCAAATAAACATTGATCCAAACCTCGTGTTAATACAAATGTCTCTCCTAAGTTCTCACGAAATTTAGCGGGTACGATTAAGCGGCCCTTCGTATCAACATTATGATGGTATTCTCCCATAAACATACCCGCTTCACCCACTTTCTAACACAAATGTACCACATTCCCCCACTTTCCTCCACTATTTTAAATGATTCGCTTACGTCCAATAAATTCCTGCTGTTTTTTTATTTTTCAAACATTTTTCTTTCGCTATCTTTTTACAAAAATATTTGCTTTTTTTACCTTATCTATTTCATTTTGAATAAAGCTGAAAGAGAATTGTCAAAAGAAGAAGATTCGTTAGTCACACTTTTTAAAAATCGACAAGGCATATCCATTACGGATAACTTTAAAATCATTTTCTTGTCGTTCGGCTAGCCTAAACCTCTCCCAGCTTTTATGTGCCTATTATTTTTCTTTGTGCACAAAAAAAAGACTTAAATTCTCCTCTAATATTGAGAAGGATTTAAGTCTTTTTCTTTATACCTTAATCACTTTATGCGTACCATCAAAAGGTAGTTCATGATCGAGAATCCGGGAGAAGAATGATAAACCGTACTTATTGATAAAATAAAGTCCATTCCAAACCCTTTCTTGTGGAATACCGTCTGGTTTTACGGAAGATTGAATACGATCAAATTTCGTGAGTATATTTATATATTTTTGCTCAGTCGATTGTTTAAATTTTGTTTGTATAAATGCAATTTGCTTTTGCACAAGTGCTTGATTTTTTTCTACGAGTGGGTACATACCCTTTTCTTTCTCTGAAGTATAAGCTAACAACTGTTTGTAAGATTCTTCAAATTTCGCTTGTAATTCGCTTAAGATTTCATCTCGTTCTTTACTTTGGACTGATTGAAGAAATTGATTCTTTCGTTCTTCAGTGCCATTCTTTAATACGTCTTCTAATTGTAATTCAAGCTCTTTCATTTCCGATTCAATTGCTCTCTCTAAAATCGTGAAATTCAAGCGCGGAACAAGTGGCGGCATTTTTAAAGAGAACTGCTCAAACACTTTTTGCAGTTCAGCCCAGTACGCGATTTCCCCTGGTCCAGCAATAAACGCTAATGTGGGGAAAAGTAATTCCTGTGTTAAAGGTCTTGTAACAACATTATTACTCAGTTTCTCGGGTGTTGTTTCTGCCATCGTTAACATTTCTTCTAATGTGAAGCTTATTTTAGCATCTGTATTCACAAAACATTGGGTTTGATGATTGTAATCAAGTAGAATTCTCTCTTTAAAAACTTCATCATAATAGAAGAGATTAGCAGCATTTTCACTGATTTCTAGCATATTTGCATAACCATCAGCTTGTAATCTCTGTTGATTTTCAAGCACAGCTGTTGTCATTTTTGTCGCAGCTTTGATTTGCTCAGCTAATATGCCTTTTTCCAATTGTCTTAATTGCGCATTACCTGAATCAACCAATAAAAGACCATGTTCTTTAAACATCCCCATAATTAAATGAGCAAATACGTCTACATATGTTTTTGATTGTTCTATAGCCTTATGAATGAATGTCATAATATCTTTTGTAAATGCGGTTTCACCAAATGACTCAATGATGTCGTCAACCCACTTGATACAAACATCTGAATCAATAGCGATATTTGATATCATCTTTTTATCATTCGGTGATTCTGGATAAACCTGCTTTTTCATTTGGTTGTTTTCGCTACAATAAATATGGTTTACCTCTTGATAATCATGATCCTCACCAGCAATCCAAAAAACAGGTACAACAGGAGTATTTAATTCCCGCTCTTTTTCCTTAGCAAAGGCAATGATAGAAATGACTTTATGTATGGAATAAAGAGGTCCAGTCATTATACCTGCCTGCTGCCCTCCAATAACAACTACACTTTTATCATCATTTAGCTTTTTAAGAGATTCTTGTACTTTCTCAGATGTTGGAAAGCCATTCATGAAATCACTTATATGACTTACTAGCTTATCTCGTGAAAAATTTCTCTGACCAAGTTCTTCTATACGTCTCTTTAAATCACTAATATGATTATAACGGTAGTGGAAGTATGGCTGAATTTTCTCATCTTGAGCAGTATACTCTGTTGCAAACCGATTAGTGGCCGGTATTGTGAGATGCAAAATCTCCATCTATGAACTTCCTTTCTAAACACATTTTCCAAGTATCTTTATGAGTATAGCATTGTCAGAAAAGAAAAGAAAAAAACTTTGCTTATGATAGGCTAGATTTTAAATTCTTTTGATTTCATCATTCATAATGATAATATATTTCCTTAGCCAACTAAAGAGTCTTTTTTAAAACATCAAATAACTAATTTTGTTAAAAATACCAATTGCTATCAAAACACAGTAAGCAGTAAGAAAAAACAAAAAATTAATGCGCCAATATCCTTTGAACAATTTACCGTAATCTATTTCTTGCTTAACCCGCCAATAATACAAAAGATAAAGTATAGCAGTACTAATAAGGAAAAGAAAAATCAACCAAATGTATGAACGATTCCAAATTGAAGCAATCATAAAATGGACAGAGAGAATGAGCAGCAATGTGCTAATATCAAGAGCTAGATGTACAGATTTCTTATGCTTTTTCGTCACTTGTTTACAAATGATAAAAACGAGTAAATACCCTAGAAATGGTATAGTAATAAATGTCGCAATCATCGAGGATAAAAATACACTCAATCCTTCTCCCCCTTTTTCTCCATCCCCTTGATCATAAAATAACAAGATGTTAATAATGGTACACTCTCTTGATTTTTCTTTGCTTGAGTAAGACAGTAACCAACAATTGCATCAACTTCTGTTTTCCTGCCTTCAACAATATCTTTGAACATTGATGATTGATTATGAGCAGTCTTCCTACAAATTGATACAACATATGCTTCGATCTCTTGACTCTCTTTAATTGAAAGCGCAGCTGTTACTTCTGTAAATAAGATTTTAAATACTTTAAAATAAGATGGATCTTCAATTAGTAAACCATTTCTTATCTTTAAAATGGCTGTCAAAGGGTTAATCACAGCATTTGCAACTAATTTTTTCAGCATGATTTCCTCATAGTTCTGATAAAGCATGAATGGAAAATCTTCGCTATTAGCCATTACATTTAAAAGTTGGATGGGTTCAGCATTTTCAGTTAAAGGAGCAAGCTTTGTTACTCCTAACCCCGTATGGTTCACTTCATTTTTATTTACCTTTAGTGCACCATGTTCAACTGTACCAATATAGACTTGTTGATTTTTTAACCGTTCGAGCTTTTCTAAATGACCCATACCATTTTGCAGAAAGATAAATAACGTTTTTGTATGTATGCTAAGAGTGGCAAGGAGTGAGTCAAGGTGATATTCTTTTACAGCAACAAAGGTAATCTCGTCTTGCCCTTTCCAATTATGTATATATTCAACATGAATACGTTCATTCCTCCGATTTTCTTTCGTATTTAAAAAGATACCTTCTAAGGAGATAATGTCCTTTTGCTCATCTGAACGCACATAAAGAGTAACCTCATGTTGTTTATTTAAATAGAAAGCATATAATAGTCCGATAGAACCCCCGCCAATAATCCCGATTTTCATCATTATCACTTCACTTACAATGTATTTAGTCTCATTTTAGCAAATTTAGCTATTGAAAGGTGAGACGATTCTTTTTTTCTTGAAAGTTTCATCTATTTTTCTTTTTTGTTTGACTAGCTATAACATAATTATTACTAAGAAATTCTACACCCAAATAAACCATATAGATCTAAACAGAGTACATTCGTATCACTTTTAAAAATAAATAATGATAGGAGCTAATAAGTAAATACTTGTAAATTTTTTAACATTTACGAAACCGATTAAACAAGAAAAGCGTATGCATAATAACGAAAGGAAATGATGATATGTATTTTCCATCAAAGAAAGATTTATGGTTGTCAATAACCTATTGGTTATGTGCATTGTTTTTTATTATTCCACCCATCTTCTTTCCAAACTTCGGTGTTTGGATAAGCCCATCGTTTCTAGATAAACCATGGATAAAAATCTTTACTTTATCGCTCATTGGATTATGTCTGCTGTGGATTTGGCTTAAGACAGGGTATACAATTAAAAGCGATGTTCTTACTATTCAATATGGCCCTTTTAGGTGGACAATCAAGATAGCTGAAATACACAGCGTTACGGAAACGAAAAACCCGTTTACAGCTCCTGCTTTGTCTATTGATAAACTTGAAATTAATTATGGGAAGTTCAAAACAATTGCCATTTCACCTAAAAACAAAACTGAGTTTATCAATCAACTGAGAAAGCAAAACTTAAATATTAGCACCGATAAGGTCAATGGGTAGGTTGTACATTTTCCAGATATTCAATCAATCAATATCTATAAAAGAAAAAACCCTGATTACTCTCCTAAGAAAGGTCAGGGTAGGGTCTTTAAACTGGATTTACTGGGTGTTTTCTCGAAACGATTGGTATATCTTTTGTTGCGTATAACTCAAAGCGGTTAATAAGGGCACTTCTAAGCTCGTCAGGAGCGATAATATCATCTATAATGAGTTCCGATGCCAATTTATAAATATCAATTGTTTCCTTATATTCTTTTTGTTTTTCTTGTACATACGCAATGCGCTCTTTCATATCTTCAATTTCATTAATCTTATTAGAATAAACAGCATTAACTGCAGCCTCAGGTCCCATAACGGCTATTTGAGCAGTTGGTAAGGCAATACAGCAATCCGGTTCAAAAGCAGGTCCCGCCATCGCATACAATCCCGCACCGTAAGCTTTCCTGACAATAACTGAAATCTTCGGTACTGTCGCGGAACTCATTGCAGCAATTAACTTCGCACCATGTCTAATAATACCTGCTCTTTCTACTTTTGTGCCAATCATAAACCCTGGAACATCCGCTAGAAATAACAATGGAATATGATAAGCATCGCATAGTGAGATAAACTTTGCTGCTTTGTCAGCCGAGTCAACGAAAAGAACGCCACCCTTAACCTTTGGCTGATTCGCTATAATTCCGACTGGCTTTCCATCTATTCTCGCTATTCCAGTAATAAGTTCAGCTGCGAATAATTTCTTCATTTCAAAAAAACTATTCTCATCAACGAGTTGTTCAATACATTCATACATATCAAATGGGGCATTTTGATTCACAGGAATGATCTCTTCTAAAGACTTACCAGCTTTAGGCGCCACAGATTCTTTAGTTGGAGGTAACTCTTGAAAATTCCCCGGAAAATAAGATAAATAGTTTTGTGCAACTGTAATCGCTTCTTCTTCACTGTATGCTAAGTAATCACCACAACCACTAACAGAACAATGCATTCTTGCACCGCCCATTTCTTCTAGGGAAACCTTTTCCCCAATCACTTTTTCCGCCATTCTTGGTGATCCTAAATACATAGAAGCATTCCCGTCTACCATAATGACAATATCACAAAAAGCGGGAATATACGCGCCGCCTGCTGCCGATGGTCCAAATAGTAAACAAACTTGTGGTACAACACCTGAAAGTTTTACTTGATTATGAAAAATTCTCCCAGCACCTCTACGGTTTGGAAACATATCTAATTGATCAGTTATTCTTGCACCGGCTGAATCTACTAAATAAAGCAAAGGAGCTTTAAGTTTTTCAGCTGTTTCTTGAATTCGAATAATCTTTTCAACTGTTCTAGCTCCCCATGATCCTGCTTTAATAGTAGAATCATTCGCCATCACACAAACTGTGCGCCCATTAATCTTTCCTACTGCTGTGATGACTCCATCAGCTGGCAATCCTTCCTCACTACAGTTAGCAAACTTACCATCTTCTTCGTAAAAACCATCATCCAATAATAGTTCCAAACGCTTTCGTGCAAATAATTTATTTTGGCCTTCCAGCTTTTCGTGGTATTTAGGTGCACCACCCGCTTCAATTTTCTTTCGTCTCTCTTTTAAATCGTCTGTTAATGTTTGTATCGTTGTCATGATTTATCTCTCCTTATTCTAAAACTAATAAAGAATCGCCTTCATTTACAAAATCACCGATATTAACTTTTAATTCAGCTACCTTACCGCCTTCATTGCTCTCAACAGGAATTTCCATTTTCATACTTTCTAAGACAAGCACTTCTTGCCCTGCAGTAATTTCATCACCATTTGCAACTAACACATTAAGAACTGTACCTGCCATATTTGCTACGATTTCTTTCATTTTCTTTTCCTCCTTGGGTTGTATTACTGTTTTTTTATTAAAGATTTATTTTTCAAAAAATCAGTTGTATATTTACCTTTACTAAAATCTTGATCATCTAAAATTTCTACAAACAACGGAGCATTCGTTTTAATACCGGAAATTTCTAGATCATTAAAAAATTGTGCTGCCTTTTGTAATGTTTCCTCTCGGTTCTCCCCGTTTATAATACATTTTGCTATCATTGGATCGTAAAATGGAGTTACTTTAGAACCTTCAACATAGCCATAATCAATACGGACACTATCAAGGTTTCCCCATTTTAGTTCACTAATCGTACCAGGTGAAGGCATAAATGTAACGGGATCTTCCGCATACAGGCGGAACTCCATCGCATGTCCAACTGATTTAATTTCACTTTGCTTAAGGGGAAGTTCATTCCCTTTAGCAATCTCAATTTGCCATTCCACGAGGTCTATCCCGGTGATTTGTTCTGTGACAGGATGCTCGACTTGGAGACGAGTATTCATTTCAAGAAAGTAGAAATTCTCATCCGCATCGACGATAAATTCAACGGTACCAGCATTTTTATAACCTACTGCCTCGCCTGCTTTAATAGCAGTCTCAAGCATCTTATCCCTCGTTTCCGTTGATAGAGAAGGGCTAGGCGATTCCTCAATGACTTTCTGATGCCTTCTTTGAATAGAACAATCTCTTTCAAATAAGCTAACAATTTGTCCCTTATCATCACCAAATATTTGTACCTCAATATGACGACTACCCTCTATACACTTTTCTACGAATACTTCATCACTGCCAAAGTATGCTTTCGCTCTTGATTTTGTCGAGGAGAAGGCATTTTTGAGCGCTTGCTCAGTTTCACAGCGCACCATACCGATTCCACCACCGCCCCCACTTGCCTTAAGCATAATAGGGTAACCATATGTTTCAGCTAAAGCAAGAGCAGCTTCGACTGTTACAACACCACTATTGCTACCGGGCACAATAGGTACACCCGCTTTTTCCATCGTTTGCCTGGAAATAATCTTATCTCCCATTTTTTCAATTGTGTCAGGGTTTGGACCGATAAAGATAATACCCGCTGCATGAATTCTCCTAGCAAATTCTGCATTCTCAGATAAGAAACCATAGCCTGGATGAATGGCATCAACTTTCTCTGCTAAAGCTATTTGAATGATTTTCTCAACATTTAAATAAGATTGATTGACCGGTGGTGGTCCAATGAGAAATGCTTGATCTGCCTCGATAACAAAAGGCAACCCTTCATCTGCCTCTGAGTATATTGCTACCGTTTCGATTCCCAGTGCTTTACAAGTTTTAATAATTCTTAAGGCAATTTCTCCTCTATTGGCAATTAATATTTTCTGCAATCATTTATTCTCCCTTCGTTCGTTGTTACAATAACCAAATGCAAATAAATATAATTTATCGCAATATTCCCTATTTCTACAAGGTTCGCTCTTTTTCCTTCTTTTTTATTGAAAACGCTTACGTTTATTTTTGAACAATACATTTTTATGTCTTGAATGATAAAAGAATGACAGTTTACTAAAGAAATTTTCTTAATATTGTTATATAATGATATAGAGTAAGCGCATTCAATAAATTACATAGGTGTTTTAGGGGGATGAATCATGAGCTATAAAGTTGAAAGACTAAAAGTAAATTACAGAACCTTAGAAGATTTTAAAAAGTTTAAAGAATATGGTCTTCAAGAATTATCAATGCTCGAGGATCTAGAAGGCAATATAATAGAAAACGGAAGCCAATCGCCTTTTTATGGCATTTACTTTGGGGACCTACTCGTTGCCCGCATGAGCCTTTATAAAGTAGAAGCTAAATTCGACCGTTACTTCCAACCTTCTCATGATTATTTAGAACTTTGGAAGCTTGAAGTATTGAAGGATTATCAATCAAAAGGTTATGGAACAGCACTTGTTAACTTCGCCAAGAGCTTTAACCTACCTATTAAGACAAACACGAGAATTAAGTCAAAGGAATTCTGGGAAAAGATGGGCTTCACTTCAGCCCAATATGATATGGATAGGGATTTAGGGGAAAATCCTGTTCTATGGTTTCCCGAAGGTATGGTAAAGGAATCTTTAAAAGAAGACGAATAAACATAAATAGGCACTCCATTAGGATGGAGTGCTCTTTTATGTTTATAATTTGAAATAAACTGTATAAGGAAATTTAAGTATAAATAGTATCATTAGTAATTGTTAGATAGAAACTAAACACGAACATTTTTTTCGCGATCGTCCGTTTTTAGTACAACCATTTTTCTTGCCTTCTCCATTATTTCTACAAGCGCCTTATAATCCTGCTCCAATGTTTGTATTTCTTTTAATAACCTTTCATTTTCAGCAGCTAAATAATAAGTTTGTTTTTCTAAAGAAATAATTTTGCCCTCATACTGAGATAATGAGTTTTTTTCAGCAGAATTGGCGTTTTCCGCTTGTTCATATACAGATTTAAGGCTCTCTACAATTTCATTAAAGCTTAATTGCTGGTGGCTTGAAACCTGTTTATCTTTTGCCGCCTCTTCAACAACCAATGATGTTAGTTCTGGGTCCTTTTTACGGTTCTTTAATTCTTTCCGTTGTTTCTTTGCTACATCTATCGCTTTCTTATATTGCTTTCTTACATAAGAGTTCCAACGAAACCCACATGCAGCGCCTGTTCTCGATAGCTTTTTACCCACTTCTTCAAATGCTTGAAGTTGTGTTCCTCCCCCTCTTATCTGGCGAAGAACGACTTCCGCTAGCAAAATATCTTCATCTTGTGACCACGCATCTTGACGAGTAGAAGACATCCCTAACCCCTCCTAGTAGTGTTTTTATTTCATCTTATGCTTATACTAGAAAAGATAGACTTAAACATGGGATATTCACTCGTTTTCTTTATTTACTTATTTTTTGTTAAAAATTTATTGACCGCTTGATGATGACTTTCCATACTCCAAAGGGTCGAGCAAGTGCGAACTTCTTCTTCCATTCTTTTTTCTAATTGTGTGACCTTCCACTTACGAACAAGGATCTCTTTATAGGCAGATAAAACATCTGTATGAATTCTATTAATGTTGGCAAAGAATTGTTGCACTACTTCCATACTCACTTGATCATAAATAGCATGAATAAAACCTTTTTTATACAAGTCTTCTGCCGGCAGTGGCCTAGCTTCCATCAGTAACTTTAAAGCGACTTCGCTCTCCAACTTCTCTAACAATAGGCTACCTCCGCCCCAACCTGTAGTAATGGCTAAAGTACCTTGAATAAAGCCCATTTTCGTTCCTTTTTTAGCGATGCGGAAATCACATGCTGTAGCTAGTTCACATCCACCACCTACTGCCGTTCCATTAATAAGGGCAATTGTCGGCTTGTTGAGTGTAGTGAGCTTATATAAAATCTTTGACATTTTAGATAGCATGTTATAGGCATCTTCTGCAGTGATCAAATTTTGAAAAGCAGATAAGTCACCACCAGAGCAAAAAGCACTCTCTCCTTCTCCAGTGATGACCAAGCCTTTTATGTTTGCTTCTTGTTTAGTCATTTCAATTACTTTAAGTAGGCCATCCATTACCTCATAATTAATGGCATTTCTCTTATGTTCTCTAGTAATCGTGAATACAAGCAAATTTTCTTCTTTATGTATTAGATAACTGCTCATTATCATCAAATCTCCTTTTAAAAAGTATAATATAACTAAGATAATTAGGAATCCGTTTTGCAAAGCATTTAGGTCTCCATTGTGCTTATACCTTGGATGATGCGTAATAGGTGATTACAAGTGCTCAAGAATACTTCACTACATATCTTATTTACTATGCCAGCTAAATTGACAATAGAAAAAACGCTGAAGCTTTTATTGCTCCAGCGTTTTGTCATATGAAAAATTAGTTGTTTACAACTTCTTTTCCTTTGTAAGTTCCACAAGCTTTACAAACGCGGTGTGAAAGTTTCATTTCACCACAATTTGGGCATTCTACCATACCAGGAACCTGTAATTTAAAATGGGTACGACGTTGTCTTTTTGCAGTTTTAGATGTTCTTCTAAAAGGTACAGCCATTATTCCCACCTCCTTATAGAGATTTAGAGTCGTTCAAACTTGAGGATTAACTTCTATTAATAAAATAGAGTAGAAAAGGCCTCTCTATATTTTGAACATACACTATGAAGAAAAAATTATTAAGACCAGTTTTCACTGTTTTCTTCCAGTTATGAGTCAGAAGAATCCTTTTGATTAAGTAGCTGAGCAAGTCCAGCAAGACGTGGATCAATCTTTTCCGTTTTCTCTTGCTCGGAAATGACCTCCCAATCTTTTCCTGATTGAGGAGCGCCCTCTTCACCGCTATCATCGCAGAATACTTGCATAGGGACCTCAAGCACAAGCAGTTCATGTATAATAGGCATCATGTCTATTACATCACCTTGCACTTGATGAACTTCCTCTTCAGTTTCATAATCACTAGCTTTCAAGAGGAATGTTTCAATTGTTTCCACATTAATTGGATATTTAACGTCAACTAATGTGCGAGAACAAGGGAGAATCAAATGACCTTCCATTTTAAAATGGACAATCACTTTCTCAGAATCAATATCTGCTCGACCAGTAATCCTCATTGGCGATGCATCTCTGATTTCAGCATCCATTTTGACTACTTCATCCACATTGACGATTTCATCAAAAGAGAAGTCCTTGCTTCGATATTTCTGTAACTGACTTAAAGTCCATTTCATATAAATCACCCCAAGGCAACAAAGGTAATTATAGCTTTCATATAATTATTTGTCAATATTTTTTCTTTACAGTCAGAAGGTTATTGAAAAGAGAATCATTTATCTCATTTTCTCTTAGTATTGTAACCAATTTTGTTCAATTTGCAAACCTTTATCGTCAATTTATGTAAGCATTAGTGAAATTTTATTTCTTCATTTATAATTAAGAAATAAGAAGGAGTGGTTAACAGATGAAAGCTGTTGGTATTGTCGTTGAATATAATCCTTTTCATAATGGGCATGCCTATCAAGTAGAGCAAGCAAAAAAAGAAACAGGTGCAGACGTGGTGATTTGTGTGATGAGTGGTAATTTCCTGCAAAGAGGAGAGCCGGCAATCGTATCAAAATGGGCACGGGCTGAAATGGCATTGGCTGGTGGTTGTGACCTTGTTTTTGAACTTCCTTTTTCATTTGCGACATCTCAAGCAGATATATTTGCAAATGGAGCCATTTCAATACTCGATGCCACTCTGTGTCAATATTTATCATTCGGTAGTGAGCAAGGTAGTATACAGCCATTTTTATCAACTTATCGTGAGTTACATCAACATGAAAAGGAGTATAACCAACTGATTAGAAATTATAGTAAAGAAGGCTATAGTTATCCTAAATCTGCATCTCTTGCTTTCCAACAATTGACCATCAATGAAGAAATAGTGGACCTAACAAAACCAAATAATATTCTTGGCTTCCAATACATAAAAGCTATAAAGCAACAAAATGCGAAAATAGAGCCAACAACCATCGCAAGAAAGAATGCCGAGTACCACGATGAAGACTTTAACTCATCAACCATAGCAAGTGCAACTAGCATAAGAAAAAAGATATTTTCTCAAGAAGCAAATATAGAAGAAACTTTTAAATATATGCCGAGAACCTCATATGAAGCCTTGCATTCGTATTATAAAAAATTTGGAGTTCTGCATCATTGGGAACTGTATTGGCCTATGCTACAATACCGCTTGCTCAGTTCGTCACCTGCTCAACTTAGAGAAATTTATGAGGTTGAAGAAGGAATCGAATTCCGTTTAATCGAAGCGAGCAAGACTTCAACATCTTTTCAAACATTTATGGAAGCAGTGAAAACAAAACGATATACTTGGACACGCATCCAGAGAATTTGTTTATATATTCTTATCCATGCAGGTAAACAAACTATGTCGCATTTAAAGCAAGCACCATACCTTCGCCTACTTGGTATGTCAAAAAAAGGAAGGGTTTACTTAAATAAATATAAAGGCGAGTTTAAGCTTCCTCTCATTTCTAAAGTCTCCGACAAAAATCGAGAGTCATTAGCACTGGATCTTAAAGCAACTAGAATATATGCGCTTGCAGCTAATTCTCCACAACAGCAGCAGCTTTTAAAACTTGACTTTAGCCAACCACCAATCATTTATGACAAATGATATAGACACGAGCCGATTGTTCGGTTTTGTTGGCTATTTACTGAGAAAATATGAGAGATGGTCGAATAAAACTACTTTTGCTCGGCTATCTCTCGTGTTTAATCTGGATGGACGCGTCATTCGATTGTTTCTGCTATCTTGGCTTTTTTTACTACGGATAGATACGCTTTTCCCCTTTGCTCAGCTATCTTTGCCTTTTTCACTCCGAATGCACGCGCAATCCACTTTTGCTCAGCTATCTTTGCCTTTTTCACTACGGACGGACGCGCAAATCGTTTTTGTCTGCTATCTCTTCCTATTTCACCCTAGATGGACGTGCAAGACCGTTTTGCTTATCTATCTTGAAGTTTCCCACTTTAGATGTACGTAAAAAATTCCTTTTGATTGGCTATTTCTAGTTGAACGAGCTAGGGCCTCCTCCTCTTCGTTCTTCACACTACTTGTACACCTAGGCAATAGAATTCGAAGAAAATTTACATGGATTGTATAATATAGTGTTACTTATAACAAAGCGAAAATAAATCACAAAAAAAATAACGGAGAAATTCTGATGATTTAGCAGAATCTCTCCGTTT
Organism: Cytobacillus kochii; assembly: GCF_044790165.1. NCBI lineage: Bacteria > Bacillati > Bacillota > Bacilli > Caryophanales > Bacillaceae > Cytobacillus > Cytobacillus kochii. Next base: position 1,817,405 of record NZ_CP085254.1, on the reverse strand, counting down.
ATACATTACATGCCCCACACTTTATGGCCTTGAATCTATGATTTCTATGATTTATTTTCTAGCCCCTCTAAGTATTTCACTGCATCATCAAATGTGTCAATTGGGATGATTTTCATATCAGTATCAATATCTTTAGCTGTTTTAACAGCTTCTTTATAGTTTGACTTATTACTATTATTCTCATTCGGTGCAAAGAAAATGTCTGCGCCGGCATTATCTGCAGCCACAATTTTTTGATCTATTCCACCGATGCGCCCTACTGTACCATCTGGTGAGATTGTGCCAGTTCCGGCGATTTCATAACCTTTTGTTAAATCTCCCTCAACTAACTGATTATAAATTTCTAATGAAAACATAAAGCCAGCTGATGGACCTCCAATTTCACTTGTATCAATCGCCACTTCTGGATCAACTGAAATCTCTTTATCATCCACTAAAGTAATGCCTACACCAGCCTTTCCAGTCGCAGCAATTTTCTCTAGTTCGATATCGGTTTCTCTTTGTTCCCCATTTCTTTCAAACGTAAGGGATATGCTATCACCTTCCGATTTGGATGAAACCATATCAATGAATTGCTCCGAAGATTGAAAAGATTTTCCATCTACTTTCGTTACCATATCTGATGCTTCGAGTTTCCCTTCTGCTGGCATACCTTCCATAATATTAAGTACATACACACCTTGATAATTGTAATTTACATCTAATCCAGCATGTTGATATGCCACTTCTATGGCTGACTGCTTGGAGTTATCCATTAAGTATAATTGCCTTAACTGATATTCTCTATCTGTTTCATCATCTCTTCGGATATCCTCGATAGGATAAATATGTTGATATTTTTGCCATTTTGCCCATAAATAAGTATAAATATTAGCTTTGCCCATTCTTATAGTCGTAAGCATGAAACTTCCTGTAGCGCTGTCACCATTCTCAACTTCAATGATTGGTTCTAATTCTTTCGCCATTCCTGGCTTTGAGACATAATAAGGAAGTTGTATAAAGGAAGTAACAAGGACGAGTAATGCTAAGACGAAGAAGGAGCGAGCCCAAATTTTTCTTTTCATTCATTTGGCTCCTTCCAATTTTCGATGATTTCTTTTATTTTGTCGATATATTTGAGCGCTTCCTCTTCTCCTATCTTAATTATTTCATTTATATTTGTAAAAGCTTTTGAACTATACATCTCTACACTTGGTCGAATCATCACGTTGGATGCTATTTCACGGTTAATCACATTCTCCATTTGTAAAATATCTAGGCTCTGCATGATTACATCATAAATGGAGTGTATCTCGGTCTGAACATTTACTCTTGAGACATCAACAGCAATAATAATATCTGCTCCCATATCTTTTACAACTGAAACAGGCACACGGTCAATAACCCCTCCATCGACTAGTAACCGTCCTTCAACCTTTTCAGGTACGAAAATACCAGGAATAGATATACTTGCTCTAACAGCTTCTGCTATTGGCCCGTCTTGAAAAATAACCTTTTCTCCCTTCTGGATGTCAGTTGCGACAACAGAAACAGGAATATTTAAATCTTCTATTTTCTTGTCTTGTGTGAATACACGGATGAATTCCTTCACTCGATTACCAGCGACAAACCCCATTCTAGGGACCGTAAAATCCAAATAATACTTTCTTTTAAAAACAGTGGAAAATTTATATAATGTTTCAATATCTATGCCTGTAGCGTAAAAGCAGCCTACCATTGCCCCCATGCTGCTCCCTGCAATCATGTCAATTGGTATATCTTTATCCACAAGCGCTTTTATTACACCAAGATGTGCAAACCCACGCGCACCACCAGATCCGAGAGCAAGACCTATTTTTGGTCGAACCAAAATCTTTCCCTCCAATCCCTTTCATAAAATGATTGTCTTTCTTCTTTAATGTATTGATATCAAACAACAAAATGCTATTTATTATCTTATGTATAAATAGTTGCTTTAGTTAACAGACGAGTGATTTCATTTTCAAATATTTCCATGCTTTTTCTTAATGGGTATTAGTTCGAATCTATTTAAAATGAAGATTCACCAATAGTAAGTAAATGTCATTTTGAAATCAATGGTCTAATTTTTCATCTGTCGTCGTATATTCAATAGAAGAAGGACATGCTTACATTGTGTTCCAGCCGTATTACATAAGGGAGGCTCGTTCGTGTCACGTTCAAAGTTAAAAACAGTCATGCTTGCACTTTCGGCATCATTAATCGCCGTTTCACTTATATTATATCCACAAGAATCCGTTGATGCATCGAGAAGGGGCCTCGAAATGTGGTGGGAGATTGTTTTTCCTTCCCTATTACCATTTTTTATTATAGCCGAGGTTTTAATCGGTTTTGGTGTAGTAAAATTTATTGGTGTACTATTAGAACCTCTCATGCGACCACTATTCAGAGTACCAGGTGTTGGCGGGTTTGTATTAGCCATGGGAATGGCATCTGGTTATCCGGCTGGAGCAAAGTTCACTGTAAGATTAAGACAAGAGAAACAAATATCACGTCTGGAAGCAGAGCGACTTGTTTCCTTCTCTAACTGTTCCAATCCCTTGTTTATTTTTGGCGCGGTGTCTGTTGGTTTCTTTCATAATACAAAATTAGGGATTATCCTTGCTTTAGCCCATTATCTTGGTAATTTAACTGTAGGTTTTATCATGCGTTTTTACGGACGAAAGGAAGAAAAGAAGAACACTAAGATAGCGACGCCCCCCGCGCGGAAATTTTCATTTAAGGAAGCATTTAATGTCTTACACGAAACAAGATTACAAGAACAGCGTCCATTAGGAAAACTTGTTGGTGATGCTGTAATATCTTCTATCCATACTTTATTAATGATCGGTGGCTTTATTATTTTATTTTCGGTCATAAATAAATTATTATTCCACATCGGCATTACAGACTTTTTCGCTCATGGGCTCGGTTTTTTATTATCTATTTTCCAAATCTCCCCTGATTTTAGTAAAGCTTTATTTTCTGGCATTTTTGAACTGACTCAAGGAAATCAGATGACTGCTCAAGTCGATCATGTTCCGTTGTTACAACAAGTAATGATTGCAAGTGCAATCTTGGCCTTCTGTGGATTTAGTGTTCAATCACAAGTCGCAAGCATTATCGCTCAATCCGATATTCGTTTTAAGCCATTTTTCATCGCTCGTATTATTCATTCATTTATTGCAGCTTTTTACGCCTATCTTTTTTGGCATTTACTCTACGACCGCGTGTCATTTGAGCAACCATCTAACGCTATACCCGTTTTTCAAAGCGAAGCATTTACCATATATGATTACATGATAACACTTGGACCTCTCATTACTTTATTTTCTCTTATTTTATATATTTTCATCTACTACCGTAGGCATTTTCTTTCCCATTAGTACACAACCTTAAAACTAAAAAATCGTATAAAAAAAGGCAGACACTCTCAGAGTTGATCTGCCTCTTTATTTTACTTAGCGAATTTTTTATGTAACGCATCTTGTACCACAGCTGGAACGAGGTCAGAAATATCTCCTTGATATTTTGCCACTTCTTTTACGATACTTGAACTCAAAAAGGAATATTGATTATTCGTCATAACAAAGAATGTTTCAATCTCATCATTTAATACGCGATTCATCGATGTGATTTGCATCTCATATTCAAAATCAGATACTGCCCTTAAACCGCGAATGATTGCTTTTGCATTTACACTTTTTGCATAATCCACTAATAAACCTTGAAAAGTCCCAACCTTGACATTAGGAATGTCTTTCGTTACTTCTTCAATTAGATGAATTCTTTCTTCAACAGAAAAGAGTGGATTCTTAGAAGAATTATTTAATAGCACGACATGTATCTCGTCAAATACTTTTGCTCCCCTTTTGATAATATCTAAATGGCCAAAAGTAATTGGATCAAAACTTCCTGGGCATACGGCAATCCCGCTCATTTTTATTCCCCCTGCTTTCTAATTTATTCATTAGGTACAATATAACGATAAATGGAAACAGCAATGATACCATAGCTTTCATACTTTACTTGTTCTAAGTCCCCGCATAATGTGGGTAATTGTATATCCGAGCTATGTTCACACATTATAATGCCACTTTGCTTTAGTAACTTCTGTTGACTAATGATTTCTAACAATTTAACGAGTTGCTGCTTTTTGTAAGGTGGATCAAGGAAGATATAATCAAATTGCAACTCCCTTTTCATAATGGCTTTTAAAGCTCTTTCTGCGTCATTTCTATAAACTTCAACGCCTTTTTCGATTTTACAAATTCGTAAATTTTCATGTACTGTATGTATTGCCTTGCTATCACGATCAACGAAAATCGCTTTTTCTACACCTCTACTTAATGACTCAATCCCAAGGCCACCACTTCCAGCGAACAAATCAAGGGCAATGCCACCATCAAAATAGGGTCCTATCATATTAAAGATTGCTTCTTTTACTTTATCAGTTGTTGGTCTTGTTGATTTGCCAGGAACGGCTTTAAGTTGCAGTCCTTTATATTGACCAGATACTACCCGCATACTACTACTCACCACTTATTCTAAATTCAATTTTTCTTCATCATCCTACCATACTTTTTATAGGAAACAAACTCATATTCTCCTAAGTATTTCAAGAGATGCCGAATAAAAATGTATAACAATGTCTTATATGGAGATAATGAAATTAACAGCATCTAAACGATGTTGTTGCCAACCGCGGAGAAGACTTACGTTTCCCCATAAGTTCTTCCTCCGGTTTCTCCTCTCCCTTTACCTTCTGCCTATTAGATGGTTGGAAGGACCCTGTAGGTTTTTTGCTACAGGGATTTTTTATTTTTATCGACGGTGAACTCATTCAAATAGGAATGATTCTATAAATTCCACACATGCTTTCCTTTTACATGTCAAAATAAACTTTATTACCCTCTTCTCTCAAGTTTATCTGAAAGATAGACTGGAGCCATTTTTTTTCTAAATAATACTCTCCATTCATCTGTTTCAGTGGATGTTCTAGCAAGCCAAACACCTCTTCGTTTCTTATAAAAATCGACTGGTCTGAATATAAACGATAAACATCTTTGTCATTAAAGATTGCCCATTCCGTTTCAGATAAACGCTCTGTTTCAAACTCGAGGAATGACATTGTCTTTTGTAGAGGTACCCACTCTATTCCATCAATTTCAATTATTTTCACAGTTAATTTTTTATTATTCCAATGATAATCTTTCATTGTATATAATTCTAAAGAAACCGGTTGTTTATTCCTTACTAATTCAGCAAAGAAGTTCGTTTGTTTTCCCGTTATTTGATAAAGTATCTCATCCATATCTTCTGGTACGAAACTTTCATCCAAGTCGGAAATACTGGCAACAAGCTGCTCCAACTCACTTGAAGTTAGCTTTTCTTTTAGTTCATTAAAAGCATACATACTTAGATCAAACCGAGGATTTTCATCAATAATAAATGAGGTTAACAAATCCAAGAACCATTCTATTTCTTCACTTTCAATAGAATGGAAATAGAGAGCGTCTACTAATTCTCTTTCTAATAACTCCCCAATTGGTAGTATGAGAATGCCTCCAAATAGACCACTTTTTAACTGATTAGTTGTAATGATACTTAAAAAGTTTGCTTCTTTTACCTTTTCTTCATGTTTTTGTATCAGTTCTTTGATCTCAGGATAGTGATCACCATAGTACGAATAATACGTTTCGTTTCGCTCGGTGTTTATGTCTTCATTATACCAAAGCAGTGCCGGATTGTTGGTCTTACCAGAAAAGAAGTAATAATCTATTAGATCCTCTTTTACGAACCCAGATAATGGAATACCAGCCAGCCACTTTCCATTTCGATGGTGAGATTCAATGATTTTTAATTCCACATGATCTATAGTGACACCTTTTAATTGAAATAACCAATCACGAATCAAAGTGTTAGTCTTTTTATTCAGAGGCAAACTATAGGTAATATGTAACTGACTACCTTTAGTCTCTATAATGTTTTCAGCTCGCCAAACTCTTTTACACTCATCTTTATCATTATATGTACATGTCCAATTTGAAGCTTTCTCCGGTACGATTATTTCGTAAATGGATTTGTCAGATAAACTAGAAATTGTTTGAAAGACTTGGACAGATTTTTCATCTGAATGAATGGTAACTTTTGATTGTGCACTTTCTTGTGCATTGACAGTTTGCTCATCTGCTATGAATTGATCCCATTGATTAAAAAATATACAGAGAATAATGATAACAAAAAGAATAGAAATTACCTTTTTCATCTTGTGCTCCCTTACTACTCATTCAAGAAATAATTGTACCTAATTATATATAAACACCGAATATCCTTCTAATCAATAAAAAAAAATGATAAAGTAGGAAAGTGTTGATTAAACATAAAAGGAGAACAAATATGATTCAAAGATTTATTGAACTCGGAGAAGGGTTTTCTGACATTTATGAATTGATTGAGATAGCGAAAAGGAATGATGACCGCCTTAAACATATGATGGTTTTACATACAACCATAAATGACAAGGCCATGAGTTCACTGATCGTGATATTAAACCCACCTGCTGAAGGTAAATTCCAACCTATATATATATGCAGAGAAGGCGTGCCAAATCATACAATCAGACCTAATAAACGCTTTCAATTATTTGCGGATACAGCGAAAGAGTTAAATAAAGAACTCATCCAATTCAATGTGAAACCTTCGACACTTTTCTCTGAGAAAGACTTATATTTTCAACATTTAATCGCTATTTTCAGGTTAAATCACTATTTACCTGCACTAACTTAAACAAACCTAGGCACTATATTTACTATATGTGCCTAGGTTTGTTTAAGTTGTTAAATGCCCATCTTATAATCATACTCTTTTGCTTTATCTGGTTTTGCGTTTTCAAATTCAGTTTTTAAAAAAGGTTTGTATGAAGGTTCAACTTTTTTAACAAACGAATATGAACTAATCTTTTCAGTTAAGGCGTCGATATCCTCCAAGTTACAATAAACAACTACGTACTTTAACCGTTTCGATACAAAATGAACGTTCCCAAAGCGACGTAACATTTTCGCTTGCTTTAATGAATAAAGCCAAACAATTAAACCTTGCCTCTCTCCAAGCATAATACTTCCCCTTTTGTTCAAATGATTGTTATTAGTCTAGCATATATTTCATTATTTTTACAATGTGATTGATTTTTTCATTCTCTATCTTTTAAAAAAACAGTGCGGTCATGACCGCACTGTTAAGCAGAACAGCTACATGCTCCGCCTGATCCACAACCACCCGAACAAGCATTATCAAAAAATGGGTTACCTGTTGGGACTTTAATATGTTGAGACACAGAGTGACTTATAATGACGCTAATTTCGTCAAGCAAACTCTGTAACTCTGTTTCCGATTGTCTATACGCTGCAACATACGGATCCATATCCATTTCTCTCTTTAACTGACGTATAGACATCGTAACTCTTTTATAATCAGGATGATACTTACCAAATCGTTGTACATCCTCATAAAGATCTTTCATTTCAACAAATTGACGAATCTTTTCCTGAGTTTCAGGATTTGATTGCATCTCCTTGAGGCATTGCTTGTATTGAGTAGCTTCCTCAGACTTGACAATCATCGTGACAATCTCATCGGCTACGTCCAATATCTCTAATCTTTCTAAAGTAGCAAGCATCTGGAAGCTCACCTCCACTTTTCATCATATCATGGAATACCTAAAATCTAAAGTACTGAGAACAATTATTCCACTTGTATGATAAATTCCTTTGTCAAAAAGTAAAGCGCGGGATCACTACTCACTACTTCTAGTTTGATATGATGCTTCCCTTGTGACAACCCTTTTATTTTGAAAGCTGCGCGGTTGATTTCTTCTGTTTTCTCCCCATCAACATAAACAATAAACTTTCCCTTCACCCCTTGTCGATCTTCTCTAAATGTTATCCCATCAACAATACATTCAATAAATACATCGTTACCTTCCACTACATGCTTGACGAAAAAATCTTGTGGCCCTTTTGCCATGGCAGTTGTTACCGGAATAGATTCTCTAATTTCAAGCCCCTTAACAGGAGCTAGTATGCTATTTGTTTCTGGCTCTGGAATATCTTTGGTGCAAGCTACTAATAAGATGAATAAAATACAAAGCGAGAAGTATTGATATATTTTTTGCAAGCTCATCAACCCTTTTTATTATGTATTATTTGCTTTTACAAAAATAATTACTCATAAAAAATAGCCTTCTTCCTAAGCGAAGAAGACCATTTATGATTGACTGTTCATTGCTTGAAACATACTCATCATCATAGATGCCATCTGAACCCCATTAGAAAACTTTTCTACATGATGAGGAATTGTTTTTTTATGATAATGTAAAGACGCTACCTCTAATTTCTGTATTTCTGTTGGGTTTCGCGATAACGTTCGATACCACTGTGGCTGTTCTCTAACGAACTTTTTTAATTCTTCATTTTGTTGAATATACTCTCTTATATCTTTACGCAAAGATTTTCACCTTCTTTAATCTTTTTTAAATGCAAATGGATTTGGCTTTTGAGCAATTGAATTTGATTTAGTAGAGCTTTTAGAGGATGTAGCTCCTCCTTGAAATTGTGATAACACCCCTTGGATCGCTCCGAGAGCTTGGCTCATATTTGTAATATAACCTTGTACTTGATTAACGTCCATGTTTTTTACAGTTCCCATCACTTGATTGATCCAATCTTGTTTGTTTTCAGTAGTGGGTTCGGAAGAATCAGTCTTCTGATCACGCTCATCTTGCTCATCATCTTCCAATAGGTACCATTCTTCATACAATTGCTGCATCGACTTTTTACCGGACCTCACCTCTTTTAGTACTGATGGATTCTTTTTCACATAAGACTTAAACCGTTCCACAGTTGGGTGCAATTGTTTCTGTGCCACTATTATTCACCTCGTTTTCGTTACAAATGCCTACTTTATTGTATGAGTGCATCACCATAAAAGTGATAAATTTCTATATTTCTATTGCTTAGGTTTCTGTTACGATAAAGATAAGCATATATACAAAACTTCATTTTATTGGAATGAGGAAATGAAAATGATAATGCTTAAAGTTAATGATATAACAAGGAGTTTCACAAATTATGACAAAGAAAGATCTCTTACTTCAGAAGTTTTCACAAATTGTTGCTGAGACCAATGACAAAGATTTAGCGTTAATTAATAGGATTGTGGATAGTTTAGAAAGACAGCAAAATGGGGCTAATCGTTCATATATTGAAGCATTTATGAATGTAGAAGAACAGTTAGAAGATGATGCTGTTACAATTTCCATCCCTATTACACCTCTACTTTATAATCCGCTTGGTATTGTTCACGGAGGTATGATTGCTACACTCATTGATACCGCAATGGGTACTTTAAGCAATGAAGCAACTCCGTTAGATAAGGTGGCAGTGACTACACAATTAAACCTTCATTATTTAGCCGCAATTAAAGGCAACAACCTTACTTGTCATGCAACAATCACTCATAAAGGAAGTCGCATGATGGTCCTCTCTGCTGTCGTTGAAAGAGACGACGGTAAGAAGGTTGCAACTGCTTCCTCTACCTTTTTTGTTGTCGGAAAGTGAACAAAAAAAAGACGTGCACTCATCATACAAATGAGTAGGCCACGTCTTTATTCTTGTTCCCATTTTTCAATAAAGTTTTGTGTAAAGTGCTTCTTATGAACACCTACACCAATGTGAGTGAATTGTTCATTCAATAAAGTTTCACGATGCGCACTACTATTTAACCATCCCTCCATTACTGAAGGTGCATCTACATAATTAGCAGCGATATTTTCACCAGCAGATAGATAAGCAACCTCGCCAGCCTTTAGGCGGTCTGACAGTTCACCATATTCATCCGACGTATGCGAAAAGGCTTCACTTTCGTACATATCCACACTGTGGTTATAGGCTACTTCTTGGGTCTTCTCATCTAAGCTAAGTTCATTTACATTATATCTTTCTCTCATTACGTTTGTAATATCAATAATCTGCTGCTCCATCCCTCGATTGATAGCCGCTTCTTCCTCTTCTTCTATATCATTTACAACAAATAACTCGCCCCTATAAACTAATTCATAAGGCCTTAACATCACGAAAGACTCATCATTTAGAAAACGAACACTAGAAAGCGTACCTGTAAATTTATCTAAATAAAGTAATGCATAATAATCACCGATTCTAATAATTGGTCTCATATTCATGTCCGCTTCTGATAACTCAAAGCGATAAACACTACCTTCGAATTCAATTTCTATATTTGTTTCTGCATATAAAGAAGAATAAATTTCTCCAGATGGTTGTCCTATTTTAAAAGGGGTAACATCCACTTCTTCACCTGTGGCAAATATGGAAATTACTTTCCCTTCCCATATACCGACTTGTATATATTCATGATTGCCATTCGGATAAATCCACCATTCATAGCCTTGAAGTGTAGGATCAATCCGTTCCGGTTCACCAAACTGTTTCTTAATATCCGAAGCTTTTGACCCCATTAAAGTAAGCAATCCTTCTTCAGGCATCTCAGCAACCATTGACTCTTCATCATGTTGATTACCTATCGTCTCATCTTGAGCAACTTCTGTACCCTCATCACTCAACAGCAGTTGATCTTCACTACTAAAATCTAAGTATAACCATATAACGGTAAGAGCCAATATCAGTACAAATACGCGTAATACACTCTTCAGAGAACTTGCACCTCCCATGACTTCTTTTAAAACCCGGACACTTCTATTATATCCATGTCATATACATGAGTATCGTTAAGAATCACATAACTTCCAATCTTTTCAATACACGAAAAAGCATTTTTTATAACATATGTTTAAATATAGTATATCATCACATAGAAATGGATAATAGCAAGTTGTTTATGAATTAAGAAAACCTTTACAACAACTATAGGGTACACTTCAGTAAAGAAGCAGATTTAAATTGTATAAAAATCTCGATTTAAAGGTTTATACATCTTATTATACATGGAAATGAACTTTATATCATTAGCCTCTATATTTATCATTCTTTTCGCTAATTTTTCATTATACATATATAAAGGATGTTGGGAATACTAGTGTTAGGTGAATATAATGATACATTTGAAAAAGATTGCAACTTGTCCATTTTTCAACTATTATTAAATTTGAGATGATTCAATATTGGTTCTGTTTACCAATTGTTTTTTTCAGGAGGGATTGATTATTATGAAGCTTGAAAATACTGGTTTAGAAAACAAGCAAGTTGAACTAAAGCGACTAGATGACCTAATGGATTCTTATCAGTTAGTACGTGCAGGACAGTGGGATTATGAAAGAGTTACATACGATCGAAAATTTGAATTAAAAGAAGGAATCTACTATCTTCGTATATTTGGACATGCAGTAGAAGGTGACGTTGGCGCTAGAAAGGCTACGATTCAATTACTTACTCCTTTATTAGGCAAACATTATTATCCTCATGGAGTAGAATATGGGGATGGCGAACACTTTCCACAATCACTTGTTAAGCAATCTGAAAAGATCTTAACAGACATTAATAATGATTTAGAACAAATACTTAAGTAAGCAAAAAAAAACGTGAAGAACAAATCTTCACGTTTTTTCTATCGAATCGATAGAGCAATGCTCTATTTTCAAAACTACCTTACCAACGCGAAGTCCAGTCAATAATCGAATATCTTCAATTATTTGTTTTTGTAAAATCATCAAATCTGTTAATACTTCTTTATACGGTATAATACTTAATCTTACTTCAATTATCACCTGATCATCTAATCGCGTAATAATATCTTCACTACTTCTTCTAATTAACCTTACCTTTTCCTCCGCACCATCCATTTGAAGATAGCGTATATTGGATTCTACAATGGATGAAATGATAAATTTGCGTACTTTTTGTTTTTCCACATCTCGCTTTTCCAATTGCATCATCCATTCATTTCTGAATTCAACCTTCTTAAGTAAAGGATAGTATAGTTAATGCAGTTCGATCTCATTTTGTTCTGCTATGTCTACAAAAAGTACTCTTTAAACAGGTGCCCAAAATCTACTTTTTTCTTACTATTTGATGGGGTCACTTCCTTTATTCTCATTTATTCTTTCTCCATCTAAAGTTTTATGTATTACTATGTATTGACATGGAAATACAAGTAAAAAAAGTCCGAACATATTCGAATGATACTAGCACTCGAATAAACTCGGACTTGCATTATTTTGGACTTTTTAGAATCCGAATATCGCTTTGATTAATGAAGTTGTTTCTCCGCCATGATAAAAAACATATAGTAGTAAATAAACGGCTACCCCCGTAATGGCAGTAGCAAACCAAATAATACTTGTAAAGGGACCGATCTTTCTATGAAGCTTTAACTTATTCTTATATCCCGTATACAAGTTAATGATTCCAAGTACCGCTCCTGATGTCGCCAATGTAATATGAAAGACAAGAAAAAGGGTATAATAAATTTTTATATCATCAGGGCCACCAAATGATGTATTTCCGATAAAGATTGTTCGACTAGCATAAATAATAAAGAATATGATGGCAAAAATGCCAGCTAATGTCATCGATTTTTTATGTGCGTCAATTTTTCTCTTACTAATTTGAACCCAACCAATTGCCACCATAATGGCACTTAACACGATAAAGGTTGTACTGATTGTTGGTAAGACAGGCAATGAATGCTCCATGGTAACTTCCTTTCTCTTATCAAACTTCCTATATGTACTTTATCCTTCATGTAATTACATGAAGAAGCTATGCTCATTTTATAAAAGTATTCCTTCTTTTTCAATCATGATTGAATGGTTTTCGTAAAAGTTCTTTAATTGTTCAAAAATGGAGCCTACCTTAGTAGCTAGGTAGGCTCGAGATTTATTCCACTGTTCTTGGGTTCATGAGCTGATTTTCAGCTTCTTTCTCATCTGACTGTTCTTTGCGATACCATTCAAAAAATACAAGCGCCAAAACATAGCCATAAACAATTTCCTGTATAATTTTCATAATAACGCCGCCTAACTGCTGATCATGCAGTAGAGACATACTATTAAACATTTCTGGTCCACTTAAATTTAATCCTGCGAGGGTTCCTGTGGGAACACAGAGAGCTAATGCTTGTCCCCATGCATGTGGATCAGAATACGTTGCATACATCGGTGCGTCTGCAAATATGATCAGTGCACAAGCCGGTGTTAATAGAATACCATCTGCAAAAATATAACCGACTTTTTTTAGCCCACTTATTCTTTGCTGCTCAGGTAACGGTGTGATAAGTGGCCACCACATACATATAGCAAAGAGAAATAAGATAATTGTATAAACTGTATGCAAAGTCATATCTACTTTAATTACATCAAAAATTAACGGGATATGGTAAAAAGAAAATAAGCCATTAAAAAAGATTAAAGCAATTAATGGTTTTGTAAAAAAGCGAAACAATGGTTTTACGATTGGTAAGGCAATAAAAGAACGCCACATCCATTTAGGAATTCCGTAAATAAACAAGATTGGCACAACTAAATAGAGTACACCCATTTGAATCATATGTGCATAAAACATCAAATGTCCCATTAGATCAAGCGGAGAACCCTTAATCAAATATAAGACTAAGATTGCACTTGAGAAGAATAGCGCTTCTTTCTTATGTAATGGTTCACTATTTGCAAAACGGTGGCGAAACTTAACGGTCACTAAAAAATACAAAATTAACAACAAGACCAATGCTAGAAAAAAATACGGACTCCATAATGCTCTAAATCCAAAAATACTAAGTGGCATTCTTACGTCACCTCATTTTATGTAATACTACAGGCCATCATTATTGTTTCTGATATCAATGTCTATTATACGCTTGTCTTAAAGACCGTGGCAACCCACTTTATGGAATCGGTGTCAACATCTTACCTTGATTGTTGTAACTGTCATAAATTTTTAAGAATTGTAGCTCAATTTGGTTATTATCTATTACATGAATTACTCAGCAATTTATTTTGACCATTTTTAACACACAAAAAAACGACTGAAATTTATCAGTCGTTTTTCATTTTACCACCAAATAATTGTCATGAATGCCAGCAGAGTAATGAAAGCTACAAAGACACCTGAATACAGGAACAATGCAGGAGCTTCATGTCCTTTATGGCTCATATGCATGAAATAATATAGTTGGAAGCCTACTTGAACGATTGCTAGAACTAAGATAAACGGAATGGTAAACCATCCGGAAATATCATAGCCAACAGCAATGAAAGCCACAAATGTTAAAAAGATCATCATGGCAAATGAAACAACCTGATATCTCATTTCCTCTGCGCTTTTTCTGCGACGATATTCAATGTCAACTTTTGGGTTACCTGAGTTTAATTCTTCATTTGCCATCAGTTATCCCACCATTCCCATTAAATATACAACCGTAAAGATAAACACCCATACAACATCAATAAAGTGCCAGTATAAACTTGCAACATAAAACTTTGGTGCTGTATAAAGGTCTAATCCACGTTTTGCATTACGTACCATTAATGTAATGATCCATGCAAGACCAAATGCAACGTGACCACCATGGAAGCCAACAAGTGTGTAGAAAGCTGTACCAAATGCTGAACTTGTAAATGTATGATGGTATTCATGTACATAATGGTTGAATTCGTAAACTTCTAAACCAAGGAAAGCTAAACCGAGTAATACGGTAATGCCTAACCATAACTGCATTTTTTTGAAGTTGAAATTCTTCATATGGTACATTGCATAAACACTAGTTAGTGAGCTTGTTAATAACAACATTGTCATAACAAACACTAATGGTATTTCAAAAAGGTCTTTTGCTAAATAATGGTCACTGTTTGGTACACGATCCTTTAATGCTAAATAAGTTGCAAATAAAGTCGCAAATAAAACAGTTTCACCACCAAGGAATAGCCAGAAACCTAAAAATTTATTCTTTCCGTCGAGGGTTTGCTTTTCAGGCGCTGCAGGCCATGTTTCATATGTGAATTTTTCATCTGCCTTCATTATGCCTTACCCCCTTTATCATCATCCATTAATTCCTCTTTATGAATATGATATCCGTGGTCATCTTTCACTGATCTAAAGAACATAGAACCAAAGACAACCAACATGCCGATAATAAGTACTGGGATGCCCCATGAATGTTCATTATGGTACATTGCACCAAATGCAGCGATAAACAATCCTACGGAAATAACAAATGGAACGAATGAATTGTTAGGCATATGGATGTCTCCTATTGGCTCAGCCGGAGTCATCTCTTTATTACCTTCCATTTTCTCAATCCAGTAAGGATCTAAACCACGTACAAGTGGAAGCTGTTTAAAGTTATAAAACGGTGGTGGTGATGGTATTGCCCATTCAAGTGTACGTCCGTCACCCCATGGATCGCCACCAACTTTTTTATTCTTCGCAATGGTCATAACCACATTAATTAATAATACGATTGTTGCTACCGCCATAAAGAAGGCACCAACAGTACTTACCAAGTTCGCAGTTTCAAACCCTTGACCTTTGTTAAACGTAAAGATACGACGCGGCATCCCCATTAAACCTAAGAAATGTTGAATAAAGAAGGTTAAATGGAACCCAATTAAAAATAACCAGAATGTTACTTTTCCAAGGGCTTCATTCAACATTGTGCCAAACATCTTCGGCCAATATAGATGTAAACCGCCAAGTAATGCGAAGACAACTCCACCAACGATAACATAATGGAAGTGAGCAACAACAAAGTAACTATCATGGTACTGATAATCCTGTGCAGCTGACGCAAGCATAACACCTGTTACTCCACCCATTGTAAAGGTTGGTATAAACGCAATCGCATACAACATTGGGGTTGTAAATTTAATACTACCGCCCCACATTGTAAAGAGCCAGTTAAATATTTTAATCCCCGTCGGAACAGCGATTGCCATTGTCGCCACAGAGAAAATGGCATTAGCGATCGGACCTAATCCTGTTGTAAACATATGGTGAGCCCATACCATGAAACCTAAAAACCCGATTAACACGGTAGCGAAAACCATTGATGAATAACCAAATAATCTTTTTCTTGAGAAAATCGCAAAGATTTCCGAAAAGATACCAAAAGCTGGTAATACTAAGATATAAACTTCTGGGTGTCCAAAGATCCAGAATAAATGCTCCCAAATAATTGTGTTACCACCCATATCTGGGTTAAAGAAATTTCCTCCAAATAAACGATCAAAAAGCATTAAGAAAAGTGCCACAGTTAGTGGAGGGAATGCAAATAGTATTAATGCTGACGTTACAAACGTTGTCCATGTAAATAACGGCATACGCATATAAGTCATTCCTGGTGCACGCATATTAATAATCGTTACGAGGAAGTTAATCCCCCCTATTAATGTACCCGCACCTGAGATTTGTAATCCTAATACGTAAAAATCTATCCCGTGACCTTCTGACGCAAGTGAAAGGGACGCATAAGAAGTCCAACCAGCATCAGGAGCTCCTCCTAAAAACCACGAAAGGTTTAGGAATACACCACCAAAGAAAAACAACCAGAACCCTAGAGAGTTAAGGAAAGGGAATGCAACATCGCGTGCCCCAATTTGTAGTGGCATAACCGCATTCATAAATGCGAATATCAACGGCATCGCTGCCAAGAAAATCATTGTTGTACCGTGCATAGTGAGTATTTCATTGTATACTCCAGCACTTACAAAATCATTGCCTGGTACGGCTAGCTGGATACGGATAAACATTGCCTCTAGTCCACCGACTAGGAAGAAAAATCCACCAGCAATTAGATAAAGGATGGCAATTTTTTTATGGTCAACAGTTGTTAAGTAATCCCATAAAACGGCGCCAACACCTTTTTTCTGAGCATAGGTACTCACAATTTTACCTCCTTCTTAAACGCAAATCGCCTTATCAATCCTCAACTTTAAGGCCCATTAAGTAATCTGTTAATGCATCGATTTCTTCATCTGAAAGGTCACCATACTGACCTGTCATTTTATTTCCAGGCTTAAATTCTTCTGGATCTTTTATCCAAGCTTTCAGATTCTCTTCTGTATGCTCTAAGTATCCAGCTATATGCGTACGGTCACCAAAAGTTGTCAAGTTAGGACCAACAGCATTTGCTCCTGTAGGCGTAACTGCATGACACCCAATACAGCTTTGATTAAAGATTTCTTGCCCTTGTTCTGCAGACGCAGTTTCAGGTTGAGCTGCTTCTTCCATAGAAGCCAAGTCTTCAGCCCAAGCATCAAAATCATCTTTTGAAATAGCTTTTACTTTAAAGTCCATTAATGCATGTGATGGTCCGCAAAGCTCAGCACATTTCCCATAAAAAATATTACCTACTTCATCAGCTTTTTTACTATCAAATTCTAACCAAAACTTATTCGTATTTTCAGTATTGGTATCAAGCTTACCACCAGCAGCTGGAATCCAGAATGAGTGTTTCACATCTGTTGATAGTAGATTGAAATATACTTTTTCGTCAGTAGGAACCACTAGCTCCTGACTAGTTACGATACCTTGATTCGGATATTCGAACTCCCACCAATAAAGATTCGCTTTAACATTTACCACCGTTACATCTGTTTTCCCCTCTTCATTCTTATCTTCCATAGGAGAAACATCAGCTAAGTCAAACGTAGCTGCAACAGTCGGTACAGCTAAAACTAGAAGTAATAAAATTGGTATAACAGTCCAGATAATCTCTAATTTGTGACTTCCTTCAACTTGTTTAGGGATCTTATCGTCTTTACGACGAAACTTAAACAGTACGATAAGGAAAATGACTGTCACGACAATAATGACACCAACCATAATGAATGTACTCAATAGCATAAGGTCATATTGTGTTTGCGCAACTTCACCCGCTGGTTGTAGTGCCGATATAAATGGCTCACCACAGCCGGCTAGAAATAACGTCGTTACAGCTAACATAAATAGCAGACGCCCTTTTGCAAGCCTTTTCATAGCTTATTCATACCCCTCTTTCGTGAAAATTTCTTTGAGTGCTAAAACTTAATATGGATAAATCTCTCAACAAGAGAGAATCTCCCAACAAATGAAAAATGAGCTACTCCACCAGTAAAATTAAGTAAAGCCCAACACATACTTCTAATCATATTGTTACAAACTTTGGAAAAGGTATTCCTATCTTAGAAAACAACTTTCTTAAAAAGCTTGTCTTCCTTACTATTATGTTCACTTTTTAAATATGTAAGTAATCTCTTTGTGTTTGTTATGTATTTATGAGTAAACATAATATCCAGATTATTAAAAAAATCTTAGACAGATTTCAAGCTATTTTTTCGTTTTCATCCTATTTCCTTTTAGTATGTGATACTGGAAAGCATTTAATGACAGATTAAAAGTTAAGCACTATCTCCACTATAAAGCAAATTAGTTTACATTACCATATTTGTCATTAAATTCACTAAAGCAGTTAAAATTAATTCCAAATCATTGACAATTCCACACAAAACAAGTGTGATGCATTCACTGTATATTAAATCACATTTTTTAGTTATTTTGTGAAATTTTCTAGAATTAATTATGACTAATTTGTGTCAGAAGTTTGTTTTTCATTATATATTCATCACTTTTCTGAGATAATTAAGTTAATAATTTTTTCATTAAATGATAAATTAAGGTAATCACACAACTTAAGCTTTTTAGAAATATTTACATGACAACTATATTTCTAGCAGACAAAACTTATGTTTTCAAGGGAAATAAGGATGAATACGGAAGAATTTTTATAAGTATTGTAATATTTTGATGAATCCTGTAGTATCAAAAAAGTGAGTATACATAGACGTATTTTTTTCACATTTAGTTCAATTACAACTTATCCGATTTAAACGAAGTAAATAAACATAAATGAACACAATTATTTGGTTATACATTATGACAAATATCAGCATTTAAATGGTATCTATAAGTATAATCACGCGTGGCGTAAAACCTTATATTCTTATAGCCATCGCGCTCATACATACCTATACATTCAGAAGAAGGTGAAAGATTTGCAACGATCATTAAAATGGTTTGCTGTCCTAACAACAATAGGCATGCTACTCATTCTATTAGGCGGGGCATTAGTTACAAAGACAGATTCGGGAGACGGCTGCGGGGCATCATGGCCATTATGTCACGGTGAATTTATCCCAAGCAATATATCACCCGAATTAATTATTGAGCTCGCGCATAGACTTGTTTCAGGTTCTGTCGGATTTATGGTTCTAATTTTAGCCATTTGGTCATGGAAAAAGATTGGTCATGTAAGAGAAACTAAATTTCTAGCCATTTCATCTGTCATCTTTCTAGTATTGCAAGCACTCATCGGTGCAGCTGCAGTCATGTGGGGACAATCTGATTTTGTGATGGCACTCCATTTCGGTATTTCATTAATATCATTTGCCGCTGTTCTATTACTTACTTTGTTAATTTTCGAAGTGGATAAGAAGTTCCAAGCAGAAAAACTTGTTCTCGATCAACGAATGAAGCGCCACATTATCGGGGTTACACTCTACAGTTATATCGTTGTTTATACAGGTGCGCTTGTAAGACATGTAAATGCTAGTCTCGTTTGTATCGATTGGCCATTCTGTAGAAATGACGCCATCGGTCTTCCGCTAAATATGTATGAATGGATTCAGATGGGACATCGTGCAGCAGCTGGTTTCATATTTATTTGGATTACCTATATCATGATACTGGCACTGAAACATTATAAGCATCAGCCAGTTATTTATATCGGCTGGATAATCTCGTTTATTTTAGTCAGTTTACAAGTCATTGCTGGCGCACTAGTTGTAATTACCCAATTAAACTTGTACATTGCGCTCGCCCATGCATTTTTTATTTCTTGCTTGTTTGGGGTGTTAAGCTACTTTATCCTTCTCACAACACGAAGCAAAGCGAATGAATTGACTCAATCAAAGAAAACGGACAATAAAAAAGACAAAAACGTTCCATTATCATAAGTTTTTATTTGATTGAAAGTAAGCAAAAAAACTTTTCCTCTATTTAAGAGGAAAAGTTTTTTTATTATGATCGCGCTAATTCAATTAAAAGATCACCAGTAGCAATCGATTCACCATCAGCTGCATAAATTTCTTTTACCGTACCTGTAAATGGAGCTTGTACAGTTGTTTCCATTTTCATCGCCTCAGTAATCATCAAGTGATCACCTTGATTAACGATGTCCCCCTTGTTTACTACTGCCTTAATAACTGTTCCAGGCATTGTCGCAGCAATATGTGTTTCATTGTGAGGGTCTGCTTTTACTTTCGTTGCAACGGAAGATTTAATACTTTCATCTTTTATCACCACTTCACGAGGTTGTCCATTTAGTTCGAAATAAATCACTCTCGTTCCATCTGCCCGCGCCTGACCAATTGACACTAATTTAACAATAAGCGTTTTTCCTTTTTCAATTTCCACTTCAATTTCTTCACCTAAGTTCATACCGTATAAGAATGTAGGGGTATCAAGAACAGAAACATCACCAAATTGCGTATATGTTTTGTGGTAGTCCATAAATACCTTAGGATAAAGTGCATAGGCAATTGCATCAAAGCTTGTCACTTCTCTACCTAACTCTTTATATAATGTCGCTTTTATTTCTTCAAAATCAACATGTTCTAGCAGCTCTCCAGGTCTAACAGTGATGGCTTCTCTATTTTTCAATATCGCCTTTTGTAAATCTTTAGGGAATCCTTGATACGGTTGTCCTAAATAACCTTCAAACAGCTCGACAACAGAATCAGGGAAGTCTAGTGAAGCACCTTTTTGAATGACCGCTTCTTCATCTAATTGATTTTGTACCATGTATAGAGCCATATCTCCTACAACTTTTGATGACGGTGTAACTTTGACAATATCACCAAACATTTGATTGACGCGGGAATACATCCCTTTTACATCATCCCATTTCTCCCCTAATCCAACTGCTTTTGCCTGTTGTTGTAGGTTACTATATTGCCCTCCAGGCATTTCATGTTGATAAATTTCTGTATGAGGTGCTTTCATACCACTTTCAAATTCTTGATAATATTTACGTACATCTTCCCAATAATAGGATAGTTGTTCTAATGCATCCACACTCATCTCAGGTTGTCTTTCTGACCCTTCTAACGCGTAGTATAATGTATTTGCACTAGGTTGTGATGTTAATCCAGCCATCGTACTTAAGGCAACATCAACAATATCAACGCCCGCCTCGATTGCTTTTGCATAAGTGAAAATTCCGTTGCCACTAGTATCATGCGTATGCAAATGAATAGGAATATCTACCGTTTCTTTCAATTCTGAAATGAGCTCATAGGCTGATTGAGGCTTCAATAATCCAGCCATATCCTTAATCCCTAAAATATGAGCACCTTGATGTTCGAGTTCTTTAGCCAACTCTTTATAATACGCTAGATCATATTTCTTTCTTGTTTTATCAGAAATATCACCTGTATAACAAATGGCTGCCTCAGCGATTTTGCCTGTTTGTCTAACAGCATCAATTGCTACCTCCATACCTTTTACCCAGTTTAAACTATCGAAAATTCGGAAGACATCGATACCTGCATGTGCTGACTTTTCTACAAACTCTTGAATAACATTGTCCGCATAGTTTTTATAACCAACAGCATTAGAAGCCCTTAACAACATTTGTAAGAGAATATTTGGCATCTTCTGACGTAATGTTAATAATCTTTCCCAAGGATCTTCTTTCAAAAAGCGATAAGCCACATCAAAAGTCGCACCGCCCCACATCTCTGAAGAAAACATTTGCGGTAGTAGTTTTGCCGTCGGTTCAGCAATATTTTGTAAATCCTTTGTTCGAACTCTTGTCGCTAGTAAGGATTGATGAGCATCTCTAAACGTCGTATCTGTTAATAGAACATTCTTTTGTTCCTTAATCCATGACACAAGCCCTTCTGCACCACGTTCTTCAAGTACTTGCTTTGTACCAGACTGATACTCATTAGGTAAAATAATTTTAGGCATTCTTGGTTGATCAAATGCTGGCTTCTTCTGCTTTTCGATTCCAGGGAAACCATTAACAGTTACATTACCGATGTATGATAGCATTTTTGTTCCACGGTCTTTTCTTTTTGGGAAAATAAACAGTTCCGGTGTACGATCAATAAAAGATGTATCATATTCACCTGTCAAAAAGTTTTTATGTTTAACAACATTCTCTAAAAACGGAATATTGGTTTTTATCCCTCTGATTCTAAATTCTTGTAAATTTCTTACCATTTTTGATGCAGCTTGTTCAAAGGTAATTGCATGAGTTGAAAGTTTCACCAATAAAGAATCATAATGTGGTGTGATTACTGCACCTTGGTAAGCATTACCTGCATCTTGACGAACACCAAACCCTCCACCACTACGATAAGCCATTAGTCTTCCTGTATCAGGCATAAAATTGTTCAAAGGATCTTCTGTCGTTACACGAGATTGAATCGCATATCCCATTGTTTTGATATCTGCTTGATCTGGTATACCAATTTTTTCACTGTGTAATCCATATCCTTCAGCAACTAAAATTTGTGTTTGCACGATATCAATACCAGTTATCATTTCAGTGATTGTATGTTCAACTTGGACACGAGGATTTACTTCAATGAAATAAAACTCTTCTCCTGAAACAAGGAACTCAACTGTTCCAGCATTAATATAATCGACGTTCTTCATTAATTGTACGGCTGCCTCGCAAATACGTCCTCTTAATTCCTCATCTAACGATACACATGGTGCGACTTCGACAACTTTTTGGTGACGTCTTTGTACAGAACAATCCCTTTCAAACAGGTGAATAATATTACCATGTTGGTCCCCAATGATTTGCACTTCTATATGTTTCGGATTTTGCACGAATTTTTCGACATACACTTCATCATTACCGAACGCCGCTTTCGCTTCAGATTTCGCGCGATTATAGGCTTCTCTCACTTCCTCGCCACTGTTAACTATCCTCATTCCACGACCGCCACCACCAAGCGAGGCTTTAATAATAATTGGGTAGCCGTAATCTCTTCCGAATTGTTCTACTTCTTCAACAGCTTGCACAGGACCATCAGAACCAGGAATAACCGGAATATTCGCACTTTGGGCTTGTGACCGCGCCTTTACTTTATCTCCAAACATATTCAAATGTTTAGATTCAGGCCCAATAAACTTAATACCTTCCTCTTCACATCTTCTAGCAAACTGAATATTTTCTGATAAGAAGCCATAACCAGGATGAATCGCGTCAACTCCGCTATCTTTTGCGATTTTAAGGATACCCTCGATATCGAGGTAAGCATCAATCGGCTTCTTACCTTCACCAACAAGGTATGCTTCATCTGCTTTGTATCTATGATACGACCCTGAGTCTTCCTTTGAATAGATCGCAACTGTACGGATATTTAATTCCGTACAGGCACGAAAAACACGAATGGCAATTTCTCCTCGATTGGCGACTAATACCTTACTAATCTTTTGACCCATAATAACACCCCGTATATTTTTATCGTCTATTATATGTAAAACGACCACCCATACTTGCTGTTGTATTTACTGGTTTGTCAGTCGTTACATCTTGTTCTTCTTTTTCTTTATATTTCTTTTCATAGTTTACAAACATTGATACATTCACTAAAATGCCCATTGAAACCATAAGTACTAATAAGGATGATCCACCATAGCTTATAAAAGGCAAAGGCACCCCAGTTAAAGGAATGACTCCTGATATACCGCCAAGGTTAATAAATGCTTGAATGCCAATCATACTAGAAACACCTATAGCTAATAAACTTCCAAATGCATCTTTACACTTGAGTGCGACGAATATGCCTTTTAGTACGATGAAGCCTAAAGCAAAAAGCACAAACATCACACCAAAAACACCCAGTTCTTCAACGATAACAGCCATAATAAAATCTGTATGAGCTTCTGGTAAGTAGCCCATTTTTTGAATACTTTGTCCTAATCCTAAACCGGTTAATCCACCATTACCAAGGGCGATAAATGCGTTGGACAATTGATATCCCCCTTCAGCTTCAAACGGATGTAGGAAATCGAATCTTGCTAGCCTAGTATCTGTAAAGATTTTATCTCTTAAAATAAGCATGATTGGAACTAAAAAAATAGCACCAATACCAGCTAATTTTAAAAGGTTTTTCATATTCATACCAGAAGATAAAATAATCGCTAGACCAATTAAAAAGATAATTCCTGCCGTTCCATAATCTGGTTCCATCGCAATCAGGCCACAAACGAGAATCAAATAAACAAGCGGTGGTACAACACCCTTATTAAATTCATTAATATACGATTGTTTCTTTGCATAAACAGCAGACAAATAAACAATAACAATAACCTTTACAAACTCCGATGGTTGAATAGAACGGGTACCTAAATCAATCCAGCTTTGTGCGTTATTAACCGCGTTCCCGATAATCGATACAAGTAACAAACCAAAAAATGAAAAGAAGACGATTGGAATGAGAAACTTGTTACTTTTATAAGCTTTATATGGGAATAGGGCAGCAACAATAAACGCAATCGTACCAAGAATTAAATGTGTTCTTTGTTTATCATAAAAGTAGTCACTAGCAACTCCATTATGTTGGACAGCAGTCACCATGCTTGAACTATAGACCATAACCAGTCCAAATATACATAGCAGACCTAATACAACGATCAATGAATAATCATAAGATTTTAGAATTTTTTTAAACATATGCCTCTTCCTTTATTCTCTTAAGTAGTATATTTATTCTACTATAGCATTGATTTTCCTGCCAAAATAAAGATAAAAAGGAATGTAATTAAAACGTAACGCGTTAAATGATTAGATCATTGTTCTGTATGATTCTATCTAATGTGACATACTAATTAATATATTTATACATCATAATTATCTTTTTGTCTACTATATATGCTTAATTCGTAGAATCAATTGTATAGATTAGCATAATATTGACTATTAATTTTAAAGCAGCATAACATATATTTTTTCTATTTTTTCTCTATTCTTCTCTTAACCAATTTTTAACAAACAAAAAAACTCAAGCTAATATTCTTAGCTTGAGTTTTTAATATGTTTTATTTTTTTACTGATGCTTCATGTAGAATGGATAATTCTCTCTCAAGTTTATCAAGAATTTCTTTTCCATCTTTATCAGCAATTAATCCAAGTCTCACAGCAAAATCAATTTCACGAGATAAGCCAAACATCTGCGTATCAAGTACTTCTTCGTATAATGGACATTGAGGCATAGTCAAATTATCCATTTGGACTTTGATTAATTTTAATATTTTTTCAGCATCTGCTTGTAATAGAGCATTAGCTCTTTCTTTATGATCAATAACCATTTCAGAAGCCAACTTTCAATCCCCCCGTTTCCGAGCGATTATCCTATCTATAAATTTTAAACTTAAGTGAAAAAAAAAGCAAGGATAATCAGGGATATCCGCTGATTAAAAAATACTAAAATGATATTCCTCTGCCATAATCTTCAAAATTTCTGCACCGGCAATACTATTCCCTCTCTCATCTAGTGCAGGAGAGAAAATGCCTATTCCTAACTTCCCTGGCACAACTGCCATTATACCACCCGATACACCACTTTTCGCAGGAATTCCCACTTTGATTGCAAACTCACCTGAAGCATTATACATACCGCAAGTTACCATGAATGTTTTGCATATTCTTGCAATTTCCTCCTCAATTAATATGTTTCCTGATTGCGGATCACGGCCATTATTGGCAAATACTGCTGCTATTCTTGACAAATCTAAACAATTCATTTCAATCGCGCATTGTTTCGTATAAATATCAATTAACTCATCAACATCTCCATCAATCACTCCATGTTGTTTCATAAAATAACATAATGAACGATTTAAGTCTGTTGTCTTATATTCCGAATCTGCCACCTCTTTATTGTAACCAATGGCTTTACCCCCTAATAAGCATTGGACAAAGTGGAGAATACGGTGCCATCTCTCATCGGGAGAATTTCCATTTACCATGCTTGTAACCGCCAAAGCTCCTGCATTAATCATTGGGTTCAGAGGTTTAGAGTGTGAGCTCGTCTCAAGCTTAATCATTGAATTATAAGGATCCCCAGTTGGTTCCATACCTACTTTTTGAAATACATTTGTGTATCCTTGATCAATTAATGCTAGTGCTAGAACAAGCACTTTTGAAATACTTTGTAATGTGAACTTTTGTTCAATATCTCCAGCTGAAACACAAACATCACTACCTCGAGTAATATGAAAGACAGCTGCTGAAACATTTGACTGATCAGCAGCCTTCAAAGCCGGGATATAATCTGCTACTTTACCTTTAGCCACAAGCGGTTTCACTCGTTCAATTATTCCTAACAATTCTTGATCAGTCTGACAACCCATAACTCCCCTACTCTCCTTCAATATTTCCTTATAGTTTAATACATTTAGTAACATTCCATGCGAGTTGAAATGACATTTGCAGTTAAAAGCGTTATACTTTATAAGGAACATTAGATATTAGTGACACAAGCAGGGGGTATGACAAATGAAGGATATCATCCATATTACAGGTAACGTCAAATATACAATTACACTCGATCCAAGTGTATGGATTTTTGATGACCGAAAAATTGACCTTGATACATATTTTGAGAATCAAGAAGAATTACCGAATGAAAAGGAGGAATATACGAAAGCAGCCTCTAAACATTGGGATCGTGAAATAATGGAAGGTGCCGTTTACCCACCAACACTTAAAACAGAAAAGAAATTTGAAAAGGTTCGTGTCTTAACCGGTACTTTTGGGATTCCCTTCTTGCCTTTTCTTACAAATGCTGAGCCAAATAGTGGATCGAGGACAATAGAAGTACATTGTGAGAATGAAACAGTCAGTATCCCTATGACAGAGGCAGAAAACCTCATTCTCGCCTTTTCTTTAAAGGGTAAACCATTGAAAGAAGATGGTCCAGTGCATATTTATTATAAAGATGGAAGCAATCGCCTACAGCCGATTAAAAACGTACAAGATTTCCATATTATATAAAAAAAAGACTGAATCGAGAGCAACTATGCTCGTTCAGTCTTTTTTTATAGAAGTATTTAAGAGTATCCTTATAAGATATCAGCAGCGAGTTGAGCTAGCCCTGACCTTTCACCTTTAATCAATTTGGAATGGCCGGCAATCTTCTGATCTTTAAACTTTTCGACAACGTAAGTAAGACCATTATTATAGGCATCTAAATATGGATGGTCAATTTGTTCAGGATCCCCCATTAAGACAATCTTACTACCCTCACCAACTCTTGTTAAAATCGTTTTTACTTCATGCTTTGTTAAATTTTGTGCCTCGTCAATAATAATAAACTGGTCAGGTATACTTCTCCCTCTTATATAAGAAAGAGCCTCAACCTCAATTGAACCCATTCCTGCCAAAATGGCATCTAATTCCCCTGGCTTCTTAACATTAAATAAATATTCAAGATTATCATGAATCGGTTGCATCCATGGCCGTAATTTCTCTTCTTTTTCTCCTGGCAAGAACCCTAAATCCTTACCAACTGGAACAATTGGTCTAGCGACAAGTAACTTTTTGAAATCTCCTAAATCCTCAGTCTGCATTAGGCCTGCAGCTAGCGCGAGTAACGTCTTTCCAGTTCCTGCTTTACCAATTAAAGTAACAAGAGGCAAGTCCCTGCGTAAAAGCAGTTCTAATGCCATCGTTTGTTGTACATTTCTTGGTTTAATACCCCAAATATGATCATAATCAAAAATAAGTTTTTTCAATTTCCCTTTCGTTTGATCAACAATGCCAAGTGCAGAAGCTGATGAACCAAGCGCATCTTTTAGAATGACAAATTGATTAGGATAGAATGAATGGTTTCCTACTTTATTTAGTGATAATTCTCCTTGACTGTAAAATTCATTCACCATATCTAAATGGAGATATACTTCAAGAAAACCTGTATATATATGATCATTTTCAATCACGCGATCGCTTAAAAAATCTTCGCTTAGTAAACCAATAGCATCTGCCTTTACTCTTACAAGCGCATCTTTACTCACAAGAATAACTGGTCTACCACCTTCTTTTGTCTCTTCTTCTAATGAGAGGTTCTTAGCGACAGCCAAAATCCGATTATCGTTCGTTTTCTCAACAAAAATTTCTTGTAGCTGGTGAAAAGAACGATGGTTTAGTTCAATGCGTAAGCTTCCACCATTTTCAAGAAGGATTTGCTCATGCAATTTCCCGGACTGTCTCATACTGTCAATCATTCTTGATACTTGCCTTGCATTCCTCCCAATTTCATCCATATACCTTTTTTTCGAATCTACCTCTTCTAACACCACAGCTGGAATAACGACTTCATTATCCTCAAAAGAATAAATGGAATTTGGATCCTGCAATAAGACATTTGTATCTAACACGTATATTTTACTCAACCCGATGCCTCCCGCCATTAGAAATACATTAGTGCATAAATAGTTCATTGCTTGTTAGTTTCAACATTTTCAATATCAACATGGACAAATCTAACTTTGCTAAAATATATGATTTATCGCATAAAGATAGAAGAACTTTCGCACACTAGTTGTAAACATTTACTTTTTTTAAAGTTTAATCTTGATGGAGGTAGTATAATGAAGTACTTTCACGTTCTACTATCATTATTTATCGTACTCAACTTAACGGGGTGTGGTGCACAAAATAACGCACAATCTTCACAAAATGAGAAAGGTACACCTCATACAGTTAATGTAAAAAATAGTACCATATCTGAACAAGAAGTATTGACTGGACAAGAGACTTCTAAGCACTTAGCCACATTAGCTTCTGATAATCGTCGTGTGAACGATGCAACTGCTGTCGTATTAGGTGACTATTGCATCGTAGGTATTGATATTGATGAAGATGTTGAGCGGTCTGAGGTTGGCTCGATAAAATATGCAGTTGCTGAAAGCTTAAAGCATGACCCCTACGGTGCGAATGCTGTAATTATTGCCGATCCTGATTTATATGCCAGACTTAAGGAAGTAAAAGAGGATGTGGAAAATGGCCATCCGATAAAAGGGATTTTAAATGAGTTAGCTGATATTTCTGGTCGAATGATGCCAGAAGTACCTGGTGATATCATTGAACCGAATAAATCAGAGGAAACGGAAGAATCAAAAGAACAGCTTAATGAAACAGAATCAAAAAAATTAAATAAACATCAAGAGGAACAATCGAATTATCATAAGTAATTCACGACAGCATCCTTTCATTTCAAAAACAGCTAGTTTATAATAAGGAAAATGCTTGTTTATTAGAAAAGGATGTATATAAATGAAAGTACAATGCGTTATTTGTGATAAAATTGAATCAATTGATAATGAATCTTATGAAGCAAAACGATTAAGAAACCGACCTATTCACACATATATGTGTGTTGAATGCAATGACAGAATAACTACGAAGACGAATGAAAGAGCAGCTACAGGCAACTTTAAATTGTATAGAAGTAAACAAGAAGAAGAAGAATGGTAATTTAAAATCCCTCCGTTAAAGATAAAACGGAGGGATTTCATATTAGTTAACAAAATGCCATCTTTTTTTCCAACCTTTTGAAATAACCCTGCTTTGAAATAATTGCATTCTCTTCCTCGAAGCTGAAAAAAACGGAGTCGGCTTGATACGAAAATGAATAAGGTCTTCTATGCCCCATGGTGCCGTTATGACTAATTGATTTTCGCTATCTAACTTTACGCCAATAGCGGTGGCCGTCTCCGGAAATTTTGCAATAGCGTCCTCTGAGGATTGATAAGGCGGCAGGCCATTAACAGAATGCATTCTCGCTTCATTCTTAACTGACCAAGGAATATGCGGTAGTATCTTGTGTAATTTTTCTTCATAGTATTTTTCAATGGTTTCACTCAATTGCTGATTATCATAATAGATGACATCAACATCAGGCAATGGCGTCTTTTCTTGAAAATGATGAAGGGTATCCCATACTTTTGATCGAACAAAACCAGCACAAATCCACCAATCAGGTAATTGAAGTTGTTTAGCGGCTTTTAATATGGCCATCATTTCTTTATCATCTCTAATTAACTGTAAAATATCTCCTTCATTTCGAATCATCTATTTCCTCCCCCTAAGCTTTCTTCAATCCCTTCAATAATCCACTCACCACAACACGCCAAACCATAGCAAGTTCCATGAAATTGCCTAGCACAATCAATGGGATCATTTTTGAAGTATACTATATCAAATCCAATCAACTTACATATACTTTCGGGTAGTAAGGCTACACCTAGCCCTTTAGCAACTAATTTAAACCCCATTGCTCACTCTTAAAAGGAAGCCTTTGGTGAACTGCAGAACGGATACAATCGACAATAACCTTTTCGATGTAATATAAAGCTTTCAATCGCTAACTCTTGCAGTCGCACTGTTTAGTCCCTTTATTTTAACGATAAAGAAGAGAGATGTACATAATTGTACAAAATGCACTATCATTGTCCAGTATCCATATTTCAAAGTGTTTTCCGAAACTATCTCCGAAATATGTTCATGAACGAAATACTCTTCAATCCGGTAGAGCCGTTTTGAACAAATAAAAATGAACCCCTTTCCTCACGTCTCATCTAGATTCGAGCCTGTCACTAACAGAGCTCTATTCTTTCTCTAATTCTGAGGCGTTTGAATCTTCTCCTCATCGACCAATCTTTTAAGGCGCACTGTTGCTCTTTGTACTACTATAATATAATAAAAAAACTGCACCTCCATTGTTAGTTGTGTGTCTAACAATTTGGGTGCAGTTCAAATCGGGTGGCGTTTTTTTATTATACCGTGGGGAAGTTTTTGTATTTTTCAGGTTCTGCTAATATTTGTTTTAACATCACTTCTATTAATTCAATCGGATATTTTGCTGATTTACTATCTTCATTATCTCTATAAGAGACATGATAGAATAGATCAGCTTTTTCATATTGGATTTCGTTAATTCCGTGATCATTTTTCAACATTTGTAAAAACATTTCTTCTGTTTCGGTTGCTGCTTCATCCTCTGGTCTCGCATCAGTCACAACTTTAATGGTAAGCCAATTATAAATACTATCATGCACGTTCAATTAAAATCTCCCCCACTCTTCATTATTCCGCGCTGGCTCTTTGTTGTTTCTTTTCTTGATGAAGACGGATTTTATATATTATTAATATGACAGCAGCAACGACAAGTCCTTCTGCAATTGGTAAAAATACCCCTAAGAAAGTTAGCATTGTACATCCCATAAATAAGAACGCATATATAATTATTGATTTTAGTAAAGGAAGCTTTTTAGCAAACCCTAACTTAAAGACAATAATACAGAGTGCAACAATGGTGAGATACAACAACCACATCCCTAGATCTGAATTCTCATGAACTTTATATAGTGCTGCAAAAAAGGAAAGGTGATCTTCAATCATGCTCCAAATCCTCCTTAGTATGTATTAAGGAAGGAGGCAATATGAATTACCTCCTCTTTTTCGAGTGACTATGTGGGCTTAAGCTTCAGCGTATTTTTTCTTTTTAGCTGCTTTTTCTCGTTCGTTTTTATCTAGAATTTTTTTACGAAGACGAATCGATTCAGGTGTAACTTCACAAAGCTCATCATCATTTAAATATTCGAGTGCTTCTTCAAGCGTCATGATTCTAGGCTTTTTAATTGTTGATGTTTGGTCTTTCGTTGCACTACGAACATTCGTTGCATGCTTGACTTTTGTAATATTAACAGCTAGATCATTTTCACGTGTATGTTCACCAACAATCATACCTTCGTAAATTTCTGTGCCAGGCTCTACAAATATTGTACCACGGTCTTCTACCTGCATGATACCATAAGTAGATGCTTTTCCACTCTCCATGGAAACTAGCACGCCTTGTCTTCTTCCACCTACTTGACCTTGCATCATTGGTTGATAGCTGTCAAAAGTATGGTTAATGATTCCGTAACCACGAGTTTGTGTTAAGAATTCAGTTGTATAACCAATTAATCCACGAGCAGGGACATGGAAAATTAATTTCACTTGACCGTTCCCGTTATTAACCATATCTAGCATTTCACCTTTACGCGCACCAATAGATTCCATAATGGCACCAGTATATTCTTCAGGAACATCAATTTGAACGCGTTCAATTGGTTCAGACTTAACACCATCAATTTCTTTTATAATAACAACTGGCTTAGATACTTGAAGTTCGAAGCCTTCACGACGCATATTTTCAATTAAAATCGATAAGTGAAGCTCTCCTCGACCAGATACAGTCCATGCATCAGGAGAATCCGTTTCTTCAACTCTTAAGCTGACATCTGTTTGTAATTGCGCATGCAAACGTTCTTCGATCTTTCTTGCAGTAATATATTTTCCTTCTTTACCAGCAAATGGACTATTGTTCACTTGGAAGGTCATTTGTAATGTTGGTTCATCGATTCGTAATACAGGAAGAGCGTCTTGATTATCTACCGGGCATACTGTTTCCCCGACATTGATATCTTCCATTCCAGAGACAGCAATTAAATCTCCTGCTTTTGCTTCTTGTATTTCAAGGCGTTTCAAACCAAAGAAACCAAACATTTTTGTTACACGGAATTGTTTAACAGACCCATCAAGCTTCATTAACGCAACTTGCTCGCCTACTTTCATCGTTCCGCGGAATACACGACCAATCCCAATTCGTCCAACATAATCATTGTAATCTAATAGTGCTACTTGGAATTGTAAAGGTTCTTCACTATTATCAATTGGTGTTGGGATATTATTGACGATTTCTTGATATAAGCATTTCATATCTTCATCTTGTTTTTGTGGATCTAGACTAGCTGTTCCATTAATGGCAGAAGCGTAAACAACAGGGAATTCTAATTGCTCTTCAGTTGCATCTAATTCAATAAATAGATCAATGACTTCATCAATGACTTCTTCAGGACGAGCAAAGTCTCTATCGATTTTATTGACAACGACGATTGGTGTTAAATTTTGCTCTAATGCTTTTTTCAATACAAATCGCGTTTGTGGCATACAACCTTCATAAGCATCGACTACTAGCAATACACCATCAACCATTTTCATAATCCGTTCTACTTCCCCACCAAAGTCAGCGTGCCCTGGTGTGTCAAGTATATTAATACGCGTATCTTGATATTTGATAGCTGTATTCTTAGCAAGGATTGTAATTCCACGCTCTCTCTCGATATCGTTTGAATCCATTGCACGTTCTTCTACATGCTCATTTGTACGGAATGTTCCAGACTGCTTTAATAATTGGTCAACCAAAGTTGTTTTACCATGGTCAACGTGGGCGATAATCGCAATATTACGTATATCATCTCTATGTTTCAACTATGTTTCCTCCTAGCTGATTGTGTAAACCTTCTTACTATGTGAAGATATATAATCAGTTTATTTTCTTTTCATTTTTGACTAAAAAACACTGCCTTCATACTATAACTGATACATTATATCACATATATTGTAGAAAACTAACTTCTTTTTGTGTAAAATAAGTTCTGTGGACGATTATGGTATCCAATGTACAAAATTGGAGGTTAGGATTAAATGAAAAATATTAAATGGCCATTATTAGCTTGTGCGATTGCTGCGGCTATATGTATAGGCGGAATTGGTATTGCTATCGGAGAAAGAAGTTTTCTTGGATTTCTTCTATGTATCGTAGGTATCGTTGCTGTTATGGGATACGGCTTTACGCTGAAGAAAAAAATGCGAGAAAATGGAGAATTATAAAGGCTAAAATACAACATCAAGTTAGAAAAATGGTGCCGACTACCTTTGAATTGGACAAGCCTGGCACCATTTTTTTATTACCAATTTCCACTATTTAAATACTGCTGAAGAATTTCTTCATGTACACCCGGTCTTGCAACAAATACTGAAGTTTGAGGTGTAATCATCAAGGCTTCCCCTTTTAAATTTGTCGTTTTCCCTCCAACTTCATTGATTAAAATCATGCCGCCACCATAATCCCAAGGAGCAAGTCGCAAACTTATATAAGCATCTAGACGACCAGAAGCAACATAGGCCATTTCAAGCGCAGCAGAACCATACGATCTTGTTCCTCTCGCATCCTTTACTAATGGAGCAAGGTAACTAGAGTCAATACGCTTGTTACTCGTTACCCAAGTGGCATTGATGCCAATTATTGCATCTTTTACTTCACCCTTAGTCAATGGCTTCAGCTTCGTGTCATTCATGTATGCACCCTCACCACTAATCGTATGATACATTTCATCATGTACCACATCATAAATCATCCCGACTTTACCGACTCCCTCATGAAATACCCCAATGGAAATGGCAAAATTTCTTTGTTGATGAATAAAATTCATGGTGCCATCAATGGGATCAATCACCCAAATAATCCCACCTACATCCGCAAAATCATCACCAAAACCTTCTTCGCTTAAGATTCGATGTGATGGAAAATGGTCATGTATTTTACCAATAAGAAATTGCTCGGTTGCTTTGTCCATATCCGTGACAAGGTCATTGCGATGAGATTTTGTTGCAATGGTTAATTCTTCACTAAATGATGCTTTGATTCTCTCTCCAGCTTCCTTCACCCATGTGGTGGCTAATCTATGTATTTCATTCCAATTAGTCATTTTCATCCTCCACTCTTTATTAAGCGGTATAAAATACCATTAGCTTATCGAAAAAATAGCAATACTTCAAGTGAACAGCTTTAAAAAGCAATAAGCGAACTTAACTGCTTGCTGTTAAGTTCGCTTTAACATCTTTATTCATCACAACTTAAAATGCATTAAGCTTGAGAAGTTCCTGTCTGATTTTTTCAAGCTTTTTCTTTGTAGATTTTACTTCCTCTTCATCTTTCAGTTCTAAAGCTTCAAAAAGTGTTGCTAACTCATAATCCATCTCTAATCGCAATACTGCCGTTCTTTCTTTTTCAAATGTAGCCATTTTGATTGAATTAATTAGCTGCTTCATTAGACAGTGCACCCCTTTTCGTTTTAGTAATTTCACAAGATAAGTTTTCTGATTATTTTTACTTTTATCATATGAAGCTTCTTTTCACAGTGCAACAAAATTGTACGTTTACCTATGAAGAAGATGATTTTACCCAATTGATTATTATTTTGATGTACAAAATTGGTTCTCTCTCCCGGTTTTATGCTACAATATGCGACATAGTAAAACGGTTTAAGGAGTGTTTACATATGACATTTAATGGATTTAAGAAAGAAGATTTCGATGTTTTTACAATTGATGGTTTAGAAGAAAGAATGGAAGCCTTAATTGCAACAGTAAGACCCAAACTTGAAGCACTTGGAGAAACATTTTCCCCTTTTCTCTCTGCGGAAACAGGTGATGAAATGATTCCTCATGTGGCTAAGCATGCGAGAAGGACAAAAAATCCACCAAATGATACTTGGGTCGCTTTCGCCAATAATACAAGAGGCTATAAGATGCTTCCTCACTTTCAGATTGGTCTGTGGGAAACGCATGTATTTGTCTGGTTTGCCATTATTTATGAAGCACCGAATAAAGTTGAGATTGCTGAAAAATTGCAAACCAAAATAGATAAAATCTATGATGATATCCCACAAGACTTCGTTTGGTCATTAGATCACACGAAACCAGAAGTGATCAAACATAGCGACCTTACAAAGGATGAGCTAGAAAACATGTTTGTTCGACTACAGAATGTCAAAAAAGCAGAGTTACTCTGTGGTATAAATATGTCAAAAGAAGAAGCAATGAAACTTTCTGGTTCTGAATTTACTACTTACACAGAGAGTGTTTTTAAAAAAGTTATACCCCTCTATAAAATGTAATAAACCTCTGTAAAGTTTAATCATTTTATAAAAAAAAAGCAGTGAAGACTGGTTCAAACCGTCTCTTACTGCTTTTTCTTATTACATTTTAATTTTACTACTCTCATCTGCTTTTTTTGCCATTTGAACCGTGCGGTAAGAAGAATACCCACTTATTTCTTCAAAATCATTACAAAGGTTTCTCTCTTGTGCTTTGCCCGGTACGATTTCTTTAAAACGACGATAAGCAGCCATGAAATCTTCACGTTGAATTCCTTTTTCGTAAGCTTTTTCGACTGCTTGAAAAAAAGCAATTGCATCTATAATTTCTTCTGTTGACCAATCGCTTTCCATTGGATATTGATACTCCATATAAACACCTCTCACATAGATTACATGCTGATTGTACGGGAGTTAACGAAGAAGAGCAAGCATATGCTAAATTTTAGAATCTAAAAAAACATAGACAAGATTATTTAGTGGATATGCATTTATCTTAGTATGGGAAGAATCCACTCAAATGAATCATTTCATACGAATAATTGAATCCTCTAAAGATGATGGATCGTTAACTATCTATCCTCACGAATGGAGTGCAAAGTTAGCACAATAAAAATTTTTGTTTATCTTTCTATGCAGGAGGAAGGATAAATGCTATAATTCACTTGTTTGTTTGCAAAATTGATTGTTTAAAGAGGTGTGAATTTAATTGTCTCAAACAGAAACACCATTATTTAATGGACTTCTCTCCCACGCAAAACGCGAACCGATTCAATTTCATATTCCTGGACATAAAAAAGGAAGAGGGATGGATCCTGATTTCAGAAACTTTATTGGAGAAAATGCACTTTCGATTGACTTGATAAATATAGGTCCACTAGATGACCTGCATCGCCCATCAGGCATCATAAAAGAAGCACAAGACTTAGCAGCTGAAGCCTTTGGTGCTGACCATACGTTCTTTTCCGTACAAGGTACGAGTGGTGCTATTATGACGATGGTTATGGCTGTTTGTGGTCCTGGAGAAAAAATTATCGTACCAAGAAATGTGCACAAATCTGTCATGTCTGCCATTATCTTTGCTGGCGCAACCCCTATCTTTATCCACCCTGTCGTTGATAAAGAATTAGGTATCTCACACGGTATCACAACTGATGCTGTTGAGAAAGCGTTAGAACAACATTCAGATGCCAAAGGGTTACTTGTTATTAACCCTACTTATTTTGGTATTGCCTGTGACTTAAAGGAAGTTGTTGATTTAGCCCATTCGTACGATATTCCTGTATTAGTAGATGAAGCACATGGTGTTCATATTCATTTTCATGATGAGCTCCCATTGTCTGCCATGCAAGCTGGTGCAGATTTAGCTGCTACGAGCGTCCATAAGCTAGGTGGTTCTATGACACAAAGCTCCATTCTTAATTTAAAGGGTACGAGAGTGTCAGCAAAAAGGGTACAGTCCATTCTTAGCATGCTAACGACTACCTCTACCTCTTATTTGCTTCTTGCCTCATTAGATGTTGCTAGAAAACGTTTAGCCACTGAAGGAAGAGCAATTATCGAGGAAACTATTGAGCTTGCTCAATATATGAGGAAAGAATTAAACGAAATTGAACATATTTATTGTGTAGGAAGAGAAATTCTTGGTACAAATGCAACCTTTAATTACGATCCTACAAAATTAATCATATCTGTGAAAGATTTAGGCATAAGTGGGTTTGATGTAGAAGTATGGTTAAGAGAGCATTACAATATTGAAGTTGAATTATCTGATCTATATAATATTCTCTGTATCATCACGCCTGGTGATGATAGAAGTGATGCGGATAAGCTTATTCATGCCTTGAAAGAGCTATCTAAAGAAAGACACGGAAAAGCAGCGAAAGTAAATCCGCAAGTGTTATTACCCAATATTCCATTATTAGCACTATCTCCTAGAGATGCATTTTATGCTGATAGTGAACTTGTTCCTTTTGATGAATCAGAAGGTAGAATTATTGCTGAATTCATTATGGTTTACCCACCAGGCATTCCTATCTTTACTCCTGGGGAGATTATTACAAAGGAAAACCTTAATTATATCAAAACAAATATGGAAGCCGGACTACCTGTCCAGGGACCAGAAGATTATGATTTTAAATATATTCGAGTAATTAAAGAACATAAAGCGATAAAATAAAACGCGAGATAAATGGTAATTGGCTTAGTTTCACATTTCTATTGCGAATCAAATGACATATTTGATTCGCATTTTTTATGGAAAAAAAATATTATGATAAGAACCCTATAAAAAATGCCATAGATTAAATCTATGGCATTTGCACTCTGTTTATTATAAAGATTAATAGTTTAATATATCATCTATTCTTCAATGTGCATCTTGCTATGCTCATTTTTACATCCACATTGACCGTATAAAACTGACACCTTTTCATCTTCAAAAACTTCAATAGTTTCGTCACATATTTGACAAACGATGGTACCCATTCTTCATCCATCCTTTCATCATTCATTGTAATCGTTTTCATCTTATATCTTATAATAATACATACTATTTATCTTATCAAGCCCTTTTTTTAACTAATATCGATAAAATAAGACATACTAAATATCGCAAAAGAAAAAGAAATCAGCATATTAACTGATTTCTTGTACCTTATTAACCTTGATTTATCTACAACCTTACTTATTTAATTCAATCTTAAAAAATTGAATAAGTTCAGCTGTTTGTTCATTACTTTCAATTTGAAAAGCTTTTTGGAGGTAATGGCGATCATCAAGATCTTTTATATCGAGGAGAGTAGAACAACTCGTCTGCAAGCAAACCACAAGGGGTTTTGTAAAGAAAGGGACCGAAAAAATGGCAAAATCGTAGCGAGTAATAGAAGAAGAAAAGCCAACAAATCTGGCATGTACATCCTCTAAATCATCATACATTTGATTTAAAAACTTCATATCCACCCTCCTTTAAATAATTTGAATATTATTATAATTTATCTTTGATTTCTATGCAACATTTTCATTGTCACATATATTTCACTGGTGATAGAATAGATATAGTGTATACCCTTAGGATTTTTTGAATGGAGGCTTTTTTAAATGAATGCATATGCATCGATTAAGCTAGTGCCTGCATCCAAGATTGACACAATTACAACAACTGAACTAAAAGATTATTTCCAATATTATAAAGACATCACTGCAAAAACTGGAAATCAGGTGGATTGGGCCTATAGTCAAGCTGCTTTCCCATATGAGATCATTGATTCTAATGAGAAACAAGGAGAACAAATTACTCTCTATTCTGAAAATGAAAGATATCGTGCCATCCTTATTTCTATTCAAAAAGAAAAAATAATGGATAATGATGATATACCGAGGATTCAAACAAATATTTGCTTTACATTGCCTGAAGTAGCAACGTTCGGCGATAAAGGAAAAGCAAATGAATATTGCAAATTTCTCGCTAAAAAACTACAAGCCGAGCTTCATCTATTCAATGGACGAATCATGTACTACTACAAAAGAAAACTACAATGAAAAAATACTTCAGCTAGAGGGGTTATAATCTTCATGCGAAAACCAGTCATAATAACTTTAATCATTGCACTTATTTTCACATTCATCTCGCCATTTATTTTCAGTAAATATCTCGAAGATGTGCCAGAACCATTAGAACAATCATTTTTGTTTGGGGGGCCATTTCCTTATGCCAAACAGAGCGTAACCGTTTCAGACGATACATCATCCTACCCGCAAGTAATAGAATTCACCTCACCACTTGACGCTGAGACGAGTATCCAATGGGTTCCATTTCTTTTAAATATTTTAAGCTACTTTCTATTATTCTTCTCAATTTACTCCATTACTTCACGATTTATTAATGGACGGGCAACAAGAAAAGAAAAAGAGGATCAGCCTTAAGCTGCCTCTTTTTCTTTTTGTATTTTGTTTGGATCTAGAAACTCATAGCCCTTCTCTTGTATGCCATTAATAATTCCTTCCAATGCTTCATTGGTCCATGAACGATCATGTGTTAATAGAATAGCTCCATTACTCAAATAAGGGTTCTCTACCATGATCTTTTCTAATGCATCTTTTGACTGGTAATCTACTTCCCAATCATACCCAAAAGTCCAATTCATTGGTATCATTTCCTCTTCTTTAGCAATTCTCAAGCTAGTGTCTGTGTTCGCCCCAAACGGAGCTCTGAAAAACTGAGGTCTACTTCCAATGATCTCCTCTACTAAATCATTTAAAGAAATGATTTCCTCTCTTTGCTTTTCTTCTGAAATCTCCGTTAAGTTCTCATGGTGATATGTATGGTTACCAATTGGGAAACCTAAATCAGCAATTTCTTTCAATGTCTTTTTACTTTCTTCACTTTGTAGGAAATGCCCATTGACAAAGAAAATAGCAGGCACTTTTTTTTCACTTAATGTTTTTGCCATTTCCAATGCATGCTTGTCCGGTGCATCATCAATCGTTAACAATACAACTTTATCATTAGCATCTTTTATCGGCTCAACCTTCCATGTTTTTTCATTAACGATATATGATGGTTGGACATCAACTTCTGCCAAATCTTCTTTCTCTTTAGTCACACCTTCATCCTTTTCTTCTTCTTGTGGATTCGTTTCTTCTTCCTGCTCTGTTTCTTCTATCGCTTCATCGTCTTTTGGCTCATTCGTTGTTTCTTTTTCTTCATTACCACATGCTGTAACAACTAAAACAAGACTAAGTAATAAAACGAAAAAACTGTTCTTCATCTCATTCATTCCTCTCAAGCATTTCTTTTGTTAAAAGTTATCTTATTAGATCATCTATGTAGAACATAATGAAATAGAAAAATAAATATACGCTAATACTGATAGAAGTAGCTAATACTGTTCTCATTTTTGAATGTAATAAATGATTACCCAATACCATGGCAAAATAAACAAATATAAGCAGGATGATGACCTTCATACTTAATTTGTCATATCTTGATAACCATTCAACAAATGTGTAACCACTCCATATGATTAACTGTAAAATAACGACCGTGTATAGCCTCATACCCTCACCGTCCTGAAAATTTGCACTTTTATTTCTATCATTGTATGCATGCGAACAGAACGATATTTCCATTGTATCATACAACATATACCAAAAACTTCCGTATTCTTTCCAATTAAGCGAAAAAAAGTGCTAATTTCATATAGAATTTTAGTCGTGTGAGATTTGCTTTAACTTACATCATGAGACATAACATAAGTCACTCTTATCAATAATCTTGAATTCTTTATGTATTCCAGGAATTTTACCTTAAACAGCTACTTTTTTGCAAAAAAAACTGCACCAGCAAATGTAGCAAACATTTGTGGTGCAGTTCATCATATAACAGCGATTTGTAAAATAATTATTTTACAATATGAATAGGTGTACCTAGAGCAACCTCAGCTGCTTCCATTGTTATCTCACCTAAAGTTGGATGGGCATGAATAGTCATCGCAAGATCTTCTGCAGTCATTCCTGCTTCAATTGCTAAGCCGAGCTCAGCAATCATATCAGATGCATTTGCACCAGCGATTTGCGCACCGATTACTAATCCATCTTCTTTACGCGTAATTAACTTCACATAACCATCTGTGCTATCAAGAGCCAATGCACGGCCATTTGCAGCAAATGGGAACTTAGCAGCTGTATACTCAAGACCTTCCTCTTTTGCTTGGGCTTCTGAATAGCCTACAGTTGCAAGTTCAGGTTCTGAGAATACAACAGCTGGAATGCCAAGATAGTCAATTTCAGACGGTTCACCAGCAATTGCCTCAGCAGCAATTTTACCTTCATATGAAGCTTTATGTGCTAGTTGAGGTCCAGCCACAACATCACCAATAGCAAAAATGCTATTTACATTTGTACGGCATTGTTTGTCAACTTCAATTACGCCCTTATCAGTCATTTTCACACCTACTTGCTCAAGGCCAAGTTCATCTGTGTTAGGACGACGACCAACCATAACAAATAAGTAATCAGCTTCTAAAACTTCTTCTTTACCTTTTACTTCATAAGTTACTTTTACACCATTTTCAGTTTCTTCAACTGACTTTGCAGATGCTTTAGTAATAATTTCTGCACCTTTTTTCTTTAAGTTCTTTTTCACAAGTGTTGTCATTTGTTTCTCAAAACCTAGAAGAATATCATCTGCACCTTCTAGAATAGTTACTTGAGAACCAAAGCTTGCGTATGCACCACCAAGCTCGACACCAATTACACCGCCACCAATAACAGCGATTTTTTCTGGAATTTCCTCAAGCGCTAGCGCCCCTGTAGAATTTAATACACGTTTAGAATATTTAAATGCTGGTAGTTCAATTGGTCTTGAACCAGTTGCAATAATCGCATTTTTAAAAGTGTATGTTTGTGCGGAATTGTCATCCATTACACGTAAAGTGTTGGCATCGACAAAGTACGCTTCACCTTTAACAATGTCAATTTTGTTACCTTTAAGTAAGCCTTGAACACCGCCTACTAACTTTTTAACTACGCCAGCTTTAAATTCTTGGACTTTAGAGAAATCAACTTTTACGTTTTCAGCTGTAATACCAATTGATTCTGATTCTTTAGCCGTTTCATAACGGTGACCAGCAGAGATCAATGCTTTAGATGGAATACATCCAACGTTTAAGCATACGCCCCCTACTTCACCTCTTTCTACGATTGTTACTTTTTGTCCTGTTTGTGCGGCACGAATGGCTGCCACATATCCTCCTGGACCTGAACCAATTACTATAGTATCTGTTTCAATTGGGAAATCTCCTACTACCATTTCTTACGCCTCCATTAGCAATAATTCTGGGTCATTTAGTAAACGCTTGATGTGATTTAGTGCATTTTGAGCAGTAGCGCCATCGATGATGCGGTGATCAAAGCTCAATGATAATGCTAGAACTGGTGCTGCGATAATTTCTCCATCTTTGACGATTGCTTTTTCAGCAATTCGACCGATACCTAAAATAGCTACTTCTGGTTGGTTAATAAGTGGTGTAAACCATTGACCACCAGCAGAGCCGATATTTGTTATCGTACAAGAAGCACCTTTCATTTCGCTTCCTGAAAGTTTTCCATCTCTTGCTTTTGTAGCTAATTCATTTATCTCATTTGACGTAGTGAATATTGATTTACGGTCAGCATCTTTAACCACTGGTACAAGTAACCCTCTATCAGTATCAGCAGCGATACCAATATTGTAATAATGCTTGTGAACGATTTCTCCCGCTTCTTCATCTAGTGAAGTGTTAAGGACTGGATATTCACGTAATGCACTTGTTAATGCTTTTACTACATAAGGTAAGAAGGTTAATTTAATTCCTTTTTCTGCGGCAACTTCTTTGAACTTCTTACGATGAGCAACTAATTTTGTTACATCGATTTCGTCCATTAATGTCACATGCGGAGCCGTTTGCTTCGTCTTAACCATTGCTTTAGCAATCGCTTTTCGAATACCACTCATTTTTTCACGTGTTTCAGGATAGC
This sequence comes from Cytobacillus kochii, assembly GCF_044790165.1. NCBI lineage: Bacteria > Bacillati > Bacillota > Bacilli > Caryophanales > Bacillaceae > Cytobacillus > Cytobacillus kochii. Next base: position 1,774,035 of record NZ_CP085254.1, on the reverse strand, counting down.
TTCCTTCAGGAATAGACTGAGTTTGGGATTTCTCCTCTTCCTTACTTTCAACCGAAGCGTCTTGTTGTTGAGGCTCAGTGTCAGCTTGTTGCTCATTTCCACCTTCTAAGAATAGATTAATATCCTCTTTTACCACACGTCCATTTTTTCCGCTACCGCTTACTTGTTGAATATCTACACCTTTTTCTCTTGCATACTTACGTACTGAAGGCATAGCAATAACACGCTGATTAGAGTCAGTGTTTGTTTCAGAGATAACTTTTCCTTCTTTTTTGTCTTCATCTTTAGGAGCTGTTTTCTCTTTTTCTACACTTTCTCCTTCTTCAGCAGTTCCTTGAACTTGAGATTCTGTTTCTTTCTTTTCCTCAGACTCTTCTTCTTCATGGTCACCTTTAAACTTTAAGTCTTCATAACCAGGTGCATCGAAGCTAATAAGTACTTGTCCAACAGTGGCTACGCTACCTTCTTCTACGTGAATCTCTTCTACTTTCCCTTTTACAGGAGAAGGTATTTCAACTACCGCTTTATCATTTTGAACTTCACAAAGAACATCATCTTCTTGAACTTCATCACCAGCTTTTACAAACCATTTGACGATTTCGCCTTCATGGATACCTTCACCGATATCAGGCAATCTAAATTGAAATGCCAATTAAATTCACCATCCTATTGTATCATAGTTATTAAAGAAATTAGGGGTCACGTTCCCTATTTTATTTAAAATTCAATTACTTTTTTTGCAGTTTGAATAATGTCTTTATAGTTCGGCAACCATACTGTTTCCGCTTGTGGAAAAGCAAACACAGTATCAGGAGCTGCTACACGTAATACAGGCGCCTCTAAGCTAAGAATCGCACGGTCGTTAATTTCAGCCACAACATTTGCTGCAACACCAGCTTGTTTTTGTGCTTCTTGCACAACAATTGCTCTGTTTGTTTTCTCAACAGAAGAAATAATTGTTTCAATATCAATTGGGCTAACTGTTCGAAGGTCAATCACTTCTGCTGAATGTCCTTCTTTTTCTAATTCGTCAGCCGCCTTTAATGCTTCATGCACCATTGCACCATAAGTAACAATTGATATGTCATTACCTTCACGTTTCACTTCAGCTTTACCTAGAGGAATTGTATATTCTTCTTCAGGCACTTCTTGGCGGAATGAACGATATAATTTCATATGCTCCAAGAAAATAACAGGATCATTATCTCGAATCGCAGAAATTAAAAGACCTTTTGCATCATATGGAGAAGAAGGAATAACGACCTTTAGACCAGGTTGTTGAGCCATCAATCCTTCTAAACTATCAGCATGCATTTCTGGTGTGTGTACACCGCCACCAAATGGTGAACGAATAGTAACAGGGGCATTATATCTTCCTCCAGAACGATAGCGCATACGAGCAAGCTGTCCGGAAATACTATCCATTACTTCATAAACAAATCCAAAGAATTGAATTTCAGGAACTGGGCGATAGCCTTGTAAACCAAGTCCGACTGCAAGACCGCCAATTCCAGATTCCGCTAGTGGTGTATCAAACACACGCTCTTCGCCGAATTCTTTTTGAAGACCTTCAGTAGCACGGAACACTCCACCGTTTACGCCTACGTCTTCTCCAAATACTAATACATTCGGGTCATTCTTAAGTTCTGTACGAAGTGCATCAGTGATTGCTTGGATCATTGTCATTTGCGCCATGGCTTACTTCGACTCCTTCTCTTTATAAATTTCATATTGTTCTTTAAGGTGATAAGGCATTTCTTCATACATAATATTGATTAAGTCAGTTACTTTTTGTTTTGGTGTGTTATCAGCTTCTTTAATAGCCACTTTTATATCTTCTTTTGCTTTTTCAATGACCTCGTTTTCCATATCTTCATTCCATAATTTCTTGCCTTCTAGGAATTTACGGAAGCGAACAAGTGGATCTTTCTTTTCCCATTCATTATCGAGATCACTTGTTCTGTAACGCGTCGGGTCATCGCCAGCCATTGTGTGAGGACCATAACGATACGTTAATGTCTCAATTAATGTTGGTCCTTCTCCATTAATAGCGCGCTCACGTGCTTCACTAACAGCAGCATAAACAGCTAGAGCATCCATACCATCAACTTGAATACCAGGAATTCCTGCAGCAACAGCTTTTTGTGCAATTGTTTTAGCAGCAGATTGCTTCTCTACAGGTGTTGAAATGGCAAAGCGATTGTTTTGAACAATGAAAATAGCAGGTGCTTTGAAGGCACCAGCAAAGTTAATTCCTTCATAGAAATCACCTTGTGAAGCTCCACCATCACCAGTATAAGTAATCGCTACTTTCTTTTCGCCACGTTTCTTAATACCTAATGCTACTCCTGCAGTTTGAATGTATTGTGCACCAATAATAATTTGTGGTGCAATCACGTGGACGTCCTCTGGGATGTTTCCACCTTCAAAATGACCTCTAGACCATAAGAATGCTTGAGCAAGCGGAAGGCCATGCCAAATGATTTGAGGGACATCTCTATATCCAGGTAAAATAAAATCTTCTTTCTCTAAAGCAAATTGTGAAGCCAGTTGAGATGCTTCTTGTCCAGCAGTTGGCGCATAAAAGCCCAGTCTACCTTGTCTATTTAAAGAAATGGAACGTTGGTCAAGAATACGTGTGTACACCATCCGTTTCATTAGTTCTTGTAATTGCTCATCTTTTAGATCTGGCATTGCTGATTCATTAACAACTTTACCTTCTTCATCTAAAATTTGCAGTGTTTCAAATTGATCTTCTACTTTTTCAAGTTGCTTCTTTACATCTAAACTAGCCTTTTTCGTTTTTGAAGCCATAAAAAGTCACCCTTTCTTATTTTAAAAACGCTTAATTGATTATCAAATGGAGAATATCACGTTTATATTTGTCTGATGACAACACATAGTATAGTTTTCCACAAATACCAACAAAAAAAACGTCTTTATTATTATAACTTCTTTTCTTCAAACTGTACTAGTTGTATCACAAAAATGAATGACACACTTTTCTTCGTTTGCATTTATTTTAATATAAGGTTTTTCATTCGTCAATTGTGAAAACCTTTATTTTTTTGGTTTTAAATCATTTCAAATAATAATGAATGAAAATTTAAAACTTTAACTGTCTTAATCTGTACTATATAAAAGAGTAGTTTTATCCATCTGTTATAATAAAGGTAATATTCATAAAAAGAGATATAATTAGACTATTTTCATTATTTTATAACCCGCTTTTTCGAAACTTTCCAGTATACTAGTCTGAATAAACTCTGCCAAAATCTTTGAGCACATAGTTATCTCCGTCACAAAAAAAGATCCTTACTTATAAATTTTTATTAATCAAAAATTCAATCACTTTTTTAAAGGAAAATAATTATATAAACAAACAACGAGCAAATCCAGATAATTGAATTTGCTCGTTTACATATACTCTTTTAATCGTATACTATTCTTTTTTCTCTTCCATTTCTATGCCAGCATCCTTATAAAACGCAAGCTTCTTATCATTATATTCTTTCGTTTTCTCATTAAATGTTTCATTATTTTCTACAATCTTCTCATATGATTGATTAATTTTCTCAATTTGGGATTCAAGCTGTTCTAATGTAACATCTTCTTTTTTAAATAGCTCATACAGTTCAATGTCCATTTCAGTTGAATTCATATAATGATTGTATAATTCACTGTGTACATCATAACGCTGCATCATAACATCGTATAATTCATCAGCTGACTTTTTTAAATTTTCATCTTCAATTTTACTCATTTGCTTCTCCGTTTTTTCGAACTCTTTTTGCGAAGCATTAATACTTTCTTCTTCTTTTTTCATTAATTCTTGTCGTTCATTAACAAGTTCAATCGCTTCATTTGAAAGTTCTTTAATTTGATCGAATTCTTTCATACTTAAAGCAATAATTTGATCATAAATTTCTTTTTCTTTTTTCTCAATTTCTACAAGAGGCTCCTGTTGATTTTTGAATTCTTGTTCAGCTTGAGCAACTTCCTCTAACGTATTGAGCATCTCTTCTTTTGGACTTTGACTGCAACCACCTAGGAATACGATACTTGCGACCATTGTTAGTCCAATGAGTTTTACTTTCTTATACATCCTATCCCTCCACTTAATTCGTCTAGACCATTATGTATCTCTGTTTGCATAAACTTGTCTAATTTATAAAAATTTTGTCGTTTATCACTTCTACTATATCGATACTTTAAACATTTTACAATTATTAACTAGTACTATATATATTCTTGTTATTTTCAACTATGCTTTAGGCGCTGGCCCATACAATTTGCTTTTCTTGGTCATAGCCTATACTAATCGTCCGCTAAGGATGAAAATGAAAAATGCTGGAGGTATAAACTATGTCTGGATACGGATACGGTAATGGTGGTTGTGGAAACGGTTGTGGTGGAAGTGGATTTGCTTTAATTATCGTTCTCTTTATTTTATTGATTATCGTAGGGGCAGCTCTTTGGAACTAGTATTTGGAGGGTGTAGATAATATCTACACCTTTACATAGAGAATATGTCAATGATTAGATTAACTTTTTCAATTTTGTTTGGTAAACTTATTTCATTACCTTGTCGATTGAAAAGAGAGGGAACATAAGACACCCTTATTTCACTAAAACTTTTCAATAGATCCTAAAAAATACAATAACATGATATTTACCTTTTCAAGGAGTGTTGAAATTTTGTTAACGATGAATGATATTGTCCGAGATGGTCATCCTGTGTTAAGGAAAGTAGCCGAAGAGGTTATTTTACCAGCTTCTTCAGAGGACAAGAAACTATTAAACGATTTGATGATGTATGTACAAAATAGTCAAAACCCTGCCATTGCGGAGCAATATGGATTAAGGCCAGGAATAGGGTTAGCAGCTCCACAAATAAATGTATCAAAAAGAATGATTGCCGTTCATTGTTCGGATGAAAAAAACAACTTAATCAGTTACGCACTCTTCAACCCCAAAATTATTAGCCATTCAGTTGAGAAGGCATATTTAACAGCTGGAGAAGGCTGTCTTTCAGTGGATGAGGTGATTGAAGGGTTTGTTCCAAGGTATGCACGAGTTACAGTTAAAGGGTATAACATTGACAATGAAGAAGTTAAAATAAGATTAAAAGGGTTACCTGCTATTTGTTTTCAACATGAAATTGATCATTTAAACGGTGTGATGTTCTATGACCATATAAATCAACAAGACCCTTTCAAACCAATTGAAAATGCTATTGCGATAGAAAGAATGTAAAGTTCTTAAGTAATGGAGGAGAGTATAATTACTCCCTCCATTTTAATCTTTACCCAGGCTTTCGTTATATTAATTCCAGCCTTCTTAGCCCCTTCCATATCCCATCTTGGTCTACATGTTCAGTCACCATATTTGCGACTTTTTTAACTTCTGGAAAAGCGTTTCCCATAGCAACACCGACACCACTAGCCTCAAGCATTTCAATATCATTTAAACCATCACCAAAAGCGTATACATCTTCCATGCTGATGTTTAGTCTCTTAATCATTTCTTTTATTCCTTCTGCTTTCGTTCCTCCAGATGGGACAACATCAGTAGATACACGATGCCATCTTACAAAGCCAAAATCGTCATAAACATCTAAATATAGGCTTTCATCCTCATGTTTACAGAAAACAAGTGCCTGATAAATCTCTTTCTTTTCATAGAAAATAGCATCTTCTTCAGGGTGTGGAAAATCAAGGCTATCCATACTTTCTTGAATATATGGATGATGAGAAACAGATGATTTCATTGTCTCTTCATTTAAATAGACCATCGGATGACCATTTTTATGTGTATGTTTCTCTAATTGTCTTAATTGGACCTTATTTAAGGGTTTTTTATAGATGACGTTTCCTTCAAACACAACATATTGACCGTTAAAACTAACAAAAGACTCAATATCTAATTGCTCTCTAATATGCTTAAACATAAATGGAGCTCTTCCTGTAGCAATCGCTACATAAATGCCATTTTCCTGTAACTGCTTGACCGCTTTTTTTGTTGAATCAGGTATAACATTATCTTTATTGAGCAAAGTTCCGTCTATATCAAAAAATACAATTTTCATTTTATAACTCCTTTTTTCTACCTACATGATAAATGATTTCTGTTCATTACGATTCCCACTACTAAAACCATATAACCTTCTTGTTTAAGATGTCAAACAACTACAGATCAATAACATTTTTTACTAAAACTCTAACCGAAGGCTTTACTTTACACGCATATCGTATACAATAGGATTAAGGGAATTGAATCGAAAAGTGTTTAAAGTATGACAAATAGTAGTGAAAACGGATTTTGAGCCCTTCAAACTTGCGAAGGGCTCCTTCATTATTGTAAATTTATAATCAATACACTTAATTACATACATGACATACAGAAATGAAATGGCAATTCGTGAAATAAAAAGTCACTGTTTTAGACATAAATAAGAATGGGCATGATGATGAAAGCCACTAGACTGATTTAATTTTATTATACAATTAACGCTTTAACTAAGTAAATACATTAGATTGTGTTAAGAAATCCAACAATGTTAAGTATATAAGACCAATATTTGGCTTAGTCTATAAATTATTTAAACATACGATTTAAAGTCGAGTAAGTAATGCTAAACATTGATTCTTAAAAAGGTCTTTGTTACCCCTGGTAGGTAACCATACTAAAAATAAATAATGAGTCAATGTATGAGCAGCCTTTTTTCCTTAATATACTTACATGTGACGATCTCTTATCCTATATCTCATGTTACTTTTTAAAAAATATAGATAAAGACTACGGAATAAGGAGAGATACCCTATGTTATTTAAAGTTTACTATCAAGAGTCCGCGAAAGAAGTGCCTGTACGTGAGCACACAAAAACCGTGTATGTAGAAGGTAAAAATGAAAGGGACGTCCGAACTAAACTAAAAACGCGTCCAATCAATATTGAGTTTGTTACAGCAGTTGAAGGTGACTACTTAGCTTATGAGCAAGATCATCAAGATTTTAAAGTATTGGAGATTGAATAATTTATGAAATTTGTTAAAAATGACCAGACTGCTGTATTCGCTCTTGGTGGTCTTGGAGAGATCGGAAAAAATACGTATGCAGTACAATTCCAAGATGAGATTATCCTAATTGATGCGGGAATTAAATTTCCGGAAGATGAATTATTAGGGATTGACTATGTTATTCCTGATTACACTTATTTACAAAAGAATGAAGATAAGATTAAGGGTTTGTTTATTACGCACGGACACGAGGACCATATCGGCGGGATTCCGTATTTATTAAAAACGATAAATATCCCCATTTATGGTGGAAAACTAGCACTAGGCTTATTAAAAAATAAGCTTGAAGAACATGGTTTACTAAGACAGACGAAGTTATATGAGATTCAGGAAGATGATATCATTAAATTTAGAAAAACTTCTGTGACATTCTTTAGAACAACGCATAGTATCCCTGATTCTTATGGGATTGTTGTAAAAACTCCTCCAGGTCAAGTCGTTCATACTGGAGACTTTAAATTTGATTTTACGCCAGTTGGCGAACCTGCTAATTTAACTAAAATCGCTGAAATTGGTAAAGAAGGTGTCCTTTGCTTACTTTCAGATAGTACAAATAGTGAAATTCCTGAATTTACGATGTCTGAAAGAAAAGTCGGAGATAGCATTCATGATATTTTCCGTAAAGTAGAGGGTAGAATTATCTTTGCTACCTTTGCTTCGAACATTCATCGTCTTCAGCAAGTAACAGAAGCAGCTGTAAGGAACGGAAGAAAGGTCGCAGTGTTTGGAAGAAGTATGGAAGCTGCAATTAATATTGGTCAAGAACTTGGTTATATTACTGCACCAAAAGATACATTTATTGATGCACAGCAAATTAATCGTCTCCCTGCTAACCAAGTCACTATCCTTTGTACGGGAAGTCAAGGCGAACCGATGGCAGCACTTTCAAGAATCGCAAATGGTACACATCGCCAAATACAGATTCACCCTGGTGATACTGTTGTCTTTTCTTCTTCACCAATACCTGGTAATACGATTAGTGTAAGTAGAACAATTGATCGTCTCTCACGTGCTGGTGCTGAAGTGATTTATGGTAAATTAAATAATATTCACACATCAGGACATGGTGGACAAGAAGAGCAAAAGCTTATGTTAAGATTAATCAAACCAAAGTTCTTCATGCCGATACACGGTGAATATCGCATGCAAAAAATGCACGCTGGCCTAGCTATAGATTGTGGTGTGAATGAAGAAGATATCTTTATCATGGACAATGGTGATGTGCTAGCCCTCAGTGATCAGACTGCTCAAGTTGCAGGGAAAATCCCATCAGGTAATGTGTATATCGATGGTAATGGTATTGGCGATATAGGAAATATTGTTTTACGTGACCGCCGCATTCTATCAGAAGAAGGACTAGTTGTGGTTGTTGTTAGTATTAACATGAAAGAGTTTAAGATTTCTGCTGGCCCAGACTTAATTTCTAGAGGATTTGTATACATGAGAGAATCTGGAGACCTTATCAATGATGCACAATCCTTAATCGCTAAACATTTGAATAAAGTGATGGAAAGAAAAACAACACAATGGTCTGAGATTAAAAATGAAATTACAGATACACTTGCTCCGTTCTTATATGAAAAAACAAAACGCCGTCCAATGATACTACCTATCATTATGGAAGTATGATAAAAAGCATTCGAGTTTACCTCGAATGCTTTTTTTTAACTTAACATCTTTTTCTCTAAACGATTAATATCATTATCTGCCCCAATAACAATAAGTACATCTTTATATTGTATAATTTCCGTAGCTTGTGGCGAGACAATAATACTTGACCTGCGTTTGATTGCTACTATATTCACACCATACTTTGCTCTTATATCCAAATCAATAATCGAATGCCCGCCAATTCTTTCATTTGCTTCAATTTCAACGATGCTATGCTCATCAGATAACTCTAAATAATCAAGTATACTATTGGAGGCTAACTTATGAGCAATCCTAATCCCCATATCTCTTTCAGGGTGCACAATGACGTCTGCCCCTATTTTACTTAATACTTTGCCATGATAATCATTTTGAGCTTTAACAGTTACTTTTTTAACGCCATTTTCTTTTAACATCAATGTTGTCAATATACTTGCTTGAATATCGTCTCCGATGGCTACAATTACGTGATCGAAGTTACGCAAACCCAGACTTTTAATGACAGCATCATCCGTTGTATCACCTACTACTGCGTGAGAGGCAATAACTGAAAACTCATTCACTCTTGCCTCATTCGAATCAATCGCCATTACTTCCATCCCTTGTTCCGTTAGCTCTTTACAAATACTACCACCAAATCTACCTAAACCAATGACAACAAAGTTTTTTCTCATAAGTAAACCTCCGAATTATCACCTATTAACGAACATTATTCTACCACATTTATGAATGGAAAAGCTATAAATGTAGTAATTCATTTTATCTTTTCAATTCCAATAAAAAAAAGCTGAGATTAATGAATCTCAGCTTTTAAGCTACCCTTTATTCAGATTTCTCCATCTCATCCAACACACGATTAACGCGCTTTGTTAACATTTTCATTCCGCTACCACCTGCTTGGAAGTGACGAAGGACACCCTCTTTATCAAATACATAATAAGCAGGGACATATTGATTTTCAAAGGCATCATTCAATTTATGTTCACTATCAACATAAATTGGTTGTGTGATATCGTGTTCTGCAGCCACTTTCTTGATTTCTTCTAAATCTAGATCATCTTCAGACCTTGGCATATGAACAGCAATCACATTTAACTTTTCACTATATTCATCTCTAAATTGATTCACTTGAGGCATGGCTTCTTTACATAGATGACAACTGATAGACCAAAAATGAATAAGTGTTGGCTTTTCGCCAATAAGCTCCTCTTTTGTCACTTGTCCATTTAACCATTCTGTTGCTCCTGTTAATTCAGGCATTGGCGCACGTAATTTCATATAGTCAATCTCCCTTCATGAATAGATAACTCTGAAGAAAAGAGACCTAACAAACGAATGTTAGGCCTCTTTTCTTATGTAACCCAACAATAGGGTTATAAGACTCTAATGAATTATAGAGTTTTTTGACCTGGTTTCCAGTTAGCTGGGCAAAGGCCACCCGTTTGAAGTGCTTGAAGCACACGTAGGGTTTCATCAACGTCACGGCCAATGTTGTTATGGTTTACTACTGAATACATTAGCTCTCCTTCAGGGTTAATGATATATAGCCCACGAAGTGCTACACCTTCTTCTTCAATTAAGACACCATAGTCACGTGATACAACATGGTTTGTATCCGCAGCTAATGGATAGTTAAGATTACCAAGTCCATTTTCTTTACGATCAGTATTAATCCATGCTAAATGAGTGTGAATAGTATCTGTTGATACACCAATTACTTCTGCATCAAGATCTTCGAATTCATCATAGCGATCTGACATTGCAGTAATTTCAGTTGGGCAAACAAAAGTGAAATCCATTGGATAGAAGAAAAGAACTGTCCATTTATCATTCTTCATATTTTCTTCAAGACTTACTTTACCAAATTCCTTATTAGCCAATACAGCGTCCATTTCAAATCTTGGTGCTTGTTTTCCTACCATACGTTCTGCCATGATTAATTCCCTCCAGTAATTATGTACTAAACAAGAATTGATATGTATATTCTCATTTGCAACTTGTTCATCGATAATAATTATACATTTCTTCTTGATAATAGTCAAGGTAAATTAAAATGAATTTAAATTAGGATTTATTCTAAATTATTCAATTTATTATCTATATTATTATATTATCAAAAAGAGCTAAGTGATGAAAATAATTGAGCGTGCGCTCGATTGATATGAAGTGATTACGCCCTATTCCCTTTATAGTTCAAGTAATCAACGATATAGTTAATCGCTAAATTAATTGCTCCCTCATCTGGCTTAAGGCGTGCATGGTGTAAACCAAATGGAGAATTAACTCCTAGCCAGAACATAAAACCGGGAATTTCACGTAGCATATAACCAAAGTCTTCACCTGTCATCGCTTCTTTACAAATAAATAAGTTTGCCTCTTTATGGCCTTCTGTGAATTGCATGAGATCGGCTGTTAACACTTCATCATTGTATACTTGATAATAATTACTTCCATAATCGATTGTTGTTTGACATTCATAGCCCACTTCTACTCCTTGTACAAGCGCCTCAATTCTTTGTTTTACTCTGTTCATCGATGTTGGTGAGAGCGTTCTGATCGTTCCCTCTATTCTTGCATTTTCAGCAATAATATTTTGTACTGTACCACCAGTGATTTTTCCTACTGTTACAACAGCACTATCAAGAGGGTCAATGTTTCTTGAAACAATGGTCTGAAGTTGATTAACTAAAGAGCATGCTGCTACGACCATATCTATTGTTTGATGAGGGTAGGCTGCATGGCCACCTTTGCCTTTTAAATCGATAAACAATTCTGACGTATTAGCAAACAACAGCCCTTCTTTCACAGCGATTGTACCAACAGGGTATTCGGGTGCAATATGCAAAGCGAAAATCATGTCAGGTTTCCATTGTTGAAATTCTGCTGATTCTAACAATGGCTTGGCTCCACCTGGTCCTTCTTCAGCAGGTTGAAAAATAAATACCATATCATCATTAATTGGATGATTGACGATATTAGTTATTACACCAAGTGCGATTGCCATATGAAAGTCGTGACCACAGGCATGCATATTTCCTTTATGCGTGGATTGGAAAGGATAGTCTGTTTCTTCATCAATTGGCAGGCCATCTATATCTGCCCTGTAACCAATCGTTTTGGAAGGATTCAAGCCCTTAATCCTTAAGATAATACCAGTTCTCCACGTTTTTACTTCCATTCGCGTTTGATCCAATGAGGCAATATATTCTAATAAATATTTCTGGGTTTTCACTTCTTGAAATCCTAGTTCCGGTATCTTATGCAAGTCTCGGCGTATTCTCACAAATTGATTATCAATCAACTACTATTCTCCTCCATATACAAAAGCGTGGAAATAAACTTCCACGCTTTTTCTATATTCATTTTACCTTATGATTAAAGTTGACGAAGTTCTTGCTTAATTTCTGTTTTTGATTTTGTTTTATCATCAATTTGTTTGATGACCTTTGCTGGTGTACCAGCTACAACTGTATTAGGTGCTACATCATCAATGACAATTGCACCCGCTGCAACAACAGCACCTTTACCAACAGTTACGCCTTCTAAAATAACTGCATTTGCCCCAATTACTACGTCATCTTCAACAATAACTGGTTTTGCAGAAGGGGGTTCAATGACACCTGCTAATACGGAACCTGCACCAATGTGGCAGTTTTTACCGACAGTTGCTCGTCCACCAAGGACGACATTCATATCAATCATTGTTCCTTCTCCGATAGCAGCACCGATATTAATAGAAGCCCCCATCATAATGACAACATTGTCGCCAATTTCAACTTGATCACGAATAATTGCACCTGGTTCAATACGTGCTTTAATGTTTTTCATATCTAATAATGGAATAGCAGAATTACGGCGATCATTTTCGATTACATAATCTTCAATTTTCGCTTCATTATTTTTAATTGCTTGTTCAATTTCAGCCCATTCACCGAAAACGACACCACTTTGACCATTCAGAAAAGATTGACTTGAGCTACCAAAATCGATATTCTCTAAATCACCTTTAATATAGACTTTTACAGGTGTAGATTTAGTACTATTTTGAATAAAAGAAATGATTTCATTTGCATCCATCATTTTCATTGTAATTCCTCCTTTGATGTTCATATATGTATAAACTAACTAGAATTAATTTAACAAACTAACGCATTGAAAACAAGTGATATTATCATTTTTGTTCTTCAGCTATATGTTGCTTAATTAATTCGACAAATGCTTGTACTTGCTTCAGCTCAAAAGCTGATTCATATCCAAGTAACCATGTATCACGACTAATAGGTTGTTCGTTTTCATCCTGTAGGGGACTAATAAATATATTTTTCTCCATCCCCGTTAATGTAATGGCAGGTAATATTGCATAACCTATCCCATTTAATGTCATTTGTTTACAGGTCTCAATTTGATCGACTACAATCGTCCTTTTCGGCGGTGTCTTAAATTTCCTTAACCACCAGTCTTGTATCTCTTGATAATAATTTGAATCACTTTTGAATTGAATAAAGGGCCGATCGGTTTCTAATATTTGATTCGTATCCTTAATCTCTGTATCAACAAGATACAGGCTATCTTTAAATAAAGGTATCTTAACACCTTTCCAATCTGGTGTACCGCGAATAATCCCAATATGTACATCGTCATCATAAAGTGATCTTAGAATTTCACTACTCCAGCCTGTAATCAAGGATATTTTCGCTTGAGGATAGCGATTAACAAATTTCTTTAATACTTGAGGTAACCAATTTTGCCCGACAATGGAAGCAACAGCAATTTTCAATGTCCCGTATACTTCAGTATTTAAAGACTGAATCGATTCTTTTACCTTTTCCTCAGCTGCCACGACCTCATTAACAAACTTGATGACCATTTCACCTGCTGGTGTTAAGGACAATCCCTTTTGAGACCGTACGAATAATCTACTTCCCCATTCTTTCTCGATATTTTGTAACCTTTGAGAAAGAGCTGGTTGTGATACAAACAATCGTTCAGCTGCTTTACGCATATTCATTTCTTGTGCAAGTACACTTAACATATGGAATTCCGATAGAGAAGCCACTTTTGACGTTCACCACCTCTAAAACTCACACCACTCCCCTTCACATACGGGCAAACGGGTGAATAATCTTGACATACGGAAGCTCCCAATATCTTTTGGGAGCTTTAGTCCTTCTTCTTTTTGCTATGCAATGCTTTTTGCAGTTGAACTAATAAGGATCTACGGGTAAGAATACCTTCAAAGTACCCTTCATCATCTTCAACACAAATAAATGGATGATCGACTAATAGTCCTGTGGCATTTCTAAGAGAAGTATTAATATTTAGGCGTGGTACATCATGATTCATAAATTCTTCTACACGCTTTTCTTCCAATTGATCGAATTCAATTCTTTGTAAACCAAGAATAGATTCCATAATCATTGGAGTGCTAATCAATCCATGGAGCTTATAGTGAGGATCTAAGACAGGAATAGCTGTGTAACCACTTTTCGTCAAAACTAAAAGGGTGTGCTCTAAATTATTGCCGATTTGAACATGTGCCACTCGCTCTGAAGGAATAAGCAAGTCTTTAATATCAATTTCTAAAAACTCTTCACTGTGGAGACTGATCATAATTTGAAAACTCCTCAAACTTTAATGATTTGTATTCAATTATGATTTTATCATAGTTTCCTCACATCTGCCTTATATTTACCCCATAAACCTATCCTTTACTTGTATGAATATTTCTACTACGATATTGACAGTAAGGACAATGAAAAATCAAGTTTTGGTTTGATTGCGCAGTAAGTGTTTTATCCATCTTCGCTCTTCTATCACAGTTTGGACAAATAACCTCTGGTACCATATCACATCACCTCTTTTATAGAATGACCGAAGAACGATGAAATTATTTAGCCGATGGAAATGAAGGAGACAAATCCTTATTTAACTCGATAACATGTTTTACTCTCTCGTGAATATAATTTATCCGTTGCTTCATTCAAACTTACTGTACTTCCTAATATCCTTCTGAAAAATTAATGCTATTGTCTAACATTTATTTTATTTTGCACAAAGACGACAGGGATAGCCAATTTGTCTAAGCTAACTATTCGCTTTATTAGCCCATAGGTTCACTTCTCATTCTATTTTGGAGGATTGACTATCATCTTGAATGTAAGCTTTTTTGTATCCCTACGTAAGCAAGAGCAGGTGCCTTCATTTTTATTTCTAATTAAAAAAAAGAGACCATTTAGTTGGTCTCTCCGCATATAAGGGTATGATTACTGAATGAGCTCGAACACTTCAATTGTTATCATATCAACATTATCAAATTGATAACGTTTAGGCTTCTCTTTGTCATTGTAAACTTCCAATTCGAATGTTTCGTTTTTCGGATGATAAGTAACTTGGCATTTTCTTTCACCATTCACCTCAAAAAATCTCTGTGTGGGTTCTGAGCCAGTTGCCTGCTCTTGTAAATTTTTTAATCTAGTCAATATGCCTTGTAATTGTGACAATTGTTTATCTCCTTTCCAAAACAACCCTTTAACTTAAGGTTTCTCTCTAGGCATGTTTTTATCCTACTTCTAAAAAAGCGGTTACTAAACCGTTTTTTTCACATGCCAATATTAACAGGATAATTAATATGGTATGATTACACAAGTAAAAGAATAAAAAAAGTCCAGATTTTTTCAAAGTTCGACTTTTCAGGAGGAATGATTGTACGTGAAATCAATTACTATTTATACACAACCAGAATGCCCACCGTGTGAAATTACTAAAATGTTTTTAAAAGACTACGGTTTTTCTTTTGAAGAAAAAGATATTAAAAAAGATCCTAAAGCAATGAAAGCACTAACACAAACATATCATTCCTACTCAACTCCAACGGTCGTTATCGAAAACGAAGTGATTAGCGGATTTAATTTAGAAAAGCTAAAAGAATTATTAGAAATAGAAGAATAATCAATGAATAAAAAAGGCTTCCAGGTGAAAAGAGGAAGCCTTTTTAGACGAAATTATCGAAAAACGTAAAAGATTGTAATGGCTGCTAAGGCAACGAAAAAAACGACATAGACGACAAGGATAGGATTGAATAAATAAGGTCTTTTCTTCACCTCATCGGGGATATCTGCATCCAGTTCCTTATTCGTTGATGCTTTTTCCTTTAATATAGATGAAGTGGAGAACAATGACCAAACGATGAGAACTAAACAAACAACGATTAAAGCAATTAACCAGCCGCTCACCCTATTTCACTCCTTTACATAATACGTTCTAGTAAAGATAGGATGTGCGCTAAAGTATGATTTATGCTGGTTGATATTGCCTTTATCTATAATAGCCCGTCTCTCTCATATAAAAAATCATAGGAAAGATCTGCGAATAAATACTCTGTTGCTGTTAACGGAAAAGAAAAAGTTCTAATTGTTTCTCCTGTCTCAATATCTGTATAGAGATCTGACAATAAACCTTTTTTATTACTTTTCATTCTCATTATATGCTCTAAAAAATATGGTCTCCAGCTCCAATTTTTATGCAGGTATTCATCTTGTTGTATCCAATTCTTATTTTTCTTAAAAATATTTGGAGTTTGTTGAAAACCATCTTCATTACAAATATATAACCTAAAGGCAACATGATCTAACTTCGTTGCTAGTTTTGTCAGGAATGGCACATAAGATTCATACACATGATTTTTCTGTAAGTATTCTGTCATCGTTTCGTTAAACTTTTCAGTTATCGTGTGTAATGAGTGCAACTTTTTCTTTTCATAGGTGATAAATTGATGACATTTTTCTTTTAATTTTTCCTTCAAGATATCTCGATCAACAAATACACTTCCAGCTTTATGCAAATAGTCTCCTTGGTAATATCTGCCACCATTTCTCCAAGCAAACTGCAACTGAAAATCCATATCGATATTTTCAAATAATAATGTTGCACCAATCTTTCTGGCTAACATTGATAGAGAATAAAGAATTTCTTGATAATGATGATTATTTGATGAAGAACGTAAAGCTTTTAAATCAATTCTTAAAATATTTGGTGCTAACTTCCCAATCTGTTCTAGATTATTATTCGCTTCTCCTAAATTATCGATGGCGATTTTAATGCCATATGTACGATAATAACTAATGAAATGATCCAAATAGTCAAAATCATCATCGATTGGCGTTCTTTTCGTCATACTGATAACAATTCGATCTAACGCAATACCTTGATCCTCATATTTTTTTAAAATATTCAGTAGATGCTCACTATCTTGATTTAATAGCAAGTCAACATTGCGATTAATATATATCATTACATCATCTTTCATTTGAATAGCATGCTCTAACGCTTTTTCCAGCAAAATATCATCGACTTTATTAAGATATTCTTCTGGTATGGATTCGTCAGCTAAAAATGACTTCAAATCAATCTCATTATTTTCCGTTATAAACTTACCAATCACTTCATAACCGATAATTCTATGCTCATCCGCACTAAATATCGGAAAAAAATACGGCATAATTTGTTTGCTGTCTTGTAAGATTTCTAATGGTTCCATAAAGTGGCACTCCCATTTATCTAAACTTTTAATACGATATCCCATTATATCATATTCTCCCCTACATATTGCCAATAGGTCGAAAATTAAAATTTTTATCTATATGTAAAAACTACTAAACTATATATCCTTACAATTTGTTTAGTTAATTATTACAAATTGTTATCAATGATTGGAAATATTGGTCTTTGCTGTTTTTTCGTTCATATATTTGATAGTATGAGAGAGTATATTAAAGAGATTGGTTGGTATAATGTAATGGCAGATAAAATGACTCGGAGAAGTTTTTTGAAAAAAAGTATGGGATCTTTCGTAGCTCTAGCCGCTATCGGTACTGGTGGCTTTTTTTATGCACGTGATATTGAGCCGAAATATTTACAAGTAAATCATCATAACATCATCAAACCTCAATTACCCCACTCTTTTCATAATTTAAAAGTTGTACAATTCAGTGATACACATTTAGGCTTTCATTATGACTTAAATGAACTCAAAAAATTAATGAATAAAATTAACTCATTCCAGCCTGATTTAATTCTTTTTACTGGAGATTTAATGGATAAACCTAATGAGTATCCTTACATCAATCAAATTAGTCCCATATTATCAAAACTTAATGCATCGATTGGTAAATTTGCTATCTATGGCAATCATGATCATGGTGGATATGGTTCTGATATTTACAGAGAGATAATGGAAGAGTCGGGATTTGAGGTTTTACTTAACGAGAGTAAAAAAGTAACCATCAATAATGAAAGCATATATATTTCAGGCATTGATGATGCGATGCTCGGTAAACCAAATTTCCAAACTACTTTTGCGGACATACCTAATGACGGGTATCATATATTCCTATCACATGCCCCTGACTTAGCTGATGAAGCAAGTCAATATCATGTAGACTTTCAATTTAGCGGCCATAGTCACGGTGGACAAATTCAAATCCCCTTCATTGGTGCACTGGTAAAGCCACCCTTTGGAGAAGTTTATTATGAAGGTTTTTATGATGTAGGGGATGAAAAACCACTTAAATTATACGTTAATAGAGGAATCGGGACAACAAGACTACCTTTTCGTTTTCTCTGTCGGCCTGAACTAACAATCTTCACCTTAAAAAGTCAATAACATCGTCTTTTTATCATATTGGGTGAGTTATTCATTTAAAATGAAAGCTCACCTTAAAAATGATCTACCCACATTCCTATTCATTTAAAAAAATGTATGTTACAACTTCCGCTATCATATATATATGGTACCCTTCTCTAGAAAGGATGGATCGGAAATGTATCATATTGTTCAACCTGGAGAATCGATGCAGCTGATTGCTGCAAATTACCGTATACCCTATCACCAATTACTATTAGCAAACCCTGCTATTGTCAATCCATCAATTATATATATCGGGCAACAAATAGTAATCCCTGGACTCCCTAATTCATCAGATATCCCCTATTCTATCGTTGTATCCAAAGAAAAAAGAACGCTTTCCTTATTCAAAAACAGGCAATTAGTGAAAACATATCCGATTGCAATTGGTAAGATGTTAACAACTACACCTGTAGGTCAATTCGTTATCGTCAACCGTGAACCAAACCCTGGAGGTCCTTTTGGGGCATTATGGCTATCACTTTCTAAGAAGGGGTATGGTATTCACGGCACAAACGATCCGAGTTCCATAGGAAAAGCTGTTTCGAAAGGGTGTATTAGAATGCATAATAGTGATGTGCTTGAATTAGCTAGTTTAGTTCCCAATGGAACTTCAGTCGTTATTACTTAATAAATGATAGGGTATTTGAACTTACCCTTTTGTATTTTCTTAAAAAGGGGTATAATGTATACTAATAATTTAATTTTTTCTAAAATATGAAAGGAGTACTTCAATTGAACTCTGCAAGCAATGAGCACCACCCTCAGTTAAAACCAACGGTAGAAAACCTCTCACAAGCAATCTTCACCGTTAACCGTCACGCCAAAACGGCTCCAAATCCGAAGTTTTTATATAAAGTGAAACATGATTCACTACAGAAGCTTCTGAAGGAAGGTAAAGCAAAAAAGATTGGTCTACATTATTCACGAAACCCAAAAAATAGCCAACAACAATCAGATGTATTAATTAAGTGTGGTGCCTACACCTTTCACTTACCACCTTCAAAAATGGATTTTACAGCGTTGCCCCATTTAGGAAACCTGGACTCGTCAGTAAGAAATCCACGCTCCTCTATTTCTTTAAGCCAAGCCAAAAAGCTACTCATGACTTATACCGGTTTAAAAGAAGGCCAACATCATCCAAATAATCGTAAATCAAATAAATATGAAAAACCTGTATTTAAAAAACTAGGGGAATCCTACTTCTAAAATAGTACCTTACCTTTTTAAATAAAAATGAAGTGACTGAAGTCTAGTTTATTCTACCTAAAAAAAGCTATAAACCAAAAAACCCGAACGAATTGCCACTCTCCCGTAGTAGTCAGATTTCTTAACCTGTCTACTTACGGGAGGACACAGCAAATGGTTCGGGTTTTATATTGGGAAAAATCTTATTCTCCTAGGGATAAGAATGGAATCTACTTAAATTCTAAGCTTATATAAACAAGTAAATGAAAAAATGACAAGTAATAATGTGGACTGTCATTTTATTTACAATAACTCTAAAATGACGTTTACAAGGTTTTGGATATCGGGCTTACTTACTTGTGCATCTGCACCAACTTTCCTTCCCTGATGTAGAAGATCTTCCGTAATAAGCGATGAAAAAATAACTACAGGTGTGGATTGTCGTTTACTATCTTGCTTAATATATTTTGTAAGGAAGTGACCATTCATTAATGGCATTTCAATATCAGTAATAACAAGATCGACTTTATTTTCCTCAGATGCTAAATGATTATAACATTCTTCTCCATTTTCAAAGAAAAGTAACTGCTGAAAGCCAGCCTTATTTAATGTTTCTTTTAATATACTGCGTAGCATTGGGGAATCTTCAGCAATAACAATCCTCGCATTCTTTTTATCACCAGCAATATCCGCTTTTAAATCATCTTTGGAGAAACCAATATTGGGATTGATATCAGTCAGGATTTTTTCAAAATCAAGCATCAGAATCATATTTTCTGATTGTTTTACTACACCAAGTGTATAACTATTGTCATTATTATAAATATCATCAGGTTTATCAATTTGATCCCATGACAGACGATGAATCTGCCTTACTTCATCCACGTGAAATATCACCTTCTGCTTATTAAACTCTACAATGAGAAAACTACTGTCATCTTTAACGATGTGTGTATACGAGTCTTGATTGGAAACCAATGCATTTCTCAAGCTAATAACGGGCAAAACTTCACCTCTGAGTTGTGTAATCCCTAAAATAAATGGATGGGCATGTGGAATAGGCGTAATCGCCAATGGGGCAACAATTTCTTTAACCTTATAAACATTCATTCCATAATGTTGATTATTTACTTTGAATTCGATTATTTCTAGTTCATTCATGCCGCTTTCTACAACTGATTGTCTCTCTGAAATCATATAAACGTCTTCCTCTCAATCTTTTTCTTACTCTTAGCTTATATCGGCTAAAACCAATAAGTATAGATAAGAAGAAGTAGATTTTTAGTTCTCTTCAGGCTTAATCCTATTTAAGAAGAATAATCCCACTAGCGTTAAGACGATTAAGGAGCCCATTCCAAACCTACTAGCTATACTACCGTGAGAAGCAAGCAGATACGTAATCGTTCCGAAAATAAACGGGCCAATAATCGATGAGACTTTGCCGGAAAACGCAAATAATCCAAAAAACTGGCCTCTCTTATCTTCTGGTGTAAGTTCGACAATATAAGTTCTCGATGTTACCCACATGGATCCTAGAGCGATTCCAAACATACTACCAGCTATCCAGAACATCCAGGCATTAACGGCAAAAGTACCGATTATTAAAGCAACTAATAGGAGCAGACTCACATATCTAATGGCCCGATAAGCACCAACTGATTTGGTAATATAACCAAAAATAAAAGAGCCGATAATACTTGATACAGTTGAAACTAAATACAATAGGATAAATTCTCCTGCAGAAAAGCCAACAATGGTGCTCGCATAAGGTGCCATCATTGCGATTGTTGTTGCTAAGGCATCATTTAAGAAAAAGTAAGCAATCATAAATGTAAAAATGACACGATGTGATTTTATTTCTTTAAACGTTTTATAAATCTCCTTATATCCTGACAAGAAAGAAGCTTTGTTTTCAACCTGTACTTTTTTCGGATTATCTTTTATAAAAAAGAATAATGGTAATGAAAATAATAAAAATAAAATAGCAGTTGGTATAAAAGCATGATGGAAATCACTGTTTCCAACATATAAATATACAGTTAATCCTAGCAATGTCCCTAAATACCCTATCGCAACACCAAATCCAGATATAAGAGGAACATCTTCTTTTTTCCCTAAATCAGCTATCATCGTGTCATAAAAAACAAGACTCGAATGAAAGAAAAACTTCGCTATAATAAATGAGACGATTACGAGAGCCAAATACAAAGGAACACCCATGATGGTACTAGTCAAATTTATCTCTGCAAATACGCCCATTAAAATGGTAAAGCTTACAGATAACAATGTAAAGATAACGATATATTTTTTCTTCCTCCCTGTTCGGTCAATGAGGACACCAAACAATGGGCTAAAAATCACCAATAAAAAACTGGCTATTGAATTCGCGTAAGCAATAAAAGTATTCGCTAATTGTTCTTGTACTTCATTATTCCCGATAATTTCCTGCATATAAAATGGCCAAAAAATGGTATTAATATTGGAGGAAAAAATCGTATTGGCAAAATCATATAATGCCCATGAAATGATGGGTAAGGTTAAATATGCCTTCCACGATTGATTTCCTTTTTTCTTTTTTAATCCTCTTTCTATTTCCACTCTCATTCTCCCCTCTACATTTGCAAATTGAAATTAGGTAATTTTTTCTTTCATCATACCATTTTTTAGAATTTATTTTATCTCTTTTTTTCTAAAACCTTATTTATTAGCAGTTAAGAAATTGTAAAAAAAGCTACATAATAAAAAGGTTTATCCTATAGGAAAACTTTTGTACAATAAAGAGATAAAACCATGTACTCGGAAAAGAATCAATGTAGAAAGACAACAAAATCAATGAATATCTTTTTTCGCAAATGGTTTGTATAACTACACTACATATAAATATGTTTGAACCGTTCTCATTATTTTTAATTTGAGGTGAATCCATTGGAACATTTAGTTAATCCAAAAGTTAAATCCATTGAAATTTCGGGTATTAGAAAATTCTTTAATATGGTCTCAGATACAAAAGATATGATTTCTTTGACTATCGGACAACCTGATTTTTCCACACCCACACATGTAAAAGAAGCAGCTAAATTAGCGATTGATGAAGATTATACATCGTATACACATAATGCGGGCGATTTGAAATTAAGAGCAGCAGCAACTGATTTTGTTAAAGAAAAATATCAGTTAGATTATGATGAATCAACTGAAGTGATTGTTACTTCAGGAGCTAGTGAAGCAATAGATATTACATTAAGAACGATATTAGATGAAAATTGCGAGGTTATTCTTCCTGGCCCGGTTTATCCCGGCTATGAGCCGATTATTCGCCTCTGTGGGGCAACACCCGTCTATGCAGATATAACAAAAAATCAATTCAAAATGACAGCAAGCGTCATACTTCCTCTTATCAATGAAAACACAAGAGCAATTATTTTACCTTACCCATCAAATCCAACTGGTGTCAGTTTATCTAAAGGTGAAATCGAAGAGATTGCGGATCTAATAAGAGGAAAAGATATTTTTATTGTTGCAGATGAAATTTATAGTGAGTTAAGCTTTGATTCGCAACATTTCTCCATTGGCTCAATATTAAAAGAGCAAACCATTGTCATTAACGGCTTATCAAAATCACATGCCATGACTGGATGGCGAATCGGGTTATTATTTGCTCCAGAGAAAATAGCTAAGCATATCTTAAAAGTTCATCAATATAATGTGACTTGCGCCTCATCTATCTCGCAAATGGCTGCGCTACAAGCATTAACAAAAGGGATAGATGATGCTCTCCCCATGAAGGAAGAATATAAGAAAAGACGGGATTATGTTTTTCAGCGCCTAAAAGCGATGAATCTTGAGGTGGTTAAACCGAACGGAGCGTTTTACTTTTTTGTAAAAATTCCATCGAAACAAATATCCTCATTCGATTTTTGTTTACAATTAGTGAAGCAATCAGGTGTCGCTGTCGTGCCTGGCAGTGCTTTCTCCTCTTACGGGGAAGGTTATTTTAGATTATCTTTTGCCTATTCAATGACTACATTGGAAGAGGGTTTAAATCGATTAGCTTCTTTTCTTGAAATACAATAAAAAAGCTTTGTCGGCCCACTTCCTGCCGACAAAGCTTTTCTTTTTATAAAAAACTATCTTTCCCAATATTTATATAATGCCTGTGTTCCACTTTCCCCTTCTCCTTCAGCAGCTAATTTTTCATACATTTCTCGCGCTAACCTTAGGCCAGGTGTTTCCATTCCCATTTTTTCCGCTTCATCTAAGGCAATTGTCATATCTTTAATAAAGTGTTTTATATAAAAACCTGGAGAGAAATCACCAGAAATCATTCGTGGGACAAGATTTGAAAGTGACCAGCTCCCAGCTGCCCCACTAGTGATACTTTTTAATACGTTCTCACTATTTAATCCTGCTTTTTCTGCATAAATAATCGCCTCACAAACACCGATCATATTCGAGGCTATTGCTATTTGATTGGCCATTTTTGTATGTTGTCCAGCTCCAGCAACTCCTTGATAGACAATGTTTTCGCCCATATATTGTAGAATTGGTAAAATTGCCTGATAGGCAGTATCTTCACCACCCACCATAATAGACAATTTTCCACTTTTAGCACCTATATCTCCACCTGAAACAGGCGCATCAATTGCATAAATCTCTTTTTGTTTTGCCCTTTCAGCAATTTCTTTCGCAAGAGTAGGCGTTGACGTTGTCATATCGATTAAATAAGTATGTGGATTTGCATTTTCAATTAATCCTTCTTCACCTAGATAGATTGATTTCACATCATCAGGATAGCCAACCATAGTAATAACAATGTTTGCTTGCTTGGCTAATTCTTTAGGAGAATGAATCCAACTAGCCCCTTGAGATATTAATTGAGCTGCTTTTTCCTTTGTACGTGAATAGACCAGGACTGTATAGCCTGCTTTAATCAAATGGAGAGCCATACTCTTCCCCATCACTCCTGTACCAATAAAACCAATCTTCGTCTCTTCTTTATTCATTCTCTCTCTCCTTCAAAATAAATATATTGATTATTCTATCATTTATATTTACTATTTGAAAGATAACGGTTTATCAAAGTTGTGAAGAAAAATGAGTTAAATACCCCTTCGCCACACTATGCTCATTATTGATTATTTCGATAGAAACTGCTTGATTCTCAATCATATTTTCAATGTCAAAAACATGTAAATCTTTTTGTAGTGGAATGGGTTCCATATAAATGAAGAAATCTTTCTTCCCTTCAGGTTCAATCACTTCTACCGCCTGCCCGTTTTCATTACCATAAAAGATTTCATCTGCCCCTAAAGCTAAGGCTAGTTCTTTATTATGGATATTGACTTTAATGACATAAGCTTCTTCTTCTAATAAAACTTTATCATTTAACTGAAATCTAAATTGTAATTCATTCGTTCTCGTTAATAAAGCATCTGCATGATGATTAATAATTGATTGCTGATCATTACTTGTACATCCACTAAGAAAAAAGAGAAGGCATACGATAAATATTCGACGACTCAACATTTTCTACTCCCCTTTCAGATACGATTAATCCAGTTATTGTCAAACTTAACAACAATTATTCATCCTTCTATTTTCATTTACTTAAAAAACCCTTGACAATATTTCTGTCTATCCTTTATCATCATAAATCGTAAAGGCTTATAAGTTTACTCGGAATTAGAGGGGATAAATATGATACAAATGTTAATAACTGGATTAATTTGCGGTGCGTTGTTAGGCTTTGTTATGCAACGTGGGCGCTTCTGTTTAACAGGGGGCTTCCGTGATATGTTCATCGCAAAAGATAATCGGATGTTTTATGCCTTACTCATTGCTATTTGTGTGCAAAGTATTGGCGTGTTTACTCTTATTCAATTAGGAATCATCGATTTCACGGCTGGTAATTTCGCTTGGTTAGGAGTTATCTTTGGTTCTTTTGTATTTGGTATCGGCATCGTATTAGCCGGTGGTTGTGCGACTGGTACTTGGTATCGAGCGGGAGAAGGTTTACTAGGTAGCTGGATTGCTCTGTTCGCTTATATGGTAATGGCTGCGGTTATGAAAACAGGCGTACTCGCACCTTTAAATACAGAAATAAGTTCAATTACTTTACCGGAAAACTCAATTGCTGCTACATTTGGTATAAGCAACTGGATTTTCATTATCGCTTTATTACTTATAACTGGCGGTCTTGTTTATCGAGAGCTTAGAAAGCCAAAAATCGCGATACCATCTTTAAAACCTAAACGGACTGGACTTAGCCATTTATTGTTTGAAAAAAGATGGCATCCATTTGTCACTGCAATTCTTGTAGGGCTAATCGCTCTCCTTGCATGGCCACTAAGCGCTGCTACAGGTAGAATGTTTGGTTTAGGCATTACAACACCATCTGCAAACATTCTACAATATTTAGTGATTGGTGATGCTGCATTTATTAACTGGGGAGTGTTTCTTGTATTAGGAATCTTCATTGGATCATTTATCGCAGCCAAAGGCAGCAAGGAATTTCGTTTTAGAATGCCTGATAAAAAAACAGGTATAAATAGTTTTATTGGTGGATTATTGATGGGGTTTGGAGCTAGCCTTGCGGGTGGCTGTTCAATAGGCAATGGACTAGTAATGACTTCAATGATGACATGGCAAGGATGGATCGGTCTCTTATTTATTATTTTAGGTACTTGGACCGCTGCCTACTTTGTCTATGTTAGACCACAGAAAAGACGTGCTTCTCAAAGTACGACATCACAACAAGCTGTATAGGGGGAAACAAACATGCAAAAAACATTAGAAGTAATGGGTCAAGTTTGTCCATTTCCATTAGTGGAAGCAAAATCTGCAATTGAATCGATCCAATCAGGAGATGAACTAATTATTCAATTTGATTGTACACAAGCAACTGAAAGTCTTCCACGCTGGGCTGCAGAAGCTGGTCACCAAGTAACCAACTATGAACAACTTGGAGATGCCGCTTGGACAATTACAATTCAAAAGAAATAAATTAATAAAATCGTTGTAACTAATAAGTTTTTAGCAAAATTCTTGAAACCGAACAATACCTTTGTTCGGTTTTTTTATCTACGATATACGCTTATTGAACGAAATAAAAAATTGCCCTCACGTAAATACCCTAATACACCATAAATAAGCCGATAGATCCTCCTAAATCTAAGTTTAGAACAAAAAGAAAAGCTAGCCAATCGGCTAGCTAATAAGGGGAAAATGAGAATGATTTAGCTGACTTAAGGTTTTCTTAAGTGCATATTTAAGAATTACCCGCATCAGTCAGAACATAAACCATTTTTTATAACTTTTTATAGAAAAAATTTTCTAGTGC
Organism: Cytobacillus kochii; assembly: GCF_044790165.1. Lineage (NCBI taxonomy): Bacteria > Bacillati > Bacillota > Bacilli > Caryophanales > Bacillaceae > Cytobacillus > Cytobacillus kochii. Next base: position 1,747,099 of record NZ_CP085254.1, on the reverse strand, counting down.
CGATTCAATTTCAACAGCATTCGGCAAATTAAGGAGAATATCTATTTTTTTCTCAATTTCTGACTTATTTAACTTACGTATATGCGCTCTGGTCTTAATTATGGCTGCTGAGTGAACAGAGAACTCATCTAAGCCCATTCCCACTAATAATGGTATTGCGACCTCATTGCCCGCCATATCACCGCATATACTGACGGATTTCCCTTCTTTATGGGCAGCATCAATGACATTTTTGATGAGTCGTAAAATAGCAGGGTGGTAAGGTTGATATAAATACGACACCTGCTCATTAGATCGATCGGCAGCCAATGTATACTGAATGAGATCATTTGTACCAATACTGATAAAGTCTACTTCTTTTGCAAATGCCTCAATCATCAGTGCCGTAGCTGGAATTTCGACCATCATACCAAGTTCTATATGACCTATCTCTACCCCTTCTTCTATCAGTTTCTCACATTCTTCTCTGAACATAAGCTTCCCTTGTCTAAACTCTTCAATTACAGCAACCATAGGAAACATAATCTTTAATGTTCCAAACGCACTTGCCCTTATTAATGCGCGTAACTGTGTCCGTAAAATTGATTGTTCACCTAAACAGAAGCGTATTCCCCGTAGGCCTAAAAAAGGGTTCATTTCTTTTGATAATTTTAGATATGGCAGCTCTTTATCGCCACCGATATCAATAGTTCGAACAACTACCGGTTTGCCATTCATCGATTCTAGAACCGATTTATAAACGTGAAATTGTTCTTCCTCAGTCGGTAATTGCTTTTTTTCCATAAAAAGAAACTCGGTTCTAAATAAGCCGATTCCTTCTCCCCCATGCTCGATAACCCCTTTTGCTTCCTCCATGCTACCGATGTTTCCAACAATAGAGAAATATTGCTCATCGAGTGAAATTGTTTTTTCTTTTGCTAACCAAGATAGTTCGGACAAATCTCTTAAAGTCTGTTCCTGTTTCTTTTCATATTCTTCAATCAATTCAGGCGTCGGGTTAATATGAACGATACCCGAATACCCATCAACTACCAGTACATCACCATTCTCGATATCACCTAAGGCCGTTTTTGTACCCACAACAGAGGGAATATTAAGTGATTGGGCAATGAACGCAGCGTGAGAGGTTTTACCTCCCACATTTGTCACTGCCCCTTTCACTTTGCTAGGATTCAATAGCGCTGCGTCTGATGGAGTTAAATCTTCGGATACAATAATTACATTTTCCGTCACCATGGCTGGGTCAAAAACAGGTATCCCTAAAAGATGTGCCTGCAATCGATTGGCAACATCTTTAATGTCTGCTGCTCTTTCTTTTAAATACTCGTTCTCAGTTTGTAATAATAAATGAATATAGTGATCGGTTATTTCTTTCACAGCAAATTCTGCATTGTACTGTTTCTTCATTATCCGATCTATCACTGGTTCAATTAATTCCGGATCCCTCAAAACAAGAAGATGTGCATCAAAAATTGTAGCATTTTCAATTCCTGCCTCGGTACTCGCATGCTCTTTAATTTGCTTTAATTCATCAACGGTTTTTTCGAGTGCTTCATAAAAAAGGTTAACTTCTTTCGTACTGTTTTCAACCTTTTTGCACTCGATTTTCACATCAATTGGCTCAAAGCGAAAAGCTTTTGCAATAGCGATTCCTTCTGATGCAGGTATCCCTTGTAAGAAAGCCATTATTCCGCAAGACCTTCTTCTTTAAGCATTGTAGCAAGTTGTTCAATAGCCGCTTCTTCATCGTTACCATCAACGATAATAGTAATTTCCGCACCTTTGCCAGCTGCTAATGCCATTACACCCATAATTGATTTTAGATTTACTTTTCTCTCTTTATACTCTAATTGAATATCTGAAGTAAATCTGCTCGCTGTTTGCACTAATTGTGTGGCTGGTCTAGCATGAATCCCTGTTGGTGAAGTTACAATAAATTTTTTCTCTATCATTTTCATCGATCTCCTTTTTCATCACTCTTATATGTAATATAGATATCCATTAGAATAACACATTTTTTAGGATTCTTTTACTATATCACATGTATAAAAAACAAACCTTTTTTTAACTTCTAGGTTCAGTTAAATATTGATAAATAACATCCCCACCTCTTTGTGCAATTCCTCTAATGTATTTAAAATCTTCCCTTTTTACAATGACTGAGCGAAACGTTAAAAAATCTTCTTTTTTCACATAGTACTCTTCTATCTCTTTGTCCTTTAATTTGTTTATGATTTCTTCTATTGATGATGCATCCATATTATTCACCTCTGCTTCCTTCTATTTTATAAAAAAACTGCGCTCTTTTAAAGAGAATCAATTAGATTTAGGTTATATCCATAAAACAACGTAAGAACTATGGTTTACAGCAAAGGAGGAAAATGTAGACAAGTCACTCAAAAGGGTTTATATTTTTCGTATTATTAGTGTAAATTCCTTTACGAAAAAACAGTTTTAGTGCAAAATGGTTATTAACAAAAAATTTGGAAAGAAAAGGGGCAATTTATGTGAAAAAAGCTGAAGTTGGAAACATTATTGAATTTAGAGATGGCTTAAGGGGCATTGTCGAAAAAGTAAATGAGAACTCCGTCATCGTTGACTTGAGCTATATGGAAAACTACAGAGATTTAGAATTAGAACACAGGACAGTTGTAAATCATAAAAACTATAAAATTGTCCAAGAAAATTAATATAAATCCAAAATACCCATTTTATTTTTTACACATAAAAAATAACTATAAATTAATCGACACTTCATTAAAAAAAGTCCGAACAAAGTGAATTCCTTCATAAGAATTCAGATTTGTTTGGATTTTTTCTTTTCTGCTACTCCTGCTTCAATGAGAATAGCGATAATAACATCTAGTTCCTTCAGACAGAATATATAGTTATCCCTCATACTATCTTTCTACTCTAGTTCTACCTATATACTCACCCTTTTCTTTCTCTTTGACATATATTCGTCATAAATATAATCCTCAAATAAGATAATCATATTTTTTTTACTGCTTTTTTGATAGAATAATGATTGTCTTGCATGAAAGGGGTTATATGAAATGCGTAAGAATTCACCTGACATTCGCTTAATTGTCGGGATCGTCCTTGCACATGTACTAATGTATTTCACATTTGAGGACAAATCAATCTTCTGGTATATCTTTAGTGCCACCATGTTATTTCTTATTAGTTTTGCCATTATAAGTATAGAACTAGATCATCAAGAAACCTTTACCCAAAACTTATTATGGGGTACTTTATCAGGGGTTTTTCTATATGGCATTTTTTGGTTAGGTTATACAGTATTAAGTTTTATCGGCCTCTCGATCACAGAACCTGTTGAAAGGCTCTATAGTTATTATGGCGCAAAGAATATATGGCAGTATCTGTTATTAATATTCCTTTTCGCTCCAGGTGAAGAAATTTTCTGGCGTGGATTTGTACAAAAGAGGGTAATGAACTATACCAATGGTTTTCTTGCTGTTGGCATCTCCTCTATTCTTTTTGCTTCTGTACAGTTTTATTCAGGCTCATGGGCTCTGGTACTGGCAGCATTAATAGCAGGATTATATTGGGGAACCATTTACCTTTGGAAAAGAAGCATTGTTTTACTTATCACTTCACATATTATATTTTCCTTGCTCCTTTTTGTATTCTTTCCTCTAGTATAACCAGATAGATTTTGTAAAATGGTCGTAAGCATATAGCTGTTAGCTTTATCCAAAATTATTAGAGGAAATTTGTAACAAGTACACAGCATTTCTCGTCTAATGCTTTGATTACGTAACTTAGGGAGGAAATTTGTTTTGAAGAACTTTTTAAAATGGTTAACTGTTCCCTTAGCTATCTTTCTATTAGCAGCATGCGGAACGTCAGAAACAGACAATGGCAATGGTGAAAATAATAATAGTAATCCACCAAATGAAGAAGTAGATGAAGATGAAAATCAAAACGAAAACAAAGACGATAGCCAAAAAAAAGAAAATGAAATTCGCGTGATGGAGGAAAATTTATCATATGAAATAGACGGTGAAACAAAAGAAGAAACTGCTTTTCTTAAAGAAAGTGACAATCAAGCGTTTTCTTTACATGTTTTACCTGATTTCACCTTAACTGCAGAGGAACCAAATAAAGATATCCTCCATTTAAATGATCAATCTGAGGTGTTTATGCGAATTGAGGTACTTCCTGAAGAAGTAGACATGAAACAACTTGAAGAGAATACAATGATCCAACTTCAATCTGTTAACGAAGAAGTAGAGCATCCTTCTCTTCCTCAAGATGACTTTTTCAAAGATGCTGTTATGATGGAAGCTTCATCTGAAACCGATACAGTAACGGCATTTATTGTCCACAATGATTCAGCCCAAGTAAAGCTTACTTTATTTAATAAGAATGAAGATGCCAACTATAAAGATGCTTTTATTGAAATGGCAAAAACCATTCAAACAAAATAATAAAAAAAGAGACTGTCCTAGCTGTCAGTCTCTTTTTTCATCCATAATAAGATAATAAATGTTAAACTAATATAACCAAATAAAGGATATAAATAGGAAAGCAGTTCTCCATACTCAATGAATGAACCGAAATAGCAGACGGTAAAAATCCCAATCACTGTTACAACCGTAGGAATATTAAAATATTGCCGAATTTGCCTTTCCACTCCAAAAACGTTTCCAATCACTGAAGTAAAGATTTCACCATAAATAACAAATACGAATATCCAATATATTGAGGACGCAAGTGACTTCATAATAGCAGCCATAGGAATTTCATAACTTTCTAAATTAGGAATATTCACCAATGACAAATGACTAGAAACTAAAATCATTGTCAGTGCAATCCCACCAAAATATCCTCCCCATTTAATCGTATGTATATCTTTAATATCCGAAGCAACTGGAACTAACACAGCTTGCGCTAACATTAAATTGAATGCGGCATACGTAAATGGAGATACAACTGATTTCCAACCATCCTCAGCAAAAGGAATATATAAGATATTTTCTAAAAAGAACGGCTGTTGAATAGAGAAAAACAATAAGATAAAACTAAAACTGATCATCATAGGAACGACAACCACGTTTACAGCAAATAATCCTTTTATACCTACAAGCATTGTTATAATTGATAAAGCAATTGTAAATACCACACCAATTGATTTAGATAATCCTAGCTGTTCTTCAAACACAGCACCTGCACCTGAAAGCATAACAGCACAGACACCTAATAACATGATGAGCATTAATCCATTGATAATTAAACCAAAATGCTTTCCAAACAAATGTGTATTTAACTCTTGAAAAGATCTTGCATTTATTTTTGCAGCAATGATCATTAGTTTTGATCCTAAAAACACAAATATATATCCACTCATTAAAATCCCAATTAAACCAATAAAACCAAATCTCGAAAAGAATTCGACGATTTCCCTGCCAGTTGCAAACCCTGCGCCAACAACAGTCCCTACATAGACTGCTGCGATTTGAAAGGAAGCTCCCCAATTAATTTTCGTCAAGTCGATCTCCTCCTTCTCCACAATATATGTAAAGAAGGACAAACAAAGACGAGCTTTTTCTTACTGAATACCTTTTTTCTATTTAAATAAAAAACTTAATCAAAATACTTGAAAGTCGAATAAGGTCAAAGTATACTGTATCCATAAGGTCAAAGTTAGTCAAAGTCAAAAGGAGGAAACTTTAATGAAATGTCAAGCATGCAAACAAAATGAAGCGAATGTCAATATGAGATATGCGATTAACGGTAAGGAGACAACCATTCGTCTTTGTCAAAGCTGTTACGAGAAAGAAAAACAATCTCTTCCTGCCTTTGGTCCAACGATGAATGGTTTCTCAGGTTTTATACCATTCGATGATCTTTTTAAACAATTGACAAATGGGCAAGATGCTCATCATCAAAGTCAACAACAACCGAATGAACCATCTCAAAGAAAACAAAATGGTAGTGGTGGATTCATTGATCAATTCGCTAAAAACTTAACGCAAATGGCTAGAGCGGGGCTCATTGATCCCGTGATTGGTCGAGATAAAGAAATAGCACGGGTAATTGAAATACTAAATAGACGAAGTAAAAACAATCCGGTATTAATCGGTGAACCCGGTGTTGGAAAAACAGCTATCGCTGAGGGATTTGCACTAAAAATAGCTAATAGTGATGTACCAAAGAAATTACTCAATAAAGAAGTTTATTTGTTAGATGTGGCCTCTCTTGTTTCGAATACAGGTATTAGAGGTCAATTTGAAGAAAGAATGAAACAACTAATAAATGAAGTACAAACACGAAAAAACATAATCCTTTTTATTGATGAAATCCATTTATTAGTTGGTGCGGGTTCAGCTGAAGGATCGATGGATGCTAGCAATATTTTAAAACCTGCACTAGCACGTGGTGAGATGCAATTAATTGGGGCAACTACTCTTTCTGAATATAGAAAAATAGAAAAAGATGCAGCATTAGAAAGACGATTCCAACCAGTTCACGTCAAAGAACCAAGTTTAGAGGAAGCAAGACATATCCTCGAAGGATTAAAAGACAGTTATGAAAGCTTCCATGATGTTATTTATACAGAGGAAGCCATCACAGCTTGTGTAGAACTATCGTCAAGATATATTCAAGACCGCTTCTTACCAGATAAAGCAATTGACCTTATGGATGAAGCTGGCTCAAAATTAAACCTAACATTAGGTGTTTCCTCTGATGAGGATATTGAATTGCGTTTAAAAGAAATAGCAAAGCAAAAAGAACAGTTGCTTAAAGAAGAAAGGTATGAAGAAGCAGCTCAATTAAGAGATAAAGAAACAGAATTGGAGAAGGCTCTTGGTTCAAACACAAGAGAAAGAGCGAAAGTAGAAGTCGAACATATCCAAAAAATCATTGAAGATAAAACCGGTATACCAATCGGGAAATTAATGACAGATGAACAATCTAAGATGAAACATTTACAAGAAAATCTAAACCATAAAGTTATTGGCCAAGAAGTAGCAGTCGAAAAAGTAGCAAAAGCTATTAGAAGAAGTCGTGCAGGTCTTAAATCTAAACATCGACCTATCGGATCGTTTTTATTTGTTGGACCAACAGGTGTTGGTAAAACAGAATTAACGAAAACATTATCTGAAGAATTATTCGGTACAAAAGAATCTATGATAAGACTTGATATGAGTGAATATATGGAAAAACATAGTGTAGCGAAAATTATTGGTTCTCCTCCAGGTTATGTTGGCCATGAAGAAGCAGGACAATTAACAGAGAAAGTACGTAGAAATCCGTATAGCATTATCCTATTAGATGAGATTGAGAAAGCACATCCCGATGTGCAGCACCTTTTTCTACAAATACTTGAAGATGGTCGCTTAACAGATAGTCAAGGTAGGACTGTATACTTTAACGAAACCGTTATTATTATGACAAGTAACGCCGGTGTTCAAACAAAAGAAGTCCAAGTCGGCTTTGCAACGGATAATAAAGCTTGGAATGAAGCAAGTATACTCGACTCATTAGGACAATTCTTTAAACCTGAATTTCTAAACAGGGTTGACAATATTGTTGAATTTAAATCATTAACCAAAGAGCATCTTCTTATTATCACTGATTTACTATTAGAAGAATTGAATTTAATCTTAGCACAATCTAATATACACCTAAGTGTGACAGATGAGGTAAAAGCAAAATTGGCACAATTAGGTTATCACCCTGCATTCGGTGCCCGCCCTCTCAGAAGGGTCATTCAGGAACAATTAGAAGATAAGATTGCAGACAAAATTATTGATGAGGAAGAACAAAGCGAATTAACCGCAGTTTTAGTAGAAGATAATATTGTCATTCGATAAAAAAGAAGATAATTTCATCAAAAAAGGAGAGGTTTTGCCTCTCCTTTTTCCACTCATTCTTTAAAGTTTTTTATCATCGACTTGATTTAGCCACTTCTCAATTGATCCAACAACGGATTCTACACAACCATCTTCAAAAGGAGAAATCAGATTTGCTTCAGATACTAATCCTGTAAATGATTGGCTACCGCCAAGTTTACATAAATGAAGATAATCATTCCAAGCTTCTTCATGATTCTCTTGTGATTTTTGCCAAAATTGAAAGGCACAAATTTGCGCTAACGTGTAATCTATATAATAAAATGGCGAGCTATAAATATGGCCCTGTCTTTGCCAATAACCGCCTCTTTCTAGATAGTCGTTGTCTTCATAATCTTTATAAGGCATATACTTTTTCTCAATCTTTCTCCATGCTGCTTTTCTTTCCGCTGGAGTAGCTTGATAGTTTTCATAAACCCAATGCTGAAATTCATCAACAGCTACGCCATAAGGCAAGAAAATTAGGGCACTGCTTAAATGGGCAAAGCGATATTTGTCTCCATCTTCTTTAAAAAACGTATCCATCCATGGCCAAGTGAAAAACTCCATACTCATTGAATGTATCTCTGCCGCTTCATGTGTTGGCCATATATATTCAGGAATCTCAAAACCTTTGCTTGCGTAAACTTGAAAAGCGTGACCTGCTTCATGTGTTAAAACATCAATATCCCCTGATGTCCCATTAAAATTAGAAAAGATAAATGGTGCTTGATAATCCTCAATAAACGTACAATAGCCTCCACTTTCTTTCCCCTTCTTCGCGAGTAAGTCCATTAATTCATTATCAATCATGAAATCAAAAAATTCGCCTGTTTCTGGTGAAAGTTCTTGATACATCGTTTGTCCTTTATTAATAATCCAATCGGGGGAGCCTTTAGGGATTGCATTTCCAGAAAGAAAATTAAACGGTTCATCATAGTACTTTAAGGAATCCACGTCGATTCTTAGGCGCTGTCTTTCTTTTAATTTAGCGACCATCGGGACAATAAACTCTTCCACTTGTTTTCTAAACTTTGCAACCATCTTGGCATCATATCCAATTCTAAGCATTCGATAATACCCTAGTTCAACAAAGTTTTCATACCCTAATTGATGTGCAATCTCAGTTCTTATTTTAACTAAGTCATCATAGATCTGGTCTAGTTTATGTTCGTTATCTTCCAAAAATCGGAATTTAGCCGCACTCGCTTCTTTTCTTAGTTGGCGGTCTTTCGATTCTATGTATGGATCTAGCTGTGCTAATGTTAATTCTTTGCCATCAAAATTTATTTTTGCGGAAGCGATTAACTTATTATAATCACTTGTCAGTTTATTTTCCTTTTGCAATAATGGTACAATTACCGGCTTGAAAGTTTTCAATTCACTATCTGCTAAAGCAAATAGCTGTTTGCCCCATTTGTTTTCGAGCTCTTCGCGAAACTTAGATTGCACTAGTGCTTCATAAAATTGTGTACTAAGTCCTTCAATCTCTGGGCCTATTTCATCTGTATAATCTTGTTCTTGTTGATAAAATTCATCATTCGTATCAATCGAGTGCCTAATCATAACTAAATTTAACATCGTATACAATTTATTTCGTATACGATTAATCTTCTTCATCGCTTCTATTTGTTCCTCGGCTGTTTTTGCTTTTTTAAATGCCAGTAGTGCAGCATCAAACTGAACTTTTGCTTTGTCCATTTGTGGCCTTTTGTATTCATAATCAGGAAATTTCATCCCCCTACACCTCCAAGTAATAATCGCTAATTTGTATGTATTTCATGAAGAAAAAAATTTAATTAAGTTAACTCTTTCTATAATAGATTATAAAATCCTGCATATTTATCATTAAATAATGCTCAGGACTTAAGTAGGAACTAATAATGATTAAATTTAATTAGAAGTTTTCAATTAACTTTTAACATAGAAATACTCACTATAGTTCACCATTCTACAATAAAAGAAAAAAACGATTCTTTATGAACCGTTTTTATCGATTACTAATAGATAACCCGAGTTTTTTTATTAATTCTATAGCTGTCTCTTTTTCTTCTGCATCTAATTCACTCATTAATTCATGAATGTACTCTTCATGGCCTGGAAATACGTTTTCAATAAACGCCTTACCATCTTCTGATATTTCAGCATAAGTCACTCTTCGATCATTCGGGCATGCAACTCTTCGCAAATACCCTTTACTTTCTAATTTGTCAACTACATACGTAATACTTCCACTAGCAAGCAAAATTTTACCACCTATTTGCTGTAAAGGTTGATTACCTTTATGATATAGTAATTCTAGTACAGCAAATTCAGTTGGATTTAATCCATAGGTTTGAATTTTACGATTAACAATTTCATTAATCGCTCTATTCGCTCTTGAAAGCACAATATATAGTTTGAGTGATTGGCTAGATTCTGTCATGTCTCCAATCCTCCTAAAATAATTTAAAATATAGATTATTGAATTCAAACTAATTATAAGTAACGAACAGCCTACTGTCAATTTCTATATTTTTACTAAAAAATACTCATGGATCCGATTTTTATGGAGAAGAAAAAGAAAATGAAAAGAAAGAATAATTATTTCCTATATGTAATTATAGTTATTATGCCGTCTATTTTAGGAATGCTTACTATTTATCATTATGTAACAGACCGTGAAGAAACAGAAAGATTAAATGACGCAAAGTGGATTGCAACCATTCATCAAAAAAACTGGAATCAATTCATCTCTGAAACAGTTACCACATTAGATATTTTAGCATTATCAATTGACGCTCAAGATGATATGGAAGCTGTTCGAGAAGTAGTAAGAAGCACACAATTAACTGACATGAGATATGGCAGCATGTTTCTACTGGACGCAACAGGTACTTTGGAAACAGGAACATCAGAATTATTAAAGGATCATGACTTTAATAATGATCCATATATTCAAGAAATTATGCGCACGAATGATTTAATTATATCCGAAGAAGTGGAAACATTAACACCTGAACAACAAGTCATCGGGATTGCAAACCCTATTCTTGATGTTAATTTCCAACTAGAAAGAATAGTAGGTGCACATTTAAGAGTAGATTACATGCAAAATATTATGAAAATGCTTACTCCTGATGCTTCCATCTCCATTACGAACTCTAGTGGAAAGCAAATAATGAATATGAATGGTGGTATAGGTAAGAATGATCAAGTTTATACTTTACCAATTGATCGTCTGCCTTGGAATATTGAAGTGAGTGTTTCAGATGTCGCTAGCGGTAATTTACTTAAGCGTACTGCAATCTTCTTCTTTCCCCTTTTTATTTTGCTTCATATTTTCTTTTTCTTTATAAAATATTTCATGTTAAAAAAACATGCCAAAAACGCTGAGAAAGAAAATGAAATACAGAAACTAGAGCTAGTCGGAAATTTAGCTGCAAGTACAGCCCATGAAATCAGGAATCCACTTACTGGTGTGAAAGGATTGATTCAATTATTATCAGAGAAACATAAACAAGAAGAAGATCAGTATTATTTCTCTATTATAAATAATGAAATCAGTCGTATCAATGAAATCGTCAGTGAGTTTCTAATTCTTGGGAAGCCGACAATTGAAAAGAAAGAACATATTTATGTACAAGATATTATACGTGAACTTGAACCACTTATTAAATCTGAAGCCAACTTAGCCAATATTCACTATGAAGATTCTTTACCAGAAGAACCCGTAGGAATATATTGCAACAAAGATCAAATGAAGCAAGTGTTTTTAAATATCGCTAAAAATGCTCTTGAGTCAATGAGTAGTAATGGATATTTGTCAATATCTCTCACAACAAGCGCTCATCATTGTTATCTCACCATTAAGGATACTGGAGTAGGTATACCAAAGAAAGAGATGGACAGAATCTTTGAACCATTTTATACTTCTAAAGATTATGGTACAGGCCTTGGACTTGTTGTATGCAAAAGGATTGTCGAAGCAAATAAGGGAGAAATCACAATCGAAAGTAGTGCTTCTAACGGTACAGTTGTGACAATCATTTTACCGCTAGATTCTCATTCATTTGATGCTTAAACATATCAATCATAGGGGAAGCCTTATAAAAGATTTGCTTCCCTTATAAGATGGATATGTTTCCTTCTGCTGGAAAGGCTAATAACAAAGGAATCGACCTTCATTTTTTTCATTTACTACCATTTTTTCTATATGTTACCTAAATGGCATAGAATCGGACTAAGTTCTAATATACATAGTCTTTCGAGCAATAAGAAATAAAAAAGGATGAAGAATAGTTGAAATCCAATTACAACTAATGTTTGAGGATTGAAGAACAAGTGGTTACTGAAAAGGATGTCTTTTTGAATATTTCAATTTTTTTAAAGAAAGACTTGATTTTTGTTCATTTAACTTCAATAATTATTTCGTATATTGAATTATTCTTACATAAAAGGAGTCCTTCCCTATGAGCCAAGCTATTTCTCTTAAAGCCCTTCCTAAACAAGGATATACTAGCTATCGTATTTTATTTATCATTGGGCTTTGTCATTTGTTAAATGACGCCATTCAGGCAATCATCCCCGCAATGTTTCCTATTTTAGAAAGATCAATGGGACTAAGTTTCACCCAGTTAGGGATGATTGCTTTTGCATTAAATATTGTTTCGTCTGTTCTTCAACCTGTTATTGGCAACATGACAGACAAAAAACCAATGCCTTTTGCCTTACCAATTGGTTTAACCATTACTTTATTCGGTATCATTGGATTGGCTTTTGCGCCTAAGTATGAATGGATTATCATTTCCGTCATATTTATAGGATTAGGATCTGCTATTTTTCATCCTGAGGGCTCAAGAGTTGCATACATGGCCGCTGGACCAAGAAGAGGATTAGCTCAATCCATTTATCAAGTTGGTGGAAATAGCGGTCAATCGCTAGCCCCATTAATTACGGCCTTGGTACTCGTTCCTTTTGGGCAAAAAGGCGCTTTATGGTTTACTATTGCCGCTTTTTTAGCCGTTTGTTTTCTCGCCTATATTGCCATTTGGTATGCTAAAAATCTAAGATTGCAAGCAGCTAATAAAAAGGCAAAGAAAAAGGTAGCTGCACATAAACCACTTACCAAATCAGTAAAAATAGCATTAGCTATTGTGCTCATTCTTATTTTTGCCCGATCTTGGTATGTTTCAGGGATGACAAACTTTTATGCCTTTTATGCAATTGAGAATTATGCTTTCTCTATCAGCGGCGCACAAACAATGCTATTTGTATTTTTATTAGCTGGTGCTATTGGTACCTTCTTCGGAGGACCTTTAGCAGATAAATTTGGTCGTAAGACAGTTATATTTTTATCATTGGCGCTTTCTTGTCCATTTTCCATCCTCATTCCATTTGTACCAGCTAGTGTTGCGTTTGTTTTTTTGGCACTTACAGGTTTTATACTGATGCTTAGCTTTTCTGTAACAGTTGTCTATGCACAAGAATTAGTACCTGGTAAAATCGGTATGATGTCTGGCTTAACAGTTGGATTTGCATTTGGAATGGGTGCAATTGGATCGATTGCATTAGGTTATTTAAGTGACTGGGTTGGTATAAACCAGACGATGATGTTCACTGGGTTACTTCCTTTAATCGGGTTCCTCACTCTTTTGTTACCATCAGATCAAAAAATTGCTGAATGGAATGAATGATTAATGGATGTTACTATTCATAATTGACATTAAAGAAGAGGTCACATTTTTTATATGACCTCTTTCCTTGATTATGCATATACTAGGCTAAATGACTATCTGCATCTTATTGATAAAAATCAGGGATGATTCTAAAGAGGTGAGTTATAAAATGACAGAAGTGCTATATGGAACAATCCTTTCAGCTATGTCTACAGGACTTGGTGCATTGATTATTTTGTTTATTGGCCAATCGATGACACATAAATGGCGTGATATATTACTCGCATTTACTGCAGGTATTATGATGGCTGCTTCAACAATGAGTCTTATTCCAGAGGCATTAAATGCAGGAGGGTTTTTACCATTAGTCGTAGGAATTTTTCTAGGGGTTTTAACTTTAACATTGCTAGAAAAAAACATTCCACATATTGACATCGCTCATAACAAAAAAGGGATTGAATTTGATGAAAAAGCGATGTTAATTGTTGCTGCTATTACACTTCATAACATTCCGGAAGGACTTTCTGTTGGTGTTAGTTATGCGTCCGAAAACGGAGGAGACACTGGTAATTTAATTGCATTTGCCATTGGTTTGCAAAATGCACCTGAAGGATTCTTAGTTGCTTTATTTTTGGTCAACCAAAAAATCAGTAGATTCAAAGCATTTATCGTTGCCACGTTAACAGGAACAATTGAAATTTTCACAGGCTTATTAGGATTTTATTTAACCTCTTATGTTGCTTCACTTGTCCCTTATGGGCTTTCATTTGCCGCAGGAGCCATGCTATTTATTATTTATAAGGAATTAATCCCAGAGAGCCATGGAGATGGTCATGAAAGAACATCTACCTATTCTTTTATCATTGGTTTACTTTTCATGATCTTATTAATTGAACTTTTTTAATTTCATACAGCTTTGGTTTTTATATTTACATGGTATTGTTTAATATTTAATTTAAATTCTCGGGTCCTACGGGGCTCGAAGTTTATTTTTGCTTTCTGATATTCATATATAAGCATGTCTAGTTCCTGACTATGCTGGATAGTTAATTTGTCATTAATACCTACTTTCCACGCACATTTCATCATAATTTCTCTTTTCATTTGAATCTTGTCCAATAATTCCCTTTGATTTAACTTCAACTTTTCTCCTCCTAAAATTGTCCTGCTTTCGATTATTTTTTGCCTACTTGAGAAATTATTACAAGAATTTTTATAAAAGTAAATAGATTCGCAAAATAAGACAATCTTTTTTTATATCAACATGATTCGACACTTCCCAAGAATAGTTTGCATTACTTTTCGACAAAACATTTAAGATCATTAGCAGTAGTAAACTTTTTAAAAATCGTATATATTTAAAGTATAAATAAGATTGAAATAAGGGAGTTTTAACCATGAAATTACATATTGCCTGTATACAAATGGATATACAATTTGGCCATCCTGAAGAAAACTATAAGCATGTAGAAATAAAGGTAAAGGAAGCTTGTGAAGTTCAACCATATCCAGATATTATTGTACTACCCGAAATGTGGACAACTGGATATGATCTAGATAATTTGTCATCCACTGCTGATGTTAAAGGTGAAAAAACAATTGCCTTCTTAACAAACTTAGCGAAACAATATCAAGTCCATATCGTAGGCGGATCAGTTGCCACTAAGCGTGATGAGGAATACTTTAATACGATGATTTCAATTGATAAAAATGGTGAATTGCTACAAGAATATCATAAAATGCACTTATTTAAATTAATGGATGAACATAAATTTTTATCTGCCGGAGAAGAAAAAGGCAGCTTTAACATTAATGGTGAGAAAGTAGCCGGTATGATTTGTTACGATATTCGTTTTCCGGAATGGTTTCGAGCACATACATTAAACGGGACCAAAGCTATTTTTGTTGTGGCAGAATGGCCAAAACCAAGAGTCGATCATTGGCAAACATTATTAAGGGCAAGAGCGATTGAAAACCAATGTTATGTGATTGCTTGTAACCGTGTAGGGCAGGATCCTAATAATAGATTCGCTGGACATTCGATGATCATTGATCCTTGGGGGGAAGTTCTCAAAAGTGGTACCGAAGAAGAGGAAATTGTCACAGCAACGATTGATCTTTCGGAGGTTGATCGTGTCAGGAAAACCATCCCTGTTTTCGATGATCGCAAACCTGAATTTTATACATGATTAGCTAAAATCAAATACGAGCAAATACTGTTATATATCTGTCAGCATTTGCTCGTCTATTTAGAGCCAAATTAGATTCGCAGCTTCTTTATAATGAATGGCCAACCAGCACTCACAGCAGTGGATTTTGCCGTCTACAGTAGGCCAACTACTATTATTCTATTTTCGCCCACATTTCTGGAGGATTTACTTCATAGATCCCATTCTCACGATACATATATTGATTCGTAATAAACTCTCTTCTAATTGTGGCAAAGTCATCATGAAAATTTTTAATATTTTCATTTATCTCTTTCTCTTCATATTTCACACCTTTTTTCAACCCTTTTACCATATGTTCAAAAATGATAAGCTTTTTCTTTCTTTGAGCAGGAATAGATTTTAATTTTCCATCAGTTTGAATAAAAGCGTCTAGTACTTTCTTTCTATATGCGTTGTCTTGCTCCATTTCTTCTAACTCCTCCTTTTGACTAATAATTTTCTCTAATGTAACAGCTTGATGAAGAATAATCTTTTCGTTTAAATAATAATAGACCGTATTTTTTTCTCTTCTTGTATAAACTAAATTAATATCTCTTAATTTATGAAGGTGGTGAGTAATCGTTGGTGGTGTTAAACCTAACTTTCCTGCTATGGCTTGTCCGTGCAATGGCCCTTTTGATAACAAATAAACAATTCTTATTCTCGTTGGATCGCCCATGGTTTTATGAAAAGCAACAATGCGGTTTAATTGCATAATCCTTCACTCCTTTTCTTAACAACAGTATGAATAAATCAATTTTAACATATATCTAATTAGATATACATCTAATTTTAATACATAAATTACATTCTCCCTACTTATATTTTTAAAAAAAAATTAATTACTCATAGGAAGAATAATATGAAAAGTTGTTCCAACTCCCTCACTACTTTCCACTTGAACTGCCCCATTATGTTCATCAACAATTTTATATGAAACCATTAATCCAAGACCATTTCCCCTTTCTTTTGTAGTATAAAATGGCTGTCCTAGCTTTTCTAACTTATCCTGTGGTATTCCTCCACCCTCATCCTGAATAGAAATTCTTACAGTTTGATCATCAAGACGTTTAATGGTAATTGTGATATATCCACCATCCGGCATGACTTCAATTGCATTCTTTATAATATTTATAAAAACTTTTTTTAGTTGGTTTCCTTCGCACATCATTTTTGGTAAACCATATTCATAATAAGTACGGAATTGGATATTATTCAGTAGGGCCTGAGCATTTAATAACTTAACCGTTTCCCGCATAATGTTAATTATGTCATTCTCCATATATCTCACGGCCTGTGGCTTTGCTAAAAAAAGAAATTCATTAATAATAGAATCGATTCTTGCGAGTTCCGTTGAAATAATATTAAAATACATATCATGATCAGATTCTTTATTTAATGAGTTCTCAAGCAATTGTATAAATCCTTTTACTGCAGTCATTGGATTGCGCACCTCATGAGCAATACCCGCAGCAAGTTGTCCTAATACGTTCAGTGTATCGGACTTTCTTAATCTTTCTTCCATTTCGACTTTATCCGTTATATCCTTAAATGTAGAAATTGTAAACTCTGAGTACAAATTATAGTTGACTAAATACTCAAATAATTTATTCTCATTTCCCTTTCCTTGTAGTTGTATCCTTCCTTCATAAGAACCGTTCATTGTTATTTGTGTGATGATCTCTCTCATTTCATCTAAATTCCCAGAAAATCTAGCTATCATATGTTTTAACGACTTTCCGATTAATTCTTCACGACTAGCCCCTAAAATTTTTTCCCCAGAAGGATTAACGTCTTGTACCACTCCCTCGTTATCCCATAAAATGATACCTTCAAGTGTACCTTCGAATACTCTTCTAAACTTCAATTCACTCTTTCTTAACTCTTGTTCCATTTGGTTTCGCTCACTCACATTACGAAAAATACCCATATGAAAACCAGTATAAGATTGTAATTTCATTGTAAATTCTAAAATCTTAGATTGTCCGTTTGGCATAAAGAATAGAATTTCATCTCGTATTGCCCCTCTTTTATATAATACATTTAGGATTTCCTTGTACTTTTTATCTTTATCGACAACAAAATCTTCAATCTTACATTTTGTAATTTCATTATATGAAGTCTCAAATATTCGACACGCTGATTTATTCGCATGTACAATATGACCACCATCCTCCCATAGGATGATTCCATCTATGGCTTCCATAAAGAGCTCTGAATAGATTCCTTCATCATTTGAGAGCTTTTCTAACAACTTTTGTCTTTCAAAAGAACTATTCGATGTTGGCAAACTACCTTACCCCCTAAAACAAATTATTCTACCACGAGGTTATTCTACAAAAATCGCCATAATCCTTTTTATTCATAATAAAAAAACAAGTATCCGCTTAAACTAGCAGCATACTTGTTTTCCCCATTATAATTTAAATTTTTCTATAAGTTTACTTAATGTATGAGCCATTTCAGCTAACTTTTGTACATATAGCTGGATGTTTTCCATTGAATCATTTGTATGTGTAACAGAGTTACTCGTCTCTTCTACTGCAGCTGCTGATTGTTGAGAAACAGCAGCGATATTTTCTATAGATTCGCTCATCCCAACCGAATTATCTAGCATTTCTACCATACTTGACGAAATATGTTCGATATCTCCATGGATACCAGTAATGGCAGTTGCTATACTGTTGAAGGTATTGGCTGTTTGATGGATTTTATTACTACCGATCTCTACTTGCTCATAGCCAGCTTGTAACGATTCCACGACTCCAACAGACTCTGACTGAATTTTATTGACGATTGAAGTGATATCACTTATTGAATAGGAGACTTTTTCAGCAAGTTTTCTTACTTCCTCCGCAACAACAGCAAAGCCCTTGCCATGCTCTCCTGCTCTCGCAGCTTCAATTGCCGCATTTAATGCTAATAAATTCGTTTGGTTAGCGATCTCATGTATCACAGATATTAACTTATTTACTTGTTTCGTTTCTTGATCTAACCCTTTCACTCGATGCATCGAATCATTAATAATTTCATCTATTCTATTCATTTGCTCTTTAGAATTTTCCATCAATTCATTTCCTGCTAATGTCATATCCTTCACATTTGAGGCTGCTTCACGCATAGAAACACTTTTCGTTTCTGCATTTTCCACTTTAAATAAGTAATCTTCCATAATTTTTGATAAATCCGCACTTGCACTTGCTTGCTCTTCTGCTCCTCCCGATAGTTCCTCCATTGTCGCCGATATTTCTTGACTAGCAGCTGCAACTTCAGATGAAACGGTACCAAGGTGAACACTTCTCTCATTTAAACTTTGTGAAACTGTAAGCATTTCTTGAATCATTTGGCGCAACTGGTGTTTCATTTGGTTAAAAGCGTCTGCGATTTCTGTAATTTCATCTTGATTATTCGAATGAATATCATTAGCTTTTAAGTTTCCTTTTGTGATTTCCTTAGAAGCTGTCACAACCATTGTAAGACGATACGCTAATTGTTTATTCACGATTCTATGACTAAAAAATCCGAAAATTGCTGATAGTACTAGTGACAGTACCAAGATAACAAGTGAAACGATCATCATCCAACTCGCTTGGTTAATGGCGGATTCCTGCTCTTCCTTAATAATAGATGTTAATTCATCTAAAGTATTCATTGTCTGCTCGATGTAATTATCCACCTGCAACTTCCCTAAACGGTATTCGCGTACATGTTGCAACTTCACATTTGGTGCGATTTCATCATAAAATAATTGATTCACTTCTTTATCATATTCATTGATTTTTACAAACATTTCTTGTGCTGTTTCTGATTGAATCATTGCTTGTATTTCTTGTTGTTTATTCTTTATATCTGTTTCTAAATCTTCATATGTATTTAAATGTTTTGGATTAGAATCAATAATATAATTCCCAATTGTTCCGCCTTTTAAGTAGAAATCTGTGCCTATATCAGCGATTTCTAGTGCTCTTTCACTTGCCTTCTCTGCTTCATTAAGTTTAAAGGTACTGTAGACAAGCATAATAAAAGACAAGATCGTTGATAGAGTGAATACGCCTAAAGTAAGCCACAAAGCTACCCCATACTTTTGACCGATTTTTAACTTTCTCCATTTATCTGACTTCGACACCCGTAATAATATCGCATTTAAAAAGGGGATGCTACTTTGTTTTAAACGCCATTTTTTCAGTAATTTCAATATAATTCCTCCTTTTAAAAAATGTATCCCTTTCGAAAATAATGATTCTATTAGACTAGATTCTGCTAACATTATAATCGATAAAAAGGGGATATTGAAGTAGTATTTTAACTATAAATAGTTATATATACCTATACATTTCAATGCCATATTACCTTTACATGTCCATGTTTTGGATTTTTATCCACTCGTTCACATGTTTGAATTGATTTATTTTCTTACATAATGGGTATATAATAAGTGATGTTTTAGGGGGTCTTTAATAAAGGAGGATTTATGAGACAGCGTGATTACTTTTTTGATAACGCAAAGTTTATTCTTATTTTCTTTGTGGTATTCGGACATTTGATTCGCTCTTTTATTGAAGATAGTGAAACAATTTATACGCTTTACAAAGTTATTTATACATTTCATATGCCTGCATTTATATTAGTTTCAGGCTTTTTTGCAAAAGGGTATTATCAAAAGGGATATATTCAAAAAATAGCTAAAAAATTGATTTTGCCATACCTTATTTTCCAACTAATCTATTCGATCTTTTATTATTTCTTACATCAAGGTGCAGCCTTTAACGTGGATCCGCTAAATCCACATTGGTCGTTATGGTTCTTAATTTCTTTATTTTTCTGGCATCTATTGTTATTGATATTTGCCAAATTCAAACCAAGTGTAGCCATTATCCTCTCTTTTGCGATTGGGCTAGCTGTAGGATATGCTGATTGGGTTACAAACTATTTGAGTTTATCTAGAACTTTTGTGTTTTTCCCATTCTTCTTACTAGGTTATTTAATGAAGAAAGAGCATTTCCAAGTTTTATTTAGACCATCGGTTCGCATCGGTGCGATTGGTATTTTTGTAGCTGTTTTTGTGTTATTCTACTTTAATCCAAACATCAACTATGAATGGTTACTTGGGTCAAAGCCATATTCCGTTGTTGATGATGCATCTATTTCGTCCATGTTAACTAGATTAGGTTTCTATTTACTCAGTGTGATGATGATGGCATGTTTCTTTGCCTTTGTGCCTAATAGACATTACTCATTTACAAAGCTAGGTAAAAACACATTATATGTTTATCTTCTTCACGGGTTTTTCGTACGAGTATTTAGAGAAAGTGAAGTGCAAGATTTCTTTAATGATGCGAGAAGTTTTCTCTTGTTAGCAGGTCTCGCCTTAGTGCTTACTTTGCTATTATCAAGCAAATGGGTCACCGCAGTGACTCAGCCGCTGATTGAGTTAAGCACTGCACGGTTTAAACAACTAAAGAGACAAATTAGAACGATCTTTCGATATTATCGTAGAAAATACCGAATTGGTTAAATAGGTAAGGTAAGGCAGTAGTTACAGTGCTATGTAACTACTGCCTTTATCATTTAAACATCTATGGACGCTCTTTTCCCATTATTATAAAAACAATGAAAATCATTAAACATTTTCAAAGGCTTTATTATTGACCGTTCATTTATATAGGTATATAATTTTATATTGTCAAAAGAAAAAAACAATATATGTCCCAGTAGCTCAGCAGGATAGAGCAACAGCCTCCTAAGCTGTAGGTCGTAGGTTCGATTCCTATCTGGGACGCTAATTATAAAAGGTCGATAACCCTTGGTATTAAAGGGTTATCGACCTTTTATTTTTAGTTCTCCAAATTGTATATTTTTTCAACTCCTACAAAAACTAATACTCAATTACCTACATGTACATTGATACCAGTAAATTCTTATAAAAGTTTATAAAATACAACTAATTGCACAACTAAAGAATGGTGGTGGAAAATAATGGATATATCCTGGATTTGGAAATCAATGTTAATCATTATTTTTGGTATATTATTAATTCGTATTTCAGGTAGAAGATCTATCTCTCAGCTGACAATTTCACAAACTGTCATTATGATTTCTATTGGGACACTCCTAATTCAACCAGTTAGTGGTAAAAATATTTGGACTACTTTTTTGATTGCTGCCATACTGATAGTTACTTTGATGTTACTTGAATACATTCAACTAAAATGGGACTTTACTGAGACTTTATTCACCGGTCGTTCAAAAATTGTAATTAATAATGGAACACTAGATGAAAAAAATTTAAGAAAAATGCGCCTATCTGTTGATAAACTCGAAATGAGATTACGACAAAATGGTATAGAAAACATAAAGGATGTGCAATGGGCTACAATTGAACCCAGCGGACAATTAGGTTACTTACTCATTGATAAAAAGAAATTTGCCACCAAAGAGGATGTAGAAAAAGTTCAAGAAACACTTAACTACCTTCTACTACAATTAAATAACAGTAACTTAATACAACCATCAACAAATCAACAAAATGATTTAAACTCGAACCTTTTTTCAGAAATAGAAGGAAAGCATTCACCGTCACCACCTAATCGGCTTCGGTAAATATACATAATTAGATGTAAAAATTATGGGTACAAGGAAAATGAAATTATTTCTAATACTTAATTTCCTCTTATTCCTTGTCCTTCTTTTAAGAATAAGACCTATCAATTTGTTTCACATCATATCAGGATAGTGACATTACTAAAAAAATAAATTTTCTTCAATTACACTCATATCACTGCCAAAAGTACAACCTATATTTTAATACCTTTTACGTGCTTATGGTTTACTCTTCATCATAAGTGTTTCTTATAATACCTTATAATACGCAAGCTTGAATCAGCAATAGCAATAGGATTAATAATGATTTCTGCTTCTGGAAAACCATCCATTTCTATTCTAACTGCCACGTATTCAGACTTATATTTCTTTACTCGTTCAAAATATTACTAGCCATTATAATAATTCGTTGTCCTTTATCATCAACAAAGTCGTACTTTTTATCACTAAAGCACTGAACGTACTTTGGGTTAAATATTCTTTCTAGTAATTTAAATAAATTCACGCCTCCTTAATTAACGTTTTTACTTTTTTGTTTGATTAATAAGTTAAACTTGTCATAACCTTTCCGTTTTTCCATAATATGTTATAACCTAATTGTACAAGAAAGAAGAAAGCAATTCATGAATTTGATTACATTCCTTGTAATTATTTTTATAGCACTAATTGTCGATTTCCTTTGGCTGGATATGGAGAGTAAAAGATGGAACTGGCTTAAAAGTCATCAAAAACCACAGCAAATTTTATTTTTCTCTTCCTTCTTAGGTGCTTCAATGATTCTTTATTTTCTCTTTGGATCAAAGTTTCTAAGTTAAAATATGTACGGTGGAGCCTTTGCGCTCCTTCTTTCAAAAATCATTTCTTTATCTAGTAAACTTAATAATTCAAAAGTTATTAAACTATCCGTTACCCACATATCATATAGTGGATAAGATGGATTTCTCTTTTTTATCATTTCTTCGAAGAGCCACTGCCTGGGCTCTTCTTTTTATTTTTCCTGATAACTTTATCTCAGGCACGTTCATTCCTCCGGTTTTACATAATTTGCAATAAAATTGGCAACCTTAAATTTAGAAAGAGAAAGGATGTGTCTTTATGTTTCCTGCATACAAAAAGAAACTGGTTTCTCTTATGTGGATGGGAGTTGGGAGTGCTGTCCTTTCCAGTATCTTTAGTGCCATTCTCATTAGTTTTGTGGTTAAAATTAACAAGAAAATCAATCGGCTTAGCTAGGATTTTTCCTAGCTACCGGTCGGGAACTTAATACAAAATCAGTAATCTACCCCTTTCACTTCATAAGCGCCAGCACTAGGGAAATAACCTATGTGCCGTTTGCTATATGTATTTCATTTCTAATTTGCTACCTTGATACAACTTCCTCGTAGATGACAACCACCTGGAGCATTTCTCTATCGAAGCTAACTGCATTCGTTTCTACGATTTTCTCGCCATTAATTTACCTCCACGAATGCCCTATCTCGGTCATATTTTAGTAACTTAATAGAACCCATGTATTGACGCTCATATAGTTTTCTTTTTATTGAAAATTTTCTGGTGACTGTTTCTTTTATATAAATAATCTCGATTGTTCCGTCTAATTTTTCTTCTACAAAATCAGCAGCATATTCAATCTTTCTATATGTCTTTCCTCTTAAAACCCTCTTGTAGAAGGTATCTTTGTTGCATGTTAAACCCTTTAATCTGTTTAGCTTGCAGTAACCATTTTAATTGGCCATAATATAATGTTTCTGCTTTGCTATCGAACTTATATCCATCGACAACTGATTTGTGGTTGGCGTACTTGTTGTATTTTTCTCCCATTAATAACCCTCACTTTGACTCTCCTGGTTAATGACATCTTTCACATAGAATGCTACTTCGATTTGTTCAAAGAAGAACCCAATCATTTGACCAAAGGCAATATATCCTGAGATTAACTCTATAAAAGTGATTGGGCTTTTCGTCTTATCCAATTTTGCTACGAGAGAGAAAAGGTATCTAAATTGGGGAGCTATTGATCGCCCTTTATTCTTCAGAAAGAATGTAGGTCATGCCAAAGTCTTCAAAGAATTTTACATAAACGATATCCAGAATGAAAGGAAGTCCATCAGCATATTCAATCAATGCGTCTTGGAGGTTATTCTCTTTATGTGCGCAAAACTTCAGCCGATTATTTGTTTAATATACAGTGGTCATTAAAATCATTTTTACTTCTTTAGGTTTTAAATCCAAGCTATAACATTTGATTAACATAAGATACAAAGTCAGCTGGCAATTAGTTTTGAAAGGAAGTTTGATATTTATGGCTATTACTGTTCCTGTTCCAGGTTTAGGTGATGTTATTGTTCTTACCTCAGGAGGTGAAACTGTTGAATCAAGCTGTACATTTCCAGGTCCTGGAGCGCCTGCACTAAAAGAATATCAAGTAGAGCAAGGTCAACTTTATATCATTGGGTGTAATAGTTTCCCGTTAGGTGGAGGTACTGTTGCTTATATTTTAGACGCACAAGATATTAATATACCAGATTTAATCAATGCAATATTAGGACTAGCTATTGTTCAGGATAGTGGCGGAAAGGTAAATAGATTCACTGCAACTTAATTTTCGATTCAGAGGGGTACAAGCCCTCTGGATTTACCCCATCTTTAGTTAATTTACAACATCACCTATTCAACTTTAATCCATGTTAGCAAACTTTTCTATTGGTGCTATTTCCTAAATGGGTATTAAACCCCCTTTCAATTACCTTATTTTATCATTTCACAAAAAACACAAAATAGATTATCATTACATTATCACGTGTTAGTACCAGGTATAAAAGGAGTTAAACGTTATGATGTTTCCAACAATTGTAAGTAAACAAGATAATTTAATTCATATTGTTAAAAATCAAAAAAAAACGGAATGTGGTTTTACTTATCACCACTTTACAATAGTTAATCGTTCAGATTTAAGGCGGATAAAGTTTATTAGTAAAGATTCCATCACTTGTACCATGTGCTTACAACATTACCTTAACCAAAAAAATTAATTCTTTCATTTATGAATGGTGCCAAATGAACTAGTGCAACCTATAACATGGAGGTGCCTTTAATGAGTGATATTGAAAAATCTCGAAAAATTGGCCAAAAACAATATGAAATGGATCCAATGGATCAAGGCTTAAACCTTTTCTCCATGATGGTCAATCAGGCTACTGGTATTGATAAAGGAAATGATGGGGTTATTGAAGAAGAAGAAAACAATCGTAAAGAATAAAAAAATGGCTATAGATAATATACTTTTGATGAGTATATGTCTATAGCCATTTTTTTATATTATTTATAACAATACTACCCATGTAATGATGCTCTCCTTGTGCGTGAGGTTACCTTCTGTTTCTTCAAGAAAAAGATAAGCTTTTCTTGATGATGCATAGACTTCGAGAATAGTCGGTGAAATAACCACTCAGGAATATCACCTTCTAAAAAATAGTTTATACCAACAAACCAAAAGCGGTGCCACTGTATAATCGCTGCGATTAACATCTTATCACTCCTCCTTTGATAGGTTAATCATTACTTACCAATTTAAAGACAATATGAAGTCAATGTTAAAACTTATTAATTTTTGACTTTAGGATTTTAATAAAAATTATGATAAAATAAAATGTATTGCCAAGAAAACATGTTAGTTAAAGATAAGAAGCTGTTGGGTATTTTATGTCTCGACCGCTTTTTCTTACTGCATATAAAAGGAGAAGAAAATGAAAGTCATTGCGTCAACATTAAACGCTAAATATATTCATACTAACCTTGCCATACGGTACTTAAAAGCATTTGCTGAACCTGATTTCAACGTTGAACTTGCTGAATATACAATTAAAGACCCAGTTATGAATATTGTTACTGATTTAATTAATAAGCAACCGAATGTCATAGGTTTCAGTTGTTATATATGGAATATTGAAGAAACAATTAAAGTCATTCGTATGATCAAAAAAATAAATGCGGATGTAATAATTATACTCGGTGGACCAGAAGTGACCTATGATGTCCCTGAATGGTTAGAGAATGTTTCAGAGATTGATTTTATCGCTGTAGGTGAAGGAGAAGAAACCTTTAAACAACTACTTCAACAAATAGATGGTGAAAAGGATTGGCGCAAAGTGAACGGCATTGCTTATCTTGAAGATGGCAAATTGCAAGTTAATCCACAAAACAACAAACTTAACCTTCGTGAACTACCCTCTCCTTTTCGCTTTGAAGAAGATAAGAGGGAGCTTGGCAAAAGGGTTACATATATTGAAACGAGTAGGGGCTGCCCTTTTAGTTGTCAATTCTGTCTTTCTTCCATTGAAGTTGGTGTTCGATATTTTGATCGTGAAAAGGTGAAAGAAGATATTCGTTATTTAATGCGAAACGGAGCGAAAACGATAAAATTTGTGGATCGGACATTTAATATTAGTCGCAGTTACGCGTTAGAAATGTTTCAATTTCTTATTGATGAACATATGCCTGGTGTGGTTTTTCAATTCGAAATAACAGCTGATATTATGAGGCCAGAAGTCATTCAATTTCTAAACGATCACGCACCTGCCGGTTTATTTCGGTTTGAAATTGGCGTACAATCAACTAATGATTATACGAATGAATTAGTGAAGCGAAAACAAAACTTTCAGAAGTTGACTCGAACAGTGACAATGGTAAAAGAAGGTGGCAAGATTGATCAGCATCTTGATTTAATTGCTGGTTTGCCTGAGGAGGATTATGCATCATTCAAGAAGACGTTCAATGATGTTTTTGCTCTGCGTCCAGAAGAATTACAACTAGGATTTTTAAAAATGTTGAGGGGTACAGGGTTAAGGCAAAGTGCCGCCAATCATCAATATATTTATATGGATCAATCACCTTATGAAATCCTTGGAAATAATGTATTATCATTCCAAGATATTATCCGAATCAAACAAGTAGAAGATGTATTAGAAAAATATTGGAATGACCATCGGATGGATCATACGATTGAATACTTAGTTACAAACATTTTCCCTACCCCTTTTGATTTTTTCCAAGAGTTCGGAAGTTATTGGGAAGGGAAAGGCTGGTCAAGAATTGGCCACCAATTAGAAGATTTATTCCATCGATTATTTGCTTTCTTAGAGGATACACAGGTGAAAAATTTAGAGGTCATAGAAGGCTTAATGAAATATGATTACCTATCTAATCAAAAATATAAACCTAGAAAGCCTTGGTGGCCATCCTCAATTGATAAAAAAGAACGATCTTTGCTTTATCAACATTTTTTAAAAGATCCAAGTTCTGTAAGCAAAGACTTTGCTTTATTACATTTAAACGAAAAAGAACTATATAAGCACTCCATTGTAGAGAAGCTTCCCTTTAATCTTGAGAAATATATGCAGACCGGTTTCATTGAAATGGATGAATCAGTGATGGTTGTATATTATGCCAAAGAACAGGCAGCTGTGTTTGCATCATAGTGTGTAAAAACAAGCCAGAAAAGCAGTTTAAACTTTTCTGGCTTGTACTTTCATTTCTTATTAACTTTGCCTTTTTTACTTGTAACTTCATAAATCTTTGAAGCGTTCATATCGCCAAACTCCATCCCGAACTCTACATTCACTTGAGGAGGCTGTTTCTGTTTCCGCTCATTTTTTAACTGGTACATTTAGCTTCTCCCTTTTCTTCCTTGTTTTGAATTGCGGTTGGCACCTTTATTTACATTTTCACCACTAGTAAATTCAGTAGAAAATTCAACATCTTCTTGATTGGCTTTTGGTGTCTTACTATATTTTTCAACAGCACGATGGCTAGCTTTTCTCTTCATCTTCTGACTCCTCCTTCATTTCGTAAGAACAAATATATTTTCCGCCTAATGTAGGGTCATTATGCTTACCTTTTATTTCTTCATGTTTCATCTCATAAACGATCAAACAGAAGAGAAAAATAAAAAGAGGAGTGATGATAAGTGAAAAGACAAAACAAGCAAGAGCGAAGCAAAATAGAAAGCTTACCACATCAAATTTCTTCACCTGACTTTCGAAAAAGTCATAAGGAGCTACAACCACCTTTTGTAAACGAATTTGGGGTAACAATTGGGGATAGTAATTATGTATCAGAGCAGTCTCCACTTGAGAATTGGAGTGATGAAGTAGACCCAGCTGTGATGGCTGGAGACAAATGGGTTCATCCAACAAACGATATTGGCTTTAATACGCCTGAGAATCGCGCTCTGATAGAAGAAAAAGAAGTACCGGATGCCCCCTTCTCTCATCCAACAAAAGATGCAGGTTATAAAGCAGATTAGAAAACCAAGCTTTTTGTTAAGCTTGGTTTTCGTATCTATCTATTTATCCAATAATAATCCTTTCCTTTGGATAATGATAATGTGGCTTTTCTTCTTTACCACCTATGATATATAAAAATGAGGTTAAGCCTATTCTACCGACAAACATTAGTATCATAATGACGATTTTTCCAGTATTACTTAAATCAGCTGTTATCCCCATGGAAAGACCAGTCGTTCCAAATGCGGAGCAAACTTCAAATATTATGGAAATAAGTGATAAATGTGTATTTGTAATGCTAATCAACAGCACTGCTACAAAGCATAAAAGCGTTGCTAAAATTGTAATAACCAATGATTTCAATATATCATCTTGATGAATTTCTCTGCGGAAGATTTTCACATGTTTATTTCCTTTGGCAAAATTCCAGATAAATAAAATATTTAACGCAAAGGTGGTTGTCCGTATGCCTCCCCCAACTGAACTTGGTGAAGCACCTATAAACATCATAATACTCATAATCAATAGGGTTGGCAAAGTAAATTCACTAACATCCATTGTTGCTAACCCACCACTTCTTGTCGTCGCTGACTGAAATAGTGCATAAAAGAAACTTTCATGCCATGATAGTCCTTTAAAAAAATGTTGAAACTCCATAACTAAAATAATAATGGTTCCAAAAACGAGTAAAAAAGCGTATGTTACGGTTGTTACTTTAGTAAATAAAGAAAAACGATACGGGAGAGAGTTTTCCCATTTACGTTTTAATAGAAAAGCTTTGACTTCAATTAAAACAGGAAAACCAATTGCCCCTAAAGAGATTAAAATGATTGTAATAAACTGCACGAAATAATCATGGGCATATGGAATCATTGATGAACCTGTTATATCTAAACCCCCATTTGTTGTTGCACTTACAGAGGCAAATATTCCGTGGAGAAAAGCTTCGTCCCACGTAGGATAGTACTTTAAAAAATGAAAGCCAAGTATAAACATCCCTATTACTTCGATAAGAATCATTAATTTAATTATTTCTTTCACGAGTTGAACAAGCCCAGAAAGCGCATACTGATTGTGATCAACCATAATTAGTTTTCTACTCTTCAATCCAATCTTCTTACCTAACAACATCCAAAAGAAAGTACCTAATGCCATAATACCAATTCCACCAAATTGCATAATAATCATTATCACAAAATACCCAAAAACACTATAGGTTTGTGATAAATCAACAACGGTTAATCCCGTTACACTAACAGCAGTCACAGCAGTAAATACAGTATCTATAAAGCTAACTTCTACACCTTTTTGATTCACACCTGGTAAATAAAGGAGTCCTACAGAAATTGAAATCGACAAGAAATAATATGCAGTGATTATTTGTGCTGGCGAACGCCTATTTATCCAGCCTTTAAAATCTTTTAACAAACGTTTTTCACCTCAACTAAACTCAATTACACTCTATAATAATATAATCTACCCCTGTTTTGAAAGCTAATTATGCTTTCTTTGCCAAAACAAGGATACAAACAGCTAATTTACCACTCATGAAATGAACACAATACATCATAATACAAATACAGTGATATCAATTACTGTAAATTATCTTTAGGAGATGTGTAATCATGCCAAAGAATAGTAATAAACTTTTAGTACCGGGAATTGAACAATATTTAGATCAAGTTAAATATGAAATCGCTCAAGAGTTTGGCGTACAGTTAGGTTCGGACACTGTTTCCAGATCTAACGGTTCAGTCGGAGGAGAAATCACCAAAAGATTAGTCCAACAAGCTCAAGCAGAACTTTCCGGAAAACAAAAATAACATGGCAAAAGTCCGAGGTTCAACTCGGACTTTTTATTATACCCATAAATCTTGCAATTATGGTGATTCTTTATTATATTTTTTCCTTTCATTATTTTTATCCCTTTTTTCGTTATTGTGCTTATCTTGATCATGCCTATCACGCCATCCATTATCGTCATGAACATCGGAATTATCGGTATCATTTTGTTCTTTCTCAGCATCATTTTTATTTTTATTTTTATGTTTATGTTCCCCTTTAAAGTTATAATTTTCAATCTCCTTATTAGTGACAGACGAAGAGTCATTGTGTTCATCATCAGCATGCTTCTTATAACGAAACTTCTTCTCTTCAACCTCTTTTTTTGGTATTGATTCATTTGCCTCTATATTTGGATCGATAGCTTCATTATCATCAGAAGTAGGCACTGTCCCCTTCTCTTCCTTCACTTCTATGGATGTTTCATTTTCCTTTTCTTTTTCTTTTTTTATTTCACTTTCTTTGTTATCTTCCTTACTTTCTTCTTTATCACTTTCAGTCTTTTTTTCTTCCTCTGATTCATTTACATTCGATTTTGCGGTATTGTCATATTCAGTCTTCTCGTTCAACTCCATGTATGCCCCTAGAGTAAGTCCTTTTTCTTGAGCTAACTCTCGTTCTGTTTTAGAGCCTTTAATTAAATGCAAACTTACATCTTCTTCATTTAATTCCCTTGTAACAAAGTCAGTATGTTTCCTTAATCTTTCTTCTTCTAAATATTGATCTGACATGATGACTGTGGCGAACGTTAATTCTCTTCCTTTTTGCATATATCCCTGACTCTTACAAATTGATAGGATATCTGAAAATATCGTATCAAATTGTTTATTTTGCCAACCCGCTATCTCTTGAATGATTTTTTTTCCATCTGCATTGTAACCCTTCAATTGTATCACTTCGAATTGTTCATTTACGGCTAATTCAATACTTGGATTAATATCAATAGTCATATAAGCATAGATTGTCTGTTCAGAATGATTAGGCCATAAGGATAAGCCTAAAAAGGAAAGAATAAATACAGCAGCAAGCATAATCATTTTTACATATTTCGGTTTTTTAACAGATCCTACCTTAGAATTTTTCATCACAGGCTCAAACTCAATCTCTTGACCTATTTCATATATTGCTTCGTATTTATAGCTAAAATAAAATTCACCTTCATTTGTTAAAAGTGTTAAGAAACGTTCATCAATAGCGACAATCACTCCTCTTTTCACGTTTCTAACACCCCTTTCAAATAATCCTTTAAATAGACAAAGTCATTACATAAAACTAATGTCATGGCAATAATGTATTTACGATTTCTTTCAATTGTTTTTCTACTTACTTTTATTCTTGATTCCATATGCTTGATTGGTAATTTCTTGGTGGAATATAACAGGTCTTTCAACATCACATCATTGGCAATTAATTGGGCAATTTCAATTGCTGTCCTTCTTGCATCGGCATGTTTTGGCGAGCATTTTACAATTTCTTTGAAACTAATACCAAAATGAGATAAATCATTCGTGAACTTAATTATTTCTTCTTTCCTTGCCTGTTGATCTTGTATTTCTAAGTAGCCCCTTATCGATATTTCTGATTCTATTAATGCACTGGCTTGCTCATTCGAACCATCCTCATAGTGATGGCTAGCATCTAAACTAAGGTTTTGATGTTTCGATTGCTGTCTAATATAATCAATGACTCTTCGTTTAATAACAACCTCAGCAAAAGAAACGAAACTCGTTCCTTTTGCTCGATTATAATTATTAATAGCATCATTAAAGGCGATTAAACCCACGCTAAATTCATCATCGGAATCATATATAAACCTCCTGCAAACTAAAGATACCGACTTAGCTACAAAAGGTCTAAATTTATCTATAAACACATCTCTTAATTGTCGATCACCATTTTGAATGGCATAAACTTCTTCTTCAATGGTTTTATGTTGTGTCTTTAGGCCTCTAAACAGTGATTTAATCATGCACTCACCTCTTTATTCACCCAAATTATAACACAGGAAAATTAGATGAATTGTGCATGAAGACTTGCCACAAACTTTATTACCCTATCTTTACAAATATACGGGTAAAATTAGAAAATTATAGGGGTAAAGAATATTTTTATACCACATTCACTACAATATAATGACAAAAGTTGTGCAACTTTCATACTTGTGCAATATAACTAAAAAAATGTTATCAAAAATTAAAATATATTAAAACGTCATCGAGATCTAAGATTACATTTACTAAAATAAGGCGAAAGCGAGAATATTTTATGAACCTATTTCAATTATTTTACATCCTTTTTTATTAAAGAAATAAAAAAAGCCAATTTTCTCTTCATCTATTAGAGAAAATGGCTTATATCATACAAATAGAAATGATTACTGCTTCTTCATTGTCCAACCAGTCCAACCATATAAAATAGTCATTAATGGACTTATTAAGCAAAATAAGGCAAATGGCAAGTAGGTTAATGTATTAACATCTAGCACTGTCGTGAGAAAGATTCCACAAACACTCCACGGTACAAGAGGATTAACCACTGTACCAGCATCTTCTAAAACCCTGGATAAATATCGAGGATGCAAATTCGCTTTATTAAAAGATTCTTTATAAGCATTACCTGTTAATAAGATAGATAAATACTGCTCACCTACAATAAAATTGATACCAACTGCAGTTGAAGCAGTTGCTGAAATTAATGGGCCACGTTTAGATAAGTAGTCAGTAATCCCACGAATAAGTGCTGCTAATATCCCTAATTTAATAAATAACCCTCCCATTGCTAAAGCCAACAGGACAAGTGAAATAGAGAAAAACATACTTTCTATTCCACCTCTAGTTAATAATGAGTCGATATCCTCAATCCCACTATTTGATGTATAACCACTAAATAAAATAGTAATAAGCTTACCCAAATTCATTTCATTTTGCACAAAGAAGGAAACAATAATTGCTGTAACAATTGAAGATGCTAATGTAATTAAAGCAGGTATTTTCTTTATCGCTAATACAACTAATACAAGAAAAGGAATGATTGCATACCATTTCACCAACCCTAGCGTTAATAAACCATCCTGCATTTCATTAATTTTTACTAAGCTGGCCTCTCCCATTCCCTTCGGTGAGATTAGGAAAAAAATAATAAAGGATAAGATAAATACAGGGATCGTTGTCATACTCATTGTTTTAATATGATCAAATAAATCAACCCCAACTGTCATGGATGCTAAATTCGTTGTATCAGACAGTGGAGACATTTTATCTCCAAAAAATGCGCCTGAGATAATTGCACCTGCAGTAATAGCCGGATTTAAATCTAATGCACCACTCAATCCCATAAATGCAACACCAATCGTCGCTGCTGTTGTTAATGAACTGCCAATACTCATACCAATAATAGCGGTAACAACAAAAGAAATGGCATAAAAATAATTCGGTCCTACAATATCTAAAGAATAATAAATGAACGTTGGAATGGTCCCGCTTGCCATCCAACTACTTATTAACATACCAATAAAAAAGAATAAAAATGTAGCGCCAAGCCCTGACTTTGTCCCATCCATCATGCCTTGTTCTATTTCTCTATACTTAACGCCTTTACATAATCCATAACTAATTAAAAAGATCATCGATAATACAATGGGAATATGTGGTGGTGCCTCAAGGGCAATCATACAATAACTTATACCACTAAGGAGAATAATTGTGATAAGTATAGCTTCCCATGTTTTTACTTTGATGCTTGGTTCTTGTTGCATAATAAACTAACCTCCAATATTTCTAAAAGCGTAAAAAAAGAGCTCATAAATCCCTTATTTAGGGACGAATGATCTCCGCGGTACCACCCTAATTGACAAGACACCACACTTGTCCACTTCATCTATTTTAACCTTTATAAGTAGGTGTAATTCGAAAAATTTATGACCTGAACTTTCACCAACCATTCAGTCTCTTTAACTGTTCATAAATCCTCTACTGGCACTACCGGTTAAATTATATTAAAACTAAGAATACTATTTTGCTTAAACGCTTTTATGCACTAAAGTATTTTTATAACGTATTTATACTATAATCTGTATTTCATTTACTGTCAATCATTATTTTCATATAAATAATTTGACCTGAACCTATACTTTACGGACAACTACCGTTGCTAAAACTCGTCTGTGTATCAACCTCCTTCTTTAAAAAACAAGATGAGGTTCGTGCCAAATATATCAGCGTTGGACGATTGATTGCTTAAATAATGATATATAAAAAAACACGCACAAAAATTGTGCGTGCCTGTAATTATATTTATTGTTGCTGCTGATCCATCGGATTATATAATGGTACATCTGGGTTTTTATCTTGGAACCATCTAAGAGCAAAATCATTTTCAAACAGAAACACTTGATGTTCATATCGATCCTTCACAAGTAAACTACGCGAGCTAGAAAGGTTATCGTAATTGTTCTCACCTTCAACCCATCTTGCAATTTTAGAGCCTAACCTCTCCATTAAGACTTCCGTGTTATATTCGTTTTTCATCCGATGTTCAAATACTTCAAATTGTAATTGTCCAACTGCTCCAAGTAAATACTCATCTGTTTTCACCGTTTTAAAGAGCTGAATAGCCCCCTCTTGCACTAGCTGTTGAATCCCTTTATGAAAATGCTTTTGCTTCATTACATTCTTTGCTGTCACACGAACAAATAATTCGGGGGTGAACTGAGGTAGTCTTTCAAATTGGAAACCATTTTTATCACTTGTCAATGTGTCACCAATCTGATATGTTCCTGGATCATAAATCCCAATGATATCGCCACTTACAGCTTCGTTAACGGTACTACGATCATCTGCCATAAATTGTGTCGATTGTGCTAATTTCACTTGTTTACCAAGACGCGGAATATTTACACTCATCCCTCGTTCAAATTTACCTGAACAAATTCTAAGAAAAGCGATTCTATCCCTATGTGCAGGATTCATATTCGCTTGAATTTTAAAGATAAACCCTGAGAAATCTTCTGTTAAAGGATTGATTTCTCCAACAGTCGATTCTCTTGGTTGAGGAGAAGGAGCAAACTGTAAATAAGATTCCAAAAACGTTTGCACACCAAAATTAGTCAAAGCACTGCCAAAGAAAACAGGTGTTAAATCCCCTGAAGCAATGCGGTCACGCGAAAATTCATTACCCGCTTCATTTAATAACATAATTTCTTCTAACGTTTGTTCATAAAGCCCTGATTGTTTTAGAGCATGTTCTTCGTTAATTTCTCCTTCATCATTCAATTCAAGGAAACGATCCTCTTCATCTACCCTAAATTGTTCAATACGATTATTAAAACGATCATAAATGCCTAAAAACTCTTTCCCCATTCCTATTGGCCAATTCATCGGATATGATTCAATCCCCATTACTTCTTCTAATTCAGCTAAAAGCTCTAACGGCATCTTACCTTGTCGATCCAATTTATTGATAAATGTAAAAATAGGGATACCTCTCATACGGCAAACTTTAAAGAGTTTTAAAGTCTGATCCTCGATCCCCTTTGCTGAATCAATGATCATAACTGCACTATCCACTGCTGTTAATGTACGATAAGTATCTTCACTGAAATCTTGGTGTCCTGGTGTATCTAAGATATTGATTTTAGCTTGATTATACTCAAACTGCATAACACTAGACGTAACCGAAATACCACGTTGTTTTTCTATTTCCATCCAGTCACTTGTTGCATATTTCCCTGTCTTTTTCCCTTTAACAGTCCCTGCATCACGAATGGCCCCTCCGAATAAAAGAAGCTTTTCTGTTAAGGTTGTTTTCCCAGCATCCGGGTGGGAAATAATTGCAAATGTTCGACGCGATAATACTTCGTCTTTAAATGTACTCATAATAAAATTCCTCACTAACATGTATAAATTCTTATCTGTCGCTACTGCGTACCCTCAATTTTATCCTTGTATTAGAAACTTTGCAATGCGTAATCAATATATGGCATTTTCTTTAAAAAGATAACCAATGAGTTTGCACGTTTTATACACAATATATAATCCTCTTGTCATCCAAGCTTAAATGCAAGTTTCATTACAAACAAAAAAGCTGACATAAGATATGCCAACTTTTAGTTGAAATTACTTCTCTAAATTGTTTTTCTTCTTCTCATTAGAGTCCTCATCATCATTAGCTAAACCTTTAGCAGAGTTTTTAAACTCTTTCAACGTCTCTCCCACAGCTCGTCCAATTTCAGGTAACTTCTTCGGCCCGAAAATAATGAGGGCCAGTACAAGTATAAGAATGAGACCTGGTATACCAATATTTGATAACATAGTATCACTCCTTTATGTAAGACATAACGTAAGGTGATTATTTATATTTCAATTCCCATTATAATTGAACACCAAATAAAGGCAAGTAAATTCCTTATTAGCAATCCTTTTTAACACGATAAAAAGAGCCTCATGTGACTGATGTCACCCATGGCTCCTTATCATTAGTTCATCTTCGTTCAATAAGATAGAAGGGTTTGCTTTACATAGAAAAACGGTGATTACCGATTTCTGTAACAACTTCTCTCGTATTCAACCAAGATTGCGGTACGATTGTTGGATTGTGGAAAAAGACCGTTTCATCTGGCAATGCATGATTTTTCATTGCTTGCTTTACTGCTTTTTTTGCTTCTTTATCTGCAGGCTTATTAATCGAACCATTATCAACAGGTTGAAATTGCTTATTTTCATAAATAACACCACGAATGGTATCAGGAAAACGTTCGTCCTGCACTCGATTAATCACAACTTCTGCAACAGCTACCTTTCCTTCAAACGGTTCGCCTTTCGCTTCTGCATGGATAAGTCTTGCTAAAAGATCCTTCTCCTCAGATGTTAACGAAATGTCAGGCTTCTTTTCTTTCTTTTCTTTTTCCTCTACTTTAGGAACGATAAGCTTATCACCTTTTTGAACCGTTCGATCTTCTAGGTGATTCATCATTGTTAATTCTTCCTCAGACACTTCTAATTGATCAGCAATGGAAGAAATTGTTTCGTTCCCTTTAACCTCATATATATCATAAACATCTAATGTCTCAGCATAAACGCGTAAATCAGCAGATTGGATGAAATGGACTAAAAACAATGTACTCGCTGCAAAGATAACTGCAATCAGTTTCAATATTTTTTCCTCCATTCAAATATACATTTAAATCAAAATAACAAAATTAAGACTAACATGGATAGAAAGACTACTTCAAACGCAATGTTTTCCATGGGTAATCAGGATATTTCTCCCATCTTAATTTAGACTAGCATTATAATAAACTTCTGCTATAATAATGGTGGAAATAAAAACGCAAATAAACCAAAATGTGGGGGGACCAGTAATTGCTGGTTGAGATTTCATCCGTTTTAGATGATGACCCTTTGAACCTGATCTGCCTCATAGCAGCGTAGGGAACATATTTAAAACAATTCATATGTTTTTGATATGCGCCCATGGTGAATCCTTTGGGCGTTTTTTATTTCCTTCAAAAAATAAAAAGGAGGAAATGGAATGAAAGGATGGTTCATATTGCTTCTTTTCAGCGTGTTTCTATTAGCTGGGTGCGGGAATTCCAGTGAAGATGCACAAACAGAAATGGGAGAAAATGAATTAAAAAAAGTAAACTTTGTACTTGATTGGACCCCAAATACAAATCATACGGGCATTTATGTTGCAGCAGCAGAGGGTTACTTCGCAGAAGAAGGATTAGAAGTTGAAATCATGATGCCAGGCGAAACAGGGGCGGATCAGCTCATCGCTTCAGGAAAAGCAGATTTTGGCGTAAGTGTACAAGAAGCAATCACGCAAGCTAGAGTCCAAGATGTGCCAATCGTCTCGATTGCAGCCATCATCCAACATAATACCTCGGGGTTTGCTTCACCAGTTAGCAAAAACATTCACACGCCGAAAGATTTTGAAGATCATACGTATGGTGGGTTCGGTGCACCTGTTGAAAAATCAGTGATTGATTCTTTAATGAAAAATGATCATGCAGATATTAATAAAGTCTCCATTCTTAATATAGGTGACACAGACTTCTTTACAGCTGTTAAACGAGATGTTGATTTTTCTTGGATTTATTATGGGTGGACAGGAGTAGAAGCGGAATTACGTGGTGAGGAATTAAACATGATATATCTGACTGATTACTCCAAAAAACTAGATTACTATACACCCGTTATTGCTACGAATGAAAAGATGATTCATAAAAATGCTGATATTGTTCAAGCCTTTATGAAAGCCGTTTCCAAAGGGTACACATTTGCAATTGAACAACCAGAAAAGGCTGCAAACATTTTACTTGCAGCTGCGCCTGATTTAGATGAAGAATTGGTAAAAGCATCTCAATTCTGGCTAGCAGAGCGATATCAAGATGATGCAGCACAATGGGGAGAACAAGACTTATCAGTATGGGAGAATTATGCTGATTGGATGCTTGAATATAATCTATTAGATAAACCATTAGATGCAGAGGAAGCATTTACAAATCAATTTTTACCAAATGGAGGGAAAAAATAATGGCAAAAGCTTTAGTAAGTATACAAATCATTCCAAAATCAGCTAACGGACTAGACGTTATCGCTCTTGTAGACGAAGCGATTTCGATTATTGATAAAGCTGGTATTCCATATGAGGTAAACTCTTTAGAAACGACTATGGAAGGTCATTTATCAGAACTGTTTCCTATCATAACAAAAATGAATGAACGTATGGTTGAGCTTGGAAGTCCGAATGTTATTTCTCAAATTAAAGTTCTTTACCAGCCAGAAGGCATCACTTTAAATACATTAACTGAGAAGTACCGCTAATGTTGCAGAAGTTTATAAAAAGCTGGAGCGCTTTATTGGTGCTCTTGCTTTTAATTATTTTGTGGGAAACCGCTGTAATGCTATTTGCTATACCACCATGGTTACTTCCTGCTCCAACAAGTATTCTATCTGAAGCAATAGCCGGGTGGGATTCCCTTACCCCCCACCTATTATCAACCATACAATTGACCACCATAGGACTTGTAATTGGTACTACGATTGGAATTTTTACTGCTATCACGCTTCATCTAGTTCCGTTTTTAAAAGAAGCAATCTACCCTTTACTCATATTATCTCAAAACATTCCAATTATTGTGTTAGCACCATTACTCGTCATTTGGTTTGGGTTCGGTTTATTACCTAAATTAATCGTGATCACCCTTGTTTGTTTTTTTCCTATTGTCATAGCCACATTAAACGGTTTCGAGCATACACCTAAAAACCTGAAACATTATATGCTTATGGCTGGTGCAAGTAAATGGCAGTTATTTTGGAAGCTAGAACTCCCCTTTTCATTATCATCCTTATTTTCCGGGATTAAGATTTCTGCTACATATAGTGTAATGGGCGCGGTTATTTCTGAATGGCTAGGTGCGAAAAATGGCCTAGGTGTGTATATGACGCTCGCTTCTTCTTCTTTCAGAACAGATCGCGTCTTTGTGGCCATTATCATTATTATGATCATGAGCTTAATACTTTTGGGCTTTATTCATCTCATCGAAAGTAAACTGGTACGTTGGCATATAAAGGAGAAGCAAATATGAGTCTTTTACAACTTAAATCTATTGAAAAAAGATATTCAAGAAATCATGTAATAAAAGATATTTCTATGACAGTAAATGAAGGTGAATTCGTTTCAATTATCGGACCTTCAGGTAGTGGTAAAAGTACATTATTTAATTTAATCGGTGGAATGATGCCACCCGATAATGGTGTCATCCTTTTAAATGGACAACCTATTATAAATAAAAAAGGTTCTGTTAGTTATATGCCTCAATCGTCCTCCCTACTCCCATGGAGAACAGTCTTACATAACGTAATGTTAGGACAAGAATTAAGTGGGGAGATCGGCAATAAAGTGCAAGCGACTAAAATGCTGGAACGGGCAGGATTGATTCATGAACTTGAAGCACTCCCTCATGAACTCTCAGGTGGGATGAAACAAAGAGTGGCATTCATTCGTGCATTACTTAGTCCTCAACCAATCATTTTATTAGATGAACCATTTGCTGCATTAGATGAATTCACAAGATTAAGCTT
Organism: Cytobacillus kochii; assembly: GCF_044790165.1. Lineage (NCBI taxonomy): Bacteria > Bacillati > Bacillota > Bacilli > Caryophanales > Bacillaceae > Cytobacillus > Cytobacillus kochii. The sequence continues at coordinate 1,706,559 of NZ_CP085254.1, read as the reverse complement.
ACAAAAATGGCTGCTCGATATATGGGAACAGAATAGAAAGACGATTGTATTTATCACTCACCATATTGAAGAAGCGATCTTTTTATCCGATACGATTTATGTGTTATCAAACAAACCAACGACGGTTAAAGAAAAATTAACCGTCCCTTTCTCTCGCCCAAGACATGAAGATATCATCTTAAGTTCCGAACTTCTATCCTTAAAGAAAAGAATCAAACAATTATTGGAGTAAAACGCCACGTGATTTAAAAGCGTATATCTTATCTTCTCTAGAGAAATAAGATATACGCTTTTACAAAAATAATGGCAAAAAATAAGCCATCTATCATAATAGATGGTAATGATCCCCATATGTGTTTTTCCAAATTTTCTTTAATGATTTAATAGCTCTCGTTGTGGTAATTCTCACCTTGTCTTCTCTCCAACCTAAAATTTCTGCAGTTTCTTTTATGGTACATTCTTTTATTTTTCTTAACACTAGTACATTTCGATAATTCGTTTTCAAGTGATTTATTGCCTGATATAACGCATGAACCCCCTCATCCTGAATAAATTGTTCTTCTGGAATAGAACGGTTTTTTATCCAAGCTTTATTTAAATATAACTCCTGTTGTAACTTCTGTTGTTTTCTAATAAAATCAATCGTCGTATTTTTAGCAATACTGAATAACCAACTATGGATTTTGTCTTGGTGCTCAACCTGATTCTTTGATATAAAAGCTTTAATAAATGTTTCTTGCGTTAGATCTTCCGCTGTTTCTTGTTGCTCAATCATTGAATAAATAAACCTAAAGATTTGATGATGATAAATACGATAGATTTCAATAAATGATTGGCCGTCTGATCCCAACCCCTTTTCATCCTTTCTTTATCTTTCCTAATATTACAATTCCAAAGAAACTCGAAATTTCCTTCTTTTCCTTTTCTAAAAAAAGCGACAAGTTTTTTCTAGAAAATAAGACAAGATTACTTTCAGTTTTAAACGAAACTATTTACCTAATACAAAAAACTTTCCATAACCTCCGTACTAATTTTCCTATACTCTCTCTATTTAGTTCCTTTTTAGTGAAACATACCCTGCAACATTTATTTCCACTATTGAATATACAAAAAATTATTTCTTTTTACCCATAGAACGAACATCAAACTCCTCTCCTCTTACTATCGACCCTATACTTATGAACGCAATCAAAAGACTTATAAAAAATTGTAAGATTTTCCAACACAATTACTAATTACTTAATTTTCTAAAAATTTAATCAATTATCTGTCCTTTTTTTAGAAAACAAGCAAAGAATCGGCAAAAATTCTCATAGCATTGGATTCAAATGTACTAATTATTGATTTGTTCGCTATTACGATTAACTCATTTTAAAAAACGAACAAAAAATTCGACATTTTCCGACAACTTCGAAGCCCTTCGTTAGCTAGAGTGTTAATCATAAGGAGAGCTACTTTTATTTTAAAAAGTAAACACTCCTTCAATATATGAGGAGGTGAATAACAAGGATCATTCAAATATAATGAAAACATTTTTAGGAGGGGAATTACTTGAAGCGTAAAAGAAAAAATGGTTGGTTTCGTCTACTAAGTATTGCCATGATTGCTTTCTTAATCGTGCCAATGATGTTTCCTAGCATCAGCTCTGCTAGTAATAAAGGTGTAAGTACCTCTGTAGCAAAGTCAGCTAGTGAAGTAGCAGAAAACAAAATAAGCAAAACATTGACGAAAGAATTTAAAAAAGAAGAACAAGTCACATTTTTAGTGAAATTCAAAGAGAAAGCTGATCCTCAAAAATCAGCACAAAAAGCAGAAAAAGCTGCAGCTGCTCAAAAACAGTCTGCTGCTCAAGCAAAATATATGAAACGTTCAGCTATTGTTTCAGATATGAGAACAGTGGCAATTGAAACACAAGATAATGTGCTTTCTTACCTTGAAAAACAAGAAAAGAAAGGGAACGCAAAAGAAGTTCAATCTTTCTTTATCGTAAATGCGGTTGCTGTTACAGCAACTAAAGATGTAATGGAACAACTCGCTACTTTCCCTGAAGTGGAAAAAATTCTACCAAATGAAACAAGAAAGCTACATACACCAACGGTAGAAGAGCAAGCAAAAGCGGAAGAAGCTGGTAAGATCAATAATATTGAATGGAATATTGATCATATCGGAGCACCTGCTGTGTGGGAAATGGGCATAGACGGTTCAGGTACAGTTGTTGCTTCCATTGACACAGGTGTTCAATGGAATCACCCAGCATTAAAAGAGAAATATCGTGGGTTTGATCCTGCTAATCCAGAATCACCAAATCATGAGTACAATTTCTTCGACGCTGTAAGTGGCAATGAAGAATCTTATGATGACCACGGTCACGGTACACATGTAACGGGTACTATGGTTGGTTCTGAGCCAGACGGTGGCAACCAAATCGGTGTTGCGCCTGGCGCAGAATGGATTGCTGCTAAAGCATTAGATGCTGGCGGTAGCGGTTCTGATGCTCAATTAATTGCAGCTGGTGAGTGGATTTTAGCCCCTACAGATGCTGAAGGGAATCCAAACCCAGCAATGGCGCCAGATGTGGTTAACAATTCTTGGGGCGGCGGTCCTGGAATCGATGATTGGTATAGAGAAGTAGTTCAAGCATGGCGTGCTGCTGAAATCTTCCCTGAATTCTCTGCAGGAAATACAACTTTATTTAATCCAGGTGGTCCTGGTTCAGTTGCGAACCCTGGTAACTTACCAGAAGCGTACACAACTGGAGCAACGGACATCAATGATAACCTAGGAAGCTTTTCATTATTAGGACCTTCCCCTTATGGAGGCATTATTAAACCAGATATTTCAGCTCCTGGTGTAAATATCCGCTCATCGGTACCTGGCAGTGGATATGAAGGTGGCTGGAACGGGACTTCCATGGCAGGTCCACATGTTGCAGCTGTTGCAGCTCTTCTTAGACAAGTGAATGCAAGTTTAACTGTTGAAGATATGGAAGAGATTATTTCTTCTACTGCGATACCTTTAACAAATGAAACATATACAGAAGTACCTAACAATGGCTTCGGTAATGGATTAGTAAACGCTTACGATGCTGTTAACTCTATCTTAGATGGATTGGGGACAATTAAGGGTACTGTCGCTAAAGATGGCGAAGATGAAGAAGCACCAACATTAGAACATGAAGCAATTGAAGAAACTTATGCTGGTATGGATTTACCACTAGAAGTTTCAGCTGCTGACAATGTAAGTGTAACAAATGTAACCGTTGAATATACAGCTGCTGATGGAAGCACAAAAACAGTTACAGCTACACGTGATAGCGGGGATTACAAATCTGGCACGTATAGTACAGTTATTCCAGGAGATGACATTGCTGAACCTTCTGTCTCCTATAAATTCATTGTGACTGACTTCGGTGGAAACACTGTTGAAAGTGATATGTATGAGGTATCTGTATTGCCTGGTATTACAGTTGGCTATTCAACAGACTTTGAATCCACACCAGCTGGCTGGACTTCTTCTGGCGCCGCTAATAACTGGGAGTGGGGTGTACCGACTACAGGTCCTGAAAGTGCTTTCTCTGGAGAAAAAGTATTTGCAACTGGCTTAGACAGTCAATATGCAAGTAATGCAAACATGACACTTGTTATGCCTCCTATCGATTTACCAGAAGGAAATAGCTTTTTACAATTTAAACAATGGTATAACATCGAAAATAATTATGATTATGGCCATGTTTTCGTCTCAACAGACCAAGAAAATTGGACTCAACTTGCTAGATATACTAATCTTTCAAATGATTGGGTTGATGGCGAGGTTGATTTAAGTGAATATGCAGGTCAAAGGGTTTATATCGGCTTTAACTTAACAACTGATGGTTCTGTAACCAGACCTGGTTGGTACATTGATGATGTTGCATTAACAGACACACCACTTGAAACTGCGAAAACTGGAAAAGTTACATTAGAAAAGAAAGATACGAAAACTGAAGCAAAAAAAGACGCGAAACCAGTAAACGCTGATAAGATCCAACCTAATACGGAAAATGCTACAGTTGAAAAAGGATCTGACAAAAAAGCAACTCCTATGTCTTTACCACTTGGTGCAAAGGTGAGTGTACTTGAATCAGGTAGATCTGTAAATACGAACCCTGCTGATGGTTCTTACCAATTAGTTCACGCGGCTGGCGAATTTACTCTTTTAGCAGAAACATATGGATTTGCTTCAGAAACGCAAACCGTAAATGTTGAAGCAGATGGAGAAGCAGTTGCAAACTTCGTCTTAGATGAACTACCTCAAGGGACAATTAATGGTTCAGTAACAAATGAAAGAACAGGTGAACCAATTACTGGAGCAACTATCCTTCTTGTTGAGGATGCAAAAGTAACACCAGTTACAACAGATGAAAATGGTAACTATTCAATTACGGCTTATGAAGGTGAATACACTCTACGTGTAATGGCTAACTCTTATTCAAGTAAAGATGTGACGGTTACACTTGATGAAGAAAACGTGGAAGTAAATATCGAACTAAAGCCATTCATCGGTTTTGAAGGTGAAATTGGCTATGATGATGGTACAGCTGAAAACGCACGTGCATTCTATGATGCTGGCAATGGCTGGGGTGTTCGTATGAGTCTTGAAGAGGGTCAAGAATCTGCAATGGTTACTGGCGGTTTATTCCGATTCTGGGATACATCTTTTCCAACACCTGGTGGAACAGATTTCCAAGTTGCGATTTATGATGCAACAGACAATGGTACCCCTGGTGAAAAACTAGCTGGACCTATTGATGCAACAGCATTAAGAAATGGTGAATGGACACATGTCGATCTTGCCACTGAAGGTGTAACAGTAGATGGTGATTTCTTCATGGTTTATATTCAAACAGACCCTAACCCTAATGCTCCTGGATTAGGAACAGATGAGAATGGAGATAACGCTGGACGAAGCTTCCAATTAGTTGGTGGCGCTTGGTCAGCTTCACCTGCTGCTGAAGGAAATTATATGATTCGTGCGGTAGTAAACTATGAATTAACATCACCAACTATTACTTCCCCAGCTGATGGAAGTTATACTAATGAAGAAACAGTAACTGTGGAAGGTTCAACACAACCAAATGTGGATGTTAAAGTGTACAATGGTGATGAAGAAGCTGGAACAACAACTGCTAGTGCAGAGGGTGAATTCAGCTTAGATGTTGAATTAAATGAAGGTGAAAATGTCTTAACTGCTACAGGTGTAAGCGAGGTTGGTGAAACGGATCCTTCAGAGCCAGTGACAATTACATTAGATCAAGAAGCTCCATCACTTGCTATTACTAGTCCTGAAGATGGTTCGAAAACAAATAAAGAAGCGGTGACTGTAGAAGGAACGGTTTCTGATGACCACTTAGATACTGTTACAGTAAATGGCCAAAATGCAAATGTATCTGATGGTACATTCTCAAAACGTATTTTATTAGATGAAGGTACAAACGAAATTACAGTTGTTGCTACTGACGAAGCGGGTAACTCTTCGACTGAAACTGTAACAATTGAAGCCAAATACTCAAGCCTAGATATTGAAAATCTTCAACCAGGTGAAGATAGAGAATTAGCAGCTGGTCAAACAGTGAAAATTGAATTTGACAGCGAGCCAGGCTTAAAAGCAACATTTGCATTAAAAATGCCTTTAACAAACTTACGTGCACAAACCACAAACGTAAATGACCTACCAATTATGGAAACATCTCCAGGTCACTATGTTGGTTATTATACTGCAACTTCTAATGTTGTAGCTCCTGGTGCAGAAATTGAAGTCACTGTTAAAGATAGCTTTGGCAATAAAGCAACGGAAATCGCTGAAGGAAAACTTTATATTAATGCACCAATAGATTAATTATTTTGCCTAAATGAAATAAAAAGAGGGAGATGCCTTTATTGGCATCCCCTCTTTTTATTTAGCAATTATCTAAAACAAGCAGCTCCAACGATGATTAAAAGGATGAATAATACAACGATCAGTGCAAAACCGCCACCGAAACCGCCACATCCGCCACCGTATCCGTAACCGCCATAACCGCAGCCTCCACCGTAACCATACATAAAAAGATCTCCTCCTATTTTTTATATTTACCCTTTATCCCAAAACCTTTAGGTTATCAGTAGCCACCGTATCCCCAAGAAGCTCCAATAATCACTAACAAAATAAATAAAACAACTAGGAGTGCAAAGCCTCCACCGTATCCAAATCCTTCTGACATTTGAATAACCTCCTTTATCTTGATTCTATATATCCTATTCAACTAACCTAATATGTGCGATAGTCAAATGCACATTTTTAGGGCAAATAACTATAGGCTTATCCAAGAGGAGTGTATTTTCTGTCTCTTGAACCCATTCATCCAACTCTTACCGGTTTATATATAAATTGCTCGGCTTTCTTTTCTGGTTTACGTTCTGAAGAATGTCTTGCAAACCTACTTTGTGAAGCACTCATTTATCAATTTTCTACTGAGTGAACTGCTAATCCCTTTTCCGTAGCTCTCTCTCAACGATTTCCTTCTGAGTGACTTGCTAATCCCTTTTCCATAGCTCTCTTTCATCGATTTCCTTCTGAGTGACTTGCTAATTCTTTTTGCGAAGCACTCTCTCATCAATTTCCTTCTGAGTGACTTGCTAACCCCTTTTCCATAGCTCTCTCTCATCGATTTCCTTCTGAGTGACTTGCTAATTCTTTTTGCGAAGCACTCTCTCATCAATTTCCTTCTGAGTGACTTGCTAACCCCTTTTCCATAGCTCTCTTTCATCGATTTCCTTCTGAGTGACTTGCTAACCCCTTTTCCATAGCTCTCTTTCATCGATTTCCTTCTGAGTGACTTGCTAATCCCTTTTCCGTAGCACTCACCCTTCGATTTCCTTCTGAGTGACTTGCTAATCCCTTTTCCTTAGCACTCACTCATCGATTTCTTTCTGAGTGACTTGCTAATTCTTTTTGCGAAGCACTCATTCATCGTTTTTTTTCTGAGTGACTTGCTAACCCCTTTTCCGTAGCTCTCATTCATCGATTTCCTTCTGAGTGACTTGCTAACACCTTTTCCATAGCACTCTCTCATCGATTTCCTTCTGAGTGACTTGCTAATTCTTTTTGCGAAGCACTCTCTCATCAATTTCCTTCTGAGTGACTTGCTAACACCTTTTCCATAGCTCTCTTTCATCGATTTCCTTCTGAGTGACTTGCTAATCCCTTTTCCGTACCTCTCATTCATCGTTTTCCTTCTGAGTGACTTACTAACCCCTTTTCCGTACCTCTCATTCATCGTTTTCCTTCTGAATACGCGCAAGTCCATTCTGCTCGGCGTTCCTAATATTCTCATCCCCTGAATGCAGCGCATGTTAATATATATATGGTTATTAGTTATGTATGCACCTATGAGAACGGTGATTCTCCATACTGAGACGCTCCTTTTTTTGTCCACCCCTTTTATCTCAGTAACTGAGACCACATTTGATGTGAACCAACATTAAAAGCCACAGCAACTAGAGCTGTGGCTTTCAGAGTGTAGACAAACTTCTTTTTCAAAAATTCATTTGAAGAAAAAGGGGTTTTGTTTCTTTTTTAGTTATATATTTGGTGGTATCTGTTACGTAACAACACCATATATTGATAGGTTAGTAATTATATAAAACGTTATTTAAGAATTTCTTTCCTTTGTCACAAGTTGATAAATTTCACCTGTTTCAAAACTATTCACTAATCGCCCTAACCAATCATAATAATTTAGTGCCTCATGTAATTTTGTTACATCTTCACGAGCTGCTGCTAAAACCTCTTCTGGAGCATTTTCCTCTTCTAATAATAAATTGATTTCCTTTAATGATTTCTCGATTGCGGAAATATTCATGGAAATACTCGGTCTCCACTTCGTTGTAAAAAGATCAACAAATGTTTGATGCCAATCTTCTTCTGCTTGATACTGATCTTTTCTTGACCCTTTTCTCCATACTTTTTCCACCATTTTTAATTCTAATAAATTTCTTACAGAGGTACTCATACTGGTTTTACTCATACCTAATTCTTCTTTCATTTCATCTAACGTCATTGGTACTGCTTGAAAATATAATAAACCATATAATCTACCCACAGATGGCGTTATCCCGTATAAATTCATATTTTGAGAAATGGTTTCAATTACTCTTTCTCTTGCTTTGTCTAACCTTTCTTCATACATTGTTTCATCATCACACCCATTTTTATTTCATTGATATTAATTATTGTTCATTATAGTTAACTAAAACCTGTCATGTCGAGAAACTTATAATGTTAGCTTATCATTTTTTCCTCCTATGTAAAGAAAGCACAACAATTGGAATATCGAGCATTCGAGAGCATTTATAAGAATTCACTGTATACAGTTCGTACAGTTTTTACTGTACAAACTATATTATAGAATATGCTAATATATGAACTTTGCTCTTATTTCTCTAAACTCCTACAATTAAGGAGGTCGTAATTCACAGGAAAATAGAACGAGGATTCATAATTAAGAATGATGAAAATTGTCTCATTTTGTAGTTTTTGTTACAAAACGATTAATAATATAACGGTTTGGTTGCGTATATTTCACAAAGTAGGTAAATACAAAAAGTACCTAATAACAAAAACCATTACATTCGAATATGATCCAAATCCTGTAAAAACAAACATATATAAGTTTAAAACGAGGTGAAACAATGGATGAGAGAGCAAAAAAAATTAGCGTAAGTCAAGTATCAAAAATATTTGGCAAAAACACTAAAAAGGCCACTCAACTCTTAAATGAGGGCCAAAGTAAAAATGAAATTCTTAAACAGACGGGTGCAACCATTGGTGTTAACCAAGCCAATTTTGATGTTTATGATAGTGAAATTTTCGTCATAATGGGACTTTCTGGTAGTGGTAAATCTACATTAGTAAGAACCCTCAACCGACTCATCGAACCAACAACTGGAGACATTTTTATTGATGGAAAGAACATTACAAAAATGTCCAAGGACGAACTAAGAGAAACTCGAAGAAAGAAAATAAGCATGGTTTTTCAAAAGTTTGCCCTACTCCCCCATCGTACCATTCTAGAAAATACAGAATATGGCTTAGAAATTCAAGGAATGGCCAAGGATATCCGTAAACAAAAAGCACTTGATGCATTAAAACTTGTTGGACTTGAAGGTTATGAGAATCAATATCCTGATCAACTAAGTGGTGGTATGCAACAGCGTGTTGGGTTAGCAAGAGCTTTAGCAAATGATACGGATATTTTATTAATGGATGAAGCTTTTAGCGCTCTTGACCCGTTAATTCGAAAAGATATGCAAGATGAACTCCTTGATTTACAAAGCTCGATGGCAAAAACGATTGTCTTCATTACACATGACTTAGATGAAGCGCTAAGAATCGGGGATAGGATTGCATTGATGAAAGATGGTGCCATTGTACAAATTGGTACACCTGAAGAGATTTTGATGAACCCATCTAATCAATATGTTGAAAGATTCGTTGAAGATGTGGATTTATCGAAAGTACTTACAGCTCAACATGTAATGAAGAGAGCGGAAACTGTGCAGGTAGATAAAGGACCAAGAGTAGCCCTACAATTAATGAAGAAACTAGGTATTTCAAGTATTTATGCTGTTGATAAAAAGAAAAATATTCGCGGTATTGTCCATGCAACAGCAGCAAAAGAAGCAGTTGATTCAGGAAAAACAATCGAAGAGATATTAGATACAAGTTATCAAACAGTAACGGAAGATACCGTACTTACAGATCTCTTTGATATTGTTTCTACTGCCTCCATTCCTGTAGCAGTGGTAAACGAAAATGGCCGCTTGAACGGTATTCTCGTTCGTGGTGCCGTAATTGCTGCACTCGCAGGCAATAACGATGCCATTAATGATTTTGAACATGATACGAGTACAACTCAAGATCAATCTATTAAGGAGGTGTACTAATCATGGAAGAAAGCTTTATTCCTAAAATTCCCGTCGCAAGCTGGATAGATGCCTTTGTAGATTGGCTGACTGTTACTTTTGCGATTGTATTTGACGGTATTACGATTGCACTTGAAGCGATTGTAAATGGTATGAATACAGTGTTAATGGTTATCCCAGCATTGATTTTAATCATTATTTTAGCATTACTTGCGTGGAAATTGGCTAGCAAGGGCATTGCTCTTTTCACATTGATTGGACTGTTATTAATACAAAATCTCGGCTATTGGGAAGGTATGTTACAAACTCTATCCCTTGTCTTAACATCGGTTATTATTACCGTCATTATTGGACTACCAATAGGTGTTTGGGCTTCACAAAAAAGAACTGTACAACAAATTGTTACACCCATTCTTGACTTTATGCAGACTATGCCGGCATTCGTTTATTTAATTCCAGCTATATTCTTCTTTAGTATTGGGGTTGTACCAGGTGTAGTTGCCTCTGTCATTTTTGCTGTACCACCGACTATCCGTTTGACCATTCTTGGGATTCAACAAGTCCCTACCGATATTATTGAAGCAACTGAAGCTTTTGGATCAACTGTTAAACAACGATTACTAAAAGTACAACTACCGTTAGCAACACCGACGATTATGGCAGGTATTAACCAAAGTATTATGCTTTCTTTATCAATGGTTGTTATCGCATCAATGGTTGGTGCGCCAGGTTTAGGTGCGGATGTTTATCGTGCAGTAACACAGATTCAAATTGGTACAGGTTTTGAAGCAGGTCTTGCGATTGTCGTTATGGCTATTATCCTTGACAGGCTTACTCAAAATATAGGAAAGAAAAAAAACTAGGAGGACTCTAACATGAAGAAAAAATGGTTATCTTACTTAATGGTTCCGGCTGTCGCATTAGGACTAGCAGCATGTGGATCAAATGAAACAGACGAAAATGCAACTGTAGGAGATCAGGTTGATCACGAAATTATTGGTATCGACCCTGGTGCAGGCATTATGAAAGCGGCAAATTCAACACTTGAAGAATATGAATTAAGTGATTGGACTTTAGTTGAAGGCTCTAGTGCGGCAATGACAGCTTCATTGAAAAAGGCTTATAATGCTGAAGAACCTATTATTATTACAGGCTGGAGTCCACATTGGATGTTCTCACAATTTGATCTAAAATATTTAGAAGACCCTAAAGGTACTTTTGGAGAAGAGGAAAATATCCATACAATCGTTAGAAATGGTCTAGCTGAGGACAAGCCAAGCGCTTATCAAGTATTAGATGCTTTCAATTGGGATGAAGAACACATGAATGATGTGATGGTGAAGATTTCGGAAGGACAAGATCCTGCAGAAGCAGCAGCTGAATGGGTTGAGAATAACCAAGACCTCGTATCAGAATGGACTGATGGTGTTGAATCTGTTGATGGTGAAAAACTTAGCTTAGGCTATGTTGCTTGGGATACTGAAATCGCAAGTACAAATGTAATCAGTAAAGTTTTAACTGATTTAGGTTACGATGTAACTCTTAGTCAAGTTGAGGCGGGTCCAATGTGGACTGGTGTTGCTGAAGGTAGTCTTGATGCCCATGTTGCTGGATGGTTACCTTTAACTCATGCTGATTATTATGATAAATTTGAAGGTAAATTTGAAGATCTCGGTTCTAACTTAGAAGGAACGAAATTAGGAATAGTTGTACCTGAATATATGGATATTGATTCTATTGAAGATTTAAAAACAGCTGAATAAATGAATACAAAACAGCAGTGAGTTAATGCTCACTGCTGTTTTTTTCACCCACTATTACGCTTCCTTTTTATGATTTTCCGTTTTAATATCCATGCCTAATTGCTCAATGCTTTGTTTAATATTGGATTTGCCTGAGAAATTTTCAATTAATTCCTTAATATCCAAGCCTGACGATGCCTTCACAGATTCTTGCATTGTTGTCATTAGGTCAGTGGCATAGCCTGTCACTTTATTCGCTCCACCTTTTGCTCCACTACCAGTATCTACAACTGTAATTTTATCAATATTAGATAGTGGACTTGCCACTTCTTTCGCGTATGCTGGTAACATTTGAATAACCATATCCATAATCGCTGCATGCCCATACTGCTCAAATGCCTCAGCGATTTTTCTTTTTGCTTCTGCTTCTGCTAAACCTTTCAAGCGAATAATTTCAGCTTCTGACTCACCTTGTGCCTTTTGTGCTTCTGCTTTGGCTAACCCATCTGCACGTACTCTTTCTGCTTCTGCACGCGCCTCTGATTCTATTCGATATTGATGCGCATCTGCTTGGGCAATTTGTTTCCGTTTTTCAGCTTCTGCTGACTGTTCCACTGAATAACGATCTGCGTCTGCTTTTTTCTTGACTTCGGAATCGTACTGTCTTTCTCTTCGTAGTATTTCCTTTTCTTCTAATTCAATCGATTTCTGTCTCTCAATAATTTTAATTTGCATTTCTTGCTCTGTTACTTCTTGTTTTGCTCTCGCTGTTTCTAAATCATAGGCTTGGTCAGCTCGTGCCTTAGCGATATCTTGATCACGACGATAATCCGCCATTTTCATTTGATTCTCTTTTTCAGCCTCAGCGATTTCCGTCGCTCTTTCTAATTCTGCTTTTTGTGCATCTTTATCGGCTTCTGCTCGCTTTATTCGCGTTTCTTTTTCTGCTTCTGCCGTAGCAATGTCTGCATCTCTTCTTACCTGGGCAATCCTCGGTTTACCTAATGAATCCAGATAGCCATTTTTATCTCTTACATCTTTGATAGTAAATGAAACGATAATTAAACCCATTTTCGCTAAGTCTTGCGAAGCGACGCGCTGAACTTCTTGTGAAAATTTATCACGATTTTTGTAAATTTCTTCTACTGTCATTGAACCAAGTATTGAGCGTAAATGACCTTCTAATACTTCTTTCGCTTCATTTTCACGATCTTCTTTCGTTTTTCCTAAGAATTGTTCTGCCGCAGTCGCAATTTCACCAATCGAGCCACCAATCTTAATAATAGCCGTTCCATCTGCCATAACAGGTACACCCTGTTCTGTATATACTTCTGGAGTTGAGACTTCTAATTTGCTTGATAATAAGCTAAGAGGCTCTGCTTGCTGGAAAACAGGTAATACAAACGCTCCTCCACCACGAATAATTTTAATACGATTACCTGCTTCATCTACATGTACATTCTTATTGCCCAAGTAACTACCTGTCACAATTAAAGCTTCATCTGGTCCAGCAGTACGATATTTCGTAACAAAAATTCCTAATAGCGCAACAATTAAAACCGCTACAATTCCTATAACAATCCATATTAAAAGCATAGGTTTCTCCTCCTTTATATCTGTTCATGTGTCGTAACAATGACTCGACTTTCTTTTACCTCAATGACTAATACTTTTTCGCCATTAGCGATTGCCTGCCCATTAAGGCTTTCAGCTGTTTTAGAAATTCTACCTGAATAGCTCTCAATCAATACTTCACCATAGCCCTTTTCTGGGATTGGTATGATAATAACTCCTACCCGTCCCCTTAACGAGTCTTCTGAATAGACAAGCGATTCTTCAGCAGATGACATTGGAACAAGTATAAACACATTTAATAGTACGGAAAAAATAAAGGCAATAATTACAGAGATTAATGCAATGGGAATACTATTCAACGAAGTTAATACTTCAAATAAATAACCACTTGCTGATAAAAAGACGATAAAGGCAAGTATTAATATTGGATTAAGAAAAGGGCTAGCCTCCTCTATTCCACCTAATACATCCCCAAAAAAGAATAAAAGAATAATTAGTACTCCTGAGATAATCAACGCATACAAATACAGTGTTTCAACGGATAGGTTTAAAAAAACTTCCATCATCATCATCCTTGTTTTCTATACTTTCCTTTCTTTCACACAAATTCACACTCCCCCTCGTAAAAAAATAGGTTGTAACATACATACGAATGAGCGGGCGATTGGTTTCAAATTTTTCATAATTTGTCATGATTTTCTTCCATCTGAATATGTTGAATATAGAATAGGAGGGAACTGTTTGACACGTCAAGAAAGGAATAGAAAGCAACATTTTAATTTAGATAAAATACTGATTCTTCTCATAGCACTTATGATTACTGCTATTACATCACTTTACTTTTATAGTAGAAGTATCATTGTTATTGAAGCACCTAAGACTGATTATGGCGAGAAAATTGTTGTTCAACTACCTTCAGGGCAAAAAGTGTTTACCTATGAAAAATTAGTAGTAAAGAAGGATGGTAAGCTAATATATCAAGGGGAACATCAAACAATCGCATTGACTGGTGGTAAAATTAAATATGAGGACTGGGATTGACAACAGGTGTCATCGTCATTTACGATAAGCAAAAATCATGAGAAAGGGGCATCAGAATGAGACAAGTGAGAAGAGCTTATCATACGATTAATGCTAAATTGGCATTAATGTTTAAGAAACAAAACAAGTTCTTTCATCCCAGCTTTCAAAAAATTGCTCATAGAGGTGCTGCCGGAACATGTCCAGAGAATACCATGATTGCTTTTGAGCGTGCGCTTCAATTAGGTGCTGACATGATTGAATTAGATATCCAGTTAACTAAAGACCGACAAATCGTTGTCATACATGATGCAACAATTGATCGAACAACAAATGGGACAGGTAAAGTATCTGATTATACATATGAAGAGTTATGCCAATTTGATGCCGGGAGTTGGTTCTCTCAAACCTTCCAAGGTGAAAAAATTCCATTACTCAAAGATGTATTGAATAAATATTACAATCAAATAGGTATTTTAATTGAATTAAAAAAGCCTGAAAAAAACCCAGGCATTGAAAGCTTACTACATTCTTTACTGATGCAATATTCTACTGATTCAATCATAATTCAGTCTTTCAACCTCGACTCACTAAGGAAGATAAAAACGCTCATGCCCTCGGTGAAATTGGCCTTATTAGTCAATTACCCCCTTCAAACTAAAGACATAAAAAGAATAGCGCAGGAATTTGATTATGTGAGTTTGAAGTGGACAATGGTAAACAAAAAAGTGATGTCCGCAATGAAACAAGCTCAATTAAGAACAATTATCTGGACAATTAATACTAAAAAACAATTAGCTAGTGTGAGGTGTTGGGATATTGACGCAATTGTCACTGATCATTTATCGTTAATAGCTCAAAGTGAGGAATAAATATTAACGATCTTCACCTTTTTCCCATTCTATTAAATATTGGATGGTTTCAATGTCATTTTTCGTTTGAAGGTGAAAAATATCTTGGTAATTCTCATGCCCCTTCCCTATAACAAATATCCAATCACCACTTCCTCCTATTTCCCACATTTTCTTTATAGCCATTGTACGATCCATTATGACTTCCCCATTTGTAAATGGTTTTGTTAAGTTATTTAACTCTTCTTCTACAACCGTTTTACTCTCCCCATTTATATCATCTGATGTCAGGATAAACTGCCGACAATAAGTAGATGCCACTTTCACCATTTTAACTCGCTTGCTTTTATCCCTTTTCCCTCGAAATCCAAAAACCATATATATTTTTTTTGCTCTATTTTCCTTAGCTGTTTGAAGAAGGTAGGTGAGAGCATCTTCTGTATGAGCATAATCAATAATAAATACGGCCCCTTTCTTATTATGAAATCTCTCCCATCTACCAGGTACCCCTCTAAAATTCATTAATCCTTGCGATATTACCTCTTTTGATATGCCCGATTCAAGACAAGCAGCAATAGCGATAGCTGTATTATAAAGGTTATGTTTCCCCGGTAATGGTGAATCTGCTACAATAGTATCTCTTTTAACATTTGATAATTTCAACTGATATTTTGCATCTTTAAACATGAGCTGCAACTCATAATCCCCAGCTGTACCAATTGTTTTTATTTTATTATGCTCCTGCTCAAGTGCTATTTTCGCTCCCCATGTATCCTCAATGTTTACTAATCCAACACCTTCATCTTTTAGTAGAGAAAAGATTTTCTTTTTCTCGTTGTAATACTCTTCAATCGTATGATGATAATCCATATGGTCATGAGTTAAATTTGTAAAAATAGCTATATCAAGCTGTAATCCTTCTGTACGATGTTGATGGAGTGCATGGGATGAAATTTCTAGTATGATAAAATCATCCCTACTTTCGGCTAATAAAGATTGTAGTTCTAATGCGTCTGGAGTTGTATTTTTAGCTTTTTTTGTTTGGTTATTAATATTATTTTCTATCGTGCCTATCATTCCACAAGAATACCCTGCTTCTTTCAGGAGATGGTGGATGAGATAAGCTGTAGTTGTTTTACCGTTTGTGCCCGTTATCCCAATTAAGCGATGTTTTTTGCTGGGGTGCGCATAAAATATGCTTGCTAAAATACCTAATGTTTTTCTAGAATCCCGAACTGTAATATACGGAACAGTGAGCGATAATCGCTTTTCCCCTATCACAGCAATCGCTCCATTTTTAATTGCTTCTTCTATATATTTATGACCATCCTTTTCAAAACCGGAAATGGCAATAAATAAATATCCTCGTTTTACTTTCCTTGAATCTGTTGTTAAACCGTTCACTAGTTCATGATCACTTTCTTTTAAGTCCGTTTGTAATAAGTTAAATACATCAATTAATTTCATTATAAAAAACTCCTTAAGGCACCAATAAAGTTACTATTTTTTGTATGCCCACGAACAAAAAAAATATGCCTTTATGAGACATATTAAGTATTACTATTAAAGTAATTGGAAAATAGAAGAATCGTAATTCTGATGTGGTACTCTACGTGCAAATTGTGAAAGGTATTTGTAACTTAAGCGACTATGTTGTGAAATAAGATACGCATCCTGTGTCGATCCTGGCTTTCTTAGCGTATTCAACGCTTCTATCATCCCTCTCTCACTTTCCAATCCTACTCCGTGTCCAAAGTATCGGTCATTACCTAAATAGACTGCATTTTCTCCCGTCCATATTGGATGTTCGAAATCGGGATTATAAAAGTAAACAACATCTCCTGGGATGAAATCTCTTCCTATCCGTGTATCTATACCTAAGTCTTGATCATAATTCCAATCCCAAACTAAAAGACCTTGAAATAACGTGTTAAATCGACTAATCGAAATCGAATCCAATACTGATTTATAAAATAACAATACAATAGCTGTAGAACATTCAAATGCATATAAGTGGCTATTATGAAACACGTCCATTATCGCATCCGAGGGTAATATATATGGTTTTAATACATAACCGTACTTCGTTTTTGTCCAAATCTGAGGATTAAATCTTGATACATCAAATGGAGCGAACTCTGCTTTACTTTCATGTAATTGGTAAGCGGCTTGAATTAGTTTTTCTCTTAATAGTAGCTCAAATTCAAAAACAAAAGCAGAATCATAAAAAAATTGCTGTGGTGAAGAATCAAGCGCTCTATAAATATCTTGTTGTATAGGACTAAATGAATGAATAGGGGGCTTCTCCTGTGACTGAATAATAATGGTCATAAACACTTACCTCCCTTTATTTATTTTTCTTCTGACAACATATAATACCAAATTATGTTCTGCCCCGTTCAGAGGTTCATAATAGCCAATAATAAGTTCATCTATTAGAAAATTATATAAAAATAACATTTTTCTGAAAAAGTATTGCTTTACAGCAAAAAAGCACTTACAATACATCATATATTCCAAAGTTTCAGAAATATTTCACATCAGCAGGAGGCACTTAAATATGGCAACATTCCTTGTAGCAATTGTATTACTTATTCTTGGATATATGTTTTATTCGAAATTCGTAGAGAAAGTTTTTAGTATCGATGATAGCAGAAAAACCCCAGCATATACGGAGGCAGACGGCATGGACTTTGTCCCAATGAGCTGGTGGAAAGGAAATCTTATTCAACTATTAAATATTGCCGGCACCGGTCCGATATTTGGCGCATTAATGGGGGCATTATACGGGCCCGTCGCGTTTATATGGATTGTTATTGGCTGTATTTTCGCTGGAGCTGTACATGATTATTTTTCAGGAATGCTTTCACTCAAACATAAGGGAGAACAATTTCCTAATCTCGTTGGTAGATATCTAGGGAATGGAATGAAAGTTTTTATTAATATATTATCCATTATATTAATGATTTTGGTAGCAGCTGCTTTTACAGCAAGCCCAGCCCAATTAATTTCTTCTATTACTCCACTTAGTTTTACTGTATCGTTAATGATTGTATTTGCTTATTTCATTATTGCAGCGGTTCTCCCGATTAACCAAATTATTGGTAGAATTTATCCGATATTCGGTGCGATATTAATCTTTATGGCTGTGTCCATTGGTATCGCTTTACTATTTAATGGCCAACCTATTCCAAATTTAACTTTTAGCAATTTACACCCTGAAGGATTGCCGATTTGGCCACTATTAATGGTTACCATTTCATGTGGAGCAATATCTGGTTTCCATGCCACACAAAGTCCAATTGTATCAAAAACATTAAAGAAAGAGTCTGATGGAAGAAAAGTGTTTTACGGAGCAATGATTGGCGAAGGAATCATCGCCCTTATTTGGGCAGCAGCAGGAATGACCTTCTTCGGGGGAACAGGGGGCTTACAGGAAGCTTTAGCGACCGGTGGGCCAGCAGGAGTGGTGAATGAAATTTCCATTTCATTATTAGGTACATTAGGGGGCATTTTAGCGATACTTGGTGTTATTATTCTACCTATTACAACAGGAGATACTGCGTTACGTTCATCGAGAATGATGCTTTCTGAAACTATTTCAAAGTACTTGAACTTTAAAGGGAATGGACAGATACTACTTGTCACATTATTAGTGGGTGTCCCGACATTTCTTTTAGCAACGATTGATTATTCCTTTTTATGGAGATATGTTGGTTGGACCAACCAATTATCTGCCACGATCATGCTTTGGACAGCAACAAGTTTCCTATTAAAATCTAATAAGCAGCACCTCATAACAGGAATTCCAGCTATGTTCATGACAGGGGTCTCTGCTACTTATATATTTTACGCACCTGAAGGATTGCAATTATCTTATCCAATATCTTTAACAATTGGGACAGTCTTATCGATCATCGTGTTAATCATTTACATTAAGAAAATAATTGACAAACGAAGTCAAAAGACAACTAACATAGAAATTGTCTAATTTGAAGCAGACTGGGAAAGTATGAATCCCAGTCTCTTTTTTTATTATGATTTGCAATCAATTAGAATGAAGATAACTGTTGTCTACTATATCTTTACAATGAGGAAACAACTCATTCGCTAACAGGTAAAATGTTATTTGTCAACAATATACTTTGACAAACAACGTAAAAAAGTGCTAATTTTATAGAGAGCGTGATTTTAAATTTGCAATAATAGTAGGTGATGAATTTGAGTAAAAATATGAATAAAGATATGATAAAATTTATTAGAAAAAGTTATAATATGACACAACGAGACTTCGCTCGAATTGTGAGCTGCAGCTTCTCGCTCATCGCACTTGTTGAAGTTGGTAAAAGACGAGTCACATCGGATTTAGAAAATAAAGTCAAGGTAGCATTTGACTTAGATGATCAACAATTACAATCAATTTCTACATTAATAACTGAATTTAGTAAGGGCGTTCCACCTTTTATGTAAACCACTATATCCAACCTTTCTCCTTTGCTTTAGTTATTGCTTCAATCCTATTCTTTGCCTCTAACTTATTAATGATTTCTGACATATAATTGCGCACCGTTCCAGCAGACAAGAAAAGGTGCGCCGAAACCTCCTTTGAAGTTAAACCCGATGCAACAAGCTTCAACACTTCCTTTTCCCTGGAAGTGAGTGGGTTATCTTGTCTCAATTGATTAAATACCAGCTCCGGAGAAAACATTCGCTGACCATTCATCACACGCCTAATGGCTTCAGCTAACTCTTCACTCGGTCCATCTTTTAACAAGTATCCGTGAACTCCTGCTCCTATTGCCCGCTCAAAATAGCCTGTTCTAGCAAACGTTGTTAAAATAATAACTTTACATAATGACTTTGCTTCAAATATTTCCTCTGCTAAATCTAATCCACTCTTTATAGGCATTTCAATATCTAATAAACATACATCTGGTGCCAATTGATGAATTAATTCTGTTGCTTCTTTTCCATTATTCGCTTGCGCTATGACTTCTATATCTTCCTCATAGTTTAATAATGTACTTAACGCTCCTCTTAACATCTGCTGATCTTCAGCTATTAAAACTCTTATCATATCATTTAAGCACCTCCGAACTTTCTTTCTACAATTGGAATGAATACATTGACAGATAACCCTCTTTCATAATGAAAAAACTTCAAACTACCTTCAACTAACTCTAGACGTTCCGACATGCCTTTTAAACCATTCCCTAATTTTGTGTCTCGATTAAACCCTACTCCATTGTCTGAAATAGTTACCTCTATCCCTAAATTATTTTGCGATAATCCAATTACACAATGAGTCGCCCGAGAATGCTTAACGATATTTGTAATTCCTTCTTTTATACACATACTGATCATATTTTGCATCATTGATGTTATATTGTCACATCTATTCAGCCCTGTTACCTCCAGCGTAATATTGGCTGAATTTAATATCTCTTTACAATCACTAATCGTTTCAGCAATTGTTAAAACTCGCATGTCTGCCACTAGCTCTCTTACTTGTTTTAAGGCAATCCGTGAAGTCCGCTCGATTTCATTTACCTCTTTGGTGACAACTTGGGGATTTGCTTGATGCTTAGTCATTTTTGCTACGAGTTGAGATTTTAATGTTATATAAGATAGTGTATGTCCGAGTGTATCATGTAAATCCCGAGCTATCCTCATTCTCTCTTCTCTTTTAATTAATACTTCAATCTGTTCGTTTGCTTCATTTAATTTTTCTTCTAACTCCATTTTCGTCGACATGGAGTGAATACCAAAAGGAGATATAACCATAACAACAACCATTACGACGAGATAAAAGTATTCGCTCAACATTTCATATTGTAAAATAACAGGTAAACTGGAAGAGATGACAAATAAAATCATACTAATGATAAACATCTTAGAGTTACGCAGCCACCCGATAAAATTTGCACAATAGAATCCGAGCAATACTAATGAAGGTTGATAAAAATAAGCAAAAATAATAATAATGATCAATTGTAGTATTAACCAACCCATATAAGAGGATATTGGTGGATCAAAGAAAAGTTTCCTATAAGATAGAAAAAAAAGGCATAAAAGCATCCATCCAACCACTGCCTTTACCCCTGTTTCATTTATTAAAACAACAATCGGAAACATTAAATAGATCAAAAAAACATATGGGAGAAAACCATATTTTACAGGAAATAACTTATAACCCAAAAAGCTTACACCACCACTTCTTGCTTTCTTCTAATATAAATACTTAATACTACAAATAGAAGGAAATATCCTGCTAATACTGCAATATTCAGCAAAGAAGGGGTGCCACCTTCTGTAATCTCCCATACGCCCGCTCCATAATGATAAGAGGGAATTGCTTTAGCAATGGACTTAAAAATAGATGGCAACACTTCAATTGGCATAAATAACCCCCCCATGAAAGCTAAAACCATATAAAAGAAATTACTGATTCCAGCAGCTGTCTCCACCTTGTTCATTGCACCAATAATTGTTCCAATAGCGAGAAAAGGTAAAGCGCCAATTAATATCCATAACGCACTTGTCAGCCATTGCCAAACGCTCAAATTAACTCCATTTATTACCGCACCAACAACAAAAATAATGGCTACAGAACAAATGTGAATCATCGTTTGCCCAACCATTTTTGCTGAGAAATAAACACTTGAACTCAGCGGGGTTGTTCTCATTAAATTGGACCAACCATGAGCCTTTTCTTCTACTAATCGAATGCCCAACGTCAAAATACTCGTCCCCATCACACTAAAACAAGTAACGGACATTAAGAACCGACTGTTCCAACTGTCACCCATTCCAGTATTGAATATATTTGTAAAAACAAAATAAAAAACGATAGGCATAAATAATGACCAAAAAACAAAATAAGGATTTCTAAATATCCGTAATATCTCTACTTTTGTCTGCATCAACCATCCTCTCATTCACTGATTCCCCTTTCTACTGTTAATAATTCAAACGCATCTTCAAGTCTTGCCCGGTGTAAATGAATGTCTCGCATAACAACCTTTTTTTCAAATAACTCCCCCAAAAGCGCATCAGTGGAAGAGGTTGTTAACACAATCCGTTGATCAGTTATTTTCGCGCTTATGACATGAGAAAATGTTTGTAGCAAGCTGATATCAACCTGATCTGATTTAAACGAGATAGCCCCATCAGATAAGTGACTTTTTAATTGTAAAGGTGTTCCATCAGCAATCACCTTCCCTTGATTAAATAACATAATTCTTTTGGCAACATCATCAGCTTCTTGTAAATAATGAGTGGTAAAAATAACCGTTTTACCTTCATCATTTAAATATTGTATCGCTTGCCAAAATTTCCTCCTAACCGTACTATCCATACCAACAGTGGGCTCATCTAAAAAAATAATTTGCGGATTACTTATAATGGCTAATGCAAAATTCAACCTTCTTTTTTGACCACCCGAGAGTTTATATGCCTTTTTCTTAAGCATCTCTATAGGGATACCTGTAATTTCCAACACTTCTTCTAAACGTAAAGGGTTTTCATAATAACTACTAAACATGAGTAATACTTCTTTCACAGACAATGCATCAATGACACTAACCTCTTGGAGCATCACACCAATTCTTTCTTTCACCGCTCGCTCATGGGGTTGTTTATTTAAGATCAGTATATTTCCTGAGGTTGGTTTAACTAACCCTAATAACATC
The DNA here is from genome assembly GCF_044790165.1 of Cytobacillus kochii. Lineage (NCBI taxonomy): Bacteria > Bacillati > Bacillota > Bacilli > Caryophanales > Bacillaceae > Cytobacillus > Cytobacillus kochii. The sequence goes on along the minus strand of NZ_CP085254.1, from coordinate 1,683,739 downwards.
AGCAAGGTTGTTGATTTTCCAGCCCCGTTCTTCCCTAGTACAGCTAATAACTCCCCTTTTTCAACTTCAAAAGACACATCGTTAACTGCCGATAGATCCTTATACCTTTTAGTCAAATGTTTCGTAGCAATAATGGTTTCCATAAACACCAACTCCTCATTAAAATTATATGAGATGGTTTACTTGTCCGTTTAGTGTGTGATGTCACTCCCTTCACATGACAAATGTCACTACTTGAAATTCTTTTCATAAAAAAAACCACAGTTCAATCATCTGTGGCCTCAATTAAGGTATCCGAGCTAACTTTTCATAAACATCTTGCATTGTAAAACAGCCCTTTTCTTTCACTTTTTCAACATAACATACCCAAAGTTTGGCTGTTAACATGGCATCGCCTAAAGCATGATGACGATGTTTGACTTCAATCTGATTTTTTTCACATAATGTCTCTAGCCTAACAGAGTGATCCACTGTATCAATGATACGATATAAAAAGGAGGTATCGAATACACGATGTTTAAATGATGTTCGATAAAGCTGCCAAAACGCATGCTGAAAGAAGCGCTTTTCATGGTTTGAATGATGAGCAATGAAAGGTAAGCTCTCCGTATATTTTAAAAAATCCATTAATACATCTGCTAATGGTGGCGCATTTTTTAACTCCTCTTCCTTCAATCCCGTTAAATGCTTTATTGATGAAGCTAAATCTTTTTCATATTGTATTAAAGAGTAAAAGTAATTGTCATGATCAATTCTTCCATTTAGAATTTTGACAGCTCCAATAGATAGTATCTGATCACCATTATCTGGACTAAACCCCGTTGTTTCTATATCGACAACTACAGCACTCATTTGATTTAATGACGTTTGTATCATTCGATCTTGATTTAAATCTTTTTGAAGCTGTCTCATGAAAGCCATTGATTTAGAGTCTTGCGTCTGGAGCCCACCGAACCTCGTTTGATTTAACTTTCGGACAAATTGAAAAAAAGGTTCAAAAGCCATTATTTCACTTCCTGCTCAATTACATCTTCTACATATTGATGGAGTCTTCTGCCATTTTTCAAAATCACCTTTATCTTACTTTTTTCTTCCCTATTCATGTTTCTCACATTTAAATAATGGCCATCTTCATAGGTTGACATATGGGTAAGTAGTGAATGCCGTAATTTTAGTAGCTGTTGGAAATCATGATGATACGGTAATAATACGTGTTTATATGGCTCTTTACACATTAATCTTTCTAACCGTGACAAAGTCGAGCTTTCAACTATTCCCTCCTTTATAGAAAGTAATCGAATGCCATTAACGAAAGGTAAGAATGCTGCGTACTTTATATTGATTTCCCCTTTATGTGATCCATGATTTTCCGTTAATATTTGCCCCAACGGTCCAATAGAGGTTTTTATATGCTGTATATTATCCAATAATCTCTTTAAGCTATGAGGATTTTTTTGGACTGCCTCATGTACACTTTTCTTTAAATGATTAATATATTCGCTTTCTCCCACTAACACTCTCGCATCAAAGAATATTTGCAGATGCCTCATTGTTGCCCAAGATTTTTCATCTAGCCATGACTGTAGTTGCTCAAACCACTCAGGTTGTGACTTACACCAAAGAGGATTACTACTCATAATATTCCCGTCACAGTAAGGGTAACCAACAATGTTGAGCCCATGGGCTAATTCTTTGCCTAACTGATGAAAATATCTTTGTAAAGTGGTTCCTTTTTCTTCATATATGATGCCATGATCTTGATCACTTATATAACCTTGCTCTTCTCTTCCACCGCTACCTGTTATAAACCAAGCAAACCCGCTCGGTGGTTTTTCCCCTAATCTTCTCACTGCATAATGAAACGTAGCTCTCATTACTTCATCATGAAAATTGTTTAATTGCACTTGATTAAACTTTTTCACAGTTAATTCATAATCCCGCCAATCTCTAATCGCTTCATATGTCTCAAAATCATCCGTCGGCAAAAACAACACTTCCTTACAGAGGGTAAAAGCCTCCCACTATAGGAGGCTTGACCTTATGATGTTAATTTCGTTTGTTTCTCACTTGACATAAACTCTTCTGGATAACCATAGTTACCATGTTCACTCATGTCTAAGCCCATCACTTCTTCTTCTTCACTAACACGGAGACCATTCATTACTTTCTTCATTACAAAGAGAATGACAAATGAAGCAACAAAGGCAAAAAGTCCAGATGTTACAACTCCTAACGCTTGAACGCCTAATTGGCCAAATCCGCCACCATAGAATAATCCTGCTTGACCAGTTACCTGTTCCGCTAATTCTGGTGTTGCAAAGAATCCTGTAGATAAAGTACCCCATACTCCAGCTGCACCATGAACAGATAATGCGAAGATTGGATCATCAATTTTCATTTTATCAAAGAACTTTACACTAAAGAATACTAAAAGTCCGGCAACTAAACCTATAACAACAGCGGCCCAGGGTTCAACGAAAGCACAAGATGCCGTAATGGCAACTAAACCTGCAAGTGCACCATTTAATGTTGTAACAATATCAGATTTACCAAGAACGATCCAAGAGATAGCTAACGCTGCAACCGCACCCATCGCCGCAGCTAAATTCGTGTTTAGTGCAACAAATCCGAAAAATGCACCATCAACTGATGTCGTACTACCTGCATTGAATCCAAACCAGCCTACCCAAAGAATAAGTACAGCTAATGAAGTATAGACTTGGTTATGTCCCGCAATATTGTTACTAGAACCATCTTTATTGAACTTCCCGATACGAGGCTTTAATAAAATAGTTGCAGCTAAGGCCGCCATTGCACCTGTTAAATGGACAACTGTTGAGCCTGCGAAATCTTGCTTCTCATGCCCCGCTAACCAGCCTCCGCCCCATATCCAATGTGCAACAACCGGGTAAATAACAGCAGAGAATAAAATAGTAAAAACAACGTAGACTGGGAACTTTGCTCTTTCAGCAAAACCACCTAAGGCGATACAAACAGCAATAGCAGCAAAGGCACTTTGGAATACAAAGAAAACCGTATCAGATAAACCTGATTCTCCACTTTCAGCGCCTGAATAGAAGAAGTCCGTCATGCCAACAAAGAAATTCGCATTTCCTCCAAATATAAATCCATAGCCTACAGCCCAGAAAACAAGGAAGGTTAATCCCACTGTAAAAATAGTTTTCCCGGTAATATGACCTGCATTTTTCATTCGTGTAGAACCTGCTTCAAGTAATATAAATCCACCAATCATAAAAATAACTAAAATTGCAGCAATCATTGTCCACACACTGTTCAGATAAAATATTTCATCCATATCTTTTCTCCCCCATTTCTTACGTCATATAACTTAACTAATAGATGTTAGATTATATGACATCTATTAAGTTATTCTTATTTTATCGCAAAATTCTCATAAGTCAATGCTCAATTTTATATTTTTTAGAAAATTTACTCATCTTTTTACCTGTTAGTTTTTACCCATATGAATGATAGCCCTTACATTAGGAAACCTTATAAAAGAGCAATGTTACATTTGCTCAAAATGACGAAGGAGTGATTTGTTCAATGAGCAGAAATAAATTAGTCGTTCCCGAATCAGGTCAAGTATTAAATCAAATGAAAGAAGAAATCGCTCAAGAATTTGGTGTACAACTTGGCGCAGAAACCACTGCACGCGCTAACGGATCAGTCGGAGGGGAAATGACTAAACGACTGGTTGCTTTAGGTGAACAACAGCTCCGTAATCAAAAATAGCCATTTAGTAAAAAGAAATGCCCTAGGGAGGCAAAGAGAAGGTCTCCAACGGTTTTTAAAGCGCGGAAGTGAATCGATTTATCGTTCACTCCCTCGCTATTTTTAATGTGTTTGTATGTACACAAATAATAAATGGAAAAAATTAAAATGAATCATTATATCCTTCTCGTTCGGCTTCTTTACCGCTTTCCACTTCTCATGCACACTTTTTATCATCCCTTGTTTATATGCAAATGAAAGTGAGAGCTATATAAATGTGAAAAAGGTCTTTATCGTCATAGACATGACGATAAAGACCTTTCTATTATCAATTACCTAGAGGGGAGCCTTAATTAGCACTCCAACTGCATTAGAACATTTCTTTTTCAATTATTGGCAAATGCATTTTCTTTTAACCTTAGAAAAAATATGGTGAACCAATAGGAAGTAAAACATATCCCTATGTCAATCAAAAATATATAGAACTGATTCATACTACCATAAAAACTTACGAAGCCTACCTTCTCTTCAATCGTTGCAAAACCAAATGCAATAATAGCACTTACAATAATCGTATATAAGTAAAAATTTCTTTGTCTATTTGTACAATATTGATAAACAAATAAAAAAACAACCGGAAGTAAAGAGGTCGTCATATTCGTTGCACTTGGTAATGAAGGAATAAGAAAATAATTATGAATAAACAAACCTTTTCGCAATAACATTGTATCGATAAAGGTCCATAACATATTCACTGTATATCCGTAGAAAAACACCTCAAATATCCGCTTTCGATCAATAAAAAAGTAGACGAACACTAAAGGAGCGATAAAGAGAAAGAGTACCATCCAAAATTGCCAATGCGTATAGTCAGAATATGACTTCCAATATTCAGATAGCAATTGTTGAAGTTGTTTACTATCTATATGTAATGCTGTTAGATATTCCTCCTTACTCATAACTTTACCTCCTTCACAATTAGCCTCATTCTCAATATGTTTCAAGCGATCGTTTTTTATTCATTATTCATGGCTTTCTCGACATACATAATTTACAAATAAAAGCTAAAAATACCTAATAATAACGGAAGGAGTGGCAAATAAGATGATGAAAATAATCAATGGAAAGTTAAAAACCTTACTCGGTTTCTTTATTGGCAGTCTGGCGGTATCTATTATTTTTAATATTATTCAAATCAGCTTAATTTCTGAGGTCAAAGGAAAGTTAAGTACAGTTATGGATGAGCAATCAAATTAAAATACAATAGGTGAGTCCTCATAAAGCTAGAAGACTCACCAAAAAGCTTATTCATGATTATTCTTAACTTCTTTTTATAATCGAGTGCTCTCTACTGTTGATATTACCTCACTATTTTCCAAAGTTGCCTATTCCTTTAATAAATACAGTATTTCTAAGTAAGATGCACTTCTGTATTTATTTTGACTCTCCCAATACTTATTAACTTTCAACTATGCTATTTTACCTTTGACACCCCCAAGGATTTGAAAATATTTTTACTAATCCTAATAAAAAAAGAGGCTGCCCTCTTGGACACCCTCTAATTATTTTAATGAAAACCTTGATCGTCTTGATTTCGTATTTGTTGTAAATAATTCTCCGTATAAATACGTTGTGAATCTGGGACATTTTTTTCATTCTCTTCCGGATCAAATTTTGTTAAGCCTTTCTTCTTCGCTATCCAGTCAATCACGAGGCCAAATCCTAGAAGCGAAAGAATCAAGATAAGAAACCACCACATTCTTTTATCACCTCTTTATTAGGATATCCTAAAAAAGAATAATTGCTATCATTATTTTTTGATTATTCTAATAATACCATAATTAGTAAAAAATATCAAATAGACACAAATGTCTTCGTGTATAAAAAAATCCTGTTATCAAAAAATATAGATGTAATAAAAATGAGAATAAGGAGATCATACAATGAAAACATTACAACGCATCGCTTTAGCGCTTGTTATTATTGGCGCGATTAACTGGGGACTTATTGGATTATTCCAATTTGATTTAGTTGCAACGATTTTCGGAGGCCAAGATGCCATCCTCTCTCGAATTGTCTATACATTAGTCGGAATTAGCGGCCTCATTTGCCTATCTCTTCTCTTTGCACCAATGACAGAAGAAGAAGACAGAGACGTCGATAATCGTGTTATTGATGGAAGACAAGTGAGTTACTCTACAGAATTCGCTGAGGAAAATGATTTATCTGATATAAAAGAAGAAGATAGAGAAAATCGAGATCAATAAATCTAAAAGCCCGGACATTAAAATGTTCGGGCTGTATCTATGACGTTAACTTTTATCCTACTGGTACTTCAAAAAGTACCTTAATTAAACTATGAATACAGACGCTTCCCCCCTACTCTAAATACCAAGAAGCCTTGTTTACAGAGGCTTCTTTTTTTATGTCTATTTAGATTAGACAATAGACCTATCGACCTTCAATATTTGTCTCTTTATGTTTTTTTAGCTTAGTTCGTACGTCCAACTTCCAAAACATCAGAATAATTTGTCTCAAAACATTCTTTACCCCCTATGATCATCATCAAGTTAGTACATGGTCTTTCCTCTAACATAACCCCTACTACTTAACCTTCATTTCACCACACTTAATTCCCTGAACCGGGGAATTCTGCAAAGAAGGTACTGGTGAGCTAGGCAAGATAGGTTTCTTTAACTTCAAATTTTACCCTTTTGGATTAATCTACTGCCTGCTGTGTAAATATCATAATTTATTTACCCATTTTTTCTTAATATGACGAAATTGTCACACTAATACATATTTTGTAATGTCTTTCGATTGTGTGGAATTCCTCCACAATCTAAGCTTTTATTGACACCTATTTTGAAAGGAGAAGATTATTTATGGAACAGATCACCTTTATAATTGCTATTGTAGCTTTCGTTATTTCGCTTATAATTTTCATTTCAGGTATTTTTAAAAGTAATTTAAAAGGATACCTCCAATCTAAAACCGCCAAAACCGCTTTCTTATTTTTTATCATTTATATTGTGAGCTTTGTTACTTATATTCTTATATCTAATTAAGCAGAGCTTAAAAAAACGCCTCGTTTAAAAAACAGGGCGTTAACTATTTTTTTACTCATGAATAATTTATATATTGCAAACACAAACTATCTATCGTGGCCAATCCTTACATAAGGAGAAAATCATGAAACTTAATAAGATAGGGAGTGCAATTATGGGAATTTTAAGCGGAAATCCAAAAGATGAACCTTTACATTATGGTGAAGTTTATGGATTATTCACCAACCTTTCTACAAATAACGGAATGATATCTGGTTATGAAACACTTATGAATCATGCTGGTGATGATGACTTAAAAAAACTAATAGAAGAAGCAATTAAAGGGTTACGTGCTGAGAACCAACAATTAGAAGAGCTTTTAAAAAGTAATGGAATCGGGTTACCACCTGCACCACCTGCCCGCCCTAATGCAGATTTAAATGATATTCCTGTTGGTGCAAGATCCACTGACCCAGAGATCAGTGCTGCAATCTCTGCTGATACTGTAGCTGGATTAGTTGCATGTAGTCAGGCAATCGGTCAATCCATCAGAGAAGATGTCGCAATGATGTATGGTCAGTTCCATATGAATAAAGCTCAGTTTGGTGCCAAAATGTTAAAGTTAAATAAGGAAAAAGGTTGGTTAATCCCGCCTCCTTTGCACATGAGTAAAGGAACAGAATCATAATTTATAGGCGCCTCGAAATGAGGTGCTTTTTTTACTAAGTTACACCCCACTCACTTTTCGATTTTCTTCGCAGTAAGACTTGCTTTACTCTCGCAATTTAACCTGGCTGATTTACCTCATTTCATTTCTTCCTCTAAGGGTCTATAGCGTCTTTTCTCATTGCTCATTCTTTGTTTCTATTGAACTTGTTTGCGTTTTATTTAATACTGAAGAATATATTTTAATTCCTCTATTTTAACAACAAATTGGTATGACTCATCAAAATTTAGACATAAAAAAAGCCTTGACGAATCAAGACTTTCAGTATGATTCCGACTGGGTTCGAACCAGCGACCTCTACCCTGTCAAGGTATTCGGAACTGTTCGACACCAAATCTGCGCTATGTCAAACGTAATCTACCAACGGCAAATCACCGGTATGTCACACGTTCATTTTTTCCTTATTATACCGATATAAGCGCTACCAGGTAAGAATTATTTATATAAACTTTACGAAACTCGTCAGTATGAGCAGGCCACGGTCTAGCGAATGTGGTATTAAACATCTTATTAAAAAGCAGAAATGTAGTTAAACTCATTTCTGCTTTTAGATATTTATATTATGTGATTTGGTCAATTGTTATTTTTTGTTTGCTATTTTACGTAATAAGTATAGTGCATAAATTATGGCAGGAATTGCTCCGACCTTTAAAATAAGCTCTATAATTGCTCCTATTAAATACAACGGAGAAGTATCGACTTCCATTCTATAAGTCCTCCTTAAATTAATCTACATATTTATATTTTTGATGAACATAAACACTTTTTTTAGTTTTATTCCAGCTATGAAGTTTAATAGTACTATGTAAATCTACATAACCGTTGTTAAGATATCCAGTTATTTTATAAGTACCTGTTGCGTTCATATCATACCCAACTTTTTCCGCCTTACTATCAGTCACATTACATGATGCATCAACGGCAGAAACTACTGTGCCATTTGTACCGCCAATAGAGCAATAACGCATTTTTAAGCCGTAAGTTCCTACTGAATAATGATTACCAAGATTTAATGTCGCGACTGTAACCCCAACAGATTTCAATTTTACGGTAGCAGTATATCGACGATCACCGTATTTTTTTGTTTCATTCCTATAAGGGCCGAACGAAACAGATCGTGGTTGAATTAATGAAGGCTCATCCTCATCTTCGCTAATGTCCACTGATGAAAGTTCAACAGAAGATCCATCACTTAAAACGAACTCTTCTTTATAATACTCTTCTCCTATATTAACTTCATGATTTAAAATATCGCTAACTTCATCAAGCTTGTCTTGTTGGTATTCGCTGACTGTATCCTCATCTACATTCGAAAATACATCCTCAACTAATTCTATCTTACTATTATCAGAAATCTCGTCAACTTTTGGGTTTTCTTCAATATCATTTAGAACTTTAATCAATTCTTTTTTCGTAGTACTACCATCTACTTTGTTTGTATATTCCGTAGTAAGAATATCCTCAGTAGTTAGTTCCTCTGCACTAATATTACTAAAAGCTGAAATATTTAATGCAACAATTACAGCGGGTATAATCATAAATTTCTTTCTGCTCAACATTCCTCTTACCTACCCTCAATTAAAATATTTGATAATATTTCACAAAATACCAATATCATAGAAATTTTATCATAATATACCATATTTGTATATAAATATAATAATTATCTATTAATAGTAATCTTTTAATTATTAATTAATAAAAGATAGAATGTTTAGAATATCTCTTGTGTTATTACTTTAAAGTATGGTTTTAAGCATTATAGACATTAGCAAAATTAGTCCAACTCAATTTTTTCCAATAACATAAAAGCGCCCAGGGCGAGAAAATCTAGGCGCTTTATTTACTCCTATTTTTCGCGCGCTTTCTTCGTCACGTCGTTATTTTTCCAGTAGCTCCAAAGCGCAGTGCCGCCGAGGGACGCAAGGGAAAAATAAACTCGCTCACGCCCGCCTCGTCGACCGGAATCACGCTTAAGCCCGCGCCATTTCTAATCCCACGTTAATTAGCTCCAAAAGTAAAAGCACGAATCTGCTGACTGTGCCTGCCGTAACCATTGAAGTCGAAATCTTCTATTTTCAAATTTATAGTTTCTGAAATACGAGCCATACCGTCAATTAATAGGTTTATTAAAACGTAATCACGAAACTCTGAATAAGAACGCTTGTCCAAAACCCTAAGTAATCTTTTTAGTTCATCCGTAGTCAGTATTTCTATACGTTCCTGCGGCTCTCTCACACCACTTACTCCTTGAGCCGGATTTGTCTCAATTAATTCCTCTTCGTATAAGCACTTGAATAAAACCCGCAATGTCTTTAACCGTGTATTAATAGTTGAAGGCTTTAAACCCACCGTCTTTTCTTTCTCCGATTTAAATCTATGTCCGTCAAACCTAACCCAATCCTCGCGCATATATGTAACGTACTCTCTGATAACCGTACGATTGATTTCATATATAACCGGCTCAATATCGTGAATTTCTAAGAACTCCATAAAAAAGCTAAAATTATCGCGATATTGCTGCATTGTTGTCTCAGCACGACCTTCCGCACGCTTAATTGATAAAAACGTTTGAAATAGATCGTCTAATGACTCGACTGATTTCCTTATTACTCCCTTACGAATAGATTTACGCAAAAAAGCACGCCTCCTTATGGAAACGTGCGAATACCGGGTAAAGTAGACCGCTACCCTGAGAGCAAGTCTACGCATATGTCAACGCAAAAGAAAAGCGCTAGAATCACTGTTATATCAACGTTTTCTAGCGCGAGTATGATTCCGACTGGGTTCGAACCAGCGACCTCTACCCTGTCAAGGTAGCGCTCTCCCAGCTGAGCTACGGAATCGTTTATGTATATATTTAAGACATTTATAAATATACTATTTACGCGTATTTCTGTCAATTGATTTCACTGGTATTTGCTCAATTTCATGAAGTTTTATAATTATAGAGCTCTTTACATATAATAGAAGTGGAAAATAAACTTACATACTTAATTGAGTGAATCTTTCTTTATTAAGGAAATGAAGACTTACTATATGAAGTTTCATACACTGTGTGATAATATAACCCCATATAGGATTATTATTTTAACAAAGGAGTTCTACTTTATGAATACAGCAAAAGGGACAATCACGGACTTTACTTTTAAAAGTGAGGTACTAGGGGAAGATTTAGAAATACTTGTATACTTACCGGGCAATTATTCACCGCTATATAAATATAATATTTTAATTGCTCAAGATGGCAAAGACTATTTTCAATTAGGACGAATCGGCAGAACAGCGGATGAGTTGCTTGATGCAAAAGAAATGGAAAATACAATTATCATTGGTATTCCTTATAAAAATGTACAAGACCGCCGTCGTAAATATCATCCAGATGGTGAACAAAATGCTGCTTATATCAGATTCTTGGCTCATGAGCTTGTACCTTACCTTGACGAAAAATATCCAACGTACCAAATGGGAATGGGACGAGCATTGATCGGCGACTCTTTAGGAGCGACTGTATCTCTTTTAACTGCTCTACAATACCCTAATACTTTTGGGACAGTCATTTTACAATCGCCATTAGCGAATGAAAAAGTAATGGAAGAAGTCAAATCCTTCAAAGATACGCATCTGTTAAATATATATCATGTCATTGGTACGGGAGAGACAACAGTCAAAACAACTGACGGTAAAGAACAAGATTTCCTTACACCCAATCGTGAACTTTCACAATTAATAAAGGATAAAGGCTTCCCTTATTTTTATGATGAATTTGATGGCGATCATACATGGACATATTGGCAACCAGATTTAAAACGTGCTCTAAAGCAAATGCTTTAATGAAACAGCAGTTTGGCTACTTCTTAGTCAAACTGTCTTTTTCTTCTATTTCCATTCGTTAGTATATGATGATTTTTGAAAATTTGTTATAATAGTAAAATAAGACAAGTTCTTTAAAATATTTTATTTTGGAGGTAGAACTATGAAATATGGAATCGTTATTTTTCCGTCAAAAAAAATTCAAGACTTGGCAAACTCTTATCGGAAAAGATATGACCCTCACTACGCATTGATTCCTCCACATGTAACATTAAAATCATTTGAAGCTACAGAAGAAGAAGTAAAACAAACAACTGATGCTTTGAATGCAATTGCAAAAGTTCAACAACCTTTTCACATGAACGTTAAAAAGGTGAGTTCATTTCAACCTGTTAATAACGTTATTTACTTAAAGATTAACCCAACAGATGAACTCGAACGACTACATGAAAAAATCAATGAACAAACAGTTGGAGAAAAATCAGAATATGCTTTTGTCCCTCATATTACAATTGGACAAAAACTTTCCGATGATGAACATTCGGATGTTTATGGTTCATTGAAAATGCTTGATGTAGAACACGAAGAAACGGTTGATCGATTCCACTTATTATATCAATTAGAAAACGGATCTTGGAGTGTACATGAAACATTCCGCCTCGGAAAGGGTTAATGAACAACATGAACGTTAAAATAGTAGAAAACGAGCAAGAGCTGCAAGAAGCTTATCAAGTAAGAAAAGAAGTATTTGTAGACGAACAAAATGTTCCATTAGAAGAAGAAATCGATCAATTTGAAGACGAAGCTACACACTTTGTCCTTTATAAAGATGATGAACCTAGTGGTGCTGGGCGTTTTAGAATTGTAGATGGCTATGGGAAAGTAGAACGCATTTGTGTAAAAGAAAATGCAAGAAAAACAGGAGCCGGCAAAGAAATAATGCATGCCATTGAATCTTTTGCTAAAGAAAAAGGTGTACCGGCTTTAAAACTTCACGCACAAACACATGCGATTCCCTTTTATGAACGAATTGGGTACGAAGTCATCTCTGAAGAATTCCTTGATGCAGGAATACCTCACCGAACAATGAAGAAACAAATTTAAATGTAAAAAAGAGGTGCATTCCGCATCTCTTTTTTTGTCTTCATTAACAAAGTAAAAGCTTAAATTTATTAAAAATCGATCGTCGTTTTAATCATAAAAAATGGGGAAGAGCACACAATAACAAGGTCACAGTAAATTTGTTTAAGAGGTGTGTTTCCCATGCATGAATATATACATATTACTTTCGTTCTCTTTGTTGGATTTATTGCCCTTTTCATCATGACCAAGATTCTTGGAAAGTCGCAAATATCCCAAATCACTCCTTTTGACTTTATTTCTGCCATCGTTTTAGGAGAACTAGTAGGAAATGCACTTTATGATGAGAATACAGGGATAAGTCAAATGCTCTTCTCTGTTCTTCTTTGGACCATTTTAATTCTTACTACAGAAAATATCACACAGAAATTCAGAAGGACAAGAAAATTATTAGAAGGCGGTCCTTCTATTGTGATTCGTAAAGGAAAAATTGAATATGGGCAATTGAAAAAGAATCATTTGGACCTCAACCAGCTGCAAGAATTACTGAGGGCAAAAGATATATTCTCTATAAGACAATGCGAATTTGCCTTCTTAGAGACAAATGGTACGATTACCGCCTTGAAAAAGCCTGAATATACAACGCCAACCATTGAGGACTTGCAATTAAAATATCCGAAGATTAAGGTGCCAATTAATATCATTTTAGATGGTGAGATTGTTCATGAAAACCTAAACATTCTCGGTTGGGATGTCAAATTTCTAGATGAAAAATTAAAAAAGAAAGGGTATACGAATGTGAAGGAAATTCTATATGCTGACTGGGAAAAAGAAGACGGGTTACATATTCAAACCTACTGAAATATTATGCGTAATAATCAATGTATTTGCCTTTTATTCCTTGTTTACCATTTATTTCTCTATCTTTTATAGAAGAGGATAAATGGTTTTTTCTATTGTCCTTATATAAATAATTGGTTTCTGTTTGTCCAAGGGACGGATCCACCCTTTCAATATTTCTATAAGTCATTGAGCGATTTCGATTCATAAACATTCGCTCCACATATTGTTGGTATGCTGTTTGAACGGTTGAGATTGGATAAATCATTACACTGCCCCCTTTCCATTACTACTAACCCTTTTCAATTAATAACAAACATATTTATTCTTTTTTAGCGCTAAAATCTTTGTTATGATTAATTTTATGCAGTAAATTTTTTAAGTTATGAGGCTAAATGATGAAAAGTGCACGATTAATGCAAGAACGAATTCAATTACATACACTGAAACGATCAGACTATCCATTTATACATGAAGAAGGAAAACGTGGGAACCTTTATTGTACCCATTGTGGTGAAAACGTTTTATTTTATTTAGGTATTCAGGATGAACCAAAATTTTATCATAGCAATGAAAAAGAGTGCGAATATGTAGACGAAGTCATTCCGAAAGCAACAGAAAAAACGGAAGAAAAAGAAGTCAATGGCTTTCGTTTACCTCAAGGTCGATCAATTCTCGAAGAAGTGGAAAAGCCTTTTAAAACCCCTGTACGTATTGAAAACATTCCACCCTTTGCAGAAAATACAGGTTCACTAGCTAGTCCTACTGAGGGGTATCTTCGTTCACTTGAAGAGCACGGTATTTCTTTTGATCATGATCAGAAAAGAGCTGTTACGTATTGTCATGGTCCGTTACTTGTTCTCGCAGGAGCGGGAAGTGGAAAAACACGCGTATTAACAGGGAAAACGGCTTATTTATTCCATGAATATCATGTTGATCCCCGTTCTGTTCTACTCGTTACATTTACAGCTAAGGCAGCTAACGAAATGAAACAACGGATAAAAACCTATCCATACGTTACAGCAAAGCATATTAATCAAATGGTTTGCGGAACTTTCCATAGCATTTTCTATCGTATTCTTTCTTTTCATGATCACAATAATCAAAAATGGGACCACCGTTACCTTTTAAAGAACTGGCAGAAGGAACAAATGATCAAACAATCAGCAAGGGCCCTACATATTGATGAAAAGGATTTCCCTTTTGATATGGCCTTACAGTTAATTAGCTTTTGGAAAAACTCGTTGCAATCCCCTACTGATGTAAGGGCGACTGATTCATGGGAGGAAAAGGTACAACAAATGTATCAAGCCTATGAAGAAGAGAAACAGCGATTGAATACTTTTGATTTTGATGATATGCTCAGTAGCTGTTATGAGCTATTTAAAAAAAATCCGCAGATCTTAGCACAGTATCAAAAACGATTTAAATATATCTTAATTGATGAATTCCAAGATGTAAATAAAGTTCAATTTGAATTACTTAGAATGTTAGTACCTGAAAGTGAGCATATTTGTGCAGTAGGTGATGATGATCAATCTATATATGCTTTTAGAGGTAGTGACCCATCTTATTTAACCGAGTTTGAACAGATGTTTGATGACAGTTTTCAAATTACATTACAACAAAATTATCGCTCTAGTCACGAAATCACGGCATTTGCAAGTCAAGTTATCAAAAAAAACAAAAGAAGAAAAGCAAAAAACATGGTCGCACAATTTAAAAACGAGGCATATCCTACACTCTTCTACCCTTACGATGAAGAAGAAGAAGCCTTAATGATTTTGACAGATATTCAAGAGAGAATAAGACAAGGACACCAACCTAATGATTTTGCTATCCTTTATCGAACCCATTCAACAAGTCGTGCACTATTTGAGCGATTTACCAGGTCTAATATTCCATTTAAGATAGAGCAAGATGCCGAATCATTTTATGATCGCTTTATTATCCGGACACTGCTTAGTTTCTTAAGACTTGCGATTAATGAGGAAGATGCTCAGGCTCTTAAGGATATCTTACCGGCTCTTTTTTTAACACAATCACACTTACAAGATATGAAAGCGAATAGTATCTTACATGATTGCAGCTTACTTGAATGTTTATCTATGGTACAGAGCAAATATGCGTTTCAACAAAGCAAAGCAAAGAAAACGGTAACTACGATTAAAGCAATTAAACAACTATCACCTTTATTAGCACTTGAAAAAATCGAAAAAGAGCTACAAATACAAGATTTTATTAAGAAGCGTGGTAATGAAGGGAACAAAATGGATAAAGGTTCCGAGGATTTAAAAGAACTAAAATTAATTGCTAAAAAGTTTACTACATTACTTGAGTTTATTGAGTATGCGGATCATATGCGTGCAAAAATCAAAGAAATGAAGCAAATAAGTAAAACGATTGAGAACGCTGTAACCTTTAGTACTATTCATAAAGCCAAAGGATTAGAGTATCCCTTTGTCTATATCTTAAGTGTAGTCGATGGCAGCCTTCCCCACGATTATGCCCTTGAAGAATATCGCACAGGAACAGAGCAGAGTTTAGAAGAAGAACGAAGACTATTATATGTAGCAATGACTAGAGCCAAGGAACAGTTACATTTATCACTTTTGCAACATAGAAAAGGAAAAAAAGCCTATCCATCACGCTTTCTTCCCCATATCAAAAATACAATATATAGTAAATAAAAAACAAACCTGCGTGTGTATCAACTCACGCAGGCTATCAATCGTTCGATAAAAAATTCTTGTTAGACTCTCATTATTTTTTATTAATCATTTTGTTTATTGTATTAAAGTCTAAAGACTTACCTTCTTTTACAATAGAATCGACAATTTTGTCTTCCATTTCTTGAGATACTGGTTTGTTGGCGATTTGCGACACTCTGCGAATGACGCCACGAACCGTGTCTTCATCTTTAAAATTCGCATTTTGTAACGAGCCCGCTAATTCAAATACATCCTTCATATTCACGCCTGTTTTTTTCTCGATATTCTTAAAAAAATGATTATCCATCCGCTACCTCACGCTCCTTCTTGAACTCCATTTATCTTATGTCGCCCAATTAAAAACGTGATAAAAATATCTTTCAGAGAGTTTATAAAAAAGAAGAGATGCTATTATTACGCATCTCCCCAAGAATATAAGACAATTAGCAGAAACTAGCACCGACAATGACTAATAAAATGAAGAGGACAACGATTAAAACGAAAGTACCTCCAGCATAGCCGCCACCGCCGTAACCGTAGCCGCCGCCATAACCGCCACAACCACAATTGCCGCCATAGCCTCCAAAGCCCATATAGATCACCTCACTAATGTATTTGTCCTTATACATTATGTATGGTTAGGTGAGAATGTTTGGGCATGTACCCGCTTGGCCCTTAATTCATTGAAATCAGGCTTATCCTTTTGGTTTGAAAATAAGGGCGCCAATAAAAGCAAACAAGATGGCGGATGAAATACCTGAGCTCGTAACTTCAAACATCCCTGTTAGAACGCCAATTAATCCATGTTGCTCTGCTTCTTGTAAAGCTCCGTGCACAAGTGAGTTACCGAAACTCGTTATGGGTACAGATGCACCAGCACCAGCAAAATCCAATAATGGCTCGTAAAGTCCTACCCCATCCAATATCGCTCCTAACACGACAAGCGCACTTAAAGTATGACCTGGTGTCAGTTTAAATACATCAAAACAAATTTGGCCAATCACACAAAATAAGCCTCCAACAACAAAAGCCCAAAAAAACATTGGCAGCATATATTTATCCTCCTAACTTTATGGCATTTCAATCGCCACAGCATGTGCAATACATGGAATTGATTCATTTTGTTGTACTGTAAGTGGCGATAATAAGGCTCCTGTAGCGACCATTAAAATCTTTTTTAGTTCTCCTCTTTTCATTCTATTTAAGAGGTGACCATATAAAACGGATGCAGAACAACCTGCACCGCTTCCGCCTGATTGCACGGGCTGATCTTCTTTATAAATGAGTATGCCACAATCTTTGAACTGTTCATCTGAAATAATAAGCCCCTTATTCTTTAATAATTCCAATGCAGTTACACGACCAATTTTTCCTAAATCACCAGTAACAATTAAGTCATAATAAGAGGGTTCTATTTGCATGTCTTGAAAATGATTATAAATGGTATCTGCTGCTGCAGGAGCCATTGCCCCACCCATATTAAATGGATCAGTGACCCCCATGTCAACAACTTTACCGATTGTTGCAGCTGTCGTAACCGGATCATTTCCTCCATTATTTTGAACGAGAAGTGCTGCACCAGCACCTGTTACTGTCCATTGAGCAGTTGGTGGCTTTTGCCCTCCATACTCTGTAGGGTAGCGAAATTGCTTTTCAACAGCAGCATTATGACTCGCTGCTCCTGTTATAACTGCATTTGCTCCACCATAATTAATCATAAATGAACCAAGCGCTAATCCCTCCATTGATGTGGAACATGCACCAAACAAACCGAAGTAAGGTATTTCCAATGATCTTGCGCTGAGACTAGTCGGGGTGATCTGATTAATTAAGTCACCACCTAGAAAGAATTGCACATCTTTTTTTTCCATTTCTGCTTTTCTTAATGCCGTTCGACTAGCACCTTCCATTAGCACACGATGTGCTTTTTCATATGAATCTTCTCCCATCCATAAATCTTCATGGAGAAGATCAAAGTCATCAGCTAAGTTACCATTTGCCTCAAACGGCCCTCCAGTCACACCGGTAGCAATAATAGCTGGGCGTTGACTAAAAACCCATGATTGCTTCCCCTTTAGCATTAAATTACCCCCATATAAATTAGAATAGTCTTGATTAACGCAACCACAAAAGCTGAGAATACTCCAAACAGGAGAACCGAACCTGCGAGTTTAAACATATTCGATCCAACACCGAGGACAAACCCTTCGGTGCGATGTTCAATTGCTGCTGAAATAACCGCATTTCCAAATCCGGTTACTGGCACAGCACTACCTGCTCCTGCGAATTGACCAAGTCTGTCATAAACACCAAACCCAGTTAAAAGCATCGCAATAAATATCATAGTAGCTACAGTAGGATTACTTGCTGTTTGCTCTGTGAAATTAAAGAAATAGATATAAAAATATGAAATCGCTTGTCCTACTAAGCAGAATAATCCTCCAACCCAAAATGCCCGAAGACAATTTTTCAAAACTGGTCGCTTCGTTTCATATTTTTTTTCTAATTGATCATATTGCTCTTGGTCAGGCGTTTTTTTTGGTTTAGCACACATCCTACTCACCTTCCTATGTTAATTCTTTTTTCAACTTAACTATTTTCTCAAACTTTTTTTCGGCTTTTTTTGCACTAAAATTGGGATTCTTCATTTGTTCATGTAATTCGACCACTTCAAGAAAAATCTTAAAATCACTTGAAACAATAAATTTAACATCAGGGTATTTGTCTTCTAGTTTTCCTTTAACATCTTTCTCAATTTTTTTCATGTGAAATCTTTGTAAATGTCTTACTTTGTAAGCAACTAAAACGGTATCATCATTTTTTACAATTGCTGCATCATACAATTCTTTCTGTTTTTCGATATCTTTTTCTATACTTTGCAGCATATCTTCATCGGTTGACCGTGATTCACTATGTATTAATGATGGAGTAGGGTTTGTTGCTTTAATAAGTGATAACGGTGCTTCATTAGAATCATGTTTACTACATCCAGTAATTAAAAATAAACTTATAAGTAGTAGCAAGTATTTTGGCATTCTTGTCCCTTCCTTATCTTTTTCATTATTTTTTTATTTTCTCTAAAAGTTAATTTCTTATCCAAAAAAAAACAAAAGACGAACCTTTTATTAATGGCTCGTCTTTTTATATTAATTGCTTTTCTTCTTTTTCTTTCCACAACCACAACCGGAGGATTTTTTACTTCCCCCTGATTCTGCAATTCTCTTTTTAAAAGCTTCTTTATTTGTATATATTTTTTTGTTCATCTTTAAATGCCCTCCTTCATCGTATATGCCTTTTACCTTTAACATATTCAAGTGAGGAAGAGCTCGTATAATCCAATAGCCCAATTTTTATTGAATAATCATTTTTTGAATGACGCCTTCAATAATTGCCGCCATTGCGCTAATTGACAAAATCACCACTAACAACACACCTATTGTAGGGAAATATGCATACATTAAATATATAATCATCGCACTCCATATCCCAGTGCACCAATAACAACTAAGAAGCTTACCAAAAAAACCAGCTATACCTTTATTTTTTGGAATGATATATGTCTCTATTTTCCCATGTTCGTCCTCTTCATCAACTTCTGACATAAATGGCCTTCTTATAAATTCAGTGATTTGATCATAAACGATTAGCCTTGTTAGACGGAAAGAAGCAAATGAGAGTAAAAGAAATTCAAAAAAGGTAAGATCCATTCCTATCTCCACCCTTCCTTTAAAAAATATGCCTATTTTTTTAAAAAATAAGGCGTTTGTCCGTAACCCATAGCCTGTTTCATCAATATGTTATTAATGTAGATCAAAGAATGAAATAAGGAGGAAAAGAATATGGGTTGTAACAAAAAGGATAATAAATACGGCAGCTGTGTAGCTGAAGTCGTACGTGCGATAAGAGATATCCAAGATCAAGTTCGTGAAGATGAAGATTGTAATTGCGGCTCTAATTGTTTTTTAGAACCAATTGGTGCGATTTCTCCAAAGAGTGGTAAGAAGAAGAGAGTGAGACGCCCTAACACGCGCGTATTTACGTTAAGCACAGCTGATGGTTCACCATTCCACGCATTTTTAACAAATGTTGATGATTGCTCTTGTACGTCAATTTTCTTTAGAGTAGAAGAGATATTCGATAATTCATGTGCTACGCTAAGAGTTTTAGAACCAGTTACTGAAACAAGTCCTGGTTGCTATGAAACAGCTGACATTACAGAAGGTTGCTGCATTGATTTATCTAAAATTTGTAAAGTAGATGGTTTCCGTTCTAGTGAGAACTGTATCTCTGTAGATTTGGATTGCTTCTGTGCAGTTCAATGTATTCAAGATATATATTTACCAGTAGATAATTGTGTTGAATATTTCGAAGACTAATTGTATATCAGCCAGTCGTTTACTCGACTGGCTTTTTATATACAGTCTACTTACCTAAAACCGACCATTTTTATCGATTTTATACTATGAATATGAATGGTTTGCATACTGCCGCTTAACGTTTTAATCATTAACTCATTGCCTTGTTTTAATTCAATAAATCCCCTAATATGTTTATCATCACTTATAAATAAGCAAGGTACAGGAGGTAATTGCTTAGGGAAATGAAGGAGATAATCAATCCTTTCCTGTACATTCATATCCTTAAAACTTTTCACACGTTTAAATCCTTGCTCACTTTCTGACTGACTTTCCTCGTATTCCTCTAAAACTTGCTGTACATCTTCTTCTTTTTTTTCCACCTCACCTTGTTCATCTATTGAAGAATTTGTGATAACCTCTTTTTCTTCTTCCTCAACTTCATTTTTACTGGAATAAGTTGACTGCATTGATGTCGAAGGAGAAGGAAGATTAGATTGTTGTACATATAATAAAGGCTTCTTTTTTTTATTTTGTGTATCCATGTCTTTCACCTGTCCCTCTTCAATAAATTCGAAGCTCCAACATATTATATGTGAAATAAAAATGGGCGTTCATTTAACTAACTGAAAGGAAAGAATTCGCCAGAAGACACGAAATGCTTTAATGTAGATTCCTACTACACTAAATTTATATTCATATCCCTGATTGTCTTATTTCTACTTATTTTTAAAGATTGTTTATCGATCAAAAAAAATAATGAAAAAAGATCTTATGGAACAGTAATCAATTATCAGTACATGTTACTACGGTTTAAGGTTTTCCAAAAGATCAGTAGAAATTGGTGAAGAAGTGTGTCATAAGTTAGATTAAGAATAATAGAAATAAGAAACTAAGCGTGGAGCCTTTCAAAATGTAAATGGCATGATGAGAGCTGAGTTTTGCACGGCACTCAAATGCAAAATCTCACTTGAGTGCCTCGCTGATGAGATTTGCACGGCTCTCAAATGTGAAACCTCACACGAGTGCCTCGCTAATGGGATTGGCACAGCTCTCAAATGCTAAACCTCACTTGAGTGCCTCGCTAATGGGATTTGCACGGCTCTCAAATACAGAATCTCATACGTGTGCCTCGCTAACGGGATTGGCACAGCTCTCAAATGCTAAACCTCACTTGAGTGCCTCGCTAATAGAATTTGCACGGCTCTCAAATACGAAATCTCACACGAGTGCCTCGCTAATGGGATTTGCACGGCTCTCAAATACGAAATCTCACACGAGTGCCTCGCTAATGGGATTTGCACGGCTCTCAAATGCGAAACCTCACACGAGTGCCTCGCTAATGGGATTTGCACGGCTCTCAAATACGAAACCTCACACGAGTGCCCAGCTAATGGGATTTGCACGGCTCTCAAATACGTAATCTCACTTGAGTGCCTCGCTAATGGGATTTGCACGGCTCTCAAATACGAAACCTCACTTGAGTGCCTCGCTATTGGGATTTGCACGGCTCTCAAATGCGAAATCTCACACGAGTGCCTCGCTAATGGGATTTGCAGCACGGCTCTCAAATGCGAAATCTCACACGAGTGCCTCGCTAATGGGATTTGCAGCACGGCTCTCAAATGCGAAACCTCACACGAGTGCCTCGCTATTGGGATTTGCACGGCTTTCAAATGCGAAATCTCACATGAGAGCACCGCAAATAGTATTGGCACGGCTCTCAAATGCGAAACCTCACACGAGTGCCCCGCTAATGGGATTTGCACGGCTCTCAAATGCGAAATCTCACTTGAGTGCCTCACTGATGAGATTTGCACGGCTCTCAAATACGAAACCTCACACGAGTGCCTCGCTAATGGGATTTGCGGGCTCTCAAATGCGAAATCTCACATGAGAGCCCCGCAAATAGGATTGGCATGTCACTGAAATACAAAATAAAAGATGTAAGCCGAGCTAGGAGCGTTTGCAAAATATGTGCAAACCGAAGATACACACACATTACCATGATTCTTTTTTCATGTATATTATTAGCTTGACATTTCGCGTCTCGTTTCCAATCCAACACACCGTGCTGTGAAAATAGAAAATGCGCACACAACTTGTCTTATAGTTAACGAGTTGTGTGCGCATGAAATAAATTGTCCAATTTTTAAATGAATGCTAGCCATTCATTTATTAACAATAGTACTAAATTAGCGAATGTGATAACCAGAATCAACGTGAATATTTTCTCCAGTAATACCTCTTGACATATCGCTAAACAAGAACACAGCTGTATCTCCTACTTCCTCAGGCGTTGTTGTTCTTTGTAATGGCGCATTCTCTTCGATTTCTTTTAAGATGGAATTGAATTCTCCAATACCTTTTGCTGACAAAGTTCGAATAGGACCAGCAGAGATAGAATTTACGCGAATATTCTCTTTTCCTAAGTCAACTGCTAAATATTTAACACTTGCATCAAGTGAAGCTTTTGCTACACCCATTACATTATAGTTTTTAATTGCTCTTTCACCACCAAGGTAAGTCATGGTAACAATGCTACCGCCTTCAGCCATTAATGGTCTTGCTGCTTTAGCAACAGCTGTTAAAGAATACGAACTAATATTATGCGCTAACAAGAAGCCATCCCTAGATGTATTCATATACTCTCCTTGAAGCTCTTCTTTATTGGCAAATGCGATACAGTGTGCAATCCCATTAATTTCTCCAACTGCCTCTTTCATTTGTCTAAAACAACTCTCTACATCTTCATCATTCGTTACATCACAAGGTAATACAAGTGAGTTCTCCGCACCATCAAGGGTACTTACTAAATCTCGGACACTTTTCTCTAATCTTTCACCAGCATATGTAAAAATGAGGTTTGCACCTGCTGTATGTAGTGACCTTGCTATTCCCCAGGCAATACTACGTTTATTCGCTACGCCCATCACAACGTAAGTTTTCCCTTTTAATGAGATCGTCATA
Organism: Cytobacillus kochii; assembly: GCF_044790165.1. Lineage (NCBI taxonomy): Bacteria > Bacillati > Bacillota > Bacilli > Caryophanales > Bacillaceae > Cytobacillus > Cytobacillus kochii. The sequence goes on along the minus strand of NZ_CP085254.1, from coordinate 1,660,461 downwards.
TCATAATCCCCCTATAATTTATACAAGTTATTAGTACCTAGTACTAATATTACATGAAAAACATTCAACTTTCAATAGGAATGTGATGCGTGAGGTTATATAAAAAAATACGAATAGACTCTGTCATAGAATCTATTCGTACCTCGAAATAACTAACCCTTTTAGTGAAGCTCTAATTCCCACTTCAATTCTTCCACATATTCCCGAGAACCGGTGACGATTAAGCGATCGTTTAATAAAAGCTCTGTATCACCATGGGGTATAATGGTTTCTTGCCCCCTTAAGATACGAACAAATATAACATCACCGGCAAATGGAAATCGTCTAATTGTCATTCCATCAAATTTTGAATTTCGTAATTTCACGTCATATAAGGTCGTTTCTTGATTTTCAAATATTTCCACGACACTCGGAGAAGCGATCAACGCTCGTAATAAAGTTTTCGTTGACAACATACTTGAAAATGATTCAATACCAGCAGCAAGTGCCTTTTCCTCAAGAATGGGGTTTTCTAATCGACAAATGACACGATCAATTCCTGATTCATTCAGTGCTTCTGCCAGTTCAAGGTTAATATCCTCATCTCCAGTGGTTATTACAACAACATCAGCTTGCAAAATTTCTGTTTCTTTTATTGCTTCCATTGAAAAAGCAGGAAGTTCATTCAACTCGAAGGCTGGTGTAATAAATGGTTCCTCTTTTTGCTGAACTGTATGATAAACACTTGTTTCGTACATATCTGAAGCTAATTCATTTGATAACGGCATTGTAATCTGGTTCGCACCAATGAAGGAAACTTTAATCTTCTTCTCTTTGACCGTTTCTTTTGGAAATAATTTCTTAAAGACAATAGGTGTAAATATGCTACTGATAACAGCTACCAATATTAGCATCCCCCCCATTTCTTCAGAGATCATACCCATTCTTTGACCAATGGTCGCAGCTGCAATGACTAATGATAGCGTCGAAGTTAAAATAAATCCTGACGCGACAACAGTTTTCATATCATACCATTTCTTCATATAAAAAACCGGGATTAATTTAGATATGAGCAATGCCAATAATAATAATGGGATAAACACTAATAACATTGGCTCAGCGAAAAGTGACCAAATATCTAAATCAACACCTACCATTACAAAGAAAATGGGTATTAAAAAGCCGTATCCAAACGAATCTAATTTATGAACAAGTTCTTGGTTTGGTGCCAATAATGAGACAAGTACACCGGCTAAAAATGCTCCTAAGATATTCTCTGCTCCAACAGATTCTGAAACAGCTACTAAGAAAATAATGAGTGCAAAAACAGCCCTCGTGCCAATTTGTATTGTTCCAGTTGATAGCGACTGTATGAAGTTATTATTTTTATATCTTCTTCCTACAAAGTATAAGATCACGCCAACGACAAATAGTAGTAATAATAACCATGTATTCCCTTCTCCGCCATCATTTACTGAAACAAATACGGCAAGTAGAATCATTGTTGCTAAATCGGCAATGACCGCTACAAGCAAGATGATTTGCCCGATATTAGTATTCATGATGTTCCCTTCTTTTAAGGTAGGAACAACAACGCCAAGTGAGATTGTTGATATAATTAATGTCATTAGAAACACATTATCGATAAAGCCTACTAAAACAAATACATATGATAAAACTAATGACACGATAAAAATACCGGCGAAAATGATGCTCGCAGTGAGAAATGCATTTGGTTCAGGTTTGCCATTTTCCAATCGGTGCTTTTTCTTTTTCGATGAAAATGCGGAAAAATCTATCTCAAGCCCACTTAGAAACATTAAGAAGATAAATCCTAATGTCGATAAAGTTTCAAGCCACATATCCTCTTGTACTATATTAAATCCACTTTTCCCAATAATTAATCCTGCTAGTATTTCTGCTACTACAACTGGGATAAAGTTGATTTTTAGACGATGTAGTATAATCGGTACTAAGAAAGCAATCACAATAACAATCACAAGTGAGGCGACTGAATTTCCATGTTCCATTCTATCACTCCTTTTTAATAAAATTAGTCGAAATAAAATCTAAACATATGAAAAATAAAAATGCAAACGATAAGAATTGTATAACTTTCATATCTAAACGATTCAAACTACCTTAAAAGTGAGGGACTGTTAATGAAACTAGATATTATTGGGGATATTCATGGTTGTTATAAAGAATTTAAGGATCTCACCGTTCAGCTAGGCTATGACTGGCATTCAGGCATTCCTTTAAGACACGATAGGCAGCTCGCATTTATCGGTGATTTAACTGATCGTGGTCCACAATCATTAAAAGTCATTCAAACCGTATACCAATTAATAAAAAAAAATCGAGCCTATTATGTTCCTGGCAATCACTGCAATAAATTATACCGCTATGCACTGGGGAATCCTGTAAAGACTACTCACGGCTTAGAAACGACAGTAGAGGAATTACAAAGCTTAAATAAACAAGAAAGAAAAGATATACTTCGTAAGTTTATCGAGTTATACGAACAATCTCCTCTTTATTATTTACTAGACGAAGGCAGACTATTATTAGTACATGCAGGAATGAAGGAAGAGTGGATTGGTAAAAAAGATAAAAAAGTAAAAACATTTGCTCTTTATGGTGATATTACAGGAGAGAAACATCCAGATGGGTCTCCTATTAGAAGAGATTGGGCACAAAATTATGCTGGACAAACATTAATTGTTTACGGCCATACACCTGTGAGAGAAGTGCGTAAAATCAATCAAACATATAATATTGATACTGGCGCCGTTTTTGGCAATAAATTAACTGCTCTTAAGTACCCTGAATTACAGACTGTATCTGTTTCCTCTTCCCTTCCCTTCCAGGAGGGTAAATTTGCTCGCTTTGATTAACTTAATAATGCTTGCATATCTTCTGGATAAGGAATGGAAAAGGTCAGGATTTCCTTCGAAATAGGATGAGTAAAAGATAGGGAAAAACAATGCAAGGCTTGACGTCGCAACCATTTAGTCGAACCGCCATATAAATTATCTCCTATTAAAGGGAAACCAATATGAGAAAGATGCACTCGTATTTGATGGGTTCTGCCCGTTTTTAAAGACAATTCTAATTCAGTGAATTGTCTTTCTTTTTGCTGAGATAGTTGTTTAAAGTAAGTCGCTGCATGTTTGCCATTTGGGCTAACCATTCTTTCGATAATGCTATCAGATTTTCTACCAATTGGCTCCTCAATCCACCCTTCCTTTGTTGCCATTAACCCACAAACAAAAGCTTTATATTTCCTTTGAACACCATTATTTTGCTGCTGACGACTTAAAAGATGGTGAACATGTCGATGCTTGGCAATTAACACTAAACCTGACGTCTCTCTGTCTAGTCTTGTAACAATATGAATAGTGGACTCTATTCCTTGCTTGTCATAATAACCTAATAAAGCATTCGCTAAACTTCCCTCTGGATGTTCTCGCGATGGAATGGTGCTCATACCTGCTTGCTTCACAACGATTAATACTGCATCGTCTTCGTAAAGAATGGAGAGCGGAATATCTTCAGGCTGCAAACCTTGACTTCTTTTCTCAAGTGGAAAGCCAACCTCTAATACATCGCCGTTATTAAGCATATACCGCACATTTTGTTCTACCCCATTCACTTTTATAAAACCTCCAGCAAACTTTATATCTGTTAAAGCGGTTTTAGAAATATATTGCTGTGATAGGAATGATTTAATATTAACTGGTGTATCAAGTGAATCAATTTGCCATTGTAAAGTAAACATTCTTTTATCTCCTTATAAACGAAGTAAATGCAACCAAAGACAGTTCTTTAAAAAGCATTGGGATACGAGTGAAATGAAGCTTATTTTTCCAGCCTACCTTAGAAAAATTGCTGTGGACAGCAGATCAAAGCGTCTACATTATGCTCCTTTAGAAAATATCAGAGTTAAGTGTGCAAACAATATGAATGATATTGCCATTATCTTTAGTCATCTTGGATGCTTGGTAATAGTAACTTTTTTTATTTTTGCATGTGGATACCTGGACTTATACATTTTTGCATTTACAGGAAAGAAAAATCCGAACATATTCGAACCCTTTAACAGAATTAGAATGATTGTTCGGATTTCCATTCAACTAGCATCCATTTTACCCAAAGTGACGCAGTTAATCAGCAACAAATGAATCATGTACTCTTTTCCAAAATGGAAATGGTCTGAATCTAGCAAAGCGAATTTTTTCATCGGCTACACGGTATTGAATTGATTTTACATCTTTATGCAAAAGCGATAAATGATCGATTGTAATCTTAAAATCCGGTTCATTCACAGGTTTTAAAAGGCAAGCATGGTGTGCTGGTAAAACTAAAGGTGAACCGACTGTTCTAAACACTTTATTATTAATCGATGCCATTTCAGCTAATTGAATAGCGGGCAATGACGGATGTAATATCGCACCACCTAACGCCTTATTATAAGCCGTACTCCCTGAAGGCGTGGATAAACATAAACCGTCTCCTCTAAATCTTTCAAAATGCTGACCTCGAATCTCTACATCCATCACAAATGTACCATTCACAGCTTTAACTGTAGACTCGTTCAAAGCCAAATACCTTGTTTCTTTGCCACCATTCAAATAGCGGACAATGACTTCAAGAAGAGGGTATTCGACCACTTGGAAAGGAGTTTTTGCTATTGCGATTACAAGCTTTTCAATTTCATCAGGTACCCAATCAGCATAAAATCCTAAGTGGCCCGTATGAACACCAACGAATGCTGTTTTATCAAGGCGGCTGCTATATCTGTGAAATGCGTACAACAAAGTTCCATCGCCACCAACAGAAATGACTATATCTGGTTGTTCTTCATCATATACGAGATCAAAATCAAGTAAGTACGATCTCATCTTATGCATCAATGTATTCGATTTCGTATCACCTTTAGACGTAATCGCAAATCTCATTGTTTAGTAGCTCCTCTTATTTTTCATTCTATGACTTATTCTTTTGCTGCTTTTCTTTATTTTGTGAAAAAAATGCTTGTGCATCTTGAATTTCTCCTCGAATCGATGACATTTCTTCATCCAATCTAAATGCTGCTTCAGCTGCTCTTTGTAATCTCATTTGAATATCAGATGGAAATTGGCCTTTATATTTATAATTTAATGAATGCTCAACCGTGGCCCAAAAATTCATCGCTAACGTTCTAATTTGAATTTCCGCTAATATCTTTTTCTCCCCATGGATAGTTTGTACAGGGTAAGCAATAACTACATGATAAGAGCGGTACCCACTTGCTTTTTCATGAGAAATATAATCTCTTTCTTCCACCACTTCAAAATCATTTCTCATACGTAACAATTCTACTACCTTCATGATATCATCAACAAATTGACACATCATTCTCATACCTGCTATGTCTTGCATTTCTACATCCAACCTGTTAAGTGGAATTCCTTTTTGGTTGGCTTTATCTAATATACTAGCTATAGGTTTTACTCTGCCGGTCACAAATTCTATAGGAGAGTGCTCTGGGACGAAATCAAACTGACTTCTCATCCCTTTTAGTTTCACTTTTAACTCTTCTACAGCTTGTTTATATGGCCCTAAAAATTGATCCCAATGCTTCATACATGCACCACCCTTATGTAAGTTCATTTCTCTAACTTGATAGTTAGAAATTTTTGCAATAAAGCGACGAAAGAAACTTAGGTACATGATTTACTCTTCATTAGTAGAGAAGTTATTCAAACATAGCCTCGACTTTCTCAACCATTTCATCTCCATAATTACTGTTACCCCGTATATTTTCAATAAGATATTGTAATTCCTCTTGAAATAAAGGTAATTTAAGCTTTTCTTTTCCATCATGCAAATACACTTCACCATTAAAAACCAATGCTTGCTTTAATTGTTTCCATAATGATTCATGTAACATGATATATGTATAATCATCATTTTTTTCTGTTATGTATATAAATGATAAATGGTCGGAATCTACTAGCATCTGTTCTCTTGGCTCGAAATCATTCACAGATAAAGTGGAGTCAATTTCTAATAATAATTCCTTTCCTTCATCATTCCATAACGCACTTTGTACTTCTACTTTTTTATTCATTTCATCTACCTCCAAACTCTTACATTTTACCATAGAAGGGGAAAAAATCTCAAAGAACATTGCAGATTATGAGATACAGCGCCATAATAATGATAAGTATTAAGAAATCAAGTATCTCTTATTTGATTATACATGTAGTCGAGAGAATAGGAAGGATTAATCATGTCACAAAATATAGAAATTGAATTTAAAAATATGCTTACAGAACTGGAATTTGTTCAATTAAAAAAGCAGCTTCATATAGAAGACAAAGATTTCTTCACTCAAATCAATTATTATTTTGATACGCCAACTTTCTTTTTAAAAAACGAAGGATGTGCGCTTCGAATTAGAGAAAAATATAATCAATTCGAACTTACATTAAAGCAGCCTCACCCTGATGGCTTATTAGAAACAAACCATGATCTTCAACCGGAAGAAGCAAAGCATATCATCAAACAAGGGTACATCGATAAGCAATATTTAGCTTCACTTAAAAGTGACCTCCATTTCCCTGAGGAGACGTTTAAATTATTTGGTTCTTTATTAACAAGCCGTGCAGAAAAAAATAATGAGGACGGTTTAATCGTCCTAGATTATAGTGAATATTTAAATAAGGTGGACTATGAATTAGAATATGAGGTTTCGAATAGGGAAAATGGCTTAAATTACTTTAAAAAACTATTAAAAGAGATGAATATACCGATAAGAAAAACAGAGAACAAAGTGAAAAGATTATTTCGGGAAGTTCAGAAAAGAAGAATAGATGATTAACAAGGACATATGAGGAGAGTCATAATGAATATTGATCAGCTTAAACTTTTAATGCAAATGCAAAGCTTACAAACCTTTCTTCCAAATACAACGCAAAACAGCAATACAACTGATTTTTCACAATTATTATCAAATTCAATTACAGCAAGAATGAATGATTCTTCTGCTGATTTCTCACAGGAGATAGGAGCAGTTCAAACGATAGCCGAAACAATGCTCACCTCTTCTCCTGTTTCTCTTCCTCCTGTACAGCTTACGAAGTTTAAAGGAGAGAATAGTGATCAATCAATTCAAGATATCATTCATCAAGCTGCATCCGCCTATAACGTACCAACTGAATTAATTACTGCTGTTATTCAACAAGAGTCCAACTTTAATCCGAATGCAGTTAGTTCAGCAGGTGCAGGTGGTTTGATGCAATTAATGCCCGAAACAGCTAAGTGGCTTGGTGTGAATGATAGATTTGATGCCACCCAAAATGTTATGGCAGGAACAAAATATTTAAGACAAATGCTTGATCGTTATGGGAATAATACCGAGCTTGCTTTAGCAGCATATAATGCTGGTCCTGGTAATGTTGATAAGTATAATGGCATTCCACCCTTTAAAGAAACACAAAACTATGTTCAAAAGGTGACAGAGAATTTACTAAACCAAAAACAATTTGTCTAAGTATCGTAGTGACTTCATTTTTGAGTCACTACTTTTTTGTTTTAGAAATCCAACCTCTAGAATCATCCTCCGTACTTGTTTTCCAAGAGATCTGCCCCATATAATAGAACTGAAAATACCTGCATACTTAATATTAATTCGTGGCACAAAGCTATTTGTTTGAGATATAGCCGTTACATTGATAAAATAATATCAAAACATGAAGGAATTATGTCTAGCTGATGAAATAATCATCGCTTTTATTAACATACTTTTGTTTAAAGGGGTTCTATCACAATGGTCGAGAATATCAATACTCCGTTCGACGCGTTAGGTGAGGAAAAACTTCACCTACTTGTTGAAGCATTTTATAAACGGGTTGGACAACATCCTGAGCTCGTCCCAATCTTTCCTGACGATCTAACTGAAACAATTAGAAAACAAAAGCAGTTTCTGACACAATTTTTAGGCGGCCCGCCATTATATACCTCAGAACACGGTCACCCGATGCTGAGAGCACGGCACCTACCTTTTGCCATCACAATGACACGTGCGAAGGCATGGCTCTCGTGTATGGAGGATGCAATGAATGAAGTCGAATTGGATACACGCTTGAAAGAAGGATTTCTCGAGAGACTGACTCTCACAGCACAACATATGGTAAATACACCTGAAAAAGATGAATTAGAGGGTGATGACAAATGAATCATGAAGAATTTGAAAGTAAATCTGTCTCACCACATTGTCATGGTAGTGAAAATAAGCCGTTAGAAATCTATATGTTTATTGATCCACTATGCCCAGAATGTTGGAGTTTAGAGCCGATAATTAAAAAACTGTCTGTAGAATATGGTCGGTATTTTTCTCTCAAGCATGTAATAAGTGGGAAGCTCAATGCTTTAAATAGAGGCAAAAGACAAAACTACGACCAATTAGTTGAACAATGGGAGAAAACCGCTAGTCGATCAGGGATGTCATGTGACGGCTCTGTTTGGTACGAAAATCCGGTATTATCCCCTCAGTTAGCCTCCATTGCCATTAAGGCAGCCGAACTACAGGGCAGAAAAGCCGGCATTCGTTTTTTGAGAAAACTTCAAGAGAAGTTGTTTCTCGAAAAGAAAAACGTATCAGACTTTGATGTATTAAAAGAATGCGCCAGCCAAATTGGCTTAGACGTAGTTGAATTTGTAACCGATATACATTCGGAAAGTGCTGCAAAAGCATTTCAATGTGATGTAAAGATTACAGCTGAGATGGATGTAGAAGAAATTCCAACGATGGTGTTCTTCAATGAAAATATTGAAGATGAAGGCATAAAAGTTACAGGGCAGTACAGCTTTGATGTGTATGAGCAAATACTAAAGGAAATGGTTCCATATAGACTCGAACCTTCTCCATTACCTGACATAGAGCTGTTTATTAAACATTATAAACTTGTCGCAACTTCAGAAATAGCAGTCGTCTATAATATGACGGAGCAAGAAGTAAATAAAGAAATGAAAAAACTTCAACTGAAGCAAGTGGTTGAGCAAGTACCTGCAAAGCACGGATCTTTTTGGAAATCACTAGACTGATGATACTCATCATCAGTCTTTTTTATGCCGTGGTAAAAAGGGCGGACTAAAAGGAAAAACCTCACCATTACAGTATGAAGCGTCTCCCCTATTCATGCTCACACTCCCTGTCAATCGCCTATCACGACAAAATTAGTTCTCTCTTCTATTGTTCACACCATTTGTTTCTCTTGTAAGTGCAACGAAACTTCTATCTAATGCTTTTTCTTAGTCAAAATGGCTTGTAAAATCCAATCAAGTGGGAATCAGGTTATGGACGGTGTGTCATTTATTTTTATTAAAAACATAAATCAATCAACCTTCAATCCACATAGTAAAAAACCCTACACTCTCTCATGAGGCGTAGGGTTTTTCATGTAAATATATTTAACAAAGGGGATGGGAGAAATTTTTCACGATCAAACAAAGGGGTAAATTGTTTGTTTGTGATTAACTTCACAATACAAATATACCATGGCTTTTTTAAGCTCGCAATAGTTTGTGTACCATTTCACATTATTGTCAAATTCTCTACTACTCATAGTGAACTGCCATTATAATTAGTTATGATCAAGAATAGTGCTGATTTTTTTAAACATTTAAAGGAACCCCATATTGGTTTGAAGTTCCAAGTTCCGTTAAAGCTCCATAAGTTAAAAGATACAGGGTTAGTAATAATTCTTTAAAAACTCTACAATATCATTGTTAATGTTTATCAGATGCTCTTCAGATGGGAAATGTCCCATATCGTAAGTCTTAAATGCAATTAAATTTGGAATGATTTCTCTAGCTACTTTATTTAATCTACTTTCAGGAAAAAAGATATCTTTTTTCCCTGCTATAATTAAAGTGGGAGAACTATAATGTGTTAATTCTTCCTTCGTAGTTAATTTCGGCATTTCTTGTTCAAGTCTAATATATTTAAATACATCTCCAATAATTTTTTTATCAATTTCCCTCATACTATTATCTGACATAATATCAGTGATTTTATTGAGATATTTTTGCGATGAAGTACCATTATATAAGACTAAAGGAAGTAAAATATCTTTAATCATTCTCATCTTAGATCCTAATCTTATTCCTGCTGGTGATACCAAAACAGAACAGTCAATTTTGTCTGGCATAAACGTGGCTAATCTCAAAATAATACCTGCACCGTAGGACGGACCAACAAATGCACTACTATCTATATTAAAGTAATCCATTAGTTCCTTTATCCATTGGGCAAAACTATTGTCCTTCGCTGAAATTCTACTTTCACCACTATATCCTGGATGACCAATAGTATCTGGTGCATAAACTCTGTATGTATCTACGAGTGGTAAAAACCAAGATAAAGTCATTGGATTTATACAATTACCACCCTGAAATATAAAAATAGGCTTTCCTTCTGGTGGTCCTGCTATAAGAATATGAGTTTCACCATAACTTGTATCAACATATATCTGCTCAACATCAAAATCAAACGACTCTAGATAATTATCGTAATGTTGAGTAATAAGCTGTTTCCCTTCACTTTTATAAATGGTCCTTTCCCCCAAAGTACATCTCTCCCTTATACCTATACAAATAAAGGTTTATAAGTTTAATAATCAATTAAAAAATTCTGAAAACACAAACTTATTATAGGTCGCATCCGTTGATAAAGACAGCTTTCAACAATCATCTGGTTAACCGTTCTTTCGTCATTGCGGTCACTGGCCTGGTCTGAAAAATTGAAACCAACTTAAATAATGTTTGTGGTATTTTGTTGCCCAAACCATTAAAACGATATATTCAGCCTTCAAACGATTGTGGTAACTATTCATATTTTTTTATATGTACAACCTTTGACCCGTTCTTACCCACTGATTTAACCTGGATTCCGTATACTCAATTCCTTAAGTTAGCAGCCTAAATCATTTGATAAAGGCTGCTTGATAATAATATTAAATCGTTTCTAACAATTGTTCCATCTCATTTAACTTTTCTTCAAACACTTTGCATGCTGCCTTTATCGGTTCTGAACTTGTCATATCCACACCCGCTTTTTTAAGCACTTCTATCGGGTAATCAGAACTACCTGCTTTAAGGAAACCAATAAAGCGATCCACTGCTGGTTTTCCTTCTTTTAAAATTTGCTCACTTAAAGCCGTTGCAGCACTATAACCGGTAGCATATTGGTATACATAATAATCGTAATAGAAGTGAGGGATTCTTGACCATTCTAATCCAATTTCCTCATCAATAATGATATCCTCACCACCAAAGTATTTCTTGTTCAGTTCATAATACTTTTCAGTAAGTGCATCTGCTGTTAAAGCCTCATTATTTTGAGCCATTTGGTGAATCTCATGCTCAAATTCAGCAAACATCGTTTGACGGAATACCGTTCCTCTAAACCCTTCTAAGAAATGATTGAGTAAGAATAAACGTTTTTTATCATCATCAATCGTTTTTAATAAATGATCATTTAATAACGCCTCATTACAAGTTGATGCTACTTCAGCCACAAAAATGGAATAATCACCATAAGCATATGGTTGCGATTTACGTGTGTAATAACTATGAACAGAATGACCAAATTCATGTGTTAAAGTGAAAAGGTTATTGATATTATCTTGCCAATTAAGGAGGATATAAGGGTTCGTACCATAAGCACCAGAAGAATAGGCCCCACTTCTCTTCCCTTTATTCTCCCAAACATCTACCCAGCGATTCTGTAGACCCTCTTCCAAAATACTACGATATTCCTCACCTAAAGGAGTTAAACCTTCAATCATTAGCTTTTTCGCTTCATCATAAGTAATCGCCATTTTTACATCCTTGACTAAAGGTGTGTAGAGATCATACATGTGCAATTCATCTAATTGCAAAACTTTTTTCCTTAGTTTCACATATCGATGAAGCAAATGAAGATGATCATTAATCGTGCTTATTAATTGATCATAAACCGATTCTGGTATATTGTTCGCCGATAAAGCGGCATGTCGAGCTGATTGATAGTTTCGTACCTTTGCATTGAAGTTATTTCTTTTCACATTTCCACTTAACGTACTAGCGAATGTATTACGAAACTGTCCATAGGTTGTATACATCGCATGAAAAGCATCTCGACGTACACGCTGATCATCACTCTCTAGGAAGTTGATAAATCGACCGTGTGTCACTTCAACTTCTTCCCCATCTTCATTTTTAATCGATGGAAATGTTAAATCAGCATTATTTAACATTCCAAAAGTATTACTTGATGCATCCATTACTTCTGATGCTTGTGCAAGTAAGGCTTCTTTTTCTGCTGTGAGTACATGAGGACGTTGAAGATTGATTTCTTCTAGTGCATGTTCATAGATTTTTAATTCATCTTTCTCGGCTATATACTGAGCTAATTGATCTTCATCAATGGCAAGAATTTCTGGTACTATGAAAGCGAGTTCACTAGCAACCACTGAATACAGCCCTTTGATTTTATCATCTAAACTTTGATACGTTGCATTTGTTGTATCTTGATCATATCTCATTCTTGCATATGTAAAGAGCTTCACAATACGAGAAAGTAAGTGATCTTGATATTGTAAAACATCATAAAGAACCTCTGCACCTTCATGCAACGTCCCTTTAAACTTGCCTGCTTCTTTAGATAACTCTTTTACTTCATTAAATTCTTTATTCCATTCATCGTCACTTGAAAAAATATCTTCAAGACGCCAAGTTTCTTCAACTGGTACCTCGTTTCTTGTTGGTAGTTTCTTAACTGTAGAATCGTTAGCCATATTGTTTTCCTCCTACATTCATTATGTTAAAAATTACTATCTGTTACTATCTTACATCAAATGAAAGTAATTGTTCAGTATTATGTTTCACCAATTTATTTAAAATACTTCAATATTATCTTAATGCCATTTTCATAATCATTTCCCCTTCTTCCTTACTTATTTTCTTATTTTTCATATCAGAAGACCTGATTTGAAATTTGGTACCATCGATTTTCTCAATTACTTTTATAATGTATAAAAGATATAAATAAGCATCGATTACTTCTTTAAGATCTATGGGTACCTCTACTCGTATACGAATATCTTTTCTCTCCAGGCGGCATTGCATGGAATCATACGCATCTTCTAGAGAAAATAACTCTTCATGTCGTAATATATCTATAAAAATATATGTTTGCCACTGAATTGGTGAAGTACTTAGCTTAGCACTCCCCCTTACAGGGAGACCACAAAAATCTGGTAGATTTCCCATATGAAACCCGCAACGATAGATTTCATCTTTAAACCGTTTAGAAAATGAGCTATATTTAAAGCTTCCATACCTTTTTATATTCTCCCTTTCCTGCAACCAAGAAGAAAAGCTCATTCTCATTCTATTATTTCTTAGATTTAATAATTCGTACAAATTATGCGAGCGAAGTGGTTTCAGATCTAGATGGGCAAAAGACTTTTTCGTAGAAATTGGTAGGAGATGAGAGAGTAAATACAAATTTTCTGTATCAACGTTTAAAATAGGGATGATAAATTTATTAGCGGAAGTTTGCTGAAGAAAAGAATAATGAAAAGCAGTGAAAGAAAATAAATGATTTCCTAAAGTATGGAGCTGTTGGTGGGATAATATCCATAGTGGTTTTATTCCTGACTTTATATAGCCATTTGTACGTTTATGAACTATTTTTGTGGGAATTATTGAACATTGAAACTCAATGGCATAAACACCTCCGTTATGTTCAAAACTGAGATCCGCCCTTTGATGGATGTTAGCGAAATATTTTTCAATCTCAACATTTCTATAGTATTTTTTTAATAAATCGTATAACAATAATTTTCCTTTCAAGTGGATTTCTGACTCTTTTTCATATGATTCAAAGCATTGACTATGCGGTTTATGAGCAAAGTGAGACTTTTTAAAGATGCCATTCTTTAAAATGACAACATCCTTGCACTCTGGGCAGTAAAAAGACTTTTCCTTCAATTTACCGTATTGCACATCTTGAGCAGTAATAAGTTTGCCATCATTCGTTATTGCCTTTAACATAGAGGTTCACATCCTTTCTATACATTCTAACTTCTCCCCTCTCGTTCTTTATTCCTGCATAAAAAGAAAAGACCGACTTCTTAACGAAATCGGCTTTTTTATTAAAAGTATTTTTTTAGTTCAATTAAAGCATTTTCAGCGATAATTACCTTTCCATATTCAGAAATGACGTGAATGGTTGTATCTGTTTCATGCCCATATTCAAGTAGTATACTAAGAATATTATCAATTTCATCCTCTTCAAATTGTTCCTCGGGAAATTCAACGATTAAATAATAGTTATTCTTGTATGAACGCAGTTGCGTATGAACATTTCCTAGTTCCACTCGCTTGGCTAATGAAATGATATCCTCAAAGTCTCGAAAGGCAATAACGAAATCTAATTTTTCTTCCGCTTCCTCTTCTTCATTTTCCTGTAATTGATCAAGCATTGCTTCTACTCTTTCATCTACAGCAAAATCCTTCATTTTTTCATCAGAAACAGGGAGCTCTAACTTTTGTCCGTCTTTAGATAACTGCGCCTTCGTTACTAAGATTTCTAATCCTTTATCAAGTGCTTGAACTTGAATCCACAATGGACCTTCCATCACAAAATCTTCTTCTGTGTGAACCTCATCCATCATATCCCAAAAAAGTTCTTCACTTCTCTCCCGGTTGTACCATATTTCATCACGATCAAAGCCTCTTTCCTCAATATCAATATACGAGATATAAAACTTCACCGTGTTTTCATTAATTCTCTCGATTTCCACTTAGCAACTCTCCCTTCTTGCTTTTTGTGAAGGGATTATAACCCCTAATTTGCACTACTTTACTACCATTTACCCTATTTCAAGAAAATTATTCTTTTAGTGATCATTCTAGCAAGAATAATGAGAAAATAACGTGTAAAAACAGATATTCCTATTATGTTTTACCTTTTGTTATATTTTATGATAAATATGCTGTAAAGGGAATGCCCAAAAATACAATTGGCAAAAAACGAATGAATGCCTATATTCGTTTATACAATATATATTTATTGTGTTTGTATTTTATCAAAAAAACCTGTCCCCTACAAGAAACAAGCTTAGGCTGATGAAAAGCTTTTTTTCGCTACTGATTTGTGATAAAACACTTTAATGGCCATTGGAAATAATCGAGTATGAATAACAGTAAAATGATTAGTACGAATATCATGTAGGAAAATGTAGTTCTTCCTCTATTATGTATCAGAAATGTCTAGTGAATAGATTAAAGAATTTGGTTCGGCTATCTTTGCTGATTTCTCTGCAGATGAACGCGCAAATCTCCTATCCTACGTTTTTCTTTTATCAGTAAAGATGTACAAAACCTCTTTTGCTAAAATTAGCCAAAATTTATTTTATAGAAACTAAAAAACGAACAAATCCGCATAAAAAGGACTTGTTCGTTTTCATTTAAGCACACTTAAGTGAAATGTAAAGTTAAGTGAAGTACGAATGGTTTTAGTTAACCAACTTTTGAGCCTCACGTAGATGATACGTACGAACCTTCCTAGGAAGGAAGCGTCGAATTTCATCTTCATTATAACCTACTTGTAATCTTTTCTCATCTAAGATAATCGGTCTTCTTAATAAACCAGGATTATCTCTTATCAATTCAAATAAATCCTGTAAAGGCATCGTTTCAAGATTAACATCCAACTTTTGGAATGTTTTAGAACGTGTGGAAATAATCTCATCTGTTCCATCTTCTGTCATACGAAGGATTTCTTTAATTTCATCAATTGCTAAAGGTTCTGAGAAAATATTTCTTTCTTTGTATGCAATATCGTTTGCCTCTAACCATGCTTTTGCTTTTCTACATGATGTACAACTTGGTGAAGTGTATAATGTGACCATTTTACAATTTCACACTCCTTAGAAATTTAAAGTATATTTTATTCGCCGTAATTGTTTAATTATGCTATTCTTACTGATTGTTACACTTGTTCCGTTTTCAATGAACAGGCTTACTTTCTCATTGAGAATAATCCACTAGGCTGTAACTAATGTTGTAATTTATAATTAATTTAAATAAGCTGTTCCACTTCATTATACACCATCTGTGGAACAGATGATATATATTTTTCTATTCTTCATACACTTAAATGCCAATTAAACAATTAACTTCTGCCTTAGTGAATCTATAATATAAGACGTTTTCATTTAAAAAAGGTTTCATGAAATATTGATTTTTTTATTTGTTCACAAACTGTTCAATTATAGAATAATGAAATCTGTTACTATTTAACCTATATAACTATGATAGACATTTACCCCTTTTTTTTAAGAATAAACATTTACTTTCTCAATAATTGACTTTAAATGAAAAAAATTTATAAGGAAATGATGTTGAGCCATTCTTTACCTAAAAAGAAATCCCGAACATTGAGGTTGTTCGGGATTTCTATGGATTAAATATCTTTTAAAAGATCATTATTATTGTCATTCTCAGAAAAAGTAAGGACTTCATCTACTGGTTGATAGGATGCTCCATAGAATTGAGTATCTTTGTAAGTATGAATCAATTCATATGTTTTAATCATTGCATCAAAAATCATTTCTTCCGTTTCGTTATTAGGTGCCCAGAATAAAATTTCCATTGCATTCACTTCATTTGTTGCAAGTGATCGACGACGGTAACCTATAGATT
The DNA here is from genome assembly GCF_044790165.1 of Cytobacillus kochii. NCBI lineage: Bacteria > Bacillati > Bacillota > Bacilli > Caryophanales > Bacillaceae > Cytobacillus > Cytobacillus kochii. Next base: position 1,643,739 of record NZ_CP085254.1, on the reverse strand, counting down.
GAGCGTGCTCAAAGCCTTCTCTCTTATAAAATTTCAAGCGTTTCTCTGTATCAGTATCTTCATAATCAACAGGTTCAACTTCTAGTATAATCGGTTTGCCTTTTTCCTTCAATTGATCAATTAACTTATGTCCTAAACCTTGTCCTCTTGAATCTTTGGACACAAATAGGTAGTCGATAAAGACAAAAGTTTCAAGTTCAACATACATTAACACATGCATTGGACCCTCATCTTTATGATAAATATCAGGTCTCTCTTTCAAAAGTGTTTCCATATGCTCTTTTGACTTCATCTCTTCTACAGGAAAATACTGATTCAATTTTTCATACCAATGCATGGACCAAACCCCTTTGTTATTTAAATATTTCCAGTCGTGATAAACTTCCAGCTTTCTCTTCTTGTATAAGAAAATCGTATAAATAAGTCATCATTCACGTATAAATAAACTAAGTTGTAACGCTCTATCAAAGTATTTGTGATTTTCATTCTTTTCATTCTTTAATAAATGCTTTATTATTAGAAATAGAACATCATCAGAATAACTTGAATTTTCCGAAAAGAAAATTGGAGGTTTATCAATGATTGGTTACTTTTCAGACTTGATTATCGTTTCATTGCTCATACTCAGTTTAACTTCCCTTTTAGGTGTACTAATAAACAGCTTGGGAATAAAATTTTTTGGCGGCAAGAAAAAATCCGAATTCGTAGACCAATCTGCATTTATGCAAACCGGATGGAAAAACGTGGGCGGAAAGAAGAAATAATCCTCATCCTATATACTATGATAACGCATACACAATAAGTGTCAACTAATAAGCAGCTGATAAACATCATATCAGCTGCTTATTTTTAATTTAATGGGGTATAATCAACATTTTCCGTATAATGATTGCCGGCATTCCATAATAAGAATTCGTCAATTCCTTCCTCATTCAGAGCCCTAATTTGATCCTCTATTTCTTGCTTACCATAAGGCTTGTAATTACCGGTACCTAAATAAGATGCAGTAAAATCCTGTAGCCAAGGTCTAGAAATAGGCGGAGAAGCTAGTTCCTCCCGTTTGACATTCTCTACCTTTGCATACTCTTTAATAAGCTTGTAAGGTTCTAAATCTGGTTTTTGAATCCCAAAGTATGGCCCCCAGTGGCTTGGATAGATCATTGAAGATATGACATCCACATGTTCTGAGATTTTTGAGAAGTTCTGTCCAATCCCAGGTGCCTCTGGTAAAGTAGCCGTATAACCAAAAATATCAACAGATACTTTGACACCATAAGGCTCTAACTGTTCTTTCGCAAACTTAACGAAGTCTGTAACAGCATCTACTCTCAGCTGAACATCATCTTTACCGTTCGTGTACTTTCCTTTACTATACTTCAATGAATCAGCCATATGCTCAAATCCTTCAGGGAATCGAACATAATCAAATTGAATTTCCTGGAATCCCATTTTAGCTGCTTCTATGGCAATATCTACATTATATTGCCACACTTCTTCCATAAACGGATTAACAAAGGCTTCTCCTCTTCCGTTTGTCCATACTTTATTTCCTTCTTTATACGACCATTCAGGCTTTAACTTGGCTAGTGTTGAATCCTTAAAAACAACGACCCTCGCAATAGGGTAAATCTCTTTTTCTTCTAATGTCGTTAACATCTCTTTTGTATCTTTTATATAAGGTTCGACAATATCCTTATATTTACTATCATTTTCCGGTTGGTATGTAAGGTTTCCCCAATCATCTTTAATATCAATAACCATCGCATTTAATTCTGTCTTATCAACAAAATTAGATAACCGTTCAAAATTTGCTCCTCCTGCTGATGGACCAGTAACATAAATACCTCTAATAGCGTCTGGGTAGGTAAAGTCGTAGCCTGAATCGTATGTAAACCGTTTCATTTGTTCAGGTAATTCCATTAAAAAGCCAGCATATTCTTTCTGTGCATGAAGCTGATAACTTTGTTGTTCAGCATTCGCATGGTCTAATTGTGGAACTACACTTAATAAAAGTAAGAAAAAAGCAACTTTAATCGCCCTCACTATTTTTCCCTCCTCATCCATTTATTTTCTTTTTCTTATCTCCTATTCTACTAGAAGTTAAACAACATGCAAAAGAAAATAGTAAGAATGAGAAATATTTTAATTTTTGCGATAGTAATTTCATACAAACTATTGTATACTATATTCATACATTTTAGTGATTGAAAGCACTAAACATATTCCCAATATTCATATTTTTCCTAACTGAATATTTGTTTCGAAAATAAATCTTTAGGATGGATTCAGGTCTTAAGGAAATTTAATCAACGAAAAAACGACCTCAATAAGAGATCGCTTATAAGTTAACTTTTATGTTCTTTTTGGTATTGTGCAAATTCTTTTTCAGAACAGAAAACAAAGTGACCAGGACGAACTTCACGCATTTCAACCTTCTCATCAGCACTATATTGATGGACAGCTGGGTCATATGTTTTTCGTTGACGTGTTCTTTCTGACTCTGGATCAGGTAAAGGAATAGCAGATAATAATGATTGTGTATAAGGGTGCATAGGATTGCTATACAACTCTTCCGCTGTGGCAAGTTCAACTAGCTTACCAAAGTACATTACACCAATTCTATCACTAATATACTTAACCATTGACAAATCATGAGCAATGAATAAGTAAGTTAACCCTTTTTCACGCTGAAGTTTTTTCATTAGGTTAACAACTTGTGCCTGAATAGATACGTCAAGTGCAGAAATCGGTTCATCAGCAATAATGAATTCAGGTTCAACAGCTAGCGCTCTAGCAATACCGATACGCTGTCTTTGTCCACCAGAGAACTCATGTGGATAACGGTTAGCATGCTCTTTATTTAAGCCTACTGTTTCAAGTAACTCATAGACGCGTTCCATACGCTCTTTTTTCGACTTTGCAAGCCCATGAATATCAATACCTTCAGCAATGATATCCGCAACTGTCATACGAGGATTTAAGGATGCATAAGGGTCTTGGAAAATCATCTGCATTTTACGGTTAAATGCTTTTAGTTGATTGGTTGACTTTTTACCATGAACATTTTCACCATTAAATAGAACTTGTCCATCAGTGGCATTATACAAGCGTATAATTGTTCTACCGGTCGTTGATTTCCCACAACCTGACTCACCAACTAGACCAAGGGTTTCACCTTTGTAAATATCAAAAGTAATGCCATCAACCGCTTTAACCATATTCGATTTACCAACATTAAAATGTTGTTTTAGATTTTTTATTTCAAGTAATTTCTCTGTCATAACTTAAATACCCTCCTTCACAATTACTGGTTTATCAAAATTGGAGGACATTTGACGTTGACGCAACTTCACCGCTGCAGGTGGTTCAACATGAGGTGCATCAGGGTGTAACAACCAAGTTTTCGCAAAATGTGTTTCAGAAATTTGAAACATTGGTGGTTCTTCCTCGTAATCAATGGCTAATGCATATTTGTTCCTTGCAGCAAATGCATCACCAATTGGCGGATTTGTTAAGTCTGGTGGCGTACCAGGAATCGCAGCTAATTCATCTTTTGTATCATTATCGACACTTGGCATAGAAGCAAGTAGTCCCCAAGTATATGGGTGCTTCGGATCATAAAAGATTTCATCTACTGTGCCTATTTCAACGATCTGACCAGCATACATAACAGCTACACGATCTGCCACATTGGCAACAACGCCTAGATCATGAGTGATAAAGATAATAGAAGTATCCATTTTCGCTTGTAACTCTTTCATTAACTCTAAAATTTGAGCTTGAATAGTTACATCAAGAGCGGTTGTAGGTTCATCAGCAATCAGTAATTTAGGGTTTGTAGCCAAAGCTATAGCTATCATTGCGCGCTGTCTCATACCACCTGAGAATTCATGCGGATATTGATTCACTCGTTTATCAGGCATCGGAATACCAACTAGCTCTAATAATTTTATTGCACGTTTTTTGGCATCTGCTTTAGATAAGCCTTGGTGCTTAATCAAACCTTCGATGATTTGATTACCAACTTTCATTGTTGGATTTAATGAAGTCATTGGATCCTGGAAGATCATACTAATATCTTTACCGCGTATGTTTTCCATTTCTTTTTCTGATTTAGGTACAATATCATCACCATAGAAAAGAATTTCTCCACCAGTAATTTGTCCTGGAGGCATTGGAATTAGTTTCATAAGTGTTTGTGAAGTAACACTTTTACCTGAACCTGATTCACCAACAATAGCTAATGTCTCACCTTTATGAAGGTCAAAGCTAACACCACGAACAGCTTGTACCGTCCCTCCATAAGTTTGGAATGAGACTTTTAGATCTTTTACTTCGAGAATTTTTTCCATGTTCTCACTCCTTATTTACGGCTTCTTGGGTCGAGTGCGTCACGTAGACCATCACCGACTACATTGAATGCAAAAATGGTTAAACAAATAAAGATCGCAGGGAAGAATAATCGCCATGGGTAATATCTTAACGCTGGTAAACCATCATTGGCCATTGTACCCCAACTCGCTAGAGGCGGTGTTAAACCTAATCCTAGGAATCCAAGATAAGCTTCTGTAAAGATTGCAGAAGGAATTGTTAATGTCATTGTAACTAAAATTGGACCCATTGAGTTTGGAATTAAATGTTTACCCATAATTCTTGTTGTATTTGCACCTAAGGTTTTAGAAGCAAGAACAAATTCTTGATTCTTCAAGCTAAGTACTTGCCCTCGAACAATCCGGGACATATTTATCCATCCGGTTATTGTCATAGCGATAATCATCGTACTTAAACTTTGGCCAAGTACAACCATTAACAAGATAACTAATAACAAGTAAGGAATACCTGATAAAACATCGGCACCACGCATCATTATTTCATCGGTTCTACCACCTTTGTATCCGGCGATTCCGCCCCAGGCAACACCAATAAATAAATCGATTAACGCAGCTGCAACACCGATAAAGATGGAAATTCTAGCACCTTCCCACGTACGAGCAAACATATCTCGTCCAAGATCATCGGTACCGAACCAATGCTCAGCAGAAGGTGGCTGATTCTTATTTGTTAAATCATTTGACTTGTAGTCATATTCTGTCATATATGGTCCAAAGATTGCCATGAAGATGAGAATAATAAGTAGGACTATACCAAACATAGCAAGCTTATTTTTTCGGAATCTAATGAAGACATCTTTCCAAAATGAAAGACTTGGCTTCGAAATCTTTTCAGCATCATCTAATTGTGTGCCGACAACTTTGAATTTATCATTCGCACTTTGCATGATTTATTATTCTCCTTTCTTCCCAGCTAGTTTAATCCTTGGGTCGATGATTCCATACGCAATATCCACTAGGAGAATAGCTAATAGTAAAAGAATACTATAAAAAACTGTCACACCCATTATTACTGTATAATCACGATTTGTAATACTTGTTACGAAGTGGAAACCTAACCCTGGAATACCGAAAATCTTCTCGATAACAAAGCTACCTGTTAAAACACCCGCGGTTAATGGGCCTAAATAAGTAACTACCGGAAGAAGAGCATTTCTCATTGCGTGCTTAACTGTAATTACACCACCGCTCAAGCCTTTTGCTTTAGCAGTTTTAATATAATCATTTGCTAATACTTCAATCATACTAGATCGTGTGAGTCTTGCGATATATGCCATCGGTCCCGCTGCAAGTGCAATAGCAGGCAAAATGGTGTGCATAAATGATTCCCAACGAGCTACAGGGAATATTTGGAGTTTTATTGCTAAGAAATATTGTAAAAATGTTGCCATTATGAATGATGGCACTGATATCCCTAAAACAGCAACAGCCATTGTTGAATAATCTTGCCATTTATTTTGTCTTAAAGCAGCGATAACACCAAATAAAACGCCAAAGGCAACGGCAATTAGTATTGCTTGAAAGCCTAATACAAAAGATACAGGGAATCCTTCTGTGATCAAATCATTAACTGTTTGACTTTTGTATTTAAAAGATGGGCCAAAATCCCATGTAACTACATTGATTAGATAATCAAAATATTGTTGATACCATGGCTGATCTAAGCCATAATGTGCTTGTAAATTCGCTTCAATTTCTGGTGGTAGTTTCTTTTCTGAAGCAAACGGGTTTCCAGGTGCAATGCGCATAAGGAAAAATGTTGCCGTTACAATTAGCCATAATGAAATTATCATATATAACAGACGTTTTCCTATATATTTCGTCATTGTCCAACACCTCCAATTGATTTTACTGAGGTCAGTATGTCTACAACTGCAATTCTCACAATAGATAAATAATACAATTTTACCATTAGAAGGATAATACCTATTACAAGAACGAAGGTATATAGGAAGTTTCATCCCATATACCTTACATTTAAAAGATCAAATTATTCAAAGTGAGCCCATTTATATTGAACATCACCTAAACCAGATACAAATACATCTTTTAAGTTTTCATCTTTAACCCAGTTGTTTGTGTAGAAGTAAATTGGTGCTACTGGCATCGCATCCATAAAGATAGCTTCTGCATCTTTTAACATTTGTTGACGCTTTTCAGCATCTGTTTCAGTTTGTGATTGTTCAAGTAATTTTTGGAATTCAGGATCTTCCCAACCAGTGTTGTTATTTCCACCGTCAGCATCTTTGTACATTTCCAAGAAGTTCATGGCGTCATTGAAGTCACCTAACCAACCCATACGAGCAATTTGGAAGTCTCCACTATTTACACTATCAAGGAAAACATTCCACTCAGCATTATCTAGAGTTACATTAATTCCAAGATTTTCACTCCACATATCTTGAACGGCTTGAGCAATCTTTTGATGTGCTTCAGATGTGTTATAAGAAAGCTTGATTTCTGGTAATTCTGATGCATCGCTTAATCCTAATTCTTCAAGACCTTTATTTAAGAATTCTTTAGCAGTTTCAACATCATTATCAGGGAAGTACCCTTCTTCATTTTCTTGGAACATCGTAGGTGGAACGATTGCCATTGCTGGAAGTTGTTCCCCTTGTGTAATGTTATTAATAATTGATTCACGATTAATTGCGTGAGTTAAAGCTTTTCTAATGTTTGCATTATCTAATGGTTCAACAGTAGTATTGAATTTGTAGTTATAAACACCAGCAATTGCTTGTGTTTCTAATCTACCATCATCTTTAAGTGCTTGCATTGCATCTGTTGGAAGAGCTCCTGTTGGAGAACCTGCCCAATCTAATTCACCATTATCAAACATAGATAATTCAGTATTTGGATCATTAATCATGTACATTTCAATTTTATCTAATTTTACAGTGTCTTTATCCCAATAAGTGTCGCTCTTTTCAAGAGTAATTTGGTCACTGTGAGACCATTCAGCTAAGTGGAAAGGTCCGTTTGTCGTATAATTTTCACCAGCATCTGTTGCCCAGTCTGGATTTTCTTTCGCGATTTTACTGTTTACTGGTAAATAAGTATAGAAAGCTGTTAGTTCAAGAAAGTAAGGTGTTGGGTTTGCTAGTGTAACTTCTAAAGTTTTTTCATCAACAGCTTTAACGCCAACATCATCTAAGCTACCTTCTCCTGTGTTTGCAGCTTCTGCACCTTCAACATAATATAGTTGATATGCATATGTTGATTGATTAGCTGGGTCTAATGCCCATTTCCATGCATATTCGAAATCTTCTGCAGTTACAGGATCTCCATTTGACCATTGTGCATCTTCACGGATATTAAATGTGTATGTTTTTTGGTCCTCTGAGATTTCCCAATCTTCCGCCATAGCGGCCGCTGGTTTATCGTCTTGACCAATTCGAGTTAATCCTTCTAATACGTTACGAAGAACAGTACCAGAAGTAGAATCTTCAGCCAAACCTGGATTTAATGAAGGTGGTTCAGTATTAATATTTACTTTTAATTCTTGAGGTACATCACTACCTCCATCGCCACCATCTGCATTGTCATCGCCTCCGCCAGCGCAGGCTGCTAGAACCATGCTAGCTAAAAGTAGCATACTTAAAAAGATTGACCATCTTTTTTTCACGGTGAAACCCCCTATTTTTAATTCAAACGATTCTTCACAGGAATAACAATTGTTCACATAGAGTAGATTGATGAAAAAATCAAACAATTTTTATTATAAAAAAAGAGTTGATTCCTTAATGCATACTAAGGAAAGTAAGTTTATTTTGATAGAACAAATTCCCTCTATTCAGATAATTCAGCTTGAATATTAAAATTTGTATCTATTAGACTACGATAAACTCACCTTTTCATCATTCCATCTACCTGTAACCGAACAAAATGTAATATGTTTGTAAAGATGTCGTTTGGTAGGTTTTATTATAGTTTCTTTAAAAGTTTATTTCAAGCCCGTTTTAAATAATCTAAATTATCTATATTTTTTCAAAAAAATGTCGAAACATGTATTATTATTGTCATGTAAGGGTTTTCATAAGTTTTTATTGGTATATAACAAATAATTTTTTTTTTTGCTGTTATAACGCTCACTTGATTTACTTCTACATATATTATATTATGATTACAAATAAATAATACAAATTGCTGTGAGAAAAGAGTAGTACATTTAAGATGGTTTTAAGAGAGCTTATGGTAGGTGAGAATAAGCAACCTATTAAATCGAATGGACTTTTTGAGCATGAATATATCGATTCACGTTAGACTAACGTTATCTGTCTTTAAGAGATTCACATATGTGAATAATTAGGGTGGCACCGCGGACCATTCGTCCCTAGATTTTTTTAGGGATGAGTGGTCTTTTTATATGTTCATTTCTCATAGCAAATAGGAGGATTATGATGAAAAAAACACTCTTTTCTGGTATTCAACCCAGTGGAACAATAACAATTGGTAACTATATCGGAGCATTAAGACAGTTTGTCGAGTTGCAAAATGAGTATGATTGCTACTTTTGTATCGTCGATCAACATGCTATCACTGTTCCACAGGATCGCTTACAACTAAGAAACAATATCCGTAGCCTAGCAGCACTTTATGTTGCTGTGGGGTTAGATCCCAATAAGGCGACTCTATTCGTTCAATCCGAAGTACCTGCACATGCACAAGCCGCATGGATGTTACAATGTATTTCTTATATCGGTGAGTTAGAAAGAATGACGCAGTTTAAAGATAAATCTGCTGGTAAAGAAGCTGTCTCAGCAGGCTTATTAACCTACCCACCACTAATGGCGGGAGATATTCTATTATATGGTACAGATATTGTCCCGGTTGGAGAAGATCAGAAACAGCATTTAGAATTAACAAGGGACTTAGCAGAAAGATTCAACAAGAAATACAATGACATCTTTACGATTCCAGAAGTAAGCATTCCAAAAGTGGGTGCACGAATCATGTCACTTCAAGATCCAACGAAAAAAATGAGTAAATCTGACCCTAATAAAAAAGGATTTATCTCAATTTTGGACGAGCCGAAACAAATTGAGAAGAAAATTAAAAGCGCTGTAACAGATTCTGATGGCATCGTCGCTTTTGACAAAGAGAATAAACCTGGCGTTTCAAATTTATTAACGATTTACTCGATATTCTCAGGCGAATCAATTGAAAATATTGTGAATAAATATGAAGGAAAAGGGTACGGTGATTTCAAAGGGGATTTGGCGGCAGTAATTATTAGCCACTTAAAACCTATTCAAGATAAATATCATCACCTCATGGAATCAGCAGAATTAGATGAGATATTAGATGCAGGAGCAGCAAATGCCAACAAAGTGGCAGGTAAAATGGTTAAAAAGATGGAAAATGCTATGGGATTAGGCAGGAAAAAGAAATAAAAAATAGGGACGTTCAAATTAAATTGAGCGTCCCTTTTTGATTTAATTTACCTTTGAACCATTTTCCATTTCCCATAACTTCTCAAAAAAAGGTTGACCTTTAATGATATTCTCACAAAATCTTTCATGTTTCTTAGACCAACCTATCTTACTGTCTTCATATAAATTCATCCATGCATCATGGAAACCCATTGATTGAATACTTTTATACTCTTCAGGCATCCATTCTGTAAACCAATAGCGAATTTCCGCTTCATTTTCTGAACTATGAAGTTGATCTAGTGCCATAAACATTAATTGTTTGAGCTGTCTTTCCTTCCTTGTCAGGCCTTTCATTAATTCTGGATCTGGAGAAAGAATGTGAAAACTTTTTAGACTCGGCTTTTGTTCAAAAGTATATTCCATTTCATCGTGATTAGAAATCATTTCATATGTAAGTTGTTCTTGTCTTGGTATCAATCTACTCTTTCGAATTGGAATATGATACCCAATTGTATCAACAGCCATAATGTTTGTCCCATCAGTAATGACAAAACAATAATCCAATTGCACTCTTTCATGATTTTTTCTTAAATACGCTTTTTGATACACGTCATTCAATAGTTGTTGTGGTAATTCAGATAAATCATTTTCAATATAATGAAATAGTGCTGGTGTAATCCTTAGTAACGGTACTTGATCCAATAATTCAACTGCATCATCTTTTCGCCATTCATGAAATTGACAAACATTGTAACCATTCTCTTCCCCTTCAAACCAGTTCACCCAAACATCATGAAGATATAACATTTCCTAACCCCCACTCGCATGATTATTTGTCAATAAGTATGGGCAAACAACTCTGTTTTTATTCCTTTCTTTTACAATCTAATCCATTATTATTCTTTTTTATCTTTGATTAGAAAGCAATTTGTACTTTATATTGAATTATACAATCGATATAAAGTGTATTTAATATGGAAGTAAATGTTATAATATTCATTTATTATTCACTAAAATAAATATTAATATAATTTATAATAAATAGTAAATGATTGAATTTTCCACTCATTACTAATCAAATAACCAATTTATCCAAAAAAAAAAGAATGCATTTACCTTAAAAGGTCAATTGCATTCTTTTTCAGACTTACTTGCTAGGCCTCTACCTTCTAGATTTAGGATTTAGAGCGTCTTTTAAGCCTTCTCCGATGAAATTAATTGCTAATATGGTGATTGTAATAGCTGCAGCGGGCGGTACCCACATCCACGTTTTATTTCTTAATACGTCAGAATCACGGGCTTCAAATAACATATTACCCCAACTAGGTATATTAGCTGGTACACCCGACCCTAAAAAACTTAAACCTGCTTCAGCAACAATTGTTACTGCTAACATTAATGTAGCCTGGACAATAATTGTTGAGGCTATATTCGGTAATATATGTTTAATAATAATCTTTATCGGCTTCGTACCAATTGATTTTGCTGCTAAAACATACTCATTCTCTTTCTCCGAAAGAAAACGGCTTCGGACAATTCTGGCAACTCCCCCCCAGCTAAGGAAACTGATGACCAAGATCAATGTCCATACTCCTGAGACTTTCCCTACTAATATCGTATTTAATACAATAACAAATATTAAAAATGGAAAATTCAAAACAAAATCTGTAATACGCATGAATATTTGATCAATCTTTCCACCATTATAACCAGCAATAGCACCGACAATTGTACCAATAGATATAATTAATACCATACAAGACAAGCCAATTAACAACGATGTCCTAGCTCCATAAACCATTCTGGTGAATACATCCCTACCATTTGTATCTGTGCCGAACCAGTGCTCTGCTGAAGGTTCCAGGTTCATTGACATAAAATTAATTCTAGTGATATCTTGTGTGGTGAATATTGGTCCAAAAATAGCGAGCAAGACAAACGCAGTAAATATAATTAAACTCGTCATTGCTATCTTGTTTTTGAGAAATTTATTGCGGGCAATTTTCCATGGAGATAGTTGTTTTTGGTTTGATTTTACTATTACTTGATTTGTATTTAAAGAAGCTTTCACCATAATTGCCCCCTATCCTAACCTAATCCTAGGATCAACTATACCGTAGAGTAAATCCGCAATTAAGTTACCTATTAATGTTAAAAATGAAAGCAGCATGGTAATTGTCATCAACACCGCATAATCTCTTCTATTAACAGACTCTAGGAACAATAGTCCGATTCCTGGATAAGTAAAAATTGTTTCAGTAATAACCGCTCCACCTATTAATGTAGCAATATCAAACCCTAAAAATGTAATTAATGGAATCATTGAGTTTCTTAAAATATGTTTATTATAAATGGATGATTCACTGGTTCCCTTTGCTCTTGCTGTTCGGACATAATCTTTTCTACTGTTTTCTATAACATCATTTCTCAAGAATTGGGTATATGATGCTGTTCCCATTAAACCTAGGATCAATGCGGGTAATAGCACATGATGCATCCGACTCACATAGTATTCCCATGTGCCTGGCTGTAACCCTACCTCTACTGAACCGGCAAAAGGAAACCAACCTAATTGAAAAGAGAAAAAATAAATCGCTATTATTCCAGCAACGAAAGATGGAATCGCTAAACCTACATAGTTGTATCCTGCTATAAGATTGTCTCCTAAGGTGTATGGCTTTCTACCAGCATACATCCCCATAGCAAAGGCAAAAATATATGTAATTATCAGTGCAATAATTGCGAGAAAAATCGTATTTGGCATTCGGTCTATGATTAAATCGTATACAGGCATTTTATGCGCTGTTGAGTTACCAAAATCTCCTTGAACGAAATTAGTAATCCATCTCCAGTATTGAATATGTATAGGGTCATTATAGCCCAACTTTTCTCTCATATCTTCAATATATTCGGGATTCGTATTTGATGGATCAATTTCCCCCCCAAAAGGGTCCCCTGGCATAAACTTCGCCAGGGAGAAAACCACAACAGAGGTAAGGAATAGTAACGGTATCATACCTAATATTCTTCGAAGTGAATATTGCAGCATGTTCCATTTCCCCTTATCATTTAAAAGTTCGCTTGTCTAATTATTCAGTTACATACCATTCATGTGTATTGGTTTGGTAACCTACAGCATTAATATGAACCCCTTGTAGGCGCTTATTAATACCATAAAGGTCTAGGTTCTCCCATAATGGAATACCTGGAAGCTCTTCATTGAAAAGTTTTTGCCATTCAACATAGACTTCTTTACGATACTCTTTATCGAATGCTTTCTCGCTTAAACCTTCGTCTAATAATCTTTGATTATCTTCATTTACCCAACGTCCATAGTTCCACTCCGCATTATTTGCCCATAGACCAGATGGATCCGGATCAGAGCCAGTGCTCCATGAACCAAAGAATGCTTCTAAAGCTTCATCATCTTTATCTTTCATATCATTATATAAGTTAAATTCTACTAAAGACCCTGTCGCTAATTCTGTCTTCACACCAATATCATTCCAAGATTGGATAATCGCTTGAGAACGACCTTCAAATGTTGCATTTCCAGCATAATGACCAAATGAAATTGAGAATGGCTCTCCTTCAGGATCTTCTACAAAACCGTCACCATCAACGTCTTTATAGCCGGCCTCAGCTAATAGCTCTTTCGCTTTTTCTGGATCATACTCATATTGATTTAATTCTGACTCTTCTGCTGCAATCCAGAAAGTTGAAGGAATAACTGTGTTAGATACTGTACCTTTACCTGATAAAAACGCATCAATCATCGCTTGACGATCAAGAGCATGAATTAAGGCATGGCGTAATTCTTTGCTTTTAAATTTGTCAAAATCATCAACATTTGTACGTGTTTCTTGATCACGGTGACCAAATCGTAAACCGATATATGAATACCCTACACCATTTGTCTCTTCAACTGTGATATGTTCCATCGTTTCAAGTTCTTCTACTTGTGCAGGAGCAACGCCCATAATGTCAACTTCACCATTTTGTAGAGCACCATTTGCTACTGCCGGATCAATCACTTTAACTACTACTCCATCAAGTTTTGGTTCACCTTTATAGTAATCTGCAAACTTCTCTAACTCTACATATTCACCAGCTTTAACAGACTTCACTTTAAATGCTCCTAAACCTACTGGTGTTTGTCTTACTTGTTCTGATTCACCAAGCTCTGCAATAGCTACTCCCTCATAATGCTTTTTAGGCATTGGATAAGACCAAAGATTTTCAAGATTATTGATTTTTACAGATTCAAATGTAATTGCAATCGTATATTTGTCAACTAACTCAATTCCTTCAATTGTCTCCGCTTTTCCATCCTTTTTTTCTTTAGCCCCCTTAATACCTTCTACATAATTAAAACGTGGGCCAGTATATTCAGGATCAGCCATTGTTTCCAATGCAAATTGGTAGTCCTCTGCTGTTAGCTCCTCACCATTATGCCATTTTACGCCCTCTTTAAATTTGAACGTATAAGTGAGCTTATCATCACTAATTTCCCAAGTGGCAAGATCTGGTTCATATTCTAATTCGTCATTTACTGAATAAATACCATCAGTCATGAAATTCAAGATTTCGGCATCAATCGCACTGCCATAATAAGCTGGCTCTAATACACCCTCTGGAGCAGATGTCACGGCTACTGTCACATTCCCACCCTCAACCGGTTCACCAGTGTTGGCTTCTTCTTTATCTCCATCTTTTTCATTCCCACTCGTTTCGTTCCCGCTATTACAAGCTGCTAGAAACATAGAGAATACGAGTAATAACGAAATTAACCAAAAAGATTTCTTTTTCATTGTTCTCCCCCTAAATGATTTTTTAGTTATATAAATGACAAGCTACGTTATGACCAGCCTTCACCTCCTTTAAAGTCGGTTTTACTTCCATGCATTCTTTCATGGCATGTGAACAGCGTGGATGAAACGGGCAACCCGTTGGAGGATTGGCCGGACTTGGTACATCACCTTCTAATATAATTCTCTGTTTCTTCTTTCTCGGATCCGGCTCAGGTATGGCTGAAATCAAAGCTTGTGTGTAGGGGTGAAGTGGTTCTGCAAAAATACTATTCTTATCAGTTACTTCAACAATTCCACCTAAGTACATCACAGCAATTCGATCACTCATATGTTTAACAACACTCAAATCATGTGCAATAAATAAAAATGTTAATTGAAATTCATTTTGTAGTTCCTTCAAGAGATTCAATACTTGGGACTGTACAGATACATCAAGTGCTGATACGGGTTCATCTGCAATAATCAGCTTTGGACGTAGTGCTAATGCCCGTGCAATGCCAATCCTTTGCCTTTGACCACCAGAGAATTCATGAGCATATTTATAATAAGCATCTGACGGAAGTCCGACCTTATTAAGGAGATCCATGACTTCTTCTTTTAATTCTTTCACTGATTTCCCTCTAAAATTAACTAGCGGTTCTGAGACGATGTCCCCAACCATTTGCATTGGATTAAGTGAGGCATATGGATCTTGGAAAACCATTTGAAAATCTTTGCGGATTTCTCTTAATGTCTTTCCTTTCAAACTTGAAATATCTTGTCCATCAAAAATAATCTTTCCATCTGTTGGATTCATAAGTTTTAAAAGCGTTCGACCTGTCGTTGATTTGCCGCAACCCGATTCTCCAACAAGTCCAAACGTTTCGCCGTTATGTATTTGAAAACTAACTCCGTCTACAGCTTTGACATGTCCTACCGTTCTTTGAAAGAAACCTGCTTTAATCGGGAAATATGTTTTTAAATCTTCTACTTCTAATAACACTTCTCGCTTCTCAGCTGTGTTATTTGACATATGTATTCCTCCCATTAGTCTGATAGCTGTTCTCATATAAAAGACAAGCAGCCTCATGTCCATTTTCAACAAAACCTAATAAAGGTGTGATTTCAGTACATTCAGGCATTCTTTTTGGACAACGATCAGCAAATCTACAACCAACTTCTGGCATATCTTTAAGGGATGGTACTAAGCCGTCAATCGACCCTAATTCTTTCTCTTCTTCATCCAATTTAGGGATCGATTGTAATAATAACTGTGTATAAGGGTGCTTAGGGTTATGAAAAAGTGCATCTACATTTGTTCTTTCAACAATTTTCCCAGCATACATAACAATTACATCGTCACACATTTCAGCAACGACCCCAAGATCATGGGTAATGAGAATAATCGCCATATTATTGATTGATTGAATTTCCCTTAATAAATCTAGTATTTGGGCTTGTACTGTCACATCTAATGCAGTCGTTGGCTCATCAGCTATAAGTAACTTTGGTTGGCAGGCAATCGCAATAGCGATCATTACCCGTTGCCTCATTCCCCCTGAAAGTTGATGGGGATATTCGTCAACGATATTCTCTGGCCTTGATATGCCTACTTGTCTTAAAAGATGGATGCTTTTTTCTCGTGCGTCCTTTTTCGAAATCTTCTGATGATTAAAGAGAATCTCCTGTAATTGAAAACCAATTGTGAATACAGGGTTAAGTGCCGTCATTGGCTCTTGGAAAATCATTGAGATATCATTACCTCGTATGGTATTCATTTGATTAATGGAGTAATTCTCAATATTCTTACCTTCAAAAACAATTTCACCACCAGTGACTTTTCCTGTTTCCTTCGGTAATAACTGCATAATGGACATAGACATGACACTCTTTCCACAGCCTGATTCTCCCACGACACCAAGAATTTGTTTTTTCTTTACGTCAAAAGATACATTATCTACTGCGTGATAGACCTTTCCGTCTATATCAAAACCTGCTTTTAATTCATTTACTTGTAAAATTGTGTCCAAGCTAGGACTTTCTTCTTTCCCTACCATTTCAACACCTCAATCGTAATATCTTACAGTATTGTAAAATATTTAGTACTAGGATTAATTATCTGTATATTATTACAAATAGATTACGAATACAAGGAATTTTTTCAAAAATCTATCTTTTAATAATATTATAAATAGTATGGAGTGGTCATGAAATAGTTCTTACATCCTGTTACTTGTATGTTAATATAAGGAAAAAATACTATTTTACTTACTTTGACAATTTCTTTATTTTCTTTACATGTTTTCTCATCTACTCTATTCTTTTTCCCACTGAGGTACAAAAAACTTTGAAGGAATAACCATGCTTTCTTTGAGCTTGATTTTTTTTTCATTGTCATACATTGAGACGATTTCATAGCCAATGGAGTAGCCAAGCATTTTTGGATATTTCCCCTCACCGAATAGAATTTGGTCATGTAATTCATTGTCTCTCTTTATGTCTATATTTTTTTTTACATATTTATGCCAATAGTATCGTATTCTTTCTCTATCATGTTCTGTGCACCACTTTGAACGATACGATTTTCCACGACTTTTCTCCACTGCCCATTCTGCTAATCCTTCTAATACAATGCTATCTAATAATGTATACTCAGCCATTTCTTTTTTTAATCTCTTCATTCGGCAGATATGATGGTATTCGTGGACAAATAATGCTTCTAATTCTTTCTCATCTTCTAATGGAGCGAGAAATAAAAACATCTTGTCAGGGAATGACAAGCCAGACTTCACATAAGATGTTCTAAAGAATAATCCGCCTTGTGCAATTGGAAATAAGTAAATGGGGACATCTGGTCCTTTCCAGTTTTTTCTATACTTGTTTAATAACAATTCAACTTTTTCCCATGTTTTATTTTCTTTTAACTGTTTGAATTGTTCTTTATTCCTTCTATTTGGTGAATACATGCCAAAGGAGGATAAGAATTGGTATAACCTTTGTGGCTCGTTTTCATGGAATGAATTTAACAATGGTTCAATCAACTTTTCTGGTTCAGTAAAATGCTGATCTAACCATTCATCAGTTCTAATTACCGGCATATGGTTCTCTCCCATCAAATGTTGTTGTTTATTTTATGGAAGAGACAAATAATCGGTTCAAAAGAAAACCATAAAAATATAAAAAACACGGACAAATTCCGCCATGTAACAAAGCAGAATTTGTCCGTGTTTGATTTAATTATTGATATTTTTTGAAGACGATTGTTGCGTTATGACCACCAAAGCCTAATGAGTTACTCATAACAGCTCCAATAGTTTTTTCTCTTGATTCATTAGGTACATAATCTAAATCACAATCTGGATCTTTTGTATTGTAATTAATCGTTGGTGGCAACGTACTATCTCTTAACGCTAGGATAGAGAAAATCGCCTCAACGCCTCCGGCAGCACCTAGAAGGTGACCTGTCATAGATTTTGTTGAACTAATGGCTAAATGATAAGCATGTTCACCAAAAACACTTTTCACTGCAACCGTTTCATATTTATCGTTATAATCTGTGCTCGTACCATGAGCATTAATATAATCGATTTGTTCAGGAGTGAGACCCGCATCGTCAAGTGCCATTTTCATTGCACGCGCACCGCCTTCTCCCTCTGGTGCAGGTGCGGTTATATGATAGGCATCTCCAGTTGACCCATACCCAACAATTTCAGCATAAATATTGGCACCGCGAGCTAGTGCATGTTCTAATTCTTCAAGAATGAGAATACCTGCACCTTCTCCGATAACAAATCCATCTCTATCTTTATCAAATGGGCGACTTGCTGTAGCCGGATCTGGATTGGTAGATAGCGCTGTGTTAGCACAGAATCCTGCAACAGACATTCTCGTAATTGGTGCTTCTGCTCCTCCTGTTACCATGACATCAGCATCACCACGCTGAATGACTTTAAACGCATCACCGATTGAATTCGTTCCAGTTGCACAAGCGGTTACTGTACAAGAATTCACACCCTTTGCACCTAATGTGATTGATACTTGCCCTGCAGCCATATCCGGTATCATCATTGGTACAAAGAATGGACTCACACGGCGGTAGCCTCTGTTTAAAAAGGTTTCAAATTGATTCTCGAATGTTTCCATTCCACCGATTCCTGATCCTACCCAAACACCAACACGATGCGCGTTTTCATCATTTATCGTCAAATTAGCATCTTTCACTGCCATGATTGAAGAAGCCACTGCATAATGAGTAAAGCGATCCATCTTTCTTGCATCTTTCTTCTCTAAATACTCATGAATATCAAAATCTTTCACTTCCGCAGCTACTTTAGCAGGATATTCATCAGCATTTAATCTTGTTAGCGGTCCTACTCCAGATTTTCCAGCTTTAATATTACTCCACGACTGTTCTACATTATTTCCAACTGGTGTTACTGCTCCAAGTCCTGTTACAACGACACGTTTTTTTTCCACTATTATGTCACTCCTTTTATATCAATAAAGCCTATTATATTTATACTTATTTTCCCCATTTTAAAGCGATGGCTCCCCATGTTAATCCGCCACCAAATCCGACCATTACGATAATATCATCATCTTTAATTTTCCCAGCTTCTATCTCCTCAATCATAGCAATTGGTATAGAAGATGCTGATGTATTACCATATTTATCAATTGTTTTTGACATTTTTTCAATTGGTAACTCTAAACGTTGTCTAGAAGCTTCCATGATACGAATATTCGCTTGATGAGGGATAAGAAAATCTACATCCTCTTTTGTTAAACCTGCTTTTTCTAATACATTAATACAACTTTCACCCATTTGTCTAACAGCAAACTTATAAACTTCTCTACCATTCATCACAATGTACTTATCTTGATAAAGATGCTTCGCTCCACCACCATCTGCTCCTAGTTCAAATGATAAAATGCCTCTTCCTTCAGATACAGGAGCAATGACAGCGGCACCCGCACCATCTCCAAAAAGGACAGCTGTATTACGATCAGACCAATCGGTTACTTTAGACAGCTTTTCAACACCTACCACTAGTACATTCTGATACGTTTTTGTTTCAATAAATTGTTTCGCTGTAATCACACCGTACATGAAACCAGCACAAGCTGCACTTACATCCATAGCTGCTGCTTTCTTTGCCCCTAACTTTTCCTGCAGTAAACAAGCAACACTTGGAAATGGCTGATCTGGTGTGACAGTTGAGACAATAATTAAATCGATATCTTCAGGAGACAAATCTGCATCCTGTAATGCTTTTTTTGCAGCAGCGAATGCCATATCAGAAGTATCTGTATCGTCATCGGCAATCCGTCTTTGTTCGATACCTGTTCTCGTGCGGATCCATTCATCTGAAGTATCCATTATTTTTTCTAAATCAGCATTCGTTACTATTTTTTCAGGCAAGTATCTACCTAAGCCCACAATTCCAGCATTCATCTTTCCCACTCCCTTTTTCTTTTCCACTTTGTCGTTATTAGAAATTCAACCTTTTTATTTACGAGAAATAAAATTTAATATCAATTATTAGTACTTGGTACTAATTTTATCAAATAAGCAGGTAAAGTTTCAATATTTTTCTTCATAATTATTATTTTCGTCCAACCTTTTCTTTTATTCACCCATATATTATAAGGAATAACCTATACAATAGAAGATCAAAAGGAGGATTGCTTATATGAGTGAAGAACCGTTTTTTAATCAATTTATGTTTGGTAATAGAGATGCTCGTCAAAGTGAAGATTGGATTCTCGGAAGACAACATAAGCAGGAGGAGGAAAAATCACCTTCTATTTTAAATACAATCGAACAATTAGATCTGGTGGAATTAATGGCCAATATGTCTCAATTAATGGATTCTGCAGAGGAATTAAAACCACTTTTAAAACATGCTGCTCCAATCGTTGAAGTCTTTATGAATAAAAAAAGCTAACGGCAATCCCACGCCGCTAGCTTTTCTCTTATTCATGTTCTTTTTGTGCATCTGCTTTCCCTAATTCATATGCTTCATTCATCACTTGTGTAAACATCGTCATAAACGGTTGAATCATTTCCATTGATAAATTTACACCTGACTTTTCTAGTTCGGCTTTTGCTTCAGGTAGATATTTCATCGCGATTTGCATAAATTCCATTGTTTTATCATTTGACATTCTGTTATCCTCCTATGATGGTTCTGTCGGTAAATTACCTGTTTCTTTATATTTTTTTACTGCTGTATTTAATTGTTGAATAAAGGTTGGAGATAATTCTGGACTATACGCACCTAATGAAATGACATCTTCTTGAAAGTCAAAAGAAAGGTTTCCAGACTGAAGTTCTCCATTATGAAATTGTTCTGCTACTATTTCATACAAATGGTCAACATGTTGAATCGTACTTGTTAATACTGCTGATTTTCCTAGATGGGATTGGTCAGAAACATAACCAATGGCATATAAACCATGCTCTTTTACTTTTTCAATGACAGGGACATTATATCCATCACCTGCTGGATAAACGACATCTGCTTTTTCTATGACCAACTTGTCCATTAACCCTGCAGCCTTATGGGCATCATCCCAATTTTCAACATAATGTATTTTAACATCTGCTTCATCATTTTGAAAGTTCACACCATCAATAAAACCTTTTACTTCTGGTTGCCATTCAAATGCCGCAATAATACCAACAATATTAGTAGCTGTCATCTCACCAGCCACCATACCTCCGAAAAAGCCCATTGCATAGCCTTCAAAATTTAAACTTGTCGTATTTTCATTTTGTGCGTCCCCGTTAAAGCTTACAAACTGAATATTTGGATATTGTGCTGATATTTGATTAAAGTACTCTGCATATTCATTTCCATGTCCGAAAATTAAATTGACCCCTTTTTTTGAAAATTCCTTTACCGCTCTTTCGACAACGAGTTGTGAGTTCATCCCTTCTTTATAATACACATCAATATCATAAGTAGACTGTATCTTGAGTAGGCCTTTATACCCTTTCGTACCCCACACTTGATCATTAATGGTATCCGGCACTAATAAGCCAGCCTTTTGCAGCTGACCCCCAGAAAATACCTGTCCACATGACGATAATAAGAGAAGGCATAGAACCAAACTCCCCCACCTAATTAAAGCTTTCTTCATTTCTATATCTTTCGCCCCTTTATGTTAGTTGATTTTTTCTTTCGAAAAGACCAACTAACATCATTCTAACCTTTTATCCTAGTGATTGAAAAGGTTTTTCCGATGAAAGTACTTTATATTTATGGGAGAATATCCACATGTCTTTTCTGTTGACTAAGCGCTTTTTCCACCGATAGATGGTTATGAATATGAATTGTTTGAGGTTCGTCTCTTAAACTGTTATCTTCTTTTACAGTATGATTTTCAAGATTAATTTGTAAATAATCTACACATTGCTGCCAATGGTTTTCAATTCCACTGCTAATTATTTTTTCTCCACTCTTATTGTTTGATAAAAAATCATGCAATAAACAGGTGATGGCTTCGTCAATATAAACAGCATCATTCCGCCATTCCTTTTCACTGACACTTTTATTGTGGTTAGTATGCATCAGCTTTTGTTGAAAAAGCATTTCTTCCGGTTGAAACGGTCCATATACTGTTGGTAAGTAATAGATATGAGCATGAGAAAAGGTCTTTTGCACCCATTTTTTTGAATGACCTGTATACAACCATTGAATGGGCAAAGTAATCACACATTTTCGCTTTTCAAAAGAGATTTTATCTAAGAAAGGAACTAAAAACCTCTCCATGTTTATATCTTTAATATATAAACTGTAACCATCAATAAAAACAGTGGCCTCTTCTTCAAGCAAAGTGTTTAAACTATCTATATCCACTTCGGTTAAGTTCGCATTTCTCCCAACGGATAATTGTTTTTCTAAAGCATCATCTGCCTTCAATGAATTGAGCAGTAAAACCTCGACCCCTTCTTCTAACAACCCTTTACAAGCGCCAAAACCTACAAAACTATAACCATCAATTACAACTGCTTGCTTCATACCCCAGCCTCCAGTCGTCTGTTTTATTGTATACTATGCGGAATTATCTTTATATATCATCGAAATCTCTCACTCAAATATGACTTATAACAAACTAGCAAGTTTTACATTTCAAAAAAAAATTGTCTGAGGGATTTTTTCCTCAGACTTATAATATCGACTCATTTTCGTTGAGAAATCGAATAATATGGTAGCTTAAACTATGCCTTTTTTCTGGTAATAAATAATTGATTGAGACTCGTTGATTGTTTTCTGACCATTTCACTGATAAGTCTTTTAAATGATGAGATTGTTTATATGCACGACTACTTGAGAGGATATGAATGATTTTTACTGGGAGGTCTACTTGAAGGAATTGTTCTTCATTTATTACGATGGATTCATCTATCTCTTTAATATTACTCACAAGTGCAGCTTCAACTTCTTTCTTTAATTTTTTATAGAAAAATTTATGTTCTTTTTCTTGTTCCAAATGTGTTTTTAATGAAAAGATGGGATTGATAAACGTAATCGACCGTATATTCTCATTCATTTCATTCATTAATGCTCCAGCGACAAGTGCGCCCATACCTTCAGCAATTATATGGATTCTTTCATTAATAATTTCATGTCTAATCGTATGGGCATACAATCTTTTTGCCATCTCAATGGCTTTACGACTTCCCCAATTTCGCCCATATAGATTCGAATAAAAGATAGTATAACCATCTCTTCTTAATGATGAAATGAGAGATGATTTCCCTTCATTTTGTGTCCAGAAGCTTTGTTTCTCATCAACAAAATGGCGTTCATCCCCAATGATAAGAACACCGAAACCACTTGGCTTTTCTGGGTAATGAATCATATTCCATTCTGTATGCAGTTGAAAGTTTCGGCTATCCATTTTATTAACCCCTTTACTGTTGTTCATACTAATGTATGATTGTACAGGTAATTTGAATAGGATATTTGCCTAGCTTTTAATGAATTAGTTCAAACGCTTGATTCCAACTGTTATTCACATTTTAGACATAATCCTATGAAAAAAAATCAGTGAATCACGTTTATAATCCAACCATTGTATGATACTATTAAATAGACTGACATACGTATGAGGTGAGTAAAAATGCAATACATTTGGACGTTCATTTGGACATTCTTACTTATGAATATGGTTACTTATGTAGTAAGCAACATGAATGGTGTAAGTTATGATTTACAAACGGCAACCGTCCTTTCGGTTGCAGTAAGTATTCTCCTTTACATTCTCGCTGCTGTCATTCCTGCAGCACCAGAAGAGAAGGAAGGACTACACTAAGAATGGCAACAAAAGTCATCCAATATGGATGACTTTTGTTTTTTTACTTTCGTTAATATATCCAGTTTATGCTATTTTCCACTGGTTCATGATTGTTTTATGATAAGTTTTGTACTGTCACTAGAGATAGCTACATGTGATTTCGCTTGGATATTTCCCGCGATCATTTCTTTTGCTAATGCTGTTTCAATTTCTCTTTGCATGTAACGCTTCAATGGTCTTGCACCGTATATGGGGTCAAAAGCCGTTTCTGCAATAAAAGCCTTTGCCTTATCATCTATCGTTAAGATAATTTGTTGATGAATTAACCTTTGTTGTAGTTCATGGATTAGTTTTTCAACAATTCCTTTCATCTCTTCTATACCTAAAGGATGAAATAAAATAACCTCATCTACTCTATTTAAAAACTCTGGCCGGAAATGCGAACGTAACATTTCTAATACTTTATTCCGAGTTTCTTCTATTATATTACCCTTCTCTTTCGCTTCATCGCGTTCAAGCAAGATATGAGACCCTATATTTGATGTCATTATGATAACGGTATTTTTAAAATCAACTGTTCGGCCTTGAGAATCAGTAACCCTTCCATCATCCAACATTTGTAAAAGAATATTGAACACTTCAGGATGTGCTTTCTCTATTTCGTCTAGTAATATGACTGCATACGGATTCCTACGAACCGCTTCTGTTAATTGTCCGCCTTCTTCATACCCAACATAACCTGGTGGTGCACCAACTAGTCTTGATACCGCATGTTTTTCCATATACTCCGACATATCAATTCTAATGATATGTTCCTCACTATCAAATAAAGATTCCGCTAACGCCTTTGCCAACTCTGTTTTTCCAACCCCAGTAGGACCTAAGAAAATAAAAGAACCAATCGGCCGTTTTGGGTCTTTTATGCCTGCTCTTGCTCTTAAGACTGCGTCGGAGACAAGTGTGATGGCTTCATTTTGACCGATGACTCTTTTTTGTAGAATCGACTCTAGTCGCAATAACTTCTCCCGTTCACTTTCAACTAATTTAGAGACAGGTATACCAGTCCATCTCGATACAATATCAGAAATTTCTTCTTCAGTGACCTCTTCACGTAATAAACGGTTATCATTTTCTTTATTATTCGTCTCTTCTTCTAATTGTTGTAACTCCTTTTCACATGCAGGGATTTTACCATGTCTTAACTCTGCTGCCTTATTAAGGTCATACTTATTCTCAGCTTCCTCTAGCTCTCTTTTCAAAATTTCTAACTGCTCTCGTTTTGATTGTATCGATTGTATCGCAGCCTTTTCTGTTAACCATTTCGCCCTCATTTCTTTCGCTTGTTCCTTAAAGTTAGTAAGTTCTTCTCTTAGTTTCTCTAACCTCCCTTGACTGATTTCATCAGACTCTTTTAGCAGAGCGGCCTCTTCAATTTCAAGCAGCATTACCTTTCTTGTTACTTCATCCAGCTCCGTAGGCATAGAGTCAATCTCTGTCCGGATCATTGCACATGCCTCATCAATTAAATCAATCGCTTTATCTGGTAAAAAACGATCTGTAATATAACGATCAGATAAAGTAGCTGCTGCAACAATAGCCCTGTCATGAATATTGACCCCATGATGAATTTCGAATCGCTCTTTTAAACCTCTTAAAATAGAGATAGAGTCTTCTACATCGGGTTCTTTTACTAATACTTGTTGAAACCTTCTCTCTAATGCCGGATCTTTTTCAATATACTTTCTATGTTCATCCAATGTTGTTGCGCCAATACAATGTAGCTCACCTCGGGCAAGCATCGGCTTCAACATATTACCAGCGTCCATCGCACCTTCTGTTTTACCAGCTCCAACGATTGTATGTATCTCATCTATAAACAGAAGAATACGACCATCACTCTTTTTAATCTCTGCTAACACTGCTTTTAAACGTTCCTCAAATTCACCTCTAAATTTAGCACCAGCAATTAACGCACTCATATCTAATGAGAAAATCGTCCTATCTTTCAGTCCCTCTGGTACATCTTTTCTAACAATTCTCTGTGCTAATCCCTCAACAATTGCTGTTTTACCAACACCTGGCTCACCGATGAGGACAGGATTATTTTTCGTTTTCCTTGAAAGTATGCGAATTACATTACGGATTTCTTGATCTCTGCCAATGACAGGATCTAATTTCCCTGTTTTCACTTCTTCCACTAAATCTCTACCATATTTATGAAGTACTTCATAAGTACCTTCTGGGTTTTGTGATGTCACCTTTTGATTCCCCCTGATTTCTTCAATTGCTTGTTGGATATCCTTCTTTTTCATTAAAAAGAGGTCTGTAACATTCGTCTTTGCCACAATCACTGCCCATAAAACATGTTCAATGGATATATAATTGTCCTGCCATTGCAATTTTAATTCTTCTGCTTTTGACAAGGTTTTTCTTAAATCATTAGTAAGATAAAAAGAATTTAAATCCGCACCACTTCCACTAACCCTGGGTTTTCTTTCTAATAAATGTTGCAATGATTGTTTCACATTTTCAATTGTAAAATCACTTCGTCTTAAAATATTTGTAAATAGATGATCCTCCTGCAAGAAGGAAAGGAAAAGGTGCACCGTATCCACCTCTTGGTGACCTTTATTTGTCGCCATCCTTTTGGCAGTCATTAAACCTTCTTGCAAAGAGGTTGTCATTTGATTAATATCCAATCGCACGTCACACTCCTGACCTTTTTTGACCTTTGTTTTATTATAAAATTATTTCCTGCCATATGTAAAGCCATCCACATTTTGGGATGGCATCTGATTCGTTCTTTATTATGGTTTTCTTTGATAAGTCCATAATCGATTATGGTTTGAGTTTTCAGGAAATCGATCACCCGCACGAAGACTTACCACTTGTGGGTTATTCACATTACTGCCAGTTTCACCAATCTCAATATATTTACCATTATTTGGCGCTTTCTGCCCTGCTCTAAATTGTCGATTTTGTCCCAAAATGAGCACCTCCTTCAAACTTACACTTTTATTATTTCCGCGAGAAGGACGAATCATAAAGGAAATTGTAGGTATTGTGTTTTCCTCAAATCAGATTGCAAGCCTGTCTCTGGCGCTTTTATTGTTGGGTGTACTTTTTAAATTACTCTTACCCCGCAGCTATCTTTGCGTTTTTCACTCATGATGTACGAACAAATCCTTTTTGATACGCTATTCCAACGCATTTTCATCTTGATGTACGAGCTCACTCACTTTGCTTCGCTATCCCTGCGTTTTTTCCTCTCAATGTACGAGCAAACCCTTTTTTGCTCACCCTCAAACTTCCTAAATTCCCCTCAAATGATAAAAAGCACGAACCATTCTAGGAACAGAATAGTTCGTGCTTCAGCTTGTTACAACACTATAGTAATTCAGTTAATAAGGCTTTTTGTGCGTGAAGACGGTTGCCTGCTTGTTGGAAAACAGCGGAGTGATCACCGTCAATAACAGGCGCCGAGACTTCTTCCCCACGGTGTGCGGGCAAACAGTGAAGGAATAAATAATCTTCTTTTGCATAGGCTACAAGTGACTCGTTCACTTGATAATCATGAAAGACTTGTAAACGCATTTCATTTTCTTCTTCTTGACCCATACTCGTCCAGACGTCCGTATAGATGACATCAGCTCCATCAACCGCCTTTTTTACGTCGTTTTCGACGACAATTTTACTGCCCGTCACTTCAGCAAATCCTTGTGCTAAAGTGACCACTTTTTCATCTGGTTCGTAGCCTTTCGGACATGCAATCGTCATATGCATGCCAACTTTTGCTGCCGCAATCATTAATGAGTGAGCTACATTATTGCCATCTCCAACATAAACACAACGAATACCTGCTAATTTTCCTTTTACTTCTTTAATCGTTAACAAGTCTGCTAGTGCTTGACAAGGATGATAAAGGTCCGTTAACCCATTAATTACTGGAATAGTAGCATGTGTGGCAAGTTCTTCTATAATATCATGAGAAAATGTACGAATCATAATGCCATCAACATAATTAGATAATACTTTTGCGGTATCTGCAATCGTTTCTCCTCTACCGATTTGCATGTCATTACTATTTAAATAAAGGGCATGACCGCCAAGTTGTAACATACCCGCTTCAAAGGAAACCCTTGTACGTGTAGATGACTTTTCAAAAATCATTCCCAATATTTTGCCCTTCAATGGCTCTTCGACTTGATGATCCGTTTGCTTCATTTCATATGCCTTTTCGACAAGTCCATTGATTTCTTCAGAAGAATAATCAGCTAATGTTAGCATATCCTGTCCTTTTATATCTAACTTTTTACCACATACAGTCGATGTTGTAATCATGATTTCGTCACTTCCTTTACATTGTCGTTTTGCCAATCCTCAATTGCTACTGCTTGCCAATCCTTTTCTGTTAAAGCAAGTAAATAGGCTTCAAGTGACTCTAATTCACTAAAAGTGTGTAGGCGATTTTTAACCGCCCATTCCCGCATACGTTGATTTTCATCACCAGTGAAAGGATTGTAAAGTGCAACAGTTGTTTCATCTAATTCGGCCCCTTGAGCATCTAGCAATTTGGTTTTTGACTCTTTTGCCAATGTCCTGATGCCATCTGTTAATTCACCACTATACAAAACGGACCGTTCCTTATCTCCATGTAATTGAAACACTTTCTTTAAAGCTTGTGGTAAAGTCGCTGCTAACGCAATTCCTTCCCCAGTTGACTTCATTTCTGGTCCTACTTTAGCATCAAGACCTTTTAGTGCATAGTTAGAGAAAACCGGATATTTGACAGTAACAAATGTTTGCTTCGTATCTTCTGGAAGTTGGTCTTTTTCGAAAAATTGCTTTCCTAATAATACTTTTGTTGCCTCCTGAACCAATGGAATAGCAGTCACTTTACTTACAATTGGCACCGTTCGACTTGCCCTCGGGTTTACTTCAAGTAAGTAAACTTTGTTATCATCAATAATATATTGGATGTTCATTAAACCTTTATATCCAAGCTTTTTAACCATCAATTGTCCATACTTAATCATAAGATTTTGTACTTCTTTTGATAAGCTTTGTGGCGGTAAGACTGACATACTATCACCAGAATGAACCCCGGTCCTTTCAATATGCTCCATAACTGCCGGGATGAGAACATGCTCTCCGTCTGCGGCTAAGTCAAGCTCCGCCTCTTTCGCCTGTAAAAATTGATCCACAAGTACAGGGAATGGAATATCCTTCTTTTTATAAACTTGAAACGCTTCATCATTATAAATGGTTTCCATCCCCATCCCACCGATAACATAAGATGGTCTAATCAATACTGGATAGCCGATTTGGTTTACATATTGTTCGAGTTCAACTTCATTTTCTGCAACGTACCCTTGAATATGAGGGATTTCAAGTTCATCTAATAATTGATAAAATAATTCTCGATCTTCAAGGGTATCAATGGTTTTCGAATCAGTACCGAGTAATTTTACCCCGTAATCCTCTAGCTGATTAGCTAAGTTAAGCGCTGTTTGTCCACCTACTTGAACAATGACTTCATTCACTTGTTCCGCTTCAATTACATTCATCACGTCTTCAATGATTAATGGTTCAAAATAAAGACGATCTGCTGTCGTAAAATCCGTACTGACTGTTTCTGGATTATTATTAATCATAATCGTTTCAATACCTTCATCTTTTAAAGCAAAGACACTTTGTACAGAACAATAATCAAATTCAATTCCCTGGCCAATTCGTATCGGACCACTACCAATGATTAAAACTTTTCTTTTATCGCTTGGTATTTGTTCATTTTCTCCAAAATAGCTAGAGTAAAAATAATTGGAAGACGCAGCGAATTCGGCAGCACATGTATCAACCATTTTATAAGATGGGATTATCCCCATTTCTTTTCTTTTATGACGAACAGCTTTTTCATCGACGTGCCACACTGAAGCAAGGTAGGCATCACCAAAGCCCTTTTCTTTGATCAGTTGCATCATTTCTGGCTCAATATTTTCGAGTGAAGCTTGTGCAATCTCTTTTTCTAATGAGATTAAACGTTGGAAAGCTGACAGATAAAAATAATCAATTTTAGTGATGTTTTTTATCTCTTCAGCGCTTACCCCACGTCTCATTAACTCTAATATAATAAAGAATCTTTCATCTGTTTGGCCTGCTAGCTCCTTCAGTAACGTCTCTTTTGTATCTTTTTTAATCCGAGGATAGTGAAGATCAAGTCCTTTTCCTTCAAGGGAATGAACCGCTTTGATCAACGCTCTCTCCAAGTTTCTATCAATCCCCATTACTTCTCCTGTTGCTTTCATCTGCGTGCCTAATTTGCGATCAGCATCAGAAAACTTATCAAACGCCCATTTTGGAAATTTGACAATGCAATAGTCTAGTGCCGGTTCAAAACTAGCAAAAGTATCACCAGTTACTGGGTTAATAATTTCAGAAAGATGATAGCCTACAGCCAACTTTGCTGCCATTCGTGCAATCGGATATCCAGTTGCTTTAGAAGCAAGAGCAGAAGATCGGCTAACTCGAGGATTCACCTCAATCAGGTAGTAATTTTTACTTTCTGGGTCTAGAGCAAATTGAATATTGCATCCACCAATGATGCCTAACTCAGAAATAATTTTGACAGAAGCACTACGAAGCATTTGGTACTCTACATCGCTTAATGTCTGACTCGGGGCAACAACAATACTATCTCCTGTATGTACACCTACTGGATCAATGTTTTCCATATTACAAATGGTGATACAAGTATTGTTGCTGTCGCGCATCACTTCATATTCTACTTCTTTAAACCCAGCAATACTTCTTTCTACAAGTACTTGCGTAATCGTACTTTCTTTTAGGCCACTCTTAACGAAATGCTTTAATTCATTCATATCTGTTGCAATACCGCCCCCTGTTCCGCCAAGGGTATAAGCAGGTCGGATAATGATAGGGAAACCAATCTTTTCAGCAAACGCAACCGCTTCTTCCACATGATGAACGATTTCACTCTCTGGAACTGGTTCATTTAAGTCATTCATTAATTGGCGAAATGCTTCCCGATCTTCACCTTTTTTTATTGCTTCGATACTACTCCCTAATAGTTTCACCTCATATTTATCTAATACGCCTGCTTCACTTAGTTGAAAGGTTAAATTTAGACCTGTTTGACCTCCTAAAGTTCCTAATAAGCCATCTGGTTTTTCTTTTTGAATGATTTTTTCAATACTATTTACTGTTAATGGTTCAAAGTAAATCTTATCTGCAAATGCGTGATCTGACATAATTGTTGCAGGGTTATTATTTACTAATATCACCTTATAGCCTTCTTCTTTAAGCGCCGCGCATGCTTGCGTGCCTGCGTAGTCAAATTCTGCTGCTTGCCCAATCACGATTGGTCCCGATCCGATGACCAGGATTGATTGGATACTGTTGTCTTTAGGCATATGCGATAACGCTCCCTTTCTTCTCTTCAATCGTTTGAATAAATTCTAAAAATAAATAATGCGTATCGGTTGGTCCAGGGTTAGCTTCAGGGTGAAATTGTACCGTCTCAATCGGATAAATTTCATGAGTGAGACCCTCAACAGATTGATCATGCAAATTAATGAACCTTGTTTTAAATCCAGTTGTTTCTAAACTTACTGTATCAACAACATAGCTATGGTTTTGCGAAGACATCATGACACGTCCTGTTTTTAAATCACTAATAGGGTGATTCGCCCCTCTGTGTCCAAAAGATAACTTTGTTGTGTTACCCCCAAGTGCAAGTGCTGCCAACTGATGTCCTAAACAAATCCCTAAAGTAGGGTAGCTGGTAATTACTTTTTTAAGTTCGGGTAAGACGTGTTGAAGCGTTTTCGGATCTCCAGGACCATTGGACAGAAGGATACCATCAGGATTTAACTTAGCAACTTCATTGAATGTTGTAGAAAATGGCACAGTAGTCACTTTACAATTTTGCTGTAATAAGCTATTAAGTATTGATTTCTTATAGCCGAAATCATAAAGAACAATATGCTTATCACCTTCACCATATATGTGCATCTGAGGATTAGAAACCATTTCAACCTTATGATCCTCTTGTTTACTCCATGTTGTATCTTTTACAGAATGAGCGGACATAGTTGCTGGCATGGAACCAACTGCCCGAATTTTTTTCACAATTGACCTCGTATCCATATGCCCTAGCACAGGAATATTCCATTTACGCAAATACTCCTTCAGTGTATAGGCAGATTGATAATGAGAAGGTTCATTTGTCCCCTCATAAACAATCACGCCAGCTACATGTGGCTTTTTACTCTCAAAGTCTGATTCATTCACACCGTAATTCCCAATTAAAGGATAAGTGAAAACGATAATCTGATCTTTGTAGGATGGATCTGTTAGCACTTCTTGATAACCTGTCATTCCTGTAAAGAAAACAATTTCTCCTGCAACCTCATTTTGTGGTGGCGTATTTAGCCATTCCCCTTTATAACAATGACCGCTTTTTAAATGTAAATACCCTTCCATCTTTAACACCTCGTGAACTTGTATATTCATTAAACAAAATTAATTTTTATGCATTTTTAGTTTTAAAAATGCAGCCATATTTCAGGCTGTCTGAACTGGAACTATATTCTTTTTCAGTATAGCTACTGCTTGATTTATCTCTTCTACTGTTGCTGTTAACGGTGGTAATAATCTCAAGACATTCTCACCCGCCGATAACGTAAGCAAGCCATCATTTCTTAAGAATTGCATTAAAGATGCCGTATTTGTATTCATCTCTATACCAATCATTAATCCTAATGAACGAATAGCGGTTACCTCTTCTATATTGTATAGTGATTCCTTCAACTGTTCAAGTAAATATTCTGCCTTTTCATTCACTTCTGACAAAAAATCCTCATTGAAGACTATCTCCATTGTAGCGATCGCTGAAGCAATACTTAATGGGTTTCCTCCAAATGTGGAACCATGACTACCTGGACCAAAGTATTCCTTTAGATTTTCTTTGCCTATGATAGCACCGATTGGTAGCCCACTTCCAAGCCCTTTTGCACAAGTAATAATGTCTGGTTGTAGGTCATAATGTTGAAAGGCAAATGGTTTACCTGTTCTACCAATGCCTGTTTGAATTTCATCAATAATGAGCAATGCTTGGTATTCTTGACATAATTGTTGCAATTCTTCCAAAAAGGCCGAATCCGCAAGGTGAATACCACCCTCACCTTGAACCACTTCCACCATCACGGCTGCTGTTTCATGATCTATTAATGATTTCACCGACTCGATATCATTAAAAGTAGCATGCGAAAATGTTGGCAGCATACTCCCAAACCCTTGTTTTACTTTATCCTGACCTGTTGCCCCCATCGTAGCAATTGTTCTACCGTGAAAAGATTTGTTAAATGTAAGGATTTTGTCTTTACCTGTAGCTTTTTTGGCTAATTTAATTGCCCCTTCATTTGCCTCTGCTCCGCTATTTGCAAAGAATGTATAAGCTAAACCAGATGCATGAGCTAACTTTTCTGCTGCCAATGCTTGTTGTTCTTGTGTAAATAGATTGGATACATGCCAAAACTTATTTAATTGCTTTGTGATCGCTGCTTGGACTGATTCGGGGCGATGACCTAAGTTAGTGACACCAATTCCGGATGTGAAATCTAAATATTCTTTCCCGTTTTTATCTATTAGTTTTGTGCCTTTTGCCTCTGCTGGTTCTACTTCCCAGCGAGCATATGTGGGGAATAAATGATTCATTATTGTACCACCTCTACTTGTTTTTTTGTCATTTTTGTCCCTGTCCATGCTTCTCCATTAAAAAAGTTGTGCTTCCCAGAAGCAATCATTACACTAGCAAGGCCTTGTTCTAACACCGCCACTGCAGAGTTTACCTTTGGTATCATCCCGCCCGATATCTCACCACTGTCAATATGCTGTTTTATTTCTTCTGTATCTAAATGCTCTACGAGTTGTTTATTAATTAATACTCCTTCAACATCGGTGACGAATATACACATTTCCGCTTCAATTGCTTTTGCTACAGATGCAGCAGCAAAATCTGCATTGATGTTTAACTTCTTACCATCTTCTGTTGTAGCAATAGGCGTGACAACAGGTATATAGCCTTTATTAAGAATTACTTCTAATAACTCCGCTTTCACTTTGGTAATTTCTCCTACTAACCCAAGCTCTGCTTCATTAATAAAATCAGCTTGTAGAAAACCGTGGTCACTCCCATTCAAACCAACTGCTTCAAAACCATTACTATCAAGCAATGTTGCTAACTTCCTATTGGCTACACCTGATAACACCATTTCAACAATCTTCATCGTCTCTGGCGTTGTTTTTCTTAAACCATTGATAAATTGTGATTCTACCTTGTGTATTTGCAGCATTTTGTTTATTTCAGGACCACCACCGTGAACGAAAATAAGTTGGTAACCATTCTTCTGTAAATGATGTAAACTTTCAAAGAACGCAGGTGATAGCTGATCCATCACGCTTCCCCCACATTTGATTACAATACGCTTCATTGTCTATTCCTCCTTAGGAACGATAACTTGCATTTATTTTCACGTAATCATACGACAAATCGCATCCCCAAGCTTTTCCTAAGCATTCGCCAATATGTAGATCAACGTGAATTTCCACCATTTCACCAAGTAAATATGCCTTCGCTTCTTCTTCAGAAAAGGAAACGGGAGTACTCTCTTTTAACATCTGAATGGGGCCTATAGAAATATCTACATTATTCGGATCAACCTGTACTTGACTTTGCCCAAGCGCACCAATAATTCGCCCCCAATTAGCGTCTGCTCCGTGAATAGCTGTCTTCACTAAATTAGAACCAACAATTTGTTTAGCCGCTTTTTGTGCCTCTTCGTTTGTGATTGCACCTTTGACTATTACCTCAACAAGTTTTGTAGCACCTTCGCCGTCTCTAGCAATTGATTTTGCCAACTCTTCACATGTTTGTTTTAACAAAGCTATAAAAATCGGCCAATCTTTATGATCTGGACTCAATCTTTCCGTTTCGCTCATTCCATTTGCCATCACAAGGACCATATCATTTGTAGATGTATCTCCATCTACTGTAATCTGGTTAAATGTCTCGTTTGTGATTTCTTTAAGTGCCATCTGTAAATCACCGGGACTTACCTGCGCATCCGTTGTCACAAAACCAAGCATTGTTGCCATATTAGGGTGGATCATACCTGACCCTTTTGCTGCTCCTGCCATATGAATCGTCCCACCCGCTATTTCAGCTGAGTAGCAAGTCTGCTTATCAATTAAATCAGTTGTTAAAATTGCTGTAGCAAAACTATTAGCATGTTCTTTTGTTGCTTGTGGTTGGATGGATTTTATCCCTTGTTCGATTTTTTCCATATCTAAAAATTCGCCAATGACTCCAGTAGATGCTACTCCGACCAAGTGCTCAGTCAAATTTAATTGCTCTGCAGTCAGCTTTCTCATCTTATAAGCGTCTTCAAGCCCTCGCTTCCCTGTACAAGCATTTGCACAAGCACTATTTACGACAATCGCTTGAAGCTTACCTTTGGCGACAATACTTTCTTGGGTTACTAACAAAGGAGCCGCTTTAAAGGAACTTGTTGTATAAACACCTGCACTACTCGCTGGTTGTTCACTAACAATCATTCCAAGATCCTTTTTCCCTTTACTAAGCCCTGCATAAATACCATCAGCCTTAAAACCTTTTGGTGTTGTAATAGAGCCGTCTTGTATATATGTAATAAGGCTGTTTTTAGTTGCTTCCATTGTTTGTCGTTCCTCCTTATGGGTATAACGGGGTCATCTCCAGCCCTGTCGTTTCTTCCATTCCAAACATTAAATTTGCATTTTGTACAGCCTGACCAGCTGCCCCTTTCATTAAATTATCAATTACAGAGATAATTGTCATTCGGCCTGTGCGCTCGTCAACATGTAAACCAATATCACAATAATTAGAACCGGCTACCTCTTTTACTGATGGATAATTACCGACTGGTCTGACACGTACAAACGGACTTTGCTGGTAAGTATGCTCGTATAATTCCACCAACTGTTTAGTCGAATAATTTTCTTTCAGTTTCACATAACTTGTAGCCATTATACCTCTGGTAATTGGTAGTAACTGTGTGGTAAAGGTGATTGCTTCCATTTCCTTATTCCACACTTTTAATTGTTGTTCAATTTCAGGTGTATGTTGATGTTGATTCACTTTATATGCCGAGAAGTTCTCATTTGCCTCAGCGTAACTTGACGTCCTTGATAGAGAGCGACCCGCACCAGAGATGCCTGATTTGGCATCTATGATAATTTGATCTTTTTCTATTAAATGCTCAACAACTACAGGAGCTAAACCTAATAATGTAGCAGTCGGATAACAACCAGGATTCGAAATCAGGTGTGAAGTTTTCACTTGGTCTCGATTCCACTCAGTTAATCCATATACCGCCTGATTAATCACCTCATCAGAAGTAGGGTCTTTCTTATACCATTGTTTATATTCGGATGCTGGTAACCTTAAATCTCCCGATAAATCTACTATTTTAATATTTTTATTCACAAATTGTGCCGCTAATTCACCTGATACACCAGAGGGGGTTGCTAAAAACACAATATCTGAACTTTCACTAATTTTCTCAGGCTCTATCTTTTGTAATTGATTGTTCATGATTCCGATTAAATGTGGATATTCATCAGAAATGGCTAAATTATCTCTAGTGGAATGTATAGAAGAGATTTCAAATTCGGGGTGGTTTTTTAATATTCTCAATAGTTCTGCCCCACCATATCCTGTTGTACCAATAATTGAAGCTTTCATCACGTCACCCTTTAGTTTTGTATATTTATAAATTTTTATTTATATTTATTAAATATTTAACTACTATTATAGAAATTTCTGAAAAGAAATGCAACAGGTTTTTGTAAGTTTTTTTAACAAATTAAATAAAAATTTAGATTTAACTCATTTTTCGGACTTTTATTTAAACCCCTACCCGAAAATATACCAATTAAACCAAAAATGATTTATTTATTTAAAAAAATCTTTTTGCTGTTCTTTTTAACTTTAAACTCCTTTCGTTCATCTCCATTTTTCTAAACAATTGAATGCATAATAAAATACTCCCCTACAAGTAGAGTAGGTTTATTTAAAACCTGTCTACCTTTAGGGGAGTATCTTATGTACTAATATCATGTAATGAACTACCGTATAAGTTTATTCACTATTTCTTTTATAACCACTTCGTTGTTATCATCTTTTGTCACTATATATTTGATGTTTGACAGTTGCTCAATAAGGCTTTGATCGGTTTCATCCCTCAGTAAAAGAACTTTAGGATAGTTTGCTTTTTTATGTCCTTCAATAATAATAACATCTGGATTCATATAAGTTAGTACCTGAATCTGCTCTTCAAGTGTCCAATTAAGCTTTTTTGCTTGCATTAATAGCATGCCTTCACCTTCGACAATGGTAGCAGTGGCTCCTGATACGATATGTCTACTACTATCTTTATTTGATACTACATCAGGTTCTCCGTGGCCATGATGTTTAATCGTTGCGACATTCAAGTCTTTTTCTGCTAAAGCTTGTACAAGTTGAGTGACGAATGTCGTTTTACCACTATTTTGATAACCAACCACTTGCATAATTTTAGGTGTTACCACGGCCAATTGCTACCCACAAAATCTTCAAGCATGAAAACTTCAACAATATCTCCAACACCATAGCCTCTCGTTCCACCTGGCAATGCCATAAATGCATTTGCTCTTGCTAAACTCATGACAATATTTGATTTATCAACACCGCTAGGTCGCACCATCAATGAGCCATTTGTGACATACACATCGGCTCTAACGAATCTTGTAAATGGATTTGCTTTTGGAAAATCCTGTTGTAAGATCGCTGTTTCTTTTCTTAAATGAGGGGAGCGGCAACCTAACATATAACGAATGATTGGTCTTGCAAATAATTCGAAGCCAACATAACAAGCAGAAGGATTCCCAGAGAGGCCAAATAATAATTTTCCATTTATCTGTGCTACTGTCGTAACACTGCCTGGTCTCATTGCGACTTTATTAAACAGAACCTCCGCCTGTAGTTTCTCGTATATCGCAGGGAGATAATCAAAGTCTCCTACAGATACACCACCTGTTGTGATGAGAATGTCTACATCATCAATCGCAGTCGCAATCGCTTCGTAACATGTATCAAAATCATCTGGTAGTTTACCATAATATTTCACATCAGCACCAACGCGTTCAATTTGCGCTATGAGCATCGTACTATTACTATTTCTTATTTTTCCATCTTCTAGTTCTTCTTCCACTTCTAATAATTCCGTTCCGGTGGCAAATAACCCAATAACCGGCCCTTTAGCTATAGGTACTTCAGCATACCCAAATGTCGCTAGAATGGCTTGGATACCAGGATTGATTTTCGTTCCCTTTTCAACGAGTACCTCACCTTTCTTTGCATCTTCCCCTTGAAAAGAAACATTGTCACCAGCGTTGAAGCTACGCTTAATAGACATATACGATTGATCCCCATCTTCAAACGATCTCGCTACCTCAAGCATAACGACGCAATCACATGAATCAGGGATTTTTGCCCCCGTCATAATACGTACTGCTTGCATTGGTCCTATTTTTTTTGAGGATACGTAGCCTGCTCCAATATGATCAACTACTTCAAAAACGACCTCATTTTGTAAAGAAGCTTCT
This sequence comes from Cytobacillus kochii, assembly GCF_044790165.1. Taxonomy (NCBI): domain Bacteria; kingdom Bacillati; phylum Bacillota; class Bacilli; order Caryophanales; family Bacillaceae; genus Cytobacillus; species Cytobacillus kochii. The sequence goes on along the minus strand of NZ_CP085254.1, from coordinate 1,605,174 downwards.
TTCGTATCTATAGACCTCACTGCAAAGCCATCGTATGGGGAGCGATTAAAATGTGGTACATCACTTGTTGCAGTTAAATCTTTTCCTAAATATCTACCATGACTTTCCTTAATTGAGACAAATTCAACGGCGCCGCTTTGTTTATAACTCATTACTTTTTTAACTGCTTCAGCAACCTGAATCGGCTTCCTCTTTTCTAGCATCTGTTTCCATCCCCTAATAATCTTTATCCGCCAATATAAGACATTTCAAGTTTTTTACGATTTTTTCTCGTTTCGTCTGTTCTGACATCAGAGTAACGATCATTCCGATGGTTCCATATGTCAGTAACATATCCGACAATATCATCATCAGAGACATTTGAACGAATAAATGATTTAATATCATGTCCTTCACCATTAAATAAACATGTATATAACTGCCCATTAGCAGATAATCTTGAGCGGGTACAACTAGAACAAAAAGATTCAGATACTGAGGTAATGAATCCTACATCTATATCAGTACCAGTGTAGCGATACCTTTTAGCAACTTCGCCAAAGTAGTCAGGATCAACTGGCTCAAGATCATAATGTTCATTTAATTGCTGGAAAATTTCTTTCTTTGTCACCACATCATCCATTTTCCAACCGTTTGTATCACCAACATCCATATACTCAATGTATCTTAACTGTAGTGAATGTTCTTTACAAAACTTCGCCATTGGTAGGACTTCTTCATCGTTTAAGCCTTTTTTTACAACCATATTAATTTTGACACCGAGTCCCGCTTCTTTTGCTGCGTGTATTCCCTTTATCACCGGACCTGTCCCGACATTGCGTCCATTAATTTCACCGAACAATTCATCTTTTAGACTATCTAAGCTAATATTTACCCGTTTTAACCCAGCGGCTTTTAATTGAGTAGCAAATTTAGGTAATAATACGCCATTAGTTGTTAACCCGATATCCTCTAAGCCTTCAATTTGAGATAGTTTCTCCACTAATAAAGGCAATTCTCTCCGTAGTAAGGGTTCTCCACCGGTTAACCTAATTTTTTCTACACCTAAACCAACAAAAATCCGTGCTAATCTTTCAATTTCTTCGTAAGATAACAATTCATTCTTAGGTAGAAAAACAAAATCTGGTCCGAAAATTTCTGCTGGCATACAATATTGGCATCTAAAATTGCAACGGTCAATTACTGATATACGTAAATCTCGTAATGGCCGATTGAGTGAATCCTTAATATGAGTTTGTTTCATGTAAATCAACTCCGTCTTATCGATCACGTCGATAACTTTTTCTATAAATAAAATGTAAAATGATTTTATTCCAATATAACATGAAATCCTCTATTGGCATATGCCAATTAGAGTACTAAATCTCTACTTTAAGCTTTATCCCTGCACCTAAGGCAAGGAGCGCTATTTTATTTCAATATTCATTCATACAAAAAAACAGCAAGCAATGCTTTGCTGTTTTTTCTTACACCTTAATTAATCACGTACGCCTAATGCAATCTTTGCATATCTAGACATTTTATCTTTTGTCCATGGCGGACTCCATACAATATTGACTTCCGTGCTTTTTACTTCAGGGATATCAGCAAGCGCTGTTTTCACTTGATCAACAATTGTTCCAGCTAAAGGACAACCCATGGAAGTTAAAGTCATTTCAACTTCCGTATTTCCTTCATCATCCATAGTAACATCATAGACGAGTCCTAAATTAACGATATCTACTCCTAATTCAGGGTCAACAACAAGTTCAAGTGCGCCCATAATGCTTTCTTTTAAATCTTTGTCCATCGAACACAACTCCTCATTTCATATATTATAGCTATCATAACAAAAAAGTCATCAATGAAAAAGGAATAGCTGTTTAACTATCACTTTTTCTTATAAATATCGTTGAAACCATTCAACTGTTGCTAATAAACCTTCTCTGCTTACCTTATGTCCTGCATTTTCATCAACAATGAAGTTCAACCTGTCTGGATGGTCCTTATATAAAGGTTGTATCGTTTGAAAAAAGTCATAAGTTGGCGCAAATGGAACAGTCGTATCTTTTTTTCCGTGCCAAAATAGCAATGGACGTCCTGATAAAACTTCCTCTTGTTTACTTAAATCATACTTTGTAATTTCATCTAGAACAGCCTCAACTTGAGTGTCTGATAATGGGAAATCCTTTACTTTTTTCCGCATTGTTTCAATTTGCATCCCAGCAAACTTCTCATAATATGGCATGCCCATTAAACTGACTGCCACCTTCAACCATTTATATTGTGTTAAGGCACCAAGTGTAATAATTCCACCCATTGAAGTCCCTGCCACACCAATACGATTCTCATCAACTAACCCTTTAGCTACTAACTCTTCTTTTATTTCCGGTAATTCTTTAATTGTTTGAATAATCATATCCCAAAATTTCAATTGCAATTCAGGCTCTGGCAATCCATGACCTCTTTCACCATGTTCATTCACTTCTGGTAATATAACACGAAATCCTTTTTCAGCAAGCAGGTAGGCATAATGTAGGTTATGCTCTTTCGCACTAGTAAAACCATGAATGAAGAAAATGAGAGGCAGCGATTGGGATTTAAACTCATCTTTCACGATATGCAAAGCGGGAATACCTTTTAATTCCTGATGATCAATAATAACCACTATGTCTCCTCCTATGTTAAAAACTATAAGAAAATGTAAACATCTTATAAAAGAGGTTATTTCTTTTACAAATGACCGTATACATTGGTAATATAGTGTAAACTTAGATAATAAATACTACTTGAAAATATTAACTGCCTTTCAAGTTTAACATTTATTAGCGCCTTACCATACTTTAATGCTTATTATATGAATGATTTTTTCCTATAAAAAACTGAAGGAGATATTATGACACAAAAACATTTAATCGTTCTTGATTTAGATGGAACTTTATTAAAGGATAATAAAACCATCTCACAAAAAACAAAAGAAGTCCTATTTAAAGCCCGTGAAGCCGGACATGAGGTGATGATTGCTACAGGAAGACCTTATCGTTCAAGTGAAATGTATTATAAGGAAATGCAAATGACCACACCTATCGTTAATTTCAACGGTGCCTTTATTCATCATCCAACAAATCCAAAATGGGGAATACGCCATACGCCTCTTGATATGAAAGTAACAAGAGACATTATTGATGCTAGTCAAGATTTTAAGTTCAATAATATTATTGCGGAAGTGCTTGATGATGTATATTACCATTATCATGATGAAAAACTGATGAATATGTTTAATCTCGGTAACCCTAAAGTCACTACAGGAGATTTAAGAAACTTCCTGCCTGCTTCACCAACAAGTATGCTCATTCATACAGACCAAGAGCAAATAACACAAATTCAGCGCCATTTGAATGATGTGCATGCTGAAGTTATTCATCAACGTAGCTGGGGTGAACCTTTCCATATTATCGAAATCGTTAAGGCTGGTTTAAACAAGGCAATTGGCATTCAACAAGCTTGTGATTATTTAAATATTCCTAAAGAGCGAGTGATTGCTTTCGGTGATGAAGATAATGATTTAGAAATGCTTGATTTTGCTGGTATTGGTGTGGCTATGGGTAATGGTATTGACGCTGTTAAAACAGCGGCTAATGAAGTGACCTTAACAAATGAAGAAGATGGGATTGGTATCTTCTTAAATGATTATTTAAATTTAAAAACACACTAATCCAAAATCTACCCTTTTTAAAAAAAGTAAAAATGGTACAAAATAAAGGATGTCGTAGCAATTAGCTACTTCAATATTCTTCATTAAGGGGAGATAATAATGGGCAAACGTAATAAATCGAAGCGCTTTATTAAGCAAGGTGCCGATAGTGTCACTCAGCATGATGCACGTATACCCTACCATTCAACATACTCGGAGGCAGAAGCTGAAAAGTTAAAGAATGTAAATGACTCTTCCCTCGGTGGAATATAAAATTTCGCAGGAAAAAGAGCTAACTTTTCTCGAGTTAGCTCTTTTTCAATCTTAAAAACTTTGCAGTATAATCGGAGTTCCTTTACTTCCCTTTTCAGAAAGGTAAGCGATCAGAGAACCGTTCTTTGGTAAATCTTCTTCATTCACTTTCACAGCAATATTAAAATCACCATTTTTATTCACTTGAACAGGCTGTTCTTTTATAAGTAAAAAATGGCCATCTTCTACAGAATAAATAACCGGCAACTGCCCCTTATAATGCCCCTTAATATGATAGATACCATCTTTGCCCTCAACTGTCATATTGTTAAAGGGCTGTGCTTTACCATACATAAAAGTGGTTTGTGAAGTGTGGTTTATTTCCATTCCCTCTGGCCTAATTACCTGTCCTAAAAATTTCGCCTGAACCTTATAACTGCCTGGGTTTAAGGTACCTTCATTTGCGGTTTGATAATCCCAAGTAGACTTCCACTCCTTTTTTTCTCCCGGAGAAAGGTTCTCTGTTTGAATCATTTGTAAAAAGGCTTTTCCATCCGAATACCTATATATTACTTTTCCATGTTCATCCAACACCTCATAATCATACTTTTGGGAAGAGTTAAATTGCAATTCGACTAATTCATTTGTTTGATTATGAACGGTAAAAGTAAGGACCAATTTTTCTTCCGAAACCGCTTGAACCTCAAATTGAATATCCATATGGTTGTTTGCTTCCATTTCAGACTGCTGTGGAAGAAAATTCGTCGCAAGTATGGCACTAAGCAGTAAATGTAGCATAACTGCCCCCTTTCATTAATCTCTTCTAAAAACACCATAGACATCGGCAGTATTTACAATATTAGTGAATGCGTTAGGATCTACTTCTTGAATGGTCCTTTGTAAGTCAAATAATTCATATCTTGATACTACAATCATTAGCATTTCCCGATGTTCATTGGAAAATGCTCCTCTTGCAGGAATCATTGTAATTCCTCTAACCAATTTATTATGAATGGCCTTTTTCATTTCATCTTGCTTATTAGTAATAATCATCGCTGTAAGCTTTTCATGCCTTGTATGAATCGCATCAATAACCCGTGTGGATGCATATAATGTCACTAATGTATAAAGTGCTTTTTCCCATCCGAAAAGGAAGCCAGCTGTAATAATAATAACAGCGTTTAGTGAAAAAAAGTATGTACCTACTGGTCGATCCTTAGCCTTCGAGAGATACATAGCGATAATATCCATACCGCCTGTTGAAGCACCCCATTTCAATGTGATACCGACACCGACGGCTGCAATGACTCCCCCAAACACAGCATTTAACAAAATATCTTTTGATACACTGATGACAGGGATAATCTCCATAGAAACAGTTGTGATCACAACACTTAAAAAGCTATATAAGGTAAAAAGTTTACCCACACGCTTCCAAGCAAAGATGGCTATTGGTACATTTAAAATAAATAAAAGTATGCCAGTAGAAACCGCACCATTTAATATACTTGAAAGAAGTTGGGCTACCCCAGTAAAGCCGCTCGCATATACATTTGCGGGTATGAGGAAAAAGTTCATCGCTATCGCATTTAATATTGCCCCCACAACAATAATGATGATTTTTCTTGTTTCAATCCAATTCATATTGACCTCCTTAATCATCTCTCTATCTTTTCTTTACCCAAGTTTAGGTTTTTCAATGCATTCCATTGTGTTTTTTCCTAAGTTTCTATAAACTAGTATCATCTAAGTTGAAAGCAGGTGAAATAATGTCAGTTAAAATTCTCGCTGACAGTGCATGTGACTTACCGTTAAGTTTTTTTGAAGAAAACGATGTCACACTTATTCCATTGAAGGTTCATTTAAATGGAGAGGAATACGATGACCTGTTGACGATCGATTCCAAGAATATTTATGAAGCCATTCGCGAAGGTAAGGTACCTAAGACCTCCCAAGCTTCTCCCCTTTTATTTGAAGAGATCTTTACGAATATGGCTAAAAACAAGGAAGATGGTATCTATATAGCCTTTTCTTCCGCACTTTCTGGAACATATTCCACTGCCGTTATGGTGTTAGATCAAGTAAAAGAAACCTACCCAGACTTTAACTTAACCATCATAGATAGTAAATGTGCTTCCTTAGGTCATGGATTAGTTGTACTGAATGCTGTAAAAGATGCAAAAGAGCAACTTGCCAAAGATGAAATTGTTAGCAATGCAACATTCAATTGCGAACATATGGAACATTTATTTACAGTTAATGACTTAGAATATTTAGCAAAGGGCGGTAGAGTTTCTAAAGCATCTGCCTTTGTAGGTGGGCTACTCAATATTAAACCACTGTTAAATGTTGAAGATGGAAAACTTGTACCAATTGAAAAGCATCGCGGTCGTAAAAAGCTCTTTAAACGAATCATTGATATCATGAGGGAAAGAGGCGTTGCCTTGGATAGACAAATGGTGGCTATTAGTCATGGTGATGATGAAGCCACTGCCCTAGAAGTGAAAGAGATGATTCAAAAAGAATTTGGTGTTGAACAATTTTATATTTCTCCAATTGGTTCAGCAGTCGGATCCCATGCTGGTGCCGGCACAATTGCAATTTTCTTTTTAAATAAACTTAAAGGTTAATGCACTTATACATACTTCCTTCCATTCTTTCAAACACTAAGTGTGTACAGATGAAGAATGGAAGGGAGTTTATTTTATGTCTCATACAACTGATAATGACAAAAAAGCAAAAGATAACAACGCATTCAACCATGAAAAAAACATGGAAGAAACAAAAAATAAGCAAGAAGGTCGAAAAAGCTTTTCAAAGAAAACAGACCATCTTTGATTGAACAAAAATTTAAAAATGACAAAAGTGAAGTCCTAAGATACCTCAAGTATTTTAGGACTTATACAGTTCACAAAATTTTGTCTTGAAATGGGGATCAATGGACATTTTTCAAAGCTTATTTTTTGTATTTATCCTTAACCATATTGTTAGGATAAGCTATTTTCGTGTGTACAGTGGTTGATGTCTTTTTAACTATGGAATCTGCAACTTTATCAACAACTTTCCTTTTAACATTGGTTATATTTTCTTTTCCCTCTTTTTTAGTCGCGGTTTTCCTATTTACGCTACTCATTTCTTCGTTTCTTCAACTATTAGTCGCGATTTCTCTTTTTGCCCTACTCATTTCTTTAGTTCTCTACTTATTAGTCGTGATTTCTTCATTTGCCCTACTCATTTCTTTCTTCCTTTAATTATTAGTCGCGATTTCTTCATTTGCCCTACTCATTTCTTTAATTCTCCACTTATTAGTCGCGGTTTCTACATTTGCCCTACTCATTTATTTTTCCCCTCAACTTTTAGTCGCGATTTCTACATTTACCCTACTCATTTCTTTAATTCTCAACTTATTAGTCGCGATTTCTACATTTGCCCTACTCATTTCTTTAGTTCACCACTTATTAGTCGCGGTTTCTACATTTGCCCTACTCATTTCTTTAGTTCTCCACTTATTAGTCGCGGTTTCTACATTTGCCCTACTCATTTCTTTCTTCCTTCAACTTTTAGTCGCGGTTTCTCTATTTGCCCTACCCATTTCTTTTTTCCTTCAATTATTAGCCGCGATTTCTACATTTGCCCTACTCATTTCTTTTTTCCCTCAACTATTAGTCGCGATTTCTACATTTGCCCTACTCATTTCTTTTTTCCTTCAACTATTAGTCGTGATTTCTACATTTACCCTACTCATTTCTTTAATTCTCAACTTATTAGTCGCGGTTTCTACATTTGTACTACTCATTTCTTTAGTTCTCCACTTATTAGTCGCGGTTTCTACATTTGCCCTACCCATTTCTTTTTTCCTTCAAATATTAGTCGCGATTTCTTCATTTGCCCTACTCATTTCTTTCTTCCTTCAATTTTTAGTCGCGATTTCTTTATTTGCCCTACTCATTCTTTCTTCCCTCAAACTATTAGTTCTCGATTTTTCTATTTACGCAATTCTTTGTTTCTCTCTTTTACATTGCTTATATTTCTTTCTCGCTCTTTTTTAGCAACGACTTCTACCAAGACCAAATCTTAGTTCCACCTTTACTATCAACTAATACAACTTAAGTCTTGCTCGACTTTCATAAGAGTATGATGAAACCCATACAAAAAAAGCGGGATGGCTCTCACACCTTCCCGCTTTGATTTATTTTGACTCATTCTCTTTTATATAAGTCCAACCTTCTTTTTGATACACCTTACCGTCCTTCATCAATCGACCAAGTGCACGTTTAAAAGAAGCTTTACTTAGTTGAAATCTATCCTTTATATCCTCTGGTGCGCTTTTGTCACTGTATGGCATAGCTCCATTACGTGATTGCAAGTAATGAAGAATGATTTCACTATCATCAAGTAATGCTTCTTGTTTTCTTGGATTGAGAGAGACATTAATCGAACCATCTTCTTTGACATCAATGATTCTACCGTTCACTTTTTCCCCAAGTCTTGGCTCTTGACGTCTTTCCGTTTCATGGATGAAGCCTTTTAGGCCATCTGCTGTGTAAATCCAGCTTCCAACTTTGGCTGTACGGTAAATAAATCCGTGAATATCTTTATTAAGTTCTTCCCTTCCAGCCTTATGTGAAATACTAGCTATCACTTGATCTGTAGCAAGCTTGACATATATTCTACCGTTTCGATTAACCCTTAATGTAACGTATACCGTATCATCAACAGTCGGCCATACTCGTTCGTGAACAGGTAAATCCTCTTTTCCCAGTAACATATCTTTACTAATACCAATATCAATAAATACCCCGAGCTCAGGATTAACATCTACTACTTTCGCCCAGCCATATACTCCAACAGTAATCTCAGGTAATGTCATTGTTGCTGTTTTTCTACCTTCAGAATCTACATAAATAAAGACAGAAATTTTTTGTCCTTCTGTAATTTCTTCTTTCACCTCATTCTTATGAAGCAGAACGTCCTCTTCTCCATCTGTTAAGAAATAACCAAAAGCCGCTTCTCTGGAAACTAATAACTCTGTAATCTTGCCGATCTCATCTATTAAAGCCATTTATATCCTCCTAAAGTTGTTCGCATTGCTATATTCTACTATAATAAGAACATAAAGTGAAACTCTTTTCATGAGGAGGACAATTATTTTATGGCTAAAGAAAGTTCATTTGATATCGTATCAAAAGTAGATTTTGCTGAAGTCACTAACGCAATTCAAATTGCAATGAAAGAAATACAGACACGCTATGATTTTAAAGGAAGCAAAAGCAAGGTTACTTTAGAAAAAGAAGAGCTTGTTCTTATTTCTGATGACGAATACAAACTAGAGCAACTGAAAGATGTGCTAATTAGTAAGATGATTAAACGAGGGATCCCGATTAAGAATTTAGATTATGGCAAAATTGAGCCTGCTTCAAGTGGCACAGTTAGACAAAGAGCAAGCTTAGTTCAAGGGATTGACAAAGATAACGCGAAGAAAATCAATACATTAATTAAAAATAGCGGTGTTAAAGTTAAGAGTCAAATGCAAGATGATCAAATCCGCGTCACAGGGAAAAATAGAGATGATCTTCAACAAATCATCTCACTAGTAAGAGATGCTGATTTAACAATCGATGTTCAATTTTCTAATTATCGATAATTACATACTAGCTAAGAGGCAGTGATTCCACTGCCTCTTTTTTGTACTTAAGTTTGTCCTCATAACAATGTAAGGTTTTCAACATAATAAAAAGGGAAAACAACAGCAAGGAGGGATTAGGATGGATAAAAAACAATTGCCCAAAAGCTTTATGGCACAACATCAAAATCATCAACCAGGAACGGAAGAGGAAATGATTCCTAAGCCAATTTATGTGAATGAAGATTATAAACCTGCTGGAAAACTAGAAGGTAAAGTAGCTATTATTACTGGCGGTGATAGCGGTATAGGTAAATCTACAGCTATATACTTTGCTAAGGAAGGGGCAGACGTCATTGTTCCTTATTTAAATGAGCATGAAGATGCAAAAGAAACCAAAACATTAGTCGAACAAGCTGGGAAGACATGTCTTTTAATTAGCGGAGACCTTTCATCAGAAACTTTTTGTCAGGAAGTTGTAAAGCAAGCGTTAAATCAATTTGGGAAAATAGATATTCTTGTTAATAACGCTGGTGAACAGCATCCACAAAAAAACATCGAGGACATAAGTGGTCAACAACTTGAAAAAACTTTCCAAACAAATATTTATGCTATGTTTCATTTAACAAAAGCCACCCTACCACATCTAGGAGCTGGCAGCACGATTATTAATACCGCTTCTGTCACCGCTTATGCAGGTAATGAACTATTAGTCGACTATTCCTCAACTAAAGGGGCCATTGTCTCTTTTACTAGGTCACTTTCATTGCAGTTAGCTTCCAAAGAGATTAGAGTGAATGGGGTGGCTCCTGGTCCAATTTGGACACCATTGATTCCATCCACTTTCTCTGCTGAGGAAGTTGCATCATTTGGTAAAAATGTTCCAATGAAAAGAGCGGGACAGCCCTTTGAACTCGCTCCGGCTTATGTCTTCTTAGCAAGCGATGATTCAAGTTATATGAGCGGACAAATGTTGCATATTAACGGCGGGAAAATTGTAAATGGATAGGGAAAGTAAGAGGGGACAAGACCAAAAAAGAATGCTACATATCTTTTTCTCTCTGCCCCACTATATCTAGTGTAATATAACCTTGAAATGCACCTAACCAATCAAATTACATTTACTATCAAAAAAAGATGCCGAGAGTGTTTCGGCATCTTTTGTTCTCTATTCTCCTGTCCGATTTCTACCTCTTCTTCGAGCCAAGAATAAAAAGGCAAAGAAGGCAAGTAACACTGATAACAATGTTGCTCCATAAACAAAGTTAAACCCTTGCTTTTCGGTAAGAACATAAATTTCAGCTTCTTCTCGGTCTAGGACGAGATGATATTCATTTTGATCATTGCTTCTTACTAACCCACCAGCTAATAATCCTCGTAACTCTTTATCATTCTCTATCTCTTCTCCAGTTAATACTAAATCTTTCGTACCACTTGTATTATTGATGGCTACTATTGATGTTTCTTCTTTAAATTGTCTCTTAAAAACCGTAAAACCTTCACTTTCATGTAAAAGAGTGAAATCTCCTTTTGCAATAGAAGGTAATTTTTCTCTTGCTTTTGTTAGCTGTCCGATGAACTCAATTAACTCAGGATCCGTACGAAAATCCATTTGTCTGCGGTTATCAGGTGTTTCATTCCCTATTAACGCAATTTCACTACCATAATATAACATTGGAATCCCAGGGGTTGTAAACAAATACGTTAACGCTGTTCTCCACCTTGGTCCTGGATGTTCATTTAATGCGACTGGCTGATTTGTAAAGCGAATCATATCTTTACTATCAATTAGTCTTGTAACCATATTTGGCTCTTCATATGTATCAATGTTATTTTCGATGTCACCAATAGTATCAGTCATTGACACATCCGGTTTTACAAATGCTTCCCTTATATTAGATGTTGAAGCATAGTCTGTTAAGCTATCTATTCCAGTCATTTCATATTTAGCAATTTCTTGTGGGTCTGTGGACCATACTTCACCTAAAACAAAAAACTCGTTATCGGTTTCTTTTACACTGTCTACAAAGCTTTCAAGAAAATCTTTATCCGTTAACTGGATGCCTTCTAAACGATAACCATCTACACCTGTTTCTGTTATCCACCATTTAGCCGCTTCGATGATATATTGTGCTGCTTCTTCATTCTCATAATTGATTTGTGGCAACCCAGCTAACCAATCTTTCGTGAACATATCTGGTGTTGAGATCTCCTCAATTTCCTTCAACCAATCTGCTTTAGTAGGGTCGTTTACCCATGGGTGTGTAGCTGCAACATAATTTAGTGGGAAATCAATTATAACATTGATATCTCTTTTGTGTGCTTCTTCCACTAGTCGTTTAAATTCTTCCAACGTTCCGAAATGTTCTTCTGTTTCATAGAAGTCTTCCACCCAATATCCATGATAACCTTTATCGGCGTTTGCAAATATCGGGTTCAAGGTAATCGTCGTCATACCTAAATCTTCAATATGATCAAGTCTTTCAATAATACCAACAAAATCACCACCATGAAACGCTTCAAGGTCCTTCACATCCACATGGTAATCATTCTTACTATCTACATTGCTAAAACGATCAATCATAACATAATAAATAAGTTCATCCTGTAAGCTTCGTTTTTCTTCTGCTAATACACTTGGCACCAATGACACTAGTAATAGCGGAATTAAGATGAGAGTGATGACCTTTTTCATCTTTCTCCTCCTTAATGATAGTTTGTCTCTATTTTACAAAAACGTTAACCATTATAGATTAGCGGTTTGTTGTTACTTCGTCAAACAGAAGTGAACAAAATATTTAAAATCGTAACATTTCTTTTATATCGTACTAATTAATTGGAGTGAGACCTCTATTTTTATCGTAGAAAAAAAGAGGTGCTCCCATAATAATTAAAAAGGGAACACCTCTTTTTTTAATCAACAATATTAATATTATAATCTTTAAACCAATAATGGATTTGTGCTAAGTGAGCGAGAAGCTGCGGTCCAGTCATTAATTGCCCAAACCATGGAACTTGAAAAGCAGAGCCTTCAGTTGCCACGATTTCTCGTAAATTCTTTTCATCGAATAATTCAAAAAGAACGGAGGATGAATCTTCTAACACGTCATTCAACATTTTTGTCACGATGCTAATATAAGCAGGGTTATGTGTTTTCGGATAAGGGCTTTTTTTACGATATAATACCTCGTTTGGCAATACCCCTTCCAACGCCTTCCTTAAAATTCCTTTTTCTCGATTACCATGCATTTTCATATCCCATGGGATATTCCATACATATTCTACTAGGCGATGATCTGCGAAAGGAACACGAACTTCTAAACTAGCTCCCATACTCATTCTATCTTTACGATCTAATAACGTTGTCATAAAGCTGAGCATGTTTATATAGAATAATTGCCGTCTTCTTGCTTCTTCCGATGTTTCACCTTCTAAAAGGGGGGTTTCAGCAATCGCTTGATTAAATTTATCCATACTGTAATCTTTTAAGTTTAATTTCTTTCTCCAATCTTCTTTCAAAAGGCGCTGTCTTTCATCGATTGATCGCATCCAAGGGTATCCAGTTCGACTGAGATCATCCGATCGATGAAACCATGGATAGCCTCCAAAAATCTCATCCGCACATTCCCCCGACAAACTAACCACATGCTCTTTTTTAATTTCACGACAGAACCAAAGTAGAGAAGAATCGATATCTGCCATACCTGGTAAATCTCTTACATGAACTGCTTCAACTAAATGAGCGGCAAGCTCCTCCTGTGAAATAATGCAATTCTGGTGAACGGTATGGAAAGTGTCTGACATTTTCTTAATATAAAAACCATCAGCATTTGGTTGGAAATCGTTTGCCTTAAAGAATTGATCATTGCCTTCGTAATCAATGCTATAGGTTTTTAATGGTGGCTTTCCCTCTTTTTGATATGCTGTGGCTGCAATGGCTGTAATCGCACTTGAATCCAATCCACCAGATAAGAGCGTACATAAAGGAACATCCGATACGAGTTGTCTTGTTACTGCATCTGTAACAAGATGACGTACTTTTTCAGCTGTCTCATCTAAAGAGTCTTCATGTTTTTTGCTTTCCACATTCCAATATCGCCAAATCTTTAACCCTTGTTGTGATAGTGTTAACGCATGAGCTGGTCGTAGCTCTTTCACCCCGCGAAAAACACCTGACCCAGGGGATCTTGATGGTCCAAGGCCGAATACCTCTGCTAATCCCTCTCTATCTACTTCTGTTTTTACTTCTGGATGTGCTAAGATCGCTTTTATTTCTGAACCGAACAGTAACCCCTTTACTGTCTCTCTATAAAACAGCGGCTTAACTCCTAATCGATCTCTACCAATAAAAAGTTCTTGACCGTTTTCATCCCAAATCGCAAAGGCGAATATCCCATTTAAATATTGAAGGCAATTTTTTCCCCATTCAATGTAAGAAGTTAGTAGAACCTCTGTATCAGAATGACCCTTAAACGAATATCCTTTTATAAGGAGATCTTTTCTTAAATCTTCTGTATTATAAAGTTCGCCATTGTAACAAATTGTATAGCGATTTTGATTCTTATCAATGGTCATTGGTTGCTTCCCGCCAACGGGATCAACAACGACTAATCGCTTATGACCAAATCCGGCTGGCCCAGAAGAAAAAATATTCGTATCATCAGGACCCCTTTTAGATAAAGTATTCGTCATTTTTTCTAGTGTCGGACGTTCATTTTGCATATTTGTATTGAAGTCAACCCAGCCCGTGATTCCACACATGGCTTCTTCACCCTTTCTACGAGCATCATAGATGCAGCAATATTTAAGCGGATAATTTAATGATGTCAAACGAGTGGAATTGCCCGGAACATCATGCATGGATTTATTCTATGCGAGCTAAAATAAATGGTTAATTGTCCTAGATAAAGGTTATAAAACAATAGGAAATTGCCAAAAAATAGAGTGAAAGACTTTTACCTGGAGGTTTATGATGAACAGACAACAACGACTCAATTTAATAGAACAACAATCAAGAGCCTATATGGAGGGGAATGTTGAATTTATTAATAATCAGTGGGTATTTTTTGACCAGGAAACGGATGAAGCATCTTCATTAGAAGAATATCGCCAACAAGAAATTGAGGTATTTAGACTGAAACGGTGGAGAAAAGGTGTATTATCACTCAATGGCCAAATCCATTGCGGGAGTGATCTGCTCCATTTAAAAGATCAAGATCAAATAAGAATTAAAAAGCATCTCGTTTTCTCATTAGAATCATTATTAGAAGAAGTAAATGACGATGCCTTTGTACAATTCATCACTAGTTTAAACAGCATTGATTTCTCCATTTTCGATTGTATTTACTGCTATAATCAGTTAACATTTTTCGGTGATGAAACAAGAAAAAGCGGTGTTAATTTTATGATCTTTGATAATCAAGAACATATTTGTAGCGTACAGCATCATTTCTTTTATTATGAAAAAGAGACAGACCGTTTCGAATTTACTTTAAATAGTGGAAAAAGAATGGTCATTGAAAAAATCTCTTCTTCCGGATAAAATGGGCATACAAAAAAAGACTGTAGACACTCTTTCCTACAAGCTCGTCTACAGTCTCATTTCCATTGTTATGATCATTGCTGCTGCAACCCTTTTTCAAATTCCTGGTTAACTAATGGCTTTTGAAAAAAATACCCTTGAGCAAAGTGGCAATCCAGTTTTTTCAGCACTTTCATTTGCTCTTCTGTTTCTACACCCTCTGCTAGCACTTTTAACTGCAACCCTTTCCCCATCGTAATGATCGCTTTCACAATCGCAGCATCAGATGTATTCATACGTAAATTATGTATAAAAGAACGATCAATTTTCAATGTATCAATTGGCAAATCCTTCAAATAACTTAATGAGGAATATCCTGTACCGAAATCATCAATCGATACTTGAATGCCCATTCTTTGCAACTCTTTCATAACTGCAATACTATGTTTTTTATTTTTCAGCATCGTACTTTCTGTTAATTCTAAAATTAAATACTTCGGTGGAAGGCCCGATTGTTGCAAGGCATCTTTAACAACCTTTAAAAAATGCTTTTGTTGAAATTGGCGTGCAGCTACATTAACCGATATTTGTAAATGGGTAAAACCTTGATCATGCCATAATTTATTCTGCTTACATGCCTCATTTAATACCCATCGACCAATATCGTTAATGAGTCCTGTCTCCTCTGCTAAAGGTATAAATTTTGCCGGAGAGATATTTCCAATTTTCGGATGGTACCATCTAATCAAAGCTTCACTACCAAAAAGCTCTCCACTTTCTAAACAAACGAGGGGCTGGTAATGAAGTGTGAACTGTTTATTTTTTAACGCTTTTCTTAAATAGCCTTCCATCTCGAACCGTTTTAACACTTCATCATTCATTTCTTCAGAAAAAAAAGTTACTTGATTGCCACCTTTCTGTTTAGAAAGATGCATCGCGATATCAGCATTTTTCATCAGTTGTTCGGAATCTATCCCATCATTTGGATATAAACTAATGCCGAAACTTGCTGTGACATGAATCTCTTGTTGTTGAATGACAATGGGACGATCGATGGTCTCAAGCAAAGTCTGTGTGATTCTCATTATTTCTTCTGTCTGTAAATTCTCAGGTAATAAGCATAAAAAGCGGTCCCCACCAAAGCTGCCTAAAAAGCTATCTGTTGGTAATGTCTGATTAACACGGTTAGCCAGTTGCTGAATGATTTGATCGCCTATTAAATATCCAACACTTTCGTTAATCAATTTAAAACGATCGATATCAATAGATAGTAAAGCAAAAGATTGTCGATTTTTTTTCGCCCTTTTCATTGACGAGATTAATTGTTCAGTAAATCTATGTTTATTTGGGAGTCCAGTTAAATGATCATAGTACGATAATTCGGTTAATTTATTTTCGATCTTCTTTAGTTCTGTAACATTTTTAGCAATTCCATATATACAACTTACCTTTTCATCTCGAATAACTGGGATGAGTTTAATATCATAAAAGTCTTTCTTACCAAGTTTCCCAATAATATCTGCTTGGAATTGCTGTGTTTCCCCCATTCTTGCACGGTCAAAAAAAGCTTTGATAATCGGAAGTTGGCGATGATCAAATAAACGAGTAAATGGCAGACCAATCAGCTCCTTTGCTGTATAGCCCGAATTTTCCTCTAAAGCTGAATTGACACTTGTAAAACGATCCTCACCATCAATAGTAAAGATAGATTCTGTGTTATTTTGGAACAAAACATGATAGCACTGCTTTAAGTTTTGGCACTCCATCATTAATTGTTTTGTTCGTTTACGATCATTGACAGGTAATTGAATAAACGAATCGACCATCATCGGCTCCTCCTTTGTTACTGAAATAAACGATGGCACCTGATTTTCAAGCTGCATTTGTCCATTTTGTCAATTCCTGATAGTATAGCTGCCATTTCGTGTATCCTCCTGCGAGTGTATGTCCACCTTTCATTCGTCAACATTTGATACTTTATAATCCAACCTCGATTTACCATTATAATGACGTTTATTATCTTTGACGATCATAAAAAGCTCTTTCCTCTAACACTCACAAATCTTTTATCGGTTCATTCTCATTTAATTCAATAACCGCCCACATCTTTTACTTCATAATCAATCATATGGAGGTTCTTATCCTTACAAGGTTAAACATACCCTCAAACAATAAAGCCTGTGTCAGATAGCGCAGCTTCGCCTTATATAGTAGTAAATACCCAAAAAAAAAAGAAAATAAATATAGTACTATCAGATTAAAAATACCATAAAATTCGAGATAAAGACATCAAAAAAAGAAAAAAGCTGCTAGTTTTAGCAGCTTTCAATAGAGTCTTTTCACCTACATAAATGGTTTGAATCCTAATGGCAAACTTAAGCCTAAATAAAGGACAAGTAAAAAAGCGACAATTAATTGTACCCATAAGATGGTTGTTTTTTTGCCCTTTTTATTACGAATTAGGATCATTTCCCACATAGAGATAATCCATAAGCCAACAAGCGCTTTCAATACATACATAATATCAATATTACTAATTGAGAAAAGCATACCTACACCTGTGGCAATGATTAATAAGTAAAATAATCTTAGAATCATATGTACCACTTTATCTTTGCCATTTTTCTGCAATGATAAGGCAACAAAGAATAGAATAAAGGCAACGATCCATGTTGTTAAATGTGCATGTGTCACATTAGAACCCCCTTAAATTTCTTATTCTCTTATCCTTAGAGAATAATTCGTTTACATCATACCATAATCCAATAGATAAAGCCTAAGGATTACTATCAATCTTTACAATAATGATTAATTAATACTCATTATTGTATTAGATAACTGTCCTACACCTTCAACTGTGATTTCAATATGATCACCTGGTTTTAGAAAACGTGGTGGTTTAAAGCCATTACCAACGCCAGCAGGTGTACCTGTGGCAATAATATCTCCTGGTTCTAGCGTCATCCCTTTTGAAAGGATGTGAATAACCTTCTCGATAGGAAAGATAAATTTTGAAGTATGAGAATCTTGTCTTACTTCTCCATTGACCTTAGTCGTAATACGCAAATCATTAGGATTTGTTAACTCTTCTTTCCCAACAATCCACGGACCTATCGGACATGATTGATCCAGGCTTTTCCCTAAAAAGTATTGCTTATGTTTAGATTGTATATCTCTTGCTGTTATATCATTAATAATCGTATAACCAAACACATAATCTAACGCTTCCGCTTCTTCTATCTCTTTGCCTTTTTTACCGATAATAACCCCTACTTCTCCTTCATAATCTAACATTTCTGTTAGTTGTTGATAATGAGGGATTTCTTCGTCTGGAGCAGCTACTGTTGTAGGTGACTTCGTAAAGACAATCATTTCTTTAGGAATATCTGCTGCACTTCCCATTTCAATTGCATGTTCTGCATAGTTTTTCCCTACACAGAAAACATTCTTTTTCGGCCTTGGAATTGGTGCTTTTAATTGAATGTCTTCTAAGGCTATCAACTGGGCAGATTCACTTTCATCGCTTATTAATTCCTGTATGAATGTGTCGCTCCATTTTTCATGTCCGATGGCATCCACTAAATCTTCTGGCAAAGGTACCCCTTTGTTTTGTGCAGCCTCCTGCAAAGGTAAGACCATTTTTTCATCTTTCACAAGTACGCCGTAAGCTTGTTTATTATTGTATTCATATGTAATGTACTTCACTCTCTACACCCCTTTTTAAATAAGTATAGCGTAAATTAACTGAAATGTTAGCAAATGATTGTGAATAATAGATGACTCTTACTTTTGGATTTTTTTAAATGTAGACGGCTTTTGCCAATAAGTGAACCATCTCCAACACCATTCGAATGGGCCATATACAAAATATTTCATCCATATCATGCTGAGTACAATTTGACATACGTATAATATAAGGGCAATCATGGTTCCTGTCAGCAATGATACATTGCCATACAATCCAAATCCATAACTGTAAAATAAACATGTAGCTACAATGGATTGCATTAAATAATTCGTCATAGACAAGCGCCCGATTGTTTGTAAAGGTTTTGTGATCATACCTATCTTGCTATTAACGAGCACAAGGATGAGTAGGCTATACCCAACCGCTACCAATGGGCCCCCAAAGATATCTTGTATATATTGCATTGCTAAATTAGTACTAATGAAATATGGTAATAGTTTAATAAGGTACCCAGTAGTAAGAAATACAATCATGAGAACGAACGCTGTCATCCGTCTTTGTTCAAGTTTTTCAACCACTTGAAGCTTTCGTAGCCCTGCTCCAATTAAAAACAATGGTAAAATACTAATCATTAAAATGGGCATTGTGGCCAAATTATTATTCATTAACCAGTCATCTATATTCTGGCGGACGATTTCTAGCCATGTGCCTGATTGATATACCTGAACAATGTCAGCAACAGATGTCGTCATCATTACCGAAAGATCTGGTTCTATGAATAACGTAAGAAATAATACCCCTACTAAGAGTAGATTAGGAATAATATAAATGAGTAGACCAAGTAAAATTAACAGTTTCCCTGACAGTTCTATGAATAAAATAAGAGCAAATCCTGCGATAGCATAGGTAACTAAAATATCTCCATGCCAAATGAATAATGCGTGACATAAACCGATGATTAATAAAAATAGAAATCTTCTTGCGAGTAATAATGGACTATGAACGCCTTTTAACTCTGCCCTTTCTTTTAGAATCATGACACCATAGCCAAATAATAAAGAAAATAACGGATAAAAACTCGCTTGAAAAAATACATCAATAATAGGAAAAACCGTACTATCCCCTGCTTTATCCCAATAATTAAACGGATTTATATGCGTATATGGTGAATGGAAAGATAAAAAATTGACTATTAAAATACCAAATAAAGCGAATCCCCTCATCGCATCGATGGAATGAATCCTTCTGTTTTCGTTAAGCGATTGCATAACTTCCTCCTAAGAAATTAATTTACAATTGAACTAAGTCGTTGCTTTTACCTCCTTCTCTTTTTCCCAGGCTATTCCAACTGCCGGACTGTAATTTGTTAACTGATCACTATTTCTATTAGAATCTAATTAGAGAATAAAAGGAGAGCCACCCGAAACAGTTAACCTATTTCTTCCTTTAATTCCAATATTCATCAACACACTACCTTAATATAGCATATTTTCTACTATCAATTTAATCATTTTCTCTTACTATTTTTTTGCAGTTTCTTAACGTACATTACCGAATATGAAAAAAAGCATATCTTTGTCTTAAAAGATATGCCCATACTTCTCATTATTAAAATAAATCCAAAAAACATGCGCTCTCGCTTAAACAAATTGTTCAATTAACATATCTACCGTTTTTCCCGCTTGTAGCCCAATAATCGTTACGCAAATGAATTTTTTGGATTTTTCCTGAAGCTGTTTTTGGTAGTTCGTTTGTAAATGTTACGCTAGTTATCGCTTTAAAATGAGCCATATTTTCACGAGTAAAAGCAATAATATCTTTTTCGTTCACCCCGTCCATCCCTTCCTTTAAAACAATAAAGGCATGTGGGGTTTCGCCCCATTTCTCATGTGGTACGGCAATAACAGCTGCTTCCAAAATTGCAGGATGTTCGTATAATACACCTTCAATTTCAATGGAAGAAATATTCTCACCACCGGAAATAATAATATCTTTCTTACGATCCACAATGTCTATGTTGCCATATTGATCAACCGTCCCCATATCCCCCGTATGTAGCCAGCCATTACGAATCGTTTCTGCTGTTGCTTTTTCATTTTTCCAGTAACCTTTCATTACCCCGTGACTACGTACAACCACTTCGCCAATATCTTTGCTATTATTTGCAACTTCTGCACCATATTCATCAACAACTTTCACTTGAGAACCAATCATTTGATAACCGGCTTTTGCCTTCATTCTATATGTTTCTTTTTCAATTATTTGGATATGAGATCTGATTTGTGATATCGTGCTTAGTGGTGAAGATTCGGTCATCCCATATACTTGGATAAAGTCCCAGCCCATCTCAGCTTCCACTTTAGAAACAAACGCAGGCGGCGGCGCAGAACCTGCAATCACTACGCGAATAGGATGTGAGAACTTCGTTTGATGCTGATCATAGTATTGCATTAAGCTATTCAATACAGTCGGTGCCATATGTACGATAGACACTTTATACTTCTCTATTGCTTGAAAGATGACTTCTGGTGTCGTTTTACGCAGACATAGTTGTTTTGCCCCATTCGCTGTATAATAAAATGGTGAACCCCAGCCGTTAACATGAAACATTGGCAGTACATGAATAAGTGTATCTTGATCACTCACTCGCAAATGATGCATCGTACTTAATGCATGTAAGTAGTTGTTACGATGAGTAAGCATCACACCTTTTGGGTCTCCTGTTGTTCCACTCGTATATAACAAAGAACATACATCCTCTTCGTCTATTTCTTCTCTACAAAAACTTTCTTCAGGAAAAGATGCTAACCAATTGTCATAACCAATTTCAGTTGTATCACTATCCATATCATGAACAATAATCGTTTCTACTGTTACTAACTGATCTTTAATTGGTTGTATCAATCTATACAGTTCTTGATCAACGAAAAGTACTTTTGATTCACTATGATTTAATATGAAAACGTAATCATTTGGTTGTAGCCGGATATTAAGAGGAACCATAATTGCATTTAATTGATATACTCCATAAAACCCTTCAAGCATTTCCACAGTATTTGGCGCTAAATAAGCGACGCGGTCTCCCTTTTGTACACCAATGCTTTGCAGACCATGTGATAATTGATTCACCCTTTTATTCAATTGATTATATGTAAGTGTGAGCGTATCACCATATATTGCTTCTTTATCTCCATATAACCTTACCGCACGATCTAGAAATTCAGTTAATATTAACGGTACCTTCACGGTAAATCACTCCTAAAATAATTAAAATTTTCTGATTATAATTATTTTAGCATTTCAACAGTCTGACATCTATATTTTTCACCCTTAATCATAAAGTTTCTTCACACTATTACACTAGGCACATAGGATAATGATAAATAGATAATTAGGGCATTCGCCCGTTTTCAAAACTTCAGTGTACGCAAAGGGTGTTGATATGCCAGCAATTGTTGGAGCTGTTCAAGTGATTTCTATAGGAAGTAGTTCCGTTTTTAACATTGGTGATATTTATAAAGTAATGCCCCTCTCTAATGCCAAAACGTTTTCTGGTGCCGGTTCTTTTAATACAGGGGATGGATTAGATGTCGTTAACTACAATAGCACAACCAACACATATGATAACGATAGCGTTGACCAAGGTAACTACTTTAATGCATAACTTTAAGGTGATGAGCGATGAATAATTATTATATTCAACAATCTATTTCTATTCAGCTAATTAAAATCGGCGGGGTCTCAAACTCTTCCGTATTTCAAATTGGCAGTGCAGGTATTATTAAACCAGCCTCCCACTTGTATAATACGGGAGGGTTTACCGAACCTGCACCTGAATATGAAGAAACGCCAATTGCCCCAGGAACAACAGTGGGGACACCACTCGTTCCCTTAACTGCTCCATCGAAACCATAAAATGATTTGAGAGGCGGCGATTTTAGGATGAGTCAAGATCTTTACACGTATTTACAACAATTACAAGCTTATGTACAAATGCAAGAACAGCGGATTCAAAAGCTTGAATCTTCAATGAAAAAAATGAAGGAAGAAATGGCACAAAATGATCGCCAGCCTATTCATATCGACCGGATCGAATATAAATTTGACCAGTTAAAAGTAGAGACATTGGAAGGGACATTAAACATTGGCTTAAATCCATCAGATTTGCAAGATATTGATGATTTCTCTGTCGATCAAAAAGAATTACAAACACCTTATTCTCCCAAAAAATTGTTTAAAAGAAATATGGAAATAGAAACAGCATTATTAACTTTTATAGAAGGGGAGCTCCCACAAATTGTTGAAGAAGCAGAAGCAAACTTAAAAATGCCAAATGATAGCTCCTATGTAGAATTTATTAAAGAGGATATTAAAAAGCAGCTTTCTAGTCGTGTAGACTACTATTTGAAACAGCAGTCTAATCGTAATCTAGACAGCCAGGAAGAGAAAACAAAAGTGATTGAAACATTAAAAACGGAAATACGAAATGGTGTTTATGCCTTCCTTAGTCATTTACCGGAGAATATGAAGGAGATGAAAAAAGAATGAATTTCCAAGTATATAACCGCGAGCTCTGTGTGGGAGATGTGCGCATAATTGGTGTGTCGAGTTCATCCATATTTATTGTCGGGGATGCGGAAACGATACAGCTTGCCTCTACCTTTGATACACCACCTGAATCACTAATTATCGGTCCCTTTGTACCACTAACACCGGAGTAATTACATGTTTAAAAGAACATCAGTTGTAGACCAGATTAAGGTGGACACATTTGGCTTCTCCTCCATTTTCGAAATCGGTGATACTTCTTATATCCAAGGTTATTCCCGGGCATTGGCACTGCAGCGAGACGCTGAAATCTTTTATGGTAAAGAAGGTAATTACAACGTTTATGACATCTATAGAGAAGAATTAGTTATTCCGAAAATAACTGAAAATATCCAAACTCACTATATTCAACATAAACCCATTATTAAAGTTAAGAATATAGATATTTTAGGCGTTTCATCAAGCGCAGTCCTTCATATTGGCAATACGAAAGATATTAGTATGGAATCTCGTGTGAAACATTTTAGACAATTTGTGAAAAACGAAGAATAAAGGGTGTTTATTATGCCGGCAATTATCGGCCCTGTCCAGATAATCAATGTTTCAGGTGGTATTGTTCAATTCGGCGATTCACTTTATATATCACCAAAAAGTAACTCTAAATCTACTACTGGCTCTGGAACTTTGAACACTGGTGGATTTATAATGACAAACAATGGGCTCAGTGCAAGTAATGTATTAGATGCAAACTTATTGGATCAACCAACTGTAGGCAACTTATAAGAATACACTAAAAAGAGGGCAACTGCCCTCTTTTTATATTTGCAAAAAATAACCGCCATCAAAGAAATAAAGGTACTTTTGTGCGACTTTCCTTTTTGTAATCTGTTCGACCGCTTTCGTATATAAATCAATTTGAACTCGGTATCTATCAATTAAAATCGGCGCTGCCTCATCCATTCCGCCTCTAACACGATCGGTAATGCGATCTGATTTGTAATCCACGATAACAAGACCCTTATGATCCTCAAACAAACAATCAATAATTCCTTGTACTAATACCGTATCTTCTGCTTGATCCCAATGGGAGTAAACTTCACTAGCTGGCAAAGCAAGGTTAAACGGTACTTCTCTTTGCAAAGTCGTTGCTTTTCTCATACGCTCAGCTAGCTCACTTTCAAGGAAGTCAACAATCAAAGCTGGGTCAACGACCGTAGCTTGCTCAGCTGTTAACAGTTCTTTTTTCACTAAATGTTCTACTTTTTCCATTATATGCTTTTCATCTGCTGGATCATGTAAGTCCAAGTGTTGCATCACTGTATGCAAGGCCGTTCCTCTTTCAGCAGGTGTAATGGACTTTTCTTGCATGAATAACGGTCGATTTAAAATTGGCTTTTTAAACCCTTTAACTAATTCTTGTCCACTTTCTTCTTGAGAAAAGATTTCTTTTTGCCTTTTTATTTCAGAAACTGACTGTTTCGATCTTGATTTCATTGCTGATTGATAAGGATATGACCATTCTAGACGATGCTTAATCGTTTCATAATAACGAGATTCTTTATCGACTCTTTCTCCCTGCTGTACTTTTTCTAAGAGAAGGTCAGATTCAACTTGATTTTCATCAATCATCGCCTTTGCTTCTTCTTTTGCAACAATTTGAACTTCCCAACTAGATGGATGCTTATGAATTGCTGCTATTACCGGGTTCAAACTAGTATCTAAAGTTGCGCTATCTTGATGTCGGATGATAGCAGGTGCGATCCAGTCTAAATAGCTTGTACTTTGAGCACGAGTAAAATCATCAAGTAGCCAGTCTGATTTCCTCGACACTCTTTGCCAATCCTTCAACTTCTTAGCCATATTTTTCGGTGAAGCAATCAAGAAAAGCTTTTCCTTCGCTCTTGTCAAAGCAACATAGAGCACTCGCATTTCTTCAGCA
The DNA here is from genome assembly GCF_044790165.1 of Cytobacillus kochii. NCBI lineage: Bacteria > Bacillati > Bacillota > Bacilli > Caryophanales > Bacillaceae > Cytobacillus > Cytobacillus kochii. The sequence goes on along the minus strand of NZ_CP085254.1, from coordinate 1,579,930 downwards.
AGCATCTCCATTTTTTTCTTACGTTTGAAGGCAAGCTGCGGTAACGAAGCAAGAGAAATCCGTTTATTTGCATTCACATATTTATATGCTAACCCCAGATCCTTATCTAGCAAGAAAGACTTCTTCAAATCCATCGTATTAAAGTTTCGTGCTAGCCCTGGCATAAAGACAAAAGGAAACTCTAACCCTTTACTTTTATGAATAGTCATGATACGTACTACATCTTCCTGTTCTCCTAAGGCACGGGCAGCCCCTAAATCGTCTCCTCTTTCTCTCATTCTTTCAATAAAGCGCAAAAATCTAAACAATCCTCTAAATGATGTAGCTTCATATTGTCTTGCCCGATCATATAAGGCCCGCAAATTAGCTTGGCGTTGTTTTCCACCAGGCATACCACCTGCAAAATCATAAAATCGTGTTTCTCTATATAATTGCCAAATCAAATCAGATAAAGCACCTTGTCTGGCTTTTTGTCGCCAATTTTCTAACTGCAATAAAAACGGCTTTAGCTTATCATAAATGGCAACCTTAGCCCCTGTTTGAACTTCAGAACAAAATTGTTGAACCGCTTCATAATAAGCACCAGTTTGATGAGGAACTCTTATGGTCGCCAATTGATTCTCTGTTAGACCAACAATTGGTGAACGTAATACAGCGGCTAATGGAATATCTTGATATGGATTATCTATCACTTTTAAGAGTGACATCATAATGGAAACTTCCGTTGCATCAAAATAGCCTTGTGAAAGATCAGCATAAACAGGAATCCCTTGCTGTCTTAATTCCTCTATCATTTGTGGTGCCCACGTCATTGAACGCAATAAAATCACAACATCCCGATACTTCATCGGTTGCTCTTGCTTAAGCTTTGCATTATACACTTGTTTATGGCTAGCCATTAATTCTTTTATTTTCTTTGCTATGAGTCTTGCTTCTAACTGTGATTGCGCGAGTTCTTCTTCCTCAAACGAATCAGGTTGTTCCGTATGATCTTCATCTTCAAGATCAATCATCGTTAACTCAATCGGATGCGTCACTTCTTCAGGATAAGCAGCACCAGGAACAAGTTCAGCTGCTTCATCATAAACAATCTCCCCTACATTTTCTCCCATAATTTGCTTAAAGATAAAATTGGTACCATGTAGGACTTCTTTTCTACTGCGGAAATTCCGCGCCAGATCAATGCGCAAACCTGTTGATTCACCGTCAGTCGTGAACCAATTATATTTGTTTAAAAATAAGTTCGGTTCTGCTAAACGGAAACGATAAATCGATTGTTTTACATCTCCAACCATAAAGAGGTTTCCGTTTAACTCATTATCATTTGTGACTAGTTGAAGAATCGCCTCTTGTACCATATTCGTATCTTGATACTCATCGACTAGCACTTCTTTAAATTGTTTTTTATAGGCAAGGGCAGCGTCTGTAGGAATGAATTGATTAGATTGATCAACAACCCCAAGAATATCCAAACAATAATGCTCTAAATCAGCGAAGTCTACTAATCCTTTTTCTGTTTTAACTGCTGCAAACCTCTCTGCAAATGCTTTTACTAATTGTGCTAATCCTGCAATATGTGGCTTCATTTCTAACATATCACTTAGAAAAGATTCTGCTTTCCTGCTAAAAAGCTCTTCTTTCAGTTTCTTCAAGACATCTTTCGCTTGATCTCGCACTTTTTTCGACTCTTCTATTAGTTCTGGCTCAAACTCTTCCCCTTTACAAGCCTTTAATGTTTTAAATTTATAAGACTGCATTGCCTCATACAATGTCTCCCAAGATTGCTCAGCCGCCTGAATTAAGATATCGACTAGTTGGATATCTGCTACAAAGTTGTCCGCTCTTGGCGCTGGTCCCCCAGGTTGCTTTGTTAACTCAAGGCCGTGGACTAATAAACTTCTCACACCTTGTAATTGCAGGTGAACATCCGAGAGGAGATAACCAACAAATGGAATATCGTCCATATTTGCAGTAGGAGTCACATTGTACATCTCAATCATCTTGTCCAAATAATCATCCATTGACGGATTTGCTCGAGCAAAATCATAGATTTGTCTAATCATATCTTGAAGCGCCACATCACTACGATCGTTTGTGAACGTATCCACTAAGTGATAAAATACTTCGTTATCTTCTTTACCATAAGCTTCTTCAAATAAATCATCTAAAACTTCATCTCGTAATAATTGAGCCTCTGTTTCATCTGCAATTCTAAATCCTGGGTCTATATTGATTAAATAATAATATTTCTTTATTACCTCTAAGCAGAAAGAATGCAACGTTGAGATGGATGCTTTATTGAGCAAAGTTAATTGTTTACGTAAATGATAGGAATGTGGGTCCGCTTGAATTGCCTTCTCTAGCGCTTCTCCTATTCTATGACGCATTTCTGCTGCTGAAGCATTAGTAAATGTGACAACAAGAAGCTCATCGACATTCATGGGATTGTCAGTGTTTAATATTTTGGTAATGATTCTTTCAACTAGTACAGCGGTTTTCCCCGATCCTGCTGCTGCCGCTACGAGAATATCTTGATTTGTCGCATGGATCGCTTTCCACTGATCATCTGTCCAAGTAAGATTCTCAGGCTTTGGTGGAATGATAGATTTAGGCATCCTTTTCTGCCTCCTCTCTTATCCGAGTTAGCACTTCATCTCTCGGTTTTTCATCTAATATTCTAAATGTATTCGTTTCTAATGACTCATCAAATTGACAGATGGATTTAAAAGAGCAAAATGTACATGGCGTCCGTTCTTTCAATTTATATGGTGATATCTCCACTTGACCACCTGTCATTTGGTTACCCGTTTTAATATATTTACTTCTCACGAATTGTCGCAAGTAATTAAATTCCGCTTTATCAGCAACCTTGGATCGCTTTGATAGCGTCCCATCTTTATTAAAGCCAGCAGAAATAATCGGCGAATCGCCTGTTGTTAATGACTTGTCCATCAAACGTACAACATTTTCTTCTCCTAATAATAATCCCTTCATTTTGAACTTTTTCAAGATCTCTTTTTCTATCTCGTCTAAACCAAGCATTTTGCTTGAGTTAATCATTGGATTATGAACATGAAAATACAGAACACCCGCTGGATCAGCTTTCATACCGATGAGTTCCTCTGAATGGGCAATGACAATATCCAAATAGGTTAACATTTGTAACGATAATCCGTAATAGACCTCGTTAATATTCACATCTTTCTCACTTGACTTATAATCAATAATTCGTAAATACGATCCTGTCTTCTCACCTTTCGCTTGATCAACACGATCAATGCGTCCCACTAGTTCCATCATACTGCCATTTTTCAATGGAAAAGATAGAGATGGCCAATCACCAGAAGGTCCAAAGCTCATCTCTAAACCGACGGGTGTGAATCCACTGGCTTTTGCATGTTCTCCCATAATAAAGGATGCACGGCTAATGATTTGCTCCAGTTTTCGCTTAATATAGAAGTATCGATTAGAGCTTAAGAGAATTTCATGCTGTAATTTAGGTGCAAGTAGTTCAACTGCTTCTTTTGCAAGTAATTCGCATTGTTCCCTTGTCATATCTGACCATTGCAAGTCCTTATGCATAACCGTTTCGGTTATATATTTTAGGGCGGCGTGAAATAATTCACCAATATCAGGTGCCTCTAATCGAAAGACTTGCCGTTCTCTCAAACGCAAACCATATTGGGCATAATGTGAGAACGGACAGCTATGAAAGAGTTCCATTCTTGATACACTTGCACGAATCGTTTCACCATACAATGCTTTACTAATCTCTTCATCTAGTGGTTCTGTCCTATTCTCATAATGTAAACTTGCTAAAACCTTGTTTGTGATATCTTGCCAGCCTGATTTCTGTAAATAAATATTATACGTATCCCACCACATGTCATAAATGGCATAATTACGTTTCTGTAATTGTAATTGTGATGTTAAAAACGTTAATGCTGTATTAATATGACTGATATAGTCTATTTGTCCTTCTTCATTTAGTTCTGCTGGATCTGACATCAAATACTCTTCTTTTATTTGTACAAATTGATCTTGTATTCTCTTTATAAATGGAGAGGGAATGAGTGCCTTTCCTTCTTCGTTTGCCATTGGATAGCTAACAAATAAATAATCTGACGGTGTGACAAATGCCTTATACGCCAAAAACTCTTCATCTAACAATCTCGTTTTCGTTGAAGGAGCTACTTTCATTCCTAGTGACAATAACTGCTCGCGATCATCATCTGCTAATACACCTTCTTCTGGAAACTTTGCTGGTAGAACCCCTTCATTTAAGCCAATAATAAAGGCAGCTTTCATATCAGCCACTCGTGATCTTTCCATATCAGCAGCAATTACCTGGTCCATTGCAGGTGGCACAATACTAAATTGTAGTGCTTCAATACCTGCATCTAATATGGTCGCAAAGCGCTCTGTCGTCATCTGCTCACTACCAAGCATTTCTACATATTCATCCAATAGCTCAACCACTGCATTCCATGCTTGGTTATGCTCTCTAGATCTAACAAGCTCTCCTCTTTCTTCCGTCTCTATTTGAAGTTTTTCTATTTTGGCTGGGATATCTGTTTCTTCTAAATATAAATAAAGGGCTTCTGCGTATTCCCTGCCCGTTTCCGCTTTCTTCATTCGCCTTGAAAGTCTCAATAGTGGTGCAGCTACGATATCTCTTAATTGATTGACTTCTTCTTCTATGTCTCTTTCTGCATCTGTTTGCCCTGTATTTGTCATCTCAAGGCCACGAATTCTCCGATATGTCCAGCGCTCTTTCTTTGTCCATTTACTACCTTGTATGCCATAAGATAAAACATAATTTTCTAACCGGTCCATCTTCTCACGTAATAATGGAGACGAATAGTTAAGTGGAAAAAGCATTTCAGTTTTTATCGTACGGAAAACAGGTTCATATCGCCAATTACTCATTAACACCTCTAAACTGGAACGAATAAACTCGACAACAGGATGATGTAACATGGACTTCTTTCTATCAATAAATAAAGGAATCTCATAATCATTAAACACGGTTGTAATTAAATCATGATATTCATGACCGTTTCTCATAAGTACAGTTATATCTTTATACCTTAACCCTTCATCACGAACAAGGGCACGAACCTTCCGGGCAATCCCCTCAATTTCTGCTCTGCGATTCATTGCATGGGCAATCATGACCCGTGCCTCCCCACTAAATGGGATAGTCGGACGCACTTCAAAATTGGCTTCAAAATGTCTCAATGATTCATGCTTGTTTGTCGAAACTTGAGAAAGTAACTCATATTCGACTTGTTGATTTTGTTGCTTAGCTATCTCTAGAATTGTTTGATACGTCTCACCTGTTTGCCTAAATAAATGGAGGGCATCTGGTGGTTCGTTATCAAACGGCTGATCTAGCGTTAGGGCAATTGTCATATTTGGACAATGACGGATAAGTGCTTCAATAACGCGGTATTCCTGTGGTGTAAAACTATGGAAACCGTCGATATAAACTGTTGCCTTTTGCAAATAAACCGATTCATTTGCTTTTTCAGCAAGTAATTGCAAATAGTCTTCCGAGTCTAAGTATTTATCCAATATACCGGCTTCAAACTTCGAATAAATCAATTCTAAATCATGCAGTTTCTCTGCTAATACTTTTTTCTCATGATCATTCTGTTGTAATTGCGCTATTCGCATTTCTAATTCAGTAGGGTTCACACAATAGCGTTTAAACTCTGTTAACATGCTTTCCATCTGCTGGATAAACCCATTTTTATCAGCTGCATTTTGAAAAATTTTCAGCTCATCCTTCTGTTCCTCAATAATCTTGCGAATGAGCATGTTTGTACCAATACTACTTAAATGATAACGGCTTATTCCACCGGTCTCTTGCAGAACTCGCCATGCTAATCTCGTGATAGAAAAAACTTGTGTTCTAATCATTCCTCCTAAACCTTTAGAACTAGCTAATTTATATTCAGATTGAAACGTCATCTGTTCTGGAACAATATAAATAATTGGTGAGCCTTCAGGATTTTCTTTCATAAGTTGCTTTATCTCACCGACCATCTTCTCGGTTTTTCCTGTCTGAGACCGACCAATTAACATCTTTACTGTCATGTATTTTCACCTTCACTTTCAATGTGAATCGACCTATAGAATCTTTGTTCCTATTTTAGCACATCTCTCACATTTTTCTCCTTTTTGAGTTTAAAGTAAATACAGGGAATTCTACTTGGTCCTTAACTTTGTTGAATGATCGATGCATGTGCTCTATTATTTTTCTGTTCTTATTCAAAAATAAAAAAACCCAGCAAACATCTGCCGGGCTTTCCTCTAACCTATCTATTTTTTCGGTTTTTCTACACTTGTATTTAATTTAATTTCTATTCTTTTACCTACATACCAAAGAATAGCAATGATGAGGATGACGATGGCCGTTCTCGTCGGTTTTGTAATCAGTGATGCAATATCATGCCCGACGAAACTCATTGTAAAAATCATTACCATTTTTCCTGCTATGACTGCCAATGCGTATTGGGCAATACTTATTCTCGATAAGCCAGCCACAATATTTACAATAGCAGATGGTGTAAAAGGGAAGCATAGTAATAAAAATAACGGTGCAAAACCATGCTTTTCAACCCATGCCATTAATTTTTTTACTTTATCATGGTTTTTAATTACACTTAAGAATCGCGCTTGGCCATATTTTCTAATGATAAAAAAAACGAGCAAAGCTCCTGCAACTGAGCCAATCCAAGAATATAAAAATCCGCCCCATAATCCGAACGCATTCGCATTAGCCATCACGAATAAAAAAAGCGGGAGAAAAGGTAAAAATGCCTCTATTAAAGGTAGTAGAATTCCTGGAAGAGGGCCAAATGAACGATATTCTTCAATTAGAGCTAATATATTTTCTAGTGTAAGCCACTGTCTGATACTCTCTAAATCCATCCATACTCTCCTTCTCTCGCTCGAAAAAACATAGATATTCTTCTTTTAGTTAGTTAAAAATTGTTGTAACTCTTGTTTGTTTGCTTCTAAATCAACCTGTAAAACAGCCATTCCACTAATTCTAACATTTTGGTAAGTGCCATCTGCTGGAATTCTTAATGACTCTACTTGCGGGCTTCCATTCATTAAAACATCTTTTCCCATATATAAGATGTCACTTGTTTTCATATTGGTATTGACGTAAGGTGTAACAACTCCTACTAGTTTAGGTAGTTTAGCTATCGTATTTAAACTAGTAAATTGATTCATTACTGCTTTAATCGCGTTTTGTTGTCTTTCAACTCGACCGAAATCGCCAACCGCGTCATTTCTGAATCTGACATATCCTAAAAGGTGTTCGCCATCCAATTTCTGTAATCCCGGCTTTAATGTTACACCGATTTTCTGAGACATCTCTTTCTCTACATTGATTTCTACACCGTTTGGAAAAGCCACATCAATGACCTTTTCAAACCCCTCAAAATCAAGAATCGCATAATATTGCGAGTCGATGTTAAAGTTCTCTTTAATCGTTTGCCTTAATAATTCTGGTCCTCCATAAGCAAGTGCAGCATTAATACGATTTTGACCATGTCCTGGAATATCGACATACATATCGCGCATAAAAGAAATCATTTTATAAGTGCCTGAATCAGGTTGATAATGTGCAACCATAATTGTATCTGCACGTGCATTTTCTTCTCCTCTTGAGTCACTACCTAAGAGTAAAATATTCGTTCCACCGTATTGATCTTTTTCACCATTAAATTCGTATACTTGCTCTGGTACACTTGAATCATTATCTGCTTTAGAAGTTTGTAGACCTTGTTTAAATTGGTAGTAAGAATATCCTACTACTGCAACAACAACAAGCAAGAATATGATAAATAAATTTCTTATTATTTTGCCAAATTTCCGCTTTTTCTTCTTTCCTTGATGTCTTTCAGCTCTCATTTTAAATGTATCCTTTCATCCTATTATTCTTTTCTTTCTTTTTGTAAATAATATCAGATTATCCCGATACTGTTACTTTTGGAATAAACAGAACAGTAACTCTTTTAAAAGATATACTAGAATTATACACGTTGCAGCCTTTTTTCTAAATCATTTCTTCATTATCTTTACATCTTTTTAAAGATATTTTCGTCCCTTTATATATGACTGATACAGCATGAAAAAAGTTTCACTTACGAAATATTACCAAATACCCCGAAAGTGATCACACTTCCGGGGTAAGCATCTTTAAACATATTCATTAAACCAATTTTTTATATAATGAAGTCTCTTCATTCTTAAGTTGGGGTGCCCACTTCTAGAGAGTTCGTGATTAGCTTGTGGAAAACGAATAAACTTCGCTTGTTTGTTATGGTGTTTTAATGCAATGTAAAATTGCTCTGCTTGTTCAATCGGGCATCTTAAATCATTTTCACTATGTAAAATTAATAGTGGGGTTTCTACTTGCTCCACAAATGCTAATGGTGAATGTTTCCATAATTTTTCTATATCCTTTAACTGGCCTTTTATTTGCCAGTCAGTGAAATAATAGCCGATATCACTTACACCATAAAAGCTAATCCAGTTAGATATGGAGCGCTGAGTAACAGCTGCCTTAAAACGATTTGTATGTCCGACAATCCAATTTGTCATAAAGCCACCGTAGCTACCGCCTGTTACCCCTAACCTCTCACGGTCAATTCCCTCATCATATTCGAGAACATAATCGACAGCAGCCATGATATCTTCATAATCTTTGCCACCATAATCTCCTCTTACAGCATCTACAAAAGCTTGTCCATATCCATGACTGCCTCGTGGATTTGTATATAACACCGCATATCCCTCTGCGGCTAACACTTGAAACTCATGGACATATGTATTGGCATACATCATGTGTGGACCACCATGAATCTCTACAATAAGAGGATACTTCTCTCCTGTCTCGTGATTTATCGGCTTTATTAACCAACCTTGTAATTCCCATCCATCTATCGATTGATATTGAAGGACCTCTGCATCAGCAACAGCCGTTTCCTCAAAGAAAGCTTGATTAATATTTGTCAGTCTTGTTTTTTCTCCACTAGTCACGTTCAACAAGTATAAATCTCCCGGATTAGTAGGTGTGCTAATCGCTACTATCGCTTTATCTATCGTGCCTCCTGTAGAAACACCATAAATATGATGCCTTTCTTCTAATAATGCCGGATACATCGCTCCTTCAACTGTGCCAAAATACAGTACTGTATTGCCATGGTCAGATGCTAGAAAATAGAAGCTCGAGCTATCCTCAGCCCATAAAATCTGTGAAGCATTTGCAGACTGATGGAAGTCAGCAACAACATAATCACCGACTTGTACATCCCATTCTTCTGTTAAACAAGTCAATTCTCCCGTGGATACATCTAATGTCCATATCCTAGACAAAGAAGCATTCCTATAGGTCGACTTCGACCCAATTAGCCCTAAGCATTTGCCATCAGGGGACCATGATACATGAGAGAAGCTGGCAACTCCTTTTGTCATATTCTCCATCTGCTTACTTTCAACATCTAATATGTATACATCATTATTGAAGGAATGATCTTTATCTGTTGCCAAATCGGCTAATAATGCAATAGATTGATTGTCCGGAGACCAGCATTGGAGAAAATAATCCTGCTCTCCTGTTGTAAGCCATTCACGCTCTCCTGAAGCAATATCAATTACTCCAATATGTTGATAATCACCAGACCATAAACCTTTGGCGTCAGACTTATATTTCATCCTTTCTATTTCAACCGGCTCTGGTTTATCCTTGTTTTTTTCTGGAAGGTTCTCTTTCTCTACAGTTGATTGAAAAGCAATTCTTTTACCATCCGGTGACCATATAGGATTGGTCGCACCATTCGGTTCATTTGTCAGTTGTTTTGCTTCGCCTCCGTTCATTGATAACATAAATATTTGATTTACCTCATGATTACGATTAGAAACAAACGCGATTTGTGACCCATCTGGTGACCATCTTGGTGCCAAGTTTCTCCCTTTTCCGTATGTTAATTGTTGCGTTTCTGCAGGTTGATTTGTATTTATGTAAAACAAATGAGAGCTATATGTATTTTCTTCTTCACACATGGTCGTTTCTATATAAACACAATCATAGCCATTCTTACTTAATTGTGGATCAGATACCGACTTTAGTTGATATTGATCCTCCGGCTTGATTCGTTTTTTTGCATTCATCCTCTTCACTCCTCTATAGGTTCTTCTCACTTTTATTCGTGACGTAAGTAATATTCCCCTTTATTTATCCACTTTTATTGTGAGCAATTCATACCGCTCTTTCAAGCTAAAAATCAAATAACAAAAAATGGATACAGTTGCATGAATATTTTAATGAGAGTAGAATATAATAAGAACAAGTGTTCTATACTAAAAAAAGGAGAAGTATTTACGATGACAAGAATTCCTGAGCGAGACCGGAATATTATGGAACAAGCGATTTATTTGCCAATGGTGCTTACGATACTTAATAGGGATTTAAAAGTGATTGATGCAAGTCCGTTTAAGTTGAAGCAACCTTATGTGAATTTAGTTGATGAAACAATGAGGGTAATCCAGAAGGAATTAAGAAGCGTGAAGCACTATATGAATAAAGAAAAGTTGAGTGTACAAGAAATTAAGCGCGATGAAGCATTTACAATGTTCATGTTTCTTTATAAAGGATATGAAGAGCAACATAATTATTTTAACCCTCGTATACGAAATAAAGTCCATGAATTACTGGAGTTTTATTTATTCAAACGTTATACTTCATCGCCAATTAGCAAATAATATCCATCATAATCTGCGAAGGAAGTTAATGTTTTCTGAAACTTTCTCTGCTTTTTTTCTTTTTAGAAAGTAAAGCGATTTTCGTTCCGTTTCTTCAATTCTGCTCGATAACGTATCTTTTAACAGAACGGTTCTTAGAATTTGATTTTGAAATATGTTATGTGAAACAGGGATAATATGCGTACGCCTATTTCTAAAAGTTACTTCTGTTTGTCCTCCCTCATGCGGACGATAATGGAGTACATGCTCATTAGATATCCATATACAGTTGGGGTTTGTAGCAGAAGCTGTTGGAAAAAAATAAATGAGATTAGTGGGATCAATTGTAATAGGTGCTTTATGTGTAATACCTGTCAGTTGTCTTGTCCCCTCTTTTCTACCTTCATAGCTAGCACCAAAGAAGCGACAACTTTTCTTAATAATTTCAAGCGGTTTAAAAGGCGAAACCGCTTCACCTTCGATTTCATAAATATGAGAATAAATCTTACTACCATATTCAATTGGCAAAATCATCATTGTTTCTGTATTAATTTCATACTCTTCAATCATCGTTTCCTTCTCAGCCATAAAACGGTACACCCCTTTACTTTTTTTGAAAAATAAACTAAATATTTTTAAAATTAGCTCTATTTTACCAGAAAGGGAAGATGATAACCAGTCTTTTTTCCTATTAAATTGACAATTTATTTGAAAATAATATATTTAATTTTTTAAAAATTCAAAAATAAGTTGAATAAATACAATTCTTTACATATACTAATAAAAAGCCATTGGGGTGATTTTTATGAAAGAAAAATCATACGCCGAATTAATGAAAGCAAGCGCCATGAAACGCAAAAGAAAAAAAGAAGCATTTGTTTTAGACTTATATGTCGACATGGTCATTAGCGACGCTATCCTAAACAGAAAACTGCAAGCTGTAAAAGTGAAATTAGATGAAGCATTAGACTGCAAAAATAAAAAAATGTTCATTACACTATCAAATGAATATATTCAACTGCAAAAAGAATATGGCTCGTAACCTATTATCCTCCACCACCAATGGGGGATTTTTTATTTTTAAAATTATAACTAGGAGGTAAGGAAGGGGAAAAAAGGAAAAAAATATACACACCCCTGTTGCAAATGCAAAAGGCTGTGTGCATAAAATGGTACCTCTTTTTATCTATTCATCGTCTCGATGTTTTATTTGATATTCTTCTAATTCAATGATTCGATCCAACATTGTCGGATGTCCATAGCGAAATACCTTCACAAGTAATGGTGGATTCACTTGACTAAGACCAGCTTTGGTAAGCTCTTGAAAAGTTTCAATCCCCGCTTCTGGATCTTTTGTTAATTCAACTGCATAATGATCCGCTCTTGTTTCTTGATAACGTGAAACCAAATTGGACAACGGACTAGAAATGAACAAAAGCATGGAAATAATCATAAGAAATAATGGGAAGGAACGGATATCATTTACTGCTGGAATCTTCAAAGCATCTCCATACTTCGTTACCGCCCACTCCATTATGCGATAAGTTAAATACAATCCAACTAAAGATAATAATAAATATCCGCCTATGCCAATATATATATGCTTCTCAACATAGTGCGCCATTTCATGTGCCATAATAAATAAAATACCGTCATCATCTAATCTATTTAAAGTTGTATCCCAGAGAACAATCCGGGAATTTGATCCAATACCAGTCACATAAGCGTTCAAAGCATTCGTTTTCTCCGCCATATCGACTTCAAACACATGGTCAGCTGGGATGTTTGCTTCATGAGCAAGCGTCAATATTTTACTCTCTAATTCCTTATTCTTTAAAGGATAGAAATCATTATATAACGGATCAATGACCACTGGTTGAAGGAACATTAAAAACAATGAAAAAGGAACAGTTAACATCCAAGCATATAGCCACCACCGCTTCCTGCTTTTATTAATAAGCAGATATAATACATAAACGATAAGCACCATCATGCCAAAGTTCACCCAAAAGTCTATAAGTTCATCTTTCATCCAGCTAGCAAAACTTTGCGTAGAAATATTGTACTGCTTTGAAAAATGATAACTGATATAGCTGAGTGGTGTCGTAGCGATAAAGGCGAAAAGTGACAACCAAGCAACATAAATAGACGTTTGCACAAATTTGAATTTAGAAGATTGCTCAGCCCATTTTTTAAAGGCACCAGATAAGCCCAATAAAAGAATTGATAAATAAAATATCCATTCAAATGGTGTAGACAAGAAAAATAGTAAATTACGTATTTTCGAATATTCCTCAGTTAATACAAGTTCTCTACCATTTAAAAAAGTGGCAGGATCAGCAACTGTACCTTGATACTCGAACGGTAAATCTGTATTTGCAAAATGGAATAAATACCAATAAAAGAATAAACCATATAAAAAGTAGCCAAGAATGCCATAAAGACCAATTTTTCTTGCCAATTTGTTCCCTCCTTTAATCTCAATGAAAAAAAGTACAACCCTTCATACTTAGTTTAGTATACTTTTCCATATTTAGAACTGCAAAAAGGAGGAAAGAAATAACTAACTGATGAATAAGGAGTAACCTGACAAAACAATAATAGCACTAAGGACAACAAAGACTACATTCGCGCCAATATAAGCAACGATAAACGCAATCGCCGCACCAAGTAAGCCGTACCAGATGCTTTCTCCAATAAGCAAAACCCCAGGAAAAATAAGAGCACCTAGTGTCGCATAAGGAACATTTTTTAAAACAGATTGCACAAATATAGGCAGTTCCTTTCCTTTAAAAAGTAAAAATGGGGCAACCCTTGGAAGATATGTAACAAGACCCATGCCAATAATTAACCAAAGTACTTCATTGCTCATTTTGCCGATCCCCTCTCTTCATTCCTTCTATAACCTCAACAAGAACGGAAGAAATTAAAGTTGCTATAACAATTGACCATCCTGTTGAAAGTGCACCTGTAAAGGTAAAAATAGTGTTTAATCCGGCAGCAATAGCAGCAAGGTAAACAACCTTAGCACTCCCTTTCATCGAAGGAACAAGTAGACCAATAAACATCGCATATAACGCAACTGTCATGCTTTCTTGTAACACTTGTGGCAAGTTTGCACCAACGACGTATCCAAGGGCCGTAAAAGTAACCCAGCTCATATACCCAATGATATTCACACCTAAAATAAAGCCAGTTTTTTGCACACCGTCTTTTGTAGCAATAACTGAAAAAGATTCATCTGTAATGCCGAATGAATAGAGGGCCTTTTTCATTAGTTTGTCATCTTCTGCTTTTTCATTAAGCGCTGTACTCATCAGAAAATGGCGAATATTAACAATAAACGTTGTAAAAATAATTTCAAAAGTACTCGTTCCTAAACTAATTAAGCTAAGTGCCATATATTGTGATGCACCTGCAAAAACAACCATACTCATAAGTACGGTCTCTATAAAAGATAAACCTGCTGTCTTTGCTAATAAGCCAAAAGTAAGTGCAACGGGGGCATAACCAATCGCAATACTTACACCAGCCTGCAACCCTTTTCGAAATGGTACTTCTCTTGTTTGTAACAATAGCTCCGCCAAGATTTCTCCCTACCCTTCATCCCCAAAAATAGTATAATATTGAATAAATAAACTGATTAGTTATTTGTACAATATATTATACATTTGTACGTTATATTAAACAATCATTTTCGGAGGAATTATGGATAATATTCAAAAAAATATCGGCGTTAACTTAAAAAATCTACGTAAAGCACGAGGTTTAAGTCTAGATACTACAGCCAACTTAACTAATGTAAGTAAAGCGATGCTTGGACAAATAGAACGTGGTGAATCCAACCCAACAGTGACAACATTATGGAAGATTGCCACAGGATTACAAGTTTCCTTCTCATCTTTAATTCAGGAACAGCAGTCTCCTATTCATGTGGTTAATCGCCATGATATCAGTCCCATTATGGAGTATAGTGGGAAATATCGCGTATATCCGGTCTTCCCATTTGACCCAAGGAAAAAGTTTGAAATTTTTACTGTCGAGATTGAGACAGGTTATGAACATCTATCAGAAAAACATAATGAAGGTGTTGAAGAGTATGTAACGGTGATTACTGGTACACTACAACTTGAAATTAATGAACAACAATATACCATTCAACCAGGTAATTCCATCCGTTTCTCCGCCAACAAGGCTCATACGTATCGCAATATTGGGGAAGATATGATTATTTATCAAACAGTTTTGTATTACCCTTAAGTTTAAGGGTTGCAATTCTGTTTCTTTTTTTGTAGAATCATTTCATAGCTAATGATTCTGAAAATAATAGAGGAGTGATCCTATTCACCAATTAGACGAAGATGGCTATTTGCATCCTGAAGAGTCAACGGTCATTCAAAAGATAAGTAAAAAAACAACGATAGAGCCAAATGCAATAGCCGTAGTCACTAGCCTATATCGCATTGGCCAAGGCATTAAAAATAAGCTAGAGCAAGAAGTGTTAGCCAAGCATAAAATCTCTTGGACTTCCTTTTCGATTCTTTATGATTTATGGATATATGGAAAAATGGAAACAAAAGAGCTTGCCCTTTCTGCAGGTGTATCAAAAGCAACAATCAGTAATATTATGCGTACATTAGAGAATAAGTCATTTTGCAGAAGGGAAACCGACCCAAGAGATCGCCGAAATACCTTTGTTGTGATTACCCCTAAGGGTAAAGAAGTCATTGAAGAGCTTTATCCCGAATTTCATGAGGGAGAAATCTCCATTGTTAAAGGGTTAAAAACGGACGATCAAAAGCAATTAGCTGCAACCCTTTACCGGCTCATTAAAGACAATAAATTTTAATAAAGAAAAAGTGATGATAGAAGTCTTAGTAGCAACCTCCTCCCTATCACAGAGAGCCGACAAATGACTGAGAGTCGGTATAAAGGATGAAGCGAATTACAACTTCTTGAACTTTCATTGCTACTTGCAATGAACGGCTACGTTCGTTAAATGTTGAGGTGGAGAAGTATTATACTTCTCAATTAGGGTGGTAACGCGTGAAATCCACGTCCCTTTTATTAGGGATGTGGATTTTTATTATTTATTAAGGATGTGAATAATTGTGAAAGAAAAATTATCAGAACAGCAATTAAAAGAGTTACAGAGACAATTAAAGTTATACAAACAAGGTGTGCAAGAAATAATACCCACTGAAGAATTAGAAGAAAAGTTAGCAAAATCTATTTTATTAAATAAACCTTTAAAGATAAAACTTGGCTTAGACCCTTCAGCTCCTGACGTTCATTTAGGTCATACGGTTGTTTTAAAGAAGTTAAAGCAATTCCAAGATAATGGTCATACGATTCAATTATTAATTGGGGATTTTACTGGTAAGATTGGTGATCCAACAGGTAAGTCCATCGCTAGAAAGCCGTTAACCGATGAAGAAGTGAAGCATAACGCCCAAACTTATTTTGAGCAATTCGGTAAAGTACTCGATATGGAAAAAGTTGAATTACATTATAATTCAACATGGCTCTCTCAACTTAAGTTTGATGATGTCATTCAATTAGCTGGTAAAATTACCATTGCCCGTTTAATGGAACGTGATGACTTTGAAGAAAGAATTGCCTTCGGGAAGCCGATTTCTTTACACGAATTCTTCTACCCAGTCATGCAAGGATACGATTCTGTTGTGCTTGAATGTGATATTGAGTTAGGGGGCACCGATCAGCACTTTAATGTCCTTATGGGTCGGCACTTTCAAGAGAAATTTGGAAAACCTAAGCAAATTGCACTGCTGATGCCACTACTTGAAGGATTAGATGGCGTTGAGAAAATGTCAAAATCGAAGAATAATTATATCGGTATTAATGAACCAGCAAACGAAATGTACGGGAAAGCAATGTCCATTCCGGATGAACTCATGGAGAAGTATTTTACACTTATTACACCTCTTACACCTGAAGAAATAACTGAAATAGAAGAAGGGCTAGATAAGCAAACCCTCCATCCACGTGATGTAAAAATGCAATTAGCAAAGCTAATTGTACAAATGAACCATGATGAAGAAGCAGCTGAAAAAGCAGAACAACAATTTATTACGATTTTCCAAAAAGGAGAATTACCTGAAGATCTGCCGACAATGATATGGTCTGGCCCAACTTCTATCACCATTGTGCAATTGTTAGTGAATACAGGCTTACTACCTTCAAAATCCGAGGCAAAAAGAATGATTGCTGGTGGCGCAATTAAAATAAATGGTAAAAAAATCACCACTGAAATGGAAACGACTACGATTAGCCATAATATGATTGTTTCAGTAGGTAAAAGAAAATTCATGAAATTATTGGTAAAGAATTAGGTTGTGAGGTAATTTGCATAGTCACCTTTTATCAGGTGGCTATTTCTATGTTTACGCTTCTCCTACTAGTCATTCGCCAACTAGAAAGTCCACTTGCACCAATAAGTTGTGACAGTATCACCGTTTATGAATATTGTCCATTAGAAGATCAAGGGTGTACGGTTTTATGAAGAAATTGCTATCTTAGATTATGCTTCATTACAAGATTTGATCAACCATTTCTTCACCAAGTCAAAATCATTAAATAGAAGCCACCCTGGTATCGTATTTATTAACATTCTATTGAAGAAACATAAAAATCAACTCCCGCACCACAAAAAAAGAGCCCATTAACGGACTCTTTCTCACACTAAAATCTTCATTTATGCAAGTATTGCACGGTCACTGTTCATTTTTTCACCACGAATTTGTTGAAACTCATTTAATAATTTTTCAACCGTAAGCTGCGATTTTTGCTTCTCATCCGCAGAGAAAATAATCTGGCCTTTATCCATCATAATTAACCGGTTTCCTAGGTCAATCGCTTGCTGCATATTATGAGTTACCATTAATGTCGTTAATTGGAATTTATCAACAATTTCTTTCGTTAAATTCGTAATCAATTCTGCCCGGGATGGATCTAATGCAGCCGTATGCTCATCCAATAAAAGGATTTTAGGTTCAGTGAAGGTTGCCATTAAAAGAGACAATGCCTGCCTCTCACCACCTGATAATAAACCTACTTTTGCTTGCAGTCTGTTTTCCAAACCTAAATGAAGCATCTCTAATTTTTCTTGAAAAAACGCTTTTCTTTTTTTCGAAACGCCTATATGCAAGCCGCGTGATCTCGTTCTTGTGTAGGCAATAGCTAAGTTCTCTTCAATCGTCATTGCAGGTGCAGTCCCTGCCATTGGATCTTGGAATACGCGCCCTATTAGACGTGCCCGTTTATTTTCCTTTACATTCGATACATTTTTTCTATCAATAATTACTTGACCGACATCCGGTATTAACTTCCCTGAGATAATGTTCATTAAAGTCGATTTTCCTGCCCCATTACTACCAATGACCGTCATAAAATCGCCTTGATGAAGATCGAGATTCATCTGTGTTAGTGCAATCTTCTCATCTGGTGTGCCTTCATTGAAGATTTTATGAATCTGATTTAATTCAAGCATGTCGTCACCCCTCTCTTCTACTTATTCCATTCCTGCTTGAAGCATTCGTTTTTTCTTTCGTTGTCTCTCTTTTTGCTTCTCAAGAATCTTCGGTAGGACAAGCGCGAAGACGACAATCAATGCCGTAATTAATTTCATATCTCCCGTTTCTAAGAACTCCACGCGTAGCGCTAATGTAACAATAATACGATACAGAATCGCCCCACCGATAACAGCTAACGTTGCTCGAAAAATTGTTTTTGCACCAAAAATCGCTTCGCCGATAATAACAGAAGCTAGCCCAATAACAATCATGCCTATACCCATGCCGACATCACTGAACCCATTGTATTGTGCCACTAAGCCACCTGATAAAGCTACCAAACCGTTAGATAGCCCTAGACCTAATATTTTTAATGTATCTGTATTCGCTGAAAAGCTACGAATCATCGTTTCATTATTACCTGTTGCTCGAATGGCCAGACCAATATCAGTTTTCAAGAACCAATCAATCATTACTTTGACAAAAAGAGCCAATATAAGCATAAGAATTAAGATTGCCCATGTTTTTGGCACAAAGCCAATGAAAGCTAAGGCATTATCTAAACCTAATCCTTGCCAAAAATCAGTTAGTTTTGTAATGACGGTTTCCTCTGATAATAGTGGGATATTCGACTTACCCATAATGCGTAGATTAATAGAGTACAAAGCAATCATCATGATAATCCCTGATAATAAAGGATTGATCTTTCCTTTTGTATGAAGTAACCCTGTCACGCTACCAGCTAGAAAACCGGCAACGAAAGCTAAAATTGTTGCTAAAAATGGATTCGTTCCTCCTACAATTAAAACGGCAGCAACTGCTCCACCAGTCACAAAACTACCATCAACAGTTAAATCAGGAAAATCTAATACTCTAAAAGATAAATATACACCTAACGCCATTAATGCATAAATTGCACCTGCTTCAATGGAGCCAAATATTGCTGAAGGCATTATGCTCTCTCCCTTTCATCTGTCGTGCTGAATAAGATACCTGTCAATTATTCAATAAATTCCGCAGATTCTTCCCATTCAGGATTTAGTTCAACACCCATTGCTTCAGCCGCTTCTTTATTTATAACAAGCTTTAGATTTTGTGGATATTGTACATCCATTTCGCCTGCTTCTTTCTCACCTTTTAATATTTCTGCTGCCATCACACCTGCTTCATAACCGATATCATTATAATCAAACCCGTATGCAGCAAATCCGCCACGAGCGACAGAATCTAATTCACCAACAAAAAGTGGAATTTTCTTATCTGTTGCCACTTGAACGACTGACTCTAGAGCTGTAACTACTGTATTATCTGTAATGATATAAAGGACATCTGCTTTACCGACTAATGATTCTGTGGCTTGTTTCACTTCAGCTGATGTTGAAACAGTTGCTTCAGCTAATTTCAATCCCGTTCCTTCTATTACTTCTTTCACTGTCTCAATTTGCGATACAGAGTTGGCTTCACCGGAATTATAAACAACGCCAATTGTGTCAATATCAAAATATTTGTCTATGAATTCTACTGTATTCGGTATGGCATCTGGGTGATTATCTAATGTGCCTGTAATATTTCCGCCAGGTGCTTCCATAGAATCAACAAGTCCGCCACCAACAGCATCTGTTACAGAAGTAAACACAATCGGAATATCCTTTGTAGCATTTAATGCACCTAGTGCACTTGGTGTAGAGTTAGCAAAGATTAAATCCACCTGATCACTTACAAAGTTGTTCGCAATCGATTGATTATTATTTTGATCCCCTTGTGCAACTTGTGTATCAAATTCTACTTCTAATCCCTCATCCTTCAATGCTTGTTGAAAGCCAACAGATGCTGCATCTAAACTTGGATGTTCAGCGATTTGCGTGATACCGACTTGATAGCTTTTCTCACCGCTTTCTCCACTTGCCTCCTTCGTTGTTTCTTCAGAGTTTCCGCACCCTGCCAATATTAATGCACTTAATAATCCAGCTGTCGATAATGTTTTCCACATATTTTTCTTTTTCACTATTCATTCATCCCCTTTACTTTATCGCTTTTACGCTTTTGTGCTTTGGTTCATTAAATTATATACATATAATACTAAGGAGACAAGAACTTTTTATTATTTTCCAAAAATTTATGTTATCTGACACTAAAAAATAGAATGAATTCCATGAAATTGGAACTACACTAATATATAATTAATTATTATAAATTTTCAATTAATTCAGAGTATATTACTACCACTATTGGATAAAAATAATCAGCTAATGAATACCCTTTTCCCAACATACAATTCTACATCGTTTGCATTGAGTCCTGCAGTTGTGTTCGTTTTTATGCGAAATTGTACTTTTTCTGTAGTAATCATCTACAGTTAATACTGGCTCTGAATAATAGACTCTACGTAGGAATCTTGTTGGATAGTAGCTTGTACTATATTAGACGCCGTAACTGTTGTATATTAATTCATGGCACTAATCTAATATCGCTACTTTTAAATCTAAAATAAGCTATGGGACACCCCTCTATCATAGCTTAAGGTACACCCGGTTTTTCGCTATGTGGTAACCTTCTTGTATTCTCGTTGTATCAAATGAAAGGATGCCTCGATACGTGCCTTTATACATCCACTTGTCAACCAACTTTTATTGTTACTCCCCCCCTCCCCCATCAGCAACGAGCTCCCTACAAAAACTTTTGAATAGTTACCTTCAGCATAAGAACCTTATTTTCAGTAGTCTTATATTTTTCAACCTTGTAAGTTTAACCGCCAGGCACTGATTTTTTTCTGTTTCATTTGGTTAAAAACCGCTCTCCACTCTGTTTTGTTCGAAGTGATTGCAATTACCGGTATTCTTCACTGCTTTATACTCTAAACCCGTACCAACAAAACACTTCTGGATCAGTTGCCTCTAAAATAGCATCCCTTCTCCAGTTGATAACCCTATAGACTTTGTTATATCGCAAAATATTGGCGCATATCTTTCCTGTAAAGATACTAGGCCAGCCATCTCTCTTCAAACCAATTCCAATAATTATTATTATTAGCAGAAGCACTTTTATTAGGATAAAACGAGAAAACCCCCTTATGAAAGCGCATTCATTTTTAACATGTCGCAAATTGACTAACAGCTTGCGTGCAGTCATGCAACATCACCATTAACGGAACTTAATCACTCCCTTCATAAGATGATGGCACATATAAGGTATAGTTCTCCTGCCGTATGAGCCACTAACACTTTGACCATCTGCTAGCACTGATTCTTTTGGTACAGGGTCAAATACCTTACATACTCATAATAAACTAATTGCCAATAAATTGCATAATTTTTTCATGTTTTTTTTTCCTCCTTAAATCTACTCATTCTATTTTAATTTCTAGAAACTACGAAAGAGTTACAAAGAAGTGTCGTTGGCTATAACGAAATACGAATTTGGTCGTCAAATAAAAAACAATATTAGGGGAGGATTTATTTGAAGTGGTTTTTTGGAAGTCTAGGTTTTATCATTTTGGTTCTAACGAGTATTCTTGTTTTTTTCGAAACTCTACTTCACCAGTATCTATCATTACAGTAGGTAAAGATAAAATACCTTCTACTCAAGATTCTTGTTGTTGGCATAGTCTCAATAGTGGCAAATGTGTTGTAGATGTTGGCTGCGTAAAATTATTTTAGGAGGTGCTATATGTCATACATCTTCCCTGGATTGTAGATAAAATGTCTATTCGGATATTTCATCTAGAGATTCTAATAAAATTCATAATGATATCTAATCCGGTAGATTGTATAATAAATCTTCTTTTTGTTAATAGCCCCCTAAAATGCCTAAAGCCACAATCAACATCTAATATTTTTATTGATCTAACTCATGTCCAATTAGCTTATATAGATATTCAAAGGTGATTGTTTGACTAAATTTACTATTCCAAAGTTAATCACGGTGTGTATCAGTACAGTAAGGTCTTAGTAAAAATAAATCCAGAATAAAAGTAACAAAAAAGATAAGATTAACAGACCTTCTCTTTTTTATATCCTTTCAACTATTATAATGTCACTCATCTCTAAAAGAGTATTTGCTTCCTCAAGTTCTACTTCAATTTTCTTTGTGAAATATTGATCGTTGTTTAATTTTCATAAAAAAGTTTGGTGATTTTCTAATGGTCATCTCCCATAATTGGGCCTCTATCGTTTTCTTTAAGTTTTTATGCGATTCTCCCCCATAGCCATCAAGCTAACAAAAATGAATATTTTAAAGTTTCTATTCTTAGAAACATTTTCAAAAAACGATTATAGTGAGAGCGCTAAAAGTTAACGGTTCATTTCACGTTGCAGTATATCAAAAAAAAGCGATACATGATAACCATCTACTGTTGCATGATGAACCTTAATATTCACCGGCAGTAGCAACTGTGAACCTACCTTTTCATACCTTCCAATAGTAATCATTGGTGTTAAATTATTTTTAATAGCTCCTGCGTGAGATGAAAAATGTTCAAAATGCATCCAAGGAATTGATGAAATGTTTACCACATTTGGTGGGACCTCTTCCATTGGTGCGATATCTGTTGTGTTTGCATAGTCTTTTATAAGCTTTTTGTACTCACAGTCAACTGATTTATAATCTGTTAATTCTTCCAACCATAAACTATAAAATAACTCTGTTTCTTGATTAAAGTTCGTAAACGTTGGCACTAATTCTTGCCATTCTACTAATTGCTGATTTTTGTGGGCATACCTCAAATTCGGAATCTTGTTAACCGATTTAGTCAAATTAAAAATGGAGTAAGCATAAAAACTTATAGATTCGTCTTTGCATTTTTCAACTGCTCGCGAAACATCAATTTTTACTGTCATTTCAAAGGTTGTGTCTGTCGCCATAAAATACTCATAATAATTTCTTCTTGGAAAACTTTCTAAATCAATGACTTGATAATTTGACATCTATTTCAACCTCTCATTTAAAATATTACTACATGTTGGCAAAAAGAAACTTTGCATAAATATCATCAAAATTTGTTTGCCTTTTATGATAAATAAAGCTTTCATAAGACATTTTGTGCCATTAAAATCAAATTACGAAGTTAAAGGGGACATTACTGTCGGATTTTTAGTCCTAATAACGAAGCGAATTGTATCGCTTGAGACGTTGATACTATACACCCTCTTAAGTTGTCTATTGAAACAGTTAAAGAATCAAAATCGGATGAGCTAATATCAATTCCTTTTAATGGTGTCTCATCAAAGTTTGCGCCATTAAGGTTGCATGACAGAAATTCTACTTTTTTAAGCTTACAGGCAAAAAGGTCAGCGTTTTTTAACGCAGCATTATCAAAAATCACCTTTTCAAGTTTTGAGTCACCGAACGTAACCATATTAAGAATTGATTCCATAAATCTTGTATTACCGATATAAGACTCTGTTAAGCTGCTGCCAAGTAACTTACAATTAAGAAACTCAACTCGATTCATGGAGGCATTACCCAGATTAGCATTGGATAAATCACAATTCTCAAAGCGTACATCAGTAAGATCAATTCGCCTAAAATCCGTATTTGTGAAATTACAATTCCTAATCACTGTTTTATATAGTCTCACTCGATCAAGTACTTCGTTGGCAAATTCTGAATCGGTAACCATACACATTTCAAATTCCGGATCTTCTTCGTAAAAAATATCTGTAAATCTCTTTTCAGTTAGATCTTCAGGGATCTTGGGTGTGTCAAGCTTCACTGTATACCTACCTACTTTCAAAAGAATAATTCATTTATAAGTTCTTTAGATACAAACTTAAGGGAACATACGTTCTTTTTCAAGACTTGACTTTTAAACATTTTCTGATACATAGGATAATCAATACGCATATCTTAAATGAAATTGTTTGTCCAAGAAATCCCCTTATTATAGTTAAATGGGACCTGAATTCAGAGTAGCTACATCAAGCATTAGACCCTTGTTAAAAGGAAGGTCCATAAGCCAACGATTGTTTCCCCTAATGAAGACATATATATTGAATTTAAACGCAAACTTACTCATCATCCTTTCACCATTGAATAATAGACTGATTATGAAATGGTAACCTCAAAGGATATGACAAAAGAGAAAATAACCTCACCATCCAGGTCGTGGACAAGTAAGATGGGCAAGAAAAAGAACAGCTCAAATAATGTACAATTTTTCTTATTATGATGTTTAAAGAAAACATCGTTTCTTTATGATGATACACCGATCGATTTCTAATCAGTTTGCCTCCCTTTAAACGCTTATTGTCTATATTCTATTGATTATTCCAACATTCAAAAAAAGACATCCCCAAATAGGATGTCTTTACACTCTGTTTGTAAGTAACCAAGTACAATTACCCGACAGAGCTTTCTGTCTCTATTCTTGGCTTGCGACGTAACTTTACTTGATAATAGGTCGTTTTGTTTTTAATAATAAATTCAGGGATTCCGCCTCTATGGGCATGGGCATCTTTAAATTCTCGACTTTTCATCCAGCCTTTAAAGCCTGTTGGATCTTCCCATCTTGTAACAATAGTTATTTCTTCATAGTCTTTCGTATTTTCCGTTAACATCACTTCTAAACCAACGAAGCCCGGCATCGTTTCTACCTTACCTTCTCGATTAAATCTCTCAACAAACATATCAGCATTTCCTGGTTGAAGGTGAACAGTATTTGTTACAATATACATCTCAGGTTCCCCCTTAAAATTGATTTGGTTTAATTAATGGCACTTTTCCATCAAATATTACATCAGCATCAAGTTTATATACTTTTTTAAGTAATTCTGCATTTAGGATATCCTTGGGGAGACCGGTTGCGACAATTTCCCCTCCTTGCAGAACTACCATTGAATCACAATACATCGCTGCATATTGGAGCTCATGAAGTACCATGACAATGGTCATTTTAAACTGTTGATTCAGTTCTTTTAGCAATGACATCAGTTCAATTTGGTGTCCGATATCCAAGTAAGTCGTCGGTTCATCCAAGAGCAAAATATTCGTTTTTTGAGCAAGTGCCATCGCAATGCGGACACGTTGCTGTTCTCCTCCCGATAATGTTTGCACAAGACGATCGCTCATATGAGTAATACCAGTTACCTTCATTGCCCAATCAATGATTTCATTGTCTTCTACGTTCTCACTTTTCATCATTTTTTGATAAGGTGTTCTTCCATATGCAACCATTTGTCGCACTGAGAACCCCGGCATCCCCTCCTTTAGTTGAACGAGCATAGCTAACTCTTTCGCTAAATTCTTTCTTGTATAGTTATTGATACTCTCATGATTTATAAGAATATCTCCTCGGTTAGCGGATATAAGTTTCGCTACCAATTTTAATAGTGTCGATTTACCCGATCCGTTCGGTCCGACAATCCCTGTAATTTGCCCTGTTGGAAATGTCAGATGGATATCTTTTAACTGAAAATTCCCTTGCTTATACGCGACTTGCTGCAAATCAATCATGCAGAAACCCTCCTCTTCCTCAATAAATAAAGAAAGAATGGTGCACCTATGCAAGCGAGCAATATGCCAACAGGTAATTCAATTGGGTCAAACAATGTTCTTGCTACAGTATCGGCAAAAGCTACTAAACTAGCTCCACCTAGGATTGAAAATGGTAAAAGATAGCGATAATCTTCACCAATAATTAATCGAATCATATGAGGTACGACTAGACCAACAAAACCAATTAACCCTCCAACACTGACAGCGGTTCCTGCTAAAAAAGAAGCCAGCAATATCATTTGTAATCTTGCCCACTCTACATTTTGACCAAGTAGTTTTATTGTTTCGTCACCCAAAAGCATAAGATTCGCTTTTTTAATAGCAAAAAAAGAAAGCAGTAGACCAATAACTGCATATGGCAACATGAATTCAAGATGATACCAACTGCGCCCATTCAAGCCACCAGAGAGCCACGAGAGAACAGCTTGCACGCGATCACTATAGATGACCATAACACCATTCATTAAAGCACCTAAAAGGGCATTCATTGCCACACCTGCCAGAATAATTTTCACTGGAGAAGCGCCTTTTTCCCATGCTAGTAAATAGATGAGTATCGTTGTTAGAAATGCGCCAATAAATGCACCTGCCGGCAATAAATAGCTGTAAGCAGGAAAAACGAGCATCGTTATGACAGCAAGTAAACCGCCACCAGCAGAAACACCAATAATCCCCGGGTCAGCCAATGGATTTTTCATCACACCTTGCAACAAAGCCCCCGAGGCAGCAAGACATGCGCCCACTAATAAAGCAACTAGTACCCTTGGTAAACGTAAATCGAATATAATCGTCTGATACATTTCCACCCCATTTCCTTGAAAAGCTTGGAGGATTTCAACTAACGGTATAGAAATGGCTCCGAAGGAAATACCTGCATAGACAGATAGTAGTGTAAGCATAATTAGGACCACGAAAGTCAACACGACTTTCTTATTTTTAACTACATTCAATGATGGTTCACTTCACTTTCAACTTCTCTGAGAGAAAACTGACTGCTTCCACAACCCTTGTGCCAGGATTTGTACCAAATAGGTCAGCCGGTAACACTTCAATTCTGCCGTTTTTCACAGCTTCAATAGAGTTCCAAGCTGCATTTTGTTGCATTTCTTTTATAAACCCATCCCTCACCTCTTCGGGATTCCCGTGGGTCATTAACATGACAAAGTCAGGATTCGCTTCAATAATTCTCTCCGTATTGATTTGTGCATATTGTGGGAAACTCTCTAACGCTTGATAATCTGCAGCAATATTCTCACCGCCTGCATGTGTTAGGATATCCCCACTTAAAGAATTCGGTAGAGCGGCCATATATGTTCCTGGCGCACCATAAACAAGTAAAACGCGAGCTGCAGTCGATGGCTGTTCTACCTCTTTTAACCTCGTTTCTAGATCTGACTTTACACTCTTCGCTTCTTCTTCTTTATTTAACATCGATCCATAAAGTGAAATTTGATTCATAATGTCTTCAATTGAATTTGCTTCCGTTAAAATTACCTCTGCTCCTAATGATTCCAATGAAGGTACATCTTTTTCATTCAACGTTCGATTGGCTAATATTACGTCAGGTTTCAGTAATGCTATTCTCTCTAAATTAACTTCATGTGTAGAGCCAATTTGTTGTTCTTCCTCGGCTTCTTTAATCCACGTATCGGCATTCGGTCTGCCAACTACCTTCTCTCCTAATGAATAAATAATATCGACATCACCATTACTTAATGCAGCTATTTTAGTCGGCTCCTCAACAAAACCAATTTCCCTACCAGCAAAATCTTCTATTGTATATAACGATTCTACTGAAGAGGAGACCGCATGTTCTGTATCTTGTACGCCACAGCCTACTAAACTAATGGATGTGCCAAGCAAAAATGCGCCTAACCATTTTCTCATCACTTTTTATCCCCTTTCTACTAACTTCGCATGGACAACTAGCCTTCCTTCTGTTCGATCTAAAGAGTAATCACAAGTTGAAAGGGTGACAATTCTATCATTTCCTGTTATTTGCACATCTGTCTCATGTACAGATTTTTCCTTTAACGAATGAATAAAGTCGCCATATTCTTTATCAGTTGAAAAATCTGTATCAATATAATAAAAATCAGTCTTCGTTTGATAAACAGAGAAAACTTCCAAATCATAGCCTTGATAAAGCGTATCGTAATAGATGACTTGGTGCTTATTAAAGAAAGATGAATCCAAATACTTCTTCAAACCAGCGAACATTGTACCATCCTTCATTCGATGTCCATATATGACCGTATTAAGATCCTCCTCATCGCTGATATTATTGCGATAATCCATGAAGATACTTCCAGCTCTAGTTTCTTCTCGCAAGTAATTTCTTGTTAAATAGTAGTCATTATCCCGTGTCTGTAATATCGGATAATCAATCGCTGTATCGTCAACCGTAATCCAGCCTATAATATCTTCATTTAATTCTTTTAATGGTTCAAACTGCCCTCTTAATCCTGTTGTTTGCGTATTTGGCTCATGTTCATCTGCCCGATAAATCTCTTGCACATTATTCATGTTTTGCCTGTTCTCATAATAGTCATAAAAAATGATAAAAAGTTGTGAACCAGCATAGAGGAAAACACCAATAGCCAAAAGGTTAACTAATGTTTTGAGCATTTTCATTGTCATGTTCCTAAAGGAACTAAATACAGTCCCGTACGAATATTATGCTCTACACAAACATCTACGCCATATATATCTTTAATTAAGGATTCGTTGACGATTTCTTGGGGCAGACCAGATGCAACAATTTCACCATCACACATGACAATAAGCTGATCAGAATAGCGTACTGCCTGATTAATATCATGAAGAACCATCACAATCGTTAAACCGTATTCTCGGTTAAGTAATTGAATCAGCTCTAATAATTCCAACTGATAATACATATCCAAATACGTTGTTGGTTCATCAAGGAAAAGCATTTTTGTTTTCTGCGCTAACGCCATCGCTATCCAAACTCTTTGCCGTTCCCCGCCAGATAATTGATTCAACGGCCGTTCTCGTTTGTCTTCAAGCTTGGTTAATGAAATTGCCCAATCGATGACTTCCTCATCCTCTAAGGACAACTTTTGAAAGGCTCGCTTATATGGTAATCTACCAAAAGCAATGAGCTTCTCTACTGTTAAATCTATCGGCGCTTCATTTTGCTGGTAGACTGTTCCTACTAACTTTGCAAACTCCTTTGGTTTAAAGGTGTGTATTTGTTTGCCATCGATCATTATCGATCCGGATGTCGATTTTTCATCTCTTGCTAATAAAGATAATAGCGTTGATTTACCGGAACCGTTAGGCCCAATAATGGTAGATATTTTCCCTGCTGGAAAAACCCCAGTATTGTCTTTTAATATTTGTTTTTCTTTATCGTATGAAAATTGAATGGATTTAAATTCCATAAACTTTATCACTCTTTCTTAATAGAAATATTAAGAACGGCCCACCGATGACAGCCATAATCGTCGAAGCTGGTATCTCTAGTGGAGCGATTAGCGTACGACCTAGTGTATCAGCCGTCAAAATTAATAATGCACCTGCAATAGCAGAAAATGGGATTAATCTTTTATGGTCCGTACCGATTAATTGCCTAGCAATATGAGGAACGAGTAAGCCAACAAATACAATGACTCCGGCAACAGACGTTGCAACTGCAGCTAAAAGTACAGCGATGGCTGATATCATTATTCTTGAGACATTGACATTCATACCTAAATTCTTAGCCTTTTTATCTTGCAATGCCAATAGATTACACCATGGGCTGACTAAGAATGCTAGCACGAGACCAAGAATGCCATACATGACAATGATTTCAACCTCTGCCCATGTTTTCATTGTTAACGTAGAGCTATTAGATGGACCGAGTGCGATATTGAAATAACTGCAGATCATTAAGAGTGCTTCTCTTAAACCTGTAAACATTGCGCTAACAGCAATACCCGTTAAAATAATACGTAAAGGACTTAATCCTGATTTCCAGCTCATAGAATAAACGAGAAAACAAGCGATACTTCCCCCAATGAAAGCAAATAACGGCCCACTTATATATAAGCCCGGAAGAAACAACATACCAAACAAAGAAAAGAAGCTCGCCCCGGCCGAAATCCCGATGACCCCTGCATCAGCTAATGGATTCCTCATCACTGATTGAAACAGCACACCCGCTACTGATAGGGCCGCACCAGCAAACATTGCAACGATAATGCGGGGATAGCGTAAATCGCGAATGACAGCTACTTCCTCATTTCCTCCATAAAACAGGTCCATTATTAATTCTTTGATCGTGACAGATACACTTCCACTTAAAACAGAAAAGCCCGTCACTACTAACAAAAGAATGGTCACGATTACAAAATAGAAATTTTTTTTATTCATAAGCTTCTTCCTTTTAATCTACGTATAGTATGTCTACAAGCTCATCAAGTGCGTTTGTTACATTCAAATTAGCGGTTGTGGCAAATAAAGGTTCCCTCAGATCGTATACGCGATTATTTTTAACTGCATTAAAATGTTGCCAAATATTATTGACTTTGAACTCACTATTAAACATTTCAACTACTTCATCAGGCATCCCATGTGATAATCGCAAAATGACATCAGCATCTGCTTCATGTAAATACTCTGTATTTGCTGATATATATTCTTCGTTAAAGCCCGTAATCGCGTTCTCACCACCAGCAACCTTCACTAAATTACCTACATAAGAGTTTTCTGTTGCCACTAAATAGCTACCAGGAATCCCGAGTAAGATTAGTACTTTTGGAGATTGATATTGTGTGGTTTTTTCTTGTATCTCTTCAATTTTACTTTCAATGTTTTGAGATAGAGCTTCTGCTTGAGCTTCACGATGATATGTACCTCCTAATTCCTTGATTGTTGTGATCATACTTTCTACACTTTGAAAGTTGAGGAAATCTGTTTCAATTCCTGCATTTACAAACGAGTCCTTCAAGTCATATTCTAATGTAGTCACAGATAACACTTTATCGGCGTTTAATGTTTTAATGACCTCCATATCAGGCTTCATAGGATTTCCAACCTCGACAACATCTTGATATCGTTCAGGTAGTGGAAATGAAGTGGTAGGTATACCGACTAAATCCAGCTCCAGTTCGTTCATCACTTCTGCTATAGCAGTAGTTGTTGCAACAATTCTTACTTTTTCCTCTTCTGTTTGACCTTCATCTTTCGCTTCCTTCTCTTCACCTGCAGTCTGTCCGCCTGCACACCCAGCAATGAAAAATAATAGCATGATGCAAAATGTTAGTTGAATTCTTTTCATAAGAAACCTCCAAATGGGACTGCTGTTCAAAATGCGAACAGCAGTTTATTACTAAATTCCTTACATACCCATTCCTTTTAATCTGTATTTTCTAAATAAATAGAATCCAGACAAAAGAAGTAATGCTGCATAAATGCCTACTTGAAGATAATTTAATGAATCACCTGTTTTTACATTGGTTACATTTTTTTGATTATCTTTTGGTTGTTCTTGATTATCATTACGGTCAAATGGCAAATGACTATCATTGTTATTTCCACTTCCGCTACCCTTATCTTCCCCAGGAGTGATTGGAGGGGGTGTTTGACCATTACCATCATCGTCAATTTCGACATCCAAGCTCGATACATCTAACACAAATCGAACAGGATAAAGATGTGGGGCACCAATGGCTTCGATAGCAGCTACATATGTTTCTTGGATTGCTTCGATATCAACTGATAGTACACGTTCTCCTGCCTCTTCGTCTCTACTTATTTCTTCTAAAGCAACGGTTTCACCAGCAATATCAAATTCGATTGTCCCTAACGTATCAAGCCCCGTCACTTGTGTAAATTGCAGGGAATACTCACCGTCATTTACAGTTAATAAAGCCTCATCCGCAAAATACTTCGCAAATGCAGATTCCGTATCAGAATCTACACCAAGAATAGATAATGGTAATGGATACTCACCATCTGCTAACACATCATCATTTGGTGCTGGCTCATTATCACCTGGTTCCTCTGTGCCTGGTTCTTCAGTTCCCGGATTCTCTCCTCCAGGTTCTTCAGTTCCTGGATTTTCAATTCCAATCGGCTGGATGCTGTCTACATCATACTCAAGTGCTACATCATGAGTACTACCATAAGACATAACCATACGTAAATTAGTCAATTGGTTCACATCTGCTATTTGGAATTTAACTAGTTTTGTTTGTTCTGCAGCGTTCTCACTTACTACTTCTACATCTTCAAAAACATCATTTAATTCTGATTGAAGATTAGTAATTACATGACTTGCCCCTAAGTTGAAAGAAATATAAGGAACACCATTTGCAATCGTTAACGTCGCTGGGCTTTGGAAAAATCCTGCCCAATTTGCAGGTGCTGGTTGCCCATCATATAACACTTGATAATTGATTGTATATTGACCATCTGCTAACTCTTCATTTCCTGGCTCTTCAGTTCCCGGTTCTTCTGTGCCTGGCTCCTCAGTTCCCGGCTCTTCTGTGCCTGGCTCCTCAGTTCCCGGCTCTTCTGTGCCTGGCTCCTCAGTTCCCGGCTCTTCCGTGCCTGGCTCTTCAGTTCCCGGCTCTTCTGTGCCTGGCTCCTCAGTTCCCGGCTCTTCTGTGCCTGGCTCCTCAGTTCCCGGTTCTTCTGTGCCTGGCTCCTCAGTTCCCGGTTCTTCTGTGCCTGGCTCTTCTGGTATTGGTTCATCAGGTTGATCTAATTCAACTGTTGTAATCGAATTTTCATCAAAAGAAAGTTGAATAGTATGGGTTCCGTAAGACATGAATAATTTCACATTTGTTGACTGATCCAGTCCATCAACAGGAAATTGATATACTCTTGAAGCCTGGTCTTCACTTACAACTTGGGCATCTTGATAGGTACCATTGGACTCTGTTTGTATCTTTTGCATTACTTGGTTGGCACCATTAATTTTTATTGTGATGCTTAATGCTCCATCTTTTGCTGTTAATGATGCAGGATTTTCAAAAAAACTATTCCAGCTTGCATTAGGCTGACCATTATATAGAATTTGATAATTAATGGTATACTTCCCATTTGCTAAATCTTGCGCAGCATTTACTTTTATTGGTGAGGCATTTTGTAAAACAGCTAAAGCAAGTACAAATAGTGCAACTGTTACTCTTAATATGCGTTTCATATTTAACCCCTTTTCATTTGTTTTTGATAAGTGAATAAAATAAATAAAGCTGCACCGATAGCTAGTAGAACATAAAGTTGAACATTGTCTCCTGTCTCTGGATTAGCTACAACTTCTTGTTCTTGATTCTGGCCGCTGGTATTATTATCTTCTTCACCACCAGATGAAGCAGGTGCTGTTTCTTGATTATTCGTTGCCGCCTCAATTAACTTTGCATTCGCTTCATCAAAAGACAGTCTAATAGAATACCAGTGATCATAAGAGGCATCTGCAACGACATGAATTTTTGCATTTACAGGTTGAGAAATACTATTTACTGTAAACTGAACTGTTTCATTTTCACCGCTAGTTGATAGCACAGATACATTTTTTGAGTCAACTTGGAAATCTTTAATCATGCTGCTCGTTGTTGTTAATTGGACCGTTATATTGCCACCTTCTACTTTTACTTTTGCTGGCTTTGCAAAATACCCATCTGCCATGGATGCTGAGCCACTATCTGGTTTAATAACTGAGTACGACACAGAATATGTACCATCAGTTAGTGCAGCTGACGTATGTAGGGCTGGAGTAATGGCTAAAAATACAATTACTGATAAAAGTAGAGCCGAAAACTTTTTGACTAACAAGTATATACCCTCCTCTATATAATTGATTATCATTCTCAATTATATTGAAATAAAAAAACTTATCTTCACCCTTATACAATAAGCCATAGGAATTTAATTGATTATCATTCTCAATGTTATACAAAAAAAATAATATGCCTCCTTCCCCTTTATGGACTAGGTAATTAGGATGATGACCGTTACAACGTAATTGTAGTTGATAATGATTATCATAGTCAATTGTTTTTTTCGCAAATATTTAACATTTTTTTCACTTCTTTCGTTCAACACCAAATATTGGTCTGTATTTTGGTCGAATGTATACTACCCTACTTTGTCAAGCAGCACATTACTATCTACTTGATTTCTAAGCTAAGATACTCACCTTCCATAGATAGTGAGTAACTTATTTGTGACTTTCCCTTATCCTTCTTAATCATCCTATTTTCTTAGATTTATTTCCTATTCCGGATCTAAGCGATACGCATGATTTTGCCCAGCTCTCATTTCCATCGTATTCCTGAGTGATGCGCCAAAATGACTATGGCTCACCTTACAACAAAGATAACAAAATGAAGATATTGTTTTATATGGTGTATGCTAGGTTCTCCTGTTTCTATGTCTGGTACTGAAGTAAATATATTTAGTTTTTTCAGCCGCTATTATCTCCACAAAAAACCCTTTAACAACTAATGAATAAATAGTGGTTAAAGGGTTTTTAAAACAGTTAGTTTCCTTGGAAATTCGGCTTTCTTTTCTCTGCAAAGGCTTGTAATGCTTCTACTCTGTCTTTTGTAGGCAGTAACACTTCATAAGCTTTTCTTTCTATATGTAATCCTGTATGTAAGTCAGTATTCATTCCTTGTTTTACAGCAAACTTTGCTTGTTTAAGTGCGATTGGGCCGTTATTAAGCATTTTACTCGCAAATTGTATGACTGTATCGAACAATGTATCTTCATTGCATACCTCATTTACGATACCGTATTGCTCTGCTTCTATGGCTGATAATCTCTTCGCTGTGAGTATTAATTCCATTGCTTTTGCTTCACCAATTAAGCGAGGAAGCCTTTGCGTCCCTCCCGCTCCAGGAATAATAGCTAGACCTGTTTCAGTTAAGCCTACCTTAGCTACATCCGCCGCAAATCTAAAATCACAACATAGAGCAAGCTCTAAACCGCCACCAAACGCAAAACCATTAATAGCTGCAATCGTCGGCTGAGGCAACTCTGCAATCATATTAAAAACGTCCCCCATTTTATATAGGTTTCGCCTTACTTCCTCATCGGTAAGATTTCTTCTTTCTTTTAGGTCTGCACCAACACTAAATGCACGATTGCCTGTCCCAGTTAAAATAACTACTCTCACCTCTGGGTTTGCTCGAACATTTTCTACTTGCTGTTGTAGCTCAATTAATGTTTCATAATTAAATGCGTTTAACGCATCAGGACGATTTAATTTTATTGTAGCAATATAATCGTTGATATCTAATTGAATGTGTTCCATACTCTAGCTCCTTTACATATATAAAATATTCATAACAATATTCGCCACTAAATCATGAAAACCCTTTCAAATATAAAACAAAGCCATTCACCTATAAAAAATTCAAAAGAAAAACTAGCCTTCCTTATGAAGAAAAGCTAGTTACCTTCTTTATAAACCTTTAATATAGTTATCTACGACTTTGTTAAAAACATCAGCTTCCTCTAGAAAAGGACAATGACAACTTTCCTCAAATATATGCAGCTTTGCATTCGGTAAAGCATTTAAAAGATGCTTGCCTGCCGCTACTGGGATCAACTTTTCTTCTTTACCAAAGCATAGAAGTGTGGGAATGTCGTAATCGGGTAGAGAGCTGCGATAATCAACGACTGATTGATCAAACAGAATAGCACTTGCAACGGAAGCAGGTAATCTTGTCGTTTCTTCAAGCATCCAATCTAGCTCGCTTTGACTTAATTCTTTTTTAAACATTAGTGGAATGAATCCTTTTAAAAAGGCTTTTTGGTCTCTTTGCACTTCTCTCATAAAACTAGTTAAAGTCTCCATATCAAAGGCGCCTATTGAGAAATCAGGCCATTTAAAATCGGAGGCAAGTTCATCTACAATAACTGTCGATTTAATATGTTTATCACCAAATAACTTTAAGTACTCCCATATGACAAATGCTCCCATCGACCAGCCAATAAGGGTCACATTCTCTAGTTTTAAATTTGTGATAAATTGTCTAATATCTTCGGCATACTGTGCAATGGTATGGCCATGATGGACTTTTTCTGATTGACCATGTCCTCGTAAATCTGGTATTAGCACACGATAATCAGTCTTAAAGTATTCTATCTGCTTTTCAAAGAATCGACCACTCATCCATACACCATGAATAAAAATGACCGGTTCACCATTACCTACATCTTCAAAATAAATACTTGTACCGTCACTTAATTTCATTATTGTCACATCATCAACCCCCATTTAAAAAATTCAATGATAATATAATCTATGCCTCAATCCTTAAAAGTAGTGGCAAAACCAATAGCTAAAATTTATCTTCTCGGAGCAATTTGCAACTCTACATTTAGAAAAAACATTGTATCTCATAGTTTTTTCAAACAATTAAAGGAGCCGAACAAACAGGAGTTGTTCGGCAAAAAATATATTTTCACTTATTTTAGTTGTAATTCCTTCATAGACAATAAAGAATGCAGACGATTTAATTCTTTATCTAATCTTTCCTTTACATGATTTTCGACAAAAAAACGATGATCTTCTGTTCTTTCAATCTCTTTATCTAAAACATATACACCCTGAAGGACTGTTTCTGCTCCTAAACTGGATATAACTGGTTTCAATGCATAATCAATCATAAGTAAATGTCCAAATGAGCCCCCTATCACAAGCGGTAATACAGATTTATCAACGAAGCCTTTTTGAGGTAATAAATCCAAATAAGCTTTTAGTACACCTGTATAAGACGCTTTAAATACAGGTGTTAATATAATTACAGCATCTGATTTTTCTACTTTTTCATTCGCTGCGATAATTGCCGGGCTATCAAATTTGGCATGAATTAAATCTTCAGCAGGTAACTCCCTTACTGTAATTTGCTCATATGACACGTCCTTTTTGTTTAAAAAGGCAATCGCTTCTTGCTCTAATCCGTTTAAACGGGAATTGTTTGATGTGCTTCCCGATATGATTACAACATTTGTCATCTTCAGACGCCTCCTATTTTGTAACTGTCAACTTACTAAATTTTTTACCATAATGATGCTCTGGCAAATGGTCATACCCAAATAAATTCTTTCTTAGGGTACCTTCTTCATACTCTCTTCTTACGAGCCCCCTATCTTGTAGGATTGGAATGACATGCTCAACGAACTCTTCGAATGTACCTGGAGTGACAGCATATGCAACGTTAAACCCGTCAACTCCTGTCTCTTCTTTCCATCCTTCTAATTGATCAGCAACAGAGTGTGCTGTACCAACAGCCACTTGACCCATCCCGCCGACACCAACAAATTTGGCAATGTCATCGACCGTCCAACTCTTTGTAGAATCAATATTCGTAAATGTTTCAACGATTGACTGAATGGCATCATTTTTAACGTACTCGATTGGTTGATTTGCTTTATACTCTGAGAAGTCGATACCACTCCACCCCCCAAATAACGCTAATGATCCTTCATAACTTGCATGGTTTTGATAGTCTTCATACTTCGCTCTAGCATCTTCCTCTGTTTCACCGATAATAGGCGTGACGAGAGAAAGGATTTTTACTTCACTAGGGTCTCTCCCTTCCGCTCTTACTGCTTCCCTAATTTTATCGACTATTACTTTACCGGCTTCTTTTGTCGGCACACTTATAAAGACCAACTCTGCGTGTTTAGCAGCAAACTTTCTCCCCCTTGTAGATGCACCCGCTTGAAAAATAACCGGTGTCCTTTGTGGAGAAGGTTCACATAGATGTGCCCCTGGCACCCTGAAATACTTCCCTTCATGGTTAATATCGTGAACTTTACTTGGATCTGTATAGAGCCCTTTTTCCTTGTCTAAAACCACTGCGTCGTCTTCCCAGCTTTGTTCCCACAGTTTATATGTAACATCTAAATATTCATCAGCTATCTCATAACGTTCATCATGACTGATTTGTTGATCTAGTCCTATATTTAGTGCAGCACTATTTAAATAAGAAGTGACAATATTCCAACCTATTCTTCCTTTTGTTAAATGATCGAGCGTGGATATCCTCCTTGCAAATACATATGGATGTTCAAAACTAGTTGAAACCGTTAGACCAAACCCTAAATGATTTGTTACTTGCGCCATTATAGGGACAACGAAAGCAGGATCATTAACTGGCACTTGTACCCCTTGTTTAACCGCCGCTTCTCTTGAATTTTGATAAACATCATATGTACCAAGCACATCTGCCAGGAAAATGGCATCAAAACGTCCCTTTTCAAGTACTTGAGCCAAATGTGTCCAATATGATATGTCTTTATAAGTAGAAGATTGATCATCCTTATGTGTCCATAATCCTGGTGATTGATGCCCAGCGCAGTTCATATCAAAAGCATTGAGGTACATTCTTTTCGCCGTCATTTTTAATTCTCCTTTAGTGATCATATTTTATAAAAAAATCATCAAGTGCTTTACTTAAACCACCTTTTCCAAATATAATTCTCGTTTTATTGTTTCGATTTTCAATTTGATTCGAGGCAAAATCTAAAAACGCGATGACGAACAGTCTTCTAACAATTATTGAATGCAACCCTTTTTCATAAAGTGATTGTTCAACCGTATGGAAGATTCCTTTATTAATATTAAAAGATTGACAACACCATCTAATAAAGTGAAAGTCAGGAAGATTCAAATACATGCAGCCTGATAGGTTTTTAGCTACATTGGGTGCTCGATGACTAATTGTTGACTGCATGTAACTCACTCCTTTTCAATTGTTTCATTCCATCATTTTTTATTTTGTTGTTTCTTTTTCAAAGCAAATCGTTTCTTCTCGGTAATGTCAATTTGGGTAATATCTCCTTCGTGTACAGTAATGGTGACACAACCATATTCGAGTTCCTTTAATGTTGTGAGAATGGTATGAATTTTATCTTGATCAATGTGTTTTTCCATAAAATTCTCCTTTATGGGACTTATTTTAGTCTTTTTACAAGCTCCTCTATTTCTGTAAGTGTTAACTGTTCTAATTCATGTCGCTTGAACTTTATTTCATCTATAGTAAGCATAAGGTTGATTAAGGTTTGTTTTCTCTTTGCTATCGCTTTTTGTAAAAACTTAGCCAACCTCTTTTCCCCCCCACTCAGTGTTCCTTTTTTCTTCATTTATCGTATTTAGAAATTCTGTTGTATCCTGAATAATTTTGGACTGATCATAATCCATGGATGCTACATGGTATGAGTTGTAGAGGACCCGAAGCCATTTATGATCTGTTTGAATTTCTATAAAAATACGATCTGTATTCTCTGGAGGTACAACATGATCATGGATAGACTTAAAGCATAATATTGGGCAATGAATTTGAGATAAACTTTTTCCTGCGTCACTCATTACCTTTTGTAAAGAGTGAACTGCTTTTACTGGAATATGATCGTAAGTAATTTCATGTATAGTCGGATTTTTGATATCTGGGCTACCTTCGTCAATATAGTGTTTCTCATCGTAATATCTTAAATACTCGTAATCTGGTAATGTCAGTGCAGTATTAATTAGGATCAATCCGTCCAGCTCTCCATATTTCTTAGCTAACAACAGCGCTAATGCACCGCCCATAGATTGACCTAAACAATAGACTTGTTTGCATGTCTCCTTTAATTGTTTATAAGCTGTAACGACATCATTGAACCAATCATCATAACCATATAACTCTAAATCTCTGCTTTTTGTTCCATGTCCTGTTAGCCTTGGGGCATGAACAGTAAAACCCCTATTTGCAAGTTCCGCACCCAAGTCCTCAATGCTCTGTGGTGTTCCAACAAAGCCATGAATGAGGAGAATACCAATGTCTCCACCTTCATAATAAAAAGAATCCGCACCTGGTATAACTGTTGATTCTACTCTTTTCATTTTTTCGTCCTCCTTTATATCGCAACATTTTGGTGGACAATGGTTGACTACCATTGCCGATTTTTCCCATTGATGTAAATCTAGCTGCACTACTGCCTTTGGAGGTCCAATCAGCAACTATAATTCCAACTTAACTAATAGGTTTAATCAGTTTAAAAACAGCATTTGTATAGAGGAGATCATCCCTTGGTGATTAAATCATGCAAAATAAAAAACCTCTTCCGACAAGAAGAGGTTAAAGTTCCGTTCTTTATCTCTCCTTATCTTTCAAGCTACAGCTTGCTGGAATTGGCACAGTGCAATAAATTGCCTGTTGCCGAGGCTTCAAAGGGCCAGTCCCTCCACCTCTCTGGATAAGAAAAATCATATTAAATTTTATATCATTTACTCTATAATATTTATCAATATTTGTCAATTATTTTTTAAAAAATTAAGATGATTTACTCATTCGCCCATCCATTCTGGCTTATGAAAACCTTTAAAGTTTTCTTCAATTACTTTTGCAAATTCCTCCGACTCTATGGCTTCAATAATATCCTTTGCCATTTGGGCGTCTTTATCTTCTTTACGTACAACCATTCTATTTTGGATTTCCTCAGGAATTTGATCACGATAAATGGCTGTTGTTAAATCTAATCCTGCAGCAACCGCAAAGTTACCATTAACAGCAGCAAGATCAACTGATTCAAGAGACCTTGGCAGTTGGGCTGCATCTACTTCATGGAATTTCAAATTTTTCGGGTTAGATAATACATCATTAACTGTTGCATTGACTGGGTTTATATCATCTTTCAATTCTATTAAACCAGCATCACGCGCAACTGTTAATCCTCTCGCTAAATTTGTAGGATCATTAGCAATGGCCATCGTGCTGCCATCTTTCACTTCTTCAAGGGAGTTGAATTTTTCTGAATATATACCAATTGGAGCTGTAGGAACAGAAATAATATCTACTAGATCCATCCCTTTTTCAGAGTTAAAATTCTCTAAGTACACTTTATGTTGAAATAAATTACCATCCAAATCTCCACTATCTAAAGCAATATTCGGTTGAACATAATCATTAAATTCCTTTACTTCTACTTTGTACCCTTTTTCCTCAAGTAGTGGTGCTACACCTTGCTCAAGCATATCACTATAAGGAACTGTCGCCCCTAATACCATCTCTTTCTTTTCTTCGCCGGATGAACCTGATGCCCCACATGCACTTAAAACAGTGCAACAAATCAGTACAAAAAATAGTAACCAAACTTTTCTCATACCCTTCACCTCTTATTTTAATTGTTTATTTTTTCGCCTTTACGAAATTTACTTCCTGGATGACCACTCGGTAAAAGAGGCGAGCCGTGAGTAAAAAGCTTTTCTCTTAACGTACCCTGTTTGTATTCCTTTTTATATAAACCACGTTCTTGTAGAATCGGAATAACAAGCTCAATAAAATCTTCCAAATCTGCTGGCGTTACTAAATGATTTAAATTAAAACCATCGACCCCAGAGGCTTCAAACTGATATTGAATTTGGTCTGCTACTTCTGATGGATTGCCGACAATTATGTTGTCTCTATCTAATCCTTCTAATTTTGAAATCGCTTCTTTAATCGATAGTTTTTTCTTCGCATCTTTCGTTAATGAAGCAGCTTTATAATGCCCATGCTCTGTAGCTTTAAATTCAAATGGGTTATCTAACTCATCCTTTGTAAATTCCGCAACATTATAACCGCTTGCGCCCCCAAACTGTGCTTTCGCTGCATCTGCACTCCATAATTGGTTGTATTCAGCAAATTTCTCTTCCGCTTCTTCAGTTGTCTTACCTACAATGACTGTTAGGAAAGTGAATATTTTAATATCTTCCGGGTTTCTGCCATATTCAGCCGCTTGTTTTCGAATATCCTCTGTATAATGTCTTACTCTTTCAGGAGTTGGCCCACCTACAAATACACATTCTGCATGTTTTGCTGCAAAAGCACGACCTTTAGGAGAAGTCCCTGCTTGATATAAAACAGGTGTTCTTTGTTGTGAAGGTTCTGTTAAATGCGGTCCTTCGACTTCAA
The DNA here is from genome assembly GCF_044790165.1 of Cytobacillus kochii. Lineage (NCBI taxonomy): Bacteria > Bacillati > Bacillota > Bacilli > Caryophanales > Bacillaceae > Cytobacillus > Cytobacillus kochii. The sequence continues at coordinate 1,538,238 of NZ_CP085254.1, read as the reverse complement.
AATATTCTCCCTTATGGTGAATTTCATGGATTTTCTTACGGTCGATTAATAGCCCTTGTTCTGTATCTTCTATCACCGCTCCATCTTCCCAGCTTGATTCCCACAGTTTATAAACGACATCCATATATTCATCGGCAATTTCATAACGCTTATCGTGTTTGATCATATCTTTGAAACCAAAATTTCTTGCTGCATTAGGAAGATAGGAAGTAACGATGTTCCATGCCACTCTTCCTTTTGTCAAATGATCTAATGTGGAAAATCGTCTTGCCTGCCCAAAAGGTGGCTCATATGTTGTACTCACCGTTAATGCAAATGACAGATGCTCTGTCACTGCAGCCATAGCAGGGATGACAAACGCCCCATCATTAACAGGAAACTGTAATCCATCATTAATTGAAGGTTCTTTGCTTTCTTTATACGTATCATAAACACCTAATACATCCGCAAAAAAGACAGCATCGAATTTTCCCTTCTCGAGTGTTTTGGCTAATTCCATCCAATAATTAATATCTTTATAGGCACGATGTCGTTTGGAATCTTTATGCTTCCATAGCCCATGAGAATTGTGCATTGCACTTGTCATTTCAAATGCATTCAATATCATTTGTTTTTTATAACTCATACTGCCATTACCTCCTCTAACGCTTCTACAAAAGAAGCATAATAATGTATTTATCAATTGTGCTAAGAATGTTTATCGCTTTTGGTGGTCCAATCAGCCATAAAAAAACCTCTTCCTAAAAAGGAAGAGGTAACGTACGCTCATAAATATTTCATTCTCTTCCTATCTTTCAAGCTAAAATACTAGCTTGCTGGAATTGGCACAGTACTTTCGATGCTAAGTCTGTTGCCGAGGCTTCGTAGGGCCAGTCCCTCCACCTCTCTAGATAGTGGTTATTTAATTGATATAGTAACTCTAAAATATTTAGAATCTTTTGTCAACATGTTTTTTTAACTTATGCTTCTTGATTTTCTAAGACCTTTTTCTTTAGAGCACGACGCAGTATCTTTCCTGTTGTATTCTTCGGCAATTCTTCTAAAAATTCTATAGAGGAAGGGATTTTGTATTTAGCTAACTTTTCTTTACAATAGGCCAATAAATGTGCCTCCGTTAAATTTTCAGTTTTAGGTACAATATAGGCTAAAACTTTTTCTCCTGTATTCTGATCAGGTACACCTAAAACAGCCGCTTCAACAATGTCAGGATGGTCATAAAAAACCTCTTCTACTTCCCTTGGATACACATTATAGCCGCCAACAATTATCATATCTTTCTTACGGTCAACAATGTAGAAGTATCCTTCTTCGTCCTTCTTAGCTAGGTCACCTGTATATAACCAACCTTCCTTTAAACAGGCAGCTGTTTCTTCAGGCATTTTGTAATATCCTTTCATAACGTTAGGGCCTTTCACAACAAGCTCCCCTACTTCACCTACAGCGACCTCTTCTCCCAATTCATTAACTACTTTATTTTCAACATGAATAATAGATGTGCCAATCGACCCCGGTTTCCGTGGACGATCTAGTGGGTTAAAGCATGTGACCGGAGAAGCTTCTGATAACCCATAGCCTTCAGAAATAACCACATTGAATTTTTTCTCGAAATTTTCTAACAATGCAACAGGTAGTGAAGCACCTCCAGAAATACATAATCTCATAGATTGGAAGACATCAGGGTTGCCTTCAGGATATTGATAAAGAAAATTATACATTGTAGGAACGCCGGCAAAAACAGTTGGCTTGTATTTTTCCGCTAAACGGAAAATTTCTTTCGGACTAAATTTAGGGTCTATTAAGATCGTTGCTCCACTTATAAGAGGTGCATTCAAAGCAACCGTTAAGCAAAACACGTGAAACATAGGTAAGGTTGTAATCACCGTGTCACGTTCATTAATTTGCAAATAGTCCGCGACATCACTCGCATTACTAAACAGGTTACGATGAGTTAACATGGCTCCTTTAGGTTTGCCTGTTGTTCCTGATGTATAGAGTATAATCGCGACATCATCGGGTGTCACATCTGCATCAGCAAATGTTACATCCCCATTGGAAACAAGCTCTGAAAACGATTTCAATTTAGGAAATACCGACTTATCTCCCAGAGCTGGAAGTCCACTTGTTTGACCGGTTTCGCAGACAATATAATGCTTAATATCGGTTAATAAATGATGCATTTTTTCTGCTAATGGTAATAATTGCTCAAGCATAATCACCGCTTTTACATCGCCATCTTTTAAAATATAGCCAATTTCTTCAGGCGTATAGATAGGGTTTATCGGTATTACCTTTGCCCCTAGCTTTAACGCACCATATAAACTAATAACAAAATGCGGCGAATTACCAAGTAGCAAGGCAATATGATCGCCTTCCTTTATACCTAATGACGAAAGTCCTGATGCAAACCTTGTTACTTGTTCATCGAGCTCAGCGTATGTACTTGCTTGATCCATAAAATAATACGCATTTTTTTCCCCATTTTCTAAGGCAATCTTGTGAAGCTGACTTGTTAAATTCAAGTTTCTCCCTCTTTTCTGAATGAATAGTCATTCATTTTTATAATATAAATTTTCTAAATTTATTATATTAAAAGAAATTTCAGGATTCAAGTAGTCTACTAAGATCTACACTATTTTTTTCTTTATTAATAAAATAAAAAAGCATAAAAGTTCTTCATCCTTAACGGTGAAAATACTTTCATGCCTTAGTATTCACAGACTGATACAGCTTTAATATACTAAATTCACAAAGTCTTCTATTGTGATATTACCGAAATAATGTTTTATATTTATACCAGCTAGCGCCTTTTCAATTTCACTTTTTTCGTAGCGGATGCCTTCTAATTTTTCTTCAATATCGGTTACATCTCCGACACCAAAGAAATCACCGTAAATTTTACATTCAGTAATTTGTCCTTTTGTTACATTCAGTCTAATGTCAATAGAACCTACTGGGAATCTCTTAGAATGCTCATAATCAAATTTTGGTGACTTGCCATAGTTCCACTCCCAATTTTGATATCTTTGTTCTGATATTTTGTGAATTTCTTCCCAGTCTTTTTCTGTTAGGCGATATTCACTTACTTCACTACCTTCAAAGATATGCTGTAAAATTAATTGTCTAAATTCTTCAATAGAAATTTTTTCCGTTAAAAATTCAGAGATGTTTGCTACCCGGCTGCGAATAGATTTGATTCCTTTTGATTCAATCTTATCCTTTTTCACTTTAAGTGCGGAGACAACATTTTCTATTTCTGAATCGAGCATTAATGTTCCATGACTAAACATTCTCCCTTTTGTGGAGAACTGCGCATTTCCAGAAATTTTTCTCCCTTCTACTGTCAAATCATTTCTACCGCTTAATTCTGCATTTACACCTAACTTGTTTAGAGCAGTAATCACTGGTTCAGTGAATTTCAAGAAATTATGAAAGCTTTCGCCATCATCCTTTGTGATGAAACTAAAGTTTAAATTACCAAGATCATGGTATACAGCACCGCCACCAGATAAACGGCGCACTACATGCAATCCATTTTTTTCAACGTATTCTGTATTGATTTCTTCAATCGTATTTTGGTTTTTACCAATGATGATTGATGGTTTATTTATGTAGAACAATAGATATGATTCATTAATATCTAAATTCTTCAACGCATATTCTTCAATAGCTAAATTAATGCGAGGATCTGTAATTCCTTGATTATCTATAAATTTCATGGTACCCACTCCTTTAAATTTCAAAAGTCATGCCAAAAGCGGCTAGACTAATCGGTCCGTTGTACTCTGTTAAAGCTTCATCCTTTAACGATTCTATATTACCATAATGGGGCAAATGGGTTAATAGAAGATGCTTCACTTTGGCTATTTGTGCTAACCGACCAGCATCATAGCTATTCATATGTCCCGCATTTTTACCTTCTTGATGTCCATAAAAATTACACTCACATAGAAGTATATCTGCTTTATGAGCGAATCCTTCTAACTCTTCTTTATATGAAGTATCACCTGTATATACAATTACTTTATTATCTACTTTTATGCGCATCGCATAGCATAATACAGGGTGGTTGGTCCGTTGAAAAGTAATTGTAAAGGGGCCAACTGTTAATGGTAGGCTTTCTTTAATAGGTACACCTTCTGAGATATTTTTATAATTTAATTTTTGGAATTCATATTCATTTTCATCATGCCCATAAATCGGTAAAATACTTGTTTTTTTTCCTAAGTATCCTTGAATTAATCGAGCGTGTTGAAGTACACCTATATCAGCATGATGATCTGGGTGGTAGTGGGAAAGTATGACTGCGTCTAACTCCTCTGGTTGTTTAATCTCTTGCATTTTGGATAAAACAGCACTTCCACAGTCAATTAATAATGTAAAATCATCATGCTCTAATAAATACCCAGCAGTTGCTTCTCCCACTTTTGGATAACCTCCACATGCACCTATAACCGTTAATTTCATTGCATTTCCCTCCTTTTGATTCATCTCTAACTATACTAAATTATGCCCATTTTTTCATTTTTTCTAATTTGTATTGAAACAGTTGTTGACTATATTAAACTGTTATAATACAATGTAAATATCAAAACAATTCAATTAACGATTAGGAGGCTTCAACCATGGTTCAAAACATTTTAGATTTCTTTAGGAATCTCCCACAAAAGCAATGTACTGAATGCGGGAAGTCCATCGAAGAGCAACATGAATGTTACGGTAATAAGTGTGACCATTGTTTAGGTGTCTCAGATTTGTAGAATGCTAGTTTCCCATCCCTTAAATATATAACATTGGAAGAAGAAGGCGTGCTCCCCTTAGCAAGTCTTCTTTTTGTTTTACTCCCAATTCAACATCTTGTGGCATCCTGTCGACACCACTTGAATAAATCATTTTTATGGAAATAGAACATCTCAAATCTATAATAGTAACTTAGAAAAGAAGACAATAATTGCAGATAATGAATAGTAGTAACGAGCATGCTCCGAATTCAACGATCCATCTAGAATGAATGACTTTTGAATCCATGTGTGAAAAGAATAAATACTGTTAAGAAAAATCTCAGCTTGCCATTTCTTTTCCTGTTTTTGATCTGAGTAAGAGGCAAATCACCTTTGCTCAGCTCTCATTTCCAATTTCCGATTTTGAGTGACTTGCAAACTCTATTTGCTCGGCATCATTTCTGTTATTCAAACAGAATGACTTATTTAAGGCAGGACCCTTTTACCCGCTGAGTGAAGATTGGTTTTGCTAGAGTAAGCTAATTCTCACAATATTTTACCGCTGCTTAGATTTACCTTTTAAATAAACACGATGCAAATAACTGTTATCTAAAATCACTTTATTAGAAACAAAAAACCAGCCCACACTTGATGTGCGAGCTGATTTGATGATGATTCCATTCTATATTCATGATTTTATAAGCCCTTTAAACACATACCTTTCCATAAGCTCAGCGATTTCACTTTTCGAAAGTGGAGCATGCTGTCTTTCCCAATCAAAAATGAGTGATATGTATAACTTTAACATAATAAAGGCAGTCAATTCAGGGTCGCACGGTTCTATTTCTCCTTTATCAATACCTAATGTTTTTACCTTTTCTCCTATATAAGAAATGATTTCTCTTTCTATTTTGTTCGTCATCTCTATAACTGCAGTGGTCCCCATTTCTTTTCCCTCTTGGAACAGCTTAATTGTTAATTGATGCTCTAGTCTATATTCCAAAATACGATATAGAGCTAAATGTAAATTTTCTTGTAATGATAAATCCGATGACAAAACCTGCTCTGCCTCTATTTTCATTTCTCTAATAAGTGCCGTAATAATTTCATCGAATAATTCTTCTTTATTTTTAAAGAAAGTGTATATTGTCCCTTTTCCTACATTAGCGATTTTGGCTACCTGCTCCATTGTTGTAGCTTTATAGCCAAAAAGAGAAAATGATTTTGTGGCAGCTTGAATAATTAATTGTTTACGGTCAATGGCCATCTACTTCTCCCCTCTCTATGACCAAACTGTTCACATTGTCAAAAAAATCCTTAAAAAAGTAACCGCTCCTTTATGAAAATAAAAAAAGCGGTTGCAATCAACTCATTACTTATTTTTCATTCTGTCTAAGACAACTGTTGCTAAAGAATCAATAAACGCTGGATGACTATTTGGCATTTCTGGACGATAGTAGGCAGCTCCTATTTCATCTGTAACCACCTTACATTCATAGTCATTATCATATAAGACTTCTAAATGATCAGCGACAAAACCGACTGGTGCATAAATAAATGCTTTATAGCCTTTTTTTGCATGTAAATCTCTTGTTAAATCCTGCACATCAGGTCCTAGCCATGGGTCAGGTGTATTTCCTTCGCTTTGCCAACCGACAGCAAATTCACGAACGCCAGCTTCTTTAGCAATTAACTCAGCCGTTTCTTGTAGTTGTTCAGGATATGGATCACCATATTCTTTAATCTTTTCTGGTAAGCTATGTGCAGAGACAATTAAAATATATTGATCTCTTTCTTCACTTGACATTTTAGCAATTTGCTTCTTCACACCATCTGCCCAAAATTGAATAAATTTCGGTTCCTTATACCAACTATCGACTGAGTAAATAGTTGGACCGCCAAGCGTCTGAGCTTTATCTTCTGCTCGTCCATTATAAGATTTAATGCTAAAAGTAGAATAATGTGGTGCAAGAACAAGACTGACAGCTTTAGTAATCCCATCATCATGCATTTGTTGAACTGCATCTTCAACGAATGGTTCTATATGCTTTAATCCGATATAAGCTTTAAACTCAAATTGATCTTGAATTTGATTTAAATGCTCTTGAAGTGATAGCGCTTGATTCTCAGTTATTTTTGCTAATGGCGATATTCCTCCAATCGCTTTATAGCGACTCTTTAGATCTTCTAACATCTCTTCCGATGGAGTTCTACCATGTCTAATATGTGTGTAGTAACGTTCAATATCTTCTTCTTTATAAGGTGTTCCATAAGCCATTACTAACAAACCAATTTTTTCTTTATTCATTCTTACACCTCTTTAAAAATGATTACTTTTTCTTTTATTATTTCCCAAATTGTTCCTTAGAATAACTGTGGATAAACGATGTGAGTTTTTTTAATGTCTCAGGATTTACTTCTGGGAAGACGCCATGTCCTAAGTTGAAAATATATCCGGGTTGACTCATTCCTTCATCAAGAATAGTACGGACCTTTTTCTCAATTACTTCCCACGGAGCAAGTAGCAAGGCTGGCTCTAAATTCCCCATCACTGTCTTTGAAATACCTCTTGACCTTGCTTCACTAATTGGCAACCTCCAATCAAGGCCTACAACATCAATTGGAAGGTCATTCCATTCATTCGCTAAATGACTCGCGCCAACACCGAACATAATAAGTGGTACCCCTTCATCTTTCAAGCCAGAGAAGATTTTTTCCATGACAGGTTTAATATAAATACGATAATCTTCTACATTTAATGCACCAACCCACGAATCAAAAACTTGAATGGCACTAGCACCTGCTTTAATTTGTGCTTTTACGTATGTAATTGCCATTTCACCTAATTTATCCATTAGTGCAAACCATGCTTTTGGTTCTGAATACATAAACGCTTTTGTCTTATAATAATTTTTAGAAGGTCCACCTTCAATCATATAACTCGCTAATGTGAATGGTGCACCGGTAAAACCAATTAACGGCACAGTTAATTGCTCTTTTGTTAATAACTTAATCGTATCTAGAATATATGGAACATCTTCTTCAGGATGTATCTCGCCGAGCTTCTCAACGTCTTGCATCGAACGAATTGGTTCATCAATGACTGGACCCACACCAGGTTTTATGTCAACTTTCACACCGAGACTTGGAAGCGGTGACATGATATCCTTGTACAAAATAGCGGCATCATTGTTATACTGTTCTACAGGAAGTCTTGTTACATATGCGCATAATTCAGGTTGATGTGTAATCTCGAACAAAGAGTATTTTTCCTTAATTGCGCGATATTCCGGCTGTGATCTGCCTGCTTGTCTCATATACCACACAGGCACATAATCAGTCTTTTCTCCTCGAGCCGCTTTAAGGAATGTATCATTTATAGTCATTAAATTAAGTCCACCTTTCATTTGCCTTATGTATTTTCCATACAAATAAGCTTAGAATTATTCTTATTTAGTAAATGTTCACATTAACTATAACTTTTTTCGGTGTTTATTGTACAGTACCCGCTTCAAATGTCGAAAATTTGACGTTTTTATCATCAAAATCGAGGTGAAAGTAATGAATCTTTATATGACAAGCGGCACTAAAAATTTTCTACTTCCACTGATGGAAAAATTCAGTAATGAGAATATCGTTCTCATGCAAAATAGTCAGAATACCCTATTAGTACATGAAACAGAAAGCAAAAAAAGTAAGTTTCAACAACCAAAATCTTATCACATCCATGATTCAACTGGAGACCTTCATAGAAGTAAATTTATTGCTATTCAATATATCCCCTTAACTGATGAAGGAAAACCCATTTTCGAATTCAAATTTCAGCAATTCTCTTCAAACTTTACAAATACAAATGGGTTCCAAGCAGCTAGGGTTTTAACTCCGATGAAAGGTCATACTTATGTAATTATTACAGCCTGGGACTCCGAATCTTCATATAAGAACTGGGAAAGTACAAATCCTATAGCAAAAAAAATACAGGAAGAACAAAGTAGTAAGAAAGAATTACTATCAGATCCTGCATATACCAGTTTTTATTATATACAAACGGCAGATAAATAAAAGCTTTCCCACTTAAAAAAAACATCAGTCAATTACAGTAATAGACAAAAACGCTCGCGACGAAATGTTTATAAAAAGGCTGAGGCTACTTCACTTCGCCTCAGCCCTATCAATTTTATATCACTATATTAAAAACATCGCTACAATTGTTGTCACAATCAAGCCAATGACGACAGGAAGAAAATTACGCCTCGCTAACTCAAATACATCCACTTTACATATAGCGGCAACGGGAATCATTGCCCATGGAATTAACGCCCCGCCACCTACCCAAATTCCTGCAATTTGACCTAAAGCAGTTAATGTTGCTGCACCACCACCAATCGCTGTACCAAACAAACTACCAATAGATCCAGCCAAAGATATTCCTGAAAAACCTGATCCATCCAAACCAGTTATTGCTCCTACTACCGTTAATGTAATCGCACCAACTTGTGCAGTTAATGGTACAACAGATGCAAGTGCAAAGCCTAAATCGTTGACGATTCCATGTGAATGTTGAGGAAGCTGCTCTCCGATGATTGCCTGAAACCCAGCATCTCCCAAATAAAAGAATGCAGCAATTGGAATCACTGGTCCAAATACTTTAAACCCGAATTGAAATCCTTCGACTAAATAAGTGGTTATTTTTTCGAGGCCTTTTTGTCTATGAGAAAATAATGTAATCGTGAGTAAAATGAGAATGGCTGTACCCCCAATTAAAGCGGTCGCATCTCCTCCTTGAAGGTCGAATAAAAACATAACAACCACATCAATCACAAATAAAATGGGAATAAGAATAGCAAAAATCTTTTTTTGTATAGGTGTAAGTAGGTTTGCTTGCGGTAAATCAGTTGGTAAATCTGTACTTTCCGTCATAGCTGTTGACATATTAAGTTTGCCTGAATTCATATCCCTCTTAATAAAGAAAAACGCTGTTAAGGTGGTCACAACCCCCATAACAATGACGAGTGGAATACTTGCTGAGATGACATCACCAACTGGTAACCCTGCTGCGTCTGCAGTCAGTTTAGGAGCAGCCTGAATAACAAAGTCTCCTGATAATGCTATACCATGACCAAATAAGTTCATTGACATCGCTACTGCTAATGCAGGCAGACCTGCTCTTAAAGCCACTGGTAATAACACTGCACCAATTAAAGCAACTGCTGGAGACGGCCAAAAGAACCATGAAATTCCCATCATTAAAATACCTATTACCCAATAAGCTAATGTTGGTGTTTTAATCAGTTTAGTAAATGGTGAAATCATGACATCATTAATGCCAGTTGATGTTAATGTTTTGCTCATACCTACAATAATTGAGATGACTAATATTGTAGGTAATAATTCCGTAATAGCAAAAATAAAACTGTTAAAAATTCCACTGATCGAAGAATTAATCGAATTCGTTGCTGTGATCGCGATTAAGAATATCCCGACTATACAAATAAAGGTTGTATCTCTTCTAGCGACCATAAATCCAATAATTAACAAAATAAACACAACATAAATCCAATGTATTGCTGTTAATTCGACGCCCATGTTCGTCATTCTCCCCCCTCATCCATTTATTAGGCATCTGCCCTAATGGATTACTTTAAAATATGTTTGGGAGAAAAAGTTGTGTGTATCACCATTCGACATGGCCAATTTTTTTGTCGGAATTCCCCGGGAAATATGTTTTAATAACAAAAAACCACAGAAGTAACATCTGTGGCACTTAGTTCAGTTATTTTGTTGGATTCTTCTTAACCGATAAGCATTTTTAGCGACCGCCCCTAATTGTTCTAATAAGTGAAAATTAGCATATGCACCAACGACCGCACCAATCCCAGGAATCATTTGTAGCATTTTAATTAAGTCAATATGGTCCCTGTATTCTTGTTGAAATACCTGCCAATCCATATCTACAAGTTCTACTTTCCTATTTTCCCAATCTTCAATGATATCCATTGTTTCTCTGCGTTTATCATCACTTGAAAATGCTAATTGGAAAATATGAAGTAAAAATAATCTTTCTTCATATTCTGAAGTATCAAAGCCATATATCATTGCTGCTTCAAATAGGAACTTCATTTTTATGCTAAGAAGCAGTGGAAAATCGGCTAACCCACCTATAAAACCTACAGCACCTGTTCCTGCTCCTTCAACGGAAGCCGTATTTCTATATTTAATCAACGTCTCTGTTAACTTTTCATCTTGTTCCTGTAATGTAACCACTATTTGAGAAGGTCTCTTTGTTGTATATTCACTCCCCCATAATGTAGCTTTTACCATATGCTTTATCGCATCTGTTATCAAGTGATGAGCTTTTTCTGGGATTAATCCATTGAATTTATCTTGGGCCTGTTTGGAGGTTCTTTTCCATAATCTTGACTTTTTCCGCATTTGATAAAGCCAATCTTTTACTTCTCTTGAGACAGCCTCCTCATAACTCCCCATAATATCACCACACTCCATTATCAATTATTACTTTCTATCAGCTTACGGTTGAGAACGCAATGTTTTCATCATATAAAGATATGCATAACCAACGGCTACTGACCCACTTAAGACGAGCACACCAAAACCTACAAAGAAATTCCCTTTTATCATAATGAGTAACGCATAAATGATGGCTTGAATGATCAGCACACGAGCAATTAACCATTTAAATGAATTTTCTCGAATTTTAACATCGACTGGGTATAGATCTATCCATAATTTATTTTGATGTTGTCTCCACAATGGCACGAGTTGAAACCCAGTTAGATAGATAAAAAGCATGGCAATAACAATTTGCGCGATTCCATTATTAATAAAATAAATCAACACACCGCCGATGGCTGTTAAACGGAAAAAGATGCCTAGATAATCTCCCGTTCGGAGAAAAGTTCTTAAGTATAAATAATGAAAGGTGTTTTCCTGCTGATAGGAAACCGATTGTAATAACCAGTCCAACCATTTTCTCCGCTTAATTTGATCACGTAAATGTGGTACATCTGTAAACATATTTGCCACACGATAAAACTTGGCCATTTTTCTCTCTTCCGATTGAATTAAGAATTCCCACTTTAATCCTTTTCCTTTTGTTTTCTGATAAAAATACAAATAAAGTAATAAGAGAATACCTATAGTGGCGATCGTGAACCCAATATGTGCTGAGCTAAATATGAAAAATAACAACGCAACATTAATGACGAATCTAACAAATGAGTCAATTAAATGGGTTGTATAATCCATCTCATATTGGACTCGCCAACGAATAAGCATATTCACACCTTTTACTAACAACAAAATAATTAAAAACGGAAAAAACGAACTGAAATCTCCTTGATTTACACTTGCATACAACGGCATTAACACGGCCAAGCCAATAAGAATTAAGTAGGAGGATAATAAAAAGCTAGTTAAAATTGCTTTCTTGAAATACCTACCTAGTTTATTCTCTAATGGCAGTAAAAACACACGATCTGCTTCTTCTAAAAAGGTATAAATCGGGCTATATGTAACGATAAGACCAAGTAGAATGGCCATAATTTCTGCCACTGGAAAATCCGAAGTGAGCGTTTTTAGCCACTCTTGATAATAATAGGCCACTGTACCAATAAGAAATACCATTACAATAACGATGTGGCCATTGAAAATATATTTTAAATAGCGACTTAGTTCCTTTGTTCTATTCGCTAAGCGATTCTTCCAGATACTTTGTATATCATTCATAATTTTCTTCCTTTGTTAACTGGATATATAAATCATCTAATGTAGCACCAGCCATATTAAATTGTACCCTTAGCTCTTCTAATGTGCCTTTCGCTCTAATTTCACCTTCATGTATGATCACAAAGCGATCACAATATCTTTCTGCAGTTGCTAAAATGTGAGTGGACATCAGGATACCTGCGCCGGTATTTTTCATTTTCTCCATTAAATTCAATAGTGATTGAATTCCGAGCGGATCGAGCCCTACAAAAGGTTCATCAACAATATATAAGGAAGGTTGTACAAGGAAAGCACACATAATCATTACTTTTTGTTTCATTCCTTTAGAGAAATGGGCAGGAAACCATTTTAAGCGCTTTTCCATCCTAAATTCTTTAAGTAACTGTGCTTTTCTTTCTTTTAAGGTTTCACGTTCGAGTCCATAAGCCATAGCTGTCATTTCTAAATGTTCATCTAAAGTTAATTCATCATACAAAATTGGCGTTTCTGGTATAAAGGTATATTGTCTACGATACGCATCTTTGTCACTTAAGAATGTTTTCCCATTAATTGTTATCTCACCTTTATTTGGCTCCATAAGACCAATAACATGCTTGATTGTTGTACTTTTACCTGCGCCATTCAGTCCAATTAATCCTACAATTTCATTCGGTTTGACATTAAAGGAAATACCCTTTAATACCGGATTTCTCGTATAACCACCTGTTACCTCTTTAATATTTAATAAAGTCATTTGATCGACCTTCCTTGTAAAAAGTTATTCTTATTGTAAGTAAATTAAAACCATATTGTAAAGAAAACAACTATTTTTTTGGGTGACGCATATCTCTTCTTATTACGGGCATTCTATTTTATGAAGGGGAATACAAATCAACATTCATTATCTTAATGAATGAACTTGAATGAGGTGTCTACGGCAGACAATAATCTTTCAAACCGATTGTAGCTTCAAATGCAACTATTAAAGGAGATGTTTTTATTGCACAAATGTAATGAAAACGCATTGAGCTTTTTTTAAACATTTAAATCGCTTTACCGAAAGTGGTTTAAATCATCATTTCTAAATGAGGTGTTTATTAAAGATACCAATTACAAGTAGTTTGTGATGGTAGTTATTCAATGCATTTAACAAAACTGTCAAATGAGGTGTTTGTTAAAGAGTATTTCCAAGAGTAGAAGCCAAGAAGCATTCCCCTTCAATTTCGGCAGGATTCTTATTGAATCCTGCTTCTTTTATTTATGAATGGTCTTAATTTATGATAAAATATGGTCAATTCAAGTATTAAGGGAGATGAAAAAAATATGAGTGACTGCATCTTTTGTAAAATAGTAGCTGGAGAAATCCCCTCAGCAAAAGTGTATGAAAATGAGCATGTCGTTGCATTTCTAGATATCAGTCAAGTAACCAAAGGACATACGTTGATTATTCCAAAGGTTCATAAAGAAAATATCTTTGAACTAGATGAAGAAACAGCCCGTCACGTATTTGAAGCTGTTCCAGCCATTAGCCGTGCGCTTAAAGCAGAGTTCCAGCCTGATGGATTAAACACGATTAATAATAATGGGGAAATTGCTGGCCAAACGGTCTTTCATTATCATATGCACCTTATTCCTAGATATGGCCAAGGTGATGGTTTAGGTGTCGTATGGAAAACACATACTTCAGAATATACACCTGAAGATCTCCAAAAGATGTCACAGCAAATACATAGTCATTTATCATAAACCTTTTATCAGGCACAGCAAGATCTGTGTCTGATAAAACCTATTTACAATATTTCTATCAACCTTCCATGTAGTTGTATCTACACTCAAGACCCCAAAGCCAATAAATCTATATTTTCTCCTCTCCATCTCACTTTCCTTTAACCATCGTCCTGAAAGAAACCTTACTTAAAATATTTCTAAAAAAATTCAAAATCTTTTTAATTAATTCTGTACAAATGTGTTTTTTTTGATAACATAATGATATCTTTATTTCGCTACAGCGATATAGTACAACATTGTGAATGATGGAGGGAAAAGCATGAAACGAGCATTTAACTTTAATGCAGGTCCAGCAACTTTGCCATTTGCGGTCCTAGAAAAAGCAAAAGAAGCTTGGCTAGATTTTAATGGAACAGGTATGGCTTTAATGGAGTTAAGCCATAGAAGTAAAGATTATGAAATAGTACATAACAAAGCTATTGCCTCATTAAGAAACATCCTTTCCATCCCAGATGATTATGAAGTTCTTTTTCTACAAGGTGGAGCGAGTTTACAATTTTCTATGATCCCAATGAATTTGTTAAAGCCAGATCAGACGGCAAACTATATCCTTACTGGCTCATGGTCAGATAAAGCATTAAAAGAAGCCAAAAAGGTTGGTTCCACCCATGTTGCTGCTTCGACGAAGGAAACTGGCTATCATCGCATTCCTGAGCTAGAGGAAATTAATTTGTCAGAAGATGCAGCTTATCTTCATCTAACGAGTAATAATACGATCTTTGGAACACAATGGCACCAATATCCAAATACACAAGTCCCGCTTATTGCAGATATGTCAAGCGATATCTTGTCCCGCCCACTTCAAATAGAGCAATTCGACCTTATTTATGCAGGTGCACAGAAGAATTTAGGACCTTCTGGGGTAACAGTAGTTATTATTCGTAAAGAACTCATTCAAAGTCAACCAGCACTACCTACTATGTTAAACTATGAAACGTTTGCAAAAAATAACTCTTTATATAACACACCTCCAACACTAGCGATTTACCTTCTCTCTCTAGTTTTAGAATGGGTAGAAGAAAATGGTGGGATAGATGCAATAAGCAAGAGAAATGAAGAGAAGTCTTCCCTCTTATACAATATGATTGATAATAGCAATGGCTTTTACATTGGGCATGCTGATGAGAAGAGCCGATCTCATATGAATGTCACTTTTAACTTAAAAAGCGAAGAACTTTCTACCAAATTCCTTGAAGAGGCGAAACAAATAGGATTTGTTGGGTTAAATGGACATCGCTCTGTTGGAGGATGTAGAGCATCTATTTATAACGCTGTTCCATTAGAACATGTAGAAGCTTTAGTATCATTTATGAAGAACTTCAAAGAAAAATATTAACCATAAAATAGATATGTTCATATGATATTTGTGATGTTATAATAAATTAAAGTTCTCGCTGCAAGCAATGAGTGCATTGTAGGAGAATACAGTTCAAAATGAGATTAGCTTGAGGAGAGATGAGAAAATGAAAAGTAAAAATATTGTTGCCCTTGCCCTTTTGGCAGGAATGGGTGTTGTCCTACATGCCATAACTCCGCCGATTTTTATGGGTGTAAAGCCTGACATGATGTTAGTCATGATGTTTTTAGGCATTTTATTATTTACCGACGTCAAAAGCGTTGTTCTTATTGGACTTGTAAGTGGTATTCTTTCAGCCTTGACTACAGGATTTCCAGGAGGACAAATTCCTAATATTATTGATAAGCTGATAACTGCCTTTATATTTTATGGTCTTTTGTCACTGTTAAAAAATATCAGCGCTAAATCAATTGTCGCTATTGTCTTAACAGCGATTGGCACACTGATATCTGGATTTTTATTTTTAACATCCGCTTACATCATTGTAGGTCTACCAGGTGCCTTTATCGGGTTATTTGCAGCAAGCGTCTTACCAACCGTATTATTAAATGCCGGTTTAATGGCAGTATTGTTCCCAATTACAAAATCTATTAATAAACGTACTAAATTAAATGAACACGCGATTCATTTATAAACTTCCCCACCTGTAGTAGACTACAGGTGTTTTTTTTATGTTTAATATAGCTATTAAGCGTGGAATATAAGGGGTAATAGATGTTCTTTTTACTGGATTCATGTATGATATACGTAGACATTAAAATTGAGAGGAGAGTTTAGATTGAAAGCGAAATCACTTTTTTTAGGCTTTGTCGTTGGCGGGGTAGCAGCTGCTGCAGCTACACTCTTTACTGCACCTGCTTCTGGTAAAGATACCCGAAAATATATTACTGTACAATCAAAATCGGCTTCTATTCAAATAAAAGAATTAGGTAAACAACTAACTGATATCAAGAATCAGATCGTCCATGTAGGTGAAGAAGGGAAAGTAGCTCTTTCCACCTTAACCGAAGACGTATCATCTTCCATTAAACAATGGAAAAGTGAAATACTTCCCCATCAACAAAACTTACAACAAGAAATCGCAAATATTGAAAAATCAATAGCTGAATTAGAACAAACCTTAAAACATGCCAATCCAATGAACAAAGAATAAATAGCCTTCTGTTTTACAATCCTTCTTTTTTCTCTAATTATTTTAGAAAAAAAGAAGGATTTCTTATTTTAAAAAAGAAATCTAATATATTATGTTATAAAAATGGTTTGCTTTAAGATTATGCCAAATGCTAACAGAAGTATTACTCCTAAAAACAAGAAACAAAATCTAAAAATTATGCAAATTAATATCTTTATTAATTTTTGCTTTATTGGCATAATAAATATACAATAATAAAAAAGTAGGTGAAGCGAAATGTCAGAAACGAATTTCTCAATCAAGGAAGCCATGCTTTTCAGCCAAAGGGTTGCTCAATTGAGTAAAGCTTTATGGAAATCTATTGAAAAAGATTGGCAACAATGGATTAAACCATATGACTTAAATATCAATGAACACCATATTTTATGGATTGCTTATCATTTAAATGGCGCATCCATTTCTGATGTAGCGAAGTTTGGCGTTATGCATGTATCTACCGCATTTAATTTTTCTAAAAAGCTTGAAGAAAGAGGATATCTTGAATTTTCAAAAAGAGAAAGTGATAAAAGGAATACTTACATTAAATTAACGGATAAAGGTGAAAGCGTTTTTCTAGAATTAATGGAAACATATCATCCAGATAAAAATTCTGTTTTTTCAGGTGCGATGCCTTTAAAAGAATTATATGGAAAATTCCCGGAAATCATTGAAGTGATGGCCATTATCCGCAACATTTACGGAGATGATTTTATGGAAATATTCGAAAAATCATTTTCAAATATTGATAACGAATTTGAGGAAAAAGATGGTAAACTATTAAAGAAAAAAGAATATACAAAAGAATTAGTATAATTTTGTACGATAAAAGCGGAATTATAAACAAACTTCTCCGCTTTTTTATTTTGGTATAAAAGACAATATGTTCATTAAATATAAAATAAAATAAAATAATGAAAACCCTTACATCCCTTCACTTTTATGTTGAAATTTAACAATCATTTTTTTATCGAAAAAATGGTATTGATTTTTCTTAAAGAGGAGAGTAAAGTAGTGTTTGAATTTAAAACATGAGCGCTGAACTGCGAGGGATTATTTTGTTTATGAGCTGTGTAAAGGAGATAAATGTTAACAAGCAGTATGGACAATTATGGTTGGACTTCATGTCTGCTATACTGGCATTTACAGTCTTTATTATCACATATTTACCAATGAATTATTTGTTTCCTGATACAGTGATTAATACAGAAAGTTTAAGTATCTTCACCCTCTTTCTGATTGGATTGTATCCTGTCCATAAATTGATTCATTATATTCCATTAATGCCGGTAAATAAAAATATAAAGAAATCGTTGGAATTACGATCAAAATGTGTACCCATGATACAATTAAAAGTCAATGAACCAGTACCTAAATTGATGTATCTAAGTGCTTTAATCGCACCAATACTATGTATTAATGGAACACTTTTATTGTTAATGTTATCATTTCAACAATATGGAGCGTTTTTCATCATTCTTTTATCTTTGCATATTGGATTATCATGCCGAGATTTAATCTATATAAAAATCGTAATGAATACACCCAAATTTTCATATATTGAAGAGAATGAGGTTGGACTCAATATATTAATACAAATCAAAGAAACTAGATAAAATCCATTCTTCCAACCTTTTATACTATCTTTTTATGATTATTTTTGATATTGTAAAACAATAGACTACGATTGACTAGGGGAGGGAATCATCGATGATCTCCATTTTTATTATTTTTGCTGTATTTATTCTATATAATATTAACAGACTTACTTTTTCCTTATGTTTACAAAAGGAAATCCCAGAGGAGAAACAACCGAAAGTATATCGAACAATTAATGTTTTAATTACGATACTGCTTATTTCTTCCTTTGTTGAAATTGCATTTACTTAAAATAAATGTAAAAAAAGCGGCGAGATTTTCGCCGCTTTTTCTCTGTATGGAAAAGCTTGAGGTATGAATTAATTAGCAAACCCAAGAAGCTCCAATAATTACCAATAAAATGAAAAGGACAACGAGTAAAGCGAAACCTCCACCGTATCCAAATCCTCCACCGCCGTGTGACATGGATTTTCCTCCCTTCTATCGTCCGTTATAAGTTCTTTCTTTATTGTCTTATAACGCTATTTTTTATAACCAAGCAGCACCTACGATGACTAATAGAATGAAAAGAACAACAATTAAAGCGAAGCCTCCGCCGTATCCAAATCCTCCACCCATGATAACACCTCCCTTATTAGGTTGTTACCACATACTATTCAAACACTCTGTCGTGCGAATAGGCGCGTATCTCGTCTTTTTATATTTTCTATAAACTTCTTTGGACGAAATATCATTTTCAATTTCTTTATATCCTATGTTGGACTCTCTAGAATGGTTAGTCTAATACCCAAAATTTTCTTAAATAAACCTAATTTTGTAGTAAATATTTTTGTTAAGGAAATGATTTGTGTTATAGTATTTACTGTGTATATACAACAATAAACGTGGGAGTGTTCAACATGAAAAAATGGATTTTATCCCTTTCTGTTGCAACAGGTGTATTAGTTTTAAGCGCTTGTAGTTCAGGAGATTCTGAAGTAGTAGTCGAAACAGGAAACGGAAATATTACACAAGAAGACTTTTATCAAGCCTTGAAAGAACAATATGGTGAACAAGTTCTTCAAGAACTCGTTTATGAGAAAGTCCTCTCAGAAAATTATGAGGTTTCCGAGGACGAACTTAATGAACAAGTAGATACAATGAAAGAACAATTAGGTTCTAACTTCCAATTAGCACTTGCACAATACGG
Source organism: Cytobacillus kochii (assembly GCF_044790165.1). Classification (NCBI taxonomy): domain Bacteria; kingdom Bacillati; phylum Bacillota; class Bacilli; order Caryophanales; family Bacillaceae; genus Cytobacillus; species Cytobacillus kochii. The sequence continues at coordinate 1,518,694 of NZ_CP085254.1, read as the reverse complement.
TATGGAAAGTGAAGAGGACCTAAAAGAAATGTTAAGAACAGGTCTAATGCAAGAAAAAGCGGCAATTAAAGATGTTGAAGCTACCGAAGAAGAAATGAAGGAATACTATGAGAATTATAAGCCAGAAATCCAAGCGCGTCATATTCTTGTAGCGGATAAAGAAACAGCTGAAGAAGTGAAAAAGAAATTAGATGATGGCGAAGACTTTGCAAAAGTGGCGGAAGAATATTCAACTGATACCGCATCTGCTGCCAATGGTGGCGATTTAGGTTGGTTTGGAGCTGGCCAGATGGTTGCAGAATTTGAAGAAGCTGCCTATGCATTAGAAGTAGATGAAATTAGTGAACCTGTTGAATCACAACATGGTTTCCATATCATTCAAGTAACTGACAAAAAAGAAAAAGAATCATATGAAGATATGAAAGAAGAAATTGAATATCAAGTGAAAGTAGCGAAAGTTGATAGTACGATTATTCAAGAAGCAATGCAGAGGGAATTAGAAAATTCAGGTGTGGAAGTAAAAGATAATGATTTTAAAGAGTTATTCAAAGCTCCTGAAGCAGAAGCCGATGATGCAGAAGCAAAAGAAGAACAATAACATAAAAGACCTGGTTATATGACATAACCAGGTCTTTTCTTTGGTCTTAAAACCATTAGACTATTTATGTGTATATTTTCTTTCGTATCTATGGTTCAACCTTTATTATCCTTCTTGCCTTTCATATTGTTCTCGTTTGTCATCCCTAGCGGATTCTAACCTTTGCATATAAACTTCACCTTCCTGCTCAATTTGAGCATTTTCCGCCTTTCTTTCATCCCTACCTGTCTTAATCGCCATAAATGCGCTAATGAAAATACCTGCAATCACAAAGTAAAGCCATATAGGTACCATTGGACTCCTCCTTACTCTCTTATTAGAAAATATGTCTGCTCGTCCCATAATATGCAAAAAATTTTTCATAACCATTTTGCTCACCTTACTCTCATTTCCATAGGCATGACGAACACATACACCCGACTGTTAAACCGCAAAAAAAGCAAGTTATGTGGCATTCTTACATTCCACATACTTGCTTTTTCTCATTTATTCATGAAAGGTCGGCTTATAAAATGCCCGATTATCTAACGCAAAAACTCTTTCAGTGTATTCACCTGGTTTGACTCTAGATAATGATCGGTCAAGCATATTCATTTTCGCATCTAAATTATCAATATAATGAATGATTTCCGCTTCTTTAATTAAAGGCGGTTTCGGGCTACCCCATTCTGCTTTACCATGGTGAGACAGAACAATATGCTGTAAAATAACGACCTCTTCTCCTTGAATTGATAGCTCCTCAGCCGCTGTCTCAATCTCACTAACCATGATGGAAATATGGCCGAGTAAGTTTCCTTTTACTGTATAGGTTGTGGATATAGGGCCAGATAGCTCTGTAACTTTACCTAAATCATGCAGAATGATACCTGCATATAATAAATCCTTATCCAATGTAGGGTAAAGGTTTGCAATCGCTTTAGCGAGATCTAACATTGAAACAACATGATAAGCTAAACCTGAGACAAATTCATGATGATTTTTAGTCGCTGCAGGATATTCTAGAAACTCAGCTTGATATTTCTTTAATAAATGTCTAGTGATTCTTTGAATATTAGGGTTTTTCATTTCAAAAATGTATTGTGTGACTTTCCCCATCATTTCTTCAGCGTCAATAGGAGCAGTTTCTAAAAAGTCCGCTAACTTTACCGTATCGTTTTCATTTGACGGACGAATCTGTCTTATCCGTAGCTGTTGTCGTCCACGATAATTTAAGATATCTCCCGCCACTTTGACAATTGTTTCTGGCACGTAATTATTTTCATCCTGTTCGGAAACATCCCAAAGTTTTGCTTCGATATCCCCACTTTTATCTTGAAAAATCAAAGTTAAAAAAGGTTTACCGTTACTTGCCACACCTTTTGTAGCATTTTTTATTAGTAAGAACAATTCAACTTGCTCTCCTGTATCGTAATAAACGATTCCTTTAGTCATCGTTACACCTGCCTCCTCTAAGTCTTACCTTTAAGTAAAAGTATACCATATCTATTTTACAGCCTTCATTTTTAAAAGCTTGTTGCTGTTTGTAGTTCACTTAAATCAATCACTTCATCCCCGTTAAAACTTTGCAACATGCCTTTATGACAAGTAAAGAAAATAATCTGCTGCTCTTTACCTCTTAGTACTCGCATGACTTCTTCCACTCTTTTATGATCAAAGTTCACAAATCCATCATCAATTATAAAAGGGAGCTGATACCGATGGAACACAATTTCTGCCAAGCTCAACCGCAAACTAATATAAAGTTGCTCAGCTGTTGATTGACTTAACGATCTTGGCTCAAAAAACATCCCTTCCTTATGCTCTAATAATAAATGGTCTTTGTCGCTATCATAAAAAATCCGCTTATATTGACCTAATGTTAAATCAGAAAAATACCTCTCAGCTTTCTTTAATATTTTAGGGAATTCTTCTTCTTTAAAGGTGTTTACCGTTTCAGATAGTAAGCTCTTTGCTGTTGCATACACGGCCCATTCCTTTGCCAACTCATTCCATTCTGCTTTTAATTGTTTGTATTTGTGTAATAGTTCAGCATAAATTCCACCTTCTTCTAATTGTTTAATTTCATAAGAAAGATGATGTAGTATTTCTTGTTGCTTGGTAATTCTTTCTTTCCTCGTATCAATGCTTATTTGGTATTCTTTTATTTGTTCTTCTGTCGGTCTTAATTCAACATATTTATTTAATGTCTCTTGTGATAAGTTTGTCATATTTAATTTTAATTTTTCGGTTCGTAGCTCTTCTTTAATGGCTTGCTTCCTTTTAGCAGCCATCCCTTTTTCTTTAAAAGCTACGATTGAAGACACATCTGCTTCTTCTAGTAACGATTGAACATGCTTTTCTCTATTTGCTATTTTCTCGTCTATAATCGTAATATCTGATTGGATTGATTCTTTTATTTCCTTATTTTTTTCAAAGTTTGCAAGTTTGTTTCTTTCTTTATCGATGATATCTTTTAACTGAATCACGCCATCAGCATATGAGCGTGGTTCGATAACCAATAACGAGAAATAAAGAGAGAGTTTCTCCTCTATATTAGTAATAGATTGGCTTAAGTCATCCAATTTCGTTTTCTTTATCTTCTTTTTTCTAATCGTGCCCTTCATCTCTTCAATCAATAAGAAGGCATCAAGTAATTGATTTTTCATAGTTGATTTACTTAATTTATATGGCTCGGCAATGAGATCTATCTTACTATCAATTTCTCTCATCTCACCTTCCCACACTTCATATGCGGCGATGATTTTTTCATACTGACTATTGACATAATCTAATCGCCGAGCGTATTCGGCAACTTCGGCTTCTTGCTTGTTATCTCTTTCAATTTGCTGCTTCCATTCATCCACCTGCTCTTTAGCTGCGATGGGCTCATCTCTTTCTAATACCACTTTTTGTTGTCTTAAATAATCCAATTCATCCTTTATTCCATCAGAGTAGACTGCCTTCTGTTTAAAAAAAGAACTAATAAAGGTAAGACAGATTCCCCCAATCGCTAATGCTTGGATGAGGAATGAAGCTTCAATAAATCCCCATATGCCAATGAAAATAAATAATAATATAAGTGAACTTATCTTCATATATTCAATTTTTTGGGCTTTCTTATCCTTAGTAATTGCTTGTTTATGTTTCTCCGTGAGCAATTGTATATTGACATTGATTTCAGTTAATCTCTGATGGTGACTTTCCTGTTGCTCAAAAGTAGTGATTTGTTTAACAATGTTTGCTCTCTCTTCCCTTGATAGTAACTTCTTTCTACTTTCATTTATTTTATTTTCTAATTCATTTAATTCAGTTCTTATAGTCTCCGACTCTTCATCCAATTGCAATTTTCTATCGGTCAACCGCGACTTTTTCTTCATTACATTAGAGATGAGCTCTTTTTGAAACATACTCGTATCAAAAGATAAAATTTCTTCCTCAGATATTTGCATATGCAGCTTATCTGACATATGCTGCAATTCTTCCTCCAAAGCTTTTATTTCGAGTTGCCATTCGTTTTTCGTCTGCACTTGATTCTCTCTGACAGTATTCAGTTCGCAAACAGCTTCGATTTCTGCTCTATTTTCAAGTATTTGCTTCTGTAACCCTGCATTCATTAATTTTTCGTCAAGGTTACTTCTTTTCATGATGAGTTCATTTCTTTGGTCTTCTAATACTTCCATATTCTGTTGTATAGCATCTAATTGCTTTAACCCATCTATTGGAAAATCATCTACGTCTAATTGCTTTTCTTCATCTAGTAAACTTAAATAATGAAGATATACTTCCTCAACCGTAAACCATTTCCTTAAAGAACTTAACATCGCTTCTAACTGTTCCACTTCTTGTTCAAGTAGTTCGTTACTATGAATTAATTCTTCTTTTTTCTCCGTTCGTTCTTTATAAAGGTTATTCGTTTTTTCCGCTTTTTTTAGATTTTCATATGCTTTTTTTAGCTCTTTTAAACCGCTGTTTAAAACTGGCTTTGTTCCAGATGGCTTAAAACGCAAATCCAGTTGCTTTTGCAAATATTGTTCTGCCTTTAAAATGCCATCTGTTCCAACAACCGCGGAAGAAAATAAAAAATGCCCTAAATCTTCTTTACTAAATGATTGCACATTTTGAATATCAAACAGGTCAAAAGAAAAGATTGCTCGGTATAATGATTGGTCCATCCCTTGGATCAATTCCTCTAATAACGTAGAACCACCGCTTCTTCCAGAACTGAGCACAACGTTCACTTCATCTGGTGTTCTTTCCTTTACTCTCTCAATCATTGCTTCATGCCCATCTGGTAAAGTGACAATTAATTTTCCACCATATTGATTACTATTCTTAGGTTTATAATTTCTTTCATTTCCTTTTTTAGATGGAAAACCAAATAACATACTATGAATAAAAGACATTAGTGTTGATTTACCCGCTTCATTTTGCCCGTAAAAACAATGAAAATCGGTTAACTGTTCAATTTTGATATTTTCCCATTTTCCGTAACCATAAATCTCCATCCCTTTAAGCTTCATTCGTTCACCCCCTCCACTAATAGTTCAAGTAACAATTGTTTTGCATCTGCAACAATTTCTTTTTGATCTGTTAGTGATAATTCATCTATCCATCGACTTGCTTGTTTATGTCTATATAATGGGGATAATGCCTTCAGAACTATTTCTTCATTTGCAAGATCTAACATTTCTTTATAAAAAGGTGACTGACTTCGTAAACTTTCCTCATCCCACACTAACTGCTTTTTAACTTTTAACTCATTTACCCAAACGAAGGATTGTTGTATTCGTTCAGTTTCTTGGAGAAATTCTATTAATTCACCTGACCGAATGGCTTTTTCTTCTATTTCACTCATACTTAAGTGTTGTAATTCTAATTTAAGTATAATGGCTTTTCCTTCTCTTCTTTTTGATTCTAACAATTTGATACAATTTGATAATAAAACCTCAAAAGAATTGAATGAACTACAATCAAGGACCACTTCATCCCAAACCACATCATTTGTCTCAATAAATCGCTTCTCGCAAATATGCTCTTGTAATTCTATTAAATAACAACCCTTTATACCTGTTTCCTTTTTATGTCTTCCTTGTATATTTCCTGGATAAATAATTGGTGGTACTGTATTGATTTCAGCTCTTTTATGTATATGACCAAGGGCCCAATAATCAAACTGCTTTTCTATCAAGTCAGAAATCGTAAACGGTGCATAGTTCCCGTGTTCTGTTAATCCTTCCAAATTGCCATGTAAAATGCCGATATGATAACCAGCCGCTTCTTCTTTCTGATAAAGCTGAACCATTCTTTCATCGACATGTCGTTCTTTGTAACTAAAGCCATAAAGATGAATAATTGTATCGTTTTTTTGAAATCTAGTTACTTCTGGTATTTCACCAAAAATAAATACATTCTCTGGCATCGTTAATTTAATCCACTCTCCACCAAGATGATCATGGTTACCATGAACAATAAATGCACGAATGCTAGCCTTATGTAAACGTAACATCTGTTCTCGCAAGATGTTTTGTGCCTTTATACTCCGATCGCTTGCATCGTATAAATCTCCCGCTAAGATAACAAAATCAACTTTTTCACTTATTGCAACATCAATGAGCTTAATAAATGAACGAAATGTACTTTCCTTTAACCGCTCAAATATGAAGTCGGGTAAGTCTTTTAATCCAACCATCGGGCTGTCTAAATGTAAATCTGCAGCATGAATAAATTTGATAGGCTCCATTTTTTATCCCTCTTACATTTTTCTTTTATTTTAACGCAAACCAAAAGCGAATGCACGTTCTTACTTGATTGATCGTAGAATTGAAATTTAATGAAAGGATCAGAAGACTCAGCTCAGTCTCTTGTTCACCTTAATGTTAGTTTTGCTCTTTATATCAACTTGCTAAATACTAACCATCATGCTTATTTAAGAAATATTCGTTTCTTATCGCATAAAAAAAACCGGACTCATCTCCCGGTTTTTGTTTAGATAATAGTCAACGGCTTTTCTCTACATGCAATGTAAGATGCTAGTTGACATCCTATTTTTGCCGTTGCCAATAGTAAATGGCTAGTTGTGTACGATCGCGTAGCTCCAGTTTATCAAGAACAATAGATAGAACATTACGAACGGTCCCTTCACTTAAATAAAGCTGCTTCGATATTTCTTTATTCGATAAACCTTCCACCACAAGCTCCATCACGTCTTTCTCCCTTTCGGTTAATGACCAGAACCCATCTGACTTATTTTGTAGCACAAGTTTATCAAGTACTTCCGGAGTAAGAACCCTCGCATTTGATCCGATTGCACGGATCTGTTTGGCCATATCTTTAATCGAACTAGATTTTATGATGTAGCCCTCAGCACCTGCTTTTAAAGCAAGCCGAATATTCATTTCGTCTTGAAAGGTTGTCAACATCATTATTTTAATATGTGGCCAGTTTCTTTTTATAACCTTTGTACTTTCTATTCCATTCAACACCGGCATTTGGATATCCATTAGAATAAGGTCTAGCTGCACTTTCTCACAAAAAGAAATCGCTTCACTTCCATTTTCAACCACACCAACAATTTTTATATCTTCTTCTTTATCGAGAAGTAATTGTAAGCTCTGACAAATTAAACGATCATCATCGACAATTAATATATCCATAGCTACTTCCCCCTTCTCTGTATAGGTAAAACACATACGAGCAAGTACCCATTTTGACGATCAATTGTAAAGCTTCCTTTTAACATTCTTGCTCTTAATTGTAAACTTCTTAGTCCACTTCCGTTCACTGATTTTTGGGTAATGGTGCCGTTATCATGGATTTTCAACCTGACAAGTGTTTCAGTAATATCAAGTTCAACTTTCGTTTTCGTCGCATTACTATATTTACTTACATTTGTAATAGCTTCCTTAAGACACGCTTCCAACATCAGCCAATATTGAGAAGATACATTATCCACATTTCCATTATATTGAAATTCTATGAGTAATGGCTCTGAATCTGCTACGATTCTTTGCAACTTATCAACACCTATATAAGTAACAGGTGTGAGATTATGAACTGTATTTCTTAATCTCGTAGTACTCCTCGAAAGCCTAATTTTCACCTGTTCCAGAAGGGAGTGCGCTTGATTTTCATTTTCTACTTGTTCATATGCCTGAATAGCTAGAAGGGCACCTGTTAAATCATGCCCTATGTGGTCATGCAGTTCTCTTGAAATCCGATTTCTCTCCTTCAATTCAGCTGCCTTTTCCACCTCAAAATAAGCTTCTAAAAGCTCCATTTTGATCTGTTCAAGCTCATGCTTTTCTTTTCTTTCCTTGTCTAAAGTCTTTTCTAGTTGCTTACGTTCTTTCATTGACTGATAAGTGAAGCTTCCGACTAATACTGTGAGTAAACTATACCAAATCAAAGTGATATCAAAGGCAGGGTAAGCAATCATGAAAATCGTCATTGGGAAAATCAACCACCACTTCCCGACTATTGCTGCTTCGAAAATAGCGATGGCTAAACCATATAGGGCAAACGGAAAATATGGAATGAAAACGATACAGAGGACTATTTCAATAAGAAAACTCCATTTTGGTATTGAAAATCTTATACGTATGCTCATAACAATGAGCAAAAGCAGGATAAAAACAATCGCCTCAAAGCCAGCAGTACTTATGAGCCAAAGATGTGCTAGGATAAGTAATTGTGCTATTCGCCAAAATATCACAAATCTAAAATATCGCTCGTACACTCTCATATGCACACCTCTCCTCAGCTATCAATGCAATTTTTTCACACTTCCTGTAATTAAAAATAAAAACATATACAAAATAAGCATTCCATTCACAAGCAGAAACTCCTTCAGTTCGCCACCAAAAACAACCCAATCTATTCCCCAAGCTAGCCAAAAAGTCGGCAACATAATCGCTATTTTTTGTAAAATTTCAGGTAACAACTCAATTGGAATCAAGACGCCACCGATTAAAGCAATGACACTGATAATTGACATAAAAATTAACATGGATATTTCTTTATTACGAAAAAATGAAATCCACATTAGTGCAAAGGCAATCGATGCCATACTAAATGTAATAAATAAAATGAATAACCAAAAGGGCTGATAAAGTTCTTTCCCAACTAATACGCCTCCATAAACTAAAATCAGACATTGTAATATTAAAATGGAAAAATACGCTAGCAAATTCTGTGCTAGATAACTAAAATGACTGATGGGGGCAATTGATACCTTTTTAGCAATTCCTCTCATTCTATCTTCTAAAATCAATCCGGAGAGCTTCAAACTAATAAACAAAATAAAAATACCAAAATATTGATATCCGTATGGAAGATGTGGCCAATACTCTCCTGATGGCAGAAAGATCGCAACAACTGGGAAGAGAAATAGAATCAACAAACTTGTTTTATTCGCAATACTTCTCTTCAGAACAAAGTGGAAAACAGTCATTTAAATCTTCCTCCTACCGAGCACAAACACAATAATAAAAGTAATTACAATTCCGACTCCTAACCGAATCATATAAATATAAGCATCAGGAAATAAATTGCTTTGTGCATAGCCAATTGCATTAGCAGCTAACAATAAAGGATTAAGGTATTCATTAATGAATGTGATAACCGTATAATTAGGAATTGGAAAAAACAACCCTGCCAACACAATACATCCAATGCCATATACTTCACTTAACCGTTCTGCTAATTTAAAGTTCTTTACAGCAAAAATAAGAATTAAACTTACAAGGCTTGATAGTACAGCCAATAAGCCAATGATGTACATTACCCAAAATCCATTTCCCCACTCCACCTTTAAGCCTATTCCTGTAAATAGAAATAACAAAAAACCCAGAAAAATGGAATATAACATGCCACATAATGAGATTGAGAGAGCATAAAAAGGTCGACTCATCGGCGCCACCATTAAACGTTGCCGTCTTGGAGAAAATAAATCATCTTGAATATGGGCAATCACGATTGAACCGCCAAACAATTGAAACACAAGTGTCATTAACTGTGCTGTATCATAGAACGCAGGATCACCGTATTGATTTTTTAAGTCTCCTAATACGAAATAAAAAATGGTAATAAGGATAATCGGAACAACTAAGAGCAACAATAGCGTAATATAGTCTCTACTCATTCGAATCACTGTATAAGGAATGGTTCTTAGGACACGCATCATGCACTACCTCCATCCCTTAAGGTTCTTCCAGTCAAAGTTAAGAAAACATCCTCTAAATTTGCTTTTTCTACATTAATGCCGACAACACCAGAGTCCTCTTTTATAATCGTTAAAATACGATCAAGGTGTCCTGAATTAGCAGAAGATACAACCAAAATTTGATTCCCATCTTTAATGACTTGTTTTACATCTGGCAGTGCCTGAATACTCTCCAAAGAGACTTCTTCAGGATGACTTACTTCTACCTTGATTCTCTCTTCATGCTGAATGTTGCGAATCAAATCTTGAACTGTTCCTCTTGTAATGATTTGCCCTTTATCTAATATCACAACCTCTGAGGCAATCGCCTCAACCTCTTCCATATAATGCGTTGTATATAGAATAGTCGTTCCATTTCTTTGTAATTTCTTTACAGCTTGCAAAATATGGTTTCGCGATTGAGGATCTATCCCCACCGTCGGCTCATCCATAATTAAAAACTTAGGATCATGAACTAAGGAACATGCAATATTCAGCCGCCTTTGCATTCCTCCAGAAAAATTTTGTGCCCTTCCCTTTGTATGTTCTGCTAATCCAACAAACGCTAAGGCCTCTGCTACCCTTCTTTTTCTCACTTCCCCTTTTAACCCATAAATTCCGGCAAAAAAGTTCGCATTCTCCTGTGCTGTTAATTCTGGAAAAATCGATATTTCCTGCGTGACTAAACCAATTTTTTCTTTGTTTTTATTCTGAAATGGTTTTTTTCCATCCCCAAATAACGTAACATTCCCTTGATTAACTGTCTCCATTCCTGTTAGGCATCTAATTAATGTTGATTTTCCCGCTCCATTAGGACCAAGTAAACCAATAATTTGACCCTCATTTATATCCAAATCAATGTAGTCCAACACTAGTTTCGAATCATAACGTTTCACAATCCCATTTAGTGAGGCAATCATCCGCTCACACCCTTTCGCCTTGTTAGTGTAAGTATGTCAAGAAAGGCAAAAAGCAAATAGTTACATTTGTCATTAATTTATTTTGCTTCACTGCCTCTTTTTCAATAAAGTAGGAAGGTTGTTACAAACCGATAAATAAACATTAGCAGAGCCCGCAGATTAGTTGTCTTATCATTATTTTAATAAATGTAAATTGGTCACTACTACATTTATCAATTCTTTTTTGCTAAAAAAGCTTCTTCATACACAAGTATGAGAAGCTTGAATGTAAATAACTACTTATTTTTCTTTCTTCGTTAATTGAATCGCTTTTTTAATATCTTTATACGAAGATGAGCGACCATACATTAAAACACCGCCACGATACACTCGTGCACCGAATATCGCCAAAATAATTGTCGTCACAATAAGAACGGCCATGCCTAATATTGGTTCCCATACCGGCAATGAAAGCATTCCTACTCTTAAGAACATCAGCATTGGTGTGAAAAAAGGAATATAAGAGGCAATAGTAATAAAAGTTGTATCTGGGTTAGATAGACCATACATTGAGAGTAAAAAGCCCACAACTACTAACATCGTCATTGGCATAATCATTTGTTGAACATCCTCAATCCGACTAACTAAAGACCCAAGAAAAGCGGCTAGGGTCGCATATAAAAAATAGCCTAATAAGAAAAAGATGGCTGCATAAACCAATATACCAAGTGATAAGTTGCTAAACCCAAACGCTTCGAACCAGCCACCTTCAAGCTTAGACATGCTTTCTCTCAATGCAAAGAAACCAATGGAACCTAAAATCAGCATTTGTGTCACACTCAACAGAGCGATCCCGAGTATCTTAGCAAACATTTGCTGAACAGGTGGGGTACTTGATATAAGAATTTCCATGATTCTAGATGACTTTTCAGTTGCCACTTCATTAGCAATCATACTCGCATACATGATGACAGCAAAATAAATTAAAAATAAGACCACATAAACAAGTCCTCTTGCCTGACTTAATTCTTCTTGAGACTTCGCATTTTCCTCAAGTGCAGTCGTCTCAAACGATACAGGTGCATACAATGTTTGCAATTGCTCTGGTGATAAATTTATACTCTCTGCAGTTAATTCCGTCTTTATTTGCTGCAAAGCTGTTTGCAATAAGCTAGAGATAGTAGTGTCAGCTATACTCAAGGATTTATATTCACCGCTAATGAGATCTTCACCGTTAGAAGTTAAGTAAAGTGCACCTGTAAATTCCCCAGATATTACCTTCTCGTCCACTTCAGCTTCTGACTGTTGTACACTTTCTAAGATAACTTCCTCCGATGTATATGCCTCTATGCGTTCTATTGCTTGGATGGAACTGTTTGTTTCATCTATCACTGCCACTTTCGGTGTTTCTTCATTTGAAAAAGTATCGATAATGGTTGTAATATTGGCTAACAGCACAAATAAAAGTGCCGTAATGATTGTCGTAATAAGAAAAGACTTTGTTTTTATTTTTGTCCAATACGTATGCCATAGAATTGTCCAAAAATTACTCATAAGAAGCACCTGCCTTTTCGATAAAGATATCATTTAAAGATGGTTCTTCAAGCATAAACTTGCGAATAAATCCTTTGCCAACAATATCTTTTAGTATATCGTCCGCTGCCAATTCATTTTCAATTTGCAGATGCACCCCTTCTGTTGTCATTTTAAATTTCTTCACAACAGGGTGGTCTTGTAAAAAAGCCATCGAAAAATCACCATGAATGATTAATGTTTTTTTTCCATAAGAACGCTTAATTTCCTTCAATTCACCATGTACGACTGGTCTACCTTTTTGCATGATACAAAGATGCTCACATAACTCTTCAACATGTTCCATGCGGTGGGAAGAAAATACGATTGATGTACCACTATTTTTCAAGTCTACAACTGCGTCTTTTAGCAGCTCTACATTTACTGGATCTAGCCCGCTAAACGGCTCATCAAGAATCAATAGTTTAGGTTTATGTAAAATACTAGATATAAATTGTATCTTTTGTTGATTCCCTTTTGATAGCTCCTCTACCTTTTTTGTTTTGTAATCCGGTACTTTAAAGCGATCAAGCCAGTTGTCTAACTCCTTTAAGGCAGATTGTTTATCCATCCCTCTTAGCCGTGCTAAGTATACAAGTTGTTCTTTCACTTGTAATTTTGGATATAACCCACGCTCTTCAGGTAAATAACCAATTTGACCACTCACTGAATAATTAATGGGTTTACCTTGCCAACTGATGTTTCCTTTGGTTGCATCAATTAACCCTAAAATCATTCGAAAAGTAGTCGTCTTTCCAGCACCATTCGCTCCTAAAAAACCAAACATTTCCTTTTCAGGTATTTCTATAGATATATCATCTACTGCGGTAAATTGACCAAACTTCTTCGTAACATTTTCTAATTTTAAAGACATATAAATTTTGTCCCTCCCTTTCATTTATTTACGGTATAAAACTAAAAAAGATTCATTAAATAAGGATGTTTCTTTTTGCAAGATTGATGGAATTATGCCAAAATATAATTAAATATCGGAATATTCAACTACATTACAAGGAGTCTTTATGATGAAAACTTATAAATTAACGGCATTCGAACCAACCGGTGAAAAAATTCTTGATGAATCATTCGAATCAGCAAATGATCAAGAAGCCAAGGTGACCGGAGAAAACCTCCTGAAAGAAAAAGGATTAGAAGAGAAAACACATCGTTGCTCTTCTCCAGCAGGAAAGCTTATATTATTTCACCGGTAGACCTCAGGTTATACTATACACCACGTATCAAATAAAGACACGCATGTTTCTGAAAAACATGCGTGTCTTTCATTTCTGTTATTTCCCTGTGAATCGAGGCTGCCTTTTTTCAATAAAAGCGTTTATGCCTTCTTTATGATCAGCTGTTTTCCTCATTTGTGCTTGACCACTTTTTTCGAGCTCTAATAATTTTAATAATAATGGGCGATTCTTATCTGTCAGTATTTTTTTTGTTTTAATCATCGCAAGGATTGGAAGATGACTCAGATGGTACACTTTTTTATTTACTGCTTCGTCAAGATCATCTACGACTTCATGAACAAGTCCTCTCTCCCATGCTTCTTCAGCTGCCATCGGTTTCCCTTCCCATATGAGGTGCTTTGCTTGGTCGGGCCCTAACTTACTTTCAAGGAAAAAGTGGGAACCACCGTCCGGGATTAACCCTATACCAATAAAGTTCATCGCTAATTTACTATCCTTATGAGCATAAATGAAATCCGTAGCTAAAGCTAAACTTAATCCGAGCCCTGCAGCTGCACCTTTTATTGCGCTAATGGTGATTTTAGGCATACTATACAATGTAACAACTAACTCATTAATCGCATCCATTACAACGGGGAAATCGTTTTCATTCGCATCCATCAGCATCGTTTTAATGTCTCCGCCTGAGGAGAATGCTCTACCCGCCCCTTTCAAAACAACGATATCTATTTCTTCTAAATTACTTAACTCTTTCATAACAGCAGCCAGCTCATGAATCATTTCCACATTTAGTGCATTTAATGACTCAGGCCGGTTCATTTCCACATGCGCCACTCTTCCCTCAATCGAATAATTAACGGTCTTTGTATCAAAATCAAGCGCCATTCATTTTCCTCCTTAAGTTTGGATACCTCTATTATAAATAAAATATTTTTTATTTTCCAAATATAATTGAGTTTTTTTACTAGAAAATGAATGACTCTTCATATTGCAAATAATTACTGATTAATTTTATCCATTTGATATTTCTCTCTTAAATCACGTTTTAAAAATTTCCCTACAGATGTTTTGGGAATTTCATCAATAAAAATGACATCATCAGGAATCCACCATTTTGCAAATTGAGCGCTTAATGACTGAAGCACTTCTTCAGCTGTCACTTTTCCTTTATATTGTTCATGTAATACAACATAGGCTAATGGACGCTCTTGCCACTTTTCACTCGGAATACCAATAACAGCAGCTTCAAAAATGGCTTCATTAGCCATGAGCGCATTTTCTATGTCAACAGAAGAAATCCACTCCCCACCACTTTTTATTAAATCCTTCGTGCGATCGACAATTTTCAAAAGTCCTTCTTCATCTATCGTGACAACATCACCCGTATGAAGCCAGCCATCTTTAAAACTAGAGGCAGTCCTCTCGTCATTATAATATTCGGTTACAATCCACGGACCTCTTAAGCAGAGCTCGCCCATCTGCTTTCCGTCCCACTCCACTTCAACCCCTTTTTCGTCAATCACTTTCATTTCTAATCCCGGAACCAATAATCCTTGCTTGCTTCTTAACTCCAGTTTCTCTTCAAAATCTATATTTTCTTGATAGCTTTTCAGATTGGAGACAGTTGCGAGTGGACTTGTTTCTGTCATTCCATAAGCATGAAGAAACGGTATCTTATACTTTTCTTCGAACACTCGAATCATGCCTTTTGGTGCAGCAGATCCGCCACACAGAATGCTTCTTAAAGAACTTAAATCATATTTTTTCGCTTGCAATTCCTTCAATAATCCAAGCCAAATAGTTGGGACACCTGCAGTAATTGTAATTTTATATTCTTCTATTAGTTCGGCAATTAATTTAGGCGTAAATGCAGGTCCAGGCATGATCAATTTTGTGCCAAACCACACACCTGCAAAAGGTAAGCCCCATGCATTGACATGAAACATCGGGACGATAGGTAGGGCAATATCTTTTTCACTTACACCAACACTATCCGCTAAACCTAATGCTAAGCTATGGAGCACAATTGCCCGGTGAGAGTAAATGACGCCTTTAGGATTTCCGGTGGTCGCGGAAGTATAACACATCCCTGCCGGGTCATTTTCATCTAGATCATCGGGATATTGATAATTGGGATCTGCCTCTTCTAGTAGACTTTCATAATTATATGCTGGAGATAAAGTTGTAGTTGGTGGTTCCTTATGGTCACTCATAATGATAAATGCTTTTACATTGGTAAGTTCGTCCCTACATTGTTCAATTAATGGAACTAACTCTTCATCTATGAGGAGAATTTTATCTTCTGCGTGATTAATAATATAGGTGATATGCTGAGATGAGAGTCTAATATTAATTGTATGCAACACCGCTCCACTACAGGGAATCGCAAAATATGCTTCCAGATGGCGGTGGTGATTCCAAGCAAATGTCCCTACCTTCTCCCCTCTTTTAATACCAAGCCTTTGTAAACTTGAAGCAAGTCTTCGTGTTCGTTCTGCCATTTCCTTATACGTAAATGTTTGAATACCACCTGCTGTTCTAGATACAACCTCTTTTTTTGCGAAAAACGTTTCTGCTCTTTTTATCATCTGTGCCATCGTCAAAGAAGAATGATTCATCACCAATCGCCTCCCTTATAGTAACCGTTTACATTATCATAGATGTATATGCGCTTTTGTACCTATTACATTCTTGTTTTTTTACTAAAATCCTCTATTAAAGTTGCCATAATTAAATCTAGTCTATTTTCACAAACAAAAAAGCTGCACCTCTAACCTAGGTACAGCTCATATTATTCTGCTTATATAGAGTTTGCCTCAATATTAAAGAGCTCATTTAACATAGCGATTTTTTTATCCGTGTATTCAACAAAACTTTCATTGTAGGATTTAGGGTCTTTCGGATTTGCAAAATGAGTAATTTTACCTGTCTCAGGATGGATAAACTTACTTGCTGCCCCGCAGCCAATTCCGATAATCGTTTGCATTTCTTCCATAATCATAATATTGTAGAGACTTTCTTGTTTCGGTAACGCATAGCCAACGTTTTCTAAATTTCCTAAAATATTTTTTTGACGATATAAATAGTAGGGCTCATAATGATGTTCAGCCGTCCACTCTTCTGCCATATTCATCATTCTTTCTGCTTCTTCACGATCTGCAACCTTATATTTCTGCCGGTTCTTTGTCATTTCAGAAGCTCTTTTAAAAGATAATGTATGGACAGTCAGGGACTCGGGTAGTAACTGCTTTGTTTCATTTAATGAGTGTGCAAACTCTGTTGTGCCTTCATTTGGTAAGCCAATGATTAAATCCATATTAATGTTGTTCATACCCATACTTCTCGCCAGGTGGAACTTATCGATTGTTTCCTCAACCGTATGATGCCTACCAATCGCTTTTAACGTTTCCTGCGTATAAGATTGTGGGTTGATACTGATACGATCAATATTCCATTTTTTTAGTACATTTAACTTATCTGCAGTAATCGTATCCGGTCTACCTGCCTCCACCGTAATTTCCCGAATGTGACTCACATCTGGAAACGACTCATACATTTCTTCATATAGAAGATCCATTTCCTCTGCTGTAATACTTGTTGGCGTACCTCCACCATAATATACGGTTGTCACTTTGATCCCATTTTCCTTTAACCATTCTCCCATATGTCTCATTTCATAATGCAGACCAGCTAAGAAGGAATCGACTCTACCTTGTTTACCTCCAATTGCATAAGCAGGAAATGTACAATAAGCACATTTTGTTGGGCAAAAGGGAATGCCAATATAGATACTGACTTCTTTTTTTAAATCATAAAGATCAGGAATCGCCGTTAATTGTCGTGCAACGATTTTTTCCATTAGATTAATTTTTTCATCTGAAATCAAATAATCTTTTTTCAAAGCGTGATGAGCATCTTCCTTACTACTTCCAGACATCATATGACGATGATAAAGCTTTGTTGGCCTTATTCCTGTTAATATGCCCCATTTCTGCACAATACCTGTCCAATCTTGTAATACAGTTAAATACACATGGGAAGCTGCATACTTTAATTGATTAAAGAATTCCTTTTCTGTCTCAAACGCCTTAAGATGCTTTCTATAGTTAGCGGTAAAAACTTCTTCCTCGCTTGTAGTAAGCTGAACACTCATGTTAATCTCTTCACTTACTTCATAGTGGAAAGATACTACTACATCTGCACCTTCATTTTTATCAAGTTTTACAGAGCATTCTTCAAAAAATAAATTACCAATTAACTGCAATGGTCTTATATAACGGTTATCATTCAAACCTAAAATAGATATATTCATTGTTAATCACCTTTATACTTTCTCTTCATCAAACTTCTTTAAGTTTACAAAAAAAAGACCTTACGGGTCAATCTCCATTCACAGGTCGTTTTGTATTTTAGTATATCATTTTGTTCGCTATATTTGGGCTATGCTACTAAAAGACCAACCCCCCTTAAATTAATGAATACGAATAAGAAGCTTTGAAGGTAGCAACCGTTCTACCACCTTCAGAGCTTCTACTTTACTTCAAGAGATTCATTTTCCTTAAAAATTGGATGGGATGTTGTTTGCGAAAATGCTCTTTTACCATATATGTTACACCATGTTCATCATTTGTTCTTGTTACCCAATCAGCTTGCTTTTTTAAGACATGAGGGGCATTCCCCATCGCTACACCTAACCCCGCCCCTTCAATCATCTGCAAATCATCATAGCCATCTCCAATGGCTACAATTTCTTGCGGTGCAATACCAAGTTCCTTACTTAATCTGAGTAAACCATTCCATTTGGATACACCATAAGGGACAATATCTAAACGAGAGTCATTTAGTTGGGTAATAGCAATTTCCTCATCATACATGACATCTAATGCTTTTTTGGCATGTATAAGATCATCGTTATTTTCAAAGTAAATTTCAATTTTTGGTGGCTTAACTGGATCTTCTAGCAAATTTTCACTCAGGGACTCAACAAACTGATGGGAATAAAAAACAGGATCACCTGTTGAGAACACCGTTTTAGCGAGGATATTATTATTTGTTTTTGTCTTATTTGCTAGTGAAAACTTTTCATGCACAAGTCTTATTTGACAAGGGAATCCTTCTAATAAGCGTACAATATCAAAGGTTACTTCTTTTTTGATGCGTTTCACTTCAATTGGTTGTTCCAATTTATCCGCTGTATAAGCTCCAGCTGATGTCACAAGGATGGAATTTAATTTTAATGCTTTAGCCACTTTCTTAGCCGATGGAAAACTTCTTGCTGTTACTAACGTCACATAAATTCCTTTTTGCTGGACGTATTCGATTGCTTCCTTTGTTGATTTATGCAGCCTTCCATTACTTTGAAGAAGGGTACCATCAATATTTATAGCTAAGAGACGATAAATCATCTTTTTGCCCCCTATTCTGGATGAAAATTGTCCTTATGACACTTTTATGTATCCGCAACAGAAAATAGAACAGGAAGAATAGAGATAAAGAAGTCTGTTCTCTTTGCGTTTTAAAATTATTTACGTTTCCTGCTGTTCCTTATTCTTTTTTCATCAAAAATCCCCGACATTCGTATTTGTATATTAGCCGTAACAACCTAGAGGTTTTTACATTTGCGCACGAAAAAAAGCACAAAGCAAGGTTGTGCTTTTATGAAATAGAACTAAGTCTATTACTCATGAATTACTCGGCAGCGCCGTATAAATCTTCAAGAGGTTTCATGATTGTTTTATTTAAGTCTGTGATAACTTCGCTCATTTTTTGTTCATCTGCCATAAGTTTAGAAATCAGTTCGTGTTGTTGTACAAGGGCAACTGTTTTTTGCGCTTGATCTACTTCTTCTTGTGTGATTTCTTGACCAGACATTTGCTTCTGTTGTAACTGAATTTGAATATTTCTAAAGTTATCAAACATTGATTTAGCTGATGGATCTGCATTCACCTTATCATAAGAATCCTTTAAGCTTTGATATTCATTGCTTTCACGGATTGCTTTTTCTAATTCGATTGCTGCGTCTTGTAAATTATTTGCCAAATTGAACACTTCCTTTTCATAGACTTCCCCCACTATAACAGACAATGGAAGTAAAATCGAGGAAAAACCTATAAAATATAAGCATTTATAATATCCATATGGCAGTAATACCTTGAAACACACCTACTAGACCGCCGAGTAAGGCTCCAAGAAATGTAATCATTCTTAATTCCTTATTAATAATCGAGAACACCATTTGCTCTAACCTTTCAACAGAAAATGAGTCTACCTGTTCCTTTACAATTTCATTGAGCTTCATTTTTTCCATTAAAACAGATATTCTATCAGCCAATATTTTACTTATTCCTACTGTTGCTTTCGGGATAAGTTCAGTAATAATATAAGGTCTTATTGTTGCTGTTAATTGACTAATTGGCATTTGAAATATTTCATGAACTTGAACAAATCGAAACACCGTTTGCTTTATGATTGAAAGGAGGCTATCTCTTCCTATTTTACTTTCAAACTCAGCAATATTTTTATCTAATAATTTTCGCCATTCTTTTCTTAGGAGTGATGTTAAAAGCTCCTCTGTTCCAGGATGATTTAAGAATTTTATGATTTCAGGTTGTAGTTTTTCCCCTAATTTCACATTGCCTAAAAACATTTGTAGCATACTTT
The DNA here is from genome assembly GCF_044790165.1 of Cytobacillus kochii. Taxonomy (NCBI): domain Bacteria; kingdom Bacillati; phylum Bacillota; class Bacilli; order Caryophanales; family Bacillaceae; genus Cytobacillus; species Cytobacillus kochii. Next base: position 1,498,594 of record NZ_CP085254.1, on the reverse strand, counting down.
TAATCATACCACTTCGTTTTTGGACAAAATCATCGGCCATCCTTTGAATACTTTCTTTTCCTTCTTCACTTGCGAAATAATTCTTTGCTGACTGTACAATCCAGTTGCTTAGTTGGGGCAACTGTTCCTCCACTTTACCTACCAGTTTTTGTGGCAAGATTTCTTTCATTGCTACATCTTGATTTGTACGCATCCAATTCTCATATTTCACCTCTAAGAACGCACCAATCTTATCCTCAGCCATTTTTGCAGGTTCGTTTATATCTATTTGTGCCAACAGTTGCTCTAACGTTTCTTCTGTTTTCAATTTCTTTTCTACTTCTACAACAGCAAATTGTGTCAGCATTGATTGAAAACGTTCATTTTGTAGTTTCTTTTGTATCCCTTCTGGTGTTAACAAATGATTAATGACAAGCTTACCCATTTGTTCGGCCATCTCACCTCTACGTTTAGGAATCAAACCTGGAGTAAAAGGAAGACGCCATTTCCCAATATAAATCGCCCTATAAGGCTTAAATATCATTTTAATAGCTAAATAATTTGTAACTCCTCCAATGATGGCACCAGTAGCAACCATGATAAGTAGGGTCGTAAAAATTTCTGTCATTCCGCTCTCTACCTTTCTTCTTTCACCAAATTCATTGTGCAATCGCACCAATTTATCTTGCCATTCATAAGATAGCGTATCAGCATTCGCCTAGATTTATTATATAATTACTCGCTTCGTGCGAGCAAATGGGGATTAATGATGTCACGATATACTAACATTAAAATGAGAGTACTTCCGTATGAAAATAAGATGGTTCTAGCGCTCAACCCTGCATTAGCAAAACATTTACTAATTTCTAATGAGGAACATATCCGTTTATCATTAGGGCAAAAACAATTAACCATACGCCTCATTTATCGTCAAGTAGATGAAAAGGAACTGTTCATTAGTCAATCTGTATTCGATTATTTCAATATACCACTTGAAGGGCACCTTATGCTTGTTAATTATATTGTTCAAAGCAAGGTATTGTCACTCGGGCCAATTATTGCTATCATGACTGACTTTTTTGAAATGGCAGATCAATCTCCTCCACATTTTCGCACCATCCATCAATTTTGCCAAGAAATCAATCAAACTGTCGAACTTTTAGGAGGAATTGCTTATGTTTGTCATCCCAAAGATATTAAAGAAACAGAAGTCCATGGTTATCTAAATATCGAGGGTGAATGGAAGAAACAACTACTGCCACTTCCTGATGTTATTTATAACCGCGTTCATTCTAGAAAGATTGAAAGCTCACCTAGCTTTACAAACCTTAAAAATTTACTATATAAAAATGCCATCCCTTTTTTTAATGAACAATTTTTATCAAAGAAAGATGTATATGATTTCTTATTCGACGAAACCCATTTACGTACCTATTTACCAGAAACAGTTGTTTATTCGAAAGAACAGTTACTTTATTTTATAGAAAAGTATCCATCTATCTTCATAAAGCCTGTAAATGGTAGTCAAGGAAAACAAATTATTCACATACGTAAAAATAAAGATGTGTACACCGTGGGTTACTCATCAGGGAAAAAGGCAAAAAAAATCCACCCATTCCATGATATTGATAGCTTCATATCGCAATTCGAGAAAGAGCATAGTACAAGTAACTATATTATCCAAGAAGGCATACCGCTCATTCAACTCAACAAAAGACCGATTGACTTTCGCATTCTATGTCATAAAAATAGGCAAAACATTTGGAAAGTTACCTCTGCTGTAGCCCGAATCTCTAATGCAGAACAATTTGTATCCAATCTTGCCCAAGGCGGGGAAATGAGAAAACCACTAGCACTCCTCACTACACTATTTGATAAAACCACAGCAATACAACTATTGGCGTTAATGAAAGAAATTTCTATAGAACTATGCACGATGATTGATCAAAAAACATTTGGCCTATACGGTGAACTTGGCATTGATATAGGCGTTGATTATGAGGGGCAATTATGGATGATTGAAGCAAATTCTAAACCATCTAAGCAAATTGATGGTGAATTCAATCAGATTAGACCTTCTGCAAGAGCACTTGTAGAGTACTGTACTTTTTTAGCTTTTTCAACATGACAATAAGGAGGAAAAACCAGCATGAAAACACTTGGTATTATGACACTTTACGAAACGAGTGAAAGGACCTATATAACAGCTATTGCTTCACAAGCTAAACATCACGGCTATCAGTGCTTTCGTTTTATTCCGAAAAACATCCTACCACACAATAATGAAGTAAATGGAGAGCTATTTAATGAAGAAACCGAACAATGGGAGTCTACTGTTTTTCCATTACCTGAACTGTTATATGACCGTTGTTTTTATCAAGAAGATGATCATTCAAAAAAATGCAAAGTCATAACAAATTGGTTAAAAAAGAGTGGTAAGACACAATTCTTAGGTCAAGGACTTCCAAATAAGCTTGAAATATATGATGCCCTAAAACATTCTAGACTCGCTCCATATTTACTGCAATCAGATCCTTTCACTTCAGCGAAATCTTTCATAAAACAGTTAAAAAAACAGTCACCACTCGTATTAAAACCAGTAAATGGGTCACAAGGTGTCGGGATTTATGTTATCTCAATCGAAGGTGACTCAATGATTATCAAAACTGACAAAGGCTCAAAGCAAATTCAACAAACGCTTCCCATTCATAAAGCAACGGTCTGGTTAGAGAGGCTGACAAAGAGATATCAATATCTAATCCAACCTTTCTTATTACTCGTTGATGAACAGAATCGCCCCTTTGATTTACGCGTTTTTCTGCAAAAGGATGCTAAGGGTGAATGGCAAGAACAAGCAAGAGCCATGCGAACTGGCCATGAAAATGGCATTATTTCTAATTTAAGTGCCGGTGGAACAACTTCTTCCTATGAGCATTGGTTAGATAGTATTCCAAAAAACCAAAAGTCGTTTTTACAGGAAGAATTAAAGGAAATATTAATTATTCTTCCCTCAATTATGGAATCATGCTTTTCAACACTATTTGAATTAGGTATTGACATCGGAATTGATCAAGAAGGTGGCATCTGGATTCTTGATATTAACTCTAAACCTGGCAGGAAATTGGTCTTACAAACAAATCCACAATTAGCAAATGTCCTTTACACTTCTCCATTTAAGTATGGAGATTATCTATTATCACAACGGGCAATAGCTGAAAGGAAGTGAAAAAATGATGAATCAAACATTTATGATAGAGATCACATCAGATAATAAAGGCTGTGTATTCTTGCCAAACCATATAAATCTAAATACTGCCCTTTACAAATTAAATTTCGGTACAGTTACCATTAATGCTAAATTCAAGCAACAACCAAGCTCAAAACAAGCAATCACCATCAGTGAGGATCTCGCTAAAGATATTTTCTTCCCTTATGTCAAGCATCCTCTTCATATTTTTATACATGATGAAACATTAACAATTGGACCCCTTGTTGGCATTTTCACGTCAGGGTTCACATCATTTCCCATGCGGCCTATCGGTGATCGCTCTATTATTTTTTCTAAACTCTTATCTGTAAGTACTAGTGTCGGTGCACTTCCTTTTGTATTTGGAGAGAGGCATATCAATTGGGATTCAGGTACTATACAAGGTTTATTCTATTTACAAAATGGGTGGAAGACAATTGAAGTGCCTTTTCCAAACGTCATCTATGATCGTCTTCCAAATAGAAAAAGTGAACGGCAAAAACAACAAAAAGAAGTAAAATCACGACTAGAACAAGAATATTTAATTCCTTGGTATAATCCAGGTTTTTTTAACAAAATGGATATTTATGATCGTTTGTTTCAAGTTGAGGAAATTTCTGAGTATTTACCTGAAACACAGCCGTTTAGTTCTTATTCCGCCATCGAAAACATGCTCGCCAAGTATGGCCATATATACATTAAACCAATGAATGGCAGTTTGGGATTAGGTATTCATCAGATTATGTATAACAGAGAAGACAGTGCTTATTATTGTCGGTACAGAGATTTAAAAGCCGGTATGAATAAACTAAAGAAATTCTCTAGTCTAGAAGGGTTAATGAAACATATTTTTGCAGGTAAAAACCTCGAAAGAATGATTATCCAACAGGGTATATATCTGTTGAAGAAAGAGAAATGCGCCATTGATTTTCGGTTACACACGAATAAAGATTCAACAGGACAGTGGAATGTTACTGCTTGTGCAGCAAAAGTAGCTGGAAATGGTAGTGTTACAACCCATGTAAAAAGTGGAGGTACGATTCAATCATTAGATGAAATTTTCCAAGATCCAATTGAAAGAGAAGAAATAGCAATTAAATTGCAAACAGCTTCCTTAAAGTTAAGCGAAGCAATAGAAAACAATATGGAAGGTCTTGTCGCAGAAATAGGCTTTGACTTAGGCATAGACCACTCGGGAAAAGTTTGGTTTTTTGAAGCGAATTCAAAACCAGGACGTTCAATCTTTACACATCCAAGTATGAAAAAATTTGATTTCTTAACACGGAAACTTTCTTTAGCATATAGTATCTACCTAACAGAACAAGCAATGAGAAGCCCTGAGGCATTGTTTAGATGACTACTACCTACTATGACCCCTTATCTCAAAAGTGGTATCATGCGCAGGAAAAAATGTTTGGAAACAATAAAATAAAAACAGAAAAACTCTTTCATTATTCAAAAAAATGGGTGCCATTCTCATTAAATGAAGATTCTCACCGAATCGGTCCAATTATAGGAATCTTAACAAGCAAAGGAAAAAACAAAAAATTAGCGGGCAATGGTCCGCTATTTTTATCTCTTGTACAACAATTTTCAAAAATAGGCGCATTACCCATTGTCTTTACGCCAGATGATTTTGGCGTATCACTTGTAACTGGTTATACATTTCATCCATCTCTAGGAAAATGGATACAGGTCTCATCCCCGCTACCTGATGTCATTTATAACCGTATTCCTTTTCGCAACCTAGAAAAGGAAACTGATTTTACTGCACTTACATCGTTCTTACAAAAACATAATATCCCATTTTTCAATCCCTGTTTTATTAATAAATTGGAAATGCATCATTTATTAAAGGAATCTTCCTCATTAAAACCTTTATTACCAGAAACTTCGTTATTAACTTCTGAAGAAATGCTACATGATTGGATGAAAGACAAGCAAAAAATATATATCAAACCCGTTAGTAGTGCAAAGGGAAAAGGAATCTTTCGAATTTTCCCACAGGAAAATCACTACTTAATGGAAGGAATTCATCTAACAAAAGAGTTCGCGTCCTTAAACGAATTATGGAATGAATTAAAAGTTCATTTAGCTAAGGACCCATATATCATACAAGAAGCAATAGAACCAGCATTATATGATGGTTCAAGATACGATTTCAGAATATTATCGCATAAAGAGAAGAACAATTTTGTCATTTCTGGCATTGGTATAAGGCAATCTAGCAGTCACCAACAAGTCACAACACATGTACCTAATGGTGGAAAGATATTGCCTTATGAACTATTTGCTAAAGAAGAAGACTATAAATTTTTCAATTCAATCATACAGGAGGTAGGGCATTTATTAAATGAACATCTTGGTTTATTCGGAGAATTCTCATTAGATATAGGTGTGGGTGCGAACGGTAAATTCTACTTGTATGAGGTTAATTCCAAGCCTATGAGTTTTGATGAAGAGCATATTGAAAACAAACGAATAAAAGCAATCTGTCACTTATGTATGCAATTAAGCGGTTTTCCCACTTTTCCTTATTAAATGATGTTTATTTTCATTTCAGAACTCCTCTATTCAAGTTAAAATGAGAATAAGGGGGAATAATCATGATTTCACATTTTCAATTTCAATCATTATATGAAAACAAAGAATTACCAGGATGGAAATTTTCTTTTTTTCATCATGGCAAAAAGTATTTAGGTATATATCATCGTGATGGAAAAATTGAATGGTTATCCACTGTTCCGGACCAAAATCATGAAGACAAGTTAAAAAGCCATATTCACGAACTCATGCTTTACCATGTGTATGACCGGTAAAGAATTGTGGAAGAATATGAACCATTCTTCTGAAATTAGGGAGGTTCAATTATGGCAAACAAAAAAGACGATTTAGAAAAAGATTTACCCTATGAAGGACGCGATGAAGCCTTTCTCGATGTTGATCGTTATATTAACGAAGGGATGTCCGGAGGTACTGTGCATGTTAGTGGAGGACATACGAATATCGAAGAAGCAAGAGAACTAGAAAAAGAACAACCTCCGCATTGCTGTGATGAAGAATAGACTAGAAAGGAACGATTGTGAGCAATCGTTCCTTTCCTTTTACACAAAAAACACCTTACCTACTTTTCACAATCATATTAACAGCTTGTTGTATCGCTTCTTCTGCATTTCTACCTTCTGTATTTGCTTCTCTTATACAAGCTTCCAAATTCTTTGCGACAACATAACCAATCGTTCGGTCAACGCCCGAGCGAATAGCTGAAAGCTGAGTAACGACATCTTTACAATGTTGCTCTTCTTCCATCATCCGTAATACGCCTCTCATTTGACCTTCTAATCTTTTAAGCCTGTTTTTCATATCCTCTGTATAATCCATTTATTCACCTTCTAACCTCATTTTCAATGATTAGGGTCATCATTAATCATCTGTGTAAGCGAATGTAAAAGCATATGCAATAATTTTTAATGACGATTAAATTGATGATTTATATTATATCATGTTTCTACTGTTCCTCCCTATGCACAATAAAAAGACAACAAAACATTTATAAGGAAATAATTCCCTAAAAATATTCAAGCATAATCTTTTAAATATCAACCATAATAACTATTACAAGCGGCAAACACGCTTAAAACTTCTACTATCGATGGGTTAAACCAAATATGGTGCAAAGAAAATTGCGTTGGTTCATTGCCAACTAACCCAGCCAAAAAAAAATTTAGAGGAGTGGAAACACATTATGGCAAACCAATCTTCAAATCAATTAGTAGTACCAGGAGTAGCTCAAGCTTTAGATCAAATGAAGTACGAAATTGCAAGTGAATTCGGAGTTAACCTTGGCGCTGAAACAACATCTCGTGCGAACGGTTCTGTAGGTGGAGAAATCACTAAGCGTCTTGTTCAAATGGCTGAACAACAACTTGGTGGCGGAAAGTTCTAAGCTGCAAAACTTAATAATATGGAATTGCCCCCTATCACCTAGGGGGCTTTATTTGTTTAGATCATTTTTTCTGGTACGACCCATTTATCATATTGATCTTCAGTAATATATCCTGATTTTAATGCTGCTTCCTTCAATGTTAGCTCCTCTTTAAAAGCTAACTTAGCAATTTCAGCTGCTTTTTCATACCCGATATGGGGGTTTAAAGCTGTCACTAACATGAGGGATTGATTAACAAACAGAGAGATTTTTTCAGTATTAGCTTCTAAACCAACAATGCAATTTTTATTAAATGAATTCATCCCATCACTAAGTAATGTAATACTTTGAAGCAAATTAAAAATGATTACTGGCTTAAAGACGTTTAATTCAAAATTGCCTTGACTGGCAGCAAAGCCTATCGTTGCATCATTTCCAAATACTTGACTTGAAATCATTGTCAACGCTTCACTTTGTGTTGGGTTTACTTTTCCTGGCATAATTGAACTTCCTGGTTCATTTGCAGGTATCGTTAATTCTCCAATCCCACTTCTTGGTCCACTCGCAAGCCATCTAACATCATTAGCAATCTTCATTAAATCTGCAGCTAAACCTTTTAAAGTTCCATGAAGATGCACAATCTCACTATGACTTGTTAGTGCTTGAAATTTATTAGGAGAAGAAGTGAACGAGAGCTTCGTTAATTTAGAAATCTCACTAGCCATCTTATCACCAAACGAAGGGTCAGCATTAATACCTGTTCCGACAGCAGTTCCACCGATAGCCAGTTCCCCTAGCGCTAGTTTCGATTCATTGATAAGGCGCTCGTCCTTCTCTAACATATAACGCCAACCGCTTATTTCTTGTCCTAAAGTAAGCGGAGTTGCATCTTGAAGATGAGTTCTTCCTATTTTTACGATATCTGCAAAATCGTTTTCCTTCTGTAGGATGACATCTTTTAAACTAATAAGCGCAGGAATTAAATGTTTATCCACACTGTTCAGTGCTGCAATATGCATCGCTGTTGGAAAAGTGTCATTAGAACTTTGCGACATGTTTATATCATCATTTGGGTGAATGGAAATATCTTCATTATCCAATAATTCATTTGCCCGTCTTGCCACTACTTCATTCACATTCATATTTGTTTGCGTTCCACTGCCTGTTTGCCATACAGCTAAAGGGAAATGTTCATCAAATTTCCCAGCTAACACCTCATCACACGCTGCAACAATTGCATTTTTCTTTTCTGCTGATAACTTATTTAATTCATGATTGACTATCGCTGCTGAGCGTTTAATCGTAGTAAAAGCATAAATTAACTCTAATGGCATTTTTTCAATACCTATTTTGAAATTATTGCGACTTCTTTCTGTTTGTGCACCCCAATATTTTTCAGCAGGCACTTTCATTTCACCAATCGTATCTTTTTCTACACGATATTCAGTCATCTTACTACCTCCCAAAAATTCCTGTCTATCTATTACTTTCCTAATTCAAAACATTTTAAAATAGGTTGATAAAAGCTCCATCCTTAGTTTTACATTCCTAATCAACAGAATCAAGTTATTCGACTTTTCTATTAATAAATTCAAGAATGATTAAACGTAAAACATTCTATTTATAAAATGTTTAACTTAAAAATAAAGGGGTAATTTTTTATTAAATTCTTTTAAAAGGAGTTACATATCATGAATAGAAAAATTATCTCTTCCAGTTTAAAATTTGAAAAATCATTAACTATAAAGAAAATGATCGCTATATACCAAACTGCATCTAAATACGACGGCACAATTTACTTTCTTTATCAACATAATGTAGTCATACCTTCTCACTTGTCAAAACTCGTAACCTTTCTGATGATGGTCCGCCCGAAAGACGAATTGAAAGTGATTGTGGAAGGTACTGAGCCAGAAGAAATACTTAATCAAATTAAAACGTTGTGTACAGATGATGTTCACTTTACCGCCGAGCCTAAAAGTTTATTATTGAACAGAAGTGTTCATGTATAAGATTTCTTATTTCCCTTTATATATCATGTTTAATTAAACCAGTCAAAAAACTGATTCCTTTTATCTTCTAACCAGTTTCTTATTTCATCCCTCTGTTCCTTTTTCTCCTTGTTACGTTGCTTCTTTTTATATTCATCATCGATTTTATTGACATTAAAGCTTTCAATCGGTTTTCCTTGCAGTACTTTTCCCATTACTTCCTTGAAAATTGGCGCTGTGCCTTCACTACTACTCGTCGTCAAATAATGATTACGATCACTTTGATCATAGCCAACCCAGATGGCACCTACTAGATGAGGAGTATAACCAACAAACCATTGGTCCTTTGTTCCACTTAAACCTTCAATCCCTAACTGTGTTGAACCAGTTTTCCCTGCGATTTCAACTCCATCAATTTTAGCAGCTTTCCCTGTACCATAATCGACTACACCTAATAGCATTGCTGTCACTTGATTTGCTGTTTGTTCAGAGATTACTGTTTCCTTCTTACTTTCCCATTGAGCGAAAGGCTCATCAGATTGAGTTTTTATTTCAATAATTGTATGAGCTTCTTCTTTCTTACCACCATTAGCAAAAACACTATAAGCTTCAGCCATCACTTTAGGAGACACAGGACGGCTTGTCCCACCCAAAGCAAGAGCTAGGCCTCCATCCAATACATTCTTCGGGATGCCGAATTGCTCGGCCATCTTCTTTCCTCTATCTATACCTATTTCATTATATAACCATACAGCCGGTAAATTGATAGAATGCATCACAGCCTCATACATTGGCACCTCACCTAAATATTGGTTATTATAATTATTGGGAGCATACTCACCGAATGATAATTTCTCATCTTTCAACATATCTGTATTTTCCCATCCAGCTTCAATTGCAGCAGCATAAGGAATAATCGGTTTCATCGTTGAACCTGGTTCTCCCACAGGGTGAATGGCTCTATTATGTCCAAGGAGCGTATGCTCACCTCTGCCACCAACTAAAGCACGAATTCCACCAGTTTCAGGATCCATTAATATCATCCCACTTTGAACCGGACGCTCCCCTGTTGTTGAAGGAAAAATGGCATCATTTTGATAAGTAGACTCTATATCAGCTTGCATACTAGGATCTAATTCGGTATATATTTGATAACCTTGCGTTAACAACTCATCTAATGAGAGATCATATCGATTCATTGCTTCTTCCAGAACAGCATCAACATAATAAGGGTACTTTCCTTTCATTGGATCAGCTTCCCCTTCTTTAAAACTCATTTCTACATTTATTGCCTGATTCATTTCCTCTTCACTAATATATCCATGTTGCTTCATTTGCTTTAAAACAAGATTTTTTCTTGCTATTGCCTTTTGTTTGTCATTGTATGGATTAATCGCAGAAGGTGCTTTAATTAAACCAGCCAACATTGCAGATTCACTTAAAGATAATTCGTCTAAATCTTTAGCAAAGTATTTATTAGCTGCTTTTTTCACCCCATACGCACCCTCACCAAAATAAATTCTATTCAAATACATTTGTAGAATCTCTTCTTTACTATATTGGTGTTCTACTTCTCTAGCTATAAAAAACTCTTGAAGCTTTCTGTCATATGATTTTTCTGCAGTTAGAAGTTCATTTTTTACAAGTTGTTGAGTGATTGTGCTTCCGCCTTCAACAATTCTGCCAGCTCTTATATTGGTTAAAAAAGCGCGGCCAATCCCTTGATAATCGACGCCTTCATGTTGAAAAAAACGATGATCCTCAATAGCAATAACAGCGTGTATGAGTGATTCCGGTATCTCTTCAAAGGCTACTCCTTCATTTTTGTTAGCAGAAACCTTACTAGCTACTTCACCATTTTTATCATAAATAATCGTTGGCTTGCTTAATTGACTATTTAGACCTTCAATATCATTGTTTGTTGCAAATGGAATGATATAGATTAAACCAAAAAGGACCCCCAGTGATAGGAGTAATAATATTACCTGCCATATATGCAATTTCTTTATTATGTTTTTCAACCAAACAAATGGTGTTTTTTCCCTTTTCATAACATCTCCACCTTATGTTCCTAGCAAGAAAATTTCTATTATTATAGGATTATACTTCATCAATAAGGGTAAAGTATAACATAAGACGAAAGGGTGATAAGATTGTTAAACTTTCAAACAATTATTGTCGGGTATGATGATTCCGAAAACAGCCGTCACGCATTGGAAAAAGCACTTTCTTTCTCTACGACTGACACAAAAATCATTCTAGCTCATGCTGATGAAGAAGTGATTGAAAATTCTTATTCAGCAACTGAAAAAAACCCTCAGTTAAGATCGAATAATATGATTGTTGAAGGCATGCAAATACAACCGCTCCATATTAGTAATCACGCAGAAGAAAAGACTACACATTCAACAGTAATTAACAGCGTCGACCAAGCGATTACACATGCTAAACAAATTGCTGATGATGCTGGAAAAAAATTAGAAATAAAGATATTGGGAGGCAAACCGGCAGATGCCATATGCGAATTAGCTGAAGAATTAAAGGCAGACATTATATTCGTAGGAAGTTCCTCAAAAGAAGGATTAAAAAGAATTTTCTTAGGAAGCAATAGTGAAAAAATAACAAAAGAAGCGCCATGTAGCGTAATGGTCGTCAAATAATAAGCGAAAAACCCAACTTTGTTGGGTTTTTTGCAGCTATGTATTAAATGAATTAATATTGATGTTGAAGTTCTTCAATGACTTCAGCGAATCTCTCCTTGGCAGAAGTTTCATCAAAGCTACTATAAATACGGAAATGCTCTTCATCAATAATTCGGTAATGTTGACTAATGATATTTTGTTGCAAAACATAACCGCTTTTATTCTGTATTTCTTTCCACCAAATCTTTCCACCTAGAGTTTTCTCTTTACGAAAATCAATTCCCTCTCTTACTACTGTTTCAATCACTTCTAAAGGCTCGTTTCCGAACAAAAACCTTACTGTCTCCGTTTCTCTAAACAGAGCACATACAGCAACGACAGTCGACCAACCAGCATTGGCCCGGCCTTTTTCAATTTGTACAAGTGTTTTTTTTGAAACACCAACGATTTCTGCCATTTTGTCTTGTGTGTAACCAGCTTCAGTACGAATTAAGCGCATCTTTTCCGAAACTTTTAATATGATTTCATCTCTAGTCAAAATCATTTCATTCCCTTGATTTATTTTTCGTGTATTTTTACACCTTTTCACATCGATTATAATTAAATTTTTCGAACCTTTCAAATAAAAATCGAAATGAATACCCATATACATCATACATTTTTTAACAAATGTCATTTTGTGTTATAAAAATATTTAAAAGTCCAATACACATCGATTGATAATCATATTAACATTGCAAGAAAGATTACTCAAATGAACATAACCTAATTGCATATAATTAAGAAATACGGACTATATGAAATGGACTATTTTTATATGATGCAGGCAATTTTCACCATCAAAATAAAGCTATTTATTTAGCAAAAATATTTTTTTGATTTGGGAATAGATAGACTTTTCTTACTTTTGGGTAACCATCAATATTTTATTCCAAAAAAAACCGAACACATGCTCAAATCCTCTTTTTTGAAGAATTCACATGTGTTCGGATCTTTATGAAGCGATTTTAGAAAAGAACTTTTATTGTATTATCTATTTAGCCAGCTTTTTTTCGCGTCTCTCTTCTGCTGCTGTATTGTATACAGCACAAGCTGCATCGCCCGTAATATTAACAGCTGTACGTGCCATATCTAATAGTCTGTCAATTCCGAGAATTAACGCAATTCCCTCTACAGGTAAACCAACTGATTGTAAAACCATCGCAAGCATAATTAAACCTACTCCCGGTACGCCTGCTGTCCCAATACTAGCAAGGACCGCTGTTAGAACTACTGTCACTAATTGACCAATACTTAAATCAATACCATATACTTGAGCAATAAAAATAGTCGCTACACCTTGCATAATCGCTGTTCCATCCATATTAATCGTTGCTCCCAAAGGTTGAACGAAACTACTAATATGCTTAGGTACTTTTAAGTTCTCTTGAGCTACTTCCATTGAGATTGGTAAAACAGCATTACTGCTAGATGTACTAAATGCTACTCCCATTGCCGGTGTAAACCCTTTAAAGAACTTCAAAGGATTTTTTCTTCCACCTAAGAAATACACTGTACCTCCATATACTATGAATAAATGAATCATAAGTGCAGCAACTACTAAGATAAAGTATAATCCCATTGCTTTAATAGCTGAGAAACCTTGACTTCCAATTGCTGAAGCAATCAAACCAAATGTACCATATGGTGCAAACTTCATCACCACGCCAACAAGATACATCATGATCTCATTGCCTTGTTCAATTAATTTGATAACACCTTGTGTTTTTTCTCTTAACATGGTTAATGCAAAACCAATAAATGCTGCGAAAACAATGATTTGTAACATATCACCAGAAGTCATCGCTGCAAATGGATTAGCAGGAATCATATTAAGTAAGGTATCACTCACTGGTGGTGCCTCTTCTGCTTTGAATTCGGCATTTGCTGTGTCAAACGTGCCCACTTCTCCAGGTTTAAAAATTAACGATAAAGAAATAGCAATGACAATAGCTATTGCAGTTGTTACTAGAAAATATGAAATGGTTCTAACACCGATTCTCCCTAATTTTTTTGGATCCCCTAATCCAGTAAATCCGAGAATTATTGAGAATAAAACTATTGGTACAACTAACATCTTAATTAAATTAAGAAAAATTTGACCAAGTGGATAAAATAACCACGTATCTAGTACTTCAAATACGTTTGGAGCGGTTACATTTAAGATAATTCCAACAACTGCACCGACAAGTAACGCAATAATAATTTTTGTGGTAATTTTCATAGAAGTCCTCCCATAAAATAATATACTCGAATTACAATCGTAATATATAAAAGTGTGTTTCTGCAAAACATTTTGTCCATTTGTGATTAAAAATAGAACTTTATACCCACAATAATGGTTTTATTTTACTTTTACATGTCGAAAGGGTGAGAATTTTGTCGAAGTGGAAAATGAATATCGATTCCTCTCTTAAACTTCACTTATTAGAGCCTTATCATTCAGAGGATTTTTATTTATTAATTGAACAAAATCGCGCATATTTAGCTGAGTGGTTGCCATGGGTGCAATTCACAGATAGTATCGAAAAAACAAATGCAGTGATCTCCTCATGGCTCCAACAATTTCATACACAGAACGGGATTTTCTTAGGTATATTTATAAATCAAAAATTAATCGGTTCCATTAGTCTTCATACAATAGACTGGAAAAATAAGCAAGCAAGCATTGGTTATTTATTAGACCAGACACATCAAGGCAAAGGTCTTATTACGAAATCAGTTAATCACCTCATTCACTATACTTTTTCTCACCTACATCTTCATCGAATCGAAATTAAATGTGCTTTAAAAAACGATAAAAGCCGTAAAATACCAGAAAAATTAGGTTTTACTCAAGAAGGTGTACTCAGAGACAGTGAGTATATTAATAATCAATTTCATGATCTAGTCCTTTATTCTCTCTTAAGCACTGATCATAATTGGTGAATGGTATTATCTCTATATCCTTTTATAAACCTAAATGAAAAAACAATTCATTACCGTACTTCATATTTACAGAATTTTCGAATAAAATAGTATTAAATAAGAAGTTACCCTTTGACTGATTATATTTTCTTAAAGTATAATTATTTTTAAAATATTCAAACTGAGGTGGTAAAATGGGATATTCTATCGCATCGGTGGATTAGCAAAATTGAGCTTTTGCAGGAAATAGTCTAATACGAAGTTTTTTCTATTTATGATGATGAACTTACTATGGAAAAGAAAAGAAATACAGTGGTTTACATGATAATCGAAGCTATTCCATATTTTTTAAAATTAAAGACGATAAATCTTTACCTCTAAATTTGAAATAGGAAAATTTAAGTATATATCAAATAGATACTTAACTCATTGATTGCTTCGATTGCTTGTAATAGGAGCTCATCTATTTTTCAATTCTCAGGAGGTGACACCCTACCCTCTGTTGGGTTTAGGGGAATTTATTTGGACATATTAAACTTGGTTATTGTTGCCATTTTAATTGGCTTAACGGCATTCTTTGTCGTTTCAGAATTTGCTATTGTGAAGGTACGAAGCTCAAAAGTGGATCAATTAATCGAAGAAGGTAGCAAGAGAGCCATCTCAGTAAAAAAAGTAACTACTCATTTAGATGAGTATTTGTCTGCCTGTCAATTAGGTATTACGATTACGGCATTAGCTCTCGGTTGGCTTGGTGAAACAACATTTGAAAGTCTGCTTTTACCGATATTCCAGTTGTTTCATATACCTGCCTCATTATCTCATATTTTGATTATTGCATTCGCCTTTACCATCGTTACATTTTTACATGTTGTTGTTGGAGAGCTTGCGCCGAAAACAATTGCTATTCAGAAAGCCGAAACGGTCACATTAATGGTAGCCAAGCCTTTAATTTGGTTCTATCGCATTATGTTCCCATTTATCTGGGTGCTAAACGGATCTGCCAGATTGTTAACAAAATTGATTGGGCTAAAACCTGCTTCTGAACACGAAATGGCTCACTCTGAAGAAGAATTAAGAATCATTCTTTCAGAAAGTTATGAAAGCGGAGAAATCAACCAATCGGAATTTAAATATGTGAACAAAATATTTGATTTTGATGACCGCATTGCGAAAGAAATTATGGTTCCACGCACAGAGATTATTTCTATTTCTAAAGATGATACCCTAGAGGAATTTTTACCTACTGCCAAGAATGAAAAGTTCACACGGTATCCCATTATAGACGGTGATAAAGACCATATCATCGGTATGATCAATGTGAAAGAAATTTTAACGGACCTAATTTCGTCTAAGTCTCAGTCAACAATAAAACCTATATCCACTTATATTCGTCCTATCATACGTGTAATCGATTCTACACCGATTCATGATTTGTTGTTAAAAATGCAAAAAGAACGTATCCATATGGCTATATTGATGGATGAATACGGCGGAACTTCAGGATTGGTGACAGTTGAAGATATTATCGAAGAAATTGTCGGTGATATTAGAGATGAGTTTGATGTGGACGAAGTACCAAGTGTTCAAAAAGTGAAAGATCATCATTATATCTTAGATGGAAAAGTATTAGTTAGTCAAATTAACGATATTTTAAATATTTCCATCAATGATGAAGACGTTGACACGATTGGTGGTTGGTTGTTAACTGAGAATTATGAAGCCAAAGAAGGCGACTTTATAGAACAGGAGAACTTTGTGTTTACTATTGTAGAAATGGAAGATCACCATATCAAATTAGTGGAGGTATACAAGAAACCAGTAATTGAAGAAATAGCTCCTTCACAAATTCCTTTGTCTACAGAATCACAAGTCCAAATGTGAAATAAAAAACCGCGCTGAAATTCAGCGCGATTTTTTTTATTTTCCCATTCACTTTTTAGGAAAAAACAATCGAAAAATGGTTCCATTATTTGTTTCACTTTGAACATCTATTTTACCACGGTGTAAAGAAACTAATTGTTTTACGATTGACAAACCAATCCCAAATTCACCAAAATAACTGTTCGTTCTTGAACTGTCCGCCTTGTAGAACCTTTCCCAAATCCAATCTACTTCTTTTGGATCGATACCAATTCCATTATCTTCAATTTCAATACAAATATCATGCTCATTCTCAAAGGCACGCATGGATATCCATCCGTTTTCTGTGAATTGAATACTATTTTTAACAATATTAATAAGAATTTGGATCAAGCGGTCATAGTCAGCATGTATAAAGATATCATCTGCTGCCTCAATATAAATTTGGTTATTTTTTTCATCTGCTTGCATTAAAAGCTGTTCACTTACGACCTCAAATACCTCAATAGCTTGAATATCAATCATATGTAATTCTAATTGATTTGAACGAATCTTCTCATAGTCTAAGTTTTCATTTACTAATCTAATCAACCTTTTAGCTTCACGGTCAATTAAATTCATCCCTTTATCAACTTCCTCTTCAGGAATCAATTGATTTTTAATTCCTTCTGCTAATCCACTAATAGTCGTTAAGGGTGTCCTTAATTCATGTGAGACATCGGCAAGAAATTTTTGTCTGCGATTTTCTAGCCTTTCAATTTCCTCATGAGATTTTTTTAATTGCACAACCATCTCATTAAAATCCCTTGCTAAATAACCTAAATCATCCTTGGAATCATCGGGCACATTTACATTATAATCGCCTGATGAAATCATTGAAGTTGCTTTTCTAAACGCTCTCACTCTCGTTGATAAGTTACGGGAGAAGATTAAACTTAAAAAGATTGCTGCAGTTGCAGCTATAGCAATCGTATATAATAAATATTGATTAAGCTGTCCAATCATTTTTAAAGACGTACTTATCGGCGAAAGTAATAAAATTCCACCGGTTATGTTTTCACCGTCCATTGACGGTAAAGCTACTAATGATACTTCCTGTTCAAACCGTTTAATATCATGAAGGATTGTTACAGACTCACCTTTTGACAACTTTTCCCACTCTTTTTGAGAAAGTCGTATACTAGGGTCCATAGAAACATTGGGGTAGATAATATCTGCATTACTATCGAATAAAATATATTGAATATTTCTTGCTTCAAGTAGCTTACTATATTTATTCAAGAAAGTTTGTGGACTTTCTTCATGAATGGATACATCTTCTAAAATTTGCTGGCCATATTCATTTAATTCTTCCACTTTGTTTTCAAAAATATAACTTCTTACAAATTGTGAAAAAATCAAACCCATTAATAAAAACGCCAATATTAAAATAAGAACATGACTGGATAGCAGTTTAAGAAAATATTTATTTCTCATAGGTATCCGTCGACTCATCAAATTTGTAACCTACACCCCACACAGTATGGATAAATGGTTGATCTGCACTGCCTATCTTTTTCCTTAAACGTTTAATATGAACATCGACTGTTCTTTCATCTCCATAAAATTGGTATCCCCATACTTTATCGAGTAATTGTTCTCTGGAAAATACTTGTTTTGGATGGGTAATAAAGTAATACAATAAATCGAACTCTTTAGGTGTTAAATTTGAAAGCAGTTCATCTTTAAAGTAGACTTCTCTAGCTTCTTTACTAATTTTGAAAAAATGGCTTGTCGTAAAGTGATGATCCTTCTCTGTTGTATCTGATTGAAATCTTCTAGTTACAGCTTTAATCCTTGCCATTAAAGTTAACGGGCTAAATGGTTTCGTCACATAATCATCCGCACCCATCTCAAGTCCGAGTACTTGGTCAGATTCACTGTCTTTCGCTGTTAACATAATAATGGGCACACTGCTAATATCACGGATCTTTCTACATAATGTTACACCATCCATAGCTGGGAGCATCCAATCGAGTATGATTAGATCCCATTCCCCTTTATTAAACGCCTCAAATCCTGATTGTCCATCGTGGACAAAGGTTCCTTTATATCCTTCTTTCATGAAAAACATCTCGAGCATTGTACAAACACTTTCATTATCTTCAACTACTAATAAATTCATGTATAAACACCATCCTTTAAACAGGTAATCTAAGTTTATTGTATAGGCATATTTTCATTTTAATAAAAGAATTATATCTCATTTATGTGTCAAAACGGTGTTAAAAATATGAAAGTCACATTTCGCCCCCACTAAACGTAATTGAAAGATGACTTCGATATTTATTTTCAATTTTAACAAAGGTATACTTATGATATATAGGAAGGTGAATAAAATAATGAACGACAATCCAGCTTACAAAGAATTAGACGAAGAAACTCTTTTTTTAGTCACACAAACTTTTAAAGCCTTATCTGATCCGACAAGGCTTAGAATCTTACATTTACTTTTTCACGAAGAACACTCGGTAAATGAGATTGCCGAAAAGCTCTCTCTGTTGCAATCAACTGTCTCCCATCAATTAAGATTCCTAAAAAACTTGAGGCTAGTTAAATTCCGACGTGAAGGAACTACTTTATATTATAGTCACGATGATGAACATGTTATGCATTTATTAAAACAAACAATAGAACATACTCGTCATTCTTAATTACACACGTCCTCATGGTTTGGACAACCGCTGCTTCTGCCTTCAACTTGGATTGTACTATGATTGATGCCAAATTGATGAGAAAGTAATACTTTGGTTTCTTTGAGCACAGTATCATGGTGCCCATCCTCATTTAAGACAATATGGCAACTAAAAGCAGGGAACCCTGAAGTAATCGTCCAGAGATGTATATCATGTACATCGTCTACATTATGAAGGGTTTTGATGGAAGCTTTAATTTCCTCAATTTGCATTCCGTCAGGTACTCCTTCCATCAATACATGAAAGGCTTCTTTTGTCACTCTATAGCCGCTATTAATAATCAAAATAGCAACAATTAAACTTGCTATTGGGTCAGCAATACCCCAGTCAAAAAAGTAAATCAGTAAACCTGCTATAATCGCTCCTACAGATCCAAGTAAATCTCCAATTACATGAAGAAACGCACTTTTCACATTCAGGTTTTCATCTTTGTCACCTTTCATTAAGATAACAGCTGCTACTATATTGATAAGAAAACCAATTGTAGCAATTGTTAACATACCTAAGCTTGCTACTTCGGGCGGTGAGATAAACCTTTTCACACTTTCAATCATGATAAGAATAGCGATAACTATTAATGTTACCCCATTTATCGCCGCCGCTAAAATTTCAAACCGTTTAAATCCGAATGTTTTTTTGTTGGTTGATTCCCTTTGAGCTACCTTGATGGCAATATAGCTTAACCCTAACGCTGCTGCATCACTTAACATATGCCCTGCATCCGATAAAAGTGCTAAACTATTCGTCCACAGACCACCAATAAACTCAATAAGCATGAATCCAAAAATTAAACAGAAAGTAAGTAATAATACATTTTGATTGTTAGACGAATGATGATGATGAGAATGGGAGTGATGATGACTCATTTTAATTCACCTCTTCTATATATATGAATATATGTTCATATATTACATTATGAAGAACAAAACGGAATTGTTCAACTGTTTTGTATGAAATCGAATGAAAAGTTTGTTTATAGTCCAAAATATGGTATTGTTTACAAAAATAATATTTTACACATAATAACAAAAATCATACGAACAAAGCTTCTTCAACAGAAAGTAGGATTTTTCATGATAAAAGCACTCTTCAACCGTAAAGCATATTTTATCTATAACTACATAATGATCATCGCTGGTGCTACACTTGCTGCTTTATCAATTGAATTATTTCTTATACCAAACCTGATTATAGATGGTGGCATTATTGGTATTTCCTTAATCGTTAACCATTTAACAACCATCCATTTCGGTGTATTATTTATTTGTTTTAATATTCCTTTTTTAATTGCTGGCTATAAGCTATTAGGAAAAAGTTTTTTTCTTGCTTCCTTAATAGGCATTATCTCTTTAGCAGGAGTCGAATCATTCTTTCATCATACCTCTCCTTTTACATCTACCCCGTTACTGGCAACAGTATTCGGAGGTGTCATCCTAGGAGCAGGAGTGGGGCTAGTCATTCGACATGGTGGTGCGTTAGATGGGACTGATATTATGGCTATTCTTTTAACAAAAAAAATCCCCTTTTCTATAGGGGAATTTATCATGTTCTTTAATATTTTCGTTTTTGTCTGGGCAGGATTCGTCTTAGGGTGGGAACAAGCCATGTATTCAATCATCACTTACTATATTGCTTCTAAAACGATTGATATGGTTGTACAAGGTTTTGAAGGAGATACGAAAGCTGTGCTCATCGTTTCTGACCATTATAAGGAGATGGCTGATTGTATTATTACAAAGCTAGGAAGAAGTGTGACGAAATTGAACGGCAAAGGTGGATATATTAATACTGATAAAGAAATTATTTATGTTGTTGTGACTCGATTAGAAATATCTAAACTTAAAACTATCATTGCTGAGATTGATCCTCTTGCTTTTACAACCATTATGGACACACAAGAAGCACGAGGTAGTAAATTCAAATCTGCTCTTCATTAGTTTTAAAATACTGCCATTCATCTATTGCAGTTTAACCCCACCCATAAAAAATACGAACAGATGAGAATTTCAACTGTTCGTATTTGTCATAATTATTGAATTTTCAGCGGGCATCTTTATAGATATTTTCTATGAAGCGCCTTTCCATCATAAGTAAAAACCATTTCCTTCTCTTCTACAATTGTTTCCATATGAACCGCTCTCCCCCATAACTGATATACATAAGGCAGAACTTTCTCTAAATATTTCAAATCAAGCTCAATCCCTTCAAACCAGTGCTTTAAATACAATTCACCGTTTTTCATATAATCTCCATCATTTACCGTCAGATAAGGAAATCCTCCATTGACTCTCATACTAACTAGCTGATCACGGACATTTTCCCATCCTTTATCGACAACTTTATAATCTTTTCCTTGCTTTTGGAATAAATACATATCCTCTCTCATCACTAAATCTTTTGTTAAGTAATTACGGATAAACGAGATATCAGATTCAATTTCTCGTACTTCAAACATTTTTTCCCTACCAGAGCCAACCTCTACTCCTCTCTCAATCATTTCTTCCGTAGGGTGATTATATCGCTCTTCAATATCCTCAAAGATCTTCAAGCCAAGGTAATAAGGATTGATACTGGTTTTTGATGGTTGCACAACACCAGCATTTAATTTCGCAAATTCCAAAGCTTCTCCAGAAGTAAGATCCATCTCCCTTAAAATTCGTTGATGCCAAAAGGATGCCCAGCCTTCGTTCATAATTTTCGTCTCAAGTTGTGGCCAAAAGTAGAGCATCTCTTCTCGCATCATTGTTAAGATATCTCTCTGCCAATCAGTCAATTCACGACTGTATTGTTCAATGAATAAAAGAATATCTTTTTCTGGCTTAGGTGGGAACTTCTTCATTTTTTTCTTTTTCTGTTTTACTTCTTTTGGATCAAGTCCCCATAAATCGTCATAAGGCGTTTCAACATGGAAAGACGAGCTCTCTTCTTCTTCTTCATGATCCCAAATAAATTTCGGACGCATAAGAGAAGGATCTATATGTTCTTCGATAGCTAAAATGGCATCTAAAAATGTCTCTACTTCTTTTTTTCCATAGTCAATTTCATATTTTCTAATACGCTCTGCCGTAGCAGACATGCTTTCAACCATATCTCTCTTTGTATTTTGGAATCGAACATTATTTTTAAAAAAGTCACAGTGAGCAAGAACATGTGCGACAATTAATTTGTTTTGAATTAAAGAGTTGGAATTTAATAAAAAAGCATAACATGGATCAGAGTTAATCACCAATTCATATATTTTCGACAAACCGAGATCATAATGTAGTTTCATCTTAAAAAATTGCTTTCCAAAACTCCAGTGTGAAAATCTTGTTGGCATCCCATAAGCACCAAAAGTATAAATGATCTCTGCTGGACATACCTCATATCTCATCGGATAAAAATCCAGCCCAAAACCTGTGGCGATTTCTGTGATTTCGTCTATTGCATATTCTAACGATTTGTGTTCACTACCAAGCATTCTCTCACTCCCTATCTTCACCTTTAACATAATCTATGATAGAAAAAAGAGAATGATGAGTATACTTCAGTCTTCAAACAAGACTTTTAGTGATCTATTTAATCCTTATTTAGACAAACAAAGGATGCCCTTAAAATGAGCATCCTTTGTGAAATAATTATTTTTTTCTAAAAGAAGTCGATAGGAGTTTACTACATTCTTTTCACTTTCGCTCCTGCTCTTCAACCGTTAAATTTAAGAATTTACTATCGTCTAGTCGATGAGTTACTTTAACAAGCACAGTCAAATCTTTTCCATCCTCTTTTACTTGAAATATAAAAGTATCAATGACTTCATTTTCTGAAATCATCCGTCTTCCAGCATACTGATAATCAACAACTTCTTCTTCTGGGTAATCTTCCTTCACAACCGCTGTTGCAATTCTGCCGTATTTTTTATAATCGACTTTTTCTTTATGTTCTCCATGTGTATGTACGTCGGCAAATACCGGTGCCTGAATGTAGTTTAAACATACTACAGTAAGTAACAATAAAAGTAGCTTTTTCATACAATAAACCCCCGTTTATCTAAAATTACTACTTCTATCTTTTTCAAATTGCAACTCGATTATGTATCAATGAAAGAATTTATTTTTATACAGGTAAAACTTGATAAACGTGAAATAACAGGTTGACCAAATTTTTGGTTGAAAAAATAATTCATTATGGCTCAAACTATTCTTAACTCCCAAGGGAGGAGAATGAAAATGAATAAAGTGGATTATGACCGTGCGTTATATTATACTCACCGTTCCGAATGGGATAATTTACTCATTCTTATGGTTAGAACAAGTGATCAATTTTTAGCGAAAAAAATCGAGCATTTTCTACATGCGTACAATTTTGAAAAAGATTACACGATTATCGAACAGCATCTATATACACTTCTACGTTATATTGATCACGCCAATCAATTATCGGAAGAAGAAATGAAAACAGCTTCACCCTATTTTATGTAGAATTCCACCAATAATGTAAGAGCACTATCTATTTATAGTGCTCTTCTTTTACATGACAAAGTTATTTTTCACTGCAAAAATGGCCGCTTGCGTGCGGTCATCGACGTCTAACTTGGATAATATATGAGACACATGTGTTTTTACCGTTTTCTCTGTAATAAATAATTCAGCCGCTATTTCTTTATTGGATTTACCTTTTCCCATTTCGGATAATACTTCTTTTTCTCTTTTTGTAAGTTCATGCCATAAATGTATATCCTCATTTTCATGTGAGAATTTTGACATTAAATGAGTTGTCGCTTTAGGATGAATATAATTTTCCCCATCCATTATTTCATTCATCGTTTTTACAAGCTCATCTGGTTCAACATCCTTAAGTTGATAACCTGATGCACCGGCTGCTATTGCAGGGATACAATGGCTTTGATCTGAATAACTTGTCAGTATGAGTATTTTTACTTGGGGAAATTTCTTCCTAATTGCTTTAGTTGCTTCGATTCCATTCATGTCAGGCATATCAAGATCCATTAAAATAAGATCTGGCATACATTGTTCTGTTAATTTTATTGCTTCCTCTCCAGTACTTCCTTCACCAACAATATGGATATCCTTTTGTGTATTCAAAAAAAAGATAAGCCCTTTTCTTACAACATGATGATCGTCAATAATTAATACATTCACCCGTTAGACCCTCCTCTTAATTGAACAGGCGTATAGTGATTTTCGTTCCCTTCCCTTCACTAGTAGATACATCCATGGTACCATTCCGTCGTTCAGCTCGTTGACGCATATTTCTCAATCCATGAGAAGGTAAGAATACAGATGGACTGTAATTAAAACCTACACCATGATCAGTTATACTCATCTGTATTATCTGTTTATCCTGGTTGAAATCAATTGCAATATCAATCTTATCCTGACCAGAATGCTTCTTACAATTCATCATTGCCTCTTGAGCTATCCTCCATAAAGTTTCTTCTGTTTGTGGAGAAATATTTGTTAATGTATTAACATGACAATGTAACTGAAGCCCAAGCATTTCACTGTATTCTTTTAATGATGTGAGCAACCCGTTTTCTAGACTTTTTGGTTTTAACTGCCAGATCAGATCACGCATTTCATGAAGGGCTTGTTGGGAAAGCTCTTGTATATAAGTAAATGTTTCTTGAACAGTTTTAGATTTTGTTATTTCCCTTCCTCCTCGAGCCGTTAAACTAACCGAAAATAACAACTGATTGACAGAGTCATGCAATTCCTGTGCAAGACGATTTCTTTCCTCAATAAGTGCCATTTCTCGTTCCCTCGCAGTTAATGCCATTCTTTTTAATGTCGACCCTATTTGAAAAGCAACAGATTCTAATAAAGAAAGTTCCTTTTCTGAGAAATGAATTTTATTCGGAGCTCCTACATTTAAAATGCCGAACATTTCTTCACCAAAGCGAAGGGGAACTGTTGCATGGTGGGTTAAACCTTCAATGTCAGCATATCCATTCTTTTTTGCCTCTTCAATTCTTTTACAGTTGATAATATTACTCGCACGATTTAATTCACCGTTATTGTAACGGTTTACACACCAGCATTCTTTCGAACACATCGGAGCTAATTGATTCGTTGTTAATGCTTGGGGCAATTGATGATGTGCGATTAGCGTTGGTTCATGCTTTTTGATTAAAAAAAGCCAGCCTGTTTTTAATTGAGTGACTTGTAGCAATCTTTCTAATACTGCAGACAATGTTTCTTTCATTTCGCTTCCTTCATTAAGTAATTCCGCTATTTCCTTAAGTATGACTGCTTCACGAATTTGTTGATCCGCCATTCTCTTTAACCCTCACTTTATGACTATTATAACGAGTATTTATGTAATGATCTTCATTCACAACGATGAAATTTTCTCAGCCTAAGGTCGTATATATGAAGCTTATTTGATACTACTTCTAACTGAAATTAGTGAATGTTCAGCAATTATCCACGACACGCAAATCCACTTTCCTTGGCTTCCAATCAGCTAGTGCTAAAACAAATCTTTACTACAATGATCTCTTTAATGTCCTTTACTTTTATTTACCCTAGGGCTAATGAGGGGTTAACAAGGCCATTACTTGAATAAAAAAATCGAACATATTCTCATCCTTTAAGATTTGAATGATGTTCGAATTTTTTAGTTTTACAATTCCTCTTGTATCAACTGTTCCACTTTCTTCATTAGTTCCACTTGAACATGGTCAAGCTTTTCTTGACTCAAGCTTAATGATTCGCTTTTAACACCAAAATAAAACTTAATTTTTGGTTCCGTTCCTGATGGGCGTAAACAAATCCAAGTACCATCAGCGAAGAAGTACTTTAATACATTAGATTTCGGAAGATGAATAGCCGAACGACGACCATTTTCTGTGCGAATACTTGTTAAATAATCTTCTGTCGCGATATGACTAAGACCTTCTATATCAATTGAAGATATATTTCTAAACGTGGAGAGTATGTTTGCAATTGTTTCTGTACCTGCTTTGCCTTTTAAAGTTATCGACTTTAATCCTTCACGGAAATAACCATACTTTGCATAAATCATCATTAATACATCATATAGTGTTTGACCCTTTTCTTTATAAAAAGCAGCTGCTTCAGCAATTAATAGTGCAGCTTGAACAGCATCCTTATCTCTAGCAAAATCACCAATCAAATAACCATAGCTTTCTTCATAACCAAAAAGGAATTTATACTCACCTGTTGTTTCATATTCTTTTATTTTCTCAGCAATAAATTTAAAGCCTGTAAGTACATCTTTTGTAGTTAAACCAAACGAAGCTGCAATTTCTCTTCCTAGCTCTGAAGTTACAATTGTTTTTAGGACAATTCCATTTGACGGAATGCTATCTTTATCCTTCTTTTGTGTTAGCATGTAGTAAAGAATTAGAGCACCTGTCTGATTGCCTGTCAGAAGCTCATACTCATTCTTATCATTTTTAACTGCTATTCCTAATCTATCCGCATCAGGGTCAGTAGCAATAAGTAAATCCGCATCTACCTCTTCCCCTTTTTTTATAGCCAACGTAAACGCAGACCTTTCTTCAGGATTAGGGCTGTCTACTGTAGGAAAATCACCATCAGGTTTTTCTTGTTCCTCTACAATATGAACATGCTTATAATTCAAGCTTGCAAGCCCTTCTCTAACCGGTTTATTGCCCGTGCCATGTAATGGAGAAAATACGATAGAAAGATCCGTTTTTTCACCTATAGAACGGTCTTCTGAAATTGTCTGTAACTTTTGAACATAAGCACGATCAATAGATGAACCAATCGTAACAATCAGTTCTCTCTCTCTTAACAGTGCTTCTTCTTCTACTTCAATAAGTAACTCGTTTTCAATTTGATTTACTTTTGCTATAACTGTATCGGCATCTTCTGGTATCAATTGTGCTCCATCCGGCCCATATACTTTGAAACCATTGTATTCTTTTGGATTATGACTAGCCGTAATGACAATACCAGCATATGCATGCAAATATCTTACAGCAAACGAAAGTTCAGGTGTGGGTCTTAACTCATCGAAGATATATGTTTGAATATCATTTGAAGCAAGCGTTTTTGCCGCTTCTAAAGCAAATTCTGGTGACATATGTCTTGAATCATGGGCAATCACTACACCTCTTGCTTTTGCTTCCTGTCCCTTTTCAATTATGTATTTGGCTAAACCGTAAGATGCTTTTCTAACGGTATAAATATTCATTCTATTTGTGCCTACACCAATCTCTCCTCTCATCCCACCTGTTCCGAACTCGAGGTCTTTATAAAATGCATCTTCTAAGTGGTTTTCATTGTCATTTAATTGAATTAATTCTTCTTTCATTTCAGTAGTCAATTGCGAATATGTATTCCATCTATCTACATTGCTTTTCCAATCCATCGTTTTCCCCCCTGGTTAAATACCTCTTTCCATTATCGACTAAATTAATCCATTTTGTAAGCTATTCTCTCTTATTAAAAATAGTGGATTTTTATAAAATTTTCAATCAATTACTGCGGTTTCTATTTCAATTTCTTTAAAGGATATATCCCTAAGAGTCCACATTCATCATTTCCCAAAAAGAACACGAACAAATAAATTTGTTCGTGCAGGATAGCTGTCTATAGAATTTATTTATGATTACGATATTGAATTTGATAAATATCATGCCTTCTATCTTTCAAATGTCTTACTGTACCGTCTTGTCTTTTCCTTCTTAATACCTCTAGGTCTACATCACCAATTTGCACCATTTCAATATTTGCATTCGTCTCCCCGACAATTCCATCCTTAGCAAACTCGAAATCTGAAGGTGAAAAAATCGCTGATTGTGCATACTGTATATCCATATTTTCTGTTTGTGGTAAATTCCCGACTGTACCTGATATTGCTGTATAAATTTGATTTTCAATGGCCCGAGCTTGTGCACAGTATCGAACACGTAAATAACCTTCTCTGTCCTCTGTACAAAAAGGAACGAATATAATTTTTGCTCCCATATCAGTCGCAATTCGCGCTAATTCTGGGAATTCAATATCATAACAAATTTGAATCGCAATTTTTCCACAATCCGTATCAAAAACGCGGACAGCGTCACCAGGGGATATCCCCCACCATTTTCTTTCATTAGGCGTAATATGGAGTTTATATTGCTTTTCAATCGTACCATCACGTCTAAATAAATAGGCGATATTATAAATTTTATCCTCATCCTCTTTTACAAAATGAGATCCACCTATAATATTTATGTTATACCTAACTGCTAAATCAGTGAATAATTGAATATACTCTTCTGTATACTCAGTAAGCTTCCTTATAGCAAGACTCGGTACTTTCTCGTCCAGAAATGACATTAATTGCGTCGTAAATATCTCTGGAAAAACTGCGAAGTCCGCTTCTGCATCTGAGGCAACATCTGTGAAATACTCGACTTGACTGGCGAAGTCTTCGAACGATTGAATTTGACGCATCATATATTGTACAACACAAATTCTAACTGGATAACTTGTTTTATAAAATCTTTTCGTTGTTGATTTATAATCAACATTATTCCATTCCATTAACGTTGCGTATTTATTGGATTGCCTATCATCTGGCAAGTAATTAGGATTTATCCTCATTAGTGTAAAACCATTTAATAATTGAAAGGATAGTACAGGGTCATATATTTTATGAAGGGATACTTCATTAACATATTCTCTCGGACTCATCTCTTTTGCATGCTTATGATAATTAGGGATTCGCCCTCCAATAATAATACTCTTGAGATTTAACTCCCGAGCTAGCTCCTTTCTTTGCTCGTATAGACGGTGACCAATCTTCATTCTACGATATTCAGGATGAACCATTACTTCAATACCATACAGATTGTAGCCATCATCATTATGGTTAGTTATATAACCGTCATCAGTGACATCAGCCCAAGTATGGCGATCATCATATTCATCAAAATTAATAATTAAACTGGAACAAGAACCAATGATTTCACCATCATACTCTGCTACAAATTGTCCTTCCGAAAATATATTTAAATGGCTTTCAAGGTGATCTCTTTTCCATGGATCCATTCCTGGAAAACATACCTCTTGTAGCGCAATAATTTTATCGATATCTTCTTCTCTCATGTTTCTAATAATCATTTTTTTCTCAAATTTGCTTAAATCTAATTTTCTCATAAATACTCCCCTTATTTTCATTGAAACAAACGTTTGTTACTCTTATACCCCTATTTACCCTTTTCTAATCTTGGTCAAATGTTCTCCCTATAGATTCGTTTGTCAACGCATAACTATGCTTGATTTGTGTTGATTTTATGACTTTTTATAGAATTTTCTCAAGCATCGTTTATTTTTACGTTAAAGAGACGTATAATTTGTTAAAATACGTTAGTATACATATTTTTCATTTCGCCTATAAATATGAAAAAAGGGAGAACGTTATGAAACCAACAGAAAAGAAGGATGCTAGGGAAAGTATTCTGTTTACAGCATGGGCTGCCTCAGTCATTGCTGTTTTCGGCAGTTTATATTTTTCCGAAATTAGACAGTATGAGCCATGTGAATTATGCTGGTACCAAAGAATTCTTATGTATCCTCTAATTGCCATTTTAGGCATAGCAGTAGTTAAAAAAGACTTTCGAATCAGCTTTTATACTATGATTTTATCTGGAATTGGAGGACTCATCTCTATTTACCATTACGGTATTCAAAAGCTTTCTTTTTTAACTGAAAGTGCTCCAGCATGTGGCAGAGTTCCTTGTACGGGACAGTATATTAACTGGTTTGGCTTTATCACTATTCCATTTCTAGCATTGGTTGCATTTATTATTATTTTTATTTGTAGTGTCATGATATGGAAAAAAACAAAGGGGGAGAAGACCAAATGAAAAAAATCATCATTTTCTTAGCAGTCATTATTATTCTTTTTGGCGGAGTTGCACTGTTAACAAAAATGCAGAACGATCAAAAAGTTTCAGGGGACAACCCTTATGGAACAACTGATTTAGAGCAAGAAACGATTGATCAGTTAGATGATCCTAATTATAGCAATATTGTGTTACCAGAGGATTTAGAGAGTCAATTAAGTGAAAGCGGCGAAGCTACGGTATACTTTTTTAGCCCAACATGCCCTCACTGCCAAAGAACAACTCCGATTGTTGCTCCTTTATCTGATGATATGGGCGTTGACTTATTACAATACAACTTACTAGAATTCGATCAAGGTTGGAATGACTTTGGTATTTCAGAAACACCAACTATTGTGCATTATGAAGATGGAAAAGAAGTAGCTCGTATTACAGGATACCAAGAAGAAGCTGTATTTCAAGATTGGTTTGAAGAAAACGTAACAGAATAAAAACGGATAAATAAAAAAAACGACCGAATGTTCATAAATAAATTTGGTCGTTTTTTTGTATTTCCCTTTTAAATGATTCTTACTGTAAGTATGCTTGGTCTATATTTATTGGCTCTTTTGTTTGTTCAGGAAGGAAATGATGAAAGGAAAATGGAAAAGAGATATCAAAACGATTTAAAATCTCAGTATTTCTTTTAAATAACTCACAATGTTCTTTCTTCAGCCCTGCATCTTCAAGGAGGTGCATTAAAGTTTGTAAACTAGCCAATACCGAATAAGCATCTCCTAAAGTTTCCATACACTTCTCTGTCGGCTTTAAAATATTCATGTCACCAAATGTCTGTAATTCTTTTTCTGAAAAATAATGAGGTAAAACATGATGAAACATTTTATCGACCAATGCTTCAATTTGCTCCTCTTGTTCTGTTGTTGCCGCAAAAACTACTTTCACAAGTAACCCACCTTTGTTCACTAATACTTCATGATTACCAATAGAATAGCATAAACTACTTTTGCCTCTCGGTGGTAATTATCACCATGATTTTATATACTATTGATGCAAATATCGTTTTCTACAAGAGAACTTGAATAATCCTTGTTAAATACACTTTCATCTATATGAATAAACACTATATGATATGCTTAAAAGGAAGGAAGTAAATAATGGTAACAGTAAGTAAAAAAGGAGAATGGTTTGAATTAACCATTCCAAAAAAATGGGCTGGTCAATCTGCAACGCAATTGTTTAGAGAGATTTGGGGCGCCCCTAAAAAGCTGACCCATCAAATGCGCATGGAGGGATGCGTAAAAAAGAATAACAACCCTATTGTATGGGAAAAGCCACTAATCCAAGGAGATCGGTTACAATTCAAACTTTTAACGGACCCTCAGGTAGAAACGCTTGAGAATGATGGTTTCTATACAGATGTAGATGTTAGGTACGAGGATGATCATTTAATCATTTTTAACAAACCTGCTGGGATGGAAACACACCCACACACCTTAGTTCAAAAAAATACCCTTTTAGATGCAGCCAAATATTATATGCAACTTCAGGGTGAATCTACTTACATTCGACATATTCACCGATTAGATAAGGAGACATCTGGAGTGATACTGTTTGCTAAACATTCTTTAGCAGGTGCTATCCTTGATACAGAACTTGCACAAAGATCTATCAAGCGCACGTATATGGCTCTCGTCCATGGCCAACTAAAAAGTAAACATGATAGTATTGAACTCCCTATCGGAAAGGATCGCCATCATTCCAATAAGCGGAGAGTCTCAACTACAGGGCAAAATGCCAAAACGACCTATGACGTCCAAGCTTATGATAGCAAAAACAATATTTCACTCATTACTTGTCAACTCGATACAGGCAGAACCCATCAAATTCGTGTCCATTTAAGTCATATCGGACATCCACTCGTTGGTGATCATTTATATGGAGGAAAGAACCTGCTAACTAGACAAGCATTACATGCTTATAAACTTGAATGGCAGCACCCCTTCACAAAAGAAAAACAGGAGATCACTTGTCCGGCACCAGCAGACTTCCGCTCATTATGTCCATAAAGGAAACAAAGTACAAAGTCTATTATCAGCTCTTTTATTTATCTATTTACAATCGATAATAAAAACACAAAACAACGAGCAAATTCGAAGTGAAGTGCTCCTTAAATTTAGCCATAAAAAAACTGCACCTCCAATTGTTAGCTCATGTTTCTAACAATTGGAGTACAGTTCAAATTGTTCGTTTTACTTATTTTAATCTGTCGATTTCCTCATGGACCTCATGATGAAACTTACGATAAAGGCAAGCACAATCGCACCAATGATCGCTGGAATTATAGCAAAATCTGCGATTACTGGTCCCCAGTCTCCTAAAATAAGAGTCCCTAACCAAGCTCCGATGAAGCCAGCAATAATATTGCCTATAACTCCTCCTGGGATATCTCTACCTGCGATTAAACTCGCTACCCAGCCGATAAGTCCACCTATAATTAATGACCATAAAAAGCTAAACAATGCTCTTCACTCCTTCATTACATCTATTTCATCTTCATTAGATGTACACTTAGGTTGTGAAAGCACTCAACGAATCATTCATTCAGTTTTTTCCTAATATGGAAATAGCAATTACAAATTGTCAGGATTTTTACCCATCCGTTTATTTTTATTATAATCGTCAATAACGCTCATATCCTCGTCAGACAGAGCAAAATCAAATATAGCTTGATTTTCCTCTAGCCTCTTTAATTTCGTTGTTTTAGGTATAACGATTACCTGTTTTTGTATATGCCAACGCAGAATAATTTGCGAGACTGTTTTATTATATTTTTTACTTAAGGTAACAAATTGTGGCTCCGAAGAAAGTTCACCTCTTGCAATTGGCGCCCACGCCTCAACTTGAATGTTGTTACTCCAGCAATATTCACGAAGTGGTTGTTGTGATAATTGCGGGTGCAACTCAACCTGATTGACCATTGGCATTATTTTTGCGACTTTTTTTAGTTCTTCTAAGTGATGTTCGTGAAAATTACTAACGCCTATTGCCTTTACTAACCCTTCTTCATACAAATACTCAAGTGCTCGCCACGTATCTTTATACTTATTTGGCATAGGCCAATGGATTAAATATAAATCAATATAAGATAAATGTAATTTTTTCAAACTTTTCTTAAAAGCTGCAATCGTCTGCTCATATCCATGATCATCATTCCAAACCTTTGTCGTAATAAACAGCTCTTCTCTAGGTATGCCACTTTGTTCAATTGCTCTACCAACACCTTCTTCATTATCATAGAAGCTTGCAGTATCGATTAAGCGATAACCTAGTTGAATCGCATTCCTTACGACATTTTCCACTTCCTTCCCTTCTTCTACTTTATATACACCTAAACCAAATTGGGGCATCAAGACCCCATTTGCTAATTTTACATTAGGTATTTTTACCATCTTAATCCTCCTCAAGTAAAAAGTCTGTTTTTTTATTTCCATAAAAATATAAACGATGAAGCGGTCTAGTCATTGCCACATATAACAACTGTATTTCTAAAGGAGCTTTTGAGGTAAATACTTCATCAATTGAAAAGATAAATACTACGTCAAACTCTAAACCTTTGGCTAAATAAGCCGGAACAATGACGACTGATTCTTTAGGAATTTGTCCATGTTCTCCTAGTAAATAAACCGGCATTTCGCCATTTTTTTCAAATTGTTGATAAAGCTTCATACAATCGTTCATCGTTTTCCCAATTAATGCAAAAGTTTTAAACCCTTCTTCTTTGACTTTAAGTAATTTAGCCTCTAGGACATGTATATAGTGCTTGCCTTCGCGGGATGGAATAAACTGCGGATGTTCTCCATGTCTAACAACTGGCTTTACTTCAGGAAAGGTATACGGCAGTTTTTTTAATATATGATTAGCTGCTTTCATAATTTCTACAGTAGTCCGGTAACTCTTCTGCAATTCTGTATAAGTGGCTCGAGGGAAAATCTCGGCTTTTACGTCCTCCCAAGATGTAAGCCCTCTATAAGAGTGTATACCTTGCGCTAAGTCTCCAACTAATGTAAACATATCGGTATCAGCTGCTTTCTTAAGAGAAAGAAGTTCCATGAACGTATAATCTTGCGCCTCATCGATGACTATGTTTTTTACTTTCCACTCTTTTTCAATTCCAAACAAATGAACCTGCAAATACAATAATAAAGCTAAATCTTCTCTTTCATACATTCGCCTCTTAAACAAGTCTTGTTGATAACGAATAATATTTTCTGCTTCTACTTGTGTTAACTGATTAAGTGAACGTTTCACTAATTGCTGTGGGTTTTGAAATAAATCTTTATAATAAGTCCAAATATTCTTTTTAGGAAATTGCTTCATATATGTAGCAACCGATGTCTTTATTGCCGTTGTCATCTCTTTCAACCTTGCTTCTTTCTTATCAAGGGCTTGTGAGACATATTTTTTTCTCTTCACGGGATCTTTCGCTTGATATAATGCTCTTTCAATTTTGTCATCATAAAACATTTCAATTTTCTCAAGCATTTTCTTTTTTTTATGTTTTATTTCATTTTGTAAAATCGAACGTAACTTATTTAGTCTCTTATACAAAGGTAAATAATAAAAATCTTCTTCCAATAATTTTACAAATCGCGCACTTTTATATAATCGATACTTATCAACATAAAAATCAGTAGGAGGATGAAAAGTTAGAAATATTTCTTTCATATATTCATTCAGTATGGTTTGAAAAACTTTAGATCCCTTCAATTTTGATATTTGAAGCGCATGAACTGTTTCCTTTTGATGATTTTTCTCTAACAATTGAATTAACTTATCGTCTTTTTTCAATTTTATATTTTTCTTTTGTAATGCTCCTATGACATAATCCTCGTACGTTTTTTGCTTAATATTCTCAACACCAAGCTCAGGTAGCGCTTCGGAAATATAATCAAGGAATAGATTACTTGGGGCAATAATCATCAATTGCTCAGGTTGAAAGTTTTCTTTGTATTGGAAGATAAAATAACTAATTCGGTGTAAAGCAATCGTCGTTTTACCACTTCCCGCACCGCCTTGAACGATGATAGGTTTATTCAAATCAGCTCTGATAACTTTATTTTGTTCCTCTTGTATAGTAGATACGATTTCTGTGAGGCGATTACTTGCACTTCCAGCTAGCGTTTCTTGTAGCAATTGATCATTTGTTGTCAAATCAATATCACGAATCTCAGTAAGGAGGCCACGCTCCATCATAAATTGTCTTTTTAATAAAAGCTCACCGTTAAAATTCTCTCCATTAGAGACATACGAAACATCCCCTAGTCTGCCTTCATAATAAAGATTTGCTATTGGTGAACGCCAATCGACAATTAATTGATCCTGATTTTCTCTTGAGTATAAAGATGTTTTTCCAATATAGATGACTTCTTCCACTGGTTGATCATCTCTGGAAAAATCAATTCTTGCAAAATATGGTTTCAGTCGGGACTTTTTCAAGCTTGATAGCTCTTCTTTTGACATATCAAAAAAGCGAGCATTCGTTAATAAAGACGAATAACCCAAACTGGAATCGACATCTTTAAAGGCTGCTTTCATATTGTCTTGAAAATTATCCTTCGATGTCTCTGCTGTTTTAATAACAGCTTCCATATATCTTTTGGTATATTCTAAGCGCTGGTTTTCTTCATTGTAATCGGGGTGTTGATGTACCGTTGTCATATCATTTACCTCCATTTTTATAATTAGCCGCTGATGGAGAGTAATCTGACGTTGTGTAAGTGAGAAGAAATATATATTATCAGAAAAATACATAACAATCAAATAAATGCGCAGTACTTTTAAGTCGCTCTAATATGAATAGATATTAATTAAGTTAAGGAATAATGTAAAAGTAAAGAAAAACTTTATTAATTTTTTGTAAAGGCGAATACAACAAATTCATGAAAGATAGAATAAATTTTACCCACTCACACTCTTATAAAGTCAGTAGTAACAGGGGATATGAAGATTTTTATTGAATAATAAGAAACATTACAATATGATTACAATTAAACACAATTCGACATTTTTCTTCTAGACCCGAAAATTACGCTTTATACAATAAAATTTTTCGTTTAAAATAATAACGTTTGAAGGGTTTATTTTCCGAAAATTACTGGGGGTATTAATGATGGTTTTTAAAAAACAAGATAAATTCAATAAATTGTTAAGTGATATTGCAATCAACTTAAAAGAAGGAGCAATGTATTTCGCCGATTATAAGCTAAATAACATTAGTGACTTGAAAATTTTCTCAGAAAAAATGAAAGAATACGAAACAAAAGGCGACACACTTGTTCATGAAACAATTAAAGAATTAAACAATGCCTTCATTACACCAATTGAAAGAGAAGATATTCTTCATCTTGCAATGGCTATGGATGACGTATTAGATGGTTTTGAACAAACAGCAGATTTATTTGAAATGTACTCCATCATTAATGCTGATGAATATATGTTGAAGTTTGTAGAAGCTATTCAACAAAGTGCAGTAGAAATTGAAAAATCAGTTGAGCTATTATCCTCTAAAAAGTTGCTAAAAATACGAGATCATGCAATTAAAATCAAAGACCTCGAATCAAAATGCGACGGCGTATTACGCCAATCTATTAAACATCTTTTTTCCGTTGAAAAAGATCCAATTCGCATCATTCAGAAAAAAGAAATTTACGAAAACCTAGAGGAAATTGCTGACAGCTGCCAAACAGTTGCCAACGCATTCGAAACAATTATAATGAAAAACGCGTGAGGAGCAATAACTAATGGATGCAATTTTAATTATCACAGTATTAATCGTCATTTTCGCTTTAATTTTTGACTTTATTAACGGATTTCACGATACAGCAAATGCTATTGCAACTTCAGTGTCAACGAAAGCTTTGAAACCTAGACACGCTATTATACTAGCTGCAACAATGAACTTTGTAGGTGCAATGACTTTTACAGGTGTAGCGAAAACGATTACGAAGGATATTGTCGATCCTTTCACATTACAAAATGGCTCAATTGTCATACTATCTGCCCTTATAGCAGCGATTTTCTGGAACCTATTGACTTGGTATTTCGGCATACCAAGTTCATCCTCTCATGCTTTAATTGGCTCAATTGCAGGTGCTGCCATTGCGTCAGCTGGGTTTTCTGCATTAAACTATAGTGGATTTATCGGTATCATACAGGCACTCATTTTTTCGCCACTGATTGCTTTTGCAGCCGGATTTATTATTTATAGCATTTTTAAAGTTGTTTTTAGAAATAATAATTTAACAAAGACAAATAGAAATTTTAGAACGATACAAATTTTCACTGCTGCATTGCAATCATATACCCACGGTACAAATGATGCACAAAAAGCGATGGGGATTATCACACTAGCGTTAATCTCCAATAACTATGTAACTTCTACGGACATTCCTTTTTGGGTCCAATTATCTTGTGCAATCGCGATGGGACTAGGTACATCTGTTGGTGGTTGGAAAATCATTAAAACAGTTGGCGGTAAAATCATGAAGATTCGCCCTGTTAACGGAGTAGCAGCAGACATTACGGGGGCAATGGTCATTTTTGGTGCAACCGCACTACATATGCCAGTTAGTACAACTCATGTTATTTCTTCATCTATCCTCGGTGTAGGTTCAGCCCATCGAGTAAAAGGAGTCAAATGGGGAACAGCACAACGTATGTTAATAACTTGGGTTATTACTTTGCCGATTTCAGCAACAATAGCTGGGTTAACTTATTTGATTTTGAGTTCTTTCTTATAATGCATACAAATCCTTAAGGGTTTACATCCTTAAGGATTTTTTTGTCTTCTTCTAATAAGAACTCATATATAACAAATACTATAAAGAACTTGAAAATCTTCATAAAAACGAATACTATAGTCCATGTGACCTTTTTTCGTTCGTATTATTACACACGACCATGTATTTACAGCTTGGAGGATTCTAATGTTTAAGTTAAAAGAAAACAATTCTACAGCAAAAACAGAAATACTCGCCGGTTTTACAACTTTTTTAACAATGGCATACATTGTTGTTGTTAACCCAGTCATTCTCTCTGACGCTGGTGTCCCATTTGATCAAGTCTTTACTGCAACAATTATTGCAGCAGTAGTTGGTACACTTTGGATGGCCCTTTTTGCTAATTATCCAATTGCTATCGCTCCCGGTATGGGATTAAATGCTTATTTCGCGTATTCTGTCGTTGGTGGGGGCTTAGATTATGTAACAGCTTTCGCTGCCGTATTCGTAGCAGGTCTCATCTTTGTGATTTTATCTTTAACTGCTTTTCGTGAAAAATTAATTGAAGCCATTCCAGAAAATTTAAAAGCAGGAATTTCTGCTGGTATTGGTTTATTTATTGCATTTGTTGGACTGCGAATGTCCGGCATTATTACAAGTGATCCTAGCAATCTTGTGGCTTTAGGGGATTTAACAGCAACTTCGGCAATATTAACGCTAGTTGGTTTAGTCATCACACTCATTTTAATCGCATTAAATGTATCTGGAGCACTGTTTTTCGGCATGATTATAACAGGCTTAATCGCGTTCTTTACTGGGCAACTACAGTTTAGTAACGGGCTAACATCTTTACCTTCGCTTCCAGAAGGCATTTTAGTATTCAATCCCATTTCAGCTATTGGGGACGTCATCACTCATGGTCTTTATGCGGTTGTTTTCTCGTTTTTATTAGTAACAATATTTGATACAACCGGAACAATGATTGGTGTTGCCCAACAAGCTGGTTTAATGAAGGGGAATAAATTGCCACGTGCAAGACAGGCTTTATTATCTGATTCATTAGCCACATCTGTCGGTTCTATGTTCGGAACAAGCCCTACAACTGCTTTCATTGAATCTTCTAGTGGGGTTGCAGCCGGTGGTCGAACCGGACTAACTTCTTTGACAGTAGGTATCCTTTTTATCGTTGCTGCATTCTTTAGTCCGCTTGTCAGTGCGGTTTCAGGCATTGCTGCCATTACTTCGCCTGCACTCATAATTGTTGGTAGCTTAATGATGGGAAGCTTAGTTAAAGTTAAATGGGGTGAGTTTGATGAAGCTTTCCCAGCGTTTTTAATTATTTTGACGATGCCGCTCACTTCTAGTATTGCTACAGGTATTGCACTCGGGTTTATAACACATCCCATCTTAAAAATATTTAAAGGCAAAGGTAAACAAGTTCATCCACTCGTTTATATTTTCGCTGTATTATTTCTCATTCAATTACTCTTTTTACCACATTAAAGTGGAAGGAATAGAAACATCTATTGGCTAAATAAAAAATCCGAACACCTCTTCAAATGCTAAAGCAATGCAAGCATCTGATTGATGAGTGTTCGGATTTTCTTTTTTACCAGTATAGGATTGAATGAGTTAGACTTCTAATTCTTCAATTTTATTATGTGGGTCATTATAAACTTCTTGGTCGATATCTTTCGTCATTTTACTCGTTAATATACCCGAAGTCATAGATCCACTTACATTTACCGCTGTTCTCCCCATATCAATTAATGGTTCGATTGAGATTAATAAACCCGCAAGAGCAATAGGTAAATCTAAGGCTGAAAGGACGAGAATGGCTGCAAAAGTTGCTCCTCCACCTACTCCCGCAACGCCAAATGAGCTGATAACAACTATAGCGATAACTGAAAGGAGAAAACTTGGTTGTAATGGATTAATCCCAACCGTAGGTGCAATCATAACAGCTAACATAGCCGGATAAATACCCGCACAACCATTTTGTCCAATAGAGAGACCAAATGAACCTGCGAAATTGGCTATTCCATCTGATACCCCTAATGATTTTTGCGCCTTAATATTTAAAGGTAATGCCCCAGCACTTGTTCTTGACGTAAAGGCAAACGCAAGCACCGGAAATGCTTTTCTTAAGTATTGTAGTGGACTTAATCCGACAAATAGTAATAATAACAAGTGAATTAGCATCATAACCGCTAACGCTACATATGAAGCAATAACAAATTTCCCTAAATTGTAGATTGCAGAGAAATCACTTAACGCAACTGTCTTTGTCATAATAGCAAGCACGCCATAAGGAGTTAATCTAAGGATTAGTGTAACCACACGCATAATAATGCTATAAAAGGCATCGACAATTTTTGCAAATATCTCTGCTTGCTCAGGTGTTTTTCTTCGTACGCCCAAGTAGGCAATACCTAAAATTGCTGCAAATATAACGACTGATATCGTTGAAGTCGCTCTCGCTCCTGTTAAGTCAAGAAAAGGGTTTGCAGGAAGTAACTCTAAAATTTGTTGAGGCAATGTTTGAGCTGCTAGTGATTGAGATGTTTCTTCCATTTGTGTCCCTCTACTGACCTCTGCATCTCCCTCTTCAATTTGGATGGCTTCTAAATTAAAGACGGTTGCCGAACCAATACCTACAATAGCAGCCACAGCTGTAGTCCCAAGTAGTATTCCAATAATTAATACACTAATTTTACCAATATTACTTGAGAGGCTCAATCTTGTAAACGCTCCTAAAATGGAAATAAACACGAGTGGCATCACAATCATTTGTAGGAATTTAACATAACCCCCACCAACTAGTTGAAACCAATCCGTCGACCTTGCCAATACTTCTGAAGTTGATCCATAAATCAGTTGCAATGCTAAACCAAACAATATACCTATTCCCAATGCCGTAAAGACTCTTTTAGAAAATGAAATATGTTTACGTTGCATAATAAATAATAAACTAATAAAACCAATCATTAATGCTAAGTTAATAATAAACCATACATTATCCATCATTACCCCTCCTAATATCTTACTTTTGCACAATTTTATATGATAATACGATTATTCCTATACGTCAAGTATGAATTACGATTTAATTATCCTTTATGGTATATGCTTTTTTCATGAATATATACCAATCTATCTATAGGCCTTTCTTACTTAACATTTTCAACTGTTTTTGCCGATTTTTTTAATCCCCTTTGAAAGCCAAAAAGCTGCAGCATCGCTTAAAATAAGCTAACGATGCTACAGCTAAAATAAAAACTCTTATTGCTTATAAGCTTCTTACCTTCTCGCTGCATGCTTTCATAGCAGTGAGAACAGATGAACGAAATCCTGTTTCTTCTAACTTGCTGACCGCATCAATAGTCGCACCTCCAGGGGTACAAACCTCATCTTTTAACATTCCAGGATGTTTACCAGATTCAAGCACCATCTTTGCTGCACCTAATACTGCCTGAGCACCTAGTTTATAAGCAGTGTCTCTTGGTATACCGTCTTTTACCGCTCCATCAGCCAATGCTTCTATAAATAAAAACACATATGCAGGAGAAGACCCGCTAATTGCTGGAATGCCATCCATTAATGACTCATCCACTACTTCCACTTTCCCGATAGCAGAAAAGATGCGTATTACTTTACTTAATTTCTCTTCATTAATATACTGGTTGCTACTTAGCACACTCATTCCCTCACCAACCAGTGAAGGTGTATTTGGCATTGTACGTACTGCCATTACATTTCGTTCAAAGTACTTTTCGATATCATGTAGAGTAATGCCAGCAGCAATGGTTACGATAATGCTATGTTCATTTACTTCCCCTTTTATTTCATCAATTACTTCCTTATGATCATTAGGAGGAACCGCTAAAAAGATTACTTCGGCGCTTCTCGCCACTTCTTTATTGGAGTGGGTTGTATGAATCGCATACTTTTCTTCTACCTTATGTAGTGTTTCTTTCGTTCTTGCACTTGAAATCATTTCATGATGACTGACTAAACCGTTTTTTAATATGCCGCCAATAATCGCTTGTGCCATTTTTCCACAACCGATAAACCCTATCCTTTTTTCCATTGTTATCACTCACCTTTTCCTTACTCTGGTTCATTTTAACATTATCACAGCTGCATTGAAAAAAAGTTTAATACACTTCTTTAAGGTAATCGCAGAACTAATGATAACTATATTTGCTACAAGCTACCCTTATTCATTAGATAAACTTCATGAAAAAAATAACCCAAAGCATCAATGCTTTGGGTTATTTATTAATTAATTATCTTGAACATCTTTTCGATTCTTTTTAAACATTTTTGATAATACTTCATACACAATAGGAACAACGACTAGAGTTAATAAGGTCGAACTTGCAAGACCACCGATAACTGTGATACCTAATCCTTTAGAGATTAAGCCTCCACCGCCTGAACCAAATAATAATGGAACCAGCGCACCCATTGTAGCAATAGCTGTCATTAGTATCGGACGAAGACGAGTGGCACCCGCTTCTAGAATAGCGTCTCTCATCGTCATACCATCTCTTTCCATATGAATGATCCGGTCAACTAATACGATAGCGTTCGTAACAACGATACCGATTAACATGAGTAGACCCATCATAACCGTAACAGAGATTGTTTCCCCTGCAATGTATAATCCGACAAAGGAGCCAATGACTGCAAACGGTAGTGAGAACAGAATGGCAAACGGTGCAACACCCTCACCAAATGTAACAACTAAGATGAAATATACAATCGCAATAGCGGCAAGCATTGCTAAACCTAATTGCGTAAACGTTTCGTTCATATCTGCAGTTACACCAGCAACATCAAGAGTTACCCCTTGTGCCAAGTCTAAATCATCGATACCTTTATCCAGTTCACTCGTAACTTTGGATAAATTATCTGAAGTTACTGTGGCAGAGACAGTTGCATAGTACTCACCTTTACTACGAGACAATGTATTTAATGTTGTCCCTTCTTCTACATTAACAAGCTCAGATAATGGCATTTCTTGGCCTGTTGCAGTCGGAACCTGTGTATCTAATAACTCATCAATTGATTTCGCAGGCTCAGCAGCTTCAGTTTGAATAATGACATCTATTTCATTACCATCACTTTGAACAGTTGTCAGCACTTCACTATTACCTTTATCGTTTAACGCCATAACGATTTGACCTGTCGTTAAGCCATACTGCATAACGTCTGCTTGCTCAACTTTTAAGATATGTTCTACATAAGCATCTTCTGCTGTAGATGAAATATCATCTAAGTTATCGGTATCATGCATGACATCTTCCACTTGTGCCACGGCATCATTTAGTTTATCTAAATCCTCACTATACAATGTATAGCTTACTTCACTAGTATTCGCACCCATTGAAGAAAAGTCCTGAGATTTCCACTCACCAGATTGTTCAATATTGAATACATATTCTTCAATTTCTTCTCTTACCTCTGGGAAGTTCTTCATATCTGGATCAAAAATCAGATACATAAGAGCCCCACTAGCGCCGCCACCCATCATCATAGCAGCAGGATCTACATTGTCTGGGTCATTAATGGACAATTGTAGTATATCAATATCATCGCGTTTTAATAATTCTTCTTCTACTTCAGAAATATTCTCTTCCGTTATATCCATCTTCTCGCCGGTTTCAGGTGTATATGTTAAATACATTACCTTCTCTTCTTCACTTCCAAGGAAGCTAAAACCGATTAATGGAGTCAATGCTAATGATCCAGCTAATAAAAGAATAGCAATAGCTGACGTAATAATTTTATGGTTTAACGCTTTACTTAGAATGCCTTTATACCATAAAGCAAGTTTACCTACTTCTTTATGATTGCTCTCCTCTTTCTTACCGTAAAGTTTTTTCTTAAATAAGAAATGAGAGAGGGCTGGGACAATTGTAATCGCAACAATTAATGAAGCGCCCAATGCAAATGTCATCGTTAAAGCAAACGGAACAAATAGTTCACCAACCATTCCACCTACGAAAATTAACGGCGCAAAAACGGCCACAGTTACT
Source organism: Cytobacillus kochii (assembly GCF_044790165.1). Taxonomy (NCBI): domain Bacteria; kingdom Bacillati; phylum Bacillota; class Bacilli; order Caryophanales; family Bacillaceae; genus Cytobacillus; species Cytobacillus kochii. The sequence goes on along the minus strand of NZ_CP085254.1, from coordinate 1,454,625 downwards.
AATGTAGACGAAAGAATCGGCTTAAACATTTCAATAGTCGCTTCCCTTACTAAAGCACGACCATTTAATTTTTCCTCTTTCAAATGTAAGCGACGGTATATATTTTCCACAACAACAATCGAGTCATCAATTACACGACCAATTGCTACTGTAACCGCTCCAAGAGTCATAATATTTAACGTAATATCCAACCAATTAAGCACTAAAAATGCCATAAAAATCGACACCGGAATAGAAACAATGGATATAATCGTTGACTTAAAGTCTCTTAAAAAGAGTAAAATAATTAATACAGCAATTAAACCACCAAAAAGTGCTTTTTCAACCATTGTGCTAACAGACTTTTCAATCGGTTCACCCTGGTCTAAAGAAATATCAATGGCAAGGCCATTATACTTTTCTGTTTCTTCTTCAACATAATCTTTTACACGATTAACTACATCTACTGTGTTATCCTGTTGTCCTTTTACAATTTGGATCGCAATCGCATTTTCTCCATTTGTACGAGAAACAGACTCTACTTTACCTACTTGTTCAATTTGAGCAAGTTCACTTAGCTCAACAAATGGTTGTGGGTGGTCGGCAGTTGGTGTTACTGGGATCATCATTTCTTTCAACTCATCAATAGTTGTTACTTTCCCATCTACCGAAACAGCTTCTTCAGCTTCTTCAAAATCAAATAACCCTAAAGATAATGCCATATCACTTGCTTGAATCAGTTCTTTTACATCATCTTGATTCAATTCAAACTTGGCTAGCTCTTCTTCATCCCAAGTAAATTCAACTTGTTCAATATGTTGACCGGTCATTGTTGCAGATGCTACACCTTCAATCTTTTCAATATCAGGCAAGATTACATCTTCAACTAATTCAGTCAGTCCAACAATATCTTCTTCTGTACTACTAATTGAAAGTGCAACTACTGGCATCATATTCATGCTGATAGATGTCACAGTCGGCTCTTCCACATCTTCAGGAAGATCTAAATTAGCAATCGCTCTTTCTAGCTCAACCTTTTTATCATCCATATCAGCGCCATATTTATATTCTACTTGAATACTTCCTACATTCGCACTTGAATTAGAATAAACAGCATTGACATCTTCAAGTCCTTCAACTGCCTGTTCAATTGGCACTGAAACCTCTTCCATCACCTGCTCAGGGGTGGCACCAGGATAAACACCATTTACCATTAAAAATGGAATAGAGATATCTGGGATTGTTTCAGTTTTCATCTGTGTAGTTGAGTAAACACCTGAAACTGTAATAATTATGGTTAATAACCACACAGCGAGCTTATTCTTTAAAACGAAATTGACTATGCCCTTCACATTGACACCTCTTTTTTTAAAAATTCGATTCTCCTTTACCCGATAACCATTATGTATATAGTAGAAATCAGTGTAAACGAAGTCTAACAAATAAGAATACTAACTATCATACCCAAAAGGAAGCCATTACTGGTTCTATAGAATCTATTTTGTTTGTTTTCTTGACGACAAACTCGGGTATCCTATAGAATATGACTAGTGGGTCACATCACCAATAAATATAACTGACCGGTCAGTCATGTGTCAATTATATTATTGTGAAGTTTTTGTTAACACGGAGATACTTCTTCGGTTAAGGAGTTGTTACAGATGAAAGAAAAAGAAAAAATAATTATTGAAGCTGCGATCAAATTATTCGCTAAAAAAGGATATACTGCCACATCTGTACAAGATATCGCCACTGATAGCGGCATTTCCAAAGGTGCATTTTATTTATATTTTAAATCGAAAGAAAAATTGTTAGAGTCTTTATTAATATATTATTTTGATCAATTAACTGAAGAAATCATGCAGTGGGACAACAAGAACCTTACTGCAAGAGAAAAATTCAAGGCACAAATCAATACAACCATTGATATGTTAATCCAACATAAGGATTTTATTATTACTCAAACAAGAGAACAAACCATACCTATTAATGAATCAATAAAAGAATTATTATTCACAAAGCAAATTGAAATGAATGAATTTTACCGCAAAAGTTTATCTTCTATATATGGAGAAGAAATGACTCCTTATTTATGGGATTTATCTCAACTTCTTGATGGTCTTTTTCATTCATACGTAAAAATATTAATTATTGACAAAGAAATATTTAAGCCTGAGCATGTGACTGATTATTTATTAAATAGAATGGACTCTTTAGCAGAGGGTCTAAAAAAAGAAGAACCTTTGATCACTGAAGCTAAGATGAACCGTTTCCTGCAAAAATTTAATATATTTTTACCAAATACTAGTCCATCGACTACCATCGCAGATATTAGACAACAAATACAAGAATGCGATGATAAAGAAACATTAGAGGTTTCCCTCGACATGATAGAAGAAGAAACCCAAAGGGAATATCCTCGACTTCCTGTCATTAAAGGAATGATTACTAACTTTAATCAATATCCTGATTTAAAGAAGCAACTGAATGATTTATTACAATTATAGAATGAGAGAAATTTGTCGATAAAAAGACCAACCTTTTTACTGGACATTTTCACTTTAAACGTTTATTTTACTATAAACAGGTAATATAAAGAGATATAGTGTAAACGAAGTAGAAAACTTCTGTACTTATAATTTATAAGAATGGATGGTGGAGAATATGGCAAATAACAAAGTTACGAATATCAGAAAGAATGAAAAGAAAGATGTAAGTATCGGAACAAGCGTGTCTTTAAATGGTCTCGTTACAGCAGTCTTTGATAATATGGTTCACGTACAGATCGGGGCTAAAATTGTCACTGTCAATATAAAGGATTTATATTCAGAAATCAACCAAACGCTACTTCCAAAACAATCAGTAAAAACACCATCGCAATCCGTCTAAAAACTGGTAAAGATTATATTTCCTAGGATAGTTAGCCTATAAAAATAAGGCTAGTTATCCTTTTTTATTTAGATAATGAACGATACATATATGAAATTAAACAGTTGGTTGTTGATGATGTAAAAGTTTACATAAAAAATTTATTCATCCTTCGCTTATTTTCACTAGATATTTTTATTTTTTAACAATATGACATTGCCACAAATGAATTTCAACTCTATTATTTTATATACTTTGATGAATACGGGGATTCTTCTTTTCTTCATTTTAGGTAAGCAGGACTACTAAAAGAACCATATAAATATTCGTATCATTCAAATATTTCATGGATGATTTCTTTTCACTGCATAGTTATTGTTATTGACCAATGCAAACAGAGCCATAAAAATACTTACCTTGTTCAACGAACGATTCCTCAAGTTGAACAAGGTAAGTAAAATAGACCATGATCCTTGCAATTGTCTAGTTTTTTCAACAGAACTATAAGGTTTTATCATTTACTACTTTAATGGATTTTTTTCATTTCTTTTAATCTTGTAGCATCACCTAATATTTGAATAAAGGAAGCATCTTCTATACGTAAATCCCCCTCTATTTCTACTACCCATGTATCATCAGCAATCATCTTCATAATTTCTGCTCCTTCAGGTAATTGCTGTAAGACTGAACGTCCATATGCAATCCAACTCGTTTTCGCACTACGGTGTTGATCAATGGTGGACTCTTCATTAAAAGTATACTCCTGATCCTTTTCTGATAAATGAATCAAATCTTCTATAATTGCACTTGCTGTTGGATACATACCTGCACCTGGCCCCTGCAAACTAATACTCCCGACAATATCCGCCTCGATATGGATAGCATTTTGCACACCTTCCACCTGATATAAAGGATGGTTACCCTCAACTAACACTGGCCGAACAGCACATTTCACTTGAGAATGAGCGTATTCAATAGTTGCCACGTGCTTGTATCTAAGACCTAATTCATTAAAGAAAGTAATATCTGATTTAGCAATACTCGTAATCCCGTTTCTTTCAATCTGTTCGCTTATTGGTTTCTCTCCATAAATCAATTCACTTAAGATAGCTGCTTTATAATACGCATCAAAGCCTTCAACATCATTCGTCGGATCCGCTTCCGCATAACCTAATTTTTGCGCTAGCGCCAGAGCATTATCAAATGATAATTGCTCTTCTCTCATTTTGGTTAATATAAAATTAGATGTACCATTCAATATGCCTTCAACCTTCGTTACTTTATTAGCATTTAGCAGTTTTTTTAAAGTTTGAATAATAGGAATACCGCCTGCCACAGTAGCCTCGTAGCCGACTGAGACGTGATATTTTTTTGCTAATTCTCTTAAGATATTACTTTTTTCAGCAAACATCTCTTTATTTGCCGTAATCACGTGGCGACCTTTTTCAATCGCACTTTGTAAATAAGTTGCAGCCGGTTCAATACCAACAATTGCATCAATTACTACATCAATATTCTCCAGTTGTTGGATTTTTTCATATTGGTTTGTCAAAATAACTGACTGATCGGGGGCAGTATGCTTCTCAATGTCTCTCACTAAAATAGCAACAACCTTTACTTCTTCACTTAATAACTTTTGCAAACGCCCTTGATGCTGTTGAATTGTACGGTAAACGCCTTTACCAACAGTACCATAGCCAAGTAAAGCGATATTAATCGTCAAACCTTTTACCTCCCATTACATCATATTACTGTACTTTTTGACTAAGTTTGGCAAGCTCTCTTGCCTTTAATTCTCTGCGCAATATTTTGCCACTGATTTTTGTTTTAGGAAGTTCTGTGACAATTTCCATTTCTCGTGGGGCAGAATGAGCAGCTAATCTTGTTTTTACAAACTTTCTAATCTCTTCAAGTAAGACATCACTGCCTGTATATCCTGTTCTTAGGACAATAAAGGCTTTGACGATTTCACCTCTTAATGCATCTGGTTTACCAATAACTCCAGCTTCTGCTACAGCAGGGTGTTCAATGAGCTTACTTTCAACCTCAAAAGGTCCGATTCTCTCCCCGGAAGAATTGATCATATCATCACTTCTACCTTGGAAGAATATATAGCCATCCTCATCTTGAACAGCCAGATCTCCTGATACATACCAACCTTCAAAAGGAAAATATGACTGGTATTTCTCCTCATTCTTCCATACTTCTTTCATGATTCCTGGCCATGGTGCTTTAATTGCTAAGTGACCAATCGACCCTCTTGATTGTTCGACACCATCATCATCGAGGATAGCGATGCTTATACCAGGAAATGGTCGACCCATTGATCCGGGTTTAATTACTTCTGAAGGTAAATTGACAATTAATTGTGCCCCTGTTTCAGTCATCCACCATGTATCATGTATTCTTTTCCCTAACGTTTCTTTTCCCCAATAAATGACCTCAGGATTTAACGGCTCACCCACACTTAATAAATGTCTTAAGTTGGTTAAATCATAATCATTTGGTAGCTCATTTCCTTCTGCCATTAACATTCTGTATGCTGTCGGTGCACTATACCATACAGATACTCCAGTTGTTTCTAATGTATGATACCAACCCTTTGCATCAAATCGGCCACCATTAACGACAATTGTCGCTCTATTCAACCAAGGTGTAAAAATGCCATACACAGTTCCCGTAACCCAACCTGGATGTGCGGTACACCAATACACATCATCATCTTTTAAATCCAGTACCCATTTCCCTGTTTGATATTGATGAACCATCGCTCTATGAGCATGAATAATTCCTTTTGGCTTTCCCGTTGAACCGCTTGTATAGTGGATGTTTAAACCATGCTCAAGATCAACCCACGTCGTGATATCTTCTTCCTTTACTGTTTTCTCTAATTCTTTGATGAGAGAAATTTCCTTTTCACCTAATAATTGTACGTCATCCGCATCAGTAAGAAATATCTTCTCTAAACAAGGTAGTTCGTTTTTTGGTACTCTATTAAGTAAGTCAGTATCCGTAATCAAAAACCTTCCATCACAATCAGAGATTCGATCTTTTACTGCTTCCTCCATAAATGCTTCAAAAAGAGGACCCGCAATTGCGCCGAGTTTAATGGTGGCAATCATTGTAAAATAACAATCGGGGTGTTTAGGTAGAAAAATAAAAACGAAATCACCTTTTTTCACCCCTTGGTTCCTTAAAACGGTGGCGATATGATCTGTTTTTTCTTTAATCTCTGCGAATGTGTATGTCTCTTCATATGCACCATTCACATAATGCAATCCTATTTTGTTTCCATAACCGTCAACCACATGTTTATCAATACATTCATGAGCCATATTGACTAGACCTGATTGGCTCCAGCTAAACTGTTGTTTAACCTCATCCCATGAAATATTTTGACATGCCTCTTCATAGTTCGTTAAGTTGTAATCTCCTTCAATGGGGGCAAGCTGTTGCCGCTCTATCACTGTCATAAGTCATTAGCTCCTTTATTTTTAGATTGCTTTCGAATGAGATAAATCTAATAATTGCAAAATCTCATCTTTTAGTACAGCAAGATCTTTATCTCCTCTTGATCTTGGTTTTGATTTGTCAATTTTTATTTCTTGATATAATTCTCCCGGCTGTCCCCTAAGAATAATAATGCGATCGGCTAAATATAATGCTTCATCAATATCGTGCGTTACTAAGAGGATAGTTGATTGATAGGTTTGCCAGAGATTCAGTAATAAATCTTGTAATTGCATTTTTGTAAAAGCATCTAATGCACTAAACGGTTCATCTAAAAGTAATATTTCTGGTGAGGTAACGAGAGCTCTGGCAATGGCCACCCTTTGCGCCATCCCGCCAGATAAATCTTTCGGATAATGGTTTTCAAACCCTACTAGCCCAACGGCTTTAATATATTGCGCTATTTTACTATGAACTTTTTTTTGTAGACCGAATCCAATATTGTCATAAACTTTTAACCAAGGCATCAGTCTAGGTTCCTGAAAAATCATCCCGATTTTCTTATGAACATCATGGACAGTTTCGCCATCTATTACAACCTGACCATCATATTGTTTATCCAAGCCGGATAATACACGTAAGAGCGTACTTTTACCGCAACCACTTGTTCCTAAAATCCCAATGACTTCACCCTGTTCTACCTTCAAGTCAATATTTTTGAATCCCGTTGTTCCATTTGAAAAAGTTCTAGACACTCGCTCAATTGATAACAATCTTGCCACCTCCTACTTCTTGACGATCGTATCTTGCCAATGCAATGTTTTTGTCTCTAAACCCTTTAAAATGGCATCTGTTATTTTTCCTAATATGGCAAATAAGACGATACTAGAAATAATTAATTCCGGTGCATAAGTGTTTTGGCCATAAACAAGCAAGTAACCAATACCTGTAGAAGCTCCCATTAATTCAGCTGCAACAACGAACATCCAACCAAGTCCCAATCCGCTTCTCAGCCCTACTAAAAAAGATGGCAAAGCTGCTGGTAATATAATCTTCGAAATTAATTGCCATGAGCTAAAATGATAGATTTTCCCCACTTCAATTAGTTTACGGTCAATTCCTTGAATGCCTGAAACGATATTTAAATAAACTGGGAAGAAAACACCGACAGCGATTAAAACCACCTTGGAAGGTTCTCCAATTCCCATCCAGAGAATAAATAAGGGCACCCATGCCAATGAAGGTATGGAACGAAAAGCTTGAATTAGTGGATCTAATAAACTTTCGACTGTGGAAAAGTAGCCAACAGCGGCGCCAATAATTAATGCTGCAACAGTGCCAAATAAAAAACCAAGCACAAGGCGATATAATGTAATGCTCGTATGTGTCCATAAACTTCCATCTGTCGTCATTGTCATAAGTGATTGCAAAATGATTGATGGAGCCGGGAGTAAATGAGGAGGGAACACACCGATCCGACTCAAGTACTCCCATGCAAGAATAAGTAAGATTGGCACGATACTTCCAAGTAATACCCTTTGAATACTAGGATTAGTTTTTCTATGCTTCTCCTTACCCTCATTTACTTTTGGGATCGCTATGACTTCCTTCATATTCATTCTCCTTTACTAACCCTACTGAATGACCTCTGTTGAGAAATCTGGGTTTATTAATTCATCAACCACTTTACCTACGTCATCACTCTTAATAATGCCTTCTTCTTTTAAAACCTCACCAGCCGCATTTAATGCTTCTATTTGCACTTCACCAGGAATTGGCTCATTAAAGTCATTTCTCTCTAATTCTTTTTTCGCTACCTCAAGGGTGATTTGTGCTTCTTCTGCCAGTATCTCTGCCGCTTCTTCAGGATTTTCTAATACCCACGTACGAGCTTTTTCATAAAGCTCAATTACTTCTTTTACTTGTTCAGGATATTTCTCAGCAAATTCGCTTCTCACATTTAATGTGCCATACGTGTTAAAGTCGATATTTCGATAAATAAATTCTGTGCCTGCTTCAAGTTCTAATTTAGCCATATGTGGATCTAAACCAGCCCAAGCGTCTACTTGCCCTGTTGTTAATGCCGTTCCACCGTCAGCGTGTTGCAAGTTAACGATTTCTACATCCGTTGATGTCAATCCGGCTTCATTTAAAGAGCGCAGTAAAAAGATATATGGATCTGTTCCAATCGTTGCTGCTACTTTCTTTCCCTTCAAGTCTTCAACTGATTTGATAGCTGATCCTTTCGGTGCAACTAATGCCGTCCATTCTGGTTTTGAGTATATATAGACTGATTCAATTGGAGCACCATTTGCTTTTGCAATTAATGCCGCTGCACCTGCAGTTGAACCAAAATCTACACTGCTGCTATTAAGAAACTCAAGTGCCTTATTACTCCCTTGACTGAGGACAAACTCAACATCAATATCATCTTCGGCAAACGCTTCTTCTGCCCAACCGAATTTCTTTAAAATGACACTTGTTGGAGAATAATAGGCATAGTCTAAAACAATTTTTTCTGGTTTTCCTTCGCCATTGCTATCATTAGTGCTTGCCTCACTATCCCCGCAAGCACTAATGAATCCAATTGATAAAACGACAATTAAAAATACGAACCATTTCTTCATTGATGACTCTCCTCAACCTCGGTTTTAAATTTCACAAGCAAAGGTTACAATAGAACCTCTTAATCTCTGTGCCTCTTTATATGTGCAGCGATTTTGTACCGCTTCAAGTCCAGCTTCTTTTGCTATTTCAACTGCTTTTGGAGAAATGACACCTTCTTGCAGCCAGAACACTTTTGGTTGGATTTCTACTGCCTCTTTCGCCACTTCTATCGCAGCTTCAGGGCTTCTAAATACTTGCACAATATCAATGGTATAAGGAATGGATTTTAAATTTGGATATGCCTGTTCACCTAATACTTCTGTTTCTCTTGGATTAACTGGCACGATTTGATAACCTAATCTTTGCATTTTTCTTGCTAAACGGTAACTTGGTCTAGCAGGATTTCCACTTAAACCAACAACAGCAATCCTTTTTGCTCTTTGCACCTCTTCGCCATCCACATCTTCTTTTAATGAGGATGATTGTAATGCCCACCGAATAACACCTTCATCATTTACTGCTGTTTCTCCTTTTTGTTCTCCCTTCGAAGAAATACCAGTCGCTTCAAAGAAGGCTTGATCTAAGTCATTGGTTAAATCTCTAACCGATTCAATCCCAACTGATAAACGTATGAGCTCCTCACTTACACCGCTTTTAATTAAATCTTCTGCACTTAACTGTTGATGAGTGGTTGAAGCCGGATGAATAATGAGTGACTTCGCATCCCCTACATTGGCTACATGAGACCACAATGCAATGGTATCTATCACTTTCTTACCTGCATCTCGGCCACCTTTAATACCGAAGTTCACAATGGAACCGAAGCCAGTGTTTAAATATTTCTTCGCGAGTTCATGCGCTGGATGCTCTGCTAAACCTGGATATGCGACCCAATCGACAGCTGGATGGGCGTTTAAGAAATGAGCTATCTTCGCTGCATTTTCCGTATGTTTCTCTATACGTAAATGGAGTGTTTCCAATCCTTGGAGTAAAAGAAATGCACTATGTGGGCTTAATGATGACCCAAAATCGCGCAGCAACTGAACACGAAGCTTTGTACTGAAAGCGAGAGTACCAAACTCATTCGCATAAACAATACCGTTATAACTTGGGTCTGGCTGAGTAAAACCAGGAAACTTATCATGATTCCAATTAAATCGTCCGCCATCAACTACAAGTCCACCAATTGTTGTTCCATGACCTCCAATCCATTTTGTTGCCGAGTGAATGACAATATCTGCACCCCATTGGATTGGTTTGCAAAGATAAGGTGAAGCGAAAGTATTATCAATAATAAGAGGAATATCATTTTCATGAGCAATATTTGCAACTGCCTCTACATCTAGGACATGAAGACTTGGGTTCCCAATAATCTCTCCATATAAAGCCTTAGTTTTTGGCGTAATCGCTTTACGGTAATTCTCAGGGTCAGAACCATCAACAAAATGAACTTTAATCCCATATTTCGGAAGTGTTATAGCAAAAAGATTATATGTTCCACCATAAAGGTTCGAAGCTGCAACAATCTCATCACCCGCTTGGGCAATATTCATAATCGAAAGAGCTATAGCTGCCATTCCAGATGAAGTCGCTACTGCCGCTACCCCATCTTCTAATAAAGCAATACGTTTTTCTAATACATCTACCGTTGGATTACCGATTCGTGAATAGATATTTCCCGTCTCATCCAATGAAAATAGGCTTTGCGCATGATCTGTATTATGAAAAACATATGAACTCGTTTGATAAATAGGAACTGCACGAGATCCCGTTGTCGGGTCTGGTGATTGACCTCCATGTAATAAAATCGTCTCATCATCATAAGTGTTAAATTGATTCGTCATTATATACTCTCCTCTACTTTTTAGTCGGATAATTAAAATAAATAACCCCCTCTTCATAAGAAGAGGGGGTTGCCTCATCTTATCTTCCAGACATTCACTGCCTGCAGGATTTAGCACCTTTTCAAGCATTTGCTTGAAGGTTGCCGGACTTCATAGGGCCTGATCCCTCCGTCACTCTCGATAAGAAATATTTTATTTTTTAAAGCGTTAATACTTTAATTACAAATAGAATTATATCCAAAAAACAAATTGTCGTCAATATAAAATCTGAATATATTTTATATTCCAATAAAATATTATTGGCTTCATCACATAAAAAGCCCTTCCACCAAGAAGGGCAGAAGGGCTTTGAATTCACACGCTCACCTTCTCCTTATCTTTGGATAATATCCTCTGAAATTGGCACCATACAAAAGATTGCTGGTTGCCGAGGCTTCACTGGGTCAGTCCCTCCGCCTCTCTGGATAAGAAGTTCTATTTATTTGTTTAACATCATATACCCTTTTATAGGGAATCGTCAATAACATTTTGAAAATTTATTTATTTTCATCCTGGATAAGTGTCAAAAAATGATACAGTATCTTAGCTGTTAACCCCCATATCACATGACCTTTATAAGTATAAAAAATTTCTTGCATCCTTCGCGTTTGCCATTTATATTTTTCCCCATTAGGAATGAGATGATAAGGGAAGCTACTATTAGGCTCTGGCTTCATCTCAATATAATGAATTGATGGTCCCTCTTTCAAAAAATAAGCAAGTGGTACTGTGAAAATTTGATCCACTTCCTCTGGATTTAGCTTAAGATCACTGATGCTCTCTATTGTGCCTACAAACGGATAAATCACTGTATCATAAGGTGTCACTACATAATCAAGTTCTGAAAAAACAGAGACTTCTCCAATTGGGATACCTAACTCTTCACTGGTCTCCCTTTTTGCCGTCTCAATCAAATCCACATCGTCTTGATCCATTTTCCCCCCAGGAAAGCAAATTTCCCCTGGCTGTCTTCTCATAGATAAAGACCGTACTTCAAACAAAATATGTATTTCTCCATCTTTTTCTATTAGGGGAAGAAGAACAGCGAATTTAACCAATCTAGAGCTACCCAATATATCTGATTGACGATGCTGTATCTCTGATCTTATTTCTTCCAAATCCATGTTAATTACCTCCAAACCACACGACTTAAATCTTTATTTCTCTTTCTGCAATCTATCAATCATCCCCATTGTGCAGACATTTAAATCTAAGCCTATTAGCTTCTTATCCTCTGCACTAAGTTCAACATGGTGCGCTGTTAATAAATAATGTTTTACTTGTTCCAACAATTCCGATTGTATGGCTTCCTGCATTTTTATTATGTCATTTTCTTGGAGAAAAACGTCATCTGCAACTGAAGTAAATATAGGTAACCAATAACGAATTTGTGTAAAAACATCCTTTGGTTCAGGGCCCTCACCATAATGCCCAAAAAAGATATGTTGTGGTTGAAGTGATTCGATTTTTTCAACAGAAGATAACATCGCCTCTGGATCAAACTGATTAGGAGAAGTCGATGGCAGGACTAATGGATATCCTTTTCTTGCTATGCCAGGATAAAATACGCCAATTGTATCGCCAGTAAAGAAGCCATTACTTTTCGAATCATGGATTGAAAAGTGGTGCTTTGCATGGCCAGGGGTATCATAGAAAGTTAACAAACGTCCACCGATATCCAATGATTGTCCCTCTTCCATCGCGACTAACCTCTTCTCATCAATTGGCACAATCGGATTAAATAGTTGATCAAACTCATCGCCATATACCATTCTAGCACCAGCAATTAATTTACTAGGGTCAGCTAAATGCCGTTTACCTCTTGGATGAACATATACTTTTGCTTCTGGACATTGTTCTAAGAACAAACCAGTTCCACCAGCATGGTCTAAATGTACATGGGTGACAATAATATGCTTGATATCTTCTAGGTTAATGTTCAATTCTTGCAACCCTTCTATAAGGTGAGGAATCGAAGGACTAGCGCTTGTTTCAATCACTGTTAATTCTTCAGCACCTAATATATACGCCCCCGTACGCTCAGGTGTTTGTAAATCCATTAAATCAATCAGTTGAATATCATTACCTAAATCTTGAATTTTGTGCAAAGGAAACCCCTCCATATTACTCTTTATGAAAATTATGACATAAGTAGATGAAGAGAGCTACTTAAAAGAATTACAGATAAAAGTGCTCAAATCTACCTAGTGCTTAGTCAGTTGAGCAAAAAAAAACACAGCATCAATCGCTGTGATATAACTAAAAAGCTCGATTGCTTTGTTCTCATCATTTTTCAAAACCTGCCTCCGAAACGCTCGTAAGTAAGCTATTACACTTCAGAACTTAGTTGCGAACCTTTCAAAACAGGCTCTCATTACGCTAACTTTTCCTTCTGTTCTTGTTCTTTAAAAAAGCCTTTCATCGCATGGAATACATCAGCCTTCTGCTTTAAAATATAATAACGGAACAAATCATTTTTTATATTTTTGTATGCTGACATTAAAGTAGAATGGCGGTTATATTGATTCACTTCCCCGTAGCCAAACATACTTGATACTTTCATTAACTCCTCAACAAGTTTTACACATCTTGCATTATCTGAAGTTAAATTATCCCCATCTGAGAAATGGAATGGATATATATTATATCTGACTGGGTTATACTTTTGATCAATTAACTCCAATGCTTTACGATAAGCAGACGAACAAATTGTGCCGCCACTTTCACCTTTAGAAAAGAAATCTTCTTCTGATACTACCTTTGCTTCAGTATGATGCGCAATAAATTCAATTTCTACCGTTTCGTATTTCGTTCGTAAAAACCGAGTCATCCAAAAGAAGAAACTTCTGGCCATATATTTCTCCCAGATACCCATCGATCCACTTGTATCCATCATCGCTAGCACAACTGCTTTCGATTCAGGCTTCACGACTTCATTCCAAGTCTTGAACTTTAAGTCTTCTTGATAAATGGGGTGAAAAGCTGATTTCCCGTGCATCGCATTTCGCTTAAATGCTGACATCATTGTTCTCTTTTTATCTATATTCCCCATAAGACCAGTTTTGCGAATATCATTAAACTCAATATTCTCAACGACAATTTGATCTTGTTCCTTTTTCTTTAAGTTCGGTAGCTCCAATTGTTTAAATAACGCTTCCTCAATTTCCATTAAAGAGACTTCCGCTTCAAAGTAATCTTCACCCGCTTGATCCCCTGCACCTTGGCCTTTGCCTTGCCCTTTCTGACCTGACCCATCTCTCGCTACTACATCACCAACTTGACTATCGCCATCGCCTTGACCGACATGCTTATTCTTATCATAATTGTAGCGAATTTTATATTCATCTAAGGAACGAATCGGTATTTTAACGACATCACGGCCATTAGACATGACAATGTTTTCTTCTGTAATCAGGTCAGGTAAATTGTTTCTGATGGCATCCTGTACTTTTTCTTGATGGCGTTGTTGATCATCATGCCCTTTACGATGGAGGGACCAATCTTCCTGTGACACGACAAACTGATGGTTTTGATTTTTTTCGGTCATTCTCATTTGCCCTCCTTTTTTGTTTATAAAAACTTTAAGGATTTTACGGAATTCATTCACATATCTCACCAAAAAACATACAATATGACGAGTGTCCATCGCTAACCTGAAAATGTTTACTTATAGCTAGGTTCAAAAAATGTTGATTACTCTATCCTATGCTTTAAAACAGAATTATTTACATATTATTTAGACAATTATTAAAGTTGGGCGATTACTATCTATCATCCATCGTTTAACTAATACAAAATTGAATATAATGAAAAAAGCAATGGGGTCCATTGCTTTTTTCATTGTTTGTACCTTTTATAATTTTCGCTTACCAACTTCCTGTTTAGGATCAGGTGTTTTTTGCATTTCTTTCAATTCTTCTTTCGATTTCATTTGTTCCATTTCTTTTCCAAGAGTTTCTATTTCTTCTTCATTGCTTGCCATTGAGCTATTTTCCGGTACTTTTTCTTCTTTTGACATATTCGTCACCTCTATTGTTTAAATACCCTATTTCTGTCTTTTTTAAACAATAGACTGGGCGGTTTACCTATTTAATAGACTACCCACATAACGAAGTAAATCATTCGCAGATGTGGAATTATAGCCATGTTCATCAATAAGACGTGCGACTACTTCATTAATCTTCTTCAATTGTTGTTCATCCGGTGTTTTAGAAGAAGTTGTAATTTTGACGACATCCTTTAAGTCAGCAAATAATTTCTTTTGAATAGCTTCACGTAGGCGATCATGCGAATTATAATCAAAACGTTTACCTTTTCTAGCATAAGCACTAATACGAATGAGAATTTCTTCACGAAACGCTTTTTTAGCATTTTCTGAGATCCCGATTTGCTCTTCAATCGAGCGCATTAGTTTTTCATCTGGATTAATTTCTTCTCCAGTAAGTGGGTCTCTTAGTTTAGCCTTATTGCAATAAGCCTCAACATTATCAAGGTAATTCTCCATTAATGTTTTCGCTGATTCTTCATAAGAGTAAACAAATGCCTTTTGCACTTCTTTCTTCGCTATTTCATCATATTCTTTTCGAGCAAGTGAAATAAAGTTCAAATAACGTTCTTTCAGTTCAGCAGTAATTGATGGATGTTGATCTAATCCCTCTTTTAATGACCTTAATACATCTAAGGCATTAATCGATGCCATCTCTTTACGAATGATGGTAGAGGAAATACGATTGATTACGTAACGTGGGTCGATGCCACTCATTCCCTCATCTGCATGTTCTTTTTTCATTTCTTCAACGTCTGCACGATTAAACCCTTCTACACTTTCACCATCGTATAAACGCATCTTCTTAACTAAGTCAATATCGCCTTTTTTTGGATCCTTCATTCTCGTTAATATGGTAAACATAGCAGCAACTTTTAATGTATGGGGAGCAATATGAACATCTGACACATCACTTTCAAAAATCATTTTCTCATAAATTTTCTCTTCCTCAGTTACCTTCAAATTATATGGAATTGGCATCACAATAATCCGTGAATGCAATGCCTCATTTTTCTTATTACTAATAAACGAACGATATTCCGTTTCATTTGTATGAGCAACAATTAATTCATCCGCTGATATTAAGGCAAACCGACCTGCTTTGAAGTTTCCTTCTTGCGTTAATGATAAGAGATGCCATAGGAATTTTTCGTCGCATTTGAGCATTTCTTGAAATTCCATCATACCGCGATTGGCCTTATTCAGTTCCCCATCAAATCGATAAGCTCTCGGATCAGATTCGGAACCATATTCGGCAATTGTGGAAAAGTCTATACTTCCTGTTAAATCAGCAATGTCTTGCGATTTAGGGTCAGAGGGGCTAAATGTACCAATCCCTACCCGCTTATCTTCAGAAAACATCACTCTTTCGACTATTACCTCTTCAATTTTTCCATTATATTCTTGTTCAAGCCTCATCATATTGAGTGGTGATAAATTTCCTTCAATTCTAATTCCATATTCATCTAAAAAGTCTTTGCGCAAATGATGTGGGATAAGATGAAGTGGGTCCTCGTGCATTGGACAGCCTTTAATGGCATATACCGCTCCTCTATCTGTTAATGAATAGGCTTCTAACCCTCTCTTTAACATCGTCACAAGGGTTGACTTCCCGCCGCTTACCGGCCCCATTAATAATAATATCCGCTTTCTCACATCTAATCTTTTCGCCGACGGATGAAAATATTCTTCGACAAGTCGTTCTAATGACTCTTCTAGGCCAAATAATTGATTGCTAAAGAATTCATATGTTTTCTGCCCTTTCACATCATTAACACCAGCGTCTTTAATCATATTATAAACCCGTGAATGTGCGGACTGGGCAACCCATGGCTTTTCTTTTATGATTTCTAAGTACTCTCCAAAAGTCCCTTCCCATTTCAACTTTTCCTCTTCTCGTCTATACAACTCCACTTTTTTTAGAATATCCATATGGACCTCCCCCTGTCACATTATCAGAGACGATTATTACAATCTATGCTTGAAGAAAAACAAACATGCTTACCGAAAACAAATGACAAAAAATTTAGTCGATTAAAGGGCTTTACAAATAAAAACAACATTAGATTATCCATCCCCCAAGATCTGTGTAAAGTGGGTCTTGAATAACGCTAATATCTAATACACATTCCTATGCAGAACTGTCCAATAATATCCATGATTTGCATTCACTATTTAAATTTATTAGGATATAATAAAGTTATATGTTGTGTTTCTATTTTTAGGAAAAAGGAGGCCATACATAATGGGTACAGTCCTAATTTTAGGTGTGATGGTGGCATTTTTAGTTTCAATTTTCACAGCGGGCTATGATGATAAGCCTGGTAAGCACATTAAATAATATGCGCTAACACAAAAAAACTGCGAGAGTCTAACTCCCGCAGTTTTTTTATCGTTTATCTAAACCTTTTTCTTGAACAAATTGCTTCATGTACATTCTCTTTTTACGCTCAAACATACCGGCAATCTGACTTGTCCAAGTGTCATCACGCTTACCTGCTGTTCGTTCTTTATAATAAGCAGAGATCACCTCATTGTATGCTTGTAATTCTTGAATATATAGGTCCTTGTCCTGTTCATATTCATTTTCATGATAAATATGATCCATTGGTAAACGCGGCTTTTGCGCATTCCTTTTCGCTGGGTACCCAACTGCTAGTCCGAAAAGTGGTATCACATGATCAGGTGTTTTTAATACTTCGCTTACTTCTTGAAGTTGATTCCGTAAGCCACCAACATAACAAATGCCAAGACCCATGGATTCAGCTGCTAAGCTTGCGTTTTCTGCTGCTAAGGCTGCATCGATCAAAGCTACCATAAATTTTTCCGTACTTTCAATGGACTCAGTTAAATCTATCCCTTCTAGTTCTGCAATGACTTCATGACGATGAAGATCTGCGCAAAACACAAAGAAATGGCCACTGTCTGCAACAAACCCTTGGTTTCCTGCCAATTCGGCCAACTTTTCCTTCTTCTGTTGGTCGGAAACACCTATAATAGAATACGCTTGTACAAAACTTGAAGTAGAAGCAGACTGAGCGGCTGTCACAATCTCCTTAATTTGCTCTTTCGTTAAACGTTTATCCTCAAAATGGCGTACTGAACGATGGTCTTTCATCAATTGAATCATTTCATTCATAATCTCATCTCCCCTATGTAAAAACATTAGATTATAAAAAGAAGATCTTGCCATATGTAAGAGCAGACCTTCTTATTCACGCTAGCTCATTCGTGGATACCCTTGCTGACGAAGGGCTTCATAAATCAAAATAGCTGCTGTGTTTGATAAATTTAATGAGCGCATATGCTCATTCATAGGAATTCTTAAAGCTCGATCTAGATTCGCTTGAATAAATTCCTTTGGTAAGCCAGTTGTTTCCCTTCCAAAGATAAAGAAGTAATTTTTTGATTGATCACTATAATCAAAAGTAGTATGCGGTTGTTTCCCATGTTTTGTTAACAAGAAAAATTCGCCGTCTTTATTTTTCTCTAAAAATTCTTCTAACGAATCATAATAAACAATATCTACATACGTCCAATAATCTAAACCCGCTCTTTTTAACATCTTATCATCCGTTGAAAACCCTAATGGTCGAATTAAATGAAGCGTTGTATAAGTAGCTGCACAAGTACGAGCGATATTACCTGTATTGCTTGGAATTTCTGGTTGATATAAAACAACATTCACTGACACTAACTGTTCACCTCTATTATAATATCTCGCTCTTATTATACACTTCTTCAGCTCATTACGAAAGGTAAGTGCTAGGCATCATAAATCGTAAAGAATTTATATTTAATATTTTCTGTATAAGCGGTAGAGTCTTCATAATCCCAATAACGTTTGCGACTATTAGTCGTATGGGCATTTACAAGCGGCATCTTCTGTTCATCTTTAGCCGTCACAATCGTCGTATGGTCAAAACGACCATCTCCTTGAAAATCATAACAAATGACATCTCCTAGCAATAATTCCTCAGGACGCTCCACTTCTTTCGCTCGTAATCCAATTGTGGAGTTAGCCAAATGCATACGCATAGAATGAGCTACACTCCAACTATAGCTCCAATTTTTACTGCGCATCCACCAACCCGTTCCCCTTGCTGGAAATCCGCGCATCGGGGCTCCTCCTGCATGTAGACATTGAGAGATATAATTCGTACAATCGACTTCAAATGCATGAAACTGTTGATTATGGCTATTCCACCATTTTTCTGCATATTGTACCGCTTTTCTGCGGTCATAATGAAATGGATAAGAAGAACGCGAATCTTCCTCTAAGATATCAACGGTATCAACCGTGTCTTGATCATAAAGAACCAACTTTTCTTTATCCTCAACGAGCGTTTCTTTATAAAACTCAGCCACTCGTTCTTCTACCTCTTCTTCAATATAAAAAGTCTTTCCTTGCTTAATTAAATATTGAAAATGAGCCATATACGAAATATATTTACTATCTTCTTGTATGTGCGGCTCTCCTTTGATTTTTCCAATTGCCTTTGCCTTTACGATACTTGCTCCCCTTTTTTCTAAACTTCTTTTTTTATTTTTTATCTTCATACAAGTATGAATAGATTCTCTCTCATTGCTGACACATTGCCTGACCCTTTTTTCTAATAGTTCTTGCAATTGTTCTTTCATCTTATCACTCCCTCCATTAACATGCATATGTTCATAAAAGGGGTTTAACGATAAAAAAAGAGAAAGTAATCGCATTACTTTCTCACATACTACATAATAGGATTAAACATCTTTAAACCTTTTTCGATTTCTTCTTGGACTTCGGGATCCTCTTCTGTAGCTTGCATTGCTTGTAAGGCTTTTTCTGCCTCTTCTCCTCCAATTTTCCCTAATGCCCATGCTGCTGTTCCTCTAATTACTGGCCGTGGGTCTTTTTTCATTAACATGATTAAATCTCCCACAGCTGATTCATCCTTAAAATGAGCTAGAGCGATAATACTATTTCTCTGAATAGGTTTCCTCCCTCTCCACGAACCAGAAAGACGACCAAACTTCTCCTTAAACTCTCTATTGCTCATATGAAGTATTGGTTTTAATAAAGGTTTGACTATTTCTGAATCTGGCTCCATTTCTTCATGAAAATGAAAATCCTTGCCTTTATTTTCTGGACAAATCGTTTGACATGTATCACAGCCATAAATTCGATTCCCTAATTCTTCGCGAAACTCATCTGGCATAAATCCTTTTGTTTGCGTAATAAAGGAAATACAACGTTGCGCATTTAGTTGCCCGCCTTGAACGAGTGCACCTGTAGGACAAGCATCAATACATTTCGTACAAGTCCCACACTTTGACTCTAGTGGCTCGTCCGGTTCAAAAGGAATATTTGTGATGGTTTCACCTAAATAGACGTAAGAGCCGAATTCAGGTGTAAAAATAGAACAATTCTTTCCACTCCACCCTACACCGGCTCGCTCAGCTACAGCACGGTCAGATAAAGCACCTGTATCGACCATTGATGTAAATCGGACATCAGGAACAAGCTCTTCCAAGTAGGCTTCTAACTTACTTAGCCGATCCTTCAACACTAAATGATAGTCATCTCCCCAAGAAGCACGGCAAAAAATACCTCTTCTCTCACCCGGTTTACTCACTACGCGATCTCTCATCTTTGTTGGATAAGCTAGGGCAATACTAATAATCGACATCGGTTGATCCATCAATAGTGCAGGGTTGACTCTCTTTTCTATATCAGGCTCTTCAAAACCCGATTGGTATCCTAGCTCTTGTTGTTTCATTAATCTATTCCGCAAACCATCAAAGGTTGAGGCAGTTGTAAATCCAATCTTATCTATTCCAATCGTCTTACTATAACGAATGATTTCTTCTTTTAGTTCAGCTATATTCAAGAATTATTCACTCCTCCTTGGTTTTCCATGTGATTCATCTTCCCTCTCATGATAAACTTGTTATTATAAAATCAGGAGGTGTAAACATTGGCAATCAACATTTCAAAAGATTTAAAGACCTTATTCCCTCAATTCAAAATAGGCATCATTACATACAATCATATCACTATATCAGGTTCTCCCCAAATGGTAAAGGGGCGCTTACAGCTCTTTCAAGAGTCATTATTTTTTGATCTTGAAGAAAAGAATATAACTGAATTTGCAGGGATAAAAGAATGGCGAAGTATTTTCAAACAAACGGGTAAAGACCCCAACAAATATCGTCATTCTGCTGAAGCGATGTATCGAAGAATTAAAAAACAGAACTACTTACAAAGCATCAACAGTGCCGCTGATATTAATAATTTTTTCTCATTAAAGTACGAAGTCCCGATAGGCATATACGATTTAGACTGTCTCAACGGAAATATTGATGTGAGGATCGGACATGATGGAGAAGTTTACGAAGGATTAAACGGGCGTGATAATTCACTAAAAAACTTAATTATTTTAAGTGATTCACTTGGGCCGTTTGGTAGTCCATTTGTAGATTCTACTAGAACAAATGTTAATGAACAGACAACTAATGCATTACAAGTCGTCTTTTTAAGACACTCCATAGAAACAGATGAGGCACAAGCACTGCTCAACTCACTAAAAGAAATGTTTATCCAAGTACATGGAGGTAATGGTCAAGTTGAGGTAATAGTTTAAAAAAATAATATCCTATTTTTCTTCAGCATTAAATTTGGCCATAGAAAAAATGCACCTCCACTTGTTAGATTATGTCTAACAAGTGGGGTGCTGTTCACTCTTATTTTGTTCAGGTTTTTTAAGTCTACTATTTTTTAGCCATTAAATATAGAAAATACGGCGCCCCAATAAATGATACAATTACTCCCGCTGGTATGCCAATCGTATCAAGTAAAACTCTGCCAACCGTATCTGCTGAAAGTAAAAGTAAGCCTCCAAACATTGCCGCAACAGGCAAAAACAACTGATGTCTAGGACCGACTAAGCTTCTTGCAATATGGGGTGCTAACAAACCGATAAATGCTATACCACCACTAACGGATACTGAAGCAGCTGCTAAGGCCACGGAGACCAATAACAGTGTATACCTTTCCTTATTCGTTTTAACTCCAAGACCTACAGAAAGCTCTTCATTTAAAGCCATAGTATTAAGCGTATTTGATTTAAAGTAAATGAACGGAATTAATATTGCAAGCCAAGGAAGTAGAGCAAAGACAAATAACCAATCATCTCCCCATATTCTCCCTGCAGCCCAGTTGGCGAAGAAATCATACTCTTCTCTAGCCATTTTAGAAGCAAGAGTTAACAATGCACCATTTATAGCAGCAGCTAATCCTACACCAACTAAAAGCATTCTACCAGGTTGAATACCCTCCCCTCTCTTGTAAGAGAGAAGGTAGATAAATATAGCGGTAATTAATCCTCCAATTAAAGCGAATAGTGGCAACAAATATAAATGATTGCCTGTACTATTTCCAAATAACAAAACAAAGAAAACGACAAACAAACCGGCACCTGAATTAATCCCTAGTATTCCCGGATCTGCTAACGGGTTCCTCGTAATGCTCTGTAAGATTGCACCTGACAAAGCTAAACCCATACCTGCGAGCACCGCAATCAGTATCCTCGGCAATCTAAAGGTAAATAGAATCAGGTTTTCCTTTGCCGTTCCATCCCCAAGTAATGTTGGCAAAAGACGATCCGGACTTAAAGAGGCAAATCCCGTAGCTACACTAATTGTAAAGATAAGCAATAGTAACACAAACGTCGAGATAATGATAATAATTGAACGTTTAAAGTGGCGGGCACTAATCATATTAATGATCTCCCCTTTCTTGCAAGGTACAAGAAGAAAGGTAGGCCAAGTATTGCTACAATTGCCCCCATTGGTGTTTCAAAGGGAGGATTAACCATTCTTGCTGCCGTATCGGCTAAAACTAAAAACACACTACCTATTACAGCTGAACACGGAATAATCCATCTATAATCCGTACCGACTAAAAATCTCACGATATGGGGAATTAATAAACCAACAAAAGCAATCGCCCCAACAAGAGAAACCGCGGCACCTGCTAATATAAGCACAACCGTCATAAGCACAGCCTTAACAATAAAAGTTCTTTGCCCTAAGCCTTTAGCCACATCTTCTCCAAAGCTTAATACAGTCAAACTTCTTGAGAGCATAATGGCAATTATAATACCGAAAAGTACTGTAGGTGTAACAATTTGCAACTGCGCCCACGTTGTTCCTGAAACGCCACCAGCAGTCCAAAAGGCAATACTTTGTGATAGTTTGTTTATAAGTGCTATCCCTTCTCCAATCGATGAAAGAAATGCAGTAACTGCTGCACCAGCTAACGTTATTTTTAGTGGAGTCATCCCACCTCTTTTCATTGCGCTAAATCCAAATACTAAGCAAGCAGCAATCCCTGCTCCAATAAATGAGAATAACATGATAATCATATAATTTGTATTGCCTACATATGAGAAGGCAATCGCTAGTCCTAAACTTGCACCTGCATTTAAACCTAGTAAACCTGGATCTGCTAAAGGGTTTTTTGTCATTCCTTGCATAATGGCACCGCTAACAGCGAAAGCCGCGCCGACAACAGCAGCTCCTAGCTCACGAGGTAATCGTATACTTCTTATAATTTGGTGGTCTTCGTTCCCTTGTTGATAAGCAAATACAGCTTGCCAAACATCTGCAAATGAAATACTCGCTGCTCCAACTGAAATAGCCAAAACTAAGCTACCTACTAAAAGTAGGCAGCTTAGTGCTAGAATAATAGAAGCAATTGCAGGACGTGCATATATTTTCTTTTCCTTTGCTTCATTAAAAGTATTATTTTTCATTATATTACTTAGCCCCAAGTAAATTTTCAACGATAAATGCTAATTCTTCTTCCAATGAAATGGGATCATTAAAATAGAAAGAAGAAGAATCAAATGTAAACACGCGGTCATTTTCCACTGCTGGGATGCCTTTCCAAACATCAGTTTCAGTAAATGAATTATCGGCTCCTTGTCCATCTCCTAGGAAAATATAATCTCCAGCATATTTTGGTATGACTTCTGAAGATATAGCTAAGTAGCCTGGTCCAAATACTTCTTCTTCTACCGCTTTAGGTGCTTTTAAACCAAGTGCTTGATAGATGATTTCTGTTCCTCGTCCCCAGTTCTCTCCATACACATACATGTCTTTACCAAATGTCTCAAATACCATAACAGTCGCATCATCACCAATTACCTCTTTTACTTTCTCACCTTCAGCAGCTGTCTTTTCTTTCCACTCTTCCACCCATGCTTGTGCTTCCTGCTCTTTTCCTAACACCTTACCTATTTCAAGGTGTTGATCTAAATAGCCATATTTTTCATAAGTTAATGTGACGGTTGGCGCGATTTCTTTGTATTTATCTAAATTTTCGTCAGTTGAATATGCAATAATTAAATCTGGTTCTAATTCTAATAATTTCTCTACATTATCTGCTGTAATAACTTCAGAATTTTTCAGTTTATCACCGTAAAATTTGTTCGCTTTAGACCACTCATCTATTGCTACTGGCGTAATCCCTAATGATAGAACATTACCAGTATAAGCCATTGATGCTACTCTTTTAGGATTAGCTGGTAACTCCATTTCTCCATTTTCTGATTCATATGTAAATGTTTCTTTTTCCGTTTCCTTACTGCGTTCACCTGACGATTCATTCCCATCATTTCCGCAAGCAGTTAAAACTAATAATAGAATAAAAAATAAAAATACCAATTGCTTTTTCAAGTTTTCCATCCACCTTTATAATAATAATCATTCTCAATTATAGTCAAAAAAAGAAGCAAATCATTAAACGACTTGCTCTTGAACTACCATCCTACTATCAATTAAGTCATACGTTAAGCAGATTGGTTTTTGTGTACGTGGGTCAATACCAATTTCTGCATCAATATTAAATACTTCTCTTAAAATCTGCTTATTCATAACTTCCTTCGCAGCACCATTTTTAATAATTTTGCCTGCTCTCATAGCAATCAAATAATCAGCGAACCTTGCTGCATGGTTTAAATCATGAATAACCATAACAATTGTTCTATTTTCTAACTGATTAAGCTCTTTTAACAGTTCTAATACTTCCAATTGATGACACATATCTAAATATGTAGTCGGCTCATCCAATAAAATTATATCAGTTTCTTGAGCCAAAGCCATCGCAATCCATACTCTTTGCCGCTGTCCACCAGACAATGCATCTACTTCTCTATCTTTAAATTCTGCAATTCCTGTTACTTGGAGTGCCCAATCTATCACCTGGCGATCTTTTGCTGTTAATCTCCCCATACCCTTTTGATATGGAAATCTTCCATAAGATACTAGCTCTGAAACTGTTAAGCCTTCAGGAGCATCAGGAGATTGAGGAAGAATGGCCATTTTTTGTGCAATCGCTTTTGTCGATTCCTTACTGATTTGCTTACCATCAAGATATACAGACCCAGCTTTGGCTTGGATAATTCTTGCAATCGTCTTTAAGACAGTCGATTTACCGCAACCATTCGGCCCAATAATAGCCGTAATCTCACCGTCTGGTATCATCATGTTTAAGTTCTTCACAATCTCTCTATCACCGTATGCAATTCTTAAGTCTTCAGTAAATAATCTAGACAAGGTCATTCACTCCATCCGAACATTTTAGATCATCATCACGTCATTGATAATGATTATCAACTTCAAAGAAAATTTTATCTAATAAAAGCTATCCTGTCAACCATCAATCCGAAAAGTTTTCATTTCCAGCATATTTCTTGTTAACCAACCTGTATTCTACATATATTTTTTTAAGGAGAATGCATTTCACGTTACTGGAGCCTTTCATCCATTTCTTCACTTTAAGTCATTATACACTTCTTTAAGTTTAGTAAAAAACACCATAACTAGTCATTTCTACTAAAAAAAGACTGTAGGCAATCTACTAATAAATAGAGATTGTCTACAGTCCTTAACTTCCATATAAGCGGGTGAAGGGAATCGAACCCTCATCATCAGCTTGGAAGGCTGAGGTTTTACCACTAAACTACACCCGCAAATACCGGTGGTCGGGGTCGAACCGACACTCCGTGATGGAACACGATTTTGAGTCGTGCGCGTCTGCCAATTCCGCCACACCGGCAAATATTCTTTTATTTAATTATGGTGCCGAGGACCGGAATCGAACCGGTACGGTAGTCACCTACCGCAGGATTTTAAGTCCTGTGCGTCTGCCAGTTCCGCCACCCCGGCATGAGGTGTATAAAAACTAATGAATATGTATTGGAGGCGGCAACCGGATTTGAACCGGTGGTGAAGGTTTTGCAGACCTCTGCCTTACCACTTGGCTATGCCGCCATCAATATAAATGAATATTTGGAGCGGAAGACGGGATTCGAACCCGCGACCCTCACCTTGGCAAGGTGATGTTCTACCACTGAACTACTTCCGCAAATCTGGCTGGGCTAGCAGGGTTCGAACCTGCGAATGACGGAATCAAAATCCGTTGCCTTACCACTTGGCTATAGCCCATTTGTATATTCTATGCATGAAAGCAAAAAAAGTGAATTTAAAATAATGGGGCGGCTGATGGGAATCGAACCCACGAATGTCGGAACCACAATCCGATGCGTTAACCACTTCGCCACAACCGCCATAATTGGCAGGGGTAGTAGGAATCGAACCCACATCAAAGGTTTTGGAGACCTTCGTTTTACCATTAAACTATACCCCTAGATGGTGGAGGGGGGCAGATTCGAACTGCCGAACCCGAAGGAGCGGATTTACAGTCCGCCGCGTTTAGCCACTTCGCTACCCCTCCATGAAAAACGATGCCGGCCAGAGGACTTGAACCCCCAACCTACTGATTACAAGTCAGTTGCTCTACCAATTGAGCTAGGCCGGCAAATGGTGGCTCAGGACGGAATCGAACCGCCGACACAAGGATTTTCAGTCCTTTGCTCTACCGACTGAGCTACTGAGCCAAAACTTATACGTTTTACA
The DNA here is from genome assembly GCF_044790165.1 of Cytobacillus kochii. Classification (NCBI taxonomy): domain Bacteria; kingdom Bacillati; phylum Bacillota; class Bacilli; order Caryophanales; family Bacillaceae; genus Cytobacillus; species Cytobacillus kochii. The sequence goes on along the minus strand of NZ_CP085254.1, from coordinate 1,427,832 downwards.
ATATGTTTTTAATACATTTGTGTGAATTTATGTAGTGGCGGTCCGGACGGGACTCGAACCCGCGACCTCCTGCGTGACAGGCAGGCATTCTAACCAACTGAACTACCGGACCAAATTGCGGGGGCAGGATTTGAACCTGCGACCTTCGGGTTATGAGCCCGACGAGCTACCGGACTGCTCCACCCCGCGATAATATGAATGGTGGAGGATGACGGGATCGAACCGCCGACCCTCTGCTTGTAAGGCAGATGCTCTCCCAGCTGAGCTAATCCTCCAAAATGGTGACCCCTACGGGATTCGAACCCGTGTTACCGCCGTGAAAGGGCGGTGTCTTAACCGCTTGACCAAGGGGCCAGTTTATATGTTTAATGGCGGAGAGCAAGGGATTTGAACCCTTGAGACGGCTATAAACCGCCTACACGATTTCCAATCGTGCTCCTTCGGCCAGCTCGGACAGCTCTCCATTGGCTCCGCAGGTAGGATTCGAACCTACGACCGTTCGGTTAACAGCCGAATGCTCTACCACTGAGCTACTGCGGAATAATATAATAGTATGTATGCCCGGCAACGTCCTACTCTCACAAGGGGACAGCCCCTAACTACCATCGGCGCTGAGAAGCTTAACTTCCGTGTTCGGTATGGGAACGGGTGTGACCTTCTCGCTATCGCCACCGGACTTTTTAAAGACATTTATTATTATAACGTCTTTTATGAAAATTTCAAGAGAAATTTTAAATCATTCTCTGAAAACTAGGTAATGTTGAAGAAGATTGTTTTGAGTAATCGCCTGAATGCGTGCTGTAGGCTACTACTTACGTAGTGCTGTCTAGCTGCGGCGGCTAGGAGCCGCCCGCATTTCGTATTGTCCAGCTACAGCGCCTAGGTGCTCGAGGTCATAAGTCAAATTTTTCATGAGGTTAAAGAACAACCTCCTGTCAAATCTGTCTCTTATGCTTGTCGCACCTGTGCAAGGCGCTTTCGCTTTTCGTTTTTGGTTAAGTCCTCGATCGATTAGTATTAGTCAGCTACATGTGTCGCCACACTTCCACCTCTAACCTATCAACCTGATCATCTTTCAGGGATCTTACTAGCTTGCGCTATGGGAAATCTCATCTCGAGGGGGGCTTCATGCTTAGATGCTTTCAGCACTTATCCCTTCCGCACATAGCTACCCAGCGATGCCTTTGGCAAGACAACTGGTACACCAGCGGTGCGTCCATCCCGGTCCTCTCGTACTAAGGACAGCTCCTCTCAAATTTCCTGCGCCCACGACGGATAGGGACCGAACTGTCTCACGACGTTCTGAACCCAGCTCGCGTACCGCTTTAATGGGCGAACAGCCCAACCCTTGGGACCGACTACAGCCCCAGGATGCGATGAGCCGACATCGAGGTGCCAAACCTCCCCGTCGATGTGGACTCTTGGGGGAGATAAGCCTGTTATCCCCGGGGTAGCTTTTATCCGTTGAGCGATGGCCCTTCCATGCGGAACCACCGGATCACTAAGCCCGACTTTCGTCCCTGCTCGACTTGTAGGTCTCGCAGTCAAGCTCCCTTGTGCCTTTACACTCTACGAATGATTTCCAACCATTCTGAGGGAACCTTTGGGCGCCTCCGTTACTCTTTAGGAGGCGACCGCCCCAGTCAAACTGCCCACCTGACACTGTCTCCCATCCCGATAAGGGATGTGGGTTAGAATTTCAATACAGCCAGGGTAGTATCCCACCGACGCCTCCACCGAAGCTAGCGCTCCGGCTTCTAAGGCTCCTACCTATCCTGTACAAGCTGTACCAAAATTCAATATCAGGCTACAGTAAAGCTCCACGGGGTCTTTCCGTCCTGTCGCGGGTAACCTGCATCTTCACAGGTACTATAATTTCACCGAGTCTCTCGTTGAGACAGTGCCCAGATCGTTACGCCTTTCGTGCGGGTCGGAACTTACCCGACAAGGAATTTCGCTACCTTAGGACCGTTATAGTTACGGCCGCCGTTTACTGGGGCTTCGATTCAAAGCTTCGCGTGAGCTAACCTCTCCTCTTAACCTTCCAGCACCGGGCAGGCGTCAGCCCCTATACTTCGCCTTGCGGCTTCGCAGAGACCTGTGTTTTTGCTAAACAGTCGCCTGGGCCTATTCACTGCGGCTCATCAAGGCTTTAACACCCTAATGAGCACCCCTTCTCCCGAAGTTACGGGGTCATTTTGCCGAGTTCCTTAACGAGAGTTCTCTCGCTCACCTTAGGATTCTCTCCTCGCCTACCTGTGTCGGTTTGCGGTACGGGCACCTTATTCCTCGCTAGAGGCTTTTCTTGGCAGTGTGGAATCAAGAACTTCGGTACTAAATTTCCCTCGCTATCACAGCTCAAGGTATATGACCATGGGATTTGCCTCATGGTCCCTCTAACTGCTTAGACGCACATCCAATCGTGCGCTTACCCTATCCTCCTGCGTCCCCCCATCACTCAAACAGAATACGGTGGTACAGGAATATCAACCTGTTGTCCATCGCCTACGCTTTTCAGCCTCGGCTTAGGTCCCGACTAACCCTGAGCGGACGAGCCTTCCTCAGGAAACCTTAGGCATTCGGTGGATGGGATTCTCACCCATCTTTCGCTACTCATACCGGCATTCTCACTTCTAAGCGCTCCACCAGTCCTTACGGTCTAGCTTCAACGCCCTTAGAACGCTCTCCTACCACTGAACATCAACGATGTTCAATCCACAGCTTCGGTGATACGTTTAGCCCCGGTACATTTTCGGCGCGGAGTCACTCGACCAGTGAGCTATTACGCACTCTTTAAATGGTGGCTGCTTCTAAGCCAACATCCTGGTTGTCTAAGCAACTCCACATCCTTTTCCACTTAACGTATACTTTGGGACCTTAGCTGGTGGTCTGGGCTGTTTCCCTCTTGACTACGGATCTTATCACTCGCAGTCTGACTCCCATGGATAAATCTTTGGCATTCGGAGTTTGTCTGAATTCGGTAACCCGATGAGGGCCCCTAGTCCAAACAGTGCTCTACCTCCAAGATTCTTACGCATGAGGCTAGCCCTAAAGCTATTTCGGAGAGAACCAGCTATCTCCAAGTTCGATTGGAATTTCTCCGCTACCCACACCTCATCCCCGCACTTTTCAACGTACGTGGGTTCGGGCCTCCATCCAGTGTTACCTGGACTTCACCCTGGACATGGGTAGATCACCTGGTTTCGGGTCTACGACCACATACTCATTCGCCCTATTCAGACTCGCTTTCGCTACGGCTCCGTCTGTCCAACTTAACCTCGCATGTAATCGTAACTCGCCGGTTCATTCTACAAAAGGCACGCTATCACCCATTAACGGGCTCTAACTACTTGTAGGCACACGGTTTCAGGATCTCTTTCACTCCCCTTCCGGGGTGCTTTTCACCTTTCCCTCACGGTACTGGTTCACTATCGGTCACTAGGGAGTATTTAGCCTTGGGAGATGGTCCTCCCTGCTTCCGACGGGATTTCTCGTGTCCCGCCGTACTCAGGATCCACTCTGGAGGGAACGAAGTTTCAACTACAGGGCTTTTACCTCCTATGGCGGGCCTTTCCAGACCTCTTCGTCTATCTCGTTCCTTTGTAACTCCGTATAGAATGTCCTACAACCCCAAGAGGCAAGCCTCTTGGTTTGGGCTAATCCCGTTTCGCTCGCCGCTACTCAGGGAATCGCGTTTGCTTTCTCTTCCTCCGGGTACTTAGATGTTTCAGTTCCCCGGGTCTGCCTTCCATACCCTATGTATTCAGGTATAGATCCTATCCCATAACGGATAGGGGGTTTCCCCATTCGGAAATCTCCGGATCAAAGCTTACTTACAGCTCCCCGAAGCATATCGGTGTTAGTCCCGTCCTTCATCGGCTCCTAGTGCCAAGGCATTCACCGTGCGCCCTTATTAACTTAACCATATGTTTGGGTTGCTTTCGCTTCCCTCACGGTTGTGTTTTTAAAAAAGTTTAGTATCTCTACTCTATTACTATTATATAGAGAGAAAATAACTAAGGTGGCGATTACTCGGTAATCTTCTTCATTACATTATCTAGTTTTCAAAGAACGATTGAATCGAGAGATTATACTCTCAAAACTGAACGAACAGTCCAACATCAAGTTAATTCCGTATATTCCTTAGAAAGGAGGTGATCCAGCCGCACCTTCCGATACGGCTACCTTGTTACGACTTCACCCCAATCATCTGTCCCACCTTAGGCGGCTGGCTCCAAAAGGTTACCCCACCGACTTCGGGTGTTACAAACTCTCGTGGTGTGACGGGCGGTGTGTACAAGGCCCGGGAACGTATTCACCGCGGCATGCTGATCCGCGATTACTAGCGATTCCGGCTTCATGTAGGCGAGTTGCAGCCTACAATCCGAACTGAGAATGGTTTTATGGGATTGGCTAAACCTCGCGGTCTTGCAGCCCTTTGTACCATCCATTGTAGCACGTGTGTAGCCCAGGTCATAAGGGGCATGATGATTTGACGTCATCCCCACCTTCCTCCGGTTTGTCACCGGCAGTCACCTTAGAGTGCCCAACTGAATGCTGGCAACTAAGATCAAGGGTTGCGCTCGTTGCGGGACTTAACCCAACATCTCACGACACGAGCTGACGACAACCATGCACCACCTGTCACTCTGTCCCCCGAAGGGGAAAGTCCTATCTCTAGGATTGTCAGAGGATGTCAAGACCTGGTAAGGTTCTTCGCGTTGCTTCGAATTAAACCACATGCTCCACCGCTTGTGCGGGCCCCCGTCAATTCCTTTGAGTTTCAACCTTGCGGTCGTACTCCCCAGGCGGAGTGCTTAATGCGTTTGCTGCAGCACTAAAGGGCGGAAACCCTCTAACACTTAGCACTCATCGTTTACGGCGTGGACTACCAGGGTATCTAATCCTGTTTGCTCCCCACGCTTTCGCGCCTCAGCGTCAGTTACAGACCAGAAAGTCGCCTTCGCCACTGGTGTTCCTCCAAATCTCTACGCATTTCACCGCTACACTTGGAATTCCACTTTCCTCTTCTGCACTCAAGTTCCCCAGTTTCCAATGACCCTCCACGGTTGAGCCGTGGGCTTTCACATCAGACTTAAGGAACCGCCTGCGCGCGCTTTACGCCCAATAATTCCGGACAACGCTTGCCACCTACGTATTACCGCGGCTGCTGGCACGTAGTTAGCCGTGGCTTTCTGGTTAGGTACCGTCAAGGTACCGGCAGTTACTCCGGTACTTGTTCTTCCCTAACAACAGAGTTTTACGATCCGAAAACCTTCATCACTCACGCGGCGTTGCTCCGTCAGACTTTCGTCCATTGCGGAAGATTCCCTACTGCTGCCTCCCGTAGGAGTCTGGGCCGTGTCTCAGTCCCAGTGTGGCCGATCACCCTCTCAGGTCGGCTACGCATCGTCGCCTTGGTGAGCCGTTACCTCACCAACTAGCTAATGCGCCGCGGGCCCATCTGTAAGTGATAGCAGAACCATCTTTCAATCTAATTATATGTATAAATAGATATTATCCGGTATTAGCCCCGGTTTCCCGGAGTTATCCCAGTCTTACAGGCAGGTTGCCCACGTGTTACTCACCCGTCCGCCGCTAATCTTTGGGAGCAAGCTCCCTCAGATTCGCTCGACTTGCATGTATTAGGCACGCCGCCAGCGTTCGTCCTGAGCCAGGATCAAACTCTCCAATAAAGTGTTTGATTAGCTCATTTGCACCTATGGTGCTTTGTTGCTGATAAATCAGCTTTTTTAGAATTACGCTTGACGTTTTACGTTCGTTCAGTTTTCAAAGAACAATCTCGTTCGCTTTAGAAGCGACTTTCCAATAATAACATATCTATTATTATGGAGTCAAGATTTTTTTAAATCATTCCGTCGCGTTAGCTGTTTTTCATACAGTTATTAGCGACGGTTATTAATATATCATCATTTTTTTCCTTGGTCAACCACTTTTTGCTTTTTTAATATAATTTATTACAAACTGTAATATCGGTGTTTAATCCCTTTTCCTTTTGTTTCTTCACTAATTACTTTAATAAACCCTTTGTCAATTAAGTATTCTAATAGAATCACCAAATCCACTGAGTAGTGTCTCAGTTCTTTATGCTGGATGATTTCTTGAATTGTCCAAACTGATTGTTCTGCTAAAACTTCAAGTAAATGGCCAACTCCAGCCTTTGTTCGTGAATGAATTAAAAATTCACTAGCTAAAAATAATAGCTCTAACCTTTTCTCAAGCGGCTCATGACTTTGTACTAACTCTTCATAAAGTTTCATTATTTCTGGTTCCATATGGCGAATTTGATTCCACAGTGTTACTTCTGGATGGAAACCATTTTCTATAATTGAGAGCCTCGCTAAATGATGCAAAGAATGAACAACATTATTATAAGCATCAAAATAATTCTGATTTTCAAACAAAGTTTTCCCATCTGTATATCTTCTTATCAGCTTAGCAAACTCTAGTCCCATTTTGAGCTTTCTGTCCTTGAATGGGAATTCGTTTAATTTATCACGCAAGTTTCCTATATATTCATTGCGATCAAATAAAACCTTCCCACTATAAAGCCAGTCAAAAATCTTTCTATTACTCCCCATAAGTATCCATTGATCCAATTGTTGCTTCGTTATTATTTGCATTGAGGCTTTCTTATCTTCAAATGTGTAATGTTTCACAAAAATAGGCGTATCCGCATTTTCTACGATAATTAATAGTATTGCATCAAACGTATCTCTATTTGAAATTGTCTTTTCATTTCCCTCTACAATTAACACACCTAGTGTATTTAGTTGACTAGCTCTTTCTTGATAAATAGGACGGAGTATATCTTCCATCATAACGCCCCCATAATTTCGTATTAATATATTAGTTCGACAATTCATCTAAATTCCCTTTGATAAACACCAACAAATAGTGACAATTTTTTTATTTTTTCTTACAATGATATGATATAGTTAGTGTTTAGGAGGGAACAAAATGGCAAAAAAATATTCGAGTAAAATAAATAAAATAAGAACCTTTGCTTTAAGCTTAATATTTGTTGGATTTATTGTCATGTACATAGGTATTTTCTTCAGAACTTCACCATTAATTATGTCTCTATGTATGCTTCTTGGTGTATTATTCATTATTGCTAGTACGGTTATTTACTTGTGGATTGGCATCCTTTCAACTAAAGCAATACAAGTTGTTTGCCCAAATTGTAACAAGCCAACCAAAATATTAGGACGGGTTGATATGTGCATGCATTGTCGCGAACCACTAACGCTCGATCGCACACTTGAAGGAAAAGAATTTGACGAAAAATATAATCGAAAAGATACTTCATTAAAGCAGTAGATTTTCTCACGTCAAAAAAGAAGTAAATCTTAAAACAGACAATATGTTTACTCATATGTATAGAAAACTAAGTAAAAATACAGAGAAAAAGCTGGCAGCAGTACGCTGACAGCTTTAGACATTTTAATGCATTTCTTTTTTCTTTGAACACTCTGGACATTCCCCATAAACTTCCATTCTGTGGTGACTTACTTTAAAGCCAGTCACATGTGCTGCTAATTGTTCAACTTCATCCAAACCAGGATAATGAAAATCAACAATTTTACCACAACCTTCACAAATGACGTGATAATGTTGTGTTGTTACAAAATCAAATCTGCTGGATGAATCTCCATAGGTTAGTTCTTTTACTAACCCAACCTCACGAAATACTCTTAAATTATTGTAAACTGTAGCCACACTCATATTTGGGAACGTTCCCTCTAATGCTTTGTATATGTCATCAGCTGTTGGGTGCGTCATTGAGTTTATTAAATATTCAAGTATCGCATGACGCTGTGGAGTAATGCGAACCCCTGTATCTTTTAACGTATCCAATGCTTCTTTAAGATGTGTTTGCGCCACCGTCATGCACCTCTCTTCTATTCATTCTTATATTATAATCTTTATAAATAGTTTACTAATAATTATTGAAAGTTGTCAATAACCGCGTTTCAAGAAGTATGTTTTTCTTATTTTATCATATAGACTAAACCCAGCTAATATTCCATCTTTAATAAACTTAACTTTGTTAATACCTTTGTATTTCTCATTCCACAAATTGACAGATCTAACCCGTCATCAAAAAAAAATTCCGGACTCATTTTAAAAGTCCGGAAAATATATTTGAGGAGGTATGCCCTAGTTTAATCATATTCAAACTAGCTTTACTTGCGTGGACAAAAGCCTTAAATTCTTTAAAATAGGCAAGTTATTATCATGTTATTTTAAAGCCTAACCTTTTCTATTTTGTAAGAAATGCAACGCATCTTCTACATGTCCTTTTACTTTCACTTTTCGCCACTCTTTTATTAATCTGCCTTCCTCGTCAATCACAAACGTAGAGCGTTCAATCCCCATATATTCTTTACCAAAATTCTTTTTCAACTTCCAAACTCCGTAGCTTTCTGCAACTTCATGATTTTCATCTGCAAGCAAAAGAAATGGTAACCCATGTTTCTCAATAAATTTCTCATGACGTTTGATCGGGTCAGGACTAACACCAATAATGACCGTATTCATATCAGAAAAATCATTATGCCTATCGCGGAAATCACATGCCTCAGTCGTACAACCAGGTGTCATATCCTTAGGATAAAAATATAATACGACATTCCTCCCGCGAAAATCTTCTAGATTAACAACTTCTCCATTACTTGCTTCTAATGTAAATGCGGGTGCTTTTTCTCCAAGTTCTATACTCATAAATCGCTCACTCCTTAACCACGTTTTTCTTAGACTATTAAAAACAAGAGTGAAATACAAGTAAACACCCTTCTTCTCATTGATCATTTTTATTATCAATATTAAAAACAACTCTTGCGACAAATGCAGTTGGAATGACATAGCCTATCAATGCTTCAACCATCGCAACCATACGGCCTAAACCCACGGGGATAACATCTCCATAACCCAATGAAAAAAGAGTAACAGCACTAAAATAAAAACCTGATGCAAGACGATCTAAGAAATTAATCCCTCCATAGCTTGTTTCATCTATTAGCACCACATGCCCATTTAAATCGAGAATAATATATATTAACCCAAAAGCAATCAAAATCGTAGCATATAGACAAATTAAATAAAAAAAGTTATCTAATGACACCCATCTTCCCTTCGTTCTTTTAGGTGTTAAGAGGCTTTGCATACTCATAAAAATACATAATGTAACAGTAAAAATAACGAAAAAAAATAGCACGACTAACCTCACCTCTCTCGTGACGGTATTACCATTATACGTTCAACTTTTTGAGAGTATGACAAGTTGTCTTACTGACGATAGATATGAAAATATTTTGCTTTTAACATATCATTAGCTTACATGTTAAAATATAAAGGGAGATTATATTACTTAAGGAGGAATATTGATGCATTTTATCAATTCCGAACGACTACATAAAGAAGCTGTTGAACACATTGTCGGGGGTGTAAACAGCCCTTCTCGATCTTATAAAGCGGTTGGTGGAGGATCACCTGTGGCAATGGAGAGAGGCCAAGGTGCTTACTTCTTTGATGTAGATGGGAATCAATATATTGATTATTTAGCAGCATACGGACCTATTATTACAGGACATGCTCACCCTCATATAACGAAGGCCATTAAAGAAGCTGCCGAAAGAGGAGTACTATTTGGCACACCTACGCCGTATGAAGTAGACTTCGCTAAACTGCTGAAAGAGGCGATGCCTAATTTAGAAAAAGTAAGATTTGTGAATTCCGGTACGGAAGCTGTGATGACAACCATAAGAGTTGCAAGAGCGTATACAGGAAAAGATAAAATAATTAAATTTGCCGGCTGTTATCACGGACATTCTGATTTAGTACTAGTTGCAGCTGGTTCTGGTCCGTCAACTCTTGGTACACCTGATTCTGCCGGGGTACCTCAATCGATTGCAAAAGAAGTAATCACCGTTCCTTTTAATAACATTGATTCATTTAGACAAGCAATGGATAAATGGGGACATGAGATTGCAGGAGTTTTAGTAGAACCGATTGTAGGTAACTTCGGTATTGTCGAGCCCTTACCAGGGTTCTTGGAAGAGGTAAATGAGATAAGTCATGCACATGGTTCACTCGTTATATATGATGAAGTTATTACTGCTTTTCGTTTTCACTATGGAGGTGCACAGGATTTATTAGGTGTGCAACCAGACCTCACAGCATTAGGAAAAATTATTGGCGGCGGTTTACCCATTGGTGCCTACGGTGGCAAAAAAGAGATTATGGAGAGTGTTGCTCCACTAGGTCCCGCCTATCAGGCAGGAACAATGGCAGGAAACCCTGCATCAATCTTAGCTGGAATTGCTTGCTTAGAAGTATTAAAACAACCTGGGGTTTATGAATACTTAGATAGATTAGGCGAAAAGCTTGAAGATGGCATCATGAATGCGGCCAAGCAGTTCAATATTTCCATATCAATTAATCGATTAAAAGGGGCATTAACTGTTTATTTTACTGATGAAAAAGTAATCAACTATGAACAAGCAGAAAATACGGACGGTGAGACGTTTGCTAAGTTCTTCAAGCTTATGTTAAATAGAGGCATCAACCTAGCACCTTCCAAATATGAAGCATGGTTCCTTACAATTGCTCATACAGAGGAAGATATTGACGCTACCATTCAAGCAGTCCATGATACTTTCGAAGAATTAGCCAACCAATAAATAAAATATTCATTTTTTATACACTAAAAGAGAGCCATCCAGCTCTCTTTTTCTCTTGATACATACTATGAAAACGTTTACAAATATAGATTCCGCTATACATTTTTATACATTCTCAACCTTTTTCATATCCATAAAAATGTATAAATAATTGATTTCTGAAAATTCATGTGATATGATAATGAAAATATTCTGTATAATTCCTTCGTTACCGAAACACTTTAATGCGTTACCCAGTTAAATAACATTTCAATTAACTTCGCTAGAAATCTTAACAATCTAGCAACCTCAAAAACATTACTAAACTAGGAGGTGAACGGCTTAAGGCATTGCCTCAAAAAGCCGAATACTATGACTCAACAATGGACCCCTTCCCAATTCAAAAATTTTAATAATCAAGAACACGATGCATGTGGGATTGTTTCTTCATTAGAAAAAGAAAAGATTCCAACACGTGAAAATATTTTCAGTTGTATAGATGCATTAGTAACAATGAACCACCGTGCAGGATTTATTAATGGAGAAGGAGATGGCGTCGGGATTCATATCGATATCCCCCGTACACTCTGGAAAGAAAAACTTAAAAATGCTCAAATCGATTCAGCAGTTGTTGACACACCCAACTTTGTCGTCGGTCATCTCTTTTTCACTCGTAATGAACAAAGTGAAACCTTCAAAACAGAAGTACGTCAACTTCTTGATGATAAAGGATTTTCTTTAATTTTCGAATCAGATGAAGTGACAGACTCTTCTGCACTTGGCCCAATAGCGATTCAAGAGAACCCTGTTTTTTGGCAAATTGCATGTATGGTTGATAAAAATGAAACAGATCTGAATCAAGCGATATTAGAAGTCATTGTAGAAGCAGAAAAAAATGAATTTATTCACGTAGCATCCCTTAGTCAGTTTCATGCTGTATATAAAGTAATGGGAGCTGGCGATATTTTACCTAAATACTACCACGACCTAGCAAACCCATTGGTAGCTTCGACTATGACACTTGGCCATAATCGTTATTCGACTAATACACTCTCAAGCTTTTTTCGTGTGCAACCATTTGCCGTCTTAGGGCATAATGGTGAAATTAATACGATTGCAAAATTACGCGACGAAGCTAGAATGATTAATGTACCACTCGTTAGAGGAGGTAGTGATTCCCAAGATTTAAGCAGAACAATTGAAACACTCATTTGTAGAGATGGCTATTCATTATTTGAAGCGATGGACGTACTCTTCCCTCCAATCATTAATGAAATCAAGTCATACCCTCCACATTTGCAAGATTTATATACTTATATAAGGGAAGCATGGGGTCATTTCGCTCAAGGGCCTGCTGGAATTATCTCAAGATTCGGAAACGAAGCGGTATATAGTGTAGACTCCCTTGGATTAAGACCCCTTTGGATGTTAGAGACTGAAAGTTCTTATTTATTCTCATCTGAACCAGGGATTATTTCATCGAGTGAATATGTAAGTGAACCGAAGCCCTTATCTCCTGGTGAAAAAGTTGGCTTCAAATGGAACGGTAATAAACTAGAAAAATATGAACATGAAAACTATCAGGAAGAAACATTTAATCGCTTCTCTTCTCGTGTAAATGTTAAAGATTATAAAAATCGTTTACGTGCGCCAGTTTTGAATAAAGTAACTACAATGGCTTTCCCTACAAAGATTCATAATGGTCAATATAAAGCGTTTGGTTGGGAAAGAGACCATGTGAACTTAGTAGAACAAATGGCAGAAAAAGGCGCGGAACCTATCCGTTCACTTGGCCATGATGCTCCATTAGCTGCTTTAAATGGTGAGAGAACAAATATCGCTGATTTTATTAAAGAAAGTGTTGCAGTTGTTACTAACCCTGCCATTGATAGAGATAGAGAAACAGAACATTTCTCTACTAGAACAATTATCGGTAAAAGACCGTCACTCTTTAATAATGAAGAATCCATAGATGTACTTGAATTACAAACACCTTTATTAATAGAAGGAAAATTAGGATACGAGTGTGTAAAGGAAATCAATCAGCCTAGCTATGATCAAGTAACTGAATATTATCAAACACAAAAGAAAATTGCCTATCTTTCTATCACTTTTTCAAAAGATGAAACGATTAAAGAGGCCATTTCACGCTTATCAAAAGAAGCGATTGAATCAGTTAAAGCTGGTAAAACACTTATTGTCTTGAATGATGCCAGTGCTCATCAAGAAGATTCCTACTGGATGGATCCACACTTAGTCGTATCTGCCATTGATCAAGCATTAGTAAAAGAAACAATAAGAAGAGACTGTTCTTTACTTTTACGTTCCGCTTCTATCAGGTCATTACATGATATTATTACAGCTTACGGTTTAGGTGCAGATTTAATTAGCCCATATTATATGTTTGTAACTGTTGCTAACGAAGAAATAACTCCTCTTGTTAACTTATATTCAGCTTTAACAAAAGGGTTGGAAAAGGTAATCTCTACAATCGGGATTCATGAACTAAGAGGATATGGTCGCTTATTCTCAACTATTGGCTTAAACGAAGAAATCGCTGAATATTTAAATATCATCAATTTCTTTGGTTCAGGTGAGCTTAAATACAATTTTGGTCATATGAAAGAAGATGCTTTGTTAAGAGCGGAAGACTTTATAAACGATAAAAACAGAATCGGGAAAACCTTCCATCTATTCCCGAGAATTTGGAAAGCAATTGGTGAAGTTGCGTCTACAGGTGAATATGATGCTTACCGTGAAAAGATAAGCGAACAAGAAGCTCAGAACCCAACAACCATCCGTCACCTAACTGATTTTAAACAATCAGAAACCAAAATTTCACCAGAGGATGTTAATATTTCTGTTGGAGATCATAACTTACCATTCGTTATTTCTTCTATGTCATTTGGTTCTCAAAATGAAATTGCTTTTAGAGCCTATGCAGAAGGTGCAGAAAGACTAAATATGATTAGTTTAAATGGTGAAGGCGGAGAAATAAAAGATATGCTCGGAAAATATCCTCGTACAAGAGGTCAACAAGTTGCCTCAGGACGATTTGGAGTAAACGCTGAGCTTCTTAACTCTTCTAACCTTCTTGAGATTAAAATCGGTCAAGGAGCAAAACCAGGTGAAGGCGGACATCTACCAGGCTCTAAAGTAACAGCTAAAATAGCTGAAGCTAGAAATGCAACAATTGGATCTGATTTAATTTCACCTTCAAATAATCATGATATTTATTCTATTGAAGATTTAGCACAAATGATTCATGAATTAAAAACAGCGAACGATAAAGCGAAAGTGTCAGTTAAAGTACCTGTTGTGCCTAATATTGGAACAATTGCTGTAGGAATCGCTAAAGCTGGTGCGGACATTATCACTTTAAGTGGGTTTGATGGTGGTACAGGTGCAGCTAGAATCCACGCGCTTCAACATGTTGGTTTACCAGTTGAAATTGGTGTTAAAGCGGCCCATAACGCCTTACTAGAAGCTGGATTAAGAGATTATGTTGAGCTATGGGCAGATGGCGGCTTAAAAAGTGTTAGTGATGTTTTAAAAGTGATGTTACTCGGTGCAAATAGAGTCGGGTTTGGTACATTATCAATGTTAGCCATTGGTTGTACAACTTGCCGTGGGTGTCATCTAGATACTTGTCATGTTGGAATTGCTACGCAAATTGATTCAGAGGCACAAGCAAAAGAACATGGGTTAAGAAGATTCGTTCCTCGTCAATTTGAATCTGCTGTCCAAGGATTAGTTAACTTATTTTCTGCTTTCGGTAAAGAACTGCAAGCACTTGCCGGCAGCATCGGTATTCGCAATCTACAAGATGCCATTGGACGTACAGATTTACTTGAACAAATAAAAGGAAAAGAACAATTGAATTTAGACTACTTACTTCGTACATTAGACATTTCACAGCTCACTAATAATGAGCAGCCTAAAGAAGTGAGTGAGGCTCAATTACAAGTAGCTGTTGGTGCTGAATATCTAGACAAGAGTGTAGAAGAATTACACCAATCGCGTACCTTCTCTAATGTTACTTCAGAGCAAAGGGTGCTTGGTAGTCGTGTTTCTTGTCACCGTGTAAGAGGACGCTTAGATGGATCATATAAAACTCTTCCGCCAGTTGACCTCAAATATAATGATGGGTCTATCCCTGGTAACGGATTAGGAGCCTATAACAGTTTCGGCATAAACATCGAAGTAGCAGGTGGTGCACAAGATGGTATTGGTAAAACTTCCTTCGGTGGGCAAATCTTAATTTTTAAATCGAAAGGTAAGAATGGACAGTATTATAATGGATCTGTTGGAAAAGGTTTTGGCTATGGTGCACAAGTGGGACTTCTCGTTGCCCAAGGAAACGCTGATGCAAGAGCTGGTATTCGTCTATCTGGAGCTGATATGATTATCGGTGGACAACTAACAAGTGCAATTCCCGAGAAGGAATTTGGGAAAATCGGTACAAATGCGAATATTAAGGGATTTGCGTTTGAATATATGACAAACGGTCGCGGCCTTGTATTAGGTGATCCGGGCCCATGGATCTGTGCAGGGATGACAGGTGGCGTCGTCTATTTAAGACATCAACCTGAAATGGGATTAACAAAAGCAGCAATTGAAAGAAGAATAGCCAAAGGTGCAAAAGTAAACGTAACCGAGCTTGACCAAAATGGACTAGATGATGTAAAAGAACTATTAGAAAAATATATCGGTCTATTGATGGATCAAAACCAAGAAGATGAAGCAATTGGTTTAAAAGCTCTTTTATCAGATTTAAGTAGTCACTTTTTGCAAGTTGTTCCAGTTAAAGAACAAGCCGACCCTTCTGTTTCAACTGAGTGATATAACATACATTTCTTCTGCTATAAGAAATACTCATTTAATTTTGTTTTTGTGCTAAACTTGAGACACGAGGAATTCTAATGATGAATTTCTCGTGTTTCTTTATGAATTTATGTGTATGTGACTCATTTCACTTGGAGTGCGGAAACAGATTCGGGCTTCAACATTATCGGTCATCCGTTTGTCATTAAAGGCAAATCTGAAATTAGTCGATATTTCGCCTCATTTCTAGTAAATTCTTCTCTCTTACTGGTTTTTTGATGCGATTCTCTGCTAATCCAAACAAATTTCTCCCTCTTGCTTCCCTTTTGATGTGTTTCTATTTTTTCACTTAAAATTAATCCACTTTAATTTTTTATTAATTTTAACGACTTTTCATATTTGTCTATTGAACTTATACTAATATCCATGTATAGTACATAATTGTTTAATAAAGAAAAAAAACGTATAAAGTAAGAGTGGGTGTTTATCATGACAGCCATACTAATGATTGAGCAGAAAGGATTATTTAAATATGAAGCTTGGCGCCCGCATTCTGAAAACGGGGATCGCAATCATACTATCTTTATTTTTAGCAGAACTTTTTCAACTCCCATCTCCTGTTTTTGCAGGGATTGCAGCTATTTTTGCACTGCAACCAACGATTTATCGTTCTTATTTATCTGTACTTGAACAAATTCAAGGAAATATAATCGGAGCAGTAATCGCGGTATTATTTGTACTATTATTTGGTCATGAAATTCTCATTATCGGTTTAGCAGCAATAGTAGTTATTACGATTAATTTAAAATTAAAGCTTGATAACACGATTGGTTTATCACTCGTTACAATGGTAGCGATTATGGTCACACCAGGAGATACCTTTACCGAGTTTGCCATTCTTAGATTCTCGACAGTTATCCTCGGGATATTTTCTGCATTTATTGTTAATCTGGTGTTTATTCCACCGAAATATGAGAAGAAGTTATATGTGAAGATTTCTAATCTAACCGAAGAAATTACAAAGTGGATTCGCTTAAATATAAGGCATGCTTCTGAACATCATTTATTGAAAAATGATATACGAACCATGCAAGAAGGATTAACAAAGATTGATACACTTTTTTCTTTATATAAAGAAGAACGTAATTACTTTAAAAAGAAGAACCATTCCAAACCGAGAAAATTAGTTATTTACCGGCAAATGAATGCCGCTAATAAAAAAGCTTTAGAAACTTTAACAAAGATGCATCGCTTTGAGAATGATTTAGCAGAAATGCCGGAAGATTTTCAACACCTTATCCAGCAACAATTGGATATTATTACTCATTATCATGAACATGCGGTATTAAAATTTATTGGGAAAGTTCGACCAGAAGTCGTTTTTGAAGAAGGCGATATTACTTTAAGCAGAAAGGAACTTTTCACGCTCTTTTTAGAACAACAACATCTCATTTCAGATGATGGGCAGGTAGAATTAGCTCATACTATGCATATTGTATCTGCAATGATGGATTATAATGAACAAGTGGACCGATTGAATTGTCTTATTAGTAGCTTTCAAAAGTTCCATAAAGAAGACTCTTCTTTAACATTAGATGAAGCCGTTGACGAACAATAATTAATAAGAGGCTATCGGATATAAATGCTCCGATAGCCTCTTTTCTTATAAATCTCTCTAATTCTTCATCCTCGGGTCTAAGGCATCTCTTAATCCATCCCCCATTAAGTTAAAGCCGAGAACTGTTAACATGATGGCTATGCCAGGGAATATCATTGTCCACGGTGCTTGGATAAGTAATACTCTTGCATCTGAAAGCATTTTACCCCATTCCGGATTCGGTGCCTCTGCACCTAAACCTAAGAACCCGAGAGCTGCTGCTTCAATAATAGCCGTACCAATTGCCAGAGTTCCTTGCACGATAATAGGTGCCATACTATTGGGAAGTACATGCCTAAATAGAATTCGATTATTTTTCATCCCAACTGCCTTCGCGGCTACAATATACTCCTCTTGTTTAACACTTAATACTTTTGAACGAATTAACCTCCCAAAGTTAGGAATATTAATAACAGCTATCGCAATTAATGCATTCTGCAGTGATGGTCCTAAAACGGCCACAATAGCAATTGCCAAAAGAATACTTGGGAAAGCAAGCATGATATCAAAAATCCTTGAGATAATCGTATCAATCCATCTTCCGTAATACCCCGCAATAATCCCTAATAAAGAACCTACAACAGCCGAACCCATTACCGCTAAAAAACCAACCCATAACGATATTCTCGCCCCAAAAATTACTCTCGAAAAAATATCTCTCCCAAAATCATCGGTTCCAAACCAATGTTCCGCCGAAGGCGCTTGAAGCCTATTTGCCATATTCTGCTCATTAATGCCCTGTGGCGCAATGAATGGCGCAAAAATGGCTAGCAGTATAAAAAATACAACAATCCCTGTACCGACTAAGGCAATTTTGTTTTTCATGAAGCTTTGTAACGCCTCCACCCAAGGCGATTGTACTTTATCTTCATTATTTTTTGGCTGAATAGGTGGTTTATTATTTACTGATACTTCCACGTCTATTCCTCCCTTAACGATAATTAATTCGCGGATCGATTGCAGCGTACAATAAGTCTATGAATAAATTAATCATGACAAATATAAATGCAATCACTAATATTCCAGATTGAATGACAGGATAATCTCTCGCACTAATCGCATCGTAAATATATCTGCCCATACCCGGCCAACTAAATATCGTTTCGGTAAGAATCGCACCACCTAACAATAAGCCTGTTTGCAAACCTATCACAGTAAGAACAGGAATCACTGCGTTTTTTAATGAATGCTTGTACACAACCCAAAACATTCTTATTCCTTTAGCTCTTGCTGTTCTAATATAGTCAGATTTCATTACCTCTAACATTGAAGATCTTGTTATTCTAGCAATGATGGCCATTGGAATTGTTGCTAAAGCAAACGCTGGCAATATTAAATGACGTAACACATCAACAAATTGATCAAACCTACCTTGAATCAATGTATCTATTAAATATATATTTGTTATAGATGTAACAGGGTTCCTTACCTCTTCCCTTCCAGATGTCGGTAACCAATCCAGTTGAATAGAGAAGAACCATTGTTCCATCAAACCTAACCAAAAAATAGGTATAGAAACACCGATCAGTGCTAAAATCATCGCTATGTAATCAAACCAAGAATGCTGAAACCATGCACTTATGATACCAGCATTAACCCCTATAAAAATGGCAATTAACATTGCGCAAAAGGATAACTCTAAAGTTGCTGCTAAGTATGGCCAAATTTCTTGATTTATCGCTGTATTGGTTTTGATTGATTCTCCCAAATCACCAGTCAATAAATCCCCCAAATATGTAAAGTACTGAATATACCACGGTTGATCTAACCCGAGCTGTTTCGTTAAGGCCTCTATCGCCTCTTCCGTAGCTAATTGCCCTAATATGATTTGAGCTGGATCACCAGGAATTGCACGAATCATTAGAAAAACAATCAGTGATAAACCTAATAGGACGGGTATTAATGCAATTAACCGCCTAACTGTGTAAGTTAACATCTTCTCACCTCTATTACTACATTATTATCAGATGAATAGAAAAGGGAGTGTGCCACTCCCTTTTTCTATCTCTATTGATTTATTGACTGACCTCCACATGTGAAAGCAAATCAGACCCTGTCGGATGTGGTAGGAAATTCTTAATATTAGATTTCCCAGCTAAAATAGGACGTGAATGTACGAGCGGAATCCATGGTGCATCTTCTTTTATAATTACTTGTGCTTGTTTGTATAACTCATCTCTTTTCGCTTGATCGGTAGTTGCTTGTGCTTCTAATAATAAATCATGTACTTCACTGTTCTTATAATAAGTGTAGTTATTTGATCCGATGGCATCTTCATCTAATAATACGTATAAGAAGTTATCTGCATCACCATTATCACCTGTCCATCCAAGTAAGAATGAATCAGCTTCTCCATTATTAGCTTTTTCTAAATATGTTCCCCATTCATATGAAACAATCTTAGCTTTAACGCCAATTTCAGCAAAATCAGCTTGTAGGGCTTCAGCTATTTTTTGGCCGTCCGGCATATATGGTCTTGGAACTGGCATTGCCCATAATTCCATCTCAAATCCGTCTTCATATCCAGCTTCCTTAAGTAATTCTTTTGCTTTTTCTGGATCGTATGGATAATCTTCAATTTCGTCATTATAACCAGAGATTACTGGTGGCATTGGGTTTACAGCTGGGTCCGCTGCGCCTGCATAGAATGCATCGATGATTTCTTCTTTATTCACCGCATGGTTAAGAGCTTGACGGACTAACTTTTCCTGTAAAGGACCCCTCGTATTCGTTAATCCAACATAAGCAACATTCATTGTCGGTCTCTCAAATGTTTGTAGGTCTGGATTATCCTCAATTTGTTGGACATCGCTGAAATTCACACCATCAATTAAATCAACTTCTCCTGAAGCTAAAGCGTTTAGTCTTGCAGAGTTCTCAGGAATAGATCTGAAAATGACTGAGTCTAATTTTGGTAAACCTTCATCCCAATACTCTTCATTCTTTACGATTGTGATTCTGTCATTTCTTTTCCATTCTTGAAACTTAAATGGACCCGTTCCAACTGGGTTTTCAAGGAATTTATCACCATGCTCTTCAATGGCTGTTGGACTAGCGATACCAAATGGAGACATCGCCAAGTTTTTATAGAATGGTGCAATTGCTGTATTTAACTTGACTTCAACCGTATAATCATCAACCGCTGTTACACTATCAACCTTATCTCCAAATTGAGAATTGTAATAATAGAATTGTTCTTTATTCCCTGCCATCCAACGTTCGAAGTTGAATACGACAGCTTCTGCATTAAAATCTGTTCCATCATGGAACTTAACTCCTTCACGTAGTTTAAGTGTTTGAGTTAAACCATCCTCGCTTGTTTCCCACTCTGTAGCAAGACCAGGATGAAGCTCCGTATCTTGCTCACCAAATTCTACAAGGGTTTCAAAAATATTTTTCGTTACTTTAAAAGCTTCACCTTCAGTTGTAATTGCTGGGTCAAGAGAAGTTGAATCTCCTCCTCGACCAAAGACAAGTGTTCCTCCAGTGCTTCCTTCATCTGCTTCTCCGCCTTCATCTCCATTATCACCTGAAGTAGAACTATTACACCCAGCAAAGATAAGCGTACTAACCATTAATACAATAAGTAGCCAAAAACTTTTCTTTTTCTTCATTCTTCATTCTCTCCCTTCTAATTTGCAATCTCTTTCTCATATAAATGGCAAGCCACCATATGTCCATCTTCTATTTCCTGCAAAAGAGGTCGTTCTTGCTTACAAATCTCCATACATTTTGAACATCTCGTATGGAAAGCACAACCGTTTGGTGGATCAGCAGGGTTAGGGATATCTCCAGATAGCACTCCCTGAGCAACAGCTATTTCTGGATCAGGGACCGGAACGGAACTTAGAAGTGCTTCTGTATATGGATGAAGTGGCTTATCATACAATTGTTTAGCGGTTGTTAACTCAACCATTCTACCTAAATACATAACCCCTACACGGTCGCTAATATGTTTGATCACCCCTAGGTCATGAGCGATAAATATATAGGTCAGACCGAATTCTTTTTGTAAGTCTTCTAATAAATTCAATACTTGTGCCTGTATGGATACATCTAGAGCAGACACAGGTTCATCAGCAATAATTAATTTGGGTCTGGTCATTAATGCGCGCGCAATTCCAATCCGTTGGCGTTGACCCCCACTAAATTGATGGGGATAGCGCTTAGCATGGTAACCGCTTAATCCAACAACTTCAAGCATCTCTCTTACCTGCTTCTTCCGTGTAGCTTTATCTCCAATCCCATGAACAATTAAAGGTTCTTCTAATATTTGTTCGACTGAGTGACGTGGATTGAGTGAAGCAAACGGATCTTGAAAGACCATTTGCATGTCTTTTCTCAATTTTCTCATTTCATAATCTGATAATTTTGTAATTTCTTTACCGTTGAATGAAATTTTCCCTTCGGTTGGCTCAATTAATCTCATTAACATCCTTCCAGTTGTTGACTTCCCACAACCCGATTCACCAACGATTCCTAATGTTTCTCCTTCATTAACAAAAAAGCTAATATCATCTACTGCTTTTACATCCGCAACTTTGCGATTAAATACCCCAGCAGTAATCGGAAAATATTTTTTTAAATTTTCTACTTCTAATATTGCTTTACTCATGAGACTTCCCTCCTCTTCTCATGTAGAAAGCATCTTACGGTATGCTCTTCACCATCTTCCATAAACAATACAGGGTCTTCCATGACGCAGCGTTCATGAGCAAATTCACATCTTTCAGCAAAACGGCAACCTTTTGTAATTGAACCCGGCTTCGGTACATTGCCCGGAATAGAATATAATCTCGAATGCTCTCCCCTAATATCTGGAACCGACTTTAACAACCCCTGTGTATAAGGATGCTTTGGGTTCTTAAATAAATCTCCAACCTTTGCTTCTTCTACCACTTGTCCTGCGTACATTACAATGACACGCTCACACATTTGTGCCACTACGCCAAGGTCATGCGTAATCATCATAATAGAAGTTTGCAACGTTTTATTTAGCTCTTTCATTAGACCAAGAATTTGCGATTGAATGGTTACATCCAAAGCAGTTGTTGGTTCATCAGCTATTAGTACTTCGGGATTACAGGACAGTGCCATGGCTATCATTACCCGCTGTCTCATTCCCCCAGACAACTGATGCGGATACTCTTTCATTATCGCCTCTGCCCTTGGTAAGCCTACTAGCTTTAGCATTTTAAGTGCGATTTCATTTGCTTCTTTTTTTGACTTTTTCATATGTATTTTGATGCCTTCTGTCATTTGTTCCCCTATTTTAAAAAGCGGATTGAGGCTAGTCATCGGCTCTTGGAAAATCATAGCGATTTCATTACCACGAATTTCTCTCATTCTTTTTTCATTTGCCCCTACTATATTCTCACCGTTAAGTAGTATATCCCCGCCAACTATTTTCCCAGGTGGTTGCGGCACAAGCTTCATAATAGACAATGATGTTACGCTTTTACCACAACCTGATTCACCAACAATACCTATTACCTCTCCTTTATGAATAGTAAAACTTACCTGATCGACGGCGGTTACTTCTCCGTCTTTAGTTACAAACGAAGTTTCTAGGTTTCTTACCTCTAATACCGGAGATTGCGTCACTATGTCACCCCTTTAACAGTTTCTTCTACATTCTCCCTCCGTTTTTTAATATTTTATAAAATATGTAAGAATAAGTCTATCGTTTTTTCAGAAATATTTAAATATAATTATAATTCTCAAAAATTACGCTAGTTTATTAATGTTTTAAAGTATTATTCGGAATTTTACAATTATTAATATAATAAAATAGCAATTAGATATTTTATAGAGAAGGGAGGCACCAGTCTGATCTGTATTCACAATCTAGTTTTATCTTAGGCACTACCTGTTATCGGATACTACTCAAGCCAACGAAACTAAAAAATCACATACATGTCTAAATTCTAAGAAGAATTTTACATGAATGTGATTTCATTCGTATTACCTTATAATTAAGATTCAAGTTGTTGTACTTGAAAAAGCTTATAATAGTGACCTTGTCTCTCCATTAATTCCTCATGTGTGCCCGTTTCCACAATTTCACCATATTCAACGACAACAATGCGATCGGCATGTGTGATTGTAGATAATCTATGAGCAACGATAAACGTCGTTCGATCCGTTGCCAAATCATTTAATGCTTCTTGAATAAGATGTTCGCTTTCTAAGTCTAATGCTGAGGTCGCCTCATCTAATATAAGAATTGGAGGGTTTTTCAAGAAAATACGTGCAATGGCAATTCGTTGTTTTTGCCCACCGGAAAGCTTTACTCCTCGTTCTCCCACTTTCGTTTCATACCCTTCAGCCAAATCCATTAAAAATCCATGGGCATTAGCTGCCTTAGCTGCTCTAATGACCTCTTCATCACTAGCATCAGGCTTTCCGAGTAATATATTTGCTTTTACTGATTCACTAAACAAAATATTATCTTGTAGTACCATACCAATATGATCTCGTAAACTTCTTACTTGGAAAGAACGAATATCTTCACCATCAAGTAATATTCGCCCACCTGAAACATCATAAAAGCGTGGAATTAAACTAACTAGTGAAGATTTCCCTCCACCACTCATTCCAACGAGAGCAATGGTTTCCCCTTGTTTCACATCTAAATTAATATTACGAAGAACAGCACCATCTTCATTATTATATTTAAAATGAACATCTTTGAACTCGATATGGCCAGCTACATTTCTACAAGGGATAGCATTTTCTTTATCATCAATATCATATTTTTCATCAACTAATTCAAACACACGGTCCATTGAAGCAATAGCTTGTGTCAATGTTGTCGAGGAATTGACTAGCCTTCTAAGTGGATTATATAAACGGTCAATATAAGCTACAAATGCCATCATAACACCTAAAGTAATTTGACCTTGTATTACTTGATATCCAGCAAAGGCAATTACTAGTAGTGGCGCAATATCAGTAATTGTATTCACGACTGCAAATGCTTTTGCATTCCACTTTGTATGATCAATAGCTTTTGATAAAAAGTTACTGTTATGCTTCGTGAAATTTCTTTGTTCATAATCTTCTGTGGCAAAACTTTTAATAACGGCCATTCCTTGAACTCTCTCGTGTAAATAACCTTGAACCTCAGCTAAAGCTTGTGATCGATCTCTTGTTAACCTTCGTAAATTTCCAAAGAAATACTTTACACTTAATGCATAGAACGGCATTAAAATAAGCGATACAATCGTCAATTTAATATTCATCGTAAACATAATTGCAACAGCTATAATAATAGTGGCCATATCCAGCCATAAATTCATCAGACCTGTAACAACAAAATTCTTTGTTTGCTCTACATCATTTATGATTCTAGATATCACTTCGCCCGATCGATTATTCGCATAAAATTTAAAGCTTAATTTCTGAATATGAGTAAAAAGTTTATCTCTAATATCAAATAAAATCTTGCTCGCTACCCATTGTGCGAAATATTGTCGATAATATTCTACTGGTGGTCTTACAATTACAAAAACAATCAACATTATACCCATGATCGTTAAAAGTTGTGTCATTTTTTCAGGTTGTGTAAGCGCATCATTTCCGACTATATCATCGATTACATATTTAATTAACAGCGGGATTAATAATGGTATTGCAAATTTCACAATACCAATTAGTATTGTTAAGAAAATCTGTAGGCGATACGGCTTAACAAAATGCATATATCTATTAATTATGTTCAATTTTAGCCTGTCACCCTTTTTGATCTTTTATCTTTTAATCTATCCAGATTATCATGATTCATTTCTTCTTCAAGCCTTCTAGATATTCATTATGTAAAGATAATACCATTTATTTTTCATGCCAAATAAAAACCTGTTGTTTATCATATCAACAGGCGCAAATAAAACATTTTATCTTCGGTAAGTCAAGTATCTTTCATACCAACCATCCACAAAATCCGGTGCAAAAGGACCTTTTCGTTGTCTAATTAAGAATATCAACTTGTCCACATTTGCCCACAAGATTTTATCAATCGGCGTGGGATAACGCATTTCTTGCCGATGACGCTCATATTCATCTTCATCCAATAAATTAAACGTCATATCCGGAAAAACTTTAATATCTAAATCGTAATCAATATACTTAACCGCCTCTCCATCGTAAATAAAAGGAGAGCTTAAATTACAATAATAGTACACGCCATCTTCTCTCAGCATTCCGATAATATTAAACCAATATTGTGAGTGAAAATAACAGATTGCCGGTTCTCTCGTAATCCATGTTCGACCATCTGATTCAGTAACCATCGTACGATCATTTGCTCCAATAATTAAGTTTTGCGTACCTTTAAGGATTGTTGACTCTTCCCAGACGCGATGGATGTGCCCATTATGTTTATAACTATGAATTTGTACCGGTTCACCTTCTATGGGTACCGCCATTCTTTTCCCCTACTTTCCTTTCTGGAAGCTTTGGAACCTTTTATTAAAAAGGACATCCTCTCAAACTTATTACCTTCTATAATGCTTCCGATAAGTTGATTGATGATTAAAGGTAACAAAGTGCAGATCCTATTTTCTATTTATTATAACGTTAAAAAATGAATTTTAAAACAAAGACAGCTTAATTGTCGGCAGATTAAGCAGTAATTAAGTATGTAATGCTCATCCTATTGTATCATTCTTGCCTTTAACATATGTTTACTAAACGATAATCTTCGTATTTTTCATATTTTGTTTGCGAAACAATTTCACCACTTCATTCGTTTGCTGTTCAAATACAGCCACAATTTCATCTAATTCATCTTTCATTTTTTGGATTTCACTGTGAATATCGCTTACAGCTGTTCTAGAGCGTAAACGAGAAAGTTCATTTTGAAGTTCATGACATCGCTCCACTTCACTTTGCAAATAAAGTAAATGATCCATTGTTTTCATTTGATCTTCAACCAATGCTTGAAATTCATTCATAAAAATACACCAGCCTTTAAAGTCTTTTCTAAACTATTCTATCTTTTTTGTATCGATTCCTTTGCAGATTATTGTTGATGAGATAGAACTTTTGTCGAAATAAGAGAAGGCTAAATATAAAAAAGCACCCCTTTGAAAAAAGGAGCGCCTTTTAATGAAAAACTATTGTTGATTTTGGTTGTTTTGGTTTTTCGCTTTTTGCTTATTAGCTTCAGCTTGTTGATTTTGTTGTCTTACTTCTTGAGCATTTGTTTCACTCGCAAATTCTTGATTATATTGTTGTTGGTTTTGTTGTTGTTGATTTTGCTTTTTAGCCATCCTAATCACCTCCACGCTCATTAATTTAACCAGAGCGAGAGGAATTATCCATTTTTTTCGAAGTAATTATATTCTGAATATTACATCAAACCAATAATGAGATGCCACCATCCACTATTATCGTTTGTCCGCGAATCATGCTGGCATCATCAGATACTAAAAACATGACCGAGTTGACCATATCATCAATAGAGACCATTCTACCTGCTGGCGTTTTTTCACTTGCTTCAGCTAACAACTCTTCTCTATTTGGAAAATGTTTTAATGCCTCTGTATCCACTGCTCCACCTGAGACGGCATTTACACATATATTTTTCGGTGCTAATTCAACAGCTAAATATCTTGTTAAAGCCTCTACAGCAGCTTTAGAAACACCGACTACAGTATAATTTTCCAAGTAGCGAATAGAACCTAGTGAGCTAATGCTGACAATCTTTCCACCGCCATTTTTCTCCATTAACTTAGCTGCTTCTTTCGCACAAAATAACAACGCTTTACTATTAATATTCATTGTCCAATTCCAATGAGTTTCCTCTAATTCCATAATAGGTCTTTGTACGCCGGATGCAGCATTACTAATGAAAACATCTAGACGGCCAAAGGTTTCATCTATTTGCGCAAACATTGATTTTATTTTTTCATTATCGCCGACATTTGCTTTAATTGTTACTACTTTTCTTCCTAATGATTCGATCTCCCGAGCGACTTCTTCCGCTTGTGAACGACTACGAGCATAGTTTAAAACAATATCATAACCTTCTTGTGCAAGTCTCAATGCAGTAGCTCTGCCAATGCCTCTGCTACTTCCTGTAATTAGTGCAACTTTTCTTTCATTCATCTAAAAACTTGCTCCTTTCAATGTTCAATTCTTCCATCGTACCCATTTTATCTTGTTGTGTTATGATTGACAATCTCATTCATCCATTATCCCCTTATACTGCATGTACTGCTTCAACATTTTTTGATGGGAGACGGGAAATGGATATTTTTTTATGTCTTCTAAGGATACTAATTTTACATTCTCTGTTTCAGTTACTGAATGAATTTCCCCTTCATACAAATTGATATGCCAAGTAAGGTGCGTGAACACATGATCAATTTGACCAATACGCTGATTAATTTTCAAATGCGTATCGTATGACTTAGATAATTGATTTTGGAGTTGCTGTTTATCTGAATCGATTTGAAGATGAATTTCTTCATTCGGAAACTCCCATAAATTAGCTAACAATCCTTTATTTGGTCTTTTACGGATTAATATCTGCCCCTTACGATTAGTGAGGATAGCAGAAGCAATCTGAACATGCTTATTTTTCACCTTTTTTGTTTTTACAGGTAATTCCGCTTGCTTACCTTCATAAAAAGCATGACAATGATCTCTCACGGGGCATAATAAGCAAGATGGGGAAGTTGGCGTGCATATAAGCGCACCTAACTCCATTAAAGCTTGATTAAAATACGATGGGTTATCATGAGAAATTAACTCTCTTACCGCTGCTTCAAATATTTTTCTCGCTGAAGCTTTAGCGATATCAGCTTCGATCATGAGAATACGTGAAAGAACACGCATCACGTTACCATCAACTGCAGGTTCTGGCTCACCATAAGCAATACTTAATATCGCACCAGCAGTGTAAGGGCCAACACCTTTTAATGCAGAAATATCCTTAATATTGTTAGGTACTACTCCGTCATACTGTTCCTGTACTTCTCTGACTGCAGATTGTAAATTTCTTGCCCTAGAATAATAACCAAGACCTTCCCAAAGTTTCAGCACCTTTTCTTCTTCCGCTTCTGCAAGATCTTTCACTGTAGGAAATGCCTCCATAAAACGTAAAAAGTACGGGATAACGGTGTCGACTCTTGTTTGTTGGAGCATGATTTCAGACACCCATACTTTATATGGATCTTTATCCTTTCTCCATGGTAGGTCTCTCTGCTCTTTTTCAAACCAAGATAATAAATCCTGTTGAAATGCATAAATATCTATAGGATTATCTTTTAGTTGAGAATTGTTCATTTTTTTTAACCTCCATGATTTGAAACTATGTTAATTAGGGAATATACTATATAAAATGTTAAAAACAAAAAGGAGGAATTCCTCTTTTGGATACCGGAACTCACGTAGTCATGGGACTGGCGCTCGGAGGACTTGCAACACTTGATCCCGTTGTTGCCAATAGTTCAATAACAGCAGCAAGTGTAATGGTCGGTACAATAATTGGATCACAAATACCAGATATCGATACCATATTAAAATTAAAAAATAATGCTTCATATATTAGAAATCATCGGGGTGTTACTCATAGCATTCCAGCCGTGATACTATGGCCATTACTTATAACAGGTGTTATTTATTTATTTTTTCCGGAAACAAACCTTTTTCACCTTTGGTTATGGACCTTTATAGCTGTATTTTTACATGTATTTGTCGATATTTTTAATGCTTATGGCACACAAGCTTTAAGGCCATTTTCATCAAGATGGGTAGCATTAGGTATGATCAATACATTTGATCCGTTTATTTTTGCCATGCACATCTTCGGCTTGTTTCTGTGGATATTCGGAATGGACCCAGGATATACATTCCTAGTGATTTATTGTATTTTATTTATTTATTATGTTTTACGTTATTTTGCAAAGAAATCCGTTGAAGCGAAAGTTCAAAAGCTCATCCCTGACGCAACAGAAATCATTATATCACCAACTATGAAATACAACCAATGGAGAATTGCTATAAAAAATAAAGATAGCTTTTTTGTTGGACGCGCCCTTAGAGGTCAAGTTCGTATTGTTGATCAGTTTAAGCGTGTACCTATACCAAAAACACCGATTTTTAACGCAGCAACGAAAGATAAGAATATTTCTGCCTTTCTTTCCTTTTCTCCAGTGTATAGATGGGAAATTGAGACAATCGAAAACATTGTAGAAATAAGATTTATCGATTTAAGATATCGTAGCAATGAATATTATCCATTTGTTGCTGTTGCCCATTTAGACAAGGATTTAACGATCATCAACTCATATACCGGCTGGATATTTAGTGAGGAGAAATTGAAGAAGAAATTAGATATTATTACAAACTAAAAAGTAAATGTGCAAACACCATAAAGAAGCTCCCCTATCAGCTCCTATTAACCAATGGGGGAGCTCTCTTTTATGGCTTAATTCATTTTATTTTTATCTTCCTCAAGTAAATGTTTATATTTTGGATTTTTTGCGATAAACTCATGTAATTTAGCCCCATGATTTTCAATCCATTGGCTGACTACTTTAGCAGTCATCTCTTCACCCTGATATTTTTTTCCTGCCTTCGCATAGGTCGCTTCAAAATCCTCCCAAAGCAATTCAATCCATGTTCTGGCAATGTGAACAGACAATTGATCATTTATCTCCAATAAACGATTAAGAAGTTTATTTTGAAATTCATTCATTTTTTACCCTACTTCCAATTTATTTTTTCCGTGTGTGAGATACGTATTTGCTTATACTAATGAATAGGCGAAGTTGAATAAATGACTTCGCAAATAATTTTAGAAATGAGGCAAAAACGATGCGTAATAAAGCCGCTCATTTCCCTAATCAAAACCACAATAAGTTTGACGGTGAACCACGTGCCAAAGCTGAGTTTGCTTCAAAAAGAGCAGATGGAACGATACAAACACAGCCACAGGAACGGATGAAGGCATCATCAAATCGCAATAGCAATACAACTGATTATTAAACTTAGGGGGTTAATTTACATGGTAAACAAAAAAGAAATCTTTGGTGAAAACGAATTTAACAGTCCGTTTGCATCCGGACATTTCAATCCGAAAAAGGCACATTACCAAGTAAATGGAGAGACACAACAAACGCAAAATCTTATTAAGCTCAAGCGAACTTTACAAAAAACCCCTTAACACTAAAAGAGGATGATAAATGTCATCCTCTTTTTAAAGATTTTTCAACTTGCCGAGCATGGCAATCGGTAATGCTTCTTGCTCTTTTTCTCCAGCTAAGCGATAACCCCAAGCAAAAACACCATTCATATAATCAATTTTAAAGTAAGAGCCTGGATCTCCCTCTATTTCATATATTTCATTTTTAAGAAAGTCATCGGGATTAAGCAAATATGACTTAGCCATCACTGTTTTTCTCTCTAGAACAGCAAATTCATTAACCATGCCTAATTGCTCAGCTTTTCTAGATTTTTCTCTTAATTGAGCAATTTCTTGTTTTAGCTCATATTCGCTCAATTGGCTATATCTTTTTTCTTGCATAGTAAAAAGACCTCCTCATACATCTTTATTTTCTTTTAAATAGGCATCAATTAAATGCAAAGGAAACCCTTTTCGAAATAACGCTTGCTTTAACTTTTGCTCATAGATGAATGGTTCTTCATGATTATATTTTCTACTTATTTTTTCCGCTTGACGTTTCAGAGCTCCCATCTCCTCATCATCGTCTTTCTCTAATTGTATTTCTTCAAGTGCCAACTGAATCATATCATAACTGAAGCCTTTTCTCGTTAACATTTGCTCTATTTTTTGTTGCATCATTCTTGAGGAATCTTTTTTATATTTAAGCGTATATTTCTGACAAAGAGAAATGGCTGTTTCAACTTGCTCTTCCTTTGGGTATAGTTCTATAACATCCTGTATGATATTTTCAGCTATACCTTTATCTTTCAATTCATGTTTAATTATATTTGGACCTTTATCTGTTGTATTCTTTTGTGTTCTCACAAATGCAATAGCGAATTCTTCATCATTCAAGAATTGGTATTGATATAATTTATGGATCACTTCATCTATCAACTCAACAGCATATTCTTTCTTGATTAAATGTGTACGAACTTCAGATTCAGAACGCATTCTACTAGAAAGATAATGGATGGCCGTATTGTACGCCTTTCTAATCTCATCTTGGAATTGAATTTCTCCGATGAGTAAGGAATCAATCTCTTTCCCTTTTTTCATATTATATTTAATTAACACATCTTCATCCACACTGAAGGCATACGTCTCTCCATGCTCACTGTCGGTATAGATATTGTAGCGATCTTTATTTTTCTTTTGAATCGTAATTTTAGTAATTGTAGGCATATCCTCACCTCACTTTAACTTTACCACAAAAAAAACAGGTTTTAATCCACTTTTCATTGAATTCAATTAGAAATAGAAGAGAATTTTTGCGGAGGGGTCAACATGAAAATTGCTTTAACAGGCGGAACGGGCTTTATTGGACAAAAACTAACTGACCAATTATTACAAAAAAATCACCAAGTTTATATCCTTACGAGAAATAAAGAAAAGAAGCAAGAAAAACAAGGTCTCCACTTTGTTCAATGGTTAAATGAAGGGGATGAACCAGAAGAAATGCTAGAAGGAATAGATGTCCTCATTAATTTAGCTGGGGAATCAATCAACAGTGGTCGTTGGACTGAAGAAAGAAAAAGAAGAATATACCATAGTCGAATGCATGCTACAAATGAGGTAATACGCCTAATCAATTATCTAAACGAAAAGCCATACACCCTTATTAATGCAAGTGCTGTTGGCTATTATGGCACATCAGAAAAGCGTACATTTGACGAGGCAAGTCCTTATTCTGGTGAGGATTTTTTAAGTACTGTCGTTAAGAACTGGGAGGATATAGCAAAAACTGCCGAAAAAGATTGGAATATACGCACGGTATGTTGTCGTTTTGGCATCATTCTCGATAAAAATGCAGGGGCGTTACCTAAGATGGCGCTTCCTTATAAACTCTATGCTGGAGGTAGAATTGGTAGTGGTAATCAATGGCTTTCTTGGATTCATATTAATGACGTTATCTCCGCAATCGTTTATATGATTGAACATGAATCAATAGAAGGTCCCGTCAATTTTACTGCTCCAAACCCAGTAACCATGAATGAGTTTGGCCATATTTTAAGCTCTGTGCTCCATAAACCACATTGGCTACCTGTCCCTTCATTTGCAGTAAGAGCTATCCTTGGTGAAATGAGTATGCTCGTAACTGAAGGGCAAAAAGTTACACCAAAAAAACTTCTGAGTCATGATTACCCTTTTCATTTTACTCATTTAAAAGAAGCATTAGAAGATATTTATCAAAAGTAGCTTTTATATTTTGATGTTACAAATACACTCTGTTGATTAAATAAAGAAGATACGTGATTCTTTAGAGTGATCACGTATCTTTTGTTTACGTAAATAGACCATTTATTTCCCCTTTTTTGCTCTGATTTTTTCTTTTAACCACTTTTCTACTAAGAGTGGTGGTTTATCCATTCGCCGTGCTTCTCCGTTAAGTTTATTGAACTTTTTCGGAGAAGAAATCTTTCCCTACGACGAGCTGGGGCATGATCCTTTTTTGAGGACGGTGATTTCTCCTATTTCCTCACTCTCGTAAATTTCTGTATAATTTCATGCTAGCAAAGTACTTTTTGATTGTTTGTACTCCTATGGAAATTAATACACAACTGCTTTTTTGTGATTTTTTCATTTTCTTATTGCCTTTTGCGCGTAACTTCGTTTTACGCGCAGTTCTTTTCCTTTTCTTACTGTCTTTTGCGCGAATCTTCGTTTTGCGCGCAGTTTTCTACCTTTTCTTACTGCCTTTTGCACGAATCTTCGTTTTGCGCGCAGTTCTTTTCCTTTTCTTACTGTCTTTTGCGCGTATCTTCGTTTTGCGCGCAGTTTTCTACCTTTTCTTACTGCCTTTTGCGCGTATCTTCGTTTTACGCGCAGTTTTCTACCTTTTCTTACTGCCTTTTGCGCGTATCTTCGTTTTACGCGCAGTTCTTTTCCTTTTCTTACTGTCTTTTGCGCGTATCTTCGTTTTGCGCGCAGTTTTCTACCTTTTCTTACTGCCTTTTGCGCGTATCTTCGTTTTGCGCGCAATTCCCTCCATTTTCTTGCTACTTTTTGCGCGTATTTACGATTTACGCACAGTTCTCTCCCTTTTCTTCCTGTCTTTTGCAACACGTATTACGTCTTACGCAGTTCTCTCCCTTTTCTTGCTGCATTTACACATATACACAACTTGTCTGCAGTTCTCTTTTTACTCTTTTGAGGACGACAGGAAGGCTATTCTTCCTTTTGCGACACTCCCAGTTTCTTTCCCTTCTGAAAGTCAAGCCCTTCGCGGTTCTCTCCCCTTCTCGAACACTTTTATTCTCCTCATCCCTTACTTCCCTCGTATGGTACTCATTAAAATAGGGCAATCTAGTAAAGTTTACTACTAATAAGAAAGGGTGAATGTTATGGCAAATGATAAAAAGAGGAAAGAACGGAGCTTTTCTGGTCTTTCAAGCATGCAAGAAGTTACATATGCAAAAGAATTTAAACGTGCTGATCGTGCAGCCAAAAACCCCCTTCAGCAAAGACATTAAATTTATTTTCTCAACAAAAAAGATGCCAGTACATCAAACAAAAGGTTGATGTACTGGCATCTTTAATTAACCACTTCTTTCTTTACTATTTTGCAACTGATGATAGAAACCTTTTTCTTTCATCAATGATTGATGTGTACCCTCTTCTATTATTTTTCCATCTTTTAATACGTAGATTCTATCCGCATTTTGAATAGTATTTAACCGGTGGGCAATGACAAAACATGTTCGATTAATCATTAACTTTTGTAATGCTTGTTGAATCTTCACTTCTGTTACCGTATCAATATTACTTGTAGCTTCGTCTAAAATTAAAATTTTTGGTTGTGCCAAAAAAGCACGGGCGATACTAATTAATTGTTTCTGTCCTTGACTAATCCCGCTGCCATTAAAACTCAAAGTCGTATCATACTGTTGTGGTAATTTCATAATAAATGAATGAGCATTTGCCTTCATTGCAGCTTGAATAACATCCTCATCCGTTGCCTCAAGATGACTATAGCGGATATTATCCTTAACGGTCCCTTGAAAAAGAAAGGAATCTTGCAGAACAAAGCCCATATGGGATCGTAAGCTCTCTTTATGTATTGTGGAGATATCATGATTATCTAATAATATTCTCCCTTTACTCACTTCATAGAAACGACTAATAAGTTGAATTATGGTTGTTTTACCTGCGCCTGTTGGAC
Organism: Cytobacillus kochii; assembly: GCF_044790165.1. Lineage (NCBI taxonomy): Bacteria > Bacillati > Bacillota > Bacilli > Caryophanales > Bacillaceae > Cytobacillus > Cytobacillus kochii. The sequence continues at coordinate 1,393,330 of NZ_CP085254.1, read as the reverse complement.
CTACTAAAGCAACAGTCTCACCAGGACGGGCTTCAAGATATATATGGGAAAGTATTTCTCTGTCTTCCCCGTAAGTAAACGACACGTTATCAAAAATAACCTCACCATTTACATTTTCAAGCATCTGCTTATCTTTTTCACTTGTTAATTCATCTTTTTCATCAATCAGCTCAAAAACTCTTTCAGCTCCAGCAATGGCAGATAATAACGTATTAAATTGATTGGCTAAATCATTGAGTGGTCTTGTAAATTGTCGAGAATACTCGGTAAAAACAACAATTGTGCCAATGCTCACTCCACCATTTAATGCGAGTATCCCGCCAATCGCAGCAATGACGGCAAAGCTGAAATTATTCAATAAATGCATCAACTTAGGAATAAACCCTGAGAATGTTTGTGCCCAAAATCCAGAAATTCTTAGGTTTTCTGCTTTATGCAAAAAATCATCCATCACTTTCTCTTCTTGTGAAAACATTTTGATTAATTTCTGCCCAGAAATAGATTCCTCAATATAGCCATTCATTTCTCCTAAGTTTTTTTGCTGCTCTTTAAACAACATACTTGTTCGCTTCGTAATCCATTTCATTCCATAGAACATCATCGGTATGATTAAAAGAGTCAGAATTGTTAGCAACGGACTCAACCATAACATGACTGCAATCGTACCAACGAGTGTGAAAACACTAGATATGATTTGGATAATTGAACTATTTAAAGTCGCACTAACATTTTCAATATCATTTGTAATCCTACTCATCAATTCCCCAAGTTGTCTTTTGTCAAAAAAAGCTACAGGTAAGCGGTGTATTTGTCGGAATAAATCTGCGCGCATATTAAATACAGTATCTTGAGACACACCGATCATCCAATAGTTTTGTAGCCATAGTGACAATGATTGAACGATATAAGTTACAAGTAAACCTAGTAATAACCAAACGAAAACAACCGCTTCATTTTCTTCTATAAAAGTATCTATTGTTATTCCTACTAAAAATGGACCAAGTAAAGACATCGCTGAACTAATGACAATCATAAAAAAGAGTAATAATAGCCGTGTTTTATAGATGGCAAGGTAAGACCAAATTCTTTTAATGACCGCACCGAAGTCATTCGGCTTACGTTGCTTTTTCTTCCTATCGTTTATTTGATTATGTATCTTTGGTTGTTTGAATGGGGCCATTATTTTAGTAAACACTATTCATAGCCCCCTGTTCTGACTGAGAATAAGCTATTTCTCGATAAAGAGTAGATGTATTCATCAATTGATCATGTGTTCCCTCTTCAATGATTTTTCCATCATCTATAAGCATAATTTTATCCGCTCTCTTGGCTGTACTTAATTTTTGTGTGACAATAAATAAAGTACATTTATATTTATCAATCGCATCCAATACTTTGGACTCTGTTTGTAAATCCAAAGCACTCGTACTATCATCCAATATGAGAATATTAGGCTTTCTTATTAAAGCACGAGCAACCGATAATCTTTGCTTTTGACCTCCTGATAGATTAATTCCTTTTTGTCCTAATTTTGTTTCATAGCCATCTTTAAGATCAGTAATGGTTTCATGTATTTGCGCGTCTTGTGCTGCCGCTTTCATTTCAGATAAAGTCGCGTCTGATTTACCCCATGCTAAGTTTTCTTCTACTGTACCACTAAATAAGATGGACTCTTGTGGGGTAAAACCAATTCTCTTTCGTAAATCATCCATTTTAATATCTTTCAGATTCATGCCATCCACATAAACTGCACCTTCAGTAGGATCATATAATCTAGGAATAAGTTGTAGAATAGAACTTTTACCAGCACCTGTACTACCCAATATAGCGACAGTTTCACCTGGACGAATATGAAAACTAATATCTTTTAAGACATATGTAGACATCCCTGGGTACCTAAATGAGACATGCTCGAATGTAACCGCTCCTTTTAACTGCTCAAGGCTTTTGCCATCTTCTTCATCTTCTAAATCAATCTTCGCTTCAAGTACTTCAACAATCCGCTCAGATGAAGCACGCGCTCTCGAAAAAGCCATAATGATGAATGAAAACATTGAAAAGGCAGTAGTCATTCTCGTAGCATAATTAATAATTGAAACGACTTCCCCGACTTCTATATTTGTCGCTTGCAATTGTTCTCTACCGATCCATAAAATAAAGATAATACAAACATTCATTATGAATAGTAATGCAGGCATAGCTGCTTCCATCAATCTTAGAGCGCTTGCTGTTTGTTCCCTTAAGTTATTACTTACATTCATAAACTTTTTTACTTCATGAGTTCTGCGGTTATACGCTTTAATTAACCTTAATCCTATTAAACTCTCCTGCATGACATTATTGACTGTATCCAGTTTTTGTTGAACAGACCTAAACATCTTACCGCCTTTAGTCATCACAATAACAAGGAAGACCACTACAACCGGTATGGTAATTAGAAAAATAAGCGCTAACTGCCAATTCACGAGGACAGCTAATATAAGACTACCTATAATGAGTAAAGGAGCCCTTAACATAATTCTTAAGCCCATAAACACGATATTTTGCACTTGTGTCACATCATTAGTCATTCTTGTAATCAAGGATGCGTGAGGAAAAGTATTAAAGTTGGTGAATGAAAAAGATTGCACCTTTTTCATTAGTTTCTTTCGAATACTAAATCCTAAATTTTGTCCAACGTATGCTGCATAATATGAGTTTGTAATCCCTGAGAAGAAGGCAATTAATGAGAGTAGGAGCATCATACCTCCCCAATAAAGGACCACACTCATATCATTATTTAGAATACCCTCATCAATAATTTTGCCGATTAATAATGGTTGAAGCAATTCAACTGATAACTCAATAAGCATAAGTATTAATGCAATATATGCCGCGACTCGATAAGGTTTAATAAATTTGAGTATCTTTGTCATAGCTTTCCCCCAAACTAATACTTCGTTTAACTAAATAGATATGAACTATCATATACCTTTTTACATAATTTTTAAATAATTCATTCTGATTTTTATTTCTTTAATGTTATGTTAAAATTTTTAGAGGTAGAGAACATTGATTTTTTCAAAAGGTGTTCTTCGTTTTTAACACAATTTAGCATACTAATCTTGACCATTTTTCAATGCTTACTAAGCATTTAACCTATTATTCAATCATAAGGGATTTTTTAACTATACGACTAAATTTTCTTTGTAATCCATATACTAACATGCATCATGTCATGAGTATTGTATTCTCAAAATGGTTAAAAAAGTAACTTACTTATAATTATAAAACTAAAGGATGCGATAAAAGGTGAAAAATACGAATCACGACCAACAATTACATAATGATGTTATTGAAACATTAAGAGAGACAAGCCGTACTTTTTTCATTCCAATTAGCTTATTAGTAACAGAGTTACGAGAAACCGTTGCATCTGCTTACCTTTGTATGCGCGCAATTGATGAAATTGAAGATCATCCTGATTTGGAACCAGCTTTAAAAAGCAAACTATTGCATAATATCGGTGACGTCCTGCGATCCGCTCAATACAGTAAAGAAACCTTTATTGAGATGTTCAAGCCATTTGAAAAGGAATTACCGGAAGTTACTCTTCGCCTATATGATTGGATTTCTTTCTGTCCAGATGAAATTAGAGTAAAAGTAGTTGAATCAACTGCAATCATGGCATCTGGTATGGGTGATTGGGTTGATAAAGATTGGCAAATACAATCAGAAGCGGACCTTGATCAATATACGTATACAGTTGCTGGATTAGTTGGTGTGATGTTAACCGACATATGGAAATGGTATGACGGAACTGAAGCCGATAAAGAGCTTGGAATTGGTTTCGGTCGTGGACTTCAAGCTGTTAACATTTTAAGAAATTATAAAGAAGATGCAGAACGCGGTGTAAGTTTTTTCCCAGATAGTTATAGCCTAGACGATATGTTTGATTATGCGCATAAAAATCTATCTCTAGCTGACGAATACGTAGCGAGTATCGAGACAGAGACAATCGTGAATTTCTGTCAAATACCACTTTCACTTGCCCATGGAACATTAAAAGCGTTAGTCGATGGTCGTGAAAAAATGACTCGTGATGAAGTAAATGAAACTGTTAATAAAGTAATAAAGAAAACATCATAATAAACGGCAGCGACTGTAAACTTCGCTGCCTTTTATTTTCACATCTAGGAGATTAATTTTAATCCAATTGCTGCGCCTAAGATAAGCGCAATACAAACAAGTCTTTTCCATTCTCTCGGTTCATTAAAAACGACCATTCCTACTATCGCTGCTCCAACGGTACCAATTCCTGTCCAGATAGCGTAAGCAGTACCCATAGCAATATCTGTCATAGCAAATGAAAGTAAAGAAAAACTGATTGCAAATGATAAAGCTAGGAAAATGATAGATCTCCATTGCTTTTCAGCTACTTTTTTCAAATGGTATACACCGAGAACCTCAAAGCAACCTGCAACAACTAAGGCAATCCAGTACATTATTGAGATCCTCCTTTTTCAACCGGTGCACGGTCAGATAATAGCTTCAACCCGACCACACCTGCTAGAAGCATAATAATTAATAGTACTTTCATCAATTTAAATGGCTCCCCGAAAACAGCCATTTCTACAATTACTGTACCAGCCGTACCTAAACCAGCAAATACTGCATAAACAGTTCCTACTGGTAAATGCTTCGTAGCCAGAATTAATATTATAAAACTTAACGTAATTATAATTCCAGTAGCAATCCATTCCAGTGTGTTTTGAGCATATTTTAATCCTGAAACCCAACCAACCTCTAACACGCCTGCTATAAATACAAGTAACCAATGCCTAGTCATCTATACCCCTTCTTTCTAGTTGTTTATCTTTATATGCCTTTAAAGTATATCGGCCAGATAGCTCGAACTCTCCTGTAATAGCTGTCTTCTCCATTAAAAATAAGTTCAATAACCGCACCATCAACAATCGTAATATAAGCAAGTGCTTCCTTTAGATACTTTTTTTGCTCATTTTCTTCACTCGAGTGTTTCTTCATATATTTTGCTAACAACCGTTCCATATCTGCAAAGAATGGATTGACTATTCGCATTAACTCATTATAAAGTTTCGCTGGAGGGAAGTAAGACACTCTCAGTAAAAACTTTGCATGCTCGTTATGCTTGTTTTCCTCGACAACCCAATCAAAAAAATAAACTAAGTTCTCTTCTAATGAATGATCTTTCCTCGAAGCAAATAAGGTAATCATCTTCCGCTTTTCCTGCTGAAACACATAGTTTGCAACATGTAAAAACAAGTCATCTTTTCCTTTAAAATGAGCATATATCGAAGGTTTCTTAATACCTACATCTGTGGCTATATCCTGTAAAGATGCTCCCTCATATCCCTTATCTGCGAAATGGACTAGCGCAACATCCCGAATCAGTTCTGCACTCACCAATTATCACACTCCTTTAACTAACGAACGTTAGGTAGATTATTGCACAGGATAATATGAAAGTCAATAATGACATTTGGTTATTTCACTTTCTATTGTTGCCCTCTTTGCCCTAGTTTCATTTTTTATAGAGATTGATCAAGTCTTCAAACGCCTATGAAGCCCCACCTTCTCATTATCTCCAAATTTCCCTTTTCATCTCGCTTCCAATTTATTGTCACTTGTTTTTAAAAATCGACAATAATCACTACAAATATCAAACTGAGACAAATTCACAAAATAAAAAGACCAGAGGGACCGTTTTTTAACCGGTCTCCTCTAGTCTTCGAATGTGATTATATGCTAAGTTGAACTACATTAGTTTAACTTGATTTCTTTCCAAGATACGCTTCCATAATACGCGCATCACTTAATAATTCTGTTGCATTACCACTTGCAACCATTTTTCCAGTTTCCAGCACATAACCTTTATCTGAGATTTTCAGAGCTTGTCTCGCATTTTGTTCTACTAACAATACAGTCGTTCCTGATTGATTAATCTCTTTAATGATTTTAAAAATATCGGCAACAACAAGTGGAGCTAATCCCATTGAAGGCTCATCTAATAGCAACAATTTCGGCCTACTCATAATCGCACGAGCAATTGCAAGCATCTGCTGTTGACCACCAGATAATGTTCCCCCAAGCTGTTTTTCTCGTTCCTTCAAAATAGGAAAGCGCTCGAGCATTTTATTTAAATCTGAGTCTATCTCCGTATCCTTCCTATGATAAGCACCCATTTCTAAATTCTCTAGCACTGTCATGCCTGCAAGAATCTGTCTTCCCTCAGGAACGAGGGCAATACCCTTTCTTAAGAGCTGATCAGGACGTAACCCCGTTACATCTTCACCAAGAAAAGAGATCTTCCCTGCAGAAGGTTTTAATAATCCGGATACACTTTTCATTGTGGTTGATTTCCCAGCGCCATTTGCCCCTAAGATGGTTACAATCGTTCCTTCTTCCACTTCTAGCGATACATCTTTTAACACTTGAATTTTCCCATACCCTGCATGAATACCACTAACTTCAAGCATATTGATCTTCCTCCTCCTTACCGAGATAAGCTTCAATTACTTCTGGGTGGTTCTGTATCTCAATCGGAGTACCTTCTGCAATCTTTTTGCCAAAGTTTAATACAGCTATGCGATCACATAATTTCATCACAAGTGGCATATCATGTTCAATAATTAAAACCGTTATGCCCTTCTGTTGAATCTTCTTAATTAAATCAAATAGGTCACTTGTTTCAGTCTCATTCATACCAGCTGCCGGTTCATCAAGCAGGAGTACTTTTGGCTCACTGGCAAGTGCACGTGCAATCTCGAGCCGCCTTTGTTGTCCATAGGCGAGATTTTCTGAAGTAACATCAGAAAAAGTAGATAATCCGACAAAGTCTAAAAGTTCTTCTGCTATATCTTTTATTTTTGCTTCTTCTTTCTTTTGAGACGCTGTACGAAAGACGCTTTTTAACACACCTGAGCGAGTGCGGGAATGCTGCCCGACCATGACATTTTCTAGGGCCGACATTTCAGGGAATAAGCGGATATTTTGAAACGTTCGGCATATCCCTTTTTCGGTAATGTTATGTGATTTCATCGTTGTAATATCTTCATCTTTAAAAGTAATTTGTCCTGAAGTTGGTGTAAACATAGACGTAATCAAATTGAACATCGTTGTTTTACCGGCACCATTAGGCCCTATTAAACCAAATATTTCTCCCTCATTTATTGAGAAGGTAACATCAGTCAAAGCACTTAATCCACCAAAATTTTTACATACTTTTGTGATTTCCAGTACCATGCTTCTGCCCCCTTTTTCTACCCTTTTTACTTAAAGCCTTCAATAATGGCACATCGATAAGTCCTTGTGGGCGGACAGCCATCATAATAATGATAATCAGTCCATAAATCATATAACGATACTCGCTAATAAACCTTAGCACCTCAGGCATTAATGTTAAGAAGAATGCTCCGAATATTGGACCCCAAATCACTTCACTACCACCGAACACAACAAAGATTAAAATTTCAACCGCACGATGATAGGCAAAATCGGCAGGGCTAATATAAGCAAGTATATGAGCATACATTGCCCCGGCAAAACCGGCAACAAGTGCACCTTGTGCAAAGGCTAAAACCTTATAATAAGTGATATTGATTCCCATTGATTCCGCAGCTTTTTCATCTAATTTGATTGCGGCAAAAGCTCTTCCCACTCTTGATTGGTGCTGTCTTCTGAAAAACCAAATCACAAAAATGGTAATTAATAATAGAAGGATAAAAATACTTAAAAATATAAATTGATTATTTTGTAATCCAATAGAGATCGGTTGAAAGCCAAACCCTTGTAATGTTTTCAGTATTTCTCTTCCTATATGAGGGATTCCTGATATACCTACTGAACCATTCGTTACGCTTTCCCAATTGACAAAAATCACACGAATAACTTCTCCAAAACCTAAGGTTACAATGGCTAAATAAACACCCTGAAGCCTTAATGTTGGAATACCAATAAGTACTCCACATAAAGCGGCAACCAATGCACCGATGATAATACCGATAATAATAGGCAATTCAAAATGAATCGTTAATAGTGCTGATGTATAAGCGCCAATTCCCATGAAACCAGCATTCGCCAATGATAACTGTCCTGTTGATAGTGTTATATATACACTGATACCTAAAATAATATTAATTAAAATAAAGCAACCTACTTGTAAATAGTACGGATTAATTAATTCTGCTAGCATCCTGCGTTCACCTTCTTACGTTGAAATTTTCTGGCCAAACAACCCTTGAGGCCGAATGAGAAGAATAATAATAATAGCTAAGAATGCAATAGCATCTCGATAGCCCGAATCTCCGTATACAACGATGAAGGTTTCCGCTAATCCTAAAATGAGGCCACCGAACATGGCTCCTCTCACACTGCCCATTCCGCCAAGAATGATAATCGCTAAACCTTTTAAGCCCATTGATAGACCCATCTGCGGCGTTACTGAGTTAAAAGCCATACCGACCAATATACCAGCTATTCCCCCCATGGCTGAAGCAATGATTACTGTCATCAAAATGGTTTTTTTCGTATCCACACCTAAGAGACTCGCCGTTTCTAGATTTTCTGCCGTTGCTCTTAATGCTTTTCCAGCTCTTGTTTTACCTAACCAAAATGTTAATACCAGCATTAACACGATAGAAATGACGAAAATAACGATTTGTACTAAATAAACGGTAATTGATCCGATTTGAAAACTGATTTCAGCAAAGCTTGTCCTAAATGGATGATTCCCTGCACCAAAAAGATGGTGTGATAAGTTCTCTAAAAGAATGGAAACACCTATTGTACTTATTAGTGGGGCTAGATGTGATACACCTTGTTTATGCCTTAACGGTCTTAAAGCAAACCTCTCCAATAAGTAACCCATAATAGCCGTAATAATGATTGCACCTAGAAAAGCAACCCATAAAGGCGCATTTAATGTCGATGTAATCATTACTCCAATAAATGCTCCAAACATAAAGATCTCGCCATGTGCCATATTGATAATACCTAAAACGCCAAATACTAAAGTAAATCCAAGGGCAACAATTGCATAAATGCTGCCCAATGTTAGTCCATTAATTAATTGTTCTATTAACACGGTGTCTCACCTTCTAACACATTTTTCTTCTTACTTAAATTCAACGAATTTTTCTCCTTCAATAACTAACACCGTAGGGTCCATTAATACATCGCCCTCTTCGTCAAAAGAAAAATTGCCGAGAATTCCTTCAAAATCCTTTGTTTTTGCTAATGCATCTCTTACAGCATCACGATCTGAACTTCCGGCATTTTTAAGGGCATCTGCTAGAATGTATAATGCGTCATAGGCTTGAGCAGCGAATTGATCTGGAACATGACCATGTTCCTCTTCAAATTTCGTAACAAATTCCTGTACCTTTTCATCTTCTTTTTCGCTATACCATGGTGTTGCTACTATCAACCCATTTGAAGACTCACCGGCAATATTGATAACTTCCGGAGAATTGAATCCGTTACCACCAACAAACGGGACATCGATTCCCATTTTCCGTGCTTGGTCCATAATGACTGCACCTTCGTTATAAAGTGCTGAAGCAAGAATTAAATCGGGATTCAAATTTTTAATCTTCGTTAATTGGGCATTATAATCCGATTGACCTTTTTGGAACGTTTCTGTCGTTAAGACTTCAAGTCCCATTTCTTCAGCTGTTTTCTTCATCGTGTCATAACCAGACTTTGTAAACACATCATCATTCCCATAAAGAATAGCCACTTTTTTTACATCATATTTGTCTATTGCTTGTTGCATTGATGCAGGAATAGCCAACGCTTCAGGAATAGAATTACGGAAAACATAATCGCCAATCTGAGGGATTCCCTCAGCAGTTGTAGACGTTCCGATAATCGGCACACCACTTAAGTCTGCTTCTGGTCCGACGACATTCATTTCTGTACTAAGTGTCGGACCAATAATTGCTGTTACATTATCTGAGTTAATTAATTTTTGAGCAGCAGTTAAGGCTTGGTCTTGCTTACCTGCTGAATCTTCAAAGATTAGATTGATTTTCACATCACCTTTTGCATTTATTTCTTCCTGAGCTAACTTTAACCCACCTTGTATAGCTTCACCGTATGCAGCACCTGAGCCAGTTAAGAAGGAGACCACTCCAACGTCTGCTGAAACCTTTCCTCCTTCAGCACCACTTGATTCTTCATTACCACCGCCTCCACATGCGGTTAAAAAAAGCACACTTGAAAGCGCTGTAAGTCCTACCATTTTTTTCATTAAACCTCTCATTTTCCTTGCCCCCCGAGAAATTGATTCATTTTTCAAAACTATATTACTATTAAAATATAAATATATTACATTGTAAATAAAATATTTTAAAAATTCAGTACATAAATTCATTAATATACTAAATATTATCTTCTTTTGTCTATATGGGACAAAAGAATGACCATATCATTGTGTTGAAAATATATTGATATAGCTCATATAAAAATATATGATTAATAAGGTGAGCATTTGGGTAGTTACTATAATTGACTTTCTAAAAAAATTTTGAGAGAGACTCCCTATTTGAACGTCTTTTTTTTATTGTCTTTTCTATATAAATAAAATCCCTCTTTTTTTGGAATGTTAATTATTAAACTAGAAAAAATTGTATTGGAATGTGGAAGGAGAAAAAGAATGGAAACAGGAATTATAATTTCTATATCAATTTATATGCTAGGTATGCTTTATATAGGTTATTACTCCTATAAAAGAACATCTAATTTAAATGATTATATGCTAGGTGGACGAGATTTAGGACCATTAACAACTGCACTTAGTGCTGGAGCCTCAGATATGAGTGGCTGGCTTGTAATGGGTCTTCCTGGTGCTATGTTTGCCACAGGATTAAGTTCGGGTTGGATTGCTGTAGGATTAACAGTGGGGGCCTTATTAAACTGGATTTATGTCGCACCACGATTACGTGTGTACACTGAAATTGCGAATGACTCTATTACTATTCCAGGTTATTTAGAAAATCGTTTTGGCGAAAAAGCCAAAATATTGCGAATGGTTTCTGGTGTTGTTATTTTAGTATTCTTTACATTTTATGTATCATCTGGGATGGTTTCTGGTGGCGTCTTATTCGAAAGTATCTTCGGCCTTAATTACCATACTGGACTCTTAATTATTGCAGGGGTAACAATTGCTTATACTTTATTTGGAGGATTCCTTGCTGTTAGTTTAACCGATATGGTACAGGGGCTCATTATGGTTACTGCTCTTGTATTTGTTCCCATTGTTGCTCTAAGCGAGATCGGTGGGATAGGGGTCGCGGTTGATACGGCTCGCGAAATTGATCCTGCACTACTGGATATTTTCCGTGGCACTTCTACGCTCGGTATTATTTCTTTACTAGCATGGGGGCTTGGTTATTTTGGTCAACCTCATATCATTGTACGTTTTATGGCTATTAAATCTGTGAAGCAAGTTAAGAAAGCAACATGGATTGGTATGATATGGATGGTATTTTCAATTATCGGTGCTATGTTTATCGGTTTTGTAGGTATTGGGTATTTTAACAATACTCAATATACGATAGATGATCCTGAAACAGTATTTATACTATTAGGTGAAATTCTATTTCACCCTCTCATTACCGGTGTAATTATTGCAGCAATTTTAGCCGCGATTATGAGTACTGTATCTTCACAATTACTAGTTACATCTAGTTCCTTAACAGAAGATATCTATAATTCATTCTTACGTAAATCTGCTACTGATAAAGAACTTGTATTCATTGGTAGATTATCCGTACTCATCATTTCTATCATTGCATTAGCATTATCATGGGAGAAAAACTCCACCATACTCGATCTTGTCGGTTATGCATGGGCTGGATTTGGTTCTGCATTTGGACCTTTAGTATTACTTAGCTTATACTGGAAGCGTATGACAAGTTGGGGTGCACTAGCTGGTATGATTTTCGGAACTGCGACAGTCATCATTTGGTCAGCAGCCGGTTTATCTGATACCCTTTACGAAATAATTCCAGGATTCCTTATCAGCTTATTAGCTATAATTGTGGTTAGCCTTTTAACTAGCAAACCACCTAAAAAAGTGGAAGAAGACTTCGAAGAATATCAACGAGTGATTAAATCTTAATTACTAGAGAATGAAACGACCTAGGCAAGTTGCCTAGGTCTTTTTTTGCTCTTTTTATACTATTGGCTTTCATAGGTCTTTTTTAATATAATATGGGGTATGCGACTTGAATGTCCATTTCGTAAGGAGGATAAAAGTATGGATTTACAATTAGATAGAATAGAATCCTCTACCAATATAGAAGAAATAGCTGAAATGATTAGTATCCAACTAAAAAAACCTGTTGTTATTGAAGACGCACAGTTTTCATTAATTGCCTATAGTTCTTATTTTACCGAGGATTATGATGAAGTGAATAAGCAAACCATCTTTAATAAACAATGGCCCATTTCAATCTTTGAAAGATTTACAGATGAAGGGATCGTTGACCAATTAACTAGGCATAAGAAACCTTTTCGTATAAAAGCAATGAAAGATATTTCACTGAATAAACGGGTTGTTGTTTCCGCTATTTATCAAAATGACATTTACGGTTATATATGGATACAAGAAACAGCACCTAAGTTAAAAGAAAAAGAGTTAGCGTTCCTGGATGCCGCTTCTTCTCATATCGCATTCTTGCTTAATCGTGACAAACTCGCTAAAGATGGTAAGGTTGAAGAAGATCATTACTTTTATGAAAAAGTCATCGAAGACTCATTCCAAACGAAACATCAATTAAAGGTAGAGGCTGCTTCCGCAAAGGTTACATTACCTAAAGCTTTTATTGTTGCTGTATTTAAAGTGGAAGAAGGCGATGATAAAAACTTTGAAGAAATCATTAATACGGTAAGATTATCTGTCAATAATATGACTCAGTCTGCCTATATTTTCTTCTATCACTTAGAAATGATCGTTTTGCTTGCTAGTCATGATCAACAAGATGTTTCTTTGGAAGAGAATGCAGAACACCTCGTGCAGTCAATACGATTGCAATATGCAGATACATCGTTGGTCGTTGGGATTGGAAATAAGTATTCTTCTATCTATAAATTAAGGCAAAGCTATACAGAGGCTCTTGAGGTTTTACAAACCGCTATGTTTTTTAATAAGGAACAGTCTCTTCCAATCAATTATCGAAAACTAAAAACATTACGCTATTTAGCTATCATTGAACAACATAATAAACAAACCAATTATAGTAATGAAGATTTAGTTATTTTATTGACGAAGGATCAAAATAATCATACGAATTATATTGATACATTAGAAGCTTACCTTCTCAATAACTGTCGTCTCAAGCCTACAGCAGAAGAATTGTTCATTCATGAAAATACGCTAAAGTACCGATTAAAGAAAATACATCAATTAACTACGATTAATTTTGATGACTTTAATACAAGATGCCAATTATTTATAGATCTACAATTACTGAGGCGCAAACAATCAATTATAGCCAACCATCAAAACTCAGGATTTAACAATCATAATCCTTTATGAATGGAAAAGAAGAAACCAATCAATGAATGATTGGTTTCTTTATTGTCATTTAAGATTTACTTATGATTACAGAAGCTAGCTTATTAAGCTTTTAATAAGTAAGTCCAGGCAAATTGTGCATATAGCTCTGCACCCGTTACTAAAGCATCTTCATCTATATTAAACCTACCATGGTGATGTGCCCATTCGGTATCCTTTTCCTTATTTCCACTTCCTACAAGCGCAAAGCTGCCTGGTGCGTAATCCAGATAAAAACTGAAATCTTCTCCGCCCATTGTTGGTTTTTCATCAAATAGGACATCAGGGCCAAAACAGTCGACTGCAACCTCTTGGACTAACGCAGCACTCTCCTCATGATTAATTACTGCTTGGGTCCCTCTCGTATACTCAACCACTGCTTTGCCACCGTATAGACCAGCAACATGATTTGCATAGTGAGTTAATTGCTCCTCTATGTGATCTCTGACTGCAGGTTCAAAACAACGAACGGTTCCCTCAAGTTTAGCATTTTCGGCAATGACATTAAATCTAGTTCCAGACTCAAGCTTTCCTACCGTTACAACTGCTCCTTGCTGTGGATCAATTGTTCTTGAAACAATCGACTGCAGATTCATCACAAAGGAAGAAGCCATCACTGTTGCATCTATACAATCATGTGGAATTGCACCATGTCCCCCTTGGCCTTGAAAAGCTACATGAAAAATATCAGCAGATGCAAATTGAGGTCCCGCGGTACAAGCAATTTTATTTGTGTCCATTTGGGACCAAATATGAATACCAAACACATGATCAACCTCTGTCATTGCTCCTTGCTCGACCATTGCTAATGCACCTCTGGCTGCTTCTTCAGCTGGTTGAAAAATAAGACGAACACTTCCACTTAATTCTTCCTTCATACTATTTAGAACATCCGCTGCTACTAATAGCATGGCTGTATGTGCATCATGGCCACAAGCATGCATTTTCCCTTCTACTTGTGATGCGTATGATAATTCTGTATTTAGCTCTTCTACAGGCAAGGCATCAATATCCGCTCTTAAAGCTACTTTTTTTCCAGGCTTACTGCCAGTAATTTCAGCAACTATACCAGTCGGTTTCATTCTCCGATAAGGAACTTGTAAATCTTCCAAGTAGTTAGCAATAAACTCTGTTGTCTTTATTTCTTCCCATGATAATTCTGGCTCACTATGAAGCTTTCTTCTTAATTGAATCACTTCATTCGCTCTCGCAAGTATTGCCTCTTTAATATAATTGTTCATGCTAGTTCACCTCCGTGAGATGTTTTGCTGCTTCAAATAAAACATAAACTGCTTTTTCAATATCTTGATGGTCTGACCATTCTTCAGGGCAGTGGCTTAATCCATCTTTGCTTGGGATAAAAATCATAGCCGCCTTCGTTTGTTCAGCAAATACCATGGCATCATGTCCAGCCCCACTGAAAATCGATTGATGAGATATTTTATATTTCTCGCAGCCCTTTTCTAATTGCTTCTTCATCTCATCATCTAATATTGTTGGTGACATATATAATTGTTCTGCAATAGAGATGGATATTTTCTCACTTTGTAACTGACGAATAAAAGTTTGTGTTTCCTCTAGTAGAGTTTTCAATTTAGCTTCTTCTGTTGACCGTAAATCAATCGTAAATGTAACCGAACCAGGGATAACATTTGCTCCATTCGGATAGACTGATAGTTTACCAACTGTAACGACAGTCCCTTCTCCGTAAGATTCAGCAATCTTTGGCAGCTTAGCAATCATATGTGCTGCCATTACAAGCGCATCTGCACGACCATCCATTGGTGTTGTTCCTGCATGACCTGCCTTTCCCTTAATTGTTATCTCCAATTGTGATAAACCCACAATGCCTTCTACGATACCAATTGAGGTCTTCTCATTTTCTAAAATCGGTCCTTGTTCAATATGCAGTTCTAAGTACGCCTTCATCGTATCTCTGTCACGCTTCTTTACGAGGTCTGGGTTCAAACCAATACTCTTCATCGCTTCAACTGTAGAAACTCCTTGTGAATCCGCCAACTCTCTAAATGTCTGGTCTGTAAGCTTACCAGTTATACTTCTAGAGCCCATTAACCCGCCACCAAACCTTGACCCTTCTTCTTCTACTAGTGCCACAACTTCCAATGGATACTTAGGTTTAATGCCATTCTCTTGGAATAGCTTTGCCACTTCCAATCCAGCTATCACCCCAGCAGGGCCATCATAATCACCACCATGTGGAACAGAATCAAAATGAGAGCCGATTAAAACGCTTGGCCCATTCACCTCTCCAGCCAATTTACCAAAAATGTTCCCTACACCATCTTCCGATACAGTTAATCCGTAGTCTCTCATGACTTCCTTCAAATAGTTTCTTGCTTGTAAATCTTCATTTGAATAAGTTAGTCTCGTTGTACCGTTTCCAGGCGTACTTGTATACTGACCAAGTGTTTTTATATGTTGATCAATTCGAGTTAATACATTACTCAACATTCATCACTCCTTCATTTCGATTGCGAATTTATAAGAATTGCACAAATAGACCTGCTAAAATAACCGATACGATCGTGACGGTTATAAACCCGCCCACTAACATTGGTGGCAACATATGACTTGTGAGGATATTTCTTTCCTCTTCATCATCTGTTAACGATTTAATTACTTCATTGGTAATAATGTAATCCGCCGGAAATCCATATAATGCCGTTAAAGATACAGCAAAGGCCATCTCTTTACTCACCTTAAGCATTTTACCGACGATCATTGAGAAAATGTACATACCGATTACACCAATGAC
Source organism: Cytobacillus kochii (assembly GCF_044790165.1). Taxonomy (NCBI): domain Bacteria; kingdom Bacillati; phylum Bacillota; class Bacilli; order Caryophanales; family Bacillaceae; genus Cytobacillus; species Cytobacillus kochii. The sequence continues at coordinate 1,376,975 of NZ_CP085254.1, read as the reverse complement.
GATTGTCGCAATTAAAGGATAAATTATTTCTAGCATCATACTTGGTGTTGCTTGCTTTAGTCCATCAAAGATAAATAACATCAGTGCCATAATTGCGAAACCAAATCCATTTGCTTTTTGTAACGACTGCTTCTCTAAAAATCCAAAACTTGTAGCAATCACACCAAATAATAAACAGAGGACAAACGGACTAATTGAAACAACCGGGGCTAATACAGTTGACACAAGATACGCAAAGAAAGCAACAATACCTAGACGGAAAAACTTAAAAAAGTCTGTATTGTACTTCTCAGGTAGCCATTTAAACAACTTTAATTCTACTTCTTCAGTTGTGGCTGCTGTCTCCTCAACAGAATCCTTTATTTTCAATTCACCTTTACGTACTTGCTGAAGAAGCTTTTTCCCTTCCTTTTTCAAGACAAAGGATGTCAGTGGATAACCAGCAAAACCTTGCATAACGTAAATGACAATGGCAAATACGGATAAAGATACAAGTCCCGCTTCGGCAGCTGCGTCTGACATCAATAATGCCGATACCACACCACCAACAAGTGGTGGAATAGCCACTACCATTGTTTGAAAATCAAATAGTAGTACACCAACAGTAAATAAAATGACAATAATGCCCAAGATTCCAGAAAGAGCAATCACTACCGTTTTCCATTGCTGCTTTAATTCCCGTAAAGAAAGCAATGTACCCATATTGGTAATGAGCAAATACATTAATAATGTTGCTACAGACGATGGGATACCAGCGACTTCAACAATATCCGTAGGGAAGAACGTCCAATATCCAAGGAGAAATAACGAAGCACATATAAACATGGATGGCACCCATGCCTTTGTTCTGGTAGCTACCACATCCCCAATAAATAAAATTCCAATTACAATTACAAAAGCCATTAGCTGAGACATACATGCCACTCCTTTAAATTCGATTTTGATATTTTACAATAGTATCACGCTCCTTTTTAAATTAAAAGAACATTTTGTCTTTTATTATTATTTTTAATAATCTTTTTATTTGAAAGCGCTTTTATTTCTATAAATTCACTTAAATAGCATATAATTGTTAGCTAGTTCATCACTTCTCTTAACATGAAGTAAAGGTAAACGATAACTGTCACCTATTACGCATAGTAAGAATTAAAAGTGTTGTTCCAAAAAAAAAGACATACCCCCTGAATTAAAAAGGTATGTCTTTGCATTACGATAATAAACTTTTCGCAGCAACTGCTAGCTCCAATCTTTCTAAGGATTTCATATACGCCAGTTTCACGTTATGATCTTTTACATTCATTTCTTTAAATAGCATTTTTACTATGCCCTCATTCTTAAACCAATCTTCTACCCCCGGCTTCTTATGACTAGTATCTTTCCATACATGAACAAGTACAGGACTAAATAACTTTTTCTCACCGCTTTTTAAATGACCATCTGCAATTCTTGGCTTATAGGTTTTTGTCGGTATTCCCTCCTGAACGACGCAATAGACATTCCTCCAGTAATCACTCCTTGACCCTGTATGGGGATGTTGGTTCGCCCACTTCACAAAGCTTCGTAGTTGAGAAGGGTTTTCGTATAGAAGTGTGTACAATTTAAACCCTAATTCTATTCTCTGATTCAACTTTGTAAATAAATGAACAACTAAACCTTTTAACTGTGATATCCCATGTGTCTGATACGGAAAAAGAATATAGTTAAAAGCAAAAACATCTTGTAATTTGAACTCAAGTGTTGAAGTCACTTCTTCTTTAAAAATTGGGTTTTGTACAACCCTTTTTTCGATATAGTTTTGTTCATTAATAATAAGCGCATGCGTAAGTATCTGTGATTGCTTTTTCTTCCAAAAAATGGACCATACAGCTTGCATAAATGAAGAGACTCCTAAATGAGAGAGCAAATGAAATAACGGCTTACTTTGTCTGACACTTTCCTCGTATAGCAATAACTGTGGATATGCATCTTGAAAAATCAACCAATTGGCTCGTTCCATAAATTGAAAGAACGCATTCTGTTCTGCCTCACTTAATATCTTTGATAATAAATCCCCCTTTAAATCTGTCATATTCCATCCTGCATTTCTGGAGACAAAATGGGCTAGCAAAGCCCAATGCACTTGGGGGTATTTCAAATAAAACGCGAGATAAGCATTCGTTCTTGTCACATTATTGAGATTACAAGCTGTTGTTTGTTGGATTATTTTTTCTAGAATCTGTTGTTCGTCAAGATCAAGTTCAATTATTGAATTCTGCTTGTTTTTCTTTAATAAGGTCACTAATTCTTTTTTTAGCTTTCTCCTAGTAATAGAAGATTTTAAGCTTTTTCTTCGCCATTTATAAATTAAAAACATGGAAAACACCACCATTATGAATGATAATTTTGTCCAATGAATACTCATGTATTAATATTGCTTACATTGTGAGGAAAAGTAACGAAAAGGGTGAATATCATGAAGGTCTCAAATGGAATCAATCATTTAATTTCTACTTTAAGAGCTGACCAAACAGCTTCGGGTACTTGGGAATATCCTTTTGAATCTAGTATATCCACTGATACGTATATGATTATTTTATTAAGAAGTTTGGAAATTGATGATGAAGAGATGATAAAACAATTGGTTAAAAGGATACTAAGTAAACAAGAGGGAAACGGAGCATGGAAACATTATTACGATGAAAGAGGAGGCAGTCTTTCCTTAACTGTCGAGGCATATCATGCATTGTTGTATTCAGGTTATATCAATAAAAAAGATGATCGAATGAAAAAAGCGAAACGATTCATTCTACAACAAGGAGGTATAGAGGAAACCCATTTCCTAACCAAGCTGATTCTTACCATCACAGGGCAGTATGAATGGCCAAAGTTCTTTCCCCTACCAATTGAACTAATGCTTATCCAGCCTGTCATGCCAATCAATTTCTATAGCATCTCCGTATACGGCAGAGCAAATATAGTTCCCATTATGGTTATCGCAGAAAAGAAGTTTCGTTTTCGAACAGCTGGCAGTCCAGATTTATCAGATCTGTTCACTTCAAGAGAGGAAGCAAATTTTAGTTGGTCCCGTTCCTCCGAATGGCGAACCATACACAAAACAATCAAATCAAGTATTAAGAAAATGATAGGCCTACCACAAGAATTACACCAACTGAGTATGAGCCGTGCAAAACAATATATGATGAATCACCTAGAACCAGACGGGACCTTATTTGGCTATATTAGCTCGACATTTTTAATGGTGTTTGCATTACTTTCATTAGGACATAAAAAAGATGATCCGTTAATCGAGAATGCGGTAAAAGGATTATATGGATTCAAAACACAAGTAAAGGGTCATACACATATCCAATTCACTACTGCTTCTGTATGGAATACAAGCTTGCTCAGTTATTCTTTACAAAAAGCTGGATTAACACCAAATGATCCAATGATAAAGAAAGCAACTAATTATTTACTTAGTAGACAACAATATAAATTTGGAGATTGGATCATTCATAATCCCAAGACTAAACCTGGAGCTTGGGGGTTTTCTAACATCAACACTTTTCAGCCAGATACTGATGATACCTCGGCCACTCTTCGTGCAATTACAAACCCTGCAAAAATCGATGGTAACATAAAAGAGGCTTGGAATGTAGGCGTGAATTGGCTCGTTTCCATGCAAAATGATGATGGCGGTTGGCCAGCTTTTGAAAAGAATACCAATAATAAGTTACTAGCTTTAGTACCAATCCAAGATAGTGAATTTATTCTCACCGATCCAAGCAGTGCCGATTTAACAGGAAGAGCCATGGAGTTTTTAGGCAATTACACACAAATGCCACACCAACATTCTCATTTCGACAAAAGTATTGAATGGCTTAAAACACACCAAGAAAAGAACGGTTCATGGTATGGCCGATGGGGCATTTGCTATATATACGGGACTTGGGCAGCTCTTACGGGATTATCAGCAATTGCATATGATAATAAAAGTGAAATGATCAAGAAGGCTACGAGCTGGCTCCGATCCATTCAAAATGCTGATGGAGGTTATGGGGAATCCGCTTTAAGTGATAAACAAAAAAAATATGTCCCATTAGGTGATAGTACGCTCACACATACTGCATGGGCCATAGATGCATTAATTTCGGTAAGTCAGAAGCCAGATGAGACAATTAAAAGAGGCATAAAATACCTCCTCACATCTTTGGACAATGACGATTGGCGCGAAGACTACCCTGCAGGGCAAGGCCTCGCTGGTGCTATTTATTTTCATTATCACAGTTACCGTTACATTTTCCCTCTTTTAGCCTTATCACACTATCGTGAGAAATATGGAGAGGAATGAGGAAATCAAAATTAAAAAGCCTTAGCAATTTTCTAATGAATATTGTTAAGGCTTATCTCTCGATCATTCCTATCCTATCAACTTCCTTGCTACATACGAACTGATTCTTTCATGCTATTTAACGATGGTGGTCGTAAATCATTAGGAATTGCTGCTTCATATTTCTTTCCAGCAGTCTCTTTAACAAACTCTTCTCTTGCCACATCGATTAAATTTGTATCCGTCAATAAATCAAATAAAGTTAATGCCATTGATTTTGCTGCTAAATGCATCCCCTTCAGTCCAATGGATGACCCATAAGAAGCTGTAGCCTGCCAAGAATGGGGTTGAACACCAACTGGTGCACAAGTTGTCATGATTTGACCTACAGGTGTAATCCAGCTTACATCACCAACATCTGTTGATCCACCTATACATTGCCCTTTCAAATGTTTGAAATGATTTTTACCCGTTGGTAATAGACTTTCTAGTTCAATACCGAACTGCTTCTTGGACATTTCAACAACATCGTTATCAACTGTTTCTACCAGCTTTTCTGCAAATTTTAATTCATCTTGATTAAATGAAAACGACACACCTTCCATATTTTTTAACATTACCTTATTAAGTGTGTCATTAGGCAAGACATTATACGCATATGCCTTTACTTGATGCTCAACTTTTGTTTCAGTCATTAGTGCTGCACCTTGTGCAATTTTCTCTAATCGGTTGAACATACTATCTACTTGTTCTTTCGTAGTCGCACGCAAATAATACCACACACTTGCTTGATCAGGTACGATATTAGGTGCCAGGCCGCCATTAGTAATGACATAATGTATCCTTGAGCCGTCTAATACATGCTCTCTCATATAATTTGCTCCAACATTCATTAATTCCACTGCATCTAATGCACTTCTCCCTGCATGAGGAGCTCCAGCAGCATGAGCAGTTATTCCCTTAAATTGATATTCTACCGAAACCATTGCTTGCATGGACATATTGACAACAAAATTCGCTACACCTGGATGCCAAGTTAATGCACAGTCTAAATCATTAAACGCTCCTTCTCTTGCCATAAATGTTTTCCCAGAAAGAACTTCTTCTGCAGGACATCCATAATAACGAATTGTTCCATTTATTTTACTCGTTTTCATTGCTTCGCTCATCGCGATAACAGCTTCCACACCAGCCGTTCCTAACAAATTATGGCCACATCCATGTCCAGGTCCACCACTAATAATTTCTTCCCTGTTTGTAGATACCGCTTGCGAAAGTCCTGGTAAGGCATCGAATTCTCCTAATATTCCAATAACAGGCTTCCCACTTCCATATTCGGCAACGAATGCTGTTTGTGCTCCTCCTACGTTTTCTTGAATATCAAACCCAGCCTCTTGTAATACTTGTTTTTGTAAATCCGATGCGTATTCTTCCTCATAAGCAACTTGCGGATGATTCCATATATCTTTTGCCATATCTGAAAAAAAGGCTTCTTTCTTATTTATCCAATCTACAAGTTCTTCTTTGATCATTTTAAATTCCTCCCTTTTAATTACTTTCTTTTCTCTAATGATATACAAATGATGATAGTTAAGATGATACAGATAATTCCTTTAAAAAAAGTGGGAATAGGTATTAGATTTACAAATAATCCTACTGATAATGCAATACCTCCGTATAACGGCTTCTTAAGGGCAAATTGCGCAAATATACCTCCAAAAATAGCAGGAACAATATATATAAATGTTCCTTGAATCGATTCCGGAATAATTGATACGAGATAAGATCCTGAAACAATAATGAAAATTAGTATGGCCATATTCATTAGTGATGTTGCTCCTATTGCAAGAGCCGCAACAATTTCACCTTTTTTCGTTCCAGGTTCAGCACCAACAGCATTTTGAGCTGCCGCAGCAGACGGCAAGCACATATTAGCAATATTTCCTGTTAAAAAGGCTTGATAGGTACCAGATATCCCTAAAGTTGGATAATATGATATTGGCTCCATAAACCAGGCATACCCGATGGCGGCAGCATAAGCTATCAACCCTGTAATAATGGGTTGCCAACCTGGATGAATACCTAATACAAAGGAAAGATATAAGGGAAGTGAGATTGTCAATAATATTACTAATCCAACCGTCATACGACCCCAAAAATGTGATTTTTGATGAAACATATTCATCTCATATGAATGAATAACCTCATTTTTTTTAGCCACTATATTACTTTCGGAAACCGCCATACTATTCCCTCCTTAAAGGACAAAATAACTAACTGTTAAACTAACAATAATCGATACACCTAATGACCATTCATGTAAGAATTTGAGTTGATGACTTTTATTTGCGATAAAACTTACGATTAGCATCGTAGTAGCTGCAGTTAAAGCAACAATTGCTGTTTCCACCCCTTTAAATATTTCACCTGCAACAAAGTTACCAAAAACCGCAAGCATAGCAGCACTTGACACAATCATCATAATGGGGAGTTTACCAGCCGTCGTTTGTTGCTTATTTGATACCTTCCTTTCAATATTTGCTAATGATTTAGTAAAAAAGAAAACAAAAAGCAGCCAACCACATCCGCCAATACATAAAACCCATGCTACAGTCGCAAACGCTTCTGCTGTAAAACTTTCAGATCCAAGTTCTGTTCCATAAGCAGTTGCAGCCAAATTGGCCCCCATCGATTCAGTAGCAGCAGAACCAATAATGCCTATTCTCATTAATGTTAAAGGGTCACCTAGTAAGGTAATTAAAGATACAGCTACAACCACAATTCCAAATGAGGGCCCTATTGCGTTTATCATCCCAACTTTTAATGCGCTGTTTACATCTTGCTTACTTAGACCTACACTTTCTCTCGTTTTCATTGCCATTTGAATAAATTTAATTCCTTGGAAAATGACTACACCAATGACTGTAAGTGAGATAATCCACACAACTGGATGGCTTGCTATTTTTATTGCCTCCTCCATCATCATCCTCCTAAAATTTATAATTTTCTGTTTTTTATGATAGTTATATTGAAAAACAATTTATACAAGCTGTCAATTATGATGTAAGGAAATCTAACAATTAAAACTCCGCAAAGATAAGGATATTTACTTACTTTACTAATTCTTTTTGAATAAAAAAGCGCTTTCATCGTTTTTTTAGAATAAAAAAATCGAGGAAAATTCCCCGATTTAGGTATTACGATTTATTTTTAAAAAACAACGGTTTTATTACCATATACAATCACGCGATCTTCAAGATGCCACTTTACTGCTCTCGCTAATACACTGCGTTCGATTGAGGCTCCTTTTCTCTTCAAGTCCTCTACTTCATCCCTATGATCAACTCGACTTATATCTTGCTCGATAATCGGCCCCTCATCTAAATCATTGGTTACATAATGTGAAGTTGCACCGATAATCTTTACTCCCCGAGCATAGGCACGATCATATGGTTTCGCACCAACAAATGCCGGTAGAAACGAATGATGGATATTAATGATTTTATTAGCTTGAGCAGAAACAAATCGAGACGTCAAAATTTGCATATAACGAGCGAGAATGACAACATCTATATTATACTCTTCAAGTAATTGTAGCTGCTGTGTTTCCACTTCTTCACGATTTTCTTTCGAAGCAGGGATATGATAAAAAGGAATTCCTAATGACTCAACAATCTCTTTTGCCTCTAGATGGTTACTGATAACTAATGGAATTTCCATCATCATATCGCCATTCTGCCATTCTAATAGTATCTCTCTTAAACAATGGAGCTGCTTTGAAACAAAGATTGCTGTTCTTTTTAATTCACTATTTTGTTGTAACTTCCATTCCATTTCGAAATCTTGAGCAACATTTATAAATGACTCTTTCATTTGTCCAAATTTTTGTGGAAGGTCAGGACACTCAAATTCAATACGCATAAAAAAGTTGCCGCCTTCATGATCAGTGGAATATTGACTGGATTCGATAATATTAGCTTGATGTTGAAATAAAAATTTCGAGATATGGGCGACAATACCTGGTTGATCAGGACATTTGATGAGCAGACGACCCCTGTTTTTATTTTTCTCTTTATAAACTTTTGCTTGATTATTAAATAATGTATTCATGTTGCACTCCTTCAAACTATTTATTGCATTTTAACCTTTTCTTTCATAAAGACGCAAACCTTTTACAAAAAAAAACACACTCATTGTACATTGCTTGAATTTAGACCCCATTCTCTTATACTATAATAGAAGCATGCAACCTGTGTTTTTATGTTACAAAAATATGACTTTAGTGGCATTTTTGACATAAATAATCGTATTTCGACAAAAAGGAAGGTATAATTATAAAATCACAGGATAATAGTTTCATATAAGGAGGAATTATAAGATGGAATGGGTATTAGCCATTTTACTTGGTGCAGCTGTTGTGTTGCTCATTTTATCATTTGTTAAGGGTAAACAATCGAAATCAGAACAAGAACAACATATTGACCAGGTTTCTTTTTCCTTAATGGATGAAATTCACCAACTGCAGCAAAAAGTAAAATTCATGGAAATAGATGCTGAGATAACAGCGGTAGAAGCAGGTACATCTGAAGTACAATCGGATCATAGATTACTTCTACGTGAAATGATTGACCTACATAGAAGAGGATACTCCCACGAAAGCATCGCTCAAAAACTAAAGATGTCATTACAAGAAGTGAATAACCTACTAGCTCCATACGAAAAACGTAGTACGGAAAGGAGCAAAGTAGCTCAATGAGTGAGAAAACGATGCGCAGCTTTGCTGGTGGTTTAATTGTCGCAGCAGTCATTCTCGGGATTACTTATTTCCTTAGTCCGGCCGATAGCAAACAGACAGAAGCTGCCGAGCCAAAAGCAACAGAAGAAGTCGATCAACCCGTAGAAGCAACGAAAGAAGAAATTAGTACAGAAGAGATGGAAGAAGCCCTACAATCTCAAGGATTTATTATTCACAGTGAAGAAGAATGGAACAATATCAATAAAGATATGAAAGATATTGCAACTGTTAAAGAAGAAAATGAAAAGCTTAAAAAGCAACTTAACGATGCAAAAGCAAATGAAAACGAAAAAGCTGTTTACCGTACGATGCTCACAGTTACCTCTGGTATGACTAGTATCGACGTCGGTAATGCGCTTGAGTCTGCAAAAATCATTAAAAATGGTAAAGACTTTTTTGATGCCGTAGAGAAAAAGGGTCTAGAAAATGATCTACGTCCAGGGACTTTTGAAGTAAATAGTGACATGTCAATGAACGAACTTGTAAATAAGGTATTTAAGAAGTAACCATCATGGGAAAAGCATCTGATGTCATCAGGTGCTTTTTTATTGCCTTCCTAACTCTTCATTCATAAACCTCATAAACAAATAGTGAGTAGCAACTGTTTCCTCATACCAATCAAAGCGATATCAGATAGTTAGCTGGGCATATGTGACTTGCTCGTTCATTATGTGTAAAAATCGGAAAGGTAACTACGCAAATTTTGATTTGCTCGGTCATCAAGCATGAATACTACATTGTTAGCTGGGCAAATCCCATTGGCTCGTTCATCAAGTGTGAATTCCACATTGTTAGCTGCCCAAACTTGATTTACACTTACATAAAGCATAAATTCTCCAACTGAGTAAAAGTCGAATTTCCCCTACCTTTAAAGACATTCCGATAAATAATAGAGCAAAAACTACATAACTCCCTAACGTTAATTAAGTTTCTAAGAAGAAAATGAATAATCGTGGTATATTAATGTCAAAATACTCCTATATCATTCTATATCGACCAAAATTGAGTGAAGTTTAAATTGATAAAAGAAGATTGGGGAATGTTCATTATGAGTATATATGTATATCAATCATTTCAACTAAAACAAGAAAACTTTCAAGAAGGCATTCAAAATCTCGCTAATATCAAAAGCTTTCGCAACGAAAACTACAGTCACGAGATTGAAATCCTCTGCCCTATTTCTGGCAATGACCATACCTATTGCCTCATTGCCAAATATGAAGGACTCGCTGAGATGGAACTGCAAAATAAAAAAATGTTTGAAGACGAGAAGTATAAAAAAATGATTAGTGATTTCTTCATCGAGCATACTGTTCAGAATAGTATAGAGACCCAATTGTTACGAAGCCTCCAATTACCACCTAAGACCAATAAATAATAGATAAACATTTCATTGCCCTATACAAATATCAGAAAATTCATTATAATTAACGCGTCTTTGATTACTTGAAAAGAGGCGTTAATTATGACAGATAGAAGCGTTCAAGGTAGGAATATACTTATTTTTATAGGGATTATCACAATTGCATTCAATTTACGCCCTGCGATTACTTCAGTTGGCCCCATTATTGGTGACATACAACATGAATTGCAGTTTAATACGAGTACAGTGAGTTTACTAACCACGTTCCCTTTATTAGCCTTTTCGGCTATCTCCCCCTTTGCGCCTTTTTTTGCAAAGAAATGGGGAATTGAGAGGGTGCTTTTTTGTGGGCTAACACTGATAGGTCTAGGTGTCTTCATGCGCTCTACTAATTTTATGTTCATACTATTTCTTGGTACCTTCATGATCGGATTAGGGATAGGTATTTGTAACGTGTTACTCCCTAGTCTTGTTAAAGCACAATTCCCCTTAAAAATAGGGCTAATTACTGGCATATATACGCTATCAATGGGGGTATTTGCTGGTTTTGCACCAGGTATTAGTGGCACACTTTCTAGCTATGGGATTGCATGGAAAACCAGTCTATTAATTTGGGTAATCCCTGTTTTACTTGCTTGTCTTCTATGGATACCATTTATTAAAAAGGCACCTAAAAAAAATCCTGTTCCGCTCCTTTCATTCTCTACATTGTTTAGGTCGGGAATAGCATGGCAAATCACCGGTTTTATGGGATTACAATCGTTTATCTATTTCGGTTTTTCCACATGGTTACCAGAGATATTGATAGGAAAAGGTTTCACGTTAGAAATGGGTGGTTGGATGCTTACTATCATGCAATTCTCGGGGCTACCAGCAAGTTTTTTTATTCCTATTTTAGGAGAAAGATTATCACATCAAAAATGGATTGGGTTAGGGATTGGTACAACCCTTATCACTGGTTTATGCGGGTTATTTCTCACTTCAAAAATGGTGATCACATTTCTGAGTATTATCCTCATTGGTCTTTCTTTAGGCGCTGCGATAAGTCATTCATTAGCATTAATGAGTCTACGATCTATGAACAGTGAACAGGCTGCCTCTCTTTCTGGCATGGCCCAATCTTTTGGTTATTTATTGGCAGCATGTGGTCCTTTCTTACTTGGACTTCTTTATGACCTTTTTCACCAATGGCATACAGCATTTTTTGCCCTTATTACTATTGCCGTTCTTTTTACTTTATGTGGGATCGGGGCTGGAAGAAATGTTTTTGTGCAGGAAACCACAAACCTCAAGCAAACCTCTTAAATCATTTAGCTGGGTTCATGATTACAACCCAGCTTTTTTTACTTACAACTCTTTGATTACAGGGATCCAAATTTCTGAGTAAAAATCGCTACGATTAGAGCCATCTTCAGGATATACCTCTAACTCAGCGGTTCCCGCATGTCTATAACCGCTTGTTGGAAACCATTCTGAGAATATTTGTTTCCACGTTTGCTGGATTGCTTTAGGCATCTCTCCTTTCACTTGAAATACGGCCCAAGTTGAGGCTGGAATCGTTATTGTTTCAAAGCTAGTAGAATGGCCCTCATGATTGACAGCAATCCAATAGTCAATCTCCCTTTGATTTATATGATCCACGCAAACACCAAGTACACCTTTTATTGAGCCATTATTTAATGAAAGTAAGCGATCACAAGTCCCATCTTGATTGACTTGATTCCATAACTTTGGGATTTCTGCTAGGTTTTCATCTTTTTCAAGGGAATAATTTTTTCTTAGGCCTACTACTTGAAAGCTTTCTTTTGAAATAATCGTATGATTCATTGGTTCGGCTCCTTCTAATGTTACATGTATTTTTAAGGGCTGATATAATTTCAACTTTCCACGGTATTTCTTTACTTCTGATGGTGAGATATGATGTTGCTTTTTGAATGCCTTAGTAAATGCTTCTGGGGTTTCATAGCCATATTTTAGAGCAATATCAATAATTTTCTCATCATTATTACCAAGCTCAATGGCTGCACCCGTTAATCTTCGTCGCCTTATATATTCCCCTAGCGTCATATCCGTTAAAATCGCAAACGTTCGTTGAAAGTGAAAAGGAGAAGTATTCGCTTGTTTGGCTACCTCCTTACTGTTTAACTTTTTCAACAGGTTTGCTTCAATATAATCCAACGCTTTTTGTATATCTGTTACCCAACTCATAGACTCTTCTCCCTTCGGTTTGATTGTATATCGCATCATTTATTTACGCCTGTCATTTATTGCTCTGTTTGGATAGGTTAACTCCGGTCGCATAAAGGAACAAAAATACTTCCTATCACTGCAATATTCCTTATTCCACACACCATTTTCACATGATAAGTGTACATAATATTTGTCTTAATTCGAAACACTAGAAAAGGTAAAAGAATTACAGTAGGGATTTTTCCATTTAATATCAGGAGTTACGCTTTGACAATAAAAAAGGTGGTATATGATAGTGAATAATGAAACTAAACATCAGAAATTCGGGGCCGTCTTTTATTGGTCAGTCGGTATTTTACTCGTTTTAATTTTTATCGGTGCATTCGCTCCAAAAGTGATGGAAAACTATACAGCTGCTATTCAATCAGCCATCACCTCTACTTTTGGCTGGTATTATTTAATCATAGTCACGATTTTTGTCTGTGTTTGCTTATTTTTAATTGTTAGCCCATATGGGAAATTAAAACTGGGGAAGTCAGATGAAAAACCAGAATATAGTTATCCTACTTGGTTTGCCCTTTTGTTTAGTGCTGGGATGGGAACAGGTCTTCTTTTTTGGGGAACAGCAGAACCTATTTCTCATTTCGCTATTGATTCTCCTACAGGGCAAACTGGTACCGATCAAGCAGCTATGGACGCTTTAAGGTATGTCTATTTTCATTGGGGTATTCATGGTTGGAGTATATACGTCCTTATTGCTCTTTGTCTTGCCTTTTTCAATTTCCGTCGAGGGGGAGATGGTTCAATTAGCTCTACACTATCTCCTATTATGAAAAATACAGACGGTCCGTTAGGTAAAATAGTGGATATTATCGGGATTATTGCCACTGTTGCAGGAATTGCAACTACTCTTGGCTTTGGAGCTAGTCAAATAAATGGTGGGATTTCTTACATTTGGAATATCCCTAATTCTTTTCTTATCCAATTAGTGATTATTATCATTATTACAGTCATTTTCTTAATATCAGCCACTACTGGGATTGATAAAGGTATTAAAATTTTATCTAATGTCAATATGATACTTGCCCTTGTACTCCTAGTCTTTTTTATTGTTTTTGGTTCGACTGTTTATTCTTTAAATTTGTTCACAGATACGATTGGGAAGTATATACAAAGACTGCCAGAAATGAGCTTTAGATTAACACCAAATAATGAACAAAGTAGAGAATGGATTAATAATTGGACAATTTTTTATTGGGCATGGTGGATGGCATGGTCACCGTATGTTGGCACTTTTATAGCAAGAGTATCTAGAGGAAGGACCATACGTGAGTTTACTATTGGAGTATTGCTTGTACCTACCATCGTTACATTTATTTGGTTCGCTTTCTTAGGAGGCACAGCTATCGATATGCAAATGACAGGGATAGCTGATTTGGCTTCGATGAATACTGAGCAAATGCTATTTGGGACATTGAAAGAGATGCCTATAAGTTTTATCACATCTCTCCTCTCTCTCATCTTGATTTCCATTTTCTTTATTACTTCAGGTGATTCAGCTACGGTTGTATTAGGTATGCAATCAGTAAAAGGTGTGTTAAATCCTTCTAATCGTAATAAACTCATTTGGGGCGTCTTATTATCTGCCATTGCTACTGTATTGCTTTACTCCGGAGGGCTTCAAGCACTACAAAATACAATGATTATTGCTGCATTCCCATTTTCCTTTGTAATGATTCTAATGACTATATCCTTAATAAAAGAACTTCAGCAAGTGAAAAGAGAAATAGAGCTTTCAGGAGCAACAAAAGATAAATTGATGTCAAGAAGGTTACAAAAGCAATTAATCAAACAAGAATTAAAAGAAGAAAAACGTTGGATTGAAAGTAAAATGGAAGAAGAGAAAAAGCGCTTAAAAAAGAAAAAGAAAGAAAAAATGGAAGAACTAAATAACAAGAAGGAGGAATAACCTTCCCCCTCTTGTTTTTTTACTTCTTCACAATGTAGCTGTTATTCTTCTAGCCACTTCAATACCATTCTCCATACAATCCGGAATCCCTGAACCATAGTAAGAACTTCCTGCTATATACACACCAGGATATTTCTCTATAAGTGTTTGTTCAATTCCTTTGATTAATTGCGGGTGGTCCAGTGTATAAGTAGGCATTAATTCATTCCATTTTGTTATATCCCATACAATGGGTTCAGCAGCTAGTTTTAAGCTTTTCTGTAAATCTTCTCTTGCTAGATCAAGTAATCCTATATCTTCCATATCCTTCACTTTACCGAATGAAGGATGGCTACTTTTGTAAAAGAGACGGACAAGGAGATTTCCACTTTTAGACGTATGTTTCCATTTTCTACTTGTCCATGTACATGCATTACAATGTAGCTCATTATTGTTTGAAGTAATAAAGCCAGTTCCATCTTCGGGTAAAACCGCATCAGGAACATCAAATCCTATGTAAACACTAATGAGTGAGCTGTTTTTCATGTTAGAAAAATACTGTTTCAACGCTGCGTCATCAAGTAATTGTTGCGCAACTTGATGTGGAGTGCTTAAGACAATATGATCTGCTTTCATCACTTCACCATTTGAAAAACTCACCTTATAATGTTGCTTCTCTTTTTGTATTGATTTTGCCTCGTATCCTTTTTTGATTTCCACTGCTCCAAGAGATTTTTCATATGCGCCAATAATTGTTGACAGACCATTTTTGAAAGAGAGGAACTTCCTTTCACCGCTACTCTGATATTTCTCTTTATGAGCATTGAACCCCATGATAATGCTTCCGTATTTCTCTTTGTATTCGAAAACAGCTGGCAAGGTAGATGAGATCGTCAAATCTTGTAGTTTCCCAGAATAAACACCCGATAATACCGGAGCAATCTGCTTCTCTACTAATTCTTCACCAAAATAATAGGTAAGAAAGTCACCAATACTATCTTCAACTGTAAATGGATTCTCATGGTGATAAACGTCTTTTAATGCTCGAACTTTACCTTCAGCAGAGACTAATGTACTTTTAGCCAATGACTCGATACTTGTCGGTATACCAAATACGGCATCAACTGGGATGGGCTTTATCTCGCCATCGGTAAATAAATAAGAGCGACCTGTCCCGTTATAAACGACCTCATCACTTAAATTCAGTTCTGAAAAGATTTCTCTCCCCATTACTTTCCTTGAGACAATAGAATCAGCGCCCGTTTCCATCATAAATCCACCCGCTTCAACGGTTTTAATTTTTCCACCTAGATGATTTTGTGCTTCAGTTAATATAATGCGAATGTCGCGATTGTTTGCGTTTTTCCATTTTTGTAGTTCATGGGCAGCTGACAGACCATTTATGCCACCACCGACGATCAACACCGTTTCCATTACGTACACCTCAACTTTTTCTCAATGATAATAGTTTATCACAACATCACTACTTCAACTCGATCTCTATCAACAATTGAATGACTTTTGCATTTAAAAAAGATTTTTTAGCTAAATATGTAGGGATACTTCATTTCACTTACGTCTATTATGTTGTATTCAAAAGAAAAGGTGGGAAAATGCATGATTGAGGTAAATAAGATTTATCATTCTTTTGAAATAGGTAAAAAAGAGAAGAAAACGGTCATACCTGTTCTGAAGGATGTATCATTCCAAATTAACAAAGGAGAAATTGTATCCATTGTAGGTAAAAGCGGATCTGGAAAATCAACCCTATTAAATATCATTAGCGGATTTATTAAACCAACTGAGGGTGAAGTTAAGATTAATAATCAAACTGTGACTGAGCTTTCTGAAGGAGAGTTTGCTTCCTTTAGACTTCAGCATATCGGTTTTATCTTTCAAAACTTTCAATTGATTCCAAGTATGACAGCATTCCAAAATGTTGAATTGCCGCTAACTTTTAAAGGGATGAATGAAAAGGAACGTAAACAAAAAACGTTAGAGACACTTGAGCGTGTTGGACTAGCAGAGTTCAAGGACCATTATCCCAGCGAGTTATCCGGTGGCCAGCAACAAAGGGTCAGTATTGCACGTGCACTTGTAGTAAATCCACCTCTTATTCTTGCTGATGAACCAACAGGTAGTCTAGATAGTGACACAGAGAAAAGCTTACTCGCTTTCATTAAACAATTAAATGAAGAATTAGGGATTACTTTTCTTATCATTACTCATGATGAAGAGGTTGCCGAGTTCGGTCATCGTACAATAGAAATTGTTGACGGTCATGTATTGGAGGAAGTAGCGAAATGACATTTAAAGATCAGTTTAAGTTCGTTAGACAAAATTTAAAGAAAAATAAATCTAGATTGTTTATGACAGTACTTGCTACTGCGATTGGTGTTGCATTCTTAATTGTACTTGCCTCTGTCGGCTTCGGACTTCATAAATCGATTATTTCTGATATGATGCAAAACCAATTGGTTACCCAAGTGGAGATATACGGAAAAGAAGATTCACAAGGACTAACAAATGAAGATATTACTTATTTTGAAGAGATGGAGGGAGTGGAAGCCGTTACCCGCAGGAATGAATTGGCGCAGATGCCTTTCTTCCATCTAGGTGACTATACATCTAATACGAATGCCATCGTCACACACTTTCCATCAGAGATAAAAGCAGACTTCAAGCTCGCATCTGGGCGCTTACCTGAGGGGGAGAATGAAGTTGTTGTCGGTTATCACTTTACTGA
This sequence comes from Cytobacillus kochii, assembly GCF_044790165.1. Classification (NCBI taxonomy): domain Bacteria; kingdom Bacillati; phylum Bacillota; class Bacilli; order Caryophanales; family Bacillaceae; genus Cytobacillus; species Cytobacillus kochii. Next base: position 1,359,624 of record NZ_CP085254.1, on the reverse strand, counting down.
AAGCTTAATTAAAAACGGTGCTAACCCTGAGAAATTGTACGATGATGAAGGAAATATCAACGAGGACTATGTCTATACTGATGACTTACTAAATAAAGAAATGGACATGGAAGTCATTAAATTAACAGATGGGAAAGAAACGAAGAAAACCATTTCTGTTAAAATTGTAGGAATCGCTGAAAAGCCTGCTCGTGATTGGGCGTATGAAGAGCATGTCTTTATTTCCGAAGAAATTTTACAAGAAGTTGAACAATTCACTGGCGTTATGCGCGGGGCAACTGAAATGTACGAAGGCGGCGAACTTGACGCCAATCAATCGGAAGAAGTCTATGATTATGTAAAAGTATACGCAAATAACGTTCAAGAAGTAGAAGGAATTAACAAGACTCTTGAAGATAAAGGCTATATGATTTATTCAATTGCCAATGAAATGAAACAAATTAATGTCATCTTCCTTATTATGAAAATTGGCCTTATCTTTATTGGTACGATTGCATTGATCATTGCATCCATTGGTATATACAATACGATGACAATGGCTGTAACGGAAAGGGCACCGGATATCGGTATTATGAAAGCGATTGGTGCACATCCACGTACAATTAAAAATATCTTTTTATTAGAAAGTACTTATATCGGCTTATTAGGCGCCATCTTTGGGACGATTGTTGCTTATGGTGTCAGCTTCCTAGTCAATTTATCTGTACCATTTATTATTCAAACAGCATTTGATGAGGCAGCTCCAGAAGGACTATTATTGTCATATATCCCTTGGTCACTGACCCTTATTAGTGTCGGTATTTGTTTACTCGTTACCGTATTCTCAGGTCTCCGCCCCGCAAAGAGAGCAACAAAAGTGGATGTTCTTAAGGCGATGAGAAGAGAATTATAATCAAAATCAGTACCATGAAAGGCCACCCTAAAGCCAGCTTGCGCATTTCTTCCCTTGCACAACTGGCTTTTTCTTTTTTATCATTTCACTTAAACCAATTCGCCCCTTCATCCATATGAAGAAAAGGAATATCCGTGTCCACTTCACCCGTCATTCTCTCGATTGATAACTCTTTTCCTAATAGCCAAGAAGCAAAGTCAATCTCATAAGGTTGTTGATTTCCTCCCAATGCCATCCATACTTTTAGGCTACGCGGAAAATAAACAGATGTATGAATGGTCCCCGCCCAGCTTCCATACAAATCAGAAAATACACCTTGACCTATACCATTCATCAATTGAAAAGCTTGCTCTGGACTGCTCATTGCTGCGCGATTTTCTTCCATAACTGCTAAACGACGCTTTGAATCTGCTAATTGATGACGGTTTTCTGATAAGAGTTTCTCAAAGTGGTTTGTACAAGATAGTGTTTCACGCACTGTCACTTCTCTTGGGGTGGTTTCCACTGCCGCACTTCTTCCCTTTTTATCATGAACAACATAAGTAAAGGAATGACGATGAGGAATTTCTTTTAACATCGCAACTGCTTCTTCAACATCTTGACATGACTCTAAAATAAGTCTGCCAATCATACAACAAATAAAACCATCACCTGGTCTTCTTCTATTCATAAAGTTATAGCCCATTGCTAAACCACACTCATTCATACCATCCATTCGCCCTGTTACTCGTTGCGATGGACCAATCATACTATAGCCCATTCCATCAGTCGGTTGGAATAGTGTATATCGCCCTTCATATGTTTTGGGATGATAATCATAATTGCGGATTAAATAATCCTCACCTATATATATAGAACAGCCTGATTTATGATGATTCACGCGATAGCCACCGTATTCTTGTAATACTCGCTCTATTGGCCATTCTAATGCCTCTTGTAAACCCATTAGTTCATCCCAAACACCTGGAGCAAAGTGTGTAATCATCGACTTTGCTTCTTTTACATTGATCGTAAAGCGTGGCTTTCTTACCTTCCACTGGTCTTCTCTATTTTTTACGGACAATGAGTCCTTTAATAACTCCCCTTGCAAGAAACCATAATCATAATGATTACCTCTAAATTGAATAATATCACTATAGATTTTCTTCATATGTATCCTCCTCACAGTTGCTCTCAACATAAGCATACTGGAAGTCCTTCGGAAAATAAAGACAACCCGCCAGTGCAAATTAAAAAGCAGGAAACCATTAACTTTACAACTAATATTCAACTTGTTGTGTTTATAACATTAATGTGAACTCCTTCCATTTCATTCCTTTGCCAATACAAAAAACGAACAAAGCTATTGAAATAGCATTTGCCCGTTTTAATGCGAGAACATGTTTATATCGTTCTCTTAATATTTCTCCCAGACTGCCTCTCATAATTACGTATAATCATGCTATTTCCCTTCGTCATGGCGAATCTTTCATAGTATGGAACTAAATCATCATCACAAGATAAGTCAATCATATAAATATCGCTCAGTTCCTGTAGCATCATCTTTACAAGTGTTTCTCCAATTCCTTGCTGTTGATAGTCTGGCCGTACTTCTAGTAGCGGAATGTATGCCGAGATCACACCATCACTGATAGCTGTAATAAAGCCTACGACTCTTTTGTTTGTTTCATCAATGGCCACAAACGCTTTATAGCTGTTGTGCATTAGGTATAGATGCGTTTCCGGTTGCGGATAATTCCCCCATCCTACAAAAAACCCTGATAGCATGTCTATCGTTATATTTTGTAGATTACTCGTATATATCATTCTTTACCCTTTTCTCGTTAGATTAGGCTGAAAAGAAGATATATATTGATTCATACAATAACAAACAACTTGCCCCCCATTTTATGTGTGTACTATTTATTCCCGGTAAACCATTTGTATAACTGTTGCGATTCAATAGTTAGATAAACATTCGTATCTTTTCTAAAATCGATTACACCAGCCTGAGAAGTATTGACACGATCCGCTGTTAATTTCCAAACTTTTGGACCAGCGTAATATTCATGATCTGTCACAACTTTATACCATGTATTTCCTCCCTCTTGTGATTCTGTTATTGTAAAATTACCGACTTTTTTCTCGAACTCCCCATTCCCTTCTCCCATTTTCACTTCAATGACTTTATTGCCTTGGTCATTCTTATAAAAATTCACTTCTTTATTTGCTGTTGTTCTGATATCCCCTGAAGGTGTTGCCTTAAAAGCAATTGAACCAGTATAAAACGGAGGTCCTTCCTCTTCATCTACTTGCGTAGCGACAACTTTCAATTTTAAGTTTCCTGTTTTCCCTTGGAAGTTAATATCATTGTCACCATGTGGCCACCTTGCGAAAATACGAAATTGCTCGTTATCGACTGTCGGTTTAAATGTTGAAGTATGATCGATTTCCTTCCACTCCCCATTCACTTTTCTTTCTAATGACAAAACAATTGGCGAGTTGCCATTGGCAGGGAATAATTTACCCGATGGAATTAAATCTACTTGATAAGTAACGGGCACCTCCGTATCATTCTTTTGAATTTCAAAAGCATAAACTTTGACAGGATCCATCCCTGGGTAAAAGTTTTCACCTAAGGAGAATTGTCCATCCCCAATTGTCTCACCGCTTTCATTCACTGCGTTCACATTAAATTTTGCTGCTTGAACTGTGTTTCCTGTACTCGTAAAACTTTTAGAAAAATAAGCAACTGTCCCAAAAATAGCTGTAGCAATTAATAATAATGCCAATGAACTTAACGATAATTTTGTTTTCAACTCTTCTCCCCCTCAAATTCATTTATGATTTTTTTGTTCCTTTTAAATAACTTGTCTGAAAAAATAATGACAAGAACAATGAAAAACATCAAACTTAAACCAATTGGACTGATTAAGAATTCAGCTATAGAGCCTACTTTCGGCAACACCCACTCTACTTTACCTGTTAGATGTTCAGACCGTATCTTCGTCTCATCCTCTGTATTATTCGCATCGCCTTTCGTCTTAAAAAAAGAGCCAGACTCATCCTTAGCTACTTCAGTTACTCTGTGAGTGACAAAGTCTGCCCCATTTCGGTATGTAATCACATCATTCTCGTTGATTTGATTGAACGTAGATTGTTTAATCACAACAACATCACCTGGTGAGATACTCGGCTCCATGCTTCCTGTTAATACAATAAGAAGGCTTCTTCCAAATAGAGATGGTGGCTTTTCTTGATTTTGGTCACTAGTGATTAGCGTGTATAAAGAAAGAACACCTAATAAAATGAGAAGGACAAATAAACTATTACCAATGACCGAAATGACCTTTCGAATACTCCCTCCTCCCTTCTCGTTTCAATTGTTCTTCAATTAAGAATAAATATAGTAATATTAGGAAAATATGACAAGAGAGTAAATACCTAAATATTCAGAAATTTAAGTATAAAAAACAAAACCTGTAATAAACCAATACTTTTTACCTAATGATTTATTATTCCTATCTTATCATTCGTTTACGTAACAATTTGCTATAAAAGTAGAAAAAAGCCCCTGTCATCAAATGATGTAGAGGGCTTTTTGGACTATTACTATTTATTCATTTATAATTCTGTTCTAATCATCCATAACTCAGGAAAGAATTGTTGATCGATGACTTTCTTTAGATAACCGACGCCAGATGAGCCACCTGTACCTTTCTTGAAGCCTATTATTCTCTCTACTGTTTTCATATGCCTAAATCTCCATTGTTGAAACGAATCCTCAATATCTATTAGTTTCTCTGCTAATTCATAGAGCTCCCAATACTTCTCGTTATTTAAATACACCGATTTCCATGCTTCTTTTACCGACTCATTATATTCATAAGTATCTTCTACATCTCTACAAAGTATCGTCTCATCAATTGTTAAACCATTACGCTGTAAACAATGGATACTCACATCATAGAGACTTTTTGCTGCATATGATTTCAACAACTCTTCTTTCAAGTCGGCATCTTTTTGATAGATTTTCAGCACATGCGGTGTTTTATACCCTAGCGCGAATTCAATCATACGATATTGATAAGATTGAAAGCCTGAAGCTTGTCCGAGGAAAGGTCGAAACTCGATATACTCAGATGGTGTAAGAGTAGATAGAACGTCCCAAGCTTGTATAATTTGTGATTGTGTTTTCGTTACCCTAGATAAGCATTTTTGTGCTGTCGACAAGTCATCAGCTTCAATGGCCGCAATACTTGATTGAATTTCATGTAAGATAAGTTTCATCCATAATTCAGATACTTGGTGAATAATAATAAACAACATCTCATCATGGTGACCAGACAACCTTTTTTGCGCGCCCAGTACTTGATCTAGTTGTAAGTATTCACCATATGTCATATTCTCATCGAATGCGGTGTGTATCCCATTTTCATTCTCAAACGGGGGCTGCCCCTGTTTTTTTGTCATCATGCACCCCCTCCTTCTAATTTTCTTATTACTGCTCTTACTGGACTGCCATCTCCGCCTTCAATTCTTAGTGGAAGAGCAATCAGTTCATAGTCTCCCTGTGCAATATCATGAACAACGATATTTTCTAGTATATGAATATTATGTTGATGGAGCTTATGGTGAATAGGTAATGCTTTACTATCCAATTCATCCACTGACGGAAAATCAACACCAATCAGTTCCACCCCACATTTTTTTAAATATAACGGGACATCTTCACTGATGACAGGGACCCTTGTTGGAAAATGCTTTGGCTTAGGCTCACTACTCGTTTTGATTAATAGTCGCTTTACATTCTGTAATGGGAATTGATCTAATAGGGCAGTCGTGATTCTTTCTTCACCTGATAAATCAATCAATTTAGCTCTACCAATATACAAATTAATATCTAATTCATTTGTCTTTTTACCATCTTCTATAAAATGAAACGGTGCATCTACATGGGTACCGATATGTATACTTGTAGACAGTTGACCAATATTAACCGAACCAGTCTCTTCTCTCGTTGCAGATAAGTTAAAAGAAAAAGCCTCATCTCCTGGCCAATGTGCCATCCCATTGTGCAGTGGCTGAGAAATATCTATCCAATGTCCCATCAGGCAATCACTCCTCGTATATTTTCGAACTTTTTATATGTTTCCTCTTCCATGATTTTCTTCAATATGTTTATTGCACGCCAAACATCTTCAAAGGAATTATATAAGGACACAGGGGCTAAACGGATCCCATCTGGCATGCGAAAATCAGGAATAACACCTTCCTCCTTTAAAGCTTTGCAAATTCTCGCAGCCTCTTTATGCCCAAGTAAAATATGTGCTCCTCTACTCTCATCTGTTCGGTTGTATAGTTGAAAGGCAAAAGGTTTTAATTCATTGTGAATTAAGTCCATCATATAATCTGTTAATTGCAATGACTTTTGCCTAACAGTATTAATCCCTACTTCATCAAACATAGAAAGCGCTCCCAATAATGGTGCCATACTTAAAATTTGTGGCGTGCCCATTTGATATGCACTTGCGTCATCTGCTACAGTCATCTCATGTTCCATATCAAATTGCTTCTGTTTATGAGAACCAAACCATCCAGCCAAGCCAGGAGCTGTTCCATGATGACATTCATTGATATATAAACCACCTACAGCACCAGGTCCACCATTTAGATGTTTATAGTTGCACCAAAAGGCAAAGTCAACATTCCATTCTGTTAATGAATGGGGAATGGCACCAATTGAATGACATAAATCAAATCCAATTAGTATGTCTCTTTTATGAGCTTCTTCGACTAACCTTTTCATTTGTAGAATCTGTCCACTTCGATACAATACACTTGGTAAAATAATCAGTGCAATTTCTTCATTCATCGCTGCAATAATATCTTCTTCGCGAATAAACTGACCATCTCTACTCTTAATACTAATGAATTGTTCTTCTGAATAGCCTCTCATACGAAGATGACTTTTGATCGCATAAATATCAGACGGAAAGTTTAGCTCATCTGCGATAATTTTATTTTTACCTTCTTTTGGTTGGAAAAAGGTAGCTAATATTTGATGCAAATTAACTGTCGTAGAATTTGATGCGATAACTTCTGCTTTCTTAGCACCTACGAGCTTGGCCAAGCTTTCCCCAATTGTTTCGGCCATATAATACCACGGAGCCCCTCCCTCGGTCCAACCATCAATTGCGTATTCCTTCCAGGATTGAATTACTTCATGTAGTGATTTTTCAGCTCTTTTAGATAATAACCCTAAAGAGTTGCCATCTAGATATATTAAATCGTCTCTCAGGTAAAATTCCTTACGATATTTTGCCAGTTGATCTTGTTGGTCCTTTTCTTTTGCAAACGCAAGTGAGTATATGTTCAAGTAAACACAACCTTTCTGAAAATTATCTATATCGCGAAAATTATAGCTGACTTCTATCATCATTGCAATGAATAACCGTTTAAATCATTTATGTCAAAAAACGCACAATCTAATTTTGCTTACAAATTGTTAACCTATTTTGATATAATAAGTAGTAATACACTATTAGGGGGAACTATAGATAATGAAGAAAATTTTTGCAGCTATACTTACTGCAGCACTTGTCTTTTCACCAGTAGGAACAACAATCTTCCAAGACCAGGTTTCAACTGTTGAGGCGAAATCTTATAAATCAGGTAAAAAAGGTGTAAACTTTAATAAAAGCACGACAAACAATAACAACCAATCGAACGTTCAAAATAATCAACAACAAAAAAACAACACAGCTACAAATCAACAACAAAAGAATAATGGTGGTTTCTTTTCTGGCGGATTAATGAAAGGACTTATGTTAGGTGGACTAGCAGGATTATTATTTGGCGGCCTGTTTGGAAATATGGGTATGTTAGGTAGTATTCTTGGTTTACTTGTCAATGTTTTAGCTATCGTCTTTGTCATTATGATTATTCGTAAAATCTTTACGATGATTAAAGATAAAAAGAAAAAACAGGAACCAAATCCATGGAACAATTAATTATTCCTGAACAAGATATTGTCAATGCATTATGTGTGTACATTTCTCGTAAAAAACAAGTGAAGCTAGAAGAAGTCGAAATTGAGCTCATGTATGATGACGATTATGGTTTCTCTGCCGAATCTCATGTTGGCGGCCGTAAGCAAGTCTTGATTACAGCGAATATGATCGAAGCATTAAGATTATGGTTAGATGAATTTCTTAATCGCGATCCATATGCAGGTATAAACCTCGTACTTGACGATGAACAAGGAATTATCGCTGTTGTACAATAAACTAGTATATTCTCTTATTTTAAAAAAGAGCATCCGTAGTGGATGCTCTTTTATTATTGGTATATAGTTAAATCGCTTTTGTTTCTTTAGTGATTACCTCTTTTTCTTTTGCTGGTTTTTTGGACCAGTACGTAGCTAAGATAGGACCAGATATATTATGCCAAACAGCACCTAAAGCACTTGGAATAGCGGCAACTGGACCAAAGTGAGCAGTTGCTAGTGAAACACCTAGCCCTGAGTTTTGCATGCCCACCTCAATAGCAATCGCTCTTCTCGTACCTTCATCCATTTTGAAAAGCACGCCAGCCATATATCCTAATAGTAAACCTGCTGCATTATGGAGCATCACCGCAATAAAGACAGAAAGCCCAGAAGAAGCAATTTTCTCAGCATTCCCTCCTACAACAGCAGTTACGATAATAATGATTGCTGTAACAGAAATAAGTGGAACAACGTTAATACTTTTTTCTACGATAACCGGGAATATTCTCTTCACTACTAAACCAAGTATAATAGGAACGATAATTACTTGAACAATTGATACAAACATACTCCACGCATCAACGGGCATCCATTGACCTGCTAGAGCTAAAAGTATGAGCGGTGTAGCTATTGGTGCAATCAAAGTGGATAACGATGTCATAGTTATCGATAATGGTACATTTCCTTTTGCTAAATACACCATTACATTAGAAGCTGTACCACCTGGGACTGATCCTAATAGTACTAAGCCTGCTGCTAATTCTGCCGGTAATTGCATAAGGTAGGCAATAGCGAAAGCCATCAAAGGCATGATTGTAAACTGCGCCACAAAACCCAGTAAAACAGGGAGTGGGTGAGAAAATACTAATTTAAAGTCCACCGGTTTTAAAGTTAAACCCATACCGAACATGACTACGCCAAGTAACAAGGTAATGTATCCACCGAAGACTACGAATAACGGTGGATATAGATAAGCCACAACTGCTGCAATAATAACAAGAAAAGCGAAATATTTTCCTGCGAGATTACTAACCGCCTCCAGAATCTTCAATTAACTCTCCTCCTCCAAATTAAAAGGAATAACCTTATTTGGGTTTAAGATGTGATTTGGATCTAAAACATTCTTAATGTTCCTCATCACTTCTAATGCTTTCCCATGCTCTTGTTCTTGATATTTCATTTTTCCTACCCCAACACCATGTTCGCCAGTACAAGTGCCACCCTTTTCTAAGGCATACAAGACAAGTTGTTCATTGAAATGTTTGGCTTTGTTTACTTCTTCTTCATTATTCAAATCAATCATCACAAGCGAATGGAAGTTTCCGTCTCCTACATGTCCTGTCAGGCCACCAATTAAATTAATCTCATCTAGGCATTTTCTAGCATATGTAACAGCACCCGCTAATTCTGAGATCGGTACACATACGTCTGTTACCATCATTTTCTTACCTGGATAGCCATGCACATAAGCGTAGGCTAAATTATGTCTTGCATCCCATAAAAGATTACGAGCAGCCGTATCTGTTTCAAATGTTATATCTTGACAATGGAAATCAGCTACAATTTCTCTCATGAATTCAACATCTTGTTGAAGCCCAGCTTCATTACCATGAAATTCTAAAAATAGCGTTGGTTTAATCTCGTAATTAGTCTCACTAAAAATATTCACTTGATTAATTGAAGCTTCATCTACCAGTTCAACTCTGCCAATCGGAATGCCAGCTTGTAGGATGCCAACTACAGCACCAACTGCATCATCAATTGTAGGAAAGGTTGCTCTACCAGCCATTTGGAATTCTGGAATACCGTACACTTTTAACGTCAACTCAGTAAAGCAGCCTAAAGTCCCTTCTGACCCGACAAATAATCCATTTAAATGATAGCCAGAAGAAGATTTGGCGGCTAAACTACCGGTATGTATGATCTCCCCATTAGCTAAAACCACTTCTAAATCTAGTACTTGATCTCTCATTACACCATACTTAACAGAAGTGGTACCACTTGCATTGGTTGCTGCCATTCCGCCTAATGTAGCATCAGCACCTGGGTCAACAGGAAAAAACAAACCGTATTTTTTCAACTCTTTATTTAGTTGCGAACGAGTCACACCAGGTTGAACCTTTACTAAAAAGTCTTCTTCCTTTACTTCTAAAATTCTATTCATTTCAGTAAAATTCATCGTTATTCCCTTTTTGTAAGGAATGACATGTCCCTCTAAACTCGACCCAACCCCGAAAGGAATAATCGGCGTTTGGAATTCTCCCGCCTTTTGTATAATTTGACTTACTTCACTAGCATTTTTGGGATAAACAACAATATCAGGATGACTACCTTTATGATAGGATTCATCTTTACTATGTAAGTTAAGAATGGTTTCATTAATAGATACTTGTTCATCTGTTAAAAAGCTCAATAAAGCGCTTACTAATTCTTGATTATTCGTTTGACTGCCCTCTGTTGTTTTCATTGTTTAGTCTCTCTCCTTACAAATCAAATTGTACAGACCAATTATTGAATTTTGAGAAAATTGGTCTAACATGTTCTCATTGTACAAGAAAATTCAAAAAAATCAATAATTAAAAATTTAAAATTGCTGCATTTTCCCTTTTTTTGTATGATGATATGAAAGGGAGTGGAAATCATGTCGCAAAAGAAAAAAACACATATGATTATTACAGAACAATTAGAAGGATATATTATCAACCAAAAACTTTCATCAGGAGATCGCCTCCCCCCTGAAAGAGTACTTGCAACTCTCTTTTCCTCTAGCAGAACATCAATTAGAGAAGCATTGAAAATTTTAGAAATGAAAGGTCTCTTAGAGATTAAGCAAGGGAGTGGAACATACATTAAATCAGTTGATTGTTTAACTTCTGAAGCACCTATCCTTTCTGCTAATCCGAAGACAAATATATATGAAATGTTAGATTTACGAAAAGTTTTAGAAGTGGAGTGTGCTGGATTGGCATCAACTAGAGCGACATCAACAGATATAGCCAATATCCGCCATTCGCTTTTAGCGATGGAAACGGCATCCACGTCCGAAGACGGCATCCACGCGGATTTTCAATTTCACTTACATATCGTTTATGCGTCACACCATTCTATATTTATTAAACTTATGACTAACCTTACTGAACATATGAAAAATACTATAAAAGTAACGAGGTCAAACCGGTTTGCCGAAGACAATAAACGGGAAAAATCTACTATGGAAGAGCACCGTGATATTTATCTAGCAATTGCATCAGGAAATGGTAATGAAGCGCGGCAATTAATGAACAACCATATTAATAGGGTAAGAAAAGAATTAAGCGAATCAATGCTTTTCAATGAACAAGCGGAATCCTACCTATAAATAGTAAAGTCGGCTAAAATAAAACTACTTGATGTTTGGAGGAATAATAATGAAAACGATTTATGACTTTGAAGTAAAAAAAACAAATGGTCATACTCAACAGTTAAAAGATTTTGAAGGAAAAGTAATCCTAATCGTTAATACGGCAAGTAAGTGCGGTCTTACTCCTCAGTTTGAAGGATTGCAAGAGCTATATGAAAAGTATAAAGAAAAAGGCTTTGTCATCCTTGGATTTCCATGTGCTCAATTTAACAACCAGGAATTCGCAAATATCGATGAAACAACAGAGTTTTGTCAAGTGAATTATGGTGTCTCCTTTCCAATGTTTGCAAAAATAGATGTAAACGGTGATAACACAGATCCACTGTTTGCTTATTTAAAAGAAGAGAAGAAAGGTGTACTTTCAAAGAATATTAAATGGAATTTCACCAAGTTTCTTATTGACCGGAATGGGGAGGTATACGACAGATACGCACCAACAACCGAACCTGAAAAAATAACAAGTGACATTGAAAAATTGCTCTAAAATTAACATAAGCAAACCCCTATTAAATATAGGGGTTCCTTATGTTCTATTTTCTATAATCAAAAAAAGGCTCCTATTCGGAACCTTTTATTATATCAGTTTATTTTTTCTTTTTAGATAATCTACCGAGTAAGAATGCACCCGCAGCAACACCAAGAATGGTATTTGTCTTTTTATTAAATACTTGTTTTGCAACGAGGTTGATGTTTTGTGGTCTTTCTGCGAGACGTCGCATGTAATAGCCATACCAGTCATCACCAAACGGAATATATGTGGTAAAATTATAGCCTTCTTTCGCAAGCTCTAATTGCATTTCTTTTCTGAATCCATATAACATCTGGAATTCAAATTGATCATTTGCAATATCGTGTTCCTTTACAAATTTCTTCACATGATTAATTACATGATGATCATGTGTTGCAATAGACGTGAATTTACCATGTAATAAATGATATTCTATTAGTTTAATATAGTTGCTATCGATTTCTTCTTTCGCAGTATAAGCAACTTCAGTTGGTTCTTTATATGCACCTTTTACAATACGTAAACGATAATTTTTATATTTTTCTATATCTTCTATTGCTCTATAAAAATAGGCCTGGATAACAGTCCCTATATTATCATAACTTTTTGATAATTCATCTAATAAATCAAATGAAGGTTGTAAACGGCCATGATCCTCCATATCAAAATTGATAAAGATGCCATATTCATGAGCCTTACTTACTATTTCTTTTAAGTTCTCCAAACAAAAGGAGTAATCAATGTCTAAGCCTAATTGAGATGGTTTTAACGAAATATGGGCATCGACTTCATGCTCATGAATCGCTTCAACAACTGCTAAGATTTGTTCTTTTGCTGCAGTCGCATCCTCTTTTTGATTAACAAATTCCCCTAGATTATCGACTGTACATGCGATACCATGGGCATTTAATTCCTTAATCCTAACAATCGCTTCTTCAATATTTGTACCCGCAACGACACTTTGAGCACCCAGTTTTAAACCATATTTTTTTGCTGCACTATTTAAAAATTGATTTTGAGATAAGCCTATAAATAGATCTTTCAGCATAGCGATTACTCCTTGTCTATTAATTTTTACATGGTCATTATATCATAAATTAGCAATAAAAATTATTTTGCGAATAATTATTTTTTTCCTACATTTAAGAAGAAACAATGATTTCTTTCTTTAAAATAAATGTACCACTAAAAGAACGGAAACAAACCAAAAAATTATATTTAAAAAATAAATAAGGGCGGATAAGAATAAAAAAATGGCCATTTCTAATAATTGTATATATGTATGATAATTGCGTGGGAGGAAATCTAGAGAAGCGCATTGACGAAAATAATAACAAACAACCGAATGAAGAAAACTAATCCATTTCATAAAAAAAACGAACAAACACTAATCCCTAGTATTTGTTCGGATTCTCATTTTGCATAATCCCTTGTTCCTCAGTAATCTTATAAATCAGAGATAATAATATATGTTGCATTTATGGGTCCATGTACACCGACGACTAAGTTCATTTCAATATCAGCAGAATTACTTGGTCCAGTTATAAAGTTAATACAACTAGGAATGACTCCTGTTTCTTTTATTTTTTCCTGGATATAGGCCGCTGCTTGTGTCATTCTCGGTACAATAGAACTTCTAGGTACAAGTATAATTGATTTTTCCGGTAAGAAGCTGACTGTCCTGCCTTTGTGTTTATCACTAAATAATACGACAGTTCCCGATTCTGCAAGGGTAATCTCACTAATCGTTAATCCGATGTTTGCTTTTTCAGCTATTGCGATATTTTCTACTTCAACTTCATGATTCCATTCATAGTACGCTACCCCTTGCTTATGCAATTCTTCAAGCTTGGCTGTAACTCCCCATGCTTTTAATCTACTATCACGCCAAGTTACGATGGATTCACCGCCGTAATCTGACACTCGGTCCTCTAATGTTTGCGGTAAGTTTGATAGATTTGTTTCAATCAAGTCCGTGTGAATTAATTTGCATTGGTTCTTTAGGACCGAAATTAATTCGGACTGCGATGCCCCCTTTAACACCCGCTTTTGCGGGGCATATTTCCACTCGGGTTTTTCTATCTTCTTCCTTACTTCTTCTTTTCCTAATCGTGCTGCAATTTTCTTAAGAAATATTTCTCTATTTTCAATCGCCATGATTCTTTTCCTCCTTGCCCCTTTGTTTAAACCAGTCACGGAATCTTTCCTTTTGCGGAGCAGGAAAATCACGGATTTCCGTCCACGCCTTTAATGGTCCGACACCTTTTGTGAGCTTTGTCCCATCAGAAAATGGCCCAACAGCCTTTGAGGCAAATTTCCCACCCATTTTATATAAAGCAGGAGAAGCTGCTCCGAGACCAAAAGCTTTCATCGCTAACTTTTCAGATATGGGGGCTTTTCCTTCTTTTTCAACAATGACTTGCCTATGTTTATGAAGAAGGTCATGCAATGGTATTTTCACCGGACAAACCTCAGTACACGCCCCGCATAATGTGGAAGCATAAGGAAGCTCTTTATATTCTTCATAACCACCGAGTAATGGAGACAGTACTGCACCAACTGGACCTGAGTAGATAGAACCGTATGAATGTCCGCCTACATGACGGTAAACGGGACAGACATTTACACAAGCGGCACAGCGTATACATTGTAGGATCGATTGGAATTCTCCACCTAATATATTTGAACGACCATTATCAACAATAACTAAATGAAACTCTTCTGGGCCATCCACTGCTCCCTCTTCTTTTGGGCCACTTAAAACGGTAACATAGCTGGGTAATTTCTGTCCGACTGCACTACGAGAAAGCATTCCTACTAATACTTCTAATTCTGTAAACGAGGGCACAAGTCTCTCCATTCCCATTACAGTGATTTGTGTATCGGGCAAAGAAGTTGATAAATCGGCATTTCCTTCATTCGTTACGAGACAAATTGAACCTGTTTCAGCGACGGCAAAATTACACCCAGTTATACCTATATCTGCTGTTAAATATTCATTTCTTAGCATTTTCCTAGCATGTTGTGTTAATTCTTCCGGTCTATCTGTTCCCTGGTAACCTAGTTTCCTTGTAAACACATCTCTTACTTGCTCTTTATTTTTGTGTAGTGCTGGAGCAACAATATGTGATGGAAGGTCATGATCATCAATTTGCAAAATATATTCACCTAAATCTGTTTCAATGACCTCACACCCAACCGATTCTAAATGATGGTTGAGATCAATTTCTTCTGTCACCATTGACTTCGACTTTACTACTTTCTTGGCATTTTTCTTCTTAATTACACCTTTAATGTAATCATTAGCCTCTTCTGGTGTTTGCGCGAAAAAAACATGTCCGCCTAACTTTTCTACATTTTCACTTAGTTGAAACAGATAATAATCTAGATTTTCTAATACATGTTGTCTAATTTCTTCCCCATGTGCTCGCCATTCTTCCCAATCACCCAATTCATTTGCTGCATCCTGTCTACGCACTTCTAAGCGATCTTGCGCCCCTGAAACCGCCCCTCTCATAAAGCGATTTTCTAAACCAGACGCTACTCGATCAGTAAATTGCTCATTTCCAATCCTCATTGGCACATCAATCACCTATCTTTCTGTTCTACTATTTAATACTTCAGCAATATGCATCACTTTCACTGGTTCACCCACTCTATCCATTCGACCACCAATATTCATTAAACAGCCACCGTCAGCGCCAATTAAAAGCTCTGCTCCTGTTTCATTAATATGGGCAACTTTTTCATCTACCATTTGTTCTGAGATGGCCCCCATCTTTACAGAAAATGTTCCACCAAATCCACAGCATTGACTTTTGTTTGGCAATTCAGTAAACTCTAATCCCTTTACATGTGATAATAATTTCATCGGCGCTTCTTTTACACCTAACAATCGTGTCATATGACAGGAAGTGTGATAAGTAGCTTTCGCCTGATAGCTTGCGCCTACATCCTCAACTTTTAACACATCAACGATAAACTCTGTTAATTCATACGTTTTTTTAGCTAATTTTTTTGCTTGCGGCCCCCAATGTGGATCGTCTTTAAATATATGCTCATATTCATGAAACATATAGGCACATGAACCAGATGGACAAACTACATATTCAGAATGACTAAAGGTTTCTATCATCCTTTTCATTGCATCCCTTGATTCTTTTACGTAACCACTATTGTAAGATGGTTGACCACAACATACTTGATTTTCAGGGAAATCCACCTCACAGCCAAGCCTTTCTAATAATTCTACAGTTGCTACCCCCGCTTTACTGTTAAACATATCGACTAGACAGGTAGCAAAAAGTGAAACCTTCATCTTAAAAACCCCCTTATCGCGCTTAGAAATAATCAGATAACTACTATCTATCGTACCATTGTTTGTATATTTATTAAATTCTAAATATTAATACGTTCTATTCATAAGACGAATAAAAGATGTATGCTTTAAGGGAAGGAAAAGTTTCCAGACAAGCAGTCATTGTAAAGGTGAAGAGAATTGATGTATATCATTCATTATTTAGGAATGTACAAAATGAAGGGTTCAAAATTGCACTTTTCTCAAATTTTTTTATTTTCCACCAACATTTGCAGCATCTATTTCGTTATCTATATGAAGCTAAGAAGAAAAACTACTTTTCCATGGAATAAAGGTGATTGTATTGCAATCTATTTATTTATCATTGCGCGATGATTTATATAAATTTGCTTCGTCTATTGCTTATGATGAGCATGAAGCACAGGATTTGATCCAACAAGCTTTAGAAAAGGCCATGCATTTAGATGATTTGTCTTCTTGGCCAAAATATAAGCAAAAAGCTTGGTTTTACCGTGTCATGAAAAATCAATTGATTGATCAGCGGAGAAAATTCAAACGAGAAATGAATATTGATCAAAATGAAGAAGTGATTTTACCTACCTTTATGAAAACCTCAATTGAAATGGTAGAGTTACTTAGTCAATTATCAGCTATTGAAAGTGATATCATTTTCAAAAAATACTGGATTGGTTTAAAAAGTGATGAAATTGCTATAAAGCTTGGTTTATCAGCTTCAACTGTTAGGTATCATTTAGCAAAAGCAATGAAAAAACTACGAAAGATCTTAGAGGAGGAACAATAATAATGGGAAAAAAATATAGTAATGTCGGGGTTTTAAATCTTATTCAAGCGACTGAAGAAAGCATTCAAGAAATAGAAAAGATTAATAATGTAGGGTTACTCGTCTATTCACAAAAGAATGCATACCTCGTGCCAAAATTAAATATAAAAAATATTGGCCAAACCATTATGGTAGAGAAGAATGTGAAAATGGCTAACGGTGTCTACAAGGTGGATTCTGCTTATTTAAAAATTGTAGATGACAATGAAACGGTGTTTATCAATGGAGCAGTCATTGTGAATGTAGATGTTACACTGGAAGAACTTCAGCAAAAAAACATCACATTTATTGTCAACGGTATCATCTACTCTCCATCTCACTTGAACGGCGCTATTCAATCCAAATTATTAACAACAAATGGTACATTAGTCAGTTATGAAGGGCCAGAACCTAAATTAGAAAATGGAAACCTTCATTTAACAACAGGATATTTAGAAGGGCTAGGTGAAGGCACAAATCTATTAGTAAATGGAGTAATAACAATTGATGAGCATGTTGATTTAACATTATTAAAGGAAAAGATCGCGAGGTTAGATATTAACGGGACGATTCGTTATTATGATTTTCAACAACCTTTAATCTCAGGAAAATTAAGTATTAACGGTAACCAAAACATGATCCCAAAAGGGTATCAAGTACTCTCAACTCAAACCCATTTAAATAAACATAATATTAAGAGATATAAAGAACAATCGATTTATACAACCAAACCAATATTTATTGATTCAACTGTCACTAGAGAAGGATTGAATGAAGCATTCTCTTCTATTCATTCTTTATCTTATATCTTGTGCCCAGAAGGTACAGAAGATATTTTATTTGAAAAATTAGCCAATCTCGAAAATGAAGTTTTTGTATATGTTAAAAACTATATAGCAGTAAAAGAGGAGACATGGTTTTCGACTAACTTTAAACAGTTAGATTCACAAACAACGATAATCATCCAAGATCAACTAACAATAAATGACACGTTAACTCATGCAGATATGGACCATATCTCAGAAATTATTTTAGCAGGGGATATTTTAGTTGTAGATGAAACAACAAAAGTGATATTAAAGAAAAAGATCAGTCAATCTTTTAAAGGTGAAATACATGTTTTACAAGATCATGATGAGCAAAAAGTAACTAATATTGGCGAACTTGTTTTATAAACCATGGATCATTATACTTTTGAAATAGCGAAAATCAAAATAGAAGAATTGCTGAGTACAGTGGAAACTCGCACTCAGCAGTTCCCTTCATCATGGCAACCACAAGAAGTTGCGCGTTCCATTTGGGAAATCAAAGGATACAGTAGGTTATTTATCTCTTATTGCCTATCAATGATTGGTCAATGGTTTGACATGGTAGCGATTATGGTCCTATTCGGATATGTATGGCAAACGAGTTCTTTTCTACTTGCTTTCATACCCATTGCTTATGCTTTACCACAAGTTTTATTTTCGCAATTTTCCGGCATCTTTGTACAAAAGCGCAATAAAATTATCCTTATGGGATGTGCTGATTTAGTAACGGTTTTCTTTACAATTTTGCTATTCTTTGCAAACACTCCATGGTTAGCACTCATTTTATTGGCACTCCGATCTTTTGTTGGTACTGTTCACTTTCCCGCTCAACAAGGTTTAGTTCATGAGCTCATTCCAGCTCATCTAAAACTAAAGGCTGTTTCCTGGAATGGAGGTGTGAATCAAGCAGCAAAAATCATTGCACCATTAATAGGTGGCGCATTACTCACCTTATTACCTGCAAAACATTTACTACTATTTAACGCATTCGCTTTTATGATTTCTGCTTGTTTATTATTTTCTTTAAGAAAAATCATACAAACAAAAGCAAAGTTTTCACAATCATCGCGTGAAAATGTTGACAATACTTTTTTAAATCAATGGAAAGCCAGTTGGAAAAGTTTATATCGTGCTCCAACTTTAATGATTGTCTTGTCACTAAATATAGTAGGAATGTTCATTATCCAATTAGTTGACGCACAATTCCCTGCGCTATTTCAACTAGTTGCACCAACAAAACCTGCATATATGACACTATTGATTGCAAGCATTGGGTGCGGTTCAGTCTTAACAATCTATATCATTAGTAAAAAAGAAAGGTTTGTGCGCTTAGAGAGATGGCTTAGTTTTGCCCTTCTTAGTCTTGGCTTAGGGTTTACTGGCCTTAGCTTTTTAGAAAAAGGCTTTTCCCTTAGCTATATTTT
The DNA here is from genome assembly GCF_044790165.1 of Cytobacillus kochii. Classification (NCBI taxonomy): domain Bacteria; kingdom Bacillati; phylum Bacillota; class Bacilli; order Caryophanales; family Bacillaceae; genus Cytobacillus; species Cytobacillus kochii. Next base: position 1,340,204 of record NZ_CP085254.1, on the reverse strand, counting down.
CCTTCTTGGTGTCCTGTGCGGGATAGGAACTGGCATATCTATTATTATTACTAACTATTGTATACAAACAATTCCACAGGAAGACGAAGTGAGTTCCATTGCAGGTATTTATCAATCATTAACAAGTTCAACGATTTTCATCTCCCCTCTTGGGGGAGCCTATCTTATTCACCTTTTCGGGATTCAAAATATATTCTTAGTAAGTGGCTTATCTCTAATTATATTAACTTTTTTACCTTTTCTCATGAATAAAAAGACAGCTATTTACACATTTGTTAAAAGTAATAAAAGCTAGGTACAACCATGTGTACCTAGCTTTTACTTAAATAAATTTTGTTTGATTTTTACACAAATGGGTAAATAAGTAGGGACAGAAATAAATAGGAGTGTTGATCATGTTAACAACAGCGGAACAATTTCTTTTTCTTCGTGATTTATACTATTTAAAAAAACTCCTACAAAAAACACCCAAACATCAAAGAAAAACAAAGGACCAAATAGCTGAGCAGATTCTATTAATAGAAAGTGTTGTACAGTTTAAGATAAAAAGCTAGACTGGATTGAACAACACTTCTGTCCTCATTTTAATAAAGGATTTAGCATACCTTTTCATTTACCCATGTAATATTCTTTCTAATCGTCACATATCTTGTGCAATTGAGGTTAAATTCTCTGCTGTAAACGCGACCTCTTCAAACCCTTTTCCTAAAAGATGGACTACGTTAACAATTCCATCGATTTCTTCCATAATCTTATGATTCTGATGCATCGTATCTTTCATTGTACCAACAATATATTCAAAATGTTCTTCTGTCGCTTTCATATGAGATTGACCGTTTTGGACTGTATTACTTACTTCTTGAAGTGATTCACTTAATTTATCAATTTGTCCATTTGTATTAGCGATTAACTGTGAGACATTTTCTACAGACGATCTTGTTTGATCCGAAAGTTTTCTCACTTCCTCTGCCACTACCGAAAACCCACGTCCATGTTCCCCTGCTCTAGCGGCCTCAATAGCAGCATTGAGGGATAATAAATTCGTCTGACTCGATATATCCGTTACAATTGTAGTGATTTCATGCATTTCATCCATCACATACAATAAACTTTTAACATCTTGTTTAATTTCTGCAACAGAGTCGACAATCGTCAACATTAACTCCCCTTGTTCATTGATAAATTGCTTGCCGTTTTCCGCATACTCCTTCGCTTTTAGAGAAAAATCTTGCCCCTTTTCAGCATGCTCGACTACTTCTTCTGCTTGAGCGATTAATTCTTGGAAAGATGCGTTAGTTTCCTCAGAAATGGCTGCAAGGGTTTCTGTTTCTGTTGCTACATTTCCCCTTATTTCTTGTTTCTTTTCTTCTTCTCTTGCTTTTAATGTTTCTATTTCTGTATCATAAGCCTCTAAAACCAGTTGTTGTTCAAAGCTAAAAATTTTCGTTACGGCTGCAATTAGGTGACAGCAATCACGCGAAGTAAGCTCCATCTTTTCTACAAGCTGGATAATCGATAATAATAATCCTTGGAAGGCAGACATATACCATTTCGTTTGTAAGCCTATTTTCACATGCACGTGAGCAATCCGTAACCGTTTCGCCACATACTCTTCATTTATTATACCGGCAAACATTTCTTCAATATGTACCCTCAATGTTCCTTTTAAGCGCTCTACCGTACTATAATCTTCAATAATTTCAATAAGTGATTGCTCTTTGTAAATATTATCATAGAATTGATTAACTAATTGTTCACTGTTCTTTTGAATGATTGGCTGCATCTTGTTTATGAGACATAAATCAGTTTCACTTAACTGAATTAATTCCATTTGTTGTGTGAACTTAGATGCGTCACCAAGGTCCAATACACCCTTTCCTTCTTCAACCTCTTCATTTAACTTTTTACTTGTTCTTTTTTTAAACAAACTCATGAATGCTTCCCCCGAATGATTTAATAGGTAAATTATACTATTAATATCGGTTGTTTTTGAAATAATTCCATATTCTTTCATAAATATAGATACCCATCAAATTCATCTTTCTATTCAAAGGTCCTTTTAAAATGAGAGAACATTTTCGACTGTAAAAAGTTCAAATAATGTAGGAGGTAATTTGAAACAATATAAAAATAATCACGAAGCAGTTCAAAAACATCAACTGTTCGTGATTGATTTGATACACTTAATCGATTTCATGATACATCGTTACTTTATACACCTAAATGGACTTTTAATAATTCATCATTATGCAATAGCTCAGCAGGAAACCCTTGCCAAACGACTTCTCCTTTGTTTAAAATAATCACTTCATCTGCCACACAACAGGCTAAATCAATATTTTGTTCTACGATTAGCATCGATAACCCTGTTTTCTTGACATCTAAAATGATATTTTTGATTTGTTCAATAATAACAGGTGCAAGTCCTTCAGATGGCTCGTCCATTAATAAGAAGTCTGGATTAAGTAAGAGCGCACGGCCAATGGCTAGCATTTGTTGTTGGCCACCTGATAATTCATTGCCCATATTCTCTTCACGTTCTTTTAATATCGGAAATAATTGATAAACTTCTTCAATTGTCCATTGTTTTTCACTAGATATACTTTTTCTTTCAGCTATTAATAAATTTTCTTTCACCGTTAAAGAGGGAAAAACCCGTCTCCCTTGAGGGACAAGACCAACACCAGCTTTAGAAATATGGTTTGGTGTTCTACCAACAAGCTCTTTATCCTTAAACTGGATGGTACCTTCTTTAGGCACAACTAGCCCAGCGATAGAATGAATCGTTGTGGTTTTGCCAGCACCATTTCTACCAAGAAGTGCAACACACTGACCCTTACTCACCTTTAAATTAACACCGTGTAATATATGGCTATGACCATAATAAGAATGTACTTCCTTTAGCTCAATCATGACTCAACGCTCCTCCACCAAAGTAAATTTCTTGGATCATTTGATTTCCTCGAATTTCTTCAGGGCTAGCCGTCATCATCGCTGTCCCATGGTGGAGGACAGTAATTTTATTAGCCAAACTAAACACAACTTCCATATCATGTTCAATAATAACCAAAGTAATATGATCAGGTATTTTTTTGATTAGCTTAACAAATCTACTTGTTTCTGTTGGCGACATACCTGAGGTCGGTTCATCCAAGAGAATAATTTCCGGATTTGTGCTCAAGGACAAGATAATCTCTAATAAACGTTGTTCACCATAGGAAAGTTCTTTGACCAATACATTACGTCGCTCTGTCATTTCCCATTCTTTTAGTAACCTATGACATTCTTCTGCTAAATCATTATAATTCTGCATAGGCTTAATCATATTGAGGCGATATTTCTTTTTCCCCATAATCGCTAAACGCACATTTTCTTCAACTGTTAATTCCTCAAAAAGATTATTCTTCTGAAAAGTTCTCCCCATCCCCTTCTCGGTTCTTTTAAAGGATGGAATATGATCAATACGTTTGCCTGCTAAATAAACTTTTCCTGAAGATAATGGCAATGTACCATAAATACAATTAAATAAAGTTGTTTTACCAGCTCCATTGGGGCCGATAATCACATGACGTTCTCCCTTATTTACTTCAATATTGACACCTTTTAAGATATGCAATGCCTTAAATGATTTATTTAAGTCTTCAATTTTCAATAATGTCATCAGCTTGCTTGCTCCTTTCCTTTAACTTGTTTATCTACAGGAGCATTCCGAGATGATTTAAATAACTTTAAGCCAAATGTCGAAACAAACTGGATGAGATGCAATATCCCTCCTCTTTTTAGAAGAACAATTGCTATGAATATTAATCCTAAGATGAGCGGCCAGCGATCCGTCATCGTACTAATATAATTTTGCAGGAAAACAAATGCCCCAGCACCTAATGCCGGACCAAAAATCGTACCCATACCACCAATAAAAACCATGATCATTACTTCTGCCCCCATATGCACACTGAAGAGTGCTGGAGAAACAAATTGTGTTTTATAAATGTATAAACCTCCAGCTAAACCTGCCATACTACCGGCAATTAAATAAGCAAACATTTTATAAGTCTTCGGGTTATAGCCTAGAGCAATCATTCTGCCTTCATTCTCCATCATCCCTTTTAGCACTTTGCCTGCAGGGGCATTAACAAAAAGTTTCAAGAGAAAATAAGTAAGAACAAAGAAAAATCCCATCATGTAAAAAAGACCGATATTAGAAGTAATCTCCCCAAAACCAAAATTAGCTGTCACACTTGCACTATAACCATCATTTCCACCCCAGAACTTCATTCTTGAAGTAATTAAAAATAAGACTTGAGTAAAAGCTAATGTAATCATTAAGAAGAATACTCCTTTATTACGAATAGCAATATAACCTGTAACAAGTGAGAAACAGAGTGAAATTAGTATAGCTGCACCTAATAGTAAATAGATATTTGCTGTATATTCACTCAATATAGCAACGGTGTAGGCACCTAAACCGAATAGTGCACAATGGCCTAATGATGGCATTCCTCCAAAACCCATAATCAGACCCAAACTCATGGCAAAAATGGCGAAAACAAGAATTTCTGTTGATAAATACACCATAAATGGAGAAATGATGTGAGGCAGAATTAAGACAGTCATAAGCAAAAAAATAGTTGATAATAATGCTTTTTTCATGATTCCACCCTTCCGAATAAACCTGTTGGTTTAACCATTAAAATTGCGATCATTAATATGAAGATAAAGGCCAACGCAAACGTAGGCACATAAATTCTTCCGAAAATATCGACAAACCCAACAATCATTGAAGCAATAAAAGCACCTTTCCAACTGCCTAAACCACCAATGATGACGACAATCATTGAATTAACAAGAATCTCCCATTCCATCATCGGGTACATTCCAAGTATAGGTCCACTTAGCACACCCCCGAAAGCAGCCAAAGCAGCACCAAAGATAAACACCCCTGAAAAAATGATTTTCACATTAAATCCAAGTGCTGATACCATTTCCATATCATCTACACCTGCTCGAACAATCATTCCTACTCTTGTCTTTGCTTCAAAATACCAAAGAACGAAAGCAAACAGAATACCCATAGCAATGACAAACAGACGATAAGCAGGAAATGTCATTCCCACAAAATCTAGTGAATAATCAAAGAGTGCTGGAACTGGAATAGAGAGAAAGTTACCTCCCCAAATCCATAACGCCAAATCACCGAGTACAAAAACGAGACCAACAGTTAGCAACACCTGATCGGTTTCACTTCCATGCACTCTCGATATAAGCAATTTTTCAATAATAAGAGCAAAAATGGAAATTACAATAACTGCTAAAACCATTGATAACCAAAAATTCATTCCGCTCCTAGAAAACGAATAAGCAACATATCCTGCGAGTATAAAAAAAGATCCATGGGCAAGGTTCATAATCTTCATTAAACCAAAGATAATAGAGAGACCTGCAGCCATTAAAAATAACAACATGGCATACGCCAATCCTGAAACGGTGTTAGCAATAAAAAATTCCACTTGTTCGACTCCCTTCAGAATAAATACCTTAGAAGAAATAACTTCCTCTGTATATTTTTTGGAAAAGGCATGGATGGAGTATCATGCCTTTCCCTTACAACTCTTTTACAGGTAAAGAGTCCCTTTTAAATCTTATTTTGCTTTCTCGTATCCAGGATCTTCTGCCGGCATTTGCACTTTTTCATACGTACGAACGAGTTCAAAGACGATTTCTCCATCTTTCTCGGCACCTTTTAAAATATAGTGATTTTGGATTGGGTGATTCGTTTTTGGATCCAACTCAATTGGTCCACGAGGGCTATCAAATGACAAACCAGCTTTTAGAGTTTCAATAATATCCCCAACTTCTGTACTACCAGCTTTTTGAATTGATTCTGACATAACTTTGGCCGTATCATAGCCGTTAATAACATAGTTGTCGGGCACTTTATCATACTTCTTGGTATAATCTTCAACGAACTTTTTGTTTAACTCATTTTCTAAACCCACATGATAATGAGACAGTGTATAACCATTAACTACTGCATCATCAACTGCTTCAACTGTTGAAGGGGCATTCAAAACAGAACCACCATCGACAAGAGCGTAATTCTTAGCTAATCCAAATTCCTTAAATTGTTGCACAAATCTCGGACCGTCCGCACCTGGTATAAACATAAATACAGCATCAGCATCATGCTGTTTGATTTGATTAATATAAGAAGAAAAATCACTTGTACCTGAAGGTGCCCAAAGAATATCTAATACTTCTCCCCCGTGTTCTTTAAAATTAGCAGAAAAGTCAGTCGCCTGTTCGTGCCCAGCCACATAATCAGAAGCGATAACGACTGCTTTTTCACCAATATTCTCAGCCATATCAACACCTAATGTGCCTGCATAATTGAGAGAGGAAAAACCAATTCGCCAAACATAATCACTTTTGTCTCCCCATGATAAGCTATTACCTGAACCGACTACATTAATGATTGGTACACGTTTATCCTTTTCAGCAGCTTCTGTGAGAGCATATGAAATACTACCAATTGTACCTCCTCCAAGGTAATCCACTTCCTGGTTCAGGGTTAACTGTTGATAATTCTTCAAGGCTTTTTGAGGATCTCCAGCATCATCCTCGAAAAAAAGTTCTACTGGTCTATCACCAATTTTGTAATCATTCTCTTCGAAGAAAAGCTCTACCCCCTCTTTCACCCCTTCACCCATAAAAGCAAAATTGCCTGTTAAAGCAAGTGTAAAGCCTAATTTAATTGGTTCACCTTCACCATCTCCTGACGCTTGTCCACCACCACTCCCACAAGCTACTAGAAACATACTTAGCACTAACATAATAGCCAGTAACGCCCTTTTGTTCTTCTTCATTTACCCTTCCCCCTTATTTTCAATTTTCAGACCATTTAAACCAAATCAACTATAGAGCTTTTGTTTCTAATAGAAAACACTGTTGTCTCAGTGTTTTCTTGTCATTTATTATAGTGGATAAGAAATTGTATGAAAAGACTAAATTTTTTATAAATTAAATATATTCAGTATAAAGTTTTATTAGTAAATCTTTATACTCATTAATTTTTAATAAATATCTGTTTTTCCATCACATTTTATTATTTAACAAAAGAAAATTACATTATATTTTTTATAAATCTCATGTAAAGACATCTTACATATCTATCAATATACTGATAGATATGTAAAAATAATGACAAATATAAAAAAACAAAAGGACATCAATGTTTCAAATAAAAAACATTGATGCTCTTTTGTTACATAATTTTAAAAGTAAGATGTGCTATCATCCCCCGTCTGACATATCCCTGACAACTCTTAATTTGCTAAAGCATTTAACGTTAATGAATGGTGTTTTATCACATCTCACACAAAGAAATTCTGTTCTTAGTGCCACTTATCATCAAATTTCTCCATATTGCTTATTACATATTCTCCCTTTTACTTCACTCGTTACACTTTTATTCCAATTGAACAAGTTAAATGGAAAGGAATTCAAACTTTAAAATAAATATCTTCTTGATTCACCTTTTATTACATGGGCTTATACACATTATTTTTCATTTTCATATGGACAAATGTCCAACCTATTTTTGCCAAAGTGAATAGGATGTAAAGACAAATTACCCAAGGAAAGGAATGACTAGTTTGGAGCAGCTTATTACACCATGGGATTTAGATGAGACATTAGCTGATTTATATGTGCCACCATTTATTGAAGAAATGGCTCAACAAGTGATTAAACAATACAATTTTAATGTGAGTAGCATGGAAGTTATTACAACAAAGGCAGATAAGGGTGGACTAATATGGAAGATTAATACGAGCATAGGACCCAAAAGTTTAAAAATACTCCATCGGAAACCCTCCAGGAGTTTATTTAGCATTGGTGCACAGGAATATTTAGTTAATGAAAAAAAGGCTAGAATACCACCGATTGTAAAGACAAAATCGGGTAGCAATATAGTGGAAATGGGAGGGAAAATCTGGTTTGTTGCCGATTGGATTGAACCTCTATATCAAGTATCTGCCGATATTGAAGGAGCAAAGCTATTGAGTAACGCTATTGGAGAGTTCCATCAACTTTCCAAAGGATATGTTCCTCCTAAAGGAGCAGAGAATGCTTCAAGACTTTTACGATGGCCTAATGCATATAAAAAAGTAGTGAGAAAAATATCTTGGTTTAAAAATGTAGCCAACTTATATTCAGAAATGCCCACGAGTAAGACGATTTTAAGTACAGTTGATATGTTTGAGGAGCAAGCAAAAAAAGCATTGACTATGCTGGAGCAATCCTCTTATCAACAGTTGGTCGCAAAGGGAAATAAAGAATGGGGATTAGTCCATCAGGATTATGGATGGTCGAATGGACAAATGGGACCTGGAGGTATGTGGATCATCGACCTTGATGGTGTAGCCTATGATTTGCCTATTCGTGATTTACGCAAACTCATATCTGGTTCTATGGATGATCTAGGAAGATGGGATATTGATTGGATTGTAGGCATGCTAGAAGCGTACAATGAAGCTAACCCTATCACTGACGAGTTGTTTGAGATTCTCTTGATCGATTTCTCATTACCAAATTTATATTATAAAAATGTAAAAGATATGTTATTCGAACCAACCATAGCATTAAATAGTGATTTGGATGCTATTGTCCAGCGAATCGTTGAAATAGATAAGACCAAATGGCCAATTCTTGAGCAATTACGTAAAGAATGGAGAGGGGGAAAAAGGAAATGAAAGTGCTAATAGTCTGTACGGAAAAACTCCCAGTTCCACCAGTAAAAGGAGGAGCAATACAAACATTCATCGCTGGAGCTATTCCAAACTTAAGTAAAAACCATTCTATTACAATAATCGGAAGGAACGATGACACATTACCGGATAAAGAAATAAAAGATGGTGTTCATTATGTAAGGGTTCCAGGAGGATTATTGGAGACTTACAGGGAAGGTGTCGTAGATTATCTTAAAAACAATACTTTTGACTTAATTCACATTTTTAACCGCCCCCGTTTAGTATTACCAATACGGGAAGTGGCACCAAACTCACGACTCATATTAAGCATGCACAATGATATGTTCAAGAGGGAAAAAATAGATACTGAAGAAGCCCAGAAAGCAATTGATCAATTAGATAAGATTATTACCATTAGTAATTATATTGGTAATGAAATAGTAAAGCTTTACCCCGATGCCCAACCTAAAATTCAAACGATTTATTCAGGAGTGGATTTAGAGCGATTTGTTCCAACGTATTCTGTCAAGGGTCAAAGGATTAGAGCTTCCATGCGTCAAAAACACAAACTAGAATCGAAAAAGGTAATTTTATTTGCTGGACGACTTTCAGTGAACAAGGGAGCAGATATACTTTTACGATCCATGCTAGATTTGGCTAAAAAGCATCCTAATGCGGCCTTGGTTTTAATGGGAAGTAAAGGCTTTAGTGATAATAGAATGACTGATTACATTGCTTATATTAAAGCGATTGCAGAACGCCTTCCTATACCTGTTATAACTACTGGCTTTGTTCATCCTGATGAAATTCAAGACTGGTTTGCTACTGCCGATATATTCGTCTGTCCTTCTCAATGGGAAGAGCCGTTAGCACGCGTACATTATGAAGCAATGGCGGCTGGGTTACCTATTGTGACAACTGCTCGTGGAGGAAACCCTGAAATAATCGAGATTGGAAAAAATGGGTTTATCGTTGAACAAGCAGATGATCCTCGAGAATTTGTAGCTCATTTATCCAAATTACTTTCTAGTCCTTCTCTTTGTAGAGAAATGGGTCAATATGGTCGTAGCTTTGTAGAAAAAAATCATAATTGGAATCGAGTCATCGACGATATTTCCCAAGTTTGGAGCGGGATTGATTATAAAATTAAAAATAACGTTGACATTAGTAGTACTTCAAACATGAATGGCGAGAAAGAAGAACAACTGTTAACCAAAAAAGCTGTAGCTGAGAAGATTTCGCCTATAGAGAAAAAACCTATCCGACCAAAACAAAAGCAGCCAATTAAGAGGATTACTACTGCTTCAATACCATGGATTAATAAAGAAATATTAGCTAATAAAGCAAGCAACTATTGAATCTTAGACTGAATCAACGATGGGGTGCAGAAAATGACGAAGCCGTTGAAATTTTACAATCATAAAATTTCAACGGCTTTATTTAAATAGAGATAAGGAAAACTTCTGATATGGTAAAGTGACTGTAACAAGATAAAATTAGGAATAAGGCTCCTACTGTTTAAAGATTAAACACAATGAAAAGTCAGTTTGCCTTTAGATTTAGAAATGATATTCTTTAAAAGTTATTGCTTATGTACAAGAAGGCTTGTTAGTATATCACCGACGAATGATGCTTAAAATCACCTGATCACCTACACACCAATAGTTTTTATCGGTCGCAAAATCTTGCTTTTTAACTGTCATTATTCACATCATGTTTACTTACAATAAAAAAGGTGAGCAAAAGGTTAGCTAGCAACCTTACTCACCCTCATTTTTGTTAATCGATTAGAATCGAAAGAGTGGCGACCGAAACATTTTACGATAATTATCTTTGTTTTGTTTTGGAATCAACTCAGAATAAACGTTGGTTAACCGGCTAGCAACATGATGAAATTGGAAATTTGATTCCACTAATTCTCTTGCATTTCGGGTAATGCTATTAATAGTATCCGGGTTCTTTAAATAGAAATTAATTCCTTTTGCAAATTCACTAGCTTGATCATACTTTTCAATTAAATAACCCGTTTCTTTATGAGAAACTACCTCTGCATTTCCTCCCCTATTTGTTGATATTATAGGGATACCAGCAGCAAAAGCTTCATAGTGAACCCGAGCTAAGGGTTCTTGCCATTGGGAAGAACAACAGAAAATATCACTCATTAAAAAGATGTTAGAAATTTCACTTGCAGGAATAAAATTCGTGAAAATAACTTTGTCACCTAACGGTTCGGCTAGTTTCTTCAAATAACGAATATAGTTATTTATTCCATCATCACTAAACCACTTTCCCCCAGCAATCACAAGTACAGTATGAGGGTATCTTTTAGCAATAGCTTTAAAGGCGGATATTAGAAGATGAGGTCCTTTATTTTTAGTGAGCCTTCCAACAAATAATATGACCTTTTTATCTCCAATATTGTATTTTTGTCGATATTCTTCTCTAATTTGTTTTCCTTGCTCTGACCAGACAGGAGGATATTCTACTAAATCTACTCCTGAGTAAACTACTTTTGTTTTTGATTCTGCTTCTGGAAACCTTTCCACCACAGTTTGTTTTATATATTCACTAACCGTAACAATCCTATCAACAGAGTTTACAATTTCCTTTCCATTCTCCAGTGATCCCTTTTTTTCAGAAAGCATATCATTATGAAGTCCTAAAACAAACTGACTTGAAGGGGAAGCTTTTTTATAGAGAGGAATATTTAATGGACGGTTAAAAACATGAATAACGTCAAACCTTTTTTCAGTAAGTATTTTAGCAATATCAATTTCATAACTTTCAGATGGTAACCGAATGTATTGCACTTCGTTACGCACTTCATAATTAGGTAGAGATGGATCGGTGACAGAGAAAATAGTTAAGTTATTTTCTTTACTAAGAAAAGGAACTACACCGTCAATCATCATTTGAATTGCACCTCCCTTTATAGCAGGAGAAGGGAGTTTTTCTGTACAAATTAAAGCAAGCCTCATTACTCTTCCTCCTTATAAATAATCTTTAAATCATTTATTTCTCGGAGAAGCCCTTCTTTTAACGGCACAGCTGGCTTATATTGCAGAATCTTCAATGCCTTTGAAATATCTGCCCAAGTATGTCGCGGTTCCCCGCGCGGTTCTCCAATAAATTCCACGTTGGCTTTTTTCCCTGTTAACTCTTCTAATATTTCAATGACATCCAAGATAGATTTCCGTTCTTTACCACCAATATTAATTGTCTCTCCAAGGGTACCCTCTGCATAAAGAGCAGCAAAAGTTCCTTCTACACAATCTTCTACAAACGTAAAATCACGTGTTTGTTTGCCATCACCGTATATTGGAATAGGTTTATTCGTTAAAATGCATTCGATAAATCGATGAAATGCCATATCAGATCGTTGTCTAGGTCCATAAACAGTAAAGTACCGAAGAATAGTTATTGGAAGACCATCATTTTCACTGTATACCTTACATAAATACTCTCCTGTTAGCTTCGTTACACCATAAGGAGAAAGTGGTGAAAGTGGGCAATCTTCTGAAACCATACCAACCTTTTCTCCATATACAGAAGAGGTGGAAGCGTAAATAAACTTCTTTAAAGAAACATTCTTACAAGCCTCTAATAGCCGTTGGGTGACAAGAATATTATTTTCCTCATACAACTTGAAGTTGTTACCCCAGCTTGAACGAACACCAGGCACAGCAGCTAAATGATATATCACATCATCTTTGGCAAGAATTTCACTCCAATCAATGCCTAGTAAATTCTTATTTATAAATTGAAAACGTGGATGAATCAACAGATTTTCTATATTTCTTAGTTTAGTTGACTTCTTGGATGGGTCTATAAAACCATCAATGCCAATAACAACATTCTCTTCTTCCTTTAATAACCTCTCACATAAATGAGAACCGATAAACCCTGCGGCTCCTGTTACGATAATCCTCATTGTCTAGCCACCCCAATATATTGAAGTTGATGTTTTCTTACGATTTTAGGGTCAATGATATTCCGTCCATCCACTAAAATATTTCCCTTCATTAACTCATTTACCTTTTTCCAGTCTACGGTTTTAAACTGGTTCCATTCTGTTGCAATAATTAATGCATCTGCTCCTTTAATAGCTTCATACATATCATGATGAATGGTAATGGCAGGTTCAAAAGAATTGACAATAGGATCATAGGCGTGGACCTCTGTCCCTCTTTCCAATAATTTCTCAATTAATAATAATGACCTTGATTCACGTATATCATCTGTGTCGGGCTTAAAAGCTAAGCCCCAAACGGTTATTTTTTTCCCATCCAAGTTTGTTAATTTATTTGTTAATTTATCAATATACAAATCAATTTGAGAGTCATTCACATTTTGAACGGCCCTTAACATCTCAGGATTGACATTTCTTCGTTTGGCAGCGTATTCTAATGCCCGAATATCCTTTGGAAAACAAGACCCACCATAACCTAATCCTGCATTCAAAAAATAGGGACCAATTCTATTGTCTGTTCCTAGCGCTTTTGCAATATGCGTTACTTCCACATTATAGGCGTCACAAATACGGGCGATTTCATTAATGAATGAGATTTTTGTTGCCAACAAGGCATTATTGGCATATTTAATCATCTCTGCTCCTGTTAATGAAGTAATAATATAAGGTGCTTGTAACTTCTCATACAGAGTTTGAATTATTTTAATAGATTGAGTGCTTTTTCCACCCACAACAATTTTATCCGGGTTCATCATATCAAATACAGCATTTCCTTCTCTAAGAAACTCTGGATTGGATACAACGTCGAACATACGCGAGTCGATCCCTTTTTCTATTAATGTTTGATGAATCCATTCATTGGTACCTGGTAGTACCGTACTTTTAATAATGATTGTTTTATGAGAGGTTATCGTCTGCACCAAGGTGTCAATGACTTCGTTAATCGCTGTTAGATTTTGACTCCCATCTTCTTTTGTAGGAGTACCAACTGTGATGTAAAGAATTGGGCATTCCTTTATCATACGCTGGATATCCGTTGAAAAATGAAGAAGACCTCTTTTTTTATTTCGAACAATTAGTTCCTTTAATCCTGGTTCATAAATAGGGATTTCTCCCTCAATTAATTTTTCTATTATCAATTTATTCTTATCAACACAGTAAAGCTCATGACCTAAATCCGCCAACACAGCACCAGTAGTTAAACCAACATACCCTGTACCAATGACACATATTTTCACCATTATCATCCTTACTTGCTCATGTTAAAAACATTCAATTTATCATTATCTTATTTAGCTTCAAACAAAACGTGAAAGGGGGATTAATATTTAAGGTAAAAGTGGTAAAAAAACAAAAACTATATGGTTATGTACCTTTTCTTATTGGACAAATTACCAAGTAAAATATATTAGATTAATATATAGAAAGTGAAGAGGAGAGGTTATGATGAAGACAGTAAAAAAAGCAATCATTCCTGCTGCAGGTTTCGGTACAAGAAATTTGCCAATAACAAAGGTGCTTCCAAAAGAAATGTTCCCGATCGCAGGTAAACCAGCCATACAATATATTATTGAAGAAGCCATTGAATCAGGAATTGAAGAAATCTTAATAGTGGTATCCCGTAATAAAAATATGATTTTAGATTATTTTGACCGATCTCTAGAATATGAAGCCTTTTTAGAAAAGACCGGAAAACAACATTTATTGAATAAAATTGTCGGACCTGCTATTTCTATTCAATATGTACGCCAACCCTTTGCAGATGGACTAGGTACAGCAATACTCTTAGGTAAAAGATTTGCAAGTAAAGATCCATTTGCTGTTCTTCTTCCTGATGATATATTTCTACAAAGGGGCCAGCCCGCTTTACGAGAGCTTTTAGACGTATACGAAAATTATCAATCTACAGTAATTGCTCTGGAAAAATTGAATGAAGAGTTATTAAAATACTACGGCGTAGTGAAAGCGATTGATTTACAAGATAATACCTATAAAATATCTGATATTGTAGAAAAGCCTCGCTCCACTCCCCCATCTAATTTAGCCGTAAGTGGGAGATACATTTTTGAACCATCTATTTTTTCATATTTAGAAAAAGGAAGTAAAGGAGTTGGAGGTGAAGTTCAACTAACCGATGCAATACAAAAATTATTAAAGTTAGAAAAGTGCTACGGTGTGGAAGTATCTGCAAAACGCTATGACATCGGTACAGATAAAGGATATTTCAACCTTATTCAAAAATTGATGAGTAATTCTAAAAAAGAGGATGAATAGTCCTTGTTTGCCTTGCTTGATTTATCCTGCAATTAAATATCCATTCATTCCTTATTGGTGTACTACAAAACGAATGAACTTAACAAAATATAGAGAGATTCCGCAGCCCGATCTCGACCTTGTTTTGCTTTTGCAAACTAGTCCAATAATTTACCTCTTATCTCAGACAGAGGTTTTGTCTAGGGCTGCGTTCAAATTCTGCATAACCGAGACATGCTCGACTTTGTCTCCATGGGAACTTTCATACCCTGTTTATAAACTACCTTTGCACACTAATATGACTCCCATCTAAAATACTGAGAGTCTAGGCATGAAATATTATTTCCCTTTATTCCAGATCATTAAGATGATCTCTAAGATACTGATTGCGATTTAAAATAAATTGCAGGATAAATTCTTGTTCTTTATCAAATAAATCAATAGCATCCTTTTTATATGGATCTAATGCTATATGGGGACGCAATAAATTATGAAGGTTGATAATTCTTGGTTCAAATTCCGAAACTGTGAAATAATTCTCTAATATCTCTTCTAGAAGAATGCGGTATTGAACACGAAATTCCTTTACATCAAGAAGTCTTGCCGTGAGTGTATTAAAACCTTCGATAGGAACTCGATTAAACTTCATAACCCCTCCGTTCCAATCCCTTCCAAATGTTGCATCAAAATCCCATGGGATCATTTCATACAATCCTGATTCTCCATTTCGATAAAGGGCATAATTTTGAATGAAAGCATCGTAGTTTTGTGTGCAAATCACACCACACAGCCAAATTAAATATTTTTTGACATCCAAGTACTTTACAATTTCTTTGCCAAACTCATTACGTGGTATCGTATTGATTTTTATTATTAGCTTTTCTAAATCAGAATCGTCCTCAGCATTCCCTATTTTTCTCACATACCCTGAAATTAATGAAGATTTGGGCTCACCTTTGGTGGTTAACAAAGAAAAATTAGTTTGATGATTCGTTGCATAATAAATAGGCCCATATGAAAGTTGTCTTTTTTGTAAAAAGTGATCATCAACAGATTCAAGCTGTAAGTAAGTTCCTGAGGGCCTTCCATTTATCTCAATTAAAACATACCTGCAATCAGGTGAATTGATTCCAATCTGTTTAAAAAAATCGAAAGATAGCTTATTTCGAATGAAAGAAGGATCGCAATACTCTGCATTAATGTGAATTTCACGTCCAAGAAACTCCTCATTATATGTTCCAAAATCAACTTTGTAAGATTTTTTTCTTAATTTACGTGTATGATTTCCTCTATAAGTAATACCGATATCAAATGAATGATTGTTTATAACTAATTTAGAAGGAATTAATTCATCATGCCAAATATTTTTTTCTAAAAATTCTATCAGTTCTGGTTGCGTAGAAATACTTAATGTAGGTATAGTATTCTTCTGCATCTTATATCATCGCCTCCCTCACTTTACCCATTATCATATGAAAAAAATAATGCAAATGATCATTAATTAATTGGAAGTTTAGAACCAATGAAAAATTTTTTCATAAAATAAACTACCTTAAATATTAAGGATTATTATTAAAAGGTGGTTTTTATAGATGGGAAAAGAAGACGTAAAAAAGCTTCTAAATGAGGCAAAAGACGCTGGGAATGAGGAATTTCTAAGTAGAAACCCAGGATCAAAAGCTAATGATAACCGCTCTGGCTCTGGCTCTGGTTCTGGCTCTGGTTCTGGTTCTGGCTCTGGTTCTGGTTCTGGCTCTGGTTCTGGCTCTGGCTCTGGTTCTGGCTCTGGCTCTGGTTCTCGTATATGAACATTAGACATTTTTAATCATAATTACTCATGACATGCAGGTAAGAATTGCACAGTTTGATGAAGTATTAAAATTGTAATAAGTTAATATACGGTCGCTACACACTAAAAAAGCAAGAAGTTGATGTGGTCATTCTGACGTAGTTAAACGCGATTAATCACATCAATTCCTTGCCAATCACTCTGTTATATCAAGGTTAATAAGACGACACACTCCACGTGTGCAGTTTGTGGAAACATGTCTACTGGCTGTATGCTTTTTACTTTATATTGACGGTGGAGAAAATCGATGTCTTTTGCCAGTGTAGATGGGTTACAAGACACGTAAACCAATTTTTTAGGTTTGACTTGTTGGATTGTTTTTAATAATGCTTGATCCAAACCTGTTCTTGGGGGATCGACAACGATAACATCTGGACGAAAGCCTTCTTTCACCCATTTAGGTAACCATTCTTCAGCCTTACCCGTTACATATTTAGCATGCTTCACTCCATGTTTAGCTGCATTTCTCTTTGCATCTGTGATTGATTCTTTTATAATATCCATTCCACGTATTTCTTTTGCTTGATCTGCCAACCATAATCCAATTGTTCCTACTCCGCAGTACGCATCAACAATCGTTTCTTTACCAGTTAGATTTGCTGCTTTTTTGACTTCATTATACAATTTGACGGTTTGCTCTGGATTGAGTTGAAAAAAAGTACGTGCCGATAATTCAAATTGGATATCCCCTAGCATTTCATATATAAACGTTTCACCCGCAAGTGGTATGGTTTCATCCCCAAAAATGAGAGATGTTTTTTGGCCATTGACATTTTGAATAATCGAACGTAAATTCGGAATCCGCTTCGTAGCTTCTTCTACTATTAGTGAAGACTTTGGAAGCTCTTTTTGTCTTGTAATGAGCACAACTTGCACTTCCCCAGTTTTCACACCCACTCTCGTCACAATTGTACGGATATCACCTTTGCGCGTGCGTTCATTATAAGCACTAATGTTTAAATCTTGAAGAATACGCTTCATCGTATTTGTAACAGATATTGTTTCTGGCTTCTGCACGATGCATTCATCAATATCAATAAGCTGATGTGAATTCATGCTATATAATCCTGCAATCACTTCACCTTGCTTCGTCCCTACTTGAAATTGGCTTTTATTCCGGTATCTCCAAGGGTCCTCCATTCCGATTGTTTGTTTTATTTGAATGGTGCTTGGATCTATTTTGGTGTGTCTCTCTAACGATTGAATAACCATATCCCTTTTTTCTATTAACTGGCGATCATAGCGAAGATGTTGTAACTGACATCCGCCACACTCACCAAATAACGGACAAGGTGCCTCTACTCGGTAGGGAGAAGGTTTCCTAACTTTTTTTATCTTTGCTTCTGAAAATTTCGGTTGAACATTTGTGACTTCTACTACAACCTCTTCATCAGGCAGGGCACCAGGAACAAAGACCACTTTCTTTTTAAAATATCCGACACCCTCTCCGTTAATACCTAACCTTTTGATTGTTAAAGGAAACCGTTGCTTGAGTTTTAACTGAACGGCAGTTTCTTTTTTACGATTCGTTTGTTTATTCAAAAATAATCACTCCACAGTTATTCGATACTACGCCATAAATAATAGGTGGCATAGCTTAAATAAGGCGTCCAGTCTTTTGCATATAATTCCATTTGTTCGTAGGAAGGCTTCTGCTCTAATTGATAAAGCTTTTTTAACGCATTTTGCAAGCCAATATCTGCCATTGGATAAAGATTATCTCTCCCTAAACCAAACATCAAAAAATTCTGCACTGTCCATGGACCTACGCCTTTTAATTTAATCAGTTTATCATGAATTTCACGATCTGACAGTTCTTTTAGTTGCAATAAAGATAATTGCTTTTCTGCTAACTCTTTAGCAATCCCAATAACATACTCTGCTTTCCTGCCACTGAATTGTAATGCCCTTAAATCTTCAATTGTTACATTAGCTACTGTTTCAGGATCAGGATAAAACCAAGCACCATCTTTCTCATAACCAAACTTATGCACAAACCTCATTGTAAGCGTATAAGCAAATTTCATATTCAATTGTTGATGAACAATACATTTGAGGAGCGAACCAAATAAATCAAAATCTAACACAAAAGGTGTTCCATAATGAGCAAGAAATACATGACGCAAATCCGTTTTTAGAAAATGTTGATGAACATCTGCTAAGGGAATATTCCACCGAAAAATATCTGTTAATCTAACCAACGCTTCTTCTTTTGTTGCTTCATTTAATCCTGTCATAAGAAATTTAGGTTTGTTCGTTGTACCCAAACCTGTGATTGTAACAACGACGGATTCATTTTGTAACTTAAGGGGTACCTTTAACATTCTCCTGTCCCGATTCACCCAAATAAGCGGGTCACTTGATAAGCGACTTAAAACAGCATCAAAATTATAGGGTCCACCTATTTCTTTTATTATCTCCATTCACCGTTCATCCTTCACTGTTTTTTCTCGTATTATACTAAGGATCTTTTTATGAGCCTTTTTCAACTGTCTTCTATCAAGACGAATACCTGTTCTTACATATAATTATAACAAGAATTTCACAATGATTTAATGGGGATTTTTACTTCTTATAAATGATGAATACTGCATCTATTATTTATGTTGCTTATAAATTTTGATGGAACTTTGTTAGCTTTGTTTTTCGCTTTTTTAGACTTATAGATCCAAAGCACTCTCTGTTTGCCATTATCCTTTCTTTATAAATCAAAACACCTACAATGAAATTCATTGTAGGTGGTGACTGTTAATATAAGTAGGAGCTATCCAAGGCTTGGCTCCACATAAGATCGTCTAATGATTTGAATTCATATCCTCGTTGTTTTAAATCCACAATTGCTTGTTGCAAAGCATCTGCATTATCTTTTGATACTGTGTGTAATAATAATATGCTTCCTGGATGAATCTGCTTCATAATGTTGTCATAGGAGTATTTCCAGCCTTTTTGTTGGTCTGTTTTCCAATCAACAAAGGCTAGAGACCAAAAGATATGGGTATAGCCTAATTCATTTGCGTAAGCCAATCCTTGTTCGTTAAAAATACCACGAGGTGGTCTTAAATAGGACATATGTTTAACACCTGTTAACTTTTCCGTCTCTGCTCTCACTTTTTCTAATTCTTGTTTATATTTATCGCGACTGATCCTTGTCATATCTGGGTGAGTCCAAGAATGGTTACCGATTATATGTCCGTCCTTTGCCATCCTTTTTACTAAATCTGGTGCCGTACGAATATAATGACCCGTAATAAAGAATGTCGCAGGTACTTGTTCTTTTTTGAGCACATCAAGAATTTTATCCGTATACCCATTTTCATACCCATTATCAAAAGTAAGATAAATATCTTTTTTAGTCGGATCTCCCTTATAAACAGATTGATGCTTTGTTAGAAGATTATCAAGCATTTTTCCCGCTTCCGCCGGCGATTCATTCTGTGCTTTTTTAATTCCCCAATGGATAGGAGCATGGCTGAATTCGCTTGCTGAGACAGGGATTGAACAGATAAACAGAAAGATACTTACTAATATCATCAATTTTTTCATAGCGCTTCTCCTTCTTTTTTTCTTATTGTTTGCTAGCAACAATAAATTACGAGCGCTAAAAGTTTCCAAAATAGTTATCCATATAAAAAAGAGACACCACTCTATGTTGGTGTCTCAA
The DNA here is from genome assembly GCF_044790165.1 of Cytobacillus kochii. Classification (NCBI taxonomy): domain Bacteria; kingdom Bacillati; phylum Bacillota; class Bacilli; order Caryophanales; family Bacillaceae; genus Cytobacillus; species Cytobacillus kochii. Next base: position 1,319,724 of record NZ_CP085254.1, on the reverse strand, counting down.
GAACAAATTAAAATACACGTTCTTTAAATTTCGCTAGCTTCTCTAACGAGGATTTGTCTACATCTCTATGAAGACTATTTCCGTGAGAATCCATTGTAACTACTGCTGTGAATCCTTCTACACGTAGGTGCCACATTGCTTCTGGAATACCGAAGTTCATTAAATCAACACCTTCTACTTCTTTAATACAATCAGCATAATATTGCGCTGCTCCACCAATTGCATTTAAGTATACTCCACCATGCTCTTCTAGCGCTTTTAATGTTTTCGGTCCCATACCGCCTTTTCCAATCACGGCGCGAATACCGAATTTTTTCATAATATCTCCTTGATATGGTTCTTCACGGATACTTGTAGTTGGACCTGCTGCTTTTACATGCCATTTTTCTTGATCATCTTTCATCATTACTGGTCCACAATGATATATTACTTGTCCATTTAAATCTACAGGGGCATCGTTCTCCATTAAATGATGATGGATCGCATCACGACCTGTATACATTCGACCATTGATTTGGACCACATCGCCAACTTTAAGTTCACGGATTTGTTCCTCTGTTATTGGAGCTTGAAGCGTAACAACTTTTGTTTCTTGTTCAGCTTCTGTTGTTGCAGCGGTTTCTTGCGCTGCTTCGTCAGCAAAATTAATTTTTTCACCATCTTGATAGTGCCATTCATTAATTTCACCTGTGTCAGGATTTACTTTTACCCCAAGTCTACGATATGCCCAGCAATTATAGGCTACAGATACGAAAAAGCTAGCAGGAATACGATTCATCACACCAACTTTACATCCTAATAAAGTCGTTTCTCCTCCGAACCCCATTGTCCCAATTCCAAGCTCGTTTGCATTTTTAAGAACATATTCCTCAAGTTTTCGTAAATCTTCATTTGGATTTACATCATCTACAGAACGGAATAGTTGTTCCTTTGCTAAATCATAACCAGATGAACGATCTCCGCCAATCCCTACACCTATGAATCCTGCACTACATCCCTGTCCTTGTGCTTGATAAACCGAATGCATAATACATTTACGGATACCATCTAAATCACGTCCGGCTCTTCCTAAACCATCAAGTTCTGCAGGCAAACTATACTGTATATTTTTATTTTCACAGCCGCCGCCTTTTAGAATTAAACGAACGTCTATATACTCTTCTTCCCACTGATCAAATTTAATAACTGGTGTGCCACCACCTAAATTATCTCCGCTATTAGCACCTGTTAAGGAATCAACAGAGTTAGGTCTCAATTTACTATCGTTTGTTGCCTCTGCAATAGCATTCTTAATTGCTTCTTTAATCTTTAGTTGATTGACGCCAACTGGTGTTTTGATTTTAAATGTCGGTAATCCTGTATCTTGACAGATTGGCGATACGTTATCATCTGCCATAGAGATATTATTTGTAATTGTTGCCAGACTCATCGCTGATCTCGTACCAGCACTTTCTCTTTCTTTTGCTGCCTTAATTGCCCGACGAACATCCTTTGGTAAATTCGTCGAAGTTTCTACAATTAAGTCGTACATACTTTTTTGGAATTGCTCCATATTCATTTCTCAAAGTTCCCCTTTCCCTTTGCGACCGATCAATTTCTTTTGCGAAAAATTAGAATCATTATCGTATACCATTATATACTCATTCTTTAGTCAAGAAAAGACCAACTGTAGAAACAAAAAAATGGTGAAACCCAATTTTTTTTAGAGGGTTTCACCACTTCTTTTTAATCTCTATGATTAAATTCCCTTACTTTAGATTCAAGATCGTCGATCATTTCGATGAGACGATCAACATCCTCTAACTCCGTGTTTTCAGGTTCTATCGCATCTAATACGTCCATAAACATATGAAGACGTTGCTTTAAGAAAGCTACTTGATTGTCTTTATCAGTAATTGAATTGCCCACAGTATTCGCTCCTTTCTCTACACAACTTTAATCCTACATGAAATGCAATAGAGCTGCAATAAAGGTTTATTTTTCATTAAAGGTTGACAGAAGCTTACGTTAGATGAATAATGACTACAGATTTACTTAAAGGAGTTTTTTTGAATGATATCTCAAACGTTACCAATTTCACCAAGTTATGACCCTTGGGAAGCTTATATGGATATCGATGATTATGGAAAATTAACCTTATCCAATATTGAATTTACAACTACGGTTTTATGCAATATGCGTTGTGAGCATTGTGCTGTTGGTTATACTCTGCAACCAAAAGATCCTGATGGACTTCCTGTTGATTTATTAATCAAACGCTTAGAGGAAATCCCGCAATTGCGTTCACTCTCTATAACGGGAGGCGAACCGATGCTATCGAAGAAATCAGTTCATAACTATGTGATCCCTCTTTTTAAGTATGCTCACGAACGCGGTATTCGAACACAAATTAATTCTAACCTCACATTAGATAGAGGTAAATATGATAGCATTATCCCTTATTTAGATGTTTTACATATTTCTCATAACTGGGGTACCGAAGAAGAATTTATTGAGGGTGGTTTTGCTATGATGGAAAGAAAACCATCCATAAAGCAAAGACAGGTACTCTTTGATCGTATGATCGAGAATAGTAAAGAACTCGTACAAGCTGGTGTAATGGTCTCTGCTGAAACAATGTTAAATAAAAGAACATTACCCTATTTAGAGAAAATCCATAAGCAAATAACAGAAGAAATGCATTGTCAACGTCATGAAGTTCATCCAATGTACCCTTCAGATTTTGCATCTACTCTCGAAACTTTATCATTAAAAGAAATGCGCCAAGCAATCCATCATCTATTGGATATTCGTGACAAAGATACCTGGATGTTGTTTGGAACATTGCCGTTTTATCCATGCAACAATAATGAAGAAGACTTAGCTTTATTACAACGTCTTCATAATGAGCAGAATGTCACTGTTAGAAATGATCCTGATGGTCGTTCAAGACTAAATGTAAACATTTTTACTGGTGATGTGATTGTAACGGACTTTGGTGATACACCTCCTTTAGGGAATATACAGACAGACGCACTTCCATCTGTTTTCGATAAGTGGATGGAAACGAAGCTTGCTAAGTCTTTAAATTGCCATTGTAGTGAAGCAAGATGTTTAGGGCCAAATGTGTTAGTCAAAGACAGTTATTACCCTGAAATAGACTTCCAAACTAAAAAAGCAAATATCTCAGTTGAGAAATAGAAAAGTGCGCCAATAAAATGGCGCACTTTTCTATTTAACGTGGTCGTTCCGAAACAATAAATCCAAATGAGACATGATCCTGTATTGGAATCCATGCGCCAATTCCTTGAGAGGTAATATTTTTCACTACTAAGGTTTTTTTGCTTCCTTTCAACATTATATAAACTTCACCATAAGTAACTTTCCCTTTTTCATTAATAGCAGGTGCGTATGCATATAGGTAGCCCAAGCGGTTGATTGCAACATGATATTTATGATCTTTTTTCGTTCCTGCTCCTACAATCGTTTCAAAGGATAAGGGTAATCCACTTTTTTCTGTCGCCTTCAACAACATCATCTTTTTTACATCTTGCGCATGTGGTACCTTGGATGTAAGTCCACCTTTCACTACCTTTTGCATTTCTTGAACATAATTCATTTGAAAGACCGCATTTCCCCCGCGATTATCAAAATAGTTCGTATTGATCTTTTGAAACTCCCAATTAGGTGATGTTTCTTGTGATTGATAATTGAGTGGCCATTGACCTAAATAAACAATCGCACGGTATCCGATGGCAAAAGGTGTACTATTTACTGTTGTTTCATTTAACATACGTATTAATTCAGGGTTATCTATTTTTACTCTTGATGTCTCCATTAATTCTTGTGTTAATTCACTCGGCTGTAATGTTGGTAAATCTTGAGCAGGGTTTGGATACGTATTGTCCTTTTCTACATTTAAAACAGAACTTGGTATCTCTATCGTTTCCCCCTTTGTTTCTATTTTTCCTTCAGCAGATGTCGCTGATTGAAAGGATGTCACCCCAATGGTCATCAATACTAAAGCATATAGCCATTTCTTCATTTCTCTTACTCCTTTCAAACTTATATGCATTAGTTTTTTCGTATGATGTGAATATTATCCATAAAGGAAAATAAAAAAGTAACATTTTTGTAATGTTTTGAATATTTACAAAAGTTTTTATATATTTTATACTATTTATACACTCACTCGAAAGGAGGGCAGCTTCATTACGATTCGCTTTATTTATGAACAAACACCATAAAGGAGTGGTTAATGAATTCAAGCGAATGCACACTAGCAGTCCTCGATTAAATACTTAATGAGTTTAAAACAAAATTGCAAGCGCTTCCTTTTTATTCGAAATATTTCAAAACGACTCCCGGCTAACCTCGGAGTCGTTTTTTTATTATAGTAAATAAAAGCCTATACCGATGATAAAATAAGCTGCTAGAAGGGTGCCACCCTCAAACCAATTAGACTCACCATCGTTGGAGATAACAACCATTAGAAAAACAGCTGATACCATCGTGATTAATTCTGGTACTGTAAATACGAGCGGCATCGCTACAGGGAAAAGTAGCGAGATAAGGACAAGAATGGGCGCGACAAACATAGCAATTTGTAAAGTAGAACCAACGGCAATCTCTACGGCAATATCCATTTTATTTTTCGCAGCCATAATAATCGCTGAAGCGTGTTCTGCGGCATTCCCTACAATTGCAACGATAATGACGCCGATAAACAATTCCGACCAACCAAATGTCTGTCCTACTTCCTCAAAGGTGTGAACAAGATTTTCAGAAATATAGGCTACAGCTAATGTAGCAAGGGCTAATACTAAAATGGATTTTCCTTTGCTCCATTCTGGTTCTTCCTCCACTTTCTTCTTTCCGTCTTCATCCTCTTTATTATACACGCCTCTATGTGTAACTAATTTAAAGAATAATGCGGCTAAGTATAAAGCCATCAGGATGATGCTAACTCCAATACTAAAAATCATCGTCTTTTCTTCATTCATTGACATTGAAAATATTTCAGGAATAACGAAAGCCACAATGACTGCAAAGATGAGTAAGCCTGCATTATGGCGTGCATCATGGATATTAAAGCTTTGCCTTTTAAACTTTATACCTCCAATAAAAAAGGAAAGGCCGGCTACTAATAATAAGTTACCTAATACACTTCCTGTTAATGATGCTAAAACAACACCAATTAATCCCTCTTTTAATGCAAAAATCGCAATGATTAATTCAACCGCATTGCCGAAGGTTGCATTTAACAATCCACCAATTCTAGGACCAGCAATAATACTCAAACTTTCTGTCGATCGCCCCATAAAACTAGCTAAGGCAATGATAGCAACACAATAAATAATGAACATCAATGTACTTGACCAATGTAGAAGACTTCCTATTATGGATAACGGTACACCAATAAATACGAGTATAGCAAAAACTTTATTCATCCCATCCTCCTCAAAAAATCGCTTTACATTTCTTAAGATAAACATTTTTAAGGATTGTTATGAAAAGATTATGATTATTCTCTTGTCAATTTCTTCTTCCACATATAATATCTATTGTGGTAGAAGATTTATTATTTTCATTTATTGAGGTTATTTTATGGACAAAAAACTAAGAGTAAGGTTTTGGATTTTAGTATTCATTGTTGCGATATCAGGTTTTAGTCAAGGGATGCTATTACCGCTCATCGCTATCATTTTTGAAGGTGATGGTGTATCTTCAAGTTTAAATGGCTTAAATGCAGCAGGTTTATATATTGGTATTTTACTTATTTCACCTTTCATGGAATATCCCCTAAGAAAATATGGATATAAACCAGTCATTATTATCGGGGGACTTCTTGTAGCTACTTCCCTCTTATTATTTCCACTATGGAAGAGTTTTTGGTTTTGGTTTATTTTAAGGTTATTGATTGGAATAGGCGACCACGCCCTCCATTTTTCAACACAAACATGGATTACGTCATTTTCTCCTGAACGCAATCGAGGGAGAAATATTTCCATCTACGGATTATTCTTTGGGATTGGGTTTGCTGTTGGACCACTAATGACACCATTAGTTCATATAAGTGAATCTCTTCCATTTATTATTTCTTCCCTCTTTTGTTTTATTGCATGGGGGTTTGTGTTCTTTCTCGATAATGAGCAGCCACAGCAAACAATCGCTGTTCAATCACTAAAAGGGACTTTCCATCGTTTTTACGATGTATCTACTTATGCTTGGATTGCCTTTATTCCACCATTTAGTTACGGGTTCTTAGAATCGTCAATAAATGGGAGCTTCCCTGTTTATGCCGTGCGCATGGGAATAGAAGTCTCATCAGTTTCGTTATTGCTTACCTCATTTGCTGTCGGAGCAATTATTTTTCAATTGCCTTTAGGGATGTTAAGTGACCGCTATGGACGAAGAAATATTTTAATGATTATTTTATTCTGTGGTTTTATTCTTTTCTCTTCTGCTGCGGTATTTGAACAGAATGTCAACATTCTTATGTTGCTACTATTTTTAGCAGGTATGGCTGTAGGAAGTACTTTTTCATTGGGAATTAGTTATATGACAGATTTAACTCCCACTCAGCTTTTACCTACCGGAAATCTTCTTTGTGGTGTTGCCTTTAGCTTAGGCAGTCTTATTGGACCCTACGCAGGCGGTTTATTTATTCAATATATACAATCACTAAGCTTTTTCGCCGTTATTAGTGGGATGATGCTCATTAATTTTACGATTATCGCTTATTTTGGTCGCCATAAGATGAGCAAGCAATCGTTTCACAGTTAAATGATGTTAAAAAAACGTCTAATATAGAGAATAACCCTTTTCAAAAGTTACAATATAATGTAAAATTAAAGCAATTAAATATTATCAATTCGGCACTTTTTCTGCTGTCACCTATATGGTGGCAGCTTTCGTCGTTTTTAAGGGTAATGATGTTGATTATTCTTCTCAATGAGAATGGAGGAAATGAAAATATGGAAGGAAATGTCCTAGTACAAAAACAATCGCAATCATCTAGTCAATTATTCGAAAAGTTACTACCACATATCGAGCTTATAGCCGCAATTACTTCAGGTGTTTTTATTCTTATCGGTTGGTTACTTAGTAAAGGAGGCTATGAAACAACTTCTATCACTATCTTTATCTTATCTTTTATTATCGGAGGGTTTGCGAAGGCAAAAGAAGGTATTGAAGAAACGATTGCTAATAAGGAATTAAACGTTGAAATGCTGATGATTTTTGCCGCAATCGGCTCCGCAATTATTGGCTATTGGATTGAAGGTGCCATTCTTATTTTTATCTTTGCAATGAGTGGCGCACTAGAAACATATACCATGAATAAAAGTAAAAAAGAAATTTCTAGCCTTATGGATTTGCAACCTGAAGAAGCTTTATTAATTCATGAGGATGGTGAAGAAGTTGTTCACGTTTCTACACTCCAAATCGGAGATAAAATTCTAGTTAAACCAGGGGAACGCGTTCCCTCTGATGGAATCATTGTCTACGGACAAACAACTATAGATGAAGCAACGATTACTGGTGAATCGATTCCTGTAACAAAAGGGTTATCTGAAGAAGTGTATGCCGGCACCGTCAATATGAATGGAGCCATTAAAGTAGAAATCACTAAAAAAGCGGATGAAACTCTTTTTCAAAAAATCATTCAGCTGGTCCAATCAGCACAAAGTGAAAAGTCCCCTAGTCAGTTATTTATAGAGAATTTCGAAGGAAAATATGTAAAAATTGTACTACTGACCGTCGCACTCATGCTATTTCTCCCACACTTCTTACTTGGATGGAGTTGGAACGAAACATTTTACCGTGCCATGATTCTTCTAGTAGTCGCCTCACCTTGTGCACTTGTCGCCTCTATTATGCCGGCTACATTGTCTGCGATTTCAAATGGAGCAAGACAAGGAATTTTATTTAAAGGCGGGGTACATTTAGAGAACTTAGGCCATATTAAAGCCATTGCGTTTGATAAAACAGGTACTTTAACTAAAGGACGACCGGAAGTAACAGATTTTATTACTCTACACACTCAGCATCGTGATGATTATTTATGCATTGTTGGATCAATTGAAAACCATGCAAACCATCCACTTGCTACTGCCATCGTCACGTATACAAAAGAAGAACAGAGCTCTCCTCTAATAGAGCCCGAATCAATCGAAGATGTACCAGGATGGGGCATTAAAGCAGTGATTAACGGCGTCACTTGGAAAATTGGTAAACCATCATTTATTTTGAACAATAACGAACTTCCGCCAGAATTAAAAGAACAGCAAGAAACATTAGCATCGAATGGTAAAACGATCGTTTTATTTGAACGCGATCATGAGGTGTGTGGATTAATCGCATTAAAGGATCAAGTTCGTCAAGAAACGAAGGCTGCGGTTAAACAATTAAATGATCAAGGTATTTACACCATCATGTTAACAGGCGATAGCCAATCCACCGCTCAAGCCATTTCTGCTGAAGCTAATGTAGAAGACTTTATTGCAGAATGTTTGCCAGAAAAAAAAGTGGATCATGTTAAGGAATTAAGAAATCAGTATCAACAAGTAGCAATGGTTGGAGATGGAATTAACGATGCGCCTGCACTTGCGACTGCAAATGTTGGGATTGCCATGGGAGAAGGAACCGATGTTGCATTAGAAACAGCAGATATTGTTTTAATGAAAAACGATCTTCCTAAAATCGCTCATGCAATTGCCCTATCCAAACGCATGAACACCATTATTAAACAAAATATTATTTTCTCTATATCAGTTATTATGCTGTTAATTTGCTCCAATTTTCTACAGATATTAGACCTTCCTTACGGTGTAATCGGTCACGAAGGTTCAACCATTTTAGTGATATTAAATAGCTTAAGGTTGTTGAAGAACTAAAAAAAAAAGCAGCTATCCAAGTGTGTGAATGGATAGCTGCTTCTTTATTTAATGATAGCCGTTTTGCTTATTAGCCGAACTAGATGTTTTTTGTTTAGGTTTATTTTTACCTTTTTGTTTTGTGTTACCATCTTTATTTGCAGTCAATGTACTCACCCTCCTTAAGCTTAGGTTGTCCATTTATGCACCTTACAATCAGGTAACTTTTACTATGTGTTTTTCACTTTGCTGTATTTATTTAACAATGCGTTTATTTCTCCACCAATCATAATAATAATACCCGTTAAATAAAACCAAATCATTAATATAATGATTCCACCAATACTCCCATATGTCGCCGAGTAATTTCCAAAATTACTCACATAATAAGAAAACGCATAGGAAGATAGAATCCAGCCAATTGTAGCAAAAAGTGAACCTGGGATAACTGTCACATTGGTTAAACGCTTATTAGGAGCAAACCAGTACAATCCACTAAAGATAATAAAGATGATAAGCGGACTCGCCAGCCATCTAAGGGCATTCCATATGCTCAAAAATTGCTCAGTCAATCCAAATGCATCAAAGATAAATAGACCAATTTGTCTCCCAAACACAGGTAATAATAATGCTACTAAGAAAACAAAAACCATAGAAATAGTTAAAAGCATAGCAATACCTCTTGCAACAATAAATGATCGACTTTCAACGACATCATATGCCTTATTAAAAGCCCTCATGATGCCATTTATCGCGGCAGACGCGGACCACAATGTACCGATAATACCAATTGATAACAGAGCCCCATTTTTCGTTGTGACAGCACTCAAATTGTCTTCCAATAATGACATAATTTCTTTTGGTGCGAAATCTCTAACGATAGCAAATATATCCTCTTGAGTAATCGGTAAATAAGGTAGCAATGATATCAAAACAATTAATAATGGAAAAAGTGATAGAAGAAAGAAGTAGGCCAATTGTGCAGCTACGCCGAAAACATCATCCTTATCTATTTGCTCCCATAGTTCCTTTCCAAAAGTAGTGACTTGTTTCATCAGCGATCCCCCAAACCTTGTTAGTTATTCCTAACATTCCCTTCTAACGTCGCTTCTGAAACCTCTACTTCACTTTTAGGGTCATTTAAGGCTTCTCTTGTTTCAATTGCTTTTGTTTTAATATCCTCAATTGTGGTCGTTAAGAAAGCCACATCTTCGCCGATTTGCTGGGCGGCTGTTCTAACCTTTAAAGAGACACCTTTCACTTGTTGAACGGCTTCATCGGGATTTTTTATGTAATATTTTGCACTTTCTGTCGTTTCTCTGCATTTAGATTTTGCATTTTCTCTTGTATCACGGTCTAGCATCGTGAGCGCTCCGCCTGCTATCGCTCCAAGGACAACACCTTTCCAAAACAATGATTTTCCCATTTTCCTCACTCCTTTATTTTTTTAATCTACCTATACTTTATTTTCTTTTTTTCGCTAAAAACACGCAAGCTTTACACCTATCAATGGTTGACTTTTCACTTTAACCATGGAAAGATTATACTACTGATATATTATGGGGGGAAATCAAGTGAATTTATCACAGAAATCAACTGAAAATGTCGATTTTATGATCGAAAAAATCAAGGAAAAACTAAAAGTATTAAATATTGGCGCCATTAAATCTTCTCATTTTGACGAAGAAATGTATGAAGAATTAAAAGATATTTACGATTTAGTGATGAAAAAAAATCATTTCAGTCCTAATGAAATGCAAGCAATCGCTGAAGAATTAGGAAACTTGCGCAAGAATAAATAAGTCCTTATTATAAGCAGCTGCAAATCATGCAGCTGCTTTTAGTTTTATTGCTCAGTTAAAATCGTGATACCATCTTTACCGACAGCAATGGTATGTTCATATTGAGCTGATAGACCACCATCAACTGTTCGCGCAGTCCAGCCATTTTGATCCATCTTCATATGGTGCATCCCAGTATTCACCATTGGTTCAATAGTAAAAACCATACCTTCTTTTATTCTTGGTCCTTTATGAGGGAGGCCAAAATGAGGAACATCCGGCTTTTCGTGGATGCTTGCCCCTATCCCATGACCAATAAATTCCCTTACTACCGAGAATCCTTTCTCTTCAACAAACTGTTGAATCGCATAACCAATATCTCCAATTCGGTTGCCTATCTTCACCTGCTCAATTCCTTTATATAATGATTCCTTTGTGACATCTAATAGGGTAGATACCTTTTCATTCACTTCTCCAACGCCGTACGTCCAAGCTGAATCTGCAAGAGCACCATTATAATTGACCACCATATCAATCGTTACAATGTCGCCTGATTTTAATGGTTCCCTCCTCGGAAATCCGTGACAAATTTCATCATTAATGCTGGCACAGGTAGCATATTCATACCCGCGATAGCCCTTTTGCTCAGGTGTAGCCCCTATTTTCTTCAGATAGGCATCGACAAATTCTTCAATTTCCCATGTGGTTACACCCGGTTTAATTTTCATGGCAATCTCTTTATGACATTCAGCAAGTACCTTACCTGCTTCATGCATCTTTTCAATCTCTCTAGGTGATTTCAACACGATCAATAGCAAAACCTTCTTTCAGTCACTGTTATATTAAAAGTTATTATACTCTACTTATTAATATTAGCGCTGAATGAAAAGTTTTACAAAAATCATGCAACGTTTGCTTTTCAGAAATTATCCGAGTAATTTTAAAGACTCTCTTGTAAAGGCAGGAATATCATCAGGTGTACGGCTCGTCACAAGTTGATCCTGACAAACCACTACTTCTTTATCCTGAAGTTTAGCTCCTGCATACTCCATATCTACATGAATCGATTTATAGCCTGTTGCTCCTCTACCTTCTAATGTTTTAGCAGAAATTAATAATTGTGGTCCATGACAAATAGCAAAAACAGGTTTTTTCGCATCCATCATCTTTTTCGTAAATTGAACAAAACGATCATCTGCTCTTAACATATCAGGAGAAAATCCACCTGGAATAAAGAGAGCATCAAACTCATCTGCATTCACATCATCTATACCTTTATCAATTGTCACTTGATCATTACCTTGTTTCCCTTTTACGACTTTACCAGCCTCAGTTTCAATTGTAATAACCTCATGTCCTGCTTCCTTATAACTTTTTGCTGGCTCTGTATACTCAGAGTCCTCAAACATATCGGTAATTAGACAAGCAATTTTTTTACTCATTTACTATCTCTCCTTTATGGTTTATATTGTTGGTTATATTATGTCCGTTCCCTGAAAGTCTTCCCTTAAAACATATATGTATGTTAATTAATATATCAAAGAAAACATGCTCTACAACTATACTTGATATTTATTTTCTGTTAAAATTCTTTTAGAACGGTAAGAATTCAATCTATTCAGTTTATACAGTCTCATTTATATCGGCAGCTCCGTAATGTAATGATTAAAAATTTTTTATTACAATTAAAAGACTAAGCGATTACAATTTACGGACATAAGCGGTTGGATTCTCTTTTTTTGATATGATACTGTTAACAACAAAGATAGATAGGGTGAACGTGATGATTGGTAATCGAGTCAAAGCATTAAGACAAGAGAAAAAAATGTCTTTATCAGAGCTTGCAGATCAAGCAGGAGTAGCAAAATCCTACTTAAGCTCATTGGAGAGAAATTTACAAACGAACCCTTCCATTCAATTCCTCGAAAAAATCGCAGCTGTACTCAATGTACCTGTTGATCACCTTATCCATGATCAAATTAATAAAGAAGAATTAGATACTGATTGGATAAATATAGTCAAAGAAGCGATGGAATCTGGGGTTTCAAAAGAAGAATTTCGGGAGTTTCTCGACTTTAATAAGTGGAAGACTAGAAATAAATAAGACAAGCTTACAAACGAATCTATAAAGATAAAAAGAGATATGAATGAAACCTCCGATAATCTTCGCGATTATCGGAGGTTTTTTTCTTTTTATATTTTTTTGTTCTATTTTAACCATAATCGTAAGCTCATTAATTCGGAGGCCTCGACGTCATGTTAATCCTCTTCTTTAGCTTGTAGAAAAATTCTCACCTCTTCTTTATTCAAACCTAATTGTTTTGCTTCTTCAATAAGGGCAAGCCATTCTTCATCTAGTGTTTCTATAACTAAAGACCTTTCCAAATTAAATCCCCCTTTAGACTTGAAGCATATTCTTAATTAGTCCTATTTTGCAATAAACCCCGCTTTATTTTCAGACTATTGTAGATATTTACATTTTACTACTTGTTCATTCTAAAATCTGCTAATTTTTTTCTTCATTTTCAATCAAAAAACGACAAGAGTATAATGAAACTTGTAGAATAGAGGAATAAATCGGAACTTTTAAGTTGAAAACTACCCATAAATGAAAAAACTGAACTTCAATTCCTCCCTCTAAAAGTTTGATTGATGTTCAGTTTCCTCTTTGATTTTTAAAATTAGATACTTTATATCTTGATTTATAATTGCATAGCAAGTTTTGCCCCAATTTCAGCATTATGCTTAACTAATGCAATATTGGCAGCCAAGCTTTTACCACCGGTTAATTCTTTAATCATAGATAAGAGAAATGGTGTGATCTCTTTCCCTGAGATACCTTCTTCTTCTGCGTGAACAAGAGCTTGATCAATCATCTCATTCATTTCCAATTCATTCATAGCATCCGCTTCTGGTATCGGATTAGCAATAACTAGCCCTCCATTTAAGCCTAGTCCCCACTTTACCTTCATCATTTCAGCAATTTCTTTTATCTCATCCACACGAATAGTAACATTATACGGGCTCTTTCTCGTATAAAAAGCGGGTATCTTATCTGTACGGTAGCCGATGATTGGGACACCATATGTTTCTAAATATTCAGCTGTTAATTTAATATCGAGGATCGATTTAGCACCGGCACAAACGACAGCGACATTTGTCTTTGCTAATTCCTGCAAATCGGCTGATATATCCATTGTTTCACTTGCCCCTCTGTGCACACCTCCAATACCCCCTGTTACAAATACTTCAATCCCTGCTAGTTCTGCACAAATCATCGTGGCAGCAACAGTTGTCGCTCCATGTTTCTTCGCTGCAATGACATAGGGAAAATCTCTTCTGCTAACTTTCATAATTGAATCGTTCGTTGCAAGTAGTTCAAGTTCTGCGTCTGATAGCCCAATTTTAATTCTACCTTCTATAATAGCAATGGTTGCTGGGATTGCCCCATTCTGCCTGATAATCATTTCAACTTCTTTGGCTGTTTGCACATTTTGAGGGTAAGGCATACCGTGAGAGATGATTGTTGATTCGAGTGCGACAATTGGTTTTAACTGTTTTTTTGCTTCGATCACCTCATCAGAGTAATCTAACCAATCTTTTCTCATTTGTAACAACTCCTCTAAAAATATTCTTGAAAGGCATGTTGTAGTTTCTTTTGGCTTAATTGTGGATGAACCGTTTCCTTACTTGTAAGCGTTACACTTGCACAGATTATTCCTATTTTACAAGCATCTTCTATATGCATGCCTTTATGATGTGCATAAATAATTCCTGATGCTAAGGCATCTCCAGCACCTGTTACATCAACGACCTGAACAAAAGGGGGCATAATAGCTCCTGCCTCTCCATCTTGTGTGGCGAAAACAAGGCCCTTTTCCCCTCTCGTTATTATCACTCTTTCTACACCCTTTGCTAAAATGATTTCACATGCTTTAAAGTAATCTCCTTCACTTGTAAGTTTTACTCCAGAAAGCAAACTTGCCTCATCTTTATTGGCAATAAGAAAACTCACACCTAATAGTTGAGCAGGGAGTCTTTTTATTTTCGCTGTAGATACTGTCGTAATACATAATGGTGTGTTGAATTGTTTACATTTTTCTATTACTCTTGTCAATATAACACTTGGGAAATTTGTATCTAGAACAACCATTTTAGCCGAAGTAAAATACCCCCATCGTGATTCGATTATCTCCATATCGAGGATATCGTTAATTCCCATATCAGATAATGCTATTCTCATTTCTCCCTTTTTATCCAACACTGCTGTATAAGTTCCTGTTCGGCAAGTAGGTATAATAATCGATGGTGTTGTATCTACTAGTGGCTTTAGGCGATCAAACAACCATGTACCTTCGTGATCTTCACCGATAACAGATAATAAAGAAACGGACATTTCAAGTCTAGCCAAATTCTCCGCGATATTCCTTGCTACCCCTCCTCCTGATTGTTCAGTTTTCGCAGGATTCGATGTCCCTTCATCTAAGCTGTCCACAGCTTGCAATTTTCTATCAATATTGGCAGCGCCCACACATAAAATAGATGGTTGCTTTGGTAAAATATAAGCCCTACCTAATATATAGCCATTTTTTGTAAGAGAGGAAATATAGCCTGCAACGGTAGAACGAGAAATGCTTAAGCTGTCTGCTAGCTCAGACTGTGAAATATAAGGATTATCTTTTATGGAATTTAAAATTTGCTGCTCTTTTTCATTCAATGGCTCCCCCTCCTTAAAACATTTGTCTATATTATAAACAATAGTTTGATATTTCTGCAAATTCTAATTATATTCATGGGGTTTTACATAAAAAAACAGATAAACTCTTTCGAAGTTTATCTGTTGGTTGTCAATTCTCTCGGAAGTATTAAAATTTCTACTCTACGATTTCTTTCTCTTCCCGTAACCGTATCATTCGATTCTTTAGGTTTATATTCACCAAAACCTTTGGCGCTAAACCATTCAGGATTAAGTTCTGGATTATGTAAAAGGACTTTCATGAAATTGACAGCTCTCATTACACTGAGTTCCCAGTTTGACTCAAAATTAGCATTCCGTATCGGTACATTATCTGTATGTCCGCTAATAATAATATTTCTTGGAGGATTCATCACAAGTAGTTCAGAGATTTCTTCTGCTGTTTGTATATCTCTAGCTCTTACTTCTGCACTACCTGAAGAGAATAATACATTATCTCGAATCGTCACAAGCAGTCCTTCAGTTGTAAGCTCCGTTTCAAACTTATCAGTAATATCATTACTGATAATATAGTGATCAACTTTGGCTTTTAATTTTTTAAGTTCCTCAGTATCTTGTTCCTCATCAGAAAGACCAGACAGTTGACTAGCTGACACACTTTCTTTTTTTTGAGGGGCCATACTTCCTTCTGGCATTGGGCTAGGAAAATCAATTACACCATTACCTCCAGAAAAAACCTCATTAAACGCTGTGGACATTTTTTGAAACTTTTGAACATCGATTGCACTAGAAGCAAATAAGACGATAAATAAAGCAACTAATAATGTAAGTAAATCCGCATAAGGCAGTAACCAGGATTCATCAACATGCTCATCTTCGTGACTCTTCTTCTTCCTTCTAGTCATGATTCTATGCTTCCTTCTTCTATAAATTCTTTTCTTTCTTTTCCTGGTAAATAGGAAGATAGTTTTTGCTCAATTACACGTGGAGATTCTCCCTCCAAAATAGATAAAATCCCCTCTATCATCATCCTCTTATGTTTAGCTTCTATTTTAGATTTCCTCTTTAACTTATTTGCAAATGGATGCCACAATACATATCCCGTAAAGATACCTAACATCGTAGCCACAAATGCAGCACTTATTGCTTCACCTAATGCGTTAATATCGCTCATATTTCCTAATGCCGCAATTAATCCAATTACTGCACCTAATACACCTAGTGAGGGGGCATATGTTCCTGCTTGAGAAAATATTTGCGCTGCCGATTGATGGCGCTCTTCCATTGCATCAATTTCTTCATTTAATACGTCTCTAATATAATCGGCACTCTGTCCATCCACTGCAAGTGATAAACCATTCTTCAAAAAGGGATCATTGATTTCATTTATTCTTACTTCTAATGATAACAACCCCTCTTTACGTGCAAGCTGAGCCCAATCAGCAAATTGGCTAATGATTTGAGACATCGGTAATGTCTCTCTTTCTTTGAATATTACGCCCATTATTTTAGGTATTCTTTTCACTTCAGAGACTGGAAAAGCGATTAAAACAGACGCTACTGTCCCAACGATAATAATCATAACGGCAGCCGGATTTACTAATACACCCAGTCCTACTCCTTTTAGAAACATACCTAACACAACTGCAATAATTCCTAATATGACACCTATCCAAGTTGTTTTATCCATCCTTATCACACCTACTTCAAAAAATACTTACTTCAAAACTTTTTACTCATTACTTTTTTATCAGATACTGGTTTCTTTGTTTTATTTCGACATATTTCTATGTAATTGAAGCATCTTAATAAGGTCTTTTATCCTATTTGTCTTTTTGTGTTTATATACATAAAAAAACCACACAAAAATGAATGAATAGCATCATTTTGTATGGTTATTTAAAAAGCTTGTTTTCGATTTTCTGTTCATAATTTTTGAAAATTTGTGTATTTGTTGCCACTTTTCTTTCTGATAACAAAGCTTGGAATTTTAACCTCTTTTCATTCAGCTCTTTTTTTAGTTCTCCTTCTTTCTCTTCATTCTCACAACTTGCAATTAATTGTTCAATTGTTAGCATCTCTTTCCTAAGATCGATTTCTTTTGTTGTATATCCTGCATTTTTCATTATTTTATAAGACATTCTTAGAGATTCTGGTACCCCACTTAGTTCATCTTTCGGTAATGGCTTACCATGCCCTTTTAAATGAGCAAACTCTCCCTGTCTTTGCGCTTGTTTGATTTTCTCTTCTGCTAAAATTGAGAATAAATCCATTAAATGAACACCTCACCTTCATCTTATTATACTCCATGCAGTTACATATCCCTAACGAATGAAGGGAAATATAAAATAGAAAGGAGCGATTCACTATGTCAAGAGGTAAACATTTTAATCATAAGAACAAACAGCATCCAGGTGCGTTTAATGAACAATATCAAAAAGAAAAATCAACTGAAGCGCAAGAAGACGAGGAGTTTTTAGTCGTTCAAGAAGCCTTTAAAAATCGCATTGAACAAAGTGAAAACCGTTAATATTCTTATTAGGCTGTAACCTTAGGGCTTACAGCCTTTTTTAAAAAAAATTAATGATAAGCTTTATTTTTTAGCCACTCCGTGCACTTTTCGATATCGTTAGAAAAAATACGATCCTGGTTAATTGTTGGTACAATGGTTCGCCCTTGTTCATATAGTGAGCGGGTATGATTAGCCATTTTATCTATTCCCTTAAATTCAACCGCTTGCATAGCACAAATCAATTCAATTGCGATCACTTTATTTACATTTTTTATGATTTGATAGGCATGCCTTGCACCAATTGTTCCCATACTTACATGATCCTCTTGATTAGCAGAAGAAGGAATAGAATCAACACTAGCAGGATGAGCCAGTGTTTTGTTCTCTGACACGAGTGAAGCTGCACAATATTGCATAATCATGGCACCTGATTGCAGCCCCGGTTCTGGGCTAAGAAAAGCGGGCAATTGATTGAGTTGTGGATTAACTAACCTTTCTATTCTTCTTTCAGATATATTCGCTAACTCAGCAACGGCAATTTTCAAAAAATCCATAGCTAACGCAATGGGTTGACCATGAAAATTCCCGCCTGAAATTACTTTTTCTCCATCATCAAAGATTAAAGGGTTATCTGTTGCAGCATTCATTTCAATTTCGAGCTTTTCTTTCACATAGTTAAGTGCTTGCCAAGTAGCCCCGTGTACTTGCGGAATACATCTTATAGAGTAGGCATCCTGGACCCTCATTTCTCCTTGAACAGTAGTTAACTTACTACCACTTAAGTATGACCTCATTCGTTTTGCTGTTGCGATTTGTTCAGGATAACCACGAGCTTCATGTACTTGATGATCAAATGCATCGATTATCCCATTTAATGCTTCTACCGATATAGCTGCAATCTTTTCGCTTTCAAAAGCTAAGTTTTCTGCTTCAATATAGGCGATAACTCCTTGAGCGGTCATAGCTTGTGTACCGTTAATCAACGCAAGACCTTCTTTTGCTTCTAAAGTCAGCGGAGTAAGATCACATGCCTGTAGTACTTCTGCGCTCTTTTGTTTTTGTCCATTGAAAAAGACTTCACCTTCACCAACTAGTGTAAGTGCTAAATGGGATAGCGGTGCTAAATCACCACTTGCACCTAAGGATCCTTGCTGAGGAACGACGGGATGAATTCGTTGATTAAGGTAAGTAAGTAGTCTATTAATTAATGCAAGACGAACCCCTGAATGCCCTTTTATGAGCGCATTAGCCCTTAACAATAACATTGCCCGCGAGACCTCCTCTGAGAACGCCTCACCCACTCCACATGCATGAGAGCGTATTAAATGGATCTGCAACTCCTCTACATGTTTGCGATCAATATGAACATCACTAAACTTACCGAAACCAGTCGTAATCCCATATACCGTTTTTCCTTCCGCAACGATTCTCTTTACAGCCATATGACTTCTTTCTACATTTTCTATACTCTTACGGGCAATTTTAACTTCTTCCCCATGAAAGACAACCGCTTTCACTTGCTCTATCATCAGATGTTCCCCTGTTAATTCAATCATCTTATTACCTCCTTATCACATTAGCAAAATAAAGAAAAGACCCGAGTATCACCGAAATGATACTTGGGTCTTTTTATTAAAAAAAATTCATTTTTATTTACGCTCATGATACGTCACCTATTTGATCTGTCTTATATCTATATTATAAAGCGGTACTTATTCATGTCAATTGATTTTTACCATATTCTACCTGATTACCATGTTAGCAAAATAAAGCAATAGAGCAACCCATATAAATTCATTCCATTTTCCGCTATAATAATTAACGACCCTTTAGTTTAGGAGATTGTTTTTTTTGGAAGGGAGAAATATGAAATCATTAGTATTAGCCGAAAAACCAAGTGTCGGCAGAGAAATAGCCAGAGTATTAGGATGCAATCAGTCGCATAAAAACTATATAGAAGGCAAGCATTATATTGTTACTTGGGCGCTTGGTCACTTAATAGAACTCAAGATGCCCGAACATTACGATAGCAAATACAAACAATGGAAACTAGAAGACCTGCCAATTATTCCTGATAAAATGGGCATCAAGGTAATGAAGCAAACAAGTCATCAATTTAAAACGGTCGAGCATCTTTCCAAGCGAAATGATGTAGGAGACTTTATTATCGCAACCGATGCTGGGCGTGAAGGTGAGTTAGTTGCTAGATGGATTTTAGAGAAGATTAAATGGAAAAAGCCAATCCACCGCCTCTGGATCTCATCTGTCACCGATCGAGCAATACAACAAGGATTTAAGAACCTTAAACCAGGGAAAGACTTTTTAAATTTATATGATTCTGCTGTTTGCAGAGCTGAAGCAGATTGGCTCATCGGATTAAATATTTCACGTGCATTAACAACGAAGTATCAAGAACCTCTTTCTGCTGGTAGAGTGCAAACTCCAACGCTTTCCCTTATTATGGATCGTGAGAAGCAAATCCAGAAATTCACCCCACAGGACTATTGGATGATTCATGCAAAAGTGGGCGTATTAGAAACAGAATGGGAAAACAATGGTGAGAAACGAATCTTTCATAGTGATCAAGCTGAAACGATTAAAAAACAAACAACAAAAGCCAAAGCAACAGTGCAATCGATTACTCGGAAAGAAAGAAGTGAAGCACAACCACTTCCATATGATTTAACTGAGCTACAACGTGATGCCAATAAAAAATTCGGCTTCTCAGCTAAAAAAACATCATCTGTACTGCAAAAATTGTACGAACAACATAAAATCGTAACGTATCCACGTACAGACTCTCGTTATTTAACAAGCGATATGGAAAGTACAATGATGGAAAGATTAGAGGCAATTGCTGGTGCTTATAGTACAGAAGTAAAACCTTTGCTTGCGAAAAAGGGTAAGGTACTTGCCAAAAAGGTATTTAATAATAGTAAAGTGACGGATCATCATGCTATCATACCAACAGAACAAAGAGTACATCTCAGTGATTTATCAACAGATGAGAAAAAATTATTTGATATCATTGCTAAGCGATTCCTTGCTTTATTTTATCCGCCATATCAATATGAGAGTGTACTATTAAAGTTAGATATAGCTGGTGAAACGTTCGTAGCTAAAGAAACCCATATCATTGACTTAGGGTTTAAAACGCTCCATTCATCTACGAATGAACAAAATTCAAAGACTGCGTTGAATCAGTTACAACAAGGGAAACAGCTGCAAGTTCATACAGTCGAGACGGTAAAAAAATTAACAGAGCCCCCTGCTCGCTTAAGTGAAGCCGATCTGTTACAAGGGATGGAGAAATTCGGTTTAGGTACACCTGCAACGCGTGCCGAAATTATCGAAAGGCTTATCTCATCAGAAGTAGTGGAAAGACAGAACGGGCGCTTTCATTCCACCCAAAAAGGAAAGCAGTTAATGGATCTTGTAAATGATGAATTAACATCTCCAGCATTAACAGCTAAATGGGAAAAAGAACTTGAAGCAATCGCACATGGAAAAGCAAAACGTGATGACTTTCTAAAGAAAATTAGACAACAAACGAAGCAAATTGTATCCGAAGTAAAGAAAAGTGATAAGTCTTACCGCGCCCATAACTTAACCGGATCGAAATGTCCTGAATGCGGCTCTTTCTTAAAAGAACGGAATACGAAAGATGGAAAAATCCTCGTTTGTTCGAGTCTTGATTGTAACTTCAGAAAAAGAAAAGATCCAAAGGTTTCTAATCGTCGTTGTCCTCAATGTCATAAAAAGATGGAAGTTCACAACGGGAAAGCCGGCACCTACTTCCAATGTCGCAAATGTAATGTGGTTGAAAAAGCGGCAGATAAGAAACAAAAAGTCAATAAACGTGAAGAAAGAAAGCTTGTTCAGAAATACTCTGCTAAAAATGATCAATTCGGTACGAGCCTTGGTGACTTGTTAAAACAAGCAATGGAAGATAAAGAGTAAACATAACACTGTCAATCCAGTAAGAATCTTGCTGTTTTGGCAGTTTTTTTGTTATATCATGAGCAACTTCTTGCATATGTTTTACCATGTAAACCGTGTAGTTCTTCCCTCTATTTTGTCATGAAGATAAAAAGTTTCTTTTTTCCTATAGAAAAGTTACAATAAGTAAGAAGTTTTTGACAAAGGGAGTGTACATAGTATGAGTACTTTTGAAGAAAAGCTCGACAAATATGCAGAATTAGCGGTTAGAGTGGGTGTCAATATTCAAAAAGGTCAATCATTAGTCATCAATACTTCTATTGATTCTGCCCAATTGGTTCGAAAAATTGTAAAAAATGCTTATGAAGCTGGTGCTGATCAAGTTATTGTGAACTGGAATGATGATATTGTTTCTCGTACAAAGTATGAATTAGCACCGATTGATTCCTTTAAAGAGTATCCGAAATGGCGTGCGCGTGAAACGGAAGAATTAGCTGAAAACGGAGCAGCTTTTATTGCGATTGTCTCTTCTAGCCCTGATTTACTGAAAGGAATTGACCCTGAGAAAATCAGCACATTCCAAAAAGCATCAGGTCAAGCATTAGCAAAATATCGTAAAGCTGTGCAAACAGATAAAGTAAGCTGGACAGTAATATCCGCACCTTCTCAAGCTTGGGCGAATATGGTGTTCCCTGACGCAAAAGAAGAGGAACGAGTCAACTTACTCTGGGATGCTATCTTTAAAGCAACACGAACTGATTTAGATGATCCTATCCAAGCATGGAAAGATCATGATCAAACATTACACGAAAAAGTAGAATACTTAAACGAAAAACGTTATAAAAAATTACATTACACCGCACCAGGAACAGATTTGACGATTGAATTACCAGAAAAACATTTATGGGTTGGTGCTGGAAGCGTCAATGAAAACGGTCATGAATTCATGGCAAACATGCCAACAGAGGAAGTGTTCACAGTGCCACATAAATATGGTGTAAATGGCACTGTCGCAAGCACAAAACCACTTAGTTATGGTGGTAACATTATTGACCGCTTCTCCATTACTTTTAAAGATGGAAGAATAGTTGATTATAAAGCTGAGGAAGGCGAAGCAATTTTAAAACAACTAGTTGAGACAGATGAGGGCTCTCATTATCTGGGTGAAGTCGCGCTTGTACCATTTCAATCACCAATTTCTCAATCAAACCTTCTTTTCTATAACACATTATTTGATGAAAATGCATCGAATCACCTCGCTATCGGCAGCGCCTACGCCTTCTGTGTAGAAGGTGGCAAAAAAATGAATAGTGAAGAGCTAGAAACAAACGGATTAAACGAAAGCATCACCCATGTAGACTTTATGGTCGGTTCCTCTGAAATGGATATTGACGGTATCCTTGAAGATGGTACAACAGAACCTGTATTCCGTAAAGGGGATTGGGCATTTTAATTAAAGCGTTGATATAGAGGCGTTTTGAAGGTCTAAGACCTTGAGTGGTCACAAAAATGGTCACATTTCTTTAGTTTTAAATAAATTATCAAGTTCATCAGCTACGTGTTCCTGCATACTTGGAAGCACGTGGCTATACTTGTCTAATGTAATTTGAATCGAGGTATGTCCAACTCGCTCCGAGATGACCTTTACATTGACATTTTGTTTGATTAGTATCGTGACATGCGTATGTCTTAAATTATGAAAAAGATTGTAGAAGCCCTAGCTTTATTGCTTGGGCTTTAAGTCGTTTGGAAATGGTAGCAGAGTCAAGCGGATTTCCATAACGTGTGCAATCAACTAAATCATAATCATTGAAGTTTGTTCATTGCTTCAACTTATGTCCAACAACATTGATTCTCTCCTTTTTCAGTTGATCTATCAACACGTCAGGGATATGAATCGAACGGACACCAGCATTCGTTTTTGCCCCAACTTTGAACTGCTTTGCGTTTATATCATAGTTTTGTCTGATATAAATAATTTTTTGTTCAAAATCAATATCCTTCCAACGTAAGCCAGTTATCTCACCTTTTCTCATACCTGTTAATAACGCAATTAAATATGCAGTATAAAACCGACGTTTCTTTGAATGTGGAGAACGATCATAGAACAAAAGTAATTCTCGTGTAAAAAACAATTATCTTTTTTAGATATTTGTTTTTTACAACATTATTTTAATTTAAATAATAACTTACTGGTGAATATCTATTATATCGCATTAAACTTATCTGAATTAATAGTAATTTTATGTAGAGTATAGCTAACTTTCATCGATCCCTGTGACTAATAAGTTTAAAATATCGCCACTCTCTATTCGTTTTCAGTTCTATAATCCAACATCCTCAATTTAAACCATTACTTAGCTTCAAAATCAATTTTCAAAGTATAGAAAAATCTCCTAATTTATAAATACTGTTGAAAGTATTTTTGAATTTGCTCTTCTTATTTTAATAACCTACAACAAAGTCTCTATCAATTATTTGCTTGAGACTATCATACAAGCCACCATATTTTTCTCTATCAATATTACTTACTATATCATTTAATAAATCCAACAAGTCATCAATATATTGACTCATACGATTTAATGTCAAGATACTGATTAATTCTTCAATCTTATTTTTAGGGGATATTTTAGTAAACATTACAGGTAAATAACTATCAGTTCCTAAAAGCTCTATATGGACTTGTTCCCAATGTGTTATTAGATTTCTTTTCTTTCTTAATAAGTTAAGTCTTTGAAAGGTTACTTTCTTTGTTATTATTTCTCTTTTAATAAGGATATCAATTCTATCTTTAAAACTTTTTTCTTTTATTTGCAATTCCCTTGATGTTATAGCTACTACTGTTTCTAATGAGGCATTAATACTGTAAATAGCTAAAACACCATACCTTGTATTATCAAAAAATATTTCATTTTCTTTCTCGCCATATATAAATCCTTCCTCTTTATATATTACATCCAGCATTTTTCCAACACAATCTTTTGCATTTTGCATATGTACTGCACCTATCGAATATTCAAACCAATGTGTCACTATATTACGCCTCCACTATACTTCAATTTCAATTTTCTTGACTTCTGAATGTTGCTTCCCCTGTTCTCTTATCGGGTGCGATTCCTAATATTTGTTCATCTAACCAACGGTGAGACTTAGATTTAAAAAGGTACTCATAAACAATAGAATCCTTATTCTTATTGCTGTAAATGTTATATTCACATGACCGCTTTGAGATTTCTAAATCTGGTACAATAATACCGTTTTTCTGCTTTTGAGTTTCAGCTTAAATTTTCATTCAATAATTGTAAAGCGAAATCTACTAGGGAATTTGTTGGTTTCATCCCCACCATTAAACATAGAAGGCCAATATTCTTCACTATTAGCTCCCAAAAAAGCGTTTTTCTAGACATTATCTATTTGTATCCTTTCTTTCAAAATCCACAAAACCCTTATATATCAAACGTTTTCACCTAACATCGACAGCATCAAACAGGACGGCACTATAGCGCCCGTATTCCGTAAAGGAGGTTGGGCATTTTAACTCCTACTTCTCTAAGTAATATTACTATTTGAGGAACAGATTATTGCAAAGCGCTCACTCTCTGGTTTCGCTCTGAGTGACTTGCTAATCCCTTTTGCGTGGCGCTCAGTTCTTGTTTTCTTGCTGAGTGACTTGCAAACTCCTTTTGCAAAGCGCTCACTCTTTGCTTTCTCTCTGAGTGACTTGCTAACTCCTTTTGCGTGGCGCTCAGTTCTTGTTTTCTTGCTGAGTTACCTGCTAACTCTTTTTGCAAAGCGCCCACTCTCTGCTTTCTCTCTGAGTGACCTGCTAACTCCTTTTGCAAAGCGCTCACTCTCTGCTTTCTTGCTGAGTGACCTGCTAACTCCTTTTACGAAGCGCTCACTCTCTGCTTTCTCTCTGAGTGACTTGCTAACTCCTTTTGCAAAGCGCTCTCTCTCTGCTTTCTTGCTGAGTGACTTGCTGATCCCTTTTGCGTGGCGCTCAGTTCTTGTTTTCTCTCTGAGTGACCTGCTAACTCCTTTTGCAAAGCGCTCTCTCTCTGCTTTCTCTCTGAGTGACCTGCTAACTCTTTTTGCAAAGCGCCCACTCTCTGCTTTCTTGCTGAGTGACCTGCTAACTCTTTTTGCAAAGCGCCCACTCTCTGCTTTCTCTCTGAGTGACCTGCTAACTCCTTTTGCAAAGCGCTCTCTCTCTGCTTTCTTGCTGAGTGACCTGCTAACTCCTTTTGCAAAGCTCTCTCTCTCTGCTTTCTCTCTGAGTGACTTGCTAACTCCTTTTGCAAAGCGCTCTCTCTCTGCTTTCTCTCTGAGTGACTCGCTAATCCCTTTTGCATGGCGCTCAGTTCTTGTTTTCTTGCTGAGTGACCTGCAAACTCTTTTTGCAAAGCGCCCACTCTCTGCTTTCTCTCTGAGTGACCTGCTAACTCCTTTTGCGAAGCGCTCACTCTCTAGTTTCTCTCTGAGTGACTTGCTGATCCCTTTTGCGTGGCGCTCAGTTCTGTTTTTCTTGCTAGCGACTTGCCATGCGAGAATCCTTTGAATTTAGGCAGCACAAATAGGCTGCTACTATCTTGTTTTTAAAAATTTCGCAGCCTACCTATGGTCAAAATATAATGTTTTATTGCTTGCTTAATGAGATTTGCTTGATCTCTCCTGATTCATTCGTATAGGTTTTAAGAACATATTTATCTGCAAGAAATTCAGAATAGATTAAACCGTTCTCCTCTTCTTGTTTAACTGGATCTCCTAATAACTTCTTGAGATCTGCTAATGAAGATTGTAATCTTTCCCCTGGGATGGCAACAGTAGATACAGCCCCATCTTCTCTGTTATAGTAGTAGATTGTTTCTGGATACATTAAATACTGTTGACCATGAAGTATTCCCTCTTGAATGTAATAAGGATTAGATTTTTTTATGTCTTCTATGTTCGTACCAATTGGATAAGGGCCACCCATAGGTATACCCATTTTCGCTCTTTCAATCACCTCTTTAGTCAATTCAATATTTTCATAAGGATAAAACACTTCTTCCGTCTCGCTCCAAATATCCATCCAAGACTGATCTAATAAAGATTGATAAGCACCAGAATCTTCAGTTACCGTTGCTTCATCATAAAGGGAAAGGACTAATGGATCTTTTTGTAATTCCCAGCTACGAAAAATCGATTCATTTTGATTAACTGGATAGGCTGATTGAAGGATATTTTGACTTAAGGATTTAAGTTTTCTATCTGTTAAGTTAAGCAATTCTCCGCCTTCAATCGGTACCTCTCTCAATATCCCTTGGTCCATTGAAATAACACGAAGTGACGATACTTCCTCACTCTTTTCAAGCGATAATATAATAAGCGTTTGTTTATTTGTATTCAGTGAATAGATATTATTCTTATTGAATTTCTCATAGGCAAGCTCTTGGCTATATGCCAGTTTACCATTCTCTTCAGCAACAAAAAATGAATATTGATTGCTATCATCTTGATTTGAGGAAATATATACTTCATAACTTTTATCCCCATCCACCATTGTTGTTTCGTAAATGGCATTTTCTTTAAGGACCGCCACCTGTTGTTTTTCTACTTCATCTGCTTCATGAGCAACAGTTGAACTTGGTTCCATTTCTTGTTTATTCACCTTTGACTCATTCATGCAACCAGACATGAGGGTAGTTAACATTAATATATATAAATATTTCTTCATTTAAATCTCCCTATCAACAAAAATCACTTGGCCCTTGCCAAGTGCTTAATATTCTAAGTAAAGTCCTTTTTTATGAAAGACTAGTTGTCAATTTTATTTTTAAGCTATCATACATTTCTTTATTGACATTCTAAATTGTAACAAATCTGAAACAATACTACAAACAGAATAAATAATCGTAAAGTAAACTTAATGTCCTGAATTCTCCCGTTTACTATGTTTAAATATTTATATACAATGTTTCTTAAAGAATTCAACATAAGAACTACTTTTTGATTTGGAGGGATTTTTTACTATGTTACAAGAATTTAAGAAATTTGCTATGAAAGGGAATGTGTTAGACCTGGCAATCGGGGTCATTATAGGGGCAGCATTTGGAAAAATTGTTACTTCTCTAGTGAATGATCTGATTATGCCTATTCTTGGAATCTTTATCGGTGGCGTCGATTTCACAAAACTCTCTTATTCCCCTCCATTTGGGGAATCTGTTATCCTATATGGACAATTTATTCAAACCGTTTTCGACTTTTTGATTGTCGCTTTTTCCATATTTCTTTTTGTCCAATTTATGAACAAAAGAATTAGGAAAAAAGAAGAAGAAGAGACTACGCCTGAACCGCCAGAAAAAGATGCAAAAGAAGAATTACTAATCGAAATTCGTGACTTGTTGCAAAAACAAGAGCAGAACACACTTGATATAAGCAAAAAACAAAATCATGAGTCCTAAATAAAAATATGAAAGAACAAATGATAGACATCTCATCATATCATTTGTTCTTTTTCCTATTTCCCACATAAATGCTCCTGCATCAGTACACACAGGTAATCTTATATAGAAAGAAGTGGTCCAATGCCATCATCTATTCAAAAACAATATTTTCGTCGTGTTATTATTATTTTTGTGATTTCTCTTGCTATTGCCACTATTGGAGTCTTCCTTGGTACAGTTGTTCCAAGCCAATATTTTCTTCCGATCAAGATAATTGAAGTAATTATGTTAATCATCGCTTTTTTTCTTAGACGAAAAAAGGGGATTTCCTACTTTTTCTTATTCTTATTTACCTTTATATCTGGTTTGTCTATTTATCCCATTCTATATCAATATGTGTCTTCAATAGGTATGCAAACGATACTAATGACGCTCATAGCAACAACTATCATTTTTATTTTTATTGCGAGCTATGCCACTATTACAAATAAAGATTTTAGTTTTTTAGGCGGTATATTATCAATTGCCTTACTTGCCTTTATCATCATGGCTATCATACGAATCTTTTGGCCATTAGATGACACTTCACTACTCATTTATTCATTTATAGGTGTCCTTATATTCAGTGGCTATATTCTATATGACTTTAATCGTTTGAAAAAATACGGTATTAAAAAAAGTCAAATCCCAACTTACACTTTGAATTTGTATTTAGATTTTATTAATCTCTTCCTAAACTTACTTAGACTAATTGGTTTACTGAAAGATAGAAAATAACATGTAACATGATAAAAATGACAGAATACTTCTGTCGTTTTTTTTATGCCCAAAAATGAATAAATCTGGATAATCGGAACACTTTATAAACATAATACGAAAAAAGGAGGTTTTTTACGAATGGCAGAACAACACTCTGAAAAGAAAATGTCAAGAAGGCGCTTTATTAGAAACTCTGGTTACGTAGCAGGTGGACTTGTCGGTGGAGGAATCATCGGTGGGCTCATTGGTGCCAATATGAATGATGAGCAAGAAGGTACAAATACACAAGGGGAACATCAAGGAACCAGCTTTCTACAAGCACCTCTTTATTTTACAAACCCTGAAATGTTTGCCGTTTTAGTCGCTGCTTCTGAAAGAATTTTCCCAAGCGATGATAACGGTCCAGGAGCTGATGAATTAGGCGTTGCCTATTATATAGATCACTCGCTCGCTGGTTCTTGGGGGAACAATGCTCGTGAATATATGCAAGGGCCTTTCTTTCCAGGATCTAACTTCCAAGGTTATCAATCCCCTCTTAAGAGACATGAAGTATTTGATACAGGAATAAAGGCATTGCAAAAAGTGGCCAATGACAAACACGATAAGAATTTCCCTGACTTGGAAGGCGAACAACAAGATGCTATCTTAACTTCCTTCCAAAATGATGAGGTTGAGCTCAAAGGAGTAACATCCAAAACCTTTTTTAATATTCTCAGAGCAGCCACGATTGAAGGCGTATATGCTGACCCTGCATATGGAGGAAATATTAATATGGAAGGCTGGAAAATGAAAAACTATCCTGGGCATCAAATGAGTTATTACGACAAAATTGAATCAGATGAATTTATGGAAATTGAACCACAAGCCCTACATTCTTATACAAAATAAGTGGATTGAACAGGAGGAAATACAATGGCTGAAAAATTACCTAAAACCGATGTCGTCATCGTCGGTATGGGCTGGGCTGGTAGCATTATTGCTGCCGAGCTTGGTAAGGAAGGATTAAAGGTTGTTGGATTAGAACGAGGTAAAGAAAGAGGCTTGAAAGATTATTATGTTGTACACGATGAGCTTCGTTATGCTATTCGTTATGAATTAATGCAAGATTTATCAAAGGAAAGTTTGACTTTCCGTAATAATCAAAAGGAAAGAGCCCTTCCCATGCGTCAACTTGGTTCTTTCCTATTAGGTGAAGGTTCTGGTGGTTCTGGTGTTCACTGGAACGGCCAATCCTTCCGTTTTTTGCCTTATGATTTTGAAATTAGATCAAAAACAATTGAAAAATATGGTGAAAGTAAAATCAAAGGATTACAAATTCAGGATTGGGGCATTACATACGACGAATTGGAACCATATTTTGATAAATATGAGAAGGTCGCTGGTATTAGTGGTGAAGAAGCTCATTTTGGACCGGAACGTTCCAATCCATATCCGACACCACCGATGAAAGAGACACCATTAACCAAACGGTTTAAAGATGCAACAAACTCATTAGGTATGCATCCATACCATATGCCTTCAGCTAATTTAAGTGAACCATATGAGAACATGTACGGTGCAAAGATTGCTAACTGTCAATATTGTGCATTTTGCGAACGCTTTGGTTGTGAATACGGTGCAAAGGCAGATCCAACTGTTGCCGTCATTCCTTATGCTAAGGAAACAGGCAATGTAGATATACGCAATTTTGCTAATGTAACTGAAATCATCCATGAAGGTGGAAAAGCAACCGGTGTGAAATTCGTAGATGTATTAACGAAAGAAGAATTTATTCAACCGGCTGATACAGTCGTGCTTACGAGCTATGTCATGAATAATACGAAACTACTTCTCCATTCAAAAATAGGCAAAGCCTATAACCCAGAAAACGGGACTGGTGTGATTGGTAAAAACTATTGTTATCAGATTCTCCCTGGCTCTACAGGCTTTTTTGAAGAAGAACGCTTTAACACTTTTATGGGGGCAGGAGCATTAGGTGCAACAATTGATGATTATAATGGTGATAACTTTGATCACTCAGATCTAAACTTTATCCATGGCGGCTCTATCTCCATTAATCAATCAGGTAAACGACCGATTGGCTCAAATACCGTTCCATCTGGTACACCAAACTGGGGAGCTGAATTTAAGGCACAATCCATTAAGTATTTTACAAGATCACTCAATATTGGAACACAAGGTGCTTCCATGCCTGTACAACATAATTTTATGGACCTTGATCCGACGTACAAAGACGCTTATGGTCTACCATTGCTTCGTTTAACTTATGACTTTACAGAACAAGATAAAGAGCTTTATAACTATATCGGCAAAATTGCAGATCAAATTATGCTTGAAATGGGCGCAGATAAAGTAAATGAACGTTCGAATCTTGAAAGTTATGATATTGTGCCATATCAAACAACCCATAATACAGGTGGTGTCATTATGGGCGCTGAACCGGAAACATCTGCTGTTAATAATTATCTGCAAATGTGGGATGCTGAGAATGTATTTGTTGTAGGTGCCTCTGCTTTTGCGCATAATGGGGGCTATAACCCAACGGCAACTGTTGGTGCACTCGCATTCAGAGCAGCAGAAGGTATCCTCAAATATAGCAAAGAAGGTGGCATGCTCGCCTAATTAGTAGGAAAGGGGTTGATTTGTAATGGGTTTAACAAATATCGGAATACCAGGTTTAATCATTATCCTTGTCATCACCTTGATTATATTTGGACCAAAAAAACTACCTGAAATTGGCTCAGCTTTCGGGAAAACATTAGCTGAATTTAAAAGATCGACAAGAGAGATTATGGACGATAGCGACAAGGAAACATTGACAGTGGCTACTAAAAATGAAGAGGAATCTAAATAACATCTGTGATGGAGGCTGTAAAGATGGAGAATAATGACCAAACACTAGTGGAGCATTTAACTGATTTAAGAAAAGTGCTCATTCGATCGATTGTCTTCTTTACCTTTTGTTTTATCCTTTGCTTAGTGTTTATTAACCACCTTATTCCCATTCTAGCTAATGACTATGATCTCGTCATGCTAGGGCCATTAGATGTCATTAGACTATACACAGGGATTGCCGGTAGCATTAGCCTCGGCATTTCCCTTCCCTTCATTGCTTTTCAAGCATGGCTATTTATTAGACCTGCATTAAATGATAAAGAAGCAAAAATCTCAATCATGTTCATTCCAGGAATTATTTGTAGTTTCGCCATTGGCTTATCATTTGGTTTATTCATTGTATTCCCAACCATTTATGGTTTTCTCATGCACCTTGGCGAAAGTAATTTTTCTATGATGATTACTGCTCGAGAATATTTCTCATTTTTATTGATTTCTACTATTCCGTTTGGGTTTCTATTTGAAGTTCCATTATTACTAGTCTTTCTCACAAATATCGGGGTCGTATCCCCAGAAATGCTAAAGTCAGTAAGAAAATACGCATATGTGGTGCTTGCTGTTGTTTCTGCGCTCATTACGCCACCAGACTTTTTCTCACAAATACTTGTACTCTTTCCATTAATTGGACTATATGAACTCGGATTGTTTCTTTCAAAGATCAGCTATAGAAAACGATTGGTCATGGAAGCAGAGTTAAATAAAGGGTAGTTTATTGATAGTGAAGACGATAGTATTCTCGTGGACATCTTTAAAATAGGTAAATGAAGAAATACAATCTCTAATAATAACAAGGATCGTATGAAGAGAAATCCAATCTTAGTCATTTTTTAATTAGATTTCGATATTGCTCTATAAAATGCTTAGGTACATCTTTCATATAAAAAGGATATACACCACGATTAGTATGTAAATACAATGTACCTAGCTTTTTTTTCGATTCTCTAAATGAAATATCAAACACCGCATGAATATCTATTTCGTCTTCACTCCATATAATTTTCTTATCGAAGAGTTTAATTTCACTTTCTATTTCCTCATACTTCTGGACATTCCAATCAATTTTACGCACAACTTTTATATAAGTAAGACTAGCTATAAGTTCCAATGGCGAACCCCCAATATTTAATATCTCCATTCTATGGGATTGTTAGTGAAAACGATAATGATTTGCTTAAAAGTAAAGAAGCCATGTTAGCAACGTTAAAAATGCTACTATTATTGTTTCAATTCAAGCAGATACCTACTTCCCTATGTGACTTCTTAAATAAATCTTAACTGTATACTAGCCAGTAAAACTTAAGATCAAAAGCAAAGAAAGAATGGATGCTCTTCTTTTTGCATTTAAGAACCAGCTTCCGATTCTTTCATATGGTTACGAACAGTTCAAAACAATGTTCCGAACTTTAAAGTACACCAGAAAATAATCTCGCAAATGACTCTTTTGTTCTTTCAAATAACCCTCTTTTGTAAAACTGTACCGGACTTATTTTAAAACTATCTTTCATATCATCTTCATAATGAGCAACTAAATCTCTAATAGAACTTGTCCCGTAAAGAAAAACATTTACCTCGAAGTTCAAATGGAAACTTCTCATATCCATATTAGCAGTACCAATACTGGCTAAATTCCCATCAATAATAATTATTTTTTGATGAAGAAAACCTTTTTTATATGAATAGATCTCTACTCCATAGCGAAGAAGTTCAGAAAAATAAGAACGGCTAGCATATTGCGTAAAAAAACTATCATTAATTTCAGGGACGAGAATTCTCACTTCAACCCCTTTTGCCGCAGCTACTCTTAATGCCGTACGAATGGCTTCATCTGGTACAAAGTAAGGGGTAGCAATCCAAATAGAATAATCAGCAGACGAAATCATCGAATAATAAAAATCCCCCATAATTCCCTGTTGCGTATCTGGTCCACTGGCAACGACCTGAAGCGCTCCGTCTACCACATCATCTTTTTTATGTATAGGCTTCCTATCATTACGATATTTATCCAGCACCTCTTCATTAGCAACATATTCCCAATCTAATAAAAATATCGTGTGTAGTATATAGACAGCTTCACCTTTTAATAAAAGATGGGTATCTCGCCAAAATCCAATTTGCTTATCTTCTCCCAAATATTCATTTCCAACATTCAATCCACCCGTAAAGCCGATCTCTCCATCAATGATGATAATCTTACGGTGATTTCTAAAATTAAATTTCTGATTAAAAAAACCATACTTTAACGGCGAGAATGGTTTTACTCGGATGCCAGCATCCAACATCTGGTTGATATCTTCCGTATGCAGTGTTAAGCTCCCAGCTGCATCGTAAATAAATAACACTTCTACTCCTTGCTTGGCTTTATCCATCAATATCTTCATTATTTCTTTTCCTAAGCGATCAGAACGAAAAATGTAATATTCCATATGAATGAATTTTTTTGCCTGTAACAGCCTTCTCTTTATTTCAAAAAAAGTTTCATCACCGTTTTTTAAAATGGTTGCTTTAGATTTCGTACTAATCGGAGTTAATGATGAATGATTAGCAAATTCCGCAAATCGAAGCTGGCCATCTTGGAGGAATGATATATCTTGTTCCTCTTCTCTATGCATTAAGCGTTTCCATTCATCTCTATCTCTGCTACGTTTACTTTTAAATAAATACCCTTTCATATATAGTTGCCCTGAAAATAAATAAAATAAATATCCAAACACCGGAAAGAATACGATTACATACATCCATAATAATGTATGCTGTGGGGTTCGATCTTCCAGCATAATGGAATAGCATATCACTAATATTGCCAAACTATAAAATACAAGGCACATTATCGTAGTCATTATACTTGTTGCCATAAAAAGTCCGATATATAATGTAACCATCAGAATGAATACAAATAAAAACTCTACTCTTCTTCTACCTATCATTACCATGCCCCATCCCGTAAGTTGCTGTTATTATTAGTACCCTAATTTCCATTTAAAGAAACGAGCTCTATCATAATTCTTATAAACGTTGAGGAGAATAAAATGAAAGTCATACCTTTACATAATGAACATGCCGAAAGTTTCAAACAAATACGTCTAGTTGGACTTAAACAACATCCAGAAAGTTTTGCCTCTAGTTTTGAAGAAGAAGTACAGCAATCAATACAGGATATCGAAAAGAGATTGCACTCTAGTCAAGCAATCACTTACGGTGCTTTTCATGAAGGTAAATTAGGCGGCATCATCACTTTGTTATATGAAAGTAAATTAAAAATGCGCCATAAAGGACATATCGTTGGTTTATTTGTACGAGAGGAATTTAGAGGGCTCGGAATGGCAAAACAATTAATGAACACGGTCATAGAAAGAGCACAAGTTAGTACGACTATCGAACAATTACATTTAACTGTCATGGCAGATAATCAACCTGCAATAAAATTATACAAAAAACTAGGTTTCCGCTCATATGCTCACGAACCTCGTGCTTTAAAAGTGGAAGGACATTATTATGATGAAATTCATATGGTCTTACAATTAAAATGAGTTTAAGGCAGGTGTTTACTTGAACGCCTGCCTTAACACATTACCTCTTATAAAGATTGATATTTTTTTAATATTTCCTGAAGCTTCAATGCTAACCCAACATTACCTTCAACCTTTAAACCACCTGTCATAAAGGCTACCGTCGTGTTTAAATCACCTTTTAATAGACTAGAAAAGTGGCTATCACTCATTCTTAATTTAACCGCAGGATCGTCAGCTTCCCCTTCAATTACACTTACCTTTCCATCGCATAAAACAATTTGAATGGGACCACTTTCTTTTAAATCCACTTGAAACACTCTATTTTTTTCATTTACAATATACTCTGGTTGATTATTCATTTTATCCGTCATTTCTTCAAGCTCAAGTAATACAGACATGTTAAGCCTCCCTTTTATCAATAAAATACCTTAAGCTGTAGCAAGGACATGGAAATGCAAACATAAAAAAGAAAGAAATTCGTTACTCTAAAATTCACATGATTTTTCAATAGGATTACAGTATAGCGGTAATGATTTCAGTATCTAATTGTCCTCGAAATCTTTCATTTCATCGCAGTAACTTTATTAATATTCTATGTGGTAAATGAATCTTCCTGCCTAAAATGAATAATTATTCATTTTTCTTATTTTACATGAGGAAGTTCTTTTCAAATAAAAATAACTCGCCCATTGGCAAGCTATTTTTAGTACTCATTCATATAACCCCTGTTATTACACTTAAGAAAGGAATCTATTCTCTCCACGGAAGTTCAGTTCCAAAGCTTTGTGCCCTTTTTTCACTATCCTTCCTTCTGCGCTTTCTATGTTCCGCTCTTTCTTTTGCACTTTCATATAGGCTCATTTCTTCGTCAGTCACGGGTACAACTTTAGGAATGGGTGCTGGTTTCCCATCTTCACCAAGCGCTACCATTGTAAGGAAAGATAGGGCACAAATATTTCTATCTCCTGTTAAGAGATCTTCTGATATAACCTTTACAAATATCTCCATTGAAGACCTGCCTGTATATGTAACAAATGCTTCTAAGCAAACCGCATTACCAGCGTAAATAGGGTGTAAAAAATCAACTGAATCAGTTGACGCTGTTACAACCGCTTTTCTAGAATGCCTCATAGCTGCAATCCCAGCAATATCATCTATATAAGCCATTAACTTCCCACCAAACAGCGTTCCATGTCCATTTGTATCTGGTGGTTGAACAATACTTGTTTTTACAACATATGATTCTTTACAAAACTTTGATTCACTCACACTATTTTCTCCCTTCATAAAAGTATCAAAGGATACCTTTATATATCATACCTCATTACCGTTATTTAAAAAATGAATTCTTCTTTTTTGGCCTGAGTGTGTCCCCTGTCCATCCTTTTTTCACCAGTAACATATAGACAGCTACAGTAGATAGAATAATAATGACCAATGCGCCTGCGTATCCCCATTTCTCATCTAATTCTGGCATAAATGAGAAATTCATCCCCCAAAGAGCTCCCCATGCACTAATTGGTGTAAATAATGTCGTAATAACTGTTAAAGTTTTTATAACTTCATTTCCTCGATGGGAGGATACCATTTCTTCAAAATGTACAAGGTGATCAATTTCTTCAATATACTCTTTTGTTAACATATTTCCTCTTTCTAACCTTTTTCTCATATTTTTAAAATGCTTTGTCTCAACAATTTCGCTTGAAAATGCTTCTTCCAAGCCAAACGATAATTCTATAATTGGAATCATAAAGTTTTTCCAAACTAACACTTCATGTCTTAGCTGAAAAATTTCTTCTAATCGATCAATACTGTTCTTTTGTTTGATTTCCCAAAGTAAATCGTTTAATTTCAACTCAAAATCATCAATTCTTTTAATACTATTCTTTAAAATCTCCGCTAAAAGAATAGAGAAACCCGCAACTGCATTTTCAGCTTCCAACATATCATCATTTATATGACTATCCTGTTCAAATTCACTCGTTATCAGTACATGTTCTGTTAGAAAATAATGGAGAAGCTTATATTCTTTTTGTTGATTAAGCTTTTGTTCATAGATGAGCGATCCACAAATGTAGCTTTTCCCTTCCCTTGATCGCAAATGGAGATGATTTGATTCTTGAGAAGATATATGCTCGATCCACATTTCAATTTCTTCTTTATAAAAAGGGAATGCTAAATGTTTGTTTGCTTCTGGTTCAAAAAAATTAAGCCAACGCCAATTATTCATCTCTTTTGTATCCATTCATTCTCACCCTCCTACTTTAACATTCCCTGAAAATGAACATAACAAAACCATATGTTTATATTTAAATGAAACGGGTAATTATAATACATGCAAGAAATAAACTTTCCATAAAATGAAGGAGGAGTTAATATGAAATCTCGTCCAAAGAACTTTATTATTGCAGGAGTTGGCGTAACAAGTTTACTATTACTTGCTAAGAAGGAAAATCGTGAAAAGTTACAGACACTCACACATAAAATGAAAAGTTATCTTCCAACTAATAGTGAGGATCAATATGAAATGAAAGCCGGACATCCCGATCCACAAGACACCCGCGATAATGAAATGGTCAGTGAAGGTGCTATGACTTCCGTTAATTATTATAATAATCAACAAGAAGAAAAATAACCTAGGGATTTTTCCTTAGGTTATTTTTCTTCTACAATCATTGGATGAAGTTTAGCTTTTCCTCTCCTCAACCTTGTCTTAATTGTCGAGAGAGGTAGCTTTGTTGCTTCACTTATTTCCTTTAATGACATTTGTTCGAAGTAATAAAGATATAGTGGTTCTTTATATTTTTCAGGTAGACAAAAGATAATCTTCTCTACTTCTTCTCGATTACTTTTTTTAACAAACAATTCATCGGCCCCTGGAGATTTGGCTTCCTCATATAGAGTAGGTAGCCTCTCTTCTAAAAATTGTCGTTCACTTTGTTGTTTTCTCCATTGATCCCTACATTTGTTTAATGCAATTTTATATAACCAATTTTTAATATTCGTTTCTTCTTTCAAGGAAGGGAAAGCTAAATAAGCTGAAATCAAGGCTTCTTGGAGTAAATCCTCCGCTCTTTGGGGATGTTTAATTAAAGAATAAATGTATCTGTATAATGATTGAGCATACTCGCTCACATAATTTTCGAATGTGTAATTAATTGTTGCTTCCATACTTCATCTGGGTCTATTACCCTTTCCTCCTTTATATCTTTTCTTACCCTAATAGACGAATGATAGACCTTCTTCCCCTACAGTGTTTTTTATTTTTTTAATAAAAACTTGTTTGTTTTGTAAGAAACCAAGTAACACCAATCTTCTTACATATCGTCATGTAATGCATGAACATTAATAAAATGGCTCCCATATTAATGCCTAAAATTACGCCATGCATTTGCAGACTTTCCATTGATCCAAATACATACATCGCAACAAAAGATATAAGTGTTGACCACACAGCATGATAAAAGGCATCTTTCATAAGACCCAAACCAATAAGAAATGCTTGCATAGGGAAAATAAAAAAATGTAACAGAAAGAATGGCCACAGTAATTGCACATATATACTTGCTTCTATTGAGTGGAAAAATGTACTAGTTAAAGGTTCGGCAAAGAAATAAAAAATGGTAACAGATGGAACACCATACAAGAAGGTGATAAAAAATACTTGTTGAAGTAACCGCCGTAAGTAATTATGCTTCTCTTCAGCATATGCTCTTGAAACAGTAGGAATGAGCATAACCATAAAGGAATGAGCAATAAAAGCGGGAAACATTCCAATTGTCATTGCTACACCTGCAACCATCCCAAAATGTTCAGTGGCAATATCCGTACTGATTCCAGACTTTAGCAATGCCGCTTTTATTAAAAATGGTTGGATAGCATGGGTTAAAGCATGAAATATCCGTAGACCAGTTGTAGGGATAGACACCCCCATCAAGTTTTTCCACACACTCATACCAGACATCTGCTCAAACGGCAATTTCTTCATCCTTTGATACTGGATGACAAATAAATGAATGAAGTAAGCAAAAATCGCTATTTCACTGCCAACAAATGTACAAACAGCTATAAAAACTGCCGTTTCCGTTTCAAAGCGAAACAAATGAAAAAGTAGAATCAGCAATGAAAGCTGAATGAATTTTCTCAAAAAATTGGCAGAAGCAATCTTCCCCATTTGTTCGTTGCCCATAAAATAACCTCTAGCAATAGAAGAAAATGAAATAATCGGTATGAGAATTATAGCCATCCACCTTAATAGTGGATGATAATCATCAAAAACAGTAATAAATGGGAGAATCGCTGATGCTAACGGGATTAATATAAGTGAAAAGATAATCGTCATTCTAATCACATGATTGAGCATACTATAGTGATATTTTCTATCCTTTTCCGCAATAAATTTAGAGATGGAAACAGGCATTTCAAAACTTGCTAATAAAACAATCAAAAAAATGGTTGGTAGAATAGACATATAAAGCCCTAAACCATGTTCACCTAACTGCCTAGCAAGCACCATATTAATCAGAAATTCAATACATTCACCTGCAAAAGCCGCTAGAATTAATAAAAGCAATCCCTTGAAGAACTTGTTCATTTCGCCTCTCCTTTTTGTCCCCACAAATAAATAATCTCTTCTATCCTATGAGACAACCCTAAAAATTATTAACCTAGTTGAATATTTGTTTACTGATCACTTCACTCTATTTTTGTTTTTTTCTAACCTAAAAAGGGATATACGTATGGAACAATGGATGGTAGATAAAGTCGATATAGCCCCTGCAGGGCCGGTTCACTTGCATTTGCTAGAGAGCGGATATTTGTCTTTCATCAAATATTAATGAAGAAAAAGGGTAAGAAACCGTATAAATAATTTTGGGAATTGATCACCTCATTTTTGGTATCTTTGTTATATACCAAGGCTTTGAAAAGAATAAAAGGGTTGCCTAAAAGTCGAAGAAG
This sequence comes from Cytobacillus kochii, assembly GCF_044790165.1. NCBI lineage: Bacteria > Bacillati > Bacillota > Bacilli > Caryophanales > Bacillaceae > Cytobacillus > Cytobacillus kochii. The sequence goes on along the minus strand of NZ_CP085254.1, from coordinate 1,279,391 downwards.
TGACTTTTGGGCAACCCTTTTTACTGTGCTATTCTGTTTGCTCATCCATCAACTGCCTGCACACCAAAAATGAAAGATGGATGTGTGGGGATGTTTCATTTGTCAACACTTCTTGCGGATTTTTATATCCATTTGCACAGATATAGACAGTCTGATTTTCCGTTCCTATTTTTAGCTTGCATGCTACCCATTTATAGCTGGCACAGATAGTAGCGACCCATTTTTCAATTCTCACTTTTCTATCTATTCTTCCAATAAAGATGCTGACCACTTCTTATATAGGTAATCTAGCTCTCTTTGACATTGTTCCTTTTCACATTGTAAGTCTTGCAGCATGCTCAAGGCTTCACCAGTCATCATCTTTCTTTCTATTATCTGTAATTTTTCTTCTAGCTCTTCCATTTCCTCTTCTATACCATCTGTTTGATGAATATTTTGCTTTACTGTACTTTCCCTTTCAACCTTTTTTATCGCTTCCTTAATTGGAGGTGCCATCTGTTGAATTTGGTTGCACCACTTTTCCCATGCATATGTGAATGATCCATTAAAATAGGAAAGCCTTCTCTGATTCAATATATACGTTTGGTTGAATAATAGCTCGATGAAATAACGATCGTGAGAAACAGCTAAGATCGTTCCTTGAAATTCCTGCAGTGCCTGTTCAAGCACTTCTCTCGATTCAATATCGAGATGATTTGTGGGTTCATCAAGGATAAGAAAATTCACATTTTGATACATGAGTTGTGCTAAACGCAGTCGCATGCGCTCACCACCACTTAACTGTTTCACCTTCTTATAGACGGCATAACCATAGAAAAGAAAATTTGCTAGAATCCCTCTCGCTTCTCCCTCCGCTACAGCATGTATGTCCCTGAACATTTGTAGTACGGTTTTTTCTTGGTTTTCGCTCTCTGTAAATACTTGTTGTGCTAAGTAGCCAATTTTACAATTACTACCTATTCGCACTTCTCCTTCATCTGGAAGTAAATGATGTAAAATTAATTTTATTAATGTCGTTTTACCGCTGCCGTTTTCTCCAACAAGCACTGCACGATCTTGAAAACGTAAATGCATGTCAATACTTTCTAACACAAACTCTCCACTAAAAGACTTTGTCATATTTTCTATAACTAACGTGTCTTTCCCACTTCTCTCTTCTGCTGCCAAATTTAAATGTATTTTGCGATGAGAAACGGGTTTTTTTACCTTTTCCATCCGATTTAGTGCCTTTTCCATACTACTTGCTTTTTTATGGAGCCCGGCATTAGGTGGGTTGGCTTGATTTGCCCACTCTCTTAACCTTTTTATCGATTCTTTCATCTTTTTTATTTTCTTCTGTTGATCTTCATACTTTTGAAATTCCTGTAATAGTCGACTTTCCTTTTCTTTTACATAATCAGAATAATTGGTATGATAATTCGTTAATCCTTCATCTTCTAAATCCATAATCATCGACACGGTTTGATCAAGGAAGTACCGATCATGTGAAACCATAACAATTGTCCCCTCATAATCTTTAATAAAACTTGTTAACCAATCAACAGCTTGGAGATCAAGATGATTTGTCGGTTCATCCAATAATAATAAATCTGGTTTCTTAAGTAGCTCTTTGGCTAAGCAAACTTTTGTTTTCTCACCACCACTAAGCATTTGAAACTTTTTCTCCATTAATGCTTCTATACCAAGCCCATTAATGACTGTTTTTATTTTTCCCTCTATTTCATAGCCTCCGTCATTCATAAAATAATCTTGTAACTTCCCATATTCATTGAGTAGATGTTCCACCCCATTCGAGGTTTGTGATTGAGCTAATTTTTGTTCCATATCTGTTAGTTTTCTTTTCACCTCAAGTAAATTAGAAAAGGCTTCCTCCACTACATCCAAAGCAATAACCGATTCATTATATTCTGGTATTTGATGTAAATAGCCAATCACAATATGTTTACGCCAATGTATTTGACCTTGGTCAGGTTGTTCTATCCCAGCCATGATTTTTAACAACGTCGACTTTCCACTACCATTTCTTCCAACAATACCTACTCGCGAGTGGTTCCGTATGTCAAAACTAATATTAGTGAAGACTGTATCACCACCGTACAATTTCGTTATATTTTGTCCGCTCGTTATCATTTCATTTTCCTCCATATAAGAATAGCTCATTTCGTCACTTGTCAGCGTTAAAGCTCTTTTTTTCCTACCACCGCAAGCAACATGAGCTAGACAGAAATTTGATTAGGTGAAAAAAAAGGGCCACAGAGAATAAACTTCTCCTGTGACCCTTTTCTCATTTAAATATAAATACTCACCTGTATCCATACAAGTAAATATTCAGTATTATCATTGTGCTCTTTGACGGGTGTAAAGAGATGTTTGACTGCTTATTTTAGCTATGCAATGGTTATAAAAGGACAGACGTATCCCGTTAACAGTCATTGCGCCAAAAATTGCACAGAAAATAGTTATATGTTCAAGCCATTTTCCACGCGTTAAAACAGTTCCACTCATCTCTTCTACACCTCCTTTTTCCATTCAATTACTACTAGTTTAAATGAAATATTCTAAAATAACAATCATTTTCAAACATATATTTTTATCGTTTTTTTGATTTCTATGCTGTGGGAAAAGACTAATATACCCGATATATTGATGCGCACACTACAATGACTATTTTGAAATTTCTAAATATCATAATAATCTACTCACTGTTTCTGAATGTAGGCTTATTATAAATTGGGTGATTAATACCCTTGCTCCTTTATTCTGAGTAAAATTTTCTAAGTTAACTATCCTCTTAAGCATCCCCAGTAAATAGCAGTGCAAAAGCTATATCAATATCCCTTTCCCTTGATTAATTGACTAAAAGGACATCAACATTTGACATAGAGTTAAGGTAAATGCATCTCTACACCAATCGGTTAAGGCCAAAAAAAAGAGAGCTTCATCACAAAACTCTCTCTAAACTATTCTTTGACTATATGATTCTTAAATGCATAGATTACGGCTTGAGTGCGATCTTGGACATCAAGTTTACTTAAGATATTACTTACATGTGTTTTAACGGTTTTTAAAGCAATGTATAGTTCATCAGCAATCTCTTGATTAGTTTTTCCTTGCGTCATATGAAGTAGAATTTCCATTTCTCTACTGGTTAATTCTTCATGGAGAGGTTGTTCTTTTTTTCCTCTCATCTTTAACATCATTTTTCCAGTGACCTCAGGTTCTAAGACAGATTCTCCTTGTTGTGTTCTGCGTATCGCGTGTGCAATTTCACTTGCTTTTGATGTTTTTAACATATAGCTAGTAGCTCCTGCCTCAAGTGCGGGATAAACCTTTTCATCATCTAAGAAGCTCGTTACAATTATTATTTTTGCTTCTGGCCATTGCTCAACAATTTGCTTTGTCGCTTCAATCCCATCCATTTCTTTCATCACTAGATCCATTAGAATAATATCTGGTCGTAATTCCATTGCCAGCTCGATCGCTTGTTTACCGTTATCCGCCTCGCCAATTACTTCTATATCAGGTTGAGCTGATAAATAAGCGGTCACACCAATCCTCACCATCTCATGGTCATCTACAAATAATACGCGTATCATTTTTCATCGCCCCCTTCACCTTCAATAATGGGTACTTTTACTTCTAATCTTGTTCCTTTATTAGGAAGGCTGATCATTTTTAATGTACCACCAATCTCTAGTGCTCTTTCATACATATTTTGAATACCGTATGAACCTGCTTTTGCCTTATCTACATTAAAACCGATACCATCATCAATAATACGTAGAATAGCAAATCCGTCACGTTGAATAAGTAATACATCTAAGGTGTCTGCTTTTGCATGACGCAAAGTATTGGAAACAGATTCTTGTAGAATGCGAAAAAGGTGATCCTCAATCCCTTTATCTAAATAAAAGTCCTCTGCTCTCCATTTGATATTCATGGTGACTTTTTGTTTTAACTCAAGCAGCAGTTCCTCGATTCCTTCTATTAGCTTTTTTCCTTTTAAGGCAACAGGGCGTAGGTGAAGCAATAAAGCACGCATTTCTAGCTGGGATTGATGGATCATCCCTTCTACTAACTGCAATTGCTTGACCTCATTGGCCGATTTTTCCTCTGTTTGTTCCATAATCGCTGACATTAACATAGAAGCAGCAAATAATTGTTGACTTACTGAATCGTGTAATTCTCTTGCCAAACGATTTCTTTCTTCATAAATAATTTCTTGCATACGATTATCAATATCTTTCGCTTTTTCATTTGCGAGCCGTTGCGTATACTTGGCCTGTTCTGATATTTGCTTCTGTATTTTGATTATTCTTTGGTATATGTTTTGAACATCAGCACTTACTTCTTCATGATTAACCGTGAGTACTCTTCCTTCTTCTACCTCATGAAGCCAGCCTTCCATCTCTTTCAGTTGCTTCTGCCATCTATAACCAGATAATAACCCATAAAAAACACCTAATAAGATGCTTATCATTGGTGCAAACAATGCAAAGGGAATATCAACGACTTTAAAATGCCAGAAATCAATCAGGCGAATAGGGAAAACAAAATAAAACGACAACATCATGCTGATAAGTAATAGTAGTGAAAGAAGCACTCCATATAAGATCTGACGTTGAGCCATATTCATGAGCGCTTCACCTCTATATCACCCACAATTAAAGAGGTGACGATTTTCACCTTTTGTTCAGTTTGGTTATAATTTTCCGTCTCAAAAATATAATTGCGGTTAAAAGCTCTTTTTTCTACCAAATCGAAAATCTGGCTAGAGCCAACAATAACAGAATGATTGATTGACACCTCTACATCATAAGGAATATATATGCGTACATTTCCAATAAGGTTTTTGATAAAGATGATATTCTCTTGATTAGGTAATACCGTATAGCTCAAATCAATCTCAGTATCCCCTAAGCCACATTGGATATTTATATCTCCCCATTCATATACCTCTTCAGAAGTATTTTGGTGCCCACTGATTTTATTCGTTAATAAATTCTTCTTCTGAACCACAGCCTCTTTTCGCTCATCTGCTTTTCGCTGTTCTGCTCTAGGCTGAACCTTCTTTGGTTTCTTTTTCGTTAAGTAAAATTGATAACCAAAATGAACAATAAGTGCAAGGATTAACAACTTGAATGCCATCATATTAAATATAGTAATCGCAAAAAGTAAAATTCCTAGCCAAAAAAGGACCTTGCCCCTAGTTTTCGGCATCCATTTACGACCAATATAGATCATACCAATTTCAATGATAATTGAGAAGATGAGCCCATGATTAAAAAAGAACATTTCTAAAATAATCATTGCTAAGGCAATGAATATCCACATTTTATAGTCCTCATTCCATTTTTCAAACATGTGACATCCCTCCTAATCATGTTGTTTAAAAGGCGCAAGTCGGCCTTACGCCTTTCAATGCTTGTTTCTCGGTCAATTATCTTTAGCATACCATGTTTTTATGACTGCAAGGAATCATCCTTTTTCATTTTCAATTCTAAATCAGCAATTTTTTTATCAATATGATTATGGAAGTATTGATTTTGCACTTTTTGTTCTAACTCTGAAATATATTTCTCCATATCATTAAACTTAGCATAAGCAGTTTGGTGGGAGTGTTCTTCTCCTAATACTTTATTCATTTTTACTTGAGCACGGGTTACATTTTCTCTCCCCATTAATTGCATGCGGCGAATTTGCATATCCTTTAGTTTATGCTTCATTTCTTCATACTGTCTTTCTAACTTTCCAAGCTCCTCTGATGCTTCTGCCACCATCGTTTGTAATTTATCTGCTCTTTCAGAAAAGTACTGTGTTTCTGTCTTCGCAAATGTTGCTAGCTCCGCTTCACCTGCTCGTTCTGCAACTTCCGCTTGTTCTTTTCTTTTAGTTGCCATATCCATAGCATGGGCAAGTTCTTTACGAAATTCTTCTCTCAGTTTAAATTGTCTTTCTATATATTTTTTCACTTTTTCTGTTTCTTGCTCACTTTGCCTCAAATACTGATTTAATATTGCTATGGGATTTTTACTTTCTTTTTTATCGAGCACCTCATTGATATCTGTTACAATCGTGTTTTTAATTCTTGTTAATAGATTTACCATAATGTCTCCTCCTATTGTTTCCATGATTATTTATGAAGATCGGACCATTGCTTCTCAAAGTTCACAAATGGATCATCGCTTTGTTTTGTCTTTGGCTTTTCTTTATTCCAATTTTTATAAATCAGGTAAATGACATAAAGAGCTAGAACAGCTAAAATTGCTGGGATATTACTGATAGAGAACAATAGTAATACGACACCTACAGTACCCCAAGCTACTTTTTCCCAACCATCTGTTTTGATAAATTGTTTAAATACTAAATAAAGTAATGCAGCTGTAATCGCTAATGCGATAAGTGAACCTAAATTCGCCAATACAACTATTGCCGCAATTCCCCCTGCTATGATTAAAAGAAATTTTTTCATTTCTCTGCCTCCTTTCACTATTTATCTTACCTATTTATAAGATCGTACATAACGTGCCACAGCTTGATTTTGCTCTAAGACTTAAGTCTGAACGAGAGCTGAGCCCCCATTTTATTCTATACATGTAAAACTAATTTAAGTTCATACTACAATTGGGAGGTGTGACAATGTCTCATTCTTGGTTGCTTTCATTTTTGTTAATGATTTCACCTATCAATGATGATTCCATATTCACAATTGAAAAAGAAGATAAAGTAATCACACAAATACAAAGAGAAGACTTTGCTATTCCACAGTCCAATTTACCGTTTATTGAAATGAAAAAATTCGAGACATTTTTGGAGGATCTCGATAAAAAAACATTTATTGCCCCTAAAGACGCTTATATAAAAGGAAATATGATTATCTCAGAAATTGAAGGTAAGCGTTTATACCGTAAAGAATTCAAGAATCAATTTTTTCGCTATTATTTTTCCAAAGGAGTCTCAACTATCCAGCTTCCTCTTATTTCTGTACCAGCAAGAGTGGATAAAGACTTAATCAGTCAAATCAATGTGAAAACAATTGGACAGTATGTCACTTACTTTAATAGCAATAATCAAAATCGCTCTCATAATATTTCTTTAGCTACCGAGGCCATTAATAATTATGTCATTTTCCCTGAAGAAACATTTTCTTTTAATGAGGTTGTTGGGAGAAGAACGAAGGATAAAGGATACCTACGTGCGCCCGTAATTGTAAGAGGGGAACTGTCTGAAGATATTGGTGGCGGGATATGCCAGGTGTCTTCCACACTATTTAATGCCGTCGATCGTGCCGGTGTTGAGATCGGCGAGAGATTCTCGCATAGCAAAAGAGTCCCTTATGTACCAAAAGGAAGAGACGCAACGGTAAGTTGGTATGGACCAGACTTCACCTTTACAAACCCTTATGAGTTTCCTTTACTTATAAGCGCACACGTTTATGGTGGCCAAATGATTGTTGTAATCAAATCTTCAGACGAAATTGAGACTTCACCACGCCATGTTCCCAATGCTTCAAAAATATTACCAAAAGAAATACGTGCAAACGGGGATACTTAAAAAGGAGAATTATATTTGACCCTTATTTTAGTAACCATCTGGGCATTAAAAGTGCCAGCCTTAGTTCTTAAATAACGAATGTTCATGTCCCCTTCAAGTAGACATAAAAAAACCTTCATGATTCCATGAAGAAAAGAATACTACTTGGAGGAGGTTTTTTTCTATGCCAAAGAAATCTAAAAGAGGCCGTCTCCTTATTACAGATGATTTAGATGAATATGGGTGCTAAATTAATTACTCTGATAATGACAGCAATGCACATACCACTTATCATTCGAAAGCTAGCCAACAGAAATGAATTGAACTTATATATAAAACGGTAGCAAAATAGGCAAGAGAAACATAGTTAGCCGTTCTCCGTTTTAGATCAAGTCTCCGAATATAACTTAAAGCTATTCAGCTGCCGATTAGGGGTATATATGAAATTAAGAGCAGCCACTCACGCAAAGGAAAGCTGTATAGGATTACTCTTTTCACTTCACCCTACCGCATAGCAGTATATAAGTAATTGGAAGGCAGGAGACAAACTACTCGAGGATTACATTTACCATTACGATTACAAACGGAGACAAACGGAGATAAAAAACGCGTGCCTATTAAATATTATGACACGCGTTCATTGCTTAGCTTTTTATGTTGACTACTTGAAAGGGGCAAGACCAAGGATCATTTTTATTATTCCCTTTTATAACAATGGCTTTTCTGAAACAATGACACCATCTTCATCAGCGTATACATATTCGTCTGGCAACCAATCAAGCCCCCCAAATGTCACGATCGTATTCCTATCTCCTTTGCCAGCTTTTCTACTTTTTAATGGACTACTACCAATTGCTAATACTCCAATATCCATTGATGCTATATCTGCTGTATCTCGCACACAACCATATATAATGACACCCGCCAACCCGCGCGTTTCTGCAATTTTTGCTAATCGATCGCCCATAAGTGCACATCGCCTTGACCCACCACCATCAACAACAAGGACATGACCTTCTGGGATACTTTCCAGTGCTTCAAGTACAAGTACATTATCTTCAAAAACCTTAACTGTTGAAACTTTACCATGGAATCTCTTTTTCTTACCGTATGAATAGAATACTTCTTGATTTACCTTTACATATTCATGATGGTCGTCACATAAATCTGCTGTTTTAAAAGACATGATATCCCTCCTCACTCTACTAATTAATTTCGTCATCCGATGAAAAGTTTCCTTTGTCTAATGGAAAGAAAAAGTGATAACTTGCATATAAGTGTAATGAAAGGGGTGGATCATTATCGCTTATTTATGGATAGCAACAAGCGCTTATTTACTCATCGTTGGTTTGGCTGCTGGCGTTTTTGTTTACACATTAAGGTACGCGCTTCATTCAAAAGATTCTACCCAAATAGATGAAAAAAAAGAAGAGATAGATGACCTCTTAAATTAAATATTTTAAGGCTGTGACCACCTTCCGTCACAGCCTTTCTTTTTACTTATTCATTGCTTGCTCAATAGCCATGGAAATCTGTGAAATAATATCTTCGTAATGTTCAATACCAATGGAGATTCTAATCAAATGCTCATTAATGCCTAACGCCTCACAAGTTTCTTTTGGTACCGCACGATGCGAAGTTGTAATTGGATGTGAAACAGAAGATTCAACACCAGCTAAAGTAGGTACAATTTTTATCCACCCTAGTGAACGGAAAAAAGTTGATACATCCGCTTGTTGTTTTAGTTCGATAGTGACCATTGCCCCATATCCATATGCTCCATTTTGTTCGAAAGGATAATAAACTTTCTCCACTCCCTCATGAATAAGTAAAGCTTCTGCTACTTTTTTCGCATGATAAGATTGTTCCTTCATCCTTAATGCTAATGTCTTTGCCCCCCTTACTGTTAACCATGCCTCAAAAGGACTTAAGTTCACACCAAGATTTACGACTTTTGCTGAAGCCAGTTCGATTAACTCTTTACTACCAACAATGACACCAGCAGTGACATCACTATGCCCACCAATATATTTGGTCGCACTATGAACAACCATGTCTACCCCAAGCTCAATCGGCTGACAATGAAACGGTGAAGCAAAGGTATTATCAATCAATGTCTTCAGATTGTATTTTTTCGCCAATGATACAACAGCTTTAAGATCTTCTACTCTTAATAATGGATTCGTAATTGATTCTGTATATAAAAGCTTCGTGTTCTCTTTGATTGCCGCTTCGACTTGCGTCATATCGCTAAAAGGAACAATTGTTACGTCTATACCAAATTGCGTGAGCTCTTCCACAATAAGATGAAAGCTTCCTCCATACACATCATCAGTAGCAATAATATGATCACCACTTTTAGCCACTGCTAATATTCCTACCATTATGGCACCTAAACCTGATGCAGCTGCAACTCCTGCTGCTGCACCTTCTAATCTGGCGACAACTTCTCCCAACTCATCGGTGTTAGGATTGCCTGATCTCGTATACAAGTAGTTGCCGTTTCCACTATAAAAACCCTCTAGTTCTTCTAAACTTTTAAAAGTAAATGCAGAGGTTTGATAAATCGGTGTTGCTTTACTTTGAATTGTGCGCTTTTCTTTTTTGTCTCCATGTAATAAAGCCGTCTCAAATTTCATTCTACTGAATCTCCTTTTTATACGCTAAAAGTATAAATCACCTTGTTTTATTTTCATAAATTTCTTAATTCTATCATTATAGCTCACTGTACTTTTTTACGTCAATTGAGGAAAGAAGTATAAGAAACACCCATAAGGCTATATTAAACGGAGATATATATTTTAGAGGTGATTGTATGAATAATGAAAAAAATAAGATGCCGAAATACCCTCAATCGTATTGGTTGGAAGCAAAACAACTCCAATATCAATCATTGGACGGTAACACTAAAACAGATGTAGTTATCATTGGCTCTGGTATAACAGGGATTACTTCAGCCTACTTATTGGCAAAAGAAGGCTTGAAAGTGATTTTATTAGACGCCGGGGAAGTTTTAGCAGGAACGACTGGTCATACAACGGCAAAAGTGACCGCACAGCATGGTTTAATATATGACGAGTTGATTGAACATTTCGGCATAGAGCAAGCAAGACTGTATTATGAAGCCCAAGCTGATGCAATAAAAATGATTGAAAAAGAAGCTGCAAATATAAATTGCGATTTTAGTAATGAAAGCTCTTTTATCTATGCAACCAATGATCAATACAGTGAAAAATTAACTTTTGAATATGACGCCTATAAAAGATTGGGGATTATAGGGCAATTAAAAGAGAGTATCCCATTCTCCATTCCAACTACAGGTGTGCTTGAAATGAACAATCAAGCACAATTTCATCCGGTTAAATATTTAGAAGGCTTACTTCAGCGTTTCATCGACTTAGGAGGTACTGTTTATGAACATACAACGGTCGTTGATATCGAGGAAGGTAAACAACCTGTTGTCATAACGAATAAAGGGCATCGTATTTTATGTAATTATGTTGTGATGGCATCCCATAGCCCATTTTTAAAATGGAAAGGATTATATTTCTCCAGGCTTTTACCTGAACGGTCCTATGTAATTGCTATCGAAAGTGACGACGATTTTGAAGGAAACATGTACTATTGTGCCAATAACCCTGTCCGTTCGATCCGTGCTACAACTTCAGAGGAGACTGGGAAGAAACTTATTCTTATTGGCGGAGAGGGTCATAAAACAGGAAAAGGCATTAACACTTTTCAGCATTACGAGGCATTACAGGCTTTCTCTAATGAGGTCTTCGGGGAAAAACCAATCACCTTTCGCTGGTCTGCACAAGATTTAACTTCATTAGATAAAATACCTTATATTGGTCCTATCACATCTGATGAAAATAATATCTTCGTGGCTACTGGTTATCGCAAATGGGGTATGACAAACGGTACAGCTGCTGGAATTTTGTTAAAAGATTTGATAACTGAACAGCATACACCTTATCAGGAACTTTTTAACCCATCGAGATTTCATGCGAACCCTAGTATTAAAAACTTTATCACTTATAATGCAGATGTTGCAGGACAATTAATTAAAGGGAAACTCGAGCCAGAATTTAAGCACCCTGAGGATCTAGCAAATAATGAAGGCGGCCTGGTGAAAGTGGATGGAAAACGCCGAGGCTGTTACCGCGATGATGATGGCCAACTTCATATTGTTGACACGACTTGTACTCATCTAGGTTGTGAGACAGAATGGAATGCAGGCGAGCGCACTTGGGATTGTCCATGTCATGGATCACGTTTTTCATATGATGGCGAGGTCATTGAAGGTCCAGCAACTGAACCTTTGGAAAAGATGGATTAATGCATATGACCTTAAAGGTCAGCTAAGTTTTTTCTGGTAAGCGATTAGAGCGGCTTCCAAATAGAATAATGTCACATAAGTGGTTGGAAAAATAGGAGAAGGTATGTTTACGCACATAATGTAGAGGATAGAAGCAGAGAACTGCCTGTAAGTCGTCTTTACGTACAAATCATAATAAAACGGATGAAGTATGGGTATTCAATCCCCGTACATATAGATGTTTTTGTCCATTCTTAATTAATCAAAATCGGCATCGATAGATTGAAGTTGTTTCCATTTCCATCTTGAAGGATAGCGATATAGAACAAAAAGGTAAAAAATCCGCAACCATCAAACCTTGTTGCGGATTTTCTATGATTTCTTATTGTAGCGTCTTACACCATTACTCCTTAGCGTCCTTTTTCGTTTGATTGACGTTCTGGATTGACGATTTTTCCACCGTGCATAATTTTTTCTTCTAATTGAAGATTTAATTCTTTAGCAAAGCGCTTTAAATCTCTTTCTTCATTCATGGTAACAAGTGATACCACTGTTCCATCTGCACCAAAACGTCCTGTTCTCCCTGAGCGATGGATATACTGGGTTTTCTCACGCGGTAAGTCAAAATGGATGACATGGGTAATTCCCTTAATATCTAAACCTCTCGCTGCTACATCTGTTGATAAAAGTAAGCGAGCATCCTTTTTCCTAAAGCCATTCAAATTTTTAGATCTTTCGAATTTATTTAAATCACTGTGAAGTACATTTACGTGAATATGGTTATACTCTAGCTTTTCTTTCATAATCATGATATTGGGGATATCCTTAACAAATACCAGCGCCTTCAAATGATCCATTCGAGAAAGCTTTTCCAATAATTTAACTTTTTCCCGTTGTTCCACGTTAAAGTAAATATGCTTCACATCACCTGCTGTAATCGTCTCATCTTTTTCAATGGTGATAATCTCTGGTGATTTCATCCAACTTTTAGCTTCCACTTCTATTGTTTTAGGTAAAGTAGCAGAAAACAGCACTACTTGTCTTTCCTTTAAAGTTGCCTTTATTATACTTTTCACATGTTCTAGATGTTCGGGAATGAGAAGCTGATCACCTTCATCAAGGACAACTGTTTTTACCGCATGCATTTTTAATTTCTTTTGCTTAATCAATTCAAGTATTCTACCTGGGGTACCCAAAACGATATGTGGACGTTGTTTTAATTTTTCTAACTGTCGCTTTACATTCGCACCACCGATAAACGATGCACTACGGATATTACTATCTCTTCCCCACTTTTGTGCTTCACTTAAGATTTGCATAATTAACTCTTGAGATGATGCGAGAATAACTACTTGCACATCCTTGCTTTCTGGTTGAATCTTTTCTAAAACAGGTAATAAATACGCTAACGTTTTTCCGGTACCTGTTGGGGATTGAGCAATAAGATCTTTTCCCTCTAATACAACAGGAATCGCCTCTTGCTGTATATTTGTTGGTTGTTTAAATTGCGATTGTTCCCATACTTTTTTAATAAACGGCTTTAGTTCGCCAATAACTTCCATAGATGATATAACTCCTTTATTTAACGATAAACAGTTTAAAACGACTTCATACAGATGAAATACGTTTATAATACATAATATAAAGGTATCCTGTTCAAATAACAATGGCTCATGTTAAATCGACTTTCGTTATTTATAAGGTAATGTCGTGTAAAAACCTTTTCCTTTTTATTTTGGTTGAGTTCGTTTATGATAAATTTAGTGTTACGAAATGTTTAAATGAGAAAGAAGTGTTCGTTCATGATCCATCCACAAGTAAAGACAAATATAAAAATTATGTGGTTTGCCAACTTCTTTGTTTCAGCTAGTATGACGATGGTCTTGCCCTTTATATCATTATATATTGAAACCTTTGGTCAATTTTCCGACGCTTATATTCAAAGATGGTCGGGTTGGATTTTTGCCATTACATTCGTTACTGCCTTTATTGTAGCTCCAATTTGGGGAAGAATTGGTGATTTGTATGGAAAGAAAAAGGTGTTAATCATTTCTGCTTCTGGAATGGCCCTTTGTATTTTCCTATTAGGTTTTGCGACAAGCGTATGGCATTTGTTTTATCTAAGGCTATTTATGGGTATCTTCACAGGTTTTATTCCCCTTTCACAAGCTTTTATTTCTACACAAACACCAAAAAGAATGGCAGGACAAGTGCTTGGCACCTTACAAACAGGTAGTATAACAGGCTCACTTTTAGGACCTTTAATCGGTGGTGCACTAGCTGACATGGTCGGTTTTTCTTCTACTTTCAATTGGACATCATTAGCCATTTTTGTTTCTGCAATTCTCGTTATCTTCACGAAAGAATTTCAAATCAATGAAGTGAAGAAATCAGAGAAGCAGAATTATACGAGTAAAGAAGTATTAAAACATATACTTACAAACCCTGTCCTTGTGACTGTTTTAATCTTATCGATGTTGATTCAAGTCGCTCATTTTAGTATTCAACCGATTCTGTCCCTTTATGTCAGCGAAATACATGGCCCAGAAAATTTAGCTCTATATGCAGGTATTGCTTTTTCCGCAGCAGGTGTAGGTAACTTAATGATGTCAAAAACTTGGGGAAAGCTGGGGGACAATTATGGTTATATTAAAATATTAATGGCCTTATTGTTTTTAGCTGGTATCGTCTATTTTCCAGGTGGATTTGTCACTGAAATGTGGCAGCTTATTATCATTCGTTTTGCACTCGGGGTAACTATTGGAGGAATTATTCCTGTGCGTATTGCCTATATTAGACAGGCTGCACCTATAGCCATGCAAGGAGAGGTATTGGGATATAATACCAGTTTAAGATTTCTAGGAAATGTCATCGGACCTGTTATGGGAGGATTGGTTGCTGGGGCCTTTGGATTTACTGCCGTTTTTATTACTACCAGTCTATTACTCATTGCAAGCGGGGTTATTCTTCTCGTTTCGGTTATGAAAAATCCTAGGTATTTAAAGAATTCTAGCACGTCATAATCATATATAAAAGAGGTTGCTACTTCAATATAGCAACCCCTATTTTAATTATTTTACTCTAGGGTAACCAAATCCTGATGCATAGTCATCGCCTGTTGTTGCACCAACGCCACCTTTAATATCATAAACCTTGGCACGATTTTGTAATTCTGTTCTTAAAGTAGATTTACTCCATGAAGGATTCGCAGCCCAAATCTTTGCTGCTAAACCAGCTACATGTGGTGTAGCCATAGAAGTACCACTAATTGTGTTATAACCGCCATTATACCAAGTGGATTCCACTGCTGCACCTGGGGCAGACACTTCAATATCACGCTCTTGGATGACATAATCTCCATCAGTTGATGGGTTACCTCTTGATGAGAAATTCGCTACGCGATAAGTCCCATTTTGTTGCACATTCTCTAAAGCTGCAACGGCAACGGCATTGACCAATGCTCCTGGATAACCAATTGTATTACTACCTGAACCACTGTTTCCTGCCGCAGCAACAACTAATACACCTTTATTGTATGCATAGTCTACTGCACTTGAGATGAGTGAATCTTTACCAGAAGACCCAAGAGACATATTAATAACTACTTTAGAGCCTGTGCTAGTTGCTTGATCTGCTACATGTCTAATCGCTGCAGCAATATCATCTGAATAACCAGAACCGTTATCACCTAACACTTTATATGCCCATAGCTTCGCATCAGGAGCTACACCGTAAACACCTTGTCCATCACTACCTCCATGTGCTAAAACAGTTCCTGCTACATGTGTACCATGACCTTGACGATCAGTACAAGAGCCATTTACTAGTGGGCTTGATTGTGTAAAGTCTTTACACTGTTCTGCTGATCCTGCTAAATCAATATGATTTGTATAAACTCCTGTATCAAGCACAGCTACTTTAATACCATTACCACCTGATGTTGCTGTTAAAGATTGATTATTATAAATTGATTTTATTCCCCAAGGTGTTTGTGAACTTGGCACAGCTGTTACTTCTGCTTTGGACACTTCTCCTGTTACAGTTGCTATACTCATTTCATTTACCTTTTGTACTTCGACATTTTTTGTCGCTTGTAATGTTTGTAACTCCTTAGCATTCACATCTGCAGTGAAACCTTCTTTACCAAAGTCCCATCGTTTTTCATACTTTGTTTCTAATGCATTAACAGAATTGCTAGGGGCTTGTATCAATACGCGATATGTTTCACTCCCCTTTGCTTCATCTGAAACTTGTGCGGAAATACCTGATGTAAAGACGGACATCCCTAACGTAAGACTAAGTAGTGCAGCTGCTACTGTTTTCTTTTTCGTCATTTACTTGTTCCTCCCCAAATTTTAATGTCTTACTTAGGGGTTATTATATTTCAAAAATTCAGACTACAACAATGTGTAAAATTCAGCATTTATTTATTTGTAAAAAACAGTAAATTTGACATATTATTTTCCAAGTAGCAGGCCATCAGACATTTTTTTCAACATTAAATCAGGTATTTTTTTCCACAAAATCAATATTCATGATAATTACCCTTTTTATTACTCGGAATTAAAAGTGAATTTAGGTCTCTAGAAAGGTATTAAAGTGTAATATTACATTATTATTTTCCATGAATTTGAAGGAAAAGGTGCTTTTTGAGCACCTCCCTCTAAGAAAAGCACTCATTTTTTTAGCGGATACAATATCCGACACTTTTTTATGTTGGATAATAGAAAAGAGTGAACGAAGTTTTTTCATTTCTTCGTTCACCCTCATTACTCATTTACCTATTTGAAACACGATTTTCCCTAATTGTTTTGCTTGTTCTAATCTAGCAAATGCCTTTTGATAATCTGCTAACTGATAAACTTGATCCATAACCGGCTTGATTTTATGATTATTCATAAATGTAAGCATTTCTTTGTATTCTTCAGCACTTCCCATTGTGCTGCCAAGAATGTTTTGCTGTGCGTAAAAGAATTGTCGAAGATTTACTGTCACCTCGTCTCCTGTAGATGAACCGAAAATCACTAGTGTGCCTCCTTTACGAAGAACAGCTAAGGATTGGTTGAAAGTTGCTGCTCCAACTGATTCGATGACTAGATCCATCTCGCCCCCAATTTGCGCTTGCCAATCTGCCCCACTATCAAGAGCTTCTTTAGCACCTAATGATAAAGCTTTTTCTCGCTTTTCTTCTGAGCGAGAACTAACGTATACTTCCGCACCAGCTGCTACAGCGAATTGTAAAAGAGAAGTAGCCACTCCTCCACCAATGCCAGGGATAAATACTTTCATCCCAGACTTTACTTGCCCTCTTGTAAATAGGGCACGATAAGCAGTTAAACCTGCTAAGGAAAACACGCCAGCCTCTTCCCATGACATATGTGGAGGTTTAGGGAAAGCATTCATGGCAGGAATAACAATATGATCGGCAAAAGTACCGTGATATGGAAAGCCAACAATTTCAAACCCCTCTGGCGGTGCGTCACTATTTTTTTCCCAACCTAATCCTGGATTAATGACGACCTCATCTCCGACTTTAATATCCGTCACCTCTGCACCAATTTCCACCACGACACCCGCACCATCAGAACCTAATACAAGTGCTGGTTCAGTTGATTGATGTCGATGAAGAATAAATAAATCTCTATGATTTAATCCTGCCGCCTTTAATTGAACTTTTACTTCTTTATCACCAACAGGAAAATCATTTATTTCCTGATAACCCGTTCCATTCATTCCTGCTTCACCTTTATGTATCACTGCTTTCATTCGTTCCCACACTCCTTTTTTATATCTATCATAAGGGTAATTTATTGTTGTGAAAAGTGAAAAACCTTAAGAAATTGCTAATCTCATCCAGTCATCTTCAACATACACAGGGAGATTCTGATTACAATTAAATCCTTACCCCTTTTTCCTGTTCAGCCGAGGCTATAAATTCAATAGCCTACTTTCTTAAAAAACAAAAAAGAACGGTACGACTAGATATCGCTACCGCTCTTCATTTGATTTACTTCGTAATAATAATCGGGCCTTCCTTAGACACGATAACTGTATGTTCACATTGCGCAACAAAACTTTTATTAGGTGTAATGAAAGTCCAGCCATCACTTTGTTCACGAACTTCTTCATCTCCAGTGGAAATAAAGGGTTCGAAAGCGATAACCATCCCTTCACGTAATAATTGATTATCCCAGTTATCAAAATAATTAAGAATATGATCTGGCTTTTCATGTAAAGAACGACCAATTCCATGGCCAGTTAAATTCATAATAACATTAAAACCATTATTTTTTGCTGTTTGGTAGACAGATTTTCCGATACGATTAAGTTTCGCACCTGGTTTTATTTTTTTAAGGCCCTCATCGAAAGCTTTTTGCGCTGTTTCACATAAAGACTCTAGTTTCTCATCCGCATGACCTACAACGATTGATAAACCTGTATCAGCGAAATAACCATTTTTTGATCCAGATACGTCAATATTAACTAAATCTCCATCTTTAATGACTCTATTTCCAGGGATACCGTGTGCTACTTCCTCGTTTACACTAATACAAGTATACCCTGGAAAGTCATACTCACCCTTTGGACCAGATAATGCCCCATGCTCTTCAAACATTTTTCCAGCTATCTCATCCAGTTCTTTTGTTGTGACGCCAGGCTTTGTTTGAGCAATCATTTCATCCCTAATTGAAGCAACAATTTTCCCAATTTCCTTTAAACCCGCTAAATCTTCTTCAGTTTTTACGATCATAACGATTCCTACCTTTATTTAGTCTCTATTTATATTATAGTCTATTTATCATTAAGAAAAAAAGGATTCCAGTAAGTTTGTAATTGTACTATTTTTTAGAAAACAACAGCTTGTTTTCGCCAAAAAAAATACAAGCCCTTTATTAGGCTTGTATTTCAAGCATATTATAGTTTAACTACATTAGAAGCTTGTGGGCCACGTTGACCTTCTTCTACTTCAAATGTTACGCTTTGTCCTTCATCAAGCGTTTTGAAACCATCAGTTTGGATAGCTGAATAATGTACGAACACATCTTGTCCTTCTTGTGTTTCAATGAAACCAAAACCTTTTTCTGCATTAAACCATTTCACTTTTCCTTCTGCCATGAATAAATCCTCCTTATGTATAACACATAAATTATGACTATTCTTGTGGAACATACATGAAGCAAACGTATACAAACGCATCCTACTTACATTCCGAACAAAAATAATTTCTTTCATAATAGCAGAAAGTGGAAAAGAATGCAAAGGTAAAAGCGAGAATTTTTCGAAAATTTTTATGATACTTAGATATTTTACCCTTTTAATGTATGATAGATGTATATGTTACGAAGGAGTTTTCTTATGTTTGAATTGTTCATTACTATGTTAGAGAGGCTGGGTATTATTGTTACCATAGCCTTTATTTTAACACGGTTCCAATTTTTTCGAGATATGATTTATAAGGAAAATGTAAAAAAAGATCTACAATTAAAAGCGATCTTATTTTTTGGTTTTTTCGGAATAATCGGTACATACACAGGTTTATCTTTAAATGCTGAGACATTTAATATAAACAGATGGGCATCTAATTTAACAAGTGAAGAAGCAATTGCTAACTCACGCGTAATAGGTGTTGTTTTAGCTGGGCTTTTCGGTGGTTATAAAGTTGGTTTAGGAGCTGGGCTCATTGCCGGAATCCATCGTTTTACACTAGGTGGTTTTACTGCCTTCTCATGTGGATTAGCAACCATTATATCTGGACTAATAGCAGGCTATTTTCATAAGAAAAAAGACCATGTAAAGCTATCTTCTGCCTTTTTTATAGGAGCTACCGCAGAAGCCGTTCAAATGCTTCTTATTCTCCTTCTTTCGAGGCCGTTTGAAAAGGCCGTCTCTTTAGTTGAAGTAATTGGTGTTCCAATGATTATTGCAAACGGTGTAGGATCAGCCTTATTCCTCCTTATCATTAAAAATGTAGTGAATGAAGAAGAAAAGGCAGGAGCACTACAAGCGCAAAAGTCATTACGAATCGCTGATCAAACTTTATCACATCTTAGGAAGGGAATGACACAAGTCTCCACTAAGGCGGTGTGTACCATATTATTAAGAGAGATACATGCAAAGGCAGTAGCAATCACAAATAAACATGTGATTCTTGCCCATGTTGGATCAGGTGATGATCATCACCGAGTAGACCACCCCATCCAAACAGAAATCACAAAAGAAGTAATTAATAATGGTAAACTAATAGTAGTAGGTAATGAAGAAATACAATGTCAAAATGAGCATTGTCCACTTGGAGCCGCTGTCATTGCTCCCCTTAAGCAACGCGGGCAAATCATCGGTACTTTAAAGGTATATTTCACCTCTGAGAAAGAAGTGACTAATTTAGAAATTGAGTTGATCTCAGGGTTAAGTGTGTTACTAAGTAATCAGCTAGAAATAGCCGAAGCAGATAAAGCATTTCAATTGGCTAAAGAAGCAGAAATTAAAGCTTTGCAAGCGCAAATTAGTCCCCATTTCCTTTTTAACACATTAAATACCATTGTCTCTCTCGTCCGTATTGATGCCGATAAAGCAAGAAAACTGCTTATTACTTTGTCTCAATTTCTAAGGCAAAACTTAAATGCAACAACCGCAAACCGTATCACATTGGAACAAGATATTCTCCATATGAAAGCCTATTTAATGATAGAACAAACGAGATTTGAAAACAGAATACAAGTCGATTATTATATTGAAAATGAAGTTCTTAATAGTAAGATTCCACCGCTCACCTTACAGCCAATTGTAGAAAATGCAATTAAACATGCATTTAAGCAAATGAACAAAAATTGTATGATTAAAGTACAAATTAAACAAATGAACAATGAAGTTGCTATATCTATTAAAGATAATGGCCGTGGTATTGATCATGATCGATTAAAGCAAATTGGGAAAGAACCAATCGCATCAAAAATAGGCACAGGTCTTGGATTATACAATGTAAATAGAAGGTTAATCATGACATTTGGGGAGAACGCCCGATTACACATAAATAGTGAAGAAAACAATGGAACGGAAATAACTTTTAATATACCAGTGGGGGAAAAAAATGAAGACAAAGATTAAAGTGCTCGTTGTAGATGACGAACCGTACAGCCGGGAAGAATTAAAGCACTTGTTATCAATATTTGACTCTATTCATATTGTTGGCGAAGCTGATTCTGGAGAAGATGCCATCATACAAACGATTCAATTACAGCCAGATATCGTTTTTCTTGATATCGAAATGCCCAAAATGGATGGCATGCAAACAGCTAAAAGTTTAATGGAATTCAAAAATCCACCTAAAATCATATTCGCAACAGCTTACCCTCAGTTTGCTGTAGAAGCTTTTCGCTATGAAGCGATTGATTACTTACTAAAACCATATGATGAAGAGCAAATTTCTGAAACGGTCAGCCGGATCATCAAATATTTAAAGCCAATAAATCTGCCTAAGCAAAGTAAATTAGCTGGAAAGCTAGCAATCGAAGACAATGGAGAAATTATTTACATCGAACCTAAAGATATTATTTATGTTTATAAGGAAGATAAATTCTCACGAATCATAACTGTTGATAATGCTTACGAGACAAAAGCATCATTAAAAGAGCTAGAAAATCGACTATCTACGTATTCTTTCTGTAGAATACATAAAAGCTATTTTGTTAATTTAAAATATATTAATAAACTTTCTCCTTGGTTCAATGGGGCATTTCAGTTAGAGCTAAAAGGATCGAATGAAAAACTTTCTGTCAGCAGAAATTATGTAAAAGATTTAAGAACAAAACTAGAAATATAGGTCATGGAGCTCAATTAATTATCAGACTATTTACACTAAAAAATGCATCTTAATTTAATATAAGGACCTCTTACTCACGGATTTATACATGTTATGCTCAAAATACTCAACCTTGAATCATAGTCATTTATAATAAATGAAAACGTATACATGAACAAAGGGGGCAATGCTATGATTACATTTTTTTCTTGTATTATCTTATTGATTATTGGGTATTTCACCTATGGTAAGTATGTTGAGAAAGTTTTTGGGGTGAAAGGAGCTAGAGCAACACCTGCATTCACACACAAAGATAATGTCGACTATTTACCTATGAGTACACCTAAAAACTCACTTATTCAATTACTTAATATTGCTGGTACAGGTCCAATTTTCGGTCCAATTTTAGGTGCATTATATGGACCAGTCGCGTTTGTTTGGATCGTTATCGGTTGTATCTTCGCAGGTGCTGTACATGACTACTTAACAGGTATGATTTCTATAAGAAATCGCGGAGCTCACTTACCTGAATTAGCTAGCAAATTTTTAGGAAAAGTTATGAAGCATGTCGTAAATGCTTTTGCAATACTATTGTTATTATTAGTAGGTACAGTCTTTGTTTCTACTCCTGCTAGTTTATTACACCTTTTAATGGACGGAAAAGTCGCACTAGGTATTATTGTCGGATTTATTTTTCTTTACTATATTTTAGCAACACTTTTGCCTGTTGATAAAATCATTGGTCGTCTGTATCCTTATTTTGGTGCGTTACTTATCATTAGTGCACTGGGAGTAGGAATTGGTCTTTTAGTAACAGGAGCACCTATTCCTGAGCTTTCGTTTCAGAATTTTCACCCTGATAATGCACCACTACTACCTTTACTATTCTTTACCATTTCTTGTGGGGCACTATCTGGATTTCACGCTACCCAAACACCAATCATCTCTAGAACGACTCAAAATGAGACGCAAGGGAGAAAAATTTTCTATGGAATGATGATTTCTGAAGGTATTATTGCCATGATTTGGGCCGCAGCTGCAATGAGCTTATTTAATGGTTATGGTGGCTTAAATGAAATGCTTGCTGCCGGTGGTCCTGGCGCAGTAGTTAGTGAAGTATCTACCACTTTACTTGGAGCAATCGGTGGTACATTAGCTGTTTTAGGGGTAGTCGTACTTCCTATCACTTCAGGCGATACAGCATTTAGAAGTGCTAGAATGATTATTGCCGACTATATTAAGTTTCCTCAAGTTAAGTTCTCTAGTCGATTATGGATTGCTGTACCGTTATTCGCAATTTCCATGGTACTTACCCAAGTCGATTTTAATGTGTTATGGAGGTACTTCAACTGGGCAAACCAATCAACAGCTGTAATCGCATTGTTTGTCGGTGCTATGTACTTGTATATTGCTAAAAAGAATTACTTTATTGCCTTAATACCAGGTAGTTTTATGTTAGTGATGGTAATCACGTATATCTTAAATGCACAAATCGGCTTTGGTCTCTCTATGACTACTTCTTGGATAGGTGGAGCTATAGGCGCTATCGTTTTAATTACAATATTCTTTATTGCTGCACGGAAAGCAAGAGCTAATAAAATACCATTGGAAGAAGACGTATCTAATTGGAATAATAGTGTAGCTTAATGTTCCATATCTTTATATGAGTCTCTGATTAGCAATCAGAGACTTTATCGTTAGTCATGTCAGTTATATACTATTACAATTTAAATGGACATAGGCTCATAGTAAAAAGGTGCTTTCACAACGATCATCTACAGTGAAAACACCTTTTTATACGATAGATTTGATACTATTAATGGAAATCAAATATACTTTTTGACTTTAGGTTGATACTTACGCATCGGACCTTTCCTTAAGATATCCTTTAAATATGATTCTCCATTTGGATTTTTGTTTTTCAGTAATTCTAGTAAATATGTAATATCATCCATTGCTCTATGATTTTGATAGTTTGTGATTTGGTGTCCTTTTAAAAGGGTCAATAATTTACTGTTATAAAAACCATATTCTTTCCACGGAACCCCTCTCATCGTACAATACCATTTCAGTTCATTTACATCATTAGGGTACATTTGATAGAGAAAGCTTCTATCAAATGATGCATTATGAGCAAGTACGATATCCGCATAGGCGAACATCTTCTTTATTTCACGATCATCAAAGCTTTTCCCCACCACTTCTTCAAAAGGGATTCCGTGAACTTTATAAGCTTGATTATAATTTCTTAATGCACTGGTGGTTTCCGGCTCTCTTAAATAGCTTCGTTCGTCTTTTATGGTAAGAATATCACCTGTCTGTTGATCAAATGAGAATAACTTTAAGGCGATTTCAATTACTTCATCATTAATTGGCGACAAGCCCGTTGTCTCTACGTCAAGAACAAGCCCTAACCCCTCATGTATTTGCACACTAACCCTCCATTCTCTTTTTTTGTTTAGCATATAATAGAAAAATAAAAATTGCTAGGAGAAAAAGAAAGGAAATCTTTTATTCTTTATCTGATTCATATTCATTATGGTTTTGAGAAAATAGTAGGCATCACCTATTATATTTTTCTTAATTTTCCGCATTTTTATTGTCAGATGCAAGGAAAACATATAAAATTTTCCTATACACTAAAAGGGATGTGAAAAAATGGTCATTACCACTCATTTTTTCCTTAATCTATCACTGTTAATTGTCATCCTATTTTTTCTGCTTGTATGGACTGAAAAAAATCTTGGTTTTCATTTTTCAAAAACATCGGCAACTATTAGTCTGGCATTGATGATTGGTATTTGTTATATTTTTTCATTTGAACCAGAGCCTGGTTTAATGATGGACCTAAGGATTATACCTGTAATTTTAGGTGGATTGTATGTTGGTGTCGGCCCTTTACTCATAATTATCGTTATTGCTGTAAGATGGTTTTACGGAATTAATTTAGGATTCTATGTAACTATGTTTGAATATCTTTTGCTAGGATGTTTGTTTTTATATTTATACCCAAGATTTAAACAGATTTCTGCTAATAAAAGAATTATACTAGCTGTTCTTATTACTTTTATCTCTAGTATCGTTTCACTAATTTTATATGAATTATATGTACCACAATTAAACTCACTTGATTTATGGTTTGCCCTTCTTACCATTCCAGCTCTTGGTGTAGGAATGGCAGTATATATTATTGAATTTGTCTTCAAAACAATCGATATGCAGAAAAAGCTTATCATTGCAGAAAAATTAGAAGCCGTTGAGCAAATGGGGGCAGCGATTTCACATGAGATTAGGAATCCACTCACAGCTGCTGCAGGATTTGTTCAATTATTAAAAGAACAAACACTTTCCCCTTCAAAAAGAAATGAATACTTAGAAATCGTCCAACATGAACTGGCATCAGCAGAACGTGTCATTCAGAACTATCTTACATTTTCTAAACCTGGACTAGACAAAATTGAAACAATGAACGTAAAGAAAGAACTAGGTCATGTCATTAGTATACTACGTCCGATAGCTAATCAAAATTCGGTAGAAATAACAACTAATTTTTCTATCATAGGTGACATCGAAGGCGATCGACAAAAGTTTCAGCAATGCTTCTTAAATGTTATTAAAAACGCCATAGAATCGATGCCAAGAGGTGGCCAACTATACATAAGCTCTAATTATTCCTCTACGCACATTAGAATCGAAGTTCAAGATACAGGGCTTGGTATGACAGATGATCAAATTCGTCGTCTAGGAGAGCCTTATTATTCCACAAAAGGAGCAAAAGGGACTGGATTAGGAATGATGGTTGTTTTTAGCATCGCCAGAGCAATGAAAGGAACAATAAAAGTACAAAGTAAAATTAATGAAGGAACCGTATTCATCTTTACTTTTCCATCCGTCCATCCTCATTCTTCCTAACTTCAGTCTAATAATAAGAGCAGGGAATCCTAGCATAGCTAGTAAATCCCCTGCTCTTAGTGCTTCAATATTTGTTGACTTTTATTTATGATAAACCCTTTAGAACGAACCAAGCATGTGACTCTGCATAAGATCGAACTTCTTCAAAGTCTTTAACATAGCCTTTATGGTGTTGAATAAAACCATGTAGGGCAATGAAGGCAGAATAAATAAGTGATTCTTCAGTTTGTTGATCTTTTAATTGTAAAACAGCATATTCAAACCGGTAATAAGTTTTTTGGGCCATTTCTGTAATCGAATGCTTATCGTTGCTTGTATAAAAAGCAAATAACCCATCGTAACGGTGATGAAGGTTTATACCAAATTCCATGAAAGTAATTAAGATTTGTTTAAGCTTATCTATTTTATTATCATCACCAAATTGAATAGTGACTAACATCTGCGTGAGATCATTAAAGTCTTCCTCAATTATTCGATATAATAAAACATCAATATGATTAAAATGAACCGTCAGCGCCTTCACTTGGCATCTCATTTTCACAGCAATATCTTCTAAAGTAATATTCTGAAATGCATTATCAGTGACAAGCTCTTTAGCAACAGCCACTATTTTATCCGCAGATATGTTTTGATCATGGAAATGATTTGATGGCATATGTACACCCCCAACCCTATCAAATAGTAATTAAATTTTAGCATCAGGGTTGGTAAGAAACAATCATTAATCTACATATAAGATAATATTTGCTCAGTCATTTTCTTTCCTTGTTTCTGTTCTCTTTCATCTACTACCCACCCATCGCCTAAATGTTTTAAAGTAATCATCTCATTCATTCCTATTTTATTTTTATAGAGAATTAAGATTTCCTCTTGATTAAAATAGATGAGTGGTTGAATGGTATTTTTATACTTTGATGTTGCTTCTTCATTAATATCCTTAACTAATTGCGTTACTGGTCCAAGACGATCATGCCAACCATTGTTGCTAGCTAGAAATTGAAACTGGTTAAATCGTGTTTGACGATAACTGCGCCATCTTTTTTTGAAGCTATGTTCAATGTCCTTTGCAGCTTTCCGATAGAAGTGATTAACCTTTTTCTCCTCCGCGTCTCCTTTATGTTTATAGGTAATGACCTCTGCTCCTAAAGGTGTTAAGTCCAGTACAAGAGTATCTTGCCCATAAGGAGGTAAATACTCTTTTTCATAGGTAGTTATTTCAAGTTTGACAATAATATGATACCCTTTTCGATTACGTTTGAGTTTCTTTATCTCCGTGTCATACAAATTGTATTGTTTTTCATACCCATAAAATTGATAAATTTCTTCGGTGAGCACAGGAGCGAGAGATGTTAAAAGTGCCTCGGATACGATGGAAGAATCTTCATTAGCTAATATGCTATTAGGAAAAAGAATGAAAATAAGTAATAAAATCATGACTGTTTTCTTCATGTGCAAACACACTCCTTTATCTTTTATCCTCTCCCGCATTTGTATAAGTAACGCTGTAATTTCTTCCTATTTACTGTTTGACATTAATCTCCTTCGGCTACTTATTTTCCGGGAAATTTTTAAAAATAAAATAGAAAAAAGGCGATTAATGTCAATCCCCTAAGCTCTTTTTGTCTTATTCACCTTAAAACCAAAAGAAAAAAGCTATAGAAAAAAGTCTATAGCTCTCGATCCCCAAAAAAATTTAGTTTTTATATCAGTTTTCTGACAATTTCCTTGCCAATCTCAATTGACGCCGTTGCAGCAGGAGATGGTGCATTTAATACATGAATCGCACGCTTGCTCGGCAGTATGTAAAAATCATCCACTAATGAGCCGTCATCCTTCAATGCTTGTGCTCTTACTCCTGCTGGTCCAGTTTTCAAGTCTGAAGCTTGTATTTCTGGCATAAGTTTTTGTACATTCTTTAAGAAAAGCTGTTTAGAGGCTGAACGGATCATTTCCTCAATCCCTTCCTTCATATAACCACTTGCCAGCTTCCAAAAGCCCTTATATGCTAACACTTCAAATAAATCCGGTAAATGAATATCTGTCTTCCGGTAACCTTCGCGTTTGAAGCCCAATACTGCATTTGGACCGACATCGATCGCACCGCCAATCATTCTCGTAAAATGAACGCCAAGGAATGGGAACTTTGGATTGGGAACAGGATAAATTAAATGCTTCACTAGATGACGTTTTTCCTCAACCAGCTGATAGTATTCACCACGGAAGGGGACAATTTTCATATCAGTTAATAATTTTGCCTTTTTCGCAATCCGATCGGAGTGTAGACCACCACAGTTGATATAAAATTGACCTTTTATATCTCCTTGATCAGTGATAACAACGACTTCATTATTACCCTCTTGAATGGCCACAACTTCATGATTAAGGAGAATATCTCCACCTTTATGGCGAATGATATCCGCCATTTTTTCAGACACTTGTCTATAGTTAACAATTCCTGCCATTGGTACATGAATGGCTCTTTTCCCATTTACATGTGGTTCTCTTTCCAATAGTTCTTCTTTTTCCATTAAATGAATATCAAGTCCGTTCTGTAGCCCTCTTTTATATAGATTATCTAATAGTGGCAACTCTTCTTCTTCACTAGCGACAATTACTTTACCGCAAATATCATATTCGATATCATTACTTTCACAAAAATCCTTCATGGATTGTCCGCCGATTTTAGCTAATCTCGCTTTTTCACTACCTGGCTTATAATATATACCAGAATGAATAACACCACTATTATGCCCTGTCTGATGTGCTGCTACATGGCTTTCTTTTTCAACGATAGCAATCTTTAGTGCCGGCTTTTGTTCTAGTAGTTCTAACCCAACGGACAGACCAACAATTCCTCCACCAATAATAATATAATCATACATCCTATTCACCTTCTATCAGTTCTTTAAACCACATGCTTCTGCTAGTATCTCGACAATATGAACGACTTCAACCTTACTCTCTAATCCTTCACGCTTCACACCCATGCACATCTGCAAATGACAACCAGGATTGGAAGTGACAATTACTTCTGGAATCGTTTCTTTTACATAGGACATTTTTTCATCTAATATTTCCATTGATTCTTGATAATGAAATACATTGTACGTACCTGCTGAGCCACAACACATATCCATTTCCGGAAGGGGAATATACGTTGTTCCTGGTATACGATAAATTAACTCTAATGGCGATTTTTTTACTTTTTGCACATTTGATAAATGGCATGAGGGTTGATATGTAATTCTCTTTTCAACCTTCTTCGTAAATTCAATATCCAACTCTGCTAAAATCACACTAATGTCTTTACTTTTTTCAGCAAATCCTTTTGCTCGTTCAACCCATTCTGGTTCAGACTGAAGCAGTTGATCATATTCAACTAACATC
The DNA here is from genome assembly GCF_044790165.1 of Cytobacillus kochii. NCBI lineage: Bacteria > Bacillati > Bacillota > Bacilli > Caryophanales > Bacillaceae > Cytobacillus > Cytobacillus kochii. The sequence goes on along the minus strand of NZ_CP085254.1, from coordinate 1,250,442 downwards.
GCACCACATCCACCAATACTATTAACAATATAATCATAGTGCTCTTTTTCAAATGCAACGATGTTTTCTTTTGCTAATTGTTTGGTGGTCTCGCTATCACCCTCATGATGCTGTAACGCTCCACAACAAGTTTGGTTTTTTATTACGGTTACTTCACATCCAGCATGCTGAAGCAACTTTATACTTAGATCATTGATTTTAGCAAAAAACACATCCATGATACATCCAGTAAAAAAGGCGACTTTTAATTTTGTTTCAGTATCTGGGATAAGTGTCCCTTTTCTAAGTTCCTTATCAGGCTTTGTTATATTAGGTATAATGGCTTCAAATGCACGCAAATTCTCAGGTAGTACCTGAATCCCTTTTGTGACTTTGCCTAATTTTTCAATGCCGGATTGTTGATAAAACCTCAAGGAAAGATTCATTGTATTCAACATGCTTTTATTCGCAAGACCTTTTTTCATCGCCAAGCGATTAATAAGTGAACTACCTTCCTGCTCCATTTTCACTTCTTTATAAGAAGATAAAATTTTTCCGTATTGAACATTGGTCGGACAAGCGGTCTCACATGCTCTGCAGCCAAGGCATAATTCCATCGAATCTTCTATTTCTTGAATCGAAATTTTACCCTCAGAAGCCATCTGTACTAAATTAATTCTTCCTCTAGGCGAATGCCTTTCTTTTCCCATTGTCGTATAAGTCGGGCAGGCAGGTAAGCAATACCCACATTGGACACAATCAAATGTTTCTTCGTATGCTAATTGATTATTCATCGACTAATACGAGCCTTTGATTTTCATTTTCGGGAAAAACCTTACCAGGATTCATGATATTTTTAGGATCCCATGCGCTCTTCATTCTTTTCATCATATCTAATCCAGCCTCCCCTAGCTCCATTTTCATAAACGGTGTCTTCATTGTGCCGATGCCATGTTCCCCTGATAAAGTTCCACCTAATTGTATAGCTGTTTCGAATATCTCAGCTACAGCAAGTTCGACTCTCTTCATTTCCTCTTTATCCCGTTTATCAGTAATAATATTTGGATGGAGATTACCATCACCTGCATGCCCGAATACTACTAAATCTATATTGTATTTTTCTTTAATTTGTTTTAGCCGTTTAAACATTTCTGGGATTTTACTTCTTGGGATTGTCGCATCCTCAGAAATTTTCGTTGGTTTTTTTCTCACAATCGCTGGGGAGACAAGTTTCCTCGCTTTCCAGAGTTTCGCTGCAGCCACATCATTCGCTGCTATCTGAACTTCTCGTGCTCCTACCATTAAGCAAACTTGCTCTACTTGTTTACACTCATCAGCAATCGCCACTGGATGACCATCTAATTCTATAAGAATAATGGCATCAACATCGGTCGGAAGTCCGACTGATTCATATTCTTCAACAGCTATAATAGAAGCTTGATCCATAATCTCCATCTTAGAAGGTAATATCCCAGAAGTGAGAACTTTTGATATGGCTCTTCCTGCATCGACAATATCATCGAAAATAACCATCATCGTTCCCGTTGCTTGTGGCCGTGGAACTAGTTGTAGTGTTGCTTCAGTAATAATTCCTAAAGTACCTTCAGATCCGACTATCAGCTTAGTTAAGTCATAGCCAGTAACATTTTTAATTGTACGACCACCTGTTTTAATGACCTCTCCCTCAGGTGTAACGACTTCTAACCCCAACACATAATCCTTTGTTACCCCATACTTTAAACCTCTTGGTCCACCAGCATTTTCAGCTAAGTTACCACCTATCGTTGACACATGCGCACTACTCGGATCAGGAGGATACATCAGCCCATATTTTTTCGCTGCTTTGTCTATTTCAGCTGTCAATACTCCTGGCGAAACAACAGCAATTGTATCATCACTATCTATTTCTAATTTTTGATTCCACTGTGAAAAGTCCAGGACCACTCCGCCATGAACAGGCAACGGCCCACCACTTAGACTAGTTCCTCGACCTCTTGGGTATAAAGGGACTCTATATTGATTGGCCACCTTTACGATAGACACAACTTCCTGTGTTGACATTGGCTGTATGACTAATTCAGGTAAATAAGTACCGAACGACCCATCATATGAATAAGAGACTAAATCCGCTTTTTCTTTTAACATTCTCGTTGGAGATTTTATGGCATTTTGAAATTGTTCGACCATCTCATCTGTCAACATGATGGCACCTTCTTCCTTTACTTTTCTTCCCTTAATTTCTTCCGTACATTTTGTAGATGATTCTTCATTGCCTTTCTTGCATTTTCTTCATCTTGACTTTCAATCGCTTTATATATCGCTTCATGCTCAAGATAAACGCTTTCTCTTTTTCTTTGTAATCCTAAGTTCTTCTTTAATGAAAAAGCGACAGCCTTACGGTAAAGGTCACCGATATTATCCATGACCCCTACCATAAAGCTATTCTTAGTTGCTTCAATCATATATTTATGAAAATCTAAATCAGCTTGAAGGCCCACTTCATCAGGGTTTGTAAGTGTCTCCTCTAGCCCTTTTAACGCGTTCTTTATTTTCTCTAAGTCGGAAGAATTACGACGATTAGCAGCTAGAGCAGCGGCCTCTGTTTCCATTATCATCCTTAATTCCAATAACTCAAAAACCTCTTCTAATGAAATATATTGCAATGTTAAGCGGTCCATCATATCGACAAGATGTAATTCTTTAACATAACTTCGGCCACCTTGTCTTGATTCAATGATCCCACTTGCTGATAAGACACTGAGTGCCTCCCTAACAGGAGCGCGGCTTACACCAAATAATTTCGCCAATTCATTCTCAGAAGGTAATGGTTGGTTGGGCGGAAACTCTTTACTTTTAATTTTTTCATTTAATTGCTCTAATACTTGTGCCGATATCTTCTTCCGTTCAATTTTCATTTATTAATCTCCTTTACATATTCACCTCTACACCCTTACTTGTCGCCTTTCTTGTACGAATTAAATGAATACTGAATACAAGTGCACATAAAGCCAGACCAGAAACATCAGTAATAATACCTGGTTTAATAAGCATCAATGCACCGAAAAATAATAAAATTCTTTCAATTACATGTAAGTAAGTATTCAAGTAATTCCCCATAGAAACAGCTAGCGCATAGACTCCTAGAGTACTAGTAATTAATACTAGTATAACAGAAAGAATTTCCACACTACCGCCATCAGGTGATTGGAGTAATAGTATTGGATTGTATGCAATCATAAACGGAATAATAAATCCTGCTAATGAAAGTCTTAAAGCTTCCCATGACGTTTTCATTGCATTTGCTCCGGCAATCCCTGCTGCCGTATAAGATGCAAGCGCTACTGGTGGTGTAATATTTGAAAGAGCACCGAACCAGAATACAAAGAAATGAGCTGCAATTGGTTGTACACCAGCCTCTACTAATGCAGGTGCAGCAGTTACAGCAACAACAATGTATAGTGCGGTAGATGGTAATCCCATACTTAGCACAATACAAGTTAGCATAACGACAATAAGGATTAACCAAAGCTGTCCACCGGTTAAATCAACAATATTAAAAGCTAGTGTTGAACCTATACCTGTCATAGTAACAACACAAATAATAATACCGATTGCGGCACAAGCGATACCTACTTGTATTGTCCCTTTCCCTCCATCGATAAATGCTTCAATCATTTTCTTAATTGTGATTCTATTAGACTTATCTTTCGTTAACCAACTGGCAACAATAACAGAACCAATACCTGCAAAACCTGCAAATAATGCTGTTTTACCAATCAGTAATGTTCCTATAACCACTATAATAGGAACAATCAGTACGCCTCTTTCCTTTAACACTTGTAAAACATTTGGTATATTCTCCTTACTGATCCCTTTTAACCCTTGTTTTTTCGCTTCTATATCAATCGCAAAGATGAGAGCGATATAATATAAGAAACTTGGGATAATTGCTGCGAGAATAACAGTAGTATAGGAAACACCTAAGAATCCAGCCATGATAAAAGCTGCTGCACCCATGATTGGTGGCATAATCATTCCACCAGTAGATGCTGCTGCTTCAACTGCGCCAGCAAATTTTGGTTTTAAACCAATTGATTTCATTAACGGGATCGTAAAAGCTCCTGTTGTGGCAACATTTGCTACAGCACTCCCACTTAATGACCCTGTTAAAGCACTAGATATAACAGCTACCTGTGCAGGCCCACCTCTTTTTCTACCTGCAATAGCTAACGCTAAATCGTTAAATAGTTGTGTTGCACCACTTGCAGATAAAAAGGCACCGAATAAGATAAACATAACGATAAAGGTTGATGCAGTTGATAATGTAAGACCTAAGACGCCTTCAGTGGTCATATATAAACGGTATAGCAAACGTTCTAAAGAGAACCCAGCATGGCCAAATATCCACGGAAAAATCGTCCCAAATAAGGCATAGATAACAGAAATACCACAAAGGATCGGGATAAATAGACCTACAGCTCTTCTTGCTGCTTCAAACAATACGATAATAGTAATAGCACCGAAAATATAATCAATTAAAATTGGTTGTGAGCCGCGATCAACATGAATGGTTGTATAATTGATAATTAAATAACCTACACCCAAGATTGCTAATGCAACAAACAAATAATCAGCTAATGTAAAACGCCCACTTTTTGATGAAGACCTTGCGGGATATAATAAAAATGTTAAAACGAGAATAAAACCTAGAAATATTAAATTTCTATAAATCTCCTGAATATTTGAAAGCCCATTTGAATAAATGGAAAATATAGATAATAAAATAGCTAATATCGCTACAACCTTGGCATACGAACCATGCAATACGCGCATACCTCCGCCAGCCTCTTTATCTAAGCCTTGTTGATTTGCTGTTACGGCATCCCCTTTTACATTCGACATTTTCTAACCTCCTTATTTTGCCTCTGGCGGAATTAATTCTTCAGGAATCTCTAAACCAACTTCTTTAAAGTATTTGTAAGCACCTGCATGTAAAGGTACAGTCACCCCATCAAGTGCTGTCTCTAAAGTAATTTCTTTTGCAGAATTATGCACTTCATACATTTTGTCTAGATTCTCATAAAGCGTTTTTGTTAACGTATAAATTGTCTCTTCGTCAATATCTTTTGTTGTAGATAAAAGGTTAGGCTGTGCAATGGTTTGGATATCCTCCTCTACACGAGGATAAGTTCCTCCAGGAATCGTATAAGGGTACCAAGTGTTTGAAACAGCGTTAATTTTATCTAACTGTTCATCTGTTACTTCAAGAATACTAGCTTTGACATTACTAGCAAACATATCCGTAATTGCTGAGATTGGGATGCCGGCTGGTAAGGATCCACCGTCTAATCTACCATCTCTCATTGCAGAAACCGTATCGTTATAACCAAGATACTCTGGTGATATATTAGCTTTAGTTAATTCCAACCCTTCCATCATTACAACAGTTGATTGTTCAGTTCCGCTTGCTTGGGGACCAACGGAAAAACGAGTGCCATCAATGTCTGAAATGTTACCGGTTTCAATAGCATTATCCATTAACACAAAATGTTCTACATTGGGCCATAACATAGCCACAGTACGTAAGTCTTTATAAGGCTTACCTGCAAAACCATCATCTCCAGCATAAGCTTGGGATGAAATTAACCCTTGAAGAATAGCTAAATGGGCTTCTCCCTCTCTTAAAAGCTCGATATTTTCAATCGAACCAGCAGAAGATTGTCCACTTGCTTGAATTTTCTTATCCTTTAATTCATAACTCCATATATTGGCCATACCCACTCCAATCGGATAATAGGTACCACCTGTTGAAGCTGTCGCTACGGATAAAAAGGTTTTATCTTCATTATCAGCAGCCGTCTTAATACCAAAAATGGTAAGAAAAATAATGGCAGCGATCGAGATTGTAATTTTTATTCTTTTACCTTTCATAATTCTCCCCCTTTCAACAAATGAAAACGTTTTAATTTCAATCTTGTATTACAAGTATACAAGAAAAAATTAAAAAAACAACAATTATTCTAAAAATTTATTCTACAAAAATAATTAACAATTATTTGCAAAAAAAAAGCTACAGGATACTGTAGTGCTGTACCCTGTAGCTTTTTATTAATCTTTCTTTATAAATAAAACTTTAAGATAGTCTCCTTCGGGAAAAGAAGAAATCGTTTTAAAATCAATAGGTAATGAATATTCTTCAAGAATCTTATACTTTTCATTGCTTGTTGCAAATGCTTTTGAGACAAATGTTTTAAACTTTTTCATCGGCACATTACTTGCATTAGATGAAGCAACAATGATCCCTCCTTGATTAGTAATCGCGATAGCTTCTTCTAATAAAGCAGCATAATCTTTTGCAACACTAAAAGTATGTTTTTTTGATCGTGCAAAACTAGGTGGATCTAAAATGACAAGATCGAATGATAAATTTTTTCTCACCGCATATTTAAAGTATTTGAATACATCTTCAACAATGATATCCTGTTCTTCATAATCAATCCCATTTACACTAAACATTTCGATTGTCTTCGCTTTACTCCGATTAGCCAAATCGACACTCGTTGTTTTCACTGCACCGCCCAATGCAGCTGCTGCCGAAAAAGCTCCCGTATATGAGAATGTATTCAAGATTGTTTTACCATCAGCATATTGATCTCTTATTTTTTTCCTTACTTCTCTTTGATCTAGGAAAACCCCAACCATAGCGCCATCATTAAGATAGATTGGATAGTTTATCCCGTTTTCCTTAACGATAATAGGAAATGTCGGCTTTTCTCCACAAACAAAATCATCATCTTCTACATACTGCCCTTTATGATTAAATCTTTTCTTTTCATAAATGGCCTTCACTGGCATACATTGCTCTAATGCCCTAATAATCTCCTGTTTGAATTGATAGATACCTTCACTATACCAACTAATGCAATAATACGTATCATAGTAATCTATTGTAACGCCTCCAACACCATCTCCTTCTCCATTAAATATTCTAAAAGCAGTCGTTTCTGGGTCGTTAAAAAGTTTTTGTCTATGATTTACTGCTGCCTTCAGCTTTTCCATAAAAAAGGCTTGGTCTATTCGTTCATGCTGGTTTTTCGTTAATACCCAACCTCTACCTTTATTTTGAATTCCATAGTAACCTTTACAGAGAAACTGCCCCTTTTCATTCACTAGCTCAACAATCGTTCCTTCTGCCATTTGAGGAATTCGTTCAACAGATTGTTCATTTATTAATGGAAAACCTTCCTTATACTTCTTTATGTATGACGGTTTTACTGTTAACTTCATATACGCTCCACCTTACCAATCAATGATTTATTTATCGTACCACAAATAGCATCTTACAGACAAAGCCCTCTCAGGTTGATTTTGAGAGGGCTTTACCGTTTAACTTGCTTTATTCACTTCTTGAGAAATTTCTTTCATATTCGAAATTGCATGTTGATATTTTTCTTCATCAAATTCATTCTCACTTTTCGCCACGGCGATTGTCGCGATTCCGTTACCAATCATATTCGTAATGGCACGACCTTCACTCATAAAGCGGTCAACACCGAGTAAGAGTGCTAAACCTTCTAACGGAATAACTTGAATAGCTGCTAATGTCGAAGCCAACACGATAAATCCACTTCCCGTTACCCCAGCAGCTCCCTTTGAAGTAAGCATGAGAATTAAGATTATCGTAATTTGTTGACCAATAGATAAATCGACACCAAATACTTGAGCTAAGAATACGGTGGCCATAGAAAGATAGATTGAAGTTCCATCAAGGTTAAAGGAATATCCTGTTGGAATGACTAGACCAACGACAGATTTGGAAGCGCCGAATCTTTCCATTTTGTCCATCATTCTTGGTAGAACAGATTCAGAAGAACTCGTTCCTAATACGATAAGTAACTCATCTTTTATAAACCGTAAATATTTAAACAGACTAAAACCATAATATTTACAGATTAAGTTTAGAACAATAAAGATGAATAAAAACATGGTAATATACACACTCATCATTAACTTAGCGAGCGGTGCTAAAGAACCTAAGCCGAAATGTCCAATCGTATATGCCATTGCACCAAATGCACCGATTGGCGCAGCTTTCATGACATAACCGATAATCTTAAAGAACACATGGGATAACCGGTCAAGAAAATCAGTAATAACTTCTCCCCGTTTACCTAAAGAAGCAAGAGCAACACCAAATAGAATGGAAAAGAATAAGACTTGAAGGATATCTCCCTCCGCAAAAGCATTCACCATATTTGAAGGTACGATATGTGTAACGAATTCGATCCAATCAATGCCTTCTTCAGCATTGGTTGTATATTGAGATACGTCACCTTGTTCAAGCTCATTAAAATTTAAGCCGTCACCTGGTTTTACAATATTAACGACTAATAATCCAATAACGAGAGCAAGCGTGGTAACAACTTCAAAATAGATAAAAGCTTTCCCACCAACCTTACCAACTTTTTTCATATCTCCCATTTTTGCGATTCCTAAAACAATTGTTAAGAAAATAATTGGGGCAATAACCATCTTCACTGCATTAATGAAAGTAGTTCCTAACGGCTGTAATTCTTTACCTATATCTGGCCAAATTAAACCTACTAACACACCAAGTGCGATCGCTGTTAACACTTGAACGGTTAAGTTCTTAAAAATTCTTAAAAATCCCACATTAATCATCTCCTGTCACACTATCTATCTGACTATTCTTTGTAATTAGAATGATAGCGTTTTCAGAAAATGAAAAGAAGTTTATGGTCATAGTGAACATTTTGTTCATTTTGGTCTTATTAGTTGAGACAGTAAAAACGATTGACATGTATGGACTACTGCCAAGTTACATAATTTTAACCAGTAAGGAGGAGAGTCCCCGATTACTCTTACCATAAGCATCTAAGTGAAATTTAAGGTCAAATTAGGCATAAATTAGACGAAAGAGAGCCACAATTTATTTAAGCTCTCTTTCGTCTAGTTATTTATTTTATGAATTCTAGTACTCTCTCTAACCATTTAATATTAAATTCAGCTTTATCAAATGCATGAGAAGCTATTAATTGACTTGAGTCAGAGACTGTGTCATATTTTTCCTTTTCTTCTTTTTTCGTTTTTAATGTATCCCACTTTTCTTTTTCTTTTTGAATGGTTTGTTTCAAAATAGAAGCGGCTTCTTCTTTATTAATATAATTTAAGAAATGAATGGCAATATACAAATCTGCCACTTCCGTATATTTTTGAAAACAAAGATAGAGTTCTTCTACCAGATGGCCACGTCCCTCATTAGTTATCCGATAAAGTGTTTTTTCTGGGCGACTTCCTTCTTGTAGCTTTTGTACAGGCTCTATCCAATTCTTCTTATGTAATGCTTCAAAATCATAATAAAACTTTCCCTCACTAATCTTTATGAAAGGCTGTGCATTCATTAGTTTTTTGCGGATATTATAAGGATAGTCTACTGAATGTGCTAACATACCTAAAATATATATTCTAATCATTCACCCGTTCACCTCCAAAAACGTATATAGCTATCTTAACTTATACTGGGAGATAAACGCATCTGATTCTTTCATTATGGTTTCAAATAATAAGAGCGTGTTCGTCAATTAATCGGTAAAATCGGTATACTTATAAATAAAAATACGAACCTATTCATTAGAATTTGTTCGTATTTTCCGAGAAACTATTCATTGTTCATTCTTTTAATTTTACCTTGAATTTTCACTCTATTTATTTCAAGAAAGTTTAAGAGGCAATGAGGTTAACGTTTGACCCGTCGCAGAATCAGTTAAGTTGGGCTCTAGTTCAAATGATTCGATAGGTTCGATTTTGGAAAAACGCTTAACTAAGTTTTCTAAAATGAGCTTCAACTCAAGTCTTGCTAATGGTGCACCTAAACAAAAATGAGGTCCATTTCCAAATGTAAGATGTTTCTTATTATTTTTTCTATGAATATTTAATTGAAATGGCTCTTCAAACATTTCCTCATCCATATTAGCCGCACTCATCCAGGCAACAACAACATCTCCCTTTTTCAAATCTACCCCTAAAATATTGTTATCCTTCTTCACCGTACGATCTCTTCGACTCATATGAAAACGATATCGTAACATCTCTTCGACCGTTCGATCAATATATTCTGGGTGAGCTTTTAATTCTGAAAATAACTCGTTGTCATCATATAAAAGGGCATAAAAGCTTGTTGAAATCATATGACTCGTTGTTTCTACGCCTGCACCTAATATAGCCATTGTCATTTCAATAATTTCAAAGTCCGTTAGTCTTTCCCCATCTACCTCTGCCCTAATGAGATCAGAAATGATATCATCTTGTAACTGCTGTCGCTTTTCAATGATGACTGGTTGCAAATAAGTAAAGAACTCTTTAATTGCCTGATTTTTTTGGTTATCGATTACATCCTTTTTGCTCTTATCATATGGAAGAAATAATATATCGACCCATTTCTTAAATTTAATTACATCGGGCTTCGGAATCCCTAATAAGTCTGACATCACCATTGCAGGCATAGGGTTGGCTAATGCCGCTACGATATCTTCCGTCTTGCCCTTTTCTATTTGTGTAATTAAATTTTCAGCAATTTGATTAATTCGCGGTTTCCAATTTTCTAAACTTCTTGGTGTAAATGCTGATGCTAATAGGGATCTTCCTTTTCTGTTATGCGGAGGATCCATTTTCAAGAAGTTTACTTTACTATTCATTTGCTTATCATCTTCACTAAACTTTACAGAAATCGTTGTTCGGTCTCCTTCACTGGAGAAATGTTCATAGTCGCTTAAAACGGTCTTTACAGCATCATACTTAAATGCATTCCAAGTATCAGAATTCTCATTATAACTAATAGACCCACTTTCAAGCATCGATTTGTACCATTCTAACGGTTGGAATTGTTCCGATCTTGAATCAAAATGTTTAATGTCTTGTAATGAGATAATCTCTTTCATCTAACATTTCCTCCTCTTTGATCATTTGGAGATAGAATATATACTTTAATTAAAGTATATATTCTATCGTAAATTTTCTCCCTTTCATCGTCAATGCATGGAAAGTAGTAGTTTTACTATAGGGGCAAATGAACTAAAAAGAACTGTTGAATAGCTTTTACTCAACAGTTCTTTTTAGTTCACGATTATGTGATTATTATTCTATATTTCATCACTACGCTTTAATCATATACCGATTCACAGGCCTCCCTACCCCACCATATTGTATATCCAGTACAATTACACCTTTTTTCTCTAAATAATCAAGATATCTCCGAGCTGTCACCCTTGCAATCCCAATACCGCTAGCCACTTCTCCAGCTGCTTGCGGTTGTTGTTGAATGGTTAGATAATTAATGACTTCTTTCAATGTAAATTCATTTAGCCCTTTAGGTAAATCTGCCTCTACTTTCGTTACTTGTTCTGCATAAAGCAATTGATCCAGTTGCTCTTGTGACATTGTTCCTTCATTTCTTAAGCTTTCGCGATACTGACGAAACTTCTCAAGTGCCTGCTTCATCCTATCAAATTTAAACGGCTTCATTATATAATCGATTGCTCCATTTTGTAGCATCATTTTAATGGTATCCTTATCTTTGGCTGCCGAGATTACAATTACTTCTGCATTAAGCTTTTGTTTCCTCAATTCGTATATAACTTTTAATCCATCTTTTTTCGGCATAAACACATCAAGCAATATTAAATCTGGTGAGAAATCTTTAGCAAGTCTAATGCCCTCTTCTCCGTTATTGGCAATGGCTTTTACATGAAACCCCTTTACCTTAGATATAAAACCTTTATTAACTTCTTGTACCATTGGATCATCTTCAATTAATAGTACTTGAATATCATTCATAAGTTAAACCTCCCCAAAGGTAATTAGAAAAGAAGTACCTTCATTTACCTTAGAAGTGACAGTTATTTGCCCTTCACCTTTATCCACAATTTGTTTGACCAAATATAATCCGTAACCAGTCCCATTTTCTTTTCCTTCCGTGAATCCTTTTTTAAAAACTTTTTCTAAATTAGATTCTTCTATACCTATCCCATTGTCTTCTACAAGGATGGAACAAATGTAGTCATCTTGTTCGATACTTATATCTATCATTTTCTCTTCCTGATCGAGTTGTTCGAAGGAGCCGAAAGCATTCTCAACCAAATTACCTAATAATAGAACAAAATCATGATGATCTAAATGAGGGGGGAAGTGATCCAAATTACTATTAGTATCAACTGTCACGATAATATCCAATTCCTTCCCTCTTCTGATTTTGCTAATTAGGAGTCCAGCTACCGCATCGTCCTTAAGTATTTCATGAAGAAATAAAGAAATACTTTCTTGTTCTTCTGAAGCAGCAAATGCAAGTTGAAATGCCTTTTCTGGCTTTCCTAATTGGATAAGCCCAGCAATTGTATGCAATTTATTCATATGCTCATGATTTTGCACACGCAGTGCCTCAACAAAACTCCTTACACCAGTAAGTTCCTCTGCTAATTTTGCTACCTCCGTTCTATCTTGGAAAATAGCAACGGCACCAATTAATTGGCCATCTTTATTAATAGGAATTCTCGTACTCAAGATGCTTTTTCCACTCACCATAATTTGTTCATTATAAACCGGTTCATTTCTCTCAACAATTTCTGGTAAACGTGTATCTTCTAAAACGGAACGAATCGATAATCCCGTTACTTCTCCATTCACATTAAATATTTTTTTTGCTTTTTCATTAAAGATCGTAATTTTCTCATGATAATCGATCGCAATTACCCCTTCATTGATGGAATGAAAGGTTGCTGTTCTCTCTTCAAACATTCGTTTAATTTCAAACGGTTCTAAATCAAACATTTGCTTCTTAATATGATTGGCTAATATATATGAGGCAATAAACCCTACAATTAAAGTGAGGAAAACAATAAATAGGATTTCTTTAGAAAAGCCAGAGACGATTTCCTTGAAAGTTGGAATTTTATTACCAACCATTACGACACCTATTTGGTTTAGTTGTTCATCTTTTAATACTGGAATAAACGCTCTTAAATATGTACCATCTTCTCCCCTGGCCTTAGAAAAATAAATATGTTCGGCAAATGCAGGATCCTCATCACTACCAGTTGATACATGACCTATCATACTTCTAACTGGGTGTGAGAAACGGACTCTATCTATATTCATTACTACAATATAATCCGTATTATTAATGACCCTTATTTCTTCAACAATGGGGTTAATAATCTTCCAGCCTTCATCTTCCTCAAGTCCATCTTTTATATCTGCAAGCTCTGCTACAGTCCTAGCCGTACTCATTGATTCGCCTCTTAAGTCCAATTCTTCTTGTTGTTGCATATTTGCGATAACAACAAGCCCGCAAATAAGTAGTAAAAAGATAACAACCCCATATGATAGCAACGTTATTTTCCAACGAATAGGTATTTCCTTCAAACAAATCTTCCTTTCATTGCCACCTACACTTGACCTTTAATCTGAAAATAATGATACTATTTAGTATGAGGTGAAGGTGATGAAAAGTAAATATAGCATCATACTATTAACCATTATTATAACGCTTGCACTTTTTTTTAGTTTTAAACAATATATTCTCACAGAAGACCTTCCTTATGATGATGAGCAAGAAGGGCTCAATGATCAAATCGTTTTAACGTTTAGTCATGTTGTCTCCAATAATACGCCAAAGGGAATGGCCGCTGATAAATTCGCTGAAATTGTTGCTGAAAAATCAGACGGAAATATTAAAATTGTTGTCTTCTCTAACGGCTCTCTCTACTCTGATATAGAAGAAATACGAGCGGTTCAAGAAGGCAATGTTGATATTATTGCTCCCTCCACATCAAAACTTGGCATGTTAAACCCTGCATGGGGGGTACTCGATCTGCCGTTTATTTTCCCTTCCTATGAAGCCATTAACGAAGGGTTAGACGGGTTTATCGGACAAACACTATTATCTAGTGTAAAGGGGGATGGACTCATCGGTTTAGCTCATTGGAGTAATGGATTTAAGCAATTCACATCCAATGATGGTCCAATTCTGTATCCGCAAGATATAGCTGGACAAACATTCCGAATCATGCAAAGTGATGTCCTCTCATCACAATTTCTTGAATTGAATGCAAATTCAGTAAAAGAATCTTTTAATTCTACATACGACTTGTTAGATAGTGGGAAAGTAGACGGCGAAGAGAACACTATCTCTAATATTTATTCGAAAAAGTTTTATAACTTACAAAAGTATATGACAATAAGCAATCATGGCTATCTCGGTTATGCCGTCTTAATGAATGAGAATGTTTGGAATAAGCAATCAAGTGAAACAAAACGAATCTTAACTGAGGCTATGTCTGAAGTCACGCAATGGAATCGAAAACAAGCTGTCCAGATGAATGAAAATCAACTCGAAGAAATAAGAAAAGTGAGTACAATCCACATTCACGAACTTACCAATGAAGAAAAAAACAGTTGGAAAAAAGTCCTAGATCCAGTCTACACTCAATTTAAAAATGAAATTGGCAGTACGCTGATTGACAAAGCTTTAAAGCTCAGAGATAAATACGAAAACGAAACAACTGATGAAAGGGACTGAGTGAGGCAATTACCCTTGAATATTTAATCAAATTTTTGCCCGGGCTTGATTTTTTGACTCATTTCCGCTTGAATCCAATTAAATTTTTGCCCGGGCCCGCTTTTTTGACTCATTTCCGCTTGAATCCAACCAAATTTTTACCCGGGCTCGCTTTTTTGACTCGTTTCTGCTTGAATCCAATCAAATTTTTGCCCGGGCTCCCTTTTTTGACTCGTTTCTGCTTGAATCCAATCAAATTTTTGCCTGGGCTCCCTTTTTTGACTCGTTCCCGTTTGTATCCAATCAAATTTTTACTCGGGCTCCCTTTTTTTGACTCGTTTCCGCTTGAATCCAATCAAATTTTTGCCCGGGCTCCCTTTTTTGACTCGTTTCCGCTTGAATCCAATCAAATTTTTGCCCGGCCCGCTTTTTTGACTCGTTCCCGTTTGTATCCAATCAAATTTTTGCCCGGACTCCCTTTTTTGACTCGTTTCTGCTTGAATCCAATCAATTTTTTGCCTGGGCTCCCTTTTTTGACTCGTTTCCGACTCAGTCTCTTTCCTTTCCAGTATATATAGACAAAGGCAATGGTGAGACACGACAAAAAGTAACCTGAGTATTAACTTAGGTTACTTTTCTAACTCGTCTATAATTTGTATTTTGTCCTTTATACATCCACTTTCTCGGAAGCTAACATTGTGCCATTCTCCACATAGTTAATGTGCCAAGAAAAAGCTTTTGCTAGAATATGTGGGGTTTGGCCACCTGCTGATAATGCTTCATAATAGTAATCTCTCAGTTGATCCTTGTATAACGGATGCGCACAATTTTCAATGATTAGCTCAACTCGTTCACGAGGAGCCAATCCCCTTAAATCTGCGTAGCCTTGTTCTGTGACAATAACGTCAACATCATGTTCTGTATGATCAATATGTGAAGCAAAAGGTACAATACTTGAAACTTTACCATCTTTAGCAATTGATTTTGTCACGAATATAGCTAACCTTGCGTTTCTTGCAAAATCCCCTGATCCACCAATACCATTCATCATCTTAGTTCCTTGAACATGAGTAGAATTCACATTACCATAGATATCTAGTTCTAATGCAGTATTGATAGAGATTAATCCTAAACGGCGAATTAATTCCGGATGATTAGTGATCTCTTGTGGTCTTAACAATAACTTATCGCGATATTGATCGAAATGAGCAAACACTTCTTTCATCTTTTCTTCTGAAAGTGTAATGGAACAACCTGACGCAAACTTTACTTTCCCAGCATCAATTAAATCAAATACTGCATCTTGAAGTACTTCTGAATACACTTCTAAGTCTGTGAATTCAGAGTCAATCATGCCATGCAAAACAGCATTTGCTACCGAACCAATGCCTGATTGTAATGGGGCAAGTTTTTCATCTAATCTACCTTCTGCAATTTCATTGCGAAGAAAATTGGTTAAATGTTGCGCCATAATAACTGTTTCCTCATCTGGCTGAACAATAGTTGATGGTGAATCGCCTTGTTCAGTAAACACAATCGCTTTAATTTTCTCCGGATTCACTTTAATACCTATCTCACCCACACGATCGGCTACATTTGTAATGGGAATTGGGCCACGCTCACCTTGTTTATCTGGACTATAAATATCATGTAACCCTTTTAGCGATGGTAATTGGGCCATATTAATTTCAACAATTACACTTTGGGCATGTTCGGCAAAAGACAGTGAGTTACCAACTGATGTTGTAGGTACAATTGTTCCGTCTTCTTCAATCGAAACCGCTTCCAAAATAGCTACATCTACATGTAATACCCCTGAACGGATGAGTTCTGCTGTGTGAGATAAATGTTGATCAACAAATAAGAAGTCCCCTTTATTAATGCCTTTTCTCATTGTTGAGTCAGCTTGAAATGGTAATCTCTTATTTAAAATACCAGCTTCCGCAAACAACTTATCAACATCCGAACCAAGAGATGCACCTGTATACACATTGACTTTAAAATCTTCTGTTTTTGCTCTGTCTGCTAATGCTACAGGAACCGCTTTCACATCTCCCGCACGAGTAAATCCACTTAACCCCAATGTCATGCCATCTTTAATCATTTCTGCAGCCCCTTCTGCAGTCATGATATTATTCTGAAGTGTCTGAATTTTAACTCTCCCAAGTTTATTATCCATATTCCCATCCCTCTTTCTGTAAAGAATACTTAATAACTATTTTACTAATAAATCAGAATGGGATTATTTTTTTAGTATAATTAATGAAAAATTTTGATAAAACAGCAAAATCTGCCGATAAGCCAGCAGATTTTTTCAGATAATCAGAAAATATTGAGTTAAATGGTTATTCATTCATTTATGCCTTTGATTTAGAAGCCGAGCAACTTACGAAAATAACTAGAATAGGATTGACTTACAGGCACTTTTGCACCATTTCTCATTAATAATAAAAAAGTAGAATGAGAGTCAGGAAATATCTCTTGTATTTGATTAACATTCACCAAGAATGACCTGTGACAGCGAATAAAGTTTTCCTTTGGTAAAATATACTCAAACTCCTGTAGCGTATTTTTATGCGTACCAGAAGAGTAAATAGCATGAACATGAGTTTTACGATCTTTAGCTTCCAAGAAATATACTTCATTAAATGGAACTGGTACCCAACCATCGCTAGTCTTTAATGTAACGACAGATTTCCCCTCTGTCAATGTTGGAAAAATAGCAGTCACACAACCTTCAATTTTCCCATTATTTTTAAATGGAACAGCCATCCCGTGATAAGGTACACCAAATACATCCCTATTAATAAACTCTGACACCTTTTGTTCAGCCTTAAGCGCTTTATCAGCAATACTTCCTTCTTTTACAATATCCCCTGGCCGAATTTTCAAGTCAACACGTTTACTTGGACGATAGTAAATATACTCTGTTGTATTTGAAACTACAATTGACACTTCATCTGAAAATAATTCCCCAATTACATCTAGCAATGAACTCAGTGTAATTCCTTCCATCACAAAAATCCCCTTTTTTTGATTCGCTACTATTCTATCTTACGTGTTTTATTTTCATTTGCCTAGTTAAGAAACGTGCAAGAATATGTCTTATACCAAAGAAGGAAACATCAACTGGCTTTTCCTCTTTTAATAGGTTGATCTTCGTATTTAACCCAGTTCACTGCTTTTTCTAATATAATTGAGATAATAACACCCATTATTAACCCATTTGCAAAAAATGGTTGAATGAGTACAGGTAATTCCGAAAAGATAGCAGGTGAAATATTCATAATACTAATACCAATTAATACAGGTGCTGCTAACCTAAATATCGTATTGGAATTAAACGTCTTTCCATTTAAACTACTGAATGCAGTACCAAATAATTGCATATACGCAACAAACAAGACTGCGTTTCCAACGGTAACAGGTAACATTGAAAGAAATGAGCCTAAAATTGGAACAATACCAATGATCGTAAGTAAAGCACCACCGATAAAGAATGGCTTTCTTTCATAAATTCTCGTACTTTGCAAGAAACCAATCGTTGATGTAAATGGTGTATAGGGAACAAGTCCGAAACCGGATCCAATAATGGTAGAAATTGAAGTAATGATCATTGAGCCTTTAAACTCTTTTTTGGCTGCTCTCCTTTGTAGAAGTTTTTCTGCAGCGTTAATAGAAGCAAATGTATTACTTAAGTTTAATAATACGGCAACAAACGTGACTACGACAATTCCCATTTCAAGATTAGGAGCCCCTAACGGAAAAAGTTGGAAAGGAGCCGATGTTGTCATTCCAGCCCCATCATTACCAAACAATAGGACATAACCGAGCCAGCCCCCTAAAAGGCCAATTAAAATAGAAAAATTGCTAATAAGTTGATTACCTTTCATTTTTAATGTAGCGACGATCAGCGCGAGTACTACAGAATAAAGACTTATACCTATGTCAATGACGCCAGTCGAAGTCATCTTTAACATACCTTCAAAGAAGATAAACATTAATTGAAAAGTAAGCAAAAATAAATATACAGTCATTACCATCGGACTAAAGATGGCTTGCAATAATGAAAAACCCCCACAAGCAATCAGCAAAATGGTCACTAGACTAGCTAAAACAATACCAGTAACAATCCCACCACCAATACGTTCTAATCCAATATTAAGCGCTTGTGCTGAAAGCCCAAGATTAAGGATAATTCCCCATAATAACCCTGAATGCCCTTCCATAATCGGGAAACGATGACCTTTCCATCCTTGTAGTATACAAGTAATACCCGTAAGTATGAGTGATGCTCTAATCATCATTGCCATCGTTTCACTTGATAGCTCAAATACATTGGCAATGGAAATCGGAATGACAACAGTATTGGCAAAGATAAAAAAGACCCATTGTACGGAAGAAACCATTGTCATTGATGAAATAAACTTTTTCAATCTGTACACCACTTTCTACGTTATTCATTTTCACATCTACTAGTATAATTCATTTTTAAAAGGAAAGAAGCCTTTAAAAAAAGAATTATGAAAAACGAAGTATTTTGAAGCCTGATAAATAAATAAAAATTGGAGCTAATCTATATGCCTATACAAATAATAACCCTCTCCAAATAGGAAGAGGGGCATGTGATTTAAATAGTTCTATTAATCATTGTTATTTTGAAATGATAGTGCTTTTTTCGCTAAATTTGTGATTACTACATCATCCATAGGCGGATTATGGAGCGCAGCTCGCACATCACGGTAATAACGCTGCAAAGGATTTCTTTGTTGCAAGCTTTGTGCACCAACTATTCTCATTGCCCAATCGACCACTTTATTAGCACTGTTAGAGACAAGGTGTTTGATGGCTCCAAGTTCAGCTCCTAATTCTCCTCGTTTATTCGGTTCATTATCCCAGCGATCCGCTATAGAATAGAGTGCTGTTCGCGCTTTTAGTAGCTCGAGTTCCATTTCCCCAATTTTACGTTGCACTTCTGGTACTTCACTAATTGGACCAGGCAGGCTATTAGGTTGATATTCAGAAGCAAAAATAATGGCATAGTTCCGAGCTGCAATAGCAACGCCAATAAAGCAAGCAGCTGAATGTAGTAACCATGCATTAGGAATCGCATAAAAATGAACACCTTCTATTTCGACTAATGCTGTTTCTTCTACAATTACATTCTCTAACACTAGATCGTCACTACGTGTGCCCCGCATCCCTAGCATATTCCAATTTGATTCCACTTTTAAACCAGGGTTCTCATGCGGTACAAGGAATATACCAATTTCTCCTGAAGCTTCTATCGTTGCTGTAATAAGAGAAAAATCTAAGCCTGGTGCCATCGAAGCAAAAGATTTTCTTCCATTCAAGATCCATTGTGTTCCTTTTTTCACCGCAGTAGTCGCTGGTAGTCCACCACGGGTTGGACTGCCGGTTGCTGCCTCTGTTGCACAGCGGTTAATCAATTTATTATCTTTGATAACCGTTTCGCATAACTTGGCAAACTGTTCTTCCTTCCATTTCCGCTTAACCCTTAAATCATAGATAACACCTAAGTGCCAACCAATACATAAAGCCGTAGATGCATCACCTTGGGCAATCCTTTCTTGTATTAAGAAATATTCATATAAGGAAATCTCTTTACCACCATATTCTTTCGGAATCGTCAAACTTAAATAATTTGATTGTTTTAATTCTTCAAAATTCTCAAAAGGGAACTCTGCATTTTCATCAATCTTTTGCGCCCTCTTACTAAATCCTTCTGCTAATATCGTAGCTTTATGAAATAATTCTTCTTGTTGAGCCGTCTTAATAAATGGTCGAGCGAGTTGTTCAGCTAAATACGCTTCCTTAGATGAAGCTGTTATCGTGCTCATAGAATCCTTCCTCCCCGTCTGTTTCCATCTTCTCTTTAATACTCATTCATTAGGATAAATAAATATAGTAAAGGCTCCATTCCCCTTTACTATATCTATTATTTGAATTTATTATCTCTTATCTACATATTTAGTTAATTTATCCCCACCAATTTGAATAATTTGCACCAATACAACGAGGACAATGACTGTCGTAATCATAATGACATTATCATAGCGATAGTAACCGAAACGTATCGCTAAATCACCAATACCCCCGCCGCCAATAATACCTGCCATTGCCGAATAGCCGATTAAACTAATAGTCGTAATCGTTAAACCTTGAACAATTCCAGGTTTCGCTTCTGGGACAAGGATTTCCTTAATTATCATCCAAGGGGAAGCGCCTACTGCTACTGCAGATTCAATGACTCCTTTATCTATTTCTCTTAAGGATGTTTCAACCAATCTTGCAAAAAATGGAATCGCTGCTACAGATAATGAAACAGAAGCCGCTGTAGGACCAATAGTTGAACCTGCAATTAATTTTGTTAACGGCAATAGAGCTACTAACAAAATAATATAAGGAATAGAGCGGATCAAATTGACAATCCAACCAGTAACGGCATTTACAAATCTATTCTTTAAGAACAGCCCTTCGTCTGTAACGAATAATAAGATACCTAGTGGAAGACCTAGTATAAGTGCCGCAACTAAAGAAATGGCGACCATATAAATCGTTTGTAATACAGCTGTATTTAGTTCAGGAAGTAACGCCTGAATGGACTCAAGCAACATGTTCAACTACCTCCAAATTCTGTGTTCTATCTTGAATATATTGTATAGCTCTTTCTATTTCAGGTATTTCACCAGTTAACTCCATAATAAAAATACCAAGAGGTACTTCTTGAATATATTCAATCTTGCCGTGAAGAATATTTCCTTTTACTTTGAATGTTTGGAACAGTTCAGAAACAACAGATTCTTCTGCTATTGCACCTTTAAATTGGATTTTAATGATTGTTCCCTTCCTGTTTTCAATCAATTGTTGTGGTAAGTCAAATTGAAGAATACTCTGAATAAAATCTCTTGTAAGTGGTTCAATTGGATTCGCAAATATATCATACACCGGTCCCTCTTCTATGACCTTTCCATCTTGCATAACAGCTAACCTATGACAAATCTCTTTGACTACTTCCATCTCATGAGTGATAAGTACGATGGTTAATCCCAGCTTTTTATTAATTGATTTTAATAAGTTCAGGATTGATTTTGTTGTTTTAGGGTCTAGGGCTGAAGTGGCTTCATCGCAAAGTAAAACCTTTGGATCATTAGCAAGTGCTCTGGCTATTCCTACCCTTTGCTTCTGACCACCACTTAATTGCGTGGGATACTGATGAATTTTATCTGCTAAACCCACTAATTCTAATAGTTCTTTCACCCTGATATCTATTTCTTTCGGACTTTTACCTGCCGCTTTTAAAGCAAAGGCAATATTCTCATACACTGTCTTCGAACTCGCTAAATAAAAATGCTGAAAAATCATACCTATCTTCTGCCTTGCTTTTCTTAATTCTTTACTTGTTAAAGTCGTTAAATCAACGCCATCAATTTTCACTTCACCAGATGTCGGTCTCTCCAATAAATTTAGACAGCGTAATAAAGAACTTTTCCCTGCTCCACTATAGCCAATAATCCCGTATATTTCCCCTTCTTTAATAGAAAGAGATACATTGTCAACGCCTATTACTTGCTTCTTTTTGCTTTTATAAATTTTCACTAAATGATTGACTTCAATCATTTACCTCACCCTCCCTAAATCCTCTACAACATAAAATGAGCCTCTTTCACTTTGAAAGAGGCTCAACAAATGATTGTTATTAAACCTTATCTTTCAGAATGAAATCATTCTGCAGGATTTAGCACCTTCCCTTTAAAAGGAGGTTGCCGGACATCTTCGGGCCTGGTCCCTCAGTCTCTCTCGATAAGAATCATATTCAATTTATTGTGTTGCTTTGATAAAGGAAATTTTATCGGGTATTGAATTAATTGTCAATAGTATTTTGATTATTTATGCATTTACTTATCTTCCTCTTCGTTTAAACAGGAAGATAAAAAAAGTTGTTCCTAATAAAGCTGTGATTAGGCCCACATACAAGATGATTGCTGACGTTTTGAACTTTACTGTACTAGGTTGCTGTCCTTGTCCTTGTCCATGTCCCTCACCACCAGGCATACCTTCAAACCCTTCAGGTGGCTCAAAATTTCCTCCCTGCGGAAAATCTCCGTTGCTTTGCGGACGTTCAGGCATTTCACCATCAGCGTTTCCTTTATTTCCATTTGGCGGTTGAAATCCTTCTCCTCCTTCTTGACCTTCCTGGTCATCACCACCAGCTCGGCCAGGGAACATGTTATTAACTTCAGAAGCTTGTGATTCTACTTCTAATTCACCTGAGAGCTGAGCAAGTATCGATTCTGATCTCGCCTCAGCAAATGCTGGTAAACTCTCATCACCCTGCACCGCTTCGAGAAATGCTTCTGTTGTATAAAACTTGGTAAGATCCTGTTCGACATAAGGAAGAATCAATGCACTAATTTGTGTAGTTGTATTTTGGTAAGACTCTTTTGTCATATAATCTTCGGCTATCTGTTTAAGATACGCTTCATATTGTTTTTTATATTCTTCATTAGATAATAGTGCATTAAGTAACGGTCTTTCTTCTAAGGTAGTACCAGCTATAGGTTCAGATATACTGAAATTAATCGTATCTTCACTCAATAAATCACTATTTCCGATGCCACCGGTGAAGTTGTCCATTCCGCCTTGTGGTGCTTGGTCTTGTTTGTCTTCACCTTGGTTTTCTTCAGCAGCTGAGAAATCTCCATTCATTTGTCCACCAAATGCCATACCAACTCCAAAGCCACCAAATGCCATATTATAGTCCCACGGAATAACTGAGAACTTACCATCATTTTCATATAAATAATAGTTATGCTTCATTTGTCCTTGGTAACTATCCATGCTAACAACAGCCGTATTTACTGCAAAATATCGTAATACTTGATCCACATCTAAGGTTTCTTCTAAATCGCCACCATTATTGATACTATCTAACATATCTATTAACGCTTGTTCATCTTGCTCCTCTGATTTCAAGTTTAAACCTGAGTAATCATCAATATCATCACTTACCCATTTCAAGTCACTATTTGTACCATCTGGCTTGTACAATGATCCATATGGATTTTCAAAATATCTTCCAAGCATCACTTCGTCTACTTGTTCAACACCTAAATATAATCCCCATTCCTGACCATTAATGGTCACATACATATAAGAATAAGCAGGTGTGGGTAACCCCATATTCTCCATTAATTGATACGATAAATATTCTCGCATTTGCGTAGCATCACTAAATTGGTTATTTAGATTCAACTTTTTCAATCCATATAAAGTTTGATCAGTATAGTAATCAAAATCTATTTTGAAGCTATAACGATCAGAATCTTCCATTCTAGCAACTGAAGAAAGGGAAGAATTCCCCTTTGTCCGAACAGCTACTTGGTTCAATTTAGTTCCATTTATCGTCACATTTGCCATCTTATATTCTTCTTCCGTCGGATTCTCTAATATATCTTCCCAATCATCTTCTGCAAGGGTTAACTCAACTTGAGTCACTTTATTTTTATTGAATACTTTTAAAACGTAAGAGTGATCAACTACTTCCCCTTTTGGAAGTAAATGAGGTAGAAAGAATAGAATACCAACAAATAAAACAGCCAACATTAGAAAAACGAGAACGACATATTTGCGTTTAATCATATTCCTTTCTCCTGTTCATTTACGCTGTGAAATTACCGTCATAGCTTAACATTACAGCCGATTCTACCCCGCTAAGGTTCGTTACATTATTTACCACTTGAGATTGATCTTTTTTCATTCTTACTTCATAAGTAATTTCTACTTGATTACCATTCATGATAGATTTGGATTTCATCATATGTTTATTAGTGACCTTTGATAATAGCGATTCAAGTTGAGATTCCACACCTTCACCCCCATATTTTACAATGAGTAAGTAAGGGTTCTGAATCGTAATTTTGTTAACGAACAATACAAGTACGAGACCGATCAATAAACTACCTATAATCACTAATGGAATAAAGCCTGCTCCGCAAAGAATACCGGCAACAATCGCCCAAAAAAGATAAACAAGATCCATTGGGTCTTTAATTGGTGTACGAAAACGGACAATGGACAAAGCACCAACCATACCTAGTGATAACAGGACATTTGAGGAAATTCCCATAATAATTAATGCTGTAGCCATGGTCATTATGATGAGGGATATATTAAAAGTATGTGAATAAATCACACCTGAAAATGTCTTCTTATAAACTGCATAAATAAATAGTCCAATCGCAAAGGCCATGAATAAACCAATCAGGGAGTCTATAATTGAAAAACTCTCCGTTTTTTCTAAAAAGCTTGATTTAAATACATCTGAAAAATTAACACTTTCCATTCTTCTCTTCTCCTATTCTCACTATAATCCATACATTCTACTTAATTGATATTTTGAATACGTACCCTTCCTGCGATCAAGCATTTGTAGAAGCATCTTAATGACATCGGGAATGTATTCATCATACTTGACTTCAAGTATCATCAATTGATGATCAAGGGATGGTACCATAGGCATTGTCGTATTTAAAAAGTCAGGATTCCTTAAGCTTGTACGAATATTGCTATCAAAAGTTAAACGGACATTACCATATGGATAGATATAAACATCCCTCTCATAATCGACAACCGTTACTGGCTTCAATTGATAACGAACCATGTTATGGAAAAGTTCCCTCATTAATGGTCTGGTATCATTCTCCATCCATAAAATATCGCCAGCTCTAATAAGCTCATATTCTTCTGCTGTCATCCTACATTTCTCTTTATAGGTCAGATTATTCTTCTTACTTTTCTTTTCTAGATTAATTGTGTCAAAATCATCATTATATGTGCGAACCCTATATTTTGCACGGTTCATATAGCCTTCTTTTTTTTCAATTAAAGCTTTGTTTTCAAAGTTATCAAAGTATACGCTACGAACATTATATCCCCCACTCCCATTTGAATGAGGGTCCGTATTCATAAAGTAACTTAAGCGTTTTTTAAGTAAAACCCCATCCATTTTTGAGATTTCATGTTTAAGCTCTTTCCTTCCTTTCAAAATCGAACACATCCTTTAGATATACGTTTTAATCTCATATTCTTCGTACTTCTCATTTAGCCATTCCGTATATTCACTTGAAAGCTTAGACTCTATTAAAGTCTCTTTTATTTCTTCTTTCACTTCTTCGTAATTGGCTTCTTTCGCTTCTTTATGATCTGTTACTTTTATAATGTGATAACCATAATCTGTTTTAACTGGATCACTCACTTCGTCCACTTCCATAGCAAAAGCCACTTCTTCAAATGCTTCTACCATTTCACCTTCTCCAAAATACCCCAATTCACCGCCATTATCTTTATTTGAATCATCGGTTGAATAAGAAGCTGCTAATTCTGAGAAATCGTCACCATCATCGAGTTTTTGTTTTACTTCTTTGGCAGTATCCTCATCTTCCACTAGGATATGACTTGCTTCTATCTCTTCTGCCTGAGCATAACTTTCTTTATTTTCTTCAAAGTATGTTTCCATCTCATCATCAGTAATTTCAATTCCTGGTGTGATCAATTTCTTTGAGCCTAAATAGATTTCGATATTATGTTCTATAGAGTCATAGGATACCCCGTTTTCATCTAACACTTCTTTAAATGCCTCTTCTCCCCCATATTGCTCCATATAGGCATCCATTTCTTCAGCCACTTCTTCTTCAGTTACAGTTACCTTCTCCTTATCCATTTCTTGAAGAACAATTTGATCAGATATTAATGTATCTAGAACAGAAGTGCCATATTGAGACATTAACGCTTCATTCAAATCATCTTTGCTTATATTTTCTCCATTGACTGTCGCTGCTTTTGAATGACTATTGTATAAAACAACAGCAACTACGACAGCAGCAACAAACATACAACCAGTGGCAATCAATAATTTATTCTGTTTCAACTTGCTTTTCCCCATTTCCTTGTAACGTTACTTCTACTGTTTTCTTTTCCCCATCACGATAAAAACCTATTTTAACCTTATCGCCAATCGAAAGATCTTTATAAAGAGATTCTTTTAAGTCATTAGCGGTTGTAATGGTTTGATCACCAATTGAAACTAAGATATCCTCAGCTTGCAACCCCGCCTTTTCTGCTGTCGAACCTTCCTCTACTTGG
Source organism: Cytobacillus kochii (assembly GCF_044790165.1). Classification (NCBI taxonomy): domain Bacteria; kingdom Bacillati; phylum Bacillota; class Bacilli; order Caryophanales; family Bacillaceae; genus Cytobacillus; species Cytobacillus kochii. Next base: position 1,223,726 of record NZ_CP085254.1, on the reverse strand, counting down.
GTAATAATGGCACCTTCTTCTACATTTTTCGGTAATTGTTCTTGATAAAACTGCGGTACTTGATTTAAGTCCATCAAACCAACACCTAGATAAGGTCGAATGATTTTACCATCCTTCATTAACTGATCAATAATGCTCTCGACATCATTACTTGGAATGGCAAAGCCTAACCCTTCTACGCCACTATCAGCTATTTTCAAACTATTAATACCAACCAAATTCCCATTTGAATCAATAAGTGCTCCACCACTATTCCCAGGGTTTATTGCTGCATCTGTTTGAATGACATTTAAATCCCATTCTCCGGCTGAGGTAGAGACTTCAATTGATCGATCCACTGCACTTACAATTCCTTGAGTTACTGTTCTGGATAAATCTAAGCCTAGTGGATTGCCTATCGCTAACACTTGATCGCCGGCACGAAGGTTTGAAGAATCAGTAAAGGAAAGGACTTCAGCGTCTACTTTTTCATTCACTTTTAACACGGCAATATCTGTTAATGAATCTGTTCCAACAAGTTCAGCTTGAAGCTTTTCACCATTATGCAGAGAAACCTGAATATTAGATGCTCCTTCAATGACGTGATTGTTTGTCACAATATACGTTTCGTTGTCTGTTTGCTTGAAAATAACACCAGAGCCAGTACCACTTTCAACTGCTTCCCCACTTTGTGTGTTGCCTGTGGAATGACTAAAAGGGTTTGCTTGTTGCTCTTGCATGTTGACAACGCCCACTATTGCTTTAGAGGCTTTTTCTACTATATCTGCAATCGACCCATCACTCGTAGTTGATACCGTTTCAGCATTAACTTTGGAAACATTAGTTTCTGATTGCTCCTGTACAACCTCCGTAGACTGTTTTGTTTCATTAGGAAAATAATTGATTGCACCCAAAGTTAGGGCTGAGCCCATTACTCCACTTGCTACAGTCATTGTTACACTTTTAATCCAAGTATTTTTTCGCTTCGCTTGATACTCGCGATTATCTTCAAAATGATTGAATTCATTCATTAAAAATCCCTTCTTTCATTTGATTGGCTTGCCTATGTTTTATAATTTAATCAGTGAATGTGTCAGGCATATGTCAAAAGAATTTTTTATGTAAAAAAAGAAATAAAAACCTCCGAATATTATTCGGAGGGAGATGGGTTTAAATTATTTTGCATGAAGTTTTGTACATTTTCGATTTCTTCTACTGTAGCGAGTTGCGTTTCATACCATCCCTTCTTTTCCATTAATTGAAAGATTTCTCTTTGGGCTTCTGCACTTGTTTTTAAGCACCCCTCATAAATATCTCTCAATTCATCATGAGTAGTTTCCATTAATGTGTGGCTAATAGCGGGAACTCTTCCTTTTGCTAATTCTAAACATAATTGCATCATTTCTCGTTCTGTTAATCCACGACCATTGATATTATTCGGCAATGAAACCACCTCCATTAAAATTAATGTAATTTCCTCGCTCGGTTGAAATAGGTTGATAATTCAGCAATCCTTAACTGATGTTCCTCTGCTAATTTTTCCAATGATACCCTTACTTCTTCGTCCTCACAAAGAGAAGCACACCAGTTAAACGTCTTCGCTGTTATTTCCTCCGCCCGAATTTCATCTTCAATTGCCGACAATTCTTTCGTCGTTAACTGATACATTACGCCACCTCCCATACTCCTTTTTGTTAGTATGAAACATAAATGTATGTTTATTCCATAAGACGGTTATTTCTTTTATCTCCGCGGTTGGTTCCACCTTGGGTTAATTCTCGTTTTCGGTTTTGGTAACGTACTCTCTAACACCTTTTGCGAAGCTTTCGTTTCTGTTTTTCCTTCTGAATGACTTGCAAATACCTTTTGCGAAGCGTTCATTTCCGCTTTTCATTCTGAATGACTTGCAAATACCTTTTGCGAAGCATTCATTTCCGCTTTTCCTTTTGAATGATGTACAAATACCTTTTGCGAAGCGTTCATTTCCGCTTTTCCTTTTGAATGATGTACAAATACCTTTTGCGAAGCGTTCATTTCCGCTTTTCCTTTTGAATGATGTACAAATACCTTTTGCGAAGCGTTCATTTCCGCTTTTCCTTCTGAATGACTTGCAAACAGCTTTTGCGAAGCGTTCATTTCCGCTTTTCCTTCTGAATGACTTGCAAATACCTTTTGCGAAGCGTTCATTTCCGCTTTTCCTTTTGAATGACTTGCAAACACCTTTTGCGAAGCTTTCATTTCCGCTTTTCCTTTCGAATGACTTGCAAACAGCTTTTGCGAAGCGTTCATTTCCGCTTTTCCTTTCGAATGACTTGCAAATACCTTTTGCGAAGCGTTCATTTCCGCTTTTCCTTTTGAATGATGTACAAATACCTTTTGCGAAGCGTTCGATTCCGCTTTTCCTTCTAAATGACGCGCTAACCTCTTATCCTCGGCTTTCAGTTCTATCTCGTTTTGACATAATACTCTTCCAAAGCACACAGTTCAATCGCCGAGTATCCAAGAACGAAAAAAACCGCAAACTTTCAGGTATAATCTGAAATTGCGGGTTAAATGTGAATAGATTTCTTATAATAAGTAGGAGGAGTCTTCTAAATCGTTGCTACAATAAAATCTTCTCCACTTTGCAGCATCAATTGATCTGTACGTTCACGAAAATACTTCTCTTTTAAGTCTATAGATGATAGATGAGTTACATCTTTTAGCCCTGCCTCTCTAGCTAGTGCTAGCATTTCTGAAGGGGTGAAAAAACTGATAAAGGGCGTTCCACCTGCTTTTGCTCCTTTTTCTGCTTCATCCACTTCTTTCCGTTCATCTTGTTTTTTTATTTTTTCAAATGGGAGTAGGAAAGTCAGCGCCAACTTTGAGCCCTTTGCTAACTTACTAAACATTTTCAATGTTTCCATAATCGCATCTATAGTTAAATATTGAGTCACGCCTGTTGAAACAACAACGGCAGGCTTTGTATCATCAAAACCCTTCTTCTTTAATTGATCTAACCACCCTTGTTTCTCTTCAAAATTTACGGACACAAATTTTAAACAATCAGGAATGGGGTACCCTGTTTCTTCCAGTCTTCTTTTCTTCCATAACTGTGTATCAACTTGATCGATTTCATAAATGGTCAACTGAGGGCATAATTCTTGATGCCTTTGTGCAAAAGTGTCAAGCCCCGCACCAAGAATCACATATTGATCTACCCCTTTTTCACATTGTTCAACAACTAAATCATCAACAAAACGAGAGCGAGCAACAATTGATGCTCTAAAAGCACTTGTATTTGTTACATCCATATCGGGGCGTTTCTGCCAATCATCGTTTGGAGAAATAAGTTTTAAACCGATATTATCCTGAAAAATATAAGGTTTTTCATCAACAATTAAGTGTAATGCTCGCCATAAAGACACTCTTACAGCTGTATGATCAGGTTCTTTCACTTTGGTCAATCCTTCCTTAGCTCCGTTTTTGATAAGGTAATTCGATCATAAATTCAGTACCACACTCAGATGTCTTAACTAAAATTAAATCACCATTCATTGATTGTGCTATCAATTTACTGAACGGTAGGCCAAGACCTAATCCTCTTACACGAAGCTTCTTTTCTTGTCCACGAAAGAAACGCTCAAAAATGTATGGTACTTCTTCGTCAGGTATTCCCTTTCCACTATCCTTAACTTTTATAGAGATATTCTTCGGTCCCTCGTCTATTTTAACCTCGATTTTCCCTTTTCCATCCATTGCCTGGAAGGCATTATTAAGTAAATTAATTAGAATTTGTTGTAATCTTATCTGATCAATTTGCACAAATAAAGGCGTGCTCGCTTGGTGCACAACAAGTTGAAAATCCTGACTTACTTCATGCGTAATTTCCCATTGATAGACTGATTCTTTAATTAATTGATTGATTTCATATTCTTGTAGTTGAACTGGCATCACATTCGTCGCATAAGTGTTAAAAGCTAATAGATCCTCCACCATTTTTTTCATTTTTTCAGTTTCTAATATGGACAGTTTGATAAACTCTTTTGCCTCTTCACCTTCCACCACTCCTTCATGAACAGCCTGCAATAACCCGTCAATAGACGTTACCGGCGTCTTTAATTCATGAGTCACACCTGCTAACAGCTCCGTACGTAAGGTTTCTAATTTCTCTAACCGTTTAGACATTTCTTTAAAAGAATGAACAAGCTCATATAATTCCTGTTCTTGGTATGAATCCTTTAAATCAATTTGATAATTCCCCGCTTGAATTTCCCTAGCTGCCTCTGCTACTTCTTGAATAGGTTTAGACAATCTCTTCGACAAGAAGTAAATCGCTGTCCATCCAATTAATGCCAAACCAATAATCATCATAGCTAATAATCGATATTCTTGGTTTACTTCTGCTAAATTTGCTTTCGATTCTAGCATAACTACCCAGCCTACAGTCGCATCTTGATAAGTAATCGGTACTTTTACAACATAAAAAGCTTCTTTCGTTGCATCATTATTTAATTCTTGAACAGTCTTCTCCTCATTCAAGAGAACTTCGGAAAATTGTAACATTCGATCTTGAGGCCGATTGGTTGTTAAAGTATTTCCATACGTATCAACAATTGAAATAAGTGGATCACTTTCTAAATCCATAAAACGTCCTCTATCATTTAAATACCCTGGGACATCTCCTTTGGGAATTGGCTGTCCTTCACTCATTTCCACAAAACGGTCAGCAATTTCTTCCGCCATTAGCTCCATAATATTGAGGCGGTTTTCTACTGTGGTATGTCTAATCCATAAGACAGAAAAAAAAGCGATAATCAGGAGTCCGACACAAAGTGCAAGTAAATAGCGAGTCGTCCAATAACGAAGTAGAGAGTCTCTAGGTTTACTTTGTTGATTAGACACTTAATTGATACCCCAATCCACGTAAAGTCTTGATTTCGCCTTCTTCTGTAGACCATGAATGCAATGCTTTTCTAATTCGTTTAATCGCTAAGTCAACCGCTCGATCACTTCCCTCATATTCCCAACCCCAAACATGTTCAATTAATTGTTCCCTAGTAAATGTTTGATTCGGATGCTCTGCTAAAAAAATGAGCAAAGCAAGATCTCTAGGCGTTAGCTCAATGACAACACTATTTAATGTAATTTTATGAGACCTAATATCAATTATCAGACCACCGTACTTCTTGATTTTTTCATCACTTTTACCAGTCCTTCTTAAGACCGCTTGCACTCTAGCTACAACTTCTTCTGCATTAAATGGTTTAGCGATATAATCATCTGCTCCTTCATTTAATCCATTTAAGCGATATTGGACGTCTCCTAGAGCGGTTAACATAATAACAGGCGTACTCATTTGCGCTCTGATTTCCTTTAGAATTGACCATCCATCCCGATCTGGCAACATAACATCCAACAAAACAAGTGATGGATGATATTCATTTAATTTTTGAATTGCTTCTGTTCCATTAAATGCTTGGACAGTTTGAAAGTTTGCCTTTTGTAAATAAACTTTTAACACTTGGCTAATGGGTAATTCATCTTCCACTATTAAAACAGTTCTCATTTCACTCACCATACTCTCCTCACGTATGTTTTACTATTCATTATCGTTCTGTTTCATGTCAAGTAAATGTCAACTTAAAAGAAAGAATGACAAACGTATTTCTTTGTTATCTTAACATTATTTGTTATTATCAGATTAACTTAAAAGAAGGAGTGAAGTAAATGAAGTCGAAACAACAATTAGGTAAATCTGGACTTTTTGTTAATCCTATTGGTCTTGGAACAAATGCAGTGGGTGGACATAATTTATACTCCAACCTTGATGAAGCACAAGGAAAAAAACTGGTTCATGAAGCATTGAATAATGGCGTAAACCTTCTAGACACTGCCTTTATTTACGGGCCCGAGCGGTCAGAGGAACTCATTGGGGAAGTTTTACAAGAAAGAGGCAAACGTGAAGAAGCTGTAATCGCGACCAAGGGCGCACATAAATTCGTTAAAGAAGATGTGGTGATGGATAATAGCCCCAGTTTCTTAAAACAATCTGTAGATGATAGCTTACGTAGACTCCAAACTGACTATATTGACCTTTATTACATCCATTTTCCTGATGAATCCACACCAAAAGACGAAGCAGTTGGAGCATTGAAAGAACTAAAAGACGCGGGAAAAATAAGAGCTATTGGCGTATCTAATTTTTCTATTGATCAATTAAAAGAAGCCAATAAAGATGGTTATGTAGATGTATACCAAGGGGAATATAATTTATTACAGAGAAACGCCGAAGCAGACCTACTTCCTTATACAAAAGAAAACAATATTTCATTCATACCTTATTTTCCACTAGCATCTGGCTTATTAGCAGGGAAATACGATAAAAATACAACATTCAGTGACTTGCGTGCTAACTCCCCACATTTTCAAAAAGAGGTTTTTGAAGATAACTTAGCAAAAGTAGATGAATTAAGAGGTATTGCCCAAGCGAAAAATGTGGAAGTCGCCCATATAGTTTTAGCCTGGTATTTAACAAAAGACAGCATCGACGCCATTATCCCAGGTGCTAAAAGAGCCGAGCAAGTGTTGAACAATTTAAAAACATTAGAAGTGCAACTTTCTGGAGAAGAAATAGAGCAAATTTCTACCATCTTTAAATAAGACAAGTCGGTTCAAAAAATAGTCAGAACAATACCAAATACACGAACAAATTCAAAAAATGGATTTGTTCGTGTAAAATACATACTTTCAACTATCCTAAATCCCATCTATTTTTTCTCCTCATTCCTTTGCTTTAACGACAATCACCTTCGTATATTGTGTTGTTTTACAGCCAGATAAATCTTTATCATCGATAATTTCTAAATCTAGTGCAGACTGAATTTTTTTCTCATCTGGTATTTTTTGAATAAGTTGATGCTGATTAATAGATTCTAATTTGTTTACTGTCTTCTCTCTATCGTACTGCTCCTTCACTCTAATTTGACGCTGTAATTTATATTGGGAGAGGATGAGTTCACCTTTTTCGTTTCTCCCTACCGATTGATCAAAGTATTCATTGAATACTTTTTTCATAGCACCTAACTCTTCATCAATTTGTTTTTTTAATCTGCTGAGCTCCGCATAGCGTACAAGTACTTCATTGGTAATCACCCTATTCGTATTCATGCTGTCCCCTCTTTCATTCGTTGTTATTTCATTGTATTGACCAACCTCAACTGTTATGACAAAAAGAGAACATCACAACTTAAGCCCATATAAAAAAACGCCTTTCATAAGAAAGGCGCTCTTACATTACTTTTTATCTTTTTTATCAAGTGTTAAAAGAATCCACATAATGGTTCCGGACAATACACCTGCACCAGCTGAAATCAACGTTCGATCACGTAATACTAATTCTGCTGAATCAGCTTCCAGCATATTAAACGCTATTATCGCAACTACAATAGCAACAATAATAATTGTTGGAAATTTCTTCAAACGTCATACTTCCTTTCAATAAACATAACTAATTCTAGTATAACTTATAAATGATCAATAAATAAACGAATGACATCTGCTCCACCAATAAAAGTTCCTAATGAGCTACCCAGGTTGGATAGTACAATAATGAGGAGAATCCTAGTTACTTTATTATTCCAAAACCCTTTCAATGTAAATACATCTTCCGAGAGGTTTTCGAAATCGCGAACGTTCGGACGCTTAATAAATGCTTGGACAAATCCGGCGATCCAACCTACAGCTAACAACGGACTTAATGAGGTAAACGGCGCGGCAATGAATGCTGTTAATATTGTAAGAGGATGTCCAAATGCAATAGCAGCCCCTAAAGCAGCGAGTCCTCCATTCCAAAGGGCCCAACTAATTGTTTGTTGTACTCCAGCAGTTGGATTCATTAGAAAAGTAAGAACAATAAGGACTAAAATTGCTACTGGAATCATCCAGCCAATGACTTTTGGCGCTTTTGATTTTGGTGGTACTTCCGTTAATTTCTTGAGATCATGTTTTTTTTCAAATTCTCTTTTGATACCTGGAACATGAGCTGCTCCTAATACAGCAACAACCTTTTCACCTGGCGCATTCTTTATTTTCTCTGTCAAATATTGATCACGTTCATCAATTAAAGGGACTTTTAATTGTGGGAATACCTCAGTAAAATCATTTAAAATGGAATCAATTGAGTCTTGATTTTTCATTTTTTCTAATTCTTCTTCTGTAATCGTTTCATTGCTAAATATACCGGCAAATACTTGCGAAAGTAACATTGCTTTTCCCTTAAAACCCAGTCCTCTCCAGATACGAGAAAACGTAATTTGGATATTTCTATCAGCTAACACAAGCTTTGCTCCGGTTTCCTTAGCAGATTCAATGCCTTGGATCATCTCTTGTCCTGCTTTAATTCCAAATTGTTTAGCCATACGATTTTGAAAAGAGGAGATAGCAAGATTCATTAATAAAAGTGTTGCTTTCTTTTCTTTAATCACCTTAAAAATATCCGTATCTTTCCATTTGTTACCTTCTGTGATAGACTCATATCTACCTTTATCTAATTCAATACATACGGAGTCAGGCTGCTCTCTTTCAATCACTTCTTTTACTTGCTCCGCACTATTTTTGGATATATGTGCTGTACCAATAAGGATATATTCTTTATCATACATATGTATTCTCGTGATATTTTCTTCTGACATGCAACGATCTTCCCCTTCATCTAACCTAGCCGTACTTTTTTATACATATAACCATACTAAACTAGAAAATGCAAAATGAAAATTGATTTCTCTTATTTCTTTGAAAAAATACTGCTCCAAGTTATTCCCTTATTCCTTTCTGTTATACATATTGTATTTCACACAAATTAGATAAAGCATATAGAATAGTATCCCTATTAATTGGTGGGTGTTATGTATCATCTTGAAAAATAATCAACTCAGATAAGTATGTATTGTTTTAAGCATAATTAATTTTAACGAAATTAAAAAACGCGATCAAATGAGATCGCGTTTGTTTAATCCTAATTAATACGCATAGAGTTCTTCATTCTTTTTTAAAATCAATTGTGCTTCGAATTGTATCGATTGGTCTGACTAGGCCCTCAATTTGTTCTCTTTTAGATTCAAAGAATGGTGGCAGTGATAACGATTCACCTAGTGTCTCATATGGTTCATCTCCCATAAACCCTGGACCGTCTGTAGCCAGCTCAAATAGAATTTGCGGTGCCACTCTTGTATACAAAGAGCCGAAGAAGAAACGGTCAATAAAACCTGATGATTGATAGCCAAATTGCGCCATTCTCCCAGTCCAATGATCAATTGCTTCCCTATCTTCCACTCTAAAAGCAGCATGATGAACGGTACCGTATCCTTGGCGTGCCATCGGTAAAACGGTATTATACTCAACAATTACTTGTGCACCATTACCACCTTCGCCAACTTCAAATAAGTACAAGTCATCTTCTTGGGCAATTTCTCTAAACTCTAATACTTTCATCAGCATTTCTTTAAAATAATCAATATTAGATACACGGACAAAGACCGGACCAAGGCCAGTAATCGCATACTCTAAAGGAATGGGGCCATTTTGCCACGGTGTCCCAGCTTCGACACCTTTATTATTTTCATCGGAAATAAGCTGATACTGCTGATCATCAAAATCAACAAACGGCAAAACTCTTTTGCCAAATTGCTCTTGGATACCGCTATGGGCAACATTTAATCGGTCAAACCTTTTCACCCAATAATCCAATGCCTGATCACTAGGTACACGGAAAGATGTTTGATAAATTTCATTTGTACCATGAACACCTTTGGGTATATTAGGGAAATCGAAGAAAGTCATATCTGTTCCAGGACTTCCTTTATCATCTGCGAAAAACAAATGATATGTTTGAATATCATCTTGATTGACAGTCTTTTTCACTAATCTCATCCCTAAAGTATAGGTGAAAAATTGATAATTCTTTTCTGCACTACTAGTAATCGCAGTTACATGATGAACGCCTTTTATACCGAACATCGAATCATTCCCTTCTCAAATTAATATCTACATAATTATTTAAAAGTATTTAAATATCTTGAATTAAAATATCTTTAACTTGAGATAAAATTATCACGAATTCGATTTTCTGTCAACCTATTATCATCATTGCTCTATGCCATTTTACAGAAAAAAACTTTTATGACAAAAACGATAAAAATAGTAATATAAATGTAACCAGTTTAATAAAGGATTTTTGCTAACATTGTATAATATTTAACTATTAAAAAAAATAAGTGGAATCCACAACCATTAATAGGAGGTAGTCATTTTGAAAAGCACAGGCATTGTTCGTAAAGTTGATGAATTAGGGAGAATAGTCATTCCAAAGGAACTAAGAAATACTTTAGAAATTTATGAGAAGGATCCACTTGAAATATTCGTTGAAAACGATCGAATTATATTACAAAAGTATAATGCCAGTAAAGCTTGTCAAATAACGGGTGAAATCGAGAATGATAATTTAGTGCTAGCTGACGGGAAAATTGTACTTAGTAGAAAAGCCGCAGAGTCACTCATAACAGAAATTAGAAACAAACAATCACTGTTACATTTTAAATAGGCGATTAAGAAACTAGGCTCCTCAAGTATAATGAGAGCCTTGTTTTTTATGGTTGCTTTAATAATTGTTTAACTGGTTCTATATACTTTTGATAATTCTCGATTAATTCACTTGGAAGCTGATCAATAGGAAAGAATTGTGCAGACAAGGTTTCATCACTATTTGTAGTTAATTCCCCACTATAGTCATTTGTCATATAAACCGCAGTAATGGCATAAAACTGATCACCGTTTTTTGTACGTACAAAGAATTCCTTACCTGAAAACAACTGAACAAACGAAAGATTCTCGACAACAAGCCCCGTTTCCTCTCTTACTTCCCTTTTCGCTACTTCCTCCATACTTTCACCTAAGTCCATTAATCCTCCGGGTAAGCCCCAAAGAGACTCCGGCCTTTGTTGTAGTAAAATCTCATTTCGGTCATTCACGATAACAACAACAGCTCCAGGTAAAAGTAATGGCTCCTTACCTACAAACTCTCTTATCTTTTTATAGTATTCCATTTCTTCTTGCTTCCCCTCTCCAAATCTTAATAAGAAAATTGATAATCGTACTCTCCTGTTTTCGTAATAGTAATATCTATATTTATATTCGCAATAGAATTTTCTGTTAGGGTAAACCTTCCTTTGTAATCATGCTTCCAACGGTCATAATCTTTTCTATACACAAGTTCTTCAAGATTATATATATCCGCCTTTATATTTAAAGCATTCTCATAGGTCTCTCTAATTTCCTTCTCCATTTTTTCGATAATTTTTTCCTTCAGAATGGGTAACGAAATTTCTTTTTGAACCTCAATGATCCCTCCATTTGCATTAATATCGATATCAAATGTATCTTTGTCTAACTTATTTATTTTCAAATGCGGGTCTAATTGGGTAATAATGATATTTACTTCATCATTATTTTCCAATTTGATTCTTAACGGAGACCTTTTTGTTGTCTTTGTTACCCAACGTAAGCCTCTAAATTGACTTATGGGTAAACTACCTAAATATTTCTTCTCCTTTAAAAGGAAAACTCCAGAGCTTTTAGCTGAATCATTTGTTGCTCCCTTAGTTTTCCAAACATCCTCTTTTACTGATATCATCGGTAGTTTTGTGGTGGTAGCTTTCTCAGTAAAATCTGAATAGAACCGATGCATTCTGATAGGTGAAATGATAGAGTGTACATGATAAGCTTCCTCTGGATTAAAAAGTGTTGTTTGAACCGCGGAGCTAAAGAGACTTGTTACTAGTAGGATATCCTCAATCGAATCTTTCGTGCCATACATCCAGTTAGTTTCCCGTATCTGTTGAAAACGAGCCAAACTATCACTTATTTGATCAATCCCATGTTGCAGTAATCGTTCATGAAAAATAATGATTCCTATATGTGCCCAGTATACTATTTGATTGGATTTATCGTAAATCATATTTATAGCAGCTTCCATTGATTTTCCTTGACCTTTAGCAACCCAGACCTTCGACGGCACTGTTTCTGCTTGCTCCGACTTTGCTACACCTGCAAAAGATACTACCTGTGCGTACAATATATAATCGTCTTTTTCCTTATCATAATCAATGCCAATGGCGGTTATATATTGCATTTCCACAATGTCCTTTTCATCCCAACAACCACTTAATAGAAGAGCAGATACGATAATAGGTATAAGGATTTTTTTCATTTTAGCCTACCCTTCGTGTCATCCTTAGGTCGCATAGTACTTGACCTTTTTTTTCGTAAAAGATAAGGTTTTTCTAAAATACTTGCAAATGTATCTTTAAATGACAAAGGAGAAAGTGGAGCTAAATAAGGCAAACCAAACATCTCTAGTCTAGATAAATATAATATCACTGAAAAAATACTGATAAAAAAGCCAAATAAACCGAGCACCGCTGAGAAAAGCAAGATAAAGAAACGTACAAGGCTTAAGGAGGCACCGAGTGACTGGTTAACAAGGGTATATGCAGCAACAGAAGTGACACCAGCAATAACAAGCATGGTGGGAGCTGTTAAACCACCCCTTATTGCTGCATCACCAATGATTAGCCCCCCTACGACCGTTAATGTTTGTCCGATAGCCCTAGGAAGAGTATTACCTGCTTCCTTAAATAACTCAAATAAAGCTAAGACTAAAAATGCCTCTAACGGTGGTGATAATGGTAATCCCATTCGCGAAACTGTGATAGTCGCCAAAAATGGGAAAGGCAATTGATCCATATGAAAGGAAATCATAGCAACATAAAATCCTGGCAAAATACTTGATATGACAAGACCAGTTAACCTAAAAAACATTTGCATATTCGTATAATAATATTCTGTGAAGCGATCTTCCGGTGTTTTTAATACTGAAAATAATGTAGTTGGACCAACCATTACAGTAGGACAACCATCCACAATAATGACAAATCTACCTAAATCTAGATTAGCAACTACGTTATCAGGGCGTCCGGTATAATTAAACAAGGGAAAAAGAGTATAGTACTTACCTGACAACACCTCTTCTAAATCGGTCGTACTAATGATCACATCTGTTTCTATTTTTGCTAGCTGACTTTTTAAATCAATAACATATTGCTCCTTTATTATATCTTTCACATATAATAAACTAATTTTTGTTTTCCCTCGTACCCCTATCTCAATTGCTTCATTTACTAAGGTTGAGGTTTTATACCGTTTTCTTATTAACGCAAGGTTAATATGCAAGTCTTCCACAAATCCATCTCTTGGTCCACGAAAAGATAATTCCGAATTGGACTCTTCTGGTGAACGATTAGGAATTTGAGGCAGTTCAAATTTGAACATTTTATCTAATTCTTCTACTAGGACAAAAACCATGCCAGAATAAATATCTTCTGCTATTGATTCTTTATCTTCTTCCTCAACATTCACTTGATACATAAGTAATTGCTCATTCTCTTCCCTTTTTTCTTCTAGGCGCTTGTCTTCTAAAAAACTTTCTTCTAACCTACCTAAAGCCTCACTTAATTTACCTTTATCGATCATTACTTCAGAAAAGAGAACAACCACTTTCCCTGGTTGTGGATAATATTGAAACGAATAATTAACAAATTGCACGTCGCCATTGATTGCGAATTGCTGCCTTAAGTATTGCTCATCCAATTTATCAGTTTTCGGCAGTCTTTTCTTATTGTTTAATCGCGTTTTCATTTTTTTCCACTCTTCCTTTAATGAATAGGATTAGATGAATACTGAGCGTCACAAGTAGAATCCCAATAACTGTAATAGAAAAAAAGTAATGATCAATCATGATTTTATAAGTCGGTCCATCAATTGGTAAAGATAGGCCGATTATTAAAAAAAGACACACACTAATTAATAAAATCACTTTCCTTTTTTGCGTCTTAAAATGAAATAAATCCCCAATGATAAAGATAGACAAGCTAATACGAATAAACGCACCAGAAAGCCATTGATAAATAGAAAGGAAATCTAACTTATTCAAAAATTTCCCTAAAGTAATTAAACGCCATTGTGCATAAGCAGGGTGCACTAATTCTGATGCTTGTGCTGGACCAAATTCAGTAATTGCACCAATTAAAGGGCCAAAATTAACAAAGACGAAGAAAATACATATCGGAATGAAAAATTTTAAAGAGATGTTATCACGAATATGATGCTGTAATAAAACTAACAAAAAAACCTCCAAAAGCCCTCCTGATAAAATAACAACACCTATTAGAATAGGAGCCCATCCCTCTTCAAAAATGGGAAAAAGTAACGAATAATCTTTAAACTTAAAATTGGCTATCATAATAAAAAAACCAAGAAAACAAACGATAGGAAATAGAATTCCACTAGCAATCGTAATAGCTTTTATACCTGAGAGTGCAGCTAATAAACAAAGAATGATTAAAATGATAAATAAAACATACTTAGGTGTTTGTATCATATAATTAGTATTCACCCACGAAAAAGTTGTATATAATGTAACAAATACATTGATGAATAAAAGAAATAAAATCAGTGCTCGAATGGCATTATACGCAATTGGAGGACTGTTGGATTTTAACCAGTTCATCAGGTTTTGTTGCCCTGTTTTCTTTATTATTATGTAAATGAGAGGAATCCAAATAATATAAAGACTTCCAGCTATCATTAAACTAATCCAAGCGCTACGTCCTGCCACGCTTAAGACAGAGGGCAATACAATTACATGGGTCATCAAACCAATGGCAAGGCCCAAAACAGGAAATGAATTTAAAGCGGTAATACTTCGAACCATCATCTCTTACCTCCCTTTTTCTTAATATGAGGGAAGAAGTTGGTTTTTATTCCAAAACATATTTGACTTTACAACCGTAACAATTTAAAAAGGGGTTTTGTGATAAAGACATCACAAAACCCCTTTTTATAGAATTACCGAAGAAATCTCAAACCCGTACTCAATACTGTTGGTATAATAGAAGCGTGATTTTCTCCTTCTATTTCCTTATATATAACTGACAGTTGTTCCATTTCCTTGATTTTCTCATAATACTTTCTAACAGCTATCAATAAATGTTCCTTCTCGTCCCCACCTGCTGCCAGAAAAAGGCGGATATCGCGATTCTCCTGCCTTTGTTCAAATTCTTCCATAAAAGCTGGCACTTCTTGCATGAGAGCTTCACCATTCCACCAAATCGAAGGGCTACAAGCGAAATACGCGTGATAAGAAGTTGGATTATTCATCATCGTCATTAATGTGAATAACCCACCTAAAGAATGACCAAATAAGGATTGATTCTCTTGATTAACCGGAAACTCTTTATTAATAGCTGGTTTTAACTCATTTTCTATAAAGTCATTAAACTGTTCGGCTCCGCCAGTATCTCCCCAAGCACTACCATCTGGTCGTAGTGGTAAATGATCACTTTCTGCAGGTGGGGTAAAATCAAAGACCCTCCTTGAATGAAAATCTTTAGCTCCATATCCTATACCTACAATAATCACTTCAGATACGCCTGTTTTAGCAGACCGTTTCGCCTGCAGCCGAATAACTTCCTTTATCAACTGAAAATAGGCATCTCCATCAAGTACATAAAGAACACCATAGCCTTCAGATGGGGGTGGATTCTCTGGCATATGAATTGATATGACATAGTCTTGCTTTGTTTTAGAATGTACTGTCCATTGTTGTATTTCTCCATGTAACACTTTCCCATCCCCTATCATTATCTTTTTTGCTTGACTAATAAATATAAGAAATATGGTACACCAATCATTGATATGACAATTCCTACCGGCAATTCGACTGGCGTGAACACATTTTTGGCAACAAAATCAGCAATGACCACAAGAAGCATACCAATCAAGCCCGAAATCGGTAAAATAAATTGATGCTTCATCCCTACCAATTGTCGTGCAATATGTGGTGCCATTAAACCAATGAAACTAATATTTCCTGAAACAGATACACAAGCACTAATTAACCCAATGCTTAAAATAATGAGTTTAATCTTTTCACGTTCAACAGGTACTCCTACACCCTTCGAACTAATGTCAGATAGTCGGAAAAGATCTAATAAATAACTTTTCCGGATGATTAATGGAATAAGAATAACTAGCCAAGGTATCATTGAAATAATATAAATCCAATTCGCATTATAAATACTCCCAGATACCCAAACAGCAGCCATTTCATAATCAGAAGAATTCATTTTTAAAGAGATATACATAGAAAGCGCACCAAAACCAGAACTAATGGCAATACCAGTTAGAATTAACCGACCTGTATCAAATGTCCCCTTTTGCCAAGAGAAGAAAAAGATAATAACCGCTGCAAGTAGTCCACCAATCAATCCAAAAATCGGCATAATCATGATCGATAGCCAACCAGTTAAATCCAGCTGCCCTTGGAAAAACAACATAAATATAACAATTGCAGCCCCTGCTCCAGCATTGATTCCTAGAATTCCGGAATCAGCCAATCCATTCCTTGTTACACCTTGAATGACCGTACCTGCTATACCTAAACCAAATCCAACAAGTGCTCCAATGACAATTCGAGGCAAGCGAAAATCAAAAATAACTAAATCAAGCTGATCAGACGGATCAATACGGAATAAAGTATTGATGACATCAGTAAAATTTACATTTATAACTCCATAAACTAAGCTGACATAAGCACTCACTAAAATAAGAATAGATAAAACAATCGCAATAAGAACGGTTTTACGCATGCTTTTCTCCCCCTCTCTTATAAATCAGGTAGAGGAAGAATGGCACTCCTATGAGTGCTGTCACAACACCAATTGGTGTCTCGAACGGATGATTGACAAACCGACTAATGATATCACATACTGCTAGAAATATCGCCCCAATTATTGCGGAAGATGGAATGAGCCATCTATAATCCACACCAACTAAAAATCTTGCAATATGAGGAATAATTAACCCTACAAAACCAACCTTACCAACGAGGGCTACTGCTGTCCCAGTCAGACAAATGACTGCCAATAAAGCAAGTGCTTTCACCCATTTCGTCTTTTGCCCCAAAGTAACAGCAATTTCTTCTCCTAGAGAAAGAATGGTAATATGTCCAGACGTGATGAGAGCGATAATCAAACCAATGACACCAAATGGAATGGCCAAAAGAAATGTATCTACATCTACTTGATGAAGTTTGGCATTATACCAAAAACTAACATCTTGTGAAATTTGAAAATAAGATGCTAATGCAGCAGAAGTACTTGATAAAAAGGTACCTATGACGGTTCCAATAATCGCTAATCGAACGGGTGTTAAACCTTTTGGTATTAAAGAACCAAACCCATAGACAATTCCTGCACCTAATGCGGAGCCAACCATTGAAAACAGTATCATTTCAATAGAAGTCATATTCGGCAATACAATCATGCAAATAGTAATAACAAATGCAGAACCATCTGTTACACCCATAATGGAAGGAGAAGCTAAATAATTCCTTGTCATTCCTTGCATAATCGCACCTGACACAGCTAAAAATGCACCAACTAACATGGCCGTTAATACCCTTGGCAACCTTGAGGTAATAATAATCGCATGATCCGTATTACCTTCATCGTATGCAGTAAAAGCTTCCCAAATCGTTGAAAAAGATATCCCTTTAGTTCCGTAAATAACAGATAAAATAGTTGTTATTATCATAAGTATAGGTGATATCAATATAATCATTTTTGCTAATCTTGTTTTATTCTTCACAATCCCCACAACTCTTTTTATTTATTTTTCTATTAAAATGTATAGAAATAGTCAAGATACTACCGTCTTTGTTTCTATGTAAAAAATCCACTTCAACTCTTAACGAAAATGATAATCGTTATCATTTACTATAATAAAACATCTCCCGATTGACAAGAGAAAAAGAGAAAAAAATGAATCTTCTCATATCTTAAAGTAACAAACACATACCGTTAGCCTATACAAGCCTTCAGCATGTGCGCTTATTACTAGACAATTATATTTTCTCAACCAAAAGAAAAACGGCAACTTCATCGCTGAAGTGCCGCTTAAAAATCAAATCAATATCCACTTAAGTATTTCGCTACATTTATCTATTTTCCTGTTATATGTCGAATAAATTTTGACAAATGAAGCAAAGTTTCTACATGATGATTACAATCTTTCATATCTTTACACACCGTATTACCTCTTTTGGTAAAGGTACCAACGACTTCACCCTTTGTCTCGACTATGAACATGCCTATATCTGTAAAACGGTGACAAATATGACAAAGCCCTTTTTGTTCAGAAGGTTGGAAAGTTCCTCTTAAACCAATATAGCTTTGTTCGTATGGGGCAACAATCATTCGGTACTGACTACCCTTTTCATCCCAAGATAGATAGGTCATTGTTTGATAATCTTCTGCATCAATTAATGGGAACTTCAGCTTCTTCACCTTTGGAAATAACTTCCTTAATTTCGTTTCTGACAGAGCTGGGAAGGGGATAACATAGGGCTTTAATTCATGAAAGAATTTATCTGCAGTTAATCGATCGTCAACCAATTGCATTTGTCCCAGTAAGGAAGCCTCCTCCTCCGCCATATCAGGTAATGATTGCTGAACCGCTTCCCATGCCAATGTTTTTACTGTTTTTAAGATCGTTGGATCATTGACAGAGGACTTGGCATTTATTATTTTATTCACCTGTTTTTTCACAAGATTATACTGTTCATTGGTCATAAAGGCTATCATTATTTTCACTCCTGCCTTAGTTTCTTCCTTCTTAATTTACCCTATATGTAAACATAAAAAAATGCCGAATTTAAATAAAAATTAAAGTCGGCATAAATCATTTATTTTGTGTAAATAATTTTCCTTATTGTCTCGTGAGCTAAAAAGTATTCATCGCTTAGCTCATCCATTGTTTTTCCCATACTATAGGAAGCTCTAATCTCTTCATTTCTTTGACTGATTTTGAGTCTTGCACCTGATTTCATTCCCCAACCATCCTTATTGTGAGGGGGTTTAGGGATATAAATCGATTCACCTTGAATATATTTTTGTATCTCTTTTAATAATTCAGGTGGCAACACATTCTTTGCTTTTTGATATCTCATCTTACGCTCGCTCCTTATTGTTTGTAGATAATAAGGACGCAAAGCCTAATGAAGAGACATGGCGATTGCATTTATTCTACCTCACACAAAGTATCGCCTTCTCTATAGGCTTCGCGTGAGCTGTTTCATTATTTAGCAAAAAGGTGATTTGCATGTTGTGACCACCTCCTAAAAATAGAATAAAATGGATGCGAAACAAAAAATCGCATCCATCATTTATATTTATTCACTCATGTCTACATTATGGTAAACACGTTGTACATCATCTAAATCTTCTAGGGCATCAATTAATTTGTCAAATTGCGCAAGTTGTTCTTCCTCTAAGTTCACTTCTGTTTGTGGTAACATTGTTTGTTCTGCAACTGTAAACTCTTCAATGCCAGCACCTTTTAGCGCCTCTTGCACAGCATGGAATTGGTCAGGTTCTGCATAAACAATCACTGATTCTTCTTCTTCAAGAAGGTCACGCACATCAATATCCGCTTCCATCAATATTTCTAACACTTCATCCGCTGTTTTTCCTTCTAAACCAAAAACAGCTGTTGCATCAAACATATAAGAAACAGAGCCACTTACACCCATATTTCCACCATTCTTACCAAATGCAGCGCGCACATTTGATGCTGTGCGATTGACATTATTGGTAAGGGCATCAACAATAATCATACTACCTCCAGGACCAAATCCTTCGTAACGAAGCTCATCATACTTTTCTTCCCCGCCACCCTTCGCTTTATCAATCGCGCGGTCGATAATATTTCTCGGTACATTATATGTTTTTGCACGTTCCAATACTTGTTTTAATGCCTGATTCGATTCAGGATCAGGTTCCCCTTGTCTTGCCACTACATAGATTTCAAGGGCAAATTTCGTATAAATACGGCTATTATTGGCGTCCTTTGCCGCTTTCTTATCTTTTATATTATTCCATTTACGGCCCATATGTCCCACTCTCTTTCAACTTTTATCTACTCATCATTTTTTTAGATGCACTAAATATTCATTGATTATTATAACGCAAACCGCTAAGAGAAAAAAGCTCGTTGATTAATTAATGTTTTTCCATAGGTTAAGTAAGACAAATTGTGCCCCGAGAAAAACTGCCCAACCAATGACACCGAAAAGAATAGAAACAGTGAAAGAAAGAGCAGCCTTTAGCGAAAAAAAGACAATAGCCAAAAGCACTATCGTACTTGGTAAACCTAAAAGAACCCCAAGTGTGAATTCACTCATCACTCCTGTATCATTTTTTTCTACCCAGAGCCAAATAAGGCTTAATAAACTGACAAGTGGCAATGCAGCAATGACACCACCATATGTAGGAAAACGTTTAGCCATTTCTGTAACAACGCCAATAATGATTGCTGAAAGAAGTATTTTAACTATTAGTTGCATTTTTCGCTCGCTCACTTAATAAGTGTAAGGCAGAATCAATGATTTGTTTCTCCGAAGGCGTCATACTAGCGAGAATTTGCGCTAATTTTCCTTCGTCAAGATTCGCATTTCTCTTTAGTACTTGCCTCCCTTGTTCAGTTAGCCTTAATATAACCATTCTCTCATCTACTGTTGATCTTTCTTTATGTATCCATGACTTATGAATCAATCTCTTCACATGTTCAGACGCAGTATTGTGTGAGACGTCAATATTCTTCGCTACTTCTTTTATTCCAATATGTTCACACTTATCTAAAAGCTGCAAAATCCTTACACCTTGATGGGATATCTTATCCTCGTTTTGATTTTGATAACGTAAGTAAAAATAGATGTCTGTCCAGTATTTATTTAGTTCAGTTGGATTCATATAATCAACCTCATTCTTTTTCATCTTATAATAAGATTATATCGTATAATACGATAAATATACAAATGTTTTTAAGTTATGGTAAAATATTCACAATAATCTGTATTACAATCAATTCTCTAAGAAAGTTTCCACATTCACAAACCTTCCTACTTTGAAAGGGGATCAAATTAATATGAAAAAATGGCTCGTAATTATTATAATAAGTGGCTTTGTGATTATTAGCGGAGGCTGGTTTACTGCAAGTTATCTCAGTAATGATTCTCTTTCAGTAGCTAATCTTCAGGGTGATACTTCAAATAAAGCATCAAGAAAAGCTAGTATAGATGGGGATATGAATGCCTATACGGAAAACACTGGATTAAGTACAAATTCGACTCAAAGTGAAGTAATTGATGTGATGCATAAAATGACACATCAAAAAGTCAAGGCAAGTGAAAAGTGGGGTTCTGTTCGAATGTCAGAACAAGCAATTGAAGAAGTGAAAAAAACGATTGAAAACAATCAATTTGAACATGAAGAAGAGCTTTTAACTATTTTAGATAAATGGAGCAAAGGGGATTTCTCTAATGTAGATAATGACCACAATTATTTCTGGTCATTGCAAAATGGCACAATTGGTAAGGCAACTGGAATCTTATCCCCAGAAGAAGAAGAAGCTTTTATTGAGAAGTATTTTGAATAAATCGTAACTACTTACTTTTCCTCTTTTTTCTATACAGAGTAAATATAATCATCATAAAGCAGAGAAAAGCATAATAGGGATAGCCTGAAACTTTAAATGCATACAACGCTTGATCCACCACAGTAGGTGTTCCATCTAGTACAGTTGGAAAAATAAGATGATCCTTATACAACTCATCACCAATAAGATAACTACCTACAATGCTTGTAGCAACTAAATAAAAATACATGAACAAAACCAATATAAACACACTAAAAGAATAAATATACTTCATCCCTTCCCTCCCATCCATCATTTTCAAGATTACATACGCTTAATATACTTTATTCTAAATCATTAATATATGGGTAACAATGTAAAATTACACAAAAATAGTTGCCCATTTTCCTGGCAACTATTTTGTCATTTCCATACAGAGATTATTTTTCCGATCCAACATACGTCGATTGTGGTCTAAAAATGACATTATCTTCAGCTTGTTCAAGAATATGTGCTGTCCAGCCTACCATTCTAGCAGCAGTGAAGGTGGGAGTAAAAAGAGTAGAATCCATTGAGAGCGCTCTCATAATTGCTGTTGCGTAAAATTCAACATTGGTATATAGTTTTCTATCAGGTTTTAACTCAGCAAGTATTGTAACCACTTCTTTTTCAACTTCAATTGCAAAATGAAGCCAAGAATCCTCTACTTGCATCGCTAGTAACTTTTCTTTTAAAGCCTCGGCTCTTGGATCAACCGTTTTATATACACGATGGCCAAACCCCATTAATTTTTCACCACTTAGTATCTTATGTTTAATCGTTTTCTTTCTATCGTTACTAACCTTCAATTCTTCTAATAATGCGATAACACCTGTAGGCGCACCACCATGTAATGGTCCTTTCATTGTACCAATTGCTGTTACAATACTAGAAACGATATCTGACTCAGTAGAAGCGGTCACACGAGCGGCAAATGTTGATGCGTTCATACCGTGTTCCATCGTTAAAATCATATACGTCTCTAATGCCTGAACATGAGCTATTAACGGTTTTTTTCCAGTAAGCATATATAAATAGTTTTCAACATGTGACAATTGTAGCTCTGGATGGACCACATCTTTGTTTGCTAATAGTCTCGTACGGTGAGCAATAATCGTAGGAATTACCGCTGTTAGCTTGATGGCTTGTTCCACTGTAGGGGGACCGCTGTAAGTTTGGTCACCTTCTAATGAAATAAGCGTTCGAATGACATCCATTAAACTCATATCTCTTGGTAATGCCTGCAGCACTTCCCATTGCAAAGGACTTAATGCTCTATTATCTTTGATCTTTTGAATGCACTCCTTCACTTCCCTATCCGTTGGCAATTCCCCATACCACAGTAGAGAGGCTGCTTCTTCAAATGTTAATGTTTTCGTTAATTCTCCAACGTCATAACCTCGATAAGTTAATCTTCCTTTTTCTCCATCTACAGAAGCCACTTTTGTTTCAACCGCAACAATACCCTTTAAGCCTTTCCTGAACATTTTCATTCTCCTCTCTTCTTTTTTTTAGTATACGCTCGTTGTATAATTAAGAAAATTAAATATTTTTTATCAATTCATTTAATAATATTAATTGATAGGATGGTGAAGAAATTGGAGTTCCAATGGTTAAAAACCTTTATTACAGCAGCAAACTATTTAAACTATAGACAAACAGCAGAAGCTCTTTATATTTCGCAACCGTCAGTTACTGTTCATATCCGTCATTTAGAAAAAGCATTAGCAACCACTCTTTTCAAGAAAGAGGGACGTTCCATGCGTTTAACAAAGGCCGGGAAACAATTTCTTCCGTATGCTAAACAAATTCTAGCAAGTTTTGAAGACGGTAAAAAAGCACTTAGTCATTATACGCAAGGATATACTTCCTCGCTAAGCATAGGAATTTCTCCTATTATCGCAGATACGATTCTACCTTTCGCATTAAAAAATTATATGCGCAAGCATCCATTTGTTGAAGTAGCTGTACATGTACTAGAATCCGAGGAAATGGAAAAAGCGCTCTTCGAAGAGGATATTGATATCGGCTTGAGCTGTAATCTGCCTAATTCAAGAGAGGTGCAATATCAAATACTATACTCTGAAGATGTTAAATTAATCATCGCGCATGATGGAAAAGATGCTGAGAGCGCACCACCATTGGAAGAGGAAGATATTTTATTTCATCATCTTTTAATAACCGACAATCATCCCATATACTGGTCTAAACTAAAAAATGATCTTCACTATCAGTATGCCTTTATCAAAACAATGAAAGTATCGCAAATACACATTTCTAAACGGTTCATTATTGAGGGATTGGGTGTTTCCTATTTACCGCTGTCCACTGTAAGAAGAGAATTAATGGAAGGATGGTTATTAGAAGTCCCCCAATCAAATATTACATTACCCCAAGCCCATACGTACGCTTGGATGAAAAAAGAAAATAACCAACAAATGGATTTCATGAAATATTTACAAAACTACCGTTTGTGACAATTCAACGAAACATGAACAACATTAGATATAATTACCTATATATTTTACATTTACTAACTATCATTTTCGACTCTTATAGTCGATAAACATCTTAGATTCATATATTCTAAGGAGGTTTTTCCATGAGTTTTCAATTATCAGTATTAAATAAGCAGTTTATAAATGGAGAATGGCGCCAAGGAAAAAGTCAAACTCTCTTACAAAATATTAATCCATTTAATGAAGACATCCTTGCAGAAGTAAATGGTGCTACATTAGAAGATATTGATGAAGCATATCAAGCAAGTGCTAAGGCAAAGCTAGAATGGGATCGTGTCAACCCCTATAAAAAACGAGACATATTAGAAAAAGCGGTAGCCATTATCGACTCACATGAAGAAGAGATTGTTCAGTTAATTATTGCTGAACTTGGAGGTACTCGATTAAAAGCGGCTTTTGAAATTGGCCTTGTAAAAAATATGATTAAAGAGGCAGCCACTTACCCACTTCGTATGGAAGGTAAAATTCTGCCGTCTACAGAAGACCATAAAGAAAACAGATTGTATCGTGTTCCAGCTGGTGTGGTTGGTGTCATTAGTCCATTTAACTTCCCTTTCTTCCTTTCTATGAAATCAGTTGCTCCTGCACTTGGCGCGGGATGTGGAGTAGTCCTCAAACCTCATGAAGATTCAATGGTAACTGGTGGTACATTAATAGGAAAGATATTTGAAGAAGCTGGTGTCCCTAAAGGATTACTAAATGTTGTATTATGTGAAATTAAGGAAATTGGCGATGGCTTTGTAGAACATCCGATTCCAAGAATCATTTCTTTTACCGGTTCTACTACAGTAGGTAGTTACATCGGTCAAGTAGCAGTGAAGAACTTTAAAAAACCTTTACTAGAGTTAGGCGGTAATAGTGCTTTTATCGTCATGGAAGATGCAGATATTGATTATGCCGTTAATGCAGCAACATTTAGCCGTTTCACACACCAAGGACAAATTTGTATGTCTGCGAATCGTATTCTCGTTCAAAAATCAATTTACCCAACGTTTATGAACAAATTTAAAGAAAAGGTAGCAGCACTTAAAGTCGGGGATCCTAGCGACCCTGAAACCGTTATCGGTCCTGTTATTAACAAACGACAAGCATCAACATTAGAGGATTTAATTCATACGGGCATTCAAGAAGGTGCAGAACCTATCCTATTAGGAGAAATTAGCGGGAATTTAGTTGCACCAACGATTTTAACAAATGTGACACCTGAAATGACAGTCGCACAAAAAGAACTCTTCGGTCCTGTTGTTTGTATTATGACTTTTGATACAGAAGAAGATGCCATTAATATTGCCAACAATACACAACTCGGATTAAGCGGGGCGCTTCATACTGCCAATGTAGAACGCGGTGTTGAAATGGCAAAAAGAATTCACACGGGTATGATTCATGTAAATGATGTTACGATTAACGATGAGCCTATTGTTGCTTTTGGTGGTGAAAAACAATCCGGACTTGGTCGATTAAATGGAGATTGGAGTTTAGATGAGTTTACAACAATGAAATGGATTTCTGTTAATTATAGTCAAAGACAATTGCCATATTAATAATTAGGGAGATAAAAAGATGATTGAAACAGAACAGCAATCAATAAACGTAATGGACGCTTTTCTAAAGGTAGCACCTTACTTAAATACATTAATTCATGATGATATCACTATTGGTATATATGATACAGAGAAATTAATTATTAATTATCCAGGAAAGACATTTTCATTAAATGTCTCTCCAGGGGACCCTCTAATTGACGGTGACATTATTACAGAATCCATACGTACAAATAGCACTAAAACATCGATGGTACCAAAAGAATTATTCGGTTTTCCCCTTATTGCAAAAGCCATCCCCCTTCATAATGAGAAGGGTGAAGTAATCGGTGGAGTAGGTATTGGAATTAGTTTAGAAAAGTCCAATCAGCTCTTCGATGTAGCAGAAAGTCTTTCAGCAGTATCAGAACAAACAGCTGCAGCCATTGAAGAGATAAGTAAATCAGTGACTATTCTTGCAGATAAAGTGACTGATATGTCTTCACAAATGGGGACTGTTAGCCATAGTGCAGATGAAATCGGAAAAATATCCACTGCTGTAAAAAGTATTTCTGATCAAAGTAACCTTTTAGGTTTAAATGCAGCAATTGAAGCAGCACGAGCTGGGGACGCTGGAAGAGGATTCTCTGTAGTAGCGGAAGAGATTCGTAAGCTTGCAAGTAATAGTAAAGACCATGTTTCGCAAATAGATCAAATTACGAAAAGTATAGCGGGGTTACTCACTGAGCTTAATCAATCTTTCTCACAAATTCATCAATTAACAGATACCCAAGCAGCCTCCATTCAGGAGTTTTCAGCGACGATTCAAGAAATTAGTCGCAACGCTCAACATTTAGTGGAGATGGCTGATACGACAGTAGATAGCGATTGATATTCTTTCTGTCATGTCATAGCTTGCCTTCTATAAAGAAGCACGAACAAATACTTATACCATTAGCATTTGTTCGTGCATTTTCTTATGGGGTTAATCGATGCCGATCTCGCGGGAATGCTGACGCAAAGCGGACATTAGGTCGATTCATTATTTTAGCTGTCAGTCGCTCTAACCCTATTGCAAGACCGCCATGTGGTGGCATACCGTACTTAAAAACATTCGTATAACTTTCAAAATCTGCCACTTTTAAGTGATTTTCTTCTATTGAAGAGATTAATTCTTGATAATCATGAATCCTCAAGCCGCCAGTTGTAATCTCTATTCCTTTAAACAATAAATCAAAAGAATCTGTGTATAAGGAGTGATTTTCTAATGGCTTGGCATACATAGGTCTAACTGCCTTTGGATAATGTGTGATAAAAACTAATTCACTGTTTTCCTTTTCAGAAAAATACTGACAAATTAAGCGTTCTCCTTCAGGATCCAAATCTTCCATCTCACTAGTGGATTTATGATATTCTTGAGCTAAAATTTGCTTTGCTTCATGAAGTGATATACTGGGTATTCTTTCAATTAAAGGAATTGTTACACCAACTTCTTGCAGCTCTTTTTGATAACGATCCCGAATGGTGTTAAAAATAAAACGTAATAGATTCTCCTCTAATTCCATCAACTCTTTGCTCGAAAATACAAAACCCATCTCTAAATCAAGGGAAATGTATTCATTTAAATGTCTAGATGTCGCATGTTCTTCCGCTCGATAAACAGGAGCTACTTCAAATACTCGTTCATATCCTGCTGCTACCATCATTTGCTTATAAAATTGTGGTGATTGCCCTAAATAAGCAGGTTGATTAAAATAGTCTATTGAGAAAAGGTTCGCCCCTCCTTCCGCACCCGCTGCTACAATTTTCGGCGTGAAAATTTGGATAAAATCCTCATTTCGTAAAAAAGATGAAAAGGCGTCAACAATTGCTGACTTTATATTAAACATCAGATGCTCTTTATGGTTCCGTAGTGATAAAACACGATTATTCAATAATGTGTCCATGTGGACATCTAATTCTTTTTGATTTAATTCAATTGGTAAGGGTGCATTAGCAGTGTTTAATAACTGAAGCTTATCAACAATTACCTCTACACCCGTATCGGTTTTCATTGTCTTTACAACAAGACCCTGTACAGAAATAACTGACTCTAATGAAAGTTTCATTTCAGCCAATTCATTCTCTAATACACATTGAATGATGCCACTACGATCCCGTAACTGTAAGAAAGTAATTCTTCCTAAATGTCTAACACGGTGAACCCACCCACATAGTGTAATCTTTCTGTTCACATGTTTCATTACATCGGAGCAATTCACACGGCTTATTCCATCATTGATCTTGACCATCATCATTCACACTCCTTATTATTTTGTTTGTATCGTCGTTATCGTCATCATCACTATCCATGTGAATCACCCCTTTCTTATCACACAAAAAAACCGAGCTTCATCCCAGAAGGGACGAGGCTCGGTTCTCGCGGTACCACCCTAATTATTACATCATTCAATGTAATCTCTTATATGCCCGTTAACGGTGGCCACCGTCCACGCCTACTTAGTAAAAACTTTTCAGATGGAACTCATTGGTGTCTTTCATCTAACTCCTTATCGCCACTCTTTCAGCTAAAATAAGCAGCTCTCTTATAGATAAGGGTGTCAGACTACTCCTCCAACTCAACGCTCTCGAATATTATAATTTAAGATACATCGCTTCACCCTAAATGTCAAACTATTTCGTTTATAAAATCTACCTCATTAAAACGGGCGTAAACCACTTTTGTCTCCTGTTCTGCTATGGTCATTTTCACCCCGCGCCAACCAGACTGTAAATATTGCTGTTGTTTGGTGATATCATCCATCTTTATTTCAATCACTTCTCCTTGTTGGACAACTTTAGCAGCTTGCAAATCTTTCATAAAAACATAGCGAAGGCTACCCCCATATTTCTCCTTAAGATCAATGATTTGCATATCTTGGGCAAACTTATCCTTAAGTGAAGGGTAATTAAAAGGAGCGACTGTACAACAAACATATCTATACTGATGTGATTCTTTTTTCAATTGTTCCATTAAAATTTGAGCAAGCTTTTGCTGTAATTTATTCCCTCTATACATAGGATCTACATTAGATATTTCTTGATAGATAACCGTGGATAAATCCGTTACACCAGCATCTAGACCAAGGTGCTCAGGATCATTTTCAGGTGGAACTAGCAATGCGCGAAAGGCAATTAATTGCTCTTTGACCCAAGCACCAACCATTTTTCCATTTCCCCTTAAAATATTGAGGAACTCCTCTTTCGCTAAAGGCTGTAATACTTTTTTATCCGGAAGGGCATGGATAACCTTTTGTTGCAATTGTAAAATTTGTTCAATATGCTGTTCTTCTAGATTTGTAACTTCATAAGATGGGCCTTGCTTTATCATTTCTCTCATGATTACATTCAATCTCTTCAACTCTCCTTTAATACATCTTCAAATACAGTCAATTCTTTTAGAATCTCTTCATCAATATTTACGCCTAATCCAGGTTGATCTTTTAAAGAAATATGAGGAATATCATAATGTAAGTCACCGATATCCTTAGAGAACTTCAGTGGTCCGGTTAATTCTACACTTGTAATATTCTTTTTAGAAAATGACACATGAAAACCTGCACTTGAAGCAATCGATGATTCTACCATTGATCCGACCTGGCACTCAATCCCGGCTAGTTCTGCCTGATATGCAAGCTTAACTGCTGGCAATATACCACCACACTTCATCAACTTAATGTTTATACGATCACAGGCATTTTTCTGAATAATCTCTTTCAACTCTCTTGCTCCCTTTAATCCTTCATCAATCATAAGGGAAACTGTTGAATGAGACCTAATAAATGCCATCCCATCAATATCATCTGCTCTTACCGGTTGCTCTAGCCAATCTATATCTACCGTTTCTAATGCCTTAATTCCTTTTAAAGTAGCAGCCGCTGTTTGCCAACCTTGGTTAACATCCACTCGTATAACGGCTTTGTCTTTAACGCTATCAGCAACTGCCTTAATTCTTGCTACGTCCCCATTCACATCTCTACCTACTTTGATTTTAAATGATGTATAACCTTTAGAGACTTGTTCCATTGCTTCTGTCGCCATCTTTTCTGGCTCACCAATACTTAACACATGCGTGATGGGAAATTGCTCATGGTAACGTCCACCGATGAGCTGATACACGGGCACTTGTAGTTTTTTACCGATTAAGTCGTAACAAGCAATATCGATCGCAGCTTTAGCAGCAGGTGCTTGATAAATGAGCTTGTCCATGATTTCATGTACCTTTTCAATTTCCATTGGATTGATACCTAATATGGCAGGTCCAAGCGTATGTTTAATTACTTGATAAGTGCCTTCCCATGTTTCTCCTGTCACATGCTCATCAGGTACTGCTTCTCCGTAGCCTATGAGCCCTTCATCCGTTTCCACTTTTACGATTATGGATGGCATATCTTTATATGTATGATAACTGATGACAAACGGTTGTTTTAATGGTAGACGAATCGCATAGATAGCGATGGATGTAATCTTCATATTTCTCTCTCCTTATCAATAAAAGAAGAAAGCCGAAGAAAAAACTCGGCTCCCTCTTTCATTATGTTTATGCATTTAATGATGCTTCTTCTTCTTTTTCCAATGCCCTTTTCTCTTCATCAGTGATTTTAACAATGGTAAAACCTATAAAAGCATAAATGATAGAAATAATCGGAACGATGAAATTCAGGATAGCATAGGGTGCATACTCTAATGCACCTATTCCGAGTGTGGCAAGAATAAACACTCCACATGTATTCCAGGGTATAAATACAGAGGTTAAAGTTCCCCCGTCTTCTAGTGCTCTTGATAGGTTCTTTGAATGCAGATTTTTATCGCGATATGCTTTGGAAAACATCCTTGCAGGAACAACAATTGAAATATATTGCTCTGATGCCGTCGCATTTGTTGCAAAGGCAGACACAATAGTGGTTGCAACAAGACTACCTGCTGACTTAGCTAGCTTTAAGATTTGATTGACTATCGCTTGTAGCATACCTGTATTTTCTAATATTCCACCAAACGTCATGGCCACAATCGTCATGGAGACGGTGTACATCATCGAATCGAGACCTCCTCTATTAAAGAGACCATCAACCATCTCATTTCCACTTTCAATTTTGTAACCGGATTGTAAAGCTGATACTGCCTCAGATAGCGAACCACCTTGTACAAAGATTTGACAAAGAACACCTAGGAGGATACCTACAATTAATGCGGGTACTGCCGGAACTTTTCTTGCTACCATAATAATAACTACAAGGGGAACAAGTAATAACCATGGTGAAATAACAAAAGAATCTTGTAAGGCAAGAATCGTTTGATTAATTTCTGCTGGATTGGCTCCTCCTTTACCAAAGTCTTTTCCTAAGAACCAATAAACTCCTAATGCAATGATAATACCAGGAACGGTCGTAAATAACATATGTTTGATATGATCAAATAAATCAGTGCCTGTTAAGCCGGATGCTAAATTTGTTGTGTCTGATAACGGAGACATCTTATCACCAAAGTAAGAGCCTGAAATAATCGCACCAGCTATCATCGGAGCTGGGATGCCCATACTCATGCCTATGCCCATTCCCGCTACACCAATCGTTCCCATTGTCGACCAAGAGCTGCCAATAGATAAAGAAACGATTGCACATATAATCGTAATAGAGACGAGGAACAAAGATGGGGTGATGATCTTTAATCCATAGTAAATCATTGTCGCGACAATACCGCCACCAAGCCAAGAGCCGATGACTAAACCAACTAACATAATAATTATAACTGCAGGTAATGCCAGTTTAATCCCCTTATACATCGATTCCTCAATATGTTTCCAATTATATCCTGCTTTCCAAGCAACTAATGCAGCCGTAATTGTTCCAATAATTAATGGAATATGAGGTCCTTGTTCTAAATAAATAACTGCAATCATCATTGTTACTATCATGACAACTAATGGAATTAGCGCCATACCGAATGTCATTTTCTGATCCTTTTTCATAGAAATCCTCCCATTTATATTTTTCACTTTAATTACGCTTTCAATAAGGCTGCTACTATTCGAGCACCCTGGTCCAATACTGTATGGTTAAAATTCATTTGCGGGTGGTGTAATCCCGGCTTTAAGTCAGCACCTAAACCAATCATTGTTGCATGGACATTTGGATGTTTGATTGTATAAAAATGAAAGTCATCACTTCCCGGGGTAATGAGTGGGGGAGCCACCCCTTCTGAACCTAATACCTCTGTTATTGCCCGTATTGCCATCTCCTCTGCTTGTTCAGAGACGACTGCACCAGGGGTATAATCTTTCCAATTAAAAGAAATATCGACATCAAACAATGCCGCAATATCGCCTAACCCTTTACTCACTTTTGTTTGTATCTCTTTTAATTGTTCATTTTTTTGCGCTCTTATATCGATACCAAAGGTGGCATGACCTGGAATGATATTTAAGCTTTCTCCACCTGTTTGAATGTTAGTTAATTTGACAGAATACGCATCAAACGGAGACAAATAGATATTCTTTAAAAATTGATAAATCGTAGCAATTACATCAATTGCGCTTCTTCCTTGATGAGGCCTGGCGCCATGGGCATCTTCACCACTAATTTTCCCTTCTAATGTGACACATGCTCCGTGATGGATGGATGGTGATACTTGTCCTAAAGATAATTCTTCATGTGGTCTGAGATGGATGCCAAACAAATGTGTGACATCTTCCATCGCGCCATGCTTAATCATTTCTAGAGATCCATTTCCTTTTTCTTCAGCTGGTTGAAAAATAAAACGTATGCGCTTACTTAAAGCTTGCTTATCCAAATAAAGAATACTACCTAAAACAATAGCCATATGTGCATCATGCCCACATGAGTGATTAGCACGATACATACCATCTACTTGCTGCCAGAGGGCATCTATATCCGCCCTTACAGCAATTACATCATCTCCACTTCCCACCTCTGCTATTACACCAGTTAAATCCCCAAAAGTTTGATAATCAACCTTTAAATCACTCAGTATAGATACAATTTTTTTGGTTGTCTCATACTCTTTAAAACTAGGTTCTGGATGGTTATGAAATTCATTAAACCATTCTTGAATTTGATCTTTATAGATCATAAAATCATCCCTTTTAGATTTTAGAAAATTTTACAAAAATTCACCTTTGACTGACTCTATAGATACACAAAAAGCCTTGTACATATGTACAAGGACTTCTCACGAATGAACAGTATGGCCAGTTCTTCTTTGGTGAGAAATCTCTAGCTGAATTTGTTTGCAATAAGTTATATTACTATCATGTTTTATTAATGAATACTCTTTACCAATAAACAAATGCGATCAGGATTTTTCTAAAAAAAGAAAGCGTTTACGTTTTTAAAAGTTTGATAACTTCCATGAAATAAAGGTTTAGGAGAAAGATAAAAGTGATTAATTGTATCTTTCTCCTCTACAGCATTAAAGTGATTATTAAGATAATATCATATATAGAAAAATTATTCTAATAATTTATTAAAAACTGTCTTATCCTAAAACTTTTACTATTTTTTCAATTGCCCAATCAAGATCTTCTTTAGAAATAATAAGTGGCGGTGCAAAACGAATAACCGTATCATGTGTTTCTTTACAAAGAAGCCCTTCTTCTTTCAACGCTTCACAATATTTACGTGCGGGTTCAGTAAGCTCAACCCCGATAAACAACCCACGTCCACGCACTTCTTTAATCATTGGATTTTTAATTTCCTTCAATTGATCAACAAAATAGTTACCTAGCTCTAAAGAGCGCTCTACAAGTTTCTCTTCTTTAATTACTTCAATGGAAGCCATAGAAACCGCACATGCCATCGGGTTCCCACCAAATGTTGAACCGTGTGAGCCCGGATTGAAGACACCCAAAACTTCCTTGCTTGAAACAACACAAGAAATAGGGAAGACCCCACCACCTAAAGCTTTACCTAGAATGTACATATCAGGACTTACGCCTTCCCATTCGCAAGCAAACATTTTTCCAGAGCGTGCAAGCCCAGCTTGAATCTCATCGGCAATGAACAAGACATTCTTCTCTTTACATAATTCACGCGCTTCTTTTAGGAACCCTTCTGGAGGAATAACAATTCCAGCTTCCCCTTGAATCGGTTCAATTAAAAATGCAGCCGTATTTTCCGTAATAGCAGCTTTTAACGCAGCAATATCTCCATAAGGAACTAGCTTAATTCCTGGAAGCATCGGGCCAAAACCTTTTTGGTATTCTTCTTCTGAAGAAAGGGAGACAGCTGTCATCGTTCTGCCGTGAAAGTTTCCTACACAAGCGATGATTTCTGCTTGGTTCTCAGCAACTCCTTTTACATCATAAGCCCATCGACGAGCTGCTTTTATAGCTGTCTCCACTGCTTCAGCACCTGTGTTCATTGGCAAAGCCATATCCATGTTTGTTAACTCACAAATCATTTCATACCAAGGACCCAATTGATCATTATGGAAAGCTCTTGATGTTAATGTCACGCGTTCTGCTTGATCTTTCAACGCTTGAATAATCTTCGGATGGCGATGTCCTTGGTTAACTGCTGAATAAGCACTTAACATATCCATGTATTTGTTACCCTCAGGATCTTTTACCCAGACCCCTTCAGCTTCACTAATTACGATTGGTAGTGGATGATAGTTATTCGCACCAAATTTTTCAGATTGTTCGATCAGGTGTTTTGTTTGTACTGTATTTTTCATCTTTATCGACATCCTTCCAGTTTTGATTAATAGATTGCTAGAAAGGGATAATCATCCCTTTCTAACCTTGATTGACTTTAATACATTTCAGACGTTGTTTTTGCTTGCATATGAAGCATAATATAATCTGGTCCGCCTGCTTTTGAATCTGTACCTGACATATTAAAACCACCAAATGGCTGATAACCAACAATTGCACCCGTACAACCACGATTAAAGTAGAGATTACCCACATGGAAATCTTCTCTTGCTTGTTGGATATGTTCACGATTATTCGTGAGAACAGCTCCGGTTAAGCCATATTCTGTATTGTTTGCAATCTCGATTGCATGATTAAAGTCTTTTGCCTTTGTAAAACCGACTACTGGACCAAAAATCTCTTCCTGCATGATACGCGCTTGTGGGTCTAGGTCCGCAAATATCGTTGGTTGAATGAAATAACCTTTAGAATCATCGCCTTCACCACCGAGCATAAGCTTTCCTTCTTCTTTTCCAATTTCAATATAACTCATAATTTTATTAAACGCTGATTGATCAATAACCGGCCCTGTAAAGTTACTTCGATCTTCAGGATTACCCGCTTGTTTATCTTTCGCGATTTCTACTGCTCTTGCTAGTACTTGATCATAAACATCTTCTACAATGACTGCTCGCGAACAGGCCGAGCATTTTTGTCCAGAAAATCCGAAAGCAGAAGCGACGATTGATTGAGCAGCAAGCTCTAAATCAGCATCTTTATCAACAACAATCGTATCTTTACCGCCCATTTCAGCAATCACACGTTTAATCCAGATTTGCCCCTCATTTAGTTTCGATGCACGTTCGTTAATTCGAAGACCAACATCCCTTGAGCCTGTAAATGAAATAAAACGAGTATCCTTATGGTCCACTAAATAGTCACCGACCTCTGCACCACTTCCTGGTACAAAGTTAAGTACGCCTTTAGGTAATCCAGCTTCTTCTAATACCTCTACAAATTTAGCCGCAATGATTGGTGTAGTTGAAGCTGGCTTTAAAAGCACTGTATTACCCGCCACAATTGCAGCGACTGTTGTACCAGCCATGATGGCAAACGGGAAGTTCCAAGGAGAAATAATAACTCCTACCCCAAGTGGAATATAGTCATAACGATTGTATTCATTCGGTCGGCTATTGACAGGAACACCATCTTTAATCGCTAGCATTTGTCGTGCATAATATTCTAAGAAATCGATGGCTTCTGCTGTATCAGCATCTGCCTCATTCCAAGGCTTACCCGCTTCTTTTGTCATTAGAGCAGAAAACTCATGTTTACGTCTTCTAATAATTGCAGCTGCTTTAAACAAAACATCGGCACGCGTTTCAGGCTTTACTTTACGCCAAGATTGGAATGCCCTCACAGCCGATTGCATTGCTTTTTCTGCTAATGCTTGATTGGCTTTTGACACACGACCAATGACTTCTTCTTTATTTGCTGGATTGATAGATACGATTTTCTCATCTGTAGCGATTCTTTCTCCATCAATTAATAAATCATAATCTTGACCTAAATAGGATTTAACCGTTTCGAGTCCTTTTAAATAATCGGCTTGATTACTTTCTACGCTAAAATCAGTAAATGGTTCATGTTTATATGGCTGTACCATTCGAAATTCCTCCTACTCTATATTGTATTTCTCTTATTCTATTTTTTATCGTTCCCCATTATTATTGCAAATAACGTGCCAATTACTAAAAATGCGAATTAACAATATTTTTATCCTATTAGGTGCAAAAATATTTTTCTTTTCGCAAAAATATTTTTCTATCTCCTGCAAAATATTTTTGCGAATGTGTATAATAAATAATTACAGGAGGGACATTCATGAACAACTTTCTAAAACGAATGAATTACTATTATGATAAAGTCTTAGATGAAATTGACGCTGGTGTCCACGTCGTTGATGAAGGCGGAAATACGGTCATTTATAACCGGAAAATGGCTGAAATTGAAGGGATGGCTAAAGCCGACGTACTATATAAAAACTTACATGATGTCTTTTCATTTGAACATAATGAAGAAAGTCGTTTACTTGAAGCTGTTGAAAAAGGCATTAAAATCGAGAACGCAAAGCAAAGTTATTACAATAATCAAGGACTAGAAATTACTACGGTTAACCATACTTTACCTATTTTCTACGAAAACGAGCGTATTGGCGCAATGGAGATTGCCCGTGATATTACAAAATTAGAAAAGTTAATCAGGGAGAATAGACAACAAAGAGAAGAAACTCGCTTTACTTTCCAAAGTATCATTGGCCATAGCCCAGCCATAAGTGATGTGATCGAAGCAAGTAAAAGAGCAACGCGAACGGATTCTTCTATCTTAATCATCGGTGACACAGGTACAGGAAAAGAACTATTTGCTCAGAGTATTCACAACGCAAGTGAGCGGGCACATAAACCATTTATTTCGCAAAACTGTGCAGCCATTCCAGATAATTTAATAGAAGGCTTGCTTTTTGGCACAAAAAAAGGGGCATTTACCGGCGCAATCGAAAGGCCTGGATTATTTGAAGAAGCAGAAGGTGGTACACTTCTACTAGACGAAATTAATTCTTTAAATATACACTTACAAGCAAAATTATTGAGAGTTCTACAAGAGAAAAAAGTAAGGCGGGTGGGAGATACACGAGACCGATCATTTAATGTCCGTATTATTGCTACAATCAATGAGGATCCGATTGAAGCCATTACGAATGGACATTTAAGAAAAGATTTATATTATCGGTTAGGTGTTGTTTCTTTATCCATCCCTCCGTTAAAAGAGCGAAGAGAAGACATAGAGGAACTGGCATACCATTTCATTCATAAATACAATGAGAAGTTTGCAATGGGCGTAAAAGATATTGATCCATCCCTTTTATCAAATTTTTTTCATTACGAATGGCCAGGTAATGTCAGAGAGCTAGAGCATCTTATTGAAGGCGCAATGAACTTAATCGAATATGAAGAATCGATTACCTATCATCACTTACCTTTTCATTATCGACATCGATTACAATCTCAACCATTCTTAAAAAAAGAGAAAGTATTCGATCACCCTGTCGACAGTAATAAGCATGAACACATTGGCCACACTTTAAATGACTATTTAACAAAAGCCGAGCGCCATTTTATTCAACAAGCACTTATAAGAAACCAGCACCATATTACCAATACGGCAAAAGAACTTGGGATGAGTAGACAAAATCTACAATACAGGATAAAAAAACACCGTTTAACATGACTAATAGCATGTTCTAAATAAAACAGAGGATGTTGGTCCTCCTTTGGACGAACAATCCTCTCTATATAAGATATTGATTAAGGTGAACAATATGGATTAATAACACCAGTTAATCATTTGTGCTCGTTTAATCCTTCACCTTATTATTGTGTATATATAACATCACTGACTTAAAAACTGCTGGTTATACATTTCTGCATAAACACCTTTTTCATTATACAAATGCTGATGAGTCCCTTGTTCAGCGATTTCTCCATCCTTAATGACCATAATATGATTGGCATTCTCAATTGTTTTGAGGCGATGGGCAATGACAAATGTCGTTTTCCCCTTCGTTAATTGTGCTAACCCCTTTTGAATTTGAATTTCGGTTTGTGTATCAATACTCGATGTGGCTTCATCTAGAATTAGAATATTGGGATTCGAAAGCATAGCTCTTGCGATAGAAAGAAGCTGCCTTTGACCTTGACTTAAATTGCTGCCGCCACTTGCTATTACCGTATCATATCCTTTAGGGAGATGTTTTATAAAGGCATGAGCTGACGCAAGCTTGGCTGCCTCTATAACATCTGTATCTTTTGCTTTAAGCTTCCCATAACGAATATTCTCCATAACTGTTCCAGAAAATAAATAAGAATCTTGTAGGACGATTCCGATATTTGTACGAAGTAGACGGATTTCATAGTCTCTTATGTCTGCACCATCAATAAAGATTGCACCCTTTGTAACATCATAAAAACGAGCGAGTAATTGAATGATTGTTGTTTTACCCGAACCAGTTGGACCAACGATGGCGATGGTCTCTCCAGCTTTCACACTAAAATTAAGCGATGATAAAACCTCTTTCTTCTCATAAGCAAAAGAAACATTCCTAAATTCAACATTTCCTACCAATGCAGACACCTTCAGAGCTTTGGGTCTATCAACTATATCAGTTTTTTCATCTAAAACTTCAAATACACGCTCTGCACCAGCAATGGCTGATTGGAAGGTGGTAATCAAATTTGACAACTGATTAATTGGACGGTAGAAATTACGAGAATACGTCACAAATGATGCAATCATCCCTATAGAAGCCATATTTACAATCGCTAGTAACGCGCCTGTAAATATAATAAAGGCCAACCCCAAGTTATTCATAAAGTTATTCACTGGGCCAAGAAACCCTGAAGATATTTCAGCACGAATAGAAGAAGTTCGTAACGCTTCATTTTGATGATTAAAAGAAGTAAGGACATCATCCTCTTTGCCATATAATGAAATGATCTCCAATCCAGAGATTGACTCCTCCACTTTCGCATTCACTTCGCCAAGATCTCGCTGTCTCGCAGAAAAATAACGACTGCTATAAGACACAATCGCTTTAGTTGCTAAAAACATAAGTGGAATCACCAAGAATGCCACAATGGCCATCACACCATTTAAAGCAATCATCGCTATCGCTACCCCGGTAATGGTTAAAACGGATGAAACTATTTGAATCACACTTTGACTAAGTGCTGCATGTAATTGATCAATATCATTTGTTACTCGACTCATTAGTTCGCCATAAGAACGCTTATCGAAAAATTTCAATGATAAACTTTGGAGCTGATCAAATAATTCCTGGCGGATTTTTTTTAT
Source organism: Cytobacillus kochii (assembly GCF_044790165.1). Classification (NCBI taxonomy): domain Bacteria; kingdom Bacillati; phylum Bacillota; class Bacilli; order Caryophanales; family Bacillaceae; genus Cytobacillus; species Cytobacillus kochii. The sequence goes on along the minus strand of NZ_CP085254.1, from coordinate 1,184,496 downwards.
TGTTAATAATGACACATTTACCATTATGAGCGCTTGTGCCCATGTGGTAATAGATATAAGGATATATATACATGCAAGTATGGCGGACATGACAATGGTACCTGTAATATCACCTTTTAAAATATAATCATCAATAGTGACACCGATTAAATAAGGACCAGCTAATGTAAATAAAGTTGATAATAACACCATAAAAACAACAAGTATCATTCTTAACTTTTGTTGTTTCATATACTGCCATATACGTAGCAATGTCCCTGTAAATTTTTTCGGTGTTGCACCTTTCCCATTCATGCGGCTAGGTCCTCGGCCAAAATCTAGTGTTTTTTGTTCTTTTGGTTGATTATTCATGGCCGGCTCCCCCTTGTGTTTGGTAAATCTCCTTGTACACTCCACTTTCTTCTAACAACATATCATGATTACCTTTAGCCACAACCTCACCCTCATGAAGAACAAGAATCTCATCAGCTTCTCTTATGGAAGATATCTTTGATGAAATAATAATTTTCGTCGAATGACGCTGCTTTAATGCTTGTTGAATTTTCTTTTCAGATAGTGCATCAACGGCAGAGGTTGAGTCATCAAGAATGAGCAAGTCTGGCTCCCTAATAAATGCTCTAGCAATGGAAAGTCTTTGCCTTTGACCACCGGAAAAATTCTTCCCTCCTTGCGCCACTTCATACTCATAACCTTCATCCAATTTATCAATGAACTCGACTGCACATGCATCATTTGCCGCTTGTTTCATTTCTTCTAGTAATGCATCGGTTTTCCCATCTTTTAAATTGTTTGCAATAGTACCAGAAAATAATAGTGCACGTTGGCTGACAAAACCGATTTGTTTCCGTAACGTTTCTTTGGTGTAATTTTTTATATCAACACCGTTCAAAAAGATTTGCCCATGATCGACATCATACAATCGAGGAATTAGTTTGGCTATCGTTGTCTTTCCACTACCAGTTGGACCGATGATGCCTAATGTCTTACCTCGTTGAATAGTGAAGTTCAAATTTTTCAGCACATACTCCCCATTTTTGCTATAACTAAAAGCAACATCTTTAAATAGTAAATGATCCTCTTTTTGATTAACAATGGTATATTCACCGTCAACCATATCTTGCTCAACCGTGAGTACTTCTTGTATGCGATTAGCTGAAGGGAAAGCTCTTGTTATCAACATCAACACATGGCTACTGGACATCAAGCCATTCATAATAATTGTCATATAGTTTATAAAAGCAAGGATTGCTCCCACTTCAATTGCTCCTCCATCAACCTTTATTACACCAAGCCATAAAGCAGCCACAATGCCTAAATTCACAATAAAAAGCAACAATGGCATCATGAGAGCAATCAATTGTTCTGCAGAAATATTGACCTTCGTTAACATGCTGTTTTTTTCGGCAAAGCGCTCCTTTTCATAGTTTTCCCTTCCGAATGCTTTAACAACGCGAATGCCGGCTAAATTTTCTTGTAAGCGCGTATTGATGACATCGATTGCTTCTTGCACTTTTTTAAATAAAGCTGCTGATTTTCTTGTGAAATAAATAATAATAATAAATAAAATCGGCACAGCAATCATCACAATTGGAAAAAGTTCTCTTGCAGTAAAAAAGACGATTAGGACACTGCCTATGAACAATAATGGCCCCCTTACAAAAACTTTTAACGTCATTAATATCGCACGCTGTAAAACACTGATATCATTACTTACAATCGTTATGAGCTTGCCCGAACCATATCGATCCACGTCCCTACTTGAAAATTGGACAATACGATTAAATACATCCTTTCTTATGTCTGTTGAAAAATGGACAGCAGCTTTTGTGCTGAAAATAGAACAACCAATCCCACCAATTAATCCGATGATGGCGACAATGATCATAGAAATACCAAGCTGAATCGTCAGCTCCGTGTTATTATTAGCAATTGCGTCATCAATCATATGTTGCATGATTGTGGGCTGAAGTAAATCCATACTTACTTCAATAAACATTAATAAAGGGCCCAAACAAGCAAAAAACCAATATGGCTTTATGTAATTTAATAATTTTCCAAATGATTGCATCCATTCTCTCCTCTATTTCTTGTTGTTCTAACTTAATTATTTTAACGCTTACTGACTGTATTTGGTCAATTAGAATTTCCCCTTTTGTAAATTGTTTTGTTCTACAATAGTAAAAAAGCTCACCCGAATTTATTCAGATGAGCTTCTTTTATTTACGATTAGCCCCCATCTTCACAAGTTTCATGAGGCTCAACGTGAACATGGACATCATAAACATGATGATTCTCGATTAATTCTTTTTCAACTAATGTAGCAAGATCATGGGCAAGATTAATATCCATCGTTCCTTCTACACAAATAATCACATCTACAACGATATTATTTCCATACAAACGCCCTTTGATTTCCTTTATTTCTTTCACACCTTCAATCGCATGAATGGCATTTTCATATTCCTCAATCTTATCCTCATCAAAGCCGTCTGTTAATTGATGTGTAGAGTCCCTGAAGATCTCCCAAGCTGTTTTCACAATCAAACACCCAACTATTACAGCTGTCACAGTATCTAACCAAGGTAATCCAAGTTGAGATCCAAATATACCAATTGCAGCACCAATACTAACAAGAGCATCAGAGCGATTATCCATTGCCACTGCATATAGTGATTTACTATCAATGCTTTTTGCTAACTTTTGGTTGTAAGTAGACACAACAAACATAATTGCAGCAGCTAATAAAGCCACATATCCAGCAATCGCATGAGGAACTTCGGAAGTTTGATTTACTAAAGAGGAAAACGCTCCAATAATTACTTCTGCACCGACAGCAAACATAATAAAAGCAGCAATCAAGGAGGCAATTGCTTCACTCTTCCAATGTCCGTATTTATGATCTTTATCTGGAGGCCGTTGTGAAATTCTTAAGCCCACCAATACGGCAATACTCGCAATAATATCTGTCACATTATTTAATCCATCTGCTTTTAGCGCAGCTGAGTTTGTCATATAGGCAACGGTCAACTTAAAAACCGATAGTATGATGTAGACAATAATACTTAACTTTGCACCTTTTTCACCAATTTTTAAATTCTTATATTTTTGTTCATCCACTAAAAAACACACCCTTCAATAGCTATATTTATCATAGCAATCACTAGTCGAGTGGGTCTATAGCAACCTTTTTGGCTAATTGAATTTAAATAGGGATAATAAAAAAATGTTGAAAGAGGCAAACATTTTATCGGTAATCCAAACATATCTACAATCCTCCTAGCCCCTGCATCGTATTCACATAATGTCTCCAGAATCACACCTTTCATACATAGATTGAACCCCTTATAATTGTTGAAGATTAATTTATATCTACACAAAAAAGGCTTCCAACTAGATATTTGGAAGCCTCTAAGTATGGCAAGACAAAATCTTGCTTTGTATTAGATTAGATATGCATATGATACACCACGTATCATGTCGTACATTCCTTTTCTCGTGTGCCAATATGCTAAAACTTCTAGCTATTTTTCTCTTCTTGAGTTCTGAACAAATTCAAACCCTTTTGAGTAAATCTCCGTTACTTATTCTCCATGCCAATCTTCAACCAGCATATGATAAAGTATGCAAGGACAATAAAAGGAACTTAGGCATACAGGAAGTACGTAAATTTTTAAACTTGAATTACCTCTCCCTTTCTATCGTCTTTTACCAAATGAATTTCCCTTTATATATAGAACAACAATGGCAGTAATGATAAACCCCGTGATTACAAATGTCCCAATTCCTGCTCGATATACGATATAGACATCGGTATGCTTAAATACATTCATAATTAAATATATCATTAGTGTTAAAGCAAGCACGATAATAATTGAGGTGAATTTATTTTTACCACGGTACATCATTTCACAACCTTCCACTCCGAAAGTGACTATTCTTTTGCTTTCTGCTCTATACTTATGTACGAAACAAGCTAAGATATGACAAGTCACTCTGCACACATTCTCCACAACTATTCTCTATAATATGCGATAGGTGATGCTATGAAGAATTTATCCGTAAAACTAGGACTTATATTTTTCTTGATTATATTTACTTTAGAACTTTTTCTATTTTTCTTTCTTCACTCTTCCTTAGTTGAGTCGCGAGTGGAAGAGGAACTTTTTTCCTTACAATCTAGAGGAGACGCTCATAGAGACACGTTAAAGACCAGTTTTGAAGCAGATACAATTGAGCATGTAGCCCTGATGGAAAAGGAAGCCAATACGGATGTGATGGTTACAAACTTAAAGGGAAGTGTACTTGCTTCCTCACTTTCAATTGATATGAAAAAAATAATTTCATCAGGAATGAAGCTACAAAACGGTGTCGTAGAAAATGATTGGAAAAATCAACCTTATATTGTAACTGTAAGCTCTATACCTAATCAAGGATACGTTTTCATGTTTCAAAACACTGATTCTATTCAAACACTGATTGATCGCTTAAATAATCATTTTTTTATTACCGGATTAATCACAGCTATCTTAACGATTGTGATTATAATATTGCTTTCTATCGCTTTAGTTCGACCGCTTAATAAGATGAAAGAAGCCACGATACAAATAAAAAGTGGCGATTTCTCCATATCTCTACCTGATATAGGAAATGATGAACTTGGTAAACTGGCAAAAACCATCAACCTACTTGCAGGTGAGTTAAAGCATTTAAAGGAAGAACGCAGTCAATTTTTAGCTACAATTTCTCATGAATTAAGAACACCGCTCACTTACCTTAAAGGATATGCGGACATTGTTCAAAGAAAGAATCTCTCCATTGAAGAACGTGATAAATATTTGTCCATCATTCAGGAAGAAGCCAAAAGAATAAATACGCTAGTAGAAGACTTATTTGAATTAGCTAAAATAGATCAATACGGCTTTGAAATGAAGAAACAAACCATTCAGTTAAGCGACTTCATAGCCCATTTACATCATAAATTTGAACCAGCTTTCTTGCATCAATCCATGAAATTACATGTGGAAATGCCCCAAAAAGATATTAATGTGAATATCGATTCTGCTAGAGTAGAACAAATGCTTTATAACCTTTTGGATAATTCTTTGAAATATAGTCAAACAGGTACGGAAACGACATTAAAGATATGGACACATACAAAAGATTTATATTTAAGAATGATTGATAACGGGAGCGGCATTCAAGAAAAAGACCTTCCACATATCTTTAAACGCTTTTATCGTGGGACATATAGTAACGATTCATGTAAAGGAGGTTCTGGTCTTGGTCTTTCGATTGTGAAAGAATTAGTCAACGCCCATAATGGTGAGATTACGGTCAAAAGCAACACAAAAACCGGGACAGCTTTTACTATCATGTTAAAAGGAGCGGTATTAAATGAGAAAAATACTTTTAGTAGATGACGAAATGCGGATGCTTGATCTATTAGACCTATATTTATCACAGAACGGCTTTTCTTGTATAAAAAAAACTTCCGGTGCATGTGCGCTTAATTATATGGAAGATCACGCTATTGAACTAGTTATCATTGATGTAATGATGCCTGATATGGACGGGTGGGATCTATGTCAATTGATCAAACAGCAAAGTGATGTGCCGATTATTATGTTAACAGCGAAAGGAAGTAAACCAGATGTAGTTAAGGGGCTAACCATTGGTGCCGACGATTATATTGCTAAACCATTTGATGAAGAAGAACTTATTGCAAGAATCGAAGCTGTCTTAAGAAGGACAAAATCAACTGGCAGTGAAATCATATTTAAAGAACTACAGTTAAATAAGGAATCCTATGATTTTTACTATCAAAAGAAAAAAATCCCTGTCACGCAAAAAGAATTTGTGTTACTTGAGCTTTTTTTATCTCATCAAAATCATGTTTTCTCTCGCGAACATCTTATTACGAAAATTTGGGGATACGGTGTATATATCGAAGATCGAACAGTGGATTCACATATACGAAATATAAGAGAAAAGCTACGTGAAGTTGACTTCCCTATTGATCAGCATTTACAAACCGTATGGGGAATTGGATATAAATGGGTATCATAATCTTTCCTTTTGTTCAGAATGAAGAAGACAATATTCCTTCATATAATCTGCAAATTTACGATTTATAATAATTGCAAATCCATTAAAGGAGATGACCTAAATGAAAAAGCAACTAACCTTTGGAATAATTGCCTTGTTGGCAATGGTATTTTTAGCTGCTTGTACTAACAACAATGATCCATCACCAACTAATGATGAAACGAACGAACAAGAAGAAATGAATCATGAAGAGATGGACCATGAAGGAATGGATCATTCTAGTGATGGTGAAATCCCGGAAGGCCTAGAAAAAGCGGATGAACCCACTTACGCTGTGGGATCTACAGTTACAATAAAAAATGGACATATGGAAGGCATGGAAGGTGCGGAGGCAAAGATTGTTGGCGCTTATAATACAACCGCTTATGCCGTAAACTATACCCCTACTTCTGGTGGTGACCCTGTGAAAAATCACAAATGGATTATTCATGAAGAGCTTGAAGAGCCAGGTGAAGCACCATTACGAGAGGGAGAAACCGCTGTGACTACCGCTGATCATATGGAAGGTATGAAGGGCGCCGAAGTAGACATCGCTTCAAGTGAAGACACAACCGTTTATATGATTGACTATACGCCAACCAATGGTGTGGAAAAAGTCAAAAACCATAAATGGGTTACGGAAGCTGAACTAGAAAGATAAGGGTGAGCAAATCGGTTCTAGTATAATCTAAAGTGGAATCATAGCATAATATCTTGTCCACATACCTTTTAGCAATCGCCAAGAGTTATGTGGACTTGCTCATTCTATTCTGGTGTATCCACTTGAGTGGATATTTTCTATTTACCTATCCCTTATGTTTTCACGTGTCCTATATTATATTAGTTTGAGTTCTATCATCTGCCTTTATAGACATCCCTTAAAAACAGGGTTTTAAAAAAAATAGATTGTTCTGTTTTTATTCAATTCTTTTAAAATAATTTCCCCATATAATACTCATCATAATATTCCCCGTCCATTAATAACGATCTTCGTTTCACCCCTTCTACTTCAAAACCTATTTTTTTGTATAGCGCTAGTGCTGCTTCATTTTCTGATACTACTGTCAATTCAATCCGCATGATAGCTTCTTGATTGGCCCATGCCAGTACCGCCTGTAATAATTGTCCTCCAACTCCCATTCCTCTGTAATCTTTATGAACACCGACAACAATACTCGCACAATGTTTTTTCCTTCGTACCGTTTCTTTGATCACAAGTGTATACCCAATCAATCGTTCTCCATCTTCGGCACCAATAACCGTTATATGATCTCTATTAATAATGGCCTCTGCCCCTTCAACTGTTAAAGTTCTTTCCCCTGCTTCCATCAACATATAAGGACTGCTTGCCTCTACATCCTTCATTAATTGTACAAGTTGTTTCGCATCATCTACGGAAAGCTCTTTGATTATCATTCAAAACTCCACCCTTTCTCGATATAACTAGTCAAGAATATGTACATTCTTACCTTCTAACGATTCAATATGGCCATTTTTCAAATAAACACTTGCTTCATCATCCAAGCCCAACCCCTTCTCTGTCTTCGTTTCAGTCATCACAGCAAGTAGGTTCTGCTTTTCATTCCATTTTGTATAATGAGCAGCGATAATATAATCTTGTAAGATACCTAAGCCATTTAAAACCATCAGCTTATCTCCTTTATAATCGCTCGGGGAAACCATACAATATTCTGAGCAGATCAAAGCACCGGCAGAAAAGCCTGCGATTGGCACTCCTTCTTGAAAGAGTTGCTTTATTTCCTCCCCTACCCTTTTAGTTACGATATAGTGATGATAGGAAAGTGTGTCACCGCCACATATAATAATGCCAGTTATTTTTTCACTACGGATTGATTTCGTCTCTTCTAATAAATAATAGCGAAAATCAGTTACACCTTCTTCTTCTAAAATATGCTGATATTTAGGCATATAAGTTTGCCAGCCTTTACGATTTAAACAAAATATCGCCACATGTCCATTTTTTTGATTACAGAGACTAGCAAACTGCTTTCCATGAATTCTTCCAAAGGGCGGACTTCCACCAAATAAAAATAAATGTTGATCCATAAACACTCCCCCCCCGTTTCTTCAACTTTTCTTTTACATTACGAATTCTATTCTTAAGCAAACATTAGCATAATGAATAAATAAAAAGTTTTTTTCCGCACAAACTTTTTCTATGAGATCAATCGTCTATCCATTGTACAAAGTTTTTTAAAAGGAGCTCCTTGAAAGATGAATAACCAAAATTTGTTTGTACAAATGATTGAAGAGCATAAACAAGATTACTACCGGCTTGCTTATAGTTATGTTAGAAACCAAGCAGATGCCTTAGATATTGTCAGTGAATCCATTAAAAAAGGATTGCTTTCAATGAATAAATTAGAAAATGTAGATGCATTAAGAAGTTGGTTCTATAAGATTATCGTACGTACATCGCTCGACTTCTTAAAAAAGCATAAACGCATGACTGTATCAGATCATGACACAATCACCTATTTGCAAAGTGGAGAACATGATGATTATATGCATTTTGACTTACATGATGCATTGGCACAATTGCCCTTACAATATAAAACGGTCATTTTACTACGCTATTTTGAAGACTTAAAGATTCAAGAAATTGCTACTGTAATAGATGAAAATGTCAATACAGTCAAGACACGATTATATCGCGGCTTAAAATTATTAAAGCTTGAACTGACAGAAGGAGATGAAATGGATGAGTAACCGACTGAAAGAATGGCGTAGACAATATAATGATATACCTATACCAACAGAATTAGATGATATTATAGAAAGTGCACTAACTGGTCACACTCCACAAAAGCATATGAAAAAGCGTTGGATATGGCCAACTAGTATTGTGGCAGCTGCGAGTATTTTTACAGCAACAGTAAACTTTAGCCCTCAAGCGGCAAAAGCAATGTCAGAAGTACCTATTTTAAAACAAATTATTGAGGTTATTACCATTGATAAAATACACGAGGAACAAGAAAGTAAATCCATTGATGTAGAGATACCAGAAATCTCTGGTCTAGAAAATCACCAACTAGAAACTCATTTAAATCAAGCTTTTCTTGAAAAAGGAAAGCAATTATATCAAGAATATACGGATAGTAACGGTCATCTAGCTATTCAAAGTGATTACTCCATTGTGAATGAAAATAATCAGATACTTTCTATTGAACTTAATACGTTTAAAGCTGAAGCATCTGGATACGAACAAAAAGATTACCTTACGATTGATAAAAAATTACAAACCGTTATTACTTTACCTAGTTTATTTACTTCAGAAGCATATGTAGAGGTAATAAGTGAAGAAATTAAAAAGCAAATGAAGCAGAATATGGCCAATGATGAAAATCTTATTTATTGGCTAGATGATGTCGAATCATTTACAACTATTAATCGCGATCAACCATTCTTTATCAACGAAGATAACCACCTGATCATCTCTTTTGATGAATATGAAGTGGCACCTGGTTATATGGGCGTTGTTCAGTTTGAAATACCAACTGAAATCATCAATGAAATACTAGTAAGTGACCGTTATATAAACTAAGTATGATTTGAATAAATAGAAATGAGGCCTCTCCTACTTATAAAAGAGGGGTCTTACTTTTTGGGAAGAAGCCATAATTGTAAACTTGAATTTCAAATGACCATTTCAAGCTTCTTTTCTCCTGTTAACTGCTTATTTTTCCCTATTAAACAGGACTTTTCCCCCTTATAATATATCATTCTTTCCACCTATCCAAATCATTACATAATAAGAGTAAAATGAATAATTGTAGTGCTTTTTTATCGCTATTCTGCAAATTTTTTTACAAGCTTTTTGAAACTAATTACGACATAATCATCGTCTATTTTATATACATGAAGTTTAATAGAAAATAAGTAAATAATTTATAGGTTCACTTTAAAACGGAGGAAGATTCCCTCCGTCAGCTAGAGTTTAATTGCATCAAAAATGGAGGACGTACATATGAAAAAAAAGACACACACACATTATATTACCGGGCTCGACGGACTGAGAGCGATTGCAGTCTTAGCCGTCATCGCCTATCACTTTCGCTTTGATTGGGCAGAAGGTGGATTTTTAGGCGTTAGCCTTTTCTTTGTTCTATCTGGCTACCTTATTACTTCCACTCTATTACCGGATCAAAACAAAAGCATGAAATTAGATTTGAAGAAGTTCTGGGTTGGCCGTGCTCGCCGCTTATTACCCGCTTCTTATGCAATGATTTTTATTACCTTTGTGTGGGTCGTTCTTTTTCATCAAAACTTGTTATCCGTTATGCGTGGCGATGCGCTAGCTTCTATATTTTATGTAAGTAACTGGTGGTTTATTTTCCACGAGGTTTCCTATTTTGATAGTTTTGCAGCTCCATCTCCAATAAAAAACCTATGGTCACTGGCGATTGAAGAACAATTCTATCTATTATGGCCACTTGCCCTAACGGCTCTAATTTATATTTTCAAGCACCGAGCAACTGTTTCAAAGATTATCTTTTTAGGCGCTTTATTATCTTGTTTATGGATGTCATTACAATATGATCCCAATGGTGATCCTAGCAGAGTTTATTATGGGACTGATACACGTTCATTTGAATTATTAATTGGTTGTTGGCTAGCACTTGTTTGGCCAATGAAAAGGCTATCAGCTAAGAAGCTATCACCCCAACTAAAACAAACGCTTAATGTAACTAGTGTCGGTGCGCTAGTGATTTTGTTACTATGCATGTTCACCATTAATGAATATAATCCGTTTCTTTATGTTGGGGGCTTGTTCCTTATTGCCCTCCTATCAGCGGTTGTTATTGCTTGTGTCTGTCACCCATCAAGTATATTAAGCAAGTGGCTATCATGGAAGCCACTTAGGTGGATTGGTACACGCTCATATGGTATTTATTTATGGCATTATCCAATTATTATTTTAACAACGCCTCTCGACCAAATAGCGGCACCGCAGTTATGGAGAGTGCTATTACAGCTCATCGCTATTTTTGCAATAGCAGAAGTTTCCTACCGATTCTTAGAGCAACCGATTAGAAAGTATGGTTTTAGAGCATTCTTTAAAAATTTCAAGAAAATAAATCCGCTCAAATGGAAAAGTTTAAATGTACAGTGTAGAGTTGGTGCAGCTTTTGTTCCATTAGTAGCTATTATCTTTATTGCTGGTATGACGGGCGTTGTCAAGGGCGAAGAGCAAGAAGAGAAACCAACAGAGTTAGTTATTTCCCAAGAAAACAGTGAAGATCAACCGAAAGAAGAAACGAAAGAAGAAGCTTCGAATGTTCCAGAGAAAAATGACTCCTCTGAAGAAGCTCCAGAGGAGAAGACAGAAGATACGGAAGAAGTTGAGAATGAAGCAGAAAAACAGGCAGAGCCACTCCCTGCCGCTGAGCATTATAACCAAATTCTGGCCATTGGTGATTCATTAATGCTTGATGTTGCACCAAGTCTACAGCTACGCTTTCCTGCTATTACGATTGATGCAAAGGTAGGGCGTCAAGTTCATCAAGCAGTCGATGTTAGCCAGCAATACACTTCCTTTAACCAAAAAGGAAATGCAATCATTTTCATGCTTGGTACAAACGGCTTTTTCCGTGAAAAGCATTTAGATGAACTGGTTGATTTATTTAGTGAAGCAGATATTTACCTTGTAAATACAAAGGTACCACGTTCATGGGAAGAAGATGTAAATAAAGCTTTATTGGAAAAAGCGGAAGTTGAAGACCATGTCACACTAGTCGATTGGCACAAACTCGGAGAAAATCATCCCGAATACTTCGGAGGTGATGGCGTCCATGTAGGAAAAACAGGGGCAGAATCACTAGCTGAGCTAATCGAAACAGAAATGAATAACTATATTGGAGCATCCAAAGAAGAAAAATAATCGACAAAGTGTCGCTGAACCTAAAAATGTTCAGCGGCCTTTTTATATCAGTTGCATGCTAATTGTTGAACCATTGTGGAGAGTGAAATTCCGAGAAAAAATATAGAAGAAACGGCATGTGTTTTTTCGGGTGCCGATTCTAAAATGGTGAGCTATGGTAACCCGTTTGCTCGTTCACCTGGTGGAGAATCTTCAAAGTAAATATCTGCATCTATTGAGAGAGGTAACAAGAAAAAGTTGCTCCAGTTAAAACTAGGCAAATACTTACCTCCAGCGAACTCCTATCTATTCTCACCTCTATGTTTGTCCTATCTGTTTTCCTATTTCAAGCACCGGTTTCCGGTCAACGTAATGTGTAAATCACTTTTGCTTTGCTTTCGTTTACTATTTCTCGTCTGAGTGAATCGCCATACCCTTTTGCTCAGCTTTCATTTCCTGTTTTCTGTCTCAGTGACTCGCAAACACCATTTGCTCTCCTCTCGTTTCCTATTTTCCATCTGAGCGACTCGCAAACACCATTTGTTCACCTCTCGTTTCCTATTTTCCATCTGAACGACTTGCAAACACCATTTGTTCACCTCTCGTTTCCTGTTTTCCACCTGAGCGACTTGCTGACGCTATTTGCTCACCTCTCGTCTCCTGTTTTCCACCTGAGCGACTCGCAAACACCATTTGCTCTCCTCTCGTTTCCTATTTTCCACCTCAGCGACTCGCAAACACCATTTGTTCACCTCTCGTTTCCTATTTTCCACCTGAGCGACTTGCAAACACCATTTGCTCACCTCTCGTCTCCTGTTTTCCACCTGAACGACTTGCTGACGCTATTTGCTCACCTCTCGTCTCCTGTTTTCCACCTGAACGACTTGCAAACACCATTTGTTCACCTCTCGTTTCCTGTTTTCCACCTGAGCGACTTGCTGACGCTATTTGCTCACCTCTCGTTTCCTGTTTTCCATCTGAGCGACTCGCAAACACCATTTGCTCACCTCTCGTTTCCTATTTTCCATCTGAGCGACTCGCAAACACCATTTGCTCTCCTCTCGTTTCCTGTTTTCCATCTGAGCGACTTGCTGACGCTTTTTGCTCACCTCTCGTCTCCTGTTTTCCACCTGAGCGACTCGCAAACACCATTTGCTCACCTCTCGTTTCCTATTTTCCACCTGAGTGACTCGCAAACGCTATTTGTTCACCTCTCGTCTCCTGTTTTCCACCTGAGCGACTCGCAAACACCATTTGCTCACCTCTCGTTTCCTGTTTTCTATCTGAGCGACTCGCAAACACCATTTGCTCACCTCTCGTTTCCTATTTTCCATCTGAGCGACTCGCAAACACCATTTGCTAAAGCTTTCATCCCTATTTCTCCTTTTAAATGAGACACAAACCACTTTTGCCTTATCAACTAAAACATACATTTATCTGCCAATGGAAGTGATTAGCTACCTGCAACTACAAAAGTGCCTCACCCACTACTACTACTTCTATAAGCTATTTGTTGAGAACTTATTTTTCGCATACATATAAGTCACTGCCAATGCTAAAACGAGTACAGTTCCTTTAATAATATCAAAAGCATAATAGGGTAGATTCAAGATAGTTAAACCATTTAATAATACGCCAATGACTGCTGCGCCAAAAAATGTACCTAACGCATTTGGTTTTCCAGCCCCTAGTACCGAGTAGCCAACAAATACAGCTGCAACAGCTTCCATCAGGAGTGGTGCACCTGCATCGATTTGCCCTGATCCTACCCTAGCAGTAAATAAAATGCCTGCTATGCTAGCAAAAATTCCTGAAATCACATAAGCCATGCATTTGATTTTCTTTACTTTTACACCAGATAAGGTCGCAGCTTCGGCATTCCCTCCAGTCATATAAAAAATTCTGCCCCATCTCGTATAATTTAAAAAACAGTAGGACGCTAACACTAGAATAATCATGATCCATACAGGTACGGGGATACCTAATAAATGGCCTTGACCAATCCATAGAAAGGCATTAGAAAACTCACCAATTGCTGTCCCACCAGATGTCAGTGGCATATGGTTATAAATAGAGTATCCTTCTGTATAAGTCCGATGTAATCCCGCTACGATGTACATACTGCTCAATGTTGCTAATAAATCGGGAATACCTATCACAACAATTAAGAACGAATTAAATAATCCAACTGCCACTCCAACGATAATTGGTAATAGTAGAACTAACCATAGAGGTAAATCATACCAAACCATCAATGAAGCAGTAAAAACAGTTGCTAATGACATCGTGGAGCCAACAGATAAATCAAAGCCGTCAACTACTAATGTAAATGTGACCCCGAGCGCGAGCACAGTGACAATCGAAATGGAACGTAATATATCTGAAAAATTATCATAGGTTAAAAAGAATGGGCTCACACTTGTAAAATAGAAAATAATAAGAATAAGTAAAGTAATTGCCCCGTATTTAAATAGAAATGCGATCAATTGGTCCTTCATGATTGACTTCCTTTCCACCACTTGCATATAACAGAATCTTTTCTTGCGTTGCCTCTTTTTGCGCAAACTCTTTCACGATTTTGCCATCATACATCACTAATACTCTATGGCAAACTGTTAATAATTCTTGGATTTCACTACTAAAATACAAAATGGCCTTGCCTTCCTTTGCAAGCTGTTGAATTAGTTTAAGAATCTCTCTTTTCGCACCGATGTCCACACCCTTAGTAGGCTCATCAAATAAATAAACCTTCGCTTCACTTGATAACCACTTACCGATAACGATCTTTTGCTGATTTCCCCCACTTAAATGATTCACCTCTACGTCCACATCATTTGCTTTCACCTGCAAAGTTGAAATTACTTCTTCAGTCGCTTTTCTCTCAGCCTTTCTGTTAATAAATCCCCCTTTTACGTACTTTTTTAGCTGTGGGAATGTTACATTCTTCGATATCGTTTCATTAATGAATAGACCTTCTTTCCGCCTTTCTTCAGGAATATGAGTGATACCACAAGCAATAGCTGTTTTTGGATGCTTCACTTGTATCTTCTTACCAGAGACTCTGATTTCTCCTGACGCGGCTGGTGTATTTCCAAATATTGTTTTTGCTAGTTCCGTCTTTCCCGCACCTACTAATCCCGCAATTCCTACAACTTCACCTTCATATACATTTAAACTAATATTTTGTAACTTTCCTAGATTGAGATTCTTAAGTGCTAAAACCTCTTCCCCTCGTTTATAACTGTGCAGAACGTTTCTTTCCTCATGCCATACTTCTCCAAGCATTTGTTCAATCACCATTTCCTGCGTTATCTGAGCAATTGGTACGGTTGAAATCCGACATCCGTCTCTCATAACCGTTACCACATCTGCAATGGCGAATACTTCAGGTAATCGATGTGTAATAAAAATACAACCAATTCCTTTTACTCTCAGTTGCCTAATTACATGAAATAGTTTCTCTGCTTCTCTATGTGATAATGGAGCGGTTGGCTCATCAAAAATAATGACTTTAGTCGTTTGAACTAACGCCCGAGCTATGAGAACCAATTGCTTTTTAGCAAGACTTAGCTTTGAAGCTGCTTGGTTTAGATCAATATCATTCACATCGAGTAATGTTAATGCTTCCTGCGCCTGACGATGTAGATCCTTACGAGAGAAGTACCACCCTTTCTCTTGTGAAAAGCGATCAAGCATAATATTTTCTGCTACAGTAAGCTGTGGAACAATGGCTGTATCAACCTCCTGATAAACGCAAAATATTCCTTTTTCTTTCGCGTCACTAGGGTGTTGAAAAGTTGCTTTTTCGTGGTTAATCAAAATTTCTCCTTGGTCTTGTCTATATACCCCAGAGAGAATCTTCATTAATGTACTTTTCCCAGCTCCATTTGCTCCAAGCAAGGCATGTATTTCTCCTTTATGAACCACTAACTCCCCGTTCTTTAATGCCGTAACTTTTCCAAAACTTTTACTCATCTTTTTCATTTCCAAAACAACTTCACTCATTTAAAGGAGACCCCCTCCATAGATAGGAAAACCGACTCTCTAAAAGTCGGTTGACTAGCTACAAACCATTTCATTCAATTGCCCTCAAGTGCTTTTAGTTCTTCCGTATAGCCTTGTTCACTTTCTCCCCAACCATCAATATATTCATGCAGTTCATTTGTTGTAATGGCCTCATCAGGTAATTGACTTTTCTCTACAAAAACAGGATCAAGGATAACTTTTTCTTTTGGAGAATCACCATTTAATTTTTGGTACAAATATCGAACTTGAATACGACCAATATCTTTTGGATCAACGGCAGCTGTCGCTTCCCATGAACTGTTTTCTTTTTGTATCAGTTGCAGATCCTCGTCACTCATATCAATCCCGTAGACTTTAATATCTTCTCTTCCTGCTTGCTCTAGCGCTCTGACAGCTCCTTTAGCAAACTCATCCCACGCTGCCCAAACTGCTGTTATTTCACCTTCATTTGGATATTGTTTTAGGATTGCTTCCATTTGTGCTTGAGTATCTAATGCTGTATTATCGGTGGCAGCACCAAATGCTGCTACTTCCTTAATATCTGTATTCTCTTTTAAAAATTGTTCATAAGCTACTTGTCTTCTTTCCATCGGTGCAAATCCAGCTACCCAAATCTTAACAATATTTGCTTTCCCTCCTGCATCTGCAGCAAGCTTGGTTAATGTCAACTTCGCCATTTCTTCATCGCCTTGTTGAAGTACAGTTACATCTTTCACTGCAATATCAGCATCAAAGACCACTACAGGTATATTTTGTGCAGCCGCTTTTTCTACTCCTTGCGTTAACGCTTCCTTCGTTCCATGATCAATTAATATCCCATCAAATTTTTGATTAATCGCTGCATCTAAATTGGAAGCCATTTTTGCTAAGTCACCTTCAGAAGTAAATACTTGAACGGTTCCACCAAACTTTTCTACCTGCTCTTTTACCCCTTCAATATATTGTGCAGAAAAAGTTCCTAAATTAATTTGCATGATTAGTGCGATCTTTTTATTAGCTAACGGATGTACACTATTCTCTTTAGTTGATGCAGTTGCTTCACTACTTGAATTGCTCCCTTTTGGCTGGCAGCCTGCCAAGATTAAAATAAAAATAATAAGAAACGCTAATAGTATACGATTGTTCTTCATGCCCTAACTCCCTCTTCTGCTTTATTCAATTGTGCCAATTTGTTTCGATCAGCTTCAAAAATGCCTTTTTCAGTAACAATTGCAGTAATTAAATTAGCCGTTGTCACATCAAACGCCGGATTAAACACTTTCGTTCCTTCTGGTGTGATCTGGTTTGCCCCAATATGAGTCACCTCTTCTGCCAACCTCTCCTCAATCGGAATATCTGCCCCTGATGCGATAGAAAAGTCAAATGTCGACAATGGCGCAGCTACATAGAAAGGAATTTGAAAATAGTTTGCTAAAATAGCTAGTTGCCATGTACCGATTTTATTCGCTGTATCTCCATTGCTGGCAATACGATCGGCCCCGACTATAATCGCTTCAATCCCCTTGGTTGCTATGGTATGAGCAGCCATATTATCAGTAATGACCGTCACATCCACATTGGACTGTTGAAGCTCCCAAGCAGTTAGACGCGCTCCCTGAAGAACCGGTCTCGTTTCACAAGCATATACTTGAAAGTCAACACCCTTCTCCTTGCCTAAATGAAACGGCGCTAGCGCTGTACCATATTTTCCCGTAGCAATCGTTCCCGCATTGCAAATCGTTAATACCTTTTTCCTACCATTCAATAGACTTAGTGCATTTTCACCAATTTGCCGACAAATCTCCTCGTCTTCTTGATGTATTTTCTTTGCTTCTTGCTCCAAACTGATAATTGTCTCCTCTGTTGAATACAGCGTTTCTATTACTTTCATCATTCGATCCAAAGCCCAGAACAAATTAACAGCTGTCGGTCTAGAGCCCGCTAGATAAAGATAATCTTCATGAATTCTAAGATGGAAAGTTTCAATGTCGACCCCTTCGTATTTTTTTGCAGCAATCGCTAAACCATAAGCAGCAGTAATTCCAATAGCTGGCGCCCCTCTTACTTTCAACTGAATAATTGCCTCAAAGACATCTTCAATGGTTTCGAGTTCTATCCATCTTGTTTGATGGGGTAATAAGGTTTGATCAAGAATTTTCAATCTACCTTCTTGCCATTCAATTGGTGTTGGTATACTCATGATGTATACGCCTCCAGTTCCTTAAGAAGTTGCGAGATTGTTCCTATGTTTTTGCGATTAATAATCAAGGATGAACCTAATTGAATCGTTGACTTTTTCACATATAATCTAATTGAACTATCTTCTATTCCATCAAGATCCTTCACATGAGACAATCCGATTGTTCTCCGAATTAATTCACATCCCACTACTCCGATAGCATCTTTAAATACTTTAGCTAGAAAAGATTCTAGAGCGCCTGGTACTTTCGTAAAAGGATTAACAACAGAATTTTCCCAAGCTTCTGAAAAATATTGAGAAAACACATCCCATACTTCTTCAATCTGTTGACGAATAACGATTCTATCGTTTTCGTTTCGTACAAGTACTTGGAAAATGAGATGGGCAATATATTGACCGACATCAAATCCAATCGGACCATAAAAGCCGAACTCAGGATCAATCACCTTCGTCTCACTCTTACTCGCAAATATACTCCCTGTATGTAGGTCACCATGTAGTAAGCTCTCTGCTTCTGTGAGAAAAGCATATTTTATTTTGGCTACTTCAAGCTTCAACTTGTCATTAGCCCATAGTTGCTGAACCACTTCAGCCAACTCAGCTTCAAAATCATTCGTTTCCACATCAAAAAATGGATCGGTGAATACTAAATCCTCAGTGATTTTACATAGTTCCGGATTTGAAAATTTAGCGACCAATTTCTTTTTCTCAAACGGATGAAGAGCAAAATCTGAAGTTGAAAACAATGTCTTTGCTAGGTACTCCCCAATATGAGCTGATAACTTCGGATAATGATCCCCTTGAATCAATCCGTCTCTTACAATTGTCAGATGGGAAAGATCCTCCATCACAGTTAATGCTAGCTCTTCATCTGTTGCTAGTACTGCTGGGAGGAGGTGAGGAACGAATTCACCATGCTTCTTAAGGACTTCTGCCTCCAGTTTTGCTCGTTTAAGTGTTAGTGGCCAGCTTTCCCCGACTACTTTTGCATAAGGGAGTGCTTGCTTAATAATTACACTTTTACGATTAGAAGTAATACGGTAAACATAATTCAAATTACCATCACCAATCTCTTCCACCGTTATTTTTTCATCCGGTAAAAACAGCTTTAAACTCTTCACGTATTCACACGCAGATTCCTCTGTCAAAGCGCGGTAACCTATATTTTCTAAAACAGCCATATCTCTTCCCCCTTATTTCTTTATTTATCTGTGGCACAAAACAGGGGTGACTACATGAAGAGATATAGTCGGACCTGCTTTGTCACTACAGAAACAAAAATGCCCCTTTCCAGTACAGAAAGAGGCATTCGTCATGACGATTTTGCCTCTCATCTTTCAGAATAACTTCTGAATGGAATTAGCACCGTGCCTTACATTAGGCGCAGAAATTCTCTAGCTGCGCCTCGTTTCACAACGATATTACGGTCGGTTGCTGGGTTTCATCGGGCCATATTTCCCTCCACCTGCTCTTGATAAGAGTATAAAAGATTCATTTTTTGAAATATCTTGAGCAAATACTAGCACCGATTATAAAAAAGTGTCAATCTTTTTTTAAAAAACTTTTCATCTTTTTATGGATAAAGGAATTTTGTCATATAACGTAAAAAATTCTCTGTTGACAGATAAAACACCTGGTGACATAATACAATTGTGCAAAAATTTAAAACGATAATCATAAATTTTCTTATCAAGAGCAGGCGGAGGGACGAGCCCGATGAAGCCCGGCAACCGATTCTAAATGAACACGGTGCTAATTCTTGCAGCAATCATGCTGACAGATAAGGAGAAGGTTCTATCACTGCGAACTAACCCTCTTCTTATTGATTAAGAAGAGGGTTTTTTATTGTCAATGTAAATTCGAAACCATCAGGGAGGGTTCTCATATGGGAGATGTAATTGCAACTTATCAAGTATACGCAAGACCCGGTTCATTAGAGAAAAAAGCAGAGGATATCGCTTTAGGATTAACGATAGGCTCGTGGACAGCGTTACCATTACTTGAGCAAAAACAATTACTAAAACATAAAGGCAGAGTCACTGCACTACAAGAGTTTTATGATGATGAACATCCCAATCGATTCGGTGAAGTAAGGTGCGAAATTAGTATCGCCTACCCTACATATAATTTCACATTTGATATTCCAGCAATCTTAACAACCGTATTTGGAAAGTTATCTCTAGATGGTGAAGTAAAATTATTAAACCTAGAATTTGATAATGAGGATCTTTCCCGTTTTCCAGGACCAAAATTCGGTATAAAAAATATAAGATCGAAACTAAATACTCAAGACCGCCCATTACTTATGAGTATATTTAAAGGCATCATCGGCAGGGATATTCACTTCTTAAGAGAACAGTTAAGAGACCAGGCTATGGGAGGCGTTGATATTGTAAAAGATGATGAAATTCTTTTTGATGTCAACATCTCTTTTGAAGACAGAATTATCGCAGGTAAAGAAATACTAGATGAAGTCTATGAAAAGACTGGAAAAAGGACACATTATGCAGTCAATTTATCTGGGAGAACAATGGATTTAGTAGATAAAGCAAAACATGCGACCGAATTAGGGGCGGATGCATTATTATTCAATGTTCACACTTACGGTCTAGATATGCTCCAAACACTAGCTGAAAACAGTGAAGTGCAGTTACCTATCATGGCACATCCTGCATATAGTGGGGCCTATACTTCTTCAAACTTCTATGGTGTGGCTCCTGACTTATTACTCGGTAATCTTACTCGCTTAGCAGGTGCAGATTTCTCTTTATTTCCTTCTCCATATGGTTCTGTTGCCTTGGAAAAAGAAAAAACCTTAGCTATCGCTAGACAGTTAACCGAAGAAAATGGCTTGAATCAGGCATTCCCGGTCCCCTCAGCAGGCATTCATCCAGGTTTAGTTCCGTTGCTTTATCATGATTTTGGCAATGATTGTATAATTAATGCGGGCGGAGGGGTCCATGGTCATCCTGAAGGAGCAGCAGCTGGCGTGAGAGCCTTTAGGCAAGCCATTGACCACGTCATACAACAAAATACTCATCGTGCAACAAAAGCGCAAGAATTGGAAGCAGCATTAGCAAAATGGGGAGGTACGTCGTAAAAGATGACAAAACCAATGATTTTTTGTGATTTTGATGGAACAATTACGAATAACGATAACATTGTAAAGATTATGGAGCATTTCGGTCCTATTGAGGCAAAACAGATCAAGGAAGATATTTTAGCTCAAAATATCTCTATCCAAGAGGGTGTTAAAAATCTCTTCTCACTTTTACCAACAAGTAAAAAAGAAGAGATTATCCATTTTGTATTAAATAGTGCAGAAATTCGTGAAGGATTTTCAGCTTTTGTTAGATATACACACGAAAACGATATCCCTCTTTATATTGTTAGTGGTGGAATTGACTTTTTTTTAGAACCAGTACTTGAACCTTATGGGCCATTTACGAAAGTATTTTGCAATCAGGCAAGCTTTGCTTTAGAAACGATAGATATTCACTATCCACACCAGTGTGATGAACTATGTTCTTCACAAGGTTGCGGCTGTTGTAAACCAACCATTATTAGAAAACACTCATCTCCAGAACACTTTAATATTCTTATTGGCGATTCGATTACAGACTTTGAAGCAGCCAAAATAGCAGATGCCGTACTTGCTAGAGATTTCTTAATTCAAAAATGTGAAGAAACTGGTATTTCTTATACTCCTTTTGAAACCTTCCATGATTGCATTGAATACCTCGATGAACTAGTTGGTGCGAAATCATGACAACGTATGAAACAGAGTGGGATACATTAGCTGATATTAAAGATGAGTTAGCGGCTAGAGATTGGTTTATGGGTACTAGTGGTAATTTATCCATTCGCGTAGATGAAAACAGCTTTTTAGTCACTTCAAGTGGACTTGATAAAAGAAAGAGAACAGTCAATGATTTTTTATTAGTAGACTTAGAAGGAAGGCCCCTAGAAAACACGTCATCTAAACCTTCAGCTGAGACTTTATTACATTGTGAAATCTATAAGAAAACGTCATCAGGAGCAAGTCTTCATGTTCATACAGTTGCTAATAATGTTATTTCTGAGCTTTTCTATCAAGAAGGTGTAGTAACTTTTCAGCATCAAGAGTTAATTAAAGCATTTGGATTATGGGGAGAAGATGATATACTCACCATCCCGATCATTCGCAATGATGCGGATATCCCTACATTAGCGGATCACTTTTCTGCTTACGTCAGCAAAGAGAAAGGTGCAGTCTTAATTCACAACCACGGGATTACTGTTTGGGGAGTCGATGGGTTTGAAGCAAAAAAATTATTAGAAGCTTGCGAATTTTTATTTCAATATAAATTATCTCTTATTCAATTAAAAGGAGGCGTTTTACATGGCCATTATTAAATTCAAAAACGAAGAAAAAGTGATTACTGATCAACAAGAGGTATCTACATTTTTAACTGCACAAGAAGTCATCTATGAAAATTGGAACATTGAGCAATTAGAAGTGACATTACACGAAAAATACGATTTATCTGATGATGAAAAGCAAGCCATACTAGATGCATTTTCAACTGAAATCAAAACCATTTCTGAAAAGCGCGGCTACAAAGCTGCAGATGTTATTTCACTTTCAGACAGTACGCCAAATTTAGATGAATTATTAATTAACTTTCAAAGAGAGCACCATCATACCGATGATGAAGTCCGCTTCATCGTAAGTGGGCATGGGGTCTTTATTATCCAAGGAAAAGATGAATCGTTTTTTGAAGTCCATTTAGATCCAGGTGATTTAATTTCTGTACCTGTAAACACGCGTCACTATTTTACTTTAGCTGATGATCGAAAAGTTGTTGCTATTCGCCTCTTTGTTACACCAGAAGGTTGGGTACCTGTTTACGAAAAAGAAAAATTGAATGCTTAATATTAGGGAGGCTCCTACATAAGTGGAGCCTCTCCTTATTTCTCTATATAATAGATAAAAAATTCGCTCCATTCTCCACTATCAAATGAGAATTGAGACTGTTTCTCTTCATAATTAAAACCGATAGATTCTGCTAAATGAATGGAGGCAAGGTTATCACTATCAATATGTAATTCTATTCTTTCAGGTTGTAAATATTCAAAAATAAAAGGAATAATCGTGACTACGCTTTCTTTTCCATATCCTTTTCGCCAATATTGATTGTGAATAGCATAACCAAGTAGTACTAACTCCTTGCCATTCCTCTGTGTTCGATACATTTCTATCTTTCCTATATGTGCACCATCATTTTCTCTAAATATACCAAACTCAGATAATTGCCAAGCATCATCTTGCTTACTCCATTGCTCGATTTTCTTCTTGAATTTTTCTTTAGTATAAGCAGATAAATCTTGTGGGCGTCCTTCATCATGACGTGATTGCGAAACTAAACGGTTCTTTAATCCCTCTATCCAAGCTTCGTAATCTTCATACATATACGAACGAATGACGAGACGGTTACTTTTCAACTGCATGTCCTTCGCTCCATTCTATCGGAAATTAGGCCGCCTTTTATCAGTTATTGTGTGTAGTTACTATATGTGTACAAGTACTCTTCCTCTCATTTCTCCTTTTAAAAGCAACGGCAAGGCATGCTCAACTTCACTCAATGAAACTTCTTGAAAAATAAACTGATCAAACGGAAGTTTATCACTTTCTTCCGCTAATAGTTCCCAAGCTTCTTTCCTCATCTCCATTGGACAAAAAACGGAATCAACTCCCAAGAGACTCACCCCACGTAAAATAAATGGAAAAACCGTCGTAGGTACATTCGTTCCAGCTGTTAAACCACTGACCGCTACGGCACCCCCATATTGAATTTGGCTTAACAAGGATGCTAATGGCTCTCCACCGACAGGATCAACCGCTGCTATCCATTTTTGCTTGCTTAATGCGCTTATCTTCCCATCATACACTTCTTCCCTTGTAATCACTGAAGAAGCCCCTAAGTTCATTAAGTAATCACGTTCATTCTTCTTTCCAGTGCTTGCAACGACCTCATAGCCACGGTTAGCTAACAAGGCAACGGCAAAACTCCCAACGCCACCAGTAGCCCCAGTAACTAACACCTTCCCACTATTTTCAGTTAGACCATTCTGTTCTAATTTTAATATGGAAAGTGCCGCTGTTAATCCAGCTGTGCCAATCGTCATTGCCTTCTTTAACGTAAGTCCTTTTGGAAGTGGTAGTACCCATTGTGCAGGTACTTGTGCATATTCACTATACCCCCCGTATCTGGATACACCAATTTCATAACTCGTAGCAATGACTTCATCTCCTTCGGAAAAATCAGGATGTTGAGATGAAACAACGATACCCGCTAAGTCAATGCCCGGTACCATTGGATAGTCTTTAACGATATTTCCATTAGGTATACTAGCTAAACTGTCCTTATAATTTACTCCGGAGTATTTTACTTGAATTAGTACTTCTCCTGCAGGTAAATCCTTTACCTCAAGTTGACGCAACTGGATAGAAAAATCTTTATCATCTTTATCTACAACTAATGCTTTAAAACTCATTACTCTTCCTCCACCCTTCCCTTTAACTTCTCAAATAGGCTTCATTGACCTTTATTCATTTCTACTACTTCATACATGGCAATCGCTTTTATCAATGCTTCTAAATGCTTATCAACGTAAATTTATTCCTCAACTTTTGTTTATGCGCCACCATGAAATCTACTTTTTCAGACATGGCATCATCCTCTCTTTTGCCGTTCTTCCAAACTCATTCCCGTTCCTTTAAGCATGAAACCATTCAAATTATTTTTATTTGTATGTTTACACCCTTCCTTGTCCTACAAGAGATTCACTTCATATTATTTTAATTCCAAAACTGATATACCGCGTACTTCTTCAATCTCACCTATTGAAGACAAATTTCACCCCACTGTTAACTTTTTTATCAGATGTTATCATTAATGGTCGTCTGTTCTATGCTCCATCTCCAGAAGTGCTCGATTAGTTGGGAATCACTCGCCCTTTTAGAGACATGGGCTTTTTTCTTGTCAATATAGTACTCACCTGATATCCCTTCTACATCCGCACTCGTGGCTAAATAGATGGTCGTTTCCGCCCCTTGCTCTGCTGTTTTAAAAAATGGCACCAGTAATTTTACCACTTTGCCACCAAATCCTGTTTCTCTATCCACACCTATGTTTGTTGCAACAGCTCCTGGATGAAGTGCATTCACTGTCACATTTGTGTGTGCTAATCTTTCATGTAAACCTTTCATAAATAATAAATTGGCTAGCTTCGATCTTCCATAACCTTTTGCTACATTAAAACCCTTTTTAAAAAACGGATCTGCAAAATCAATCTTCCCCCATTTATGAGCACCGGAAGATACAATGACAATTCTTGCAGTAGCCGAAGCCTTCAAAGCTTCTAATAATTGATTGGTTAAATGGAAATGACCGAGATGGTTTACCCCTAACATCATCTCAAATCCATCAACTGTTTCTTGCCTTTTTATTGTCACTACACCTGCATTATTAATTAAAAGATCTAAATGATGATACTTACTAAAAAAGGTTGCCACAAAATCATCGATGCTTTTGATAGAACTTAGATCACAGAGCATTAAATCTACATTTTCTTTTCCTGTAATGGCTTTCACTTTTTGTAGCGCGGCTTCACCTCTTATTTTACTTCTACAGAGCATGATTACTTTTATATTTTTATTTACAAGACCGATTGTCGTTTCTAAGCCCATTCCTGAATTCGCTCCTGTTACTATCGCTACTTTAGCAACCACTGCTACCCACACCTTTCTTATTGTCGTTAAGTATAAATGGTCCAATGATATTTTTATAGTTTTCTGCTTTTATGAACTATAAAAATATAAGAATTTTCAGTATAATTTATACTGAAAGGAGTGTCATATGGAAGTCACCTCTGTTATTCTTGCGATTTCAACAATGGGTATAATCATTGTTTTCGGGGCACTAATCGCCTTAAAGATATCAATCACAGCAGAAATGAAAAATATATTAATGATGATTATTTTACATCTAGCTGTTCCCTTTATTATATTGAATGGTGTTTTCAATACTAAGATTACGGACGTCATTTTCCAACAAGTCTTTCTCGTATTTGGGATATCCGTTGTGTTTAATGCTGGAGGTATTATCCTTACATTAGTTCTAGGCCGCCTTTTACATCTTAATCAGCCTAAACAATTGGCTTTACTAGCCGCCCTAGGTAATACAGGTTTCATCGGCATCCCTCTTAGTGCTACATTATTTGGGCCTCTCGGTGGATTATTAGCCGCTGTATTTGATGCGGGGTTAGATGTCGTGCTTTTTTCATTAGGTATCTACTTATTACAAAGCAATCAAAAATTCCAATTTAAACAATTAAAAGCTTTATTAAACTTACCTTTACTAGCCATTAGTTTGGGGTTGTTATATGTAATCAGTGGATGGGAAGCACCGCTCATATTTAAGCAACTGGCTTCAATGCTATCTAACTTAGCTGCGCCATTAGCTATGTTATATATAGGCTTTCTGCTTCCAACTTTCTTTCAAGTTGGACGGCGTTTTTACTTTCAAGGCTTATGGTTTCCCTTATTAATGAAATTGATGATTTTACCACTTTTCGCCATCATTTGTTTACGTTTTACGTCACTACAAACAGATTTAATTTTCTTATTAGTTATTTTAACAAGTATGCCCACCTTCATGCTGGCCTCAGTATTGTTTTCCCGCTACACAAAAGAAGAAAACGAAGCTATTATGGTAACCATATATAGCACGTTAATTTCTATCTTAACCATTCCTTTGATTTCGTGGATAGCGAGCTTTCTTTTGTAATCATTTAATTACATTTTTTAGCCAGCCAAAAAATTTTTTTCAGCTGGCTATTTCTCTTCTCATTCACCTGTCTCTAATCCGTACATATTAAAAGGGTAAAATATTAATCGATTAAAAAGATGCGTTGGATTTATTTCTTTCATAATCTCAAAATTTCATAGATAATCATTCTTCTGGTGTTAAGAGAAGTCTCTTCCCTTCAGGCTCTTCTATAGTGGTCTTATGATAATCACCCTCTACCCAGTCCGCCATTTGATTTTGATACCAGTCACTCGATACATGCCCAGATTGACCTGGTCCGACGATATGATAAGCCTGCATTGGATTGTTCATATCCATAACAAATCGCCATGATGCTCCGTGATTCACCGTCCCATCATTTTTAAATGCAGCTGCCTTAACAGTGACAGCACTTCCTCCTGTTGCCATACTACCTTGATAATTAAATAAATAATTTAAAGGAGCTACGCTAGATAACGGGTGTGTAAAGGAAACTTGGTGATAATCTCCCCATTTCCAATTTGCCATATCCCTGCCTTCATCTTCCTCTATTTGTGAAAGTGTTTCTGTTAACGATGCAACTAATAATTCATTAATGCCCCCTACATCCTTCACCCATGGCCCCGGGTTACCTGCAAATGCATTACGTAGAAGCTGATCAACAGCCGATCTTTTACCACCAAATAATTCTAACGTTTCTTTCGGAATCTGCTCTTCAAATAATGCTTCTCCAATTTCAACCATCCAGCGATTAAAAATATAAGGAGCAGCAAGATCTTGATGATCTTGATAGTCCCATTTCGATAAGATATCAAGGGCCGATTGGATGTGTTCACCTTTTTCGTTTGCTAATTGCTTAAGCATCACAGGCACAAATTCTTCTGCCTGAAGGTTCTTTTCATCCATTTGTAGTTCCATCATATTTTCTGCAGTTAATTGATTGCTTCCACTTAATACTTCTTGAATGCGCATTTGTCTATATGGTTGTGCCCAATTGTGACTGATATGATAAGGGTAATCATCTCCTACCACCTTATTATTGGCTGTAGAAATAAAACCTTCTTCTGGATTGACGATAGTTGGTAACTCGTCATAAGGAATCGCACCTTCCCAAGCATACTCATCTGTCCATCCCGGTACAGGTAATAGCCCATTTCCTTTTTTCCTGATAGGAATTTTGCCATTCGCTTTATAAGCAATATTTCCTTCTCGATCTGTAAAAACAAAATTTTGTGCTGGTGCTTCAAAAGCAGCTAATGCCTCTTCGAATTCTTTCCAATTTTCAGCGTGATTCATATTTAAAATCGCCTCTAGTTCTGTCGTTGCTTCTAATGCAGTCCACTGTAATGAAAGTGCCGTTTCACTAGTAGCAGCATCAGCGGCAAACTCTGAAATAATAGGCCCATGTCTTGTCTCTATGACTTCATAATCAATCGTTTCACTATCCTTTACCTTTATAGGCTCAGCTATCACTTGCGCCTTTTCCCATTTGTCGTTATAAAGAAACAAGTGAGGATCTTCTGGATTTCTTTTTTCAATATAAAGATCTTGCACATCAGGACCAGTATTAGTCACACCCCATGCGATGGTTTCGTTATGTCCTAAAATAATTCCAGGGACTCCGGCAAATATCACTCCACCTACATTCACTTCATCAGACTGTAAGTGCATTTGATACCATACAGAAGGAGTCGCCAACCCTAAATGGGGATCATCTGCTAAAAGACTTTTGCCAGTTGCCGTTTTATCTCCGCTTACCACCCAATTGTTACTCCCATTGAATTCATGTGGGATAACAGCTTGAGCAAAGGCGGTTGAAAAATCTAATTGTTCTTTAGTAATAATAGTTGGTGCCTCTTCTGGATAGGTCGGAAATAAATCATATGCTTTTTCTTCAGGAAATGCTTGCAACAGATACTGTCTAAAAGCTTGATCTTTCCAATGTCCGCCCAAATCAAAGGCCATATACTTACCAATTGTTAATGAGTCAATTGGTTTCCATGCTTCTGGTTTATAGCCAAGTATCGTAAATTCTGTTGGCCACTTTCCAGTGGTATGTAATTCCTCTATATAGGCATTTACTCCGTCTGCAAATGCATTTAATACCCGCATCCCCTCATCTGAATATTCAGCTACTGATTCTTCTGCTGCTCTTCTTAAGCCCAAGGTACGGAAATACTTATCAGTATCTACTGTCGATTCACCAATTACTTCACTTAATCTCCCAGATGCCTGCCGCCTACTTAAGTCCATTTGAAATAAACGATCTTGCGCCTGTACATATCCTTGGGAAAAGTAAAGGTCATATTCATTCGTTGCTTCTATATGAGGAACACCCATTTCATCTCGGACCACCTCAACAGCTTGTTGTAACCCATTCAGTTGAATATCACCATTAACTTGAGGTAACGGGCGATTCAAGAAATAATAAGCGCCAATGATTACAAGTAGAATGAGCCCAAGAAGACTCCCTCCCATCCATAATAGCAAGCGCTTCCATCTTACATTTTTCTTTGCCTCTGTTTTAATTTCCATCTCTCATCCTCCACCCACTTTCTATCTTTAATAAGATTCTAGAAGTAAACCCTTTTTCCTACTCTATTCATAAAGAAAAGAACAAATTCTTTTGAATAGAATTTGTTCTTGCAGCAATAGTAGCTCATCACTTATATTCTCTTTTCAACAAACCATAAATAACTGTGTCAACATAATAATGATAGAGCCATTCGCCATCTCTAATCGTTCCTTCATATACAAAACCAAGTTTTTCAGGTATACGGCGACTTTTACTGTTTTTAACTGCAGCATGAATTTCTACTTTATTTAAATTAAGCTGAGTAAATCCGTAGGAAATCATCGCTTGCACAGCTTTTGTCATCACACCTTTACCTTCTGCATGCTGTGCAAGCCAATACCCGATTGTACCTATCCGATTGGCATGATTCAACTTATTAAAGCCAATGATGCCGATTAACTTTCCCTTTTCCCTAATACCAGCGGTTAAGCCAGTATTTTGATCCATTTGATCAACTGTATGGTCAATAAACGCTTTCGAATCTTGAACAGATTTTGTTCCATCTACCCATGGAAGCCATTCGCGTAAGTATGTACGATTTTCATTAATAAGCGCAAATAGTTCATCCGCCTCTTCTAACTTAAAACCCTTCAATTCTAACTCATTGTTAATCTTTAATCTTATCATTATCGTTCCTCACCTGACTTCAACATTATTGTGAAAGATAGATGCCCATTTCCTCATTCATCCATTGGAGTGCTTGTTGTTTTAATTTATATTTAGATGTTTCAGTATCGACTAGTTTTGCTGTTTTTAAAATTTTTAAATGGTGATGAGCTGTTGTTTTCCCAAGTGCTAATCGCTCCGTTATTTCTTGTAAGCTACATTCGCCTTCAGAAAGTAATTTCACCATTCTCATTCTTGTTTCATCACCTAATGCCTTGTATCTAAGAACTAATGATGGATTAACTGCATAGGGCTTCGTATCTCTTATACTCTCATCCGATACTGAGTAATAGAATACTTTTGTTTCTTCTATATCAGCTTCAATATTCCATGGCCTGTATGTATATTGGGGAATGAGCATCACATTCTTTACACTTGGTTCGGGATGATAAATGATGCCTCCTGTCGCCCATTCAACTAATTCTTCAGCTGTCATCTTTTTATACATAGACTCTTTTAGTTTTTTATCTTTTTCGAGAATGTTTTGTAGCTGCTTTTCTTCAGGTTTGATAATTGCTTCATACCATCCTGTCATAACTGTAACCAAATGCCTTTTCAAAAAATCTGCATCTGCAGAGCTAATATATTCAACGTATTTTGGAAAGAAAGAATTGTTTTCCGTTACTTCCTGCATATCTTTTATCGCTGTTTCATCTGTTGTTGAAGCATCACACCTTAATTGTTGGAAATCCGATCCGATATAAGGTAAACATATAAAGCGTAACGTTCTATCTGATAAATGATTAATATAATCAACAAACATATGTAAACTATCAAATTCTTTTTGATGTAATAATTGTAGCAACGCCTTCCATGTATTGTGCTTTTGGACGATCTCTAGTTCATTTAGGAGCTCGTTTGATAATTTATTTTTAATATTATCCCATTCCTCCATCGGCTTTTCCATATGTGAAATTAAACGCGTATTTGTCACGGCTGCGATTCCGAGGGCACACTCCCATAATAACGATGACTCTATCTTCACTTCATATGTTTCTCTTGCACGAATGGTATGTCTAATCAGTTCCATTTTCATGTGACACCCCTTTTCTATTTCTATAATTAAACATTTTATCGATTTCATCTTTATAATTCAATATTTTTAGAATATTGTTTTAATAATAATGGTAATTTACCATGCTAAAAGAACTAGTTAATGTATAGAAAAGCATCTCAACATGTAAATAGTAACCTTTTCACAAACGATTACACCTTTCTAAAGAACGATTAATAAGGAACTTTCCTTACCCTTTGCAATAACAAATCAGGTGATTCAACTGTTTCAAAACCAAATCTTTCGTATAACGAATGGGCATCCTTTGTTGCCAACATAAATTTACGAATATCATGTAAATCTGGATGCCAAATGATTGTTTCGACCAACCATTTTGAAAGGCCGTTTCCTCTGTATTGAGGTAAAATAAATACATCACATAGATAAGCAAATGTAGATAAATCTGTGACTGCCCTTGCAAACCCTACCTGCTCAAAATCACCGTCGAACCTTCCCCTATATAGCCCAAAAACTAGCTTACTTTCATCAATCGATTTCATCACAACTTCTCTAGGAATATTGATTGACCAATACGCTTCATTATGTAAAAACTGATAAATTAACTCTCTATCTAAATATGATTTATTAA
Organism: Cytobacillus kochii; assembly: GCF_044790165.1. Lineage (NCBI taxonomy): Bacteria > Bacillati > Bacillota > Bacilli > Caryophanales > Bacillaceae > Cytobacillus > Cytobacillus kochii. The sequence goes on along the minus strand of NZ_CP085254.1, from coordinate 1,152,611 downwards.
GAGAAATCGTAAATTCTCCCCATTTTTTATCCTTCATTCATTTCTCACCTTTATGCTTAGACGTAATATGAGCGAGGTGATGACGCCCATGCCATGCATACATTCCAATTGCTTTCCCAATGGAAAGTTGACCCGATTCAGGATGAACAAACGTGCGCTCCCAATCATGAATAGACAAACTTTTTAGCACAACCGTCCAACGCAAATGAACGGTTTCTATCATACTTAAAGACACTTCAATTGGTAGATGATAGTCTTCTAAACGTGCCCATTGATCTTGTTGATAATCCTTGATCATCGGATTTTCTTCTGTTAACGCTAACTTTACCCTTAAATAAGCATTTAAATGGCTATCTGCTAAATGGTGAATGAGCTGCCGTACTGTCCATCCCTCTGTTCTATAGGGTATATTTAGTTCATCTTCAGTAAGCTCTTCTACAACTTTGCGGAGTAGGCGCGGAAATTTCTCTATTTCCATTATCCAAGTATTAATCTTGTTCTCATTAATGTCCTCTTCACATACAGAAAATTCGCCTATTGGATATTGAATACTCATGCTTCTTTGCCCCCTATTCATCTATTTATTTTGTTAACTCTCGTGTAAAGCACCTAATTTTAAAAATTCCAAAAATTCATCCACCGTTATAAAAGCTGAATCTGGTATCACCTTAAATTCAGTTGTCTTTCCATCAGGTAGCCAATGCACACCCGCTGTATAAATATTCGCCTTTAACCCTGCTTCGATATCACAATTGCTATCCCCTAAAAAAATTACCTCGGATGCCGGTACATCTAGCATGGATAAGGCTAGAGTGATACCTTCTGGATCAGGTTCTGCTTGCACTACATCATCTCCCGTAACTATACAGTCAAAAATGGTTGTCATATGCAGACATTCTAAAGAAATCTGCAAACTTCTTCTCCCTTTCCCTGTAACGATCGCCAGCTTAATTCCTTCCTCTTTCAAATAGGACAATAAATGGTCAATTTCTCTATTATTATCTACTAACCTTGAATGATTGTTCTTGTACACCTTATAATAATATTCAATTGCCTCTAATTTCTGATTGCTTATTAAATGCTCTTCTATAATCTTCTTTTCCGAATTTCCTAACCACTCTTTCGCTTCTTTCACAGCTAATTCTCGCTGATCAAATTTAAGAAACACTTCCTGTAATGAATAAATGCACAGTGGCAATGTATTAGCTAATGTCCCGTCAAAATCAAATAAAACCGCTTGTATCGTCATCACCCTCTTAGTAGGAATATAAATTCATAGTTCCTTGTCATATATGTTTTCTTTTTGCCTTCTTAAAAATCAATAATGAGAATATCAAACCGATGATGAATCCACCCAACGCCAATAATAAGGAGATGCTTAATGAATCATTCATAAAATAAGACGCCCAGAAAGCTAATACTGCCAGTGCAAATGGATGTGTCCAGTTCATTGTCCCTCTCCTCTTTTTTTGAATCTTAAACATAAAAACGATAGTCATTCGTTTAAATATTCTTGTGACCATAAACCTTTTATTCCGCTTATTTCAATGTATTTACCCATAAAAAGGGTCGTACCTAACCTTCTTTATGGCAAAATCGTTTTAAAAGATGAAAAAAAGAGAGATTGATTCCCATTAATCAAAGTATTTAACATAAATTCTTGTTCATTTGACATTTTTCCTGCAAAAAGGATAAACAGAACAGATGTTTTATTGTAGAATAGAAAAAGACAACTTAGAAAAAGGTGGAATTAAAGTGAATGGTACCGCTCATGCGAGTATTGGTGCTGTTGCAGGTTTTGTGACCGCAAATACACTCCAAGCAACGCCATCGGCCACATTAGCGCTTATTGGTATTGGCACAATATCTGCACTTTTACCAGATTTAGATATCGACGGTAAACTGAGAAATAGAATCACCCTCTCTCACAAATTTATTAAAGCAACTGCGCAAATGATTGGATTATTAATTATTTTTTATAGTTTTTATGAAGCTACAGCCGTAGATCAATGGGTAAGCATGGGGATTGGACTTGCGATGTTTCTTTTATCTTCCTATATAAAGCAGCGACATATGCTTATCATTACTGGTATAGGAGTCATTGTGTGCGGAATATTATTACAAGAAGTTTGGCTTATGCTCATGGGCTGCTATATTCTTATAGCATCATTTGTCCCACATAGGAGTTACACTCATTCTATTTTAGGTGTAGTATTCTTTCATTTTATTGCTGATTTTTTTCAATTATCGACGGGCATAAATGGCGCTTATATTGCTTGTATGACGGGATATATTAGTCATCTTGCGCTTGACTCCAAACTCCTTCCTTTTAATCGTAGGGGTATTAAATTATTTCTTCCTATCTCCCAAAAAGAATTTTAAAGAACCGAAAATGGTTCTTTTTTTATTTTTCGGGTATAGAGATAATGGAGGCGATTTAAAATGACACTCGTATTAACAATACTTATCTATCCAACTATTGTATTAGCCGCTTCTATTCTTGTGGCTTGGAAAAAACGGAATATGTATCTCGTTCCTTTATTAACAGCAATTATCTTTACTTTACTCTCCTTTACAATCTATAATGGAACCTTTATGATTTGGACAGTATTGTACACAGTTCTTGCAATTTTAACTTCCTTTACAACAAAGTATTTTAATAAACCAACTGCTTAAAAAAAACAGAAGATAACCTTCTGTTTTTTTTTGTAGATTGAACGTGTCTTTTAACAACTAAATCACAATATATGTTATTAAAATGAAATGTATGCCTATTGTTTTGATTACCAATCAATCAGATTAATCAAGAAATCTTTTTCGAATTTCCGGTGAGGGTAAACGGCAACTTTCCTTTTTACCGAACCACTTATATCTCCGCTTAGCAATAAATTGATACATCTTATCTCTGATCGGTTTTGGAATGATACGGAAGACAGCTATTAGTTTCCACATTCCCCTTAATTGTTGCAATACTTTAATTGCAGCAGTTGATTGATCATAGGCACGATCGTCTTCTATATATATAAAACTATCAGTTGCCGGATCTATTTCGTGTTTTTTTAATAGAGATTGCCCGTTTTCACCTTGTAAGGAGGCAAAATAAAACTCACCCTGATGGTCCCTCTTCAATATAAACTGCACACTCTGATCACAGAAATTGCATTCCCCATCGAATAATATAATTTTATTCAAAATGATCGCCTCCTTTTTTGCAAGTATAACAGGCTGACTATCAAACGAATAAGAATCTGTTCGAGTAGACTTTTTTTACCATAGTGTTTTTGCTTTTTCTAGCCCCTCTAGACTAATTGGGTAGCGCTGCATTTGTGGTGGACAAATCGAATTGTATTTTTTAATTTTTTCATTAATGTTGGCAATATCTTGTTTACTTTGTGCTTGATGTACAAGCAATGCGATTTCCTTTTGAAGTGTTAACCATGTAGGTAAGTAACCAGCATCCTTGGCAACTTTTTGGAAGTTTTGAAAAATATCCCTCTGTAGATAGCCTTTAGGAAGTGGTTTACCTTGTCCTGGCAGTGGCGTAGATTTTTTACCTTTTAACATATCACCAATTAAATCATTACGTTCATCCAAAAATAACACACCCCTTGTGCTTTTTCTTTCAAAACCAATATATAAGTGATTACTAGTTTCTTCTGATTTACTTCATATCAAATAAATACTATGTTATCATGCAAAACTGGCGCCATTTTTCCCACTCTTGGTCAGTGAGTTCTACCCCAGTTAGTTTAAGCGTGGCAATAGCAAAAGCAGCAAATGATGTTCCTTTAGCCGTAATTATGCGATTATTTACTTCAATTGGTTGTCCTGTATAGAAGCTTGATTCGAAAAGTGATTGATACTTATCATAAGTATGTGCTAAACAAGTGAAATGCTCACCAGACAATATACCTGCTTTTCCTAGAATTAATGCCGATGCACAGATGGATGCAATCGGAATACGTGATTGGAATGCTGATTGAATTTGTTGAATTAACCATTTATTATTCATCAGCTCGTTATCAATTCCATCACCACCGGGGATTAAAATAAAATGGTAATCATTTATATTCAGATTTTCTAATGAGACATCAATTGCTGTTTTTAATCCACCAATACTAGTTACTGGCGATCCATCAACCGTTGCAGTAACAATTTCCATTTTTGCGACTTTTCGAAGTAAAAATAAACTATGACTAATTTCAAAATCAGCGTATGCGGGGAATAATATGACCAATGCTTTCATAAGCTATCCCCTCTCTAGCCTCATATGTAGTAGGTCTTGAAATTGTTCAATTATATGATCTTTGTCTATCACTTCTCCAAAACCGTAACTCGCATACACAAAAGGTATCCCGGCATATTTTGCAGCTTCTCTATCTCCATCTGTGTCGCCAATATAAATGGGAGACTGTAGATTGTTTCTCTTTATTATGAGTTGTATATTTTCCCCTTTAGATAATCCAGTTCTTCCTGGGTTTTCAAAGTCCTGAAAATATTTTTCCAATCCATGTGCTTCGTAGAACGCTTCAATATAACCTTCTTGGCAATTACTTACGATGAACAATTGATAGGTCTTAGCCAACTCTGACAAGGTTTCCTCTACTTTTGGGTATAGTGTCCCTCCATAGTTCCGGATATGTCCTAGTTCCTCTTTGCTTAGCTCTTCTAATAATGATTCTCTTTTCTCCTTACTTAAATAAGGGAACAGTCTTTCCATAATTTCATGCATTCTTAGCCCCATTGTTGCTTTTAAATCTGCTACTGTTAATTCTTTCTTCACTTCTGCATCTTTTCGAATAACGATATTCCATGAATCAGCAACTGTTTTTCTAGAATCCCATAACGTGCCATCTAAATCAAAAATAAGGCTATCTACCATCATTTCTTCCTACCTCTCTAAGGAGTAATAAAGTCGATTGTTCATTTCCTTTGTTAAATAACGATACTGATTGATATTGGTATCCTCAAAGGCTTCCTGTCTGTTAGAAACAACAGGCTTATAATCAATGGCAGTATCGAATTGACTGGCTGTAAAATCTATATAGTTATCTCCAATTTTATTATAGAAATGCCACATCTCGCCGATAAATGTTTTTACAATTTCTCCACCTAAATATTCTTGAACAACTAATGCTGTGACACCACATTGTCCTGAAGCAGGATTCTCCATCTTCCATTTTGTGCTCGTTTCAATCCCCCATGACTCTACCAGTGCTAATCCTAAATAAGATATATCCATAATGACCTCGCTATATTGACTCATTCTTTATTTTAACACTACTCAACAATCCATTTCCATTCATATCCAACCTCTATTTATATAAAGCGAGCTATAGATAACATGTCACTAAATTCAATATTAAGAAAGGGGAAATGGACTTTACTTTTTTCAAAATAAAAAGCCATTCTTTTTGAACGGCTTAAAAGAACAGCATATCCTACTCTACAACAAGTTCCATTTTATAAATTTCTTCTAAGGTTTTACCTTTCGCTCTACGTAAAACTTCTATTCTTGCATGTAACTGCTTCAGCATAAAAGCTCGGCTATCTGCTAATTTCACCCCAAATGGGTTAACTTCTTCAGGCATTTGATTAATTGCCTCGGCAATTGGCATGAGATGATGAAGTTTATTCATAATATAATCAAACATAGAGTCATCTTCAGTAATAAGACGTTGTAGCAAGAAAGTTCCGAAGCCAATATGTCTCGACTCATCTCTTTTAATATAAGATATCCCTTCAAGTAAGCCTGGTAATTTTTTTAAGTCTTTTAGGTTTTCATAGAAATTCCAATACCCCGTTTCCGCCAATATACCTTCAACAAACATATTGTATACAACTGCTGCATCAGCTATTGTTTGTGGAGTCTGATCTACCAATAGCTTTTCCATCGTTTGCGGAAGGATTTCATCAAACACATTTAAATATGCTTCTGAATGATAATTATTCAAATCTCTTTCTATACCTACTTCTTTTAAAAACAAATGAAAGAAATCTGTATGTTTTGCTTCCTCAAAAAGAAAGGTCGTTAAAAACATTTCTTCTTCAAATTGACCTTGTTTTGATATCGCATAAATCAGTGGCAGAATATCTTTTGTTACAGCCTCTTCAGCGCTATAGAACAAGGCAACTAGTCTGAGTATCGAATCCTGTTGTTCTTTTGATAAAGTATGCCAATCTTTCTTATCTTGACTAAAATCAATGTCACGAGGGTCCCACACACCAAATTTCTTTGCCTTCTCGTACAATTTAAACGGGAGAGATTCACGATTAATACCACGCTTACTTTTCGATACATAACTCCTCATTTATACTCCTCCTTAGAAATGATTGATATCTTTTTCTTATAAGAGATATTACACTATTAACAATTATCTCCTTTGATAAAAAGACATTTTTTGAAAAATAGGAGATATAGAGGAGAGAATAGCTATGAAAATCGAATCATTAGTAGTTGAAGATTGGGAATCAGTAAAAGAGATCTACCAACAAGGGATAGATAGCGGCTTAGCTACTTTCGAGCAGGAAACACCAAACTGGCATAACTGGCATGAGAAACATTTACCTTATGCTCGTTTAGTTGCTAAAAATGGACAGCAAGTGGTTGGCTGGGCTGCCCTAACCCCTTATTCGAATAGAGAGGTATATAAGGGGGTTGCGGAAATAAGTATTTATATTCTCAATGGATATCAAGGAACAGGGATTGGCTCAATATTATTATCAAATTTAATCATTGAAAGTGAGAAGCATGGGATCTGGACATTGCAAGCCAGTATCTTTCCACAAAACCATGCAAGTCTCTCTTTACATAAAAAACACGGATTTCGCCAAGTAGGAATCCGTGAGAAAATCGCCAAGCATGTAGACGGATGGAGAGATGTGATGCTTTTAGAAAGAAGAAAGAAAGATAAGTGAAGTTCGACTGCTTATGGAAAAAAATTAAATTATACAGAATCCTTCTGTCGATCTAGCTCCTTTTAAAACCCTCAAGCTATCGATATACATTTTATTTATGCCCATAGCATCCTCTACTTTGCGTGTGATCTTGGCATATAAACATGACTTGTGCGCGTATTCACTACTTGCGCGCAATTCCCTGCTCTTTTCTTTTAACTTGTGCGCGTATACGTTACTTGCGCGCAGTTCTCTGCCCTTTTCTTATGACTTGTGCGCGTATTCACTACTTGTGCGCAGTTCTCTGCCTTTTTCTTTTGTCTTTTGCACGTAAACACTATTTGCGCGCAGTTCCCTGCCTTTTTCTTTTGTCTTTTGCGCGTATTCACTACTTGCACACAATTCCCTGCCTTTTTCTTTTGTCTTTTGCGCGTATTCACTACTTGCGCGCAATTCCCTGCCTTTTTCTTTTGACTTGTGCGCGTATTCACTACTTGCACGCAATTCCCTGCCTTTTTCTTTTGTCTTTTGCGCGTATTCATTACTTGCGCGTAATTCTTTGCCTTTTTCTTTTAACTTGTGCGCGTATTCACTACTTGCACGCAATCCCCTGCCTTTTTCTTTTGTCTTTTGCGCGTATTCACTACTTGCGCGCAATTCCCTCCATTTTTCTTTTGTCTTTTTGCGCGTATTCATTACTTGCGCGCAATTCCCTCCATTTTTCTTTTGTCTTTTTGCGCGTATTCATTACTTGCGCACAAATCCCTCCATTTTTCTTTTGTCTTTTTGCGCGTATTCACTACTTGCGCGCAATTCCCTCCATTTTTCTTTTGTCTTTTGCGCGTATTCACTACTTGCGCGCAATTCCCTGTCTTTTTCTTTTGTATTTTTTCGCGTATTCACTACTTGCTCGTAATTCTTTGCCTTTTTCTTTTAACTTGTGCGCGTATTCAATACTTGCGCGCAGTTCCCTCTCTTTTCCTTATTACCCTTATGAAACAAATATTTGTCTCATTGTGTGCCTGCCAATTTGATTGGTAACATCCTGCAAATAACTGTTCAACTATTAAATTTCAAGATTTTTGCTATTAAAATAAAAAAGCCATGACCTCACTAATCTATCAGTGAGGTCATGGCTTTTCATTTTTATTTTTTTCCTAAGAAATCTGAAAGTGATTCTGCTTTTTGATTTTTCCTTCTTTTAATCAATAAATAAATGACAAACAATATAACGAGTACTATACCAATTGGAACAAGATATTGATTTAGTATTGGTTTTACATCTGACCAATTTTCGCCTAATTGTACACCTAAGTAAACATAAAAGAATGTAATCGGGGTCATCGCTAATAATGTATATAGTGAGAAAACCCAAGGATTCATTTTTGCCATCCCACAAGGGACAGAAATCACTGTTCTCACCCCTGGAAGAAAACGAGCAGAGAAAGCAACAAATGCCCCGTGTTTAGCAAAAAACGCATCCGCCTTCTCTAAATTCTCTGGGGACATAAAAAAATACTTGCCGTACTTTTCTAATATAGGTCTACCACCGTAACGACCCACTGCATATAATGTAAGCGGGCCGACAACACCACCTAAAGAGCCGGCAATGACTACACCCCAGAACAACATGTCTCCTTCAGACACCCAAAAACCAGCCAACGGCAAAACAACTTCAGCCGGAATAAATTCAATACAAAGAGCAAGAAAAATACCTATATATGATAAATCTTTAAACCAATTTACAAGATCTAATATCAATTGTTCCATCCTATACCTACCTTTTATTTATAAACTGTTTATCATGCTGTAAACAATGTCCTATTCTTTTCACCAATACCATATTATAAGAAAAAAGAAAGAAAGGGAAGTAAGAACCTTATTCCTTAATTAGAAATAAAGAAATGGTAGGTTTTCCTTCCAAGAAAAAATAAAGCTCTTAATGGCCACAATAGAATCTCAGGGATCCACAAGACGATTTCAAATAAAACATCCCAAATGGATTCTTTCTTCTTTTTGCTCTTTTTTCTTTTGATCAACCTCATTAATCAAACACCCTCCCATCGTAATGATTTACGAATCCCACAAGTTAAAGTTTCAACTTCTAACCATTTATTACAATTTTCACAAGAAAACCCTTATTACTTACTATTTAATTCTCATAGTCTGATATTTTTCACCACTTAAATTCATTAGTGAGATAAAGTATTAGAAATTACATATTCCCTTTGATATATGTAGGTTTGTCCACTTCATTCAATCATCAGAAAGTGTATAATTTTGTAGTATGATCTAAATAAATATATTTTTTTTAGAGTTCATCACATAGTTTTTTCCTCGTAATACCCTTATAATTTTCAAAAAAGTTAATCAACAAGGAGGGTATATATGAGCGCAATTCCAAAACAGCAAGCACCTTTACCGACTAAAAAGAAATTAACTGATCGATTCCTCGATAGCATTGAAAGAGCAGGAAATAAATTACCAGACCCTATTACACTTTTTGTAATCATGTCAGGTATGATACTTATTTTATCTTTTTTACTTGCTAAGATTGGTGTTTCTGCTACTGACCCTAGTTCTGGAGAACCGATAGAAGTGATTAATCTCCTCAACCGAGCAGGGATTGAACAGATTCTCACCAATATGGTTAGCAATTTCACCTCCTTCGCTCCACTCGGACTAGTACTTGTCACTATGCTTGGTGTAGGCGTTGCAGAAGCCACTGGTCTTATACAACTTGTTATGAAAAAATCAGTGTTAAGTGCACCTAAGAAGCTCATCCTTCCAGTCGTTCTTTTTACAGCAATTGTAGGTGGAGTAGCTGCTGATGCAGCATTTATTGTATTCCCACCTATCGCTGCACTTATCTTTATGAGTGTCGGCAGAAGCCCGCTAGTAGGTTTAATTGCTACGTATGCTGCAGTTGGTGGTGGTTTTTCAGCTAATATTCTACTAAATTCACTAGATGTATTGTTAGCTGGTATTACCGAACAAGCTGCAAAAATGGTCGATCCTAATTATATTGGCAATCCGACAATGAACTATTATTTCTTGATTGCCTCAACCTTTCTACTCGTTGGACTAGCTACGTGGGTAACCGTTAAGTTTGTCGAACCACGATTTAGTAAATACGATGGTAAAGTAGAAGCGATTGCAGAAATTACAAGCGCTGAAAAACGGGGATTAAAATGGGCTGGTATCACAGTTTTTGCTTATATCGCCATTTTACTTATCGCTGTTATTCCTGAAAATGGATGGTTAAGAGATGCTGAAACAGGTTCTTTTATCAATAGTCCATTTATGTCAGGTATTGTACCGATTATGCTATTCTTATTCTTACTACCAGCTATTGCTTTCGGCATTGGAGCAAAGACGATCAAATCTGATAAAGATGTCGCAGATAAAATGTTCAAATCCATTGCTGATTTAGCTCCATTTATTGTATTGGCTTTTGTCGCAGCTCAAATGATTGCTTTCTTTAATTGGAGTAACATTGGTCCTATTCTTGCTATTAAAGGCGCTGAGCTCTTACAAGCAATGAATTTCACAGGATTACCAATGTTAATTGGTTTTATTATTATTTGTGCATTTATTAATCTTTTAATTGCCAGTGCATCAGCCAAATGGGCACTTTTAGCCACTATCTTTGTACCAATGTTTATGTATTTAGGTTATAGTCCAGCATTTACACAAATGGCTTACCGTATTGGTGACTCCATAACAAACCCGATTACGCCGATGCTCGCCTACTTTGCTATTTTATTATCTTTCGCTAGAAAGCATGATAAATCAATTGGGATTGGAACATTAATCTCTGCCTTATTACCTTACTCAATTTGTTTTGCCATCGGATGGATTATTCTGTTCTCCCTATGGTACCTTCTTGGATTACCAGTTGGACCTGGAGAATCAATTTTCTTATAATTATACTATTCAATTATTTAAATCTTTTTGAAAAGAGGCGTTCACGTAATGGAAAAATTATTTGCTTTATTAAAAGAGTACGAAGAAGAAATGATTTCTATCCGCCGGTTTCTTCATGAATACCCTGAAATCTCGTATCAAGAAGTGAAAACACCTGCTTATATAGCTGACTATCACGAAAAGCTCGGTCATGACGTTCGCACCGGAGTAGGTGGCAGGGGTGTTGTGGCTACGCTTCGTGGTGGAAAACCAGGTAAAACAGTTGCGCTTCGGGCTGATTTCGACGCATTAGCCATTCAAGAAGAAAATGACCTTCCATATAAATCAAAAATCGATGGTGCGATGCACGCTTGTGGCCATGACGGACATACAGCAACTTTACTCGTTTTAGCTAAAGCACTTAATAAAATCCAGGAAGATATTGAAGGAACAATTGTTTTTATTCACCAATTCGCTGAAGAAATTGCCCCTGGTGGTGCAATTTCTATGATTGAAGATGGTTGCTTAGATGGTGTTGACGCCATATTTGGCACACATATTTGGTCAACCTTCCCTCTTGGCACGATACAAGTCAAAGAAGGACCTATTATGGCTGCAGCTGACCAATTCAATATTCTCATTCAAGGACAAGGTGGTCATGGCTCTGAACCGCATTTAACAAAAGATGCAGTGATGGTTGGCTCCCAATTTGTCGCAAGTGCACAGCAAATTGTTTCTCGCCGAGCGAACCCTCTTCATCCAGCTGTCGTCTCAGTTGGTCATTTTGAAGCATTAAACCCTTTTAATGTCATTGCTGATACAGCTAAACTAATCGGTACAGTAAGAACCTTTGATGAGGATACACGTGATTTAATAGAAAAAGAGCTTGATAACTATTTAAGTTCAACATGCCAGTTATTTGGGGCAACCTATGATTACCAATACAAACGGGGCTACCCCGCTGTTGTTAACCATCCAGAAGAGGCAGCATTTATTGCGAATATCTCTAAGGAAATTGAAGAAGTAACAGAAGTAGTAGAATGTGACCCGCTTATGGGTGGAGAAGATTTCGCTTATTATCTCCAACATGTAAAAGGAGCATTCTTCTTTACAGGGGCACAGGATCCTAATTGGAAAATTACCTATCCTCATCATCACCCACGATTTAATATTGATGAGCGCTCCCTTCTTATCGCAGCTAAAACACTAGGAACAGCTGCTTTAAAGTTTCTTGAAGGAGCAAAAACAGAAACAATTGAAGATTCACTAACCAAATAAAAAAATGAACCCAGTCCGCTTCTTTTTTGCGAACTGGGTTCATTTTTTTACTTATTGCATAGCATCAATACATTTTCATCAGGGTCAGCAATGAGAAAATAAGCCAAATCACCTACCCATTCTATTTCTTTTACTATTTTTATATCATTCGAGATGACAAATTGATAAGCCTTATCAATATCACGGGTATACAAATTAAACATCGCATGTGAAGCCGGTTTAAAAACAAAGCTAGGATCTTTTGTATGATCATCAAGGGTCAATCCTGTTTCACCTGTAACAGGTAGATTAAATACAGGAGATTGAATTTTTTCCTGATCAATTGTTAACCCCATTAAAGTTGCATACCATGTGGCTGAGTACTTTAAGTTCGAGACATGAATAAAAACATTATTTATCTTACTATCAATTGTTAAACTCATTAGAAACACCTCCATCTTCATACGAGCATTCGTTTTACTAAAGATCATTTCCTATTGTGAGAAATAATCTACCATTATACCAACAAATATAATCAACACACCAAATGAAAAATGAACCTTCTGATTGTTAATGCGTGTTCGTTCCAATATAAAAATCACTACACCTGTTAGGAAGATATAGAGTAAACTATTGAAAAAGGAACCATTACCTATGAATAGTTGATAGAGTTTAGACGTTAGCCCCATCGTCAATAGGATTAAAGGAATTCTAAGCTTCCACCTCATTCCTTTACACCTTCTTTCAAGAAACAATCTTAAAGCCATTTCTTATCTTTTTAGTAGACTTTTACTGAATACTTTACTTCTCTTCTCTCCTTAAAAACTCCTTCCTTTTATTCATGAAGCACCTCAGGAATAGATTAAGAATAGCGTTGACCTTTTTATCCCTTCTGCTTTTTAAATCGTAAAAATTGTTGCTTTTACGTAGAAATACTTTAGTATCAACAGGAAATTGTTAAAATGACAAAAGAATTAAGCAAGTAAAAAAGAATCCTCATGGTTTTAAATTATAGAAATATTTAAACACGGTGCCTTAAGGTAGTATTTGCATTATTTATTGATCTATCGCGGCAGCTTTTAGATTTCAGCGTCTTCTATTCGAGCTTTTCTCATTGATGAAAGACTAAACCATAATCCGCATAAAATGAGGCCAGCTATCGAAATCCATAAAGCTGTTTTGAAACCTAGTCCGTCAGCGAGGGTACCTCCTAGTGGAGCGCCGATAACGACTGCACTACGGTTGATGGATCGTAGTGTGGCATTCATGCGCCCTTGGAAGTGGGATGGCGTGACATATTGTCGATATCCCATTTCAAGAGGACCTTCGATTCCCATAGCAAAGCCATAAAAGAGCTGGCCTACAATCACAAACATGAGAGCTATGTACGGCGAATCTGAGTTGTTAGCTGCTGGAGCTAGAGCCATCAAGATTACTGCTGGGCCATAAAGAATTCGAGAAAAAGCCATTGCACGCCCGACACCAAAGCGCACCCCGGCTCGAGAAGATAGTGAGGTTCCTGCGACAGCACCAACACCTGCAGCCGCAAGGACACACCCAAGGAGTAAGGCATCGAAGCCAAGTTCAATTAAAAACATGGATACTAGGATCGTCATCGTCATGCTATGAAAGAGAAACCAGGCGTGCGTGTTTAAAGCGAGGGGACGAAGATATTGGTGTTGATAGACCCATCGCAAACCTTCCTTGATTTGCTGACCAAGTGATCCAGTCTTCACTTTTTTTGAGGTCTGGTGTTTAATCGATGCCATTAATACACCTGAAAACAAATACGATAAGGCATCAAAAAGAAGGGCAATTGGTGCACCAATCAATGAGACAAGTCCGCCCCCAATGGCTGGACCGCTCGTTTCAGCAACCGCTGAGCTTTGTTCCAACCGTGCATTTGCACGTGTTAATAAAGGACGAGGGACTAATTGTGGCACAAAGGACTGGTGGGCAGAATCATTAAAAAGAGACAAAGTACCAAAGAGCACCAGCAGGAACATGAGTAAGCCAATACTGATTACTCCTGTAATAGACATAAAGCAAATGAAGGTAAGTATCATGCCGCGTCCTATATCTGTTACCACCAATACAGTCTTTCGATGAAAACGATCAACCAAAACCCCCGCTATTAATCCCAATAGTACATACGGAAGCCATCTAGATGCTGAAACCCAGCCAACATCAACAGCACTGCCTCCCATATTACCAACCACTAATACCTGAAGAGCCAGAGTTGTAATATATGTGCCAAAGCTTGAAGTTGTCGATGCAATCCAAAAACGAACAAAGCTTTTATGCTCCCTTAATTTCATCGGGACTTCACCTCTTTTGCCAAATTATCCATCTTATAAATATAGTAATCTATTCTCGACTCTATTCTCGACTTTCAAAAAAGTGTAAACATAGAATTTTATATGGAACGGACCTTGGGGGAATGATGCGTTGCTCTTTTTTCTTATGGAACAAAAAGTAGGTTAGCTGAAGAAGAAATGCTAAAAAAGCAATATCATTTATAAGGTTTGCTATTTTTAATATGATTTTTGTATTCCCTTTTTATTCTCACTACAAGAGGTATATGACCTTGCGATGATGACTTACAAGAGCCTTTAGGAATATATCCATTTTCAAAACAAATACATTGGAAAAGATGATTAATAATACAGCACTTTTTCTCATCAAAAAAGTCTTACTGTATTAATCTACTATCAACAGGTGAAGAGAGTCTAATCAATGTGGAGGGCTGTCCAAATGACATGGAAGCATCAATAAAGCTTTCCAAAGATTGGACAGAATCAGTTAAAACTTTAATTAAATAATTATATGATCCAGCCAGTCGATGACATTCAATAACACTAGAATGATTTTTGCAAAACTCTACAAATTGTTCACACTTGGTATTGTCGTATAGTATAAAAGCCATTATGGGTTTTTCTACTTTTTCTGGATTAATGATTGCTTTATAGCCAACTATTATCCCTTTTTCTTCAAGCTTCTTAACTCTCTCATTAACAGCAGGAGTAGATAATCCCACCTTCTTTCCTAATTCAGTGAAAGATGTTCGAGCATTTTCCTGTAAGTGCAATAATATATTTTGATCAATTTCATCCATATTTTTACCTCCTCATTAAAATTTTAAGTCAAACAAACTTTTTTAGTTAAAAAGAAAGATATTTTATAAAATTACAATAAGATTAATATGTAAAAATAGCAACCAATTTATTAGAATTAAACTAGAAAGTTTCCAAAATTATGATAATAAAGGAGATTAAATATGTCTTTAGAAATGAGGAGTAATTGCGAAAAATGTAACAAGGGACTTAATAAAAATTCTTTAGCGTATATTTGTACACATGAATGTACTTTTTGCAAGGAATGCACAGTGCATATGAATTATGTATGCCCTAACTGCGGAGGAGAACTCGTGAAAAGGCCAAGAAGGGAAATTTCATTTAGTTGTCCTATTAGTACATAAGTGTTGAGTACATTTTTAGAAATTACATGTATTTACGAAGGTAGTAAGTATTATAGAGAATATGTCTAGCATATTTCCACCAGTAAAAGGGGAAAATCATTTGAAACAAACTTTTTTAATTATTGATGCTCAACATGAAATAATTGAAGGGAATAACAAATACAATCACTCCATAAAGGAATGGTTGTTTTTTTATACCTTACAATCGGAAATTTCCAGTATTACTAAGTGAATATTTGCTGGACAACAACAATCTATGCGAAAAAGAGCCTAAAAAAGACGAATACTGCTCATTATTTATGTTATAATGACTAGCGACAACTTAAGTCAAATTCCGCTTAGCGGTAGAGGTTCTAGCTAAACCCTCTCAAAAAAACTAAGGAAAAACAGCGCCATTTTCTTAGTGGTGCTGTTTTTCTGTTTAAAAGGAGATTAATTATGAAAAAAAATGAAAAAGCCATTGTCGTATTTAGTGGCGGGCAAGACAGTACTACTTGTTTATTCTGGGCTTTGGAACATTTCTCTGAAGTAGTCGCTGTAACGTTTGATTACAACCAAAGGCATGCAATTGAGATTGACTGTGCCAAAGCAATTACAGCTGATTTACAAATTGAACATCATATTTTAGATATGACACTGCTAAACCAATTAGCGCCTAATGCGTTGACACGATCAAATATCGATGTCAAGAATGGTGAAGATGGGGCATTACCTTCAACCTTCGTACCAGGTAGAAATTTATTATTTCTATCCTTCGCTGGCATTCTCGCTTACCAAATAGGGGCAAGGCATATCATTACAGGTGTATGCGAAACAGATTTTAGTGGTTATCCGGATTGTCGTGATCAATTTATTAAATCATTAAATGTCACTTTAAATTTATCTATGGAAAGGCCATTTGTCATACATACGCCCCTTATGTGGCTAAACAAAGCAGAAACATGGGCGATGGCTGATGATTTTGGCAAACTTGATTATGTTAGAAATAAAACACTCACTTGTTACAATGGTGTCATTGCAGACGGATGTGGCGAATGTCCTGCTTGTGAGCTTCGAATGCAAGGCTTGACTCAGTATTTGCAGGTGAAAATGTCATGAAGGATTTATATGGCTTTCGTATAGTTGAGGAACTTCAGAAAATAGATGAGCATATTCAGAAAGACCAACTAAAATATCATCATAAAAGGGTACTCGTTAGTAAATCCTTTACATTTGATGCGGCCCATCATCTTCATGCTTATGAAGGGAAATGTAAAAATCTACATGGTCATACCTATGAAGTCATATTCGGTATTAGTGGCTATACTGATGATCGTGGAATCGTTGTTGATTTCGCAAATATTAAGCAACTTTGGAAAGAAGAAATTGAAATTCACCTCGATCACAAGTATATTAATGAAACACTACCACCCATGAATACAACAGCAGAAAACATCGTTGTATGGGTTTACGAAAAAATGAAAGAAGCGCTAGTAGATAGCCCGCAACAACTTAAAGTGGAATATGTCAAACTCTATGAAACTCCTACAAGCTTTGCTGAAGTAAGAAGGGAGTGGATGGAAGATGAGTAAAATACCTGTAATGGAAATCTTCGGACCAACCATTCAAGGTGAAGGCATTGTTATTGGCCAGAAAACGATGTTTGTTCGTACTGCTGGATGTGATTACGCTTGTACTTGGTGCGACTCTTCTTTTACTTGGGATGGTTCTAGTAAACATTTAATTAAACAAATGACAGCGACAGAAATTTGGCATGAGTTAAAAAACATCGGCGGAGATCACTTTGATTTTGTGACTATTTCTGGAGGCAATCCAGCATTACTAAAAAACCTAGGTGAATTAGTGACGCTTCTCAAAGACAAAAAAGTGCAAACAGCTTTGGAAACACAAGGTAGCAAGTGGCAAGATTGGTTTAAGGATATCGATTTTCTGACATTATCCCCGAAACCACCAAGCTCACAAATGGAAACCGATTTCAATAAGCTAGATGAAATTATTGCTCAACTTGAAGAAAAGCAACCCAATTTAAAAGTTGTGGTCTTTAATGAAGAAGATTTAGCTTATGCAAAAAAAGTCCACTTACGCTATCCAAGACTTTCCTTCTGCTTACAAGTTGGCAACGATGACAGCATGACAGTCAATAACGATGTGCTAAGAAGTAACCTACTAGCTAAATATGAATGGTTAGTAGAGAAAACAATGCATGATAGTGAATTTAAAAGTATAAGAGTTCTCCCTCAATTACACACATATATATGGGGAAATAAGCGCGGCGTTTAACGATTGGTTTTTCTCCTATTTCATATTGGTTCATCTGATGGTCCATATGAAATAATGAGGCGAATCCAATGACCAAACAAATCATAAATGGTATCTACCTGCTTATGATTACACATATACCCTGGCTCCGGTTAGGTATATATCTGGTGGGGCCACCAGGACCTTGACCTCCTGGAAGGACTTCTTGGCCTTTAGACCTCATAATTAAATGAATTAGAAATATACTTTTTTCACCTTAAAATCAAACACGAATGCATTCTACTTAAGGAAGCATCTATTTGCATACCGAACATAGAATAGCATTCGTGTTTATTTTTCATTACTATTCTAGCATCACTCTTTCTACAATAGAATTACACCTTTCTTGCCATTGCTAACGTAAATCTTCACTGTAGAGCCTTTATTTATTCTTATTTTACAAATGCTTTAGTTGATAAAGATCAAGTGCTATTCTTACATTCATACAATCCTCCAATGAATCAAGATTAATATTAAGCTTCTCTTCTATTTGCTGAATGCGGTAATAAACTGTATTAGGGTGTAGATGCATCTCTTCTGCTGTTTTCACTGCGTTTTTGTCCGTTTGTAAGTATGCGGTAAGTGTTTTTAGCCAATCATTTTTATTTGCTTGTACAATCTCTTCTAAGAATATCATCACAAAAGCAGTAGCATCATCATCCGATACATCGTTTAAGTATCTTCTATACCCTATCTCTCTAAATCCTATGACTTTACTGGCCTTTTTCCCTTGCTCAACTAAAAAATCAGGCATGATTTGTACATCTTTAAAAGAAATGTCGGCTTGTCTTAATGAATCGACAGATCGTCCTATATATATTAAATTTGGATGATAATATTGTTGAAGTCTCTCTGACCTCGTTTTTAATTCTTCTTCCCTATTCAATATAGAATCTTTAGAAGCGAGCATCACATAAACCATATCCCTACCTGGAAAACAAATAGTTAGAAAGCGATCTTGAAAGACTCTTTTCACCTGATTTTCTATTGAAATAAAACTCTCTAATGCTTCATCATTCATCAACCGTTCGATACCCATAAAGATACATTTGTCTTCGATACTAATCCCATATCTCTTCAAAGCTCTTTGTACTTCTTGAGTAAAGTTATTTTTCAATATATCTTTTAATAATTCTTCTTTTTCCGTGAGTTGATGCTTCATTTGTTCTTGCTGTTTCATTTGTTCAATGGCCATAATAGATGCTGCGTGCTTAAAAGCCAATTCACCAATTAAATTTAATTCCTTCTCCTGTTCAGTTACCACCAAAAAACCAATTGTACCGAAAGAAGACATCACCCCAATTGCTTGACCTACCCATTCTTCTTTTTTATAGATGTCAAGCAATCTTGGAATACTTAATTTCTTTGCATTTTTCTTTAACCATTCTTTTATATAGAAATGATGATCTTCAGAAGGAGGATAAGATGTTTTCAAGCGGTAAAGTGAATCAAAGTAAAGAATCGATCCGCTGAACTTTTCCGCTAGCTTCTTTACTAAAGAAAATGTACCGTCCCCTTTTAAAGCCACATGATTCAACTCATTATGTAAAGACAAAATGGTTTCTAATTCTTTTGTTTGTTTTTCCTTTTCTTGAAAAGCTCTAGCATTTACTATAGAAATTGCAATTTGGTGACCGATGGCTTCTAAAAACGCTAAGTCCTCATCGCTAAAAAATCCATCGTTCTTAAAATTATCTATCGTTAAAACACCGATTTTTTTATTTTGATGAATCAATGGCACAGACATACAACTTACAGGTATGGCTGCATGTACCGTTGACTCTAAATAATAATGCAAAGTTTGATTACGCATATTTCCCATTGCCTCTTTAATCTTCTCTGCCGTATGAATCATTTTGCTACAACCATCTTCAAAAACAGAGCCACTAATACCTTCCCCTGCTAAAAGCTTATTTTGTAAATACATCTCCTCTTTAAAGTTGTAAGCTCCTTCTATTTCTAAATATTCCATCTCTTCATTCCATAAAAGAAAGAAGCCTGCATCGGCCTTGTCTATTGATTCAATCACGGCCTCTATAATTTCTTGTACTAATTTTGTTAAACTCGTATTCGATGTAATATTTCTTGATACATTGATAAATGTATTTAATCTTTGTTTTATTTTTTCATTTTCATACACAGTTATCATCCTAAATTATTGTCATCATTTTATTATCATATATAAAACTTGTCATCGCAACATAACGATTCGTTCCACTTCATATGTTAGTTTCTAGGAGGTGTATGTGATGAATACATTTAAATTACCAGTTGGTATTCAACCGATCCATATCAAGCATGATCGTATAGATATTTTTAAACCGCAGGTAACTTCTTACACGCCCCCAGCTGCCCAACAAAAAATGAATCAAGCCATTTCAGATAGCTTAAATAAATTAATGAAAGATCAAGGTTACGGGCAACCACAAACTGAATTAACTGGTGGATTTGACTTAAAAAACAACCAAAAAGGTGTCCTAAGTTTAACTCTTACAGTTTATTCATACACAGGGGGCGCACATGGTCTTACTTTTACACGTGGATTAACATTTAACAGTTTGACTGGTAAGCAATATACACTTGGAGATCTCTTTAAAAAAAATAGTCCTTACAAAGAAAGGATTAACACTCTTATTAAACAGCAGTTGCAGGAAAGAGGTTTAACCACCGATCTTCTCGTACCCTATCCCGGAATCACAGATACCCAATCCTTTTATACTGCTGACCTCACATTGGTCATAATCTTTGATGTGTATAGCTTACTTCCATATGTTTATGGGACGATTTATTTCCCAATTTCACTTTATTCTTTGCAAGATATGATTAATGATGAGGGTCCCTTAGGTAAAATATTTTCTTAAATACGAAAGGATCCTCAGATGCACTTTTTCTTACAACTGAGGACCCGCTTCATTTGATAGCAAAAAAGTCAATATTCCCCTAGCTTATATCCGTAAAAATGCAGATCCACAGCAAAGATTTCCTCTACTAGTGCCTTCGTTTCTTCGTTAAATAAACTATTAACTGTAGGTAAATCCGGCAAATCCTCCTCATCATTGGCAAAATTGATTACTCGGTTTGCATAATCACCCTCTAGCTTCATTCTCGATGAAAAATGATGAGAGGATCTTGCTATCTCATTCATTGGTGAAGCTTTTAGTCCCGCAAGCCTTTCTAACTTTATTAATTCTTGTTGTAAATTCTCTAATTTCACATAACAAATAGGTGCTTGTTCTTCTCCAATTGTATATTGAGGCGCAATATGTTTATCTAATACATGTATGCTTTCGCCGAATGATTTCAATTTGAAGAGATAGTCTTTAAAAGACATACCTTCTGTAATGGTACTTCCTAATTGTGTTAAAAGCCACTCTCCGCTCAATGCATGATAAAAGGAACTAACCGCTCTTCTATAAGGGTTTCTCACGATTTTCACAATCGTTTTTTCACCATTTATTAATTCCTCTTTTAATTCATCCTCGTACCCTGAGCGTTTCCGAAGGACAAAGTCACGATAGTTATGCGTCATTTCGACATTCAACTGAGACAAATCCCCAGCCGCACCGATATGGTACATAAACCATTTATTCACAATTGTGCACCCATTTTTCGGAACCCATAAGAGAACGTATGGAAAATCGGTGGAAAAAAGCGGGATATAAGAAGACATCATCATGTTTTTAACTACTATTTCATTCATTCTTTTTGTCACTGTACGTCGAACTCCTTTCTCCTACTTATAGAATATGAGAAAGGTAATAAGCGGTTACGAATTTGGTGATTTACAGGCAAATGACCTGTACAAGCTGACCTGAAAATACATATGCATAATAATAAGTGAGACAAATATAAGATTGGAGGTTATTTTAAATGGATAGTAGAAAACACATCACTTGGTCTCAATCACAAGTCTCAAAAGAAAATCGGCAAAAATTACACAATCATAAAAGTTGTATGGTTTGGTTAACTGGTTTATCAGGTTCTGGTAAATCAACCATAGCAAACATTGTACAAACTAAATTATACGAATTAAATATGAGTACTTATCTATTAGATGGTGATAACTTACGGCACGGTATCAATAAAAACTTAGGATTTAGTAGTGAAGATAGAAAAGAGAATATTCGCCGTACAGCTGAAATAGGCAAATTATTTGTAGATGCAGGCATTGTTGTTTTGGCAGCACTGATTTCCCCGTTCGAGGAAGATCGAAAGCTAGCCCGCTTTCTTTTTACCGAAGATGAGTTTATTGAAATATATGTGGAATGTTCTTTAGAAGAATGTGAATTGCGAGATCCTAAAGGACTTTACAAGAAAGCCCGTTTAGGAGAAATCAAAAATTTTACTGGCATCGATCAAATATATGAACCTCCCCAGTCTCCAGACCTTGTTATTTCGACCAACTCGAAATCAGCTGAAGAGTGTGCAAATGAACTCGTAAACTACTTAATTGAGCGACTTAAGTGAAGGAGGAATAATGGAAATGACAAACTCTATTCCACATGGTGGACATTTAATTAATAGAAAAAACATAAATGCAAACACGAGTCATATCACTAAGCAGATCAAACTCGATGGTACCTCTTTATCTGACCTTGAACTAATTAGTAATGGTGCTTATAGCCCTTTAGAAGGTTTTCTAACTTCAACTGACTATTATTCTGTCCTTCATGAAATGAGACTAGCCAATCACCTTATCTGGAGCATTCCAATTACTTTACCTCTATCAAAAAAAGAAGCCGAGTTACTAAAAATCAATGATAAAGCGAATTTAGTCTATGATGGTTGTGTTTATGGATATATTGAAATTAGCGATATTTTTCTGCCAGATAAACAAAAAGAAGCCAGTATAATTTATCAAACACTCGACCGCAATCACCCAGGTGTCGACAAACTTTTTAATCGTGGTGAAGTTTATGTTGGCGGCCATGTCACATTAACAAAAGAAATCAAAAAAACACCTTTTCTTGAAGGGTTTCAATTAGAACCAGCAGAAGTAAGAAAATATATTGCTACCCAAGGGTGGGAGACGGTTGTGGGATTTCAAACAAGAAACCCCGTTCATCGCGCACATGAATATATTCAAAAATTAGCATTAGAATTAGTTGATGGCTTACTGCTTCATCCCCTTGTTGGCGAAACAAAAAAAGATGATATTCCAGCAGAAACAAGAATGAAAAGCTATCAAGTTTTACTAGCACATTATTATCCGCAAGAAAGAGTTTTATTGTCATCTTATCCACAGGCAATGAGGTACGCTGGCCCAAGAGAAGCACTTCATCATGCGATTGCACGAAAAAATTATGGATGTACACATTTTATTGTTGGCAGAGACCATGCTGGTGTTGGTGATTATTATGGCACATATGATGCCCAGAAGATATTTTCAACATTCCCTAAGGAAGAACTAGGCATAACCATATTACCTTTTGAACACACCTTTTATTGCATTAAATGTGATGGCATGGCCTCACATAAAACATGTCCACATGATACTTCTTTACACCTTCATCTTTCAGGAACCAAGGTAAGGGAAATGTTAAAACAAGGAACTGCTCTCCCTAAGCAATTTAGTAGGCCAGAGGTTATTGAAATTATTATGGATGCTATGAAAAAGAAGGAATAGAGAACGTTTTGTTTTTTTTTCATTCCACCTGCCGCATGATCACTTAAGCAAAAAGGCTACTTCCAAGCTAGCCAACTCGTTACGAAGAAGATTGCCTTAGACGAGTTAATTGATGAACATTGGTTAAAGAAAAAGCTCCAGTTAAGATCTGAATAATAATGATATTACCATCCTAGCCAGCTATTTTAGCTGGCTTCTTTTATATGAATTTAGATTGATTTCTCTTTAGCAAACTACCCTATAGATAACACTTGGAAACCCAAAAATAGAATTGATCACTTCCCCTAAATATGGTATTCCATTTGAGAAACACCTCATCTCATACACTTTCCATGCACCCTTGTACAAAAAAATCATATGTTAAATTAGATTACTTTTAAAGGGGAAGGACTATGAGGAAACTAATTATTTTTGCCATTATTGGTTTTTTTGCACAGTTAATTGATGGTTCCCTTGGCATGGCCTATGGCGTAACTTCATCAACTCTTTTACTCACTTTTGGAATCGCTCCTGCTGTCGCCTCAGCATCTGTCCATTTAGCAGAAGTTGTAACGACTGCTGCCTCAGGTGCATCACACATAAAGTTTGGCAATGTTGACAAACAAGCGGTTTTTCGTTTAATTATCCCGGGATCAATTGGTGCATTTATAGGAGCTTGCTTCTTAAGTCAACTACCTGGAGATGTGGTTAAACCTTATATTGCTGGATTTCTACTTCTTTTAGGTTTATTTGTTTTTTTTCGGTTTCTTTTCCAATACGAAGTAAAAAGGCAAAAACAAACTTTACATTTATCGCGCAAGCAAGCAATTCCACTCGGACTCATAGCCGGCTTTGCAGATGCAACAGGTGGTGGTGGATGGGGACCAATTGCCACACCTGTCTTACTATCCAAAAAAGGGATATCTGCTAGAAAAGTAATTGGCACAGTGGATACTAGTGAATTCGCCATTGCACTATCTGCTAGCGTTGGTTTTTTCATTGCTTTAGGCTGGGAAGAACTGAATTGGACTTGGGTCATTGCTTTAATGATCGGTGGCATTATTGCTGCTCCTATTGCAGCATGGTTAGTTAAAGTGTTGCCACCATATCTATTAGGAGTACTTGTTGGTGGATTTATTGTCCTTACTAACGCCAGGACCATCTTATTAACCTTCCAAACGCCTGATATTTGGATTTATCTAATCTATGTCGTTATTTTCTTACTATGGATGAGTGGTATTATTTTTGTCATCAGCAAGAATAAAAGAAATAAGAACTAATATCCCTTTATTTAGATACTAATAATATCTGATTAACCCAATGGCTATTGTTCAGATATTTAATAATGACAAAAAAAGTCATCTTCTCTCGTTTTGGAAGATGACTTTTAAAATGGAAAAGAATGTGAGCGATAGTTAATTCCAAGTTCATTGAACCATTGATTGATTCCAGTCCAAAGATGCTCACAAGCTTCATATATATTTTCACTAATGTCCCAATCTCTTTGAAGAATAAGTTTCACTAACTGTTCATAGCCATGAGGTTTGGTGGCAATTCCTAATGATTCTTCAAGCATCCTTGTTTTTGATCGAAAATAATAACGATTAGCTAAACCAATTAACTTAGCACTTTGTTCACAAAACTCCACCGCATTCAACAACAATGAGGTTTCATCCTGAATGAGCCTTAAGTTTCTTATTTTAGCCATCTTCACGTATAACTCTTCAATCATACACTTTTTCATTACATCTTTTATCTCGTAGCTAGATATTTGCAGGGGGAGGCTTTTCATTTTTGAGAAAAACATAATCGGATCATAGATAGGCATCGTATGTATGAAACGTGCAACGTTTAAGGACCAATCTGAATTTATTTCTTTCGCAGATGTTATGTATTGCTGTTTTTGCAGCGTCTCAATGGTCACCTTAAACGGCGGATAAATAAACTGAAAATCATCGATTCGTTGTCCATCAAAAACAATCACTTGAAAATTTATATCTGAATAAGGACCATCCTCATCAAGGGCAAATGAGCCATAGACACCGATAGCCATGATTTTCTCATCATATACTTTTAATAAACGTTCCTTCACAATATCGATGAATCTGTCTTTTTCGATTCGAGATGTTGGTTGTGGAAGTAAAAACATGATATCACTGCTTTCGTTGACTGAAGATTTCCTTTAGAAAATGATAATAGGATAGGCATTCACAATATAGGATGATATTAACCGGTATACTTCTCCCTCTATTATCGGTTAAATTTGAAAATAAGTCATCATTTTTGCAGAAAACTTCCTTTGTCAGTTTGGCTCTTTTTACTCTATGGCTCTGTTAAGGTATATATTGATAGTTAAAGAAAAAATACAACTTCCATAAAAACTTTGCACGGTAAAAAATTCAAAATATTTTGATTTATATTAATGAACGAGTTATAATAAAGAATGTATCATTAAATTATTATAAGGAGGATTATTAAAAATGGGTCATTCATATGTCAGACTTCGTATCTCAACTTTGAACTCATAAATTTAATACGTTCAAAGGCTCTGTTTTGTGTATACAGAGTAAACGGGATTAGTCTGCCCTTTTTTAAATAATCTTCATTTCCTACAAAAAATATGTAATGTGAAGAAAGGCTGAGTTATGCTTTTCTTTTTTTACGTATGATTACCTTTCTTTTTTAGCAAAAGTAGGTTTATTTGGTTGCGACTATCTAGGATTTACCCTTATCTTATGAAGATAGGCTTTCTTCCCTCTACTCTGAATCACAGGCAGATCCCTTTGATTTATTAATTTTCGAAGGGAAGAGATAGTATGACGAAGAAGAGTAAGAAGACCCATAAATACTGTGGAAAAAAATTAAAAAGTATGAAGTTCCCCAATTTTTCTGGGCAGCATCTGATGAGTAATAAGAAATTACTTAATGAAATTATTGAACGAGCAAATATAAATAGTAGTGATATAGTTTTAGAATTAGGAGCTGGGAAAGGAGCTTTAACCTCATTATTAGCGAACAGTGCAGGAAAGGTCCTTGCAGTAGAATATGATTTGAAGTTTGTCGAAATTCTAAAGAAAAAAACGGCACAGAATATTAATACGCAAATTATCCATAAGGACATTATGAAGGTTTTTTTACCTAATGAGCATTTTGTGGTTGTCTCGAATATACCCTACTCCATTACAACTCCGATCATGAAGATGCTTTTAAATAATCCATCAAGTGGATTTCAAAAAGGGGTCATTGTAATGGAGAAAGGGGCTGCAAAACGCTTTACCTCAAAGTCAGTCAAAGATTCTTATGTGTTAGCTTGGAGAATGTGGTTTGATATACACTATATCAAAGACATCTCAAGAAATAATTTTTCTCCCCCACCCAAAGTAGATTCTGCAATGGTTCTAATAACTAGAAGGAAAGAACCCATTGTCCAGAAAAAATATTATTTAGCTTTCCTTGGACTGGCACAATATGCCCTAAAGCAATCTAATGCCCCTTTAGATATTGCTTTGCGAGGAATATTTACACTTCCACAGTTAAAACATATAAAAAAAAGCTTAGGTATTTCAAATGGAACACCCATTGGTTCTTTAACAAATACGCAATGGGGGATTGTGTTCAATACGATGATTAATTATGTTCAACGACCTTTATGGCCAAAAGTTAAAAAGAAGTAACTGGCTGAGGAAGAAACGAGGTATCTCTCTAATTCAAAGAAATGATTGAAAATTGAAATGTAATTATTGTATACCTATGTCAATAATTAGGCCCGTAAACCTGATGTTCTTTCGTTGTATTCACTCCAATATTAATTATTTTGTACTCTAAGGAATGTCTAACTTTTGTAGACATTCCTTAGATAAATCTAATAATATTTTCCCCTTCTAAAACAAACGCCCCCGTTAGCTTAAGTACGATGTTTCACAATGTGCTCATGTAATGTTTAAATTAAAGAGTTTCTTATGGGTCGCTTAGTACAATTAATTATGAATTTTTTTAGCAGATTGGTTTTTATTGAGGGATGGCTTTAGCTCAGCAATTAAGATTGCGATCATAATTAATACCGCACCCGTAACCATACGGCCGGACAATACTTCGTTTAAATATAAAACGGACAACAACATCCTGAAAAAAGACTCTGTTGATAAAATAATAGCTGCTTTTGTAGCTGTGGTATATTTGTGCTTTATTTTGAAAAATGTAGGCAATTGTCGTTGAAAAGACTGCTTAATACAAAACAGAATAAACCCCTTCACTTTCCAATGAAGTCGGTATATCCCCTTTAACCAGGACCGCAACTACACTTAATAGGGAAGCCGTTATGAATTGTACAAAGGTCAGAGATATAGGATCTTCCTTTTTGACAAAAAGATTTGTATAAAAATATCAAAAGCAAAAGCGACTGCACAAGCAAGCGATAATACATCACCTATGTTTACTTTCAAAGAGCTTTGTATGGATAACAAGCCAATACCCACAAGGGCTAAGCTTGATCCAAATATTTCATATCGATCTATTTTTCGCTTATAAAACAGGTAAGCAATAATTGGTACAAGCACAACATTGACGGCAGTTAAAAATGCATTCTTAGAAGGTGTCGTATATTGCAAACCGACCGTTTGTAAAACGAAAGCCAGAAATAAAAAAATGCCAAGTATGGCTCCTTTCCAAAGGACGGATTTGGTGAGTGTATTGATCTTGAATTCGAATATCATTGTCAGTAAAATTGTTGCTAAAACAAACCTTCCTGCCATTATCTGATAGGGAATTAACTATTGCAATGCAATATCGGTTACAACAAATCCGCTCCCCCAAATAATCGCTGTAACCAACAACATTACATCACCTGTATATTGTTTCATCTCTTTCCCTCCTTGACTAAATCCAAGAATACCACAAGGGATAAAACAATAATTTGATTGTGATTCCAAAATTATCAGCTTATTTTTGTAATACATCCAAAGGTGTCTCTTCGATTGTTTTATGGAGTAAGTACAATTTAACTGCTGAGGATAGATTCTCATAAAAAACAAACTCGTTACCAAATGGCTCGATTAATTGACGTATCTTCATCATCCTATAACGAATGGTATTGGGGTGACAATAGTGTGTGGCCGCCACTTCCTTTACATTGCGACAACAGCATTCACATTAAATTTAAGCGATAAAACGAATCATGGCAATCTCGTCACAAGCATCATTTTTAGGGCATGACATACAATCTACCCAAACCTTCTCTGGTAGTGAATGGCGAGACACTACAGTAAATTCACATTTAGCAAAGAATTCTTTCTCATAGGTTAATGAGATAAGCCTTTGTATCCCTAATTTCACAGCTTCTTCTGCCACTTTATTGACTAGCAGACGGCCGATTCCATTACCCGCATATTGATCATCTACAACAAGGGAGCGAATTTCAGCTAGATCTTCTCCCAATACATGTAAACCGGCAACGCCGACAATCTTCCCCTCTTCTTTCATTACATATAAACACTGTAAATGTTGATAGAGTGATAGATATGACCTTGGCAGGACAATGCCCTTATCAGCGTATACTTTGATTAATTGATGAATTTGTTTCACATCCGTACTAACTGCATTTAAAATTTCCATTGCCGTGAACCCCTTTTATGTGTAATATAATAAAAATACATCATAACGGATTTTTATTCAATATAATAATATAAAAAAAGGGAAAATTCAAATAAAAAATACAGATAGCTAAAAAGCTATCTGCAACTTTGTATTATTATTTTTCAACTATGCGCTTCATTGTATGAATTTGACCTTGATGATTTGCTTCATGATAAGCAGACAACATTGCTAGTTGGCCTACAGTTTTTTGCCCTAATATGGCTTCAGGTAATTCTTGATTGAATACATCATTGGGGATTTTATTTATTCGAACGATTTGATCTTGTAGTTGATCAATTAGAAAATTTACAGACGGGACTTCTCCTGTCCAATCACTCGGCTTTGTGCCGTAACCAAATAACTGCAAATAATTCTCAGAAAGATGATCTGTGTTGTTTGGATAATTCATTATGAATTGCTCAGTCACTGTTAGGACATGTCCAATATGCCAATGGATTGTATTATTGAAGCCTTCAGGTTGAACATCTAATAAATCTTGCGGGATGTTTTTTACTTCTCTTAATAGATTGTTTCTTGTTAATTCTAGTTGATACTTGATTGCTTCACTCATTTGTTAAACACTCCTTAAAATAAAATTTAACAGCTGCCATCTGTGCAAGCATCGCCTTGTTTAATTACATTCAATGGTTGGCTTTGCTTTTCCTCTTCGATTACTTTTGTTAATACTTCAGAAAAAACATTTGAAGGTTGAGCCCCTGAAACGGCATACTTGCGATTAAAGACAAAGAATGGCACACCTTGCACACCTAACTGCACACCCTCTTGCATATCTGCCTCTACTTCTTTTTTATATTGATCAGAAGCTAGAACAGATGTTACCTCTTCTTTATCTAATCCTACAGCTGCTGCGATATCAACTAATGATTCTATTTCCCCTACATGTTTTCCTTCGACAAAATAACTTTTAAGTAATTGCTCTTTCATTTCGCTCATCTTACCTTTCTCTTTCGCTAGGTGGATTAGGCGATGAGCATCTAAGGTATTTGTCATTTTAGCATCGTTTAGATGATAATCTAAGCCTACCTCATTCGCTTGTGCCGTTACTTGTTGTTGCATTTGTTCAACTTGCTCAACAGACTGGCCGTATTTCTTTGCCAGCATTTGATTCATCGTTTCTGTAGTATTTTGTGGAGCATTTGGATCCAATTGAAAGCTTTTGTACACCACTTCTACCTCATCTTTTTGATCGAAGCCAACAAGTGCATGTTCAAACTTTCTTTTGCCAATATAACAGAAAGGGCAAGCAATATCTGACCAAATTTCTACTTTCATTCTATTCCCTACTTTCTATAAACCTTTTAGTATTTGTTTAGTGACTGATAATGCATCCATTACACGATCACTATTTGTTTTCGTACTGCTCATTACATTTATACCTTGAATGATCACCATAAGAAACCGTGCCAACAACAAGCTGTCAGTTTGCGAAGTAATTGATTGATCTTTCTTTCCTCTTTCAATAGCACTAATAAATACTTCTTCTATTTCTTGAAATTGCTCATTAATAAGCTGACAAAACGCTTGATCATGTGGACCCATTTCAATCGCTTCATTGCTTGTCATGCACCCACATGGTAAACCATCCTCTGCATGAACCATTTTTAATAAAAAGGTTTCTAGTGCCTCATAACCATTATCGCCATTTTGTATGATGTCCTGAAGTTGTTTGAGCTGTTCCTCATGATACATACGAAAGGCGGCTATAAATAAGTCATATTTATTACCGTACGCTTGATAAATACTACTTTTGCTTAAACCGGTGACTTCTTGTAGATCAGAGAGAGACGTTGCATGATATCCTTTTTTCCAAAACAAAATCATGACAGCTTTTAATTTTAATTGTGGATTAAAATTTAATGGACGAGCCAAAATGTCCTCCCTCCTTAATAAATGTAGTATACCAATTAAGTACCGATTAGTCCAAAACTAAAGTTACGAACTAGGTAGGTGTGTACCAAAAAAGTTCCTTATAGCAAAAGATTGATATTAAATGAACCACAATGAAAATATAATTACAATTTTAGGAGAAGACGCCATTCTTCTAAAAAATTGAAGCAGCGAAAAGGGCCAATAAATGCTATAACCAATAATTGTTGATTGAGACCCTCATATTATACATATAAAAGAAAAGATAAATAGATAACTAAAGATACAGTGAGACTGCTTAATAATGTAGAATAGAGCACAATTTGAGCAGTCAACTGAGGTTCCACGTTATATTCAAGAGCAATTGTAGCTGTATTTCTTGAAGTAGGAAAAGCACTGGCAATAAATAATGATTGTGCTAAAACCCCTTCAATTCCAAGAAGTGTAATAATAAGAAATGAAAGAGCTGGCCCTAACAATAAACGTCCAATTAAGCTCCACGTAATCACACGATGAAACATTTTTAATTGTATTTGTGATAACTGCGCACCTAATAATAATAAAGCTAAACCAATAAAACCAGCTGCCAGTTGATCTAAAGGAATCTCTATAAAAGTGGGAAGAGGGATGTTGAATAATAAGAAGAGATATCCTAATAGAAGGGCATGAATCACAGGCAATTTTACGAGCGACAATACAAGTGAACCAATCGATCGGCTAGTTGAAAGAAGATTATACATACCATATGTAAAGGTTAAAATATTTTGCACTACAATTATAATAATTTGTACGGATACACCTAGTGGGTTAACAGTAAAAACAAGTTGACTCACAGGCAAACCATAATTATTAGAATTCATTAAGGAAATACTATTTTTTAACGTGGCTGCCTCTCCCTTATTTAAAGATAAACACTTCGCCATGATTTGCCCGATAATCATTAAAGCCACTGTAAAAATAAACAAATAACTCAACAGTTGGCC
This sequence comes from Cytobacillus kochii, assembly GCF_044790165.1. Taxonomy (NCBI): domain Bacteria; kingdom Bacillati; phylum Bacillota; class Bacilli; order Caryophanales; family Bacillaceae; genus Cytobacillus; species Cytobacillus kochii. Next base: position 1,120,669 of record NZ_CP085254.1, on the reverse strand, counting down.
TAATAAACTCGCATCAAAAGATGAGCGATAAATATGTAAAAAGATAGCTGCTGGCATAAAACAATTGGTTACTAACGTTGATAGTTGCTTCAATTGAAAAGAAAACTTTCTTTGCAAAAAAGCACCTAATGCCAATAAAAGAAGAATAGGGAAAATAATTTGCAAGAATATCTCAATAAAAAATGTCATATAGAAAAAACACCTTTCCTTTATAAACCTTCTATTCTTAGCTTAAGCAACACTAGGCCATAAGTAAATTCAATATTTATTATGTTTTTCAATAATTTTTTCTAATGTTTTGTTTACACTTCTCAATAAATTGTTTGACAAGGATGGATTGTTCCTCGTTTTTACGTGTACAAATGGCAATTCTATGTTGTACAGAAACGCCCTCTACATAAACCCTTGCTAGTTGCCCATTTTTGATATGATCTTTGACAACGAGTGAGGAAATAAAATTGGCTCCATATCCGGAAATGACCGTAGAAATTGTCTCACTTAGTCCATCAAATTGCAGGGCAACCTTCGGCGGATTTAGTTGATTAGCATAACAAAGTGAGACTAAATGCTCACGCATGGAACTGCCTTCTTCTCGCATAATGAATGGCTCTTTGACCATTTCTTCGAGTTTAATCGTTTGATTGGCTAATCGATGATTTGCCCCTACAACAAACCATAGTTCATCTTCTAATAATTCGTACCAATCAACATTCTCAGGGCGTTCACCAATTCCACCATATATAGCAATATCTGCTTTATAATGTTGCAGTTGATCAAAAGCATCTTTCGTATTACTTGTAGAAATGACCAAATTGACCTTTTCATGTTCACGTTTAAAACTGGCTGCTAACTTAGGTAATAATAAGTTCGCAGGTAAGTAGGTCGTAGCAATCCTTATCGTTCCTTCCTCACCATTACGATAATCATCTATAAATGCTTCAATTTGCTTTTCTAATGAAAACAAATGCTCAGCTTTACCAGCCAAAGCTATACCAAATTCAGTAAGAACAGCTTTTCTACCATTTTGTTGAAATAAAGGCACACCAATTTCATGTTCGAATTTCTTAATTTGGCTAGAAACAGCCGGTTGGCTAATATTTAATTGCTCAGCCGCTTTAGTGAAACTGCCGATTTTTGCCACTTGATAAAATAGTCTTAACCCATGTGTGTTCATTCAATCACCCTTTATTATAATTATTATTTATAAAACTATAAAAATAATATATTTTTTTTATTATAAATCATAACATATACTTAAAATAAAGAAACATACATTTTTCATAAAAGGGGAGATAATGATGGAAGATAAAATTGTGTGGTCTGATGTGGATGATTACTTAATCGACAAATTAATTACAATTGATAGTGAGCTCGAAGATATACTACGAGCAAATGAGGAAGCAGACTTACCTGCCATTGATGTATCACCAACTCAAGGAAAGCTTCTTTACTTAATCACAAAGTTACGTTCCCCTAAAAACATTCTAGAAATTGGCACCCTTGGAGGCTATAGTAGTCTTTGGTTTGCAAAAGCACTTTATAAAGGGGCTAAAATTTATACATTAGAAGCTAATTCAAAATATGCCAATGTTGCTCGTAAAAACATTGAACAGACTCCATTTTCAGATCAAGTTGAAATCATTGAAGGTAAAGCTTTAGAAACATTACCTATTCTTGCGGAAAAAGAAGTGCCATTTGATTTAATATTTATCGATGCTGATAAAGAGAATAATCCAGCATACTTAAATTGGGCCTTAAAATTAGCTAATAAGGGAGCAGTAATTATTGCCGACAATATCGTTAGAAATGGAGAAATCATTGAAGAACATAGTACGGACCCTCGCATACAGGGTGTACGCTCCTTCTTCGACCTTCTTGAAAATCATCCCCAAGTAGAATCAACAGCTATACAAACAGTTGGTCAAAAAGGTTACGATGGATTTGTATTAGCCATTGTTAAATAGAGAAAAAAACTGAGTGATGATTATCACTCAGTTTTTTTATTAGTACAGGTATTGTCGGGATTCCTTTTATAGCTTTCTAACTTTTACTTCTGTCACACTATGGCCTTCGCCTTTTTCAATAATTAAATCAGCACGGTTCTTCGTAGGCAATATATTCTTCTTTAAATTTGTATGATTCGTTTCCTTCCAAATACGGTCAGCAATTGCTAAAGCTTCCCCTTCACTCATTTTGGCAAATTTATTAAAATAAGATTTTGGATTCTTAAAAGCAGTACTCCTAAGTAGCTGGAATCTTTCTTTGTACCATTTCTCAACATTCGCTTCCTCAGCGTCGATATAAATAGAGAAGTCAAAGAAGTCTGAGATAAAGGGCTTATCTTTACCTCTCACATTTTTAGGTGGCTGTAAGACATTAATACCTTCTACAATGACAATATCAGGCTCCGTAAGCGTTTGCATCTCATCACGAACAATATTATACGTTAAATGTGAATAGACAGGTGCCTGCACAACTGATTGACCCGATTTTAATTCAGAAAGAAACTTGAAGAGCTTACTGATATCATAACTTTCCGGGAAGCCTTTCTTCTTCATAAGTCCCTTTGATTCTAATATTTCATTTGGGTAGAGAAATCCATCCGTTGTTACTAGGTCTACCTTAGGCTGTTCAGGCCACTCCGAAATCAAATATTGAATCATTCTAGCCGTCGTACTTTTACCAACTGCTACACTTCCTGCAATACCAATAATATAAGGAACCTTCTTTGTTTCCATCTGTAAGAAATGATTGCTATCTTTATGCATGTTTTTTGCATTTAAATAGTACAAATTCAAAAGTTGGGAAATAGGCTGATATACTTCTGTTACTTCTGACAATGATAATCGGTCATTTACCCCTTGTAATGACTGCAAATCCAAATCCTCTAAAGGAATGGTTGATCTCCTACTGAGTGCTGACCATTCACTTCGATTAAAAGTTAAATAGGGTGAGTAATCCTTTGTTAATTGTTTATTCAACTTTTTGTCCTCACTAACCTTAACATTTTCAATTCTTGAGTTTATTTTAACATATCATACAGTTTTTTCAGCTTTTTTATTTTTCCAAATGGCAAAAATCGATTTTTCAAGCGTTTATCTTTTTTTCCGTACTTCTATTCTCTATGCTTCTTACTTTACTGAAACATAAGATTTGAATCATGTTGTCATTACTTTCCCCATTCTTTCACTCCACATTCCAATTACCCTAATTTTCGTCTTTCTCTTACATGTCTGATTTGGTTCCTCCCCTCCTTCTCATTGTTGTTAGGTGTTCATTATATATCCTCGAAAAAAAAAGCACTGCGACATGCAGTACCTTTTTCAATATATAATTGTTAATTATTCTTTAATCTTATCCCTACTAAATGGCCACCTCTTTCCAGTGGGCCGTTTCGCATAATCAAGTAGGATAAAGCCATACCGCATAAACCAGCGAATCCTAATATGTGAATGAATGTTAGTAAATGATTAATAAATAAGTCAATTATTTTACCCATTCCTTCATTTGTAAACCAAACAACCAATATGCCACCGAAAATCGTTATACCAATTAATAGCCTAATTGTACCTAAATAAAACCATAGACTATTGACTAATAATAAGACACCAAACAAAAACACACACAGTACTACATCAGCCCACCAATAAAGAACTGGATTATCACTTTGAAATAATAAGCCAACATGTTGCAGATGAACTGGATTACCATTGTTCTCTGATAAATATAAATTTAACTGATACATCACATTAAGAAAAGCCGTATTAATAAAGATAAATAAAACGGTATTAATTATTGTACTTAAAAGATACTGCCGCCTTGTTCCTCCTAATGAAAGAACATACTTATATGTTTTATTATAGAGTAAAAACGGATAAATGAGAAAAAATCCATATATAGGTCCAAAAATCGCACCAGTGAAATTCTCACCAATTAAATAGCCACTAATAGAAAATAGAATAAGTATGCTCACAGTAATAGAGAGAATAATAATTGTCTGTTTCTTCAAATCTTCGAACATTAATTTAAACGGTCCATTAAATGTAGAGAACATGTTAATCTCTCCCTTCCTGCGTCATTGTTTTTTGCACCAGATAGTCTTGCAATGAAACATTTTCTAGACGAACCTTATTCGCATTCGCGATTGTGTGCCATTCATCAGTTATTACATCATCAATCATTACTTGCATTTGGTTACGTAACTTTTTCTGTTGAAGTATTTGGTGGTGACTCTGCACGAGCTTTTGTACTTCTTCTACAGGCCCAGTTAACATGAGCCCCCTGCGCTTTAACTCTTCCGTATCAGTATAACTAGCTAATGTTTTGTTATGAATAACAGCTATTTTCTCACATAGTGGTTCAATTTCCTCTATATGATGGGAGGAAAGTATAAACAAACGTGGATGGTCTTCATATGTCTCTAACAATACATCATAGAATTGTTTTCTTCTAAATGCGTCTAACCCATTTGTCGGTTCATCCATAATTGTTACTGGGGCCTTACTAGCTAAGCCAATGACGATTTTTATCATTGTTTGCATCCCTTTAGAAAATTTCCTTATCAGCTTCTTCTTAGGTAATTCAAACAATTCCACCAGCTCTTCAGCATATTGCTGATCCCAATTTGGATTGAAATATGCTCCAAACATTAATGCATCTTTCACATTCCAAAACTCAGAAAACGGATGATTTTCCTGCATATAAGCAATATACTTCATCCCTTCTGAATGATTGTAGGGCGAGATTCCATGAATATCAATGACGCCATTTTTTGGTTTTTCCAAACCTGCTAACAGCTTCATTAATGTCGTTTTACCTGCTCCATTCCGACCCCAAAGTCCCATAATAATGGGCTCTTCTTCTACTAAGTTTACATTCTTTAAAGCAAGTGTGGATCCGTAGTTAAAATCGAGCCCTTGAATCTTAATCATCATTCTCCCCCCTTATAAGTCGAAGAATTTCTTCTTCATTTAAATGGATGCGTTTCGCTTCATCTAACATAGGTAGCACATATTGTTTATAGAAATCTGCTTGCCTTTCTTTTAATAACAACGCCTTCGCTCCTTTCGCTACAAACATGCCAACACCTCGCTGTTTAAATACCAGCTCTTTATCTACAAGAAGCCCTAAACCTTTTTGTGCTGTTGCTCGATTGATTTGATAAAACTGAGAAAGCTCTGTCGTCGAAGGTACTTGATCTCCCTCTTTTAAGTGACCATCAACAATATCATCTGCTATCGTTTCTGCCAATTGTTGAAATATTGGCTTAGAATCATCAAAGACTGATTTCACTTTTAACCCCTTCCTACCTAGTTGATAGGTTGATTACTCATGTAACCAACTATACATCATTTTATGTACCTTGTAAAGTCGACGTGAATACATTTTGTAATTAACCTTTGATCACTATCAAAAAAATAAAAAAGAACTGCCATTAAAGACAGTTCTCAAAGAAATTTACCAAGGTCTTTTAGGACCCCAACCGCCTGTTTGACAAGGGTTGTAAGGCTTACCACACATGATATGTTGTTCTTTACACTCATTTACAACGGATTCAGTGTGTGGAAAATAATGTTTGTGTGTAATACAATGTTTATTAACATTTGTAGTATGACTAGGGTGTACATGATTGATATTCGTATTTGAATAATTCGGCTTTACATATTGCTGAGTTGGAGAAACTTGAGTCGGACCTTGTTGTGCTGGTGACTGAGATGGGGATAAGAATTGCGGTTGACCACCCCATGGACCAGTTTGAGCACCTGCTACTTGGTGAGGCAATTGTGCACCTGTTTGCGCACCTGCCACTTGATGAGGCATTTGTGCACCTGCCACTTGATGTGGCAATTGGGCACCTGCCACCTGATTTGGGTTATTCCATTGTTTATAGCTCACGCTAAGACCTCCATTCTGTTTTATTCCTTAATAAGGTATGTTGGAAGGTGATAAGTTGTCTAATACAAACACCTATATTAAGTACAGAAATTTCATTTGGTCCAATGGCTATTTAGCTGTAAACGCATAAACAGATAATGGCGTGATTTCATTTGTCACGCGAAAATCTTCTAACATGGACATTTGGGAAAAGATAAGCGACTTTAACTTTTCAGGTATTTCTCCTAATTGCTCTAACTCAGTATGCAAGTCCCTTACTAATTTAGTCACTTCCCATTTTGCATCTTGCAACTCTGGAGAGAAAATAATATGTTCTTTCTCTATTTCCCATCCTGCCTCCCTCACCACTTTTTGTATATCAAATGGGGTAAATAATGTACGAATATTAGCGTCACTCTCTTTTTTGAAAGACTCATATTGGGCCTGAATGAGAACTGATAATAAATGTGGATACTGTTCAACTACACTTATTCTCGTATCCCACTCAGCGAAACATAGGTTCTTTCCCCATTTTTTCACTTTTTTCATTAATGCGGCAAACTCCTCAATTGAGTTCATATACCATGCACAATGTGAAAAAACGATATGATCAAAAGATTTTTCCAAGAACTCAATTTGGTCAGATAATAAATCCATATGGAAATCGATATGAATTTGTTTGCCAATTTTTGAATTTAACAAATAGGAAATGGATTCACCTAGTGTGATTGGTGTTCCATAAGTAGGAGAAGCAATATCAATACCGTGAACAAACCCCTCCTCACCGACTAAATAAGCTAATACTGCTGTGGTGTCACCTTGGCCGCTGCCTATTTCTAAAACACGATCGCCTTCTTTAATGCCCCAAAATTCTGCCAATTTCAACCGATGTACTGTTTGTACCTTTTGTATTTCAAAATTTGTCGCCATACAATCTGTAATGATGTCGACACCATTCATAGGTCCACCTGCCGCTTCAAATTTTATAAGAATATTTGCTATACTTTAGATAAGTATACTTCATTAAATAAAAAGGGGGTAGAAAAATTTGCAAGCACTCGCAGTCTTTTGTGGTTCAAGCCAAGGGGCACATCCCTCCTATATGAAAGGTGCACAAATTTTAGGAGAGCAATTAGCTAAAAGAAGCATCACACTCATATATGGCGGTTCCAGTATTGGTTTAATGGGCGCTGTAGCAGATAGTACATTAGCTAACGGTGGAAAAGTAATTGGTGTCATTCCTAAATTCCTTCAAGATAAAGAAATTGCCCATCCGAACTTAAGTGATCTAGTCATCGTTGATTCTATGCATGAAAGGAAACATAAAATGGAAGAACTTGCCGATGGATTTATTATGCTTCCAGGTGGCTGCGGAACATTAGAAGAATTTTTTGAGGTGTTTACTTGGGGACAGTTAGGGTTACATCAAAAACCTATTGGTATCCTCAATATTGATCACTATTTTGACCTCTTAATTTCACTGATTACTCATATGAATGAACAACAATTTTTACAAGACAAATTTTTGAAAATGGCACTAGTTAGCGAGAGTCCTGCTGATTTAATTCAGCAATTTTATACTTATACGCCTCCTGAGGTCAAAACATTTATTAGAAAGAGCCAAACGTAAACCCTCATTTTTTTAAATAGATTTTAAAAAAAATGTGTAACTCATCAAAAAAAGGTTATATATATAGTACAATCTATTTCTAAAAAGGAGACGATCCAAATGGCTAAGAAATTATTTACAGCAACTGTTACAGTAAGTGGTGGACGAGAAGGTACAGCGGTATCAGAGGATGGTAACTTTAATGTCGCAATAGCAATGCCAGGAACACCTAGAGCGAAAGAAATGCCCGAAGCGACAAATCCAGAACAATTATTCGCTGCAGGATATGCTGCTTGCTTTGAAAGTGCCCTGCAAGGTGTATCTAAAATGGATCGGACACCGATAGATACGGAAGTAATTGGAAATGTCAGTCTCTTTAAGGATGAAAAAGAAGGCTATAGCTTACAAGTGAAATTAAATATTAAAGCAAAAGGGACCGATCAAGCGACATTAGAAAAACTGGTTCATAAAGCGCATGAAACTTGTCCGTATTCTAAAGCTGTACGCAATAACATCGAAGTCATCTTAGAGCCACATGCAGTAGAACAATTATAGTAAATCATAGTTAAAAAAACTCGCCAAATGGCGAGTTTTATTTTGTTTCATTCTCTACATATACTCTTTTTACAAAGAAAGATAAAATCAGTCCGATGATAGAAGCAATTAGCCCAAGATAAAACGCTGTTTGAACACCGGTTGTTAGTGCTTCAGCTGCGATAGCTGTATTTGCCATACCTTCTTTAGGTATATAGCTGGATTGGCCTGCTGCCATTAAACTAATAGCAACCGCAGTACCAATGGCACCAGCAATTTGCGAAAGTGTATTCATAATCGCTGATCCATCGGGATAATGCCTTTTTGACAGCTGATTTAATCCATTCGTTTGAGCTGGCATCATAATCATCGCCACGCCGATTAACATCAGCGTATGAAGGAAAATAATCAAAGCTGAACTCGTTTCCGTTGTTACTCTAGTAAATAAAAAGGTCATAATTGTTGTTAAAACGAAACCAGGTATAATTAAATACCTTGGACCAAACCGGTCAAAAAGCCGCCCTGTAACTGGAGACATTAAACCGTTAATTAATCCACCTGGTAGCAACACAAGACCTGCTGCTAGTGCAGTTAGTAATAATCCACCTTTTAAGTAGAGTGGTAATAGGATAGCAGACGACAAAATCATCATCATACATAAGAAAACCATAATCGTTCCTAAAGAAAACATGGGATGAGCAAAAACACGTAAATCGAGCATTGGCTCTGGACTACGTAACTGTCGGATAGAGAATAACAATAAACTAATTACTCCAATTACAATTGGGAAGAGTACTAAAGGACTGGCCCACGACCCATTTCCCTCTCCCGCACTGCTAAATCCGTATACAACGCCACCAAAACCAATCGTCGATAATAACAATGAAACAAAATCAATTCGGGGCTTCGTAATGGTAGAAACATTTTGCATAAAAGCCATTCCAATAACTAAAGTAATGATTAATATAGGTAATGATAACCAAAATATAGAATGCCATCCCCATTGATCAATCAATAATCCTGAGATGGTTGGGCCAATAGCAGGTGCACACATAATGACTAAGCCCATAAGGCCCATCACACTTCCACGCTTATTCGCAGGGAAAATAAGTAGAATCACATTCGTCATTAATGGTAATAACAATGCTGTCCCTATCGCTTGGATCACACGACATATTAATAACATAGGAAAACTAATTGATAACGCACCAATCAATGTACCAATAATTGAGAATATAAGGGAAGCAGCGAATAATTGCCTTGTACTGAACCATTGAATAAGTAACCCTGAAACTGGTACTAAAACACCAAGTACTAATAAAAACCCTGTTGTCAGCCACTGTACCGCATGTGGTTCAATCTGATAGTCCACCATAATATTCGTAAAGGCCATGTTAAGTGCCGTTTCACTAAATAATCCAATAAAAGCAGCAATCATTAACACAATTGCAATCGGCAAAGGCTTGATCTGGACTTGTTGTAAATCATTTATCTTCTCTGTCATTTTCTTTCTCCTTCTATAAATATCTCGAATAAAACACCATCCCTCCTATTCTACATGATTTACGCCATATTTGCCTATCAGTTAGCTCATCTATTCAATGCGCAATTATATGCCACTTTCGTCTCTATAGAAAGTCAATATCCTTTTAGTGTTCTAAATTGCGCTAAGCTCTGCTGTTTTTCAACAAGTCTGACTTCCTAACTTCTTTTAAGCCACTTGAGGTAACTACGCTTCTCCAATGAGCGGCGGTCTCTCCTTTTTTGAAAATCACATTCTAAATAGTTACACTCTAATACTTCAAACTTTTACATTTCCAAAAGAAAAAGCCAGCTCATCGCCGGCTTCTCATCCTTTTGACATATCTCCAAACCCCTCACCAAACACATCGCGTACATCATGTATGGCAACGAAGGCTGTGTGATCCGTTGCTAAAACAATTTTTTTCAATTTCATAATTTCTTGTTTACTAATGACAATATATAGTACTTCCTTTGCTTGCTTTGTATAATATCCTCTTCCGTTCATTACTGTTACTCCACGGTCGAGTTTTTGATTGATTTGTTGGGCAATCGTGTCTGACTCTTTTGATATAATTGTGACAGCCTTTTTAGGATTTAATCCTTCAATAATGAGCTCCATCACTTTTGTACCGACATATAACATAATGAGTGTAATCATTACTTTCTCTGCACCAATAATGAAATAAGAACTTAAGACAACAAGAATATCAAAAAATAATAAGCTATAACTAATACTCCATCCTAAAAACTTATTTGTCATCTTCGCAAGAATGGTTGTTCCAGCTGTAGTACCACCAACACGAATAATTAATCCAATGCCAACTCCAGAGAATATTCCTCCAAAAATGGCATTAACTAATATCTCATTCGAATCAATGTTCCACCCTTCAGTTAAATGTAAGGAAAGAGAAAGCGAAATAACAGCAATAATCGTATATATAACGGTTTGTTTCGTTAAAAATTTATAACCTGCAATCAATAAAATGGCATTTAATATGAAACTCACTAATCCTGGAGACCATTCAAAAAGATAATAGAATATAATTGTCAATCCAGTAACTCCGCCTTCACTAAGTTCACTCGGGATGACAAACAGATTAATAGCTAATGCAAAAAGAACCGCACCAAAGACAATGACTATACTATCCCATATATATTTTTTCATGGCTTCTATCCTCCATCATTCAATTCGCTCTCCATTTGAGGCACCACTGCATTTTATCATGGGGTGATTAGTGACGACAATAGATTTTAGAAATAATGAATGAAAATCATTCATTAAAAAAGAATTATGAATTATCTTTTAACTCAAAGGTAAGGGAAAAAAACTTATCATTACTTTCTACAATTAAAAAGTTGCGAGTGCCGAGCATCTCGCAACTTTTTTACACATCTTAAATGATGATATCGTTTACCTAACTCTTTTGTATCTCATGTTGACTGACAGCTAATCGCTTAACTAGTTGTTCACTATCATCGTTTAAACCTCGAACTCTAACGGAATTTCCGTTTTCTTTGAGCTTCAAGATCGCTTTATCCAACGCACCAACACCTGAATCATCCCATATATGAGCTTGAGTGAAATCCAATACAATCGTCTCTTTTTTTACGTCAAAATCTATTTTTTCTAAAAAAGCATCAACAGAGACAAAGAATATTTGCCCTTGAACCTGATAATTTGTTAAACAATTTGTGTGGTCGATTGTCTTTGTTATTTTTACCTTTGATATTTTCGCTGCGAAGCATATAGCACTTAATATGACACCAGCAATAACACCTTTAGATAAGTCATGTGTGTACACAACGATCCCGACTGTAACTAACATCACTAACGAATCAGATAATGGTGCCTTTTTCAAATAAGCAAAAGAAGACCAATCAAAGGTACCTATAGAGACCATAACCATAATACCTACTAACACAGGCATTGGAATCTGGACAACGACTCCTCCTAACACAAGGATCAAAAACATTAATACAAGTCCAGCTACAAGTGTTGATAGACGTCCTCGACCACCCGACTTTACATTGATAACGGATTGTCCAATCATTGCACAACCTGCCATTCCCCCAAAGAATCCCGTTACAAAGTTAGCAATCCCTTGCCCTCTTGCTTCTTTATTCTTATCTCCAACAGTATCAGTCATATCGTCTACAATTTGAGTAGTTAATAATGACTCGAGCAACCCAACAATTGCCAAAGCAACAGAAAAGGGGAGTATAATCATCAACGTTTCTAAATTAAATGGGACATTCGGTAGGAAGAAGCTTGGTAATGTTTGTGAAATCGCTCCTAAATCCCCGACCGTTTTCATATCAGCTTGAAAAAAAATAGCGGCTGCTGAAAGGAAAACAATCGCAATGAGTGGAGCCGGTATGACCTTGATAAACCTTGGTACAATATAAATAATTAAAAGAGTAATAGCTAAAAAGATGAAAGTCATATAAGACTCTCCTAAAATATGAGGCACCTGTGCCATAAAAATGAGAATGGCAAGTGCATTAACAAACCCCATCATGACAGCTCTCGGGATAAATTTCATTACCTTAGCTATTTTAAATACACCAAATAAAAATTGAATGACTCCAGTTAAAATAGTTGCAGCAAGTAAATAATTCAAACCGTATTCTTTTACTAGAGGAACCATTAAGAGTGCCATTGCTCCCGTTGCTGCAGATATCATTCCGGGTCTCCCACCTGTAAAAGAGATAATAATAGCAATACAAACAGATGCATATAACCCTACCATCGGATCAACACCAGCTATAATAGAAAAGGCGATTGCCTCTGGGATAAGTGCGAGTGCAACTACAATGCCTGATAAAATATCTCCTTTAATATTTGAAAACCACTGTTCTTTCCATGTGATCAATCCTAAACACCTCATTCACGTCTTTTTTTTAGGCAATGAGAAGATTTTAACACAAAAAGTTTCATAAAGGAACGTTTTTGGGATTAATTATGTCATATCAAGAAATTTTCAGGTGATGTGATATGATATCTTTAATTACGTATGCAACTATTAGTTCTTATTTCATTTTAAGAAGAAAAGGAGCAATGATTATGTTTGCAGGATATTTACGACCTCTACATGATTTAGATATAGATGAGCAATATACCTACTTAAAAGATTGCGATATATACTTTCAAGAAGCACATACCTCACCAAAAAGAAGAAATAAATTAAAGGATTTATTAAACCATTTGCAAAAAGGTGATACAGTGATTGTCGCTAGACTGAACGTATTGGCTGACTCCACGAATCATCTCGCTGAATTATTAAATGAGTTAGATGAGCGAAAAATCTTTTTCCAAGCAATACATGAAGAAATCGATACAAGTGATGAAACGGGTAAGCATTTCTTACCCATGTTAAATAAGCTTATTTCCTTTCAAAGTGACGTAATCAGTGAAAATACCAGAAGAGGATTAACAAAAGCAAAAGAACAAGGAAAATCGAGTGGTAGACCAAAAAAGCCTGATGAGAATGTTAAAAAAGCGATCGAAATGTATCAAACAAAAAATTTCACTTTATTAGAAATTAAAGAACAAACAGGGATCAGTAAATCTACATTATACCGATATTTAGAACAATTAAGTTAAAAACAACTGATTCAATGGCATACTAATAAAAATAGTTATTTAATAATTTGTTTATCTACGAGTCCAACAGGGAATACCATGACTATCCGAGAAAAAGGAGAGGTTTAAATGGACGGTAATAGAGAAGCTTACTATATCAACCTTGAAAACGGTACAATACTTGACACAATGGATGGTCATGATTGGCAGTTTAGAGTATATGCAACAGGTGCTGAAATTGCTGAGCTAAACCGCTTTTTAGATGAGAACTATAATGCCGAGTTAAAAACCTTTGCTAGAGCTCAAGTTCCTTTTCTTGAGTATCATAAAAAATCGCCTAACCCTGAATATGATCAAATTTTGATGCGTCTTTATGAGATGATTTATCAATTAGGTGATCAAGAGGCAAAAAATCATATAAAAGAGATGAATATTATCGATACTGAAAAGATATAAAAAGAAGCCACCTTCAATAGGGTGGCTTCTTTGCTTCTATTAAATTTCGGAAGACTTCTCTTCTCTTGTATATTTCTTCACTGCTGGAATAATGTCATTCCCAATAATCTCTATATTTTTCATTACATCGGCGAAAGGTACTCCACCAAAATCGATTTGTGCTAAAAACCTTTGCATCCCAAATAATTCAAATTGATAGAGAATTTTCTCAATAATTTGTTGCTTACTCCCAACCATTAAAGCATCCCTTACATCGGGCGCTTGTGTGAATTGCTGAATAGGGTAACCCCCTCCACCTCTAATCGCTTGAAAGCCACCATTTAGATAAGGATACATTCCTTCGAGCGCTTCTCGAGTTGTATCTGCAACATAAAATAAACTCGTAGTTGCAATTGGATATTGGTTGGCTTGGAATCCATTCTCCTCTAACGTCTGGCGATAAGCATCTACAGATATTTTGAAATTATCTGCTGGACCACCTAAGGTTGTTAATACCATTGGAATGCCCATTTTACCTGATTTAACGGCACTAGCTGGTGGACCGCCAACACCTCTCCAAATAGGAAGTGAACCATTCAGAGGCCGTGGAAGCACTTCAGCATTATCTAATGGCGCACGAAATCTTCCCGACCATGTCACCCTTTCTTCCTCATTCAGTTGCTTTAATAAAGCCAACTTTTCCTCAAAGATATCTTCATAATGAGCCAAGTCTATACCCAATAATTGATAAGCTCCTACTCTAGAACCTCGACCCGCGACAATTTCAGCACGGCCACCTGAAAGCAAGTCAATTGTAGCAAAATCCTCATATACCCTAACAGGATCAGATACACTTAATACTGTTGCTGAACTTGATAATTTTATTTTTTTCGTTGCCTGGGCAATCGCACCAAGTACAACGGTATGTGCTTGAGTTGTAAAATAAGTTTGATGGCTCTCACCTAGGCCAAATACATCAATACCTGCTTCTTCAGCTAATTGACTTGCCTCGATGATTTCATTTAGTCTCTTTTGCGCGGATATTCGTTTGCCTGTTTTAGCATTAGGAATGTGATCACCCAATGAGTACAAGCCGAACTCCAGACCATTCTCTTTATTTATCCGGTATTTTTCCATTATTCATTCTCCTCTATAGGTTTAAGCATCTTTTCTATTTCTTCTCGGCGTTCTTCGAGGAATGGCGGAAGATCTAAAGTTTCTCCTAAATGCACGAGATCGGTATCAATTGTGAACCCGGGACCATCTGTCGCAATTTCAAAAAGGATACCATTAGATTCTCTAAAGTATAGGCTTTTAAAATAATAGCGATCGATAATACCATTTGTTAAAAAACCTTTTTCTCTTACTTTACTTTCCCAATATTTCAGTTCCTCTTCGTCTTTTACTCGGATTGCTAAATGATGAACACTGCCTCGTCCTGGTCTCTCATCTGGTCCATCTTTTTCAATCACCACAATTTCACCGAACGGTTCTCCTGCTAATGATTGATAGACCGTTAATTTTTCTTCTCGATAAGAAATAGAGTAGCCAAACATATTCACTAGCGTGTCCTGTAACTTCTCGGGTCTTCTCACAGTCATTTCAACTGGGCCCATGCCCATAATTTGATGCTCCTTAGGGATAAGTGATTGAGACCAACCTCTCCAAAATGACAGGCTTTGCTCAGAGACAATAAGCACTAATTGCAAGCCATCGGGATCTTCAAATGATAGACTGGGGCGGTGCGTATATTCTGTAATTTCTCCATGTTTTACTTTTAATTGCTTAAAACGTTCAGACCAAAACAGTAAACTCTCATAGGATGGAACAAGTAATCCAATGCGGGTAATACTATTTGTTCCTTTATGGGTTCTACCTGCCATCGGTATTTCAAAAAATGTTAATTCTGTGCCTGGACTTCCGATTTCATCTCCGAAAAACAGATGATACATAGAGGGATCATCCTGATTTACAGTCATCTTAACCCGTCTTAAACCAAGTATATTCTTATAAAAGTGATTATTTTTATTCGCATCCTTTGTAATCATAGATGTATGATGATGACCTGCAATGTACGTCATTTAATCCTCTCCTATATAATGGATTTTTTCTTCTGATCACTATTTTTTTGTAGTTTTGATAATAACTGATAAAGAATCTTCTGCTCATCCTGTGAGAGTGATTCATCAAAAAAGGAAGTTTGAAAATGTAATTGGGCCTCATATGCAGCAGCTAGTTTAGTCTTCCCTTTTGCTGTGAGAGAAATTTTTTTCGTTTTCCATTTTACTGCTTTTATAATCAATCCTTCTTTTTCTAGTTTTGAAAGCATTCTAGATACCCCCCCTTGGCTTACCGTTAATTTATCAGCTAGCTCTTGTTGGGTAATGGGTTCGTAAGCTGCTATCTGTGTAAGAACATCAAACTGGGAAGCAGTTAATTGATATTTTTTTAAAAACTCATTAGATAATAAGTTACTTTGATGTGTAAATCTAGCTATCCTCATCCATAATAAAGACCCTAAAGTATGCTTTTTCATTTTTAAAGTCACCTCGTTATATTTATCACTTTACCACTCAATTGATTTATCTTCAAGTAAAATATCTCGAATTAATAATATATTTTTTTCAAATTCATGCTACATTTACAAATAAAACGGGAAGTATGTACTTATGAAAGGGGGAATGGAATCATGAATACTGTAGCGATTATTTTAAATCCTAATGCAGGGAACAAGAAATTATTAAATCAAATCGAAGAAATTGAAACAGAATTAAAAGAAACTTTTACAAATGTGAAAATATATCAAACAAAACAGGAGGGTGATGGCGCTAAATACGTGGAAAAACTTGCGTCTTCAGTGGATTTAATTATCGGCGCTGGCGGAGATGGAACAATCTTTGAACTAGTCAATGCATTAGCACCATTGCCAGTGAGACCACCATTTGCTATCTTACCTGGAGGCACATGTAATGATTTTTCAAGAACCATTGGCATAAATCAAGAACCAAGATTAGCCGCCAAACAGATTAAAGAAAAAAAGATAAAACAAATAGATATCGGTACTTTTAATCATCAATACTTTTTGAACTTCTGGGGAATTGGCTTAATTTCAAAAGTATCAGAGCAAATGGATAATAATAGTAAAAGACTTGGTAAAATGTCTTACTATATCCAAGCGTCTAAGCTTATTTTTCAAAACGAAGTCTTCCATTTAAAAATCGAAAGTGATCATTGCACCTATGATGATGATGCTGTCATGGTCGTAATAGGAAATGGCTCTTATTTAGGTGGGATGCAATCCTTCTTTCCTCAAGCAAATATCCAAGATGGCTTACTTGATGTGTTAATTATTAAACAAGCGAGTATGCAAAATTTTTGGACGTGGCTCCAATCACAAGTAAATGACGATTATCCAGATAAAAATAATGATGAAATCGTCTATTTTCGTACAAAATCATTAAAGATAGAAGCACAACCAATTCAAAAAATTGATTGTGATGGAGAATTAATTGACGAAACACCCTCTACAATTTCTATCTTACCTCAACATTTGACAATGTTAGTCGGTGATGTTTGACTAGGAGAGTCTGCTCAACATATATTTAGGAGGGCAGACTCTCTTGTCAACTTCAGTAAGGATAAGTTTCTTACTTGGGTTGCTCTAACTCAACTGCCCACTCTTTCCGGTATTCATTGTGAGGTGGGATAAAGACCGCTTCATGACTACCCCTTACGACTGAAAAATGATCAACATTATAGTGACCATGAAGGGTTTGATTATGGTGAGCAATGATTTTCTCAGCAGGTAAAACGGTTGAATCAATTGTCGAGTGTCCATCTTTGATTAAAGTAACATCGAAACCATTAACAGTTGCATATCGAACAGCTGTATCAATACAATACTCCGTTTGACATCCTGCAATAATTAGATGTTGAACACTCCTCTCTTTTAAGTAATTTAATAAACCAGTTTCGTAAAAAGCATTCGTCGCAAGTTTATTAAACATTTTTTCAGAAGATTTTTTAGGTACCTTAATTAAATGATGTACTTGAAAGCCAGCTCCACTTCCACCGCCAACATCTAGATCTCTTACAAATATAACGTCAATATCATTTTTTTCCGCTTGTTCAATTAATATATTTATTGTAGTAATCAGCTGCTCTTTTTGATAGACCGGCTTTTGACCGTTTTCCCCCTCAATTAAAGCTTCTTGTGCATCAATTATTAATAAAACTTGATTCACTTCTACATCTTCCTCTCTATTATTACTTAAACTATACTCATTCCTGCTCTTATTGAAATACTCCTTCTTTGCTTAAAGAAAAAATGAAAAATTAAATGAAGTTCTCTTTCGTCACTACCAATCAGGAAATTTGCACTGTATCTAGGAAAAAAATATAGGTATAATAATAAAGGTGGCAATAATGTAATGTATATAATAGACTGCCATGCATATAATAATAGAAAGAAGGGACAACCTCTATTATTTTTCATTAAAAAGGAGTTTTCACATATGCTTGATTCAATAGAAAGACAATTGATGGAAAGAGAATTGCATTTTTTGCAAGATATGAAAAAACATATAACTAACCCCCAAGATCCAAGAAATCATATTATCGATGAACATATCTCTCTTTTGCAAGAAGTGATCGATACTGATCAAGTTGTCGAGTAAATGTGGTGGTTTCCCAATGTCAAAAAAACTTTCTAGCATTCATAATCTTTTAAAAACTTTTCCTTTTATTGCTTGAGCGAGCCATTTATTTGATCCATAGATGTTTCTATGATAAGGAAAACTTCTAATTTCCTATGCCCCAAACCTACTTAACTCCTCCATTACCTACCCACTTGATACCTTTCGTAACTGTTGATTAATCAATACAAGCTCAATCAGTACAGATTTTTCATGACTTTTTAATTAGGTGCAAAAATTTTTAGTAAAAAGCGTTCCCCTCCTTATTCTTCCTATCATTTGCCCATAAAGAAACTGCACCTCCATTTGTTAGATTGTTTTCTAACAATTGAGATGCAGTCCAATTTGTTCAGATGAATGATTCATCCTATGCTTCTAC
Organism: Cytobacillus kochii; assembly: GCF_044790165.1. NCBI lineage: Bacteria > Bacillati > Bacillota > Bacilli > Caryophanales > Bacillaceae > Cytobacillus > Cytobacillus kochii. Next base: position 1,102,037 of record NZ_CP085254.1, on the reverse strand, counting down.
ACATTTATTTGTGGCTTTTCCTCACGATTGGCAAAAGTGAAAAAGAGGGTAAAACCAATAAAGGATGTAACGAACAAAATAGCTCCCATCGGTATAGCTGTTGATTCATTCAACCCTACTAATGGAGAAACCGTCGCTCCTACCACAAGAGGAAGCATTCCTAAAATGGCACTTGCACTGCCTGCTCGATGTCCTTGGAATTCCATTGCTAATGTAAACGAACTTGTCAAAACCATTCCCATTGAGAGCATATAAATAAAGATTGGAATGACGATTAATGCAAGCGGTCCTTTTATAATCGTCATCAAAAGTAAGAATAATGTCGACGATGCAGCAACTGTGACTGCTATTTTTAACAATTTTTTCTCTGTCACTTTTCCGCCTAAACGACCTACGATGGAGCTCCCAGTTATAATTGCAAGTCCATTTATGCCAAATAGAATACTAAATACTTGCGGTGAGACACCATAAATCCCTTGATAAACAAACGGCGTACCTGAAACATATGCAAAACTTCCTCCATGAACAAATCCAACGATTAAAGCATAGCTAATAAAAGAACGGTCTGTACTCAACTCTGCCATTGTCCGAAACGTGGATCTTAAAGAGCTTGGTCTACGCTTCTCTACAGGTAAGGATTCCTTAAGTTTTAAAAATACAATTAGAAAAATGATTAACCCTATGATTCCTAAGCTTATAAATATCCAATGCCAACTCGCAGAAGGAAAAAGCAAAATGCCTCCCCCTGCAATGGGAGCGACTAACGGAGCAACCGCATTAATGACCATCAATAACGCAAAAAATTTCGTTAGTTCTCTTCCACTAAATGTGTCTCTTACAACCGCTCTCGATAAGACAACTCCCGCAGAGGCAGTAGCTCCTTGCAAAAATCTTGCAATAACAAGGGTTGTAATATTAGGGGCAACCGCACATAAAAAAGAGGCACCAGCAAAAAGTAGAATAGAAATTAAAAGTGGTTTTCTCCTTCCTTTTGCGTCACTAATCGGACCAATCACCAATTGTCCAACAGCCAAACCAATTAAACAAGCCGTTAAACTCAATTGGACCATAGAAGCCGATGTCTCTAAGTCCGAAGCAATGCTCGGAAAGCTTGGTAAATACATATCTATATTTAATGGTCCTAATGTCGCTAGCATCCCTAAAAGTAATGCTAGTATCAATCGTTCTTTCCCTTTTGGATTATGAGTCAATGCACTCCCTCCTTTCTAATATAGGTAAGAGCTCAACTAGCTTATTGATTTCATATGTGGGTGTAATGTCTGTATCATTAGCTACTTTTGCAACATTCATCCAACAGGCATCCATTCCCGCAGCAAGACCACCTTTTATATCAGCTACTAAAGAATCACCAATGATGAGTGCTTTTCCACAATTAAACTGATCTATACGCTGGAAACAATAATCGAAGTATGCTTTCATAGGCTTATGAAAACCAGTTTCTTCTGAGATAAAGATATTTTTAAAATAAGGAAACAACCCGGAATCACGTAACCTGCGATTTTGCGTTTGCGCTACACCATTCGTCATAATAAAAAGTTCATATTGCGTCGATAGTTGTTGAATAAGCGAGAGCGCACCATCTAATTGTTCATGTCCTTCGGATAAGAAATTGCGGTAACTCCGTTCCATTGTTAAGCCGTCTACTTGCTTTCCATAAAGTCGGAAGAACTCGGTAAATCTCGTGTTTAAAAGTTCCTCTTTGCCAATCTCTCCCCGTTCATGCGCATGCCATAACCCTTTATTAAACCGGTGATAATCCCCTTTTAACTCATCAGTTAATACGATATTTTCTTGTTCAAACAAACGCTCTAATGCTCTTTTTTCCGTATGTCTAAAATCTAATAATGTGTCGTCCACATCAAAAAATAAATATTGATACTTTTTCATATATAGCCTCTCCTGTTGTTTCATTCATATAGGGACGAACCAGCCATTTCCTTCAGGCCCTCCCAATCTTTAATCTGAATCCATTTGTCTTTTCTTTCAATTAAACCAAGTTCACTAAACTGTTGAATCACTCGATTTAAGTGGCGATAACTCGTTCCAATGAGATTAGCCGTATCTTTTAAATTTTTTGTACTATGCATACCCGTTACTAATGAGTGTTCCTCATCAAATGAATGCGATAATAAATAGCTAGCTAGTCTGACTTCTACTGGATAAAGCACATTCAATTTTAAAAAATTTGACTTTGCATTAAATTTATCCGTAATAACCTTTAGCAAAAACATGAGAAACGGTGAATATTGTTCGCAATGTTTACGGAGAAATTTATAAGGGATTTTTATAACTGTTACTGAGGATACCGCTTCAACCGTATTGATAATATCAATGTTTTGGATATATTCAATATCCCCGATCAACTCAATCGGTGTTTGAAATGAAAGTACAAGTGTTTTTCCTTCCATAGATGTCGTAAATACTTTTGCTTTCCCTTTTACTACGATGTACAATGCCTTCGCCTGTTCTCCTTGTCTACAAAGCTGCTCTCCCTTTTCTACAGTATGCAAGCTCAGATGAGGATACAGCCTTTCCGGTAACACCTTGTGCAGATTATATTTATCCATATAAAACTGAACGTCCACTCGACTCATGTCCAACACCCATCTCCTCTTCATTCCTTTTCTTATTTAAAGATAACAAACATTTTTTGAAAAGGACATATGTCCCAATCATTCGTACTTTAATAAAAAAATAACAATGAAGAATGTAAGGAATTGATTATTTTTTATGAAGAAAATTGTGGGAGGATGTGAAAGGGGGAACAAACAATAACCTACAAAAAACGTGAGCCAAATGAAATTCTATTTAAAATCCTCATTTGCCAAATCACCTGAAACGGTTATAGCCGTACGCGAACCATCGCCAACAGCAATCGCTACTTGAGAAGGAGATATAAATGCAGCGTCACCAGTCGCATACACACCAAATATAGTCGTCCGATTATGAATATCACGAACTACTCTACCATTTACATCTTTCTTGCAGCCTAATCCATATAAAATGGTGCCATTATGTTCCCATCTTGGACTGACAAAAAGGGAATCAACCCTTTCAGTTCTACCATTTGTAAAGAGAATAGCAGAAAGACTTCCTGCTTCTCCAACTAATTCCTTAATCGGAAAATCTATGATAAGGATTTGTTTACTTTGTAACTGATCCCTTGTTCTACTATCTATCGGAAAACCATTGGTACATACTACTATGTGTTTAGTTATTTGGTGAATAAGTTTGATCAAATGAAGCGAACCAAGATGATCGTATAAAACAGCAATTTTCTTCTCTCTCAACTCCCAACCATCACAATAAAAACAATTATGCACACTTTTTCCATACAAGGGGGTTAATCCTTTAATTTGGGGTAGTCTTTCTCTAATTCCGGTTGAAACGATGATTTTTCTTCCTTCGAATACTTCTTTATCTAACGTCACTATAACGAAAGATTGGTCATTTTTCCTTGCATGGATTACTTCATGATTTTTTATTGTAACAGAAGGGTAATGCATGATTTCCTCATAAGCTGTCTGTCTAAACTGTTCTACTTCTATGCCATCACGTGTCAAAAAACCATGTGAATAGGTGGTAAATCGGTTCCTCGGACGATGATGATCAAGTATCAGTACAGTTCTATTTGCTCGACCTAATACTAAAGCTGCGCTTAACCCCGCCGGACCACCGCCTATAATGATACAATCATACATCATGCTCGTCCAACCCCCTTATATATCATTCAGTAAAAGCTACTTTACCATCCTATGCAACGGCATTTTAAAATATCCTCTCCTTTTACTTAGAATCATATTTTGCATTCGGACATCGTTAATATCAATAACTAAACTTAATTCCATCAAAAAAATCTAAGTAATCGTGATGATGCAATGAAAAAGAAATGAAGAAAACATTTGAACTATTTTTTTGGAAATACTCACGATAAAAGTCCCCCATTATACAAGAATTCTTGTTCTTCCTTGTTATTCTAAGGAAATTCTTCAACAAAAACCCTTCTTTTCTCCTCTATCAAAAAAAATAGAAAATAGTTACTATTATGTTGAAAAATAGATTATTTATTAGATGGTTCCGAGCGAAGGTTAAAAAATGAATACAGAGGAGTTGTGTCGATTTTGATAAGGAAAATTACTTTTTTATGTCTTACTATTATCCTCGTTATTTCTTCTTTACCAAGAATTTATCATGCAGAGGCAGCAGAAACGAATCATTTTCCAAGTCCTTTTAAAAGCAAAGTAGATATTCGCTTATTGGGGACGACTGATATCCACACCCACCTTTCCAAATACGATTATTATCAAGACAAAGAAGTGGAGGATTTCGGACTGGCAAAAACAGCCACATTAATTAAAGAAGCAAGGGCAGAGGAGAGTAATAGCTTTCTTTTCGATAATGGTGATCTGATTCAAGGGAATCCTCTTGGGGATTATAAAGCTAAAATCAATCCAATCAAACCGGGAGAATTACATCCGGTATTCCAAGCTATGAAGCTTCTAGATTATGATGCTGCTACTGTAGGGAATCATGAATTTAATTATGGATTATCATTTTTAAATGAAACATTAAATGATGCCCCCTTCCCTTATGTAAATAGCAATGTCTATCACGTAAAAAAAGGGAAAGGGAAGGAAAAACAGTATTTCCAGCCATACAAAATCATTAGAAAAATAGTAAGAGATGAGAGGGGATTTCCTCACTTATTAAATATCGGTGTAACTGGTGTAGTGACACCACAAATAACTGAATGGGATAGAGCGAATTTAGAAGGGAAAGTCTATACGAAAGATATCGTCCAATCTGTTAAAGAAACCATTCCTAAAATGAAAAGAGCGGGTGCTGATCTAGTTATTGTCCTTGCCCATTCTGGAATGGGAACGGAAAATTATACAGAGATGGATGAAGATGCTACATATGCGCTAACAAAGGTAAAAGGAATCGATGCTATTATTTCTGGTCATAACCATAAGCTCTTTCCAGGAGACTTTTCAGACTTACCGGGAGTTAATGAAGAGAAAGGGACAATTAATGGTGTACCAGTTGTCATGCCTGGTAACTGGGGTAATCATTTAGGTGTCATTGATTTATCGCTTACCACTTCCTTTGGACATTGGAAAGTAAACAATGTCCAGTCAGAATTGCGAAGCGTTTATAATGCAGAAAGCGAAACCAATACAATTTCCGATCCAGATATACTTGATGCCATCCAACTTTCTCATGAACAAACGTTAGAATATGTGAGGCAACCTGTTGGCAATACGACTGCTAATATTCATAGTTACTTTGCATTAATAAAAGATGATCCCTCCATTCAAATTGTTACAAATGCACAGAAATGGTATTTAGAAAAACAACTAGCAGGTACACCAGAAGAAGATACTCCAATTTTATCTGCTGGAGCTCCTTTTAAAGCTGGTGGACGTAATGGAGCAAATTATTATACTTATATACCTGAAGGAACGATAGCGATTAAAAATGTCGCTGATTTATATTTATATCCAAACACGGTTGCAGCCATTAAAGTCACCGGCGCTGATATAAAAGAATGGTTAGAAATGTCTGCTGGTCAGTTTAATCAAATCTTACCTGGTGAGGAACAAACACAACCTTTAATAAATGAGCAATTTCCAACATATAACTTTGATGTCATAGACGGAGTCACTTATGAAATTGATGTAACAGAGCCTGCCAAATATGATACTGAAGGAAAGTTAATCAATGAAAATGCGAATAGAATCAAAGGATTAAGCTATAATGGTTCACCGATTAATCTTGAGCAAAACTTCATTGTAGCGACTAATAATTATCGCGCAAGTGGGCAGTTCCCAGGTGTAAGGAACCAACAATCAGTTACTATGTATCCAGATGAAAACAGACAAGTAATCATTGATTACATTCTTGAGCAAGGCACTATCGATCCTACGGCAGATAATAACTGGACATTCACGTCTGTTTTAAATACACCAAACATTCAATTTGAGTCGTCCATAGAGGCTAAAGATTTACTTAATGAAAATAGCCCCATTCAATATATTGGGCCAAGTAATAATGGATTTGGTCTATACTCCATCACAATAGAATAGAGAAGTATTGTTTTTATAAAGAGGCTTCGAGCAAACCTCTTAGCCTCTTTATTAAACTAACAATCATTTGAGAGGAGTGAGTTTACATCAGATGACTACGACCAAGAACTTTTCTATCTTACCCGAAGAGAATCGATTAAATAATATGCACCTCCACCAGATACTCCTAAATATTTCTGATGGCTGCTATTATTTAAACAAGGATATGCAACTTTTATTTGTTAATCGTTCAGCAGAAAATATGTTTAATATCGTAAAAGACGAAATACTAGGCAGAAATATTAGTGAGGCTATTCCAGATTTATGTAGGAAAGTATGTAAACAATTATATCAATCATACAAGAAGCAAAAAGGGATTAGCTTTGACCTTTCATATGCAAATACTAATTATTTTAAAGTGAAAACAATACCCGATACAAAAGGTCTTCTAGTTATTATGCAGGATATAACAGAGACGAAGAAAGAAAATGAAAGAAGAGCTTACTATGAAAAATTACGGTTAATTGGGGAAATGGCAGCTGGTGTAGCCCATGAAGTACGTAATCCATTAACAACTGTGAAAGGCTTTCTTCAGTTAGTAGAAAAAAATGAAGATTTACTAAAATACCAAGAAATTTTTCTATTAATGATTAATGAAATTGATCGTGTCAATTCCATTATTAGTGAGTTTCTAGATATGGCCAAGAATAAGCCTAGTCGAAAAGAGAAGGAACATCTCAACGAAATTATTCAATCTATCTACCCATTGCTAGAGACGAGAGCCATTAAAGAAAATAAAAAAATCCATCTTCAGCTGCACCCTTTACCACTATTAAATTTAGATCAAAACGAAATCCGTCAGTTAATCATTAATATGGTAAATAATTCTTTAGATGCAATGAATGCGAAAGCATCTATACATATCCGTACATACTTAGATCGTGGTCAAGTCGTATTATCTATAACAGACGAAGGTGCAGGAATTGCCCCTGAAGTAATGAACAAGATTTCTACCCCCTTTTTCACAACAAAAGAAAAGGGAACTGGTCTTGGGTTAGCTATCTCGTTTGCCATTGCCAAAAGAAACAATGCTAATATTGATTTTACTACAGACTCTTCTGGGACAACCTTTTCCATTCGTTTCACGATTCAAGATCATTACTAATTATTCAAAGGGGTTGATTTTCATTCAACCACTTTTTTTATTCCCAAGTTCTGCTGCGATTAATTTCACTCTTTTGTACAAAGGCTTTCTCTAAATCTATATCTAATTTATTCGCTAGCTCGCACACATTCCATACTACATCATATAGCTCTAAACCTAGGCGTTCTTTCACCACTTCCTTATCCTCTTCCCATGAAAGTGATAATACTTCCTTTGCCACTTCACCTACCTCCGTCATTAGAAAGAGTGCACGAGCCTCCACGCTGTTTTTATCAAAGCCTTTTTTCTTACTAAATTGTCCAACCTCTTTTTGTAACTCTGCTATATTAATCATTCGACGCTTACCTACTCCCATGTTTTATTCAATTGCTCGCGATAAAAATGAATTGCTTTTTGATAAGCAGAAACTGATTCATCCCTTGAAGTATTAGCCAATAATCTCAACAAATGATTCATCGCTAATTCATGTTCCTCTAAGTTATATAAAGTCATCGCTAAAAATGTTACTAGTGCACCGTTATGGGGAAATTGATTGATTCCTTCCTCTAATATTGCTTTAGATTTTTCATATTCTCCTAAGTTCTAAGTGTACTTCCTAAACCAATATAAGCCCCTTCCAATCCGTCTTTTAATCCCTTTTGAATGGCCTTTTCATAAAGGGGCACAGCCTTTCTTTCTTCACCGAGCAAGTCGTAACTCCAAGCACTTTGATATAAAAGGTTTGCATCATCGGGGAAAGATTCCAACATCTTTAAAAATCGCTGATTAGATAATAACCATTGACCTTCTTTTCTTAACCTTAGCGCTTCTATTATCTCTTCTTGCATACTTGCCTCCTCCCTTCATTTATACACGAGGCAGAATGTATAAATAAATCCAGGGATTATGATGTATGTCCCCAGCTTCACTTCTATTTTAATTTACCGACAATCACTTCAAGGTCAATCGTGATTTCATTAAGATCACCTTCAACAAATAACCTCTTCGTATTTTCTTGTCCACTCCATGTGAGGGGTGTCATCTTCACAAGTTGTTTCTTCTCCTCACCACTAAGTTCAACAGTGTAATGCAAACTTTTTTGACTGATAACATGAAAATGTTCTTTAAACAGTTGTAGTATCTCTTGATTATCATAGTGATTATTTTTCGATAACACACTTCTTAACTCAAATAAATAATTAGGTCGAGGCACAACTTTAATTACGATGCCACCCTTTCGTAACACCCTTTTAAACTCCTGATAATTAGAAGGTGATAGAATATTTAATAGCACATCTACAGAATGGTCCGTGAAAGGTAGATTCGCCAAATCCCCAACAAGCCATATCCACTCATCATCATTGCCAGCTGCCATTTTAACTGCTTCTTTAGCAATATCTAAACCGACTCCTACATACTTTTGCTCAGTTACATTTAGCTTTTCTAAGATCATATGTAAATGCGAGCCTTCACCGCAACCAGCATCAGCAATCATCTGTCCTGGACTAAGCTCCTTTATATGCGAAATGATTAATTGTTGTAACGGATTGTATAGTTTTGTTTTTGTGATGATTTGTTTTCTTGCTTCAAATAACTCCTTATCATAATGACTGTTTACTTTATGAGTTAAGACGTTGATATAGCCCTGCTTTGTAATATCAAAACTATGACGATGGCTACAGATTAGTCGACTATTGTCTTCCACCTTCAAATCTCCCTTACAAATAGGACATCTTAATGGTGAATGCAAACGTGTTATTTGCTCAATTCTCTTCTGCTTTTTATTCATGGTTCATTCCTTTCTCACTTTAGTGGGTCATATAGTTAACGTCGAACGAATAATACGCCTCCACAATGAGAGATTTGCTTATAATCTACTTTAAACTTTAATGCTACTAATTCTTCCTTTATTTCCTCATAGACGGTATAAAATTCACTATGATCCCAATCCTCATAACTTCTGTTTTTACATTGATCATGCGCACTTCTTGTTTCAAAGGCAATATCTCCAATAATAATTGACCCTCCTTCATGCAACGAAAAGGATAGCTGTTGAATCCATTCAATTTTTTTTCTATCTGTTACATGATGAAGTGCATAGGTAGAGATAATGGCATGAAATTTTTCCTTCTCAAATTCGAATGGAAGACCTTCTTCCATATTTCTTTGAAAAAGATAAGCGTTTGGCATTTTTTCCTTTGCAATGGCTATCATTTCTTTTGAGAAATCAATTCCATAGATGCTATGACCGTCATCGTACAATCGCTTTGTTAAGGTCCCCGTGCCAAACCCTACATCTAAAATGGTTGATGACGGGTGATGTCCTGCCATATGATATACAAGATTAATTACGGCTTGATAACCAGCAAAAGGATAAGCCTCTTTTCCCTCAGATAATTTTACGGATTGATCATACTCCTTCGCCCATTCATCGAACCCTCTATGATTTAATACCAATTAAACATCCCCCCGTACCTCTATTTTTTTATCACCTGCACATTGTTCTATTTAATAATTACTTCCTGTTTCATCTCGAACACTTCTCTCCATTTTGATTATATTTAGTTTATCACAAGCAATGGGAGCATTGGGATGCCGTATGATGAAATTGCTTTCATTGTTGTAGTTTAGGTGGAAACTTTGATTCCCTTTCATCTAAAGGCGGCTGTAAAACAAACACGTTTTAAGTCATAATCAGTTCATATACCATTAAAAGAGAATCACTCAATAAGAACCTAAAAAAAATATCACAGGAACCAAGAGATTGAGATAATTTATCAATAAAAAAACCCAAACAAGTTGAGTTTGGGTTTCATTTACATATGGAATTATAACTGCAAGTATAAATAGTATATTAAAATGCTGCTGTCCAACCAGCGTCAGCTGTAATGACCGTACCATTCACGAAGCTCGATTCATCAGAAGCTAAAAATAAAGCCACTTTCGCAATTTCTTCCGGTGTTCCGACACGTGGCATCACCGCTGATGCTAGTTGCGTACGGCTCATACCAAATTCATTCGGTTGTTTTAATGCAGTCCCAATATTTGTAGCCACCCCACCAGGAGCAATAGCATTACAACGGATTCCTTCTTTTGCATACATAAAACCAGTGTTTTTTGTTAAGCCAACAACTGCATGCTTAGATGCTCCATATGCTGCCCCAGCATGCGCACCGTTTAAACCGCCTGTTGAAGCTGTGTTTACAATCACGCCTTTTCCTTTTTCAAGGAAAATCGGGATAGCTTTGCGCATAGCTCGCATCACACCTTTTGTATTGATATCAAAGATAAGATCCCATTTTTCATCTGTAATGTCTCCTACAGGTTCCATTGCATCCATAATACCTGCATTATTCACTAAGATATCTAATGTACCGTATTCTTCTACAGCAGCATCAATCATCCCTTCAACTTCATCTAATTTAGCAATATTTACTCCAAGAGCTAGTGCTTGTCCACCACTCGTTTTAATAGTTTCAACAACCGCTTCTACACCTGCTTTATTTAAGTCGACAGCAACCACTTTTGCACCTTCTTTTGCATATAACTCAGCAATTGCTTTTCCCATACCAGATGCCGCACCTGTTACAATGGCTACTTGATCTTTTAGTTTCATAGAAAATTACCCCTTTCATTTATGCACCTTCATTAAAGCGCTATCAAAATAGTTTGTACTCTTTCAGTTTAATCTTCTATAATTTAAGTAACAATATGCAAAACAGATAGCATTTGTTCAAAAATAAATACATTGGGTATCACTTGTATATTAATAAAAGTTAATCAACAAAGGGAAGGTGAATTGTTGATGAAAAATGATCGAAGAATTCATAAATCTAAAAAAGGGCTAAAAGATGCTCTTATTACTTTAATGGCTGAAAAAGAGTTTGAAAAAATCACAGTGACTGACCTTGTACAAAAAGCGGATTTAAATCGAGGCACCTTTTATAAGCATTTTCAGACGAAAGAAGAATTACTAGAAGAATTAACCAACGATATATTTGATGACCTTATTCGGAGCTATCGCGAACCATATATCGGCATTGGAAAATTACATATTGAAGATTTAACAACATCAAGTGTAAAGATTTTTGAACATGTATATCAATACGGAAGTTTCTATTCAGTAATGATACATTCTCACGCACTCTCTGGATTTCAAGATAAGATTATTTCCGTTTTAACACAGCTTTCCTATGATGAAATTGGCTTTGATCACATCCCAAATGCCATTAATCATGAATTATTAACAAACTATCATGTATATGGCCTATATGGACTTATTATTTCCTGGGTAAAAGGAGGTTTTAAATATAGTCCGACGCATATGACCGAACAATTGATAGAAATGCTGAATTATACCTCTAAGCTGCCAATCGTTAATATTAAACAAAAGGAAGCAAGAAAACCTTAAAAACATTAGGAAGGCAGGGCGCTACTTTTCTTATGCCATTAACCATGTATTAATGAATAAAATTCAATTTGCTCACGAGAAGGATCCGGTAGCATCTGATCTACTTAATGGTTAAAGTAAATAACTCGGCGACTTGACACTGCTTTTAGTCGCCTCCTCGTCAGGTATCCAATCAAATTTTTCTCCCGCCATGGATTTTTGACGCGTTTGTTAACTTTTCCTATCAAATCTTACCCTCGCCACGGATTTTTGACGCGTTTCTTACCTTTTCCTATCAAATCTTACCCTCGCCACGGATTTTTGACGCGTTTCTTACCTTTTCCTATCAATTTTTACGCTCGTCACGAATTTCTGACGCGTTTCTTGCCTTTTCCTATCAAATCTTACCCTCGCCAAGAGTTTTTGACGCGTATCTTACCTTTTCCTATCAATTTTTATCCTCACCACGTATTTTTGACGCGTTTCTTGCCTTTTCCTATCAAATCTTACCCTCGCCACAGATTTTTGACGCGTTTCTTACCTTTTCCTATCAAATTTTACCCTCGCCACGAATTTTTGACGCGTTTCTTGCCTTTTCCTATCAAATCTTACCCTCGCCACGTATTTTTGACGCGTTTCTTACCTTTTCCTATCAATTTTTACCCTCACCACGTATTTTTGACGCGTTTCTTACCTTTTCCTATCAATTTTTACCCTCGCCACGGATTTTTGATGCGATGCGTTACCCCCTATTCTGATCACCATCACATGCACTAAAAGCGAACTGGCAAGAACGAACATCGAACTGTCCACTGCCCAACTTGCTCACCAAATAAAAAAACTCGAACACTGTATTGTTCGAGTTCAAATGATGCTAAGATCGCATACTTAATTACTTCAAATTAAAAATAATCCCAACTAAAGAATAAATAATCACAGTTGAAAAAAGGACTGTCATATGGATAAGTGAATAGGCGAATAAAGCGTTTGCCCATTTCTTCGGATCCATCTTCTTATAACCATAGATACTAAGAATTAACCAACCAATACCAAGTAACAATGATACGAGTGTTAACCCTGGGCTTAATGGCCAAAATAAAAAGCTTGTTAAAATTAACAAAACAAGATAGACATTTGTTTGTAAATAGGTGCGACGTATTCCTTTTACAACAGGTAACATCGGTACATTTGCCGCTTTATAGTCATCATGTTTACGAATGGCAATCGCATAAAAATGTGGCATTTGCCAAATAACTTGAATGACGAATAGACCTAATATTGCCGGGTGTAAAATATCTGGATGAATAGCAGCCCACCCAATTAAAGGAGGCATCGCTCCCGAGATACTCCCAACTTCCGTATTATAAATGGTTCTTCTTTTTGTCCACATAGTATAAGGTACAACATAAAAAAACCAACCTAAAAAACCGAGCAATCCTGCTAGCGGAGTTGCTAATGATAACAAAATAATACCTACTAATCCCATCACTGTCGCTAAAATTAACACTGATTTAGTAGTGATATCTCCTGTTACTGTAGGTCTAGTCTTCGTACGCTCCATAATAGAGTCAATATCTCTATCATAAATATTATTAAAAGCACCGGCAGAGCCGATAATAAAAATAGAACCAAATAAGGCAAATAATATTTCTGGTATCTTGTCTAAAATACCATAATCATACGTATATAAGGCGAGCGTTAACCCTGCGAACATCGGAAACAAATTGGATTTAATAATCCCTGTTTTAATGGTAGCAGCTAGAATTTTTGTAATTGGTTGACGCTTTTCAAGTTGCTGCATTGAATTATTCATGCTAATACCTTTCTCCATAACAAGAGGAACTTTCCCTTCCATAAGAAATTTCAATTATATTGTAACACTAAAAAAGTATTTATAACTTTTTAAGTAAACCTTTTCACAATATCTTCAAAAAGAAGTGACAATTTATAGCTATAAAAATACAACCTCTTCCATTATAATCATAAGAAAGACATTTGACTAGATACCCCTTGATGATTGAAAAGTATGAGAAAAGGAGGACCTCATGACTGTATTATACGGCATTATAATCTTTTTACTCATTGCTGCTATTGTTGGTACTTTATTATTGACAAGTCGCAGTGATGACAATTACCGATCTTCTACAAAGAAAAACAGTAGAAACCTTTCACTTATATATATTATCCTGATTATCCTATCTATTATTGCACTAGGTTTATATATTATCATTTACTAATACTTCTGATGAAGGAGATGATTATGATTAACCAACAATTAACTGAAGTGACTACCATTCATACAATACTCCCAAACTATTGGCCACATTTTATCGCTTCACCTTATGCCTATTATAATCATGAATCTGTTTATTTATATCAGCATCCTCAATTTAATGGTCAAGAAGTCATTCTCCCATGGAACAATCAATTTACGGGCTCTACCTCAATAATTTTCGAAAATGAAGCAACAGCCGTTGTCGACATAAATAATCTTAATAAAGAGGAAGTATACGCCACCCTTATTCATGAGCTTTTTCATTGCCATCAATATCATATGAAAGAAAAGCGTTTTCCCAATGAATTAGTAGGGATTGCTTATCCTCTTGATAGAGAAAATATTCAATGGAGAATCCAAGAAAGAGAGTGTCTTAACCGCGCATTAAGTATTAAGAATATCAATAAACAAAGAGAAGCGATTCAAGCCTTCATATATTGGAGAGAAAAAAGAAAAGAGCAGTACAATGAGTTGGTTCAGTATGAAGGCCATATTGAAACAATTGAAGGACCGGCGTTTTTTATCGAATTCCTTGCATATAAAGATATCGTCAATCAAACAGATGAACTGGTACTTGAGCGTTATTTAAAGTCATTAACAGACTACTCTATTATGACAAATAGTATAAGACATAGTTGCTATCCCTCAGGTTTAGCTATCTGTTTATTACTTGAGAAATTCTCTCCAAAATGGAAAGAAGAATTATTTGAACATCAACTAACTATTTATGAAATCTTACAAAAAGAATTTGAACCAATAGCTAGAGCACCAAAGAAAATGCATCTGGCATATTCCTTAGACAATCTTATTCGGGAAGCTGAAATGAATAAAGAAATTGAAATTAGCAGTTTTAAAAAAACAAATGGGTTGCTTCTTACATTGATAGGCAAAGGCCGGATTCAACAATTTGATCCTATGAATATCATACAATCGCATAAAAACTTCCTTCATAAAAACGGTATGACCATACGTCTTCAAGAGCAGTCCATATATTTTTCACAACCTGTATTAGCCTTAACAGAAAATGGATTAAACGATGTGTTACAGCTACAATTTGTCATTGATCATCCTCCGGAACAGACAATAGATGGCATTTTTATAGAAGGGATTGGCCATTTTTTGGGAGAGATCAAGCAAGTGGGTAATAACATCCAAATCATATTAAGTAATTAACCTATGAATCAATATCGAACAAATTTTGTGGAATTTTCTTCCCCTTATCCCCTATCATCTTTAGCGCGTTTTTCCTTAGCGAATGACGCCTAATTCTTTTTCCGCTCGGATTCCATCCTCTTTTTAGGCAATTCTCCCGTTTACTTTTTCTTCTTAAGCTACACATACCATAAGTTTTATATTTTCACGCAATCAATTTCCACTTACAATGAACGGCAGATTACATGGAGATTATTTCAAGCGAAAATTCTACTCTTCCGTCCACTCCATTTTCACTTCTATAACTTGACCTTTTATCTCTTTTTTATAAATCACAAACCTCATCCTTTCCAAAAATAATTGCCTTGGTAACAATGACCAAGGCAAAACATCATTCATTATCTTAAGGGGTCATAAGGAGTAAGATCAAATGGTAAAGTATGATTCAAAGCGATTTCACTAGCTACTACGCCTATGTAAGGACCCATTGTTATCCCTGACGGCCCCAAGCCTGTTGCTATAGTGACATTAGGATGTCCTTCCAGTTTTCCTAATAACGGAAGGGTGTCGGGTCCCATTGGTCTAAAACCTACACGCATCTCGGAAATTGAACTATTTTCTAATGATGCCGCCATCTCCAGTCCTGCTTCAATCACTTCTTTCACTCCTCCAGCTGTCAATCGATAGTCAAATCCTGCCCCCGTTTCTCTCGTTGCACCTACAACGATTCTTTGATCATCAAAGGCAAGCATATAGTAACTAGAATCCGGTATAACAACTGGCCAGTCTGAAGTAATATGTTCCTTCACACCGAAATGGATAATTTGTCCACGTTGCGGTTTAATAGCAATAGAATAATGAAGGGGTGAAAGCAACTCATTTGTCCATGCGCCAGTCGTTACAATGATCTGATCACACGCATATAATTCCCCATTTACCTCTACCCCGACTACATGCCCATTCTTTAGAGTAAGACTTGCTTTGCCTTCTATAAATTGAGCCCCATGTATGGAAGAGGCTCTGTGCATCGCTTGACAAAGTAAATGTGCATCTACCCTAGCTCCCCCACTCACATAAAGTGCTTGATACTCTCTATTCAATAGTGGGAATAAACCTCGTGCTTCCTCCCCTGATAAGCGCTTAATATCTCCTACCTCAGGCGTACCTGCAGCCCGTTTGCTCATTGCCTCCGCTTGAAATTGTTTTATTACCTCATCCTCTTTGCTTATCGCCAGTGCACCAACCTGTTTATATCCGATATCCCATTCACCATCATGTTCCAATTCTTTAATGAGCTCTCCATAATACAAAGCTCCCCTTCGAGCCAATGTATACCAATCTGGATGTTTATGATGAGTAATCCATGGACAAACAATGCCAGCTCCTGCAGCAGATGCCCTACCTTCATGGTTCGCATCAATTACTGTAACATCGATGCCGTTTCTACTTAAATGATAAGCAGCACTCGCTCCAACTATGCCTGATCCGATAATGATCACCTTAATTGTTAACATCTCCTTATTATCAAACTGTGATATTTGCCGTTTTTTGATGAACGGTACCCTTTTTTTGAGAAGATTCATTATGTATACATATACTAATATAAAGGCTACTTCAGAGGTCCATTACAAATTTTATAGAAGGAGGAATGTCCATTGATATCATTTAAAGTTCTACTTATCCTTCTCATCTTTTTATTTTCAATCTTGATAAGCTTACTTTTCAGAAAACTCACCTTTCAGTACATTGATAGCATTGTCTTTCTTCTCATATCTATCGCCTCTTGCGTTTCTATATTTTTCCTAAAAGGAAGTCATCAATATTTCTTCCTAATAGCCTGCATAAGCAGCTTTTTGCTTTCCTGCATATATTTTTTTCTCTCATTCTATGAATAAGAATTATATATTTTGTTTGATTGTTAAAAACATTTTTTCTATTACTGTTTCTGGTATCACCGTAACTGCATCACCAAAACTAATTTCAGCAAAATACTCGTTATCTTTCTCTTGAATTCTAGATGTGATACCCACACCACATTCCTCATACACCATTTTCAACAATTGTTCTATATCCTCGATGTCTTTTTCAAAATAAAGATGGAACATATTTGATTGGGGTACTTTTGGTTTTGTATGTAAACCAGTTATTTGATTAAATCGCTCAGCGAAAAATCGTGATATTTCATAATATCGCTTCATTTTATCTTTTCTTTTTTCATAATAATAGTCTGCTGGAATGATATAAGGGTAAAGACTAATGAGGTCTCCGCCGAACCTTCTTTTCCAAACCTTTGCTTCTTCAATAAGAGACTTATCACCGGCTAAAATTGCTCCAGCGATCCCACCTACACCTTTATAAAAAGAAAGATATACACTGTCAAATAATGCACTTACTTCTTCAGCACTCTTTTCATAATATGGCAGCACTTCTAATAATCTCGCACCATCTAAATGTAGTTTAATATTATTTTCGCGGCAATGATCCGCCATTTGCAGAAGTTCTGAAAATGGGGGCACGGACCCACCTATTTCTCTCTGCGGCAACTCTAATAACAATGCAGCGAATGAATCATCTAAGTGACTAATCTCTTCATACCCTACAGGTCTACTTTCTTCACTGACGAATGTTACATCAAATTGATGCAGCATCTGAGGGCCATCTTGTTCATGAATTTCTAGGTGACTTAATGGATGATAAGCAATTTTTTTTGATTGTTTTTTATCACTCCAGATTCTCAGAGCAATTTGTTGCGCCATCGTTCCACTCGGAAAGAAGACTGCTTTCTCTTTGCCTAATAATGTTGCCATCTTTTTTTCAAATTCTGCAATGATTTGACCTTCGCCGTAAATATCGCTTGTAACATCTTCCTGGACATGTCGGAAGGCTTCTTTAAGCACTTCCACTTGTCGCACTCCATGACCGCTTAAAGTGTAGAGTGATTTTTGATAAATATCTTGCAATAGTGTCAAAGGTAGCGACCTCCTTATTCTGAATTTTCATGAATTATTATAACATGCCTAGAGGTGTTTGATAGTTAGAGAACTTCGCGTTACGAAAAGATTGTAGTTATTTTATCAAACTCCAAAAAATCTTAACTACTTTTATCCTCGATGGCAGACAACCACTTCCCCCTGACAGTGACCATATTGTTTTTTTATGTGGGCTTTTTGTATACCTTCAATGTTCAGCGGATACACATGTGCCAAAACTGGAGTTAGTTTACCTTTTTCTACTAATTGTTTTATCTGTTCTAACCCCTTCTTAATTGAGTATGTAGTAATATATCTTATTGACAAACATTCTTTATCAACGACTTGATCTTTCGGTTTTGTGAATTTTATCACTTCTGCTGCTGGCTTCAACCACCTTAACGCACTTAAATATGGATAGCTTTGTCCAATTGTATCAATTAGTAGATCAAAGCGTCGTTGCTTATAAATAGGATCCAGACAATCCCCATCAATATGGATTACATCTTTCTGCTTTACATCTTCGGAAAGTATGCCTACCACTGTTCCCATTGCCTTTAATATTTGAATGAGCATCAAAGCTACATTCGTTTGGCTACCTAAAATTAGAACATGGCTTCCTTCCCTCACCCTCCCCTCTACTGTTGCTTGCCATGCCGCTATACTACTTTCTAATAGAGCAGCCGATTCAATGAATGTTAAATTATGAGGCATGAGACAAACATGAGAAGATGGGACTATCGTTTCGTTGGCATATGTACCATATACAGAAATAGTTGTTAGAAAGAATACTTTGTCACCAATTTTAAACTGGGAGACGTCTTTTCCAATTGCTTTAATGATTCCTGCTCCGGAACTTCCTAGAATGATGGGTAAGTTAAGATTGTCGCTCAAACATTGCCCGGACCTTAATTGCCAATCACTCTCTAACACTCCACTCGCTTTTATTTGAATTAATATCTCGTCATCACCAACTGGTGGTGTTACTAATACAATGTCACGTAATTGGTGAATATCGCCAAATTGATGAATGCCAATTCCCTTCATAGAATGCCTCCGCTTATTATTTCTTTTTATATTGTTCATTTTTACCAACTAGATATATTCTTAAAAATACATCTTGCACACATAATTTTATTGATGTATCACATTCTAATGATAATAAGGTTTTTAGAGGAGGGTAAACTTGAGTGCAGCTAATTTCTTTCGTGTATTTAATGCCATCATCTTATGGGGAACGATGTTTTTTATTCCTGGTAAATCAATTAAAAGGTTTCTTCCTGTTACTTTATTTTGCTCTTGCATCCTTTTAATTGAAACATTATTATCGTTTGTTTTTAAATGGTGGAGAGTAAAGGGCGGAAAGAAATATATGGTTTATGATTCAATTGCCTTTATATTGGGGCCATTTTTTACAATTAATATTTGGGTGTTCCATTTAACATACGGAAAGTTTTTTCGATATGTCGGGCTTAATCTAATTATTGACCTTTTGTTTGCCTATCCTTTCAATGCTTTCTTTCAAAAAATTGGTCATTATAAACTGTACAAATTCACATCATTTTCATTATTTATTTCTGCTTTCGCCTATTCATTAATTAATTACGGCTTCCAATTATTATATGAACGATATCCGAAAGATCATATAAAAATGGATAAGGTGAGTAAAACAGAACTTACTGTTAAATGACCTTATCCTCTTTTATTCGGGAAAAAACCATTAGATAATTTTTGCTATTTTTTCAAGAGAAGTATTAATGGTAGATACTTGCTGTTGAAGAGAACATAATTGTTCATACGAATAGGCATTAAATAAGGCATTAATATAGAACGCTCCCTCTTGTGTTAAACGAACACTAACAATTCGACGGTCATTATGTGCTCTACTTTTAGTTACATAGCCAAGTGCCTTTAATTTATCACTCATATTCGTTGCAGCTGCTGGGGACATATAGAAATCTGTAGAGATATCCGTGATTTTCATTTCACCACGTTTTTTCAACTTCATCATAAGCCAAATAAGGTTATCATTGAGCGTTTCTTTTTTATGCAATAACACATTAATAAAGTATTTATTGCTGGCCATTTCCCCAATAAGATGCTGTATAATCATTTCATTCCTTGCGTTCATTTTTTCATTTCTCCTAATCTTTTATGAAGTAAAATAATTAAGGAAGATTGACGCTCGGCTGTATAACCGAACGCCTAGACAATTATTCTTCTGTCAATATTGTTTTTGCTAATGTATCATCTAATTCTTCAAAATCATCATAGCTGATTGTTTGATATAGTTCTTTTCTTGTTTGCATATTAGCAAGCGCATCTTTTTGTGAACCTGTTTCTTTAATGATATTAAAAACGTTTTCATATGCCTTCGCTGCCACTCTTAATGAAGTAACAGGGTAGATAACCATTTGAAAGCCCATTTGTGAAAATTCATCCGCTGAGTAGTAGGGAGTCTGACCAAATTCAGTCATATTTGCTAGTAAAGGAATGGAAATCGCTTGTGAAAATAGACTAAACTCTTCTTCCGTTTTTAATGCTTCCGGGAAAATAGCGTCCGCTCCAGCTTCTGCATATGCTTTCGCTCGTTCAATCGCTTCATCAAGTCCTTCCACCGCTCGTGCATCTGTTCTTGCTATTATCATTAGATGAGGGGCAACTTCTTTAATCACTCTAATTTTTTGTATCATTTCTTCTGATGTTACTAGCTGTTTTCCATTTAAATGGCCACATTTTTTCGGTAACTTTTGATCCTCTATCTGCACAGCAGCCACTCCAGCTTCTTGCATTTCCACAGCTGTTCTTGCCGCATTTAATATCCCACCGAACCCCGTATCAATATCAACAAGTAATGGTAAATTAGTTGCTCGAATAATTTCTTTCGCCCTCTCTGCCATCTCAGCAGATGTAACCATACCTAAGTCTGGCAGTCCTTTACTTGCCGTATATGCAGCGCCTGATAAATACAAAGCATGAAAGCCTGCTTGTTTTGCCATTAAGCCTGCCATTGCATCATGTGCCCCAGGTATTTGCAATATATTCTTATCTAGCATTTTTGAACGAAATTGCTCAGCTAAATCTTGTTGAGTCACAGGTTTATGAACAATCCATGCCATCTTGCATCCCCTCCTAGATTAAGAATAAATTCATAAATTCATTCACTGGCATCTCTTTTAACGTTTCTTGATCGGAAACAGCTCCAGCAATGCTTGTTTGTGCCTTGTTAGAAAAATGAGTTTTAATATTATACTCAAACTTCTGCAATACTTTTGGAATCGCTTCGTCACGGCGGAATCGGTGACCTAATGGATATTCACATTCAATCTTCTCAGAAGAAGTTCCATCTTTATAATAGATTTGAACAGCATTAGCGATTGAGCGCTTGTTCGGATCTAAATAATCCTTCGAGTATTGCAGATCTTCCACAACCTCCATCTTCTCTCGTAAGCTGTCTACTCGGGGGTCGCTAGCTACATCATCCTCATAATCCTCAGCGCGAATATTTCCTTTTAATAAACCAATAGCTGTAATGTACTGAATACAGTGATCGCGGTCAGCTGGATTATGTAATGGACCTGTTTTATCGATAATCCTAATCGCTGATTCATGTGTGGTAATCGTAATTCGATCGATATCGTTTAAATCACCTACATCACCATTTTGATGAAGTGAAACGGCACACTCTGCTGCAGTTTGCGCGTGAAATTCCGCCGGATAAGAAACTTTGAATAATACATTTTCCATTACATAAGCACTGAACTCTCTTTGTAGGGTAAGTTTTTGCCCTTTAAACAGAACGTCTTCAAATCCCCAGTTAGGTGCAGATAAGACACTGTTATAGCCCATTTCACCTTTTACTGCCATCATAGCTAACTGAACACCCCTACTTGTCGCATCTCCAGCAGCCCATGATTTTCTTGAACCCGTATTTGGCGCATGACGATATGTTCTTAATGCAGAATTATCCACCCATGCAAGTGATAATGCATGAATCACTTCTTCTTTTGTTGCACCAAGCATCTTTGCCGTAACAGCAGTTGTTGCCACTTTAACAAACAGTACATGATCTAACCCCACGCGATTTAAACTATTATCTAGCGCTAATATTCCTTGAATTTCATGAGCCTTGATCATCATTTCCAGGACTTCAATCATTTTAACTGGCTCTTTACCTACTGAAAGACGTTGCCTACTTAAATAATCTGCAACTGCCAAAATGCCACCAAGGTTGTCAGAAGGATGCCCCCATTCAGCAGCTAACCATGTATCATTGTAATCCAGCCAGCGAATCATGCAGCCAATATTAAATGCACCTCTAATAGGATCTAATTCAAATGATGTACCAGGGACTCTTGTTCCATTAGGTACAACCGTTCCTGGCACAACAGGACCAAGTAGTTTGGTACATTCAGGATAATCAAGCGCTAATATTCCACAACCAATTGTATCGAGCAAGATATAATGTGCCGTGCGATAAGCCTCTTCACTTGTTATTTCATAATCCAATACATAATCAGCAATTTCCGTTAAAATAACATCGGTTTCAACCTTTTCATTCGTTTTCAGCATTTACTCGTACTCCTCCTCAATTTGGTAAGGTATGACGTGCACCTGAATAAATGACCCGCGGTCTAAATAAGCGGTTGTTTTCATGCTGTTCAATGACATGGGCACATAAACCAACCGTTCTTGCACTAAAGAAAATCGGTGTGTAAAGTGGGATAGGAATTCCTAACATGCCATAAACCGGTGCGGCATAATAATCTAAATTAGGGTATAGTCCTTTCTCTAGCTCCATGATTCTTTCTCCTGCTTCACATTTTCGAAGCAACGAATCATCTCCATGTTGTATGGATAACTCCTGTAGAGCTTCCTTCATCATTAATGCTCTTGGGTCCATTTTTTTCATATAAACTCTATGACCAAAGCCCATAATCTTTTCTTTTTTAAATAGTTTTTTATAGAAGAGGCCTTCCAAGCCAGCGACACTTTCCGCTTCATTCAACATGTACATAACCGCTTCATTCGCACCGCCATGCAAGCTACCTTTTAAACTTGCAACTGCACCCGTTAACGCTCCAAATAGATCGGATTGTGTAGAAGCAATTACTCTTGCTGTAAATGTTGAGTTTGGCATTTCATGTTCACTATATAAAAGTAATGACTGGTCAAATACTCTTTCTTCTAAATCGGAAGGTACTCTACCAGTTAACATATAGAAAAAGTTGGCACTATACGATAGGGATTTATCCGGTTCAATTCTCTCCAGACCTTGTAATATACGATAACTGTTAGCTACAATTGTCGGAACTCCTCCAAGTAGGCGATAAGCTCTTTCTTTATTTGCTTGCTTCGACCTATCTTCTAAGGTCGTATCATATCCAGCCAAGCTCGAGATGCCAGTGCGGAGCCCATCCATTGGATGTGTTCCTTTTGGCAAATGAGTAAAAACCTCCATGACGGCCGTCGGTATTTCATAATAGGACTTTAACGTATTAGCTAATGAAGTTTTTTCCTCGTCTGTTGGTAATTGATCTTCTAGAAGTAAATGGATAATATCTAAATAGCTTTTCGTTTTTGAAAGTTGAATTAAGTCATAACCTTTTATGACAATCTCTCCATGAACAGTATCTAAAAATGAGATGCCGGTCTCAGAAGCTATGATTCCCTCTAACCCTGGTATATACTTCTCCTCCATGCTCACAATCATTTTCCTCCCATCCAATTACATCATGCCTGACAATGCTGTAAGCCCTTTCAGCATTCCTTAAATATATTTGGATCTTCTCTTCTTCTACAGAGAGTGTTCGGATGTCTTCTTTATACTGATCTAATACTTTTCTTAAACTATAACTCTCAGCAGAATAGCTGTTCATCATGATCGTTGATTTCATTATGTTCACATAATAAGGAACGGTTCCAAACAAAGCTTTTTCCTCCGTTCTTGCTCACCTTTTTACCATATCAATCCATTAAAAAAACAACTTCTAGAAAGAAGTTGTTAAGTTCAAACGAATACTAAAATAAACATGCGACTTTGGCATGTATTCATTACCCGTACTTAACACCTCCTATATCCACGTAGGAATTGATGTTTACACTAAACAGGCAGGTCTCCTGGCTTATGGTCAACATGATACGAAACCTTCCCATCTCCAATTTTAGGAAACAGTGGTATCTTTCATATCACTCGCAAATACAGTTGCGGGACAGCGACGGAATCCAACCGTACTTCCCTTTTAAGTAAATAGACAAGCTAGCATTCTATTTACACCTATTTTTGAAAATATTAAGTTGTTCTATTTAAATATATCAATATTTTAGAAAATTGACAATTATTTTCTTAATCGCACTACTTTTCACTTTAAAATTAACACTTTTTATTATAACAATTTAAATGTCGCCTACAAACATATCTTAAAAGAAATACAATTTTAACATAACATTTACCATTTTACAGAAAAAAAGCTATCGCCCATAGACAGACAAGACGGCTTTTTGTTATAGTATATTAGTTACCATTGATAACTATTTTAAATGAGGTGAACATTATTATTGCTAGCCAAAGGTTCTTTCATCACTTTATGATGCTTTATCGCCCTTTTGAGAATAGATTGAACAGCTTATTAACGAAACATCAATTACAACGGGCACAGTGGACAATCCTCTATTATCTCTACCATTTTGGTCCAACAACTTTAGTAGAGATTGCTGCGTATCAAGGTGTTGAAAAGCCAACAGTCACGAGGACAATAAATCAGCTTGAGGAATATGGATATGTAGAAAAAATCCCAAGCATGGATAAACGTGAAAAGAAAATGAAAATAACGAACGAAGGTGAGCGTATATACAAAAAAATCCGCATTCCGATTGATCAGTTCGAAATGGAAATATTAGAGGGAATCACACCTGAAGAACAAGAAGAATGTATTCGTATTTTTGATAGTATTAAAAGTAATTTGTAAGGAGGAAGAAAAAGAAAATGAGTTCAACAAAAGAAAAATTATGGACCAAGGACTTTATCACCGTTTCTTCCGTAAACTTTTTTCTAACATTAGTGTTTTATTTATTAATGGTTACGATTGCCGTGTATGCCGTTGAAGCACATCATGCAACCGCCAGCCAAGCTGGCTTAGTTACTGGCATATTTATTATAGGAACATTGGTAGGAAGATTGTTTATAGGTAAATATATTGATCGTATTGGACGGAAGAAGACTTTAATCATTGGCTTACTATTATTTAGTTTATCAACAAGTCTTTATTTTATTGAAATTGATGTCAATTTCTTACTTATTACCCGCTTTATCCACGGTTTAACATTAGGGATGGCAAGTACAGCAAGTGGTACAATTGTCGCTTCAGTTATTCCGCAAACAAGGAAAGGTGAAGGAATCGGCTATTTTAGTATGAGTAATACTTTAGCTACAGCAATAGGACCTTTTATCGGTATGTTAATGAGTCAATACACAACTTTTCATACGATTTTCATTTTTTGTTTGATTCTTGGTATTATTGGCCTACTTATCGGGTTAACGGTGAATGTGAAAGAGTTAACTGAAGATCAGAAAGCTCAATTTCACTCATCTGGTTTTCAATTATCTAGCTTTATTGAACCAAAGGCACTTCCAATTGCACTCGTCACATTAACAGTCGCATTTTGTTATTCAAGCGTCTTGTCTTTTATTAACTTTTATGCAATTGAAAAGGACTTAGTAAGTGCTGCTAGCTTTTTCTTCTTTGTCTATGCCATTGCTGTCTTACTATCCCGTCCTTTCACTGGTAGGTTAATGGACAGCAAAGGGGCAAATTATGTGATGTATCCAGCGTTCATTTTATTTGGCGTAGGTCTATTTTTACTTAGTAATTCAGCAAATGGTGTTATGCTATTAGTGGCGGGGGCTTTGATTGGCTTAGGCTTTGGTAATATGCAGTCTTGTACACAAGCGATTGCGGTCAAATTAACGCCACCCCATCGCATGGGGCTAGCTACTTCTACCTTCTTTATCTTTCTCGATGGTGGTTTAGGTTTTGGACCCTATTTATTAGGTTTACTGATTCCTATTACAGGCTACAGTATGTTATACATTTACATGGGGATTGTGTCGATTGCTTCAATTATTCTTTACTTTTTAGTTTATGGACGAATCGAACACAATGGGAGTAAACAAGCACATCAAACAGCATCAATGTAAAATAAGGTATGCTATAATTAAAGAAGAGACTCCAAGTAATGGAAGTCTCTTCTTTCTAATTAAAATGGTTTATTCGGTTCATATGTCGGTTGTTGATTCTTCACTTCATATTCATAACTTTTCTCCATTGCGGCTTGTACTTCTTCTGACTGTTCTAATTCTGTATCCATTTGATTGTATTGTTGAGCTTCATTTTGAGCAGCAATAATTTTCTCATCCACTTGATTATCATACTTTTTTTCCATTGCATTCACTCCCCTTTTATAAGATGTCTCGCCTATTTTCCCCCTCAAAAAAACGATTTATACAAAATAATAAAAAAGGAGACTGTTCCATGAAGGAATTAATTAAAAACCATCTCCCGCATCTTCAGGAAATACAGATTGAAAGCAATCATTCTGGTTGGGATCATCATATCTATATTGTCAATCAAACATATGTCATCCGAATACCAAAAACCAAACAAGTATTAGTGAAAATAAAAAAGGAAATAAAGCTAATTCACCAGCTCACATATCTTTCTTCAATTATTGAAATACCAAATTATCTTCCATTTTATAATAAAGACGGACAAATGATTGGTGTTTTTTACCACTTTATTAAAGGACAAGCATTATCTCATTCATTGATTACTCCTCCTTTATATGAAGCCAAGCGGCTAGGAACATTTCTTACAGAATTACATCGTCTGGATATAGATGAAGCAAAGAAATGTAATATAGAAGAACTACATAGTGAAAATTATTGGGAGCAATTACATCAAGCCCTGATTAAAAAAATATTTCCGTTCTTAAAAGACGCAGAAAAAGAAGAAATTGATAAAATGTTTTTAGCGGTGTCAAAATTTAAAGAAGCAAAAGTGGTGATTCATGGTGATCTAACAAGTGCCAATATCCTTTATCATCCAAGCAAAAAGGAGATATCAGGAATTATAGACTTTACAGATACGCAAATAGGGGACCCGGCGTTTGACTTTGCAGGGCTATATTGGGATTTCGGAGATCAATTCACTAAAGAAGCTCTTGCATCTTATCAAACAAAATTCAATAAAGATGAAATGTATAGAAGAGTCACTTCCTTTTATGGCTTACAACCAATATTTCACGAATGGTTGAAAAACGTCAATGACCAAGATGAAAAAGCTGTTCGACAATCCATAAATATAGGAATGACCAAAATACAAATTATGCACAGATCAGTTTAACAGTATTCTACAACTATGATTAGAAACCGAACAAATCCATATAAATTTGTCCGGTTTCTTGCTTGTTATTACTTCGTTATTCCATCCACGTTGGCTTTCCAAATCCTTGAAACTCTTCGTCGATAATTTTTTCAAATTCTGCAGACTCAACCACTTCTTTTAAGTCTTTCGCGTATTGTTTATCTTCAAAGTCTGCTTTAACTGCAACCACATTGCGATAATCATCAAGCATATTTTCTAGTGTTAATGCACTTAATAAGTCCATATCGGCTGCCAACGCAAAGTTACCTGGAACTGCAGCTAGATCCACACCCTCTAGAGATCTTGGTAATTGTCCTGCTTCAATCGGTTGAAAAACTAAATTCTTTTTATTCTCCTTCACATCTTTTTCAGATACTGTTAGTGGATCGGCGTTTTCATCAATCGTAATTAAACCTTCGTCATTTAACGTATTTAAAGCGCGTGCTGCATTCGTTGGGTCATTTGGAATGGCAATGGTTGCACCGTCTTTAATCTCATCAATTGAATTAAACACATTCGAGTAAATCCCCATTGGGGCTGTTGGGACAATAATTAATGGTGTTAAGTCCATGTTATTTTCTTT
The DNA here is from genome assembly GCF_044790165.1 of Cytobacillus kochii. NCBI lineage: Bacteria > Bacillati > Bacillota > Bacilli > Caryophanales > Bacillaceae > Cytobacillus > Cytobacillus kochii. Next base: position 1,074,016 of record NZ_CP085254.1, on the reverse strand, counting down.
CTCGAAATTCTCCAAATAAATTGTATGTTGGAAAAGGTTAGCTTGTATATCATCTTCATTTAAAGCTTTGTTAGGTTGGATATAATCACTAAACTCTACGACAGTTACTTTATATCCCTTTTCCTCTAGACCAGGTACAATAGCTTTCTTCAACATATCACTATAAGGACCGGCAGTAGCGCCAATTTTTAGTTCTTTCGTTTCATCCACCTTTTCTCCACTCGTGTCTGAACCTCCGCCACATGCTGTTAGTAAACAAATAGTTGCAATGAATAAAACAATTAGCCACTTTCTCATTATGTTTCCTCCCCATAGCTGTAACCAGAATTTTAACCAATAAAAAAAGCCACTATTCATCATCTGAAAGAGGCATTGATTTATATTCCGCCTTATCTTTCAGAATGAATGGATATCATTCTGCAGGAATTGGCACCTTCCCAATATTGGGGGTTGCCGGACGTCATAGGGCCTAGTCCCTCAGTCACTCTGGATAAGCTTTTCATTTAATTTTTATGATATGATATTACTACTCTCTTTTATTTTTGTCAATGTTCGAAATAATGTTACATCCAACCTCCCTAGAAAACGGGTTTAGTAATCCAACTATCTCTCCTTTATTCTTTTAAAACAAAAAAGGAAAGCGAATATTTCCTTTTGTATAAAATTAACTGGACAATTTGTCTTTTTGGTTATAAAATGCGTTCGTATATAGATTAAATGAATGAAGGTGGATTAAAAATGGAATTATCGCATCGTTTGAAGCAATTACCTCAACAATTTTTTGCTTCCCTTGTTCAAAAAGTTGCTGCTGCAAAACTTGAAGGCAGAGACGTTATTAACCTAGGACAAGGCAATCCCGACCAGCCAACACCTGCACATATTGTACAATCACTTCAGCAAGCCGCAGAAGACCCAATGACACATAAATATTCTCCTTTTCGAGGAATTAATGAATTAAAGAAGGCCGCTGCTTCCTTTTATAAGCGTGAATATGGGGTAGAAATTGATCCTGAAAAAGAAGTAGCTATCCTTTTTGGCGCTAAAGCAGGTTTAGTAGAAATCCCATTATGCCTACTCAATGAGGGAGATCTAATGCTCTTACCAGATCCAGGTTACCCTGATTATGAATCTGGTGCGGTTTTGGCAAATGTAAAATACGAAACCTTTCCTTTGAAAGAAGCCAATCAGTTTCTACCTGATTACTCACAATTTACAGAAAAACAAAAAAAGGATGCCCGCCTACTATTTTTGAATTATCCTAATAATCCAACAGGCGCGACAGCTGATTCCACATTTTTTGAAGAAACTGTTGCTTTTGCTAAAGAAAACAACATGACCATCTTGCATGATTTTGCTTATGGTGCTATCGGCTTTGATGGGAAGAAACCTGAAAGTTTCTTAGCCACAGCCGGAGCGAAGGAAGTTGGTATTGAAATGTATACATTATCAAAAACATATAATATGGCTGGGTGGAGAATTGGATTTGCGGTTGGAAATGAACAAATCATTGAAGCCATCAACCTTCTTCAAGACCATATGTATGTAAGCTTATTCCCTGCCATACAAAAAGCTGCTGCCGATGCATTAAATGGGGATCAAACAAGTGTAGACGAACTTGTTGCTCGATATGAGAGACGTAGAAATGCATTCATGAACGCTTGTGAAAAGGTTGGCTGGCACGGCAAGTCTCCTTCAGGATCGTTTTTTGCTTGGATGCCAGTGCCTGAAGGATACAATAGTGAAGAATTTGCTGACTACTTACTGGAAAAAGCAGATGTAGCTGTTGCCGCTGGAAAAGGCTTTGGGACCTTTGGAGAAGGTTATGTTCGGGTTGGATTACTTGTCGATGAAGAACGATTAATTGAAGCAGTAGAAAGAATTGGTGAACTCAAATTATTTTAATATAAGAGGTATAGCAACTACAAACCTAGCCCATAGAAACATGTTAACTTAAGTTCCAATGGGCTAGGTTGTTTTATTAACGATCTCAATCTCCATATTCTCTTCCTTTTAAATTCGCATTCCCGTTACAAAGGATCATCTTCATTGTTGCATATGTCTTTACTTAGATTTTTCAAAACATGTCGTTATCCGGCAATCTTTTCTTTTAACAAAGCCACCCCATAAACACCGCGCACCCCAATACATTTTCCACGTACCCTCTCAGGTTAATCAATGTTTATATAGCATGATTATTTATCACTGATTGAAGAAAACTTTGTAACGATTGTTCCGTATGAACAACATTTCTTAATTGATAAGGTTGAAGTGCTTTTGCTAGCCTCGGATTTATACCAATGAGCCTCACTTCTCCACCTGTCATTAGAAGAATGCTCTTGATTAAAACCTCTAAACCGCTCGTTCCCTCATTATATACTTTAGCAACCGCTGTTAAATCAATCAGTATCCACCTGTAGTCATGATCTGACAGACGGGCAAGCGTTTGTTCCATAATCGTTGTAAATTTATCGCCCGTCATATCACCAAACAAAGGGATATAACATATCTCTTTTGTTAAAGAGATAAAAGGACCTGATAATTCATCCAACCTTTGCAATGTTTGTTCTAATGTTTCCTTCTGCTCATAAAGTTCAAAATCTGTCTTTGCTAATCTGTTTTGAAGTGCTTGTAATTTCTCCATTAATGGTTCATTATCATCATCTTTGTATAAAAATTGCATGGACGCATTACCTTGAAAATCCCAGCTGATATGAATATCAAATAGTGCTATCGGTATACTTCTTGTTTTTAAATTAGCTTCAAATCTCATGCTTTTTTCTGGTATGGCAGCTACCCTTTCAAACTTGGAGATACTCCCTTCATCAACTATACTTTTAATCGTACCTTCTGATAAATCAAAGACTTCATCCGCTTTAGATGTATAGCTAATGATTTCACCATTCTTATTAGCCAGTATATACGGTATCGGCAAATGTAGATCAATTAATCGCATTTTTCCTCCCCTTCGTATTAAAAGCAGTGATCCATTTATCTACAGCATATAAGTTTGAAATAATTTCCGGTTTTATAGCAGTAAAAGAAGCTAAATCATATAAATTCGTCAATCTTCCACCTAATAGAACCCTAGGTTTCTTTGGTAAATAAGAAAAAGCTTCCATATATTCCGTAAGTGTCGGTAAATGAGTAGCAATCGAAACTGATAAGCCAATTACATCTGGTTTCCAATCCTTCGCAGCCTGCAAAGCATATTGTACAGGTAAATTTGCTCCTAAAAACTTGGTTCTCCAGCCATTCTCTTCAAATATACTTGCTACCATCTTTAATCCCAAATAATGTTGCTCTCCTGATAAACAAAGAAACATGGCGGTCGGTGCAGCCGTGACAGGTTTAAGCTTGTGCTTTGCAGCTAATCTTGAAAGAATGAAATCGCAAACTCCCGATGCCAAATGTTCATCTGCAACTGTAATCTCAAAATTTTCCCATTTAAGACCAATCTTAACCATAGCTGGTGTAATAATATCTTGATATATTTCTACATTGGTCAAATAATCGAATTGCTCAATATATTCCCAAGCATCAGCAACAGCTCCAGATAAAAGGATTTCTGCTAGTTCTTCTCCTCTCGTCACTGTGCCTCGCCTCCTTGAACATCTCTTAAAATAGAGACAGCCTCTCCTAACAAACCAATATATGCAGAACTAATTTCACTTTCTACCATCATACATTTCTCTAATTCCTCTTCTAAAAAAAGAAAATTATCAATCAAGGTTTGCGTCGTCATACCATGTTTAATTAAGATACCTCTTAACCAAAGGGCATAGTCAGTGAAAATCTTTGACGTATTTAATTCCATTGCCGTCTTTAAATAATCTAAGTGGTGCATATTATCAATAAATGTTTGATTTCTCCCACGTTCACCATATCGTTCAATTAATGTAGGGTCCTCTTGAAATATCCTTTTTGTTACCTCTTCTGCGATCATTTCATATTTACTCACTTTACCACAACCTTAAATTGCGACACTTTTGGAATGACTGCTGCTAATTCTTTATCTGGATACTTCTTTTCAAGATCATGAATTCGTTGAAAATCTTTACTTCTTACCCATCGCAAATAATCTTCCTTTGTTTCAAAAATTAACTGTACTGTCAATTCTCCTTTACGTTTATCATTCTGGAGCAACATAAAGTCGACGAACCCATCTGCTTTATCAACTAGACGTGAACGATTCTTATATATTTCAATCACTTCATCTGCTTTACTTTCATTTACATCAAAAGTTGAGAATACGGTATACATAACTTCCCCCTACACATTTGGACTTGTGTTACTTCTCCATTCCATTACAATGGTTGGAATACTAAATCCGAAAATGGAATCATTCATTTCTCCTAGTTGTTTAAACCCTTTTGAATGATAAAAATCCAAAGCAGAATCATTTCGCATAACAACAGAAACCGTAATTTTATTGACATCATAAAAATATTCAAACATCGCTTTTAGTAGGGCTGTACCAATACCTCGGTGGTGGAAACTCGGCAAAATATATAAAGCACCTAATTCGATTTCTTTCTTAATATTTATTAATGAAAAATGAACGAAACCAATCACTTCTCCTTCTTCTTCAGCTACCAATAAAACCGAAGTAGATATACTTTCCATTAAAGCGTCTTCAGTATATACAGATAATAAAAAATCAACCTGTGTTCGCTCGGGAATTAAGCCTTCATATGCATAACGCCAACTCTCCCTAGCAACAGATTGGATTTGTGTACTATCTTTTCTTGAGAATAATCTAATTTTCATGTTCGATACCCACTAAAAGGAAGGAAATTCCCTTAAACGTATTTTATCTATAATTGTAACAGGAAATGAAGTTTAGAAAAAGGCAAAGGCAAGAATGGTCTGTTTCATAAAATAAACAAACGTAAGTTTTTGCTCAAAGCTTGTTCCAAAAAATCATTCTATTGTATAATAGGACTAGATAAAGGCATATATTAGAAAAGATCGGTGGTGCGGCAACACCGTCCGATCTCGCAATAGCATTAGCCAATGAACAATTGACACCATCCACCTATACATGAGGTGGATTATTTTTTATCATCGTTTTTGAATTGTAGCACAGCCATTATTAAACTTGTAAATGTACAAGCAAACACCAATGCCTCAAAAACTGACAAAGCAACACCCCCCTTCTACGGGGAATAATGGCTATATTGACTATTGCTATTCTTATTATAGCACCACTATGTATATTTTTGGAATTTTGTGAAAAAATCACATAGATGCGATCTTTCAGTAGCAATTCAGCAAAAAAAGAGTTGAAACGAAAGAATAAATTTTCATTCCAACTACTACTCATTTCATCATTATTTTTTAAGTCCCCGTTTTAAGAGAGTGATTTCTAACTTAAAATTTCTTAGTGCATCTTCCTTCGATTGATCCTTAGAAAATGTTTCAATAATACTCCGTAGTAAAACAGAAGTAAGTATTTTCATTAAATACTTAAACTCGTCCTGATTTGAGATATGCAATATTTCTTTATTTACCTTTGATTCAAATTGGACAAACTGCTGATTCGTTTCATATCCCTTGAAACTTCGACCAAATTCATGTTCTACTTCATATGTCATATTTAAAAACAAATTTTTGAGAAAGTTCCGATTCTCATCTTGTTCTGTAATCACCTTTTCGAAAAAAGCAATCATCATTTCAAAAATATCCCCATTGTGCTTATTCAATAAAAAGTAAACTTCACTTTGATTCCTTTTTACTCTCTCTTCTAGCAAGTAAAAAAAAGCATCTTCCTTATCTTCAAAATATTGATAAAAACTCCCCCTTGGAATACGGGCAGATTTTACAATATTACTGATGGATGCTTGCGATAGTGGAACTCGAGAAAACTCTTGCTTCACAGCATTGATAAGCTTTTCGCGTTTTTCAATTGATAAATTATAAAAAGTGATTTTTGGCATTATATACTCCCCTCCCTAAAGGAATCAATCTAAAACGAGGAACGGCGCTGTTCTTCACGCAGGAATTCCATGAATTGTGCAAGCGCCATAACAGGCTTCTCATTAATAATTATGATATATCTTTTTTTCATTTGTTCAGTTGCTATTTTGCTTTCATTAATACGTTGGATCATATAATCAACGCTTATTTTCTCAATTGCTTTTCTGCGGATTTTCGATTCTTTTGATAAAGCCATACCTACAGCACCTAAAATGGAGTAGATGAGCAAAGTAATCCAAGTGTTTTCATCCATGGGCATGGTGAAAAGAACAATGATGATATTCATGATTGAGAAAACAACAAGCGGAAATGAAAATAACGAATAACGAGAAGCAACTCTCATCGTTGGCGCTAAACGTTCATTTAATAATTCAATTTCTTTCTTAACAAATACAGGCATATCAGTAAAAGGATTCATATTCATGTGAATGCCATCCTTCCTATTTTATTTAAAAATAAATAAGGTTTTCCCCTATCTATAGTTTCCCCTCACCTAATGGGAATACTGCCGGTAAATACATGCCGATGTTACCAAAATCAGCTGTGCATATTCCTTAAACCTTGTGGCTTTTTACATATAGAAGCCTTTATCCCTTGCAAACGAAGTTTCTTAACGATTTGGTTTAATGGCGTATTCAATATTTCCCCTCCCAAAAATGACAGTGTGTCATAATTAGTTTTAATCTTAAATGACAACGTGTCATATGTCAATTGAAAAACGATTGGATTTATTTTGTAAGTCGAAACTATTGTCAACTAAACTGGACAGGAGTATAATTTAACCATAACGTTATAGTTTGGAGGTATCACGTTGGGAACGAGAAACTAAAAATCGGTGAATTAGCAGAAAGAGTAAATTTAACTAAAAGAACCATTGATCACTATACAAACCTTGGGTTGCTTGAAGCAGAACGTTCTCCTTCAAATTATCGCTATTATGACGTATCAGCCATAGAAAGATTACATTTAATTGAAAAATGGAAATCAGAGGGTATGTCATTAGTGGATATTAAGAAAAAGTTGGATGAAAAAGATGTTCAAGAAGCAGAAGAAATTGATGTACGTGAATTAAGAATTAAGATTAATGGGTTAAAGGATGATGTTTCAGAGGTGCTTGCCCATTTAAACAAGACTGATGTAACAAGTCAGGAGTATATTAAGAAAAATGTCTCTTCCGAAAGTATGTCCCTTATTCAAACATTGCTTTTACTCTTAAAATAAACAAATAAAAAGGCATTGCTTATAGGAAAGTTGGACAATGTAATGGTAAGACATGAATTCTCGTCACTTCCTGAGACTTACATTCATGAAGCAAAATATAGGAGGTGAAAGTCTTACCAAAAGTAAGACGATTACATTTTGACGGTAACGTTAAATTTAATATTACTTGTTATACTTATTGCTTTAACTGCTTTTTTCGTGTCGACGGAATTTGCAATAGTTAAGGTTCGAATGTCTAAGATTGATCAATTGATAGCGGAAGGGAATAGTAAAGCTGTCTCAGCAAAAAAAGTAGTCACCCATTTAGATGAATATCTATCCGCATGTCAGCTAGGAATCACTGTAACAGCACTTGGATTGGGGTGGTTAGGTGAACCCACAGTACTCAAGTTATTACAGCCATTATTTAATAATTTTAATCTTAATGCCTCTCTTACACATGTGATTTCGTTTGGTGTATCATTTGCGATTGTGACTTATTTACATGTGGTCCTTGGTGAATTGGCCCCAAAAACGATCGCTATTCATAAGGCAGAAGCCATTACTCTTGGTTTTGCTAAACCTATTATTTGGTTTTACCGCATTACCTATCCTTTTATTTGGGTGTTAAATGGATCAGCCCGTCTAATTGTAGCTCTTTTCGGTTTTAAACCCGCATCTGAGAGCGAAGCAGCACACTCGGAAGAAGAGTTACGAATTTTAATGTCTGAAAGTTATAAGAGTGGGGAAATCAACAAAAACGAATTAAAGTACATGAATAATATATTTGAATTCGACGAAAGAGTAGCGAAAGAAATCATGGTACCACGAACAGAAATTATTACTTTTTCTATCGATGATTCCTTTGAAAACCTTAGAAATATTATTAAACAAGAACGTTACACTCGTTATCCAGTTGTCGACGGTAATAAAGATAATATTGTCGGTTTTGTTAATGTTAAAGAGTTTCTCACCGCAAACCTTCAGCCTGAACAAACAAAGAAGCTTTCTATACATGATTTCATTAATCCTGTGTTGCGCGTTATTGAAACCATTCCTATTAACGACTTATTAATAAAAATGCAAAAAGATCGTATACATCTCGCAATCTTAATGGATGAGTATGGTGGAACGTCAGGATTAGTAACCGTTGAAGATATTGTTGAAGAAATTGTAGGTGAAATTCGTGATGAATTTGACGAAGATGAAATTCCTGAAATTCGTAAGATAAAAGAAGGCCATTATATTCTTGATTCTAAAGTATTAATTGAAGATGTTAACCATTTGTTAGACCTTGACTTGCCGGATGATGAGATTGATACAATTGGAGGATGGTTCCTCACATTAAATTTTGATGTTAAACTTGGTAGCCAATTAGAGTTAGATGGATACTTGTTTACTGTAACCGAAATCGATGGTCACCAAATTCATTATCTCGAGGTAAAAAAAATGGATGATCCTATCATAATAAACAAAGAGCCGCTTATTGATTAATGAACGGCTCTTTGTTTTCACTTATACTAACTTTTTATCATCGAGTTTGAGCTGTGCTTCTAATTCTCTTCTCATTTTATCCGTTTCTAATAAATAATTTTGATGTTTTAGTTCTTCTAATTTTATTTGATCTTCAATTATTTTCGCCTTTAATTCGGTTTGAGAACTTAAATGGCTAGTAATAATCGCAACAATCGGTATACCAAAAATCATTATGACTGATACTAATCCAATAATCATTCTGCCTATCCCTCCTCTAACAAATCGATCTTATTTACTATATTCTATGTTCAAACAGCATTTCCTTTACTCTTAAACAACAAATGAGGTAATGCTTCACTTATCAAAAAGCAAAGTCCTGACCTATATTCATTCATTTATGAAGTTACTTTCTTGGTACGAACCTTTATATATATACGGTTTGTGCGTAAAGAAGTTTCATTTTTCAGGTATGAATGACTATTTCAAAATAAAAAGGACACCGTCAATCGATGTCCATTGGTTAAATTTGTAAATTTTCTATAATGGTGGATATACCAAGTCCACCGGCGATACAAAGTGTAACAAGAGCATATCTCTTTCCTGTTCTCTCAAGTTCATAGATAGCCTTTGTTAAAAGAATTGATCCAGTAGCTCCAATTGGATGCCCCATAGCAATGGCCCCTCCGTTCGGGTTTACTTTTTCTATGGGTAATCCAAGCTCTTTTATAACAGCTAGAGCTTGAGCTGAGAAAGCTTCATTTAACTCAATAATATCCATATCCTCTATTGTTAAATGAACTTGTTTTAACGCCTTTTGTGTGGCAGGTACAGGACCTATCCCCATATATCTAGGGTCAACACCAGCAGCTGCTTGAGCAATGATTTTCACTTTCGGTTGAATTGAGAACTCATCTGCTTTCTCCCTTGACATCAAGAGTAATGCAGCTGCACCGTCATTTCTACCACTGCTATTACCTGCAGTGACTGTCCCTCCTTGTTTGAATACGGGCTTCAGCTGTGAGAGTTTTTCTATTGTCGTTACACGGGGATGCTCATCCACCATAAAAGTAGACGATTTTTTTCTTTCATTCACAGTGTAAGGAAGAATCTCCTTTTCAAAAAAACCAGCAGCAATAGCTGACCTTGCATTTTCTTGGCTTCTTAGCGCAAATTCATCTTGCTCCATTCTTGAAATTCGATACTTTTCTGCTAAGTTTTCAGCTGTCATCCCCATCGTTAATTGACCATATTCTTCCACAGGTTGTGAACCAGGCTGACTTTCCGTATTGGGATCAAGTAAAAGCCCATTTTCTGACTTAAGGCCGAAGCGAATATTCCGCATATAATATGGTGCTGTGCTCATAGATTCCGCTCCACCTGCAATGACAACATCGGCGAATCCACTCATGATTTGTTGGGCAGCTGAGTGAACGGATTGTACTCCTGAGCCACATTGGCGATGTAAAGTATAACTTGGTATACTTTCAGGAAAACCCGCTCTTAATGTAGCTAGCCTGGCTAAATTAGAAGCATCTGCACTTTGTTTTGCTTGTCCGATAATAATTTCATCGATTTCATTTTTAGGTACCTTCATCTCTTCCATTAACCCTTTAAGTACATGGCTAGCTAAGAAATCGACCGTTTCATTACCTAAACTACCACCAAGTTTCCCAATTGCTGTCCTCTTCGCTTCCACAATCACTACATCTTTCATCGCGCTTGCCCCCCGTTATTATGCCAATCTTCCTTAAAAGGAGCTTTCGTCTTTTCTCTTATTTCTTCAATAGAGCTATTTGGCATAATTTCTATACAGTATAATTCTCCATTTCTCACCTCAAAAACAGCGAGCTCGGTAATAATTAAATTGACACTTCTTGTGGATGTAATTGGATAAGTACATTCTTTTAAAATTTTGCTCGTATCATCTTTGGATGTATGAGACATAGTCACAATAATTTTCTTTGCCCCTGTAAGTAAATCCATTGCACCCCCCACACCCATAATATTTTTTCCTGGCACTGCCCAATTGGCAATTAACCCTTTGGCATCCACCTGTAATACACCTAATATCGCCACATCTACATGTTGTCCACGAATCATAGCAAAGGATTCCGCACTATTAAAATATGAAGCTCCAATGGCTTCACCTACAGGTAACTTACCAGCATTCACTATATTTGGGTCAATATCAGCCTCGTTAACATCCGTTACCCCTAATAAGCCATTTTCTGTATGGAAAAATATATCACCATCTGCAATATGATTGGCAACAAGAGTCGGAATACCAATCCCCAAATTGACAACTGAGCCACTTTTTAGTTCTTGAGCAGCACGTTTAGCAATTAAATTTTGCATTTCATTTTTATCCAATACTTTTCACCCCATCTTTCGTTAAAATCTTCGCTGCTTTCACGATCCCATTTACAAATAGATGGGGTGTAATGATTTCTTCTGGAGATAGTTCACCGGGTTGCACAATTTCGTCCACTTCGGCAATCACATAATCAGCAGCTGTCGCCATCATCGGATTAAAGTTTCTAGCTGTTTTGTAATAAACAAGATTCCCTAATGTATCAGCTTTCCATGCACGAACTAATGCTACATTCGCTGTTAATGCGGGTTCAAAAATATATTTCACACCATTAATCTCTTTTTCTTCTTTTCCTACGGAAAGTTCCGTGCCTACACCGGTTTTCGTGTAATAGCCACCAATACCTGCACCACCTGCACGAATCGATTCTGCCAAAGTTCCTTGTGGAAGAAGCTCTAGCTCTAACTCACCTCTTTGATAGGCATCACCCACATCTCGATTACTCGTAAAATAAGAGCCAATTCCTTTTTTTACTTTCTTTTGATTAACGAGTATCCCTAATCCTTTTCCCTTTTCGCCGAGATTGTTAGAAATAATTGTTAAGCCTGAGACATCTTTTTGTGTAAGTTCATCAATTAATGTCAGCGGTGCACCAATCAAGCCAAAGCCGCCAACCATGATTGTTTGATTGCTTTCCAATTTTTCAATTGCTTCTTTTGCCGTAGAAAAAATTTTCATTGCTCCTGCCCCATTCTTAAAGAGTCGCTTGCTTCGAACCAAGCTGGAATACCGGCTGTCAATAAACAAATGGCACCTGTTTCAGCTAACTCGGGCTCTTCTGCCCCACTTCTTCTCGCTTTTTCCATCCACGTTCCGGCTATCTTACCATTGAGAATAGTAATATAAATACCGCTCATTAATAAAAGCTTGTTCTTACGAGAAACATGACCATCACGAAGAATGACCTCTTCCATATCTCCGCCATCTTTTTTCGTTTGCAGCACGTTCTCAATAAACGCAGCATTCTCACTACCAATCATTTGTATATATTGACACAATATTTCTTCAACAGTATCTATATTTATTCGGTCTAATGTCTCGTCACCGACTAACTCACAAGCATATTGCATGGACTTTAAACCAGTTAGAAGAGCTTGTTCTCCATTATATAAATAACTAACTAATAAATATTCTGCTAATTCCGGTAACGAGGCTCCACCATCTATAGCACCTTTCGTATGGTAGACCATACTCCTTTCATATAATCTTGCCGCATTCATACCGACAAGTAATATATCTTTTTCTTTTACAGACAATGCGCCTGGTTTCATAATGTCCCCACGGAGACTTGTATACTGATCGAGCATGTTTGGACTATAATCATGCATCTGTTGTACCCATCCAGGAACTTGATCATATACTTTTTTAAAATAGGCCAATCCCTTACTACTCATATTAATATCCCACCTTTTTATAAATGTTTATTTATACGCAAAAAGGCTACTTTAAACGAGACGCCTACAAAAAGGGTAAGAGTCTGAAGAGTTTAAAGTAGCCAGTATGTCCAATAGCTTAATTAAAAAAGTTCGTTTTCTAACGGCTAATGAATAGGCTTTCATTCTGTTTGTTTTTATTTTACACCACTTTTGAAAAATTTCAACTAGTCGCATCAATATTTCTTAAAAAAGCTTTTATGCCATTGTAGATTTCTGGTCTTGAAGTAAACACTAATGTATAGTGATTGCATGGTGTCGTTATTTTCTCTATTTGCTTCGCATATACCATCGTATCAACATAATCTTCTGCATGAAATAACGGATCCATTGCACCAATTCCACCCTCTGCATGAACAAGAAATACTGGGCAAGTCACTTCTTTAAATATTTCTTTAGGATCAAATGTATAGAAACTCTCAAAATCGGTTTTAATCTTTCCTTCACTTGCATGATTTCTCCACTTTTCACCGATTTGATGAATCTCATATAAACCAACGTTTTGCATATGATCATCCCAAGGTACACCTAAGTTTTGATAAATTTGTTTAATCTCATCTAAGTATGCTTGTTCACTTTCATACGCTTTGCTTAATCGGGCAAGAGAAGGTTCAACAATCTTCTTTTGATGTGGTGTACATGTCGCTGCACCATCTAGCAAGATTAATCCTCGAACTTCAGATTGAAGTCTACTCGCCACAATAGAACAGATAAAAGCGCCCATACTATACCCCATCAAAATTGGTTGATCAATATTTAACTCTTTAATCAATGCTTCAACATCTAAAGCATGCTTCCATATACTCGTATCCTCATCTGCATCCGCACTTTGCCCTCTACCTCTGACATCAATACTGACAATGCGATAATCTTTTAAACTTTCTGCATAATAGTGCATTTGCATATAATTACCCGTCAACCCATGGACAGCAATTATCGTCCCTTTCTCACCTGGGTAATCAGCTATTTGTATACTTCGACCATTAATATTTTTTTGATAACATTCCATTATGACACCTCTTTATGAAAATATAAAACTAGTTATACTCCTTATTATTTGAAATGTCAAAAACTTTTCCCATCGTTATATCCTGTAAAATTCCTTGTTGATGTTGATGGTTATATTATAAATAAAATGCTTACTTTTGGAGGAAACAAAATGAATTTCCCCGATTTAAATGCAAGACCTTTTCAGTTTTCAGTAAAAAACAAATGACTGCACGAGCTGAAATTCTAGATTCGCCATGGATAAAAGACATAAAAATTCATAGCCACTTGTTTTAGAGCAATTATAAGAATAAAAAATGATACGTTTAACTATTTACTTTTAGTCATCTTTTCGAATGTGATTAATAAATTATATTGAAAGTGGAAGAATCAGATGGATGATTTCTCTTATTCTTTTATTTTACAAATCAGCTAAAGTGGGTATAATGAATAGTAACTTGAAAGAAAGGTGGGGTACGGATGACTGGCAAAAAGATATACTCTTTTGGATTACTTATCATGTTCTGTGCATTTTTAGTTGTCCACTATCCTAGCGATCATTCAAGTTTGAGCACTTGGGGAGACCATCAGCACGCAGTCTTTAACGACTCCCATTTAAGTGATACCTCTCCATTAAAAGATGAGCTCAAAAAACATCCTCTTGTTTTCGAGCATGTTTCACTGATACTCATCAGCTTACTCTTACTTGGCATCTGCCAACTCGCTTATGTTTCTATGCAAAACAGTAGACATAAGCAGCCGATTTTCTTCCAATCTAATTATCTCTAATTATTCCTTAAATTTGTAAGAATATAACACAAATTTAAGGAGGATATGATAATGATTGTTCGTATGATTATGATTAGTATGTTTTCAATAACTGCAACTACACTTTTATTTTTCCAAGGATTAGAGATTTTTCAAGCTTTCTTTGACTATTATAAAAATAAATAAATACGTTAATTTAGCCGCTCACTTTACTTGAGCGGCTTTTATTTTACTCACTTCTTTTCCTTGTTTTTTAGTAACAACCATTAGCAGGGTAACTAGTCGATTTGCCTCATAAACCACTAGATATTTTTAATGGGAGTTGGTGGTATAGTAAATAAAAAATGGGCAAAATCCATCCAGCCATCCTGTTGAGAGGAACTAGATATTAAATTAAACAATAAAACGAGGTTCCCCCATTCACTACAAGTAAAAAGACCAGAATAATAATTATCCTGGTCCCCTTCTATATAAAAGCTTTATTTCGCTTTTTCATGCCTTTTTTCTAAACGTTTTTCGATGACTTCAAGCTGATCTGGATTTTTTAATAACTCTTCTTTATTACGACGAACTAATTCGATGTATGATAACTTTTTCTTTCTCATAAATATTTCTCTCCTTATTCAAATGACTTTATTTTCTGAAAATAAAGTGCATATCTTTTTAGAAGAAAACAGTTTTGTAAGATTTTCTGACAAATTTAATTGTCCATACAAAATCCTTTTGAGTTTTCTTTAAATTCAGATTAATATGAAACAGAAGAAATGTCAAGACTTTTGAACCAAAATGCTATCTTTATATAATTATGTCATAAAATCTTCACAAAATTTTAACAATTAAACAAACCTTATTAAATACTGTTTTATAACATATTCAAACAATAATGAGCTGTATTCATATAGGATAATTTTCATAGACTCATTAACTATCTGGTATATCAAAAACATATTGACATAAATACCCTTTTATATTATATTTTCTTATTTATCAATGTAACCTGCCCTCTTTAGCTAAGGTCCCTGACATAGAAAATTAACTACGAAAGCGAAATAAGCAAATTTTCTGTGGTAGAATAATCCATAAATAACCGGTTTGGCTGGTTTAATAATACATTTAGCGATAAGGAGAATTTACCTTGGAATTTAAACTATTAGAAAAGCATGATTTAACTAAATGCACAGAAACATTTATTGAAGTATTCAATGATGAGCCTTGGAATGATGAATGGACATTTACAAAGGCTAAAAAATATTTACTGAGTTTTTATCAGACACCTGGATTTTTAGGCATTTTAGCGGTAGAAAACGACGAAATTATCGGCTTTATTCTTGGTGTAAAAAGAGTATGGTGGAGCGGAGATGAGTTTTTTATTAATGAAATGTGTGTAAAAACACAAATTCAAAATAAGGGTATTGGAAAAGCGATGTTAAATCATTTAATAAAAGAGCTTCATAACAGTAATATAAGTAACATTACACTTCTCACAGATAGAGGTATACCTGCAGAAGAATTTTATAAGAAAAATGGTTTTGAAGAAATAGAAAGAATCATTTTCTTGCATAAAAACATTCAACTTTAGTTCTAATTGGATAAGAGTAGACAGAAGTTAATACTAATTATTGATAAAAATTTCTAATTGAAAAAGAAGGTCTTTTACTAGCTAAAGAGCCCATCTCGATTGAGAAGGGCTCTAGTTTTATTCATCTCGATTATTATTATCATTCATATCTTCCGGGTCTTCAACGGCATCTTCTGGGTCAGGATCACTATCTTTTTCATCATCTTTAAACATAGTATCATCTTCATCTACTCCAGGTATATTCTCATCACCATTATTATCATTTTCTACACCATTATTGGTTTCTGGAGGTGGATTCTGATCTTGATTATCATTCGCTCCACATGCTGCTAATGAGAAAGACAATAAGATACTTGAAAGAATGAATAAAAACCTTTTTGCCATAACTTTCAACTCCTTTTAAATTATTGACTCTTAAGTCGTAAATATTTTCCCCTTTTATCAGAAAAATATTTATAAAAAAGTAAACCTCCCACTTAGAGGAGATCTACTTGGAAGGAGTTATACACTAATAGTATGTTCTTGACGTTTAGAAAGTATCCTTTTAATAAGGTTTTTACTCATTCTTAAAATATTGATTAACATAATTGAAGTTGATATCGCTTCTTGTTAGTGCATTCAATGCAGAAAAACGTATCGGATTTTAGTGCTAAAAGAGTAACAGAGCCAAAGCTGGATGTTAAGTATCCGATAGAAGATAATGTGAATTCAACTAGACTAAAAACGCAAGATGGATAAGCGTCTATGGATATTTTAAAGAACTTATTTGAAGTAACATCTGAAAATATTCTTAACCCTAATCTAAATTAAAAGTTTTAATCATACTGGTGTAAATAAGACCCTAGTCATTTGCTTAAAGATAAAGATATAGATGAAATATCAATTCACGGACTACACACACGGAAGTATTTTGTTTATAAAAGTCTTTCTCTAAAGGGCATGCTGATGTACATATAACCTATACATGCACTTTATAAGGGAATTAAAAAAGTTGATGAGGATTTTACTGTAAAAGTGCTAGCGGCCTTATCATTTTTTCAAAAAATACCATTTACAAACACTCCTAAAACCTGATATTATAACCTATTGTTGACGTGGTTCGAAACCATCCCACGATAAAAAACTAGGAGTGTAATCAAATGAATATTAGAATGATTGTAGCTAATGGTCTTTTGGCTGCTATGTATATTGCCATATCAATGGTATTACAGCCAATTGCTTTTTCAGCTATTCAGTTTCGTTTTGCTGAGATATTTAATCATCTCATTGTTTTAAACCGTAAATTTATTTATGGCATTGTCCTTGGTGTTTTCTTAACGAACCTATTATTTTCACCAATGAAGCCATTTGATTTAACATTTGGGGTCGCCCATTCCATTATCTGTTTACTAATTAGCTTGGTACTTTTTAAATTTGTTAAGAATATTTGGTTACGGATGTTAGTAAACACCATCGTCTTTACTGTAATGATGTGGATTATCGCCTTACAGTTAAAACTTGCTATTGGCCTTCCGTTCTTATTCACATGGCTCACAACTGCCATTGGCGAATTTGCGGTATTAATTATTGGGATGCCTATTATTTACTTTTTATATAAGCAGTTGTATAAAAGCAATTTAGATTTATCTAATGATATGAAAAAGCGTTCAACCTTTTAATGAGGTGAACGCTTTTTTTGGTAACCCACTCAAATTTTACAATTGTTCTTTTTCTTCCTTTAATGCCTGATCTAAACGGTCGTCGTCTCCAGCTCCATCTTCATCTATTTTTTCTTTAGATAAAAACCAACCGCCTACTGCGATAAGAATAAGAACGATGTAGAATGTTGCTTTCCAAACGGTTGAATGAGAGAATCCCTCCGGTAATACAGCCAGTGCAGGGTGTGCAAGAGTTGTAACTGCTAACTTTACACCTACCCAACCGACGATCAAAAAGGCAGTAATTTCTAATCCAGGACGTTTATGAAGTAAGTCAACAAAGATATTAGCTGCAAACCTCATAATAATTAGCCCGATCATACCACCTGCAAATACAACGAGGAATTGTCCTGTATCCATACTTCCAATTGTACCAATACCAGTTGGTGGTAATGCCATTGCTAAAGCAATTGCTGCCAAGATTGAGTCAATTGCAAAGGCAATATCAGCTAACTCAACTTTAAAAACCGTCATCCAAAAACCTGATTTCTTTTTCGGCTTGGCTGAAGGATCAGGCACGTCATGCTTTTTGACCAGAAACTTCCGGAATATATGATTCGCTGCGATAAAGATTAAATAAATTGCACCTAATGCTTGAATTTGCCATACATCAACAAGAAATGAAATAGCGAATAATGAAGCAAACCTAAATACAAACGCTCCAGCTAAACCATAAAATAATGCTTTCTTTCTTTCCTTTTCAGGTAAGTGTTTGACCATAATGGCTAGAACAAGTGCGTTATCCGCTGCTAATAATCCTTCTAATACAATAAGAACTAAAAGCACCCAACCATACTCTAATAATAATGCTGCTTCCAAATGAATTTTCCTCCTTCATATATGTAACATCCCCTGCGAATATCGTCTTCAAGTAAGAAAAACAGTATTAGCATTTGCTTAACATTGCCTGTTTATTTCACTTAAAAACAAAAAACCTTTACCGATTTTCGGTAAAGGTTTAAAACATAAAAGGCCTTCACCGAATTTGGTAAAGGTCTTGCTAACAACGATCAGAATTGTTGCCAACAAAGCCGAGAGCATGATACTCCGAATTGACGACTTTGCTGTAAAAGCTACTCCCCTTTGGAGATGCTATTCATTTGATACCTCTATCATATGCAAACATACCTCAGCTGTCAATCATTTTTTTGCTGTTCATGTTTTTTTATTAAATGTGCTAATAGTTTTGGTAAAGTTTCGAAAGCAAAAGGAATTTGCAGACGCTCTGTTTTTTGATGTGCGTCCCTTCCCATTGGTCCAACATTAATTACCGGGGCAGTTATCTTTGCCATTTCCTTAAATGGGATGGAATACAATTTCTCTCCTCCTGGCAAATTATCGTTATAAATATCCATATCCTTTAAATCAGCATGTAGGCCTGCATAACTCAAATCAGATATACCATTGAAATAATTGACTGGATGAATACGCTCTTGATATTTTGTGTCAGCAAACGCTATTAAAGAAGAAGATAATTCAGCAATACACTCATTCTCACTGGAATTAACAGCAGGATAATACGGTGGGGCGTAAAATAAAATAATCATCGGACCTAATTCTTGACACAGCATTGCCAATTGGTCGACAATTTGTATCGTTTGATCGCGAATATCGCCCTCAGTCTCCTTGGCAATCGATTGCTCTAATATATCTATATACTCTGCACTTGTTTTCTTGACTGCGTAAGCCCTGATCTCCTCATACAAATAAACGTGAATATGTGATAACTGTGACTCATCCAAACCATTTAATCGATATTTATCTCTTATAAATGCTTCCATTTTATCAGCGGCCTTTATAGCCACTTCCTTCATTTCATGCATGACATCAACAGGATTTCTTTTCATTAATAACACATTATAAAGACTTGCTGAGCGATGAGGAATTTGTGTCGTATAGCCTTTTTTCAAATCTCGTTGCCAAAGCAATGTCGGTGGAGGAGACATCACACCATTTACCTGCTCTGAAAGCTCTTCATTCCACTCAACTTCATTCGTTAAAATAGATGACATCCAACAAGCATTCATCCCAGAAAACGGCTCGCCGACATGAGATTCTTTCCCAAAACACAATGCTCCCGGCATAATTTTGCCTATCGTTCCTGTATAAAAGTAATGATTATCATCTTGGGGAACTTGAGAAAACATCGGCTCGGAATTTAAATATAATGTATAATTGAGACGATGTTCTTCTCCAAGAGAAACTAATCTTGGAATCACTTCTCTCATACCAACTGAATTCACTTCCTCGTCTGGGACAGCTACTAATAACAAATTGATGTTCCAGTCTTCATTCGCCGCTTTTTCTAACAAAGACATATGTTGAACTAATCCGCATTTCATATCCATCATACCTCTACCAAACAACCAATCTCCACTAATTAAATCCTCTTTTGCATCTTCCGGTAAGGTATCAAGCCGATTATGCAGCTCTCTCGTCAATTCAACAGGATTAAAAGCGAGATGCTGCAGATCACCATAGTCTTCAATATCTACTACGTCAAAATGACTAATCATCACTACCGTTTTTTCTGCTAAGTTATTTTTATATAGAGCCGTTAATATAGAACGACCATCTGAAGTCGGATGATTTACTACATACCCGGGATATTTTTGGTAATAAGGTAAAGATTTTAATACTTGTTCCACTCTTAAAGGAAAGTATTTCTCTCCTGGTGATAGGCTAACACTATCAATGGACACAAGCTCTAATAAAGTGGCCAACATTTGACTTTTAGATTGAATAAACATTTCTGTGCTCATATCACTTGCCCCCTTATTATTTTCATCACCTAGGTGGTTGCCCTGAGATACTATATGCTTATGAATAAATATAATGATGCGTGTTTTTTACTACTGTTTAAAGAATATATTAGTCCTTTGTACCAGCTAAGTAAATATATTTTTAGAAAACTGGAAACGGGATATATGTTAAACAAATAGAGGCACGCATGTGGATATAACAGAAACTACTCGGAGTATTCATTAAACATGCAGTAACTTGGGTATCGCTAAAAACAAAGAACCTGCCTACACACTCTTCTACCAGTGTATAGGCAGGTTTCCCTAAAGGCCCCTAACTTAGCTTTATCCAATTGGTAATGCGACCTCTGCAAAAAATTCTTCATACAATGCCTGAACAGCTTTTTTCTCATCTACCTCTTTAACCGCAAACATCATACTTACCTCTGAAGATCCTTGGTTAATCATTTCAATATTAACATCCGCTTTGGCTAAAGCATTCGCAGCCCGAGCCATCGTGCCAATGTTATGACGCATACCTTCGCCAACAACCATAATCAACGCCAAACTATGTTGAATATGTACTTCATCGGCTACTAATTCACTTTCTAAACGTTTAAGTAAAACTTCTTCTTCATCTTTTTGTAGTTGATTCTCTTTAATAATGACAGTTACATCGTCTATACCAGATGGTGTATGTTCATAACTAATCCCGAACTCTTCTAAAATGGCATATAATTTTCGACCAAATCCGATTTCACGATTTAATAAATATTTACTGACATAAATACTACAAAAACCAGTAGCACTCGCAATCCCGACAACTGGACCATTTTGATTTTTTCTTGTCCGTAAAATCGTCGTGCCTCTTGCACTGGGATTATTCGTATTTTTAATTTGCACAGGAATTCCTGCTTGAATGGCAGGTATAAGCGCCTCTTCATGTAAAACAGTAAAACCTGCATACGATAATTCGCGCATTTCTCGATAAGTTAATTCTTTAATTTCTTTTGGCTGATCAACGAAAGTTGGATTCACTGAAAAGACTGCATCCACATCAGTGAAATTTTCATATACATCTGCCTTTACCGCATAGGCTAAAATCGACCCGGTGACATCAGAACCACTACGAGAAAAAGTAAATATCCCTCCATTTTGGCCATAACCAAAAAATCCTGGAAAAATAATCAGTTCACAAGACTCACGTAGACGTCTAAGCTTTTCATAAGATTTAGGTAACACTTGCGCATTGCCATGCTCATTTGAAACAATTAGCCCTGCTTCTCTAGGATTCATATACTTAGCTTTCACGCCTTGTTCTTGAAAATAGCATGCAACCAATTTAGCATGATTATCTTCTCCACTTGCTTTTATACAATCTAAGTATTGTTCAGGGTTGTTTTTATCTCCAGCCAGCCTCACTAATAAATCATTTTGAATCGTCTCAATGATGGTTGGCGGTAGTATAAGGTCGTCAGCAATTTCTTTATACCGAGCGACCACTTGCTCAATATAAGGACTCGGATCTTCATTATTGATTGCATGCAAACCACATGAAATAAGTAAATCAGTCACCTTTGTATCATTCTCATGTCTTTTACCCGGAGCCGATACCACAATTATTCTTCTTTCATTGTCAGAATGCACAATATCAAACACACGCTTTATATGCTTAGCATCGGCAAGCGATGAACCGCCAAATTTAACAACTTTCATCAAGACATCTCCCAATTTATTCTCTATTTTATATCTTCATTCTACTACTGAATGAGAAATAATCAAGAACTTTTTCTACTCAGTGAGAACAAATGTATTTTTAGAAAGGACATAAATGTGATGAAATGAACAATTTGTTAGTAAATTTCAATACGAAAAATTCTTGTTTTTGTAAAGTAAACCAGTGAAATACCCTTCATTTTTCTTCAAATGCAACTGATGTGCTTTTTCTTAACAACAGCTAGTTGAAAATAAATGAAGTACTACTTCTAAACAACCTTTAATCGTTATTTCCTATCGCAACTATTACTCCATTCCTTACTTCAGTACTTTTGTCTTTTACTGACATTAGGAAACTTATCTAAAAACACCGTAGACATAGTCTACGGTGCTTCAGTTCATTCATACGGGTATTTTATCAGCTATATTGATTAAATATATTGCTTTGGTGTTTGAGACTTCTCCGTCATCCATTCATATTGCTTCCATTTTAACTCAAATAATTTTAATGGATCATGGTAGATTGCTGGATTACTTCTCATTATCTCTAGTTCTTTGTTATCATTTGCAATTGTCATATGAGATTCTTTTACTGTTTCTTCTAATACCGCAAATGGTGATTGGAAAAACATTTGAATATCACGATCCAACGCTTTCTCGAATAGTTCAAATTGCTGAATAAAGTTGTCTGTAATTTGACTTGCTACTTCACGATAGTCCTCATTGTCAACAAATTGTTTATACTTATTGTAAAGCATTGTTTTATTTTGTGGAATGAGTCCAAAGATTTTCCCTGCGCTTTTCAATAGCATTTGCGTTGGTGTATGACGGAGCATAATATTCGCTTTATCTAACCTTACAGTACCGTGAGTCAGGCGATCAGCATCGCGCTTCCAATCTTCGAGAATACGGAAATCACAGTTTAATTGTAATTTTTCAAAGCCGTATAATTCATTGAAGCTATCCGCCATCTCTACTAAGAAAGCCTGGCCTGTCAAAAATTCTTGCTCACTTTCCATAATCCAAGCTTGAATGGATTCCCTATATTCCGGTAATACCTTTTCGGATATATACTGTTGGACTCGTTCATTCATTTCATTATTCAACTCAATATGAAGCTTACTGAAGTCACTATCTTCTCGAATCAATTGGCTACACTCACGTAAAATATCTGGAATAGCTGCAGCTAGCTTATCTTCCATCGTCTTTTTAATATCACGATAAGAGTGACTGATATTTTTCACTTTTTCTTCTTCCATATCTTCTAATTGATGAATAGCACCATTCAACTTTGTTAACATTTCTTCATGCCAGTTCATATCATCAATTAGCGCATTTTCTTTTTCTACTCGTTTATCAAGAAGAAACTTAATCGATTTTTGAATATAATGCAGCATCTTCTCTGTCCGCTCTTGCATTAAATGACGTCCTTCATTTAACCCAGCTAAAAATACTGCAAAGTCTTTTAACTGCTCTGTAGGATCATATTGCGGTGAGTAAGCAAAGATTGTTGCTTTTGGAAAATAAGTAGACACTCTATCAGCCGTTTCATCCATCCACTGCATGGCTTCTTCCTCACTACTAGCTGCATCCATATGATTTAAAATAAAATGCACCGGTAGACTAGGTGATTGCTCTCGAATTTTCACGGCAACATCTAATTCTCTATCTGTTAACGGGTACTCAGCATTTAGGATAAATAATAGGCTATCGGCAAAATGCAAATATTGAAATACATCATTTCTAAACTTGTTACTGCTAGAGAGGCCCGGTGTATCCATGACCGCCATTCTTTGCTGCGATAGGAAAGGTAGAGAATGTTTATAATCGACCAATACTTGTTCCGATCTTTTTTCTCCTGTTCTTAAATCATCCATAGAGTCAAGCGGGATAATAGCAGTATCAGAAATGGAAGTGAGTTCTTTATAGTCAGCATGCTTATACATCACAGTTGCCGTTGTATTCTCTGCTTTCACATGATCTCCAAGTAATTCTTGGACAAACTCAGTCTTCCCACTCCCAGACATCCCCGCAATGATGACATGATTTGTTTCTAAATCAAGTAGTTCTTTTACCATCCATTCAAATCTTGCACCCATTAATACATCGTGTCTTCTTGCCCACTCCATGATGGATTGGAATAATTGATAATTCTCTTCAAGCGTATGCTCCACTGGCGCTGCTTCTTCTATCATTCTTTCCGCATCATTCATCACTTCAGCATCAAAACTCTTAGTAAATAGATCACTCCATGCAAGAACTGAAGCCGATGCAATAAGGCGGTAAGTATCTGAAGAGATTCTCAACCAGTTTTGTAAATGAGGTGGAACGATTTTTGAAATCTCTTTTATTTGTTTTTCGCCATTGATTAATTCGAAATAAGTATCATGATAAATAACCGATAATTCGTTCCAATGATACCCGCTTTGTGTATCTAACTTTTGCATGAGTTGGTTAAATTCTTCTAACCAGTTAAAATAGTATTCTTCCCCTTTATAGCTTTGCCAAAATGCGACAGATACAGCTTCGAACTGACGAACATCATTTTGATAAAGGATCGTTAAGGCCTCAATAAAATACTTGGGAGCCGTTTTTTTCGTTTTCCCTTCTATAACATATCCCTTTAATGTGTGGAACCAGCTAATTTCTTGCGTTCTCATGGCTTCATTTACAGCTAATTCCACTGCATTTTGCCAATCTTGATGGTCTTCAAAAAAGACGCGTGCGATTCTTGTTACATCTGGATAATCAGGATTTAAGAAGACTGCTTTTTTAATAGCATCTACTGCCTTCTCTAATTTTCCCTGTTGTATGTATAGAGAGAATAATTGGAGGAGTACTTCTATCTTCAATACATCTGAATCTGTATCAATTGATAAATAGATTTCCTCTGCAGTACCTAAGAGGTCTAATTCAAAATAGGCATCTGCGACATTTTTCCGTGCCCATGGTTGAAACTCATTATCTATATTTTCCCATTTGAAGATGGCCGCTTCATAATCTTTATGATGAAAATATACTTCACCTTGTGCAAACCGAATCATTGTCAGATCTGGCGATTCTTTTAAATTCTCTTGCATATAAGCATTCCCTAATACTTCAACGGGATGTGTATGTTCATGATTAATTGTAAATGTGTCATGGAATTGTTTATTAATTAATTGATTTTCTATACTCATGATTGTTCCCTCTCTTTGCAATTTAGGATAGAACCATTATCCTATCTGCTTCTATCCTGTTATTCTAACAAAATAATCACTGCAAATAATTTCATTTAGCTATCATTTTTGATACATAAATGTTGAAGAATGTAATATTTTTAACTTACATTTATATTATTCGTTGGATTGTTACCTTTTTTGCACGTTGAATAGGAATTAGTTATTGATAGGATTATATTTTTTAGAGTATGCCGGGTTTATACTATACATACCTCTCATCAATTTCTTTAAAATGAAACCTTTTTTATCCTGAAACGTCTATAATCTTAGTGAAAGGAGCGTCATACGATGAAGAAAAAATCGAGGGTTTTATCTATTATTACAACTATTACCCTATTATTCTCATTACAAACCACTGTTTTTGCTTCAACAGGGTCAGCCGATTCTGAGGAAAGTATTAATGAGAAATATGGATTACCAATTGTTGCCTATGGTGAGGCTTTAAGTTCAAGCCAGAAAGAAGAAACGAAGAAGTTATTAGGTGTAAAAGAAAACAGCAAAGTAGAAGAAATTATTATTACTGCTGATGATATTGTTCATTATATTAAAGGTGATCCCCGCTCTAATATGTATTCCTCTGCGAAGATTACGCGCACAGATACAGGTAAGGGTGTAATCATCAACCAAATGACACCTGAAAACATTACTGAAGTAACTGATGAAATGTATGCCAATGCCTTACTTACAGCTGGTATAGAAGAAGCCATAGTTGATATCGCTTCTCCAGTAAAAGTCAGTGGTCACTCAGCTCTAGTTGGAATATACAAAGCCTATGACCAAGGTGAAGGCGAGAAGTTGGATGAGGAAAGAACAGAAGTAGCTAACGAAGAACTAAGTATTGCGACAAATTTAGCGAAAAAAGAAGGTATGGACCAAGAAAAGGTAACCGAACTGCTCACTGAAATCAAAAAAGAAATAGCGGAGCAAAACCCTGCAACAAAGGAAGATATCCAACAAATTGTTGATGAACAAATGCAAAAGCTAGAAATACAGCTTAGCGAAGAAGACCGCAAGCTCCTTTATGACCTTTTTGAAAAAATGCGAGAACTTAATATTAACTTTGATAATGTCAAATCCCAATTAGAGGATTTGGCCAATAGTGTACAGGAAAAAATTTCAGAAGCAGTTGGTGATAAAGGTTTTCTTCAAGCTGTATCTGACTTCTTTAAGAATTTAATCGATTCTATAAAAGGAATTTTCTCCTAATTAATTTGAACCAACTCCAATTACAGAGTTGGTTCTTCTCTTTTTTAAAGATTTGAATAGGCCAAACAAACAAGACCCTTTTGCGAAACTCACTTACTTTTTTATTTCTAAAGTAGTAAATGCATGATAGCTAACTATCAATATATAAGTGAAGAGACACCATGCGGGTAATCATAATAGATAGCTCGGGAAATCGAGGGTGCACGGGTTTCTTTAGAGTTTTCAACATAGTTATCTGGACAAATCGAGATTGCTCGGCTTTCTTATGAGTTTTCAGCTTACTTAGCTGGGAAAAAATCATGTGTTTGACTATCACTTGAATTTCTGGCAGCAAACCTCCATAACTTTGTTAATCACCCAAGGGGACCAAACGATTGACATATAGCCTTTCTTCATTGACAATCACCAAACGATGCTATTTCTAACTAAAAATCTGCCATCAAATTCAATCGGAACGCCTTTTCCGTCTTTTTCAGCATGAATATGTAGATGTGGTTCTGATGTATTACCTGAATTGCCAACTAAACCGATTGGCTCGCCTACTTCTACCCTGTCACCTGATTGCACACGTACACTACCTTTTTGCATATGTGCTAGTAAAACCTCTACACCTTTACAGGATATAACAACTGAATTACCTGCTGCATTTTTAGGGTCTGCATTGGGAGGGACTAAATCTGCTAAATCATTCTCCGCTTGGACAACTTCTCCAGTACACGGACTTGTTAGCTCATCACCGAATATTTCGTATTTATCCAATTCATTTGGATAAATTCCAGTTGCTCGACTACCTAGCGCATTTAATTTCACGATATCTACCGCATAAGCTTGACTCTCATGAGCATGATGATAATTGATTCGGACATGACTGCCACCTTGCCCAACATAATAAACCCCATCTTGCAGTGGAAAATCTAACTGTACTGCCTTCATATTCGTCGAGAACCCACTAAATGTCGATACATTATAATAACCAAAAACAAGAATAAGAAGCCCGTAAATGGCCATTGATATTTTTTGCGATAAATTGAATTCTGTTTTAAACGGTAGTTTGTTCACTTTCTTCCAAGATAAAAATACAGCAGCAATGAAAAAGACCAAAATAAGAAATCGTAAGTAGTAACTAAACCAATCCCAAGGAGAGGAAAAGAACAGCCAAAGGATGAGTAAACCTGTCATCGTAGCCTGTAAAAGCCAGTCTAGCTTACTATGAAGCTTTCCTTTCCATAATGAAAAAGAAAAAACAACAGGTAAAACAAACTGAATAAACAATAAAAAGAGGATATCAAAGGTCATCGAATGTCTCCTTTTCTCGTAAAGTTATCTAAGATACGTCTGACGACTATTAAATGTTCCCTTTTTTTATGAAAATGACTTTTGACCCTGTAGAGCGACTGAATAAAACCCTCATTGCTCAGATATATTTTGTAATAACCTCTCCACTCTGTCCAAACTAATAAATAAAACAAGCATTGATCCTATGCCCCAAAAGTGCCAATATCTTGTATGATGGAAGAGTAGAACTGCTCCAATGAAAAACATTAGTAAGGAAAAAACGATACTAAGTAAGACTTTCTTATCTTTCAAAATAGTCGTTTTTAAAGAAACTCTCCTTTTTCTTACTACAATAATAGCCAAGAAACACATCCCTAAAGCAATAATATGCATAATTCCATTTCCGTTTCTACCTAATTGATCAACTGTTAAAGATAACAAAAAACTTCCAACTACAATCATGCTCACACTTAAAATGACGCGCATTTCACCCCTCACTTCCTCTACTTAGACATCGGATCCACTCATATTCAATAGCAGGTAATCCTTCTTCGTTATCACTATTAAAGGCAATCTTTTTAAATCCTTTGCCTTCGTAAAACTGCTGTGCTTTTTTGTTTACTTCGAAAGTATATAATTTTAAACGTCCGCATGAATAAGCTTTCGCATGCTCTAATAATGCCCCACCAATCCCCACTCCTTGATGAGCTAAATGTACATATAGTTGATTAATCTCGCCTTCATTATAAGCAATCATGCCAATTGGTGTTTCATTTAGCACCGCTAAATCTACTTGAAATTGTTTTGTTAACATATGATTGAGAAAATAGATATGCTCTGTCATACTATGTATTTCCTTTTGACCAATAGCTGCTTCTTTACTCTCCCTCCAAAAGCTAACTGTCGAGAGGGCATACTTCTTTTCATAAGCAATGATTCGCCAGTCTTTCACTATATAACTCTCCCCTTCTTTGTCCAACCCTTATAAATATTCATGACAAAAAGTTGATCCCCTCCTTATTTATATGGAGAAAAACTTTTTAAGCGCGCTTTTTTTGTATATAATAGATAGAATCAACAGGCACTTTATTTATAGGCTTATTCAGATTAAAATAAGGTAAAGAACAAGGTAGAAAGGCTGATATCGGATTGGAACAATCAAACTTTATTCGTACAATTATTAAAGAAGATTTAGAAAATGGAAAGCGCGACACTGTTGTAACCCGTTTCCCACCTGAACCAAATGGCTATCTTCATATTGGACATGCCAAATCCATCATCATTAACTTTGGTTTAGCGGACGATTTTAACGGGCAAACAAACTTACGCTTTGACGATACAAACCCACTAAAAGAAGACCAAGAATATGTCGATGCCATTAAAGAAGATGTAAAATGGCTCGGGTATGATTGGGAAGAGCTACATTATGCATCCAATTACTTTGATGAAATGTATAACCGTGCAGTGCTTTTAATTAAAAAAGGCAAAGCATATGTCGATGATTTAAACCAAGATGAAATTCGTGAGTACCGTGGGACTTTAACTGAGCCTGGTAAAGAAAGTCCTTATCGTAACCGTTCAATTGAAGAAAACCTAGACCTATTCGAAAAAATGAAAAATGGGGAATATGAAAACGGTCAAAAAGTTTTGCGTGCAAAGATAGATATGTCATCACCAAACTTAAATTTACGCGACCCTGTCATTTACCGTATCTCTCATGCGACTCATCACAATACGGGTGATACATGGTGTATTTATCCTATGTACGCTTTTGCCCATCCGCTTGAAGATGCAATCGAAGGTGTAACGCACTCTTTATGCACAACAGAATTTGAAGATCAACGTCCTCTTTATAATTGGGTTGTAGCGGAATGTGAAATGGAAAACCAACCGCAACAGATTGAATTCGGACGCTTAAATATTACAAATACAGTAATGAGTAAGCGAAAACTAAAGCAATTAGTAGATGAAGGAATTGTTGATGGCTGGGATGACCCAAGAATGCCAACGATATCGGGTCTGCGTCGCAAAGGGTATACTGCTAGTGCCATTCGTGAGTTTGTTCAAGAAACTGGTGTCTCTAAAGGTAGTGGTGCAGTGGATGAAATGATGCTTGAGCACTATGTGCGCGAGGATTTAAAACTCAGTGCCCCACGAACAATGGGAATCTTGAAACCTTTAAAAGTTGTAATCACCAATTACCCTGAAGGTGAATCCGAGTGGTTAGAAGCGGAAAACAATCCTGAAAACGAGGAAATGGGCACAAGACAAATTCCATTCTCTCGTGAAATATATATAGAACAAGAGGACTTTATGGAAAATCCTCCAAAAAAATATTTCCGTCTTTTCCCTGGAAATGAAGTGCGTTTAAAGCATGCTTATTTCATCAAGTGTAATGATGTGATTAAAGATGAAGATGGCAATGTTGTTGAATTACACTGCACTTATGATGTTGAAACGAAAAGTGGTTCAGGTTTTACAGGACGCAAAGTCAAAGGTACATTACACTGGGTTGATGCCAAAAGTGCCATCCCTGCTGAATTCCGTCTATATGAACCTTTAGTATTAGACGAGCAAATGAAAGAAGAAGCATCAGAAGACAAAGATTTCTTAGACTATATTAATCCAAATTCACTTGAAGTGGTCCAAGGATTTATTGAACCGAACTTGAAAGAGGTTCAACCACAAGATAAATTCCAGTTTTTCCGTCACGGTTACTTCAATGTCGATTCTAAATATAGTACACCTGAAAAACCAGTCTTCAACCGAATTGTATCGTTAAAAAGCTCTTTTAAGCTAAATAAGTAAGATATCTTACACGAATGGTTCTACTTAATGAATCATTCGTGTTTTTTTCGTGATGTGATCTTTACACCGTTCACTTTAGAGATTATTTACTTGTCCCTTCACTAAGGGAATGCTAAGGAACTTATAAAAAGACAAAAAGAATGTTGAAATTAGCTTGCATCAATATGCGAGAGCGTTAATTCTTTCTCACATTTGTAGGCCCTTTCCTTTTTCCCTACTCATCTTTTTATTCCTTCACTTATTAGTCGCGATTCTTTCATTTGCCCTACTCATTTCTTTATTCCTCCAACTATTAGTCGCGATTTCTCCTTTTGCCCTACTCATCTCTTTATTCCTCCAACTATTAGTCGCGATTTCTCCTACTGCCCTACTCATCTCTTTATTCCTCCAAC
Organism: Cytobacillus kochii; assembly: GCF_044790165.1. Classification (NCBI taxonomy): domain Bacteria; kingdom Bacillati; phylum Bacillota; class Bacilli; order Caryophanales; family Bacillaceae; genus Cytobacillus; species Cytobacillus kochii. The sequence continues at coordinate 1,043,170 of NZ_CP085254.1, read as the reverse complement.
TATTAGTCGCGATTTCTCCTTTTGCCCTACTCATTTCTTTGGTTCTCCATCTATTAGTCGCGATTTCTCCTTTTGCCCTACTCATCTCTTTATTCCTTCACTTATTAGTCGCGATTCTTCCTTTTGCCCTACTCATCTTTTTATTCCTTCACTTATTAGTCGCGATTTTACCATTTGCCCTACTCATCTCTTTATTCCTCTAACTATTAGTCGCGATTTCTCCTTTTGCCCTACTCATCTCTTTATTCCTTCACTTATTAGTCGCGATTTTACCATTTGCCCTACTCATCTCTTTATTCCTCTAACTATTAGTCGCGATTTTACCATTTGCCCTACTCATCTCTTTATTCCTCCAACTATTAGTCGCGATTTCTCCTTTTGCCCTACTCATCTCTTTATTTCTTCACCTATTAGTCGGGATTTCTCCTTTTGCCCTACTCATCTCTTTATTCCTTCACTTATTAGTCGTGATTCTTCCTTTTGCCCTACTCATCTTTTTATTCCTCCAACTATTAGTCGCGATTTCTCCTTTTGCCCTACTCATTTCTTTATTTCTCCAACTATTAGTCGCGATTTCTCCTTTTGCCCTACTCATTTCTTTATTCCTTCTCTTATTAGTCGCGATTTCTCCTTTTGCCCTACTCATCTCTTTATTCCTTCACTTATTAGTCGTGATTCTTCCTTTTGCCCTACTCATCTCTTTATTCCTCCAACTATTAGTCGCGATTTCTCCTTTTGCCCTACTCATCTCTTTATTCCCCCAACTATTAGTCGCGATTTCACCATTTGCCCTACTCATTTTTTATTCCTTCACCTATTAGTCGCGATTTCTCACTTTTACCCTACTTCGATTTCTCTATTCCTTCACTTATTAATCGTGGAAACCCTTAATCAACATTCCACTTCATCGCCCTATTAACTTACCTGGCAAGCCGGTTATTTTCGTCTTTCAGATTAACTAACATTTCTGATCATACCAATGATATTTATGGAGCATTTTGCTTACTAACACTTCTTTCCTATAAAAAAATGGTGCGCTACATTACCTAAATGACAGTACTTTGTTTTCTATATTTTTTGTAAATGTGTTACTTTAAACCCTTCTTCATATTTAAGACCGTATCCTAAGGCTCTATCCATACTAATGTGAGCAGACCAGATCAAAGATACCATTAATAATATAGGTTCCTTTATTACAAAATAAATTCCTAAAATCAATAAGGGGAAAATAAATGTATGGCCTATATTATAGAGAATCGCCCCTACTTTTTTGTTGAGGAGATAGCCAAACATAAAGACGTCTGGTAAAAACAAAAAAATAACAAAGGCAAGTATTGAGAATTCCCATGTAATATAAGCTACTACTTTTAATAATAGTAAAAGAATATATTCCCACTTAACAATAATGCGATTACTCATTTTCCACACCACCTATTTTCATCTGTTCATATACATGGTGAATGACTTGATCTAAGTTTCTTTGGTTCTCTTTAAAGTTTCCTTCCTTTATCATGAAACGAATCTCTTTTAAAGCTTCCAAAGCAACTGTCAAAAAGTGAAGTTTCGCTTCAACACTATCAACCTTTACACCTATTAACTGCTCCGATTTCATTTTACAATCCTCTGACGGCTGAGTCCGATCTAATATAAACAGTTCACTGATTTCTTGTAGAGAGAATCCTAATTGTTTTAACACAATGATATATTTGAGTTCTCTTTCATTTTTGTCTTTATACAATCGATAGCCATTTTCGGATCTTTCTGGAGTAATTAAACCGATTTTTTCATAGTAACGGATTGTCTCACTAGAAATATCATATTGAGAAGCGATTTGTTTAATATACATTTCCTTCCTCCTTTTCTTCTTATTTTGAAGATAACATTGGAGCTTACTACAAGGTCAATATATTTTTGAATTTTTCCAATCTTTATCTTGCATCACAGCGATACAATCATTTCTAAAAAATGTGATACGACATACACTTAATAAGATAAAGAGTTGAAAGGTGATGACCATGTACCCTTATTCATATAATGAAGTGCGAAACAAAGAACGGAGATTACATTTGAATGGTTTAGGAAGACTTTCCGTCCAACCTGATATAGCCACTATTCATATCGGTGTCATATCGGAAAATGAAGAAATACAGATAGCTGAAAAGGAAAATACACAAGCCACAGAATCTTTTCTTTCTGCTTTAAAACAAGCCGGTATCAACGAAAAGCACATACAAACGACTCACTTTAATGTACATCCCATCTACCATCAACAAGATGATTCTTCGCAGATTTCAGGCTATCAAGTGATAAATGAAGTTCGCGTTACCGTCAGTCAACTTAATCAAATAGGTACAATTATTGCTTTAGCAATGGAACACGGAGCCAATCAAATAAATAGTCTTGAATTTGGATTAACGGAGAAACAGAAATGGTATTATAAGGCATTAAATGAGGCATTAGTGGATGCGATAAGTAAAGCCCAATCTATAGCTAATGTTTTAAATGTAACAGTAGATCTTACCCCGATAAAGATTATCGAAGACAGCAGACAAATACAGCCCTTCACACAGAAAGTTGCTCTTCAATCTATTGCTTCTCCGCCCATTGAACCTGGTGAAATCATCGTGGAAGCCGTAATAACTGCCGTTTTTCATTATTCATAACATGCATCTTCATCATTCATGGTGTATGATGGTCGTATAGAAATGGAGGTCATTACATGTTTTATCGACTGACAAAAGAACAGCAACAACAAATGATTGAAGAAATCCAACAGTTTTTTCTTCAGGAAAAAGACGAGGATCTTTCCGAATTCGCTGCTGAACGTGTGTTAGATTTTTTTAAAGAATCACTCGCCCCTCACTTTTACAATGCAGCTATCCAAGAGACTCAATCCATGCTAAAAGAACAGTTTGCTAGTATTGAAGATGAAGTATTAACCTTAGAACGTCCCATTCGACGTTAATGAAAAAAGTGGCCAATTCAGCCACTTTTTTTTTTCTATTCCATTTATTGATAGTTGGATACAAATTCATCACAGAAATCGGTCATAACCACCTCAACGCCTTGATTGAGTAGTGATTGAGCATCGGACCATCGATTAATTGTATAAGTACGTAATGGGATTTTGTTTTCAATTGCCTGTATACCATGTATGGATTGCACAAATTCTTTTTGACAATGAATAGCATCGGCTCCAATATTCTGAGCTACCTTAATTGCATTAGCGTGTATACCTAAAATTAAATACCCTGTATTTATTTCATTATCTAATGTTCGTATTCTCTTCACACTCTCAGGGTTAAAAGATGAAAGAATGATTCGATCTCTTAAACCATATTGCTCAATTAAAGTTAACACCTTCTCCTCCATACCATCGTAACGAAAGACATCATTTTTCAATTCTACATTTATAACCAATTCATTATTCTCCTCTTTCGCCCATTGAAAAACCTCTTCTAATCGTGGGATTCTCGCATGGTTAAATTCGGTGTTAAACCAGCTCCCTGCATCAAATTGCACAATATCTTTATATTTAAAATCCCTGATAAACCCTGTACCATCTGTTGTCCGATTGATTTTCTCATCATGAATGATGACAAGTTCACCATCTTTAGATAATTGGACATCTAATTCGATTCCGTGAACACCAGCTTTTCTTGCAGCTTCAAAAGCAAGCATTGTATTCTCCGGAAAGCGACCACTTAATCCACGGTGGGCAAATATCATTGCTCAACCATCCTCTCCCTTTTCTACAATTGTATAAAAATTATTTAAACACAGTATGAATCGTTTGTAAAAAATTCCTTTTTATTGATGTTAAAGATTAATCGAATGTAAGCAGGGTATACTCTCATATAAAGACATGTAAAGGAGATAAAATCTTATGAGAGAGTATGATTCTGAGCAACATTATATGCCTATCACCTCAACAACGAGCGGTATGATTGTTAATTCTGCAGAAGGTGTTGATTATATAAACATTCAAATCGTTAATGTTTGTTTTGTTAAAACAGCAGAGGATGCATGGGTCCTTGTTGATGCTGGTATGCCAAAATCAGCTCAAAAAATTATTGAAGCTGCAGAAGAATTATATGGAAGGGGTGCGAAACCTGTTGCGATCATATTAACACATGGACATTTTGATCACGTAGGTGCGATTCATGAGCTCTTAGAAGTATGGAATGTCCCTGTTTATGCTCATTCGATGGAATTACCTTATTTAACTGGTCGGAAAGATTATCCAGAACCTGATAATACCGTTGATGGTGGATTATTAGCTAAGTTCTCCAATTTATTTCCTAATGAAGGTATTAATATTTCACAGCATATAAAACCGTTACCAAGAGACGGACATATTGACGAAATGCCCGGTTGGCAGTGGATTCATACCCCTGGACATACAGAAGGTCATATCTCGCTTTACCGCAAAAGCGATGGTGTCTTAATTGCTGGGGATGCCTTTTGTACCGTTAAACAAGAGTCCCTTTTTAAAGTGATGACACAGGAGCAAGAAATTAGTGGTCCCCCAAGGTATTTAACCACTGATTGGCAACTAGCAAGAGAATCTGTCAGAAAACTTTCTGACCTTAATCCTCATATCGCCATCACAGGTCATGGTATTCCTATGGCTGAACAAACTCTCCAACAAAGCCTTATTACTCTTGTAAGGGAGTTTGATGAGATTGCTATGCCTGAAACTGGTAGATATATAAAAGACGACGAATAATAGTAATATTCAATATCTTTTATTTCGGTATCCTGAAGATTTTGCTATTATTAAGGGTAGACTTGAAAAATTTCTACCGATGGAGGATACCTTATGTCTAAAAGAAAAATGATTATCACACAAAACTTAAGCGAGGAACTTAAAACAGCCATTACAGAAATCACTCCTGATTGGGAACACATCATAGGGAAGGATCACGAGATTTGGGAGAGTCATATGAAGGATGCAGAAGTGATTGTTGCTTGGAAACATCGTATGCATGATACCTATGTGAATAATGCTAACCTTCGTTGGATTCAAACATGGAGTGCTGGTGTGAATTATTTGCCACTCGAAGACTTTGACAAGAAAAACATCCTTCTAACAAGTGCAAACGGGGTACATGCTTATCCAATTTCGGAGACGATTTTTGCATTGATGTTAGGTTTAACAAGAAGTATCGACCGTTATGTTAAACAACAACAAGAAAAAGTATGGGATGGAACTGGTAACAAACTCGAAATGCATGGAAAGACCATCGGTATAATTGGTGTTGGAATGATTGGACAAGAAACTGCTCGCATTGCCAAAGCGTTTAATATGCATGTCATTGGTGTTAGACATTCAGGCAAACCTGTCGATTACGTAGATGAAATGTATACTTCACTGGAACTTGACGACATCCTACCTAAATGTGATTATATTGTCGTCACCCTGCCTTTAACGAAGGATACATACCATATGTTCAGTAAAGAACAGTTCAAACGCATGAAACAAACAGCTTTTTTTATCAATATTGGACGCGGTGAAATTGTTGATGAAAACGCACTTTATCATGCTCTTTCAGAAGGAGAAATTAAAGGTGCTGGTATTGATGTTTTTGAAAAAGAGCCGCTCCCTGAAGATAGTCCATTATGGGGATTAAATAACTTAATCATCACCCCACATACATCTGGCTCAACCGAACACTATAACGAAAGAGTCATTAAAAACATCTTCATTCCTAACCTGAAAAAATATTTGAATGGCGATGCTCTTGATACGAATGTAGTGGATTATAAAAAAGGATATTAAAAAACAAAATCCGAACGATTATTTAAACGCTGCTAAAGCTTCGAATAATTGTTCGGATTTTTCACCCCTTTTAAGAGGAAATTCATTTACAAACCTATTTGTTTGCCACGTTTCTTTCTTTTATTGGCGGCTTCATCTTCTCTGTTCTTCTTTTTCTTAATAATGATTCAATCGCACCTGATCCAAGGAGTACACCAGGAATGATAAAGACAAGACCAACCCAATGGTAAATCGTGATTTGCTCCCCTAAAAATAATGCCGATCCGACAAGAGCAAAGAATGTATTTAAGTTTAAAAAGATGGCCGCTTCAGCAGGACCAATTTTACTAATCGCATAATTGTAGCCCATTTGTCCAATAGCCGTTGCTAAAATGGCAGATGCTAAGAATAAAATCCATAAAGAACTTGGAGCATCTAATAAATTTGTAAATGCTAAAGGCTCTGAAATCAAACCTATGATGGCGAGGATGATGCCCCCAAAAACCAGCATATATCCAGTGAGTAGTCTACTATCAATAGTTTTCGCTGCCTTACTAATAAGAATAAAGCTGAATGCTTGGGATAAAATCGATAAGAAAATATAAATATCACCAAAAGAAAAACCAGATAACCCTCCATTACCGATTACAACGATAAAAGAAACACCAATAATGCCAAAGATAAAACCTATAACCTGCATACGTGAAGGCATGGTTTTAATGATAATGGCGGAGAGAATAGCCGTCAAGACTGGCCCTGACCCTAAAATCAATCCTCCGTTAGCACCAGATGTTTCCATTAACCCATGTGCTAGGAAAAAATGATGAGCCGTAATATTAAAGAGACCACCATATATAATATATTGAAATTCCTTCCGATTTGGTCTTCTAACTTTCCCTATCACCCCGAGCATAAGAAAAACAAAAAATCCCGCAACTAGAATCCTGATAGCAGTAATCGTAATCGGTGGGAAAGATGAGACAAGGATTTTAATAGCGGACACATTAAATCCCCATATCATCATTAATATTGTCATAAATAAAAATAGACCGAGCTTGTTCATTCCCATCCTTCTTTCCGTCTCTGTAATGAAGTAAATTTTAACATATATTTTCTTCGTATGGATAGAAAGTGAGCAATTGATGACCAATGGGAAAATGAGCAAGAAAAAGATGGGAACATCCGCCCCCACCTTTACAGAACTGAACCTTACCTATTTTAAATCCTCTTCAAGAAACATTTGTGGCTCTACCTTTTTCTCTTGTTGCTTTCTAGGCTTGAACATCCGATCAATTTGCGCTTGTTGATATACCGCCGTTCCAACAATACTAGCTACATCCTTTAGTTTTTCCTTACTAATTTTATCAATCGTATCATCTGGTGTATGGTACCAAGGCTCTGAAGGGCTGTGAATAAATAAAGCTGCTGGAATACCTACCTCTGCAAATGGCACATGATCACTGCTTCCACCACTTCTAATCGGTGTCGCTTCTCCATTTAACCTCGTGCTAGTCTCTTGAGCTAACTCGGTGACAAGGTTTGGCTCCCCATCAATTGTGGCCAAAACTAAATTTCCTGCATCTCTACTCCCAACCATGTCTAAGTTAAAATTCGCCACAATTCTATTTCGCTCATCTTCCGGTAAACTATTTACATAATGTGTAGAACCAAGTAATCCTACTTCTTCAGCACCAAATGTAATAAAACGAATTTCTGTATCAGTTGGGAATAACTTAAGTACCCTTGCCAATTCAAGAGTCATCGCTGTTCCTGAAGCATCATCATTGGCCCCTGGTGCACCAGCTACAGAATCATGGTGAGCACCGATAACAATAATATCATTCGTATCTCTTAATTTTGAGGTTGGCTTTTTCTTCGCTATGACATTATGAGAAGTTTTTTCTCCTGTACTTGCCCCTTCTATATTGATAGCCGCCTCTGTAATCTCTCCGGCTTCTATACTAGCAAGCAACGCATCTCCCTCTGCTTTTGACAAAGAAATAGCAGGAACAAATTGATCATTATGTGCTCCCAAAGTTCCATTTAAAGAGCCCTCACTATTATTATAAATAATCACACCCGCTGCCCCTGCCTCTCCTGCATTCAACACTTTCTCACTGAAGCTTAACTCTCCGCGTTTGATTAAAACAATTTTCCCTGTAACATCACCTAATTCATCTGGTTTACCTAAACCGCCATTGACGATTTCCCCACTCACATTCCCACTAATAGAATACGTAAAGTAGTCAGGGTTTAGTTGTTCATTATATCCATCTACTTGTAGTTCAATCGTATGTGGGGGTGTATATCCAACATAGGTAAACGGTTGAATGTCTGCAGGATAGCCGTAATTCCTAAACTCTCTTTTGATAAATTCGACAGCCTCATCTTCCTCATCTGTTCCTGCAACTCTCGGCTCTTTTGCAAGATGAGCAATATTGCGATAGATTTTGTGCTCATTTACTAACTTCGTAATTAAATAGTCATAGAAGTGATGTGAATGACTCTGTGTATCAGCAGCTTCGACAGGTTTAACAACATATCCTTGAACACCTAATGCACCAAATACAAGAGTAGTCGCTAAACTCAATTTTAAGATAGATTTCTTCATTTTTTCCTCCTATTAATTGATTTTCTAAAAGTTTAGACTATTAATTCCGAGTTATTAAGTGCAGTATTCACTATCTTTCAATAGGGAAAAAATGCTAGTTTCTCATATACGAACCTTTTAACTACAAATGATAGATGACAAATGATGGATAGAAGAGGATGATTACTATAAGGTAAACATAAATAAAAAGGAGTGATAACGAGAAGATAATTTAATGGAGAGCTTATATTTAGACCATTTAATAAATCCTTTCATTCCGTAAATTTAAAGGGCACTTCTTCTCTCCAAAATGATGGTTTTCCAATACATTAAGAATGCAAGATCGTCCTTCCATTCTCGGTCAATAGAACATGTTCTCAGACAATCGACTTCAAACCAAAAAAGCTGACCATAACAGTCAGCGTTCTTAAACAACTATTTATTTCAATACATCATGGTCAACATAACGCTCACCATTTATCTCACTAATTACATTAATAGCTACCTTCGCGCCATCTCCAGCAGTAATAATTGTATGTACACTTACACCTGCTGTCGTACCTGCAGCCCAGATGCCAGGAATATTGGTTTGACCTGATGCATCTACATCAATAATGGTTTTTACTCTTGGCTCTGTTCCCGGTTTCGTTTGTACACCTGCTTTTTCGGCTAAATCAGCCAAGAACCCTGTTGCTAAAATCACATGTTTCGCTTCATAACTACCTTCAGAAGTAGTAATAACGAAAGCTGCTTCTTTTTTCTCAATAGATTCTACTGTTGCATCTACTAACTCTGCCCCAAATTTCTCTGCCTGTTTTTTACCCGTGCTAACCAAATCCGGACCTGATACCTCTAATACTCCATAATGGTTTTCAACCCAAGCCCTTTTTGTTACACCTTTGTCATTATCAATAACAATCACTTTCTTCCCCGCTTTAGCAGCAAATAAAGCTGCACTCGCACCAGAAGGCCCTGCTCCAACGATTAGAATATCATACATCTTCCATTCCTCCTCTAGAAATACTCTCTCTTTTCTAGAATAGACAAAATAATTAGAAATGTAAAACATTCTATCCTTTTAGAGGTCAAAGCTGCTTTTGTAAAATCACCATATGAATGAGTTGTTTACCACCCTCATAAATAGGGCGGTCATAATGTTTCACAAAGAAATCATCAATCTGATGAGAAATATGAAATCCACACGCCTGGTAAAAAGGGATCGTAAGGGGACTATCTCCCGTTCCTACTTGAAGCTTGCGGGCTCTCCCTTTATAGATATCTTCCACAAGCTGAATCATCTTTTTGCCATATCCTTTTCGTTTTAAATGTGGGGCAACAGCCAGATTCTTTATTTCATATATATCTTCATTCTCCTTTGTTACAACACAAACGCCGATTAACTTTTGTTTTTCCTCGAAAATATAAAGGTCTCCACGCTCTAAATACTGATCAATCATATTCTCTTGTTCATCCGCAAGCAGTAACAGATCTATATATCTTTTCTTACCTTCATTAACGAGCTTTAACTTCAACATGTCACATCCTTACGAATCAATCTTCATCCTTTATATCCCGGTCTTCTGGAATTGGTTCTTTCGATAACTCTTCCACCAATTTCTTATATTTTTCTAATTGTTGAAAGTGGCTTTTAAATTGGTCTTTATAAATGAGTACTGCTCCCTCGCTATCATGAATGACACGAATTTTACCTTGGAGGATCAACTCTTCTACATAAGTGACTGACACCGATAAATATTGAGATGTCTCTTCTATTGTTAAATACATGATTACTTCATCTCCTCCAACTAGTTTCTACTATTATAACTTATTTTTTTATCGCTTATTTATCCTACAATCATACTTAATTATTAAAATACTCAATCTTTAATGGCAAAATTTTTCATAATCGATTACTATAAAATAATAGTGATTATTTGTCTTACAGAACAGGAGCATAGATATGAAAACAAAATTCTTAATCTTCTTTTTTCTAGGGAGTATCATTTGGGTCATTTCAACAAACCTACTCATTAGTGAATTTCATACATCATCTAACCTAATCTCCATGATACATATAAAAGAAATTGTATATATCTCCTTTACAACTTGTCTCTTCTACTATTTTATAAAAAGAATTGAAGAATTAAATACATCGAAAGAAGATAAAGAGAGATTATCCACACTTATTAATGCAATGGTCGATTTCGTGAATTTTAAAGACGAAAAAGGGAGATGGATCGAAGCGAATAAAGTCGCTCTTGAACTATTTAACCTTGAAGAAGACCAATATCGGGGAAAAACAGATATTGAACTCGGCGATCAAGCAAGAAGTTTTTACAAAAACTCCTTCGCTCATTGTATGATTTCAGATGAGGAAACATGGGATAGTGGAAAAATTGCGAGAATCGAGGAAAATATTTTACAACCGGATGGAACAAAGAAGACATTCGACACAATTAAAGTGCCTCTTTTTCATGAAGACCGGAGTAGAAAAGGGCTTGTAATTATCGGTAGAGATATTTCCGAAAAAAAGAGATTGGATGAATTATTACAAGAAAGTCAACAGCAATATAAATCGCTGTTTTTGTACAGCCAAGATATGATCGTCATGATGGATCTATCCGGACGGATTACTCAAGCAAACCCCCAATTTAAGGAGATAACCGGTTATCAGCCAGAAGAAGTACTCCAACAACCTATCACCCACCTATTTCCTAAAGACTTACATGATGAAGTATTTAAAAGTCTTGAACACATACGACAAACGAATCAACATATACAATGTGAGATGGCGATGAACCATAAAAATGGGCCGCAAATCATCTTAGAATGTACAGCTGTGCCTATGATTATCAACAATAAACAAGCTGGTATTATTTGTTATGGGAAAGACGTCACAAAGCTACGATTAGCTGAAGAACAATTAAGAAAAACGGAAAAATTATCTGTAGTTGGTGAACTATCAGCGAGTGTGGCTCATGAAATAAGAAACCCACTCACTTCGTTAAAAGGATTTGTACAAGTATTAACGACAGAAGACAGTAAACATGAATTTTATTATCGCATTATGGAAGAAGAATTGGATCGCATCAATCATATTGTTAGCGAACTATTACTACTAGCCAAACCACAAGAGATTAAATTCATTCAAGCAGACATCTTTGAATTACTCCATAATGTCATTTCACTATTAAAAACGGAAGCATCACTCCATAATATTCAAATTCAATTAAAGTCATATTTACGTACGCAAATTTCTATACTGTGTGAACCTAATCAACTTAAACAATTATTTATCAATTTAATTAAAAATGCTATTGAAGCCTCAACTGACGGAGACGGTCAAATCATGATTTCATTAGAAAAGGAAGAGGATACTGCTATCATAAAAATATCCGATAATGGCGATGGCATGTCTCCAGAATTATTAACAAAACTCGGAGAACCTTTTTATTCATCCAAAGAAAAAGGTACTGGTCTTGGTTTAACTGTCAGCAATAAGATAGTTCAAAGCCACAATGGTTCCATTCATTTCTCAAGTGTTTTACACGAGGGAACAACAGTAACTGTCAAGCTACCGATACAAATCGCTTCGCGTGTCCCAGTTGGATAATGAAAAAGCCAAAAGCCGGAACATTGGTATTTTGCTTGGCTATTCTTTAGTCTTTAACATAAGTATTGATTCCACTCAAAAAGGCACAAACAAATACTAAGTTAGCATTTGTTCGTGCCTAATGACATTATTTATCTTTTACTTCTAATAGTTTTAGCCTCAAGTCGTTTTCCATATGGGCTAGATCACTTTCGGCTTGTTTTCTTTTATGTCGACCTTCTTCTTGGATGCGCAATGTTTCTTCAATCGTTTCGACTAGGTTTTGCTGGGTTTTCTTTAATGTTTCTATATCTACTAAACCGCGCTCATTCTCTCTCGCTGTTTCGATGGTGTTCATTTTTAGCATTTCTGCATTCTTCAATAGTAAGTCATTCGTTGCCTTTGAGACGTGCTTTTGTGCTTCTACTGCATGGCGTTGGCGGATCAACGTTAAAGCAATAGAGACTTGATTCTTCCATAATGGAATGGCGGTCATAATAGATGATTGTATCTTTTCAACTAGCGCTTGGTTTGTATTTTGGATCAATCTAATTTGTGGCGCACTTTGGATGGTGATTTCTCGACTTAACTTTAAATCGTATAAACGTTTATCCAATCTTTCAGCAAATTGGACTAAGTCATTTACTTCCTGTACTTTCATTTGATCCTGTGATGATTCAGCTTTCTTTTTTAGAACCGGAATCGATTTCTCTCTCATTTCCTCAAGCTTTAGTTCCCCTGCAGCGATATAAATATTTAAGGCATGGAAATATTCTTTATTACTTTCATATAGCTTATCTAGCATAACAATGTCTGAGAGAAGCAAGTTTTTACTACGCTCTAACTTCACACTGATGCGATCAATTTGTGCACCTACCTTTTGATATTGCGACAATACTTCATGGACAGAACCTGAAAGCTTGCCGAATATCTTTGAGAAAAAGCCTTGTTTTTCATGTTTTAAATCATCCGGGTTCACTTCATTAAATTTTTGCATAAGTTCGCCCAAAATTGAACCTACTTCACCGACATCTTTTCTTTGCACATGGTCAAGCATCGCATGTGAAAAATTGAGTAACTTTGATTGAGCAGGCGTACCATATGAAATCATAGCTTGATGATTACTTGGGTCGATTTGTTCAGCTAATTGGTAAGCTTTTTGCCGGTTTTCCTCTGGAATGACATCAATTAATTTTACACGACTGGATGAGTCCTCACTTTTAACCTTTGTGACTGTCTCGTCGTCATTACCAAAAGGGTCCGCTAAAAGATCATCCAATATATCTGCACCAAGGGTAGGTTGATTTGACGTATTTTTTTCTTTTGTCATTTTAATCGCCTACTTTCATCATTCGTTTTCTCATCTTTTAATTTCTTAATGTTATGTTTGGCTACATCTATCTCATAATGAAGATCATCAATATCATTCGCTAGCACTGAACGTAAATCCTTATCCACATGAACCATTAGCTCTTGCAAAGTTTTTCTGGTCTCTGTTAATGATTGCTCAAGTTCCCAATCCTTCTTCGGTTGTGAGGAAAGAAAAACATATCTTTCAGCGAGTTCTACCGCTGAATCCAAATGCGAATAGAAGAATGATTCAGCTTGATAAAAGCGTCTCGGCTCCTTTTGCACAAGTTGGTAAATCCTTTTTGTCACTTTAATAAAATCTTTACGTTGACGACCAGACGGCCAATGGCGAATCGCCATTAAAGCACGATGTAAACGACTCATCTTGATTCGGGCATCATCTAAATTATCTTGTATAAAACGAAACTCTTTCCGCTTGAGTCCCTTACTTTTCATCCAACGATGGACAATAATTATTCCACTCAACCAATACGTAAATACACCCACACCAGCACCAATTAGTCCACTCATCCAAAAACCGTAATTCATAAAAAAGTAGCTAATTAACCATGTCAACACAGACACAGGTACAGTGATAAGTATCCGTAGAAAAAACACATAGAACGGGTTCAAAATTATCGACTCCTGACTTTACCGCTTATACTATTTACGTAATTCGTCTTATTTAAGTTTCAAAATAAGTGAACTTATTTTTACTTACCCTTACAGTATAAGCATACAACATTTGAAGGAGTTTTTTCCATGGACTAAGATTGTAATTCCAACTAAGCCTTAAGTCTTAAAGAAGATATTTACAAAAAAACTCGCTTAAATAGCGAGAAAGGCTGAAATAATGATCAAATATAAAAAAATGCATTTTCAAATATTAATGCATTCATTTATGTATCATTCTTAAAACGATGAATCTTTTTATGAATAGCCTAGTTCAACGGTTACTATTGTACCGCCACCTGGTTTACTATCAATCTTCATCGTTCCATTATGCTCTTGAATAATTTTATTACTAACAGTTAGTCCTAAACCGATTCCTTTATCCTTTGTAGTATAAAAAGGGGTACCTAAATAATGCAAACGATCTGAGCTTATACCTATACCCTCGTCTTTAAAATTAATTCTTACTCTTTTATTTCTTAATACTTCTATAGCTATAATTACTTCCCCACCATTTGGCATTGACTCCATAGAGTTTTTTAAGAAATTAATAAATACTTGCTTTAATTGATTTTGATTACAAAGTAATTCAATTTGTTGATCTGGCTTTATGAATCGAATTTGGACATTACACATCATGGCTTGTGGGTGAAGAAATTTGAATGTAGCTTCTAAAATCTCATAAAGGTCAAAATAATCATAATCAACTACTTGCGGCTTAGCTAAAGACATAAATTCATTGACAATTCCGTCAATACGCTCTAGTTCATGAGAAATAATTGATAAATACTCTTTCTGTTTATCTTTCTCCTCCATATAATGTAATAGTTTTGAGAAACCCTTTAACGATGTCAGTGGATTCCTGATCTCATGAGCCACACTTGCCGCTAGTTGACCAATAATGGATAGGCGATCTAAATTTCTTAGAGCGTCATCATTTTTCACACGATCAGTGACGTCCCTACCGACACAAACATACAATTGAATTTCATTAAATTCATTAAAAATCGGAGAAATATTAGACTCAATATATATGATATTCCCACTACTCGTTTTCATGCGTGATTGTAGAATTTGGGATTCTCCGGTATCATTAATTTTTTTATACAATAATTCACTGTATTCTCTTTCTTCTTTATTCATATGATCCATTACACCTTTACCCAGATAGGTGCCTTTTTCCAACCCTAATAATTCTTCAAAGGACGGGGATACATAAATAACCTTCTTATCTAGTCCGTACAGTAAAATTAAATCTGACGTGTGCTCTGTAATTAATCGACTGATTCCTAAATTATTTGAGACGATATCCTCAATACATTCAGAATCCGCCAATTCATTAATAAATGTAATACCACCAGCAATTTGCTCTAATGAATCATAAATGGGATAATGCGATAATTCCAAATTAATAAGATGGCCATCTTTATGAATACCCTTTGCTTCCGCTTTATCTTGAAAGGGCTTTAATATATTGTCTTTCTTCAACCGCAAATGAGTATATAAATTCGTACCAAGTGCATCTTGTTCACGATAGCCCAATAGATCCGTATACGATTGATTAATTTTATTTATCCGATGATTTATGCTTGTCAAAACGATAGCTGCAGATGTATGGTTCATTAATAAGTGAGTAACCTCAATTGGGTAAACCACCTTTAGGCTACTATGATTTTGAAAAAGCGCATCATTCTTTGACATAGAAACCTCCAAACTTCCTCTAACCCAGTTTATTCTACAATTTTATTCCTTTTCAGTGGTCTTAAACTGAATGACTATCAATATGTTGAATGTTTTCATATAACATCTTATTTGTGGTTGGTTGTGCTAGCTTGTGCTTTTTATACAATGCTATTACCGTTCCCGCAAAAAGCTCCACTTCACTTTTCCTTCCAGCCTCGACATCTTGTGCCATAGACGGCTTTCCCTCTGCATTTAATTGATCGAGAACATTTAACCAATAAGATAAGTCATCTTCTTTTAAAGTGACCCCTTCATACTGTGCTATACGAATCACTTCTCGCATTGCTGCAATCATCGTTTCTCTCGGCTCTCCCTCTACTTGAATGGTTCCATAATTCCCCCGATAGACTGCAACTGTCTGATTCACACCCACATTCAACATGAATTTGCCCCACTGTCTCTTTATCATATTAGTATCTACTTCATACGGAATACCTGTGCGATCGAAAAATTCAGCTACTTCCTTTGTCATTTTTGATGTCTCACCAGCCTCCTGATCGCCAAAACAAATCATCCCCATATGATGATAGCTTAGTATATTGTTTACTTTAACAGCATCCATCCCTTGGGCTACGCTATATAAAACCTTGTCTTCTCCAAATACACTACCTAATATGCGTTCACTTGAAATCCCGTTTAATAAAGAAAGAATGATTGTATGCTCACTGACAATTGGCTTAGCTAATTCAATGGCAGCATCCAACCCATCTGCTTTAACTGAAAAGATGAGTAAATCAACTGGTTTTTCTATGCTTTCTGGTGTTCTATAATCAAAATCGCAAAACTGTTGGTTTGCATAAACTCCTCTCTCTTTATATTTTTTCACTCTTGCCTCATCAGCAACAAATGTAAGTGCACCTTTTGATAATGAAAGGTTCATTTGGCTACCAAAAAGAACGCCCAACGCACCCAATCCAATAAAAGAAACTGATTGAATCCCCATTCATCTAACCCTTTCATACTTTTATTGAAAATTTTATCACAAAATTCTAAAAAAATAAGGGGCTAGAGAAAGTTAGTTTAATAATTTTATATGAATAAGGATTTCTTACCTATTTATTGCTCTATATTTTCGTCTTAAGACTATTTAACTCGCTCGGCATAAATAATGTATCTCTCAGGTGCATCTCCCACAAAACTAAAAGGGTAGCAAGTAGTAACAATTAATTCTTCTTCTGTTTGTTGCAATGTAATGACACTTGTATCTCCTTTATCTACAATTTTTGTTTTAGTAATTTTATAATCAAATTCTCCATATGGTACTTTTATAGTGAAAATATCATTTAATTTTAACTTGCCCATGCCTCTAAAGACAGTGTCCCTATGACCTGAAAGTACAATTTGACCTCCTTCATCCGGATATAAACTCCCTAGATAATGGCCAACTCCTTTTGCCAGATCATCTGCATCAACTCCCTCAATAATGGGTAATTCTGCATCAAGCTTTGGTATCAAAAGTATCCCTGCTGCTTCTCCTTTTTTTGGCAAATAAGCTTCTGCCTTTTTCGCCCCTTCAGCAACCTTTGCCTTGGCCACTTGTAATGACTGTGATTCCTTCACATTACCAGCAACAATTGTCCAAACACTAAACCCAATAAATAATAAACCAATAAACATCAGACTAAGACCGACTTTTTTCAAGCTCGTCTACACTCCATTCAGTAACGAATTAATCTACTAAATCTTAATTCCAGTATATAGTAAATCGTTAGTAATCTGGTAGCAATATTTTATTTTTTCCACCCGCCATAAATAATAATAATTACGCTCTCATACGGGGGTAGCGTCAGGAAAATGCGGATTTACAACGTTAAGGAAATTTCAATATCAAAAAGCCTAATTTCTCAATTAACTGTGAAGAAATTAGGCTTTTTTCATTTCTCAATTAAAGCGCCTGTTTGCGGAAGATTAAATTAATGATTTTCCTTTTGCTTTTAGTTGATTCACTGGCGCACCAATTTCTTAATCTTGTCATTCAAAATCCTTTACGGGCTAATTCATCGTTATCTATTCCTCTTACAATAATTTCGTATGTTTCATCTTCTTGAAGCAAGTTGGGTAATTTACTTGATTCTATAATTGCATTAGCATCTTTAATCAATTCACCTAAATGTTGATCATTATCTAAATCTGAATCTTGTATAGAAGTTTTTAAAATATATTTTATAGGTTTAGGATTGAAATCTATTGCTATACCCGTATATTGAGCATAATTCACTTTTAATTTTTCATCCATTTTTGAAACAACTTCTATCCATTTATTCTCAGGGTGCCCAACTTCAACAGCAGATGAATTAAAATTAAAGACGTTGGCATTTTCTCCATTCAGAAAAGAAAGAAAAACGATTAAAAAAATAGCTATTAACACTTCAATAGTGTGTTTTCTTTCTTGTTTTTTAAGCTCAATTATTTCTTTATATTTTTGTTGTACTCTTCTCTTTTTTGAATCTATTCTCATAAGGAGACTCCTTAAAAGTTAGAATTTAGAACCTAATTAATTATTGTGACCATTACAATCATGCATATAATATCATTAATATCCAGCCTCAAGGAAAGCTCCTTCCCTTAATGGCCCTTACACGAGAAAGAGACGTACCTAAATAAACGTAGCCGATTGCTTAATAACAATTATTTCAAAATTCACAAATATAACTCAATCCTTTTATTCATTAAATAAGGCGTATTCCTTGCTCAAGAAACGCGCCCTATTGAGGAAGATATATTTATTCAATTTTTAGGGTAGGCTTAAAATATTCTTCTACATCTTTAATATTATTAGTACGTAATATCTTTCATACGAGGACGGTTTTCTATACTTTGTATACTACTTTTCTAGCTAATTAAGTTTTCTTTAAAAAGTTAGATCATCAATTTCATTATTACGGTTTTCCCAGTCGCGAGTTATTTTCATCTCGTTGTTAGTTGTGACTGTTATTTCTCCTTTTCTATCTATAGATTCTTCAGAACCATTATCAGAAAAAATCAAATGTAATGTATATTTATATTTTTCTGACTCTTCTTCCGATTCGACTTTTTCAAGAGTAACATCATCTAAAGCGATGCTGTTATTTGTTTTAGATGCAACTTCAGCAGGTATATCGAAAGCTCTATTGGCAAATTGTTTCTCATATTCTTCATCAGATAAGAAAGGTTTCACTTTTCCCCCTATTTCATCAGCAGTAGGGGGGTTTTTAGGATCTTCGATTGTATACTGGTAGGATTTATATTGACTTAAAAATTCTTTAACTTCTTTTTCATCTGCGTTACTGCTGCTATTACTATCTTCTGAACATGCTGAGATAAAAAACAAACACATAAATGTAACTGTAAATAAGATGATTCGTTTCATATTGATCATTCCCTCCTTTTACACTAATTATATACTAAATTAGGAATAAAAGGATTATTATATCGAGTAGTACCAGCGAAGCTGACATCACCCGCAATAAGGGAATGTCAAAGGTTATATTACCTTGTTTAAGTTAAATGCTTGAAATACACATCCCCCCTCCTGTAGGATGGGGTAACATAAAGTTGCTAAATGAAGATTCTTTATAAATTTAAATCTAATTCATTTATAGTTTTAATAACTTCGCCGTTTTTCCCCATATGATGTATGGTCCACCCGTTATAATCAAGAAAAAAGTAAGAAAGCATGATACCGATTATTAATTCGCCTAATACAGAAATCAAAACTTCCGTAAAAATCAGCTCCTTTCACAAAAGAACACAATTCTTACTTCAGAAAAGCGCATGTTTGAAAAGCTTTTATTTTTTTAAACTATCAAATAAAACATAACCAGAAACAATCCCAGCTGTTGTTGTCAATGTAGTATCACCTAAAAAGATCAACTCTTTTGCAAATAACAAATTCTCAAAAGAAGTAGATAATGACAAAATTGGTATCATTGCTATATATAGTGATGGTATTCCAATTGCGGCAACCTTAATCCAATCAAACGACCATTGCTTTTTTTCTTTAATCTCTATAATCAATTTAGGCAATCGTAATAACAATCCGATAGCAATAGGAAATATAGTAGCAAATATTAAAAAAGGCAACAGATTAAACGAATTTCTAAGTTCTTCATGTAACCTCACTTGATACTTCACTCCTAAGTAAAAAATAAATCCCATAACAACTGTGGAAACGAAATAAAATAAAAATCTTTTAATCTAAACCCCTCCTTTAACCTTGCTTTACTTATATATACGAATAGCTATCCGATTTTATTAAGCTTAACTGCACCCCTTTGTTTAATAAGCCTTATTCAATTAAATGGCCCGATTGTTGAATATCGTTATGTTATTTTTACCATAAAGTTCCTTTTTAGACAATTCGTATCCAAAGGGGTAAATCTTCGCATCTTATATATATATCGCGACTTTGTTTTAAACATCGCATCTTTTTTACAAACATTCCGATTTTATTTTAAATCCACACTAACGCCTAGATTAGTTGAAGTATAAGAATCTATTAGACTAAGTGCTCTCCTAAGTCCATATTTCCAATCTAATATTTCCAATCTAAATTAGTAGTCACTTATATGTTTTGTCCTACCTCACTCACAATTTAAATTTTCTCGTATCCTAGAATCAAGAAATTATTAGATAAATAGTTCAAACTTAGAAACAGACTTCTAAATGTGACTCATACTTTTATTACGAAAACAGATTTAAGAACTCTTATTATTTTATATATTTTTGACAAATTGAGCCCAGATCATTGGTTCGGAGGTTTCGAATCCCATTCCATTCGGAACTTCCGGAGCTTCCGAAGAGCAGTGAATTATATCAATAGAGGCAACCTAATCACATGATGATTTGTTTTATACTGATGGAGAGTATTTCATTTTTTAAATTTGCAACCTCAACGAGAGTTTTTATTCGAAAATCAAAAGATGAAGAGAAAATCAAAATTAGAATCTAAATCCCTTCATTTAAACTCAAAATAAAAACTGCGTAGAATTTTAGATTCCACGCAGTTAATCGATTTTACCGATTTTACTAGGTCGCATTCGACTGTTTCGTAACGAAGAAAAATAACTGCGTGGAATCTAATCTCTGAATTTTACATAAGGTGGTAAAAAATGTGAATCCTATCATTATACAGTTTATGGAAAATAAAAAATTTGACAGTCAAGCGACATTTCGTACATTTCAATACACACTTCAGAACTTTCTAAATATTGTGTAAGATGGTGGCGGAGACATAAATCGATTAACAGAATATGACATCCGTTATTATTTCCAGAAAAGGGAAGATAAAAAAATCGCAACCAGACAAAAGGAATATTCGATTATTTCAAGTTTTCTTA
Organism: Cytobacillus kochii; assembly: GCF_044790165.1. Taxonomy (NCBI): domain Bacteria; kingdom Bacillati; phylum Bacillota; class Bacilli; order Caryophanales; family Bacillaceae; genus Cytobacillus; species Cytobacillus kochii. The sequence continues at coordinate 1,022,144 of NZ_CP085254.1, read as the reverse complement.
AATATCACAATTTGCAGGATCGCATGAACGGGATTGAGTACCCAGAAGAAAAAATTGTGAGTATGGAAAGAAAATCAGTCGATAGTGTCGATATCGCCAAAATTAAAAGAGAAATTGAAAAGATGAATCGTAAACTTAATGGCGAATGGAAAAAAGGAGGAAAAATGCGTGTCGCTCTTATTTATACACTTATCTACACAGGGCTTCGAGTGTCAGAACTCGTGAACTTGAACAAAAGTCACATAGATATACGTGAAAGAACCGGCACGATTCAAGTGTCGGGAAAAGGAAACAAAGCTCGCACCGTACCCGCACCGAAAGAGCTCAGAAGAAAATTAACAGAATATATGAGCGAACGTGAAGACAACCACCCCGCAGTTTTTATCTCTAATCGAGGGGATCGTATTAGTGTACGCAATGTGCAGGACATTTTAGCAAGATTAAATGATCGCTGCGGGTTTAAAAAAGGAACGCTTCATCCGCATGTGCTCAGACATACATTTCTTTACCAAACGGCCGAACATGTACCATTAACGACACTCACGCAGCTGGCCGGGCATGATGACCCGAAGACGACGATGATTTATACAACGCCAAACTTGCAGGAAGTTAGTAATCGCCTTGATAGTTTATATGAGGAAGATTGAGTGTAAATGATTTACTTGCGAATTAATAATTTTTTATCTTGTTATGATAATATTATATAGGTAGTAAGTCTTGCTAAATGGAATAAACTAGAGATGCATTCTTAAAATAAAAAAAGTATCTTAAATTCTAGGGATAGTTGAGGAGTTAAAAGTGAGTCTCTTTTTTGCGATTTTTAGAATGATCCAAAGAATATATAAAACTAATACATTTTATAGATGGAGTGGAAAGCATGGAGAATGATACTAGAAAAGTATTCATACCTGATGACGAAGGTAATATAAAACGCGGAATTAACATAGAGATGTACACTCATATCCGTGCATATCATGCGTGTCGCCCTATTAATTTTGATAGTTACTTTTCAGAAGGAATAAAACCTTATAATTTGAGAGAACTACGGCAAATGGCGTCTGCCACTTTTGGAATACCAGAAAGCACTGTAATTGCTATTGATTCTCGTTTACAATCCTCTAATATTAATAATGTCTATTTCAGTATGTTTAAGCAAGAGCTCTTAGATGAAAGTAGCCACTATTTATGTTGGGGAAGTGAATATCTTTTGGATATAGCTGTACAACTTGATAAAGACAATTCGGGTAAGTATCACGATTTGTTATCCAACATCGGAATTCCAACTATTTTTATTTGTGACTTGCCATTAGCTCTATTGTCGCAATCGCAAAGAGATAATATATCTGAATTCTACAATCCATGTAATAGCAATTTTACATGCTGGATTTCTGAGAAGTTAAAGCCAGAATACATAATCGCTCATGAACATCCCTCACAAATATTCAACCAAATACAAAGAATCGATTATAAAAACAAACAAACCACATGTAATTGGTGTACGTCAACTAAGTAACATTTATTCATGTTTTTGATAACAGAGTAACCATAAAAATGCGATGTGCAACTCGCAAGCTTTATTGGGTGTTTCGGTTGTCGCTATAGATAAAACATAAGCGTAAAAAAATGGTGAAGCACCAACTAAAGAGGTAATAATTATGAAATAGGTTAAGATCATACGGATTGATGATAAAGGGTTTAATTGTAAACCCTATAACTCTAACGCTTTTTGTCACAGTCTTGAATTTATAGATTCGGAGATTAAGGACCTTAATAAAATAAACCAACCCATTAAGAAGTCAAGTTTATATTCTCCTGAATATAACAATGATAACTGGTCTGGGTGTTTTTGTTTCTTGGATGAATTTAATCCAAAATTACTTTCATCATCAGGTGCATTAGCAATGCGTTATGGAGAAAAAATAAATATCAAAATGATACCTTCAGATGCTTTAATATGGGTTAGAAATTGTAGCTATATGGAAATGAAAACACCTCTTTTTAGCAAATTCTGCTACTCTTATGAACATGAAAATAATGAATATTGGTCATCAGAAGTATCTACTTTTAGTAGTTACAAATGGGTCAAGATGCGTGTTGATCTAGCCTTGGAACGAACGCGCCTATGGAAAGAGAGAAATGATTGGGTTCCTGAATGGATAACTGAATTCTATTTGATGGAAAGCCAACTATTCAGTTTGAAAAATGCCAGCATTAGAGAAGAAATTCTAACGCGTATTAATTATACGTATAAACCTAAATTTCAAATTTTTAAGACTAAGTGATAGGGTAGCTGCTATTTTTAAAAGTTTTAATAATTTTTAAATAGCAAAAAAATCACTCCCTCTCTTTATTATTTCAACGCTAAGGAAAAGTCACCCATTAAAAAGCCGATTTCCATCTCAAGGAATCGACTTTTTTAGTTATTCTTCTTCAACTAAAGCCCCCTATTGTTTAAGTTCAATTCTTCACAAACTTTATTTATAAAATAAACAGTCAGTGGGAATTTTAGATAAGCCTTTTTGCAAATCCAACACTTTTTTCTGCATAGCCACTACTTTTATAAAATTTATGAGCATTAATTCTCTCTGGTCGGTTCCCACTATTTAGCCCTATTCCCGTTGCTCCAATTTTCTTTGCCCAAATTTCTGCTTCTTTTAATAGCTGTTTACCTATCCCTTTATTACGGTGATTCGAGTCTACCACAAGGGCTACAATACGAACATATAAGCCATCCAATTCATAATAATACCCTTTAACAAGTCCTATCATTCCAACTATTTTATCATCATATGATGCTAACAAAGTATGGTAGTCTGGACTAGATTCAATATTGTTAAATCGTTTTTTCATTTGTTCGATTGTTGTAGGATATCCAAGGTGTTCCATCAAATTTTTTATTTCCTTAATATCATTCACTGTTGCTTTTCTTATTTCCATTTCACACCTCACTTTATTTTATTTCTATAAAATTTCTATAATTACCAATAATTTTCCTTCCTCCATTAACCTGCTCGTTAGTTTAAGCTAATTTGTAAAATTTTTAAGTCACTTCCTAATAAAAGGTAGTGACTTTTTTAATTATATAATGGAACTTGAATGACAGGTGATAGAAGGGGGAAATAAAAATTTATAAAATTCAAAATTATATGCACCTTAATTTACTTTCCGTCGTCTAACTTATAGAGAAAGTGGGGTTGGTACCTATGGAAGAGTTGAATAAGGAAGAGCTTTATTCTAGTTCTTTTAGACAAATGAACAAAAAAGATAAGTTAATTTGGCTTATGGATGAATATGGGCAGACTGTGATGCGCCTTGCCTTTATCTATGTTAGAGATAAACAAATTGCAGAAGACATTACTCAAGATGTGTTTATAAAATGCTTTGAAAAGATGGATGACTTTAAAGAGGAATCCTCTTATAAGACTTGGATATTTAAAATAACTATTAATAAATGTAAAGATTACTTAAAAAGTTGGTCTTATAGAAATATTAAGATGACTAATTATTTTAAAAGTAGGACTCAAAAGTCCATTGAAAGTGAGATTCTTACCAAAGAGGAGAACATTTCTATATCTAATAAGGTCATAACTCTCCCTATTAAATATAGAGAAGTTATCATTTTTTATTATTATGAGGAATTAACGATTAAAGATATTTCAAGACTCTTAGGGATGAACAAAAATACTATTAAGTCTCGATTAGTAAGAGGTCGTCGTTTACTAAAAAAAATGTTGAAAGGAGAATACTACAATGGAAAATAACCTTAAAAATCTTAAAGAAAAAATGAATAGTACAATATTAAAAGAAGTTCAATTTGAGAAAAAACATAAACTTACTGTTTTAAAAAAAATTGAATGGTCATCAGCTCCAAAAAGAGTATTTAAACAGAAAATTTCTTACGCTATATCAAGCTTGTTAACTGCTGGCTTATTGACAATAATGTTTTACTTTACTTTGAATCAAATAGATTTCAATAATAAAGAGTCATTTCTTTCAGAGGGAAATCTTGCAGTTAGTAGCGATATTGTAAGTCCGTTAATAGAGATCAAAATAAACGGATTAGAAAAGTACCCTGATCAATTAGAATCTTATTTAAATGCTTTAACAGCTCTTAATGAAGGGGACCATGACATGTTTATACGAGCATTTAGTGAAAAGTTTCCGATAGAGGATATTAATGCAGTTAAAGAGAATTATAATGATTGGCAAAATCAAGAAAAGAAAATGTCAACTGAAATTAGTTTAGTACATTTAGATACGAATAAAGCGATTTTGTTATCTAAAGATGAAGTGACTATAAAAAATACACCTGATTTTGATACAGAAGCTTATATTATTCTCAACAAAGAACAAAAGGAATGGAAAGTATTAGATATTATACCTTTTAAAAGAGTTGAAAGAAGACTAATTGGGGAAAGTGACACATACAATTTTGATATGACTAAAGAGGTAAGAGAACAAATCGAGAACGAATATCAAATTAATTTTGAAGGTTGATAGCGAAGTATTTAAGAATTTATACAGTTAAGGGATAGACGTCTTATAGGGTACTGTCAGAAAAATGCGGATTTACAACGTTAAGGAAAAGTCACCCATTAAAAAAGCCGATTTCCGTCTCAAGGAATCGACTTTTTTAGTTATTCTTATTTAACTAAAGCCCCGTTAGTTGAAGTATTTCTTAAGACTATTTGCGTTGTTAATAACTTCTGTCTTGTCTTTATGTATGTCATATCTGTTGAAAAAGTTCACTTTTCCTACCTCTTCAAAATATCGGTTCCATTTAAACATTTTAAAAAATATTTCTAATGTTGGTCTGTAATTTGATTTCTCTAATCGAAGTTTTTGTTTAAGGAACCTCTTTATTATTCGGTAGGTTCTTATTGAATATTTTGTATCTAAAAAAATAATTAAATCTGCACTTTGGAAACAAGTGCTTACCCAATCCTCATTGTGTACTCCTTCAATTATCCAACTTTCTGATTGTATTATACTATTTAGGTACTCTTCTCTTTCTTGATCAGTTCTTCTTATATCTCCAGACATTTTCCTTATCCAAACTACATTATCTAATTCGTAATACGGTATATCTAACTTTGAAGATATTTCTTTTGCTAAAGTTGTTTTACCACTTCCAACAGAGCCAATAATATGTATCTTTTTTGGGACTGTCTTTTTCAAGAAGATCACCTAATCCATAATAATTTGTTTCTAAAGCATATTCTATTTAGACTTATGGTTTCCCTCCTATTATTTGAAATAGAAATAGTATTCTTATTAAACATTCCTGCCCTTTATGTGACATAAGAAAGGAACAATACCGTTAATCAAGTATTGCCCCCGATAGTTGAAGAATGAAAACTATTTCCCTTGTGAAAATCCATCAAATAATCATTTTACAATTCTCATTGGCTTTATTCATTGCTTCTACTAAACTATCTCTAAAAAACCATGGTGCATTAGATTTATTTCCATAACTTCCCGATACAAAAGTCATAACTAACTTACCAGCATCTATTATAAATCTCGACTCTAGAATCGTTTTATTCGAATTAGATTTAAACTCGTACACTAATTCATTGCCTTCAATAAATGCTTTCACACCTTTATTAGTATTTGTAGCTATCCTATTTATTACACTCTCTTTAAGTCCACCAAATGACTTTTCTTCATTAATTACAGCATCAGAAGCAACTGTTGCTATGTCAGAAACAACCTTAGATGAAATAGAAGGAATTTTCCCCTTTTTAGCACCATACCCAAGAACTATCGTTGCCGCTGCTGCAACAAGAGACCAACCCGTCTTTGACATTTTCATATCGCCATTTTCTCCAATTCCAATTTAGTTAGATTTCCGTATCATCAGAACTACTGCGTCAATGTGACTTGAATTCAGCTTCAAATTTATCACTAGTATATGGGTAGCGTCAGGAAACGCGGATTTACAACGTTAAGAATTTCCCATCATAAGTATCCCGACCTATCTCTATTCATAGATAGGTCGGGATCTGTTTTATTACTAATCGGCGTTTAACTCAATAAGAAGAAAAACTATAAATTATTGCTTATTTCTTCAATTAGAAAGTGAACACGTTTAAGATAGTAATCTTTTTTTTCGGAATCATTTATGAACGAGGTGAACAATATGGATAGCATTAAAGCAGTATCAAGCCTATAGATGGATTGTATGATTGTATCAGTATTTTCGATAATGTCTAGATCGTTATATCCCTTTATAAATTCTCCCTCAACTAATTCTTTTGATTCAAAAATTCTCATTAACTCCATAATTGGATTCCCGACAAATGAATTATCCCAATCTATAATCGCTTTAATAATTCCATTTTCACCTATTATATTTGGTGGTCTAACATCAAGGTGCAGTAAGCTGTTTTTTGTTTTAGATGTATTCAGAATTGCTTCCAATTCTTCTGAACTAGGAATAATAAAATTAGTATTTATTAGTTTATTAAGTGAATGAACACGTCCTGTTATTCTATGCGAAACAATATTACTTAGTTTTCGCTCATTTTGGTCAACAATTGATAAACCATCCAATGGAACTTTATGTATTTTAGATGTGAGTTCTCCAATATCATAGGAAGAAATCTCTTGACCATCTCCTGATACAAAATCAGATACTAGAAAGTTTATTTCATTACTAAAATACAACTTATGAATTTTTGGTACAGGTATTTGATGTTTGTGACAATGCTCGGATATTATTGCTTCTTTTTTTAATGAGATAATTCCACTTGAATTTTTATCCATCATATTTTCTTCTGATCTCCAAGGAGTTCTAACAGCAAGTTTTCCTAGATTTTTCTCATTAATTAGGAAAACCGCGTTTATAACCCCATTGCCTATCAAATTTATTTCTTCAATCTGCCAATTCAGTCTTTTGTTTAGAACGTTATCTATATCCAATCTTAACTTTTCTATTGTTTTATTTGTTAATCCCATAGCCCTTAATCCTTTATTATTTTATTTATACAAGTGGATAAGGTTTATTTTTTTCTGCTGCCAATTTTCTATAAAGAGCAGCTCTAGATACACTTGTAATTTCACAAATTTGATTTATAGTCATGTTTCCTTCTTTATATAACTTTAAAGCATAATTCATTCCTGCATGATTTATATGATATTTCTTTAACCTCCCTTTAAACTTACCTTCTTTCTTGGCTAGTTCAATCCCTTCACGTTGTCGCATACGAATAAGATCTCGTTCTAATTGGTTAACACCAGCCATTACCGTAATTAAGAATTGACTATATGGATTATCTTCTGATAAATCTAGCCATGTATCTTTAAGCGATTTTAAGCTTGCCTTTTTACTAACAGGCCATTTATTAGTAACTCGAATCGCCTGTTACTTGCTTAGTTTAAATGTAAACTGATTTTCTGAATCCTTTTCTGATACTATAAATTCTTCATATTGAGTTGTTTCATCGTTTATAATAAGTGCCGCTTCGTAAGTCACTCCTACCTTTAACTTTCCAGTAATAGTTCCTTCCGAGTCTGCTGACCCTAATTGTATTCCTTGCTCAGAGTCGCTACTTTTATCTAAAAGTGAAACTTCTATATTCTGAACCGGTTTGTTACTAGTATCCACAACAGCTATTGTAACAGTGATTTTGATTTGTGATACCTGTTGGCAACCTACAAGTAAAAATATTAAAACTACAGCTAGTATTTTCTTCATCTATCTTTCCAATCATTAATTAATACATTCAGCACTTGCTGCTGATTGTTTAACTTAGCTAATCTTATTTTCATAAACTTTCCATTAAACTTACCCATAAGATATCTTCTCCAAATAAATCATCTGGTTGATTAGTCTTTTTCATCTTCCTAAAGTTAATAATTTTAAAATCATTAGAAAATACTTCTTTTAATCGTTTTTCCGTATAACCTATTCCTCTTTTTAAGCTACCTTCTTTATAAACTTCCCAATCAGATGTATCCAGAGCACCATCAGTATTGAAGCAAACAATACCGAAATACCCATCTTTTTTTAATGCTCTCTTAATTATTTCTAGATATGTTAAACGACGATGAGGTGCTAAATGATGAAACAAACCACAATCATAAATAAAATCATATGAATGTGGCTTAAAATCAAAATCAAAAAGTGATAAACAATGGAAATTTATATCTACTACTTCTTCTTTTGCTCTCTCTTTCGCCCATTTAATCGCATTTTCAGCTATATCCAAAGCATCTACCTTGCAACCTTGTTTAGCCATATAAACAGCATTTCTCCCAGGTCCACACCCCAATTCCAATACTCGTTTAGGAGCAAGTCCCTTTTCAAAATACTCTACTAAATTCTCATCAGGACCTTTTACCTTGAAGAAAGGAATTTCTTTATTTCTATCGATGTAAAAATTCTCCCAAAATTCCTTCGGTTCTCTTAAGAAATGATCTAACATTTCAAGTAAATCTTCATAATTTAATATCGGTTTATCCAATAAAAGCGCCTCCCCATTTAATGAAAAATTCCTCTTTTATATTTTACTAAAAATTCCCACATTTACTAGTTGCAACAACTTTAATATACTGTTATTTCGATTGAGAGAAATCATGAAAAGGCATACTTATATTGGCTTTAAAGGTCAGTATTAAACTTTCTTAACGTTGTTAAAAACAGGGGAATCGTCTTGATAATGGGCTTAGCGTTGTAACCGTATAATTACAACCCTAAGGAAAAGTCACCCATTAAAAAAGCCGATTTCTATCTCAAGGAATCGACTTTTTTAGTTATTCTTATTCAACTAAAGCACCCTTAACTAAATATTTTGTGGAAGGGTGAAGTAGAAAATAGACCCAATTCAACACTCGTGGCCGTTCTCCTTTACTATATTTAAAATAGAGACGGTGCATAAAGAAATTAATTCAATTAAGCCATAATGATTCGCTAGAACTAGAGCGTCTCATCCAATTTCTGAATCTTTGAGTCGGAAATTAAATATACATTGCCAAAAACGTCGATTTTGTCTCCTTTTACACGTACAGCGCAATCTTTGTTCGACGCATAAATATTTATTTCTTCCGATAGGGGAGATAGTTCGCTTTGAACCAGTGCCATGTTATTTTCAAGATCAAAATGAGACAGGACGGAAAAATTGTCAAGACCGATTCCGTCGTAAACTGAGCTCATTTCAACTTCATCTCCAAAGTTTTTCGAGCATAACCATTTAGAGGACATGTTGATTGCCCCAGCGCTTGCTCCCATTACAACGGCGTTGCTTTTTTTAATCGAATCCGATAATTCATACTCCATCAAAAAACCATTTTGATTAAGAATATTGCCACCCAACAAGAAAATTACGGAAGCATTTTGAATTATCGTTTGGGCATCTTCCTTCTGTAAGCGATAATTAATTAAATGATATTCATCAAACATAATGCCAGCCTGTTCAAGCCACGACCGTTCAGTAGCACCATCATTTTCAAAAACAGATGGATTCGAGCTAATCATAGCAAGCGATTTTCTAACAGTTATATCCTCCTGTAACGCCCTACTCAGATTCTCTGGAAAAAAATTGTTAAACCAACCTAAATAATAGTGAGTTTTCATAAGTACCCCTCAGCAAAGTGTAAATAATATTTATTCCTTGAGTCACTCATTATGTTTTCTTGTCACTCTCAATTTAAAAAATATTAACCTTAAAATATACGCTAGGAATATAAAAAAAACGTTACTTACTAAGAAGTTCAATAAAAAAGCGTTTATCCTTTCTTGGATCAACGCTTTATTTCTTATTAGGGAGTTTTTCCGACACAATAAAGGGTTCGGTCCTTAAAATTTCTTTTCCATCCTCTGAGACAACTACTCTTGTTTCTTTTACATTTAATACAATTCTTAATGGGTTTTGCATTGATACAAACAATTCTCCTTGCTCATTAGGCTTAAATAAAGTATCTCCCACCATTGTTCCAAAAGTTATTTTAACATTTTCCTTAGGTCCAAAAACGACTCCTTGGTTTTTCTCTCCTTCAAGTGAAATCTCATAATTGGCAGAATGTTTCAGGCCTTTTGCCGATACAATTACTTCAATAAGTCCGTCAGAAATGGCAACTTCATCGGAAATTGGTTCATTAACAGCAATAGTAACTCTACCTGACCCTTCTTCAAAAGGAATATCCTCAGCCTTATAAGCTTCAACTTTAATAATACTTGATTCATTTGAACAACCAATTAAAAAAATGCCAAACCCCAAAAGATAAACAATGACATTACGCATTGATTTCCCCCTTTATTTTATGCTCAACATACTTTATTCTTCAATATGATTCGTTTTCCTTCTTCAACTAATGCCCCGTTTGTTAAACAAGAAAAAAGAACGCTTCAGCGATCCTCATCTTTAACTCTTGCACCCTTTAGTTTTTCTATGCTCGATATTGCTAAACGTTGTAAATCGTTATTTTCCTGAAGGTACACTTACCTGGGATAAAGCCAACATTTTAATGGGGAGAAAATCTATTTTCCTTAAAAAATACAATTATATACATTTTATACCACTTGTGTATAATAATTAGTGGTGATAGAAGAAAAAGGACAGCATATCGGGTGGATTTTCACGTGGTGATTCTACAGTATCCATCGGAATAAAACAGTCTGGTGGGGACAAACTTTTTATACATTTATTGTAGTAAATCAAGATGGTTTTATTACTAATCTAGGCGAATTAGAGAGTGCGCACTCTCTAATAACCCTATTGAAGAAAACAACAAATAATTATAATTCACAAAAGATTATATAACATACATACGGAGGGATTAGCATTGAGTATACTATTAAAAAATATAACAAAGACTTTTGGATCTATAGTAAAAACTAATGTACTTCAAGATATAAATATAAAAATAAGAGATAATCAATTTATTAGCGTACTTGGCCCTTCAGGGTCTGGAAAATCAACTTTATTAAGCTTAATAGGAACTATTGAGACTCCTTCTAGTGGCACTATATTGATTAATGATATTGATACTATAGAGTTAAATTTAGATGAAATAGCAGATTTAAGGTATGAAAATTTTGGTTTTGTTTTTCAGCAATATCATTTAATAGACTCTCTAACCGCACTAGAAAATGTAATAATTCCTACATTAACTAGAAAAGTAGAATATGAAAGAGAAAAGAATGCATTTGAGCTATTAGAACTAGTCGGTCTAAAAGATCAAAAAGACCTCTACCCCTTTCAGCTATCAGGTGGACAGCAACAAAGAGTTGCAATAGCTAGGGCCTTAATAACAAAACCCAAATGGATATTAGCAGATGAGCCTACCGGAAACTTGGATTCAAAGAACGGAGAGTTAATATTTAATTTGCTTAAAAAGATTCAACAAGAGGAAAATTGCGGGATAATGTTGGTGACACACGATACAACATTAGCAGAAAGAACAGATCAAATAATTGAGATGAATGATGGGCGAATCCAATTAGTAAGGAGAGGGAAAAATGGCTCGCTACCTATCACTCATATTTAAAAACTGGAAACAAAAAAAGGATAGGTTTGTATTAATATTGTTGGGGGCAATTTTAATAGGAGGTGGGATGAACCTTCTATTTAGTTTAACTGAGACAAAACAAGGAACAATTGTTGATACACTACAAAATAAATGGGAATCTTCTTACCATATTGTGGTCCGACCTACCGGCACTAAAAGTATTACTGAAGAACACAATCTGTTTGAACCAAACTATTTAAGTGGAATATCTGGTGGTATTACTTTAGAGCAATACCGTACCATAAAAAACATGGACGATATCCAAGTTGCTGCCCCGCTAAGTATCATAGGTTTTATGAATATAAACATATTATTAGACAATCTATCAATAGATGAACCAGGAATATATAAAATCGAAGAAAAAATAACTACAAACAATACACTCAACGACTACTCAAAAACAAGAGATAGTTATTTTTCTAGAGGGATTTATGAAGAAGCCACGCCAGAAATATACAGAAAATATGGATTTACTAGCTTCGATGGAGATCTTTATAAAGGTTCCCCTCTATTATTAGCTGGCATTGACCCGATTGAAGAAGCCAAATTAGTAGGTTTAAATAAATCTGTTATTTCCTCACCTGACAGTTCCTATTTTTCTGATGACAATTTAGTAAAGTCTTATACATTAGAAGAATTAGGTTATGTAGGTGTACAAGGAGAACTAACAGAATTCCCAGTGATTTTAAGTACCCACCCATCTATAAAGGAAAATACACAAATTAATGTTACAAAGTTAGATATCCCCTTTGAATCAAATTTAGAAAGAAAAGAATCATTAGAGAAAATTAGTAAAAATGGTGGCGAATCTTTTCTTAATACAATAAACGGCAATGAAATTTCTAATTTTCAATATACAGCAAATGATATTCATAATAAATGGTTGGATTTATTTTCAAATAACACTGTCAAAAATGCAACGGAACTCAGTGGGCCATTATATGAGAAAACAAGTAGTCTAAGCTATAAAGACGAGACTAGCCCTTTTCCAAATAGGTGGAAAAATGCATATTCTTTAGATAGTGTTAATGAAAATACTGACGATGGCGTTATTATGTTTCGAGAAGCTCAATTAAAGGGAACTTCCATTAAAAATCGTCCAAGGCTACAGCCATATTTAATTGGTATGTACGATCCCACAGATTTAGATATATCGAAAAATACTGAAAATGAATTACCTATGGAAACTTATAAAAGTCCGACAGGGACACACGTTTTAGATTCAAACAATAACCCTATAAATCCCACTGAGGATGTATATCCTACATCTAATATATATGAACCATTAATTCAATCACCATCCATGCTAACTACTATTGAAGCAGCACAGAAAATATTAGGAGATAAAGCTATATCCTCTGTCCGAATTAAAATAAAAGATGTGGCTGATTTCAGTGAGGAAAGCCAGCAAAAGTTAGAAAAAATAGCAGCAGAAATTGAAGAAAAAACTGGGCTAGAGGCTGATATAATGCTCGGTTCATCCCCATCCCCAGTTATTGTGAATATAACTAATAATAATAAAGAGATTGGATGGATGGAACAAGCGTGGATTAAAGTGGGTGCATCTATGCAAATTCTTCAAGAAACTACATTAGGCTACTCATCAATAATAATCATCTTAATTATTGTTGCGATTGTTTATGTCTTTTCAACAACTTATGTAACATTCTTAGCAAGAAAAAAAGAATTCGCAATATTAATAGCTATGGGGTGGAAAGTAAAACACATCCAAATGTTAATTTTGTTTGAGTCTCTATTTATAGGGTTTATTATTTGCATAACTTCATTGTTTGTACAATTCTTAGTACAATCTTTATCTGGCTATCAACTTATATATAGTAAATTATTACTTTTAATATTGTTTATCTTGTTTATTTATATTATTGGTCCTTTAATTCCCATATATCTAATAAAAAAAATTAATCCTAATGAAATATTAAAAAACGATGAGATTAGTACCAAAAAAACGATCATCCATGTAAAAAACCTTATATCGCTAATAATTAATTCTATCTTCAGGAGAAAAGTAAGGAATAGTATTTCAATAATAGCGATTGCTATTCCAACATCTTTATTAATAGTCTATATTTATATCTCTCTTAGATTAGATGATATTTTATTTAGCTCATGGTTAGGAGAATACGTCGCCTTAGAAATTAATATAGTGCATTATTTTTCAGTTGCCATTGCTTTTTTTATATCCATACTTACAATTTCAGAACTTATGTGGCAAAATCTCTCAGAACGGAAAAAGGAATTTGCCCTATTATATGTGGTAGGATGGAAGAAAGGGGATATCACTAAAGTAATAATAGGCGAAGGAGCAATTATAGGCTTGATTGGTGGCTTTATTGGGGCATTTATTGCTATATGTATTCTCTACTTTATGTATCATAGCTTAGATATCAAATCATTATGGATTATTGCAATAGCAATAATTATACCCATAATATCCGGAATTATTGGTTCTATGATACCTTTAAAAAAGGTAACAAAGATTCAACCAATAAATTTTTTGAAAACATAAAATTTAGTTTGACCAAACACACATCAAAAAATTATTCTGGTGTGTGTTTGTCTTTTATAAGAAAAATAAGTAAGAGTATATTCCCAAAAATACCAACAATTTTAAAGATCCAGTACCTTTTATAGCTGTAATTAATCCTCTAATTGGAAGTAAAATAAAAATTATTAATTGCCCTGAAAATACATCAAAAATGCAATTTCTAAAACGATAATGGAGATTAAAAACATAGATACAGGCTAAGTGACAGATTTGCTGGTATTACCCCGTAAGGGTTGTACATGAAATAAAGGTTAATTTGCTTGTAGGCCTTCTCTAAAGCATAAAATAATCTCTCTGCCATGGTCTATTTTCAAAAGGGGTATGACTTACTACCCCTAAAAATTCATCTATTTAATATTCTTTTATTCATTGTACTAAAATAAACATACAAATAATTATAGAGCTTTAAGAGTTACAAAAAAAGGCGACAACTCCTATCTTTATTGAAAAAAATGGTAAGCGTTGTTATTATAAAATACGGAGGTGTTTTTCACATGAAAGGAATTGTACTAACTAGTATTGCTTCTGTGGTTATTGCGACTGCTTGGTTTGGATTCAGTGGAAATAATACCAAAGCGCTTGAATCCAATAATGTTAAAAGTAACGAAGATGTTGTTGCCACAGCACTAGATGAAGATCTTGAAGACAATGGAACGATTTCAGATGGAATACGTAATACTTCTATGATTCTAAATGCTTCTCTTGAAAACACTTCAAGTTTTTCAGACGTAAAAGGAATTGAAAATATAGAAACGTATATGAACGGAGCAATTGAACTTGCTGAGAAACGAAATGCAGCACAGTTTATTAAGGATAGACTAAACCTATCTAAACAGTTAATACAAGAAGCTATTTCGGAGCAAGACCTTAACAAACTTCATGAGGCCGATAAAATTCTATTAAATCTTGATCTGGAGTTTAATGGTGAAGTTTTGCCACCACAAAATCGAAACTAATTGAATTGATGAACAATCCCGAAAGAGTCCATTAAGGGGTAGCGTTAGAAAATGCGGATATACAACGGTAAGGAAACTTCACCCATTAAAAAAGCCGATTTCCATCTCAAGGAATCGACTTTTTTAGTTATTCTTATTCAACTAAAGCGTCCTATAATTGAATAACCTTTATTAAATATTACGTATTTTATTCCCTTCTACTAAGGCTTTCAAATTTTCTAAAGAGGCAGCAAAACCTTCCGAATTCATTGTTACTCTTGTTCCATTTGATTCATCTTTTAATGTAATTGATATTAGAATTTGTTGTGAATCTAAACGAAAGGCAAATTCCTGATAGGTAACAACATTCTCAATTGTTAAGGTCATTGGAAGTTTCTCTGTAAGGTTATTATGTACACTAGGTATTAACGTAAAAGTAATTTTCTCACCAACATTCAGACTAGGAATTTCCCAAGGTGAACCAGGTGCATACCACTGTGAAAGTTTATCTTCATTTATTATTGCATTATCTTCTTCATTACCCATAATTCTTACCCTCGCTTAATTTGAATTAATTATTTTAAGCCTTATACAAAAGTAATGTCCTATTGCTTAATACCAATTATTTCAAAATATACAAACTAACTCAAATCATTTACTACAAAAAGAGAGCTTTCCTTGTTCTTGAAAAGCGCCCGATTGCTGTATACCGGTATTTTCCGATTACCCATTTCAAAGTATTCTGGGAATAGATGCAATTTAGTTGTCCGATTATATGACACTAGGTAACGTAGCCGAATCGTTGATTGTCACTTTCCAGGAAATTATTGTTGTACTATCCCGTACGTTATTGTTCTTAATTTCCTCCAATAATCCTTTAACACCGTCTTGATTTGGTATCCCGACAAATTTATTAATAATTTCCATTGGATTGTTAAAATTAGTATCCGGGCATTCAACAAGTCCATCAGTTGTTAAGAAAATATGATTTTCACCTTTCCGCAATTCTTTCCTTCCAGTACTGTAGCAAGGTACTGTTAATTCAAAGGTATTCCTTTGACCTACCCACTCATAGAAACTTCTATGATTCTGTTGGAATTCCCCTAGCGCTCTAAGTTCAGGATGAAATAAATAGAGAATACAATCACCTATAGATAGCCACCAAAGAAATTTACCTTTTCTAACAACAAATAGACAGGCAGTTTCTCCTTGAATATTTTTACAAGATTCATGGAAGCCCTTACTACGAAAAGCATTCAAAATGAGAGTGGAAATATTATCAAAGGTCTCTCCCGTTCGCATCTTTAAGATTCGCCGCACTTGGGCTTGTTCATTTCCAATAGTTTTAAGAACCAGTTCTGCACTTTGTGCCGTATTATGGGCATCCAGAATAATGACAAACTCCCAATCTTCATCTTGATCCATCCAAATTAAACATCCATCTTCGTTCTTGAATTGTCCAGTCGTTGAGTTACCACCGAAATGACCTACTACAATATTATTGTTCAACAAATTAGTATGAACTTCATCTACATAGTGTTTTTGGCTTCCTACCCATTGATAGTTATTCATAAATAATCACCTAGTATTCAAATTGGTCTATTATTTTTAAGTTGAACAAAAAAAGTGAACAGTAACCTAAGAAAAGTGCTTAATGCGGAATGACCTAAAAAAGGTGAAAATACCAGCTTTCTAAAATTGTTCAACCTCAGCTATGACACCCTTTAGTACATCTATTGATTCCACAGTGTTACCGTCATATTCCAGGCCATGATTAACATTTGGAATTAATACCGAGGTGACATTTTGGTTTTCTATAACTTTTGAATATCTTTCTTCAATATAACAAGGATCTTTATCACCAATTATGCACAAACTTTTATTTTTACTTCTTACCATTGCCCCGAAAACATCTTCCCTTTGTATTAAAGGAGTCAACCAAATTGCTTTTGCATTCTCATAGCATTCCCTATTCAATTCATAACCCATAGCAATTGTCCCAAGTGATTTTCCAATCAGATAGAAATTTTCATATGTTTTGTTGGCTAGAACATCATCAAGAACAGTCTTTACATCCAATTTAATTGCTTCACTTATTTCTTCCATTGTGAAATCATCATAGACTTTGTTATTGTATTGGTAATTAACCTGCAAAACATCAAAATATTTTTGTAAAAATACCCCTGTTGAGTAATGAAGAAGTGGTGCCTGTGCGGTATATCCCATACCTGGTAGTATTATTGCCAAGCTGTTAGAATCCTTACCTTTGCTTAGTTTTGTAAAGGGGATATCTAACCCCTTATACCCTTTAACTGTCCGCGTTTCAACATTAAACATTAAAGTCGCCCCCCGTTTCCCAAAATGTTTACCTGTTCCTTACTTACTTCGCCCACAATATGGCATCGTCTACCCTACCCTACCCTTTTCTGCAACAAAATGGACCTATTACTGAAAAAGGCACAATTCCTCTTTAAGAATTGCGCTCTTTAGTTTAGGACTGTGAAACGTGTTCGCTATTATTGAACATTAGAACTTCTGTTAAATTGATCTTCATTTTTAAGATTATCAATAAAAAGCACCTCAAGTGAGACGACCTTTGCACAATTATTAAAGATAACCTTTAGATTTTAACTCATGAAATTTCGAGTCATTAATTAAAATATCCTTATTAAGTACAGGATTAGGAACCATAGGTATCGATATCAGCTCATTATACAGAAAAATATCGAGTCCATTTAGGACATTCTGTTCATCAAATCCGTCCATTATAGATTCATTTATAATTTCATTTTTAATACCAATGCGTTCCTCGAATAGCTTTTTACAAATGAACTCTTTTAAATCGGCATCCATATCCTTTAATTGCTCTATCATTAACTTCCCTCCTTTCCACTATACCTATAATATAGCAGTTAGTCAGGATGTTTTATGGAATTATTTGAATTTTTACAAAAAAATATTTATTAAACAATCTGGCCCGATTCTGGTATAACCTTATTCAATAATTGCGCCCGATTCCAGAAGACTATAGATTTCTAACCTTCGGCATCTGCCTTTGTTCTATGAACAGTACCAAAAGGATGATTAGGTGGTGCATAAATTGAATAAAGCTTTAACGGTATATTACCTGTATTGGTTACATTATGCCAAGTATTGGCAGGTACTATAATGGCAAAATCATCACCCGCATTTCTTACAAAATTCAGGTTATCTTTACTCTTACCCATCTGAACAAGTCCTTGACCTTCCTCAATTCGTAGAAATTGATCAACCTTAGGGTGAATTTCCAACCCTATATCATCTCCAACGTCAATACTCATTAAGGTCACCTGCAAATGACTTCCGGTCCATATAGTATCTCGATAGGTATTATTTTGTTTAGCAGCCTGATTGATATTTATTACAAAAGGTTCTTTTCCATGGTCATTTAATATGGAACTAGTATATCCCTGAGTGTTTGGATATGACCAATATTGATTTGCATAGCGCCTAGCATATGACATATTTCCATAGCCAAGACCAAACATATTATCATGATTACACATTTGCCCATTACTATAATAAGTGTTCGAATAATAAGGATACATATAAAAAGGGTTATTCATTAAAACATACCTCCAAAGATATATGATTATAAACCCATCATATGTCCCGCGGATTTAGAAGTTCATTGCTAATTCTTATTCCGTTATCTGGCCCGATTGTTGAATATCGTCATGTTATTTTTTACCATAAAATCCCTCTTCGGACAATGCATATTCAAAGGGGTAAATCTTCGCATCTTTTTTATAAATATCGCAACTTTGTTTTAAACATCGCATCTTTTTTACAAACGTCGCGATTTTATTTTAAATCCACACCTAGTCCTCCTTATTATTCTTGATTTTGTTCGTCAACGCTCGGATAGGGTCCCTCATATTGTCCGAAATTATATATTTTTTTATAAATGCCTTCTTTGTTTGAGAAGTCCATTTCTAGCAAAGATGATGCTTTAACCATCCAATAAATAGACGGCTGACTATAATTTTCACCTGGTAATCGTTCGTTGAATAATCGAATTTGATAAGTAAATTGTCTTTCAAGTCCTTTATCTCTCAATTGTTCTTCCGTTAAAATCAAATTACTTTCTTTCAGATAATGAATAAAGTCTATCATTTCCATTCTCATATCTACATTATTATCAATGACTAAATCAAAGTTAAATTGATTGTTGAAAAAAACCACTTCTTCTTTTCCATCTATTTCATAATTAAACCCACGCTTTTCATTATCTGGTTCAAAAATATGCTTCATTAAATCTATTTTTGTTTTCGTATCCTCATAATAATAACGGTCTTTTCCGTATATCGTTTCTACCGCTTCCAGTATCGTTTCCGCTTTCGGCATCGCTTCGATATCATGCCAGTGATACGCTGTTATCACTCTACCGTCTTCGGTTTCCCCTTCAATTGATTTTGTATCAGGTTTGATTTCTTTACTTTCGGTATTTTCAGGTTGGGACACTTCGGTGACGACTTCTTCACCCGCTTCTACTTTCTTTTTTTTTCCTTCCTCATCTCCGCACCCCGTTAACAAAAATAAAGCAACTGTAATAAATATAGCTTTTTTCACTTTTCTAATCCCCTTATCCTTTTAATCTACCTATCTGTTTTTAATTTCATTATAGCTTAAAGGTCTAATTAAAAAGGATAATTTCTTGACAAATAAATATACAGCACCCATACATTTTAGTAGACATAACTGCTTATTATCGGCAATTGCAAAAAGCCAGAACCCTTGTGGGAACTGGCTTTTCGTTTGCGCTTTTGTTGGTCATGAAATATACATGTCAACAAACAGTGATAAAGCACGATTTGTTCTTTTTAAAGAATGAATGAAAACATGCATGAAAACGCTCGCCAACCTGCCTTATAAACAACCTTTTTCTTAAGAAAAATACCACCTTAAGGTGGCGGTCCTTAACGAAAGGATTGCTGTTTATTTTGCTTTTTTCGCTTTCTTTGGCTTCAAAGGAATACCATGTTTTTTACTATTCTCACGTATTTTTTTCGCTAACTCTTCTGCTTCTTTTTTGGTCAATTCCATTTCGGTTGTTCCTCCCTAAATCTCTTTTACTAAAAGTTTGGTCAACAATGAATCTTTTTAAACATACCTCCTCTCTATCTCTCATATACATGAAATAAATCTAGAACACTATGACACTGTTCTAAAGCAAACCAAGCGAAAAGAGGGGATTATTTTGTTGAAAGAAGGGGAGAAAAAGAAAAGACAAACACGTTCAGATAAAAAAAAAGATATCAAACCGACGATTTCCATTGACTTAAAAAATTGTATTTATCAATTGTCTTATGTCACCAATCAACCAGTAAAAGATATTGTAGAAATACTTTGCGAGAAAGGTTTGCAGTCGAGAAAAGTCATGGAATACTTGTCTCAATATTTCAGAAGAGATTACCAGTTTTTCAATACTACGTTCTTTGGACAACTGGAAAGGGAGTCGCTACAAAGAAAGTATCAATCGCCTAAAAATGAACGGGTCTCGGTTCGATTCACGCAATGGACGTATGAGGACATTCGCAAGCTGTCTGACGCCTTAGACGTCACACCATCCAAAGCAACCGCTTTATTACTAGATGCCAGCGTGCGGAATGCAAACTTATTGAATGCCATGGTGAAATTATTCTTGCATGAACAACTCGATCAATCACGCATGGATGAATTAAAACGTGTCATGAAGTATGTAAGTAAAAATAATCCATACAACGAAGAAATATCGTGGTTCAATTTATTGTCCTTTATTTTTGACGAAGTAAAAGACACGACCACGAATGTAAAAGTAGCCATTAATAATTGGTTGGGCAAAAAAGATTAAACTGTTCTGCAGATAAACCTTTTAAAAGAGAATTTCTGCAAAACACCCCAAATTGGCATACAAGTGAATATTTATATAAAAATTTAGGAATGTTAATTTTATGGTAGTTAATTTCGTTGTACAAGGAGTAATAAAATGAAATCAAAAATTCTAATAGCTCTCTTAGGAATATATTTATTTACCCAACCTCTTGTAGGAAGCGCAAATGTTAACTCGATTAATAATGAGAATTTATATGACTCTTATTTAACTTTACTGAACCCTTATGTTTATAAAATTATAAATGAAAAAGTCGGAACCGATCGTTCCTATGATTTATTTGATGCGAAAATTATTAGTATAAAAAGAAATGTACCTGGGGAGACTCCTGAAGAAAAAGAGGTTAATAAAGGAGTATATGATTTTACCGTCAAAGTCCAATACCGAACTTTCGTTGGAGCGCATAACCCGCCTCTTGGGTTAGAAACCTTAACATTAAGAGTCACTCCCAATGGAGTGAAATTGTTAGATTTTAATCATAAAGACTTATAAAAAATGCATAAAATAAAAAGAAGGGCTGCCACCCTTCTAGGCCTAGTGACAGGGTTCCTGCTGTAGACCGCAAAGTAACTTTGGAGAAGTAATAAAATCCTATTTTTTTAGTTCTTCAAGCTTTCTTCTATTGACTGCTCTGTATAAGGAACCTTGTGATATTCCAGTTGCCGAGACAATCTCCTTTATGGAATATTCCTCACTATCATACATCCTTAGCGCAACAGCAAGCTTTTCTTTATCCAACTTGGGTCTACCTAATGTTTTCCCACGCCTTTTACTTGCTTCAAGTCCTTCCTTTACTCTCTCAGCAATAAGGTTTCTTTCTAATTCTGCAATGACACACATCATTTGGAACATGGCTTTGCCTGTAGAGGTTCTTGTATCCATATTTTCTTTTAAAGAAATGAATTGCACCCCCATCTCTTCTAACTGTTGAATAATGTTGAGGATATCCAATGTTTTACGTCCTAAACGGGAGATGCTCTCCACTACAACTGTATCGCCTTTCCGGATGACATCAAAAAGTTGATGAAGTCCTTTTCTATCTTTAACTGTACCAGTGAATTTCTCCTCAACTATTTTTTCACAACCATATTCATTAAGCATACCAATTTGCCGATCTATATTTTGGTCAATAGTAGATACCCGAGCATAACCAATTATCATTTGTAACCTCCAATAAACTTGTATATTTTTATTTTACTAGAGGGGCAATTATTGTAAAGGTATTTGATAATACTTTTGGTAATTATTTTTGGTAACTGCTAATCTTAATAAAATCAAAGGGTAACAGGGCGATGGGGGGGCATTACAAAAACACTGGTTTTTGGTAATCTAGTTGAGTAAAAAGTTTATTAATTTAGTGTTTAAAATTTATGTGTGCTTGAGTGTGATTAAATTTACCTCTCAAACACGTTAATTATTCAAGAAAAGGGCTATTTTCTTGAATAAGAGAAGGAATTATTAGAAAGTGAATTCGAAGCTTAAGATTTCCCTATGTATAATAGGATTTGAAAAGCATTGATCTTAATTATTAATATATTGCTCTTTATGTCTAGCTCTTGGTTTTGTGCCAAGGACATTTTTAATAATGTCTTCACTCATATGTATACCATGCTTATATAACCTATTTTGTTCTTGTTATTTGTTCGTCTTCATTGAAAAAATGTAATAAGACATATTTTAGCCCAAGCCTGGAAAAGAGAATCTTCCCCTGCATACGGAAAAAAAATAATATTTAAACCGGCCAATATACCCAATAACCATGAAAAATTCATATTAAGAGCTATCATCATTTTATTAACTTTGTTTGATCCACCTTACTCCCCACCTTTCTATATTAATAAATTCCCAGTAAATTAATGTAATTCGCGCAAAAATCATTAACATATCATTTCCAAAAACGGCACATATTATTAGTTATAAAAGCCATAATAACAGTATAAAAAACAAACTTTTCTAGGATGGGTTAAACTATGCGTTATTTAAAAATTAAATCCATTATGCAAAAAATGAAGCAAAATACTAAATGGACACAGGAAGAACAATTTAATAATTCAATTTTGTTCTCATCGGATGTTCATAAAAATGAAGAAAAACTAAAACAACTGTTAGATTCAAGTGATGATATCATTTTTCATGATTTCATCATTCCATTACATGACGGTCGCACATTGAAAGCTCTACTAGTTATAGTAGACGGGTTAATTGATGAAGATGCCATTCGCAATAATGTATTAGAGCCACTGACTAAGGAATCTCTAGATAGCACTATGGGAGAAGAATTAAAACAAGTAAAAGAAAGAATTTCTATTTTTAACACAAAGAAGGAAAATAATCTAGAAAAATCTGTATACCAAATACTGAAGGGAAATACGTTACTATTACTGGATGGGTATAGTGAAGGATTACTGCTAAATGCACCAGGGTACGAGGTTCGAGCAATCTCCGAACCTCAATCTGATCGAGCTGTGAGAGGAGCACATGACGGATTTATTGAATCATCACCTACTAATATTGCATTGTTACGGCGAAGAATCCCACATCCTTCTTTACAGTTTGAAACAATTAAAATTGGTGAATATAGTCAAACGGATATTACAATCGGATATGTAAAGGACATTGCGGATCCAAAATTGATTGAACGGATCAAACAAAGATTAGAACAAATTAAAGTGGATGAGATAAATAATTCAGGGGAAATCGAACAATTCATCGAAGACCATCCCTTTTCAATCTTCCCTACGATTGGAAATACAGAACGTCCTGACAAAGCTTCAGCCTTATTAATGGAAGGAAGAATTGTGATCATTGTAAATGGGGATTCGGTCAGTTTGTTTGTTCCATCCCTATTTCTTGAAAATATAAAAAGTATAGAAGATTACAGTTCTCGACCCTATTATAGTTCCTTCATTCGAATGCTGCGTTTCGTGTCATTTGTAATCAGTATTTCTTTACCAGGCATTTATATTGCAGCTATTAATTTTCATAAGGTGATGATTCCATCTGATATGATTGTCCCTATTATTCAAGCGCGAGAGACGGTCCCATTCCCTCTAGCAATGGAAATTGCCATGATGATTTTAATGTTTGAAGTTGTCCGTGAGGCTGGTGTCAGACTTCCTCAACAAATTGGCTCAGCGTTAAGTATTGTTGGTGCTTTGATTCTGGGACAAGTCTCAGTCTCAGCCGGACTTGTTGGTGCACCGACCATTATTGTTGTATCCATATCGTACATTGCTGCATTTGTTATCACCCCAATTGCAGACGTCACCGCACTTCTTAGGATAGGATTATTTATTGCTAGTAGCTTATTCGGGGGATATGGACTAATTGTCGCCATGCTCGGTTTATTAACACATATGATCTCTTTAACATCGTTTGGGATTCCATTTATGGCGCCATTTGCACCTTTTTATTTTCAGGATTGGAAAGATTCACTGATTCGTTTGCCGTTGAGGTGGAAAAAACAGCGACCAAAAAGTATACCGAATCAGCGTAAGACTAGAATTAGATCATTACCTAAAACAGGTGATAAATGATGGTAAGGATACTAACTATCATCCCATTATTATTTTTATTAACCGGCTGTTGGAGTAGTCAAGAACTTGATAAATCAGCACTTGTACATGGGATAGGGTTGGATAAATCTGACGGACAATTACGAATTAGCGTCGAAATCATAAAACCAACTGGACCAAGTGAACAAGGTGGAGGAGAGGGGGGCGGAGGAAATGGCCAAAATATTCTATTAGAAAGAGACGCGGACTCATTGATACAAGGCGCAAGAGAATTCATAAAAGATGCGAAACGTCGGCTTTATTTTGAGCATACTCGTTTATGGGTGATTGGTGAGGAATTAGCAAAAGATAATTTTATTGACTACCTTGATGAAAGCAGACGCGATCAAATGTTTCGTTTGAATAGTTATCTTTTCATTACAGAAGAAAAGCCAATTGATATTTTGGGTACTTCTACACTTTATGAAGATCTTTCTTCGGCAGAAATAGTTTCTGCTTTAGAACAAACACAATATATTGCTGAATTTACATCCGTAAAAATGTATGAATTTTATAAGTTAATTGAGGGCCCTATTCCTAATGCCTATTTGCCGATAATTCGAACAAGAAAAGAAAAGGGTAAAGCAATTACTTCAATAGACGGCACTGCTGTTATTAACACTTATAAAATGGTCGGTAAACTGAATACAGATGAAACTGTTGGGCTGAATGTCCTTTTAAACAAGGTAAAAGGCGGAAGTAAAACTGTATCTCGAGGTAAAACTGTATCTCTGAATGACAAGGAGAAGATCTCTGTAGAGATAAAGAAATTAGAAACGGAAATAAATCCAACATTAGATGGTAATCAGCTTGAAGCATATCTGAAAATCGAGATAGAGGGAACTTTAGCTGATAATACTACGAATAGGAATATAAATGATCAATGGATAAGTAAAGTTGAAGAAGAAGTATCAAATCAGACTGAAAAATCCGTACGTTTAACTTTGAATAAGCTTCAAAAGGTAATAAAGACTGATATATCAGGAATTGGACTGGAAACCTACAGAAAATATCCTAAACAATGGAAAAATGTCCAATCTGAATGGAATGAGATTTTTTCTAATGCAGATATAATGATTG
Source organism: Cytobacillus kochii (assembly GCF_044790165.1). Lineage (NCBI taxonomy): Bacteria > Bacillati > Bacillota > Bacilli > Caryophanales > Bacillaceae > Cytobacillus > Cytobacillus kochii. The sequence continues at coordinate 996,587 of NZ_CP085254.1, read as the reverse complement.
ATGTTCATACAAATATTACTCATCAAGGTCTTATTAATAAAAGTGTAGAAAAAAATCACAAAAAGCCTTATAACAACCCTTATAAACGATAGATTCTATGGACAATGAAGAAGGAGATTACTGATATGTTAACGAAATGGGAGACACTTTTTTTATTAATAATGACGCTTCCAATCATGGGACATGTCGTGATTCTTCCGTTAATGCTCGATGTTGCTGGGAGAGATGCTTGGATTTCCATAATTATATCACTTCCGGCAGCATTTACGTTGGCAATCTCCATTTATCGTTTGAGACTTAAATACCCAAAACAAAATATTTCTGATATGCTTCACAATTTATTAGGAAAACCTTTTGGAGTGATGATAAAGATAATTTTCATTATCTACTTTTTATTTTTAACAATTTTCTCGTTTGCTTTGTTAGTTGATTTTATCTACATTGCCTTTTTTCCTGAGACACCACGATTGGCTATACTGGTCTGGTTTTTGTTATTCTTTGTTTATGCAGCTTCAAAAGGTATTAAAAGAATTGCATTAACGGCAGGAATACTAGCAATAATTGCTATGGCGACTGGACATACAGTCACGATTTTGGACAGACCAATGAAAGATTGGAGTGAGCTCCAACCTATATTTGAGTTTGGTTGGAATCCAATATTATGGGGATCTTTGATAATTTTAAGTATATGGGTAGAATTATTACTACTTTTATTTCTACCCATTCAAAACATTCGTGAAAAACGAATGTTTTTACTATGGAGTATTGGAATTTTGTTAAATGCACTTATGATGTTTTCAACAACTATAGGTAGTATTACGATTTTCGGATTAGGTCAGGCTGATAATTCTGTATACCCCGCATTAGAGTCAGTACGAATTATTAGTTTAGGATTCATTGATCGTTTTGATATTTATGGATTACTATTAATGGCTGTAGGGACATACATACGCTGCAGTCTATACTTCCGAATCGCTTATGATATAACTGTATCAAAGGTTTCCTCAAAGTGGATAAGACGATTTGGATTTACGGGGTTTGTTTTACTCGTATTCCTTGGTACGTACTATTTATCAAAAGAACATCTTCGGCTAGATAAAACATTAGATATTTACGCATATATGATTGTCCTGTTTCCTATTCCATTTTTGTTACTAGGTATCTCTTATTTAAAAGGAAAAACAAAGCAGAGTTAGCTCCCAAAAAGGGAAAAGTGATGCTTACCTTATGTCTTAAGTTTTGCAAAAATCATTGCTAGATAAGGGGGTATTTTCAGAGTTATGATTTTAAAAGTATAACTATCAGTTGATAAAAAAGTAAGCAAGGCAAGCACCCTATCATTGTGCAGATACATCAATACTACGGGGACTACATACCGTTTTAATTTCAGCTAGATTGGACAATTCACCTCGATCACGTATATGAATTTTTCTCGCATCAACCTCAAAGTCCTCAAGCTAATATCTTGATGGGATATTAGCTGGCTTTTGTCACCGATCAAAATGATAAAAAACTACGACACCTTCAACTTAATAGGTATTCGCTGATTCATATTGAGTTCAAAAGTTCCGTATGGATTGACATGATGATAAAATAAAGGTGTTAATCCCCTAAAATCTTCTGGAGTCATTTTCTTCAACCAATATTGGTTGTTGTCATAAAGAACCTCTTGTACCATTAAGGTATTCATATAGACTAAGCAATTTTGCAGCAATTGAAGTGATAAGGCAGACACCTCTTGATCTTCTATCGAATTGGAACGAATCTCACTGTTTTTCCCATAGAAAATATAAGTATTCACTGAGTTCCATTGTTCCACTGTATTTAATCCTTCATGGATCTCTCTTCGAATCTCTTCATAGTGTAAATAATCACATAAAAAGATCGTTTTAATCGCTTTTCCTAATTCACATAAAGCCTGATAGGTTGGATGTTTCGTATCCCTTGTAAATCGCTTTAATATGGATTCGGCAGAAGCAGTACCTAACCGTAGAGCAGTTGCAAACTTAATGATTTGTTCATACTGTTGCCGAATAAGATCCCAGTTAATCGGTCTACTTAAAGTCGGTTGCAGGTGAGGATATTCCTCATTCATGCCGGCTTCTGGACGATATAGCTTTTGAGACCCGATATTTTTAAAGCGTGGCATCAGTTTAAAACCAAGTAGATGACAAAAAGCAAAAGCAACGACACTTTGTCCGTGTGTATCGACATAATTTCTGTCAACTTCCATATCCGTACAGTGCCGAAGAACTCCTTCCATCATAGCTGCCACTTCCGAAGAAAGGCAGGACTTTAGCTGAGAATAAATACAAGCTGACTTTCGATCTGTATGCCAATAGATCATGACTCCATGTTTCTTATAACGAGGATGCCATTCAGAGAGTAGGTTCTGATCCCAAGAACCAAAATGTTTTGAATCGGAAGCACATGCAGTGGTAGCTTCTCCCCATACCTCTTTCATTCGATTGTAGATGATATGGTTGGTAACCTCTGCGTTGGCTTTTCGCAAATGGTCTTTATGAATAAATTTTTGACGGATATATCGAAGTTCCCGATAACCATCTAGGTGGTTTCCAGCAGAAACAGTTTTCAAACCTGTATTCGTTCCTAATCCAAATAAACTTAGTAGAAGCCGTCGTTGGATGGTTTCTCGATCTAAAATCTCTCGATCGGCTGTGGTTTTAAATTGCTTGGTAAACTCCGTGTGAAAATCTGTTTCTTTTAGTAAATCCAATAGGTTAATGTCGGACCAACGGCTCTTAATCTCCCGTTTAAGCGTCGTCACATGTGGGGGTTCGGGTTGCTTTTCAAGTGGAGTGACTCTAATCCATCCCTTGTTATTTCTGGTAGTGATCGCTACTTTTTCGTTACTTTGATCCCTTAACCCTTGATTCAATAAATGGAGTTTATCTTTCATCAACAGTATAATATCTTTGATAAAAGGCTCTACATCAAGAGGCACTTTCAGTGCTTGAAAATATTCTTCCTTGTGCTCTTCAAAATCTTGAGGGAGATCTTCATCTGGGTTTCGATATCGATCAGCACCCTCAATCCAAATTTCTTTACACCGAAGTCGAGTGCGAAGCGATTGTATGACAGCAATTTCATAATTGATTCGATTTACCCTTTCAATTCCTTTGCTGTCTGTCTCGACAATGACGTCTTTCCATTTTGGCTGAATTACGCCTTCAATGGGAACTTCATCACCAGCAGCAAAATAACGCTGCCCACTTTCCCCATACTCTCGAATTAGTTGTAGCTTTGAAATAAAGTTTGAGCAAAAAGATCTCGCAAATCCTTATTTTACGATAAATAAGAAGAATCCATTTGAAAAAAAGATTAATCAAAAAGGATTCTTCTTTAGCAGATTTAAGTTTGGTTTTTATAAAAAAGTTTGATCATTTTCTACCTGTGTTGCTCAACAATCGCGCCCGATAATGGAATGAATAGAATATTAATTTAAAGGTTCTAATTTCATCATTGCACCAAAATATTGTGAAGCAGTTGTAAAAGAGATAAATGCACATAATTCACTTATTTCCTCTTCAGTGAAATATTCTTTTAAAATATCAAAAGATGAATCAGCTATGTCACCCTTTTGTTTTAAAAAGACTTCTGCAAATCCTACTGCAATAGAAGTTTTTTCATTAAACTTATCTGGATCAGGTTTTCCTTTCGCCTTACAATACTCACATCCGTTACTTTGGGCTAATGTTCTCCTTACTTGTTCCTTTAATTCAGATGTTAGTAGTCCATCTTTTTCTAACACATTTCCTAACTGATTCCATCCTTCCATTACTTCTTTATTATGCCCCAATAGTCTCTGAAAATGTGTTTCCCCGAAATTAGATCCAACAATCCTTGCCATATAGGTACCTCCCTGTTATATTTAATTACAAATTAATTATAAAAAATAAAATCACTAAAACAAATTAAATTTATAACGATTATCAAATTAATCTTTTATAAAATTAACGATTATTGGGGATAGACTTTAAAAATGAAAATAGATGATATTGATAAAAAAATTTTAGATGAACTACTTAATAACAGCCGTCTATCAATGAGCGAGCTTGGGAGAAGGGTGAATCTGTCCTCCCCATCAGTAACAGAACGGGTAAGGCAAATGGAATCATTTGGAGTTATAAAAAAATATACTTTAGAAGTGAATTATGAAAAATTAGGTTTACCAATCCAATGCATAATTGAAGCAACAGTTAAAAATGGTGACTATAAATCTTTTAAAAATTATATTGAGAAACTTCCAAACGTCGAATTCTGTTATCGAATAGCAGGAAGTGCGTGTTATATGCTTAAAATGCAATTTGAAACGTTCGATAAAACAGAAAAGTTTATTGATGAAGTAAATCCAATCGCACATACTGTAACACATTTTATTTTTTCACAAGTTTCAACATATTTAAAAATTAATATGGATTGATAAGTTTTCAGTCAAAAGCAATACTCTTTATTTACCAGACAGTTAATTGAAATAGCATGCTTAAATAATAATGGAAATTCTTGAACGAGTTCCTGCTTATTCCACAAAATGGCCCGATTCTGGTATAACCTTATTCAATAATTGCGCCCGATTCCAGAAGACTATAGATTTCTAACCTTCGGCATCTGCCTTTGTTCTATGAACAGTACCAAAAGGATGATTAGGTGGTGCATAAATTGAATAAAGCTTTAACGGTATATTACCTGTATTGGTTACATTATGCCAAGTATTGGCAGGTACTATAATGGCAAAATCATCACCCGCATTTCTTACAAAATTCAGGTTATCTTTACTCTTACCCATCTGAACAAGTCCTTGACCTTCCTCAATTCGTAGAAATTGATCAACCTTAGGGTGAATTTCCAACCCTATATCATCTCCAACGTCAATACTCATTAAGGTCACCTGCAAATGACTTCCGGTCCATATAGTATCTCGATAGGTATTATTTTGTTTAGCAGCCTGATTGATATTTATTACAAAAGGTTCTTTTCCATGGTCATTTAATATGGAACTAGTATATCCCTGAGTGTTTGGATATGACCAATATTGATTTGCATAGCGCCTAGCATATGACATATTTCCATAGCCAAGACCAAACATATTATCATGATTACACATTTGCCCATTACTATAATAAGTGTTCGAATAATAAGGATACATATAAAAAGGGTTATTCATTAAAACATACCTCCAAAGATATATGATTATAAACCCATCATATGTCCCGCGGATTTAGAAGTTCATTGCTAATTCTTATTCCGTTATCTGGCCCGATTCTGGTATAACCTTATTCAATAATTGCGCCCGATTGTTGTATTGTATTTTTTGATTTTTTCATGAGATAACATTTAAATACAAGTCAATATTATTGACAAAATAATTTAATTATGCTATAATTTACAGTTATTATATTTTCGTATATAATAAGATTCTCCTGGCCAGGGGAATCTTATTTTTATTATATGGGGGAATCAATGTATGGAGAAAAATGAATCCAGTTTAACTTCCTTAATTTCAGCTTTTGGTCGAGCATACCATAGTAAATATGACACACCAAAGATTTTTGATGATTATATTGCAAAAGATTTAATTACCCAAAAGGAATTTGAAGATATTCGTAAAAACATGATTCAAGGAATTCAATTTTTTAATCATGAAATTGCTATAAAATTTCAAGATCAACCCGATGAAATATTAAAATGGATTACACAAGTTCAACTCTCACCAACTCCATTAGCACGTGCTGCCTATTGTGAAAAAGTATTATTCCATGAGATAGTACTAGGAGCTGAACAATATGTCATTCTAGGAGCTGGATTGGATACATTTTGTTTTCGGAACCCAGAATTAGACCCTAAGTTGGAAATATTTGAAGTTGATTATCCGTCTACACAAGATTTTAAAAGGAATAGGCTAGCCAAATCTAATTATCAAATTCCTTATAATTTTCACTTTGTTCCAATGGATTTCACCAAAGATATTATCCTACAAAACCTTATTGATGAGGGTTTTCAACCAAACAAAAAAACCTTTTATAGTCTCTTAGGTGTTTCCTATTACTTAACAAAAGAAGAAATTTCAAATTTAATTAAAGAATTATTTGCAGAGATTCCATTGGGAAGTTCCATCGTTTTTGATTATGCAGATGATAAACTATTTGAAGAAAAAGGATTGTCTAACCGAGTTCAGAATATGGTGCAAATGGCATCCGCTAGTGGCGAACCAATGAAATCATGTTTTACTTATGACGAAATAGAAATATTGTTAGAAGATGCAGGATTACTTATTTACGAACATTTATCACCCGATGTTATAAATAATAAATTCTTTAGCGATCGTTTGGATTATTTAAAAGCCTTTGAAACGATTCATTACATCCATGCTGTAAAAAAATAATTATTTGTTTAATATCAGCTTACCCCTTAATCCTCTATTTGATTGAGGGGTAGGCTTATTATTAATTATTACACAATCTGGCCCTTTAACGGCGCAATGCTTATTCAACAACTGCGCCCTATAAAGGAATAAACACAATAAACACTATAGTTTGAATTTCTTTAGTTAAGGGTGAGAATAAACTCTTCAACATCCTTACCACGCGCGTTTGCATACCCGCTATCTTCACCCGAAATCATGAACCCACATCTTTTTAAAACCTTTATGGATCCAGTATTGTCTTTTGCAGCGCGAGCATAAAGTGGACGAATTGAAACCTGTTTTAGAAATTCTTGTAAAGCGTTGGTTGCGATTCCCTTACCCCAGTATTCCTTTCCAATCCAATAGGTTACTTCTGGTTTTCCGGACTGCTCGAAGTGTACAATATGGCCAACTACGGTGTTCTCAACAATGATAGTTTGCTTAATAATATTCTTATTCGTAAGTATTTTGTTCCAGTGTTCAGCGAAGCTATTCCAATCATTAGGGTCCTTACTTGTAAAGGCGGCCATTTGGTTTGCCTCACTGTCCCGTTGATGCTTAAAAAAAATAGGAAGGTCATCCTCATCCATATTCCGAAGCACTAAATTGCTCATTAAACTCACCCTCTGTCGTTTACTTTATTCTAGCAAACGTACGTTCCCTAAGCAATATATTTTATCGTGTAAAACCACCTTGATATGCTTAGTACCAATTCATTTCCTTGTTCAACAAAATGGCCCTAATATGCAAGATGGGTGCTTCTCCTTATTAGGGAATAGCGCCCGATGAATCAACAATATGCGCAAGGCTTATTCCGCGAATGAGCCCTATTGCTGGAGATCAAACCCTTTAAATTAGTATTAAAAGATTGTTTATAAACGAGTACATATGCGTAATTGATTTCCATCAGGATCTACGACTGTCATCATACGAAGTCCTTCAAGATCCTCATTTGGAGGTTCCGTAATACGGATATCTTTTTTACTCTTTAATTCGTAGTACCATTTATCAACATTGGGAACAAATAAGTGAATTAACCCACCCGTTTCGCAGTCTCCAGTATGTTCAGTTAAATAAATAGTCATTTCGTCCTTAGTGATCTGAACAAAAACAGGAAAATCAGGTTCAAACCGATGCTCCCAATCAATTTGAAATCCCATTCCTTCTACGTAAAACGCCTTACTCTTTTTATAATCAGTAATGCGGAATGCAGGAACCACTTTTTGCATATTGACATCCTCCATGATAAGTTATTTCTAATTTTCAACAAGCAGGTTAGATGATCCTGCCTATTTAGTCTTTTTTAAAAAAATTAACCTCTAAATATCTTTTAGCCAGTAAACTTTGACAATCTGTCCCTTAAATGAAAACAGACGTATTTCTTAGAGAAACGCGCCCTAGTCTGGAATAAAGTCTAAACTATGTATTACTTTACATTAAATTTCTTGATACAAGCCAATCCTATTTCCGTATGGGTCTTCAAAAGAACACCAAGCAGCTGGGACACCTTCTCTGGTGTTAACACTTTCTATCTCTATGTTTAAAACTTCCACAAGCCTTCTTCTTTCATTTTCAATGTCTTCTACACCTAACCTCAATGGACCATTCCCATTTGTTGGTTCACCTTTAGCAACCTGAAGCCACGTGTTAGGAACAATCTCCCACTCTGCAAAGTCCCCGTGTGGTATGAAGTCAGGTTTCCTGTTAAAAAGCTTTTCATACCACTTTATCCCCTTTTCATAATCAGTAATTCTCACTTGAAATGTTACACCGGTATTCTTCTCCATTGACATTACCCCCCATTAAAGTAAACTGCTGCTCTTTTGTACAAAAATAAAATCAGATATAATACTACTTCGACAACCTCAGAAGCTTCTGCTTATACAACAAAATGGCCCGATTGCGGAATGAAAAATTCCTGCATTGATACAGGAATTTTAATCAAACTTTATTATAAATTATCGAACTTTTTTACAAATTAGCAGACTTTATTTTAAATCAACATTAGTTGGATAGCCTCGATAATCGGCTGATGAACTTGATTATTTGAGCGAAAAGTAAGGTTGTTTAAAATTTTAGAAAGGGACTTTCGATAATGACCTTGGTAAGAAGCGTGCATTTTCGTATAGATTTTTTCTTTGTATTCCCGGTTATTTTTTGTCATGTCCTTAATAATATCCCGAATCATATCAGAGCTAACAATAGGGAATAGAGTATCTTGAATGACCCCTTCTGGGTTATCTACGGTCGCTTTTAATAAATTGACAATATGTTTATTTTTCCCTTGGACTCTTTCTAATTCTTCTACTGCTTCTTTTCGGGTTGTATTTTTGGCCTTATTTCCGAATTTTAGCGCAATTTCATCCAATAAATCAGCTAAATAATCAATGACTTCCTCATGACGATGCGAAAATAAAATGGCAAGAAGGGTATAGCGTATAGGTGCAGGGTGAGCACGCAATTCCGTTACGGTTTCGGTAGCTGCACGTAGTCGATATTTTTTTACTAGTTTAGGAGACATCTGTTTACATAAACCATCAGGGATTTGAAGATGTTGAATGGCTAATAGTTTTTTGATTTCCATTTCCATCGTACTTACACTTGGTTTGCCTGGAGAGGATAGCAACTGGCGAAAGGTTAAAATGTCGTTGTTTTCTTCATCAGGAATTTTAGCTTCGAAATAACCATCGGACCCTTCATCAGAGTGTGATTCAAGAAAGGCATCTAATCGTGAACAGGTCTTAGGAGAAAGTTGTTGATAGGTCATTTTATATAAATTCTTTTCAAAATGATCGATAGCAGATTCAATCATTCGCTTCAAACTTCCTAATGAAGGAGGTTCAACTTTCCACGTACGAAAGAAACTGTATGCTTGATTTTTCAAGTAGTCGGTATCATGTGTAAACTGAACCTGTTCTCCTAACCACTCTGCGAAGAGATGTTTGTCGTTTGCAGTAAGTTCTCGAAATCCAAAAAGGTTACGTATTGCCTTTCGATGTTCCGTATAACTTCTTTCTTTTCCACCCCAACCATAGTTGTCAAAAAAGTCCTCTACCGAAGCATCTACTTGATCAGCTACATGTTGGACAACTTCTTTGGGCACATCTTGCTTCTTGTTAGGAAACTGTGCTTCCTGTTGGAAATATTTAAGAAGGACAGCAAACCCTAAACGGTTTGCGCTTGTTTTCTTACTTAGCACTAAGTGATTTTCATTTGGCAATAAACTAAAATGTTCATCGAGTTCATTTTGATTCCAATTTCTCTTCAATGGTTTCCCTCTTCTCACTATGTCATTTTATAAACAGTATAAATTTCGACATAGTGAGCTATCAACAATACTTATCGAAATTATCAAAAAACAACTTTACTTTTATTGGAAATAATCTTGCGGACTAGAGCAGCTACCCTGTCACTAAGCCTATCGGAAGGAAACAAATAGTTTGTCCTGATTCTATCAAAAGGTTTATTTTTTGATACCAACATTTTTAGGCATGAAATGTCGGCAATTATTATCTATTTTGTTTTAAAGTAAATATTGAAAGGGAGTAAACTTATGGATTGGCTAGAAAGAATGAACAATGCGTTAAACTACATTGAAAATAGCTTGAATGAAGAAATAGACTACAAAGAGATTGCAAAAGCAGCTAATTGTTCTGAGTTTCATTTTTCAAGAATGTTCTCTTCAATCTCAGGTATATCGCTATCAGAATATATTAGACGTAGACGGTTAACACTCGCAGCATTTGAAATTCAAAAAAGTGATATTCGGATCATTGATGTGGCAATTAAATATGGTTATGTTTCTTCTGATACTTTCTCACGTGCTTTTCAAAAAATGCATGGAGTAACCCCTTCCAATGCTCGTAATAGAGGGGTACAGTTAAAAGCCTTTCCCAGAATTTCCTTTCAAATTTCTATTAAAGGAGATACCGAGATGGAGTACAGAATTGAAAACCTTGATTTTGAATTAAGAATTGTTGGAAAAAGTAAGCCAGTAAAAACAAGCAGAGCATTTAAAACAATCCCTACGCTTTGGAACACTGCGAAAAAAGATGGATTTACGCAAGAACTAGTAGATATGTCATGGGAAAATCCAAAATGCACGCTTGAAAGCCTTCTGGGGGTTTGCGGAAAAGAAGCTGCCATAACAGATGAACAATTTTCCTATTTCATGGGCGTAAGATACGATGGGGAATCCCCAGAAAATATGGAGACGCTTATTATTCCCGCAAGTACATGGGCAGTTTTTCCGAACATAGTGGATGCATGGAAACGTTTATATTCCGAGTGGGTCCCTACCTCCGAGTATGAACTTGCAAATTTACCGTGTATAGAATGTTATTACGGTCCGAAGCATAAACCAAGACACGAACTCTGGGTCCCTGTTATCCCGAAGTAAATTACATATTCAGTAATAGAATGCTGTTTATGGAGTAACGAAAAAAGAGCCTAATTTCTCAATTTAGGTGATGGGAAATCAGGCTTTTTATATTGGAAATTCCTTATCGTTGTAAATCCGCATTTTCCTGACGCTACCCCAGTTAGAAGAGATGGGGGTGCAATTCATTTCTTTAAAAGAAAATATGGATACAAGAACCTCTACAGGCAAAGCCATGTTCCAAATGATGTGTGTCATTGCAGAATTAGAAAGAAACCTTATTGCTGAGAAAGTAAAGGAAGGACTTGAAGCAAGTAAAAGGCGTGGGAAAACATTAGGTAGACCCAAGTTGGATAAAGAAAAGCTTGCTGTTGCGCTAAGGATGTATGATAGTGAGGAATATTCCATAAAGGAGATTGTCTCGGCAACTGGAATATCACAAGGTTCCTTATACAGAGCAGTCAATAGAAGAAAGCTTGAAGAACTAAAAAAATAGGATTTTATTACTTCTCCAAAGTTACTTTGCGGTCTACAGCAGGAACCCTGTCACTAGGCCTATAAGGAAAATACTCCTGGCTCAATATCCAACTGTTTTGCCAAATAGTCAAGCAAGAAGTCGGGGATCTCCTTTATATCAGTTAAGCTCCATCCTGGATAACGGAGTAGTGCTAATTGGACAGCAAAGCCTAACCGGTTGTAGTCTCGTCGGTGACGATTTATGATTTCCAAATCATGTTGCGAGAAGGTATAGTAAGTAGCAAGCTCCCATTCACCATTGGGAGGGGTCATCCATTCTTGTCGCTGGTCTGTTGTAAGAAGTTCTTTACCGCGCAAGGTATCTGCTCCTTTCTTTGATTTTCATACTCCTTTACACGTCGATAAAAAGTATTTGGCTTTAAATCAAGACGCTTCATTCCTTCCGTCGCAGTGATTGATCCAGATTTCCACTCATCATACACCCGAATAAAATCTGCATTAATCTCGTACTTACGTCGCCCAAATCTCACACCCTTCTTCTTTGCCACTTCAATTCCTTCGGCTTGCCGTTGCTTATTTTTTTTACGTTCTTGCTCGGCTACATAAGAAAGCAGGCTTAAAAATTGGTCCTCCATTAACTTTCCAAGATCGCCCATTCTTCGGAATTTTCGGCTATCAAAAAGCGTCTCATTTTCTAGTACCACGATATCTGCGTTTAGCTGCCGTGTAATATACTTCCACTCTCGAATAATACCATCATAGTCCCGACCTAATCGGTCCAGTGCATCAAGATATATCAAATCCCCTTCGCGAATGATTAAAAGCATCGCCTGATACTGCGGCCGATTAAAATCTTTTCCACTTTGCTTGTCAATAAAGATATAACGTTCTTCAATTCCAAGTTCACGGAATTTTTTAAGCTGCCGTTCTGGATTTTGATCCTTAGCAGAAACGCGAGCGTACCCTAGTTTCAAAAATATCAACTCCTAAACTATTAAACTATGTCAAAAAGTATATCAACAAAATGAAATGTTTCAAAATAAAAAAGCACACTTTTTGACACACAGAATATTATCTGTTTTCCAACGTGTCATAAAGTATACTTTTTGACAGTAACCATAATATGAAAAATACCTTACATTACTGTTGTTAAATGACAATAAAGATATTTAAACCAGTAAATAAATACATTATTAGCGTTGTTTAAAAACGTTATTAGGTTACCTTTGTAAGATTAATACAGGAAATAGAGGTTGCATAAAACCAATTTTTTATGTAGTAAGAGGATTCTGAAGAAGCTTGAAACGTTGATTTTATCAACGATGTATTTTTAAATAAGAACCTTGTATATCCGTTTAATGGATGTTACATAATAAAACCGATAAATCACATAATATTAAAAAAAGAGTATATATTTGAGGTTATAATAAATGATAGATCCTTGGAGATGTTAGTATCGAATGATTTATTAGTAGATATTTACCGTAACGCTGTTGAGCGAAAAGTTAATAATGGTCTCATTCAAACATCCTTTAATGAAATTTAAAAAAGAAATTTAAGAATTAATAGACCTAGTGAATTACAACAGCTACTCGGGGCTTACGGAATCTGTCAGAGCCGATGTAGGAATGATGTTTATAAGTAACTAATAACGAAAGTAACCTTTCCTTAACATTAGGAAATACTTGAGTAATAGGAAATTTCTGAATTTTATTATTGTGCTCTTTTTATTATAAGGAAACAAAAAAACTGAAATGGAACAACCGTTTGATACACTGTTCTATCGTTGTTGATTGTCATTTTCTTGTTTTTTTGAATTGTTAGCAGCTGAATGGGGATCAACTGGGTCAATAGTATGTTTATATTGGTATGCTTTCGATGTAGTGGTTAAACTTAATATTAAGATAATAAAGATAATGACTAAGCTTACAATCAAAAAATTCGCCATTTTTATAGTTCCTCCTCAAATATTTATATAACTAAATGATTTTATTTATAAATTTACATGACCTTACTATCTTCTATATAAAGTTTTCTGAATTTCTAAGATCAAAATCTAGGTTCAACTTTCTTTCTAACTTATCTATATTTCCTCCCTCTTTTACAAACAATTCTAACTTTTCAGCCATCAGTTTTCCTATTTTACTATCTAACTGTTCATGATTAAGTAATGATTTTATTTTTATTGTTTCTGGGGTGTTATCCCTACGGAACCATTGTCCAGGGACCTGTTCCCATAAGTTTTCCCACTCATCTAACAATTCAATTTCATTTAAAAAGAATTTTTGTAAACCACATAACCAAGCAGTACAACTAGTATTTCTTTTTTGGCACCCTAAACCGTCTTTTAAAAGCTCACACCCTTGACAACAAGAGTTCCCACTTTTTATACAAACCTCACAAATATAATGTGACCCAACTAATTGAAGTACCTTCAATCCATATTGGATAATGTCTTCTCTTTTTATTTCTATACTCAACTTATTCGCTCCATCCGCAATTAAATTTCTCCCTTAGATTAACCAATTTTTTACCCAATCCGACCATGGCAAACAGGTAACTATGTATCCATCCACGTACCTATGAACGTTATTCTGCCCACATTGTCCACCTCTTAGTTCTGCCCATTTAGTATAATTTTCTAGTATGCCTTGTGCCCCGCATCCAAATATGTCCTTCCCCCTCTAAGTTTATCCAAACATAGTGACCTATTTTTTCTATAGCTACTACCTTACCTATTTTTTCGACATTAGGTTCATGATAAATGACCTCAACTAGATCACCTATAACAACCTTGTTCCCGTCTTTATCCTTGTAAGATTTTATGTCCATTTCCCCACCATCCTTACTAGTAATTCTATCTTTCTATAAAGGGGGATATTTCCTATTTCCATTAATTATGTTCTTAGGCTGGTGCTTGGACATAATGAGAGCACAGGTAAAAAGGAAGTCAATTAGTTCCAAAAAGTGCAATAGGTATTTAAAATATTCCTTAACTTAAGCAAAACACTCAGTAAGTACCTTCAAAAACTACTTTGTTTATTATATAGGCGTTCAGCAGTAGGAGCAGGTATTGTAGTCTCTTATCCAATGTTGAAAAGCAATAATTATATTACGAAAAGAGAAAAGACACATACTCTACCGTTGTTCTACTTTTTGTTCTTGTACTTTTTCGATTGTTCGTTTGAGATTAATTGGGTTAATAGTATGTTTAAAATATCCCGTTGGATAAAATATATAAAATTTTATATATTGTGTTATTAAACAAAACCCTTGCTCCTATTCTCATGTATTTCACCTCAAAAATTCCTTTTGACATAATTAAGGAAACAGTGTAAATTCATATCATAATATATTCAAATAATCAGATATAGAGATATGCAAATATTATAAACGAAGAAGGGTTGGTTATGCAACATAAATGGTTTTTTACTGGGAGATATAATGGGTATTCTTTACCGAATTTTCAAAAAGACCTATTGTCTGGTCTAGTCGTTGGTGTCATTGCTATACCTTTGGGTATGGCGTTTGCAATTGCTTCTGGTGTTAAACCCGAATATGGAATATATACTACAATTATTGCAGGTATTTTAATTTCACTATTTGGTGGGTCAAGGTATCAAATTGGTGGACCTACAGGAGCCTTTATTCCTATTTTATTTGGAATAGTCATGACTTATGGATATGAAAACTTATTAATTGCTGGATTTTTTGCAGGTATTATCCTATTTTTAATGGGGATTTTTAAACTTGGTTCATTAATTAAATTCATTCCAAGGCCAGTGACTATAGGCTTCACATCAGGAATAGCCGTCATTATTTTTGTGGGTCAGATTGCTAATTTTCTAGGCCTTACAGGGGTAGAAAAACATGAAACCTTTTTAAGTAATATCAGAGAAATTATCATTCACATTCATTCTATTAATTTTTATAGTGTATTAACTGCTGGAATATGCCTTATTGCGGTCTTGTTAACGCCAAAATTTTCCCCGAAGGTTCCAGGACCACTAATAGGATTATTATTTTCTACAGTGATAGCCAGCATATTTTATCCTAATCAAATAGCCACAATTGGCTCAACATTTGGTGAGATTCCAAGTGCCTTACCTCATTTTAAGGTACCTGAAATGACCTTTGAACGCGTGCAACAATTAATTGGGCCAGCTTTTGTAATTGCATTGCTTGGGGGTATCGAATCTTTATTATCTGCAGTGGTCGCTGATGGTATGACAAATAGTAAGCATAATAGTAATCGAGAATTAATTGGTCAAGGTATCGCTAATATGATTACTCCTTTATTTGGTGGAATTCCTGCAACAGGAGCCATAGCCAGAACAGCGACAAATATCAAAAATGGTGCGTTCTCGCCATTTTCCGGAATGATTCATGGAATTGTCGTTTTGTTAGTATTAGTACTTCTTGCTCCTTATGCTTCAAGTATCCCATTAGCCAGTATGGCCCCTATCTTAATGGTTGTAGCGTGGAACATGAGTGAGAGGCATGTATTTTATCACGTGTTAAAAACAAAAACGGAAGATTCACTTGTTCTAGTTGTTACTTTTTTATTAACGGTTTTTGTTAATCTTACAGTTGCTGTTGAAATAGGTCTTTTATTAGCAGTGGTTTTATTTACAAAAAGAATGAGCGATATTACGGTAACAGTCAAGGCACTACCTAACCCAAACAATAAACATGAAAAGATGGAATCTAAAATGGTGACAGATGCTCGTGACTGTCCTCAAATTAGTATTTATAATGTAGAAGGTCCTTTATTTTTTGGGACTGCTCAAGCGTTTGAGCACTCAATAATGAATACGATCAACTACAAACCGAGAGTTTTACTCTTAAGAATGGGAAAAGTCCCTTTTATGGATACAACGGGTGAATCTTATTTATCAAGTATCGTAAAGGATTTTTCCAAACACGGGGTTGTATTGATATCTGGTATTAAACCTCAACCTAAAAGCGTTCTAGTAAAAACAGGTTTATTTGAATATATAGGAGAAGGGCGTTTTTTTGATCGTACTGGAAATGCAATAGATTTTGCACTTGAACATCTAAATAAGGACAAATGTCTTGGATGCAAACATTTTGCTTTTAGGGAATGTACAGTCTTTTCGGGTGCACATGAGAACATTGAAAAAAAAGGAAAAGTAGTTACGACATCTTAATTGTATCTAGAAAGAGAGGGAAATAAATTGAACTTAGAAATGCAACGGTTTAAAGCTGAATTTTTTAAAGCTCTTGCTCATCCACTTAGAATAAGAATTCTTGAACTTTTAGCTGACGGAGACAAAAATGTAAATGAAATTCAAAATCTTGTAGGAAGTGAAGGTTCGGCAGTATCGCAGCAATTAACAGTCTTGAGAGCAAAAAATATAGTTACAGGTACCAAAGATGGTAATCGGGTCGTTTATTCCTTAAGAGATCCTATGATTATTGAGTTGCTCAGTGTTGCTCGTCAAATTTTTAATAATCACCTTGTTGATACGATAACAATGTTAGATAAATTCAATGATACAGATAATGAGGAATAGAAAAAAAGAAAAGGATAACCTTTTCTTCAAATTTGAAAAGAGTTTAAATGAATTTCATCTAATTCAAGAGATCATGACAGGATATAATCATATAAGGAACTCGCTTTCAAGTTCGTAATTGCTATTCTTACGAAGTTTTAAAAAAGGAAATTGAAATTAACTCTCATATAGAATTAACAATAATGAATGGAGGAAAGAAATTATGGTTAATGTGCCAAATTGCCCAAAATGTAGTTCAGAATACACTTACGAAGACGGAAGTCTTTTTGTTTGTCCAGAATGTGCTCATGAGTGGACTTTATTAGAAAAAGAAAATGATAATAGTGAAGATAAAAAGATTTTCAAAGATGCAAATGGAAATGTCTTAAATGATGGTGATTCTGTAACAGTTATCAAAGACCTTAAAGTAAAAGGAAGTTCATTAGTCGTAAAAATAGGTACAAAAGTTAAAAATATACGTTTAGTTGACGGAGATCATGATATTGATTGTAAAATTGATGGTATTGGAGCTATGCAATTAAAATCTGAATTTGTTAAAAAGATATAAATGTTTCTAAAGGGTATCATTTGAAAAAGGTGTGAAAAAATGGAGACACAAATTTCATCAACCTTCTACTATATAAAAACTAAAGACGAAATCGGGGATACTATAAGAACAGCTGTTTTTAAGCTTAAAAATGGATTATTTCACGCGTATTCTTCTTATGATCAAAAAGATGATAAAAAAATTATTGGTTTTGGTGAGAGTGAAAATGATAAAACAGCTATAAATTTATCAAAACAAGACCTAAGAAAAGAATGGGAAGCAAAAAAAGGCATAAATTTTTTGGATCATACCCTTTATTAAAATTTTTAATAAAGGGTATTTTAGTCAGTCTTCTATACTATTCCATAATCAGGCGCTTATCTACAGTATGTTTTTCTACCGTATCTAACGTATGTAATGATACAAAAACGACCAGATTTCTATCTATGTGGAAACATTATATACTGATATTTCTTATAGTATTCAACGTATCCAAAGGTATGGGGAAATAGACTTGGGTAACTGGAGAAAGAAACAACCTTGAAGTTTAGTGTGGAAGTGTACTTCTTCCAGATTAAACTTCAAGGACAGTAAGCGTTAGCGCGGTAGGTGTGATAGATAGGCTCGTTGCCTGATGGAAAACATACTAAGCCTAAAGTATCAATTGTACCCACTGGGGGCTCAAGTCACGTCCTTAATACGTGTATCTATGACTACATGTAATCAACGATAAAAGGTGCATTCTTTCAACTTTTATGAGCTGATACTGTAGATAACTACCCAATCGTTGAATAATTAAATCCCAATTTCTCATTTAAATCACTGAGAGATTGGGATTTTTAATACTGGAATATCCTTAACGTTGTAAATCCGCGTTTTGCTGGCGGTACCCCATAGCCATCAAGCTAAGAAAATAAATGCCCCTAAAATGAAAATTTTAGTTTAATTCCTTGAAATTGGTTAGAGAAAGAGCACGAAGAAGGTTCTGCCCAATAATACAGGGATAAAATCTAAATTATGGGTTAATGATATGCCTATATCTATTTTATTTCTAAAGAGAACGGATGATAGATAATGGGCAGAATCACCATCACACAACTATTTGCTATTTTCCTTTTAAGTACAGGATTGAGCAATCATGTCATCGTAATTCCATTATTACTTAATTCTGCTGGCCGCGATGCCTGGATTAGTGTAATTATCGGATATATTTTGATTCTGGCTTTTTCTTTGCTTATACTCCGCATTACTACACAATTACAATCTGTTTCACTTTTTGAATGGATTACTTCAAATTATTCAAAAGTTCTCAGTGTGATCATTGCTGTTCTTATTGCTACATTTCTTCTTGTTACTGGATGGATTTCATTAAAGGAAACGGTTATGTGGACAAATGAAACCTATTTGCTGAATACACCCGTTTTTATTATTTCGTTTTTTATATTGGGATCCTCTATTTATATTTCATATGGCAAATTGAATATCATTGCGATATGTGCGGGAGTATTGCTGCCACTTGTTGTGTTATTTGGCATTTTTGTGGCACTTGGAACGCTTCCTGATAAAGACTATCATTTGATTACACCTGTACTTGTTGAAAACGGTTGGCTGGATGTGTTTCACGGTTCTCTTTTTGCATTTGGTTCTGCAATCGAGATATTTTTAATAATTATGCTGCAGCATCAAGTGACTAATAAACTTAAGTTTAGACACCTTATCTTTCTTGTTGTATTTTTATCCATACTAACGGTTGGGCCACTGCTAGGAAGCATTGCTATTTTTGGCGTGGAAGAGGCGGCGGATATTAGATACCCAGCTTTTTTTCAATGGCGGATACTAGGCATCGGCAATTATTTTAACCACTTGGATTTTCTATCGATTTATCAATGGACTTCTGGGAACTTTATCCGATTAGCAATTATCCTTTATTTGATTACACAAGCATTTTCTATCAAAAAGAAAAAAATGCGGCTAATGATACAATTATGTATTTGTATTTTGTATATTTTGTTGATTATTGCACCAATATCTGATGAACAGTTCTTATTGTTTCTAAGTCACTATTATTATATTTACAGTAGTATATTCGCTGTATTTATCATACTCTTCCTTGCTTTATTAATTAGAATGTCAAAAAACAAGGTGTCGAATCATGCACAAAAATAATACATCAAATGAAATTTACATTATTGAGCTTTTCCGGCATTCATCAGATATTTCCGTTGAAAGACATCATTTGTTTAGTCAGATTAATAAAGAACAAATGCTTGTTTTTTATTGCAATGGATTAATTGACCATAAATTATTAATTAATAGCATTCTCCCTGATATTCAATCTAACTACTATCAAAATGGCCTTGAGGGCGTTGAAAACATAAATAGCTCTATGCGATTATCATGGAAGGAAAATAAAGATAATATCAATCAAAATATCCAAGAAAAAATACTTAATGGATATACAGGAATCTCCATCGCAGATACGGTCTATTTTTTTAACACTGCAAATCCTCCTATTCGTAAAACTGAGGAATCTACAACTGAAGTCAATATACGAGGTCCAAGGGACGCCTTTGTTGAAGATATAAGTTCAAATATGGCATTAGTCCGAAAGCGAGTAAAGTCCAATTCACTTGTTTCTAAGTCCTTTACGATTGGCCAACGAAGTCAAACACAAGTGCAGCTTATTTATCTAACAGATATACAAAATGATGAAATCATTCATGAAGTGACGAACCGATTAAATGCAATTGATATTGACTTCCTTAATAGCGACAATCAATTATTAGGGCTAATTGGTGAATCAAACTATTCTCCTTTTCCGTTATTGCAATCCGTTTCGCGGCCAGATGGTGTTGTCAGCAGTCTTGCAAGGGGAAGATTCGCTATTTTAGTTGATAATGTTCCAAATGCATTAATTGCGCCTGCAAATTTGGGATTATTATTGCATACTTCAGAAGACGAACATTCTCCATATTACTATGTCACTTTTGAGCTGATGCTCAGATTAATTGGGCTAATATTATCTATTTTTTTACCAGCTTTCTGGGTGTCGATATCTGCATTTAATATGGATCAAATTCCCTTACCGTTACTAGCGACAATTGCAGCTTCAAGAATTGGCATCCCTTTTAATACGACATTGGAGCTTTTATTAATGCTCGGTTTGTTTGAACTGTTTCGTGAAGCAGGCGTGCGGTTGCCAAAAGCAGTTGGACAGACTGTTGCTGTAGTTGGCGGGTTAGTCGTTGGAGATGCAGCCATTCGTGCAGGACTAACATCGCCAACAATGCTTGTTATTTCTTCGATAACAGCAGTTTCAACATTCACATTAGGTAATCAAGCATTATTCGGCACAGTATCGCTTCTTCGCATTGGTTCCATTATCTTATCATCTGTATTTGGAATGTTTGGCTTTTTTATCAGCGTCTTTTTGGTCCTTGGCCATCTAGCTAAATTAGAGTCATTTGGGATCCCTTATTTAAGTCCAGTTTCTCCTTTTGTAAAAAAAGACTTTCTCAAATCAATTACGAAATATCCGACGTCTAAACAAAATGAGCGTGCAAAGATTCTTAATCCATTAGATAAAGATAGACAGGGTGATAAGTAAATGAAGAGAACTAAAATAATGCTATTAATTGGTTGTTTGATATTTGTACTTACTGGATGCTGGGATGGAAAGGAAATTGGCGAAGTGAATTATGTGACAACACTGGGAATTGATTACAAAGATGAATATTATCTTTTGTATGTACAGTCTCTCGACTTTTCAAGTGTGGCTAAACAGGAAACTGGTAAACCGACCGAACCTGTTCCTTTATATATCGGGAAAGGCAAAGGACGTAACATAAATGATGCCATTTATGATTTATATCGGACATCGCAACAATCAATAAATTGGGCTCACATAGGCGCCATTATTTATTCTGAGTCTGTATTGGAAAGAGGACTAGATGAGGTCAGGCAAGCGCTGCGAAAGAATGGAGAATTCCGCTACACCCCATGGATGTTTGGAACAAAGGACCCAATTGAGGAAGTGCTTAGCGTTACAGGATTTTTCCAAATGCCGCCAATATACACAATCCTTTATAAACCTACTGACACATATAATATATATTCGTTCATCAGACCGTTAAGAATGCACCATTTTTCTGCACTTCTTAGTGAACCAGGCAGTACAGTTTTACTGCCTTCTCTATCTATAGATGACACGAAATGGACTGAATCAAAAAATAAGCCAATTCCAAAGGAAACACTTAAAATAAACGGTACCTTTCCTATTTCTGATAAGAAATCTAAAGAATGGCTTTCTTATGATGAACTTTCCGGTATAAGATGGATGGAAGCAAAAACAAAGAATACTCCTGTAGATTTAATAAAAGATGGTAAAATTAAAGGACTAGTTCTAGTAACAAAACCGTCAACAAAGATTAGAGTGTTGAGAGAAAAAGATAATTTCCAATTCACTTTTCACGTAAAAGCAAAGGGCACACTGGAGAGTTTAGAAGAATATCTTTCCGATGACCAAATTGAAAAAATAGTTAGGAAACAAATCGAGAAGGAAATTAAAGAAACCTATTTAAATGGACTTGAAAAAGATATTGATGTATTTAATTTAAAAAATATGATTTTTCATGAACGCGTAAAACCTAGTCAGTTAAACAATAACCAACTAACTGCTGATTCACTCCGAGAAGTTTTGGTTGACTTTCAGCTAAAAAGCAGAGGTGTCTATGATTGAAATATTAATCACAAGAGAAAAGTATGTGTATTGTAAATCAGTTATAAAAACTTCCATTTGTTATATCTGTTTGCAAGAGAAAAAAGTATGTAATGGTTCTTTTACTATCTCCTGTAGACTTTTGGATTTGGAGGTTACCTCAATAGTACAAGTTTTTTCTAGGGTAGAGTCACATGCCCATCAAGCTAAGTAAAAAAAATAGCTCCAATAATAAGAAAACGCTATGCTTATCGTAAGGAGTTTACGAGAAAGGATGGTGTTTTTTATGAATCCTATCATCTCTAGTGAACTGACATTTTTTTCACAAGAAATACAACGCTTTCTATCTCCAATAGTTCTTAAAGAAATAGCCAAAAAGGTTGGTTTTGTGCAGCGATCTAGTAAGTATCAAGCAGATGAACTGATCGCCCTTTGTGTTTGGCTCAGCCAAGAAGTCGCTAGTACATCACTTACGCAACTATGTAGTCGTTTGGAGGCTTCAACAGGTGTACTCATGAGCCAAGAGGGGCTCAATCAACGCTTTAATCCAGCAGCTGTGGCATTCCTCAGAGAAGTTTTTTCTTCACTCCTAGCACAAAAACTCTGTTTCAATCGATCAATTTCTTCAGACATGATTTCTTCTTTCAAACGTATTCGGATTTTAGATGCAACTGTATTTCAGCTACCTGATTCCTTCTCAACTGATTATCAAGGTTCTGGGGGGAGCAGTAATACTGCGGGGGTTAAAATCCAATTGGAATACGATTTACTAAGTGGCCAGTTTTTAAACGTACAGCTAGGACCTGGAAAGAACAATGATAAAACATATGGTACTACCTGCCTTGAAACTGTAAAGAATAATGATCTATGTTTACGTGATCTTGGTTACTTTGATTTAAAAGATTTACAAGCTATTCATGATAGGAATGCTTATTTTATTTCTCGCTTGAAGTTAAATACACGTATTTATATCATGAATCCCCACCCAGAATTCTTCAATAATGGTACTTTAAAAAAACAAACCGAATACATTCAAGTTGATATGAATCAAATATTGTCTAGTCTAAGTCCTGGTGAAACTTTGGAAATACCAGAAGCATATATTGGACAAAATCAGAAGCTTCCAGCACGTGTCATCATCCATCGATTAACCGAAAATCAAACGCAAACCCGCCTAAAAAACCAAGCCATACGAGAAAAGAAGAAAGGTATTGTCATGAAGGATAAAAGTAAGCAATTGATGGGCATGAACGTCTATATTACGAACACATCACCAGAAGAAGTCCCCGTTGATTATGTCCATTCCCTCTATTCCTTGCGTTGGCAGATTGAGATTTTATTTAAAACATGGAAGTCATTTTTTGAAATTGATGAATGCAAAGCAATCAAAAAAGAACGCTTAGAGTGCCATTTATATGGCCAACTCATTGGCATTCTCCTTTGTTCTTCTACCATGTTTCAAATGCGACAGTTACTGTTTGAAAAGAAAAAGAAGGAGTTGAGTGAATACAAAGCAATTTATATGATCAAAGATTACTTCCCATTACTGTTTCAAGCGATGGCAGTTGGAACAGAAGAACTTCTGAAAATTCTGCATCGCCTTTATCATCTACTAAAAAAGAACGGTCGTAAATGTCATCGGTATAAGAAGATGACTGTCTTTGATATTCTAGGAGTTGTGTATGAAACGACGGTGAAGGATAGACAAGCTGCCTAGCAGAAAAATTGCATTTTAATAGGCTTCTTTGGCATGCCTACTTTTCTATCACTCGCTCGTTTTGAAACAAGAATGATTTCGTACTTAGTCATTTACATCGTTAGCTTGATGGGCATGTGGCGGTACCCCTATTAGCATTTTTTTCATTTCGACCATTCCTTTCTATTTTTTCAATTTTTTGTTCTTTAAGAATATATCACGATTTTATTTTTCCACAAATAGGGAATTATTCATATTTTTATAATTTTTAAAAAATTAAAGAACTATATAGGAGTACTGACAGCAAAACGCTTTTACAAAGAATAGTTCACTCTGCAGACAACCTTTCATTTACACAAAAAAAGAAATTAACAACGCTTCATTGGCTCTGTGGCGAAATTAATTTCTTTTAAACGGGATAATATCTTTTAAATGTAAATGACTTTTGATTTAAACATAGTAAAGCAGCCATTAAGGCTGCTCCGTAGTAGTTATTAATCAATCAATTTAATTACAGTGCCATATCCTGAAACCATAACATTTTTATCTTGATTAAAAAATTTAGTATCATAACGGATATGGATAACTCCATCCCCACCCATGCTTTCAGCGTATTCCATCACTTGCAAATTAATTTTATTAAATGCCTCCGAAATGAGGTCTTTTTCTTTTGTAAAACTAATTAATTTGTTCTCTTTTACAGGTGTTGTGATGTAATTATGGTAAACATCTAATACTTCATATTTTTCTTTAATATCCCCTGTCGACATAATCATTTGATTTTTCCTCCTTTAAAGTCGCTTCACTCTACCGTTAAATGTATCTTTCCAATACCCACTTGTCATATCTTCAATTGCCACACCTTTACTCGTTTGAGCACCTATGAATCTTCCATCTCCTATATAAATACCTACATGCCCATCGTCTTTATAGGTATTGAAGAAAACAAGGTCTCCTGGTTTCGCTTCTTTTAGTGATACGGTTTTACCAAGGTTCTTTAATGTATCAGTAGTAGTTGATGTTAACGGCCCGAGATTTACACCAACTTGATCAAAAGCCCAATGTACAAAGCTTGAACAATCAAAGCGCCCTGCTTCAATATCACTTTGGTTTCTTCCACCACCAAAGACGTATTCGGAATTACCAATCCATTGACGCCCAATGTCAGCTACTTCTACACCACTTAACCCCTCTGCTTATATAAAAAAAACTGCATACCAAAATATATCAACAAGTGCAAAAAAAGAAGGATTACGAAAAATGAGAGAACAAAATGAAAAAATGAAATTTATTTTCTTTGGGAGCTTCCATCTATTTATTTTAGCTGCTTGTGCAGTGAAGGAAGTCACAGATTCATCTGCAAAAAATTAGGCTGTAGATGAAACAGATACTCGTGGTCATAGTCATCACCAAGAAGACAATGACCAGCAAATTTATGAAGGATTTTTCGGTGAGGACCAAGTAAAAGACCGCTCCCTTTCTGATTGGGAAGGAGACTGGTAATCTGGAACACTTGATGAGGTATAACAGCACAAAGTTAAAGAGCATGTAGAAAAAAATACAAAGAGCATTATACAGTAGGTTACAAAACAGAGATTGATAGAATAGAAATAGCTGGTGAAAAAATGATATTTCATCATGAAGAAACTACACTTTCTGGAACATAGAATAGGATGGATTAAAGATCCTTACTTATGAAGCTGGTAATCAGGGGGTTCAGTATTTGTTCAAACGAGTGGATGGAGATCAAGCCGCACCAAAGTTTGTGCAATGTAGTGACCATCATATATATTCAACACCAAGCGCTCATTTTCATATTTATCTAGGTAATGACGATCAGGAAACTCTCCTAGAAGAACTAACAAGTACGCCAACTTATGATCCATCAGATTTGAGTGAAGAAGAAATTGTTCACGAGAAGATCGTACATTAAGACCTAAATGATATAAAAGAACCTAGGTTTGTAAGAGAAAAGAAAACAGGTTCACTCACTATGAAAATAAAATAGAACACGAAAAATTTTTCATGTTCTATTTTATTTTAACTATTTATAATGTCTTTGTATGATGAATGGCTTGTGCCAATGAAGAATAGATTTTAATATTACGGAAATTAATACCTAATTGAACAGCTGTTTGCGCAATTTCTGGTCGAATACCTGAAAGACTGGCGACGGTACCAATTAATTTCAAGCCATCTATAACCTGAAAAATTTGAGCAGCCACCATTGTATCTATGATTGCTACGCCAGATAAATCAATCACAAGCTCTTCAATTTGCATATCGTTACATTGTTCGAGTGTTTTATCAAAAATGACTTGCGCACGATGAGTATCAATATCTCCAACTAGAGGGAGAATAGCTACATCCTGTTTAATTTTTATCACTGGTGTACTAAGTTCAATAATCATCTCTTGCTGTGCTTTTAACATACGATTAGATTCTTCGATATTTCTTCTACTAAATTCACTCATAATTTTTCTAAATGATTGCGAAATCAATCGATTAAGCGTGTTAACTTCTTTATGTGATAACACCGTCGTTGATTCCTCAATATAATATTGAACTACATCGAAATATTGCTCTTGCACACTAAGAAATTCACTAATGATTTCATCTAAGGGCGTGCTTAAATGGGCAGGGTCCTTTGCAATAGAAGTAACCCATTCATCGAATGCTTCTGTTGGTGCCTCAGATTCTGTGTTAAATAACTCTGCAAAGATTTCATGGAATGCATGATTTTGTTTCTTTAATGTAGTAATTTGAGAATCGTCTGTTGTGCTATAGACACCATCTTTACTCTTATCTAATTCCGCATACCAATTCTCTGTTAAATCCCAAGTTTTCTCCTTAAAGTACTCGTAAAATGATTTCATCCGCATTTTCTCCTAATCATCAACATTGTGAGTATCACTTTCCCCAAAATATGATACCAGAATTCTTATACCCAATCACCTAAAACTATAAACCTATTTTTATAAATTTTTTTAAATTAAACTGTTTTTACATGGAGCGCCTTTTTCAACCAATCTTTTCCCTCTACTAATCTACTAACCATCATCGCGCACACCGTATTACCTGTTGAGTTCAGAAGTGTGGCTGGCGCATCAATAATTGTACTGATCACAGCTATAATCGGCAGTACTTCAGGCGGAAATCCAAATACACTCAAGATGAGCATTTCACCAATTAATCCCCCACTAGGTATCGCTCCCATAACCGCACCTACTAAAAAGGCGACAGCAATGATACTTAATATTGTTGGCAAATCTGTCATACTTTGCCCAAACAAGCTAAATATAAAAACAATCTTAATCACGCCACCAAAAACTGAGCCATCTTTATGGGTGTTTGCTCCTAATGGGATAACTGTTTCAGCAATATCTTTAGGTACGCCCATTTTCTTCGTCGCGTCAAGATTCACTGGAATACTTGCCGCACTTGAACATGTTGCAATTGCAGTCACTGAGGGTGAAATCGCATTTTTCCAAAATACACTGATTCCCTCTTTCCCACCAGCAATAAAGGCATACAATGTGAAAAAGCCAAAATAATAGACAAGTGTTATACCTAGATATAAAACAAAAGCACGAACATACCCACCTAAAATCTGCGGTCCTAATTCACCAATAATCGTTGCAAAATAACACCCTAGACCAATCGGCGCATAATACATAACAATCTTTACAATTTTCATCATAATATCTGTGCCTGATTGTAAGAAGGTAGCCATTGGTCTGCCTTTCTCACCTACTAGTGCGGTAGCCAAGCCAAATAAGATGGCGAAAACAATAAGCTGTAACATATTGCTTTTAGAGAATAAAAGATGGAAATCATTAACGGTCACCGTCTCAACTAGTTTTGCAAGTAACGAAATATTCTCAGGTTCCTCTTCTGCCACTTCCGCCTCATCCATCATAGCAATAATACTTGAAGTATCCGTTTCTTTTAATGGATCGAATAGAGAGGTACCTGCGAATCCTAATACAGCAGAAACGACTGCTGTTAAAAAGAAAACGAGGAATGTACTTCCCATAATTTTACCTAAACGTTTCATCCCACTAATATTCGCAATCGCCGATGCTATACTAAAAAAGACGAGTGGAACAATAATCATAAACATTAAATTTAAAAATAGATCTCCAAAAGGTTTCACAACAGATGTCGCAGGCCCGAACACTACCCCTGCTATACCACCAATAAGAATAGCAGCTAATAACAAAATAGTCGTACGATAGGTCGAAAATAACTTCTTCATTATAAAAAACTCCTTCCTCTCTTACTTCATGACACAAAAAGAAAACTCACCCATTGGCGAGTTACTAATGGTAGCATTCAAATGTTCTAACTAAATTGATAACCCTTGTATTTTAGCGTATTTTTAATCTTTAAGCTAGCTATTAATGATTGGAAATGAGATTCGCTAACCCTACTTTCGCTTCTCTTATAATGCCTTCATCCTGTTTATCCATCCCATAAAAAAGTAAATAGCACATCACATGCAACCCTCTGAACATAGCTAACGATTCCGTTTCTTTATCAATTGCACCATAAATAGAAAAAAAGCGTTCCCTCATATATGATGGAACGAACGTATAAGCAACAGCTAAATCAACCGCCCGATGGCCAAGATGCATATCTCCAAAATCGATTACACCTGCAAGCCGCAAATTATTACAAATCAGAAAGTTGCGGAAATAAAAATCCCCATGAACCAATGTATTCCTTGCCGTTACACTCGTATTTATTGCTAGTTGAATGATGGCTAAAAAAGGTTTTCGCGAGTCAATAACTTCATTTGCCTCCATCCATTCTAATCGTTGAATAACTTCTAGTTTTTTTGCATGAACGTCTAGCCTGCCAATTTCATCCCCTATGATTCCATGAAAATGACTACTTGGTATTTGATGAAGGGCTTTTAAAAATAAGGCAATGTCCTCAACGATAGCGCCACGATCTTCCACGCTTATCTCTCGTTCATTGATAGAAACACCCTTAATCAACGGATAACCTGTGAATGGGTATGGAAACTTACTACTTGGTTGACCAATATATATAGGTGTAGAAATTTGAATATTACTGTGTAAGTGTTGCTTTAATTGTGGTAACCATCTATTTTCTCTTTCTATTAAGGGCACAGCAATTTTTCTTCGTGGAAATCTAAAAATGACCGATTCATTTACAACGAATACTTTATTATCCCACCCTTCACCGCTCTCTTTAATAGTGACAGGTTCAAGTATCGGAAACTGTTCCCTAATTATTTGTTGTGCTTCGTCTATAGTAACTTCAACATCGCTATCCCATATTGCAGACAATATTCAGCCCTCCTCTTTAATAACAGTTTGCTATTTACACCTGAATCCTATCTTATCACACTAACTAAAGCTTCCTTATTTATGCTTGTAAAACTTCAATTTTAAATTCCGGAGTAAAAACTCTTTTAGACACGAAAAATACTCCTCTTTAGTTGTCAGATTTTTTAAAAATCTGTCTACTAAAGGGGAGCATACAATCACACTACACTTGCCTTACTTTTTATTTAAGTTGTTCGGGTACGTCTGTCATAATGACCTCGACACCTGTTTCAACTAATTGTTCCTTTACTGCTCTTTCGTTTACGGTATAGACACGAAGAGGATATCCTTTTTCTATCGCTTCTCTTCCATAAGTAGAAAGAGCGAAACTTGGTTGACAATGAATGGCATCGGCACCGATATCCCTTGCTACTTTAATAGCTTCCTGTTTCACACCAGCAATTAAATAACCAACCGAGATATTCGGATTTATCGCTTTTACTTTCTTTAAACTAGGTGCATTAAATGAAGAAATAATTACTCGGTCTTGTATTTGGTACCGATCAATCAAATCTAAAACTTTTCTTTCCATCCCCTCATAAGCAATGATATCGTTCTTTAATTCTATATTTAATGTAAGGTCATTGCCCTCCTCTACAAGCCACTCTAATACTAGTTGAAGTGATGGTAAACCCTCGCCGATAAAATCAGAAGAAAACCATCCTCCTGCATCTAAGCCAAGGAGTTCTTCTAAAGTTAAATCTTTAACATAACCCTTGCCATTCGTAGTACGATTGATTTGTTCATCGTGAATAATGACTAGGTGGCCGTCCTTACTCATTTGCACATCTAATTCGATTCCCTCAACTCCAGCATCTAAGGCAGCTTGGAATGCAGTCATTGTATTTTCAGGAAAGGTACCACTCATTCCTCGATGAGCATAAATAGAAACTTCATCCACCCTCTCACTGACTCCCATTTTTTCTGTTCGCTGCCTCTAATGACTGATCTATTTCTGCTGCCGCACGATCCAATGCTTCTTTCGGTTCAACACCTTGATATAGGCTTTCCATTGCACTCACAACTTTTTGACGCGCTTCTGGGAAGACAGAAATTAATGCCCCTTGAGTCGCCTCAGATGGAATTGTATTTTTCAACTGATCAACCGTTACTTTTAGCTGTGGATACTTCTCCCACTCTTCTTGTACAACCGGTAAGTCATAGGCTGCTGGGTTAATAGAAAAATAACCTGACTTTAAATGCCATTGTGCCTGTACGTCAGGAGTGGTCACATATTTCATGAACTCCCATGCAGCACGCTGTTTTTCCTCATCAATATCTTTCGCCATCCATAAAGAAGCGCCGCCAATAATTACCCCTTGTCTGTCTACTCCATCCGGTACAGGTAAATATCCTGCACCGACCTCAAACGGTGCATTATCAACTGTCGCTCTAATACCTGCTGATGAATCTAGGTACATAGCAATTTTGCCAGATTGGAAAGCGGCCCGGATATCATCCCAATTTTGTCCAGTATTATAGAAGGTACCTTCTTTATGCATCTCACTAATTAATTCAAAGACTTTTAGCCCTTCTTCACCATTAAATACTGCCTTTTCCGCATTACCAGTACGTCCGTTATCATTATCAACAAATAATCCACCTTGGACTGCGATTAATTCCTCAATAAACCAGCCGTAATTTAAAATTGAAAAGCCCACTTGGTCATCGTTCGTTAATTTCTTAGCTACCTCTTTTAACTCACTATATGTCTCAGGGGCTTTCTCTGGATCTAATCCAGCTTCTTTAAAAGCATCTTTATTGTAAATAAGTACCGGAGTGGATGAATTGAATGGCATCGAATATTGCGTGCCATCTACAGAATAATAATTAGTGATATTCTTCTCCCATTGATTCATATCGTATCCTTCATCATCAATAAATTTCTGCACTGGTTGTATTTTCCCTGAATCAATCATATATTTCGTCCCGACTTCAAAAGTTTGCATGATTGCTGGGGCATCTTCTGTTCCAGCTACCGTATTAAACTTCGTAATCGCTTCTTCATATGTCCCTTGAAAAACAGGTGTAACTGTAATCTCATCTTGTTCCGCATTGAAACCATCAGCTACTTCTTGCACAACATGCTCAAGCTCGCCACTCATCGAATGCCAAAATATCACTTCTGTTTTTCCATCTTCACTAGCTTCCTCTGTATTTGCCGAATCATTTGAACATGCCGTCATGAATATAAGCATACATAAGATACTGACCACCCAAAGCTTCTTCATTCTTTTCATCCTCTCCCCACTTCTACTTTATTGCTCCTCTAGTTAACCCTTCTTGTAAACGTTTTTGACCAACAAAGATTAATAGTAAAGTTGGCAAAATGACGAGCATCACCCCTGCCATTACCACCCCCCATTCAGAGGCAATTTCTTGTGTCTGCATCTGCTTTAAGCCAATTTGGACGGTCCTTACCTTTTCATCATTCGTGACAAGCAATGGCCATAAGTACATATTCCAAGCCGTCAAAAAGCAATAGATTCCGAGCGTTATTAAACTAGTTTTTGAAATCGGCAAGACAACCGTTAAGAAGAACTTAAAGCGACTCACCCCCGAAACCTGGGAAGCTTCGAATAATTCAATAGGAATCGTCTTAAATTGTTGTCTAAGCAGAAAAGTCCCAAAGGCCATAGCGAAGAAAGGAATCGTTAATCCTGGAAAACTATTTAACCATCCCAGTGATTGTATCGTTTGAAAATTTGGTACCATCGTCGCTTCCCAAGGAATCATCATCGTGGAAATAAAAAGCATAAACAAAAGGTTTTTCCCTTTAAATTTTGTAAAAACAAAAGCAAAGGCTGCTAAACTGCAGAGTAGTAATTGTCCCAACATAATGACTGTGGATACGACCAAGCTATTGATCAAATACCGCAGTAACGGAACCTTTTCGAAAGCATTCAGATAGTTGGTTAGTGTAAAGTTTTCTGGTATGAGCTTTCCTTGCAGAACTTCTCCCCCTTGCATAAAACTAATCATAAAAGCGTAGACAATGGGAAAAAACATGATAAAACCTGAGAGAATAAGGACTAAATATAATAAGATTTTCTTCCCGATTGTCATTGATAATGCACCTTCCTCTCACCGAGCTTGAACTGGATCACTGTCAAGATGAAGACACATAGAAAGAGAAGAACCGCCTGTGCGCTGGCAGAACCAATATTATAGTTAATGAAGGCATCTTTATAAATGGAATACACAATCACATTGGTTGAATCGATTGGTCCTCCCTTTGTCAAAATATCGATTTGCCCAAATGACTGAAATGAATTAATCATCGTCACTGTAAGAACAAAGAAAAGTGTTGGTGATAGCATTGGGAGTGTGATTTTTCTAAAGGAATATGAAGAACTTACCCCAGCAATTCTTGCGCTTTCATATAATTGGGAGTCGATATTTTGTAAACCCCCTAGCAAAATGAGAAACGTAAACCCTGTATTCATCCAAATCGTCGCGATTGCGACTGAGAGCAACGCAGTATTCGGATCTAATAAGAAATGCATATCAGCAAAACCAAAAAAGTTTAGTATTTTGTTCGCTATGCCAATCGAAGGGTTATAAATAAACATCCATATGACTGATGAGGCAGCTACGCTCATGCCCATCGTTGAGGAAAAGATGGTTCTAAAGAAACCAATGCCTTTTAATTTCTGATTAGCTAGTAAAGCCAAAGCAAGAGCGAGAATCACACCAACTGGTACCGTGTATAAAACGAATAAGAAAGTGGCCTTAGCACTT
Organism: Cytobacillus kochii; assembly: GCF_044790165.1. NCBI lineage: Bacteria > Bacillati > Bacillota > Bacilli > Caryophanales > Bacillaceae > Cytobacillus > Cytobacillus kochii. The sequence goes on along the minus strand of NZ_CP085254.1, from coordinate 963,734 downwards.
GTTAAAAAACTAGTTGAAGAAAGCAATGTAGTAAAGTTCTCCCAACCTGCAAAAGACAACGGTTTTCCTTGTGTATCAGTATAGAAAAAGCTCAAATATACCGTCCTAACCATCGGATAAAATAGAAAAATAATAAATAAAATAAAAGATGGTAGTACATATAACCAGCCTTCAAAAGATGCAAGGGAAAATCGATTTTTTCTTAGAGTTGGCCGCTTTGGGTCAACGTTCATATTAAGTGATGACATAAAACTAAATCACCTCCACACCTTCAAGAAAAGTATTCTGTTTCGTTTGATCATCAAAGAAAACTAAGTCCTCTGTTTTGATAGCAAAAGAAACCTTCTCTCCTAAAGGGATCGCATGTTGACCTTGCCACCTTGCTGTCCACTGCAATTTATCCGTTAACTGAAAATTAATTAGTGTTTCTGTCCCAAGCATTTCTACATTTGTAACGATAGCTTGCAATGTGGCCTCATCCGTATTCGTTGCTCTTACTAAATGCTCAGGTCTAATTCCAATCGTGAATTCACCGGTTAAATTATGATGAATTTGCGGGAGCGTTGTATCGCATGGCAGATGGACATTTCCATTTTGAATATATCCATTCACCATATTCATCGGCGGTGCACCAATAAAGGATGCCACAAACGTATTCGCCGGGTGATTATAAATATCAAGCGGCTTCCCAACTTGTTGCACTTCACCTTGATTTAAAATCATCATGCGATCGGCCATCGTCATCGCCTCTGTTTGATCATGTGTGACATAAATCATCGTAATACCCAATTTTCTTTGTAACTGCCTTATCTCTGAACGCATTTTTGTTCTCAATTTTGCATCAAGATTTGAAAGTGGTTCATCCATTAAACATATAGGATCTTGTGTAACGATTGCTCTAGCGAGTGCTACACGCTGCCTTTGACCACCCGATAATTCCCTTGGTTTCCTTTTCAAATATGGTGTGAGTCCAAGCATTTCTGCCGCTTCCTTACACCTCTGAGATTGTTCAACTTTCGTCAGTTTTTTCACATGTAGACCAAAGGCAATGTTTTGTTCAACTGTCATATGAGGAAACAGAGCATAATTTTGAAACACCATAGATAATTCTCTCTTACTTGGCTTTAACTTATTTGCATAAGCCCCGCCAATATAAAGCTCACCACTACTTATTTCCTCTAATCCAGCAATCATCCTTAACAACGTACTTTTTCCACAACCAGAGGGCCCGACTAACACAAAAAATTCCCCAGGCTCAATCACTATATCAATCCCTTTTAACACTTCTATATCCGCTTGGTAAGACTTTCTCATCTGTTTTAATTCCAAAGCACGCATATTCTCTCACCCCTTATACCGCCCCCTAAAGAAAGCCATATACCGATGAAGTAAAAAACCCTTTACTCGTCGAATATACGGCTTTTTGAAAGAAGGCAAGTCTATCCACTTGTTATATATTCATGATACTTTTGGAATATGAAGGAAATATTAGATTCCCGTATAATAATGTAAAATACGCTTAAACTTTATGGATATACGGTAAAGACAGTGGTGAGAACAGATTATATAATCGGTTGTTCACATCGCCGTTATCCAATCCAGCACCTACTTCCTATCTACTCTTCAAACAAAAAAAAGAACATACATAGATATGCATGTTCTTATTCCAATATATGACTACTCGATGATAGACCATTCCTTTAGCTCTAATCGACGAGCATGATGGACAATATATGGGTCATTTTCTGCTAATGTCATTGCTTCATCGTAACTATCGGCATTGTATACGACTAGCCCACCAGTTCCATCAGCAAAGGGACCTTTGGCGAAGATTTTCTGTTCTTTCTCCAGTTTGTTTAAATACGCTAGGTGATCTGGACGAATCTCCTTACTTTTCTCAATATCTACCATATGCAGAATTGCCACAAAATAAGATATGACGATAACCTCCTATGAATCTATTTACTTTTTTCTAGATTATACACCAACACCGAAAGAAAATAGAATAACCGCTAGTACAACAGCAGCAATTGGTACCACTACAGTCATTAAACCGAATGCGGGATAAGCATCTTTATGCGTTTCTCCAGCAATAGAACGAATGGTTGTCACCGCATATCCTCCATGTGGTAATGAATCAAGCGTACCTGAAGATAAGGATACCGTTCTATGGAGCGCTTCTGCATTCACACCCATATCTAAATAATGAGGTGCTAAGATTGGTAAAGCAATTGTTTGCCCGCCAGATGAGGAACCGGTTAATCCAGCGATAACCATAACAGACAATGCCCCTCCAATTAATGGTGAACCGGGAATACTGGTCATAAAATCTACAGCAGAAGAAAACGCAGGTGTGATTTTTGCTACACCGCCAAAACCAACAACAGCAGCCGTATTTCCAATTGCTATAAGAGCTCCCATTGTTCCTTCTCCCACAGCTTCCCAGAAATTTCTGAAATATTTACGATTAAGTAGCCATGTAGCTATAACACCACCTGTTAAGGCAAGAATTAATGCGGATTGCGCTAAAGAATCGTGGAAAACAAAGGCAACAATAAGAACAACTAATAAAGGAATAAGGCTTAATAAAGGATGAGGTAATTCACTTCTTATTTCATTGTTATCTGTATCTCTTCCAACAAATTTTTCTCCCTTCCTTACCGCCCTTCGTATCACTTTCATCAATAACCAATAGCCAAATATAAGCATAAATATCGCTGTTATTATACTAACTTCCCATCCGGCATATGGGTTTGTCCCTAAATAAGGAATTGGAATCCAGTTTTGTATTTCTGGTGAACCTGCAGATGTCATTGTAAAAGTTGTTGACCCAAAAGCAAGTGCAGCCGGAATAAATCGCCGAGGTAAATCGGCTTCTTTAAACAAACTTACTGCCATCGGGTAAACAGCAAAGGCAACTACGAATAAACTAACACCACCATAGGTTAATACTGCACAAGAAAGGACTACTGCAAGCACAGCATGCTTCATCCCGATTTTTGTTACAATCCAATGGGAAACGCTTTCAGCAGCACCGCTATCTTCCATTACCTTCCCAAATATAGCCCCGGCTAAAAACATCAAGTACCATGAAGTAATGAAACCGGCAAAACCATCCATATAACCCGTAATGAAATCTACTTCATCCTTACCTGCAAACTGTGGAAATAACGGAACACCATTCAGCACTGCAACAAACAGTGCTGAAAGTGGCGCTACAATTAAAAGGTTCATCCCACGCATCACAAGGACAGTAAGTAAGACTAATCCACCAATTAAACCGATCATACTTAACATTGAATATCACCTGCTTTTTATCTAGTTAAAAGCTCATTTACTGTTGATTTCCGTATCTTCTCACACGTAGTAAAGCTTGTTCTGCATGTCCTGCGAAATTCTCTAATTGACATAAACGTGCAGCATATTCACCAATATAGGCACTTTGTTCTTTTGATGTTACCTTTTGATAGGTCACTGTTTTAAGAAACTTGCCTACCCACAAGCCACCAGTATATTTGGCTGCCCCTTTTGTTGGTAGTGTATGGTTGGTACCAATCACCTTATCACCGTATGCTACATTCGTTTCTGGTCCTAAGAACAAGCAGCCATAATTCGTCATATTCTCTAAAAAGAAGTCTGGGTTTTTTGTTAATATCTCTACATGTTCAAATGCAAGTCTATCTGCTTCTGTTAAAGCTTCCTGCTCGTCCTCAACTAAAAGGATTTGTCCATAATCATTCCAAGAAACACGTGCTACATCAGCAGTCGGTAATATCTTTAATTGGCGTTCAATTTCCTTCACTGTTTCCTCTGCAATTTTTTTAGAGGTAGTGATTAATGCACCTGGAGATGTCGGTCCATGCTCTCCTTGACCTAATAAGTCAGTAGCAATCATTTCAGGATCACTGGTTTCATCAGCCACGACTAGTGTTTCCGTAGGTCCAGCGAATAAATCGATACCCACGCGACCATATAATTGACGTTTGGCTTCTGCAACAAAAGCATTTCCTGGACCAACAATCATATCAACCGCTTCCATTGTTTCCGTGCCAATTGCCATACCAGCCATTGCCTGAATTCCACCTAAAATATAAATTTCATCTGCTCCTGCTTTATGCATAGCGTACACAGTTGCTGCAGGGATTTCACCATTGATGGGAGGAGTACAAGCGATGACCCTTTTTACCCCAGCAACTTTCGCAGTTAAAACACTCATATGCGCTGAAGCCACCATTGGATAACGTCCACCTGGGATATAACAACCTACACTATTAACTGGAATATTCTTATGACCTAAAATAACACCTGGCATTGTTTCAACTTCAATGTCTTTCATTGATTTTCGTTGCTCTTCGGCAAAATTCCTAATGTTATTTTGAGCAAACTCAATATCTAAAATAGTTTGTTCAGGAATCGAAGCGCAAATCTCCTCTATTTGTTGCTCACTTAAACGAAAAGTTTCTGGAGACCATTTATCAAATTTTTCCGATAGTTCTTTTAAAGCCTGATCCCCTTCTTTTTCAATTTTATTAATTGTGTTTCTTACAATCTCAGAAACTTTTAAATCTTCTTGTTGAATATCCTCTTCTACTTTTCCTCTTTTTAGGTAAATGACCATCATTCATTTCCTCACTTTCTGGATTTTTGCATACGTATGCAAAAACTTTTAAAAAAAATATCATTTTGTTTTGCATACGTATGCAAAGGTTATGAAATAGATGATAAATGAAGCGTTTTCATTTGTCAAATATATATTTTGTTATTTTCCTATATTCAGAAATTTTTACATAAAGAAAAATCCTTGGGCTGCAAGGACTTTCCTTCTTTTATTTTGTCGTTTGACGATGGATAAACTTACCTTGAACCTTCACTGTCTTATGCCCGGTTTCCCGCTGATTTCGTTCAAGGAGGCGAATGGTTTCATCCACCATCTCTTCAATAGGTTGAACCCATGTAGAAAGATTATAATTAGGCCAAGAGGACATTTTGATATCATCAAAACCAATCACCATTGTCTGTTCTGGCACCTTTATTTCCTTGCTTTTCAATGCATCAAGAGCACCTAATGCCGTAATATCATTAGCCCCAAATATCACATCTGGTACATACTCTTTTTCAATCAATTCTTTTGTTAAGAAAAAGGCTTTCTCGTATGTATAGTCACCTTCAAGAATCTTGACGGGGATTCCTTTGTTTTTGAAGTAATTAACAAATCCTTCTTGTCTTTCCTGACTAGTTGATGTATTTATTTTACCTGTAATAAAGACGATTTTTTCACAGTACAGGCGATCGACATATTTTGCTATTTCATTTGCTGCATTGATATTATCACAACTGACAGAATTACACTCAAGATTCTTATCATAGCGATTAAACAATGTCACTGGAATATGATTATTTTTTAGTTTAGTCACAATGTTAGATGAGAGCATTGCATCTGTAATTATAATCCCCTCGACATTATATTCAAGAAAATGATTGATTTCCTCTTGCTGTATCTCTTCATTTTCTGTATAGACAAATAAAACTGAATATCCCTTCGCTTTTAGCTTGTTCGTAAAAATCCCTAATACTTCATGGTAAAATGGGTTTTGAATATCCTTCATTGCTAATCCAATCATATTTGTTCGTTTCGTTATAAGACTTCGTGCAAGAGCATTCGGCTGATAGTTTAACTGCTCAGCCACCTCAAGCACTCGCTGTCTCGTCTTCTCGGACACGCTTGCACCTGGAGTAAATACTCTTGATACAGTTGACTGCGAAACATTTGCCAACCTCGCCACTTCCATCGCCGATACTATCCTTTTCACTGTTTTTTCGACTCCTAATTATTTTGATATGTTATAGTTTAACATTTTTTCGAGTGAATGTTAGAACCTAACATGACGTTATCAATAAAGTTCTATTCACGAAAAAAACCTAGCGAATCAACAAACTAGGTTTTTCCTTCTCCCTTATTTAACGACTTCCATATGATCCATCGGCCAAATAACCGCTTTGGCTTTCCCAAGGATTCTTTCTTCAGAGATGACACCTATGACCCTACTATCAAGACTTCGTTTTCGGTTATCTCCTAATACAAAATAATGCCCTTCAGGAACAACGGTTTGACTTACTTTCGTATCTTTGAGCTCAAAATCATCTGTAAGCATGCCTCTTTCTAGTGCTTCTTTTAACTCATTTAAATAAGGTTCATCGTATTCCTTACCATTTATGTATAAATGATCATTTTCATAGGTAATTTCATCTCCTGGCAGGCCAATTACTCTTTTAATAAAATTACGCTCTCCATCACTATCAAAGACTACAATATCAAAGCGGTCAGGTTCACCTAATTTACTCATAACAACTCGGCTTTGGTCATGTAATGTCGGTTCCATTGAAGCCCCATCTACAACGACAGGAGAAAAGATGAAAATACGGATAAGAAAAGAAATAATTAGTGCAATTATCAATGCTTTGATCCACTCAAACATTTCAGTTCGGACTTTTTGCACACACAATACCTCCTAATATTTCTCCATTTTCTATTCGCTATCAAGCGAGCAAACTCCTCCTGAATGTAAAATATATACATCTCACTTTTTATATTTTCTTATACATCTCTCACAAACACAACTTTTTCCCCTATTCTCCTGAGGAATTAATTCTAAGAGTGTTTGTGGGATACCACCAATATGGAAGCACCAACAATCCTTGAGCTTGCTCTCTTCAAGCCCACAGTTGTTTTGCTCACCACAAACTGGACATTGTTGTTTATTCATCCTTTCACCTCTCACCCAATACTACTCAGCTTTTATTATGGCATAAACAGGAGATGAAGTTCACAGAAAAATAGGAAAAGCATGTAGCCTTTCCTTTAGCATCTATTCACTAAAATCAAGATTTTGCGGTTCTTTTGGTAGACTCTCTTGAAAAGAAAGGTTCGTTGTTGGCACATGTTCACTGACCTCTACTAATTGAAACCCATCCATCCAGACCTTCCCTTTTCCAATGAGTAATACCCCGAAATGAATGGACATACTCTCTTCAGGCACATCTAATACAATGGTATAATGATTCCACGCATTTGTACCCGTAATGGGGCGATTATCCATATTATCGAACTGTAGCACATCACCATTATTGTCATCTACTCTCATCCAAGCCCCACATTTTTCTACATCTTCCGTCTTTATATAACATGTTAGTTTCAGTCTTTTCCCTCTATATTTCTCAGCTTGGAACTGTTGCATAATAGTAGCGAATTGCTGGCTATTTACATCACTAATATTTTTAAGTAAAGCAGATTGATGCCCCGTATGGAAAGTTTGTTGGTCCAATGTCATTTGATAATATTTTGGGGCGCTTCCACTTAATATCCAGCCATGAATAATTGTTTCTCTCGTCATCTTATTGTTCTCCTCCTTTAAATGGATAAGACTAAATAACTTACGGTACTTGCCCGGTGGTAGAGAATAAATCTCTTTAAAGGCCCTCGTAAAAGCCTCTTGAGATTGAAAATGAAGCAAAAAAGCAATCGAAAGAATAGATTCATCACTGTCTATTAATAACGATACTGCTAAAGCAAGCCTACGAAAACGAATATATTCACCAATTGTCCGACCCGTTTCTTGTTTGAATACCCTTATGAGATGAAACTTGGAATATCCTACATTCCTTGTTAAATCATCAAGTTGGATCTTATCTAGTAGATGCGTCTCTATAAAACAAATTGTTTTTTGCGTCGTTTCACTATACTGCACACTCACTCACCTCCCCTTTATTTTACGATAGCTGATTGAGGTTTTTTTGATGGGGATTGCTAAAATAATTATTTATTATCCTACAGGGGGAATTTATTCGATGGTTACTTGTTGCTCATAATGGTATTGTAAATAAATGTTTAAAAAGTAAAATCAATATGAACGTCTTTTATAGAAATCCTTCCCCGTCCGAAAACGCGAAACTCAAAGACTCCTGATCAAACACTTTGAATGACAAAAATGCATTAGTCCCTTTATTTTACGGCTCTGTTTTCTTTTGTACTTTCCTTTCACATCCGTACTTCAATTATCCTGCTCATTCATTTTTTATTTGGAAGCCCCTTCTGTTCATATGGTATAATTTAACTAAATGGGAGTGATAAGACATGAAAACCATAAACAAAGGGAAGTATCTGTGGCTTTTTTTATTACTGGCGGTTCTCTTTTTCAATACCCTTCTGTATCAGACCTCAGTTGGTGCATTGATTCTACCGGCAAATGCGCAAGACGTTGTTTTGGGTTCATTGATTGACTTCATGATCATGTTGCCATTATTTTTCATGTTATATAAAGGGAAGTTTTCTTTAAAATCTGCATTGTTACTTTGTGCGAGTGGCTGCCTTTTGGCAAGATTGATTATACCAGCGGAATTGCTCGCGCCGTATTCCTCTTTTGTATGGGGCGTTATTTTAATCGAGGTTATATTTATTTCTTTAGAACTTTTACTTATTGTAACCTTTATAAAGTATATGCCACAAATTATTAAGGAAGTAAAACAAAGCTCATTACCAACTGTGTTCTCATATTCATATGCTGTTGATCACTACACGAAGAAGTATCAGATTATTCGTATTGTTTGTTCAGAATGTTTAATGTTCTATTATGCTTTTGCTAGTTGGAAAAAAACACCGCGAGAGGGCATAACACTTTATAAAAACTCCAGTTATATTGCTTTTCAGATTATGCTTATCCATGCCATCCTTATTGAAACTATCGCTATTCATTGGTTAATCCATCAGTATTCTATCGTTTTATCAATAATCCTATTTATCAGCAATGTGTATGCTGTTATTTTTTTCATTGGTGACATACAAGCAATGAAATTAAACCCTATTTATTATCAAAACGGCACTCTATACCTATCACTCGGATTAGTGAAACGAGTGGTTATTCCAATTGAAGATATTAAAACACTGATGGAGGAAAAGTCAGTACTTCAAGGGAAATTATCAAAGGATACCGTTGAATTTATGACTAGAGATTTAGAAAAAGTGTACCCAGATATCATTCTAGAACTAAAGGAACCTGTTCATGTAACTTATTTTATGGGATTTAAGAAAGCCTATAAAAAAGTAGCGATTCGCTCTGATTCTCCTTTACAGTTGAAAGAGTGGCTCACTTTATAAATCATCTTCACACCTTCAAACCTAATAAGAGCGTGCACCTCAGGATTGTGCACGCTCCTACCTTATTTATTGATTTCTTCTGCCACTACATGACTTAGAATTTCGATTCCCTTTTTAATTTCCTCTTTACTCGCATAGCTAAATGATAAACGTAAGAAGCTTTTGCCCTCGTCTTGGTGTAAGAAGAAGTATTGGCCCGGTACGTATGCTACGCCTGCTTGTTTCGCTTTCGCAAGCATAGCCGTTGTATCGACCCCAGGCACTTCAATCCACATAAAGTAACCACCTTCTGGGCGGTACCATTTCACACCCTCAGGCATGAAATGAATCAATGCTTCATATAAAATGACTGCCTTTTCTTCATATTTTTCTGTTAGTAAAACAGAACGATGGGCTAAATTCACTTTTTCTAGATAAGCAGACATCACCGACTGGGCAAAGGGATGCTCTAAATCTTTCTTGAACCAGAAAAGCGCTTCTATCCACTCACTATGTGCAGCGATCCAGCCAACACGCATGCCTGGAGCGACTACTTTTGATAGCGAGCCGACATAAAATACACGATCCTCTTCATCTAATGATTTTAATGTTGTTGGACTTTCTCCAAACGCAAGCTCACCGTAGGCATCATCTTCAAGAATGAGAAAATCATACTCTATTGCTAGTTTGATTAATTTCTCCCGCCTAGCGAAAGATAACGTCGTGCCTGTTGGATTTTGGAAGGTTGGAATTGTATAGAGAAGCTTTGGAAGAGGTTCTTCCTTCTTCGTCCTTTCGATTAATATCTCTTCCAATTGTTTCGTGTCCAAACCATCTGCATCAATAGGGATTGTGATGATGTTTTTCGTGTAATTTTGGAAGATTTCCAGTGCCTCCATATAAGTCGGTGACTCGACGATAATGAAGGCATTTTCATCTAATAAAATACGAGCAATAAGATCGATGGCCTGACAAGCACCTGAAGTCACAAGTACTTCATCCTCTTGCACTTCCATCTTTCGTTCGTTCATACGCTCGATCAATTGTGTTCTTAATTGATCAATTCTTGGACTACCAATATAGTGAAGCGGCAAATCTTGTTCTTCTGTCAATAATCGTTCTGTAGCTTCCTTTAATTCAGTTGACGGAACAAGGTTAGCAGCCGGATAACCCGAGTTCAGGCGAATACATCCTTCCGGTACTGCTGACATCCATGACCCTGGAGGTATATTGCTGAGGGCCTGCTTAACGACCTCAGGGAAATAGGCTTCTCTCTTCAATTGTACCAAGCACCTTTCTGTTTTCATTTATAAAATTAAATAGATTTTAAGCTTTCTTCTCGTATTAATGATAACAGTTCTTCTTTGTATTGTGCGAATTGATTTGTCGCTTTCACACTAAAGTCTCTTGGTCTAGCAATATCAATCGGTACCTTTTTCTTCAGCCTTCCTGGTCTAGCTGTCATTACATAAACCGAATCGGCTAGAAAAATTGATTCATCGACATCATGCGTAATAAAGAGAATCGTTTTCTTCGACTTTTCCCATGCCTTTAATAAAACCTCTTGCATAATATTTCTTGTTTGCGCATCAAGTGCACCAAATGGTTCGTCCATTAATAATACCTTCGGGTCATTTGCTAACGCACGAGCGATGGCCACACGCTGTTTCATCCCTCCAGAAAGTTGAACAGGATAGTGATTCTCAAATCCCTCTAATCCAATTAATTGAAGATAATGACGAGCGAGATCATCTCTTTCCTTTTGTTTTGCTCCCTTTAATTTTAAGCCAAAAGAGATATTTTCTTTTACCGTCAACCAAGGATATAGAGTATACGATTGGAATACCATGCCTCTATCTGGGCCAGGCCCATCGATAGGTTGGCCATCTAATAATACCTCACCGGTTGTCGCTTCCTCTAAACCAGCAACAATTCTTAATACGGTTGATTTACCACAACCGGAGGGACCAAGAATCGTAACAAATTCACCATCATCAATGGTAAAGGATGTTTTTTGTAGTGCGGTTGTGTCGCCGCTTTTTGTTCTAAATATTTTATCCACATCTTTAATTTCAAGCTTCGGTGTAGTCATATTACAATCCTTCCTTTCTCATCCATGAAAAAGATTTACGGTAAATCCATTTAAAGATGAGGTCAGTCAATAATCCTAATAAACCAATGATCAAAATACCAACAATAATTTTATCAGGTTGTAGGAATCTTGATGCCTGCATAATCATATAGCCGATTCCACTGGAAGCACCAACAATCTCTGCCACAACTAAATAAGTCCACGCCCATCCAAATGTAATTCTTAATGTATCCACAATCCCAGGCATGGTTGCCGGGAGTATCACTCTCGTAAATACTTGTAACTTAGAGGCACCTAATGTATAAGAAACATCAATCAAATCATTATGCACATTCTTTGTTACATCCATGATCATTAACGTTAATTGAAAGAATGTTCCGAGAAAGATAACACTCATTTTTTGCGTCTCTCCAAGACCAATCCATAAAATTAATAATGGAATAAACGCTGAAGCTGGCATATAACGAATAAAACCTATGAGTGGCTCAAATGCGCCTTGCATAATTCTTAGAGAACCCATTAATATCCCAAGAGGTACACCAATTAAGGCCGCCACTAAAAAACCGACTAATACTCTTGAAAAACTAATGCCTATATCTGAAAGAAGATTTCCATTGCTAAATAAATCTATGCCTGTGGTTAATACCGCTGTAGGTGTTGGTAAAAACAACGGGTTAACGAGCCCAGTATAAGTAATTCCTGCCCATATTCCTAATACAATAAGAAAAGTGATAATGCCGACTGATGAATAAAGGGACTTTGGAATTTCTTTATTCGGGGTTAATAATTTTCCTAACATTTTTTCTCACCCATTTTCTAATTTTTCCTTCTTCAACCAATTACCAGAGATAAAAATAACCTGAGCCTAACCGCTGACTGCTTGCGGTTAGGCTCCGAATAATTCATATCATTACTTGATAAAAGTAGGGTTAATAATATCTTCTGCTGCTGGCTCAGCTGTAATAATCTCTTGTTCTTTATAGAACTTTGCCGCGTTTTCAGTCGATTGGTAAATGCCGCCTTTAGCGTCTTCTGTACCAAATAATTCCTTATTCGCCTCATTATCCAAGAACTTTAATCCTTCTGCCGTTGCAACAAATTCTTCTACATCAATTTTTAAGCCTTTTGCCATTATTTCATTCGCTTCATCTTCGTTTTCTTTCCAGTAGTCCATTGCTTGACCCATGGCTGTTACAAATGCTTGTACATCTTCAGGACGCTCTTCAATGACTTTTTCCGTGAAACTAACTGTATCAACAATAATACCAGGAAGATCTTTCGTAGTTAGTAATACTTTACCGTTAGCTTCAGAACCGTTAGATAACCAAGGCTCCCAAGTAACTGCTGCGTCTACTTTACCAGCCGCAAAAGCCGCTCCTGCATCCCCAGCAGACATTGATACAACTTCAACATCTTCTTCAGTTAAGCCCCCATCTTTTAGTGCGGTTAAAGCTAACATATGACTTGTAGACCCGACTTCAAAAGCAACTTGCTTGCCTTTTAAGTCACTGATTTCTTTCATATCATCTTTGACTAAAATACCGTCTCCACCGTAAGAATCATCCAATAACCATACCACATTTAAAGGAATATCTGATGCAGCTAATGATACTTGCACATCAAGTGCAGTAGCCATTCCATCTATTTGTCCGCTTGCTAGGGCTTGTTTTCTTTCTCCAAGACCTTCAACAATTGAAAGTTCAACATCAATTCCATTTTCTTCAAAGTAACCTTTTTCCTTTGCTAAAAATAGCGGTCCATAACCTGTCCATGTGGGTAAAGTAACTTTTAATGGTTCTTTGTTTTCGCCAGAACCCTCTTCAGATTCACCTGATCCGCCGCAAGCGGCTAATGTCACAGCAAGGACCATCATTGTGATTGCTAAAAACCATTTTTTCATGACTCATTTTCCTCCATTAACCATTCTATTTATTTTCTTAACATGTCTTTTCCATATTCATCTGCTTGCTTGACAGCTGTGATAACCATATCTGGTGTAACAGCAAATGGCATATTCTCCATATCTTCAATAGTCACTGAAACGTCTCCAAGTTCCTGCCACTGTGATTCAGACAATTCAGGCACATTCATTTGCTGTAGTGTATATGGTAGATTCACTTTTTGATAGTAAGCTATTAACTCTTTGATTTCGCTTTCTTCTTCATTTTCCATTGCTAGCATCGCTAAAATACCAAAAGCAACAATTTCACCATGATACGTTTCATGTATTTCTGGGAAGATTGTCAATCCAGAGTAAATGGCATGCGCACCCGCAGTTCGACAATCATCTCCGCCATACCCACTCAAACTTCCACTGATTAACAGAATCGCATCAATCATATCTTCAAGCTCAGTTGACAATTCCTTATTTTTCATAGATGCAACTGATTGCTCACCGATTGCTAACATCGTTTTGTATAACTGATTAGCAATAGCAATCGCTGTTTGGTTCCTTGCATTTGGTGTTGCTTTTTTAACTGATGTCTTCGTTTCAAACCACTTAGCTAACGTATCACCAATTCCAGCAATTAAATATCGAACAGGCGAGTGCAAAATAACTGTTGAGTCAACAACAACCATTTCTGGCACCTTCGCATCACGACTGATGGCAAGAAATTCACCTTGTTCACTATATGTAATCCAAATAGGAGTCGTTGCTGCGCATGTCGCTGCAATCGTCGGGAGTGCAACAAGAGGTTTATTTACGTGTGCGGCTACTGCCTTAACAGTATCAATCGCTTTCCCTCCTCCACATACAAGGATGACATCATAGTCGATTGTACTGAGTTCTTCTATTAATCTCTCAACATTTTCTCTAGAAGATTCTCCACCGTACCAAATGGAAGCAGCTAGTGTCATTCCCTCATTATTGAAACTGTCTCTTACATGACTTTCTACTATTTCACGACTCTTTATCCCACCAATAAGGACGACTTTTTCTCCATATTTCTTTACATTACTGCCAATTTTCATAAGTGCGTTTGGCTCTCTTATATACTCTGGTGTACCTACTGTTATTTTCATTAGAAAGAACCCTTTCTATCCAATTGCATAGATATGAATATTTATTAATTTTATTTAATCAATATACGACTTTCCACCTAAGCTGTCAATGAAAAATTGCGATTTCACCCTGATAATATTTGTTGTACCAGTTAGTAGTTAATTAATATAAATAAAGTGATTTTTCTAAGTTCTTATAAAGATAACTTTTTGAAAATAAAAACGAATGGTTTGTGGAAAAAGAGGAGGACATTTTGTGACTTGGAAGGCAGAGATAAATACAAAGTTATAGTATAATCAGCCTTATCAAAAACGATGGGAGACCTGATTGTGAAAAGTAAAGGTGTGATTTCTTTCGGTGAAGTAATCATGGACCGCATTATTTCACCTAATAGCCAATCATTCATGAAAGTAGGAGGAGCAACCGCCAATGTAGCCATCCGTCTAGCTAGGAAAAGTGTTCCTACCTTTTATATGACAAAAATAGGTACTGATGAGCATAGTCAATATGCCAAACAGCAATTAGAAGATGAAGGCATCGACCTGTCTGGTACCATTACATCAGTTAATAAAAAGTTATGTATCGTATCAATTGTGCAAGAGGATGGAGAGCGTGAATTTCAATCTTACGAAAATGACACCCCTCATATATGGTTAGAAGCAAACGAGTTGAATGAAAGCATCTATCAAAAAACGCATATCTCCTATTTCGGTTCCGGAACGCTTTTTCATGACATTGCAAAGAAGACAAGCTTTAAAGCACTTAAACTAGCAAAGAAATATCAGCATTTCATCGTCATGGATGCAAATATCCGTTTAAAGAGATGGAAGAATGAATCAGATTGTAGAAAGACAATCAATGCCTTTTTAAAAGAGGCAGATCTAATTAAAATGACAGAGGAAGAGCTGCTATTTCTTTGTAAAGCCAAAGACTATAGAACAGCATTACAACAGCTTTCTTCATGGTCGAATCAGTGGATAATGATTACAAGGGGCCGTTTAGGTGCAACATTACTTCATAAAGAGAAGAGTATAACCGTTGAAGCACCTACCGTAGATGTTGTTGATACAACTGGAGCAGGAGATGCCTTCTTATCGAGTATTTTGCACGATATTTATTATCACGGGATTCCATCAGACGAGCTGGAATGGAAACATGTACTCCTTCGAGCAAATACAGAAGGAGCACATGCTGTTTCTATTTTCGGTGCTTATTAAATAGTCTACCATTTAAAGCAAAGACAATCATAAGCTGAGGCAGAGTGGGTAATGCCTCTTCATTTATATTGAACTTGGGATGATGGTTTAGGATAGCGACTATTTTCACTTCATCCCAACATTTACAAACGCAACAACCTTCCCTTTATATAAATCCAAAATCTTTTAGCTCCCGTTGAAGGTTCTAGCTCGGAAAAAGTATCCTTTCAAACGGTTCATCAACCATTTCCTTTACCTTTAGAAACTTTCGGCATGATGATATACGGGAGGCTTCCCTGGTATGAAATGACATGTTTAATAATTGATGAAATGTTAGTTCGTTATCTACTCAAATTGCGACGCGCTCAGCTTCTACTTTTCCTTCGAATGCGGCGATTCCCTACTCAATCTCGTATCAATATGAAAGCAGTGATTCATCGGCTCATCACTACCTTTTCAAAAAATATCTACCCATATTTTCACCGCTGTAGCTAGTATTAATAATGCGAGAATCATTTGCAACACTTTTGTATTCATCTTTTTACCAGCCATTGCACCTAAAGGTGAAGCAATTAAACTAGCAATAACCATGATGATTGCAGGATAATAGTCAACTTGCCCAGTAGTGACTTTCCCAACAGTTGCACCAATGGATGATATTAAGGTAATAGCAAGAGAAGAAGCAATCGTCATTTTTGTTGGGATTCTTAATACGGTTAACATGATTGGGACTAATAAAAAGGCACCTGCAGCCCCAACAATCCCTGCTGCCACACCGACGACAAGCGCAAGAGCTGCTGCTAACCATTTATTAAAAGTGACCTGATCAAATGGGATATCATCTATTCCTTTTTTAGGTATAAACATCATAACTGCAGCAATTAAAGCAAGTATACCGTATACGAGATTAATGCCACCTTCTGACATGAGCTTCGATCCATAACCGCCTATAAAACTACCTATTAAAATACTAGCCCCCATATAAATGATTAATGTTTTATTCAAATATCCACCTTTACGATATGCCCAAACCCCGCCAATCGTAGCGAAGAAAACCTGGACAGCACTAATACCTGACACTTCATGCGCAGTAAAAGTCGCGACACCTAGTAATGGTGGAATATATAATAGCATCGGATATTTAATGATAGAACCACCGATACCTAGTAATCCTGATAAGTAAGAGCCAATAAAACCAATTAAAAATATCGTCACAATAAATGCTAAATCCATTATGCTCATCTCCTTAAAGCTGACCTAAAAAAGGGACCCATCTCCGGTCCCTCTATATGAATATTTCTTTATCTCACCGCACAGCGATTGGGTCCAATCTCCATCTCTCTTTGTTTATCATTATCTGGAGTGATTTTCCCCATATTTGTTTGACGTATTTCTTGATACGCATTGGGTTGCGGTGGGAGATTTTCAGTGACAATCTTTCTAAATTCACTTTCATCCTCAATATTTAACCCATGGTTCTGTTTAAAAAGCACACCTAACTTCCCGGCCACACTGCCATCATCATTCAATTCATCAATCATCATAAAATGGGCAGGTAAAACGATGAGTTCACTTGATAGTTGTTTATATCGCTTATATAAACTCTCACGTAAATCTCCAACCCAGTCATCTGCAAGCCCAGCTAAATCGGGTCTACCGATAGAATCAATAAACAATATATCACCTGTTAATAAATAGCGTTCATCTACGACAAATGAAGTCGAGCCAATGGTATGTCCCGGTGAATAAAGGGCATGAATATTGATAGATGTTTCTCCAATTTTCACTTCACTACCATCTTCTAGTTTGGCATAATTGAATGTTACTTCTTCTGCATCTTTGGGTGGTAACCAATAAACAGCGTCCATCTTTGCTGCGATGTCACGTCCGCCAGAAATATGGTCTGCATGTAAATGCGTATCAAAAACATGCGTAATTTTCACCTTTTTTTCTTTGGCAAAATCAAGATATACATCTATCATTCTCGTAGCATCGATAATTGCTGCTTCACCATCTGAAATGACCATATAAGAAAGACAGCCTTTACCCATACGAACGAATTGATACATTTCTCCTCCTGTACTCAATTCCCCTACTTTAACAGGCTCTAAATGCTCACTCCATGCTTTCATTCCACCTTCTAAATAACTGACTTCCAGCCCTTCATCTGATAGCATTTCCGCCACCATTATGGAAGAGCCTTCTTTCGCACATACAACTAAGATAACTTGATCTTTAGGCAGCTGCTCAATAATGCCTTCTACACCGTCTAATAGTTCAAAGTAAGGTATATTCAAGTAGTTAAAATCATGACCTTCTACCTTCCAATCTTGAAAATCAGCTTCATTACGAACATCTAGAATAAATAATGGCTCTTTATTAACTATCATCGTTGTTAATTCACTTGCTTTCATTTTTTTAAAAGACATCATTATACCCCCAATGGTATTTATTATTTCAAAATTTTTTGTGTTACTACCATGATTCATTGATTATTTAAATTCCTTCCACTTTCCCACTCCAGCTATTCATACCTGGCACAACATTGACTGCTTTAAATTCCTTACTTTCTAAAAGTTGTGCCGCCATATCACTTCGGTTACCGGTACGACAAATAACATAAATAGGCTCATCTTGATTAAGTTTATTTAGTTCTTGCTGCAAACGTCCAAAAGGCACAGATAGCGCACCAGGTATGTGACCAAAAGCATACTCTGCTTCTTCTCGAACATCTAGAATCTGTAAAGACTCCCCCTTAGCGATTTTCTCTGTCAGCTCATCATTCTTAATGACATGTGGATGGTGCCGTTCTGGTTGTTCCTCATATTCAGAAGCCTTACGAACATAATGCTTTAGTACTTCCCCTTCCTCTACAGTACCTAGATATTGATGTCCTGTACTTTCAGACCAAGCTTTGAGGTCAGCTTTAGACCCTTTG
Organism: Cytobacillus kochii; assembly: GCF_044790165.1. Lineage (NCBI taxonomy): Bacteria > Bacillati > Bacillota > Bacilli > Caryophanales > Bacillaceae > Cytobacillus > Cytobacillus kochii. The sequence goes on along the minus strand of NZ_CP085254.1, from coordinate 945,374 downwards.
TCAGTTGCTAGAATTTCCATTACCTGCCCTGCCTCTAATTCCTTCATGGCCTTTTTTGTCCGGACAATTGGCATCGGACAAGCTAACCCTTTTGCGTCGACTGTTTGATTTGCTTTCACTTCATTCATCTTTGGCCCTCCTTATATACCTACATGGGTATATTTAAATGTAAAAAAAATTATATTACCTTGCCATCCCATGCGAGCATTCCACCTGACATGTTCTTCACACGATAACCATGTTGTTCTAATAAAGCTGTTGCTTGCCCACTTCTTGCCCCTGAACGACAAACCATTATATAATCTTTTGATTTATCTAATTCATGCATTCGGAACTCCAATAATCGTAATGGTATATGAATGGCTGATGGAATTTTTCCTTGTTCTACTTCTTCCACTTCTCTTACATCCACAATGCTCACATCATGGTTGTTTTGTAAGAGGTCTTTAACACTTTCTGGTGATACTTGAATCATAATAAAACTCCTCTCTTACCAGGCATTCATCCCGCCCTTTATATTTGTGATTTTTGTATACCCTAGTTTCTTCAATTGCTGCAACGGATCTTTTGGAATGAAGGAATAGATCTACCTTTAAACTCTGAATGAGTTCGTACATCAACAAACTGTTTTTCCTTATCTTTTAACACCATTCGTAAATCGGCAGTTGAAATCTGCTTTATTCCTTTCACTGAAATAAAACGTGTAAGAAAAAAGGCAGTAATAAAGAATAAAAGGACATCATTGATTATTTCCATTTCATATCCCCCTATTGATTAGATAAATAAATTCACATTCCCATCTTCAGCATCGGCTAAATAAGCAGCTACACCTGCATACTCAATACCGTCTAATAGTTCCTCCTGTTGTAACCCCAACAAATCCATTGTCATTGTACAAGCAACCAGTTTGATATCCTGTTCTTGTGCCATTTCAATTAAATTAGGGAGAGGGACTGCATTATGTTTTTTCATCACATTTTTAATTAATTTTGGGCCCATACCTGCAAAGTGCATATTAGATAGCCCCATATTATCGGCACCTCTAGGCATCATTTTTGCAAACATCTTTTCCATAAAACCTTTTTTTACTGGTACTAACTCTTCTTTTCTTAAAGCATTTAATCCCCAAAAAGTGTGAAAAATTGTTACTTCATGATCGTAAGCTGCTGCACCATTAGCAATAATATAAGCAGCCATAGCTTTATCATAGTCCCCACTAAATAAGATAATGGTTGTTTTTTTCTTTTCTACCATAATAGCCTCCTTCTTACCCTTTTTTAATCCAAAATTTAAAAACATTATTTTCTTCAGTATGATCGACTAATTCATGGCCACCAGATTTAGCCCATGCTGTTAGATCACTCTTTGCTCCTTTATCTGTTGCGTGAATTTCTAAAACCTCACCACTTTCCATGTCATTCATTGCCTTTTTCGTTTTCACAATCGGCATGGGACACGCCAGCCCTTTGGCATCTAATACTTTGTTTGCATTCATTATTATTTCCTCCTTTTTGATATACACATACCCCTATAGGTATAATAAAAGATAAAAAAATATATTGTCAAGAGAACTCTATCTACTTTTTACTAACATCGATACCGCCTCTTTTACCATTTCTTCATTACTTGATCCTTCAGTCCCATTTAGTACGCAATCAACTAAATTATTGCTGACGATTAAACCAATCGTCCGATCTGCTGCAGAACGAACAGCTGAGAGTTGTGTTACAATTTCCCGACAATCTTTATTATCTTCCATCATTTTTACGATACCGCGTAATTGTCCTTCCATTCTTTTTACACGGTTGATCATTTGTCGATTATATTTCATTAATGCCTCCCTCCTTACAACAACCATCATATACCCCTACAGGTATAGTGTCAAATGGAAGTAAATGGAAAATATTAAATTTCTAATATCCCTTTAAAATATTTTTTTGCTCCAACCTTATTTGCCCAGCTTTTTGTTCCATATTCATAATGCCACCACTCATCTATATTCGAGATAAAACCAGCATTCAACATCGTTCTTTTTAATAGTTTTCTATTGGCTAGGTATATATTTTCGAGAGAGGTCAATGTTTTTTTTTCCTCAAAATAATCTAACTGCGACCTTTCATGAAATTCATCAAATTCACTTCCCATTGGTAAGGGCCCATTGCCATCAAATAAGGTAAGGTCAACTGCTCCACCACTTAAATGCGGAGAAGGATGATCAATATCTTTTGTAGGCTTAGCCACATATTTTGTTAGTTCCCTTTCTAAAGAAACACCTTGGAACCCCTTTAGCATTAATTCCTTCTTTGTCGCTTCATAAATGGCAAGCTGTGTATCAAAAGAGCGCCACCCATCCCATACGTGTACCCCGATTCCTTCCGGTAGAAAAGTAACTACTTTCAAAAGTTGAGTAGCAATCTCACTTCTCACATAGCATTCGTTATAAGTCCCGTTTAGTCCCATTTTGTAGTAGTACGGTTCGATTTTGATTCTATCCGATAAACGAGAGAGCGGCACCAGTCGTTCGGTCATTCTTTGTTCACCTCTTTTTACGTCTTTTTCTATCTTTAATTTAGTACCTTCACGTCTCTGTTATTCTTTAAGAATAAGCCTCTTTTTTTACGTTATGATAATCCATTTCCCTACCCTAGCCATCTTTTTTTCATTCATTAAATCCTTTCAATTGATTTATTATCTGACCTATTGTTCCACCTGCTGAAAACCCTTTTCCCTATAAAAGCTCTACTTAGTCTATTCATCTTGATAATCGTCTGGTTTTATTTTGATTTAATTCCTGCTCCACAAAGCGGTATGACTATTTTTTCTTCTGCTTTCTTTTTATACTTCATGTATCCCGCATAGTTTACTGCTGATGTTACTTCCACATAAAACCCTTTCTCACTAAGTTTTGCTCGTGCATTTAGAATTTCATCTTCTTTAACTTGAATAAAAGTGCCATTCGTATTTCGTACAGCTTCTAAAATTTGTTTAGAACGAGCTGGAGCAGCAATAGCTATCCCTTCAGCTAAAGTGCCTCTATTTTTTATAGGTTGTGCTGATTCTTTCCCGTTTTGGTAAGCTTTCACAAGGGGTGCACAATTCTCTGCTTGAATGGCAACGATCTTAGGCATGTGATCAATTAATCCATTTTCAAATAACTCCTTAAAGCCATAATAAGCACCAAGGAGAAGTGTGCCGTTTCCGACCGGAATAATTAGTGTATCAGGCACCCCACTAAGTTGTTCATAAATTTCATAGGCATATGTTTTCGTGCCTTCATAAAAATATGGATTATACACGTGGCTTGCGTAAAAAACTTTTTCACTATCTACGGCATTTTGTGCAGCGGCTGCAATTTCCTCACGAGTACCATGAATTTCTTTAATCGATGCTCCATGTGCTTTTATTTGAGCTATCTTTTTGGGTGAAGTCTCATCACTTAGATATATATCACAAGCAATATTACAACGTGCTGCATAAGCTGCAATTGCTGTACCTGCATTACCACTACTATCAGCAATTACTTTTGTAACCCCTAATTCCTTTGCCTTTGCCATCAAAACAACGGCCCCGCGATCTTTAAAAGATAGGGTAGGCATCATATAATCAACTTTTACATACACATTTGGCTCTATAGGATCCAAAACGATTAAAGGTGATTGACCTTCCCCCATTGTAACGGATTCCCATGTCTTTGAATCCTTTGAAAAAGGCATGGTTTCAAAGTAACGCCATAATGAGTTAGGATAATTATTCCAAGCTGTCATATCAACTCTTGGGGTATCTTTTACTATATTTAATACACCACCACATTCACATTTCCATATAGTTGACGTCATCTCATAATTTTTTTCACAGCTGTTACAAATAAATTGTTCCATTAATACTTCCGACCCTTCGAAAATTTTTATATAAAATAGATTTTTTTATATGAAACTGATAAAAAAATATGATTAAATATACGCAATGGCATCTATTTCAACTTTGAATCCGAAATGTAATTCTTTTGTAGGTACTACGGTACGAGCTGGTTTATGTTCACCAAAAAATACCTTATAAACCGCATCTACTTTATCCCATAATTTCACATCTGGAATATATACTGTTAAACGCAAAATCTGCTCTTTTGTACTTCCAGCTTCTTCTACAATCATTTCCACATTCTTAAGTGCCTGCAAAGTTTCTTCTTCAATTGGGCCAAATTCTTTTTCACAGGTTTCTGGATTAACGGCAAATTGTCCTGATATATAAACGGTGTTCTGATGTACCGTTGCTAAAGCATAGTGCCCATTTGATTTTAAATTTCCTACTTCAAAGATCTTTTTCATTTACTTCTCCTTTACTTGATTTATTTTTAATTTCATCTAAATAACTATAAACAGTCACTTTAGAAATTCCTAACAAGGATGCGACTTTCTCAACAGATCCTTTCATTAAAAAAATGCCTTTTTCGTCCATAAACCTTATTAACTCAATTTTTTGGTTGCGTTTCATGACAGGATGTAGACTATTTTGAATGATTTGTTCAATCAATTGATTTACTATTTCTTCCACATTCTCAATATTATCATCCGATTTAGTTTCCTTTTCTGGAACATTAACTTGTGCGGGAAGAAATGTACTCATAAATTGTTGCAGTTGGTTCAATGCTTCCACATCAAAATTTATGCAGAAAGCACCAATCACTCTTTGCTTGGAATCACGTATTAATGATGTCGAAGAACGAATAGTACGTTTATCTTTTGTTACAAATGTATAACCAGCAAGATAATCTTCTTTAAATTCTTTTGATTGTAAAACAGTCTTCACCAGGTGATCAAAAGATTGACCTACTTCTCTTCCTGTTACATGATTATTGGCTGTATACATGACCGATGCCTGAGGGTTCGTCAAATCATGAATAACGACTTCACAGTTTGGTCCAAACATTTTTGCAGTGGATTTTGCTATAGGGATAAAACTCTCTAAAACCTGCTTAAATTCTTCCATATCTAGTACCTCATTTTTAATAATTGTATTTATTATATAATTTTATATATAAATTGCAAATTATATAATTTTTTATATAATTAAATGGTTAAACTCGGTAGTTATTTAAAAGACTTGTTAAAAAAGCATCGCATATTTTGTTATTTGTAAGGAATTCATAAAAAAAGGAATGACAGTCGCCATCCCTTTAGTTTCCTACTGGTTCGTAGCATATACAATTAGTCACATGATCATTAACCATTCCCACAGCCTGCATAAAACTATATATGGTTACAGGACCTACAAATTTAAATCCCTTCTTTTTTAAATCTTTACTTATCTGACTAGATAATTCCGTTTGAGCAGGGACTTGATCTTCGGATTGCCACTCATTCTGAAAAGGTACATGATCAACATAGCTCCAAATGTACGCTGCAAAGCTGCCGTATGTTTTTTGAACTTCCAATAAAACGCGAGCATTATTTCTAACTGATTGTAGTTTGGCTAAATGCTTAATCACACCGTGGTTCTCTTTAATGGCTAATAGGTCGGCGTCTGTTAAACTCGCACAATATTCAATATCAAAATTATGGAACGCCTCATGGTAGTTAGCTCTTTTAGATAGAACAATCTGCCAAGATAGACCTGCCTGAGCACCTTCCAATGAAAGCATTTCAAACAAATAGCGATCATCTTTACTAGGAATACCCCATTCCTTATCATGGTAATTCTGCATTAATTGATTGCTATTTGACCAAGAACATCTATACATATATATGCCTCACTTTTTTTCTTTGACTATAACATTGTTTAATGGTCATTGCATGTATAAGAAAGACAAGATTATTTTACTAAAATATAATTCCAACTTTATACCCTCAATCAAAAGAGGCGTAAGGTTAGGGAGCTAATCCTACTCGATAAAGCAAGTGTGATAACATACGATTCGTCATATTTTCCATAAAATACTGATAGGATAAACAGGAAATTATTTTACAATCCGAACAGAAAAGAGGAATGGCGATGAAGAAAGTAAAAGCTTCTCTATGTGCATTATTAGTTATTTGTCTTATCCCTATTACTGCTACTGCTAGTAGTGGATGGGATTATTTAGGTGAACAGAGTTTATCAAGTAACGGAGCAGAAAGTGAAATTTATGCTTCTACTGGTGGCGACTATATGATTTGCCGTGATAACTATGTTGGTCCAAAAGGAAAAGTGAAAGTAGAGTTATGGGAGTACGATCCCGAAAGCTATAATGATTATGTCGGCTATCGCAATATTGCAAGGGGAGAGTGCGGGATTTTCCGCAGTATTGGTAAATTTGTTGACGGAGGAAATGAAGCAGAATTTTTCGCTAAATCTCGTACCAGTAGTAATATTCATTTGATTTTTTACGATTAATAAGCAGAAAGTGCGCGCCGGCTTACGAGGTAAGAAGCTGGTGAGCACTTTTATCTATGGGTTATTTTTTCACCCTTGAAATGGTTAAACCATCGCCTATTGGAATTAAAGTAGACTCTAGTTGAGGATGACTAGCGACTATTTGATTAAATCTCTTCATATTTTCTGTATAACGTTTAGGCTCACTACTTTCATCCGCTACACTACCATTTGCAAGTACATTATCACAGACTATTAATGCACCATCCTTTGCAAGCTTAATACAAGCAATTAAATAATTTTCATAGTTTTCCTTATCGGCATCAATAAAGAAGAAATCAAATTGTCTCCGTTCCTCTTCAAGTACTGCTAGACTTGTAAGAGCTGGACCTACGATATAAGATACTTGCTCACTAAACCCTGCTTTAGCTAAATTGCCTGAAGCTAATTCGGCAAAGCTTTTTTCTATTTCTAATGATGTTAGTTCTCCCGACTTCCCAAATCCTCGTGCTAAACAAATGCCACTGTATCCACCGAGCGCACCAATTTCAAGAACATTCTTTGCTCCTGATGTTGATACGAGCAATGTTAAAAGCTTCCCTGTAGAAGGAGAAACAGAAATAGCTCTCATTCCATTTTCATTAATTGATTGAAGTACCTCCTCTAAGAGTTCATCGTATTGATAAAACACCTTATCAATATATCGATTAATTTGTTTCATGCTCATCCCCCTTTTCCATATTCAGTTCTGACTCACTCGCTAATTCGTTCAAATGAAAATGATTGATGTATTCTTCAATAATCATATCTATTGCTTTCAACTCTCCCACTAATATAGGATTAATGGTTTGCAATTCTGGTGATGTTAATTGTTTCTTCAAAATTGATTCCTTGAGCCTTAAGCTCTCTAAAAAAGTGAGCGCTCGTCCTCTACGAAATGTTTTAGCCCCCTCTTTATGCGGGCGGTTTCTTTTGCCCCTTCGCTCATCTCTAGGATGATTCTCAAATTCACTTTGTTTATCTTTCATTATCTCACCTCCTTCGCACATTATAATTGTATACAAATGTATACAATTAAGTCAATCTAGATTATATGGGTGACTATAGGTAGCTAGTGGTTGTTCACTTGCCTTTTTCTTGAGTCATCCCTCTCACACATGCTACCATTAAAAGTGACATAAATTGGAGGCTGTGACTATTGACAATAAAAATCGAAGAACACTTACAGCAAATAACTGAAAGAATCATTGCCCAAAAACCTTTATTAGCAGAAAAGCGACATATAGCAGCTAATCAATCCTATACAAATAAAACACAAGTGGATATCAAACTTTGGCGAGAAAAGTTAATAAATATTTATGCTCAATCTATCTCAACATCCGAAGAGCACACGTTTGAAACCTTACAAGAATGGGGAAAAGAAACGGTTAATCTATGGGCAAATCTTAACTTAAATCTTGAAACTGCAATTGAGGAAGTAAGATACTATCGATCACTGATCGGTGAAATCATTAAGAAAACGGCCAATGATTTCGCTCTAAGTATTGATGTATTTTACGATATCATTTCAAAATTTGATGCTGTAGTGGATCGTGCTGTTTATTGGCTGAGTATGTCTTACTCGAAACAGTTTAATCAGCGAATCCTTAGTGCAGAATCTGCAGCCGAGGAACTTTCAATTCCCATTGTAAGAATTACAGAAAAACTCGGGGTCATCCCTTTGATTGGTATTATGGATACAAATCGTGCACAAAAACTGATGCATGTCTCAATAACGTCTGCTTCTAATCTTGAATTAGAGCATATCATCTTTGATTTATCAGGCGTACCCATTATTGACACAATGGTCGCCAAGCAATTATTCGATGTAATTGAAGCACTTCAATTAGTCGGCATTTCAGCGAAAATCTCGGGTATCCGCCCAGAAATCGCTCAGACAATGGTTTCACTTGGCGTTAGTTTTAAAGTAAAAACCTACTCTAGTCTTCACCTCGCTGTAAAGGAAATCCAGTAAATGAGAAAAAGAAGGGGCCACCCTTGGCCACCTCCTTCTTTTATAAATGTGTATAAAATCTTTGACCCCATTTTTTATAAGTTCGCTCATTAGTTAAATAATTTACTCTCTTGACTAAGATCAAGAACGAGAGCCTTCTAAATTCATCATTGCCCCAAAGTACTGAGAAGCTGTTGTAAAGCAAATGAAGGCACAAAGTTCACTTATTTCCTCAACGGTAAATATTTCTTTTAAAACCTCAAAAGATGAATGAGAAATGTCCCCTTTTTTCTTTAAAAATACTTCTGCAAATCCAACGGAAATTGCTGTTTTTTCATTATATTTGTCAGGTTCTGGTCTACCTTTAGCTTTACAATAAGTACAACCATTTCCTTGTGCCAAAGCTCGCCTTACTTGTTCTTTTAATTCGGCAGATAGGAACCCTTTTGTTTCTAGCGTATCACCTAATCGGCTCCAATCATCCAATAATTCACTATTATGTCCTAATAATCTTTGAAAAGGGGTTTCTCCAATATTTGATGCGACAATTCTTGCCATTTAAAGCACCTCCTTGATAATATTTATTATTATAAGAAATAAAAAAGCCCATTTACATTAAATTCAAAATGAAAATGCAACAAATTATTTTAATATTAAACGTTATAGGAGGATTCACTTTTAAAAATGAAAATCGATGATATTGATAAGAAAATCATTAATGAATTACATCAAAATAGCCGTTTATCCATGAGTGAGATTGGTCGAAGAGTGAATTTGTCTTCCCCTTCTGTCACAGAACGCATAAGACAAATGGAGTCATTTGGAGTAATTAAAAAATATACATTAGAAGTAGATCATGAAAGATTAGGCTTGCCGATTCAATGTATCATCGAAGCAACGGTGAAAAATGGTGATTATCAATCTTTTAAAAATAATATTAAGAAATTGCCTAACGTCGCATTTTGTTATCGCGTTGCCGGAAGTGCCTGTTTTATGCTTAAAATGCATTTTGAAACATTTGCGCAAGCAGAAGCATTCATTGATAAAATGAGTCCAGTTGCACAAACAGTTACACATTTTATTTTTTCACAGGTTGAAACAAACATAATGTACGAATAGCATTTACCATTGCTTTGAATTCATTACTATTTACCTTCCCTCACTCGCATTGATTGTTTCGCCTACTATATATTTTAAGGGATCAGATGCGAGGAAGGTGACGCACACTGCTACTTCCATCGGTTTAGCAGCCATTTTAATTGATGTTGTGGCGGACATGCGTTTTAGCCGGTCATCTTTTGGGGCAAATTTTTCATGGAAAGGGGTGTCAACAAACCCTGGTGCCACTCCGTTTACAATGATACCGTACTCTATAAATTCCCTCGACATTCCAATCGTCATTGTATCCAGAGTCCCTTTAGTCGCAGCATAATGAATCCTCTCTCCCGCGCCACCTATGATGTTTCACGCCCAATACCTGAGCTCGCTTCTGTGATTAGAGCCACTTTACCTTTTAGATTACCCATCATGACCCCCCCTGTTTTTATTTCTTCCATAAAAAAAGGTTGCGATTGCAACCAAATGTTTTGTAAAGCCTATCTAATGCTTGTTCGCCAAAGTTTTTTTCTCCTTCTTTCGCAAGTTATCTCTATTCATCTACTAAATTTTCTTTCGATACAATAAGCAAGTTCGTTGCTATTTCATACAGTATATTAAAAATCCCCTATCCTCTGGAAAAGATAACGATAGACTTTACATTTCATCGATGCCCTTCCAAGCAATATCATAAATAAGATGATCTGGGTCTTGAATACTCATTTGACCTGCAATAATCTCCACTAAATAATAGTGGACTTCAATGATTATATTTAATTCTTTAAGCACATCTTTTTTGACCTTAACCTTACCACAGATCTCACCAATATAGCCCGTCTCCTCCAGTAGTTCACGCAAACAGCAATGTTCTAAATCTTCATTTGCCTCTAAACCACCAGACGGTATAGACCATGTCTTCTCTTCTTCTGGTTTGCCTTGAAGCACCATTAGTAACTGACTTTCTTCATTTATACAAATTGCTGCTGCACCGACCCATTTTTCCACTGACCTGTTATCATCCCTTCTTTTGAAACAATGCTGTTAACAAACCTGGTACGCCAAATAAGCAATTAAGTTGTTCAAATCACTTCCATGCTTCTTATTTCTATTAAAATCTAGCATCTTTAATAAGTCTTCGTGATTATAAATAACCTCTTTCATCATTATTTCACTCCCCAAAAACAATTGATTAACTCTAGTCCTTCATCCAAGCAACAGAATTAAGAGAAAATATGTATATTGGATAGACAAAAAAGCCTGCAAGAATAAATAATCCTGTAGAGGGATTAGGGCTGTCTCCAGGATAAGTAATAGGAAACAAGACGTTGTTTACATAAGAGACAACAACTAGATAAGGAAGCCACAAGAGAAGCGACCAATAATGAATCTTTCTCTTTTCAAACCATTTAAGAATAAGAAAAATAAGCCATACTGTGATAGCAATAAAGCCGATTAAAATAGCACTTATAATAATGATATTCATTGTTCTAGTTTCAAAACCTGATAACCGTGCAAATCGATAAACGTTTGCCATTAGTGTTATTGGAAGATAGAATACCAGAGCTATACAGAAGCTAATGACATTTATGCGGAAAAAGTTTTGCAAGAATTGCACTCCTTTTCTGTAAATATATAACTGTATATTACCAACATATTTATCGAATTTCAATAAATAATATTCCTAATACAATAAATATATAATAATTCCGACCCTCCAGCCACTGGCTAAGTCAACTTAAACCGACAAACATATTGATTATTCATCCCCCAGTTTTTTCGCGAAACTTCTCCTAAAAAAATCGATTGTTTCTTCCCATGAGTGCACGCTCGCTTTTGCTGTTTGTGCTTTTGTCCCACCGGTAAAGCCATTGGCTACAATCGGTAAATACGGTATCCCGATTTCATGGCCTGCTGCTTCATAAAAATGTTTTTGAATATTTTCATGTGTACATACATCATGAAAAACAGAAGAACGAAAATTAGCGTCTTCTTTTCCAGATATCAATAAGTATTCCTTTTTGGTTTCTTCGATAGGGATAATGGCTTTATTGAGTTCATACAAACAATCGTACCAGTACGATAATGGATTCCCTCCTCTCATCCATTGTGCCCTACAATAGGATGCTACCTCTACAGGGTTTTCTTTAGAGGCATATGGTAAGGCTTGTCCGCGAAAATGCCAAGCAGGCGGTAACGTTCTTGCTTCAGACCATGGCACAATGCCTGCAAAAGAAACGGCTGAACCATTAAGAGAGACAGCTGCTGTGATTTCATCAAACAAGACAGACGACCACAAAGCTAGCTCACCACCCCTTGATGTTCCATGGATTCCTATCCAGTTCGGATGAGCATCCCTTCTATTCGTCAACCAAATAATTGCATTTCCAATGAGTTCTAGAGGGACCTCTACCAATCTGTCATTTAATCCTTCTTCACCAAAATAAGCTAAAGCCAATGTGTTAAAGCCATATGCAGTTAATGCACTCGCTGCAAAATCGTTTGTCCCCCCTTCAGAACCTGAAACGACTATAATGGAAGGTCTTACTTTATAATCCCGATGATAATAATATCTCCCAATCAAACCATCACCATTAATTGGAATACTATCCACTTTTTTATCTTTATACCATTTCCTCACTATTATTTTCTTATCTAAACAAATATTATCTCTATAAAGAGCAATTTCATATTCATGAGGATTTAATCTTATGTACGGCTCGCTTTTATTTTCTGTTTGTTCTTCTATTTGCATCGACCAAAAAAGACCCATTGCGTCCGTTTCAGTATAAGTGCCTTCATATGGCTTTGCGCTTGCTAAGTCAATTTTCCCATGTTCATCTGCAATAAATTGAGCATAAGAAACTCTTTTAATGAATTTATTCTTCGTTACTGAATGCCTAATAAGCTCTACTTTATACCGCTTGCCACTTTGTAAGGGATAGAAGCTTAAATGAAGTGGCTCAGCAATCAGTGAAATCCAGCGATTGTTTTTTTCATGAATTATAGTCATCTCTTAACCTACTTTTCGATATTTTGTTGCTTCATTTCTCTTTCAATTGAACGAACCATTTCTTTTAGCTCTGCTATCTCCATCAGCAATTTCTGCTGATCTTGTACTTTTGGTTGAAAAAACAACCGATAAAGCTGCGAAATTCCCCAATATACCATACATAAACTAATACCAAATACAAGGAATATAATCGCAATGGGTATGATATTCTCCATTAACAATACACCTCCATTTGTATTTCTTTCCTTTATCATTCTCTCTTTAGAAGGTTTTTCAGATAACCATATTATATATCACCATTTACTTTTTTTGTATTTTTTTACAAATAAACCATAGTTTTTTTCCTACTTCTACTCAATTAATTATAAAATAATGTAATATACCTAACTTTTGAGTGTTAAATTGGTATCGGTGCCGTGTAAAGTATAAGGGATTGCTTGTCTTATATATTAAGTAAGAAAAGAAGTTCTATATGGGCATACAAGTTGAGCTGTAACCCTTAGATGAGATGGTAATTAAGAAAATAACAAACTACCATTAAAAAAAGAACAAAGACTATCTTAGCTTTGTTCTTTGAATTCATAGCATATAATTGTTTCATTCATCATTTCTTTATTGAGCTGCAACCCATGGTGATAGTTGTAGACTAACATCACTTGTATTGATGTTTTGACCAATAAAAAACCCTTGTAAATTTTGTGCTCTAAAATTAATTGAAGGGGCATCTTGTGTACTAGCATAACCGGCCGTTTCTGCACCAATATTACATCCATTTACTTGATTATATACAGCTAAATAATATTGTTCTTCTGCTAGTAATGTGACTGGTGAAACAAGTGGTAAGTTAAATACTCCTGGTGTGATTGTATTAACAAGAGGTGTGACCGCAATTACTGTTGCGTTATTATTGCCTACAGGACTTAAAATAGCCATTTGAAAATCACCTGTTACGTTGCCATCTTGAACAATGTAACACGAAAGTTCTGATACCGTTTGCTCTGTTTGATTAAATACTAATGCACCTACTGCCTGAAAATTCCCTCCACCTGCGTTAAATGGTAATTCTGCATTGATACTACCCATTGTTAATGTTTGAAGGAAGTTTCCACCACCTCCACCACTTGGACCGGTGGCCCCCGTCGGACCTTGTATACCTATTCCTGTGGGGCCAGTTGGACCAGTTGGACCAGTCGGACCCGTTGGACCTATGGGACCAGTTGCTCCTGTCGGACCTGGTGGACCGCCTGCTGGACCGGTTGGGCCAGTCGGACCGGTTGGGCCTCCTGCTGGACCGGTCGGACCCGTTACTCCTGTTGGACCAGCAGGGCCGCCTGATGGTCCTGTGGGGCCTGTAATTCCTATTCCTGTCGGACCGGTCGGACCCGTTTGTCCTGTGGGACCAATCGGTCCGGTTGCTCCTGTTGGTCCCGGAGGTCCTCCTGCTGGACCGGTTGGACCAGTAGGGCCTGTTGGACCACCGAATGGACCAGTGGGACCTGTGACTCCTGTTGGCCCTGGTGGTCCTCCTGATGGTCCAGTTGGACCGGTGACTCCTATTCCTGTCGGACCAGTGGGGCCTGTTGGACCGGTTGATCCCGTTAAACCGGTGACTCCTATTCCAACTGGACCGGTTGCACCCGTTACACCAGTCATACCGGTCACCCCAATTCCCACTGGACCGGGAGGACCCGTTACACCAGTCATACCAGTCACCCCAATCCCAACTGGACCTGTGGGACCTGTTACACCAGTTATACCAGTTATACCGATGATGATTGCCCCAGGACAACATATATTACATTTATCACAATGGGAGTAGTATCTTTTATTACATTTACGACAATATTTCTTTTTCTCTCTACTAACTAACACGATGAAACCTCCCTTTTTTTAATCTATATAATTATGTTATTTGTACAACTTCCTTTTGATTGTATTCTTGCCTATAGCTAATACTTTGTCATATCAATCCACAATAAAAAAAGCTGCCTCAGCAGGCAGCTAATTCTAAAAGCTTCAATCATATGGTTGATACTGAATAGGGTGAAATTGTTTTTGTTGAGTATGTTGAGTTTGAGAATTAGGTTGGTAATAGTGTTGATGGGGATTTTGATGTTGGGTTGTTTGTCGTTGACAATCCGCCGATGGGCCAATGATTACTGTGTTAGTAATAGGTGAAATCGCTTCTTCCCATTTATCCTGATCAAGACAATAGTTATCAGACATCACTTTACTTGGAGTTAATCGCAATATATCTGAGCCATAAATAGCTTGTGGATAAGGAGCATCAAAAATAGCTAATAAATGCGTGTTATCATCGGTCGCTACCTCATAATGCCAAAAACCTTGAGGGACATTTGCTACTTGTCCTGGTTTAATTGGTATATTTTTCAACTCATTTGTAAAGGGATTAATAAAGGAAACGACCGCAGAACCACTCACACAATAGACCAGTTCTGAAGCATTTTGATGAATATGAGGTTCTACATATTTCTCTTTACTAAGAAAAATATCTAACATTGACACATTCCCAAGCGTGTTTAGCTGATCCCTCCCTAAAGCATTAATATAGTTTTGGTTGTCCCTTTTGAAAAGTTGGTTATTTCGTAAGTCATACATATATTGGTTATTAGGTGATTGATAATCTATATATGATACAGCCATACCATTCACTCGCCTTCCTTAGATCTCATTCGCTTTAGTATATGGTTTGGGCTGTGAGAGGTGAATACTTTTTATTTTGCGATTCGATTCCAAGGAAATTCTCTAGAATCAAGTATCATAAGGTATTTGAAGGTTCTCATACGACAATGAAAAAGCTTGGTTATTATAAGGAGCATGATTACTTAATACATCCCTCTTTCCGTTATCAGTCGTCAATACAACGTACGTGGCAGTTAAACTAAAACTATCCCCTAAGAAACTCGGATTAAGGATATGTCTGTTCATCACCTTTGAAAAGATGGTAAGGACGATGATGCCCATGGATCATCATCTCTTCCTATCTATCATTGTATATCTTCTCTATATTAGAAAGTGAAGACTCAACAATCGAGCCAAAGATCACCGGGGCTATTTCCATCAATTCTCTGCCTTTTCTAATGACCTAATAAATAAAAAACCCCAGTGATTTCTTCCTCTATCCATCATGAAAGAGAGTTTAACTTGGGAATAAATGATGGTTGCACATGTGAAAGTAACCATTGATGAGGTCAAAAATGCAGATGACTTATTAGATAAGCTTGTCTATTGGCTAAGACTAAGATCGCCTCATCATCATCCCCATTGACCATAAAAATATCCTTTCGCAGGAAAAAACAAATAAAACTGACACCTTTTGAGGAGTCAGCTTATCGTTTTATTTTATATTATCTACAATTTTAAGAGAGTAATTGACTAACTTACTTTTTCACCTTTTCCAATATCTCAATCATCTCTCGATACCCTCTATCCCTCGCATGTTGCAAAGGTGTTACTCCATCTTTGTCTGTAATCGTAATGTCTGCTCCATGATCAATGAGCAATTGAACAATTTCTTGATGTGTTTTGCCACCATCACTTAAAATGATGGCCTCGAGTAATGCTGTCCAGTGCAAATCATTGATATGGTTCACATTCGTATCAGAATGTGTGAGCAGTTCCTTTACAACTTCAATATGCCCCCGTTCACATGCCGGAATAATGGCAATGCCACCGTAGCGATTGGTGATTGTTGTATCGGCTCCTGCTTGGATAGCTAATTGAACAATTTCAAGGAGTCCTTCAGCACCTGCGTATAAAAGCACATTATCTAATCGTTTATTTCGAATATTGATATCTGCACCATGCGCTATTAGCACTTGCACAATTTCCATTTGATTTTGTTGGGTCGCTGCCATAACGGCTGTATTCCCCTCGTCATCTTGTGCATTTATATTCGCCCCGATATTTAACAATGTTAATAAATGATCTTTATCTCCCTCTCTAGCTGCCTTTATTAATTGTAAACTCACAATCACTAACCTCCATCTTTAAAGTGTACCTCTATATATGTTTATAGTTATGAGGGGGCAAATCCTGCTTGACTGATGTAGATTTGTTCTGGTGGGAAAACTTTTTTAAATCTTTTCTCTACGCAAGTGATAACAGACGGTTGATACCATTTTTCCAATCCTAATGCGTGATACTTCTTTTCAATCCCTAAACGACTTGTCCGTTTTCCACCACTGCCATCACCCATAAAATAATCATCGATACATACACGATCAACATATTCTTTTAATTTTGTGGGAAATTCCTCACTGCTAGGCAGTATGGGGGCAACTGCTACTTGTGTGGGGATATTGGCATCTGCTAGTTTTTTTAAGGCATTCATTCTCGCCTGAATAGGCGGTGCTTCGTTTGCAAACCGCTTACGTATTTCCTCATCATCGGTCTCAATCGTCATACTGACTCGAACACTGTTTCCTAATTTCTTTAGTAAATCAATATCCCTTGTAACAAGCGGGCTTCGTGTTTGAATAAGGAGAAAATCTGCTGGATTGCTAACAAATACTTCTAAAAGTGACCTTGTGACTTCTTCCTTATACTCCACCGGTTGATAAGGATCCGTACTGGAAGACATGAAGATTGTGACGGTTCCTTTCTTCTTTTCCCTGTTCAATTCTTTGTCTAACAACAGAGCAGCTTCCTTTTTTACATCGACCCACTCACCCCATTCTCCTTTTCGAAAAAGGGAAACAGGCATTTGCCTTACATAACAATATGCACAGCCAAATGTACAGCCCGTATAAGGATTCAGAGTATGTGTGTAGCCTGAAAGATAGCCAGTTCCTTTATTAAGAATCGTCTTCGGTTGTTTATAAAGATACTCTTTTGTCATCTTCCGAACACCCCATTATGAGTTAGAATACTTTACGACTATAAATAGTCAATGAGACAGCCCAAGAAATCAAATAAACGAAACTCACTAATACAGCGAGGAGCAGTATTTCATTACCATTTAATGAAACCATATACTCAAAAGTAGACATTAAAGTCCCAGCCATATTCAAGTCGAAAATCCTCGCTACTACCATAGTTACCCCAAATAACCCTAGTGTACCAATTAATAAATATTGACTCTTAAATTGATAAGAAAACGGAAATAGGAAAGAGATAGCCAACATTACAAGACCAAAAATAAGTAATGCCTCTTTCCAGCTTGTAAGCGTCGCATGAATTGAAATATTCCAAACAAATACTACCAGAACGACTAACGCGGTGTATAAAAGTGTACCAAAATATTTTGAGCTTACGATTTCTTTTCTTGTATAAGGTAATGCATTGAGCATTTTGTTAATCTCCGGTTTTTCATCAATGGCAAATGCATTCATCGCCAAGGCAATACTAAAAATGAGCGCATTCCATATGCTAGAAGAATTTTGGGTTAAGAATAAGATAAAAATTGGTAGCAAGAAAATCATCGTGTTCTTTTGTAAGATAAAATCTTTTTTTAGCAAGTTAAACATACCTCTCTTCCCCCTTTTTCGTATAAAACATTAAATCTTCAATTGTTGGCTTTTCAGTGACGACTAAATCACCAAATACGTCATGTACTCTTCTTTTGTTCGCTGTTAATCCTTCAAAACCCGATGAGGATTTGCGGAGGCCAATGAACTCTTTTTCCGTATCGCGATCTAATAACTCGATGCTACCCTTAACAATAGCGTAATCTTCTTCAATGCGATAAGCTTCTTTTGTGAAAATATGTTTACCATTATGAATGAAAGTAATATAATCTGCTATTCTATCTAAATCCGAAGTAATATGAGTAGAGAAAAAGATCGTCTTCGTCCCATCTTCCATAATTTCTTGTAAAATATCTAATAATTCTCGCCGAAAAACTGGGTCTAAGCCAGATGTCGGTTCATCCATAATAATCAGTTCAGCATGATGCGACAATGCAACTGTTAAAGAAGTCTTCATTAACATGCCTTTGGAGAATGTCTTAATTTTTTTCTTTAATGGTAGCTCAAATTTTCTTACATATTCATTAAACAATGCATCATCCCAATTACGATAAGCAGGGCGCAGAAGTTTGCGTAATTGAGCAAGAGTAATATGTTCATAGTAGACATTCTCATCAAAAACAAAGCCAATCCGTTGTTTGATTTCTTTTTCAAATTGTTTATATTCAAGTCCAAATACCTTCACGTCGCCTTTGTCCGGTTGCAGTAAATTCATCATCAAATTGATTGTTGTAGATTTCCCTACCCCATTTCCCCCGATAAACCCAGTAATAAACCCTTTTTTCACAGTTAGGTTCATGTCTGTTAATTGAAAACTCCCGAATGATTTATGGACACCTTTTAACTCAATTACATTCTCCATTAATTTTCCTCCCTGTATAGTAATGAAAGTAATTCGATTAATTCAGTAAGTGGAATGCCTATTTCCTTACTATTTTCCACGGCAGACAGTAATTGTTCTTCGATTACCTTCATTTTTCGTTCTTTCATCATTTCATTATTTTGTTCGGAAATGAAGGATCCTTTTCCAACTACAGAATAAATAAAGCCATTCTTTTCAAGCTCTTCATAAGCACGCTTTGTGGTAATGACACTGATGCCAAGATCCTTCGCTAACTGCCGCATAGAAGGCAAAGCCTGCCCTGCCCCAAGCTCGCCTTTCAGTATTTGCGTTTTCACTTGCCCACAAATTTGTTCATAAATCGGTTCTTTCGATTGATTAGAAATGATTATTTGCATCATTACCCCTCACCAACATATTGTATATATACTTTATATACAATATACACAAATAAATAAAAGTATGCAATACTTTTTATCAATACAAAAAAGGAAAAGCCTCCCCTACTTAATAGAGCGCTTTTCCTTTCAACAATACGACTATTCAATTACTTTTCCCAAATATTAAACGCAACTTTCCAACTAACCATTAAAGAAGTTTTTCTTCTATTTTTGTTATCTTTTTGAGTGTAATATCAAGCTCTTTTCGTATTTCTTTAATTTTTTGATAATCTTCTTTATTCAATAATTCTTTTACTTCCTGTCTTTTACGCTGATAAAGAAGGTCAGATGATATTTCCGTTTCTTTCTTACCTCTTATTAATTCTTTAAACTCTTCTTCATCGAGATACCTTTTTTCCGTTAATAGACTTTGCGAATGCTTTTTTTCTGAAAGTTGTTTTCTGTACTCTGAGGGGGTTTTACCAAAGCTGTTCCTAAAGGCTGTATTAAAGGATTTCACTTCGGAAAATCCATAGGATAAAGCAATATCAGATATTTTTTCTTCCAAATTAGATAGGGCATATGTAGCTTCCCTAAGCCTTATTCTTGTCAGATACTCATAAAAGTTGATCCCAAGATTAAGCTTAACAATCTGGGAAACATAGCTCTTATTATATCCAAATACCTTGGAGAGCTCCTCTAGACTGATTTTACTTCTATAATTTTTATCAATATAGCGAATCATTTGATTCACTGCATCATTTTTTCTTTTATTACTTGCCATTTCTGTCGATGAAATCTCTTCTGGAGGAAAGTATTTGACTAAAGTTGCTGTAAGCTCATGAAGAAGACTTTCGCAGCACAATTTTTCTGTTGGTGAGTCTCCCCCCATAAATTGTATCATTTCCACAGCAAGCCTTCTTATTTTTTTAAAAGGTTCAGCATGTCGGTTTTTAGAACTTGCTATGCATCTAAACTCAAGTAAATGGTAATCACTAAAATAGGAACTAAAATAAATTGGATGGAGATGAATAACCATTGCAATAGAATTCTGTTTTCTAGCAAGTGTTGCGTGCCCTACGTTACTATTTATAATCATCATATCATTTTCTTCCAATATATTATTCCTACCATTAATGCTAACTTCAATCTCTCCCTGAAGTACAATTAACAGTTCCATGGCATCGTGCCAATTGTAATGATAGGATCCAATATAGTATACATATTGCTTTACATCGATATCTCTTTTGTGATTTTCCAAAGTATAAAACATTCGACCCATTTAATTACCAACTCACTTTTGTATAAATTTATCATCTAAATATAATTCAAATTATACCAAACATAGTAATTATCGTTTTAACCTTGTTTTTGACTCACAAAAAAAGCAATGCTTTTCATAGCATCGCCCTTGTTATAGATTCTTATCTCTTAGTTTCTATTTATTTTACATAATTGGTGAGTTTTCCAATATTGTCCACCTCAACGACTACAGTGTCTCCCGAATTCATTGAACAACTCCCGGAAGGTGAACCAGTAGCTAGAACATCGCCTGGCTCGAGTGTCATTACCTGTGATATCCAACTAATAAGAAAAGGAATGGAAAGTGACATCTGATTCGTATTTCCTTCTTGGACAACTTCCCCATTTAATGAGGTAACAATCTTTAGGTTAGTTGGATCTATACCTTTTACAATACATGGACCCAATGGCCCAAAAGTATCAAAACCTTTGCCCCTTGTAAACTGAGGATCTGATTTAGTCAGGTCCCTTGCTGTTACATCATTAAATATAGTGCAGCCAAAAACATAATCTAACGCCTCTTCTTCTTTTACATCTTTCGCACGTTTTCCAATTATGAGTGCTACTTCTCCCTCTAGTTCTACCTGTTTTGTCAAATTAGTTGGTGGAAGAATGATGTCACCTTGATCCGGGATTAGTGAAGAAGTCGGTTTAAAAAGAGAAAAGGTT
This sequence comes from Cytobacillus kochii, assembly GCF_044790165.1. NCBI lineage: Bacteria > Bacillati > Bacillota > Bacilli > Caryophanales > Bacillaceae > Cytobacillus > Cytobacillus kochii. The sequence continues at coordinate 924,247 of NZ_CP085254.1, read as the reverse complement.
CACATAGATTAGCCGTGCCCCCAGTTTCTTTTGCGTGATCTGCATATGTCCAACCAAAATTAACGATTTTCGAGGGGCTTACTGGCTCCAAAATCTTTACATCACTATATTTTACTCTTACTCCGTCATATTTTAAATCGTTGTTAACAACTTCAATGAAATCACCAGACAGTTGAATAATCTCGTTATCTTCGACAATTCCGTAATAAACCTTACCCTGGTTCAGATAGCGAACTATATTTTGTGCCTTTAGTAATGTCTTCATTTCACAAGAACTCCTTCACTTAGTTGATAAATCCAACCTGCTTGCTAATGAGTTCATATTGTTCTTCTTTCTTCTTATTGAACTCTACCTTATTTTGCTCAAACACATTGCTTCCTTCTGTATCAATTGAAACAATAAGAGGACCAAATTCTTTTACTTCACATACCCAAAGTGATTCGGGCATACCAAGGTCTTTCCAGTGGACTTCTTTAATACGTTCAACCTTTGTTGCTGCTAATACTGCATTCCCAGCTGGAAATACAACATGAAGTGCTTTATGCTCCCTGCACCCCTCTTCCGTATTCTTTCCCATACCACCTTTTCCTACAATGACTTTCACACCTGTTTCTGCTATGAATTCTTTTTCAAATTTCTCCATTCTCATGCTCGTTGTCGGACCTACAGAAACAATCTCATAGTTTTCATTTCCATTATCTCTAACAATTGGACCAGCGTGGAAAATTGCATTCCCTTTAAGATCTACAGGTAGCGGAACTCCTTTTTCAATCAATCTTCTGTGGGCAACATCCCTACAGGTAACTAGTGTACCAGTTAGGTAAATAAGGTCCCCTGTTCTTATATCTTTAAGATCTTCGTCTTTTATTGGTGTGGTTAATACTTTCTTTCTCATAATGTTACCCCCTCGTGCGTACCAATTTCGTAGTTTAAGTTTGCGTCAAATGTAATTTTGCCTCTTCTGTGAGACCAGCAACCTGTGTTAATTGCCACTCCAATAGTCGATGGGTGTCGTGCTGTATTTACAACATTTACACCCATTAGGGACTTAGAACCTTTTAACCCTTGAGGTCCAAGACCAATTGCATTTATTCCATCTTCAAGAAGTTTTTCCATTTTAGCAGCATTTTCGTTAGTATTTTTGCTTCCGACAGGTCTCATAAGTGCTTTTTTAGAGTTCATTGCTGCTGTTTCAACAGATGTTCCAATTCCGACACCTACTAGAAGTGGGGGACAAGCGTTAAGTCCATACGTTGTCATTCGATCAAGTACAAACTTTACGACACCTTCATATCCTTCACCAGGCATAAGAACTGTAGCAGTTCCAGGAAGAGTACAACCGCCCCCAGCCATGTAGGTATAGATCTCCACTTTGTCACTATCTTCTTCAATTTCCCAGAAGATACTTGGTGAACCATTTCCAATATTTTCGCCTGTATTATATTCATCAAATGTCTCTACAGAATTATGACGCAATGGCGTTTCTTTTGTTGACTTATATACACTCTGTTTTAAAATGTTATCTAGTTGACCAATTAATGGAAAATTATCTCCGCACTTTACAAAATACTGTAGAACTCCTGTATCCTGACAGGATGGCCTCTTTAATTCACTAGCTAGCTTTTGATTTTCTTCCATAGTTTCATAGATTATTTTTGCAAGGGGATTTGTCTCCTCAGCACTTAGTTCTTTTAGTTTAGTTTCTACATCTTTTGGAAGCTTATAACTAACGAGAGTAATAAACTTTGAGATAATGTCTGTCATTTTTTCTACTTCCTGCTTCTTATTCATTTGCACCTTTTCCATAGTAACTCTCCTTTTTCTACTTTATTTTATGTTTCAATAAAAATAATTCTTATCGTGTCGAGATAATCTCGAATATTTCTAAAACTTAACTCAGGGATAATGAGCTTTTGGAAATAATGCTCTAAATATTACCTCATATAGAATTTCACCTAGTGTATATTTCTTACAAACATATTAAACTTTCAAAAATGTAAGCGCTATTCGATTATTTTAAGGTTGTGATTTTATTTTTTATAGTTATCTTAGACCCTCAAGCGTTTATTGATTTGAAACATATAAAAAATAACCATCTCATTAATTTTTTTAAAGCTTTTTATAAAGGGAATCATGTGTATACAATCTAATTTTTCATCTTTTAAAAGAGCCTTTCGGTTCTAAATTAATACCTTGGTAAATACTTTGGAGTTTTTTCAAAAAATTTTTTAATGATTATTGAATGAGCTAAGATCTTCTAGAATCATCCTTACTCATCCGTACCGATTTACAGATGTTTTTCATTGCACTCTCTCAGTTTGTTTAAAACTAAGAGAGATTTTCTTTTATTTGCGTTCATAGTAACTCGTTTTCTATTATGGATAGAATGGAAATAGAATTGGTAACAAAATCATTCCTACAACTATTGAGATAAGAAGCAAGGGTGCACCTGCTCTCACATAATCTTTAAATGCATACCCTCCTAAGCTGTACACCATTGTATTTGCAGGCATTCCAATAGGGGTTAAGTAAGCACAAGATCCTCCAATTACTGTTGCCATTAGAACCGCTTTAGGGTCTGCCCCCATTACATTGGCAATCGAAAGACCTATCGGAACTAAAAGTGCTGTAGTTGCAGTATTGGACATGAAATTTGTCATGATTGCAGATATCATAAATACAACAAATAACAAAACATAAGGTGAAGGATTTTCTCCTATACTGCCAATAATAGTACTGGCCAATAAGTCCCCCGCACCCGATTTCACCATTGACTGTGCAAGTGCAAGTGACCCAACAAATAGCAAGATTGTATTCATATCGATAGATCTCATTGCGTTTTTTTCAGAAATAACCTTTGTAGCAACTAATACCAATGCCCCTACCCAGGCAGAAATATATAATTTCACACCAATTAGATCTTCAAATATCATTGCCAATATTGTTAGAACAAGGACAATTAATGCGACATTCTGCTTCCATTTTGGCACCTTCGAGTAATCAGTATCTTGATTATATACATTGTCTGAATCTAGTGGATCATCCTTTCTATCTGGAAGAAGCTTATAACCAAATAGCCCAAAATAGATAATCCCAATAATAAGCATCGGTAAACCAACTTTTGCATATTCAAAGAATCCAAACTCCAACCCCATATCCTGGAGTGCTGACTGAGCTATCATGTTACCTGGAGCCCCAATTAAACTAAGATTCCCTCCCATTGCTGAAGCCATAACCAATGGCAATAGTAGTTTAGAACGTGCAAAACCAGACTTTGCAGATATACCAATTAGAACTGGTATAAGAACTGCGGCGGTTCCTGTATTAGAAAGAACTCCAGACATTAAACCTGTAATAATCATCACAGCAACTATTAACTGTCTTTCTGTTTTAGCAAACTTAGTAATAACACCCCCAACTTTCTGAGCCATACCAGTATCAAAAAATGCAGCACCCACAATAAACATCGCCATAAAGAGAAGTACGTTACCATCTACAAAACCGGAAAAAGCTTCTGATGCGTCCAGAACCCCTGTAATTGTAAGCCCCACTGCAACAATCATAGCTGTAATCGAAAGCGGGATTTTCTCCCAGGCAAACATAATAACAGCAAAAATTAAAAATAATAGTGTAATAATTTCTGGACTCATATTAATACCCCCATCAGTAATACAACAGTTAGTGAAAACGCTTTACACACAGAATACTAAATTATTCAAAAAATTAACGCTATTCATTTTTTTGAAAGCGTTTTAATTTTTTTCTGTTTATTTATTTACTTTAAATCTTGATTAACCTGAAATATATAAAAAATCCCCCCTTTTCAAATAACCACAAATAGCTATTTTTAAAGGAGGGAAGCATTAATATTTTTCTTAAATTGTATTTTTTATTTAAATTTCATTTAAATAATTTACTAGGAAGAGATTTTATATTATAAGTTCAAAAATATTTTTAATATAAAATCTAGAATAACGTAACAACAATGGCGATCTTAAACTGCCTTCTCTATTGCTCGGAAGTTCTTTCTTTCGAAGGGTGATAATTATAGAATTAAGTAACAAAATTTTTTCGCTACTTGCCGATTACATTGGGGATATGAAAAGAAGACCTCTCATTATAAGAGGTCCACAACGTCTATTGGTATTTTGTTTTAAAATTGAGCATTCGGAGACTGCCGAAAAATACAGCACTACTAATCATTAGAATAATAAATGGAATACCACCTTCTCCATTAGTAGATAATAGGTAAAATGTATATATAAATAAGGAAATCAAAAAAAGCAAAAGCAAAATAATCCAAGACTTTCTCATTGTAATCCCCCCTAAAGTAGTTATTATTTTATATAATTCACCATTTGAAAGGTTATCATTCGCTCTGAGTAAATGTTCTTTTTGGAAATCATTTATTTCCCTCAAAGTGAACATTGATTGGGAAGGAGAGCTTCGTTATATCATACTGTCAGACGAACGTGGAGAGTATAAGCTTACGATTAAATATAAGGGGAACCCAGAAGAATTAAAGAATGTTTTAGATTATAGCTTTAGCTTCGAGACAAGTCAGTTTGCTGGTGGAAGAACGAGAGCTTTCGATGAAAATGAAGATATACCTAATCCGCGGGTATTTAGAGATAGTGGTAGTTTAGACAACAGATTGCATTTACTAAAAGATGAAAGGATTGATGTAACGGTCAAGTGGGGAGAACAAATAGAGGCTTTCACCTTAACAAACTAATAAAGAGTAAGGTTGTTCCCCCTCTCGTAACAACCTTACTTTTTATGAAAAACTCTCTTTTTTAAAAAAATCATCACTATAACAATAAACACAAGAGCAATGGCGCCATAGACAATATAGGAATACACATCCATATAACCGACCACGGACTCCCATGATTCTCCTACCGCAGCACCAATAAGGACGAGAACGATATTCCAAATCAAGGTCCCAGCTGTTGTCAAAATAAGAAAAACAAGAAAATTCATATGCCCCATCCCTGCCGGTAAAGATATTAAACTCCTAATCAAAGGGATAAAACGGCAAAAGAAAACGGTCCACATTCCGTATGTTGAAAACCAACCGTTTGCTTTATGAATATCGTTTTTGGTTAGTCTTAAAATATGACCCCAACGTTCTACGATTTGCTCCACTTTTCTGATGTCAATCAGCAAGCCAACACCATAAAGAACCACTGCGCCACCTACTGACCCTAAGGTCGATGTTACAACAACGCCAGCTACACTTAAATTCGTAGTAGTCGTCATAAATCCACCAAAAGTTAAGATCACTTCAGATGGAATGGGCGGAAAGATATTTTCCAACATAATCAACAAAAAAATCCCAACATAACCAAACTGCTCCATCACACTTGTAATCCAGTTCTCCATCTGCCTTTCACCTACTACTCTATGATTCTATTACCATACCCTTTCTTTGGTGAAATATCCAATGAGTTGGAGCAATCTGATAAAATATTGCATAAAAAAGGGTGCTATATAAGCATTTTATATAATAACCACTCATCTCGGATAGGAATACCATTACTTGCCACAAATGGTATGGAAGGTTTTTCAGTTCGCGCTTTCTCTACTGCGTTTGGATAAAGTGCTTTTAATACATAACCGCGTTTTTGATAAAAAGATAATGCATGTAGATTATCATTGGTTGTGATGAGTTGAACCGCCTTTGCCCCCAAGTCTTTTGCCTTTTCTTCAATAACACACATCAAACTTGAACCAATCCCCTGCCCTTCATAGACACTGTCTAACGAAATGACTTCACATATATCTTCATTATGCCTAATGTAAGTCACTAGGCCAACAATCTCACCTTTAGTACCCTTATATACATAGCCATCCAGCTCATCACAATGATAGACGCCAGAGGAGAGAACCATCTCTGTCGTGCCCCAATGTTTCGAAAAAAAATCACTCACTTTTTCTCTATTATCCTCGTCTATCATCTCAATCATAGATAACATCCGTTCTCCTTTGTTTAAACGCTGGACTTAACTCACTCCAAACATCAAATTGATTGCCATTACAATCGTAGAAAATAAAGTTCTTGCCCGTATGACCACGATCTTCCATTGCTTCTACCAACACATCTTCCTTTATAAAAAGTGCATGCAATCTTTCCAGCTCAGCTAACCCGTCCACTTCAAAAGTAACAGAAAAATGTTCTCTGCCTTCTATGTCAACAAATTGGGAACGCTCTCCACCTTCTGCTTTTACTAAAAAGATACTTTGATTCGCTAAATCTAGAATAGCTTTATGTTGATCCTTATAATTAACAGTTGCACCCAGATGTTTCTGATACCACTTTGCGGATTGTTCCACATCTATTACAGGTAGATAAGTCGTTCCTATTCTTACTAGACGTTCCTTCATTTCTTTATCAGCTCCTTATTGCTAAAATATTCGCCTTTGCTCTTAGATTTCCTTTCACTTAATGAAAATGGAAGGATTCTAACAGTTGAGAAGCGAACACTTTATTAGCATTAAAACTAATAAGGAGGCAGCATCATTTGAGAATCATTGATACAGTTGGAGATTTTGTGAGCCATTATCAGCCAACATCCGAATACTTAGAACAGTACTATCATCAATTTCAAGCAGACTATGATGTTTATTTTGCCCATCATTGTTTACATATTGAAACAAAAAAACGAGCTGCATTGAAGAAACACTCACCTAAGCTACCAGAACTTTTACCGATGAGAGACTTATTTCTTGAACACATACCAAAAATACTTCAACGATATGAAGAGATGTTTGATGTGAAATATACTAAAACAGTCCGCTTGCTCGTCGGCTTATACGGTAGCAATGCCTTTGTGTATCAGCAATATCATCCTGATGTAGCCTTTTGTCTAGAAAAACTCCCCTATAACGAAACCTATATTAAACTTATTATTGCCCATGAGTTTGGACATGTCATGCATTATTTATATAATGACATCTATTCGCAAGATTGGCATCTTGTCAATTGGACTCATCCCTATACATGGCTCTTACAAGAAGGCATCGCAACGACCCTTTCCACGCTATTAGTAGAAGCACGATTAGACGAACATTTCGCCTTTGAAGAAGACAGAGAGTGGCTTGACTTCGCTCAAAAAAATGAAAGTTTGATCGCGAAACAGTTTCTTTGTGATATGAAGACCATTAACGATAGTCATACAATTTATAAAGAATGGTTCTCTATTAATGGAGGGAAAAACTTCAAGCAGACCCGCTTAGGCTATTACCTTGGCTATCAAATCGTTATCGCATTATTAACACAGTATGATATAAAAGAAACATTCACCATTTGGAAAGAAGATGACTTTCTTTCTATAATGGAACAACAGCTTACAAATATGACATGACAGACATCGCGATTTGTAGTAGTCCCCCTTCTACTAATCGCGATAAGCAATCATGTGTGTAAAAGCCCTTTACACCCCCTTCACGCAACTTTTACATAAATTAGAACAAAAGTGCGATTGCCACAACAAGTTCAGCAAGCATTCTTTTCTTTCATTCGTAAAAACCCTTCTAAATCACTCCTTTCTGCCACTAATTACCCATTTTTTCTTCTTTACTCTTTTTTCACCCTCTCTTTATCAAGCGTTAAAAATTCCACCTTATAGTTATCTTGTACAAACCATTTTAGGGGGGAAGAAACATGTTGAAAAAGACTTGGAAAAAGAAACTATTGTCACTCGCACTTGTATCTACCATTGCTGTCGGGGGCATCTCTACCGTACTACCTGAGCAAGAAGTAGAAGCGAAAGGGAAGCCAAAGGGGAAAGATAAAGCACAAAATGTCATTTTCCTTATTCCTGACGGTTTTTCCGCAGCCTATGCAACAAACTATCGTTGGTATAAAGGTGAGGATACCGTTCTTGACTCGATGAACATAGCGATGCAACGTACATACTCAGCGAACTCCAATATTACAGATTCAGCAGCTGCCGGAACAGCGATGGCAACTGGCGTAAAGACCAATAATGGTATGATAAGCACCGATCCGACTGGTAAAGAACTAAAAACGATTTTGGAAGAAACAGAAAGAAAAGGGAAATCATCTGGGCTAGTTGCCACTTCAACGATTACCCATGCGACTCCAGCAGCCTTCGCTTCACATGTCGCTTCTCGTGCAGATGAAGCAGATATTGCTCCTCAATTACTCGACAATGATGTGGATGTCATCTTAGGTGGAGGACAAAAATACTTTACTGACGAATTAATGGATGAAGCAAAAGACGACGGATACCAATTAGTTACAAATAAAAGAGAATTGGATCGTGTGAAGAAAACGAATAAAGTGCTTGGTTTATTTGCCGAAGAAGGAATGGCACCGGAACTTGATCGCGAAGGCACACAACAGCCTAGTCTAGCAGACATGACGGAAACGGCTATCGATACATTGAAAAAGAATAAAAACGGCTTCTTCTTAATGGTGGAAGGAAGTCAAATTGACTGGGCAGGGCATGCGAATGATGCAGCATGGGCAATGAAAGACAGCGAAGCTTTCGAAGAAGCTGTCATTGAAGCAATGGATTTCGCTAAGAAAGATGGCAATACGCTTGTTGTTGTAGCTGGAGATCATGATACAGGCGGAATGTCTGTTGGCGGTTACGGAAATGGTAGTGCTAATGTGGAAATGCTACGAGATGTGACGGCTACAGGTGACTATATGGCATCCAAACTTAATAAGAAACGGACAAACGCTAAGAAGGTGCTAAAAGAATATGCAGCGATTGATTTAACGAAAGCTGAAGTCAAAGCAATCAAAAATGCTGATAATCCAGCTTCATCCATCAATCAAATCATTTCAGAAAGGGCATCTATCGGTTGGACAAGTACCGGCCATACAGGAATTGATATCCCCGTTTACACTTATGGCCCAGGATCAGAACTGTTTACTGGCACAATGGAAAATACAGATTTACCAGTAAACATGGCAAAAGCGATGAAAATGAACTTTAAGCCTGGAAAATAAAAATGAAACAAGCCATCTCCAATCAGTTGGAGATGGCTTTTTAATCTACTAAAACTAACCTTCCCGCGCCTCTTTCTAATACATCCCCCGCACCCGGAAATATAAACGTCCATGGCATTGACGTATTTGGCTCAACAAGTATTTGATTCGTTGTAAAAATATGTTGAGCAAGTGAGGTTCCATCCTCGGCTAAATAAGACACAGCAGTATGCTCTAAAACAAAGGCTTCTTTCGTTGTATTTTGAATCAGTACCGAAATCAATAAGTCCTCTCGGTGATTTTTTGCTTGCCAAATAGAGGTAAAACCAATCATTCCCTTATGTAGATGAGGAACAGATTGACTATAAATCCCCTCAATCTCTTTACGGTCCTTTTCCGATAAGGTAGAGGCCCATTTTTCTTGAAAAACTAATGAATGCATAGCTTCATCCCTTTCCTAATTAACTTAATATTAGACATTTAACTGGTAGAAGTAAAATGAAATAAAATTACCTTAATTAACATCTGAAAGATTTTATAATAGAGAAGAGGACATACGAAGCTTAACGGACGGTTCGAATAGTAAGAACATTAACAGAATAACCTTGTTTTTACTAGGATTGGACAAAGAAAGTGCTCATGCATGAACTCAATTTAACCTATTAAAAGCAGCTCCATGTTCAATATACTTTACTCAAAGGAGTCCTTATCTTGATTGTAGGTACCATTGATATAACCGGTTCTATATAAGTACAGTGGAAAAAACTCTTAACAAAGGAAACATATAGCGAAAACGCTTGGCTACAACATGCCACAAACCAACTGGCTAGAACTTTATTCACTTTTAAAAGTCCTGACAAAAGCACGTGGACAACAAAGTTGAAAAGTATTGTCATTTTACATTATTAAAGAGGAAATAAATTTAATCACCAAAACAGTCATGACACAGTCATAACCGGATGGATAAAGGAAAAAAAGGGAACCACACAAGATTTGTGTGGTTCTTCAATGAAGACAGATTCATTTGACTAGCTACCGAACATCAATTCACTTTTCTATGTTGCTGATTTAACTTCTGGATAATCGTCTGATAAAACTCCACTTTTTCCTTCTGCAACAAAAACATCTGATGATTAGGGTTCTCCTCTTGCATTGGTCGTAAATCATCAAACAACGTTTTATGAACATTTACAACATCCTTAAGAATATCAATAACGGCATCTAATTCCTTTTCATTCAATCTCTGTGACATAACGAGTCCATCTTTCTATATTTGAATTGAGTTTCTTATTTCCACTTAAAAATGAGTTTAATATATTTTTTTACCTCCCTACTTGGTATAGTATGAGTTTTATTTATTCAATATTTTAACTCAATTTTCTAGGTAGGATAAATTCATGTCATATTTGAAAACACTAATGTTCTAAAAACTTCTCTAAATATTCTTCGTGGTTTACTGCTAATAGGATTGAACCTAAATCATGCATAATTTGTATTGCACTTTTACATTTTTCAATTCCTTTTTCTTTTTTCTGTGTTTTTATATCGTACAAACCTTTTAAGAATAATAGTTTGGTTTTCTCAAAATATAGGACTTTATTTTCAAGCATTTCATCTACTATCTTGATAAAATATAATGATTCTGAAATTCTGTTGCCTTCAATACAAAAAACAGTTGCATTTAACAATATACCTACAACTTCATCTCTATTTACATTTAAATTCATATAAAGTTTAGACCTTTTAAGTATCTCTTTCGAAAACAAAATAACTGAATCAAGTGTTAATATACTCAAAGAATTCCCAAATAAAATATTTTCATAATAACCCCATGTTTCAACAGACAGCAAATAATCACTCAAATATGTTTTATCTTCGGCTGATATATCGTATTGATTTCTCAAATCACAAACTAAGGCACTAATCATTATTGAGTTAAGTTTATATGTATTTCTTTTGGTTTCACTATATTTTGCTAATTCCTTTTTTTTAAGGGTTTCTAATAAAATAATATTATTACTTTCATACGCAGATCTTACGTTATCTAACATTACTTCGTGTTCCATAAGTTTGTAATCATTTGCAATAAAACGAAATTCTTCTAATGTTATATTCATCTTATTAAGTAATGAATAAAACTTAGAAAGAGAAATATCTGATTCATCACGTTCAAATTTTGATAAAAATGAGACACTAATATCTCCTTGTGCTATATCTTTTAATGAGAGGTTTTTTGCCAGCCGTATGGTTCTAAATACATGACCAATTTTATTCATAGTATCCTCCGATTTTCATATATGAAAAAAAACAGGAATTATTATTTATTTATATTATCATTATTAGGAATAAATTCATACAAAGGTGGTATGTAAATTGTTAAAAATTATCTTCAAATTACTCACAACTAGCTTGGGCATAACAGTAATTATCGGTGCGAGAAGCATCATTACTACTTTATAGATTTAATACTATTTTCTCCTAGAGCCCTATCAGGGTTCATTCTTTTTATAGGGCTTCCTACATGTTATTTTACATTTTTTGCACATTATATATTAATGTAAAGTGTATATTATTAAATAAAAAACTATACAATGGACAACCAACAAAGAATTTAACCTTCGTAAGCATCGAAACACACGTTACTTCAATATAAATCTACATTATTATTTAATTTCATTACAAAACCCCTACTAAGGTATTTTCCCTTCAATACAAATATCAGAATACCAGTTTGGCTTAACAATAAGTAGAGGTAACTATCTTTTTATATTTACATTAATAGTTAAATTATAAGAAAAATAGTCCTGAATAAACAGAACTATTTCTTCATTTTTAATATTTAATATGATAGTGTCAAATAGTTTTCATTAGTGTATAGAAGTATTGCCCATTGTTCAGTTATTGGTAAGTTTACAGATGAATGGGCGTGTGCAGCTACTTCATTATTACTATCCGATAAGTCAATTGACCAGCCTGTCGTTAATAATTGAGGCGCATTTTCGAATCTTTATGATTTCCGAAAACAGTTAATTCTGTTTCTGTTCAGTCTTTTATCCTACATGAATACCACATCGACTTTTAATGTAAAATAACAGCAATGAGCATGAAGAAATGATTCGAGAACTTAATAAATATAATAATGAACAAAGCAGGGAGCGCCAACAAGAAGAAGGTTAATAAGGCTGTACCTATTCCTACAAAGTCAGAAGAATAAGGGTTAAAAAAAGTAAACATCCCCAAATTATCATACTTATTAATCCCGCTATGAACCCGACCACTCTAGATATCTCTTTCAACCCAATCTCCTCTCTTCCATTGAACTAACTCCCCTTATACACAGCCTCTCTATGCTTATAATCTAATAACTCAACTTCCGTAGATGCTAAGCTCTTATTGTTTTTCTGTGTGTTTAAGGATTGAGGCGAAATGCCAAAAGTAATTGTATCAACACCCAATTGACTAGACTTATTATTATCATATGGCAATACCGTTAAACTAATCAGAAAAGAATGTCCCAGTTCATTACCTTTCTTCCATTGCTTCATTTCAACAACGTTATAGTCTTTTGCTTGCCAGTCAAATTGGATCACAGTATCCTTTTGATAATAATCATTTACTGCATTCCTTACCTCATCATTCAATATAGCTAATACAAAATGGTCTACCACTTGTTCCTTATCTTTGGCATCATGTTGTTTATATTCTTCAGCATGTACCTTCTCCAGACATACATGGCAAGCAAGTAAATATATAAGCAGAAAAATGGCGAATTTTCTCATGAAAAACATCTCCTTTTTAACATTTTTTGCTAATGGAGATCGTTTTATACGAAAACTAATTTCCCTCAAAATAATAAAGGGCAGATTGTTTTAATAAATAATGAATACCCTTTTGATGATAAGGCATCCAAGTTTCCGCTTCTGCGATACTCATCCATTTCACCTCTTCTATCGTCTCCCTATCATTTATTTCAATCTCTCCACCAATGATTTTCGCCTTAAAAGTAAAGAAAATCGCATGAAAATTTTCCTTTTCCATAAAGGCTTCATTAATTGAGACAATATCGCCAAGTGCAATATCCAAACCTGTTTCTTCCTTTGTTTCTCTAATTGCTGCCTCTAACAATGTTTCGCCTTTCTCTACCCCTCCACCAGGTGGGGACCAATTATTATGTTTAATATTCTTTACCATCAAGATATTTTCTTCGTTTTCGTCGACAATCAGTGAATAAGCTACATCTACTCGATTCATTAACTTTTCTCCTTTTGTAAATATTTTTATCATTTAGATTTTAACGACAAAAGATGATAAGAACAATATTTTTAATTGACGAGAAATATATATGAGGGATTTATGGAAAGATAAAAAGGATTCGACGTACAACCTAAGGTAATTAGATACAGGATTTTTACATACAAATTCCATATTTTCTACACATTAATGTCATGAATCTAACATTTTTTCTACATTGGTGTTCTCTTTTTTTAATTGATTGTGTTTAATTGTTAAGTGAAGGGACCACCTATCTCTACTTAAGAGACTGTTTAGTCATAACAGTATTTTAGAAATTCACAAAAACGACACCAATCGTACACAGGTAAAAGGTTGTATCTCCTTTCTCAATTTAGTACGCTAATTACGAAAAAAAGTTTTGGGGGTCATGATATGAAAAAATTATCTATGCTACTGTTCGTAGTGACATGTTTATTTATTAGCACCAATACCGCTTTTGCACATACTCATTTAGACGGTTCAAACCCTGAAGATGGTGCGACTGTAACGGAATCAATTGATACGATTCAATTATATTTTGACACTGTTATAGAAGATAACGCTTCTTTGCAAATTGAAAATAGTGAAGGAGAAGTAGTCGAGGCGAGTGACATCACTGTTAAGGAAGATGAGTTAATCGCTACTTTCTCTGAACCGATCGCTAACGGTAATTATACGGTAAGCTGGGAAATCATCGGAGTAGATGGTCATATTATGCAAGAATCTTATGGCTTTGAAGTCAATGTTCCTGAAGAAGAGGTAGAAGAAGATACAGCGGAAATGGCTCCATCTACAGAAAATGAGGAGCCAACTGTAGAAGAAGACGAGACAACACCATCCAACGAAACAGCGGATGAAACGGAATCAAACTCAAACGGGTTATTGATTGGTATTATTCTTGTTGCCATTGTTGCGATTATTGCGATCATCTTATTAAAAAGGAAAAAATAATCGATGTTTTTTATAACCATTTTGAGTGAGGCACTTCTCTATTTATGTTTTGCTCTTCTTGCAGGCACCTTTATTTTACGATGGGTGCCTGCAAATTCTAAGCCACCTGTGAAAGTATCCATCTCAATACAATTAGTGGCGACAATGGGGATTGCCGTATTATCTTTCATTCCCTTAATACAATTAGTTACCCATCTCGCCAAACTTGATGGCCTAGGTTCTGCCTTTGAAAATATATTACTCAGTTTCCGCGTAGGGAATGCTTGGCTTTTCACATTCATCATTTGTATCGTTCTGGCATTTTACATTACCCTTTTTGGTGAGGATAAAAGAAAGGTTTCCATTATTGGAGAAATGATTCTTCTCTTCCTTCTTACCATCGGTGTCGCCTGGTCAAGCCATGCTGGCAGTATGCAAGGAGTTTATGGTATTGGAATTCATGCCCTTCATCTAATTGCTGTTTCTGCTTGGGCAGGGGTATTACTCGTCGTATCCTGGTTTTCACGGGAAACAACTAGTTGGTTGCCTTTTCTAAAATGGTTCCATCTAACAGCCATTATCTGCTTTTTACTGATTGTTTTAAGTGGTATTCTTCTAACGAATGTGACGACTGCTGAAACAGATTATAAAGATGCATTATTGGTTTCATATGGTCAAGGGCTATTGCTAAAACTGCTTTTTGTTATGCCTTTAACTTTATTCGCTTTGATCAATGGGATTTGGATGAAACACCGCCTAAAAAAAGAGTCTTCGTTCAACCCGAAACCATGGGTACGTGCAGAATTTCTTATCATAACCATTATCTTTATCCTTACAGGTATTTTTAATGAGCAGTCTCCACCAATGAACATCGACAATCTAATTGCTCATAGTGGCTATGCACCGATATTAAATCTTTTCTATCAAGGAACACTTGAAGGAATTTCAGTTTCATTTATTTTCACTGAAGTGAGCATCATATTCGGCATCCTTGCCCTTAGCTGCCTTGGTGGAAGCTTAGTCCTCTTTAAAATGAAACAACATGTTGCACTTTCGTTTTTAGCTTCTGTTTTATTTGTATTAATGGCATACTTCGCAATGATACAAAGCATCGCAGTTAATTAACATTGAAACTATCTTTAACACGAAAAAATGTTGGTTTAACATTAACATTTTTTCGTGTTATTTTTTTCGTTTCTTTCAATTTCATATGGTTAAAGATGTTCAAAGTTTGTCCTCAATTTTTTGGCCTTTTTACTTCTTCTTATTCAGGTCCTTCTCCTTAATACACTTCCTTTTCAATAATGAATGATACATATCCCCCTTTTACATTCACATATATAACGATTATGTTTCATTCCCAAACGATCCTATACATTCATAATGGGGGATGAATATTCCTAAACTTAGAGACGATCGCAAACCTATTTAGAAATTTTTCGAAACAGATAGTGATTTTTTACATATCATGTTATATAATCTATTTAGAGATATTTCTAAATAGATTAAAGAGGTGTTATCGTGGGGTTTCCAGATACATTTAAGGCTCTTTCAGACCCTGTGCGTAGAGAGATTCTTGTTTTACTGAAAGATAAAAAGCTATCTGCCGGTGAGATTGGGAAGCATTTTGAAATGACAGGAGCAACCATTTCTTATCACTTATCACAGCTAAAAAAGGCAGACCTTATACTTGAAAGCAAGTATAAGAACTTCATTTACTACGAATTGAATATTTCCGTATTTGAAGAAATTATGCTGTGGTTTACACAATTTGGAGGGAAAGAAAATGACAAGAAAAATGAATAGGACACTTGTGATTACGACGTTACTTTGTTTACTTCCTATTATTCCTGGCTTGATTGTATATCCTGATTTACCTGATCAAATCGCCATCCACTGGAATACAGCAGGTGAAGCTGATAATTTCACCTCCAAAGCCATTGCTGTGTGGGGATTGCCCCTATTAATGGCCGTCATTCACTTATTTACTATTTTTATGATAAATAATGACCCAAAGAAAGAAAATACCGCTAAAGCACTCAAACAATTAATTATATGGGTAATTCCAATTATGACGCTTATCATCGTCCCCATCACCTTATTCAAAGCACTCGGCTATGACATCCGTATTGAATCTATTGCCCCTATTCTGGTAGGACTCATTATCATCATTTGTGGAAATTATATGCCTAAAAGTAAGCAAAATTTCACGGTAGGAATCAAGCTACCTTGGACACTTACAAGTGAGGAAAATTGGAATAAAACCCATCGATTAGCCGGTTATTTGTGGATTATTGGTGGGCTTGGTATGATACTCACTGGATTTATCAACTTTGCTCAGATTCTCATCATGATTATTTTAGTTGTGATTATTGTCATCATACCAACTGTTTATTCTTTTGTGCTCTATAAAAAAGGGATATAAGTAGAACAAAAGCCTTCTCCTATACAAGGAGTAAGGCTTTGTTTTATTTTATTTCAAAGCTGATGGATATTCGAACAAGTTCAGATCAAATACCATTGGATAAACGAAGTAAACAAATAAGATGATAAGAACGATTGCTAAAATAGAGACTAATGTTCCTCTTCTTAACATATCAACAATCGTTACTTTCCCTGTACCAAAAATAATTGCTTGAGATGGTGTACCAATCGGTAGCATGAAAGCAAAACCAGCACCTAAAGCAACAGCTGTCATTAATGGTAACGGATGTGCATCAATTGCTAACGCAAGCGTAGCCGCAATAGGTACAAATATAGTTGTCACAGCAGTATTAGGGGCAATCTGAGTAATACCAATTGCTAATAAGGTCGATATAGCCAGAATGACAATATATGGCGTTCCTTCTAACAATAATAGCTGACTACCAACCCAAGATGATAAATCGGTTTGACTGAATCCAGCCGCAATGGCTAAACCTCCTCCGACCAAAAGCAAGACATCCCAAGGCATTTTCTTAAGAGAATCCTGACCGAGTAATCTTCCTCCGTGCTTTTTAGATGCTGGGATTAAATAAAGTAATAAGGCACCGGTAATCGCAATCATTGTGTCACTTATGCCCGGAATGATATCTGTCCAGAGGAAAGATCTTGTTAACCACATAAAAGCCGTTAATGTGAATACTAACCCTACTGCCTTTTCCTCAAAACTCATTTTTCCGAGATTTTCCTTCTCATCTATTACGAATTGTTTTCCTGATTGCAGGCTTTTAACATTCATGGGGTAGGCAATTTTAGTTAAATAAAAAGCTGTTGCAATACCTAGAATGAGGATCATTGGAAAAGCAAATAAAAACCATTTAGCAAATGATATTTCTATACCGAACATTTCAGTTACTAATCCTGCCAATATCAGATTCGGTGGCGTTCCAATCAGTGTCGCACTTCCTCCGATAATTCCACCAAAGCCAATAGAGAAAATGATAGATTGAGTGAACTTCTTTTCTTCTGCAAAAGTATACTGTCCCTCTTTTTTCATTAATTCTCCTACTTTGAAAGCAATCGCTGTTCCTATCGGTAACATCATCATTACAGTCGCCACATTAGAAATCCACATAGAAAGAAAACCTGTCGCGAACATAAATCCATATACTAGACCTGACGTACTTGTTCCTACAAGGCTAATGATTGACAACGCGATCCTTTCATGAAGATTCCATTTCTCAATCGCAAGCGCAATCGCAAACCCGCCAAGAAAGAGGAAAATATTAGGATCCCCGTAACTACTTGCTGCTTCACTACCAGATATTGCTCCTAATAAAGGTAATAATACAATCGGTAACAAGGAGGTTAATCCTAAAGGCATGACCTCCAAAATCCACCATGTTGACACCCAGGCTGTAATAGCCAGGACTGCTTTTCCTTCATCACTCAATCCATTTAATGGCAGTATCAACCAGATCATGAAGAATAGAACAGGACCTAATAGTAATCCGATAACCTGACTAGTTTTGTACGAACCTTGATTGTTTGTACGATTATTCTTTTCCCCTTTATCGCTTGATGAGGTTGATATCACACTTGTCTCTTTCACTTCACGTAAACTAGCAAATGTTAATAAATCTTTCGACCGCTTATGCGATTGCCAAAGCGTTTGATTCACTTGTTTAAATAGATTACTCATTTTATCTAACTCCTTTTTAAAAACGCTTTCATTATGGGTAAAAAAAATGGCCCTCCAAAAAGCAACACAGTTAATTAGTGCTCTTTTTAAAAGGCCGAATAGTTTATCTAGTTTTATTTCAAGTAGAGTCTTGAAATCGTAAATAAACGGGCAATTATTCAGTTGGTTTTTTTAGAAAAGTATCACGATACTTCTGGTGCGCGACTTTTAAGGCTACAATTAAAGCTTGTTGTGAAGGAATAATACAGTTCATCTCTATATCTAAAATCAAGTCTGATATATCTATACTAAAATCTGTCCCAATAATCATTCTCTTCAAATAATCTTTGGCAAGTCCTGTCATAAAAGTAGAATCGACATTAACAATCGTATGACTTTGTTTATTTATCTCTAGCATGATTCCAATCTGTTTATTATTTTCATACATAGGCGTATTTTGGGGAGCCTTCGCATACGCAGTTAAGAAAGCTGTTGACATCGCCATTTATAACACTCCTTTAACCATACAGTTAATTCTATTCTATCAGAATATTCTGCCCTAACCACTTTTTTATCTTTGGTAAAATTCAACTTTATCCTTATCTATTTCCATTCCAAATCCAGGACCGTCTGGAATAATTAACTCAAAATTTTCGAAGCGCAAATTGTCTACTGTTAGACGATCCTTAAATAATAAAGGACCAAACAATTCAGTACCAAATGCAAATTCGCCTATTGTAGAGTAAACCGAAGCACAGACAGCTGTTCCTAATGTTGATTCAATCATTGTCCCACCATAAAGGCTAAACCCAGCACCTTCAGCAATAGCTGCTACCTTCTTCGTTTCTAATAATCCACCATGCTTACACGGTTTAAGGGCAATGCTATTCCCCGCACGCAGTTTAGTAATCTGAAAAACATCATGGATAGAATTAGCTGCTTCATCAGCCATAATTGGAACAGCATATTTCTCTGTTAATCTAGCCATTCCCTCTAAGTTCCAAGTGGGTAATGGCTGCTCTACCATTGAAACACCACCTTCTTGAAGTGCTGCAATACAATAATCAGCAGTTGTTTCATCCCATGCCTGATTAATATCTACCGTTACTCTTGCTCGATCACTCACGGAGCGAATAATCTCCAATACATGGTTCACATTTTTATATGGATCGCCCTTCCCTATCTTCAATTTGAAAATTCTATGACGCTTTTCCTCTAAAAATCGTTCCGCCTCCGCGATGTCTTTAGCTGTATCGCCACTTGCCAATGTCCACGCAAGTGGGAGAGAAGAATGGATTTTCCCCCCAAGTAATTCATATGCTGGTAATTGTTTTTCTTTTGCTGCTAAATCAATTAACGCTGACTCGACTACAGATTTAGCAAAATAATTCCCTCTAACCACTTTACTTAAATCGGCCATTATTTTCGCATAATCACTTGTATTTTTACCAATCAAATGCGGTGTAATGTAAGTATCAATATTGACCTTAATCGCTTCCGGTGTACCTTCTCCATAAGATGCACCACCGATCGTAGCTACTTCTGCCCAACCTTCTTGGCCTTCTTCGTTTTGAATACAAACCAATACTATCGCTTGTTTGGTAATTGTGTGCATCGCCAACTGATGTGGTCTAATTGTTGGAATATCTAAAATAAAACTATTAACTGAACGAATCTTCATTCTGTTCTCTCCCTTTGACAATCCATAAAAAACCTTCTAAATAAATGGATAGCAGTACACCATCTATATTTCAAAGGACGGGCGTTTACTAATGGAGATTAAAAAAGGGAATTTTTAATCGTTAATAAACAGGCTGCTTTACAGAAGTTCTTTTTTAAAATCATTGTTCCTAAAATTAAATCCAAATCTGGTTATATCATTCATCTCTAACGATTCCATCGTCGGTAACATTTATCTCCTATGCTCTTTTCAATAAAACTAGTAATTGGAGATATGCGTACATGCTTCATGATGAAGTATTTCCACTCTGAAACTTTCATTCTAATATATTGACTTTTCAAAGCGCTTACATGTTTATTGTCACAAGCTAACTACTCTCGTTTACCCATACCAATATAAATAGGCTATCTCAAATACAACCGTCACCATACATTTGACAGTTATAGTTTAAGATAGCCATTCGTTCATTAGTTGTTATTACAGAAGGTTATTCTCTAATAGCTAATGAATAGGCATTAAGTTTGATTAGTTACTATTATAATCTCTAATTCTGAATTTTCAAGTACTTTTTTCTATTTTAAATAAAAAGGCCCCTTCGCCGCTATTAAGGTCAATTCTTCTGCAAGTTTTTGCGATGATATCGGAAATCCCTCTTCTAGCCACCATACAATGGACCCAATCGTACCGCTTAAAATATGAACTTCCCTTACTTTTCTCTCTGATTCGCTTAAGGCAGGAGTTTGTGTGACCGTACCAAAACCTTGGTTTGTAAATTTAATCATCCATTCTCTTAAAGCTACTGTAAATAATGGCAAACGATGCTCCACTAATAAGCAATGATAAAGCACTTGTTCACTTTTAATATATTCTAATAATTGCACTAAACCTGGATAAGGCTCTTGTAGTGATTTATGTTCTGGAAGAGAAGGAACACTATTTACGATATCCGACCAATGTTGGAAAAGGCGATTAACATAATAGGTAACAAAAGCTTGTAAATCGGCAAAATGTAAATAAAAGGTCGTACGGTTGATTTTCGAAGCTTCCGTTAGCTTCTTAATATTGATTTGCTCGATGGCATCTGATTGGAGTAAATTTGTAAAACCTTTGCACAACAAATCAAAAGTTTGCAACACCCTTGGGTCTTTTATCACAAAATCACCATCCTCAACACATACTTTATTTATGTCTATCTTCTTAGAAAATAAGGTTTCTTTGTACCTAACAACATCTCAAATAGTTTATCATTTAAATAGACAAGGTGTCTAACACTGAACTTGTCGACCAATTTTATTCGCAAAAGGGGATGTTTATATGAGTAAGAAAACAGCAGTTATAACAGGTGCAGGTGGAGGAATTGGACGCGCTTCTGCGATTAAATTAGCAGAAGACGGTTTTAACTTAGTCATCGTTGACTTCAATGAAACAATTGCCAATGAAACACTCGATCTAGTAAAAGAAAAAGGGGTGGAAGCCATTTTCATTAAAGCAGATGTATCTAATGCGGATGATGTTAATCATTATGTCCAAAAAGCAGTGGATACTTTCGGCACCATTGATGTATTTTTCAATAATGCTGGAGTTGTACAAAAATTCTCGATGTTCACTGATATCGAAGAATCCGAATTCGATCGTGTGATGAATATTAATACTAAAGGAGTTTTCCTTGGAATGAAAGCGGTTTTAAAAGTGATGGAACAACAAGGCCATGGACACATCATCAATACCGCTTCTACTGCTGGCGTTCGTTCTGAGCATAGTGCTGCAGCCTATTCTGCCAGTAAACATGCTGTAGTTGGTTTAACAAAAGGGGCTGCACTCGAATATGTATCAAAAGGGATCCGTGTAAACGCCATCTGCCCCGGTGGCGTAGCCACTCCACTGACTAAAGGAGTGGAAGAACAAATGAAAACAACTGGTTATGTCCCTGCTGAAATCAGTGTGATGCGTATGGGTAGATATTCTGAACCTCAAGAAATCGCGAACGTGGTGAGCTTCTTAGCATCTGATGCATCAAGCTACATGACTGGGACAACAGTGATGGTTGATGGTGGCTTGACACTATAATTTTTCACAATAAACCACATCTGAACATAAAATCAATTTTAAAAATGATTTTATGAAGGGTGTGGTTTTATTACTACTTACACAAATAGCTTTTATTTGATTATATTTATACATTAATCCTAATCAACGCAACTTTTCTACTTTGCTATTAAAGCGCTCGATTTCTTCAGTTTGGATAAGCATTTGTCCAATGAAAAGGTTGAAGTTCTCCTAAAGGAACAAACTTAAGTAGCTTTTCTTTTGTCGTTACTCCGACTCTTACTTTCGGTCCCCAATAGCGCAAACGCTCTTGACAAATACCACATGGTGAAAGAACCTTGAAGGGGCTATTCTCATTATCACGGACGACACATAAACAATGTGTGACATCAATATTAAATTTATGTGCTTCACAAATGGCACCAACTTCAATACATAACTCCGTACTAGCGTTAAACGTGACTGGTGCGACACTAATGAGATAACGTTCATCACCAGTATGAATCAATCACAGCCGCTCCACCCCACCCTTTAGGATAGCGCTCTTCAATAAGTGTGATGGCTTGGTTGTACATTTCTTCTTCAATCATTCTCTTTTCCTCCTATTGACAGTTACTATCATTTTAAAGGAAAATGAAGCTCTCTAATAGCGTTAATTAAGCTTATGTAGAAGAGGAGTGAGTGTGTCGTATGAAGAAAATCATGGTTATAGGTGTATCTGCAGGTGTTGGCAAGTCTACTTTTGCTCGAAAACTTGGCAAGAAGCTACAAATAGATGTCCATCATTTAGATACCTTATACTGGCTCCCCAATTGGAAAGAATCAACAGAAGAGAGATTCATTCACCTTCAACAAGACATTATAAAACAACCTGAATGGATTATTGAGGGGAATTACACTAGTACCTTCCCCATTAGAACAGCAGCAGCAGATACAATCATCTATTTAGAACTCCCTCTCTCCACCTGTCTCTACCGGATTTTTAAACGCCGTATCCAATTTCATAAAAGATCAAGACCTGAAATAGCTGAAGGCTGTCATGAAAAAATTGACTGGGTATTCTTTAAGTTTATCGTGACTACTTATTATAGAAGAAAGAAAAAAATGCATGAGCGGTTTCGTAAATATAAAGATACTAAGCCAAATTTGAAGATAATCACACTTAGAAGTAGCCAGGAAATAGCAGCGTTTTTAACAAAGGAAGAACTCTAGAGCCTTAACCCCTCTAGAGTTTCCCTATGCAAATTACAGCGTTTCCTCTATTTGATATACTTCTTTTCTCTCTAAATATGATATCCGTAATTTCACCGATGGCTAATACTTTCCCTCCCTCAAACATCCTCCCCATGATTTAGCACCCAATAGACAGTCTTTCTGTTGTAAAAGACAGCGTCAACGAACTTATAAGGAAATGTGACATAACAAGAAAATCTATGAAGCATGCATCATGTGCTTTCTTATGTATCCTTTTGTAGTACCATTGATTTTGCCTTAAACATTATAATAAACTTATTCTTGCACATTTATCAAAAGCACCCTACCCTCGAACCTTCCTCTTTGTTGAGCTTTTGTCCTTCTAATCTCATCTAATACATCCGTTGACATTTGTTGGGCTTCTGCTAATGCATAAACGACTTCGAGAATATCAGCTAACTCTTCACCTTGATCCTTCAAGTGCCCTGCCTCTAGATATTCATTCACCTCTTCTTGAAGTTTATCTTTAAGTGCCATTGTATATTCGGAGTGAGATAGTATTCTTGTATTGTATGATTTCCCTGACTTTTGGATGATGTCGGGAATTCTATCACGCACTAGTTTGTTATAAGTTGGCAAGAGAAGTCTCCTTTCTATCTATCATAATCGAGATTGACTCACGCTAATACTAATCAAAATTCACGGAACTAGCTTTAGCGCTACTCATTTTGCGAATTCAATGGCAGGGTGGTCGTCTTTTATTAGAAGCGACTTTACTGCTTGACCTGCTTATGTGACAAATTCTTCTTTGATTAGTAGCGATTTCACTGGTTGCCCTACTTATCTCTCTAATTCTTCTTTGATTAGTAGCGATTTCACTGATTACCCTACTTATCTCTCTAATTCTTCTTTGATTAGTAGCGATTTCACTGGTTGCCCTACTTATCTCAATAATTCTTCTTTGATTAGTAGCGATTTCACTGGTTACACTACTTATCTCTCTAATTCTTCTTTGATTAGTAGCGATTTCACTGGTTGCCCTACTTATCTCTCTAATTCTTCTTTGATTAGTAGCGATTTCACTGATTACCCTACTTATCTCTCTAATTCTTCTTTGATTAGTAGCGATTTCACTGGTTACCCTACTTATCTCTCTAATTCTTCTTTGATTAGTAGCGATTTCACTGGTTACCCTACTTATCTCTCTAATTCTTCTTTGATTAGTAGTGATTTCACTGGTTGCCCTACTTACACGACAAAGTCTTCTTTTAATATAGCGACTTTACTCCTTGACCTGCTTATATGGCAATAACTCGTTGATTCTCGAACTGACTCTTCGTACGTATAGTATCATTCTGATTTATACTCTTCCTTTTCTTCACTAATCATTCCAGGGAGCTCCATTAAAGGAACGGATGATTGCTTATTTATTGAATCTTGAATTTGTCCACGAAGAAGGCGTGCTTGGTCCCACCTTTTCTTAGCTTTATTACAGCTTATAGAAAGATTGAAATAATAACCGCTTGTTAAAATTATTTTTGTCATATTTTTATTGAATGGTTGCATTTCATGAATATGGGCTAGAGAAACAAATGTATTATCAATATCGTATTGAGATGAAAAATAGAACCAATACATATCCTGAGCCCCCCAAATACGAATAGGCGGTGTACTTTTTTTATCTAGCTTGTACTTAGCAGCTTGGAGAGCCCCTTTATAGGTCATTCCATACTCTCTCAAACTGTCTTTTACAATGGCTATTGGTGGTTTTTCCACAATAAAAGTTGTATTCTTTCCTTCGATTACTTGTGTATGAATATAGTTATTATGTACATTTATCGCTTTTAAAGCTTCCGTTTTGCCCTTCAGTAAATAATCAGTACGGTTTAGCATTTTTATCCCCTTTCTTATTTACTTATTTTCAATTAAGTAAATTAAGGGTATACTAACATCATGTTGGTATACCAACTGCACAGCGCTCAAGTCCGATGTCTGCCAGGACTGACTTGAGTGCTTTTATTTTAATTAGCTCTCCCCTAAGCTTCACCTCCTTGTCTATCGAACCAAAGAATGAGGTTACAAAAACAATGCATGTTATTATCAAGAAAAACATCTGATTACTTGCTTTCAATACCCCTTCAAATGTCTTCCAACTGGCTATTGTATACTCGAACGATCCCTTAAATCCCTCCATTCTTTTTTTATGAGCTTCGTATTTGAAAGGGGAGATTCATAAACAATATTCATAGATTAGACTTTGTTTAATGGCAATTGCTTCTTTGCCAACAGGGGACCAAAATGAAATGAAGAGTTCTTTATGCCCCAATGATTCATGTCGGCAACTAATGGTTGAACCATCTTCTCATCTCGATATTTCTCCGCTAACTCTTTCTCTATACGTAACTGTGTTATTACTTTTTTAAAATGGCGCGTTCTATGAAGACCTTTAATCTTAGCCCTTATAACATATGGAACAAATTCTCAACCTGACATTGTCTTCATGTTAAAATAAAAAGTGAGAAATAAAATGGTTCGTTATTCTTTAATACTCGAATAAAGTCCCTCATCTCCCACCGCTCACTTATCTCTATCTTTCTCTTCACACTCTCATCAAAAGAAATAAAGATATTCATCGTTTCTAAAAGACATTTTGTCGTATCTCCACCTATTGACTCAAACCCAAGCACAAGCCTTTCACTGCGACTAGTACATCAATACTATAAATATGATTAACTACCAAGACCTTTATCTTAGTAATTATACATATTTTTCTAAATATTTAAAATATATTTCGTCATATTTTTTCATTTTTTTTATTTACTTTAACTCTAGCAGTTAAATCCTTCTAGTTATTCACCTTTATCGCCTTCATACTGACAAGACTTATTTGATCGTACACAATTGGTCTTAGATCTTACATAATAGTAAGTTTTAGAAAAGCTAAATAAACACCAGGACACAATCCTGGTGTTATCTGAACCGTTTATTTATCCTTATCTAACCATACAAGGTTTCTTCGGATTAAACTGCCAATTTGGAATTAAGTATTGCATACTTTTGGCATCATCTCTGCTGCCAAGTCCGTATGTTTGATAGAGTTGATGAGCATCTGCTAGTTTCTCTCTATCTATCTCAATGCCTAAGCCCGGTTTTTTTGGTACTTCGATTTTTCCTTCTTTTATTATGAAGGGGTCTTTTGTTAGATGCTGACCTTCCTGCCAAATCCAGTGTGTATCAATAGCAGTTACTTTCCCTGGTGCACTAGCTGCGACATGGGTGAACATCGCCAGCGATATATCAAAGTGATTGTTAGAATGCGATCCCCATGTTAAGCCAAAGTCCTTGCATGTTTGAGCAACTCTCACAGAGCCTTGCATCGTCCAAAAATGGGGGTCGGCAAGGGGTATATCAACAGCTTGTAAGCGAATACTATGTGCCATTTGTCTCCAATCTGTGGCAATCATATTAGTTGCCGTTGGTAAGCCTGTTTCTAAACGAAACTCAGCCATAATTTCTCTAGATGAGAAGCCATTTTCAGCCCCACATGGGTCTTCTGCATAGGCAAGTATATGATTTTTCCCTTTACATAATGCGATGGCTTCATTTAAGGACCAAGCCCCATTAGGATCAAGTGTCACTCTAGCATGAGGGAAGCGTTCTTTAATGGCTATAATGGATTCCATTTCTTCTTCTCCATTAAACACGCCGCCTTTTAGTTTAAAGTCTTTAAATCCATATCTTTCGTATGAAGCTTCAGCAAGGGCTACCACCTGCTCTGGTGTGACAGCCTCTTCATGACGTAACTGAAACCAACGACTATTATCGCTTGATGGTGATTCATACGGGAGATCTGTTTTATGGCGGTCACCAATATAGAATAAATAGCCTAATACTTCAACTTGATCACGTTGCCTACCTTCTCCTAGCAAGTCCGATACAGGTACATTCAGATATTTACCAAGTAAGTCAAGGAACGCCGATTCGATAGCTGTAACAACATGAATGGTTGTACGTAAATCAAAAGTTTGTTGTCCTCTTCCTGCTACATCCTTGTTAGCAAATGCTTCATTGACCTGTTTAAGCACTTGTTGATAAGCACCAATTGAACTCCCCATGATTATTTCTGTTGCAGCTTCTAGCGTTTGACGAATAGATTCTCCTCCAGGAACCTCACCTACTCCCATTCGTCCAGAATGATCATGCAAAATTAAGATGTTTCGAGTGAAAAAAGGGGCATGCGCGCCACTTAAGTTCAAGAGCATGCTGTCTCTACCTGCAACAGGGATGACCTCCACCTTTGTGATAACGGGTGCTTCTTTAGCTATCATTTTATCTACTATATTTGCTTCCATACCTTTCTTCCTCCCCTATTAAACTTTCTTCAATTCTACTCGCTTAATTTCACCTACAAGGAATAAATAACTTAATATTGCGACTAAAGCGCTCGCACCAACAAACAACAACGCCATATTAAAAGATCCAGTTGTGCCTACAATATAGCCAATAATGATTGGAGTAGTAATACCTGCTACATTACCAAAAGTATTAAACAATCCTCCACTCACACCTGACATCTCTTTCGGAGAAGTATCCGCAACAACGGCCCATCCCAGAGACCCAAATCCTTTGCCAAAAAAAGCAAGGGACATTACAAAAACAACTACCCATTCTGTGGTCACATAGTTAGCAATGACAAGGCTCATAGAGAGAAGTAAACCAGTAATAATTGGTATTTTCCTTGCTGCCGTTATCGAGACACCCTTCTTCAATAAGAAATCAGAGAACGTTCCTCCCAATATACCACCAATAAATCCACAGATAGCAGGTAATGAAGCAACTAAACCTGCCTCTAATATATTCATACCTCTTTGATCCACTAAATAGACCGGGAACCATGTTAAGAAGAAATAGGTCAATGTCGTTATGCAATATTGTCCTAGGTAGACGCCGAGAAGCATTTTATTGCTTAATAATTGCTTTATATATTGCCAGTTCGGCCCTTGCTTTTTCTCCACTTGATTGGCCGCAGTATCCATATCAACTAATGCGCCGCCTTCTTTTATATAATCTAACTCTGCTTGATTAATTTTAGGGTGATCTTTTGGATTGTATATCGTTTTTAACCATACAAAGGCTACAATGATTCCGATGGTCCCCATGAAAAAGAAGACATATTCCCAACCAAAAGTGAAGGTGATATACCCCATAATAGGTGCGAATAGAACGGTAGCAAAGTATTGGCCTGAATTGAAGATTGCTGCGGCGGTCCCTCTTTCCGCACTCGGAAACCATGCTGCTACAATTCGGCTATTTGCAGGGAAAGATGGTGATTCTGCCAACCCTACAAAAAATCTTAAGGCAAATAAAATGATGACAACTGTTGTGACTGATTGAAATGAACCTATTAATCCTTGTACCAAAGTAAACAAAGACCATAGGAAAATACTCCAAAAATAAACACGCTTAGAGCCAAATTTATCAAGCAACCATCCACCAGGAATCTGCCCTAATACATAGGACCATGCAAATGCAGAAAATAAATACCCCATCATAACAGAATTTATACCTAGATCACTTGATAGCGCTGGACCGGCAATTGATAAAGTAGCACGATCAGCATAGTTGATAACTGTGACAATAAAGATCATTAAAACAATTAACCATCTCGCTTTTGTTTTCTTTCCGGTTGCTGGTGTTATTTGTCTTTCCGATTTAAGGACTGCCATGGTAATCACCCTCTTTTATTTTATTGAATGTAAGCGTAAACAATCTGCTGTTTTTTTAAATGATGAGTAGGTCACGCTGCCTACTCATCCTGATGCTAGCCTTTTACAAACACCGTTTTAATAGATGTAAAGAACTCTTTTGCAGCCTCTCCTTGTTCTCTTGAATGTGAACTCGATTCCTTCATACCACCGAATGGTGCTTGTAATTCAACACCAGCACTTTCAGCGTTAATCCGAATTAATCCCGCTTCCATCTCTTGAACAAATTTCAGCATTCTTGTAATATTTTGCGTAAAAATCGAGGCACTTAAGCCATAAGCAGAATCATTAGCTACTTCAACTGCGCTCTCTAATGACGAAACTTTTATGAGAGCGATAACCGGTCCGAAAATTTCTTCTCTAGCAATAGCGATTTCTTGATCTGCTACTTCAAAGATTGTTGGTTCGACAAAATAGCCGCCACTCTCCTTGTCTTCATATGGCTTACCACCTAGAAGAAGCTTTGCACCATCACTTACCCCTGTTTGAATAGCTTGTAATACATTTTTATATTGCGACTCACTTGCACATGGTCCCATCCAACTACTTGCATGAAGACCTGATCCAATCGTAATCTTTTTCGTTTCAATCACCAATTTTTCTACAAATCTATCATATACCGCTTCTTCTACAATTACTCGGCTCGTTGCTGTACACTTTTGTCCAGTAGAGAGAAATGCACCTTTAATAACGGCGTCAACTGCTAACTCTAAATCAGCATCCCTGGCAACGATTACTGGGTTTTTACCACCCATTTCAAGTTGATACTTCACGCCTCGTTTCATTGCCTCATTTGCGATTGATTTACCAACTGCATTTGACCCAGTAAAAGTAATTCCTTTTATATCTGGATGTTTAGCAATCCCTCCACCGACTACAGCGCCAGAGCCAGTGACCATATTTAGTACACCCTTTGGTAATCCTGCATCAGCAA
Source organism: Cytobacillus kochii (assembly GCF_044790165.1). Taxonomy (NCBI): domain Bacteria; kingdom Bacillati; phylum Bacillota; class Bacilli; order Caryophanales; family Bacillaceae; genus Cytobacillus; species Cytobacillus kochii. Next base: position 894,357 of record NZ_CP085254.1, on the reverse strand, counting down.
AGCATTGAGCAATTTTCGCAAAAGTAACAGCGCTTTCACTAGCAGGCTTAATGACTACCGTGTTTCCATATATCAGTGCTGGTGCCACTTTCCATATTGGAATAGCAACAGGGAAATTCCAAGGAGTAATAACGCCCACAACTCCAAGTGGTACTCTTGTCGTAAACATCAATGCTTCATTATCGGTAGATGGAATGACATCACCTACTTTTCTCATTCCTTCTCCTGCATAATATTTTAAAATCGCTATGCCACGTTTCGTTTCACCCTTCGTCTCCGCAAGTGTTTTACCCATTTCCCTCGTAGCACATTCAGCAATTTCTTCTAACCGCTCCTCCATTAACCCAGCTACTTTATAAAGTATTTCACCACGCTGGGCACCACTTAAATTTCTCCAAGGTTTCTGCGCATGTTTTGCTGCTTCAACAGCTTTATCTAGATCATCAGTTGTTGACGATTGAATCACACCAACTATTTCACTCGGTGCCGCCGGATTGATACTTTCAATTGTTTCATTTGAATTCGACGCTATCCATTCCCCATTAATATAATTTAAGTAGTTTGTCGTTGTCACTGTACTCATTCCCTTACCCCCTGACAATCTTTTGCTTTTTTGGATACTTCTCTTTTGCTCGTTGCAAAATACTTTCTAATTGTTTGTAATGTTCAAGTTCTACAGGTGTGAAAGGTGCACGAACCTTGTTCTGAACTGGTAATCCTGACAGTTCCATACCTGCTTTAATTAAGGAGACTGCATAGCCTTTTCGCTGCTTACGGATCTCATTTATTGGTAAAATAATATCTTTATATATCTCGTGGACAATTTCATTTTCCCCTTGTAACAAAGCATCATAAAACTGTCTAGAAATATGAGGGATATAATTCGAAATTGCAGAGGAATACGAATCAAACCCTAATGGAATATAAGCTGGCATTGTTACCTCAGCCATAGGCATGCCATTCAACCAGCTTAAACGTTTACCGATACGATTGGTTAAACAAATATTCAGTTCCATATTCCCTACACCATCTTTTAGGCCAACAAGCTGCTCTAAATCTAGTAATTTCTCTAATGTGCTAGGTTGTAGAATCGCGTTATTCCTTTGATAAACAATAGCATTAAGTGATGTTTCTGAAATTACTTGATACAGATAATCATATAATCCCTCTTGTTCACCTTCTGCTAAATAGGGAGGTAATACAAGAAAGCCATCTGCTTTTTTATCTTCTGATAAGCGCGCATATGAAAGGGCATCCTGAATATTTCCACCTACACCTGTATAAACAGGTACCTTACCACCTGCTTCTTGGATGGCAACATCAAGCATGATTTCATATTCCTCTTTACTTAATGATTGGAACTCTCCTGATCCACATGCGATAAAGATTGCCTCTAATCCTTCTTCAATCAAAAATCGAATATTAACTTCTAACGCTTTTTCGTCTAATTTTCCATTTTCATCAAATGGAGCTACAGGAAATCCGAGAATACCTGTAGGTGCTTTTCTAGGTGAATGCATATTTCATTCCTCCCCTTTCAATTTGTTATGTATAATTGTAAGACAAATTAAATTAACTGACAATATATTTTTTCAAAATTTTTATTTATTTTCCCAAAGGGCTTGCTATTCTTTTAATTCTATTTGTATTACAATTAGATTAATTAAACTATAGTAATTTGGATGGTGGACAATTGTGAAGAAAGATGCGCTTGATTTAATTAGTAGCCAAGTCGTACGAAAAACATTGGCTCAGCAAGTAGAGGAACAAATAATTGATTTATTAATTTCAAATAAACTTAAACCCGGTGACAAACTTCCTCCGGAAATGGAATTAATGGAACTTCTAGGTGTCAGTCGTCCCGTCATGAGAGAGGCGATGACTTCACTGGAATCTCTTGGTATTGTAAAAAGAAAAACGAGAGATGGTACTTACTTTACTGAGAGTATAAGTAATAAACCATTTTCAACCATGCTTTCCCTTGTTAGTGACAATATTGAAGCAATCGTTGAAGCACGCACCTCTTTAGAACTAGGCCTTGTTACATATGCAGCAGAAAAAATGACAGATGAAACTCTTGAAGCATTGAATGACACAATTATCAAAATGGAGGATTCAGTCGACAACGAATATGGTGAACATGATCTCATGTTCCATCGAATTATAGCCCTTAGTGTAAATAATCCTGTCTTACAAGGAATGATTGATTCGCTTTTACTCTCACATGTAAAAATCAACGCACAAATCAAATATCGTGAAAAAGAAAAAACAATCAGACATCATAAAGCCATTTATGAAGCACTAAAGAAAAAAGATCCTCAGGCTGCATTTCAAGCAATGTACAATCATTTGAAGTTTGTTGAAGGAAAAGTATTAGAATAAAAAACGAACCCAAACCGTATGTAAAGAACGGTACTGGGTTCGCTTTTTTTATCTGATTAAGTAATCGGTGCAGGATTAAATAGAGCTAAATCATTATGAAGCCCCCATTGATCTGCCCATGTCTTTCTTTCTCCACTTGCTACTTCAATAATGTGATGGAATATTTCCCATCCTACATCTTCAATTGTTGATTCACCTGTGGCAATCGTTCCCGCATTTACATCAATTAAATCATTCCACTGTTCTGCTAAAGCATTTCTTGTGGATACTTTTATGACAGGTGCCATTGCTAATCCATACGGTGTGCCCCTACCAGTTGTAAATACCTGTAGATGCATGCCAGAAGCTAACTGTAATGTACCGCATACGAAATCGCTTGCCGGAGTAGCCGCATAAAGGAGACCTTTCTGTGTTGCCTTTTCTCCTGGTGCAAGCACACCAGAAATAGCACTACTACCAGATTTAACAATTGAACCCAATGATTTCTCTACTATATTAGAAAGTCCTCCTTTTTTATTACCGGGAGATGGGTTCGCACTTCGATCTGCTTCACCTTTTTGAAGATACTCATCATACCATTGCATTTCTTTAATTAAAGCGTTTCCAATCTCTTTCGTTTCGCACCGAGGTGTCAGAAGATGAACTGCATCCCTTACTTCAGTTACTTCAGAAAACATGACTGTCGCACCAGCTCTTACTAAAAGGTCAGCAGCATAACCAACAGCAGGATTAGCTGTAACACCTGAAAAAGCATCACTTCCCCCACATTGTAAGCCAACCACTAAATCGCTTACTAAGCAGGTCTCTCTTTTGCGAAGGTTTAGTTTCTCTAACTTTTCTTCGGCCATATTCATAATATTTGCTACCATATCTGAAAAACCTGCCTGTTCTTGTAAAGACAATATGTCGCGATCTTTACCATCAGGTGCGAGCATTAATGGTGATAACTTTTCACACCCAAGACCAATGATTAAGGCTTCCCCTCCAAAGTTCGGATGCTTAGCTAAATTCTGCAAAGTCCTTATCGGGATGATTGCTTCTGGCGCTTGAATGGCTACTCCACATCCGTACTGATGATTAATAGCTACGACATCATCTACATTTGGATAGTTTGGCAGTAATTCATTTTTTATTCTCTTCACAGCAAAATCAAGTACACCTACAACACATTGCACACTTGTTGATATTCCCAATACATTCTTTATTCCTACACTTCCATCAGGATTGCGAAATCCTCGGAATGTATACCCCTCTAATGGTGGAAGGGCATCAGGCACACGAGTTGCTATACTTAACTTATGTAAATCTGGTGGAATAGGAAGCTCAACCATCGACTCTTCTACCCAACTTCCTTTCTTAATAGGTTTCAGCGCTTTTCCTATCACCTCTCCGTAACGGATAATCTCATCCTTTTCAGCTATTTCTTTAAGTGCTACTTTATGTCCTTGTGGTACTCTACTAGTAAGAACCAGCCCGTTAGAAAAGGTTGTACCTTCCTTTAACCCACCAGCATTAACCACAATTGCTACATTGTCTTTTTCATGAACTTTTATAAAAAGGGGCTCTTCTTTTCGTTCTGTATTCAATCGCATAAATTATCCCTCCTCATTTTGTATTATTGTAAGACAAATAAACTAAATGGTCAATAAATAGTTAGAATATTTTAAATAATATTCTAGCATTTACATTGGTGACAAACTTTTCTTATAGAAAAGTAAGTATAGAGGAAAGCTAGTAATATATTACTATTTTTGATACAGTATACAGAATTCACAAATAGCGTTATAATTTATATTGTCGACAATGTACAATTATAATATCAATTTAATCGGCAAATCCTAGGTAGGAACCATGGTTAAACATTTTAGAAAGAAGGGGTTAATATGAAAGGCTGGGAATTTACAGCAACCAATGTACCATTGAAAGTAGTTGAAAAACCAGACCCAGTAGCAACTGAGGGTCGTGTAATTATCGATGTAAAGGCAGCTGGACTTTGTCATTCTGATGTAGGAGCTTTGCATGATCCAAAATGGATGGATATTATCGAGAAAAAACCAATCATTATGGGACATGAAGTAGCAGGTATGATTACTGAAGTTGGCGAAGGTGTAACCGATTTCAAAGTAGGTGACCGCGTTGGTGTTTGTCCTGTTAGCTTAGTTGGTATGGGACCTGGATATGGTTATGATGGAGGCTATTCAAATAAAGTATCTGCACCCGCGATTGACCTTGTACCCATTCCTGATGGTGTAACTTATGCACAAGCTGCAGCTGGCACCGATGCAGGAATGACCTCTTATCACGCAATGTTCAAACGTGGTGAAGCTAAACCAGGAATGAAAGTAGCAGTAATTGGTATCGGAGGATTAGGTCAAATTGCTGCTCGTGCAGCTGTTGTGGCTGGTATTGAAACATATGCAGTAGATGTAAGCCCTAAAGCACGTGAATTAGCCAAAGAAATTGGTGTAAAAGATGTCTTTGAAGATATTAAAGAATTAGCCCATATTGCACCAAATTTAGTAGTCGATTATGCAGGCTTCGGTACAACAACAGCTGGCGCAATTGATGTGGTGGCACCAGGTGGTAAAGTTGTATTAGTAGGTATGGGGAAACTAGAATCTACTATTAATACTGATCCACTTATCTTAAAAGCAGCAAGCCTACTCGGAAGTGTTGGTGGAGATAAATACGATATTGCAGAAGTATATAAATTAATGGCTTCAGGCGATATCAATCCAGCTATTACTGAAATCACCTTTGAGGAAATTGGGGAAGGTTTAGCTCGTTTAGAACGTCATGAAGTGACAGGACGTTTAGTAGCGATTATGGAATAATCATACATTCAAGATACAAAATGGGTTTGGATTATCTTCCAAGCTCATTTTATCTTTTATAGATTCATTCAGTTATAGCTACTTATATTAAATACTTAACAACGAATTTAGTAGGGTGTAAGAGGTGGACATGCAAATAATCCTTTTTCCTCAATATGCTCAATACGTTTAAATCCTGATCATGATTACTTTGACATATCACATTCAATACACTACCGGTTTTAAAACCACTAAAAAGTGAGAAAACTTGATAATTGCAACCTTAAACTTCTAAAAATTCTTTCATTCTAATTCAGAAAAAAAACGCACAGCTTAAGCCGTACGTTGTTCTATCATTATGCCTTATTTATTTCCTCTTTCAACTCTCCTCTCATTTTCTCTGTCCTTTGTGCATCCCAAGCAAAATAATCGCTCATAAATGTCACAACTGCTTCACTATAATTCATTGCCCATTGTTTATTAAACAATATGGCACTTGTGCGTCGCATAAAGTAATCGGTTGGGGTTTCGGCCATTTCTTCTTCTAGGCTATAGATTAATGTAGCATAGGCTTCAAGGGATAGATTGACTTTATCATGCTCACCCTTAGCTTTTTTAGCAATTTCAAATACGTTTTTGACATTAGAGCCATAGCGTTCGACTATGCGCTTTGCTTCTTGTTCTGTGAATCCGATTGCTTTACCATTCTTTTTTTGCTCTTCCACAAAAGACTGGTAGCCATTAGAACCACCTACATCACCGCCTGATAGAATGATGTGATCTGTTTGACATGATTGGGTGTTTCCTAATCTCTCTGCGACAACATCGACTGTTTTCTCGGCCATTTTGCGGTAGCCTGTTAGTTTGCCACCTGCTATGGTGATGAGCCCAGTATCAGAATAGAATATTTCATCTTTACGTGAGATTTCGGATTCTTTTTTTCCTTCTTCGTAGATGAGTGGACGAACACCCGCCCAATGTGATTCAATTTGGTCTTTAGACAGTGATAATGTTGGAAAAACCAGTTCAACGGTTTTTAGTAGATAATCACGGTCCTCTTCTGTCATTTCTGGATTTACGAGGTCTCCCTCATATTTAGTATCTGTTGTACCTAGATATGTTTTTCCATTACGTGGAATGGCGAACACCATTCTTTTATCTGGTGTATCAAAGTAAACAGCGTTTTGTAACGGAAAGTCTTGTTGGTCGAATACTAAATGGACACCCTTTGTATGAAATAATTTCTTACCACTTAGAGAGCCATCTTTTTTTCTTAGTCCATCTACCCAGATACCTGTAGCATTAACAACTTCCTTCGCATAAATAGGGAAAGCTTCGCCAGATAATACATCAACTGCATTTATACCAATGACTTTGCCATTTTCATATATAAAGTCGTCTGCTTTGACATAGTTTGCCAAGGTTGCACCGAGTTCATCTGCTTTTTTAGCGACTTCAAGTGTGAGACGGGCATCATCCGTTTTATATTCTACATAGTAACCCGCACCTTTCAGGGTGTCTTTTACAAGTAATGGCTCTTTTTTTATTGCCTCTTCTTTAGATAGCATCTTCCTTCTTTCACTTTTCCTAACACCTGCAAGAAAGTCGTAAACCCTTAATCCAATACCAGTAGTAAACGGTCCAAAGGTACCTCCTTTAATTAACGGAAGCAGCATCCATTCAGGATTGGTAACATGGGGTGCGTTCTCATAAACGATGGCTCTTTCTTTTCCGACCTCTGCCACAACACCTATTTGCATTTGTTTTAAATAACGTAGCCCGCCATGAACAAGCTTTGTTGAGCGGCTACTTGTGCCAGCAGCAAAATCCTGCATATCAATTAGTCCTGTATCTAAGCCACGTGACTGGGCATCAAGAGCAATTCCAGCTCCGGTAATCCCACCTCCGAGTACAAGTAAATCAAATTTTTTGTTTTTCAATTCGTTTAAGTTTGCGTTTCTATTCATCATCTATCCATCCTTCCTTGAATAAAAAGAAAAGACCGCAAATAGCCCTTATGTACAGGGTTGATTTGCGGTCTCTCATTCTCCAACATTTTATATTAACTTGTTTTATTGAAATGCGATTGTTGCTTTAATTGCTTTCTTCCAGCCGTTATATAGTTCGTCACGCTTGCTTGATTCCATTTGATTTTCAAAGGAATCTCCAATTTTCCAGTTATTAATGATTTCTTCTTTTGTCCAGAAGTCAACAGCTAAGCCGGCTAAATACGCAGCCCCTAAAGCCGTTGTTTCATTAATTTCTGAGCGCTCAACAATAGTGTCTAGTATATCACTTTGGAATTGCATTAAGAAATTGTTTTTCACAGCGCCACCATCGACACGCAATTTCTTTAGCTCAATACCTGAATCACTTTCCATTGCTGTTAACACATCTTTTGTTTGATACGCGAGGCTCTCTAATGTGGCACGAATAAAATGTTCCTTCGTCGTTCCACGTGTCATTCCAAAAGCAGCTCCTCGAATATCACTTTCCCAATAGGGTGTCCCAAGTCCAACAAATGCAGGTACAAGATAAACACCATCAGTTGATTCTACACGCGTTGCGTAGTTTTCGCTTTCTGGGGCAGTCTTAATCATTCTCATGCCATCTCTTAACCATTGAATAGCCGATCCGGCAACAAAAATACTACCCTCTAATGCATATTCTACCTTACCATCCAGTCCCCATGCAATAGTTGTGAGTAAACCATTTTCTGATTGCACTGGATTTTCACCTGTATTCATAAGCATAAAGCACCCTGTGCCGTACGTATTTTTTGCCATGCCTTTCTCAAAACAAGCCTGACCGAATAAAGCAGCTTGTTGGTCACCAGCAATACCGGAAATGGGAATCGTGATATCCCCAAAAATCTCTTTCGCTGTTTCCACATACACTTCAGAACTGGATTTCACCTCAGGCAGCATAGACTTAGGTACTGTAAGAATATCTAATAATTCGTCATCCCAGCTCAAGTCGTAAATATTATACATTAATGTTCTTGATGCATTCGTGTAATCTGTTACATGTGCTTGACCGTTAGATAACTTCCAAATAATCCATGTATCAATCGTTCCGAAAAGCAAGTCGCCATTTTCTGCCTTTTCACGTGCTCCTTCAACATTGTCTAATATCCACTTTACTTTTGTACCTGAAAAGTATGCATCAATTAATAAGCCCGTTTTCGAACGAAAAGTATCATTTAATCCTTTTGCTTTTAATTCATTGCAGATTTCACTCGTTTGTCTTGATTGCCATACGATGGCGTGATAGATCGGTAAACCGGTATTTTTATCCCATACAACCGTTGTTTCCCTTTGATTAGTGATCCCAATAGAGGCAATATCACTGCCTTGTATGTTATTTTCACTTATGACACCCGCCATAACAGAAAGAATAGAAGCGTAAATTTCCATCGCATCATGCTCAACCCAGCCTGGCTTTGGAAAATGCTGTTTAAACTCCCGTTGATATTCACCTACAATATGACCTTCTTTATTAAAAAGTATCGCTCTTGAACTTGTTGTTCCTTGATCTAGTGATAAGATATATTTTTTTGTCATGTCGGCATCCCCCTATTTATTAGAATAAAGATTGAAATACAAATGTTGCAAGAACAGCCCCAACTAATGGACCTATAACCGGAATCCAAGCATAGCCCCAGTCCGAAGACCCTTTGCCTGGGATGGGTAGTAATGCATGGGCAAGACGCGGGCCTAAATCACGAGCTGGGTTTATCGCATAACCTGTTGTTCCCCCAAGACTCATACCAATTGCGGCAATAAAGAATCCAACGATAAGAGGATTTAATCCCTCAGCAAATGAATTTAATCCAATGGCATTCAAACCAAAGACTAAAATAAATGTCCCAAGTACTTCACTTATAAAGTTAAATGGTGTATTTTTAATTGCTGGGCTTGTTGAGAAAACGCCCAGTTTCGTGCCTTGATCACTTGTAGCTTTCCAGTGTGGATAGAAGTATAAGATAACAAACGCTGCACCAATAAATGCCCCAATCATTTGTCCTGATACATAATATGCAACAGCTCCCCACTCAATACTACCAGCTAAAGCCGCCGCCAATGTTACCGCTGGATTGAGATGGCCACCCGCACCAAAGAAATCTGAAACGTAGACACCAAACGCGACAGCAAACCCCCATGCAAATGAAGTGACAATCCAGCCACCACCATTAGCAAATGTCTTGTTTAAATTCAAATTGGCCCCAGCACCAACACCGAATACGACTAATATGAAAGTACCAATTAGCTCTCCTATAAAAATATCAGACATTCAGTAATCCTCCTAATCATTTAATAGACTATAAAACTACTTTTTACATTACCCTTTCAAGAGAAAACAAAAAGAGGCATGCGAAAGAAAATAACGATCAAACGTTATTTCGCATGCCTCTCTAAATCTCCGACAAAATAAATTAACTTGTACGAACCATATTATAATAAAATGAAAACGATTGCAAATAAATAATTAAATTTTTTAGAAGAATAAGATAAGAGACATGTAAAGAAAAATCACCAGACCGATTGGTTTTTAGCAACAAGTAAGATACTTATCCCCATATTCACAGCCTTCCGAGTCGATAAGTAAACAAATCTGACTGAAGATGAGCGCCCTTCCAAGTCATTATATTTCTTCAGCGAATAGAAAATGCAATCTTTTTTTCAGCAATAAAAAAAGCCATCCTTTTCTACCAACCTGCTGCAAGTAGAAAAAGATCGCAGTTAATTATAGCTCCCATAGATCCCTGTTAGATGTTGAAACAGAGATAGCACCGGATTCGAGGGCTGATTCAATCTCTGATTTCTCCCTCACCAAGCCACCAGCAATTATTTTTATATCCGTTTTCTCATGAACCTCGCGAATGATTTCTGGAATAATGCCAGGTAATACTTCAATATAATCTGGCTTTGTATTCTTCAACAACTCTAGTCCATTCTCTAACGCCAGGGTATCAATGGAGAAAAGCCTTTGAATGGCTAGTACCCCTTTTTTCTTGGCTGTAATAATCGCTTGTCGCTTGGTCGAAATAATCCCAGCTGGTTTAATTTCTTGGCAAACGAATAAAGTGCCACTTTCATCATTCTTTAAACCATCAATCATATCCATATGAATGAGGATTTTTTTATTATGCTTCTTAGCTGTTGCTACAACACTTTTTATTTGTGTAATGTGAGAATCCAGTAAAATCATATACTCATATTGCGAAGAAATGACTTTCTCAAAATCCTTCATATTACGAATAGCTGGTAGGATTGATTGTTTGATCACTAAGATCAACTCCTTCTTCATTGCTCATATCTATCCATTAATAATAGAAACAGGTAAAGAAAAAAGCAATTACACTAAATACCTGTCTTAATTGTTAATCATTGGCTTCATTCATTATAAAGCATCTTCTGCACAAAAAAAAGAAAGCTAGATAATTGCTAAACCCAGATTAAAAGTGTTCCCTATTGATTTAAGAAGAAAACATCAGGTATATACAGTAAATTATATAAAAGATAAAAAGACCAACATCTTTATAAGATGAAGGTCTTCTAAACAATTATATAATCGCTTCCTTCACAGCAACAGCACCTTCTCGGTCTCTTAAATCTTCATAAAAGTGTGCATGCGCTGTTAAAAAGTATGGGCCAAGCCAAAGAAACCCAATTCCAAGCGTTAAGATACATAGAAAAGCCCAACCGATGAAGCTTAGGTTCAAACAAAAATATCTCCACTTATGACCCTTCATCATTTTTCGACTTTCAGTTATCGCTTTGTTCACAGATAATTCTGGGCGGTCACGTAATATGTACATCGCTTGAGAATATGAAAGCGACTTAATGATGCCTGGGATAACCAATAATAAGGACCATAAGAAAATATAAATGCTTTGTAAAATCGTTAATCCCAAAGCTCTTAAGAAACTCAAATACTTAAATCCAGTAAATAATTCCTCCACTGGAAGCTTAGACCCTCTGATTAATGTAATGTACGACAATGAAAGACTTACACCAAATGGAATTAAGATGATACTAATTGCAATACTAATTAAATTATACCCTGCAGCATACTCCCATTCAGGATAAGGAATTAACAGGATTTCCATAAAAAATTCGGGGATGAACGTAATTAGAAAATATAAGAATGAGAGCAATACACCCTTTCCCCAATTGTCTCGCAATGATGCGAGAGCAAGTTGTTTAATTTGTTTACTTTTCATCTCGTTTCTCTCCTTTCACAACCAACATATTGTAACATAAGAAAAATATCCCATCAATTGCATATTTTTCTTTTTATATTCAACTATTAATCTTTAAAAAACGAACAAACATCTTTGATAATATCAAAAAATTTACCAATATATATTAATTACATTAATTACTACTAAAGGTATAAACGTATGTTTCTCATTCTAGCACCCGGTAATGCGCATACTCCCCCTCTAATAAGTTGTCATTATCCTTGTCAACTTGGCTATTTCTTAATTAAAGAAAGTAGCGTTACGAGATAATCACCACTAGAGATTCCAAGAAGGTTACTCTATCCCAGCGCTCTTTTGTTCTTTTGAGAAATTAATTACTTATGATTAATGCTTAGAAAATTTATTGGAGGTAAATTGCGTTTTTTATTTATCCTCTTACTCTTTCCCTATAAATGCCCGATAAATTTCACCGATGAGCCCATCCATTTGATGAATACCAAGCTCAGTATTCGTCAAAATTATTATCCCTTCCTTCTTTTGCGGGTATAGAGCAAGCAAACTTTGAAAACCTACTCCCCAACCAAGGGAACTCAATTCAAATCCATTGGATGTACTTCCTAAAAAGCAACCAAGCCCTAACCATTCACACTCACCCTGTGAGGTAAACATTTCATTTATAGTTAGGGGTGAGAGGCCGAGCTTACTATCACCAACGATTGCATCCATGAGTTCAATCATCAGCTTACTAATGTCTTTAGATGTTGACCATAACCCTGAAGCAGCTGGATAAGGATAATGTGGGTATTTCTCTTTCACTGTTGCTCCGTTCCTATCATGTCCTTGAGAAATATTTTTCCCATAAGTAACCTCATAGGTACTACACGCCATACCCAGCGGCTGCAATACCTTCTCTTCCATTAATAGCGTGAAAGATTTACCTGTGACTCCCTCTATTAACTTCTCTATCAAGCAAAAATTCGCATCTGCATAATGAAATCTCCCCACCTGATTCTCTTGCCTGATGATAGGCTCTCGACAATATTCAGTCTTCCCAAGAAAAAGTTGTTCTACTGTAGGGTAACCCCAACGTTTTTGATAGGGTAAAAAACTATTTGGCGGATCAATGATACCAGATTGGTGACTTAATAATTGTCTAAGGGTGAGGCTGGGTGAGGGTGTATTAGAGGATATTGTCCATGTTGTGACCAATTCATTTATTGGTGTATCAAGTTGGAGGAGCTGTTCATCTATTAGTTTGCAAGCTAAGACCGTAGTAAGCAATTTACTTATAGAGCACACATTAAACATCGTATTTCCCATAACAGGAAATTGGTCGTGTTTATTACGCACTCCATATTGTTCACTTTGAAAGATTTTCTTATTTTTAATCGTTGTTATTGTTAACCCTTGTATGTGTAACGCCTTCATTCTTTCTTCTATATTGAATGCTGTCATTATATATCACTCCTTTTTTAAAGGTAACACAAACATATGTTCTGTTCAATAAAAAAAAAAAATCCCGCTTAATTAACGGGATCTCTTTTCTATATAGTTACTTCTTCTGTTTGCTGATGTTCATTATTTAAAAAACGAATGGTTTGAGGGGTAATGGCTAATATGACATAGTTTGGATCCTCAGGCCCTTCAAACCAACGGGAGAAAGAATCCTGCCAAATCTTCTTTTTTATCTCTTCATCTTCACTGATTCGACAATGTCCCTTGACTTCAATGTATTCATCATTCAGACCTTTACCAGTATAACCCAAAAGAATGGAAGTATGTCCATTCTCCTCAATCTCTTCAACCTTTTCTGTATTTTTCTTTGTCGCACTATAAAGAGTGAACCCCTCACTATCTTCACAATAAAAAGCCATATAACGAATATGTGGCGCATTTGATTCTACCGTTGCCAATACACCGATAGGATGATTCTTGATGATTTCTTTTGCCTTTTTTATTACTTTTTCATTTGACATCAATTTCAACTCCTAGTTTAACGGTTTGAATTCATTGATACAATTTTGCACTAAAGTTACCCCTTGACTAATTGACGCTCCTCCACCAAAGGCTGACGAAACAGCAATGGTTTCCATAATTTCTTGTTCTGTACATCCTTGATCGATACAGCCTTTCGTATGAAAGATAATACAATATTCATCTTGTGCTTGCACACTAATTCCTAGTGCAATTAACTGCTTTTGCTTGGCACTAACCGCACCTTCTTTGAAACATTCCTCTGTAAACTCGTTAAATTTCTCTGCATATGTTGGTAAAGTGTGCGATAAATGAGCCAAACCCTCTTTAAATTGAAGAATTGATTCTGCCATATTTGATTGTTGTTCCATCTCTTTTTCCCTCCATTTTTTTCAATATGTACAGATGTAGTATGTACTATTTCACTTTTCTTAAGCACTAACTCGATCTAATGAAATCATGAAGAGGCTTAGCATTCAAAAAAGGCTCCTCAAAAAATTTGAGAAACCTTGTGTTCATATCTATTTTATTTACTACTATAATCATGTTCGTTCTTCGATGATGAACTCGATTGATTTTTTTGTTTCTTTCCTACTTTTTCCTCTTTTACTTCTAGTTCAATATCTTCAAGTGGTAATGGATCAACATGAGGATCTTGTTCTATTTTTTTCTTTTGCTCTTTTTTAACAGATTCTCTACTCATCTTTTTAGCCACCTTCCTTATTACTTTTGTATTTACCCTTTGAGGGAAAAATAAAACAAGGATAGCTTCAATAAATAGGTAGGCCTCATTTTAGAAAAAAAATTTTTGGGATCACATGTTATTTATTTTACTATTTAAGTATATGCTATTTTCTTCATACTCAGTAAATTGCTCCTCAGCATCCATTTGATAGGCAATTACTTTCTTATTCGTTTGTTTTACAACAGTTAGATATTTTTCTTCAATATAAAGGTATAATTGTATCTTTTTCTTTCCTTTACTATAACAAATATGATAGGGGACTGTTTTTTGATTATGCGGCATAAATAAGTCTTCATTACCAGGGTAAATATGAATTCTCTTCAAAAAACTAGCTTCATTAAACATCTTAACTACTTTCTCCTTAACCTGTCCCTCTATCAGATGGTTATCATATTCTAATGTAATCTCTTTTTCATTTATTTCTTGATGAATGGCAAATTTTTTTAATACCCATGCGACAGCCGCGCTTGGTGGACTAGTAATCATCTTGATTAAAATACCTAGTATTAATACAAAACCCATTGTCCATGTCATGCCTTGATCCTCCTAAAACTTTTAGTCATAAGCAATATATATAGCTAAAGCAATGATGGACAAAGCAATCACCACTATATAAATCATTGTTAAGTTTCGATTATTTTTTCGTGAAGATGATTGATAATTATCATCACTCCTATTCGTAATTAATAGGGTAGCAATAATCGCAACCATTAGGATGCATATAATTACGCCGTATAATATAATCATCTTTTATGCTCCTTTTTTGTATATTTCACTTTCTCCTTTATCTTAATTGAAACGAGCATTTTAATGACCAGCCAATTCATCTATTTTTTTACCATCCACTTCATTTAAGTAAGTGCTAATGCGGCACTAAAACGTTGGATACCCGTTCTTATTTGTTCTTCATTTGCTCGTCCAAAGGTAAATCGAACAAATAACTTCTTTGATCCCATCATCATTCCAGGAAAATAAATAACTCCTTGCTTAATGGCATTCTCTAACAACTTCATTTCATCAACGTCTCTGTTTATTTCACACCAAATATGAATACCACCTTGAGGAATGGTAAACACCACCTGATCCCCTAAATATTTCTTTAAACTAGCAACTACTTCGTTTCTTCTTTGCACTAGTTCTGTTTTGATCCTATCTAAATGTACAGGGAAATGCTTTGACTCCAAAAAATCATTAGCAATCCATTGTGTATAGCTAGCATGACCAAAATCAATCTGCTGCTTTGCATCCGATAATCTTTCTATTACCGAGTTCGGCCCGATAATCCAGCCAATCCTTAAACCAGAAGCAACTAGTTTTGATAACGAACTGATGTACAATACATTTCCGTTTTGATCCATTGATTTCAATGTAGAGACAGGATTGTTATTAAAAGAAATTAAGCTGTATGGATCATCTTCAATCACTGGGATTCCGTATTCAGATGAAATATCCAAAATCTCTTGTAATTGCTCTTTCCTAAACAGCCTCCCTGTTGGATTTTGGAATGCTGGATTTAAAAAAATCATACTAATTCGGTGTTTTTTATGTAATGAAAGAAGCTCGGCAGAAAGAGCCCTATTGCTTAGTGCTGATAGGGTATAGACTTGAATGCCTGCTGATTTAAAAATAGGCAGGTTGTAATGATAAGATGGATCTTCAATCACAACAGCATCACCAGGTTTTAATAAGCATTGCACAACAAGATGCAGGGCTTGTTGTGCTCCAGAAGTAACAAGGATAGAAGCTGGTGTTGTTTGAATATTTCTGTATTTCTCCACATGTTTCGTAATGGTATTTCTTAATGCTTCACTACCCTGAGGATGGTCGTAACCTAGTCTACCAATAAACGCTTGCGTTTGCGTAATTTCTCTTAAAATATCGATTGGATATAAATCTTCTGACAACTCACCACTCGCCATATTGATAAGTTTTCTTTTTTCCATTTCCTTACGAATTTTTTGCGTAATAGGCAAATTAGGTAAGAACGAACCTGCTTCAATATATCTGTTCCAACTTGGCATACGCTTTTTTGTCATGCCCCAAATATCTTTACTTATGACTGTACCACTTCCGATTCTTCGTTCAATTAATCCTTTTGATTCAAGGTCATCATAAGCAGCAACAATCGTACTTCTATTGACTTGAAAAGTTTTAGCTAACTGTCTTTCCGAAGGTAGATTTTTATCAGCTGGAAAAGTACCGTCAGAGATTCCGTTCTCTATTTCATCAGCAATTTGTTTATAAATCGGCTTCTTCAATTCACGGTTGATTTTTTCATCCATTATATACATCCCTTTTTAGTTAATACATATAGTGTAACCAACTTATCTAATAATGGAGTAGTACTTTGTTTTCTAAGTGAAATGAATAACATAGATCTTCACAACTCTATTTAGCATTGAAAAAAGGAAGAAGTTAAAAGACAATACACTAGTATCCGCTAATGCTTCCTATCCGTTTCTCTTTTCACTTTTTTAATTCCCTCCGTCCCAACAACACAACCAACAAGTGCAAGTATCATACTAGTTGAAATGGCTTTAATAGCATAATAAAACGCTGTGCCAGTTACACAGTCTAAAATAATGAAACGTTTAATCGTTGATGCTTTTATCGAATAAAATACGACTTGGTTTTCTTGAACTCTTTTCAGCGCGGCTCACGCACCTTTCACCTAGACATACTAAAAGGTACGTAAAGAGATTTTGTCCTATACCTACTATAAGAAATACGATGAATTTACACACCAAGAGTTACATTCATAAGAATTTATCTTTTTTTATACGCAGGACCCTCATACAAAATCCACTGGCAGCTTTTTTTCATCAAATCTTTTTTCCCTCTACAAAACTTAAATTTTTCATAAGTTTAAATTGATGGGGCATTTTCTACGTGTCAATGAATACAAAAACTTTGATATTAAAAAATGGACAGATATAATAGTTGCTAACAGATGTTTATAGAGGAAGATGAGTTTGGAGGGTTAGAATGACAGGCAAAAAACGTTTTACCAATCTAGATAATGTAGAAAACACCAAATCATTCAATGATTTTCGTCGCTGGCAAAAAGAACGAAGACAAAATAAAAAAGATCTTACTATCCAAATTGAGCAATCGCCAACAAAAGAAATTGTGCGATTAAACAAAAATAGAAAAGATGCTTCTATTACATGGATTGGACATTCTACTTTTTTCATTCAAATAGATGGATTAAATATCGTTACTGATCCTGTGTGGGCAAACCGTATGGGTCTCGGTAAACGATTAACAGCACCCGGTATTTCTATAACTGATTTACCCGATATCGATATTGTCTTAATCTCTCACGGTCATTATGATCATTTAGATTTTCCATCAATCAAAAAACTAAAAGGCGACCCCACTTTCTATGTACCAATTGGTTTAGGGAAAAGTTTTAGCAAACGGGGATATCAGCATATATTTGAAGCGAACTGGTATGATTCTTATAGACTTAATTCGTTGTCCCTTTCTTTTGTACCCGCTCAACATTGGACGAAAAGATCACTAACGGATACGAATACATCTCATTGGGGTGGTTGGATTATAGAAAATGAGCCTCACTCTATTTATTTTGTCGGTGATACAGGTTACTTTCGTGGGTTTAAAGAGATCGCCGAAAAGTTCAAGATCAAAACTGTATTAATGCCCATTGGCGCCTACGAACCAGAATGGTTTATGAAAGTCAGTCACATTAACCCAGAAGATGCAGTGAAAGCATATATGGAATTAAATGGCGCAACCTTTATCCCTATGCATTATGGTACTTATCATTTAGCAGACGATACCGGACCAGAAGCTATTGCTAGACTAGATGCTGAATGGGAAAAGCAACAATTAGATGCCAATCAACTAAAAAAATTATTCATCGGCGAAACATTTTGGTTATAACCGATTTGGATCGACTATCAAAAAGCATATTGATAAAGTTAACTAGGAAAGAGATTATGCATCCGGACGCTTCAGTAAAGATATCTAATAACTGATAAGCATCCTCCCGCTTCTTTACTGAATCCACTTTTTCGATAAACATCATGACATTTCATCCGTCTCTCTTTTCTTTAATTGATACTTGTTTGCTTCCTCCTTTTATCCAATGATTCTCTAGGCTTTTTATTTTCTTTTTACAGTAAGTATCTATGCAACATTATAGGCAAATCAAAAGCTCGCCATCAATGACGAGCTTTTATTTAACCTGATATTGTTTGGTCTTCTTTTCTTTTTCTATTTTTAATCAACTTCAAAATAAGTGGATAGCATAAAGATAATACTGTAAGAATCATTAAAATAACGGAAATCCCAGAAGAAAAGAAAATACTTAGACTGCCATTAGATGATGTCAGAGCCATACGGAAATTTTGTTCCATATCTGTTCCCACGATTAGTGCTAGTACTAATGGAGCAATTGGAAAGTCTAACACTTTCATAACTAAACCAATGAGACCGAACAACAATAATAAATAAAAGTCAACTGTAGAATAACTCAACGTGTAAGTGCCAATAAAAGCCAACATAATGATAAGCGGATACAGTACTTTAGCTGGCGTGTGAAGCACCTTTACGAGTAACCCAACTAATAGTACATTAATAATCACTAAAGCAATGTTACCGATAAACATACTGTTAATAAGTCCCCAAACCATAACCGGATCATTTTCAAAAAGCATCGGACCAGGTCTAACGCCGAGCATGATTAATGCGCCGAGCATAACAGCAGTGGTTCCTGAACCTGGAATCCCCATTGTTAATAACGGAATCATTGCTCCAACTGAGGCAGAGTTATTTGCCGATTCTGGTGCTGCTAAACCTTCCACAGCTCCTTTACCAAATTCCTCTGGTTTTTTAGATAACTGCTTTTCAGTAGAATAGCTAATCATTGATGCAATGGTTCCCCCCGCTCCCGGAAGTACACCAACAATAAATCCAAGAGGTGCACTCCTGAGAATTGGCCATTTAGAACGTTTCCATTGCTCTTTGGTGAACCATGTTTTACCCATGTCTTGATTTTCTTTTTGCTTTTTCTTTTCTTTATAAATCGTTAAGAAATTATAAAATACCTCACCTACCGCATAGATTCCAATGATGACAATTAGAAAATCAATACCTTCTGCTAAATGTGGCATCCCAAGGGTAAAACGATGAACACCGGTCTGCGGATCAATGCCAATTGTACTTAATAATAACCCTAAGCACATTGCAATAAAACCTTTGATCATTTTTCCTGTTGATAGCGAAACAATAGCTGAGAGGGTTAATAGCATAAGTAAAAAATATTCCGATGGACCGAACTGCAAGGCAAAGCTTGCTAACGGTTTAGCTAAAGCGACAAATCCAAAGGTGGCTAATATCCCCCCGATAAAAGAAGCTACTGCTGAAATGGCCATTGCTTGACCAGCCTGGCCTTTCTTTGCCATCGGGTAACCATCAAAGGTGGCAGCAATTGCCGAACCATCGCCAGGTGTATTTAATAATATAGAACTTCTAGATCCGCCGTACATCGCACCATAATAAATGGCAGCCATTAATATAATGGCACTTGTTGGATCCATTCCAAAAGTAACTGGGATTAAAACCGCAACAGCCGTGGCTGGACCTAACCCTGGTAACATACCAACAACAGTCCCCAAGAATCCTCCTATTACAATCCAAATGATATTAATTGGTTGTATGGCTGTCATCAATCCTTCTACAAAACCCTCCATATGATTCCCTCCTTTTCTATGGCAAACTTACACCTAATAGTTGACTAAATCCGTACCAAGTAATGAAGGAAAAACTCACAGTAACGATGACGTTAACGAGCCATTTTCTCCAACCATTCAAATAAAATAATAAGACACCTAAGAATAAAATCGTCGAAATTAAAAATCCTAGTGTTTCAAATGTCAGTGCATAAATGATACCGAGGATGATTGTAACAACAATTAACTGTATGGCCCTCTTACTAAATACATCTGTCAGTTTCTCTTCTTTTTCATGGATATTTCTCAACTCATTCACCAGATAAATAACACTCAGGATAAGCATCAGTGCACTGATGCCAATAGGAAAATATAGAGGTCCATTGGCACTACCTAATGTAGCTTTTGGGATCTGAAATGAGCTGATTAGGAAAACTAAACTAACGGCTATCATTAATATGGGTAAACCTATTTTGATGATTCTCACTTAACAAATCCTCCCTTACTGAACCAGCCCTGATTCGCCAATTAAATCCTTATATAATTCTGCTTGTTCATCGAAAAACGCTTTCGTATCACTACTATTCTGGTAAAAATCATCCCAATCATTATTTGTTAAAAGTTCAGCCCATTCTTCACTCTTAACCATTTCTCCCAATTTTTCATCCCAATATTTGATTTCTTCTTCTGTCATATCTGGTGGCCCCATAATACCTCGCCAATGGGGGAAAACCATGTCAATACCTTCTTCTTTTAATGTAGGTACATCTTCTAATTCTTCTAATCTATCTTCCGAAGACACCGCTAAAATCTTTAGCTTGCCAGCTATATGTTGTTCCTTAACTTCTGATAATGAAGTCGTGACCGCATTTACATGATTTCCCAAAAGGGCTGTCACTACGTCCCCACCACCGCCATCATAGACGAGGAAATTTAAGTCTTTTGCTGCCACATCCCTCATTCCTGCCGCTTGCACAAATGATAGATGATCATCATTGCCTAGACCTGGTCCTACGCCAATTTTTATAGATGCTGGATCATTCTTAATATCTTCAAACAAGTCATTTATATTTTCATATGGAGCATCTACTGATACAGCAATAGCCTGCCATTCAGTTGCTAAAGTCGCAAGAGGTGTAAAATCCTCATAAGTTAACTTACTTTGTCCTAAGAAATGATTGGTTAATAGTAGACTAGAGTTTACAGCAAGATAATGACTATCCTTTGTATTCAGATAGCTCCACCCAACTTCACCACCGCCGCCTGGCTTATTAATAACATTAATATTATTATCTACTAGGCTATTATCCTTAAGAATTTTTTGCACAGATCGAGCTGTTAAATCCCATCCGCCACCAGGTGATGCCGGAGCTACTACTTCTATATTTTTTGTTGGATATTCCCCATTTCCTGAAGTTGAATTGGAAGAACACGCTGTTAATATAAGAACAGCTAGAACGAAAACTACCAGCTTTTTCACTATATCCACTCCCCTTATCTTGTTAAATTCTGAGTTAATATTAAATTCTGAATAAAAAAATGTAAACGTTTTCTTAAAATTGTCTATTAAAAACTTAAAATCAATTAAATTCATTGTGTTCATTTGTGCTTTATTTCACAATAACTATAAGTGACAATACGACATACCATACACCGACGTATGTTTTATCTCTTATACATAAAAAAACCGGTCCCTTTACGACCAGTTTTTCAACGATAAAAATAGTTTCTCTCGGGTCTCCCCACAACCCCATATACTTGTTCAACATAAGCTTTGTTTATACTAACTAAATATTCTAAGTAACGGCGCGCTGTTGTACGAGATGCTCCCATTTTCTCTCCGACCTTGTCAGCTGTTAAACCTGTTCCTCCCTTTTGTAGAATGGAGCGCACTTTCTCAAGCGTAACGTGATCGATACCAGCTGGCAAACCCGTTTGTTTATGTAATATGTCTGTTTGCGTGCGACCAAAGAAATAATCGGCAACCTGTTGATTGACTTCAGTGACAGAAGCGAATTTCCCCTTTTCCTCTTTGTACCTTTCTAAGGTTGCAATAAATACATCCAATGAAACCGGTTTAATTAAGTAAGAGATCACTCCATATTTTAGTGCTTTCAATAAATAATCTTTCTCGTTCGCAGCTGTAATTAAAATAATGTCTACAAGAGGATACTTCTCCCTTATTTCCTCTAATAGATCAATTCCTAAACGATCTGGCATATATATATCCATAAGTAATAAATCAACTGGATGCAGTTGTAACAGTTCCATCATTGCATGAGCATTTAAACCTGTTCCAATTACCTTCATCCCATCTATTCTAGTTATATACTCTTCATGAAGTTGCGCAATCCGATAATCATCTTCGGCTATTGCTACTTTAATGATCTCCATTTTTACTCCCCTCTTCCTTTGGTAAATATACAGTAAAGATTGTACCCTTATGCTCATTACTGCTATATTCAATCACACCATTTAGAGATTCTATCTCTACTTGAACATTAAAGAGCCCGTAACCACGATTTTTCCCTTTAGATGATTGTCCCTTTTCGAATAGTTGCTGTGTCATTTCTTCAGCAATTCCCGTTCCATTATCTTGGATTTCAAAAATAATCTCGTCTCCAATATCGGTAACAAAAAATTTCACTTCCTTGAGCGCATTCTCTTTTACTGCATCGAAAGCATTACTAATTAAGTTTCCTAGAATAATAATAAGGGACGATAAAGTGAGGTTATCTGGTAACCCTTCTAAAGAACTCTCTTTATCTATTACAAAGTCTATTTTCTTTTCGGAAGCTTGTCCTAATTTTCCTAATAATATCGCTTGCACTCGTTCATCCTTTATTTTTGTAAAAATGATTTTTTCTTCTTTTTTTAATAATGTTGCTTCGCTGTTTATGAATTCAATCGCTTTCTCCTTTTTATCTAATTGAAGCAAGCCTAAGATGGCATATAACTTATTCGTAAATTCATGTGATTGTGCTCGTAAATCATCAGAGTACTGTTTCACTTCAGATATGGCATCTATCATTCGTTTAATTTCAGTACGATCTCGGAGGCTTGCTACTGTACCAATTCTCTTCCCAGCTTCTATAATCGGTTGTGTATTCATGATAATGGCTTTCTCATCAATTTGTATTTCAACATTTACTTGTTTCTTACAACTCTTCAGTCCTTCAATCATTACCTCTGAAGAAATGACTTCCTCTACTAATCTCCCTTCTACTCCACTCTCTAATGTCAATAGCTGAGCAGCGGAAGTATTGACCATCGTAATCATCCCTTTTTCATCAATAGAAAGAATCCCTTCCTTCACTGAATGGAGTATAGCGTTTCTCTCTCTGAACATGGCAGCAATTTCATAAGGTTCTAAGTTTAATGTGTCTTTCCTAATACTATTAGTCAATGAATAACCTGCAAAGATACCAAGAAACAAGATGATCACAGATACTTTAAGTATTTCTCTAATATCCTCCCAAATGGCTTCATATAAATGGTTCACTTCAAAAAGGACAATGACTGCTCCCTCTACTTTTTTATATTCACCATAATCGACCATTATAGGCGCAACGGCCTTAATCACTTTTTTATCTTCTTCTACTGTTTGCATCACATAAGAGCTTCCATAAATAAGTGCCTTTTCATGCTCTTCTATTGTTAATTCTCCAAAAGTATATTCATCATCAGTCGAGGCGATAATCATGCCATTGCGTTTTTGAAAAAACACTTCCATATTGTCTATCTTTTTTACTTGATTTACTACATTTCCTAAAGTATTTACTAGTTTATAAGAGTTGTAATAGTCATGTAATGCCGGCATATAAGAAACGGTCTTTGCTGTCTGCATTGTTAACTCTTCAGCCTTAGCCATATCATCATTTAATTTCATCACGATATACATTGCCGATAACAATACAATAATAGAAATAATTAAAATGACTATAAGGACGAGAATCTTAATTTTTATAGGAACTTTCAATAACTTTTTCATACAGTTCTCCAGTATTTATAGATTCTTTATATTATAGCAGGATTCTTTCTGAATAATCTATCAACTCATACATTCAATTCTCTATAGTGTGGGCAGAACCATACGAAATAAGACGGATAAAATGATACAACCTATATTTTATTGATAGCGTAAGATTATACCGAAAATTCCTCATGAAATAATCACTAACTCAAAAAAAACGAACAACCTAAGATTAGAGATTGTTCGTTTGCATTTGCCCATCCTATATAAACTCATTCTCCTGATGGCTTTAATATTAGCTTTACCGCTTCTTTACTTATGCCTGCATTAAATCCTGCTTCTGCCTCTTCCAAAGCGTACGTATGTGTAATAAGTTTTTCATATGGATACTTTCCTGATGCTGCCATGGCAATCGCACGCTTCATCGTTTGTTCTGTCACTCCGTATATTCCTTTTATATCAATCTCACCACGTACAATTTCACTAGTAGCTAGGGTACTTTCTTGCGGGCTAATACCAATAAGTAAGACTTCCCCACCTTTTTTGCATATTCTCACAGCATCTGTCAGTGAACCATTAAACCCACTCGTTTCAAAAACATGATCTACGCCATTTCCATTCGTCTTATGAGCAATGGCCTCTAATAAGTTTTCATCATCAACATACACAATATCAGTAGCACCTAGCTCTAATGCTAATGTCAAACGATCTTTGTCCTTTGATAATCCAGTGACAATCAATTGTTTAAATCCATAGTTGGATAGGGAGGCAACCATTGATAATCCAATGGGTCCCGGTCCAATAACAACTGCTGTTTCACCCGGCAGAATGTTCGCCCTTTCTATTGCGCGTACACCAATTCCAATTGCTTCTAGCATCCCTGCCACCTCAATAGCAACCTCCTCGGGAAGTGGGAGTACATTTTGATAATGGATAGAAGCATACTCTGCCATTCCACCATTTTCTCTAAAACCGTATCGTAATGATTCTGCCGGCACTTTACTCATGGAACCTTTGCCATGGTCACATAGATTCGTTTGCCCTTTCAAACAATTCTCACAATGGCCACAAGGAATATACGGATTAATGACTACATTTTTCCCAATCAAATGAGCATGATCCTTATGACCAACTTCCACGACCACTCCAGCAAATTCATGTCCTAGCGTGACAGGGGTAGATACCCATTCATACGCATTCATCCCTTCGTACATATGAAGGTCACTTCCACAAATACTAGCAGCTAGCACTTGTACTAGCACATCATTCTCTTTTAAAGTAGGCGATTCTACATCTTTTATTTCAATACCTCGTGATCTATTAGTTTTTACTACTGCTTTCATACAAAGCTCTCCCTCTCTCTTTTACCATTCTTCTATCGCTAAAGCTCTTATTGGTGAGCCCGTCATTCCTTTTAGGTTTAGTGGCGTTCCCATAAAATAAAAATGTTTCTTTGTTAACTTCTCTAGATTTACTACATTCTCAAAAATCATGATATTTCGGCCAAGTAACTCCATATGAACATTACGTTGCATATTTGTATTAATATCGGCATTAGGAAGATCAAGACCAATCGCTTTTACTTTATGTTCTACTACCCAACTAGCAACAGAAGGATCTAATGATAAGCAATCATGGAAACCTGCAGCATTCCATTCACCTGGCCAGCAGCGAAATAAAACGATATCATCCTTCTTCACTTTTAGATTGTCACGACGAACAACCTCTTCTACCATATCTCTTGTTACAGGCTCATTTGCACTCTTATGAGAAACATCTACCAACACGGCATTCCCCATTGTTGCCTCCACAGGGATTTGCTCAATTGTCCAACCATCTTTAAAGAAATGATAGGGAGCATCCATATGTGTACCACTATGGTCAGACATGATAATCGTTTTACTCGCATATCCTTCACACGGAGCTTGATATCGCGGTTTTGAAAAGTCATGTGTAACATGATCCATAAATACCACCTTTGGATGAGACGGGAATGATACCAGACCATCATATAAAACAACAGATAAATCGACTACTTTCATTATTAGCTCCTCCTTTTATAGTAAGTAACCCCATATTAAACAAGCTGCAATATAAATAATTCCTACATAAAACATAATCATTACTAAATAACCCATTATATCTTTAAGCTTTAGCTTTGATAAAGCCAGCGCTGGTAAAATCCAGAAGGGTTGAATCACATCATTCCATGCATTACCAAGCATAACAGACATAGATGTTTGGCTAAGACTTGCTCCTAACTCCTTCGCCGCATCAATCATAAATGGTCCTTGAACAACCCAGTGACCGCCGCCAGATGGAGCAAAGAAATTAATAAAGAAAGAACTAATAATTCCCCAAAACGGTAAACTTTCTGCCGTTGAAAAATTAACAAATATAGCAGCAATTGTATCAACTAGACCCGATGATGCCATAATTGCCATGATTCCTGCATAAAACGGAAATTGAAGAATGATTCCTGATATTGTACCAATTCCACTATTTAAGCTTTGTGTATATTTCGCAGGTGTTCCAAGAAGAATAATTCCTAAGAAAAGAATAATAAAGTTAATAATATTAAGATTCATTGTGTTACCATCGATGAAATAGAAAAGGATATAAACTAAACCAATGATACCAATAGCATAACTAAGTAATCGGCTATTATTAATCTTAGAGGCAAAAGTATCATCGCCTAATATATTCACTGATGCTTCTTTTTTCTCTTCGTATAAAGCAGGATTTATCTCTCTTACATTCTCTTTATTCTTTGGGTGAAGAGCAGCATTAACAAGTGGCAAAGTAATTAATAAGACAACCGTTGTAATTACCATTGGTAAAGAGAAAATGGTTTCACTTAAACCGATTATGCCCATTGCCGCTTCCATTGGATGACCTGGTGTAGAAATGAGCACAGGAATACTAGCTGATAAACCTAAACCATAAAAGGTAAAACCACTATATGCCGCTGCAATAATTAAGGGATAATGCACACCTTTTACATTCATTGCTAATTTACGGGCGATAATTCCTCCGATAACTAACCCAAATCCCCAGTTTAGATAGCTACCAATCGACCCAACTAAAGTGGCCACTATAATTGCACCCTTAGGTGTTTTTACTTTAGCCGCAATTTTATTTAATAACCTATCCGTTAGAGGTGCAGTTGCTAAAACATAACCCATAGCTAAAATAACAGCCATTTGTGTCGTAAAGGCTAATAAATCCCAAAACCCATCTCCCCATGCTAGCACAAGTTCTTTTGGTGTTTGTCCCTCAATCAACATGGCTAGAATCATTGTTAAAATCGTTAATCCAATAGCAAATACAAATGCATCAGGTAAATACTTTCTCATTAAATTCGTGAAGAAGTTTGTCATTTTTTCCATCTAGTTCCCCTCCTTGTTGTCTCTATCTTTAAGCGCTTTCATTATTTGCAAAATTGCGTGATTCTTTTCTTCTACAATTGCTTGTACATTTCTATCTTGCCAATCATAAAAACCTTTCCCACTTTTTATACCCAGCTCTCCTGCTTCTACCTTTTTTACAAAAAATGGATCAGGATCTGTCCGATTTTCGAGATCTGGATATAAATATGAAGCAATATGAAAATGAACATCTAGTCCATTTAAATCTCGTTGTTCAAGCGGTCCGCTAAATAATAACCGAGGCGCTAAACTATAACGAATAACAGTGTCAATATCTTCTGCTGATGCGACACCTGAAGCTAATAGTGAAATGGCCTCTCTTGCCATTGCATGTTGAATGCGATTGGCAATAAATCCTGGGATGTCTTTCTTAATCAGTACTGGCTTTTTGCCAACCTCTTTTAATAGTGACATCACTTTGTCTGTAGCTGCTTCCGATGTTGCTTTTGCTTTTACCACTTCAACGAGTGGAATGACATGAGCTGGCATGAAAAAATGTGTACCCATCATCCTTTGTGGATAGGTTAGGCATTCAGCTAAGCTATCAATAGACAACCCTGATGTGTTTGTTGCAATAATCGTCTCCTCTGCACAAAACCTCTCTATTTCCTGTAGCACCTGTTGTTTCAGGTCTCGTTTTTCGGGGACTGCTTCAATAATGAACTCAGCTGTTTCCACTTCACTCATTTCTACAGTCATAGAGACAGATGCCATTACACTTTTAACATCATCTGAATTGGAAAGAAGAGCAGAAAGTTGATATTCCATTCTCTCTTTTGCTAAATATAATGCTTCTTTATTCACATCTACTAACGTAACTTGATACCCATTTGTAGAAAACAATTGGGCAATCCCTATTCCCATTGTTCCTCCACCAATAACAGCGATTCTTTTAGTCATTCTAATAACTCCCCCCTCCAGCATTTATATGAATTACCTTAATTTAACAAAAACAAAAAACCTAGCTATCCCAGGAAAATAAGAAAATTACTCGACTCTTATCTCCTTGAAAAAGCTAGGTATCCTTAAGTGTTATGAAAGGTGAATTTCATCGTTAAGAAGACGCTTTTCTTCAGAAAGAATAATATATTCAAATCATTTTGATAGTATTATCATATTTTAAAAGATTTAGATAGTCAATGGAAAATTTTCAATTCTAAAAACCTTTTAAGTTATATGATAAAATAGAACTGTTTAGTAAACCGAAATAGAAGGGAGCCACTATCATGGCACAAAATGAACTTAGCTCCGTACTTGTTACTGCTTATGCCAAAGCTCCACAAGGCACAGCGATGTATGAAGTATACAAACACGCAGGTATTGTACTCGAAATCAATTCTACTAACCATAAAATTATCAACGCAGAATTTACCTTTATAACTGGACTGACGCAAGATTTCTTTAAGAGATTAATGATTGGATTTGACATGAGTACAGACCTTCAAGGCCTTATCAACCGGATAGAAAAGCACTATTTCGCACCATCCACCACAGCAGTAATTGTTGCCTTAAAAGGAGCCCATAAAAGATATCATGAGAAATTAAAGCAATTGGAAGAGGGAGAAACAAATTGAGAACCGGTTATATTGCCGGTTTGTCTTTTATTCTCCTCCAACTAGATTAGCGTAAACAACAAAATATCTTTCTTAACTAAAAAATAACCAGCAAGGCATCCCCATCCCTCACTGGTTATGATGAATTATTTTATATTACCCCTTAGTTAATCTTACTTAATTCCTCTTGTGGCTTTGCCCACAGCCATTCTTTTAACGGTACTTCGTATAATTTTGTCATCCAACCAAGGATCTTACCAATAAAATAAGCCGCTATAACTGTGCCAACCCCGATAGCTCCTAGTGAATGGACAAAGATGAGGCAAACAGCACCGGCGACACAGACATTCAATAAATCGCTTGTAATTTTCGCCTTACTAAAAACCATCTTAAAACGCGCACTGATGGCATAGGTTAAGGCATCATAAGGCATAAGTGGTAACTTAGCATTAAAATATCCTAACAGGCCTACTGCCACAACAAATAAACTAATAAGCAAGAAGATAATTTTCATCCCAATTGTTTGTGGTGATGGAAAAAGTTGGACTAAAAGCAAAGTTAAATCCATAAATCCACCGAATAAGAACGAAATAATCAGTTGACCAACAACCTCTTTCACAATAAAAGATTTAGTCAAAATGCTTCCAACAATAATGAATAGAATATTCGCAGCGACAGTCATCATACCGATTTTCATACCAGTACTTAAACTTAACGCATAAGGTAATGATGATACTGGTGAAACCCCTAAATCAGCTTGAATAGAAAAACTAACGCCTAGTGATAAAAAAAATAAGCCTAGTACATAAAGAACTAGTCGTTTAGCCATAATTTGTTTCACCCGATTCTAATTTGTTCAATGTTTCACTTACTCATTTTATCATCGAAACAAATATATAAAAAATATATATATGATAAACTAGTTATATCAAATTACATATGATGAAAGGGGAGAAATAATGGATATCAGACAGATTCAATATTATAAAACAATCGTCGATCAAGGGAGTATTTCTAAAGCAGCAAAAGTTCTGCATATGGCGCAACCCCCTTTGAGCCAAGTTTTAAAAAAGCTAGAAACCGACTTAGGTTCTACCTTAATTCATCGTTACCGAGAAAAATGGGAGTTAACAGAGACAGGAATCATTTTGTACAAATATGCAACACAAATGTTAATGGAAATGCAAGTTGTAGAAGAACAAATACAAGAAATCGAACGAGGAGATGCTGGAACTGTGCGAATCGGGGTATCTTCTTCTTGCTCAAATCTGCTGCTTGATTATATCAGCTTATATCGAAAGGAATTTCCCTATGTCAAGGTCAGTATTTTAAACGGTAATACCGAGGAATTATTGAAAAGACTCGACCAAAGAGAAATCGATATGGCTTTTCTATTAAGACCAATGAATAATGAGCAATACAAAATAAAAAGTTTGAACAAACGATCTTGTGTAGCGATTATTCCAAGTGAATGGGCAGATCAACTGTCTCCTGACAGAACAACTTTTGAAGAAATAGCTTCCTTTCCTTTCATCTTATTAGGAGCACTAGAAGGTTTGACTTTCACTGAAAATATCCTTAAGTCCTTTGAGGAAAGAAATTTAACTCCAAATATCATTATTGAATGTAAAGATGTGATGATGGCCATCCAACTTGTCAGTAAAGGCCTGGGGATATCGATGATTCCGCAAATGGACAATGCTCCTCAGCTGTTTGAAAATATTGAAGTTCGAGCAATACAATCTTATGAATATCAAATGGAACCTGTTATTTTGCGCCTCAAAGAGAAACAAATGTCCAAAGCCTCTTGGCACTTTTGGGAAATGATTGACGGCAAAAGTTAAGGCACTATCAGCCGCTCTACCTGCGGTGGATCCAACAGAAAACTGGCTGAGATTGTAAAATGGTCTTAGTAGTTAATAATAGAGGGGTTAAAAATCGAAAAACTAGATATTATTCATACCCTTTTACTAAAACCAATCCTCTTCCTTTTGCCGATAAATAATTTAGTGTACTTCATTCAAAAACCCCCTATAGAAAAAACCACAGATTCCTCTGTGGTTAATATCGTTAGATTCATTTTTTAAAATCAACTTGCTCAACATGATCTCCAAATGTAATATTAGTTACTTGTGGCTTCGTTTCAGCTATCACTTTACCTCCGCGAATAGAATAAAGGACTGTCGCTTGTTTCCTAACGGCCTCATATTCATTTTCTGCTTCAAGGATAATAAAATTCGCCGGTTTACCTTTATCAATACCATATTCATCCTCGATTTGTAATGTCTTTGCACTATTTTTCGTAATCAAATCGATTGAATTGACAATTTGTTCATAACCGAGCAACTGGGAAGCGTGAATACCCATATGAAGTACTTGTAACATATTGCCTGTTCCAAGAGGATACCAAGGATCAAAAATATCATCATGACCAAAGCAAATATTAAGTCCTGCTTCTTGGATTTCTTTTACCCTAGTCAATCCCCTTCTTTTTGGATACGTATCAAATCTACCTTGCAAATGAATATTGACTAATGGGTTTGAAACAAAATTAATGTTAGACATCTTTAGTAAGCGGAACAGCTTATATGTGTATGCATCATTATAAGACCCCATCGCTGTCGTATGACTTGCTGTTGTTCGTGTTCCTAAACCCCGCTCATACGCCTCTTTAGCTACAACTTCAACAAAACGTGACTGTTCATCATCTATTTCATCACAATGGATATCAATTAAACGATTGTATTTTTCGGCAAGGTCAAAAGCAATCTTCATCGACTCTACGCCATATTCTCTTGTAAATTCAAAGTGTGGAATGCCACCAACGACATCGACACCCATTTTCAACGCTTCTTCCATCAGCTCTGCCCCACTTGGATACGATAAAATCCCTTCTTGCGGGAAAGCAACAAGCTGGATATTAACATAGTCTTTCATTTCTTCTTTTACTTCCAATAAAGCTTTAACAGCTGTTAAGGTTGTATCAGTGGTATCGACATGTGTGCGAACATGCTGAATCCCTTGGGCAATTTGCCATTTTAGCGCTTGCTTCGCCCTTGTTTTAACATCTTCTGGAGTTAAAAATGCTTTACGCTCTGACCATCTTTGGATTCCCTCAAATAAAGTACCACTTCTATTCCATTCTGGCTCACCTGCTGTTAAAGTTGTATCCAGATGAATATGAGGTTCAATAAATGGAGGTAAAGTGAGCGCCCCATCAACATCAATTACTTGTTCACCATCTGGAACTTCAATTGTTTTTTGAGTAATCTCGTGAAAAACACCATCTTTAATAATTAATTGCCATAGCCCTTCTTTACCCCGTAATTTCGCGTTCTGTATGATCATTTGTTGTCATCCCCTTAGATTTTGATATTTTTGCTACAATGAAGGTTAAAACGATATAAATGATTGCTGTGCCAAACAATGCATTAAGAGGTGTAATGCCCGGCATAATTTGAGCAAAAGTAACCCCTAGTGCCCATGCTCCCATGGCCACCCAATTAATGACTTTAAATTTCACTTGCTCAAATTCTACATAGTTTCTACGTTTAATGAAGAAATAATCTGCTATGATAATCGCACCGATAGATGGTACGGCAGCACTTAGGATATTTAAGAAACCAACGAAGTTATTGTACATCCACATAGCAAAGATTGTACCAATCAAACCATTTACGACAACAAATACTTTCTTGGAAATCTTCGTAATATTGGCAAAACCAAGCCCCGATGCATATAAGGCGTTATCATTTGTTGTCCAGATGTTAAGTCCTAATACAAGTACAGCTGGAATCATCAATCCTTGTAAAAACATGACTTCAGATATATCAGCTAAACCATATGCCATCGCACCGACTGCACCAAATAAAAACATAAGTGAATTTCCTAAGAAAAAGGCGATGACTGTTGCTGTTACGGCTTGCTTAGAAGTCCTAGCAAACCTTGCAAAGTCAGGTGTCAATGTTCCGCCGCTTATAAATGACCCTATGCAGATGGACAATGCTGCAGCAACCGTCATCGTTTGCGCAGGTGTGTAATCCATTAAGCCTTCTAAGCCACCAAAAGAAGAAATTCCTTCTATAACTGAATAACCACCCAAGAGCGTGATTGCAGGTACTGCAATAAACCCTAAAATAACCAATGACTTCATCCCGTAGAGTGAAGTGATTGTCATCGCAATACCGAAACCAAAGATAAGTGCATACACATTCCAATCTAGCGCTGTTGCTACAGGAACAGCAAACATAGCCACACCAACACCAAACCAACCAACTTGTGTAAATCCTAGTAAAAAGGAAGGCAAATACGACCCTTTCTCTCCAAAAGCATATTTAGCTAATAGATGTGTGGACAATCCTGTCTTGGCAGCAATATGTGCAAGAGCACCTGTATATATGCCTAATAGTAAATTCCCTAAGAGGACGATGACAATAAACTCACTAAAGCTCAGCCCTATACCAAGCTCTCCTCCTGCTAACATACTTGCTGAGAAAAACGTGAACCCTAACATAACGAATAATGTCTTCCAGAAATTATTTCTCTGCGATTTTGGCACCGCTTGCCACGAAAACTCTTGATCGATTTTACTCATGTAAATCCCTCCATCAGTTTTCTGATACCAAAAAGCAGAAAAAAAGAGACTAATCATCAGTAAGATCTGACAATTAGCCTCTAATTTCATTATCTGTATATGATTATATATAGTATTTCTCTCTAGAAAATACTATATCACTACAGAAATAATGTTATCCGCTGCCCTTGCCAGCCTCTCTGGACTGAATTAAAGGTACCAGTATTTAATTGAGTTTATTATTGCAGATAATCAAGCTGCAGTCAATAGTATTTCATTTATGAAATATTTTACAATAACATTCCATTCAATGGTATTTACCTGTGGAATATCTATACGATCAAGATGAAATAATAGAGCAGAAACTTACGTTTTTATAAACCTAGGTAAATTCAAATACCTTCGTCTCTGCTTTATAAATATATTAAATATGTAATAAAAAGGAAGACAATAATCATTAAGTTAAACGATCACAAAAAATCTCAAACTAGCGAACAGGAAGTAACATATCTTGCGAAAGCCATTTGCATTTACTATTTTTATTTTTTATCTATTAAAGAAAGAGCAACACATAGACTTTTTGAAGGAAAATCATCTATCAAAAATGAATATTTCGAAATAATTTCTTATTCCGTTAATGAACAATTCGTGATACACTTATTGAAAGATATTGTCCACGTGGACGTGACAACTGTACATTATATTAATATATTAAATTTGAATTTGGAGGATCATCATGAAAAACTTCATACGTAAATGGAGCGAAATTAGTTTAGTAAAGCGTATTCTAGCTGGTCTGATTATTGGTATTATATTAGCTTTAGTTGTTCCACAAGCTAGTTGGATTTCTATATTTGGTTCTCTATTTGTCGGTGCTTTAAAAGCTGTTGCGCCTGTATTAGTCTTATTTTTAGTTATTAACGCTATCAGCAGCCACAAAGTTGGGCAACAAACAAATATGAAGACGATCATTTTACTATATGCAATAGGTACATTCTCAGCTGGTGCTATCGCTGTTATTGCTAGCTTCATATTCCCTGTTAACCTGACACTTCAAACTGGAGCAGAAGATGTT
Organism: Cytobacillus kochii; assembly: GCF_044790165.1. NCBI lineage: Bacteria > Bacillati > Bacillota > Bacilli > Caryophanales > Bacillaceae > Cytobacillus > Cytobacillus kochii. Next base: position 859,937 of record NZ_CP085254.1, on the reverse strand, counting down.
ACACCTCCAGGTGGTATCATGGAAGTATTGCAAACATTGTTATTTAATATAGTAGATAATCCAGTTAACGCATTAATGAATGCAAATTATATTGGTATTTTAGCTTGGGCAATCGTACTGGGCGTTGTTTTGAAATCGATTGCTGCAGATACAACAAAAATTGCATTAGCCAATATCTCAACAGCTATCACCACTATTGTTAAATGGGTAATTGAGTTAGCACCAATCGGTATTTTAGGTCTTGTTTTTGATGCGATTGCTACAAATGGACTTTCCGCATTAACAGAATATGGACAGCTTTTAATCTTGCTGCTTGGCTGTATGTTCTTTATTGCACTTGTAGTAAATCCATTAATCGTTTTCTTTTTCACAAGAGAAAACCCTTATCCAATGGTTTTACAAACATTAAGAGAAAGTGCGATTACTGCATTCTTCACTAGAAGCTCTGCTGCTAATATCCCTGTAAACTTAAATCTTTGTAAAAAGATGGATTTAGATGAAGATACTTATTCTATCTCTATTCCACTAGGTGCTACAATTAATATGGCAGGAGCTGCTGTGACTATCTCCGTATTAACACTAGCCGCTGCCCATACTCTAGGTATTGAAGTAGATCTATGGACAGCCATTATTTTAAGTGTCTTATCTGCTGTATCTGCTGCCGGTGCATCAGGTGTGGCTGGGGGGTCTCTATTATTAATTCCTCTAGCAGCTAGCTTGTTCGGGATTTCTAATGATGTAGCCATGCAAGTCGTTGCAGTTGGATTCATTATTGGAGTTCTACAAGACTCTTGTGAAACCGCATTGAACTCATCTTCTGATGTATTGTTTACTGCGACTGCAGAAAAGGCAAAAAAACGAAAACAAAATCACGTGGCATAAAGCATAGAGGTTGGGACATAAGTATATAGCTAATAATTTATCCGAATGATTAAGGCGTATCTAACATCTAATCATTCGGTTTTTTTCTGTGATTTGAATCCTTATATGAATAAGAATAGTGAAATGAAGCGGAAGACACTCGACTCCTGCGGGAAATAGAGGGAAAGCTGAGACCCCGCAGGCAATGCCGAGGAGGCTCAGCCCCTCCCCGCGGAAAGCGAGTGTCTGTAGTGCAATGGAACGGACTTTTTTGCAAATAATTTTTTATAAACTATAATTTGTTATTGTTCGTTTTTGAAATTAGTTCATCTAGTAATGTCGTGACTCCTTATTTAAATAACTGCTGATGAATTTCACTTACCTGCGCTTCTAAATCCTTCATCATTTGTTCAATTAAGAATTTCACAGTTGGGATTCTGTCAATAAGCCCAACAACCTGACCACCATTTATGAAGCCGTTTTCAAAATCACCCTCAATAGCGCCTAATACATGCTGTGTTTCTGATGTTTTTGCTAAATATTGTTCAACTGAATCATTTTCCTGTTCCGCTAGCACTGTTTGAGCATACGGCACAGTGATGACTCTTCTTACTTTCCCATGTGGTCTGCCCAATATCATTGTTGAAAGGTCGTCACCCTGAATGATTTTTTTCTTATAGTTTTCATGAAAAGGTGCTTCTTCTGTGGCAATAAACCTCGTTCCCATTTGGCAACCACTTGCTCCTAACATCATAGCTGCTGCTAATCCGCTCCCATCACCAATACCACCAGCTGCAACAACTGGAACATTAACAGCCTTGACGATTTGTGGAATTAACGTAAAAGTCGTAAGTTCTAAGCTTGAGTTAATTCCTGCTGCCTCAAAACCTTCCGCTACTAATATATCCGCTCCTGCTCGTTCCGCCTTCATAGCATGTTTCACTGAAGCGACAACGACAATGACTTTTATCCCCACCTCATGTAGCTTAGCTATGTATGGTGCTGGATTACCAGCTGATAGAGAAACAATCGGCACTTGCTCTTTTATAACCAATTTCATCATCCCTATCACGTCTTCTGTAACAGTCAGGGGAATATTGACGGCAAACGGTTTTGTTGTCATTTTTTTCACTGCTTTAATCTTTTCGGCTACTTCTTCAACGGATGATGTCCCACACCCGATTGTCCCTAAGCCTCCTGCTTCAGATATAGCCGCTGTTAATTGTGCAGAGCTGATATTGCCCATCCCTCCTTGAATAATGGGATATTGAATATTTAAAAGAGTTGTTAAGTATTTCATTTTTTCACCACCTGTAATAATTATGTTATAATAAATTTTAATGTATGACAATTCTAAAAAATATAAAAGTGAGGAAAAAATAATGATCATACCTTACCGAGACAAAAAACCTTCTGTAGATCAAACCGTATTTCAAGCACCAGGGTCTTATATTATTGGTGATGTAATCATTGGAAAACAATCCTCTGTTTGGTTTAATGCTGTCATTAGAGGAGATGAAGATAGAATAATCATTGGAGAACGTTGTAGTATTCAAGATAATGCAACCATTCATCTATACGAAGGTTCACCAACAATTATTGAAGATGAAGTAACAGTAGGCCATAATGCTGTTCTTCATGGTTGCCATATTGGTAAGCGCTCAATTGTAGGTATGGGATCAACCATTTTAGATGGGGCACACATTGGAGAAGAATGTATTATTGGTGCCAATACGCTTATACCAGCCAATAAAAAAATTCCGCCACGCTCCCTTGTGATCGGCTCACCCGGAAAAGTTGTACGTGCAATCGATGAGAAGGATCTGGCGTTAATACAACTTTCTATTGATAGTTATGTGCAAAAAGGCGCAGAATTTCAAGGGCAACAAGTGAAAAACGATGGCTGAAATAGCCATCGTTTTATTCTTCACTCATTAAAGGATGCTTCGACACATCATAATCAGCATCTTTTCGTTTGATATCATTATCCTTCCGAAAAATCTCTTCGAAGAATTCATTAGCAGGTTCTGCAAGTAATTTATAATATTGCGTAAATAAAAGTGCTGCATGGTTCCCATTCCACTCTACAGGAAGAAGCTCCTTCGGTAGACCTGGATCGATAAAGAGAAATTTACGGTATTCATGAACAAGTAATGTCCTTTCGACAAAACATTCTGCTTTAGTCATTTTCCCATCTTGGATCATACTTTGATGAATAATATATTGCTTACTATATGTAGAAATAAACTCTTCATACTTTGCTTGAATTTCATCTACAGGCCAACTTCTCTCCACTAATGACAGGCTATCTTGAGGCCCCTTATATTCTGAAACAAAGAAGTCAACATAAGACTCTATCTCATACTTCTTAACAAGTTGCTTGACTTCTTTTTCTAGGTTATTTGGTGAGATCCAAAAACCATTTTGAAAACTACCGAATCCACTCCAAACAAGCTCTTTTCTGAACTCATCACGAACCTGGCGTTTTTCCTCTGGAATCGAATACATAAGGAAACACCATTTACCTTTCCAACTATGCGGGTTCAGTTTAAATATCCTACCCGCAGCTTCCTCCATCCGATCTTCTCCACGCAGGGTCAAATAGTAATAGCTTTTATTCCCTTTCTTTTCAGACTGAACCCAGCCTTGCTTGTACATTCGGGACATTGCTACTCTTGTTGACTGCTCATTATGGCCAAATTCTTTCAGTAGGTGGATGAGCGTACCTATCCAAATCTTATTGCCATAATGACGCAAGTAATCTCCATATATCGTAAAGATTAAAGATTGCGTATTATTGCCCATTTCTATCACACTCTTTTTCCATTCGTACTTTATCTTTTATCTTATCTAAAAAAGACAAAGAAACGCAATAGTTATTTCCCTTGAAACACCGGTTGTCTTTTTTCACTAAATGCTTGCAGTGCCTCGACACGATCATTTGTTGGTAACGTTAGTTCATATGCCTTCGATTCAATCGCCATCCCAGTTTGAATATCTGTGTTCATCCCTTGTGAGATTGCATATTTTGCCTGGATAAGCGCAACAGGCCCGCTTTTCAACATTTGTTGTGCGAAGTTAATACAAGTCGATTGTAAAGCCTCTTTCTCTACTACTCTTGTCAAAATTCCTAATCCATATGCTTCATTAGCTGATATTTTCGCGGCTGTGAAGATTAACTCCTTCGCTTTCATCTCTCCAACCACTCTCGGTAAGCGCTGTGTACCACCTGCACCTGGAATGATGGCCCAGCTCGTTTCGGTTAAACCTAATTTAGCATCTTCTACTGCGAGAGCAAAATCACAAGCAAGAATCAGTTCGAACCCTCCACCAAAGGCATATCCGTTTATTGCAGCAATCGTTGGCATCGGTAGATTAGCAATATCATTGAACACATCACGAATTAAGCGGACATTTCTTCTTGTTTGTTGTTCATTCAATGTTTTTCTTTCTTTTAAATCTGCTCCAGCACTAAAGGCTTTATCTCCTGCCCCTGTGAAAATAACCACACGTACATCAGGATTTATTTGCATATCCGCTACCGTTTCTTGAAGCTGTTTCAGTGTAGCATAATCAAAACAATTAAGGACGTCTGGACGATTAATCGTAACCGTTGCAATATGATTCTCTAGCTTGAATAATACGTTTGTCATTGAGTTTTCCTCCTTTAAAGGATACTATTTGATAGATATGATCGCTGGATGTTTAGCCTAGTGATACCATAATTGTATGGATTGTTAATTTGGGATTTTGCCATTGCTATAATGCTCTCTTTTGTGAGGCTCTCATTTACCAAGAACGAACTTACGACGTTGCATTGATCACTTTCCTCTGATAATGGTTCTTGCCTCTTCACTTATTAAAACAAGATTTACTCCCTATTAAATGCCACAATGTCCCCTTATACATGAAGGGGACATGGCCAAACAATATCATTCTTTATTCTTCTACATTTTTCACAATAGCAGCAATTCCTTGTCCCACTCCAATACACATCGTTGCTAGTCCATATGTTTCTTTTCTACGTTTCATTTCATATATCAACGTCGTAAGAATTCTCGCACCACTTGCCCCTAATGGGTGACCGAAGGCAATCGCCCCTCCGTTGACGTTAACTTTGTCTGTATCTAATTCAAGTTGTTTCACGCATTCTATTGATTGTGATGCAAAAGCTTCGTTTAGTTCAACCAATCCAATATCAGCTGTAGATAAATGGGCACGATTTAGCGCCTTTCTTGATGCATAGATTGGGCCGAGTCCCATGACTGCTGGTTCTAGTCCGGCTGTTGCACCAGCAACATAGGATACTAATGGTTTTAGTCCTAACTCTTTTGCTTTATCCGCACTCATAATTAACAATGCACTTGCACCATCATTGACACCAGAAGCATTACCTGCAGTAATTGTTCCGCCTTCAAAAATGGGACGTAGTTTAGCTAACTTTTCTAATGAGGTATCGGGGCGTGGGTGCTCGTCCGTATCCACTACTACTTCATTTCCTTTACGATCGTGATAGACAACAGGGACGATTTCCTTTTTAAAAATATTAGCGTCCATAGCTTTTTTTGCACGTTGTTGGCTTTCGTAAGCAAATGCATCTTGATCTTCACGAGAAATATTGTAACGTTTGGCTACATTTTCAGCTGTTTGAGGCATAGAGTCTGTGCCATACATTTCATGAAGCTTTTTATTCGTAAAACGCCAACCAATCGTTGTATCGAACATTTCCATATTACCTCTTGGGTAGTCTTTACTCGGTTTAGCCATCACAAATGGTGCACGCGTCATACTCTCCGTACCACCAGCAATATAAACGTCACCTTCCCCAACGGCAATCGCACGTGCTGCATATAAAACAGCATCTAATCCGGACCCACAGAGACGGTTCAATGTTGTACCTGCAACATCAATAGGTAAACCTGCTAAAAGGGCTGACATACGACCAACGTTCCGATTGTCTTCTCCCGCTTGATTGGCATTGCCTAGGACCACCTCTTCTATTTGCTCAGCAGGTAACCCAGGGTTCCGATCGACCAATGCTTTAATGACTGTTGCACCTAAATCATCGGGACGGACATCCTTTAATGCGCCTTTATAGCGACCAATTGGTGTTCTTACTGCATCAACGATAACAACTTCTCTCATTTTACAGATGCCTCCTCTGATTTTTTCGTGTAATCATAGACGCCTTTGCCAGATTTTCTTCCCAATCTGCCAGCTTTGACGTATTGTTCTAGTAATGGAGCAGGACGGTATTTTTCACCTAATTTTTCATGTAGATACCTTAAGTTGTTTAATCTTGCATCCAAACCTACCAAATCGACTAATTCGAATGGTCCCATCGGATAATTCAGACCTAACTTAATCGCTTTATCAATATCTTCTGGCGTCCCTAATCCTTCTTGAAGCATATAAAATGCTTCATTTCCGACGAGCGCACTCATACGACTAGTTACAAATCCTGGAAACTCATTTACAACAACTGTTTCTTTACCCATTTTGCCAGCAACACCTTCAATAAAAGCAACTGTGTCATCATTCGTTTCTAATCCGCGAATGATTTCAATTAGCGGCATTTTATGTACCGGGTTGAAGAAGTGCATGGCGATTGTTTTTTCTGGGCGGTTCGTATAGGAGCCAATTTCCGTCGGGCTCATTGTTGATGTATTAGAGGCAAAACGACAATGTCCAGGTGCATATTGATCAATCGTTTCAAAAATGTCTTTTTTAATGCTCGCAATTTCTGGAACAGCCTCAATAACAAGATCCGCATCAGCCACTACTTGTTTCAAGTCTGTTGCATAGCTTAGATTCGCTTGAGCCGCGGCTGATTGTTCACCCGTAATTTTCCCACGAGAAACACCTTTTGCAAAAATACTTTCAATCTCTTTTTTTGCACTGTTCAATGCTTCTTCCTTTATATCATTCAAGACAACTTCGTATCCACCGACTGCGCTCACATAAGCAATCCCTCTGCCCATCACGCCTGATCCGACAACAACAATTTTACTCATCATGCTCTCCTCCTCTATTTCCCATTAATAAATGAAGGCGGATGCCAAGGGTAAATAGTCTTGGCATCCGCATATGTGTATTCCTTAAATGCCGAATGGGTTCAGCGGTTTGTTCCCAAAGTAAGAAATAATACTTTTTGTTTCTGTATAAAGATCCAATGTTTCAATACATAATTCACGACCGAAACCAGACTGTTTGTAACCACCAAAAGGTGTACCAGGAAAAGCAGAGAATGGGCAGTTCACCATAACAATTCCTGCTTCAATTTTGTTTGCTACTCTTGTTGCTTTTGCTCCGTCTTTTGTCCAAACAGCGGAGCCCAAACCATACACAGTATCATTCGCCAGTTTAACTGCTTCTTTTTCATCTTTGAATTTCATGATAACAACAACTGGCCCAAAGATTTCTTCTTTAACCACTTTCATCTCATGATTCACATTAGCAATCACTGTAGGCTCATACCAAAAGCCATTTTCAAACCCTTCTACTTGCGCACCTTTACCACCCGCAAGAATTTCAGCGCCTTCTTCTTTGGCAGATTGCACATAACCATCAATGACATCCCATTGGTTCTGATCGATAATGGCACCAACATGTGTCCCCTTATCAAATGGGTTACCTAATGTTAATGACTTTGTTTTTGCAACAAATTTCTCTACAAATTCATCGTAAATATCCTCATGTACATAGAGACGAGAACGCGCTTCACAAGATTGACCTGTGTTATAGTAAATTCCGTAGATTGATCCTACAACTGCTGCATCAATATCCGCATCATCGAAAACGATATTTGGTGATTTTCCACCTAGCTCTAATGTCACGCGTTTCAATGTATTTGAAGCTTTCGCCATAATATCTTTACCAATTGGTGTTGATCCTGTGAAAGCCACTTTATCCACTTTATCGTGCTCAACTAAGTAATTCCCTACATCTTTACCTGATCCAGGAACAATATTTACTACTCCTGCCGGGACACCTGCTTCGATGCAGATTTCTCCTAAAATAATCGCTGTAAGTGGTGTTAAGCTAGCTGGTTTCACAACGATTGAACATCCAACTGCAATCGCAGGAGCAACCTTCCAAGCAGCCATCATTAGAGGATAGTTCCAAGGGATGATTTGTGCACAAACCCCTACAGGTTCCTTTTCAGTATAATTGTGAAATTGTCCTGCCATTGGATTGACTGTTCCACGGTGACCAACAATCGCGCCTGCATAAAATTCAAAATCCTCAATCGCTTGCATCACTTGTCCTTGTGCTGTGCTTAATGTTTTACCCGTATCAAGCATCTCTAATTCAACGAGTTCATTAAAGCGACTACGCATAATAGCAGCGATTTTATTCATAATACGCGATCTTTTATTAACGGGAAACTTCTTCCACTTTCCGTTGTCAAATGCATCTCTTGCTGCTAAAACTGCTTTTTCTGCATCTTCTTTTGACGCTTTTGCCACCTCTGCCAATAATTCACCAGTAGCAGGGTTATAAGTTTTGATTGTTGCTCCGCCTGTGCTTTCTACTTTTTCGCCATTAATTATCAGGTGATAGTAATCTCTCTTCATTGATACTGCTTCTTTAGCTGTTTCTTGAACTGTTGCCATGTCTACCACTCCTAATCTTTATTGCCCGATATATTCAGGTTGTCTTTTCTCTATAAATGCTTGAACGCCTTCTTTTGCATCCTTTGTTAAACCAGCAACTCGTTGCCCTTCTGCTTCTTTTTCTAAATAAGCATCTAGCGGGAGATTCTCTGCCAGTGTTAAGTATCTTTTAATTAAGCCAATGGCTTTTGTAGGCATTTTTGCTAATTTAATTGCAAATTCCTCTACTTCTTTTTGCCAAGTATCTTGTGGAATGACGCGATTAATCACACCCAGCTCCAAGGCTTTCTGCGCAGGGATTTTTTCCCCTAAAACAGAAATCTCTATCGCTTTCGCTCGGCCAACTACATGGCTAAGAAAATGTAAATTACCAGAGTCCGGAATTAGACCAATATTAACAAAAGCATTGATAAAACTAGCTTTTTCTGAAGCAAGACGGAAATCACAAGCTAAAGCTAAACTAAACCCAGCGCCTGCAGCTACGCCATTCACCGCCGCAATAATAGGTTTTTCGCAAGCCATTATTGCTTTTACCATCGGTGTGTAATGATTTCTTAGTAAATCACCGTGATTCGTATCATCATTTACCTCGGCTAAATCTTGCCCGGAACAAAACGCTCTACCTTCACCAGTAATAACGATGCAGCGTACTTTTTCATCTTTAGCCGCTTGCTTTACTGCTTGTGTAATTTCGCGATTCATTTCTGCAATAAAAGCGTTCAATTTATCGGGTCGATTCAGCTTGATCCAACTGATTCCTTCATGACATTCATAATTAATTGTATTGAACATTGCCAACCTTCTTTCTATTTTCCGTGGAATTTGGGCTTTCTTTTCTCAATAAAAGCATTCATTCCTTCTTTTTGATCTTCTGAAGAGAAGAGTAGATAGAAGTTCTTTCGTTCATATTGCATGCCTTCATATAAAGAATAATCAACAGCTTTATTAACGGAATCTTTAATGAGGCGGATAGCTAGTGGCGGCTTTTCTGCAATCATTTTCGCAAACTTTAATGTTTCTTCTTCTAATAGTTCGCCAGATACAATTCTATTTACAAAGCCATGAGATTGCGCCTCTTCTACTTGAATACGTTTCGCACTCCATATCCACTCTAATGCGAGCGTGCGACCTACAAGTTTGGTTAAACGCTGTGTACCTCCAGCACCTGGCATCACACCTAGATTAACTTCGGGAAAGGAGAATTCCGTACCTTCAGCTGCAATCAATACATCACAACTTAAAGCCAGTTCAAATCCCCCTCCGAAAACAAAGCCTTGAACCGCACCGATAATCGGTTTTTTTATCACTGAAAGACGATCCCAATCTTGAAATTGGTTTAATAGCTCTAGATGAATGGGATCATCATTCGACATTTCGTCAATATCTGCGCCTGCTGAAAAAGCTCTTCCTTTTCCTTTGAGTAAGATGACTCTCACGGTATCGTCCTGATCATAACTCTCCATTACCTGAACAATTTCTTTTATCATTTGACGATTAAGGGCATTCAATTGCTTCGGACGGTTCAGCTCTATGATGCCAATATAACCCTCCACTTTTGTTTCTATAAACACGTATTCACTCATTCGTCTTCTTCACCGATAGCAAAGCTAACCAGTTTACCTGCAAACCCCATTACATCTTTCGCTGATGCTTTACCTTCAGGTGACTTCATACCATTTTTCAATGCTTCATGATTTTCATAATACATTTCACACATTAAATAAAATTTGGGCTCATCTCCTGTTGGTGTACCGACCATTTTTGTTACTTTCATTTTTTGTAATCCAGGAATTTTTTCAGTAATTGGCACGTGTACATTGTAATAATGCTCATCGAATGCTGCCTTATCTTCCGGTTGCTTGTAAAATGCGATTAATTTGACCATTGTTTATATTCCCCTTTACATTAAGTTTGATATTGGTTTCATTGCTTCAAATGGATTTTTACATGATTTACAATATAAAATACTTCTGCAGGCTGTCGGTCCAAAAATATTATCAAGCGTGACATAGGTTGATCCGCAATAGGGGCAATCCACATGCCAAGAACCGTCTTCTGTAAAATGCTTTGGAGGCGGAGCAATACCAAACGCCTTTAGTCCTTTTTGTCCTTTTTCCGTAATGCGATCTGAAGTCCATGGAGGTGCAGTTTTGAATAATACTTCTACTGCTTCTACCCCCGCTACACTTTGGATTTGTTCGACCACATTCTTCTTGATGATTTCAAGTGCTGGACACCCTAAAAAGGTTGGAAGCATCGTAATCGATACATGGGAATCATGTATTTCTACACCCTCGATCATCCCTAGGTCTACCACACTCACTGTGCTAATTTCAGGGTCCTGAACTAATTCAAGCGCTTCCATAATGTCCTTTTCAGCTACTAAAGTCGGTTGATACATCTCTATTCCTCCTCACATGTTCTAAAAAGTCTTACCAAGGAACAGAAGGATTGAGGCGATAAACCTCTGATAACGTACTTAACGCACGGTCAAGTTCCTCAGTGTGTTCCCCTAAACGTCCATTTCGATCTGGTTGCTGTATGATAGGCGATTCGATATGAAGCGCTTTCACTACTTCTTCAAGTGCTGCTTCCCATCTTTGTTTTAATACCGTTGCATCTTCAATTAAAGCAAATTCTTTAAAGCTTTGAGATGCATTACCATAAGAGAAAACATCACCAAAGTCAGCCATTACTCCTTCAATTGCTTTGTTCATACGCTCTTTAGCCTCGTCAGATGAGGATAATAATTGCGTAAACCATGTTCTCCAGTGTATATGATGGTAAAACAATTCCATGCTAACTTTTGTGGCTACTTCAGCCAGTGGCTGATAGGTGGTTTTTTTCAATGAATCTATTTTTACTTTTTTCGCTAGCGTATAGAAATAATTGCGAACAACTGCATATGCCCAATCATATCTTGGTGTTTCCATATAGTAGCCTGCACCATTTTCGCGTTCTACTAATATACTATTCTTTCTTTCCTTCGCCGATCGTCCATGTGCTAGATCATCTATCTTTCCATACCCCAGCTCTTCTAGTAAACCGAAATACATTTTCGCATGACCCATCGTATCTTGACTGATGGAAGATGAAGCAACATCTTCTTCAATATGAGGCGCCAATCCTAGCCATTCTGAACCGCGGTAAGAGAGGAGAAAGTCATCATCAGCAAGCTGAAATAAAAGCTCAGCAAGTGCTTCTTTATGGGCTGGTGTCATTTCTACTGCATTCGTGCTCATCTTACTTCTCCCCCCATGATAGAATCTCTTTTTCATCTAACATTTGTTGCTCGTAATGGCGCCATTTTTTCTTTAAGTAGCCATACCCTTTTGTTGTTCTGTATTCCTTATTATCTAACCGGTTCAACATCTGCTTTTCTTCATAATTTAAACCACGAATTTCTTTACGATTAACCACCCAAATATCTGCTACAGGTTCACGGCGTAAAAAGTTCTCCTGGGCCATAACCATAGCCATTTCAGCGTTAGGGGCAAGCAAGCTAAATTGATGTTGAAAAGCTGCTTTTGATGTCTTCTTACTAAATACTTCGAATTCTTGAAAAAATTCATTACTACCCATCTGACTTCCTCCTTTAGCTAATCTGACCTAATGCTTCTCGCACCCAAGCATTATTTTCGTAAGATACGCGGCGAAGATTTAAGCGTTCCTGAGATTTAGGACCATTATTTTTCATTATTTCTTTTAATTTCGACCAATCAGGTTGTTGATAGATCCATTCTTGCTTCTCTTCATCAAAACGAATGGTTGGATCAGGAATCTCTAAACCAAGAGATAGAATTCTAGGTACATATTTTGTAAGGAACGCTTGACGCAATTCTTCATTTGTCTTTGGTCTGATTTTATATTTGATGGTAATATCTTGTTTTGACTTGCCTACTTGGGAACTTGGGGGTCCGAAGAATAACAGAAGTGACTCCCACCATCTTGTCACAGCATCTTGCACCATTTCTCTTTGTTCCTCTGTTCCCTCTGCTAATGCCATGATAATCGATTCACCGTGTTGAGCGTGGAAGACTTCTTCCGCACAAATACGATGCAATGCTCTTGAATAGGGTGCATACGAACTGTTAAGCATATTGGTCTGTGTAATGATAGCCGCACCATCTACTAACCAACCAATTAAACCTGCATCTCCCCAACTCGGTGCCGGCATATGAAATACATTGTGAAATTTCAATTTTCCTGTAAAAAGATCCTGCATAATGCCATCTCGTGTTTTGCCAGTAGGCTTAAGTAAGTCTTCAGCGACACGCAATAGTAATTGGCCATGCCCCATTTCATCTTGTACCTTTGCCATGATGCCGAGTTTTCTTTGTATAGACGGGGCTTTAGGTACCCATTCTTTCTCTGGAAGCGCTCCCATAATCTCACTGATTCCATGCATGGAAATCAATTTAATTAATGCATTGCGATAATCTTCAGGCATCCAATCATCAGCTTCGATTTGTTCACCGCGATTGATCCGTTCCATAAACTGTTCATACTTTTGTTCTTCTGTCTCCGCTACAACTGAACTACTCATCTACCTTCCCTCTCTTCTTTAATTTATTTTCCATTTTATATAACGTTTATATAACGATATTATATATTATAGTTATGTTATAAAGCAAATTTATTTTTCTGATTATTCATTTTAATTTTTTCACAAGATGACTTCGACTTGTCGCTTATCAACGATTCTAACAGCTTTTCCTTCTGATCTTGGAATACTCCTTGGTGGATGTACTTTAACTTTCATCGAAACTAGACAGTTATTTTTCATGGAATGCTGGACTTTTTTCATTAAACCTAAAGTATATCCCTCTAAATCGACACCGTTCGATTTTTGATACATAACTTCATCCATTTCTACATGAAGTTCTACACTATCCAGTACACCATCATTCAATAAATGTACTTGATAGATAGGTGCCAATTCTTCTATTTGTAATAAATAATGCTCGATTTCAGAAGGGAATACATTTACACCCCGAATAATCATCATGTCATCGATTCGCCCTTTAATTCGTGACATTTTTTTCGTTGTTCTACCACAGGAACAAGTACCTGATTTTACTGAAGCTAAGTCTCCTGTACGATAACGAATAATCGGGAACGCTTCCTTCGTTAAACTAGTAAAAACAAGTTCGCCGATTTCTCCTTCAGCTACTGGTTCTAACGTATCCGGATCGATTACTTCTACCAAGAAATGATCGTCAGCAATATGCAGACCTTGTTGTTCTTCATGACATTCCATCGCTACACCTGGTCCCATCACTTCACTTAATCCGTAAATATCACTTGCCTTTATACCGAACAACTCTTGAAGTTTTTTACGCATACCTTCTGTCCATGGTTCTGCACCAAAAATGCCATATTTTAAGGAACTCTTAGCTGGATCTTTGCCTTGCGCTTTCATTTCTTCTGCAATTTTTAAAATATAAGAAGGGGTACCTGCAATCACTGTCGGTTTGAAATCCTCAATAATCATTATTTGGCGATCGGTATTGCCACCAGATACCGGAACTGTCGCCATTCCTAATCTTTCTGCACCAAAATGAATCCCTAATCCCCCAGTAAATAGCCCATAACCATAGGCATTTTGGAAAATGCCATCCGGTTCACCACCAGCTAAGGCAATCGCACGAGCAGCTAAATCTGCCCAGTTATCAACATCATTTTGAGTATAACCAACAACCGTTGGTTTCCCACTTGTACCAGATGAAGCATGTACGCGAAGGACATCCTTCATCTCTACCGCAAACAAGCCGTAAGGGTAGTTATCTCTTAAATCGGATTTTTTCGTAAAAGGAAGTTTACTTAAATCATCAAGGGTTTGGATATCATTCGGAGTAATATTTAATTCTTGAAACTTATTTTGATAGAAAGGGACATGTTCAAATACTCGATTCACAGTTTTCTTTAATCCTTCTAACTGTAGCGCTTCCATTTCAGACTTACTAAAGGTTTCAGCTTTGTGTAGAATCATCTTTTTATCTCCTTATTGGTTATTGTGGCTTTTTCCTTTTGATAGCTACTCGTATAAGTACATTATTTTAATCGTTGAAACACCTCAATTTAACAGTGTTGTTATGTGGAGATTGTGTAAGTATTTTTGTAAAAAAGCTTTTGAGCACTAGCCTTCTATAGAAAAAGCCCGTTTTTAAAACGCTTTCATTTAAAAAACATATATAAATATAACCTTTTACAAGTTTCCAACCGTAAAAAAGTTATATTTATTTTCACTTAAATTATCACATAATTTTTTAAATGTAAATAAAAATCAGATATTTTAAAATAGAGTTAATATAATTAAAATAAGTTAAAAACATTGGTAATTAAGGTTATAACCGTAAATTATTTATTTCTAAAATATTTGACAAATCATAATTATCCAATTATCATTCCGTATATAACATTATTTAGTTAACCGTATTTTTTTAGTTATAACATTAGTATCTAAACTTTTATTGGAGGTTATATCATGGCCAAATATACGATTGTAGACAAAGAAACTTGTATTGCTTGTGGCGCTTGCGGTGCTTCAGCTCCAGATGTGTATGATTATGATGACGAAGGAATCTCTTTTGTCATTCTCGATGATAACCAAGGAAATGAACCAATACCGGAAGATCTCCTCTTTGACGTTGAAGACGCCATCGATGGATGTCCAACAGATTCGATCAAATTGAGTGATACACCATTTAACGGTGTGCCCGTTGAATCATAAAGAATTAATTCCTTGGGCACTTTGCGTACTCGGGTTTTATTCTTGTAAATAGTTCGCTCACTTCGTAATACATAAACCTTGCTTATATTCCTTTAGGTCTCATTTAAATGGCGAATTATTTCTTGTTAGATATAGAATAATGTCTGTTTCGTCGCTTATCCTTTATGAATTTTTTTTAAAGAGCAACGAACTTTACAATTGCAACGATTGATAATCCAAATAATTATAACTATAGCAAAATAAGGAATAACAAATTAATATCATTATATAATTTTTCTATAGTAAGAAACTATTAATTACGGGCTTCCTTTCTTTATTTCGAACTTGCTCCAAAGATAAAAATTATACTCAGATTACCTTTTGCGCGGCGGACATCTCCGGGTTTCTTTCTGAATGACTTGCTAACATCTTTTGCGAGGCGCTCATCCCAGGGTTTCTTGCTGAGTAACTTGCTAACATCTTTTGCGAAGCGCTCATCTCCGGCTTTCTTACTGAGTGATTTGCTAACACTTTTTGCGAAGCGCTCATTCCCGGCTTCCTTTCTGAGTGACTTGCTAACATCTTTTGCGCGGCGCTCATCTCCGGGTTTCTTGCTGAGTGACCTGCAAACATCTTTTGCGAAGCGCTCATTCCCGGCTTCCTTTCTGAGTGACTTGCTAACATCTTTTGCGAAGCGCTCATCCCAGGGTTTCTTGCTGAGTGACTTACTAACATCTTTTGCGAAGCGCTCATCCCAGGGTTTCTTGCTGAGTGACTTGCTAACATCTTTTGCGAGGCTCTCATCCCAGGGTTTCTTGCTGAGTGACTTGCTAACATCTTTTGCAAAGCGCTCATCTCCGGCTTTCTTTCTGAATGACTTGCTAACACGCCTTCTTTTTAGAAAATGATTAAATACTGCGAGGACAAATGAGACCACCCAATATTTTGGGTGGTCTCGAAATTCTATATAGAAAAAGGTGATCTAGTCAATTATTGTCCATAATGGATATATAGCTCAGCACGTCGGAAAGGGGGTCCATAGGCGAGAGCGAAAAAATATGGATGGTGTGTATATGGGACAATAACTGCTAGAGTACTATCATCTTTTGATGATATTCCTTAATCCTGCGATATTATTTAGATAAATCTTCTTGTAATGCTTTTAAAAATTCAACACGGCTATTTGCAGGGCCGCCTTCTAATAGTGGATCAATTGTATTTACATATACTTGATCTTCTTTAAATGCCGTAATGTTTTTCACAATTGGATCGTTTTGTAATTCTTCTAGAGCGTTTTTCGCCTCGGCATTTTCACTTTCAGCAAATTGGATGAATAGGTGGTCTGGATTCATATCTGCTAACTGTTCCATTGAAAGTTGAGCTTGGTTCTCTGCTGCTTCAATCTCTGCTGGCACTTCTAATCCTAATTCACTATATAAAACAGGATTGACGAATACATCTTGTGGATATACAAATACTTGACCTGCGCGAATACGTACAGCTGCTACTTTTTTACCTTCTAATTCACCAGCAATAGATGCTTTTGCAGTTTCTACATCTTCTTTATATGCATTTAATACTTCTTCTGCTTTATCTTCTTTTCCAGAAATCTCACCCATTAACTTTAAGTTTGCTTCCCAATCAGTAGAGATATGAGAAACAGGAATGGTCGTAGCAATTTTCTCTAATTTCTCTGTTACATCTGCAGGGAATTTAGATGTTGCTAAAATAACATCTGGTTGTAACTCAAGCACTTTTTCAAAGTTCGGTTGTCTTTTTTCACCGATAGATTCAGCTTTATCTGTGATAGAAGTATAAATTTCAGGAAATTCTCCTCCAACTGAAATCGCACCCACTGGATGTACATCTAATGCTAACGCATCTTCCATTGCTTCCATGGCACCAGTAATTACGATTCGCTCTGCATTAGCAGGGATTTCGTATGATTTACCTAAGTACTCAATGGTTTTTGTACCATCTTCACTGTTTTCTTCGGTTTTTGCATCATCTTCCTCTTTGTTCGAAGCATTTGACTCTTCACTACTACCTCCACCACAAGCGGCTAATACTAACATGATGAACATCATTAAACTAGCTAACATCCACTTTCTATTCACTATTATTCTCTCCTTCTAGTTCTTCTTCTTTGTTAGATTTGTTATAAATGTATTACTTTCATACTCTTCTCTGAACAATCCTTTTTCTACAAGTAATGGTAGCAGCTTATCGAAAAATAGTTGTAGTGACCTTATTGAACCACCTGGTAAAGCAATAAAACCATCCATTGCTCCTTTATCCAGCCAGTATTCAATCTGCTGTGCAGCCTCCTCGACTGTGCCGATGATTATCCAATGAGCCGAACTGATAACCTCTGGCCTTGATAGTAATTGCTGAACTGTTGGTTCATTTTTGATAATATAATCTTTTAACAGTTCTGCATGTGTTTTGCTATACACTTGTTGATTATTATGCGGTATGTGTGCTGCAGT
Source organism: Cytobacillus kochii (assembly GCF_044790165.1). Taxonomy (NCBI): domain Bacteria; kingdom Bacillati; phylum Bacillota; class Bacilli; order Caryophanales; family Bacillaceae; genus Cytobacillus; species Cytobacillus kochii. Next base: position 842,259 of record NZ_CP085254.1, on the reverse strand, counting down.
TACTTTGTCTTCTTTAGCAAATCCACTCAAATCCAAGCCAAGTATACGCCGAACCATTGCCAATTGTTGCTCCTGACTTAGATGTGCAAAAGCATCACGATAAAGCGCTTTTGCTTTAGCAGTTGTATTTCCTAAGAAAAGTGATAATCCTGGTAATACAACAATCTCATCAGCTTTTCTACCTTTTGACTTTGCACGATTGCGCAAATCTTGACGATAACTTATCGCTGATTCGATTGAAGGTGTGGCAGCAAAAATTCCTGATGCTACACCAGAAGCAAACTCACGCCCAGCATCAGAAGCACCTGCTTGAAATAATGGTAATTCTCCAGCAAGGTGAGCAGGTAAATTCAGTGGTCCACTCACATCATAAAAATCACCTTTATAATCAATTGGATGAATTTTATCCTTATCAGCAAATATTCCTTCATCCCGATCAACTAATAAAGCTTCAGCAGGGTAGCTCCTCCACAACTTACGAATAACATCTACGCTCTCTTTCGCACGATTATATCTTTCCTCTGAAGAAGGCATGTTCTTATGGCCAAAATTATCTCCACCTTCAATGGAAGTGACAATGTTCCACCCTGCTCTTCCTTCACTTAATCGATGAAGTGTCTGTAATTGCCTTGCAATCACGTATGGTGGGTTAAAAGTAGTCGAAACAGTTGTGACTAATCCAATCTGACTTGTGTGCTCTGCCAGCATCGTCATCAACAATGTCGGATCTAATCCTCCCATCGCTGGTGAAACATTGACTCTTTCTGGATGCAAAAATAATGCATCTGGTTTGAATACAAAGTCCAACTTTGCTTCTTCTGCTTTTTTCGTCAGATCTATGTAAAAATCAGCAGAAAATATACGTTCTGCACTACTATCTTTTTTGCGCCAACCCCAGCCATTTAACCAAGTAGGTGATAATGATAAACCTATACAAAGGTGCTTCTCACTCATTACTATTCAACCTTCCCTGCAGTTGCTGCTACTAACATTCTCATATAAAAAAACGATTTTCATTCAGAGATTTAGTTTGATAATGAGAATCATTTTCATTATAGGATGGAATGAAAAAAAAATCTAGTGTTATTTTGAAATTATTTGTTAATTTTTTCTTTAGCTCAAATGTAAAAAATAAAAGGTAGCCTAACCAAGAATGGTTTTATAGGCTACCTTTATGATACTTAAAATCTGGTCTATCCTTCTAAGAATACTTCCTCAAGGCTAGGCTCATCTACCTCAATACGAAAAATATCAATTTTATATTGGTTAAAAGCTCTTACAATTTGAGCAATTTGTTCCTCCTTTTCTAAAGTTATTATTGTTTTCTCATCTTCTCGTTGTATCTCTTCACTCATATTATTTAACCATTGGATGACCGTATGTTCTTGATCTTGCGGAAAAATTGAATGTTTCATTGTCACAATCAGCTTCGACCGGTAATACGCTTTAAGTTCAGCAATTGTACCAAGTTTCTGTAGCTTGCCATCTTTCATAATTCCAATTCTGTTACAGAGCTTTTCAACTTCATATAAATTATGCGAAGTTAAAAATATCGTTTTCCCCATTTCCTTTAACTTAATGATTAATTGTTGAATTTCTATCGCAGATTCAACATCTAATCCCGAGGTTGGTTCGTCTAAAAATAATACTTCCGGATCATGAATAATCGCTTGAGCTAACCCTAGTTTTTTCTTCATCCCAAATGAGTATTTACCCACTCTTTTATTCGCATCTATACCAAGTCCAACCCATTTTAAGACACGTAAACATTCTGCAGTCGTCACTTTTTTTCCAGAAATATTGGCAAAATATTTTAAATGAGCAATTGCATTCATATGATGATAGAATGCCGTATAGTCAGGCAATACTCCGATTCTTTTTTTCACTTCTTCATTTGGTACCTTTTCTCCTAGAATACTAAATGAGCCAGAAGTTGGTCGAAGAATACCTGTTAATATATTTATAAAAGTAGATTTTCCTGCCCCATTTCTACCAAGAAAACCGAAAACCTCTCCTTCTTCTACTTTTAAGTTTATCCCTTTTACAATATCGACTTTACCAAAGCGCTTTACTATATCTCTCGTTTCTATCACATTCATTTAACAATCCGTCCTTTTAAAAATAAAATAAGTCATACTATACATAACAGCAGCTTGTAAAAAAACGATAAGAAACTTAAAATCTTCGTCTTGCATATAGAATAGCGGCATCAAATATTTTAGATAGCTATACCATGCTGTAGATTCTAATATAACCATTTGAAAGATTGAAAAGGCCATCCCAAAAATCACACCAATAAACATTGTATATTGTGGACTCTTAATGACACTTGATAACAATAATGTAATTACGACAAGGTAAGTTAATAAACTTACTGTTTCCAAAAATAATCGCCCATCAAATGACTTAGAATAAAACAACGTTATTACATAACAGACAGTAAAACAGACAAACCAAAAAATCCATACTCCTAAAAATTTACCAAACAGAATATTTGCTTTGGATGTCTTCGTGACAAGAAAGCGCATCGTACGCTCACTCAATTCTCGATTTAAGACATCATGTGATAATGACATCACGAATAATGGACCAAAAAGTAGCAAGATTATTAGTAGACCACCCGCATACCAACTTGAAGTTTGTTCTAACTCCAGAATTGGTACTAATTGCTCCGTATGCTTTGCAAAATAATAAGAACTGACTAAAAGAACAACAATCATAATAATCGATTTCACACTTTTGAATAATTGAAAGAATTCCTTCTTTGTAATTGCCATCAATGTTATTCCCTCCTTACGAACTACTATAATAGACTCACCTTACCTAATGAGTAACATCACCTTAATTCTACCTTAAATTTCCACAATCGCCTCTTAAAAATGATATGATATATGCGGAATACTAGCTAGGGGATGATAGAAATTGTATGATAGCAGACTATTAATAGTAGACGATGAACAGTCAATCTGTACGATGTTAGTGACGATTTTAAAAAAAGAAGGCTTTAACCATATACATACGACTGGCACAGCAGAAGATGCTTTATCATTATGTGAAAATAACGAGTATGATTTAATCCTTTTAGATGTGATGCTTCCATGTAAAAGTGGTTTTGACATCTGTCCAAGTATACGTGCGATCACTAATGCACCCATTTTTTTTCTAACGGCGAGAGCATCCGATCTAGATAAGTTATCGGGTTTTGCCTTAGGCGCTGATGATTATATTACTAAGCCCTTTAATCCACTTGAAGTCGTGGCACGGATACTTGCCCATTTACGTAGACAACAAACTCATTTACCATCAAAAAAATTAAAGCAATTCAACTTTGGCTCCCTTGAGATCAACATTCATTCAGGTGAAGTATATAAGAACAAGACAAAAATCGATCTCTCAGCTCAATTATTCCAATTACTCGTTTTCTTATGTAAGCACCCTAATCAACTATTCAGTAAAGGACAGCTTTATGAGCAAGTTTGGGGGGAGCCTTACTTAGGAGAAGATAATACGGTAATGGTTCATATTCGAAAGTTAAGAGAGAAAATCGAAGATAATCCTAGTGATCCAAAATGGATTGTGACTGTACGAGGGCTTGGCTATAAGTTTGTTAGTAGGGATACCCCAAAATGAGTATTCATCGACGTTTTATTACTCAATTTCTTTTGCAGTTGTTTTTTTATTTTATCTTCATTTCTTTTATTCTTTTAACCTTTACTGTTTTCTTTGGTTATCATTTATCAAAGGCGGAGATTGAAGGGAATGTTGGTAAAGCTGACGAACTATTTTTAGAGGATCAAATACAACTAAACAATGGGCATGTCACCATCCAATCAGAGTTAAAAGAGCTAGTAAAAAAGCAATCTGGATGGTTATTAATTTTTGATAATAAAGGGCAGCTAATAAAGCATTTATACTCGCCTAAAGAGTTAGAAATGAACTTCTCAGCATTGATAGATCATAAGGAGGATTACGATCGATATTATAGTTGGCAGTTATATAATGATAGTGAACAGCCACTCATTGTCATGTTTGGGCAAAGAAATGAAGCTGAGAAGCTCATTGATGAAATCGCCTCACATATGAACTGGACAACAGATGAATTGCAATTACCAAGGGATCTTCAACATGAAGTAATGAGTGTAGATGGATCCGTGTTTTTATCTACACTGGATGGGACAGTCTTGAATACCTTCAACAATGAGCAGAGACTGTCTATTAAAGAACTTTATCAATTAGGTAACAATAATAGCTTTTTGACAAAGAGTATTTCCAATCAGGAATCTAATAAGACACTCATTGTCTCTGTCCCTAATCCGATAAAAGAGGATGTTGAAGCAACAACGTTTATATATCAATTAAAATATCCACTGATCGCTCTCCTAATCGCTTTATTACTCACTTTTATTATTAGTGGATTTTTATATTCGCGTAAGTTCGCATCACCTGTAACGACAGTGATCCAATGGATTGAAAATTTAGGGAATAAACAATATACGTCTCCTACAAATATTAGACATCAACAAAAGCTCTATAATAAGTCTGGAGTTATTAAGCATAAATATAGACTTTATAAAGAAGTAATGGAAACACTCTCTGCTGTAACCATCCAACTAGAAGAAAATGAAAAAATGCGAAAAAAACAAGCTAAAACAAGAGAAGACTGGATTAGTGGCTTATCACATGACTTGAAAACACCGCTTTCTTCTATTGTAGGTTACACAAAAATGTTAAATTCCGATCAATATCAATGGAGCCTAGATGAAAAAAAACATTTCATTGACACAATCGATGAGAAATCCCATTACATGATGGAGCTTATCGAAGACCTAACTTTAACTTATCGTTTACAGAATAACAGTTTACCTATTATAGAAGAATCAATAGAATTGAACGAAACGATACGTAGGACAATTATTCAGACAATGAATATGCAAGATGAGTATGCCTATACTTTTGATCTGCAATCAGAAACAAAGCAATTGATTATTTCTCTCGATCCTAAATGGTTCCAAAGAATTTTAGATAATCTCATTATGAATGCTGTGAAATACAACCCAAAAGGAACGACTATAACGATTACGACGCAGACGTTAGAAGAGAGATTGGTCATCATTACCATTGAGGATAATGGAATTGGTATGGACGATGAAACATTAGATAACTTGTTTGATCGCTACTATCGTGGGACAAATACGACTGATTCTTCTACTGGTACCGGATTAGGAATGGCAATCACTAAACAACTCGTCAAACTTCATGGAGGGTCAATTAAAGTACACAGTGATGTCGGTATGGGGACAAAAGTGAGGATTATCCTTCCCATTAATTAAGACACAACAAATTTCTTAGTGGATATGAATACTTCATTATATCCACTGCTTTTCTTTTTTAGCATGTACTTAAAACATCCTCTATAAACACAACTCATGCTGGGTTTTTACTAGAAGAAAACCAACCTATTACTGCGATCGCAAGTAATATGCCATAAAATATGATTTGCCAAAGGGCTGAATGGGCAAATCCTTCTGGTAACCAAGCAATGTCTTCGTGTGAAAGGACCATTACGAGTAGCTTCACACCTACCCAACCGACAATCAGATAAGCGGCACCCTCAAGGTTCGGACGTTTATGAAGTAAATCAACAAAGATATTAGCAGCAAAACGCATGAGAAGGACACCGATTAGTCCACCAATAAATACAACAAGGAAATGACCTGTGTTCAGTCCACCAATATGACCCCACTCTGTTTCAGGTAAGGTTACACCTAAAGCAACGGCAGCTAAAATAGAATCAATCGCAAAGACTAAGTCTGCACATTCTACTTTAAATACAGTCCACCAGAACTCTTTCTGTGTAGCTTCTTCTATGATTTCTTCCTGTTGTTGAGAATGATTGTTCTTTTTCATTCTCAACCAAGTATATAGATTTTTAATTGACATGATTAATAAATATATCGCACCTAATGCTTGAACTTGCCAGACGTTCACTAAGAAAGAAATAATAAATAATGACCCAAAACGAAGGACCATTGCACCAACTAAGCCATAAAATAAGGCTTTTTTCCGTTGTTTCTCAGGTAAATGACTGACCATTAATGCTAATACGACCGCATTATCAGCAGCAAGTAATCCTTCAAGACAGATAATAACGAATAATACACCTAAATATGGTAATAACAATTCCAATCCTTTCGACACCCCTTTTTTGCATTTGCGTAACAAGATTTTGTTCACACATGAAGCAGTAGCAAAACAAAGAAATCCCATAGCGAGATATTCAAGATGGGCGGAGTCCCATGTTCTCTCCCCTAAACGGCAAAATGTCTCAGACAGTTACTGCATAATTATTTTTCCTAAATTCCTCGATTTCAACCTATTAATCCTCTATAAATTTGTTATTCATAAAATAATTTAGTAATTAACGGGTGAAATACCCTCCTCAGAAAAGAAAGAGTAAAAAATAGTTAGGCACTGGTTAAATAGATGAAAGATGGCTACCAAAAATCAAAACAATAAAAAACGCACACAAATTCTGTTTTCATAACAGAATGGTGCGCGTTTTAAGTAAAGCATTGTTATTCTAATCCATTAATGGTCATTTCTTTAACAGGTAAAAACATTTCACCTGTATTTAAATAGGTCATCTCTACCTCATCATCTTCTTGCAAATAGATGGCTAGCGGATTGTTTTCAGTAGAGGCAATGAAATTCTTACCATCTTCCAAAAGGAAGGATACGTTTGTCGATTCTCCTACTCTTTCTTTATATACCCTAACTACTTTTCCTGTTAATTGGACTTCTTCTGCACTAGAGCTTCCTTCAACACTTCCACTTCCACGTTGTAGAGCTGTTTTATATTGCTTCAATGCATCATTTGGTGTACTAGCATAAACAGCAATTTCCGGGTTAGCAGCTGAAACGATAAAATAGTTTTGCAAGAAGCCATTTGTATCTAATACCGGTGTTAACCAGCTTGCTTCACCATAGAAATTATATAGGATTGGCATTTTACCATACCATTTTTTCTCAATGAATTTCTTTTCGATAATTTGTAATGCCCCTTGTGAATCCATATAAGACTCTTCAAGATTACCCGTATAATAAGTCGCTTCACCTGTTCTAGAATTCGTCAAAGAATATCCTAGCATAGAGTCAACGCCCTCTTTCGGACTGGTGAAATCAGTGAAATAATACATATCGCCTTTTTCATCAAAAATAGGACTCACATTCGCTTCTGTACCTTCATCTGATGGTAACTTCACATCAGATTTTCCAAATAAACTATTCCAGTAGCCATTCACATATTTTCCGAAGTAGCTATTATGCAAGCTAACTGTCTCCGGCGAAACAGCTCCGTCAATAAAAGCAGGTACATCTTTTAATTTATATTGCTTAGCAGCTCCTGTTAACGGGTCAACCATCACTATCCCCAATGGATTAAAACCGTTTCTTGCGCTAATAAATTCACCATACGTGCGAATATAAAAAGGCTTACCCTCATCATCAATTTCTAATTGCACATCACCATAGAAAATATAATCAGGGTATTGCAATCGAATTTGGCGATAAATATCTTTATTTAAGAAAGAAGATGGTGTATAAGCCATTTCCGATTTAATAAACTTTGGATTGGCACTAGAGTCTGTTGCACTTACAGTAAAATATCCTGGTGTAGTATCACCTTGTATCCATTTAAAGAAACCGGAAAATTCAACTGGTGCAATATACACATATTGCCCATCTACTTTTTGTATTTGTAAACTCCCTAATTCATAATAGCTCGTGTTTGGCACTTGCCCAAAAGCTTTCTTCATTTTATTACGAGCAAAATCAGGCGGCACACTTGCTGGTGTCTCATTTTCATCAAATGTTTCAATTTCTTCTTCGACCTGCATTTGTGCTTTTTCAAATTTTTTATCTGCATTAAAGACAAATGCGAAAGACATATAAGCGATAGCTATGATACCTATTAAACCTAATACTAATTTAACCTTACGTTCTATACCTTTAGCAAAGAAACCGCCTAGTACAGCTAACACTGTTAAACCGATAACAAGACCATTCATGTTGCGATCTAAATTAGTGAAATAATAAATACTAAAGATAATAATAAAGAGGAGAACGAAGATAAAAAGGAACCCGTTAAATGAAGGGCTTTTTTTCTTTTCTTCCCCCTTTTGAAATAAAGATAAGACTGGAAACAAAATAACTGCGCTTACCACAGCGATTATGAGTGAGAATATAAATAGTTCTCCCATGGAGTATCCCCTTTCGTTATTGCAATGTTCTACTATGTTATACGAATCTACACAGAAATAGTTTCAGTCCTTTTTCATTTTTTTGTTATAATCAAGACTAATGAAATCTAAAATGTGAGGAAATAGTAATGTGAGAAAAAAAAAATACCTTAAAATCATTTTGTCGTTACTGTTACTTTGTCTGCTTTTATTCGGTAGCTATGAATTAATGAATGCAAGATCCTATCAATTATTCGGAAACATAACAAATAGCATTGAAACCGATGAAAAAGTAGTTGCCCTTACTTTCGATGATGGTCCAACTAAAAATGTGGAACAGGTTCTTCACTTATTGCAACAATACAATGCAAAGGCCACTTTCTTTCTGATTGGTCAAGATATAGAGAAGTTTCCCGAAGAAACGAAAGCAATTATTGAAGCTGATCATCAAGTTGGTAATCATACATTTTCACATGCAAGAATGATTTTCAAGTCACCGACATTTATGAAAGAGGAAATTGATAAAACCGATGCGCTCATCCATGAAGCGGGATATAAAGGCGAGATAGACTTTAGACCACCAAACGGCAAAAAATTAGTTTTCTTACCTTATTATCTCAAACAAAAAGAAAAAGAAACGATTACATGGAATATTGAACCTGATACTTTTTTCACTACACCAGAGGAAAAGATCGACTATGTATTAGAAGAAATCCACCCTGGTTCTATTATTCTCCTTCATCCAATGTATGATCAATCTGGTGACGAACTTCAAGTGATCGAAGAAATTTTAAAAGCTTTAACAGAAGAAGGCTATCGGTTTGTTACTGTCGATGACCTACAAGCATTGGAATAAAAATCATAAACCTTTCGCTTCAAGAATTTTTTTTACCTTTCATTCTATCTATGAAAAAACTTGTACTAAAATAAAGGGCTGGTATACCAATGACTAGATAAAGCCAGCTCTTTGGCATCAAAAGGTTATAGAAATAACTAAATAATACACCCCAGCTAAATAAAAGAATAAAATAAGCTAACTTTTTAAAGACTGTTCTTACCTCCTGTCCTTAACACTTTCAACATATCTGTATGTTGACAATATAGCTTTCTCCCATATTGACAGATTTCCTTATAATGTATATTCAACCATTTATCCATATCTTTTTGTTCATTTTTCCTGAAAAAGTATGTAGATAGTTGCTGCATGATTTGATAAGATGCATAGTTATGTGGAATATCATTATTTATGGCTTGATGGATTAACTTTTCTAGCAAACGATGGTCTTTGTAATAGATGAGCTCGATTAATTTTGCACGATATTCCAGCTCCCACCCACTTAAATTCGGGTAAAGTTTATAATCGTTGTAATGTTGAGCTTCATGCTTTAAAAAAGAAACGAGGAACTGATCTTCATTTAAATATTCTCTATAGCGAGGAAGTATACAATAGATTCCTTCCTTGGATGCCCATCCACCTGCTCCTATTTCTCCAAAAGTGGCATAATCTAGCCAACCCAGCATCAAAAAATCATCGAGGAAAAATACTTGAACCGTTTCTATATCATTTAAAAGTTCAACATCTACCTTTTTACTTTCTGTAGTTTGCCAAATATATGGACCATAATGTGGTAATGTCCTTCCTCCGACGAATGAATAGCCTTTCTCTTTAAATATTTGGCTCAGCTCTTCTTCTATTTCTTCCATCGACTGCGCTTGGCTAGATGTTGATTTACCTAAACCTATTAATAGTTCACTTTCCGCTTGGGAAACATCTTTTCTCCTGGTTAAAACATCTATAAAATAGCTTTGATAACAATTAACTACATATGCTATCCACTTATCAACATGTTGAAAAGGTTCATTCTTCTGAAAGAAGCGCTGTTGATAACTTTTCAACATGGTTTCCTCTTCTGAAGTACGTTGCTCCTTTTCTATTAATTGTTGATAGATTTGTGTGATCTCACCCTGAATACAGAGTTGATAGAGTAAATGTGTCACCCGAAAACCTCCATTTGCTGTTCTTCCTATGTGGGATTCGACATTATTCTTCTATTACCTTCAATATCCTTAACGTTCAACTATGAATCACCTACGGATAACCGTCGTATGATTGCTTCACCCTGTTTTCAAAATGACGATTGTAGATTTCAAACGAATGATAGTAAAAACAAACGAGCAAATCTTTTCACAATCTTTGCTCGCTTGTTGAGTATATCTAGGATTTATTTGCTACTCTCATGATTATTCCCATCTACACCAAGCATCGTTTTTGCCATCTTCTCCATTTCCTCCAAACCAGAGAGTTGAGCAAATTCAGCGACTCCAACGGCTGCTGCACTGACAAGTTCGATGATATGCTCTTTCATAAATGGCCATGTCCTGCCGCCCGCTTTTTCATAAGCTGAGATGACTGCATCTAACCCCTCTTCTCCAAAAATTAAATAATGAGAGGTAAAGTCTATAGATACATCACCGACAGCTACTTCAGTCCAGTCTATCAATCCTGTTACCTCTTTCTCTTTATTCACAAGAATATGCCCTGGATGCACGTCACCGTGAAGCAATCCTGTATGATTGGGCCATAGACGATCATTAGCCAACCACTTCTGCCAACGTCTCCAAAGTTCATCGCTTACCCCGTAAATTTCCTTTACCTTATTCATTCTTGAACTCATTTCCTCTTTTGCTTGGGAACTATTAAAAATTTTAATACCAGTATCTTTCACATAGCGAATCGGCGTTCGGTGAAGTTCTGCCAGTATTTCACCTAAAGTTGTGTGATAACGTGTCAGATCACTTTCCTTATCGAAGCTCCAAACATAGTTTTGTATCTCATGATCGATTGTGCCAGCTGGTATACCGTCTAATTGTTTGTAGGCCATACAATCATTCGTGAAAACCTTCCAATGCGGTGCTTTAATGCTCGTATGTTTATAAAGTACTTCAAGTACCGCATGCTCCTGTTTTGAACGAGTCATGGAATCTTCACGCCGTGGTATACGTAATATCCACTTATTATTTTTTTTATCCACAACATGTGCAACTAAGAAATCCATACCTGACTCATTTATTTTAATTTCTTCTTCATCAATCATTAATCCATGTTTGTCAGCTAGTCTTTTCACTTCTTTTTTATCCATTTTTTTCTCTCCTTTATTTCACTTGTTTTATTTGTTGCTCTTCAATTTTAAATATATGATCCGCCACTCTTTTCACGAAAGTTCGGTCATGACTTACCAACAGTACAGTCCCTTCATATGCATGAAGAAAACTTTCCAATGCTTGTATGGCTTTTATATCTAGAAAATTGGTTGGTTCATCTAAGATGAGTACATTATCACTTCCTAAAAATAGCTGACATAATATAAGTCTGATTGATTCTCCACCACTTAAGGTCATTACCGACTTCTGCAAGTCATTCCCTTCAAAACCCATAGAATGAAGGACTGTACGAACTTTACTTTCAGCATATACACTGTTTTCATTCATAAATGCTAAAACCGTTTGTACACCTTCTAATAAATAATTATGCTGATGATAAACACCAAATGATACATTAGGAGATAGAACTATTCCCTCCCCATTGGAGACAATATGTTTGAGTAAAACCGTTTTACCGGAACCATTCCTTCCGTCAATGGCAATGATCTTTCCTAATGGGAATTGGAAACTGGCATGTGTTAATAATCGTTTGCCATCAACAGATAAAGAGACTCTATCTCCCATTATTGGGTATTTATTATGCATTTGCAGAATTTTTGATTGTGGGAAGTAGTGCATACGATCAACTTCCGGTGTCTTTACCTCTCCTAACTGAGTGATTCTTTGTTCTATTGCCTTTGCCTGACGATGAATATTCCTTTGACTTGTATCTTTTGATTTCGTCATGAACATTCGGTTCGCTTTTGCTTTTGCCTCTTTTTTCGACATTGAATGATTGGCTTGATTCACTTTTTCTGCTTGCTTCATTTTTTCATCCGCTGCTTGAATTAATCTTTGTTTTTCTTTCTTATATTGTTCAAATGCTTGAATATGCTGTTCGTGGGCTAGTTGTTTCTGTGACTCATAGTCAGAATAGTTGCCCACATATTCTGTTACCGTTCCATCTTCAACTTCCCATATTTTTGTTACCAATTGATCGAGCAAGTATCTATCATGACTAATAATAATAAGCGCACCGTAATAATACATAAGCTGATCTATTAAAAAATCTATACCTTCACTATCCAGATGGGTTGTCGGTTCGTCGATAAGCATTCCTTCATAATAGGTGGAAAAAAGTTGAGCAAGTTTTAACCGTGTCTGCTCACCACCACTTAAATGATTCACATCCTCATTTGGTACGGATAACCTTGATAATAACTCACCGTCTGCTTGCCTCGTTTCCGGCACTTTTTTTTGCTCAAAGTAACCAAAGTCAATCTGTTTACTCACACTTCCTTTTAAAGGATAGATATCCCCATACATAAGCTTTAATAGGGTCGTTTTACCACTACCATTCTTCCCAACAATCCCAATTCGATCATACTGGTAGACTGATAAATAAGGAATCTCTAAAATATTACGATCTAGATATGTCACCTCAATACTTTTCATTTCTAATGTTAATTGTTCCACGTTTCCACTTCCTTTAGTTGAGTGATTAAAGGAATGTGATCATAAAAAAACACAGACGCGCTCGGTTGTCTGTGTTTAGGGTAAACGTATATGGTGGGATTTGTTTTAGAAATAACAAAAAACACAGACAATCTGCGTTTTCTGTTCGAAATTATCACGATGAAAACCATTAAAAATGTGCAGACTACTCCCGTTTACCCTGTTTATGAAAACAGAGCCTTTGAACATTATTCAATTAGCTGTTCAAAGTAACGTGGCGTAATCTCATACTTGCAGTCATTTTTAATGATCCTCCCTTCTTTTATTAATAATAACTATATTATGTTCTCCATAGATTTGTCAATCAGGCAAAATATCCGGTAAGATGAATAAAAAGGAGTGAAAGTATAATGGACTTTACCTTTACTTACCCAAAAGATTGTAGCAATGCACCAAAAAAAGAGACGATTAAAGAAATGATACATGCTTTTGCTCGTAAGGATCCCTCTCAAGTTTCTCACTATTTGTCAGAGGATATCCAATGGCAACGGGTGAACCATCAGTCCATCATTGGCAAAGAGAGCCTATTTCATTTCTTTGCTAACACTGAAAATAATCATGTTTTATCTCTACATATTGAGCGAATTATCACCCATGGAAAACTAGCGTCAGCGGATGGCACTTATACTATGTCAGATGGTTCAACATTTTCTTTTTGCCATATCATTACCTTCATTAGTGCCGGAAAAAATACAATGAATGCTGTCAAAACCTTTTTAATTAAACACGATTAGATTTTGACAGGACATTAATTCTCGAAACATTACCTTTTCACTACATAATGTAATTCAACAAATTGATTAAAGGTTCTCGTGCTTTTTAAAGAAAGATTGAATTGATAATCACCCGCCTTAAAAAGGGGAATGCCCTCACCAATGATTCTTGGTGCAACAGTAACAATCATTTCATCTACAAGATTTTCCTGTAAGAATGTATAGAGTAAGTCACCCCCACCGATTAGCCATATGCTTTTTCCCTCACCATTTTTCAAATGATTGGTAAATGCTTTAATATCTGGATGAATAAATTTCACATATTCCGTATCTTCATTTACTGATCGGGAAAACACAAAACATTCCTTATCCTTGTATGGAAAATCCCCCTTCTCTTGTTCCATTACCCAATCATATGTACGCTTTCCTATTAAGATTGTATCCACACCGTTGATAAACTCACCGTAGCCATTATCTCCTTCTGACTCCACACTAAATAACCACTCTAGCGAATCGTCTTTTGTTGCGATATAACCATCTAAACTTTGAGCAATATATAGTACTACTTTTCTCATCATAACCCTCCCAAAAAGAACAATTGTTCGTATATTTTAACATACATCTTCATTTATATCATCTACACCGAATAGATAATCATACATATTTAAATCAATTGATATTTAAAAATTTAAAATATTACACTTTTTATATTATTATTATAAGGAAACCAATTTTTTAAGGAGGAAACCTATGTTTAAAGTCGGTAGCATTTTTATTCCTGTGTCAGATATTGAAAAATCTTCTTTATGGTACGAAAAATACTTAGGTGCGACGAAAATTGATGTTTGGGAAGATGGCGCGGGATTTTATTTACCTACTGGGTCAACTCAGTTAGCTTTAATCAAAGTGAATCGTCCACAACCGACGGAATTCACTATACAAGATAAACAAAAAAACGCCTATTATAATTTTGTCGTGGATAACATCGTAACAGCTCATCAGTATTTTAATAATAATGGAGTAATAACGACTGATATTCAACATATGGGAGAGATGGCGTTCTTCGATTTTTTCGATATAGACGGTAATCCATTTAGTGTAGTAAATGAAGTAAAAGATTCACCGTATCATTCAGAGAATGTTAAAAGAATGCAAGAAAAGTAAGAAGGAAAGTGGTCAGGATATAAGTATGCTAGCTAAGGATTTATCGAATGATTAAGTATATCTAACAGCTAATCATTCGAATTTTTTATCATTTACCTCCTTATATGAAGTAAATAGTGGAATGGAGCGGAAGACACTCGACTCCTGCGGGAAAAAGAGGGGGAGCTTGAGACCCCGAGAAGGCTCAGCCCCTCCCCGCGGAAAGCGAGTGTAACGGATTTGTTTTGTAAATAATATTTTTTAGACCATAATTTTTTATTGTTCGTATTTGAGTTTAGCTCATTTGGTTATGTCCCAGCCACCTTTATCCAAAAAAATTAGCTTAATTGAAAAACCCCTTTTAATGGTTTACTATTTATATAATGAACGTTATATCTAAAGGATGTGTGGGTAAATGAGTAAAAAGAAAGAGCAATTACTTGAAAAATCGGAGAAATTATTTGATCAGCACGGCTTTCATACAGTTGGCTTAAAACAAATTATTAAAGAATCTAATGTAGCTCTTATGACAATGTACAACCACTTTGCATCGAAAGAAGCGCTTATTTTAGAAGTGTTACGTAGACGAGAAGAAAGGTATTTTGACATTTTAGAAAATGCATTATCCAATCAGGGCAACTTAGCTATTCGATTAGCCGAGGCACACATCAATTGGTTAAGAAGAAACGGCTCAAATGGTTGTATGTTTCTGCGGGCTAGAGAGGAGTATTCTTTAGAACCTTCATTTAATGGTGAGATTGTCAGTTTTACTGAACAACATAAAAGACGGCTCATTGATTTTTTCACAAGTAAAGGATTGAATAGCAACGAGGCACTAAGGCTTGAATTGTTATTTGAAGGAGCTACCGCTTTGGCAGAAGTATTTGCTATAGAGACTGTAGCAACAGAATTTCATCATTCAGTATCAAGTTTGTTTTCGGAATAAAAGGTCTCGCTCTTTATTTCAAAAAAATATAATGAACGTTATATCTATTTGAATGAGGTGAATAAACATGAGAAAAGTAATACTACCTGGATTAGCAATGATTGCTGTCACATATGCACTTGCGCGCTTAAGTTATGGCTTATTTCTCCCAAATATCTCGAATACATTGGGCATGAGTGAAGGTGAAGCTGGGCTAGGGAGTTCCATTGCATTTATCGCCTATGCACTTGCTTTATTACTTTCAGCCTTATTGATTAAACATTTTGGCTACCGGAAAGTGACTCTCTTTGCTGGTTTTACAGCCGTTTTTGGACTACTAGGGATGGCTAGTGCGCCATCTATTTTATACTTAAATATAAGTCTATTTATAGCTGGTTTAGGTAGTGGATTAGCCTCTCCAGCATTAAGTCAAATGGTGCAAAACACTTTATCAAAAGAAAAGCTCGACCAAGGAAACACATGGATCAATAGTGGAACCAGCTTTGGTATTATTTTGACCGGACCCATCGTTATTTTATTGACTGATCATTGGCGATTAGCTTACTTACTATTTGCTGTTATTGCTGCTCTTGTATTGATTTGGAATCATTTTTCTCTTCCTCCTGATGAGAAAAAGGAATCGGTATCAGATAACAATATTAAATATCTATCTGCTATAAAAACAGCTAAATATTTATTAGTTGCTTCCCTTTTAATCGGCGGAAGTTCTTCAATTTACTGGACTTTTTCAAGAAGCTTCATTACTTCAAGCTATGGACTAGGAATCAATGAAAGTGTGATATTCTGGATTATCATAGGATTGGCTGGCATACTTGGAGGCGTTTCAGGAAACTTTATTCAAAAACTGGGATTATCCCTTTCTTACCGATTACTTATCTCTTTACTCGCAACGTCTATCTTTCTATTAACAATTCCAAGCGCTGTGGCTATTTACCTTTCAGCTGGTCTATTTGGCAGTACTTATGTTTTCCTCACGGGACTATGTATTGTCTGGGCCACGAGGATTTTTCCCGTTTTGCCAGCTTTAGGAGTAAGTTTATCCTTTTTCGCACTGGGAATCGGGCAATCATTAGGTTCCTATCTCGCCGGTAAATCCATTGAAATGACTTCCTATCCTGTTAGTTTCAACATATTTGCCGCCTTTTGCTTAATCTCTTTGTTTGTCACTACGAAGAAGAAGTCAACGTCATGAACAGGATTTGCCTTTTCATGGCTAATCACCGCTACACAAATAAAGAATAAGCATCAGTTATTGTTTCCTCAAACAATAACTGATGCTTATTCTCTGTTCAGAACTTTCATTTAATTTCAGAGTTGCTTATAGAATGAATGTAACCATTCAAACAATTCACTTTTAAACTCGCTACCTTTTGTCCTTTAGATTCTTCCAATAAGCATTCCTTATACATCGGGTTATTTTTAAATTGCTCTAAGACTCTATGAAAATCTTTCTTCTGCTCGTATTCTATACACTCAACTAATTGTTCTCTGTTGTTGGTTATTTTTATCGTATGCATACTCTTTGTTGTTTTCCCCACCTATTCTTATTTATTAATATTTATACTGTATAACTGTATATTTTAATTTCCTCTTTATACAGTAACACATTCAACTTTTACTTGAAATTACATTTATAATACAATGTTAAGATAACGTTAACAAATTAATCAACTAACTTCCACATGCATATATCATGAATGATTATACAATTCCTGAGAATACTAGGGTGCTATAATAATCCTTTCATCGAAGAGGAACTATTTTTTATTCATTTCCTTTTAGAACATCTTCAAAAACACTTCTATAAGCAATAACTATCCTTTTTTCTGTATAATCCTCCAATAAAAAGGAAAAGTAAGGCGATCAGAATAATCTACTGATTGAATGTCCGTTTATAACCAACCATCTGCAAAAACAATCAATTATTTCTCCTCTCGCATTCTCAGAGGCTACAGTATAGTTATCACTATTGTACCTATGTTTGAGTCAAGATTGCCTTCGTTGTACAACACTTAAGCGCTCTCTGTTGTTTCCCAACTATCGACATGAACTTTAGCCATTCCTTGGGCATCTTCTTTTCATTTTACTCTTATGTTTATTTCTGCCATCCTCTAGTAAAAAAACCTATTATCCATGAAGGTAATAGGTTATATCAAACAAATTATTTTCTTCTTCTTCGACAGCTAACTCATAATGAGGAGCCTTCTCCATCACAAGCAATCTCACCTGTTCATCAGGTATTGGGTAGACCATCATACTAAACTCTTTATTAATGATATCCAAGGCGGCGAATAACTAACAAAGAGCGCTCATCGTTTCCGGACTTTCTTTACCTTTATTTTCCTCATTCTGAAATCTTTTATTTCTCCCTCATCTATTGAACAAGGATGTCCTTTTATTTCAGTTAGCCTCCAATTAAACATCGACTACTCCTTTTCAAGGTTGATTGAATATAGTCTTGATTTAATTAAAGCTTGAACACCTTAACCCCTACTTCCACATTCAAGAACACCACATTACATTACATTTATGATTATTGCCTGTTTAATACTGCAATTAACATTCGGTGTATCACATCATGATCCCGAGTGTCATGTAAATGATAGTTTCCCCCAGGAAGTGTGTACCATTCTTCCGCATCTACATAGGTAATCGCAAGAGTGAGGTTACCTTCTTTGTCAGATGTCGTTCGTAATTCAAGATCCCCACTGATGACACCAACCTCACTAGTCATTACACCATGAGTTGCCTTAAACACAGATGAGATTGTATTCAATTTAATTGACTCCTTTCATTGGTTGATTGATTGTTTAATAGGAGCAACTATTGAGCATTCCTTGAAGAGCTGTTTTTTCAGAACTCTGCAAATGCAAACCCCAATTGTATTTTGTATTGATCCACATTTTAGCATAAGCACAATTTGCACCTGCACGAGGTGGTTGCCATGTGGATGGATCTTGGTCACCCTTGGATCGATTTGAGCTGGCTGATACTGCGATGAGCTGTGGCCCATTGAGGTCATTGGCGAAGTCCTCTCTTTTAGCAGTTGACCAACTGCTTGCCCCAGAACGCCATGCTTCTGCGAGTGGAACGACATGGTCAACATCTAATTGTGAGGGGTCATTGAAAGTGATGCCATCATAATAGCTATACCATTTACCTGAAGTTACTGGACAATTACCACTATAATTGTCGGCATCACGCTTAAGGATTACTTGTCTTGTATCACAACCATCCCCTTGACTAATCCAGTGAGGGAATTTTTCTCGACTATAGCCACTCATGGATTCTTCATTTTGTACATTTAAAGAATTAAGTTGTACTTGGGTAGTAGATTTGGATGGCAAATCTGGAGGCAAAGCAGAAGCTGATAATAAATCATACTGAAAAACAAGCAATGATAAAACAAACGACAAAGAGAACAGCAACGACTTTTTCAACATAGAATTCCTCCTCATTATAATGGCTGTCTATATCAACACTCTAATAAGAGCTGCTAATACCAATCTTGGATAGGACTTTCTATGAGTTTCAGCAAGCATTAAATCACTTTGAAATAAGTTATGTATCTACTTATTAATGGTATATCATAATTAACATAGATTGAAGTTACAATATTATTAATGTTTTGTTAATTAAACTTTTTAAGTAGGTCACTTTCTACATACTATAGTTGAAAGAGGTGATTTTCCGGAAAAGAACAACATACTTGAGTTAAATTTTTTTGCTATTGGTATTACTCCTTCTATGTGTATCGCTCTCGGATTCTCTATATCTGAATGCTCCCTTGAAAGTTGTTAATTTTCGCTTTCTCCTTTGAGAACATTGATTCCTCTTTGTCCAATGCCCTCACTCCTATTTCTCCACAAACATGTGCCGTAATCTTCCCTCTCATCTAGTAACTTGTATTCAACTTCCGATCCCACTGATAGTAAATAAAACTTCCCTCTACTCCTTGCATGCCAAAGTCATTTCTTTCTAATACTTTTTGAGAGGAAATATTATCTTTCGTTGTTTTGGCCAAGAGGTGATTGATTTCCTTATTTTGCTGGAGAAGAATTTGCAGTGCATGAGTCGCTATCCCTTTCCCCGTGTATGCCTCACCTATGCGATAGCCAAGATAACCCTTTTTCTCTCGCCAGTCTATATCTACAATATTTATTCTACCGACAATTTCATCTGTTTCATTTTTAATAAGATAGAATAAAGATTTATTTTCTGCTTGCTCCTCTAATAATCCTATTAAGACTTGTAGGAACTGCTCATATATCTCATATCTTACAGGTCTAGGTGGAACACTTTTCTCAAAAAATTGTTTATTCACTTTTTCAAATTTGAACAGTTCTTTTGCGTCATCATTAGAAAGTCTTGTCAGTCTATAAGTCATCGTATAAGCTCCTCATATCGTTTCTTTATCTAATGCTGCAACGATTGCTTGGCCTGCCACTTTTCCTGTAAAAAGACAGCCACCAACAAACGTTCCCTCTAATGAGCGATAGCCGTGCACTCCACCGCCACCAAAGCCGGCTACTTCTCCTGCTGCATATAAGCCAGGAACAGGAGAGCCCTTTTCATTTAACACCCTTGCTGATAAATCGGTTTGCAGACCACCTAGTGTTTTTCTACTTAGGAGATTTAAACGAACGGCAATGAGTGGGCCGTTTTTTGGATCAAGAATTTTATGAGGCTTAGCCACTCGTATTAACTTGTCCCCCAGATAGTTTCTTGCTCCTCTAATAGCTGTCACTTGCAAATCTTTTGTAAAAGTATGATCAATCTCACGGTCTCTTGCTTGAATTTGTCTTTCAATTTCATCCACCCGCAACAAATCATTGCCAGAAAGTTTATTCATTGCAGTGACAAGATCACCCAGTTGACTAGCAATAACAAAATCTTCCCCTTTATCCATAAATGCTTTAACAGGCGTTGGTACACTTTTTAATGCTCTGCCAATCACTTTACTAATGCTTTTACCCGTTAAATCTGGATTTTGTTCAGAACCAGATAAGGCAAACTCTTTTTCAATTATTTTATGAGAAAGAATAAACCAAGAATAGTCATAGCCTGTTTTTTTAATTGCCTCAAGTGTACTAAGTGTATCAAAACCTGGATAGTTAGGTGCTTGAAATCGTTTTCCATTTGCATCAAGCCAAATAGAAGATGGTCCAGGAAGAATACGAATCCCATGGTTCTCCCATACAGGCTGCCAATTCTTAATTCCCTCTGTGTAATGCCACATGCGGTCACGGTTCACAATCCTTCCGCCTGCTGCCTCTGTAACCGAAAGCATCCTTCCATCCACATGTGCCGGAACTCCAGAAATCATCTGTTTAGGTGGCTCTCCAAGTCTACTTGGCCAATTTTTACGAATCAGCTCCATGTTTGCACCGATACCTCCACTAGCAACTAAGACGATTTTTGTATCATAGTTAAAGCGACCAACTACTTCTCTATTACTTCCTTCCCCACGTTTCGCTTGGCTAGCCTTTAATACGGAACCACTTACTCCAACAACCATACTACCGTCTGTTATTAATTGCTCCACACGGTGACGCGGTTGATATTGGACCAAGCCTTTTTTCATATGTTCTCGTACTCGGCGTTCAAATGGCTCAACAATGCCTGGACCTGTTCCCCAGACAATATGAAAGCGTGGTACTGAGTTACCAGGGCCATCAGCTAACTGTCCCCCTCTCTCTGCCCAACCGACTACTGGAAAAAAACGAACCCCCATCTTGTGTAACCATGCCCGCTTTTCTCCCGCTGCAAATTCAACATAAGCTTTAGCCCATTGCAACCCCCAATAGTCCTCATCTTCTATCCGATCAAAACCAGCTGTCCCCTGCCAATCCTGCCATGCTAACTCCTTTGAATCCTGTATTCCCATTCGACGCTGTTCAGGGGAATTGACTAAAAACAGTCCTCCAAATGACCACCATGCTTGGCCACCTAAGGATGCTTCTGGCTCTTGGTCTAAAAGTAATACCCGCTTCCCACCATCCGCCATTTCTGCCGTTGCCACCAAACCTGCTAATCCTGCGCCAACCACAATCACATCGTAATCCATTGACCTTTCCTCCATTCATTCATTTATTTAGTTATCATGACTGTTTATTGTTTTTAGGGCGGGTTAACATACTTTTTTGTTTCACTTCATTTAAATCTATCTCGGGATACGCTCTTTCTATTAATCTATATGTTTCTACTAATAGTTTTTCGAGTTCTTGTAAATCTTTCATAGTTAATTGCCCTATATGAACTTTCTCTAACCTCTCTAGAAAATTTGATGGTTTAACCTTCAATGCGTTGACAGATTTCCTTAACCATTTAAAACCAGGGTGTTGTATGAACTCTTTATTCAATGCAAATAATAATATTAAAATATTCTTTTCAACTGAAAAAAGAACTTGTTGTAACAAATACCAATCATTTCGCTCTAGTAATCCATATCTACTATGCCAGCTATTTGTTACTTCTTTATACTCTTTAATCAAATATATTGTGAGTTCTGTTGGATATCCATCCATCTGTCTTCTTAAACCTTTAAATAAGTCTTTACCAACGAGTGGTATACCACTTTGTAGGCTGGCAAGTAATACTTGTTTTTCAATATCTGCTTTTAGCTTGATTAGAAGGTCATCGATGATCCGCTGAAAAGTTCTCGTGCGAAAATTACTTATTTCATATTTTACGTTAGAGACTATATACGATTCGGACCATTCTTCACCTTCAAATGGATAAAAGTCGAGGATTTTACCCCCTCTTTCCTTTATTGGGTAAAGTCGTTCACCCTCCGTAGGGTCTTTATTCCATTAAACATTGATTTCAATATCTGAATACTCGTCTTCCCAACCACGGGAAACAGATCCAGAAATATATACTATATCAACATTAGTATTACTTCGATAATATTCAGTTACTTTCTTAGCCTCACCGATTAAAATCATGCATGCCATCCTTTTACATATGTTAAATAATGAACCTAAAATACTACACCATATACCAACCCCTAACATTCGTTAAAAAAAGAAAAAAATCCTGCTTTCACAGGATTTCTTCGTCTATGTTAAAGTTTAAAGCGACCAATTAATGATTGAACCTTTGTCGCTAAGTTATTTAAGTGTTGTGCACTTTCAGTCACATTTTCCATCGAACCGCTTACTTCTTCTGCCGATGCAGATGTTTCTTCAATGCCTGCTGCTGATTCTTCTGTCACAGAGGCAATCTCTTCAATTGTACCGTTCATTTCTTGACTATTTGCTGTAATATCGTTAAGATTTTCTGCAATTTGAGCAATACTTTCTCCCATTTCTTGCAGTGATAGGCGGATATCATCAAATGTTTGATTGGTTTCATCCATTTGCTCTTTTCCTTTTTCAACCTCTGTATATCCAGTCTGCAAGGAAACAACGACTTCTTTTGAATCAGATTGGATGGTCATGACAATTGATGTGATATCTTGGACAGATGCTGCCACCTGTTCTGCTAGTTTACGAACTTCTTCTGCAACAACGGCAAACCCACGACCATGTTCTCCCGCTCTCGCTGCTTCAATAGCTGCATTTAATGCAAGTAAATTCGTTTGCTCAGCTACTTCTTTTATCACAGCAACCAACTTTGTGATATCTTGTGTTTGTTGATCCAATGTTTTCATTTTTGCTGTCGTTTGGCTGACAATGTCATGAATTGTCTCCATTTGTTTCGTTGATTGCTGCATATTTAACGTGCCTTTTTCCGTCATAACAAAAACATCTTTTGTCTTTTCTTGAATCCATTCACCATTCGCATTGGTCTCATCAATCTTTACAACAAAATCATTCATAAAGGAAGAAATGTCACTCGCACTTTTCGCTTGTGCTTCTGAACCGTAGGCAAGCTCCTCCATTGTTGTAGCAATCTGTGAAGTACCTGCTTTTACTTCTTCAGAAATTAATTTCAATTCCTCACTTTTGGCTGTTACTGTGTGAGATACGTCTTGAACATCAACGAGAAGTGTTTTTATTTGTTGATTCATCTCATTCGTTGCTATTACAAGGTGACCAATCTCATTTTTATGTTTGATAGGAAGTGGTTCATGCGTAAAATCTCCATCTGCCATACTTTTCATTCTGCCTACTACATCATGCATCGGCTTTGTTAAAGCTCGGGTAATGAAGTACGAAGTAACAATCGCTAACAATAAAACCACACCGATAGTAATTAAATTAGGTAACACGATTGCTTCCCCTTGTTTTTCTAAATCCCTCGTTTTTACTATACCGCCTATTGTCCATCCTGTTGTAGGATTCTCAATATAATGAACAATTTCCTCCTCTAACTCAATACTTCCAAGTGATTGTTCATTAGACTCTGCGGACAAATCTAATGAAGGAGCTTGTCCAATAAGTGCTGAATCAGGATGAGCAACATATTTACCAAAAGGATCGACAATCATGCCATATCCTGTGTCACCTACGTCCATTTTATTGACCATCTCAATTAATGTGTCAACAAGTACATCTGCCCCTACCACACCTACTAATTGATCATTTTGGTAAACGGCTTCAGAAATCGTTATAATCGGTTCCCCTGTACTACCATCTTTGTATGGTGCTGTCCAAACAGGATCACCTTCTGCAGCAACCGCCTCCTTATACCAATCTCTTTGCTTTGCAAGGAAATCATTTCCTAAATCAGCTTCAGGATAAATCACCACGTCACCCGTACTCTCACTAGCTGAATAAAGGTTGATGACAGAGTCCGTTGTTTCTTGTGTTTCGCGGAAATAGGCTAAGACCTCTTCATTGTCACCTTCTGACGGAATGATCTCCTCATTCATCGTCATTCGGGTCATGATTTGATGCTTCTGAGTAAAGAACATCTCAAAAGTATCATTTAAACTAATTAATTGTTCTTCTACGTTTTGGTTGAGGATCGTTGTCGTATTTTTAATACTAAAATGGTAACTAACATAACTAACCGTCATGACTGCAATGATAATTAACGCTAAGAACGGCAGCAATATTTGAAATTGAATAGTGGATGTTAAGCGGTTTAGGAATGAGTTTTCCTTCCCCTTTCGATCGAATAACTTGCCCATAAATATTCCCCTTTTTATCTAAAATGCGTGATTAATGACCTATCAAAAATAAATAACCACATCTTTTGTCCTGATATTTTTATCGGCAGACTAGGATATCCTTTCATGTTTATCTATAATGGCAGAAAATTTAGTTTATTACTCGTATAAAGGGGTGTGACTGGAAGAATGAACATGATTCAAGTTATATTAGTAGAAAGTAATATGGAATAAGGGGACATTCGAATGAAAAAGAGCAAGTGGATTTTATTTACACTCGTTTTGTTTATAGTGGGCATCTACTTTATCGCTGTGAATAAAGAAAAAAGTATCTCCATTGACCAAACAGGACAAGTTCAAGCAGTTGTTGATGAAACGAGTCGTGGGAAAGCTCAAGTTGATTGGCGCTATGTTTCAGCTATGGCAGAAGTGAAGTATGGCATTGAAGAAATAAGTGATGAGGAAATAAGACAACTGACAAATCAATTTATTACCGAAGAAAATGATGATTTTAAAATAAAAGAGATTGATAGAGTTTTAACCGAAAATGAGTACAGCCAAGAAGAAAAAGAAGAAGTGAAAAATTACTATAATCAATTAACAGATCAAATTGAAGCAGCAGACAATAATAACCTAAAAAAAATGCAACGAAACTTTATCAATGAGATTGAAGCAATTGCAATAGAAAACTATGAAACCTATCGTATCCTCCCATCAATTACGATTGCTCAAGCCATTCTTGAATCCGATTGGGGTAGATCAACCCTCTCATCCGAATATAATAACTACTTTGGCATCAAGAGCCATAATTGGGACGGAGAATCAGTAAACCTTGAGACGAAAGAGTACTATGATGAAACCATTGAGGATGCTTTTAGGGTATATGATCAAATGGAGGATTCCGTAAAAGATCACGGAGAGTTCTTAGCCACTCACGATCGCTACAAAAAAAATGGGCTATTCAATGGCACAACTTATATGGAGCAAGCAGTAGCATTACAAGACGCTGGATACAGTACAATTGAAAATGAACAAGGTGAAAAAATCTATAGCGACCAATTGGCGCAGATTATTCAGCAACACCAATTGCAATTGATTGACAGTAAAGTATATCAATGAAAAGTCCATTGAAAAAATGGATGGACGACAACTACAAATTCGTAAACTAAACAATCTATATCAGGTGTACGAATAAATATTGAAAAAACTCCCTTATAAGTAGCATCTTTACGATCCCTGTCTACTTATAGGGGAGCCAATCTACTTAAGTTTTAACCAGGTTCTTAATCTGTCTTCCCTCTTTCTTTTACTTCTTCAAACCGTTTGTTTTTAAATGCACTTGCATGTTGAATTGTTACATCAGCATTTACTGCTACTTCACTTTTTTCTAAGTAATTCTCTTTGTCCTTTTCCCAACTTTCAAAGTCATTACGATAGAGAATATGCCCAAGGTCAAGAATGTCCACACCTTCCTCTACCCCTAATTGGAAAAGATCTTTAATTTCTTTCGTAAAATTTTTCTTTGTTTCCGCAAGTAATTTGTTATATTTTTGGTCATTCACTTTATTCCCTATACTCGCTTTCACATCCAGTTGAACTTCAAATTGATATTTCCCACCCTCACTACCCAGCAACTTTTTCTTCGTTTTAATATTATCAATAATAATAATCGTATCCTGATTCTCACCATCTGGGACTTTTAATGAAGCTCTTTTTGTACCTGCGGACGTCCACCTAATTCCTTTGATTGCATCTAAACTAAAAAAACCTTTATAGTTCATTTCTTTAAAGAAAAAAGCTCCACTATAAGTCAACTTAGGTTCCTTCTTTTGATTATTCTCCCACTGATTTTCAGTAATCGTAATGCCTGGTAAAAATGTTGTCTTTCCGGGCTCAAATAACTCTCTAAAAAATTGATACAGCTTGATTGGTCTAATCATTGTACTTTGTTTACTTGATCTATCTGGATGGTGTAGTAATGTTTCAAGAGACGATTGTTTAAATAACCCTAGAGTTGACAGCACTTTATCAAGTGGATCCTTTGTAGCAAAAATCCACGGTGTGAGCCGGTACTCATAATACCTCGTTAATTCATCTAATACATGATTTAATCCTCGCTTTAAAATAGATTCACTAACAACAATCGTGGAGATATGAGAGAAAATAATGACTTCCTGTTCCGATTTATATAGTTCAAAATACGCATCTAATAACGTTTTACCTGAAGATGTAGATACATATGTTTGCGCTTGACTTTTTTCTCCCTCAGTTTTTGCAACAGAATCGAGACCCACCAATTGAACATATAATTGGTATTTCCCATCTTTAAAATCCACACCCAAGGCTGTCGCAAAATTAAGGTTCTGGATTTCTTTCATGTCAGACTCACATGCTACACATGTTAAGAGGAGAACGAAACATAGTATGAAGTTTACGACTCTTTTCATTTTCTATTTCTCCTTATGTTTACAATGCCACTCACTTTTTTATTTATGCGAATTGGATCGACCAAAAATGCAAATCGAAACTCGCTTAAATTCAAGGAAGTCACCGGCTCCAAATAAGCCACTTTGAATGACTCTAGTCTTGCTAAGTAAATCACTATACTAATTAGGCTAAGAGCAAAACCGTAAACACCTAAAAAGGTAGAAAACAACATCGTATATATCCTTAAAATGGTCACTGTGCCGGTAAGAGATTGATTTACTAGTGTAAAAGTAGCGACAGCCGCGACAGCGAAAACAACTAGCAGTGTGGGAGAAGCAAGTCCCGCTCTTATTGCAGCATCTCCAATGATAATACCTCCTACAATTGATATGGTTTGTCCTAATGCAGTCGGCATCCGTACACCTGCTTCTCTTAACAGTTCAAATAACATTAGAATTAAAAAGGACTCTAACGGTAATGAAAATGGCAGACCATGCCGGGAAATAACAATCGTTGCTATTAAAGGATAGGGCAATTGATCAATATTGATATTAGATATAGCAAGGAAAAAGGAGGGAACAAAAATAGCTATAAATAAACAAACCACTCTTAGTAACCTTTGGAAAGCTACGATATAATATGGAAAATGGATATCTTCAGGAGATTTAAGCATTCCAAATAAATTCATCGGTCCAATAAGCACAGTCGGTGATCCTTCGACAATGATAACTAATCGCCCTCTTAACAAACATTCTGAGGCAAAGTCTGGCCTGGTGGTGTATTCTAATAGTGGAAAGACAGAAAATGTTTTATCTGAAATCCATTGTTCCAATTGGCCAGCGCTAATGAGACTTTCCACATCTACGTTTTCTATCCTTCTCCTCACTTCTTCTATTATATTTTTCTTTGCTTTCCCCTCTAAATAGACCAACACAGTTTTTGTTTCTGTTTCTCTCCCAATTTGAAAGACTTCACTCTTTAACTTTTCCGTTCTGATTCTCTTTCTAATAAGAGCCAAGTTCGTATGGAGTTCTTCTGTAAATCCGTCTCTTGCCCCCTTTAACGATACTTCTGTTTGTGAATCCTCTGGTGTTCGATGAGGAATTTGAGCGATATCAATGGCAAAATAATTTCTTCTTCCATATACATAGAAGATGACATATCCTGTTAATAAATGATTCACCATATCCTTTGTTTGATGAATCTTCATAAATGTAGGCCATTGCGATAAGACTTCTTTTGAGCGATATCCATCATTCAAATAGGTCACAATCGCATGTACATATCGATTATATTGTTCTCTACTAATCATTCCATCAACAAATAAAGTGAGTACATTTTGATTTGTAATTAAGTGAATATCTGATGCTTGATTAAAAAATGCCTCTAAATTCTTCGTTTCCAGCTTTCCGGCATCTAAGAGTTTATCTAATTGTTTATATCGACTTTCCAC
This sequence comes from Cytobacillus kochii, assembly GCF_044790165.1. NCBI lineage: Bacteria > Bacillati > Bacillota > Bacilli > Caryophanales > Bacillaceae > Cytobacillus > Cytobacillus kochii. Next base: position 813,626 of record NZ_CP085254.1, on the reverse strand, counting down.
GGTCATACTCTTTTTCACCCTTTCGGCTAGGAAGATAGCTAACGAACAATAAAATAAGGGTCATAAACACCCCAAAAGATAGGGCAACCTTGTAAAAATAATGTTTAATGATATGAAAAACAATGATATCGCTCGTCTGTAAGGAAACGATGCCATATAAGATAAGGGCTGTTAAAGTGATAAGAATAACCTTCCACCACTTTTTTTGAACATGGAGTATTTCCGGAATAAGAAATAAACAAAGTGAGACTCTGATGGTTACACCACTTAATAATTGAAACACCGCTAAAGCATCCACATGGGATATTAAATCCCCAATTGATACCAGTCTCCATTGTTCAAATGCAGGAAACCGCATATTAGCAGCCATACTCGGACCAAATGATGTTAATGAACCAATGGTTGGTCCCATAATAAGTATCGTTAATACAGTTAATAACAACATTAAATACCAGTATGGTATCTTCTTTTCAAAATAGTGATGAATGATAAAGAAGATAAGTAAATCCACACTCCCACCTAGCACGATGATTACACCTTCAATAACAGAAGCGTCTTTATCAGCAAATAACGGCAATAAGTAGGAATAATCTTTTTCCTCTAAAGTCGCAATCGCGACAAACATACCTAAGCCCCATACAAAAGGCAAGAGAATGGTCGAAGTATAGATGATCGTTTTGATTCCTGAACTCGCTGCCCACACACATAACAAAATGAAGGGTAAAGCGACAATCCATATAGGTGTAAATGGCAAGAAAAAAATATGCACTGATTGGATTAAATCAAAAAATGAAACAAGACCAGCAACACTAAAATACAAGAGAAACAAACTCATAATACTATAAGCAACAAAATTACCTACTCTCTTTTTCAACCATATAAAGGTATGTTCGCCTTCCTTGTTTTTAGATAAAATAAGCTGATACAGAAATATCCAAACAAACATAATACCGTAGGCGATTAATACACTTAACCAAGCATCTCGTTTAGCTAAACCCAACAAATGGGGTAAAATGAGCACATGATTAGATATGCCTATAAATAAAATAATGATAAAAGCAAGTTGAAGGCGAGAAAACTTCATTGATCCACCCTCTCTATCTCCCATAAGATATTGGTATTATTTGTTTAATCGGCTAGCTTATTCCTATTAACTTAAATTAATATTTAGTTGGAAGTTACCTGTTTTTTTGGGGGTTTAATTGTTTATTCACAAAAATACTGGAGTTAAATTGCAGAGTAGGGGTCGAAACAGAAGGCTAAATGCAGCAATAAATGAAATTACTTATGTGGCCGAAGGAAGTGATTTTTGAATCAGGACACGCGCAAACTACATTTGCAACGCTTTCGTTTCTGTTTTCGGATTTGTGTATGACTCGCTATTTCCTCTTGCTTCGCTCTCATTTTGGTTTACTTATTTGAGTGAATCGCTATCACCTTTTACTGCGCTCTCGTTTCGGTTTGCTCATCTGAGTGACTCGCTATCGCCTTTTGCTTCGCTCTCATTTTGCTTTGCTCATCTGAGTGACTCGCTATTTCCTTTTCCTGCGCTCTCATTTCAGTTTGCTCTTCTGAGTGACCCGCTATCGCCTTTTGCTTCCCTCTCATTTTGCTTTGCTCATCTGAGTGACTCGCTCTCCCCTTTTGCTTCCCTCTCGTTTTGGTTTGCTCTTCTGAGTGACTCGCTATCGCCTTTTACTACGCTCTCGTTTCGGTTTGCTCATCTGAGTGACTCGCTCTCCCCTTTTGCTTCCCTCTCGTTTCGGTTTGCTCATCTGAGTGACTCGCTCTCCCCTTTTGCTTCCCTCTCATTTTGCTTTGCCCATCTGAGTGACTCGCTATCGCCTTTTGCTTCCCTCTCGTTTTGGTTTGCTCATCTGAGTGACTCGCTCTTCCCTTTTGCTGCGCTCTCATTTTGCTTTGCTCATCTGAGTGACTCGCTCTTCCCTTTTGCTGCGCTCTCATTTTGCTTTGCTCATCTGAGTGACTCGCTATCGCCTTTTGCTTCGCTCTCATTTTGCTTTGCTCATCTGAGTGACTCGCTCTCCTCTTTTGCTTCGCTCTCGTTTGAATTTTTTCTTCTGAGTGACATGCAACTTTCTTCTACTCGCCTTTCAATCTCTTTCTTCATTTTGAATAATGCGTATGCGTATATCTTAAATACCCATCTCTAACTTGTGTGAACAAATGATAAGAACGACTTACTATCTGTTAAATTCTTCAAATATTACTAATTTATCGCCACCTCTAAACAAATAAAAAACCGTAACAGAAACGTTTAATCAGTTTCTTGTTACGGTTATATTTCCTCTCTAACTAGTTCCTTTTCTTCATATACAAACCGACAACGATAAAAACGACAACAACAACTAATCCGATAAACAACCAATTGGCATAATGATTACCTTTCTCTTCTTCCACTACTTCAGCTGTTTCTTTCTTACTCTCTTCATCAATAGAAGATGTTTCTTCCTCCACTACTTGTTCTTGTACAGGCGGGTCTTCAGATATAGATAAGAACTGGGCCACCTCTTCACCGTTATCATGAGGGTCTTCCATTAATAATGAAGTTGTCACATACATTCCTTCCCAAACAGTAGGATCAACAGATGGTGCATCTACATATGGATGAGCAGCAAGTATGATTGTTTCATCACCTATTTGAATATGATATTGGTGAGTATCTTTCCCATCAACACTTATCTCTTTTTGTTCGACAGCTTCAACTTGACCAACTGGCCCTTCTGTAAAGCCAGCCTCCTCTATTAACGAACTTCCATGTTCACTAATAAACATAGCAAATGCTTCTCTTGTTAAGCTCTCAGAACCATTTTCAATTGCCAGTTCACCTGCAAAAAAAGCTTCATTTACATCAGCAAATGTCGCGTTCCCCTTGAGTGAAGAGATCCATCCTTTTTCCACTACTTGTTGGACCGTATTTTCCCCTTCAAGGTGGTAATATGCTGCGACAAACTCGGCCAATTCTTCCATCGCCAAACTGTCATTTGGTCTGAAAGTGGCAGTTTCGTCTTGGCTATTCGTCATCCCTAAAGCGGTAATAAACAATATCTCACCTTTTGCCTCTGTATAATTTAAATCATTATAAGCATTATCAGCATTCATCACATGTGCATGAGCTTGTGACGTTATCAGTATAAATAACACCGCACATATACTGACGATTTTCTTCCACATCTCTTTTCTCTCCTTATTTGGTTTGTAATTGTAGATAACCATCTTTTTGTGTAAGATATGGTTGTTCCACGCCATCTAAGTTTTTTAAAGTTTCATAGGATAAGGTAAATGGAATCAATTCTTCCAATAACTCTTTCGGTAAGAAAAATCCATTATAAAAACCTTCTTCTAATATCAAGCTTGCTGATTGCCCATCCTTATTCTGTAAGACTTGCCCGATTAAAATGACATGTCCCTCTGGACGCTCATACACCATATACACATGATCCGCCCGAAAATAATAGGATAAGTCACTTTCAGTATTTAACCATTCTCCCGACAATCGGTACGTACCATCAGGTTGAGCCACTACCCAATGAGTCAACTCCTCATTAATTCGCTTATTATCGCGCTCAATACCGGCAATAATATGATCCTCTATTTCAGCCGTCCAATCGATATCTAGATAGTTAGCGATCTGTTCTAATCCTAACCCTTCATTTTCCGCTAAATAAGTCGCTCTAGCTTGGATATTTTTCTCGATCATCCCTAACAACTCTTGATGTCCTTCTAACGCATCCTTTGCTGCCTCTAGTTGCTTAAACGACAGATAGAGTGTATTTAATTCCTCTAAATACGCATCAATCTGCTGTTCTATCAGCCAATAATTCCCTTGAATATCAACTATATCTTCACCATTTTCAGTCATAGCTAGCCATGTATCTAGACCAACATCACTATAAAATTGCAGCTGATCAACGGCTAGTCCTTGATCTTGCTTAAATGCTGTTTCTAGTGATTCCACCTGTGGCTCTAGTGCAGCTATTTCCTTCTCTGTTGCCTTCATCTCATCCTTTAGCTTATCAATCGTTGATTCGTCATAGACAATGGCAAGAAAGTCAGCAAAAGCGCCTGTCAAGTGAGCATAAACAGGAAGTGCGAGTCCCATAACAAGCATAATAATAAGTATGACTTTTTTAAACATCACGAATCAACTTTCTTGTTGCAAGAAAACTTGCCCCAATGCCAATCACTATACTTACAATACATTGCAAACTAAAAACAATGAGCCGATTAGAGCTATCTAACTGTATTAAAAAAGGCACAGCTTGTTCAATTGGATGTAAGACAAGTTCAAATAGAGCAAAGGTAGAGAAAAGGCTCAAGATACCACCCACTAACCCTAATAAAAACCCTTCAATTAAGAATTGGAATCTCACATGAGCAGGATTCGCTCCTACTAATAGCTTTACACGAATTTCTTTTTCTCTTTGATATAGTGCTAGATGAAAGGCAATGTAGGCAACCATACAAGCAATGATTAAAAGTATGATAGCAATGATACTACCATATGTTTCAACTTTCTTGATCCACCCGTACAGTGTCTGAGCCATCTCTTGTGGATAGATGACCTCTGCAATGCCCTGCATACCATCTAAAGACCGAGCCACTTCCTCTATTAGACTTGCATCTGTCACATGGACTTTAATAGCATCATTCATCGCCCCGTTCGTAAAGGAATCCAACAAATGCTCTCTATTCATAAAAAAATGTGAGAGACCAGCTAACACTTCATCACCTGATTCTACTTTGACAGATTGAATAAAATCATTCTCTACAAGCACATAAGATAGTTGTTCGGTATCATACCCTTCCTCCACGTACACCTTCATTGAGATTTGCGACTCCACATAAGTGATAGTATCTTCTAGAGCAAGCCTCATTAAAAGCAGACAACCGATTAAAGTGACAGCTACAAAGATAAGAATAATAGATGCAAGCGATGCACCTTTATTGCGCTTCAGTCCAGATTGGACATCGTCCCATATATAGCGGAGTGACTCAAAGCTCATAAACCTTACCTCCCTCAATCACCCATGACTTCTCATTCATTTGTTGAATCAGTTGTTCAGAGTGAGTGATGACCAACATAGATACACCTTCTTCTTCATGTAGCTCTTTTAACAAGGTTAATATTTCGAGAGAAGTTTCTCTGTCAAGATTACCAGTTGGTTCATCAGCTAGAATGAGCTTTGGTTTATTCAATAAGGCACGAACAACAGCTGTGCGTTGTTGCTGCCCTCCTGATAATTGCTTCGGAAAATGGTGGAGATGGTTTGCCAGTCCTACTCTTGTTAGTAGACGAACTGCTTCGTATTCTACATCCTTTTGTGGTTTTCCTAAAACCTTTCCTGCGAGCATGACATTTTCTAACACTGTCTTTCGCTCTAATAATTCAAAGGATTGGAAAACTACACCCATTTTTCTCCTTAGTTCATATTTCTTCATTTGTCCAATCTCTTGCCCATTAATCAGAATGTCTCCGCTATCTCTCTCTATTTCTCTGTAAAGTAATTTAATTAACGTACTTTTTCCAGATCCAGATTTCCCTTTTAAAAATGCGAACTCATTCGATTGAAGCCGAAATTGGACATCCTGTAAAACCTTTCTGTCTCCATAACTCTTTGATACACGATTTAATACAATCACGATTAAATCTTACCTTCCTCAAGCCAAGGAAGAAATCCCCTTAAAAACCGTTCTGTTGCCGGCATAAAATAAGAACCGTAATGATAATCAGGATCGAGCGTCGTATTAATCCATGTTCCTTTTGAACTTACTTTATCAATATAAAATACCGCTCCACCATCTTCTGTCGCTACTAATACTTCACTGCCTTCGGGTGGCCAGTACACACCGTGTTGATGCCATGTTGCATCAGATAATGTTAAATAATTTTTGAATAGATCATGGTTTTCTCCTGTTAATACAAGACCGCTATTCGCATCTTTCTCTAACCACCACCAAAAATTCGTAATTCTGAACTCCCAATCATGTTTAGGTAACCAATCAAAGCCTTGCGGACCAAACGTCACAACAATCCCACCGTGATCTGCATAAGCATGAATTTTTTCGACATTTTCCTTTAAGAGTCCTAAATGAGTTTGTGATGGAATGAGCAAAACATCGATATCTTCAAACGATGCCTCTGCTAATTCTCTAATAGGGATTAATTGATGGAAATGTTTAGCGAACTCAGACGTTTTGTATGTGCGGTGGTGCTGTGAACTTCCTCCATAAACAACAGCAATCTTTCTCATGATTGTACCCCCTGAATGGTTTTACTATATTCCTCTTCTACCCATTTTCTTAATTGCGGAGAAATGCGTGACGTAGTTTTCTCTAGATCATTACTTCCCATATAGCCGAATAAATCAAAGCCTACATGAACAAGAATCGTCCCGTTTGTACTATTTCGATCGATATATGTAATCGGTTCTTTTCCATCTAATGTAAGAAGCACCTCTGCCCCTTCTGGTAACGGATGATGACCGCGAGCAAAAAATCCAGCAACTCCTTTATTAAAAGTCATATCATCCTCTAGTACTCCTTCAAAAATCGGGTGACCTGATTCAATTTTGACTGCATAATCTTGAAAACTCTTAATCTCCTTCGGCACAAACGGGCGGCCGCCTGGTAACCAATCAGTGACTAGATTGCCTGAGAATATGACAATTTTCCCCTCATCTAAAAATGATGAAATTATGTCCTTATGCTCTAATAAAAAGTCCTGATCACACATACCCCCAATAACTAAACATGCATAAGGAGTGAAGTCTGTATATGGTAACTGGTAAATATCTACATGTGTAAAGCCAGTTGAATCTTGATTTTCTAAACGAGTTTGGGCAAAAACACCACCAGCGTTTAATGAGATAAATTGAATAGTCATTTTTTAACCTCCATGATTTTCTAATATTAATAACGCTTCTATTAAAGTTTTCGTATAAGGATGTACTGGATTCATAATGACATCTAACGTTTCTCCAGTTTCAACGATTTCTCCATTTTTTAAAACAATCAATCGATCGCAAAAGTCACGTGTTAACGCAATATCATGTGTAATAAATAAATAGGATGTACCTTCTTGTTGATTCATCCTTTTCATTAACCTAATTAAATCCAGGCGTAAAGATGTATCTAGCATAGAGGTCGGCTCGTCAGCTAATATCAGTTTCGGTTTACACACAAATGCTCTTGCTAACCCCACTCTTTGTCTTTCTCCACCGGATAATTCATGTGGATAACGATTCATATAATAGTCTGGGTCGAGATTCACACTACGAAGGGCCTCTTTAACCAATTGGGTTCTTTGCTCAAGATTACCCTTTTCAATTTGTAAAATATGTAGGGACTCTCCAACAATCTCATGAATCTTCATTCGGCTCGACAATGCCTCATATGGATCTTGAAAAACCATTTGAATATCTCTCGCTAATTGACGTCGTACTTTCGCCTTCATTTTAGTTAGGTCATCACCAGAAAAAAGAATTTCTCCACTATCTGCTGTTTCTAAGCCACTTATTATACGACCAATCGTGCTCTTGCCTGCCCCACTTGCACCAATCAAACCGACAATTTCCCCTTCCTTCATGGAAAAAGAGACATCGGATAATACTTTCGTTTGCAAGGAAGATGAGAGATAGAATGATTTCTTTAAAGAATTAATGCGTAATAAATCCGCACTCATCGGCTCACCTCCACTGTTTCTTTCTTCGGATATAGCGTTGGTATACTATCGATTAATACTCTTGTATAAGGGTTTGTGGATAACTTAGATAACTCAACAGACGGTCCTTCTTCTACCTTTTGCCCTTCCTTCATAATCATAAGTCGATCCGTCACACTCAAAACGGAAGGAAGGTCATGGGAGATATAAATCATTGAAATACCTAACTCTTTTTGTAGTTTGCGTAATAATTGCACAATCTCTACCTGGACAATGACATCAAGTCCTGTTGTTGGTTCATCTGCAATAACGAGTTTGGGCTTATTAATTAAAGCCATCGCGATGATTACTCTCTGCTTCATTCCACCTGATAATTCATGCGGATAGGCGAAGCGCCATTTCTCATCCAAACCAACCTGTTGTAACACTTCAATAACACGCACATCCATTTCTTTGTTACTTAATTGATAATGCGCTCTGACGGCTTCATGCAACTGCTTATCAATACGAATAACCGGATTTAGTGCATTCATGGCCGCTTGTGCAATATAGCCAATCTCCTTCCCGCGCATTTGTCTAAGCCCTTCATCATCAAAATGCTGTACGAGGTTACCTTCAAAGTAAATCTCACCTGACTCTTTCGCCGGTCTCTTTAATTGTTGAATAATCGCTGTAGCAATGGTTGACTTGCCACTTCCTGACTCACCAACAATACCTAGCACTTCACCATTTTTAACTACGAAACTAACATCATCAACAACAGAGCGATAATCACCTGATTTTGGATATGCAACTGTAAGACTCTCAACAGACAGCAGAATACCTTTTGAAGATTGATGTTCTTTTGTTTTGACAGGTTGTTTCTTCCTTTTTTCTCTTACAGAATAATCGCCTAAACGTGGATTGAATCTTTCTTCTAAGTAGTAGCCCATCAATGAAAAGGCTAAAACAACAATCACGATACATACGCCTGGAGGAATAATCCACCACACCCAAGCTTCTGTTAAAAAAGCACTTCGGCTATTCGCATAAAATAAAATACTTCCCCAACTCTTTGTTAACGGATCACCCATTCCTAAAAAGCTTAAAGACGATTCCATTAAAATAGCAGCATTCACTCCTGTTACGAACTGAGGAATAAAAATTGGTACCACGCCAGGTAAAATATGTTTATAAAATATATAAAAGTGGCTTGCGCCCATTGTTTTTGCTGCTAAAACAGGGCCAGTATGTTTGATAGAAAGGGTTTGTGCGCGAATTTGTCTCGCTTTACCTGCCCACATAACTAATGTAATAACAAACACTAAAGTAAAAATCCCAGCTCCCATATAAACTGCTACAACAATCATTAACGGCAGGAAAGGTAAGGTAAGAACGATATCTATTATTCGTAATACTACTGTTTCAAATCTACCGCCTATATATCCAGCTAACACACCTATTAAACCACCGATAAAAACTGCTAGAATAGCAGAGGCAATACCAATAAAGAGCGAAGTCCTAGCGCCAACAGCCAACTCCGCCAATATATCTTGCCCCATATCATTTGTACCTAATAGATGTTCAAGATTAGGAGATTGAAAGGGAGGTCCAGATGCTTTATAGGCATCGTAAGGAATAAGCATGGGTCCAAAAAGGGCAAATACCAACATGGCTGAGAATAAAACTAAACCCGTTAAGCCAATCCACTTTGTTGTTTTACGCATGAGTGATCTCCTCTCCCTTCTCTTCTTTCCTATTCCGCACACGCGGATCAAATAATGGATACGTTATATCGGCAATTAAATTGGCCAATATGACACCCATTGTTACAAGTAAAAAGACACCTTGTAGCATAGGGAAGTCTCTAGCCGTTACGCTTTCATACAACAAGCGGCCAATCCCAGGGTATGAATAGACCGTTTCAATGACAACCGCTCCACCAAGTAATGTTCCCACACTTAATGTGAACTGGGTGTAAATTGGTAACAAAGCATTTCTTAATGCATGCTTAAATACAAGTGCTCGTTTCTTAATTCCCTTCGCTTCAGCCACTGTCATATAATCTTGTCCTAATGATTCCAACATACTGGAGCGAGTGAGTAAATAATTAGAGCCGACTGTTGCTAACGTAATCGTAATCACGGGTAATATGGCATGGCTAACGACATCCTGGATGTAACCCCAAGTGGTACCATCCTGTACCATTGAAACCGCTCCGAAAGTAGGAAACCAACCAAGCTGGACAGCGAATATCGATAGAAACATCATCCCAATCCAAAAGCCAGGAATAGATTCCAATGTCAGCATGCCTGTTAATATGGTTAAATCACGTTTCTTCCCTCGGTTCCATGCCGAATATGCACCTGCACTTACACCAATTACAAGACTAAGAATTAAAGCCGTCCCTACTAACAATAATGTCCATGGAATTCGTTCTGCTAACACTTCGGTTACTGCCACACCATATTTTATTGAAGTGCCAAAATCTAAAGTGAAAACGCCTTTTAAGTACGTCCAATATTGCTCCCATAAAGACCCACCAAGGCCCAATGAATGTAGGGCCTCTTGTTTTTGTTCTGCTGTTAATTCATTGATTGTTGTTTCACCAAAGAAATATAATAACGGGTCACCCGGAGCGAGACGTGGCAAGGCAAAATTTATCGTTAAAGTAACAAATATCACTAATATATATTGGCCTATTTTGTTTTTCACCTTCGCCAAATGCTTCATTTTTATCTAACTTCCTTACTCTACTAATTGCACTGGTGTAGTGGAGGAAACTTCACGTGCTTCTTCAGGTAAAAAGCTGAATTTATTTATAATACCAAAGCCTAAAGACTCAACATATTGATCATATACATCGGCGTTATATGCATAGATTTCTTCTGGATAATAAAGGGCAATCGCAGTTGGTTGCTCATTATATAGTGTTTGCATATCAAAAGAGATTGCTTTACGATCTTCGATTGTAGTCGCGTTCATCCAGTTCGATACTAACTCATCCATTTCTGGATAAGGTAGATCTTTTGTCCAAAGATAAGAAGATCGATGAGACATAATGAACTGATCCGGGTCAGCTACACCATGAGGACCAATTAAACTTACATAAGAATCAAAGTCATCTTCAGATACAGCTGCTGTATAAGTTGTTGGATCCATTGTTTTCACTTCGAACTGAATGCCGATTTCTTTCATTTGAGTTTGTAACATTTCTGCTGTACGGATATATAATGGCTCTGCAGAAGAAACACTAATATCAAGTTTTAAGTTTTCTCCTTCTGGTGTTTCACGATAGCCATCATTATTGCTATCTTCATATCCAAGTTCATCTAGCATGTTGTTAGCTTCTTCTACATTGAATGGTGTTGATAATTCGGGATTTGTCCATGGTGAATCTGGATGCGGATACCCTTTTTCACCCGCTCTTCCTTGTCCTAAAAGAACTGTACTGACAATACTCTCACGATCAATGCCAAGAGAGATTGCTTGACGGAACTCCTCTGAGTTAAATGGTTCCATCTCATAATTCAATCCAAATTGTACGATTGATAGCGGCGATGTGCTTGCCAACTTCATAGAGTCTGTTTTTTGTAAAGTTTCTTGTAATTCAGCTGGTACAGTTCTTGTCGTTGTATCAATCTCACCAGATGTCAAAGCATTGAACATCGCTGTTGAATCTTTGATGATTGGCATACTCAACTTGTTCACAGTCGGTGCACCCATAAAATAATCAGTATTTGCCTCAAATTGATAGTATTGATCTGGTTCATATGCTGTTAATTTGAAAGGGCCTGTTCCAATAGCTAAATCCGTATGTTTCCGTGGATTCTCAACATTTTCCCAAATATGTTTTGGTAAGATTGGTAAATCGGCAAATGTGATGGTTGCCATTGAAGGACAAGCATAAGCGCATTTGAATTCTAATGTTTCCCCATCTTCTAAAATCTCAATAGTATCAACCTTTGGCACTTCACTTACATGGTGCGTATGACGGTTTGGTGGTCCATCACGGTAGTACTCATATGTAAACTTCACATCTTCAGCCGTAAAGTCTTCTCCATCATGCCACTTAATACCAGAACGAATTTTGACACGCCAAGTTGTATCATCTAACTGCTCTGCTGATTCTGCTAACCATGGTTGTGGCTCATCTACATAAGGGGATGGCGAAAATAATTTATCGTACACAAGATCTGTTAACCAATCCATGTTTCCTGTATAAATATTCAACGGACCTACATCACTTGGGACCCCGATTTTCAATTCCTCTACTTCTACATTATTTTTATCCTCGCTACTAGCCTTTCCTTCAGATGATGACTCACTAGAGCTGCATCCAGCGATAATCATTAGTACAGCAAGACTAATAAGACCTAATACTTTCTTAAACATCCTCCCTGTTTCCCCTCTCTTTTATATAAAATATATTAATATCATTTTTCAATAAGTAGATTATCATAGTTGAGAAAGATTATCAATATCATTTAAACGGAATAATATTCAATAAACCTTTTAAATATAGAGTTTTGTTGACTTTGTTTAAGAAAAACATTCTCAGTCGATTCTCAATTGGGAATTTTATCATTATAATTTTTTGGTTAATATTCAAAATATTGTTAAAATTAATTAGAGAAGGGATTCTTATTGAAGTAATCTAGGCGGAATTTGCTTAAAGTAGCGGTGCATTTCAATAGTAGATTGTACTATAAAGTTTTTTGATTAGTGGATAAACCTGATACTGAAACTCTTTATCATAATCAAGGATTCAAGTTCCTCTTTTTACACTTGATCTGTTTCATTTTCTGAAAGAATTCCCCATTTGCTCCTATTCTTTTTTACCTACATAAACCTCAGGAATTGCCAAAGATCAACACAAATATATTTCCAATCTTTTCAAGGGTTTTGTTTTATGAAGGCAGAACTATATGAAGTATGAGACGATTAGGAGGGATATACATGAACCAGTATAGTCAATTTACGAAATTTATGACGAAAGATAACCAAGGTGATGTATTAGTTGATCTTCTATTACAAGCATCTGAAGAAATGGAACGCCATCAGCCTTGTCAAATTTATCTTATCAATACGGCAAAAAAAGAGGAAAATATCGTTTATGTATATGAAGTGTGGTCGAGTAAAGAGGCCCATGAAGAGTCACTGACACTAGAATTTTTTCAAAACCTAATTAAGCGAGCGAAGCCAATTATTGTAAATATCGAAGTGGTCAGCACTTTTGAATTTGTTGCTGGAAAAGGGGTCTAACAATGATTTAATAAAATCACTATAGCCCCTCACCTTCTAGAAGCGTTAGGGGCTATACTATTTTCAATAAAACCTTTACCACGAGGATCAGATTCTCACATGCCATTTTTTAACGTATGCGTTGATTGCATCCACTCCCTCTTCACAAGCTACTGCCACATGACCATCAGGTCGAATCAGAAGGACTGTCCCCTCTTTTATACCGGCTTTTTCCACAATCTTTGAATATGGAAAAGAAGTAATAGGTATATCAACAGACTTTGTGTTAAATATTACATCTCCATATACATGAATTTGCCAGTTAAAAGACTGTAACAGATCATAGTTAGTACCAGTAGCAAATGCCACCCATGGTAGGCGATCCCCAGCAGCTACTTTTCCAACTTTACCAGTTGAGAGCATAGAATCACGATAATGAATCCGTATTTGTGAAACCACTTTGAATAACATCTTTCTAACAGCAGCAAACCTCGTCAATTTAGGAATGAGCGTAGGTAGCACAATACTTCGAATCATCTGATTCCCCCTGCCTTTACCGACCATGATGGAGAATAAGCGGTCAGTGGTTGAGACTAATGTTTTTGCAAAAGCCATTCTCTCCTCTTCATACGAGTCAAGAACACGCGAATCCATTCTTCCATCGATGACAGCACCCAATTTCCAGGAAAGATTGATTGCATCACCAATACCTGTGTTCATCCCCTGTCCACCTGCGGGGCTATGAACATGACCGGCATCACCAGCAATAAATATCCGCCCTTTACGAAAATGCTCACTCATACGATGATGGACTTTGTAAGTGGAAAACCAGTTTACTTTTGTTATCACAAGAGATAACTTTTCTTGTAAATACGGAGCTATATCGGAAAATTTTAATCCGTCCTTCTCTTTCAATAGTTCTGGGACAATACCAATCAAACGAAATGAACCGGTTGTACGAATAGGAAAAATAATACAAAATCCTCCGTCAAATAATCGCATCTGAAAACCATTTGTTTCATTTGATTCACAATAGACATCTGCTACATAAAAGAGTTGATCATAGGAACCTCCAATAAAATCAAAACCCAAAGCCTTTCGCACTGTGCTATGCGCACCATCACAACCGCAAACATATTGAAACACTTCATTTGACTTCTGCCCTTCCTTATTTAGAAGAGTACTTACCTCATTTTTACCTTCCGTGAAAGATTCTAGTTTTGTTTGCCATCCTACTTCCACACCATTTTCAGCAAGTAACTCAATGAGTATCTTTTCATGTTCATCTTGCGGCAAGCTTAAAATATATGGAAAGGGACTTTGCCCTTCCCCCATATTTTCCACATTCAATTTTGCTTTCCGTTTAACATTTTTGAAGAATTGTAAATGTTTCATTTTCATTCCTTTATCAATAACATTCTCAGCAATACCTAATTGTTCGTAAAATTCAAGAATCCTTGCCTGAACGACCATTGCTCTCGATTCCTCACCAGGTCCCTTATTCTTATCAATAATTTTACATGGAATGTTTTGTTTAGTCAGGCCTAATGCTAAAGCTAACCCCGTCGGACCTGCGCCTACAATTAACACTTGATTAATCACAAGTACTCCCTCACCTCACAATTTTTTTCTGAGATTGCTCAGAAAAACATCCCTAAAGTATATGTTAATGGGCCATTCTATGCTGCTGGGAGTAAAAGAAATAACTCCTTACACCCCCTACCTTTTTCACTATATATCTAAATTTATCCCATTATAAAATAGGTTAAAAAGGAGCAATCCATTTGTTCATTGCCGTAATAGGATTTATCATTATCATGGCTACGTTATTTTCTATGGAACGTAAATTAGCTAAATCTAATGAATTGCATGAAGAAATGATTGCGTTATTGAAGGAAAAGGAAAAGAAAGAATAACCTAAATTATTTATCCAAAAGCCTGCGAGGCAATGGCAAATAGTTGACCTGTTCTTGTTGGTATCTTATCTGAATGTAACATCATCATTGGTGGCTCATTGATCAACTCAAAACCGCCTGCTACTAGCAGGTCCTGCAACTCGTTTTGTTGTGATAAAATATCTATCCTAACGCCCGTTCCTTCTCTTTTCTTAAGCTGACTGATGATTTGAAATGCTGACTGGGTATCTGGTGCAATGATGGGACCAAGAATCGTATAAACTGGACCAAAAATTGAAAGACCATACCCGGTTATCTTCCCTTCCTTACTTTTAAGGACTAGGCAATCTTTACTTTGCCTGATTCGCTCCGAGAGAAAATTTGTTCGATTAGCACCAAAGGCTTTCTCATCTAGGGCAACCACTTCTTGAAAATCCTTTTGCTGAAATGGCACCACTTGTGGCGAGGATATAAGCGTATGATTGTTTAAAAAATGAGTTGGCGCAATCAATTTCTTTACTGCCCCTGCTATTTGGAAACCGATTTTTTCATACACTGGCCTCCCATTGGCAGTTGCGATTAATTGAATGATTGTTTGCTCATCTACTTGGCCAATACATTCCTTCATTAAGGCCATTGCTAACCCCTTTCCTCGGTACTCCTCCTGAACAATCACCATACCAATCGAAGCAGTCTTCTCCCCGTATGGAATAATTGCTGCAGACGACACTACCTCACTAGCCTCATTTTTATGTCCAAAAACCTTACTTGAATTTAAAATAGTCGTTACTTCAGCTTGATCATAATCCCAGCCAACAGATTGTGATAGTCGGATGATGCCATCAATGTCTTGGTGGGTCAACATGTGTAGTTTCATATTATCTTGTCATCCATTCATTTTTTAATAAGGAAAAAATAATAGCATCATGTGACTCTCCATTCTGATAGAGATATTGTCTCAGTATGCCTTCTTGCTGAAATCTGAAACGATTAAGCAATTCAATCGAAGCTTTATTTTGAGGAAAAGTAATTGCACCAATACGATTTAATTGTAATGTTTCAAATGTGTATTGTAATACCTTTTCTACAGTCTCACTTGCTATCCCTTTTCTCCAAAAATCTGGATGGAGCTCATAACCGATTTCTGCTCTAGACTGGCCTCTATTTAATAAGTTAAGGCCAACTGTACCAATTAGTTTGTCAGAATCTTTCAGTACGATCGCCCATCTGATTCCCCGCTGCTTCTGAAAAGTCTCCTGCATGAGTTTAATCATATTTACTGCTTGGTTATAATCCGTTAAAGTATCCATACCATAAAATCTCGTCACTTTTTCATTCGATAAAACCGCATAATATTCCCAAGCATATACTTCTTTTACTTCTAATAATTTTAAACGACTTGTTTCTAACTCAGGAAATCCTTCCATTACCATACCACCTTTCATTAAAGGTCAGACCTAACATAGAACCGAAATGTAAACCGCATGCAATGAAGCTTGAGCCTTTGGCAGTTAATAACGCCCCATCCTGTACTAACCCGTTTGCGATAAGTTTCGTTTCATTAAATACATCAGAATTTTCTGTATATTAAAGCAGTAAACCGACTATAAAATTTTCCCCCTTCAGCCCACCTGCCGATGCCAATAAATGAGGAGAACTTGAAATGCTCCCAATTTTATAGTCACGTAAAAAAGCTTGTTTTAATCATTTGTAGTAACCGCTCTTCCTCTAAAACAATAGATATATCCAGAACACAGACTAATCCAGCTTCATCTCGAACCGGTTCCTCGCTCACTCCCACAGTGATAATCTGTTTATTTCCTTGCATTAACACAGATTGCACCACACTTAATTCGTATTCACTGAACTGCGGATACCATACAATCGCTGTTTTTTCATTCTTACCTCCAGTTGATATCGAATAATAATATAATAGTACACTATGAAAATGATTGTGGCTCCGATTTCTAAAAATCTTTTATCGCTGCTAATTATCTAATTGATCTATTTCATCCATTTAGGGTTTTCATTGAGCATTTAGAAGACAGTCACACTTCTTTAGCTCGAAACAAGTTGAGAAAAGGAACTGACCGCTTCGCAAATGAAGTTTGCGAGTCTCTCAGTAAGAGAAAAGAAACTGAGCGCTTCACAAATGAGGTTTGCGAGTCTCTCAAGATGAGAAAAGAGAATGAGCGCTTCGCAAATGAGGTTTGCGAGTCTCTCAAAAAGAGAAAAGGAACTGACCGCTTCACAATTGAGGTTTGCGAGTCTCTCAAGATGAGAAAAGAGAATGAGTGCTTCGCAAATGAAGTTTGTGAGGCGCTCAGTAGGAGAAAAGAAACTGAGCGCTCCGCAAATGAGGTTTGCGAGTCACTTAAGAACAAAGAAAGCAACAAGAACAAAAATAACAGCTAATAATAAACTGAATTTCACCCGCCCCTCTTCGTTAATCTTTTGCTCGTTTTTATCTTTTCTAATTAAAAATGCGATAGAGAGAAAAGCAATCATAAAGACGAGAAACGGGAATAAGACATTTATTGTTTCACCACTTTCATTGATTAATAGATTTTTGCAAAAATAACAAAGCTTAGAAAAACGGTAATAATCATGAGGGCACCTAGCAAGTTTAGCAATTGTATGGCTGTTATACTGATAACACTGAATTGCAATAATCCGCTAAAAACAAAATAGTATAGCAAAAGAGCGAAAAAAGAAGCTGATAATCCCTTCGTCCGGATTAAACGCATTCGTTCATCCTTTTGCTTCCATTCAGGATATAAATACCCTAAACAATAGCACATAATAGCCATTGCAAGGGGCATCAAAAAAGTCATGGTCAGTTCCTTTGCTAAAATCGAAACAGTTAGTAAAAATAACGAGATGATAAGATAAAAAGATCCAATAACAATAAATATTTTTCTTGATCCTTCCACTTTACTCCTCTCCTTTCAATGGCTTTTCATATATAAAAATATCTTCAATCTTTGCTTGAAATAAATGAGCAATTTCAAAGGCGAGTGGTAAGGAGGGGTTATATTTTCCTTTTTCAATTGAAATAATTGTTTGCCTTGAAACGCCTAAAGTGGAAGCTAAACGATCTTGGGAATAACCAAACTCTTTTCTATAGTGCATTAAACGATTCTCCATATGTACCACTCCTAATTATATCCATTTTATAGTAAAGTTACCTTAACGTCAAGTTAACTTTACATTTTCTTCTTCGAAAAAAAACGACTTTCCTTATGAAAAGTCGCTTGTGGTAGTTGCGTTATGTAGCAGAATCGGTCTGTTTATCTTCTTGATATTCAAGTATGTCACCAGGCTGGCAATCTAATGCTTTGCAGATTGCTTCTAACGTGGAGAACCTTACTGCTTTTGCTTTACTATTTTTTAGAATGGACAAATTCGCCATCGTGATGCCTACTCGTTCTGATAATTCTGTTACACTCATTTTTCTTTTTGCTAACATTACATCGATATTGACGATAATGGCCACATTCTCACCTCAGATGGTCAAATCATTTTCTGACTTTATTTTTAATACATTATATAAAAGTTCTTGAAGGACTGCGGAAAAAATCGAGAGAATCGTTGTTACAAATATAATAGCAAATCCCATCAAAGCCACTCCTGGATGTAGGGCATCTTGCGTAAATAAAAAGATCATACCAATTAGATAGATTACACTAATACTAGCACAGGAATATTTAATAGCTCTTAGTGCAGCTACGGAATGCTCAGAAAAACTTTCATTTACACTAATATATCTTAACAGCTTAAATCCTTGATACAAAGTAAAATAGAACGGGATTGCAGTTAGGTACATCCCAAATAATACGGGATATTTTAAATAAGCATGTGCTGGATTCAGCTCTGCTGTTTCTTTTGCTAAAAAAGGCAAGCCGATGCAGATCCCTAACACAATCAAGCCAAGAATCACAATCACCACTTTTAAAAAAAGAACTTTCCCTTGTCTCATAAACACACCTCACAAATTCTAATTATGCCTATCTTACCTCATTATTTATTGAAAAACAATAAATATTTATTTCTTACCGTCCTATGTTTTTGGAATATGAAATAGCTAAACATGAATATCCACTCATGCCAGCAAAAGTATTCAATGTATAGATATAATAAAGTTGTTTAAATTCAAGTTACAAGATAAGGGGTTTGGGACATAGGTATTCTAGCTAAGGATTTTATCCGAATAATTAGTAGTCCAACATCTAATCACTCATATTTTTGTAATTTATCTCTTGATGTGAAGTAATAGTGGAATGAAACAGAAGGCACTCGACTACTGCGAGTAATAGAGGGAAAGCTGAGGCACCGTAGGCAATGCCGAGGAGGCTCAGCCCCTCCCCGCGGAAAGCGAGTGTACGCGAGCGCAATGGAACGTTTTTTTTGCAATGATGTCTTATAGACCATAATTTGTTATTGTTCGTTTTTGAGGTTAGCTCATTTAGTTATGTCCCAGCCCCTTGTTAATGTTTTTTTAAATACTATTTATCTGTTTATATAATCCTTAAAAAATGAGTAAATAAATCTTTTTTGCTTTTTATACTCATTCACCCTATCATTTTATAACGCAACCAATCATGATGGATTGACTTTCATTTAAGTCTGGATTATTAGCATCAAGGTTTTTCCAAACTTCTGTTTCACTAAAGTATATCGCATTAAACGTCTTTAGACTCATTGAGAAAATCTAATATTTTTCTCCAAGAATCTTTTGCAGCTGCTGCATTGGTTGATTTAGTACCACCAAAAGTCATTGTCATGCCTCCCCCAACGTTCATTAATACATTAGCAGGAAGGTTGACGAAGCTGTACGGAAAAGATAAAAAGTGGCCTGCACCCTTATAATACAAATAACGATTCTGACTAGAATTATTTTTAGCGTGTTTTAACTTCTCTTCCATCATTTTTACATACCTTGCTGATGGCCATAGTTGATCATCTTCCCCTGAAATGAACATTACAGGGGCTTTTATATTCTCAACGGGAATTCTTGATTCCCTAATCCCATCCTCGTCATTCAACGTATTATCCCAAATCGAAAGATAGGAAATGGGTTGTTTTAATATCCAGTTTTTAAGTAAAGTGAACATGGTGGAAAAGCGATATTTAAACCTTATATATGGTAATGGCCGTTTTTCCATTGTCCATGAGGGTATCGGTGCAAAAATCCCATTTTTCATACCCGCAGTTACATAAGCACTAGGTGCACATGCAATGACTGATTTGTAGTAATCAAATGTAGCTCCCAAGAGTAAGGCAAGTTCACCACCTCTCGAATAACCAATTAAGCTTACCTTTCCCTTCACAAAAGGGTGTTCTTGCAGCCAAATAGTTGCTTTTTGAAAGTACTCTAATGGGATATGTTCTAGGTCCTTCGGTACACCTACTTCCCCAAAATAAGACAAGGCTAATGTTATATAACCTTTTGAAGCTAATAAAGCAGCTGCATGTTCCTTCGATCCACCATCGGAACCACTTAATATAATAATAGCAGGATATTTTCCTTGTGATTCAGGACGAAATAACGTTCCTTTAACTTCTTCAAACTGGATATCTTCTTTTTTTATGCCAGATTTATAAAAATATCGGAAAATAGTCAATGAATCTACCTCTTCCCCATTTACTATTAAAAACAAATTGATCGTAACTTTATCCATGTTGCTTTTCTCATAATAATCATCCAATTTTGAATCAGCGTGTTTCATAGACCAAAACAAACCAGAACCATCCACTTCATTATATGTCCCTTCCATTGGCTTCTGAGAAGTTACGTCGATATCACCTTCATTATTAGCTAAAAATCTAGCATACGAGTAAAACATTTTTCCTTTTTCATCATATGTTATTGCTTTTATAAGGACTTCTGCATCGGCCGAACACCCAGTTACTTTAATCATTACATCTTCATCAATATACGAATCAATTGGGCTAATTTGCAAAGCTGGTCCCATGTAATCCCCTCACTTCACTTTATTAAACTAAGATTTCCAAAGAACACTTCAAAACCATTTACACCCTCATATGTTCGAGAGCGTTCATTTTAAATAGATGAACAATAAACCAAATCTTCTTCTAATCTGACACCTATCAAAACACTCATTGACTTCCCCTATAGCAGTAGTATTTCATAGTTGATTTATTACACCTTATAAGTCTTTATTCCTCAATTGTGGTTTAAATGACAGTAATAAATAACAACCTTCGAAATTTTTACTAAATATTATCTGTGTTTTCAAAATTATAAAACAACTAAATGACTACAATTAAATCAAAATAATGATTTACTTCATTAAAGAATTGTATGATAATAATTGGAAAAAAACTCTATAAATGGATAGAGAATATTTTGTTTTCAAATCTCATTTTCTATAGATTGATAGATTCATTTTAATAAATTTTCTGTGTGAAGGATGAAATAAATGAAGATACTAACAAAGAGAAAATGGATTTTTATTATTTTTTTTCTCATAGTTATTACAATTATCCGCGTGTCTTGGATGAACTTCATAGAGAAATTAGATTATCCATCGGCTCCTACCGCAAACCAAGGGGAATTAGATTTACGGAGTTGGGATTTCTCTAGTAAACAAACATTTATGTTAAATGGAGAGTGGGAATTCTATCCAAATTCTTTCACAACATCAAACTCACTTCCCGAACATAATAAAAAATATCTGCGCATTCCTTCCATTAATTCCTGGGATGAATCATTTGAAGGGCAGGATGACTTCCGGTATGGCACATATAGGTTAAAAATTTTGATTAATGATACGGATATTCCTACTCTTGGATTACGGCTAAATTCTGTCAAAGATGCAACTTCAATCTATGTGAATGGACAACTTATAGGGGGCTCAGGGACCCTAGCTATAAAAGAAAATCAGCATGAAGCAGATACAATACCTTATTCCGTTAGTTTTGACACAGATCAGAGTGAAATTGAATTGCTGATTCATGTATCGAGTAATCTAAAAGAAGCAGGAATTTTAAAACCCATTCGTTTGGGAACGATTGATGCCATTAACCACCGCGTTTACATTTCAAACAATTTACAATTGTTGCTTTGTGTTGTTTTAACTTTACATCTAATATATGGAATCATTTTATTCTTTATTGGATCAACTCAAAGAAAAGGTATGGTTTATTTTTCACTATTATTATTTTCTGCAGTTATTAGTGTATTAGTATCCGATGATAGATTGTTATTTACATGGTTGAGTATCGATTATGAACTTCAGGTAAAAATCACCTTTTTATCATATATTGGTGTTGCGGCTTTTATCCCGCCCTTTATTCACAATCTATTTCCTAACCCGAGAAATAAACGAATGATAAGATACTTTTCTTTATATTGTATGTTGGATATAGGTTTTGTCTTAATTTCATCATCCAAGGACATTATTAATCTAATCCAGATTGTACTTGGTAGTGTGCTAATACTATCTGTAATGATATCCATCAATATCCTTCGAAAGTTTATAAATGAAATAGAAGGAATCATCTTCCTTATCATAGGCTGTTTAAGTATAGCTGTTAATTTAATATGGACAAGTAATTTGAGCGATGCTTCCATTGATATGATGCATTATCCTTTTGATCTTATTTTTGCCATATTATCTTTTACGGCATTTTGGTTTAAACGTTTTTTTATCGCTACATCAGATGCAAAAAAACTGGCTGTGCAATTACAGCTCGAAGATCAACGGAAAGATGATTTCTTAATAAAAACTTCTCATGAATTAAGGAACCCATTACATGGAATTATGAA
Organism: Cytobacillus kochii; assembly: GCF_044790165.1. Taxonomy (NCBI): domain Bacteria; kingdom Bacillati; phylum Bacillota; class Bacilli; order Caryophanales; family Bacillaceae; genus Cytobacillus; species Cytobacillus kochii. The sequence goes on along the minus strand of NZ_CP085254.1, from coordinate 791,032 downwards.
TATGGTTCAAACAATACTAGATGATAAAGAAAAACCACCTAGTAACGAGCACAAAAAACATTTAAGTATAGCCATTGACATAAGTAAGAGGCTCTCCTTACTTTTGAATGATCTACTTGATGTCACTCGTTTAAAACAAAAAACTATTCAACTGAATATGAACAGAGTTCATTTGCAAGTCGTAACAGCAGGGGTCATTGATATGTTGAAATTCCTTGGAGATAAAAAACCGGTTAAATTTAAAATCGAAATATCAAACACATTCCCTCCAGTCCTAGCAGATGAGAATAGACTCATTCAAATCTTGTTTAATTTATTACATAATGCTTTGAAATTCACCGATGAAGGTACCATTATAATTCGTGCTTCAAGAATAAATGGAATGGCTCATATTGAAATTGAAGATACGGGAGTAGGAATGAATCCTGAAGAAATAGAAAGAATTTTTAAGCCTTTTGAACAAGCTAGTGAGAATAATAGAACGGATAGTAGTGGCATAGGTATTGGTCTTAGTATTTGTAAGGAATTAGTTGAACTGCACAATGGAGATTTATCCTTAAAATCAACTTCAGAAAAAGGCTCTATTTTTACATTTACTCTTCCCATACTAAATGAGAGTGTAGAAGCAGAAGGCACTTCTCCGTCAAAGATAGAGAATCAAATGATAGGTAAAGTTGCTGCAACTATCGAACATGTTCATCCAGATCAATTTTGTGCTTTAAAAGATATTCATCTGAATAAAAGAATGAAGATACTAGCAGTCGATGATGACCCCATTAATTTATATGTTTTACAAAATGTCTTAAAAAATGATGGTTATGAAATAACGACAGTATCAAACGGTTTTCAAGCAGTAGCTAAACTTGAAATTGAATCCTATGACCTGGTCATTTCCGATGTAATGATGCCTCAAATGTCTGGTTATGAACTTACCAAAATTATTAGAAACCGTTTTAGCTTAATTGAACTTCCTGTACTTTTATTAACTGCTAGAACACGATCTGAAGATATCTTGACAGGGTTACAATCAGGAGCAAATGACTATATAACAAAACCAGTTGATAGTTGGGAGTTAAAAGCAAGAGTGAGGGTTTTATCCGAATTAAAATTGACTTTTGAAGAAAGGCTACGTATGGAGGGAGCTTGGTTACAATCCCAAATCCAACCTCATTTTATATTTAACACTTTAAACTCAATTGCAGCCCTTAGTATGATGGATACACCAAGAATGCAACTACTACTTGAAGAGTTTAGCAATTATTTACGCCTAAGTTTTGACTTTAAAAATACCGAACCTACTGTTCCACTTGATTATGAGCTTTCCCTTGTTCGTTCTTATATTTATATCGAAAATGAAAGATTTAGCAACCGTCTAACGGTTGTTTGGGAAATAGATGACCCTATTGATATACATGTACCGCCACTTTCTATCCAAACACTTGTGGAGAACGCTGTGAAACATGGCATCCTTAAAAAAACAAGTGGAGGTACGATTCGTATACAAATAAGAAAACAGAATACTTTTACTACTATCTCTATAATTGATAATGGCCAAGGGATACCTGAAGATAAACTTCAAGATATTTTTAATCAAAATGATGATTACTCAAAAGAACAGGGCATCGGCTTACTTAATACAGACCGTAGATTAAGACAACTATATGGAAAAGGGCTAGTGTTGAAAAGTAAAACTGGTCAAGGAACCGTTGTTAGTTTTTCTATTCCTAATAATGAGTAGTTTGATTTTAACAACTTTATAAAAATCAATGATTCTACTGAAGCAAAGTAACCTAGATTACAATTACTAAGTTAAGTATCTTAATCCTATAAGACAAATACTCTAGGTCCACTCGGGAGAATGAAAGTTTCAATTAGTTGAAAACGCTATAGTTATCCCTATTTTTTGTTCATTGTATAATATCACCAATAATTTCTCAAAGGAGTCGTTAGATGATTAAAGCCATTTTAGTAGATGATGAGAAGCTTTCTCTTGATTTATTAACTAAACAATTGCATGCATTTCCGGAAATTGAAATTGTTAAGGCTTATTCGCAACAGACAAATATTCTAGAAGATATAAAACAAGAAATGATAGATGTTGCTTTTTTAGATATCGAGTTAACTGAAGGCAACGGCTTAGATTTAGCTGAATCTATTTTATCGATTGATGAATCCATATTTATTGTTTTTGTTACAGCCCATGCCCAGCATGCTGTCAAAGCATTTGAAATTAATTCTATTGATTATTTATTGAAACCTGTTATGCCCAAAAGATTAAAAACGACGGTTAACAGATTAATAGAAAAAATTAAGAAAAATAGAAAGGATGAAGCTCCAAAAGAAAAAATACCACTTTTTATTCAATGCTTCGGCGAGTTTAACGTTTTTCTAAATAAGGAGCCACTTCAATTTAAAACAGCTAAAGTAAAGGAATTATTTGCATTCCTCTTTACTTATATGGATACATACGTCCACCGAGATTATCTAATTGAAAACATATGGCCAAATCAAGATAGTAAAAAAGCCAAGATAAACCTTCATACATGTCTAACATACTTAAGAAAAATGTTAAACACTCTTGGTTATTCAAATTGTATTAAGTTTGCCAATCAGAGCTATATCTTATCCATTCCGGATATCCATTCAGATTTAAAAATATTTAATGAGGCTATACATAGTTTCAAAAAGAATGATATTAAATCCATTAGTAGTGCAGAAGAAGCAATAAGTCAATATACCGGTTCATACATGCAATGGAATTATTACGATTGGGCAAATGATATCGCACAGGAAAAACTTACTATTACTATGTACTTGTTAGACAGTATTATTGAGTATTATTACATTAACCATACAGATAAAGCCCTGTTTTACCTTAGCTTGCAACGCAAATTGAATCCTTATATGGATAAAAATATTCAGCAAACCATGAACCTTTTAATAAAAAAAGGAAATCGGAATGAAGCGATCCTATTATATAAAAATTATAAAGCCTTACTCTCTACCGATCTAAATATAGACCCGGACCCAATTTTAATTAATTTATACCAAGAAATTAATAAATAAAGAAAAGTCGATTATTTACTTGGCTTCAGTCTTGACCGTTTTTAAAAATGTCTTTACTTCATCTATCGTTAAACCAATCTCTTTCGCTTTTAATATTAGATGAACCCATTCAGCGTCTAATTGTTTATCATCCTTGCACATACTCATTATACCGTTCACCCACTTCATAATTTTTTGTTTATATCCTTTATATAATCATTCTCTTAAAACTCTCTTAAATTTTTAAAAACTTGGAGTGAAAATAAGCATTTCATGAAGTGAATAGTATAGGTAAAATAAAAGAAGTGAACAGAGCCTGCAAATAAGGCTTTCTTCACTTCTTCTTTTATTTCACCCTTAAATCATATTTAATCAGAAACCAAATTGATTCAATAGTAAGGATAAATAGGGCATAAGTAAGAGTTTGAGTTAGTTGAATCATTTAAAAAAAGAGCTCCCTAATGTTTAGGAAGCTCACTGAATTAATCTATTAAAAGTGTATGAAGCTGGGATAGTAGTCGTTGTTCAATTCCTACTGTATACTCTTTTGATAAATCTACGTGTAAACTCTCGGCTAATATAATTGAATTAGTATATGCTTGTTTTATACTTTTCTCATTAAGATTAGCAGTAATCGCCCTAAATTTTTCATATGAACGTTTACTCAAGTCTTTTTCAAGATTTTTAGTGGCATTTAACCAACGTTCTACAGTATCTTCTTGTATTCTCATGAGTTGCAAAATTTGTTTTTGAACACCATTGAGAATTTCTAGTGATCGAGCATATTCCCCTCTTTTTAGCACGTTCATACCAAATATCCAATTATTAACAAAACTATTAAAAGCAAAATTTATATTTTCATCTGTTTTTCTTATTGGATCGTCTCCATTAAGGTATTCTAAAAGAGGAAACAGTTTATTGGTGCTATCATAAATAAACATTTTCTCTGGATTTGGAAATACCCCTGTAGGTTTAAAGTCTTTAATGACACCCATCTTTTGTTCAGGTAGAAAGTGAAATTCTCCACGCACAAGGTTACTAAATATAGCTACTTGTGTACCATATTCATTGAAGAATATTAATTCGACTGGAAATAATTCTTTAATCCAATTATTTGAATCAAAATTAGCGTTCATGTGATTTTTAATGAAGATATAAAACTCAACATCAGAATATTGATCACCTTCACCTTTGGTAAAAGAGCCGTACATCAGTGCAGAAGCTATATGATTGTCTAACTCACATTTATTTTTAACACGCTCAATTAATTTTTTTTGAAATAACATATAAACCCCTCTATCTATTGTTTATTTTTCAATTTAAGATAGAGTGTTCTTTCACAACTGGAAAACATGCACAACACATAAGTAATGCTCCTTCCATCCTTTAAATCAATTTAATAATAGCATTTATACATTAAAACATCACTACCAGCTTCGTAAGTTCTCTCATTGAACATATAAAAGTAAATCATCTACAGCAAAATTCCTCATACTGAAAAAAGAATTGGTCTAATTCAAGAAAATGTAAATACTCCTCATTTTCATGGTATAAATGCGTTTTGACATCGAAACCCTAAATAGCCATTACGTTATTCATCATTTTTTTTAAAGCGTGGCTTAATGAAAAATAAACCGATAAAAAAGAATGCAAGCCCAAGCATCAAGCCCCAAAAATGCTTATCTAAGAATGCAAATAGGCCTACACTGAATGCTGCAAGCAAAAACATGATTTTCATCATTCTTATCACCCTAACTGTTTAGTGAATCAACTACAATCTTGGAAACAGTTAAGAACTGTTGTAGCTCCGAGAATACCAGCAGTGTTTATACATGCATAGCAAGCTGTTCCTGCTGCAGCTGAAACAGCAGCGATACAAGCCACTCCACAAACACCCACAATTGCTGCAAATACAAACACCTTAGACGCTACACAAGACTGAGTACAATCCCATCTTTCGCCTAAACTTGCTTTAGCTACTATTTGATTGTCAGATTTATCTTTTCCAACTGTACTTAAACCCTGGCTTTCACGTTGTTCGTGAACTGAGCTTCATACTTCTTCTGTAGAAGCATGTTCATTAACATGGACTTCTTCACTAATGTCTTTTTTATACTATTGAACAATAGTCCGTCAAGCCAAACCTTGGATGCAACAAAATGGTTTTCGTCCATATTTCCGCTTCATTCAAAAACACTTTTATATTCCCTGTCTACTGCAAAACTATATACAATGAGTCAACATCTTCTACGACATCTTCATTGTTCATCTTAACAGATTTGCAGGAAACTGAATATTCAACTTCATCCTTGAACAGTTCCTTTGTATGATATCGCATCTTAAAAAGATTCCGTCTTCAATTCACCTGATTTCAATAAAGCTTTTCTCTTCTGTTTTGCTCATCTTAACTTTATTTTCATCAACATACATAGTCTTAGACATTACACTGTTTACAGATCTAACAATTTCTTTTCATGGCTTTCAATTTCACTTGGTTTCGCTTGGGCTTCAGGTGTCCCCTATGACTCCAGAACCAATCCCACTTTCTATAAAAACAAAAAAACATGAACACTCCTTTTTGCAGGAGTTGTTCATGTTTGATTTTATCATTCTATTATACATGTATCCCATTTTTATCCTGAAAAATCACTTTTCTTACAGACATTGGAAGAAATCTCTTTTTATATATGTCGGCTATGAAATTCAAGATGACTGTAGGGATTTTTTTCGGGAACCATTTGTTGGCGTAATATCGGTAGTACGCATTCTGTAAGTCTGTCCATTGTTTATCGATGTTTTTCGAATTAAAACGAGCAATATCAATTAGTTTTATATTACCGTTTCGATCAATCATAATGTTGCGCAAATGTATATCTGACGGCTTCAGGCCTGCTTCTGTAGCTGAACGTAAGGCTAATTGGACAGACTCTATATGTTCTGATGTTATATGAATACCTTTCTCTAAGCATTGGAAGAGCGTAAAGCCTTCTATATAGTCGATGACAATATAAGCATCCCCATAATCATAAAGATGTGGATAATAGGGATTACCTTGAATTCGTTGATAATTTGCCGCTTCCACCTTAGCGATATCTTCCATTTGCGGGAAGTATACTTTTATAGCAATCGCTTGCTTCGTAATTTTGAAAACAAAAGCGCTTCTTCCAACACCAATCAGTTCTAGCTGGTCACTATATGATTTTAAAGAGGGGCGTCCCTCTACCATTTCAATTACTACGCTGCTCGCTAGCTGATTAAATTCCATTCTAATCACCTCATTTGAAGGAACAACATAACTTTATGATGTTCGCTTTAGAGTAGTTTAGTATAGATTGGGCATCACCTACAAATTTTAAGGTCCCTTCGAGTAAAAATGTATACATATAGAGAAGAAAATTACTTTACTGTAATAATTGATACAAAAAATTTACAACTTATACTTCTGAATGACCTTTAGGATATGACCTCACAACTCCATAATGAAAGCTACCAAACGAGTGGTAGCTTCCAAAAAAAATCATCGGGACAAACGCTCAATTGTCTTTGCAAGAAGAATGGTTCTTTCTGTTAATGTGTCAATTTCAATATACTCCTCTTTACTATGAGCATTCCCACCAACTGGACCTAGACCATCAACCGTAGGCACACCCGTTGCTGAAGTGAAAGAGGCATCACCACCCCCACCCGTTGCAGTATTATGGACATGAAGACCAATTTCTTCGCCTACTTCTTGAATAATGTGTAATAGCTTTTCTGTTTGCTCGTTGTATTCCATTGGTGGTCTGCTAATTGCCCCTTCTAATTGAATTTCCGTTCCTCTCACTTCTGTATTGGCACATATTCTTTTAATCTTCTTTTCTAATTCTTGTGCTTGTTCTTTCTCAGTGATGCGAATATCAATATGAGCGACGGCATTATCAGAAATGGTATTAACAGAAGAACCACCAGAAATGATGCCTACGTTAACGCTAATGCCTTGTTCATGATTTGTTAAATTATGCAGCTGGATGATTTTATAAGCTAGTTCTTCAATCGCACTCCTTCCCTTTTCTGGTTCAATACCTGAATGGGCGGCTTTGCCTTTAATCATTAGCTTATATCTTCCCCCGCCTCTTCTTGCTGTCACAAGTGAACCATCTTTTCTGGCCGGCTCCATAATCAGTGCATATTCTTTTCCCATAGATTGTTCCTCTATTAATTCACGCGATGACGGTGAACCAATTTCCTCATCACCATTTAAGATAATTTGCACGTTCTCACAGGCATTTGACCCACAGTGAACTAATGCTTTCATTGCATATAAAAGCTCAACTAAACTCGACTTCATATCAACGACACCAGGTCCATAAGCTCTGCTTCCTTTCATTTGAAACGGACGCTTCTTCACCGTACCTTCAGGAAAAACCGTATCCATATGGGCCACCAGTATAATTTTGGGGTGCAGACTATGCTCATGTCGAATAACAAGGTGATTGCCGTATTTTGCTTCTGTTTTCACCTCTACAACAAATCCAATTTCTTCGTATTTTTTCTGTAAAATTCTCCCGATTTCATCTATCCCTTTCTTTACATATGAACCACTATCAATATTGACCAGTTTTTCAATTAATTGCAGCATTTCTATTTTTCGCTGTTGTATATATCCCTCCACCTTTTATACATCTCCTTTATCTATTTTTCCAACACACCAACACCCTCTTTTAATGGAAAATGGCAGGCAACATAGTGTTCTTCCTCATGGGCAATAAATGTTGGTTCCTCGTTCTTACATTTTTCTTGTGCATGTGGACACCGTGGATGAAAACGACAGCCGGAAGGAATATTTGTTGGGCTTGGAATATCACCCTCCAAAATAACTCCGTCTTTTTTATTCCTTAACATCGGGTCAGGAAGGGGAACTGCTGATAAAAGTCCCTCTGTATACGGATGCAGGGGTTTTGAAAAGAGTTTTTCTTTTGTGGTTAGTTCAACAATTTTCCCCAGATACATGACCGCAATTTTATCACTAATATATTTAACCGCTGGTAGGCCGTGTGCAATAAATATAAAGGTTAATCGTAACTCTTTCTGTAGTTTAGACATTAAATTAAGGATTTGTGATTGAATGGAAACGTCTAAAGCAGATACAGGCTCATCACAAATAATGAGCTTAGGTTGTAATGCAATGGCCCGAGCAATGCCGATTCTTTGTCTCTGACCACCACTAAACTCATGGGGGTAGCGGTGAATATATGAACGATCAAGACCTACCTGATCCATTAACGACAAAACTTCTTCCTTCAATTTTTCACTACTTAAGTTCAGATGGGTCAATAACGGTTCTGCAATAATATCAAATACTTTCATCCGAGGATTTAACGAGGAAAAGGGGTCCTGGAAAATCATCTGCATTTCCGCCCGTTTCTTTCTTAGCTGTTGTTTGGATAGAGTGGAAAGGTCTACTCCTTGGAATATGATTTCTCCTTCTGTTTTTTCTAACAGCTGCATAATCAAATTACCTGTTGTTGATTTCCCACACCCAGACTCCCCAACAATCCCTAATGTTTCTCCATGGTTCACATCGAAGGATATGTGGTCAACTGCCTTTAAGTATTGTTTTTCCTTCTTCCACCACCCTTCAGTCACATCAAAATATTTCTTTAAACCCCTTACACTTAAAATAACTGTCATGTCTTTGTCACCCCTCCTCTTCATATAACCAGCACTTCACTTGATGACGGGTATGGATATTTGTAAGTACGGGCTCATTGTTCATACATTTTTCCATTACATATGGACAACGTGTATGAAAGCGACATCCACTTGGCATAGCATTCGGATTGGGTACAGTTCCTTCGATGACTTGCAGTTTTTCTGTTTGTTCGTGGATTTTAGGCGTACTAGCTAATAAACTCTTCGTATAAGGATGAGCCGCTTCCTTAAAAAGTGTAAACACATCCGTATATTCAACAACTTGACCGGCATACATAACAATCACTTGATCAGCCATCTCAGCTACCACGCCTAAATCATGTGTAATAAATAGAATAGAAGTTTGCTTGTCTTTTATCAGCTCTTTCATTAATTGGAGTATTTGCGCTTGGATAGTTACATCGAGTGCGGTTGTCGGCTCATCTGCAATTAATAGTTTCGGGTTACATGATAAGGCAATTGCAATCATTACACGTTGACGCATGCCCCCACTTAATAGATGAGGATAAGAGTGATATACCTTCTCCGCACGAGCTATGCCTACTTTTTTTAAAATCTCGATACTTCTCTTTTTCGCCTCTTTTTTATCTACTTTTTGATGGATTTTAATTGCTTCAGAAATTTGATTACCAACTGTAAATAAAGGATTAAGAGAGGTGAGTGGTTCTTGAAATATCATCGCCATCTCATTTCCGCGTAATTTCCTTCGATCTTTTTTTGATAGTTTTGTTATATCATTACCTTCAAATATGATGGTGCCACTTTCAATTTTTCCAGCAGCATCTAGCAACCCCATAATAGATAAAGATGTTACACTTTTACCACTGCCTGACTCACCTACAACAGCAACAGTCTCGCCTTTCTTTATCGTAAATGACACACCGTCAACTGAAGGAATCACACCATCTTCCGTATAAAAATAAGTCTTCAAATTACGCACTTCTAACAAGCTCTCTCGGCCCAACGCATTTCCCTCCTCCTACACTTTCTTTTCTCTCGGGTCTAACACATCTCTTAGCCAATCACCTAAGAAAATCATGCCTAGGACGGTGATCGTTATCGCTAAACCAGGAAATGCCGCCAACCACCAACTGGTTGCTACATAATCTCTACCATCACTTAAAATGCCACCCCAAGAAATGGTCGGTGGTTGAATTCCTAAACCTAGAAAACTTAAAGAAGCTTCTAATATAATCGTGGTTGCTACGCTTAATGTAGAAATGACAATGAACGGGGATATCACATTTGGCAATAAATGTTTTAGGATAATCTTATGATCCCTCACTCCCATAGACCTTGCAGCCCTGACGAACTCTCTTTCTTTTAAAGACAGCACTTCTCCTCGTATTAAACGAGCGTACTGCACCCAATTGGTCACACCTAATACAACAATCAACGTAAGCGCACTTGGACCAAAAACAGTCAAAATGACAAGCGCAAAGAGGATGGTTGGTATCGCTAGAAAGGAATCAACTATTCTCATTAAAATATTATCTAGGAAACCACCATAAAAACCTGAAACGAGACCGATAAAAATACCAATAATGCCTGCCAAAATGACAGAGGCAACCCCAACAACTAAAGAAATTTGTGAGCCATATATTATTCTGCTTAAAATATCTCTACCAAGATTGTCTGTTCCTAAAATATAGTCAGTATCCCCACCTTCTACCCAAGCCGGGGGTTTCAACATCATTGCCGCATTAATCTGGTTCGGATCATGGGGTGCTAATAACTTTGCAAATATCGCTATAAAAATAATGAGTAATACGATTAGTAAGCCAATAGTACCGGTCTTACTTTTTAATAATAATCTGAGCCACCGCTTGAGGTGACCCTGCTTACTTTTCACTAAGACATCTGACCATTGGTTTTCCTTTGATTCCAAAACAACCACTCCTCCTTAGCGAAATGTAATGCGGGGATCCAATAATTTATAAAGAATATCTGCTAGTAGATTCATAGCAATAACAATAAATGCAATAATAAACACACTAGCCTGTACGATTGCCATATCCCTTGTATTCACTGCTTGAATGAGTAGTTGTCCTAATCCTGGCCATGAAAATACGCTCTCGGTTATTAATGTGCCGCCAACAACAGTTGAGGTTTGTAGCGCGGTAATCGTAACAACTGGAATAAGGGCATTACGAAAAGCATGCTTATGGATAACAAAAAACTCTTTTAACCCTTTACTTCTTGCCGTACGAACATAGTCTTGGTTCATAATTTCTAACATACTTGAGCGAATAAACCGTGTCATCTCAGCAGCAATCCCTGTGCCAAGCGTAATTGCCGGTAAGATCAGATGACTCCATGTACCCCGCCCTGAAACCGGGAACCATCCTAACATGACTGAGAAAATTAAAATGAGCATAATCCCTAACCAAAAATTCGGCATCGCCTTCCAAATGACCGCTCCCCCTGTCGCTACGACGTCGATAGCAGAATTCTTCTTCGTCGCCGACCAAATACCAAGAGGGATAGCTATCATTATGGCCACAATCATAGCTGCTACAGCTAATTCAATTGTCGCCGGTAAGCGCTCCAGCACAATAGGTAAGGCACTCGTGTTATAACGAAATGATTCACCAAAATCAAGTTGAGCAAGTCCGACCATATAGTTGAAATATTGAATATAAAAAGGCTCATTTAACCCGAGTGATTCACGAAGTTGTAATATATCCTCTTGACTCGCATCTTCAGGTAACATTAATGCAACAGGATCGCCTGCCACATAAACAAGGCAAAACACGATAAAAGAAATGATAAACAACACCGGTATAATTTGAAGTAATCGTCTCATAATATATTTGCCCACTATTGTCCCCCTATAGCGAAAAGTAATAGAGATGGGTAAATGGATGGAACCACCCATTCACCCACAAATATCAGCTTTTTTTATTCACTTGCTTTCCTTTTAATAGTTGGTGCATAAATCATTTCATCTGGGGTAGGAACAAAATCAATCGCATCATTTACACCGATATTGATTTTTTCCTCATGAAGCATAATATGTGGCACCTCTTCAGCCGCAATCGCTTCAATTTCTTGTATTTGCTTGGCTCGTTCTTCCTCATTCATATTGACGGCAGAGGTAGCGAGTAATTCTTCGATTCGATCATTCTTATAATCTGTATGGCCTTCAAAACGTTCAGCACGATACCAATCGACCGAGTAAGCACCGTCAAACATGGAATTACCTAGACCAATTAAATAAGCATCCTTATTCTCGTTAGCCGTACGCATTTCAACAAAATTACTCCATTCCATGAACTCGATATTTACTTTCACATTAATTTCCGCAAGCATACCCGCTATCATTTCTGCCACTTCTGCATCTTGTAAATAGCGCCCTTTCGGTGAATGCAAAGTCATTTCAAAGCCATCTGGATAACCTGCCTCAGCTAGTAATGCTTTTGCTTTTTCAATATCATAATTGTAAGTATCATAAAGGTCAGGATGATGCCCGAAATTACCTGGACCTACTCTTGTTCTTGTTGGAATACCTCCACCTTGCAAGACATTATCGGTAATCGCCTTGTTATTAATAGCAAAGTCTAGTGCCTGACGTACACGGACATCAGCAGTCGGAAGCCCTTCTGTCGCCCGCAATATTAGCATTACGACTCGGTTTGACCTTTCTTGTACAATAGATGTCCCCTCATTACTATTCACTCGTTCCCAATCAGACGGAGGAATATTAACAGCCATATCAACCCCACCTGTTAAAAGCTCTGACACTCTTGTCGAGTTTTCTGGAATAACTCGGAAAACAAGCTCATCCCATTCTTCTACTTTTCCTGCGAAATAATTCTCATAGGGTGTGAAAACGATGCGATTATCACGTTTCCATTCTTTGAATTGAAATGGACCTGTACCAACGGGATTAGATAGAAAATGCTCCCAACCATTCTCTTCAATATAGTTCTTAGGCAAGATACCTGAACCAAGTCTGGATAAACGGTGGAATAAGGAAGGCTCTGGTGATTGTGTCACAATATTGAAAGTGAGCTCATCAATCACTTGAATTTCTTTTATCTGCTTATAATTGGGGTACTCCTGCAAAGTGTCATCTTTCGCTACTCTTTCTAACGTAAATTTCACATCCTCCGCTGTGAGAGGATCACCGTTATGAAAAGTGACACCTTCCTTTAGTTTTACCTGATAGGTCAAGTCATCGATTTTCTCATAGCCGGTGGCAAGTTCTGGATGAATATTGCCATCCTTATCTTTTTTAAATAAATAATTAAACATATTCACATGAATCGCTTCCGTCGACGTATTATTATGGTCATGAATATCAAATGTCACCATATCCGTTCCAACTGCCACTGTTAATACACGATCATTTCCCTTCTCTGTGACAGCGCCACCTACCTCTGAGCCACCTCCAGAACAACCAGCTAGAGCGATGGCAACAACGACTAACAGGACAATCTTCCTCCAAACACTTCGCTTCAAATTGTTTCCCCCTATACGCTTATTTTTTTATAGGCAAGCCCTTTTCATCAGTTTATAAACGTATAAGCAAAACTATGATAAAAATTGTTAAGGATATGGTGTCAAACAGATTTTAATACGAACAAAAGAAAATCTGCAGAAGGGGAATATTATGAAATGTAAGGGAAAGTAAGATTGAAAAAAAGTTTGGTTATTGCGATGTTATGGGAAGAACTTAAAGAGGGGATAATTATCTTTTCTTAGTCATACGGGATGTCCATTCATTGTAGACAATACGGGGATTGCATATATTTTAATTAATCTTAATTAGAAATTTTTGTTAAATGATAAAAATGCATGGAGTGTGCGTAAATCCTAAATTTGAACACTTCTCTTCTGATTTATGGCTTGATAGGTTCGTAAATCTCAGATACCAACACTTCTCTTCTGATTTATGGCTTGATAGGTTCGCAAATCTCAGATACCAACACTTCTCTTCTGATTTATGGCTTGATAGGTGCGCAAATCTCAGATACCAACACTTCTCTTCTGATTTATGGCTTAATGGGTTCGCAAATCTCAGATACAAACACTTCTCTTCTAATTTATGGCTTGGTGGGTTCGCAAATCTCAGATACCAACACTTCTCTTCAGATTTATGGCTTGGTGGGTTCGCAAATCTCAGATACCAACACTTCTCTTCTGATTTATGGCTTAATGGGTTCGCAAATCTCAGATACCAACACTTCTCTTCTGATTTATGGCTTGATGTATTCGCAAATCTCAGATACCAACACTTCTCTTCTGATTTATGGCTTAATGGGTTCGCAAATCTCAGATACCAACACTTCTCTTCTAATTTATGGCTTGATAGGTGCGCAAATCTCAAATACCAACACTTCTCTTCTGATTTATGGCTTGATAGGTGCGCAAATCTCAAATACCAACACTTCTCTTCTGATTTATGGCTTGATAGGTGCGCAAATCTCAAATACCAACACTTCTCTTCTGATTTATGGCTTGATGTATTCGTAGAGATATATGTAAACCTGTTAATGCATTAGAAAACCAACAAAAAAGCCGGAATCAATAGAATTGATCCCGACATCATTTGACTTTTAACATCTTACATATTTCCGCTTAAACCCTAGACGACCTTTATCTAAGTCTTTTTGAATATTTTCATAAGCATGAAGGACGCTATTTTTCTTTTTCTCTCTTTTGATTTCGATAGCTCCGATATCCTCTGCCACTTCAGCTGCTTTTTCACTTAGAGGAATATAGGAGATCGCAACGGTATATAAGAAGTTATTCATTGATACCTTTGTTCTTATAGGTGCGTCATAAATGTCCGCCTGCACCTGATCTAGCATATCCGATAATTTGCTCGTGACAAATTCGTCGTCTTTCCGATTACCTAATAACCAACAATAACAACTCCAACCAGCTGACATTCTCAGCTCATCCCCACTGGCAATCCATTCATCGGCAACTTCCTCGGCAATCGGTGATTCGGATAAAGTAACCGCTACGACATAGTCTGAAAGCATATAAAAATACGCATCGTCTACCCAACGATTAAAATCTTCCTTTGTCAATGCTTTTGGGTCGGCAATAATGCCCGCAAAGTACATCGCATCATAATTTCCTGTTGCATATAACTCCTCAGCTAATGATTGATCAATTTTTATTTTCTTCGCAAACGGTTTCATCGCTCCAGTTGCGACACCAAAAAGGGGCTCATGTGCACCGTTTGAGAGATAAATTTTTTTCGTTCGCTCTTTTCCTAATGCTTCTAATTCATTCATTACCTCATTGAAATCCATCAACTAAAACACTCCTCTTCTAGGATACTGTTAAGACGATTTTCCCAGTATTCTCTCTATTCTCTATCATATCATGTGCTTTTTTCACTTCATACAAGGAGTATTCTGCCCCTACTTTCACTTGTACATCCCCGTTTACCAATAACTTAAATACTTCATCAGCAACGGGCTTGATCGTTTCCGGCCTTTTCTTTCTTGTCGTACCAAAACTAAAACCAAGGACTGAACGACAACTGCTATGGAGAGCAGTTGTTGGGATCCTACCCGTTTGATTACTCGTATTGCCAAAGTGCACAATCCTCCCATATGGAGTTAAACAAGCAAAGCTTTCCTCAAATACAGAGCCAGAAACAGAATCTAAGATAAGATTAACCCCATCTCCATCGATGTATTCATTAACTTTTGAAGAAAAATCCTCATAAGTGATGGCCAAATCAGCCCCTGCTGCCAACACAGTGGAAAACTTCTCTTCCCTGCTAACCGTACCAATTACTGTTTTCGCACCAAATAACTTTGCCATTTGGATGGCTGTAGAACCTACACCACCAGCTGCTGCATGAATGAGTACAGTCTCTCCTAATTGCATTCGTGCGATGTCCTTCAATAATTGGTAAGATAAAAAAGAAACAATAGGGCTTGCTGCTGCAGTAGTAAAATCAATTTCGTTTGGGAGGACAAATGTAAGTGCTTCGTTTGCCACAGTATATTGCGCATAGGACCCTTTTTCAGGAAAAGCTACTACTCTTTGCCCCACTTTAAGTATCTTGACTTCAGAACCTACCTCGGCAATCGTTCCTGCTGCTTCAAGACCAAGAATCTTGGGGCCTTCCATTTTCTTCTTCAACCCTTGACGATTTTTAATATCAGCGTAGTTCACACTTGTTTTATCCACTTTTATGAGCACTTCATGAGCAGAAGGCCGTGGTATGTCTATATCCATTACTTGCAATACGTCTGAGGAACCATACGATTCTATCACTACGGCTTTCATTTTACATTCACCCTATCTATTGTTTTAATTCAATTTCTGATCCTCTCTTCTTATACCATTGATAAAACGCTAAACGGAAGGATTCGGGCACACCATACATGTGAGTGTGTCGCACAGGTTGCGCTCGATTGATAGTCGTAATCTTAGCAATGCCTAGTAATTTCTCGAGGGGGCCCCTATTCATCTCAATTTCAATCACTTTATCACGTCTAGTTAGAAATAATGTCGTTGCTAAGCTCCCAGTCTTTAATTGAATAAAACGCTCATTCAACACATAGCGGCTATTATAGTAATCTAGGACCCTTAGTAAAACAACTAAAATAAGTAAAAGCAATGAAAACAACCACCATGGCATATTCATATTTAACACATTGGGTTGGAAATAATATAATAATGCCGTTGCAATCATCCAGAGCCAACTAGGTTTCAACAACCTGGCAAAAAGAGCATTTTTCGGAAGCTTGTGCATCTCTTCTTCTACTTCATAGTCTGGTAAGATTTCAGATATTAGACGAAAGGCATCCTTCTGCGGTAAAAAGGGGAACAAAGAGCTTGTCTCCATTGAGGAATCCCCGCCTCCTCCTCCTGTCTGACCAGCACTCGTTAGTTTCACTTCTGCAATACGTAAAATTCTTTTCATTAACGTTTGCGTTATTTCGACAGCTTGGACCTTTTCCTTTGAAATAGAAAAGCTTACTTCATCTAGTACGCCTCTAGAGATATAAATCCTATCATCATCTGAATAAATTCGATAATTACCATATTTTATATATGTTTTTATCATGCCAAATATCGTTGAAGCCACAATAAGAAAAATAACAACAAGTGCCGTTAACCACCAGGCACTTAATATAAAGTGAATGGCACCTTCGGCTTCTTTCTCGACATTAATAAAATCATTGATCATAAAAAACAGTGAGCCTAAAGCTGGAATTAAAAGCAAAAAGCTTAATGACGTCATTGAAGCTTTCATAATATCCTTCTTGCTGGCAGCAAAATGCAGTTTTCTATCTTCTATATATTCTTCTACCTTTTCCTCTTCACTTTCGGACACATTGATATTGCGTGTACTTTTTTCTATCCAGTCTTCTAAATGGTCCGCTTCTTCTTTAGAAAGCACCTCGAATTTTATTGTCCCGCCATCACCAGACATACCTGTCTCAAACTTCAAGGAGGTCTTTCCTATTAATTTATGTAGAAAAGTCGTATGTCTATTTACATTTTGAACCTTACTAAAAGGAATGGTTCGTTTATGTTTTGTGAAAAAGCCTTCACGCAAGTAAAAAGCGACCTCATCGATCTTATAAGTTGTAGTCAGCCATTTAAAGATAACAAAAATAATAGAAAGAATAAGAAGTATGGCGGCAATAATTCTACCGTAACCAATCCAATCGGCCTCTCGATTAAATATAAATAAGTAAAGAAAAGCAAAAAAGAAAAACTTCAAAACACCCCATATATGAAAAGCAATGGTTAAGCGAGAATATCGTCTATAATCCATTATTCATCTACTTCCTTTATTTTTGCATAATAAGCAATCGTATTTCTCAGTTGCATCGCTATTTCCTTTGATAGCATAGGGATTGTATGGGTTGAGCTCATCGTTTCGACAGAAAGACCATATAATTGATACCTTCTCTGTACCGGTCCTTGATTCGTTGCCACAGATTGGATCTTTGTCATTGGTACTAATTCATATTTTTCTATAAACACTCCTTGCTTAATCTGCAAGAATTCCTCATCTACTTCATAACGGAAGTTTTTATATAATAGGTATGGTTGAATGGTTAATGAATAAATCATAGATAAAATAGTAAGACCAAGGACAACCCATAGAACCCATCCTACCCAATCCCACCAATCAAATCGAGCGTCAACGTAAAAAAGTATAGCAAGAATTGGCAACCATATCGCATTCCCAATTAGTTCACTAATTAGCATCGCTTTTATACTATTCTTAGATAATCTCTGCTTTGGTATTGGTAAATCTATATCCATCTTTATTCTCCTTCTGTATGATTTTACTAATATACGGTTAGAAGCGGGGGTTAGTTTCATTTGTTATCATTTTGCAAGATATAATCAGAGTAACAAGAGTTAAAACGAAAAGAAATATAAAGTTTTTCACTAGTACAAAACTCTAAAAACCTTGCTACATTTTTGTAAACATGATATAGCTATTATCTTCTGTTCCACAACTTGCCTCTTTGGTCCTGAGTTTCATTTCTAAAATATATAAAGTGAGTAGCGTTTGAATCAGCTTATCTGCTCTATAAACTCCTACTCTTTTTGTCTATTTTTGTATAAAATTAATATATATCATCGTAATAACAAATTGAAAAATGCTATGCTCAAAAGAGAAGGAGGAGAGCAAAATGATTCTTTATCAAATTTGAAGAAGTTAATTGAATGTGCCTCATTATATGAATTCGATTTTTTAGATGGAATACACATTCAGGAGGAATTAAAATTGGATAAACAAACGAAGTGGAATAGTCTAACAAAAATGCAACAGGAAGTGCAATTTTCCGGGAGTATTTGTGTACGGAAGCATGATCGTACAATATTTACAGAGAACTTTGGTTACGCAATCCATTCTGAAAAAATCAAAAATCATTCACATACTCGCTTTTCAATTGCATCTGGTAGTAAGATTTTTACATCTGTTGCAATTTGTAAGTTGGTAGAAGAAGGTAAAATCGCATTTGACACGAAAATCATCGATTGTTTAGATATTAAATTTCCATATTTTGATAAAGAAATTACCATTCATCATTTACTAACTCATACATCTGGCATTCCGGATTATTTTGACGAAGATGAAATGGATGATTATGAAGACCTTTGGAAAGATAGGCCAATGTATCAGATTCGTTCTGTAAAAGACTTTTTGCCAATGTTTCAATATAAAAAAATGAAAACCAAAGTGAATAGCCCTTTTAAATACAATAATACTGGCTATATTATTTTAGGCCTTATTATTGAACATATCAGTGGCATGAATTTTGTTGACTATATCAATAAAAATATTTTTGAAATAGCTGGCATGACTGACTCAGGATATTTTTCAATGGATGAACTACCCGAAAGCGTTTCATTGGGATATTTGGAAAAACCAGATGGAACGTTGAGATCGAACATTTACTCACTACCTGTAAAAGGTGGACCTGATGGCGGTGCCTATGTTACTGCAATTGATATGGGGATATTCTGGGAATCGTTAATGAATGGCAAACTCTTAACAAAAGATATGACTCGTAACTTATTGATTCCTCAAGTAAATGTGGAAGAAGATATCTTTTACGGTTATGGTGGTTATATGGAATCAAACGAACTGGGTATCGTGAAATATATTCAGATGGGATATGATCCAGGAGTTAATTATCGATCAGTACATTATCCAAATCAAGCTCTTACCATCGTTGTTTGCTCAAATAAATCAGAAGGGGCTTTTGAAATTCTTAAAGAAATGGAAAATATAATATTTAATCAGTAAAAGGTGAATAGGAGCTAATTTTTCACTATTAGCTCTTATCTTTCTTTTTAAATTTTTCAAAATCTAAGAGAAATACACTTTTCCTCTCATATTCTCACTCCTTTTCATAATTCTTCTCCTTATAGACCTATACGAAGTAACATGTAAAAGGATCATCCTCTGAATGAACTGATTCTAGCGTAAAACCTTTTTTTATCATAAAAAAAGTAGCCAGAAAAAGGGCTACTCTCAGCTTATACTTCATCTTCTCTCATATTCAACTTGATAAATATATTCTATATACTGATTAAACTGGTCATCATAAACATATTTAAATGACCATTTCATCATATTAGTAACTAATTTATAGATCCAGTTTGATGGAATCAATGTAACATTCGCTATAAACTTTGTTCCTTCTGGGAGGATTTCGAGAATGTATTCTGTCCTACTTATTCCTTCTTTCGTCTTCGTCTCTACTACAGCATAAAAAGGTGGATCATACTTAGAATAAACAGCTTGTAACTCATACACCTTTTTTCCAATTTTTTGCCTTGTAGTGAACATCGAGCCTTCTTTTAAATCACTTTCATCTCCATCATAATGATTTTCAATGATTTGTGTATTCCATTTTAATACATGTTGATCTTTATTAAGACATTCAAAAACTAAATCTATATCTGCCTCAATCTCTGCTTCAAATCTATAACATTGTATTTCTTTCATTTGTCTTTCTCCTAAATAATTTAATAAACACCCAAATATAATTATAACCTATTTAGGGAAAATTTGTTAAACTAACCATTCATTTTTACTATGCAATCGATTCATATTCATAAACTCTTTGCAAGAAGAAAGACTATTTATCTATGACATTCCTCGGAAGCTCGTTACGAAGTATACTTCTCCACATATCAACCAATCAGAAGAACCTTCCGTTCCCTTCTTGCACGCAAAGTTATTTTAGCGACAGGTATTCAAGGTGGAAGAGAATGCTCGTTCGAACGGCCGCTTAGATGCTCCACTACTTACTAGACGTGAAAAAGAAATCCCCCTCCCCGACCTACCATTCTTAGAGGCAGTCCCTGTTCGTTCGGAGTGTCAAATGTAGATATGGATAATCACGTCTCCCTTCTCATTTCACCTTGGGGATACCAAGTATATCGTGGAAGCTAGTAATGAAAATTTCATAGCTACTCCAAAATGCCTAACTACCTTAGCGAAGTTAGGTTCCTTTTAATTCACAATAACAACCAATTGCTATAAATACTTCCTATGAATATCGAATCAATTTCAAATTCATTATAAACTTACACTTCTATATATGTTTAGAGTTTAAACACTCGGGAAAAATAGAGGAAATACCTTACAGAAATGAGCTGATACTATCGATAATTCAATTAAAGGCGAACATAAGGAATTCCAACAGAACATAACTAAGCACTCAACATACAATCTCATCTCTGGTATTCTCTTCGGACTTGGTTTGGTTGCATTTATTGATGAGATGGTATTTCACCAACTATTAAGTTGGCATCATTTTTATGATCAATCCACAACAAAGATCGGATTACTTTCTGATGGGTTATTCCATGCGTTTAGTTGGTTCGCTACAGTAGCAAGTCTGTTTATGGTGGCTGACTTACGCAGAAGAGAATCTTGGTGGAAAAAAAGATGGATTGGCGGGGCTATATTAGGTATTGGTTTATTTAATTTATACGATGGTTTAATTCAACATAAAGTGTTCAAATTACATCAAATTCGCTACGGAGTTGATGTGCTACCTTATGATTTGGTATGGAATATCACTGCTGCAGTGATTACGATTATCGGAATCATTATCATCCGAAAAACTAGTCAGTCACAAAGTAAGTAAAGCTAAAAGGGGGACACTATGCCTGCTCAACAACACTTTGACATAACCATTCTTTCATTTATTTTAGCGACTCCTTTTTTTCTTTTAATCATTCTCTATGGAATCGCTGTCATCAAATCTAATCAATCTTACCGTCAGTGGCCATGGTATCACACAGCATGTTGGATTTGTGGAAATGTACTTTGTATATTAGCAGTTGTTGGTCCTTTAGCAGAGGCATCACACCAATTTTTCAGTGTCCATATGGTTGCCCATTTACTTTTAGGCATGATTGGCCCACTATTTATGGTACTAGCAAAACCAGTAACGCTCCTACTACGTTCATTACCTGTAAAAACGGCTAGAAAAGTGACTACTACCTTAAAAATGAGACCATTTCACCTTTTATTAAATCCCCTATTTACTACGGTGTTAAATATTGGTGGACTTTGGTTATTATATCGAACGGAATTATTCACAATGATGCATCATTCAATGGTGTTGTACACCGTCATTCATGCACATATCTTCCTAGCTGGTTATTTTTTCACAGCATCAATCATCTATATTGATAAGCTTCACCAAGGTTATAGTTTTCAATTTCGAGCCATTATACTTATTTTAGCTCTCGCTGGACATCAGATTCTAGCCAAATCTTTTTATGGTTACCCTCCTTCAAGTGTAGAAAGAATGGAAGCTGAAAAAGGAAGCATGATTATGTATTATGGAGGCGATATTGTTGACCTAGTGATTATTATTATTTTCTGTTATCAATGGTTTAAAGTGACAAAGCCTAAAAGGTATCAACCTCATTCTGTGTAATCAGAATTTGAATAGCTAGTGGACTCTTTTTGCAGTAATAGTGCAATCCACTAGCCTTCCTATCAATATACTTTCGATTCTTTTTTCATTTCCTCAATAACCGATTGCCCTTCGGTTTGATCTGCATCGTTCCATTGCCATTGTTCATGTAATCTCATTCGCCCATCTGGAAGGTATTCAGGCGTTGAAGAACAAGTACCACCTCTTACTTCATCTTTACTATTTACATGATTATAGTTAAACAATAAAGAACCATCCTCATTTACAATACCGATTAACGTTCCTTTTCTAATCTGTCCGCCATAGTAGCTAGCAGATAGGATATTCCCCTCTTGACTATAATCAAAATAAGTTTGATCAGAGACTTCACCATTATTTGTATTCTCTATTGATACAAATTTCTTTCCGTTATAATTAATCAATTTGATTCCTCGCTCTCACTTTTTATTAAAGAGACCCAATAAGCATCTCCGCCTCCAGGTGCAGAAGCTCTTATCTCCCCACTAAAGTAGATGATTACTTCATCACCGACTGACAATTGACCTACCTTTTTTTCTGACATATAAGTTGGTAATGTGAATTCAACTCCTTGATACATGTATGTTTCTCTTAACTCTTGTTTTGATTTGTATTTAATATTTTCAGCATTCGGCACAACCCAAATAGATTGCCCACTTTCTATAATGACACCCTTGTAGGTCGGCGTATATGTAAAGAAAAGAAACCCTCCAATACTAATAATGAGGAAAAGAGCTAAAGTACAGATGAGATACTTTCGTAAGATTTTCATCCTCTACCTCCTTACCACCTACTTTCACCATACATTCCCTCTAAACAAGTTCTATTCTCCTGCAAACAAGCCGAGTAGATTTTCTTATTTTTATCAACGCCCCCTAAATTTACTTATTATTAAAAATATTTTAACAGAAAAATGGTAAGATGAAGCAGAATACAATAAAAAAATTAAAGGAGGATAATATGCGTAGATTCTTAAAGTTATCTATTGTCGCTTTTCTCGTTTTCTTTTCTACTCTATCATTCGATTCTTCGCAAATATCTGCTGCTACCTTACCAGTATCACAAGCCATCGACGTGCAAAATAACTCTGTACAATCGGTGGAAGGCTATATAGTAGGTAAGCCTACCTCAGCCAATACGGTAATTACGGGCAACTATCCAGATGATTACTCCTTAGCTATTGCTGATTCTCGCACAGAAACAAATACTGCTAATATGCTTTATATTCAGATTCCCTCACAATTCCGCACACAGTTCGGTCTTAAGAGCAACCCCGAATTACTTGGTGAAAAAATAACTGTAACCGGCAATCTCACAGCGTACTATTCACATCCTGGATTGAAAAACACAGCTGAAATGATCAAACAATCCGAAGAAGAGGAACCTGAAGGACCTGATGAGGAAAATAATGCCCCTGGTTCTTATTATGATTCTGCAACTGGAAAAACAGGCGAAGCATTAAAAACCGCGTTACACAATATCATTGATGACCATACCGAAATTTCCTATAGTGCCGTTTGGGAAGCATTAAAGGCAACGGATGAAGATCCAAATAATACGAATAACGTCATCCTTCTATACACAGGCAGATCACAAAGTAAATCAACGAACGGTGGAAATTCAGATGAATGGAACAGAGAACATGTGTGGGCTAAATCGCATGGCGATTTCGGAACATCTATGGGTCCTGGAACAGACCTACATCATCTACGCCCCACAGATGTATCAGTGAATGGCTCTCGTGGTAACAAAGATTTTGATAATGGCGGATCTCCACAAGGTGAAGCACCTGATACCTTTACGGATAATGATTCTTGGGAACCACGTGATGAAGTAAAAGGGGATGTCGCGAGAATGATTTTCTATATGGATGTCCGTTATGAAGGCGACAGTGGCGAACTGGATTTAGAGGTGAACGACCGCGTAAGCAACGGTTCAGCTCCCTATCACGGCAAACTCTCAACGTTAATTGAGTGGCATAACTTAGACCCTGTAGATGACTTAGAACGACAAAGAAATGATATTATCTATAATGACTATCAACATAATCGTAATCCATTTATCGATCACCCTGAATGGGTTGAAGAAATTTGGAATTAATTAAGGAAAAGAAAAGCAGTCTTCAATTCTGACTCTAAGAGTCTCAATTTGAAGGCTGCTTTTTTATTTTCATTTACGCTTTTGCTTAAATGCGGCCAAGATAATGAGCAAGGCGATACATGTAAAACCCCCTGCAATAAGAGGATTGATCTCCACATGATATTGATCGATGATGATTCCACCAACAGTTGAACCAATAGCCATACCAACATGAACCCCTGAATTATTTAAACTTTGTTGAATATCAGACGTTTCTGGCGCAGCAGATACAAGATAGCTCTGGATAGCGGGCTGCAAAGACCAACTTAATAAATTCCATAACAATAGTGCACAAATAAACAAAGCAAGAGAAAACTGCAAATACGGGATAAGGATAATCGTAACAATAAAAGCAGAAAGTACGATGATAATAGATCGTTTCGCACCTAAGCGATCCGTAATCTGCCCACCTAAAAAACTACCACATACAGCAACGATACCAATAATAAGGTAAATCAAACTAAGCGAATTACCAGTAATACTCATCGTCTCACTAAGAAAGGGTGTTAAATACGCATATAGACTCATATGACCGGCAAAAAAGAGAATCGATGTCAGTTGAACGAGTACAATCTTTCTATTTTTTAATGCTTTTAACTGTTCCTTTAAAGGTAAACCTCTTTTCGCCTCTATTGGACCTAATGCAAAATAAACAACAATCATGATGATTAATGTCAGAATCGAAATAAACAAGAACGGCGCTCTCCAGCTATATTCATTACCTAACCACAAGCCGAATGGAATTCCAAAAACAAGGGACGCACTGACCCCCATCAGTACAATACCAATCGCTCTCGCTCGATATTTTTCACCACTAATTTGTGAAGCAATCGTGAGACATAATGAAATAAGAAGAGCCGCACACATAGCCGATATTACTCTTCCAACCAACAAAGATACATAACCGTCCATAACAACAATCATTAAATTAGATAAGAAGAAAACAAAGAGAACGAATAGAAATAACCGCTTTCTCTCTATCTTCGCTGTTAAAGATAATAGTACAGGACCAGATATGGCAAAGCTTAATGAAAACAAAGAGATCAACATCCCCACTTCACCAAGCGACACACCTAAATCCGTTGCAATAAGTGGCAAGATGCCCGCAATAATTAACTCAACCAAACCGACAATAAAAGTAATTATGGTTAGTAAATACACTCTTTTATCCATCTGACCTTCCCTCCACGCAAAAAGGCAGCGCTCCCTATAAAAGCGGGAGGCGCTGCATTCAAACATATTCTATGCGAATTCGCTAACATGACGCCCATAGCCATGTCGCCATTATTCATTTATAAACAAAAATAATTTATCATTTTGAACATGGATTGTCAATCACTCACTTTTTCTTCTTACCAAACACTTTTACGCCTATTATCCAAAAGATAATCATTAAAATTGTACTGACAATTAATACAGGAATTGCTCCAAACTGAATAATAAATGGAACGGCTGCAGCTGTAATAAGCCCGCCACCTACCATCGGTTCAAATACAATTTGTTTATAGCCAAAGGCATTGAGTGCTGGCGATTTGTTCTCTGGATCGACTGTTTTCATTAGCATAATTCCTGTTGCAGCCACACCTGTAGACTGTCCGAAATCTCCTAATCCTCTTTCAAACCAATACTCAGGTATCATACGAGGACCCAGATATAAGAATAACCCTACATTCAAGACAATTCCAGCAATCGCTAAAATAATGAACGGAATGAAATTCTCACCAATGACCTGTAGACTAAGTGAAGCCATCGCACTAATGATTAGGAAATCAAGAGCTACACCTTGAATACGATTAATTAATTCGCGATCAACTAATTGATAACGGTCAAATTTGGATAAGAATAATTGTAACAATATTCCCCCTATCATTGCGAATGGAAATAAAGGAACATATTCAAATAAATAAACACCTATAGCTGGCCCATAAGTAACAGCCTCAAGCCATTGAAACGCTTCCAATAATAAGAACCCAATAAAAATAGATAGCCCAACAAATCCAATATGAAGCGTTAACGGCTCAATAGACATCGGCGAAGTAGTTTGCAGACCCGCTGATGAACGATTATCGACCTTAATAATACCTGACTGCTCCTCTACAGAAATCTCATCAGGGTGACTCAATGTTTTAGATTTGCCATTACGTGCTCCCCAATTGATTAAAATCATCCCTACGATGATACCTGCAAGAATACCGACTGTCGACAAACCAATTGCCAAATCATAACCTTCTTCAAAACCTAAAGAAGTAAATGTCCCTTGTAAACCCGCCGCTGTTCCATGACCACCAACAAAGGCAATCTCAATTAAGGCGCCTGCAGCAGGACTAAGTCCAAAAAGAGGTGTAATGATGGTGATAGCAAGTAAAATACCCACTACATATTGAGCAAAAGAGAGTGTATAACCTAAAGCAATATGCGGCCCACCAATCCGCCACATTTTTTTGGGATTAGGTAATTTAAACCCTATAAAAAGACATGCAAAAACAATATTAATTAAAAGGCCTGGCAGACTAGCCCAAACTTCGACCATCTCAGATGTAAAAATTCCACCTTCGCGTCCAAGTAGCCTTCCTAGTATTTCTGGTCCTAATATAAGTGCAATAAAACCCGCAATTAATGATGTTGGTAAAAACAATCTTTGAAGTAATTTCACTTTAATTCTTACCCATTTACCAAGCACTAAAATAATCGCCAGGATAAGAACTGAAAAAGCAGCAATCGTTAAGTCCATTTATTCATCCCCTTTGTATTTCATTTAATTTCCCCATTTTTCTTCTAGGGAAACCTATAGAGAGTGACCCGTGAATTATACTACATGCCGAATAAACTTGTCACATGAGAGAATAAATAAAATAATTCCATCTATTCCGAGACCACCGAAGAACTACCTGCCCCAAAGAGAGCTAAATAAAAAAACGGCTATTGTGAGTTTTTCCCATACAAACCGTTTCATTCAACAATTCCTGAGAAGAAACAACAAAGAAGAGTAAGTGTATCGAATCACTTACTCTTCTTTCGGACACCATTTAGTAGTAAAGACTTCTTCTGCAGCCGAACTTCTCATCCATCAATCCTTCATCATAGCGGGTCAATCAGCGTCTCCCAACGCTCTTCTGACATCGTGCCGATTCCATTTTCAGCTGCATCCATTCCATAAACAAACTCAATTTGTAATTCTGCTTAAATTTTTTAAGAGGCAAGTTCTATGTCTGGATTATCTTTTTGAATCAACTCATTGATTTCTTCAAAGGAACCTTCATAATGTCTATACGACCATTCCAAGGCCATTTTCTCTAAAGTAATCCATATAATTCAATTAATTATTGCGATGAAAGCTGGCTAACAAAAATACTCCTCCGTTCAAAATGAAAAAAGCCTTCTGATGTAATTTATTTAATGCTTCTTTAACCGGCATTGTACTGACATTCAATTGGTCAGCTAATTTTCTAATAGAAACTCTTCTACCTGGTGGGAATATACCGGAGACATTTATACACTTCTTGAGAAAATGTGGGGACGGTAATTTCTTCGCTTATATGCATTTATGGGATCGTCACCTCCATTATGTGATATGTGATCACAGTTATAGCTTCTATGATACCTATCACATAGAGAGACGCAATGAATCTGTTAAAAATATGACAAGGAAAATTTTAGCACCCATTTACTATATTGAGACAAAAAAAGAATCTTTTCCCTCAGGTTGTTCTATTTCCTTATACAAATAATCTTTCAGCTTCCCTTCATATTCAACCTGTATAAAGGGGATATTGCGGAGATCATACGGAGTGATTAATGATAGCGGTTTTTCAAATTTGATGCTGTCAGTTGCGTGGATGACGGAAGCTACAAACTGAGAACAGAAGAAAGCTTTTCTTCTTTTCAAAGGTTTATTAAACAGCACACCAAATAGACCAAAGAGATTATAACGATAATCCTCCTTTTCAGATTCGATTGTAGCGATATATTGTTCCATTTTCCTCAGTTCTTCATTATTAACTGCGAAAGAATAAATGATGCAATCCGCATGCTTCAACAATCCTTTGTTTATATTCTCTACTACAAACCCACCGATAAAGGGATTCCGTGGCTTTTTCCTGCCAAAACTATATACTTTTGCTAATTCATGATCAAAGGCGATAGATGCATGATTATAACTTCTCTTCGTATAGAATTTTATCAATTTCGTAAAGTACGTACCTGTATCTGTAAGCAAAATATAAACCTTCTTGTCACCTAAACCCATTACCGTCTCTCCTCTAGCCAACGAATGAAATATAAACAAATCCCGATAGCCACCATTTTTTCCGATTGCTTAAGATAAGCATACAAAAGGAATCATGACTGATTAACTAGCTAGAGACTAAAGTTTCGCTAGGTCTTTGGTCGTAATTCATCACACGCTTGATTCCTTTTCAGTTATCAGGTGCTTCTTACGGATGAATGGAGTGGTGGATTTATGAAAGTTAATATAATCAGCTTCGTCTATGTACCGTTTTTTTTGAACACTTGCAAAGCTCTTTCGTTATGCCATCTTCCTTGGTTTCTCTCTGGATGAACGCGCTAATTCCTTTGGCTCCGCTCACTTTCTTAAACTCTTCATCAGTTTGAGTTGTTACTAAATATGAAAAACCCGAATCCTTATACATGGACTCGGGTACATCAATATTGTTTTATTTTTTCCTCATTTCCTTCTGAATTTTCCGTAGGGCTTTCTTCGATCCTCGATTAATATCGTGTTCCATTTTCCTTGTAGCGAAATCAGTGAATAAGGTTTCTAAATCGTAACCTTCTGGATATAGTTCCTGTGCTGGGAGATTTAAAGTAATTCGTTTGACATTTACTTCAATCATTTCTCCTTTATAGTAGACCACAACATTATAAAATTGATCCATTTCTTTGTAGATAATCGCAAAGTCATTATGATCCAATAGTTTTACTCTGTCCCCTTTTTTATAATCATATTTTGCTGCAACTGCTTCGCTCTTGTGTTTAGGCTGACGTATTTTATCTGGATTCACTTGCTTTAGTTGATAATCTTTATTCTCCATATAAGCTTCTGCTCGCTTTAATACGGATTCTTTCATATTCATTTTGCGAGAAATCCATAATGCGTTACTATCTCCTGATTTCCCGATAACTAACTGATACAACGGTGATAAAGTTTCCTGATCGAATTGCATCGCTGCGTTCATAAAATCACTATGCAATTCTGAATAACGTTTGATTTCCCCATAATGAGTGGTTGCAATGGTTAGACAGCCCATATGATAGAATTCCTCTAATATCGCAATTGCAAGTGCTGCCCCTTCATTCGGTTCAGTACCACTGCCAATTTCGTCAAATAATAAAAGAGTACGATGATTGGAGGCGTTCATGATTTCCGACAAGTTTTTCATATGAGATGAAAACGTACTTAATGCATTTTCTATACTTTGATTGTCGCCAATATCAACGAAAATATGTTCAAAAATGGCGATCTCCGTTCCCTGTTCTGCCGCAATATGAACCCCTAACATCGTCGCTAAAGTTAAGAGCCCAATTGTTTTTAATACAATTGTTTTTCCACCGGCATTAGGGCCAGTAATGATTAAGCTTCTATAATCTTTACCAATCTCAAACTGGAGGGGTACAGCATCTTTCGGCAACAAGGGATGCTTACCATTCACTATTTTAATATAGCCATAATCATTGACCTTCGGCTGTATACCAGCAATATGCTTACTATATTTCGCCTTCGCAAATACCATGTCATACTGGCTAATTAACTCCATATTTACTTTTATCTTTTGTAACTCTTCTACTATCATCCCAGAGAGTGTCGCTAATATTTGGTATTCTTCCATCTCTTCTTCTACTTTAAGGCTTGCTAATTCTGCACTCAGCTTCGAAACGGTCTGTGGTTCGATAAATACAGTAGAACCTTTAGAAGATACTTCAATAATGGCACCTGGCACTTGACCTTTATAAGAGGCTTTAATTGGAATTGTATATCTGTCATCTTTTTTACTAATAAAGAACTCTTGGATATACTTCTTATTCGTGCCATTGTTTAAAAATTTATTTAAACGCTCGTTAATTTTTTCTTCTGTCGCTTCTTTTTTAAAACGGATTTTTTTTAACTCTCTACTTGCCGACGAATCAATACGACTGCCTTTAATCGTAAAATTGATCTCTTCCTCTATTGTCTTCATTTCAGACATCGACTGAGCATAAGAAGCAAGCGTTGGTGCGAAAAACTCTTTGCTTTGCATGAATTGTTTGATTTTGCGACAGCCTCGTAAAAAGTCAGATAAACTAACTAAATCACTCGGTTGCAAAATAATGTCCTTATCAAGTGAATCAATAATGCTTTCAATGTTTGTAATACCTACAAAAGGAATATGGCCCTCGGCATCTATGATTGCTCGAGCCTCAGTAGTTTCCTGTAAGCGGTTGTTCACCACTTTTATATTTGTACTCGGTGCTTGTTTATCGATTAACCTTTTACCTAAACCGCTCACACAATAAGATTGCACAATTTGTTTTAATTCGTTATATTGTAGTTTTTCAAATGTCATATTATTCAATTTCGATGCTCCTCACTCATTTTTTCATTGTGAAGACACCTACTTATTAGATTCCGATAGATTTTTAGACAGAAAAAGCTGCAGGGATACCCCGCAGCTTTTACATTTATAAGGCTAGAAGACGTCATGAACCATAAGAAAAGCTAGATATAGCTTCCCTGTTCATCACATGCTTTATAAAGTATAGTAGGTATCTTCATAGGTTGAAATCAATCCATAACAAATAGCAGGGGATCACTAATAAAATTTTCCCCTTTTGTTATTGCATTCATTTCAAATTTAATTGCCTATTTAGAACCTACTGCACTCATAAAGGCACCTCTCGATTTTTATTATGGAATCTAATTACCAGTATCATATCATATCGATAAAAAGAAGTAAATATTCATCTTTTCTCTTATGAATGATTTATTCTGTCAAAATCATCAAGTAACGCACGTGCTTCATCAGTTGACTTTGTATTCATTAACTGATTTCTTAATTCTCCCGCTCCTTTAAAGCTTCGAACATAAATTTTGAAAAAACGATGAAGGCCGGTATACGGGCGCAGCTCCAACCCTGCATATTGATCATGAAGATCGAGATGCAATCTTAATAGGTCCAATAATTCTTTACTACTATGCTCTTTGGCTTCCTTTTCAAAAGCAAATGGGTTTTTAAAAATACCTCGGCCAATCATTACACCGTCAATTCCGTATTTTTCTGCCAGCTCTAGTCCCACTTGGCGGTCAGAAATATCACCATTAATTGTTAACAGCGTATCAGGAGCTACCTCATCACGGAGCTTTTTAATTTCTGGAATCAATTCCCAGTGTGCGTCTACCTTACTCATTTCTTCTCTCGTCCGAAGATGAATCGAGAGGTTGGCAATATCTTGTTTTAAAATATGCGTGAGCCAATCACGCCATTCGTCGATTTCACTATAACCGAGCCTTGTTTTTACACTAACAGGCAGTCCCCCTGCTTTTGCCGCAGCAATCAGCTCAGCAGCAACATCCGGACGACAAATCAATCCGCTACCTTTACCGTTTCCAGCAACATTCGGCACAGGACAGCCCATATTAAGGTCAATGCCTTTAAATCCTAGTTCCGCCATACCAATACTCATTTCACGAAAATTCTCAGGTCTATCTCCCCATATATGCGCCACCATCGGCTGCTCATCCTCTGTAAAAGTCAAGCGACCACGAACACTTTTTTGTCCATCAGGATGACAATAACTTTCCGAATTTGTGAATTCAGTAAAAAACACATCTGGCCGTGCTGCCTCACTAACGACATGACGAAAAACAACATCCGTCACATCCTCCATCGGTGCAAGCACAAAGAATGGGCGTGGCAACTCACGCCAAAAATTTTCTTTCATCATGTATTCAATCCTCTCACGGTGAGATATCTATTTATCAAATATACCTTCTTCACTTATAGCATGTTTACACACTGCTTTTCAAACAACAGTTAATTTTGACATTTATAGTTTATCATATCGGGGAATAAGATGGTTTGTATGAGAAGGTCACTTTATGCCCCCTAAACGAATAGGAATAAAACAATAACAAGAGTGGGGGGCAATATAATGGATAAACGCGTACAATTCGACTTCGAAATAGAATTTACCAATGTTACAAGGACAAGATTTTCGCTTGGATATTGACGAAGATACGATCTCAGATGAAGATCTAGCGAACTACATTGTAGAAGATATGAGATTGTTAATGGTGGGGAAAGTAAACATACTTAATAAGAGAATTATTCATGAGGAACATAAACGTGTTTAGGAACATTGAAAGAAGAAAACTTTATGAACCTGAGCTTATGTTGATTTTTCCTTCCTTTTAATTCACCTCATTTTATTTAATGTGTTTTTACTTTATATAATGTTTACTAAAAATAATACAAATACTCTTGGAAAATCACACTGAACTACTAGGTTAATTTCCTTTTTGATATTCCTTTACCTCTAACATTAATCGTTTAAAATACACCGCAGCTTGGTATACCTTTCGCTCTCTTCTCCAATTTAATATAACAAAAAACAATAATGGTAGTAATAGTAATATGACGAAATTTTCCGGAATTAAAACTTTATAAATTGAATAAAGGAATACAATTACCGAAACTAATATACCTATATGTTTTGAAGAATCATAAGATGCTTCAATTTGCTCCATTCTAGCTATTGCAAATATAACTGTGTCCCTTTCTAGCCTCTTTAGACTATTCAATTTGTGTATTGACTCTCCTATAGAATTTTGAAGACTAAAATTTACATATATCCAACTGATTAATTTCTTATTATTACTTATTAATATATTTTCCTTTATTTCTCTAACTCTCATTTTACCACCTCAATCAATATATCGGTGAGAAATCACTTCATTTAAATGTATAATGTGTGAAGTTTCTTACTTAATTTCGTACTTTGTTAGTATAAGAATACACTACTTCTTCCCAATTTGATTTAACACGCTTTTCTTTAGATAGTGTTCTCTTATCAGCCTCAAGCCTTAAACCAATATACACAAATAGCCCATACTCTTTAGTAAATAATGGATATAAAATATACATAAACTTTCTCTCAGGAGGAATCTCATGTATATATCAAATAGAATAGGCTTCTTAAGTTGGGGGATGACTTGCCTATACTTTCTTATTGAACCTTTCTTCATTTTCACCACAACAGCGTCTTATAGCTATTTACATCATGCTATGAGTGACCTTGGTGTAACTACCTGCGGTGAATTCACTTATGCATTCGCACCTTATGAAATATGCTCCCCTCATCATGTGGGGATGAATGGACTCTTTGTGTTTAATGGATTAACCTTTTGTATCGGAGTACTATATCTCTCCCAATATTTGTGCAAATCATTGATTAATCGAATGGCAACATCGTTTATCCTTTTAATAGGCATTTCTACCTTTATCTCAGGCATAATCCCTGCTGATGTCAATTTATTAGGGCACTCTATTCTCGTATGGATCGCTATGATAACCGTATTTCCAGGCCTACTCATTTTCGCTAAGAAACTGCCAGCCATTAGAAAATGGACATATTTTTGCACAGCAAGCTTAATATCTACTACTATTCTGATTTCACTTGTTCCACTCTTTCCTCTCCCTTCAGGATTACTTCAAAGACTTTTTTATTTCATATTGTTTATTTGGGGAACAGTATCCACTTATCTTTTAATAAAGCGTTCTAAATCTTTGCCTGCGTCAAATTAAGATGCAGGTTTCTCTTCAGACATCTTCTTTATTTTTGTTCCTTTTATCCTTTATTAAATTACGGAATAGTATCACAAACCCACTAATAATCAAGCCCATCACTACTACGGGTATGACGTAATAAATAAAGATAATAAACATTTCCGTCTCTTTACTCCATTCCACACCAATACACCGTCCTCTGTTTTTACTTCTTCTCATCTGTTAGATTAAGAGTCGTTTTACATATCATCTATATAATTAGGTTGGCGATTTGATTTATTTAGGAGGAAGTTATGCGAATAACCTTTTAAGTATTCTTTTTACTGTTGCCTTTTTATTAATTACTTCTTTTTTTAGTTACCAATTTTCTTACATCCTTGTTTGCCCTGCTAACAAATAAAAAAAGGAACTGGAATTAATATAACCACTCCTTAAAGTTACAATCTGACCTTCACTTCAGTTCCATCATTCGCTACGACATCTACTAGTACCAAGCCTTTATGACTCTTTATTTCTTTCAGAATAGGTTTCAACCATTTTTTATCCATTTGTGGGATGACAAAATCAACTTCTTTCTTTTGCAGTTGTTGATTGATTCCCGCATATACATACCGCTGAAACACTTTGGATAAAAGAATAGAGCAACCAATATGTAATGCAGCATGAGGAACTGGAATCGTTAATCGCATACCTTCTGTTCTCACCGTAATTTTCAGCATGGGATCGTCACTACTCAATAAAGACCGAAACGGTATCTCCGTCTGCTGACTTCACATCAACAATTTGGCCGTCCAATTCATTTTCAATCGCTTCGATAATTAAGTTAATATCAATATCTTTCACGTATTTCGCAGACTCAGGTATACTCGCTGCAATATTATGTCCTGCTAACAACACCACTTTGACAAGTTTGATTGGTAGATTAACTGTGACATTATCATTTTCAGATGATTTTACACGGATTTTGAGTACTTTTTCCATATACTTACTTGATGATTCGGGCTGCTTACTTTCTTTCTCTTCCTTCTCTTTTAACACCTGGATCAGCTCTGCCCCTTTATCGGCATCTATTTTTCCTTCTCTCACCATCGTTAACACTTTTGTGATTTCCTCTTTCATACCAATACGCCTCCTTATTCTCTTTTTAAGAGCTTAATTGCTTCGTCTGAATTTATTTCACCGTTTTCCAACATGGAGATGACCTTCTTCTCATCCACTTCATTCTTCTTAGCCTGTTTATAACCAA
The DNA here is from genome assembly GCF_044790165.1 of Cytobacillus kochii. Taxonomy (NCBI): domain Bacteria; kingdom Bacillati; phylum Bacillota; class Bacilli; order Caryophanales; family Bacillaceae; genus Cytobacillus; species Cytobacillus kochii. The sequence continues at coordinate 755,702 of NZ_CP085254.1, read as the reverse complement.
GTGATGAAATGATATCTGAAAGCTTGCTGCGAACGGTCGGATAAGAAACCCCCAATTCCTTTTCAACCTCTTTTATATTACCTCGACAAGTTAAGAACACTTCCACAAAATGCAACTGATCGTTAGACAAAGACGCTAACTTAGATAATTCGAACTCATTTTCAATCGTCGTTTGGCAATGTGCACACTGCAATTTAGTAATTTTCAATGTTTCACTACAAACGGGGCAACTCGTAATCACTTTATAAGCCATAACGCACTCCCTTCATTTAATTTTATTTGATTATATATTAATTATATTAATTTGTAAATTAATATAATTAATTTTTTATCTATATTTATTTAATTTATTTATTTTCAACAAAATAAAAACAGCAGGATTACTCCCACTGCTTTTATTTAAATCATGCTTCCCTATATTTAACAGTCAAGCCTTTCAAAAAGTTCCTAGCAAAGTGATCTAAGCACACTTTATAATTTTTATGTCCTTCTTTTCTAAGAAACGCGCCTATTTCTCCTTTTGAAACGTTGAGCCCCGCTTTTCTAAAGATATCAATCATATCCTCTGTTGTTAATGCCAAAGCAATTTTGACTTTCTTTAAGAGAATATTATTGATATGACGATGGCTCGTGATCGACGGGTCCGGTGTATTCGCTTGCCCGGGTTTCGGTTCTTGTTTTCCTCTTTTATAAATAATGAGGCCATTTAAGAACGAATTCAACATCGCATCAGTTAATTCAATTCGGTTTTCCGCCTCATCTTCATCAAACTTTTTAAGAATCTTCACCACCTCTGGCACTGTAACCTCTTCCTCACCTAGCTTAAAAATCTCTGCCATTTCACTATTTTTAATATCCAACGCATATCGCAACCGGATTAAAAGATCATTATTATCAACCATGTTATTCACTCCTATCTTTAACGGACTTTGCAATGTTGTCCAATAGCCATTGTCTATTTTAACATTGTCATTGCTATGCAATCCACTTATGTTGAAATCAACTTATATCAAAGAAAAGGACAGTCTACCTAAGACCATCCCTCCATACTTAGCACTAATCAATCACACGAGCAACTTCACTGCCACAAGTTTTACATTTTCCTTTTAATATAGGTCCATAATCACCCGATTCAATCGTGTATTTCACAATCTCCGTTTCCCCACAATTGCTACAAAATACATTTCTTACGAGCATTTCTCTAGTATCCTTGGGGATAGCAAGCCATTGTTTTGCTGCTTCCATTTTAATTGCTCCTTTTATATTGATAGTAACGATTTTTTACTTGTATGTACAATTAAGCATAACATACAATTTCAAACGGCTAAACAACGTCACACATTCCATTTCCCTCCAGAAAATTGGTGACATTTGTGGAGTGGGAACCTCCTATATACATCAACTAATCACTTATACAACAAAAACGAGGAAATAATTATCCATTCAATTCTTCAACTATTTTTTGTTTATATTCTTTCACTAAATCTAACGGTGAATCTGGAATACTATCAAAAACTGCCTGAATGGCAGACTTTTCTTTTATCTCTTCCGATGCTACTTTTCTCCATAATATCCCCGCTACTAATGCTTGAACTGACAAAAATTTAGTGTGCTGAACAATGTGAAGCAATAGACGATTGAATTCACTTTTATCTTTGCTTGTTTGACCCCAATATTCTATTCCTTGATAAATTAAATCTTCATTATCCGAGTTTACCAGCTTTTTTGCAGCTACTAAATTAGGATTACGCAGGAATTGATTGATCTCTTCTTCATGGTCATATGAATTTTCATCATCTTCTGGTTTGAGCTCGTTCATAAATTCATAAAATGTTGGGAATAACTCGATTAGCTCACCTGAATCAGAATTTAAATAAGCGACATTCGGGTTATTTTGATCCTTACTATAATCTAACACAATAAAATAATGGCCATCGCCAGAAATAACGATAAGTTGATTATGATCAATTTCCCATTCACTAAATAGATACTTCGTCTCCATGATACCTTTATTTTCTTTAATACCGAGAAGATAATCAATTGGAAGCGTATGCTCATTTTCTATCTCTACGTCTATGTTGATGCTATCTTTCAATAGGTATCCGCCATTTTGTATATGAAGTAAATCCACATATTCCCTTGGCAATTTCACACCAAAATGCTCCTCAGCTTTCAATACATCTTCTTTTGTTAATTTCTCTAACACGATACCACTAGCGTAAAAAGGTCTCCACATATTTATAGTCATCCACCCTCTAGAAATCCTTTGATTGAGTATAATTGTATCAAAATATATGTAAAAATTGTAAAAATAACCCATTTGATAAACGCTTAGTCAACAAATAAGGCCAAAAAAGGAGAGAATGAAAACTTTTTGTTCGTATCTTTGATGATTTTACTCTAGATGTACGAGCAAAACACTTTTTCTTTGATTGCATGATTGAACCAGCCCAAACAATATCAATACATTCACTCCATAAAAAAAGAGAAAGGCAAGATGAGTTTCAACTCACTTGACCTTTCTCCGCAAATATATATTAATTCCTAATCAGGTAATCAAATGCACCTAATGATGCGTTGGCCCCTGATCCCATAGAAATTATAATTTGTTTGTACGGGTTGTTCGTACAGTCACCTGCTGCAAATACGCCTGGGACGTTTGTTGCACCATGGTTATCGACGACGATTTCGCCTGTTCTTGTGCGCTCAATCGTATCGCCTAACCAATCCGTGTTTGGAACAAGACCAATTTGAACAAAGATTCCTTGAAGTTCAATATGGTGTACTTCTTCTGTTTCACGGTCTAGATAAGTGATACCATTCACTTTATCTGTACCCGTGATTTCTGTTGTTTGTGCGTTTTTAATCACTTTTACATTCGGTAAGCTATATAGACGCTCTTGTAGGACTGAATCAGCTCTTAGTTCTGCACCGAACTCAATAACTGTTACATGTTTAACGATACCCGCTAGGTCGATTGCTGCCTCGATACCTGAATTACCGCCACCGATGACCGCAACGTCTTTTCCTTCGAATAATGGGCCGTCACAATGTGGACAGTAAGCGACACCTTTATTTTTGAATTCTGCTTCACCAGGTACGCCAACGTTTCTCCATCTTGCACCTGTGGAAAGAATGACTGACTTACTCTTAAGAACCGCACCGTTTTCTAATTCTACTTCAATGAGTTCTTTTCTTTGTAAGCTTTTCGCGCGTTGTAGATTCATCACGTCGACATCGTATTCTTTCACATGTTCTTCAAGACTAGCTGCAAGCTTAGGACCTTCTGTATACTTCGTACCGATAAAGTTCTCGATACCTAGCGTATCCATGATTTGACCACCGAATCGCTCAGCAACAACTCCAGTACGGATACCTTTACGAGCAGCATAAATCGCTGCACTCGCACCTGCTGGGCCACCACCAACAACTAGTACATCAAATGGATCTTTATTAGAAAATTCAGCTGGATCTTCTGTGCTACCCATCTTCGCTAAAATTTCATCTAAAGTCATACGTCCACTACCAAACACTTCTCCATTAAGGAAAACAGTTGGTACGGCCATGATGTTTTTGCTATCGACTTCTTCTTTAAAAGCCGCGCCATCGATCATTGTGTGTGTAATGCCTGGGTTTAACACACTCATGATATTCAAGGCCTGTACCACATCAGGACAATTATGGCATGTCAGACTAACGTAAGTTTCGAAATGAAACTCCCCTTGAATATTCTTTACTTGTTCCATCACCTTATCATCTACTTTTGGCGCACGGCCACTTGCTTGTAATAAGGCCAATACTAAGGAAGTAAATTCATGACCAAGAGGAATACCAGCAAAAGCTACACCTGTATCTTCACCCATGCGATTCACGCTAAAGCTTGGCGTTCTTTTTAAGGTAGCTGTTTCTACCTTAATTTTAGATGACATTGTTGCAAGTTCATCAACGAGAGCCAGCATATCTTTTGATACGTCATCTTCTCCGGTACTTACTTTCAGTAATACATCGCCCTCCATCAGTTGAAGATACTGATGGAGTTGCTCTTTAATTTCTGCTTCTAATATCATGGGGTTCCACTCCTTAAATTTTGCCGACTAAATCAAGGCTTGGCTTAAGTGTAGAAGATCCTTCTTTCCATTTTGCCGGGCAAACTTCGCCTGGATTAGAACGAACATATTGAGCTGCTTTAATTTTATCGATAAGAATGCTTGCGTCACGACCAATACCATCTGCATTGATTTCAACTGCTTGAATGATACCATCTGGATCGATAATGAATGTACCACGATCTGCTTGACCTAATTCTTCAATAAGAACATCGAAGTTACGAGAAATTGTATGTGATGGATCACCAATCATTGTATATGTGATTTTACCAATTGCTTCTGATGTATCATGCCATGCTTTATGAGTAAAGTGAGAGTCTCTTGAAACAGAGAATACTTCTACACCTAGTTCTTGTAGAGCTGGGTATTGATCTTGAAGATCTTCAAGTTCTGTTGGGCAAACAAATGTAAAGTCAGCTGGGTAGAAACAAACGACACTCCAATGACCTTTAAGATCTGCTTCAGATACTTCAATAAAATCTCCATTTCTATATGCATGTGCGTTAAATGGTAATACTTCTTTTCCTATTAATGACATGTTGTAGTCCTCCTAAAAGTTGTTTAAATTTAATCATAGATTAACAGAATGACCTCATTCATAATCTATAATTATTATTAATTAGCATTGATTATTATTATATTACTAATATTATATTTGTCAATTAAAGCGCATGAATTAATTTATATCAATCATTCCTAATCGGTTAAATATTATGAGGAATCTACGCTAAATTTAGGCCACATAAGAAGTGTATACGTTTTCAACTAAATATTACATTATTGTGAAATAAACTATAAAATAGAAAGAAAGAGTTTTCAATTGAGAATAGATAGCTTCAAATGAAAATTCTTCCCTCTCCATTCTAAGAGAGAACGGACAAATAAATAAGGTTTAAGAAAGGGAAAACTAGTCCATTATGTGAGGGACTAGTTTTTTACAGCCACTGGCAGAATATTTAGCGCCTATTTGATTTTTAATATGATTTTCCCTTTTGCCCTCCCTGATTCTGCATATTCCATCGCTTTTTGTGCATCGTCAAATGAAAATGCTTTATCTATGATCGGCTTTATTTTACCAGCCTCAATCAAGTCTGCGATGGCTTTTAATTGTTTGCCACTCGGTTTCATAAATAACGTTTTAATCTTATAGATCAGGTTTCATTACATAAAGAAAAGCGTTTCTGCATAAACAGAAACGCTAGTATTCCTTCAAAATAAGAAGATGGTTTGAGATAAAAATGGTCTATTACTTTATCTCTAATTTCAATATAAACTGTTCGCCAATTTCTCCTATTTTCCGCTCACCAGTATCAACAAAACCAACTTTTAAGTACAATTGCTGTGCGGGAATGTTTTTATGATTGACCGCCAAAACCACTTCATGGCAATCGGGGAAATGAGTAGTGATAAATGCTTTTAACGCGAGCATCGCTTGCTTAGCATACCCTTTGCCCTGATGTTTGTAATCTATAGAAAGAGCTGTCAATAACATAGCATGAGAATTAGTAGTATATTCACTTACCCTTTTTGTACTGTGTAGCAGAAAAAAGCCTACTGGTACTTCTTTTAAAAGGATGACTACTCGATATTGCCCAACAGAAACAGCTATTTTTTCCTTTGGTAATGCGGTAAACTTCGCTTGATTTTCCGGTAATTCGAATCTATTTAATATTTCTAAGTGCTCCTCACGATATAACCCTAATTGAACTTCTCCAGATGTAATCAATTTCATTCTCTCCTTTTATCTACATTCAATCTGCTAGTTGCTTTTTAAATAGACCACACCACCATCCCTTACCACTTCAAACGGGCGCTGTTCATCCGCTATAAGGAGAGAGCCGGCAGGGACTTGAGTTGTTTTTTCACTCATAGAAATGCCGTATCCGTTATTTTCTGGGTATCCATATACATAACAAACCACTTGATTATTCTTTATAAATACTATTTGGTTCATTCCTTCGTTTACTGTTTCATTAATAGTATCCCATTTATATCCGACCGTTTCATATATCCACTCTTTCTGAGTATAAGGCTCAAAGAAATAAACCTTATCCCACTCAAATGGTGTGATATCCAATAAATTTACTTCTTCTACAGATGACTCAATGGACAATACCTCTTCTTTCAATAACTCAGCATTCACATCCCAGACATCTTTCTTTAGAAAGTTAAATAACATCACACAAACGACACTAACCAAAATGACACTAACTATGACAGTCGTTTTTTTTACTTCATTTAAATATTGAACCTCTTACTTTCATAATGATTCTAGTAACAAATCTTGCGAATATCTTTCTTTTCAAGATTCTTCTCCTATCAACTTAGCGTTTGTTCTTCTATTAATCCGATATTTCTTTTCTGTTGATGATAGGTAAGAATATGTTCTTCTAAATGGGGGAAAAGTAAGATGTTATTTAATTCGGATAATTTAATCCATTTTACATCAGTTTGATTAGGATCAGGATACTTTGGTTGTTTAGGAATAGATTCATCGGTAAGGGTACATTCAAAAATTAACTGCAACGAATGAATATCACCGTATTTATTCGCATTCAAGTGCGGAGCATACTCATATATAAATGCTAAAGGACCTACTTTCACATCAATTGATGCTTCTTCTTTCGCTTCTCGCTTTACAGCTTCAATGACTGATTCATTCGGTTCTACGCCCCCTGCAGGCAAATTATAATGAATGCCTCTCTCATCTTCATATTCAATCAAAAGAATTGAATCATTTTCGATGATCAGCGCACATGCCCTCACTCTCACTGGATAAGTCATCACTATCCCACCTTCTCTTTATATAAACCTATTATACCAGTGAATATGGTAATTTTTTTTAGAAATAATCAAAAAAACATTTGGCTCCTCCTTCGCCAAATGTACTGATAGCCACTGATGCTATCCCCGCTATCAATATGATAACAATTGAGTATGAATCTCACTTTAACGATATGTAAAACGTTTATTGAATTCTAATGTCAAAGAGGTAATATCTCTCCATCCATACACCATCTCCCCATATTTCTCACCAGCCATACTCATTTCAATAGAATCAATCTTTTCACCACCAAGGGCTTCATAAAATCGATAAGAGTGATTATCCTCGACAACTAGGACGAGCATTGATTGATATCCTTTTTGTTTCAGTTCAGTAGTCACAGCTGCAAACAGAGCCGTCCCCACTCCCTTTCTTTGATACTTTTCTATTAAATAAATCGCATAAAGTTCGCCATCAAAACCGTTGTACTTCCCACTTCTCTCTTCCCCACCCGAAGAAAATCCAATGATTTCACCAACCTCATTTTCAGCCACATATACGCCACCAAGAGGAATATTGTTTAACCACAATTTTCCCCTCTTTTCATACGAAAGTCTATTTAGATATTCTTGTGGGAAAATGGTAGCATAGGTGCTACGCCAACTATCGACGTGTACTCTTGCTATACCCTTGGCATCCTCAAGAACCGCTTTTCTTATAACAAACGACGAATGATTCATTGTTTTCCCCCTGTTTTTTATTTAAGTAATTCGTTTACTATTCTAAATATTCCTTTAAGATATTATGCTAAAATCCTATTAAAGAGGAGGGGCCTTTTTGAAATGAAGAAGTGCTTCATCCTTTGTCACCTTCAGTTTTTTATTGCTACTTAGCGCTTGTCACAATACACCTAGCTTTGATGTTTATAAAGGATGCACCTTAAAGATTAAAGGGGAACATGTAAAAGACGTATATTCTCGTATATTTACGACCATTAGTGGATTGGAAAGCGCTGGTCTATAAAAAAGGCTAGGGACGTGGAGCAGAAGCCCCATGGTCTTGCACCAATATCTTTAACGAAAGGAAGTCGAAGGTCTTGATGCTCATCTTCTTACTTATTCATATAATCGTTGGATGGGTTCTTATATGTACGTATAAAAGGTTGCCTTCTGCCGTTTTCACCTTTATAGGTGTTTTTGTTATTATGAGCTTTATATACTGGACGACAGTCGTACTCCGTTACTAATATGTATTTTCCTTCTCTTTACTACACATACTAAGTTTTAGTAATTTTCGGAGGAGATACCATGCTTTCTACTGCACTTAGTAACCTAGACCTTGGAGCAAAAGGATTATGGTTTCCAATCATCGTTGTTGTCGCGCTATTATTTATCCTTAACCTCATGCCCAAAAAGAGAATAAATCTAACAGAATTATATATCATTTTTTGTATTGTTGGGTTTGCAACATGGATCATGGATGCATTTATTTTACGCGTTTTCGACTTAGTTGATTTAGGTTCCCCTAAAAAGCTAGGACTCGGTGATATTCTCTCTTTTACCTTCATCCCTTCATCATTAGCTTGTATCTTCTTAAATTTCGCAAATAAGAAAAACAAATGGAGTTTAGTCATATTCTTCACCCTCATTTCATTTGGTATCGAAATTGGAATAGAATACTTTGGTTACATGATAGAAAAAGGATGGTTTAATTTTTTCTCTATTTTGTTTTATTTTATTGTTTATGGTTTTGTACTGCCTTATCAATTGAGAATTATAAGGCGGAGATGAATAATCCCCCTCGGAGAACTAATTTTTAATTTAGATGTTTACACTCTTGCGCTATCTAATATGGCGATTCTTATTTACTGCTTTTTCATTTTATTAAAGGATATGAACCTAACAACTTAAAAACCACCCTCTACTCGATACCATACAATAGCATCGTTTGTTTTTCACAAAAATGAAACACCTATATCAGAAGGATATACAAGGAATACACGGAGAAACAATTGTAAAACGGCTGCAAAAGGATTATTCATACCGATTTATCGCCTTAACATTGGTATAGTAACCTGGATGTAAGAGCATCGTTCACTGCTTCTTGTATCCTTGGATTTAGCAAACGAATGTTTATAATTTGGAGCATGGTCAATAAACCACTCTTTCATATTAATTCTTCAACAAATGTAACTTCTTCCGAATCCAGATTTGAGATAACAATTTCATAAGCCCATGGCATCCTCAAGAACCGCTTTTCTTATAACAAACGACGAATGATTCATTGTTTTTCCCTCCTTTATATTCTTTCACCTAACATTGAAGTTTTTTGCTGCACAATAATCGCCTGCTGTGTAGCAAGTGACTCTCTTTAATAAAAGGTACCTTCCTAGTGCTTGGCATTAATGTATAAAAGATAAATTAAATTCCATATTGAGAAGGAGCGCCCTACAAATTAGTAGAAATTACATACATGAGGGATTCATTTTTTTAAGAAAAATTAGGAGGTAATCATGAGTAGATTAGTACATTTCGAAATTCATGTAGATGACATGGACCGCGCTAGAAAGTTTTATGGCGAAGTATTTGGCTGGACATTTGAAGATTGGAGCGAATTTGCAGGTATGCCTTATTTTGGGGCAGTAACTGGCGATGAGGATGAGCCTGGAATTGACGGTGCTTTAATGCAACGTCAAAGTCCTCCTCCTGAATCAAATCAGCCATTAAATGGTTATGCCTGTACAATAGGAGTAGAAAATTACCATGCGATTGAAGGAAAAATACTTAATAATGGTGGTGTAGTAGCATTGCCCAAATATGCTCTCCCTGGCATGGCTTGGCAGGGGTACTATAAGGATACAGAAGGAAATATTTTCGGCATTCATCAACCAGATGCAAATGCGAAATAGACTAATCTCACCAGAAAGAAAAGGTATTTTTCATCGCACCTTTTCTTTCTATTTTTCGGTGTGATTTTTTTCAGATGAGTTCCACCTTATCGATGTTGATCAATTAAGATTGGATTGCCGTCTGGATCTTCCAGAGTAATAAATGCCGGTCCTTCTGTTGATTCATCGGCTTCCTGTATTAATTTTACTCCTTTTTCTTTCAATTCTTTTTGGAGTTCTCGAACATCTGTAAAATCTTCTAGATTTTCAGCGTTATTATCCCACCCTGGATTAAATGTAAGCGCATTTTTTTCAAACATTCCTTGAAAGAGACCTATGACCGTTTGTTCATTCTTCAATATAAGCCAATTTTGATTAATGTCCCCTCCTAGCGTTTTAAATCCTAGATCCTCGTAAAATGCTTTTGATCGATGAATATCTTTTACATTTAAACTAATAGAAAATGCTCCTAGTTTCATCGTGTCTCCCCCTTTTAATAGATTACATAATATTTCTATTTTTCATCAATAATACCTTCTAGCTAAAGACAATCATGGAGACAATATGTGATATTTAATGTTTCTATAGGCTTTATCCTAATACAACATATCATATGAATTGGAACAGCATAAAAGGAAATGAAAAAAATTTGTATTGCTAAAATTAAATGATAAAATTACTGGGATTAAAGTAATAAATAAAAAAGGAGTTTTCTATGATTAACAAAATTGGTAAGGTAACTGTTTATGTAAAAGACCAAGAACTAGCGAAAGACTTCTGGATAAACAAAGTTGGTTTTGTCTTAAAATTTGAACAAGCTATGGGACCAAACATGTCTTGGATAGAAGTCGGTCCAAGTAAAGACGAATTTACAACACTTGTTCTTTACTCCAAGTCAGCAATGGAACAACAAAACCCTTCAGCTGTTTCTCACCCTTCTATCCTTTTCAGCACAACTGATATAGAATCAGCTTACGAAAAAATGAACCAAAATGGAGTAGAAGTAGATGAAATGCAAAGACTTCCTTTTGGTACAATGTTCTCTTTTAAAGACCAAGACGGGAACAACTACTTACTACGTGAAGACAAGTAGCATTAATCAACTTAAATAAGATAGATTGCAAAAGCATGGACATTTTGACCGGAAAATCCATGCTTTTTAAACCTTTACAAGTCCATTCAAATCTACCGTTTATAATCCTAATAACAGAAACATTACATCGATGCAGTTCTTCACCCATAACTATATATTTCCCCTCACTACCACATGGACAAGAATCATTTCTACCGATTTTCTGTTCTTGAATAACTGGTGATGAAATATTCTCTTCTGATTTATTGATTATCCACTACTTCTAACAATTGACCTTTTTAACCTAGATTACCACTGCCATCGCTTCTTGTTTAATGCGCATTTTATTATGCGGTTTACCACCATATTTTTATCCTAATACCTAATGTATTCTAGTTGTTATTTCTCACTTAAATGAAAATAGGCGCCTCCATTGTTGCAGAAAGCGCCCTTTTGCTGAACAAGGCTACGACTTCAGTTATGAAGTAATTGCCTTAACTCTTCTGTCATTTCCTCCACTAACTCTGGTTTGCCATGAAACTGAGCCGGGGTATTTTGAAAAAGTTCAATTTGCCATTCATGATCTTTCTTCACGGCAACTAGCGTTTGATGAGCATTTACTGATGGGTTAATATCTGATGTTTCAGGTGAAATCATACCTGCAATAGCGTGTAAAATTGCTACATCAGTACCTAAAAGCCGTGTATCTTTAACTTTAGTAACAAAAGGAGCAGTAGGATGACCTTCAAATATGGGTGTAAGGTGCGATAAAATCTCTTCTGACCCTATTACCTTACTTCCATCAAAACCAATTTGGACTCCCTGTTCTTCAAAGAGTACAGCCATTCCCTTAGCATCACGATTGTTCCAAGCATCTATTAGTTTTTGATAAAGATTTTGAATTTCAATATGGAATGAAACATTCATGACCTATTCCTCCTTCATTTTTAATACCCTTTCTCATTGTTATCATAAAATTGATCACATTCATTTCCAAACGGTTTCTTTTCGGACTTTCATAAAATCTCCTTATATTCAATTAAATACTTCCATTTATAAAAAGAGTGAATTTCTTGCTGCAAGAAAGCACCCGGTTGTGGAGGAATGTCAAACTATTCAATGATAATTTTCCACTTTTATGTTTATTTTTCGACCTCAAACACACATGGGTAATGAGCAGGACTATACTTTATTATATTAACAAATACATGTCTTCCGCTTTATTCCAATTCGATCTTTATCCTCTACTTTTTTTATATAGTCTTTTGCGAGCGGTACCTTACAAGCAGTATTTCCTACATCCACATGTACTTTTCCAATAAAATCAGCTACCTGTTTCGCTTCTTCCGTTAATTCAGGTACATAGGAGCCGACGGAAATAACAAAGGAATTCATAACATAACGAACTCGATTGCGTTCCTCATGTACAGAATCTTTCACTCTGTACAACAATGTCCTAATTTCCCCTATGTCTAGCTCCTCATCAGGAGTAATTGATAAATAATTCGCATATGTACTCCATCCAACAACTGCGATCATCTCTTGCTCTGAGCTCATCCATTCATTAGCCAATTCAAGGGCATACTCACTTTCAGCTGCTACCTGCGCAACGGTATATTCAGCGACCATATACCAATAAGCTTTCTTAGCCCATTCTTGTAAGTCTTCTTTTGCCATTAATTTTGGATTAACGGATAGACCTGCCAAATACATCGCATCATGATTTCCAGAATGATATAGTTGTAATGCTAACTCATGATCCTTCTTTACATACTTAACAAGCTTTTTTAAATCTCCAATTTTCACACCAAAATAAGGTTCCTTTACTCCGTGGTTCAAGAAGATTCTCTTTGTTTGATCACTGCCTAATTCTTCAAGCTTTTGCATCATTTCTTCATAAGTCATCGTTTTCCTCCACATATGATTACATTAAATTCACTTCAGAGGAATTCTGAAGCGTTTTTTGGCATTTATGTTTAACACGGTCAGACACCTACATATATGATCACAACGGGATTGTGACCTTCTTATCTCTCAAGCTTAACAATCCGTATTTTCACCGGCGCGCCACATATCAACGGTTTTATGAATAAATTGTTCCAATCCCGTATCTTCCATCTTTATCGTTTTTTTGATACGAATGCAGCCTTTTCCGTAATTATAACCAGCTAATAGGGTCTCTGCATTTTCTACCTTATCTATTGTACCCACATAGAGACTGACATAATGTTTTTGCGCATTTAATGCAAACACATAGGTATCATCTTTACCATAATTCAACATTTTATAGCGAATCACCTCATCAAATTCGGGTGCATAAGCAAAAATCATTTGTCGAACCGCAAGCAATTTCTCTTTTCTCCAATCGTCTTCAAGCAATTCTAGATATTCTTCCGAATTCTTTGCATCATATTGCATATTGTCCCACTCCTCTATTTCTTAATTAATAGTTATTATAGAATTCAATTTACTTAACTCTTCCATCTATTCAAATTGTATCGTAGGTACAAAGTATTTTGTATGTATGGCAATTAAAGCAGGTGATGGCACTTGCTTCATTAATCATCTATTCATAAATAATTCCACGTCTAAACTTAAATGCCTTTGCTAAATCGAATCAATTTAATTGGATAAACAACGGCTTAACTATTTTAAGTACAATTTTAGGAGTCTTAGGTTTTCTGCACTCACCGATTAAGCTAGAACAACCTAAATTTAAATTTAAGTATAGGTCTATGATATCATATGCTTTGCCTATCATATAGCTAAGCGAAATTTAACTAGTTAACCACAAGAATGATGACCAACCTGTTCGTTGAGTAGTAACTGCTGAATAAGCCCGAGGGTTCTCATGATATTCTATACCCATTGACTTTCACTACATTCTCTTACATAGTCACCCAAGTCAGGTGATTTTGCTGCGCAATATACGTCTACTCCGTATTAACGGATACCTATGAATTGGTTTCGAAATAAGAATCAAAAAAGCCGGTCAAGATAAATAACCCCCACCGGCAAACTCATTCTTTTATTTATTGGCACTCTACCCTCTTCTATCTAGAAAAAGGTCACTATTACTTTTTTCTTCACTTTATAAACCGTCATCTTCTCTACGAACTGCTTGACTTTATATTTCTCGAATAGGTTTTCGCTTTTTTCTTGTCTTCCCACTTTTGTATAAAATACTCCTCTATTTTCAGTATGGCATTAAAAACATTGATAAAAACTTTTCATATAGTGGTGTTATTCATCTCATTATTTACCATTAATAGTTTTTTTTATCGATCAAATACTATGTTTAAATTTGTTACATTTGGGAGGATATCATATTGAGTAAAACAAGTTATATACCCTTAACCTCATCAGAAATTGGTTCTCTTTGGTCAACTTACTTACAAAATAGTATGACAGAACATGTTTTAAATTACTTTCTAGTGCAAGTTCAAGACCCAGATATAGAACCGTATATTCAAATAGCCTATGACATATCTCTTCAAAGTTTGGACAATATAAAAAGTATATTCACCCAAGAAGAAATCCCAATCCCTGTTGGGTTTACAGAACAAGATGTAAACCTACAAGCACCTCGTTTATTTGATGATATCTTCTTTCTAAGTTATTTACAAAACCTTGGTAAGGTAGGAATGGCGCAGTATAGTTTGATGAAAGCTATGTCAACTAGAAAAGATATACGGGCTTTCTTTAGTTCTTGTCATGAAGAGACCTCCAAACTTTATGATCAAGTCATTGATAGCTTACTCAATAAAGGATTATTAATTCGGCCTCCACAAACACCTATTCCTAATAAAGTCAATTTTATTGAAGATAAAAACTATTTTGACGGTATATCGTTTATTGGGAAGAAAAGACCACTGAACGTGATTGAAATTTCCCATTTATTCTCGAATATTCAAACGAATGTTATTGGTGTAATGCTTTCTATAGGTTTCGGGCAAACAGCAGAATCACAAAAAGTAAGAGACTATATGAATAGAGGAAAAGAAATAGCTAAAAAACACATAAAAGTTTTTGGTGATTGTTTAATTGAAAGTGATATTCAAGTACCAATGACATGGGATGCTGCTACGTTAGAATCTACAGTTCCAGTTTTTTCAGATAAGCTAATGATGTTTCATTTTAATATGCTGGTAGCAGGTGGTATAGGTAATTATGGAGTTGCCGCATCAGTTAGTCAAAGAAGCGATCTAGTGTTGAATTACAATCGGCTCTCAGCTGAAATTGTAAAATATGCTAATGATGGCGCAAATATCATGATAAAAAATGGATGGATGGAAGAAGTACCAACGGCAATAAATCGTACAAATATAATAAAGAAAAGTGGAAACAAATAAATGGCGTGAAAACAATCGAAGTATTACTTTGGAGCATTATATTTCCTGGTTTTGGGCAAATATTAAATGGTAAATACCTTAAAGGCATTGTACTCATACCTTTAATTGTTTTAATTATTGTAAAAGGGAACCTAAATCTAATTATCCTATCTAGCTTACAAGGTGATGTTGAAAGGGCAATTCAACTAACTAACCACAAGTGGATTTTATTTTTTCCTTGTTTATATTTCTTTGCAATATGGGATGCCTATAAAGATGCAGGCGGTGGTGAAAAGCCGTATTCATCTTTCCTGTTTTTGTTTTCAGGCTATTTTATGACCATAGGAACCATTTTTTCTACGAAGATAACTTTGTTTGATTTACATATAGCACCTATATGGCTACCAGTGATTAGTGTTATACCAGGGATACTTGTTGGGTTGTTATTACAATGGATAATCATAAGCAAGGAAAATGGTTAAAGGAAAGTATGCTAGCGCATATCCATCCATATGTAGGTAATTAGATTTTTAATACTCAATGTAGGACAATCAGTGGTATTGTCCTTTTCTTATGTCACAAAAATGGTAAGTAAAAAAATAAAACGATTATCTATTAGATGCTCCACCCTAAAAATACCCCTACTATTCCTAGCAGGTTCTTTTATAACGGCTACAGTTATACTCAAACTACTTGGAATTTACTTTTGGAGAACTAGAAATAGAGTAATATCTCGGCTTTAAGGGATGTAATAGTTCGATATATGAATTGAACAGTATCTCGCATGCTTCATATTTTTCAAGTAAATCCAGGAATGAAACCTTTTTTGCATAATATCTTTGGCATAGTGTTCTTCTTCAATCATTAGATAAAAGCTCTTTCTTATGCGGTGGACAAACAGTCCAATTGCTCATTATTCTGATTTGAGTTCGAGTTGCAACCTCTTGCAACTCTACACGATGTTTCCTGAAACAGTTGTAGAAGCTATAGAAGGTGGTGCATGTGAACTTTATTTTATACCTGGAAATACTGAAGATATGGATACAAAGTGGTGTAAAATCACAAAACTTATTAATGAGAAAGAGCTTCATTTTACTTGGGAAGGACCAGACCAATTTGAGTCATTAATGAACAATGAAAATGAATTAACAAATGTTAATGTAAGTTTTATATCGATCAATGAGGACTATACCAAAGTGATTGTTGAACATAAGGATTTAAAGATAATGAGGACTGGACTGAAGCAATCAATTGGCACCATATGGCTTGGTCAGGAGTTCTTGATAGTCTAAAAGCTGCTCTTGAAAAGGGCGAAGGAACTTTATGTTGCCAACCTTAAAAAAGATTACATACACTGTCTAAATTTTTTTATATAGATGTAGTTTTTTTCTAAAAAACATGTAGAACCTACCTTATGTTGTAGCAATATTTCCCTTTTAGTATAAATGATTAGTCGTTATCCATAAAAAATACTTAAAGGTTATTTTATAGACTAATCTTTTATATAATTAAATATACTTTTATTATAAAATCAAAGGAGTGTATCAGAATGAATAACAAAACAGATGTCCTAGATAATGGGCCTTTTTTTCATGGTACTAAAGCAGAACTGAAAGTTGGAGATTTTTTAGAACCTCAACACTTATCAAATTACCAAGAGAAAAAATCGAACTATATATATTTTACTGCGACTTTAAATGCTGCTAAATGGGGTGCTGAACTAGCAAGGTCTAATTCAAAAGAAAGAATATATATCGTAGAACCACTAGGTGATTTTGAAAATGATCCGAACGTAACGGACAAGAGGTTTCCCGGAAACCCAACCCGTTCTTATCGATCTATATCTCCTTTGAAAATACTAGCTGAATTAGGCTCATGGGAAAGACATTCTGACGAAGAAATAAACCATATGCTTACATCTTTAAAAGAGTTAAGTGAACAAGGAAAAAATGTAATTTACGATTAATGCATAATATCTATAATTGAAAGAACACACATCAATGGTCCGAATCCGTCAAATTTTCATGATCTCCATATATAATTTTCCTCCCTCATTCTTGAGGGGATCTTTTCAAAAATTGGTCCATTTATTTAAGAAGTCTTCTTTTTTAAGATAGATTAACAGATTAAATTAAAAATGAGCCGGGTACAATACCGAACTCATTTTACCCAAGTTGCCTAATGAAATAACGGTGTCTAACTTTTAGGGGTCACTTCAAATTGGCAGCTTATCTTGAATATAGGCACCCTTTAGTCTAAGTATCTAAAGAAATTTTTAATTGCGTCCATACGTATCTTATGACTACAATCCTCGCAACAAAAAATCTTAGCCTTTTTTTCCTTAAATTGTTTATAATTTAAGGAACCTTCGTATACTCTGAATATACTTTTACAACTATAACAAAGTACCTCATAGTAAATCATTGGATCCTCCTAAGCGACACATTACTTTTTAGTTGATTTGTCGAAGATTGTAACCAGTTCTCTAGTATATTCCTGAACATCTAAATGTGACTTTCTCGTTAATTCAAGGGTAAACCCGTCAATGGCACTTCTTATTATTAACGCCATCACCCTTGCTGATGATCTGGTGAATTCTCTGAAAACTCCTTCTTGCATCCCCAGGGTAAGTATATTCTCAATTGGAAGTAAAATAGCTTCATCATGGTCGGCTGCAAACTGAAGTTTACCTTCCGCAGTTCTCATATTAGAAACCGTTTCTATAACAGCGAAAACATGCTGACGATTTTCATCTATAAATGTAAGGTTGGATTCAATATACACCCGAAGCATTTCTTTAGGAGATTTTTGAGCTTCTATTCTTGGAGCAATATAGGCTTGCCAAGCCAAATAGTATTCAATAGGTATTTGCTCCAATAATTCCTCTTTATTTGCAAAGTGATAAGAAATAACCCCCTTACTGATATTTGCACGTTTTGCAATTTGTCCCAAAGAGGCTTGAGCGTAACCTACTTCTGCGATTGTTTTAATCGCACATTCCACAATTTGTGCTCTACGGGCTTTTTCAATGAATGACATTTCTTTTTGATTAGTTGGTTTGTTTTTTTTACTCATATACTTATTTTAGTACAGCCGTACAAAAAGATAACCAAAAAAAATCATTTATTTGAAGATTATCTAAATGATTTATGATCACTTTTATGTAACTACCTGCAAGGTACGATTGTTGAACACAAATTAAACATCGATTTTCAACTAAACTACCCCGTTCGTATTATAAGATCAATCAGATATGAAAATATTTCTGGTTGACCATTTTTTATATGGTCTTATTATAACGGTAGCCGGGGTAAAACGTAACTGCCCGTGGGACTAAGATCCCGTTAGCTAAACAGTTTGCCCCCTACTTGTAGAAACATGATTGAGGTGGTTGGGACATAGATCTCGTATAACAAGCGAAGATTCTAGAAGCAACTGGACACTATCAGACACTAGTTGTCCAATATCTAGGAACGTGGATATTTATTAATTATTATTAATCCTTTAATTTCGTATACAGCATGGCCAAGATCAAAAAAAGTTAATTTAACACCCGATTATATTAAAGGACCCTGTAATTGCTATTTTGCTATTAATTTAGGCAAGTAATTGCATGAAATAAAAGATAATTTCCTTGTAGACCTTCTCAGAAGCACAAACAAAGAAAGTATTAAAAGAAAAAAGACTAATAATGAGAAATAAATTAATAGAGGGTAATAGTATCCACCTTCTTCAGATCAAAACCAAAGAGTGATATTGAATAGTAATAAAACATTTTGTGAAGTGTATATACTACAACTATGTTCCAAACAGGTAACCATGTTGGTTGCACTATATTGTGATTTCCTTAACTCGTAATCCCCCTTTTCTTGACGCTACCCCATGATAAGCATTTTTAATACACAGGTACTCGTTTCCATGACGTCAGTTATTGCAACTTTATTTCAAACTACATTAAACATATAAATAACCTACTTTTTGAATATACTTAGCTACCCACAGCAAATAAACTGTGCAGTAAAAGCCATACACCCTTTTACGTTCACAGTTTATATTACAATCCCTAATGAGTGAATAGTTCTTTTTTCACCAATCTATATGACCAAAAGAAGAAAAGAATATTAGGGAGAATAAATGTATTTTAATAATACGGTTACTAGAGGCCTTCTTGAGATCGCTCCTAGTATGACTGCACAGTGAGTAAGCCTTCAAGAATGGCTTCTTCGAGTAGAGTGATTGGCTCTGGAGACCGATCCGTGGAAAAATGATGCTCTGAAACTACTGAGGATACTATAAAAAGAAAACAACGTTTCTTTGTGAGATAATTATCATTAACTAAAAAGACTCTTCAATTCTCCGCAGAATTACAGAGTCCATTGTAGTGGGTTATTATTCAAAAGTCTTCTTACACAACTAAGTAGAGAATAGCTATACTGACTACCCCAACAATGAGGGATGCTATTAATCCCAAATATACTGGTTTTAATCCAATCTCTCTAATCTTTTTAAAATCGGCACCTAACCCTACACTGGCCATAGCCATTAGTATCATAAACTTTGAAACGAATGTGATATAGTGGGCAACCGATTCATTGAATACTCCAATAGTATTTAACACGGTCATAACTAGAAAACCTAGTAAGAACCACAATTTTGGGAATAAATCCTACCCATTTTGCAATCATCATTGTTATTAATATAAAGATAGGAGTGATAAACCTCTTCATTGACTAGATCTTCAAAATCACTTCCTTAGATTACAGCAGATACTCTGAAGACCGATCCGGAAGTTTAGCTGGAGGTCGTTGTCGGAGAAAACGGGAACGGGCTTCGTGGAGTAGCTGGAAAATGCTACTATGAAATGACTAAGTATACGATAAAAGAAAACAACGTTTCTTCGTGAGAAAATAGGTTGTTTTCTTCCTTTATTTAAATATTTAAGTAGTAAACTATTTAAAAGGAGCCAAGCTATCATTGATTCTATAGATTCTTCTTTTAAGCTCGACCAGGTGCAACACAAAAATCACTAATAATAGTAGTTTCATCTATATATTCAATCGAGAGAGTATCCTTATTCTGATAATTTATAAAGAGTTTGCAAAAAAGTCAGGTCATAGTCAACTGATTCAATGGTGATTCTGAAAGATCCCTTCAATTATGATGTGTATCATCGATTAAAAAGAATTAAAAAAGTATGGTTTAACGATCTAATTAACAAATGGTGTATCCTTTTTTATTTCAACACCCATATTTTTTTCATATATTTTAACGATAGCACATTGATCTTCATTAACATTACCTAATTCTTCCATTTCATTCATAATATCGAGAACTATTTTAGACATTGGTATTTCGACTTCTAATTCCTCAGCTAGTTTGATAGCATTCTTAAGATCTTTTTGATGAACTGCAATCCTAGCACTTGCTTCAAAGTTCCTACTCAGAATTTTAGGGACTTTAGCTGCAAATATAGGACTTCCAGCATATCCATCTTTTATGGCATTAAATAATGTTTCAGGATCAAGACCAGCCTTAACAGCAAACGCCAATCCCTCTGCCATAGCACCGAGATAACAACCTGCAATCATGTTATTGGCCAATTTTGCTATACTGCCACAACCTGATGTTCCCATATATGTAACGGAACTCCCCATATGGAGAAGTAACGGATTCACTTTATCAAAAACTACCTTATCTCCGCCACACATCATTACTAGTGTACCTGCAATGGCTCCTGCCTCTCCACCGCTCACTGGAGAGTCGAATAGATTTATTCCTGCTTTCCGTGCCTTCTCATACATTTCTCTAATCAGAGAGGGGGAAGTAGAGCTTAAGTCAACAATAATTGTCCCTTTTTTCCCTTTATCTATAATTTCTTGAATACTACTTTTTACAAGATCATTAGAAGGTAGGCAGAGAAAAATAATATCACAGCTTTGATAAATTTCATCTACATGGTCAAGGGATTTCCCGCCGTTCACTTTAAAAATACTACGCTTCTCTCTAAAAACATCATATCCTAGTATAGGATAATCACTGTTTTTCAGAAGATTTAATGCCATGGGTAATCCCATTACACCTAAACCTATAAAACCAATTCTCTTATTAATGGGTTTCACTCCCTTCTACTTTTTTTCTACCATCTTATTTATGGCATGGATGGCTCTATTTTCGGTCGCTAATGCTGCTTCTCTTACAGCCTCTGTTAATGTAGGATGTGCATGGATCGTTTCGATTAAATCTTCAATAGTGGCCTCCATACCAATCGCAAGTGCGCATTCGGCAATAAGATCAGTTGCTCTTGTTCCTAAAATATGAACACCCAGGACTTCTCTATACTCTTTGCCGAGAATGACTTTGACCATGCCTTCTCCGCCATTCATTATAAGTGCCTTTCCATTAGCCATAAGAGGGAAATGACCTACTATATAATCAATTCCTTCTTCTTTTGCCTTTTCTTCCGTCAATCCAACCCCTGCAAATTCAGGATTTGTAAAGATGCAGGAAGGAACTGTTTTACCGTTATAGAAAGTTTCCAAACCCATTGCGTTTTCGGCAGCTACCTCTCCCTGAGCAGAAGCAACATGTGCTAACATAACTTCTCCTAAACAGTCGCCAATTGCATAGACATTCTTAATATTTGTTTCCAATTTATGATTCGTTTTAATTCTACCTCTATCGTTCTCAATACCGGCTTTATCTAGATTTAATTCTGCTGTATTGGCTCTTCTTCCAACAGCAACCAGTACCTTCTCTGCTTCAAAGCTTATTAATTCGCCTTTGTATTCCACATTCACTTTAGCTCCTATAGGCGTGGAGTCAACAGATTGTACTTTTGCTTCTGTATAAATGTCAATCCCGCTTCTTTCCAATTTATTTCTTAATAGGGAAGTTAATTCTTCTTCCATCAATGGAAGAATTTTAGGTAGTGCTTCAATGATGGTTACTTTTGTACCGAATTGACTGTATATAGATGCAAATTCAACACCGATGACCCCGCCTCCGATGATAAGAAGTGATTTAGGAACTTCATTAAGGGAGAGGGCACCTGTAGAATCAATGCAATTCTCATTTTCTTTCACACCTGGAATTAGCGGTATAGCCGGAACGGATCCAGTTGCAAGAATGATTTTCCCGTCACCCATGATTTCTTTTGTCCCATCTACCTTGGTCACGGACAGTGTATCGGGAGAGACAAATTGGGCCGTTCCATTTATTATTTTAATTTTATTTGCTTTTATTAACCCGTTTATCCCATTTACAAGCTGACTGGAGATACTATCCTTTTTTTCCAATACCTTTTTCCAATCAAAACCATTTACATTCACATTAATGCCAAAGTCTTTGGCATGATTAGCTTCCGCTAATAAATCCGCAGAGTGAAGCAGTACTTTCGTAGGGATACACCCAACATTTAAGCAGGTACCACCTAATTTACTTTTTTCAATTAATGTTACTCTTCCGCCTAGTTGGGCCGCTCTAATAGCGGCCACATATCCACCAGGACCTCCTCCAACTACAATGACTTCTTGGTTTTCGTTTGACAAATTCACCATACCTCCTTGTGGATATAGACGCTTTTGTAAATTCCACTCATTTTTTATTAAAAAGAGCTTTTTTTAAGATTAGAGAAGAATATTCATAGGTTCTTCAATAAATTTCTTTATACCTTGTTGGAATACAGCCGCTGCTGATCCATCAAGAAGTCGGTGATCAAATGTTAAAGATATAGTCATTACTTGTTTCTTAAATACATTTCCTTCATCATCTATATCCAATTCAATTTGAATCGTATTGACTCCAAGAATTGCTGCATCTGGTTGATTAATGATAGGAGTAAAGGATGTAACGCCGTACATACCTAAGTTAGTGATGGTAAATGTGGAACCTGAATATTCATCCATATTGAGTTTTCCTTCGCGTGCCCTTACAGCTAGATCTTTTGCTGTTTCGGATAATTCTTCAATTCCCATTTTATCTGCATCCTTTATAACGGGGACAATAAGACCCTCATCTAATGAAACTGCCATCCCCAGATTGACATGAGCTCGTTGAATAATCTTGTCGCCATCTAGACTTACTAAAATGTTTTTATTCTTTTTCAGTACTTTAGCTACCGCTTTTAGTATAAAATCATTGACTGATAATTTTGTTTCTCTACTTGCATTCAGTTGCTTCCTGAATTCCATTAACTTGGTCACGTCAATTTTGACATCTTGAGTGACAACAGGAATCTCATTGTGGGACTTGTACATTCTTTCCGCTATTGTTTTTCTGATTCCGGTAAGTTTCACGACTGTATCGCCATCCATTAATTCGATGCTTCCAACTTGTGTTGTAGCAGATTCTGCAACAGCTACTGCAGCAGGTGATGTTGGCTCTTCAGCCTTTTTTAGGATATCCTGTTGAATAATTCTTCCTCCAGGTCCCGTTCCGATTAGATTTGTAAAATCGATTCCCATTTTTTTTGCCGTTTTTCTGGCGAAAGGAGAGATTTTGATCCTCCCTCCAGACCTTGCTGGTAAGGAAACAACTGTTTCTTCAACTTTCACTTCCGCTTCAACAACGGCTTCTTCTTCCACAGCCGTAGCGCTTTCATCAACTACACCTACAGCTTCACCTGGTTCCCCTATGTAAGCTAATAGACCTTTTACAGGAATATCTTCTCCTTCTTGTGCCACTATCTTTAATAGGACGCCATCTACTTCACTTTCAACTTCGCTTGTTAATTTATCGGTTTGAATCTGTACAATAGGTTCTCCGATCTTTACTTCGTCACCTTCTTGCTTTAGCCATTCGTCTAGGGTTCCTTCTTCCATCGTAAGACCTAACTGTGGCATTCTAATTTCAACAGCCATATCTATTATCCTCCAAACTCTCATTTATTCAACTTTCAATCTAGCAATCTTTGAAATTAACAATTTAACGCATAAGTCACGGATTTACTTAATACTTTCTTAACAGAACTCACAATATCATCCACTTGTGGGAAATTTGCATCCTCTAGCGGCGGACTGAAAGGAGATACGATATTAAGTCCAGCTACCCTTTCAACTGGTGAATCTAATTCATCAAAAAGTTCTTCCATAATTTGGGCGCTAATCTCGCCACCAAAACCGCCTCTTTTTACTCCTTCTTCCACCACGACTACATTATGTGTTTTTAAAACAGATTTTTTTATTGCTTCCCAATCAAGGGGAACTAATGTACGAAGATCTAACACTTCTGCATAGATACCTGACTTTTCTAATTCCTTAGCAGCATCTAGGGCAAAATAAACCTGCCTGCTCCATGTAATAATCGTTACGTCTTTTCCTTCTCTTTTAACATCTGCTTCACCTAGTGGAATTACGTATTCGCCTTCAGGTACCTGTTCCTTCTTAGCATAAAGAAGTTTGTGCTCAAGGAAGATAACAGGGTCATTATCTCTTATAGCTGCTTTCATTAAACCCTTTGCATCTTTTGCAGTTGATGGACAAACTACTTTTAAACCAGGGATATGGGCAAATAATGCTTCTAAACATTGTGAATGCTGTCCAGCATTTCTTCTTCCTGCTCCCATGGGTGCCCGAATCACCATGGGAATTGTCATTTGGCCACCAGTCATATAACGTAACTTTGCGGCTTGGTTCATAACTGGGTCTAGACTCACACTAATAAAGTCATTGTACATTAATTCAACCACTGGTCGAATTCCTCTCATAGCCGCACCTACTGCCATTCCTGTAAAGCCTAATTCTGAAATAGGTGTTTCAACCACTCGTTCTGGACCGAATTCATCTAAAAATCCTAATGTTAAAGCAAATGGGCTACCCATTTTCCCTAAATCTTCGCCCACCATAATGACATTTTCATCTCTTGCCATTTCTTCATGCATTCCCTCTCTAATAGCCGCACTAATACTTATTTTTTTACTCATCGTACAACACTCCTTTCGTTATCTTGAGAATATACATCCGTTGTTACTTCACTGAGATCAGGATATGGAGAATTAACGGCAAATTCATATGCTTCTTCAATTTCCTTTTTCATCGCTTCATCAACTTCTATTATTTCTGCTTCGGTTACATCGTTTTCAAGCAAGTATTCTTTGAATCTCTTAATAGCATCTTTTTTATAGGCTTCTTCGATATATTCCTTTGGACGATAGCTTGAAGGATCACCACAATAATGTCCTTCATGCCTAAACGTTTCACACTCTATGATGGATGGACCGTTTCCTGCTCTTGCATATTCAACAGCTTCTTTAACAGCTTCATACACGGTCAATACATTATTGCCATCTACTGTTTTACCTGGGATATCATAAGCCGCCGCTCTTACAGCTAGGGTAGGTGTGTTTGTTACTGATTTGATGTCAACCGAAACGCCAAGGCCATTATTTTCGATTAGATATACAACGGGAAGCTTCCATGTGGCAGCCATATTAATGGATTCATGGAATGCTCCAGTGTTCGCACCAGAGTCACCGAAGAAACAAAGGGTTACTTCATCCGCTCCTTTAATTTTTGAAGCTAAAGCAGACCCTGTAGCAATTGGAATCCCTGCACCAACAATACCGTTAGCACCAAGAATTCCTAAGTTCACATCCACAATATGCATGGATCCACCTTTTCCACCACAATAGCCTGTTGCTTTCCCAAAAAGCTCCGCCATTGTCTTATCTGTTTTGGCTCCCTTTCCAATACAATGACCATGCCCACGGTGTGTACTTGTAATAAAGTCCGTTTTCTCCAGAGCATAGTTAGCACCAACTGCTGTCGCTTCTTGCCCAATACAGAGGTGGATATTTCCTGCTAACATCCCTTTGTTAAAGCATTCTCCTGCTTTTGTTTCAAAAGTTCTGATTCTCACCATTTCTTCATACAATTTAACTAAAAATTCTTTTGAATATTTATTTTCTGTTTCAATACTACTTTTTAAATTAACCAATTTCTCCACACCTTTCTGAACGTTAAATTTTTTAATAGGCAAAAGGTAAACTTTTATCATACAGAGGTACCTATTTATTTCTAAACTCATTTTGGCATTTTTTGGTAAACTATTTCTTTTTAATTGAAATCGCTTACAAATTTAATCCGCCATATCTGTTCAAGTCTTCAGCTGAAAGGTTTTCATTTTTCAACCAAATTTTGAATTCAAAAATATTAAATGCAATTACTGTGCCAAAATTTAAAATAATCTAATCCTTATTAAAAATTGGTACTTTTTTGATAAAAATCAAAAAACATAAAAAGATGTCAAAACATTTATTGTTTTGGCATCTTTTTATTAAAATCCTATAAATTACAACCCATATCGTTTTTTCTTACGAGCTAAGGTAGTAAGATCAATTCCTAAAACATCTGCACAGCGCCTCATAGGACGATATTTTGCTAGATAGTGAGAAAGAACTTTTTTCTCATAGTCATCCATTAAGCTTTTTAGATGAACGTCTGGATTTTCGACTATAGAATCCTCCAACAGATTATCATCTGTATGATTGATTTTATTACGAATATTAGCTGGAATAAAGGTCTCGTTCACCACATTACCATCTGAAACAATCATGAGCCTCTCTACTAAATTTTTTAATTCACGAATATTCCCTGGCCAATCATAAGAGAGAAAGAATTTAATGCTGCTCGGTGAGAAAGACTTGTTGAACTGGTGTTTTTCGTTAAACATTTTTAGAAAATGTTCAATTAGGACGATGATATCATCCGGTCTCTCTCGAAGAGGTGGAATCGTAATGGACAATACATTTAAGCGAAAATAAAGATCCTGTCTAAACTTTTTTTCTCGGATCATTTTTTCTAAATCGGCATTGGTTGCTGCAATGACTCTCACATCTATTGGTATCTCCTTGGTTCCACCGATTCTCTGAATTTTCATATCTTGCAATACTCCTAGTAATTTCACTTGAAGTGATAAAGGCATTTCACCAATTTCATCTAAAAATATTGTACCGCTATTTGCTACTTCAAATAACCCTGCTTTACCATTGCGATTAGCACCGGAAAAGGCACCTGCTTCGTATCCAAATAGTTCTGATTCCAATAGCTGCTCAGGAATGGCTCCACAGTTGATTTTTACAAAAGGGCCACTATTGGCTCGAGTATCAATATTATGTATGTAATTGGCTAAAACATCTTTCCCAGACCCGGACTCACCTAATATTAAAATAGGTGTATTCACTTTAGAAAACTTCTGAGCCAGAATAATAATGTTTTCCATCAATGTGCTTTGATAAATGATTTGATTACCACTTGTTTGTTGGACTTCTTGTAGGGTTTGTCGATAAGACTCAGATAATGCATAGGTTTCGTCTAGTTGATGTTTTAATTTATTCAATTCTGTTATATCTCTAATATTTTGAAAGGTATACATAAGGCTTCCATTATTATCCAAAATAGGTGTAGCCGATATTAAAGCTTCAACCCCTGTAGAATATTTAACTGATTTTGTAATCGTCACTCCTTTTGAGATAGCCTCAATGGATGCAGAATCTTCCATCCAACCATTTTTGATCAATTCTTCCGCTGTATAGTTATCTAACTGAGAAGGCAGTAACCCTGACATTTGTAAAAAAGATTGGTTATACCATATGGTTTGTCCTTTTGCATTGGTAATTGTTACACCATCAAATGAACTTCCAATAATTTTGCGAAATAAAAATTCTGGTCTATCCTTTAAAAGATTTTCTAAATGTTTCATCTAAATCCCTCCTCTGCTTCTATAAGCATAAAGAAATATGGCAACTTTGCTATAATTATAGCAAAATTGCCAATGCGTTTATGCAATTTTTTATATACTTTGAATATTATATTTATCTTAATACCTTTTGTTTTTCTCTACTTAATGGCCTCTGCATTTTGGCGAATTTCTATTACCTTCACTATGTTTTTTCTAGCAAAATAATTGGAAATCCAAGAACCCACGGAAAGATTAATAATCATATTGATTATCGGTGCAATGGCCGCTAATTCACCAATAAAATCAAAGGCTAGAATTGCTGCTAAAGCACTGTTACATAAGCCAACTTGAAAGAGAATGGCACGTGAATCCTCTTCACTAATTGATAATTTTTTGGAAATAAAATAGGACGCAATCATCGGAAAGACCACTTGAATAAAAATAGCTAAACATAAAATAGGCAGAATGCTTATCTCTTGTTGAATGGACTCCCTGCCATTGCCAACAATAATGTGGACAGTTAGGAGCAACGCAAGAGAAGATCCAAATTTTGTTGCTGATTTGGCGTGATATTTAGAATCGGGAAAACTTCTTTGTATAACAATTCCAGCACTTAAGGGTAGAACAACAATGAGTAAGAAAGACTTCAACAAATCAAAGAAGGAAATGGTCACTGAAGCATCTGTTATTCCAAACAGTGAAAGTGGAGTAACAATGGGACTTATCGCAACATCTATTAAAGTTGAAACAATAACAAGCGAAGTATTTCCTCCTGCTAGGAAAGTATAGAGTGTTGCAGCCGTTGCACTTGGGACTGTACCTGATAAAATGAATCCTGCAGCAATTTCTGGCTTGGAAGAGAAAAATAAGTAGGCCATTCCTATGGAAATAAAAACGGTTATCGTCCATTTAAGAAACGAAGCCATGAAAAGCTCTCTTTTTTTTCTTCTAATTCCTTTTATCACATCTAATTCCATAGATAAACCTGTGAAAAATATGACGATCCCAAGTAGTAGACTCGGAATCCATGACGGTACTTTTAAATAATACGATGAAAAGTAAGTAATGACAGAGATTAATAGAATTAATACAGGTAATCTTTTCGACAAAAATTCCGTTAACCATTTCATTTTTTCTCCCTCCTTATTTTTCCAATTATTAAATTTTTCATTGTGATTAATAAGAATTATAAAAGAAATAACTATAAAAACATATAAAAATATTCAAATATTTCAGAAATAATCACTTATCATTTATGGGTTAATAACATAATAACAGCAGGGGTTTAATAGTAAAAAATACTATTTCCAACATAGCTATAGGTTAAATGTTTCTATGAAAATAAATATTGACTTTATTATAAATATTCTGTAAAAATGAAACTGTAGTTTCACTTTTACAGAATATTGTAATAATTTATGGTATCAATTTTTTTGGTAGAGGGGGAGATGATGAATATTGAACAAAAAAGGGTAAAGTCAGCAGAAAATACCTTAATGATTTTAGAATTAATTGCAGAAAAACCTCGTTCTTTTTCTGAACTTATTGTTTTAATGAATAGTAATAAAGCTACCGTATTTAGATTGATTACAACACTAGAAAATCAAGGGTATATTTATAAAAATCAAAAGGATTTTTATCAGCTGACATTAAAACTCTATTCATTAGGTAAGAAGGAAATTGAGAGACATGACTTGCTCGAAGTAGCTAAACCTTTTTTATTAAAGCTTGTAAAAGATGTAAAAGAGACAGTAGTGATTTCTATTTTTACAAAGGATATGGTTTATTATTTAGATAAGATTGAATGGAATTCGGCACTAAGAATTGTGGTGGAACCAGGGCGAACTGCTCCGCTTTATTGTGTAGCAAGCGGTAAGTTATACTTGTCTCATTTTAGTGACGAAGAACTAGATGACTATTTTAATAGACAGCTATTAAAATCCTTTACGGTTAATACGATTACAAGTATTGACACATTGAAAAATGAAATTGTAAAAATTAGAGAACAGGGTTTTGCAATAGATAATGAAGAATGGGAAGAGTACCTGCGGGGGATTGCCTTTCCGATTTATGATTATACAAATAAAATGATAGCTTCATTAAGTATTTCGGGGGTTTCCTATCGTTTTTCAGAAGAAAAAATATTCTCCATTGTTGATGAAGTTTCTCTAATTACAAAGAAAATATCTGAACTATTAGGCTATATAAACAGAAAGGAAGAGGGGATTAAAAAATGAGAAAAAGAAAGTTATCTTTTTTATTTATTGTAAGCGCTATCTTTTCTCTGTTTATCGCAGGGTGTAGTAGCGGCTCAACTAATGCAAATGGTGAACAGGAATTGGATTTGAAAATGTCCATTACTATATCAAATACATCTACTTGGTATAAGGCTGCAGAACAATTTTCAAATGAAGTAAAAGAAAATACTGATAGTCGAATCAATATTAAAATATATCCTAACGAACAGTTAACTGGTGGAGACTCAGGAAAAACAGTCGAAAGTTTATCAAAAGGAACAGTTGATCTTACATATAACTCAACGATCATTTATTCCATCTTAAATGACAAATTAGGCGTGCTTAGTGCACCATTCCTATTTAAAGATGGGGCAGATGTTGATTCCAAGTTAGCTGGCGAAGGCGGAGAAGCAATCAAGCAGATCATTCGTGACTTTGGCGTTGAACCATTAGGTTTCGGGGAAAACGGATTTAGACAAGTAACAAATAGTGTTAGAGAAATTAAAACTCCAGAAGATATTGAAGGTCTAAAAGTTCGTATTCCTGGAATTAAAATGTATACAGACCTATGGACTTCTTATGGTGCAAACCCAGCAACTATGACGATGTCTGAAGTTTTCACTGCTTTACAAACAGGAACGGTTGATGGGCAGGAAAATCCTATTGATGTTATTCACTCTTCTAAACTTCAAGAGGTTCAAAAGTACACCACTATGTGGAACTACTCTTACGACCCGCTTATTTTAGGTATGAACAAAAAATTATATGACTCTTTAAGTAATGAAGACAAACAAATTATTCAAACGGCTGCTGAAAATGCAAATAAATTTCAAATTGAGCTTGCAAGAGAAACTGAAAAAGAACAAATTAAGGAAATGGAAGAAGCCGGAGTTAAATTCTACTACCCAACAGAAGAGGAACTGGCTGCATTTAAAGAAAAGGCTCAGCCTATCTATAATCAATACAAAGATGTATGGGGAGAAGATCTGCTTAATTTATTCTTAGAAAAATAAAAATCCGTAAAAAAATAGGGTGTGATATTATGTCAAAAGCGCTTTCTATTCTAGAGAATACTTTGCTAATATTTGGTGCAGCAATTATGTGTATTATTACATTTGTTAATGTTGTATCCAGATACATAACTGGAACTTCATTCTCGTTTACGGAAGAAATCACGATCAATATATTAGTTCTTGTCGTTTTTGTTGGAGCTTCAGTTGGGGTGAGAAATGGTGCTCACCTCGGCTTTACCCTCATTTTCGATCGTGCAAATCTTCCATTTAAAAAAATTCTATGTATTTTCACTGGTCTAATAGTCGTGAGTATATTTGGTCTATTTACTTACTATGGAATCGATATGTTTCTATATCAAATGTCTATTAATCAAATGACACCTGCATTAGGATGGCCGCAATGGATCTATTCAGCTGGATTTGCTTTAGGCTGCCTATTATGTGTTATACGTACCATTGAAGCTAGTGTTAAGGAGTACAAAAATTTACAATTAGAAAGCGAATGATGCATATGATAGCTGTTATACTCTTCGGAGTGTTTTTTCTCCTTTTATTATTAAGAGTACCAATTGCAATTGCCTTGGGCTCAGCATCTGTTGTAGCACTTTTAACATCAATGGGGACAAGTTCACTTGGTTTAATTGCAGATATTATGTATACAAGTGTTGCAAAATTCACACTACTAGCTATTCCATTTTTCATCATAGCAGGTGTAATTATGGATTACTCAGGTATCTCTAAACGACTGATCAATTTTGCCGATACCTTTGTCGGACATAAGAAACATGGAATAGCACTAGTGACTGTTATTACCGCATTATTCTTTGCAGCTATTTCTGGATCTGGCCCGGCGACTGTTGCCGCAATTGGTGGAATCTTAATTCCTGCCCTTGTGAAAAATGGCTATAAAAAAGAATCTGCTGCTGCTTTATTAGCTGGAACAGGCGCCACAGGGATTGTTATTCCTCCAAGTATTGCTTTGATAGTGTTCGCCGTTGTTGCTGGGGACCAACTTAGTGTATCGATTGGAAGAATGTTTATTGCAGGGGTGATTCCAGGGATTTTAATGGGTATTGCTTTTTACATAGCCGCTATCTATGTGAAGAAGAAAGATACAAAGGACTTATTGCGTGAAGCACAAAAGAATGGCATCACATTTGAGATTGCTGTCAGTAGAGAAGTAGCCTCTCCAAAGGAAAGATTAATTGCATTCAAAGATGCTATTTGGGGATTACTTGTTCCAGTAATTATTTTGGGTGGTATTTATGGAGGGATCTTTACACCAACTGAATCCGCAGTTGTAGCTGTATTTTATGGTTTATTTGTCGGATTATTCATCTACAAAGAACTCAAATGGAAAGATATTAAAAACATTTTAATTGATTCCAGTGTACAAACAGCAGTAGTCATGCTTATCATTGCTGCAGCGTCTCTATTTGCATATGTTATCACGACAGAACAAATTGCTGACATCATCTCAAGTGCCTTACTTGGAATTACAGAAAATAAAATTATTATCTTAATTTTTGTAAATATCATCCTTTTAATTGCAGGGATGTTTATGGATGCAGTTTCCGCATACTATATCTTTGTTCCAATTTTATTACCAATTATGATTGTATTAAATGTTGACCCAACTGTTTTTGGACTATTTATGACTGTTAACCTTGCTATTGGATTATTTACACCGCCTGTAGGTGCAAATCTATTTGTTGCCTGTGGAGTTGCGAATATATCTCTCGCCAAGATTTCAAAAGCAGTTTTACCATTTGTATTTGCCTCCCTTATTGTCTTAATACTGGTTACTTATGTACCAATTATTTCAACATTTCTACCAGATTTATTAGGTATAAAATAGATAGACTTTCCATAGGTGTAGATTGATATTAAAAAGGATTTTTATTTCAAAATATTTATATTATTTTAGAATTAAAAATATATGGAGGTGTAGAAAATGGATAAACAAACTGAAGGCTCTGCAATGGTGGGGCGTCGTTCTCAGTCAGTATATGATAATAAAAGAGGCATTATTATGGGGTATTTAGCTCCTGGTGAAGACTTACTCACTGGATTAAAGAAAGTATGTCAAGAACATCAAGTAATAGCAGGTACCATTAATTGTATTGGTTCATTATCGCATGTGTCTATTATTCAATTAGACTATGAAGATGATCATATATTTTATACAAACCCAACTCATTGGGATACACCCGTTGAGTTGCTTTCAGGGCATGGCGTTCTTGGTAAGAAAGAAAACGGTGAACTGGATATTCACTTTCACGGTGTCTTTGTTGATCATCGCAAGACCATCAACGGAGGACATTTTCTAGAAGGAACCAATACGGTAGCTATTACCATTGAATACACCATTTATGTAACAGATGAGATTCAACCTGTTAGGAAATTTGATGAGTCTACAGGATTTACACTTTTTAATTTCTATAATAAAAGTGATGTTCAATAAATTAAAAAATATATTTTATTCTAATCTAAGAAATCTATTCGGGGGAGTTTTATGGTATGGGTGAAACAATGAAGTGCGTAGTTAAAACCAAGCCAGAACCAGGAAATCTTGAATTATGTGAAAGGCCGATACCTAAACCGGGTCCAGGGGAAATACTAATTAAGGTTCGTTTAGCAGCCATTTGCGGTACCGATGTCCATATCAAAGAGTGGGATTCATTTGCTGCTGCAAGGTTGAGTCCCCCGGTAACCATTGGTCATGAATTTTGTGGTGAAATTGTTGAAATTGGACAAGGTGTTGATCCATCTAGAATAGGTAAACTGGTATCTGCTGAAAGTCATGTTGTCTGCGGTCATTGTGATTTATGTAAGGACGGATTGGCCCATGTATGTATTAATACCACTTGCATCGGATTGCACTTTGACGGGGCTTTTGCCGAGTACGTAGTGATACCAGATCAAAATGCTATCGATTGTAATCCTAAGATCCCTGAGGAAGTCAATGCACTCCTTGAACCATTAGGTATTGCCGTCCATGCAGCCTCAAAGGTCGAAATTGCAGGGAAATCTGTTGCTGTAGTTGGTTGTGGTCCTATCGGTCTCATGGCGGTTGCAGTAGCCAAAAAGATGGGCGCTAGTAAAGTCATTGCTGTTGAAACCAATGACTACCGTGCAGACACTGCTATCAAGATGGGGGCTGATATTGCGATTAATCCACTAAGAGAGGATACCACGAAAAGTATCAGAAATGCTACTAAAAGTATAGGTCCCGAAGTAATCTTAGAGTTTTCTGGTAGTAAACAAGCAATCATGGAAGAAACAGAATACATAAGAAAAGGCGGTGCCATTGTTGTAGTCGGTCTTCCTTCAGGTGAAATCGGTCTAGATTTCGAGAAAATATTCTATAGTGGCGTTAGCATGTATGGTATTTCCGGTAGAGAACTTTACCGTACTTGGAATATCATGTTTGGCCTGTTGGATGCTGGATTGGAAATTACGGAATGTATCAGTGATATACTACCTCTTGAGGATTTTGAAAAGGGATTTGATTTGATACAGTCCGGGAAGGCCTTAAAAGTCCTTCTTAAGCCATAACAAGACATAAATATGTAAATTTAGGGTCTCCCAAGTCTCATAAGGTGTATTTATACTTGGGGGCCAGCCAACTAAACGCGGAAAACCTACGTTAATACATTTTATGGAAGATAAAAAAAGAATCGAAAAAGAAATGAGCTAATGATGTACATCATTAGCTCATTGATTACAATAGTTATTGTGTACATAAACTATTAACAAACCATTTATTAAACTAGTAACTCTGAATCGCCCGTTACTTGCTTAGTTTAAATGTAAACTGATTTTCTGAATCCTTTTCTGATACTATTAATACTTCATATTGAGTGGTTTCATCGTTTATAATAAGTGCCGCTTCGTAAGTCACTCCTACCTTTAACTTTCCAGTAATAGTTCCTTCCGAGTCTGTTGACCCTAATTGTATTCCTTGCTCAGAGTCGCTACTTTTATCTAAAAGTGAAACTTCTATATTCTGAACCGGTTTGTTACAAGTATCCACAACAGTTATTGTAACATTGGTTTTAATTTGTGATTCCTGTTGGCAACCTACAAGTAAAAATATTAAAAATACAGCTAGTATTTTCTTCATCTATCTTTCCAATCATTAATGAATACATTCAGCACTTGCTGCTGATCGTTTAACTTAGCTAATCTTATTTTCATAAACTTTCCATTAAACTTACCCATAAGATATCTTCTCCAAATAAATCATCTGGTTGAGTAGTCTTTTTCATCTTCCTAAAGTTAATAATTTTAAAATCATTAGAAAATACTTCTTTTAATCGTTTTTCCGTATACCCTATTCCTCTTTTTAAGCTACCTTCTTTATAAACTTCCCAATCAGATGTATCCAGAGCACCATCGGTATTGAAGCAAACAATACCGAAATACCCATCTTTTTTTAATGCTCTCTTAATTATTTCTAGATATGTTAAACGACGATGAGGTGCTAAATGATGAAACAAACCACAATCATAAATAAAATCATATGAGTGTGGCTTAAAACCAAAATCAAAAAGGGATAAACAATGGAAATTTATATCTACTTCTTCTTCCTCTGCTCTCTCTTTCGCCCATTCAATCGCATTTTCAGCTATATCCAAAGCATCTACCTTGCAACCTTGTTTAGCCATATAAACAGCATTTCTCCCAGGTCCACACCCCAATTCCAATACTCGTTTAGGAGCAAGTCCCTTTTCAAAATACTCTACTAAATTCTCATCAGGTCCTTTTACCTTGAAGAAAGGAATTTCTTTATTTCTATCGATGTAAAAATTCTCCCAAAATTCCTTCGGTTCTCTTAAGAAATGATCTAACATTTCAAGTAAATCTTCATAATTTAAAATCGGTTTATCCAATAAAAACGCCTCCCCATTTAATGAAAAATTCCTCTT
Source organism: Cytobacillus kochii (assembly GCF_044790165.1). Taxonomy (NCBI): domain Bacteria; kingdom Bacillati; phylum Bacillota; class Bacilli; order Caryophanales; family Bacillaceae; genus Cytobacillus; species Cytobacillus kochii. Next base: position 719,686 of record NZ_CP085254.1, on the reverse strand, counting down.
TTATATTTTACTAAAAATTCCCACATTTACTAGTTACAACAACTTTAATATACTGTTATTTCGATTGAGAGAAATCATGAAAAGGCATACTTATATTGGCTTTAAAGGTCAGTATTAAACTTTCTTAACGTTGTTAAAAAAAAGGGAAACGTCTTGATAATGGGCTTAGCGTTGTAACAGCATAATTACAACGCTAAGGAAAAGTCACCCATTAAAAAAGCCGATTTCTATCTCAAGGAATCGACTTTTTTAGTTATTCTTATTCAACTAAAGCCCCGTAGCTGAAGAACATACCCCATCCGATTTATAAATTAAATTTTTCTTTGATGATTTTCGCTACTTCTGCCGTACTCAAGTTTGTATTGTTTATTTTGATATAGTTTGAATAATTAATCTCACATTCTAAAGAATTCAATCTGTATTTTTCCATTGACTTCTTCAAGTCAGCTTCAGACCATTCAATATCCCTTTTCGATTGCTTATGCTCAAGTCTATTAAAACTTTTATTTCGCTCAAGCCTTTCTTCTAAATCAGCCTCAAGCTCCACATAGTAAACAGTACCTCCTCTGGACTCGAATAACTGAGAGACTTGATTAACATAATCCCAGCCAGCTTGCAGGTTAAATGCCCAAACATAAGTAAAAATCATCCCATACAAATCACTCTTTGATACTTCTTCAAATATCTCCTGACGAAACAAACTTACTAATCTTTTTCCTTCTTTCGTGCCATAATCAAAAAAATGACCAACCAAATCAATCGTCATATGGTTATGAAAAAGTTTCAAATCCGTCATCTTAGCTAATTCCTGCCCAACAGTCATTTTCCCTACTGCTTGGGGTCCAAATATAAGAATAAATTTCATAAACTTCCTCCGATAAACGATTTTTCCTAATGATTCTTTATTTATTCGTTATTTTCTTCTTCAACTAACCTGCCCCTTTAGTTCAAGAAGAACTGACAAGATCACGATGAATGCTCTTCAAATAACTTTATTAATTTTTAGCTATGTTAAATGATAATGTTGATATTATAAAATATACAAGGGAACTCCATATTCGCTCGGAGTTCCCTTATTCCGTATAAGTTCAAGAAGATTAAATAACTCATCAACTTTCTAACCAGAATGTAAATTATATTACTTTTACAGACTGATAATCTTGTTAAGAAATGTATGTAAAGTTTTAGTATATAAATCTGGTTGTTCCCTATGTACCAAGTGACCAGAAAAAGGAATAACAGATATATTAATATTATAATTTAATTGCTTGTAGGTTATAGCGGCGGAAACTTCTATTTCTTGCTTTTCGCCAACAATACATAATGTTGGGATTTTGATATCTGATACATCACCTGTTTTATCAAAGGGGTAGAAATCTTCACCATTGAAAGATTGAAATAACAATTTCCAATCATTTTCTCCGTGAATTTCGTTTAAGAATGATACGGCTTCTTCGTTATTAAACAATTGTTCATAGGATGCAGCTTCCTCTCTTGAAAGTTCTGTCCAATTATCAGGCTCTACTGGAAATATCCCAGAAAAGCTGAGAGACTTAACCTTATTAGGATATACTTTAGCAAAAAGCAAAGCAGCGATTCCACCTTTTGAAACTCCTGCAATATGACATTGTTCAATATTCAGAAATTCCAAGGTATCATTTAAATCTTTGACACAACGACTAAAGTAATTATCGATTTCTCCAACAGACTTTCCGTGTCCTCTTAAATCAGGTCTAATTACTTTAAAGTTCCTAGCTGAAAAGTATTCACTTTGTTCCTGATACTCGGTCAAGCCAGTCATTCCTCCAGAGTGAATGAGAACTAAGGGTTCACCTTCACCTGTAATATTTGTATGTAAAATCATATAATCCCCCCACCTCTTTGTTTAATTAATATGTCCTATAACTAAATACGCTCGTTACCCATTTGGAAAATTCTGATAAAATAATTTTATCATAGGTAGCATCCGTTAAAAACAAACAACTTTCAACAATTATCTTACTAACCGTCGTGTCGTCATTTCGATGTTTAATTTGGTCTAGAAATTGAAACCAACTCCAATAATGGTCGAGTTATTTCGTTGCCACGCCATTAAACTGATTTATCCAGCAAACTTCAAACGACTGTGATAACTATTCACATTTTGGATATGATAAACGCCTCGGACACGTTCTTTTCCATCAGATTTAAACCTATAGTGCTCAAGGTCTTTTTCTTTTGCGTAAGTCATAAATGCCCGCCAAGCATCGGTACATAGAACATTTGCAGGAGACAGTTTAGTGCCAATTGCCTCTTCCAGTCGGGATTTTGATATTCGACCCTGACCAACGACCTTCGAATACATTGCGTACCGTGAAGAGGATTATTCGTTAGGTCAGTAAATATCTTAGCGGTTCGTTGGCGTACAATTGTACGAGTACCCATTTTCACGTTGTATGTTCCGAACCGAACTGCGTTATTGGAATGGCAATGAGAACAAGTGAATCCGTCTTTATGCTTCCGCTCTGAAACCTCTTTATATATAGGCTCACTAGCGGTATAGGAAGCTAAGGATTTAACAAAGAACTCTTTCAGGCGGTATTGGTCTGCTATACTTAACTTTTGGATTTCTAGCATGATGTGCTTCAATGCCATTCTAAACAACTCGCTCTCGTCTTATTTTACGCTCACTATAGAACAAACGTTCTTTTTATTCAAATATCAACAGAGTTATTTGACAGAGCTATTTTTTAAATAACATTATTATTTGTGAACAGATAGCTTAGTCCTTTTTGAATTAGACTTCTCAACAGTTACATACTTTATTAAGTTTTATTGTAAATCTACTGTATACTGAGTCTTGTCTCTCATACTCCAATTATAGGTGTAATATTACAAGCTAAACTTAATTTCTTCTCTCTCCTATGTACAACAAAAAATAAACCCTTCCGAAAATCCACCCCTCCATCTCACATTCCACTGTTCCAGTTAAAATAAAGATTTCCGACTGAACCCCCATTTCGACCAATTTCCGATTCGGAAATGACCGTTTTTCCACCTTTTATCCCGTGTTTTTCACGTTTTTTTGGGAGTTAAAATAGAAATCTCCGATAAGGGAGAGAAGAATAAAGCGGAGAAAAGAATTGGGGGAATAAGAAAAAACATTGAGAAAAGATTGAATGAGACCTTCGGTCTCTTATTGAATAAACACCTGAGTGAAATATTGAAAAAAGCCTGAAATGGTAAGGGTTCAAACATGATTAAGCTAAAATAAAACTATTGAAAAATTATTGATTTTATATTGAATTAAACCAGAAAAAATCCCGGGTTCCTAATGAGGAAAAACCGGGATAATATTGAATCAGAACTTGAAATCGGAAATGTTTATTTTAACTAAAATCGGTTCCGAATCGGAAATGTTTATTTTTACTGGGAAGAGTTTAATATATTATTACAATACCCAAGTTAGTTTAGCTACTGCTTCCACGTGCGTCGTCTGCGGAAACATATCCACCGGCTGCACCTCTACAGTCCGATACCCACCATCCTCAAGCACCCTTAAATCACGCGCCAATGTCCCAGGATTACATGACACATAAACAACCTTCTTCGGCTTCATGTCGATGATGGTTTGCAACAGTGCTTCGTCACAGCCTTTTCTTGGCGGGTCGACGACGAGGACGTCTGCTTTGTGTCCTTTTTCGTACCAGGCTGGGATGACTTCTTCTGCTTTTCCGACGGCGAAGTTTGCGTTGGTTATGTTGTTGAGTTCGGCGTTGCGTTTGGCGTCTTCAATGGCTTCGGGAACGATTTCGACGCCGAAGACGGATTTGGCTTTTTGGGCAAGGAAGAGTGAGATGGTACCGATGCCACAGTAGGCGTCGATGACTTCTTCTTTGCCTGTGAGTGCTGCGTATTCTAGAGCTTTGTCGTAAAGGACTTTTGTTTGTTCTGGGTTGACTTGGTAGAAGGATCTTGCTGAGATGGCGAAGCGCACATCGCCAATATAGTCATAGATGACTTCTTGCCCCCAGAGTACACGGGTTTCGTCGCCCATGATGACATTTGTTTTCTTAGGGTTAACGTTTTGAACGATAGATTTGACGCCTGCAATATTCTCTGTGATGTCTGCGATGATTTTCTTTCTATTCGGTAGATCCTTCGCTTTTGTGACAAGGACAATCATGACATCCCCCGTAACTAAACCGTAGCGGGCCATGATATGACGAAGATCGCCTTTATGGCGCTGCTCATCGTATGCACGTACGCCATTTTTGTTGCAGATCTCTTTGACTTTTTGAATAACCTCATCATTTTTTTCTTGCTGAATAAGGCAAGATTTCATATCAATGATTTGGTGGGAGCGTTGTTGATAGAATCCACCTATTAACCCGCCTTCATGTTCACCTATTGGTACTTGGGATTTATTGCGGTAACGCCACGGATTGCTCATGCCAATGGTGGGATGAACAGTGACGTTTTCAAGCTTGCCTATTCTTGTGAGCACATCACGGACTTGTTTTTGCTTGGCTAGTAGCTGGCCCTCGTAGCTTAAATGCTGGAGCTGGCAGCCGCCACATTCCTTATAAATGGGGCATGGGGCCGTGACACGATAAGGGCTTTCTTCGTAGGTTTCGATTAGTTTGCCGAAGCCATAGCCTTTGCTTGTTTTAAGCACCTTAATTTGTGCTTTTTCACCTGGAAGGGCATTGGGGACAAATAGTGGATAACCGTCGACCTTTGCCACGCCCGCTCCTTCATGGGTTAAATCTTCAAAAGTAACATCTATATAATCGTTTTTCTTAACAGGTAATGTTTGCTTCATTTCATTCTTCCTCTTCTCTTAAAATCCGTGCAAATCGCTAGTCAGATTGTAACATAAAAACAACCGCAATACGAAAGGAGGTTTCTTCCTCAATTTTAAATAAAAAAGCCATGCATTACGCATGACTAGTGATGTTTGCTTCAAACCGATCCTCCACCTCAAGAACAAACCCGTGAAAATACTTCTCAAAATAAGGGTGGCGATGAATCCCTTCCGCGTCAGTGATAAACTGGAAGGTCGCATGTGGATGAACGAGCTTCTCCTCAAGTGCTTTCGTTGCTTCTATTGTATTAGGTACCATTTCTCTTAGGATATTTGGATATTCGTCTCCTTCTTTTTCACCTACGTACCAGTAGATATGTTTCTCATCCGTGATGGCTGGTTGTTTTTGCAAGAATGATAGAAAGTCAGGGTACCATAGAGAAGCCGATAGTAAGAAATAATAGTCGAAATCCTCACGTCTTGTTAATAAAGAGTAAAGGGAGACGAGCGCCCCGAACGATGCTCCTGCGATGCCTACATGCTTCGGTTCTATTGATAGATGAAATTCTTTATGTAAAAAAGGCAACAGCTCATCTTTAACCATCGTTAAATATGTATCTGCCTCACCTTCATAGGCATAGTCATCTACTTTTGCATACCAAGGAGTGTATTCTCTATTACGATCTATCGGGTCAACACCTACAAAGGCAATATGCTTCAGCGGGTGTTGCTCGAAGTACTCAAACAAATAAGAGCCATCTTGAACAATAATCGTCAGTTGCGGTGTTTCATTTTCTGGTAAAAGAATCGACAAGTTATATTCTTTCCATTGCCATTTTTTCATGGTTTCCTCACCTTCCCTTTTTTTCAAAAAAAGCTACTGAAGGCTCAATCACGACAGTAGCTTTTATTCATTCTTAATCTTGATAATCAGGGCGATCTTGTTTACGTATTTGATTGAGTGGTACAAATACATCCAAATGACGATACAAGTTCACAAATTCAGCTGGGGTGTCCCCGCCGTATTCACCGTCAAGGTTCAACATAACCGGATCTTTTGAATATACTTTTATTCTGTTCGCTTTTGCATAGATGACATGTGGATCATTGACATGCTCACCTCGTAAGGCAAGTGAGGCAATGCGAATAAACTCAGCTAAATTGGTTTTCTTCAAAATCAACAAGGTGAACATTCCATCATTAATGGAGGCATCTGGGGCTAATTTTTCAAAACCGCCGACAGAGTTTGTTAAAGCGACCAGGAATAACATCGCTTCTCCTTCAAAAATTTTGCCATCGAATTCAATCGTGACATCAGCCGGTTTAATACTTGGAAGCATTTCTATTCCTTTTAAATAGTAGGCAAGTTGACCAATCATCGTTTTTAGCTTGCTTGGCACTTCATATGTGAGCTCTGTAATACGACCGCCACCAGCAATATTAATAAAATACTTTTTATCCATTCGGCCAATATCAACAGGTATTTTCTCGCCTTTGACAATAATATCCGCTGCTGCTTCTACATCACGTGGAATGTGCAGTGCACGAGCAAAATCATTCGTTGTCCCTGTCGGAATAATACCCAGTTGCGGTCGGAATTCCTGCTCTGCGAGTCCATTGACGACTTCATTAATCGTGCCATCTCCACCGGCAGCTACGACAAGGTCATACTTTCTCTCAACAGCAAGTCTTGCAGCCTTTGTCGCATCACCTTCACAAGTTGTCGCGTGACAAGAGGTTTCATATCCTGCGCGTTCGAATTTCTCTAATACTTCTGCAAGATGCCTTTTAAAAATTTCACGACCAGAAGTTGGATTATATATAATTCTCGCTCTTTTCATTACCCATCATCCTATAAAATAAAATAAGTGCTTATATATGTTTTTACTGTTCTTTATACTGTAATGAGCCATTGGTTCCATCATTTTACATCATACATTGTCCACAATCAGATAGCAATATTTAACCATTTCCTCTAGCCCAATCCTATTCTAATTAATCTCGACCGTTTAGACAAGTTTCATACCTATCTATTTCATTATTTAAGGAATATTCAGATTCCCACATTTCCCTTTTCTTTTATATTATAATCAACACAGAAGCGAATGTGCGAAAGAGGAGTGACACCATCGTGACCATACATAACTGGCGTAAATCATTACTATTAATTGTTATTATACTATTCACCGTTACACTAACTGCATGTGCCACTGAAACAACAACTGAAGAACAGACAACATTTTCACCAACCTTAACAGCTCACTTTATAGATGTAGATCAGGGAGAGGCGACATTATTACAAGGTGAAGATTTTACGATTTTAATAGATAGTGGGAGACATGATGGCGATGAAGTTGTACCCTATTTACAATCAGTTGGGGTAAAAGAAATTGACTTACTCGTTGGCTCTCATCCCCATGCTGATCATATTGGACAAATGCCTGAAGTAATTGACTCTTTTCCTGTCAAAGAAGTGTGGATGAGCGGAGCAGAAACAACGTCGAGAGTATATGAAGACGCATTAGATGCCATTATCGAAAGTGAAGCAGCTTACCATATACCAAGAGCAGGCGAATCATTTACAATTGGTTCAGCACAGATCGATATTCTTCACCCATCATCTGTTGATGAAGATTTGAATAATAGCTCGATTGGGATGAAGGTCACTTATAAAGAACAATCGTTTCTCTTCACAGGCGATGCGGAAACATCAGCCGAAAATGAGATGCTCGCCTCAGGCAACATAGAAGCAGATATTTTTAAGATCGCACATCATGGTTCAGATACATCTAATAGCGAGGCATTTATAGAAGCAATCCATCCTGAAATCGCTATTTACTCTGCTGGTGCAGACAACTCTTACGGTCACCCAAATCAAGAAGTATTGAACCGCCTTCAGCAAATGAATATAGACGTGTACGGCACAATCGAAAATGGGACGGTTATCATTCAAACAGATGGCCATGACTACCTCTCCATAAATGGGGTAAAAGAGAAAAAAGATAACAAAGCGAACGAGGAAGTTGTCATTGAAAGCTGTCCTGCAGATCATATTATGATTAATGAAGCGAATGCTGAAACCTTGCAACAAATCCATGAAATTGGCCCAGATCGTGCCGAGGAAATCATCGAGAAAAGACCTTTCACTTCCTATGATGACCTGCAACGCATTGCTGGTATTGGTCCAGCCAAAGCAAAAGAAATTGAAGATCAATCTATAATTTGTTTCTAAGAGGAGTGGAGTCGAGTGAATAAAGCTGTTATAGATAGAATGGAAGAAAGCAAAGCTGTGCTCCTAGTCGGTGATGATCAAGTGGAAAAAATAATTTCGGCTCATTTCCTACCACCTGACGCAGCCGAAGGTACGTGGCTTCTTATTACAATGAAGGAAGACGAAATAACTGAAATCATCATCGATCACGAGGCAACAAAAGCTGCCAAAGAAAGAATCAAGCAAAAACAAGCGAAGTTATTAAATAGAGGCAGCCGCTTTAAACAAGACTAATCAACACTGCGAAAAAGCACATCAACATTTTCATTTTACTAGATTGATGTGCTTTTTTTTTCGTATACGCCCTCTAGTCATCCTCACGGGTGATAAATAAATGGGACAATGATGAGAAAGATGGCTATCATCGTGATTGTTTTCGTCAGAGACTTTGATAGCTTCTCTCTTCCTTCCCCTTTATACCAACCAGAAAATTGCCATTTATTCCGATAGAGCACAAATAATAGAAGTAAAATACCAAGAAAGCCCATCCAAGGTTGCGTAACCGTTTCTCCTCCTATTGTATAGACACCCGCTAACGCCGCACTTCCTAACCAACCTACTACTAAGAAGATAGCAATAATTCTTACAAGTTCAAAGACAATCGTCATTGTTTTGTCACTCCTTTTTATAAACAACTTCAAAGTCTTCACATACGACGAGAATTTTTTCGTGAAAGTCTTTCCCTAAAGGTGCTAGCTCTCGTTTAAAAAAGGCTTCATGTACCTCTCTCCAATAAGCTAGCGAACAATCACCCTCCCCTTCATTAAATGCATGATTCTCTGTTACCTCGTCAAAAGGCACGACCGTCACATTTGTCGTTTTAACAATCACTTTCGGCAACCCTTTGCCATCAAGAATGATATTCAACTGTCCGACTTGCGGCAAATCTTCATTTTCTAACTCGTATAAAAGGTAATTGGATGCTGTTGCTGTTTTCTTCCCTTCTGCAACTAGTTCCACCAAGGCATCCGCCATTTCTTCACTATCACCGAAAGCCCATGCTGCATAAGTATCTGGTGCTTCTGAGTGTTGCTGTCGATATTGCTGCCATATTTTATCTATTGCTGTCTGACTCATCTTTTATTCTCCTATTCACTTCTTCTATTTTTGTTGCGTGGTTTCCTCTTTGCTTAAAGTGCCATCGATGATTTTATCAAGCATCCATCCTGACTGTCTCAAGCATATGGATATGCGCCTCTCCTCTTCTCCATATAATCAGCTGCCGCATACTGTGACGCTCCATTTCGATGAATTTCAGCTAGCAGGACCGAGTAGTATCATCCAGTGGATTGAAAATGGTGCGACCTCACGTATAGGACAACACTCCGATTGTAAAAGAGGTACAGCGATTAAACAATGCCTTCGTTATCTCTGTTTTCCCTCCACCAGAAACGGCTGCAATTGCAATAATGAAGCTGTCTTTCTCTTTTATAAACGTCTGAGATTCCACCTTTTCTGATTCATCTCTCCTATATTCTTATGTCGATTATTTTCTATCTTATAAAAATAAGTGATTTCAAAAGCGAAATAACCCATCAGCAGTCCCCCACCCATTGCCGAATAGACTCCATTAAAAATGAAAAGAGGAATAAAAGCAAAAGAACTAGTCAAGGTAGCTATCGTTAGCGGTTTCATAGAGTCACTCCTTTTATATATAGACTTTCCTTTACTGGGTTAGCAATCATTTAATACTACTTTAAAAATACCAATTTTTTCACTTTTTTAAACATATGCCAAGAAAATTCTTTTATTATCACTAACCAAGTTGAATTACCGACCAAATTTCAGTAATAAAGAATCAATTATATGGATAAAATCACACGAAAAAAGTTAGTTGGACAACTTTTTTTCACCAAGAAAATCAGCAATTATTGATAAAAATCAATATAGTTAAGTTTTCATCAGATGCGGCTTTCACCTTTTTCTTTTAGAAAAACAACAAAATGACTGACTTTACGAAATGGCTTCAACTTTACATTTTTCCAAAAAGATAAGAAAGTAAAAAAAGCGTAAAAACAAGTAAAGAATTTACAAAGAATATTATCAGAATATTAATATAATTAGATGATTGAAACAATTTATTTGTACCATACTTTAGGGGGGATAGGATTGAGGAGAAAAATAAAAGAGCTGGGTTTATTATTATTCATTTTAGTAGTCATTTCAGGATGTTCAACAAGTAACAATGTTACTTTAGAAAGCAATGATTCTAAAAACGGGAACGGTAATGAAGGAACACTTATTATTGCCAGGCAATCAGACGTGGATAACTTAGATCACCACTTTATGTCGACTATTAATGCAGCCAGTGTGACTCATGGAAAGGTTTATGAAGGATTAGTTGCTAGAGATAAAAATGAAAATATTGTTCCTCTATTAGCTGAAAGTTGGGAACAGGTAAATGATACGACATGGGAGTTTCATTTGCAACATGGAGTAACCTTTCATGATGGGACACCCTTTAATGCTGATGCCGTTAAGGAGACATTTGAAAGGGTGTTAGACCCTGACCTAGGTGCCCCAAAAGCTTCTGCCTTTGAAATGGTCGAAGAGATAAAAGTTTTAGATGATTATACTGTACAATTCATACTTTCCGAACCATTCTCTCCTTTACTATCGATTTTAGCAAGCCATGAAGGAGGAATTATTAATCCAAAAACGATCGAAAAATATAAAGGAGAGGTCATAAAAGAACCTAATGGGACTGGACCATTTACATTTGAGTCATGGACACCCGGTCAAGCAATTATATTGAATAAGAATCAAAACTATTGGAGAAATCCCCCACATATCGACCGAGTCGAATTTAAAGTAGTGCCTGAAGAAACAACAAGAGTTTCTATGATTGAAACGGGTGAAGCACATATTGCAGAACCTCTTTCTATCCATATGATTGAAACGGTTGAAACATCAAAGAAAGGGAATGTGTACCGTAGCGAGGGCTTTGGTACAGAATATCTTGGTTTTAATATGCAGGCACTACCTTTTAATGATGTTCAAGTGAGAAAAGCTATATCACATGCCATTGAGATGGATGCAATCATTGATGGAGCTTTTAATAAAATTGGACATAGAGCCAATTCATTAATGGGGTCAAAAGTGTTCGGATATCATGAGGACTTAAAAGCTTATGAATATAATCTAAACGAAGCGAAGAGATTACTGAGCGCTGCTGGTTACGCAAATGGCTTTGAAGCTACATTACTCACAATGGATAACAAAGAAAGAATAAATCTTGCAGAAATATTACAATCGCAACTAATGGGAATTGGAATCAAACTTAACATTCAGGTTCTTGAGTATGGTTCATTTGTGGAGCAAGTGAATAAAGGAGATTCGCAATTATTTCTCATTAGTTGGAGGAATGCAACAGGTGATGCTGATTATAATCAATATAATCTTTTTCATTCAAGCTCACACGGTGCCACAGGCAATACGCTCTTTTATAGCAATAATGAAGTCGATGAGTTAATTGAATTAGCGAGAGCTGAGACCGATCAAGAGAAGCGCCTGGAACTTTATGCAAAAGCACAAGAAATAGAAATGGAAGACGCTGCTTATGTGCCTGTAAGAGTGATAGAAAACTTAGCGGCCGTTGCGAAGAATGTTGATCATTTTTCTATAAGCGCTGCTGGTTACTTAGAAATCAATGATATTTTAATCAACAAAGATTAATAGGGAGGAAAATATACATTGAATTATCAAACCTATTGGCTTAAAAATGTAAAGATAGAAAGTGGATTTAAATGGGAGAATGGCCAAGCAGTTAGAACTGAGACAGAAACGGTTCACTTATTCATTAGTCATGGGAAGATTGAAAAGATTACGAATACCTTAGCAGATATAACAAATGATTACCCTCTAAAAGACGTAAAAGGCTTATTGTTAATGCCATCCTTTGTTGAAAAACATGTCCATTTAGATAAAACCTATATGGGAGATAAATGGCAGTCTTGTCTTCCCGCATCAAGTGTAATAGAGCGTTGTAATATCGAAAAGAATATTTTAAAATCCCTTCCTTCACAAACTCATGTTAGAGCAGGAAAGCTCCTGAAACAATTACTATCATTTGGATCCACACATGTCAGGACACATGTAGATATCTATCCTGAGGTTGGGCTTAAAAACTTAGAAGAAGTCCAAACGGCCATACAAAATTTCTCCGGTCAGATGAGCGTTGAAAGCGTCGCATTTGCACAACATGGTTTATTAAATAAAGACACGATTAGTTATATGAGGCAAGCAGTTAAGCATGGGGCAGGCATTGTAGGCTCGGTAGACCCAGCTACTGTTGATAATAATATCGAAGCTTCATTAGTACAATTAATGGATATTGCTGTGGAAGGAAATGCTGACATCGATTTACATTTACATGATCCTGGACATCTCGGGACATTTACAATGAAAAGACTTGCCCATCTCACATTAGAAGCTGGGTGGCAAGGTAGAGTTTTCATTAGTCATGCATTTGGATTAGGCGGAGTATCGTTGGATGAAGTAAAAAAAACAGCTGAACTTCTTAAAGCAGCAGATATATCTATAGTCACTAGCTTACCGACCGGGAGAGATATACCACCTGTAGATTTCTTAGACGAATATGGTATACAAGTAGCGATTGGTAACGATAATATTTTTGATTCCTGGTGGCCAACGGGGAATGGGGATATCTTGGAAAGAGCAACAAGATTAATAGAGCGATATAGATGGACAAACGAAATATCTCTATCACAAATATTAAAATATATTACAGGCGGCATTACAACTTTGGATAGAAATGGTCATCAGCAATGGCCAAAAACCGGTGACTCTGCCAATTTCCTATTTATGGATGCATCTTGTAGTGCCGAAGTCATTGCTAGACGTATAAAACCAAACGGTGTTATGTATAAAGGAAACTTAGTTTATGATGAACTATGCAAAGAAGAGCCTGTTAATGATTAATGAGATATAGGCAGAAACTAAATAGTATTTCAGCAAAAGATGTATCCGAATGATTAGGAGAAGAATCTACCTTCTAATTATTCGGATTGTTTTATATCATTGAGAATAGTGGAATCGACAGGAAAACACTCGACACCTACAGGATTAGGACCAGCTCCCTCCCTCCCCTCAGAAAACGAGTATCTGTAGTGCGCTGGAACGAATTTGTTTAGCAACTAAACTATGTTATAAATCATCATTTGCTATTGTTCATTATTTCAGGCTAAGTCATTTAGTTAGCTACTTGCCTTATTCTGCCTACTTCCAAATTTGCCAAAAAAGACTGTATTCATAAATATAAACAAAAGGTATAAAAGTATAGATGAAATGATTCCAACAAAAAATGATAGATTGTATAATGGCTCTAAAGATGAAATAAAATGTCCTGAGAGACTTAATCCCCCTGCCATACACATAGCTAAAATAGCTGATTTGTTTACACCACTAGAGTAATAATGATCTCCTTTATTATGATAGAGCTCCTTTATATCAATTTTCTTTTTATCGATAAGAAAATATTGTGTAATCATGATTCCAATGACAGGACTCAATAATCCACCTACCATGTTTAAGAATGTGAATATACTAGTGGAATTCTCCATCAACTTCCAAGGCATAATAACCATCCCTGCTATGGAAATGATAATAGCTGCACTTTTGGAATTGATTAACTTTGGAAAAAGAGAAATTAGCTGATTAATAGCAGGAATTATATTTCCGGTAATATTAACAGAAAGCGTAGATAAACAAACCGTAATCAGTGATAAACAAACCACTAGCTTACTATCGAACTCACCAATCACATCAAGTATATTCCAAATAGGTTTGCCATAAAGCATTTCTGTACCTTTAATAATTGAAATACTAGCTGCAGCAAATAGGCCATAAGAAACCATTATCCCCAAAAATTGACCGAGCGATTGTTGAATGGTTGTTCTAGCATACCTAGTGTAATCAGAAACACTCAATATAGGCGCCACCCAAGTAGCTAATAAAGCTGACATGCAAGTAATCATAGTAAATATATTTGTAGCAGAGATATTTGTAGCGCCATGCAAAAGGATTGGTTCTACTCCCCCTGCTTGACCAATAATCCAAATACTCATGCCTCCGAATATAAGGAAAACCAATGGAGTAATCACATTGGATAATTTTCCAAGTGCTTTCATTCCTCCAAAAGAAAAGCATAAGTTGATGAACCAAAATACAAGAAATGAAATAAGATGAGTAAGGCTAAGACCAAATAATGTCCATTCACCCCCCAAATTTATATAAGCAGGCCAGAATTGGCCAATTAAAATGGTGATTGCAAGGCTCCCAGCATAAGTTTGAAGCCCAAACCACATAATTCCTGCAATGATTCCTCTCAATACACCTGGTAATAACGCACCTGCACCGCCAAATGATGTTTTAAGAAACATCACAAAGGGAATGCCATATTTATTTCCTGCATGTCCATTGAGCTGTATCAGAATAGTAAGTAGAAACGCTGAGGCGAGAATAACAACCATGACTTCGGTTATAGAAAGTCCTAATGCAAAAAAACCCCCTACCGTTACATAGGAGGGGATATTATGAATAGATCCCATCCATAAAGAGAAAAAATGACTGAAGTTCAAATTTCTTATGGTGGGTTTAGTAGGTTGCAGAGCGAAATCCTCTTCCACTCTATCTACCAGATTAGATTTACCTGGATTCAAGTATAATCCCCCTATTATTTATTAAAATGGTTGTTGAAAATGGTATAAATCCAAACAATACTACATAGGGTACCGGAAATGAAAAAGCTAATCCAAATAGCAGTGAAATTTCCTACAACAGATATAAAAGCATAACCACCTATCATTCCGATTAATGAGGAAAAGGGAATAATCGAATGTATTGGTCCTTTACTTAAGATAATATAGAGCATAGGAATAATTAATGAAGCGTACATATGCCCAAAGAAAAATAATAGTTCTAAAAGAGAAGGAGAAAAAATACTTACGACTACTAATAAAAGTACACAAATAAAGCCTGAAGTTAGATAAGTAAGATTCCATTTATCCCTGTTGGTGAGCGATAAGAAAATCTGTAATATATTTCGCACGATTAATACAGTGGTGGCTTGTAATTCTGAACTAATTGCTGCTGAAATTGCGCTGAAACAAAATAGAATAAACAAAAAAACAAACAGGGTGGTTTGAATTCTATTAATTAGTTCGAATAATAAAGAAGTAATATTATCGTAGCTACCACTATAGATAATAATCATCAATAAAGATGACAAAGCCAATGGAATAGTCATCCATATAAAACCTGCTAAAGTAAAGGTTAACTGGACCTTAGCAGGTTTTAATAAGAAGACTCTTTGCCAAGTCGAACGATCAATAATCACTTGACCAAATCCAATTAATATAGCAGTCATAATAAACAACATAGCATCTGTGTTTTGAAAATATAACAGGTAAGGATGGTATAATTTGATTCCTTCAAATACTGGGTGCACACCATTTTGAATGTAAAAATAAACGGGAATTATGATGACAGCAGCAAATATTAATGTCACATTTACACTAGCTAGCTGATGAATTCTCTGCATCCCACCCATTCCACCAATGAGATAACAAACAAATAAAAATAATAGCATCCCCAAATAAATAGGAATAGGAAAAACAATATGAAGGAGAATAGCCGCCCCCATCGCTTGCACGAATATAGAGTCCAAACTCGTGATTAAGAGGATACAAATCATGTACCAGTAGCCGCTAGGATTGAGTTTCTGACGTAATACATCTCCAATGGTTAAATGGTGGGGGAAAGATTGACGTATCCTCTTTGCTACCATTCCAAAAAGGATCAGGCTTAATGCACCCATAAGAGAATAGCCTATTCCTCCTACCATTCCATACTTTAATAAAGTTTCAGGTGAGGAAAGGATGGTATTCCCCGTTACCCATCTCGCTAATAGGCTCACGATTCCAAAACTAACCCCTAATTTAATTGCTCCACTTATATAAAATTGATAGTCCTGTTTATTCAACGATAGGGCACCTCTAGGCGAAATTCTCTTGGCGTCATTCCAGTTAATTTACGAAACATTTGACTAAAGTAATGTTGACTATTAAAACCGCATTTTTCAGACACTGTATGGATGCTCAAAGTCGGCTGTTCAATTAACATCTTCTTGGCTATGTTTAGACGGTAATCATTTAAATATTCAGAAAAACCCAAACCCACTTCTTCATGAAACTTCCTACTTAAATAAGCTGGATTCATATGACTCTTTGAAGCCAAGTAATTAAGTGTTATTTTCTCACTATATTCTTGTTGTATGATTTGAATCGTTTGAATAATTGATTCTGAATACTGACCTAATTGTTCATATTTATTTAAAACACCTATTAGTTCATCCTCTATGACAGGTTTAGTTATATAATCAACTACACCAAGGCGAATAGATTTTTGAGCATATTCAAAACTTTGAAAAGCGGTAACCATAATAATATCCATTGTATAATTTTGCGCTAATTCACTGGCTAACTCTAGACCAGATTTACCCGGTAGTTGAATATCTAAAAAGGCAAGAGAAATATTGTGTTGCTTGTTGATTTGAACAGCCTGAGACGCATCATTTGCTTTGTAGATCGTCCATTTAGGAAATTGGTTTTTTATCAAATATTCGAGTTGTTCAAGTTCTAGCATTTCGTCATCGACTAATAAAATATTCATACTTGTTTACCCTCCTATAATCATTCATTCCTTTGTTATATAAGGGAAAACAGCTACAACGGTTGTCCCAGTTTCTGAGATTAGTAAATTTATACTCGTCGTCTCTTTCGAATAAAATAGATGCAATCTTGCCTTTATATTTTCAAGGCCTATACCCACTTCATTATAATCATCGATTGCTTGATTATTCGCGCTGTTCCAGACAGTAACTTGTATGGATTGTGAACACTTTTTAACTGTAACCTTTAAGAAGGCTTCACCTATATGTTTTTCAAAAGAGTGCTTAAAAGCATTTTCAACAAGGGTTTGAATTAAAAAAGGGATAATTAATGCTTGATGAACATCTTCATCCGCTTCAATCTCATAAAAAAGGCGATCCCTAAACCTTGTCTTTTGAATTTCGAGATAATATTTAATATAAGTAAGTTCATCATTAACCGTAATATTGTTGGTGTTGGTTTGATATTTAAATTTCAATAGTTTAGAAAACGTTTCAATTGAATAGACTAATTCTTTTTTTCTATCTAACCTTGCTAAACTTAATATCGAGTTAAGCGTATTAAATAAGAAATGGGGTTGAATTTCTTGGTTAAGCTGGTTATATAAGGCCATTTGTAATTCTCTTTCAATAGCGATTTCTTTCTTCTCTTTCTCTATTAAATCGATTCTTTTCTCAAAGATAAACAAAAAAAGTAAGGTGAAAGCGCCAATTAATGGTGCTAATACACAGAGAATAATATAAATAGAGAAACTTTCTAGGGATATCACTTTCCCACTCCTTTATGTAAGAGAAGGGGGAGTCATGCACTCCCTTCAGCGCGTAGACATAGAAATATCGAAATTTCAGTTGGAATTGAGCAGTATACTCTAGTTCCCTTTTTGAGAAGCTCGATCCTTGAACCGCTAAAAACATGAGGTTAGCCTCCGAAAATGCGATAACCTACTCTTTCAATTAATGATTGCGTTTGTTTACCGCTTAGATCAAAGGGTAGACTCCCTTTATTGATATTTTATATTCTTGTAAATATTTTGTATAGAGAAATTATTATCCCACTATATTTTTTCCACCATATGACAGCTCACAAAATGGCCTTTCTCCAACTCCCTTAACTCTGGCTCAGTTTCTTGACAAAGATCCGTAGCAAATGGGCATCTTGTATGAAAACGACATCCTTTTGGAGGATTAATAGGAGAAGGTACATCCCCTTTTAAAATGATGCGTTCATGCTTTATAGTAGGATCGGGTACAGGGATTGATGATAATAGTGCATGTGTATATGGATGCATCGGTTTATCGAACAGACTTTTTTTATCTGCGATTTCAACGATTTTTCCAAGGTACATAACCATTACCCGGTCAGATACATGTCTAACAACGCTTAAATCATGTGAGATGAATAGAAAAGTTAAATTAAACTGTCTTTGTAATTGTTTTAATAAATTTAATATCTGCGCTTGTATAGAGACATCCAATGCGGAAACTGCTTCATCACAGATAATTAATTTAGGATGAACTGCGAGCGCTCTAGCAATGCCAATACGCTGTCTTTGGCCACCGCTAAATTCGTGTGGGTATCGTTCCAATGATTCTAACGGTAGACCAACGTATTCTAATAGTTCTTTCATTCTTTCCGGCCTTTTCTCTTTTTCAACTGACTTCTGTGTAGCCATCGCTTCATTTAAGATTTGTTTTACTTTTTGTCTAGGGTTAAGTGATGCGAAGGGATCTTGAAAGATAACTTGTAAATCCCCACGTAACTTTCTCATGTCCTTCTTCTTAACAGTAAGGAGATTTTCTCCTCCAAAATAAATTTCTCCAGCTGATGGTTCATCTAGTCGTAGAATAGCTCGGCCAGTCGTTGACTTTCCACAACCCGATTCACCTACAATACTTAATGTTTCTCCCTCATACAGTTCAAATGAAATGCCATCAACTGCTTTTACCACCGTTTTCGGCTTAAACAAAGCATCATTTTTCACTGTAAAATGTTGTTTTAGATTATTTACCTGAAGGAGTACTTTTCGCTCAGCTATGCTTTTCATTTAGACACTCCTCCTCCCTCTTACTCTGATTATTCCAATTATCGGAGTATATCCAACATCTCACTTTTGTATCATCGCTAACTTCGAATAATTCAGGGTTTCTTTCAGAACAAATATCTTTACTATGAGGACATCTTGATGAAAAACGACAGCCCTTTGGCAGATTATATGGGCTAGGAATTGTACCTTCAATTGTTCTTAACTCCTCTACATCCTCAGTTATATTTGGCAAAGATGCTAATAATCCTTGTGTATACGGATGTTTAGGATTGGCAAATAACTCCTTAGAAGAGGTATGTTCTACAATATTCCCCGCATACATGACGACCACTTGATCACAGGTTTCTGCCACGACACCAAGATCGTGAGTAATCATAATCACACCCATCCCAAGCTGTTTTTGTAAGTTTTTTATTATTTCAAGAATTTGTGCCTGTATGGTTACATCTAAGGCAGTTGTTGGCTCATCAGCTATCAGTATTTCAGGGGAACAGGCAAGAGCCATCGCAATCATTACACGTTGACGCATCCCACCACTTAGTTGAAAAGGTTCCTGCTTGGCTCTTTTTTCCGGTGAGGGAATGCCTACTAAACGAAGCATCTCGACCGATTTTTCCCAAGCTGCTTTTTTCCCTAAATTTTGATGTAATCGAATAGCCTCAGCAATTTGCTCGCCAACAGGTATAACCGGATTTAAGGATGTCATCGGCTCTTGGAATATCATTGAAATATCATTGCCTCTTACCTTCCTCATTTCACTTTCTGGTAACTTAACTAAATCTTTTCCTTTAAATAAGATAGATCCTCCAGAAATTTTTCCTGATGGGGAGGGAATGAGACGAAGAATCGAAAGAGAAGTCATGCTTTTTCCACACCCAGACTCTCCTACTATTCCAAGTGTTTCTCCTTTATTCAGAACGAAATCAATGCCATCAACCGGTTTGCTAGTTCCTTTTTTCGTAGTAAAATAGGTCTTTAATCCCTTCACTTCGAGTATAGGTATCTCTTTTTCCGCCATATTTGCGCACCCCATTTTTAATTTAAATCTATACGTTTATTAAATAATCTATAGAAAATATCAACCAATAGATTCACAATCACAAAAATAAGTGACGCGACTAGAACCCCGCCTTGAACCATTGGTAAATCTCTCATTCGTATCGCATCCACAATCATTCTCCCTAGTCCATTAATAGCAAAGATGGACTCAACTAACACCGTGCCGCCTAGTAAAGCACCAAACTGTAAACCTACGACTGTGATTACCGGTATAAGGGCATTCCTTAAAGCATGTTTGAATATGATGATTGTTTCTTTGATTCCTTTCGCTCGTGCAGTACGTATATAATCTTGGCCTATAACTTCTAACATACTAGACCTTGTCATTCGTGCTACAATGGCTGCGCCCCCTACTCCTAGGGTAATGGCCGGCAGGATGATATGAAGAGGGCTATCCCAACCTGCTACAGGGAGAATTTGTAGCTTTACGGAAAAGAAATACATTAACATTAACCCCAACCAAAAACTCGGTAATGATATGCCTAATAAAGCAATTAACATGACCCCTATGTCTTGTAAAGAGTATGGTTTTATAGCTGCAATGATCCCAGCAGCCATACCGAGGAAAATGGTTATAAGAATACTAACAAAAGCTAATTCCATTGTTATTGGAAGCCTTACTAATATCTCGTCTAATACAGGTTGACTACTTTTTAATGAAGTACCGAAGTCTCCCTTTAACAGACTTGTTATATAGTCAAAGTATTGAATAATGAGGGGTTGATTCAGTCCTAGCTGCTCTCTTAACGCCTCAATCGTCTCCTTAGACGCTCCTTCTCCAGCTAGAATAACAGCTGGGTCTCCAGGTACTAGCTGCATGATAAAGAATACAACAAAAGTGACACCAATAATGACCGGGATTGTTTGGAACAATCGCCTAAAAATAAACATTGCCATTTTCAAAACCTCCTATTATTAGTTTTTCATTCTAGGATCTAACGCATCTCGTAAACCATCACCAAAAATATTAAATCCTAGAACCAAAATTGAGATGGCCAGGCCAGGAAAAAGGGCAATATATGGAGCTGAGAATAAAAAATCACGCCCACTACTTAACATTGTGCCCCATTCAGGAGATGGAGGCTGTGCACCTAATCCAAGGAAGGACAACCCTGCTGCTGAGAGAATTGCTGTGGCTAATCTTAAAGTCCCTTGGATAATAATAGGAGATAGAATATTAGGCAAAATATGTTTAAAAATAATGACGAAATCATTTGCACCTAGTGAACGAACGGCATCGATGTATTCCAGTTTTTTCACCTCTAGAGTGGATCCACGTACAATTCGAGCAAATAATGGAACTGAAAATGCCCCTACTGCAACGGTTACATTAATTAAGCTTGGTCCCAATGCAGCTATAATCGCTAAAGCAAGTAAAATCCCTGGAAAAGCGAGTAAAATATCCATCACTCTCATAATGATAGAATCCACCCATTTTCCATAATAGCCAGCGATTAATCCGCACATTATGCCAAATAATGCGCCAAAAGCTACTGCTGCAAACCCTACGCCCATTGATAAACGACTACCATATAAAAGGCGGCTTAAAATATCTCTACCTTTATCATCAGTCCCCATCCAATGATCAGCAGAAGGAGGAATAAATTTGTTATCCAAGTTAATTGCATATGGATCATAAGGTGCGAGTAAAGGAGCAAATAACGCAATCAAAAGATAGAAAATAATAATCATTGCACCTATCATTGCTGCTTTATTGCTAAGAAGTATGGCTAATGCATTTTTTATCTGTGATTCCTTTGGTTTGTTTAAAACTTGAGACACTGAATGATTAAGCTCGGATTTTACTTCAATAGACATTGCATCTTCCTCCTGTAATATTTATGAATGGATAGTATGGTCGTTTCCAACAGTAAGTCCCCCTTAGAATTGAAGAATAATCATGTGAATAAAATTATCAAATTTAAATAGAAAGTAAATAATTTTCAGAATATTGATGAAGAAAATGAAAAAAGAAGTAAATATAATATAAATATTTTAAAAAATCATCCTCTATAATGCAGATAAGCATTAAATTTAATGTAAACATTCACTTAAGAAAAGAAAGAAGGGAAAGTATGGTTGAAAGGTTGCAAAAGAAAAACATCTTAATAGGATTCATCGTATTAGTATTAACTCTTTTCACAGCATGTTCAACACAATCTAATAGTGAGAGTGCAAATGCGGAAAACGAAGATACAGCAAAAGAAGGAGGTACACTTTCAGTAGTCCGCTTATCAGATGCAACAAAGCTTGACCCTCATTTCATTACAGATATACCTTCTGCTAATATTACTTATCAAAAGGTGTATGAAACACTCGTAGTCCCTGATAAGGATTTTAAAATACAGCCTCTTTTAGCAACAGAGTGGGAAGTAATAAATGAGACAACTTGGGAATTTAAGCTTCGGGAGGGAGTAAAGTTTCACGATGGAACGCCATTTAATGCGGAAGCTGTGAAAACAACATTTGATAGGTTGCTAGATCCTAAAACAGAATCCCCGCAAAGGGAAAAGCTAAGTATGATAAATGAAGTAAAAATCGTAGATGATTACACTGTGCAATTGTTATTAGACTATCCATACGCACCCTTACTCTCTATTTTAGCTAGCCAAGAGGGAAGTATAATAAGTCCAAAAGTATTAAAAGAAAATCCAGATCAATTAATGGACCATCCAGTAGGTACTGGACCTTTTCTATTTGAACATTGGAAGTCAGGGCAAGAAATCTCATTAAACAAAAATAAAGATTACTGGGGAGAAAAACCTAGTCTGGATCGTGTCGTCTTTAAAGTTGTGCCAGAGGATGCTACTAGATTAGCCATGATTGAAACAGGAGAGGCACACATAAATGATCAAGTACCCGTAACTGAACTTGACCGTATTGTGGCATCAGATAGCATGGGGCTATATCGGACGGAGGGCCTTGCTGTAGAATATATAGGCTTTAATACTTCTAAAAAACCATTAGACGATATTAGGGTAAGAAAAGCCATTAGCCATGCAATTGAAAGGGACTCAATCATAAAAGGTGTTTATAATGATGTCGGGACACTCGCCAACTCGGCAATGAGCCCTAAAGTATTTGGATATAGCGAAAATGTTGCTCCATTTGATTACGACCTTAATGAAGCAAAAAAATTATTAAAAGAAGCTGGTTTTGAAGATAACCTTAACTTAACACTACTTACGAATGACAGAAAAGAAAGAATCAACATGGCTGAGGTGATCCAATCTCAATTAAAGGGAATAGGTGTAAATATAGAAATTCAAGTAATGGAATACGGTTCGTATATTGATACAATTGATAAATCTGACCATGATTTATTTATCGGCGGATGGGGTAATGCTACCGGTGATGGTGATTATAATCAATACAACTTATTCCACTCGGATTCTCAAGGTTCACCAGGTAACCACTTCTATTACAGTAACCCGGATGTAGATCAATTGATTGAAGCAGCACGACAAGAAACAAATAATGATAAACGATTAGCGTTGTATGAAGAAGCTATGGAAATAGAACTAGATGAGGCTGTATATGTACCTATCCGTAATTACGAGCATCTAGCAGTTCACAGTAAAACTGTTAGTGGTATGTGGTTAAATGCGGCCAACTATTTAATGATTAATGAAGTGAAGCTAAAATAAAATCTTATATTATAACGGGGTTAACTAGCTAAAAAACTCTATTTCCCCTTTAAAAACTCTTTAGGAGGTACAAAATGACAATTCAATGGTTATTAAATGTAAAACTAGAGAAGTCTTTTGACATAGAAGATGGTGAAATCCGAGGGACAAAAACGGAATTATGTCATTTAAAAATAGAGGATGGCACGATTACTGAAATAACGAATCAGTTACCCGAAACTCATGAATTGAGCATAGATGGACAGGGGTATTTGTTATTACCCTCATTAAGAGATATGCATATCCATATTGACAAAACATACTATGGGGGTCCATGGAAAGCATGTACACCTATAACTAATGGCATCTTTACAAGATTGGATGAAGAAAAAAAGTTATTACCAAAGTTGCTACCAACAGCACAAGAACGTGCTGAAAAAATGATTGAACTATATATAGCAAATGGGCATACACATATACGCACACATTGTAATATTGATCCTGTCATTGGTTTACAAAACTTGGAGGCAACGGTAAATGCCTTAAAAAAATATGAAGATGTACTTTCTTATGATATTGTCGCTTTCCCTCAACATGGATTGCTAAGAAGTGATTCTGTGCAACTAGTTAAAGATGCCATGAGAAATGGCGCTACATTGGTTGGTGGCGTTGACCCTGCAACTGTCGACCGTAATATTGAAAAGTCATTATATACTATATTTGATATTGCAAATGAAAATAATAAAGGTGTAGACATTCACCTCCATGATCCGAACTCATTAGGTGCTTTTACCTTTGAAAGAATGGCATATTATACTGAACAAACAGGGTTGAAAGGAAAAGCTACGATAAGTCATGGCATTGCGCTAGGGGACTTAGATGAAAGTAAACTAACCGACATAGGCGAACAATTAAAGGAACAGGAGATTGATATTACTACAACAATTCCAATTAATAGACCAACTATTCCCGTTCCACTATTAGATAAGATGGGCATTACTGTTTCAGTAGGACATGATAGTATTACTGATCATTGGTCGCCTTTTGGAACAGGTGATACTATTCAAAAACTTTCTATTTTAGCAGAGCGATTTAAAATGAGTGACGAACATTCATTATCAACAGCTTTAAAATATGGTACAGGTGGGATTAAACCGTTAAATGCAGACGGTGAAAGAGTGTGGCCTAAAGTAGGCGATGAGGCAACGATGATGTTAGTGGATTCATCATGTTCCGCTGAAGCCATAGCTAGAAGAGGTGCCATCAAATCACTTTTCTTTAAAGGAAAAAAGGTAGAAAGCAAGCTAGGGTCAGAGCAAACTATATAATCGAAAGGGGTTATATCGTGAAAAAGAAATTTTGGCTAACAAATGTATTGCTAGAAGTAGGATATGTTGGAGATGAAAATAACACATATACCACCAAAACAGACTTATACCATTTAAAAATTGTTGATGGAAAAATTGTTGAGAAAAAAGAAAAAAAGGATAAAATTTCTCCTGAAGAGAATCAAATTGATTGTAAGGGTCTTCTGGCCATACCTAGCTTAAAAGAAATGCATAATCATTTAGATAAAACATACCTATCGCTAGATTGGAAGGCTTGTACACCTGCCAAAAACTTAGAAGAACGGTTGCGCCTTGAAGCAATGGAATTAGAGGAACTCTCAACTACAGTTAAACAACGAGCTTCTAAAATGATTGAACTTATACTTTCTAAAGGTTCCACACATATTCGCACTCATGTAAATATTGACCCGTACATTGGTTTAAAGAATTTAGAAGGCGTATACGAAGCGCTTGATAGCTATTCTGATCAACTAACCTATGATATTGTCGCTTTTCCGCAACATGGATTATTAAAAGGGGACGTCATTCCTTTAATGAAAGAAGCCTTAAATTCTGGTGCTACACTTATTGGGGGGTTAGATCCAGCTGGAATAGATAAAAACATTGAGCAATCATTATTCGAGGTAATGAATTTAGCGACCGAATTTGATGTTGATATCGATATCCATCTCCATGATGGTGGGCATGTAGGCTATTATACGATTGACAAGTTAGCTGAGATGGTCGAAGAAGCAAAATGGCATAATCGTGTAGCAATTAGCCATGCTTTCTGTCTAGGCGAAGTTCCTTTACAACAAGCTGAGCATATGAGTGATCAATTAAGCGATTTGGGGATCTCAATTATGTCCACCATTCCTATCACAAAATCACTACCACCTATTGCATTACTGGATAAAAAAGGCGTGAATGTTCATCTTGGTTGTGATGGATTTTATGATTCATGGGGTCCGTTTGGTAACGGAGATGTTCTGGAAAAGGTAACGAGGTATTGCGAGACTTATAGAAAGAGTGATGAAATCTCACTCAGCCAATCTTTAAAATATGCAACTGGTGGGATCACACCATTAAATAAAGCTGGGGAACATCAATGGCCAAATGTAGGTGATGAGGCCAGCCTAGTTTTAGTCAACGCATCCTGTACTGCTGAGGCAGTAGCGAGAACAAGTGAGAGGAAAGCGGTACTCAATAAGGGGAATTTCACCCAAATCCAACAGCATAAATCTTTTATTACTACTTAAATATTAGCTAAAAGCTAGAAGAGATGGTATCTCTACTTAGCTTTTAGCTTATTTTAGTTTGGTGAATATGAGTGACAAGGTCCATCAATTCTCTCTTTCTCACCAAATAGACGATTATAGACCACCAGGTTGTCATTCTTAAACACTCTATCAATTTATTCCCCTAAATGTCTCGACACCCCCATCGATCACTTCTTAAAACTAAAAGATTAATCGTGCGATTCCACATGTATAAACTTACGATTTTACAAGTAATAAAGTTATTGAATGTCTCTCCATTTAATTATGGTTCATCTAAACGAAAAAAAAATCCATATCTCTGGTATAGTACGAAATTGTACTTCTGTATCGTATTAGCTTTTATTGAACGGTCTTACTTACTGTCTTATTGGTCATTAAATGAGCACAAATAATTTCCGCATAATTAACAACAAGATACTCCACTTTCTTTTTGGGGAATATCGGCAGATTCAAACAATTTTTGCAATCTGATTCAAAGGCACTAATATTTTTCTGACTATCCCTCTTCTTTAGCTCAAGGGTTCTTTAAGTATTCTATTTCGAAACATATAGAGTTTTTTTGCCATTTCTACTCAGAAATCACCATTACATATTTCTTCTTAACTACCGGAGAACTTCAATCCTTTATCAAAAAAGAGGTAACAATTTCTCGACTCGGTGTTATAAATTCATTATTCATAGTAATTTTCATCATCGTTAAACCTTGTATCGTCGCAAAATAGAAAAGCGCCATTTCCATGGGATCTCCCTTTTTAAATTGATCTAATATCTGACCTTTTTCAATTAATCGGGCAGTTTGATTGAACATAGCTTTACTCTGCATATTAAGCTGCTGTATTTGAGGAGACAGATTCTCTATTGTTGAGGATTGGTTCATAAGCATTTGAAAATAGGCATACTCATCATCATTATCTAAATCATTTAATATTTCCAATGTTAATTGAAGAATTAACTCAACTGGGGATTCATTGCTTTGAAACTTTTTTATAATTCTTTTTAACCCTTCCACAGCGTAAGTAACTAATTCATTAAATAAGTCTTCTTTCTTTTTATAATGACGATACATTAACCCAATGCTAATTCCCGCTTCTTCTGCAATATCCTTCACACCTGTAGCAGCAAATCCTTTCTTCGCAAAAAGCTTTATTGCTGCAGTGTGGATTTTATTTTTTGTCGCAATCCTCATTGCCTCATATTGCTCTTCTGATCTAGGCAATCTTCTTCTCCCCTTCTTGACCATTCTGTTTCCTGATAATAAGTGCTTTAATCTTTCACATATTTCAAAGACAAAAGATGATGAATACCATTTTTCTTAGATATTTTTTCTGGCATAGACTTTCTCTTGTATTCTTTAAAACCCAACTTTTCATATAACTGTATTGCCGGGATATTAGTATCTGCTACTTCGTCAATCACATAATCATCATATAATGTGTTATCAATGATATGATGAATGATTTGAGATGCCACACCTTGACCACGAAATTTCTGAGCGGTTCCAACAAACTCAATCGATCCAGTGTTTGTTGGTAAGTGTTCGTAAGGAGCTTCAAATTCCTTTTTCAAAAAAACACTGGCTATGCTTCCTTTAAAGAAACCTAAGTGCTTTCTCAACTCTTTTGAATTTAACCTCACAGAATTACTTTTTCTATCTGTACAAGCCGCAAAACCAGCAATTTCACCATTTACTATTGCTACATAAAATTGGTCTAAAACAAACATATGAGCAAAAGCATTGGCTATGATTTTTTTATCCTTTGAAAAATAACCAAGCCATTGCGTAAAGCCTTCCGCGAAGATTTCTCCCATCTGTTTTCTTACATTTAAATCAGTTTCAGCAGCAGGAATGATTTTAAGATTTTGACAAATCGCCCCCATAGAATAACACCCCTTTTTTAATGAGTGAATATATTTTCATTATAAAACAAAAAGGCTACATTGTGAATCCCATAATCTTGTGGATTTACGAAGCTTCGCCCCCTTTGGCTAACTCTTTTTCTAAAAGGGGGTTTTTGTCTTAAAAGATTATTCCGTTAAAGAGACAGATTCTTCTGGAATCTTGTATAATAAAATCAATAGTTTTTTTCAATTAAAGATAGAGGGTATAAAAATGGATAATGAAACCGCTAAAAATATTAGAGAAAGTTTAACGGCTGATTGTACAAAGTGCTTTGGACTTTGCTGCACAGCACTTAATATTGTAGCATCAAGTGATTTTCGGATTAACAAACCGGCAGGTACTCCTTGTAGGAATTTGCAGTCTGATTACAGTTGCCAAATTCATAGTCAGTTAAGCGATAAAGGATTCAAAGGCTGTACAGTATTTGATTGTTTGGGTGCTGGACAAGTCGTTTCTCAAGTTACTTTTAACGGTCAGAGTTGGCGAGAAAACCCTGACATTGGGGAGAAAATGTTTCAAGTGTTTCCCATCATGGAGCAAATTCATGAAATGATTGCCTACGTGGCAGAAGCTCTGTCTTACGATATACCGGATGATTTAGCTGAACAGTTGAGGAAACAGTTAAAGGAATTGCAGGATTTAACGAAGTTGGACGCAGATAATTTATTGTCACTTGATTTGGTGATTTACCGATTTTCTTTAAATGAACTGCTTACTTCAGCGAGTGATTTTGTTAGGAGAAATACCATTGATAAATTGCATGGTGATCGAAAAATTAGAGAGTTTGACCATGGAAGAGCTGATTGGATGGGCAAAAAATTAAAGGGAAAAGATTTAAGAGCAACTGATTTTAGGGGAGCCTATTTAATTGCTGCGGATATGAGAAATACGGATTTAGGGGCAGTCAATTTTATTGGTGCGGATTTGCGAGATGTTAATTTCAGTGGCGCTGATCTGTCAACCAGTATGTTTTTGACCCAAATGCAAATTAATTCGACCAAAGGTGATGTAAAGACCATATTACCCTCTCATATACATCGACCTTCTCATTGGATTAATTAATCTTGTTCATGTTTGTTTATTAACAGAGCCTTTTTGAAGATGGTTTTACTATCAGTCTTATTCAAGAAAATGGCGCTTTATCGGAAGAACACTACATAAATGATCAAACTTTTTTATAACAAATACTTCAAAAAAAAGCCCATTTTGATCAATCTTTATTTCAAAATAGGCTTTTTAAGTTAACGCAAAATATGGTTTTCGAGATATTTCTTGATCAAACTTTAATCTAAACCACCAGATATATTTTAATCTAGATACAGGCTTTCTATTTCAATATGTGTTTTAATAAAGTATTTGGTAACGGTTATACACTAAATTAACTTACTATTGTAGGTTCGACAATATCTTTTCTTCGATAAACGTTCAGAATAAGGCCTAGTAGTGCAGAGTAAACTAGCAACATGCTTCCTCCATAACTAATAAACGGCAGGGGTACTACCATAATTGGGACGATTCCAAGACCCATTAGAATGTTCCAACAGGCTGGAACAATAAATAATGCAGCCCCACCGATTACTAATAATCTGCCGAATAAATCCTTTGTTTTAAAAGCATTTAATGAAATCCGCAAAATAAATACAAAGAGAAGTAGACAAAGGAGCATTCCGAACGCCCAGCCTAGAGAATAGACGAGAAATGGGAATACCAAATCTGTATGTGCTTCAGCGAGCTTTAAATCATTGTAAAGTCCCTTGCCGAACCAACCAGCCTCTGAAAGGATATCTTTCAGTGGTATGAGGGTACCAGAGAGAAAGATATTAGGGAAATAAAGGATCATTGTACTAATGAAAATGATACCTATAAGCAAATTACTCACGGCTACTTTAATGGCAAATTGTTTATGAACATAAGAAAAAACATACATCGCTAATACGCAAAAAAAGTATATTATACTAAACATAAATTGTGGGACCATGATGTAGAGAAGGACTGGAGTCCAAAATAGGAATAATAGCATTCCTTGTTTTTTCCAATCCTTAAACTCATTGATTTTGGCAAAAATGCCGGCCCACGCTAAGAAAAATAAAAATAAGGATATAGCTGGACCATCAATCGTCATACCCCCGAAAGAAATCCATCTTTTTGCTCCGTTAACCTCCATGCCAACTAAAAAAGTTGTAAAAAAAAGGATTAAGCCACCTCCATAAAAATACATCCACAAATTTTTCAGTTTCCTGTAATCAAAGAATAGAAATCCTATGAGAGCAAGAATTGCAAGCACGAGCCAGACTACTTGTTTTTTCATTAAAGAAATGCTTGGTTCTGAAAAACCACCAATCAGTGGAAGAAAACTAATGCCTGCAAGAATAACAAATAAAACAATAAGGAGCCAATCCATTCTCGGTTTATGAAGATGATTCATGTTTTTACCAACGGTAGAGGGATCTCCCATTTCCTCCATTGCCTTTTTATCCGCATCCTTTATAGATACTCCTCTCTCTTGAAAGGATTGGCTGAGCTCTTCCATATGATCACTAAGCTCCTTTTTGATCATACTGTGAGCTTCCTTGGATTTCACTTGAGAGATGACTTTACTTAAATATTCCTCAAATTTGGAAGAACTCATAAAGAAGCCTCCTCAATTAAATAGTTCAGTGATGCGCATTGTTTAGAACCTCTATGCTCCCAAGAAGCTACATATTTTTTTCCTTTTGTAGTTAGAGAATAGTATTTCCTGTCTACAATCCATTTTGAAGTAATGATTTTCTTATTTTCAAGTAGATGTAAAAGGATATAAAGCTGGCCTTCATTGCCTTTGAAGCTAAGCTCATTTTTTCGAAATAGTTGGGTGGAAATATCATACCCATGCTTTGCTCCATCTTGCAGTGACTCTAATATATTTTTTAGGGTTTCTACTTTCCAGTAATGAAGTTCTAGGTGAGATTGTTTTCTACGGATTGTTTCTTTCACCGCATTTTTTCTCTCCTCGGAAAAAGAAAGACCTGCAAAATCTTTTTTTATAGAATTCTTTAAGTTATAGAATGGATCGTCCATGATTAAACCTCCTTTTTCATCTTGTTCTTTAATAATTCTCTGGCATGCTTTAATCTAGTTTTTAATGTATTACGATTGACACCCGTAATCTTGCTGATATTTGCTAATGAAAGCTCCTCGTAGTAATGTAAAAAGGCAACTTCCCTGTATTTTACTGGTAAATCCATCACAGCACTTGTTAAACTGTCCGCTACATTTTTTGAGATTATTTCCTCTTCCACATGTTTTGACTTGGATGGGATATGGTCCCAAATTTTATCGCTGAATTTTATTTTGCGATAATGCCAACTACGCAAGTAATCCTTACAATGATTAATGGCAATTCGATATAGCCATGTTTTTATTGATGACTTATGATTAAACTGACCTAGTTTTTCATAGCACTTAATAAATATCTCTTGCGTTAAATCCTCAGCTGTCGTTCGATTCTTCACATATGAAAAAACAAGATGCAGTACATCATCGCTGTAGTTATCCATTAA
Source organism: Cytobacillus kochii (assembly GCF_044790165.1). Taxonomy (NCBI): domain Bacteria; kingdom Bacillati; phylum Bacillota; class Bacilli; order Caryophanales; family Bacillaceae; genus Cytobacillus; species Cytobacillus kochii. Next base: position 688,163 of record NZ_CP085254.1, on the reverse strand, counting down.
TTGGCCGATAATTTGTTCAGTATTTTCTATGTCATTAACATTTATTGCTATTTTTTCATCAGCCATCTAAGCTTCACCCCTATCACCCATTTTAGACGAAGCAAGTATCATTTTGGTTTGGAAAAATTTAAGGGAAAGTAAAGGAAATATTTATGTTTAGGACATTCCACTCATACTGATATGTCCCAGCACTATTCGGTACATCAAATCTATCAATTTGGTCATCACCAACAGGATCGTCTTCCATTAACCTATAGCTCCACTTAAATCCAGGACCAGCATGTGGCTGAGATACCCAAACTCTAAAATTACCACCTCCAGAAGAAAATACAGCAGATTTATTTTTGAAAGTACTAGAACCAAGATAATCCCATTCACCAGCCCCATATGGAGATATACCAAATAATAGGGATTATCAGAAATCTGAGTAACAGTCTTATTAATTGTTGTATGGCCGTTTTCCCCATCACTCATACCGTCAGGTTTAGTTACTGGATCTCCTGTGTTTTCTATTGAAGTATCATCGGTTCCGCTTGCATTTACGTAACTAACAAATGTAAAGCTTAATACAAGCATACTAAAAACGTTATAACTGATTTCAAATCCCATCCATGCTTCAAAACAAAAAAAGGGCAGACCCATTAAGGTCTGCTCTTTCCCCTTTTTTGTAATAGCCTATTTCTTTTCGACCGTCACCCCTTCAAGAGGATATCTTTCATTTAAAGTTTTTACTATTGGGCGTTTTATGGAGGTTTTAATAAGAATGATAGAAGCAATCGATAATACACCATGATCAGGTAACCTGTCGATCTTGAAAACATTTCAATCAAAATGCCAATGATGACCGGCCCTAAAAACATTCCTGCAGAATATAAGCTTTGGAACAAGCCCATTCTTGTTGATTGTTTAATCTCTGGTATATTTTCAACAGCCCAGGAAGTGACGACTGTAAAGATTAGCCCGTAACCGAAGCCTTGAACTGCTTGTAATAGGAAAAGTATCGTTAAATTTTCAGCATAAGGGATTAATATGATGATGAACCCTTGTAAAGCTACTCCCAAGATCGCCGTATTCTTTAAACCGATTTTCTTATAAAAAACGGCTCCACATAATCCTGCGGCTAATCCATATATAATCAGGTGAGTGTTTGCCAACATGCCATCATTAATGGATTTGCCCCCAGATCACTTGCAACTAAAGGTGTGAAAGTATCCCTTGTTCCAATGGTGACCATCAAAGCAATCGTTGCCAAAACAGAAATAACCCAGATTTTTTTGTCGGTAATTTGCTCCCTATACAATGGAACTCCGTTGTACGAATATACCGACATTGTGGACTTTCGCTTTCAAATTCTGCATCGCCTTGCGTGTCTAAAGGCATTTTATGAGAACTATTTTCTAATAATGGGCATGAAGAAAAATTCATATAATAATTGTTGTTTTCAAAGTCCATAAAATGCACCGACAGGACCCTTACTGTTCCCATATTAGCCAAAGAAAAGGCTAAGCCAAAACTTTCATTTCCTATATAATAATCCCATTCCTTGATACTTTCGATAGGGGCGTTGATATTCTCTCAAGCAGCAAAGAGAAGAAGCGATTAATCGCTTATGAGTTAGAGTATAAAATATTTGTTCAATTTTTATAGCCGTTAAGTTCTTCTTGCTAAAGATAATTCATATTTGTTAGTCAGTGTAACTACAATATATGCAATTCCCCAATACATTAAAGCAGCTACAATAAACGCTTCAACATAATATGAGTTTGATGATGCAATAAGCCTAGCTTCAGCAAATATGTCAACTACAGTAATCATAAACCCTAATGAAATTGCCTTCATTACAACTAAAAATGTACTCCCAAACTCCGGTAATGCCTCCACAAGTGCCTGAGGAGTTATAATTCTAAGGAATGCTTGGAAAGGCGTATATCCTAATGATCGTGCAGCTTCTATTTGTCCATAACTTACCGAGAGAAATGAAGCTCTTATTGTTTCTGCTTGAAATGATGATACTGTTAGTGATACAGAAACTATAAGTATAACAACAGGTGACATATTATGAGGGTTATAATCTATGTTTAGTAAATTTGTAAAAAAGCTAACAATTCCAGGTAGGGAATAATACATTATAAAGATAAACACAATTAATGGTGTACCTCTCATAAATAACTTAAACAACATAACAATTTGCTTAAGTACAGGCACATTATATTCCTGAATTAATGCCATTACAGTACCCACTAAAATAGATAAGATAAATATAGTGACAGCTAGTGCAACAGTTTGTGGAACTACATTTAATATTCCAAAAAAGTTCTCAACTAAAATCTCAAAATTAAGCATTTACATCCCCCTTGCATTAAGTCCCGAATCCAACTTATATTTTCTTGTTTTCTTTTCAAATAGACGAACCATACCATCAGAAAGAAATGTAAAAATAATATAAATTATCGCAACGGTAATAAATACTTGTACCTGGTTCATTCCATACGATGCTGCTGCAATTAACTCTGCGCGTCCCATAATATCAGCGACACCTAGAGCAAAAACAAGTGAAGTATCATGTATTAAGTGGATCAAGGCGTTACCCCATCCAGGCAAAGCAACAGGTACAACTTGAGGAAGTATAATTCTAAAGAATTTTTTAGTTGGAGTATAACCAAAGCTATCTGCAGCTTCGTGTTGCCCCTTATCGACTGCTTTATATGCTGCTCTTAAAACTTCTGTAAGATAACCACCATGATATAATGTCAAAGCCAAAATAGCAGCAACAGTAGCACTTAGATTACTAGCATCAATACCAAAGTTTGCTAAAATTGGTGGTATTGCATAATAAACTATAAACAACTGAATAATGATTGGTACACTTCTTGTAAATGATGAAATTACTACAGTAAATTGCTTAAGTACAGGTATATTTTTTACGTTAATCATGGTAAGTAATGATCCAAGTAATAATCCTAATACAGCGGATACCACTAGAATAATTAAAGAAACATGAGTTACTTCTAACAATAAAGATAGTATTTCTAGTGTATTAGGTGCAACCATACCGATGATTCTCCCTTCATAAATAAATTTAATGCCCCTTTATAAGTAAATTCATTCTCTTTTCTTATAATGGGGCACAACCATCAGATTAATTAAAGTCTTTTATTTAGTCACTTCATATTGGAATATATCTTCTCCATAGTATTCTTCAGAAATCTCAGATAGTGTTCCGTCTTCTCCTAATTCTTTCAATGCTTGGTTAACCTCTTCAACTAGTTGTTCATTTTCTTCTGATTTATGAATCAGCATAATTGTTTCTCCTACAAAAATAGGATCGGTTCCTCTCACATTTAAACCAAGTTCTTCAATAACCTCATTTTGTCCCAAGTTAGCAGGACCAACAAAAGCATCATATTTACCAGAGTCTATTTCTTTTAGACGCTGAGCGTATGGAATATCACCACTAGATTCCTCAAGATCAAGTTTATGTTCAGGATTTTCCTCTTGCCAATCCAATACAACTTGTAATGTTCCTCCTCCAGCAGTAAAAGGTGTGATCTTCTTTCCAACTAGATCCTCAAGAGTTTCAATACCACTGTCTTCTCTAACATACATTTTTATTAGACTTCTTCCAGTTGGTTCTTCCGGTACATAAAATTGCTCTTTACGTTCAGGAGTCGGATAGAATCCACCAACATTAAGTTCGTATTTCCCTGTTTTTAGACCAGTTTCTTGAGCACTATCAGCTACTGCCTGAATATTAAATTCATATCCTTCTAATTTTTCATCTATCGCTCTTAATACACCCGGCTCATAACCTAGGATTTCACCATCTGGTGTTTGCCAGCTTAAATTCTTGGAAGTTGGAGGTGTAGTAACTTGTATAGTTCGTACCTCTTCACTTCCTGTATCATCTGCAACTGACTCCTCGTTACATGCTGCCAATATAAAAGTCATTCCTAAAGCTAATAAAGACATTGATATTTTTTTCATAAATACCCCCCCTTATTTATATTTTTATTGTGCAGCTTCCATCATTACAGCAGCTTCTTCATTATAATTTTTCAAGAATTGTTTTGTTCTTTCATTTTGTGAGTTCTCAAAAATTTGTTGGGGTGATCCTTCTTCAACAATTTTTCCCTTTTCCATAAATACAATTTTATTTGATACCTTTCGAGCAAAACTCATTTCATGAGTTACTAGGAGAATTGTTACACCAGTTTTTGCAACACTTTCGATAACTTTTAACACTTCAGCTATCAACTCCGGATCGAGTGAAGATGTTGGTTCATCAAATAAAATTACTTCTGGTTCAACAGCTAAAGCTCTTGCAATACTTACCCTTTGCTGTTGTCCTCCTGATAATCTAGAAGGATATTCATTTTCTTTCTCTAACAAACCTACTTTTTCTAACAAATCAATACTTTTTTCATAAGCTTCTTTTTTTGACTTTTTCTGAACTGCAATTTGGGCATCCATCACATTTTCTACTACTGTTTTATTTTTAAACAGATTAAATTGTTGAAAAACCATTGCAGTGTTACGTCTTAGCTGAAGTATTTCTTTTTTATTAATATTTTTAAAATCTACACTTACATCTGACAGTTGCATTTGACCTTCGTCGGGTTCAACTAGATAATTTATGCACTTTAATATAGTTGTTTTACCAGTACCACTTGGTCCTATAAAAGTGACAACGTCACCTTTGTTAACAGTTAAATCAACACCTTTTAAAACTTCTTTATCACCAAATGATACTTTCAAGTTTTGAATATTTAACATTTAGAAAACCCTCCCTTTATGAAATCCCTTTCAAATTACTATTGATTTTCCTTGAGAAAAGTTATTAATCAATACTTTAAAACCATGGGATATCAATGTATATATCTTTTCTTTATGATATATAACTCTTAAAATCAATTAAACTTTTTCAGTAAGCCCTCCATAACTGGATAGTTCTTCGAAAGTTATGTTCTCGAGATTAACACCCTCTTTTCTATAGTCCACTGTTGAAAGTAAAGATGTTATATTGATAAGTGAATCTGTGTAAGGTATCTCAATACCAGCTTTCTTAGCAATTTCTGAAATTGCCACTAAACCAAAAGGGATATCTTCGGTAAAGTATCTATGTTTAAAAGTAGTTGGACCTGCTCCCTCTGGGAATAAACCAGGTAACGCCTCATATAAAGTGGAATAACTAGTTCCATAAAAATCATTTAGAATAGTAAGAATATCTTTTGTTTCTACATGGAACAAATCAGCTATTTTCCTTCTTTCTTCATCAACTTTTTCAATGTATCTAACTATTAAAGGGGATATACCATCTGGATAAAATAGAAATTCTTGAGAATCATCAATCCTGCTGGCATTAAATAATGAAATTGGTACATGAATAACAACGTTTGAATTATTTAATGAAGTTTCAAATACATTTTTGGAAGGAACTAGATGTGGGAATCTATCTAAAAATTCTGGTGATAATGATGATGACTTTCCTTTTGAAGTAGCTAGTGTGCTTACTAAGACGTTATTTTTAATTCTTCTTACACTTACTGACCTTTCATCATCTGCATCACTAATGAAAGGCTGTGCGCTTGTTTCTGCAATAGTAATATTTTTAGCCTCAATATCTTCTCCAAGTATTTGTTTACATTCAACAGCCCCCCAATATCCGGGGATAAACACTATTGTCTGATTGTTCTTTAATAACGGTTTTAATTCTCTAATAATTGGTTTATGTCCATCTGCAGTAGTTGAAATAATAATAATTTCAGTATCCTGAATGACTTCCTTCATTGATGTGTGTACTTCTAAATTTATGTATCCAGAATAAACACCTTTTATTTCTAACCCATTCCTTGATATTCGTTCTGCTCTTTCTGCATTTCTTGTATATAATTTGACCTTTTCTTCATTTAAAGCTAGATAGCTAGCTATCCCTTGACCTGTATTACCCCCGCCTATCACTGCATATGTCATAGAAACACCCCTAGTTTTTTTATTTTTGATTAGTTGCTCTTACTTTCTAATTTGGTAGCGTCTTTATATTTTTCGAGAGCTTTAATCGCCACTTTCATTGCATCTATAACATGTTTTTCAATTTCTAATTCTGCGTTAATCTTATCTTTTTTAATCATGTAATTAAGTATGACCTCATGTTCATCAGATGAAGTCTTTATATCTACAAAGTGTTTATGAGCTAAATGTCTATATCTATTAATACGATCATTTAGTTGAAAAATAATGTTTACAACTGTTGTATTATCACTGATAGAGTATATAGCATTGTGAAACTTACCACCGAAATTCTCTGTATCTGTATAATTCTCTAATCTAGAGTTTAATTTCACCATTTTTGTAAGATATGATAAATACTCGATGTGTTCTTCTGTAAGATTATCGATTGCATCTCTGATTAGAATTCCTTCTAATTTACTACGCATTACAAATAATTCTTTACATTCTTTTATTGATATAGGAGAAACACTAAATGTTCCATTTGATTTACGAACAACTAGCTCTTCTACTTCAAGTCTTTGTAATGCTTCTCTAAGAGGTGTCCTGCTTATTGCCAATTCATTTCCTAATTCCTTATTCACAATAGGTTGTCCTGGTTCAAGTAAATATTTTATAATTTTTTCTTTAATCTGCTCATAAACAATATCTTTGGCTGAAATCCTACTCAAATTATTTTCCATAGTTTTAAAAATAATCACCACCCCTTTGTATAAGTTAATAATTGTATACAAATATTATAACATTAATTTTTCCGATTACAATAAATATTAATAATTTTCTGTAAATTTAATTTATTTATATTCTTCAAAACACTCTAGATGGTTTGAGGAACTAAAAATCTCTCTAAATGCTATTTATTTTCAATAGAAGATTACTTAATGGATTAAAGATTATCCCCTTTCATAATTTGTATATTTGGTTTATTCGAAAATTGTATTCTTACCTATATTGGAGTAAGTTCTTGCAAGTAATCATCGCAGTTATGCGGACTCCCCGTTTAAGAAGCGCAGCTTTGCATCACCGTATGGGGGTAAAAGCGAGGAATAAAACAACCCTTCGTGCAATCTACAAATATATGAAATTGAATGTATATTATATAATGTAACTGGTAATAAGAGTAGTGTATTACCCCTTTTAGCATTTGCTTTTATTTGAGCAAATGCTATTTTTTTTACGATATAAGCTTATTTTACCTCGGCGAATTAATATAGAAGGAAGTGCTGAAGACAGGAAAGAGAAATGGAATTATGTGTATATTCGATAGAAAAAAAAGAGAAAAGTCGTTTTCTCTTTTTTAAACTGGTGCCTAATTCAAGGACATAATAAAAAAAGAGTTAAGAAGCTAACAGATGATTTCTAAATTGTTTAGGGGTCATCTTTTTTAGATTCCATTGATATCGATAACGGTTATAATACACCATGTGATGATGATTTTGGAATTTAGTTCTATAAGGGGGTCTCGCCAACATTTCGGAAATTTTGTACGCTAAGCAAGTTTACATATAAAAATTGCCTGTAATGTGTACGCTAAGACATTTCCCAAAAAGGTAATTTCTCTAAATAAACGGTGCGTTGAATTTGGAAATGAGTTTTCGTGCTATAAATGAACAAATTTCAATGCTTGTAAGACCAAAATTAGGAATGCACCATAAACGAACGATATTGGAACATCCCTTTTATATCAATGGTTTTAGCCTTAACGTACAATATTTCCGTTTTGCTGTCTGTACCCCCCCTATACTTCAATAAAAAGGGTGCAATCTCCTTATTGAAGAAACGCCCCCGTTACTTTAAGTACATTTCTTCACAAACTTTTATTTAAAAGAAAAAGTTGCTTTTAGAACTATTTCCCGTTCCACAACTTTTACTTTATCCACATTTAATTATTCATTTCTTTGGGGTAAATAATGGATATTACCTTTTTGTTTTACCTGCTTGTTCCCCAAACTTCTTTCCGAACGCTTCCATCAGATCAATTATAGGAATGAATTCTTTCCCTTTTGAGGTTAATGAATACTCTACACGAGGAGGAACCTCTGGATAAACTTTACGATTTATTAAGCCATCTCTTTCTAATTCCCGAAGTTGCTTTGCAAGAGAGCCTTGTGAAATATCCCATAAAAAGGATTTAATTTCACTATAACGACGCTCTTTGTCCTTTAAATACCAAAGAATGATATATTTCCAACGTCCAGAGAGTATGTTCTGGGTATAGGCAATGCCATAAACTTCTCTTTGTTCCTTAATACACTCTTTGTCAAATCCTTCTTTACAAATCCTTGACCCTTTACACCTGCTTTCTACTGTTAAGTACAAAAAATGTACTACGGCAATTTTTATTGTCTACTTCAAAAAGATGAGAAATCATTTTATTCTAGTATATGTAGCAGAAATACTCAATACGTTTTTAATATCTAATAAATATAACCGTTTGATAAACATATTAGTGTGTAACTTAACGTGTTTCCTGAATATCGAGGGGTTTTTGGGGATTTGTATTCTGTGGTATCACTCTTATTACTACAAGAGTTTCCGTCATCTGAAGACATTCTAAAGGCCAGTGATGAATCTATCTCGAATAAGATCAAAGAATTATGTAAAAGCCGTTCAATCAGATGGACAAATGAAAAAGCCCTAAAACTAAAAGGTGCGGCAGCTCGTAATCCTTTTAAAAAAACAGTCTACCAGAGTCATATATTAAGCTTAGGTATGTACATTAACATTATTCTTCAATACAAAGAGCACCTATCAAGATTAGAGTCAGAGATAGACGCTCTCGCTAAAGAAATTGAAGAATATAATATTATCAAAACTATCCCCGGTATTGGAGAAAAAATCGCCGCCACGATTATTTCTGAAATCGGTGAGATAGATCGATTTAACCATCCTAAAAAGCTAGTAGCTTTCGCTGGTGTTGATCCTAGTGTATTTGAATCTGGTAAATTTAGAGCTACCCAGAACCGTATTACTAAAAGAGGATCAAGTAGACTTCGCCATGCCTTATATAAGGCAGTTCGTTGTGCCATTCGTGATTGTCGTAAGAAGAAAACCACAGATGAGATACTCTCTAGAAACAAAAGAATGCGGGAGTTTTACGATAAGAAACGCGAAGAAGGAAAGCCCTTAGGTCGCTGTCATCGCTTGTGTAAACAAGCTCTTACATTGGATTTTTGCCTTATTAAAAAACAGAACAACTCTCCAATATATAGCTTAATGTATATCTAACTAAATAAAACAAAACCTTCCAGCAAAAGCCTAACGAGGGTTATTTGGCATACACTTTTTTAGTATATCACCAATGATTTTATTTTTTTAGAGAAAAATATTGACAAACTATTAGCTGGTTTAGCACCATAGGGGTAGCGTCAGGAAAATGCCGATTTACAACGTTAAGGAAATTTCAATATCAAAAAGACTAATTTTTCAATTAAATCGCCTGATTGTTGAATATAATTTTTTTGTTGGACAGTATCCTTGTACTGCGTAGCAAATCCATAATAATTGTTGTTCCAGTAATCCTGTACAATACAAAAAAAGCCACGTTATTCAAGAAAAGTGCTCTTTAATGGAAGATCGTTCAACATCATTAAGGTCTTTCCTATTTACATAAGATATTCCAGAAAAGCATCCTAGGAAGTTTAAGAGAAATTATCCTCTTATGCCGTCTTTTGGGTTCCATGAACCCTGTACCTACCCATATATTCCAACAACGTATATCAATTAGAATTTTCAAATTATTTAACGATTGATTTAGCAATTCTGAATCCGATATCATCTATATAAAAGTCAGGCATACTCTTTCGACGACAAGTAGCTCCACATCCTCGTTCTTCTTCTGCCCAACTTCCTCCACGAATTATTCTGTAATTACCAAATGTCTCTTCATCGTATAAGTCCCAGCACCACTCCCAAATATTCCCAATCATGTCATATAAGCCCCAATCATTAGGCTTTTTTTTACCAACTTCGTGTACTTGTTCGTTAGAATTATCTTTATACCAAGCGATTTCATCAATTTCACCATACCGATATCCTTTTGATTTTGCCTTACATGCATATTGCCATTCAGCATCTGTCGGTAAACGAAAACCATTATTATTATAATTGCAAATAACTGATTTACTTTCATTATCAAAATAATAAAACTTGTCGTAACCAAGTTTATCAGATAATAAATTACAAAAATTCACTACATCTATCCATGAAACATTAACAACTGGTTTTTGAGCCTCTGTTGGTGTAAGATATTTCTCCCCCGTAATAATGGCATAAAGTTCTTCTGTCACCGTATATTTGGATAGATAAAATGGCTTGATTTCAACATCCCAAATAACTTCCTTTAAATTTTTTCTAATACCCGGCATTCCAAATTTATAGTTTGAACTAATCCATTTTTGTTCGTTTCGAAAATCTCGTAGGCTGATTTCTCCTTCAGGAATATACACCATTAAATCTTTTAAGTAGTCATTTAAGTTAGCTAACATTGTCCTCTCCTAGGTCTTGAGTTAATGTTTCTAGACACAAATTCCATATTAAGACATCTTTTAAGGATTATTGTTTAAGTATTTCTTCACAATGTTATACCAATATTAACATAAATATCCAGTTTTGTTTAGAAGTATTCCACAAGTTAAAAACTTCTCTTCAACTCTTCTGCCCCTATAGCATCATAACAAAGAGTCTTCCCCCTTTATTTAAGGAAAGCTCCCTTAGCTGAATAACTTTCTTTAAAATTTTAATGGTTTCCAATTAGGGTCTTTTACGTCTTTCTCATTAGGCTTCCTTACAAACTCAATATATCTTTCTTCACAACCCCCAAATACAACATAGTTTTTTTGTGCTTGCCTTAAAGAAGGGATATTTGCACCGCCCTCATAATCGGAGTCACTATACTGAACTCCATCATCTTCCCAAAAACAGATACTACAAATATCATAAGTTCCTGGCGGTTCTTCATCTAATGTTTTATAACCACAACAAGGACAAGTATATTTCATACAATCACCCCAATACTTAAGTATAATAGCTTCACCGTTTTTAGACTTAACACTAAGCCCTTCCCCTTTTGTTAATTTTGCTCTAGACTTTAATTCTCCAAATTGAGTAAATCTAATCTTTTCGCTATACTCCTGGGTTGCTCTTAATGTTAACCTTTCTTGCCTGTTTCTAAGACCTGTTACGTAAAGAAGGAGTGAGTATGCCTAACAAAATAAATCATTATTAGCACCTCATTCACTTCCTTGCTTCTTCTTCTTTTCCTTTGCAAAAATATAAAACAAGTACAATCCAATGAGGCTATAAGTAATGAACATGCCAATGATTAGCTTACTAGATTCAGATAGCGCCGTTTCCTTAAGTAAAATATCTGGTAAGAACAGTGCGAGTAAAACAACTGGAATAATGATCGTTTTGCTCCATATGGAGAAGGCGATGATGAGTATGAATACAACGCTCCCCAACCCAATACTGCCGATTTCTCCAAAGTTGACGATCGGTGTGTCTATCATTGTATCCAAAAATAGTACTAATAGATAAAACAGCATGCTAACGATGATTGGTAACGATAAGATGATTATTTCCTTTGTGACGGATGTCTGTTTTCTTGATGTATATTTAAATACAATGGAAACACCCATAATAAATAGCAAGGTATAAACAATGATTCCTATGATATTAAATAGACTATAAGCGAGTACTCCGTTATCAAGTAAATCTCCGAATATGGTAAAAGCAATCGGTCCCAGCAAGACAAGTGGAAAGTACTTTGCCCATGACGCAAGATCTGATTTCATTTCACCTGAAATACTCTCCATATATGCACTTGGGGAGTCTCCTACAATTTGGTCAATCGATTTACCATTTGCTTCTGCTTCTATTAGATGATCTTCGAGTTCTGTAGTAATCTCCTTAATTTCGTTGAGGTTTTTTCCACTTGACAGTAAATAGATATGCAAGTCCTCAAGAAATTTTCTACTCTTCTGTGTTAATGCCATTTTTTCCACCTCCACTATTCCATTTCTTTTTTTAGGACGGCATTTACGCTTTTCTCTAGCTGTTGCCACCTCAGGATAAATTCTGCTAATGCCTGCTTGCCTTCTTTTGTAAGAGAATAATATTTTCGCTGTGGTCCAGCTGTCGATGCTCTGCGAACTGAAGTGACTAATCCTTCTCTTTGCATACGCATGAGTAACGGATAGATCGTCCCTTCACTCACGGCATCAAAGCCATAATCACCTAGCCGTTCAGCCATTTCATAGCCATAGCACTCTTTACCATCAATAATCGCTAACAGACAGCCATCGATAATTCCCTTCATCATTTGTGTTTGCGACATTTCTATTCCACCCATTTCACTATCTTCTTTTACAAGGTATAGGAACAGTATAAAAGATACTATCTTGTAAAACAAGGGTTATATTATTTATTTTTCAATAAAAGCGTCTCTAAATCAAACGTTTGTTAAACAATTACCCTTTTTCCCTCTATCTATACAGATATCAATTGGATATTATATTACAAAACTTGGGCTATCGTATCTAAATGAAAAATTAGGTCCTTCTGACATTTATTCATAACCAATAGAACGATACACTTTTAGTACGTTCAATTATTAAAGGAGATGAAGGATATGAATGGAAAGAAAAAACGGTACCTCAGTGTGGCGATACTTATGACTGCCATGCTTATGGCTCCAGGTGCAGCATTCGGACATGGTTATGTCGAGCAACAACCTTCTCGTGCCCTTCTATGTGCACAAGGTGCCAATGAAAATTGTGGCAGAGTTCAGTATGAACCACAATCAACCGAAACAACAAAAGGTTTTCCTGAAGCAGGTTTAGCAGATGGCCAATTTGCTTCAGCCAATGGGATATTTCCTGAATTGGACGAACAATCCGAAACGCGATGGGCAAAAGTCGATATGGATGCAGGGGAGCAAACATTTACATGGCATTTAACTGCTGCTCACTCAACCGCCAAATGGCATTATTACATAACAAAAGAAGATTGGGACCCTAATGCACCCTTAACGCGGGATCAATTTGAATTAACCCCTTTCTATGAAGAAAATGATTATGGGGCAGTCCCAGGCTCAACCGTTTCACATGAAGTAACCGTACCTGAGCGTGAAGGCTATCATGTGATCTTAGCTGTATGGGATGTGGCGAATACAAGTAACGCCTTTTATCATGTGATTGATGCCGAATTCTCTGGTGAAAATAATATACCTACACCCGAACCTGATCCTGAGCCAACACCTGAACCGGAAGAACCAAGCACAGACCCAGAACCCGAAACGCCTATTGAAGGCGATACTTGGCAGACAGACACTATTTATGTAGAAGGGGATCGTGTAATTTATAACGGTTTAACATATGAGGCACAGTGGTGGACAAAAGGGGATCAACCTGGTATATCGAGTGTGTGGCAACTCATCAGCGAAGCGGAAAACCGTGAATGGAATAGCGAAGTCATTTACTATGGTGGTGACCAAGTACTGTTTAATGGGCAACTTTTTAAGGCTAAATGGTGGTCAAAAGGGGACGTGCCAGGTGAATCTAGTGTCTGGGAAGAAATTTAAGTAGGTGAATCACTTATTGCTCTCCTAATTATACAAGAGAAGTTGTGTGGGCATTTCTCATTTGCCCACACTTCTTTTTTCATTTGGCGAAACCGCCTATGTGGACATCTCATTCCTCTTATCTACCAGCTTGCACCGTCTCTCTTCCTTCATTATGGGAGGATCCTTATAATGAAAATGAAAAGAACATAAAGACTAACCACTATCCACGCCCATATTCTCCTAATTCCAGCTGTATATTGAAGACCTATACCCACGAGGATAAGTTCCCATATAAAGAATACTTCGAGTAAATGTAGCGGACTTGACACGTCACTGTTAAACAAATAACCAATACTTGTTACCTTAATTAAGCCATCACTACCAACTAGGGCTTGAATAATGACATTCAAGACATCACCAAAAGTCGTTACAATGACAATATATGTATACATGGAAAATAATTGTGTAAAGGTTGCACCTGTTTTGACCACTTTTGTTATGACCCAAATTATTAAGCTCACAACTGTTATAAAAAATATGGGACCAAATAAACTGGCAATAGAGATTGGTACGATACTTAGCCACATACCTCCCATTTCATCCAAACCGACTTCAGAAAATATACTGGATTCTACGTAAAATGCACCGAAAAACATATGAATAAAGGATAAAATAAAGACAATAAATAAGGCACTTTTCACCTTTGGTGTTTGCTTTAACTGTTTAAAGAGCATAGACGGCTCTGATACTAGTGATTTTAAATCGTTCCACATCACGGTTCCTCCTCTAACAAAAAGAAGTGCAGCTTATCTACTACACTTCTTCTAATTATTCATAACGCAATGATTCAATAGGGTCGAGCTTTGATGCTTTACTTGCAGGTAATATCCCAAAGATAACACCGATTAGCATAGAGAATAGCATGCCTCCAGCAATGACTTGCCAACTCATGAGAGACGGCCAACCCGCAAATAGACTAATTAATGTTGTCACACCCCAACCAAGCAGAATACCGACTACACCACCAATGAAAGTAAGTGTAATTGACTCTATGAGGAATTGAGTTAATACTTGCTGTCTCGTTGCGCCTAACGCTTTTCTTATGCCAATTTCACGCGTACGCTCTGTGACAGAGACAAGCATGATATTCATGACGCCAATTCCACCGACAAATAATGAGATCCCGGCAATACTACCAATAATCATCGTCATAATTGTTGTGACCTGACCGAGTCCTTCAGCGATTTCTTCCATATTTAACACTTGGTATGCTTCTTCCGTGTTATAGCGACTGTTCATTAGAGAGGCTGCTTTCTCTCCTGCCTGCTGTAAATCATCTGCCGAATCAGTCTGTAATGTCACTTGCGATATATCACTACTGCCATAAATCGTTAACCAAGTCGAACTAGGCAAGTATACTTCCATACTACCGAAGGAGAAAATCCCTGTTGGTTTTTCTAGCACACCAATAATTTCAACCGGTTGAGCACCAAGGCGAATCACCTCACCCACTGCTGCTTCTCCTTCAAATAGCTCTTCCTGAAGTGATTGACTAACAATAACTGCCCGTTTTCCACTTAAGAAATCTGCTGTTGTAAAACCTCTTCCATCTGATAGATTTAACGGGTTCAATTGAAAATAAGATTCGTTAATCCCCATTAAAGTTGCTTCTATCTGCTGATCTCGAAACTGAACAGGGCCGAATTCTAAGCTTGACGCAACGACCCTTTTCACTTCATCAATTTCCTCTAAAGCGCGAATATCCTCTTGTGAAAAAGCCGAGGCATACAATGCATTGGGATTGGCCATTATCTCTTCATCTGATGGTTGATAAAATAAATCAACCGTATTTCCCGGGCCTGTGAGTTGTGATTTCAACATGGCTTCCCCGCCCTGGCCAATAGCAACAACAATAATAACAGAGCCAACACCGATAATGATCCCTATCATTGTAAGAATGGAACGCAGCTTATGTGCCATTAACGAACTAAGTGCCATTTTTATACTTTCAAGAAGGCTCAAAGTCATCGCCTCCCTACTTGGCGCTCATTTTCGACAATGATTCCATCGCGGACGAGAATTCTACGACTCGCATAAGCGGCGATTTCCGGTTCATGTGTTACCGTTACAATCGTAGTACCTTCTTTATTTAGTTGGGTAAAGAGTTCCATAATATTTTCACTCGTTTTTGTATCGAGCGCGCCAGTCGGTTCATCAGCCAAGATCAACTTCGGTTCGTTCACAAGTGCACGGGCGATGGCTACCCGTTGCTTCTGTCCGCCTGATAACAAACTCGGGAGCTGTTCCATCCGGTCTTCTAAACCTACCTTAATGAGCGCCCGCTCAGCTTTAGCTATTCTTTCCTTCTTATTCAGACCACTATAGATCATCGGTAGTTCAACATTTTTTAAAGCCGTCAGCCTTGGTAGTAAGTGAAATTGTTGAAAGACAAAACCAATGGACCGATTTCTAATTTTCGCTAGTTCCACTTCAGAATATTGCGATATATCTTCACCGTCTAGTTGATAGGTTCCATTCGTCGGTCGGTCTAGACAACCAATAATATTCATTAATGTCGATTTTCCAGAACCAGACGGTCCCATAATTGCGAGTGACTCTCCATTTTCAATCGTTAAGTCAATGCTTTGTAAAATATCGACCATTTCATCGCCTATCTGGTAAGATTTTGTGATTTCTCGTAAATGAATCATTCGACTTCCACTTCCAAGCCATCACTCAATTCATCAGAAGGATTAGTAATCACATCATCTTCAGCAGTTAAACCATCTAATATCTCTATCTTTTCACCAGTGGCAACGCCTACACTCACGTCTTGACGATGAGCTTTTCCATCTTTTAAAAGATATACATAAGATTCACCATCGGCAGATAACACAGACTCAGATGGGACAGTAAGTGCCTTCTTACTACTTGTCTCCACTTCAATAATTAATTGGAATCCTGTGCGCAGTTCAGTAATATCATCTTCAATTTCAACTGTCATTCCATATTGCGCTGGGGTCGCTTCACCAGCAACAGACTGGTTGTTTTCATCTGGCATTAAACCGATGAAATTAACCTTCCCCTTCCATTCTTTATCAGATAATACATCTGTCCGAATTGTCGCTTTCATCTCTTTCTCGACCTTTAAAGACTCAAATTCTGATAAAACCCCTCGGGCTACCATTTCATCCGTATTACCAATATGGATGACTGGCTGCTGAGTCATTGAATCCGTTGGTTGGTCTTCATTCACTTGTAAAATTGTTCCGTCTAATTTACTTTTTATCTCTAAATCTTTTTGTTGTGCTTCTATTTCTTTCTTTTCTAGAAGTAACTGACGAACATCTAAATTTGCCATTCTTAAATCTAATTGCAGTTGATCTCTTTCCGGTGCTATTTGCTTAGTGGCTTCTTTTTTGCCGACTTGATCACGCAATTCCTTTTCTTGGTCTGAGAGTCGATCTAATTGTTTGTCCACTTGATTGATGCGTAAATAACCAGATTCAATCTGTAAACTCAACCTTTCAAGCTCCATCGCCACTCGTGTATCATCATACTTGGCGACAGCTGTACCTTTTTCAACAGCATCGCCTTCCTTTACAAGGATTTCAGCAATTTCTTCGCCTTCTACACCAGGATACACTTTCTGTTCATTTTTCAAAGATAATGTACCTGGTACAATTAACGTATCTGTAATTACTTCATTCTCAGCATTTGCAGTCGTTACAGACGGTCCTTTCGCAAAAGCTTGATGATAGACGCTTGCGCCTATCATCACCAAAACTACACTTACCACTCCAACAATGATCCAAGTTTTTTTCTTCATATTTATCTTAGACCGCCGTAGAAGTAACTAATGCGAAAATCATACTAATAATAAAGAAGGCAATGGCCACACCGTATGCAACACCTTTACTTAATCCCGCCACTTTATGCAAACCTAAACCGACAAGGATTGTTTGCCAGATGGAGAAAACTTCAATACTCGCCCAAACACTCGTAGCTTCTGCATTTAATACAGATGCTAAACTCGTCACATTTAACTCTGGGTTGCCACCAATTATCATACGAATGACACCATTCAAGATGAGTCCAATGACACTGATAACCAGAATGTATGTATTCATTGAGAAAAGCTGCTTAAATGACACATCAGAACTGGCAATTTTACAAATTAATAGATAAATAGCTGAAGAAATTAATACCGTAAAAATGGGTGTAATGATGCCCATAATTACAAACCCAATCAGTGAAATCATATACACCATGTCTTGCTCAGCTGAAGATAACTCATCAATTCCAAGATAAGCCGGGTCCATCGATAAAGCCATAATAATCATACCGACCGTAAATAATAAAGTTACGAATAATAGTGGTACCCAAATTTTTGGACGTTGCTTAATCCGCTCAAATTGCTCTGATGGATTGGCAATCATCCCAAATAAACGCGGTTTCTTTGGTTCCTCCACCTCATGCTTTAATTCAGCTTCCATAAAAAAATCTCCCCTTTTTATAAACTTGCTACAATAATGTATACGTGGTGGCAATTGTAAAGTTTCATTTTTTTGGTAAATAATTTTAATAAGGACGCTGAATATTAACCGATGTTTCGCTCATATCATTAGCAAAGAAATAAAATTGAATAGAAGGAGATTGAAATGGAGTGGAAGATAAGAGAGAACGCTTAAAAGAAGAGCCATTTAGTTTTCAAATAATGAAAAATCAATCCGTTGTGATTTCCTACAACCATAAAGTCATAAAAACAATCAATGGAAAAGAAGCGGCGAAGTTCATAAATAAGATCGAGAACGAAGAGGGAAACATTCAATTATTGTTGGCAAAACTCACTGGTAACTTTAAACGAGGAAATGAAAGGTTGAGTAAGGAGCATCCAAAACAGCAGTAGGGTAACGCCTTTTTTAGGGTGCCTGATGAGATGTTTCATCAGGCACTCTATTTGAAGGTGAAGCTTACTAATATAGAAAAGCTTGATTCGAGTACATGAGTTTTTTGTGGCGCTCTTATTTTTCATGCCTAATTTGAGACCGCCGTATCTAGTTTTACGATGGCCTCAATGTGCCATTCTGATTTGAGAGTCCGCAATTCACTTCCATGTAATACTCTTAAACCGGATCCCCCGTGCAAGAGCAATGTTTCACATTTTCACATAAAGACATTCAACCTCATTATTGCTCATCATAGTATTCCCCGGCAGTTTGCTCAGCATTGAATGTCCAATTTACACGAAGTTGATCACCTTGAAATTGATTTTGATCTTGTCCATTATCAACAAATTCGAATAACACAAACATTTTTTCTTTCTCCCCTGCTAAGATACCATCGGGTATTTGTCCACCGCCAACGAATGTATCGATAGCCGTTAAGTCTGGCTCTGTATTCGATAATTCTGCCAAGGTAGTTTCGACAACAGGGACTGTTGCGCTGCTTGTATTGTACATAATTGTTACTTTGATATGTTCAGCGAAGTCTTCTACATTATCCCCATTTGCATCCACTACAGAGTAATCTGTTTGTAGCAGAACTTTATGAATATCTAATGTACCATTATTCTCTAAAGTGAATTCTCGATAGATTTCATCACCTGGCTTGATATTATCAATATTCACAACAAAATCCGGATTTACAGCTAAATCTAGTGTTCCTGCTGCAAAAGTATTTTCAGTGGCAAAACTATCACTAAAATAAGCATAAGTCCCTCCGGTAATTAATGATAATCCAAGTGCAGCTGTCATCAGATTCTTTTTTGTTAACTTAAAATTTAACCCCATGTAAACATTCCTCCTAATATATGTTTCACTTCCCCTTAGTAGAGAAGAGAATTACTGCGTATATACCTCTTTTGGTTTTCTCTCCCCTGGTTGCACAAAGGCAGAGAAGAGTAAAATGATGCCTGGAATAATCATTAATAATGCGGCTCCTGCTTTTGTTTGTGCGGTATGCAGAACATAGCCTAGATAGGGGATAGTCACACCTGCATATTCCCCAACCACATGATGTGCCGGGACTTCCCATCTATCAATAGCGTCATTATTATCACCTTTAGTCTTATACGTAATTGCCCCATCTTTTAAAGATGTTTCTACTATTCTATGTGTGATAAGGATCTCATCAAGTTTGAAAGTAATAATATCTCCTGTTTGATAGGTTTGATTTTCTTCTGTTCTGTTAATCGCTATCACTGAACCTGTTTTAAATAATGGCTCCATTGATCCAGAAAGCACTGTTTTAACCTGGTATCCAAAGAGATTGGGTTCATTACCGGTGAATCGAGCAAAAAGCATAATAAATAATAAAACACAGATAAGCAGAAATAGTAGATTACCAATTAAGCGCAGTGTCCATTTTGCTAGACTTAACAATATGAATGACTCTCCTTTCATAAAAAACTTCATCGTTTTTCTCTGCTACCAATAATATAACTGAAATATCTGATAAATAAATTGGGTTATTTTTATCTGTAAATAGACCTAATAAAGCGTGCGATTCCTATAGAAGATGATAGAGTTGAGAGTCCAAAGTCGCGTTTTATTAACCCAATCGCTAACATATTGACGTAGTATTAAATTTTCAGAATAATTGTAATTGTTTACAGAAAATGAATATGAGGTGATTGTTTTGAAGAAGAAAAATTTTACTAAGAAAGTGATTTTACCCACTGCATTAGCCTTGTCCGTCACATTCACGGGGTTTTCTCCATTGTCCACATATGCAGCGATTCAAACAGAGACCAATGAAGTCATCTGGCAAGCACCGAAAGGATTAAATAAAGAGGAGGTTGTACAAGCTTATTTACAGGACCAATTAAAAGATCAGCCCCAACCTAAAGCGCGTTCAAGTAAAATGAATGTGAATCAATTTAAGATCATTGATGAACAGGTTGATAAACAAATAGGAACAACTCATATGAAAACCGTTGAGCAAATTAACGGGGTCCCAGTTTACGGCTCAGGCCAAACAATTTCACTAGATGAGAACTTAAATGTTTATGCTTCTATCGGAGAAGTAAATAACGAGTTAGTAAAAGTAAATATCAATACAACACCTACTATTACTAAGGAAGAGGCAGAGTCTCAGGCGAAAGCTGCGATAGAAAATGAAATTGGTGCGATAAAAGATTATGATGGCATGGAAACAGATCTGATGGTATTTCCAAAGAATGATGAATACCATCTGACCTATTTAGTTAAAGCCTCCACTTCTATTCCTGAGCCTGGTTACTTCCATTATTTTATTGATGCGCATACGGGTGAAGTACAACATCACTTTAATGCCCTTCATTCTGCGGAGCCGGAAACAGAAACTGTCAGTGCTCGTGGATTAGACTTATTAGGAAAAATGCAAAATTTCAATGCGACAAAGAATATGGAAACGGGTAAAACCCATTTATATTCATTAGAAACTGTCAAAAATCGTTCAGTACCCATTCATACGTATGATGCACAAAGAATGGGTGAAACGCCTTTTATCCTTTTGTCTGCCTTACTAGGATTTACAGGTTTTGAAGTAGAGACAGCGTCTAACTTCTTCTACGATCCAGCAGCTATTTCTGCCCAACAAAACTCGATAAAGGTAAACAAATACTATCAAAACGTACATGATCGTAATAGCTTAGATAACGATGGTATGAAGATTATTAGCACCGTGCACATTGGTGATAAGTGGAATAATGCAGCGTGGAACGGGAAACAAATGCTTTATGGAGACGGTGATGGTTCATACTTCAGTTCACTAGCAGGGGCACTTGATGTTGCAGGACATGAAATGACACATGGCGTGATAACAAATACAGCTAATTTAACGTATGAAGGTGAATCAGGCGCACTAAATGAATCCATTGCTGATATTTTCGGTGTGTTAGCAGAGAATCATTCCAAAGCCGAAGAAGATAAAAATTGGGTAATAGGGGAAGACGTATACACTCCTAATATCCCAGGTGATGGAGGGCTTCGCTCCCTAGAGAACCCGAAAGACAACTCACTTCACCCGAACTATGGGATGAAAGATGATGCTTATCCTGACCATTATGATGATCGCTATTTAGGAGAGTTAGATAAAGGTGGCGTCCATATTAATAGTAGCATTAACAATAAAGCAGCCTACCTTATTGCAGAGGGTGGAGAACATTACGGTACCACTGTTAATGGAATAGGATCAGATAAATTAGGCAAAATTCTTTATAAAGCATTAACAGTCTATTTAGTACCATCATCTAATTTTACCGAGATGAGAGAAGCTATGGTGCAATCTGCACGTGATTTATATCCTGATAGAAATGGAGAACCTTCCGCTGAAACAGCTGCTGTAATGGCTGCTTACGATTCAATTGGAGTATTAGAATAAACATTGAATCTTGTGTACTGAGGTAATCATAACGAACAAACACTATGAATAATAGTCTTTGTTCGTTTTTTTGTGGAAATGGCTAGCGTTCAAAATTCGTTGTGCCTTAGGGCCATTCTAGGATCCCACTCATATTTGGGGGTTTTTCTGGATTTATGGACTAAACCTACGAATAGCTCACACAACCTCTTTGTCTGGCTTTCGTTTCCGGATTTGAAATTCGAATAACATGCAAAACGCTTTTGCTGTTCGGCTTCCATTTCGGGTTTTTCCTCTGAGTTGACCAATCTTTTTTCTATCTTTTCTGCGTATACACCTCTTGGATGTAATTACCTACCTTTTCTTTGCTCTCTTTTGCGCGTATATACCTAATGCACGCAGTTCTTTACCTTTTCTTACTCTTTTTTGCGTGTAAACCCCTCTTTCATGCAATTCTCTATCCTTTTTTACTCTTTTTTGCGCGTAAACGCCTCTTGCACGCAATTCTCTCTCTTTTTTTACTCTCTTTTGCGCGTAAACACCTCTTGCACGCAATTCTCTATCCTTTTTTACTCTCTTTTGCGCGTAAACACCTCTTTCATGCAATTCCCTCTCTTTTTTTACTCTCTTTTGCGCGTAAACGCCTCTTGCACGCAATTCTCTCTCTTTTTTTACTCTTTTTTGCGCGTAAACCCCTCTTGCACGCAATTCTCTATCCTTTTTTACTCTTTTTTGCGCGTAAACCCCTCTTGCACGCAATTCTCTATCTTTTTTTACTCTTTTTTGCGCGTAAACACCTCTTGCACGCAATTCTCTCTCTTTTTTTACTCTTTTTTGCGCGTAAACCCCTCTTTCACGCAATTCTCTACCTTTCTTTACTCTCTTTCGCAACGCGTATACAAGACTTGCGCTCATTCTCAGC
Organism: Cytobacillus kochii; assembly: GCF_044790165.1. Taxonomy (NCBI): domain Bacteria; kingdom Bacillati; phylum Bacillota; class Bacilli; order Caryophanales; family Bacillaceae; genus Cytobacillus; species Cytobacillus kochii. The sequence continues at coordinate 665,328 of NZ_CP085254.1, read as the reverse complement.
TGTGTTCCTCCTGTTTACTATTTTCTTGTTTATAACCTAAGAATATTTCTGTACGCCTATCAGACAAAACACCCATTAAAGTTAGAATATTAAAAATAATATACCAATTCAATAAATCTATATTACAATTGTATACATTACTAATTAAATAGATCTAGGGGGTAAGTACCATTGTCAGTAGGCCATATTATTAAATTTTATAGAGAAAAAGAAGGTATGACTCAATCACAATTAGGTGACGGTATTTGTACCGCAACACATGTGAGTAAAATTGAGAATGGTAAAACCGATTATTCATTAGAAATTATTCAATTGTTTTCGCAAAAGTTACAAATTGATTTACAAAAAGAAAGTGAAAAGTTCGAGGAAATCGAAAAAACATTGCATTCTTTCAATGAAGCTTTGATCTTGAATAAGATTAAACAGGTAGAGTCTTACCGAAGAATTTTAAATAATATACCGTACTTACTATCTACAAAGTATGCCTATTTTTATCAACTGGTAATGTTACGATATTGGTTCGTAAAGGAAGAGAAAAAGGAGATCGATGCCCTCTTAGGTTCTTTAGACAAGGTAGAAGCATGGATGAATCCTTATGAAAAAAACTTTTTACTTCATATGAAAGGATGGCATCTCATCCGCTATTCTTCTAAAAAAGATGATCATTATGAAGCCATCGCTATTTTCAATAAAATCCAGATTGCCTATTACCCAAATGAGGAATTCTATTATCATTTAGCACTTGCTTATCAATATGTAGGCAGACAAGTAATGGCATACATGTATGCAGAAAAGGCATTAAAATACTATAAAGAAATCAATAATTACGCTGATGCAATTAAGGCGGAGTCCTTATTGTTATTACACATATCTGAAGACCCTTATATCGATGTGAAACCTATGTATAACCGATTAATTTATGCGTGTGAATTAATTAATGATAATGACAAAAAAGGGATGTTACTGAACAATCTTGGAAACACGCTTCTCAAAAGAAAAGAATATAATGAAGCTTATCAATACCTGAAGGAGTCTATACGCCTATGTAATAAAAAAGGGAAAGTCTACATTCATCGCCTTTTCAATTATATTCTCGTTGCAGTGGAAGGCCATTTAAGTAGTAAAAAAACCTTAAGAAAAAATATTATCGAAGGACAAAGAATAGCACTAGAACTAAAAGAAGATATTTTTATACACCTTTTTAAATTATTGGAGTATAAATTAGAAGATGAACAAGACAAATACCAACTATATTTAGCAGAAAAGGCATTCCCATATTTCAAAGAACATCAACACTTTGCCTTAATGAAATCATCTTTGAAGGAACTAGTCGAGATGAATCAAATGAATTCTTCCCCTCAGTTAACAAGTGAATTATTAGAAGAAGCTGTTCAGCTTATATAATTTTCAACTGGCACTATAACTGTAAAAAGTTTCATCCCCTGGTATCCTTATCAAGCTGCACGACAAACAAGAGATTGAAAGTTTTAATAAACAAAGGAAATGAAGTTTTTTAAACGAATACCTAAAAAGATAAAAATATACAACACATCTATTCCATATAGATCATTTTGTAGAAAGTGAGACCCCCATTATCTTTCTATTATTCGAAAGGAGTTTGAAGCATTCTTGCATAATCCAATTTGATTTACCCCTACAAATCCAACTTTAGACGAACAAAACTTGGGGGAAATAATCATGTTTCGAAACAAAAATTTTGCTTTATTTGTATTCGGGCAGTCTCTTGCGAATATAGGGGATATTCTTTATATTACATCTATCATTAGTATGATGTATCAATGGACAGGGTCAAGCTTTTATACAGCATTTGTTCCTTTTACGATAACATCAGCTATGTTTCTATCAAGTTTGCTTTCACCGCTTGTGATGAATCGTTGGAACTTAAAATGGTTACTCACCTTTTCACAAGTGGGGAAAACGATCATTATTACCCTACTTACCCTCCTTGTAACTGAAATGGTTGCTGTACCGTTGATCATTGTCTTTATACTCATTGCTGGCATCGGGTTGCTCGATGGCTGTGCGAATCCGATCAGCCAAACATTGATTCCTCATTATGTTAAGAGTGAACAATTAGTGAAAGCAAATGGGTTTTTCGATACGATAACACAAATCATTCAAGCTGGCATGTGGTTCATCAGTAGTTTGTTGCTCATTCGTATTGGCAGCAACAGCTTATTGTGGGTAGTGATTGGTTTATTCTTCTTATCTAGTTGTTTCCTTTCTTTTTTAAACAACGTACAAAGCTCAAACGAAAAACAACCGTCTCCGTTTGCCGAAATGAAAGAAGGTTGGCACATCCTGTATCGAGCACCGATATTGCGAAAAATGGCCTATATTGAAGGGCTTGATTCCATCGCTGCTACAGTATGGATCGCTGCTATTCTCTATGTATTTGTGAGTGAAAGGCTACAAGCCGACCATCAATGGTGGGGCTGGATAAATGGCGCTTTTTTCCTTGGGCTCATTCTCGGCAGTCTGTATTGTATGAAGTATGCAAATTTAGTAGAAAACAAAATAAGAAAGGTGTTTATGCTCGGGGCCATCGCAGCGTTTTTTAGTACATTCTTATTCGCTTTGAATACGCTACCCGTTCTTGCACTTATCCTTGCCTTTTCATTTGGTGCTTCTATGCAAATAAAAGGCATACCGCAACATACAATGATTCAAACGAGTGTGTCACTTACACAGTTATCAAAGGTCTACGCCGCACTAGGCGCTTTGGGCACAGGTATTTTCGCCCTTTCCTCTTTACTGATGGGATGGCTCGCTGAAACATTCAATGTTCAGCATGTTTTTCTCCTATCTGCCGCTTTAATGGCCGTGATAAGTATTTTAATAAAAGTTAATCAACAGGTTTTTGTTAAAGGAAATGTGAAACAAACGTAAAAAAGAGGGGGCGGACATCCGCTCCCTTTTTCACTATTTTAGGGGTATCTTCATCTCATCAAGCTGTAGTGGGATATTCGCACTCAAGGAGCCTAAATTTACACGGATGATATAATCGTCTTCATCACCTTTTATTTCATAAGTGCTACGGAAATGAAGGGCTCCTTGATCGATTACTTCTGTTTTGTGCTTCATTGGTGCCTCATAAATATCCTTTCTCTCCTTCTCTACTATAGTAATATCGTTTTTAGCAAAATCTTTATAGAAGGTAAAATCACGACCGAATGTCTCTCCTTGATTTATTTGATAATCGAAAGTGACTTTCCCTTTATGAACTTCCAACTTATCAATTTCGACTGAAAAAGCCTGACGCTTTGATGCTATTTTAAATGGTAATTTGTGTTTTAATGATATAAATTGATCAGGTGTTGATAATCGGACAAAGGGTTGTAGAATTAAATCGTCCTCATTAAGCCGTTCTAGAATTATACTTCTCCCCTTCACTATAAAACGGCCATCAGCCACTCCCCTTTGTATACTATGATCAATAGATATTTCAATCGGTTTCCCACTATAATCGGATGCATTTAATTCTACAAAATCATGTTGCTCATCTTTTGGAAAAGTAGCTGTGTAATCAATAGTAGTAGAGGCCTTTCCCTTTATGACAGAGTCAATATGTAATTTCATATCCAATTTCTCATCTGTGACACTTTTGTTTACTTTCACTGTTTCATAAGGTAATTGTTTGATCGGCACATCAAATTTCCAGTTACCTTCTTGTTCACCAACGCTAAGAAAGGCCAAAGGAAAAGTAGTTTCTTTTGGAAGCTCTTTTTTGGGGTAGGGAAATTGAATATGACCAATATACCGTTCACCATCTTTCTTCATATGAACGAGTTCTTGACTTTCTGCTATGTTCTCATCTCCGTCAAAAATTTCATATAATGCTTGAATCTGTTCCTCCTTGCTATCCATACCTGTGACCGAAAATACCGCTCCAACAATGGTTCCATCATAATAAACTTCATTCATCTCGATACCAATACCGTGTTGTGTAGACGTTTCATGTAATTCAGTTACCAACCCTTGAGATTGTAAGCTCCTACCAACCGAATCATTAAATGTGGCATAGACATTACCAATTAAGGGAATTTGGGCCATAGCCTGTGAAAAAGTAGGAGAAAGAAAACTAGTAAACAATAAAATAATAGCTGCGACTGATGATAATATAACGACACTTTTTATTCGGGGTTGAGATTTACGCTTTTTTTGTTGAGCTCGATATTTACCTACTTTTATCGCCTGCTTGAGAGAATCCTGCGGTACTTCTATATCCTTATAAGCTTCTAGGTATTCTTTTTCCTTCATCATAATAATCCCCTCCTAACTTTTCCTTTAACTTTTCTTTCCCTCTGCGTAAATACGTTTTAACTGTTCCCTCGGGTATTTTCATTACTTTTGAAATTTCATTTATTGTTAGGTCATGAAAATAAAAGAGAATAATAGCATGTTTTTGCTTTTCTTTTAACGTTCGAATAACATCTAGTAAATCTAGTAATGCCTCTGATGTTGGTTCGTGCTGCTGCTTAAAAATCTCATCAGTCGCTTCAATCCTCACTTCCTTGTTCCGCTTCTTTAATACGCTGTAAGCACAATGGATCAAGATTCTCGTTAACCATGTGAGGAAATACTTCTCCTGTTTTAATTGTTCAATAGCAATGAAGGCCTTATAGGAAGCTTCTTGCACGACATCAAGGGCATCCTCTCTATTTTGCACATATAAGTAAGCAGTCCGGTACAGTTGGTCACTATGTATAAGCAACAACTCTTCTAAAGATTCCATATCTCCTTTTATTGCTCTTTTAATTAAGCTACGTTCATCCAACCTTTTTCCTCCTCTCTTTGCCTATTAGAGGAATGCCTAGGTCAAAAAGTTTCAATAAAATGAGTACTTTTATAAAAAAACAGGAAATAAAAACGGACAAAGTAAAAACATTGTCCGCATATCTCTATCAATTTAAACCATAACCGCTTGTACAAATAAAGCAAAGACAACAAATAAATGAACAACCGCCAATATCCCAATATATAAACCATTTAGCGGAAAGAATAATAAGTGAATCAAAATAAGTAAAAAGCACTCCACTGCAAACAAGATAACGTCAGCCCTATTCGATTGGCTAGCTTTTTTTCATTCCTTACTCTTCCCTCTTTATAACCAGCGATAAAACTGACACTACCCTTACGTTGAATTAATACACCAATGACCACTAAAATACTACAAAGGAATAAAGCAAGAATGATCTCCACCAACCTATGTGACCTCCTACCTTCTATCTATTTTTTAAAAAAATGTATAGGAAAAAGTTTAATTCATGATAAATGAGCCTAAATAGAAACTATATATTTTTGCTAGGGAGTGTGCATATATCGTGTTTGATCTTTTTGATTGGCTTAGACTTTTATTATCTGCCATTATCATTTTGCCATTAACAACAATCGTTCGAGAGTTTGGGTATTACCTAGCAGCGACCATTTTAGGGAGCAAAGAAAAGAAGTTAGTGATTGGAAGTGGGCCGGTATTATTTAAAATACCTACTATCGAAGTGAGAAGATACTTCTTTATGAATAGCTGGATGGAGTATGAAGAATTAAATCCGAGCGGGCGCTTTTGGCATGGGTTCATTTATGCTTCTCCTATTTTAACGACAGGTGGTTGCGCGATTATTGCTAATTCGCTTGTATTAGAAGGGGTCTTACCAAATAATATTTTCTGGCAAACATTTATCTTTTATTGCTTTTATTATGTATTTTTTGATATTGTCCCTGTTTATTTGCCAGATGGTCAACCTACTAACGGTCGGGCGATTTTTGACCTTATTTATTACGGGGAGCGCTCCGATTATTTAAGACAGAAAAATAGCCAAAGTAATGAGCAACGAGCTTACACTGATGAACAAGAAGAAACAATGGAGAATAGGGATCGAGATGAAAAAGAACATAGTGACCATACCCAGCCTTAATAATTTCTTTAAGCTGAAACTGAATCTATCTCACTGTTTTCTTCACGTTTACTTAGTTGATGATAAAAAATATTGACCGCCGTGAAATAAATCACAGCACCCATTACCAAAAATATAATGAGTTGGATAACCTTTTCTTCTTTTAATAAATGTTCTGTATGATAAACAAATTGTAATTGCTCGTTCAATGAAATGGGAGAGGTAAATATCGATAAAATAAAACCTAAAATAACGAAAATGCCATAAATATTTAAAGCAAACCTTATCGTTAATTCTTTTTTATCATACACGTTTACCTGCTGTTCCTGTGGTCTTGTGCCCATTTAACCTCCCCTTTCATTCATCATGATTAACACTAGAAAGAATATAAAGAAGCATATCGGTAAAAGAAAACTTAAAAGCGCTGTCTTCGTTTGATAGTTTTCCTGCTTCCTTTTTAACAAACGATCGATAACAAAAAACAACCATGCGGCAATTAAACTAATATGTAGGAGAACGAGTCCAAATATAGTATGGAAGAGAAAGGTAAGGATGATAGCTAACTTATTTTTCTTTTTAGCAAGTAAACTGGCAAGCCAATCACTAACGAGAGAAGTCGCTATTCCATAGATATAAATGACTGGAAGACTATACATCATAACAAACCCAAGGAATTCTATGAAATAGGAATGATCTCCTACTGTAGAAATGAGAGTTAAGGTCAGTGGATAAAGCACGCTTGTAATGGAAGCCGCAATCAATTTTCGTCGAAACATATTGCCACCTCTCATGCAATTGGATACCCTAATTATAACATAATTTTGAAAACTATATGAATTTTACCATTATGAACTTGCGATTCGATCAAGCTTTTTCAATCCCGATTGTTCAAACTCATTGGCTTCCATCTTTAATCGGTTGATGTCATCCTGTTGATCTAATCCCGTTTCTAAAACTTCTTTCTCTAATTGATGTACCTCCGCCTTTAATGAGAAAGCTGTAGAGAGGTCGGCACTCGCCCCTTCAAAGACGGATAACATACTTTCAGTTAGATTTTCAGGTGGCGGATATTGGCTGTATAAACTTGCTAGCTTCGTTGCCTCTTCATATAAAATTTCTAGTTCCTTTAACATCTCTTCTGCTTGATTATCTTCCTTTGCTTCTTCATATGCCACTACATGAGTTTGATAAGACGATTGTTTAGCTAACATTTCTTCCTTAAATTCTTCGAAAGCAGATTTCTTTGTGCATCCGAAAAGTAAAACTATCATGAAAATGAACAGACTATATTTAAGCTTCAATTGTATCCCCCTTTGGCAAAATATAAGTACTACAGCTCCAATGCGTGTGATGAATCATTCCGTGCCACTGTCGTTTTTCTAACTCTCTAGCAATGAGGCGATTGAATATGCCATGTCCGACTAAACAGATCGATCCTTTTTCTCGCGCTTCATTTATGAGAACATCAGCCGCGGCAATAGCTCTCTCTTTAGCTTCACGATAAGACTCACACCCATGCTTGGCACCTAAAAACCATGCGATTCTTAAAAAGAGTGTCCAATGATTTGGCTTTAACCTTATAAACTTACTTAAGTAAATATGAGGAAGCTCTGCCTCCCGAAAAAGAGCATCAGCTGCATAATTTTGATTGCCAGCTAAATGATGAAGAGTCGCCGTCGCACGTAACAAATCACTCGTCAGCAATGTATGTGCTTTTTTGATTTTTTCGATAGTCCATGCTGGATAGCGTTCCATTGGTTCGACTCCGGATTCATCATAAACTTCTATCCACGAACGATACCCAGCTCCATCTATTCGTTTATTCTCTTTATGAATGGAGGCGCCATGCCTGATTAAGTTAATTTCCATCCTTATCACTTCTCTTTCCTTGCCTAACTCTACCTATGTCCACCTTCTCATAGGGATCATTCGCATAGTTAAAGCCTCTTATTAAAAAGTTAAATGATACATTCTCTTCTTAAAAATATTCTATTTAGTAAACACAAATTCCTTTTCTTTTTATTCAAAATATATTGAATAAATAATTCTAAAAATATAGAATGTAGACAATCTACTTATCCATTATAGGAAAGGAGCCAATTCATGTTACATACGCAGTCATTTAAAATATTATGGTTAGGAAATTTAATCTCTGAATTTGGTGGGGCCATCGGGGGAATTATGAATGGTTTATTACTCTATGAGCTGACAGGTTCAAAGGAATGGATGGCAACCATGTGGCTCTGCTATTTCCTACCTTCACTCTTTATTCAAAGCTTGAGTGTCCCGTTTTTAAACAATATCAATAAAGAAAAAATGTTATTTGTCATCCAACTCTTCCGCTCAGCTGTCTATCTTTTACCCTTATTAGGAAGCATAGTAGGCATAAACAATATAACCATAGTAGTACTTGTCATTCTGCAATGTACAATCGGTATATTGCAACCAATTTATGCTAGTATCTCATTCGCTTTAATACCCATATATTGTGAAGATAACAAGCTTGTCTCAGCCAATAGTTCGCTCGATGCAACGATAAGATTAATGAGCTTTATCGCACCAGGAATCGCTTCTTTTTTCTTACTTGTCTTCCCTCTACACTTTCTTTATCTACTCACAACATTGCTCTTTCTTCTCAGCGCTTTTACAATACACCATTTGCCATCCACAACAACAAGATCTTCAGTTAACAAAAATAAAAAAAGTTGGCGCACAGCATTCGTAGCAGGCTATCAAACCTTCTTTTCTTATCCTCCATTATGGAAGTTAACCCTTCTCTCTTCAGCGGTGCAGTTTGCTGTAGGAGCAACAATGGTGATAAAGATTCCATTTTTTCGTGAAGAATTAGGCGGCACTTCCTGGGAGTATGCCCTATTTGCCGCTGCTTTTCCACTTGGTTATGTACTAGGTACATTCTTGTTAGCGAAGTTGCCTAAGAACAATGTAACACTTTATCTCGGGTTGTTTGGGGGCGGACTTTCTTTTATGCTATTGTCTCTCACACCATCCATAACCTTTGCATTGGTTTCCGAGCTACTTGGCGGCTTACTATTTCCATTATTCAACGCACAGAGTGTAGCCATTTTCCAAAGAGCGGCTCCTAGGGATCAATTAGTAGAATTAAGTGCCATCCGCCTCCTCTTTTTAAGAATAACGATGCCTTTAGGGATTTTATTTGCCTCTTTGCCATTACCAACGAGGGACATCTACCTTTATATCGCTGGGCTCATTATCTTTTTAGCGATCGTTTCCTTCTTTAAGGGGGCTCGTGTTTCTAGCAAACACCTTACAACTTAAGCTTTTTTCAAATTTATAAATCACTTGCCTTGCTCCAAAACGATCAATATAACAATCAATAGTGAAACCAAGTTTTTCTAAAAGTTGACACGACCGCTTGTTAGCTACTTGTGTTTCAGCGACAACCTTTTGCTCGTTAAGATTAGAAAAAGCAAACACCAACACTTCATGGATGGTCTCTCTTGCATACCCTTTCCCCCAACCATCAGGGAAAAATTGATAAGTGATTTCTATATCCGCCTCACAATGGTGGGGGGTAAGAGCGATGAATCCTAAGTGATGATGCGTATGCTTTTCTGATACGATCCAATAATACGATGATAAGTTCATCAACATATTCTCCATTTGCTCCTTTACTTCTTCAATTGTCCTTATCCCGCCAAGATACTCCCGGACCTCGGCATTACGGTACAATTTCACCATTGTGGGAAGATGCTTCATAGAGAGCGGAGTTAATACACATCTTTCAGTCATCAATGGCATCATTTACTAATCTTTTCAATCATTTCTACACGATTGCCGAACGGATCTCTAAATTCAAAGCGGTCAAAACCTGGAATAGGGACACCCTCTATTAAACTAATGTTTTGCTGCGATAATACTTCCTTCCAAAAGGATAGATTATCTACTTCATAAGCGATATGTGCCTTTGTAGTCGTTCTGTCAAATCCATTTTCAGTGCCAACATGGACGGCACGGTCACCTACTTGTAACCAAAAACCACCTCTCCCTTTCAATGAAGCTGGTTTTTCAATCTCCTTTAATTGCAGAACTTCGCAATAAAACCGCTTGCCTTTTTCTTCTGCTCCTTTTGGAATTGTTAATTGTACATGATGAATCCCTATAATCATAATTTACCTCCTTTATCATTCTTCTCCGAAAGAATAGCACCATTAGGAAAGTTCATTTTTCTTCGTAAAAACGATGAGCTGCTTTTTCGTGACTAGAGTGATTCAAGACAGATATAGTCGGTTCCATGTTTCACCAATTGCATTAGCTTTCCTCCATACCCTTTGAACGAACAGTTGCATCCGTGACGCATTCTGACATTTACACCTGCTTGCCTCAACCTGACCATTCCATCAGTCGTATCCCTTCTTTTATTTAACTTTATATTTCTACTTTTAGAAGAATATTCCTTTCATCTAACGACATAATAAAAAGAATCTTATTACAAAAGGAGCTGTTCAATATGCGTAAAAAAAGAAGAATAGTCATATTACTTTTCATTTTCATCTATATTGGCCTTGTATCAAATGTTAGTGCCCTTACCTTCGACACCTTACCCGTCGAGCAATCCTCTCAACGTTGGTCCGTGGAAATAAGTGAGGGTGTGGACGATAATTCAAAACAGCAATCCAAGTTCGGTCATTATGATACACGGTCTCTAAAAGTTGAAAACATGGGAGAGAACAACCTCATAACTGCTGAAATTTCAATGTACCGAAATGAACCAAAATCCACAACAAAGTATGCCCTACAAGGTTGTCCGGAAGCATTGGATTGCAAGCAAATTTCAGAAGATCAAAAGCATACGCTTGCCGCACAATTAAATAATGGCTCCCCATATAATTTCACAGACTTTATCCTAGCTGAAAAAGCAACAGAACTTGAAGTTGAAATCACCTGGACAGAAAAAGGCAATGAAGGACGTCCACTGAAAGAAAGATTTGTTTTTTCTGAGGAATAAATGAGAAAGAAGGTTATTCTTTGCTAATAAAGAGTAACCTTCTTTAGAAGTAAAATATATGGAAGCACTATTTGATACACTGCCAGGCTGAATCCAAGTATACTGGCTTTTAATTTCGAGGGATGATTGTTTCCTTTTATTTAAATCAGTGCTTTTGTACGCCTTGTTTATACGAGTTATACTAGGGGGTATTTCTAGCTCATGATACCAATCGGTATTATACATACTCGAAAAAAGTGAGCGTGCTATAAAATCAAAGAAGTAGAAAAGTAATCGCTAGTATATGTAACAAAATGAATTACTTACTCCATATCCGCTCGACACTATATCCATCCTTCTTTTCACTTAATCTATAAACATCAGGATTCGATAATTCTTTCCATTCGTCAAACCCGAATGAAGCATGATACTGTTTTAGTAGTAGAGAAATAATATTTCCGTGGGCTACGATGATTGTGTGCTCGGCCTCACTGCTTCGGATTTCCTCTACGACTTGAGAGATTCGGTCCATCGCTTGTCTGCTTGATTCACCACCAGCAAAATATAAATCTAAATCATCGAAAGTGGCCTTTAACTTATCTTGCCAATCATCTAAGCTTGTTGTACTCAGCACACGTTCGGATAAACGTTTATCCACTTCCACTGTAATGCCGATTTTTTCGGCTAACGGTTCAATCGTTTGTGTCGCACGTAAAAATGGACTAGAGAGGATACGATCAATTGGCCTGTCTTGAAAGAATGCCTCTAACTCTTCGGCTTGTTGCTGACCCCTTGTGGTTAGTTCAGCATCCGGTGCTTGTCCGGTTGCTTGGCAATGTCTGACGATATAGATTTCTTTCACTTTATTACCCCCCGATTACTTTTGTCATCTTCACAATTTCTTGCGAATATCCGATATGTTCGTAAAATTGGACGGCACGTTGATTGTCGGAAAACACATCTAGAACGAGGACTTTGATTCCTCTTTCTTTTGCCCAAGTTTCTGCAAAACGCATCAACTGCTTACCAACTCCTTTTCCCTCACCTTCAGCAGTGACCGCGATTGCAGATATATACGCTAGCTTTTCTTTTGAAAAATAATCCTCTTCTTCCTTACATTCAATATATCCTAAAAACACACCTTCTCCTTCTGCGACAAATATATTATCACTATTCTCATCAATGGAGGCCTGTGCCATTTCCAACTGTTTTTGCTGCATCTGCTCGGAATCACGGTGTGCTAGAAAAGGAATCTCACTCAAACGAGATGATAATTGCAAGATTCTTTGTTTATCTTGTTGATTGTACGCCCTTATATTCATACTGTCCTCCTGTTCATATATTCCTCCTGTAATAGACCCATATGGATCATATCAAACCATTTGCCTTCTCTAAATAAACATTGCCTCACACGACCTTCTTCAATAAACCCTAATTTTTCGTATACATGCTGCGCTCTCTTATTTAATGAAAATACCCTCAATGAAAGGCGGTGAAGATTTAACTCCATAAAAGTATATTCTAAGAGGATTTGAACGGCGCTCGTACCAACACCTTTACCCCATTCATTTTTTTCACCAATATCGATAATGAGTTCAGCATTGCGATTTTTCATGTCCATATTTACTAATGAGATGATGCCGATTGGACGTTGATGACTCTTCTCCTCAATGATATAGCATTTAGAATCCGTCGCCCCTAGAATGACTGTCTCAATGAACTCCTTTGTTTCTTCATATGTATATCTATCTAAATCTAAACTCGTAAAAGTCATCACATCTAAATCATTTCGCCATTTATGATAAATGGGTATATCATCCACAGTCATCTTTCTTAAATATAAATGTTCATTTGCAAGCATTCCTTATCACACCTTTCATCCTTGACTTTGTTCAAGTATACCGTAACATTAAATATTTTTACTATAAATTACTTTTCTGGAAACAAAAAAAGACAAAGACGTTTTGAAAACGCCCTTGCCCCACTATTTAATATACATAATCCGGATAATCAGTAATAATGCCATCCACTTTCATTTCTTTTAAGAATTGTGCTGCTTCAGGTGTACGAACAGTCCAGGACTGGATTTTCATTTTGTTTTTTCTCACCTTTTTGACGAGTTCTTCATTCACAAGACCGATACTCGGGTTAAAATAATCAGCATATTTCCGAAATGCTTTGAGCGCTTCATCACTAACATCGTTAGGAGAGGAAGTTAATACGCCAATAGGCATTCTTGGTAATAATTTATTTGCCAGTTTCATAGATTCGAAGTTAAAGGATTGGACAATCACTTCTTCTCTTTTCGGTTTATCCATCTTCCGTTTCTTTAATGCTTTCGTCATTTGCTTCTCGATACCAGGATATAACTCGGGCGCTTTCAGTTCAATGAGAATACCGATTTTTCCTTTATAACGATCGAGGACTTCATCGAAACTAGGAATTTTCTCTCCTGCAAATTCCTCCCCTTTCCAGCTACCAGCATCTAGTTGTCTTAACTCCTTAAAGTCGAGGTCACCTACTTTGCCAGTTCCATCAGTTGTGCGGTCGACTGTCGTATCATGTAAAATGACTAACTTGCCATCCTTACTTCTTTGCACATCAATCTCAATATAATCTGCACCCATCGCAACTGCTAAATCAAATGCTGCGATTGTATTTTCTGGTGCATAGCCCGAAGCTCCCCGATGCGCTACGTTCGCAATTTCTTTTTCTTTCCTACTTGCCTCAGCCTCACTAAAAGGCAAAGTCACAAAGATCACTGTCGCTAGTAAACAGAAAAGTAATACTTTCTTCAAATTCCCCAACTCCTTTATTTTATCTTTCGAATCAAATGATAAAGGAGGAACTTGAAGAGAATATAAAAAGGGTGTGTAGAAGATATAATATTAAAGTAAAAATATTCAGTCTTATTTACTTATAATTTTTTACAAAGAGAGTAAGTAAAAATACATAGAACGGAGAAAAGGAGAAGTCTTTCACCCCTAAAAGGCAGCTTCCCATCATTCTCCGTATCATCTAATCAATCCAATAACCTTCTTCTTAACTTCTCTATAACCTCGCTCTCAACTGAGCATTCCTTCATAAGATAGTCCTCGATTGCATCATATTTAGAAAATATGGCTTTATAGGCTTGTTCAAGATAGGCTTCTCGTACTTCAAGCACTGGTTGAATATCTGTTTCCTTCAAACGGAAGAGGCTAGCTATCTTTAGTGCTTTTGCGGTTTTTTTCATTCTGGGCGCAATCAATTCATTGGATTGAAGGTATTCTTTCATGACCATATCGTATGGAACATCCGCTGTTAATTGAATTAACGATGACATAAAACCTGTCCGGTCTTTACCTCCTGTACAATGAATAAGCAGTGGAGCGTGCTCCTTTTCCACTATCAGGTCAAAGATTTGTTTAATTTCCCTTTGGCAACCGAACGCCATATGCTGATACATTTTAAGCATCAACTCTTCAAAGTTCATATGCCTCGCACCGGTTAGTAAAAATTTAAGCATCCCTTTTCGCGTTAATTCCCAACTAGGGTCTTGAATAGGAATTTTCACTACTGAGAGATGTTGTTCTTCATGAATTTTCGCTCGCTTTGATTCTCCTTCTGACACCGTTCTTAAGTCACAGATTGTTTTTATATTCAACTTTCGAAAAAGATTCATATCCGCTTCAGTCAAACGAGACAGTTCATCTGATCGGTAAAGCAGACCTGATTTCATTCTTAGTCCGTTGCTCGTAACAAGTCCTCCGATATCTCTGAAGTTATATACCCCTTCTAGTCGTTCCCATTCCATCGTCGTCATCAATTGTTCTCCTAACTACACTTTTAATAATTCATTTTAACATCTTGAAGTTTAAGAAAACAAAAAAAACCGACTGTAAGCCGGCTTCTCCTCAAATCACTCTTTATCTTTTATTTGCAAGTAATCACTATTATTGATTGAAATGGTGTATTTACCATCGCCATACTTAAGCATGGCTTTCTCTACTCTCTGTTGTTCATCATATTCATCCTGTTTTTCTGTAAAAACGATATTATTTGGTTCTTTTTCAGAGTTAAGGTCACCAACATCTGATATAACAAGCTCGGCATTACTGTTTTTACTCATGTACACATTCACTGCAGAACTGTTATTCACGTCCCAATCTGCTGTTAGTTGACGAGGCTTCATCGTAATTTCGTTATAATTCCCGTCAATTTCTAGTGTCACATCTTGTGGAATCACGAGTGTCGGATCCAAAGTACTATAATTTTGAAACATTGCGATTGACTCACGTGGTAGTTCCTTAAATGCAATGTATAAGGTATCTCCCTTTACAGTAGTTGTCATATAATCTTCAACATCCGTAATTAATGGTTTTTTCTCTAATTGGGTGGCAGTGTACGTACCAAATACAGACAGTTCCTTTCCTGTCGATCCTTCCACACTTATACCAGTTGAGCCTGAATCAACAACGACTCTTTTCACATCATTATTCATAGCAAAATCGAATGTTGGTAAATCACCTGTCCTATGTTCAAGGTCCATATTGGCACTCACTTTATCAACAATACCTGTCATACTAAGAAGTGCAATGGTAATACCAACTGTTCCTAACACACCCACAAAGAAAATGCTAAAGATATCATACTTTAAGTAAGGCTTTTCTTGTTTTGAGAAGAATAAATATAGCAAGATTTCGCCGCCTAAAATAACAAATATAATCGGCCACCATGAAATAAGTATACTCGAGACATCCAACTTAAATATTTGTGAAAGAAGCAAATATACGCCTAAAAATAAAAGTGATGCCCCCATTGAAAAGGTTCCTACTCTCCATGTCCTCATTTTTTCTTCACCCCTTCTTCATTTTTTTCTTTTCTTTTGTTCCAGATAAGAGCTTTAACCCGCCACCAATTAAAACGATACATACAATAGCTGTTTGGAAATAGCGATTAAACCAGTACCAGACGTCAATATTCAACACTTCAATAATACTTGGTGCAAAAGCCGGCAATAAGACATTTGTTGTCAAATAATACAAACCAACTACAACCAGCCCTATGCCTAACCATTTTTGATGATTTTCAAAATAAGAAACAATCGGTACATCTTCTAACTCTTCTTCTCCATAGCGTGAGGATTTTTGTAAACCGTCGAAAAAGCTATAAAACCATATAATTGGTATGAGAAACAGGAAAATCCCTAAACGCAGAACGTCCAAAATATAGATAGAGAAAAGAAATGCAGCCATTAATTGAATCCCTCTTCGCTGTAGTCCTAAATACAAATGACCTGCTCCCGGGAAAATAGATAAGAAAGTAGCAAGTCCTTTGCTTTTACGGCCCTCTTCTCTTCCTCTTTCTATATCTTCTAATAAAGTTCTGTCTACGAGCTCTTCCCCTTTTTGCTTTTTATTTAATTGTTGAATCGCATCAAAGAAACTGTATACCCATATTACTGGGAATAGTAAAAGAAAGACCATAAATTCTCCACGATCAGTTAAAAAAGCGACAAACAAAACCATAATACAGAAACCAAGTGAAGCCGTTAGTAAGGTAATCCCTCTATTCATTAATCCCAAATGAAAATGTCCCACTCCTGGAATAAAAGATAAAAGAATAGTACGGAACCGTTCATAATCCAGTTCTTCTCCGACTTTAGAGGACGGGTCTTGTTTATTCTTTAGCAACTTTGAAGCCATAATAGCTGTATCGACGAGATTAATAATATAAAGAATGACACCAGCAAAGACAACAAGTATAATTTCGCCTCCTACCCCAACCGAAAGCATGAAAAACGTAAAGGCAATAAGGGCAAATTCACCTATTAGATAGGCCAACCCGCGGAGGAATACGCCTAAATATAAAAGACCTCCTCCAGGAAAAAAACCTAATAAGAATGCCAATAAAGGGTTTTTCATTTTTTATCCTCCTCCTTCTTTGTATCCATCCAAGCAAATGTTTTATCCATAATTCCTTCTGTTATAGATGCTTTATCCTCTTTAAACTGTTTGCTCTCCACATCACCAGCATATTGTGTGAGCGTTTGGAAAAAGCCCGTTGACATAAGTATTAAAGTCATCGCTGCCGCTATCCCATAATGAAAAATTGTTTTTTTATAGAACGCTGTGGCTTTGCGAGAGAAATTTTCATTCTTTGTATCTTGTTTATTATTTTCATTTGGCAATTGGGCCATAATGTTGTCGGTAAAAGCTGTTCCATCTATAATATCTGGGAGTTCCTCTGCCTCAATTGCCGTCAGATAGACCTCCAAGCATTGATCACAGGTATAGAGGTGGTCCTCATAAAGAATTTTATCTTCACCATCTAATTCATTCTTCACATATTTCGTCCATTGTTCATAACTGTAATGTTTCATGAAAAATCGTCCTCCTTCCAATGCTTTTTCATCCATTGACGTGCTCGGTATAATTTTGTTTCGATGGTCTTCACCTGCACATTTTGCTCATCTGCTATTTGTTGATAGGTTTTTTCGTTTATATAAAAATCATAAATGACATGTCGATAGCCTTCTGGCAATTGATGGATACGTTGTCTTACTAACTCTACCGTTTCTTTCCTAAGGAACTTTGTTTCAATATTACCATGTGAAGATTCCCTTCTATCAAAATCAATCACATCCATTATGTCTTCACGCTGTCGTTCTTTTTTTCTTTTCATATCAATGGCGTGATTGACGGCGATTCGTTTCATCCATGTTTTAAAACCTTGATCCTCATATTGGGGGAGAGAGTGATAGATTTTCAAAAACACTTCTTGTGCGGCATCTTCAGCAGCATTCCGATCACGTAATACCGCAAACGTAACTTTAAAAAGTTCATTGCGATATTTTTCGACAAGTAATCGGAAAGCATGGTCGTTGCCATCTAATATTTTTTGGATAAGAACTTGGTCGCTAATGTCACTCTCCCCCTTTCCTTTTTAGCTTCCATCATAATAGACGTTAAACAATCATCTTTCCCCTACACAAAAGATAAAAATATTTTCACTAGCTTTATTCAAGCAAAAATTAGCCTGCTTGACTATACTTATATTTTGCAAAATAATGGGTTCTAGACATTTTCAATCATGAATATCACTTTATCTTCATATTCTTAACTATGGGGTGAGAACAGCATGAGAGTAGCTTATACAAGTTCCGACGTAGATTTAATGGCAAGGATGATGAGAGCCGAAGCTGAGGGTGAAGGAAAGCAAGGAATGTTATACGTAGGCAATGTAATCGTTAATCGTGCAATCGCTGACTGTCTTGACTTTAAAGATATTCGAACAATCGAGGATGTCATTTATCATGTGCAAGGTGGTAATTATTCATTCGAAGCCGTGCAGAAGGGGAACCTCTTTTACAACAGAGCAAGGAGCACAGAAAAAAGACTCGCCGAGAAAAATTTGAAATATTGGCGTGAACACCCTGCTAAATATGCACTCTGGTATTTCAATCCATATGCTCCCTGCCCGCCTACTTGGTATAATCAACCTTTTGCTGGCCAGTTTAAAAATCACTGCTATTATGAGCCAATCGCTAACACATGTGACAGTGTTTATGTGTAAAAGAGAACAACAAAGAACATCCCAAAAAGGGGTGTTTTTTGTTGTTTGTTTAAGTTCGTTGATTTATTTACGAAAGAATCGCCATTTATAACCCTTAGGAATTAATTTTTTCGCGTAGATTGAAGCAATGTCTTTATCGAGGGTTTAACTTTTGTTCAAGCTACATTTTTATTTAAAATAGAGAATAGCTATTAGTAATCGAAGAACAGGTATCATCTGGAGAGAAAAAACGTTTGACGGAACTACTAAGAAACAAAAAAACATAACGCCCCTTTCAAAAAAGAAGCCGGTTACTTAATTGTTATTCCTCACCATGAGGATCGCAAAAGTTATTCAATCGAAATACCCAATCCCACCCCTGACTTTTAAACAGTCTAGTTGAATGATGTAATTCTCCTAACGAGAATAATTTTTATAATTTTCTGCCACCCCATCTATCACACTGTTATTTTACACTAAATAGCTTCTTTCATTTTGACAAAGATAGACATTATTTTAATATTTATTTATTATTTTATAGGATATTTTCGCATAGACTAATATGGTAAAATTAGTAATGTTAGAATTTTCTTGATAAGGAGTTTAGCTATGGACTTATTTATTTTATTACTATCTTATCTCATTGGCTCGATACCTACTGCCTTGCTTGTAGGTAAACTTTTCTTTGGCATTGATATTCGTGAATATGGTAGCAACAATCCCGGCGCAACGAATACACTTCGGGTTTTAGGAAAAAGAGCAGGGGTTACTGTTTTAATTATTGATATAGGTAAAGGTGCACTTGCTGCTTCACTCCCCCTGTTACTTCAAACAGGTGGTGATCCACTGATTATTGGTTTGTTTGCAGTTGTTGGGCATTGCTTCCCTATTTTCGCTGGGTTTCGTGGAGGAAAAGCCATTGCTACTACTGCTGGTGTGCTATTGGTCGCGAATATCTGGTTATTTCTAATTGCCTATATCACCTTTGTTGCCGTGGTTTCTATCACAAAATACCTTTACTATGGCTCCATTTCTGTAGGGGTTGCTCTTTTCTTATATGCCACCCTTTCACCACTACAAAAAAATGAATGGATCTTTTTCCTATTTTTATTGTTGCTCATTTATTTACACCGTTCAAATATTCGCAACCATTTACTGCAGAGGGAGCCTAAAATTAATGATAAGAAAATTAAAGATGACCGTCTGCCACCTAAACAAGCTTAAGGAGGTCTGTTATGACTAAACAGTTAGCCAAGTTCATCGCTGATTTAAATCAATTAGACAAGCATCATATCGGCTATTGTGGAGAAAAGGAAGAGGACATTCTGCATGATATACAAGAAATAAAGCCTTATTTTATCACTTATGAATATGAGGGTGAAATTGAAGCTGCAATAGGATTAGATATTGATGAAGCTGACCGGAGTGCCGAAGTATGGGGTCCCTTTGCCAAGAATCATGAGGTAAAAAAAGATTTGTGGAACCAAGTTGTAAACTCCTATGAAAATAAGCTACAGCAATTATCGTTTTTTGTGAACGAAAAGAATAATAGCACCTTACATTTTTTACAATCAATCGATGCCACTCACCAAGGAAATCATGCCATACTCGCAGCAAAGCGAGGGATTTTCCAAAATATCTGTCACAGCTATCATGAGCAGTATCGAAACGATTTTCTGCTACTACACGAAGCAACTTTTCCGCAAACTTATATGTCAGGAGAAGAGATACTAAAACTGTTGGATCAGCATCATAAACTGCTTCTATTGACAGAAAATGGCCAATTACAGGGCTATGTATATCTCGAAGCTGCACCACACTTTGGTGAAGGGCAGATTGAATTCCTTGCTGTATGTCCTGAAGCAAGAAAAAAAGGAAGAGGGCGACAGCTCATTGAGGCTGCGCTCGAAACACTCTTCCAGTATGAAAACATAGATAAAATCACGTTATGCGTATCGCTTGATAATCATCAGGCGATCAAGTTATATCAATCAGCTGGATTTGAGCTGAGTGCACGGTTAAAATTATTCTCTTATCAATTTTAACTGAGTTAAGTCTTTCACTCTTGCAATGCCAGCTAGGGACATGGTGATTCTCGTTTCTTCTATTAAGTTTTCTAATACTTTTTCAACCCCTGCCTGACCGTCAATACCTAAACCATATACAAAAGGTCGACCAATACATACAGCCGCTGCGCCTAATGCCAATGCCTTTACTATATCCGTCCCGCGGCGAATACCACTATCAAATACTACTGGCACTTTTTGATTAGCTGCTTTAACAACGGCAGGCAATGCATCTAGCGCAGCAACTGTTCCATCTAATTGCCTGCCACCATGATTAGAAACAATGAGCCCTGATGCGCCTGCCTCTATTGCACATTGGACATCTTCTGGATGAAGGATACCTTTAATATAGATAGGTAAGGACGTTCTTTTTGCTAATGCTGCAATATGCGACCAATTCATTTCAGGATAATGAATATTATCTAAAACAGATTGAATAATAGATTCATGGTCAGTCTTCTCACCAAGCGCATGCATAAAGGCTGGATCTGATTCGTAATTTGCTTTACCGTAACCCTCTTTTAGCGGAGAAAATTGTGTAGCGACATCCGTTTCTCTCCAGCCTGTCATGATTGTATCAACAGTCACGACAATCGCTTCATAACCTGCGCTTTCAGCTCTCTCTACCATACTGAATGAAACCTCTTCATTCCTCGACCAATAAAGCTGAAACCACTTTGGACTATCTACTGTTGCCGCCTTGATCTCCTCAATCGAGTAGCTAGAGACTGTACTCTGGATAAAAGGAACTCCGATTGTTTTCGCCGCTCTAGCAGTAGCCAACTCCCCTTCTTCATGTGTCAATTTTTGCATGCCGACCGGGGCAATAAAAATGGGGTATGGGTAAGTATGCTCTCCTAATGTCACACTCATATCTATATCTGCTACATTTCTAAGCATTCGAGGTAGAATTGACCATTTTTCGAAAGCTGTTGTATTCTTTCTTAATGTTTCCTCATTACTTGCTGCCGAGCGGACGTATCCATATGCACCCTTAGACATGATTTTTTTTGCTTCTTGTTCTAATGATTGGTATGAAACAGGGAAAACGGCTGGAACCTCAATATTCATCTGTCTATCTCCTTTTGTTAAACTCATTTGCGGCGCCTTTTTTCACATGCGAAGAGTAGGAATAGTGGGATCCTTTGGCATTTTTTCCACTCTTTTTCTGAAGAGAATGATGATTGATCTGGTGTAGCTTCACTAAGATTTATAATATTAAATTGGCAATCTTGCAATATTTTAAAATACTGTTCGATTGTCCGATAAACCTTCACAACTTTTTCATCAATCCACAGCTCTACCCGCTCACCAATTAGAAAGTAATCATCCACTACCCAATTTCCTCGCTTACCTCCACCGCTAATGAAAGCACTTGTAAGGACCGGATGCTGTACACTAAAGACAAATTCGCAACCCGTTCGCAAACTGTTATAAATATTCTCGCAAATTTGTTTGAAATCTTCAAGATAGTGAAGCGTTAATTGTGAAAAGAAATCATAAGTTTCTTTTTTAAAGTCATATGTTTCTAAACTAGCATGAGTTAATTTTACATTAGGAATACCTGCGAGGTTTTTCAGACCAATTCTAACATTTTTTGCGAACCGTCTCTATCCCTGTATAAGATCGAGTAGATGGTGCCAATTTTTTTACTAAAGTGGCGGCACCACACCCAAGTTCAAGCACATCTTTATTGGTCATGTCACCTAGTAAATTCAAAAGGGCTGGCTTTTCTATCATTTCATTAGGGCTTTCTTTACGCATTCTTCTTTTCAAATCATTTTGTGAAAATTCCTCCTTTTCATAAACGGATGATCCCCGATATTCCACTGTATCGCTCCCTTCATTATTTTGTTGGTGCTCCTCGATATCTCGCTTCACGTAGCTCGAGAGCATAGGCTGCAACATTGGGCATCCCCATTATTTCAGCTTGATGTATTTCTCTTTCAATATCATAAGGAATCCTCACTATTTCAATTGAGAAGGGACCTTCTTGTTTAGATTGATAATTGCCATGCATAATCGCAAAAGTTGCCTGTGGAATATCTAATGAATTACCGACACTGCCACAATTAAATAATGTTCTTTGCGGTTGAATTGGTTCAATGAGCGCAGCATGAATGTCTCCGAATCCAATTACATCAGGCTTCCTCTCTTGTTCAAGCGGCTTTATCCATTCACTTATTTCAAACATCTCATTTTTCTCTTTGGTCGTGGCCTTCATTGGGATGATTCTATGATAAACACTCTTTGCTGAAGCATGATAAAGTCGTATATATTTTCCACTCATATAAAAATCATAATGGAAGGGTAAACTCTGTAAATAGTCCATAGCTTCTCCCTCCAGCTGCTTCTGATGCCACTCGATTTCTTCACTATCAATTGGCTTTGTAATAAAATCATCCCAATTCCCTTGCAGTACCACATCACATGTTTCTCTTACTTTATGTACTACCTCTAAACCACTCGGACCCTTACCAATTAAATCACCTAAGCAAAAAATCTTATCTATTTTTCTTTCTTTTATGTGATGTAGGACCGCTTCTAAAGCTGTCAAATTACCATGAATATCTGAAATAATTGCAATGGCCATGGTCATTTCCTCCTTCGTGCTTGTTGATTATAGTATTTTGTCATAAATAGCAGTATTATTGTTGAATTGGTTACTCTATTTTGTTCAAGAGAGGCGATTCTTCTTTCTGTGACTATCTCAATTGTACTTCTTTCCCTGAAGTCAGTTATTACTTCTTTTGCGACGGTCTCACTTGAGATTCCTTTAAGAGATCCGCAGCCTTTCATTTGCCACTTCCTCACTTACCACCGAGGAGGGCAATACCTCTCTATTGCCAACAAACGACAATTCATTACGAAAAGTCTACTCCTCTTTCACTGAGCAGTAAAGGGTTTAGCAATTACTAAGAACTCCCCCTCTCTTCCTTCCATTTCTTTTCTACGAATTAAACATGAATGTATTGTGTTCTTGCCATGATTACTGCTAAAATTTATGTTAAAATAGCAATGAATAATCTTTTAATCAAGGAGACGAACGATGTCAAAAGTATATATTTTCGGTCATAAAAACCCAGATACTGATACGATTTGCTCTGCAATTGCCTATGCAGATCTCAAAAAAGAATTAGGTATGGATGCAGAACCAGTTCGCCTTGGCGAAATTAACGGAGAAACACAATACGCATTAGACTATTTCAAGCAAGCGGCACCGCGCTATGTAGAAAAAGTAGCTAGCGATGTAAAGGAAGTCATTCTCGTTGACCATAACGAATTTCAACAAAGTGCAGATGATATTCGTGATGTCCAAATTCTTGAAGTCATTGACCATCACCGTATTGCCAACTTTGAAACAAGCGATCCTCTATACTACCGTGCAGAACCAGTCGGGTGTACAGCAACCATTTTAAACAAAATCTATAAAGAGAATGGTATAGAGATTAAAAAAGACATTGCTGGTTTGATGCTTTCAGCTATCATTTCTGACTCTTTACTTTTCAAATCACCGACATGCACAGAACAAGATGTAAAAGCCGCTCAAGAGTTGGCTGAAATTGCTGGTGTCAACCCACAAGTATATGGTTTGGAAATGCTTAAAGCCGGTGCAGACTTAAGTGAAAAAACTGTTGAGCAATTGATCACACTTGATGCAAAAGAATTTCAATTAGGTGAACACAAAGCTTATATCGCTCAAGTAAACGCTGTCGATTTAGACGATGTCCTTAAACGTAAAACGGAAATAGAAGCCGCAATGATGACAGCGATTGTTGATAAAGAATTAGATTTATTCCTATTTGTATTAACAGATATCCTTAACAATGATTCAATGGCTATTGCTCTTGGATCCCAAGTAAAAGCTGTGGAACAAGCATTTGAAGTCATTTTAGTAGATAATCAAGCTCTACTAAAAGGTGTTGTTTCTCGTAAGAAACAAATCGTACCACCATTAACAAATGTATTAGCTTAATTATTTATAAAAGTATCCTCATTGCAAAAAGAGGATACTTTTTTTATGGAAAAATATATGTATAAAAAAGGATATATATACAAATTTTAATAAAAAGGAGGTAATATGATGAAAAAAATCCTAACATTTATGTCCATTGTTTTTCTTGCAACTAGTGTCATGACTCCTATAGCGAATGCCGAGGGCCACCATAAACACCGAAATCATAAAATGCACGGGATGCATGAGGCATTTAACCAATTTCTATTCGACCAATTTGATGAAGAGATTAATAAAGCCGTCAGCAACTATTACAAAAACAATTCCATGAAGGTGCAGTATCATACAAAAGGTCAGCACCCTCATGCACTGGTAAAAATCGTACAATCTAAAGAAGAAAATAAACTGAGTCACCCCTATATATTAACTTTCATCGTCAATACTTACGAAGGTGATCAGACGGAACCCGCTGGTATTGATAAAATCAGCTTTGGTGTCACACCACTTGATAACAACAAAGTATTTAGCCAGCAAGCTGTGGCAGGTTCTAAAGTTGAATTAATCGAGTTTAAACATCATGACCCTAAAGAAAAAACAGAAACAAACAAAAACGCCGAATAAGGCGTTTTTTTGCATAATAGCCTACACATTTGAAAGAATAAGTATTAAAACATTTAGAGGTGATAACCATGCAAGCTGTCACATACCAGGGACCTAAAAAAGTAGCAGTAACAAAGGTAGCCGATCCAAAGATAGAAAAGAAAGACGATCTTATTGTAAAAATAACCTCAACGGCTATTTGTGGATCAGACCTTCACTTATATCAGGGAAATATGCCACTACCGGAAGGCTATATCATTGGTCACGAACCAATGGGAATCGTAGAAGAAGTAGGTCCAGATGTGACAAGGGTTAAAAAAGGCGATCGGGTTGTTATCCCCTTTAACGTATCATGTGGACATTGTTTCTACTGCGAACACCAAATGGAAAGCCAATGCGATCATTCTAACCCTCATTATGATTCAGGTGGATACTTTGGCTATGCAGAAAAATTCGGTAACTATCCTGGAGGACAAGCAGAATATTTGAGAGTTCCATTTGGAAATTTCACCCCTTTTATTGTGCCTAAAGATTGTGAATTAGAAGATGAATCTCTGCTTTTTTTATCTGACGTATTACCTACTGCCTATTGGAGTGTACTTCACTCTGGAGTAAAAAAAGGAGATACAGTAATCGTTCTTGGTTGCGGACCAGTTGGGCTAATGACTCAAAAATTTGCCTGGATGATGGGAGCCAAAAGAGTAATTGCAATCGATTATTTGGACTATCGAATGAATCATGCAAAAAAAAATGAACAAAGTAGAAACATTTGAATTTACAAAGTATCCTGATATGGGGGAGCATTTGAAAGAAATCACCAATGGTGGTGCGGATGTTGTCATCGATTGCGTTGGAATGGACGGAAAAAAATCTCCAGTAGAATTTCTTGAACAGAAACTTAAATTACAAGGCGGCACTTTAGGACCCATCCAAATTGCCACAAAAGCCGTAAGGAAATTCGGAACAGTTCAATTGACTGGCGTATATGGAGGCAATTATAACGCATTCCCACTTGGTCCATTTTGGGTCAGAAATATACAGCTTAAAATGGGGCAAGCTCCTGTCATTCATCTGATGCCAGAACTTTACCAAATGATACAAGAAGAAAAGCTTAATCCTAAAGAGATTATCACACATAAAATCTCTTTAGCAGATGCCAGTCATGGATACCAGATTTTTAATAACCACGAAGATCAATGTATAAAGGTAGTATTAAAACCGTAAATAATGAAATTGGACGCTCATAATGGAAAGATGGCTTTTCATTTATTTGAGAGTTACCTGTTTGACCAAACTTCTTGCAAGCTTCTTCACTATGTAATGTGAGGCAATTAGATAGTGCAAATTTTTAATCTATACATTCGATAAGTAAATGATACAAATTTTACAACCCCCAGAGAAAGTATTGTTATAACAAACAAAATAGAAATGAATTCCTCTCAAATGCACTGTTAATGGACGTTCTGTCTATATTGCGAGTGGATACAAGCTCACTAAAAGTCCCTAAAGATTTTAATAAAGGACAGATAAAGACATAAAGATACTGGTTTTAAATTTATATATAAATACATCAAAATGACAGCCTTTTAGACTTTTCTATCAATATAACAAAGAAAACCCGCCTAAATTTGCAAGTTTTCTTTGTTATACTTTTGTCTCTTCTTAAATTAAAGCCTTATTAGTTATATAGCCCAAACGTGATCATTGATCAAGTTAGTATTATTCTATTTCAAAATCCTTTATATTGGCTATGGGATGAAGTATTGCTTCGGCATTAAATGTAGAAAGTGCTTCACCTTGCTGAACCTTTTTAACCCAATCATGATCAGCTAAGGCTCCTTTACCAAGAGCCACTAGATCGGCACCTCCATCGGTTAACATTTCAATTGCTCGATCTACATTTTCGAGTTGTCCATTTGCGATTATCGGTAATTCGCTGTATTTTTTTGCAAGCGATACAAGAGAAGTCTCACTACCTTCGAAGGCAGGTTGCCAAGCTTCAAATTCTGTTACGTGAATATAATTTAATCCTGACTTACCTAATGCACTAAATATGATCTCTGCATCTACTTCTTTGCCTGACCACTTATAAAAGTAGTCATTGACTTGTGATTGTGAAATTCTCATCCCAACAATAAACTGCTCATCCGCAACAGCTTCCGTTACACCGTTGGCAACTTCAACAAGAAACCGTACTCTATTTTCGGTGCTCCCCCCATATTCATCTGTCCGAACGTTCGTGTACTCTGTTAAAAAAGCATCTAATAAATAGCCGTTTGCACCATGCAATTCTACACCATCAAAACCAGCAGACTTTGCTTTTTTTGCCGCCTCTACAAAGCTATATTTAACATCCACCATTTCCTCTTTTGTAATGGTTCTTGGCCGTTTAAAAGCGCCTTCTCCAAGATAGAATTTTAACTGCTCTCCTTTCGGTTGAACAGCAGATGGCGCTATGGTTTCTTCAGTAAATCGATTTCCTTGGGAAAGTGGTCCGGTATGTTGTAATTGCATGAAGATTTTTCCACCTTCTGAATGAACAGCGTCAGCAATTTTCTTCCATGCTTTCGCTTGTCCATCCAATGCAATACCCGGTTGAAACTGATACGTCTGACTGTTCTTTTCATCTATATAGGTGCCTTCCGTAATAATTAGCCCAAAGCCACCCTCTGCAAAAGAACGGTAGTATTTAATCATCTTGTCTGTAATGAAACCTTCTTGGTCTGCACTAATTCGCGTCATAGGTGCAACCGCTACTCTATTTTTAAGTTCTGTATTGTTGATGTTGAATGATTGAAACAAAATATTTTTATCCATCTTAAGATTCCTCCTGTTGAATTGATAATTGACAACTTCTTAGTAAATAGCTTAAATGAAGTATGTAGTTTAGTAAAATGAATATATTAAAATTAAACATTCAATAATATTGAACTAACATAAGGGGTTATAAATATGGAGTTACGTCAATTGATTACATTTAAAACCATTGTAGAAAAAGGTAGTTTTAATAGAACAGCCCAACACCTAGGCTATTCACAATCCTCTATTACAACACACATTAAAGAGCTAGAAAAAGAGTTAGACAATCCTTTGTTCGACCGATTAGGAAAAAAGGTAGTTTTAACGCATTTTGGAAAACAATTCTATCCATATGCTACCCAAATTATTGAACTTTACAATCAATCTTTAAATATAGATAAAGAACCACTTGGTCAACTAACCATTGGTATATCTGAATCGTTGACCATCTGTCGAATTCCACTTATTCTACTTGAATTTAAACAGAGATATCCAAAGGTTAATTTACATGTCAAATCAATAGAGAACTATGATGTTACTAAGAGTCTACAAAGCGGAGATATTGATTTAGCACTCATTTTGGAAAAAGAAGATTGGGTTAATGAAAATCTATTTATTAAGGAATTGATTAGAGAGAAAATGGTATTAATTAGTCCCAATGAAAAAGGCTTTTCTAGAACCGCATTGTATGCTGATTTACGATGTAGTTACAAGTCTGTTTTTGATGAGTATATAAAATTTAACCAGTTAGATATTGAAGCTAGTTTAGAGTTTCAGAGCATTGAAGCCATTAAGCATTGTGTTAAACATGGGTTGGGCATATCATTAGTGCCTTTGTTCTCAGTGAAAGAGGAATTGAAAAATGGGGTGTTTAAGGGGGAAAAGGTATCTAATAAGCAATCGTCGATTTCAACTTATATGACGCATCATAAAGATAAATGGATTTCTCCATCGATAAAGTGCATGATGGAAATCGTTCAAGAGCATGCAAGTCATTGGGAATAAAAAAAGAGCTTCTTAGCTCTTTTTTTATTTGCCTTCCTATTAGTATTAAGAAGAAAAAGCCACCTATTGGTAGCTATTCATTTTTTTGTCTGCTAATTTACTTCTATCTTCAGACAATGGGGGTTGTTCGATCCAACGATTCTTAATCATTAGATTAATCCATTCATTACCAATATCTAAATCATCTGCAATTGCTTTCATGTATTTTGGTGATAAATCTCGTCTTGGTGAAGTAGCCCAACCGGTCCCGTAATACACCATTGCTGTTGAAAATAAAAATCCTACTTGGAACATGATGAGTTTTTCAGAGAATGGTGAGTTCGTCGAATCTGTAATTTCAGCATCAAAAATAGACGGATTCGGGAGGTTTTCTGCTAGAAAAACTTCAAAAAACGTCCTTACATGCTTCTCTTTTGTCTTTACAGCTTTCTTTAATAATTTTTTTACATCTTTTGATTTTGCCACTTGATGAGCAAAAACTACAAATGCCTTAGCAAATATGCTTTTCTTTAAATTAAAATAAATATCTGCTATTTCAATGCAGCTTAATGGCCTTTTTTCTCCCAACCATCCCGTTAAATAACTTTTATCATCTATATATTCTGCTCTATCTGGAGGGGTAATCACAGGGGGACGCAAATACAATCCTTTTTCTAAAAGTAAGTTTTTCGTTTGGTTACACAATTCCACCGAAGTAGTTATACATTCACTAAAATAATTTCGAACATCTACTCTAGTACATGTAGTTATTGCACCACTATAACCATTACAACCATGTATGGACATAATGTTTAAATAATTTAAACAAAAAACATCAGAGAAAACGCGAGGTACATTTGGTATGTAATCATTGTCAGAAAATCCAATGGGAATCGGAAAACTTTCACTTTTAAAGAACTCTTTAATTTTTCGTGTATGTTCGTGGCTAATGGCCATTGCATATTCAAATACACTTCTTATTTCAGTATCCTCTATATGTTCCAACATATGTTTGTGAATACAAATACTTGCCGTTTCGTTCATATACTGTGTCCATAATGCAGCAATCTCAGCAGACGTTAATTTTGCTTTAGATGTATTGTTCATTTTTTACTCCTCGCAGCTTTTACTCATAAGGTGTCCCATTCACCAAGTAATATTCGATGTTAAAGTTACTAAGGATAAAAAGGAAATTCAATTGCATTTTAATAAACCCTGTTTTAAAAAGAATAAAGGTAATAATTAACTTAAACTCATAATTTATTGGGAGTTTGAAAATGATAACTCGTAAAGGTGGAACAGCATGAAATATTCTCCACTAGAGAAAATATTATGGAGTATTGCTTTACCAGGGCTTGGTCAATATTTAAATGGAAAACTATTTAAGGGCACCGTTTTTCTCATACTAGAAATATTTATAAACATTAAATCACACTTTAATGAAGCCATTATATATAGTTTTAAAGGGGATATTCCTATGGCTATAGAACAAACAAATTATCACTGGCTTATGTTTTATCCTTGTTTATATTTCTATGCGATTTGGGATGCTTATCAAGAATCTGGTGCAGGAAGTAAATATTCATTCATTCCATTTGTGTGTTCGGCTTATCTTGTTACAGCTGGTTTGTTATTTTCAGTAGACTTTACGATTTTCGGTATACTATTGGGACCTGTTTGGTTACCAATGTTATGTGTAATTCCTGGAATAATTATAGGAAATATATTTATGAAGTTAATACTTTTAAGTAATAATTAAATGCTAACGACGTAGAAAACATTGTGCCTCCCAATCCACACTTCCGCTTCTGATTTTCCTTCTTCATTGTTAGAAAGTATGGCACAAACACATAATATTTCTTTTATTGACCGTCATTCCAAGTGGCATGAGAATCGGTTTTATCACTACAATATAATACTTATTGTCCTATATTAAATAGAGAGTCAAGACTAAGAGAGAAACTAAAATAGAAAAAAAAGGAAAATGACGTGTACCTATTCACACGTCATTTTTTGTAATTTATCAATAAAGATCCAAGGACAAAGAATTTTTGTTTATCCTCTTAGTTATTATTTAAGTTAATAAACATGGTTTTTAACCCACGAATAATGATACTTTGTCTCCACTCTAGTTCAGACTCGGGGACAGCTAAGCTTACTTTGGGAAAGGTCTGCAATAATATACGTAAAGCGATGTCCCCTTCTAATCTTGCCAATGGTGCACCTAAGCAATAATGAATTCCTTTTCCGAAGGCAATATGTGGGCTCTTCTCTCTTGTAATATCTAACCGCTCTGGATTTGAGAAAACTTGCGGATCGTGATCAGCTGAAGCAAGAGAAACAATGACATGATCACCCTTTGCAATTTCCTGGCCCATAAAGGTAAAAGACTCACTTGCCCAACGGTCCGTACTGAACTCAACTGGCCCGTTAT
Source organism: Cytobacillus kochii (assembly GCF_044790165.1). Taxonomy (NCBI): domain Bacteria; kingdom Bacillati; phylum Bacillota; class Bacilli; order Caryophanales; family Bacillaceae; genus Cytobacillus; species Cytobacillus kochii. The sequence continues at coordinate 634,073 of NZ_CP085254.1, read as the reverse complement.
ATCGTAAAAGTTCTTCAATTGCCTGTGGCATCAAGTCTGGGTTTTCTTTTAATAATTGTAGCTGATCTGGATGTGACAATAAGGCGAGTAACCCGTTGGCGATTAAATTTACTGTTGTCTCATGCCCTGCTACGATTAATAACATGATGACACCGATTAGCTCACGCTTCGATAATTTATCCCCATCCTCCTCCGCTCGAATTAAATCAGAAAGTAAATCCGCCTGCGGAGAAAGTTTTTTTTGTTCAATTAAATTTTCCAAGTAAACAATGAATTCGCCCATCGCTTCGTCGTGATCTTCGGGATCCATTACATCTACTAACACATGTGACCATCGTTGAAAATCCATTTGATCAGCTTCAGGCACACCAATCAATTCACAGATGACACGAATAGGAATCGGAAATGCATAAGCTTCTATAAAATCAACCGTCTCTTTTCCCTTCATTAGTTCCGCTTGCTCGAGAGCAATCTCTTCTACTCTTCCTTTAAGCGCATTAATTTTTTTAGGCGTAAAGCCATATTGGACAAGATTGCGTAATCTTCTATGGTCAGGCGGGTCAACAAATAACATACTACTCGCAATCGGTGGCATATTCTCATCTGTTATTTCGTCAGGATAGACTTTTCTCATATCTTTTATAAAACGTGGATCTTTCAACACCGCTTCACTCGCTTCATAACTAAATGCCATCCAAGTCTCCATACCACTGAATAACTTCACCTTTGTAAATGGCTGGTGTGGTCTAATTTCTTTGTAATAATCATAAGGGTTTTGATGAAACTGATGTGAGAAAATCTCATCTGTTTTTTGTGGCAAATCGCTTCCTCCTTTATTGACTCTGTACTGTATCTATTCTTGGCGATCGCTTTAAAACCCTTTAATTTGCGTGTAAACTGATACGATAAATGAACTGATAAATAGCTAACTGACAGTAAAAGCCATCTCAGCCCTCGTCTAAGATATATTTAACACAATCAAAATGAATTCGTTAAACAAAAAAAGCCTCTATTAAAATAGAAGCTTACATTTGCAAAATCCAAACGATGAGTGGTCCGATGATTGAACCGATAATGGCACATATAGACATTGTAATGGAGCTAATTGAAAAAGCGAGCTCATCATATTCAGCCGCTTTTGCCGTACCCATTGCATGTGAAGTGCCGCCAAGTGCAATTCCACGGCCAATAGATGTGTATATCCGCAAATATTTAAAAATATAAGGGGAAATAATTACCCCGAAGATTCCCGTAATCGTTACCCCGACAACTGCCATGGAAGCATTACCTTCTAACACTTTAGCTACTTCTATTGCGACAGGTGTTGTAAGTGATTTTGGTAGCATTGAAATGATCAGTGCAGAATCAATACGAAGTGCCTTTCCAAGGAGACCCACACTTAACATCGCTGTTAGAGTTGCAATAAACGCCCCACCTATAATCGTGAAAAGGTATTTTTTCAAAAAATCACGTTGTTTGTATAATGGATAGGCTAGGGCAACGACGGTCGGACCTAATAATGATGTAATGAACTGCCCACCTTCCATGTATTTATCATATGAAATACCTAAGCTTACTAGAATGATAATCATTAGAACTGTACCTGACAAAATTGGTAACAAGATAGGTAGTGGATACCTTTTATATAGCGATGAAACAACGAAGTAGATAACTAAAGTGAGAAGTATCATAGAGATTGAGAAGAAGATGTCTCGCATGCTTGATCCGCCTCTCTTTGTTGTGTCTTTTTCGCAAAATACTGGGTTGTTTTACCAGATACTGCCATTGTAATCATTGTACTCACCAATATCGCAATAATCAGTAATAATCCGTGCACAGATAGTAATTCTGGGTAATCCATAACCCCCACCGTTGCTGGAATAAAAAACAACATCAGAATACTAAGCAGAAACTGCGCACCACTCTCTATCATTTTGACGGGCACAATGTTAAAACATAAACAAACAAATAATAGCAACATACCAATAATATTTCCTGGTATGGTTAATGAGAAAAAATGCTGAATAGAGATTCCTATAAAGGAAAAAATATATAAAATACAAACTTGTAAAATAACCAATAAAACTTTCATCATTCACGCTGCTCTATTTTCCTGAGCAACTGCCCTTCTTTCTATTAATAGGATGATAGATTGGCCATCATTTCAGAATAAAAATGATCAAGATGTCTAACCATAGCCTTTTTTGTGCGATCAATATCTCCTGACCTTAACCCTTCTATGATCAATTGATGTTCATTATAAACCGTTTCGATACTCACTCTTTTATTTAATATATATAACCCATACCAATTTACATAATCTATTAAATTACGAATAATTTGATACAATCTTTCATTGTTTGTTAACTCTGCCAAAAATAAATGAAAGGCAGAATCATGATACATAAATGCGACAGGATCCTCTTTCAATTCAAAAAGTTGCTGGTCCTTTTCCTCTAGTTTATGTAGCATCTCCTGATTTAATAATGGGATTAAAAGTTCAATGACGAGCGCTTCATTCGCTTTTCGCAATTGAAATACTTCATTGACATCTTTACGCTCTATCTCTTTCACTGAAATCCCTTTTCTCGGTAATGATTGTACCCAGCCTTCCATTTCTAATTGTTGAAGTGCTAACTTTAAAGGCGTCCGACTAATCCCTAGGCTTTCGCTCAAGGTACGTTCATGAATCGTTGAGCCTGGTGCAATATCATGTTGAATAATCGCCCTTTTTATTTCACGATAGGCATGATCCTTAAAAGAAGGTGGTTGTTCAACCTTTTGAAAAACCATACAATCTCCCCTTTGAAAATTTGGTATCTGCATCTGGTATACCAGATGCCAACTAAGAAAGTATACCAGTTGTTGCAATAAACAACAATAGGTGATTGTAAAGAATATATGCTTGATATCTTTTTATCATCACTATATATTTCACACCCACTTATTATGACAAGAAAAAGACTCCCTAGATGAGAGTCTGAATAAACAAAATATCTTACTTACCGTAGATTATCATGATTGTTTCCATTCCATTGAAATATTTCTTGGTTGGAATCCCAGTGACTCGTACAATCCAATGGCTGGGTTACCGTGATAAGCTGTTAATCGAAATTCTTTGAACTGTTGTTTTCTTAGCTCCTTCATCGCTGCCATCATTAATTGCCGACCCATTCCTTTTCCTCTATTGTTTTCTTGCACATACAATTCATAAATGAAGCCAATTTCTTGCTCGGTCATTTCGTCTCTTTTTCCACCAAGCAGCACCCATCCCATTAATTCATCATGTTCTACAGCAACAAGATATTCTCCCCCGTTACTTCTTATAGATTGAACCATCTCTCTCAGTTTACGCTCTTCTGGTTTAGAACGGTTTAATGTACCTTCATACACTGATTGAACAGATAACTTTAAAATACTTTCTACCTCTTTTTCAGTTGGCTTTCTGATCTCCAATGTGTTTCTCTCCTTTTCTTGCTGGTTTCCAATGCGTCCATTGTCTTATATCTTGGTCAGCTAACCAATCGTAAAATTGCTCACTATTTATGATTCCATTTTCTAAGACTGCTCGATACACAAAAATGGAAGGGTAGGTTAAGTCTCTCTTAGAGAGTTCCTCTTTTATTGATAGGATGTGTGTTCTTGATTCATTTGTTAACGAATATTGCATATCCTTCACAAGATCCCTAGACAAAGGTCCCTTATGACTTTTTGGGAATAACCACATATCGATTTTCCAAATTTCTAGATCATCATACTTATATAAAATCTTAAAATAGAGGCCATTAAATGATTCATTCATGTAATTGTGATATTTAATATCTACTATTTGTGGGTGGTCAACAACCTCCGCTAACATTCTAAACACTTGATTGGCATTAGGTTCATCACAAAAGACTTCGATATCAATATCACGATCGACCATTAAATCATAAGCATAGGCTCCCACTACATATCCTTCTCCTATTCGAGACCACCTTTCAAGTAAAGAAAGCTCCTTCAATATTTGTTTAGCGCGCTCTTTTCGTTTCCCTGCTCTTTCTAATAACATCGTAACCTCCAACTATTTCATTTTTAAAAATTATTTGATTTTATTAAATGTAAGAGGTTTTGTCAAGATAAAAAACGCGTGGTCTCATCTCCCACGCGTGAGTAATATAATCTTTATTCATCATCCAATTGCTGATCCAACCCTGCAACAAGATTATCCATGAGTACTTTTACAGATTGAAGGGTAGCCTTTTGATAACTTTCTCCTGCCCAAAGTGACATGAAGTCGGTCTGATTTTGTTTCGCTGCCACTAATCTTATCGCTTGTGTTAAGTCATTTTGAAGTGGATAAGGTAAGCTAGTTTGGTTTTTCATTTGTTCCATAAAACGGTTGTGAATCCCTCTTGCCCATTTACCCGAAAAGGCTTCTGTCAAACTTGTTTCCTTATTAGAAGAGACAAGCGTTTTCTTATAAGCGGGATGAATGCCACTTTCTTCTGTTGCTAAAAAAGCAGTACCCAATTGGACACCCTCAGCTCCTAAGCGAAAGGCAACTTCTGCATCCGAAGCATCCATTATGCCACCCGCCGCAATGACTGGAATACTGATCTCATCCGTAACTGCTGGAATAAGGTCAACTAACGGAATAAGGGAATGAAGTGCATCACCGATAAAAGTACCACGATGACCGCCTGCTTCTTTCCCTTGTACAACAAGAAGGTCACAACCTCTCTCTTCCCAGAGAACAGCTTCTTCTACTGATGTTGCTGTACCGATTACTTTTGTTCCTTCTTTTTGTAATTCTTTTATCACTCCTTCTTCTGGAATACCAAATGTGAAACTACATATCGGAATAAGAGATTTCATCACAACTTCTAATTGCTGTTCATAAAATAAGCGGTGATCTTTTCTTGGTAATTGAAGCGGTGCATCAATTTGAAGTTCGTTACGGAATACTTCTAATGATTCAATCGCCCTTTCTTCCTCTTCTTTTGTGAAAGCGATATCATTCTCAGGTATAAATAAGTTGATGCCAAAAGGGTGATTGGTTTTTTGACGAATATCATGAATCATCGTTTCCATATCCATTGGGCTCATATAACCCGCACCGATATTTCCAACACCACCATACATCGAGGTTCTACTAATTAAATCAACAGTCGTCGCTCCTCCTGCCATTGGTGCCTGGAATATTGGGTATTTCGCCTTTAACATATCTGTTATTCTATTTTGGTTCCAACTCATTTCCCCTCACCTCTTATTTTAATTTTGCAATAATGCTCTCAGCCACACTATGCCATAAACTTGGATCAGATTGATAGGTTTCTCCAATGCTTTTATAAAGCTCTTTTTGAGCCTGTTCAAAGCTTGGATCTTCCTTAGCAGGTAGGGAGGTTCTTCTCTCCATCACATAATCTTGTAATCTTGGTGCACGGGGGCCCCATACAGCTTGTTCTAAACCTGCTTCATCGATAAATACAAAAATAGGAATTGCTCGTGCTGTTCCGTTTGTTAAGTATTGATCCATTAATTCTAAGTTGCTATCTCTTAGAATAAACCGTACTTCCATACCGATTTCCTCAGCAATTTTTAATAGAACAGGATTATTAATCATCGCATCGCCACACCAATCCTCAGTAAGGACAATCGCTTGCAGATTTTTTTGCTTGACCTCTTGTAATGCTTCCTTTTCTTCTTCACTAAGTGAAAAACCCTCATAAATGGTAAGCATACCTTCTTTGTTTACTTGCATATGATGAAGATATTGCTCTTTCGTTAGACCCTTTTCAAACCATTCTCTTAATTCCATTTCCTTTGCACATCCCTCTTACGTTTTTATCCAATCATATCATACCATTGAACGATTAAAGTATGGCACTAATTTGCTTCATATGATGTTCGTCATGTGCAGCAAGACCGATGAGATAATCATATAGGCTTATTTTCTTATTGCCAATGATTAATGGTTTATGCCAATACGAATCTGGAATTTTAGAGATTCTTTCTATTATTAGTTTTCTTTTTACAAGCAATTCTGCAATGATTGTCTCCTGTGATTGATTTCTTGCTGCTTCCGCGGCTGTTGGATTCATTTCTTCTGCAGAAGGAGCTTTCGGTAGAGGAAGGTCTAATAAAACAAATGGTAGACGCTTTTTTAAAATAAATTCATCCCACGGAATAAAATGACCTACCACTTCAGCGACCGACCATTTTCCTTCATTTATTTCTTTTCGCCAATGGCTTGTTGGGATTGATTCTATAAATTGAATAAACTGTTCATGATGGCGGATCATCGCTTGTTTTTGCGATTGCACGGTATCACCCCTCATCAGTCATTTATAGCCAAATCTCATCACCAAGCTTTACCTTCCCCGTTTGAATCACTTTTGCATAAACACCAAAATGATTATGATTGGTTCTAATAATCTCTTTATGTATGGCAGGCGTCCTTTTTCCATTTTTCGGATCTACAGTAATAATCATGCAACGTTCGCAAGGCTTAGTTATCTCTATCACCACTTCTTCTCCTATTTTCATTTGGTTGGAGATCCAATCATGTTCCGAAAATGGCCGATCGTAATCAGTATGGATAATAAAGTTGGGACGGAAACGCTTCGGATCGATTTCACTTTTTCCAAGTTGCTTACTTAAATATTGTAGTGATGAATGGGTTACTAACAAAAGGGGAGCTTCTTCAATAGCCCCAATGGGTACATAGGATGGCGTAAAAGAATGAAAAGATAAATCTCTTCCACTTTTCAGACGAAGATCTTGCCTCCACCTCTCATCATTCCATCCGTACCTCTCTCCATTTGCTGTATGTATTTGTAACTCCGGGTATGTATCTTCTTTTTCCTCACTGACAAAAGTGGCTTGATATGCTGCCATTTCTTGATATTGAGTGATCGTAAGGTATTTTCCTTGCCTACTCCTATCTATAATGACGTGGCTTCGGTCGCCATACACACCGTATGGTAAAACCCTAGTGGACTCAACATTTTCACCGCCAAATGACTTGACAGGATAACGTAATAATGACGAAAGAACACCAATTCTTTGCATGCTCTTACAACTCCTCTATGACCTGGTGTCGAAACTTGAACCTTCTTCTATTCCTCTCCGACATAATTCCTCTTATTTCCCAGGAAAGTATCTGATTAACGACATTTCCCTCATGATTATCGCTTCAATTCAGCAAATCTCTCAATTGTGAAAGGGGAAATATCCACTGACGAAGTTTTTCCTCGGATTAGTTCGCTTAAAACATGACCAACTACACTACTAAATTTAAATCCATGACCGGAAAATCCCGCTGCGATTGCTACATTCTCATATTGAGGATGTTGATCAATAATAAAATGCTCATCTGGCGTCATCGTGTACATACAGGTTTTACCAAATTGCACATTTGTTTTTTCAGTGAAATATCTCCCTAGAAATGTTGTAAGCTCTTTCTCATCATCCTCATTAAAAGGCTGCACTTCTTGTTTACTCTCTATTCTCTGAACAGCCCCATCATGCCTTCCTAGTTTCAATCCTGAACCGTCTATACTAGGAAAGCCATAATAATGACCTAATGGCGATTCAAATGTAAAAGCTGGAAACTGTTTCGCCTCATAAACATCCTCTTGTGCTTCATACCAGGCGAAAGTTTTCCGAATCGGATTTAATGGAAGCTGCAAGCCCAGATAACTAAGGATGGAATTTGTGCCAGCTCCTGCTGATACAATTAACGAGTCTCCTGAATAATGGCCATCCTGTGTAGCAATATTAACAATTCCTTCTATAATAGATAAGTCAGTAATTACACTATCAGTCACGATTTTAGCACCATAGGACAAAGAAAGTCTCCGGTATGCCTCGATACAATCTTCACACTTCAAAACCCCAGATGTCGGCTCATGATAAGCAACCATTCCTTCATCTAAATGTAATGCACTCCATTTAGTATTGACCGTTTCATGTGTGTAAACATCTAGTGGTAATTGATATTTCTCCGCACTTGTTTTGACCTCCTTCATAAAAAGAGAAGTCTCGCTACCAATATTTAAAACACCTGTTTGTAAAAACAACTCCATTTCGGATTCTTTCTCTACTTCTTCCCATAGTTGTTTAGCCTTTAACAAGAGTGGCACATAAGCATGTCCTTCACCATAAGCATATCTAATGATTCTCGTCTCACCATGATGACTTCCTTTCTGATGAGGTGGCCTATTCGCATCAATAAGCAAAACCTTTTTGCCCTCTTTCGCTAAATAATAGCCTGCCGCCATCCCCATCGAACCTGCGCCGATAATAATTGTATCGTAATGCAATTTTTATCCCCTCCAAGATGCTAAACTATAAGTGTTTTTTTATTTAATTTTCTAAATACTATCACCATTAGCCAATATACCACAGGAACGGGAAGACTTTTGTCGAAATTTGTTGCAATTGTTTAACAATCTCTTCAAAGAAGGGGTCGTGCATACAAAAAGCAGGAAAAATTAACAAAAAAAGATTGATTTTATAAAATATAAAACTCCTCAACAATCAAAGTGTTTTATTTTATAAACCAATCTGTTATCCGAAGAAATCATTAAATGACCATATAATAAGAAAGATACTTACGACACCCCAGGCCACTGTACCTAAAATCCAGTATATAATTGCTTGCATATCTCTATCTCTTTTGTACGCCCCATTTTCACCTTGAGCCACTAGCCTCGCGAGTTTATTCTCCATCCTTTTTTTCATAGAAGCAACTGTGATAAAACCGGAAACAATGATGAATAGAATCATCCAATGCAAAAGGTTCACACCTTTCCCTCCGCTTCGTTTTAACCATCATAACATAAACTAGCGAGGTACTCTTATGCGTGGGTTAAGAAAGAAAAAATATCAAAAGAGATATAGAATATCTGCAAGTTGTTTCTATAAACTGCATTTTACCTTAAGTAAAGTGGTTGTAAGTCAAATTATTTCGATAAAAACGATCGTTGAACTAAGTTAAAAACGGTCAATTACTTGCAAGGTTGTTGGGAAAGCTGTAAGAACTTCAGCAGTTCCTTCTTCGTTTATATAGACATCTTCTTCAATTCTCACCCCACCAAATCCAGGTATATAAATCCCAGGTTCTACCGTGAAAAGTAAACCTTTTTCAACTAAATGATCGTTCTTTTCATGAATAGAAGGCTCTTCATGAACATCAATACCTAATCCATGGCCCACGCGATTATTAAAATATTGTCCATAGCCTGCCTCTTGGATCACTCGGCGAGCCGCTTTATCAATTGAGCCGATTGGGATACCTGCACGGGCTGTTGAAACACCCGAAAGTGTAGCCTGCCTTACAATTTCATAGATATTCTTTTGCTTAGTCGTTGGTTCTCCTAAAACAAAAGTACGTGTGATATCGGAACAATACCCATCCGCAACTACCCCCATATCAATTAAGAGAAAGTCACCTTTTTCGAGCTTGTTCTGATCAGGGTGCCCATGTGGTAAAGATGATTTTGCACCTGAGAGGACCGTTGTAGAAAAAGAAGGACCATCGGCACCGAATTTTCTCATTAAATAATCAAACTCTGATACTAAATCGAGCTCTGTCATCCCTTTTTCAATTTTCTTCAATCCCTCAGCGAGTACTTTTTCAATAATTGTTACTGCATGTAAAACCTTTGTCCGTTCAGCTGGCGTTTTCAGCATTCTTTGGTTTGCTATGAACCTACCTATATCTTGATAATTAAAATGCGAAAAAACGTTTTTAAGTTGTTCTTGTTGATAAAGAGTGATCTCTTTTATTTCCAATCCTACTATCTGATTATTCACTTGGATGACTGATTTTAATTTTTCATATGGATTTTCATCATCACTAATCGGAATAATGTTTTTCACATACGAATGCTCGCTAGCTGCTTCATAGTCTAATGCTGGCACAAATAAGTACTCCTCACTCTTTTGTAGATCAATAACAACCGCCATGAATCTTTCATACGGTTCACTATTAAACCCCGTATAATAGAAAATGTTTTTAGGTTGCGTGACGATAGCAAAATCAAGTTTCTGCTCATTTAAATATAACTGTAATTGTTTTAACCTTTTTTGGTAAATACTCATTTTAAATTCCCCTTTTTTATAGTATATGTAAAATTATTATACTATTACTGTATAAAACATGATAAGATAAAAAAGCAAAAAAAGAAAGGATGTCACCTCAATGGATGATATATATAAGAAAATTAAACAACTTCGGTACGAGCAAGGCATGACATTGAAAGAACTAAGTGAGAAAACGGAGCTATCTGTTAGTTTTTTATCACAAATTGAAAGAGGTGCCTCTTCATTAGCTATCACTTCTTTAAAAAGGATTGCTGATGCTTTTGGGGTTAAAATGATTCATTTCTTTGAAGAAGATGATGATTTTCATTATGTAATGAAAAAAGAGAACCAACGACCATTTAAAATGGAAAGCTCGGACTCTACTTTTATTAAACTAAGTGGTCATTTTCCTGAACGGAAATTGGAACCATTTATCGTAAAGTTAAAACCTCGACAAAAGGATGTTGAACTGCTAAGACACCCAGGTGAAGAGTTTTTCTATATATTACAGGGGGCACTCATTGTAAGAGTGGAGGATGAGGAATATCATCTAAACGAAGGAGAAACCATCCATTTTCCATCAACCGTACCTCATATGTGGGAAAACCCACTCAATCAAGAAACAATCATTATTTCAATTACAACCCCTGCAATTTTCTAATAAACATCATTTTGAATGGAGAAACAAGATGAGCATAAATGATTTGATTATTTTTATTGTTGCCGCTTTCCTTTGTGTCGGTGCACTTGATAAAATATGCGGGAATAAATTAGGACTAGGTGAGCGATTCACTGCAGGAATGATGACGATGGGCTCCCTCGCGTTATCTATGATTGGGATCATTTCTTTAGCACCCGTCATAGCAGCCATATTAACACCTGTGATTTCTCCCGTTTATGAATTTGTAGGCGCTGACCCAGCAGCGTTCGCCAATACTCTTCTCGCCATTGATATGGGGGGCTATTCCCTAGCCACTGAGATGTCCATTAGTGCGGATTCAGAACTTTTCGCTTGGGTCTTCCTTGGCACTATGATGGGACCAACTATCGTATTTACAATCCCTGTTGCCTTAGGACTCATTGAAAAAGAAGACCAACCTTATTTTGCGAGGGGTATTCTAGTGGGACTTATTACAGTACCTTTTGGTTGTTTAGTTGGAGGCCTAGTTGCTGGATTACCGTTTTTGATGATTATCAAAAACTTGATTCCTACCATTGTATTCTCTTTGCTAATTGCTTGGGGATTATGGAAAAAGCCCGAAAATATGATTCGAGGATTTGCCATCTTCGGTAAATTTATCGAAATTATTGCAATTATTGGTCTTACAGCGATTATATTTGAAACATTAACAGACCTAACACTGATCCCCCATTTAACGCCAATTGAGGAAGGGATTCAAACAGTCGGTTCGATTGCTATTTTCTTAGCGGGCGCTTTTCCTTTGGTAGCTTTTATTTCGAAATATTTCAGGAAACCACTCAGTAAGGTGGGATCTTGGTTAAAACTAAGTGATAAATCAACAGCCGGGTTGATTGCTTCACTCGCTCATAATATTCCCATGTTGATCATGCTAAAAGATATGGAACCGAGAGGCAAGGTCGTTAATGTTGCTTTTGCTGTAAGCGGAGCCTTTGTTCTAGGAAGTCATTTAGCCTTTGTCGCCGGTATTCAGAAAGAAGTCGTATTTGCCATGATAATTGGCAAGTTAGTGGGGGGCATTAGTGCCGTTTTATTAGCAATGATTGTAAGTAGGGATCTGAAGAAGCAGCATACATTTCGCTAAAGCGAGTCATCCTCTCAACTGATGATAAACTTTAGTGCTAGGGGAATTTTCTTATTTGTATAGAGACGGAAATCACAAATGAATAGTAACTGCTGGTGTTGAAAATGGTAGTAGATAAAACTGAGTTGTTCGTTTTGGATAGATTATCGTTGAAGATCCGGTTAAGTTAGCATGTGTTTTCTTTTTTGCAGTGTTTGTATGACAGGGGGGCTTTTATTAGTCGCGATTCTCTTGGTTACGCTACTTATATAGCAAGGATTCCTTTTATCAGTCGCGATTCTCCGGGTTACGCTACTTATAGAGCATGGATTCCTTTTTTCAGTCGCGATTCTCCAGGTTACGCTACTTATATAGCAAGGATTCCTTTTATCAGTCGCGATTCCCTTGGTTTCACTACTTATATAACGGGGAATCCTTTTTTTAGTCGCGATTCCATCTTTTGACTCCCAAACACCTGCATTTAGCCATAAAAAATTTCTATCCGATAAAAATACTCTTTTCATTGCAGGGCTGGCACCATTTATACAAAATGTAATGACTTTATTGAACTAATCAACTTTATTGCATTGCCATGACTAAACGAAAAAATCCAGACAATTGTCCGGATTTTTTTGATTAACGCTTTTGTATTTCCTGCATTAATAATTTATTTACGATTTGTGGATTCGCTTGTCCTTTTGTTGCTTTCATCATTTGACCAACAAGGAAGCCGACTGCTTTTTTCTTCCCATTTTTGAAATCATCAATGGATTGAGGGTTATTATCAAGGATTTCAGTAACGATAGCGAGTAGCGCTGATTCGTCTGAGATTTGCACTAATCCTTTATCTTCAACGATTTTCTTTGCTTCTCCACCATTCTCAATTAATTCTTTGAAAACAGTTTTAGCAATTTTTGAAGAAATTGTTCCATCTTCAATTAACGCAATCATTCCTGCTAACCCTTCTGCTGTTAGCTTTGTTTCATGTAGTTCGAGCCCTTCTGCATTAAGATAGGCTGATACCTCACCCATGATCCAGTTTGAAGCTTGTTTCGGCTCTGCTCCCGCTGCAACAGTCGCCTCAAAGAAATCCGCTGTTTCCTTTGTTACGGTAAGGACACCTGCATCATAGGCAGGTAAGCCGAACGTATCAATATAACGTGTTTTACGTGCATCTGGTAGTTCAGGAATTTCCGCACGAATACGGGCTTTCCAATCTTCATCAATCACAATATCTAATAAATCCGGCTCTGGGAAATAACGATAATCATCAGAACCTTCCTTCACACGCATCAACAATGTTTTCCCAGTAGCTTCATCAAAACGGCGTGTCTCTTGTTCAATGACACCGCCCTCACGAAGGACTTCTGCTTGGCGCTTCTCTTCGTACTCTAATCCTTTACGAACAAAGTTAAAAGAGTTTAAGTTCTTCAGTTCTGTTTTTGTACCAAATTCCTCCTGTCCGACAGGTCGTAATGAAATATTGGCATCACAACGTAAGGAACCTTCTTCCATCTTACAATCAGAAACACCAGTATATTGTACGATTGATTTTAGCTTCTCTAAATACGCATAGGCTTCATTTGGTGTGCGTATATCCGGCTCAGAGACAATTTCAATTAAAGGTGTTCCTTGACGGTTATAATCGACTAAAGAATAACCTTTGCCATGTGTTAATTTACCCGCATCTTCTTCTAGATGAATACGCGTAATCCCGATTTTTTTCTTATAGCCATCTACTTCGATCTCAATCCAACCATGTTCTCCAACCGGTTTGTCGAATTGAGAAATCTGATAGGCCTTTGGATTGTCCGGATAGAAATAGTTTTTACGATCGAATTTCGTCACTGGTGCAATCTCACAGTTTAGGGCCATAGATGCCTTCATCCCGTATTCAACTGCTTTTTTGTTGACTACTGGCAGTACACCTGGATAACCAAGGTCAACAACAGTTGTGTTTGTATTTGGCTCTGCACCGAAATGGTTCGGGCTCGCAGAGAAAATTTTTGAATCTGTTTTTAATTCAACGTGGACTTCAAGTCCGATGACTGTTTCAAATTCCATTATTCCTTGTCCCCCCTTACAGCTCCGGTTTTTGTTTATGGAAATCAGTTGCTTGCTCAAATGCATGAGCAACACGATAAACCGTGCTTTCATCAAAGTGCTTACCGATAATTTGCAACCCTAATGGTAACCCTTCTGAGAATCCACAAGGTACAGAGATACCTGGTACACCAGCAAGGTTCACAGGAATGGTCAAAATATCGTTCGCATACATTGTTAATGGGTCTTTCGTTTTCTCACCGATTTTAAATGCCGGTGTTGGCGTTGTTGGTCCGATAATTACATCATACTTTTCAAAGACGTTTTCAAAATCTTGTTTAATTAGTGTACGAACCTTTTGCGCCTTTTTATAATACGCATCATAATAACCTGAGCTAAGAGCAAATGTACCAAGCATAATACGGCGTTTTACCTCATCACCAAATCCTTCAGAACGAGACTTTTTATAAAGGTCAATTAAGTTCTCTGGATTTTCAGTGCGGTAACCGTAACGTACACCGTCAAATCGTGCTAAGTTAGCCGAAGCTTCAGAAGAAGAAAGTAAATAATAGGCTGCAAGTGCATATTTAGAATGCGGAAGGGAAACCTCTTCCCATGTTGCTCCTAATTTTTCTAATACTTTAAGGGAAGCAAGCACCGATTGTTTGACATCTTCTTGCACACCTTCGCCTAAATATTCTTTCGGAACAGCGATTTTCAATCCTTTCACATCACCGGTTAAGCCTTCAGCAAAATTCGGTACACTCACATTAGCTGAAGTAGAATCCATTGGATCTACACCAGATATCGTCTGTAAAAGATACGCATTATCTTCAACAGTACGTGTAATTGGTCCCACTTGGTCAAGAGATGACGCAAACGCCACTAAACCAAAGCGAGATACACGACCATATGTAGGCTTAAGCCCAACAACACCACAGAAAGATGCTGGCTGACGAATCGAACCACCCGTATCTGATCCTAGTGAAAATAATACTTCTCCTGCCGCAACTGCTGCAGCTGATCCACCAGACGAACCACCAGGAACCGTTTCGATATTCCATGGATTGCGTGTCGCTCTGTAACTTGAGTTTTCATTTGAAGATCCCATAGCAAACTCATCCATGTTTAATTTACCGATCGTAATGGTTTCTGCTTCTTTTAATTTCGAAACAACCGTTGCATCATAGATTGGATCAAAATTATCTAATATTTGACTTGCACAAGTTGTTCTTAAACCTTTTGTGACTAAGTTATCTTTGACACCGATTGGCATCCCGAATAACTGACCTTTTTGTTCGTCCGTTCCCAATTTACCATCGATTTCTTTTGCTACTTGACGTGCATGCTCTTCATCTAATGTTAAGAAGGCTTTTACTTTGTCATCTACTTCAGCAATTCTTTTATAAGATGCGTCGACTAAATCAGTCGCTGAAATCTCTTTTTTATGTAAAAGCTCATGAAGCTCAGACACTTTATGATCAAATAAACTCAAAATGTTTCCCCTCCAACTAATCCATGATTGACGGCACTTTAATATAGCCGTCTTGTGAATCAGGTGCATTCTTCAGAACTTCCTCTTGCGGCAGTCCTTTTGTTGCCTCATCTTCACGTAATACATTGTTCATATCCAACACATGGGAAGTCGGTTCCACATGATCGGTATCTAACTCGTTTAACTCTTCGGCAAACGAGATAATTGCATCTAGCTGATGTTGGAATTGCTCTGCTTCTTCTTCCGTAATCGCTAATCTCGCTAGGTTCGCCACATGCTTAACCTCATCAATTGTAATTCTAGACATATAGACACCTCCAAATTCAAATAAAAATACACAATTATATTGATCATATCAAACTTTCACGCGTTAAAGCAACATGAAGATCTGATCGTTTTCACCACCCTTTATTTTACCACGAGTTCAATAGATCGCCTAATGGACAAATAATAGAAATTCACTTTTGATACAGGGGTCAAAAAACTTCCAGATAGAGGAGAAGGATTACGTAGTTTGTAAATTCGTTAGCTATAGAGTAAGACGTCAATGACAAAGTAGGGATGGGTGGTTCAGAGGGTTGAAGAGCCACAAGAGAACCTAGAATTCTATATCGTGGCCCTCGTTCTGATTCTTTACATGAAACCAACGATTCCCCCCTTGGACGCCCTCACCTCTGCGGCTTCATTTGCAACCGGTAATTCTTATCAGCCCCAAAGCATTTTCTACCACAACTCGACAATAAAAGAGAACCACATCCATATAAAAAAGATGAAGCCATTTATGCTGCTTCATCTTTCTCGCCTGCTTTAAAGCGTGTTGTTTTATCCCATCCAATCGTTAAGCCTCTCACACGATGATAAAGATAAATCGCAAACGCGCGAATCAGTAAGATGACGAATAGTTGGGCATACGTAAAATACATAATTGCCCCAACAAAAAGGCTTGTTAGCGAGAGCTGTTGATTTACTGCTAAACTGCTTATAATTTGGATGGAATATACAACATAGCTCATTAACCAAATCATCAATAAAGGAGCGGCCATTTCGGGAAAATTAATACCGAATAAGCTACCGACAAAAATAACATTTGAAGTAATTAAGAAAAATATAAATACAAAATAGGTTAAAAGATGTTGCATACTATGAAAGAAAGTTTTACCTTTCCAAAAATGAATATCCTTGAAGCTCTTCTCTAGTAAATAAAGATTACCAATGAGCCACCTTGTTCTTTGTTTTAAAAAGGTTTGAAGATTCTCTGGTTCCTGTTCCCACGTTTGTGCATATGGAACAATCGGTAATACATATCCCTTCTGGGTAATTCGTATCGTCAACTCCGCATCTTCTGCAAGTGCATACGGGTCATACCCCTCTAGCTCATCAATGACAGAACGTCTTAAAAGCATATTAGTTCCCGGTAAAGAGCCAAGGTTAAACAATTTCCACCTACCGCTTTGCATTGTCAATTGAAATACTTGAAACTCTATTGAGATCATCCGCGTGAGCCAATTTTTATTTTGATTAAGGGTACGAACAACTCCGACAGCTCCGGCTGCATTCTCTGTTTGTTCTGCTATTTCTACTAGCTTTGTCACAGCATCCGAATCTGGCTGATTATCCGCATCGTACACAAGAAAATAATCAGATTGGCTAATACTCAATCCATAATTAAGCACTCTCGACTTTCCCTTAGGCTCGCCAGGCGGGACCTTAATATAGTGAATACGCGAAAAGTTTTCTGCAAAACTTCTAGCCATTGCCGCTGTTTGGTCTATCGACTGGTCGTCTAATAAGAATACATCAAGGTGACCAGGATACCTTAATTTCATCATAGCATTCAGCGTATCCTCAAGAATTAACCCTTCATTATGCGCAGGGATTAAAATAGCAACAGAAGGATATTTCAAAAGAGGTCTACGCTTTCTTTCTCTTTCCCTTTTATAATGCAAAACACCAGAGACTAATAAAATCGTATAATAAATAAGCAAAAACCAAAAGAAAGCCATAATCAAGAGTAACACGACCTTAAACATTCAACTTCTCCTCCAGCAACATCTGATAGACCTCGTCAAAATCGACTATAGCATAATCGCGAAATTCGATAGGTGGCTGAATCATGTTCATTTGCTGACGTAAATTACTTACCAGTCGGTTTTGAAATTTAATGACGCCTTCTTCATTCGTATTTTGCAAGAAAATAATGAAAGACGCACCTTCACTCATAAAGAAATCGAAATCACTCCGCATAGTTTCTTCTATTACATTTTGTATTAAGCCTTGCCAAGCCTTTTGAGTCACTCCACTATTTAAACCAGATACCTTTAATAGGAAACCTGTTTCATTCCTTCTATTCATTCCCCGCAATGTTATTTTGCTACGTTCATAAAACTCCTGTTTTGTAAGCATTAGTCCGTCTGAGTCCATATATTTTCTTAAAGCAACCGTTTCCGCTAATAATTCTTTCATGCGGATGTCCATACTTAAAAAGCTATGCCTGATAAAAAGGAGAGGCACAACAGATAATACATAAGATATAAATAAAGAAATCAATTGCACCTGATTAAAAACCGTTTGTAAATAACTGAAATAACATAATAGAAAACCATATAACACAGTGAGTGCACTTATAACTATATAAGACCATTTTGGGGAAAGGAAAAGAATGACCATAACACTAGCTAGTAGAACTGCCCAATGGAAAAAAAAGACCCCAAGAGATGAGGAGTGAATGGCAATCGCAAATAATAAGAAATTTCCTACCATAAAGAGAAACAATAATAAAGAGAAGTTAGCTTTTCGAATAATCATCCCATAGCCTCCGTGTGACCAAACTCAAACTTCTCTCATCATACTCGATTGTCTTACGATTTTCATTGCATAATCTTTGGTAAACTTTCATTTCACAACAGTTAATCAATCTTCCCAATAAAAATGCGCGTCAAAGACTTTGTATGGCGGTTCACTGAGTATTGTTGGGATGTCTATCTGAAAATCTAAATACTGATCTACATCTGCTTTTGTCAAAATAACATAATGATATGCTTCTACGATTTTTTTTATTGCCCAAATTTGTTTACTCCATGTCTCAGATGGCCATTCACACACAGTATGACTTGCTAAAAAGTCACTACTTCCGCTACTACCATGTCTCGTCATTTCACCTTTACCCATAATAACTACGGGCGCTAGCCTTGAAATATATAACCATAAACCCTTCATAGATACTTCACCATTTGCTAATACTTCTTCCTCTTCCTTTTGCCAGAGAAACACACTAACATAAGAGGCAAATCCACTGCCATAATGGTCAAAATCCGCTTCATACAACAACCCTTTTAATCCACCTATCTCCCCTACCAAATGGGAGATGTAGTGTTCCATCTGGGCATCATCACCTTGTATAAAAGGGTAGAAATCACCCACTCGCTTTCCTTGAATAACCTTTTTTAATAAATTTTCCGTAAGTAACGTCCTTTTATCCATTACTCTCATTCCTCCGCCCCATTAAGATCGTAGAATAATAGATATCGCCTATTTTTTTATCATCCTTTAATTCTCCTTCTACGATAAAGCCAAGTCGTTCATACAGTGCAATCGCCTTTCGATTTGTTTCTAATACTTGCAGCGTTACTTTTCTAATCCCTTTTTGATCTGCCCATTGCAACATTTCTTGAATAAGACTTTTTCCTATAGATTGTCCCCAATATTGTTTTTTCACAGCAACACCAAACTCCAATCGATGTGAAGTCCTCTTTAATTGGCCACCTTTAGCTCTTAGGAAACCCACAAGGTGACCTTTTACTTCTGCTACTAAAAATATACTATTCTTTTCAACTGACTCAGACCGTATCATCTTTTCAAAATCTGCCGTACTTAAAAAATCTTCTCCACGCTCCCGGTCAAAGTAATCCGTCTCCCCGTCCACAATCAACCTTAACTGAGTTAATCCTTCCGCATCCATCACTGTCGCTTTGCGAATATGAAAAATTCTCGTTTCCATTCATTTTCTTCCTTTCTACCACTTTTGCAAACCTATACCAAAGTTGTAACGCTTCCTCTGAATCATTGGCTCCGATTCAACTCGGTTATGTAATTATTGTTCTTGCACACAACATAAACTTCTAACAATTCAGTACTATCTTCATGTACAAATAAGTGTAAAGTTTTCTCATCAAATTTAAAAATATTTAACGCCTTCTGTTTAGATTAAAAACGAATGAATTTCATCCTCATTCGCTTAAAAAGGATCTCCCTATCTTTATATAATCGGCAGGCATTTACTCGTTTTAGTCTAATTGACAGCATCCCCAATCGCAAAATGAGAAATGTCACTCGCCCCCCATCCATACCCGCAATCTGGCTCCTCCCTTTTTGCTTACGGAGACAGTAACTTTCGTTTGTCCTATGATGTTTATTCTTCTTATCACCATTAAAAAGAGACCGTATGCATACGGTCCCCTCCCCCGACTTTCTATCCATTTCTTCATTTTTATAAAAAATCCTTTCTTAAAAACCAAATAAAACACTAATTAACCAGGCTGATGCATAAAACACCATAAACTGAACGCCTGAACCAATTCCTAGGATTTTATTCAAAAGTCCCCCAATTGCCGCCATTGTAAAGGTGAGTACGATACCGACTAATCCTGCTTCGTGAAAAGCCAGTAAACAGGCTAAACCAATAAACATAGCAACGATTGCCTCTTGACTAATAAAGCGCATAACCAAAACGGTTGCCTTTCTCGCGTAATTCATTGAAAACGGGTAAGCAATTAGAGTAGCAATGATAAGACCAATTGCTCCATATAAAAGAAAATCTAAAGGGTCTAGGTAATTATGGAGATTATTAACCGGATCACTTGTAAACACTGGTGGTGCATTAAATAACGGTGATGCTGGTCCTAATGCAACAGGACTCAACGGAATACCAAATGCTATTAAAGGAATGATTGCTTCGGCAATATAGGTTGACTCTGTGACTCCATTCATTGTTGTTAAACTGGACGTTGATTTTTTATAAATCCCTTTCGATCTAGAACCCACAATTTCCCCCATTAAGGAAGTCATCCCTACAGGGCTAAATACAAATGTCAAAGAAGAAATAAAGCTTGTACCAGTCGTTTGCATCGTTTGCCTTTTTGTCAGTATTTTAAATGGATTAGGAAAAAATCCGGCCCATGATTTATTATCTGGTGCCAAATGATACTCTTTAGGACGATCTCTTTGAATGGTCTGTCGTGCATTTCCTGACAGTGCAAACAAAATATCAGTAAACATTGGACCGATCGCAATTCCTAAAAAGAAACTAATGGTTAAATGCTTATCTAATATGCTAAAACTTAATACATCTAAACTTTTAATAAAAAAGGCTAAAGGGATAATCATTAAAACACTTACCCATTTCCCTTTAGAGAAAAAAGCGATTAAAATGGCCGCTAACGTAAAAATCAATCCTGAAGCTGATTTAAAAAAGTCCGCAAATTGTCCAAGGAATTGTCCTAATAAGACAGCTGTCGGTAAGGCGATAAAAGCACCAATCACACCACCCGATACCATTTTCCTTAATGCAATATGAGGCATCCCTAGCCTTCTTAAAGCAGAGGCATGATCAATTAATGGAACAGCAGTTGTATCTCCCGGAATACCCATTAACGCTGTAGGAACGGCATGAGTTAAGTGTTTGGCAAGTACAGCTGCCATAAAAAAGGCAAACACAGCTGCCGGAGGAGCTCCTAACAAGATAACTAATAAGGTAAATGGCACCATTATAGCCGTTTCATCTGTTCCAGAGATTA
This sequence comes from Cytobacillus kochii, assembly GCF_044790165.1. Taxonomy (NCBI): domain Bacteria; kingdom Bacillati; phylum Bacillota; class Bacilli; order Caryophanales; family Bacillaceae; genus Cytobacillus; species Cytobacillus kochii. The sequence continues at coordinate 612,909 of NZ_CP085254.1, read as the reverse complement.
ACCCAATTAAAGAAAATAGAATAGCACCAATTAGAGCTAAGCATATGGATATGAGGAGGATACTCATTTCTTATCGTCCTCCCCAATTGTCCTAAACTTATCGAGAACGCCAAGTGCTTCCATTTCTTTTTTCGTAACAGGATCTTCTTCAATTAATAAATATTCTTCCTTTGGATCTAACTGCATATCTTTAAAAATCTCTTCCATACTTTCAAGAGAAGTTTCTTCTTCTGTCAGCACTCTACTAGGTTTAAATATAAAGGCACATAAAGCAAGTGATAATACACTACCACCAATGCCAAGCAATAAAGAATACGACGATACCATCTTTTCGCTGGCAAACAGAGGAAATAATCTTTCCCCTAAAAGGTAGCCACTTAAACTAAGAATGATACTTATAATAATTGCTAGAATAATATTACGAGGTAAAACTGTATCACCTAATATTTCAAGATATTTAGGTGTTTCATTTATTTTATCTAGTTCTACGCTTTGCTTCTCCTTATCTACATGTAAATTAGGAGCCATTTTAAATCCTCCCTTGTATCTCTTTTGTTAATTGTAAGATTCGATCAAACCTTACATCTTTTTCCTTTACTGCTTCAGCAACGACTCGTCCAATCTCATCCCCTGTTGCACCAGCCATAACAGCTAAGTTTTTTGCATGAAGGGCCATATGTCCTTTTTGGATACCATCAGTTGCTAAAGCTCTCATCGCAGCTAGATTTTGCGCTAAACCAACGGATGCAATACAACAAGCTAACTCTTCTGCTGATTGAATACCTAATATTTTTAAATTTACTTTGGCAACCGGATGAGTCTTCGTAGCGCCACCAATAATACCAACAGGCATCGGAAGTTCAATAGATCCAACTAAGTCACCTGCTCGATTTTCTTCCCATTTCGTAAGGGAACGATATTGCCCAGTTACTGTAGCGAAAGCATGGGCGCCCGCCTCAACTGCCCTTGTATCATTCCCAGTCGCGAGTACAACGGCAGATATACCATTCATAATCCCTTTATTATGTGTAGCCGCTCGATAAGGGTCAGCATCTGCAAATTCGTAAGCGTTTACAATCTTTCGTACAACTTCTTCTCCACCAAGTTGATCCTTTGAAAATACCGCATGAGCTCTAGCTAATCGTCTGTCAGCCAAGTTAGAAATAATTCTAAGAAGCGCTTTTCCTGAAGTAATATTCTCTATCAATGGTGCAATTGATTCCGCCATTGTATTGACAGCATTCGCCCCCATTGCATCCTTTGTATCTACTAATAAATGAACCACAAGTAAAACCTCATTCACCGTTTGGATAATCTTTACCTCTATATCTATTGCCCCTCCACCAATAGCTACTAGAGTTGGATCCTTTTCGTTGCATATTTTCAAAATTTCTGATTTCTTATCATACACCCTTAATCTTCCAGCATACGGATCTTCAACACCTATTACTTGTATCTGTCCAATCATTACCGATCCACTTAATGACGCAAAAAAACCACCTTTATCATACGATGCCTTCGCTGCATTACTTGCGGCAGCGACTACGGAAGGCTCTTCAGTTGCCATCGGTATAAAAGTGTCCTTACCATTAATTTTAAAATTTGTTGCTACCCCTACAGGAATTGAAATTGAACCTAACACATTTTCAATCATGGCATCTGCCGTACTAATAGAAAGGGGTTGTTTGCCAATAAGTATTTCCTTATCTTCCTCTGTCAAATGACACGCTTCTGATATTATTTGAAGTCTCTCTTCAACCGAAAATCGATGAAAACCAGATAGACGACTATTCATTCCATTCACTCCTTAGTACTTTTATTTAATATCATTCAACTTAGTTGAATGATATTAAATAAAATATTACACCCCCTTTAGGTAAAAGTAAATAAAAAATCTGAAAATTATAAAGGGTTTTGGAATCTCTTGAGAAGATCATCCAAAACCCTACTATTATCTTTCATCTGCTTGTATAAAAATGGTTAATACTTTTGCTTCCATTTTTTCTACTGGTAAAAACACATGTGGAATGGTACCAGCAAAATACGCACTATCACCTTCATGTAATAAGTATTTTTCTCCATCATAAGAGAGATAAATTGAACCTTTTAATATGTATATAAATTCGTCTTCTAAATGTGTGTATGGACCTTCTTTAGCTGAGTCCTCCAAAACCGTCACAACAACTGGATCAATCTTACTGAACGGAGATCGATTAGCTAATGTTTCATATAGATAGCCCATTTCCTTATTGCCAACCTTTGTCGTGCGGCTTTGACTCGGAGAAAGCACTAAATTTTTACTTTCATTTTCTTCAAGCACCCAAGATAAGGGAATATCTAGTTGATTAGATATTTTTAACAAAGTTGCCACAGCAGATGCTGTTTGACCATTCTCTATTTTAGAAATGAGACTTTTCGTTAGCCCACATTTTTCTGCTAAATCTTGTTGTGTCATTTGCTTGTTTAATCTAGCTTGCTTAACTCTCTTACCTATTTGCCTTAACTCGATTAGAAACCTCTCCCTCATATCTTTTAATAAAATTATATAATGAGGTTTGTATGGTTTCAAATAAAGTTTCACTCTTTTCAACTAAGTTGAATTAGAAAAAGGCCGTTATCCCACGACCTTTCTCCCTTTATTTTCTAAATATTTTCTTCATCCATTGTTTAAATCCAGCCTCAGTTTGATTCGCTTCTTTGTAAACCTTACTTTGTTCTTGCACATAAATGTCATCATGATCAATGGCATAATCATATGCGAGGACAAGACCAAGGTCCGAGTTGTAGTCCTTGTTCGTGACAATGGTAAATGACATATGCTGTTCAGACGCTAGTTTGGCATATTTCGATATGTCACGATAAGCAATATGACCATTTAAATATACGCGTGCTTGTTTATTTTTCGTCATCGCTTCTTTTACTTCTTTCATGATACCTGGTTTCCTTACTTGCGCCTGTGTCAAAGCGATAACGGTTCTTTCTCTCAGCGTGCCCAGAAATTTTCTACGTTCATCTGGCTTCGTTTCTTTTTTTCCATAAATTCCTTGTGTAATATAATCATCAACCTTCTCAGCCATACCGTTATTACCTCCACCTCATCAATCAAACGTTTCATTAATGGATATGTTCGTTTTAGTATACTTGCCCATTGACTTGAACTCAACTCTTTCACTTAAGCGTATGAAAATTTGGGCAAAAGGTGATTAGTGGACCTGGTATTTATTCACTTTTCTTTGGAGGACTTGGAATCGTAGTACAATCATGAGAGGAACACAAATGTACATTATCGATTATTCTAGACTGGACAAAAACATCATAGAACATATGCTTAATTGGATTTCATTGTGCACTCAGTTTTGGTTTTTGTTTTTAGTGACTTGCTAATTTCTTTTGATACGCACTCAGCTCCGGTTTTTCTTCTGAGTGACTTGCTAATCCTCTTTGATACGCACTCGGCTCCGGTTTTTCTTCTGAGTGACTTGCTAATCCCCTTTGATACGCACTCATATTTACTTTTCCTTCTGAGTGACTTGCTAATCACTTTTGCTAGGCACTCAGCTTCCGTTTTCTTTCTGAGTGACTTGCTAACCCCTTTTGATACGCACTCATATCCACTTTTTCTTCTGAGTGACTTGCTAATCCCCTTTGCTACTCACTCATTTCTACTTTTCCTTCTGAGTGACTCGCTAATCCCCTTTGCTACTCACTCAGCTTCTGTTTTCCTTCTGAGTGACTCGCTAATCACCTTTGCTACGCGCTCAGCTTCCATTTTCTTTCTGAGTGACTCGCTAACCACTTTTGATACGCGCTCAGCTTCCGTTTTCTTTCTGAGTGACTCGCTAACCACTTTTGATACGCGCTCAGCTTCCGTTTTCTTTCTGAGTGACTTGCTAACCCCTTTTGATACGCACTCATATCTACTTTTCCTTCTGAGTGACTCGCTAATCCCCTTTGCTACTCACTCATTTCTACTTTTCCTTTGGAGTGACTCGCTAGTCTCCTTTGCTACTCACTCATATCCACCTTTCCTTTTGAGTGACTTGCTAATCACTTTTGATACGCACACATATTTACTTTTCCTTTTGAGTGACTCGCTAATCCCCTTTGCTACTCACTCATTTCTACTTTTCCTTTGGAGTGACTCGCTAGTCTCCTTTTCTACGCACTCATATCCACCTTTTCTTTTGAGTGACTCGCTAATCCTCTTTGCTATGCACTCATTTCCACTTTTCCTTCTGAGTGACTTACTAATCCCTATTTCTTTCCGCCCTAACTGCATTAGATTACTTTTGTGGCCACCTTCGCTTTTACAAAAAAAAGGCCTCCCCATCTAAAGTAGGGAGGCAAAAAAATTGGAGTTATTATTAGGGCAATACAAAAAATTACACTTGAACTTCTTCATCCTTCGTAAACTGTTCTTCTTCGGTTGAGCCTTTTAGTGCGGTTGTGGATGATGTACCACCAGTAATAGTCATGGAAACTTGGTCGAAATAACCTGTTCCTACTTCACGTTGATGTCTTGTTGCCGTGTAACCATCTGCTTCACTAGTAAATTCACGTTGTTGAAGTTCAGAGTAAGCTGCCATTCCACGATCCTTATAACCTAGAGCAAGTTCAAACATGCTGTGATTTAATGAGTGGAAACCAGCTAATGTCACGAATTGGAATTTGTAACCCATTTTTCCTAACTCAACTTGGAATTTAGCAATCGTTTCTTCATCCAATTTCTTCTTCCAGTTAAATGAAGGTGAGCAGTTATACGCTAGTAGTTTGCCAGGGAACTTCTCGTGAATAGCATCTGCAAATGCCTTTGCTTCTTCTAAGCTTGGCTCTGATGTTTCGCACCAGATAAGATCAGCATATGGTGCATAAGCAAGTCCTCTTGCAATCGCTTGATCTAAACCTGCTTTGGTCCGGTAAAACCCTTCCGGTGTTCTATCACCAGTAATAAAAGCAGCATCATATGGATCAACATCACTAGTAATTAAATCAGCGGCATTCGCATCGGTTCTTGCAATGACTAGTGTGGGTACACCCATCACGTCTGCTGCTAATCTAGCAGATATTAAGTTTTTCACTGCCGTTTGTGTAGGAAGTAATACTTTCCCACCAAGGTGTCCACATTTTTTCTCCGAAGATAATTGATCTTCAAAATGGACCCCAGCTGCACCTGACTCAATCATGCCTTTCATGAGTTCATACACATTTAGCTGTCCACCAAAACCAGCCTCTGCATCTGCTACAATTGGTGCAAACCAATCAATTGATTCATCTTGTTCCATATGGTGAATTTGATCCGCTCTTTGTAGCGCTTGATTAATACGTTTCACTACATTTGGTACACTATTCGCTGGATATAAACTTTGGTCCGGGTACATTTGTCCAGAAAGATTCGCATCAGCAGCAACTTGCCACCCGCTTAAATATATCGCTTTTAACCCCGCTTTTACTTGTTGTACCGCTTGATTGCCTGTTAATGCACCTAATGCATTTATGAAATCTTCCTCATTAACGAGCTTCCATAACTTCTCAGCCCCTCTACGAGCAAGCGTATATTCGATATCAATTGATCCTCTTAGTTTAATAACCTCTTCTGCAGTATAAGGTCTTTCAATCCCCATCCAACGTGAATCATTTGCCCAAGCCTCTTGTAATTGTTTAACTCTTTCATTCGCCATCTGTTAAATCCTCCTTTAATCATTTGAATAAAAAACCCGTCTTTATTGTTGTATTACAATAACCTCTTAACAATTTGTATTATATAACAGACAATCCATTATTGGAACTGTTTTATTCAAAATAATCTGATATTATTTTCGACAAATATCGACAAACACGATAAAACCATTGATATACCAATGTTTCCAAAGGCAATAAATATTTTAATTGTTATAATACAGATTGAAAAACATTCAAAATGACAAACTAGAAAACTTTCATTTGTTTGGTATTAGTTCTATTCTAATGACGAGTTGCTTTATAAAGTTTTAGAATGAGAAGTCTTGAAGTTTTTGCTCTTTTGACTGTAGGAAATCCTTTAAGGATAGCGCAGCAACCCTCTTTTGCTTTGCTATTTTTCTTTCAATTTGTATGGGTAAACTCGCTTTGCTCGGGCAGCTTTCCGTTTTTCTGTAGAGTTGCACGCACTATCTCGCTTTCCTCCGCTATCTTTCCGATTTTCAAACAGAGTTGCACGCGAAACCCCTCTTTTGCTCCGCTATCTTCCCGGTTTTCGGCACAGTTGCACGTGCAATCGCCCTTTCCCCGCTATCTTCCCGTTTCCCCACAATGTTATCCGAGCAAACTCTTTAATACTAGCTATCCAACCAGATTTCAGTAAAAGTCTACTCATAACCACCCTGGCTAAGGATTGTCGAGTAATGTTTGTCATCCACTCACTACTACTTCAACTTTTGTCAGTAGATTTGGTAAAGGTATGTAGATAAAAAAAGGCACTCACCGTATTTTGGTGAGCACCTTTTGAATAAACAGATTAATACATTTCAGAAGTTGTTTTTGCTTGCATGTGTAGCATGATGTAGTCAGGGCCACCCGCTTTTGAGTCTGTTCCTGACATATTGAATCCTCCAAATGGTTGGTAACCGACAATCGCCCCTGTACAACCACGGTTGAAGTAAAGGTTTCCGACATGGAAATCTTCACGTGCTTTTTGGATATGTTCACGGTTGGTTGTAATAACAGCACCCGTTAAACCATACTCCGTGTTGTTTGCCACTTCAATTGCATGGTCGAAGTCTTTTGCTTTTGTGAAACCGACAACTGGGCCGAAGATTTCTTCTTTCATGAGACGAGCTTCTGGATCAAGATCAGCGAACACTGTTGGTTGAATGAAATAACCTTTAGAGTCATCGCCTTCTCCACCAGCTACTAATCTTCCTTCTTGTTTACCGATTTCAATATAACTCATGATTTTATCATATGCAGCTTGGTCAATAACCGGTCCTGTAAAATTGCTTGTGTCTTCCGGATTACCAGCTTGTTTCTCTTTTGTAATTTCAATTACGCGCTTTAACACTTGGTCATAAACATCTTCAACGATGACTGCACGTGAACAGGCAGAACATTTTTGACCAGAGAAACCGAAGGCTGAAGCTACGATTGATTGAGCAGCAAGCTCTAAATCTGCTTCTTTATCTACAACAATGGTATCTTTACCGCCCATTTCAGCAATGACACGTTTAATCCAGATTTGACCATCATTTAATTTTGAAGCTCTTTCGTTAATACGAAGGCCAACATCACGAGATCCTGTAAATGATACGAAACGAGTATCTTTGTGATCTACTAAATAGTCACCTACTTCTGCGCCACTTCCTGGTACAAAATTCAGTACACCTTTTGGTAGACCGGCTTCTTCCATAACTTCTACGAATTTCGCAGCCACAATTGGCGTTGTAGAAGCGGGTTTTAATAGAACGGTATTCCCTGCAACAATAGCAGCAACGGTTGTACCTGCCATAATCGCTAATGGGAAGTTCCAAGGAGAAATGATGATACCAACGCCAAGAGGAATATAATCATAACGATTAAATTCATTTGGTCGACTGTTAACAGGCACACCATCTTTAATTGCAAGCATTTGACGCGCGTAATACTCTAAGAAATCAATCGCTTCAGCTGTATCAGCATCTGCTTCATTCCATGGCTTCCCTGCTTCCTTTGTCAATAAGGCAGAGAATTCATGTTTACGTCTACGAATGATGGCTGCTGCTTTAAATAACACATCTGCACGTGTTTCTGGCTTCACTTTCTTCCATGATTGGAAGGCTTTAACTGCAGCTTGCATCGCTTTTTCAGCTAGCTCTTGGTTCGCTTTTGAAACGCGACCAATGATTTCTTCTTTATTCGCTGGGTTTACAGAAACGATTTTATCTTCAGTAGAGATACGTTCTCCATCGATTAATAAATCATAATCTTGACCTAAATAACCTTTAACCGTTTCTAAACCTTTTAAATACCCTTCACGGTTTTGCTCAACGCTAAAATCAGTAAATGGCTCATGCTTATAAGATTGTACCATTTTTTCATCCTCCTATAAGTTCACATCAGTCATTTTGAAATGTTGCTACAATTGGCACATTTCAGACTGTGAAAAGATTAACCCTAACAATTATTATACTACCATAATTAGAGAAAATTCAGCAATGATTCTACTAATACTATTTTTAGAAAAATAATAAAGTTTCTATTAAATTGATTTTTTTCTCCTATTGATCAAGGATCTACCTAGTTGATACATAATAGTATGCTAGTGATCAAAAGACCACTTCTTTTATATTAAAGTGGTCTCTCGTTTTAAATACATTAATAAGTTGACTCGTAATTTCTATACGTCTTTCCTTTCCATAAAGTGACTAGAGCAATGATTAATCCAATAACAGAAAAGGACAAAATGACTAATTGGATATCAATTCCCTTGGACACGAGTATAGTGACAGTGGCATAAGCCAACGGGTCAAAGCCGTTCATCGCTAAGAAAACAATACTCATCACTCTTCCCATAATCCTTGGGTCTGTATCTTCTTGTGCTGAAGTGAAGAATGGAATAGAAACAAATGTCATCGTAAATCCAATAAAGAAAGCTAAAGCTGTCAATATATACAAATTGGGAATTTGGCTAAATGCTATCGCAACCATTAGTGTTGCAATTAGACCAACAATAGAAGTGAACCCCCTACGGCGTATTTTAACCATCCCAATAATAGCAGTACTAACTAACATCCCCACTCCTAATGCTGATTCAATGTAACTAAGATTGATTGGTGAACCTCCGTACGTCTCTACTAAAATGGGAATCGCAATAGAAATCGCACCAAAAGCAAAGAAATTTAACGTGATTAAAATAAGAATGCCTGTGATCAAAAATTTGCTCGCTTTGACATATGAAAACCCTTCGATCAAATCTTTTATTGGTGTTTGTTTGACTGTATTGTCTACTGGACCTTCTTTTAAGAATGGTGGAAACATAAAGAAAGCAGACAACAGAACAATAATGGCTGAAACTAAATAACCTGTTGTCACGCCAGCGAACTCCATGATACTTCCAGAAATAATCGGACCAACAATAAAACCAATTTGACCTAATCCCTGAATGATTGCGTTCGCTTGTTTGATCTGGTGTACTTGTACCAACTTGGGAATTAATGAGGTTCCGGCTGGTCCAGAAAAAGCATCTAGTGTTCCAAAAAAGAACCCCAAAATAAGCAAATAAACAAATGTTAATTGACCTGCATTGTTTAGTAAAAAAATGAGTACGAGTAAAACACCTTGGATGGTACTCGTAGTGAACATAATGGTCGTCTTCTTATATTTATCAGCAAGTACTCCACCAAATGCCATCATAACTACTCTAGGTACAGTAATGGCAATGAGGATCATGCCTAGTGAACTAGCAGACCCTAAATCTGAAATTACAAACCAAGTAGTTGTCATGAAAAACATACTAAATCCAATAATCGCCAAAAAGCTACCTATAAATAAGAAAATAAAAGGGGTGTTTCTCATTAAAGAATATCGTTGTTCCATTCATACCCTGCCTCTCTCCTTCTATCTACACCCAATCATAGAAGATAACGTAACGTGAGATGCAAGCTTTTTTTTTAATAGAAAATACTTTTTTATAGATGATTGTGGTTTAAAAGGGTAAGAAAAGAAGACAAGAGAGATATTTGGCAAACTAATACTTGATAAAGCCTTCTAAGCTGAGTTAGAAGGCTTGTTTTCATAACCAAGAATTTGAGAGGGTACGTTATTGATGAGTGAACTACATCAACGTAATCCTCCTTTCAACCAAGCACGAGGCCGGTGCATGCCAACTGGAATTTGAATTAAGCTCGTTTTCCCTTTAGAAGCGAGTCCATAGAGTTGATCGCATTGACTGACAGAATACCCCAGTAGTGAATGCCCTCCCAAATCTAAAGCAGACGCATGCAAGAGTAATCGTTGTGTTAGTAGGCCTGCCTCCATCTGTTGAATACGGTATCCTCGGTAACCCAATGAATCTTTATAATGGCTTTTATCCCCTATTACATGCATACAAAGCGGCACTTGATATAAATTAACATTAGGCATCACTAAGCTTGAATGTAAAAGCGGACGATAATCACCTTCTTTCATTAGACGAAGCATATGATTTTCATTGTCATAAGCATAAGCCCCATTCGGTATCCCCTCCACATTGTATAGGCTTCCGTATAAAGCTACGCGCGCAGCAACATGGCCGTCTGTATCATCAAGATCGTGATGATAAGAGAAGGAACATGTCTCCTTTAACAAGGTTGCTAGAGTCGCTTGCCTTATTTCCCCCATCATAAAGTCTGCGTCTGGAGAATACCGTTTCTTACAAATCGATGAGAAATCATATGAATAGTTTTGTGTATTTGGCAAGGTTATATCAGTACCAGAAGTGAATGTTTCACCTTGGCGCCTTACCTTTCTAAAAGACGCTGATGAATCAAACATGGCAGCTTCATTGAGCTTTCTGAGTAACGGATAGTCCATGGTCTTTGACAGGTTATGAGGTAGGTGACCTAATTGCGCTATTTCGGCGCACAATGTATGGGAGGACACCATTTCTTTAGTCGTATGGACAATGGCTTCAGTTGATATCGGAATGACTGCGTAGACACTTTCGTCTTCTTCAGATAGACCTAGTAGATGATTCATTGCTCGGTCTAAAAATTGATAGCAAACTTTCGTATTGTAATCTAATTGATCAGCTACTTCTAATAATTGTCCAATGAGCACCCCAGTATCTAGTCCCTGTAATCGATAAGAAAAATGATTGTATTTATAAAAATTTTTCCAAAAGAAGGTGGAAATAAAAACAGTGCAAAAACAATCTTCAATCACTGTCCCCAAACTTTTGGAAACGAATGTATCAAAATTTCCTTCCCGTAACAAAATGAGGCGGTGATGAGCAACATCATAATGGTAGATGCCTGTTTTAGCATCTTCAAGTTTCATATATACATATATTTCATTAGGATAAAGCGCCCCACCGGAGGGAACATATCTCCGCAATGATTGAGTGTCATGAGGGAGACGGACATATTGAGTTATTCCATAGGTATACCATAGCAAATGCCCAATCTCCTTCAATGTAGGCATTAGATTTTGGTGAAGGGTTGAAGGTACATTAGCGTTTAACGGAATAGCTGGTAACCCACGGTACAATTTATACGGAAGGGGGGCCCCTTCCCAATCGACCTGCCAATCGGGTGGAGCAAGTTTCTCTGTATCAAAGTGGAGATTGTGTATAAATGTATCTAACTCCAATTCTTTCATCCTCCTCTCCTTCCATTATGGAAACGGGTGAGGAAGTGGGTTCAGCTCTTCATACGATAAGTGCTTCTTCCTATACCCTAGCTGCTTTGGCACCTTTAGTACTCTATCTAATCCTTTCACCCGTGTCAGGTGATGACCAAATGTCATTGGCAACATCCCAGGAATAATGACCTTCACACAATACAATCCATTCTCTTGAATAATTGGTGTTGTTTGGTCAACGACAATCACTTCTAGATTATTTTCACGGAACGTCTGAAGAACTTCGTGAAGGTCATCTTTCAAATCGTTGTATACTGGTGGCTTCTTGAATTCTTCAGCAAATGTACGTAATGGCCCTTGATTATTCAAAATAAACGTTAGGTATTCTTCCGCCTCGGGTAGACCGTACAACATGCCATGATCCTCCATTGTTCTTACTTTAAACGGATCTTCAAGCATCTCCTCGTATTTCTGCCTATTTGTTGCTAATTTCTCATCATGAACAAACATCATGCCCGCTAGCTCATAGATGGCACTTTTGACAGCCCTTACTGGGTCCATATGAGCACCTGCAGCACAAATAATATTTACACCTGTTTCTCTTCTATTTTTTGCTACTGCCCACACACTTGGGATACCATGTTCCATCGTCGAATTGTAAAAATGAAGATCGTACCCTGCCACCTCACGTACCCGATCAACCATTAAGTGCAATTCCTTGTCATCTGCAGAACTTAAATCAAGACGTGGCAATGGCAGTTTCGCATACCAAGTGAGTAAAAAGGAATCTCGCTCAACGACTTCCATTACTCCATGAAAAATAGCTTCCTCCAGGCTACCTCCGATTGCACATCCGTTTGAAGTCTCATAAACAAAACCTTCCCCACAACCTAAACTGTAATAAGCAAGTAATTCTGGGACAAGAATAGATCGTTCTTGTAAGAATGAATAACCCCAAACCCAATTCATTGGTTTATTAGGTTCGAATGATTGATACGGAAAATGAGGATTCTCATAATACTCAGGTGAGTGTAAACCAACAGTTGAAGGGTTTAAGGCTTGATCCATAACATCTAGATAACTTCCTCGTACAACCCTTCTTTTTCCCCTAGGCTCGATACCGCAATATCGTTCTAAACCTTCCAAAATAGCTGTTAACTCACTCATTCGATAAGAGTTAGATCTTCCAGCCACTCCCTCGCTTGCACCAAACAGTGGCATATTCATAAGAACATCCGCAAAGGGAAGTGTCCAATCCTGTATTTTTCCATTGATTACTCCCGTCCGATGATCGTAATAATCTCTTAATAGCACGGTTTCTAATTCTTCAATTGAACGACAGCGATAACCAGCACCTTGAATTTTCGGACTAGATTGCAACTTAATTTCCGCTAATTCCGCTGTATCTTCTGGAATGTCCCCACATATTGGGCACATTGGGTCAAAGGAAAAATGATGAGATGAATGCATGAACGTTTTAAGATTTGTAATGAACAGTTGATTTTCTAAATGATCGGTCTCTCCTTGAAGAATATAATCCACTTCTGTACATAATAAAGTTGTCATTTGCCAAAGACCCGTTCGTGATGCCCATGCGTCTTGCGGGCGACTTTCTCCTGATAATTTATAATATAGCCCCCACATTTCTTTAGAATCTGTACCTGCTATGATGCGCCTTACGTCGGCGCAACGTGAACATCCCCGTTTTCCCGGTTGTACAAATGGACCAATAATTCCCTCACCAAAAGAAACAAAGCCACGGAGCCATGGAATATTTTCCTTTCTGAATTTTTCTTCTGCTTGTTGATGAACGGAGGGCTGCCAATTATCATGCAATACGAGCGCCAATGTTGTATCTTCAGGAAAATCCGTTAATAGATCTTGCCGTGCGACTGTATAATTACTAGACAATTGCCTATAGACAAAATCGGCCAGTTTACCATTACCGACGATGACAATCATTAGCGTACCTCCTTACAAATCTGTACACCATAAACCCCAGCTAACTCTTTTCTTAAAAATGGTTCAAAAGAAAGATCGTAAACAACGATCTCTTTATGACCCTCTTTTAATTTGTAGATAGCAGATTGTAATAACTCCGTTTTTGTCATATGCTCACATGAAGGAATGTTTAGTTTTGCTTCTTTCCCTCTTATACCATCATGAGAGTTCATTTTCTCCCCCTCACGGATTGTTGCCTCATTTTGTACATTCAATAGTGCTTTTTGCAAAGCGTGACTTAGTGCTAGTGTGATATTTAAACCAGAACTAATGTATTTAAAGCCATTTGACTCTATGCATATAACAGGAAAGCCTAATATTTCATTTCCCATACGGATAGTGGGTGGACCATTTAAGGTGGTCAGTGACTGTAAATAATATCTACAACTACGATCCTCTATCTCCTCAAGATTTACAGGTAACAGCGATTGTTGCTGGTCAACTGGAAGACCTCTCCTTTCCTCTTCTAAATACCCTTGTAGCCCACGACAAACTGCTTCTGCAAGGCATTCACCAGCACCAATACCCATAAATCCACTTATTCTACCTTTCACCATTTGTGAAACATACATCTCCAGTCCAGTAAGCCCTGCTTCCCTTCTTGCTTCTTCATGTGTTAGACCCGAGCATAAAGCCTTCTTCAAAAGAGTAGCCGGTCCTTTTGCCAATGGATTTACTGCTTGAACATAACATTGTGAAAGCGGAAGCTGTGTTAAGTCCTTTTCTTCCCAAATATGAAGAATCCCTGTTTCTTTAGCAGTTAATAAACTAAAATATTCTAAAAGATTGTTTGCGTTGGGCTGTTCCGTATTCTCTCTCAGAAGTCGGTTGTTTAAATCATAGACAAGTTCAGGTTTAAATGTAAGATTTTCAACTAATGGATGTGAATAGTACGAAATCCATTCACCTTGCAAACTTTCAAGATTTAGCAAATAGAATTGATTGTTTTCTTTCTTATCAATTGCTCCTGTCACCTGCTTAAAAAACTCAAAAACAATAATATTCGCCAATAAAGCACCTGCGGTCGAAGAATAGGGCTGTTGCTTACGTTCTTGTTCCAATATTGCCTCATGCATTCGACGCCATGCAGATTCCCAGCATCCCTCTGTTTCTGAATCAACTACAGGCCCTGCCATTCCCACCTGCTTTAGATATAAGGCAGGAAGGAAGGCTTTCTTTTCTTCTTTACAAACCTGATTAATCTCCTTCACTTCGTCTATATCTGCATTTTGGGAAACATATAATATCCAATCAAATGACTGTACTACTTCTCTCCAATTCTTACTGTAAGGAATTTCCTCCACTTTCACGGTAGGATCATCCTTTTTGGCATGATTCACTATTTCATTAATCCGCTCATGGTCTGTTGGGACTGCTTCTGTCATCATCACATGAAAGGTTGGTAGCCCTGATTCCAACAATGCAGATGTCAGCGAAACGAATAGAGAACCAGATCCCATCACTAATACCTTTGCTTGGCGATACGTTTGAAAACGATACGCACCTGAATCAACAAAACTCTCAATGAATTCAATTTGTGAAGCGTATTTTTCTAGAACACTTGCGGGTAATTGGTGTGATTGATCTTGACTCGTATCTCTAACATAACCTTTCGTAAGTAAAGCCTCACCAATTTCATATACTCTGTTTCGATAGGGAGTGGTCAAACCCGCAGTGAGTTCTTCCAAAGTATGATTTCCATTAAACATAGGTATCAGCTTTTCAATCCATTGATAAATAGTGCCTCCATCCATCCAAAATGAACTGGCGTTATTCCTAAAATAGACGCCTCCCTTTGGGTCTGGTAGATAAAATGTATCATTCTTCACTTTGAGACGTGAGGTTGCTTTCAATTTCGTCATGTAGCCCCTCCTTCGATCTGAGCATTCATTAAATATTCCTTATAATTTATGTATTTGTATTTGTCCATTATGAATAACGAAAAAGAAGCCCCTAACATAGGGACTTGCAGAGTGTATACACACGCTTCATTATTCATTTTGTGACGAGAGAACGAAGGTAACTTACACTGACACTTGCCTTTAAAAAAGGAATTGTTAAATAAAGAACCCGAAGCAACCAAAACAACCAAAACAGCCTGCACATCTAAAACCGCCACAACCACCACAGCGAAAACCACCACAACCTCCGCAACCACCACAGCCGCCACAGCGACGCATATCATTAAATTGAACTGGTACTGGTGCTTGATATTGAATAGGTGTTAATTCACCCACCTGATATTGATCCATTCCAAGTGATTGAAGTTCATTTTGAAAATTTTGCATTTTTTCTTCCCCTTTTTAGGTTTAGTCCGTAGAAAGAGAGTCTAAAACCGCTCTCTGTAACAAACTATGATGTTTTTAGGTAGTTGTTACTGATGTAAAAGCCCATTTGGCAAAGAACATTAAATTTGTTTTTTTCATACCTTATAGAAATACAAAAGGAGGTGGTTCCCATTTATTTAGATTTCTTATCAAAGTTTGGTGTTGGAGGAGCGCACCCGGGTGGTTTTGAATTAACAAAGGCGCTTCTTATGAATGAAGAATTAGACGCTACGTCGCAAATTTTAGATGTAGGCTGCGGAACCGGCCAAACAGCCGCCTTTTTGGCTACTAATTCAGGAGCAAACGTAACTGGGGTTGATATTAATCCGATTATGGTGGAAAAAGCAACCCATAGAATGAAAGAAGCTAAACTTCCAGTACGTATTTTCCAAGGTTCTATCGAGGCACTCCCATTTGAAGATGAGAAATTTGATTTAATTATGTGCGAATCAGTCCTTACTTTTGTCAATCAACCGAAAGCGCTTAAAGAGATTTTTCGTTTATTAAAAAAGGGGGGGCGGTTCATTTCTAATGAGTTTACTGCCAATGTCTCACTCCCTCCATGGATAGCAGATGAAATCAACCGATTCTATGGGATCAACTCTGTCCTCACCGAAGCAGAATGGCACCGTTTATTTGAAGGGGCAGGATTTACGAACATTCGCGTAAGTGGTCAAAATCAGTCGATGCTCCAATACAATCCCAACCCTGATTTTCTTTATTCAAAGCACATTGAACCAGAGCTTTATACCGTAATGACCGAACATTTTAACCTATTATTGAAATATAATGAGCTATTGGGCTACCGGATATTTGCATGTGGAAAATAAACAAATTATTATCCACCCACCCGTGATACACATGATCTCATTGGTAATAGGAGTTCCATCGGGTGGCTACCTCCTTTTTTCAAACAAGAACATAGATTGCATATATTTAGGTGCTAAAGCATATTACATATGTTAGGATTATTTAAATAAACTAAAGGAATGGGACCAATGAAAAAAGCAGTTCTTATAGCCTCCTAAAATCAGAATATATTTTAGGAGGCATTAAAAGATGAAATTCACTAAAATCGACATAAATAATTGGGAACGTAAAGAGGTTTTCAATCATTTCTTAAACCAACAAACTAGCTTTAGTATCACTAATAACATTGATATTACTGAGCTATACCAATTTACTAAAGAAAAAGGATATCAATTTTATCCTGCTTTTATTTTTTTAATTACACAAGTTGTCAATACAAATAAACATTTTAGAATGAATGTTACTGCTAAAGGTGAGTTAGGATACTGGAACAGAGTGATTCCTATGTATACGATTTTTGACAAGGAGTCAGCGTTATTTTCCGCTATTTTCACCGATATCGATGAAGGCTTTGAAAGGTTCCACATGGATTATGTGACCGATACTGAGTTATATACTGGTACAGGAAAATTGTTTCCTAAAGCACCCGTACCTGAAAATGTCGTTAATATATCTATGATTCCATGGACTACTTTCACTGGATTTAACTTAAATATTAATACAAATCCAAATTACCTCCTGCCAATAGTTACTGCGGGTAAATTTTTCAATAAGAAGGGAAATATTTATTTACCACTTTCTCTACAGGTTCATCATGCTGTCTGTGACGGTTATCACACCGCTCTTTTTATGGACACATTTCAGCGCCTTGTTCAAAATCCTAAACAAATGCTTAAGTGAATGAGAAATTATCCACCGACTACATCAATTTAGTCGGTGCTTTTTTTAAAGTAAAGGTCATAGGCAAATACCTAAAAATTATTCCACAAATAGAGCTAGATTTTCTAATGTTGATTGTAAACCTATATCATGATCTTCCTTGTTTATTCCTTTAGGGACATTTTCACATATAATGGTGACTTTTGTTCCTTTTGCAAGAGGTTCAAATAGCCATGTCTGTTTCATTTCACCAGTGAATTCGGGGGATTCTGAGTCAAATATTACTAGTTGTATTATCTTTTTATCGGGAACTAATTCTAAAAATTTCCCTTGATACACATCACTGTTCTCAGTAGTTTTTCCATATGAGGGTTGGTTTCCTCCATAGAAGAGTGTCATTTTGTAAGTTCCCTCTTCCCACGGTTCAAAATCTTCAACATAACCTGACATTCCTTTAGGTGGGAGCCATGATACTAAAGCTTTCGGATGGAGAAATGCCTCATAAATCGTGTGTGATTTTGCCATGATCACTCTTGAAGCTGTATCTGTTCTATTTTCCATATCAAAACCTCCTTCGGTCTATCATTTTTTGTGCAATAAATGTTGATATCACAAATAACCTTAGTTCCACTATTTCTTCTACGGAAGCATAGATTACTCCTTCTTCAGCTAATCTGACCTATTTGATCATAATGACGCTTTTGATAGATGGGTAAGTTTCAATACAAGTTTAACGTACGATTATGAAGAATTTTAGAGAGCATGGGATGCTTACTGATTTCTTCGATTGCTTTCGCCGTTGGACCGATTTACGCGGGATGTACAAGTGCACAGGCAAAATCATTCGTTGTCACTGTCGGAATAATACCTAGTTGCAGGCGGAATTCGTCCCGCTACCTTTAGAGTACTCTCTAAAAATCTTCGAAAAGACAGTATGTTGGGCACTTAATCCTTGTCTTTTTGTTCCAACCAACCTAATCCCATTGTAAATAAAAAAACGACGCTTAAAAGTAGCGGCGTTTTTTCGTTTTATTGATAAATATGAACAAATGGTTCGGCTTCGTTTGCGTTTCGGACGATTAATGATTCTGGTCCGTTGACTGATGTGACGCTTACTTGGACAGAGATGTATTCTGGAAACATACTAACGACTTTGCTGGTTACATATTGGGTGAATCCAACACTTTCTGACTTACCGTAAAATTGTATAGGTATATCTATATTTAGCTGTTGCAATTGATCCCCAATATAGAAACCTTTTCCAATGACACCATTAAAATTAGGGAAATATTTTTCAACATCTTGCTTGAAATTCAAGAAATTCGTATAGTCTTCACGATACTTCTCTTCGGCTGTATTAGATGGGAATAAAATATAGTCTTCTTTTACATCTTCCCAACCACTTAGCTGATTACTCCCCTCAGCGGCATGCGCATAGGCGAAGAAGTTTCCTGGAACGACAGACGTTCTTTCCGATTGTTCAAATAGCGCAATGGTAATCGGTACGTTCTCAAGGCCTTCTTGTTGTCTTAATCTCTTTATAATTTCCTCAGCCATCTTTTTGCCTTCTGCTTCTACTTTACTATGAGAAATATCTTCTTCATACGTGGCACCGTAGGCTTCTTTTTGATAATAATGGACGGAATTAAGTGCCAAACCAATCACGACACCGCCAAGTTTCACCTTATTATCGCCATCTTTTACAAGATAGTTATGTTCTAAAATATGGGCTAAATAAAGAGGTGCACGGGCGTTTCTTTCTTCTTTAGTCCCTTTACCATCATCGACAGGGTTTAGACCGAGATTTTCTTCCTCCGTCATATCTTTTTCTTCTAATTGTTCTTTCGTATATTGGCGACTTAACCATGATGAAATCGTGGTTTTATCAAGGTATTGTCCTTCTTGGAAGAAGAACTTTTCCGTATCAAAATGGTTCTGAGCAACTCTCATTAAACCTGTTTCGAATTCATTAATATCATATTTTGTATTAACATTATTAACGACTAAACCGCGTGACTCACTTGGCTTAAAAGGTAGGATTGTCCGATAGTACGAATCGGATATTTTAAAGTTTGGTATGATCGCCTGTTCTTCTTCGCTGCTCTCATTTTCATTTTGCACAACCTCTTCTTGCTGGTTAAAACTAGGTGCACAACCGGCGAGTAAAAGAACGAATGACAGCGACACTGCCATGAGTTTTTTCACGATTTTCACCTCTTACGAATTTAATTCCTCAATCAATTTTTCCTCGTCCCAAATAGTAATACCTAATTCCTGAGCTTTGGTTAATTTAGAGCCTGCGTCTTCTCCGGCAATGACTAAATCTGTTTTCTTACTTACACTGCCAGAGACCTTGCCTCCTAGAGCTTCAATCTTTTCCTTTGCTTCATTTCTAGCAAGCTGTTCTAATTTACCCGTTAACACAATGGTTTTACCAGCAAAAAAAGAATCAGATTCCGCTATATTTACAGGTTTTGGTCCCTTATAAGTCAGATTCACTCCAACATCTTGTAACTCTTGAATGAGAGATGTTACTTCTTCTTGTTCAAAATATGTGACGAGTGCATCAGCCATTTTATCGCCTATTTCATTAATGCTAATAAAATCATCCATGGTTGCCTGCTGGATTTTACCCATCTCTCCAAATGTTTGCGCAAGCGTTTTTGCCGCTTTCGCCCCCACATGACGGATCCCTAATCCAAATAATAATTTTTCTAAAGAATTATCCTTAGAGACTTCAATGGCCTTTAGCAAGTTGTTAACAGATTTTTCGCCCATTCTCTCTAATTGAATAAGCTGTTCATACGTTAGATGATAAATATCTGCCACATCTTCAATTAACTTTTCTGCAAATAATTGGCTAATTACTTTTTCCCCTAGCCCGTCAATATTCATCGCATTTCGTGAGACAAAATGAATAAGCCCCTCTCTTATTTGCGCAGGACATTTCGGATTAATACAACGAAGTGCAACTTCTTCCTCTAAACGTACAAGCTCACTTTCACATGCCGGGCAATGAGTTGGCATATGAAAATCAACTTCTTCTCCCGTTCTTCTTTCAGGTAATACATTGACAACTTCAGGGATGATGTCGCCTGCTTTCTTAATCACAACGTAATCACCTAGCTTAATATCCTTTTCACGAATAAGGTCTTCATTATGAAGGGATGCACGTTGTACGGTAGTACCAGCCACTCTAACAGGTTCAAGTAATGCTGTTGGCGTTACAACACCGGTGCGCCCAATACTTAATTCAATATCTTTTAACTGCGTGACTACTTCTTCAGCAGGAAACTTATAGGCAATCGCCCATCTCGGACTCTTTGCTGTTGTCCCGAGTTCATCCTGTTGGTCATATGAATCGACTTTAATAACGATTCCATCAATATCATACGATAAGTCTGGTCGGTTTTCTGTCCATTTCTCGATATATTGGATGACCTCATCTATATTTTTACACTTCTGGCGCTCTTTGTTCGTTTTAAACCCCTGAGAGTCAAGAAAGTCCAGACCTTCACTATGAGAACGAATACCCGTTTTCCCCTCGTCAGCCATAGCATAAACGAATATATCTAAATTTCTTGATGCAGCGATTTTGGGATCTAATTGCCTAAGTGAACCCGCAGCAGCATTTCGAGGGTTCGCAAAGGGTTCCTCACCTCGTTCTTCTTTTCCTTTATTTAAACTTAAGAACGATTTCCTTGGCATGAACGCCTCTCCGCGTACTTCAAAGGTTACCGTTTCCTTTACCCGCAGAGGAATGGAACGAATGGTGCGAAGGTTAACGGTAATGTTTTCACCAATGGAGCCATCTCCACGCGTTGCTCCGATTGCAAACAATCCATCTTCATAGCGAAGAGAGACAGCCAGTCCATCAATCTTTAACTCGCAGACATATGAGATATGCTCACCCACTGCCTGGCGAACACGACGGTCAAAATCCCTTAAGTCTTGCTCATTAAATGCATTGGCTAAACTGAGCATCGGCGTGCGATGTTCAACTTTTTCAAACATATCTAATACTTGCCCACCGACCCGATGCGTTGGGGAATCTTCTGTTTTCAACTCTGGATGTTGCTCTTCAAGTGCAATTAGCTCATGAAGAAGCTGGTCATATTCTGCATCAGGCACAGATGGTTGATCAAGTACATGATATTCATAATTATATTGATTAAGGAGATTTTGCAAATCCTTGACCCTTTGTTCTACCTTCTTTTCCTCCAAGACGTTCAACCCTTTCCTTTAACCTTTCGAAATCGGGGCAAATTTAGCAAGTAATCTTTTAATACCTACTGGCTTTGGAAAAGCAATATCAAGCTCCATTCCATCACCTTCACCTTTGACACTTACAACTGTTCCAGTACCCCATTTACCATGCACAGCTTTATCTCCAACTATCCAATTCATCCCGCTACCACCTGTATTTTGTACAGCTGGACGAACAACTGCTTTACGAGCAGGTTGCATACGATTTCCTGAAGGACCATTAAACGTGGACTGACCTCGATTAAGAGGTTTTGCTTTTGGCTCTAATCCTTCTAATAAATCAGCCGGAATTTCCTGAATAAATCTGGACGGTGGGTTCATGTTTGTACGGCCAAATAGTGTACGCATTTGCGCATTTGTTATAAATAACTGCTCTTCTGCTCTCGTAATCCCTACATAAGCAAGTCGACGTTCCTCTTCCATTTCTGCTTCTTCCATTAATGAACGACTATGAGGGAATACACCTTCCTCCATACCCATTAAAAAGACAACTGGAAATTCTAATCCCTTTGCAGAGTGAAGCGTCATTAATACAACTGCATCCGCTTTCTCACCGTCATCATCCAACTTATCAATATCGGCAACAAGCGCCAAATCTGTTAAGAAGGCAACAAGTGTTTTATCTTCGGACGCATCTTCAAAATTCTTCGTTACAGATAGAAACTCATCTAAGTTTTCCAAACGACTTTGAGACTCGATAGATTTCTCCGCTTTTAACATGTCACGATAGCCTGACTTGTCTAACAGTTCCTCTACCAATTCTGTCACAGATAAGTATTCTTGCATTTGTGTATAATTCTTTACTAAATCACGAAACTCTATAGCAGATTTTGTGATTTTTGGGCTTAAGCCAATTAATTCGATGGATTCAAGTGCTTCAAACATTGTCATATCATGCATGGTTGCAAAATTAGCAATCTTATCAACTGATCCAGAACCAATCCCTCTTTTAGGCACATTAATCACCCGCTGTAGACTTATATCATCATCAGGGTTGGCAATTAATCGTAAATAAGCCAATACATCTTTAATTTCTTTACGATCATAGAACTTAATTCCGCCAACAATCGCATATTCAATATTCGATTTTAATAGCATTTCCTCCATGACCCGGGATTGGGCATTTGTACGATATAGAATAGCAAAATCGGCAAGCTTGCGATTCTGACTTTGCGCTAATTCTTTAATTTTACTTACGACAAATTGTCCTTCGCCTTGCTCACTGTCTGCACGATAATACTGAATTTTATTTCCTTCAGGATTTTCCGTCCATAAGTTTTTCGCTTTGCGATTCATGTTTTTATCAATGACGCCGTTAGCTGCGTTTAAAATTCTTTGCGTGGATCGATAGTTTTGTTCTAGCAAAATGACTTGTGCTTGTGCATAATCTTTTTCAAAGGATAAGATATTGGCAATATCTGCCCCGCGCCATCTATAAATAGATTGATCCGAGTCTCCAACCACACATATATTTTGGAAACGATTCGCTAATAATTTTACTAGCATGTATTGCGCTCTATTCGTATCTTGATATTCATCCACATGGATATACTGAAATTTACGTTGATAGTATTCTAATACCTCAGGGACGCGATTAAATAATTGAATCGTCTTCATAATAAGATCATCAAAGTCTAATGCATGATTCTTTCGCAGACGTTTTTGATAATCTGTATACACATCACTTGTCACTTGGGAGAAATAATCACCGGCAGTCTTGGCGAATTCCTCTGGTTCAATTAGTTCATTTTTTGCAGAACTAATCGTCCCTAAAATTGCTCTAGGATCGAACTTTTTCGGATCTAAATTCCGCTCTTTTAAGATACTCTTAATAACAGATTGCTGATCAGTAGAATCTAATATTGTGAAGTTACGATTGAATCCAATCCGATCAATATCACGACGTAATATTCTCACACACATAGAGTGAAAAGTAGAAATCCAGATTTCTTCAGCCACACCGCCCATCATCGCACGAATACGATCTCTCATTTCTCTTGCGGCCTTATTCGTAAAAGTGATTGCTAAAATATTATATGGATTCACGCCCTTCTCTACCATTAAATAAGCAATGCGATGGGTAAGTACACGCGTCTTACCACTTCCTGCTCCAGCCATAATAAGCAAAGGACCATCTGTTGCCTTTACAGCCTGTTGCTGCTCCTTATTCAAACCATTTAATAATTTATTAGATAAATATTGCATTCCTTTTCTTCACCACCATACAAACATTTGTTCTGTTTTTAGTCTATCCTGATTAATTTGGTTAATCAAGATTTATTGTTTCACAGCTTCTACTGTTTTTAATGCGATTTTAATATCATCATAAACGACATTTCCAACGACAACTACATCTGCATAAGCGCCCATTTCTCTTGCTTGTTCCACAGAGGTAATCCCGCCACCATAAAATAATATTGTTTCTTCTAATGTTCGACTTACTTCTTTCACTATTTCTACATTGCCGTAAGTACCGCTATATTCCAGATAAAAAATCGGTAAATGAAACATTTTTTCCGCCATCATTGCATAGGCTTTGACGTCTTCTATCGTTAAATTCGTATCCGCACTCGTTAATTGAGCGACTTTACAATCTTCATTTAGCACGCAATATCCTTGCATAAGAATCTCGTCCCAATTCATGATCTCGCCAAATTCCTTAACTGCTTGATGGTGCATTCCATTAATCCATTTGGAATCTTTACTATTTAAAACCGTCGGGATAAAAAACAAATCATACCCAGGTGTAATCGACTCAAGTGTGGAAACCTCTAACACACATGGAACTGTATATCTACGAACACGCCCCATAAGATCAAGCACCCGCTCAAGCGTAATGCCATCTGTCCCCCCAATAATAATCGCGTCCGTGCCAGACTCGCACACTTTCTCTAAATCTTCATCAGATATATATTTATTAGGGTCAAGCTTAAACGCATGGTGCCACGCGCGAACATCATACATACATAGTTCCTCCATTCTATCTTTCCATTCAATCATTATATCATTTGAGAAGCATTTCAAAAAGGAAACAGCTAATGAAGTAAGAATGGATTTATTTGGCTAAATTAACATCATTGCAGACAATGCGATTCACCATGTAAATGATTCATTCGATTCCGATGCGATTTCTGTTTTGGCTGATTAGATTTTCTTTTGGGATCTGTTTTCTGACGCGTTTCTCTTCTAATCCAATCAGATTTGATCATGGAGTCCAGCTTCTGACGCGTTTCTCTCCTATTCCAATCAAATTTCCTGTTGGATCCAAGTTTCTGACGCGTTTCTCTCCTATTCCAACCAAATTTCCTCTTGGGTCCAAGTTTCTGACGCGTTTCTCTCCTATTCCAACCAAATTTCCCCTTGGATCCAGGTTTCTGACTCGCTTCTCCCTTAATCCAATCAAATTTCCTCTTGGTGTCCAGTTTCTGACTCGCTTCTCACCTATTCCAATCAAATTTCCTCTTGGTGTCCAGTTTCTGACGCGTTTCTCTCCTATTCCAACTAAATTCCCCCTTGGATCCAGGTTTTTGACGCGCTTCTCCCTTAATCCAATCAAATTTCCTCTTGGTATCCGGTTTCTGCCGCGCTTCTCCTCTAATCCAATCAAATTTCCTCATGAAGTCCAGTTTTTGACTCGCTCCTCACCTATTCCAACCAAATTTCCTCATGGTGTCCAGTTTCTGACGCGTTTCTCACCTATTCCAACCAAATTTCCCCTTGGATCCAGGTTTCTGACTCGCTTCCCCCTTAATCCAATCAAATTTCCTCATGAAGTCCAGTTTCTGACTCGCTTCTCCTCTAATCCAACCAGATTTCCTCATGGTGTCCAGTTTCTGACGCGTTTCTCTCCTAATCCAACCAGATTTCCTCTTAGGACCAAGTTTCTGACACGTTTCTCTCCTATTCCAACCAAATTCCCCCTTGGATCCAGGTTTCTGACTCGCTTCTCCCTTAATCCAATCAAATTTCCTCATGAAGTCCAGTTTTTGACTCGCTCCTCACCTATTCCAACCAAATTTCCTCATGGTGACCAGTTTTTGACGCGCTTCCCCCCTATTCCAATCGCTTTTTCTACTAGTACCTGATTTCCTTTCCAAAACAAAAAAACCGTGGGTGCTGATTCCCTCGGTTCGGTCGCTTCTATCGCTGTGGGTTCTATTATTTTTCTGTTGTTTCTTCTTCTTTAATTCTTTCTAATGCCATTTCGTAGGCATCGTTTCCGTAGTTTAAGCAACGTTTCACACGCGAGATTGTTGCAGTACTTGCACCTGTTTCTGTTTCAATCTTATGATAAGTTTTTCCTTCTCTAAGCATACGAGCTACTTCTAGTCTTTGCGCTAATGATTGGATCTCGTTCACAGTACATAAGTCATCAAAAAATCGATAACATTCGTCTAAATCATTTAGTGATAATACCGCCTGAAATAATTGATCTAATTCTTGTCCTCGTAGTTTATTAATTTGCATAATATTTACCCCTTTTTCATTTTTTAGTTAATTGTTACCGACTGATTGATTCCTGGCTCTTGTGGAATGACATTCACCCATGTTTTCCCCGGAGCAAGTGGTTGCTCTTTTCCATCGATTACTGGATAAATTCTTCCTTCTTTATTCACCCAGTTCACTTCAGACATCATACCTCTTTGAATAAGATAACCTTTACCCCCTGAAGTCAAATCAATGTCACGTCGGCCTTCTCCATCTATCACTGTATGCTTCGCTTCTATGATTAAAATATTGCTTAATAACACAGGGTCACCTGTGTCATAGTCTGTTGTCCATTCACCATCTGAAGATCTTTTGTATGCTTTCGTTGTTTCATCATAATCATATGTGACATCAAAACGTTCATCTTTTCCATAACTTACTGCAATCTCCTCGGCCACAGAGCCACTCAGTTTATCCGCTTCTTCGTCAGTTAAATGAGCAAAAGCAGCTGGTGCCCCGTCCAGCTCATAATTCTTTTCCTTAGCCCCTTGTTCAATATGTGCAAAAGAAATATATGAATTATGCGGTGCCTGGCGATCACGCACACGTTCAAAAAGTGTGCCATCATAATATAAGCCATTCAAATGATCCACATATTCATCAGCAAGCATCTTCTTTGCCTCTGGACTATTTCCATGAGCAATATAAAGACTATTAAACCCTTTCGCCAGTTCAATATAATATTCTCTGGCACTGCGTACTGGCCCAACTCTATCCGGTTGTTCACTTTGAAAAATAGCAAGGAATCGCGTGACTTCACCTTCAGCCAGTAATTCATAAACAATATCCGCTTGAGTCAATCCTGATTGTGGTCTTGCTTTCGGATGATTGTTAATCATAACTGCTATAGCACGCTGATTCCCATTTCCCTCTTGAGCTATGCCTGTGAGAGGATAAACTATCTTTTCTTCAGGCGAATCCACACTTTCTTCACCTTGATTATCCATACCATTTAACTCTTCGTTTGCTGGATCCTCAACTGTTTCATTCTTGCTGCATCCTGTCACCAAAAGTATTGCTACGAGAGACGTAGTCACCCATTTGTTCAGCATGATGCACCCCTTATCACTATATGATTACCCTCTTTTACATTTTAACGCATCATAGTTGGAAAGAGTACAGTTTTATTCATGACATCATACATTCCTCGCTGTGTAACCCTGATATAAGGGAGATGAGTGGAGGAAAAAAATAATAATGTATAAATTGGATCGGCAAAACGATAACCTCTTTCTCGCAAATAGGCTAATAAGGTTCTTTCTTCCTCAATCAAATCTTCCACTCTTTTATTCGACATGATGCCCTTTAATTTAAGTGGGATTTCTGTAACAATGTTCCCTTGCTCAGAAATAACAATTCCCCCACCTATTTCTTTCATGTGATTAAAAGCATTCATCATGTCTTTCTTGCTTTTCCCGATTAAGATAATATCACCGGTATTAGAATAAGAACTTGCTAAACCGTCTAACTCCTTAGCAAACCCTTTAATCACCGTATTCACACGCCACTTGCCTTTACGGTCAATTAACATGAAGAAACACTCGTCATGCTCCTTACTTAGCTCATCGCCGGAAATATCAATGGCTAATGAGTAAGGCTTTGTGATAACTGCGCTCTCCATTTTAATACCGAACGGCATCGAAAATTGCATATCATGAGAAGTAAGCTCCCAGTTCATTTCTAGCGGTTCAAATCCAAACTCTTCCCATGCCATATTATCTTCAAATGGTGTATTTTCACCATCTTTCCTTATCCACTTACCTTTTGCTAACACACTAACAGGCGTTGGGTTACTTTCATTCTCAAGGAAATTGATATTAGCCACTCTACCTGTAGCGATATTTCCATGCAGATGTTGGATGTTATAATACTTAGCTACGTTATTTGTACCCATATTATACGCATCTATTGTCGGCACCCCTTTCTCAAGGGCAATTCGGATCATCTGATCAATAATCCCTTGATCGGAAAAGGATGAAGAAGAGCCATCTGTTGTAAAAATAAATGATTCATAATGATCAATGCCCAATTCATGCATTTCATCCAATAACTGCGGTAAATCAGGTCGAATTGATGAATAGCGTAACGATACAGTATATCCTTGCATCAAACGATTCATAATCTCTTGTCCGTTAATCGCTTCATGGTCGCAATCAGCACCGAGCAGCATTAACTTTGCTAAAGTCTTTTCTGACGCCCCAGGAAAATGACCTTCGATTTGTTTTCTCATTCTTTTCGCTTCTTGCATCCAATGGAGCATCAAATCATCACCATCGAGTAACTTCGGCCAGCCAGTTAACTCCCCACCTTGTAATACTGCATCATGCTCTAACCAAGATTTAATATTACCATGCGAAAATGTTGTCTCTTCATTTTGTATTTCCGTTTGCGCATCAAATCGGCACCACCAGTACATCGTTGAAGGGATATTTCTCATTTCCTTCAAAAATGAAAACGCTTTCTTTTTCTCTAATTGTAATGCTAGCACCATATTATCATTAATCAAAGTGGTCGTGCCAAATTGCGCTGCATAACGAGCAAAGGAAAGGGGATTATATAACTGAAATGGATGTGCATGTGGTTCAATATATCCTGGAACAAGTGTCATTCCATTACAATCAACAATTTCACAGCCTTCTAACTTGTCAGGAAGCTTTTCACCGACATAAACAATACGATCACCGAGAATCCAGATATTCGCATGTACCCATTTTTTAATTGCTTGATTTAAGTAACGAGCATTTTTCAGTAACATCGTTGGCGCAATACGCCCATCTAGAACAGATACATGTTCACGTAGATGTTTGTTTTTCCAACGGTATCGCTGTTCTAGCACTCTGTTTCCTCCTTTTATGGTAACTACAATTATCTATTTTTATTTTTCGTTTACGATAATGAAGCAGCATTCATGTTGCCTATTATCATAACATATATAGCTTTTTAACGCAGTAAAGAATAACAAATATTTGTTAATTTTTTGTGAAGGAGGTCCTTTTATGAATGTTAAACCCAATATTGGTATCATTCAGGCATTAATCCGTATTACTTGTGGATTAACCATTGTTGCTTGGAGTGCCACAAAGCTCGTTAAAAAACCTTGGAGTGATCGCTTTCTCATTCTTATTTCACTTGGTGCAATGAAGGTCGCAGAAGGTATTGTCCGCTATTGTCCTATCATTGCCTTATTTGAAAAAGGGAAAGAGAGTATAAAAGATTCTGACCACCAGTTTAAACCACCTATGGATTTTTTAAAAGAGCAAAAGTTATTAAAGGATACTGATTTTGAATGAAAAATATGCCCCCTTATTTTTTTGGGGGGCATTTTCATTTTCCCTATCTATTTTTCTATAGTCGAATGTGCTATCGCCTTAAAGCCAATATCCCTGCGGTAAAAGACTTCTTCTGTTGTTAAATACGTTAGCGCATCATACACTTGCTTTTGTGCGTGTACTAAGTCCATTGCTTTGCTACCAACAAGTAAGACTCGGCCGCCATTTGTTGTGAATGTACCTTTGGCATTTTTCGCCGTTCCTGCATGAAAGACAAATGCTTCTTCTGCTACTTTTTCGATTCCTATTAGTTCGGCACCACTCTCATATGCATCCGGATAACCATTGGCTGCGACCACAACTCCAAGCATTGCCTCCTCATGCCATTCAATCACAGGCTTATGTCCAGCAATTACTTCTAACATGACATGGGCTAAGTCTGACTTCATTCTAGGTAAGATAACTTGCGTTTCCGGATCACCAAAGCGGGCATTGAATTCAATTACCTTTGGCCCTTGTTCTGTCGCGATAAGTCCCGCATAGAGAACGCCACAAAAACTGCGATCCTCTTTAACTAATGCTTCTGCAGCTGGAATTAAAATCGTTGCAATCGCTGTTTCAACCGTCTCCTTGCTGATGTGGGGAACAGGTGAATAAGCACCCATTCCTCCTGTGTTTGGTCCTTTATCTCCATCGAAAGCGCGTTTATGGTCTTGAGCAATTTCTAAGGGAATAACTGTCTCTCCATTAACAAAAGCCATTAATGAAAATTCTTCACCAGCTAAAAATTCCTCAATAACGACTGTAGCAGAAGCTTCACCAAATTTTTCTCCAACTAACATATCCGCTAACGCTGCTAATGCTTCACCTTCTGTCATCGCAACAACAACGCCTTTTCCGGCAGCTAATCCATCCGCTTTAATAACAATTGGTGCTCCTTGTTCTTTCACATAAGCACTTGCAGCCTCATACTGATCAAACACTTCATAGCTTCCTGTTGGAATGGCATATTTCTTCATGAGCTCTTTTGCAAAGGATTTACTTCCTTCAACTTCAGCCGCTCGACTTTTTGGTCCAAAAACAGTAAGTCCAGCTCCCTCCATCTTATCAGCCAAACCTTCAAGTAAAGGAACTTCAGGTCCAATAACTGTTAATTCAACATGATTATCGAGCGCAAAAGCAATCAGCTCTTCTTGTTCTTTCTCGGAAATATCAATGATCGTCGCTACATCTTCCATTCCTGGATTTCCCGGTGCAACAAACACTGTTTCCACTTGGCTGCTTTCACTTAACTTTCTACTGATGGCATGCTCACGTCCGCCTCTACCGATTACCAATACGTTCATTTCATGTTCTCCCCCAGTTTAATGTTTGAAATGTCTCACACCAGTGAATACCATTGCCAGGCCATACTCATTTGCTTTTTCAATCGATTCCTGATCTTTAATCGAACCACCGGGTTGAATAATAGCGGTAATACCAGCTTTAGCTGCTGCTTCAACTGTATCATTCATTGGGAAAAAGGCATCGGATGCCATAGTTGCTCCTTCAACTGCTTTCCCTGCTTGCTCGATCGCAATTTTTGCAGAGCCGACACGATTCATTTGACCTGCACCAATACCTAATGTTTGGTCGCTATTATTGACAACAATCGCATTCGACTTCACATGCTTGACTACTTTCCAGCCAAGTTTGAGTGATTGCCACTCTTCCTCCGTTGGTTCTCTTGTTGTCGCAACAGTAATATTCGCTTCTTCAAGACCATAAGTATCGTAATCTTGCGCTAATAAACCGCCTTCAATAGAAGTTAGACGTTTTTCAGTCTTTTTGTTTCCTTCAAAAGGAATAGTTAATAGTCTTAAATTCTTCTTCCCTTGTAAAATCTCAAGTGCTTCCGCTGTAAAAGAAGGCGCTATAATGATTTCTAGAAAGATTTCATGAAGTTTCGTTGCTGTTTGTGCATTTACTTCACGGTTAAGGGCAATAATCCCCCCAAAAATAGACACAGGATCAGCTGCAAAAGCTTTAGAGAAAGCATCATAAATATCTGTGCCATTTCCGACACCACATGGGTTCATATGTTTTACTGCAACAGCAGCCGGTCCGTCAAACTCTTTAACAATTTGTAACGCTGCATCAGCATCATTAATATTATTGTAAGACAGCTCTTTTCCATGTAGTTGTGTAGCGTTAGCAATCGAAAAGACCGACCCTAAAGGTTTGCGATAAAAGGAAGCTTTTTGATGAGGGTTTTCTCCATAACGTAATGCTTGTTTTAATTCATACGTAACTGTCAACTTTTCTGGCTGCTCTTCTTCTGCTAATTCTGTCATATATT
The DNA here is from genome assembly GCF_044790165.1 of Cytobacillus kochii. NCBI lineage: Bacteria > Bacillati > Bacillota > Bacilli > Caryophanales > Bacillaceae > Cytobacillus > Cytobacillus kochii. Next base: position 581,242 of record NZ_CP085254.1, on the reverse strand, counting down.
CAGCTATCATTGCATCGTAAGCAGCTGTATGACGGAATACTTTTGCTGCTAGCTTGCGTTTGGTTGCAGCATCTACAATGTCATTTTCTTTTAATTGTGTAATGACTGTTTCGTAATCAATTGGATCAACAACAACTGTCACATGTGCGTGGTTTTTAGCAGAGGCACGTAACATCGCAGGACCACCGATATCAATATTTTCAATTGCATCTTCCACTGTCACATCTGGCTTAGCAATGGTTTGTTGGAAAGGATAGAGATTCACACATACCACTTGAATCGGATGAATCTGATGTTTTTCTAACTGTGCTTGATGAGATGAATCATCGAACTTAGCTAGTAATCCACCATGGATAAGCGGATTTAATGTTTTTACTCTTCCTTCTAAAATTTCAGGAAATCCTGTAACATCACTTACACCGATTACCGGAACCCCAGCTTCAGCAATTGCTTTTTTTGTTCCACCTGTTGAAACAATTTCAAATCCTAATTCGTGAAGTTCTTTCGCAAATGCTGCTACACCATTTTTATCTGATACACTAATAAGCGCACGTTTTTTCATCGTTCATTTTCCTCCCTGTAAGATGTTCCTCTTAGGCGTTTTCGTTTAAAAGCTTTTGTAATACTTCTGGATAAAATTGATGCTCTACTTCATGAATGCGATTCTGCAATGCTTCTTTCGTATCACCTGGTAGGATGGCTACCTTTCTTTGATCAATAATCGGACCCGTATCCATCCCTTCGTCTACATAATGAATGGTTACACCTGTTTGTTTCACTTCTGCAGAAAGCGCTTGTCCAATAGCATCTTTACCAGGGAATGCTGGTAAATAAGAAGGATGGATATTAACAATTCTCCCGCCATATTCACGTAAAAGAACATCCCCAATAAGACGCATATAACCTGCAAGAACAATAAAATCTATGTTTGCATTCTCTAATTCTACTAATATTTGTTCTTCATATGCTGTTTTACTCGTAAACTCTTTCGCACGAAAAGCAAAGGTTGGAATCCCTTCATTTACAGCACGTTGAATACAGTAAGACTCTGGCTTATCACTTATCAGTAGTTTAATGTCTACCTGCAATTCATCGTTTTTAAAGGCATCAACAATCGCTTGAAAATTTGTTCCACTGCCAGATGCAAAAATGGCGATATTTTTCATGATAACCTCCGTCTAATTAAAGGATTGAAATCCCCTCTTGCTGTGTAACTTTACCAATCACACTTGCTTTTTCACCAATTTGATTAAAGTGATTGACTACTTTTTCAGCATCCTTAACAGGAACAATTGCCACCATTCCGATGCCCATATTAAATATATTGTACATATCCTTACGCGCAAGCTTACCTACTTCTTCCATCAGCTTAAAAATCGGCTGAATCTCCCAACTACCCTCGATTAATTCAGCTCCTAAGCCTTGAGGTAACACTCTTGGGATATTCTCGATAAATCCGCCACCCGTAATATGAGCGAAGCCTTTTACATCAAATTGCTTTAATGCCGATAAAACTGATTTCACATAGATTCGCGTTGGTTTTAGGAGTTCTTCACCTAACGTGCTCCCTAGTTCTTCTCTAAACTCTTGCAATGAGAGTTTTGCATCCTCTAAAAATATTTTCCGTACGAGAGAATAACCATTGCTATGGATTCCGTTCGATGCAAGGCCGATTAAAACATCACCCTCTTGAATATTTGAACCATCGATTAAATCACTCTTTTCACATGCACCGACAGAAAATCCCGCTAAATCATACTCTTCTTCACTGTACATTCCAGGCATTTCCGCTGTTTCTCCACCAACAAGCGCACAACCTGCTTGCTCACAACCGTCAGCTATTCCTTTGACAATGGCTTCTATCTTTTCTGGCTCAGCCTTCCCACAAGCAATATAATCTAAGAAGTAAAGAGGTTCTGCACCTTGAACAACGATATCATTGACACACATAGCAACGGCATCAATCCCAATTGTGTCATGCTGATTCATCATAAAAGCTAGCATCAGCTTTGTTCCGACACCATCTGTCCCTGATACAAGCACAGGTTCTTTTAAGCCAAGTGATGACAAATCAAACATGCCTCCAAAACCGCCAAGACCACCGATTACACCAGGTCTCATCGTTTTCTCCACATGCTTCTTCATACGGTTCACTGCTTCGTAACCCGCTTCAATATCTACGCCAGCTTGTTTATAAGCATTCGCCATTCCTATCCACCTCACCAATTTATTAACAGGTATTCTTTCAATCTAGCATCATACGCCAAGTATTCGCACCAAAACGTATTGTTTAATTTCTAAGAATAAAAGTAGCAAACCATGTTGCTACTTTATTATTTATACTTTTTCGTACGGATGTAGTGTGCTTGGATAAATCTCCGTTGGATACTTCCCTGTGAAGCAAGCTAAGCAAAGACCTCTTGTCTCGCCTTCTTCTTCTCTTCCAATGGCATCGATCATCCCTTTTGGACTTAAAAAAGTAAGGGTATCAGCACCAATAATTTCGCGAATCTCTTCTACAGAACGATCAGAAGCAATCAATTCTTCTTTTGTTGAAGTATCAATGCCATAGAAGCATGGGTTTTTGATCGGTGGCGAGCTGATGATTACATGTACTTCAGTCGCACCTGCTTCCTTTAACATCGTCACAATACGGCGGCTCGTTGTTCCACGTACAATGGAGTCATCCACCATGACAACTCGTTTCCCTTCAACAACACCTCTAACAGGTGATAGTTTCATCTTCACTCCTTGTTCCCGCAATGACTGTGATGGTTGGATAAATGTCCGACCAACATACTTATTCTTAATGAGACCCATCTCATAAGGAATCCCTGTTGCTTCAGCATAACCAATGGCTACGGAAATACTTGAATCAGGTACACCAGTTACGACATCTGCCTCAATCGGAACTTCGACAGCAAGATGCTTCCCTAAATTTTTTCGCGCTGTATGGACATTGATGCCATTAATATTGCTATCTGGTCGGGAGAAATACACATATTCCATCGCACACATAGATATATTTGAAGCCATTGCGAACATTTCAGAACGGAACCCATTATCATCAATGACTAATAACTCTCCAGGTAATACATCACGAACAAACTCAGCTCCGACAATATCGAAAGCACATGTTTCGGAAGCAATTACGTAAGCATCCCCAATTTTGCCTAGAGATAGAGGGCGGAGACCATTCGGATCAACCGCAACCATCATTTCATTTTCAGTCATAATTAAGAAAGCATAAGCGCCTTTTACCATGGACAAGGCATTCTTCACACGCTCTTTATGAGAAGATACACCGCCTCGTTTAATTAAATGAGCTAATACCTCGGTATCTGAACTCGTTTGAAAAATACTTCCCTGTGCTTCTAATTGATATTTAAGGGCTGTAGCATTCGTTAAATTTCCATTGTGACATAGAGCTAGACCGCCATTTTGTGATTGGAATAAAAGTGGTTGAACATTCTCATAGCCCCCGCCACCTGCAGTAGCGTATCTAACATGACCAATTGCTGAAGTTCCTTTTAGTTCTTGAATAGCATCTTGAGAGAAAACCTCTGTGACGAGGCCCTCTCCTTTTACACCCTTCAACTTATCTCCATCTGTTACAACAATACCTGTACCTTCTTGACCACGATGCTGTAGGCTATGCAATCCGTAATAAGTAATTTGTGCTGCTTCCGGATGACCCCAAATACCAAAGACGCCACATTCCTCATTTAAACCTTTTATTTCTGCAAGCATGCTGGTATAGCTCCCTTCCACGCTTTATTTAGCACTTCTGTTTGCTCTTTGATCACAAGTTCGTCGTTCACAGTAATTTCAAGTGCTTGCTCATTTGTTACTTCACCAATGAGTGTAGCATTTGTTAATTGTTCAAATGCTTCTTTGTTCTCCTTCTTCACACTTAGAAGGAATCTAGATTGAGATTCACTGAACAATTGTGTTGTCGCTTCCCCAGTTAACTCAAGTTTTGCACCTAATTGATTCGCAAATAAGCTTTCAGCTACTGCCACTGCTAACCCACCTTCTGCAAGATCATGTGCAGATGATAGTAACCCTTGGTGAATAGCTGTTAAGACTTTTTCTTGATTGGCTGCTTCTACTGTTAAATCGATTGCTGGTGCTTGCCCGAAGATTTTTTTGTAGCTTAGCTTCTGTAGCTCACTGCCACCAAATTCCGCTCTCGTATCACCTAATAAATAAATCAGGTCGCCTGCTTGTTTGAAGTCTTGTGTTGTCACATGCTCAATATTCTCCACTAGACCAACCATCCCGATAACTGGCGTAGGATAAATCGCTGTGCCGTTTGTTTCGTTATATAATGAAACATTACCACCTATGACCGGCGTATTTAATGTACGACAAGCTTCACTGATGCCATCAGCAGATTTTTGAATTTGCCAGAAGATTTCAGGCTTTTCCGGATTACCGAAGTTTAAGTTATCCGTAATTGCTAACGGCGCGCCACCAGAACAAACGATATTACGTGCTGCTTCCGCTACAGCTATTTTTCCGCCTACTTCAGGATCTAAATACATATAGCGTGAATTACAATCCGTAGTCATCGCTAGTCCTTTTTTCGTTCCACGGATACGGATAACTGCCGCATCAGATCCCGGAGCTACGACTGTGTTGGTTCTTACCATATAATCATATTGGTCATAAACCCACTCTTTACTAGCGATCGTTGGTTGTTGTAATAAAGACAGTAGCGTTTCTTTATGATCATCAACTGCGGGAATATCATTTTCCATCGCCTGGAATTCACGGTAATAAGCTGGTTCTTTGGAAGGCTTATGGTATACAGGTGCTTCTTCTGCTAGTGCATCTGTTGGTACATCTGCCACTACTTCGCCTTTATGAATCAAACGTAGTTGTTTATCATCTGTCACACGGCCGATTGCCACGGCTTCTAAATCATATTTGGAGAAAAGGTCAACAATTTCTTGCTCTCTTCCTTTCGTCACAACAATTAACATTCTTTCTTGTGACTCCGATAACATCATTTCATAAGCAGTCATTCCTGTTTCGCGCTGTGGCACTAAGTCTAGGTTCATTTCGATCCCTGAACCAGCTTTACTTGCCATCTCTGCAGATGAACTCGTTAATCCTGCCGCGCCCATATCTTGAATCCCTACTAATGCGTCAGATTTTACAAGCTCAAGGCATGCTTCTAATAGCAGCTTCTCCATAAATGGATCACCTACTTGAACAGCCGGACGATTCTCCTCTGATTGATCCGTTAATTCTTCAGAAGCAAAAGTAGCACCGTGAATGCCATCACGCCCAGTTTTGGCACCCACATACATGACTGTGTTACCTACCCCATGCGCTTGCCCTTTTTTAATATCTTTATGATCAATTAAGCCGACACACATCGCATTAACAAGTGGATTCCCTTCATAGGAAGCGTCAAATTGCACTTCTCCACCGACTGTTGGAATGCCGATGCAATTACCATATCCAGCAATCCCCGCTACTACTTCTTCAAAAAGGTAGCGAACACGAGGAGTATCCAATTCTCCAAAGCGTAAAGAGTTGAGGAGTGCAACAGGTCTTGCGCCCATCGAGAATACATCGCGGATAATACCACCCACACCCGTTGCTGCCCCCTGATAAGGTTCAATCGCAGATGGGTGATTATGGCTTTCAATCTTGAATACAACAGCCTGTTCATCTCCTATATCAACAATTCCGGCACCTTCTCCTGGACCTTGTAACACATGCTCGCCTTTTGTAGGGAACTTACTTAATACAGGCTTAGAGTTTTTGTAGCTACAATGTTCTGACCACATAACAGAGAAAAGTCCGATTTCAGTATAGTTTGGTAGGCGACCTAAAATCTTTTCAACCATTGCAAATTCGTCATCTGACAAACCCATTTCCTTATATACTTGTTGTTCTTTTAGTTGTTCTGGACTTGGTTCAAGCATTAACGACATGTGATTCCCTCCATTGTTTCACAATTGATTGAAAAAGTTTTAACCCATCAGCGCCACCTATTAGCTCATCTACCGCTCTCTCAGGGTGGGGCATCATGCCAAGCACATTGCCCGCTTTATTCGTAATACCAGCAATATTACTTAAGCTACCATTCGGGTTAACATCATGGTAAGTGAAAACAATTTGATTGTTTTCTTTTAAACTAGCAAGTGTCACTTCATCACAATAGTAGTTTCCTTCACCATGCGCTACTGGTATGGTAATCACTTCATCTTGTTCATATCCTTGCGAGAACATTGTTTGATTGTTCTCGACTTTTAATTGAACTGGACGACAAATGAATTTTAAGCTTTCATTTCTTCTCATCGCCCCTGGCAGTAAGCCTGCTTCTAGTAAAATTTGAAAACCGTTGCAGACGCCTAATACCGGTTTCCCTGCCTCAGCCGCTTTAATCACTTCCTTCATCACGTGACTAAAACGCGCAATGGCACCGCTTCGCAAATAATCGCCGTATGAAAATCCTCCCGGTAATAGAATGCCATCAAAACCATCTAAGCTTTTTTCATCGTGCCAAACATATTCCACATCACAGCCCAGCTCATCTTTTACTGCATGATACATGTCAATATCACAGTTCGACCCTGGAAAAACAATCACAGCAAACTTCACTGAGCAACAGCCTCCTCGATTTCAAAACGATAATCTTCAATCACGACATTTGCAAGTAATCTTTCACACATTTCTTTTACTACTTCTTCAACAGGACGCTCTGACTTTTCAATCGAAAGCTCCAAGTATTTTCCGATGCGCACATCTGACACTTCGTTGTAATTCATGGAATGCAAGGAGTGCTTAACAGCATTTCCTTGTGGATCTAATACGCTCTCTCTTAATGTGACGAACACCTTTACTTTATACATGAAGTTTTCCTCCCAGTCTGGATAAAATATTTTCATAAGCATCTGTTAAATTGCCAAGGTCGCGACGAAAAACATCTTTGTCGAGCTTTTCATTCGTTTTTAAATCCCAAAAGCGGCATGTATCAGGTGAAATTTCATCTGCTAACAGAATAGCACCTGATGCATCCTTTCCGAATTCCAATTTAAAATCGACGAGGCGGATGCCCAACTCTTTAAAAAATTGTGATAATACTTCATTTACTTTCAATGCTTTTTCTTTTAAAATAGCGACTTCTTCTTCTGTTGCTAAATCCATGATTTCTATATGGTCCTCTGTTAATAATGGATCACCTAAATCATCGTCCTTATAATAAAATTCGACAATTGGTCTTGTTAATGGTTTTCCTTCTTCCACGCCAAGCCTTTTTGCAAAGCTGCCTGCTGAAGTATTTCTCACAACAGTTTCTAATGGAATGATGTCCACTTTCTTTACAAGTTGCTCATTCGGAGATATTTGCTTCACAAAATGAGAATCAATACCAAGCTCCTTTAGTTTTGAAAATAGCAAGCTAGTAATCTCATTATTTAAACGGCCCTTACCGTCAATACTTGCTTTCTTCTCTCCATTAAAAGCAGTAGCAGCATCTTTGTATTCTAGCCAAACGATAGATGCATCATCTGTGTTGTAAACCCTTTTTGCTTTTCCTTCATAAACAAGTGAACCTTTTTGCATGACTTGCGCCTCCCAATCATGAAAATTAGCAATATTCTTACTAGGTGAAATGAATGGGGAGAGGAGGAAAAACTTCTTCTCCCCATTATTTTTTATAAACCTAAACGATTAAAGATCGTATCTACATGCTTCAAATGGTGATGATAATCGAAGCAATCATCTATCTCTTCTTTTGTTAAAAGGGAAGTGATCTTTTCATCTTGATCAATTAAGCTGCGGAATGGTACTTGTTTTTCCCATGATTCCATTGCTTTTGGTTGAACAGTATCATACGCTTCTTCACGTACAAGGCCTTTATCAATCAATGCGAGCAATACACGTTGAGAATAAATAAGCCCTAACGTACGATCCATATTTCGTTTCATATTCTCAGGATATACCGTTAAGTTCTTCACAATATTGCCAAAGCGGTTAAGCATATAATTCAATGCAATCGTTGCATCTGGTAAAATCACGCGCTCCGCTGAAGAGTGAGAAATATCACGCTCATGCCACAATGACACATTTTCATACGCGGTCATCATATAACCACGAATAACTCTTGCCATCCCTGTCATATTCTCTGACCCAATCGGATTACGCTTATGAGGCATCGCTGAAGAACCTTTTTGTCCTTTTGCAAAGAATTCTTCCACTTCACGTGTTTCACTCTTTTGCAGGCCCCGTATCTCTGTGGCAAACTTCTCGATGGACGTGGCAATTAATGCAATCGTGCTCATATAATGTGCATGACGATCACGTTGTAGTGTTTGTGTAGAAATAGGTGCTGGCTGAATACCAAGTTTTTCACAAACATATTGTTCAACAAATGGATCGATATTCGCATACGTACCAACAGCACCAGAAATTTTACCGAATTCAACGCCAGCAGCCGCCTCTTTAAAGCGTGCCAAGTTACGTTTCATCTCTTCATACCATAAAGCCATTTTCAAACCAAAAGTAGTCGGCTCCGCATGCACACCATGTGTACGTCCCATCATTACTGTGTTTTTATGCTCTTGTGCTTTTACTTTAAGAATTTCTACAAAACGCTCGAGGTCTTTTAGTAAGATATCATTTGCTTGCTTTACTATATATGAAAGTGCAGTATCGACAACATCTGTAGAAGTAAGGCCATAATGGACCCATTTACGTTCTTCACCAAGTGTTTCAGAAACGGCACGTGTAAAGGCAACGACATCATGTCTTGTTTCTTCTTCTATTTCTTTAATTCGCTCAATGTCAAATGAAGCTTTTTCACGGATTTTAGCTACATCCTCTTTAGGAATATCTCCAAGCTCAGCCCAGGCTTCGCAAGCAAGAATCTCCACTTCTAACCAAGCTTGGAAACGGTTCTGTTCTGTCCAAATAGCTCCCATCTCTGGGCGAGTATAACGATCAATCATGATTTATCCTCCGATCTTTTCTGCAGCAATTTGCCATATGTCACTTTGTTCTACTTCACGTAAAGCTTCCTCTACGTTGTCGCGAAGCAATGTCACATGACCCATTTTTCGTTTAAACTTCGCTTCTGCTTTCCCGTATAAATGAACCTTCCAATCCGTTACAGCAGGAATGGACTGAATAAGAGGTTCAACATGCTCTCCTAATATATTGACCATTACAGCAGGTTTTAGTAATTCTGTACTTGCTAATGGCCAATTACAAACTGCACGAATATGCTGTTCGAATTGTGAAGTTTCACATGCTTCAATAGAGTAATGACCTGAATTATGCGGCCTTGGGGCTAGTTCGTTAATATAGATCTCATCATTTTCTCCAAGGAACATTTCCACCGCAAGTGTACCAACTAGCTCAAAATCATCGGCAATTTTTTTTGCCTCTTCTAAGGCCGTTTGAGAAGCTACTTCAGAAATTCTCGCCGGTACAATCGTTTGATGTAGAATATTATCTTTATGAACATTTTCCCCAACTGGCAAGAAGGCTGTTTCACCATTGGGATTCCTGAAAACAATCACTGAGATTTCTTTTTGAAAAGGAATGAACTTCTCTAAGACGCATGCACCATGATTTAATAATTCATTCGCCTTTTCTATTTCGGCTTCGTTATGAATTACATATTGTCCCTTGCCATCGTATCCACCCCTTGCTGTTTTTAAAACAGCAGGAAAGCCAAGCGCTTCTATATTAGCATAAATATCTTCCGTTGCGTGAATCTCTGCGTATGGGGCAACAGTCGCACCTGCTTTTGTGATCGCTACCTTCTCTTTTATACGATCCTGTGTCTGTGATAATACATGTGAACCTTGAGGCACATAAGCATTCTCACAAAGCCAATCAAGCGCCTCAGCACTAATATTTTCAAATTCATATGTCACAATATCACTTATAGCTGCTAATTGTTTTATTGCATTCATATCATCATAAGCTGAAACAATCTTCACATCTGCCACTTGACCACATGGGGAATCTTCCGTGGGATCCAGTACAGCTATGCGAAAACCATTCGCTTTGGCCGATAATGCCATCATGCGACCTAGCTGCCCTCCACCAATTATGCCGATTGTTTGACCAGGTAGTATGGTTTGTTTAGACAAGATCATCACTACTTTCTAACACTTGTTGTTTTGTTCTTTCTCGCCTATCTTCTAACCGTTTAGCAATTTCCTCATCAAAGGCGCTTAAGATTTGTCCTGCCAGTAACCCTGCATTTGTTGCCCCTGCTTTACCAATAGCAACTGTAGCAACTGGGACACCCCCAGGCATTTGTACAATGGATAATAAGGAATCTATCCCGTTTAACGCTTTAGATTGAACTGGGACACCAATGACTGGTAGCGTTGTTTTAGCGGCTACCATTCCAGGTAAGTGTGCGGCACCCCCTGCTCCTGCAATAATGACTTTGATTCCTTTAGCTCTTGCACTTTCTGCATAATCAAACATCAAATCAGGCGTTCTGTGTGCAGATACGACTTTTTTTTCATAACCGACTTCAAGCTCATCTAAAATGTCACAAGTATGTTTCATCGTTTCCCAATCTGATGTACTACCCATGATGACGGCAACTTCGATTTTCATCCTTCTCCTCCATTCCTTTTTGTCCAAAAAATGAAAAAGCCCAGATAGAATCCTCGCTCTAATCTAAGAGAGAAAGATTCTGTCTGAGCCATTCATTCATAAATTGAAATGTTATGAATTTAGAGACACTAGTCCCTTGGACAAACAAGAAGCTTTCCCTCATAGTCCGAGTATTTACGGTTCCCGGGTAGAGACTCATGGGCCATATTCCCATTATTATATGAGGGGGTAAAATGTTGTTAGGTTTTCTTTCAATTTCATCTTAACAACTTCCGAATTGTCCGTCAATGATAATCTCGAACGATTAAAGAAGTCAGAAAATTAATGTTCGTGTTTTACTACAAAAGTTGTCCTTCAAAGACTATTTTTTGCCCTGCAGGTTCATATTCTGTCTTCCCATTTTTCTTCATTTCTTTAAAGTACGGTTTTTCCATTCTTCTTATTGGAAAATAGCCTTCTTGCTTCATGCGATCTAAGCATTGATCAATGGTTTCATTTTCCAACACTTCAAATTTCTTTTTCTTTTGACTCACTTAAATAACTTACCTTTCTTAACAGATTTAACCCAGAAGCCACCATATATCGTTTTTGGTTCATAAGCAATGATAAAGGCCTTCGGATCAAGTGTTTTAATCGTATCATACAGCTTTAATTCATACTTTCTTGGAGTTAAGATTTGCAGTGCCATACGGTCCCCTTCAAGCCCATTCGCAGCCCAAGACGTTACACCATATCCTTTGGCCCGTAAATCCTTTGGTAAATCTTTGTCATACTCCTTCGTTATTACATTAACAGTAATATAGCCAAGTGCAAGCTTTTCTTCAATTTTCATCCCAACAATGACACCTATTCCATACCCGACTGCATAGGCGATAATGTTCTGTATCTGGTCTAAATTATCTAACACTAAGCCTAGACCAATGACATAAATAACAATTTCAATCATACTAATAAATGCTGCCTGATAACGCTGCCCTTTTAATGTTAATATCATACGAATCGTAAAAAAGGACACATACACAATATTAATAACCAAAATAATCGTTACCATTACAAGGCCATTCTCTAACATTTTAACACTCCTATCTCACTTCAAACCTTCTTATTACCTTTATACCCAAACTTTCAAGGTTAAATGACTACTTTCCTGTTCGATTCCCCAAATTTCCTAAATTAAACGCTTGAAACAATGTACCATCTTCATATAAAAGAATACTCTGTTATACAGGATGTATGCCTAATGATCGGAAAAGAGGTGGAGAGAGATGGTCTTTTGGTATCCATTTTACGCACATCATGCAAATTTCCAAACTGAAGGCGAAGGGGTTCGTGAAAGTGAGAGACTGGCATTACTAGGCGGCGCTCTCTCTGCTATTGGGAGCATAATCGTAGTCATTGGTCTTTTTGATCAACTAGAAGAAGATGAAGAAGGCATAACTGAATCGGAAAGTGAAGGAATACTTAGTTTAGAGTCATTTAGATTAGCCTTACTAGGAAGTATAATTGTAGCTGCCGGAGAAAGTATCGGAACCGTATCCATTATAAGGGGGATTAAAGAAGATGAAATTATCTCTCGCGAAGAAGAAAGGGAAAAGAATTTAGTAAAAACCAATATGACAAATATGCAAACACAACTCCAATATATGCAAGAAGAGTTGAATCAACTAAAGAACATTACATCAACCCTACAACAAGAAAACTATCAAATACGGACAGAATTGTATCACTTTTATCGGTATTTACAGATTAAATAGAGGTTGCACACTTTCATACTTAAACTCAAAAAAGCATGTAATCTTATAGAGACCTAGTAAATAATCACGAAAAAAGAGCACATACAAATGATGTGCTCTTTTATTTTGCCCGGCAACGTCCTACTCTCACAAGGGGACAGCCCCTAACTACCATCGGCGCTGAGAAGCTTAACTTCCGTGTTCGGTATGGGAACGGGTGTGACCTTCTCGCTATCGCCACCGGACTATGAAATTGTAAGGGAATCGTTCCCTCAAAACTAGGTAATGTTGAAGAAGATATTTATTGAGTAATCGCCTGTTTGGTTAAGTCCTCGATCGATTAGTATTAGTCAGCTACATGTGTCGCCACACTTCCACCTCTAACCTATCAACCTGATCATCTTTCAGGGATCTTACTAGCTTGCGCTATGGGAAATCTCATCTCGAGGGGGGCTTCATGCTTAGATGCTTTCAGCACTTATCCCTTCCGCACATAGCTACCCAGCGATGCCTTTGGCAAGACAACTGGTACACCAGCGGTGCGTCCATCCCGGTCCTCTCGTACTAAGGACAGCTCCTCTCAAATTTCCTGCGCCCACGACGGATAGGGACCGAACTGTCTCACGACGTTCTGAACCCAGCTCGCGTACCGCTTTAATGGGCGAACAGCCCAACCCTTGGGACCGACTACAGCCCCAGGATGCGATGAGCCGACATCGAGGTGCCAAACCTCCCCGTCGATGTGGACTCTTGGGGGAGATAAGCCTGTTATCCCCGGGGTAGCTTTTATCCGTTGAGCGATGGCCCTTCCATGCGGAACCACCGGATCACTAAGCCCGACTTTCGTCCCTGCTCGACTTGTAGGTCTCGCAGTCAAGCTCCCTTGTGCCTTTACACTCTACGAATGATTTCCAACCATTCTGAGGGAACCTTTGGGCGCCTCCGTTACTCTTTAGGAGGCGACCGCCCCAGTCAAACTGCCCACCTGACACTGTCTCCCATCCCGATAAGGGATGTGGGTTAGAATTTCAATACAGCCAGGGTAGTATCCCACCGACGCCTCCACCGAAGCTAGCGCTCCGGCTTCTAAGGCTCCTACCTATCCTGTACAAGCTGTACCAAAATTCAATATCAGGCTACAGTAAAGCTCCACGGGGTCTTTCCGTCCTGTCGCGGGTAACCTGCATCTTCACAGGTACTATAATTTCACCGAGTCTCTCGTTGAGACAGTGCCCAGATCGTTACGCCTTTCGTGCGGGTCGGAACTTACCCGACAAGGAATTTCGCTACCTTAGGACCGTTATAGTTACGGCCGCCGTTTACTGGGGCTTCGATTCAAAGCTTCGCGTGAGCTAACCTCTCCTCTTAACCTTCCAGCACCGGGCAGGCGTCAGCCCCTATACTTCGCCTTGCGGCTTCGCAGAGACCTGTGTTTTTGCTAAACAGTCGCCTGGGCCTATTCACTGCGGCTCATCAAGGCTTTAACACCCTAATGAGCACCCCTTCTCCCGAAGTTACGGGGTCATTTTGCCGAGTTCCTTAACGAGAGTTCTCTCGCTCACCTTAGGATTCTCTCCTCGCCTACCTGTGTCGGTTTGCGGTACGGGCACCTTATTCCTCGCTAGAGGCTTTTCTTGGCAGTGTGGAATCAAGAACTTCGGTACTAAATTTCCCTCGCTATCACAGCTCAAGGTATATGACCATGGGATTTGCCTCATGGTCCCTCTAACTGCTTAGACGCACATCCAATCGTGCGCTTACCCTATCCTCCTGCGTCCCCCCATCACTCAAACAGAATACGGTGGTACAGGAATATCAACCTGTTGTCCATCGCCTACGCTTTTCAGCCTCGGCTTAGGTCCCGACTAACCCTGAGCGGACGAGCCTTCCTCAGGAAACCTTAGGCATTCGGTGGATGGGATTCTCACCCATCTTTCGCTACTCATACCGGCATTCTCACTTCTAAGCGCTCCACCAGTCCTTACGGTCTAGCTTCAACGCCCTTAGAACGCTCTCCTACCACTGAACATCAACGATGTTCAATCCACAGCTTCGGTGATACGTTTAGCCCCGGTACATTTTCGGCGCGGAGTCACTCGACCAGTGAGCTATTACGCACTCTTTAAATGGTGGCTGCTTCTAAGCCAACATCCTGGTTGTCTAAGCAACTCCACATCCTTTTCCACTTAACGTATACTTTGGGACCTTAGCTGGTGGTCTGGGCTGTTTCCCTCTTGACTACGGATCTTATCACTCGCAGTCTGACTCCCATGGATAAATCTTTGGCATTCGGAGTTTGTCTGAATTCGGTAACCCGATGAGGGCCCCTAGTCCAAACAGTGCTCTACCTCCAAGATTCTTACGCATGAGGCTAGCCCTAAAGCTATTTCGGAGAGAACCAGCTATCTCCAAGTTCGATTGGAATTTCTCCGCTACCCACACCTCATCCCCGCACTTTTCAACGTACGTGGGTTCGGGCCTCCATCCAGTGTTACCTGGACTTCACCCTGGACATGGGTAGATCACCTGGTTTCGGGTCTACGACCACATACTCATTCGCCCTATTCAGACTCGCTTTCGCTACGGCTCCGTCTGTCCAACTTAACCTCGCATGTAATCGTAACTCGCCGGTTCATTCTACAAAAGGCACGCTATCACCCATTAACGGGCTCTAACTACTTGTAGGCACACGGTTTCAGGATCTCTTTCACTCCCCTTCCGGGGTGCTTTTCACCTTTCCCTCACGGTACTGGTTCACTATCGGTCACTAGGGAGTATTTAGCCTTGGGAGATGGTCCTCCCTGCTTCCGACGGGATTTCTCGTGTCCCGCCGTACTCAGGATCCACTCTGGAGGGAACGAAGTTTCAACTACAGGGCTTTTACCTCCTATGGCGGGCCTTTCCAGACCTCTTCGTCTATCTCGTTCCTTTGTAACTCCGTATAGAATGTCCTACAACCCCAAGAGGCAAGCCTCTTGGTTTGGGCTAATCCCGTTTCGCTCGCCGCTACTCAGGGAATCGCGTTTGCTTTCTCTTCCTCCGGGTACTTAGATGTTTCAGTTCCCCGGGTCTGCCTTCCATACCCTATGTATTCAGGTATGGATCCTATCCCATAACGGATAGGGGGTTTCCCCATTCGGAAATCTCCGGATCAAAGCTTACTTACAGCTCCCCGAAGCATATCGGTGTTAGTCCCGTCCTTCATCGGCTCCTAGTGCCAAGGCATTCACCGTGCGCCCTTATTAACTTAACCATTGTTCGGCTTGCGATAAGCTACGCATTTCGGCGTCAGCTCACTCGTCAACATCCTCATGTGCACAAGACGCACACTCCGGTGTTTCCTCGCTCGCTTCCTTGAACTGCTTGCTTCTCACAACCCTCACGGTTGTGTGTTTTAAAAAAAGTTTAGTATCTCTACTCTATTACTATTATATAGAGAGAAAATAACTAAGGTGGCGATTACTCGGTAATCTTCTTCATTACATTATCTAGTTTTCAAAGAACGATTGAATCGAGAGATTATACTCTCAAAACTGAACGAACAGTCCAACATCAAGTTAATTCCGTATATTCCTTAGAAAGGAGGTGATCCAGCCGCACCTTCCGATACGGCTACCTTGTTACGACTTCACCCCAATCATCTGTCCCACCTTAGGCGGCTGGCTCCAAAAGGTTACCCCACCGACTTCGGGTGTTACAAACTCTCGTGGTGTGACGGGCGGTGTGTACAAGGCCCGGGAACGTATTCACCGCGGCATGCTGATCCGCGATTACTAGCGATTCCGGCTTCATGTAGGCGAGTTGCAGCCTACAATCCGAACTGAGAATGGTTTTATGGGATTGGCTAAACCTCGCGGTCTTGCAGCCCTTTGTACCATCCATTGTAGCACGTGTGTAGCCCAGGTCATAAGGGGCATGATGATTTGACGTCATCCCCACCTTCCTCCGGTTTGTCACCGGCAGTCACCTTAGAGTGCCCAACTGAATGCTGGCAACTAAGATCAAGGGTTGCGCTCGTTGCGGGACTTAACCCAACATCTCACGACACGAGCTGACGACAACCATGCACCACCTGTCACTCTGTCCCCCGAAGGGGAAAGTCCTATCTCTAGGATTGTCAGAGGATGTCAAGACCTGGTAAGGTTCTTCGCGTTGCTTCGAATTAAACCACATGCTCCACCGCTTGTGCGGGCCCCCGTCAATTCCTTTGAGTTTCAACCTTGCGGTCGTACTCCCCAGGCGGAGTGCTTAATGCGTTTGCTGCAGCACTAAAGGGCGGAAACCCTCTAACACTTAGCACTCATCGTTTACGGCGTGGACTACCAGGGTATCTAATCCTGTTTGCTCCCCACGCTTTCGCGCCTCAGCGTCAGTTACAGACCAGAAAGTCGCCTTCGCCACTGGTGTTCCTCCAAATCTCTACGCATTTCACCGCTACACTTGGAATTCCACTTTCCTCTTCTGCACTCAAGTTCCCCAGTTTCCAATGACCCTCCACGGTTGAGCCGTGGGCTTTCACATCAGACTTAAGGAACCGCCTGCGCGCGCTTTACGCCCAATAATTCCGGACAACGCTTGCCACCTACGTATTACCGCGGCTGCTGGCACGTAGTTAGCCGTGGCTTTCTGGTTAGGTACCGTCAAGGTACCGGCAGTTACTCCGGTACTTGTTCTTCCCTAACAACAGAGTTTTACGATCCGAAAACCTTCATCACTCACGCGGCGTTGCTCCGTCAGACTTTCGTCCATTGCGGAAGATTCCCTACTGCTGCCTCCCGTAGGAGTCTGGGCCGTGTCTCAGTCCCAGTGTGGCCGATCACCCTCTCAGGTCGGCTACGCATCGTCGCCTTGGTGAGCCGTTACCTCACCAACTAGCTAATGCGCCGCGGGCCCATCTGTAAGTGATAGCAGAACCATCTTTCAATCTAATTATATGTATAAATAGATATTATCCGGTATTAGCCCCGGTTTCCCGGAGTTATCCCAGTCTTACAGGCAGGTTGCCCACGTGTTACTCACCCGTCCGCCGCTAATCTTTGGGAGCAAGCTCCCTCAGATTCGCTCGACTTGCATGTATTAGGCACGCCGCCAGCGTTCGTCCTGAGCCAGGATCAAACTCTCCAATAAAGTGTTTGATTAGCTCATTTGCACCTATGGTGCTTTGTTGCTGATAAATCAGCTTTTTTAGAATTACGCTTGACGTTTTACGTTCGTTCAGTTTTCAAAGAACAATCTCGTTCGCTTCAGAAGCGACTTTATTAATATAACATTCTCGCAATCTATTGTCAACAACTTTTTAAAATTCTTTTTTCGAAAGTAATCTTAGAAAGCATTATCAACGACTGTTTTATAATAGTATCATCCCTATCTACTTTCGTCAACAACAAATATAAAGTTTTTTTATAAAAATACTATTGTTGTATATATACCTCCTTTATAAGGCATTTAAACATTTATTTCTTAATCGTTCGAGAAACTCTTATTCTTCTTACAAAGCAATTAGATTTCCTCACTCCTTCGATTTGAGTAAGAAGAATAGAACCAATGTTTTTGTCAAAAACTCAAAATCTCGCTACTCATTTCTTCGCTTTATAAGCTTAACTGTTCCTCTTTGGCTAATGGATTCTTGTCACATCACTTTGAAATACCTAATCACACCATTTCCATCATGATTGTATCAGTTTAGTAGAATTAACTTGTAAAATCTCAGGAAATATATGTAGAAATAGAACATACATAATAGAGAAAGTAAGAGACCTTTGCAACTACCAGTCGCTAAGTTGCAAAGGTCTGCTACCAAAAATGAAATTTTCACCCTATAAATAACAAAATAGCCAGTCCCAATAAATGATGGGAACTGGCTATTTAAGGAGTGGATATTTCCTCCTAGATATTATTTCAAGAAAATAAAGTACAGAACAAATACTACAAATAGGAAGTACATAATTGGATGAATCTCTTTCGCTCTCCCTTTAACAATCATTGTAATTGGATAAAAAATAAATCCAATTGCAATACCTGTTGCAATACTATAGGTAAGAGGCATCGCTAAGATAGTTAAGAACGCTGGTACCGCTATTTCAAATTTCGTCCAATCTATATTACCTAATGAAGCAACCATTAATACCCCTACTATAATTAGGGCCGGTGCTGTAACTGCTGATGTAACTACTGACACAATTGGGAAGAAAAAGATTGCTAGTAAGAATAAGACACCTGTTACAATAGCAGCAAAACCTGTTCTTGCACCTGCAGCGACCCCTGAAGAAGATTCTACATAAGAAGTCGTTGTAGATGTTCCTAAAATTGAACCTGCAACAGTTGCTGTTGAGTCAGCAAGTAAAGCTTTTCCTGCTCTTGGTAATTTACCGTCCTTCATTAATCCCGCCTGATTCGCTACACCTACAAGTGTACCTGCTGTATCAAAGAAGTCTACGAATAAAAATGTTAATACAACCACAAGCATTTGTGTTGAGTAGAATGATGCGTCTCCAAAAGAACCGAATGCTTCACCAAAAGTTGGTGCAATACTTGGTACTGCTCCAACGACTTTATGAGGCACATCCACCAGGCCGAAGATCATACCAACAACTGCCGTTACGACCATCCCAATGAAAATACCGCCTTTTAAACCTCTTGTCATTAAAATAACAGTAATAATAATACCAAAAATAGCTAATAACACATTACCATCAGAGAAATCACCTAAACCAACTAACACTGCGTCATCATTTGCAATAAGACCAGCGTTTTGTGCACCAACAAATGTAATAAACAAGCCAATCCCTGCAGATACTGCAAATTTTAATGGTGCTGGAATCGCATTAATAATTTTTTCTCTAATACCGGATAGTGATAATAGAATGAAAATCACACCCGAAATAAATGTTCCAGCTAAAGCATGTTGCCATGAAATACCCATTGTCAGTACGACAGTATAAGCGAAGAATGCGTTTATACCCATACCTGGAGCAAGCGCTATTGGATAACGAGCGATAACCCCCATGAGGATTGAACCAATCGCGGCTGCTAAAGCTGTAGCAACAAAGACTGCCCCCATGTCCATTCTCATAGCATCTGGAAGATCTGGTACATCTGCTAACGATAGTACAGCAGGGTTGACTGCTAATATATAAGCCATAGCTAAGAATGTTGTAATCCCGCCAATAATCTCACGGCGAAAATTGGTGCCGAGTTCGTCGAATTGGAAGTACTTTTTCATTTTTAATTTTCCCCCTAAAGTTGGCATTAAAAAAACTTCGGAAAGCAACCGAAGTCTTGACAACAGGGATGGTATAAGTAACATGGAATGTAAAAATAAGATTAGTATAATAATTAAAGCACATTCCCTTATTACGCACACACATCAAGTAGTCAAGTCATTTACGGTAACTTGGTAGAAACTTTTGGGCCATATTCCCAACATTATACGAAGATGTTTTTAATATTTAATTCTCTATTATATTAGCAATTAAAAAAGTCCTAGTCAATATAAAAAACGAACATTTTTAGTCCGTTTTTTACCATTGTTCGGAATTAGGTTTATTTTCCACTTTATTTACGTAATTTCATTTGGTTTTACTATAAACCAAATGGATTTATGAAGCAATACTTCTTTTATTTAAGCAATATTTGGTAGGCAAATCGATTACCATTTGGAACATCTAGTTCCACATCCCCAATATAGGAAAAACCAGCTTTCTGAATAACCTTTTGCATGACTTCATTTTCGGGATGGGTGTCAATGCGAATATCACGAAATCCATTGAGCCTAGCAGCGGTAATTAAATGTTGAAGCAATATCGTCGAATAACCCTTTCCTTGTATCTCTGGGTCAATCGCTACTCGATGAATCGATGCATACGGCGTTTCTGCTTTCTCCCAATTCACTAATTGCTCATAAGGTTCTTCTGGCGCAGTTAAAATCGTGCCAATACCGACTTTTCGTTCATCCGCCATCAACACGTAAGCTTCCTTATTCGAAATATCCTGTGTAATGATTTCTCGATTGGGCCCATCTCCATCCTGCCATTGTGGGATACCTCTTTTAACAATCGTTTCCCTTGCTCGGTCAACAATGGACATGATTTCATCTAACTCTTCTAATTGTGCCTGTTTTAAATATAACACCTAACACCCTCCCAAAAAGAATACTTATTAAAAAACCTTAGAATCCAAACTAGGATTCTAAGGTGTATTGTTTTATTCCCACTCAATCGTTGCTGGTGGCTTAGAAGTAATATCATACACTACGCGGTTGATATGGTCCACTTCATTAACGATTCTTGTTGAGATAACTTCAAGCACATCCCAAGGAATACGTGCCCAATCGGATGTCATTCCATCAATTGAAGTAACGGCGCGGATACCAATTGTGTAATCATACGTACGCGCATCGCCCATTACACCTACGCTACGAATGTCAGGTAGGACAGTGAAATATTGCCACACATCTCTTTCAAGACCAGCATTTTTGATTTCTTCACGAAGGATCGCGTCTGATTCACGGACGATTTCAAGTTTTTCTTCAGAGATTGCACCAAGAACACGGATACCTAAACCAGGACCTGGGAATGGTTGTCTCCAAACGATATCATCTGGAATACCTAATTCTGTTCCAAGTGCGCGTACTTCATCTTTAAATAAAGTATTAAGCGGCTCAATTAATTGGAATTGCATATCTTCAGGTAGTCCACCTACATTGTGGTGAGATTTGATTGTTTGCGCTGTTGCAGTACCACTTTCGATAATATCTGTATAAAGTGTACCTTGTGCTAAATAATCAATACCTTCTAATTTATGTGCTTCATCATCAAATACGTAAATGAATTCATTACCGATAATTTTACGTTTTTTCTCAGGATCACTGACACCTTCAAGTTTGCTTAAGAAACGCTCCTTAACATCTACTTTAATGACATTCATATTGAAGCCTTCAGAGAAAGTTTTCATAACGCCTTCTGCTTCATCTTTACGCAATAAACCGTGATCAACAAAAATACATGTTAATTGGTCACCAATCGCTTTATGAATAAGAACAGCAACAACAGAAGAATCCACTCCGCCACTAAGTGCACAAAGGACTTTCTTATCTCCAACTGTTTGGCGAATTTTTTCCAATTCAATTTCAATAAAGTTCTCCATAGACCAATCGCCTTTACAGCCACAAATACCGAAAACAAAGTTTTTCAGCATATCATTACCGTATACAGAATGACGTACTTCTGGGTGGAATTGAACTCCGTATAACCCACGTGCTTCGTCACTAATCGCTGCGACAGGACAAGAAGGGTTAGTACCATCAATTGCAAAACCTTCTGGTGCTTCAACGACTAAGTCACCATGACTCATCCAAACCACTTGCTCTTCAGGAAGATCGGCAAATAATTTAGATTGATTTTGTAATTTTAATACAGCTTTACCGTACTCACGCTGCTTTGCACCTTCTACTTTTCCTCCGAAATGCATCGTCATTAATTGCATACCGTAGCAAATACCGAAGATTGGTAGACCTAATTCAAAAATTTCTGGATCACAACGAAAAGCATTTTCGCCGTAAACACTGTTTGGACCACCAGAGAAGATGATTCCTGTTGGATTCATTTCTTTGATTTCTTGTGCAGTAATGGTATGCGGATGTAATTCACTATAAACGCCAAACTCCCTAATTCTGCGTGTAATCAACTGATTGTACTGACTACCAAAGTCTAGTACAACGATCATTTCCTGGTCATGCAATTCTACTTTCCCCGTCACGCTGTTCACCTCGTCAACATTGATAGAATGATTCCCTCATTCTTTTATTCCACTTCATATATGAAGAGTGACTCCGAATGTATCATTTGTAGGTTATCCAACACCTACTATTTCATACAAAAAACTAGAGTTCTTCCCCCGAAAATATAGTCAGAAGGCAGAAATCTAGCTAGGCTAAATATATTCTGCCTTCATAGTCAGACTGTTATAGGCAGTCTGGTAGAGACTCTCGGACCATATTACCAAGGATATATGAAGGTTATTCGTTAAAATTATTGATAGTCATCATGCATATGAATCCATGACTTCTCATTCAACTATTTTAACAACAGGTTATTTTAACGGTCAAGCGATTGTGGCTTTTATTAAATTTTCCCACAATTCCTTATTTCTCTTCCAAATGCCCTTTTCTTGCTTACCACTATATAGATAAGCCTCGTAACTTGCCGTTAGCTGACTCATCTGTTGATGCCCAAGCAAACGATCGACCTCTTTGGCAAAAGAATGTAAGGTTTGTCCTTGTTTCCTTTTCATCCCGAACCGTGAAAATTCATGTAGTAAAACAAGGTACGCTTTCTCAAAATCCCGATCATTATTACGATGTTTGTATGTCCAAATATAGAAGTAAGGTAGCCATTTACCCCGTTTGATATACGTTAGGTAACCGATGAAAGCAAGCACGATGATTATTAAAATAATCTTTTTCCAATGTTGTTGAACCGCTTCCTTTACCGAATCCCATAGCTTCGTCAAACTAAAAGTGCTTGACGCTGTTTCTGTTTGTTCAGTCGTTTCTGCTTCATCTGGACTCTCTTCTCTTTCCGGTGTTTCCGTTTCCTCCGCGTTATTAGGCGTTGTTTCTTCATCTAAATCAAACTCATATTCTACAGGATTACTAAAACCTGTTGTTGGCTCAAACGGAATCCATCCAACGCCAGGAAAATAAGCCTCCACCCATGAGTGAGCATTGTTATTCGTAATGTCATAAGTACCAACAGTTAATTCATTTCCGTTGGTTCTTTCACCTTCTGTAAACCCTTTAACCCATCTAGTCGGAATACCAGCAGAACGGGCTAGCACGATCATTGCTGTTGAAAAGTTATCACAATAACCTAACTTCGTATCAAACAAAAATTGGTCGACATAATCTTCATCTGGTCCTGGCACAGCCACATCTCTTTGTGAATAAACAAAACCCGATCGAGCAAAATAGCCTTCAATCTCACGAATTTGGTTAAACCAATTATCATGCCCTGCCACAATCTCTTCTGCCAATTCACGCACACGATCAGGGAGATCTTCGGGTAATTGCGTATACCTTTCATAAAACGCTGAATCTAAACCGTGATTATCATTATTAACTGTATTCAATGCATTCACGCTATAAGTGGGTTCATTAAAGATTACGTCATAAGTTGGCATGAGAGAATCCTCTGCATATCTAATTGAAAATTTCTCAAGCGCTTCATTCAATTCAAATGGGATGTTTTCACTTTGAAAACTTTTTATCCCTAATGGATAGACAATTTGAGGACGTGCTCTGTTCATTTGTACATTACTGACTCTTTCCTCAACAACGACATTTTC
This sequence comes from Cytobacillus kochii, assembly GCF_044790165.1. NCBI lineage: Bacteria > Bacillati > Bacillota > Bacilli > Caryophanales > Bacillaceae > Cytobacillus > Cytobacillus kochii. The sequence continues at coordinate 557,564 of NZ_CP085254.1, read as the reverse complement.
ATTCTCTGAAAATGATTCCAAAGGCACTTCTTCTCCTGATGCAAAAAACTGGCTGCCACGATCTTCTTCTGAAAGCTCCCACCCCTTACCTGTATAGACATCTTTGGTCTCTACTTTCCAATAATGGGGATCTTCCGTTTTCGCAACAAACACAAGAGTATCATCAGGAACAAAAGAGCCACCTAATAAAGAATCATCCTCACCATAGCCAATTTTCCGCACCCCTCCAGCTTCTTCATTTCTACTATCTTCATTAAATGAAGTGATATAAGGAACAGGATCAGGCCAAATCGGATCTGCCTTCGGTGCAGCGAAAGCAATGAGAGAACTGATGAGCACCAATCCACTTAGAGGGATCATCCATTTGCTTAGTTTCGATGGTTTCGTCTCAATATCTTCCTTCTCTAGTTGACGATAGAAGGCGAGAATCCCCATCATTAAAAATCCACAAATTACGGTTCGAATAATTGCCATTTCTGCATTATATGGTGTGAATGTATCAAGAACAGTAATATAGACCAATGTCATGAAAAAGAAAATAAAAATTTGTCTCCGTTGGATGAGCCAATATTGAATAAGGTAAGACATCAACCATAAAAGAATGAAGAATAATAAAGTCCTAAACATGTCTGTTATAGCGGTCCATTGCGCTTGTAACATCGTCAAAAAGTTATCAAATAACTCTTGAATCATCATAGGAAACGAGCCAATCAGTCCATATTGATCAAGAAAATAAATATACATTAAACTGAAGAAAATAATTGCTCCATTAATGACAAAACGGATGACCCAATGCCATTTTAAAAAATCCATCGCAAGGGCAATACATAGGAAAAGTAAGAACACCCACACATTCCCTGTATCCGTTAATTGCTCTAACGGCCTAATCCACTCCCAAATAAGGAGAAAACCAAATAAATAAAGAACCAAAGTAGAAAATCTCTTCATCATCCGCTCCTCACCTCCGAGAATGCGGCAGAAAATTGACCTTCATGCACAATTTGTATACGTATTCCTCTTGAAGTAGCGGTGTCTTTTAAACGAATTTCCTCTTGTACTGCTTGCTCTTCCTTTCTTTTCACAAGAAAAATCGTCACACTTCCTTTTTGAGAATAAAAGCTCGCCTTTTCAATCAAACGTTTGTTTAGTTTGGCAGTAACAAGCAGTAGTTGATCATTTTGTTGGGCAAGACTTCTTTCTACGTCTAACACTTGTTCTAAAGGACGTTTACTATCCGCCTTCACTGTAGCTAGATGATAAAAGATTCGTTGTAGCTGCCCTTCACCACCAAGAATTGGGAACTCCACTCGATTTCTCCCCGCTGAAAGGAACCCTACCTGTGCCCCTTTTCGCAGTATTGCATATACAAGAGAAGCGGTAAAAGAAACGATTGCTTCAAAATACACTTCAGGAAAACGATCCATGAGAAGATATACATCATGAGATTTGCGCTGTTCAAATTCTTTAACCATCATTTCATTACGCTTGGCGGATGTTTTCCAGTTTATCCAAGAAAAACGATCACCTGGTTGATATTCACGGACGCCTGTAGCCATAGAAGTATCTCTCTGCACCCTTTCATCTGAAGCCGTCATTCCTTGATCAAATTGATGACTGAATGGTTGATAAACCATTTCTTCATAAGTAGGATACACAATCATGCGGTCTTCGAGTGACATGTTTACTTCACGTTCGATTAATCCAAGTGGATCACCTATTTTCAGCCGAACATATTGGAAAACGTGCTCTCCGCGAGGGATTTCCTTAAATGATTGCGAAACAACGATGTTTTTACGAAATCCAGGAAATAACAGATGTTTCTTCATCTGGAGCGAAGAAGTTATATGATCTTCGACGACAAGAAAAAATACCGGAAAAGTCGTATCCATATGAATAGAAAGACGTATCGATAGTGTATCTCCTGCACTCACTTCTTGACTGGAAAGTTCTCTCTTTACATGGATACGATGCAACGGATACATTGCCAGTGCAAATGCATATAAACCAAACGGTAAAAAGCTATAAAATAAGAACCAGCTGACAAATCCTCCTTGAAACATCGCATATGAAAAAGTAATGAGTAGTAAAAGGAACAATAACACTAACTTCCATACACCCTTTACTGCGAATAACCACCGCCTCATCCTATTTCACAGCCTTTTGCACTGGTACCGGTGTAACATCGATAATCTTCTCAATCACTTGTTCTGCTTTGACCCCTTCAAATTTTGCTTCTGACTTGAGAATTAAGCGATGACTAAAGACCGCACTTGCTAAATATTGCACATCATCAGGGCGGACATAATCTCTTCCATGCATAAACGCATAGCTTTGTGATGCTTTCATTAAAGCAATAGACCCCCTAGGGCTAACACCTAAATACACATGTTTATGGTTTCTTGTTTGCTCAGCCATATGAACAATATAGCTTTTAATGGAATGATCGACATACACCTCTTTCACTTTCGCCTGCATGTCTCTCAGCTGTTCTAACTCCATTACTGGCTGTATTTCTTCTATCGGGAGTGCACTTTGAACGCGACTTAATAATTCAATCTCTTCTGTTCCTTCAGGATAACCCATACGCATTTTTAACAGAAAACGGTCAAGCTGCGCTTCTGGGAGTGGGTAAGTTCCTTCATATTCAATCGGATTTTGTGTCGCCATAACAAAAAAAGGGCTACCTAATTGATGAGTCACTCCATCAATTGTTACACTCTTCTCCTCCATCCCTTCTAATAAGGCGGACTGTGTTTTAGGGGATGTCCGGTTGATTTCATCTGCTAATATAATCTGACCCATTATTGGACCCGGGCGGAATTCAAATGCCATTTCTTTCGGATTATAAATTGAAACGCCTGTCACATCCGATGGTAATAAATCAGGGGTAAATTGAATTCTTCTAAAGTTCGCACCTAGCGATTTTGCCAGCGCTCGAACCATCATCGTCTTACCCACACCAGGCACATCTTCAAGTAACACATGACCACCAGATAATAAGGCAACCAAGCTCAATTCTGCCACTTCTCTTTTACCGATCATTACTTTATCTATATTAATGAGCACTTGCTCGACAACCGGATTCATTTTATGATTCATTGACCATCCTCCTGATTTTTTAATAAAGGCCATTCTTCTCCTTACTTATACTTCTATTCGCTAAATCTTGCTAAATTCCTGTGAAATCTACCATTCTTCGCACAAATTCATCTTCTTTCTTCCTATGATTTAGGAAAAAAAAGAATAAAAATGAACAAACATTTATAATTCTTATTTTATATGATTTAACACTTAAGATAAATCATTCAGACTCGGTTAAGTTGGCTTATAAATGGTTATATAAATGTTCATCCCTTCACAGTTACGACTAATCCCCCCTTCCCACATATCTTATATAGTTATAACGCTATTAAAGGGAAGGAGATGTTTAATCTGTGCACAAATAATTAATCTATTTAACCATGATCTTAACGTAAATAAAGTGATAAAATATCCTTTTCTTAACAAGGTATCCATCCGTTTTCAACATAAATGAGCCATAAAAAAAACGACATTCGCTCGGGAATGTCGTTTTTTTATTAATAAGATATACCCGTACGATAATGGGTCTCCTCAAAAGAGGCTTGTTCCGGGTCAAAATAATCTTCGTTATAGGCTGCAACAAAGGTATCATTTTCTACATAACCAGAACCCCAAGTAGGATCCATTGTTAGCCATTCACCATCCACCTTCACTTCTACCCAAGCATGGCGGCCACCGAGTGCCCCCCTAGTAAAACCAGAACCAGCATTACCTTCAACAAACCTTGCTTCCATGTCACTCGCCCTCAGCAAAGCAATGGCTAAGTAGGCATAGTCTTGACAAACACCTTTTTTCGTTTCCAATGCCTTTAAGGCACTGTCATCCCAATGAAAGTCATCTGTATTATACTTCTCCACATCATAAGCGATATGTTCGGCCACATAATCATAAATCGCCTTTGCTTTCTCACGGTCGCCTTCCACCCCTTGAAGCAGTTCTTCTGCTAAACTATTAATCTTCGGATGGTCGGACTGAACTCCACGAGACGGTAACAAATCCCGGCGATCTTCACCGGTATTGTCCACCTGAAATTTAGCTACGCTATAAAAGCGAAAGGTATCACTATTTTCTTTCGTAATCTCAGGTACACTAACCGTAATATCATAAGTACCTGGACCAAACCTCAAATAAAAGGAATCGTCAAAGCGAAAATCCTGAACTGGAATCACATCTAATGCCGTATCCTCACCCTTTTTACTCGATACATAAAGGTGTGTTGTCTCACTCGCTAATTCAGCTTCAGGTTGAATCATTCCACTGATGGTATAATCCCCACTCGATTCATCTCCACTGTATGCAGGCGTTTCTAAAGTTACCCCTCGTTCATTATAAAGGCTAGAGTACTCGATTGGCTCCATCGTTTGCTGAGATGTATTATTCACCATGAGAGTCGTAGCCGTTTGATAATAATTCTCTCGGTCACCATCCGGTACCATGACTTCCACTTTATGCAAGCCTTCTCCATAAAAGAGAGGCACCTCATAATCGAATTGGTGCTCTTGATTAACGGCGAGGACATGATTCCAATTATCCGTTCCCTTCGACACGCGAAGCATTACTGTATCTTCCTCATCCAATCCTTCTGCCACACCTTTTAATGGGAAAACTTCTTCTGCTTCAAAGAAGCTTGTATCCAACCCTAACGAAAGTCCTACTTCTTGACCATATGGTGTATACGTCACATCTCTCTTCACATCCGGATTCACATTATGAACAGTAAACCGTGCTGTATCATAATAATAATTCTCCCGCTCATCATCGGGTAATTGTACCTTTATATGATACGTACCTTCGCCATTAAAAAACTGAATATCCTGCTTGATTTGACCCTCTTTTATAGGCGCATAATATTCATGCTCTCTTCCGGCAACCCCGTCTTCCTCTGCCGTCACACTAATCCAAGCATAACCAGACTTCAATCCTCGATAATCCTCAATGCTCCCCTCAATCGTCACCGTACCATTCGCCGCAAACTCCCGGTACTCCGGCGAATCAAACGTTGCACCAATTTCATCACTATACGTCGTTAATGTCAAAGGCTCTAGCTCTAACTCCTTATTCTTTTCTTCCACTAACTGTTCATACGGATCAACCTGCTTTTTCACTTCTTCGCTACTCACGGCTCCCTTATCATTACAGCCGATCAGCAACATACCTGCCATCACAAGTAATATAGGAAACAACGAAACTCGTTTTAACATGTTAACCTCCTTACGAACCCTAATTATCAAACATATCATTACAAAAATCAGTTCAATCATACTTACGATACAAAAGTTAAAAAGTTTCTCTATCCAATTACCCCTTTTTTCACACTTTTACCACTATATGAATAACAATAAAAGATTTTCCTTTGCTTTACAAAAGGAGAAAGGAGTAAATGTGGATTTTGGGGGTTGATTCTTGGAGGTAGATGGTTTGGGATTGGTAAATATCAATTGATAAGTTGGATATTGTCAGCTATTACCTTCGTTCAAAACACTTTACCCAAGGGAATGAAACTGGAAAACACTATGAACTTATTATTCAACACTAACACCCCTAGGTATTACAAAAAAAAGCATCGGAGAGAGTCTGCAGGGTTATTCTCTTATTAGTTAGCATGAGAGATTCCCTCCTTTGGCTTGGGTTTGGTCGAAGTCGAGTTAGTCTCAACATTATTGTGGGTTTCTTAGTAAAGGTAATATCTTTTTATTAAAATCTCGCTTAGCAATCTCTTCCCTATTATTTGCTAATGATTGTTTTATATTTTGATGATCGATAGAAAGTTTCTTTCCTCTCTCATCTAATTCAAAGGTAGCCATGGACTTCTTTAAGTTTGTTTCCACTGTTGGTAACCATGCCTTTATTAGGGCTCTAATTGTAGATTTATCTTTAGACGGAACACCTAGTCCCTTTGTGGATAACAATTGACTTAATTCTTTATAAGGACCTTTTAATGCTCGCTCTCCTATTCCGAATGTATACATTAAAGTGCCATACTTTCCAAATGCATCCTGTAATCTTACTAAGTAGTTAATATCAAAATATCCAGATCCCCTAGTTACTTTTCTTTGCATTTCCCCAATATTATAATAAATCTCTTTAATTTTCTCTGGTCTTTTTGCTGCTTCTTTATTATGTTCAATCATTTGATCCAATTGTTCTTTAAATTGGGGATTACTCTTAATAATCCTATCTCGATTTTTCTCTAAAAGTTGATACATTTTTTCATACGTACTCATACCTTTTTTCATTTGAGGACCTATTCCGTTAATCGTATTATGCATTAGCGTAAAAAGGAAGTCTCCAAGAAACCCGTACCCCTAGTGACCTCCCTTTGCATATTACCTAAATTCATCACAATCTCTCTAATTTTTTTCGGCCTTTCATCCCTTCTTTACTTTGCTGCATTATGGCATTAATAGTGAATTCCATTTGAGGGTTCTCATTGAGAATATGATCTTTGTTTGTCTTAAGGACTTCATACATATCTTTGTAAGGTTTCAGACTCTTTTTCATTTGATGGACCATCTCAGTCCTTGCATTATCAGCTTTTGTATTAAATAAAACCAAGCTGTATAAAGGTACCTTCGCTTTTTCTAATGAAGGAACATTCCCATTACTATCTAAAATTAAATAACCTTTTCACTTTATCGGTTATTCTTTGTGTATAGGAAGTGATGAAATAATATTCATCATTTTGTTTAAAAGCAAAAGTCCACATATCCCACTTTTCAAATAAACGTTTATAAGCTTTAATATTTTTTTTATGATTTTTAGTTAGTTTTACATTAATCACTGGTTATACCTCTTATCTAAATAGTGGTTCCCACCTTCGCAGCACTGCTTTATTCATACTAAGTATACACTAATTAATTTGGTATATTTTCATCATATAACTTATCAATTTCATCTAAAGTTTCATCTAGATTCTCATATGATAAATCAATTAATACATCATTCAACATGTTTATAGAAGCATGATGGCTCTTATAAAACTCTTTAACAGATGAAATCATTTTATCTACCTGTTCCTTGGTAAGTTTATTATTATTCTGTAATTCATAAATTGATTGCATAATCATGTCTTCTTCTTTAAATAATTTAGCTTTCCATTCATTTTCCAGACTAATAATTCCCATTATTTCTTCGTTAGACTTTGAAATTGCACTTATTTTTTCACCACTACTCCACTTAATCCATTTCAGAGTATCATTTACTGTCTTACTTAATTCATCATTAAGCTGGTTTTGGTTATTCACATTTACATAGCTACCATCTGCTGCCTTGGCGATGTCTTTCAGTTGCTGTTCATCTTTACTGGCTAAATCAAATCCAATGACATTAACCACCGGTGAGATTCCCGAATCTTTTAATTCTTTCGCAGCTGCTACCGGATCGCCATCACATGTTTCAATTCCGTCACTGACAATATAGACAACGTTTTTATGCTCTTCTCCAGAGTACTTTGATAGATCCTCTTTCGCTTCCTTAATCGACTGCGCTAGCGGTGTCCATCCTGCTGGTTCAAAAGAATTAAGCGCAGAGGATAATTCTGACTCATTATATGTTTGCGATTCATATACTAACTCATTGGCAGCACAAGACATTTTCTTATCTTCATCTGAACCCGACCCCTCATGGCCATACACTCTTAAACTTAAATTCACATCTTCCGGTAATGTGGATGCAAACTCCTCGATCGATTCTTTAGCTAAATCCATCCTTGTTTTAGAACCCATATAATTCGCCATACTTCCACTGGCGTCCAATACAATTTCTACATTATATTGTTCTTTAGATGCTAATTCTTCGGCTTCCTTAGGCTTGTTTAAACTGCTTTCTTCAATAGAAACTTTCGGGTCTTCGTATGGCATCTTAAATACTGAATACAAATAGTTTGTCAAGTTCTGTAATTCCTCATGACTTGCATCCTCTGGTAAAGCAGGAATATCTTTTAAGATCGCCTCTATCCGCTCATCAACAAACATGATATCCTCAACACCTAACACACCAATAGGATATTCAACAACTTCTTCAATACTTTTAGGCAGTTCTCTCACAACCAATTCTTCATTATCTACGTCTTCCACTGATTCATTTTCCTCGTCCGATTTTTGTTGCTCCTCTGCTACTTCCGCTCCTGCTTTCTTTTGGTCATCTTCTTTTTGATTACTCGCCTCTTTTTCTGCTGAACAGGCGGCCAAGAGAAAGAAAAGAACAAGGAGGTAGAGTGTGAATCGTTTTTTCATGATTGAATCCTCCAGATATATAATTAAAAAATGCAATCGAGTGATTTTTTGAGGTGCCTCACTCATTTATCATTACGGATATCGCTGTTTTTTGTGAATATAAACACCGAAAAGCAGCCTGTAAGACTGCTTTCCTCCATTATACTTATTTCTATTTAGCACTATCTTGGTAAATTGAACTCTACACTTTCACCTTTGAACATATCTTTACCGTCTTCTCCAACAAACGGGCCAAACTGTAAGTCAAATGATTCAAATAGCTCGAACTCATCTTTGTTCATTAAGAAAACATGATATTTTTCACTCTGCTCTCCAGCTTTTAATTCTTTAGGTTCTTCAGGTTCTACCATACCTTGAGCTCTAATATGTCCTCTATCTTTATCTAAATCGACTTTGGAGCTAATATTCCAAAGACTAATAGGAGCATCTGTTTGGTTGTCTAAATTCAATTTAACAGTAATAGCAACGATGCCTTTATCTCCAAAGTTTCTGAAGCGCTCTTTATTATCTGGTGTTGGCTCAATTTCTGTATATTGAACACCTGCTAAAGTCACTTTTACATCATCTAATTGTTTTGTTTCATTAATAGCTGTTTCTTCAAAAATCATTTCTTTATTCGCCATATTTGCAGTTGTTAACCTATCTGGATAAAATGATGTAGCGTTATTTAATTCCTCTTGCTGACCGCCGCTATAAGGGAAGTCGAAAACAGCTTGTTGTTTATTGCTACCTGAGAATTGATTATTATCGGCTGCTCCGCCTTCAATAATGAATTTAGGTTTTACAGAATCTAACGCTTTAAACTCATCATTAGTGAAAATAAAAGAAATCAAACCTGATACTTTCTCTCCAGGTGCGAATTTCCCTACTTCTGTCTCTTTTTCTGATTTCGGAAATTCTTCTCGGACAAAAGTTTTATTAATATCATTAGTTATGTAATCAAACTCACTTCCGAACTGCACTCTATATATATTATTATAATAAATACCTTTATCTGTCGTATTATCAATGGTTACTTTGGCTGTCATTACATAGCCTTCTGTTTGATCTTTAAATGGTATAGTATAATCGGCGCTAACATCTGTCACCTTTACAATTTGGTACTCATCTACACTTACTTTAAATCCATCTAAATCATTTATAAATTGAGGATCTTTGTTCGTGAACACCACTTCAACATTACCTTGGGATTCTTCTTCAATATTAGGATTAAGCATGCCGTCATTACCATTTGAAGATTCCTCTTTTTTTTCTTCTTCCACTTCTGGTTCCGTTGTTGTTTCTTCTGCTTTAACTTCTTTTGTTTCTTCCTTAGGTGTGCTATTCGTTTCTTTTGCATTTCCACATGCCGCCATTAGCATAACGGAAGAAATAAGCGTAATCAAAAAAAGTCTTTTCTGTTTCATTCACTCACGACCTTATTCTGTTTATTAAAATATTCGCTTTCTGTATGGTCCTTGTGTTAGTTAGAAACACCATAAAAGTAGACCCCAACATACATTCCATTAATAAGTCTACTTTAAGAAGCTTCTTTTAACTTCATAAACTACTACTTTCTTCTTTTCTAATGGTATTTAAATGATTTTTACGCATAAACGGCAAAGCAATGGCCACTACCGCTGCAGCAATTGGAAAGCGATCACTTGATAATAACCATTCAAAAAGTGAAATGGGAACGAAGAGGATGTAGACAAATAACATAATAAATAAATAGATTCTTCTCCATTTACGTTCTTTCTGCGACATTATATCCCTCCTTTTTCTGTCTCCCGCCAACTATTAAAAATGTTTGTCAGAAAAATCACTTGAAGTGGTAATAAAAACATGAGTAGTACGATTTTTAAAGCTAAAGTTGTGAAATACACGTCAGTATACAGAGATAATAAATAAATCATGATATTCTCGAATACCAATTGAATAATACTTAATATAAAAATAACGAAAATCGCTTTGAAAAAATGAGCTTTAATAAATCCAACTGATTTTTTCAAAGCGGTTCTTAATTTTCCATTCTCCGCTAAGAAAAAAGGAACAAAATAAAATAATACAAGGACAACTAGACCAGGAATCACATATAATAAGCCACCGATAAAAATGCAAATAGAGTACAAGCAAGCAAACAAATAAATAGGTAATGCTTTTTCTATCGCGAACGAAATCGCTTGCTTGAGGGGATGATCAGCATCCTCACTTTCTAAAAGCGTATACTTAATGAATGGCAACTGAGCAATCGTAAGAAAAACAATCATGAAAATCCCATTAGCCACATCCCCAATCAAACCGGGATATTCAGCAAACCTTGTCTCGGCATAAATATAATTAACAATTATCGCATGCAAAAATAACAAGGGGACATATGTCAAAACTGACAACAACATTAACTTTAAAAAGTCTTGTATATATAAAGAGAAGGAGCTTGATAGAATACTTTTCATAGAGTCCTCCTGGTTATTTTGGGTTTCTTAAGACGGGGACTATTTTGTTTTCGAAATCCCTTTTACCTATGTCTTCTCTGTTTTTTGATAAAGACTGCTTTATATTTCTTTCATCTATTTGTAGCTTATTTCCTCTCTCGTCTAATTCGAATGTAGCAATCGATTTCCTTAATGTATCATTTGTTTTTAACCAGTCATTTAAAAGTGTTTGCAATGTATTTTTATCTTTCTTTGAAGAAAAGATAGTTTCATTAGACATTACTTTTTTTAACTCTTCATAATCCCTTTCTAATGAAATTTCATTTTTAGCTATGGTATACATCATCGCACTATATTTCCCATATTCATCTTCAAAACTGTCCATAAATGGGATATCAAAATAACCGATATTTCTTGTTACTTCTCTTTGCATATAGCCTAAATTGTAAATAATTTCTTTTATTCTCTTAGGTCGTTCAATTACTTTTTCATTATGTTCTACAATTCTATTAATCACTTGTACCATATGAGGATATTCAGACAATAATTTTTCTTGATTATCTAATAATATACGGTTCATTTCCTTATAGGTTAGGGGTTCTTTCTTTGCTTGAATGGCCATCCCTCTACCAGCGTTGTTCGCCATCGTATTAAAAAGTAACAAATAATAAGCAGGTAGTTTTGCTTCTTCTAAGGACAATACTTCCCCAGCTTTATCCATAATTAGATAACCACTAACTTTATTATTTAATTTTGCATAATCCACTATAAAATAATGTTGACCTTTATAAAAGAAAGCAAATTTCCACATATCCCATTTCTCAAATAGCCTTTTGTGCCTTTTTATATTCTTTATTTGTTCAGGTGTTGGATTAACATTTATCATACATATACCTCATTTAACTAAATACAGATTTAAAGAACCCTGTAACAGACTCTTTAGCTTTATTGAACTTATCTTTAACATTTGAGATAATTTCTTTTCTATTCCTATATAATTTTTGACCTAAACTAGCAATTGATAATACCCCACCAACCACTACCATCCCAGCAGCTATTGGTTGAGCACCGGGTATCATAGCAACTGCTGGCGCAAGTCCAGTAATGATTTCTCCTGTATTACCAACAAGGTCCCATGCAGCATTTGTTTTCTCTTCTGAAGTACTTGCTGAGTTTAACTTCCCAACATTATCAACTGTATCTTTAATAGCAAAAGGTAATGTAACTGCGGACACAACAGCATTTGCAGGTGTGAAAGTTTTTGTAGCATTATATAAATCATCAACGCTGGCAATATCAATTATGTCACTAGAGGATCTTATCATTTCGATATTTCTAAATTCATTAACTGTTTTTAAATTATCATAAACTTCCTTCCCCTTCAGCCCAACATCCGCTACATCATAAGCAGCATCAATTGTCGGGTCACCTTTGGCGAAAGTTTTGAATCCTGCTAGAACAAGATTGGAACGACTGGATGCATAATTGCTAAAGCCAGCTGTATCACCAGCACGAACCATTTCATCAGCAAAGTTAACTGTATTACCGATGACGTCATTTGTAACAAACTTTATACCGTCATAAGCCTTTGGATCTTCAAACTCAAAAAACGACTGATTATCAGATACTGTATTATTATACCTATCTAATGTATCCAGTGTCGGATTTTGATAGTCTGGGCTATATGGTGGTTGTGGATTGCCTGCAATGGGTCCTCCGGGTAAGTTTGAAGGATCATTTGGATTGTTTGGGTTATTTGGGTTATTTGGATTGTTTGGGTCATTAGAAGTGTTATTATTGCTATTATCGGAATTTAAATTTTGTTCCCATGGTGCATGTTCCCAAACCGGTGAGGTATTCCAATACGGCGTTACCCATTCAGATTGATTTTGCCATAATTGTTCATTCCACTCTGGTGAAGTTTCCCATCGAGATTGTTCCCACTCGGGCGGTGTCTCCCATTCGGGAGGGGTTTCCCATTCTGGTGGTGTCTCCCATTGAGGTCCACTCCAAGTTGGCGCATTATTCCAAGTCCCCCATGCATGTGCAACACTGGCATAACTACCTATATTCATAAACATGATAACAAATATGGATAATAGTGCAATGAGGACACGGTATGACCTTCTCATTGACAACACCTCCTAATCTTTTTTATTAATAACTAATATTCAGTCCCCATGCGAACGAATCGAATAATTCGAAAGATGGCCCCTGTCCTGTTTGTCTCACATGCCGTTGGTTATCAGAAAAGTATTCATCATACTTAAAGGCTTCGTACTTAGTAGCTGTCTTCACTTCAATTCTTTGGTTTTCGTTTAACCAGATTTCTGTTTCTGATACTTGGCCACCATTTCTTTGAATATTCGTACTTACTTCACTATAAATCTCACTTTCCGCATTACTTAATGATGAAGCAATGAACATTCTTAAAACATGGCTATCTGGTTTATTTAACTCACGCTTAATTATTTTATTGATTGCTTGATGTTTCTTTTCAGATTCTTTTAAGTAGTTGGGAAGTGTAGGAAGGAGCTCTTCTATTTGCTTTGATAATAATTCAGGTTCCTCTAGCTCTGGTGGTTCATAATCTTCATTATCTTCGTTTTCCTCTGCTTCCTCTTTGGCTTCCTCTTCCGCTTCTTTAAATTGATCTTCTAAATACTCATCATAATCTTCTATCGATAAAGCAAGATGCTTCGTTATAATACCTGAAGCAACAATGCTTGCCTGCTCAGCATTATTGGACGCATGTTCTTTTTCAATAAACACATTGGCAAAGCTTAGGATTAAAAGAAACATTAAAAAGAACACACTAAACAATCCAATGATAAATAGCATTGTGTTTCCTTTTTCATTCTTTAAATATTTCATTTACTCCATCACCCTGCCACTTATTTCTCTCGTAAAGGAAACCTTCGGAATATATCCCGCTATGCTATCTGGGATAAAAACCAAATCTAGGTTCACATGCATCCTTAAAGTGAAATGATTGTTACCGTTATTCATCGGATCGAGATCCATTATCTGTATGTTACCTCCGGCTTTATTAACAAGATTTCTTGCAGAACTGGTTGCATCAGTTATATCCTCAGTGACTGCATATGTCTTTGCTGCTTCATTCAATGCAGATTGGGCAATAATTGCCGCATAACCCGCAACCAAAAACTGCCACAAAATCATCATAATCAAGAAAACAAGGGGCACCATTGCTAAGAACTCGATTGTCGCTGAACCATCTTCATTATTGATTTTTTTCTTCATTTGATGCCCCTCCTTTTTAGTTTGAGACATTTTTTTCATAAAGTTTATCAATTTCATCTAAAGTTTCTTTTAAGTTTTCTTTTGATAAATCCATTAAGACTGTTTTTAGTTCTTCTATAGACTCATTATGTTTCTTATAAAATTCTTCTACTTTAGAGACAATTTTTTGGGATTGGTCATCGGAAATTTTGTCATCATTCTTCAGACTATATACCGATTGTTTAGTTAGATTTTTTTCTTTACGTAGTTTATTTTTCCATTTATTATTGACACTAATGATTTCCAGTATTTCTTTGTTTTTCGTACTAATAGCACTTAACGTTTCACTGTTCTTCCATCCAATCCACTTCAGAGTATCATTTACTGTTTTACCTAATTCATCATTGAGTTGATTTTGATTGTTTACATTCACATAACTACCATCTGCTGCCTTGGCGATTTCTTTCAGTTGCTGTTCATCTTTACTGGCTAAATCAAATCCAATGACATTAACCACTGGTGAGATTCCCGAATCTTTTAATTCTTTCGCAGCTGCTACCGGATCGCCATCACATGTTTCAATTCCGTCACTGACAATATAGACAACGTTTTTATGCTCTTCTCCAGAGTACTTTGATAGGTCCTCTTTCGCTTCCTTAATAGATTGAGCTAATGGTGTCCACCCTGCTGGATCAAAGGAATCAAGTGCGTTGGACAGTTCAGACTCATTATATGTTTTTGACTCATATACTAACTCATTGGCGGCACAGGACATTTTCTTATCTTCATCTGAGCCCGATCCTTCATGGCCATACACTCTTAAACTTAAATTCACATCTTCCGGTAATGTGGATGCAAACTCCTCGATTGATTCTTTAGCTAAATCCATCCTTGTTTTAGAACCCATATAATTCGCCATACTTCCACTGGCGTCCAATACAATTTCTACATTATATTGTTCTTTAGATGCTAATTCTTCGGCTTCCTCAGGCTTGTTTAAACTGCTTTCTTCAATAGAAACTTTCGGGTCTTCGTATGGCATCTTAAATACTGAATACAAATAGTTCGTCAGCTTCTGTAATTCCTCATCATTTGCATCCTCTGGTAAAGCAGGAATATCATTAAGTACCGCTTCTACATTCCTATCACCGAACATTGTATCTTCAGAACCTAGTATGCCAATAGGATATTCAATAATTTCTTCTATATTTTTTGGCAGTTCTTTTGCAACTAATTCTTCATTGATGGCTTCCTCAGCTATTTCATTTTCTTCAGAAGCTTTCTGTAATGTTTCTTGAGTTTCAGCATCTGTCTGTTCCTTTTGATTTTGGGTTTGCTGTGGTGTATCATTACTTTTCCCTTCATCAGACGAACAAGCTACAACCATTACGGAAAATAGTAGAAGCAGACAAATATAAACTGTTTTTTTCACATTAAAGCCTCCAACCATTGTTATAGTTAAATTAGCTACCTATGCTTTCTAGCATATCACTTATTTTAGTAACAATTGTCTCTGCCAAACCACTTCCTTGACCATCCATAGCCGTCGCAACCGCAAACATTAAAGCAACGATTACTGCCGCTAATCCTACCCATTCAATTGTTGATACTCCGTCTTCGTTATTAACTGCCTTTTGTGTTCTCGCATACAGAGCCTGCATTTTCCCGTTTACTTTTTCAATAAAATTTTTCATTTGTTTTTCCTCCTAAATAATTGGTTTTATTACTTCTAATTTTTTTGATGGCGTGAGCTAACCTTCAGTTAGAAATAATCACCCCTTTCAAAGATTTATATTTTATTAACTAAAGATATTCATAATACTGTTCTCACCATAGATCATGTTGAGAATCACTAATCCAATAATCAGCAACATAATCAGTGGAGCGATAATGAATGATGTGATTAAAGTGACTTTTGGAGATGCTTTAGCTGCTTTTTCTTTTACCTGTTCTAAGCTTATTTTCCTAATATCCTCAGCTTGTGCTTTAAAAGTCGAAGCCATCGGAACACCTAATCTCGTTGCTTGAATAAGTGATTTAATTAAAGATTGAAAGTCTTCATTTTCATTTCTATCTAATAATCCAGCATAAGCTTTTTCTCGAGGAACACCCAGATCGATTTCTTGAAGGAATTGGGCAAATTCTTCTCTTATTGGACCATCAAAATATTTAATTACCTCTTTGATGGCACTATCTAAATTCGATCCTGCTTGTAAGCTAATACTTACCGTATCTAAAAAGTCTGGTAAGTCCTTTCTTAATAGATCCTGTCTTTTTTTACCTAATGACCTCACCCAAATAATGGGTATAAAAAAACCTAAAATTGGTAAAGTAACAAAAGCAATATTTGCTAGGGGGAACCCCATAATTACCATAAAGAAACCAAGTAAAAGTCCCAATAAAATAAACACGATTTTAAATCCTTGAAATCTCTTCACACTTAATTCATAAGGGTTACCTGATCTTTTTAATAGCTTATCTACCTCTTCAGATTCACTATAAAAATTAATCCTCTCTCCTAATGTGGAGAAGTCATCAGCATATCTGGCGAGAAATTGAATGATTTTTTCCAATCTGCCTTTCTTGCCAGCTACAAGTACGGAAGAGGTAACTGCTATTTCTTGTAAATGAGCTTTCAAGTATTGCTTTTGTTTAGAATACTGATATAAACTAGCTAATCCGAGAGCGAGAGATAGCCAACATAATATAACGGCGAATAATATGAAAGAATCCATAACGCTACACCTTTATGTTGGTAACAGCTCTTACAAGTAATAGCGCGATTACCATCCCTATAATAAAAATAATCATTAATATAGCTCCTGGAACAGTGAATAACAATTCCATAAATCCATCCATAATATTGTTTAACATGAACAACAAGAAGATGGGCAGAGCAGGTAAGATATACGAAACAAACCTTTGTTCAGCGGTAGCTGTTGAAATTGTTTGTCTGAGTACCTTCCTCTCCTCAAGCGTGTGAGCCATTTCATATAAAACTTGTGTTAAGTTACCCCCTGCTCTTTTTTGAATTAATAGAGCAGAGATAAATAGTTTATACTCTCTCGTAGGTACTCGAACTTCTAATTCTTTTAACGCTCGCTCGAAATCGACACCTAATCTCATATTTTGGGTCAATGATTTAAATTCGTCTTTAGCAGGAGAACTCACTTCACTCGCTACGATTTCAAGCCCTTGGACAATTGTCATGCCAGATTTCGTTGCGTTCCCGAGAATTCGGCATACCTCAGACAATTGATTGTTTAACTTCTCTATGTATTTATTCTTCCTTATTAAGAATAAAATCCAATAAGCCCCTGCACAGAGCACAACCGCAATGATTAAGCTTAAGATAAGCGGTACACTAAAGAAGCCGAATAACATGATGGTGACAGTAAAGGCGATAAATAATAGAATGGCAAAAAATTCAGAAGGTAGAATAGATATATTGGATTTTACTAACTTTTGCTTAAAGTTATCGGCAAAATCAGTTTTATCAAACCTATCACCCAATTTTGCAATAAAGCTGTTACGTTCTTCTTTTTCTTGAAATTCCTTTGCTTGCTTTTTAATAATTTCTTTCTTATCACTACGATAACCTAAGTAATTATAAACACCCCATATAAAGAGCAATGTTGCTAATCCAAAAAGTATGGCTGCCTCCATAGTTACTCCACCTCCTATCCTTTAAAAATTTCTTCATCTAGCTCTATTCCATACATCTTAATTTTTTCTAAACATTTAGGTATTTTTCCTGTTGGTTCAAACGAACCTTCAACCTGACCATTTTCCTTTAGCCCTTTACGTCTATAGGTGAATATTTCATCAATATTGATTTCACCTGATTCACTACGATAAACTTCACAAATAGAAACGATTTTTCTTGTTCCATCTGTTAATCGTGTACTTTGAACGATAATATCTAATGCGCCCACAATATACTCTCTAACAATATGTGATGGTAAATCCATACCCGCCATGACAACCATTCCCTCGACCCTTCTCAGTGCATCAAATGGGGTATTGGCGTGTACTGTTGTAATCGACCCTTCGTGACCCGTGTTCATCGCTTGCAGCATATCAAATGCTTCAGAGCCACGAACCTCACCGACGATGATGCGATCAGGCCTCATCCGTAATGAGTTTTTCACCAAATGTCTAATAGAGATTTCGCCCTCGCCCTCCATATTTTCAGGGCGGGCTTCCAATCCCACGACATTTGGTTTATCTAAGCGAAGCTCAGCGGAGTCTTCAATCGTAATTATTCGTTCACCTACAGGAATAGAATCGCCAAGAACATTTAATAATGTTGTCTTACCGCTACCTGTTCCTCCTGAAATAAGCACGTTCATTTTTGCCCTTACAATCGCATCTAAAAAACGAGACATATTTTCATTTAGTGATTCAAAGTTTAATAGATCTTGAATGCGGAATGGTTCTTTGCGAAACTTTCGAATGGAAACGACAGATCCTCCTAAACTGATTGGAGGTATTACTGCATTCACCCTACTTCCATCGGGTAACCTGGCATCAACCATCGGCGAACTGTCGTCAATTCTTCTGCCAAGTGGAGCTACAATACGGTCAATGACATGTCTAACATGGCTTTCATCTCTGAATGAGATGGGCGAAAGTTGCAACTTTCCATATTGCTCAATATAGATTTCATTAAAGTTATTGATAAGAATCTCCGTAATACTTGGATCATTTAATAATGGTTCGAGGGGACCATAGCCAATGGACTCATCTATAATCCTTGTAATCAGTAATTCTTTATCATGCCTCGGAAGAATGATTTTTTCCTCACTCATAAATTGACTGATAAGTTGTTCAATTCTGAGTCTCATTTCCCCTTGTGGCAAGCTGGTTAACAGTTCAAGATTCGTTTCTTTTAATATGCGCGTTTTGTAATGCTCTACAAGCTCTGAAATGTATTGATTTTGAACTGACGACCTTTTTATCGTTCGATTTCGATTATTATTTTCTGTTTTTTTATCAAACAAAGACATCAATCATCAATCCTTAAATTATATTATTCTAACATTTGGTTAACCCATTTCTTCACGCTCTTAGTAAATGGTATCAACTTCTTTTCGACAGCTTCTTTTCTAAATGGTTCACCTTTATTGATATGTGTTTGAACCCCTTTAATGTCTCTTGGTATCTTAAATGCTATAGGGTAAGAAATAATATCTTTTAAATCATTTGGCTTTATTTCATTTTCTCTCCCGACTTCATTTAATAACAATTCCATACGATCCTGTGTTTCGATACCAAGCCTTACAAAAAGATTTTCAACTTGTTTTAACATATTAATAGATGGTGCATCCAAATTCATCACATAATAGATTTTATCTGACTCTTCCAATGCAATATATGTCTGTTCATTCACATATGTAGGAAGATCGACAATGACAAAATCATAGCTCCTTCTACAGGTCCTCAATAATTTAGAAATAAAATCAGAAGGAAGACTTTCACTTACCTCAGCATCTTTAGGGCTTAATAACACTTCAAGCTTTGAGTATTTTTCCTTTTCTGATACGTTTCTAATATGGGTTTCCGCTAATTCGCTAATAACTGGTTGAAGATCTGCAAGCGACCTGTTCGATTCAATCGAAAGATAAGTTTCCGTACCACCGTACTGCAAATTTAAATCGATTAAAATCACTTGTGCAGTGGATTCTAATTTTAATGTTTGTGCAAAAGAACTCGATAGTATCGTGCGGCCACTTCCACCTTTACCACTATAAAACGAGAGAATCTTTCCTCTTCCCCGTTTAAAAGATTGATTAGCTGAAGCTGTTTCTTCCAACTGCTCTCTTTTTTGAATAGCCAGTTGTATAATGCTGTCCATTCTGCCATAAAGCATGGTATTTTCATCCGGTAAAACAAAATAATCAGTAATTCCTGCTCTTGTTATATCCCTTAATGTGTCAAAGTCTCTTGAGAAGGAGATATAAACAATTGGGAGTATATGATTATAAGTGTGGATATATTCAATCGTATCCACTGTTGATTCTGAAGAGGATTCGATTAGAAAGATTAAATCTGGAGATAATCGATCCAATTCTGACCTTATATCAGAATAATTAAGTGTATCTATTTTGTTATATTCATTAAATAACCCCATAATATTAGTAAGCGATTCATCACTATCACTCACTATCAGGATATTGATTTGTTCAGCCATCATGACCACCTCATTTTTGACATACCTTATAATCAGTCTTTTTTATCTGACTTTTCTTCTTTCTTCTCTTCTTTTTCTTTAGGTTCTTCTTTCTTCTCTTCTTTAGCAGGAGCTTCGTCTACCTTCTCCTCTTTCTCTACAGAAGCCGCTTCTTTTGCCTCACCATCGACTTCTTGCACTTCCTCTTCTAAACCAACATTTGCCTTTAGTACTCTCATACTATCAGCGTAATTTTGCATATGTATAATTTCTGGCGCAGCTTCAAAAGGGACTTCCACGACAATTCCTGAAAACTTTTTATCACTTTGTAAGATACGAGCAACCTTTACATCCTTCTTAAAGCTTTCAGTAACTGGATTACCGTCAAACTTGTGTGAAACAATAATGTCCACTCGATCAAGTGCCTCTAACTGTGTATCAAAGCTTACATTTTCAGTCTGCGTTATCATCACGAGACGACTATTCTCATCAGTAGCTGTTGATACAGGTTTAATCATTGGTTGTGTAATCACTTCATCTTCCTTTAATGGTACGACTAAAACTTTGTTAATTAGATCTTCAACATTTAATACATACGATTCATTTACATACCTATTAGGTATTTCAATGGCTTTCACTTGCTCTGGTTTAATAACTGTTCTAGAAGGAATATCATCTGCTGCTACATAAACTTCCGTCATCCCACCAAGATCAGCATTAAGTTCGCTCACTTTTTGAAGGACGAAAAAACCAGCTGCCACTGCTAATAATAATGAAATAGATATAAAGATTATGGCTCTTCTCTTCGATTCCAACATTCTGCTTCTTCTCTCCCACATCATTCATATTTTTCTATATTTAAGTAAAATTTGGTAAATAATTTACTACTTTTTACCTCGTTTAAAAAATTTTAAACCTGATAATTTGAAGTTTTTTCTTTTTTCCTGCTATATATTTACTAACATGAGTAGAAATTTCCGTCAAATCCACTTTTGTCCATGTCGAAATTTGTCTGTGATTTTCGTACTAGTTTTCTCTCAAATTCGAGATTTTTTATGTGATTTTGGAAGGATGTCAGTACAGGAGCAGAGAAATAATTCTAATTACTTTATTGCAAATAATTGAGGAATATATATTTTTATGGTCTTTTAGACTCAATTTGTAAGCAAAGTGGGTAACAACCTAAAATATACTCATATAAGTGTTGGAAATTTCTCTGAAAAATTCCCCTCGGGGTATCGAGAGTAATTTTTCACTCCATGTGATTTATTTTCTTTAAAAGTATAATAAAAAGTTAAATAACAATTGTTTATTAGGTAAAATTTTATATTTATTTCCTTTTTATACCTTATAGTCATTTTATCAATATAGTATCATCCCATTTCAAACGACATAGATACAAAAAATGCTAACCTAGGACAAAGTAATTAAACACAAGATAAATAGTTGACAAGAATCGACATTTTTTCCATACAAAAAGAGATGTAGTTAATTACTACACCTCTCTTAACCCGAATATAATTATTCACCTATGACCTTTGCCCCTTCTAATAGTTTATCTGTTAATTCAACACCTTGTTTCTCAGCTGCATCCTTGTTAACGATTAATTCTAGATTATCAGGGAAACCAACTGGGATGTCACTTGGCTTTTTGCCATTTAATATTTCTATAGCCATTTCACCTGTTTTATAACCGAGGTCATGGTATTCAAAGCCATAGGAAGAGAACGTGCCTCTTTCAACCGAATCACTTTCACCAACAAATGTAGGGATTTTTTCTTTATTAGCCACTGTGATCACTGATTCTAAAGCTGAAACGACGGTATTGTCCTTTGGAATATAAAAGACATCGGAGCGATCAACAAGTGACTCTGCTGCTTGCTTCACTTCTGAGCTAGTTGAAATTGCCGTCAACGCATATTCAAGTCCATTCTCTTCTAATGCCTTCTTCGCATTTTCTACATTAACAATTGAGTTAGCTTCCCCGTCGTTATAAATGATTCCGACCGTCTTTGCTTCAGGGACAAACTTTTTAATAGAAGCAATCGTATTTTTAATCGCATCTGGATGGGTATCAGAAGTACCAGTTACATTTGCACCCGGCTTGTCCAAGTCTTTTACAAGATCTGCGCTAATCGGATCGGTAATGGCTGTAAAAAGAACAGGTATATCCTTGGTTGATTGAACAACAGATTGAGCACTTGCTGTTGCTATTGCAAGAATTAGGTCATTGTCAGCAGTAACCAAGTTTTGAGCAATAGACATATTATTATTAGCGTCCCCTTGAGCATTCTGATAATCTAACTCTAAATTCTTTCCTTCCTCATAGCCTGCATCTTTTAAAGCAGCCATAAAACCTTCTCTTGCAGCATCTAATGAAGGGTGCTCAACAATTTGTGTAATACCAATTTTAACAACTTTTTGCTCCTTTTCATTGTCCCCACTGCCACTTGCCTCATCAGCACCTGAAGAACCACATGCACTAAGAAGCAGCATTGAACTACCAATCAAACCTGCTAATAATTTTCTCATGACCTAACTCCCCACTTATAAAATTTTTAATATTTCGATAATAACACGCTTTGTTGATTTAAAGCAATGAATTTTTTTGCATGCGTTTTCATTATAGTAATGATACTCCACACATATTGATTCCCCTTCTTTTTCATAGAAAAATCGTGGTGAATTTTTACAATTATGTGTGCTATTCTTATATCAGATACTTACATAAAGGAGTTTTTGAATGACTGAGGGCATGTTTAACTTAAAAAAGCTGAAAAAAGCTAAAATGACCTATTATGCAGTCTCCTGCTACACGGATAAGACTTCAAGTCAAGAAACATACGATACCCAATTTGCCTTTCCTGTCGGAGACCTCGATAACGTAGAAGTGACAACAGAAATACTCGATGGTGAGTCGAACGAGGGGCAACGTGTAAAACTTCACGAGATCATGAATGAAAAACAGCTGCAGTTCCCTTTTTATATCATCAATGAAATTCATGCGGAAGATATAAGTAAAGAGATCAAGCTTCTTAAAAAAGACCACCCCTTTAAGAATTTGCTTGGGACAATTTCTTTTGAGGAAATAGTTGCAGCTGAAGATCGTGCGATTTATCAGCTTCACAAGGCTGTTGCGTATAAACAGACTGTTGCTGAAACGATTGAATTTTTGAATGGGAAGTTAGCTGGACAGAAAAGCTCATAAAAATAGCCGAGCCCTTTTAGTTAAAGTCGCTCGGCTTTTTTATTAGGAGCCAACAAAATCTCCCCCGTTAACGTGGATGGTTTGACCGGTGATGTAAGAGCCGTCATCAGATGCTAAAAGGACATAAACGGGTGCTAATTCATACGGTTGCCCTGCTCTTTTCATTGGGACATCGAGACCAAATGTTTGGATTTGTTCAGGGGATTGACTGGCAGGTTGGAGTGCCGTCCAAATTGGCCCCGGTGCAACGGCATTGACACGAATGCCTTTGTCAACAACATTATTAGCCAACGCTCGTGTGAAGCTAACAATTGCACCCTTTGTTGCCGAATAATCAATGAGATCTTTTCTACCGATATAGGCATTAATTGAGGTTGTGTTAATAATGCTGGCCCCATCTTTCAAGTGAGGCATGGCTGCTTTTGTCATATAATAATACGACCGAATATTCACGTCAAAGGTTATGTTCCACTGATCTGAACTAATATTTGTAAATTCATCTTGCAAAAACTGTACAGCGATATTATTCACAAGCACATCACATCTGCCAAAGGTTTGGATGGTCTCTTCTACAATTCGTTTACAATGCGCTTCCTCCCTTTGATCACCTGGGATCAGAAGACATTTCCCACCATAATAAGCGATTGCCTGTTTCGTCTCTTCTGCATCGCGATGTTCATCATAATAGGCAATTACTAAATTCGCTCCTTCTTTAGCAAAGGCTACAGCTGCGGCTCTCCCTATCCCACTATCGCCCCCAGTTACAATTACTACTCTATCCTTTAACTTGCCGGTACCTCTATATTGCGGATTATCATATATGGGCCTTGGGACCATTTCGTATTCCATCCCTGGCTGTCTATTCTGCTTTTGTTTAGGAAAGCTAAATACAATTTCCTCACATTTTGTTTCTTTTCCGTAATTTCCTCGTTCCATAGGGCTTCCCCTCCTCTTCATCATATTATTTTAATTGAGAGAAGGTGGTGCAAACGCGAAAATACCTAGCTCATAAAAATTTTAGGTACTAACATTGAGCACTCAACTTAAGGAGCTGGAAGCTGATGGGATTGTTCGAAAGAAAGCGTATAGTCTCACAAAAAAAGCAGAAACGCTATTACCTGTTTTAGAGCAGTTATGTGAGTGGAGAGAAAAAAACCGCAATAGTTTGTAAAATAGTCCACTAAACTCTCGTAATCTATAGAACCTTAAGTAGTGAACTGTATTAAAAAAGTCTTGCTCCAATTAAACGAAAGCAAGACTCTTGTATTTTTCATCGAATTACACTTTTTCCATGATGAATTCACGCTTACGAATCATATGCACAACTAAATAAACAAGTGGTGTGATGCAAATTGAGGCAATAAATTTAAATAAATATTGCGAGAGAATCAATCCCAATAATGCGGAAGTTGGAATCGTTCCGTAAAAGGCGATCGTAATAAATATCGATGTGTCGACGATTTGACTAATCATTACAGACATATTATTTCTGAACCATAACTTCTTCTTACCATGACGCATTTTTAGTTGATGAAAAACATACACAACAATATGCTGGCTAATAAAATAAGACACAAGACTCGCAACTATTACACGAAAGCTACCACCTAAAATAGCCTGAAATGATGCCTGTTCGCCGAATACGGGAGCAGCAGGTAATTGGATGGTGATCATAATAAAGATAATCGCCAATATTTGTGTGATAAGACCAGCTTTCACCGTTTGTTTACCAGCTTCTTTCCCATATAATTCGACGATAATATCAATGATTGGGTACGTAAAAATAAAAACGACCACTGCTGCTGGAAGAATCGCTAAATCGCCAAGGCTGAATAATTTCACAGCAACTATATTAGCTAAAATAAGCAAGCCCACATAGATGCCGTTTAAATATAGAATCATCGATTATCCACTTTTTCTGGATAGAGATCATGGTTCATTAATCGATGCTCTGCCATCTTTTCGTATTTCGTTTCCGGTCGGCCATAATTGCACCACGGATCAATGCTAATACCACCACGAGGCGTAAATTTCCCCCAAACTTCAATATAACGGGGGTTCAATAAATCAATGAGGTCATTCATAATAATATTGACACAGTCCTCGTGAAAGTCGCCATGATTTCTAAAGCTAAAGAGATACAGTTTCAATGATTTACTTTCTACAATTTTTTCATCAGGGATGTAAGAGATATACATCGTAGCAAAATCCGGTTGGCCTGTGATGGGGCAAAGACTTGTGAATTCTGGACAATTAAATTTGACAAAATAATCTCTACCGCTATGTAAGCTGTCCACAGCCTCAAGTACTTCTGGTGCGTAATCTGATGGGTATTGGGTCTGTTGATTACCTAATAAAGTTAAATCCGTTAATCCTTGTTCTTCTTTTCTTCCTGACATAAAAAAAACCTCCTTGAATCAATTTCGTTCAGGGAGCTAAAACCATCTGTCAACTAAGAAACAAAAAACCACGCCCGAATATGGACATGGTTTTTTTCATGCATCCATAGTTTTTTATAGAGGGTTTAAAGCTATGAACCTCTTCTGGATATCTTCCAGTCTATTCATTTACTTTTCTCAGTTTATATAAGCTTGTGATCACTGTCAATCTTTTCTGTTAGGCGTACACTTCGTTACCATCCGATTCATCTTTAATTTCTCCAACAATTTCAGAAAGAATATCCTCCATTGTTACTAACCCGACCGTTTTGCCTTGATTATTTGTTACAAGGGCCATATGTGTACGTGTTTGCTGCATTTTCAAGAAAACCTCTTTAATGGAGATGGTTTCTTTATAGCTTGGTATCTCATGCATAAATTCTTTAAAATCTTCCTTACGTCCTGCAGCTAAACTCGTTAACATTTCCTTCGTATTAATGAATCCGATATATTCCTTCGTCTTAGATGCAACAGGGTATCTGGTATATTCATATTCATCGATGACCTTTAACATACTATCCAATGACTGATTCTTCTGCAGTGTAATCATTTCTTCTTTCGGAATCATAATATCTTTTAATTGACGACCATCAAAGGCAAAGATGTTCTCCAAATAAGCAAGTTCTGTTTGGTTGATTTCTCCACCTTCATAACTTTGTGTGACAATCAACTTCAACTCTTCTTCAGAGTGCACAGTATCATGACCAGCTGGCTCAACACCAAATCGCCTTAAAATAAACGTTGCGGAACCATTTAATAAACTAATAACTGGCTTCATAATGCGACCAAACCAATATAAAGCTGGCGCCAGTAGAAGTGTCATTTTTTCTGCATATTGAATCGCTAATGTTTTTGGTGCAAGTTCCCCAATAACGACGTGTAAGAACGAGACAATAGTCAGTGAGATAATATAAGAAAGTATTGTCGCTACAGCGGCAGATACTTCAAATTCAATAAACAAAGGTTCTAAAATCTTCTGTACAGTTGGTTCACCTAAAGCACCTAAAACAAGCGCTGTAATGGTAATACCTAGTTGGCAGGCAGATAAATAATAGTCAAGATTATGAGCTACTTTTTTAGCAAGTACTGCTTTTTTATTTCCTTCTGCGATCAATTGATCGAGTCTAGACATACGCACTTTCAATATAGCAAACTCGGCACCTACGAAAAATGCCGTAAACAAAATAAATAATGCAACTAAAAACAAGTTTAATATGATTATACTGTCCAATTATTTCCCTCTTCCTGAGGGATTCACCTCCAAGATGATTACGATGATTGAGGGGTTTCCTCTGCTATTTGATCTTCTAAATATTGATGGAACATGACTTGTTTAATTTGATAATTATCCATTTCAGCCACTTCCCACACATGATTATCGTGATGAACCTCGTCACCCTGCTCTACTACTTCAAGGTTTTTATATTGTATCCAACCAGCAATTGTGTCGATATCTTCACTATCTTCAAATGTTAGGCCAAACCGGTCTTCCAAATCAGTCAACAACACACGTCCATTGATGATATACTTTTGTTCACCTGCTGGACGGATATCCGCTACTTCATCCTCATCAAATTCATCGCGAATTTCGCCAACTAGCTCTTCAAGTACATCCTCCATCGTTAAAACACCAGAAGTTCCGCCGTACTCATCCATAACAACAGTCATATGGACTTGTTCTTGCTGCATTTTCAACAGCGCATCTTGTATACTTGTTACTTCTACAACAAATGGAACATCACGCATATATTGCTCTAACTTTACTTCCCTGCCACTCACAATGTGACTGAGCATTTTCTTCGCATTGACAACACCAATAATACGGTCTTTATCCCCATTTTCGACAACGGGATAACGCGTATAATTATGTTCATCTAAAATGGCGATCAGTTCATCTGGAGTCATATCCTTATCAATTGTCACAAGATCTGTTCTTGGAACCATGATATCTTTTGCTACTCTTTCATCAAAAGAAAAGACGTTCTCTAAATACTTCAGTTCTGTTTGATCAATTTCTCCACCTTGGAAACTTTGTGCCATAACGATTTTTAATTCTTCCTCAGTGTATGCCTTTTCTTGCGGAGCTGGCGCGACACCAAACATACGCAATAAAAGACGAGAAGCACCATTTAAAGCAAAAATAAACGGCGACATAATCTTACCGAACCAGTAGAGTGAAGGTGCAAGCATTAACGTCACTTTTTCCGAAAATTGAATAGCTAAAGTTTTCGGTGCCATCTCTCCGACTACCACGTGTAAATAAGTTACTAATGCAAAAGCAATTGCATAAGAAGCAACATCAGCAATAGTAGCAGAAATGTTTAACCAACTAAAAACAGGATACAACACAGCACTTACAGCCGGTTTACCTAATGCACCTAAACCAAGGGCTGTTACCGTAATACCAAGTTGACAAGCTGATAAATAATAATCCAGGTCCGCTGCTACTTTCTTAGCAAGAACCGCTTTTTTATTTCCTTCAGCAATTAACTGGTCAATCCTCGACATACGGAGTTTGACTACTGCGAACTCAGACGCAACGAAAAACGCCGTCAGAGCAAGTAAAATTACAAGCATTATTAAATTCGTAATGGTTATTATGTCCAATTATTTCCCTCTAACTGAGGGATTCACCTCCAAAATAGTTAACACTCATTCAATCGTTTGAAACAATCTGATAATTCTTTTTCAAGTAAGCGAAACACACGCTTTTTTTCGATTTCGGAACACTGTTGATATCGTTGTTCTACGATTTCAAGCTTCCCTTTTAAACGATTGATTTCCTCTTGGACCTCTATTACCATGGGGTCTACTCCTTGGTTATCCTGTGTATGAAGTACTCTCTGAATCTCTAGAATTGATAATCTCTCTTTCTTCAAAGCTTTAATCCTTTCTAACGTATTCAGGACATCCTCAGGATAAAGACGGTAGTTTGAAGAGGAACGTTCGACACTCAATAAATTCTTTTTTGTGTAATAATCAATCGTCCGTGATGTTAAACCGCTCAATTTCGCCACCTGACCAATTCGCAATAACGCCTTCCCAATGAAGTAACCCCCTTTCTATATTAAGTATTACGTTTCAGTTTTATTTAAAACCTATGTTTATAGGTTGAAACTTTTTAAGAAAAAACACAAACTATTACGTTATAGTTTATGAGAAAATTATATAATGGACTGTAACTGAAATCAAGTGGTAGCTTTTTCAGTCCACAACTCCCCATTCTCAATTATATTTTAACTGATAACAGCAGATATCTCAAAAAAAGAAACTTCATATTATATACCTCTCACTTGATAAAGAAAGATATGATTGATTATTTTACCTCTATGGTACTTTTCGGAGGATGATATAGAATGATAAACGGGCTGATGAGATGACGGTGCCTAAATTGTACTCAGCCGGAAATATTGCCTTGTTCTAGTGAACTCGAATCAGAATAGGCAAACTAGCTTTTGTAATAGTTGGAAACGCGGCAATTACTTTGAACCAACTACTATATTTGACTCGTTTAACAGACAAACGCTTTAAATTTTTCACCGCCCTCAGAATCCTGACTCGTTCTTGCTGGAAACGTATCAAATAGCATAGGGTTACTCTATATTTGACTCGTTTAAGAAGTAATCGCTCCAAAAATTTGGATATTCTGCAAATCTTGACTCGTTTTGGAAAGGAACGAATCAAACATTTGAACCTTCTACTATTTTTGACTCGTTTACCAGATAAACGCTTCAAATTTTTCACCGCCCTCAGAATCCTGACTCGTTCTTGCTGGAAACGTATCAAATTAAAGGGGGGTACTCTATATTTGATTCGTTTAACAAGTAAACGCTCCAAAAATTTGGACATTCTGCAAATCTTGACTCGTTTTGGAAAGGAACGAATCAAACATTTGAACCTTCTACTATTTTTGACTTGTTTAACAGACAAACGCTTCAAATTTTCCACCGCCCTCAGAATCCTGACTCGTTCTTGCTGGAAACGTATTAAATAGCATAGGGTTACTCTATATTTGATCGTTTAAGAAAGTAAACGCTCCAAAAATCGGTACGCCTAACAAATCCTGGCTGGTTGCGAATATACGGAAACACGCCAAGAATGATACAAAGTTATCTTTCCCCGATTTCTTAATTATCTTTCTCCGGTTGCTTTTGTTTTGGATTTTCCCCATAAAAAAACACCTCCATTCTTTAAATGGAAGTGTTGGTTCTTTCATATAATTTTGTCCATCATGGTCGTTGCAATAGAGAAATAAATCAGTAGGCTAAGAATATCATTTAATGTAGTAATAAAAGGGCCGGATGCAATGGCTGGATCAATTTTTAAGCGGTTGATAATGAGCGGAACAACTGCTCCAATCACTGCGGCCATACTTAATGCTAAAAATAGTGAGGCACCGACGATAAAAGCAAGCAGCCAATTTCCTTGGTAGAATAGACCGATAATACCTGTTAATACGATCATACATACGACACCGAGCATCAAACCAGTACCCAATTCCCTTTTCACTATTTGCCATACACCGTTTTTCTCTACTGATCCAGTGGCTAATCCACGGACAGCCACAGCTAATGATTGTGTCCCTGTGTTACCTGCCGTTCCCATAATCAATGGCATAAATGCAGCGAGGATGACAATTTGTTGTAAAGTTTCTTCAAAGCGACCGATGATGTTAGCGGTAATCATACCGAAAAACATCAATAAAACAATCCAAGGTGCACGTTTTTTTGCGGCACTAAAAGCCGTTAAGTTTAAATCTGTCGCCCCTTTAGAAGCAGCAAATTCTCCGAAATCATCATCTGTCTCTTCTTCTAGTACATCGATAACATCATCGACTGTAATAATACCGACAAGCTTTCCTTCTTTCCCAATGACAGGAACCGCTAGAAAATCATATTCTTTAATCAAACGTGCCACGTTTTCTTGATCTTCATTGACCGGTACAGAAACCACTTGTGTGCTCATAATATCATCAATGATTTGATTAGGCTGTGCAATAATTAAATCTCTTAAGGAAACAACCCCAGCAAGACGCTCCTCTATATCGACGACGTATAAATAGTAAATCGTCTCAGCAGCCATTGCCGTTTCTCTTAGTTCTTCAATGACTTGGGCGGCAGTGGACTCAACTGAAATGCGAATGAATTCTTTCGTCATAATGGCACCGGCCGTTCTCGGTGCATAAGTCATCAGCTCGATGACTTTATTGGCTTCTTCTTGATCCATGGATTGAAGGATATCATCTGCATTTTCTACTTCCATTTCAAGCAAGAAATCGGCAACGTCATCAGCAGACATATAATTAAACATCGCGACAGCATATTGAAAGCCTATATGAGTAAAAACCTCTGATTGATCCTCTAAGTCTAGCCCTTGGAAAATATCAGAGAACTCTTCGGGTGTCAGAAAAAGTAGTAATTGTTTTTGTAATGGCAGTTCCATTTCTTTAAACACTTCTACTTGGTCCGTCGGATGCAATTCAAGGAACGTCTCACGAAACATTTTCAAGTTACGTTCAGTGATATATTTTAATACTTGTTTTTGGTAATCTTTTTTTTGTTTTAATTTTAATAATTGGTTCATTTCGACTCCTCCATTTCGGAAGAAGAGCCTATTTATTCTGTATAAGATGAGTGGTGCAGAACAAATACCCTCCTCTTTTCTCCCTATTGATCAATTCCTGTTTACTCGACCTCGGATTGGGAATACTATCCATCCCGCACCACCTCCTTGTTTTTTTAAAATGAAAAAGCACCTCCAACTAACCGTGGAGGTGCATAAAATGCATAGAAAATACAACATGTACGCGTATTGTACAAGCAGTAATTACCCCTCCATTCGTAGAGCTTTAGCACTGTACAGCATAGGTAAATACCAGCTACATTAAAAACCACCTTATGTCGATGGTTCCTGTTGACCCATTGGCGTCTTTGGACATTTTTGGGCAGTAGCATATCTCTATACAGGAGCCTCACCTAACGAGGATTCATATGGATTGCCATGTTCACTTTACATCTAGTGTTACATTCTGTCAACACCTTTAGAAAAATTAATAAAGGTCCCCGTACAAGGGAACCTATTAGATTTAAGCATAGTAGCCAATGATGGATTTAGGTTCTAAAAATTCTTCGATACCAAAGTCTCCCCATTCACGTCCAATGCCTGATTGTTTAAAGCCGCCAAACGGTGCTGAGAAATCAGTTTTTGAATTATTGACTTGGATTTGTCCAGCGCGAATGCCTTTGGCCACTTTTTGTAATGTGTCACGATCGCCACCGTAAACGTATCCAGCTAATCCATAAATGGTATCATTAGCGATTTCGATTGCTTCATCCAAGTTATCGTATGTGAGGATACTCATTACTGGTCCAAAGATTTCTTCTTGGGCAATCGTCATATCGTTTTTCACATTTGTAAAAGCAGTGATTTTCGTATAATAACCTTTCTCCAGTCCTTCTGGTTTTCCAGGACCACCGGCAATTAATTCTGCACCTTCTTCTGATCCTTTTTTAATATACGATTGTACCCTTTCCCATTGATCTGCATCGACAAGAGGACCAACTTGAACATCTTGACTTGTTGGATCACCGACTGGGAAGTTTTCAATCACTTCTTTTACAGCCTCAACGAATTCATCATGCATTCCTTTTGGAATGAGTGTTCTTGTTGCCGCTGTACAAACTTGACCTGTATTTCCTGCGACGAGCGCAACGGCTGTTTTTGCCGCTCCTTTAATGTCTGCATCATCTAACACGATAAGTGGTGATTTTCCACCTAACTCAAGAGAAACTTTCTTGATAGTTGAAGCTGCGTTTTCCATAATTTTTTGTCCGACTTCACCAGATCCTGTAAAGGATACGAAATCAATATCAGGATGTGAACTAATGCCATTACCAATTGTTGAACCTGAACCTGTTACTAGGTTAAAGACACCTTTTGGCAAACCTGCTGCTTCAAAGATTTCCGCTAAAATCATCGCTGCAAATGGTGTATTTGATGCTGGTTTAAGCACTACGGTACTACCAGCAGCAAACGCACTTGCCAATTTAGTAGAGGTTTGATTCGTAGGGAAGTTCCATGGTGTGATGAGTCCTGCTACACCGATCGCTTCCTTGCGAACTAATGTGTTTCCTCGTTCTTCTTCAAATTTGAACGTTTTTAATTCCTCTACCGCTTGTTTAAAGTGTTGTAAACCCATTTGATAATGGACTTTATTGCTTCGCTTAACAGGAGAGCCTAGTTCTTCTGTAATCACTTCTATAATATCGTCTTTACGTTTTTCATATTCTTGACAAATTCGCTCAAGTAACTCAATTCTTTCTTCTACTGATGTTTGAGAGAATGATGGAAATGCAGCTTTGGCCGCTGCCACTGCTTTATCTAAATCTTCTTCTGTTCCTGAACTAATTTTTCCCATTACTTCTTCCGTTGCTGGATTAATGACATCATTGGTTTTAGATCCCGTTGATGTGACCCATTCGCCATTAATATAGTGCTTAGTATAATTTCGCATAAGTATAATCAAGCTCCTTTAGGGATATTATTGATTCTACTTAACCCATTCCCTTTCTCCCCTTTATTAAACATGTCACATTCGTCATGTAACTACCAACTTTTCATCTGTATAACTTTTATTCTTTAGGAAAAGATAGGGCTACGTGCTCGTCACGTAATATCGGTGTGGAGGGATGAACGTTGGAATTTATTGCTCATTTGATTCATCTAATCCAAAGATGGTTAGTGAAACTAAACTACTCTATCTACAAGAGATCTAATCGCCTCCTAAGAATAAATAGAGCTAGGTCAATGGCGCAAAGTTAAACGTTCGGCCAATCACAGATAGTAAAAAGGTAAGCACCTTCATGATGCTTACCTTTTTATTCTTTTTCTTTACTTTTTGCCAGTTTTTCTTTATCCAACGTTCCAGGTGGTTGTTCAAGATAACCCAATTCCACCATTAAATTCGCTATATCCTTTGCATACTGACCCACTTCCATAGCTAAACGTTCATAATTGATGATCAGGTCATGCCTTTGACTTGCTGCAGCACCCGTCGCATAGTTTCCACTCCCGGCAGCTGTTAACATTCCTAATTGAAAAAGGATTAATTTATCCGAGAATACTTCGGCAGTTGAATTGGTAATACTAACATCTCCATCAATTGGTGCTTGAAGACCATTGTTAATCAAAGTAACAGCAAATAATTCCACATGTTTTTCTGAAATATCTTTGCCTTGTATACATATCTTTTGTACTTCTTTTCTTGGTGACATTTGGGCAAAGCTTGTAGCTAATTTTAGCCCAACAACATTATTGAAAAAATTAAGATGAAGATGAGAGATTTCCACAGCATTCAACGACCTTTTGTCAGCAAAAGGATTTAATCCTTTGAAATAACTTTTATCATCCACCATATCAATTTCTTTTGGATAAGGAATAACTGGCGATCGGACAAATACACCTTTATTGATTTGGATTTCTGAACTTTGCTCAAATAAATCAGCTGTCGCAAAAAGTGCCTTATTAAAAAGCTTTCTTATATCTTTTCTTGCACTTAACGCAAGAAATCCACTATAACTAAGCATGCCAGCTTTAGCCATGTGATGAATATAGGTCAGCATAAATATATCTGTATAAACTTTCGGTGCATCTCTATTTACATCAGCAGCAGTAAAACCTTTAGGAATAGGTATTTTCTCTTGTACAAAAACACTTTTTACCTTTGCTATATGGTCTTCTGAAATCTGACAAGCAGTTTGTACTAGTTGAGATATCGTGTTATCCTCCACGGTTTCTCGCAAATAACTTAAAAACTGAACGGACATCGTATTCTGCATATAAGATGTCCATAAAGACGCTAACTCCGAAGAAGAAAGGTTAATCTTTTCTTCTGTCATGCGTGCACTTCCCTTCACAATATTCTGACCTTACTATTTGTTATTGAAAGGAGAATTATACCAAATAGGAAAATAAAAAAGCAGCTCACTTAAATTTTAAGTAAGCTGCTTTTAGACTTAGATTAAGTTTTTCACTACTTCTTCTAATTTCATCTCCCTGGAGCCCTTAAATAGAATGAGGGCTTCTTTCTTCACGATTTTATTAATAAATTGAACGATTTCCGATTTTGTATAAGGAGACACCACTTTGTCTTCCCCCATCATTTGTTTCGCTTCTTTTGCAATTGCAGAGGCTAATATTCCATATGTGACGACAAAATCAATTTCATTCGGGTCAATTGCCTTTGCCATTTGTTTATGGAGAGTTTCAGCACTATCACCTAGTTCTAGCATATCCCCTAGTACTAATATTTTCTGATGATAGCCATCCATTTCCTGTACTGTTTCAATCGCAGCTTGTACAGAGTTCGGACTCGCATTCCAAGCATCGTTAATAATGGTGTATCCTTTTTTTGTTTGAATTGTTTCCATTCGCATGGCAGTCAAATCTAAATTCTTCAATCCAGCGATAATGTTTTCAGGCGTCACTCCCAATTCAAGAGCGACAGCTACCGCTGCTAACGTATTTTTCACATTATGTTTACCAATGATCGATACCTTTAGATCTTTAAATGACTGCTCTCCTGCGATATCAAACTCAAGATATTTTTTATATTCTTTTACTTTTTCATAGTAGTAATTATTCGTTACTTCATGACCGAATGTTTTAACACGCATGGGTAAATTCACATTCGCTAACGCCTGCTTTAAGTGAGCATCATCGCCATAGTATATAAATAAGCCACCATCTCTTAAACCATCAATAATTTCCAGTTTAGCATTGGCGATATTTTCTTCCGAACCTAGTGTCGCAATATGTGCCAAACCAACCATCGTAATAACTACAACATCAGGCTGAGCAATGGTTGACAGACGATGAATTTGTCCCTTTTCACTCATACCCATTTCTAGAACAAGGACCTCTGTGCCTTCTTCGACATCAAGAATGGTAAGAGGCAACCCGATTTGGCTGTTTAAATTCCCTTTTGTCTTATGGACTTTATATGTCGTCTGTAATATGGACTTAACCATATCCTTCGTTGTTGTTTTTCCATTACTCCCCGTTACACCGACAACCTTCATATTTAATTGTTCACGATAAGCAGTTGCCAACTCTTGTAATGCTTGAAGTGGATCATCGACGTAAATCACGGGTACGCCTTCTGGTGGATGCTTATGCCCCTTCTTCCAAAGGGTTGCAGTAGCACCCCGATCGAAAGCCGTATTTACATAGTTATGACCATCATCAATTCTCATAATAGGAATAAATAAATTCCCCTTATGTAATGTTCTTGTATCTATCGAAACCCCGTCAACACGGATATCAGCGTATTCTTCTTGCAGACCTGAACCATTTAACATATCCTGAATTTCAACTAAACTTCGCTTTATCATCCTAAATCCTCCACAATGATTACTTACATCAAATTGTAGACCTTTTTGCAGAAAAAGAAAACTCTTTAGTAAGGTAAAGCTGAAATATTTTAATAGATTTAACTTTTAGAAAAAAAACTCATCCATTCATGATAATATGGAATAAATTAACTAGAGAATAGCGAGGGGGGATTTTATGGCTACACCTAAACATATTGTCTCAGCAGCAACGATTGTTTTAAACGATCATAATGAAATCCTACTCATCAAAGGGCCACTAAGAGGTTGGGAAATGCCTGGTGGACAAGTAGAAGAAGGTGAATCCATCACAGAGGCAGCCATCCGCGAAACGAAAGAAGAATCTGGAATCGACGTAGAGATCATACGCTTCTGTGGCATCTTCCAGAACGTAGAAAAATCCATCTGTAACACCTTATTCCTTGCCAAACCTACCGGCGGAGAACCAACCACAAGTTCAGAAAGCTTAGCAGTTGGCTACTTCCCTATTGACCAGGCGTTACAAATGATTGAATGGCAAAACTACAGGCAGCGGGTGGAGTATTGTTTGGATGAAGGTAGGCACCCTTTTTTTGTCGGTTTTTAAACATATTATGTTTTAACCTAACCTACTATCTAGAGACTGATTTTAGGTTAATGATATTTGTTTCTTCTTGTTTCTTTTCTATGCTTACTAACCGTGCAAACAAAATAAAACTCAACCCGCCCATTAAAGCAATTACACCAGTAATAACAAGAGATGGAATCCATTCACTTACAATGACAACGACACCTGCAGCACTGACACCTAAGAAAATTGAAACACCATACAGCGACATGTAAGTACTTCTCGCATGATCAGGCACACTATTAGCGAGCAAGGCCTGCTGCATCGGGATATACATCATCTCACCAATAGATGCGAGGAACATAGCAACAATAAGCAGCATGGGAATGGTTGTAAAGCTAAGAACCGTATAACCGGTGAAAAACAGCAAAAGTCCAACCAAAAATGTCACACGTTCCTTCCATCTTTTTATGAGTGTAATTACAACGAACGTAAGAGCAACAACAAGTATAGTATTTTCTGTCTTCAAAAGTCCTAGTAGATTCACACCATCTACCTCCATAGGAATGGCGGTAATGATCTGTACTGGATTTGGGAGCTGTTCTTTTAAACGAATACCAATATAATTCGTTAATTGTTCCTCCACAGCTACAATTAATACACTAGCAAGAATAAATATGATAAAAAACTTATGCTTTAATATATTTAAATACTCTTTATACACTTGAATCGTTTGACTACTTTTTTGCCGCTGTACGTTAGGTTGATAGGTTTCTTTAATAAACACCTTTGTCATCAAAATAGAAAGTAAGGACACAAGAGCTGCACTAAGGAGTAGTAAGACAAGGTGGGGAAAAAAGAAGAAAGCGCCGACCATACTACCAATAGCAATCCCTAAATTTCGAACCCAATAGGCATAAGTGTAAATTATTTTTCTTTCTTCAGGGGAACTCACATCAATGATTAATGCTTGATAGGCTGGATTGACGACACCTGTGCTAAATTGAATGGTCATAAAAAATAGAAAAGTGATGTAAGGATAGGCACCAACGGATGTATTGGCAACTGCAGCACCTAAATACCCTATAAATACAAACAGTTCTGCAAGCAATATTACCTTCCTTCTCCCTACTCTGTCTGAAGTAAATCCACCTAATAAGGAGCCTAAAACACTTGCCAACATCACACATAGAAATAGAACACCTGTCACGGCCTTCCCAACTTCTTCAGCAAAATAAATAATGATATAAGGTAAAATCGCCATTGTTGAAATAGATGAAATGAATTGCAACAGTAATCTAATACGGATGGCTGGGTGCAGATTTTTCATACAAATTCCTCCTCTTTTTAATGATTGATTAATCAATCATTGTTGAAGCGAATGAGAAGACTTCCCTAACCGGAAAGCCCTTTATCTGTTACTCTTCAGTTGGTGCAAAAAGATTTAGTGCAGTGACAGCATATTGTTCCCACACATCACTATAGCGATTATCAGTTGAATTTAAACGAACGCCTATTAAGAGACTCGTATACAATGTAGCAACAATAAGCGGATCTTGTTTCTTAAACACCCCTATTTGCTGCCCGTTTTGTACCAATTGTCCGACCTTCCCACGAAATACATCATGGAACTCATCTAATTCCTTAAACACATCAGCATACCGTTCATGCTGTCCCACAACTTGTACAACCAATTGCAAATAACGATTCATTTCTGCAAATGCTCTAAAATGCTCTCTTAACATCTGTTTTGTTTCCAATAAAGGATCAGCAGACGTCTCATCAAAAAATAAAACGCGCTCCTTCAATTCTGCTAATGGTTCAACAACAACGGTATAAAACAATGCTTCCTTATCTTTAAAATAAGTAAACACACTACCAAAACTAACATTAGCAGCAACAGAAACCTTCTTAATTGTCGTACCCTCATACCCTTCAGTCGCAAATAACCCCATAGCCGCTTCAAGAATCTTCTTTTTCCGGAGCTCCATATTTTGAATTTGTTTTTCCGATAATGGCATTTAAACACCTTCTATAAATGATTGATTAATCAATCATTTATTATTTTATATTTATATTATACCATTTATCAACTTATGTGAAGTGATTATTCTCCTTTTGAAAATATCCCTTTAAGTAATGGCTCTTTCTGTTTCGATTTCATAGGAGTATAAAAGCGATTTTTAGGAGTATTTTCTAAGTAAGGCAATAAGATATTTACTTTCTCATCACAGTTAGCAGCATCAATTAATTGCTTTTCAATAATCTTCATAGGTTCCTTTATACTTCCATCTTCGCTATAAATGAACCGATCATCGGCAAATTGCTCTGCCGCTTCCGTTTCATTGTCTGTATACGCATGGACAGATGGGCGAGCCCAAAACACATCTTTGCGCACAATTCGAGCCGGACTTCCCGCTGCTGACACATTGGATGGTAATGATTTTGTCACAAGTGATTTTGCTCCAAGAATAGAACCAGACCCAATATTAACACCTTTTAATATCATCACATCTTGTCCAATCCAAATATGATCACCTAAATAAACGCTTTTAGTTGGATTAATGCGCTTTTTCGTTGCTGCATCATAAATCAAATGTGGATCCGCTAACCTTACAACCACACCTGTGGAAAACATATTATCATGACCAATGAAGAGATTCTTTTGCTCTGAAAGAATAAATCTAGCACTCCCATTAAAAGAATAATTCCGCCCAATAAAGAAGGCACTATTATTCCATACTGAAACATTAAATGTCGCACGTCGATTGGATTTACCAATAATGACAACTGAATGGTTACCATTAAAATGAATATTCGTATTTTTAAATTTGGCGCCACGTTCAACAATTAATGTATTGCCCTCTCCGACAAACTTCACCTTCGAATGATCAAATGCAATTTCCTCTTCTTTCATCCCTATTAATTGGATTTCATTATTTGAAGTTGGTTTTTTAAATATATCTGTGATGGTTTCCATCATTTCCACACCTACTTTTTATTAGCATCAAAACGCATTTATTATACATAAGAATCTATTCATCATACGCATTTTAATCCTAACTTAACGACTTTGTATTTAAGATACTTTAATTTTTACATCACCTGTAATAATCACTTATCAAACGTAATCTAAAATGGTTATTTATTCCTTTATTATGAACAAAAGAAACATATCCATTCTATTAAAGTGCAAAAACCCTTATGAAGTAATCAGACTGATACTTCATAAGAGTGCATAATAGATTATTTTTACCCTCTTGCTGTATCAAGATAGAATCCACAACCATGACCGCCCCATTCAGAAAGAAACTGGTGACCTTTCATATGT
Organism: Cytobacillus kochii; assembly: GCF_044790165.1. Taxonomy (NCBI): domain Bacteria; kingdom Bacillati; phylum Bacillota; class Bacilli; order Caryophanales; family Bacillaceae; genus Cytobacillus; species Cytobacillus kochii. The sequence goes on along the minus strand of NZ_CP085254.1, from coordinate 517,508 downwards.
GGTTGAAAAACAGACAAATCTTGATCTTCCGGCAATCCTGCCACTACTGCTGCCAAATGAGAAGTTGTAGCCGCATGGTACATATCACCTGCAAATTGCTCTGCCGCAAACTTCCAATTACAAGGAATCACCCACTTTTGCATCGTACCAATAACCTCTGTACCTGCCTCAGAGCGGTCCAGCATCGTATCCATGTATGGTGTGGCATCACTTAAATACGTCAGCAAATCCGGTGCCTCCGGGTCCCAATTGGCAAATACTAATCCTTTATATATCTCCACACGCGCCTGCAACGGACCCCAATCTTCTTTCTTAAAATCAGAAGGAAACGCCTCTTCTTCAAATGGCACATTCACTAATTTGCCAGCTGTGTCATATGCCCAACCATGATACGTACAAGTGAACGCCTTCGCATTCCCACAATCAGCCCGGCAAATCCTCATCCCCCGATGTCGACACTGATTATGAAACACCTTAATACTGCCATCCCTCTGACGTACCATCACAACAGGATCTTCTCCCATATAAGTCGTTAAATAATCCCCCTTCTTAGGCACATGACTCTCATGACCAAGAAGCAACCACGAGCGACCAAAAACCCGCTCCAATTCCAACTCATATAACTCCTGATCCGTATAAATACGTGGATCAATTTTCCCCTGCTCTGCATCCACTAGCGAATGAATCGATGCTGATGTCCAATTTCCAGTATTAAAACTCATAAACTAGAACCACCCTTTCCATTAAACTCCTAAATGAAATCGCTTTCTTAAACTAAGTTTAAAATCTTTTCCAACGAAAAAATACAACAACAATTGCTTTTTATGTCTATATTTTCTAAATATTCTGTGTAGTTTTAAATACATTTAATTCCATATTTCTCACAAGTAATGTAAAATGGCAGGACAAATAGATGATCATTTAAATATGAAAAGAGCCGTTTTCTAATTGGGAAAACGACTCAGGCTACTTATCAACAATTGAAACGCTTAAACTAACTTTCCTAACATATAATTCACTTTTCCTATTTACTAAAGGGAAAGGTACATATATAGAATTTATTTTTATTTAGGAGTACAGCGGCTGAGGAAATACAAGAAACTAAAGTCACTCTATTTACTAATCTTTAAATTTTTTCATTCTCAATCCAAAGAAGATGACCAAAAACAAACCAAACAGAAAAATCATTATAGAATCGTTCATGGTAAAATATAAATGGGATAAGTAATACAGATATACCTATTAAAACGCCATCCTGTATATCTATGTATTTTCCTTATAAAAGCCTCCCAAAGTCAATTTTCTTTTCACTTTATCTTATAAGTTTGTTGAAATGTAGCAACCATTACGGAACCACTTCTACCTTAAGATATTACCAACTTGCTGCGGAGATTTCGTACATATCTCTTTTCTCTGATCAGGTTACAAAAGCATAATTAATTAATACTAACTAGATAGCTTAGTAGAAAAAACGAAAACTACTGTTTTCGAAAAAAAATTTTAATATAAGTTATTTTTAACTCAATATATTTATTCATTTATCTAGTAAATATTTTTATAAATACCACTTTATATTTTTTTAAAAAAAATAGTAGCACATCCCCAATTTAAGAGAACTGTACTACTATTTCCAACATTTTTATCGTTATTTTATTATAATATTGAACAAAAGTAAGAATAAATGCAACCATTATTTGTCATATTCTAAACACCATAAAATACCATCATTTATTAGATATTCTTTTTCATTTGAATCTGTATTTCTAATTTCAAGTAGATTTGAAAGCATTAATTCCTTTTCTGTTTCTGATAGCGTCTCAAGCTCATCTTCTAACCAAACAGTACAAGAATAATATGGAGTAAACTCTTTGGAAAGGTTATCTAACCAATATGGCTTTTTTACTTCATCCGTACATCTTATAAAACGTGATTTATATTCATTAATTTGATTTTCAATCACAATCATTATTTGAGATTCGAAAATATTATCTTCGTGTATATGCAGTCTAATATAAAAATGTTCCAAATTATAAACATGCGCATACTCTTTCCATGAGTCAAAAATATTTATAAAAGTTATAGTGATTCTTTTCTTATACCAATCTGGTATCTTGTCTAAATCTTGAAAGTTAAACATTTTTAAATAATCAACATATTGATTTTGCAATATGGGAAGATTAAATATTTTATTTTCTTTTTCTAGATTCTCTATCTGTTTAATTCTTCTTTTCCAACCTCTAATTTTTTTCAAAATCCACCACTCTCCAGCAATACAAAATTAAATCTTAATACTTCTCCCTTTAACTGGCCCCTTTATCATTTCTCCTGTTAAAGGATCCATACTACCTAGGTGTTTACCCTTATGATCATATACTTCAATATCGTTGTGTGTATGATCCCATTCGTAATACTTTTTCTTTTTCCCACTTCCACTAGTTTTAGTCTTACCTTTAAATATGCCTAATCAATTAAGAATATTAATCAATTTATTCACCGAACAATATAGAGAAATACTAATGAAGGCACCTATTATAAAATAATTCTTAAATCAAATACATTTAGGTTTGGTGAAATGTTTCTTGATAAATATAGAAGTCATTTGGAATGTTATATTAAAAGAAGTGATAAAAGGAGCGTCAATACCAATACCGCTTGGATGAAATTAGTATCATAAAAGAAGGAAGAATTTTCGATGATAGAATTCGTTCTTTTTTATTGTTGCTAAAAAGGAGTATTGAAGTTTGTACTGAATTATTGAAATAACGGCATAGTTAGTTTAATAATCTAGTTAGTTTTGCTCAACTACCTTTGGTGTAGAAAAATTTAATGTTCTTATTTCTTGATGCCTCTACTATTTATCGACCTCAAAATTTCGTCAATAATAAAAAATAAAACTGATATCAATATTGAAAATAAGGTAAAAAACCATAATAAGAAAAAAGGGATAATACCTAGTAGAAGATGGAACGCAAACGTAAAAAAGAATCGTGCTTCCTTAGATTTCTTTAATATTTTTTCTATGATGATCGATAAAGGTAAACCATAAAGAAAAATTCCAGCTCCAGTATAAATAGAATAAATTAAAAATTCATCAAAAAAATGGAAAAAATCTCTTCGTTCATTATATTCACTAAATATAATATCTATCGGAACAAATAAAGTAATTATTAAGGTAGATATAAAAAATGTTAATAGTGAGGCAACAAATTTTCTTTTTACCATTCTTTCACACTCCTTAAACAAGATAATTATAGCACTAATGGATATTATTGGTGAGTATATTTTGGATAAAATATCACATGAACCTGAAGATATATACTTTATTACAGATGAAAAGGATATATATATTATATCTTTGCTCAAAGTTGACCAGTCACCGTTGATGGTACATCTGACAATGGAGGGATTAAAGTTGAAGGTTATACAAATACAATGAAAGAAGCCTTAAAGAAGCCTTTGAAGAAATGAAAGCCCATCTCAATTGAGAAGGGCTTTTTTACTAAAATAGGGTCGTAACTATCTCCAGACCTTAGAATAATAAAAACGCCATTAAAGTTCTTTTTCATACCTGGCCGTTTATATTTTAAAATGAGTAAGATTCACCATCATCTGGAACTAAAACATTAGACATATGTTCATTTTCATTAATAAAACTCTTTAATTCTTCTCTGGACAACCCCCAATGATTTACAGCTTCCATGTGAACAGTAATAATTTTTGCGTTAGGAGCAGCTTTGGAGACTTCATGTACATCCTCTTTCCCCATGATTAAAGAGCCGCCTTGCAAGAATTGATTATCTCCAGCATTTACCACGATGATTTCTGGATTATGTGAATCGATTACTTCCTGAACTTCTTTATACCATACCGTATCTCCAGCAACATATAATGTTTTCTCAGAAGGGTGTTTAAAGACAATACCACATACAAGACCCGCAAGTTTTAAGATCTCTCCTCTTCCATGTTCCCCTTTTGTTTTAATCAATTGGATACCATCAAAGACTGTATCCTCATGTAAAACCTCTACATTTTGGAAACCGTCATTTCGAATTTCTGTTGCATCTTCATCATTCTGGGCAAATATTTTAATTTCTTTTGGTAAAGAATCTTTAGCGGCTTCATCCCAATGATCATAATGAAGATGAGTAACAATAACTGCATCAATATTTTGGATAATATTCTCAATATGTGTGGGTAAGCTTACCAATGGATTGTTTTGGTCTTGTCTTAGTGCATTTGGGAAAGGTGGGTAAGTCCCTTTTTCTGCTAACATGGGGTCAACTAAAAACTTTTTCCCTGCGTATTCAACAACTATTGTTGCATTTCGAACCTGATGTATATTCATATTCATTAACTCCCTTTCTTTGATTTTCCTTCGAACAATCTATATTCTATACTCATACATAAGACACATACATAGATTAAATAAAGTATTAGGGACGTTTGACCTTATTAATGAAAGGAGTTAAATAAATGTTAGATAACACAGATGCGCAAATCTTAGACGAACTGTCGAAGAACAGTCGAATCACGATGAAGGAATTAGGTAAAAAAGTCCATTTGACTGGACCAGCTACTTCAGCCAGAGTTATAAAATTAGAAGATAATGGAGTCATTGAGGGTTATACGATTAAAGTTAGTCAAGTTAAATTAGGGTACTCCATTCATGCTTTTTTAACCATCATTACACAAAGCGTCTATCATCACCCTTACCTGTCATTCATTAAAACAAAGGAACAATTTATTATTAATAATTATAAAATTAGTGGGGATGGTTGTTACCTTCTCGAATGCAAATTCCCGACAAACCAACTAATGAATCACTTTTTGGAGGAATTAAACGAGCATGCAAACTATAAATTATCCATTGTAATTAACAAATAGTTATTAATAACAATGAATAGTGTGAGTAATATACAGAAACTTTAGTCGAAAGGCCCCTTTTTTATTTAAAGGGGTTTTTTTACTTTTTAAAAATTTTTGCACTTGTATCAGCTCGATTCTATATGTTTGCTGGCAGTTTCTTTTATACAGGAACCCCCTATGTTAAAATATAATTGGGTGCCAGGAAATCCTGGCTTTTTTTATTGTTTAATGCGACATTTACGGCAGATAGGTTTAAAGACCATTGTGTCTTTTACTGGAAGTACAGCAAAGCATACGCTACAACTCGTCATCTTCATTTAATTAAACTCCCCAACTGTAAATGTTATTCACTCTTCCGATACAATACCTAAGCACTTTAAATAATATAATTAAAAAAAGAGACAAGGTGAATCAAAGCCCCTCTCTATTGAGAAGGGCTTTGATTTTTAAACGGAAAATGCAGTTTTATTGAATAAGAGATTGATTTTTAATGACACAAGAAGGATGATGTACCGTTAGCATTCTTCTATCATTGAATTTCCAAAAAATATTTTAATTTTCTACTTCAAATCATGGACCGTTTAGGTCATACAGAAGATTCAACGGCAACTCAAGTATATTTGCATATTACAAAAGACCGAAAAAAAAGAAGCTCCCCAAAAGTTCTTAGAACTAATGAGAAGCCTCTGATTTTCTATCAATTTGGCACCGTTTTTTAAAATTCTGGCACCTTTTCGGCACCTATTTAATGGTGCCGATGGTGTGAACGTTGATATAACAAGCTTTTAAAAGCTAGATTACATCATGCCGCCCATTCCACCCATACCGCCCATATCAGGCATTGCAGGTGCGTTTTCTTCTGGTTTGTCAGCTACGACTGCTTCTGTTGTTAGGAACATGGCAGCAACTGAACCAGCGTTTTGTAGAGCTGAACGTGTTACTTTGGCAGGGTCAACGATACCAGCGTCGATCATGTTTACCCATTCGCCTGTTGCAGCGTTGAAGCCAGTGCCTACTTCTTCGCGTTTTAGGCGATCTACGATGATAGATCCTTCTAAACCTGCGTTGTGAGCGATTGTGCGTACTGGCTCTTCCATTGCACGTAAAACGATATTGATACCTGTTTGAACATCGCCTTCTTCTTCTAATGCAGCAACTTTGTTGTATACGTTAAGAAGGGCAACACCACCACCAGATACCATACCTTCTTCTACAGCTGCGCGTGTAGAGTTTAGGGCATCCTCAATGCGTAGTTTACGTTCTTTAAGTTCTGTTTCTGTAGCCGCTCCAACTTTTACGACTGCTACGCCACCAGCTAGTTTAGCAAGGCGTTCTTGTAATTTTTCACGGTCGAATTCAGAAGTTGTTTCGTCCATTTGTTTACGGATTTGGTTTACGCGGCCTGCGATTTGGTCGCTTGCACCAGCACCTTCAACGATTGTTGTGTTTTCTTTTGTTACAACGACTTTAGAAGCGCGTCCTAGAGAGTCGATTGTAGCAGATTTAAGGTCACGACCTAGCTCTTCAGTGATTACTTCACCGCCAGTTAGGATAGCGATATCTTCAAGCATTGCTTTACGACGGTCACCGAATCCAGGCGCTTTAACAGCTACTGCATTGAATGTTCCACGTAATTTGTTCACTACTAATGTAGATAATGCTTCGCCTTCTACATCTTCAGCGATAAGAAGTAATGGTTTACCTTGTTGTACTACTTGCTCAAGTACTGGTAATACTTCTTGAATGCTTGCGATTTTTTTGTCAGTGATTAAGATGTAAGGATCATCTAATACTGCTTCCATTTTATCTGTATCTGTTACCATGTAAGCTGAGCTGTATCCACGGTCGAATTGCATACCTTCAACGATATCCATTTCTGTTGTGAATCCTTTAGATTCTTCGATTGTGATAACACCGTCGTTACCTACACGCTCCATAGCTTCAGCGATTAATTGTCCAACTTCTTCGTCAGCAGCAGAGATGGATGCTACTTGCGCAATAGACTCTTTGCCTTCGATTGGTTTAGAGATCGCTTGTAACTCTTCAACTGCTGTAGCAACCGCTTTTTCGATCCCTTTACGGATACCCATTGGGTTTGCACCAGCTGTTACGTTTTTCAAACCTTCGCGGATCATTGCTTGCGCTAGAACCGTTGCAGTTGTTGTACCGTCACCAGCTACGTCGTTTGTTTTACTTGCTACTTCAGCAACTAGTTTCGCACCCATGTTTTCGAATGCATCTTCTAGTTCGATTTCTTTAGCAATTGTTACACCATCATTTGTAATTAATGGAGAACCGAATTTCTTCTCAAGAACCACGTTACGTCCTTTAGGTCCAAGAGTTACTTTTACTGCATCTGCAAGTGTATCCACTCCACGAAGCATCGCGCGGCGAGCGTCTTCACTAAATTTAATATCTTTAGCCATTATTAAGTACCTCCTCTAATAGTTAAAAATCTTTATAATAAGTATATAGCTGTTTTTTTATTAACCGATCACAGCAAGAATGTCGTTTTCACGTAAAATTAAGTATTCTGTACCTTCGTATTTCACTTCTGTTCCTGCATATTTTGAGAAGATAATAAGGTCGCCTTCTGCAACTTCTAATGCTACACGTTCACCATTTTCTAGTACACGTCCAGTACCAACTGCTACGACTTTACCTTCTTGAGGCTTTTCTTTCGCGCTATCTGGTAGTACGATACCGCTTGCAGTTTTTTCTTCCGTTTCAACAAGCTCGATAATAATTCGATCACCTAGTGGCTTCAACAAGTGAAACAACCTCCTCAATTCATTTGAAAATTATTTTATTAGCACTCGTTAGTCTTGAGTGCTAACACAATTATTATATTAATCAAAACTACTCTTTTTTGCAAGTAAGAACCTTGCAATTTTACAAAAAAAAAATGCGAACCTCTCCATTCTATACAACTTCTATTTGTTTTATGCACTTCATAAGGATGTACTATTTGAAACCAATAGTGTTTAACAGGTAAAATAAATATTAGTGTAACTTCTTTATGAATAGGAGACTAGCCATTGAAAAAAGAGTATTGGTTTATCATTATGATTTATATAGCCATGCAATTATCAGCCATCGTTGGCGTTCCTGCCATTCTTTTTCTAGGTAATATGTTAGGATACAGCTTTGATGAGGTTGCAAAAATTGCCCCGCCACTCTGGATTGTCATTAGTTTTACAATTACCCTTCTCTTAACTTTGTGGTTTTTACGGAAAGAAAGCAAAGAGATGCCAATGAGGAAACAAGCACCATTATCGACTTCTATCGGGTGGGCGATTGCAGGTATTCCGCTAGCATTTATTGCTCAAACCGTTGCAGCGAATATTGAATTAATGCTCGGCATTGAGATGGGGTCAGACAATACACAGCAAATTATGTCTTTAATTGAAACATCTGCTCTCGTGATTATCGTTGTTTCCATTATTGGTCCGATTTTAGAAGAGATCATTTTTAGGAAAATCATCTTTGGTTCCTTGCATAAACGATTGAACTTCTTTTTATCAGCACTAATTAGTTCATTAATTTTCTCTCTCGCGCATGGGGAAATTGAGCACTTAATTCTTTATGCAGCGATGGGCTTTACGTTTGCGTTTTTATATGTAAAAACCAATCGTATTCTCGTACCGATCATTGCTCATGTAGCGATGAATACCTTTGTCGTTGTGATTCAATTGAATATGGATAAGCTAGAAAAATATATGACAGACTTAGAAACGGTACAAATGATTTTTAGCAGATTAGGATGATGTTAGATGAGAACACCTTTGTTCACAGGGATTATCTCCCTTCTTTTTGGATTTGTATTTATTTATTTTGCGATTATTAATCTTCAAAACGGTGGAGGTTGGGGATTTCTAACGATCTTCATTTTGATTTTTGCCACTTTTGATATTGGTGGCGGGATTAAATTAATAGCTATGCATTATCGTATGAAAAAGAAAGAGGATAAAAAATAGAGCTGACTCCATGCGGGTCAGCTCCTTTTTTATGATGGATAGTGTTTTAAGAAGTATACTAATGATTGCAATTCGACCGCCAAATCAATATGATGGATGCGAATATGGGAAGGAACCGTTAACCGCGCTGGCGTAAAGTTCAAGATTCCCTTTACATGACTTTTAACGATTCTATCCGTAATTGGTTGTGCGGCATGAGACGGTACAGTCAAAATGACAACTTGAATATGGTGCTCATCAATCAACTTTTCTAGTTCATCTAAATGACGGACAGGTACTTCGCCTACAGACGTGCCAACCCTACTTTCTGAAACATCAAATGCCACTTCAATCTTTGTATTATTATTTTTTAAAAAATTATAATTTAAAAACGCTGTACCTAGATTCCCTACACCAATTAACGCTACCTTTGTCACTTCATCTTGATCGAGTGTCTTACGGAAAAATCCTAATAAGTAATTTACGTTATATCCATAACCTTTTTTCCCTAATGCACCGAAATAGGAGAAATCTCGTCGAATTGTTGCAGAATCTACTTTCACCGCTTCACTTAATTCTGCTGAAGAAACTCGCTGCTTTCCTGATGCGTGTAAATTTTTCAAAAAACGATAATACAAAGGCAATCGTTTAGCCGTTGCTTGAGGGATTTTCGTTGATTCATTGGACATAGGCTCCACTCCATTCCATTTACTTAAGCCCTTCTAAAGTCACCGTTTTTACCACCGGTTTTCTCTACTAAATATGTTGGTCCTATTACCATGCCTTTATCTACTGCTTTGCACATATCATATACCGTTAAAGCGGTAGCTGTAGCAGCTGTCAACGCTTCCATCTCTACTCCGGTATGCCCATTTGTTTTCACTGTACAATCAATATGTAATACATAATGATCCTCTACCTCTTCCCAATTGAAGGATATATCAATTCCGGTTAAGGCGAGTGGATGACACATCGGGATGATATCAGATGTCTTTTTTGCAGCCATAATGCCTGCCACTTGAGCAACAGCAAGCACATCACCCTTTTTCATCGTGCCATCAGTAATCTTCTGATAGATTTCTTGATTTAGCTCAATACTACTATGAGCAATTGCTGTACGGGCAGTTTGTGGTTTTTCACTCACATCCACCATCTTCGCTCTGCCTTCTTCATTAAAATGTGTAAATTCAGCCATTCATAACACCTCACATGAAAATGATACACTATTTTGATTCATCTGTGTAATGTAGTTTTTTATATATTCTATCCAAATAGTGACTTTATTGCCGAACCTCACCTGATTAAGGTACACTATCACTATAACAGAGGTGAAATATAATGATATTATTACAGGTTAATCAGCTTTCGAAAAGTTTTGTGGCTGATCCTATATTAATGAATATAAAGCTTGAAGTACAAACGAGAGACCGCATTGCATTAGTTGGACGTAATGGTGCGGGAAAATCAACTCTTTTAAAAATTATTGCTGGACATATGTCCTATGACTCCGGTGAAATTATTCAATCGAAAGAAACCAAAATCGGTTATCTTGCACAAAATACAGGACTAGAATCTGAGCTATCTATTTGGGACGAAATGCTTACCGTGTTTGATTATTTGCGTAAACAAGAGAAGGAATTGCGCTTACTAGAAACACAGATGGGCGATGCAACACTCATCGAAAACGGTGAAGCTTACGATAAAATTTTAAAAACCTATGATCAAATGCAAGTCAACTTCAAAGAACAAGGTGGCTATCAATACGAAGCAGACATTCGTTCTGTACTACATGGCCTTAATTTTCAATCGTTTAGCTATGATACAAAAATTTCTGCATTAAGCGGGGGGCAAAGGACGCGACTTGCACTTGCGAAATTATTGTTAACCAAACCTGATTTACTGATTTTAGATGAGCCGACAAACCATTTAGATATTGAAACATTGTCCTGGCTAGAGCAGTATCTTAGTGGTTATGATGGTGCTATTTTAATTGTCTCACATGACCGCTATTTCCTAGATAAAGTCGTCAACCAGGTATATGAACTATCACGTAACCATATTAAAAAATACGTTGGTAACTACAGCAAATATCTTGACCAAAAAGCAGCGAATTATGAACGTGATTTGAAAATGTATGAAAAACAACAAGAAGAAATTGCGAAACTAGAAGACTTTGTTCAACGCAACCTTGCCCGTGCTTCTACAACGAAGCGTGCACAAAGCCGGCGTAAGCAGCTTGAGAAGATGGAGCGAATGGATCGCCCCCAAGGCGATGAGAAATCAGCGACATTCGGCTTTCAAATTGAACGTCAATCAGGCAATGATGTGCTAACCGCTGACTCTTTAGCCATTGGCTATCAACAAGAAAAGATCAGTGATCACATTTCATTTCGCATGTCTCGAGGCGATTCCATTGCTTTAGTAGGTCCCAATGGTATTGGAAAGTCGACTTTATTGAAGACCCTTGTAGACAAGCTACCTGCTTTAGGTGGCACGTTTCAATATGGCTCAAATATCCGCATTGGGTATTACGACCAACAGCAAGCTGATTTGAGTTCAAATAAAACCGTATTAAACGAGCTCTGGGATGATTACCCTCTCATGCCTGAAAAAGATGTCCGTACCGTGTTAGGTAACTTCCTCTTCTCTGGAGATGATGTCTTGAAAATTGTCTCTACATTGAGTGGTGGAGAAAAAGCACGATTAGCACTAGCTAAGTTGATGTTGCAAAAAGCAAATGTCCTCATACTAGATGAGCCGACCAACCATTTAGACCTTGATAGTAAAGAAATTCTTGAAAATGCACTAATTGATTTTCCAGGTACGCTCCTCTTTGTCTCTCATGACCGCTATTTTATTAATAGGATTGCAACAAAGGTGATTGAGTTATCAACAAGTGGAGCAACGGAATTTTTAGGGGATTATGATTACTATGTGGATAAAAAAGCGGAAATTGAAGAAATAGAGCTTTTTGAATCAGCAGACCTGCCACAAGAAAGTATCACTAAACCAGAAAAGCAAAGTTATCAACAAGATAAAGAAGCGAAAAAACTAGAAAGACAACGAAAAAGAAGGCTGACAGAAATTGAACAGTTAATCGAAGAGTTAGAAGCGCAAATTGAAACTTACGATGAACAACTCTGTGACCCTGAAATCTTCCAGGACCACGAGAAAGTCCTCGAGATTACAACTAAAAATGAGGCTATAAAAGCACAACTCGAGCAGTTACTTGAAGAATGGAGCGAATTGGGCGACTTAATGTAATTGAGCGTAGCTGGGGATAATCTAATTATCCCCAGCTTTTCTTTCTTCAAGTAAATTGTCCACATTTTTATTCACAGCACAAACGGATTAACAATAGGTAAAACAACACTTTTCCACATTATCCACAACTTTTATGATACTTATCAACAAAAACTCTGAAAATTTTAACATTATCCACAATTGATGTACTACCAATACTTTATTTGATATTGTGAATAACTTTCTGTCATCACTAAAAATAAAAAGACTAGTGAATAGATGATCATGATTCACTAGTCTTCATTATTATTGTTGAAACTGTATATCTAACCCCGGGTTTGCATTCATACTCATATCTGAGAAAATCCCTTTTTCGAACATTATTGCCCCCACTGCAGCAATCATCGCTGCATTATCTGTGCATAAATGTAATGGCGGAATGACTAAGTCTATCTCTTCCTTATTCTTAAAGGTCTCTGTTAATGCTTTCCGAAGTCCTTTATTTGCTGCAACGCCACCCGCTAATAGTAATTGTTTCACATCATATGCCTCTACTGCTTTTAAGGTCTTGGTCACTAATACCTCAATGACGCTTTCTTGAAAGCTCGCTGCTAAATCCTCTGGTAAGATGGTCTCTCCACGTTGTTCAGCATTATGCACTGTGTTGATAACGGCAGACTTCAATCCACTGAAACTAAAATCAAAGGAGCCTTCTTCTAGCCACGCACGAGGAAGCTTAATTGTCGCTTCTCCTTCATGGGCAAGGCGATCAATATGCGGCCCTCCTGGATATGGCATATTTAGAACTCGCGCTACTTTATCATATGCTTCTCCAGCAGCATCATCCCGTGTTTCACCAATAACTTCAAAATCACCATGTGCTTTCATATAAACAAGCTCTGTATGGCCCCCGGAAACGACTAATGCAAGCGAAGGGAAAGTCATTTCTTTAATTAAGCGATTGGCATAAATATGCCCTGCTATATGGTGCACCCCAATAAGTGGCTTTTGATGAGCAAAGGCAATCGCCTTCGCTGCATTTACACCGACAAGTAGGGCACCCACTAACCCTGGACCCTCTGTCACAGCAACTGCATCGATATCGTTCATCGTCATACTCGCTTTATTTAACGCTTCTTCTAATACAATGGTCATTTGTTCTACATGGTGCCTTGAAGCGATTTCTGGTACAACCCCGCCAAACCTTTTATGACTTTCAATTTGAGAAGCGACAACATTAGCGATGATCTCTCTACCATTTTTAATGATGGCTACTGCTGTTTCATCACAGCTTGTTTCTATCCCTAATATATATTGATCTTTTTTCATTTTATATTCACCCACATTACTAAAGCATCTTCATGATTATCCGAATAATAATTTTTTCTAATTCCGCCTTCTTGAAAACCTAGCTTGCTATACAACCGTCTTGCTATCATGTTACTCACCCTTACTTCTAGGGTCATTTTAAGGGCACCCATTTCTTTTACAACATCCATCAGCTGGACCATTAACGCCTCGCCAAGTTTCTTCCCTCTATATTTGGGTAGTATCGCTACATTTGTTACATGGGCCTCGTCTGTGACCACCCATGCCCCACCGTATCCTATCAATTCTTCTTCGTCTTCTAATACAACGTAGACCGAGAATTGGTTCAATGTCATTTCATTATAAAAGGCCTCTCTACTCCAAGGTGAAGAAAAAGATGCCTGTTCTACTTTTAATACTTCATCAATATCATCTTCGTTCATTAACCGAAACGTTAATTTACTGGTCATTGGAGCTTGCTCCCTTTCGTAGCTTCAATCCATTTTGCCTCTGCCTCAGCAAGACGGATATAATTAGGGACAAAATTATGGATATCAACAGCTTCCTTATCTCTACCTAAAATCGCCAATTCAGAAGGACGAGGATTTTGTTCAGTTACACGTGCAAAATATGCCCGATCCCCTAAGTCTGCTTTAATTTGTTCCTTGTGTATGGATAAATCATTACCGACAAATAAAACCGGTTCTTCTTTATTTAATAAACGTTGCGTCCAATTAACGGTCAACGTTAGATGATCCGATGCTAGATCTAATAACCGACTCTCTTGAAATTGATATAAACCAGTATAAATCTGACCTCTTCTCGCATCAAATAACGGTGAAATGACACCGTTAAAATAACTACCTGCACTCGCTGCCAAAACAGCTAGACTCGATACACCTGAAAGAGGTATATTCAACGTCCAAGCTAATGTTTTAGCTATGGTTACACCAATTCTTACCCCCGTATATGAACCGGGTCCTTCTGCGACAACAATCTTTTCGATATCTTGTGGCAACGTATCGCAATCCTTTAAAAGCATTTCTATCGCGGGCATTACACGAACTGAGTGATTCTTTTTGATATTCGTGATATATTCCCCAATAATTTTGTCGTCATCTACTAGAGCGATCCCTAGTGTATAATTTGACGTGTCTATAGCTAATATTTTCATTTAACTAACTCCTCACACAGCTTCACATAGCGTTTTCCTTTTGGATGGAGCGCTATTCTTCGTTCTTCATTTCCGGTATAATGGATTGCAATCTTTAACCTTTCTTCTGGCAGTTGCTCTTCTATTAGATGTGCCCATTCCACGACTGTCACACCCTGCCCATGAAAATACTCATCAAACCCAAGATCTTCATCGCCATCTTCCACCCGGTAAACATCCATATGGTACAAAGGCAGACGGCCATTGTATTCCTTTATAATAGTGAATGTTGGGCTATTCACATTTCGTTCAATACCAAGGCCTAACGCAAGCCCTTTCGTAAATGTTGTTTTACCTGCCCCTAAATCACCTTCTAATAAAATGACATCACCTGCAGCTGCTTTTTCTCCTAGCCTCTTTGCAAATGCCATTGTTTCTTCCGTATTTTTTGTATCCCACTGGAATTGATCCATTTTATCACCTACATTTGGTCTTTCATTTATTTACAATAATAATGACACATATACATGTAGTTTACATGATTTTTTCATAGACATCAAAGAACACTTTGATTTGTCGGGACAGTAACCTTTTGCGCGCAATTCCTTGCTCTTTTTCTCTTTGTCTTGCGCGTATCTTCCTTTTGCACGCAATTCCCGGCTCTTTTTCTCTTTCTTTTGCGCGTATCTTCCTTTTGCGCGCAATTCCGGGCTCTTTTTCTCTTTCTCTTGCCCGTATCTTCCTGTTGCGCGCAATTCCGGGCTCTTTTTCTTTTTCTTTTGCGCGTATCTTCCTTTTACGCGTAATTCCTTGCTCTCTTTCTTTTTCTTTTGCGCGTATCTTCCTTTTACGCGCAATTCCTTGCTCTTTTTCTTTTTCTTTTGCGCGTATCTTCCTTTTACGCGCAATTCCCGGCTCTCTTTCTTTTTCTTTTGCGCGTATCTTACGTTCCCGCCTAAAACTTTTCAACACTATCTTTTGCCTGTATCTACTATTTAACGGTTATTTCCGTAGAGGCAACTAAAAATAGCTATTTTTAGAAGATACTTAACATATTTTTGGTTTACGCATCCTAATTTGCATTTGTTTTTTTGACAAAAAGAAAACCCGCCTAATGGCGAGCTAAAGTGATAGTTTCTCTAGTAATATACAATATGAAGGATAAACTGATTATTACTATTGGGATAGATTAAACGTAAGGATTTTTGTAAATAATAAAGTGTTATATCTCTATCAAGGACTTACAAATTAGTCATGATGTACTTTTTTACGAGGCACAAAACAATTCTACTTGAACCTTTAGAACCTACGTTTTCTACATAAAAAAAACGAAACAAGTTCCCTGTTTCGATACGTTTCACATATAAAATTAAACTGGCGGTCCGGACGGGACTCGAACCCGCGACCTCCTGCGTGACAGGCAGGCATTCTAACCAACTGAACTACCGGACCAGATTGCGGGGGCAGGATTTGAACCTGCGACCTTCGGGTTATGAGCCCGACGAGCTACCGAACTGCTCCACCCCGCGATAATATTATTTTATAAAAATCATATGCCCGGCAACGTCCTACTCTCACAAGGGGACAGCCCCTAACTACCATCGGCGCTGAGAAGCTTAACTTCCGTGTTCGGTATGGGAACGGGTGTGACCTTCTCGCTATCGCCACCGGACTATGAAATTGTAAGGGAATCGTTCCCTCAAAACTAGGTAATGTTGAAGAAGATATTTATTGAGTAATCGCCTGTTTGGTTAAGTCCTCGATCGATTAGTATTAGTCAGCTGCATGTGTCGCCACACTTCCACCTCTAACCTATCAACCTGATCATCTTTCAGGGATCTTACTAGCTTGCGCTATGGGAAATCTCATCTCGAGGGGGGCTTCATGCTTAGATGCTTTCAGCACTTATCCCTTCCGCACATAGCTACCCAGCGATGCCTTTGGCAAGACAACTGGTACACCAGCGGTGCGTCCATCCCGGTCCTCTCGTACTAAGGACAGCTCCTCTCAAATTTCCTGCGCCCACGACGGATAGGGACCGAACTGTCTCACGACGTTCTGAACCCAGCTCGCGTACCGCTTTAATGGGCGAACAGCCCAACCCTTGGGACCGACTACAGCCCCAGGATGCGATGAGCCGACATCGAGGTGCCAAACCTCCCCGTCGATGTGGACTCTTGGGGGAGATAAGCCTGTTATCCCCGGGGTAGCTTTTATCCGTTGAGCGATGGCCCTTCCATGCGGAACCACCGGATCACTAAGCCCGACTTTCGTCCCTGCTCGACTTGTAGGTCTCGCAGTCAAGCTCCCTTGTGCCTTTACACTCTACGAATGATTTCCAACCATTCTGAGGGAACCTTTGGGCGCCTCCGTTACTCTTTAGGAGGCGACCGCCCCAGTCAAACTGCCCACCTGACACTGTCTCCCATCCCGATAAGGGATGTGGGTTAGAATTTCAATACAGCCAGGGTAGTATCCCACCGACGCCTCCACCGAAGCTAGCGCTCCGGCTTCTAAGGCTCCTACCTATCCTGTACAAGCTGTACCAAAATTCAATATCAGGCTACAGTAAAGCTCCACGGGGTCTTTCCGTCCTGTCGCGGGTAACCTGCATCTTCACAGGTACTATAATTTCACCGAGTCTCTCGTTGAGACAGTGCCCAGATCGTTACGCCTTTCGTGCGGGTCGGAACTTACCCGACAAGGAATTTCGCTACCTTAGGACCGTTATAGTTACGGCCGCCGTTTACTGGGGCTTCGATTCAAAGCTTCGCGTGAGCTAACCTCTCCTCTTAACCTTCCAGCACCGGGCAGGCGTCAGCCCCTATACTTCGCCTTGCGGCTTCGCAGAGACCTGTGTTTTTGCTAAACAGTCGCCTGGGCCTATTCACTGCGGCTCATCAAGGCTTTAACACCCTAATGAGCACCCCTTCTCCCGAAGTTACGGGGTCATTTTGCCGAGTTCCTTAACGAGAGTTCTCTCGCTCACCTTAGGATTCTCTCCTCGCCTACCTGTGTCGGTTTGCGGTACGGGCACCTTATTCCTCGCTAGAGGCTTTTCTTGGCAGTGTGGAATCAAGAACTTCGGTACTAAATTTCCCTCGCTATCACAGCTCAAGGTATATGACCATGGGATTTGCCTCATGGTCCCTCTAACTGCTTAGACGCACATCCAATCGTGCGCTTACCCTATCCTCCTGCGTCCCCCCATCACTCAAACAGAATACGGTGGTACAGGAATATCAACCTGTTGTCCATCGCCTACGCTTTTCAGCCTCGGCTTAGGTCCCGACTAACCCTGAGCGGACGAGCCTTCCTCAGGAAACCTTAGGCATTCGGTGGATGGGATTCTCACCCATCTTTCGCTACTCATACCGGCATTCTCACTTCTAAGCGCTCCACCAGTCCTTACGGTCTAGCTTCAACGCCCTTAGAACGCTCTCCTACCACTGAACATCAACGATGTTCAATCCACAGCTTCGGTGATACGTTTAGCCCCGGTACATTTTCGGCGCGGAGTCACTCGACCAGTGAGCTATTACGCACTCTTTAAATGGTGGCTGCTTCTAAGCCAACATCCTGGTTGTCTAAGCAACTCCACATCCTTTTCCACTTAACGTATACTTTGGGACCTTAGCTGGTGGTCTGGGCTGTTTCCCTCTTGACTACGGATCTTATCACTCGCAGTCTGACTCCCATGGATAAATCTTTGGCATTCGGAGTTTGTCTGAATTCGGTAACCCGATGAGGGCCCCTAGTCCAAACAGTGCTCTACCTCCAAGATTCTTACGCATGAGGCTAGCCCTAAAGCTATTTCGGAGAGAACCAGCTATCTCCAAGTTCGATTGGAATTTCTCCGCTACCCACACCTCATCCCCGCACTTTTCAACGTACGTGGGTTCGGGCCTCCATCCAGTGTTACCTGGACTTCACCCTGGACATGGGTAGATCACCTGGTTTCGGGTCTACGACCACATACTCATTCGCCCTATTCAGACTCGCTTTCGCTACGGCTCCGTCTGTCCAACTTAACCTCGCATGTAATCGTAACTCGCCGGTTCATTCTACAAAAGGCACGCTATCACCCATTAACGGGCTCTAACTACTTGTAGGCACACGGTTTCAGGATCTCTTTCACTCCCCTTCCGGGGTGCTTTTCACCTTTCCCTCACGGTACTGGTTCACTATCGGTCACTAGGGAGTATTTAGCCTTGGGAGATGGTCCTCCCTGCTTCCGACGGGATTTCTCGTGTCCCGCCGTACTCAGGATCCACTCTGGAGGGAACGAAGTTTCAACTACAGGGCTTTTACCTCCTATGGCGGGCCTTTCCAGACCTCTTCGTCTATCTCGTTCCTTTGTAACTCCGTATAGAATGTCCTACAACCCCAAGAGGCAAGCCTCTTGGTTTGGGCTAATCCCGTTTCGCTCGCCGCTACTCAGGGAATCGCGTTTGCTTTCTCTTCCTCCGGGTACTTAGATGTTTCAGTTCCCCGGGTCTGCCTTCCATACCCTATGTATTCAGGTATGAATCCTATCCCATAACGGATAGGGGGTTTCCCCATTCGGAAATCTCCGGATCAAAGCTTACTTACAGCTCCCCGAAGCATATCGGTGTTAGTCCCGTCCTTCATCGGCTCCTAGTGCCAAGGCATTCACCGTGCGCCCTTATTAACTTAACCATTGTTCGGCTTGCGATAAGCTACGCATTTCGGCGTCAGCTCACTCGTCAACATCCTCATGTGCACAAGACGCACACTCCGGTGTTTCCTCGCTCGCTTCCTTGAACTACTTGCTTCTCACAACCCTCACGGTTGTGTTTATTAAAAAAAGTTTAGTATCTTAAATCAATCTATAATAATAGAGAGAAAAAATAACTAAGGTGGCGATTACTCGGTAATCTTCTTCATTACATTATCTAGTTTTCAAAGAACGATTGATGAATGGTAAGCTTTGGTATTCTCGTCAGCTTACGCTTCCTTGAATCCTTCGCTATTTTCACCTTATTTTGAGAGATTATACTCTCAAAACTGAACGAACAGTCTAACATCAAGTTAATTCCGTATATTCCTTAGAAAGGAGGTGATCCAGCCGCACCTTCCGATACGGCTACCTTGTTACGACTTCACCCCAATCATCTGTCCCACCTTAGGCGGCTGGCTCCAAAAGGTTACCCCACCGACTTCGGGTGTTACAAACTCTCGTGGTGTGACGGGCGGTGTGTACAAGGCCCGGGAACGTATTCACCGCGGCATGCTGATCCGCGATTACTAGCGATTCCGGCTTCATGTAGGCGAGTTGCAGCCTACAATCCGAACTGAGAATGGTTTTATGGGATTGGCTAAACCTCGCGGTCTTGCAGCCCTTTGTACCATCCATTGTAGCACGTGTGTAGCCCAGGTCATAAGGGGCATGATGATTTGACGTCATCCCCACCTTCCTCCGGTTTGTCACCGGCAGTCACCTTAGAGTGCCCAACTGAATGCTGGCAACTAAGATCAAGGGTTGCGCTCGTTGCGGGACTTAACCCAACATCTCACGACACGAGCTGACGACAACCATGCACCACCTGTCACTCTGTCCCCCGAAGGGGAAAGTCCTATCTCTAGGATTGTCAGAGGATGTCAAGACCTGGTAAGGTTCTTCGCGTTGCTTCGAATTAAACCACATGCTCCACCGCTTGTGCGGGCCCCCGTCAATTCCTTTGAGTTTCAACCTTGCGGTCGTACTCCCCAGGCGGAGTGCTTAATGCGTTTGCTGCAGCACTAAAGGGCGGAAACCCTCTAACACTTAGCACTCATCGTTTACGGCGTGGACTACCAGGGTATCTAATCCTGTTTGCTCCCCACGCTTTCGCGCCTCAGCGTCAGTTACAGACCAGAAAGTCGCCTTCGCCACTGGTGTTCCTCCAAATCTCTACGCATTTCACCGCTACACTTGGAATTCCACTTTCCTCTTCTGCACTCAAGTTCCCCAGTTTCCAATGACCCTCCACGGTTGAGCCGTGGGCTTTCACATCAGACTTAAGGAACCGCCTGCGCGCGCTTTACGCCCAATAATTCCGGACAACGCTTGCCACCTACGTATTACCGCGGCTGCTGGCACGTAGTTAGCCGTGGCTTTCTGGTTAGGTACCGTCAAGGTACCGGCAGTTACTCCGGTACTTGTTCTTCCCTAACAACAGAGTTTTACGATCCGAAAACCTTCATCACTCACGCGGCGTTGCTCCGTCAGACTTTCGTCCATTGCGGAAGATTCCCTACTGCTGCCTCCCGTAGGAGTCTGGGCCGTGTCTCAGTCCCAGTGTGGCCGATCACCCTCTCAGGTCGGCTACGCATCGTCGCCTTGGTGAGCCGTTACCTCACCAACTAGCTAATGCGCCGCGGGCCCATCTGTAAGTGATAGCAGAACCATCTTTCAATCTAATTATATGTATAAATAGATATTATCCGGTATTAGCCCCGGTTTCCCGGAGTTATCCCAGTCTTACAGGCAGGTTGCCCACGTGTTACTCACCCGTCCGCCGCTAATCTTTGGGAGCAAGCTCCCTCAGATTCGCTCGACTTGCATGTATTAGGCACGCCGCCAGCGTTCGTCCTGAGCCAGGATCAAACTCTCCAATAAAGTGTTTGATTAGCTCATTTGCACCTATGGTGCTTTGTTGCTGATAAATCAGCTTTTTTAGAATTACGCTTGACGTTTTACGTTCGTTCAGTTTTCAAAGAACAATCTTTTTCGGTAATGGAGCGGGTGAAGGGAATCGAACCCTCATCATCAGCTTGGAAGGCTGAGGTTTTACCACTAAACTACACCCGCATTTAATTAATTTGTTGGTTTCACATGGTCGGGAAGACAGGATTCGAACCTGCGACCCCTTGGTCCCAAACCAAGTGCTCTACCAAGCTGAGCTACTTCCCGTAAGTATATGGCGCGCCCGAGAGGAGTCGAACCCCTAACCTTTTGATCCGTAGTCAAACGCTCTATCCAATTGAGCTACGGGCGCCTTGAAGCAACTCTATTATAATATCACACTAATTTTAATGAGTCAAGTATTTTTTAAATCTTTTTGGTGCGGCCGAGAGGACTTGAACCTCCACGGGTTATTCACCCACTAGGCCCTCAACCTAGCGCGTCTGCCATTCCGCCACGACCGCATAAATTGTTTAAGATGAGCCATGAAGGACTCGAACCTTCGACCCTCTGATTAAAAGTCAGATGCTCTACCAACTGAGCTAATGGCTCATAAAAATGGCTGGGCTAGCAGGGATCGAACCTGCGAATGACGGAATCAAAATCCGTTGCCTTACCGCTTGGCTATAGCCCATTATTAAGATATGGCGGTCCGGACGGGACTCGAACCCGCGACCTCCTGCGTGACAGGCAGGCATTCTAACCAACTGAACTACCGGACCTAACCTTTAAAAAGATGACCCCTACGGGATTCGAACCCGTGTTACCGCCGTGAAAGGGCGGTGTCTTAACCGCTTGACCAAGGGGCCATAACATAAAAAAAGAAAAAACAAATATGTATATAAGAATGGCGGAGAAGGAGGGATTTGAACCCTCGCGCCAGTTGCCCGACCTACACCCTTAGCAGGGGCGCCTCTTCAGCCACTTGAGTACTTCTCCAAAATGGCTCCGCAGGTAGGATTCG
The DNA here is from genome assembly GCF_044790165.1 of Cytobacillus kochii. Taxonomy (NCBI): domain Bacteria; kingdom Bacillati; phylum Bacillota; class Bacilli; order Caryophanales; family Bacillaceae; genus Cytobacillus; species Cytobacillus kochii. The sequence goes on along the minus strand of NZ_CP085254.1, from coordinate 495,330 downwards.
AACCTACGACCGTTCGGTTAACAGCCGAATGCTCTACCACTGAGCTACTGCGGAATATGTTAAAAGAGAATATGTAGTCAACAAGCACTGCCTTATCGACTCTTTAAATTATAATTACCACCATGTAAAAAGTCAAGCATGAATTTCAATTATTTTTATCAGCAGATATTAACACTAATTTGCCCATACATTGGCCACATCTATACTTGTTTGTGTTGATTCGACGTTTCCTTCTATAGAGTTGATTGCACTGGTTACATTTATACATAATGTAAGAAACTTTCTGAGGTAAAGACGAACAATGCCTCGGTGCACCTACTTTAGCCATTAGCCTCCGAAAATCACTATCTCGATGTTGATAGCCTGCCCCAGCCAAATGCAGATGGTAATGACATAGTTCATGTTTAATAATACCAACTAATTCTTCCATTCCTAGATGCTGATAATATGTCGGATTAATTTCAATGCGATGATCAGACAGCATATATCGTCCTCCGGTTGTTCTTAATCTACTATTGAATTTCGCTGTATGACGAAAAGGAAGATCGAACCACCTCAAGGATACTTCTTCAACTAACCTTTGTAATTCCTTATCACTCATTTCTTCACTCCTTTCAAGGATAAAATTAGCACGTGACAACCTATAGGCGCATACAATTGATATACATTAGCATAGCATAAAGGACCGTGGAAAGTGAGAGAAAGGAGGCTATTCCATGCCTGTTTGGTTACAGAACCAAATGAAACGTGCTTTCTTAGAGAAGGACCGTTATCAAATTAAATTATTGAATCAATGCTGGTACTTTTATAGAAAGAAGCATTGTTCTGGTACGTAGGAAACTCCTTCTCAAACAACCCCACAATGATCTACATAAAAAGCCGTTGGGGGAAATACCACGGCTTTTTATGCTTATTTATTTACCTTGTTGGAGCATGGTTAACGCCACTCTGCCTTTTTGTTGATCTACCGAATCAACCCATACAGTAACAACATCACCAACAGATACGACATCTAATGGATGTTTCACAAACCGATTACTTAGCTTTGAGATATGGACTAACCCATCTTGCTTCACGCCAATATCTACAAAAGCTCCGAAATCAACTACATTTCGGACAGTCCCTTGAAGTTCCATCCCTTCCTTCAAATCATCCAGCTTTAATACTTCTTTCTTTAATAGCGGAGCAGGTAATTCATCCCTAGGGTCTCGACCAGGTTTCATTAATGCATCAATTATATCCTTGAGCGTTAATTCACCAATATTTAACTCTTCTGCTGTTTCTTTTATAGATAACTGGCTTAGCGCTTCGATTAATTGTGCAGAGCCTAAATCGTTAGAATTCATCTTTAACATTTTAAGCAATTTACTTACTTCCCCATAGGTTTCAGGGTGAATCGATGTTCTGTCTAATGCTTCTTCTCCATCAACAATTCGTAAAAATCCAATGGCTTGCTCGTACGTTTTCGCGCCTAATCGAGGAATTTTCTTTAATTGTTTTCGATTAGTAAATTTGCCTTCTTCTTCTCTTTTCTTAACGATATTCGTTGCGACAGCCTTCGATAGACCAGCTACATGTTGTAATAGCGATGGAGAAGCTGTGTTCACATTCACTCCAACTTGGTTTACAGCCGTCTCGACAACAAAATCTAATGATTCCGTTAACCTTTTTTGAGAGACATCATGTTGGTATTGACCGACACCGACTGATTTAGGGTCAATTTTTACTAATTCAGCAAGTGGATCTTGTAGTCTCCTCCCTATTGAAACAGCGCTTCTTTCTTCAACTTGAAAGTCAGGGAATTCTTCACGTGCGATATCAGATGCGGAATAGACACTTGCCCCCGCTTCATTTACGATTAAATAATAGATTTCTTCATTCAATTCTTTTAATAAGTCAGCAATAAACTGTTCTGTTTCTCTTGATGCCGTTCCATTACCTATGGCCACCATCTTCACTTCATATGCTTTGAGCATGGAAAGGACTTTGTCTTTGGCTACACCTAATTTAGAAACAGGCGGATGAGGATAGATTACATCAATCTTTAATACCTTACCTGTTTCATCAATGACCGCTAATTTGCAGCCTGTACGATAAGCTGGATCTACCGCAAGGACGACTTTCCCTTTTAGCGGTGGTTGTAAAAGGAGATTCTTAAGATTTTCAGAGAAAATTTTAATCGCTTGTTCCTCACCTTTTTCAGTAAGTTCACCCCTTAATTCTCTTTCAATTGATGGTTGAATTAAGCGTTTATAACCATCTTCAATCGCCTCTTCCACAAATGGTACATTGATATGGTTTGATACAGTGATCCATTTTCGATTTAAATACTGTAAGATTGGCTCTTGTTCCACCTTAATACTGACTTTCAGCACGCCTTCTTTTTCCCCACGATTTAATGCTAGTATACGGTGAGGAACAATCTTACCTACGTTTTCACTATAGTCATAATACATCTCATACACATGCTTTTCGTCGATGCTTTCATCTTTTACAGTTGATTCAATCATTCCTAGTTTATATGTTTTTTCGCGAATCCACTTCCTACTTTGCGCATCATCAGATACCATTTCTGCAATTATATCTCGCGCCCCCTGAAGAGCTTCTTCAACTGTTGTGACACCTTTTTCCTCATTTAGGAAGTGTGTTGCTTTTTCTTCAGGCGTATCATCATTTTGATAGGATAATAACCAAGTGGCTAATGGTTCTAGCTCTTTTTCTTTCGCTACGGTTGCTTTTGTTCTTCTTTTTTGTTTGTACGGACGATATAAATCTTCTACTTCCTGCAATTTCTCCGCTTTTTCTATTTGATTAGATAATTCCGGGGTTAATTTCCCTTGCTCTTCTATTAACCTAAGTACTTCTTGTTTTCTCTGCTTTACGTTTTGTATGTATTGCCATCTTTCAACAATATCCTTGATTTGTACTTCATTTAACGCACCGGTCATTTCTTTTCGATAACGCGCAATAAACGGAACGGTATTTCCCTCTTCAATTAACGCGATGGTTCGATCAATTTGTTTTGTGGATAATGAAAATTCTTTTGCTATTCGTTCAAAAATATCTTTCTTATCATCCATGTCTCTTCACCTTCCTAAGTGCAAACTGTACTATTGCTTTATTCTACCAAAATTTTAAAGGTAAAGCATTTTTGGCTATAGCCCCGTCTTGATTCGTGTTTTATGTAGAGTATAAAAGAGCAAAACAAAAAGCTTGCTGATTGAAACAATCATTGCAAGCTTCCGATTATAAATGTTGCATCGTCTATAAGATTCATGTTCTGCGCCCTAATTAACTTCGCAGTTGCTTCGATTGGTAAATATTTATTCATCAGTTTTTTTATACCAGAAATGGGGTATCCATCTGAAAACATCAAGAATTTAATTCCGTTTGTATAATCAAAACGGTGAATTTTAAATGCTTGACGCTTTCCTGACAAATAACCCGATGTTGGCAGAGGGTAAATGAGCTTCTCAGTATCTCCATAAAAGAAAAAACGAATATTTCCAGTACAACAGTAGGCTAATTCTTTTGTGTGAAAATTAATCTTAATCACACCTACTGCAGCGCCTCTTTTATGTAAAAGTGACTGATTACTTAAATCCATAATGGTTGAAATATCTAAATCGTGATTTTCTCTAACGGTATTGACAACAGCAGATGAAGCTTCATTTGCATATTCTCCACTACCTAAACCATCAGCTAATACACAAATAAAATAATCATCAGTTGTGTGATAATAAAAAGAATCACCACAAACGGACTGACCACGTTTAGCAAGCTGATCGGTAATGACGTCCATTTGATGTGGATCATTCATCATAGAATATACTCCGAGCCTTCATTTTCGGCATGGATGGCTTCTTGCAATTTTTTAATTGCTCTTCTTTGCAGCCTTGATACATGCATTTGAGAAATATCCAGTCTTTCCCCTGTTTCTTTTTGGCTTAGATTTTCTAGAAATGTATACTGGATAACTTGTTTCTCTCGGTCTGATAAAACATGCAACACTTTTTCAAGTACGAGCATTTGATTGACTTTTTCATAGCCATCATCCACATTACCGACAATATCCAGGAGCGTAACAGTACCACCGTCAGAATCAGCTTCAATGGAATGGTCAACTGATAACGCCTGATAACTTTTGCCCATCTCCATTGCTTCTAAAACTTCTTCTTCTGTTACTTCTAGAGCATCAGCAATTTCCTCGACCTTAGGCGAACGTTGCAAAGCAGTTGTTAATTCTTCCGCCGTAGCTTTAATCTTGGGCCCTAATTCTTTTATTCGTCTCGGTACATGCACGCTCCAAGTCTTGTCTCGTAAGAAACGTTTAATTTCACCGATGATTGTCGGAATAGCAAATGCTTCAAACGTTTTACCAAAAGAGGCGTCATATCTACGAATCGCACCAAGTAGTCCAATCACACCTACTTGAACAATATCTTCGTGATAAGGTCTACCTTTAGAATATTTTCGTGCGATGGATTCAACCAATTTGTAATACTGTTCAACAAGTTGTTCCTGTGCGTATTCGTCCTGATGTAATTGATATTGTTGTATGAGATCATTAATCTCTTCTTTTGATCGTTGTTTAGGTTGAGATTGCTTCTGCATCACTCTCCACCTGCTCTCCTTCTAGGTACTTAGTCATAAAGACTGTTACACCTTTTTGATGATGAATTTTCACTTCATCCATTAATGTTTCTATTAGGTAAAGGCCTAATCCTCCTTCTCGTAAAAATTCAACAGAATCATTTGCTTGGTAAGGACCTGCACTGTCTCTTGCTTGTTGAAAATCCAAGCTCTCACCTTCATCCGCAACCATGACTTCTAATTTATTTTTATAAAGGCCGAATCCTACAAGCACTTCACCATTTTCGTTGTTTTTGTATGCATGCTGAACTGCATTTGTACAAGCTTCACTCGTTGCAATCTTCAAATCTTCAATTTCGTCATAGTTAAATCCCATTCTACTGGCAATACCAGATAAGGTTAATCTAATAATACCGACGTATTCCGGCTTCGATGGGATTTTCATCTCAATGTAGTCGTACGACTCGGTCATTTCTTTTCACCTTCCATTTTGGTGCTGATATCAATAATGTCAGCAAGACCAGTAATTTCGAATAGCCTTTTTAAACGACTAGAAAGCCCAATGATTTTAAATTGACCATCGTGCGCACGTACATTTTTAAAAAGTCCTACAAAAACACCTAACCCGGTGCTATCCATATAGGATACACCCGAAAGATCAACAATCATCTCCACATTATCTTTTTCAGAAAGCGGTATAAGTTCTTTCTTTAATTCTGGTGCAGTGTATACATCAATCTCTCCACCTACAGTTACCTCAGTAATATTTTGATTATGATTTACATCTATATTAATGTTCATATTTTTTGCCCACCTTTTAGGAATAGCTGGTTACTCCTCATTTACCCTTTTAATTTTAGCTTAAACATTTCTTCTTAATATAATTAAAGTAAAATCATCCCTTAATTGGAAATCTTGTAATTTTTCAAGTTCTTTATATACGTTTTGCACGATATTTTGTGCTTTTAAGTGTATATTTTTCTCGATTAAGGCCAATAATTCTTCACGTTCAATAAAGCCTTCTTTTGTTCTTGATTCAGTTACGCCATCAGACATCAAAATAATCATATCCCCAGGCATCACTTCTTTTTCGTACTTTCTATATTTCGTATTCTTTTCAATACCTAATAATAAACCCTTTGCAGGCAACTCAGAAAATGTCTGTGTTTCCGCATGATAAAACAAGCCCGGTTCGTGCCCAGCAGAGGCATAGGAAAAGATATGATGATCGATATGGTATGTGCCATAAAACATCGTAATAAACATAGTTAAATCAACATTTTGTTCCACAACACGATTTAAATTCTCCAACACCAAAGTAGGTGTTTTACGATTTTCTGGTAAACTGTCCATAGCATATTTAATCATAGACATACAAAGGGCTGCTGGTAGCCCTTTTCCAATAACATCAGCTATTGCGATACTTACACTATTATTTTCATCCTCAACAAAATTAAAATAATCACCATTCATATGTTTTGCTGGGACGCTGATTGCTCCAATATCCATGTCTTTTTTACATGGAATCTCTGTCCCAAGCAATGTTTTTTGCACATTAGCCGCGATTTCCATTTCGGTTCTTAATTCCTGTTGAATATGTTTTAAATTTTGGTGTTCGCGGTAAGCAAAACCATATGCCACCATCACTTCAAGCAGTATATCAAAAGACTCCTGCATTCTATCGTTAAATTTTTCTGGAAACATCTCAGCCATAATATTTCTATGGATGCTGACAATTTCCTCTGGAGGAATGTTCCGTTCAATTGCATTCCTACTTAACTTTTGTCCTTGATATAATGCCTGCTCTGAACGGTCAGCTAAATAATTCGTTAATATCTCTCTATATTTGGACTCCAATTTCTGTCTGAAATCCATCTCAAGTTCCCCCTAACGGAGCCATTTAATCGCCCTTATATCTGTACCTTCACCTGGGCTTGAATCTATTTGAAAATCATCCATCAGTCTTTTTACCCCTGGGAGACCTGCTCCTAGTCCGCCCGATGTCGAATATCCATCCTCCATTACTTGGCGCAAATCTTTAATACCTGGACCACTATCAATCGATAATAATCTTAGTCCCGTTTTGCCATTTTCATAGAGCTTCTCTATACAAATTTGACCTTGACCTGCATATAAGAATATGTTTCTCGCAAGTTCACTTATTGCTGTTGTAATTCTTGCTTGGTCAACCGTCCCAAAGCCCAGCTCTTTTGCAACATTCCTACCAAGCTGACGCGCTGAAACGATATCCCATTCATTGATTATTTTAACGCAGGATTGGTTGTCCATTCGGCTATTCCCCCAATTCCTGTTGTAATTTCTCCAAACCTTTTTCTAAATCTAGGGCGGTCAATACATTATTCAGACCGATTCCTAATTCAGTTAACGTAATTGCTACTGCTGGTTGAATGCCTGTAATGACAACTTTAGCACCCATTAAATGGGACATTTCAATCACATCACCTAATACTTTAGCGATAAAAGAATCAATAAAATCTATTGATGTTAAATCGATTACAACACCATTTGCACTCGTATCATGTATTTTCTTTAACAAGTCTTCTTGAAATTGAAGTGCCGTCTGGTCATCTAGTTCCCATTGAATAGAAACAAGTAAACAATCATGTAGTTTTAAAATCGGAATTCTCAAAACGTCACCCCTCCAATGGCACAATTTTACGTTTAGTCATTTCCAATGCTGCTTCTACGCCTGATTTCATCGTATTTTTCGTAATAATTCGGTTTAAGTCGATACCAAGGCTCACAATCGTTTGCGCAATTTCCGAACGAATACCTACAAGCATGCATTTTGCTCCTACTAAGTGGACTGCATCTGCTGCTTGGATAATATGGTGAGCAACCATTGTATCAACAACAGGGACACCTGTAATATCAATCAAGACAACTTCTGAACGATGTTTTACCACACCTTGAAGAAGGTTTTCCATAATTTGCTTCGCACGTTCTGTATCGATCATCCCAATTAATGGCATAACTGTAATGCCTTCAAATACAGGAATTAAAGGTGCCGATAGTTCTTGCAATGCAATCTTTTGATTAGCGATCGTTCTTTCCCAAGAAACAGTGTAATCATTAATTATTTCACTATTCATCGCTTTTAACCAATGATTCAAATCATGCATCACTTTCGCTTCATTCTCTGGACGAATATACTTATCTTTGACCATTTCATCAAATACAACATCGCCCAGTACATCTAGAGCATTTACGACAAAACGTAGAGGCCAGCCTAAACTGACAATTCTATCTGAAAAATTCTCTGATTGACGTTCGTACTCGTCCTTTTTGCCAGAAATTTTCAAGATAGCGAGCTCCACTAACTCTCTTCCATATGTCTCGAAGTTTTGATCTAGGATGACATTGGTAATTGTTTCGTCAGAATCTTCTTTCAATCGGTTCAACCATTCTTTAAAAATATCTTCTTTATTGTGTTGAATATATTTCAAAGTCATTTGTCTTCCCTTACCTCCTATACTAGCACATCTATTGGTTAGTTTTTCCTTATTATCATTGATTGTAAAAAAATCTACATGATTGTAAAAAATCCAGCAAAAATCTACAACTATTGCCTTATATTATAACGCTTTCTATTTGAAACGTCTTTAACAATATATCCAAATTAAGTGTGTACCCTTTTTTGCTTATTATCAAACCTAAAACATTAAATTCCTTTTATTTCTTTTTGTTCAGAAGAATATCTCAAATATAAAATTGGGGGATTTAAAGTTTAAGCTCGTTTCAATAAGTGTATTACATATATTAATAAGTCCTATCATTACAATGAATGGACTTGTTTAAGATTAGGAAGCATATAAAAAAACGCCCCAACTTTTTTGAGCGTTTTCTAAAATTCTATAAGACCTAAACTGACTTGTAAGGCTTCATTTACCTTATCCATCATTTCGTCATCAAGATGGGTGATTTTATCGGTTAATCTCTGCTTATCAATTGTACGAATTTGTTCTAACAATATTACTGAATCTCTCTCAAAAGCATATCGCTTCGCATCAATTTCAACGTGAGTAGGCAGCTTTGCTTTTTGAATCTGAGCGGTAATTGCTGCGATGATTACTGTGGGACTAAACCGATTCCCGATGTCGTTTTGTATAACAAGTACTGGACGGACACCGCCTTGTTCTGAGCCAACAACTGGGGATAGGTCTGCAAAATAAACGTCACCACGTTTAACAATCAAAGGATCAGCCTCCGCTTACAAGACGTTCAACTGCGTTTTCTGCCTCGTATTCCGCTTGAAATGCTTCAGATGCTATCGTCAAGTTTAATTTTGCCATTTCCATGTAACCACGTCTCATGGACTCACGAATATGTCTTTTCTTCCGTTCACGCAAATACATTTTCGTTGCTTGATAAATAAACTCACTTCTGTTTACGTTCTCTTGCTTCGCATAACCATCTAATTCCGTTAATAGATGTTGCGGCAGCTTCACCACTATTTCTGTTGTTGCGCTGGATTCAGACACAAACATACACCTCCACCATCACTACACACCATATTTTTTATATCTACCAATTTTCATATTACCATTATTCTCTTAGGCTGCAAAGGGGGTTTTTTATTTAGTAAGAAATTATCCATAAAAACAGTTGCATTTTCTTTCAATGTCTTCCTAGGAATTTCAGTGATAATTTCCCAAATTATTAATAACTATTATCTACCAACATGTTCATTGATATGCATTAAAGAATCCCATTTCTTGTAGAAATTTTTGTTTGATCCTGAATATAGATTCTTGGTATGCGCATACCTATTTGGCAAGTTACCTCATAATTAATTGTTTCAAGTGTGTTAGCTATGTCATCTACAGAGATGGTCTGACCATTTTGAGTCCCGATTAACGTAACGACATCTCCAACTTGCTCTTCCTCACTAATACGAATCATACATTGGTCCATACAAATTCTGCCGACAATACTTACTCTTCTTCCATTAACAAGGACCTCTTGTGTAGCTAACCTCCTAATCCACCCGTCTGCATAACCGATTGGCAAGGTTCCAATTGATTCCTCTTTTTCAGCTTCGTACGTTGCTCCGTAACTCACTTTCTCGCCCGGTAGCAATTTTTTCACATGAACTATTTTCGTATGAAGTGAAAAGGCCTCTTTTAATTTAAAAGGTAAATGATTTTTAATTTCAGAAGATGGTGACATGCCATACATTGAAATCCCAAATCTAACTGCATTAAATTTCGCCTCAGGATGTCTCAAGCCAGCTGCACTATTACTAGCATGAATATATCTTGGTTGTTCATCCATCCAGCTTATCATTTCATTAAAAGTGCTTAACTGTTCATTAAAATAGGCTGTCTCAAGTTCATCCGCTGTCGCAAAATGCGTGAAAACTCCTTCAACATGGAACTTTCCTTGCTGTAGTTGATATTGAAATATTCCCCATTCTTCTTTTGATTTAATCCCTAATCTACCCATCCCCGAGTCCATCTTCACATGAACTTTTACTTCTTTGTTTATGAATGGTGCAGCTTTCATCAACCACTCAGCTTGGCAAACGGTTAAAGTAATTCCTGCTTGTTCAGCTAACCCGACATCCTCTGGTCGTGAGAGTCCTAAAACTAATATTGGCGCGTCAATCCCTTTATTCCTAAGAGCAAAAGCCTCATCTAAAGTCGCCACCGCTAAGTAAGTGGCACCTGCCTTTAGAGCTGTCTTGGCTACCTCTATATCTCCATGGCCATATGCATTTGCCTTCACAACTGCAAACAACTCTGCTTCTTCTCCAATATGCTTAATCATTGACTCTACATTATATGTGATATAATCCAAATTTATCTCTGCCCAAGTATCACGAAAATATGGGACCTGTTGATTCATACCGTCCACTTCCTCTTTATACTTTTCCTTCTATTATTTGATTATGTCACATTAACGTATAACAGAAAAGACAAACTTTCTTCTTAGACCGAGTGAAGTAAAAGCAGTGTAAGATGTAATTAAGAAGTATGTTAAACTTGGTAACTTTAAGTTACCTTTGATTACCAATTAATCTAGATGATATGGCGTTAATATTGGCAAAATTATCATCCGTAGAAACCGCAAACAACGCAAAGAAACCCGAGGAATCTACCTCGGGTTTATCTTATCTATATTTATTTTACAACTTCCCCTTGTACAGACTGTGCAATTTGGATCATTTCTTCTTTCGATAGGTTAGTCGATGCAATCATATAATCCACGCCATTTTGCGTCCAGGATACCATATTATCTGATACGGCTCCTACAGTGAAGCCAAGGTCAACAGGGTCACCATTCATCATCGCCTCTTCACCACCAGAGGTTTGAACAATAACAGCCTTCTCTTGAATCATTGTGAATGATTTGTCTTCACCTTCATAGGTTAGAATGACACGTTTACCTTCTTCTGTTTCTACTTCTTTTTCAGAAACAAGTTCAACTTCAGGTAGCGATTCTGGATAGAAGACAGTGAAATCTTCTTCTTCTGCTACTTCAGCCATGACTGGGAATTCTAGCTGCGCACCTGTCATATTTTTCTTCGTATCGAAATCTTTATTATCTAGCTCTTCATTAAATTTCACATTGGAGAAATCCACCGTCACAACTGGTGTTCTTTCTGCATCCATTACCTTTACACTAACTGGAGATAAATCCGATTTATTTAAGGTAATCTCTTGGAGAGGCAGCATTTGATTGTTTTGATAACTCGTTTTTGTTTCATAAACATAATGATCTTCCGTTGCTTTAAATTTTGCTTCCTTATCATTTTGAATATCTTCAATTAATGACTCATAAAGATACGCTTGACTACTATTGTTTGGCCAGTCACTTTGGAAGCGAAAACTTTTATTCAAAGCTGGCGTAAGAACAAACACACCTTCTTTGTTCTTTAAGATCATTTGACTTTGATCTTTTTCAGTGTTTTTAAGTGCCACACGATAAAATTCCGGGTTCTTATGCCATATTTCTATATCATAGGATTGCGGCTCGGAACCTGTTTGCAGCGTCATTTTCGCTTCCGCCTTATAGCTTTTTAATGATTCTAGTTTGCTCGATAAATCTTTTGTCACATCCTCCTGGGATTTTGTCCCACATGCAGCTAGTGTGACAGTTATGGCCAGTCCCATGAGTAGCCAGAAAAACTTCTTCTTCATTCCTTCAACCCCTTTATCTTATAATCAACAGTGCAGTCAAACGCTTCCGTGGCCTGTCTCCTCCATTGCACTATTGAATATATGAGACAACCTCAAAGATTATTCCAGACGTTCTAATAGATCAAGAATATTTTTTGGAGCCTGGGGATGATTCGTATGTAATTAATTACAGGCGTTTATTTGAAGGAATAGTAGCTTAATCAACTTTACTTCCTGTCCTAATGAATATTACTCTTTTTCAATTATCACTTGAGCAATGGCATACTCTCTACTATGGGAAATAGATAAGTGTACAAGACAGCCATCAACCGGACGAACAATGATCGGTTGTCCAGTCATATGGTTAGCTGTTTCAATATCTAGAAACGAAAGTGATTGCCCGATGCCTGTTCCTTTCGCTTTAGCAAAGGCTTCTTTCGCAGCAAATCTCCCTGCTAAATATTCTATTTTTCTATGCCCAGTTAGTGTCTCATATTTCTGTTTTTCGCTTGTTGTTAAAATACGTTCGACAAACCGTTCTTTTCTTTTTACTAATTGTTTAATTCTCTGTAATTCAATCATATCGATACCAATGCCTTTAATCATTCTAATCACCATCTTCTAAATAAAATAAATGCTGCATAAAACAAACTATAGTATATTTAATGTATGAGAACATTTTAGGAGGAGTCAATTATTGTTTATCAGGACAGAAAGCTTTAAAGAATTTATTCGCTTCTATCCCATCGTTACTTCTATTATCGCTATTAATATTGTATTGTATTTACTTACTGTTTTGCCCATCCTACCAACCAATTGGTTAATGGCGCATTTTGCAGGTATTAATATTTATATTATGCAAGGGGAGTTTTGGCGACTTGTTACACCTATCTTCATGCATAGCGGATTTGCTCACCTTTTATTTAATTGCTTCTCACTTGTTTTATTTGGACCCCCACTAGAGAGAGCAATTGGCAAGGGGCGTTTCCTCCTTGTTTACTTCCTAGCTGGTATTGGCGCGAATATCGCAACACTCATCCTTGAACCGTTAACATATATTCACGTTGGCGCGAGCGGAGCGATTTATGGTATCTTCGGCTTCTTTATTGCTATTATTGTGTACCGTAGAGATTTACTTTCACAGCAAAATACTCAGCTCATTCTTGCCATCACAGTTATTGGTGTAATTATGACCTTCTTGCAAGCGAATGTAAATGTGATTGCCCATCTATTTGGTCTATTAGCAGGTTTCCTCACTGGTTCAGCAATGATTAAAACGAAATTAAAAGCTGGATATGGTGCAACGAGACCAACAAACCAATGGAAATCTTCAGCCAGACGATTAAAAGGCGTCCCCCTATCAACCATTCTTATCTTTGGGGGCATTATTCTTCTTGCCATTATCGGTCTATTGTCACGTTAATGAAATCGTTCAAACAAACAGCAAATCCGAACAATTTATGTTCGGATTTGCTGTTTCTCATTCTGTATTCTCAGGGGTATAAGAATACCACTTGTATATAGATAATACATCTTCTACTTCTAGGTCAACTACATCTCCTCCAGTTGCACCTGAACCAGACATAGCCTTAGCAGAAATAGTAGCTAACTGATTTTGCTTCTGAAAATACGTTTCTTTCATTGAAATTGATTGTGTTCTATTCTTCCTCAAGTAAACAGTTGTTTTAGAAATAAATCGTGAACGAAGAACGAGTTGATTTCCTATAATCGTCCAACCAGCTGCTTTATAACGGTAATAAGATAAAATAAGCATCAATCCAACGAACACTAAACTAAATAAACCCCACACTGAGAAGAAATAAAGAAGGATAACTGCGACTGGAACAGAGATAAATAATCCTCTCAATATGTATCTTCTTAAAGCCTTTTTTGGTGCTGGAACAAACATATCTGTCAATTGGTAATCATTTAATCCAGTTTCTATCTTCTCGCGGATTCGGTTTCTCTTAATAATCGGTAACAGCATCACTTTCGAGCTATCCGCATCTTTTAATGACCCACCTGCACTTTCAAGGTAAACAGATGCATAGCCAATTGCTTGGCGAACTGGATTCTCATTTATCCTTAATGCTTGAATCCGATGTAGAGGAATCGTTAGTTGCTTCTTCTCCAATAGACCGCGGGTAATAACTAATTCATCTCCCACTTTTCTTACAGTGAAATTAGCATACTTTAACACTGATCCAATGAGAGCAATAAGCCAAGCAAGAACGAAACCAAGGAAAACCATTAAACTGATGAGCATAACACCGCCTGTAATAAAGACACTCAATTCATCAAATACCTTCTCATAAGGAATGACTTCAGCAAATTGTGATAAAAAGGCAAAAACAGCTGAAATCACAACACCTACTCCCCCAGAGGTCGAAGAAAGTAAAATCAACTCTCCAGGTTTAATTTGGTAAAGTATTTGTTCCTCTTTTTGTTCTGTTTCGATTTGCTCATCTAACTCTATATGTGCCTTTTTAGATTGCGATAGGATATCTTGAATCTGCTGTGCCTCATTTTTAGAAATAGCAGTCAATATAGCTTCTGCCTCTAGTCCTGAACCAGCTGTTTCAATGGTCATTTTCACTAAACCAAAAGGTCTTTGTAAAATCCCTTCTGATAAATCAAGACTTTGAATTCTTTCGAAGGGGATATATCTTTTTTTCCGAATAATTAACCCTGATTCAATTCGTAATTCTCCCTCTTCTATTCTGTAGGTAAAACGAAGCCAAGTAAGAATACCGGATATAAGAATAAGAGCGATAATACCTATTGTAATAAAAAGCTGAATCTTCCCTTCGCTATTACCAAATACGACAATAATTAAAATGGGAATAATGGAGTCCTTTAATGTTTTCAGTACATTTGATACGGCTGCAATCGGATGAAGTCTTCTCGGCTCAGACATCATCTACAGCCACCCTTGCTAAGTTAGATATAAAAAATCGCAGTTCTTCTGCTTCTTCTAGATCTAAAGCGGGTATTTCATGAACAGTTGCCGCAGTTGAAACCGTCACGGTAGCTAGTTTATATTTTCGAAGAATAGGTCCTTGGTGAGTATCTACATGCTGCACTCTGATCATTGGGACGAGTGTACGTTTGATAATAAATATTCCATGCTGTAGTTCAATTTCATTCTCTCTCACTTCATAGCGCCACCTTTTCCACCGCACAGTCGGGAAAACTTTAATCGCTAAATAAGCATAAAGAGCAAATATAATTAATGCAACACCAATTATCCACATCGGCCAATCAAAAATGAATGTTAAAACAATAGCGCCAATTGCCAATACAAATGGGATAAGGGAATGTAGTGCACCAGATATTTTCCAAACAGTCAGACCCCGTTTAGAAATACGCTTTTGCGGCTTTGATAACATATATGTAAACCCCCTAAAAATTCCTTATTGAACAACTATAGTATACATGAAAGCCATACTATTTCTCAGTAAAAACTTGGATATTTTTTCATTCTTAGTTATTAATTCTATACGATGATCTAAGAAAAAGGTTTCAATTGGAGTGAAGTTGATTAATCCCTTACCTATCTACTTCATTTACTTATAAAATGTCATATGATCTTTATCTTGTCGGTAGTAAGCTAATCGATCTTGTAAGGTACCCGTATGGAACTCAAATTTATGACCATCCGGGTCAGTAAAATAAATCGAGCGCTTATCTTTTTCGTCCCTTATGCGCCCGGATAAAATATTCACTTTTAAGTCTAGTAAACGTTGATAACAACTTTCAAAATCATCTTCATCAATAGAAAATGCAATATGAGTATAAGATTGGTTAATCTCCTGACGAGGTATGTCTTTTTCTTCATTAAGGGCAATCCACATGCCTTGACAATCAAAATATGCTGTCGTTCTCCCTTTTACAAGCAACTTAGCTACAAAAACCTTTTCATAAAAAGCAATAGAACGATCTAAATCAGAAACAGAGAATAACATATGGTTCAAACCTTTAATCATACTGCCGTTCACCTCATCTTGATTTCATTAAATTTATCTGGCATCCTATTATCCATTATACTGAAGCAGCAGCAAATACTATAGATAAAAACACATCTAGGTTAACGGTTATAGGTTTTATGTGGGCTTTTTATTCCTCTGATTTCCTCCACCATAGACCCTATTGCTACATGTCTACATAACACAAAGAACCGAGCTTCATTTATTGCTCGGTTCTCCCAATATATTATCTATAGCTATTTGCATTTGTTTTCTTATTTCCTTGATAATTCCTTTTACCTGAAGGTTTACCATCACGGGAGCGATAGGAGTTACTTTGTCTTCCTTTCGGGCTATACCCACCTCTAGGACGGTTACTTCTATCTGTGGATCTTCTGTCTCGTTTAGCCGGTAAAGGTTTCTCTTCTGTTAGTTTTACTGGAGTCGTGTCCGGTTCTTTGATCATGAGCTTCAACAATGCTTGAACTACCGTTGTTGCGTCATGTTGTTCAAGTAATTGTTGTGCAGATTGTTGATAATATTGAAGATGATTATCCTCAATGATTTGCTCGACTTTTTCTGCAACAGCCTTTTGTTGCCCCTCTAATGCTTGATCTAACGTCGGAGCAGCCATTCTTTCCATTTTCTTTTTCGTTGTTTTTTCAACGATACGTAAGTATGATTTCTCACGTGGGTTAATAAATGTCATGGCCATTCCTTCTTTACCCGCGCGACCTGTTCGACCAATACGATGAACATAACTTTCCGGATCTTGTGGTATATCAAAGTTATACACATGTGTAACACCAGATATATCTAATCCACGAGCTGCTACATCTGTTGCGACAAGGACATCAATGGACCCTTCTTTAAACTTACGAAGGACAGACATACGTTTAGCCTGGCTCAAGTCACCATGTATTCCTTCTGCATTGTAACCTCTTAAACTTAAGGCTTCAGAAAGTTCATCCACCCTTCTTTTCGTACGTCCGAAAACAATCGCAAGTTCTGGTGATTGAATATCAAGCAGTCTTGTTAACACATCAAACTTATTTTTTTCTTGTACTTCAATATAATATTGCTCAATGAGTGGTACAGTCATTTCCTTCGCTTTCACTCGAACGATTTGTGGCTCTTTCATAAACCGCTCAGCAATACGTTGAATGGCTGGTGGCATCGTCGCAGAGAAGAGTAAAGTATGCTTCTCTTCTGGGACACTTGATAAGATTTTTTCAATATCATCAATAAAGCCCATATTTAACATTTCATCAGCTTCATCTAAAATCACTTTTTTGACATGATCTAGTTTTAGTGTTTTTCGATTAATATGATCAAGGATTCTTCCAGGTGTACCGACAATAATATGAGGTCGATTTTTTAAAGCACGTATTTGACGGTTAATATCTTGGCCACCATAAATCGATAACACTCTCGTTTTTTTCCCAAAACCGAGTTTGTATAATTCCTCTGACACTTGAATGGCTAATTCTCTTGTCGGTGCGATGACTAAACCTTGAATAAAACTATCATTATAGTCAATATGGTCAATCATAGGAATACCAAAAGCGGCTGTTTTACCTGTACCTGTTTGCGCTTGTCCAATTAAGTCCTTATTCTGCAAGCTTAAAGGAATCGTCTCTGCTTGAATCGGGGTTGCCTCTTCAAACCCCATTCTTTTAAGAGACTTCATTGTTTCAGGGCTTATACCCAAATCTTGAAACTTAGTCAATGTATCCAATCTCCTTCTGTTCTTTGAAAAATATTTTATTTCATCAAGTAGGCAGGAAATTTCCCCAATCAAAGTTGTTATAATTACAACGATTTAAGAGAAACCCACTATAGAGAGGATGAGGGAGAATTTATTACCAATGCATGAATTGTGCTATGCTTATTTGTATAAAAAAATAAATGTATGATGACTTCCGCATCCTAAATCTAACGAACAATTACAAATAGAAATTTTTATTCAGACATGTAATGAAAAAAGACATTCTCCTACCAGTGGAGTATGTCCGGGTTTCAATGGAGTTCCTGTTGACACTTTGTTGTATATATTACCATCTCAACGCATGATTTGCAATGCTTTAGCAGGACATAGTATGACAGTAGTATAAAAATAAACCATTGACGAAAGAGAGTTCATTTGAAGAAAATCGCCTTAACTAAAAGGTTATGAAAGAAATTGAAGTACTTCTTTAAACAGTTGCTCACTTTCATCACAATGGCAAATTAAATGTTTTGACCGTTTAATAATAATTTTGTGTTTCTGTTCTGAGGTGATGTGTTTGTAAAGATAATCTGCACTGCGTACAGGAACGATGCCATCATCCTCTCCTTGAGCGATGAAAGTTGGAACCTTCACTTCTTTTAATCGTGGGCGGACCGTCGCTACTAGCTTTTGGAACTGCCTAGCTGCAGCAATCGGCGTGGAGCTGATCTTTTGTTTGTAATGTATAAATAATGGATTTTGCGTTATTCTTGTGCCTTGAAGCCCTTCTCTTAATAACCCTTTAATATCAAGGAAAATTTGTCTTGGATTTAAATAATAGGCAGCTGCACTAAGTAAAACCAGTTTCGCTACCGGGTATTTTACCGCTAATTCACTAGCGATCATGCCTCCCATGGAGAATCCAATAATATAAACAACTTCACATTTTTCTAGTAAGTTTTTTAATTCTTCCTCTGCATGATTGATCCATTTTTGAAACACAATCCCCTTTAAGGACTGCCTTTCTCCATGACCAGGTAATGTAGGAACCGCTATTTCCCAATCCGTATGTTCCTTTATATAATTCGCCAATGGGGCAACTTCATAAGGTGCACCTGTAAATCCATGTATGCATAA
Source organism: Cytobacillus kochii (assembly GCF_044790165.1). Taxonomy (NCBI): domain Bacteria; kingdom Bacillati; phylum Bacillota; class Bacilli; order Caryophanales; family Bacillaceae; genus Cytobacillus; species Cytobacillus kochii. The sequence continues at coordinate 476,785 of NZ_CP085254.1, read as the reverse complement.
ACATCCAATCATCTTTTACACCGCCAATGGTAAATTTATCAGGCTATTGAACAGCTTTTCAACTTTAACATAAGCATCTAGTTTATTTTTTACCCTCTATACGGAAAATTAAATCCTCATAACGTAAAAAATGTGAATTATTATAATATAATTCAAAAGATAGAAAAAACCTTATGTTCCATGTGAAACAATAAGGTTTTTTGAATTTTAGTATAGTATTATTGCAATCCCTCAACGACTTCTTCTAACTTCATTCCCCTAGAAGCCTTAACGAGTACAATTGTTTCATCATTGACATGTTTTTTTAGTTCTTCAATTAATGGTGCCTTTTCATCAAAAGCAAATACACGGTCTTCAGACAATACTTCCTTGGCTCCCTTTGCAATTAAGTGTCCTAATCGACCATAGGTAAATACGGCATCGATGTTTTCCGCACAGATGGATAACCCGATTTCTTCATGAAATCTCTCTTCATCTGCCCCCAGTTCCAACATATCACCAAGAACAAGTATTTTCTTCTTATATCCTGGTAAATTCGCTAATAATTCTATTGAAGCTTGCGTTGAAGTAGGGCTCGCATTGTATGCATCGTTTATTATTTTCTCGCCATTTTGACCCTGTAGTATTTCCATCCTCATATTTGTCAGTCTCACTTTCACTAATCCTGCTTCCATTTCCGCAAATGACACATTAAAATGTTGTGCAACAATCATAGCTGATAGAGCATTTAAGACATTATGCATACCTAAAATAGGTAAAGTGAATTCTATTTCGCTCGCATTGACCTGAAACTTACTGCCGTTGTCTAATTGTTGGATATTCACAGGATATAGGTCATTTTGTTCGGTTCTTCCAAAGGTTTTAACCGTAGCTTGCCCTTTATATGAATCAAAGTAATTTCTTAAAAGGGGTTCATCCCCCATGTATACCATCAATCCATCTGACTTTAAGCCATTTATAATCTCAAGCTTTGCTTCAGCAATTCCTTCTCTTGAGCCTAAATCTTGTAGATGTGATTCACCGATATTGGTAATAATCGTTGCATCAGGGCGTGCTAGCTTAGTTAGAAAGTCAATTTCACCTTTTCCACTCATACCCATCTCTAATACAGCTACCTCTGTTGTTTCTTCTAGCGCTAAGATGGTAAGCGGAAGACCAATATGATTATTATAATTGCCTTCGGTTTTTTGGACTTTATATTTTAACGCTAAAAGATTCGCCATCATATCCTTTGTCGTCGTTTTACCATTGCTACCAGTAATCCCTACCACTTTTATACTTAACTGATTACGATAGGCTCTTGCCAGCTCTTGTAATGCAGTTAACGTATCTTTAACGATGATAATGGGTAAGTGAGTCGGTGGATTTGGTACATCCTCTTGCCAAAAAGCAGCCGCAGCTCCTTTTTCAATAGCATCCGACACATACTGATGCCCATCTGTTCGCTCTCCTTTAAAGGGTATAAATAGTTGTCCTGGAGTAATCTCACGAGAATTAATACTTACACCTTGAATTTCTTTTTTTCCGTATGGTGAAAGATCATTCTCTATTTGAATCATTTCTGCTAAATCATTCAAGGTTCTCTTAATCAACTTTTCCTGCCTCCTTTTTGACAGGTGCACTGCGGGGTGCAAAGCCTATCTTTCTATGTAACTGTATACGCTACAGCTTAGCTGTTCCGCTTACAATTACATTGTATGCTTAATTTTTTGTTTTTCTTGATGTCTTTCAATTGCTAAGTTGACAAGACGCTCAATAAGGGCTGGATATTCAACACCTGAATGCTTCCAAAGTAATGGGAACATACTGTATGGTGTAAAGCCTGGCATTGTGTTCACTTCATTTATATAGACTTTTCCTTCCTTTGTTAAGAAGAAATCCGCTCTAACAAGTCCCGAACAATCTAATGCTTTAAAGGCTTTAATTGCCATCGCTTCTAATTCGCTATATTCAGCTTCTGTAACATCAGCAGGAATCATTAAAATTGTATTCCCATCTTCATATTTTGCCGTATAATCGTAGAAGTTTTTATCTTTCGGAATAATTTCACCGGCAACAGAGCACTCAGGGTAATCATTTCCCACTACACCTAGTTCAATCTCTCTTGCATCTACACCTTGTTCGATAATAATTTTACGGTCGTATTTAAATGCTTCAACGAATGCCTCATGGAGCTCACTACGATTCGTACATTTGCTAATTCCTACACTAGAGCCTAAATTTGCTGGCTTAACAAAGCACGGGTATCCGATGGTATCTTCTACTTTGCGATAAGCATCCTCTTCCGCAGTTTCCCATTCCCCTCGAAGGAACCAAACATAATTAACTTGGTTTAATCCAGCTTGAGCAAAGATATTTTTCATGATCACTTTATCCATTCCTGCTGAAGAAGAAAGGACGCCATTTCCAACATATGGTAAATTTAAAAGCTCAAGCATTCCTTGAACCGTACCATCTTCCCCATTTGGACCATGCAATAATGGAAAAATCACATCAAAAGGTCGACTTTCTTGCGTCTCGAAAAGGGTTGGTGCTAACGCTAAAGGTGATAGCTGTTGGCCTTCTGAAAAAGATAATTCTTTCACTGTATCAACGGGCCCAGCAAGTTGTTGTCCCTTGATCCATTGACCTTCTTCCGAAATATAAATAGGATAAATATCAAATTTATTTGTGTTTAATGCTTTAATCACGGCAAGCGCTGTCTGCATAGAAACATGATGTTCAGCAGATTTCCCACCGTACAAAAGTCCGATCTTAATCGTCATCAATAAAACCTCCAATTTTAACAAGTAACTTAAATTTATTTTACCACTTTATAAAATAAGAGAGTAAATGTTTCAACAAGATAAATGCCTATAAAAGTATATGTATGTATAACCATGGGAAAAGGAGCTTACTTCAATTAAAAAATAGCCATTTCTCTCTTGAAAAAAGTTATATCGTCATTGGAGATTGTCCTCATATCGATTATTAATGGCAATGAGAATGAACTCATTTCAGGATATAAAGACCTAATTCCCATTATCCTGAAATATTTAATCATATACCCTTCATTCCTTCTACAACCTATAGAGAGCATCAATATAGATGCAAAATTCTTTGAAGCTGTTCTACCTACTGATATACCACTATTATACTTTTTTTCACTTACTTCTCTGTTAACATTATGTTACAAAAGCTCTAGTTTTCTATTACAAAAAGATTAATATCTGTAATCGTTATCAATATATAATAAAAAATTTCCTTTATAACGAACTGACATTAGGTATCATTCACTAAATAGCGCAAATGATTGCCAGCCCATTTTACCTCATTTATATATTTTATACTAGCTAAAATAAATGGCAAGATTAATCATCGCATCGTTACGATTACAATCGTACGATTTGTCATTTAGTAATAAAATCTGCCAAAAGACCTACCACCTTTATCTACATTCACTTTCTACCCATGCCACATTGACTGCTGTCAAAGTAAAAAGAAGCATCCGCACGCCAGTTATTGGCAATGTGCCGTACATGCTTCTTTCCCAATTTGTAACTTTCTTTTGTCAGTAAAAAGAGAATATAATCGACCTTGCATTCTATTCTCTATACTCCATTCCGTTTGCCATGCCTTTGTTAAAAAACAGTTAAACTCATTCTTTCACCTTTACAGGATAAAAATAACCAGTAGCCATTTCTTTTATTTTCTGTTCATTTTCAAGTGTGTAACTAATAATGAAGCAGGTTGCAGGACCTGAAGAAGTAAGTAAGTCTAATTCACAAGTGATATCAGTTAGGGCAAAGACACGATTCTTAAATAATTGGTTTAACTCAGCTAATATCCCTTTAGAGCCAACAGGCATGACTGTCACTTTTTCCATATTGACGAGTTTTGAACATAGCGCTAGCGGAGCTATATGTAGAGCATCATTAATGACGGCTTCTCCTACTAACGGTCTACCGATAACTGCTATCCGATTATCTTCTTTAAACTCTATCGCATGAATATCTTTACTCGCATGTATTTTCCCCATAACAGATACAGCTGTTGCAGATTGCTTCAACTCAAAGTTACTTTCTGTACTTCCTGTTATAGATAATTCGGTTAGGCCTAGTTCCAGCAAGCCCTTTTCAATTCCTGTTATTAATGATCGCCACACTTGATCTCCAGAAAAATTCTGCAAAATTATCGCTAACGGCGTTGCACCTATAGCTATACATTCCATCATCGACACCCTTAAAGCATAATAAGCGACATCCTCATAAGAAACTTTAATTAAATCCTCATGCTTTAATCCAATACCACCGCTATTATCACTTGCTATGACAAGTGATTCTTCCTTGTTAAATGGAATCACCAGTACATCTCTCATTTGGTATTTTCCATGGATGTTTTTACCGGTTGTATGATTTTGACCAATCTTGGAATGAGGATAAGAGCTATAGCTACGTTAAAAATAGAACCAAGTAAAAGCGAAGGAACGAGTGCCAAATAAAACGCTTCCCCCATAATAAAAAGAAATGGAAGTGGGGCTGCAAACGAGTTTCCAAGCACAAAGAGAATAGAAGCAATCCATCTATGTCCATTGCGGTACAATAATGCAAATATATAACTTAGAATGGCCATCTCCATCGCTACTACCAAATGAAAGGGCCCCATTGGCAACCCACCTAATAGTGCTGACAATAAATGACCTGTCCCTCCAACGATTGCACCAGCCGGACCTCCTAGTAAGGCACTAGCGAGTAGCGCAGGAAATGAATCTAGTGCCACACTAGTGACAATCCCAGCTGGAATCTTAATTGCTGCACCAATCACCGATAGGGCAACAAAAACACTTAGCCATGTTATTTTAATTCCTTTCAAAAGACCCATCACTTATTCCCCTTTTCTTTTACCTCCACGGAACACTTTCGCACTACGTACATATTCTACATCCGGATTCCCTAAGCGAAAGTTGATGACGCGGGCTAATGCAAAAAAGTAATCAGATAAGCGATTTAAAAACATAACAGCTACATCCGGAACAGTATCATCTGTTTTCTTAAGTGATACGACTAATCTTTCTGCTCTTCTTGTGACGGTTCTTGCTATGTGAATAGAAGCAGATGCCTTGGCACCTCCTGGCAAGATGAAACGTTCTAATTCTGGTGCTTCTGCAATAAACACATCAATTCTCTCTTCTAAATAATCAATGGACTCTTGTTTTAGCTTCAGTTCACGTGTCTTTGTTACGTTTGCTAAGTCTCCACCACAGTCAAAAAGTTCATGTTGTATCTTCTCTAAATCATCCAAGACGTCTGCGAATTTTGCTTGATCCAACTCAGTTACAGCCTGACCGACAAAACAATTGACTTCATCAACTGTACCATAGGCTTCAACACGTATATCGTCCTTTTCTACTCTGCCGCCAATAATGCTCGTTTTTCCTTTGTCTCCTGTTCTCGTATAAATTCTCATCTAATCGCCCACTCCCTTATTTAATTTTCTGTGCTATACCATACCAAATAATATCCATTTGCGTTGCCTGTTTTGCCATTTTTTGATACACTCGTCCGCAAACATCCCGTAAAAGTCGATCTTTCTCATCTACTGGTACAATGCCCTTTGTTATATCCGTACCAATTAAGATGACTTTGCGTGTACGTTTGCTGTTTTCCCATGCTGCAAAATCAACGAGGAATTGCTGTACTCTTTGTTGTATCTCCTCTTCTCGACTGTAAGTTAATACATCCTTTACCCAATATTCTATTCCTTCCCATACAATTACACCATCAATATCTGTAAAATTTTCTACTTCAGGTGGTGCCGAACTACGGTAGGCGGAATACCAGAAATGGCTTGCTCGGTGAATACCATATTGTTTTTCTACCCATTCTCCCTTTCCGTTATAGGCTCCTCCTGTAACAAAGTGCATATAATCTCTCCCCCTTTCAATTTAACATCGATTTGATAGCCTCCACTATAAGGAATCTTCCAGTCCCAAAAAGCTTTTGTATTTTTTACTTTCGTATGTAAGATATGGCGGATCACTCCACCGTGCGTGACAATCGCCATTGTTGAAATTGCTTTCTCCAACGCTTCTGCTACTAATGAGTCCCAGGCGTGATCAAGTCGTTGACTAAATTCACTATAACTTTCTCCATCAGGAGGTGATAAGGTTTGCCAATGATTTAACCACTTTCGATATGGTTGATGATTCTTTAATTGCTCATACGTACAGCCTTCCCATTCACCGAAGTTAAGTTCTCTCAAATCACTCATCAAGACAAGCGGTTCATTAGGGAATAATTTCTTACTCGTTTCAATACATCTACCTAAATCACTTGTTACAATGATATCGCAAGGGGGTACTATCGGGACGATAGCTTTCGCCGAAACAAGCGGAGAATCACTCCACCCTAGATAAGCTTTCCTCCTATTGGCCTCTGTCATCCCATGACGAAATAATGTGATAACCAAAGAACCATCCATAAACTCCATTCCACTCCTTCCACACATGCACCAATGACATCGCCTGTTGTGCCCCCAAACCAACCTACGCTTTTTTGTTTCATAATCATAAACAAACATAATGAAATGATTAACATGCAAGTAAATCCGAATATAAGGGAAGGAAAAAAGAAGAACAGCCCTATTGCAACTAGTAAAATATATACACCATACATCACAACACTTCTCAAAGTAGCTGCATCCTGAAACATTTTACCTAACCCACTATTTTTAGCTGTCTTCACCTTCACTAGCATCATGCCCATGACCATACGACTAAAAAAAGGAATACAAGCAATAAAAAAGAAAACAGATGTGCTTTCAAACTTAATAGCAATTTCATAAATAAAAAATAGTTTTGTACTTAATAAGAGAATGACCGATAGCACACCAAAAGCACCAACTCTTGGATCCTTCATCACTTCTAATCGCTTTTGTCGATCACCATAGGAAAAGTATGCATCACTTGCATCCATCCAACCGTCTAAATGAATCCCTCCAGTGACAACGATTAATGTCACCCAAAGAAAAATGGCAGCTGCTAATGGCGAAAAAGGAGAAATCATTAATAACAAATAAAATATAAGCCCATAGATGACACCTTGTATGATACCTAACAATGGAAACGTTTTAATCGCGCCATTTAAATGCTTATTATCCATCGGTAATTGGAGAGGAATCGGAATGGCAGTGAAGAATTGCAAATTAATTAATAATCCTTTTAGCCATATTTTCATAAGGTGTGATCCTCTATACCGATGATTTCTTTAAGAAGATCAAAGTCAATATTTGATTTAAAGTGTGCTGCTAGTTCTGCATACTTTTTATCCTTCTTGTTACTGATATAAACCGGGTCTTTTAAAGGCAAACCTTTATCTACGCGAATCTGATTTAACCAATGTGCACGCCATTCATCGTGATGAAAAACATGATGCATATATGTACCAATAACCTTGCCACCTTTACTTGTATATCCATCATAATGGCCATCCGCTTTTTTCAGAAAATAATGCCTATCATGATTCTCTACTACTGTTTCGCCTAAATGGATTTCATATCCTTTTAATGATTGTACAAATGAGCCTTTTAACTTGGGGTAAAGCGTTCCTTCCACTTGAATGGTTGTTTTTTCAGTGATAAAAGTGGTGTCAGCTGGAATTACCCCGAGTCCATTTATCTCCTTCCCTTCAATTCCCGTATCCGCACCATAAGGGTCGGCTAATCGCCTACCTAACATTTGAAAACCACCGCAAATTCCGATGACTCTGCCGCCATTTTCTATATAATCCTTTAACCATTTATCGAGCTTTCTATCACAGAAATATTGCCAATCATGAATCGTGCTTTTCGTTCCTGGTAAAATGACAGCATCAGGCATGCCCATTTCATCACTATGATTAACCCAGCGGAAAGATACATCATCTTCATATAAAAACGGGTCCATATCGGTAAAATTTGAAAGATACGGTGGTTTCAATATAGCAATATCTATTGGGTTATCCTTTTTAGAAACCTGTATAGATAAGGAATCCTCTGCATCGATCATATGATGATGTAAATATGGCATCACACCGATAACTGGAATACCACAGTGATCTTCTATCCACTTCTTACCGTCCGCAAATAGAGACAGATCTCCTCTAAATTTATTAATAATAATCGCTTTCACTCGACTTCTTTCGTTTTCTTCTAGTAATGATAACGTCCCAACGATACTCGCAAACACGCCTCCTCGATCGATATCAGCTACTAACAACACAGGCACATCTGCCATCTCAGCCACTTTCATATTGACTAACTCACGATCTTTTAAATTAATTTCTACAGGAGAGCCGGCACCTTCCATCACAATCGCATCATAAGTGTTTTCTAGTCTATTAAGTGCTATCGTAATCGCCTCTAGCCCCTTTTCATAGAAAGATGCTCTATAGTCCCGACCAGACTGAATGGTCTCAGCTTTCCCAAACAAAACGACTTCAGAAGTCGAGTCTGATGTTGGTTTTAAGAGAATTGGATTCATATAGACTGTTGCCTCTATTTTTGCAGCTTCTGCTTGTATACCTTGTGCCCGTCCAATTTCTTTGCCATCTTTTGTTACATAAGAATTATTAGACATATTTTGTGATTTAAACGGAGCAACACGCACACCCTCTTCTACTAAGGCTCGGCATATAGCTGTGGCAATCATACTTTTCCCCACATCAGAGGCTGTTCCAACGACCATTAAGCCTTTCATATTCTTCTCCTCCTTTCATCTGAATGAGACAGCCAGCATCTACTAGATAAGCTTCATCTGCAAGTGCCACGATTTTTTGATGGAGTCGTCCTAACATCTTTCCATACACAAGTACAAGTGGTTCATCACTTATCACATCATGGAATATTTCGTTACTTACGAGAATTAACGTATCGACTTTACTCGAAAGTTCTTTTATTCCTTGGACAAGATTTTTAAAAATTTGTTGTTGAAATTCGTAATCAGACCAGCGATTTTCATAAAAAAACTCATTATTAAGCAGAGTTGTTAGGCAATCTAGAAGAATAATATCGTTTGAAGAGTAGTGGGTAGCTAGTTGGTGAACGTTTCTTGGTTGTTCCCATGTCATCCACTTCTTACCACTCTCTTGCCTATGCTTTTGATGATGCTTAATGCGCAACACCATTTCTTTATCGCTTGGTTGAGCTGTCGCGATGTAATGTAATTGCTTCCCATGGTAGTGAGCCCTATCAATTGCCAACTTCTCAGCAAGCTGACTCTTACCACTTCTTACTCCTCCGCTTATAAAGATGATTCGCGCCATCGCTTTAATGCCTCCATCAATCGAATGTTTTCAGCCGGTGATTTTATTGCTAGTCTAAGCCAATTTCCTTCCAATCCGGGAAAGTTGTATGTATGCCTTGGAATCAGTCCCTTTTCTAATAAAAAAAGAAAAAGGCTCTCGCTTTCTTTGGAAAATGAATCTTTTAGTAAGTAAAAATTGGTAGATGAATCTGAATGTAGGTAATCATTACGTGTTAAAAAAGAAAAGATTTTCTTCCGTTCTACCTTCATCAACTCACGTGTTTTCTTCTGAAAGTTATTATCCTCAATACACAGTAACCCTATTTCCTGCGCCACACTATTGACACTCCAATGCGGTTGTATTGCCCTTAAGTCAGTTATAAATTGTTCATTCGCGAGCACATACCCTAAGCGAATCCCAGGAATGGCAAACATTTTAGTCATAGAGCGAATAATAACTAATTGATCGTATTGCAGTAATAACGGTGAGATCGCTTCATACTTATCCACAAAATCATAAAAAGCTTCATCGACAATGAGGTAAACACCTAGACATTCTGCGGCTTCAATCAAACGTTTGATTGAATCTTTCGAGAAGTATTTACCCGTCGGATTATTCGGGTTCGTCAAAAAAACTACATCAATCTCCTTAAAAGTAGCTATCAAACCTTCTATATCTAAATGCCAGTTCTTATTTAAGAAGAAATAGGTGATTTCACACGCATTCGCTCGGCAAGCTGTCTCATATTCGGAAAAAGCAGGTTGGACAATCATTACACGCTTTCTCGCAAATAATTGCCCAATCATTGAGATGATTTCGGCTCCACCGTTGGCAATGAGAACATTTTCTTTTGGAAGTAATGTGGTTTTACTGATACGCTCTGTTAATCTTGTGGCAAACGGATCGGGGTATTCGTATAATGATGAAAGTAAGCTTGACCATTGCCTTTTTACAACTTGTGGAGGCCCTAATGGGTTAATATTCGCGCTAAAGTCAATTGTTTTTGCGGGCATATCTAACTTTAATACTTCGTATAAATATTGTGGATTCGCACCATGCTTAGGCCATTGCAATCAAAACACCCCCTAGCCATAAGATAAAGAGATACAGTGGAATGGTCTTAGTAATAATAGTATTCGCCTCTACAATATGATTCCTTGATAATGGCATATTGGCTTCCCCCATCGTGGCACGATAAGAAACATGCCCTTCATATGTATTTTTACCACCTAACTGAACGCCTAATAAATAAGCCACAGCTGCTTCTCCCCAGCCACTATTGGGGCTTGGATGTTTTTTCGCATCGCTCATCACTAATTGAAAACTCTCTTTCCTTTGTATAAATCTCGGCTTATTCACGAGAAGCATACAAAATGCTGTCAGTCTACTCGGCACCCAGTTCACCACATCATCAAGCTTTGCAGACGCCCAGCCAAAATCAATGTATTTCTCATTTTTATAACCGACCATTGAGTCACAAGTGTTAATAGCGCGATAAACTAAGGCAAATGGTGCACCACCAATTAATGCAAAGAACAACGGGGCAGTAATCCCATCACTTGTATTTTCTGCTACTGTTTCAACTGTTCCCCTAACAATCTCCGCTTCATCTAGCTCGTCTGTATCCCTACCAACAATATATGAAAGCTTTTGCCTTGCCTCACTTAATTGTTCCTTCTTTAAAGGCTCGTACACTTCTATTGCCGCTTCCTTTAAACTTTTTTGGGCGATGGTAGTTGCGATTAACACCGCCTCAAATAATATTCCCACGATAGGGTGGACCGCATAGGCAATCACCACAATACTTATCGATATAACTAATACAATCAATAAGACGGTTGTTAACATAGCTACACCTTTCCATTTTCTATGCTCCCCTATATTCCATTTCTTCCTTAAAAATCCTATTAAAGAACCCATCCACTTTACAGGATGCGGCCATTGCGGCGGGTCACCTATGAATCGGTCAATGACCACTGCTACTGTTAATGCGATTAAATGTTCAATCATCATCTGTTTCCTTTTTTCTTTTACGACTCTTGTGAATCGCTTTTTGTGTACATTCGTAAATACCTTTTCCAATTATTTTTCCTAGGGGTGTAACTGTTCCAGCGAAATCTATTTTCTCTCCGCTTTGTGTTGCAGCAACTAAGATACTATCCGTAGATGTGCCCGTGGCAACTGTCCCGGTTTCTTTGTCTCGTACTTCTAAATCCATTAATACTTTTGCTTTCGCTTCAGTTGCCGTCATCATTGCTTGAATAAATGCCTCTTCAGAAAGATGACCATTGACAAATATCCAACTATTTATAGTGCCTGGGGTTACTACCTCTTTATGTTTGCTCGCCATCGAAGCATCGACAGCGTTTCCTACACCTGCTGTTACCACGATCAACACAGAGAACAGATCCATTTCGTAAAATCCGTAGATCACATCATCCGTATACACCGCTGTCATCATCCCAACCGTTTCCGAAGGCTCAAACCCTTTTTCTATAAGAAAATCTACCATCTCCTCATAAAAATCATCACAGTTATAACTTTTATCAACATGGCGATTAACAAATGTTTGATACCAGCCAATGCCAGAACCAACAACGCCTGATGACATTACCCTTAGAGGTTGGGCAGACTGAAGTGTAATATATTCTTCATTCACCATTAATATAGCCGGTGTAATAATCTCTTCATTTTGCCATTTCTCCTCAGGTATTAGGACTACTTGAGGTGCTGGTACTTTCGGGTGTCCGTGCTTCTTCACTTCAGTCTCATAGACTTCTATAATACGTGCTTCTTGCAATACTTCATTAGGTTTATCATTAGAGACTATTTTTCCATCATTTAATAAAACGATTTGATCACAATATAAACCGGCTAAATTTAAATCGTGAAAAATGGATAGGACCGTTAAACCCTTTTTCTCAGTCCACTCTTTTAACATATCTAGCAATTCTTTTTGATAAGATAAGTCTAAATGATTGGTTGGCTCATCAAGTAATAATATTTCTGGTTCTTGTGCGAGACTTTGTGCCAAAAACACACGTTGTCTCTCTCCACCTGATAGCTCAGTTATATTTTTATGTGCAAAATGCTGTACACCTGTTTGTTTCATCGATTGTTGCACAACTTCTTCATCATCTTCAGACCATGTTTGGAACCAACCACTTTGATGAGCATAGCGGCCAAGCGATACAATTTCCTTTACTGTATAAGAAAAACTATGTTCGGCATGTTGAGGTAGGACAGCAACGATTTTCGCTATTTCCTTCGTGTTATAATTTTGTACTGGTTGATCTTTTAAATAAACTTCACCAGATGTGACCGGTATAAGACCACTTAGCATCTTTAAAACCGTCGATTTGCCGCTCCCATTCGGTCCAAGTATGCCAAATAACTGTCCTTTCTCTACTTCAAAGGAAACATCATGAATGACCTGCTTGCCTCCATAACCACCGTTAATTTGTCGTAAGCTATACATCATCACATTATCCTCTGCCTTCCGCTCTTCTTTTAATTAGAATGATAGCAAAAACTGGTGCACCAATTAACGCAGTAATGACACCAATAGGTAACTCAGTAGGTGAAATGATTGTTCTTGCAAATAAATCAGCAAGTATTAAAAACCCAGCACCTGTCATCATCGATAAAGGAAGCAAGTGTCTATGGTCTGGTCCCCATAGCAATCTGGTTAGATGCGGAATGACTAAGCCGACAAATCCGATTGTACCTGACACTGCTACAGCGGCACCTGTTAAAATCGATCCGGCAATTAAGACCATCATCTTACGTTTCTGTACATTTACCCCGATATGACGAGCTCTTTCTTCGCCGAATGACATCGCATTTAATTCCTTGCTATTGGCAATGAGCATCGCAGACCCAATGATAAAGAAAGGAAGGATGATTTGAACATAGTCCCAACCTCTCATCGATACGCTTCCTAACAACCACCCAATAATCTGTCTCAGTTCATCCCCCGTTAAAGCAATCATTAAGGAAATAAATGCACCTAGAAAAGAACTGAAGATAATACCGGTTAAAATGATTGTCTCTACTCTCATGCCACGATCAATTTGTCGCGCAAAGAAAAGGACAACAATTATCGTTAGAAAAGCTGTTGTAATACTAAATAACGGTAAAGTAAAGGTGCCTACAAACGGAATGGATAAACCGAGAAAGATCGTTAATACAGCACCAACAGAAGCTCCTGAAGACACCCCCAATGTATAAGGGTCAGCTAAAGGGTTCCTTAATAAACCTTGAAAGGCAGCACCTGCAATTGCAAGTGATGCCCCGACAAAGCCCGCCAATACTACTCTAGGCAAGCGAATATTCATAACAATATTACTATGCATTGGATTAACATCATTACTTATCGGTAAACGTAAGATTTCCGCTCCAATGATATTGAATATATCTAACGGTAGCACTGAAACAGTGCCTATAGAAATCCCCATCATCATTGCTACACATAAGAAAACGAACGCACAGAGATAAGCAACACCTCTATTATTTAAATACTTCTGGGTAAATCGCTTTTGCAAGCTCCTCTACTCCTTCTACAAGTCTAGGACCTGTACGAGTTACCTTATCAGAGTGCACATCATAGACTTGCTTCTCTTTAACGGCTGTTACATCTTGCCAACCTTCTCGGCTTAAAAGGGTTTCTACCGCATTTTCCGTATAATACCCGTATGTAGTGATAATCACATCAGGATTCTTTTCGATGACAGCTTCCTCGTCAATTTGTGGCCAACCTTCTTCTTCAATTACATTTTCCGCTTGGATCAAATTGAGCATATCATCAATAAATGTTTTTTGACCGGCAGTATATAAAGAAGGAGCTGCAGAGATTTCAACAAAGACAGATTTTTTCTCTTCAACAGACTTTGCTTTTTCTTCGATTTCTGCCAAACGGGTTTTCATTCCCTCAACTGTTTGACTTGCTTCTTCTGTTGCTCCTGTTGCTTTACCAATCATTTCAATGGAGTCATATACTTCTTCAAAATTTTGTGCATCATTGACAATAAGAACAGGAATACCAGCATCTCTTAATTGATCTAAGCCTTCAGTACTATTATGTGCTCCTGAATTATGTGCTAATACAACATCTGGATTTAAAGCAATAATTGCTTCTACATTAAATTCTTGTCCACCGATCTTTTCAATATCAGCCACTTCTTCTGGATAATTATCAAAATCAGATACACCGACTACCTTCTCACCTAACCCTAATTCGAAAGCGATTTCAGTATTACTCGGGATTAACGAAACAATCGCTTCTGGTTCCTCTTCAATCACCACTTCTTGATCCGCAGCATCCGTTATTGTTACAGGAAAAGCGCTAGTTTCAGTACTCTCTTCAACCTTCTCTTCTCCATCTTTCTTCGGCTCAGCTGTGTCATTCCCACATCCAGCAAGAATACCTGCTGATAGTAAAATCGAGACTAAAAATAAATACCATTTCTTCATGATTGACCCTCCTTAAAATATAAAACATCCCCAGTAGTAGGAGATGTTTGGAAGGAATAATCACGACAAAGAAGCCTTACCAAACACCCCCTATCCTCGTAGGTTACAGTGTTTATGGAAGATAGGCAGGTTTCCTGGCTTATGGTTTATAATCAAAGGCTCCTCCTATAGAACATATATAGCAGTTGTCTTTGTTTATTAACCAGTTACAGTGGCGGGACCGCATTGGTTTTACACCAATTTCCCCTATTAAGTCAAAAATTGACACCTATTTCCTTAAATCTACAATTTTCTGTCGATTTTATTATACCTTATCATATTTTGTGGTGCATTATTATTTTTATGAATCAGTTACTTGCCATTCTTTCAGTTTTTTATCAAAAACCAATCTCGCGTCTGGCGTGGCTTCCTTCCTCATTGCTTCGAACTCATCATACATATCATCCATATTAGCGAAATCTCCAACTGTCCAGAGCGGTATATTAATTTTTGTACGTGTCTGCTCACTCTGTTCAAAAGAAATCACCAGGCCTTCCTTCATTAAATTTCTTAATGCCCTTAACGCGCCTTCTGGAACTTGTGGATATGTTTTTTTCTTTTTTAGGCCTAATAAAGATTTTTCTACTTTTAAATGCTCCATCTTCATAGCAGCAACGTCGCCAAGCATTTTGTAAAAGTCCTGCCAGTCTCGGTAATAGACCTTATTTAACCAACCATCATCATGCGCTAAATAACAATAACGATTGCTTAAATGGTTATAGAAAGGTTTCTTTAAATGCTCCTTTACATGACTAAGATATAGGAGCTCAGCAATTGCTTGAGCGGGCAATTCATTTAACGATTCTTCCTCCTCGAAATCTATCCAGCAAAAATCACCATAACTATAAACATCTTCGTTTATGAGTGCTGGCAGGTCTTCATGAGCCACCCAATCAAACATGGTATGTACATTCAGTTCCCCATTATCATACTGGTGCTTCACTAATAGAAGATGCCCAGTCCTGTTCTGTAATGATTGCATAAACTCAGAAAATTCAATTCCATAAGAAATAACGGACTGGTCCTTTTCGTTTAATAAGATATAGATGAGATCTCGAACACTATGATTTTTCTTTCGCAATTTAGAAACCTCCGAACTGAAAATAGAAAGACGAAGAGCAAATTCAATAGTACCACCTTAGTTATTACCCTCATACCACACACTATTTCGTTTTACTGCAATAATTTATACTAACTACATGTCAATCATAAACAACCGATACAATGCTTCATTTCATCCATTTCATTTTAGCAAAGATAAGGAAATACGATTATTAAAAAAACATTACAAAATAACTATTTCAATTCCTGAATTTTGTTCATACCCTAAAAAAGCCTTTTTGTATCAAACCAATGATAACATTCCACTTCTAACACATACTATGAAAATAACTAATGGATTAGCATACAATCTTAACTTTTAAACCATATATTACTTAAAAAAAATCATGATTTTCCCAGTTAAAGAATGGTAAGATAAGCATGTAATCTCCGTTTACAATTTAAGGTATATCCTCGGTTGAAAGGACTTGAGCTTTATGATTCAGACGATGACAGAAAACCAAATCGCTTTATTGATCATCAAAGCATTAAAGGATAATAAACAAAAAGAATTTAACAGGATTTTAGATGAACTGCAACCGTATGATATTGCTCAAGCTTATGATCATCTGCCTGAAAAGCATAAAAAACGTTTCTTATTATTTATGACTGCTGACCGCCTTGCCCAGTTGCTAGAGGAATTGAATAAAGACATGCAGCTAGAGGTTTTAAATAAATTAGAAAATGAGAAAACAGGAAAAGTCTTGGATTTAATGGATAATGACGACCTTGCCCTTTTACTTCATGATATGTCAGCTGAGAAAATAGAAAATCTCCTTGCCGGTATGAAACAAAGTGAATCTCGCATCATTCAGAATATGATGACCTATCCACCAGAAACTGCCGGGCGCTTAATGACTAACCGTTTTGTATGGATTCGTGATTATTACACAGTCCGAGAAGCAGTAGAAAAGTTAAAATCCTTTGCAGAATATGCTGAAACGATTAATTATTTATACGTGATTGATCAAGACAGAAAATTAGTTGGGGTTGTCTCTCATCGTGACTTACTAATCGCAGAGCCTCTCGAGGTCATCCAAGACATTATGTATGAGCGGGTCATCTCAGCTGCAGTGACGACAGACCAAGAAGAAGTTGCAAACATGGTCTTAAAATATGATTTCCTTGCTATTCCAATTGTGAATGAAGAAAATGTGCTAATGGGTATTGCCACTGTTGATGACTTGATGGATGTTGTGGTCCAAGAAGCGAATGAAGATATTGAAAAGCTATCCGCTTCGGGTAAGGCAATTGACTTTGATACGAAAGCTTTCGTCGCCGCTTATCGAAGGTTACCGTGGCTCATTCTTTTATTATTCATCGGCATTATTTCAGGCAGTATCATAAGCGGGTATGAGGCTACTTTATCGCAAGTCGTAGCCCTCGCCTTTTTCATGCCCATGATTTCTGGTATGACAGGTAACACAGGTACGCAATCATTAGCAGTAGTTGTCCGAGGACTTGTATCCAATGATTTAAATAAAAAAGTGGTTACGAAACTGATCCTTAGGGAGTTAGGGGTAGGTGTGATTATTGGTGTCACTTGTGGTATTTTAATCGCGCTGATTGCATTTTTTTGGCAAGGAAATATTTATTTAGGCTTAGTAGTCGGAGTTTCCCTACTTCTAACTTTAATTATCGGGACACTTTCGGGAGCCACTATCCCTTTATTGTTATACAAATTCGGGATAGATCCAGCCATAGCTTCCGGGCCTCTTATCACAACATTAAATGACATTTTCTCACTTGTTACGTATTTTGGTATTGCCACAATGTTTATTTCCTACTTAACTTAACATTACTTTTTTATTTTATATTGTAAATAAGGAAACTCTTTTTCAATTCTGTACGTCTATATATACGTTTAAACATATTCCCTTGCAGAAGATTCCTAATGGTTTTTTTCTGTTCGTAGCATGACCTTAATGTATAAAATAAAGATAGGTGTTTATATATGGATCGTATACAAAAAAAGAATGATCGCTTTGATTGGACATTAGCCCTAATATTATTTTTGTTCTGCATCATTAGTTGCACTGCTATTTATAGCGGGCAAACAACAGCACAGTATCCAGATAACTTCGTGCTACAACAAATAATCTTTTATAGTATAGGTATGATTGTGATCGCAGCCATTATGTACTTTGATTCTGATCAGATAAAGCGAATGACCTGGATCTTATTCGGTATTGGCACAATACTTCAAGCAGGACTTTTTATCGCACCAGAGTCCCTTGCCTATGAAGTAAAAGGTGCAAAGCTCTGGTACAACGGTCTGCCAGGACCTTCTTTGCAGCCATCCGAGTTCTTTAAAATATTTCTTATCCTCGCACTAAGTAAAGTGATTGTAGATCATTATGCAAAATACACCATGAAAACGGTAAAAAATGACCTTATACTGTTTATTAAACTTGGGCTCGTTACTTGTGTTCCGCTAGGACTAATCATTTTAGAAGATTTGGGTACGGCGCTCGTTATTATCGCTATTTTCACGGGGATTCTACTTGTGTCCGGTATTACTTGGAAAATTATCCTCCCTGTTTACGGAACGGTTGCAGCTGTAGGTGGAACCATCATCTATTACATTATTTGGGCTCCTGAAACATTATTAAAGTATCTATCAGTGGATAACTACCAATTAATGCGGATTTATGCTTGGTTAGATCCGTATACACATAAACAAGGAGCTGGCTTACAACTGTACAATTCTCTTCATGCTATCGGCTCGGGAGAATTGGGTGGTAAAGGTTTTTATGAGAGACAAGTTTATATCCCCGATGTTCACACAGACTTTATTTTCAGTGTCATTGGTGAAGAATACGGCTTTATTGGAGCAAGTGTCGTGATATGCTTATATTTTATACTTATTTTCCACTTAACGAAAATTGCCTTATCAGTCAATGACCCATTTAATACTTATGTCTGCGTGGGCGTTATTAGTTATATTACGTTCCATGTATTTCAAAATATCGGGATGACCATTCAAGTATTACCGATTACAGGTATTCCTCTTCCTTTTATTAGTTATGGGGGTAGTTCCTTAATCGGCAATATGATGGCTATGGGGCTTATTTTTAGCATTAGATTTCACCAAAAGAGTTATATGTTCCAAGACAGCTCTAAATATTATCGTGCATCTTAAGGTTGCTTTTTTAAATATCTAGCGTATAATAATGGAAAATCAAACGGAAATTCAGTGACGAAGAGAGTAGATGTAGGTGAATTCTAAAGCGAAGCAGGGATGGTGAGAGCCTGCGAGAAAAGCCACATTGAAGCGCACTTCGATAGAAGCATGGCAGAATCCAAGTAGGTCATGTCGGTTGTTCGCCCCGTTACAGGCAAGTAGTAAAGGGGTTCGTTACGAACAATTAGAGTGGTACCGCGGGTTTAAGGCTCGTCTCTCAAATTATGAGAGACGGGCTTTTTTATGTTTTCTATATTTTTTGGAGGTGAAAAAGGTGATAGATATGAAAAAGACCATCAGTTCAAGTATTCAAGTTGCAATAGATAACGCCTTAAGTGAAGGTGAGATTCGTCGCTTGTTAGAAACGCCTAAAACATCCGAACATGGCGACCTCTCCTTCCCATGTTTTGCACTAGCAAAGATTTATAAAGAAAACCCAAATCTATTAGCAAAAGACTTAACAGGAAAGCTAACTCATGAATGGATAGATCATGTTGAAGCTATTGGGCCATATGTAAATATATTTTTTAATAAAAAAGCAATCAGTCAACTCATTATTCAAGCCGTACTACATCAAGGAGAGAATTACGGACAATCAGGAAGCGGTAAAGGTAAGACAATCGTAGTAGACTACTCTAGCCCAAATATCGCCAAACCATTCTCAATGGGGCATCTTCGTTCGACAGTCATTGGTCATTCCCTTGCACTTATAGCAGAAAAGCATGGATATGATACAGTTAGGATTAATCATTTAGGCGACTGGGGCACACAATTTGGCAAACTCATTACCGCCTATAAGTATTGGGGAAGTGAAGCTTTAATTAAGAAGGAGCCAATTAAGGAATTACTCCAATTATACGTAAAATTTCACGAGAAAGCTGAGGAACATCCCCACTTGCATGAAGAAGCAAGAGCTTGGTTCAGAAAACTTGAACTTGATGATGCGGAGGCAAAGCAACTTTGGTCGTGGTTTAGAGACGAATCTTTAAAAGAATTCGAGAAAACCTATCAACTGCTCGGTGTCTCTTTTGACTCTAATCATGGGGAGGCCTTTTATAACAATCAAATGAACGCGATTGTCGATACACTGCAACAATCTGACTTGCTATGCACCTCTGATGGAGCAGAAATCGTACCCTTATCAGATGAAAATCTACCTCCTTGCTTAATTAAGAAATCAGATGGAGCGACTCTATATGCTACACGCGATATTACGGCGGCCATTTATCGTAAACAAACATACCAATTTGACGAGGCTCTCTATATCGTTGGTCCAGAGCAGTCCATCCACTTCCAACAAGTCAAAGCCGTATTATCTAAAATGGGGCATTCCTGGGCGACACATATCCATCACATCCCATTTGGGTTGTATTTACAAGAAGGTAAGAAGATGTCGACAAGAAAAGGTCGTGTCATATTATTGGAGGAAGTACTACAAGATGCCATACAATTAGCTTCAGAAAATATTGAACAAAAAAATCCTCATCTAAAAAACAAAGATGAGGTAGCTAAAGCTGTTGGTGTAGGAGCAATTATTTTTCATGATTTAAAGAATGAACGAATGAAACAAATAGAATTTTCTTTAGAAGACATGTTAACATTCGAAGGGGAAACCGGTCCGTATGTACAGTATACACAAGCTAGAGCGCAATCTATTTTACACAAAAGTCAGCAAAAGACTTATAAAATAGAAGGTTTATCAAGTGAATACGCTTGGCAAGTAGCTAAACTTTTATCCCTTTATCCAGATAAGCTCGTCCTTGCCCATGAAAAATCAGCACCGTCCATCATTGCCAAATATTTAATTAGTCTAGCGCAAAGCTTTAACAAATACTACGCTAACGAAAAAATACTTCATAAAGATGAACATTTATCTTCGAGACTCGGTCTTGTCAAAGCAGTAACAATCATCTTAACTGACGGTCTGCATTTACTTGGTATGAAGGCACCTCAGGAGATGTAATTTCACCTTGCACACCAGCTCCCTCTTTAGCCAATTGGGAGCTATTTGATTGAATGAAGCAAAAGTACACAGTTAGTTACCACCAAAAATAGTGCGGCTACAATATGTAGCCTATTGAAAAATGCGATCTATCAGGAAAGAGCTGAAAACAGGCTTACTTCGTCATATTTCTTATTCACACTAAACCAAAGCCTACCCTGTATGTCCCTGTTTAAGAGTACCCTTTTTCTTCTCGCCAATGAGCAATATGTCTTTTCCCTAGAACAGTGAAAAAGTAGAGAAGATAAAGGACAACGATGATTAATCCCAAAATATTTTGTTCAAATGCCTTAAGTGCCACACTCAAAATCGTCGTTAAGTATAGAAATGCTAGTAATGTAGTAATTTCTTTGTTTTCAAAAACATCGGTTGATCTAGCTCCGAATTGAGAACCTAGAAGCCCACCAACAAGTAAGAATATTCCCATAAAATAATTAATTTCTACAGTGAATGCGTAGGATAAGAAACCTGCTGAAACAATAAATAGGACTGCAAATAAGCTCGTTCCTACCGCCTTCTTAGGTAACATACCTAGAAAGGCGATCGACATTGGTACAATAATAAACCCTCCACCTACACCTAAAGAAGTGGAGACAAACCCTGCAAACAAGCCGATTAAGACCATTTTTAATATGGAAGGTTGAACTAACCCGCTCACTCCTTGCTGCGTATTTTTCTTCTTAAACATTTGAACAGAAAAGAAAGAAAGCAACACAATATACATAACAGGAATCGCCCATTCATCTAACTGATGAGCATCTAAAAAGACAACAAAAGGATGGGCAATTTGGGTAGCAATGATCCCACTCACCCCTAAAATAATCCCTGCTTTCCAATTAATATTTTTTAATTTTATATGACCGATAATCCCAGAAGATGAACTCCCAATTGTAAATAACAAACTTGTCGCAATTGCCTCAATAGGGGCAAGTCCAATGAGCATTAATAATGGTGTTAATATAAACCCTCCACCGATGCCAAAAAAACCTGACAACACACTGATTAAGGCACCTAGTAGAAAAAACAATATCAATTCCACAATTCCATCACCTTTCTATGCAAACAACCATCCCCATCATACCCCATAGTAATGAAAAGAAAAAGTGCACATATAATTTCTAAAGGACAAACCATGTAATCTTAAAAAGGGGTTTTCATATATGCAAGAAATTTTACATTTACTTAAAGAATGGTTATTGGAATATGGTGTGTTTGGACTGTTTTTCGTTTCGTTCGCTGACTCTTCTTTCTTCCCCATTCCTCCTGATTTACTTTTGATTCCAATGGGACTAGCAGATAGTGAGCACGTGTATTGGTACGCTTTTCTCACTACTTTCGCTTCTGTTGTCGGTGCAATCTTTGGCTGGTATATCGGCTTACGAGTTGGCAGGCCTGTCCTACGAGCACTTTTTAAAGAGCAACAAATTATGAAAGTAGAACTTTACTTTAAAAAACTTGGTCCATTGGCCATTCTGATATCTGCCTTTACACCATTACCGTTTAAAATATTTACGATTTTATCTGGTATCTCAAAAATGAATATACAGACCGTTATATTATGGGCGACGATTGGAAGGGGCGCAAGGTTTTATTTTGAAGCTTTTCTCATCCATCAATTAGGCAATAAAGCTGTACCTTTCATAAAAGACCACTTTACATCTTTGACCATTTATATGGCTATATTCATTATTATTCTCTTCATTACAACACACTATATCAAAAATAGATTAAATTAATTACTTAATTATAATTATTATAATTAAGTATTGATTTTAATTTTAAATCAGTTATAATGTAATTAAGACAAAACATTCTTGAGGAGATGACTAAATAATGATTACATTAGATACGAAATTAAACGCTGCCCTAAATACACAAGTTGCTAACTGGAGCCTACTTTATACGAAGTTACATCGCTACCACTGGTATGTGACAGGTCCACACTTTTTTACACTACATGAAAAATTTGAAGAGTTATATAATGAGGCAGCTGAGGTAGTCGATGAAATAGCTGAACGCATTCTTACAATCGGTGGCAAACCAGTTGCGTCAATGAAAGAATATCTTGAGGTAGCTACACTAAAAGAAAACCTTGATGAAAAATCAGCAGAAAAAATGGTTGAGAACTTGATCAGTGATTATCAACAGTTACGTGCTGAATTAAAAGAGATTACGAAGCTAGCGGATGAAGAAGAGGAACCAGCAGTTGAAGATTATGCAGTTGGCTTAATCAACTCTTTAGACAAACATATTTGGATGCTTAATGCCTATCTAGGCTAAGTACAATAGAAATAAAAAAAAGAAGCGAGCGAAATAGACTAATAGTTTTTCAGTCTATTCGCAATCGCTTCTTTTTTATTTAGCTGTTCCCCCGTATAATAAACATAAGACAATCAACGACTGTTAAATTAAAGGAGGCAACAAATGTTCAACAATGTCATTCAATCAGAAGAAGAATTAGAAGCTCTATTCACTCCCCCAAGTAAAGCAGCTGCTAATAAGGTCATATCTATAATCGATGAACATTGCAAAGACTTTCTTGCTCGTTCACCGTTTCTTTTTTTAGCAACAACGAATAAAGACGGGCAATGTGACAACTCGCCACGTGGAGATTACCCTGGGTTCGTACAAGTGTTAGATGAGAAGCATCTAGTTATACCTGATAGACCGGGTAACAGGAGATTAGACAGTATGCACAACATCTTAAGCAACCCACAAGTTGGTCTATTATTTATCATTCCTGGTCTAAATGAAACATTAAGAATTAATGGAAAAGCTTCGATTATTCAAGATGAAGACATCCTAGCTAAAATGGCCGATAAAGGAAAGGCACCGCTCTTAGGGATCGCTGTTAAAGTTGAAGAATGTTTCCTCCATTGCGCTAACTCATTTAACCGAGCGGGAATTTGGAAGCCTGAAACTTGGCTCGCAAAAGAGTCCCTTCCTTCACCCGCGAAAATGTTCGCTGCACATATCGCTACAAATGTCATAGAAAAAGTATAAATCCCTATGACTTACAATTGTTTTAATAGGCTTATAGGTTCCTTCTAAAAGATCTTTTAGAAGGAATCTCATTACGGCTACAACCCAAGTATAGATTTACAATTTCAACTTCATCCCCTCATGCGTTGCTTTAAACCCTATTTTCTCATAAAAATGTTTCGCCTGAGATCGTTGCTTATCTGTTGTTAATTGTACAAGCCGCACCCCTTTTGCTTTCGCTCTCACTATCGCTTCTTTTATTAGTGCTTCACCAAAACCTTCTCCTCTACATTCACTTGCTACGCGAACTCCTTCAATGATTGCTCTCCAGGCACCACGATGAGTTAAATAAGGGATATAAGTCAGTTGACAAACACCTACAACATTCTCACCCCATTCTGCTACAATTAATTCATTATGGCTATCTCCGCTAATAGCTTCAAACGCTTCTTCATAATCCTGATGTAGGGGGCTGGACACATCTTCTCGACCCGTTCCTAACACATCATCTGCTAATAATTGAACAATCCTTTCTAAATCCTCTCTTTTTGCCTCTCTAAAAATCATCATAACCAACACCTCCTCTCTTATCTTACTTTCCTCACCTTCGCTTTAAAATGACAAATAATCTAAGACTTACCATTCAATCTGATTATCGATTGACATATAACCTTTTGGTGTTATATTATCAAAATTATAAAACCATAAGGTGTTATATTAGCTAAGGAGGAAATGAAATGAACACAGTAAAGGATATTCAACAATCGATTATTTTAAATGCACCGATAAATAAAGTGTGGCAGCATGTTGCAACTAGTGAGGGAATCGCAGAGTGGTTTATGCCTAATAACTTTCAAGCAACTGAAGGATTCACATTTGAAGTACAGTCCCCGTTTGGTCCTTCTCCTTGCCAAGTACTAGAAATCGATGAGCCAAATAAATTATCTTTCTCTTGGGATACTGACGGATGGGTTGTCACCTTTTTACTGGAAGAAGTAGACAATAGCACAAAATTCACACTCATTCATAGTGGTTGGAAAGAAGCGAATACAATTCTTACTAAACCAAATGAAAAAAGCGAAATTATTCGTGAACGTATGAATAATGGATGGGAAGCCATCGTGCAAAAACGTTTAAGGACGGCAATAGAGCAATCATGACAGCAATTAAGCACGACGTTTTTCAGGCAATTGCTGACCCTACTAGAAGACATGTTCTCCAGCTACTTTCAAAAGAAGAACTATCTATCGCTGCAATCAGTGCTCATTTTCCAATCAGTCGCACGGCGGTAGCCAAACATCTGCATATTCTCTCTGATGCCAACTTAGTGAAGAGCCACAGGAAAGGCAGAGAAAACATCTATCATATTAATCCAGAACCTTTAACAGAAGTAAGCCAGTGGCTGCATTATTATGAACAATTCTGGAATAACAAACTCACTAAATTAAAGTTTATTGTCGAGAATGATAGAGAAGAGTAGTCCTAGTAAAGAAGCGAAAATAGGTATAATCAACTAAATTTCATGATATAATGAACTAAACACATTGGAAAGGTTGGTTTTTAAAATGAACAACCAACAAATCGCTTCTATTCCACGTCCTCTCGTTAAAACGAATCAGTGGGTAATCGTCTTAAGTGTAATTGCGACACTGATAACTGGGCAATTCTTCATTTTACTTATTCCCTTACTTGCTGGCTTGATTGGCTTACTAACAGGGAATAATCCGGTGATGATGATAGCTAAAAAGTTTCTCAAAAAACCTTTATCCTCTTATATACCTGAAGATAAAGCACAACAACAATTTAATCAGCTAATTGCTGTAGTATGTTTAAGTATGGCATTCATTAGCTCTATCATTGGATGGACCATACTATCTTACTCTTTCGCCATTATTGTTGGATTAGCAGCAACCATTGCTCTTTGTGGCTTTTGTATTGGCTGTTTTATTCACTTTCAGTACAATCAGTATAAATATAGACGCTCTTTGCGTTCATAAAATAAAAAGCGAGGTCAATATGAGACCCCGCTTTTTTTATATTGATTACATTGCAGTTAATCCACCGTCAACGATGAATTCAGAACCTGTTGAATAGCTTGATTCATCTGATGCTAAATATAATACCAGGTTAGAAACCTCTTCAGGTTTTGCCATGCGTTTAAGTGGAATATGTTTAGCGAATTCTTCTACTTGTGCTTTCGTATCCTCTTGAATAATCATTGGTGTTTCAATTACTCCAGGATGTACAGAGTTTACACGAATGCCATAGTGAGAGCATTCCATTGCTGCGGCTTTTGTAATCCCACGAACGGCGAATTTCGTATCTGTATAACCGACTGCACCGGCAACAATACCATTCATTGATGAAATGTTAACGATCGAGCCACCTTCTGCTTTTTGCATGGAAGGAATAACCGCTTTCATCCCTAAGAAAACAGATACTTGGTTAATATCTACAATACGACGATATTCTTCTTCCGTTGTTTCAAGTAATGATTTAGACATTGTAATACCCGCATTATTTACCAACACATTAACAGGGCCGAATACTTCCTCTGCTTTAGCTACAACTGTTGCCCAGTCTCTTTCGGTTGTTACGTTTTGTTTTACGAATAAAGCATTTTCACCTAATTCCTTTGCAACAGCCTCACCTTTTTCTGTGTTTAAATCAGTAATCACTACTTTTGCCCCTTCTTCAATAAAAAGACGCGCATGAGCCGCACCCATCCCTTGAGCCGCACCAGTAATAATTGCTACTTTCCCCTCTAATCTTGCCATGTATAATTCCTCCTCTAATCTATCAAAAGTTATTCATGAAACCAGGAAAATTGTCACCGTTTTTTATACTACATATGTAAATTAACAGAATTCTAATCCGTTGTCAAAATAAATGTTTCGAGTATGAAAATAATATTTGCTTAACGCTCTATTTTTCATGTTATACTCTTTATTAAGACACAGTATGAAAGGTGGTAGTCATGGTGGTAAAAGAAGACCGTCGAGTCGTGCGA
Organism: Cytobacillus kochii; assembly: GCF_044790165.1. Classification (NCBI taxonomy): domain Bacteria; kingdom Bacillati; phylum Bacillota; class Bacilli; order Caryophanales; family Bacillaceae; genus Cytobacillus; species Cytobacillus kochii. The sequence continues at coordinate 449,735 of NZ_CP085254.1, read as the reverse complement.
ACACGTACGAATTTAAAAAGTGCCATGTTAAAGCTGTTATCCGAAAAAGACTTTAAAGAGATCTCAATAACTGAAATATCTAAAGTGGCCAATTGTAATCGTGTGACATTTTACTCGCATTATAAAGATAGCTCTCATTTATTAGAAGATATATTTCAAGACTACCTAGAACAACTCGCTCAATATTTCCGTGATAGCTTTAAAGGAAAAAAAAGCTTCTTATTATCTGACCCAACACGTAATGTTCCCATCTTCGAATACGTACAAAAAAATCAATTCGTCTTCTCCCTTATGTTGATTGGCGAAGTGATACCAGGTTCACAAAACCATTTTTGTGAAACCATTACTAGCATTAGTCGCAGTGAGTTACAATTAAAAGAAGAAGTATGGTTTGATATAGAAGCGATTAATTTCTATGAAACCTACGCCCTTTTAGGACTATTTATCTTTTGGATAAAAGAAGACTTCCAAACAACTCCCGAGGAAATGGCTCAAAGACTTTCTTTCCTTCACTCAACCAGCTTGGGAGAGGCCATTGTTAAATAAAATGAACACATAAGCTATACATAGATTTGTCTATTAAATTGAAATCATTCTACATTGATAGGTGCATACCAACTTATATTACTAGTTATTTTTGCTTTGGGTGGTGCAACAATTGTTCCCACCCTATCCTTCTTTAGTTGTGACTGTTTAACCATCTGTGAAAATGGGAATTTTTTCATCGCGTTAACCGGCACTATGCCAATTAACCCGGATAAAAGGGAGAATTAGTTAACCTTCATTTTATTGGGGATTTTTAATATTGGACCACTTAGAGGCTTTCTACTCTTGATGTACGAGCTAATTCAATTGCTCTTCTATCTTTGATACTTTCACTCTCGATGTACGAGTAAAACCCATTTGCTTTGCTATCTTTGGGATTTCTACTCTTGATGTACGAACAAACCCAATTTGCTTTCACTCTCGATGTACGAACAAATCCTCTTTCTTTGGTCTTTCCGCTCTCGTTGTAACCGCAACCCTCTTCAAAAAGGATGTACTCCAAACAAAAAAGAAGCATCTTTTTATGAATGCTTCTTTTTCCATAGGATAATCGCTTACTTTAACAGCAGATTATTTTAATTCAGCTAATACTTCTTCGATTTTAGCAAGCTCAGATTGTAAGCCGCCACCACTTAAATACCAAAGAGCACCATCAAGGTAGATCACACGATTATTTTGGTACGCTTGTGTTTTCTTAATAATATCGTTTTCAAGATCTTTTTCGATATTAGAATTACCATCTACAGCCGCTGTACGGTCGATAACAAATAATACTTCTGGATCAAATTCTAGAATCGCTTCAAAACCGAAGTTTGAACCGTGAGATGAAGATTCGATATCTTGTGTCACTGGTTTGAAGCCATAAACATCATAGATATAACCAAAGCGAGAGTTTTCAGCAAATCCAGAAAGTTTTCCTTCATTATACATAGTCACTAATGAAGTTTCATAGTTGCCAGCTAACTCGTTAATTTCTTCAAGTGCTGTATCGTATTTTGCAAGATATTCTTCTGCTTCTTTTTCTTTATCAAACATTTTTGCAGCTACGTCAACAGAATTTTGGAATGTATCCCAATAAGCATCTTTGCTAGTACCTACAAATACAACTGGTGCAATTTCTTTTAATTCTTCATAAAATGCTGATTGACGACCAGAAATAAAGATAACGTCTGGATCAAGTTCAGCAATATCTTCTAAAAGAGGACCTTTTAAAGAACCAACATTTGTATACTCATCAGATGCATATGCCTCTAAGTGAGATGGCAAAGTAGACTCTTGAGGTAAACCAACTACCCCTTCAACCCCAAGTGCATCTAGTGTATCTAAGAAACCGTAGTCAAAAACAACAATTTTTTCAGGCATGCTTTCAAATTCTACATCTTCAAAGTTAACTGTTGTTCCGGCATCACGACTTTCAGTTGAAGCAACAGTCGGAGACACAGTCATTGGATAAGCAGAACCTTCCGCTGCATTATTTTCTGTTTGTTTATCTTCTGAGTTGCCTGCATCTTCAGCAGTATCGTCATTGGAACCACATGCAGCAAGCATTAAAACAAGCGCTAGAAAAAGACTAGCTAACTTCCATTTCTTCATATGTATGACCTCTCCCTATTGTATAATCTCTTATTAGCAATGATAATCATTATCACTGATAACAATAATCATTATAGATTGATTTAGACCAACCGTCAATACCATTTGCATAATTATTTTGAATTTTTTTAGAAAAATATGCTATATTTGGAATTCAATTATTTAACTGACTGTTTATTTCATCTATCGAAACACTTGTCAAATTTAGATTTTTAACATTTGCTAAAAAAGAAGCAAAAATTAAGATGGTTTAATAAAAGAAGCATCATACTGAATAAATATGCATTTTTAGTTATGTTAATTCCTTATAAAAAGGGTTGATAGTAACCCTCTCTATAAGGAATCTCTTTAAGAAATTTGCGAATTAAAATATACACATATACGGCAACCATCTTGCTCTTGAATAGGAATATCCATATCATAAATTTCTCGCAATGCGACCGAATTAATAATCTCTTCAGTCGGTCCATTCTTTACTACTTTGCCGTCTTTTAATGCGACAATCCGATCGGAATAAACAGAAGCAAAATTAATATCATGCAAAACAATGACGACGGTTTTTCCAAGATCGTCAACTAATTTACGGAGAATCTTCATAATTTGGACGGAGTGCTTCATATCCAAGTTATTTAACGGCTCATCAAGTAAGACATAATCGGTATCTTGTGCAATAACCATAGCAATAAAAGCTCGCTGCTTTTGTCCCCCTGATAACTCGTCTAAAAACTTATCTTCCATATTTGATAGGTTCATATATTCAATGGCCTGATCAACAAATTTCTTATCAGCATCATTTAATCTACCCTTAGAATATGGATACCTTCCAAACTCTACAAGGTCTCTCACTGTTAACCTGACATTAATGTGATTGGCTTGTTTTAAAATCGATACGCGTTTCGCAAATTCATTGGACTTCCATTTCGTCACATCGTTTTGATCAAGCAATACCTCTCCTGTATCTGCTTCTAACAATCTACTAACCATCGATAGAAGTGTAGATTTCCCTGCACCATTTGGTCCGATAAAAGAAGTAATGGTCCCTGGCTCAATTGCGACTGTAACGTCTTCAACAACAGGCTTTTTATTAAAACGCTTCGTTAATCCTTTTATTTCAATCATCCGGCTGACCTACTTTCTTTTAATAATAGATAGATGAAGTAAATACCACCAATAAAGTTAATAATAACACTTAATGTTGTTTTTAATTCAAATACATGCTCAACTAGGAATTGTCCACCGACTAAAGCTATGATACTAATTAAACTAGCACCAAGAATGAGCGTAGAGTGCTTATATGACGAGAGAAATTGATAGGACAAGTTAGCAACAATCAGCCCAAAGAATGTAATTGGCCCAACTAACGCAGTAGAAGTGGCAATCAAGACTGATGATAGAATTAGTACATTCATAACCATACGATCATAGTTAATCCCCAGGTTAATCGCATTTTCACGCCCAAGCGACATAACATCCAATTTATCCATGATGAAATACCCGTATATAAAAGCAAGTAACAATATGCCAAAAGCAATCATTAGTAAATCAGCTTTTACATTTGTAAAACTTGCAAATAACTTGCTTTGTAAACTTAAATATTCAACGGGATCAATCATTACTTGTAAGAATGTTACCAAGCTGCCAAGCAACGTACCAATAATCATCCCAATTAATAAAAGTAAGTAAATCGGGTGTTTGTCTGCTCTGAATAAGAAGCGGTATAACAACAATGCAAAAATGACCATGGCACATATCGCTGCACCAAAATTTAAATATTTGTTTAATACCCATATCGACATAGAACCCGCGAAGAAGTAAATCATCGTCTGAACTACTTCATACATAGAATCGATCCCCATCACAGAAGGTGTTAGGATTCTATTGTTAGTGATTGTTTGGAATACAACTGTAGAATAAGCAATCGCAACTCCGGTAACCACCATAGCTGCCACACGAATCATACGCCTTGGGAAAGCATAATCAAACCCACCTTTTATATCGTAAAAACCATACAGTACTATACAAACGATAGATATGACCGCCAAAACGATTAATTTGGTACTATTTTTTCGCATATGCTCTCCCCCTAAACAACATAATTAAGAAGATGACACTACCGATTACCGCAACTGTTACGTTCACCGGTATCTCATAAGGGTGGATCACAATGCGCCCAATAATATCACAGATTAATAAGAACACAACGCCTAAAAGAGCCGTATGTGGAATCGTTTTTCGGAGATTATCTCCCATATACAGAGACACAATATTAGGTACAATTAAGCCTAAGAACGGAATGACACCGACAGTTAGTACAACAGTCGTAGCAATGATAGCAACAAGGATGAGACCAATATTTAAAACCCACTTATAGCTCAATCCTAAATTTTTCGCAAATTCTTCTCCCATACCTGCAACGGTAAATTTATTAGCATATAAATAAGACAAAATGAAAACTGGGATACTTACATATAAAAGTTCATATCGGCCCGAGATTACTAAAGTAAAACTCCCCATTAACCATGAAGATATATTTTGCAGGATATCAGCTTCATACGCAAAAAAAGTGGTAATAGAAGACAAAATATTCCCGTACATTATTCCAATAAGAGGAACAAATATAACATCTTTAAATTTGATACGATCAAGTATTTGCATAAATACCATCGTACCGACAAGCGCAAAGGCAAAACTAAAAAGAACTTGCTGGGTATACGTTACGTTCGTAAAAAATAGCATGGAAATCATAATACCTAGCTTAGCAGCATCTAACGTTCCCGCGGTTGTCGGAGAAACAAATTTATTCCTGCTCAAACTTTGCATAATCAAACCAGCAATACTCATTCCTGCACCAGCTAAAATAATCGCTATTAATCTAGGTACACGACTAATCAGGAAAATTTGTGTTTCATCAGACTCCCAATCTAGCAAATCCATTGGTTTAATATCAATCGCACCGATAAATAGTGATATAAATGACAGGACTATAGCTGCACAGATTAACATCCATATTCTCATATGTAAACCTCATTATCTGTTTATTCTCATCATGACAACTGAAAATGATTATCAATCTAAGTCCATTTATCATTATATAGTATAAAAAACCCTAAAACAACAGTGAAATCCTATAGATAGAAAGAAAAGTTAGACAATTCGAATCTAAAAAGGAGGATATATTTTGTGCCACCAAGGAATATATGCTCATAAAGTTACGTTGGTCTCTTTAGTAGCCGTTATATTTTACAAGAGATGGATTGATTGCGGGCAAGTCACCGGTCTTATGATGCATGGGTAAGTGTGCGCTTTGACTGCGGAGATTCTGATACTTTAGAGGTAGACTTTCGGTTTTCTCTTCATGTTTAACTCGATTCCTCACTTTTTTTCGGAGCTAATTCAACCGCTTTTGTAAAACCGAATTGACTCTTTTCTCAGCAATGGCGACTTTACCGTAGCCTTGATTGACTCACATTTTTTCACGTTTCTATCTGTGAAGAATGCAGTAATTCCCTGCTACCATCCTCCAATCGTACAGCAATACTGATATCGCCACTTAAACAAAAAAAAGGCTCCGAACACAATGGTTACCCAGAGCCTGATTTGCTATAACAACTATATTATATACCTTTTAATCGCCATACCTATTTCACTAATAAGTTGTTTACCAATCATTTGATTAGGTAAATTAGCTGTTAAAACAGCGGCAAGAACATACTTATTCTCATGATAGAAGTAAGCACAATCATGTTGAACACCTTGTAGCGAGCCACTTTTACTTCCGTAACTAATATTTGGATGGCTCTCTTCCTCTAATTCTGCCGTTAATAATGTGAATTGTTGTTTGGCCATTATACACTCCATGAGCATGTAGCTATCTTTTATCCATCGCCCTTTGTCTTTCATTACTTTTAGCAATTGCACCATATCGTAAGCACTTGTTAGGTTATTCACGCCTCTTTCAATCGCTTGAAAGTCCATCATTTTTCTGTTTAAACATGTTTGTTCTAAATTTAAGCTTTTAATCAAACGATTGATTGTCTCCATCTCCAATCGATCAATGATCCAATTTGTTGCACTATTATCAGAGACAATCATCATTAATGTAAGGATATCTTGCCATGTAAAGGAAGGATTGGGAGATAGCGCTGATAAAACCCCTGCCCCTCCAACAGATAGTCCCCCCTTTACTTCTTCTGCTAAGTGTAAACGACCTTTTTCCACTTCACTTAATGCTGTTAATAAAATGGGCACCTTTATTAAGCTTGCTGACGAAAACACTTGATGGGAATTGACCGATAAAATGCCTTCGTCTGTTTCTATATGTACAGCTGCATCTAGACAATGTTGCTGCAACAACTCATTAACAGCTTGTTTTATTACCTCCAATTTACTCATGATTCCCTCGATGCAGCTGCTTGCTTACCATTCTTACCGTCTTGCAGGTCTTCATTATATAAGTGGCAAGCAACAAAATGTTTATCATCAACCTCTTGCCAAACAGGAGCTTGTGTCGCGCACACTTCCATAGCATGAGGACATCTCGTCCGAAACACACAGCCACTTGGTGGATTGACTGGACTTGGCAATTCCCCTTTTAAAATAATTCGTTCCCGCCTATCCTCTACATCAGGATCAGGTATGGGGATTGCTGATAGTAGTGCTTGTGTATATGGATGTAAGGGTTTCTGATAAAGGTTTTCACTTGAAGTTAACTCTACTAAATGTCCTAAATACATCACGCCGATTCGGTCACTAATATGCTTAACCATGGACAAATCATGGGCGATAAACAGGTAGGTTAACCCTTTTTTCTTTTGTAAATCTTTTAATAGATTCACAACTTGCGCTTGAACAGATACATCCAAGGCTGAGATAGGTTCATCAGCAATAATAAATTCTGGATCCAACGAGAGTGCTCTAGCAATACCAATCCTTTGTCTTTGCCCCCCGCTAAATTCATGAGGGTAGCGGTTTGCATGATCCCGATTTAACCCGACATCCTCCAGTAATTGATATACCCGTTCTAGACGTTCTTTTTTATTTTGATAAAGTCCTTGGACTTCCATCGGTTCAGAAATAATCTCTTGTACAGTTGAGCGAGGATTTAATGAAGCATATGGATCTTGGAAAATCATTTGCATTTTGCGATGGAATTGAAATTTTTCTTTTTCATTCATTTCATGAATATTTTTACCATCATATAAAACATCTCCAGCCGTACGATCATATAAGCCAATGATTGTTCTGCCTGCAGTCGATTTACCGCAACCTGACTCGCCTACAATCCCAAAAGTTTCTCCTTTTTTAATGTCAAAAGAAACCCCATCAACAGCTTTTAAAACGCGGTCTTTCCCTAAATGAAAATGCTTCTTTAATTGTTGGACTGATAAAATCGTTTCAGCTTGCATGTGAATCTTCCCCTTTTTTCCAGAAACGCCTTGCTGCCATTAGTTCTTTCTCGTAAACCGTCCCAGCAAGTGGGATTATCTCAACATTCTTTCCCGTCTTTGGTGAATGCAGTAATTTACCATCCCCATAATAAATACCGACATGATGCAGCGCTCCTTTACCTTCTTCATAAGCGAAGAATAAAAGATCCCCTCGTTGTAGGGAATCAAGTGAAACTTCTTCTCCTTCAACAGACTGATCATGTGCATCTCTTGGTATGATGACACCATTCGCTTTACACGCAGTATAACTTAATCCAGAGCAATCATAACCGTAGCTACTCATCCCACCCCAAAAATATGGTAAATCAAGAAATTGTTCAGCTGATTCAACCACTTTCTCACCATCTTTCACCGACCAATCGGATCTAGATGAAAAAATCTCAACATCACTCCGCTGTAAAGCACCTTCTCCGTCAGGTGTTTGTACAGTAACCAACTCACCTTTTTCTGAAATTAATGGTAAGACCGTTAAGTAACTTAGAGTGAGGATTTCATTTGTTTTAGTTAAATTGGCTTTTTTCGCAGTGACCACAGCAATCGGTCCTTGCATGACATCCCAGCTTTCACAAGCCGTCATTTGACATTTCGGTACCCAACCAGGGTAACCAACACTATTTTTGGAAGAAGGCTGAGTAGGTACAACCACATGAAACCATTCATTTGTCTCTTCTATCACGACGACTTCTTCACCATATAAAAGTTGTGATTGTACGAGATTGGCATCACATAGTTCTAAAGCTTTCTCGTAATCTAGTGATGCAATCCAAGCATTAAGGTCAGGATTTTGCTTGATGCCTTGCTCATCTATTGCTCTAGGAGATTGGGCAGACGTCCATAACGTAGCAACAGGGACATTCGTAATCCATTTATTTACCAAGAGAAACCCCTCCTTTAATATCTACATCTATTATGCCTAACCCCGATTCGTTCGGAAATGTGATCTTTTTGCTCCTATATTGAATACCACCATCAACGATATCTTTCGCCATCATTAAAGGAGCATCAAAGTCAAATCGCGTAATATTTCTTTTACTTGCAGCAAAATGAGCGGCAGCAGTAATACCTACTTTCGTTTCGATCATGCTACCAACCATACATTCTATTCCGCTTGCTTCTGCCAATTGATTGATCATCTGCGCCTGATAAATCCCACCAGCCTTCATCAGCTTAATATTAATTAAATCTGCACTGCGGTTTTTAACGACTTCCAACGCCTGCCTTGGTGTAAAAATACTTTCATCGGCCATGATTAATGTATCAACATGATCCGTTACTTGTTTTAGGCCGGCGATGTCCCAAGCTTTCACTGGCTGCTCAACTAACTCAATGCCTAAATCTAAATCTTCCAGTTTTCGTATCGCAAAAATGGCTTCCTTCTTGCCCCATCCTTGATTAGCATCTAGTCTTAACTTAATTTTATTACCAATTCTACGGCGTACCTCTTTAATACGCTCGATATCAGTTGCAATACTATCTTTCCCTACCTTGATTTTTAATACATCAAACCCTTGTTGCACATAGTTTACCGCATCTTCCCCCATTTCTTCGGGGCCATTTACACTTACTGTATAATCGGTTTCTATTTCATGCGTATATCCACCTAAAAATTGATAGAGTGGTAGCTTGCATAATTGTGATAAACAATCATAGATAGCCATATCGATGGCTGCCTTCGCACTTGCATTCCCAACTATTGCCGTTTGAACTATTGAAAGCATTTGTTCATATTGGGAAAAATCCGTATGCATTAGATTCGGTGCCATCACTTCGTTAATCGCCGCTTCAATACTTCCCATCGTATCACCTGTAATAACAGCTGTCGGCGGCGCTTCTCCCCAACCAACAATTCCGTTATCGCATATTATTTTGATAATGACACTATCCGCTGTATTTACTGTGCGCAGCGCGGTTTTAAATGGCTTTATGAGTGGTATAGCTACGCGATGTGTCTCAATTCTTTTGATTTTCATATTTTGACATCCACCTTTATAAAACTCCATGTTCAATCGTTAAATCTTGTGTCTCGGCATTAAGTTTTGCAGGCACACCAAGCGGTAAAGAAAAATGCGGTGTACAATGACCAATCATAAAGCCTTTCACAGTTGGCTTTCCGATACGTTTAAAATAGTAATCTAACACTTCATCTAGTGATAATGATTGTTCTCTTTCAGGCGTACAATTCTTAAAATTCCCAATGACGAACCCGGCTGCTTGTTGGAGCTTCCCAGCCATATATAGTTGATTCAACATGCGGTCAATCGATCTCGGCTCCTCATGAATATCTTCAATTAAGATAATTTTATCCTTCGTATCAATCTCAAATGCAGTTCCTATTGTGCTAGTAAGCAAACACAGATTACCTCCGACAATGTCACCTTCTGCTACTCCTGAAACAACTGTCTCAAGATTCCCTAATGTCTTAGGATATACCCTACCTTCTGGTTCCATTATTTGCTTCATAAAAGCCTTCGATAACGTTTGATCCTCTTGCACTGAGCCGATATCTGAAGCTAGCATCGGCCCATGAAAAGTAACTAAACCCGTCTTTTGTCGAATAGCTGTATGTAGAAAAGTAATATCACTATAGCCCCAAAAAACCTTTGGATTTTCAGCGATCATTTTATAATCAATATCATCAGCAATTCTAGCTGTTCCATAGCCACCTCCTGCACAGATAATGGCTTTGACTTCCTTATCAGCAAACATCATATGTAAATCTTCTAATCTATTCTCATTCGGCCCAGCTAAATAACCGTATTGTTCAAAGAGAGACTGGCCGAGCTTTATTTTCAATCCTAATTCTTTCTCCAAATAAGCAAATGAACGTTTTAAGTTTTCTTGATTTGGTGGGCTTGCAGGTGCGATTACCCCGACTGTATCCCCCATGCGTAATCTAGCCGGTTTAATGATCATTTCCCCACATCCTTTTCATTGTCATTACTTCAATATATGCGTATGTGTATTCGGTTATTTCAACACTACATATCATCACAAGCAATCTTTTAAGCGTGATTAGGCAAATCTAGACATCAATCTATTTATTTCTCAGGAAATATTGTCGAAGTATAAGAGCTGTTTCACCTATCATTTCTTACTATAAGTGAAGAGTGAACCCCCGAAAGGGCTCACCTCACCTTTCAAACCTTATATCTTAATAAAATTATTTTTTATCCGCCCACTTCAATTCGATATAGCCAACTGGATGGCGAACAATACCAGTTATATTTTCCTTCTGTAAATACACTTGATTGTAGAAGTGAATCGGCATAATCGGCATTTCTTCAAAAAGGATTTTCTCGGCTTCATACATCATTTCAAAACGTTTTTCTTCATTTGCTTCGTTCTTAGCATCTTTAATCAATTTGTCATATTCTTCATTAGACCAACCTGTACGGTTCATTGAATGTCCTGTTTGGAAATTTTCTAGGAAGTTAATTGGATCAGCATAGTCAGCTAAGAAAGAACTTCTAGAGAATTGGAACTTAAGGGCTGTTTGTTCTTCTGAAAAGACATTCCATTCCATATTCGCCAATTTCACACTCACATCTAAGTTTTCTTTAAGCATTTGTTGGATCGCTTCTGCCATTTTTTTGTGATTCTCACTTGTGCTATAAGTTAACGTGACTTCAGGAAGGGTATCATATCCTTCTTCTTCCATTCCTTTTGCTAAAAGCGCCTTCGCTTCCTCAAGATTAGTTTCTACCAGATTACCACCAGCTTCACGGAAATCCTTACCTGATGGATCTTTAAACCCTGGGGAAACAAATCCATACGCTGGCTCTTCACCATTTTTTGTGACGTAATCAACAATCTCTTGTTGATTGATTGCCATAACAAACGCCTTACGAATATTCACATTTTGGAATGGTTCCATCGTTACATTAAAACGGTAGAAATAATCTCCAGCCTGTTCGACCATTTGTGCAGAACCATCAGCAAATAATTCTTCGCTCAACTCCGCTGGAACAGCTGATGTATCAAGTTCACCAGTTTTATACATTTGATATTCTGTTGTTTCATCATCCACCATCGCCCAGTGAACTTTGTCTAACTTCACATTAGTTGCATCCCAATAGTTCTCATTTTTCTCCATTACAAAATGGCTATCATGTTGCCATTCTGTTAATTTGAAAGGTCCATTTGAAACATATGAATCAGCTTCTGCGAACCATTCTGGGTTTTCATCAGCCACTTTTTCATTAATCGGGAAGAACGCCGGATTCGTGATAACGCTCAAGAAGTAAGCTTGTGGACTTGTTAATGTTACTTCGAATGTTTTTTCATCGACAGCCTTTACTTGAACATCATCTGCAGAACCATCTCCGTTATTAAAAGCTTCTCCACCTTCAATGAAATAACCTAAAAACGCGGCAGCCGAACCAGTATCTGGGTTTAGTAGCCTTTTCCACGCATAAACGAAATCGCCCGCTGTTACATCATCGCCATTAGACCATTTCGCATCGTCTCTTAAATGGAATGTATAAACTTTACCATCCTCAGAAACATCCCATTTCTCAGCAATTGCTGGAGCTGGTTGGTGATCTTCTCCTAATCTTGTTAAGCCTTCCATCAAGTTATTCAATGCCGACCAAGAGACACTATCAAAACCGATTGGCGGGTCAAAAGAAGTCGGTTCTTGGGCATTATTCATATACAATACTTTTTCTGCCGCCTCTTCTCCTCCTCCAGTTTCACCATCTGTTTCCTTCCCTGCCTCCTCATTCGCTGTACAAGCAGATAGAACAAGAGCGAAAACTAGTAATAATACAAGTGAGAATAGCTTCTTCATCATATTTCCCCCTTCATCTTTATAAATATTTTATATTTTCAGCTATTTCAGCTGATAAATATTAAGACTGCTTACTTGACCATTATTTTTAATTTTTGCGCCCTTTCATCTTGCAACCAACAATCCACTTTATGTGTATTGGAAAGTTTCTTTTCACGTGGAATGATCTTATCACATACTTCCATAGCAAAATCACATCTTGCTGTAAATGGACAACCAATTGGTGGTGAAAATAAATCTGGGGGTGAACCTAAAATAGGAACCAGTTCCCCACCAATTAGATCGAGTCTCGGTACAGATTGCAACAAGCCTTTCGTATAAGGATGCTGGGGTTGATAAAAAATTTCTCTCCTCGTGCCTTCCTCAACGATTTTACCAGCGTACATAACGGCAATGCGGTCAGCAACTTGGGCGACAACACCTAAATCATGTGTGATCAAAATAATAGATACATCAGTCTTCTTTTGTATTTCTTTAAATAAATCAAGTATTTGCGCTTGGATTGTTACATCTAAAGCTGTTGTTGGTTCATCAGCAATAAGAATTTCCGGCTCACACACCAGGGCGATGGCAATCATCAACCTTTGTCTCATCCCCCCACTAAATTCATGAGGGTAGTTTTTCATACGCATATCTGCATCAGGAATACCGACAAGATTTAACATATCAAGTGCCCGTTTTCTTGCCTTTTCTTTTGTTGAACCATCATGTTGTATAATGCCTTCTATTAGTTGCTTTCCTACAGTCAATGTCGGGTTTAATGCCGTCATTGGGTCTTGGAAAATCATTGAAATATCCTTCCCGCGTACAGTTCTCATTTCTTTTTCAGAAATATTCACGAGGTCTTTATTTTTAAATCGAATCGCACCAGAAGCAATCTTTCCTGGTGGTGAGGGGATGAGCCTCATAATACTTTGTGAGGTTACACTTTTCCCACAACCTGACTCGCCAACAATGGCTAATGTTTCTCCCTTATTTAAGTCGAAGGTAACACCTCTTACTGCTTTTACTTCTCCGCCATACGTCTTAAACGTTACATGCAGATCTTCCACTTCAAGTATTTTCTCCATGATTGTTACCTCCTTAACTTAGGATCCAATGCGTCTTGTAAACCGTCACCTAACACATTAAATGAAAACATCGTTAAACTAATAAATAACGCTGGGAAGAATAGTCTCCACCAATCTCCAGTTAATATAGAAGTGAGTGCATCATTAGCCATCGATCCCCAACTAGCTAGTGGGGGTTGAATCCCTAACCCTAAGAAGCTAAGAAAGGCTTCAGCAAAAATGGCTGATGGTACTGTTAAAGTCATCTGAACGATTATCGGTCCCATCGTATTCGGAAGTAAGTTTTTACGAATGATTCTCCCCGTTTTCGTACCAAAGGTTTTCGATGCCATTACAAATTCATAGTTTTTCACCTGAAGAACTTGCCCCCGGACAATCCTGGCCATTCCTACCCAGCCTGTGATCGACAGGGCAAAAATAATGGTGAATAACCCTGGTCCCATGACCACACTAATTAAAATCACGACTAAAAGATAAGGAAGACCGTATAATACCTCTACAATCCGCATCATTACATTGTCTGTGCGTCCACCCTTATAACCGGCGATGCCTCCATAAGCAACACCAATGGCAAAGTCAATAAGTGCTGCAGCAAGACCCACAAATAAGGAAACCTGGGCCCCTTCCCACACTCGAGTAAAGACATCTCTACCTAGTTCATCTGTGCCAAACCAAAATTCTGAAGATGGCGCCAAGTTTTGATTCGCCAGCATTTGTTCTGATCCATTATGAGGGGAAATCAACGGCCCCACAAAAGACATAATGGTTAAAAGAACAAGAAAAACGAGCCCTGACATAGCCAATTTATTCTTCAATAACCTTTTCCATGCATCTTGCCAATAAGAAAGACTCGGTCTGACAACCGCTTCCGCTTTTCTTTCATCTTTTTCTTTCGGGGAAAACCAATCATCTGGAATATCTGTATATGTATCGTTCGTGTGCTTTTGTGTCTCCATCAGTTCCCCTCCTTTTTATGAAGCTTAATTCTAGGGTCTAATATGCCGTAAGCAATGTCGACAAGGAATAACATAACGATTAATATCGAGCTGTAAAACACCGTAGTCCCCATAATGACTGGATAGTCACGCGTATTAATACTCTCAACGAAATACTTCCCCATGCCCGGGATAGCAAATATTTTCTCAATCACAAATGTACCTGTAAGAATACTGGCAGCTAATGTACCTAGCACGGTTACTACCGGTAAAAGCGCATTGCGCAATGCATGTCTAAAAACAATTGTCACAGGCTTCAAACCTTTCGCTTTCGCTGTGCGAATATAGTCCTGTGTTAACACTTCTAGCATGCTGGATCTTGTAAGCCTAGCAATAATTGCCATCGGCCCAGTCGCAAGCGCTAAAGTCGGTAGCACCATATGCATTGGACTCGACCATGTTGCTACAGGAAAAATCGGAAGGTTAACTGCAAGTTGCTGAATTAGCATGGTTGCCATGACAAAATTCGGAATGGAAATACCTAACACCGCTACAGTCATAGCTAAATAATCTATAAAGCCATTATGTCTAAGAGCGGCGATCACGCCGAGGGTAATCCCCGATATAACAGCCACTATGAGGGTGACCATCCCTAATTCAAAAGAAACAGGAAAGCCCCGACCGAGCATATCATTAACCGATTGCGCCGGCTTTTTAATCGACGGTCCAAAATCAAAGGTAACGACAGATTGGATATAAGAAAAATACTGGACATATAGTGGTTCATCTAAATGATAGAATGCTTCTAAGTTCCTTTGAACCGCTTCACTTGTTGCACGTTCATTATTAAATGGCGAACCTGGTATAGCATGCATAAGAAAGAATGTAAGTGTGATGATTACCCATAAGGTGATGACCATCGCCCCGAGTCGTTTTCCAATGTACTTAAGCATAGACACACCTCCTTAGCAATATGATGTTCTCGAAGCTAATTCAGTCATGACAAGCATGGCACGATAAGCTTCTAAGATGTCTTTCGCTTGAAATTGCACCGTTGTTGTTCCTTCTTCCAAACGTGTTCCAGGCATTAATGCCGCCCACTCTGCTTGACCATAATTGGCAAACTCAATTTTAAGGAGCGGCTTATCTGGAGGCACAAGCGGCCTAACTCTTTCTTTATTCTCTATTGCTTGCACTGTCTTTTCTTTCAATAAAATCTCTGCTTTTGCTGGCGTAAGTGACTTCACTGCTGAACGGGTAATCGTTTCTTTCACTACCGCTGTCGTTATATGAGGTATTAGGCTTTCTGCTTCTTTCGCTGCTTGGTCATCACCAGCCACCATGATGACAGGGACACCATAGTATCCAGCTACATATGCATTGAACCCCAACTCACCAACAACAACATCGTTAATAAACATATTTCTCACATTAAAAAACATAGAATGCGACATCACGCCCTTCATGGAAGCGCGGGCATGATATCCGACAAAAATTGCTCCAGCATAAGATTCATCTATACCTTCTACCATTGAAAAGGGCTTTACATCCCCTGTAATTAAACTTGTATCTGGATGGAGATATTCAATCATCAAATTATTCATTTTCGAATGACTATCATTCACAAGCACCTCTTCACAACCTTGATTGAAGGCCTCTGTGATTACATAGTTCGCTTCATCAGTCATAATTCTCCGACCACGTTCATAGTTGTTTTTAGCTGAATCTACTTGAGTATGATCAGCAAGACCTGTAATTCCTTCCATATCGACTGACACATATAATTTCATTTTGTCCCCTCCACCTTATGATTCTCAGAAAATTGAAAATATTTTTAAAAAAATATCATATCTTCATCATTAGAAATCAAAAAAAATCCAACGACCAAGGCATAGTGAAATAAACCTTTAGTCGCTGGATTTTATCTGCGATAAACAGAAAAAGCAGCTATTTCATTTTTAATTGGTTATATTTAATAAGTGCATTGCGATACGCTACCATTATGGCTTTCTGCGATGATCCAAAATATCTCGTTTCGATTTCATTTAATAAGAAATCAGACTCCAACAAACTTTGCCCAACGAAAATAGATTGGATGAAAGCTGATGTTAAACCTATGGTTGAAGAGCATTCAGCGTCGATAATCTTCCCAGAATCTTTCTCAACCACAAAGGCAATGAAAAAACCATTGTATTGTTGCATAATCGCATTGTTAGAAGAGGTTTTACTCTCTCCAATAATATAGAGGGTATTTGGCGGAAACATTTTTCTTCCTCCTAGCCAGTATGGATATTACAAGAGGTGCTTATGTAAAAACATAAACATTCATTGTAATGCATAAGACCCTTACTTAGAATTGTAAACCATTCGTCCTAGCTTTGACAATCAATTTTCAATATTTTTCTTAATATTTTTTTAATTTTGTCTTATTTATGTTAGATTATATAACATATGAAAGTGCCTTGTCTAGCAGGACTTTTCCCTCTACACTGCGCTCTCCGCCACCTTGAGCGAAAGTTTGGTTGCCTCCACCCTTACCTTTTATCTCTTGGAGTAACTTGCTACAAATTTCCTTCATGCTAAAGTCTACTTGTGTTCCACTCGCACATATACATTGTAGCTTCGTTTCCGTTTCATTAATAAACACAATAAGATTATTATCTTTCTCTGCTGTCATCCATTTGGCCATCCATTGCAATTCACTGATTGAACGATTAAGAAAAACCTTACCGACAACCAAGCAGTTATCGTTTGTCTTTGCTGTAGTCATTAATTGACGTGCTTCAAATTGCAAAAGTTGTTCTCTATTTACTTCTAATTGCTTTTGCAAGCTTTTCATATCCACTAAAAGCTTCTTAATTGTTTGCGCTACTTCTTCCTCAGGTGCACTTAATAACTTGCTTGCTTCATTTAAAACTTTATTTTTTTGATGCAATTGCTGCAATACCCTTGCACCACAAACAAAGTAAATTCGCGTTTTCTTTTTATGTCTCTCTGTTCCGAGAATTTTAATCGCACTTACTTCACCAGTTGAAGAAGGGTGTGTACCACCACATCCATTATAGTCAAATGATGGAATAATCACTAAACGAATATGATGAGAGACCGTTGTTTCTTTGCGAAGTGGATACTTGTAAAGATCCTCTTTCTCTACCCATACTGTCTCTATTTCTCTATTTTCAAGGATGATTTGGTTCGCTACATTTTCCACCCTTTCGAGTTCTTCATCCGTTACGTCTTCAATGTCTAAATCTATTGAAACAATTTCTTTCCCTAAATGAAAGCTAATCGTATGATAGTGAAACGTTTCAGCAAAGGCAGCTGAAAGAATATGCTGACCCGTATGCTGCTGCATATGATCAAAGCGACGGTCCCAGTTAATTTTACCATCGACTTTCTCCCCTTCGTCTAACAACTGCGCCAAATAATGCCTAATCTCACCCTCCTTTTCTTCAACATTCATTACCTCTACACCATTTAGCCATCCCTTATCAGCAGGTTGTCCACCACCGGTCGGGTAAAACGCAGTTTCTTCTAATACGACGTAGCTGCCTTCTGTATCTTTACCTACCTTCGAGATATTTGTTGTAAATGTTTGTATATAAGCATCATTATAAAATAGCTTTTTTGTGAAATTCATCTCTTTATTCCCCCGCCTTTTTTGCCAAATGTAAATATTGTAGCTGTATTTCATCAGGGACCATGCTGCCGCCTGTTCCCCATACGAGATGAGTAGCCTTACTCATATTAGTGATACCAACCTGCTCAGAGTACATTGATTGAAGGATTTTTTTCGGACCTAAGAACCCAGCTAAAGCTGAAGGCTCCAAGAAAATACCCTCCTCACTCTTGAGAAAATGCATCATTTCATACAACTCACGGTCCGAAACAGTATAAACACCGCTTATCGCTTTTTCTAGCATATGACCAACTAATTGAGAGGGGCGTCCAACAGCGAGTCCATCCGCCTCTGTCTTTAGCTCTATTCCAATATCCTGTACCGAAATCTTTTCATGGAGGCCTGTTCGCAAACCTAATAACATGGCCGGTGCGTGTGTCGGTTCAGCAAAGAAACAATGTACATGCTCACCAAAAACTTGTTTTAATCCAAAGGTAATGCCCCCTGGTCCCCCTCCTACCCCACAAGGTAAGTAGACAAATAATGGATGCTCATGATTGATGCTGATTTGCTTTTCTTCTAGCTGTTTCTTTAGACGAAAGGCAGCAACTGCATATCCAAGAAAAAGGTGTTCAGAATGCTCATCGTCTATAAAATACATGGTCGGATCGCTCTCTGCTTGTCTTCTACCTTCAGCTACCGCCGCGCTAAAATCTGAAGTATGCTCGATGACCTGTACACCTTTTTGCTTCAATAATTCCTTCTTCCACTTCTTTGCCTCACTCGACATATGTACATATACGCGAAATCCAAGTTTTGCACCCATTATACCGATGCTTAAACCAAGATTACCTGTAGAACCAACAGCCATACTATACTGTGAAAAAAATGCCTGCTGATTAAATAATTTGCTATAATCATCAGTAAGGTTAAGAATCCCTTCAGATAAAGCAAGGTGTTCTGCATGCTTTAATACTTCATATATCCCACCTCTAGCTTTAATAGATCCCGATATAGGAAGTTCATTATCTGCCTTTAGCAGTAAGTCTCCTTTGACATTTACATGTTTTTCCTTCATATTGAACAATGTGAGTAAAGGAGATTCAATGATTCCCTTCTGCTTGCTTGTTTCAGGAAAAGCTTTAGCAATATATGGAGCAAATCTTTCTAAACGTCTTATAGCATCTTCAACATGTACACTAGATAAAGGACCACGAATCGTAGAATCATATTGTTGATTCAACCATAGTACTGGTTCATATTTAACTAGCTTTTTAATAAGTGAATCATTTGCTAATAACTGTTGTATTTGATTATTTTTCATATTCTATACACCTTCTTATCATTACGCTTTATCCTTATTTTGGCCGAACTATATTGGTTTTGTCGAGTGTAATTGTAAAATTGAGAAAGGAAGAACCCCCATGACTACATTTAAAAAAATGAATCTGCTGAGCCTATTTTATGCACTCATCGCTTATTTCCCCGTACAGCTTTCAAGCAATGTTAATAGAATCAGTCGCTGGACAGGCATAAATGTCAGTATGGTTATCATTATTAGTAATACACTTATTCTGATCATCCTTCTCTTAGGTACTGCCTATATTTTTCATTTAACTACAAAATGGCTACACCATAAAAAAATAAGGTATTTTACTAGCATTACTTGGATTCCTTTCTTTTCCATCATGATGCTTATTACTGCAATATTCTTACCGTTTTCAATGACCATCGAATCACCTAATCCAGTCACCAGTATCATCATTCTTATTTGTGTCATTCTCTATCCTATTTACATATTAATTGTTAATGGGTTCATGGCCATGACTCAATCATCTGAACAACCTTTAGTAGATAAAGTGAAGTAAAGCGTTTCACCACCATATAAGTAAATTTATTCACAAAGAGTTGTACACATCTTGTGTTACAGCCTTTTGTGACTGGTTTTACTTTACGTTAAAAACTAGTCCCTCATGGGGAGCAGGCGGCTGTTCCAAACAGTGAATACCTTTTTCAATTACTCAAAACTCTCCCTCCTCTTTTTCCAGCAAACAATTCACTTCTTAACCAATTTAAAAAAATCCAGCGTCTATCGGAATCGAGTCATGATATTTTAACGATACGGAGCACTTCTATCAACCTTTGGGAAGTGTAGACATCAAGCAATAATTGTATTTCGTTTCATTAGATTCCTTCACTTTTACTATTTCCACGAAATGCTAAAAAAACTGACTCTATATTGTCGTACGTATACGACAATCTGAGTCAGTTTTTTTATTGGTCGATATTTCTTAAATACACTTGCCAGTCTTTTATTCTTTCCCAATCACAAGCCTCTTGATTGTATGATTGGTCCTTTAACAAACATGTGACCTTTGTCTCTTTGAGTGTGTGCAATATTTGTGGTTTATCGTCGACATAATAATCTAGCTGAAGATCTTGAATGATATTCACTTTTTCGTGATCCTTCATTCCACAGAAAAAATGACCTTCTTCAATTGGAAAACCGAATTGCTTCATCCAAGCTTTCGTTTGCTGGCAATAGTCCGCATCTCTTGCTGTAATATAAAAGATCTCATGCCCCATTGCCGCCAGCTTCTGTAAAAGCTCAAGTGCGCCAGGAAAAGCTTTGCAATTCGTAAAAAAGATTTCCTCTTGATGTTGATTCCACATTTTGAAACCTTCATCATCTGTCAAATCATATAAAGAATGGATTTCAAGTGTGTTTAATTGTTGAAGTGCAGATGCTTCAATCTCCTTCTTTAATTTCCGATTATATATACTTAATGCATGTCCTCTTAAATCGATTAAAGTATCATCAATATCAAAACCAAACCTCATCATTTCAGTCCTTTATTTGTTAGTAGGATATCCAACAAACTTAAAGTCTTTGCCAATCGGAGTCACCGTTACATGCTCTAATTCTACCGCTTCACTCATAAGAGCAACCCCTGTACCTTCTAAAAAGGTTGGTGCTTCTTTTCCACCAACTAACTTAGGCGCTAAATAAATAACTACTTTATCAATATAACCGTCCTCTAAAAAGGACGCACTGACATTGCCGCCGCCTTCAATCAGAACAGAAGAAATTTGCTCTTCTTTTAACATAGTCATTACTTCAGCGATAGTTACTTTTTCTGTTGCTGTATGAAAGAGACGAATGCCCTTCTCTTCTAGCTGCGCTTTCTTCTCTTGATCATAGTAGGAACCAGTAAAAATCCATGTTGGTGCTAATCCATCATTAACAAGCTGACTTTCCATAGGGATACGTAAAGTTGAATCTAACACAAGTCTAATGGGATTTCTACCATTTTGTATTCTAGACGTTAGAGCTGGGTCATCATGAAGCACTGTTCCAATTCCAACTAAAATCGCTTGATGGTTACTTCTTAACTGGTGTACATCTAATCTTGCTTCTTCTGAAGTAATCCACTTACTGCTAGCTGTATGTGTAGCAATTTTACCATCCAATGAAATACCTGATTTCAGTGTAATGAAAGGACGATCAGCAGTTATATAATGATTAAATACCTCATTCATCTCTATTGCTGCTTGTTCACAAACACCAATAATTACTTCGATACCTGCTTTTTCTAATATCCTTACTCCATTCCCGCTAACAATAGGATTGGGGTCTAATGAAGCGATTACGCATTTTTTTATCCCCGCTTGAACAAGGGCCTCCGCACAGGGACCCGTTCGTCCATGATGGGAACAAGGTTCCAAGGTAACATAAATCGTCGCCCCTTTCGCTTGATCACCTGCCATATTGAGCGCATGAATTTCTGCATGTGGTTCACCTGCTTTCATATGGGCGCCGATACCCACAATCCGCTGATTATTTACAATAACGGCACCTACAAGCGGATTGGGATCTGTTTGTCCCTTCATCGCTTTGGCATTTTGCAGTGCTAACTCCATGTAAAATTGATCATTACTCATCTCTCGACACCCCTTCAGCTTGAAGATGCCCGGATTTTAACACCTTTGTTTGCAAATACTTTTCATTAAAATCAGAGATATCACCCCATAGAGGTGTCCGACCTACTAATAAGGCTCCTGCATCTGTTAAAGCATCTAATTTCTTGGGATTATTCGTGATTAATGTAATAGGCTTTTTCCTTAATTGTTGTAATACAGTGATTGCTTCATCATATTTTCGAGAGTCATCCACAAAGCCAAGCTCTTCATTTGCCTCAACGGTATCATAACCATTTTCCTGCAGTACATAAGCCATCGCTTTACTAAATAACCCAATGCCTCTTCCCTCATGATTAGCTAAGTAAAACAATGCGCCCGAACCATTTGCCACCATCATTTTCATAGATTGCTTAAGTTGGTATCCGCAATCACAACGCTTGCTGCCAAAAATATCCCCGGTATGACAAATCGAGTGGAAACGCACCAATGCATCTTCACTATCCTCAAAGTCACCGTAAACAAGGACACTCGATTGCTGTGAATCGGCAAGGTTAGCAGAAGATAAATGAGCGACAATCTTGCTCGTATCATCCATCACTTCAGCACTATCTAACCAGCAATACCATTTAAAATGCACAGTTTCTCCATCTAGGTTTACAGGTAAGCGAATCGGCCCTACTAAATAAACAGAACGATCACCTCGATCAATTCTCTGAATCTTTTTTTCTAATATTTCAATTGCTTTTGTTTCTATGTTTATTTGATTCATTTATTTCTCCCCCTAAGACTCAGGCAGAGACAAACTGCTCTCTGTATGAAGCCTCCATCTTTTGTTGCTCTAATTGTAAAGATTCAATATCTGTTCTTCTATATCTTTCAAACTCATTTAAGCATGCTGCACTTGTATCGTTTGCAGCTAAAGCTTTAACTATCGTTGGATATAAAGTTTCTGCATCAATCAAGGCACTATTTAAGCCAAATGCGCCTGTTGGACTCATCGTATGAGCTGCGTCTCCCATTAGTACTAAGCCATCCTTAACCCAAGTTTGGCAACGACAACTTTGTACATTTAGTAAAATAAAATCCTGCCACGATTGAATATACTTTAACACAGATTGTTGTAAATCTGGAAATGCCTGAATTAACTTTTCTATATATGTTTCCACTGGTTGTTTCCTAATCTCTGCAAAAGCACCTTTATCTATATTCCATCCCACTTGAATATAAGAATTCGTTTGTGTAAATAGCGCTAGTTGATGATCGTTTACTAAGCCTTGTCGTATAACAGGTTGCCAATTTTGTGGTGCAGGGAATTTTGCCCAAAGTAAATCGTAATCGTGTTCAATTTTTTCAAATGGAATTTTAGCTAGCTTTCTAATCGTTGAATGCCTACCATCTGAACCAATAACAATGGAGGAGTGAATCATTATTTCTTCTCCATTTTTCCTTTTCGCTTTTACCCCTTTTACTTTCCCATCTGAGAGCATCAATTCAGTAGCCCTTGTACCTGTTAATAGGCGATAGGCGGAGAACTGTAAAGATTCTTTTAATAGAACTGATAATAAATGCTTTTGCGGTACATGGATGCCAACATGTCTTTCATCTGGAGCAGGTGAGACAGTTCTTAGAATTCTCCCGTTCTGCCAGTACTCTATTCCTTCCATCGGCAATATACCTAATTGTTTGACCTGATCAAACAATTGATATTTTTTAAGTACATTTTCACCTAAGTGATTTAAATGTTCTCCTCTGAATTCTTTATCCATATTTTCATTACGTTCTAGCACGATGACATTGATGCCATTTTTCGCTAATAAATATCCCAATAATGCGCCGCCAGGTCCGGCACCAACAATACATACATCGTAGTTAACATCCATAAGGCTCACCTTTCTATTCAACGACTAACTTAATATTGTTTCCAGCGGGGTCACTCACCATATAACTGTCCGCTTGCCTTTCGACCTCTATATTCATCGCTTGAAGTCTTTCAACAGCCTGTTCAAGCTTGTTGTTCGGGAAAACGAGCGTATAGAAAGCCATCCCAACACTATTAGCTGAAGGTGCTACAGCCATGGTTCCGTTCCAAATATTTAAGCCAATATGATGATGGTACTTCCCAGTAGAAATAAACAATGCTTGATTACCATAATGAGTAACTACTTCAAAGCCTAGACCCTCACAATAAAAAGTTTTTGCTTCTTCTATATTATTTACATGTAAATGAATATGTCCCATAATTGTTTCATTCGGCATACCATTCCACTCATTACCGTCCCATTCACTCATAATACTTTGAACATCTAAGGCATTGGTGCCCATGACAACTTCTTCGCCCCTCCAATCCCAAGACGTTTTTGGGCGATCAGCATAAATTTCAATCCCATTTCCGTCTGGGTCTGCTAAATAAAGGGCTTCACTCACATCATGATCTGACGCTCCTTGTAAAGGATAATTCACTTTAATAAAGTGGCGAATGATCTTAGCTAAGTCATTTCTCGTTGGAAGCAGGATGGCAAAATGATATAGCCCTGTTCTTCTCAGCTCTTTTTTCTGCAAACCTTCTGGCGCATGTAATTGCACTAAAGTTTGATTCCCATCAGCTGATAATGACACTTCATGCTTGCTTTGATGCAATACTTGGAAACCTAATATATCTTGATAGAATCTTAGTGATGTTTGTAAATTTGTTACTTTAAGATCTATTTTCTGTGCGTAGATATTTGGCTCTGCATGAAACGTATTCATTTGCATTAACCCCTTTAATTGTCTTTTAGTTATGTTAGTTACTTTATGTAAGTAATTATATTTTTGTTAACTACTTGTGTCAAGTACAATAATCATGTATTGTTAAGATATAAGGAAATCATCGAATAGGGGTGACCATTTTGAATCAAGCACTGATATGTCCTCGATTCGAAAAAGCCATGAGTATCATGAGCCAACGTTGGACTGGTCTAGTAATCTATCAACTATTAGCAGGACCTAAACGCTTTTGTACATTAGAATCTTCAATGAGCATTAGCGGTAGAGTCTTGTCCGAAAGATTAAAGGACCTTGAACAACAAGGTATTGTTAAACGCGAGGTGTATCCGGAAACGCCCGTAAGAATAGAGTATTCGCTTACAGACAAAGGAATGGCCCTAGAGCCCGTTTTACGCGAAATAGAGAAGTGGTCTCAAGAATGGTTGCAAGCCGAATAAAGAACGACAATAAATCCCCATATACGTACTATGGGGACCTTTTTTTATGAGTGAGGTCTTTTGCCCACACTTCTCGCTACTTCCATAGCCGCTTATATGCGCATTTTATTCTTATCAGAGGCACCGTCCCTCTTTTCTCCCCTCCCAAAAAAAAATTTCCGGCACATTGGCCGGAAATTCATTCTTATTTTCTCTTTAAAAATAACGGGATAGACATCACTGCTGCTCCACCTATAAAAAAGAGCCAATTCTTATTAAACTTTCTGGTGTCCGGATTTTGTTTTACTATCTCTTCCTTTTCCTTACCCTCACTTGATCCAAGTCCTTTCACAAAAGCAAGTAGAATACTCATTCCTTCCCTTACCTCTGAATCCCTTAGCATAGATAGCATGGTCACTTCCTTTTTTTCCTTATCTGATTGTTGAACCTCTACCATGCGGGTAAGTGCAGTATTTATTTTATCAATCATCGGTTCCCATTCCTTTAAATCCATTTTTCCTAAGACTTCAAGGAGAAGGAACGAATTTTTAATTGATCCTGTAACTTCAGGATGCTCCATTGATAACAGGACACGGTCAAGAATTTTGTCACTTTGTCCCAGCATACTTTCTACGATATGAAGGATGCCTTTTTCGTGGATTCTTTGTATTAAGTGTATAGAATCAATAATTGCTCGGCGGTTATTCACAATACTATCTTCTAGTTCCTTTAATTCCCTCTTTCTCTGCTCTTCAGGCGACACTTCAATTTTTCGAATAACTGTTGTTGCTTTAGCCATGTTTCCTCCTCCTCTCTCTCACAAGATCTCCAGGGAAAATATAGTCGCTCCTCTGCCATTTCCCTTCCACATTCACACCTACTTGCGGTTGAGGTGTGCCGAAGCGATGATTCTTTCGTGGTAATGGTGACTCTCCATCTTCTTCTATCACCTCAAGCTTTGCTGAAACCTCTTTATATGCAGGCGTATCTGTATCCTTATCTGTATGCGAACTAGTTAAATAGTTAATAGCGCCCTCTCCAGATGTATTCATTGGTAAATAGACTTGCTTACCTTTTACTCGATCAGTGACGAGACAGCTTACCCTTACACTGCCATAGGGAGAAGTTAACCTCACTTTCGTACCATCTCTAATCCCTCTTTCCGCTGCCAATTCGCCTGACACCTCCAGAAAGACATTAGGTGTTTTACCGGAAATCGCTTTAGACTTGTAAGTCATATTACCTTCATGAAAATGCTCTAGCAGTCGACCGTTGTTGACATGGATATCATATTCTTCATTGAAAGTGAGCGGTTGTGTCCATTTCACTGGATGAAGAATAGCTTTTCCACCCGGAAGTGAAAATCCATCTGTGAATAAGAGTGGAGTATCCTTGCCATCTGCTGCTACTGGCCATTGTAGACTTTTATAGCCTTCTAACCGATCATAATTGACTCCAGCCATTAACGGGGTAAGAGATGCGGCTTCATCCATAATCTCACTTGGATGTTGATAGTTCCAATCTCCTCCTAGTTGATTAGCAATAGCCATAATAATTTCCCAATCAGGCTTAGAATCACCAAGGGGTTCCATTACTCTATATAACCGTTGAATTCTTCTTTCGGTATTGGTAAACGTTCCTTCTTTCTCCAAACTAGGACTGGCTGGTAATACAACATCCGCATATTGGCATGTTTTCGAGAAAAAGATATCTTGCACAATAAACAGGTCTAGTTTTTCAAAAGCTGCTTGTACATGATTGATATTCGTATCAACAATCCCCATATCTTCACCTTTTATATATAAAGCCTTTAATTTCCCTTCATGAATGGCTTCTACCATTTCTTGATTATTTAAACCAGGCTCACTAGGGAGGTCCACACCCCACTGCTCCTCAAAACGTTGTCTGACACTTTCATCGGTTACATATTGATAACCAGGGAAACGATCTGGCATACTGCCAAAATCACTTGTTCCTTGCACATTATTATGACCTCTAAGTGGATAAGCACCTGCACCTGGTTTCATATAGTTTCCTGTTACAAGGAGCAAATTAGAGATAGCTGTACTTGTGTCACTGCCCCCACCATGCTGTGTCACACCCATCGCCCAAAGGATAGATGTTGTTTTTGCTTCATGAATTCTTTCAGCGATTGAGATCAGCTCTTCTTCTGATAAGTGCGTCACTTCAGAAGCGTATGATAATGTATAGGGCGTTAAACTTTCGAAGAAAACTTCTACATCATTGACATGCGCAGCTAAAAACGCTTCATCATGCCAGCCTTGATCGACAATATATTTTGTTACTGCTGAAAGCCAAACAAGATCGCTGCCCGGTGCAGGTTGAACGAAAAGGTCTGCTCGTTCAGCTAATTCATGCCTCCGTAAATCTGCCACAATCACTTTTTGACCATTTAATTTCTGCGCTCGTTTCACTCTTGTCGCCAAAACAGGATGGGATTCTGCTGTATTGGAGCCGATAGAAATGATTAACTCTGCTTGCGCAATATCACTAATGCTGCCAGAATCGCCTCCGTAACCTACTGTTCTCCATAGTCCCTTTGTTGCTGGAGATTGGCAATAACGGGAACAATTATCAACATTATTTGTCCCGATGACAGCTCTCGCTAATTTTTGCATTAAATAGGACTCTTCATTTGTACATTTAGAAGATGCAACAAAAGCTAATGAATCCGGTCCATGATTCGTTTTTATCTCAGTCATTTTTGAGCGAATAAAAGTAAGCGCTTCCTCCCACTCCACTTCTTTGAAACCTTCTTCATCTCTTATCAATGGCTTAGTCAAACGCTCTTCACTATTCACAAAATCCCAGCCAAATTTGCCTTTCACACAAGTTGATACACCATTTGCTGGTGCCTCTTCCTGCGGCTCCACTTTTAATATTTGCCTTCCTTTTGTCCACACATCAAACGAACAGCCTACGCCACAATATGTACAAACGGTTTTCGTCTTTTTAATTCTTTCTTCTCGCATAGTTGCTTCTATATCCGAAATGGTTAAAAGAGACTCATAACCTGTTTCAATATTCTTCGTTAGTTCAATCATCGGACGAAGAGATTGTTGTTTAACACCGGTTAAGAATCCGGCTTCTCCTTCCATCCCAACTTCCATCATGGCATTACAAGGGCAAACAGTTGAACAATGACCACAGTTTACACATGACGATTCTTCAATCGGAGAATCCTTGTCCCAAATTACTCGTGGTCGCTTTAAATCCCAATCAATTGTTAACGTTTCATTAACTTGTAAGTTCTGACATGCCTCGACACATCTACCACAAAGGATACATTGATCAGGATCATATCGATAAAACTCATTTCTTTGTACTTCTGCATCTTTTGATGTATGATCAGTCTCTTGATGGGAAATCTTCATTTCCTTGACGGTATTATGTATTTCGCAATTGCCGTTATTAAAGTCACAAACTGTACAATATAATTCATGATTACCTAATATGCGATCCATAGCGATCATCTGTGCTTCATGGATATCTTCACCTACTGTTTCAACGTTATCATTTGGCTGTATGGTCGTTGAGCACGAACGGACATATTCCCCATTTACTTTCACAATACAAGTGTCACAAGTTTCAATAGCTCCTAAACTAGGATGATAACAAAGTGATGGTACCTCAATATTCATTGTATTTAATAGCTGCATAACCGACTTTTGATTACTCACACTTGTTGTTTCTCCATTAATTGTGACCTCAAACTTCTCTGTCACTATGAGCCCCCCTTAATCCCTTTATTTACCTATCTATTATTTCCCCTTTACCCATTCATTCCCTGCATAAACAGCGTTGTATTTTTATAATTTTCCGTTAATTTTAATAGTTATAATCAAATATCCTTCTCTTAAGTAATAATTAAATACGATATGAATCGCAATTCTCTACATAGAAAATAATTAACAATTCTCATTTAAGTAGAATTCTTTTTCACTAAAAATCTCTTTTATTTTATTTCTAAAACGAAAAAACTCATCCTCCCAAACAGTCAAGTTTGGGAAAGGATGAGTAATAAACTGAATTAGTGAATGTTCGTTTTCCTAAAGCTTCCACCTTTCACTTCTGCTACATCATAAACGGTGACAAATGCGCCGTCATCAATTTCAGAAATGATTTCTTTCATTTTGCTTTCTTCTAAACGGTTAATGACACAAGTAATTTCGATGAACTTTTCATGTGAATAACCGCCATAAGCTTCTTTATACGTAGCACTACGCCCAAGACGGTCGCGAATGGTTTCAACCATAGCCACTGGTTCAGTTGTAATGATTTTAAATGTTTTCGATCCACTTAAACCTTCCTCAACGATATGTATCACTTTACTTGCAATAAAATAAGCAATCGCAGATAAGAACGCCCCTTGGAGGCCGAACACAGTAGAAACAATAATAAAGACAAATAAATTTAAGAATAGAATTAAATCACTTGTTCCGAATGGGAGCTTTCGTGAAAGTAGCACAGCAAGCATGTCGATTCCATCAAGTGCCCCACCATTACGTAATGCTAACCCCATACCAAAACCAAGAATAATTCCACCTACAACTGTGACAAGGAGTGTATCACCTTGGATAATGACTGGTATGTGATGCATGAGGCTTGTACCTGCAGCTAATGAAGCAATACCAATAATTGAATAGATGGCAAATGTTTTACCAATTTGTTTATAACCTAACCAAACAAAAGGTATATTAAGAATTGCGATTAAAACACCTAATGGGACATCAAATAGTTGCGAACCTACAATGCTAATGCCCGTAACGCCTCCATCTGATACATTATTAGGAATCAAGACTGCCTCCAGTCCATAAGCAGCGATAAAACCACCTATAATAACAATCAGACATCTAATCACCATTCTTAGTATACTTTGTTTACTTTTCTTTTTACTTTTTGTTTCCATCATAATCTCCTCTTTACTTTTTCAAATTGATACATAGCTAGAATATATTCCTTATCATCCCTTTCTAACAAAAATTTCCCCTTTAAAAAACAGTTACTTCTATTATAACTCAATTATTCTCATCCTTTGTAACAAGTTTCTGTCTGATTCTTAATAATATCCCATATTATGGGCAAACTTAGTTTGAAATAAAGGAGGAGACAAAATGTATAAAAAACAGGAGAAAAAGCTCATTTTATTAGCCTTTTCAATCGCTTTTATTCTCGGCTTATCCATCCTCGGACGCTTGTTCCACTAATGATAAAAGATAATAACGAAAGAAGGGTTTCTATTGGCTAGCGAACAAGGCGTTTTATATAGCCGTGCTTTGACAGAGTTAACATTAACTTTCCATATCATTTATGCAACCATTGGTGTAGGAATCCCACTAATGATTATGATTGCCCAATGGATCGGAATTAAAAAGCAAGATGACCATTACATATTACTTGCTCGTCGATGGGCAAGAGGATTCGTCATTACCGTAGCTGTTGGAGTTGTGACAGGAACGGCAATCGGCTTGCAGCTTTCTCTTCTTTGGCCACACTTTATGGAACTAGTAGGACATATTATTGCTCTGCCATTATTTATGGAAGTATTTGCTTTCTTCTTTGAGGCAATCTTTCTTGGCATTTACTTATATACATGGGATCGATTTGAAAATCAAAAAAAACATTTACTATTGTTAATCCCTGTTGCATTAGGTGCTTCATTTTCGGCTGTTTTTATTACTGTGGTCAATGCTTTCATGAATTCACCCCAAGGATTTGATATTGTCGATGGACAGATTGTTAATATTTCTCCATTGATAGCTATGTTTAGTCCAGCTATGCCGACAAAGGTAGCACATGTTTTAAGCACGGCCTATATGACTTCAGCTTTTATACTTGCTAGTATTGCTGCTTATCGCATGCTTAGAGGTTCAACACATCTCTATCATAAAAAAGCGCTTTATCTAACTTTAAAACTTGCACTCGTCTTCTCCATCTCCACCGCCCTGTTAGGTGACTTCGCTGGAAAATATTTAGCCGAATATCAACCAGAGAAGCTTGCTGCTGCCGAGTGGCATTTTGAAACAGAAGAAAATGCGCCTCTTATTCTCTATGGTGTATTAGATGATGAAGAGATTAAATATGCCATTCGGATACCTTATGCTTTAAGTATGCTTGCCCACAGCAATCCATTTGCCGAAGTCATCGGTTTGGACCAGTTTGATGAAGATGTTACGCCACCTTTATATATTCATTATTTATTCGATATTATGGTGACTTTAGGTATGCTCCTTATTTTAATTGCTTTACTTTATATTATTGGGCTTATTAGAAACTGGTCATTTATCCATGCAAAATGGTTTTTATGGATTATGGTGCTTTCCGGTCCACTTTCAATGATCGCCATTGAGGTAGGGTGGTGGTTCACCGAAGTAGGTAGACAACCTTGGATTCTACATGGATTGATGCGGACAGCTGAAGCGGCAACTAGTAATGAATATGTAGGCTGGATGCTTGTTCTGTTTGCCTGTTTATACCTCTTGCTCGGTGCAGGAAGTATTTACGTACTCACTAGTATGTTCAAGAGAAACACGGTTGAACAAGAATTAGCTGATCGAAAAATAGAAAAAGGCGGTGACACTTTTGAGTCTTGAGATAATTGGTATTTTTGTACTTTGGCTGTTTTTGTTTGGTTACGTTATCGTTGCATCTATTGATTTTGGCGCAGGATTTTTTAATGCCTACAGCTTATATAGAGGCAATCAACATATTTTAAATAAAATCATTCAACGTTACTTATCCCCAGTATGGGAAGTCACCAATGTATTTCTCGTCTTTTTCTTTGTCGGTATCGTTGGGTTTTTTCCACAATCCGCTTATTATTATGGGACCACTCTGTTAGTGCCGATTAGCTTAGCCATTATTTTATTAGCCATTCGTGGATCTTATTATGCTTTTTCAACATACGGAAATCGTATGCCCAAGAGGTATACATACGTTTATGGATTATCTGGCTTATTTATCCCAGCTTCTCTTTCAATTGTTTTTACAATCTCAGAAGGCGGATTTATTTCAATCGAACAAAATGGACCTGTGCTTGATATAGCCTCCCTTTTCACAAGCCCACTCACATGGAGTATTGTTGTACTGAGTATAACGGCAGTTCTTTATATCTCAGCTGTTTTCTTAACATGGTATGCCCATTATGCCAAGGACGAAGAGGCAACTACTTTATTAAGGAAATATGCACTAATATGGGCTATCCCTTCACTCATTACAGCAATTGGGATTATCGTTGAATTAAAGTTCCACAACCCAGAGCATTTTGAACGACTTGTTGATTTATGGTGGATGTTTGCATTGTCTGTACTATTTTTCATCGGGACGTTTATCCTTATATATAAGAGAATGAACTATGGGCTCGCATTCACTTTATTATGCGGACAATATTACCTTGCCTTCTTTGCTTATGGCATTTCACATTATCCGTATTTACTGTATCCCCATTTATCAATATTTGATAGTTTCACAAATGAAGCAATGGCCATCGCTTTAATCATTGCCTTTATAGCCGGTTTAGGTTTGCTCCTACCATCGCTTTATCTTTTATTGCGACTTTTCTTATTTAACAAGGAGTATGTACAAGGGCGAAATGATAGTCATGTATAAGAAGGGAGATCATTTAGATGAGTACATTTATTATTTTTTATGCGCCGTTTATTGTCATCTTATTATCCATTATCATCGGCTTTCGAGTTGCTTTATATGATCGATCAGCGGTTAACCGGAAAGATTAAACGTTTATAGACGTACAATGGAATTAAAAATAATCTATGTGCTTTAGGCTAATGCTTTCACTCTGCCTGCACTATACTTGGAATAATTGTTATATTAGTATAATAGAGAAGAAAATGGAGTATGTACGAAATGAATATCACAACGTAAAAAAGGGGGGAAAAGTTGATTACAGAGTTTCCCCAGCACAGACAAAGGGCAATCACTCTTTATTAACTTGGGTGCGCATTTTTATTTGCGCACCCAATTGACTTCATTTCTTCACTTGAGAATGGTGCTTCCTCCTCTTTGCAAAGAATATTATGAAGTCGCCTTCAAACCAATGACGCCGACAATGATAAACAACACGCTGATGATCCGTTTATTACTTTTTGGTTCTCCGAAAAGGAACATACTAAGTAAAACAGCCCCTGCTGTACCAATCCCAATCCATACCGTATAAGCAATACTCACTTGTAAATATTGAAAGGAGGCATACAGTAGCGCAAAGGATATCCCAAATCCCCCCATATAAATGACAGCATTCCGAATGGTTTTTTGTTCACTATATTTTTTCAACCCAATAACACCAGTAATTTCACTTATTGCTGCTAAAATCACAAGAATCCAGCCCATCATGCTACTTGATCCTCCCTACTATGTTCTTCTATTTGATTATCAGCTAACTTCAAACCGATAACACCGACTAAAATGAATATAATAAATACTACTTTCGCTAACCCCATTTCTCCATTGAAGAGAAAGACATCCATTAAAGACGTCCCTACAGTACCTACTCCGGCAAAGATAGCATAAACGGTGCCAGTTGGTAGATGCTCACATGCTTTGGATAAACAGTGAAAATCTAATAAAATCACTGCAACTACAAGTAGCCAATGCCACCAAAGATACGCTGTATTAAAGCCAAAAACCCAAACAAGTTCAAATAAACACGTTAATATAACATAAAACCAAGATCGATTCATCTTTTTCCTCCAACTGACTGAATTTCAGTCATTTTTATCAAAAACCCACCAATGGTGAGATTTATTTATACAACAAAAATGCTAATTAGCGGAAGGTTGATAACCTAAACCGTATTTTAGAAAGGTTAGCACTTCTTCTTTTTGTTGCTTTGCTTTGTCTTCATCTGTGTGATCATACAAGTAAATTTGCTCCGCTGTAGATTCCACTAATCCAATCACAATCTTTGCTGTACTTTCTATGTTCAGATTGGAACGTACGACTCCTTCTTCTTTAGCCGTCTGCAAAAAATGACTAATCCATTCGTAAAATGGTTGGTACACAGCTTCCCATTGACGAATATGTTCGCTAGAAGCAAGGCCAGCATATACTAAGGCAAGCACTTCTCGATACTCACTCGTATATAAAAAGATACTATCAACCAATTGCTTTAATCGATCAACAAATATCGCCTCACTATTTACTTCATGATGTACTCTGGCAATTAATTTTTCTACCATTACTTCTGCAATAGCCGGCATAACAGAAAGTTTCGATGGGAAATACAAATAATAAGTCCCTTGAGCAATACCTGCTAGTTTCACAATATCTGCAATTTTTGTTTTTTCAATGCCCTTTTCTTGAAAAACTTCTATTGCGGCATGCACAATACGTTCTTTTTTGTCCATTTATCAAACTCCTTAAACATGACTGAATATCATTCATTTTAAAATGGATTTAATAAAATGTCAATGTCAACAAAGCTTCTACCCGAAGACAAAGGATATTCAACCACCTCCATTTGCCCTCGGATTTTTTAGTCTGCTTTATAAAGCATTGTTACAACTGTTCCATATCTTTCTTTACTTTTCACAAACATTTTCCCTTGATTTTCGTTCATTAATTTAAAACAAATCGTTAAGCCAATGCCATTTCCTTTTTCTTTACTTGTGAAATACGGTTCGCCAATCCTTGCTAATCTTTCTTTAGAAATTCCCTCTCCATTATCCATGACACGGATACGGATATACTCTTCATGCTCATCTAAAACAATTTTAACCTTACCACCTTCATGAATGGCTTCCAGGCTGTTTTTAATAATATTAATCATAACTTGCTTGAAATGGGATTTATCCATATTTATATGATGCTTTTGCTTTAATTTGTTAGTAAGTTGAATTTTCTTCCCTTGTTCGGTCGCCATAGCATTGAAGAGGAGGTTAATATTATTCACTTCATCAACTGCATCAAATGGCTTAACAGAAGCCAGTTCATCAGATTTAGCCTCTGGCTTCCCGAGAATTAATAATTCTTTTAATACTTGATTAATCCGATCAATTTCTTCAATAAGAATTCTCTCGTAAGCCGAGTCGGGGTTTCTTTCTCTTAACAATTGTATGAAACCACGAATCGTAGTTAGTGGATTTCTTATTTCATGCGCTACACTCGCAGCCATTTCACCAATTACTTTCATTTTCTCTGATGAAAGAAGCAATTGCTCATTCTTCTTCTGCTCTGTTACATCATTACCAAAATAGATAGTGAACGATTGACCAGAATTTTGATATAGGTGCTTCATGCCCCACTGAATATAATAATTTTTTCCTTTATAATCTGTATAGCGGTAAGGTTGTTCAAACCCGTATGCAACCATTGGCAAAAAGTGAATAAGTGTAGAAGTTTTTTTACCTAATAAAGTACGTTCTTTCTCATCAAATAATTGACAAAAGGAGCGATTCACCTTCACAATTCGCTGATCACTACCTGTAACAAGCAGATAATTAGGATTAATATCCATAATTTCTTCTAATAGTTCACTCTGTTTAATTAACTCAATATTGATATTACGGATTCTTTGCGATTGCATTTGAAAAAAACCTAGAAATAAGATTAAGGCTGCAATGATTGAGTTAAAACTAGAAAAATAAAGCGGAGCAAAAGAAAAACCACTTATAACACCATTAATAAAAATAATCATTGCTGCTATTACTAATTGTAAGTAAAAGCTTCGATAATAAACACCTTTTAAATGTAAGGTGACGATAAACAAGAAAAACCAATTAATAAAAACAAGTAAAACATTAATGATAAACGTAAAATTCAATGGACCGTAGATAGGAATCCAATGGGAAGGTGAAACGTTCACCGTTTCAACAAATCTGTAAGACTCGACTCCAAGTGAAGTAAAGTTTATCAAATACGTAATGATACTAATGATCGTAAATAACCACATTCCCGGTTTATTAAACAATATCCCAAATCGATGTAAAAGAGGGTTTTCTTTTACTAAATAGTATGAGAAATAATAAATCGTTGGCATTATAAAAATCGGACCCATCCGTAAAATACGGAACAACAAATCAATTGTTTGTAAAGAAAGCATCTGGTCAGCATAAAGAAAGGCAATATCCATTTGCCAAAATGACAACATTAAGAGGAAAATGGACAAAGCTTTTGTTAAGGAGGTTTTAGAATAGAATAATATTGATACAGAAATAAACAAGGGGATGAAAGAAACAGTTAATAATAAAACAAACTCCATCTTATGTCATCCTTTCCTTAGAGAAAAGGGCAGCATTATTGTTTCCACCATAGCCTTGTGAAGTAACAAGTACTTGTTCCACTGGGCCATGAATCACTTCATCAACGATCAGAAGCTGCTCGTACTTACCGACATCTACTCTGATGGTTGGCGGAATGAACTGTTCCTGTATACTAATTAAACCGGCCATTACTTGAAACATGCCCGATGCTCCCATCGCGTGACCAACATTTCCTTTAATAGAAGTAATGGGCACACCCTTATCTACAAAAAACTCTCCATAAACCATTGCCTCAATATCATCGTTTGCTTGGGATCCTAAAGCCTGACTATTAATATAAGTCGGCATCCCCTTCTTAATAGTTCTTTCTACAGCCTTAACCATTGCCCGACCTCCTGGATCGGCAATGTAAGATGAGTAAGCAGATTGGAACATGCTAGATTCCGTTAAATACCCTATTATCTCTTTTTTCCGTTTAACCGCTACTTCCTCTGACTCCAATACTAATACCCCTGCACCTTCAGACATAGCAAAACCCTCACCTGCTGAAAAGGGACCCATGAATGTCTCTCCCGTTTGCAAGATTCTCAGTGGCAAAAATCCCGCCAATACCAAATCATTAATGGTAGAGTCTACCCCACCGACAATACACATATCTACCTCATTTGCTTGCAGAAGAATTTTAGCCATATGAATGGCGTCTAAACTTGAAGTACAACTATTTGCTAAAGAAAAGGTTGGTCCTTCAATTTGCAATGAAGTACTTAAACAATTCGCCAAAGTATGGCCATTCATATTCCCTATAGCATAGGGACTCATCCTTTTTCCTTTGTTTAACTTAGTTGAATGGTTAAAAACCTCCGTTATTACGCCACCAGAAGAGCCAACAATGATAGCAGTTGCATAATCTCTCGGTTGAATCTGTGCCATTTCTATTGCCCGATCTGTTGCATGAAGGAGCATTTGCGCTGACTTCGGTAATTTACTCGCTTTTAAATAAGAGTGGCTAATATCATTCTCATTTACTCTTCCAGTAAAAATGTGCACACCGTTAAATTCTTCTCTATTTAATATTGTCTTTTTATCTTTTAATATATTTGAAAAATCCTTGATTGATGTAATGTTAGGGCCAATCAATCCCATTCCAGTGACGACAACTCCCATAAATGCAACCCCTTTTGCATATATACACCTTTATCTTACTATTAATCTAGAAAATAAGATACGTTTCATTCATGACTAAACCCCTTCACACAATACGAATAGTACTATAGTAACATAAGAACACTAAGCATATTCAGGTCTTTTTCACTAACAAAAAAAATTAAGCTATTTCTCCTTTAATAATAGTGTGTATTGTTAAGATTCCCAAGTAGAGGAAGCTCCACATCATTCGGATTCTTCTCCACATAAAAAGGTACCAACCTTTCCAGGCAAGTACCTCTCCTTCTTTCATTTCATTATATCCAATCAATTTTCCGTTGTAGCCGCAGTTTGTTCCCTAGCCTCGCCATTCCAATCTTTAGTAACATCCACCCATTGTTTTGCCCCTGCATATTGATATAATTCTTCACAAGTTAGTTCAATTGCTGAGTTTTTGCTACCACATGCTGGATATACCATTTCAAAACGCTGTAGGGAAGTATCAAGAAAGATATTCATTTCTTTTGTTAATCCAAATGGACAGACCCCACCAACCACATGCCCTGTATGATCAAGTACTTCTTCAGCAGAGAGCATTCTCGCTTTTATGCCAAATGTATGGCGGAATTTTTTATTATCTATTCTGGCATCGCCTGCAGCAACAACTAGTAGGGCTTTTTCTCCCTCACCTCGAAAAGAGAGTGTTTTGGCAATTTTAGCTGGAATAACACCAATTGCTTCGGCAGCTTGATCAACAGTTGCACTTGTCGTATCAAACTCCAATATATCTTTATCTCGACCATATTTCCCCAAGTGAGCTTTAACACTTTCAAGTGACATAATTCTTTCGCGGCCTCCTGTCAATATAATGTAAAAGGATAACATTCTTTAACAAGTAAAAGCAAATGTATTTGTTAAAAATTCAAAAAACATACAAATCATAAAATCAAGTTAGTTTAAATAAAGTTGTAACCATCCTTTCTCCTCTCCGCTTATCATAGATTTAACCCCATTCTTTCTTACTCTGACAACATTTTTTCAATAGGACTATTTTTCATTCCCCTGTTTAAATGTGATACAGTAAAGCTATACATAAAATGATGGAGGAATACTTATGACATCAACTACTTACACGGGCTATGTTGGTACCTATACAAAAAAGGATAGCCAAGGAATTTACTCATTCCAGTTAGAGGATGATCAAATTAAAAATATAGAACTTGCTGCTAAACTTGAAAACCCAACTTATTTAACAATCAGCTCGAGTCAATCACATTTATACGCTGTGATGAAAGAAGGAAATTTAGGCGGTGTCGCCGCTTATGAGTTAGACAGCAGACAGAACGGACTCACTTTATTAAACAAACATCTTTCTCCAGGTGCCTCACCTTGTCATGTAAGTCTAGATCAAAAGAGTCAATACTTATTAAGTGCGAATTACCATAAAGGAACGGTTGACTATTATTCACTACTACAAAATGGCGAAATTAAAAACCTGCTAACTTCAACAGAGATTCATGGTTCAGGACCACATGAGCGCCAAGAAAAACCACATACCCATTTCGCTGGACTCACACCGGATGAGAAGTATGTTGTTGCTGTCGATTTAGGGACAGATGAAATCATTCTATTTCGTAGAGATGGGGATAAACTCACCAAACATTTTACTTTAGCAACACAGCCAGGCTCTGGACCAAGACACATCACCTTTCACCCCAATGGGAAATGGGCCTATTGCATGACTGAACTAAGCTCAGAAATTATTGCACTTCAATATGACGCTGAGAAAGGAGAATTGAAGGAAACTACTTATTATAAGACGATACCTGAGGAT
This sequence comes from Cytobacillus kochii, assembly GCF_044790165.1. Lineage (NCBI taxonomy): Bacteria > Bacillati > Bacillota > Bacilli > Caryophanales > Bacillaceae > Cytobacillus > Cytobacillus kochii. Next base: position 410,416 of record NZ_CP085254.1, on the reverse strand, counting down.
TTTTCAGAAAACAATCAAGGTAGCGCCATCCATCTTTCTCAAGACGGCAAATTTTTATACGCTGGCAATAGAGGTCATAATTCAATTGCGATATTTGCAATCGCTGAAGACCGATTGCATTTAACCTTTGTTGCTCATACATCGACATATGGAGATTGGCCACGTGACTTTGTACTAGACCCAACTGAAGAATACTTAATCGCAGCCAATGAACGGTCAAATAATTTAACTTTATTTAAACGAGAGGCTGAATCAGGGTTACTTCAACTATTGCAACAAAATGTTCCTGTACCTGAACCAGTTTGTGTGAAGTTTTCACCTCAACAACCATAAGTGGAAAAATAAATTTAATTTCATAACTAATAATAAAAAAGGGATGTTCTGCTCATGAATAGCCCTTTTTTGTATCCCCTCTATTGATAGGCGATGACTTTATTAACGTTCTATCACTAATAGGACATGCATAAACTAAAATAGGAGACTATTTAAGGAGGAGAAATGATGAATAAAGTTGTTTATCTAGTTGGAGTAGCCATCATTATTTGCTTTGTTTCATTAGCCGAATCCCCTAATTCAATCCTCCACCATGAGAACGAAAGAGAAAGTAAATATCCCTATATTCCAGTAATTAATGAGAATAATGACAGCGAAGAAGTAAGTCAAACCGTTGATGAAACTGACCTTGAAGGTTTAGCTCCTACTTTAGAGCTTCAACTAGTGGACACAGTTTACAAAGATGATGTCATTGTTGAAAAATATCAACAATTCGAGGTTTTTAGAAATGACGAGCAGGAAGTCATTAAAGCTATTCCATTGGATGAATATGAATATTTATCGTATCAACAATAGTTAGTCAATCAAAACATGGACATGAAGTTCTATATTCTCTGGCAAATTATAAGTAAGAATATACCCTTTTGTATACCCTGATATAAAACTATGACCATCCAATATTGTCGGGGAGGTAATATCTACTTCCATTCCCTTCCCTTCGATGGCTGATACTGAACCGCCAGCAATCATATTCCCTAGTTCCCCACTAAAAGATGTTAACATTTCACCTTCTAAGTCCATCCCGAACATAGATTTCCCCAAGAATGAAAAAAGTGAACGATCACCACCAATGAACAATTTACCAGCTATGTCCCCTGAGAAACCGATGAATACCCCATATCGAACAAGGAATGATCCTTCTAGCTCAGTCCTACCCACTAATTCATGATTTATGGGAATTAGCTGTCCAATTGAAGTCTGGACACCTTTTAATAAAAGGTTCATTTTTTCTTTATCCTGTAAGACCTTTTCCATTGCCGGTCACCCCACATCAAAATAGTTGATAGTATTATAGTATATTATACCCGGTTCTTTTGCTATATTTTTCATTAAAAAAATACATGATGAAACCGAAAATGAATGAGCAAAAATAACTATTTTAAAATTAAGACATGAATGGTTTTATAAAATGCTAACTTCTCTTATTCCCTTTTCAACAAACATTAAAACACATAACTTTGACAATTTCTATCCATTTAAGTATGATAATATTATTAAATGCGAAAGGGTGACTCTAAGTCAATGAAGTAAGAATCCTATTTATCGAAAACAAACAATTGAAGGTAATGAGTAAAGGAACGCTTTATTTTGCTATGCTTTCAAACGATGTTTTCAGAATAGGATTGCACTTCATAAGGTTACCCGTGGGATTTCTCCCAACTTTTTTAGTGTACCTTTATGCCTCCTATTCTGAAGAAATAGGAGGCATTTTTTTTCGAGAATTTGTCTCCCAAAACGAAAGGAGATGATCAATATGCTATTATTAGAAGCCACTGATTTGAAAATCACTATAGGTGACCGGCTATTAGCTACTGCTGAAAGACTAACTGTACAACAAAACGACCGTATTGGTTTAGTTGGCCGGAACGGGACAGGAAAGACGACAATTTTAGATACACTTGTAGGAAAAACAGCTGCCGAAGAGGGACAAATCATCCGCAATGGCACGATGGAGTTATTACCGCAATTAAAACATGATGATCAATACAAAAGTGGTGGAGAAACAACGCAACAATATATTAAAGAAGCACTAGCTAAAAACCCGGAAATATTACTTGCAGATGAACCAACGACCCATCTGGACACCTCCCATATTGAATGGTTAGAAAAGATTCTTAAGCATTGGCAAGGTGCTCTCATTCTAGTCTCGCATGACAGAACTTTTCTTGATCGTGTGTGTACAAAAATTTGGGAAATTGATGAGGAGAAAGTAAAGATATATTCTGGTAATTACTCGCAATATAAACAGCAGAAAGAATTAGCATTAGCAGAGAAACAGCAAGCTTACGAACAGTATGAACAGAAAAAAGCACAATTAGAAAATGCCCTCACCTTGAAGGCTAAGAAGGCAGAGAGAGCAACGAAAAAGCCAAAAAATTTAAGTTCTTCCGAAGCACGGATTACAGGATCAAAGCCTTACTTTGCTAAAAAACAAAAAAAGCTCCAACAAACGGCTAAATCAATTGAAACAAGATTGGAAAAGCTTGAAAAGGTAGAAAAAATAAAGGACCTCCCGTCTTTACAAATGACCTTACCTAATGAAAAAAATACGAAGAACCGAATGATTATTAGAGCGGAAAACCTTAAAGGAAAAATAGCTGATCACGTGCTTTTTGAACCCGCCTCCTTTCAAATTCGCGGCGGAGAAAAATGGGCGATTATTGGCCCCAATGGCTCTGGAAAGACAACGTTGATTAAAAAAATTTTACAGAGGCAAGAATTGACTGTCTCCCCATCTTTAAAAATTGGCTACTTTAGTCAAAACTTAGATATTCTGCAAAAGGATAAAACGATTATTGAAAATGTTAAAGAAACTTCTATTCAGGAAGAAACGGTTATTCGTACAATCCTAGCCAGACTACGCTTTTTTCGAGAAGATGTATATAAAAAAGTCTCACTTCTTAGCGGCGGAGAACGAGTGAAAGTCGCATTAGCCAAAATACTTGTGAGTGAAGTGAATACATTAGTGCTAGATGAGCCGACAAATTTTCTCGATATTGAAGCTGTAGAAGCATTAGAAGACCTATTAATGCAATATAAGGGAACTATTCTCTTCGTCTCTCATGATCGCCGTCTTACTAATAAGGTAGCAAACAGGCTACTGATTATTAAAAATAAACAAATTGAAGTATTCAGAGGCAATCACGAAGCTTACGAATCATATGAGCCGGAGGTGAAGAGGAACAATCATGAGGAAGAACGTTTACTCATCGAAACAAAAATAACAGAAGTCCTTTCACGATTAAGTATCGAGCCAACAGAGGAGCTAGAAAAAGAATTCCAGCAATTACTACAACAGAAAAAGAAATGGCAATAAGTTATACAGAGGGACCCTACTTGCATGGTATTCGGGTCCCCTTCTTTTCTTCATATAAAGCCTCATCATTTTACTATTTCCACTTTTAATCAGCTATAAAATCCTGTAAAATCCAATTAAGGTATATTTAACTATATACAATTACGACATTCATCCTCTTCCTCTACAATCATTTATCCTTTTTTTTAAACGGAAATCTTATAGTCAATGTAAACCATACTAATCTACTCTGAGGTGTCGACATGAAGCTATTGCAGATGAATCAACTTGAAAAAACAATTGGAAATACAATTATCTTCCCTAAATTCGATTTAACTTTATATCGAAATGAAATTGTCGCACTCCAATGCAATAACGAAGTTGGCAAACATCTCATCATGATGATGATTGGAAAGAACAATATTTCAAATGGAAAAGTATTATTTGAAGATACAGAGTTAAATAAGCATTTTAAAAGCTTATCTAATAGAATTGGGCTATCTCTACTAGACGACGCTCTCTACGACCGGCTAACTCCCCGAGAATTTTTAACTTTTTATAAGAACCTGCATGACGTCAATATAGAAATAGATGCTTTAATACAAAAAATAAATTTAATAGACAAAGTAAATACAAAGATTAGCAAACTTACATTTTCTGAAAAGAAAAGGCTGCACTTAGGAAGGGCAATCCTCCACCAACCAGATTTACTTATATTAGAAGAACCCGACCAAAACATCGATATAGAAAGTAAAATCACACTACAGAAAGTATTAGAAGACCATAAACAACAAGGAAGAGTCGCCCTTATTATTACTAACAATTACGAAAGTGCACTATCAATGACGGATACAGTGTATCGTTTAAATGAGCACGGACTTAAAAAAATCGAGGTTATGGATGAAGAGAGTAGTCAACAGGATATCGAAGATGAAGAAGCACAGCCGCAACAAGATATGTTGCCTAGCGAAGAAGTCGGCCCAGCTCCTTCAGAAAAGATTCAAAACATGAACAATCCATTGCGTCTTGAAAAAATCCCTGCAAAAGTGGATGACAAAATCATCCTTTTTGATCCGACTGAAATTGTATACGTTGAGAGTAATGATGGCATTTCCCATTTACATGTAAATGGTGAAAGTTTCCCTTGTGCTCTTACGCTAAATACATTATTTGAGAGACTGCATCCTTTTGGATTCTTTCGCTGTCATCGTTCATATATTGTTAATTTGCAGAAGGTGAGAGAAGTCATTACTTGGACAAGAAATAGTTATAGCCTTATTCTCGATGATGCGAAAAAGAGTTCAATCCCATTATCAAAAGGAAAATTAAATGAGTTGAAAGAGATTATGGGCATATAGGTTGTTTCATCTTGACTCTAACAATAAAGGAGCCCTATTTTCACCTACTTCCTTGCTCCATTCACCGCTTAATTGCTCCCATTCATCTAAATATAGACGCTTTTCACCTTGATATTACTGTATTTATCCCTTTTCACAGCTAATATGGAGACAAGAAATGCAAAACGTGAAAAGGGGCCAATTAAATGGAAAATGTCATTGAAGTAAGAGACCTTGAAAAGTCTTTTCAAAACCAACTAGCTTTAAAGAAAGTAAGTTTTCAAGTAAGAAAAGGGGAAACAATTGGTTTCTTAGGACCGAGTGGTTCAGGTAAAACAACAACAATCAAAATCCTAACCGCTCAACTTCATGCAACAGCCGGAGAAGTGAAAGTATTCGGAGAACCAATTGCGAAACTAAAAGATCCCATTTATATGAAGAGAATTGGTATATTAACTGATAATAGTGGCTTATACGAAAGGCTTAGTATATACGATAATCTCGCATTATATTGTGATTTATATGAAGTAGATAAAAAAAGAATCAATGAAGTGCTCACAACGGTAAACTTAATAGAGGAAAGTAAGAAAATCGTGCAAAAACTGTCAAAAGGGATGAAGCAACGAGTGACATTAGCTAGAGCCATGCTTCATAAACCGGATTTACTCTTTTTAGATGAGCCTACTTCCGCCTTGGATCCTGTAAACACAATGCATATCCACCAAGGACTTAAAAAGCTAAACGAAGAAGGAACAACAATATTTTTAACTACTCATGATATGCAAGAAGCTGAGACAATTTGTGATCGAGTGGCATTCTTACATAATGGTGAAATCAGCTTAATTGATACACCAGAGAATATTAAAACACAACAAAGTACTTCATCCATCTCTCTATTATTGCGAAACAATCGTAAAGTGGTTGTGCAAAAAGACGAAGCGGGTGCAAAAGAAATATATAACTATATAAAAGACGGAGAAATCTTAACCATACATTCAGATGAGCCGACACTTGGTGATGTATTTGTAAAATTAACGGGGAGGAAATTATCATGATCTTTTCATTTAAACGCGTCAACGCCATATTTATTAAAGATTGGAAAGATTTGCAAAGAAATTCATATATTCTTTTTACATTAGCCATTCCACTAGTTTTTGCAGCGATGTTAGGTCGCATGAATGCAGCAACAGACGTCCTTTCTACTTATCCAATTAATCTCGCACTAATTATTGCGGGTGCTTTTATCCAAGCTGCGATGGTTGCAGAAGAAAAAGAGAAAAATACGTTGAGGGGCTTGTTATTATCACCTGCCAGTACACTAGAAATATTGATTGGAAAAAGCGCATTGTCTGGACTAATGACCATTCTTGTTATTATCGGATCAATTATTTTCTCAGGGTACACAGTCCCATCCCTTCCACTATTTTCTCTTAGCACTTTACTAGGCTTAGTCTTTTACCTTGCAACAGGAACGATTCTTGGACTGCTTTCACGGACAGTAATGGAGACAAGTATTATCGGTATGCCTGTATTAATTATATTCGGCATGAGTTCCATGTTTAAACCAATGGTTGAAAATGCAACCTTGATCAATATAATTGAGTTGTTGCCTAATGAACAATTAAATCAGATTTGGTTTGGTTTAAGTGACGGTAAGGGGGCAGCTGATATCCTCATGAATTTGTTCATTTTATTCTTGTGGGTAGCCGTTTCTTTCATACTCACCATCGTAATTTATAAGAAACGTAGATTTGATTAATGTATCGAGGTCGGGATATGGTTCCCTCTCCCCGACCTCACCAATCATATACAACAAGATTAGGCCATTTCGCTTTCCATTTCCTTGTCTTATACTCATATATCTCCTTCGTAACGATTACTTTATTCGGTACAATCCTCATGCTAAACAGGTCATCTAAATGATAGGGCGCATACACAGTCATCTTTTCATTTTTCTCCATTTTCACCCCTACGGCAGTAGCTGTTGTTGGCCAGCTCGCAATCGCCTCATTGACGCTTGTATAAGCAGGAATCGCAAAACCAAATTTTTCTTCATACCAGAAATGGACATTCGCTTGATTCTTTATGTCTCATTGATATGGAAACGACTTGAGCATACTACTTAAAATTTGCTGAAACTCCCTTTCGCTCAATTGGTTTCCCTTGTCATAGTAAACAAGGTCAATATCTGATATACCATAATCGATTGCATTGCCAGATAAATGATTCCACACGGTATTTGCCACACATCCCGCAGCTACATAATAATCAAAGGGTAAGTCCAAATCAGATAAACAACTTAATAAATGCATGATTTCCTCATTTTCTTCTAACATTTCCTTTAACTGTTGTTCATAAATAATCATCGTAGTATCTACCACCTTTATTGATTAAAAAGCAACTAACATCATATCTTATATAAGAGTACATTTACATTATTTGGTTTCACGCTTGATTATCATTTTTAGGAAGAAGTCAAAATTCTCTTTTATTTTTCTTAGTTTAAGAACACTTGTATAATGACCTAAACAGTTTAAGCCTGCTTACTTATTGTTGGGAAGAAACAATAACATGACATAAATGAACCAACTACTTAATGGTACAATAAAGTTTAAAAAATCGAAATTGAACGGAAACACTTTTGGAGGAGGACTTTTAATGGAAAAGATGAAGAAACGAATTGAAGTAGCTTCAGGTAAATCACCTGCAGACCTTGTCATCAAAAATGCGCAAATTGTTGATGTGTTTTCAAGTGAAATTATTTCTGGAGACGTAGCCATCACAGATGGATATATTGTTGGAATTGGTGACTATAAAGGACTAGAAACAGTGGACGCTCATAACCGTTTTTTAGCTCCTTCTTTTATTGATGGACATGTACATATTGAATCCTCCATGGTAACCCCTGTCGAGTTTTCAAAAATCCTCCTGCAGCATGGGGTTACTGCTGTCATTTGTGATCCTCATGAGATTGCTAATGTCGTTGGTGAAAAAGGGATCGAGTTTATGCTTCACGCATCTGATGATATTCCATTTGATGCTTATTTCATGCTACCCTCTTGTGTACCTGCCACACCTTTTGAAAATGCCGGTGCTACATTAACAGCAAACGACTTATCTCCTTTTTATGAATATGAGAGGGTGATTGGTTTAGCCGAAGTCATGAATTATCCCGGTGTGATGAAAGGCGATCACGACTTATTGAGTAAAATTCACGAAGCGCATGAAAGAGGAAAAAAAGTTGATGGCCATGCGGCGGGGCTAAAAGGAAAACAACTAGATGTGTACATGACAGCTGGTATCCGAACTGATCATGAAGCAACTAATGCAAAAGAAGCAAAAGAACGATTGCAAAAAGGGATGTACGTCATGATTCGCGAAGGTACAGCAGCAAAAGAATTATGTCGAATCCTACCAATTGTTAATGAGAAAAATGCACGTAGATTTCTATTTGTTACAGATGACCGCCATCTTGATGATATTATTAGCGAAGGCAGTATCGACTATATGATTCGGAAAGCGATTAAGAAAGGGATTGATCCGATTACAGCGATTCAAATGGGGTCTCTCAATACAGCTGAGTGCTTTGGGCTTAAGGATCAAGGTGCCATCGCTCCAGGATATAAAGCTGACTTTGTTTTATTAGACGATCTTGAGCAAATTGAGATTCAATCTGTGTATAAAAATGGGCAATGTGTTTTTAGTGAAGGAGAATTAACTGATTTCCCTAAAGAATTAGAGCAAAAGGAATGTTCCCATCTCACTAATACCGTCCACCTTCCTGTCATTAATGAACAATCGTTTCACTTAGACATTGTCGGAGAAAAAGCACATATTATTGAAGTGATTCCGAACAGCATAGTAACCGACCATGTTATTGAAACCGTTCAGAAAGACGAACGCGATCGTTTCATCGCTTCTATCGAGAAAGATCATTTGAAAATTGCTGTCATGGAGCGTCATCATCATACTGGCAACATTGGACTCGGTGTCTTAAAAGGGCTCGGACTACAATCGGGCGCCATCGCAACAACGGTAGCCCATGATTCTCATAATTTAATTCTTGCGGGTACAACTGATAAGGATATGGCAGTCGCTGCCAATGCAATCCGCGACATGCAAGGTGGACTTGTCGTTGTCGATAAAGGAAAGGTGCTTGCTCAATTAAACCTGCCAATCGCCGGTCTCATGTCACATGAACCATATGAGAAAGTGAATAAGAGGCTAGTGGAAATCAATCAGGCATTGGATAAAATCGGAGCTAACCATACATTTAATCCATTCTTAACATTAAGCTTCCTTGCGCTACCTGTTATTCCATCACTAAAACTAACAGACCTTGGGCTCTTTGATGTCAATACCTTTAGCCATATCTCTGTATCTGTAGAGAAATAACCTAATAAATGAGAATGACCCGAACTCGTTTCGGGTTATTTTTATATTCTTTATGTTTCTTTCTTGAGAACTCCTTCATGTATTTTATCCAATTTTTTTCATTTGCCAATCCTTCCCCTTCTTGTGTTCTTATTACTATCTCTGCCAAACCGGCAAGATGTTGTATATTACTGTAAACAGCTTACCTATCTAAGGGAGTCCTCCATTAGTTTTAAATAAAGCAACAGCAAGGTACTTTCCCACCTTTGTCCCCTAGCTGTTTCAACTTCACGTTCATATGAACTCTTAACGAGTACATGTCCCTATTTCACTCAAAACATCAGCTTCTTGTTTAAGAATGCCATAACATACGAGGTCTATATATTTTCCATCTTTTCTTACATGTTGTTTCAACAAGCCTTCTTTCTTCATACCGGTCTTTTCAATTACCCTCATTGAAGCTGGGTTCGAGTCGAATGAGCGTGCAAACACTTTATTGTAATTTTTTGCGCTCAAGGCAAATTCAATTAATGCTTTAGCAGCCTCTGTAGCATAGCCATTCCCCCAATATTCCTCACCAATCCAATAAGCAAGCTCCCCATGATTGAACGTTTGATGATGCGAGAGCGCAATTGCACCGTATAACTTGCCAGTGATTTTATCAGTTATTGCCAACTCAAACCGCTTATTATGATTGAAATCACTAAGATGATTTTCCATCCAAATAAGAGCATGTTCAGTTAAATAAGGATAGGGAAGATTTAAAGTACTTTTATAAAGATTATAATTGTTACATAGTTTAACAACTTCTGGTACATCGGCCTCATTAAACAAGCGAAGCATTAATTGGTTCGTTTCGATTTTATTTTCGTTATGATGATATATCACTAGGTACCCCTCTTTTACAATAAATTTTGATACTACTCTCATTCAATTTTTTTTGTCTATTCTCCTTCTCGTCACTAGAAAAACGCATGTAAGGATCTCTATATGTAAGTTATTCGATACCAATATGGATAAAATAAAAAGACCTCATCCATTCTACAAGATTTGGTCCTTACAAAATTCAGGATTTATTTTTTTCATAATAGCTGCACATACTTCCGATAAATCAGAAACATGCTCATCCCCCATTGTTGTCAATACAGGGCGAGGCTGTTTCCATATTGTATATATCCCTACTCCTACCGCACCGACTATATCATTTTTGAGATGGTCACCTACATATATTGTCTCATCTGGAGATACGTCAAGTCTTGAAAGAGTATGTTCAAAGATATAAGGATAGGGTTTCTTTACACCAACCTCTTCTGAAATAACAATTTCATCAAACAATGCTTCTATCTGCAATGACTTAATTACTTCTCGCTGAAATTTACTGTACCCGTTCGAAATGATCGCCATCCTTATGCCCTTTTTTTCAAACTATTAAGCAATGTGATTGCCTGAGGATAAAGTTCGGCATGTAAAGGAAAATGAGATAAATAATCCTGCAGTAATTCTTGCCAACAAAAGTTTATTAAAGAAAACTCTTCTACCATCTGTTGATACACTTTATCTTTCCAAACATAGCCGCCTTGATCTAAATTAATGAACCTTTCTGCATATACTTTCTTATCTAAACGTGGAAAGAGTCTCTCTCGCTGATTCTCAATAAATGACAAAATAGAAGCCTCTCGATTATGAAGGGTTCCGTCTAAATCAAACATCACTGCTCTTATCATTACTTGATTACACCTCCAATCATTTCACTCGTAACTTTTGCCCAACTGAAATCACATTAATATCTTTCAAACGGTTCCACTCTTGTAACTGTTGCGCTGTTAGTTTAAATCTCTTTATGATAGTTGTGACTGTATCACCTTGGTGAACGGTGTAATAGTAATGTTTTTCCCCTGTCTTGATTATTTGACCGACAGTAATCAAGTGAGGATTATGAATATGATTGATTTTTTGCAAGCTACTGACACTTGTATCGTGCACAGCTGCTATTTTTGAAAGCGTATCGCCAGATTTGACTGTATAGCTAAACTCTACTTCCTCTAATTGATTTAGGTTCACCCAAGATCCTGGCATACCTTCCACTTTTGATAGATTGAATATTTCTCCTACCTTTTTAAAAATATAATAACTTCCTGCCTTGTACAGGGACTTTTCTCGTATCTCTTTCTTTGCATCTTCAACCGTTACATAACCTTTTTTGTCTGTTGATAAATGATATTTAGGATTGGTATCATATTGTAGTAATTGATAAGTCTCAATGATACGAATGATTTTTTTGCTATAATCAGGATCTGTCGCATAACCTGATAACTGCACCTGCTCAGCAGCTTTTTTATAATCTTTTTCTTCTATAATAGTAAGGTATTTGTTTCGATCCCAAGATACACCATTCTTATAAAGCTTAGCTAAGTCCTCAATTGACTCCTCCCATGAAGGGTACTTTCTAAATGTCGCTGCCGTTGTAACCATTTGCCCACCTATAAATTCTTTCGTCAACATCTTTACCGACTGTCCGTTATACTCACCCTTTATACCGAACAAATTATTACCTTCTATTGCCAATTTACTCTTCCCATGATTAGATTCATGCATAGCTTGTGCAATCACTAGTGAAGGCAGTATGTGATATTGTTTAGCTATTTTCTTTGCTAACGGAACGATCGCTTCAATAAAGTTCAAAATAAACACCTCTTTTTCACACTCTATTCCTAACATGATGCTTTGCTAGGGCTTTTTTTCTGTTTCTTGTATTTTAAAAAATAATAAAATGAAAATAAGAATATACTAGAAATAACAAACCCAGTTCCACCTAATAATCCAAGCAAGCGATTAGGCATCCATACAGTGGCAAGCCCAGCTAAAAACATAGAGATACCTATCATTGTATTAGAAATCGTTGTAAATAGACCAAATATTAATCCACTCTTATCTTTAGGTGTCTCTCTCATTAGCATCGTATCAAAGCAGGTGTTACATAATCCAGAGAAAAACGCGGCCGTTATTAAAAAAACAATGGCCATCCACACTTGTTGTGACTGGCTTAATAAAATAATGCTAAATCCTTCGAACATCAGTGCAATGAGGGCGATTCTCATTAGATGATTTTTCAATTTCTCCGCTACAGGAAAGCTTAGCATTAAACCAATTCCTAATGAACCATAGAATATACCGACACCAACATCTCCTAAATGAAATTCTTGAACAGCATACACACTTAATAACACATTATCAATGCCATTAAATAGAGGAATTAACAGTTCTGATAGAAAAATGATAAATAATAAACTCGAATGAAAAATAACATCCTTAACGATGAAGAATGAATCTTCCCCCTTATTCTTGGACATTGATCCCTCTGTTCTTTCTCTATCAAGAACGCGCAATGTAGATAACAAAACAGCAGCAATTAAAAAGGAAGCACCATTGACAAAAAAGGTTAAATTAGCACCAAATAAAGAAGTGACCACTCCACCTGAAAACGACCCTCCAATAAGAACAACGCCAACCATTACTTGTTCAAGGCTATTAACTTTTATCATATTCTTTTCCTTAACCATCAATGGAATAGCAGATTTCCTTGTTGGTGCATAAATGGCTTCACCTGCTGCTAAGAAAAAACTCGACAAATAAACGATCCAGACAGATGAAACATCATTTACAAACACAAACGACAAAGCAAACAGGATCCGTCCTAAATCTGTACAGACTAATATTTTTCTCCGCGAAAAACGGTCTGCCATCATCCCTCCTAATGGGCCAAAGAACAGAAATGGAATGACCCTTATCGCTAAAGCAAGACCAACAGCAAGGCCAGATCCTGTTACTTGCAATAACAGTGCTAACAACGCAACTTGACTAAATCGATCACCTATTCCATTGAGAACACCCGCAAAGAATAAGCGCGCATAGTCTTTCTCTTCTTTTAATATGGAGATCATTCTCGTCCCTCCTCAAACAATTAGATAATCATCTAATTTGATGTTAATCTAATATATGAATAATCGCAATCTTTATTTCGAAAAAAAAAGGAAAGTGCTTCATTATGAAACAAACTTTCCAATCAATTTTTATTCTCTCAAATTATTTACACTCATTCTTGGGGGCTCCTCTAACCATCCATTATCGATCATAATTCTTATATTTTCTCTAATAAACAACATGATGTCTTTTACAAATAAACCTAATTTGATGTTAATGTCATCTCTTAAGCTAAAGCCTGCACCAAATCCCTGACTACCGAGACCGAAATTACTTAACAAAAAGGTTAAATACATCATTAATTTATCAGAAAATGGTGGAATGTTAGACCTAGTAAGCGATAACCCATGAATTGTCGGCACCCTAATATCATCCTTAATTAGGATGTCATATGTTCCCTCCAAAATATCCTTGCTGAGCTCTTTCCCTTTAATAAAATAGTCTTTCACATCTGTATGAACTGCCGTTTGAGCAAATCCTGTCATAAGCATCATGCCAACTGTATTCGTTTGAATGGACTGGTTTAAATAACTAAACTCAATCGTATTAATTTCTCTTTTGTCACTAAACAGGCGATAACCTTTTGTATAATTTATATCTGAGACAAAGTCGACCGTTGTAGGGACATTAATCAAATTAGGTAATGGGTAATATCCCTCATCCACCGCATAATTTAAGAACTTTTGATAATATTTCTGCGTTACATTTGTCATCTCACGATATAAATCAATAATATCATTTCGATAGGACGTTGCTATATGAAGAGTGTATAGTCCCATGCTGATTTCCTTTAACACCATACATAAAAGAATATCAAACCCCTCTCCAAAAAGTTTTGGAGCTTGTAAGTTCACATCGGCATTAGTAAAACCTTGAGGTATAACAGCACCCTCATCTTTAAATATCTGTTCAATTCGGTGGACATTTGGCTCTAACTCAGACCATAAACCTTGCATAAGCTTTTTCGCTTTTTTATCCTCGGACACTTCTATAAAATGTTCTAAAACCCTTAATATCATTGTCTTCTTTTGATAAGTAATCCACAGTGCACCAATTTCTGTAGATGTCATTTTACTTCGATTGACCATTCTGTCACCTACTTTTATAAAATAACCATTCTTGTGACTAAGTTTTGCTATTCTCCTACTAAATATTCCCTCTATATCAAAAAAGCTAGAGGACAGGAATAGTCGTTCCCTTCACCTCTAGCTACCTAAATTATCCCCAAAGCATACGAAAACGCATAGCTGCATCAATTACTCTAGCTGTCGCTCCTTCATGCCTGGATGCATATTTCTTTCGATTGACACAATTAATTAACATTTGATCACATTGATAACAATGGCCATACCGATCAATGCAGGCATCATGTTTCTGACAACAAGAATCCACATAATTAATGGGCTTGCCTGGTCCGCTACAACCCGGGCCACAATATCGATAACCTCCAGGCAAACAAAAACCTTTTTTATTAAACCTGTTCACTATTTTCACCTTCTTATCCTTTTATATATAGTACAAACAGTAAGTCCATTTCGCCTGTGACCTTACCTAATAGGGGAATCTTTTTATCAATTTATTTCAGTGCTTATTGGTCAAATCACATAAAAAAAGCCAACCTATCCAAAAAGGATAAGTTGGCAATTATTGAATTCGACTAAACTTAATCAAAGCAAATATAATTGGAACTATCGTGGCAAGTAAAAACACGGGCAGAAACCAAATACCTAATGAGTCCGCCCATCCTAATGCTACTCTAATGGATTGAATAAGTATAAAGCCGAATAATGCGAGGCAAATATTCTTTGTGACATTTAGCATTTTTCTACTTGTTAAGTAAAATGCTGCTGCATTTGATTCATTGATACGTGCAGGGTAATTATGAATATGAGGAAACCTTTCAAATATCCCCATCATGAACCATAAAAACACGCCGATAATTGGTAAGATAAATAATTCATATTTAGAACCCCACCGATCAACTTCCCCTGAAGCATTGTAATGGCCCGGTACTTGTTCAGGTATAGCTGACCAAGAAACAACTAAGAATACTATCGACCCAATGAATACAATAAGACCAAGTATGTCGCATCCCCATTCCCATTTGGTACGAGGCAATTTAAGTACTGGTCTATCCATACCCCATTCCTCCTCTTTCCGTTCGTCTTTCCAATACATACGAAGGAAAAATGAAAAAGTTTCATTCATTAGATAATCAAAGGCAACTAGTTCATCAGGGAATTACGCGATGGCTTTATCCCCTTTTTCAGGAAAGGAAACAGGGGCGTCGCAATGGTAAGATATCAGTGTTGATGTCTCTTTCTTTAAGAAAAACATAAGGTGAATTGCCTGAGACATGCGATCAACAAAGTATATGGTAAAGGAAGGAAGAATGGTTCTCTTTTTAGGCACTTTAACTTCACTCTTTTCACCCTTTATAATGTAAATCGTAATAAACCTACGTACATTGTTTTAACGCTTGCGTAATATCAGCCATCACATCTACAGGATCCTCTAAGCCAACAGAAAGGCGGATCATTTCGGGACTCACACCCGCCTCCGCTTGTTGCCCTGGTGAAAGACGAGCATGTGTTGTACTCGCTGGATGAATAATGAGCGTTTTCGCGTCACCAACATTTGCTAAATGTGATACCAGCTTTAGTGAGTTGATAAACCTTTTAGCTGTACTGATTCCCCCTTTGATGCCAAATGTAAAGATTGCACCTGCCCCACTCGGAAAATACTTCTTTCCGAGATGATATTGCGGATGGCTTTCTAACCCAGGGTAGTTCACCCAAGAAATATGAGGTAACTCTCCTAGCCTCTTAGCCAAAACTTGTGCATTAGCGACTTGCTTTTCTACTCTGACACTTAATGATTCCAAACCTTGAATAAATAACCAGCTATTGAAGGCAGACAGCGTTGCCCCTAAGTCATGGCCAAGTTCAAATCTTGCTTTAAGAATAAACGCTTTTTCCCTAGAAATTTCAACATAGCTGCGATTACCAATAGCAGGCTTTTTCTCATTAAAGGAAGGAAATCTTTCGTTACTCCATTCAAATCTTCCTCCATCTACAATCACCCCACCAATTGCCGTCCCATGACCACCAATGAATTTAGTTGCTGAATGAACGACTATATCTGCACCAAATGCAAGCGGTTTTAGTAAAAATGGCGTAGTGAATGTATTATCTACAACTAATGGTAGGCCGTGACGTTTCGCTATCTCACTTAACTTTTCTAAATGTGCTACCTCCATATTCGGGTTGCCAATTGTCTCTGTAAAAATCGCCTTTGTCCTTTTATTAATTTTTCCTTCTAAAGATGTAAAGTCCGTCCCATCAACAAAATGAACATTGATGCCGAATTTACTAAACGTTTCTGCGAATAAATGATATGTGCCACCATAAAGAGCCTGTGTAGAAACTATCTCATCGCCTGCTCTTGCAAGTGTTAAAAGGGCAATGGAAATCGCTGCTTGCCCAGATGAAACAGCAAATGAGGCTACGCCACCCTCTAACTGTGCCATTCTCTCCTCAAACACTGCATTAGTTGGATTTGCATTCCTTGAATAAATAAAGCCAGGCTCTTGCATCTGAAATAAGCTTGCTGCATGATCGGTATCTTCAAACACATAGGATGAAGTCATGTATATTGGAACAGCTCTCGCCTTTGTAACAGGATCTGGCACTTGCCCCCCATGAAGCGCTATTGTATCAAACTGGCGATGATTCATTTTTCATTCTCCTCTCACATTTCACTTATAATAAACAAACTCGACTCGGAAACAATCTATCAGTGATGAGCTTTTGAGTATGCCAGCACAATGGTTGTTTTTTCCTAGATTGAATTTGGAACATCCATTTTTTATGTTCAACACCCTTTCCAAGAGCAGAAAAAAGACCACTTTCAATAAAAAGAGATTGTACTCTTCCATCGAAAGCCGCCTTTAGTCGTCTAATCGGCATAAATAAAGCCCCTCTTGCTAAAGAAGAGGGGCTCACGATATATCGCCATATCCTCAACTTATCTATCTTGGAATTAGCACCGTTACCTAGTTTTGGTCGGTTGCTGAGGCTTCAAAGGGCCAGTCCCTCCACCTCTCTTGATAAATTGAATTTTTTAAATTTTAAGAGTCATTAATTATAAATCAGAATAACCTTATCATCCAGCGCTGTCAACAGCTTTTTATAATAAATCTTTTATGCAGCGTAAAGTCTTTCTTTTGCCTTTATTACCGACACCCAATATTCAACTGGGGATACAAAGGATTGCAAATAATTCAGCTCTTTATTATACATAAGAGCCTCCACTAAAAGATAAACAGACGTATCATTTAAATCGTTAACAATCATATCAAGCAAAGTTGCTTTCATATTCATAATATCTTCATAATCATCGATGATAGCCAACTTATCATCTAAATACGAAAGAAAAGCTTGTAAATGAACAACCTCTTCTTGTAATTCCTTCCACCCTTTATCCTTAGCTAATGCGTTTACATAATTAACAAATCGATTGTACTCTTCATGACTATCTCTTTTAATTTTCTCTGCTAATATATCAAAAAATACATGATTGGACATATCCTTATTGTTCACTATTAGAGCACCACCTTTACTATTTGTATAAAATTATAGACCTTCTCTTTTAAATATTCAATAAAATCACATCAAACTATTTTCAATTAAGGGGTCGGGTGGTGTGTAGTTTTAGTCTAAATTAAAACAAGTGGATCAGATATAAGGGTCATAATAATTTCCCCTTCAACTTTTACGCATTTGGATGAAAGGTGAGCCATTACTAGATGTATACCCAGCTATTATGTACGCTTTGTTTCGCCCTTTTCCCCGGTTCATCATTCGATTTGCTTCTTTTTAGCTTCGTTTTGCTCTTTAACGTGGATCATAAACTAAATCTCTTTTAGCTATGGTAAACAACTTTCCCTTTGATGCAACCGCCTCATATAGAGTAGGATTTAAATCATTCAGCCCCTTGCTCGATAGCCAAATTGTGCAGAGATTTCTTTTCCTACTTTTATAATAGATTGACTTTTATCTGCAGAGGGGTCTTTTGGAATCGACTCTGAGAAACCAACTACTGTTATCGCACTTAATAATTCTTGATTATAATTAAAGATTGGTATAGACACAGAAGATACAGTAGGAATCAAGGGCTCATTAGCAAAGGCAATCCGTTCCTGCCTTACGCGGTTGATTTCTTCTACCACATTCCCTTTTCCTTCTTTCCCCATAACCTTAATCCAATCTTTAGTTGTAGCTGAATCAAGGAAGCTCTCGAATATTTTCCCAGTCGATGATAGCGGTGGTAAAAGTGAGCCTAACTGCGCCCCAATATTATAGGCATGTCCCGGGTTCCATATTTTCGAGATAATTGGACCATTATATGTCCACGTAGTTAATAGGCATGTATTGTCTAGTTGCTGACTTAAATCCTTTAAATAAGGTAGAACACGTGAAATCACATCTTCCTGCCCTATAGCTGCCACCCCATATTCAATTAATTTACTTCCAAGTTGATATTGTCCATTATGTTTATCCTTGTATAGAATGTCTAATTCCGTAAAAGTGTTCAAGTATTTATATAGATTACTTTTTGTAATTCCTGTTTTTTCTTGTATATCAGATAACCTCAATGGTTCTCCACTAGCAACTAAAAGGTCAATAATTCTCATACCGACTTGAATCGATTGGATCGTAGCTTGTTTTTGATTTTTCATGTAAAAAACCCCTATTTTATATTTTTTTTAGTATATCAGAAAAACACTATGTTTTCTGATTTCATCCATGTTTTGCATCCTTTCGAAAGGATTTATTTTTCAAAAAGTTTAAAAAACCACAACAAATTCACTTGAGTTTATCTGAAAATTAGGATACTATAAATTTATCATTAATAGATAACATCGTTCACTATTAATGGAATTTAAATAACCGATGAAGAAAGAGTCTAATAAACGCTCATTAATAAAAGGTTTTATGCCTAACACTTCCACACAAAGCGTTTTACTCTTTGATCACGCAATTCCAAGACAAAAAAACTTTTCATAAAGGAGTTTGAATATGAAATTAGTTACTTTCACTCACAATAACAACACACGTATCGGAGCAGTTACAGAAGGAAATGAAGTAGTAGACTTAAACTTTGCTTACCAAGCTTTTCTTGAAGCAGAAGGTAAACTACGTTCTGAGTTAATTGCTGAAGCGTACATTCCAGCACAAATGGAAGGTTTCCTACAAGGGGGAAATGAAAGCCTTTCCATCGCAAAGGAAATGGTTGATTATGCATTAAATAATCGTGAATCGTTCAAACATCCACTTGTACATGCATTTGAAGATGTAAAAATCGAAGCACCTGTAACAAAACCTGGAAAAATCATTTGTGTGGGTCATAACTACCGTGAACATATTGCTGAAATGGGAAGAGAATTACCGCCTCACCCAGTAGTATTTGCTAAATTTGCTAACACAGTGATTGGACCACAAGATGATATTCCATTCTATCCAATTTCTGAACAATTAGATTACGAAGCCGAATTTGCTTTTGTTGTAGGTAAAAAAGCTAGAAACGTAGCAAAAGAAGACGCACTTAACTATGTAGCAGGATATACAATCGCTAATGACGTCACTTACCGCGATATCCAACGTCGCACACTTCAATGGTTGCAAGGTAAAACAGTTGAAGGTAGTGCACCAATGGGCCCTTGGTTAATCACTTCTGATGAATTACAAGATCCATCTGGTTTAGGTGTTCTTTTAACTGTAAATGGTGAAGAAAGACAAAAAACGAATACAGCCAACTTTGTTTTTGATGTTCCAACGCTTGTTGAGTTCTTATCTAACTTAATGACTTTAGAACCTGGTGATATCGTATTAACAGGGACCCCTGGAGGCGTAGGATTTGCACGTGATCCTCAAGTATTCTTGAAAGATGGCGATATCGTTCGCATTGAAGTAGACAAAGTCGGCGTTCTTGAAAATAAAGTTTCAAAGGTGGAAAAATAATTATGAGCGAAACGAAAACGATTCAGCAATCTATTGAGTCTATTCAAACATCATTAGATCAAATCATTGAAACCGTTTCAGGATTATCTGAAGAAACCATACGTTGGAACCCATCAAAAGAAGAATGGTCCATTATGCAGGTTATTACTCATTTAAACGAGGCCTTACCTTATTGGCTAGGTGAAATAGATACAGTTGTAAAAGCCCCTGGTTCACAATGGGGACGTGGCTTACAGGACCCTGCCCGCCTTGCAGCAGTCGAAAATACTGAACAACAATCAGTTGAAGATGAATTGAAAAAATTATCGCAAATAAAACAAGATGTTCAAACCAAATTATCTGTTTTATCTGCTGACACATTGGCTCAGGAATCACCTCATCGTAACTTTGCAAAATTCGGTAATAAATCTGTATTCTTTATTGCCGATCACTTTATCGATGAACATGCCGCTGGTCATTACAACCAAATTCAACGTAACTTGTCTAAGCTAGCAAAATAATATTAAGGTGGCGAAATATTATGGCTGAAAAACATGCATATATGGAGGATCAAGACGTAAAGGACTTTACGAAAGAAATCCAAGAATATCATCTCGGTCCATTATGGGAAGCCATCCCAGCACTGATGAACCATACACCAAAACCACATGCTGTGCCATATTTATGGTCAGATGAGCTTTTAAAGAAAAAATTATCCGAAGCTGCTGAAATCTTCACACCTGACCGTGGTGGAGAAAGACGCGCAATTTACTTTCAAAACCCCGGGTTGACTTATAGACAACCATGGGGATGGGCTTCAACCACTCAAACATTGTATGCTGCTGTGCAGTTGCTGCTTCCTGGTGAAGTAGCACCTTCACACCGTCACT
This sequence comes from Cytobacillus kochii, assembly GCF_044790165.1. Lineage (NCBI taxonomy): Bacteria > Bacillati > Bacillota > Bacilli > Caryophanales > Bacillaceae > Cytobacillus > Cytobacillus kochii. The sequence goes on along the minus strand of NZ_CP085254.1, from coordinate 389,484 downwards.
CTCAAAGTGCTCTGCGCTTTATCACTGATGGAGAAGGAGCTTACACAATTGTTGAAGGTGAACGTATCTTCATGCAAGAAGGTGACTTCCTTATTACACCGAAGAACCTCTGGCATGGACATGGCCATGTAGGCGATAAACCAATGATTTGGATGGATGCGCTTGATATTCCTACCATCTATTCAATCGGTGGAACATTCTTTGAACCATTTCCTAATAAGATTGAAACGCCAACTCGCCCAGATAACTTCTCTGAACAAAGATACAGTGGCGGAATGGTAAGACCAATTAATGACCGCTATTCAAGCGTGGCACCACTCGCAAATTACAAGTGGAAACGTACAGAAGATGCGATTAGAGGATTAACTAGATTTGAGCCAGATCCATATGATGGCTACGCTGTTGAATATATCAATCCATCAAACGGACAAACAGCTAATCCAACAATGGGAGCTTGGATGCAATTATTACCAAAAGGCTTCCGTACAAAGGCACATCGTCACACACATTCTACTATTTACCAAGTACATCAAGGTTCTGGTTATACAGTAATAAACGGTGAACGATTCGATTGGAAAAAAGGAGATTACTTCTGTATTCCAAACTGGGCATGGCACGAACATGTACCTGCTGAAGATAGCTTCCTTTTCTCAGTAAATGACCTACCCATTATGGAGAGATTTGACTTAGAAAAATCTCAAAACCTTGAAGAAAACAACGGAGAACAAAAAATCATAGGCGAATTTAAAGCTTTCCGTTAATTGCACAAGAACAACCGGGCACAGTTCCTCGGTTGTTCTTAAAAGATTCGGAATATAACAGTAAATGAAAACGCTTATAAAACAGAATATTTATTTTTGTAAAACAAAAGGAGGATAAACATAATGACAAACACAGCACAGAATCCATTTATTGTAATCGGTGGAGGAATCGGCGGTTTAGCTACTGCATTAGGCGTAGCAGAAAATAACCAATATGTAAAAGTGCTTGAACAAGCACCTGAATTCGGTGAAGTTGGAGCTGGTATCCAACTTGCAGCGAATGCGGCAAATGTTTTGCAACGCTTAGGCGTAATGGATAAAATCAATGAAATCGCTGTATTCCCTAAACGTCTTGTACTTATGGATGCATTCTCTGGTAAAGAATTATCAGCACTTGATTTAGGAGAGGTTTACAGAGAGAGATACGGTGCTCCTTATATTGTATTACACCGCTCTGATCTACATCGTGTGCTTCTTGAAGCTTGTCAGGAAAACCCATATATTGAACTGGCAACCAACCAAAAAATTACGACAACAGAAGAAAACGATCAAGGTGTAACAGTTAAAGCAGAAAACGGTGATGTTCATAAGGGAATCGCAGTAATTGGTGCAGATGGTCTATGGTCTAATGTTCGTAAAATGTTCTCTGATGACCAACCTATTTGTTCCGGATATGTTGCTTACCGTGGGGCAATCCCGATTGAAGAAGTGAAGACCTCTATTGGGGATATGGATGACGTATATATGTGGATTGGACCAGACCTTCACTTAGTACAATATCCAGTTCGTCGTGGTGAACTTTATAACCAAGTCGTTGTATTCAAAAGTAAAAACTACCGTCCCGAAATTGAAAAGACTGAAGATTGGGGCACTCCGGAAGAAATGGACGCTGTGTTCGCTGGGTCATGTGAATTAGTGCAAAATGCCATTTCATTTATCTCACGTCAAAAACGTTGGCCAATGTTCGATCGCTTACCAATTGAAAACTGGACGCAAGGTCACATTACGCTCACTGGTGATGCCGCTCACCCAATGCTACAATATCTTGCTCAAGGTGCTTGTCAAGCACTTGAAGATGCTGCATACATGTCAGATATGCTCAGTGCACATGGTGAAGATATCCCTGCAGCATTTGCAGCGTTCCAAAAAGAAAGACAACCGAGAACAGCCTATGTCCAAGGTTCTGCACGTACATGGGGTGAAATTATTCACAATACAACAAACGAAGGTATTTTACTTAGAAACATTATCCTAGGAAAAAGGCAATCAAGTGACTTTGAATTTGTCGATCAATTCCATGGCTATAATAAAAATGCAAAACTAGTTGAAGCTTAAACCGTTCTCCACAAAGTCATCATTAATGGTTTCATCTGGAGAAGAAAGGCTTAATCCTTTCTTCTCTCTTTTCATATATGTGTAAGCGATTGCAATCTCTAATTGATGGGGGAAACAAATGAACAAAATAAACGCAGCGGAAGTGATTAATAATAGTAAATTTAATCGGTTTCATTTCGGCTTACTTGCCTGGAGCTTCCTTATTATTCTCTTTGATGGCTATGATTTAGTTGTCTATGGTACCGCCGTACCAGTTTTAATTGAAGAATGGGGATTAAGTTCGGTCCAAGCTGGAGCCATGAGTAGTTATGGATTATTAGGGATGATGTTTGGTGCCATCTTTTTTGGTATTCTTGCTGATAAAATGGGAAGAAAAAATGTGATTGCACTTTCACTGATTCTTTTTAGCTTATTTACGTTTCTTTGTGGATTTGCCTCTTCACCTACAACCTTCTCTATTTATCGATTTATTGCCGGTTTAGGTTTAGGTGGAATTATGCCTAACGTTATTGCCTTATTGACAGATTACGCGCCAACGAAAATGAAAAGTATGGCTGTTTCCATTGTATTATGTGGATACTCTTTTGGTGGGATGCTTGCACCGATTCTAGGAATCTTCGTTATGCCTACACTCGGTTGGGAATCGATTTTCTGGTTTGCAGGTCTACCATTATTACTGCTGCCTTTCATATACAAATTTTTACCTGAATCTTCAGCTCATTTAATTAAGAAAAATAAGAAACAAGAGCTATTATCTGTGCTACGTAAAGTAAACCCTGCCCAAAAGATGGATGAAAGAACAGAGTTCTTCCTACAAGTCCAAGAGGAAAACAAAGTTCCTGTTGTCGGACTATTCAAAAACAACCGCGGTCTAAGTACCGTCATGTTCTGGATTGCGTTTTTCATGTGCTTATTAATGGTTTACGGCCTAAATACTTGGTTACCGAACTTAATGATTGAAGCGGGTTATGCCTTAAATTCAAGCCTAGCCTTCCTTATTACGCTACAAGGTGGAGCCATTGTTGGGACACTCATTATTGGCTGGCTCTGTGATAAATACGGTTCAAAGAAAATGCTCGTGCCCTTATATGCACTTGGTGCAGTGAGCTTAACATTACTTGGATTTGGTGGCAGTGAATTATTCATTTATTTACTCGTTGCTATAGCTGGTGCTAGTACAATCGGTGCCCAAAACCTTGTACAAGCCTATGTCTCTCAATATTATCCTCCTAATATCCGATCCACAGCATTAGGAATGGCTTCAGGAATTGGGAGATTTGGAGGCATGCTCGGGCCACTTCTCGGCGGATTCTTATTGACGGCCGCTCTTCCTATTCATATGAACTTTATCGCATTTGCAATTCCAGGGTTGATTGCTGCCATTGCCTTAGCGCTCGTCCCAATTAAACGGGCCTATAAGCCTGAAGCTACTGTGGTAAAAGAGAATGAAACGATAAAAGTTGCTAATTAACGAGGATGTAAAGAAAAGAGCCATATATTTTGGCTCTTTTCTTTTACCTACTTATCTTTGGAAAAAGCTTTCTAATTCCCTTATCACTTCATCAACTTCTTCTATAACGAACGCATGGCCTGCATCTAAATCTCTAAAAATGACATTAACGCCAGCTCTCTTTAAATCCTCTAGTAATGTAGTCGTCATTTCCCTTGTAGTTAAGACATCCTTATTTCCCCACAAAAGAAAAGTCTCTGCTTGAATATGGTTTATTTCTCCTGTTCCCGCAGCTGCATCATTATCAATATCAGTTATATTAAACACATTAGCTGCATGTGCAACATCCATTATATTCCTTTGTTGTATTGCTGCTTCTATATATCCTTCAAACCGTTCTCCTAATGCCTGCCTGCCTTTAACAAACATCAACTGTTCTATCGCTTCGGTAAAAAAAGCAAACTCTTTCATCTTCTGTGCTTCTACCAACCTATTTAACATTGGATCTTTTTCTATTGCTTCTCTTGTTTGATAGCGCTGATTGTTTTCATCATAGGCTGGATATCCACCGGCTGGCATGGAGGCGAGCAAAACCATTTTTTCTACAAGGTTTGGATACATTGCTGCAAATTGCATCGCAATACCACCTCCATTTGACCAACCGATGATTGTTATTTTATTTAAAGAAAAATGATCACAAAATAATTTCAAATCATAAGCGAATGTCTTAAAATCCTTTATTGGCTGATTGTAAGTAGATCGGCCATAACCTCTTAAATCCGGAGCATAGACCGTATACTTTGAAGGTATTTTCTCCAAAAATACGTCCCAATGATTCGCTGAGGCATAATTGCCATGAATGAGAAGTAGAACCTTCTCTCCCCCATCCTTTTTCAGATAATCATACACTTCACCGTTACTTAACCTGCATTCCATTTAAACACCCCTACTTTCTCCCTTAAGCCTCTCATACTATTCGATTAAAGCTATCTTTATTCCTTTTTATGTTAAAATATTACATAAACATTCTAATAAAAAGGAGAGATTGTATGAACGTTGAACTCATACGTTTTAAGGTTAAAAAAGGAAAAACAAAAGCTGTAGACGAATGGTTACAATTCCTTAATCATCATATGAAAGAAGTACTCCTCACACTTGAAGGAGAAAAAATGTATATTGAAACGATTTTTCGCGAAGTACAAAACGAAGATGAATATCTTTACTGGTATTCTGTTCAAGGTAGGGACGGGATTGAAGTGACTGAATCCACACACTGGGTAGATAAAAAACATCTTCAATATTGGCAAGATTGTATAGATGAAATCTACAAACCCGTTAATTTAACTACCGAAGTCGTTATGATCCCAGAGAAAATCAGAGCAAATATGACTTAGCTTAAATAGACTAAGCCCTTTTCACCTTCCGTCCATATAAGAAGAACGAAATGAGCCCTAATACGGTATATAATATAACTGCATTCACCAAACTACCTACCTCAAACCAATACGAAACCGGAATTATTATCGCAGCGGATGAAAAGATAAAGCCTATAATCATCTGCTTTTTTAAGCGCGCGCAAATCATACCTTGGATAATAAAAGCTAGCGGAAAAAGGACATAAATCCCTAATAATAGGATTTTGCTAAACGGAAAAAATGAACATATCCACGTAAATATAAAAATACATATAGAGGGAAATAAAACGCGAAAAAACATCTTCATGTCAGTGTTCATCCCCTTCTTTTTACAGACAATATGATAGCCTTCCACCAAAACCACAATAAAACAAGATAACCGAAAACACTATACAACGCCCATAGTGCCCCATAAGAAAGCTCATGAAGGAAAAACTCCCCTTCATTCATTTCTTCACCGCGACCAATAGCGTTGAATATAGAAATAAAAGGGATTGTTAGAACAAAAAAGATGACAAACAATGCTGTTTTTCTACTTTGTTTCCTCCATACCATTCTTAACGCCATCATAAATGAAATAAACAGAAAGAGATAATACAATAGCCAAAACCATAGCGGTAAACTCACCATAAACATTCCCTCACCCCTCTTGAGTGTAATATTACACTAAAAGAAATTTATTGTAAATAATTTCTTTTTATGTCCTAAATTCACCACTTTTAATTAGGCGCATACACTAAACGATATAACACCTGCCCCAAAATCATGCATAATAAAGTGAGGAAAAGTCATGAGATTCAGCTTTTTATCCCCGGTTTATAATAGTGAACAATGGGTTCGCTCGATGCTTGATAGCATTCCTAAAGAATATGCCGATGAAATCATTGTTTGTGATGACGGATCAACCGATCAAACATTATTGATGTTAAAAGAATATCAACAACAGTACCCTCAACTAAGAATCTTAGAAAATGGGGAAAATCGTGGCGCTAGCTATTCGTATAATCGTTGTATCGAAGCCGCAACTGGAGATTATATTGCCATCATTGATAGCGATGATATTTATTTACCAACCATTCGCGAAGTACTCGCTAAAATAGATGGTGAGTACGACATTTATTATTACAGCATGGTGACAAAGGATGGCCAGCTCTTTCAAGCAACGGAAGAAAATTATCGTGAGTGGTGTGGGCAATTTAGGATCATTAAGAGAAGCTGTGTGGGAGAGGCCAGATTTTCTGAAAGAACGGATATGGCGGGGGACTGTGATTTTCATCAAGCGCTCTTAGACCAAAACCCTTCAGTGCACATAACAGGGATTATCGCTTACTGGTATAACTATCCACGAATAAACTCCGAATATTATTTATACTATTTTGGATTAAAGTAAACCCACTGTGGTAAATGACAGAAAGGTGCGCTCCATACTTATGTTTAAAAATAAAACGCTATTAATTACAGGTGGAACCGGCTCGTTTGGTCATGTCGTGTTAGAACGTTTTTTGCATAGTGAAATAAAAGAAATACGTATCTTTTCTCGTGATGAAAAAAAACAAGACGACATGCAAAAACAGTACGCAGATGGAAGAATCTCTTATATCCTCGGCGATGTTCGGGATATGAGTACTTTATTACCAGCTGTGGACGGGGTTGATTACATTTTTCATGCTGCAGCCTTAGAACAAGTACCCTCATGTGAGTCACATCCGCTAGAAGCAGTGAAAACGAATATTCTTGGCACCGATCATGTATTAAGTGCAGGCATACAAGCAGGGGTAAAGAAAATTGTCTGCCTATCAACGGACAAAGCAGCCTACCCAATTAATGCAATGGGAATGTCTAAAGCTTTAATGGAAAAGACATTTATCGCTAAATCGAGACAAGCTAACGCTCGTGGTACCATTATATGTGGCACAAGATACGGAAATGTCATGGCATCAAGGGGATCCATCATTCCGCTTCTCATAGAACAAGTAAAGGAAGGAAAGCCGCTAACTGTTACGCATCCTTTAATGACCCGTTTTATGATGAGTTTAGATGAGGCTGTCGAACTCGTATTGTACGCTTTTGAGAATGCTTGTAATGGGGATATTATGGTACAAAAATCGCCTGCTGCCTATATTACAGATTTAGCACAAGCGATTAAAGAACTTTTTCATGTTAACCTTCCTTTAGAATTAATTGGCACACGGCCGGGAGAAAAGCTCTATGAAGTTTTACTAACAAAAGAAGAAGCAGCGAAAGCCATTGATCTTGAAGGCTTCTATCGCATTCCTCGAGATACCAGAATAGAAACTGATACAAACTCTGTAGAAGAATATCACTCCAATAATACTTATCGTCTCTCTATAGCTGAACTAAAAGAAAAACTACAATCATTATCCTATGTTCAGAAAGAGCTAAAAAAATGGAAAAGGTTAAATTAATATATTTGACCGCTCCCTATTTTTCGTGAGTTGAGCGCCTTCATTGACCAAGTTAATAATCGCCAACTCACTAACTATTCTTATATATACTGAATTTATAGGGATATCCTACCAACCCTCTAAAGGGAGGTTGTTGTTTGATGTCGTTTCTGATAAATTAGGATTCAACATGACTAGCATAATGAGGAGTTACATACATGGAAATACAAAAAAGTAGTACGATGATACAATCCTTGCAAATAGGCATTTCTATCATCGAATTAATCTATCAAAAAGATACCCCAATGAAATTCTCAACCATTCAAGAAGAAACCGGTATTACGAAAAGTAATTTATATAAATATTTAAATACACTTACACAATTGAACATGCTCTATCGAGAAAAAGGGACAAACCTGTATTACCTTGGCAGCAAATTGATTCAATATGGTACAGCCGCCTTTGGTAGTCGTGATATTGCCGATGCAATCACTCCTTATATGCAGGAACTTTCTTCGCTTACTTCCTGCACCGTTTCGTTTTCATTATGGACAAACAACGGACCAATTACGACAAAGATTTGTCATTCGAATGAACCACTTCATATTGGTACACAACTAGGCGGAAGCTTGCCACCAACATCTGCCGCGGGGAAGATTTTCTTAAGTTTCTTAAACCCAGTACTGACAAAAGATTGGCTTGGAAACGGGGATGCGATCGATAACGCAGAATGGCAAATGATTCAACAATCGAAAATATCCTTCGCTACCGAACCTTTAATTCCATCAATTTCTTCTGCTTCCGTCCCTTTGCTAGACTACCAAAATCAATTACTCGGTGCAGTGACTGTTGTTGGATTTAACGATAAGATGCCTAAGGAAGCAACGGATCCGATGAGCAAGCAACTGCTGAAGTTTCACTTACAAGCATCGTCTATGTTTGGCTATCGATATAAACAAGGAAAAAAATTGAACAATACTGATTGAGCGTTCAATCAACCGTTTTAACATCTAGAAAAATAAAATACTAGCGAGAAAATTAAGTTAAATTTTTAAAAATATTCTTTTCTACGAATAAATTGGAGTTTAGCTTCGACTTAGACGTACATTTGCTAATATAAGCACTTTACTAACTATCAACCTACAAAATAAGTCCATTTATTGAAAAAGGCCGCCATAAACAAAGATGACGACCTTTTTTATCTTAGTTCATCGTCAATCCATGATCAACGACTAGATTTTGTCCCGTAATCGCTTTAGCGCCTGGAGAGGCTAAGAAAACAACTGCTTCTGCTACGTCTTCTGGTTTTGTCACACGGCGGATAGCAGAGTTATCAGCCACAATCGCAAATACCTCAGGGGTAGTAACAGCACTTGCATCCGTTGTTTCTAATAATCCACCGGAAACCATATTCACATTAATATCATACTGTCCGAGCTCTTTGGCCATATTGCGTGTAAAGCCAATTAATGCCGCTTTGGCTGTTGTATATTCATGGTAGGCAACGACTGGGTTCTGGTAAAGATTCGTGCCAATACCAATCACACGGGCTTGCTGTGAATCCTTTAGAGCCGGAAGAGCAGATTGAACAACATTTAAGCTTGCTTTTATCGCGCCTTCAAACTGGGTTTGGTAGCTAGCCCAAGATAATTCCTCTACTTTCGCCTGTGCCACAGGATCAAATTTAAATTGAACTAATGCATTATTGACAACGATATCCAAGCGGCCAAAATGAGCAATTGTGTCTGCTACCATTGCTTTTACTGCTTGATGATCTCTAACATCAGCTTGGATAGCCAATGCACGATCTTGCCCGATTTGTTCAACTACTGCATCGGCTTTTTCTTTATTATTATAATAATTAACGACTACCTTGTAGCCTTCCTTACCGAACTTTTGAGCAATTGCAGCTCCTAATCCACGACTTGCTCCTGTTACTAACACGACTTCTTCTCTCACGCTATTCCCTCTTTTCAATAGATGTAATTAAAAATGTTCAGGAAAACAAAACAAAAGGCTCCCCGAAAATGGAGAGCCTACCATACGTATGCATATAGTTGGAAGATGCTCCCTACGATCGTCTTAACGAACAGGTTCTAAGGGTCAGGTTTTAACCTTCTCAACTCATTTTCTGAGTCCCCCTGCAACAATTTTTAATTATTTTTAGTTTAGCATACAAATAGTTTCCTAGCTATGAATCGAAGTTCAGTTCTTAATTGACCATTTCCTTTATGTTTCTCACCATTGTTTTAAACGGGGATTCTTATCTAAAATCGATTCATATTGTTTCTCATTACCGTAGAGGCTATTCGGGTCAAGCAGCTTATATCTCTCATACTTTTCTAATCGATCTTTTTCTTTTGCCCAGCCTAAATGCTTGACTCGTATTGTGGATAAACTGTGGGTAAGTTGGAAGATGTTTTCTGGAAATCTCCCACAATGTTGAGGTGTTTCTTTCCAGACAGGCTGAAAGGTTGATTCAACTCTTGCTAGAAATGGACGGTATAAGAAATGTGCTTGCCAGTATTCATCTTCACGATAATGGTCTTCATCCCACATATCATACAGTCTAAAACAGTACAGGTCGATAGTATCCTGTTTAACAAAGTCATCAATATAATCAATAAAACTCTCCTCAAACCATTCATCTGCATCAAGATTTAATACCCAACCTAAAAAACAATTCGTTGCTTCTAACCACTGTTGTTTTCTTAGTTCCACTTCATTGGCAAACTGGGAGCTTGCATTCTTGACCAATTTAATTGGCATACCTTTTAGTTCTTGCAAGAAAATCGATATAGTCTGATCAGTACTAGCATCATCTATAATCACAGCTTCATCGATAAATGGCTTTACTTTCATTAACATCGTTTGTAAATAACGACCTTCTTCATTCTTCACAATCATCGATAAGCGAATTTGATGGCTTTCTGCTTTTTCTGGATAAATAGGTAGTTCGCTATACGCATACTGACATTTTTCTTTAAATGCGGGTATGCCTGTAAGGTCAGATGATCGATAAATATGATAAGCTGGGAGATGTGTGTCTACATGTAGATCCAGTCCCAATGCCACTGCTCTCACACAAAAATGTCGATCTTCTCCCCAAAAACTGAGATTTTTAATTTTACTAAAATGAACACCTGCTAACAAAGCCTTCCTGCTAATTAGCGTGCACGCACCTAATCCTCCTACTTCATAAACACCTGGAGTTTGTAACTGTTGAATAAAGGCCTCGGTTTGAACGGCCTTTTCTTCGTCTGTTATAACACCTTCATCCGCCTGTCTCCAGTGGGTATATTCATCTGTTAACCACACTTGCGGATAAGGAATTGTCCCCTCTTGCCAAGCCGTCCAAAATACCTCTGAAACAATTTCTTTTTTCGTGGAAATAAGTGTATGAAGGGTATCCGGGTGTAAAAGCAAATCAGAGTCAACTAAAAACAAATAATCAAATTCTTCAAATTTTGCCTGCTCAATAAGCATATCTTTGAAGCGAGCAACCTTCCAGATGAGAGCATCATTCCAGAAATGTGTAAAGTCGGTGCGAATATAGATACTATCTTCTTTTGCGGATAAAATCGCAACATCGTTCTTCCATCTGGCAAAATGACGTAGTAGTCTACTTGATTCTTCATTCTGATTATCATCTATGAAAAAATAATGAATCTCCATTGTATCCGTTTGTAAATTAGCTAACGAAAGCAGAAACTCTTTTAAAATATCGGGATCTTGATTAATTGGACTACCAATGAGAATTTTTGTATTAATCATAAGCAACATTAACGTTTATTGACAAAATCGTTCACCTCTCTACACTATATTCTCACCATGATTTGCTTGTGTAGTGAAATCAGAAAAATTGTAGCCAAAACAAAAAGCAGAGAGTCGTCAGAATCTCCCTGCTCTAATGATGGTGTATATAAGAAATAAGAACATTAATATCGCAATGACGAAGCCGATTTCTACTGCTGGTATATTCCATAGGAGAGATGATTGCCTGCCAAGGGCGGAACCGATAATTAAGCCTACCATTATAATGCAAAATGCCAGCAACACGATACTAAATGCTAGCCGGTTGCTGATACGGTCAATTCTCGTTAGAAATTTTTCACTGTTTGGCAAGTTCAACTCGAGCGGGATTTTTCCCTTTTTGATAAGAGCAATCAAATCTTTCAAATTATACGGTGCTTCCTTAAGAATATCAAAATACTCCCCGATATGCGCTAGCGAATCTTTCGCCAAATGATCAGGACGATATTTATTAACAATTAATCGTCTACCAAAAGGCTCAGCAATTTTTAAAATGCTTATATTAGGATCAAGTTTTTCAACAATACCTTCCATTGTCAACAATGTTTTCCCCACTAATGTTAGGTTTGTTGGGATATGTATATGATGTTGATTGGCAACGGAAAACAAATCATTAACCGCCTCGCCAATTGATATTTCACTAAATGGAATATCATAGTATCTTTCTCTTAGTAAATCAACATCAATTTTTAAAAGTTCAACATCGACATCATCTTGGACAATTCCCATTTTAGTGATGGCTTTAATGACTCCATCGGTGCTTTGCCGCAACATGGCAATAATTAATGATGCTAAATTTTCTTTCATATCCTCAGTTAAACGTCCAACCATACCAAAATCCATGAAAACAATCACATTTCCTGGTAATACACAAATATTACCTGGATGAGGATCCGCATGGAACACACCTTCCTCTAATATCTGCTGGAGGATGCCTTCAACGATTCTTTCGGCGATTAGTTGTTTATTAAATCCTTGTTCCGCCAAACTTTTATTTTCAAGGATGCCGCAACCTTCAATATATTCCATAGTTAACACTTTTTTCGTCGTATATTTCCAGTATGTTTTTGGGATTTTATAATGATTATTGTCTTCAAATTGATTGGCAATTTTATCGGCGTTACGACCTTCAAGTAAATAATTCAACTCATTTAACAATGCTTTAGAAAATTCTTTCATCATTTCCACTAACTGATATTGCGATGCCCAATGTAGCCTTCTTTCTGCAATTTTAGCAATTTCTATCAAAATTTCTAAATCTGTTCTCATGGTCTTCTCAATATCAGGCCGTTGTACCTTAACAGCTACTTTTTCACCAGAATGGAGAACACCATAATGGACTTGACCGATAGATGCCGATCCTAATGGCTCCTCTTGAAATTCTGTAAAGAGGTCATGTAGTTCTTCCCCTAGTTCGGTTTCAACAATTTTTTTTACCTCTGCAAATGAAAATGACGGAGCATGTTCCTGCAATTTTTCCAATTCCCTAATGATTGATTCCGGAAAAATATCTGACCTTGTACTCGCAATCTGACCAACTTTAATAAACGTCGGTCCAAGCTCTTCTAAAAACAGACGAACACGTTCACCTGTCGTCTTTTCATGAATTTCCTCTTGCTTTCGCATGAACATACGTTTAGGTAGTGACAATACTTCATGCAAGCCTAATTCTTTTAAGAGATAACCAAAACCGTAATGAGAGAAGGCTACGGCAATTTCACGATAGCGATGAATATGGCTCATCTTTGGTTTGAAAATGGCAAAAACCTCCCTTAATCCTCTTCTCGATGTTTTGCCTCAAGTGCTAGAATCCGTTCCTCTAACCTTAAGACATCATCCTTTGTAGCGATATTCAAATCATGCAATAAACTTGTCATTCGTTGATGGGCTTTGTCGTCTATCTGCGTTTGCTTCTCTTGGCCTTTCGTCCTTACCTCCTGCATAAAATCCTTCGCTTCCTGTTTTGTTAACTCTCCTCTTTTCACTAACTCATCCATCATTTCTTGTGCACGGTCTTTCCCTGCTGCTGCTAAACCTAACCCTAACATCATCCCTTGTTTTATTGGATTTTTCATCTCATTTCCTCCTTTAATAAATGGCAGATTTTCACTAACATTATTTTACCCATTTTCAAGTGGATTAAGCATGAAAAAACATATATCACAAGTGTACTAACAGATGGGATATTCAGTGATAGTTAAAATGAATCGAAGAAAATACAATGCTTCACAGACCTTCTTTTTTACGCTCTTGTCCATCCCTAGAAACTAGATAAAGAGTGGGCAAGTCGGATTTAAGCGGAATTGGTCACGGAATTTGCGGATGAATGGCGATGTCGGATTTTCCGATTTACACGCAATTTTATTTTCAAATGAATAGTGGGCATGTAATGCGATCTTACGCTTGTCTCATGTCTCAAGCAGCTTCCCTTTTTCCATTTACAAATTCACACCCGATTTCTACTTTATTACGAACAAAACAAAAACCCCGTACAATCATATGTACGAGGAATGTTTATGATGCTTGATTGTCTTTTTTCATCATCAGACAAAAGAAGATAATAAGCGTGAAAGCCGTTAATGCCAAGAAAGGAATGGTGATAAACCCGAGCCAATTGATATATTGGCCACTACATGGTACACCGTTTGAACATGGGGTGACCTCAGCGAGTCCAGGCACTTTTTGTACAAGATAATGATAGAGAGAAATACACCAGCCAATAAATGCCATTGGTAGCGCAAATCTTCTCACAGAAATATCTTGGTAGAACGTACCAATCCCCAAGATTAAAACGAGTGGATACATGAATATTCGTTGATACCAACAGAGCTCACAAGGAATAAACTGCTTAATTTCACTAAAGTATAGACTGCCTAATGTTGCTATGAGTGCGACCACCCAAGAAAAATACAACATGATTTGATTTTTCTTCATTCTTATCCCTCTAACTCTTCTTCAATCAAACGTTTGATTGAATCATAATCAAATGGATCTGTCACCATTTTATCGTTAATCATAATCGTCGGTGTGAGCTGGACTTCATATTCACCTACGAGTGATGTGTCATGATTAACCGCCTCTATTGTTGCGCTTTTTTTCATTTCTGCCAATAGATCTTCTAGTGGAATTGACGTCGTTTCTGCGACGACTTCCTCTAGTACTTCCGTTGTTAACCAGACAGAATCATGTTGACCACTCTCTGGCTGCTTAGCAAACAAACCTTTATGGAATGCCCAGTATGCATCAGGTTCCAATAGATGAACAGCTTCGGCTGCAACTGAACCTAATTTAGACTCATCCCCATGGAAGAGCACATTGATATAAGAGAAATTCACTTGATTCGTGTCTACATAATCTTCCACTAATTGCGGATAAATGGTCTCACCCCATTGTTTACACGCTGGACATTTAAAGTCGCCAAATTCTACGATTTGTACAGGCGATTCCACCTTGCCTAAAACAGGCTGTCCTTCAATAGGGGGCGCATTTTCAAAAGATGTATACTCATCCTTTTCATTTCCTTGATTGTTTATGAACACCATGATAACAACTGCGATAACGACAATAATCGTAATAAAAAATAATAACTTCATCGGTTGGAATTGATTTTTATTTGTGCCCATGCTGCTCTCCTTTATGTAGAGGTATCACTTTTAAGAATAATATATCCTTATGCAGAAAGTAAGGAATTTCCGTGAAGTCAATATGAAGTTCGATTGACTTGCTTACTCCAAGCATCAAAAGGGAGCTGTGATTGATTTAGTGTCAATTGTACAAACGGAAGACCTCTATCTTTCGGGTCTATGCCAATCTCTTGGTAAATAAAATCATCATCAAAAAGCGCTTTTGCCGCATCTTTCCGATCCGCTGCGTAATACACATTTTCCAAACGCGCCCAGTAAATCGCACCTAAACACATGGGACAAGGCTCACAGCTTGTATAAAGAGTACAGCCTGTTAATGTGAAAGATTGTAACTTCGTACATGCTTCCCTAATAGCCATTACTTCCGCATGCGCCGTTGGGTCATGAAGATCTGTTACCCTATTCACACCTTTGGCAATCACCTTCCCGTCCTTTACAATGACTGCTCCGAAAGGTCCTCCTGCATTTCCTACGTTTTCTACTGCTAGATGTACTGCCTCTGTTAAAAATTGTTCATGATTACTCATCTCGTCCCTCCCATTTATTTAGGCTTTTTGTTTAATACCATGAGATTCTAACAGGATTTGCAACTGTTCATAAGCCTCTATTGAAGTAACTAGTAAACTAACCTGACTCGAACGACCTGAATGAAGCTTCATCTCAAAACCATCATTTACTTTTTTATCAAAACCAAAATGACGGTTATGAATATCAATAGACTGAACTTCATAAGAATCAATTTTATGCCAAGGGATATACTTTAGCCCTTTAACAATCCCTTTTTGGAGAAAAACTAATTGGTTAAACAGAAACTCCATTTGAAAAAGAGGTACAAGTAACAGCAGATAATTCGAAACATCTAACTGATCGGAAAAAACAATAAACATGATCGCGATAAACACCATACATGTGATAAAAATATAAGTAAAGATACTGCCCTTCTGACTAGCTACCTTTGGCTCTGCTATCGGTCTTTGCGGCTCAATACGTATGTCCTCTAATACTTCATCTGGCAATGGGAATACCCTATTTTTCTTAATCTTAAAGAAAACATTAAATAAGCGATAATAATAAAAAAGTAATAGCATAAGCAGTAAAATAGCAAATAACCATTTCATTCTATTCACCCCCTCTTTTATTTATGATTATTCGCTTCATAGCTTCCTTGGAAACTAAAAATTAAGATAATTAAGTAAAGGCAGTTAGTAGAATCGCCAGTCCGTTAAAAACGCTATGGATAATCATCGCAGGATAGATGGAGCCTGTTTTCTCATAAGTCCAAGCGAAGATAAGTCCACTGAAAAAATTAACTGGTAATGTGTTATAAGTCGGTAAATGTACCACCGTAAAAATCGCGGAACTAATGAGCATACTCAGTCCAATATTACATTTAGCCCTTAACCATTTGTATATAAAGCCACGATACAAAATTTCTTCATAAATGGGTGACACAATGGCCGCAGATATAAATGCAATGAGAATCGTAAATCCATTCAGTTCTGCTGTTAATGAAGCCGTTTTCTTATTTTCTACGCCAACACCGAATAAATCCATGAGAATAACAAGCAATACATTGCCCACTATTAGAAAAATCGTCCATCCGATAATCGGTAGCCAATAGCTCTTAGCAAACGACCTCAAGCCAAGCGACTGCCAATTCAATCCATATGGTTTAATCGTAATATAATAAAGAGCCACTGTAAAGGCAATTGCCATGATTAACCCTGTCAAAGTCCCCGCATATAAATCATTTTGAAATAACCGCTGCAATAGGTCCTGTGCCCAATTTTCAATGAATATCGGCACTATGATGAAGACAAACATCAGAATAAGTAAAAACGTTTGTATTGACCAGCGTGATTCTTTTGAAAATAAGGTATTCACTCCATTTACCCCCAATTTATTTGATATATTAAGAGTACCTGGTTACGTTACGTCATCTTCAAGTTCAAAGGAGAGAAAAAGATGAATTATTTTTCGACGGGTAAAATTGCTAAAGATTGGTCCATTTCTGTTAGAACTTTACGATATTATGATGAAATTCAATTAGTCACCCCTACTTATAAAGATGATTATGGTAAACGTTTCTATACACAACTGGACTTACTTCGTCTGCAAAAGGTATTGCTATTAAAAAAAGCGAATATGTCGTTAGAAGATATACAAAAGCTCATTGACGAAACGACTGTATCATCAGTGCTAGATATCCATCTTCAAACATTGAAAGCGTCAATTGACGATATCGTACAAGCGCAAAAATATACACAAACTTTAAGGAACAGTGTAGATTTAGAAGGAGAGATTGGTTGGGAACAACTTCTTCCCTTAACGTTAAAAGAGAGTGAAGATCATACACAGCCAACAAAAGAATGGGAGACATCACTTCCCAAATTAGAGAATGATGATGGTCAAATTAAGAAATGGATGAATATTATTAAGCGCATAGAACTTTGTTTAAAAAACGGAGAAGCGCCTTCTTCTGACGTTGCCAAATTAATTGCGAGTGATGTGGAAATCTACTCAATGGAAATGTTCAACGGTAATCAAGCACTATCTGAACAATTTTGGGAAGCACGAAGATCAAAAGAGCAGTCAGAAGAATTAAACTTATATCCCATTAATCAAGAAGTTATCGAGTTTCTCGAGTCAGCCTTTACCTATATGAAGAATAAAAGCTGACACAATTATATTTAACCTGTCATGATATCTTCACTCGGATATCTAATCTTCTCTTGTCTTGGTTTGGCTAGAGAAAAGGCAAATGTTAATGGTCCAATTTTTCCGAGAAACATAATAAATACTATAATAATCTTACCGATGTTAGATAGATCAGCCGTAATCCCCATAGAAAGCCCAACAGTCCCAAAAGCTGAGACCGTTTCAAATAATAATTCTAAAAACGGCTCTGGTTCTGTAATATTGAGAATAAATACAGCTAAGAAGATAAATAAGAAACTAATCATAGAAATGGCCAATGATCTAAATATGATGGTTTCTTTAATTGCTCTATTAGCAATGGTAATTTGCTGCTTTTGCTTTAAAAAACTCCTAACTGATAATACGATGACTAAAAAAGTCGTTAACTTAATTCCACCACCAGTAGAGCCGCTACCCGCACCAACAAACATGAGAAGGAGCATGAAAGTAATGGTTGCTTCATGCATATTACCTATATCGATTGTATTGAACCCTGCCGTCCTCGGTGATGTCGCTTGAAAGTAAGCTGCCCAAAGTTTATCACTCATTTCAGACATAGCGCCTAATGTATGTGGATTATGGAACTCCATCACGAATATAACTAACATCGCAAAAGCATTGATAACTACAGTGCCGACAATCATCAGTTTTGAATGTAAGCTCAGTTTCTTAAATTTGCGTTTATACCAAATATCCGCTAAAACCGTAAAACCAATACCGCCAATAATGAACAAGAATGAAATAACAAGATTAACAATCGGGTCCCCCACATATCCCATTAAATTATCAGGAAACAGCGATAAGCCAGCATTATTGAAAGCGGAAATGGAGTGAAAGAAGCTGAGGTACATGCCCCTTCCCCAACCAAATTCAGGAACCCAAGTAATGGCTAAAAAACACATAGCAATTAATTCAATCGTGAAGGAATAAATGAATAAACTTTTTACTAATTTAATGACTCCACCAATAGATGTATGGTTTAATGACTGTTGAACTAATAACCGCTCCCTAAACCCTATCCTTTTACCAAGGAGCATAAAAATTAACACTGCAAATGACATGATCCCTAATCCACCAATTTGTATTAACGCAAGGATGACTAATTGCCCAAATAGTGTATAGACCGTACCAGTATCTACAACAGCTAACCCTGTTACCGTCATGGACGAAGTTGCTGTAAATAATGCATCTGTCCAAGTAACCTGTGTTGTCGTTGCAAATGGAAGTTTTAAAAAAATCGTCCCAAATATAATGAAAAACAAGAACACTAACAATAACAACTGAGATGGGTTTAACCGAACGATTGCGTTGTTCATCTTTCTATGCTCCTTCTTTTTCAAAGCGTATAATATCTCTTTTTTTTACCCAATACTATTAACATATCATTCAACTGAATTGGTTCCTTTTCACTTGGAGAAACAGTAAAGTTCTGTTCTCGCCTGAAGACCGACAATATGACAATCAAACCGCTTAGCAATTCGTAAATCTTTCAATTTACACCCCCAAAAATTTCTTTCCTACAAGGATTTCAGCGATGGTATAATCACGAGCTAATCAAGAAAATCAACCATTGAATTTGAGACAATATTTTCTGCAACTCTTATCGCCATATTTCTCTGGATCAATCACTCGGTCAACACCTATCTTTTCTAACACTTTCGCATGAAAATTGTGATGCGCTTTGCCCCCATACCCTTCAGAAGAAAGGCGGTAAAATACTTCCCTGCACATCTTCTCCAAACAAAATAAAAGTATGATCTACATTATTCATCCCGATTTGCCTTGACATGTGCTCATCTAGTGACAGAAAACAGCAGCATGTGTAGATCCTTATCGACCGCTAAAAATGCCTCATTCATTTCTTTCAATTCTGGTAGCATCGTTGCCCCAAAGTGCCCCAAACCATATCCCATCCTTACTATCGATTTGTGAGTTCTTCAATGAGAAAAAAGGAACAGCAAAAAGACCACAGAGGGATCCCCCGTGGTCATGTTATTTGATCACAAGTTTACCATCTTTTCTTAACGCTTACGAAGTTAGCTGTCGGATTAGGGTCAAGAATAACCCTTCCTTTTTACATTCTTTAAAGGATTCACCCCAAGTAGATTACCTCTACAAAAGTGGTTCCTCCGCTCCAATTAAGGATTCAGCGATTGAGATGATATTTAATTGATGAAGTTATATTACTCCCCTTTTTGTTATCTGTAAAGATAAAATAAAAAATGTTTACCAAACCATCCATTTACCTACATTAATGAAGAGGAGCCATGATAACGAATAAAGAGGTTTCAGTTTTACTTAACAATCCTTCTATAAGTCGAAAGTCATAGAAGGTAAGACTATGCCATAATGAAAATGTGAAAATAACTTTTTATAAAGAGGGGATTACAATGGGATTCAAACATATCACAGTTGCAGGTAGTGGGGTACTTGGCAGTCAGATTGCTTACCAAACAGCGTATAGTGGATTTCAAGTAAGTGTGTATGACATTTCTGAGGAAGCACTAGCAACAGCAAAAGGTAGAATATTGAAGCTGAAGGAAAGCTATAAAAATGATTTACAGGCAACCGATGAACAAGTCGATGCGGCATTCGAACGGATGTCTTTTTATACTGATTTATCTAAAGCTGTCGAGCAAGCTGATTTAGTGATTGAAGCTGTTCCAGAAGTGGTTAGCATTAAAGAAGACTTTTATACAAAATTAAGTGCAGTCGCACCGAAAGAAACCATCTTTGCAACGAATTCATCCACATTACTTCCTAGCCAATTTGTAGCTTTCACAGGGAGACCGTCACAATTTCTAGCATTGCATTTTGCAAATGAAATTTGGAAAAACAATACGGCTGAAGTAATGAAACACCCCGGTACAGACATGAATGTTTTTAACCAAATCGTTGAATTTGCAAGAGAAATCGGGATGGTCCCTCTTCAATTGCATAAAGAACAACCAGGATATATCTTAAATTCCTTACTCGTTCCATTATTAGAGGCAGGCCAAATGTTATTAGTGAATGAAGTAGCTGACCCAGAAACCATTGATAAAACATGGATGATTGGCACTGGTGCTCCACTAGGTCCGTTCGCTATTCTTGATGTCGTTGGAATCCGCACAGCTTACAATATCTCACAAGCAAAAGCCGATGCAACCGGTAATGAAGCATTTAAAAAATTAGCTCACCTTTTAAAAACGGAATATATTGATAAAGGTAAACTCGGACGAGAAACAGGAGAAGGCTTCTATAAATATCCGAATCCAAGTTTTGCTGATCCTGAGTTTCTGAAAAGGTAACGAGGGCGCAATTGAAAAATTGATATCCTTAGAACCTTAATATATTTTAGGGCGTCTAAAAAGTCGGCAATGAGACTTTCTGGATGCCCTTACTATTGTAAATGTTTTGCCCACTTGGTATATTTGGTGGAACTTGACTTCGCATTTCCGCTTTACCAACACTTCTCGGCGCTTTTCATCCACTTGGGTTCGCATTTCTCATTTACCAACACTTCTTCTCGCTTTTCAACCCGCTTGTATTTGTATTTACTATTTGCAGGCACAACTCGTCACTATTAATCCCAGTTGAGTTGGTATTTCGGATTTGCGGGAAAACCCTTCCTCTTCTTCTCCACCTTTACACTTGCCAACACATTTTTTGTTAGTTAAATTCTATTGATATGTGTACTACTTGAGAGTTATCCACATCATCAGAAAAAAATTTCTGCAATGCGTTCATAAGATTGGCGTTGATCAGCAAAGTGATAGGTGTTATTTAATAATAACCAGTGGTCACATTCATAAAGTTCGCTCCATTTGCTTAGCTCTTCTTTTACTTTTGCTGGCCCACCGATAATCATCCTTTTTCTATTCAATGCGATTCTTTTTTTATCTTCTGTTGTTAACCGCATTGCTTTTGCTTCCTCAAGTGTCGGAATCCGACTATCAATTCCTTTTTCCGTCCTTAATAACCATATATCTTGTGTAACGGCCAATTCCTCTGCATCTTCATCTGTCGCACCACAAATGACAAAGACAGCAGTAATCGCTTTCGGATTTACAAAAAAGCCCGGCTGAAAATACTCCCGATATTGTTTGTGGGCCTGCACGCCTCTTCCAGGTTGAATAAAGTGACCAAATACATAACCAATGCCAAGCTCTGCTGCTAGCTGGGCACTATTCTCCCCAAGTCCCAGACTATAAAGCTGCGGCGATACCCTCGGCCTAGGTGTCGCTTGCACCGACTGATCCCCTGCGAAATAGTGGAGCATTTGTTTTATCTTTTCAGGATAAATGCTCGTTTCATTCTTCACACCATTAGCTAAGGCCTTACGTATTCGTTCCGGTCCCCCTGGTGAACGTCCTACACCTGCCTCAATCCTACCTGGAAAAATTGATTGAAGTTGCAGCATTTGTGTAGCCACTTTATACGGACTATACTGAGACAATAAAATCCCGCCACTGCCAACATGAATGGTCTTTGTTTTTGCCGCTGCCGTTGCCATTAGGATTTCAGGTGCACTAGAAGTCATCCCTTTTGTCCCATGATGCTCAGCAAACCAATAACGCTCATATCCCCATTCTTCTGCCATTTGTACTTTATGAATGGTTTCTTCTACCGTTTCCTCAACTGACAAGTGACGTGGTCTCGGCATTTGATCAAGAATTCCTAGATGCATGCTCCATACCCTTTCTAAACGATTGTTTTAATAAAGAAAGTATACCAGTCTGTTGATCAACTTCAAACGGAGTTGCTTGAATAATCGACTCCAAATAGGTATGCATCTAGCTTTTCCACTCCATAAAAAAAACCAGCTGATAGCTGGTTTATTCGACTTCCACTATATCAGGACTGATTTCTAACCTCTCAGCAATTTCCTTCTTAATATCATCAGCTGAATTGAATTCAAAATCATAAAAGTGATCCCATTCTTTCGCTGGCTCGTAATCATTTAGAAGCTCCATATTTTTCCCGTAAAACAAAACGGTATCTACTCTTAATAAAGCGTCCGCTGCTTCCTTCTGATCATTATCGTCAGTAAAATATTCTTCCATTTCATCCTGTAATACGACTTTCACAGCTGTTAATTCTGCCATTTTATATCGCCTCCATCTCTTAACTATTCATTACCTCTTAACAGATTATTTTAAACGGAGGTTATGCTGAGAATTTTAAACATGCTTGGCAATCGCTTCCCCAAGTTCTGAAGAAGCTTGGTGAAAATATGACAATACCACTTCTTTTATATCTTGATCAACCCCTTTTAAATCTGCAGCAATATTACCGACTAAATGTTCCTTCTCTTGTGGACTTAAAGCGTGATAAAATTCTCCAGCCTGCGCATAATCATTTTGCTTTATTAAATCACTTCTTTGTAATTTCCCTTCCACAAATCGGCCATCTCCACTTGTCACCTGGTTGGCAGGTGTCCAATCTGCTTGGTCATTTACTGGCAACTTCCTAAACCCCGGTCCGATTCGTCTTCTTTGTGAATCGCTATAAATATTCGCTCGACCTTGAAGCATCTTATCATCGGATAACTCTGCTCCCTCTAGCAGGTTGACAGGTGAAAAAGAGACCTTCTCTACTTCTTCCATATAATTTTTTGGGTTTCTATTTAAAACCATTCGACCAACTGGTACCAATGGATATTGTCTTTCATCCCACACTTTCGTATCATCAAGTGGATCATACGATAATTTCTCCTCATCCATGGGATCCATTAATTGAACGTATAATCCGTACTCTACTGTTTTGCCAGATGCAATGGTATCAAAAAGATCTTTCCCAGCATAATCTGGATTCTCACCGGCTAGTTTGCCCGCTTCCTGCCTCGTAATATATTCAATACCTGCAAACGGATACCAATGATATTTCACATATTTCCTTTCTCCCTGCGCATTCCGCCAGACATATGTATTCACACTATGTCCTGGGATATGACGCAAACTTTTCACTGTTCCAGCATCTGAATATAGATGGACAACAAAATTTAACGACTCTGGTGCACGTGCTACAAAGCTCCAAAAGCGATTGGGATCCATTAGATTATTGACTGGAGATGGTAAAAACGCTTTAATCGCCTCAGGGAAACGAATCGTATCACGCACAGAGAAAACAGGTATATGATTACAAATTAAATCAAATATCCCCTCTTCTGTATAAAACTTAGTTGCAAACCCTCTTACATTCCTTGACGTATCAGGCGTTCCTTTCGTACTCACTGCTAATGAAAATCGCACCATAACAGGTACTTGTTGACCAGGACGCTGTAGGAAACTAAGCTGTGTATGTTCTTTCATTGAATGCACCGTTTGAAAATAGCCAAAAGCACCGAATCCTTTGACATGAACAGGTCGTTCAATGATTTTCTCATGGATAAATTCTTGCAGTGTTTCATGTTCTACACTATCCTGTTTTAAGATAGGTCCTCTTTTGCCAACAGTTTGTGAATGAAGCTTTGCAGGTTCGTCCCCTTTCCATTTATTTATATCCCTCTCTTCCACTTCTTCTTGCGCTTGACTTCCTCGACTATTGAAATGAATCTTTGCTTGTCGCTGATGTTTTTCGTTGTTTTCGTCCATATTTCCCTCCATATTCTTCTATGTCTTCCTGTTAATTAGATATGAAGGACAACTACGTTTTATGTTTCTTTCTATAACAACTTTCACTTAGAATTCTATCGAAGCATTCAAGCTGCTCATTACAACAAAGATTTAATAGATAGGAGTAGTTTAATAAAAAAAGTGGAGGGAGTGCCTTCGATATGACTTATTAAAAAGTTTGAACCTCACTATTATCCATTTAATAGGAATTGAAGGTAGTCAATTATATTAAAAAACCACCAGAACCAACTCTGGTGGGGTAATATAATCATCTATTTAGTTCATTTTCAATTCTCCTAAAGCAATTAAAGATTGCATAATTAAGAATAGTTGATGTGTTTCTTGAGGATTACGCAAATCCTTATCTAATGTATGTTCAATCTTTCGAATTCGATGGCGAAGACCGCTCATAGATAAATTCAGATCTGCTGTCGTTTGTTCCAATTTTCCTCCATTTAGTAAAAACACATATAAGGTTTGCAATAAGTCCACCATCTTGCTATCCGATAAATCATATAGTGAGCCTAATTCCTGTTTGGCAATTGTTTTCACCCCAGCTGTATTTTTAGAATTAATCAGAACACCAACGATTCCTAATTGTTTAAAGGACATCATATTTTCCTTTGAAGATAGTCTTAAAGAAACAAGGGCTTCTTCATAGTGTTGATGGGCACTTGTAATCTCATTTCCTTGATTGCTAAGACCAATTGTAAATTCACCATTAGGAAAGTCCGCACGTAAGGTCTTCATTAATGGGCGGAAGAATGTTTCATGATGCTCATATGAAAGTGCCGCATCTGGGATCAGAATGATTAGATGATGATCACGCATATTGATTAATACACTTTTCTTTTTTTCACTAAAGTATTGAATCATCCATTCATATATATCTTCCTGCAACTGAAATTCTTCCTCAAAGGATTCTGTACCAATACTAAAATCAATCATGACTAAGAAATAGGACTGTGTTAAATCAATACCCGTATATTTACCCCTTTTAATAATCTCTGCTTTAGACGTTTCTCCTTCTAATATACGTTCAAGGAAACTACCCTTCATTCTCTCTAACGAATCAAAGCGTGTTTTTTCATTTAATAATATAAGGGAAGCAGCATTAGCAAATCGTTCCAGTAATAAATAGTCAGATTCATGACTGTTATCTATCGTTGGTTCATAAACAAATGAGCAGTACCCTTGAATTTTCCTTTGCACTAAAATTGGGGCCATCAGCCTTGTTTGCTTTTCAGTATGGACGATTCTCTTTTGAAAAAACAATGGATAGGTAGAGTGCTTTTCTTCCTTATCATTCATAGGAAATGAAAAATATTGCTTCATATCATCCGTCAGTTCACCGCATTCATCTGGAGATAAGCCTGCACTAGACATTTGATAAAAATCAATAGACTCTATCACAATTGGTATTTGCATATGATCGTAGACAAGTTCAGTAATTTCTTCTAAACTACTGCCCCCAGAAATCTCTTCAGTTAATTTACTTTGAAATTCCGCCAGTTTTGTTACAAAATTACGCTGTTCTAATAACTGTTCATATGTATAAGCTAATTCTTTAACGATGGGGGTTTCTTCATATGGTGAATGAGCATCTTCACCCTCCATCTCCCATTGTTCTTGCGATTGGATTGTCCATTTGCATTCAGCATCACCCTTCGCCACACAACACGTTTCTTTTACTAGCAGCGACACACCTGTGATAGTAGTCATATAGCCGCTAGCATAACCTACTAATGTATGACATTGAGGTGTATCACTATAGCCATGTAGTCTTATATGTTCTTCAGCCTCATAAGAACCATACCAAATCCCCTCTGAATAGAGAGATTTCACATGCTGATTGTCTTCACACATTGTTAAATGGCAAATATGCTTCACACCTGTAATTTGCCCATTTTCCTTATGATACAGGGGACCGTGCTTGATTAAATAAGGAATTGAAGTATGCTCTTTCAATGCCTTTTTAGCATCCTTTACACCATTCTCCCATCCAAAGGAAAATAAGAAACTTTTTAGGCGTTCAAAACCTATATGCTTAACGAGTTGATGACGCAAAATACCTAGTGATGCCGATGGTGTCGAAACGACTCTTTCATGTCCTTTTGTAATAGGATTGATTGAAACTTCATCAACAACAATATGCATAGATAACCTCCTAAAGCGCAAGATTGAAAGCGCAAACATTTCTATTTTTATAAAAAAGGGGAAATTTCGCCCCTTCCAGTCTATTTTATTAGAAAATTGAATCATTCGCGAGTTTTGAAACGAAGTTCGGCTGCTTTGAACTTTAGACGAATGTTTTTACTTTTGCTAACTCTGCCGCCACATCAACAATCATATCTTCTTGCCCGCCGACAACTTTTCGGTTACCTAGTTCAATTAAAATATCTCGTGCATCTAAATTGAACTTTTCTGCTGCACGCTGGGCATGTAAAGCAAAACTAGAATAAACGCCTGCATATCCAAGAACTAAACTATTTTTAGTAATTTCTTGAGGAACAGGTAAGATCGGTGCCACAACCTCTTCTGCTAGATCCATCATTTTATAAAAATCCACACCTGTTTCAATGCCCATTCGATCTAATACCCCTACTAACACTTCTGTTTGCGTATTACCCGCACCTGCTCCAAGACAACGAACACTTCCATCGATTCTTGTTGCGCCTGCTTCAATGGCAGCTAACGTATTTGCCATTGCTAATGAAAGATTATTATGAGCATGGAAACCAATTTCCACACCAATGGTTTCTTTCATTGCTTTGATTCTTGTTGTTACTTGATTTGGTAATAAAGCTCCAGCAGAATCAACGACATAAACAATATCGGCACCGTAACTTTCCATTAGTTTTGCTTGTTCCACGATTTTCTCCGGTTCTGCCATATGAGACATCATTAAGAATCCAACCGTTTCCATTCCAAGCTCTTTGGCAGCGTAAATATGTTGGGCAGACACATCTGCTTCTGTCACATGTGTAGCGATACGCGCCATCTTCGCCCCTAATTGCTGGGCTTGTTTCAATTCTTTAACTGTCCCTATACCAGGAATTAACAACACAGCAACCTTTGAAAAGTCAGTTACAGCAACAGCTGCTTCTATTAATTCAAACTCATTTGTTTTTGACCTGCCATATTGCAAAGAAGATCCCGCTAGGCCGTCTCCATGAGCTACTTCAATATAAGGCACCTTAGCCTCATTCAAGCCTTTGGCAATCTTCTCTACTTGCTGAACAGTATATTGATGTGAAAGGGCATGACTCCCATCTCGCAATGCCACTTCCGTTAATAATACCTTTTGAGGTTCGGTCATATGAATCTCTCTCCTTTTACTGTGTAATTAAATTCTTTGCAAACTCTTCAGCTACCTTTACACCAGCCGCTGTCATAATATCTAGATTTCCTGAATATTTAGGTAAATAATCGCCGGCTCCTTCCACTTCTATAAAGATAGTTACTTGATTACCGTCGATCATTGGTTCCGTCCGTAATCGGTAGCCTGGCACATAGCTCTGCACGGTTTTTTCCATATCAGCAATTGATGCTTTTATCTCTTCTTCCTTCATCGTCCCCTCTTCCACTAACGTGTAGACGGTGTCTCTCATGAGTATTGGCGGTTCTGCTGGGTTTAATATAATAATAGCTTTCCCTTTTTTCGCGCCGCCCACTTCTTGAATCGCCCTTGAAGTGGTTTCAGTAAATTCGTCGATATTAGCCCTCGTACCAGGTCCGGCACTTTTACTTGAGATTGTCGCAACGATTTCAGCATAGGCAACTGGACTCACTCGGTTCACCGCATGTACCATTGGTATAGTCGCCTGACCGCCACATGTAATTAAATTGATATTCTCAGCATCTAAATGTTCCTTTGAATTAACTGGGGGAACAATCAACTTACCTACAGCTGCTGGTGTCATATCAATGACCTTCTTACCTGCTGCTTTTAAAGCTTTTGCATGACGAATATGCGCTTTTGCTGATGTCGCATCAAAAACAATCTCTGCAAGTTCCGGCTGTTCTAAAAACCCATCAATCCCTGTATCAATGGCGACATACCCTAATTCCTTCGCACGTCTTAAGCCATCAGAATTTGCATCAATACCTATCACCGTTGTAAGTTCTAAAATGTCTGAACGACCTAATTTAATCATCAAATCTGTTCCAATATTACCTGATCCTAAAATCGCTACTTTTACTTTACTCAAACCTCAGTTCCCTCCTTAATTTCCTTCTAATATCCAAGTGCAGTTGAAATTTCATTGGCAGCAGTTTTAATTCCAGTAGTAACCTCTTGTTGATGTGCCTCATTTAATCGCACTGTTGGTACCGCACAACTAATGGAACCAACTACCCTTCCTTGATAATTAAAGATCGGGCTTGCTGTACATATAAGACCGATTTCAATCTCCTCGTTATCAACAGCGAATCCCTGCTCTTTCACTACAGCTAATTCCTTTACTAATGCTTGCTTAGTGACAATGGTATGCTCAGTGAACGACTTTAAAGTAAGGGTTTCGATGATATCTTCTTGTTCTTTTTTTGGTAAAAAAGCCAATATCGCTTTCCCTACTCCCGTACAGTGAAAGGGTGCCCTCCTACCAATCTGCGAATAGATTCGCAAAGAATGAGGACCTTCCTTCTTTTCAATGTAAATCGCTTCACCTTGCTCAAAAGTTACTAAATGCACCGTTTCTTTTAGAGTAGTAACAAGCTTATTGATGATTGGCCTCGAAACTTCAGCAAAATCGAATTGGTTCTCAACGATATGACCTAGTTGAAAAAGCTTCATACCTAAACGATACTTACCACTTTCCTCATTTTGATAAAGATAACCTTTCGAGGCCAAAGTTTTTATTAAACCATGGACCGTGCTTTTAGAGAGTTCCATGGCTTCCGCTATTTCTTTTACACTTAACTCTTTTTGACCATTAAGATATAATTCTAAAATGTCTGTTGCACGCAAAACTGATTGTATCGTCATACATCCTCCAACGTTCGATAATGTCGAATAGTATTCGTTAATATCACATTAAAATTGTAGGATGTTTTCCTTTTGTTTGTCAATATAATTATTCTGATTTTTTATTTTTTTCAAAAATTACTTGTAAACGCATTCATTTTCTTTATGCTACGTTTGATCGAATATTCTCATCCTTATTCGGCCTGACAAATAACCATACAAGTCCACCGCAAATAAGAAGGATTATACCGCATAATTGAAATGCCATATGAAAGCCCACTGCTTGTGTTGCAGATCTTTCAATAAGAAGACCCGTAATATAAGGACCAACGATTCCTCCTAAAGAGGTAAACGCCATAAACCATCCTTGCACTTTACCTATATGCTCTTTTGAGACCATACTCGAAAGAATAGTCGGACCAAGCACAAGTGTAATACAACCGAAAGTAAGCCCTAAAGAGAGAAAGGCAATGACCAACATATTTGCATTTAGTATTGTCCCTATAAAGTAACTAACTGCTCCCGCTAGCATCACCGGACCGAGTACAAATACTCGCCCCTTCACGATACTTTTCGTTTTCTTAAATAATCGGTCTGAGACAGTAGAGAAAGTGATTTGAGAAATGGTAATCATTATCCATGGGAGTGCTGCTACTATAGATAAGGTTTCTGCACTCAATTGACGGACATTTTCCAAGTAATTAGGAAGCCAATTTAAACCAATGGTAAAAGACCAATACGTCGCAAAACCACAAAGGGCAATAAGAATAAAGTTTTTTGACCTTAGCACTGGTCCAAATTTACTTACTGCTGTTTGTTGGTCTTGTTGTCGATTAGCTTTGTATTTTGCTATTGCTTCTTTGCGATCATTTTCTGCAATCATTAGCCAAAATACAACCCAAATCAAACCGACAATACAAGTCGCTAGAAATGCCGAACGCCAACCAAATTGAGTGATTAAAGAAATAAGTATAGGTGCCGACATAGCTACCCCTAAAGGACCACCTACAGAAACAAGTGTTAAACCTATCCCAAGCTTCTCTTTTGGTAGATATTTTGTTGCAGCAGTCATAGCGAGTGAATAAGATGGCCCCTCCCCTGCGCCTAGTATAATGCGTGTTATCAATAAAAAGGTAAAGCTTGACACAAATAGGGTAGAAAACTGCACGGTCGCCCAAACAATTGCCATACCAGCAATAACAATTTTTGCACCGAATCTGTCAGCTAACGTTCCCCCGATAATAGCAAAAATAGAATATAAAAAGAAAAATGCACTTCCAATGATACCCCACTGTTCAGCATTCAACCCTAATTCTTCCATCAGAGGAACAGATGCAAATCCAATAATCGCTTTATCTGCATTACTAATCACTGTCAGTAAAAATAATAAAATAATAATTAGAATTGCCTGACGCGAGATTTTACCTTCTTTCGTACGAGGATTTTTCGCCATTTAGATGACCTCACTCTCAAGATTTTTAAGAAAAAGTAAGCGAAGGACTACGCTCCGCTATGTTTTTAAAAACTCACCTCTACACTCTCAAGCCCACTAAATTCTGCTTTAAATGAATCGCCTTTCTCCACAGGAATCGCTGCAGATAACGCACCTGATAAAATGACTTCTCCTGCCTTCAAGTGAACACCATAGTCAGACAGCTTATTAGCTAACCAAGCAACACAAGTTATCGGATTACCTAATACATCCGCACCATAGCCTTTATTAATCAATTTGTTATTTTTGTATAACTTCATTTCCATTTCTTTTAGCTTCACACTATCGACAGCATATCGTTCTTCACCTAAAACAAATTGGGCACTTGAGGCATTGTCAGCAATAGTATCTTCCAGTTTAATCCGCCAATTTTCGATTCGACTATCCACAATTTCTAAAGCAGGGATAATATAATCAGTGGCTGCTACAACATCTGCCTCTGTTACGTTCGGTCCCCGCAAATCATGCTTCAATACAAACGCAATTTCTCCCTCAATTTTCGGCTCAAATAATTGATCCATAGGAATGGCCGATTTTTGCATTGTGACATCCATGCTACTTAATAAATGGCCATAGTCTGGCTGATCAACCCCTAAGGCCTTTTGCATAGCTAGAGAGGTTAGACCGATTTTCTTTCCAACTATCTTTTCTCCTTGAGCCAACTTCACATCAATATTTACCATCTGAATCTGATATGCCTCATCAACTGATAGCTGCTGGATGTCATCTGTTAATGGCTGGAGGGATTTCTTTGTTTCCTCCGCTTCTAAAAGCGCTTGAGCAGCTTCTTTTAGTTGATCATTTAACTGTAGTGTCATCATTGAACCTCCTTCTATATGGAAAGACCCCGCCACTTTGTTAAGAGACGGGTGTATAAATATTTATTTAGATACCACTTGTTTTTTTAAAAAATCAATGGTCACCTGATTGAATTCTTCCGGTTTCTCCCATTGTGGCCAGTGACCAGCCTCATTGATTACTGTCAGTTCACTCCCTGGAATCATCTCTTTGATCGGTTCTGCTTCTTCTACTGTTGAAGTTGGATCATGGTCAGTCCAAGCAAGTAATGTTGGTACATTGATTTTGCCACACCATGATGGGTCCCAACTAAATTGTTTTCTTGCTTCGATATTTTGCAAATGGACAATATGATGGACAGCTTCCTGATAAGCAGGTTGAGTATAAATATTGTAACGAGATTCAATTAACTCATCTGTTACTTGCGATTTATCATACATTAACCACTCTAATCTCGTTTTCACATTTTCATAGTTTGCTTCAAGTACAGCTTTTAATGTTGACGCTTTTAGTCCTGCCATAACTTCAGGTTTGTTATTCACATTACCAGGAGTATTGAGCACCATCGATTCCACATAGGTCGGATGGTGAGCAGCAAACCAGGCAGCCACCCATCCACCAAGAGATTCGCCAGATAAATATACTTTCTCTAAATCAAGCGCTTTGATTACAGCTAATAAATGGTCACTGTAACTATCAATACCGTACGGATAGTCTGGCTTTTCTGTATATCCATGACCTAACATATCGATACATATCACGCGGAAATGCTCAGCCAATCCTTTGATATTTCTTGCATAAGCCTCGATGTGCCCCCCTGTACCATGTAAAAGCAAAAGAGGCTCTCCAGTTCCCGATTCTAGTACTCTCGTTTTCACCCCATCTGCATCGACAAAATGAAGTTTAAATTCGATATCTGCTAAATCGTTCCAAATAGACATATAAAATCCTCTCCTATTCTCTTTATTTTGTCACTTTCTCTTTCATCCACTCATCATTCACTGGTGTTGTTTCAAAGAAAGAATCTGGCACTGATGGTCCCCACCATAAACGACCCTTTGTATCATATTCTTCCTTGGTCCAGCCGATTGGTGGTAAATCAGTATCACGTTTATAATCACCAGAATAAATCTCAACACGATGACCGTCAGGGTCTCTTACATATAAGAAGAAGGCATTTGTTACCCCATGACGACCTGGTCCATAATCGATATTTGCACGGTAGCCTGCATCTGCAAGTAAGTCAGCCGTTTTCACAACGGAAGAAATACCGTCTACAATATAAGCAATATGATGCAGAGATGTTTCTTTATGTTGGACAAGGGCCACGTCATGTGTAGATGTTTTCGCTCTTGTCCATGCAGCAAATTTCCCCTCATCTCCTTGAACATATTCGGAAATGCTAAAGCCTATTGCTTGCCAGTATTCTAACGCTTTATCTACATTTGTTACACGCAGGTTCATATGATCGATTGCTACTGGCGGTATACCACGATGTAAATGGGAGTATCTCATTGGCAAGGCATCTACTCCGCCACTTTTATTCCCTACATTCATCTCTTCCATTGCATGATAGAATTCAACCGGATGACCATTCGGCTCAGCTACTTTAAGTACCGGCCCTTTTCCTGGGTGGATACTATTCTCGACATATTGAGTGGCAACTCCCATTTCTTGATGTTGCTTCTCTAACTCTCTTAAATACTCAGGGCTAGATACACGTAGACTAAAACTACCAAGAGCTGCTTTTGGCTTTTGCGTTAAAATTAAAGAATATCGATCAAATTCATCAATGGCACGCAAATATAGACTTGACTCTGTTCTTTCCACTTCAATAAACCCTAGTACATCTACATAAAAATCTTTAGACTTATTTAAATCTGTTACAAACAGCTCGATTTGCCCTAAACGAAGAATCATTGCTCTTCACTCTCCTATTTATCAAAATATTGATTTAACTGATTTGTTCTTTTGCATCTGTTTTTTTCAACCAATGAATGCTTAATTCTTTTGGTAAGGTCTTGTTCGATTGCCATTCTACTTCTTCTTTGCTAAGGACTTTGACTGTATGCATATCCCCTTGGCAATTCACTTCATATTCACCAAGTGCAGGTAAAGTATAAAAAGGTTTAACCCAGTACGTGCTACCGTTCCTTTGCAACTTCACTTGATACGGTCTACCAAGAAGTGCATTTGCTAAATCTACTTCCCCCTGCTGTAAACAGCTGCGGATATAAGAGGAACTAATTTTCAACCCATTTCTGCTCAATTTTGAAACAGATGTTGTCGTTATTTGATAGCCTGAATCAGTTGCTAATCTGGCCATATGTCCGACTCCCTTGTTACCATAATGAAAGTCGAAACCAGCAACTGCATGTTTCACGCCGAGTGTGAGTAAATATTGCTTAACAAATGCTTCTGGGGAGAGGCTAGCAAATGCATGATTAAAAGGAACGATATAGAAAAGATCGACACCAAGAGAACTCATTCTCTTTTTCTTTTCCTCTAATGGCATTAAATAAGGAAAGTCAGATCGCTTCATTAACACCGTTTTCGGATGAGGAAAAAAACTCATGATTGCTAGTGGCAGGTTACGTTTATTTGCTTCCACCTTTGCTTGGCGAATGACTTCTTGATGACCAAGGTGAAGGCCATCGAAAAATCCGAGCGCCATCACACATGATTCTATATTTTTACCTAATACGCCATGGAGCTCTTCCTCATTTAAGACGATGGTTTTCATCTGACTTCCCTCCTTTATTGTTAAGAAATTGGCTCTTCTACTGCTATCATTGAACGGTATTTGCCGTTAAAGAATAATAATGGATCTTTTTCTTCTAAATACACATCCTTCACCCGACCAATAAATAACGTATGGTCACCTTCTACATGTGTGGCCGATACTTCACATGCCATTTGTGCCACTGCCCCGTCAATGACCGGCATGTCATTTAATCTCGCGAATGACACTTCCTTTGTTTCCTTTAACTGTCCAGCAAAATTCATTGACAGCTCTTTTTGATCATCAGCCAAAATATTGACGGTGAATATCCCACTATCTTTAATTTTCGATAGGATATTCGCTCGCTCCCCAATAGAGATAACGATTAATTTAGGATCAAGTGATACCGACATAAAAGCATTAGCCGTCATCCCATGAACATTTCCATTTGTTTCGGTTGCAATCACCGTTACGCCGGTGGCAAATTTACTCATTGCATTTCTAAATAAACGATCATCCATCTTTACCTCTCCTTTCATTAACCTCTGACGCCACTCTCAAATCCAAATAAGTCTTGCCCGTAAGCAGCAACAGAATCTTCATAAAGTGATGTTTTATGTGTAGCCACGGATAAAATATCGCGGATAAACATTTCTAAAGTCCCACCTTTATACAGTGCAGCACCACCAAGTGTTAACATGGCACGAACAGCGATATCTGTACAAAGCTTTATAATTTTAGTTCTAATGGCAAAAAACTCCCCGAGTGGTGTCATTTCGCCATCCTTTTCGTAATTTTCTAATAAAGAAATGTATTGAGCCATCAACCCTTTTGCTGCATGCAAATCGGTAGAAATTTCTGCTATTACACGTTGACTTCGAGGGGACTCACTTTCTCTCATCCCATCCATCAAACGAACACGCTTTTCAGTTAACACTTTAAACTCTTCAATCACTCTTTCCGCACCACCGATAGCAATCGCTGGGAATCCAATATAAAATGCCGGATAAAATGGCACATGATAAAACGGATAACTTTTATCATAATCTTCTTCTGGTGGCCTTCTTGTTGATTCCGCTTTTTCTAAATCGAGAATACGCTCTTTCGGTACGTACACATTATCTGCAATAATTTGGTTACTTCCCGTCCCTCTTAATCCAAAAGTATCCCAATTTTTAACGATTTCAACCTCAGATGTTTTCAAAATGGGTAGGCAGACTACTGGTTTATCACGTCCTGGTAATTGAACTTTCACCCCTACGCCAACCCAATCACTATGAAGAATGCCACTGACAAAATTCCATTTCCCACTAATTCTTAATCCATCTCCATCAGGTTCTGCTGTACCTAATGCTGCAAAGATATCTGCAATCAATCCACCTTGATTGACTACTTCATCTCTTCCTGCTTTCGGTAAATAAGATGGTAATGAATTGTGTAAAGGGTAAAGGAAGGTTAACCAAGCAGCAGAAAGATTATAATTTGCCACCTTTTGAATCACTTTTGCAAAGGTAGATAAACTCGCTTGTGGCCCACCATATTCCCTCGGTAACATCATCCTTGAGATTTGTGTTTCTTTTATCAAATTCACGACATTTGCTGAAACCGTGGCATTCTTATCAGCCTCATGCGCTTCTTCTTCAGCGAGCATACCAATCTTCTCGGCTCCCTGTAATAGCGCTTCTTCCGTTATATTATCCACCGTATTAACATTCATTGTTACTCACCCCGTTTATAGAATATAAAAACAATTAATTTGATATCGCTTACATTGTTGATTCGAAATTTTCTTTTAATTAAGTTTCTACTGTTAGTGTAGTGAAAAATGAAAATTCAAACTAGAACAAAAACTGTTCATGATTTTTGATTTTTTCGTCTTTATTTGTTCATGTCGGAAAACTTTTTTACAAAATAACTGGCGTAAAATGAAAAAGAAGCGTTCAAATGAAGAACGCTTCTTTTTTGTGATTTTATGAAAATATCGTCTAATCATACAGAGAGGAGTTGCTGTGAAAATCAACTATTAATTTCCATTGGGCCCCCTAGTAGAGGATTCTTTTTTGTGATGCTCTCGACTCTGGAATCTTTCCTGGCAGCCTCGATGAATGTACAAAAACAAATATCTGCTATATACATTTTAACTCACAACTTTACTTGTTTTTCTTGTACCATTTTGCGCGTAAACACGACTTGCACGCAGTTCTTTACCTTTTACATCCTTATCAGTCGCGATTCTCCCTTTTATGCTACTTATCTTTGTGTTTTTGTTCAGATTAGTCGCGATTCCCTCTTTTTCTCTACTTATCTTTGTGTTTCCGCTCGGATTAGTCGCGATTTCCTCTTTTATCCTACTTATCTTTGTGTTTCCGCTCGGATTAGTCCCGATTTCCTCTTTTATCCTACTTATCTTTGTGTTTTGGCTCAGATCAGTCGCGATTTCCCCTTTTTCTCTACTTATCTTTGTGTTTCCGCTCGGATTAGTCGCGATTTCCCCTTTTTCTCTACTTATCTTTGTGTTTTTGCTCCGATCAGTCGTGATTTCCTCTTTTATCCTACTTATCTTTGTTTTTCCGCTCTGATTAGTCGCGATTTCCTCTTTTATCCTACTTATCTTTGTGTTTTGGCTCAGATCAGTCGCGATTTCCTCTTTTACCCTACTTATCTTTGTGTTTCCGCTCTGATTAGTCGCGATTTCCTCTTTTATGCTACTTATCTTTGTGTTTTGGCTCAGATCAGTCGCGATTTCCCCTTTTTCTCTACTTATCTTTGTGTTTCCGCTCGGATCAGTCGCGATTTCCTCTTTTTCTCTACTTATCTTTGTGTTTTGGCTCAGATCAGTCGCGATTTCCCCTTTTTCTCTACTTATCTTTGTGTTTCCGCCCTGTTTAGTCGCGATTTCCTCTTTTTCTCTACTTATCTTTGCTTTTCTGGATGGCTTTTGCTCGTAAACTCAACTTGCGTGCAGTTCTCTTTCTTTTCCTATTAGTTTTGTCCGCAAACTCAACTTCTGAGGCAGACGGTTTTTCTTTTCTGCGCCCTCTTGTAATTCTTCCTTTCACAACGCTCACAGCTCCGGTCTCTATATCAAGGAGACCATATATCAAATAGCATATTTACAATCAAAGGAAAGAAACAAGCAAAACAATAATAGGAAAAAGAACAAAAAACCCATTTAACCCTTGTAAAAAAATAATGAGCGGGCTCATGCTATTTTTGTTTCTAATATAAAAGAAAGAAATGATAGCTAAAATGGGGGTGAGTAATCCAAAGATGCCATAGACCTTACCCGTTGTGTCTAAAAGCTCTTGAATAATTAAAGAAGTAAGAACGATATTTACTAGCAACAACAATAAAGGAATAAGCATTTTCTGTGCTTTGTACTGCTCCACCTCTATCACCATCCTCTAGATCATTTATTAATAGATGAACAATAAAAACAAAAAGAGAAGACTTAATATCAAATATCGAAATAAATATTTACTTTTTTGCAACCATGACTCTACCGCATCCATTAGAAACATCAGGGCCAAAATGAGATATAATCTACCCGGTAATAACAAGTCAGTGTTTTGCAGACCCAAAATTAAATAGAGTAGTAGCATAAAAATGAATACGAACCGAAGTATAGTAAAAATTTTAATTGGCTTTACATTACTTTTTTCAAAAAACAAACCCATTTTTTCATCTACTTTCAAAGATTTTCTCCCTAATTCGCCGTTTAAAATAAAAGGTAATAAGCAGACTACCAGTAAAAACAAAGAAAAGTGAGCCCCAAACCCCCCTTGATAAACTAGCAAAAAAATAGAAAAACACCGCATTCACTAACATCCAAAATGTAAAAAGGATAGAAAAAACCAAACCTCTCATAGTCTTATTTGCCCTTTTTGCTAACAACCAAATTCCTACAATACATTGCAATAATATAAAACCAATGATTGAACTCATCCAATAATTATAAACTAACACTACTCCACACCATTTTCTAAGATGGCAAAGGAGCCAAGATCAGCATCAATCTGAGCAGTTGCCCCATAAGGCAAAATAAATTTTGGTTCCGTATGTCCGAAATTCAAGTTATAAAGGACCGGTACATCAGTTAAACCGTATTCCTGTAAAACGGTTAATATCACCATCTTGTATTCTTCATAGTATGCTTCATCATAAGGCTTAGCAAATACGATTCCATTTACGGCTTTTAATATCCCTTGCGCTGCATAATTCCTGAGCCAATACTTCACATAATCAGGGGCCGTCTTATCTTCGGACGTTTCAAAAAACAAAATACTACCTTGCCAATACTCTTTCTCTGGCCAAAGAATGGTTTGCTTAGCAAACTCCAGCACTTCAATACATCCGCCGATTAACGAGCCTTCTACCTTACCGCTTCCTTGCAGGACCTCATAGCCGTTATTCTTATTCATTTTTCGCCGCTTCTCTTTATTGACTTCTATCCACTCGAGCCTCTCACTCGTCCAATGTGGAGCAGGCGTCAGTTCACCAATTGGAGAAGAGGAAAATAGCGTACGTTTGATGCTTTCAACGGTGTACGGATCCATCTCAACATTCTCTGCAAAATCTGTTAAAATCGCAGGTCCATAGAACGACGATAGCCCTGCTTTATGACAGAATAAATGAGTAATCGTGACATCTGAATAGCCCATAAAAATTTTAGGATTTTCTTTTATCACATCAAAATCAATATAGGGCAGCAAGCGAATACTGTCTTCTCCACCAATATTGGCAATAATGGCTTTAATACTATGATCAGAAAAAGCTGCCATTAAGTCTTCGGCGCGCGCTTCGGGATGTTGATATAAATAATCTGCCCCCTTCAGGCTGTGCGGCATTGCGACGACTTCTAGTCCAAATACTTCTTCAAGCCGCCTTACCCCTTGTTCATAACGCCACCTAATTTCTTCTTCACCTGCACCTCCCCATGAAGGACTCACCGTTGCTACTCGGTCACCTCTTTGCAATCTTTGTGGTTTTTTTAACATATATATCCCCCCATCTGTTATATCCAACGTGCAAACCAAGCTACATAGTAAGCAGCAGGCAAGAATATGATTTGCGCTGCCAACGTGCCAACAAACTTAGAACTGACCATTGTTAATGAATAACTTTTCAAATAAATATATTTGCTTGGGTTAGTTACCACCCTATCAGCTAATACTGAAGCTTTTGGGTCAATAAATAATGTCAGAATAATTGTTGCTACACCGTTTATGATACCCGACGACATTAACGCTGCTTGCGCATACTCTGGTGCAATAATGGAAGCATAGATGGATGATAGCACCCCTGTCGTAAACACCGCTGTGACAATTACATTCAAGCAAAATAAGCGCTTAGGAATGGTTTGTAACGTAATTCCTTTTAAGTAATAGAAACGAGGGATTCTAATACATGAAAGCATACGCTTGATTCCTCGTAAGTTCATATTTTTCTTTACTAATGCGGGGATTGAGCCCCGCTGTTCTGACATTTGCACGATTGCCTTTGAAAATATCAAAATAAATGTAGGGAAGAGCAACATGCCTAGCAATACACCTATTGAAGTAACACCTATTAACAGGCGATACTGTTCTTCAATGAACTTCATGACATTCCCTTCAGGTGCTGCATTAATCAATTTTGCCGTCATCGGTTGCTGAATCATCGTCGAAAATCGCGAGACAATCACTAATGTACTAAACAATGAGATTGCTGTAGCAATCAACCTTACTCTTGTTCCAGCAATCCTAGTCGAGTAAGCTAAAGTCTCTACTAATGTAACGATTAATAGAAAACATGCGATCAAAAGTAATTATGCTGTGATCAATTCTGCCATTAACTTGTTCACTCCAGCTTTTTATATTAAAAGCAATTATAAATCAAGTGGGATAAATTAACAATAATAAATACCATCCTTTTCCTTTTGTATTTGGGCATAAGAAAAACGCTCCTTCCATTAGAAGCAGCGCATTTCCGTTAAGGCATTTCCTGTATTTCTGTCTCAAATGTTGAAAAAGCAAAGATACCAAGTAACGCAAATAATATCCATATGACCGTAAGAATGATACCTATAATCCCGCAGATAAGACCGGCCGTTGCTAGCGATTTCCCTTTTTCTCCTGTTTGCAGGATTTCTTTTGCCGACAACCTTCCAAATACAATACTAATAATCCCTAATAAGAAGCCGATAAATGGAACGAGCAATGAGAGAATCCCTAGGGTCAGGGAAACCACTGCTTTCGTATTTGTTTTTTGTTGTTCCATTCTTTCCCTCCTATTCCATAAACCTAAATAAATCGCCTAAAATAATTTCATCAGATAACTTAAGTTCTTTACGTACCGTTTCTAGATAAGTTTCACAGTTTTCTTCTTCAGTTAGTGATTCAGTATTCATGCTGTAACAAGCATTGTTAAGATAAGCGTATTCACTAGCTACCATACTGCCATCACGAAAGACAACAGGTTTATTAGGATCTCTCGTAAAGAGGTTTTCACTAAAGTTTGTTCTCTGCTCCTCATCAATACCCATTAGTTCGAGGATAGTCGCATGAATATCAATTTCGCCACCGATTGTTTCAAATATCGCACCTTCTTCACCAGGTATATGAATAATAAGAGGAATTTGCTGCAATTGAAGATGATTAATCGGCGTCTCCGGTTGATCTAATAACTCATGCACGCCTTCTTCAAATTCTTGAGAAATCCCATAATGATCACCATAGATAACGAAAATGGTGTCTTCATACATGCCTTCCTTTTTTAACAAATCAAAGAATCTTTCAATCGCTGCATCTTCATAATTAACCGTTGTCACATAACGATTAACAACGTCAACCGACGTATCAGCAGGAGGCATTCGTTGGTCCTCACTTTCTAATAAAAAAGGAAAATGATTTGTTAATGTAAGGAAACTAGCCATATAAGGTTCCGTTAGCGTTGAAAGATGTGTGATTGATTGTTCAAAAAAAGGAATATCTTTAATACCATAGTTTACGGAATTCTCTTCTGTAATATGATAGTCCTCTTGAGAAAAATATTGATTATACCCTAAGCTCGGATACATTTGCTTTCGATTCCAAAAATTAATGCTGTTACCATGAAAAGTGGCAGCGCTATAATTATTTTTTGCTTTCAATAATTTAGGTAGAGAAATAAACTCATTTTCAGGGCGTCTAACAAAGACAGAACCACTGGATAAAGGGTATAAGCCTGTATGAATCATGAACTCTGCATCTGACGTTTTTCCTTGTGCTGCTTGCTCATATATATTTGAAAAATAATAACTATCTTCTATTAAGGAGTTAAGGAATGGGGTA
The DNA here is from genome assembly GCF_044790165.1 of Cytobacillus kochii. Classification (NCBI taxonomy): domain Bacteria; kingdom Bacillati; phylum Bacillota; class Bacilli; order Caryophanales; family Bacillaceae; genus Cytobacillus; species Cytobacillus kochii. Next base: position 348,080 of record NZ_CP085254.1, on the reverse strand, counting down.
ATTTCTTCCCCATTGACTTTACGGTTAATGACGAAATTCTGCGTAGACTCTAAGCTAATCAATACTAAATTCTTTCCCTCAGCAAGACCAAAATAGTCTGATTTAGCATCAGGCATCCCCTGTAAATAGTTAGTTACAGGTTCAACACTTTTATCACTAGCTAATACTTTCATCATTGGTGATTGCAAACTATTAATAATGTTGAACACTTGATAATTATATAGCCCTAATGACTCAACAAGCTGTTCCCTGTCATAGTTCGCTTGAAGCACGTAAGGATTTCTCAATAATGCGAGGGAAACGGTCATCATGATTAAGACCATAGTCAAGCCAACATACTTCTTTTTATGAGGCATAGCAGGTTGCCACTTTGTTTGTTTTGTTTTTCGCCATACATAAACAAAAAAGATAATATCTAAGAATAATAGCAAATCTAAAGGCGAAATTAACTCCAACGTACTTGGTCCAAGTCCACCAACATTATTTAGCTGCATAAGTACAGATACTGTTACAAAATCAATATAGAAACGATAATATAGTAAGTTCGCATATAATAAACCAATAAGCAACACATAGGCAATTAACACGCCTATCATGGAAAATCTTTTTTTGAATATAAAAGCAAGGCCCATAAGTAGCAGGCTAATACCAATTGGATTAACGAGAAGGACGAGAAAGTCTAGCCATGTCTCGACGGTTAAATTGAAGCCTACCCATGTAACAACCACTACCTTTACCCATAAAATGACAAAGAGTGCAGGTAGATAATGCTTACCAACCCAATTTATAAAGTTTTTCATCCCATTACCTTCCTACTATGAAAGCTGTCATAGACTTTAAGCAAGCGAATCATCGCATCCTCAACATCTGCCTTTTTCTGTTCCCCCATTAGTGCAATCTGAAACCAGTTTCTCTTAAGCAAATAGTTGCTTTCATAACTGACATAAACCCCTACGAGCTTCAATTGATCGCCAAACTCTCTTGAACTAATTTCTATCTCTAATTGAACAGTCAAAATACCAGGAGAATAATTTTCCCCATAAAACACTCTTAAGCCTGCCTCTACTAATTTTTGACGTACTAATTCATATAAAGCATGACTTGCATAATGATGATTCTCTATCGCTACAGATAGTGCATACAGTCCATTTGATGAATGTGTAAACGGAATACTCGCCTTGGCCTGATACACACCAATATCGAGATATTTCGGTAATTGATGATGAGGCTTGATTTCTGTTTGATGAAAAACCAGCGCTAAACCGGGATAGGAACCTAAGCCTTTCCCACTAACCGCACTCGTGATATATACATTCTTTAGATGAACTGGAACAATTCCTAGCGAACTGCAAGCATCTAGACATAGCTTCACATTATACTGCAGACAAAGCTGTTCCAATTCTTCTAATGGAAAAAGATAACCTGTAGATGTTTCACAGTGTACAGTCCAAATCCAGCCAATATCTCGATTGTCCCGTAACATGTTCTCTACTTCGCTTATATCTATAGGTGCGTTCCATGGTTTCTCAACTGTCGCAAAAGGTAATTTGAAACGCTTACCATGCTCAATGAGCCGGTACCCAAATTCACCGTTTGCTAAAATGAGTCCCTTCTCATTTACTATTGATAAATGGGCAGCAACCATATCATTTGCCATTGTTCCTGTACCAACAGCTATTTCGACTTCATTAGCATTAGTTAATGCGCAAAGCTTCTTTTTTAGCTTGCTCAACATGGAGCTTACTTCATGAGAACGGTGGGACACTGGCTCTCTCCCCCACGCCTCCTTTACCTTATCTGCGATCGAAACTGGACCAGGAAGGAAAAAATGTCCATTCTCTTTCGCGTTCCGCCTCAGCATTTTTTGAAAAAGCTTAGATGCTGCCTCGAAACTTTCTTTTGTTAAATACATTGGTTGGTATGGCGCTTCCTTTGTACCTACCAAAGGACCAAAGGGGCGGAATCCAAGATGTCTATATAACTTTGTCTGTCTTAATGTTCCAGAAATGATTGCCATTGTATAATGCTCTTCAAGACAGAAATCAACTAACGCTTTGCTTAACTCGTAAAATACGCGACTCCCACGATAAGGTGTTTTGATAGATAATAACCGTATCTCACATAAGGTTTCGTTCGGTGGCAGGTACGCGTCTAATTGATCAAGCTTTTCGTCTAATGAAAATGGTCTCGTCCCTTTTACAGCAATCATACCCACGACTTCATCTTCTTTTTTAGCGATAATATATGTATTGGCATCATGAAAGCGATCAACTAATTTTCTTTGTTCATTCACTCTATGTTGCGGTATTTCCTCTACAAATGTTTCATAGTTTAATTGATGAATCTGCTCCAGTTCAGAACTTTGATCTGCACGCTTATAAACAATTGCTGTCATCATTCCACTCCTCCACTTCTATGCAGCCTTACAATAATGAATAGCATAAAAAAGTATGCCGCCGCTAATATCCAACTACTTTTTATCATAAGTAGAATAGGCATGATAAAGAAACTAGTTAGTGTAGGGATAGTCAACTTCTTTGTAATGATATATAGCAGGAGAATGAGTCCACCGACGATCAGTAAACCCATTGGCAACAAAACCAATGAGACAGCTAGATAGACAACGATTCCCTTTCCCCCATGAAACTGTAATTGCACTGGCCAGATATGACCACATAAGATGGCTACCACAACGCAAGCGAGTACTAGATTACTAGCTTCCCCCAAATAAATGACTACTAACAAAGGGAAAATGGTTTTGAATGCATCAATAATTACGGTATACACAAAAGCTTTCCTACCCATCACTCTACCGGCATTACGTGCACCTGCATTACCACTTCCCTTTACTCTTATATCCTCACCATATAAAAATTGACCAATATAATAGGCCCCATTTAAACAACCACAAGCATACGCAAAAAGAACCCATAAAACCAAATTCAGGAAGGGTCACCTCTCTTTTTTAACATAACTACATCCCTCATATCTTAACATTATTATCCAATGTGTAGGAATACCCTAAATGTCATTTTTTACATAGGTTTTAAAATATAAAAAAGGCTCAAGCCACCAAATTATTTAGAGTCTTAAGCCTTTTCATTCCATTTTCATTTACTTAATTTAAATCAACTGCTTTTTGAGAAGCTTTCATTTGTTCAGCGATGTCACTAATGAAGGTTTGCTCCAACTGTTTCACCATTTGCTCTTCTGCTCTAAGCATTGCCTGCTCAATTAAACAGCATTCATTATGTGGGTGGTCGTGATCAAGTGAACAGTGAAACAGTTGATTACTTCCTTCTATCGCTTGGATCACTTGTAAAAATGAAATATCTCCATTACGCTTCACTATACGGTAACCACCTTTTGCTCCGGGTGTGGATTCAATTAACCCCGCTTTTACCAGCTTTGTTAATATTTTCGATAAATAAGTCGGCGATAGATCTTGCACTTTTGCTAACACGTCCACTCCGACAGATTCACCTTTTGGAGCCAAGTATAAGAAAGCCATTGTGTGTAAACCATAATTCGTCGCACTTGAATATTTCATTTTTACTACTCCTTTTTTCTAAAAATCTTCGGCTAATAAATCACTCACAACAGCAATGCCAGCCCTACTTCCGTCACTAGCTGCAAATATAAGTTGAGCCATTGGCATTGTTGATGTGTCACCACTAGCATAAACGCCTTCTATATTTGTTCTACCAAATTCGTCTGTGATAATGCCACCATTTTCATTCACTTTACAACCTATTATATCAGCTAAAGGAGAAGCTTGCTTTGACATCATCCCAACAAATCCACCATTCCTTTCTAATCTTTCCCCATTTGTAAAGACAACTTCTTGTAATTGTCCCTCTTCACCATGTAAATAAGCAATTTCATCCTCCAATACACGGATCCCTTTCGAGGCTAATAGTTCTTTTTCTTCTCCTGTTAAAATCTTCTTCCCATTAGAGCATACAATAATATCATCACTCCAATTCGTTAGTAATTTAACCATATGGGTAATACCTTCCATCTCAGAAACAACCACGAGTTTTCTCTCCCTTAACTCCCAACCATCACAAAAAGGACAATGAAAGACACTTTTGCCATATAACTCTTTTAACCCTTTAATAGGAGGTAACTGATCCTTCACTCCTGTTGCTAAAATCACTTTTCTCGATTGTATCAGATTGCCTGAGCTTGTCTTAATAAGGAATATATTGTTTTCTTTTTTAAGCCCCGTCACCTTTTCTGTCTTTAATGAAATGCTTGGATATTTCTGAAGATCTTCTTTTGCTAAACGTTTAAATTCAGCTGGTGCAATTCCATCTCGTGTAATAAAACCATGTGATTCATGTGTAACACTATTTCTCGGTTTATCTTCATCGAAAAGCACGATATTTTTTCTTGCTCTCCCTAATACAAGTGCCGCATTCATACCTGCTGGACCGCCACCAATAATCACACAATCTAACATTGTATTACTCACTCTCCTATATAAATATATTATAGACCTTTAATATCTATAATAGGGAGTATACCGATTAAAAACAAGGAAAACAACTCACACTTTAGAGTAAAGACTTTTTAGTAGATAAAAATTAATAGCATTTGTTGGCGATATACTCTCATTATATGTACACTTATGTTCATAATAAAAAGTGCTCACCAGAAGATGAGCACTCTCTTATTATTTTTATTAATCATCTAATTCAACTTTTAGTACTTTACCAGTTAAAGCATCAATTTTTATTTCTGCTTCTTGTTTGCCTTCTAATTCAATATCGTAAATAAGTGTCCCATTATCGTGATCAAGTTGCAGTTCACTGAACTCTCCGTCTGCTTCTTTTTCAGCTAATTGAATGGCATCACTTGCAGAGAAAAGCTTTTGATCCAGTGTAATTTCTTCGTCCTGCTCATCTTCTTTCTCTGATTTCACTTTAAGCACTTCTCCAGTATTTGCATTTAACTCTACATCTGTTTCAGTACCATTCCCTTGTAGCTCTACATTATATACGAGATTTCCTCTTTCCCACTCTAATTCAACATCAGTTACTTTTCCTTTCCCTTCCTCTTGTGCTGTCTTGATTGCTTCTTCAATTGAAAGGGTTCCTTCATTTGTATTGCTTGTTTGTTTTTGTTTCACTTCTTCACCATTTGATACCGTTGCTTTTGGGGCATCATCATTGGCAAATGTGGTTGCAGCAAAAACGCCTCCTAATGTAATAGCTCCTGCTAATAAACCTACTCCTACTTTTTTCATTTTAATTTCCTCCTGTTTGTTATGTCTATACTGTTATATTAAACAGCTATCATGAGATAAAATTGTGAGGAAGATTAAAATAAGATTAGAATTCACTTCTTTTTCATTAATCCCAAGTCACAGTTGATTCGCCTGTAATGGCATTCACTTCAACTAAAGCCTCTTTTTCATCACCCGTTTCAATTTCGATAAGATAGAAGACATGATCCTCTTCATTTTCCAAGTCAACATCATCTACTTCGCCTTGAACAGCTTGGAGAGCGATTTCAATCGCTTCTTCTTCTGTCAGAATCGTATTTTTCGGAGGCTGTTCATTGGCTAGCTCATTTGAAAGGACTTTCCCAGTTACTGCATGTAAGGTAATTTCACGCGCTTCTCCGTCTTTAACTACTTGAGCGACAAATACTTCTTCGCCTGACTTTTCTTTTAGATTTACTGAATCAATTTCCCCTAAAGAAGCAGTTTGCACTAATTCCTTGACTTCTTGCTCCGTTAAACGTTGCTTTTCTTCTCCTGTTCTTGACATTTCTTCTATTTCACCACTTGCACGATTAATGTGTAGTTGATACATTTGCCCTGCGCGATCGAAAGAAACGATAAACTCTTTACCTTTATCCTCTGTTTCTTGGATAACGCCTCCATATCGTTCCTCAACTATCTGCTTTACCTCGCTCTCAGCTAATTCATCCGATGGCAACACAAACTGTTTGAGCAAGAGCCAGACAATAATGATCATGATGAAAAACAACAGAATGAATCCTAAACTACTAATTACCTTCTTCTTCATTTTCTCATCACTCCTGACTTTGCCCTTTATCAAAAAGTATTTTCACTTTCGTTCCTATTCCTAATTCGCTTTGAAGCGTTAACTCAACATCAATCGCTTCTGAGATTTCTTTTGCCAAAGATAAACCGAGTCCGCTACCATTTTTCCCCCGCTTCCTTGCGGGATCTACTTGGTAAAAGCGATCAAACACTCTCGCCTGATCAGCTTTAGAAATACCAACTCCTGTATCAATTACTTCAATAAATGTTTGCTCATTTGCCTTCCCGATAACAATTTCAATCTCATTTTCACTATATTTCCTAGCGTTATCTAATAGGATAAACAATAGCTGCTTAAGCTTTTGCTCATCAGAAGTGACCGTCGTTTCTTTTAAGCCAGTTATTGTAATGTGGCGCTGATACGCTCTCTCAAATGAACGACTAACTTCAAAAAGGAACGGGGAGAGTGAAATCTCTTGTTTTTGTACATTCCATTCTTCGTTATTCTTCGCCAAAAGAAGCAATTGTTCAGTTAGTTCTCGCATCCTTATTGCCTCTGAGTGGATAGCTTCAACAGATTCATCGACTAAATCTTTATCTTGGTACCCTCGTCTTTTAAGCAAATTAGCATAACTTTCTATGATTGTTAATGGTGTTTTTAATTCATGAGAAGCATTAGCAATAAATTGCTTTTGTTTCTCATCATTCTCCTCAAGCAGCGTAATCATATGATTGAAGGTTTCACCCATTTCCCTCAATTCGATGTCTGCATTTCGATGGAGCTGCAGTTGTTTAAATTGGCCACTATTTCTAATTTCCTTCATTGTTGCAGTTAAAGAAAGAATCGGCGTAATAATCACGTTGCCGACAAACCTACTTGAAAGGAATACAGGTATCGTTGCAACTAGTGTTACGATAAAGAGAACGGTCTTTAATATATTTAAGTTTCGATAACTTGCTTCAATATCTTTTCCTATTTGTAAGTTTGCCACTTCTCCACTGGGCAAAATCATTGGTGTTGAACTAATAACTATATGTTCGTTTTTAATAATTTCTGTCTTATCACTTGCTCCAAACTGAAAAGCCAGCTTATCTACCTTTTCATTATCCATCGAAGTGGTTGTTGTTGCTTCTCCATTTTCATGAATAATTCTTATAAACCCATCAACCGGTACATACGCCCTTAATAAGCTTCCTTGAGGAAGAGTGCCTAGGGATTGATGGAACTCAGTTAATACCCTATTTAATTCTTCTTTTGCCTGCTCCTTCTCACCCTCTAGCGTAATGGATTGAAAAATAAAGTATATTGTAAAGTTCATTACAATGAGTAAAACAATAAATAAGACCGCAGTATATAAATGAATTCTATTTTTGATCTTCATGTTGGTTGCCTGAGGGTATAGCCCACACCTCTTACTGTTTGAATAAGCGGTTTGACATCATCCGATACTTCTAACTTCCTTCTTAAATACCGAATATACACATCAACCACATTTGTATCACCGCTGTAATCGTACCCCCACACTTTAGACAATATTTGGTCTCTTGTCAGCACTTGGCGTTCATTTTCAGCTAAATAGAGCAATAAATCGAATTCCTTAGCAGTCAACTCAATGGATTGTTCCCCTCGCATGACTTCTCTCGTCTGCTCATTCATTTTTAAATCGCTACAAGTTAACCATTTTCCTCCTTCTTCTTTACCGCCTTTTTGTTTCAATCGCAAAGCTGCTCTCACTCTTGCTAGTAATTCTTCTATTTGAAAAGGCTTGGTGACATAGTCATTTGCCCCAAAATCAAGTCCAGTTACTTTATCTTCTACTGCACCTTTAGCCGTTAGTAATATAACCGGTGTAACCGTATCATTCCCTCTAATTCTACGTAGAATTTCCATCCCACTTAAACCTGGTAGCATCACATCTAAGAGGATAAGATCCCACTCTTTTTCTCGGTAATGATTCATCGCCTCCATGCCATCATACACCTTTGTCACTTGATAACCTTCATACGTTAATTCAAGCTCTAATAAGCGCGCAATTTTTTCCTCATCCTCAACAATCAAAATCTCCTCTGCCATCCACCACGCCTCCTTTTACAGTTATTATTAACTTACCAAAAGAACATTAAAAACAAATTAAAATTTTCATCAAATAAACCTCCCTTTTTTGGAGGAGGTCTCACCATATTAATTATTCGTTCGGCTTGAGGCGTACACTATAAAATCTCATTGCCCTCGGCACACCCTTCAATTCAAAAACACCTAAGAACGCTAGCGTTCTTAAACGGTACTCAATAAACAAATCCCCAATGGGTTGGTCTAAATGTCCAATGACCTCACCAATTAGGCGGGCAGACTTCATAAATTCTTTTCCCTTTTGAAGTTCCCTTGCCTTAGCAATAATCATCTCATCTAAATAATTTTCACTGACAGGAGTTAACCTTCCTTCTTCCCATGTCCTTAAAAAGACGTCCTTCGAGTGAGCAAGCGTAACCCAAAGTTCTATCCATTTTTGACGTTCATCTATTGATAAGAGGAGATAATTTTCCACATTTTTTATATATTCCATCCACTGCTCGGGCGCAAGCTCACCCGTATGTAGAATATCTTGACGTGTTAAGCTTTGCTGGTGCTCCTGATCTAAACCTATATATATTTGATTGTTTTTCTCCCGTAATAGGTAGACGGCATAGGCTATTCCTGTCTGTTCATGCGCATTTTCGCATCCCCAAATAAAAATTTTACATTGTTCGGGTAATGCCTGTAACTTCATCCAACTTTCTTCTATCCGTGGAATATAGTCAAAGATAAATTCATCTTCTAAATTAATATGTTCAAACAACCAGTCCTTGCGCTTCTCAAGACCCTCTAATTGATGCAATTGCCATAATGGCCCTATCGAAAAATTAATTGGAATAGTAATGACTCTATCACTTATATTTAATTTCTCTATTGCTTGTTTTAAACTCCCCGCACTCGAATCGCTAAAAACAATATGTATATTACCTCCTTGAATAGGAGGAGTTTCCTTATCAAATGTTAACACTGCTCGATAAAACTTCTTCATGCTAGTCATATAATCCTCATCAGAGTAGTTTCCTGAACGAAGCATTTCAGTATGTAATAACATTTGTAACAGTAAGGATCTTGCTTCATGATCCGATAATTTATCTACTTGCTGTTTAATTTGCACCTGCTAACCCACTCCCTATACACTTTTATAACAATCTATTACCATATCATAAACTCATAAGTACTTCCGTTTGTTTCTTGCATATATATGCGACTCGTGCAAAACCCCATACGTTTATATAGTTTAATAGCCCTTTTATTGAAAGTAGCTACAGATAATGTCATCTGTTTAGGTTCATCATTCATTCTTATAAAACACGTCGCAGCCTTTAAAAAAGTGGCACCTTTTCCTTGACCAGTTAAGTCTGGTCTCAATCCAAGGCCTATATCCATTGAGTCACCCATTTGCTCAATCATCAAAAAAGCGATAAGCTCTTCTTCATCCTTTACAGAAAAAACAAACTCTCCCCGTTCTTTTTCATCCAAAAATGCAACTAAATCCGCCTCATCTTCTTCCATATTATAAAAATCATAGGGGGCATCATACTGCCAAGTTAAAGCAATTTCCTCAGCTTCCTGTTGCGACATGATATTAAATGAATACGGCTTTATAGACTCCTCCTTATTTTAGAAAATTATACCACTTCCTCCCTATACAAAACGCCATTTTAACAAACATTTAATGATCATTTGAGAATGGCATTTTTTAAACAAGATGCTATTTCAACCTATATATCAGCATCTATTAAAAGGCCATAACTAGCCATTTAATATGCAGGTCCCTGCTCTTGGCAGCGAAGTCCGCATTGAGAGCGATACTTGTGGAGTAAAGTGTTTCCTGCTTTTTTTCAGACTTGTAAGCCTATTTGACTCTTGTGCGTAATTTCTCGGCTTCCTCTATACCTCTTTTGCGCGTATCTGGCTTTTGCGCGCAATTCTTCTTCTCTCTCCCTTATCTTGTGCGCGTATTTAGCTCTTTCACGCATTTGCGCGCATTTCTTCTTCTCTTTCTCATAACTTGTGCGCATATTTTGCTCTTTCGCGCATTTCCTCTGCCTTCTCTATGACTCTTTTGCGCGTATCTGGCTTTTGCGCGCAATTCTTCTTCTCTTTCTCATAACTTGATCGCGTTTTTGGCTCTTTCGCGCATTTCCTCGGCTTCCTCTATACCACTTTTGCGCGTATCTGGCTTTTGCGCGCAATTCTTCTTCTCTCTCTCATAACTTGTGCGCGTTTTTGACTCTTTCGCGCATTTCCTCCCCCTCCTCTATGACTCTTTTGCGCGTATCCGGCATTTGCGCGCAACTCTTCTTCTCTTTCTCATAACTTGTGCGCGTTTTTGATTCTTGCCAACATAGTTTCTTAATCTCTTCCCTCGCATTGTAGGTTATGCAGCCAAGATAGACTATTGATCGCAAACAAAAAAATACCACAGAATTAAATTCTGTGGCATGCGAATTCTATCATCTATGATAACTTTTAAGAAGCTTTTTGAACTTTATTATCAGCTGGCGGGTTAAATTGGCCTTCCCACTTTGCGATAACAAGTGCTGCAAGGGAATTACCAACTACGTTTACTGCTGTACGACCCATATCTAGGATACGGTCGATACCTGCGATAAAAGCAAGTCCTGCTGCAGGCAGTCCAATTGTACTGAAAGTAGCTAGTAGAACAACAAACGAAACGCCTGGTACACCTGCCATACCTTTAGAAGTAATCATTAGTACAAGCATTAATGTGATTTGTTCAACAATACTTAACTCAATACCAAACATTTGTGCAATAAATAATGCTGCAATGGCTTGGTATAAAACGGAACCATCGAGGTTAAATGAGTAACCAGTTGGAATAACAAAAGAAGCGATATGTTTCGGGCTTCCTGCTTGTTCCATCTTGTCCATAATTCGTGGAAGAACCGTTTCTGAACTCGCTGTTGAGAAAGCTAGAAGTAATTCTTCTTTAATGGATCCAAGTAATTTAAAGATATTCACACCGATAATTTTAGCCATAATTCCTAAAATAACGATAACGAAGAATGCCATTGTTCCATACACAGTTAACGCTAATTTCCCTAAAGGAATCAATGAAGCAAAACCATATTTTGAAATCGTCACACCAATTAACGCAAACACCCCTATTGGTGCATACTTCATAAATAAGTTTGTTACATAAAACATCGCCTTAGCTGTGCCTTCAAAAAATCTTAATACTGGTTTCCCTTTTTCACCTATTGCAGCGACTCCTAGTCCAAACACAACGGCAAAGAAAATAATTGCAAGCATGTCACCTTCCACCATTGCTTGAACCGGATTTGTCGGTACAATATGCAATAGCGTATCGGCTATTGATTTTCCTTCTTGCTCTTCATTCGTTTGAACATATCCAGAAATATCATTCTGTTCTAAGCTCTCCATATCCAAACCTGCTCCAGGTTGGAATATATTAGCAGAAATAAGTCCCACTGCAATCGCTACCATTGTCATTCCAATGAAATAAAACAGTGATTTTCCGCCGAGCTTACCGACTGATTTAATGTCACCAACACCAGCAATAGCAACGATGATTGTTGAAAGGACGATCGGTACGACGATCATTTTAATTAAACGGATAAATAAATCACCAAAAGGCTGTAAAAAACTTTGAGCGGTTTCATTTCCGTAGAAAATACCACCAATGACAATACCTAAAATAAGACCAATCAAAATTTGAGTAGCTAGACTCATTTTAAATATTTTTTTCATAAAAAAACCTCACCTTCTATAAATTTGATCTAGTGCTTAGGCAAGGGAAACAAGGTTAATTAATTTAAGGTGAAAATAAACCAAAAAAAAAAGCCTTTTCAGTCATTTTCCCGCAATCATATAAACTCCTTTTGTCTCCTTTAATGCTGACGAGGTTAGCTTTCGGGTTAGGACTAAGGGAAACAGTAAGCCCCTCTAACATACATAGATTCACCCCAAACGGACATGTCCGCTGTAAAAATTGGGTCCCCCGTTCTTAGAAAAAAGATTAAGCAATATATTACAAAATACTTTTCTATTATATTATTAATACATTGAAATTGTAAATAGCAAGAATTACCGAGGATATTTAAAGCTGTGCGTTCACTATAGCGCACCTATCTAGAAAAACCTTTATAATTCTCTCAAATACTTATTATTTCTCTTGTTTACTACAATAACCTTCAGTTTAATTCTTCCGATTATTCCTCTTTTTTTAAATAAAAATTAAAGAAAAATATACACAAATTTTACAAAACTAATTTTTCTGAAATATTAATTATTTAGTCTATCTAAATAATTAATCAACGGTTACCGCAATGATCTTGTTTATGGTGGTTGATTTCATCGAATGCTTTTGTTATCACTAAAATAAGGGGGTTTACACATGCCTGTCATTAAACATCGTTTGTTGATTCATGCCGATATTCACTTATGTTTTGATTTAGCAAGAAATGTGGAAGTACACACGGAGACAACAAAGCAATCACAGGAGCGAGCTGTTGCAGGAGTGACTTCAGGTTTACTCAGGAGTGGGGACACAGTAACCTGGGAAGCTATACATTTTGGTGTAAAGCAAAGACTAACAGCAAAAGTAACGGAGATGGAACGCCCCTACCAATTTACAGATGTATTGGTCAAGGGTGCTTTTCAATCATTTATTCATGTTCATGAGTTCCGCGAGCATGAGGAAGGAACAGAAATGATAGATTCATTTTCTTATATCTCACCATTAGGATTGATTGGGAAGATAGCAGACTTCCTCTTTTTAAAAGCTTATATGCAACGATTCATAACCAAAAGAGCGTTAGCATTAAAAAAGATGGCAGAGGGGATTACATAACCCTCGCCATCTTTTTAATTAAGGTAGATTGATTTGCCAAGATACACCGAAGCGATCATTAATCCAAGCAAATTGTTGACTAAAACCATAATCACCTAAAGGCATTAATTCCGTACCACCGTCTACTAGCTTTTCGTAGACAACACGAAGTTCTTCCGCAGTATCACAATTCAAATAAAAGGAAAAGCTCGGGGTGAAATTGAACTGATGGGCGATATTACTATCAATGCACATCACTTCTTGGTCCTTTAGCTTGAATATGGCATGCATTACTGTCCCTTCATCACCCGCTTCATTTTCACCATAGCGGGCAATATTTATAATGCTTGAGTCTTCAATAATCGACGTATAATAATTCATCGCTTGCTCTGCTTGACCATCTTGAAACATAAGAAATGGCATGACACTTTTCATCTCTAATCTCCTTTATCTCTCATTTCCATTCATCATACTTCAATCGGAAGTTAGGAGCAAATCATTAGCTAGAGACAGCCTTATCTTCAAAATAACTTGCTTTTGATGGGCGATAGATAGTTGCGACTAACGCAATAGAAACAATTCCACTAATCACTGCAAAAGCAACACTGACTTCTTGTAAGGTAAACCACTCAGCTAGGAGACCCAGTAGTAATGTCAAACCAATCTGGACGATTCCTTGCAATAGATCAGCCACACTTGCAAACCTTCCCATAATGCCAACAGGTACTTGTTTTTGGAAAAAAGTCACGTAACCTGCATTTGCAAACGTAAAGAAGAACCCTAATATGACAAAGGCTATGGTTGCAGTTAAATAATGTGAAGATGCATAGAAGACTATGTAACCGATTGATGTCAATAACATCCCCGCACCAATATATAGTTTTAATGATAATTTTTTCGCTAATAAACTCGAACATAAACCGCCAAATATAGCACCGATACCTGTCATGGCCACAATATAGCCATACGCTTCATTAGATAGGCCAAGATCTCTCGTTAAAAAGGTAACTTCTTGAGAATCCAGGGCGACACATATGAGCATCGTCGTTTGGAATAACAAGTATACAGATATAAAATATTTGGCTCCTTTTGAAAACCGGATAATTGTTCGCCAATCTTCTATTAATGTTTTTAAGCGAATTCGCTCTCTAACATGATTATTCTGCTCATCCACATTCGGAAGTAAGAAAATAAAGAAAGCACAAATAATAAAAGTAGCCGCATTAATATAGAAACAGACAGCCAAACTAACCGTCGTCATTAATACACCCGCAATAGCTGGACCAATCATAATTGCCCCATTACCTGCCATTCCGATAAGAGCATTAACTCGCTTACGTTCTGACTCTGGAATTAATTTGGTTATGTATACCTGTGAGCTTGGTCCAAAAAAACTACCAGCCAAATTAATAAGTAACAATAAGAAGTAAATCAACCACAATGAATGTAAAAATGGTAAACAGACAACTAAAAGACCACGTACAATATCAATAAAAATCATTAACCTTCTCTTATTTACTCTATCAATTACGCTACCTGACCAAAGGTTGGTCATAAGCATTGCTAGAGGTCTAATAATATAAAGACCCGCAACTGCAGCTGCAGAACCGGTTAAGTCAATAATATATACGTTCAACGCAATCAAATAAATCCAATTTCCTAAATAAGAAACGCCTATACCCAATATAAGCAGCGCAGGATTTCTCCAACCGATAGGTATCACCCCTTAAAAAAATACAAGATTCAGAAAATACAGTACAGGAAATATGTTACACTACTTATAAAAAATAACAAGGGGAAATCGATGGAAATTCAAGAAAAAAACTTACAAAAAGAGGAAAAAGCAGTTAGATATACTCATATAAATTCAGGCGCACCGTCCGTATGTATTATGTTTTCAGGAGCAGGATACAACTATAATCATCCATTGTTTTACTACGCTACGATGATGATGATTGAACAGGGCATTGATGTTGTTCATATCCATTATCAATATGAAGCAAATTTATTAAAAACACATAGAGTAGAAGACATTTCATCCTTAATGATGGCAGATATTCACCTAGTTATTACGGATCTATCTCAAAAACATATCTATCAAAAAACCATCCTGTTGGGCAAATCTCTTGGTACGATACCGATCACTTTACACCTTGCGAAAGAAGAATTTTTCCGTGAGGCACAGATCATTCTTTTAACACCGTTATTAAAATTCCCATCAATCGCTAAGGCAACAGTACTTATAAAGCAAGAGGTGTTACTCGTCATGGGTAATCAAGATCCATATTTCCATCATGAAACAATCGAAAAAATGAAGGAACGTTCTATTCAAATAGAAATAATAGATGGCGCAAATCACTCACTCGACATCGACTATCATACGGAACATTCCCTTCAAACGTTGAAAACAGTAATGGCAGAATTAAAGAGATTTATTTCTTGATATGGTTAAAAAAGTAAAGATTATTTTACTATGCTTTTTAAAGTCTGTTTTTTATATTTATGAAAATCAATAATGTCAAAGCCGATAAAATATTTACACTTCTCATCAGCAAAATAAAATTGGATGCCTTTCAGTAGATAATGTTTCTTAACAGCTTGTCCAGATAGCCGGAAAGATAGGGTTTCACCATTTTCGTGATATATTTTTTCTGACCCTGCTATCGGGGATAATCTTTGCGCAATCTCTCCAAAACATTCTATACCAACGATTCGATCATGCTCATCAATATCGACTAGTAATGGAGAATCACCCACATCTTCTGTTGCTTGAATAGTATACGTTTCTGAATCAGGCAGTAAATAGATATAGCCAGCTTTCGCCTCTGTATCAAATGTAATTCTAGATTCCAATCCTTATCCCCCTCAGATTTTTAGTTTGATGAATATTATGTAAACATAGGATTCCTTTGTATAGAAACCCTACATTCTTAGGATTTAATTATAGTTATTATTGATTGTATTTGCCAATTGGGAAAGCATTTGTTTCATTTCTTGTTGTTCTAGTTGATATCGGTTAGAAAGCTCGATTATTTCACTTTCATTGCCTTTAATCATTATTATAACTTGCTTAGCAGCCGTTCTTTTTATCACGCGATACCCTTGCTGTGAAGTAGTTGCTATTCCTTCATCATTTGGTAAACAATAGCCATTCACTTGACAACTACCATCATCTCTTACTCTTAATTGTCCCAATAACCCTACTGCAGACCACTCTTGTCTATCTTGTCTTGAAACATAAGATTGCGATGGATCCCATTTCGTACTAATGATCGGTTTGGTTTCTGTAACCGATGACCGAGGTTCTCCATTTTTTGAAGCTGGCAAAGGTACCTCAATATGGGTGTACATTCTACGTCCCCATTCATCTAATTCATATTTCCCCTGCCAATTCAAGCTTGCACTATTACCTAATAAACTTGGAGTAGCACTTGTAACACCAAGAATATATCTATCAGATGCAGTTGCCTTTCGCATCTTATCTCCTTCTAATGTAACAAAGTATCCTGGATCAATTGCCAAGCCATCTATACTTTCAAACATCTCTGCTATATCTGCCCCACCAGTATTGTATGTGGCTCCATCAATATACATTTCGCCATTACTAGCTAACCATTTAGCACCGAGGCTTCTTGTGTCTGCAGCTGTACCGTTACCAATAAACCATGAAAAAGGTTCTTCGGCATCACCGTATCTACCTATAATATGTGCTCCGGCTTGACCATTTGTACTTGTTCCAAGTCCCTCCGCATGAGAGTAATCACCTGAAGCGATCGTATCTGTGCCTTCTGCATGACTTGCTAATCCACTCGCCACATTGTTAAATC
Source organism: Cytobacillus kochii (assembly GCF_044790165.1). Classification (NCBI taxonomy): domain Bacteria; kingdom Bacillati; phylum Bacillota; class Bacilli; order Caryophanales; family Bacillaceae; genus Cytobacillus; species Cytobacillus kochii. The sequence goes on along the minus strand of NZ_CP085254.1, from coordinate 331,347 downwards.
CTTCAACATGAGAACTATTTCCACTGGCAGTGTTAGGCGCTGGTAAGTTTGCTCCATCTGATCCCCCTTCTGCGTGTGCTGAGAAACCACTGGCCGTATTTTCAGTTCCTTCCGCATGGGACGCATTTCCACTGGCGGTTGTTCCTAACCCTTCGGCGCATGGGCATAAGGTGCGTCAAATGCTGTACTAGATAAGTAGCCCTCGGCATGGGAAGAAGTGCCCGCCGCTACTGTACTCTGACCTTGGGCATGTGCAAAAGTGCCTGAGGCAATTGTTGAATTTCCCTCGGCATGTGAATTGTAACCAGAGGCCTCTGATCCATCTCCCTCAGCATGAGACCAAGTTCCCGAAGCAATTGTTGAAGTACCTTCTGCATGAGCCGCACCTCCACTCGCTGTTGTAAGGTAACCTTCCGAATGAGAATAGTCACCTTGTGCCTGTGTACTCCCACCTTCAGCATGGGAGTAGGCTCCTAACGCTTGAGTATTGTACCCTTCGGAATGACTACCAAAGTTACTTGCTACACTTAGAAAACCTTCTGCATGTGCGCCAGAATTAGATGCAGTGGTTTGAACACCCTCGGCATGAGCACCGTAAGCAGTTGCATTTGTTGAACCCCCTTCGGCATGGGAGGCGGTAGAGGTAGCATTAGTAGATAAACCCTCGGCATGCGCGCTACTGCCAGAAGCTAACGTACCATCTCCTTCCGCATGAGAGGCATCCCCACTCGCGGTTGTACCTAACCCTTCTGCATGCGCAGCCCCTCCACTTGCTGTTGATTCTGAACCTTCTGCATGCGAAACATCTCCGCTTGCATTTGTTTCTGAACCTTCTGCATGAGAGGTTTCCCCACTAGCCGTTGTGGCATAACCTTCTGAATGACTATTATCTCCAATCGCCGTTGTATTTGTTCCTTCCGCATGTGCCTCATTTCCAATTGCCGAAGTATTAATCCCCTCGGCATGAGAGGCATATCCACTTGCTTCAGTCCCATGTCCCTCAGCGTGTGATACACCCCCGATGGCCAAACTTTCAAATCCCTCCGCATGGGATGCTGTCCCTAATGCATTTGTCGAATTCCCCTCAGCATGAGACCCATCACCGTTTGCAGTTGTACTAAAACCTTCTGCATGCGCAGCGACTCCACCTGCATTTGATTGAGCCCCTTCTGCATGTGAACCAATTCCATCTGTTGTTGTTCCATAACCTTCTGCATGTGAATTATCAGCAATCGCCATATTTCCAAAGCCTTCCACATGAGAAGCTGTCCCTAAAGCTTCCGTCGAATTTCCCTCCGCATGAGACGCTTGCCCACTCGCTAGTGTATTAAACCCCTCACTATGTGCAGCAACCTCCGTTGCATTAGTACTTGAGCCTTCCACGTGAGAAGCTGCACCTGTTGCTATTGATGCATAACCCTCGGCATGAGAGGTCTCTCCAGTCGCTATACTATTATAGCCCTCCGCATGAGACGCTGTGCCAGCAGCTTCTGTTGTACTACCCTCCGCATGCGAAGCCACACCACTTGCAGTAGTATTATAGCCACCTGCATCGGAACATGTTCCTAAAGCATTTCTATTACAATCAGCCAAATGTAGCACTCCTTTCCACAAGAATTTAACCTTTATCCTGATAGTTTATTAAGAAAAGATCATTTTCGTGTGGACAAGTAGCCTACTTTTATCACTTTATCTCTTTGGCTTTTTCTAAATGTAACCATATTACCACTCAACTCTTACAAGGCAAAAAAAAAACGAAAAAATGATATAAGAAGCAACATTTTTTCGTTAAAATCTCATTACTCTATTTAAATATATCTTGTAGCTAAAGTCCCTTCAAGGATTCTTCCCATTCAGTGATAGACCACTTTTTGCAAACTTTCTGCAACTCCTCTGGTGTATCCACCGTACACATCAACTCTAAACTATTGCCGTCTGGGTCTTTAAAATAAACGGAAGCATTACTTTGATGTGATCGAATAAATGGAGCCACCGACTTTCTGCTGCCAAATGGCACTGCTTCAATTCCCTTTGTTTCTAACCAGTTTAATGACCGCTTTAAATTTTCATAGGAAACGCGAAAGGCAACATGTCTAACAGAAGGATGATAGGGCAACTTGTACTCTTCTCCTTGCCATAGACCTAACCAACTTTTATCCTTTTCAATCCAGAGAAATACTGTCTCTTCATCCCTTAATGCCACCTGTAACCCTAGATTCGTATAAAATTCAATCGCGTCATCTAAATTTTTGACTGGTAAATGAGCTTCATATAAGCCTTCTATCATTGCATCATCAGTCCTCCTTTATCTAATTATATTTTTATACAAAAGAGAACTCATCACGACCGATAAAAGCTGTATCTTCCTTACGACTTTTGATGGAGAGCGGACTTTGCAATAGGTTACTTTCTTGAACAAGTTCTATTATTTCGGATACATTATGATAAAAATAGGAGAGATCGTCCACTATTTCCACTGGGCACCCTTGAAAATTCTGGCTTCCTAGCAATTAACAAACCGGCATCTAAATCACCTTTCTCAGGTTGGTTTAAGATGATCGTATCCACCTATCCTCCCGCTAACATCACCCACCTGAATCGATGGTGCTTTTAATCTCATTTAATCGCTTATAATGATTGAACCCGTTTGACTTGTTGCCTTCAAGGCTACTTCATGTGTAACTTGAATCACAACCGCCAACTCCTCCTAGTCCCTCCACGATTTCTCTGGGCGATCTGATGGAAAGCCATTTGTTACGCGGTACGCCTTTCTCTCATCCGTGAAGTCAAACCTTTTTTTAGGTATTTTCTTATTGTTAGCAAAATGAATGACACAGCGAATTTGATCTTCCACACAGCCATCCGTTCTCACACCCATCTCCTTTTCCAGCAGATCAAATAGTTGTGCTGGATTTTCATTCTTTATATCTTCTAAACGATAGATTTGCAGATATCGAACAAGTTTATCCGCTAATCCAAAACCAACCGAGGGCACCAATTGAAAATCTGCCCATCCCTTTATCTTTCGTGCCCTTTGATCTGATATATTTAAATGCTGACTAATTTCTTTTATCCCAAGTGTATGTATTTGGCTGATCTTCAATCTTGCCTTTCGTAGTCTAGACCTTTCATCCGCTGTTAAAGGTCATTCAGGTTGATAAGATGGCATCGGCTTCCTCCTTCCTGGCTTACATTTATAATATTAGTGGTTTATAACCTTTTCTTTTTTTATAATGATCAAGTGTACCCATCTCTAAGTTTGCTACTATCTCCATTCTCTCTAAATCTCTTCTTGTCACAACAGGATCCGCCGCATTCCAGCGCACAGTGCGAATGAAATAATACGTTTTAATTGGGTGAAAGACTACTTTTGAATGGGGAAAAGCATCGAAAGTAAATTCAATCGCTCCCCGTTTTTTATAAGAATAGGAAAGAATATTCATTGTGTTGATCCATCCCTTTGCTTTTAAGTCGTACAATTCTTTACCCTTATACGAAAGGTCTTCAATCCCTTTTTCCGCTTTTTCCTCTCATTCTTTAAGTAGCCTATCTCCTTCACGCTTTCGGTAATTGCCTTACCCCCTCCAAATACGCCAACATACGGCGATCATCATTGATAGGATAAGAGAATCGAAGGTGATTAGCCACTTCTTGAGCTAACGCACGAAACAATTTGCATGTGGTCATAACTGCTTCCCACATATTTTCCTCATCTCCATCACTATAAGTTTTTCTGTACATCTCCCAATAGGAAGGAGGGAGATAACACTTATAATATTTTCCTAACTTACCAGTAGAAATACGAAAATCATATTGAATACCGATCCACCAATCGACCATTTTGTTTAATGCGTCTCTTATGTCAGAGTTAAACATTGCTTGAGCATATGGCCATTCATCTCGCCAAATACCTTTCGCCACATTTTGTAGACACCACCAGAAGTTATTTGTATAAGCATCATATTCACCTTCACTCGGTGTTTGCACGTGGTAATCGACATCTGTCGGAGGAGGAATAATGGGCAAGTACTCACCTTTATCTAATAAAGGAACAGTCAGTTTATCTTCCCCATATTCTTTTCGCATCACTTCCTTCGTTTGAAAGCGAAGATCGATGCGATTGCCGTCTGTAAATAGCATCAGAAAACCATAACTCTTGAAGTCTTGCACTATTTCTTTACCAAAATCATTTTTATCTGGTTCTTGCTTCATAATCAACTCGCCGAATGATGCGATCCAATTTTGATTTTTAATAAAAGGCTCGGTATCTTCAACGACATAAACAATATCATAATCTTGAAACTGGTCTCTTGGGACATTTATATTTGTTCTGGAACCGTTCATATAGACGGCAAAAATCCTTTCTTCGTTTTTTGCAAAGTCTATAATCGTCGCCATCATTTCTGTTTCAGACCTCATCACTTCACCACCCAAGTATTGGTTCTTTGTTTACTAAGAAAAGTCCTGCTTCCGGCGATTATTAGGCAAGTGATTGTGCTTGTAATCTCGCTAATTCTTTTTCAATGTTCTCTACATCAATGCGCGCAAACAATGGTTCAACTGGTGCAGTGAGTGTCACACCATTCAAAACAACCTCTTGCCATCTCCGCTCTTGGACATTGAGTAATTCAAATACCTTTTCACTTGAAAACGGTAAAAAAGGAGAAAGTAATTGCGCGAGGTTGGCAAGAAGATAAACACAATTAGCTAACGTTTTTTCACAAGTCCCTTGATCCTCATGCCATTGTTGCCATGGCTTTTGCTCATCAAAATATTTATTAGATTTTCGCACATAGGCGAATATATTTTCTAGGGCTTGCTTCATGCTTCCTTGTTCAATGAGGTTTCCAACTTCATGATATAAGCAGTTTATTTCTCCTTTTATCTTCTCATCAATATCCGACGTTGTAATGACACCGGCAAATGATTTTTCAATAAATTTCAACGTACGATTCACAAAATTCCCATATGCACCGAGCAATTCGCTATTATGGCTATAGATAAACTCTTTCCAAGAAAAATCGGCATCGCGATTCTCCGGTGCATTAATCGTAAGAAAGTAGCGAATCGAATCTGGTTCATATCTTTCTAAGAAATCAGGCACCCAAACAGCCCAATTTTTACTCGTCGATAACTTCTTTTTTTCTAAAGTAACATATTCGTTGGAAATCACCCTTGTCGGCAATGCCGCAATTCCTATTCCTTGTAAAATGGCGGGCCAAATGACCGTGTGGAACGGGATATTATCTTTTCCGTGCACATAATACGAGGTTGTTTCACTTGACCAAAAAAGATGATCATCCTGATTGTTTTCTTCGGCCCACTTTTTACTTGCCGAATAATAGCCTGAAACCGCCTCAATCCATACATACACCTTTTTCTCTTCATAACCAGAAACAGGGACACTGACACCGATTGGTAAATCTCGAGAAATGGCTCTGTCGTGCAAGCCTTCACCTAAATACCTCTTCGTTAAATGCAATGCATTCTCTCTCCATAAATGTTGCACTTCAGCCCGTTGTGTATATTTCTCCAAATCAGCTTGTAAGTCACTTAGTGCAAAATAAAAATGTTCTGTCTCCCTTGTCGTAGGTGTGTGACCACAAATTTTACAGCTGCGTTCATGAAGTTCAAGGGGCTCTAAGATGGTTGCACAATGATCACATTGATCACCTCTGGCAGGTTCATTGCAAACTGGACATAATCCTTCCACATAGCGGTCTGGCAAGAACTGCTGACAGTGCTCACAATAGGTTTGCTCTACCTTTCGCTTGTAGATCAAGCCTTTTTCTAAAAGCGCTAAAAATATTTCTTGTACTCCATGATGGTGATGAGCTGTATCTGTTCTTGTATAAATATCATAAGAAAAACCTAATTGTGTAAAGCAATCAACAAACTCCCGGTGATAGTGATCTGCTATCGCCTGCGGCTCTACCCCCGCCTGTCTTGCTTTCACAGTAATCGGTGTACCATTACAATCACTGCCTGAAGCATATAGCACTTTTTCTCCTTTTAAACGATAATATCTTGCCAAAATGTCTCCAGGTAGCAAACTTGAAACATGACCGAGATGCAAAGATCCATTTGCATAAGCCCACGCCCCACCAATAAAAATACTCATCTTCTATTCCCCCTAAATTTTAGCCTGATTGATTGAGACACGACTGCAAACAAAAAACCTCGCCCCATAGCTATTGCTAGCTAAGGGCGAGGTTTACACCACGCGTTACCACCTTATTTTACAAATAGGTTACCCTACTTGCCTCATCAAGTACGCCAGTCCCAATCGGCCTTTATACTGTGACATTGATAACGAGTGCCAAAACTCGGCGTAGCCTACTTATACTAATAAACAAGTATGTTCAGTACACAGCTCAGAGACCATTTTTCGAATGATTGCTTTTTGCTTCTTCTCAGCTACCGAAGCTCTCTGCTTAAAAAACGACACATTCTACTTTTTCTCTTCATTGCTTTTGAAGTAAAAATATATAAGGGTAATTTTAATCAACTGGGTTTTGAAAGTCAATGGGAGAAGTGAAAGGCAAATGTGTTTTGCTCGGGCTTAGTGACGGAATTTCTAACTGAATGACTTGCTAATAATGCTATTTGCTCGGCTTTCGCGGACGATTTTCTAGTTGAATGACTTGCTAATGCTTTTTGCTCCGCTTTCGTGACGGGTTTTCTGACTGAATGACTCGCTAATGCTTTTTGCTCGGCTTTCGTGACGGATTTACTGTCTGAATGACTTGCTAATGCTTTTTGCTCGGCTCTCGTGGGGGATTTTCTAGTTGAATGACTTGCTAATGCTTTTTGCTCGGCTCTCGTGGGGGATTTTCTAGTTGAATGACTTGCTAATGCTTTTTGCTCGGCTTTCGTGACGGATTTTCTGTCTGAATGACTCGCTAATGCTTTTTGCTCGGCCTTCGTGACGGATTTACTGTCTGAATGACTCGCTAATGCTTTTTGCTCTGACTGAATGACTTGCTAATGCTTTTTGCTCGGCTTTCATGTCGGGTTTTCTGACTGAATGACTCGCTAATACTTCCTTGTTTTACTTTTACAATTGCTGGTTGTGTATTTCGGCCCAATCACGGGTCTTTATCTATTTCTCGGTGGCACGGAAAAACAATATTTGCCGACGATTTATCTCTCGATTACCAATGAAAGGCCTGGGCTCATTGGGCAGGCACGCGGCTTCATCTACCACTCACCATGGATTATTCTTTTCCCTCTCATAGCTTACTTATTACTACTATTGGCCTTTTATCTCGTCTCGTCAGGTTAAATAACCAGGCAAATAAAAATTGGCGGAGGATGACTCATTTATGATTTTCGGGTATATAGAAGGGTAAAGAAATAGGAGGGGAATCACCATGACCATTGAATCCATCATCATTGGCGTTATTCTTATATTCATCCAGCTTTTTGCACTAAAGATTGTTAAGTGGCTACCAATGAGAGAACAAAAAATACTGTCGCTATCCGGCGGTGTCGCGATCGCTTATGTATTTGTATATATTCTCCCTTCCATGCATGAAGAACAAGACAAGTTAGGTGGCACACTAGCGATCGATTCCGAACTATACTTCTTGGGGTTGATTGGATTAATTGTTTACTATAGTGTGTATAAATTCGCAAAATCTACAAAAGCGCAAAAAATGAACCAAAACGCCGCCTATTTTGTGCAAGCAACTTTTTTCGCTATCTATACATTTATGGTTTCTTATATTGTATTCTCATCTGATGTTCACTCTGGTGAAGCTTTATTTTATGGATTAGCCATCGGTCTTCACTTTATCGGCATATCCTATCATATTGGAAAAGGTAACGAAGATGTTCACCATCAGTACGGACGCTTTCTATTTGCGATAGCTACGCTTATAGGGGCACTTGCCGGATCAATGGGCCCTACTTCAGGGTTATTCGTCCACTCCATCATCGCTTTCAGTTCAGGCGCAATGATCTTTAATGTCATCAGTAAAGAGTTACCGGAGGAAGACTATGCCCATCTGCCCACTTTCTTATTGGCTTCCCTTTTGTACTCATTGATTCTCTTTACTCTTAAAACCGTCTTTAATTGGTAAATAAAACGAGATAACCCAATTTAAATGACATGAGCAAATTCCCAGAAACTTTTGTTCATGTCTTTTTTATGGAGTTGTACTCAGCTCTTCCTAGTTACTTTTTCTGTAAAGTATAGCACTAGTAAGAATCATAACGATTGTACCAATCATTAATAAACCGTTTGGGATCCAATACAATTCACTCGGTAAAGCACTAAATAATATGATAGACAGCACGATTAAAGGTATCATGCCTAAAATATACAGACGGATGATTGGATTTTGCCACTTTATATTAAACTGATTCAACTAATTGTCCCCCCTTTGTGCTAGCTAGTAACCATCCCCCCACAACCCTTTCAAAAAGAATTCCGCCTTCGCTCCCCAAATGTTGATGACATACACTTGATCAAAATAGACCATTACACCAATAATAATCAAAATGAAACCACCAATTTTCATCAAATGGCTCGAATATTTATGAAAGAATCGCACCTTCTCAATAGCAAAACCTAGTAAGATAAACGGTATAGAAAATCCTAACGAATAAGCCGTAATATGGATAAAAGTTTGTTCTGGTGGTTGAGCCAAACTAGCGTAAATAATAGCACCTAAGATGGGGCCAATACATGGGGTCCAAGCTGCAGCAAAAATGACGCCTACTAAGTATGAATTCAAACAAGTTCCTGCTTGTTTATATTTGAAGAGGCGTATCTCCTTCATAAAAAATTTCGGCTGAAAAAGTCCCATTAAAAATATCCCCATCATAACAAGGAAAATCCCGCCAAACATGCGAATGAGATCATTATATTCTCTAAAAAACTCCCCAAGAAAGCTCGCAGAAAAACCCAATACATAGTTTAAAGATGCTAATCCGAAACAAAACGCAACCGCATGAAGGATTACCTTCGACTGTGCACCACGCTTTTGTTTCAGGTCATTTACCGATACCCCGGTAATATAAGAGATAAAAGTCGGATATAACGGTAGCGTACACGGAGAGAAAAATGCCAATAGCCCGCCTAATAATGCTAAGGTTACTGTCATATTCATTATATCCATCACTAGGTATCCTCCTGATCCATTTAAGTAAGTGTTTTCAGTATCTTACAAGTAATTCTAACCACTTATGATGTGGCATATGTAATTGAATCGCCGTTTGTAGCCATTTCTTTTCTTCAGAAGATAGGAAATCGACGACTCGAAGAAAGTCCTCTTGATCTTTCGCTCTCGTATCTTTCGCTTTATATAACAACACCACTTCGGGGCTCAAATATGGAATATCTTCTATGTGTACGGACTTCATTTTTTCAAATGAATAACGAATACGCTCATCTCTTCTAAAGATCCAATCGTTATGTTGGATTTCATTTAACAATACTTCTAAAGAAGTACCATCTATCACATTCTGGCAATGAATTTCATGAATCGGTCGCTGTAAGTTTTCCCCTTCCCAAGTAACTAGTTCACCATTCACCACCTTCTGAAACCTCCATTGTTTAAGGTGATTTTTTACATGCGCTTGATCCTGACGAAATACAGCGATTTCAATATCTTTATGTTCTCTAGTCTTTTGACCGATATGCAAATCAATCGCCCAACCACCCGCAATAAACCACGGTTTATCAAATCCCGACATGAGTTCCTTTATTCTATGACAAAGTTGGAACTCCGTCATAATTTCAACCCCATATATAAAGCTCCTGCTACCGGATTGTACGTATATGGCGGAATTTCATAAAACTGGTTAAGAGAATAATTTCTTGAAACGACCAAATCATCTACTCCTTTCTTCAACAACCAACCATCATTGATATTTACTACTCGTATTTAGTCGCCGAAATGATGATCATCATGGGTCTTCTCATTTCATTCTTCATTTCCTCTGTATGCATCATATGTTCTGGTGGCTTTGGTTCCACTACTCTTGTGATTTGAAAACCTTGCTTTAGTAAGCCATCAAGATAAGTAGTCAAAGTTTTATGGTATTTCGTTACTTTTTCTCCCAAAAAGGTTGTTTGTCTTTCTCCTTCAAAGAAATAATGGTCAACAGGAAAATGAGAAACCTCTTGCTGTGCATCATAGAACCAATCTTGACTACCTTGTGCTGTAAAAATAGGATGTTCTACAGAAAAAATAAATTGTCCTCCTTTTACCAATCCCTTATGAACATTATTAGCCACTTCTTCAAAGTTAGGTACATAGTGTAGGGCAAGTGAACTTACTATCAAATCATAATGCCTCTCTTCTATTTGCATATCCTCTATCGTGGATCGAATATATGTAACATTTTCATAGTCTTGTGACATTTGTTTTTGCTTTCGAAATCATTTTTTCAGAAATGTCTACTCCCACAACTGATTTAGCTCCATGCTCTGCCGCGAATCGGCAATGCCAACCGAAACCACAACCTAAATCTAAGACGGTTTTATCCTGAAAGGTTGGCAGCATACCTTTTAATGTTTGCCATTCTCCAGCTCCTTCTAAGCCTTTTACCGATCGTGTCATTTGACTATATTTTTCAAAAAAGGATGCTTGATCATATATATTCTCCTTCATAACGAACCTCCTTATTTAATATTGAACTTCTTTAACGCCTCACTTATCCCTCCTTCACTTGCCCTGGAGGTCACATAATCGGCAGCAGTCTTTACGCCTTGGCTACCATTACCCATCGCAATTCCTAGCCCAACAAGTTTCACCATATCAATGTCATTGTCACCATCGCCAAAAGCAATTGCTTCATGAGGGTACACATTGAAATAGGCTAATACTTCTTTTATTGCTACATACTTAGATACCTCTTTTTCAACTACATTTAAGATATAAGGGTGCCACCTCTTAAAGATTAAATAAGGAAACGTTTGCCGATAAATATCTACTACTCTATCATTCGCAAATAAACATAATAGATAGACCTCTTCCTCAAGAATAGCAGGCACTATACTCGGATAATCAGCAAGAGATAAAGTCTCATTAAGTGCTGTAAGAATAGCTTCTTCTTTGACACCATTCATATAAAGGGATTCAGTATAAAAAGATAAACCATGTTTCATTTTTTCTGCAAAGTTCATCACGTCTATTAATCTCTCTTTATTAAATGGAATCTTATGTATGACCGTCTGTTGATGCTTGGCATATCCTCCGTTAGCAGTTATAAATGTCTCTATCCCTATTTCCCGCAACTCTTCACACATGGATAATGGCCTACCAGTAGCCGCAACAACGTGTATACCTTTCTCCATCAGTTTTCTAATCACTACCTTGGTTGTTGGTGGTATACTCCCATCTTTTTCACTCGTTATCGTACCATCCACATCAAAGAAGACCAGTTTATAAGTCATCTTCTCTCAACCTCTTTATGATGATAAAAATAGGGTCCATACCACGGGTTTTCATGCGTTCTTATATATGTCCAAGTAAAATCAACATCTACCACATAGATATCACTTTCTCTCTCGAAATCAAGCGCCTTGAGTGATGTTACCCGATCAATGATATACGCACTATCCTCCATCTCGTAAAAAATATAACAAGACATATTTTTCATTTGTTCTAACTTACCTCTAGCCTGTTCTCCTTTAAGACAAGTGACTGTCTCATAACTAAAAACATGCCATAAATATCCACAAATTTTTCCTCTTTCATATAAATAGATCTCTTCTTTTTCACGCTCATTCAAGTGACTAGCAAATGACTGCCCACAGCGATATTGTAAATAAGGACCCCATTTCGGTATCTCGGTTACTTTTACTCCCCGATCTCGCAATCTTGTTACTAAATCCTCCACTCCATCACTTCCTATCCGCCAACAAGAAAACCTCACCGGTATTGGCATCAACCCCATACAAACTATCAATCATTGCACTTAAAATATATTTTCGTGTATCAAAGTCATACACATAACAAGGTTTTAACACAATGAATTCCTTGATTTTTTCATAGGCTTCTTCTTTTGATAGGACAACCTCTTCCGGGCCATCATACGATTTAAATTGATCAATCAATAACTGGTTGTCTATATAATTAATCACCTCGAGTGAACGGGGATCGATAAAGACTTTCAGTTTCCGCTGGAAAACAAACGAGTTTTTCTTACTTCCTATTAAATTTGCGTGAATATAACCAATATCGCGATTGAAAGAAGTTAATAACCATTCCCCTGAATACTCTGGGTATACTTGTCTTAAAAACGTTTGAACGACGTCAATATAAGCAGTTACTTCACTTTCATTAATCGGTTCAGTATCAGCACTAGGTTCATTCGTGAATGCCTGTTTTGCTGAGATATCTTCTATCAACATCAACTCACTCAGAGTGAAGTTATTTTGTAGCGGCTCCGACCAAACCAATAGCTCTTCCAATTCAATACGCCCACATCTATCGGTAAACCCTTCAAAAGGAAATGTTTTCGAAAGATCATTGGCTATATATATTTCCTCTACAGCATATATAGCGTGGATTTTTTCTTCTTCAAAGGAAGGATGATGTATCAGTTTGATTTGCGCTTGGGCTGTTTTCTTTACTTGCTCAACGGTCAGTGTATATTCCTCTTCTTTCACTACTTCTTCTTTTGGGAATTGCCCATAAACACTATAAAAAACGAGTTTTCCTTCACTATTTAGTTTCAGTTCAATATAACCAGGTGGAGATATATCTATCCCTTTATAGCATTCTTTAAAAACGTACTTGTCCCCTTTATGGGATTCCAGTTGAAAATGCCTACCATATATCAAATTCGTTTCCGCTTCTATCCATTTGATAATGCTTTCTACATCCCGCTGTTGAAAGACAACACCATGCTCTGCATATGTTGCCCCTTCCACAAAAATCGCGGATTCTACCTTATTTGTTTGCAAATCGATCGTAATTACTGCCGTTCCCTCAGGATTTAAATTTTCCTCAACAATATCTGCCTCTTTAGGAAACCACTCCATACAAAATTGGTAAACTGTTTCATTGAACAGTGTTACGCGGCGACTGTAACTACTACGACATAAATCATAATGAGCTAAGCCGAACTTTAATCTGGTCCATTCTATTATTTTTTGTTCTTGTTCGTTTATAATCATTTCTTAACCATCTCCCTTAACACATTTGTCATGTCGCCTGTGGTCAAATACGTCTCCCCATCATTAACCATATACATGAGAATACTAGGATCATCTTGTTCTCCTACCCATAAATGAATGGCATGAGTAGGTAAACCCTTTTTATACTCAACCATTACATCATAATCTGGCAGTCTTTCATTTAATACTGTTGGCTCTTTTACAGCTGTTAAAATGACTTTTTCCACTGTTTTTATGTCTGCATCTTCTTTGATAGAAAAAAGGATGGTTTCATTTATTTCACCCACGCCTTTTGATGGTGAAAAATGAATAGCTTTAATTGGCTCGTCCAATAACACCATCGGCTCTCCCTTTTCACAACCGATGAGAACGAATACGCTTAAAACGATAGCGAGGTATATGATTTTCATACTTACTCCTTCATACACATAAATGGAAATATATGCTTATTATCATACAATGGAACAAAAAAAAGAGCCACACTTCATGTGACCCTTTACATAATAAAAATAATGATAAATCCTAATAAAACAAGCAGTATCGTACCAAGTAATGCCGCATAAAAAATCTGCAGGCCCATTTTCTTAAAAGCGGAGAGTTCTACATTTAACCCTAAGCCCGCCATTGCCATTGCTAATAATAAATATGATCCACTAATAAGCCATTGAACAAGTTCAGTCGGCAACCACCCCAACGTATTGATGGCACTCATCGCGAGAAAACCGAAAATAAACCAAGGAATCGGTAACTTGTTCTTTGTTGCGCTCTCTTGACTTTCCCGCTTCTTCATATAATAGCCGATAAGAATAGCCACTGGTACAAGTAAAATGACTCTTGTTAGTTTAACGATAATGGCGATATTCTCTGCCTCCACACCACCAACAGAAGAAGCAGCAACAACGTGCGCAATCTCATGCAGGGTGCCTCCAGTTAACATACCATATTGGTAATCGGTTATTGGTAAAATCGGATAAAGAAATGTATAAAGTAACGTGAATAGCGTACCAAGCACAGCAATCACACCGACACTGACAGCAGTCACACTTTCCTTCGCTCTGACAACAGATGCAATCGCCACAATCGCAGCCGCACCACAAATCGCCGTACCACATGCCGTTAATAAACTTAATGTCTTATCCACACGAAGCATCCTAGCGAAGCTATAAACTGCTAGGAGGGTGACACATAATAAGAATGCCGCATAAAGAAAAGTACTTACACCTGCATGAGCTAAATCGGATAAATTAAGGCGCAAACCTAACAAGATAATGCCTAGTCTTAATAATTTTTTACTAGAAAAATCAACACCGACTTTATATGAACGGTTCCAACCAATCGTATGAGACCAAATTATACCTAGCAAAATGGCTAAAACGAGCTGACCGATAATCGTCAGGTAAGGTAGTTTGGCGAGAAGCCCAGCCATAATTGCAATAATCAATGTCGTTCCTATTCCAAAATAAAAGGAGCCTGTTCTCAAAGATGACTTTAAATCCATTACTGCCTCCCCTTTCTCTATTACAGTATAGTTTTGTCCTTTTTATTTTGGAAATAAATATATATAATAATACTTATTCATTTTATTGATAAATGGGGTGGTTTTATAATGCATATGGAGGAACTTGAGACGTTTCTTGTCCTCGCACGCGAGAAAAATTTTACAAAAACAGCTAAACAAAGGGCATTATCTCAACCAACCGTTAGTGTCCATATAAAAAACCTGGAAGAAGAATTTGCGACCTCACTCATTCAGCGCACAACAAAAAAAGTCCACTTAACAGCAGAAGGGGAACTTTTTTACAATCAAGGCTTAAAAATATGGGATGTGTATCAGCAGCTTAAAGAAACATTATATGAGAAAAAAAAAGTCGCCTCAGGGCTCATACGAATCGGAGCTAGCTTTACAATTGGTGAATACATTTTGCCGAGCGTTATCGCACAATTACAAGCAACACATGAGCAATTATCCTTCCATGTGACGATTGGTAATACAGATCAGGTGATTAATAGTGTGAGGCGGTTAGAAGTAGATATCGGTTTAGTGGAAGGGCAAACCTATGCAAGAGAGGTGGTCCAAACACCCTTTGCAGAAGATCGTTTAGTGATTGTCTGTTCACCTGCCTATGAAGGAAATTTTCATTCGATAGATGATTTGCATGATCAGGAATGGATTATCCGCGAAGAAGGTTCGGGGACAAGGCAATCATTTGACCACCTGATCGAATCTCATCAAATGAGAGTCAAATCCACCTTCATCATCAGCTCTACCCAAGGAATAAAAAGTAGTGTAAAAAGTGGACTAGGACTCGCCTTACTATCCGAGGCAGCCATACAAGAGGAATTAACATACGGTCTATTAAAGATTGTACCGATAGAAGGCCTTTATGCAAAACGAGCCTTTTCTTATATCCTAACCAAAGGGACAAACCTTAATCGCAATACGCAATTATTAGTCGATACATTGAAATATGGTCCTGAAGCTTAGTATTTAAACAAACGTTTGATTAAATGGGAGGAATAAACAAGTTACAGGTTCTACTTTTCTCCAGATTGTTATTTAAACAACTGGAGAATAGCACGAGGAACGGCAAAGATGTAATCTGCAAACGTCAAGGTATTTTCAACTTTGTCAAATCTCTCTTCGAATCGATCCTGATATTTAGTAAGGTTATTTGTGACAACCTCTCCTTGAATGGGTTCCAGGCGATTTTTAAAACGAATGCGAATCGATTTTCCCTTCTGCCAATCGCCAGAGTTACTGATTTGAAAATGAATATGCGCTTCAGAAGAGTTACCTGAGTTCCCACATTTGCCAAGTAATTGTTTTTGGCGAACTTGTTCTCCTTCTTTCACAATAATCGTATCTTTTTTAAAATGAGCAATCATACTATATTCTTTATGTGCATGCTCAATCACAATATAGTTGCCTGGCGGGTGTTCTTCATCCATCTGCCCAGGTATATTGTCATCGAGGCCATCGACTACCTGAATGACCGTTCCATCTTGCGGAGCAATGACTTCGGCCCCAAAAGCATAATAACTTTCATTCTTTTCCGGTCTACCATTATATGTAGAGCCATCCTTCACCTTTAAAAGGTCATAGGCATATCTTTGATGTTCATAAGCGTAATGATAATTAATGAATTCATTTGTGCCACCCCAAAATATAAACCATTCATCCATTACTGGCATAATATATTCATTCTTCGTATAGATCTTATCTGTTTCAGGAAAGACAAAATATGGTTTTAAGTAGAGGCTTGCAATCGTATGCTTTTCGTCGAATCCAACGACGACCGCTTTTGCTTTTGTATGATCCACCCATACGAATTGATCGACATTTAAGACATTCGTCTGTGAGACTAATTGATAACTTTGTACACCTGCATTAAAAGATGAACCCATCTGGACAAAATCGGCCCTTGATACCATCCCTTGAAACACTTTTGAGGTTGCATTATAAATTTCCTTAAAATCTTCTTTTAACCAATGATCTATAAACCAATCAGTATCCATTGACCCGACCATTCCATCTACCCCCTAGGTTTCTATTCTTTATATAGAAGAGAAAATCAAACGATTCTCAAGAAATATTTTGCAGTTAATAGTTAGAAAACCACCAATAGTTACTTTAATTCGACTTGAATCTTCTAACTTTCCTTCCAAATCTCCTCTTATAGCAAGTCCTAAATTTTCATCCTGTAATTCGCCATTTACATATAGCTTTTCACCATTAATCCAGTAATTCTCAACTAGTATATGATCTCCCTGATGGTTCACTTCAAAAACCTTCTTCATGTAAATCACTCCTCGTTTATTTTTACGACTAACTCGGGAATAAGTTTCACAAATAATCTGTTTTTCTCTTACCAAAAAAAAGATTCTTGAATTATGATGAAAGTCATAGTATATTCTAACCGAGGATAAATTTAATACTTCCACAAGGGGAGCCTAATATGGCTGAGAGTGAGCGAGTTCGTTCTGACCCTAAGAACCTGTTAGATAATGCTAGCGTAGGGATCGTGGTTTTGGATATGAGCAATACTAGGCATCCATCACCGCCTATGTATTGCTTTTTTTCATGACAAAAAAGTAATACAGGTTTACTCGTTCGCTTCTCTTTTCGGAGAAGGAGGAAAAACATGAAACAAAATAAAACACTTTTTATGGTGGAAATTGCTATATTTGCAGCTTTGGCATTATTACTTGATTTCTTATCGGGCTTACTGATGGGGAGATTTTGGCCACAAGGTGGGTCCATCTCACTTGCTATGGTACCGGTTTTCTTAATGGCCTTTCGTTGGGGTATTAAAGGTGGCGTCTTAACGGGCTTATTATTAGGAGGACTACAAATCTTAACAGGAGCTGTTCCTTTTCATTTCGCCTCATGGATCATTGACTATTTCGTAGCCTTTGCTGTTGTCGGACTCGCAGGCATCTATATGAAGAAAGTTGTACAAAATTATCAAGACGGCCAATTTGCCAAAGCAAACATGTATGTTATTAGTGGCGTTTTCTTAGGAAGTTTCTTACGCTTCTTATGCCATTATTTATCAGGCATAGTCCTATTTGGTGCCTATGCTCCGGCAGATCAACCTGTCGCACTTTACTCACTCGTATATAACGGAACATATATGCTACCTACCTTTATCGTATGTGCCTTAGTCGTTGTCATGCTTTACACAACAGCCAATAAGGTCCTTCTGAAAAAAGCATATTAATCAACTAAAGGCTCTGGGGGAAACTCAGGGCCTTTTTTTTAAGATATCTTTTTGGGAGATTTTCGCACGATGAGATGGAACTGAGGAATCAGGGTGGCATGTACATCGGCGTGATATCCATAAGATAACCATGCAATCGACTCTTCACAATACTTCCAAAATGAAAGCGTCAAAAGCAGCTAGGCAAACCTCCATCATCTCTTCTATTTTCTGGCCGGCCATGATGATCCGAAGAAGACCATGATTTATAACAACGCCGAATCTGCAGATAGTTGGCAACCGACTCGATAGTTTATATCACGAAGAAGATTGAGTGTGATAGGAGAAATTTTATTAATATCGAATATAAAGGAAACGCAAACGAAATGAGCTAATGATACACATCATTAGCTCATTGGATTATAGTTAGCTCATTTGAATTCCCCTTTATGCCGATATAAGAGTGCCTCTTCATGATTCCTCTCAATCGAAATAACAGAAATTTTAATGCTGTAGAAATTGGGCTTTTTAATATTGTAATTTCTTAACGTTGTAAAATCGCATTTTCCTGACGCTACCCCGATTATGGAATAAATTTATTTTCTATACTTTATTATTCTTGAGTTCTTCGTCGCTATTGTACTCCAATATGTCGCCTGGCTGACATTCCAAAGCCTTACAAATGGATTCTAAAGTGGATAACCGAATCGCTTTTGCCTTTCCATTTTTCAAAATAGAAAGATTAGCCATCGTGATTCCAACCCTCTCCGAAAGTTCTGTGACGCTCATTTTCCTTTTCGCCAACATCACATCGATATTAATTATAATCGCCAATTCCTTCACCTCAGACCGTTAAATCATTTTCTGATTTTATATTTATCGCTTCTTGTAAAAGCCTTTCCAGAACTGCAGCGAATACTGCAATTACCATCGAAGCAAAGATAGGGACCATTCCGATTATTGCACCACCTGGGGCATCGTCTACTTGAGCTAACATAAAAACGAATGGCAAAATTGCCACATATAAGATACTGAATATGGTTGCACAGAGTTTTATATGCTTCAAAGCTTTTACGGAAATTTGCGAAAAAGCTTGGTTCTTGTCAATATAACTTAAAAGCTTAAAAGCTTTATAAAGTGCAATGTAAAAGGGAATTGCCGATAAATACATTCCGATTACAATGGGATATAACATATAGGCATAATCTGGATTTGCCGGATTATTAGGTAACCAAATCAACCCAATTATACCTAAGGAAAAAACTGGAGTACCAATAAAGAAAACGGCTATTTTTAAAAAGAGTGTTGAACCACGTTTCATAAAAAGCACCTCACTTATTTATTTCTATTTGATTTTAATATAAAATTTATCGTTTCACAATATTTTTTTGTTCCTAAACATTATTAATTTGTTGTTATAATCTTTGGATTTTAGACAAATATAAAAAAGCATTCCTTATTACAAAGAAATGCTTTAACTTAAAACTATTGGATTTATAAATCGTTCAACAAATTAGAAGGTATCTCATTTTCGAACATTCAATTATCTTCATTATTATACTTTTGTTCATTTAAAAAAGGTAAAGCCTCAGAAGAAGAAGTTAAAAAAGAGAAGTAAAGCGAACCTCATGTAATAATACACCTTGCAATACAAACCCTTCTTGACAAAGAAATATACAGCGCCCATACATTCTAGTAAACATAACGTCTCATTTATCGGGAATTCCAAAAAGCTAGAACCCTTGTGGGAACTGGCTTTTCGTTTGCGCTTTTGTTAGCCATGAAATATACATGCCAACATACAGTGATAAAGCACGAATTGTTCTTTATAAAAAATGAATGAAAATATGTATAAAATCCTCGCAAATCTCTCTCATTTAATGTGTAATTTTTACACAAAACGGAATATTGTATGTGTAGTTTGAAATAGAGCTTGAGCAAAAACACTTCGTAAATCCTTATTTTACGGTAAAAAAGAAGAATTCATTTTGAAGAAAGATTAATCAAAATGGATTCTTCTATACCAATTTTAAGGTTGTTTTTTATAAAAGAGTTTGATCATTTTCTGCCTGTGTTACTCCACAAACGTGCCCTTTAACTGAATATAAGAAGTCGCATTTCTTTCATTTAATTTTACTCAATTGGTTTATTACTTTCATTAACATAAATTTGACACCTTTTCTTTCATAAGAAAAGTCATTAAAAGTACCAATTAAATAGGTATCCATCTTAGGGTGATAAAATAAATAGGCTCCTGTGGCACCTGCATGTCCCCAGACATTAAATATTTTCGGCATGAGTAGTGGAACTGATTTAAACTGCATAATTCCATATCCATACTCAATTCCTACCCCATACTTTGCTTTATCATTCATCATTTTCTCAAGCGTTTCCTTTTTCAATAATTGATAGGATACTAACGCTTTCATAAATTTCAACATATCTTCTCCAGTAGATACTACTCCACCGCCTGCATAGTCGAGACCTGCGTATCCTTTGTGATTAGTTAGGTTGTTTTTATTAATATAAAAGTCTGCTAAATGTTGGGTATCTTTGTCTAATGGATTAGAATAGTGTAACACAGATGAATTCATCATACTGAGGGGCTGATAAATATATTGTTTCATAGCTACATGAAAAGATATTCCTGTTATTTTTTCTATGATTAAGCCTAATAGATGATAGTTTGTATCAGTATATTTAAAGCCGTTACCTGGAGGGAAATGAGGTTTTTGATGTGTTTTTGCCCAAGTAATTGCCTCTTGTGGGGTTATGGTAAAGTTTGGATCATCCAGAAGCCTTTCAAGTAATGGACGGAAATTATCATACAAACCAGACGTTTGATTTAGTAGATGTTTAATTTTAATGTCATTCGTATAATCTTTACCTTGATAAACATGAAGGTGTTTGCATAATTCTCGATCTAAATATTTGGTAATACCGTCTTCGAATGATAATTGACCGTTTTCATATAAAATACTAACCAAAACTGACGTGAATATTTTTCCTACGCTTGCCATATATGCTGGCTGTTTTGGATTCATTGACCCTTCTGCGATATTTAAATGGATACCTTTCTTTTCAGAATGAACAAGTAAAAATGCACTCTTTAAATTTTTGTTTTTTTGGACTTGTTTTTTAAATGATTTTTCAATTGAATTGATTACTTTTTCACTTTGTTTTGTTTGCACAGACATCCCCCCATTATTTGACTAATTTTATTCCTAAACGCCGTTACTAACAAATACAAAAACGCCATTTTGAAAAAAGATTGAATCAAAATGGCGTAATACTTTTAAATTTATATGAATTTTTTATAAAAAAGATTGATCATTTCAATGTGCCTTATGCCGCGAATGCTAACCGCAACAGTTTTAACATTTGCAAACCATTAAATGGTTCCCATCAGGGTCTTTGAAATTAAACCATTGGTTATGCTCAATTTCTGTTGTCAATTCGACATTCTTACCCTTCATATACTCATATGCTTGTTCTATATTATTAGTATTCAAATGAAAAGGTGGAGTTTTGAAAATATTATCCTCTGAATAAATCTTGCTATCTAATACAATTCCTGTTCCGTTCATAGGTACTATATACAAATGACCAAATAATATTTCACCATCTGCTGATAAACCTAATATGTCACAATACCATTTACGAGCTTCTTCAATGTTGCTTACGGGAATAAACACAGTACCAACTTGATTTAAAATAGGGTTCATAGATTACCTCCAAATTTAGCTATATAGGTTTAATTCGTCATGTATTAAATATCTCCTTCTTGTTGAATTATACTGTCCCAGTTAGTGAAATATCGAAGTGTAGCTAATTCTGGTACATCTTTTTTATAAAGGCAAATGGTAGAAAATCATTTACATTTTTATTCATGCACACATAACTTCTATGCGATAACAAGAGATAATCTCTATCTCCATTCAAAAAATTTTATTTTTCGTGAACGAAAGGAGAACACTAATCGTCATAGTAGTAAATCCAAAGAAAAGGGGGGCAAGGTTTGGAAGAGAAAAAATGGATTAAAGCAGCGAAACTAGGCGATAACCTGGCGTTAGCTCACTTATTTAAAGAGAGTTATCCCCTTCTCGTTCATTATTTAATGAAGCTCACCCTTAATCGAGAAGAAGCTGAGGATTTGGCACAAGAGACGATGACAAAAGCGATTGAAAAATTAAATCAATTTCAGGTGAAATCGAAATTCTCCACTTGGATCATATCCATTGGCACAAAATTATATATCGATCAAAAAAGGCGCCAAAAGCGAGCTGATGCTTTTAAAGCACAGCATATGCGGAAATTAAAATGGCAGGCACAGTCACAAAATGAAGATTGGGATTTCTTATTAGCTTCTCTCGGTGAATTAGAAGATGAATTAAGAGTGCCGATTATTTTAAAACATTATTATGGCTATGCGTATGATGAGATTGGCAAAATGCTTGGAATTGCTGAAGGAACAGTAAAATCTAGAGTTCACCGCGGAATTAAAACCATTCGAAAGGAGATGGGTGAAGATGAGAAAGGCCCAGGAACAATGGAAAACCCTATCAAACAAGGATGAAGAAGTTTTTTCAAAAGAAATGACACGTTCTTTTGCACAGTTTGAGGAAAATAACCCCATCTCTACTCCTAGTGAAGATTGGTTTGAAAAAATGGTCATCGCTAAAAAGGATGCAGCTAGCAGAAAATGGCGAAGAGAATTACTCTTATTCGGCGGAATAGCAACACTTATTCTCGTTTTATTTTTTACAACATTAACCCAAATACCAGTTGTCTTTATCACATTACAAGGTCTTACAGTCCTTCTAGTCATCTGTTATACCTTGCTGCAAATCCAAAAACATAGAGAGAAGGTGCGACATGACGAATATTGATTTCTTTTTACTATTCTTAGTAGCTATTATTTTATTATCACAAAGTATCTTTTTATTTACTAATGCAAAGAAAAATGGGATGAATCATTGGTTCTGGGGTATTATCGCCTTAATTCAAGCACCCGTACCACTAATATTCTATATCATCGTAAGAAACGTTCGTAGAAAAGAGGAGGATGAATTAAATGATTATCGTGACTACTGAAACAATACCAGGTAAAGAAATAAAAGAGTTAAAAGGTTTTGTTAGGGGAAATTCAGTCCAATCGAAACATATTGGAAAAGATATCGTGGCCGGATTACGTACGATTGTCGGTGGAGAAGTCTCGGAATATACAGATATGATGACGGAATCTCGCCAGAAAGCAATCGGTCGAATGGTAGAGCATGCCAAAGAAAAAGGGGCAAATGCGATTATCGGTGTACGTTTAGAAACGTCAGCTATAATGGCAAACGCCAGTGAAATATTAGCTTATGGTACGGCGGTGTATGTGGAGTAAACAAGAGGTTATATATATTTGTTGGCTGTCGATTTCTCGACAGCTTTTCTGCGGATTAACTTATATCTATTCAGAATAAGGATTGGGCAAATTCCTAACCCCTAATTCTAACGCTTAAGCTTCCGCTGCTGTATCATTCTTTTAATATCATAGCAAGCAAATGTCCCACAAATAATGATACCTGCACTAAATAAAAATACTAAAAACCAATTCTCTCCCCAACTGACATAGGCACTGTAGAGACAAAGTAACGCAGTGACGAGTGATCCATAATTCGCCTGATACAGCTCTAGTTTTGACCTTTGATTTTCTTCCAGAGATCCTCAACTCCCTTTATTATTTTATTATCAAATTTCTCTACTCTTCACTCGCAAACAACTCATCTACTGTGATATCCAATACTTTGGCTAAATTAAACGCCAACTGCAGTGTTGGATCATATTTATTATTTTCAATAGCATTAATCGTTTGCCTCGTTACTTTGCAACGTTTCGCTACATCCTCCTGCGATAGTTTCATTGACTTCCTTAACTCATGAATTCGGTTTTTCATCTTAATTACCGTATTTTCTCTTATAAAAAAGTAATGTAATCAAGTAGATAATGCAAATACTTAGTAGAAAGGAGAATGGTGAGAGTCCTTCATAAGTGTTGCTTCCCCAAAAAGCTGAATAAACCTTCTTCCCCATTTCAAAAACTAAGTATAAGACAACAGCTGCAAAAGAATACGATTGTGCTTTCATTTTAATAAAGTTTTTCCTTTCATCACCAATTAGGGGCAATGTACTCAATGTAAACAAAATCAGTATAATACTTAACACTAGTATTGTTAAAAACGCAATAACGACTCCGTCCAAAATGATTACTCCTCCAAAATGTAAAAAGTATTTTACATATATTATACTAATACTATCCAAAAATGTAAAATACTTCTTAGTTTATTATTAGGACATCACACGCTAATGTCTGAAATACAAAAATGCTTAGAGTCATTATCAACTCTAAGCATTAAAATTAATCTCTATTTAACAAAGACACACCCGCGATACCTGGATTCGTCATTTCGTATGGGTTCAAGATAAGATCCAATTCTTCTTCAGTAAGCACATCGTATTTTAAGCACAGTTCACGAACGGATTTGCCATTGATGATTGCTTCTCTCGCGATGCGTGCTGCGACTTCGTATCCGATATGTGGATTCACTGCTGTAATGATTCCTGCACTGTTTTCTACATATTCTTTCAAACGCGTTTCATTCGCTTCAATGCCTGATAAACAGTAATCTGTAAAAGCACGGAAAGCGTTGTTCATAATACTGATTGATTGTAATAAGTTAAAAACAAGTACCGGCTCCATTACGTTTAATTCTAGCTGTCCTGCCTCAGATGCAAGGCAAATGGTATGGTCATTACCGATGACTTGGAATGCCACTTGGTTAATCATTTCAGGCATAACTGGATTCACTTTACCTGGCATGATAGAAGAACCTGGTTGACGCGCAGGCAATGAAATTTCGCCTAGACCAGCGCGTGGGCCTGATGCCATTAAACGAATGTCATTAGCAATCTTAGACATATTCATCATACAGACTTTTAACGCTGCAGAAACTTCTGTATAAGCATCTGTATTTTGAGTCGCATCGACAAGATGATCAGCTCCAACAAGTGGTAAGCCCGTAATCTCAGCCATATGTTTAACAACACTTTCAATATAAATAGGGTCTGCATTTAGTCCCGTTCCTACAGCCGTTGCCCCCATATTGATTTCATATAAATGCTGACGAGATTGCTGGATCCGTTTAATATCTCTTGTGACTACACGACTGTATGCTTCAAACTCTTGTCCAAGACGAATCGGAACCGCATCTTGCAGATGTGTTCTACCCATTTTAATCACATGATCAAACTGCTTCGCTTTCTCCTTAAATGTCGCAAGCATATGCTCCATCGTTTGTGTCAGTTTTTCCAATGCATTCAATGTAGCAATATGAATCGCTGTTGGGAAAGCATCATTTGTTGATTGTGACATGTTGACATGACTATTCGGACTTAAGTGAAGTGCATAGTCTCCTTTATTCTTCCCTAGTAACTCTAGCGCACGATTGGCAATCACTTCATTGGCATTCATATTAATGGATGTCCCAGCGCCACCTTGAATCGGGTCAACAATAAAGTGATCATGCCATTTACCTTCAATAATTTCATCAGCAGCCTGAACAATAACATTGCCAAGCCCTTCATATAATCTCTTTGTGTCCATATTTGCTAACGCGGCTGCCTTTTTAACCATAGCAATTGCGATGATCAGCTCTTCATGAATGCGATATCCGGTAATTGGAAAGTTTTCAACTGCACGTAAGGTTTGAACACCATAATATGCATCTATTGGCACTTCTTTCGAACCTAAGAAATCGTTTTCAATCCTTACTTTATCATTTGACATTTTTATTTTCGCCTCGCCTATTTTCATCATTTAACTATAGATATATCATCTTGCTTTAAGACGATATACCTCCTAAATAATAGCACAGTCTAATTCTTTTATAAAGGCGGGGAGCCACAAAGATTTTTTCTGCTTACACACTGGTTAAGAAAAAAATAATAAGAGAAAAACTTAATAAAATGAGCAGAATAGTATGAAGGAAAATACCAATCACACTGCATACTTTTCCAGCAGAAATTAACTTTCTTCCTTCAGGTCCATTAATATTGCACAATAACTTTGATGCATAGATGCTACCAAAGATACCTATAACAAGTCCAATATACGGTGTGATGATAGAAAGTATTCCTAAAATAAGAGAGAGATGAACTTTTGACACATGTACGCCTCTTTTCAAAAGTAAGCTTATAGGTTCATCTTATTACACGATAAATATTTATATACGGAAAAATGGCTCAAATGATGAGAGAGGTTCATTCTAAGAGGTTTTTGATACATTTTTTGGGATCGGGATTACACAAGGTAAAAACTTCACGAACCTAGTCATCATCAATCGGCCCGAATTGGTTATAATCAAGTTTTGTTTAAATCATAAACCTTCCATATTGGCCTCCACCTTATATTAAACGAACACCGGATGAAAATAGATCACTGGCTCTTCATATGGATGGATGCGTTTGATGATCGTTTTCACTTCTGCCATCTGGCTATATAGGCAACGAAATTCCATCTTACATTCAGTCCCAAACGAGATGTTCCCAATTTGGCCGAAGTAAGGATTTGCGTCTTCTAAAGGTCTATAGTAACCTTTTACCGCTGAGTAGGATATAAATCCCTACTGTTTATGTTCCTATTGCATTCAATTCATCTCTTAATCTCATAATATATTCGCCTGGTATTAAAACTTCGACTTTTACAAATTCAAATACCATGAAGTTTCACCTACCATTTAAAAGACACGCTTTGAAAAAGTGAAATCGTCAATATCACTGTTGTTAAAGTGCCGGCAGTCATCAAAGTAATTAACTTCGAGCGACTATTTTCCGTTTTTAAAACTTCATTCGATACCGCAAGCCATATAACGATAGATGCGATTGCAATAATTGATAGCATTCCTGTAGACATCTTTTATCCCCCCAGGATTTTTTTTAGATTCTTCTCTACTATTCTATACGATTTTGTGAGACATTTAGTTTCAAAAAGTAAAAATTAGTCTTAAGTCTGAGTCAGGGTTACGGCATTAGCATGAGTTGCATTAGGGTTTTTGCTAAATTAAGCTAATATTTTAATTTTCGCTGGTGGCTTGGTGCTATCCATCTTGCTATGTTCGCATTTTTTATTTGACAACACATCCTTGTGGTTTTCATTACTTTTGTGACCGTATTTCTGATTTGACAACACTTCTTCGCGTTTTTCTTTACTTTTGTGTTCTTATTTCTGATTTACAAACGCATCCTTGTGGTTTTCATTACTCTTGTGTTCTTATTCCCCATTTCACAACACTTCTTCGCATTTTTCTCTACTCTTGTGTTCTTATTTCTGAATTACAAACACATCCATGTAGTTTTCATTACTCTTGTGCTCGTATTTCTGATTTCCCAACACTTCTTCGCCTTTTTCTCTACTCTTGTGTTCTTATTTCTGATTTACACACACATTCTTGTGGTTTTCATTACTCTTGTGTTCTTATTCCCCATTTCCCAACACTTCTTCGCCTTTTTCTCTACTCTTGTGTTCTTATTTCTGATTTACAAACACATCCTTGTGGTTTTCATTACTCTTGTGTTCTTATTCCCCATTTCCCAACACTTCTTGCCCTCCTTCCACTCATTTGAGTGGACATTCTCTTTTGAGCAAACTTACTGGCGAATTATTTAACCCTTTAATCCTTTCCCTCAATATATAACCCTACCTGATTCAGATCTCATCCCCCTACCCAAATATAAAAAAACACCCCTAGCACTCTAGGGATGCAACTGATTATATAACGATCTTACTTAACTCCAAAACCCGTGTTTCTTCTCCATCAACACTCCCCCAAGTTTGCTTTAAGTAGAGTTCGGCGATCGCTTCATATTTACCCTTAAATTTCTGCGCATATTCTAATGCGATGACACTTTCATAAAGATGAGCCATTATTTTCATTAATGGTTTCGCTTGAAGTTGCTGCACGAGGGGATTAGCTTTAGCGAATTGTTCCAGCTGTTGTTTCACTTCAGCAAACTTTACTTCAACGAGTGCTGTCTGTTCACCTTTAGCTAGTAAAGCAATTCGATCAAACGTTTGATTGATAAATAGTTCGTCTGCAGAAAATTTATTAACGAGACGGATTAATTCCTGACCGAGTATGTTCGCCGTGCCCTCCCATACCGTTAGCACTTGGGCATCTCGTAAAAGCCTTGGGGTGATAAAATCCTCTATATAACCGTTTCCTCCATGCATCTCTATTGCTTCATGGGCAAAATGAATCGCATTTTCTGCTGATTCTTTTTTCAAAAGGGCAATATAGAGTCGATGTAGAATAACCTCCGAATCGCTTGCCTCACCCGCTACAACCTTGTCGTATAGTTCTACTAAATCAAAAATTGCGACGACTTCTACCTCAAGCTTTGCCTTAAGTTGAGAAAGTGTTTGTTGAATCATTGGCAAATCAATCAACTTTTGACCGAACGCTTCCCTAGCTATGGCATACTGCTTTGCTTCCTCATACGCTCGCTTCATGATGCCGATCGATGCGACAGCATTACATATCCGAGAAAGGTTTAATGCTTCCATCATATAGTAAAAACCTTTTGATTCATCGCCAACTGCATAGGCAACACTACCATCAAATTCTACTTCTCCAGATGGGACAGCACGCACACCCAATTTATCTTTTAATCTTCTAATGCGAAGATGATTTAGCTCGCCATTGTCTTTTTTCCACGGAACAGCGAACAATGTTAAGCCCCGCGTTCCTTCTTTGGCGCCTTCCTTTCTTGCTAACACCATTGCTACACCACATTGGCCAGCATTGGAAGCAAAGTATTTCTCACCAAACAACCGGTATTGTCCCTCTTCTTTTACTGCTCTCACGACATTTGCACCTACATCTGACCCGCCTTGCCGTTCAGTTAAAAAAGTCGCTCCCTCGTATAATTCCTCATCAGCATTTGTTGCACACAGATGTGGTAAAAAGCGTTTCTTCACTTCTTCATTCCCATAATGATCCAATAGATAGGCGGTCGCCATTGATAAAGTAACTGGACAATAAAATCCTGGCTCTGTTTGTGAAAGGAGATACCCTTGCGCATAACTGTAAATATAGTTGCCTTTTCTACCAAGCTCAGGGATTTCCTTATGCACATAGCCCACCATACCCGTACCGTATGATTCTTTTACTGTTTGTTTGTAGCCGCTATTCACCCACACTTCAGAAACTTCTTCACCATAGCGGTCATACTGTTTTAGCACTGGTTGTCCTTCTCGATCAGTGTATTTAGCACGTTCATCAATCGGACCAGCACATTGCGCGCCGTACGCTGTTAATTTTTCAACTGCGTAATCAAAAAACGCAGGAGGAAGCTTTTCTCTTAAAATATGAAGTAACGTCTCGTCTTCTTTGAAAAAATTAGTCGCATAGTCACTTTTCTTTTCCGGTTCCTTCAATACTTTCATACTTGCTCCACCCCTTCTTTTAACACTCTTTTTAATATTTTTCCTGACGCATTTCTTGGCAACATGTCAACTTGATGGTAGGAACGTGGGATTTTATATTTTGCTAGATGGTCAACGAGGAATCGATTGAGCTCCTCACTATTTACCTCTTCTGTTGCTGAGAAGAAGGCTGTTACGGTTTCTCCCCATTCTCGGTGTGGGAGACCGAGAATCGCAACTTCTTGAATAGTGGGATACTTCATCATAACGTCCTCGATTTCTTTAGGATAAATATTTACACCACCTGAGATAATAACATCCTTTTTACGATCGACTATCCATATATAGCCCTCTTCATCCCGTCTTGCTATATCCCCAGTCTTTAACCAGTCACCGTTAAATGTTTCTTTTGTTAATGCGATATTTTTGTAGTAACCCACCATGTTGCCTTCTCCACGCAAGACAATTTCTCCAACTTCACCTGCCGGGATCACTTGACCGTGTTCATCAACAATTCTTAACTCGGTATGAAGGGGTGCTCGCATACCAATGCTCCCTGTCTTTTCTCCATGCTCTTCAGGTAACATGATGGCGCCACTTGGTCCTGCTTCCGTTAAGCCATACACGCTTGTTAGTCGATCCGTGTGAAATCTTTCAGCAATAAGATCAATTTGTTCCTTGGCAAGCGGCGCTCCTCCGTAAACCCACCATTTCATCGTTGATAGGTCGTAGTTTTTTATTTCTGGGTGTTGTGCGGTCAGTAAATAAGCGACCGGTGCACCAAAAAAGTGTGTTGTTCGATAAGTTGCAACCGCTTTCAAAAGTAGGTCTGGTGTAAAGGTAGGAGTAATGACAACTGCTGCTCCGACAACCGTTGCTGACATGAGGAATAAATGTAGGGGGGCTGAATGCGTTAACGGCATCATTAAAAGCATTTTACTATCTGGTTTTACTTCCATTTCAACCGCAATCATTTGCGCCACTGTTAAAATATTGCGGTAGCTAAAAAGAACACCCTTAGGATCACCTGTCGTTCCAGATGTATAAAGAATGGTACTGTAATCATCTTCCGTTAGATTACACTCAACTTCTTTTCCAGGAGAAAGGGCCAATAACTGCTCAAAGCTTTCCCAATTCTGCGCATGCTCTCCCGTTTTAATCTTCAATGGTACTTTTTCAATACTCTCAACTGCTGAAAAAATAATCTCATGTGCGAAAATAGCTTTCGCTTCACAATGATCGACAATGTACTGCACCTCATCCAATGTGAACTTGGCATTAATCGGTATAACAACAGCACCCACTCTTTGCACAGCAAAATAGGTAATGATAAATTCAAATGTATTAGGCATAAACAAACAGACATTGTCTCCTTTATCAATTCCTCTTTCCAATAAACCGTTTGAAAGAGCATTTACTTTATCGTTTAACTCTTGAAAAGTAAGACTTCCTTCAAAACCGATTACTGCCTGTGCTTGAGGATACTTCCTGGCATTTCTTGCGACTAATTGCGAACTATTCATGACGATCCCTCTCTTCTACTAGTTTTTCGAGCCTTTCACTAAAGCTCTTCTTCAAAGACAGCAACTCTTCTTTCATTTCCAACAGTTCTTCAATGGCTTGATCAATTTGCTTGATGCGCTGATTACCATAAGTAATCGTACGTTCTAACTGGGCCATACCGGTTCTGTCATAATCAAATAGCAGCACCATTTCTTTAATTTCTTCCAATGAAAAACCATACCGCTTTCCACGAAAAATCAACTTTAACTTGGCACACTCTTTTTTTGTATACAAACGATGATTGCCTTCAGAACGAGTCGAGCGAATTAACCCTAGCTCTTCATAATAACGAATCGTCCTTGTAGAAACATCAAATTTTGCAGCTACTTCACGTATTGTCTTCAGTCATCAGCACCTCCTTTTTCTTAGTATACAATTGACGTTAACGTTAACTTCAAATGTTTTTTGTATATTATCAAAATTCTTATATTTAAACAAAAAAGAATGATATCTGTCTTAGATATCATTCTTCTCTGTTCTTATGCTTTTTTTTATTCCAATCAAAAGGAATGTTGGTCCATTCAAAAAATAGATACCCAAGAAACACCAACAAACTTACCATTATATTCTCAAACCAAGAAATGGGCTGACTACTTATTAATTGCCATATCGTTCCCGTTAAAAAGAAGATCACCGCAAAAGAAAGGCTACTCTTTAGCATGATATCCCCCCTTATGTAAATAAGTTATTTTCTCCCTATCTTTATCATTATTTTGCTCAGCACGATAACTATCTTTAGAAGAAGCTTGATAAACCTTTAAATATTGCTCGTGATTTAATAAATAATACTTACTATTTTCAACTTGTTGTAGCATTAATTCTGCTAAGGGAATTCCAGCAAAGTTAGGTAACGTATCGATAATTCCAAACTCAACCGACAAACCCTCTTTCATAAATTCATGTTCATGCAAATCGACTAATTGATATCCCAGCGATACCATCACATCAACAATCTTTGGCCACTCAAAAACATTCTGATCCGGAGGTACGGCCCACCCTCGCTCATCACCTGGCACATGAATATCTAAATCTCTTGCTTGCCAATCCACTCCTGTCAAATGCTCAAGCCCCACCGAACCCATTAACAAAGGAATGATATTCACTTGATTCAGCGCTTCTGTTATTCTTAAAAACTCTTTGAATTTAGGACTGTCCACATGTGGCCCCCCTTTTCCTTTGATAATGATTTAAGATTACTAGATTATGTACATTTTACTCTCATATCATGCTGCGATTTTTCTGCGATGTATGCCTTTCACTTTGCTCTTTCCTGTTGGCTTTGATTTTCTTTTTGTTTTGCTCATATTTTGTGGAGACTCTCAATTAGTCCCGATTTCTTCTTTTGCCCGACTCATTTCCTGCTGAGACTCTCGATTAGTTCCGATTTCTTCTTTTGCCCGACTCATTTCCTGCTGAGACTCTCGATTAGTTCCGATTTCTTCTTTTGCCCGACTCATTTCCTGCTGAGACTCTCGATTAGTCCTGATTTCCTCTTTTGCCCGACTCATTTCCTGCTGAGACTCTCGATTAGTCCTGATTTCCTCTTTTGCCCGACTCATTTCCTACTGAGACTCTCGATTAGTCCTGATTTCCTCTTTTGCCCGACTCATTTTTTGCTGAGACTCTCGATTAGTCCCGATTTCTTCTTTTGCCCGACTCATTTCCTGCTGAGACTCTCGATTAGTTCCGATTTCTCCTTTTGCCCGACTCATTTCCTGCTGAGACTCTCGACTAGTACTGATTTCCCCTTTTGCCCGACTCATTTCTTATTCAGGCTCTCTATTAGTTTCAATTTGCCTCATTTGTCATAGCATCTTACTTAAAATAATAAGAGTGAAGGATGAGAGACATGATATACTCTGATCGATCGTCGGTTACATTTATCGATTGTACATTACTTATCAAATGATTACGCCGCAGTAAGCCTTCTTTCTTGTTATCTCTCATTAGCGAGATCGATGAAGTAACCGTCAATGCATTTGTGGTCCAGGTTTCCTCTTCTACTTCAAAAAAAATCACTTCCTTCAGCTTAGACATATTTTTCACATTCATTACTGTGTTAGCTTTGCCAATTACGATACCATTTTTGTAAATCAGCCATTGCTCCTGTTGAGAAAACCCCCTACTTCTTTTCCAACGTACATCAAAGGAATCCTCTTCTATATATATGCGCAAAGATAAATACCAGCGTAAATCAAAGATATCACTCACAACATATTGCCATCTCTGCGTAAAATATTGCTGAATGAAACCGCGTTTTTCCTCACCCTTAAAAAGTGGCTTTTTATTCATCAATGTTCGTTGCAGATGATAAAACGACCACCCGTCTTTATCAGGAGGTTGATAGTTATCTTCTTTTCCAGCCATCCGTTTACTTACTAAATAAATAATAAGCGCGGTTGTTGGGAATAAAAATATCGCAGCCCAATGCCACAGGTTAAATGCATTAAACAGCATGAAGCGTACAAACAAAATGAACGATATCAAAACAAATAATAAATTTAACTTAACCAACCAAACACCCCTTCGTTTACATACGATAAAAATGGTAAATAGTTTCAATTCTAAATAAAAAAGCCTACTTCTAAAGTAGACTTCATCGTTCAAAATCATAACTCTCTTCCACCTTGCAAATACGCACCTGATAGTTCTCATACCAGTCCGATTTTCCTTTTTCCTGTGCGACTTTATGGGCCGCATGGTCTTTCCACCTTTTAATATCCTCAAATGTTGCCCAATATGAAACAGTAATTCCTAATTGTGAGTCTCTGGCACTTTCGATCCCGAGGAAGCCTTCTTCCTTTTGCGCTAATTCCTCCATGGCCAATGCCATTTTTTCATACCCGTTATCGCCAATTGTCCTTTTGGAAGTAAAGATCACAGCATAATATGTTGATGGTAACTCCTGCATGATTGACCTCCAATAAATGAGATATTATTTACAAATATAATGTAATAATAGTACAGGCACAGCTAGTTTATATTTCGTTTCAACAGACACCGAGTTGCGATCAGCAAGAAAATTCTTGATGGCTTCTTCGCTCACTCCTGTATAAATAGAAATCGTTTTGACACTAATACCATAATTTGTTTGCAAAACGTCAATGACCGCTTGCAAACGACTATCCACATCACAAGCAAACATGCCAGAAGTTAATAAAGCTAAAAGGTGATTGAAGTCCATACGTCTATCTACACCATGAAGCTCTCCCCAATCACAAGTACTATCTTTTTTTCTATACTTCTCTATAGCCATCTGATTAATGCCAGATATTTTCTCTAATGTTTGCGCATCCATTCTCAACTCATTCATCAACACGGTGATAAAATCCCTCGGGTCATTAATGGAAAAAAGCCTTTGTGGATCTTTCAAGTACAGCACCACCTATTTGTATATAATGGTAATAATAATCCATTTTGAGGAGGTTTTCTATGAATCAGACTGTTACATTCTCCATGCAAGTAAAAGGAATGTCTTCACCACTTACCGAAACCTTTACGCTTAAAGAACTATCTCTACATAAACAGATGTCAACCGAAGAGCTAGAGAACAGAGTAGATGCCATTTTTCAAACGTGGGTTTGGAGTCATATTAGCTTTTCTCGAACCATCAATCATTAACAACATCAAACCCTTAACTCACCACGGAAACCTCTAGCCCCGTAGTATGAATCGGCGTCGTTATGGTAGACAAATACATGATCATAGCGGCGGTCACAAAATAATGCACCTCCGAGGTTTCTAATATTCTCTGGAGTCTGTATCCAGCTAGATGTTTTAAGGTCAAAATTTCCTAGCTGCTGCAATGATTCATACTGTTCTTCAGTAAGAATTGTAATGCCCATCTCATTTGCTAAATCCATCGCGCTCGTTTCTGGCTTATGTTTTTTTCTAGCCTCAAGTGCCTCTCTGTCATAACAAACACTGCGGCGCCCCTTTGGACTTTCTTTTGAACAATCGAAAAAGAGGTACTCGCCTGTGGATTCATCATAGCCCACCACATCAGGTTCACCTTCTGTTCTCTCCATTTCATGAAGGGACCACAGCTTGTCCGGCTGTGCTACTAGTTTTTCTTGCACGTTCTCCCATTCAATACCTTCATGTCTTTCCAAGTTTTTCTCAAAACGTAATTTTAAAATGGATAATAACTCTTCTTGGTTTTCTGTTGATAACTTTTTAGTCATTCTTTTTAACCTTCCTTTATCTCATACTTTTTCGTACGAATTGTAGTAGTTTTTCTTTTCCATGTAAGCATTGCTCCATCGTTACAATACAAAAATATGGTTGACACATCAAGTCCCCTAAGAAGCAATCATCATATATAACCTGCACAAACAAGGTTTTCCTTGGGGAAGACTCAGCTAAATCACGATAGATATTACTTATCTCTTCATCTACTGTCCTTGTGACGGCCAGTTTTCCCGTTAGACTCTGCCACCATACTTTAAAAGATTGATAAACTTCATTAAAGCTTATATAATCCATAAACAAGCCTTCAAAAAAGAAGTTTTTATGATTATAAAATAATTTTTCACCATTAAATCGATTCTCCGCCACAAGCTGAACCGTTTCTGCCCACTTCTCTTTATAGCTATCTTCAAAGTTTTGACTAAAAGCATACTCTCTAATCATATAAGGAAATCTGCGCTCATTCTTTTTCGTCTGATTACCATATATATTTTGAATATAGATAAAAAAATTTAACGCAGGACAGGCTTCAGTCATGATATAGAATTCCTTATTCATCTAGCCACCACCTAACCTCCAATTGTGTATACGTTTTTGTTTTTACAAAATGCTTCTCAATATATGAAATAAAGTGAGTAAAGTCAGTGGTGTGGTCACTGGCTTTTTTTAGCATGCTTGCTCTATTTCGCTACTGCCTCAAATGTAATCGATTGATGAGCATTAGTAGGATATAGCCCTTGTTCATAATCGGCTGAAATAATGATGCTGTGGAAACCCGTTGCCTCAAGAATGGTCTTAAACTCTTCGACTCCATACCAACGGAGAGGAAAATGTTCCAATTCTGTTTGTATCAGCTGCCCATCTCTCCATTTTTCATAACGATGGTGAGAAACTGTGTACTGTTTTATATAATCGACTTCAATCACCTTTTTCTCCAGCGTAATTACATCGCCATTTTCTGTTCTCCATGTCTTAGTCGATGCTTGATTTAGAGTAACGTCCGGTTGTAAAAAAATATCTACCATCAACTTTCCACCTGTCGAGAGATGGTGTTGGAAATTCTTTAATGCCTTTATAGAGTCCTCTCGTTCATGCAGCAACAGAAAAGTACCTGTTGGAATAATTATCGCTTCATATTTTGTTGGTAAACTAAACGACTCCATTTCCCCGCTAAATACATTGGTCTCAAGCCCCCTTTCTGCACAATGACGCCGACATATACGGAGCATCTCATCTGATACATCAAACCCTTCAACCGTAAAACCCGCTTCTAAAAGGGGAATAAGCGTCCTCCCCGTACCCACTCCAGGTTCAAGAATCTTACCTTTACAAGTAGCTAATCTATCTCGGTAAAAGGCAATGTCTCCAAATGTTGAACCTATATTTTTATCTAAATCATATACTTCAGCAGAAAGTTTACTATAATAACTTAACAATGACTCTCACATCCTTCCTAAAGGAGCATGTCTAATTTATTTTTACTAGATGAATAATAATAAATGTCTTTACCTTTACTCTTTGCGTATTGTATTTCCTTTCGTGTACTCTCTCCAATGTATTCATCCTCATTAATTACATAAATGGCGTCACTCAAATCAATCTTTCTTAAATGTAACTCTTGTAGCATATTTAGCTTCTCATTCGATAAATAAATGTCATCACTATGTTCAAAGAAACCAAGACTTAAAACGATATGACCATGGTAAGTCAATGTCGCTTCTGTATGTATAAATTGTTGTTTAAATTTGGTTGAACCACAAAGTGTTATTATCAACCGCATCCCCCTCTCATTTAGTCATTTAACAAATTATACTATATTACTAAATATTTAGAAATTTAAACAACGAGTACTGATTTCGTGAAAGATTATAAGAAGGCTGAACCCCTCGCGTTAGGTTCAGCCTTTTTAGTCTTTATTTCCCTATAAACATCTGCACCCAATTATGACCATTACTCTCATAACCTATGCCGATTTCTGTAAAATTACCGTTTAATATATTTGCTCTATGACCTTCAGAGTTCATCCAGCCTTGGACAACCGCTTTAGGTGATGTATAGCCTTTAGCAATATTTTCACCCGCAGTAAGATAGGTAACCCCATTTGCCGTTAACATTTCAAATGGTGTTCCATATGTGGGAGAAGTATGACTAAAGTAGTTGTTATCGGCCATATCCTTCGCCTTCAAATACGCAACTTTGGAAACGTCTCCATTAAGTTTTAATGCAGGCAACCCGTTATTAGCACGCTCTACATTTACCAATGATACGACTTCATTCATGTATTGCTCATGATTTCCTGTAGACGCATTTCCGTCATTTTCTTCCTCTGGGTCTGTTACTCCGGGCTTCTCTTCTTCCGGTTCAGTCGCCTCTGGTTTTTCTTCCTCTGGCTCAGTCACTTCCGGTTTCTCTTCTTCCGGTTCAGTCGCCTCTGGTTTTTCTTCCTTTGGCTCAGTTACTTCCGGCTTCTCTTCTTCTGGTTCAGTCGCCTCTGGTTTTTCTTCCTTTGGCTCAGTTACTTCCGGCTTCTCTTCTTCCGGTTCAGTCGCCTCTGGTTTTTCTTCCTTTGGCTCAGTTACTTCCGGTTTCTCTTCTTCCGGTTCAGTCGCCTCTGGTTTTTCTTCCTTTGGCTCAGTTACTTCCGGTTTCTCTTCTTCTGGTTCAGTCGCCTCTGGTTTTTCTTTCTTTGGCTTAGATCTATCTTGTTCCTCAACTTTTGGCTTTGATACTTTGTCCGTATTGGCTTGTGGTTTTATAATGTTAGAATCATCTTGTTCCAAAAGTTCTCCGTCTCTTCTCTCAGGTATTTTAATTTTTTGCCCTGGATAGATGAGGTTTTTATTCGTAATTTCTGGGTTCGCATTTAGTAGTTTTTCAAAATTAATATTTAACTTAATGGCAATTCTCCACAAGGAGTCACCCGGTAAAACAGTATAATAAATAGAGCTCGTTTTAGGTAATTGAATGATTTGCTCAGGGAAAATGAGATCTTTATTAGGAATTTGACTATTAACGTCTAATAATTCATAAAAATCAACACGCTGTTCCTCTGAAATGTCCCATAAATTATCACCTTGCTTGACTGTATATTTATCAGCAAATGTGGTCATTGGACTTAAAAAAACAAGGGTAGATAAAGTAATTGCTAGTTTTTTCTTCATTATACGTATGTTGGCCTCCGTTATTCCTCGTATATTACCAACTATTACCTAGGATGACTAGTTTAATAATATTCAATTATAATAGCTTCATTCGTCGACTAATTTGGTTAACCACTTTGTAAATTATACGATAGTAATAATACTGTCAAGTTGCCTTTTGACTATATATTTTAGAAGAATTTTATAAGTTATAAAAAATACCAATTTCTAATGATTTTCTACCTATTCATCAGAGAGTTGCCGATCTAATTGAATTAAAATCTTACTATTTTACAATATGTTCTAACCTCTTATTATAAGAGATCATTTTTAAATTCCGTCGTAGACAACAAAAATGAACGATTGTAAATAAGATATTTTTAGTGTAAAATTACACTAAAAATCTGAAGGTGGTTTAAATTGAAACACAAGCTGTTCGTTTTCTTATTAACCGTTAGTCTACTACTGAACATATATTACTTCTGCAAATGGTTCATATTTGAACAATGGTCTGAAGCGTCAAGAGAAGAAGCTATCATTTTAAGTGAAATGATACTAAAAACGGTTGAAAGTGAGGATTACTTAGCTTTAAGGGAAAGAGAAAAAATCATTGCCATCGAATCAGATATTAACAAGTTTAAAGGTGGCGTCTTCCCGTATTATATGGAAGTCAGCGTTAGAACTGAGCAACAAACGTACCTATTTTATTGTAGCGATAAGCAATGTTCGAGTATGGAAAATGGAGGTTTGAGTTATTCCATCTATGAAGAGGAAAAACCGCGCCTTCCATTTCAAAATACGGACTAATAAAATTTACTACAATCCAAAATCACCTAATTATATATAGCTCGAAAGAAGGGGGAAGATAAAAAACCTATTTACAGTCGTATATTTGAACCAAAGCACGACAACGGGTGTACCGGGACATTCCTCACCACTCTTCTTACCAACAAACAGCGTTCTGATTTAAAACATTTTGTTTTAGGATGATATCATTTTTATTGCTTGGTTGATTAAGATATATATTAGAACGTAGCTAGGTTGCCTATTTATTTAATGCAGAGTCAAAATGATTCAATTCAAAAATACCAATCTACTTTTGAAACCTTAAACCACGGCTCATGTCGTATTATTTATTTTGAAAAGCGTGATATAGCTTTAACATCTCCAACAAAATTTCTTTATTATAACCCGTTTTTTCATGAATTTTCATTACCCACTCATCGATACCAACTAATGGACTGTCTTTTATTAGTCCATGATTCGTGCTCAAAAAGCTAATCCAATTTGTAAATTCCCAGTGTGCTACTTCTGTTTGATAGGGAACTCTACATTCGAGTAAGGGAGTGGGCTTAATGAGATTTTGCGAATGTTCAGCTGCATGGAGAAAAACATCACAATGAATCGGGCGTGTATCATATATTTGTTTTGATTCTTTCCCATTTGGTCTATGATAGCGCACCTCAACCATATATTCATTCGGTATCATTTGTATATTAGCACCTGGGAAAAAACCGCCAAGTTTCTCACTTGTGAAATTTTCTCGTTTCTTATCTATTAACACCGGATTTAACCACTGATCCCCCAAATCACATAAGTAGCGGCCACCATCATCGTCCAGTGCAATCACTGCTACATGGGCATTTACTGTCCCTAGATGATGACCGATTGGAAATGCTTGAATCTTTGCTTGTCGAAAAGCATCCAACAACCAAATGGCTAAATCAAAACAATTACCCGCCAGGCCATATTGATCTCTATGTTCCTTCATTAAGGATAGCTCTCTTTGCTTTCTCTCACTCCCCTTTTGGTAATGCCATATTTTCGTTAGATTTTCCATCGGGAACGTATTAAATTGTTCCCAAACACGTTGAATACTTTCGGTTGCTCTCATTATTATTCACATCCATCTTTCTTTTCTAACCCTTTCTATTCCACCTTTCATAATCCTCCTTTTTCAAGCAAGCTATGAAAATATCATTTGTACATAATGTCATTATATGGTACCTTTTATTTGCAAGATGATTGGTTCAAAAACATACAAACAAGGAGTTAACCATGAGAAGGCTTCTACTACTTACACTTACACCATTACTACTTATTACGCTAACAGCATGTATGAATAAGGATGAGGAAGAAACCACGGATCAACCCGAAGATATCGTCATTCCAACGCAAATTGAGAATAATATATTCAAAGTCAAGCAACCGTTTGAGCCAGCTAAGGCACGAGGTGCAATTACAGCAAATGTGTCTAATAACTACGATATCACTGAGATTGAACTGGGGTTGATGGATATCACTTCTGAATATTTTTCACCAGAAGACCACCTTTATCAATCAGGGCAATACATAGATAGTGACTTGCTCAATGAATTACTTGCTAGAGAGTCTAATGATACGCCTAATGGGCTGAACCCCAAAATGAAAGCAACAAAAGATCGACTGGAAGATGAGGAAAAAACCCCTAAAATTATCTCTCATATTCACGAACAAAATTACTTAAATGAAAAAGGTAAAGTTGTTGGGATTTCATTAGCTATTTCTATCAATGATTACTACCATATTCGGGTAATGGATGATGCCGGATTAGTTCACACAGGTGAAGTAAGAGTGAATGATGTTTATAAAGACAAGAGTTACAACGAAAAATATGCGAAAAACATCGCCAAAAATGTTATTTCTGCCGTTAGAGGGATTGAAAATGTACCTAACGTACCAATTATCTTATCTATCTATGAAGAGGCAGGCCAAAATGAAATTACACCTGGCCAATTTCTTGCTCATACTTATATTGATAAAGGCAAACAAGGTATTGGCAGCTGGGAAGAGGTTGAAAAAGACCAATATGTCTATCCTTCAGATGAATTAAATGAAGTGGATAAAAGTCTTCATGATAGTCTCAATTATCTATCAGATGACCTTCTTACCTACTTCACAAATTTAGATTTGAGATTAAACGGCGATATTAATTATGAGCATGATAATTTAACAAATATAGAATTAAAAATCTATGCACCAGGTATTTCAAAGGCAGAGTTAACGAGCATCCTTAACTTTTGCGGTACGAAAATTAATTCTATAGCAGGCGACCATGTCCCCGTCTCCATTCGTATCATCAATGTAGATGAAGAACTTGGGCTCATGATTTGGGATACAGAGAACAAAGAGATCTTAACGGAAATATTATAAAAGTAGGGCTTCTTCTTTTTTTAAAAAAGGAGGAGCCTTTTCTACTGCATTTAACTGTTTGTCCAATCACTTCCTCTTCTTTATTAATAAAATAATTATAAGTAAAGGAGTGATAACTTGAAGCTATCAGAAACAAAAGGCGTATATGATCTCGTTGTAAGTTTAGGCTGTTGGTGTGGTCCTGCCATCTTCACAAAAGAGCATCACTTAAGAAAAAATTCATTCCCTTTTGATTGGGTACAGTCGCCATATCTTAACATGGTCAATCAGCTACTTAGAAACAGGTTTAAAAATTACATGGAAAAAGATCACATGGAGGAAAAGAATATTACCGCACATTTCGTCCATGAAGGACAAGTCATTTATGAAGAAGGAGGAACCACCCCTGCAAGAGCACATTTTGTTCATGACCGTCTATATCAAATTGATTCTGTCCACGATTTCCCTATGATCGCCAACCAACAGTGGACCGATCAGTACCCAGCATTCAAGCAAAAGCTCAACAAACGCATTCAAAACTTTCTCAAAAAAATACAAACTAGCAAAAAAACGTTATTCATCCGATATGAATGGGAAATTGCAAAATACGATGACATTATTGAATTGCATACGACCCTCTCCAAAATTACCCGCGGCCCCTTCAACCTCCTTATCATCCAACAAGTAAATATACCATTAGAACGACCACTCATTGATGCGGAATGGCCACATGAAGGAATCTGCTTCGTTAAAATACCCATTAACCATCATTATGATAAACAAATATGGAAGGAAATCCTTACTGGTGTGAGTTTGAGGAAGTAAAGACAGTCGATTATGCACTGTCTTTTTTATTTAGTACTTAGATATCGAAAGGAAATAAGTGTGTAGCTATATTTTGATCACTGCGTCTCTCATCCCTAGACCAATTGGTTTGATTTTCTTATAAATAATAGTAAATTCCGTTTGTTCGGCTTTCGTGGGTGGTTTTCCTTTAAGTGACGTGCAAATCCAGTTTGCTCAGCTTTCATTGAGGGGTTTTTGTTTGAGTGACTCGCAATTCCAGTTTGTTAACCTCTCGTTGGGAATTTTCTGTTTGAGTTACTCGCAAATCAGTTTGTTAACCTCTCGTGAACAGATTCCTACTTGAGGGACTCGCAATTCCGGTTTACTTACCTCTCGTGAACAGATTCCCTCTTGAGGGACTCACAATTCCAGTTTGCTCACCTCTCCTTAACAGGGGTTCCACTTGAGGGACTCGCAATTCCAGTTTGCTCACCTCTCCTTAACAGATTCCCTCTTGAGAGACTTGCAATTCCAGTTTGCTTACCTCTCATTAACAGGGTTCCACTTGAGAGACTCGCAATTCCAGTTTGCTTACCTCTCGTGAACAGGGGTTCCACTTGAGGGACTTGCAATCACAGTTTGCTCACCTCTCCTTTACAGATTCCCTCTTGAGAGACTCGCAATTCCAGTTTGCTCACCTCTCCTTAACAGATTCCCTCTTGAGGGACTCGCAATTCCAGTTTGCTCACCTCTCGTGAACAGGGGTTCCACTTGAGGGACTCACAACTCCAGTTTGCTATCCTATCGTTAACTCATTTCCGTTTGAGTGATTCGCAATTTATGCATACTTGGCTCTCGTTAGCCCTTTTCAGCCTAAATGAAGAGCAAAAATTCAACATCTCTGAGGATGGTGCACATAATTGATTTTTCTCTTTTCTATTTCTCTCCAATCGAGCAGGGCTTAAAAGTGAGATATCCCCTCCTATTCGGCGGTGTCTCTTTTTTCTCGTTATCAACATATATTAGCATCACAAGAGCGACTGTTTTCCTTTTTTCCCGCAGTTCTTAAATCGACTTTTGACCGACTAGACAAGAGTTTCTCTCTATTCCTCCTCACTCTTAAACGCATCTACCATCCATCTTTTATGATAAAAAGAACCTCACACCAAAATGGTATCAGGTTCCGGACTCCTTATTTGTTCAAGAATAACCTGGCAAAGATAAACTGACGAGTTGTGCATCTGCACGCAAGGAGTCTCTTAAGGTTGTTTCCACACAGGCAACTAGTGGAATCGTGATGATTATGATGCCATCTTCGAATTCAAACTCAAGACCTGGGCAGACCTCATCGCATTGCACTTCCGTTTCTGCTCTTCCTGTTCTCGTATTTACCATGATTTTCAGACAAATATCAAAACAACTTTTATGACTACATGCCATTTCCATTCACTCCTTGTGTTTATTGATAGCCTGGTAAAGATAAGCTTGTTAGCTCTGCACTCGCAC
Organism: Cytobacillus kochii; assembly: GCF_044790165.1. Taxonomy (NCBI): domain Bacteria; kingdom Bacillati; phylum Bacillota; class Bacilli; order Caryophanales; family Bacillaceae; genus Cytobacillus; species Cytobacillus kochii. Next base: position 287,692 of record NZ_CP085254.1, on the reverse strand, counting down.
TTAAATCATCTTTTAATGTCGTCTCCACACAAGCTACAAGTGGTAAAGTGATTTGAATGACGCCATTTTCAAATTCGAACTCGATACCACCGCAAGCTTCATCGCACTCAACGGACGTTTCTGCCCGTCTGCTATTCGTATTTACCACCAATTTTAGACATACATCAAAACAACTTTCATTTTTACAAGCCATTCTTTTTCTCTCCTTTTTTTTGTAAATTCCCTAAATATATCATCGCCTCCAAATGATCACCTACGATGACTGAAGTAGTCGGGGCTAGACATCCTTTTCGATTAGCATAATGAGTATGCGGGCGAAAGCGATTGATTTTATCCACTTCTACATGGTGTACATTTTCGACTACACAATGATTAACAATTAACTTTACGTAAGCTAATACAGGATTAGCTAGTGACCCAACACCGACTTTTTCAATACTTTTCCTTCTCAAGGCATGGGGGACAGCAACAATGGAGCCCACACCTAAATCAGCTCGATTACAAGCTACATTTATTGCGTATTTACAGGCAGTAACTAAATGAAGCGGCCAGTGCTGTTTTATGCTAGCATTGAGGTCATTTACTGCAACATCAACGCCCCTCTCTACAGCCTGTACAAATGGCTGTAAGTCTTCCATCGCGATGACAAAATCGCCATCAACAAATAACAAAATCTCGCCGGTGGCAAAGTGTGCACCTATCGCCCTACCAGTATCTAAACCTAGTTTTTCAGCAAACTGAATAACCGTTGCCCCTGCATCATATGCATGAACCGCTGTCTGATCATTTGACCCATTCACAATAACAATGATTTCTAACGGACCTAATCGCATACACTCCTCAATTACTGCCTTAATTCGCGCTTGTTCATTTTGAGCTGGGATGATAACTGATAACCGGGATAAGGGGTTGTTGGCATGGTCATTTTTTCTAATAGTTGGCTGATGGCCCTGGATAACAGAATCTAGTACATCTAATCTTCTTTCACCATCAGAAAACTTTGATCGGCTATTAGGCGGGAATCTTTGTGTGTAAGCTTGTAAATAATCGTCTATTCTTCTCCTGTCATCTTTCCTATCCCACACTTGATTTTGCAGCTGAAAGATATTTCGAATAGGAAGCTGATGTGACAATACATAGCCTTGTTGAACTAATTTCACATGTGCTTCAACAGGATTGCTAAGCGTATCGATACCAATAGTATCTACTGCTTTTCTTGAGAGTCCATAAGGGACGAACATGATTTGGTCTATTTTTAAATCCGAACGATGGATAAAAGCATTGGTTATTTGCGGGAAAATAGTAGAAGGAATGTGGCGGTGTTTTTTTTGAAATTCATAGTCCATATTATTGAGAACAGCGTCCGCGCTATTGTCCATCAGCGGTTGTAAAAATTGCTGGAGCGTTGGTACCGTAATATGTTGGTTGAGATCTAAAAATAACATACATGGTCTCGTTGCCTTTTTTGCCCCGATGACATGTGCTTCGTAGACATGTTGCCAAGCATCATTTACTACGAGACGAAACGGATCAACATTTAGTGATTTATGGGCAACAAAGATTAGCTCAACATTTGTGATAGATTGATAGGTCTGGATCAACTTACTCACATACTGATTACTCGCATCCCGACTAATAGGGACAATCAAAGATAAACACGAACCATCCAAAAAGCATCGTCTCCTTACATCCTTAAGTGGCATCACCCCCTTACAAGGAATATGGTATTGCTTGTTCATTTCCCTGTTTTTAATACATGCCTCGTATCAATGATATTTTCTACTTTCGATAAAAGTTTATAATCCAAATTACTATGGTCAGTAAGAAGCAGGGTTAATTGATACTTTGATAATGTCTCCTTTGTTAACGGAACGGATTGATAGCTTTTATTTTCAAGAACAACAGTTGGTACATAAGGATCGTGATAGTCTACCTGATAACCTTTCTGCAAGAGTTCGTTAAATATTGTTAAAGCTGGGGATTCACGGACATCGTTCACATCCCTTTTATACGCTAGGCCAACAACAAGAATTGCCCCAGTCTCCCCTGCTAATTCAGCTTCTACTTTTTTGACGATTTTTTGAGGCATCGTATCATTAATTTTTCTTGCTGCTGCTACAAGCTGACTGCTTAAGCCGTATTGATTGAGTTTCCATTGTAAATATATCGGATCAACAGGGATACAATGTCCACCTATTCCAGGACCAGGCCAATAAGGAGTAAATCCAAATGGCTTTGTCGCAGCTGCCTGCAGGGCTTCATAAAAATCAATGTCTAATCGATCACATAGCTCGTCCAACTCATTCACTAGTGAAATATTGACTAATCGCTGTGTATTTTCAAATAACTTTGCTAACTCTGCAACTTTCGGTGAACTTACTGGCACAACTTGAGCAAAATACTTTGCATAAAACTGATCAATTTTCGCAAGAGAGCTCTCTGTTTGACCACTAATCACTTTTGGGATAGACGCTAATGTATATTGCTTATTTGCTGGATCAATTCTCTCGGGTGAATAACATAAGTAGTAGTCTTCACCAGCTTGAAAGTGATGGCGTGTGAATATAGGCTCAATCACCTCTTCTACTGTTCCCGGATAAGTAGAGCTTTCATAAATAATCGTTTGTCCCGTCTGTAAATATTGGCAAAGATAGTTAGTAACTGCAATCATCGCTCTTAAATCCGGTTCATGATGTTCGTCAATTGGGGTTGGAACTGTGACGATGATATACTCAGCGGCTTTAAGCAAAGCTACAGCTGCATCCGTATGTTTTGGAATGAAATTTAGAACCGCTTGCAGCTCTTCATCTTTTACATCAGGAATATAACTGCTCCCTTGCTGTAATAACTCAATCTTATGAGTATCTTGATCGATGCCCGTTACATGACAGCCCTTTTTTGCTAAGTGGAGAGCCAGTGGGAGACCAACATAGCCGAGACCAATAACAGCAACTCTATCTATTTGACCTTGGAGCATGTCCCATTTTCGGTTGCCATCTGTATAACCGCATCTCTGATTGAACGATAGTAAATATGAAAATGCTTCAATGTGGTCACCTAGAATCCGGTCAGTTGATTCGACCCGACCATCGGCTTGCCTGTGATGCTGTTTTCTAATTTTATTTGGCTTGACGACATCGACATAATGAATGGATTCGACTTTAAATCCTTTTAGAATTGCCTTTGCTTGAAATAAAGGTGGAGACATTAATGTGAGGATACCAATCTCTTCAATCACTTTCCTGCTCATTGCGTGTGGAATAGCAGTGAGAGAATTAACGGTGAGGTCCTCTCTTTTCAGCGCCATATTCAGAAGGTACTTAGCAGCACTCACAGAATGCAACGGATGGGCACGGTCGAGCAATATCTCTAAATCATTTAAAGCAATATCTGCCCCTTCTTCTACAGCATGTATAAAAGGGGTTAAATCTTCTGCTTTGATAACAAAATCACTATCTAAGAACAAACAGATATCTCCTGTACTGTGAAGCGCACCAATCGCTCTTGGAATGTTATGTCCGAGTGCCTGGTCAAACGCAATCACTTTCACACCTGACTTTTCTACCTTTTCCTTTGTTCGTTCATCTGCTCCATTTAACACAACAATGATTTCATCAATGCCTGCCTTCTTTACCTCAGCAATCACTTCAGCAATCGTATCCGGCTCCTTCCCTACAGGAATAATCGCACTATACTTCGCTCGTTTCTCTTCCTTTACCGAAAAGGCTTGTACATATTCCTTAAAAGATTGCCGATTTCGCCTGCCATCATTTAAACCACCGCGATATCCTCTCTCTTCAATCAGTTGCGCCACTGCACGTAAGTGGTCACCAATTATTAAACTTGTTGAAAATGAAAAAGAGGAGCCCGTAATCTTCTGTTGATGTTTCGGTCGAATCTTATTTGTAGCAATCACGTCAATGGCGACTGGTGCACTCATCTTTAATTCTTTCATCACAGCTATACTATGAGCTAATGGCGGACAAGCTAAATTCTCCCAACCAATTGTATCAAGCGCTGATTTTTTCATCACATGAGGAACAGCGACTAAGGAATTAACGGATAACTCACCTTTACCTAAAAAATGATTAAGAGAGAACTTTGATACTGCTGTCGGATGTGGTCTAATGGGGCGCTTCATTGTCCAGCTTAAATCATTTAGGGCAATATCAGCCCCATCCCGAATGCCATCAAGCAGTGCTTGTAGCTCCTGTGCTCTAACGACAATATCACCATCAATAAAAAGAAGCGTATCTCCTTTTGCCTCCCTTGCACCAATTGCTCGTCCAATATCCACCCCTAGAGGTTCTTTATAAACAAGCTTTCTACATTCAAATGCTTCCGCTATTTTCTCCGATCCATCTGTTGAACCATTCAAAACAGCGATGATTTCATATGGCTCAATCTTCACTAACTCTTCTAAAACGGCTGACAACGTAGATTCTTCATTCTGAATGGGAATAATAACAGATAGATTCATAACACTTCACTTCTCTCCTTCAGCAAAATTAATAGTCTCCTTTGTGCTAACTATAGCCTTTTCCATCACAAACCCGAGAAAAACACTAAGTAATATCAATATATACAGCTTGGCCAATTTTGTTCTCGGACAAGTATACAATCTATGAAAGATGGTGCGATAGACAGGGTAGATTGGTTTAATTATGGGGGCATTGATCGGATTCGGCACTAAAAAATATATTATTACTATTCGTTAGGAGATGTTAAAGTAGATATATATGTATTTAAGGGGGAGTACAAATTGGAATTCGAGTTGAATTTTATTTGGATTGCCGTCGGTTTAGCATTACTTGGCTATTTCATAGGCAATGGGTTGAAGCAATTTAGTAGTAAAAATGAAGGTAATATGAATCATTTACTCGTGGAGCAAAGCCACCTTCATCTTTACTTTTATTTAAGTGAAGCAGACATGAAGGATCTATTACAGAAGCATCCTCACGCACCAAAAGTCATTCTTAATGGCAAGCATTATTACCATCTACATAAATTTCGCAAGTGGCTTGAATCTGATGATCTATATCACTCATGAAGAATTTATTTTGACAGCTTCCATTTATTATGCTAATCTATCTGTAAAATTCAAAATATTATAAATATGTAATTCTCTTATTCAGAGAGGTGGAGGGACTGGCCCGATGAAACCCAGCAACCTTTAACAATTTTTTGTTAAAAAGGTGCTAATTCCTGCAAAGTGTAATAGCTTTGGCAAATAAGAGAGGATTAAGACCTCTCTATTTTTAATTTAGAGAGGTCTTTTGTATTTTCAAAACTTAATAAGAAAGGCAACAGATGCATGATTGCTTAAAAGGGAAGCCCGGTGGAATGCCGGCACGGTCCCGCCACTGTGAAGGAGAGCGACTTATCATTAACCACTATTTCATAATAGAAATGGGAAGGGATAACGAGCGATGATCTGAAGTCAGGAGACCTGTCTGTTGTTTGCACTTAGACTCTACGGATGCATAGAGAGGAGTGATGAATACGTGTTGAGCAAATCAAATGGTCTCAACTCTAGTTAATATTGCGTATGAATCTCTCATTTAATAATAGATAGAGAGATTTTTTGTTGAGAAAATACAATCATAAAAGGAGTGTTTAAAATGACTGAAGTAAAAAGCTCAAATGTAGGTTATCCAAGAATTGGCGAGAAGCGGGAGTGGAAGAAAGCTCTCGAACAATTTTGGAGTGGTATGTTGAATAAAGAGACTTTTCTGCAACAAATGGAAGTCATACGTTTATCCTCTCTCGAGAAACAAAAACAACTTGGCGTTGATCTCATCCCGGTTGGTGATTTCACACTGTATGATCATGTCCTCGATACAGCTGTGATGTTTGGACTTGTTCCTGAGCGTTTTACATACAGAGGTGGGAAGGTTGATATTGAAACGTATTTTGATATTGCCAGAGGGAACAAAGATGCCGTGGCAGCTGAAATGACCAAATGGTTTAACACAAACTATCACTACATCGTGCCAGAACTCACCAACCTCACGCCAACACTTGCTGAAAACCGGCCACTTGCCTTTTATAAAGAAGGAAAAGAGAAGCTTGAAATCGACGGAAAACCGGTTATCTTGGGCCCGATTACTTTTGTGAAATTATCAAAAGGCTATAAAGAAAGTGAATTCAAATCAATCGTCAATCAATTCGTTCCTCTTTATGCACAAATTTTAAAAGAATTACAGCAAGAAGGTGCCTGGTGGGTGCAAATCGATGAACCTATTTTAGCCACTACCCTCACAGAAGAAGACATCTCACTCTATCAAGCAGTTTACCAAACATTACACGAGGCAGCACCACAGATAAATATCATTTTACAAACGTATTTTGAAAGCATCACTCATTATGAAGCTGTTACCTCTTTACCTGTGCAAGCGATCGGCCTTGATTTTGTCCATGATGCAGGTCAAAACCTCGCTTCCTTACAAAAATTCGGCTTCCCAAGTGATAAAGTATTAGCTGCAGGTGTCATCGATGGCCGTAATATCTGGGGCGCCAAACTTGATAATAAGCTCTCTCTTCTAGAAGAAATTACAGCAATTGTTCCGAAGGATCGCTTAATCATCCAGCCTTCATCCAGCTTATTGCATGTACCCGTTACAGTCAAAATTGAAGAAACACTTGATCATACATTAAAGACCGCACTCGCCTTTGCTGATGAAAAATTACAAGAAATCGTAGTGCTAACAAAAGGAATAAGAGAAGGAAAAGAGCAAATCCAAGATGAGGTAAACAAGAGACGAACTGCTATAGAGGCGCTAAATCAATCTTCTATTAGAAACAATCAACAAGTACAAACAGCCATTCAAAACTTACCATCATCACTAGCAGAGCGCGAAGCACCTTATTCTGTTCGTCAAGCAGCACAAAAAACAGCCTTCCAACTACCACTCCTACCTACAACAACGATTGGAAGCTTCCCACAAACACAAGAAGTGAGAAGAAATCGTTTAAAATGGCGTAAAGGAGAGTTAACTGCTACTGACTATCAAACATATATCAAAACGGAAATTAAAAAGTGGATTGATATTCAAGAAGAGCTAGGCCTTGATGTGTTTGTTCATGGCGAATTCGAACGCACAGATATGGTCGAATACTTCGGTGAAAAATTAGCCGGATTCCAATTCACAAAATTCGGTTGGGTGCAGTCTTATGGCTCTCGTTGTGTCAAACCACCAATTATTTATGGAGATGTCTCATTCGAACAGCCAATGACAGTTGCAGAAACAGTCTATGCCCAGTCCTTAACAGATCACCCGGTAAAAGGTATGCTCACTGGTCCGATTACGATTTTAAACTGGTCATTTGTCCGCGACGATATCCCTCGTTACGAAGTCGCAAACCAAATTGCCCTTGCCCTTCGAGAAGAAGTAGAAGCACTAGAAACAAATGGTATCCGGATGATTCAAGTAGACGAACCAGCCATTCGTGAAGGATTACCACTCAAACAAGAGAAGTGGGAAGATTATCTGAACGCTGCTGTTTATGCTTTTAGACTAGCCACCACTTCTGTCAGAAATGAAACACAAATTCATACGCATATGTGCTACTCCGATTTCGAAGACATTATCTCAAGCATTCAAGCACTCGACGCTGATGTCATCTCCATTGAAACATCAAGAAGTCATGGCGAGCTGATTCACTCATTTGAAGAAAGCACCTACCAACAAGGTATCGGCCTAGGCGTATATGACATTCACAGCCCTCGAGTGCCACAACTCGACGAACTAACGAAAAACATCGACCGTGCCTTACAAGTACTAGACCCACAACTTTTCTGGATTAACCCTGACTGCGGTCTCAAAACAAGAGGCATTGACGAAACCGTCGCAGCCCTAACAGTCATGGTGCAAGCTGCCAAACTGTCGCGGGAAAAATTACTTGTAAAAAAAGGCGAATAACCAAACAGAAATCCGAACGATTATACATTCGTTCGGATTTCCTCATTCAATAACACAGCGTTTAACTTCTTATCCATCTTCTTTTGATAAGGACGATGATTAAATCTCCTTGTGTTAAAACCACCAATCAAATTCCGTACTCGTTCATTATGGGTAATGAGGTGCTGATATATCTCATTCTGCAAATAAGCATTAAACCAATTATACTCCTTTAATTTCCGCATGTTATATGTAACATCCTCTTGTGTGACTTGTGTAATAAAGGGAGAAAAAGAAATAATACTTATAAAATTCAGGAGAAACTTTTTCATTAATGAATACATCCTCTCTTTATGATTTGTATGTGATTGACTGTGAACGCTCTTTGCGGAATATAAATTTCCGGAATTAGCTCATTCGCGTAATTTATGGGTTTACGTTGCTTATATTTCCTAGAACTCCATTATTAGCTACGAATTCTCGACTTTATGTTGCTCATTTCTAAAGAACTTTTTATTATCCAGGATTTCGAATTTACGGTCATTTACTATAAATTATACCAACCATTAATTTTTTTACAAATATATACTTTTATAAGCATCGAAGATTCAACCGTATAAAAGCAAAAAAGAACCACAGCAACAATCTAAACTGTGGTCACAATCATTCGTATTTATTGATTTTTACCTTTATTATTTTTCACCTTTCCTTTTCACCGCAAACCAAATCTCACTATACACATTATTTAAGTCCGTCATATCTCCAGTAAATGAAATATTGGGCGCATTTACTAATTCATAATCTGACGAAGGAAGCCATTCAGAGGCAAATTTCGCCCAAGTTTCTTGCATGACTGTTGGAAATGCTCCTTTAGAAGAGAAAATGGCCCAAGTAAGAGCTGGCACATCTACTACCGTAAATTCATTAGCGGTGACTTCTTTTTTTGTCAAGAATCCAATCATATGATCGAGACTGCCCTTTTCATCCATACAACCGTCATCCAAATTATATGAAGCGTTCACGACTTGATAAGGCTCCATATCCCCATAGCTATGCAATGCTTTTCTTTGTTCTGGTGTTATGCTTTTTGCTAATTTTATTATTTCTTGATTTTCTCCATTAAATTGAATAGGTACTCTCTTTTGAACACCGACTATCTTAAAGGCTTCTTTTTTCTCGATTCTGTAATCCATATTTATTCCTCCTTGCAATACTAATTGAAAGGAGAGCTTAGGAAATGCTTTAAGGTTATTTTTCTTTTTAACCTCTGATGGTTTGATTCCTGACCATTCTCGAAATGCGCGAGAAAAGCCATCAACTGATTCATACCCACACTTAAATGCTGCGTCAGTCACGCTCATTCCCTCATTCAGCAAATCAAATGTAGCATTAGATAATTTTCTACTGCGAATATACTCCCCTAAAGTCATGCCAGAGAGGAATGAAAACATTCGGCGAAAATGATAAACAGACGTACCTGTAATGCGCTCCAATTCCGATTCTTCAACCTCGTCATACAAATGCAATTCAATATAATCCATGGCTTCATTCATACTCTTTAGCAAGTCTATCTCTCCCTTCATAGGTTTATTTTAATCCCTAACACACAAATAAAACCCGATGAACAAGATACGGATATCATCGGATTCATATTCAAATAAAACAGGAAAGCTTGCACGATTTCATTATCTTTCGATTTAAATATCTAATTGAGTAAAAAGTACACACTTATATTGCTAATTAAGAAAAGGTTCTATTCACTTGTAAGTCTCCCTGCTCGAGACCAACAACAATACATTTTTTATACCGTTTAAGCGCCTTCGACAAAATCTCGCCTTTTATAGCCAATAAAGCCAATGAACATTAGAGCCACACTAATGACAGTTATTATAATAAAAATCGGCGCTTCAAAATGATCCATTGGCATTTGCGGCAACCAACCTTGTACCGCTGTTTTTGAAACCCACTTTGGCAGGTCTAACATACTGCCGAAATAATTTAATATAAACGAATAGCCCAAATAAATATATACGGCTTTACCTAGCCTAGGTGCCCATCCTAGTGCTAAAGCAGCAAGCCCTGTAAAGAATAACACCGATGGCAGAAAATTATAACCTGATGCAAGGAAATGACCCATACCTAATACGGCACTGTCATCCATTACAGATATAGCTGTGCCTCCAAGTGCCCCTGCAGCAAAAAGGATTCCTATTAATCCAGTAACAATAGCTAATCCGATCGTAGTCCAATAGAATTGACCACGGGTAACTTTCGTGGCGTAAAGCTGACTTAAATGCAAACGACTTTCCTCAACAAAAAGTTTATTGACGATGGCAATCGGTAATATAGAAACTAAAGCAATCATCACCATCATAATTGTTCCTGTAAAGGATTTTTCGATTGACACACTTGTTTGGGCAAACATTTGCTTCATCATTTCATTGCTCTCAAGGAATGATTGCATATCTCCATAAATCGAACCATAAGCTGCTCCCATAACCACAAAACCAATCATCCAGCCAATCATGACACCTTTATTAATCTTAATAAATAACCCACGGACAGAAAGCAAAGATTTTTTCGCCCTTTCCCTTCCTTCTCTCTCAGGTAAATAACCTGAACCCAAATCTCGACCGCCTTCAAGAGTAAAAGCGATAACTATCATAACTACAGAAAAAATAAAAACAAATGCAAATGGCATCCAGTTATTATCTGTAAACGGAAAGGTTAAATAGGTCCAACTTAGCGGATTGAACTGGGATAAATCCACATTGGACACATCTGTTCCTGCACGAATGATGTAAAGTAAGCCAATTATCCCTAGGGCTGAACCTGTCGCACTCGAAGAAGTCGGCATAATTTGAGCCATGACAAGGCCGATTACTCCACCAATCACACCCGCCATTCCAACAGATGCTCCAAATAAAAAAGCCCCTTCTAGCGTAATTGTATCTGCTCCAAAACTCATCAGTATGGCGCTAATAAAAATGGTCAATAACATTTGAATAACAACTATTTCTACCATCACAGCAAATGAGTTTGATTGACGACCTATTTGAAATGAGCGAATAAGCTCAGTCAATCCAAGGTCTTCTTCCTTTCGGGTATGGCCTACCACATGTATAACAGCTATAATCATTGCAAATAAACCACAAAACAACAGCATCTCATGTGCATACATTGCACCTAATGTATACTCGGCTGCTATCTCAACTGGCGTAGGACCAACCATAGCTATCATAGCCGGATTTTGCAACGTTTCAAACATGCCTATCAAACCTTGCCCTTTTGCTATTTCTTCAAATGAAGAAACGAAGCCTCCAGAAAATAGGCCCATACCCAATATCCAAAGAATTATTTTTTTCCAATCACGTTTCAGATACTGTACAAACAATATATCCCAACGTGCAAACTTTTCTTTCATTAGTTAATACACCTCCTATTACCCCTCGTAGTGACGCATAAATATATCTTCAAGTGTCGGCGGGACAGCTTCAAACTTTTTAACCCCTAATTTCGTCGCTTCTAGTAAGATGTCATTTATATATTTATTATCAGCTAAAAATGTAGCTTCATTATCATTGTGAGTGAAGTCATGTACGCCTTCAATGAGTTCCATTTTTGCCACATCACCCACTGTGGATAATGTTATCGTAGAACGCGTTAAGTGCCTTAAATCATCCAATTTACCAGACTCTACAATTTCTCCCTGACGAATGATAACAACCCTATCTGCCAATCGTTCTACCTCACTTAAAATATGGGAAGACAACAAGATAGACTTACCTGAAGCTTTTATTTTCTCTACTTCTTCCTGAAAAACAGCTTCCATCAAAGGATCCAATCCAGAAGTAGGTTCATCAAAAATATACAAATCGGAATCAACAGACAATGCAGCGATTAAACCAACCTTTTGCCGATTTCCTTTAGAATAACTTTTTGCTTTTTTCTTCGGATCTAATTCAAAGCGTTTAATGAGCTCATCTCGCTTTTCCTTATCTCCGCCACCATGTAATTTCAAGAACAAGTCAATGATTTCTCCACCCGTCAGACTTCCCCAAAGTGCGACATCACCAGGAACATATGAAATGCGTTTATGGATTTCCAAGCTGTCTTGCCAAACATCTTTACCAAAAATCTTGGCTTGCCCCGCATCACGTTTAATAATTCCCAACAAAGTACGGATCGTTGTTGATTTACCAGCACCATTGGGTCCAATAAAACCAACAACCTCTCCAGTCTCAATAGAGAAGGTCACATCTTTTAACGCTTGAAATTTACCAAACTTTTTCTGCAATCCTTGTAAATTCACAACCTCTGTCATAGTTTCGACACTCCTTCTCTTCATAATTACATTTTTAACTGGATTTCCATCAAAGAAAACAACTCTAAACAATTAGTTTAGTTATAGTTCATTTTCATTCATTTAACACTATATTTTAAACCATATAACAATATTAAGTTCAATATTACCTATATAATTTGGTTTAATCAATAAAATAAATACTTTTTCTAATTTGCTAGTACATAATTACATATATATAATATAGAAAAGATTATATTCTCGATTGGAAATATTTTTAGGAAGACGTTTTATAGAAAGTGGGTCATGCAATTGAATGGTTTTGAAAAGAGAACAGAAGAGAAGAAGAAGAAAATATTAGAAGTAGCTTTTGAGCTTATGAATAAATATGCGGATGGAAATATAACAATGGAGAATATCGCTAAGCATGCCAACGTTTCTAAAGCCACCTTATTTAAATATTTTAGTAATAAAGAAAACCTCATACACGAAGTTTTTAAGTACTATTTAGAAAATATGGTAACAATGGCGAATGAAATTATGGATAAAAATAAACCGTTTGATGAAACATTAATTGCCTTGAGTCAAAATAAAATCAGCTTTTTAAATAAAATTAACCACTCATTCTATTTAAAAATGATGGAATATCTAACCCAAAAGGATGAAGATGGTTCGACTGTGTTAATGCAAAAATATACACAGGAAAATTATAATGTCATGTTAGACTTATTCCACCGTGGCCGTAAGGAAGGAAAAGTGGACTTAAAATATTCAGATGAATTTCTATTGTTATATTTCCAAGCGATTGTAGAAGGGATATCCCATTCACATATATATGAAAAACTCCTGCCTTATACAGAAGAATGGACAGAGATGCTCATTAAGGGAATAGCACCAAAAGAGAGTAATTAGGGACAAGCATAAACATAAAAGTGCTTACCCAACAGCTAGACGGACATTGAAGAAGATGGGGTATTCAATTGAATCATTTATACTTAAGTTCCAAAAACCAAAAGATCATTCATCATGAGCTTAACTATTTCGGCTAACCCATAAAAGGTAGATTTTTGATTAATAGTTCATTGCTCTTCAAAGTCAGTGCTGTCATAGCAATGGTTTCTAAATATTTTTTATAAAACCCTATTAGCAAATGATGAACAGGCAAAATGCATTGCTTTCAAACTAATTAAGTTGCCATGCGTGAGGAGGATGAGCCGTCTGACACAAGAAGAGAATTTGGCAAACTGAGATTTAGCGGAGTTATTGACACTATCTATGAAGTCAAGTCGATTTTATTAAAATAAGAACGGCGTGGTAATGCCTTCTTCCTTTTATGTATTAGAATACCAAGCGTAATCCTTACTAATTTAGCAATCTACTATCCAATCATCTTTATCCATAATTAATCAGACGACTCCCACCTTTTGAAGATGGGAGTCGCCTGAAAGATAGAATCAATTATTAACTTTTTGTGCATGGCGTGAAGCCGCTGCACCAGCTAATTTGCCAAAGACCGCGCCGGACATCAAGCCTGAGCCCCCGGGATAATTCTCATAGAAGATACCACCAATCATTTCTCCAGCAGCATATAAGCCTTCTATTGGTTCATTTACTTGATTGACTACTTCCCCTTCGATTGTTGTCGCTAATCCCCAAAATGAGAAAGTAATTCCGCATGTCACAGGATAGGCATAGAATGGGCCTTCACTTATGGTTTGTGCCCAGTTAGATTTGGCTGGGGTAATGCCTTTTGTCGATTTACCGTCCTTTTCTGAAGGATTGAATTCACCTTCTTGAACCGCTGCATTATAGTCAGAAATGGTTTGTAGGAACTGTTCTTTATTTATATCTAATTGATCTGCAAGCACTTCAAGTGTAGCTGCTTCAATGACGGTCGCTTCTTCTAAATCATACTCCGCACGTAAGATTGGGCGAACTTTAGCATCATAAATTTGGTAGGCTATATTTTTCGGTTGTTTTAATATTTCTTTACCATATTTTGCATAGGTGTAGTTACGAAAATCAGCTCCCTCGTCTACAAAACGTTTGCCTTCCACATTGACCATCACGCTATATGGGTAAGAATGCTTTTTGAAAATATCACCTGGTTTTTGGAAATCGCCTACTCTTGGTGCATTGGCATCTGTTCCAATGGCATGACAACCATTCCTTTGACCAAACGTTTGCGCACCGATTGATACCGCCATATCAATGCCATCACCCGTGTTAAACTCAGTCCCTCTAACGATTGCTTCGTTCCACTCCATTCCTAACGCTTCCGCACGCTTCTTTTTGTCCGCTTCTATACTTCCACATGCTAAAACAACACTTTCACATTGAATCGTTTGCAGTTGCTCTTTTGTTTGCACTTCAATCGCCACCACTGTCTCATTTTCTGTGACAATGTTCGTGGCTGCACTTTCATACCAAACGTCAATTCCCAACTCTTCACAACGTTGAAATAAACTGCGCATTAAGCCGATCCCTTTATCAACGGTTTTAACTGGTAAACCGCCCCAGAAATGAACCTTTCCTTCTTTTTCAAAAGATTGGTTCGCATAGTTCAACTCAAATACGACACCTTGTGTTTTCATCCACTCAATCGTTGGTAAGGATTGATCAACTAATTGACGTATCAACTCAGGTTTACTTTGATTTTTTGAAACTCTCATAATATCATTATAGAAATCTTCTGTGCTGTATTCAGGCATATCAATTTTATTAATCGTGTCCTGATCTAAATCAATCACTTTCGTAATGGCATCTAAGTTTTGATAAGCTACACGAATGGCGCCGTCAGTAAAGAATGAATTACCACCACGTTTTTCAATTGGTCCTTTCTCTAATACAAGTACCGAACTCCCTTGCTCTTTTGCAGATATCGCGGCACATAAGGCCGCATTTCCCGCCCCAACAATTACTACGTCATATTTAGCCATCAAACATATCCCCTTTATTTGTTGATAGATTAACTATAAGAAATGATTAGAAATAAATAAAATACATAATTTTTAAACATATCCATAAAAATTTTTTATCACTTGAATATCTTCCACTTTAATACAGGTAGAATAACGACATAAATGAATAGCATGCGGAATAATTGAAAAATCGTTACCTGTGTAGCATCTGCTTGTAATGCGGTAGCGATGAGTCCCATTTGATCCATTCCACCTGGAGCTGTACTTAAATAGCTGGTGGCAAAATCCATGTCAAATAATAAAACCATTCCCTCTGCAATTATAAAGGTGATGATTAACAGTAATATTGCACTACTAACCCCTCCTATTAATATGCGAACGGGTAATCGTAAAGATTTCGGATGTAAAAGTAATCCAATGTACGCACCAATACAAAGCTGTGCTATATGCAACAGGTGACTATCCATTGGGGCTAAATCTACTTTAAATAGACTTAATAGCAAGCCCATAAGGACAGGCGTTAAAAAATGTGGCACCGGCAATCTTAATTTTTTCCCAATCGGCAAAAACAGAAGTCCCAATAGGATTAGACCGATATTATGCAGAACATTATTTGAACTTTGTATGACTGATTCCGGCGCCTCTCCAGTTAGGGAAACAACAATCGGAATAAGCCCAACAACAAACAGAACACGAATGACATGAAAAAACGTTACTATAGCTACGTTAATATTCTCTTGTTCCTCTGCAAAAATAACTAATTGAGATAACCCACCGGGAATACTAGCTGTTATCGCTGTCACAAATGGTATATGCGCCCATATTTTTAAGAGATAGGCTAATCCAAAGCAACATACACTCAAAGAAATATTGAGCATGAGCATAAAAAGTAAAGTGTCTTTCATCGAGACTAATATATGAAAAGTAAAAAGTTGACCAATTGCTGTCCCTACTATAAGTAGCCCAATATTTCGCATCATAACGGGCCACTTCATAGGTATTTTCCATATCAGTTGTGTGAGCAATACCCCAAATAACGAACCTAACATCCATGGCATAGGAAAGGAGAGTAATTGAAAGATACCTACTCCAACAATGGCTACAATCACCACTGTGGCAATAGGAAGAATTGCGCGCATTAAATCCCCTCCTAAGATTAAACACTCATACCTCCAGTAATTACGCCTACTATATCAAAAACAATAGCCGTAAAAAAACAAAGAAAAAACTCCCCAGATTCAAATTTATTTTTCCTTTTACAGAATATATGATATATTCCAATGAATAAAATAAATTTATTTCAGCGACACCGATAAAAAATTTTTATATCAATGCGGAAGGAAATTGCTATGAACCTTAATGATTGCCACCTATTAATTGATTTGTACAAGACGAAGAATATTACACACACTGCTAATAATTTATATACATCGCAACCTGCTCTCACCTACCGTATTAAACAGCTCGAAAAGAAATATGAAATAGAGTTGATTGTAAGAGGGTCAAAAGGAGTTGACTTTACAGATGAGGGACGGATTCTTTATGAACATGCAGAACAAACCTTACATAACGAAAGATTACTCGTAGATCAATTAGCTAATCTAGCTGTAGAAATAAGGGGAACCATTGCAATCGGCGCTTCTGGTTTGTTCTCGCTATACCATCTCCCCAAAATATTGAACGCTTTTAAAGAACTTTACCCTAATATACACATACAACTGAAAACAGGGTGGAGCAGCGAGATGAAAGAAGCACTCAATGCAGAAGATATTCACTTAGCCATCATACGTGGTAATTACTCACTGAATGCCCAGAAATATACACTATGTAATGAAGAATTATTTGTCGTATCAAAAAATCCGTTTCAAAAAGAAGATATTCCTCACCTACCATTTATCACATATAAAACCGATCCACCCTTAAGTCTCTTGATTGATAAATGGTGGCGCACCAACTTTCAACAACCGATCCATCCTAGCATCGAAACAGATCAAGCCGCAACTTGCAAGGAAATGGTAAAGTATAACGTTGGTATTGCCGTACTACCCGGCATGAGTATTGAAGGGGAAGAATTATATACCATTTCACTGAATGAGTTTGGAGAAGACATCTATTACCGAGAAACCAGTCTTTTCTATAACCCATTCGTCGAAAACTTACGTCATGTTAAATTGTTTATAGATTTTTTAAAGAGTCATTATAATGTGTAAATAGCTGAGGAGGGAGCCAAGCGTTAGCGTTTGGCTCGTCTTTAAAGCGTCTGATATATACTATTAAAATCTTTTTTTGACCACTAAAAAACTGATTTACTTATGCCCTGAATTCACATTCTTTAACGTCAGATAAAAATTCAGGATCGTAGTCGCCTTCCTAAAGAAAAATGCTATCGTCTGCTGTATGGTTTGATCTTTCGCATTCAAAATGTTGTACCTTAAGATTTATACTTTAAATGTTTGAATCAAGCATAGTTCATCGTCAATTATATCTTGCTTTTCTTCGTATGGAATATTGAAATTTTTATATATTTTTCTCCAAAAAGATACTGCAGTTCTATTTTCAATCAGTTCAATGACGTAATACTTTCCTTGTTTCTTATGAAATATCTCTTTAATAGCCTGCGTACTATTTCCTTTCCCTCTGTATTGATTAAGCAAGAAAATATCATTCACTGCAAAATCATACTCTTTTCTTAGAAACGGACGCTCTAATAAGAGGATAAACCCTATAATACGCTCTTCTATTAAGATGAAATATGGGGATAGCCCATCTACTTCCCAAAACTGATCAAACCCCTCGTATTCAAAGATACCGTCTGGCCCAATATCCAGTGTTGATGTGTATCTTGTAAGGTCATGAAGGTACAGGGAGTAAAGGTTTTTTAAAATATTCTTTTCTGATTTTAATACTTCTCTAAGCGCCACAGGCATTATATAAGCTCCTCCTTTTTAATCTATCTAACATCTCCATTCACATTAATTATATAAAGGTTATTTCATTTATATAAAAATGTAAGAGCCTTGCTACATCTTATTGTAGTAAGCTCTATTAAGTTGTTTTGCTTGGTACTCTTTTAATGGTGTTTGTAATGAAAAATACGTGGGTACACAAAAAACTACTTTACTTGTATATAATTCTGTATTTAGGCAATAAAACCCCATTATTATATTTTTTAAGGTCAATTAGTTCTAGTTGGATTTGTTTTTTGCTCGAACCAAAAAGTGAAATACCTTCTCCTATCATGACGGGATTCACTTTAAGTATAAGAGTGTCAATTAATTCATGGTAAAGCAGTGAATGAGCCAGTTCACCACCGCCACAAAGCCAAATTCTCTCATTCGCTGTCTTTTTTAAATGTTTGACAAACTCAATTGTATTTTCTTTTACAAACTTCACTTCCTCATTTGACTCCATCTCCATTTTACTCGAGAAAACATAGTGCTTAAGGTTGGGATTGGCAAACTTTGCAAGAGGCCATGGTTCACCTGGCTTCACTCCATCTTTTAATCCGACTTCGTATGTCTTCCCGCCCATTAAAGCAATACCGTATCCTTTAATATCAGCTAAAAAATCCGGACCATGGTCGCCTTCATAAAGAAAAATGCTGTCATCTGCTATATCGTTTGGATCTGCAATATATCCGTCTGCCGTAATTGCCACATGATAAATCAATTCTGCCATTCCTTTGTCCTCCTTTTTTATACAAGCTATATCGTACTCTTTTATGGCTATGCAAAATTAGGGCTACTTTTACCTTCATAAGAATTGATTTTTAGTTTCTTAAGAAATGAATCCATGGTACTTAAAACTGTATCTCCCATACCATCAAAAAAATTAAACATCCCCCACTCTATCAACCATCTTAATTGAAAGAAAAATGCTAACCGCTCCCAAAAGACATAGACCTGCGTTCACAAAATCAGAATTGAGATTTATATTAAGAAGAGAAGAAAAGTTTTGAAATTGCATAAGGAACATGGCACAAATGACAGTTGGAATCGTTGCTCTTTTCCAAATCCCAAAGAAAAAGAGGGGAATGAAACTAATTAGTGTAATGAAAAAAGAATGAATGATCATCTTACTAGCATATGAAGTAATATCTACAACGGTTGGTTGCCCATTAATGATATGGAACAGATGATCAAGAAGATACGTGACGATACCTGACAACAGAAAGGATACGAGTGTACAGAGAAAAACTGCGAGTGAGATAAAAAGCACTTTTGCGATAATTAACTTTTTCCGACTAATTGGATAGCCGAATGAAAGAGAGAACGTTTTGTTCTTATACTCATCTATAACCACCTGATTAATAAGAGAAGCTCCAAATAGGACCCAACCCATTTGTATGGCCAAAATCAATTGAATAATTGTCGCATAACTTTGCCCGAAGTCAGCGCTTACCATTTTAATAAAGAAAATCGGCATAAACATAAGAATACCCGCATAAATAATGATCTCACCCATCACCATTTTTTGCTTTAGTTTCCTCCACTCCAGCTCCATTAATTTAAACATGCTGTTCACCTCCATGGATAATTTGATAGAAATAATCTTCCAGTGTACTTGTATGTTTTTGTATCTCTTCTATATCAATCTGATGAAGAATTAACGCCTTAGAAATCTCACTTGGGGACAAGGTTAAATCATATATGCGAATTCTATTGTCTTCTACAATCTTCATATTAGAAATACGGAGTTCGTACTCTAGTAAATACACTGATTTTTCTACATTCGATGTCACAATCTCAATGTATTCCGTTTGTTGCTTCCTAATATCAGCCAAAGTGACTTCATTCACTAATTGACCATCCCTAATCACACCGATTCTATCAACAACCTGTTCCATTTCCCCTAAAATATGACTAGAAAGGAGAAAAGTCATGCCATATTCTTTATTTAACATGCGAATTAAATCTCTCATATCTTTTATACCAATGGGATCAAGACCATTGGTCGGTTCATCGAGAACAATCAGTTCCGGCTTTGTTATGATGGCTCTGCCAATCCCCAATCTCTGCTTCATCCCAAGGGAAAAATCCTTCACTTTTTTCCCTTCAATTCCTTTTAAATGAACCATATCTAAAGCTTGCGTAATGGCTTTTTGATCATAAAACCCTAAATATTCACAGTGAAGCTGTAGATTCTCTCTGGCTGTTAAATGCTCATAAAAGAGCGGATATTCAATAATACTACCCACACGCTTCAACCCAGACTTCTTATTTTCTGTAAGCCTTTCACCAAATAACGCAATCTCTCCTGAAGAAGGATGAATTAATCCCGTGAGCATTTTCATGATCGTCGTTTTCCCAGCCCCATTTTGTCCGAGAAATCCGTATATTTCTCCTTTTTTAATATGAAGATTTACATTAGATACAAGCACCTTATCTTTGACCTTTTTCGTTAAGCCATTGGTTTGCACGACGTAATCCATTGTCTTAACCTCCTTTATGATTGTTACTTATAGCTTAAGCAAAGAAAGTATCTTTTTTCTTTCTCATTTCTTACATGTTTCTTACGTTTGAATAAAAAAAGAGCCGTTCCAACAGAACACCCCTTTTCGCGAAGTCTTAATATGTCATTTGTTTAAACCTGCAAGTAAAAGTCGTCTTCTCAAATGGTTGGCTACTCACGTGCAGCGTGCCATTCATTGCTTCTGTTAAGCGTTTCGAAATACTTAAACCTAATCCACTGCCTTGAAATTGAGGGTTTCTAGCATCATCTAATGTATATAGTCGTTCAAACACCCGATCCTGGTGTACCTCTGCAATTCCTTTCCCCTTATCCCAAACCTCTACGGCAATGGTTTCCCCATCTCCTCGAAGGGTGAGACCTAAAACGCCCCCATCATTTCCATATCGAATCGCATTCGAGATAAGATTACTCAGCACCCGATTAATTGCCTCTTCATTACCAAGAATGTAAAAATTCTGCTCTGGAATGTCTATCTCTACCTGAAATCCTTTGGATACAAGCAAATCGTAAAATTCTAATACATTCTTTCTACATATCTCATTAAGTGAAACCTTACTCAACGGCATGAGATAATCATCGGATTCTAGTTTAACAAGATCAAAGGATTGATTAAGTAAAGAAACGAGACTCATTACTTTTTCGTGCAGGCGTAAAATAACGATTTCTTTTTCGTCCTTAGCCATCGTTTTATCCAGCTTTATTTTTTCTACATAACCTAAAATAACCGTTAGGGGTGTTTTCAAATCATGTGACATGTTGGCTATCATTTTCCTTAAACTATCTTTTGTTTTGGCGTAATCGGCAAATATTTTTTGATTGTTATCAAGCATTCGGTTGATTTGAATAAGTAAAAGTTGAATGGCCTCCTGATCTGTTTGGAGTAACACTTTTTCAGCTGTCTGTTGTTCCATGATATTTGTTAACTTATCACTGATTTCATTTATATGTTGCTTTGTTTTTTTATGAGAATAATATTGCCATCCATTCATTACAATTAAAATGGCCATGATAACAATTAAAGTAACCATCATAGACTATTCACCTAATTTATATCCGATTCCCCAAATGGTTCGAATATACTTTGGATGAGACGGATCCTCTTCTATTTTTTCTCGTAGCCTTCTTATATGCACATTGATTACATTTTCATTGCCATAATAATCATCTTCCCAAATAAAATGATATATTTGTTCCTTTGTAAACACTCGATTTTGATTGGTCATAAACAGCTTTAAAATATGGAATTCCTTAGAAGTAAGCTGCACAACCTTATCTTTCATTTGTACAGAAAAGGTATGTAAATCGAGGGATAGTTCCTTAAAATGAATGTTATGAGATATAGCTGGAGTCCCCGAAGGACGATATTGCGTTGCCCTACGAATAGCCGCATGGACCCTCGCTGTTAGTTCGATCATTGAAATCGGTTTGCTTATATAATCATCGGCACCAAAGCCTAATCCTAACGCCTTGTCTAAGTCACTATTCTTCGCTGAAATAATCAATACAGGCATTAAACTCTTTTCTCTGATGCGTTTTAAAACAGCCATACCACTTAACTGCGGAAGCATTAAATCCAACAAGATTAAGTCAAAGTCCTCCTTATGGAAAAGGGATAAAGCTTCCTCCCCATCAAATGCGGTAAATACCTCGAAACTCTCCTGCCTCAAAATATCTGTTATCAATTCACTAATCTCCCTGTCGTCTTCCACAAGTAGAATACGCTTTTGCATACTTCCACATCCAATCCTTTGTACTAACCATGCAATGAATCAATCACCTTTAACTCTCCCTTTATTTCTATAAAGGGGGCATAATTCCTTCTATAATATATAACTGATGCTATAAAAAAAGACTGCTGATTTTCATTCGTCAGACTAATTCGAGATAAAAGCTGATTACCTCTCTCATGCAGGACACATGAAAAAGTGTAGGGAAAGTATGCATCCCTACACTACAAGTTCTTTATTAAAAATCAAAATTGTCTGGGTCTGGCCCTACACGAAGATTCTGATTTAATCCATCAATGATTTGCATCTCTTCTCTCGTTAATTCAAAATCAAACACATTTGCATTTTCTACAATTCGATGCTCTTTTGTTGATTTTGGAATGGTGACAATCCCATTCTGTAAATCCCAACGCAAAATAATTTGCGCAACTGACTTATGATGCTTGTTCGCGATCTCCTGTAACACTTTATTATCTAGCAATTGTCCTTGCATTAATGGTGACCATGCTTCCAGCTGAATCCCATTGTCTTGACAAAATACTTGTAACTCTTTTTGAGATATCCTCGGATGGCATTCTACTTGATTAACCATCGGTTTAATTTCAGCATCCTTCATTAGTTCTTCCAGATGATGAGTTTGAAAGTTACTCACTCCAATGGCTTTTACACGACCTTCTTTATAAAGCGTTTCTAAAGCTCTCCAAGCATCCTTATATTTCCCTTCAACCGGCCAATGGATCAAATATAAATCTAAATACGCTAAACCAAGCTTCTCTATGCTTGCTTCATAAGCAGCGATTGTTGATTCATATCCTAAATCAGCATTCCAAACTTTAGAAGTGACAAATAGCTCTTCTCTAGAAATCCCTGCATCTCTTATACCTTCTCGGATACCTTCACCTACACCTACTTCATTCTCATAAATTGCTGCTGTATCCACGCTGCGGTATCCATGGTTAATCGCTGACTTTACTGCGTTTACTAATTCAGGACCTTCTTCCACTTTAAAAACACCTAATCCAAACCAAGGCATTTTCACACCGTTATGCAAAGTAGTAGTATCTTGTAAATGTTTGACCATCATCTTTCAACCTCCAAAGTGATATTATTTTCTTGATCTTTTCGTTCCAAAGCTCTGCTAAACCCCGTTAAAACAGCTGCCACTAAAACCATAAGCGCTCCAATCCAAGATGTATGAATCAGTCCAATCGAATCCGTAATCATACTACCTAAATAAGAGCCAATGGCAATACCAGCATTAAATGCTGCAATATTGATGGCAGATGCGACATCCACTGCACTCGGAACAAAGCGCTCTGCCAACATCACCACATAGACTTGTAAACCCGGCACATTCATAAATGCTAATAACCCCATTAGAAAAATCGTTATCAATCCAGCCACTTTAAAAGGTGCTGTAAACATCAAAGTAAATAACACAAACGCCTGTACAATAAACATATAGAACAATGCGCGGATAGGATTTTGATTCGATAACTTCCCGCCAACCATATTCCCAATTGCAATCGCTATGCCATAAACCAATAAAATGATTGCTACAGTTCCTTCTTCAAATCCAGTGATATCTTGAAGCAATGGCGATAAGAAGGTAAACACGACGAAGGTTCCACCATAACCTAGTGCTGTAATGATAAATAAGAGCAATAACCGGCCATTTTTCACAAGTTTCAGTTGATCACGAAAGGATGTTTTGACCCCTTTTCGTAAATGTGATGGAACGAGAATACTATTAGCAATTAAAGCAATAACACCAATAATGACAATCGTCATAAACGCTGCTCTCCACCCTAATTGTTGACCGATAAAGGTGCCAAACGGAACACCTGTAACAGTAGCGACCGTCAGACCCGTAAACATAATGGAAATCGCACTCGCTCTTCGATTTTCTGGAACTAAATCAGCAGCGATTGTCGATCCGATTGACATGAAGACCCCATGGGAAAATGCTGAGATCACACGTGCAACGAGTAATAACCCTATAGTCGTTGAAAAGGCAGCAACCGTATTCCCGATTATAAAAACAATCATAATCCAAAGTAATAAAGTCTTGCGGGACATTCTCGATGTCAAAGATGTCAAAACAGGGGCACCAAATGTTACCCCTAAGGCATATAGAGAAACCGTTAACCCTGCAGTGGTTACCGGAATACTTAAATCATTTGCAATAAGGGGTAATAAACCAACACTGATAAATTCAGTCGTCCCGATTGCAAAGGCACTTACTGCCAAAGTAAGCAAGGCCATTGTGCTTTGCTTTCTGCTTAGATTCATATATTCTTCACCTTTTTTCTTTTATATAAATGGAAAATTTCCTTTTCGAACATAATAATTTTAAAGGAAAGTATCGTTTCAATCTGCCGGCAAATGTTATTATGATACATATAGAACACAAAGAGAAGTACGCACTTTAAGGTGATATAGAAACCAGAAAGTAATATAGGTACTTTTTAGTTCCTAAGGAGGGAAACAAGAATGCAGAAGAAGAAATACAATATTTCTGTCGAAGCAACTTTAGAAGTCATCGGAGGAAAGTGGAAATGTGTAATCCTTTGTCATCTCACACATGGCAAAAAGCGAACAAGCGAATTAAAGCGTCTCATGCCTAACATCACACAAAAAATGCTTACCCAACAGCTACGCGAGCTTGAAGAGGATGGTGTCATCAATCGTATCGTGTACAATCAAGTCCCACCAAAAGTAGAATACGAACTCAGCGAATACGGACAAAGCTTAGAAGAAATCTTAAATTCATTATGTGCCTGGGGAGAGAACCATTTGACCAAGCTATATGGGGATAAATTCTCGGTATTAGAAGAAAGTATATTGAACGAATAGAATAAGTAATAAACGGGCTCAAAACAGGACATTTTTATAGAGGTAATGGCTAAACTCCAAACATAACAGAGAAGCTTCAATGGCATACCCTCTGAAGCTTCTCCCTCTCTTTATAAATAAATTTTCTTACTCCGTTTTATATTTTTTTGCCAACGTTTCACTCCCAATCGCTCCAATGATTGAAGCAGTGAATGGAAGAAACGCATAAAGAATCGAACCTTGGAAAAACGTTATATTAAAGTCAAAAAATTTATTACCCACTGCGATAAGAATTTTGATAACAACTAAAAATAAGCCAACAAGCAGAAGAAGATCAAAAAACAACTTTAACTTTGGATACGCTAATTGCTTTCCATCTTCAATAATGCTCTCCTTCAAATGATTATCTCCTTTTAATAATTCATCAATGGTAATATCAAAAATTTCACTTAGTTGAATGAGAGATTCAATGCTGGGATATCCTTCTCCACGTTCCCATTTTGATACTGATTGTCTACTAATTTTAAGTAATTCACCGAGCTGTTGTTGAGACATTTCATGTTTCAAACGTTGTTCTTTTAATTTTTGGGGGAAATCCATTTTCTTCATCTCCTAACAACTCCAGTATATTTGCATCTCTAACTAAACGTAAAGAACCGTGTCGTTGCAACGATGTAAACGAATAGTTGCGGGATAAAATGAGTAATTATTTTACCATGTTATATTATATCAGCTATCACTTTACCTATATTTCCCATTGTCATTTATACTTATTATGCTGTTTTCTATTTGAAGATACCCGTGGGGGAATTTCCAGTATAAGAAAACGGCCATTCCCTTATACCACTAAAGTAAAAAAGGAAGTGACCGTTTCTATCAAAGCTTTATATAAGTTTATCTATACAAACATCTTACACCTAATATTTACCAATAGGGCAGATGATAAAGCACCTTAATGTTGTAAGCCACATCTTAAAGACGGTTCTCCAATGATTCAATCGCCAGTTGAAGCGCAATTAATCGTCGCTCATTTACTGTTTTTTGAGGACTACCATCTTTTGCTTTTGCTATCTGTTTTTCAATAGGTGGAATAGTACTTTGCAAAATATCTTTAGATGTTAGAATAACTTCTTCTTCATATGAGAAGTCTTCACCGTTCCAAATATTCTTTAAGCTAGCTAAACCGACTCTTATAGCGTCTCGTCTCTTTCTTACAAGAGTAGTATTGGACCCCTTTTCAGTCATGCTTTTATAAGCATTTGAAAGTTTACTAAATGTAGACTCTAAGGATTTAACGGATAACTCTTGTATTTCTTGGTTAATTGACTCCATGTAGACTTCTCATCACTTTCTATTATTTAGTAGTATTCACTCATGATTACAGAGTAATAATAAAGCATGTAGACCTTCTTTTATTTCTGCTAGTGAAGCATACGCATACGACAGTCTTATATGGTGAGAATCACCTGAATGATAGATATAACCTGGGTTGATTAAAATATTTTGATTGAGAAGGTTTAGAAATAGTGCTTTGCTTACGATAGGTTTATTAAACCTTAACCAAATGTAAAAGCCACCCTCTGACTTATTCCACGTAGCAATCTTTCTAAATTGCTTTTCTAGTATATTTTCAATAAATGCCGCTCTGTTCTTTAGTTGTTCACGAAGGTTTTTTAAGTGATTTTCGTATAAACCAGTTGATATCCAATGTGCGACGATCTCTTGAGAAAGAGCACTTGAACCATAATCCGTTTGCATTTTTATATCAGCTAGCCGTTCAACCACAGGTGAAGGTGCGACAATCCATCCAATACGTAACCCAGGACTTAATGTTTTCGACACACTACCAAGATACAGTACTTGTCCTGACTTATCTAAAGACTTTAAGGTAGGTAAAGGATGATCAAATAGTAATTCATGATATACATCGTCTTCAATAATAGGAATCTGTAACTCTTTGCATATATTGTATAGATTTTTCTTTTCCTCCAACAACCAATTAACTCCAGTAGGATTATTTAATGTCGGAACACAATAAAATATAGATTGTTTTTTCCTCTTAAAAACTTTTAAGTTCTCAGCTAATTTCGGGTGATTACGCATTACCGTATGCATACGCATGCCAGCAGATTGAAAAGGATGAATAGAACTTAAATAAGATGGCTCTTCATGGAAAATCACAGAGCCTTCTTCTAATAATCCAATGGCAATTAGTTGAAGCGCCTGAAGGGCGCCAGAAACAATTAGAATGTTCTCTGGTTCCGAATGAATACCTCTTCTTTTCAGATAGTCACATAATACTCTTCTAAGTCTTTCATTTCCATTTGGTGATGAATAACCGATAGATTTTGCATCAAGGGTGATTTCTTTTAATGACTGTTCAAGTTGTTTTGTTGGGAGTAATTCCGGTGATAATTCACCTGTTCCAAGGCGAATGATATGATTATATTGCTCGTATTCATTGATAAGTTGAATGGTATGGTCATTTGCTCTATGGATACTTGATTCAATATGCTTTTTCCAATTCGGTTGAGTTTTATTTAAAAGTACATTCCAAGAAGTATGAGTTACAAATACACCTGATCCTAATTTTGATTGAAGTAAACCATCTGCCTTCAGTTCATCAAGAGCAAGTTGAACTGTACTTCTATTGACATTAAATTGTATCGCTAGTTGACGCTGTGTGGGGATTTTTGTTCCAACCGCCCAATCTCCACTTTCTATACGAAATTTCATCCAATCTACAATTTGTTCGTGAAAAGTTAAATGAGAATCACTATTCGGTTTCCATTTCAAGATAATCCCCCCTTAAATTGGGTGGATAAAAAACCATCCAATTGGTTGTTTTCTTTCAGTTTTATCATAGTACGATAGTAATTGAAAGAGAGTTGATTTGAATGGAACCTATTCTGCACGGATTAATTTTGGCATTCGGACTTATTTTACCTTTAGGGGTACAGAATGTCTTTGTATTTTCTCAAGGAGCAACGCAACTTAGATTGGCTCAGGCACTTCCAGCCACGATAACAGCTGCAATCTCTGATACACTTTTAATCTTATTATCTGTATTTGGTTTATCAATGATTGTCCTTCAATTTGAATGGTTACGAGTAATTTTAATGATTACCGGTATCTTATTTTTATTGTATATGGGATATGTCATTTGGAAATCCGAAACGACAAAAAAAACGAATAAAGCTTTACCTATTCGTCAACAAATTATCTTTGCTTTATCTGTTTCTTTTTTAAACCCTCACGCCATCTTAGATATAGTCGGTGTTATTGGGGTAAGTGCAATAAAATATGCTGGAAAAGAACAATTTCTTTTTACAATTACTTGTATTACAGTATCTTGGATTTGGTTCTTTGGGCTAATGATCGCAGGAGCATTTGTGAAAAAGTTAGATGGCAAAAGAAATGTATTGCAATTATTTAATAAATTCTCTGCTATCTTTATCTGGGGTACAGCCATTTATATTTTTCTTGATTTAATGTAATATCCTTGGAATTATCATTTCATATGTAAAAAGCGAAAGCCTTCTGTCTAGTTGCAAGGGAGAAGGCTTAAAAGGTAAGATTTCCTTTTTAAAAAAGTAGTTTATTCTTTCACTTCAAATGTATTTTTCTCTATACATATCGCTGCTGCAGACGTATTTATAATAATATCAAAATCCTGACTGTATGGATGCATAAACACTTCGTACTGTATCCTTCGTTCTTCATGGGATTGCCTTAAATAATTGAGATCTGCTCCCCTTTCAACGATGTCCCGATTCGACCTCCTTAATAATTCAGTTTCACCATCTGTATAGAAATAAATTTTCAAGTCAAATAAATCAGGATGAATAAATGCTACACTCATTCCCTCAACAATCGTTACTTTATTCCTCGAGGAAATTAATTCGCTTTTCATATAATGTGTATGCATTGTGTATAAATCTAAACCATCTCTAATCATCTGAACATCTCTTTCTAAAGATAACAAATGATGCGCTGATGGGTGGCAAGCTGTCATTTTATAACGATGATTTTCGTTTTGATATGTATAGTCAATCATTGCATGTTTTCGTATATTCGAGCTAACAATATACGGGTCTGTATTTATATAATTCACTCCATCTTGATTTAATACGTTTATAAGCTTATTGGCAAACGTTGTTTTTCCAGCAGCACCATGTCCGGAAATACCAATAATAAGCTTTTTATCCGTTATTGTAATCCAATTTAGGATGTCTTGTATTAACTTATCCATCAATCTCCCCCGTCACTAGATTTGCTTTTTTCAACTTACTTTTTAAGATGTCTATACTTCTAATGATGAGTGCTATATTCTCCACTTAATTCGAATCAAATGCTTCCCGATAAAACTCCCTTAACTCCGCTCCGTTATCCGGCCATTCGGGCAGCTGTTCGTTAGCCAACATAACCAATGCATCAAGACAGCGATGCCATCCTGCTGCTGTTGCCGCTGCCCAAGACCGGTCATCAAATGTATGCTGAAAATTCATTCGGCACCCGTCATCGGTATTTTGTAACTCGATTCTTAGCAAATCAGCGCCTTCATGAAAGGCAAAGACGACAGGTGGTTGGTATTCAGTAATTATGCCTTCGTACTTCGTCCCCTCGCCATCATCAAAAGCTATTTTGCCACCTTCATTAAGATCCATCTCTCCAGTTGCAAACGGATACCACTTGGTAAAGTAATCAGGATCTGTTACGTAGCGGAAAACACTCTCTGGTTTATGGGTAAACAAACGTTCAAATTGCAAAACATAACGACCATTCACTTCATATAACTTTCCGTATTTAGTCATCTTTTTCTCCTTTACATTTTTATTCCTTATTAAGGTTAACAAAAAGTTTCATCTTAAACTATGCCCGTTTGCGAAATAAAATTTCCGATAAAAAACCTCTCTGAATCATCATGTCCAAAGGGTAGAAACATCGCAATTTATGCTGATTTGGAATAAGTTTGATCAAAATTAAATATGACGAATATGCTTCAAATAGTTTATTAACCTGCATCTAGCTGTTTTCTAGGTGCAAATGTATAACTATCTCACACTTTTAACTAAAATCATTATAACCCTTAGTTAATAATTACTAACATAAATGTGTTGTCTAAATTGATAAAATGATGAAAATCCCTACCTACTCATGGTCAGGATTTTCATCATCTTGTCTTCACTTTTTGTCATCAAATTCATTTAAACGTTTTCGAAGGAACAGAGACGAGACTGTGAACACCACACAAGCTACTGCTGAGCCAACAGCAAATGTCAGCTCAAAGTTTCCTATTGGTGATTTGAATAATAGAGGGACTGAGATTATTAAAGCAGCACCACTAATGCCCAATCCCAAAATAGACATCGCTAAAATTTTATTCATAGAAACACCCACCTATTCTAGGGTAATTAAAGTAATCTACTACTCCAGCAATCCCAACAGGTCCGCTGCTTTTACACCATCGGTTAAATCTCATAAGGCTCTTCTGCAAGCAAATCTTCATCTGACATATTAGGAACCCCGGTATACTCGGATGTAACAAGCGAATCATCCAAATATGTCTCAACCTGGAAGTTGACTATCTCATTCTTAGTCACTACTGCATTACAGTACCATCCTCATCGATGAAAAGGGTATGTTACTAGGGAGACTATAATCCCCATGTACAGGAACTGTAAGCACATATTACCTTAATGAGGAACTATTAGATTCAGTCGAGATTATTATTAAGAGGTCTTTAATCCCTTTGGTAATTCCCCAAAGAGAAAGCAAATGTGCTTACAGACAGTGGTTTTTTATAAAAAATTCACCTTTTATTTAACGGAGTACCTGATGACATTTGCATTGGGCTATTACTTTATTTTCACATTAGCCTCTGCACTGATAGAGGCTGGATAATCAAGCAATTCAAGTTTAACAGGTCCTAAGTCAGTTGCTTCAGATGGGAAAGGAACGGAATACAATACATAGTCGTCGACATAGGAATAGGAGATACCATATGGTTCATCCTTACTTATTACATTTCCATCTGCACCAATTGCATGCCTAAAAATTGCTGATTTGAATTGATTCGGATTCGTATCTAATTTAATGGACATCTCGCCTTGCTCTATCTCTACATCTGTTAATTTCCCGTCTTTCGGTGCCTTAAGTATTTTCTTTTTTATCGGGTCTACTTCAACATTGAGCTCTTCCTTATCAAGCGCACGAATTGAATTGAAACGCAAATATAATTCTTTAGGATTAGTAAAGTAGTTGCTCTGTAAATAAATGATTGTTTCGTTCTCATTGATTTGTGTAGTCTCTATTACACTTGTATTCCATGTTTCTCCTTTCTCATCTATTAGATGCAAGTCATTAATACCAAATATCTTTTTACTATTTTGCGAATTATAATATACATGTACAGCTGTTTGAGAAGGATACATTGTTACGTCCTTGATAGTTAATTGCTGTCCTTCAATTTCTAATGTTTTATCCACATTATACACTTTCTTTCCAACAATTTTACCTTTATCTAAAGTAAAGGGAATTTCCCAAACTCCGTCTAGAAGTTTCTTATCTTTAGAAAGCTGAGTTGAAAGAATTAGTTCATTTGGCAGATTATCCCCTTCTTTTAAAGGAACCCTGATTTCCAGCAAAGAATCCGGATTATCATTCCAATATTCACCAACTATATGATAAGGCAATACCTCTCCTTTTTCATTAAGCAATTGAAAGCTTTCTGGAGTAATAACTACGTCTTCTTCATCTGATTGATATTCATAAAAAATGATCAATGATTTTTCATCATGAATAATTGAATTCAAAGTAAACTCTATACCTTTGTTATTCACACTTGAATCCACTTTTTGTATGTAATTATTTTCAACAGCTGCAAGTAGCCCTTTGTCATATCGGACAAAATCAACAATTTTCCCCATACCAGGTACATTTGACATGTAATATGCAACGGGTTCGGATACATTAACAGATGTAATAAACGAAAGCCCTAAAATACATGCAGCAGTGAATGTCTTAATGGGCAGCTGCACTCTCTTTTTCTTTTTCTCTGCCTTTGCTTGCTGTATCCCCCTTAGAATTGCCTGGTCAGAGCGATCGTCAGAAATGGATAGATCCTTCATTATTTTTTTTGATTCAGCCAACTCACTTTCTTCTCTTTCAAACATTTAGCCCACCCCCCTTATTTAATTGAACCTGAAGTGCTTTTAGGCCTTTGTATAGCCAGGTTTTAATGGTGCTCTCCGACCTTTCGAGAATTTCGGCAATATCTTTTATCTTTAAATCGTTATAATACTTTAAAATAATGACTTCTCGAAAACGTGCATCTATTTTTAGTAATGCTTCCTCTATTTCTAACGTCTGGTTGTCATTCTTCGTTACTATTAAATTATCAATATACTTAGGATCTGCGATTCTTTTTCTTTTACGAATTTGATCATGGCAGTAATTAAGCATAATCCGGATAACCCATGTTGAGAAGTATTCTGCATGTTTCAATTTATTCAATGAAAGATAAGCCCTAAAAGTTACTTCCTGCAATGCTTCTAAGGCCTCCTCCTCATTATGTAAGTAACCCAAGGCTATTTTTAATAGTCTACTTTTATGGATTTGGATTAATTCGTAGAAAGCATCATCATCTCCCTTTCTTGCTCTATTGACTAGGTTTTTCACTTCCAAGCGCGCTTCCCCCTTTTCTCTTTCTAGTTATTAGACATAACAAAGAAACAAAAAGTCTTAAGTTTTTACTTTCTGCAGAATTTTTTGGTATTTGATAATCGAATAATCTATTCCTAAGGTGTACCCGTTGTAAAAGTCCTTTTAAAAAACAAGTCTAATGTTAGAAGCTACGGTTGGTAGTTTGGAGAAACATCATGTTATCTTATTTTCACCCTAAAAAACCCCCTAGGACAAGCATATTCCAAGAAGGTGAAACTTCGCACTTTATTTGAAATCAATACATTTTGTTGGATTGAAAAAAAGTTCGAGCAACTCGAAGTAATTTCTTGTTAAAAACTGTACAATTTTTATCATTTACTTCTATTAATTTTAAACAATTTCGCTCTTCTTGATTACTATACAATTGAAATTTTCTAAAGAACGTAGACCACCGAAAAAATAAACATATTTTCCCTTAATTTACTCCAAATAACCTACATAACTAAAAATCAATGATGGACGTAAAAAATACCAGGTTATATTCCGCCTTAAACAGGAACAATTTTTGACCATTTTTCAGAAATTACTTTAAACACGAATATTGTAATACGGTAAGACTAAATTCCACAACAGAGACAAATTGGATGAGGTTATAGTCATTATGAGGAGATATTTTAGAAAAGAGACTTAGACAAAAAACTCCTACACTTAGAGGAGTTTTGTTTTACTAATCTTTCATTCCTCTTTATCACATTCACTTGGTAATATGCCCCCTACGTATTATCAATCTATTATTTCATTACCAGAAAAATATTAAGGTATTAACCTAACAAACAATTTAGTGTAATTGAATTATTAGAGGGGATTGAACCATTAAAGGGAATAATCTAATTATGATAAATTTAATTGTCGTAAATACTTTACATTTTGTAAAAAATATATTACATTTAACTTATAAGAAATCATATAGAAAAGAGGCTTCATATGCTGGAAAACTTTATATCAGTTGGTAGGGCTGAGAAAAAATGGACTCAACAACACTTAGCCGATGACGTAGGTGTTAGTCGTCAAACGATTGCAGCATTGGAAAAAAACAAATATAACCCTTCATTGATATTAGCATTTAAGATTTCTAATTCATTAGGGAAAGAAATTACAGAAGTATTTAAATTTAAGGAGGAAGTTGTATGATCACGTTAACTACATCATTGATTATAAGTTTAGCAATACTGGTTATAGTTTCAGAAGTATATAAAGCAAAATTTGAAAGTAAAAAAGAATCAATGGATGAAAGAGGTGAGCTATTACTTTTTAAGATTAAGTCGCTCTCTTATTCAATATTATCTGGGGGGATACTTCTTGGGGTGGCATTAGTAGCAATCTTAGATGTAATCCAAAAAGAATATTTTATTTATTACGTTATGATTGTTTTTTTTATTCAAAGCATTGTTTCTTCAATATATTTAGCTGTAGTTAAACGTATTTAAATAATACATTACAACACTTTGAGAAATTAACTATGCTCATATATAACTTCTTAATCAAGTATCACATGCCTCTTCAGTACATGACCCACTCATAGTTTGTCTATTTGCAATCCATTCATAAACTTTTTGCCCCATCCCCTATCTTAGAGGATTAAGAAATTGGCAGCAAGATATGAAGAGATATGACCAGTGTCGTGAATTCTTTTAGGTTTAAGTTGCATCTAATCGATCCGACCCCTTTAAAATTTAAAATTCCTGAAGCTAAGTTTATCAACTTATGGATTACTCAATTTTTTTGACAACCTCAATAATACTCATCAAAAGGGAAAATCTTCGCGACTTTTTAAGACGTCGCGATTTCATACAAAACACTCGAATTGATATACCTTATTTGTTCATGTAATTCAGTAAATCTATAGATTTTTTGAATACTTCTTCTCCTTGATATTGTAAATGTATAATCCAACAATGATAAGTTTTTTTCTATTTCTATTTTAAATTTTAAAGAACTTAACCATAAAAAACTGCACCCCATTTGTTAGACCATGTCTAACAAATGGGGTGCATATCAGAATTTTAAAAACGGTATCACTCTTATTTAAATTTTATACAAGTTCTTGTAGCCTTGGAATAAAGTTTGATCAAAAGTACCTCACAAAGCCACATTTTAGGCAAAAGATCGTCACTATAACCATAATCCTACTTTTCCACTAATGGATTCATAGTTTTATGATTAGGTACGAGTCTCCCCTTGTGCTAAATTTTGTCGCAGATTGTTAGCCTTTAAGGTAGGTAGAACATAGTAATATATATCGATTGCTTCAAAAGATTTAAATATGAAATTCAGTACTAAGTGAAAACATAACGACAAATAGGGTTCTTGCTAAAAAATTTCAATACTCTTAAATCTTGGACATACTAATTCTAGTACTCTAAAAAAGGACAGCTGTACAAATTCAAAAAGAATTCATCCATCCACTGTTTGGACTAATTGCTTAGGATTAGGAGTCAATAGAAATCTTTCGCTTTTATATTTTCTTCAAGAATTTGCACCAGATCCCTACCAGCAAAACCACCAGTTCCAATTTAAAAACAATCTTTTCAAAATACATGTAAGTTGTTCAATTACGCTTTTGATTAACTAATTTTTTCTTCCTTTATTTTCACATCATTAACGATAGGTAAATTCTCTTTATTTTTCCCAATCAACAACATATATAATACGGTACCAATACCAATTCCCCATGCAGCTCCTAAAGTGGCGCATGACACACCTATCATTAGCACTAATCCACGCGAAATATTATTTGTAACCATTGACATCGCTATATACGCACAAGCAAATCCAGTGAGTAGGATGGTTACCGATAGGGCAACTGGAAAAAGCGGAGCAATAATACCCATGACTGGTAAAAGTAAACCTAGTGGAATCGCTAGTAGGTAGAAGTTTGCTACACCAGAGAAAATAGAATCCATTACATGACGACCCTTTTTATAACGTTGGATTAAGAAAACTTGTACCCCCGTCCAAATTGGTCCATGTAGCCACGGCATTGGTCCTGCTGTTAAAATTTGTGCTAAGTTACGGAATGCTAGTACGAAGTGACTACGATTCATATTAATATCTATTTTTTCATCTTTTCTTGCTTCTTCCGCGTCTTTTAACAATGTTTGAGCAACAAGTAAATCACCAAACACTAAAATATAAAACATAAACCCAATTGGAATCACAGACACAATCATTTCCCAAGGTGGTAAACCAACTGACCAGATGGATAATGTAGAAAACACTTCACCAATAGGAGGAACAAAAATTCCCCACTGAAGATCAAACGTAACTTCACCTGTAGAGAAACCTACAACACCAGCTAGTGCAAATGCAATTAATAATGCATTTGATCCCGCTATGGCCTTTGCCTTTGTATCTGGTAATCTGGCAAATGGAATAGAGAACATTAATAGAAGGACGATTACCCAAGCTGTCACTAACGTAATCGGCATCGTTGGTAAACGACCAAGCTCACTTTGAAATGCTGCAATCGCTGCCCCCATAATAATCCCCGCTTTTAGGGACGCAGGAATTACATTATTAAACTTTTCTCCCAATCTAGTTATACCAAAGAACAAGAATAATGCGATCACTACAATGGATATTGCGATCATACCATGAATCGCTTCAATACCAGGTGTAAGCGTATTCAAATAAACGATGGTTAAGGGAAGCGCTGGTGTAATTGCACCAGCAGCATATATGTCACCAAATAAAACGGTTTGAGCGATGACCCAAACTAGGAACACTAAACTTACTGTCCATGCTACTTCTAAAGAGATGTCAAAATATTTCATCGCAAGGGGAGTTATCGACCCACATGTGGCTAGTAGTAATAAACCGCCTTGAAGATGCTGACTTGGTGTTATTTCGAGATGAACTCCTGGAATCCTCATTGTAAAGGGACCCCATTTAAACCCAGGATGAATTTCTCCGTCTTTCCGCTTTATAAGCATAATTATTACCTCCTTTATAACTAAATGAAAACGCTTAAATAATTTAGGTTAGTCAGTACAACTTAAGAAGCATGTCCCTTACTCTAAGTGACAACGGAGGATTTTCATTGAATTCTAACATCTATTACGAACTCCCCCTGCAAATCGAATGAATTGTCCGGTATGTAAAAAACCTTATCTTAATTTATCCTGTTGAATAAAATATTGACTTTTCCGGTATACCATCGCTTCCATTGTTGCGATTAGTTCATTCTCACTTTGGACATCGATTTTGTACCAAGCAAGTTTATGATTTTTCTTTACTTCTTTTGCATTTCCCGTTAATGTCTTACCACGTTTGCCAGCTGATATAAAGTTAACATTGGTTGTGACGCCCACTGCTGTTTTGCCATATGAGTTGCTTGCAGCGGCGAATACGTAGTCAGCAAGTGAAAAGATAATGGCCCCATGAACCATTCCATGTGAATTAAGCATGCGGTCGTCCGGAATTAATTCGGCTTCCGCTGTGCCAGGTCCGAGTTTTGTCAGTTTCATACCGAGAAAGGACGCAAGAGGTTCGTCTTCTAAAAATTGCTTAATTTCATCGTAATGCAAATCATGAATGGTCTCATCATTTAATTGAATCGTCATGGATTGAATTCCCCTTTTTTAAAATTTTTTCATTTAAGCCAAACAATAGAACGTTGAACGCTCCGGCTACATTAATTTATTTCCCATCAATTGTGCAAAGTATAACCGGCAAGGTGGCCTGCCGTGATAGTTGAAAGAGGTAGAACAAAATAAACAGTTGGACGAAAATAATAAATCGGGATAATAAAGGATTTTATGAAGTACATGATTTAAATCTTCTTTTTCAACCAATTGATAATAGAGCTTCTTCTGCATATTCTTCAGCTAAATAGATTTTACTTTTTTTCCATAAATCACCCTCCCTAAAATTAATAGAACGTTTTTAAAACGTTAGTGTTGTAAGGTGATATACATCACCATCGTTAAAACTATAATAGACATATAATTAAGTAAATTTAAAATTTACAAATTATTAATCTCCTTCTTCCGTAATAACAAGGAAAGATGGACGGTTTGCATTATATTGAATAATTTTAAAAATCAAAATTGCGTAACATTTGGTTATAGTATAACATTAAATGAACGGTTGTTGAAAAAATGAAACATATTTCCGAGGTTTTTTCTATTCAGTATGGTGGGGTGAAATTTCTGAAACCATTTGTTTAACAGGTAAAAATGGATAGAGTGAATTGATTTCAAGTGTATTTTCATCAGAATTCAAATTGCCTGCACTTTTTCTTTGGATATTATAAAGTAAAGGTAGTTTCTTCGATTATACCTTTCGTAATGTATATACGATCACGGTCTAGAGAGATTTGATATTTCCCATGTTTTAGAAATGTACGCACGATACCGATAATAACAGAAGCAATGACGAGTACAATGATGATGTTCGTCAACATCCATCCAGAGCTCTTGATACTAATAAAAATCCCTTCGGCTTCTTCTTCCACATGAAAAATTTCATTAACTTTAAAATAAATAGAATTAGAGGAATAAGAACTAAAAAGCTTAGTGATGTTAATTCATCGCGGTAAAGAAAAGGCAGACATATATTTTTAAAAATCAAAAGAGGACCTGCTTAAACAGATCCTCCTTTTATCTATTGTTCGAATATCGTATCAAAAACGATATTAATATTATGAACGAATACTATACGATGTATGTTTATATATTGTCCTGCCTATACATATTCGTGATACTCATTTGGGTCCTGCCCTTCTACACGACCGGCTTCTCCTTTATCCAATGAATCAATTGTTTCAATATCCTCAGGTGCTAATTCAAAGTTGGTACTATTGAAATTATCTTTTTGATGCACGGGATTACTTGATTTTGGTATAGAAAATACGTCTGCTTGATAATTCCAATTTAAAATAATCTGCGCCGGGCTTTTATCGTACTTATCCGCAATTTCTTTAATTGTGTTATTTTTTAGCACGTCATTCAGATAACCTCTACCAAAAGGGCTCCAAGATTCAGTAAGAATGCCCCGTTTTTTATTTTCTTCTACCATGCGGTTATTATTAAAATACGGATGACGCTCCACCTGGTTTGTAGCAGGTGTCACACCTGTTGCTTCGATAATGTCGTCCAGATGTTCTGGTTCAAAGTTTGAAACGCCAATGGTTCTGATTAACCCTTGTTTTTGAGCATCCACTAAAGCCTTCCAAGCTTCTACATACTTGCCATCCTTAGGGTTCGGCCAATGAATTAAATACTTGTCAAAATATTTTAATCCAGTGCGGCGTAGAGATTCTTGGATAAAGATAAATGCCTTGTCATATTCATGGTAAGCACCGGGCAATTTCGTACTAATCAAAATTTCCTCTCTAGGCAGTGCGGACCGACGCACAGCTTCACCGACAATCCCTTCATTGTCGTAGTTTGTTGACGTATCGATTAAGCGATATCCTATATTCAAGGCGTTTAAAATTTCAAATGTACCCTGATCCCCGTTAATACCGATTGTGCCTAATCCCACAAAAGGAAGTTCTGTACCATCATTTAGAGTAAAACCATTATTATTTAAAGTCAAAACCTCATCTCCTTTTAAAATTTTGCAATGTAAGTTGAGATTGGAAATAACTATTTCCATGATGTCTATAATTACAATACCCGATTTAAAAAAATCCTACACCAACGAATTGATTGCTATGCCTTTGTGACTTTTTTGGTTTCTCACCAAATCCCCTCCATCCTTTCTCCCCCAACGGTCCATCCCCTCATTTACGCCTGAAGGCAATGTTATTAAGCTCTTCCCAAAAGCCCATTTTCGACCTCTTTTTTACGTTCTGGCTTGTATCGAATAAGGACAATGTTAAATAGATGTTCTCTGAATGGGAACAGAAATAGGAAAAAACATGAGCAATGAGAATAAAAAGTATCTTTCCCAGCACTCTTATTGTTTCTATCCCGTTTTCTTAGAACTGTATAGAAACAATACGACAAACAAATGAACACACTATAACTCTTATCAGACAAGGTTTTTGGGGAAATATTGGCCATAGAAAAGGACTGAACCCTATTGAATTCAGCCCGGATTTGTATTGAGATTTTGAATAACCTTAAATGATTGTCTGCCTATTCGTGTTTCCCCCGCTCTTCGCCCGACTCCTTTACCGTTAGGATACCAACTTAGTTCCATAAGAGAAGAACAAGGTTACGTGAGAACCAAGAGAGTTAAAGGAGACAAATTCTGTATAGAGATAATAAAGACGTTTAATTTTGAAATGAAAAACAAGAATCTTACTACGATTTATTGTAGTAAGGATTTTTTAACGTTTATCAATATAATTATTCTTATCCTCGAATTTGATAATAAAGTTGTTTGATACTTTTAATCTAAAGCACCTGTTACTTTAAGTACATTAATTTACAATCTTTTTCTAAGAACATAGTTCAGAATTGAAACTAAATTAGATAAAAAAGGACACCCCTATACAGGTGTCGACAGTCTATTGAGAAAATTATATAAAGACGTAAATCTTTTCCACCCTACCTAGAAAACAAACCAGACCCTTCAATAATCTCTTCGCTCGAAAGTAAAGTTGCTTCATAAATCGATATATTTTTATTTTTCAAAAATGATTGAACAACCTCATAACCAACTGCATATCCCGCACAAAATGAAAGCCCTACAGGTTGATACCCTTCTTGACGAGCAAAGTCATCGCCATACATATAACTACTTACTTCAGCAAACCCTTTTACATCTAGGGCCTCTCCTATAACATGGATAGAATACGCTAAATCATCTTGATCCATGCTAGTTACCCATGGTCCAAGCAATTCTTTTCCATATAACTCCTGTGCAAATGACTCAGCTAACCCTTCTATCACGATATAATCTCCAACTGTTATATCACCGTGGTTCCACTCAAAATAGGAAAAACGAATATTATGGTGAACCTCATGAGCAATTACGGCAGGGATTCTTGGCACATTATAAGGATTTGGGGAAATGTTGACAGTAATATATCCAGGTATCCCTCCGAAACCTGCGTAGCCATTCGCATGGTTTAACTTAATAGAATCTGCCAAATAAAACCCAAAGGTTAATTCTTCTGCATTGACTTTGAGACCTGCATTCTCTGCTCTTACAAAACAAGTGTTCAGGGTATTCTCAGCTAAAGTATACACATCATTTTCTCGTAAAACTTTTAAGCCTTCTCGTATTTGTTTATCATCAGTAATATCAACATACCCTAACATACTTGTAGCCATTAATACATCATAACCATTCACCTCTTTAGCCTTAATCGGGACATTTAAGAAACTCCACATCTGATGAAATGGCTTCATCATCGTATACCGAAAGTAATCATTTCTCTTTTCAACATCTTCTATTCTAAGTAGTTCCTCATATTGCTCCAAAGATTGCATGATTTTATAGTTCATTTTTCTCAACTCCCTTGTTAGATCTAGTACGTATCTAACAATAAAGTATTACGTCGCGTCAATGTCAAATACCAAGTTTGATTAAAAATCCCTCGAAAACCCTTATTTTACATTAAATAAAAAGACCCCGTTTTGAAAAAGGTTGATTAAAACGGGATTTATTCTTTGTGAAACATTATATATTTTTTTAAAATTTGATTATTTTCTACCTCTTATACTAATCACTCTTTCATAATTATTAAAAGATATAACTATTTAGAGATCTATTCTTGACTGGGTCCTCATATTTCTAACGGCTTTTATTAATTCCTCTTGCTTAGGTTCTATCTCATTTCACTTCCTCCAAAAATCTACTGTATTACTTTCCGGTTTTATATTTAGGCTCATTTAATTTAATTTTTATTAGTATTAACCTATCGTAATTAGTGCAAATAACAACTAAGCCCCATTTCAGGTATTCTAAATCTTTTGATAAAATTTGAAAAACGTAATTTATTCTCACCAGTAGTTACCCTATATATTACTTGTCTTTCCTCTTCTTTTATATAATTTGTTGTTAAGTTACGTATAGCTACTTCTATATCTTCATTAGGCGGATACTTTAACAGTGTTCAGCACTTTCATTCTTCTATCTCGTGTTCTTTCGAACTCTATAGAAAACGATATGAAAAACAACTGAACACGCTATGGACAAGGGATTGGAGAGGTATTGAGCAAGAGAAAAAGACTGAACCCGTATTGGATTCAGCCTGGATTTGTATTGATTTTACGATTAAAAAACGATTGAATCGGAACTACCTGCTGCACTTCCCACTTCCTTTACCGTTTGGATACTAACTATTTAGCAGTAGGTACCGACTTTTTAGCAAAGAGAAGTGGAAAGTAACAGGGGGACAAATTCTAAAATCCAACAAAATCCCCTTATTCAACAGTTACCGACTTAGCCAAGTTTCTTGGTTTATCTACGTCACAGTCACGGTGCAGAGCAGCGTAATAAGAAATCAACTGCAATGGAATAACCGAAACAAGTGGTGAGAGCATTTCGTGTACTTCTGGGAGGACGAATGTGTCACCGTCTTGGTCTAGGCCTTTCATTGAGATGATGCATGGGTTAGCTCCACGTGCGACGACTTCTTTAACGTTGCCGCGGATGCTTAGGTTAACGCCTTCTTGTGTTGCCAGGGCGATGATTGGTGTACCGTCTTCGATCAGAGCAATGGTACCATGTTTGAGTTCTCCTCCAGCAAAACCTTCTGCTTGGATATAAGAGATTTCTTTTAGTTTTAATGCTCCTTCAAGTCCTACGTAGTAGTCAATACTCCGGCCGATGAAGAAGGCATTTCTTGTTGTTGATAGGAAGCTACGTGAGATGTCTTCGAAAGTTTCCTTTGAATCACATAGTGTTTCCATCGCATTTGCAACAATACCTAATTCT
The DNA here is from genome assembly GCF_044790165.1 of Cytobacillus kochii. NCBI lineage: Bacteria > Bacillati > Bacillota > Bacilli > Caryophanales > Bacillaceae > Cytobacillus > Cytobacillus kochii. The sequence goes on along the minus strand of NZ_CP085254.1, from coordinate 244,971 downwards.
TGGACAAGGTTAAATTCTAATTCACGTCCTTTAGCAATCGCTGTGACCTCCGCTAAGATTGCTAATACCGCTACTTGGGCAGTGTATGCCTTTGTAGAAGCGACAGCAATTTCTGGACCAGCATGTAATAAGAGCGTGTAATCTGCTTCACGGGATAAGGTTGAGCCAGGGACATTTGTAATCGTTAATGCTGGGTGTCCCATTTCTTTCACACTAACTAATACCGCACGGCTATCAGCTGTTTCACCACTTTGTGAAATAAAGATGAATAACGGTTTTTCTGATAGCAACGGTGTGTTATAAACAAATTCACTTGAGATATGCACTTCAACAGGGACTTTCGCTACTTTTTCAATATATTGCTTACCGACTAATCCAGCATGGTAAGACGTACCGGCAGCGATAATGTAGATACGATCCGCACTGTTCATTGCATCAAGAATCTCTCCATCAATCGCTAGCTCTCCTTGGTCATTCTGGTATTTCTGAATGATCTTACGAAGAACAAGTGGTTGCTCATCGATTTCTTTTAGCATGTAGTGAGGGTATGTTCCTTTTTCAATATCGCTTGCATCAAGTTCTGCTGTATAAGGTGCACGTTCAATTGTTTCCCCTTTAAGGTTTTTAATTGTTACACCATCTTTTGTCACCATTACCATTTCTTTATCCATGAGTTCTACATATTGATCTGTGATTTGAATCATTGCCATCGCATCAGAAGCCACGACATTGAATGCTTCTCCTAAACCAACTAATAATGGACTTTTGTTTTTCGCGACATAGATTGTGCTCTTGTCTTCATTATCTACAAGCGCAAGAGCGTAAGAGCCTTTAAGCTGTTGCAAAGTTTTGCGGAAAGCTTCTTCAGTGCTGAGTTCTTTAGCAAATTGATCAATCATTTGTACGATAACTTCAGTGTCTGTTTCACTTTTCAACTCTACACCTTGTAAAAATTCACGTTTCATCTGTTCATAGTTTTCAATCACACCGTTATGAACAAGTGTGTAACGACCTGAATTACTTTGATGAGGGTGTGCATTTTCTTGACTAGGTACACCATGTGTTGCCCAACGTGTATGACCGATTCCTGTATTCGCTAAAACTTTTTCGTCTACAATCGCACGAAGGTCAGCAATTCTGCCTTTTTCTTTAAAAACTTGCACGCCAGCTTCATTAACTACTGCAATACCTGCCGAATCATAGCCTCTATATTCTAGCTTTTCTAAGCCTTTTAATAAAATTTCCTTTGAATCTTGGTTACCAATATATCCAACAATACCGCACATACTTCTTCCTCCTAATGTAGAAGGGGCAAGAAGCCTTTAAGGGCGTACTTGCCCCTTATCTCCGTATTTTTTCAATGTGAAAGCAAGGCATGACATAGATGCCTTTACGTTCTTTATTTATGGCATTCATCTCTCTTTGTCCATTAGGTTACCCTAATGATTTAAAGACATGATTACGGTTGTGCTTTTCAACCGGGAGGTACCCGCCGATGCTTCGATAAACCTCCTCCTCGTCAACTAACCTTCCATATCCGTTCAAAGGTTAGCCCGGGCGCTTTAATTATGAAAATTGCTCTTCTAAACCACCTTTCTTTTTTATATACAAAAACATGATAAGCATAACCGATACGCTGTTGAAAGTCAACGAATAACCATCAATTAATAGGTATTTTTTACTATAAGTGGAAGTTCGCCATGCTTTTTTCATACATAAATAAAATATGCATAAGAAAACAGAAGCGTTCCCTTATGCATCAATATTACACGCTTATTTCAGTCCCATTTCTTCTTCTACAACAGCAGCAATACGGTTTACATATGCTTCACAAGCCTCTTCTGTAGCTGCTTCTGCCATGACGCGAACAAGCGGTTCAGTTCCTGAAGGACGGACAAGAATACGTCCATCACCATTCATTTCTTTTTCAACTTCACTAATAACAGCTTTAACCTTTTCATTATCTGTTACATGGTGTTTATCCGTTACTTTAATATTGACGAGCTTTTGTGGGAACTTCTGCATTTCTTTCGCAAGCTCTGAAAGTGATTTGTTTGTCACCTTCATAATGTTCACTAGTTGTAAACCAGAAAGGAGTCCGTCACCTGTCGTGATATGATCAAGGAAGATAATATGGCCAGATTGTTCGCCACCTAAACTATAACCACTCTTCTTCATTTCCTCTACAACATAGCGGTCACCGACTGCCGTTTGCACACTTTTCATCTCATTTGCTTCTAATCCCTTATAGAAACCGAGGTTGCTCATTACTGTAGAAACAACGGTATCCTCTTTAAGTCTACCTTGTTCTTTCAAGTACTTCGCACAAATGAACATGATTTGGTCTCCATCTACCACTTGCCCTTTTTCATCGATAGCTATTAAGCGATCACCATCACCATCAAAGGCAAGCCCTACATCTGCTCCTCTTTCTTTCACAAAAGCAGCTAAGGCTTCTGGATGTGTAGAGCCCACTTCCTCATTGATATTTAACCCATTGGGTGAAGCACCCATCATCGATAAATCAGCATCCAAGTCAGCAAATAAATGATTTGCTAAGAATGAAGTCGCTCCATGTGCACAATCTAAAGCGATATGAATGCCAGAAAAATCATCATCAACAGATTGCTTTAAGTATTGCAGATATTTCTGTCCGCCTTCAAAGTAATCATTCACTTGTCCAAGATCACCACCAACTGGTCGTGGTAGGGAATCATTCTCCATGTCCATTAGTTCTTCGATTTCATTTTCCTGTGCATCTGAAAGCTTGAAGCCATCTGGACCAAAAAACTTAATTCCATTATCCGCAACAGGATTATGGGAAGCAGATATCATTACGCCCGCTTCTGCATCTAATGCTTTCGTTAAATAAGCCACACCTGGAGTAGAAATAACGCCCAGTCGCATCACTTCTGCGCCGATAGAAAGAAGGCCTGCTACCAGTGCATTCTCAAGCATATGTCCTGAGATTCTTGTATCTCTCCCAATTAAAACTTTTGGGCGTTCTTGATCTTTTGTTAATACATATCCACCAAATCTACCTAGTTTAAAGGCTAACTCTGGCGTTAACTCACTATTTGCCACTCCGCGAACGCCATCCGTACCAAAATATTTTCCCATTATTAATCGCTCCTTCACTTTCCTCTGCTGTTCCATCTATTCTTTTTCTGTAATATTGATTGTTGCCGTCTCACTCTCAAGTTGGGACTCAACACCAGGAGGTGCGTCTAATTGAATATTCACCTCATGTTCTCCAGGATCAAGGCCAGATACATCTATAGATAGGGTAAAATCACCTTTACTTAAATTATTCATATCCTTTTCATTACCAGAAACCTTCAAGCTTGTCTCACCTTCATCAGGGCTTTGAAATGTCACATCATATTGGTCGTCTAAGCCTGTGATTGTTATCGGCATGCCTGAATAGGTTCGATTCACTGTTTGTTCATTTGCGGCTTGTTCCTGCTCTTGTTCTTGTACTTGTGATTCTTCTTCCTCACTGCTGCTATCTTCTGGTGCTTCTTGTTCCTTAACAGTCACATTGGCATTAACCGTCACTTCTTTAGGATCAACACTAGTAATTCCGTCAGAGATGATCACAGGTAATTTTATTTCCTGATCTTTATCGAGTTTGCTTAAATCGACCTCTACCCTAACCGTTTTGACATCATTTAGAACATTTTCTGGAGCAAAAATGGTTGCTTCTGTTTGGCTGAGTTTAAGAGAGTCTAACTCAACTCCCGAAGGAAGGCTCCCGGTTTCAACAATATCGATGGGCACCGTCTTACTTAAACGCTTCACATCGACCGAAACCTCCACCTCACCTGGATTTACATCTACATCTAATTTATTCATATTACGATCGAGCACATTAATCGCGGCTGTTTCTGTAAATGATTCCGTTATAGAACCTTTTGTATTAACAGTTGCTTTGACATAAGCAATCGATTCAATCACATTTTTGGCACCTGTTATTTTGACAGTACTAGGTTCAGCAAGTGCTGCTTCGGCCTTGTAACCTTCTTCAAGTAAACTATTGTTAAATTCTGCTTCCACATTGAACTCTTCAGTTACTTTTTCATCAATTGTTACATCTACAGTAGAAGGGTCAATTATATATTCAAGCTTATCGGATAGATCTTTAATCCCTACCTCTACTTCTTGTCGACCAATTTCTGCATCTGATAAGTCCACAAACACTTCAAAGTTCCGCTGTGCCTTCGCATTTTCCAAATGGCTCCTTGGGCCATCTAACGTAACAGCCACTGTTTCTGGAAGTCCGGAAACGACAAGATTATCTGTATCATAGTAAGCTGTGAGCGGAACATTTTCAATGACAGCTGAGCCATCATCTCCAGGTACATTGATACTTCTATTATCGTTATTCGTATCATAAACCGAATCAAACAGGAGCAGAGCAATTAATAAAGCCACTACCTTCATAAACCATCTGGTATCAATGAGCTTATCAATATATTTATCCATTTTTCTTTCCCCTCCAGTTCCAAAGAGTGGAAGAAGATTGTTTTGATTTAGCTGAGTGAATAAGCTTCTCATTTAAAAGTTCTTTGAGCTGATCGAGTTTCAAATCGCGTGTAAGTTCACCATTTTTCGCTACAGATATTCCACCTGTCTCTTCAGACACAATAATGGTGATACTATCTGTTACTTCACTAATTCCCATCGCTGCTCTATGTCTAGTACCTAACTCTTTAGAGATAAAAGGACTTTCTGATAAAGGCAAGTAACATGCAGCAGCTGCAATTTGACTTTTCTGTATAATAACGGCGCCATCATGTAATGGTGTATTGGGAATAAAGATATTAATAAGTAATTCTGATGATATTTTGGAATGCAATGGAATACCAGTTTCAATATAGTCACCCATACCAGTTTCACGTTCAATCGAAATTAGCGCACCAATTCTCCGCTTAGCCATGTAATCAACAGACTTTACAATTGCAGTAACTAATTGATCTTGATCCATCTCTTCTTGGTTACCACTTCTAACGAAGAATTTACCCCTACCAAGCTGCTCTAGTGCACGACGCAACTCTGGTTGGAAGATAATAATAATGGCTAGTACCCCCCATAAGAGAACCTGTTCCATCATCCATCCTAAAGTTTGCAAATGAAGGATATCACTTAAAACCTTTACAATCAGAATAATAAATATCCCTTTGACTAATTGGACGGCTTTCGTCCCTTTAACAATCATAATTAATTTATATATAACGAACCAGACAAGGAGAATGTCTACTGTATTCGCTAAAAGCCTTAATAAAGGTAAATCTGTGAAAGATAAATCTAAAAGCGACATTTTCCTTCCTCCAAGTATTTATTTCCACCATTAAAATAGTCGTTTAACCTACTTATTATACCATATTTCTAATGAAATCCAATTTTCTAGTTATGTATACAATCGTGAACGTTATTAAAATATATCCTACATTTTTATTACTACATATGCAAAGATTAAGCGATTTATTAACAAATAATTACATATTTACACTTCTTTGAACAAAAGAAAAAGCCACCGCATTATAGCAGTGACCTATATTCCCTTACTCTTTTTCATCCTCTTGTGTAACAGTCGAGATTAAACTTTTACTTGTATTTTTAATGTGATACCATAACCATTCAAAAAGCTGGTCTACTTCTTTTATTTCTCCTGTGACGTTACCAGCGGAGGCTAAATATTGCTCACCATTAATGACCGTTGCATCCCCTTCGACTTCACCATTTATCTGCAAGTTCCCATTCTTAACAACAACATCTCCCTTGACCACTTCTCCTTCTGGGACAATGACCGTATCGTTCTCAATCACTAGATTAGATTGCTTGGAAACAGACAATGCACTTTCTTGATTCCAGGCAGATAGAACACTTCCAGACATTAAGATAAGAAAGAGCGATGCTGCAGCAAGCATTGGGTGCTTCCTGAGCCACCTTTGTGCACCTACTTTTTTCTTTTCCTTAGGCAGTCTTGCCATCACATTCTCAGTAAAACCTGCAGGCGCTTGGAAATGTGACGTACTCTGGACAAAGGCAATCGCTCGTTTTAGTTCATGAAAATGCATGCGGCATTCTTCACATTGCTCTATATGTGTTTTGAGTAATTGTTTATGCTCATCTGTTATTTCTTCATCTAAATATTCATGCATATATTCAATAATTTCTTCATTACATTTCACTGAAATCACCTTCTTATACGTAGCGTAATTGCTTTCTTAAAGCTTCTCTTCCCCTATGAATCCTCGTTTTCACAGTGCCTAATGGTAGATCTAAGGTCTCACTGATTTCATTCAAGGACAGTTCTTCAATGTACTTAAGCACGATGACCGATCGATATTTTTCCGGTAGCTTCGAAATTTCCATTTGTATGGTTTCCTGCAACTCCATTTTTTCTACATCTTCTTCAGGTAGTTTCGTACTCGCGGGAATTTGTGAGTACATATTTAAACCGTCTGTTCCTGCTACTTCCGCGTCCAAATAATAGTCAGGCTTTTTCTTCCTGATCCGGTCAATACATAGGTTTGTTGCAATGCGATATAACCATGTTGAGAACTTTAAGTTCGTATTGAAGCTTTGTATATTTACATATGCTCGTAAGAAAGCTTCTTGTGCAATATCTTCAGACTCATGTTGATTACCCAACATTCGATAACAGATATGATATACTCTGTCTTTGTATATTTCTACTATTTCAGCGTAAGCATCTTGATCTCCTTTTAATACTTGTTTAATTCTTTTCTTCACCAACAATTCCATCTATTTACCCCCGCTCTATGCGGCTTATCGATAATCATTTACGAATCGATAGCAAAAAGGTTTCACATATTTTTTATTAGGTTCCTTTTCCTCCATAAGTACTTTGGTTATATAAGAGTTATCACATAATATTTTAACAAATTTTAACTAAAGTAGTTTAATTAATTTTCATACTGGGTATAAAGGATTTAAAACCAGTGTGTTGACGAAGGAAAAAAGACCTTCCCTTCAATATTTTTGCTCCAACGAACAAGAGACCATACATTTAAAAATTGTCTACGTGCTGGAATAAAATTTTCAAATGGAAAGGACAATGATCTCATGTATACGGAGGAACTATTAAAAGATATTGAAATCCACAGAGCTAAAATGGTTGAACTTGCTTCTATTTCTTCATTTTCAAACCACCAAGTTCTTAAAGCGAGCATTGAATTGGACAATCTAATTAATAGATACTATACATTAACATTAAAAAAAGAAGCTTGAGTCGATGCTCAAGCTTCTTTCACTTTATAGTAATTTTTCACCGAAGAGCGAGCCCATTAAGGCCACCGCTGCATCAGCTGTTTTATTTCTTTCATCTAATATTGGATTAACCTCAACAAATTCGGCCGAAGTAATCATTTGAGATTCTGCCAGTATTTCCATAGCAAGGTGGCTCTCTCGATAACTTATCCCCCCCATAACTGGTGTACCCACACCAGGTGCATCAGATGGATCAAGACCATCTAAATCTAGCGAAAGGTGAACACCATCTGTTCGGTCTTGTAAATAACTAATCGTCTCTTCCATTACCTTCGGCATCCCTAAGCGATCAATTTCATGCATCGTAAAGACTTTTATTCCCTTGGCTTTAATCAAATCCCTTTCTCCTTGGTCCAAAGACCTTGCTCCTATAATCACAACATTTTCAAGCTTTAACTTCTTATGGACTCCTCCTACCTCTAATAACAACGGATGCCCATACCCTAGAGCGACTGCTAAGGACATCCCATGAATATTACCGGAAGGCGAAGTTTCTGCTGTATTTAAGTCCCCGTGTGCATCGTACCAAATCACACCTAAGTTATGATAATGCTGTAATAAACCAGCTAATGTACCAATAGCGATACTATGATCCCCTCCTAAAACTAGAGGAAATGCTCCTTTTTTTACTACCCCATCAACTTGATCGGCTAAGATTTTAGTCTTTTCTGCAATTAAGTCCAAGTTTCTTAAACCTGTTTCCTTATCTATTTGTTCAGTCGACCTACCTATTTCAATATCACCTAAATCATCAACTTGGTGATTAAGTTGTTGTAATCTATTTTCAATGCCCGCATATCGGATGGCACTTGGCCCCATGTCTACCCCTCTTCGTAATTGTCCCAAGTCCATCGGCATACCAATAATCGAAATGTTTTTCATTTAGTTGCTCCCCCTACTAAAGAATGAATTCTCTCTCTATTGTAAACGGTTACATTCTGATGGTTCAACTGTGCAAAATTTTGTATATCTATACAAAAAAAGGGCATTTATTGGGTTAATTATTGTGGTCAGGACCGTACAACACAAACGGAGAATGATATATTTCTTAACACAGCTTGCAATTACAAATCACCGAAAATAGATGCGCTTAGTTAAGTTAGAGGGATGGTACGAAGAAAGGCCATTTGATATCTCATACAAGAAGTATGTATACACTTTTGATGATTTATATGTAATGTGAGTAATTTCGTTGGATCGCCGCAAAATTTGGGTTTTTCCTTATGTTTGACCTCATGGGGAAAAATACAAGATAACAAATAAAAATCCTTAAACATAAATGTTTAAGGATTAAGTGAGCCATGAAGGACTCGAACCTTCGACCCTCTGATTAAAAGTCAGATGCTCTACCAACTGAGCTAATGGCTCGAAAATGGCTGGGCTAGCAGGGATCGAACCTGCGAATGACGGAATCAAAATCCGTTGCCTTACCGCTTGGCTATAGCCCATCGTATGTAAAAAAACAAAATAAAAAGGACTAATTATATTATGTCCGCTTTTTGGATTTTCATTCAAATAAAATTGAAATGGTGGAGGGGGGCAGATTCGAACTGCCGAACCCGAAGGAGCGGATTTACAGTCCGCCGCGTTTAGCCACTTCGCTACCCCTCCGACATAAATATATTAAAATGGTGCCGGCCAGAGGACTTGAACCCCCAACCTACTGATTACAAGTCAGTTGCTCTACCAATTGAGCTAGGCCGGCCCATCTATAGTAAATTGAAATGGTGGAGGATGACGGGATCGAACCGCCGACCCTCTGCTTGTAAGGCAGATGCTCTCCCAGCTGAGCTAATCCTCCAAAATGGTGACCCCTACGGGATTCGAACCCGTGTTACCGCCGTGAAAGGGCGGTGTCTTAACCGCTTGACCAAGGGGCCAAAAATATTTAAAGTTCTTACCAGAGCTTCCAACCGGGCTCGAACCGGTGACCTCTTCCTTACCATGGAAGTGCTCTACCTGCTGAGCTATGGAAGCATCAGCTAAATATCTTTGATTTTGTTTAAAATGGCTCCGCAGGTAGGATTCGAACCTACGACCGTTCGGTTAACAGCCGAATGCTCTACCACTGAGCTACTGCGGAATAATATGATAATATGTATGCCCGGCAACGTCCTACTCTCACAAGGGGACAGCCCCTAACTACCATCGGCGCTGAGAAGCTTAACTTCCGTGTTCGGTATGGGAACGGGTGTGACCTTCTCGCTATCGCCACCGGACTTATTAAAGACATTTATTATTATAACGTCTTTTATGAAAATTTCAAGAGAAATTTTAAATCATTCTCTGAAAACTAGGTAATGTTGAAGAAGATATTTATTGAGTAATCGCCTGTTTGGTTAAGTCCTCGATCGATTAGTATTAGTCAGCTGCATGTGTCGCCACACTTCCACCTCTAACCTATCAACCTGATCATCTTTCAGGGATCTTACTAGCTTGCGCTATGGGAAATCTCATCTCGAGGGGGGCTTCATGCTTAGATGCTTTCAGCACTTATCCCTTCCGCACATAGCTACCCAGCGATGCCTTTGGCAAGACAACTGGTACACCAGCGGTGCGTCCATCCCGGTCCTCTCGTACTAAGGACAGCTCCTCTCAAATTTCCTGCGCCCACGACGGATAGGGACCGAACTGTCTCACGACGTTCTGAACCCAGCTCGCGTACCGCTTTAATGGGCGAACAGCCCAACCCTTGGGACCGACTACAGCCCCAGGATGCGATGAGCCGACATCGAGGTGCCAAACCTCCCCGTCGATGTGGACTCTTGGGGGAGATAAGCCTGTTATCCCCGGGGTAGCTTTTATCCGTTGAGCGATGGCCCTTCCATGCGGAACCACCGGATCACTAAGCCCGACTTTCGTCCCTGCTCGACTTGTAGGTCTCGCAGTCAAGCTCCCTTGTGCCTTTACACTCTACGAATGATTTCCAACCATTCTGAGGGAACCTTTGGGCGCCTCCGTTACTCTTTAGGAGGCGACCGCCCCAGTCAAACTGCCCACCTGACACTGTCTCCCATCCCGATAAGGGATGTGGGTTAGAATTTCAATACAGCCAGGGTAGTATCCCACCGACGCCTCCACCGAAGCTAGCGCTCCGGCTTCTAAGGCTCCTACCTATCCTGTACAAGCTGTACCAAAATTCAATATCAGGCTACAGTAAAGCTCCACGGGGTCTTTCCGTCCTGTCGCGGGTAACCTGCATCTTCACAGGTACTATAATTTCACCGAGTCTCTCGTTGAGACAGTGCCCAGATCGTTACGCCTTTCGTGCGGGTCGGAACTTACCCGACAAGGAATTTCGCTACCTTAGGACCGTTATAGTTACGGCCGCCGTTTACTGGGGCTTCGATTCAAAGCTTCGCGTGAGCTAACCTCTCCTCTTAACCTTCCAGCACCGGGCAGGCGTCAGCCCCTATACTTCGCCTTGCGGCTTCGCAGAGACCTGTGTTTTTGCTAAACAGTCGCCTGGGCCTATTCACTGCGGCTCATCAAGGCTTTAACACCCTAATGAGCACCCCTTCTCCCGAAGTTACGGGGTCATTTTGCCGAGTTCCTTAACGAGAGTTCTCTCGCTCACCTTAGGATTCTCTCCTCGCCTACCTGTGTCGGTTTGCGGTACGGGCACCTTATTCCTCGCTAGAGGCTTTTCTTGGCAGTGTGGAATCAAGAACTTCGGTACTAAATTTCCCTCGCTATCACAGCTCAAGGTATATGACCATGGGATTTGCCTCATGGTCCCTCTAACTGCTTAGACGCACATCCAATCGTGCGCTTACCCTATCCTCCTGCGTCCCCCCATCACTCAAACAGAATACGGTGGTACAGGAATATCAACCTGTTGTCCATCGCCTACGCTTTTCAGCCTCGGCTTAGGTCCCGACTAACCCTGAGCGGACGAGCCTTCCTCAGGAAACCTTAGGCATTCGGTGGATGGGATTCTCACCCATCTTTCGCTACTCATACCGGCATTCTCACTTCTAAGCGCTCCACCAGTCCTTACGGTCTAGCTTCAACGCCCTTAGAACGCTCTCCTACCACTGAACATCAACGATGTTCAATCCACAGCTTCGGTGATACGTTTAGCCCCGGTACATTTTCGGCGCGGAGTCACTCGACCAGTGAGCTATTACGCACTCTTTAAATGGTGGCTGCTTCTAAGCCAACATCCTGGTTGTCTAAGCAACTCCACATCCTTTTCCACTTAACGTATACTTTGGGACCTTAGCTGGTGGTCTGGGCTGTTTCCCTCTTGACTACGGATCTTATCACTCGCAGTCTGACTCCCATGGATAAATCTTTGGCATTCGGAGTTTGTCTGAATTCGGTAACCCGATGAGGGCCCCTAGTCCAAACAGTGCTCTACCTCCAAGATTCTTACGCATGAGGCTAGCCCTAAAGCTATTTCGGAGAGAACCAGCTATCTCCAAGTTCGATTGGAATTTCTCCGCTACCCACACCTCATCCCCGCACTTTTCAACGTACGTGGGTTCGGGCCTCCATCCAGTGTTACCTGGACTTCACCCTGGACATGGGTAGATCACCTGGTTTCGGGTCTACGACCACATACTCATTCGCCCTATTCAGACTCGCTTTCGCTACGGCTCCGTCTGTCCAACTTAACCTCGCATGTAATCGTAACTCGCCGGTTCATTCTACAAAAGGCACGCTATCACCCATTAACGGGCTCTAACTACTTGTAGGCACACGGTTTCAGGATCTCTTTCACTCCCCTTCCGGGGTGCTTTTCACCTTTCCCTCACGGTACTGGTTCACTATCGGTCACTAGGGAGTATTTAGCCTTGGGAGATGGTCCTCCCTGCTTCCGACGGGATTTCTCGTGTCCCGCCGTACTCAGGATCCACTCTGGAGGGAACGAAGTTTCAACTACAGGGCTTTTACCTCCTATGGCGGGCCTTTCCAGACCTCTTCGTCTATCTCGTTCCTTTGTAACTCCGTATAGAATGTCCTACAACCCCAAGAGGCAAGCCTCTTGGTTTGGGCTAATCCCGTTTCGCTCGCCGCTACTCAGGGAATCGCGTTTGCTTTCTCTTCCTCCGGGTACTTAGATGTTTCAGTTCCCCGGGTCTGCCTTCCATACCCTATGTATTCAGGTATGGATCCTATCCCATAACGGATAGGGGGTTTCCCCATTCGGAAATCTCCGGATCAAAGCTTACTTACAGCTCCCCGAAGCATATCGGTGTTAGTCCCGTCCTTCATCGGCTCCTAGTGCCAAGGCATTCACCGTGCGCCCTTATTAACTTAACCATTGTTCGGCTTGCGATAAGCTACGCATTTCGGCGTCAGCTCACTCGTCAACATCCTCATGTGCACAAGACGCACACTCCGGTGTTTCCTCGCTCGCTTCCTTGAACTGCTTGCTTCTCACAACCCTCACGGTTGTGTTTATTAAAAAAAATTTAGTATCTTAAATCAATCTATAATAATAGAGAGAAAAAATAACTAAGGTGGCGATTACTCGGTAATCTTCTTCATTACATTATCTAGTTTTCAAAGAACAATTAAATTGAGAGATTATACTCTCAAAACTGAACGAACAGTCTAACATCAAGTTAATTCCGTATATTCCTTAGAAAGGAGGTGATCCAGCCGCACCTTCCGATACGGCTACCTTGTTACGACTTCACCCCAATCATCTGTCCCACCTTAGGCGGCTGGCTCCAAAAGGTTACCCCACCGACTTCGGGTGTTACAAACTCTCGTGGTGTGACGGGCGGTGTGTACAAGGCCCGGGAACGTATTCACCGCGGCATGCTGATCCGCGATTACTAGCGATTCCGGCTTCATGTAGGCGAGTTGCAGCCTACAATCCGAACTGAGAATGGTTTTATGGGATTGGCTAAACCTCGCGGTCTTGCAGCCCTTTGTACCATCCATTGTAGCACGTGTGTAGCCCAGGTCATAAGGGGCATGATGATTTGACGTCATCCCCACCTTCCTCCGGTTTGTCACCGGCAGTCACCTTAGAGTGCCCAACTGAATGCTGGCAACTAAGATCAAGGGTTGCGCTCGTTGCGGGACTTAACCCAACATCTCACGACACGAGCTGACGACAACCATGCACCACCTGTCACTCTGTCCCCCGAAGGGGAAAGTCCTATCTCTAGGATTGTCAGAGGATGTCAAGACCTGGTAAGGTTCTTCGCGTTGCTTCGAATTAAACCACATGCTCCACCGCTTGTGCGGGCCCCCGTCAATTCCTTTGAGTTTCAACCTTGCGGTCGTACTCCCCAGGCGGAGTGCTTAATGCGTTTGCTGCAGCACTAAAGGGCGGAAACCCTCTAACACTTAGCACTCATCGTTTACGGCGTGGACTACCAGGGTATCTAATCCTGTTTGCTCCCCACGCTTTCGCGCCTCAGCGTCAGTTACAGACCAGAAAGTCGCCTTCGCCACTGGTGTTCCTCCAAATCTCTACGCATTTCACCGCTACACTTGGAATTCCACTTTCCTCTTCTGCACTCAAGTTCCCCAGTTTCCAATGACCCTCCACGGTTGAGCCGTGGGCTTTCACATCAGACTTAAGGAACCGCCTGCGCGCGCTTTACGCCCAATAATTCCGGACAACGCTTGCCACCTACGTATTACCGCGGCTGCTGGCACGTAGTTAGCCGTGGCTTTCTGGTTAGGTACCGTCAAGGTACCGGCAGTTACTCCGGTACTTGTTCTTCCCTAACAACAGAGTTTTACGATCCGAAAACCTTCATCACTCACGCGGCGTTGCTCCGTCAGACTTTCGTCCATTGCGGAAGATTCCCTACTGCTGCCTCCCGTAGGAGTCTGGGCCGTGTCTCAGTCCCAGTGTGGCCGATCACCCTCTCAGGTCGGCTACGCATCGTCGCCTTGGTGAGCCGTTACCTCACCAACTAGCTAATGCGCCGCGGGCCCATCTGTAAGTGATAGCAGAACCATCTTTCAATCTAATTATATGTATAAATAGATATTATCCGGTATTAGCCCCGGTTTCCCGGAGTTATCCCAGTCTTACAGGCAGGTTGCCCACGTGTTACTCACCCGTCCGCCGCTAATCTTTGGGAGCAAGCTCCCTCAGATTCGCTCGACTTGCATGTATTAGGCACGCCGCCAGCGTTCGTCCTGAGCCAGGATCAAACTCTCCAATAAAGTGTTTGATTAGCTCGTTTGCACCTATGGTGCTTTGTTGCTGATAAATCAGCTTTTTTAGAATTACGCTTGACGTTTTACGTTCGTTCAGTTTTCAAAGAACAATCTCGTTCGCTTCAGAAGCGACTTTATTAATTTAACATTTAAGCTCGTTTTTGTCAACAACTTTTTTGTTTTTTTATTAAAAACTTTTTAATAGTTGATGTCACTAACGACTGCTTTAATATAATAACACCATATCTTTTAAAACGTCAATGACTTTTTTTCATTTTTTTATTCTTTTTTTCATTTAACTTATAATGAGCATATTCATCTGCTGGAACAACCCTTTTGAATAAGCTTAAAAGAATCTCATACTTCTCTTTCATTGCAACTTTAACAACATCTGCAATTCGCTCATCTTCTAAATCGAACAATATTTCGTCCATCTCTCTCTTTAATAAGTATTCAATTTCTTGTTGCTCTTTTCCATTTAGTAATAACCCGATCAACGATTGTTCCACCCTCTCTTTGACAAGCTATCACTATATTACCCATCCCCACTCTTTTTATAATGATAAATTCATCATGTTTTTAATTTTTTTGCATAGATATAGGACAAGGATGTATTGGGACGAGGTGAATAAGAATGAAATTCTTTTATGTATTTCATGCAAAAAGATTAAAACAATTGACTTTAATTTTGGTAGCAGCATTTTTCACAGCAATGTTTATGTTTATGGAAACAACGATTCATTTACCTGTTTTTTCTACAAAAGACGCACCAAAGGCATTATATAAAGGGGAGAAAGGAGTAGCTCTCACTTTTAATATTGGTTGGGGAGATGAAAAGGCGGAGCCTATTTTAGACTTATTAAAGAAAGAAAAAGTCACTTCTGCTACATTTTTCTTATCAGGCTCATGGGCTGAGAGCCACCCTGATATTGTCGAACGAATTGCTAAATCTGGATATGAAATCGGTATACTTGGTTATAATTACGAAGACTATACAGAGCTAGAAGAAGATAAAATCAGACAAGATTTAGCTAGAGCACAAACCGCGTTTGCTAAGTTAAATATTAAGGATATTAAATATGTGAGGCCTCCAACTGGTCACTTTGATAAAAAGACCTTAGCAGCAGCAAAACAATTAGGCTATACAGTTGTGCATTGGAGTTTAGATTCTAAAGACTGGACAAATCCAGGTACAGATAAAATTATTCAAAAAGTACTCGAAGCTGAAAATGGAGAAATCGTATTGATGCATGCATCTGATTCAGTGAAACAAACATCCAAAGCATTGCCCTCTATTATAAACGGGTTCAAAAAGGAACAGCTTGAGCTAGTAACCATTTCAGAAATGATGGCCAATGCCAATGCAACGGCAGAAGAAATTAATTAAATAGCAAAAAGTCGCCTGGTTAAACAGACGACTTTTTTGCTTCCAATCTTTCTCTTTGACGGGCAGATTCTGCATTATATTTTGGTAACACGAGTAATTGATAAGCATTACAAATGATTAAAGGTAGAACCATTAACCATAACCAGCTTTCTTCGTTTACTCTTAATACCGGCACCCATTCAATCGTTGTCACGACCACCATAAAGAACAACGCTGGCACAAAAGCATGTTTATTCGTAGTGATTACTTTCAAGGCCGCAATAATTACACCGGCTATTAAAACAAAACCTGCAAGACCTAAATAAGGAAGAATACTATCTCCTGCATCCGCAAAAGCTTTATAACGGAAGTACACTAAATCAAATAGCACAAATAAAACCAACACAATTTGCACAGCATTCCATAATTGATGAGACTTAAAAATACCCAACCCAAAACGATGCACTGTTAAATATGCGAAAAATCCCATTTGACTAATAATACTAAAAATTAAACCGACACCGAATAACCAAAAAAGAACAGATAGTATTTCCAACCCATCAAAATTGGTAAATAAATGAGAAAATTCATCCCAACGCACGACAAAACCAATAACCCCTGTTGCAACGCCACCGACAAGTAATGTGGTTATAAAAAATTTGATCCAAGCACGGCTAGTCAATTCCTTTTCCCCCATAACGTTATTATCACTTAATGATTGTACCAAATCTTTACTTGAAAAATCTAGGCAATCCGCAATTTACGCATAATATTGACCGATTTTCTTCATTCTATTAGTACGGGATATTTATTTTAGGAGGCAGTTTAACATGAAAAAAAGCCTTTTTATTATTCCATTGCTCCTCATTCTAACCTTAACAGCATGTTCGCAATCAGGTAGTGAGCACATGGACTATGATCAAACAAAGAAAATGATTGTAGATATACTAAAAACGGATGACGGAAAACAAGCATTACAAGACTTAATGGCTGATGAAAAAATAAAACAGCAACTAGTGATGGACCAAAATATGGTGACAGAGACAATCGAGAGTACTCTGACATCTGAAAAAGGCACAGAGTTTTGGAAAAAGTCATTTGAAGACCCAGCGTTTGCTGAAACAATGGCTAAAAGCATGAAATCAGAGAATGAGGAGTTACTCAAGGACTTAATGAAGGATCCAGATTATCAAAAAATGATGATGGACATTCTAAAGGATCCTGAAATGGAGAAAAAATTAACAGAAGTGATGAAAAGCCAAGAATTTAGAGCTCATTTGCAAACAGTCATTACTGAAACCTTTGAAAGCCCGCTCTTTAAGACAAAATTACAGGACGTTCTTATGAAAGCGGCCGAAGAATCACAATCAGGTAAATCAGGTAAAGAAGGTGGCGGCAGTAGTAGCGAAGGTGGTGGTGGTGAACAAGGCGGTGAAGGAGAAGGCGGCCAAGATAGTGGCGGCCAAGAAGGTTCTGGAGAAGAATAAAAATATAAAAAGCATTTGGACTTAACATCCAAATGCTTTCTTATTATGCTTTTTCAATTACTTGTTGTGCAATTTCTGTATAGATTTTTCCTAAACGATGATCTGCGTCGTAAATAGATGGTGCGAAATCTTCTTCGCTCCAATCAGGCTGTTGCAGTGGTAATTGACCAATTACCTCTGTTCTTAGTTCTTCTGCCAGTTTTTCTCCGCCACCATGACCGAAGACATACTCTTTTTCACCTGTAACTTTACTTTCAAAGAAAGCCATGTTTTCAATTACACCTAAGATTTCATGTTCAGTACGAATAGCCATCGCACCAGCACGAGCGGCAACAAAAGCTGCCGTAGGGTGAGGCGTAGTTACGATGATTTCCTTACATGATGGAAGCATTGTATGAACATCTAGCGCCACATCACCTGTTCCTGGTGGTAAATCTAATAGAAGATAATCAAGATCTCCCCACTCTACTTCATTAAAGAAGCTATTAAGCATTTTACCAAGCATTGGACCTCTCCAAATAATTGGTGCATTATCTTCTACAAAGAAGCCCATAGAAATAACCTTAACACCAAAACGTTCAACAGGAATTATGCGCTCACCTCTTACTACAGGACGCTTCATAATACCCATCATATCAGGGACACTGAACCCATAAATATCTGCATCTACTAGACCGACTTTCTTTCCTTGCCTAGCAAGAGCGACAGCCATATTGACAGATACTGTTGATTTCCCAACGCCGCCTTTACCACTAGCAATAGCAATAAATTTCGTTTTACTATTCGCTGATAGTAGACCCTTATCTTCTTCAGGCATTGCTTGTCTATGTTTTTCTAGTGTTTCAGCCGGTAGTTCATTAAAACGGATACCCACGGATTCTGCACCCGCTGCTTTAATTCGATTCACAATCTCCGTTTGCAATTGTAATTGTTCAGCTGTTGCAGTCTTGGCGATCAATATTTTCACACTGACGTGAGCCTTCTCCTCTTTTACTTTAATCTCTTCAATCGCTTGAAGTTCCCCGAGTGTTTTATGTAAAAAAGGTTCTTGTAAGCCCTCAATGGCTTCTCTTACTTTTTGTTCAGTAATCATCTATCCTACACCCCTTTAAAATCGTTTCTTCATTAGAATAACTCTAATTGTCATTCTAACACATATTAGAATATCAGTCTTTATACAATGCCTAAAATATCTTAAAGATCTATTTGTATAAATGTTTATATTTTACACGAAGGGGTTTTTAGAAAATAAAAACACGAACAAATCTTTGTCCGCGTTTAATCTTCAATCACAATCTCTTTCTCATTAGAGTAATGGCGCATTATACCATTGTAAATGGAGGCTGCTATTTTATTTTGATAATCGTCACTTTGTAGTAAGGTCCGCTCGTTCTGATTAGAAAGGAAGCCTACTTCTACAAGGACACCTGGTTTTTTTGAATGATCAAGAATATAGACATTTTCTAATTCCTTCGCCCGTCTTGTCGTATTTTCTAAGTTAGCGATGAGTTCATCTTGGATAAATTTAGCCGCTCGTGCATTTCCATCTATATGAGAAGCAAAAAAGGTTTGTGCTCCTCTCCATTTAGGAGAAGGGATCGAATTCAAATGTACACTTACGTAAAAATCAGCATCACTATGGTTAATCATATTTAAGCGCTTTTTCAAATCCTCTACTTTTCGCCTGCTATAGCCTTTAGTATCTTCTGCGGCTAAGTCCCTATCACCTTCTCGTGTCATCATCACCACGGCTCCTTGTTCTTGAAGGTAATCACGCAGCTTCAAAGAAACTTCTAGGGCAATATCTTTCTCCAAGACATTTCCATTATCTGCTCCACCATCCGGACCGCCATGACCAGGGTCAAGAAGGATAACCTTTCCGGATAAAGGAAGATTCCAAGCGTTCCAGGAATCATCTTCAGAAAAGTCATATTGCAAAATAAAGAATAAAATAGCCAGTCCAGTTATAAAACCAATTACTTTTAATTTCTTCTTCACCGATTACCACTCCCCGCTCGTCCTCAAAATATATATATGGGACAAGGAGAATGATTAGAACGATTTAATGCAGTCTTAATTTATGCCTTTTTCGACCATTTTCAAACCCTTCCATCCACCAACTATAGATATACTGTTCACAACTGTAGATTAGGGATTCACTATAAGCCCCTTCTTCATTTTGCGCCCAATATAAGAAAAAATGATACAGAGTATTCGTAAAATGCGTAAGATCCCCTTTACATCTATGTTGTACAGTAGTAGCCGTCTCACCACTAGTACCAAAATGACTATAATGTGCGCCTAAAAGATACGCTTCGATCGCCATATCATAGCAAGCTTCCTCTATTCCCGCATGGTTCATTAAACCTGTTAACAAACGAGATGATCCGAATAAGTGCTTGACTTGTTCTTTCAGATCCTTTACTGAGATCTCCTTTAGCACTGATTTTTCATATTTTAACTGCTTCTCTCGCCGCTTATCTTCAAATGTTGTAATAAGTGTCACTTGTTTTCACCTCTATCTCTATTCTTTAACTTCCTGGATAGAGGCATACAAAAAGCAGCGGTGATTTCCGCTGCCAATTTTTCCACTATATTAATGTGCTACTTTTTCTAACTCTTCTCTAATTTCCTTCGAACGTGCAGCAGCATGTTGAACAGCTTCGGAAATAGCTTCTCCGCCGTGATGAGCTTTCAATGCTTCAACACCTGAATGAGTTGTACCATTAGGTGAGGTCACTCTCTCACGTAAAACAATCGGTGCTTCGCCTTTTTCCAGAACCATTTTTGCTGCTCCATATATCGTTTGAGCAATAATTTTCCGTGCTTTTTTGGCCTCTAATCCTTGTTCTACACCCACCTTCTCCATCTCTTCCATTAGATAGTAGAAGTAGGCAGGGCCACTCCCTGCAAGACCTGTGAAAACATCCATCTGCTCTTCTTCAATGATAAATACTTCTCCCATGCAAGCAAGTAAATCTTTCACATCTCTTTCATGTCGCTTCTGTGTATAAGAACCAAGAGACATCGCTGTAGCCGATTCTTGAATCATACTAGATGTATTTGGCATCACCCGAATGACTTGCTGCTCATCATTTAGCTTCTCTTCCATATATGAAGTAGAAATACCTGCTAATACAGAAACAACCACTTGATCGGGTCTGATTTTATCTTTTAAAAAGGCAAGGGCTTCTTCTGCGCCATAAGGTTTCATTGCCATAATAAAATAATCAACCTCTTCATACGGTAAATCCTTTTGTAACATTGTATGAACACCGTATCTTTCCTTTATTTCTGTCAACCGATCCCCATTGAATTTATTTGTTACATAAATTTGCTGTGCTGGTACCTTCTCCGCATGAATCATTCCTGAAATCATTGACTCCGCCATTGAACCTGCACCAAAAAAAGCCACTGTCTTATTCTCTAACATTTACACAAACACTCCTTAAAAGTTGTGTCTTCGTTTCCGTACTTTTTTCAACGTTATCTATCTTAACATGTCACTATTTAGAATCAAGGGTTAACGATTAAGTCATAAGCATATGAGCGAGATAGTGAAAGAAAGCGTTACCATTCAAATCCTGATGTCCTCTAACCTCGCTCAACAGTCTGTATGCAGGCTCAATCTTGAATATCGTGTTTTCATCTTTGTTTTAAAAATGGGACAACCATCTGCACATACTTCAATAGTAGGTTCATGTTAAATTATTCTTTTTTCTCTGGCGTCACAAAACCACAAACAATGAAAAAGACGAAGTAAAACGGATGAGGAGAACAATTCAGATTTTGTGACGATGATAGGTATAAGCCACATCATCCGAAAAGAACTGCTAAACATTTACGCTTCCACTAAGGAAAGTCACAAATCTGTTTTGCGCTACTTATCCCTTTGCTTTCCCTTGTAACTATGTACCCCTTCACATTTTCAAACAGAGCGACTTGCCTAATTACCAACCTCGCAAAAGATCTGCCCCCCACTCCCTTTAAATTATCGCCACCAACAAACACTGTACCGTAGATTAAATTATCGAAAAAATTTGATGATACATCACCAAAAAAAAGCTTTCGCCACGATAAGTGACAAAAAGCTCTATATTAATCAACTAATCGACTAGAACGAGATTTCTCCGCTGTCTTCTTTAACCAAGGCGTTAATGGTTTTTTTAGTACAAGCCCTAAGATTAAAGAGGCTACGAAAAAGAGAAATAAGTATAGAAAACTCATCCAGACGACATGAGGGACAATGCCTCCAACTGCTTCTCTCAGAATATTAATCGCATGTGTAAATGGTAAGAATGGATTAATCGCTTGGAAAAATGCTGGTGCAACTTGAATCGGGAAAGTACCGCCTGCACCTGATAATTGCAATACCATGAGTATAATCGCTAACGCCTTACCAATATTGCCAAAGATTGAGACAATCGTATAGACCATTGTCATAAACATCATCGCAATAATGACAGTAAATATCACAAACCAAACCGGGTTTGCTGCGTAAGTTCCAAGAATCAGAAGATCACCAACACTAACAATTAACCCTTGTAGAAAGCCAACGATTAAAAAGAGTACAAGCCTGCCAAGGTAAACATGACGAATAGAATACTCCTCTTTCATATCTTTTGGGTGGACATCTGTTTTTAATAAGTTCGCTAATAACAGTGCACCTACCCATAAACATAACACGGTATAAAAGGGTGTATTCGCTGAACCGTAATTCGGGATTGGATATAATTGATCCTCAACAAGCTTTACCGGCTCTTTAAAGAATTCACTTTCTTTTTGAATATCATTTTTTAATAACGCAATGATTTCTCCCAAATCATTATTTGCCTTAAAATCTCGAATATCATCGGCTGCTTTATGGACCGAATCCTCAAGCGCAGGAAGATTCCCTTGAATGAACGCGGTAACTTCAGAAAGTCCTTTTTCCACCTCAGGAAGGTTTTCATTCACTAAGCCCGCTATTCGCGAGAATTCTGACTCAATTTTAGGGAGGTCATTACGGACAAAGTTACTTGCTTGATGAACTTTTTCTTCCACACCTGGGAGGTCATTTCGAATAAAGTCGCTTGCCTTATGAACGGCATCAACTGCTTTGGGTAAATCCGTCTCAATCTTTGCAACGATTTCTCCTATTTTCTCCTCGATTGCCGGTAAGTCAGCAATGATTTGATTGAGCTGTGCTTCACCTGTCTCAGCAATTCCTTCTGCATTTGTCAGCACTTCTTCTATATTCGGCATGTCTTGTTGAATTTTCTCTAAATCGCCTGCAGCTTTTTGTGCTGTCTCATTCAATTGTTGCATGCCATTTAAGATCTCTTGCTTTCCACCATTGTTCATAAAACCAACAAGTCTACCCGCTTGAGCGGCGGTATCTTGAGCCTGTTTCCTAAGTACTTGGATTTGCTCTTTTGATAACTCACCTGAGCCCGCTTGTGCTAGGGAATCATTAAGTGCTGTTAACTGCTGTGATAATTGTGTTAATGAATCAATCACAGTTGTAAATTGACCGTTTTGATTTAACGCCGTAAACATATCAATCGCATGATTAACTGATGTAATATTTGTCTGCAATTGTTGCTGTAAATCTTTAATCGATTGATTGACCGAATTGTTCATTTGGTCATTTTCGAGTTGTTTAAGTACTTGGTCAATGGAATTGGCCGTATTTTCAATGATAACTGCATTTTGAGTTATAACATCTAATATGGGCTCAATTGCCCCTTCATTTGCTGATAAAAAGCTATTTAGACTTTTAACATATTCTTCAGCATCAGCTGCCATTTGATTGGCCTTCGGTAAAGCTTCCTGCACACGATCAATCACCTCTTGCGCTGTTTGCACACCTTTCAACGCTCGATTTAACTGATCTGATACTTCTCCAAACTGCTGACTTGCTTCTGATAATCGCTCTGCTGCCTCTTCAATTTCTGGTAACCGCTCTTCTAATGTCAATACTTGATCACCTAATTGATTAATGAGCGGAAGCTTTTCTTCTAATGTGAGTATTTGCTGTGCCCCTTGATTTAATTCAGGAAATTTTTCTTCCAAGGCAATTACTTTTGTGATCGTTTCCTTCATTTCTGGCCAGTCTTCATTTAACGTGACAATCTTTTCACCTAGTTCATTTAACTCCGGAAATCGTTCTTCTAATGCAAATATATTATTCTCCACTTTAAGAATGGTCGGTAGTTCTTCCTCTAACTTAATACCGATATTGTTAAATTCCGTGAATAGGGCTTTTGATGCTTCGGCTAAGAAATTCTCACTGATCTGTTCAACTAATGCGGAAGCGCCTGCAGATGTCATCTTTGGTGCAATCGCATTTAATTTTTCATTTACCTCATACCTGACTTCCGGTGCCTCTGGTTCACCATCCACCACACTTGTTAATTGTTTCGAAAAATCCTCGTCAATATAGACCGCAGCATAATAATCACCATCTCTTACTCCTTCTTCAGCTACCTGCCTATTCACAAAGGTCCAACCCATTTGATCATTATCTTTTAATTGATCAACGAGCTCTTGGCCTATATTCATTTCTTTCCCTTCAAGCTCTGTGCCACTATCTTCATTGACAATTGCTACCTTAATTTGACTCGTCTCGCTATATGGATCCCACGATGCAGCAATATTAAACCATGCATACAATGACGGCAAAAAGGCTAATCCGATTAGTAGCAACGCAACTAACGGTACCCTGCGTAAATTCCTAAAATCCTGCCTGACAATGCTGAAAATCTGCTTCAATCTTCCACCTTCCTTATTCATGATGGGCCTTCTAATAACAGAAAACCCCAATTCAATACCTATAAGAATACAACATCCTTTTGGAAGTTTCCATTTAAAAGTCACTGGAAATTTAAAATTAAAAATTAATGGTTGCTTATCGAGAAAACGTCGCTTTAAAAAGGGGCAATAATCGGTACATTGTAAATATTATTAAAGGAAGAAAAGCATATAAAGACTTTTTACCTTACCAACGCCATATGAAAGCATATGACATTTAAGAAACCACTCCTAACAAATTAATGATACGATTGAAATTGGATTTAATAATAGAGAGTGGGTTTCTTTTTGTAAATGTCAATCAATCAGTGGTTGGGATAATGATATCCGATGCATCCGAATGATTAGGGTTCTTTACCTTCTATTAGTTTGGATTATTTTATATGGTTTTTATACTCATTTTAAAAGAATAGTGGAATTAAGCCTATTATATTATCCAATGTTGCATGCTACAGCAGAAAAATATACACAAGTCGTACCCTTGCCCTATAAACATCACTTGCTTTGGACTCAGTTAAGCCATGGAATCCTTCGGCTCATATTTTAAAAAATATATTCAAGGAATAAAGTAAAAGTGGAACTGAATGGACTATATCTATCTAATCGCTTATTCGAAAAGTATGCCAATGTATTACAGGCATTTTGGGGAATCTATTTAAAATGAGGAGGGTGGATAGGTCATATCTCGTGTCAATTTACCGGTAAATCACGCTTAACCGCCTTATATTTGGGCTAAGGCGGTTAATTTTTATATCCCATTCTTTATCAAATACTTAATGGGATAAATCTTTCTTTATTCTTCATCTTTTACTTTATTAAATATTGCTTCTGGAATCATTTCAAAGCCTTCTATCACTGTGTTTTCTTCCACTTCAATCATTAGACAAAGCTTGCCATCCACATGCATTTGACGGACATAGCGCAAATCCTGCGGGCAAACAGAAATATCTGCTACTTTTGTTTTGATTTTAATTGACTTAGACGTATACTTCGGCACAATACTGGTTGCTTTCAGCTCATAATTTTCATCGTCAATTACCTTTTTGAAAGCTGATTCTACCTTTTGGCGATCGACATCCTGCACACCGCTAGTCGTTAGAACCTTCTCCACATCGCGATAGTCCAGTTTCGGGGCATCAGGCTCTTCATTCTCTTCCACCACTCGTTGGATTTCATCGAATACATTAGCAAGTATCGACGTATTAATCTGGTTGCCTGCAACATCCTTTACAATTTCCTCAAACACAATCTTATCGTCTTGTGCTGTCATAGCTTCTTCAGCATTTAATACTTCTTCAATGAAATGATAATCCAGCTCATAGGCTTTTCCTGCTGAATAGAGTACATGATTCACATCTGCGGCATGATCAGTAAAGCTAGGAAATAGAAATCCGCCAACTGGTACTTTCAAATTGATAACAGGATCTACGACAAAGTGATACTTGAATTCTTTCTCCACATAGTCAAACAGTAGCTCCTTTTTGGGATCTATCGTCTTGTTAATACTACATAAGATAAAAGGATTGGCATAAACCGCATCTCGGCTGCTTTCTTCGGTCTCTTCGTTACTCCGCTTCGTAGGCTTTAAATATTCACCATGTATAAAGGTAACGACAATATCCATTTCGTACTGTTTATCCTTCAACATCTTTTCCACAAGATCCAACATATGCTCTTTCCATTCATCCGTATCATTTGTAAGTATCGCTTGATGAAGTATCAGTTGGCTACTATTCTCTATATTTCGCTGGAATTTCAATTCAAACAACTTCTGATCCAACTGGCCTGTCAGTACTTTTTTAAAGTTGGTTAAGAAAAGGTCCTGCTGTTCTTGTTCAAGCATTTCAAATGGCGTGCTTTGATGGTGATAAACCTCACTAGATTCTTTCATTATATAAACATTAAAAATATCTTTAATCTTTAATAAATCATTATTCATCTTAAATTGTTTTTTAAAGTCAGCTATATCTTTTTTATTCAAAAATGGATTCTCCCTTAATTCATTATGCAAACCATGGATCAATCAACTGAATTTTATCTTTTCATTTTAACATAATTAAATGGGCTAATGGATGACTTAACTCCATAGATTGTTTCCAAACGAATATCAATTAAAATTAGTTTGTGAAAATGTGCACAAGTGGTTATACTAGAACTATAAACCAATTGTGAAGCATTGAACATGATGAAGAATTAAAAAGTGGTCCATGAGGAAAATAGCCGAACAAGCTTGTAATAGAAGAACCTACTTTTCTTGCCACTTTTAATGTTTATCTATATATTTGACCGACGCCATATGCGCCTGAGATAGTATGATAATTTCTTTAATCAATTCTTCTTTTGATATCTGAAAGCCTGTATTAATCCAATTGGCTAATAAACCGTAAAATCCATATGCTGTGTAGCGCTTAAAGTAATCCATATTAACCGGGAGATCATTAATTGTTTTAAATTCAAACTTCTCCTGATATATCGTAAGTATTGTTTGTGGAAACCTCGTATGCAGTTCGGGAATGGTGTCGACGTAGTTGATTAAATCATAAAATTCCCGATTGTTATAAATGGATGAGATAATATGAAAATACCTATTATCCAATAGGTTTGTACTAACCTCTCTCTTAAGTTTAAACGGCCTCTCAAAAGATTCCTCTAACGCCGCTAGATTGGTGGACAAGAGGTCATCGGCTAATTCAAATTTATCTTTATAGTGAACATAGAACGTACTTCGATTATACTTTGCATACTGCACGATATCTTTGACAGAAACAGAATGGAAGCCCTTTTCTTTCGTTAAGGCAATCAGAGCCTGTTGAAGGTGCATCTTCGTCCGATCTCTTCTTGGGGTAGACCAATTGTTTTGCATTCGCTCCTTCTCCTTATGCAACAAAATTTTGCTGATTTATAGACAATTATACCTAATATGTCTAATGAATACACAATTACAATTTTATTGCTGATTGAACCTATTCATCATCGTATTATAATTTATTTGTAAACACTTTCAATTAAGTGTATTGACACATTCATTATAATAGGGGGAAGAAACATGAGCAAACTACAAGATAAAGTAGCTGTTATTACTGGGGGAGTATCTGGAATCGGTGCTGCAACTGCAAAATTATTTGCTTCAGAAGGGGCAAAATTAGTCCTTGTTGATATGAACGAAGAAAAAGGTGCTAGTTTTGTAGCTGAATTAAAATCACAAGGTGCAGAAGCGGTTTTCCTTAAAGCTGATGTAACAAGTGAAGTAGAAGTTAAAAATATCTTTACTACAGCATTAGATACTTTCGGTAAAGTAGATATTTTATTTAATAATGCGGGAATTGGCGCGGTAAAACCAACTGAAGAGTTAAGCTATGCAGAGTGGAGAAAAACAGTAGAAGTGGACTTAGATGGGGTATTCTTAGTTGCACAAGCTGCTATTAAAGAATTCTTAAAAACAGGAAGCGGTGTGATTGTCAATACAGCTTCTATGTATGGTTGGGTTGGCTCACCTGGAAGTGCGGCATATAACGCTGCCAAAGCAGGTGTCGTGAACTTAACTCGTTCGCTTGGCTTAGAGTATGCAGCACGAAATATCCGTGTAAATGCACTTTGCCCAGGGTTTATCGATACACCAATTCTTGGAGAAACAGATAGACAAGGTTTAACTGCTGCTACACCAATGAATCGTTTAGGTAAACCAGAAGAAATGGCAAAAGCAGTATTATTTATGGCTAGCGATGATTCTTCTTTCATGACTGGTAACAGCTTAATCATTGATGGTGGATACACAGCACAATAATTATAAATTAAGTAAGGAACCCATTTTGACTTATGGTCAGAATGGGTTCTTTTAAGAGGATGCCGTGACAGAAATAGCCATATTCTAAGCAGTCATCTACTTTAAAACAGCTATGAACAATCAATTTTACCTAGGCTTGTTTATTCCCAATAACATTTTTTTATCTCAATTCGCTTGAGTCAATGTTTCAAGCACAATCTCGGTTGCTTCTCCAATCAATTGGTCATCATATTCGGCTTCTTTTTCCTGCTTATTCGACAATATGGCAATCACAATTGGTTCATCATTAGGTGGCCATACAATCGCGATATCATTCCTTGTGCCATATGAAGCGGCACCACTTTTATCACCAACAATCCAATCTGTCGGTACTCCTGATTTAATTAAGGTATCACCAGTTGTATTTCCTTTGAACCACTCCTGAAAAATTTCTCTTTTTTCTTCCGATAATTCATCCGTTAATCCAAGCATTCTTAAATTTGTCGCCAATGCTTTAGGGGTACTAGTATCTCTCGTATCCCCAGGAGTTGCTTCATTTAATTCTGTCTCCAACCGGTCCATCTCTGTCACATCATCACCGATTGCTCTTAATGCTTTCTCAAGCTGACCTGGTCCACCTAATTCTGCAAACAATAAATTTCCCGCTGTGTTATCGCTATACTGCATAGCTGCTTTCGCAATCTCCCTTAATGTCATTCCTTCATCGACATATTTTTCTGTAATCGGTGAATAGGTAACAAGGTCTTCTTTTGTGTACATTCTTTTTTCATCTAAGATTGATATCGGGTTTTCCTTTAATAAAACGGCACCCGCTAACGCCTTAAATGTCGAGGCATACGCAAACCGTTCGTCTTCTTGATAGGCAACCGTTTCTTCATTACCCGTATCAATAGCGTATACTCCTAATTTAGCACCATACTTTTCTTCTAACTGAGCAAACTTGCCAGACGACACATCCTCTGCCTTCACTTCCCCACCATTCACTTCATTTTCTTTAGAACAACCGACGAGTAATAACATAGCTACAAATAAACCAACAATCATTTTTTTCATCTATAAACCACTCCCTAAAATTTAATATCAGATTACATTTGTAGTCTGATTACATCTGTAGTACAATATTACATATGTAATCGTAATTGTCAAACTTTTTTTATAAAAAAGGAGGTGGGCGAGATCTTTATAAGCTTCTTTCTCAACGGGTTGATCATTTCCACTTTTTCAATCCTTACCATCCTACTTATACGTAATTGGATGAAAAACCAAATGAAAGCACAATCACTTAACCACTTGTGGATATTGCTTTTCCTAACACTGCTCATTCCTTTATGCCCTATGCCATTACCTTCTTTGTTTTCCGCACAACCGCAAATTCCGGAATTACAAAAGGAAGGGACAACTTTAGCAATTGAAGAAAACCAAGGTGTAATGACAAACGAATTTATTAAAGATTTCTCTGTTTCGGTCCAAAGGATTGATTTCTCTTTCTTAAATGTACCGCTCATGATTCTATGGCTACTCGGCGTGTTTGTGTTACTATCTTTACTTTTGATTAGCTTTTTCGCACTTAAAAGGTTAAAGGCTCAAACACTACCAGTTGAAGACCCAAATATTGAAGCTCTTTTTCTATCATGCAAAAAAAGACTAGGGATTAAAAGGACTATCGATGTCCGCTATTCAACCGAGACTCACTCACCACTCATTTTTGGCCTTTTTCATAGTGTCGTTGTCATCCCCAAAAAAGAGCAAAGCTGGTTAACCATGACGGACTATGAAAATATCTTCCTACATGAGTTAAGTCATTATAAAAATAAAGATTTACTTACAAACTATGTGATGATTTTCTTCCAGGTCATATACTGGTTCAACCCGCTCATCTGGATTGCCTCAAAAAGAATGAAAGCCGATAGAGAAATGGCTTGTGATGAGGCAGTTTTACAGTTACTCTATCATGACAAAGCTGTCGTTGGTTATGGGCATACAATGATTAATTTCGCATCTACAATACAAAGGAAGCTGCCACTAATCGCAGAATTCACGAGTGGCAAACGACAAATGAAAGAACGAATCGAGCGTATTGCTGCTTTTCGTACAAAAAAAGCATACTCAATTAAAAAAACAGTATGCTTCTATGCTTTAACTCTTTTTATCTTAATTGCTCAGCTACCTTTCGTATCTGCACTCGAAATCGGAGCAGAAGAGACATATGACTTTCAAAACGAGAGCATCATCGAGCGAAATCTCTCACCCTTCTTTCAAGGATTTGAAGGAAGTTTCGTCCTTTATGATGAAGCGAAAAATCAATACGTCCTTCATAACCGCGAGAAAAGTATGAAGCGGATCTCACCTGATTCTACTTATAAAATCTATAGTGCTTTATTTGCATTAGATGCAGGGTACATTACGGAGGAAGCTTCCACCCTTTCATGGGATGGCAGAAACCAACCTTTTGCGGCTTGGAATCAAGATCACAACTTAACTTCTGCTCTACAAAACTCAGTAAATTGGTATTTCCAACGCTTGGATACAATGACTGGTGAGGAAGCGTTACAAACAAAACTTCAACGTATACATTATGGCAATACCGATACTTCGGGAGGCGCAAAGGACTTTTGGAATGAATCGTCCTTGAAGATTTCACCAGTTGAACAAGTCGAGCTCTTGCAATCTTTTTATCATCATCAATTAGGGTTTAAAAAGGAGCATACAGCCAAGGTGCAAGATGCACTATTAATTGAAAGCCACACAGGTTACCGCTTATATGGAAAAACAGGCACAGGAACCATTAATGGTCTAAACAAAAACGGTTGGTTTATAGGTTACGTTGAAACAAAGCAAACTACCTACTTCTTTGCCACAAATATTCAAGACGAAGGAGAACCAGATGGGCAAAAGGCAATACAGATCACGAAAGATATCTTGAAAGAATTAGGGATTTACGAAAGCAAGGAGGCACAATAAATGGGGGAAACATTACCGAATATCTCAGAATCCGAATGGGCCATCATGAATGTCCTTTGGGATCACTCACCGCGAACAGCTAACGATATCATCCAATCATTACAAAAGCACACTGATTGGAAACCAAAGACCATCAGGACACTGCTTGACCGTCTCGTCCAAAAGTCCGTCGTAGCTGTCGACAAGAGCCAGAAAGTGTACACCTTTTCCCCACTCTACTCCCAAGAAGAGTGCCAAAAGGCAGAAACACAATCATTCATCCAACGCATCTACGGCGGCACACTCAAATCCATGCTCGTCCACTTTATCCAAGATGAAAAACTATCAAACAAAGACATCAAGGAACTGCGTTCGATATTGAATGAGAAGCCTGAAGGGAAGGAATAGGGAAGGATGAAGACACTAGAAACCCGTCCTACAATTTGGGTTTCTGGTGTCTTTTATTTTCAAATACGCCATGATAATAATAGTGTCTGAATGATTATTAGCCGCATTAAACAGTTAAGATGATGGAAATAATTTAAAAGGAGACTTACTGTTTTGGAAGCAAAGTCTATTAAGTTCTATGAATTTGGTAATCCCGAAGACGTACTAAAAATTGAATATAAAAGTGTCCACACTCCTAAGGATAATGAAGTGCTTGTACGTATGATAGCAAGACCAATGAACCCTTCTGATTTAATTCCCATTAAAGGTGCATATTCTCACCGTATTCCGTTACCTAATATTCCTGGTTATGAGGGCGTAGGTATTGTAGAGGAGATTGGTCCATTAGTATCTCAAGACCTTATTGGTAAGCGTGTCTTACCTTTACGAGGTGAAGGTACTTGGCAAGAGTTTGTGAAAACAACAGCAGACTTTACCGTGCCGATACCGGATTCTATTGATGACTTTACAGCTGCTCAGATGTATATAAACCCAATAACAGCCTGGGTGATATGTGTGGAAGAATTAAAATTAAGGCCAAATGATGTCTTATTGGTAAACGCATGTGGTTCTTCTATTGGGCATATTTTTGCTCAATTATCTAAAGTAATAGGCTTCCGGTTAATAGCTGTAACAAGAAATGAGAAATACACAAAAGATTTACTAAGACTCGGTGCTTCTTATGTTATTAACACCTCTGTCAATCCATTGCATGAAACAGTGATGGAATTAACCAATGGACTCGGAGCCAAAGCAGCCATTGATTCAATAGGAGGTCCCTCAGGCACTAATTTAGCATTTAACGTTCACCCGACTGGAACCTTTTTAACTATAGGACTATTATCAGGAATTCAAGTAGACTGGGCACAAATCATAAATAAGGCAAAAGTAAACGCCAAAATATTTCATTTACGACATTGGAATAATAGAGTTTCGATAAGTACTTGGCAAGAAACATTTAATCAACTGATAACCTTAATCACTAATAAAAAGTTAAAACTCCAGAATGCAGATGCTCAATTCGACTTGATCAAAGTAAAAGAAGCAGTCAATTTTGTAGAGTCTTATCGATATCGGAAAGGAAAGGTTTTTCTAACCAACTGATAAGTATTGAACCTAAAAAAGAGTCGGATGAACAACAACGTTCATTCGACTCTTTTCATTATGACAATGCACTTGAAGGACTACTTGTATTTTTATTATTTCTCATATGTTGAATAAGTCCCAATATAATCAATACGACAAAGCCACTAATAGATACCAATAAATTGTTTGGATAAGCCATCGCAATGCCAGAAGCGAATAGTATGATTCTTTCTATCATATTCATCTTCGCGACAAAGAAATTCATTAAGGATGCACTGATGGCAACCATTCCCAAAATAGCTGTTATCAATACTGGTAATAAACTCCCCCACGTCCAATCCCCCTGTAACAATAATACCGGATTAGACACGAAAACGTATGGAATAATGAATGCCGCTATCGATAGCTTGAAGGCGACCACACCCGCTTTCATCGGATTGGCTTTTGCTATTCCCGCACCCGCGTATGCAGCTAAACATACAGGTGGCGTAATATCAGCAACGATACCAAAATAGAAAACAAAGAAATGAGCTGCAATCAATGGTACATCAAATGACATAAGAGCTGGTGCTGCTAATGCTGCTGTAACCACATAGTTAGCGGTTGTTGGTAAACCCATACCTAGCAATAAGCAAGCAATCATCGTGAAAAATAATGTAAGGAAGAAGCTCCCTCCAGAAAGTTCAATTATACCTCCCGTAATCTTTCCTCCGAGCCCTGTCATCGTAACAATCCCCGCAATGATACCTGCAGTAGCACATGCCGCAATAACTGGCAGAGCCACGCGTGCACCTTGTTCTAAAACATCCAAAATCGCTTTAGGACTCATTCTTGTATCTTTCCTAAATAAGCTGACAATAAAAGCTGTCGCAATTCCCCATAGAGCAGCAGTGTTCGCAGTATAACCTAAATATAGTAAACCAATGATTACGAATAAAGGAGCTAGGAGATCTAATCTTTTAGCAATCCCTTTAAATGGTGGCAATTGGTCTTTAGGCAACCCATGAATACCTTGTTTTTTTGCTTCAAAGTGAGCCCCTAAAAATACGCCTAAAAAATATAAAATAGCAGGAATTAATGCAATAATGATAATTTCTTTATAAGCTGTTCCCGTATTACTCGCCATAATAAAAGCTGCTGCTCCCATAACTGGCGGCATAATTTGCCCACCCGTCGACGCTGATGCCTCAGTCGCAGCGGCAAATTCCGGCTTAAACCCTGCCCGCTTCATCATCGGAATGGTAAAAGACCCCGAACTCACTGTATTTGCAACAGAAGAACCCGTCACCATTCCTTGTAATCCACTTGCTGCTACAGCTGCCTTGGCTGTTCCTCCTGTCATCCTACCAGTTGCACTAAAAGCTAAGTCATTAAAGAATTTCCCAATGCCCGTTTTAGTCAACATCACACCAAAAAATAAGAACAGAAAAATAAACGTAGAGGAAATTCTTAGCGGTGTGCCAAATATAGCCTCTGTATTAAAAAACATACTTGTCATCAATCGATCAAAGGTAAAACCCGAATGTTGAAATGCTTGGATAGGAAACACATACCCCAATAGGCCATACAGTAAGGCGACAATGGCAATAATAACAATCGGTAAACCTACCGCTCGGCGAGTTGCTTCTAATACTAATACAACACCTAAAGTGGCAACAATAATATCAAGCGTAGAATATCCTAAAATTTTGACTTGATTACTAATTAAACGTTCATATTCAAACACGATATAAAAATTAACAGTTAAACTTAATAAAGCCAGTACTCCATCATACCAAGGGACTCCTTTCTTTTTGACCATTGAACTTTTGAAAGGGTATAAGATAAAAATAATGGAGAGCCCACCTGCTAAATGAACCGCCCCTTGAATTAAAGTGACATAAGGGCCCTTTAGCGCTGTATACAGTTGGAATAAAGTTAAGGAGATTGCCAGAATCGTAACAATCCACGCCCACTTATGTAAGTTCGTTCGAAAGTTTGATTCTTTATCATATTTTTTTAATATGTCTTCAGAATCATTAACTGTTACTTGAGACATAATCATTCACCGCCTTCGAAAGAATAAAAAGGCTGGACAGCATGATGTCCAGTCCCCTTTACACATGTTCTTTTAATCCATATAGCCTTTTTCTTTAAAGTATTTCTCTGCACCTGGATGAATGGGTAAACCTTCTGAACCATTCATGATATTTTCAGGGTCCAAAAACGTCCCTTGCGGATGCGTAATGTCACTTACATTTTCATATAGTCCCTTAACAATTTCATAACCAAGTTCTTCTGAGATCTGGTCAGTAGACCCTACTAAAATCGCATAAGCAGTAATAGCTGTGACTGGCTCTTCAAGAAAGTCGTAAGAATCAGCAGGAATCTCAATTTCTCCATATCCAGACGTCTCTAGAATCGTTTCTAGTGGTTTTCCTTCCACTGGTAAGAGAACAACATCACGCTGAAATGATAATTCATCTATGCTACTAGCAGGTAAACCAAGTAAGCCAAATGATGCATCTAATTGACCATCTTGAATTTTAGCCGCTGCATCCCCAAATCCTTCTTCATATGCTTCATAGTCACCATCTTGTAAACCATAAGCCTCTAAAATGATTTTAGCTGCAGCTTGTGTTCCACTTCCCGCTGGTCCGATAGCTACTTTTTTCCCTTTTAACTCCTCAATGGAAGTAATTCCTGTATCTTCAGTCGTGATAATTTGCATAACCTCAGGATAAATATGTCCCATAAATCCAAAGTTATCTACTTTTGCTCCTTCAAATTCACCTGTACCCTCAGCCGCTTCTAATGCTGGGATGTGAACCGTCATACCTAGCTGCATTGTACCTTGAAAAATGCCGCCAATATTTTCAACAGATGCACCTGAAGCAACAGCACTGACATTAAATCCATCTGCTTCCACGTGGTTATTCATCACCTGTGCCATTTCTTGGCCAAGTGGATAATATGTCCCACCTGTACTACCTGTTCCCATTTGCAAATCTGTTAATGCTTCTGTTTCTTCACCTGAAGCACTATCATTAGAATCGCCTGAATTCCCACAGGCACCTAAGAAAATGACTAAAGCAGAAAGCAAAGCGATCCATAACCATTTCATATTTTTTTTCACAAAAGAAGCCCCCTTCTCTTTCTAGTTATTTAGTCTCTCTATCGACTCCCCTATTATTTAAGCAAATATCACACAATTTGTCAAAGTATTTAGAAATATTACAATAATAATTAATGTATGTTAATTTATACTTGTTTATTACCTAAAATTCACAAATGATGAGAAATGATGAATGACTCTTTAAAGGTGATGAACTAGAAGATAAGTTAAAGAAGGACCCTATGACACATTAGAAATTTTCTATAGCTGAACTTAATAGTAACTTCATATAGTAGACTTCTGCCTGATGAACATTCGCAGCCTCATCATTTTTGATATAAAAAGTTCATCTTATTAAAATGTAATTCACTTTATTATTCGTCAATGCTTAACTTTGATCACCTAATTTGGCAAGGTAATCAATTAAGAAGTGTAAAACAATTAGCGGAATAATTGATCCTAAAATAATATAGAGACATGAAAATAAAAAACCTATAATAGAAGTTCTTACAACTCCTACCCACACTCCTTGATAGGTATGTGCTAATCCAAATATAAAAGATGCAGTAATAATGACTCCCCATATTGATAAATTAGGAAATAAATAGGATAGTGCAAAAATCAAGAAACCTCTATAAAGAACTTCCTCCGTTATCGCCGCACTCAATGAGACAAAATTCCACACTTTTTTCTCTTTATCATTTACTGGCAATATCGGAGTAAACTCATAATTCTCCATTTCCCCCGCTTTTTTTATGGATAGTTCACGCCTAATCTTAGAACTTAAATAATAACCAAATATATAGTACAAAACTAAACAAAGATAAAATACTCCTAAGATTAAAATGAGGTAACTGAAAACAGTACCTAAAACAGAAGTATTAAGTTTCAGTGATGTGAAGCCTATTTGCCCTAAAGACAGTTCTGTCAGTAAAACCAAGCCAAGCATGAAAATGATGGGTAGCCATGATCCATATATTATTTTGTAGTAGTACTTTAATCTTACATTCTCTTTTATCCGTACATCCTTTTTGAGTTTCTGAAAGTCTAAGTATCCCATAATCGGATCATAAAGCAATAAGGTAATTAAAATAAGCCAAAATCCAATTTCCATAATTTATCCTCCTTGATAGATTGTGAATTAATTTTAACAACTCACGTTACGTGAGATACAAGGGGGAAATTAATATGAGGTAAATGAATTGTACTTAGATTGGATGATTTAAAAACGAATTCATCTTCGTTTTATGAAGAGCTTGTTTCTCAAACATATTCTTGCAAGATTGAACAATATAATTATTTATCCTTGATCCTAGAACACTTTAAATTCATATTTAGGCATAAAAAACTCCTTGCTCCTTAAGAACAAAGAGGGTTAACATTTATATAAGAAGTATATTACCATTTTGCGAAGTGTTATATGGCTACAAAAATGTATGAAAAAGGATTTTTTATTCCAATAAGTCTTTCCGCTTAAAGAGTTGTACGGTTGCGATGAGTACGACGATAATAATAGCAATAGTTATAATAAAAGCTAGTAAGAAACTAGAATCTAGTTTTCCTGACAGCAAGACCTGTCCTGTGTGCTCAGTCATCGTAGCCGGACTCCATTTCATATACTTTCCTAGAAGGGATGTAACTGTTGAAATGGCAAAGATCACAAATATTGTAACAAAAGCAACACTACCATTTCCTTTCATTATCGTACTAAAAAAGAGCGTCAATGTAACAACAAAAACTAACCATATGCTGTAGATCACTACACTTTGAAAAATGCGCTCAAAAGCGACTGTTTCAATGAGTAAGCTCGTATAATACCAAGAAGCTACATATCCGATAAACAATGAAACGAGTGTAATTGTAAGTAACCCAGCCCATTTAGATAATATATATGAGGAATAAGAAACTGGTTTAATCATGACCATAGCTGCTACTCCACTTTGTCTTTCTTCGGAAACAACACCCATTGCACTCAAAACAAGTATAAGTACACCAAACATCCCATAATTAGATAGAACATTCATTAATACCTCAGCCCCAGTTGGAGTAGGCATTTCAAGGATTGTACCTTCTGGAAGACCGCCAAAAGTGTCCAAAATTTCCGGCATATAATACGAACTAACCGGCTGCATAACACCTAGCAAAATAAACACAATTGGAATCCATAAAATTTTATAATTCCGCACCATTTCCGTTATTTCTTTTTGATAAAGAACAGTCCATTGCGTCATGCCTTCACCACCTTGACAAATAAATCTTCTAATGTTGTTTGAGAAATCTCGAACTTACGAATCGGAAGTTTTCTATCCACAATATCTTTTAATAATGTCTGCTTTCCATTTACCATATCTTTTAATACGATGCTGGTTTTATTACCTTGAATGTTTACTTCAGATACAAAGCTATAACTCGCTATGCTCTTTAACCAATCAACAGCTGGTGATTCGAATTCGATTTGTAAAATAGGTTGCCGATACTCCTCCATGACACTTCCCAGGCTACCTGATATCGCAATTTCTCCAGCATGCATGATAAGAATGTCATCACTTATTTCTTCTGCATCGTGAAGGACATGAGTTGAGAAAAGAATGGTTGTTTCCTCTTTAATCTCTCTCATCATGTCCAACACTTCCCGTCTCCCAAGTGGGTCGAGTGCAGAAACAGGCTCATCTAAAATAAGTAATTTCGGACGATGAATGAGTGCCTGCGCCAATCCGAGGCGCTGTTTCATTCCACCAGAATAACCTCCTATTTTTCTTTTTTTTGCATTCGTTAGACCCACTCTTTCAAGTAATTCCTCACTCCGTTTTTCTGCTTCCTTACGATTCATTTTTGACAATTGTCCTGCGAAAACAAGAAACTCCTTTCCGCTCATCCAATTATAGAAAGCAGGATATTGAGGTAAATACCCAATATACGGCCTTAAATCCTTTGGTTTTTCCCCTTTAAAATCAATACTACCTGAAGTCGGCGCCAACAATCCGGATAGCATTTTTAATGTCGTTGTCTTTCCTGCTCCATTTGGTCCAAGTATTGAAACGCACCTGCCTTCTTCAATATGAAAATTGATTCCTTTAACAGCATTCGTATTTCCAAAACTTTTTACTAAATCGTTTGCCTTTAATAATTCCATTAATCATTTCTCCTTCCAACAACCAAATAAAGCACTGGCCCTATTATGCCGATAATGAGAATAACAAGAACCCACAACCATTTTGGTCCGTTCGTTTTTTCTTCTTTAATACAAGAAACTAATGCGATAAACATAAGAATTAATTGTAAGACAATAATTGGCGCAAACGCTCCCCATGGGATTCCATTTAACAGTTCATTCATTTTTTCTCCTCCAAACTGTTTATTTATCCTTAATACGATTACGTTTGCCTATTCGTTCACTCACGAAAAAAAAATCTCAGGAATTTGATCCTGAGACCTTTCTTTTAAATATTTTTCTTGCAAAAATAAGATAGATAATAAGATACGTTGGAAATTGAATAAGACCTAAGAAGCCCCATAGCCAAGCATTGTGTCCTCTTTTTCGCGCATCCCAAAACATCCATGAGCTCTGGCAAATCAGAATGAACGCAATCACAAGCCATAACCAAAGCGATATGCTACCTAGTTCATTTGAGTTCATTCATTACTGACCTTCTTTCTAGTTATGTTAAGAGCGACGGGCAGTAAGATAATCCCCACAAGCTGAAAATAAAGAAAAAGAATTGGCTGGCGATAAACGACAGCAATCACAACTGAAAGCACTAATACTGCAACAGAGATAAACGTGAGGAGGTCTTTCCATTGTTTTTTTCGTATTCTTTTTTTCTCTAATTCAACATTCTGTTGAAACCATTGTAAGTTTGGAGTAGATACTGGATTCCATTGATCCAGTTTTTCTAAACCATCTGTTAATTGCTTAACCGTTAATTCCTCTTCATCATCCAACATAGAATTACTATTTTTAGAATCATAATCCTTCAAGATCAGCCAACTCCTTTCGTACATTTTTTAGACCATTTGAAACTCGAGATTTTACTGTTCCTTCTGCTAGACCCATCATTTTCCCAATTTCCCCATATGAATATCCGTAATAATGCTTTAATACGATTGGCATACGTATTCCTTCATCAATTTGGGCAAGTATATCAAGTACATCTGCCCAATCTTCATTCATATTTGCTGCATTCCATTTCATTTTTCGGAGCACTTGTTCCTGCTCTAGC
Organism: Cytobacillus kochii; assembly: GCF_044790165.1. Classification (NCBI taxonomy): domain Bacteria; kingdom Bacillati; phylum Bacillota; class Bacilli; order Caryophanales; family Bacillaceae; genus Cytobacillus; species Cytobacillus kochii. Next base: position 205,322 of record NZ_CP085254.1, on the reverse strand, counting down.
CAGTTATTCTCCAGCTTCTTTCTCCGCTTTTGATCGATGAAAAGGTTCGTTGCGATTGTGATGAGCCATGAGGAAAACTTTGATTCACCATTATACAGTTGGATTTTTTCAATACACTTCATCATCGTCTCTTGTGTTAAATCTTCTGCGACTTGTGGATGAAGGGTAACTTTCATTAAATACTTTACGAGGAACGAATAATTCTGTTGTAGCAGCTTCGAAAGCGCCAATGTATCTCCTTTTTTCGCCTTTCGAATTAAATCCTTTTCATCCATGAGATCTACTCCATACAATAATAATCTATATGTAATACGATTAACTGGGAAGAATCGTTCATTTTCAAAATAAAGAATTACAAAAAAACGTTTAGCCAACTATTAGTAATTGTTATGACCATAGATTTTGCCAAAGGAATCAATTATTGACTGCATTAGCTTAGGCATAGTTTCCCCTTTTGATCAAACATAGTTTTTAAAGGTACACGTTGCGAAACTTTTTTGTTATATTACTTTTCATGGCCGAATCTCAAGCAAAGTTTTAAAAAAGGAATTCCTTGTAAAAAAGGATTCCGAGCATCGTTTTTCGATGACCAGAACCCTTTTAAACTTAGGCCTCAATTTTATCTTTGAAAAGATTTACACTATCAATCTTAGGTAATTTACGTAACACAGAACTACTTAACCAGTAAACGCTAAAAGTTATCATAGAAATACTACAGATCATAATAGCAAGTGCTGGTGTAAATGTTTCACCTAGAAACCCTCCTATAAGTGAACCTAAAGGCATTCCCAAAGCTGATGCACTAGTTATCAAGGTCACTACCCTACCAATGTACGCAGTTTCAACCTGTTTCTGTATAGCAGAAAATATTAGCAAATTCAGTATCCCTATTGATATCGCACCTGCACTAAATAAAATGGTCGATGGTATAAGTGGCAATGTTGCTGTACCCATCCACATGATTCCTGAGCCAATAAATGCCACTATAATTAATATCCCAAAATTAATTTGTTTTAATCTTGGAGTAATGATAGTTCCAATCATTATTCCAATAGACATGGAAGCTAAATAAAAACCATACGCAGCTTCAACACCATTACTTTTTAGAAGAGAGAATGCGGGTAAATTTGTTGTCATAATAACCATCGCTATGTTTATGAAGATAATAGAAAAAATCATTTTTGGAATCAATGAGCCTTTAATGTAATTAAAACCTGCTTTTAAGTCCAGAAAGTAAACCCTAGAAGCCGCTTTTATAGAGCTTGATTTTTCCTTGTTAACCGATGGTTGATCGAAATTGAAGAAGGCGTAAGAGATAGAAACTAATAATATACAGATTGCAGTGATCGAAATGGCCGGTATTGTTCCAACAAATGTTATGATAATCCCTGCCAGTGCTAAAAATGCAATGTCCATCGCTTCCCGAATCGTTTGTAAATAAGAATTGGCTTCAATAATATTGTCCTGTCCTACGATGATTGGTAATATGGTTGATTCAATAGGATACGTAAATTGAGTAAATAAGGCAATAATAAATAACATACTAATTACATACCAAACATTTATTCCTATTGTATAGTGTAAAACTGGGATCGTAACTAGTAAAATCGCTTTTATAAGGTTACTGTAAACTAAACCATTTTTGTACTTAGTATAATTCGCTAATGGAGCAATTAAAAATGCCAATGTGCCTGCAAAAGATATGGCAAAAAATGCGAATCCAGAATAAAGAACGCTTCCACTCAAATGTAAAACAAGCAACATGCCCGCAACAGAGTATATACCACTTCCTACTCCGTTTATTAAAACACCTATTATTAGAATAAGAAAATTTCTTTCTAACATAAATGGCTTTAATTTATTCTTCACTTTTTTCCCCCTCATTAATATGTTTTTTAATTAGATACTCAATAGAATATGATAATTGTTCTTCTTCATCCCTTTCTTTGAAAGACAAGTGTCCATATTTATAAAAAAGCTTTTCTATATCTTTGCTTAATTCGTTAACAAGCTTTTGAGAAAGATAAACAGTTGCCATTTTTTGCTCAACATGTTCTGGAGGTGTTTCCTGCTCTGGGTTTGTGAAAGTTACTGCCTTAGACTTATAATATTTTTCTACTATCCCCTTATCAGTATTGACACTGTCTACTTCTAGAATTTCATGTTTTACAAGTTGCTGGATGTGATAATAAATGGTTCCTGGGTTCTTCTTTAACAGATCGGCGGTTTGTTTCGGTGTCATAGGCTTTTCATATAGTAATGCAATGATCCTTGAACGTAATGGATTGGAAATGGCCTTTTGTTGCTTCCAATTAATTTTCATTATGGTCACCTCTAATTGTTTTTTAAAATATATGAATATTTGTATTTATAAATCAACTTAAAAATACAATACAATTGTTAAATATAAATGTCAATACATTCTTGGATACCATTTCCAATTATTTCTTTAAACTAAATTGGATAATCCATAGACACTAAGTATTCAAATCGATATTACGTGCGCTCAAGATGGACAGTAAAATACGTGTCAGTTCGACTAGCCAAAATCCTCCAAGGAAATTTCAGCAACTGAACGAAATCGAAATCGATATTATTTTTGAAGAAAAAATTCCGTGAGCAACAAATGATCGTGAGCAACTTCAAAAAAATTGTTTGAGATTTACAAGAAGGCGACATTATTTATGTTACAGACTTAACTTAACTCGGATTACTCGTAGTACGGAGGATTTATTTGAATTAATTGATGATATAAAGTAGAAAATGAAGCGGGATTAGAATGGTTACTTATCGAAGAAGATGAGAACTGGATTACGGAAGAAGAAAATCCAGCAATTTTTGAGCAAGTTGAGGAAATTGATTGGAGTTTGATTGAACATAATTATACGGATGGAATTGATTGGAAAAGTATTCCGTTTGAATCCGATGAAGAATTTACAGGAATTCAACCTTTCTTTTGGCCATTAATTGCAAGGCTTGTACTAAGTGGAGGCAAGTATGTAATTAAATATGGATCAAAGGTATTTAAAAAGGCTCCAAAATCAAAAGTAACAAATGCACTAGCAAACTATAAAACACTATCATATAAAACGGGTAGTCATACTTTTAAGTTGACTAAAACAGATATGAAACATATGCTTGAGAGACATCACCCAAAATATTGGGACGGTTCTGTTAAAAAAGATCAAACATTCTATAACCCTGATTTAAGTGTTAATGATGTGAAAAACATTGCGCATACAATTGCTAAAAACAAAAAATCTACCTTGTCTAAAAAAGAAACAAATTCAACATTCCAGGTTGAAGGTAAAGTAAATGGAGTTGAATATGTTATGGGAATTACTAAAGGACATATCAAACAACTATACCCTAAATAAGGAAGATGAGTAATGGGAAATTTAAAATTTGATGTTTTTATAATTTTTATACTTAAAAAGAAAGTTACTGACTTAGAGATATTGAAAAATAATACAGATGAGTATTGTTTGGTTTTAAATGAGAATCTTAAGTCAATAAAAGACATTATTAATAGTGATAGTATTGATGACGGTATTCTAAATTTAGATGGTGGAGTTATAATTGAGTATAATTATAAGCCACTAACTGATTTCTCCTTTTGGGATGATTTGCCAACATTATTGTCTTATATGCTCAATTTAGTTGAAGAGTTCAAGGAAAATGGTCAAGCATCCTTTTATTTTCCTAGTCAGCCTATGAAGGTCGAACTGAAGAAGGAAGGGACCAAAGCTAAGTTTAGTGTTCATGAAAAGTCTATAGTCGTTAATAGTGATGTTTTAATTGATGATATTCTTAGAAATACCCGAAAGTTCTTTGAACTATTAACTAACGAATTGCAGCTAAGTAAATATCAATTTGAGTTAGATCAAATTGAATCTATAAGAAAATAAAACTTAATTAAAAAGAGTCTATTAAGACTCTTTTTTCGTATAAAATGTTAAGGTCTTTTCGGATTATATCATACGCTTTTTCATTTCAATTTAAAAAAATATAATAATATGCTGTGGGTGCGCATTAATTAATCCCTGGACAATAATTATTACCCACACCCCGCGATAACACTCTAACATGGATATGTACACTATGTGACCGATGAAGTGAAGGAGAAAACAGCCGAGATGTTCCAAAAGTACATGAAATTTTAGCTTGGGGTATTCGTATTCAACTCCAAATTTGGACATAAAAAAGCCCTCCCTGCTCATAAGAGCATAGAGGGCAAAACCTTGGTATATAAGGTTTATTAACGTTTTGAGTACTGAGGTGCACGACGAGCGCCTTTAAGACCGTATTTTTTACGTTCTTTCATGTCATAGCTATACTTAATTATTTCATTATATATAAAACCATTATATATAGAAAAAACTCGGGATATTTATATACTGAGCTATCCATAATTGTATTTAAAAAATGGTCAAAAGTAGGTCAATTTATATGGCACTACACACCTGCTTAAGTATTCAGTAGCAATACACTAGACTTATTATAATTAGGTAAAAAAATAAAAGTTTTTCGAGAGATGTTTATTTACACCCTCGGAAAAACTTTTATTAAATGATTTATTTTACATTTCCTTATATGTGAATATAGTATTTGGTTGGCACACCACATCATAAATCGAGAAAATCACAGATAAGTGAAAAAGAAAATATTCTTATTTCTTACCACTGCTATTTGTTTTTACTAACTTACCATTGACCACACGGTATAATTTACCCTGATCAATTTTTTTCATCAATTCTTTTTGAATCTTAGTATAATTTGGTTTAAGAAAACTTGCATCTGCTAAAGCGACATAAGTATCTCTACCAATCTTATTATTTTTCAAATCCATATCTTTTGAAACACCTTTAGCCCCTACCTCATGAGCATCTGCCCATGTTTTTGCTTTTGTAGCATTCATGTCTCTTGTCATTGCTGCATTCCAAAATGCATGTTTAAAAGCATTGCCATTATGATTATCAGCATTCCCATTTTTATATAATTTTCCTGCAAGTCCTGTCGCAGCAGCTGAACAATTGTAAACAATTGCAGCTTGAGTTGGATGCTTCTTTGCCAGCTTTCTTTCAGTATCATTCAATCTATTATAGGCATCGGGTAAAATGCTATATGGCTTAATTGAATTTTCTTTTGTTTTAGCAATATCTATTAAAATCGGGATAATTAATTGATCTAATTCTTTCTCTTGTTTTTCAAAATCTTCTATAGATGTAGTTTCAGTTAGAATCTCATAAGCCGCTGCAAAATCTTCTTCAGTTAAAACTTCTAAAACTTCCTCTGATAATTCAGGAGTCACATCCAATTGATTCTCTATATTTGATTTTTGCATCTCTGGTTTTTCTGATGCATATGCACTCGATACTCCAAAAGCTAATAGAAATATAAAAGCTAAAAATACCTTTTTCATTCCAAATTCTCCTATTCTATATTATAGTAATTAGATGAAAACCAATTTCAGGGAAAAGGTGATATAAATGACAAAAAAAAAGACAACCATAGTGATAAGTATTATTCTTCTTCTTCTAATTCTGGCTTTAAGTACCCCCTATCTTTTAAATAAACTCTCTCAAGGTGAATTTTCATCTTTACCAGATGGAGTAAATATAAGAATTCAGAACACATCTACAGAAGTAGTCCCAAAATCAGAAATATATTTAATTAATGGTGATGAAGAAAAGGTCCATTTAACAGAGTTTCCAGAATTAAAACCCAAGGATACTATTAGTTTCAATACCAAGTATCGCCCCAAAGATGATTATAATTTAGCGATGTCCTATGAAATAAATGGTAAAAAATACGAAAAGATACTTATGTATGCAGGTGCCAACTCTACAAAGCTCGGTATTAACGCTAAAGTAAAAAGTATCAACGATAAGAACGAGATTGAAACAACTTCCAAAATTTTTGATGGTTTACATCTTTATGAAGAATAATACAACTCTATATTACTACAATTATCCAAATAAAAACATATATTGGATAAAAATAAAAATATTTACTAGTTTATAGGTCAATAGATACCTATATAGAAAGTTATGTAGATGTAAAATAAAAGCGCCCTCTTATTGAGGAGCGCTTTGAATTGAAAGAATATCAATAAATTTTACCTTTATCGTTTCATAACCACTTTCAATATGTATTAATTGAGTCTGGCCATCAAGATTAACGATTTTCCCTTGGATAGGCTCTCTTTGCCACAACAATATTAAGACTTGAGTTTTCTCCCTATGCGCTTCAACTACTGCATTTCCCAGCTCTTCTAATTCAAATTCATCCCTTGAAGGTCTTTGTGGTTTTGATTTCTTCGGCATTTTCACTCCCATGATTAAGCTCCTCTCCTTACTTTCCTGACTGGACCAATCGATAAGACATTACTTACCTTAAAAGTGCGCTGCTCTCGCTTGGTATAACAATATGCTCGAAAGTAATCTTCGTAAACGGACAAAATTTTAATTCTTCTCTGGCTGATATCTCCCTTGTTATCCAGATAAATCATTTCTAATTCCTCTTTATTGTTAACTCCTCTAATAAGTAAACCTTTCATCGATTAGCCCTCCCTTACCATTATTTTATACGAACCTTTGTTCTATTTCAATTGAATTAAGAACAAAAGTTCGCATATAATATTAAAAAAGGAGATGTGGTTTATGATTCGTGACCGCGGAAAAATGAAATGGCAAGGGTTCTTTATGAGCGAACATACTGAATTACTTAAGAAAATACCAGCCGAATACGAAAAAGTAAAAAAGCCAGAATTAGATGAGCAAGAACTTGAGGAAATACAGATAATAACGATGGAATCATTAAACTACACCCTTACAATCAAGATGACCATCTGGGTTGATGGGTTCACAAAAGCTTATGAGGGCATAGTAGATAAAATTGATCATATTAATATGTACATCCATTTGGAAACAAACGAATTAAAAACCTTAAAATTTCACATTGATGAAGTGATATCAGTCGAAGGGGTTTAACAACATGACTAGGATTAATGAAGCTAATCGTAATGTTCTTGAGCAAGCTATATACTTACCGATGATTATTATCATCCTTGAAAGAGATTTAAAGATCATTGAGAAGTCCCCGTTTAAGATTAAACAGCCTTATATTACCTTGACGGAAAATACAATAAAGAACGTTCAGCGTGATTTGAAAGAAGTTAAAGATAAGCTGAGAAAAGAAAATATGAGAGTAAACCAGATTGGACACGATGAGTCGTTTACTATGTATGAGTTCCACTATAAAGGATACGATGAGCAGCATAGTTATTTTAATCCAAGGATTAGGAATAAATGTGAGGAATTATTTAATTTTTATTTAAATAGTCCATCTTGATTTATGTAGAAAACTTCTTCATTACAGTAAAAATAAATTTTTCCAACAATGCAGGACTTTTCTCCCTTATAATAGAAGTGTTATATAGTTATATTTTAATATAATATTGGGGGAAACTTCTTTTAATGAGTAGCACGAAAATTATTCAAAAAGAGTATACATATAGTATTAAAGAATATGAAGAAATATTTAAGATACTAAATGAAAATCTTATTAATCATAACAATATGTGGATATCTCAACAACCAGGTATACATCTGTATAATTTAAAGAAAACATATGTTAAAAATGTTATTACTGAAAAAGATGATGAAATTTTTATTATTGACCAACAGTTTTATGACTATATGACAAGGTATAAAAATGAACTTATTTATTTATACGCACAAATAATTGGACTGATAAAAGAATTATTTAATTGCAATATTATTGGTAGAATAAAGAATGAGGAATCTATCTTAAATAAATTACAAAAGAAAAAAGCTGAACAAAACGGTTCTTTTTCAATTAATAAAGTCCTCAATGATTTATTAGGTTTTAGAATAATCGATAAGGATTTTGGAAAAAATATTAACAAAATAAAAACTATTTTAGATAATTTAAAAGAAAAAGAAGGTTTTCGTATTCTACATAAGGAAAGAATTAATGGAGATTACAGAGGGTATCATATATATTTTATGGGTAAAGACGCCAAACACTTCCCTTTAGAGTTGCAAGTATGGGATACTAAGAGTGAATTAATTAATTTAGATTCCCATGAAATTTATAAAAAGGATTATACATCCTGGCCTGAGATTTATTTTAAAGGCTAATTAAGGAGGATTAGCATGATAGAACATTTTATTATATTATACAGCGATTATAAAAGTGGAAAGAGAATAGCACTACATAAAAGTGATGAGAAAATAGACGGAATAGCTGAATGTGTAAAAACATTAGAGACATTAAAGGCAGAATTTGAACATTTAACCTTTGGATTCCACCACCTACAAACAAGTGAACATTCTTGGGATTCTATTGTAAATTATGATAAATTCTTTTCAGATGTTACTCCAATAACAAACTTTAAAGATTTTAAAGAAATGATATCTGATGATTTAATGATATCTGCATTCGATATTGCAAATTTATTAACTTCTCGCATGCAATTAACACATTTAAAATTACAGAAATTAATTTATCTATTCTATTGTAAATTTGTTAAAAAGTATGACTACAGACCATTTGATGAAGAATTCTATGCTTGGCAATATGGACCGGTAATTAAGGAACTATATGAAAAGTACAAAATTTATGGTAGAGATGAGATTGAACAAGAAGATAATGATTACCTAATACTTAAAGATAAACCTTTCAAATTATCTGTTTTTTCCAAGTTCACTAAGACACCTATTGATTACAAGATTGTTGAAACATTAGAAGAAACTATCAAAGAATACGGTGAATACTCCGCTTTTTCATTGGTAGATTTAACTCATGTTGAAGATGGTCCTTGGGATATAATTTATAAAAATGGTTTAGGAAGAGATGAGGTTATACCACATAACTTAATTCACCAATCTTGTAGCGATTAATCCCTTTCTACTTTATGAAACAAGGAATGATGTCATGAAACCTGAGGAAATGTATGTTTCTGTTACAGATGAGAAGGGTGATAAATACTATATTTTTGCCCAAAGTCATCCAGTTACTGTTGTAGGAACATCTGACAATAGAGGGATAAAGGTTGAAGGCAATACAATGAAAGAAGCATTACAGAAGGCATTTGAAGGAATGAAAGCCCACCTCGTTTGAGGTGGGCTTTCATTCACACATTGTGAAAATATAGACTTTTCTTTTTTTAAAACTCAAAGCCCTTTCATACTATAACCGTAAACCTCAAAATCTTCTTTATAAAGCTCTGTAACTAATTGAATTGCTTCAGCATCATATAGACTCTCATAACTAGGCAAATCCCCATCAAAGTCCAATGGTAGTTTTGTTTCTGCATGTCTCCCACTACCCTTCATATAATTTAGAAAATGGTGTGGAGATTTTGATAAATCTTTTATAGGAGATTTTGGAAGGTTGAATTTCTTTTCTATTTTTTTTAATTCTGATTTAAGGTCCTCTAATTTAACATAATGATTTATTAAATCTTCTTCCCCTTGTAAATACTGCTGTGAAATATGAGGATCTATTTGACCTGGTTGAACTCCTCTTTCTTTAATATAATATAAAAACTCCTTAAACGATAGGCCAGTGGTAATTTTCGGACTTAAGTTATCTCTTACAACCGTTCCAATTAGTGTAGAGTAAAACGAGCTAACAGCTCTTTTATATGGATCTCTAACAAGTTTATATGTTGCTTTTTGGTTAGACAATAGACTGGTGACTAGTTCCTCTCTGTAAAATTGATCTTGAATTTTGGATCTATAGGTATGAATCCAATTATCCATATTTAACGCTTCAGATAGTTCTCCTGACTGATAATAAAACCATTTCATTATAGTTGTACAACCTGATTTTGGTGACCAATAAAGAATAATAGGTAAATTCTTATTATATAAAGGAATTCCGTTCATAAATGTTTGATATATTTCATTATTATTCATTAAGTTTCTCTCCTTTTATTAACATTTAACATATAATATGCAAAAAACTAAAGTTTAAATTGTGCAAAAACCTTTAAATTAAAAAATGTATATTTTTACAAAAGGTACATATTTAATAATTATAGATAAGTTTATTAAGGAGTTGAAAATATTTGATGACTTGGGAAATGATCAAAGTATCAATTCAAGGTGACTCTTGGTATTCAGAAACCATAGGGTATACAATTATTCATACTACAAAAGGTTTCGTTTCTTCTAATTCGCAATTTACAATTAAAATTTCGAATACCTTCTTAAGAGCAACTGATTGGAGAAAAGTAAATTAAAATTCCAACAATTCCATCACACTTTTGAAGGACTTTTATTATTACTTCATAATAATCTTTGCACTAGTATCAGCACCTACATAGATATTACGTTTACCTCTTGATGTTTTAATCGTCACGACATTTGCTTGTGGTTTATCAAGAATTTCATACGTTAACCCACCAAACGCTGCAGGAGTAAGTGACCAGTCAGAGTTCTTAGTAACTGGAGCTACATTGAGCTTATATGTCCTCCATGTCTTTGCTGATGCTGGTAGAGTAACATACTCTTTCTTTGCTTTTGTAGATGTTGGTTTACCTTTTTTGATTAACTCTAATAACTTAATGTTTTGAGGTGCAGTGCCTTTATAATCTTTTATACCATACTCTTTCGCTAATTTAGCACGGTTTGAATAAGAAGAATCAACACCCTTGGAATTAAGGTAATCCACGATGCTATTAGTATTCTTTGGCGATGTTGTGGAAGGTTTTGTGTTTGTTGATGTGCTACCACTACCGAAATTCTCTTGCTCCTGTACCCCTTCGACCTTATTTAAAAAGTCTTGCCAAGAGATCCCTTTATAACCTGCTCGTAATTGAGCAGGGCAGTTTTTACCTGACCAATCATGGTGTTGGTTAACACTACTGATATCAAGACCATGCTTATCCATTAAAAGCTTAACAAGTGCTGCACCATTGTTTAGAGTCTTTTCGTAATCGCCATCTGAGTTGACACACATCTCAATATGAATCGACTCCGTGTTACCTGGTCCTCTACCGTCTCCTGCAGCCCAACACATAATGTCATCCTCGAATGACTGGATGATTACTTCATCATCAACAGAATAGTGCCAACTAGCTTGTCTAGGATTTAAATTTGATTGAATGTTTGCATGAGCCTGTGCATCGGCACCTGGATTGGTATTACCCGTTTGGTGAGGTGTGATGGATTTGATTTTGTTACCTTTACCATAAGAACGCTTATTTATAACCTCTTGAGATACTAATTGTTTTTTGATATTAACCATATAAATAACACTCCTTTTATTTGTATTGGATTAAAAAAAGACTGCCCGATTGGACAGCCTTATTTAGTCAAACCTTTCATTTTCAAAGCAGCTCTTTGCCTTTTACCCTTTGCTGTTACGTAATTGTTCTTAAACCATGCCCACGTTGCGGCAGCACCAGTAAATGCTGTGCTTAAAACTTCACCCCATAGTTGTTCACTACCTGGTATTGGATTTAAACCTATTGCCACCAAAAATTGATTGATAACCGCCACCAATAACACCGCTGTTCTAATGATTGTCCCTTTGTCCATTTTCAATCTATTCATCCTCCTATCACGTTATAAAAAAGAGCGATTGCTCCGCCGATTAAGCCGGTGCAAACCGCTGTAATAATGGCACCTATTAAGGCGCGTTTAATCCATGTTGTATTGTCATTAATACTATCTAAAGTTTTATTAATTGCTTTAATTTGTTCCTCATGTACAGATGTTTTATTCTTTAGATCAGCGACATCTTTCTCTAGTAATTTGATATCCTGCTTCATTTGTGTAATGTCTTTATCGTGAGTATTCACCTCGACCGCCTCCATTGTCTATCCCCCTTATCCAAAATAAAAAAGCCTTATTCGGCTTCTGGTGTTAGTCGTTCAATCAATTTAATTCTCACTACATTTTTTAATGCTGTAATAGATTCATTACCTTGATAATCCTCTGCGGAAATTGGAATATAACCATTTAATGTGACTGTTGACTCTGGATCATTGGCTCTGAATTGAACATGTACTACTGAAATACCACCATCTGCATAACGTATATTTGTACCTGTGATTTGAATATCAAACATTATTCTTCCTCTCCTTTTTCTTCTTCATTTTCAAATGCTTCACATAAAATAAAATGAGCCTCCGCAGATTTCCCTGAAAGCTCTTTGTCATATTCGTTTACTAATTTTTCTACTGTCTTTAATGCAGATTCAAGATTCTTATCATCCACAACAAAATACTCATCATATAGAGCCTCTTGCTGTTTCTTGAACTCCTTGGCATCCTCCATTTGAATACCACCTTGATCATTAAGAATCAATTCATTATCATCATCTGTTTTGCCGTATTCTTTTAGAAGAGATAACTCTTCTTCTCCAACCTTCTTGCTTTTTTCACCGAGAACATTCACAATACGCATACGATGGATGTTTTTCTTCCCTTTTGCACCAACTAGGTTTTGTAAAAAGTCCGCTACGTTACTTAAGTGTTTGTGTTGAATTTTGAGTTTCAAGCTTAATTACCTCCATTATCTTTAGTAATAATTAAATGTTGCGGGATATTTACTTTTAATGTCTTTTCTATTCTGTTTGGTATGGTTGGATCTTTCTCTGGTTCCATTGCCGGATCTGGATAATATCTTCTTATTCTATAAAAACCTTCAGCATATAAGTTAATATCCGAAAGGTAAAAAACTAGTCCCTTTTCCTCGCTTTCAATATAAAGTGAATCGGTTGTATCAATTGGTCGATCAAATACAGCCACTAACTCACAGTTAATAACTTGATAAGGTTGACCTGTCCCTTTATAAAAACAACTATAACTTTCATAAATATCAATAGGATTTTCAACATGCCTTCTACCAACTAAACTATCAACATAGATATTAGTTTCTTGCATTTCCTCTGCATAATTAAAAATATAAGTAACTTCTTTATTGAATTCCATTTATTATTTCCTCCTAAGCTACATTTAGCAACCCTTCTAAATGTGCGATTCTTTTTTCTTGATTTACAACTGTTTGCTTTAAAAGTTGATTTTCTATTTTAAGCCAATTTATTTCATCTGCATGTAAATCAGTTATTGAAATTACATCTTTGATACCTTTGAGAGAATATCCAATCATAGAATAGAATTCGACTGTATCGTTGGTATTGGCTATTATTTCATTTGGTGCCTCATCTAACATCACCCCTAGATGTTTCTTATCATCGTTCTGTTCAAAATTATAATTAAATAGATAAAGATTCATTGACCTCAATTTATCAATTACATTATCTGAGTAGGTTTCAATATTCTTCTTAGTTTCTCTTAATGAGGAGGGTGGTCTGAAATCAGATGCTTTTATCGGTCCATAGGTTCCATCTCCAGAACCTCTCGCAGTCACTCTCACCTCTCCACTACTTGTTGGGCGAAGGTACAGATGAACACCTGCTGTATCAGAATTAACCTCGAAGTAATTTCCTCTAAAACCTGATGCAGCAACGGCGCGCCAAATAATACTTCCTTCATCAGCCATTCCGACGCCTGTTGCTCTAATTTCACCGTTAGCGCCCAGATATAGATGCGTTCCTCCTGCTGATGTGTTTGTAGCAATTCCAGCAAAATATCCCTTATATCCCCTTGCATTACGGTATACCGGGTTACCAGAAGAACCATCCACATAACCCTTGTTAACAAACCTTGTTTCATCATCTGACCCTATATAAGCATTGGTTGAATTAGTGCTGAAACCAAAACCATAAATAACAGAAGCTCGTAAATCACGGTATACCACTGATCCGTCAGCTTGCGTAAACGCTGAACTTGTTATTCTTACTTCTCTATCTGTACCGATATATCCATTATATCCCGGTCCAAAACGTAGTCCTTGAGCCCTGATAGGTCTGTAACTGTAATTCTCTGCAACACCATCTGATGGAATACTTGAAATATTAACTACCCTGACTTCGTTAGTTGAGTCCGGAGCCAAATAGACATTAGAATTACTTGTGCCTAGAGCTGCACTTGTTACTAGTGATCTATCAACACTAAATCGTTGAGAACCGCCTGAATTATATCCAAACAAACCGTCAGGATTAACATTTACATATTGCCCATTAGACTGCGTAAGACGGACATTACCACCAATGATTTCTAAGTTAGTTAATCCGTCAGAAGAACGGAACTTAGCTCCATATACGTCAATACCACGTAATGCACCTACATTGATACGGTCAGCGTTCACGCTTGCAATTTTAGCAGCTGTTACAGCTAAATCATCAATTTGCGCTGTACCAATAATGGCATCTTGTAATTTTGCACGCGTAATAGACGCATTTGCTAATGCGCCGTTTTGTGCAGTTATACTATTAGCTGCCATTAAGTTGGCTTTTATTGTGCCATCCACAATTAAATAACTATTGTTCTTTCTTCTAACGACAAGGTTATCAACATATAGGCGGTTAGAAGTTTCTCCATTGTTTTCAAATGTAACGCGAATTCTAATATATCCAACTCCAGCTGGCACTTTATATGAACCATTCATTTTAGTCCAATTTACAGTCTTGGTTGTTGTAGTGAAAGCTGTTCCCCAACTATGATGTTCTTTAGAAGGAGAGTAATTACGTACACCAAAAGTTTGTCTTCCAGTCCCTGCAGTATTGTGATTTCGATACTCCCATTCAAAGTAAAGCTCATCCCCCTCACTTACTTGGATATATCTTTCTTGCATGACATCAACATTGCGAACAGAATTTGCCCATAAAACCATGGTCTTTGTTGAGCCGTTTTGTAAGCCCCATGTTGTTTGATCATATACCATAAAAACTGAGTTACTTGGGTTTTCGTTTATCCATCCAGTTACTTTGTTTGTAACGTTAGGAGCATCATCTTCGAATGTTCCATTATCTACGAGATTAGTAAAATCACCAACATCTAGTAATCTTGCTTGGATTTTAACTATTCCAGGTTGTACATTGATCGCACCAATAATCCCATCTCGGTCTACTTTCAATTCAATATCATCTGATAAGAGACTTAGGGATGATTCTGCTGAAGTCATTCTACCGGTTAATGAATTAACTTCTTGAGTGGATGCTTTAAATGTTAAGTCATATGCTGTTTGGTCAATTTTTGTTTCTGCTGATGAAACACGGCTTTCTATGTCTTCTGGTGGAGGGGACCACCCAGCGAGTTTATTGCCTTCTATCACTTGTAAATCCCATATTTCTGCTTTCATTGGGACATATCCACCAGACCCACTGGATCTATTAGGCTGGATATACAGATGCGTATCTGTGGCTGTCATACCATTTGTTGTAAAATGTATCTCATAATCATAGATTTCTTCATCATTGGGATAAGGAGAGCCAACAGTCCACACATCACTCACTAGTTCATTATTTCTATAAACAGACACTGGATTACCCGAAGATAATTGGCTATGACCACCCATAGTAGTAATATTCCCAGAAATTTTTCTAATCTTAAACGCTAGGATATATTCAGTGAATGGCTTAAATATCGTATTGCTCAAACGTAAACCAGCTCCAGATGAACCCATTGACTCTATGGTATAGGTGTATGCATCAAATTGATAAGTATTGCCCCATGGTGCAACGAGACTCCTTCTTGCTAAATTGCGCCCACTAATCTCCAAATTATTAAACTCAGACCTAAGCTCATTTACACTAGTAGAAATCTTATTAGCCTTAATATCAACTGCAGCAATTTGACTAATAGCATTACCAACTTCACCGGTTAATTCATTAACATTAGCTTCCACATTTTGCGCTCGTAAAGACAACCCAACTAGGCTGTTATCAATTTGAAGAATTTTATTCTGGTAAACTCCATTATCAACCTTATTAATCAATTCCTCATTAACCAGATATATCTTTCCATCCACATAGTCAAAGCCTGCTTTATTTGCAAGTTCAGACATCAAGCTAACTTCTGTTGCTGTTATCTCAGCGTCTGTATATTGCTTTGAATCAGCTTGAATTTGATTATATACATCTTGGCGAATCATATCAGCGTAAATAGTGCCATCAGCAAGTATGTCAGCAGTTTTTGATAGCTCTCTCAATTCGGCAGCTATATCGGGTCCGAATAATATATCATCACTGACTACCCTGTGGGTTGCTCCCATAACTTGCACAGACCAGTCACTTGGGGTTCCATGCTGATTAACTGCCCGTATACGGTAATACCAAACTTGATCAGTACCAACCGAATGGAGAAAACCACTAGTATTTCCCCTCCACAATAAGTGCTGTGTATCTGGCACAAAGTCTTTTAATTGTGAGCCATATACTTCGTAGTGTTTTACATAAATCGAACTGCCGTAGTCCCAATATAATTGTATAGCTCCCATTCCACTTATCGCTTCAACATTTATTGGAATAGTGGGCTTGATGTCTGGGAAACTTCCCTCTGTGACTTGTTGTGGACGATCACGGATTTGTTCAACTTCTTTTTTTAACTCTTCAAGCCGATCATCCTCTAAATCGAGAAATTGCCCCATCTCTACAACCGTGGTACCGTCAATGTCTAAAATGTCATATTCCATGGCTATTACTCTAGCTTGGATTTCGATAGGACGCGCAAAACGACGGTCAATAGCAACCGAGGTGTCACCAAGGAATACTTCTTCATCAAACAGTTCGGCAGCAAGTCGATAATTGACTTCTGGTTTTTTTATAGTCTGTAAGTTATCCCAAGTAGCCCATAACAACTCTTCTGGATCTTCATATTGTTGGTTGCTATAGATGCCAAAACGATGCTTCATCTCCCCGTTTTCATCTTCATAGCCTAAAATGGGGATATCTTTAGGGTCGCCGACCCATACTTGTCCTTTTGGCTTATTAACAGGATGACCTTTTGAAACAGACCATTCAACATCCGCAAAATCAATATAACGGGTAAACCCACCTGTGTGTTCGCCCTCATCGTCTTCAATTGGTAAGGATGAACCACGACCGTATAACGCTGTCTTTGGATAGCTTAGAATGGTTCGACCAATCTCTGTTGTATTATGGTCAATTTCAAACCGTTGACCATGTTCATATCCACGACGTTGTAAAATCTGAATCTTGCATGCCTTGATTTCATTAGTGCGCTCGTCAAAATCCACAACATCTTTTACTTCTCCACCCCAAGTAGACAGGATATCCCATACAGCTTCTACACTTGATAAATAATAAAAGTTTGTAGTGGCTAAACCTAATGATACCAATACTTCTCCAATCCAACGGGTACCTAATAATGCGGCATCTAGTGCTTCATCTGCTGTTTTATCAACAAATCGCCTATCGACAACAATATGATCATTTAACTCAGCTAGATATACAGGTTCACAGGTTGCTATTGTCATTGGTCCATTTATGCCATCACTATCGTCAATTTCACGAATAACCATTAACCGCCAATCGCCTTCATGATCTTTAAAGACGACTTTATTTTCTTCTTTTACGTGTACAGTATTTTCGTGGTCTGCCTCAATGGTAAAAGAAAAAGGCTTGTCCGGCACGCTATTTACCTCTATCCGGTAATTCGTACTGACTAGCCCTGTGTCTTCTGACAATATGGTTAAGTGTTTTTCCCTTTGGCTAAAGACATACAATTCACTCAATCTATCACATCCTTTCCCTAAGGATTTCTCACCTCATTAATAATATCTCTCGACATATTTCAAAGTGCAATTATGGTTTGCCTTTATCGTAAATGGACCAGGTTGCAAATGAACAAAATTAGAAATCATTCTATAAGAATGTCTTAAATCTTCACCATTTAATAATGCCTTTCTCCCATCCAATTTAAGTGTAAGCCTGTCACCAACTACAAACTCATATGCTAATAGCAGATAGAAGTTATTACTTCCTTCTATTTCTAGAGTATTTGTAGCCTTAGTAAAGACAACTTCAATTGTCCAAGGTACTTCCACCTGACCACTAATTGTATGAACAGAAGGCTGTGAGGTAACATTGATTATTTTTTCAGATCCAAACCTATAGGCTTGTGGTAAATAAAAGTTGATGTATCCCTTTGCATATTTGGGGCGTTCACTTAACTCCATTCCTTCATAATAGGCAAGGTAATACCTGTCAGGGTTATCCTTGAATATCAACTTTTTCGGTTCATCATGAATAAGCCATGTGGACATATCTTCTTTCAATGACTCTATTCTTTGATTGCTAGAAATCCTAATGGGCACTTGTAAGTTATCATCCATTAACTTCTTTTTTCTAACCCTAGTTCCACTTTTTGACATATTGAATGTATCAAACATAATAGGAGGCGAAGGTGGTCTAAATAAATCAGCTATTACCCTGATATAGTCTTTTTCAATACCGTTAAAAATCATATTCTCACCTCCCCTACCTTGGTCTTCTTCGTTTACGATTGTTGGAACGGTTTTGTAGATTAGTTATATCATCAACTATCTCTCTTGCGACTTCTTTAGAACCAACATAAAGTGAAATAACAGCTGGTTGCTTACTGTTTGGTTCACCTTGATTACCTTCATTTTGTGTAGGAATTTGAAATCCTCTAATAGCATCTACAAGCTGATTCCCCATGCCACTATGTGCCATTCTTGATGTGCCTAAAGCTTGTTCGGCCGTTGATGTTAAAATCATTCCGTTAGACAGGGTATCTAGTTCTTTATAAACTGATTTAGCGTTTTCCCTGATACCTACAGCAATTCCTTCGGGAATCCAACGACCTACATCATCCCTCATTAGTCGAGAAGGGGAATGGATTCTTAAAGCGTTTTTCATGGTGCTTGCAACACTATTTGCTATACTCCTGGCTGTAGACATTACTGCACCTCTACCAGCTAATAGACCTTGATTTAAACCAGCCATGGCATTCCTACCTACTAAATTAAATTGACCTCTTGTACCGTTGAACGGAGTAACTAAATCTTTCGCTAACAACCTCATTGTTTTGGTTTGATCATTTGACCCTGCTCTTAATCTAGCAAGCATGTTTTTCATGGCTTGTTGAGTAACTAGTGGTAGCTTTTTGAGCGACTTTTCTATAATCTTGACTGAATTATCATGCCCCTTAGAAATTTGTCTAAAATTCTTTTCGGAGCTTTCAAGAATACCTTTGAACATATTTTGAACTGATTGCAAAACAGCATTACTACCTTCGTTTATACCAAGAACTAAACCTTCTGTAATGTTAGAGCCAAAACCCTTAAAAACTTTAGAAGGGCTATTTATTCCAGCTTCTTGCTTAAAGGCATTTGCCGTATCCTTTGCCATATTTTTAGAAGCATTTTGTGCTTGTGGTGATCCTTCTTCAATCCCTCCTGCTGTTCCTTCTGGCATTGCCTTTCCGAGTGATTTAAAATCAGCTGATTGTATTTCTTCAGCTAAGGATTGTTCCATACCAGTTACTAAATGTCCTACAGCTTCCATTACACCTGATTCTTCAATACCTAAGGATTTGCTCAAAGCATCAGTAGCTGTGTCTCCACCTTTTTGAAAGGCTTCACTTAAATTTTTTAACTCTTCATCAGAGGCATTAACTAATGCATTTACGTGTCCTGCTGATTCGGGACCTGCTTCTCTTAAAGTATTGAGCAAACCTTCATCAACACCACGCTCAGCTAAAGTGGCAATATTCTCTGCCCAATTGCTAATAATCTCTTGGTTCGTTTGGAGATTCTCCGTCATTTCTGCAACAGTTATCTTTGATTTTTCACTAAGGGTATCAAACATATTCGTAGCTTGTTCTTTGTAACTCTCCCATGTCGATTTCATGGACTCGACGATCTCTTTATTAGTGTCTGATAATCTTTCAAAATCTATCACTTGATTATTGACACCATTCTTAACAGCCTCTGTAATAGCCTCTTGAGAGGAGACCATCTGCTCTTCAGTAACCTTCTGTTGTACAGCTAACTGTGATTGAGTATCAATTAAAGATGCCTCCTGTTCATCAAGAGCAGCCATCGCATCCTTATATTCTCCTGATTTAACTGTTCCTTCTGCCTTTTTCTGATTCCAGTCTTCTTGTAAGGCATTTATTTCTTTTAATTGCATGTCAATTTCATTTTGCTCTTTTGATATTTCTAATTGTCTTTCTAACGCACCATTGTAAGATGTCTGTTCCTTCATTAACTCAACGCGGGCTTGTATTTCCTTCGATGACATGCTTAACGCCCCTGCTTCTTCGTTATAAGCAAGGTTTAAACCATCTATGGATCCATTTAATTGTTCGATATAGGAGTTAAGTATTTCTTTTTCAGCAGCAGACTTCTTTTCTTTTCCGGCTAGTTCTTCTATTTTCTTAGCTAATTCTTCGTTAGCCATAGCTGATGCATTAATTTCAGTTTGATTCTTTTTGTACGCTTCAGCGTTAATATTAATTTGATCATTTAATGAATTTACAGATTCACCAAGCTTTTCAGTCTCAGCATTTAATTTCTCAGCTTCTTCACTTGTTTTGTTAAACCATTTAACTAATGCAATGACTCCACCTACTAATGCACCTATACCAAGTGTGATCCAACCAATTGGACCCATAGCCAATTTTGTTGCAGCGGCAAATGCAATTTTCGCTGCAGTTGCCAACTTGACTTTCCCTGTTAAAACACCCAGAGCTAAACTACTTAATGTAATAGCGCCTGTATGAGCTACCGTAGCAGCGGCACCAGCTCTAGTTACTGCAGTTGATGTCATTTGTGCTGTAATTTGAGTACGTGTAGCTAGTGTTAAAGCTTGTTGCGATGCAATAGCAGTTGTAATTACTGCATTCATTGATTTAATAGACGCTATAACTTTAGTGACTATCACTAGCCCTGCATATGCTGATACCATGCTCAATATTACCGGGGATAAAGCTTTCGCTACAGGGATAACTGCTCCTACCGCAAAACCAAAAGCCTTTACGACTGGTGTTGTGCTTTCAATCACCGAACCAACCACTTTAAATGACTGGTTAACTATTGCTTTTAAACTATCAATATTTTGAGCGATATCTTTCCCAGTTACCTGTTGGGATAGCTTATCGAAAGATTTAATGATATCGGCAATCCCTTTTGCTGCTGCATTTCGTAAGTTTCCTAAAGAAGTAGCAATTCCTAAACTATTTTCTTTTGCAAGTTTGGCCATGATTCCAGTACCAGTACCAACTTCAATAAGTTTCTCATTGAATTGATCTAAAGTAATAGCCCCGTCTTGTAAAGCGTTGTATAAATCATCCTTAGCGCTTTTACCAGCAAATCCAAAACCTTCAGCAATCTTAATCAAACCGACATCCATCGTTTCGGATAATGTGTTCCAAGTATCCATATTCATGGTTCCGGTCTGTAAAGCCTTAATATATTGATCAGTTCCACGCTTTGCTTCCTCTGCACTAGAACCCGAGCCAAGCAATGCATTGTTTAATGCAATCGCTGACTCTGTTGACTTATCCATGTCATTAAAAGAGGTGTACATTCTTTGAGCACTGCCAGCGATATCATTAAGTGTAGTTGGTAATCCATCGATACCTTCAGAAAGTCTATTCATCGCTTTCTCTGAATCCTCAGCAGAAACCCCTAAGGCTTGTAGTACTTTTGGAAATGCATTAAGTGTATCAAAACGTGCAATTGCCGCATCCACTGAGTTTTTTAATTCATTAAATACCGCTGTACCAATTGCCACCAATCCCAAAGAGGTGGCTAACTCTTTTATGCCGAATGAGGCTCTACCGGTTTCTTCTCCAACATTTGACACCTCTTGACTCGCCTCTTGAGCTTGGCTTGCCATGCCGTCCAAACTATCTGAAACACCGCGAACGCTAGATGCAGCACTAGTACTACTATCAGCTAAGCCATCAACACTGCCTTCTACGCCCCTTAAATCTCTACTTGCCCTAGAACCACTTTCTCCTAATCCTTCAATAGCACTACCTGCACCACGCACACTAGAGCTTGCTTGAGTACTACTATCACTAATACTATCCATACTATTTTCTACAACTGTCATTCCACGGCCAGACCTAATTGCTGAATCTCCCAACCTATCTAATGCATTAGATGCAACTGTAACCTGTCTGCCATCAACCTCAATCTCAATCCTAATTGATCCATCTGCCAATTATTCCACCTCCTCCCAAGCTAAAGAATATTTCCTCTGAAGTTTCTCCATATTAGCCTTATAATCAGGTGAATCAGTATTTTTCGGTTTCCATGCCCTAATTTGAATAATCCTCTTCATGATCGTTTCATCTGGCAATCCGTTGAGTAAAGATTGAAATTCATGCCAGTGAAGCTTTCCTTGCTCTTTATACAAGTTCACTCCATAGGCTTGTTGAAAAGAGGCATATATGGATTCTGCATCTATACTTAAATCAATAAGTTGCTCATGTTCTTGTTGAACAGGCATTGGATTGCCTTGAAGGTCATATTCTATTGACGTTTCGTTTTCAATTTTAATAAACTCTTGATATATTAAATTCCACATATCAATTACATCAGTATCAGGAACGCAACCGATTAGTAAGTTTAATGCAGTTTCTGCTTTTTCAAGAGGGTTGAGAACCTCGTCATATAGAACATCAAAAACATCTAACACATTATCAAAAGATAGATCAATCGAATAAATTTCACCTTTAAAAGTAAACTCGGTGATTAGAGGGTCGTTTAACCTCACTCTGCATCACCTACTTCTTTTTGGCTTTTTTATTTAGATATTCATTTTGTTTTTTCTTAGCTTCTTTAGATCGTGATGTCTCTTGCTCCTCAAGTCGTTGAGCAATGGCAGCCCCCACTACCTCTAAGGCTTTCTCTAAAGCTAGGATATCCGGGTATTCTTTGTAAATTTTACGGAATGAGCCGTCACCAAAAATAATGTCATATTGAGCTGCTATGAACTCTTTATTAACATCAAATGCGGCATCTACTGTTTTTTCATCGAGACTCTCAACAGTAATTTCTTCTGGAAAGTGGATATGTTTAGCTTTCTCCTCAGCCACCTTTAATTTTTCTTGTGCTAATTCATCAACATTAAAATATCTTCTGAGATTTTCAAAAGAGCTATCAAACCACAGTTCCACTTTTCCAACTTTCACAGGAAATCCAGTTCTTTTAATATCAATTTGTATATCTTTTGACATCATAAATCCTCCTCTAGAAATAAAAGAGAGGCATTAAACCTCTCTTATCCTTCTGGTATTTCTTCTTCATCGCCTCCGTCTTCCGGAGGTTCCTCAGGGTGTAGTTAAATCTGTTTCTTTTGGAATTGTATCGAAACGAATATTGCAGCTAAATGTTTCATAAGCAGATGCATCACCTGCTCCAGCTACAATTGCTGAGACTGTTGCTCTACCTACCCATTCTTTCTTGCCATCTGCCGAAACGACTTTGTGCCAAACCTTACGACCATCACCAGTTTTGTATTTCAATCCAGCAATCAATGCTTGAGCAGGGTCTTCAGGGTCATAAAAGCCTTCTGGAGTGTAAGCGCCAGCTACAGAAACAACATCCGTTTCTGGTGTGCCATCACCGTCATAGAATGCTTGCTCCTCAGTTCCTTCCTGTGTATCATCACCAATTGCAGAAATGTATTTTGCAAGTTCTAACCACTCTGTTCCTGGTGTTTCTGTACCTGGAAGATACGCTTGTACAAAATGTCCTCTTAACGCATTTTTTTGTCTTGCCATTCTTTATTCCTCCTTAGTATTAAAAACTGTTACTGTTGCTTGAATATCTAATAAAAAAACGAACCAACCCTGATCATCTAATTGATTGATGAAAGGTTTGTTCGTTATTGAAAGGTCCTCAAATTCAAAACTATTATTATTACTCTCCAACTCTTCTAATCTCTCTAATTCATCCTGTACTAACCACAGTGATTGATGTATTTTGCTTTGTGACTTCGATTTCATAGCAATTTCATAGTTTAATTGCTGGTCACTTACACCATCCATGAACTTTCTAATTACTTGTGAACCAGGCAAGGGATATATAACAAGCGATTCTTCTGCCCCTATATATCCCTTCTTACAGTTAAGCGGAAGGTTGGGGATTAGGTTAATTCTATCGGTCAATCTTTCTGTAAAATCCATTACCAATCAGCCCCCTTTATGAAAGCCTTGTTCCAATCATTCATATAAAGGTTTTTAGCTTTCATATCCCACCTCGGACCAGTGCCAGGAGTGGTGTAATTATGCATGTACATATAAAAAAGCCTTGCAGCGTACTTTTGATGATACTCAATACCAGAACCATCTACAGCAATACTCATTGCTTGCCTTAAGTTACCTTCATCCATTGGAACGAACTGGTTCATATCTGCGGCTGCTTGATTTGCTAAAGTCCTTTGACCATTTCTAACTGCTTTGGCACTCAACTTACTACGAGCAACACTTAAATTAACTGTTACCCCCATATTAGACCACCTCCAATTCATAAGAATAAATAGTGGTGCTATATGCTTCGTAAATAGGAATAACCTTCGTGACAATATGATTTGTATCATCAAAATGAAGCACTGATTGAACTTTAAATTTAGGTATTGGAGTAGTCATGCCCTCATAACAAAAAACAACCGCATTATACAGTAATTGTTTACCAGAGGCACTTGAGCTATAAGTTGCTCCTCTGTCAATACGGCAGTGTTCAATGAGAATTGGATCAGCATATTCAGGCTCAGACCAATCATTCTCTCCGATGTACTCTTTATAATAAAAAGCATCGATTAAAAATTTTTGAGGTGGTTTAGGCATTACCATGTCATCACACCACTAAATAACAAGCCCGTCCCCTCAAGGTATATATAAACGTCCTCCGAGATTAAGGGCTTACTTTCGTTCGCTCCACTTGGATTATATCTACTTGCATTAGAAACGCTTGTACGCCCCGCTTGAAAGTTCTGGGGGGCATTATTTATTTCCTCGAATGTTGTAGCTCCAAGAACGTGGAAGTATTCAATTTGTGTACATAACGCTTGTTTAAATTTATTTACACGCCATGTATTATCCTTTTCGATGTTCACCCTTTGGTAAAAGTGATTAGTAACGTTATCCATAACGGCAGATGCTTTTGGAAGTAATTTATTGAAATTACTCTCATCAATATCACGATTACTCAGTTCCTTAAATTCCTCAAAAGTGAGATAAGCCATAATCTCCCTCCTAATAAAAGAAGGAGACTATTTGTCTCCCTCATTATCTTCTTTGTTATCTATACGTTCCAAAAACTCACCTTTGTGATTTTTTAAGTTTTCCGCAGCTTCATCAGCGCGCTTGACAGTCATTTCAATTTCTTGATCTTTTTTGTAAACTTCATCTGTTTTAATGTCTCTGAACGTTTGCAACACCTTGTATTTAGCCATGTTTTAGCCTCCTTAGCCTGCTGGTGTTTGTCGTACTGTATTGAATCGGAACTTTACGATACGTACAGCTTTTGGCTCATAAACGCGAGTCCAACGTGCTGCAGTATTAATTTCAGCGTTTGTCGGGAACACGTTGGCCACTCCGCCTTCATTCCACTTCACTCCACGTGGGTGCAGGATGAAAATTTTACGGTTGATAAGCGCTTCTTCACCAGAAAAAGCAAGTGGATTACGGCTTACTTCCGTTTGGATGATTCGTGGGTGCGATCCGTTACCTAATGCAATAGCACCTTGACCGAAAATGTACATTTCGGCTTGTCCCGTAGCTGTATCGTAGAACATAGAATCGTCTACAGTTACTTGTTTTCCGTTAAAGTAAGGAATTGGTTTGCCTTGTTGTGATTGCGGTACGTACTCAATTAAATCTTGTTTACGTAGTTCTGTTTCAACAGCAGAATGCATCATAACTCCAGTTAGTGATTCTTTTGCGTCACCCATCAACTGAGTAGCATCAAGAAATGTACTCATGTTGATTGTTCCAGCTGTTCCGTCACGACCTGTAATGTCATATACTTTACTGGACATAGAAGTGCTTTTGAATACTCCACCAAGCGTAGAAAGTAGTGTGCGCTGCATATCTCTTGCCCAATAAGCTGCAACTAGTAGAGCAATAGCATCCATTGGATCGTCACCAGAAAGCATTGCTGATAAACCATTCGCGCCCCAAGCATTAACACGAGCATGTTTGCGAGCCACATCATCGCTAGAAGTAATTTTCCCAACAGACATGTCGCCTTCATCTTTCATGATTTGAGATTCTTCATTCCCTAAATCATTCCAGAAAGGCATATTAATAAGGGTATTCGCCCCGCCTGCTAAGTTGTTGAATTCAGCATCATTGGCAATAATTCCGCTTTGCACTAATGTTGATAGTTCCATAGTTTTTTGAATTGTGTATGGAGTGAAAATCTCCGGTTGGATTACATCTTGTAAACGTGTAGTCATTTATATCATTCTCCTTTTATTTTCCGGCTTGTGCTTTTAACGCATTATATAAGTCCGGATTTTCTTTGTATAATTTACCTTGCTCCGTTAGATTCCAGCTTTCCTTGCTGAATGGGTTTACCCCACCAGTTCCACCTTGTGGATTTCCAGGAGCAACTATTGTTGGTGAATTTGGCTTTTGCTCTGTTTCAAATAAATAAGGATCACTTTCTTTGATGGTATTAATTTGAGCGTCTAATCCTAAAAGTTTGTCCCCATCCAATTTGATAGATTCCAAATCTAAGAGGGCTTTAGCCGCTTTGGGATTGCGTACTTTCGCTTCTGTAAGGGCGTCTTTTAAAGCATAATCAAAGGTTTGTTTCTGGAGTTTATCTTCATACTCCGTTTTTGTATTGTTGTTTTCTTCTTGGAGTTCTTGGATTTTTTGTTGTAATGCTTCTGCATCAACTTTTTTTAATTCTTCAAGCTGATCATCACGACTGGTAATTTGCTCTTTTAAATTCTTGATATCCTCAAGCTTGTCATTAAACTTATCTTTCGGAATCCAATTACCATCAGAGACAACAGCTAATTTGTTTTCCCCTGCTTTCTCCATGACCTGCTTATAAAGTTCTTCTCCTAATAACTCTTGTATATCCATTACTATCAATCTCCTTATTAATGTTTTTTAGCGTGTCACACCTCACGCTTAAGGATGCGCTTAGTTTTACCCCAAGCCTTTAAAATGGGCATAATAAAAAGACCTTTTAATGTCATGTCTAGGACAGGTCTTTTTGAAGTTGTTTAATTAACTCTTCTTGCTTTTGAATAAATTTTTTGTGAAAAAAATCAATCCTTGGAGGTATTTCAAGTGCTGAATATGTGTATCCTTCTAAATTCTGTTTAGAAACGTAATCTAATGTTTTATAAATTGTCTCACGGAATTCTCTACATTGTTCAATATCACTTCTCGAAAAAGTGCAGATTTTCATTACTGATTCTAAAAGAAGTAAATCACTGGATAATTTGATTATTATTGTAGACATCATCTGCTTATTGGAAATTGAATTATTGTTACGTTCTTCCCCTTTTTCTTTTAGGTCAATATCTAACTTTAGAGATGATTGAAGAGCTGTCAAATCATCTGGTAATCGTCTTAGAAACTCCAAAGACTTTCTACATTCACCAATTTGGATTCTTGTTAACTCCATACCTTTTTCATGTTTAACAATCTCTTGACGTTGCTTTTCTTGATGCTTTTCAGATGCCTTAACTTGATGCTTGGCAATTAAAAATGCAAAAATACCGCCAACTAAAGCCCCCAATATGGTTCCCCAGAAATTTTGACTCTCTAAAAGACTAGCACCCCATTGTATAATAGTAAAATTCACTTTTTTCCCTCCTTACAATTCATCGTAAAGGAGAATAAAAGATAAAGCTATTTATTTATAAGTAAAATCTTCCATAATATTCGACAAAGGAGTGTACACTTTCTCTCTTTTATAATTTCTTCTGAGATAGTCATCGTTTGTATTAAGATGCTCCCTCATCGCCGTCTGCCTTCTCCTCACCATCATTCGCCAATAATCAGCTTTATCACTACCTAATTCCTTAGCAATCATAAGATTCTTTTTATACTTAACTATTTCTCTCTCAATTCTGCGTTGGGTATCTCTGGCTAGAGCGACGCGAGCATTTAGATCAGCATCGTAATGAGGTTGATTATTGGTATTTACACCTGGAATAAAAGGAATATGCAAATGCTTGCAATTGACGCCCCTGTGACCGCCTGCTGTTCCGTAATCAGCACCCCAAGAAGGGTCGTATATTGATTTATACTCACTATCCTTAGGTATTTCACTAGGCATCCTTAAATCAACAACATTCCCCTGAATGGCAGAGCATTGTTTCCTTGCTCCTACATGACTAGTAACAACCACTGTATAAACGCCATATTCGCTCATACGCTGTGTTCTCAATTCATTATAGGTATTTCCTAGCGTAGACTTTAAAACTGTTCTTACGTACCCTTCGAGGCTCCATGTATTATTGCCTCTGTCTGTTAGAGTAGTACGGATTCCTTTTTGAGCTAAATCAGTTATTGCTCTTTCGAGAGATTCTTCGAAAGTATAAATTCCTGTATTAAACATTGCAGCAGTTTGGTTTAATACATTTTGATAAGCAATTTGTGCAGTTCCTATACCAAAATTTGTTGTAATGAGTGTTTGATTAACATAGTTCTCAATATCTCCCCAAGCTTGCTCATAATAAGCCTGCATAATCATATCCAAATTACTCGACATAGGCTTAGACGGAGCAGTCATACTCTTATCAATGTCTTTTATGATGCCCTCACCAGCATCTTCAAACATACGTTTAATTTCCTTCTCAGAAACATCTGTAACCACAGAAAGAAGAGATATAACCTCGTTATTGAACAACCTTAATTCATATAGTTTCTTAGCTTGCCAATCAGTAATATCCCTAGAACCGTCTTTCAAATGCTTAATAAGCAACCGAATGATTTCACCTTCAAGACTGTTGTACAATTCAGCCATGTTACTGGACCACAAATCTAATTGATGTGGTGTAATCATTCATCATCACCTGTGTACTGCGTTTCTCTGCGGCGATTAATGTTTGCTGGCTCAGTTCCTAATTGATCTGCATTAATTTCTTTTATCCATTGCTCAGCTGTCTCTTTAGGTACTTTGAAAACACGCTGAATAATTTCTGCTGTTGGTATTAAACCAAACGTTTTAGCTTTACCGTAGAAGGTGAGTAAGGCGTCTCTATCCTGGAATACTCCGTCATCAAAATCGACACCAATATGTTCAAGCGTGGGGATTTCTCCATCAAACAGGCTTTTACCATTCCAGGTAGTCGCTTTGGCAAGTTCAAGAACGGATACAATCAACCCTTTAATAAATTGCTCCACTTCGTAAACGTGATCGTTTCTAGTGCGGTAGGTTAAATCATTTTCGCTGACAACCTCAGTAGCTGTTTTCATGCTTCGACCATCAAAACTAAATGTCCCTACAGAAAGTTTTAATTCCATTTCTAACGTTCTGAGCGATTGATTGATAGCTGATATATATTGGTCGGTCCTAATATCACTAGTGACATCTTTGACCGGGTCCTTACCATCCCCCATATGAATGGATTTATAAACATTGACATCTGGGTCGAATACTTGGATAGGAGGTCTACCACTTTCATCTGGCAATGTACTTAACATTGCATCATTAACAAACACTGTTCGCTGTCCCATCTTGATTTCCCACCAAAATTGATCATATGTGTCATTAATCTTTTTTAACGTAGTAACTGCATTATCTGCAATCCCTAATCCTAACGGGCTGTGGGGGTTTATGTTATTAAAACCAGAAGGTTTGAGATAATTAAACAAAGGCCTGGATAGCCCTGATATTTCTGCTTGTTCTTGTAATCCATTGTAAACTTCATCAAGTGGCACTCTCTTGCCAATTTCATTTGGACTTTCAGACTTATAAAGTTCATTAGTGATTACATACAATCCATTCTTCCACTCATGAAATTCAAGTAATGTATAATAAATAATTTTATTACCTTCAATTTTGGTAGTAACTGATTTCATCACACCTTCCGATATACCATTACTGTTATTTCGTAACGGGTAAAAGGCATTGGCCAACGCCCAAGAAAATTCAATATTACCAGTTTCAGTGTCTACATAAGGTCTTACTGTTAACCCACCAAGCGCCAGCATAGGTTCCAAGTAATCAGCTAGATTTTTCTTAAATTTATTATGTTCAAATACATGCTTAATGAATTCATGTGCTGATTTAAAGCTATTTTCCTTCTTTTCCTCGTCTTTTCTATCGGAAACAGTAACTTCGCATTGCTCATTAAAAATCAATCCTGCAAGTACATCGGCGCTTAATTTCCTCATGTTTAGTGGCATATAATCCCGCTTTTTCAAAAGGCCCTGCGAGTTGAAATACTCCACTTGTGGATATTCATTTGCATATTGCTTCATATTACGCTCAATACGAGCCAATTCTTTCGGATCAATATTGATTTTAGGATGATCGTTAATTGATTTCAGGTTCTTCCCAGCCAAAGCATAACCTCCCCTCTTAAACAGACTTTTGACACGATCAATAATCCTCAATCTACCACCTCCTACACCTTCAAACGCAAGTCTCTAGCATTTGAAACACAAAAATATTGAAAATCATCACAAGTATGGTCATCTTCCTTCACCACTTGCGGATTATCAGTGTTCTGTGTCTTCTCTATCCATTGATACTTTTTATGTTCTTCTATAAATATATCGTTGCTGTCACAGTTCGGTAGATTAGTAGGTAATGGATTTACAAGATAATAAAAACGACCTTGCGCTAACAGGTCGTGAACGTAATCTACCATATCTACTTTTTTAAGCTTGTTAACTGGGTTCCAATGTTGCCCATGATCTTTTAAATATTGATTTCGCAAAGCTCCTTCAGCACTATCAATTGTACGATTCCTAATCCTCGCTCCTGTATAGGGTGCTTGAGTAGATGTAGCCATAATAAATTGGAATATATCCTTTGATAGATCACTAGGAGCCTTTTTATTCACTTGACCAGCTGGACTGTAATAGTAACCATTTAATCTAATCACCTTACCCCTTGCAGTTAGTCCATAACATCCACAGGAAGTTGCAGAAACGCTATGTCCAGTGTCCATTGAGTAAAATAGAGCAATAACCCTATCGTCATCTGGCAACTGCTCTAACGGCTTAAACAGACTCATATTGTACACATTGGTTCCGAGTCCTACAGGTTCACCAAGGTACAAATACCGATAATAATCGTAGTCGTTATTCTTTATCCTTTCGATATCCTGTAGCATCTGCTCAGTAACAAAACCTAACTCATCATTCTTGTAACTCGAATCATGTACAAGGGAGTTATCTTCACCAATCATACTGTCAGACCATTCATTGATCCAGCTGTACGGATTACGTGGTGGATTGTATGACCAAAAGAAACGAACCATATCAACTAAAGGATGTTTTTGCCGCATAAATGTTGTATTCGTCTGGTCAAATTCCTCAGCATTTGCAAACTCTGCTGCTTCTTCATACCAAACACCAATAATGTTTCCAATATCGTTTGATTTTAGTTTCTGGAAGTCATCCTGCCCATAAAAATAAAACGTAGAACCTGTACTTTTATGGGTCAATTTTAAAGGTGCAACACTATCCTTAAAATCACCTGTTTTCCCAACAGAGAAACCAAATTTACGTAAAGCCCATTGAATTTTTAAGAAAACACTATCTCGTAACGATGTTCCAACCTTTCGAATAACAACGACATTCGCTTTTTCGCCTTTTCTCAAGAGTTTCATCATCATATAAACGAGCATTAAAACAATGACAGATGATTTAAAGGAGTTACGGCCGCCTCTTAATATGTTATATGGCTTCTTAGTGGTCCAGACACTCTTAAAATGAGGATTAACCTCTTTCTGAATATCAATCGTTGGCTTACTCATTGTCATCACTCCATCTATCTACAACGGTGATGGATGGTGTAGTGTCGTTTTTGCTATCGTTAGAGATTTTCTCAATCTCTGCTTTAGTCTTATCAACAGTTAACTGCATCTGCTCCAGTTTAAGCCTTCTCTCGTCATCTTCATGAGTCATATCTAGGAACTGCTTAATAAGTGATCGTAACTCACTCATCGCTCTAGACTGGGCATTTATAAATGTTGCATGACGGTCCCAAGCAAATTGATATTCCCATTCGTGTTCTTCTGCAAAATCGGAATCCTTTTTCTTTTTGAGCACTTTTATGATCTCGTCTTTATCCTCTACATACATTATCTTTTGCGCTCTTATGATAGCAGTATATTGAATCTGTATCTGGTCATAAATCAAATCAGCAGGTGAACGTTCTTCCATTTGCTCCATGATTTCTAATGTCTCAGCAGGAAGGAACTTGGAGAAAAATCCGTGTTTCTCTGCTGCCTTGTTCCGTTTCGTGAATTGGTTTTGAGGATTGGGATTTCCACTTCTTTTTCTTGTTGCATCTTTTGTTAATTGGGTTGCAACCTTCTTCTTTTGGGTTGCATCCTTTTTAGTGGGATCTCTCGACCATCCTTCACGGCTTTTTCTGCTCTTCAAAGTACCAATTTTTATATCATGCTTATCAGCAAGCGCCTTTAATGTAATTTTTGATGTCTCAAATTCTTTCCTTATTTCCTCCCAATTCATTACATGGCACCTACCTCCTGTCTTTTTTTACAAAGAAAAAAGACCTCGATTTGAGGTCTAAATTTTATTCTATCTCTTCTTCAATTAATACATGGATGTGAGCGTCATATGTTGAGTCTGCCTCATGGATGAATACGTTTTTCACCTCAAAAACCCCTGCAACACTATTCAAAGGGCGCTTTATTGGATCAGGTTTATACTTTACATCAATATAATCCCCGACCCTCGGAATTATTGGCAAATTAAAACTTTGCCCATTCACAGTATCCTTCGGTGAATTTGAAGCATACACCTTAACTTTAAAACCACTCATTTTTATTCTCCCTTTCTAGTTGCATCTGAACAAAACGTAAATCCTCCTGATAATAAAATTAATTACCCACCTACTTTATTCCCCATTGTCTGCCACCGCCTCCTGGATCAATTAAACAAGAAATCCAAGCTAGCCAATCACTTCCTGGTTTCGGGTTCCTTTTCCATCCTCCACCACCTGGGTCTTGGTGATGTCCACCTCGTGGAGGGTCAGAATGGTGTCCTCCTGGCTTAGGGTCTCTTAAGATAGTATTGAGCATCATATACCTCCACAACCTGGGTCAATATGATGACCTCCTACACCTAGATCTGAATGATAGCCGCCACCACCTGGGTCCTTCTTAATTCTTCCTCCACCTGGATCTTTTCTCATTTCAAAAGCCCCCTTCGTTTTTTAATAGGAATGGAATAACACACATCACAAACGCCATCATTGTCATGGTACTCATTATAATCTGTGATTACTGCCTCACATTTAGAACAAATCCACAATCCTTGTTTCACCTGCTCCATATGCAATCCTCCCCTTTTTATAACATAATTCGCCATAAAACGGGGTAAATCCTCCTATAAAATCACCGAAAGGTGAGCAACGCACAAAAATAGAGGAAGCAGCTTGTTTAACTGCCTCCCCTGTCCTGCCTTCCATTTTAGCATGCCGATTTTTCGTGTTTCAACAAATGCACAAAGTGGCTTTTTTGGCTCAAATGGTTCAATATGGTTTCTTTGGCTTTTTTGACCTGATTTCTAGATATACACAAATGATAAGATATCTCTCGGAATGACATGCCATCTAGGATACAATCATAAATGACTTTATCGCGTTCATCTTCCAATAATTCGGCAGCAAACTCAATAACATATACTTTCTCTCTAAGTCGCTCTAGCCTGTTATATAAACGTTCTTCACGTAAATCCATGTTATTTAACTCCGCTTGGCTTTTTCCAGAGCTTCCTTTTGGCAAAGTTGCCTCTATCCCATATTGAGCAACACCCCAACTTTTCATAGGTGTAGAATATCCAAATAGTACTTTTTCAAGGCGCTCCACTTCTTTTTTCATCCAATGATAATCTTTTAACAACGATTCGATTCTTTTAATGCTGGCAGCTTCTTTCATACAGGAACCCCCTATGTTAAAATATAATTGGGTGCCGGGGATTCCTGGTCATGTCTCTGCATTGCAGGGACTTTTAATTTGCAAAAGGGAGAAGTTTTTTTCTTCC
The DNA here is from genome assembly GCF_044790165.1 of Cytobacillus kochii. Lineage (NCBI taxonomy): Bacteria > Bacillati > Bacillota > Bacilli > Caryophanales > Bacillaceae > Cytobacillus > Cytobacillus kochii. The sequence goes on along the minus strand of NZ_CP085254.1, from coordinate 171,223 downwards.
TTCTTTAGCTGCTAGCGAAGCATCTTCTACAGTTCTGTGATAACCGAAATAATAAACCTTCCCTCTATATTTGACAGTAGCTCTCCATTTTTTCTTATCTTTATCCCAAGTGACGCCTCTAGCACCAGATGTGTTATTTTTTTGAACCCTTGTATTTTGGTTGTTTTCGGACAAGGTTACTATTCTCAAATTATTTCTTTTATTGTTTAAAGTGTTCCTGTCTACGTGGTCCACAAATCTATCTGTTGGTGCGTCCATAATATATCTATGCATGCCGATCAAAGCAGGTTTCCCCTCTTTGTTTTTTGTGTTGCCCATCACATAATAGGATTCTGTCTTTTTGTTGTAATTTACAAACCAACTACCTGGGAAACTATCTACTTTTTCCAGATCAGAAGTATCAATAAATGTGTTGAACACATCACCGTTTCTACGTTTTATGAAGATGACGGTAGTCTCGCCAAGTGTCTCATATCTATTCTTCATTTAATCAACCCCTCTATATGAGCTATTTTCTTCTTTTGTTAAATTATTTATTTTTCATGCATACTTTTATTAATTATGGATAAATTATTATTGGGTAAGGAATTAAAAATCTTCCGCAGTGCCTACTTAGGTATATTTTCTTACCCACTTCCATAATATGGTCACACGATTAGAGAGAGCTTGGATGGGCTCTTTCTTTTCATAGTAAACTATCTCTATCTTTTGTTTACTTGAAACCTTTTTATAAGTAAATCGTAACTATTTATTAAGAGGTGATAAAAAATGAATCCATTAGACAAAAAATGTACTCAATGTGGAGGAACATCATTTGCCCAAGGAAGTGACTACATAAATATCCGACCATTAGATAAAAAGTTTACAATTGGTTCTGAAAAAATTTATACTTTCTGCTTAGATTGTGGAGAAGTGCTATCTATTAAAATTTCGAATCCAAACAAATTAAATTTTCAGCGCCTTTAATGGTGCTTTTTTATTCAACTCCTCCTACCTTTTGTTTCTTAATCATCATCTTCAACTAGAATTTTTGCTGCTTCCCATTCTGCGCCACATGATGAACAAACCCTATCGCCTTCCACTGTAGTTGGAAAAAATCCACCATCACAATATCGACATTCCCAATGCATCCTCTTTCCCTCCTAATCAACTAATTATCCTTCGTATAAATTCTTCTTATTTAGAAAAGATAAATTTAGAAGGAGGTGTAACTTTATGTTAAAAAATGATTCTGTATTAGGACTTGGTGTATTAGCTGTCCTTCTAACAACAATATATACTGCAATATTAGCTTCCCAATTAACGGCTACAAAAAACAAAGTTGATTACCTGTACTATAAAGGCAAATTAAGTAATACAGAATAAACACTAATTAGTTGTTCTAAAAGCCTTCTTTATACAAAAGTAGGCTTTCTATATTGTCCTACTCCTTTCAATTGCTAAACTGATCTACCTTTTGTTTACAAAAAAACCATTTGATATTAGGATTGTTATTGTTAAATATTTCTTGGTGGTGTTACATATGGAATTTTTTAAACTTTTATCATTCTCAATGCTAGGTGCACTAACTGGATCATTACTTTATTACATTTTTTCTGGTAATAACTTTGACTGGAAATCTTTAGTTGCCATTCTTATAGGTGTATTAGTAGGTAATTTTCTCGCCTATAAAACTAAAAAGAAAGACAATAATTAATTAACGTTTCTATCATTTTGTTTCGTAATCTTCTCAGAATTTTCATTAAGTGTTGGGGTGAGTCATAGACTTAATCTTTGTTAATCTCATTAAACCTAGGCGAAAATCTAACCAATCATCATGAGGATTATGGTTATTAAAGTAGTCTGTAACATCTATTTCGTAATTTTCACCCTTAATTGTTATAACTGCATACAACTTTCCCTCATTGTGAAATAACTTGAATTCCTCATCCAAAACTATCATCCTTCCCTACTGCACACTTTTATCGACTGCGAAACTCCCTGCTTATCGTGTTTCTTTTCTGTGTCCACACGCTTCTTTGTAACTCCAGTAACCCGGACACTCCTCAGTGTTAGGTTTCATTTTAATTTCAGCTAAACTTTCTGAAACGCATTGCAGCGCTGCTTCACTGGCATAATATTTATCTTTAAAATTTGGATTCCAAAGATTCCAATAACATTCTTTGCAATTACAGGTTAAGTCTTGACCTTCTTGAATATCTTCCATCTTTGCAAATAGTTCATCAAACTCAGATAGTGGTTTAATCATCATTTGCATCCTTCCTAATCAACTTATTTATCAAGCTATGCATTAAATATTGTGTTTTTCGCAAGTATCAATTTCCCAATATTCGTATGGACTGTATCCATAATTATCTGTCTTCCATGCTTCCAAAACACTGTCACAGTCAGCGTTGTTTGGTCTGTTCACGTCATCTTTAACGGTTACGACAATAGGGTCTTCACCTTCAATTAACACAAAAAATGTTCTATCCATAATAACTCTCCTTCTTTCGTTTTTTAGGTCAAATATGAAAGACCTTGCTTATTTTATTTCTCCTGTACCTTTGCATATTGGGCATTTAACTGTTTCTCCTTTGGAAATTGAAACAATTATAGAACCTTGCCCTAAGCATTCTTCACAATAGGTTTTCATCTTTCTTCCTCCTTAATAAACGTTTTTACTCTTTTGTTTCATGCTTATTGATAATTTCTTACTGATTTACAAATGATAATAAAATCAATAACCATAAAGGGTGTATATTTTGAAGAAACTTTCTTGTCTTTATATTTCAGCGTTGCTGATATTTTCATTAGTACAAGTTGAAGCAAAAGCTGAGACAAATACCGAAATCATTCCGCAAGATCAACCACCATCTATCATGGAGTTAGCATTCTTAAGAAGTCTTGGAGAAACCATCATCAAGGCTATGGATGAAAAGGGTGATCAACAACTCTATACCTCTGCGCGAATTGAAAGGATATCTAGGAACATCGAGAATGACTCATTCGATATTGAATTAAGAGTGGTTGGTTATGAAGGACCAATAAACCCTCCCTATAAACTAATACGGATTACCCTTCGAATACCTGGAGAAAGCAACTCTAACTACGAAATAAAGGCATATTCAAGCAAATTCATTTCAGTCAAAGAATTTTATAAACTAAGCAAAAATACAGGCTATTAGTGATTAAACTAACTAAACTTAATAATTCTTGTGTATCAGATTTCTTGAATCTTTTTACAACTCTTTACGTAAATAAAGTAAATACATTAATAATTGAGGTGCTTCTATGTCTAATCAAGAATGTAAATCCTGTGGCGGAACTGACTTTACCAAAGGAAAGCTAGATGGATATGCAAAGTTAAAAGCCACAAACAGTATCTTTGGAATTAAATCGTCTAATTTGGTTTTTACTTTTTGTAAAAAATGTGGTGAAGTTTTATCAACTAAGGTTGAGTCTCCACACCTTTTCACAGATTGAGCAAATAAAGCTCAATCTTTTTTTATGAAACATAATACAAAATCAGTAATCTAACCCTCTCACCTCATAAGCGCCGGCACTGGGGAAAATAACCCCATGCCGTTTACTATATGGATTTTCATTTCTAATCTGCTGCTTCGATACGCCTTCCTCGTAGATGACAACAACCTGGAGCTTTTCTCGATCAAGGCTAACTGCATTCGTTTCTACGATTCTTCTAGCCATTAACTTACCTCCACGAATCCCCTATCTCGGTCATATTTTAGTAATTTAATAGAATCCATGTATTGACGCTCGAAGAGTTTTCTTTTTATTGAAAATTCTTTGGTGATTGTTCCTTTTATATCAATGATCTCGATTGTTCCGTCTAATTTTTCTACTTCAAAATCCGCAACATATTCAATCTTTCTGTAGGTCTTTCCGTTCTTCTTAAAGCCCTCTTGGAGAAGGTATCTCGGTTGCATCTTAAACCCTTTAATCTGTTTAGCTTGCAGCAACCATTTTAATTGGCCGTAATACATTGCTTCTGCTTTACTATCAAACTTATGTCCATCGACAACTTGCTTATGGTTGCCGTACTTGTTGTATTTTCTTGCTCCCATCAATAACCCTCGCTTTGTCTCTCGTGGTTAATGACATCTTTCACATAGAATGCTTCTTCGATTTGTTCAAAGGAGAAGCCAATCATTTCACCAAGACCGATATATTCAGAGAGTAGTTCGATAAAGGTAATTGAACTCTTCGTCTTATCCAACTTAGATACGAGAGCGAAGATGTATCTGAACTGGGTTGCTATCGGCCGCTTCTTATCTGCTCCGGACAACAAGTAAATCATGTCAAAATCCTCAAAGAATATTTCGTGACCGATATCCAGAATGAAATGAAGTCCGTCAGCATATTCGATTAACGCGTCTTGTAGGTTGTTCTCTTTGTGTGCCCAAAACTTGAATGCTTCCGGAAGTTCATTAGCACATTCCCCTAGCTCCACTTGAAGAGCCAGAATAAGTTCTCCAAAACGGTCATTACCTTTATAATCAATTCTGTTTCTAAATGCCTTTTGCGCCTCGTACATTGCGATTAAATCTAACATTAACCTTCCACCCTTCTTAATTTAGCCATCCAAACTGACGAATAATTATGTCCAGCAAATACATGACGATTGTAGCTATCACGATCAAATGTCTTACCTTGTTTTGAGAACTCAGTTAGAGGAAAAATGATTTCGCATCCTCTTTTCACATGGTCCTGAATTGCCTTTTCAGCTTCATATTTCCTTGCACGTCGAATGATTATATCTTGCATAGGTTTCCTCCTATTAATCTCATTAAGAGCTTCTAAGGCTAATTCTGTGTGTCGTGATATGTAATATAGCTGCCCTAGAGTCGCTTTTCTAAAATCCAAGGGTAAGTCCCCCATTTCTTTTGAAGACCATATCCTCTTTTGCTAAATGGATGAGAGCTAATAACACTTCGTCTGGATCTCTATTAAAACTACTAGCAATCAACCTAACGTCTTTTCCAACTTTCCACTGACGAGCGACTTCTTCTAGCTCCAACTCATCCCATAAAAAATCCAAATCCTCTAAAACAATGATTCTTTTTTGTCTTTGTTTTGTTGCGTTTTTAAGAACCATTACTCTCACCTGCTTCAAAATACTTCTCACCGATTGCCTTGCGAATCCGCTCCAAGGTTTTCGGTCCTATACCTGGCGTTTTTTCTAACTCAAGAAATTTTTCGCGGAAAAATGATGTTGTCTTAGCAATACCTTTCAGTTCTCCCATATCCTCACCTAACGCAAAGCCCTCAGTTCTGCCTTGTTCATAAGCTTTCTGAATAACGGGGTTACGTTTCTTCATGACGACATGTACTTCTCTGCATAGCATTTTCTACATGGTCCATCGATAAAGTATCCGTTAGGTTTCTTACACTCTGGACAAACCTTAGCCATGGTATGCCATTGATATCCGCACTTTGTATCATCACATTCCATTAACACTAATTTTCCTGCCGGAGCTAGTAGGTATCCTTGTGTGCTACATTGCGGACATTTTAAAACTGGTTTAATATTTTGAATGGTCATTTCATATTCCTCCTTAGAACCAAGCATTAATGCTGGTCTCTGAATCTATTTCTCTGAATGAAGCAAGTACATATTCATATTTCAAATCCTCATAATCTAGTTCATCTAATGGAAGCCCTTCTTGACTGACTGTGACGTTTAATGCTCTAAGCTTTCCAAGAATAAAATCACGTTTTAACTTCTTTTGCATTACAGCAGCTTTATAAAGGTTTCCCATTCCTTCAACTCCCCGAATTTTTTCGTAACTCCATTAAGCGCTCAAATTCGCTCATCTGTTCACCGTCATTGACTGGTGGTTGATCACTAGGCTGTGGTTTAGTTTGTTGCTCATTCTCTTCAAACCAATCTGGCAGCATTTCTGTACGTATAACGCCTTTGCCTTTACGAGCGAAAGGTTTCACTTTAGAGTTATTAAATTTCTCTCGCTCATAAGCTCGTACTCTATCGATATCCATTAGGTTGTTGCTATGCCATTCTTTAAGGAGAAACTCCACAAAGTTAAAGTAACGTTTGTTTTTGTTGTCAGCTAATTTAATAGCTGCATTTACTATTTCTTGATTACCTTTAAAATCATCAACCCACTGATAAAGAGAGTTCATCTGAATTGGTGATAATCTGCAAAGAAGATACTCGAACAATTGGACCGGATTTTCTGGCGCTGTAGTAGTGGTAGTTTTTTCTTTAACATTATTATCTTTATTAACATTCTTATTATTGTTCTCACTGCGTTCCATCCCTGTTCCAAGTGCGTTCTCACTGCGTTCCAAGTTACTGTTTTTATAATGCTCAAATCCTTGGTATTGCTCGTAATTAATTACTGTAAATAGTGTTCCAAGTTCGGTCTCTTCGATTTTCAATCGATTTTCTTTAACTAACGAATCAACCTTCCTTTTTATGACTGACAGAGAGTATTGTTTAACACTTCTATTTTCTACATACTCAAGATCATCCCTGAGATTTCGATACGACCTTAAGAATTGACCTCTCTTCAGATGCATTCCAGCAACCGTTGTTCCTTCTTTAGAAAAAACTGCATTTCCGTATATATAGAAGAAGATTCTAAATTTAGGTATATCGTTCCAAATAGGGTTTTCAAAAATCTCTCTGCTTGTCTGGAATGCACCTTTCATTTATTTTCCTCCTATTACCTATTAATCTCACAAACCGCAAATCGCTTAGTGATTCGTTTTACGGTATAATCCGGGTACTTTCGCATATAATTTAGTACAAGCATTTTCAACTGTTCTTTGTCCTGTGCCTGCTCGAAAATCCAAGCAGGCAGGACTACATTTGTTTGGTTATTCATCGATGATTATGTCATCCTTTTGATCATCGTTTCCTTCATCAATTGTGTAATCAGTAATGTCGATTACATCGCTCATATCCTCTGAAAATTCATTCTTAATAGTAGAATCTGCCTCAACAGACTTTTGTAATTCGATTGATTTAGGAGCGTATTTAAGGACTTCCTTTAATACTGTCTTTTTAGCCATAGCTTCATAGTTTGTTTTCCATGGACTGGTCCAACCTTTTTGTACTGCTTGACTGAACTTTTGGGCATGTCTATCGATGCGTTCCCTCGTCCAATAGACAAAGTCATATCCTCCGTTTTGAAGATGATAAACTGCGTAATATCCAATCGGATCTCCTTCTGGTATAGTTGCCGGTTTGTGGATTAAATCTTTTGTTAAGCCATACTGGAACTCAAATTCATCGTTTGAATATACTTCATGAGCATATATAGCTTTATACTGTCCGCTTCTTACAGCTAGATCGATTAAACCTTTATAACCAAGTTGAAATTGAACCTGTTTACCGTAAGGGATAAGGTATGCTTGCCCTAACCCTGTATTTGGCTCGACTCCTAATTGCGCCGACTGCATGATTGCGGCCAAGAAGGAAGTTTGATCACAATCAAGTAATTTTGGTGTTGTTCTCACTGCTGTTAAGGCAATTCGAGCAATCCTATCTGCATTCATGTGTTTTGGTAAAGCTCTTTGAATTTCTGGACCCATTCTTTTTAAAAGTGCGTTTAAGGTATTTTCAGGAGATACCTGTTTTTGTACGCTCGTATTAGATTTTTTAGCTAATTGATTTTTAACATCTGCATTCGTAGCCACTTGTAACCCTCCTTATTTAATAGAAAATCTTCTAGAGATAGATTGCTTAGTGAACTTGTTATAAAGCTCAGGGTATTCTTTGGAGAAACGCTTGCTATCAAAACGATTAGAAGTGACAGTTTTCCAAGTAATCAACTTATCCCTTGCAACAGCTTTCTCATGCTCCCCCATTACCGACTTAATCTTGTTCTCGTATTCTTTTTTCTGTGTTTCTAGTTGTTTAATTTCAATATTTACTTGCTCTAATGCATCTACAAATGTGTTGGTATCAGGTGATAAAGATATCTCGCTTTCTGGTACTGACTCAGGATATAAATCTTTGAGTAGATCCACTGATGCATCTGAACCATCAAATTCTGGTGGTATCTCTTTTAATACATGGTCATTCCAAAAAGTTGATTCTATATCAATCAAGTATTCAATTAATTCCTCGTCTCTCTCGACTTTCTTATAGATAAACTTATTTCCACCAATAAGGACTGCTATATACCAATTTTTATATCCTGTGACAGCCATATAATGTTGGCACTGTAACAAGTAAGATGCAGGAATCTCTTCATCCTTCCATTGATCTCTCAAATATTCGGAAGCAGTCTTACATTCAAGACCAGTCTTTTCTCCAACGACTAAGCGATCTACATTCGCTAACATAAACGGATGTTTTGGATGTTTTAGAATCGCATTGCGCTTCCTTACTTTCAAGCCAGTTCTTTTAGAAAACTCTTGAGCGACTATTTCCTCAAGCATGTTACCCCAATATGCAGCTTCGCTTGTTGTATCTTCTTCAGGCGACTGCCCCAGCTTATCTAAGTAAACTCCAACTGGAGACTTCCACTTATTTAATCCAGCAATAGAAGCAGCATCAGAGCCACCTATTCCATTTCTACGGGCTTGAAGCCATTTCTCATGTGACATATCAGTAGTCAGCGTTAACACTTGAGCTTGCATTTGATATCCTCCCTTTACCGTTATCAAAGCTTTGTGCTAAAATAACTTTAAATATTGTTGATTTATCGGCTCCTGTTGCTGCAGGAGTCTTTTTTTATGCACTTTTAAACTCAAAGCCAAGCACCTCGCATAAATACCGTTGAAGATTACCCTCCAAGATAATCTCGCCGTCATATTCAACTATTTCATCACCTTCGAGAATTTCCTCTCCAAAGTAGTCAATCCCGGCATGTTCTGGCTGTGCAATCAAATTCGGATAGCCTGTCCTTCGTAACTGCGTAACCTCAGGATGCTCCATCAATCAACCCTCCTTTAGATTTGTGAATTTGACACACCAGTCAATTTTCACGCCATCCTCTTGGAGTCTCTTAATCAATGCTTCAAGCGTGATTTTCTTACTCAAATGGCTCACTCCTTTCTGTTCGATTTTAAAGATCATGGCGCTTTATTCGCACCGTGCAGAGCCAAAGTAAGGGGATGGGGTGTGATTGGTAGATAATACTTTGACCCTGCACGGTGGGAACAAAAGTTCTTGTTCCCTCACCGTATGAATGGTATAATTAAGTTGGTTATTTCATATGAGTCGTTGAGTAGTGAGCCTGGCCGTTCACTGCTCTTTTTTGTTTTTACTATTTAAATCTCCAAACATAACTCCTAAGAAAAATGAGATAAACGTAAACATGATTGTAAGAATCACCATATCCATCTACTAAAACCTCCTACTAACATCGTTAATATTTGTGTTAACGAAGCGATATCTACACCGCATAACATAGCTGCTAATGCTTCAGGTGCATTCGTCACTTGCCCCCATCTAACTGCATCAGATAATTTCAATTCCATTTTGTTGTTTTCTACTTTTGATATTGTTGTTCTTGGCATTAGCATTTTTTCAGCCATTTCCTCTTGCGAATAGCCTTTGATAACCCTCAATTTCTTAAGAAAAGAACCATAATGCATCTTCTATCCTCCTTCTGTTCCAAGTTAGAACAATTTGTTCGGTTTTCTAGTTGTCATGTTCCGATTTATGTACTGCTAGATTTCTAGTTTTCGAATAAAATATATTTATGAAGAACACATCCGGTTTTCGCCTGGCAGCTTCACCGGATGGTTTCTGATTCAAGAAACTTTTCGAGGCGGTATGTAGCGATGAATGGTTGGCCCCATTCATCGTTTACTACCACTAACTAACTTAAGCTGTTTATCTACTTGGATATCCATTACTGGATAAATCTTTTTTGCTTTTAGAATGTTGTAGATAAAGAGCCTTCCTTTTTGTGTCCATTGCGTATTCATGACTACTTTTGTCGTTCCATCACTTCTCAGCACATCAGTGGTTTTGGATTTCGTATATCCTTCTGACTTGTACTTGGTGTATAAAATCCACTGGCCATTGATCTTGTACTGGATACCTGATTCATGAAGAATCTTATTGAACTTCTGAGCTGACATTCCGTAATCAGCAGCAATTTGAGTGATCGTGACGGAATCTGTAGACGAAAGAATTTGATCTAAGTAAGTAATTTTGGGTTCGTACTCCGCTACACGTTGACCTAACATAAGATTCTCTGCATGTAGTTGCTCTCTCTCCTCTTCTTTTTCGATGAGCATAAGGAGTGCTTCTTTATATGTTGATGGGAGTTTGAAAGGTTGTTTAAGTTGCTGTTCCATCTTTTCAAATTGAATTACGTAGGTTGCTGTGAACAATACTCCTTTTTCACCAGTCATTTTATTGGCTACCATGTCGCAACCTTTTCGTGTAAGTAAATAGCAATCATAGGTTTTGTTGTTTCCGTTAGTTTTGTATGTGCTTGGGATGAAGAAATGCTGAGAATCCAATTCTGGATTTTCATCTAGGATTCTTTTGTAGACCTGGATATCTCTCATAAGGTGTGCGTGACTCTTACCAGTCATATCAGCGACTTCACGACTATCGACTAATAACTGACCGTTTTGATTGATAATTTGCAAATTGTTCATTTACATGGCCTCCTTGGAATAATAGTTTGTGTTTTGTTTAACCCAATTAGAATTTTCCTCTATCCATTTATAGACTTGGTCTCTTGGAAACCTAGCTTTTATTTGAGTAGATCGTGGAAACTCAGGGTTAGCAGTCATTTTTAAAACTGTAGGATATTTAATTTGAAACATTTCTTGTAAATCACTTAATGTCAAAAGCTCAGGTCTTGAAAATTGCTTTCTTCCGTCAGCTACACCCTGCTCGTATGCTTTGCGAAAAAAGGTTTCTAAATGTAAGTTGAGTAGTTTATCTTCGATTTCCCGAAGAGTGTGCGACATGATATCCCTCCCATCTTTTCAATTAATGTTTCTAAATTGCTTGTTTCGAATTATTTGCCATTTTGGTAATTTTAACATCAAAAAAAAGATTATCTACATTTTCATTGAATATGCTTGCTACTTTCGCCAAAGTTTCAGCCGGGAATTTACCTCTTCCAGTTTCTAAATAATAATAACCATTGACACTTTCATATCCTAATAGTTTGGCCATTTCACTTAAAGAAAGATTTGCTTTTTTCCTTAATGATTTAATCTTTTCTAAATCGACTTTTTTAATTACCTTTTCCACCATATGTCACCTCCGTATTTGCCAATTTGGTAACTTTAATTGTATTTTATATTACCATTTTGGAAATGTCAATTATATTTTTACCTTTTTGGCAAAATTATTTTTTACCATTTTGGTAAATGGTAGAATAATGCTATAAAACAATAGAAGGAAGAAGACGATGAATATATTAGGTAGTCGTATAAAATATTTAAGAAATAAAAATAACTATTCACAAAAAAGAGTAGCTGATGCATTAGGAATTTCTAATGTGCAACTTTCTAGATATGAATCAGGGGATAGAAAACCAGATCCTGAAATGATAAAATCTTTTGCTGAGTTTTTTGACGTAACCACAGATTTTCTCCTTGGTCATGAAACAGAAAGTAACGAGCTAGAATATTACAAGAATAAAATCGTTAAAGAATTTCCTGATGTCGACTTGATGTTTAAGGATATGGAATCATTAACAGTTGAAGATATGAAAGAAGTGTATGAATATATAAAATTTAAACTAAGTCAAAAAGATAATGTTTAAAAAGGGGTATTATATTGAAAAAAACGATATTCATTTTGTTATTATCTATATTACTAACAGGTTGTTCGTCAAATGAATCAACAAATAATATATCCGATTCAGATGAAGAAAATACACATACAGAGAAACATACTGAAATACTTGAATCTGGAGTAATGTATTATATGACACTAATCATTTCGAAGTATTCATCGGTTGACACTTTAGCAACCACTAAAGAGGAAGAGCAGAAAATATTAAACGAAGCATTAACTGATGTTAATATAGCAGTGAATGAAATGCAACATGAATACGACTCTGAAATACCTGCAATTAAAGAATTAAATGAATTAGCCGATGCAGTAATATATGCAATCAATGATCTATTAGAAGGTAATTACAATACTAAACTAGAGAATAGCGAAAAAGTAGGCAATTATATTGGGGAAATCTCGCGTAATTACCTTGATGGAGAGTTACCATCTGTCATAAAATCTATGACTGGTCTTGAAAATGCTAATTAAAAATTAAAGGTGTACATATATTTGTGCACCCTATATTTTGCCTAAAAAGAGAACATACATTCCTATAATGGAGGTCATTATTTGTATTCACACCTTGAAGATTTCATTTATGAACTATACACATCTATTGGAGTGGAGAAACCAGAAGATTTAGATATGAATAAAATTGCAAAAAATATAGGGATTAAACTTGTTTATAAAATGAGACCTTTTAGATTAAATAATGAAATAGTTTTAGTTAGAGGAACAAAACAAGAAGAGTGGATGTTATTCGGACATGAGGTAACACATTATATAAGGCATTGTGGAAATCAATTGAATATGCACCCCTTATTTAGAGATTTGCAAGAATTTCAAGCAAATCACTTCGCTTATCACTTTTGCGTACCAACCTTTATGCTAGAGGAAATAAAGAATGTAACGGCTAATGAAATTATGAATAAATTTAATGTGGACTTTGATTTCGCTTTAAGGAGATTAGAAATGTTTCAAAATAAATTATATTTCCAGAGTGGTTACTATATTAAAAAAAGAAATAAAGTAGCTGTAGCAACAAAATAAAGATATGGAAAGGGTGATTATTATGGCCTCCTACCAAAAATATAAAACTAAGCAAGGCGATAAGTGGATGTTCAAATTAATTATTGGAATTGATCCAGGGACCGGAAAAAAAGTAATGACTACACGCAGAGGATTCAAGACAAAAAAAGAAGCCCAAGCAGCTTACATGAAACTTAAGCAGGAAATTGATTCTGGCCTTCTCTCTAAGCAAGCTCTATTGTTTGAAGATATATTTAAGGAATGGTGGGATATTCACTCAAAAACAATAAAGCCGAGCACGAAATACAGCAAATTATCTAAGTTTGATAAGCATATACTACCAAGATTCGGAAAGCTAAAAATAAAAGAAATTACAAAAGGATATTGTCAAAAAGTAATAAATGAAATAGCTGATGAAATAAATTCTGTAAATGATATCAGGATTCAGGCAAATTTAGTTTTTAAATATGCTGTTAAAATGGACTATATTCTAAAAAACCCAATGGAGTATGTAACAATCCCTAAGAAAGAAGAAACGTTTTTAGCTGCTAAAGAAGAAAGGAATTACTGGACAAAAAATGAGGTCAAGGAATTCTTAAAATTAGCAAAAAAGCATATGTCTATGCAATACTTTATGATGTTCTATTTGCTAATATATACGGGCATGAGGAAAGGTGAGCTGGTCGCTCTGACATGGGATGATATAGACCTTAAAGAACAAACAATAAATATTAATAAAACTATGTTCTTTGAAAAAGGGAAAGAAATTGTACAAACAGCTAAAAAGTACGCATCAAACAGAGCGATTGACATAGATAGCCATACAACAAAGCTATTAACAAGTTGGAAGGTTAAGCAGAAAGAATTGTTGCTTGCGGACGGAATCAACAAGAAGCCTTCACATATTCTCTTAAGAGGCGATTTACGACCTATAAGGTTAGCGTATCCGAATGAACTATTAAATAACTTCATAACGATCTATGACCTACATAGTATTACTATTCATGGATTGAGACACACACATGCCTCAATGTTATTTGAAGCTGGCGCAAGCATTAAAGAAGTACAAGCTAGGTTGGGCCATAAAGACATTCAAACAACAATGAATGTATATACTCATGTCTCAAAAACAATGTCTCAAAAAACCGCTGAAAACTTCCTTAAATTTATGGAATTAGAATAAATTAGGTCAAAATTAGGTCAAAAGCTATTTTTCTCATCAAAAAAGACCCTTGAACAAAACTGTTCGAGGGTCTTGAAACGTTGGTATATTAACGTTTTGAGAACTGAGGTGCACGACGAGCGCCTTTAAGACCGTATTTTTTACGTTCTTTCATACGAGCGTCACGTGTTAATAGTCCAGCGCGTTTTAGTGTTGGACGGTATTCTGGATCAGCTAGAAGTAACGCACGAGCGATACCGTGGCGGATTGCGCCAGCTTGACCAGTGTATCCACCACCTTTAACATTTACAAGAATGTCGTAGCTTCCTACTGTTTCAGTAGCTACTAGTGGTTGTTTAACAACTTCACGTAAAGCTGCAAACGGGATATATTCATTGATTTCACGACCATTGATAACGATTTTACCGTCGCCAGGGACTAAACGTACGCGAGCTACTGAGCTCTTACGGCGACCAGTACCAGTATATTGAACCTGTGCCAAGTTAATAACCTCCCCTAATTAATTATCCACGAAGTTCGTAAACTTCTGGTTGTTGTGCTTGGTGCGCATGTTCGCTACCAGCGTAAACATGTAATTTTTTAAACATTTGACGACCAAGAGAGTTCTTTGGAAGCATGCCTTTAATAGCAAGCTCTAACATGCTCTCAGGGTAGTTTGTACGCATTTCATTAGCAGTTCTAGTTTTTAAACCACCAGGGTGCATGCTGTGGCGGTAGTAAATTTTATCAGTAAGCTTCTTACCAGTTAATTCGATCTTAGAAGCGTTCAAGATAATTACATGATCACCAGTATCCACATGTGGTGTATAAGTTGGTTTATGTTTACCACGTAGAATTGATGCTACTTCACTAGCAAGACGTCCAAGAGTTTTGCCTTCAGCATCAACTACGTACCATTTACGTTCGATATTGTTTGCATTCGCCATAAACGTTGTACGCATCGGTTTTCCCTCCTAAATTAAATCCATTATAATCATTTTGGTTTCATATATTCTTACACAATAAGATTCCGGGGCTTATCGTGGTTTTAATAATAATACCATATGCTATAATATAACTTTACCAGCTGATTGTCAAGTCGATGTTACACCTGGATTAGTTGTTTTAAGAATTTTTTCTCGCAAATCCAGCAAATGACGCTCTTTACTTATCATTAGCAATATTTTCATCGTAATAGACTTGCCATAAGTACAGGCCATGACCAGGTGCCGTTTTCCCAGCAAAGATACGGTTTTTCTTCGCTAAAATCTTCTCTATTTCATGTGGCTCTCGCTCGCCCTTACCAACCTCAAGTAAGGTCCCCATTAAGATGCGAATCATATTATAAAGAAACCCGTTACCAACAAAACGGAACAGTAGCTCATCATCATGTTCCTCAATATAAACCCCATAGATGTTCCGCACGCGATCTTCCACTTCAGATCTTGCTGAACAAAAGCTTGTAAAGTCATGTTCTCCTAATAAATACTGGATGGCTTCGCGCATACGTTCCACATCTATTGGAAAGGAATACTGATAAGCATAATGCCGCAAAAAAGGGTTGCTTTTCTTCGTGCGTATTAATCGGTAGCGATACTCCTTACCTATGGCATGATATCGCGCATGGAAGTCCTCTGCTACATAGGCCGCTTCCTCTACTACAACATCATTCGGCAGAATAGAATTCAATGCAGCTGGCCAACGCTCCTCAGGCAACTGCAAAGGACTATCGAAGTGAATTACTTGACCCACCGCATGAACACCAGCGTCCGTGCGGCCAGAAGCAACAACTTTCACTTCACTGCCCTTATGCAGCTTCGTAAGTGCTGTTTCTAGCTCCCTTTGGACAGTCCGTTTATTCGGTTGTACTTGATAGCCCGCAAAGCCTGTGCCATCGTAAGCGATAATACATTTGATTCTCATGATTTGCCCTCTTTATGTTCTAAATATAATTAACAATATCGTTAAAGCCAAAAGCAATAACAACATCAATGTATCAATTACGCTCCACACAAGCTTACGATACCTTGTCCGTCCATCGCCTCCACGATAACCACGTGCCTCCATTGCTGTGGCAAGCTCCTCTGCTCGTTTAAATGAACTCACAAACAGCGGAATCAGTAGTGGAATAATCGCCATCACACGGTCTTTTACAGGGCCTGAGGAGAACTCCACGCCTCTTGCTGATTGTGCCTTCATAATTTTATCTGTTTCCTCCATGAGCGTCGGAATAAACCTTAAGGCGATAGACATCATTAGGGCGAGCTCATGCACCGGAAACTTCAACTTCTTAAGTGGGCCTAACAAACTCTCTAAACCGTCTGTAATCGCAATAGGGGCTGTTGTTAACGTTAGGATCGATGTGATTAAGATTAATAGGAAAAAGCGTAAAGAGATAAAAATCCCTTGTCTCAGGCCTTCTTCGTAAACTTTAAACCATCCTAATTCAAAAATAATCGGTCCTTCTCTTGTTAAAAAGATATGCATCAAGAACGTAAAAATAATCAAAATGAAGACGAGTTTTAAGCCACCAAATACAAAGCGCATCGGCACTTTCGACATCGCTAGCATTAATAAGGTATAGACAACAAGGGCACCATACGTAATCGCATTATTAGCGATGAAAACAACACATACGAATAAAAGAACGATAATGAGTTTGGAGCGCGGGTCCATTCGGTGAATCACTGAATCAGCTGGAACATAGCGTCCAAAAATCATTTTTTCCATCATTAGGCTTCACCTCTCTTTAAAAAGCGAGGCATTTCTTGACTGATTTCCTCTATTGTTAAGCATGTTTTAGCAAACTTATAGCCGAATGTTTTCTCTAGCTTTTGCTGGAACTTCACAACCTCTGGTACGTCTAAGCCCATTTTTATCAATTGCTCTGGGTCAGAGAAAATATCGAGTGGTGTACCCACTTTATAGACTTCACCTTTATGCATAATAGCAATCTTATCTGCATAGCGTGAGGCATCCTCCATACTATGCGTTACAAGAATCGTAGATAAATTCCGCTCTTTATGAAGCTGATAAAACATATCCATAATTTCTTTGCGCCCACGAGGATCTAGGCCAGCTGTTGGTTCATCAAGCACAATGACATCAGGATGCATCGCTAATACACCAGCAATGGCTACTCGGCGCATTTGTCCACCAGAAAGGTCGAACGGTGATTTTTGTAAAATCGACTCATCTAAGCCCACTTGTTTAATTGCTTCATGTGCTCGCCTTTTTGCTTCTCCTTCATTCACACCGAAATTCATCGGACCAAAACAAATATCTTTCTCTACAGTTTCCTCAAATAGTTGATGCTCAGGAAATTGAAACACAATCGCTACTTTTTGGCGTATCGCTTTTAAGCCTTTCTGTTTCTTTTCAGAAGTAATCGTTCTCTCACCAATAACAACTTCGCCCGCTGTAGGTTTCAGTAATGCATTTAAATGTTGTAGGACGGTCGATTTCCCAGAACCAGTATGTCCTATTAAAGCGAGAAATGTGCCTGATGGAATATCTATAGACACATCTTGAATCGCTAATCTTTCAAACGGCGTATTGACCTGATAGCGATATTCTACATTTTTAAGTGAGATGTCCATAATTCTTCCACCAATTCTTCTTCAGATAAATGATGCTTAGATACTGGGATATTTAAGCCTTTTAACATTTTGCTCATTTTCACAGGGAATGGAATATCGAGTCCTAACGATATCAACTCTTCATCTAATTGAAAAATATCTTCCGGACTACCTTCCCGATAATGCTGTCCTTTATTCATCACAATCATGCGATCAGCCTTTGCTGCTTCTTCTAAATCATGCGTGATGGAAATAACAGTCATTTCTTGCGATGCTTTTAACTGTCTAATCGTCTCTAACACCTCTTCACGACCACGCGGGTCTAACATAGAGGTCGCTTCGTCCAAGACAATGATATTCGGCCTAAGCGCTAGAACCCCTGCAATGGCCACACGCTGCTTTTGGCCACCTGATAAATGGTGCGGCTCTTGATCAAGAAACTGTTCCATTTTCACACTCTCCAGCGCGTTATGGACACGCTTAATCATTTCCTCTCTCTCGATGCCGTGATTTTCTAAACCAAAAGCCACATCATCCTGTACAGTCGTACCAACAAACTGGTTATCGGGATTTTGAAAAACCATCCCAATTTTATCTCGTATGTCCCAAACCGTTTCTTCTGATAGCAGCAAACCATCTACCGTAATACTGCCTTCCTTTGGGAAATTTAAGCCATTTAAAAGCTTAGCCATCGTTGACTTGCCTGATCCATTATGACCAACAATCGCCAACCATTCCCCTTCATATATATCAAACGTCACATCTTTCAACGCATAATCCGCATTCTCATCATATTTAAAAGAAAGATTCCTTATCTGCACGAGGGAATTCTTCATACTCATCTACTCCTCTCAACTCTACTAAAAACAAACCTAAAAATCTAACGTCTAAATTTTATTAGAAAACTGGGCGATTGGCAAGCCTTTAAGGCGACGACAGGGGACCTAGTTGCTCTTATACTTCGTTCTTTCTTTTGACAGGCATCATAGAGCTATTTTTCTTCTCTGCTTGTCAAAAGGTAATCACTCTGAAGTGATTGAAACCTGAGCAATTGGCAAGCCCGTTAAGACGATGACAAAGTCTTAGTTGCTCTTATACTTCACTCTTTCTTCTGACTCACTTCATCGCTATTCTTCAATGCTATCAATAGGTCACGACTCTGAAGTGATAGAAAACCAATTCTTAATCGTACTAATATCACTGGCTTGCATTCAGAATGGTTCATGCGTTTAATGATTCTTTATGCACAAGTCTTGCTTCTTTACTAGTTTTAGCGCAATTCCAATGTTTACACGTAATTCCTTGATTTTCTTTGCCACCTTTTGCGCGTTTCCACCCTTTACGCGCAATTCCTTGGTTTTCTTTACTACCTTTTGCGTGATTCCATCATTTACGCGCAATTCTTTTGTTTTCTTTACTACCTTTTGCGCGTTTCCACCTTTTGCGCGCAGTTCTTTGTCTTTCTTTACTACTTTTTGCGTGATTCCACCCTTTACGCGCAATTCCTTAGCTTTCTTTCCTACTTTTTGCGCGCTTTCACCCTTTACCCGCAATTCTTTAGTTTTCTTTACTACCTTTTGCGCGTTTCCACCTTTTACGCGCAATTCTTTGTCTTTTTTTCCTACTTTTTGCGTGATTCCACCCTTTACACGCAATACTTTGCCTTTCTTTCCTACCTTTTACGCGCTTTCAACCTTTGCATGCAGTTCTTCACTATACCCCATATCTTTTACGCGTTTTCACGTATAAAAGTAATTCTTCTTTTTTCCCTTACCTGTATGACGCACCGACCATACATACCCACGTACTCTGCCACTAATTATGCTATTGAATAAGGAGTTACAAAAATTCTATTAACTAAAACTTAGGGGCAAAACAAACAATTCTCTTTATATAATAAAAAAGCCGCCACTATTGATGGCGAGCTACTATGTATATGGAGTTCTATCCTATCTGCAACTATCTCCATAACAAAGGCTCGATAATAATTGCCTTGGCAATGGTTGTTTTTAAAAAAGCCTGCATCCTCATCCTAGTAATACAGGCATTCCTGTATGGACGAGTAAAGAAAATGGATGAAGATGCAAAGAGCTAGACGTAACACCTCAATATTACGGATGTCCATCGTAACACTCAAAATGGTTTTGCTCATTGGCTTTAGGGGTATCCCTATTTAAAGAAAGAGGGCATTGAATAAGTTCCAATGAAACCATTCAGGCGCCCTCAATCTGCACATGAATCCCAAAGGTTAGGTTATCCTAATCTAAGAAGATACGTTTATTATACTAATTCGATGATTACCATTGGTGCTGCGTCGCCACGACGAGGACCGATTTTCATAATACGAGTGTAACCACCTTGACGCTCTTCATAACGAGGAGCAATATCACTGAACAATTTTTGAACAGCATCTTGGTTTTTCTCAGCATCAGCTACTTCATGACGAACATATGCAGCTGCTTGGCGACGAGCGTGAAGATCTCCACGTTTACCAAGAGTGATCAATTTTTCAACTACTGAACGAAGTTCTTTAGCACGAGCTTCAGTTGTTTCAATACGCTCATTGATGATTAAATCTGTTGATAAGTCACGTAGCATCGCTTTACGTTGAGCGCTAGTGCGTCCTAACTTTCTGTATCCCATGAAAGTTTCCCTCCTTTGTTGAAGTCATTAAAGGCTAGATTTCAAAAGACAATCAGTCGTCTTTACGCAAACCTAATCCAAGCTCTTCTAGTTTATGTTTTACTTCCTCTAGAGACTTCCTACCTAAGTTACGTACTTTCATCATATCTTCTTCAGTTTTATTAGCTAACTCCTGAACAGTGTTAATGCCTGCACGTTTTAAGCAGTTGTATGAACGAACAGATAAATCTAGTTCTTCAATTGTCATTTCAAGGACTTTTTCTTTTTGGTCTTCTTCTTTTTCAACCATAATTTCAGCATTTTGAGCTTCATCAGTTAAACCAACAAAGATATTCAAATGCTCAGTTAAGATCTTCGCTCCAAGTGCAACTGCATCTTGAGGGCCAGTACTTCCGTCAGTCCAAACATCAAAAGTCAATTTATCAAAATTACTCAATTGACCAACACGAGTATTCTCAACTTGATATTGTACGCGTGAAACTGGCGTATAAATAGAATCAATAGGAATTACACCGATTGGTTGATCTTCTTTTTTGTTTTGAACAGCTGGTGTATAACCACGACCACGTTTAGCAGTTAGACGCATATGCAAATGACCATTTGAACCAAGAGTAGCAATATGAAGATCCGGATTAAGAATCTCTACATCACTATCATGTGTTACATCTGCAGCAGTAACTACACCTTCGCTTTGAACGTCAATTTCTAATGTTTTTTCTTCATCAGAATAGATTTTCAATGCGAGCTTTTTAATGTTTAAAATGATAGATGTTACATCTTCTACGACGCCTTCAATTGTTGAGAACTCATGAAGTACCCCATCAATTTGGATCGAAGTGACAGCGGCACCTGGGAGTGAGGATAATAGGATACGACGTAAGGAGTTACCCAAAGTTGTTCCATATCCACGCTCAAGTGGTTCTACGACGAACTTACCATACTTAGCATCATCGCTGATCTCAACCGTTTCGATTTTTGGTTTTTCTATTTCGATCATCAAAATACACCCTCCTTCAAAACGTCGAAACCCCGGTTTATTAACCGAAATTCCCCCATGTATACGTTCCCGTTTTGTGCACAACAACTGGAATAATAAATACTGTATAATTCATTTACTTTGTATCATATCCCATTATAGACAGGGATTCAAAAGTTTATACAGATTAATTATACACGGCGGCGTTTTGGTGGACGACATCCGTTATGTGGTACTGGAGTAACGTCTCTGATAGCAGTAACTTCTAGACCAGCAGCTTGTAATGCACGAATAGCAGCTTCACGACCTGCACCAGGTCCTTTAACTGTTACTTCTAAAGTTTTCATACCATGTTCCATAGATGCTTTCGCAGCTGTTTCAGCAGCCATTTGCGCAGCGAAAGGAGTCGATTTACGAGAACCTCTGAATCCTAGCGCACCAGCACTTGACCAAGAAAGAGCATTACCATGAGAATCAGTGATAGTTACGATTGTATTATTGAATGTTGAACGAATATGTGCAATTCCGCTTTCAATATTCTTTTTGACACGACGTTTACGTGTATTAGTTTTACGAGCCATTTTAAGAACCCTCCTTTACCGATTATTTCTTTTTGTTCGCTACAGTCTTACGAGGACCTTTACGTGTACGAGCATTGTTTTTAGTATTTTGTCCGCGAACAGGTAAGCCACGACGGTGACGAAGACCGCGGTAGGATCCGATTTCCATTAGACGTTTGATGTTAAGTGATACTTCACGACGAAGGTCACCTTCAACTTTTAATGAATCGATTTGCTCACGAATTTTGTTTAATTCATCTTCAGTAAGATCGCGTACACGAGTATTCTCGTTTACACCAGCTTCTGCTAGAACTTTTTGAGCAGTTGTTTTACCAATACCATAGATATAAGTTAATGAGATTACTACACGTTTTTCACGTGGTACATCTACACCTGCAATACGTGCCACTATATGCGCACCTCCTTCAATTTAGCCTTGTTTTTGTTTATGTTTAGGGTTTTCACAGATAACCATTACTTTACCTTTTCTGCGGATGACTTTGCACTTTTCGCAGATCGGTTTAACTGATGGTCTTACTTTCATTATCCTAACCTCCTTAGTAGTACGGAGTGCAATGATTATTTAAAACGATAAGTGATTCTTCCGCGAGTTAAGTCATAAGGAGAAAGCTCAACTGTTACTTTATCCCCTGGTAAAATACGAATGAAGTGCATGCGAATTTTACCGGAAACATGAGCTAAAACTGTATGACCGTTTTCTAATTCTACCTTAAACATTGCATTTGGCAAAGTGTCTATGACTGTGCCTTCTACTTCAATTACATCATCTTTCGCCACTAAACAAGTCTCCCTTCCATAAAATCATATACGAAATACATCAAATGCTTTCCCAAGCATGTAGATATTCTTTGCTAAAAGGTTCGCAGAATAACACATTCGGACATTCCGATACATAATCTCATAGGTCGCGTAATCAATGCAAGCTTTATGAGCTAATAATCATCTTACTCAAAACAAATGATTTTAAACATATACACAACAACCTTCTGATTATAACATAAAAAGAGTTTGACGTCTCCTTATAGTAAAAAGAAAAATGAGTTAGAAACGGAGTATTTTAGAAAAGCCTACTGTTATTTTACAGTAAGTATTTCATAACCAGTTTCAGTAATGGCTATTGTATGTTCGAAATGGGCACAACGCTTACCATCGACTGTTACGACTGTCCATTGATCGGATAGCGTTGATACATATCTACTACCGATATTTACCATCGGTTCGATAGCTAATACCATACCTGGTTTTAATAGAGGCCCTTTATTCGGGGGACCAAAATGTGGAATCTGTGGTTCCTCATGTAAGTCTTGCCCTACCCCATGTCCGACATATTCTCGTACAATGGAAAAGCCTTTGCTTTCCGCATATGTTTGGATTGCATGAGAGATGTTCGATAAGCGTACACCTGGCTTTGCTTGTTTTAAGCCTTCATATAATGACTGCTCAGTAACTTCAAGCAATGCTTTTGATTGTTCATCAATTGCCCCTACTGCGTAGGTCCAGGCAGAATCACCGTGATAACCGTTATATTTTGCACCTATATCAATACTGATGATATCACCATCGTTTAAGCTGTTATCATCAGGAATCCCGTGAACTAGCTTTTCGTTCACAGATGTACATATACTACCTGGAAAACCGTTATAACCTTTAAAAGATGGGACGGCCCCACATTTGAGAATAAAAGCCTCAGCAAGACGATCTAATTCTCTTGTCGTTATTCCCGGAGTGATATGCTTTTGTAATTCCTCATGTGTTAAAGCGACAATTCTACCAGCTTCTCGCATAATATCGATTTCACGTTGAGTTTTGCTTATGATCATTATTGTAAGCCTCTTAAAAGACTATCTAGATCAGTAAATACTTTACCAATTTCTTGTTGACCGTTAATGTTACGTAAATAGCCTTTATTTTCATAGAAATCAAGCAAAGGTTTTGTTTGCTTAATGTTTACGTCAAGTCTATTTTTAACAGTTGCTTCATTATCATCTTCACGTTGATATAATTCTCCACCACAGCGGTCACATTCGCCCTCTTTAGTTGGAGGATTAAATACAAGATGATATGTTGCCCCACAAGATTTACATATTCTGCGGCCAGTTAGCCTTTCCATCAAAATCTCTTGATCTACATCAATGTTAATAACGTAATCAATTTTTCTTGATAGATCAGAAAGAATATTTTCTAAAGCATCCGCTTGAGCAACGGTTCTAGGGAAACCATCTAAAAGAAAACCTTTTTCGCAATCGGGTTTACCAAGACGTTCTCTAACAATACCAATTGTTACTTCGTCTGGCACAAGTTCACCTTTATCCATAAAAGACTTTGCTTCTAAACCTAGAGCAGTTTCTTCTTTGATCGCTGCACGGAACATGTCTCCAGTAGAGATATGCGGAATACCGTACTTTTCAACAATTCTTTCTGCTTGTGTACCTTTACCGGCACCAGGGAGCCCCATTAATACAAGATTCAAGTGAATTCCCCCCTATTCTATTAGGTTTGAGGGAACAATCGTCCCCTTAAACCTTTCTATTTGATAAAACCTTTATAATGACGTTTAACTAGCTGAGACTCTAACTGTTTGTAAGTATCAAGAGCAACACCAATCACGATTAGTAAGCTCGTTCCACCGATTTGAGCAGTTTCTGGTAGCCCTGCAACATTAATGAAGAACATTGGAATGATTGCAATCGCTGTTAAGAAAAGAGCACCAACAAAAGTTAAACGATATAAGACTTTAGTTAAATATTCCTGCGTGTTTTTACCAGGACGGATGCCCGGTACATAACCACCTTGATTCTTCAAGTTCTCAGAGACTTTCTCTGGGTTTACTTGAATGAATGCATAGAAATATGTGAAAGCAATTATTAATGCAGCATAGATGACCATACCGATTGGCTCAGTATAATCAAATATCTTCTGGATCCAACTCGTTACACTATTCGATTCAAAAAAGCCTGCAATCGTTCGTGGTGTAATGATAAATGAAATCGCAAAGATAACAGGGATAACACCTGCAGCATTTACTTTTAAAGGTAAATGAGTGTTTTGAACACCTACTGGCGTCTTACCTGCTGATGCACGTTTTGCATATTGTACTGGAATTTTTCTTAATGCCTGTTGGATAAAGATTGTTCCAACTACAATAGCAATAACCGCAAGCACGATAAGTACAAGGGTTACGATACGTAGGAATAATTGATCTCCAGCACCTTCAATTTGCTGCGCATAAATTTGGTTAGCGATGGAAGGAATACCGGCAACGATTCCAGCGAAGATAATAATAGAAATACCATTACCAACACCTTTTTCCGTAATTTGCTCCCCTAACCACATTAAAAAAGCAGTTCCTGCAGTTAATACTGTAGCAATTAATAAATAAGAGCCAATACCCGTATTTTCAATTAACATGCCACCAGCAAGATTATTAAACCCGTAAGACATACCAAGAGCTTGGATAAAACCAAGCACGATAGTAAAGTATCGTGTAAACTGAGCTAGTTTACGACGACCCGCCTCACCTTGCTTAGCCCATTCCGTAAATTTCGGCACAACGTCCATTTGTAGTAACTGAACAATGATTGATGCTGTAATATACGGCATGATTCCCATCGCAAGAATTGAGAAGTTTAATAACGCACCGCCACCAAATACATTCAAGACACCAAATACACTCATTTGATCCTGTGATTGTAAAATTTGTGCATTCACCCCTGGAACGGGGATAAATGTGCCGATGCGAAATACAATTAACATTAATAGGGTGAAAATAATCTTTCTTCTTATGTCACCCACGCGCATAAAATTGGAGATTGTCTGAAGCATTAGATCACCTCGGCTTTACCGCCGGCAGCTTCGATTGCTTCTTTAGCCGCAGCAGAGAATTTATGAGCTTTAACTGTAAGCTTTTTCTCTACGTTGCCTTTAGCAAGAACTTTAATTCCTGCTTTTTCGTTACTTACAACACCCGTTTCAATAAGAAGCTCTGGAGTAACTTCCGCTCCATCTTCAAAACGATTAAGTGCGTCAAGATTAACTACCGCATATTCTTTACGGTTAATGTTAGTGAATCCGCGTTTTGGTAAGCGTCTGAATAAAGGTGTTTGACCACCTTCGAATCCAGGACGTACGCCGCCGCCAGAACGAGCATTTTGACCTTTATGTCCCTTACCAGCAGTTTTACCGTTACCTGAACCAATACCGCGACCTTTGCGTTTACGTTCTTGACGTGAACCTTCTGCAGGTTTTAATTCATGAAGTTTCATGTTGGCACCTCCTTATTTTGTAGAAGATCGAAAATTATTTTTCAGTTACCGTTACAAGATGAGCAACTTTTTTAATCATACCACGGATGGCAGGATTGTCTTGGTGCTCAACTGTTTGGTGCATTTTGCGTAATCCAAGAGCTGTGACTGTTTGGCGTTGGTCCTCAGGGCGACCAATCACACTGCGAGTGAGGGTAACTTCTAGTTTATTCGCCATTTGATTTCCCTCCTTATCCTAACAGTTCTTCTACTGATAAACCACGTAACTTAGCTACGTCTTCAGCACGTTTTAATTGTTGTAAACCATCTAGTGTTGCGCGAACCATGTTAATTGGTGTGTTTGTACCCAATGATTTAGAAAGGATATCGCCTACACCCGCTAACTCTAGTACCGCACGAACTGGTCCACCAGCGATAACTCCTGTACCTTCATATGCAGGTTTTAGAAGAATTTCGCCAGCTCCGAAGTGACCGATTACTTCGTGAGGAATTGTAGTTCCAACCATAGGAACTTCAATTAAGTTTTTCTTCGCATCTTCAATTGCTTTGCGAATAGCTTCTGGTACCTCTTGAGCTTTACCTGTACCAAAGCCAACGTTACCGTTTTTATCTCCAACTACTACAAGAGCAGAGAATCTGAAACGACGTCCACCTTTAACAACCTTAGCTACACGGTTTACCGTAACTACGCGCTCTTCAAGTTCAAGTTTGTTTGGATCAATACGACGCATTCTATATGTCCCTCCTTTGTCTATTAAAATTCTAACCCGTTTTCGCGAGCAGCATCTGCTAACGCTTTAACACGACCATGATATAAGTATCCTCCACGGTCAAATACGATTGATTTCAATCCTTTTGCTTCCGCACGTTTAGCGATTAATTCGCCGACTTTAACAGCCGCATCAACGTTGCCTGTAGCTTCAATACTAGCTTCTTTGTCTTGTGTAGACGCGCTAGCAAGAGTTACTCCGTTCACATCGTCAATTAATTGTGCATAAATGTGTTTATTTGAGCGATACACATTTAGACGAGGACGAGCCGCAGTGCCAGAAAGTTTAGATCTTACGCGAGCGTGTCTTTTCTTACGCACTGCATTTTTATCAGCCTTCGTAATCATTTCGGTCACTCCTTTCGTTTAGCTATGCAGCATTACTTACCTGTTTTACCTTCTTTACGACGAACATATTCTCCTTCATACCTAATACCTTTTCCTTTGTAAGGTTCTGGAGGACGAACGTCACGAATGTTAGCCGCTAAAGCGCCTACACGTTCTTTACTTGCACCTTTTACTACTACTTTCGTATTAGCTGGTACTTCGATTTCGATACCTTCTTCAGGTTCGATTTCAACTGGGTGAGAGTATCCAACGTTCAATACAAGCTTTTTACCTTGTTTTTGGGCACGGTAACCGACACCGATAAGTTCTAAGCCTTTTTCGAAGCCTTTAGATACACCTTCAACCATGTTAGCGATCAATGCACGAGTTGTACCATGAAGCGCACGGTGCTCTTTTTGATCAGAAGGACGCACGATGTTGATTACGTTCTCTTCGATGTTAATTGCGATATCTTTATTAAAAGTGTGAGAAAGCTCACCTTTAGGACCCTTTACGATAACGTGATGATTTTCATCAAGCGTTACTGTTACTCCACTAGGGATTTCAATTGGTTTTTTACCTATACGGGACATTTATTGCACCTCCATTCTTTCTGAAACTATATTACCAAACGTACGCTAGTACTTCTCCGCCTACTTGTTTCGCGCGAGCTTCTTTGTCTGTAAGAACGCCTTGAGAAGTAGAAACGAGTGCGATACCAAGACCGTTAAGAACGCGTGGTACCTCATCAGCTTTAGCATAAACACGAAGACCAGGTTTACTGATACGTTTTAAGCCTGTGATTACACGTTCATTCTTTGCACCGTATTTTAAGAAAATGCGGATAATGCCTTGCTTGTTATCTTCGATAAACTCTACATCACGTACGAAGCCTTCACGCTTAAGGATTTCAGCAACTTCTTTTTTAATATTAGAAGCAGGAACTTCTAATTTTTCGTGACGAACCATGTTCGCATTACGGATGCGAGTTAGCAAATCTGCAATTGGATCTGTCATGACCATTGTTTTTACCTCCTTCCCTAACTTTGGGTTTACCAGCTAGCTTTTTTAACGCCAGGAATTTGTCCTTTATATGCTAATTCACGGAAACAAATACGGCAAAGCTTAAATTTACGGTATACAGAATGTGGACGTCCACAACGTTCGCAACGTGTATATTCTTGTACCTTGTATTTAGGCGTGCGTTTTTGTTTCGCAATCATTGACTTTTTAGCCACGTTTTCGCCTCCCTCTAATTAACGATTACTTTTGGAATGGCATTCCAAATTGTGTTAAAAGTTCACGAGCTTCTTCATCAGTATTGGCAGTTGTTACGATAACGATATCCATACCACGAACTTTGCTTACTTTATCGTAATCGATCTCAGGGAAGATCAATTGCTCTTTAACACCAAGTGTGTAGTTTCCGCGTCCATCGAAAGACTTTTTAGAAATACCACGGAAGTCACGTACACGTGGAAGAGAAACAGATACTAATTTATCGAAGAATTCGTACATGCGTTCTCCACGTAAAGTAACTTTCGCTCCGATTGGCATACCTTCACGTAAACGGAAGCCAGCGATTGATTTTTTCGCGCGAGTGATAACAGGTTTTTGACCTGCAATTTGTGTTAATTCCTCAACAGCATTATCTAATGCTTTAGAGTTTTGCACAGCATCACCCACACCCATGTTGATAACGATTTTTTCAAGTTTTGGTACTTGCATTACTGATTTATAGTTAAACTTGCTCACAAGAGCAGGAGTAATTTCTTTTACATGTTTTTCTTTTAGGCGGTTCATCGATTGTACCTCCCTTCTTCATTGATCTATTTATCTAAAGATTCACCTGATTTTTTTGCTACACGCACTTTTTTCCCATCAACCGTTTGATAGCCTACGCGAGTTGGTTCACCAGATTTTGGGTCAACCGGCATAACGTTTGATACATGAATAGGTGCTTCTTGGCTAAGGATTCCACCTTGAGGATTCAAGTTAGATGGTTTAGCGTGTTTCTTTACGATATTAACACCTTCTACAAGAACGCGTTCTTGTTTTGGGTAAGCAGCAAGAATAACGCCTGATTTGCCTTTATCCTTACCAGAGATGACCATTACTTTATCACCTTTTTTTACATGCATCTGTGTGCACCTCCTTAAAGGCATTTTGTTTAATTTTTATAGTACTTCTGGAGCTAATGATACGATTTTCATGAAGTTGTTCTCGCGTAGTTCACGAGCAACTGGTCCAAAGATACGTGTACCACGAGGACCTTTATCGTCACGAATAATTACACATGCGTTTTCATCAAAACGGATGTATGTGCCATCTTTACGACGAACGCCGCTCTTTGTACGAACGACAACAGCTTTAACAACATCACCTTTTTTAACAACGCCACCTGGTGTTGCTTGTTTCACTGTGCAAACAATTACATCACCGATGTTAGCAGTTTTACGGCCTGAACCACCTAAAACTTTAATTGTAAGTACTTCACGAGCACCAGAGTTATCAGCAACTTTTAAACGTGATTCTTGTTGAATCATCTGTGTAACCTCCCTTCGGGATCAAACATATTTCCGAACAATTAGATAATAACTGCTTTCTCAACAACTTCAACTAGACGGAAGCGTTTAGTCGCAGATAATGGGCGAGTTTCCATGATACGAACGATATCGCCGATTTTTGCTTCGTTTTGCTCATCATGAGCTTTAAACTTTTTAGAGTACTTTACGCGTTTGCCGTATAATGGATGCTTTTTGTATGTTTCGACTAAAACAGTAACAGTTTTATCCATTTTGTCTGAAACAACGCGTCCAGAGTATACTTTGCGTTGGTTACGTTCACTCATTGTGCGAACCTCCTCTCAATATCACTTGCTAAAACCAATTTCTCTTTCACGGATAACAGTTTTCATACGAGCAATTGCTTTACGCACTTCACGGATGCGAGCTGTGTTTTCCAGTTGTCCAGTCGCCAATTGAAAGCGTAGATTAAAAAGCTCTTCTTTTAATGATTTAACTTTTTGTTCTATTTCGGCAGTGGTAAGGTCACGAATTTCATTAGCTTTCATTTGATTCACCACCAATTTCTTCTCGTTTTACAAACTTACATTTAACTGGAAGTTTGTGTGCTGCAAGACGTAGAGCTTCACGAGCGATCTCTTCAGATACACCTGCAATTTCGAACATTACTTTACCAGGCTTAACAACTGCAACCCATCCTTCAGGAGCACCCTTACCAGAACCCATTCGGACTTCAAGAGGCTTAGCAGTGTATGGCTTATGCGGGAATATTTTAATCCAAACTTTACCGCCACGTTTCATGTAACGAGTCATTGCAATACGGGCAGATTCGATTTGACGGTTAGTGATCCAAGAAGCATCTTGAGCTTGTAGACCATATTCACCGAATGTTACTTCAGTACCACCTTTTGCTTGACCGCGCATTTTTCCACGGTGTACACGACGATATTTTACGCGTTTTGGCAATAGCATATTATTTGCCTCCTTCCCCATTATTCTTCTTTGTAGGAAGCACCTCTCCACGATAGATCCATACTTTTACGCCTAACTTACCGTAAGTCGTATCTGCTTCTGCTGTAGCATAATCAATGTCAGCACGAAGAGTATGAAGTGGTACAGTTCCTTCGCTATAAGATTCAGAACGAGCGATATCAGCACCGCCAAGACGTCCAGATACCATTGTTTTGATACCTTTAGCTCCTGCGCGCATAGCACGTTGAATAGTTTGTTTTTGAGCACGACGGAATGATACACGGTTTTCCAATTGACGAGCAATGTTTTCCGCTACTAATTTCGCGTCGATGTCAGCTTTTTTGATTTCAAGAATATTGATGTGAACACGTTTGCCAGTAAGTGCGTTAAGTGCTTTACGCAACGCCTCTACCTCAGTACCACCTTTACCGATAACCATTCCTGGTTTTGCAGTATGGACTGTGATATTTAAGCGATTAGCTGCACGTTCGATTTCTACTTTAGAAACAGATGCATCGCTTAAGCGTTTTGTGATGTACTCACGAACTTTCAGGTCTTCGTGTAAAAGATCAGCGTAGTCTTTACCTGCGTACCATTTTGACTCCCAATCACGGATGACACCGATACGCAAACCGACTGGATTTACTTTTTGACCCACAGATTATCCCTCCTTCTTTTCTGATACAACGATTGTGATGTGACTTGTGCGTTTGTTAATTGCGCTAGCACGACCTTGTGCGCGTGGACGGAAACGTTTTAAAGTTGGTCCTTCGTCAACAAATGCTTGCTCAACTACTAAATTATTAACATCCATTTCGTAGTTGTGCTCTGCGTTAGCTAGTGCAGATTTTAATACTTTTTCTACGATTGGAGAAGCAGCTTTTGGAGTTAAATTTAAAATCGCTACCGCTTCACCTACTTGCTTACCTCGAATTAAATCTACGACTAAACGAGCTTTACGAGGAGCAATACGAACTGTTCTTGCAACAGCTTTAGCTTGCATTATAATGCCCTCCTCTCATTAACGTCTTGTTTTCTTATCATCATTACCATGGCCTTTGTATGCACGTGTTGGAGCAAATTCTCCAAGCTTGTGGCCTACCATATCTTCAGTAACATAAACAGGCACATGTTTGCGACCATCATACACTGCGATAGTGTGTCCGATGAATTGTGGGAAGATCGTAGAACGGCGAGACCAAGTCTTCACTACTTGCTTGCCATCAGTTTCATTTAACTTTTCGATCTTTGTCATTAAATGTTCGTCAACAAAAGGTCCTTTTTTTAAGCTGCGACCCATGATTGAACCTCCCTTCGTGATTGTTCTACGGCCCGTCTTTGGAACCGTAGTTCAATCCCGTTATTTTTTACGACGACGTACGATAAATTTATCAGATTGATTGTTTTTCTTACGTGTTTTGTATCCAAGAGTTGGTTTACCCCAAGGAGACATAGGTGATTTACGACCGATAGGAGCTTTACCTTCACCACCACCGTGTGGGTGATCGTTAGGGTTCATAACAGATCCACGTACAGTTGGGCGTTTACCTAACCAACGAGAACGACCGGCTTTACCGATGTTAATCAATTCGTGTTGTTCGTTACCAACTTGACCTACAGTAGCGCGGCAAGTAGCAAGAATCATACGAACTTCACCAGAGTTTAAGCGTACTAATACGTATTTACCTTCTTTACCAAGTACTTGTGCACTTGTTCCAGCAGAACGTACTAACTGTCCACCTTTACCAGGTTTAAGTTCGATGTTGTGGATTACAGTACCCACAGGAATGTTTGTAAGTGGTAATGCATTACCTACTTTGATATCTGCTTCAGGACCAGACATTACTTCTGCGCCTACTTTAAGAGTCTTAGGAGCTAGGATGTAACGCTTTTCTCCATCTACATAATTAATTAGTGCAATGTTAGCTGAGCGGTTTGGATCATACTCGACTGTAGCAACGCGACCTGGTATTCCATCTTTGTCACGTTTAAAGTCGATGATACGATATTGACGTTTATGACCGCCGCCTTGATGACGAACTGTCAACTTACCTTGGTTGTTACGGCCACCTTTGCGCTTTACTGGAGCAAGCAAAGATTTTTCTGGTTTGTCTGTAGTGATTTCTGCGAAATCAGATACCGTCATGCCGCGACGACCATTAGAGGTAGGTTTGTATTTTTTAATCGCCATTTCATTTCCCTCCTCTTCTTGTTAGAAATTAAGCTTCAAAGATTTCGATTTCTTTGCTGTCAGCAGTTAGTTTAACAATCGCTTTACGGCGTTTGTTTGTATAACCACCGAATTTACCCATGCGCTTGAATTTACCTTTGTAGTTCATGATGTTCACTTTTTCAACTTTTACATCAAAGATTTCTTGAACAGCATCTTTAACTTGAGTTTTATTAGCTCTTACATCAACTTCAAAAGTATATTTTTTGTCAGCCATGATGTCAGTAGAACGTTCAGTGATAACGGGGCGCTTAATGATATCGCGTGCATCCATTATGCAAGCACCTCCTCTACTTTTTCGACCGCTTGCTTCGTCATGATCAATTTATCATGATTTAAAACGTCTAATACGCTGATTCCGTTAGCAGTAACAACTGTTACTCCAGGGATGTTACGAGCAGATAATGCTACGTTTTCATCGATGTCTGCAGTTACGATTAATGCTTTAGAATCTACAGAAAGACCTTTAAGTACACCTTTAAAGTCTTTTGTTTTTGGAGCTTCGAAAGATAGAGTTTCTAATACTAGAATGTTCTCTTCCGCAACTTTAGTAGATAACGCTGATTTGATAGCTAAGCGACGAACTTTTTTAGGTAATTTGTAGCTATAGCTGCGTGGTACAGGACCAAATACAGTACCGCCTCCGCGCCATTGTGGTGAACGAATTGAACCTTGACGAGCACGACCTGTGCCTTTTTGACGCCATGGTTTACGTCCTCCGCCAGCTACTTCAGAACGAATTTTAGTTTTATGAGTTCCTTGACGTAGAGAAGCTCTTTGCATAATAACAGCTTCAAACATCACGTGGTTGTTTGGCTCGATACCAAAGATTGAGTCGTTCAGCTCAATATCGCCAACTTGTGAACCACTTTGGTTTAATAATGCAACTTTAGGCATTCTTACTTCCTCCTTTCCGGGTTATTACTTTGCTTTAACCGCACTTACTAGTTTTAGAAGCGCTTTTTTAGAGCCAGGTACATTACCTTTTACTAATAGAAGATTGCGTTCTGCATCTACTTTTACGATTTCAAGGTTTTGTACTGTGATTTGTTCTCCGCCCATGCGACCAGGTAATAATTTACCTTTGAATACGCGGTTTGGAGCAACAGGACCCATTGAACCTGGGCGACGGTGGTAACGTGAACCGTGTGCCATTGGTCCGCGAGATTGTCCGTGGCGTTTAATTGCACCTTGGAAACCTTTACCTTTTGAAATTCCTGTTACATCAATTTTTTCACCTTCAGCGAAAATATCAACTTTGACTTCCTGACCAACTTCATACTCAGCTAAGTCAGCTCCGCGTAATTCGCGAACGAAGCGCTTAGGAGTAGTATCAGCTTTAGCAGCGTGTCCTTTTTCCGGTTTGTTTGAAAGCTTTTCGCGTTTATCTTCAAAACCGATTTGGATTGCTTCGTATCCATCAGTATCAACTGATTTCTTTTGAAGAACAACGTTTGGAGTAGCTTCAACCACTGTTACCGGGATAAGATCACCGTTTTCAGCAAATACTTGAGTCATACCAATCTTTCTTCCTAAGATTCCTTTGGTCATTTCAGTCACACCTCCTAGATTGTTTTAATGTATTAATTAAAGTTTAATTTCGATATCAACACCAGATGGTAAGTCTAAACGCATTAATGAATCGACTGTTTGTGGTGTTGGATTAATGATGTCGATTAAACGTTTGTGTGTACGCATTTCGAATTGCTCACGAGAATCTTTATATTTATGCACCGCACGAAGAATTGTGTAAACTGACTTTTCAGTTGGCAATGGGATTGGACCAGATACAGCCGCACCAGAGCGTTTTGCAGTTTCAACGATTTTTTCAGCAGATTGATCAAGAATTCTGTGATCATAAGCTTTTAAACGAATACGAATTTTTTGTTTTGCCATTATTTTCCCTCCTTTTCGCCTATTTTCATATAGACATTCTCCGTGAAAATTTCCCACACACTCGCCATGGCAAAGCGGCCGGGTGTGTCAGCAACCTTTCACTTCATCGCAGTCAAAGACCAACATTGTCTATTATACAGAAAAGACATAACAAATGCAACTATTGATTGCGTTTCTCTCTGTTCTGCACACTTTTAACATTATAACTGCTGTGAATAGTGTTTTCAAGTATATCTTCCTCTTTACATCATTTTCTAAAAAAACGCTTATACAATTATTTATTTTTAAATTTTCTAACTTTTTATTTGACAAACATAGGCTCATTCATGTAAATTTTACTCAATAAAATATTTTTTATTTCTTATCATGAGAGGTTGAGGGATAGGCCCGATGACACCTCAGCAACCATCAATAGTGAACGCTATTGAAAAGGTGCTAATTCCTACAAGCTATACGCTTGAAAGATGAGAAGATGACTATGATGATAATAGGCCTTCTTCTTGAGGGCCTTTTTTATTTTCTCTTTGGCTTCTCATCCATTGAATTCAACAAAATAATGAATTGAAGGAGTGAGACCTTTGAACTTCCTTGAAAAAATGAAGAACCAAGTATTAATTGCTGACGGTGCGATAGGAACACTTCTTTATTCTTATGGTACAGATACATGTTTTGAAGAATTGAACCTCTCAGCACCGGAACAAATTCAGCACATTCATCAAGCTTATCTCGGGGCAGGTGCGGATTTAATTCAAACAAACTCCTATGCTGCGAATTATTTAAAATTGAAACGGTATGGCCTAGAGGATTCAGTCAAAGAGATTAATAGTGCGGCTGTAAAACTGGCACGATCTAGTATTCAACATCATCAGGCATATGTGCTCGGCACAATTGGAGGTGTACGAGGATTAAATCCCCTCTCTATTCCTCTAGATGAAATTAAACGTAACTTTCGTGAACAGCTATACTGCTTATTGTTAGAAGGCGTAGATGGGCTCCTTCTTGAAACATATTATGATTTAGAAGAACTAGAAACGGTTCTCTCTATTGCCCGAAAAGAAACGGATATACCTATTATTGCACAAGTGTCTTTACAAGAAGTCGCTATTTTACAAAATGGGACGTTAATTAATGACGCCTTAAAAAGATTAGAAGCTAAAAGGGCAGATGTTGTCGGGGTAAACTGCCGTTTAGGTCCACATCATATGTTAGAGACACTCTCCTCCGTTGAATTACCTCAGCACGCGTTTTTATCTGCATATCCTAACGCGAGTCTACCTGCCTATATCGATGGTACGATTCAATATAAGGAAGGCGAAGACTATTTTAGAAAATCAGCGAAGTCCTTCCTTAAGCAAGGTGTTCGGCTGCTTGGTGGTTGCTGCGGAACGACACCGGGCCATATTAAAGCATTTGCAGACGAAGTTAGGCATGCTGTACCTATTCTTGAAAAACAAGTAACAAATAAAAGGAAACCTAAAATAGAGAGAATTACAATCGAACGCACCAATACGCCGTTAGAGACACTTGTACAAGAAAAACGCACCATCATCGTCGAACTAGACCCACCTAAGAAGCTATCAACTGCTAAATTTTTTGAAGGTGCCAGAGCCTTAAAAGATGCTGGTGTTGATGCAATTACACTCGCAGATAACTCTCTTGCCACACCACGAATCGCAAATGAAGCCCTAGCACATATCATCCACAAGGATACAAACGTTCGACCACTTGTCCACCTCTCCTGTAGAGATCGAAACTTAATCGGCATACAATCACATCTCATGGGTCTTCATACATTAGGGTTGCATGATATTTTAGCCATAACTGGGGATCCGGCAAGAGTTGGCAATTTCCCAGGCGCTTCATCTGTATTTGATTTATCTTCCTTTGAATTAATAGAAATGATTAAACAATTTAATGAAGGAATTTCCCCTTCAGGTTCTGAACTTGGTGAAAATGCCGTCTTTTCTGTCGGGGCAGCATTTAATCCTCATGTCAAATCATTAGATAAAGCTGTTGCCCGACTTGAAAGGAAAATAAAAGCAGGCGCTGATTATTTCGTGTCACAGCCAGTGTTTTCAATAACACAACTATTAGAGATTCATGAGGCAACAAAGCATCTTTCCTCACCTATTTTCATCGGAATGATGCCACTGATTAGCAGCAAAAATGCAGAGTATCTTCATAACGAAGTGCCTGGCATCAAGATTACTCAAACGACCCGCGACAGAATGGCAAAAGCCGTTAACCCTATTCTTGCTGAGAAAGAAGGCTTATTAATTACAAAAGAGTTGATCGATGCAGCCTTAGAACTCTTTCAAGGCATCTACCTTGTTACCCCTTTCCTTAGATATCAACTCACAACCGAACTGACCAATCATATTAGAAGAAAAGATCAACAGAAGAAGGAGCATCATTATGTCAAAAGTAGCCATCACTAAACAAATGAAAGAAAAGATTTTAATCATGGATGGGGCAATGGGCACCATGCTACAAGAAGCCCACCTAACAGCAGATGACTTTGGTGGTGAGGATCTAGAAGGTTGTAATGAATACCTCACACTTACGCGACCTGAATTGATCCAATCCATTCATGAAGCTTATCTTTCGGCAGGGGCAGATATAATTGAAACAAATACATTCGGAGCGACGCGTATCGTTTTAGAAGAATATAATATTGGGCATTTAAGTGAATTGTTAAACCGCAGAGCGGCTGAAATTGCTATAAAAGCAGCGCATAAATACGACAAGCCTAATCATCCGCGATATGTAGCAGGATCTATGGGACCAACTACTAAGACATTAAGCGTCACCGGTGGAACAACTTTTAAACAATTAGTCCTGGATTATCGTACACAAGCCATAGGACTCATTGACGGTGGTGTAGATTTATTATTAATAGAAACAAGCCAAGATCTCCTTAATGTAAAAGCTGCTTTCCTAGGGATTAAAGAAGCCTTTCATCATACAAAGAAAGAACTCCCTATTATGATATCAGGGACAATAGAGCCGATGGGCACCACTTTGGCAGGGCAAAACATCGAAGCATTTTACATTTCAATAGAGCACATGAAACCAATAGCTGTTGGGCTCAACTGCGCAACTGGACCGGAATTTATGCAAGAGCATATTCGCTCTCTAGCACAACTCTCTTCAACTGGTGTTAGCTGTTATCCTAATGCAGGCTTACCAGATGAAGACGGCTGTTATCACGAAACAGCAGAATCTCTATCTACAAAGCTTTTGGATTTTGCCACACAGGGCTGGGTGAATATCGTCGGTGGTTGTTGCGGTACCACACCAGCGCATATCACAGCAATCAGTCAAGCATTAGCCCATGTACCGTCCCGTCCCATTACTAAAAAGAGACAGCATAAACTATCAGGTATTGAACCCCTTACCTATGATGAATCTATTAGACCGATCATGGTTGGTGAGCGGACAAATGTCATTGGCTCAAAAAAATTCAAACGGTTGATTAATGAAGGAAAGTATGAGGAAGCATCGGAAATTGCTAGAGCCCAAGTTAAAAAAGGAGCAAGCGTCATTGATATATGTCTTGCTGATCCTGATCGTAATGAAATAGAAGATATGGACCATTTTTTAGCTGAAGTAACGAAAAAAATCAAAGTTCCCCTAGTCATTGATTCAACTGATGATGAAGTAATCGCCAAAGCTCTTACCTACTCTCAAGGCAAAGCTATAATCAATTCGATTAACTTAGAAGATGGTGAGGACCGATTCGCCTTTGCTGCAAAGCTTATCCATCAGTACGGAGCAGCCATTGTTGTCGGTACCATTGATGAGGAAGGCATGGCCATCACAGCTGAAAACAAGCTAGCTATAGCTAAACGGGCCTATCACATCCTCGTTGAGCAGTATCAAGTACCTCCAGAGGATATTATCTTCGACCCCCTGGTTTTTCCTGTCGGCACTGGTGATGAACAATATATTGGTTCTGCTAAAGAAACTGTACTTGGTATTAAACTTATTAAAGAAGCTCTACCGGAGGCGAAAACGATTTTAGGCATTAGTAATGTGTCCTTTGGTCTTCCGAGTGTGGGGAGAGAAATTTTAAATTCCGTCTTCCTCTTTCATTGCACGAAAGCCGGGCTAGACTACGCAATCGTCAATACAGAAAAGCTAGAGCGTTTCCCAAGCATCCCTAAAAATGAAGTCGAATTAGCAGAGAAGCTTCTCTTTCAAACCAGCGATAGCATTTTAGCTGATTTTACTGACTTTTATCGTGATAAGAAGAAGGAAAAAAGGATAGAAACCCATTTACTATCATTAGAAGAACGTTTATCAAGCTATATAATAGAAGGAACAAAAGAAGGCCTTCTCCCAGATTTAGAAAGAGCATTAGCGAAATACCCAAATCCATTAGATATTATCAACGGACCATTAATGAATGGTATGGCAGAAGTAGGTAGATTGTTTAATGATAATCAATTAATTGTTGCAGAAGTCTTACAAAGTGCAGAAGTAATGAAAGCATCAGTCGCCTTTTTAGAACCTTATATGGAAAATGATAAACAAACATCTACAAGTAAGGGGAAAGTTTTACTCGCAACCGTCAAAGGTGATGTCCATGATATCGGCAAGAATCTTGTGGATATTATTCTCTCTAACAATGGGTTTGAAACCATTGATCTTGGAATTAAAGTCTCTTCTGCTGATCTTATCGCAGCGATTAGAGAGGAAAAACCCAACATCATTGGACTCTCTGGCTTACTCGTAAAGTCAGCACAACAAATGGCATTAACAGCAAAGGACTTACAGGATGCCCATATACAAACCCCCATTATGGTGGGGGGAGCTGCCTTATCTCGCAAATTTACGAATAATAAAATCGCCCCTAACTACCAAGGACTCGTCTTATATGCAAAAGATGCAATGACCGGTCTGAGTTTAGCAAATGAAATCCGAGAACCAAGTCGCTATAGTGAATTATTTCAAGCACAAATCTCGAGAGCAGCAAAAACTAACAAAGAAGAAACCCAATTGATAAAAAAATATTCCGAACCATCCGTTGGCGTGAAAACCGTTCAAGAAGCTCCTATTTTTCAACCGCAAGATTTAAAGAGACATTTAATTACAAATCTCTCTTTTCACCATATTGAACCATATATTAACCGTAAAATGCTGCTATATCATCTTGGGGTTAAAAATCAAAAAAGGGAGCTCACTAATGAAAAACTGGATAAGGTGAATAACCTATTAGACTCACTGATCCATGAAATAATTAAAAATAACTGGATACAACCAAAGGCTACTTACCAATTCTTCAAAGCAAAGGCCAATGGAAATGATGTCATAATAATGAATAAAGACGAACTTCCTATTGAAGAGTTTGCATTCCCTAGACAAGAAAAAGGAAAAAACCTTTGTCTTGCTGATTATCTAAGAGAAAAGCAAACAGACTACGTATGTTTTTTTGCTGTAACAGCTGGAAAGGGAATACGAAAGGCAGCTACACAATTAAAAGAGGAAGGCAGATTTCTAGAAAGTCACGCATTGCAAGCAATTGCGTTAGAAACAGCTGAAGGTCTGGCTGAGTATATTCATAGACAGATTAGGGATAAATGGGGATTTCCAGATCACCCAACAATGACGATGGATGAGCGTTTTGCGGCTAAATATCAAGGACAACGATTTTCGTTCGGTTACCCAGCCTGTCCAAATTTAGAAGATCAAGCAAAGTTATTTCGTCTTATACAACCAGAGGATATTGATATCGAATTAACAGAAGGTTATATGATGGAACCTGAAGCTTCTGTTACGGCTATGGTGTTTTCACATCCCGAAGCAAGATACTTTAATGTACACTCTTCTTCATGATTGATGTAAAAAAGCATAAAGAAAAAGCAGCCGGCGTCCCGACTGCTTTTTCTATGAAAGGCGTCCCCTTCAAATATCGTAAATCAAAATTTATTACTCAACGATTGTAGCAACTACGCCAGCGCCTACAGTACGTCCACCCTCACGGATAGAGAATTTAGTACCTTCTTCGATAGCGATTGGAGAGATAAGTTCAACGTTCATTTCGATGTTATCTCCAGGCATAACCATTTCTACACCTTCAGGAAGGTTACAAATACCAGTTACATCAGTTGTACGGAAGTAGAACTGAGGACGGTAGTTTGTGAAGAATGGAGTGTGACGTCCACCTTCTTCTTTAGATAAAACGTAAACTTCAGCTTTGAATTTTACGTGTGGAGTAATTGAAGCTGGTTTAGCTAATACTTGACCACGTTGGATATCTTCACGTGCAACACCACGAAGAAGAGCACCAATGTTATCTCCTGCTTCAGCATAATCAAGAAGCTTACGGAACATTTCAACACCTGTTACAGTAGTTGATTTTGGTTCTTCAGCAAGACCGATGATTTCAATAGTATCACCGACTTTAACTTGTCCACGCTCAACACGACCTGTAGCAACAGTACCACGACCAGTGATTGAGAATACATCCTCAACTGGCATCATGAATGGTTTTTCAGTGTCACGAGTTGGAGTTGGGATATACTCATCAACTGCAGCCATTAATTCAATGATTTTTTCTTCCCACGCAGCATCTCCTTCAAGAGCTTTAAGCGCAGAACCTTTGATTACAGGAATATCGTCACCAGGGAATTCATATTCAGAAAGAAGGTCACGAACTTCCATTTCTACTAATTCAAGTAATTCTTCGTCGTCTACCATGTCACATTTGTTCATGAATACAACAAGGTAAGGTACACCTACTTGACGAGAAAGAAGGATGTGCTCACGAGTTTGTGGCATTGGGCCATCAGCAGCAGATACTACTAGGATACCGCCGTCCATTTGTGCAGCACCAGTGATCATGTTTTTAACATAGTCAGCGTGACCTGGGCAGTCAACGTGTGCATAGTGACGGTTTTCAGTTTCGTACTCAACGTGTGCAGTAGAGATTGTGATACCACGCTCTCTTTCTTCTGGAGCAGCATCGATTTGGTCATATCCACGAGCTTCACCGCCGCCTGCTTTCGCAAGTACAGTTGTGATTGCTGCTGTTAATGTAGTTTTACCATGGTCAACGTGTCCGATAGTTCCGATGTTAACATGGGGTTTTGAACGGTCAAATTTTTCTTTAGCCATTAGGAAAATCCTCCTTTAAATTTAAATAAATTAAGTATTTGATTGACATTGGTCGGTGGCTACCTTCCAATGTCAGGTT
The DNA here is from genome assembly GCF_044790165.1 of Cytobacillus kochii. NCBI lineage: Bacteria > Bacillati > Bacillota > Bacilli > Caryophanales > Bacillaceae > Cytobacillus > Cytobacillus kochii. Next base: position 129,344 of record NZ_CP085254.1, on the reverse strand, counting down.
ACTTACAATGATAGTTATACTTGATTAAAAAGGTAAAATCAATTATTCACCTTTATTTTTTTTGATGATTTCTTCAGAAATTGATTTTGGAACTTCTTCATAATGATCAAAGTGCATTGAGAATGTACCGCGACCTTGCGTATTAGAACGCAATGAAGTAGCATAACCAAACATTTCAGAAAGTGGAACCATAGCACGAACTACTTGTGCGTTACCGCGTGCTTCCATACCTTCAACACGTCCACGACGAGAAGTAACATCACCCATGATGTCTCCCATATACTCTTCCGGAATAACTACTTCAACTTTCATTACCGGTTCAAGGATAACTGGGTTACATTTTGATGCAGCGTTTTTCAGTGCCATAGAAGCGGCAATTTTAAACGCCATTTCAGATGAGTCAACATCATGGTATGATCCATCAAATAATCTAGCTTTAATATCAACCATTGGATAGCCGGCTAATACACCACGCTCCATAGCATCTTCAAGACCAGATTGTACTGCAGGGATATATTCACGTGGAACAACACCACCAACGATGCCGTTTACGAATTCAAATCCTGCACCTTCTTCATTTGGAGAGAACTCAATCCAAACGTGACCAAATTGACCACGACCACCGGATTGACGCGCGAATTTACCTTCGATGTTTGCAGATGCACGGAAAGTTTCACGATAAGCAACTTGTGGTGCACCAACATTTGCTTCTACTTTAAATTCACGTTTCATACGGTCTACAAGGATATCAAGGTGAAGCTCACCCATACCAGCGATGATTACTTGACCAGTTTCTTGGTCAGTATGCGCACGGAATGTTGGATCTTCTTCTTGAAGTTTTTGAAGTGCTGTAGTCATCTTATCTTGGTCTGCTTTAGACTTCGGTTCGATAGAAAGAGAGATAACTGGCTCTGGGAACTCCATAGATTCAAGAATTACAAGACTCTTTTCATCACATAGTGTATCTCCAGTAGAAGTATCTTTCAAACCAACAGCAGCAGCAATATCTCCTGCATAAACTGTAGAGATCTCTTCACGAGAGTTTGCATGCATTTGTAGGATACGACCTACACGTTCACGTTTATCTTTCGTAGAGTTCTTAACATAAGAACCTGAATCTAACGTACCAGAGTAAACGCGGAAGAAAGTTAATTTACCAACATAAGGGTCAGTCATAACTTTAAATGCTAATGCAGAGAAAGGCTCTTCATCACTTGATGGACGAGTAACTTCTTCTTCTGTCTCTGGATTGATACCTTTAATGGCATGTACATCCAATGGAGATGGAAGATAGTCGATTACTGCATCAAGCATTTTTTGAACACCTTTGTTTTTGAATGCAGATCCACAAATAACTGGATAGAATTCAACGTTTACTGTACCTTGACGGATTGCAGCTTTAATCTCTTCATTAGAGATTTCTTCTCCACCAAGATATTTCTCCATTAATTCTTCATCAAGTTCTGCAAGAGCTTCGATTAATTTTTCACGATACTCTTGAGCTTGATCCATGTATTCTTCAGGAATTTCACGTGTTTCGATGTCAGTACCAAGATCGTTACCGTAGAAAGTAGCTTTCATTTCGATAAGGTCAATGATACCTTTGAATTCGTCTTCAGCACCAATTGGTAATTGGATAGCTGCTGCATTTGCTTGCAGACGATCATGAAGTGTACCTAAAGAGTACAAGAAGTCTGCACCAATTTTATCCATTTTGTTTACGAATACCACACGTGGTACGCCGTAAGTTGTCGCTTGACGCCATACAGTCTCAGTCTGTGGTTCAACACCAGATTGAGCATCTAGTACAGCAACTGCTCCATCAAGTACACGCAATGAACGTTCAACTTCAACTGTGAAGTCTACGTGTCCTGGCGTGTCAATGATATTAACACGGTGGCCTTTCCATTGAGCTGTAGTAGCGGCAGAAGTGATTGTAATACCACGTTCTTGCTCTTGCTCCATCCAGTCCATTTGTGAAGCACCTTCATGTGTTTCACCAATTTTATGGATACGACCAGTGTAATAAAGAACACGCTCAGTTGTTGTTGTTTTACCAGCATCAATATGAGCCATGATACCAATATTACGCGTATTATCTAAGGAGAACTCTCTTGCCATTGTGTCTTTCTCCTTCCTAGTATGGGAATTGTTTTTATAATATAAAAATGAATCTTACCAGCGATAGTGAGCAAATGCTTTGTTTGCTTCAGCCATTTTATGAGTGTCTTCACGTTTCTTCACTGATGCACCAGTGTTGTTAGCTGCATCAAGAATTTCGTTTGCAAGACGCTCTTCCATTGTTTTCTCACCGCGAAGGCGAGCGTAGTTTACTAACCAACGAAGACCAAGAGTTGTACGGCGATCAGGGCGCACCTCAACTGGTACTTGGTAGTTAGCTCCACCTACACGGCGTGCTCTTACTTCAAGTACAGGCATGATGTTTTTAAGCGCTTGATCGAATACTTCCATTGGCTCTTTGCCAGTACGCTCACTAATGATATCAAATGAATTATATAGAATTGCTTGAGATTTACCTCTCTTACCATCTACCATCATTTTATTGATTAGACGGCTAACAAGCTTTGAGTTGTAAATCGGATCAGGCAATACGTCTCTTTTTGCTACAGGACCTTTACGTGGCATGTAATTTTTCCTCCTTTCAAGAAAGGGTTATTTTTATTTGTGAATTATTTCTTAGCTGCTTTAGGACGTTTAGCACCGTATTTAGAACGACCTTGCATACGGTTGTTAACACCAGCAGTATCAAGTGCACCACGAACGATATGGTAACGTACACCCGGTAAGTCTTTTACACGACCGCCACGGATAAGTACCACACTGTGCTCTTGTAGGTTATGACCAATACCAGGAATATAAGCATTTACTTCGATTCCGTTAGTTAAACGTACACGTGCATATTTACGCAACGCTGAGTTTGGTTTTTTTGGAGTCATTGTACCAACACGAGTACATACACCGCGTTTTTGTGGTGAAGATATGTTCGTTTGTACTTTTTTGAAGCTGTTATAACCTTTGTTCAACGCAGGAGAAGTTGATTTCTCTTCCTTTGTTTTACGAGGCTTGCGTACTAATTGATTAATAGTAGGCATGTATTTTTCCTCCCTTCATCTTTTCATGTAAGCCCACACATCCAGGTGGTTCATTTAAAGGCAAAAACAAAGTCCTTGCAGATTTCTATCTACAAAAACAGTTTTTAAATAGTTAATGCAACAGCTGCAGCACCTACATCTATCCCACATGCTTTACCAAGCTTTTTCATCGAATCAACATATGTGATTGGAACGTTATGATCTTTAGCAGCTTCTTCTATCATAGATTTGACTTGAAAATTTGTATCGCTAGCGATGACTACTTCAGATACAATTCCAGATTTAAGAGCTTTCACTGTTTGTTTAGTTCCTACTATAATTTCTTTCGCCTGCAATACTTTTTCATAAGACATAAATTCATCCTCCAAAGTATCCAGTAATAGGAGCACCTTTGCTATATTACCACCATTTGAAAATGATGTCAACAATCATTCATATTTTTTTAATATAGAAGGTCGGTGCCATTCTTAAAAAGAACGACACCCTTACTTCTATCATTATTCTACCGTGATTGTTTCTTCAACTGTCTCTTTTGTATAAGGCTCTGCTTGACGATAACGTTGCATACCTGTACCAGCTGGAACAAGTTTACCAATGATAACATTTTCTTTCAAGCCGAGTAACTCATCACGTTTTCCTTTAATCGCTGCATCTGTAAGAACTCTAGTTGTTTCTTGGAATGAGGCAGCGGATAAGAAGGAATCAGTTTCAAGAGATGCTTTTGTAATACCAAGTAATACCGGACGTCCAGTAGCTGGCATTTTACCTTCCATCAGTGCTTTTCTATTCGCATCAGTAAATTGATGGATATCAAGCAATGTGCCTGGAAGTACATCTGTCTCAGCTGCATCGATAACACGTACTTTACGAAGCATTTGACGTACCATTACTTCGACGTGTTTATCACCGATTTCAACCCCTTGCATACGATAAACTTTTTGTACTTCACGTAGCAAGTATTCTTGAACTGCTGTAACATCTCTCACTTTAATTAACTCTTTCGGATCGATAGAACCTTCTGTTAGCTCTTGACCGCGTTCCACTTCATCATTAATTGCTACTTTTAACCGCGCAGTATAAGGTGCAGTATAAGTGCGTGATTCAACTTCACCTTGAATAACGATTTCATGTTGACGATCGCGACCTTCATTAATGCCAACCACTATACCTTTGATTTCTGAAATAACCGCTTGACCTTTAGGGTTACGTGCTTCAAAAATCTCTTGGATACGTGGAAGACCTTGTGTAATATCGTCTCCTGCAACCCCACCTGTATGGAATGTACGCATCGTTAACTGTGTACCTGGTTCACCAATTGATTGTGCGGCAATAATACCAACTGCTTCACCGACTTCAACTTCTTGACCAGTAGCCAAGTTACGTCCGTAACATTTTTTACATACACCATGGCGAGTATTACATGTGAACGCAGAGCGAATCCATGCTTCTTCAACGCCTGCAGCGATGATTTCTGCAGATAAATCTTCAGTAATCAATTCATTTTCACGTGCAATGATTTCATTTGTTTCCGGATGTCTAATCGCTTTTCTTACATGACGACCGATTAAACGTTCCTCTAGGCTTTCAATCACTTCTGTTCCTTCCTTCAAGGAAGAAATCAATAAGCCACGATCTGTACCACAATCATCTTCACGTACAATTACGTCCTGTGCAACATCAACAAGACGGCGAGTAAGGTAACCAGAGTCAGCTGTTTTAAGGGCTGTATCAGCAAGACCTTTACGCGCACCGTGAGTAGAGATAAAGTACTCTAATACAGTTAATCCTTCACGGAAACTTGATTTAATCGGTAATTCAATAATACGACCAGCCGGGTTGGCCATAAGACCACGCATACCAGCTAACTGTGTAAAGTTAGATGCGTTACCACGGGCACCTGAATCACTCATCATGAAGATTGGGTTGGATTTATCCAATGATTTCATTAGTTTCGATTGGATATTATCTTTCGCTGCACTCCAGATAGAGATAACTCTGTCATAACGTTCCTCTTCAGTGATAAGACCACGTCTAAATTGTTTTAATACATTATCAACTTTATTTTGAGCTTCATGAAGAATTTCTTCTTTTTCACCTAATACAACGATGTCTGACACACCAACGGTAATACCAGCCTTAGTTGAATATTTGAAACCTAAATTCTTCATACGGTCTAGCATTTTTGATGTTTCAGTAATCTTGAAGCGTTTAAATACTTCAGCAATGATATTTCCAAGAATTTTCTTCTTAAACGGATCGACAATTGGCATTGTACGAATCGCTTCAGGAATATCAGTAGCTTTATCAATAAAGTATTTCTTCGGTGTTTCAATTTCAAGATTTTCTTTTGTTGGTTCGTTAATATACGGGAATGTTTTCGGTAAAATTTCATTGAACACCAATTTACCAACTGTTGTCATTAATAGTTGTTTGTTTTGTTCTTCAGTGAATGTTTCATTTTTTAACGAACCAGCATGGACAGCTACTCTTGTGTGCAAGTGAACATATCCGTTTTGGTAAGCAAGTAACGCCTCGCTTGTGTCGTTAAAGACCATTCCTTCACCAACAGCATTTTCTCTTTCTAAGGTTAAGTAATAGTTACCTAACACCATATCTTGAGAAGGCGTAACAACTGGTTTACCATCCTTAGGATTCAGGATGTTTTGTGCTGCCAACATAAGCAATCTAGCTTCAGCTTGCGCTTCTGCTGATAAAGGTACGTGAACCGCCATTTGGTCACCATCAAAGTCAGCATTATATGCTGTACAAACAAGTGGATGCAAACGAATGGCACGTCCTTCAACCAACGTAGGTTCAAATGCTTGAATCCCTAATCTATGAAGTGTAGGGGCACGGTTTAATAATACCGGATGCTCCTTAATGACACTCTCAAGTACATCCCAAACTTCAGGGTGAACTTTTTCGATTTTACGTTTAGCTGATTTAATGTTATGTGCTAGGCCCTTTTCAACTAACTCTTTCATGACAAACGGTTTAAATAACTCCAATGCCATTTCTTTAGGGAGTCCACATTGATACATTTTCAAGTTTGGACCAACGACAATAACAGAACGTCCAGAGTAGTCAACACGCTTACCGAGCAAGTTTTGACGGAAACGTCCTTGTTTACCTTTTAACATATGAGATAGTGATTTAAGTGGTCTATTACCAGGACCAGTAACAGGACGTCCACGACGACCGTTATCAATTAAAGCGTCAACAGCTTCTTGAAGCATACGCTTTTCATTTTGAACGATGATGCTTGGAGCACCAAGATCTAATAAACGCTTCAAACGGTTATTACGGTTAATTACACGACGATAAAGATCATTCAAATCTGATGTAGCAAAACGACCACCGTCTAGTTGAACCATTGGACGAAGCTCTGGAGGAATAACTGGCAGCACATCAAGAATCATCCAGCTCGGTTCATTTCCTGAACCACGGAATGCTTCAAGCACTTCTAATCGTTTAATTGCACGTGTACGGCGTTGCCCTTGTGCAGTTTTTAATTCTTCTTTTAACGTATCTACTTCTTTATCAAGGTCAATATCTGAAAGTAACTTTCTAATTGACTCCGCACCCATAGACGCTTGGAACTTATTACCGTATTTTTCACGGTAAGCACGGTATTCTTTTTCAGAGAGTAATTGTTTTTTCTCTAATGCTGTATCTCCGGATTCGGTTACAACATAAGATGCAAAATAAATTACTTCTTCCAAAGCACGAGGAGACATATCAAGAACAAGACCCATACGGCTTGGAATACCTTTAAAGTACCAAATATGTGATACTGGCGCTGCTAGCTCAATGTGCCCCATTCTTTCACGACGAACTTTAGCACGTGTAACTTCAACACCACAACGATCACAAACAACACCTTTATAACGAACGCGTTTGTATTTACCACAATGACATTCCCAATCCTTTGTTGGACCGAAAATACGTTCACAAAACAAACCATCTTTTTCAGGTTTTAATGTACGATAATTGATTGTTTCAGGTTTCTTTACTTCACCATGAGACCATGAGCGGATTTTATCTGGTGAAGCGAGACCTATTTTCATATACTCGAAATTATTAACATCTAGCAAGGGGCCTACCTCCCTTTCGATCTACAGGTTTTTCCCATTAACTTATCAATAAGTTTGGGTCCCAGTCATCTATTCCACTTAGCTCGAATGGAGGGCAGTGATCGCCCTCCTTGTTCAAATTTATTCTTTTGTTGCTACTGTTTCTGCTTCTTCTGTTTCTTGCGTATCTGGAGCGATTGTTAAGGATTCAGCCTGTTGCATATCCTCTTCATCATCCGTATCACGCATTTCTATCTCTTTTTCATCGCCTGAAAGGATTTTTACATCCATACCTAAGCTTTGAAGTTCTTTAATTAATACTTTGAATGATTCAGGGACACCAGGTTCCGGTACGTTTTCACCCTTAACGATGGATTCATATGTTTTCACACGTCCAACGACATCATCCGATTTAACTGTTAAGATCTCTTGAAGTGTATAAGCAGCACCATAGGCTTCAAGTGCCCAAACCTCCATCTCACCAAAACGCTGTCCACCGAATTGTGCTTTACCACCAAGCGGTTGTTGCGTAACAAGTGAGTAAGGTCCAGTAGAACGAGCGTGAAGTTTATCATCAACCATGTGTGCTAGTTTGATCATATACATGACACCAACAGATACACGGTTATCAAATGGCTCTCCTGAACGTCCATCATAAAGAACTGTTTTCGCATCACGAGCCATACCAGCTTCTTCGATTGTTTCCCAAACATCTTCCTCGTTTGCACCATCAAATACTGGTGAAGCCACATGAATACCTAGTGATCTTGCCGCCATTCCAAGGTGTAGTTCAAGAACCTGACCAATGTTCATACGAGAAGGTACCCCTAATGGGTTCAACATGATATCAACCGGTGTGCCATCTGGTAAATACGGCATATCTTCTTCCGGTAAAATACGAGAGATAACCCCTTTATTACCATGTCGACCGGCCATTTTGTCCCCTTCAGAAATCTTACGCTTCTGAACAATATAAACACGTACAAGTTGGTTTACACCTGGAGGTAGTTCATCGCCATCTTCACGATTGAAGACTTTGACATCTAGTACGATACCGCCTCCACCATGTGGTACACGCAAGGATGTATCACGTACTTCACGTGCTTTTTCACCGAAGATAGCATGAAGTAGTCTTTCCTCTGCAGTTAGTTCTGTTACACCTTTAGGCGTTACTTTACCAACTAACAAGTCCCCATCTTTCACTTCAGCACCTGTGCGAATAATACCGCGCTCATCTAAATTACGTAGGGCATCTTCCCCTACATTCGGGATGTCACGAGTAATTTCTTCAGGTCCAAGCTTCGTATCACGAGACTCTGACTCATACTCTTCAATATGAATCGAAGTGTATACATCATCTTTTACAAGGCGCTCACTCATGATGATCGCATCCTCGTAGTTATAACCGTCCCATGTCATGAAAGCAACGAGAACATTACGTCCAAGCGCAAGTTCACCAAGTTCCATTGATGGTCCGTCAGCAAGGATTTCACCTTTCGTTACACGGTTACCAACCGCAACAATTGGTCTTTGGTTGTAACAAGTACCTTGGTTGGAACGAATGAACTTAAGCATTCTATATTTATCAAGATCGCCTTTTACTTCTTGGCCATCTACTTCTTTCACACGTCTTACCCAAACTTCTTTCGCTTCAACATGCTCAACAATACCTTCGTGCTTACAAATCACCGCAGCACCAGAATCTTTACCAGAAACATATTCCATTCCTGTTCCAACGCGTGGTGCTTCAGGCTGCATAAGAGGCACAGCTTGTCGTTGCATGTTGGCACCCATTAAGGCACGGTTAGAGTCATCATTCTCTAAGAACGGGATACATGCAGTCGCAGCAGATACAACCTGCTTAGGTGATACATCCATGTAATCAACACGGTCACGTTTAACAACAGTATTTTCCCCTCTAAAACGAGCAACAACTTCCTCGTCAACAAATGAACCATCTTCACCTAGTCTTGCATTCGCTTGGGCTACAACATAATTATCTTCCTCATCAGCTGTTAAGTAATCGATTCTTGAAGATACTGTACCTGTTTCGTGATCAATACGACGATAAGGTGTTTCAATAAATCCGAAACGATTCACTTTCGCAAAGGATGATAAAGAGTTAATTAATCCGATATTCGGTCCCTCTGGCGTTTCAATTGGACACATACGACCATAGTGGGAATAGTGAACGTCACGCACTTCAAAACCTGCACGCTCACGTGTTAATCCACCAGGTCCTAAGGCTGATAGACGTCGCTTATGTGTTAACTCAGCTAATGGATTTGTTTGGTCCATGAACTGAGACAATTGAGAGCTACCAAAGAATTCTTTAATAGATGCAATAACAGGACGAATATTGATTAATTGTTGTGGTGTAATTGTGTTCGTGTCTTGAATGGACATTCTCTCACGAACTACACGCTCCATTCTTGATAAACCGATACGGAATTGGTTTTGCAATAGCTCACCAACAGAACGTAATCTTCTATTACCAAGGTGGTCAATATCATCTGTATCGCCGACACCATGCAATAAATCAAAGAAATAGCTAATAGAAGCAATAATATCAGCCGGTGAAATATTCTTCACAGCTTCTTCTACATACGCATTACCGATTACATTAATGACTTTCTCGCCATCTTCATTCGGTGCATAAATTTTAATCGATTGGACATCGACTTCTTGATCTATAACGCCGCCGACAAGGTCCACTTTCTTAAAGCCAACATTCTTCTCAAGATAAGGAAGAATTCGATCAAGTGTTCTACGATCAAGTACAACACCTTTTTCAGCAATGATTTCCCCTGTTTCAGGATCAACCAAATTCTCAGCTAATCTTTGGCCAAATAATCTATTTTTTATATGAAGCTTTTTATTAATCTTGTAACGTCCAACATTTGCTAAATCATAGCGTTTTGGATCAAAGAATCTTGATACAAGTAAGCTTTTTGCATTCTCAACAGTCGGTGGTTCACCAGGACGAAGACGCTCATAGATTTCGAGCAATGCTTTGTCCGTACCTTCTGTGTTATCTTTTTCAAGCGTATTACGGATATATTCATTGTCACCAATTAATTCGATGATTTCTTGATCAGATCCGAACCCTAGTGCACGCAAAAGAACCGTAACGGGTAGTTTCCTCGTACGATCTATTCTAACGTATACGACATCTTTGGCATCAGTTTCATACTCAAGCCAAGCGCCGCGGTTCGGGATAACAGTGGCAGTAAAGCCTTTTTTCCCGTTTTTATCGAGTTTTCCGCTAAAGTATACGCTCGGAGAACGCACCAATTGCGAAACAATGACACGTTCTGCGCCATTAATTACAAATGTTCCTGTTTCTGTCATAAGCGGGAAGTCACCCATAAAGACATCCTGATCTTTGACTTCGCCTGTTTCTTTGTTCACAAGACGCACTTTCACACGCAAAGGTGCAGAATATGTAACATCTCGTTCCTTCGATTCCTCAACCGAATATTTTGGATCGCCAAGGCTGTAATCAATAAATTCAAGCGATAAATTACCAGTAAAGTCTTCAATCGGAGAAATGTCGTGAAACATCTCTCTTAAACCCTCATCAAGAAACCATTGATAAGAAGAGGTTTGGATTTCGATTAGATTTGGTAATTCTAAAACTTCACTGATTCGTGCGTAACTTCTACGTTGGCGGTGTCGTCCATACTGAACTAGTTGACCTGTCAACTGATTCACCCCTCAAATCAAGCGTTATTATTTGAAAAGCAACCTGTGAATCTCACATGTAAATAATAGAATCTATCTTTTTACCTGTGGATTCCAGCCCACAAGTGAGATAAACTCTTTACATGAGAAATATTATCCAGGTAGCTTGACATATCTTAAACTCGAGTCACATTTCGCTCTATTTTTGCCAAAACTAGAGCGTCGGAAGCCCCAAAACACGAGTTTCCTCCGTAAACATAAACTCAATCAGACAAAAAGAAAAAGGGTTTTTCAAGCAAAAACCACAATTCCATCATTAGACTATTCTTTTCATTACTTCCCACATCTGGATAAATTTATACAATAACGCATAAATTTTTATCCCTATTGGTAGTATATTATGTTGGCATTTTACAATACTAACATAGCGAAAATGTCAAGTCAATCTTTTTTTGCTCTTAATATAAAATAGCCTTTTTTCTTCACAACTGTATCTACTTCAGCAAATAATTCCGAGAGCTTTTCAATAGCAGATGGTGCACCTTGCTTCTTTTGAATGACTACCCATAGTTCTCCACCAGGCAATAAACATTCAAAACTCTCTTCAAAAATACTATGAACAGTTTGTTTCCCAGCTCTTATTGGTGGATTCGTTAAAATAGCTGCAAATTGTTGGTCTTTAACAACTGCCAACTTGTCACTTTCTTTTACAGTGATATTGTTGATACCATTTAGCTCGCCGTTCGTTTGTGCCAGCTCAAGCGCTCTTTCGTTCACGTCGAGCATGACGACTTGACGATCTTGCATAATCGACGCCATTGATAAACCAATTGGGCCGTACCCACAACCAACATCTAATACATCACCAGATATTTCAGGAGGGATAAACGTCTCTATTAATAACCTTGATCCAAAGTCAACTTCACTTTTTGAAAATACACCATGATCGGTTTTAAATTGAAATGTTTTGTCTCTTAGTTTGTAACTCCAAACACGTGGATTACTTTCGACATTAGGCGTTTTAGAATAATAATGGTCTGACATAGTGGTCACCTCCAGATATTAGAGCTGCATGTGCGAGGATTTTTTTGGTAGAGGGTAAAATTAAGCAAACGCTTCGTTAGTTGCTGTAACGTTCTCCTTAAATTCACTTACCTAAACAGTCCACATAACTGATATTAAAAAAGCCCGCTCATACAAGCGGGCTTTTAAACAAACTATATTACTTAACTTCTACGCCAGCTCCAACTTCTTCAAGTTTAGCTTTGATTTCTTCAGCTTCTTCTTTAGAAGCGCCTTCTTTAATAGCTTTAGGAGTGTTATCAACAACTTCTTTCGCTTCTTTAAGGCCAAGACCTGTGATTTCACGAACAACTTTGATAACTTTAATTTTTTGATCGCCAGCAGAATTAAGAATTACGTCAAATTCTGTTTTCTCAGCAGCAGCGTCTCCACCAGCAGCGCCACCAGCAACAGCTACAGGAGCTGCAGCAGTTACTCCGAATTCTTCTTCAATTGCTTTTACTAGATCGTTAAGTTCTAAAACAGTCATACTTTTAACTGCTTCAATGATTTGTTCTTTAGTCATGATATAATTTCCTCCTTAATTTTTGTTAGATTATATTGGTTAAAACCGATAATTAAGCGCCTTGTTCTTCTTTTTGATCTGCAACAGCTTTTGTTGCAAGAGCAAGGTTGCGAACTGGAGCTTGAAGTACGCTGAGTAGCATAGAAAGTAAACCTTCGCGAGATGGAAGTTCAGCAAGAGCTTTCACTTCTTCTTGTGAAGCGATATTACCTTCAATTACACCCGCTTTAATTTCAAGAGCTTCATGCTTTTTAGCAAACTCGTTTAAAATTTTCGCTGGTGCGACAACATCCTCTGTACTGAATGCAATTGCATTAGGACCAGTAAGATGTTCGTTTAAGCCTGCAAGTTCAGCAGCTTCTGCTGCACGACGACTCATAGAGTTTTTGTAAACTTTGAATTCAACATTCGCTTCACGTAGTTGTTTACGAAGTTCTGTTACTTCTGCAACAGTTAATCCGCGGTAATCAACAACAACTGCTGTTTGAGCTGATTTGAATTTGTCTGCAATTTCTTCTACGATTTGTTTCTTTTGTTCGATAATGCTGCTCATCTTTACACCTCCTATTGAATTATGCATTCATACCGTTCAATCAGATAGGTGAGGCTCACCATCTCATTAAAAAACCTCCATATCAAAGGTAGACATGGAGGAAGTATACAATAGCTCGTTCAAGCAATTAAAATCTATCGTATTACCTCGGCAGGTTATTAAGCCCCAATCGGCTCCTGCTGTCTACGGTATAAATGATTAAGTTATGATAATAACAAGATTCATTCTACAGAATGGACTTTGCTATGTCAACTTTATTTAAAAACCAAATAATGGTTAATTATTTTGTTGCCGCTGTAGAAGGGTCGATTTTCACACCAGGTCCCATAGTAGTAGTTACAGAAACATTTTTCATGTAAGTACCTTTTGCTGCAGCAGGTTTTGCTTTCATCATTGTATCGAAGATTGTGTTGAAGTTTTCAACAAGCTTGTCATCTTCAAATGATACTTTTCCGATAGGCACGTGAATGTTACCAGCTTTTTCTACACGGTATTCAACTTTACCTGCTTTGATTTCATTAACAGCTTTTTCTACATCAAATGTAACTGTACCTGTTTTAGGGTTTGGCATTAAACCTTTTGGTCCAAGTACACGACCAAGTTTACCAACTTCACCCATCATGTCTGGAGTAGCAACGATTACGTCAAACTCAAACCAACCTTGGTTGATTTTGTTGATGAATTCTGCATCTCCAACATAGTCTGCACCCGCAGCTTCTGCTTCTTTCGCTTTTTCACCTTTTGCAAATACAAGCACGCGTTGAGTTTTACCAGTACCGTTCGGAAGCACGACAGCTCCACGAATTTGTTGGTCAGCTTTCTTAGGATCTACACCTAAACGAAAAGCTACTTCAACTGTTGCATCAAATTTAGCAAAGTTTGTTTTCTTCGCAAGAGCAATTGCTTCTGCAACTGGGTAAGCTTTTGTGCTATCTACAAGTTTAGCAGCTTCTACATACTTCTTACCTTTTTTAGCCATTTTAATTTCCTCCTTGAATGTGGTTTTAGCGGAATAACCTCCCACCGACGAAAAGCACGTTTGCCTCTCATCTCAAAAACGTCGGCCCCTCGAGAATTTCTCAAGGTCCGAACATTATAAAGGTTGCGAGTGAAACTAATTCAGCATCGCAACCTTTTTAGAAACAATCATCATACATACATAGCAAATAGTATTAGTCTTCGATGACAATACCCATGCTGCGTGCAGTACCTTCAACCATACGCATAGCAGCTTCTACACTAGCAGCGTTTAGATCAGGCATTTTTGTTTCAGCAATCTCGCGTACCTTGTCACGCTTGACTGTTGCTACTTTATTACGGTTTGGTTCACCAGAACCAGACTCAATACCAGCCGCTTTCTTAAGCAATACAGCAGCAGGTGGAGTTTTCGTAATAAATGTAAATGAACGGTCCTCAAATACCGTGATTTCAACAGGAATAATTAGACCAGCTTGTTCAGCTGTGCGTGCATTAAATTCCTTACAGAATCCCATGATATTAACACCGGCTTGACCTAGTGCAGGACCAACTGGTGGTGCTGGATTTGCTTTACCTGCAGGAATTTGCAATTTAACAAGTTTGATTACTTTTTTAGCCACGAGACACACCTCCTTAAAGTCCGTGATGTGGTAATAGGGGTTTTCCCCCTCCCACTCAACTGTTAATTCTTTATATTAACATAAAGAATAATGTCCAATGTCCGGTCTCGTCTTCTGAGACATACTGACCTATGAAATATTATCATTTTTCAAAGACGATTTCAAGTTCTTTTCAAAAATATAGGAGAGCTCATAAGCGAAAGACAATGGCTAGATACGGCGAAATCATACAAAAATCAACTTTCTCTAGTTAAATATAAGGGAGAAAGACCGTTAAATTTTTTCGATTTGCGAAAAATCTAATTCAACTGGCGTATCTCTTCCAAACATATTTACAAGCACCTTGATTTTCGCTTTATCTTTATCGATTTCTTCAATAGATCCAGTAAAGTTAGCAAATGGACCTTCGTTTACTTGAACCGTTTCCCCAACTTCGAAGTTTACATCCATTCGTTTTTCTTCAACACCCATACGTTTGAGAATGACCTGCACTTCTTCAGGCAACAACGGAGTCGGTTTGGAGCCAGAACCCGCTGAACCAACAAATCCCGTTACACCAGGTGTGTTACGCACTACATACCAAGAGTCATCTGTCATAACAATCTCCACCAACACATAACCTGGGAACACCTTCCGTTTTACAACTTTCTTCTTACCATTCTTAATATCTGTTTCTTCTTCTTCAGGGACAACCACTCTAAAAATTTTATCCTGCATGCCCATCGATTCCACACGTTTTTCAAGGTTTGCTTTTACTTTATTCTCATACCCTGAGTACGTATGTACTACATACCAATTCTTTTCCATATCAAAGGGGACTTAACGTCCTTCCCTCCCTGCAATCTATTTTTATTTTTGAAAGACTGACATCTCTTGTTTGTCTAAAGTGACGGATTACGAAACCAATCGAATCCTAAGCAAATGGACTAGGCCTTTCTTGACCAAATGAAAAAACCCGTTACCGGGCTCCTGCAAATGTTCCTGTGTTATCATCCATTATACCATGGAAGCTCAGGGGTTATTCAAGAATTAAACGAATCAATTCAGAAATACCTAAATCAACAACAGTAAAGAATAACGTAAAGAATAAAACAACGACAATAACTGTGATCGTATATTTCGTTAGCTCTTTCTTTGTAGGCCAGCTAACCTTTTTCATCTCACGTCCAACTTCACGGAAAAACTTCACGATGCGTCCCATTTCTTAACCCCCAACTTTAAAGAGATATATCCTTTAACAAAAAAGCGTTGATTAAGAATACATCCCCCTGAATGCCATTCTATTACTTTTTTGTCTCTTCTTTACTCTATTATTTTGTTTCGCGATGAACTGTATGTGCACTGCATTTACTGCAAAATTTCTTTAATTCCAATCTCTCATTACCTTTGTTACTATTGGTAGTGTAATTTCTTGTCCCACAATCGGCACAAGCTAGTATCACTTTTTTCGGCATTTTTCACACCTCTTCGACATTTATGCCATTAAAACTCTACCATGGCCAATAATCCATGTCAATAACAGCAAAAATAGGAAAACCTCCACTGTTATCAATCGAAAATGGTTCTCATATGCCCATAAATAATATATTAACATATAGTAGTTATAAAGAGAATTCTCTTATTTCTAAATATCTCTCTAGTTTTCTCTTCACTCTTTGCAAAGCATTATCAATTGACTTCACATGTCGATTCAATTCTTCTGATATTTCTTGATATGATTGCCCATCTAAATAAAGGGCAAGCACCTTTCTTTCCAAATCGCTCAAAAGTTCAGACATTTTTACTTCGATGTGGTCAAACTCTTCCTGATTAATAATTAACTCTTCTGGGTTCATCACTTTCGCTCCAGAAATGACATCCATTAACGTACGATCTGACTCCTCATCATAAATAGGCTTATCAAGCGATACATAAGAATTCAACGGGATATGCTTCTGTCTTGTTGCTGTTTTAATTGCAGTGATAATTTGTCTTGTGATACATAATTCTGCAAATGCTTTGAAGGAAGACAACTTGTCCTCCCTAAAATCTCGAATGGCCTTATAAAGACCAATCATTCCCTCCTGCACAATATCTTCCTTGTCGGCACCAATGAGGAAATAAGACCTCGCCTTTGCACGCACGAAGTTTCGATACTTATGGATCAAATAATCTAGCGCTTCACTTTCACCTTTATGCACTAATTCAATTACTTCTTCATCTTCGAGTTGCACGTATAAAGAATGCTTTTCAGCTTTTGTCCTGAAGTCGATACTCATCCTGATCCCTCCGACCGTACAAGCATGGTTAGAAATATTATACAGTAGGGTATTTTCCAGCGTCAACCAATCATTTAACGTTCTCTGCGCCATTTTTCGAAAATTTCAACGATTTCATCACTTAATGGGATTTTAGACACTGGCTTATTTTCCTGGCTTTTCTTTACTTTTTTGTTAATTTGTTTTTCAATATGATTCATTTCATTGTGTAATTCTCGGGCTGACTTTCTTAACGCACCTTGAGCAAAGATGACTCTCTGCTCTGTAAAATCTGAAGTAGCTACATAGATTTGTGTTTTGATATTATTTAACGCAATCGCTAGCTTTTCAATACGTTCATCTGCGGTTTCGTTTGTACGTGTAAAAATAACTTCAACATTATAATTCTTAAATTTTCTTTCTGTCCCTTTTACGTAATGGGCATCAAAGACAACTATGACTCGGTAACCGGAATACCCTTGATATTCAGCCATCTTTTCTACCAGCAGGTCCCTGGCTGCTTCTAAATCCTTATTTTTAAGAAGTTGAAGCTCTGGCCAGGCACCGATGATATTGTATCCGTCAACAAGAAGGATATTCATCATTATCGCTCAATCGGAGAGCGTTTGCGGTAGACTTCATACATCAACAAAGCAGCAGCGACTGAAGCATTTAAAGATGTTACTTTTCCAGCCATTGGTAAGCTGATAAGAAAATCACATTTATCTCTAATCAGTCTTCCCATTCCTTTCCCTTCACTACCAATGACTAATCCGATGGGCATCACTCCATCCAATTGGCGATAATCCTGTTTACCGCTAGCATCTGTACCCGCAATCCAAACGCCTCGTTCTTTTAATTCATCAATCGTTCTTGCTAAGTTCGTAACACGAGCAACAGGAATATGTTCAATCGCTCCCGTTGAAGCTTTAGCCACTGTTGCTGTTAAACCAACCGCACGCCTTTTTGGAATAATAATCCCATGCGCACCTACAGCATCAGCAGTTCTCATAATCGAGCCTAGATTATGAGGATCTTCAATCTCATCCAATAGAAGAAAGAAGGGAGCTTGTCCACTGTTTTCTGCCTTTTTAAATAGGTCATCTAACTCGGCATATTGATAGGCAGCTACTTGAGCAACCACACCTTGATGATTCCCTAGCTCCATTTGATCCAATTTCTTTTTCGGTACAAATTGAACCAGCACACCCGCTTCCTTCGCCATTCCAACCACTTGCTGCATTTGCCCTTTTTGAGAGCCTTCCGCAACCATAATTTTATTCATATCACGCTCTGACTTAAGTGCCTCGATTACAGCGTTTTTACCAATAATGAAATCATGACTCATTTCTTGCTCTCCTCCTTCCTATCCTCAGTCCACTTAAATGCTTTTACTACTAACTCTTCTAACCGCTCTACTCGTTTAGATAAATATAAGAAACCTATCAATGCTTCGAACGCAGTACTATAACGATAAGTTTGTACATCGGTGTTTTTCGGAATGGTGCCAGATTTAGCATTTCTCCCCCGTCTTACTACCGCCTCTTCTTCTTCTGATAAAACGCCCTCGTCCAAAAATGCATGAATCACTTTTGATTGTGCTTTAGCAGATACATATTTCGTTGCTGCCTTATGCAACTGATGTGGCCTTATATTACCTTTTTGTAATAGGTCCTGACGTACGTATTGTTCATAAACAGCATCGCCCATATAAGCAAGGGCGAGACTGTTTAATTGTTTAGGATTAAGATTTTCTTCGTATGAAAGCATCTCTCTTATCCTCTTTTCCATCTTGTTCCTTGAGCTGTATCCTCAAGAATAATATTCATTTCTTTTAATTGATCACGAATTTGATCAGCTAATTGGAAATTGCGATCTTTTCTTGCTTGAATCCGATCGGCTATCAATTGATCCACTTCCTCATCTAGCAGTTCTGGCTCATCCTCTAACGATAGTCCAAGTACATCGAAGAAATCCTCGAATTGAGTCATAAATGCATCAATTACAGCAGTGGATGTATTCTTTTCCATCAAATAATAATTCGCTTGTTTTGATAATTCAAATACAATAGAGATGGCATTCGCCGTGTTAAAATCATCATCCATATCTGTGATGAATTGCTTTTGTAAATCACCAATTTTCTCTAACCATTCTTGGTTATTTTCTGTTAACTCACTACTCGCCTCTTTACGATGTTTTAAATTCTCATACGATGCTTTAATACGCTCATAACCCGCTTTTGTATTTTCCAGCAATTCTTCATTATAGTTAATTTGATTACGATAATGCACTGCTAACATGAAGAACCTTAACACTTGCGGATTGTGCTTCTTAATAATATCGTGTACCAAGACGAAATTACCGAGTGATTTAGACATTTTCTCGTTATCAATATTAATATAGCCATTATGCATCCAGTAACGAGCGAAAGTTTTACCTGTCACTGCCTCTGACTGTGCAATTTCATTCTCATGGTGAGGAAATGATAAATCTTGTCCTCCCGCATGAATATCAATCGTGTCACCTAGATATTTACGAGCCATAGCGGAGCACTCAATATGCCACCCTGGGCGACCCGCCCCCCAAGGACTATCCCATTTAATTTCACCTTCCTTCGCCGCTTTCCAAAGGACGAAATCAAGTGCGTCTTTCTTCTTCTCACCAACAGCAATACGATTGCCTAACTTTAACTCATCAATCGATTGATGAGAAAGCTTGCCATACTCTTCAAACTTTCGTGTATGGTAGTACACATCTCCTTCTGATTCATAGGCAAAACCTTTATCAATCAGCGCTTGGATAAAATCAATAATCGTATCCATATTTTCTGTTACTCTCGGGTGTGTGTCTGCTTTTTTGCAGCCTAATGCCGATACATCTTCAAAATACGCTTCAATAAATCTCTCCGCAATTTCCGGCACCTCTTCACCTAGTTCTTTGGCCGTGCGGATTAATTTATCATCGACATCTGTGAAATTTGACACAAAATTCACATCATATCCGCGATACTCCAAATATCTCCTCACTGTATCGAACACAATTGCAGGGCGAGCATTTCCTATATGAATATAATTGTATACAGTAGGTCCACAAACATACATCTTTACTTTACCCTCTTCTAACGGGATAAACGGCTCTTTTTTTCTTGTTAACGTATTATATAATTGAATCGCCATTATGAGTGGCTCCTTTCAGCTTTCAGTTGTTCAAACTCTTTTTTCACGTGCTCTAACTCATTTTCTAGCTCTTTAAAGCGATCAGAAATGGGATCTGGTAAGTCTGTATGATTTAAATCTTTCGTTACTTTGACGCCATCTTGGATTTTTACCTTACCAGGTATACCAACAACCGTTGAATTAGGTGGCACTTCATGTAAAACAACTGAGCCGGCACCTATTTTTGAGTTTTCCCCAATTGTAATGGATCCAAGCACTTTTGCCCCTGTAGCAATAAGAGCATTATCCTTAATCGTTGGATGTCTTTTGCCTTTTTCTTTCCCTGTTCCCCCAAGTGTTACACCTTGATAGACAGTGACATTATCTCCAATCTCGCATGTCTCGCCAATAACAACACCCATCCCGTGATCAATAAAAAATCGACGGCCTATTTTCGCCCCAGGGTGAATTTCTATCCCAGTAAAAAAACGACTAATTTGCGAAACCAACCTTGCAAGGAAGAAAAATTTATTTTTATAAAGACTGTGTGCAATACGATGATTCCAAATCGCATGTAATCCTGAGTAGGTTAACACTACTTCAAAAACACTTCTTGCGGCAGGATCCTGTTCAAACACAACATCTATATCTTCCTTCATTCTTTTAAACATGCTCTCTCTCCCTCCAGTCTTTAAATAGCATTTTTCTCGTATAATAAAAACAACAAAAGTAACAGTGATTACATTCTCTCTTTTGGTGGGTCCTTATCACCAGAAAACAAATAACATATCTATAAATAAAAAACGCCCCTGTCTAAAATAGACAGAGACGTTTACACGCGGTTCCACTCTGTTTAAGCTTTCATATAATAAAAGCTCCAACTCTGCCTCGTTAACGGGAAGGTAACCGCCTATTTCTACTATAAAGGTTCGAAACAGGACTCAGAGGGGCACTTCAGAGAATGAGAGGTTTAAACCACTTTCAGCCGATGATGGTTCTCTCTAATAAACAGTCATTACTCTTACTTTTCCTCTTCAATGATTTAGCATCTATAATGATTTTCTAAATATTTATACGTTAATATTCTATACTATATTATATTTTTACCGATATGTTAACCTAAAATACGCTGTAGGCGAATTTTTACAGTTTCCCTACCTAATAACTCCATTGCTTTCGGTAGGTCTGGACCATGTGTCTGCCCCGTTGTTGCTGAGCGAATCGGCATAAATAATTTTTTCCCTTTATGTCCTGTCGCTTTCTGTACTGACTTCATTGCCGCCTTTATTTGATCAGCTTCAAATACCTCAAGCGCCTCTACTTCATGTAAGAAAGCAGTCAACACTTCCGGTACTTGCTCTTCAGCTAAAACTTCGCTTGCTTCTGATTCAACTTCGATATCCTGAACAAAGAATAATTCACTTAGTTCAATGACTTGCGCACCATAACTCATTTTCTCTTGCAGCAACACAACTAATTTCTTTAACCATTGTAACTCATCCTCAGAAGGATTATCTCCTACTTTGCCTGCTTTTTTAAAATGAGGTAACGTTAAAGCAAGTAACTGGTCACCATCTAACTTTTTCATGTACTGCGCATTAATATGAGCAAGCTTCTGCATATCGAATAAAGCCGGTGACTTAGATAATCTTGACTCATCAAAGATTTCAATTAGCTCATCTTTGGAGAATAATTCTTCCTCTCCACTCGGAGACCAACCAAGTAAAGCGATAAAGTTAAACAAAGCTTCAGGCAAGTAACCTAGCTCTTCGTATTGTTCAATGAATTGAATGATTGACTCATCACGTTTACTTAATTTTTTACGACTTTCATTCACTATTAGCGTCATGTGACCAAATACAGGTACTTGGAAGCCAAGCGCCTCATAAATCATAATTTGTTTGGGTGTATTTGAAATATGATCATCTCCACGTAATACATGAGAGATTTTCATTAAATAATCATCTATGGCTACAGCAAAATTATATGTCGGTGTCCCGTCTTTTTTAACAATTACATGATCACCTATGCCATCTGACTCAAATGACACTTCTCCTTTAACCATATCATTGAATGCATATACTTTTCCTTGTGGGACAAGAAAACGAATACTCGGTTTTCTTCCTTCAGCTTCGTGTTGTTGGCGATCATCGTCTGATAAATGTCTGCACTTTCCAGAGTAAATCGGCGTTTCACCTTTAGCCATTTGCGCCTCACGTTCAGCTTCTAACTCTTCTTCTGTACAATAACACTTATAAGCTTGTCCACTATCAAGTAACTGTTGATAATACTTTTTGTAAATTTCGTTTCTTTCTGATTGACGGTACGGGCCGTATCCACCATCTTTATCAATACTTTCATCCCAGTCTAAACCAAGCCATTGTAAGTATTTTAATTGACTCTCTTCTCCGCCCTCAATATTACGTTTTTTATCTGTATCTTCTATACGAATGATGAATTTACCATTTTTACTACGAGCAAATAAATAATTAAACAAAGCTGTACGCGCATTACCAATATGCAAATGTCCCGTTGGACTTGGTGCATAGCGTACACGAATATCACTTGACATGATGATCCTCCTTCAAAATCGGTTCTATTTCGAAAAACCGCTGATTGCTATATAAGCCACCTGACGATCCATCTTTTTATCAAAAATTGAATATGAATAGCACCCTTTATTTTATCATCCTACTGTAAGTTGTCAAAGTCCGTAAATAACCGACTAGGCACTTTTCTTCAACAACACTACCACTTGAGCAGCAATTCCTTCGCCTCTACCTGTAAATCCTAGTTTTTCCGTTGTCGTGGCTTTCACGTTAATGTTCTCTACTTCTGATTCTAACAATTCCGCTATTCTTTCTCTTATAGCAGGAATATAAGGAGCCATTTTTGGCTTTTGAGCAATAATAGTACAATCTGCGTTCACAAGCTCATAACCCTTTTCTTTTACCAATTGCCAAACATGTTGCATCAGTTTAGCTGAATCCGCATCTTTAAAATCTGGGTCTGTATCAGGGAAGTGCTTACCAATATCACCTTCACCAATTGCACCTAAACAGGCATCTGACACTGTATGTAATAAAACATCCGCATCTGAATGTCCAAGTAATCCTAATTCATATGGAATCGTAACCCCACCCATAATCAGTGGTCGCCCTTCAACTAATTGATGTACATCAAATCCTTGACCAATGCGAAACATATTATCTTCTCCTTTAGATAAAGTCATCTCTTTTATTTAAAATCGCCTCAGCAAAATATAGGTCCTCAGGCGTTGTTAGTTTAATATTATCGTAATTCCCTTGTACAAAAGCAATCTTATTATGTACCCTCTCCACCAAGCTTGCATCATCAGTCCCTACAAATTGGTCCTTTTGCGCTTTCTCATATGCCGCTTGTAAAATACTAAGCTTAAAAGCTTGAGGGGTTTGCACAGACCAAAGACTCGTTCGATCAATTGTTCCCTCGACTAATCCATCACGTCCCTTTTTTATCGTATCTTTCACTGGAACGGCTAAAATGGCGCCATCATTGGACTGAGCTTGAGATACAAGTTGATCGATATGCTCTTGTTCAACAAAAGGACGAGCGGCATCATGCACTAACACAATCCCTTCACCTGTTAACGCACGAATCACATGACTAATGCTATGCTGCCTTTCCTGTCCACCACCGATATACGCCTTCACCTTATCAATCCCATGCTTAGCGATTAACGCACGTATCTCCTTTTCCTCTGCAGGATTAATAGCTAAATAAATCCCTTCACACGCAGAGTCTCGTTGGAAAACGCGCAATGTATGTATAAAAATAGGTACCCCTCTTAGTTCTAGCAACAGTTTATTTTTTGAAGCACCCATTCTCTTCCCTTGCCCCGCTGCAGGGATGACGACTCTATACCCCATATTTTCTTTTAACTCCCTTAATCAGCATAAAAAGCGGAAGAAAAGAGCCAGTTTACGGCCCCCTCTTCTGCTTCTTCTATACTATAATTATAATGCTTTTTCTAAAAGTTTTGGTTTAGCAAAAATCATTCTACCCGCAGATGTTTGCAATACACTTGTCACTACTACATCAATATGCTTGCCAATATAATTTCTACCTTCTTCTACGACAATCATTGTGCCATCGTCTAAATAGGCAATCCCTTGATTTTGTTCTTTTCCGTCCTTAATGACCTGAACTTTCATTTCTTCTCCCGGAAGCACAACCGGCTTCACAGCATTCGCCAGATCATTAATATTTAGAACTGCGACTTTCTGTAGCTCGCATACCTTATTCAGGTTAAAATCATTGGTTACAACCACACCGTTAGTTAATTTCGCTAATTTGACTAGCTTACTATCCACTTCTTGTATTTCTTCAAAATTACCTTCGTAAATTTCTACCTTTATAGATAGCTCACTTTGAATACGATTGAGAATGTCTAAACCGCGGCGGCCACGATTTCTTTTTAACACATCAGATGAATCGGCAATATGCTGTAATTCTTCTAACACAAAACGAGGAATAACGATTGTTCCTTCTAAAAATCCTGTTTGACAAATATCAGCTACTCGACCATCGATAATAACACTTGTATCTAATATTTTTAGCTTATTCACATCAGATTGACTATCTTCTTCTTCAGTTAACTTTTTCTTTTTGTTTGTAAAAAGATTGAGTAATTCATCTCGTTTTTTAAATCCAACTTGAAAACCTAAATATCCAAATAACAGTGTTAAGACGATAGGAGCAACAGTATTTAATACCGGTATCTCGAGTGTCGACAATCCATAACCAAGTAAAAACGCGACAACAAGACCAAACACCAGTCCAACACTACCAAATATAATATCGGTAATTGGCACCTTTACAATCGATTCTTCTGTCCATTTAATGAAATTGACAACATGGTCAACCGCCCAAAATGTTAAAAGATAGAAAATAATAGCTCCTAAAATGGCGGAAACATAAGGATTATTTAATAATGGAATGTCATCTAAACTAATTAGAAATAGTAATTCTGGTATCACAAAAATTCCTAATGTGATCCCAAATATAAGGAAACAGACTTGTACAATTCTCTTTAACATTCCCTCACCTCCTTTTATTCATTATTAACAAATTCCAAAAATAAAAAACGCACAATATTGGAAAATTTTATATTATAAACAAAAAATTATTGCAGTAAACTAAATAAAAGGATAGATTAAACGGTTATGAATACTCTTAGACTAGCACCGTAAGTAAGGGAATGTCAAATGATAAACTACCTATTCTATCATAAGGTGAATAGTAGTTCAATGGTATTTATAAATGTCGGTCGGAAAAAAATTGGTCTTGTATAAGCTTGAGGCCTTCATCAATCTTCCTAGCCCGTACCTCTCCTATACCTTCTACCTCATCTAATTCTTCAATAGAAGCTGCCGCTATATACCTCAGTTCCTCAAAGCGATCAACGAGGTTATCAATAATAATAGGTGGTAATCGCGGCACCTTATGCAGCACACGAATCCCTCTAGGATGAATGACTTCTTCGGTATGAATATAGCCATGAAAGCCTAGCAATTTCATGATAACTGAGTCTTCTAAAGTCTCACCTTTTGATAACTCTTGAAGCTTTTGAAGCGCTTCCTTTGCCCTAATATCACGGTCATTAGCATAATCCATAATAACGAATTCTGATTCTCTTTCCATTTCAATCAATAACTCATTCATTTGTAAACGAATGAGACGTCCTTCTGTCCCTAACTCGCTTAAATAAGTTAGTAACTCATTTTTAATTCTTAACAGCATTTCTATATTATGCATAACATTTAACACATCATTATAGGTCACCTGTTCTTCAAATTCGAGAATACCTAAATTAGATATACTTTGCTCAAGAACAACTTTATATTTCTCTAATGTTGTGACTGCCACATTAGCCTTTGTTAATATAACGCCAATATCCTTTAGTGAATAACGAGAAGCCCCTTTATATAAAGTAATGACATTACGGCGTTGTGAAACAGCAATAACAAGCGCACCTGTTTGTTTCGCCACCCGCTCTGCTGTCCGATGTCGCATCCCTGTCTCAGAGGAAGGAATACTCGAATCTGGTGCGAGTTGGGCGTTGGCAATAAGAATTTTATTTCCTTCTTGATTGAGAATAATCGCCCCATCCATCTTAGCTAGCTCATATAAATAGTTTGGCGAAAAAGGGCAATTAATTTGGAAGCCCCCATCCACTAAACTGGCAATCTGCTCCTTAGAACAAAGAACAATTAATCCACCCGTGTTTGCTCTTAATACATTATCTATACCTGCACGTAGGGGTGTCCCTGGTGCTAAAAATTTCAATAATTCGCTGATTGTAATTTCACTTTGTTTCTTTGAATCCATATGCTTACCCTCCTAATGCAGCTTCAAGTGCTTCACTAACCGAGTGAACGCCAATCAATTGAACATTTTTAGGACCTGTCCAGCCGCTCAAATTATTCGCTGGTAAAATAATTCTCTCAAATCCTAGTTTCGCAGCCTCCTGGACTCGCTGTTCAATTCTTGAAACTCTTCTTATTTCTCCAGTAAGGCCCACCTCACCGATAATGCAATCTGTTGCTCTTGTTGGCTTATCTCGAAAGCTTGATGCGATACTGACTGCAACCGCCAAATCAATTGCTGGCTCATCTAGTTTTACCCCTCCAGCAACCTTCAAATACGCATCTTGATTTTGTAACAACATACCGACCCGTTTCTCCAATACCGCCATTAATAGCGGCACACGGTTATGATCAATCCCTGTTGCCATTCTTCTTGGATTACCAAAACTCGTAGGGGATATTAATGCTTGTATTTCTACAAGAACGGGCCGAGTTCCTTCCATTGAAGCCACAACAGTTGAACCCGCTGCTCCTTGTGATCGTTCTTCTAAAAAAATCTCTGAAGGGTTTGCCACTTCTTCTAAACCTAATTCTTTCATTTCAAAAATACCCATTTCATTCGTAGAACCAAATCGGTTTTTGACTGCTCTTAAAATTCGATACGTGTGATGCCTTTCCCCTTCAAAATAAAGCACCGTATCCACCATATGTTCAAGCAACCTAGGGCCGGCGATCGACCCTTCTTTCGTTACATGTCCAACAATAAAGATCGCAATCCCTTTCGTTTTCCCGATTCTCATAAGCTCAGCCGTACACTCTCTTACCTGCGAAACACTACCAGGAGCCGAGGTCACTTCCGGGTGATAAATAGTTTGAATGGAGTCAATGATAACAAACTCCGGCTTCACCTCATCAATCGTTTGACTAATCTCTTCTAAACTTGTCTCTGCATAAACAAGTAGATGTTCTGATGAAATATTTAATCTGTCAGCTCGTAGCTTCGTTTGTCTTATCGACTCTTCTCCAGAAATATAAAGTACAGAATGCTGTTTATTAGATAATTGGGAAGAAACTTGCAACAGTAGTGTTGATTTTCCAATCCCAGGATCTCCACCTATTAAAACGAGAGATCCTCTGACAACCCCACCACCAAGGACTCGATTTAACTCCTTCATTTCCGTATAAATACGTGGCTCATTGACTGTTTCAATTTTTGGAATCGGAGTCGCTTTTGCTCTAATCGTTGTCTCTTGTGTATGTGCAAACGCCCCTCTTCTAGAGTTAGCAGGTTTCTCAATTTCTTCCGTCATTTTATTCCATACACCACATCCGGGACACTTCCCCATCCACTTTGCCGATTCATAACCACATTCTTGACATATGAATTTTGATTTTCTTTTCGCCAATCTTCATTCTCCTTCTCTTTCGTACAACACATTTATATTTCTTACTATATCAATGGAATCGTTTGTATTCAAAGGTTAACATATAATTGGAAGAAAATTTGTTGTTATCAAAAAAGGTACACACTATTGATTAGCGTGTACCTTCTCTCTAACATCTAATTATTTTTGTGCTGTGCCAGTTGGTTCGGCTGTTTTTACGACAAATTCGCCATCCTCAACATCGATTACTACCTCTTGACCAGTAAGCACTTTTCCTCTTAATAATTCCTCAGATAAGCGATCTTCAATATGCTTTTGGATCGCTCTTCTAAGCGGCCGTGCACCATATTCTGGATCGTAGCCTTCTTCTGATATTTTTACCTTAGCAGATTCAGATAGGGATAATGTAATATCCTGTTCTTTTAAACGGTTCGTTAAGGCATCGGACATGAGTGTAACAATCTCTTGCAGATGCTTTCTTTCTAATGCATGGAAGACAATAATCTCATCGATACGGTTTAAGAATTCAGGTCTGAAGGCCTTTTTCAATTCCTCCATAACCTTGCCTTTCATATCTTTGTAATCATGTTCATCATCTTGAATATTGAATCCTACATATTTATTACGCTTAAGTGCTTCTGCACCAACATTTGACGTCATGATGAGCACCGTGTTTCGGAAATCGACTGTACGTCCTTTAGAATCTGTTAACCGTCCATCTTCCAATACTTGCAGAAGAATGTTAAATACATCCGGATGGGCTTTCTCAATTTCATCTAATAAGACAACTGAATACGGTTTTCTACGTACTTTCTCAGTTAATTGGCCTCCTTCTTCAAATCCAACATAACCTGGAGGTGAACCAACTAATCTAGATGTGGAATGTTTCTCCATATACTCAGACATATCGATGCGAATCATCGCTTCCTCATCACCGAACATCGCTTCAGCTAAGGCCCGAGCAAGTTCTGTCTTACCCACACCTGTTGGACCTAGGAAAACGAAAGAACCAATTGGTCTCTTCGGATCTTTAAGACCCGCTCTTGCCCGTCTAACTGCTTTAGAGATCGCCTTTACTGCTTCCTCTTGGCCAATTACGCGAGAATGTAAGATTTCTTCTAAATTCAATAGTTTTTCGGTCTCAGTTTGTGCCAATTTCGTAACTGGAATTCCTGTCCAGTTAGAAACGACATTGGCAATATCCTCTACAGTCACTTCAGTATTTTCTTTCCCTTGCTTTTCTTTCCACGTTTTCTTAGTTTCTTCTAACTTTTCTCTTAATCTTTGTTCATTGTCTCTTAAAGATGCTGCTTTCTCAAACTCTTGACTTTGAACAGCTGCATCCTTTTCTTTTCTTACATCTTCTAATTTAACTTCTAACTCCTTGAGATTCGGAGGCGTTGTATAAGAACGTAGGCGAACTTTTGAACCTGCTTCATCAATTAAATCAATTGCTTTATCTGGTAAGAAACGATCAGAGATATAACGATCTGATAATTTAACTGCCGCATCGATGGCTTGATCCGTAATTGTCACCCGGTGATGGGCTTCATAACGGTCACGTAGTCCTTTTAAAATTTGTACGGACTCATCTGCAGTCGGCTCATCAACCGTAATTGGTTGGAACCTACGCTCAAGCGCTGCATCCTTCTCAATATATTTGCGATACTCATCTAGCGTCGTCGCTCCAATACATTGTAGCTCTCCACGCGCAAGTGATGGCTTTAAAATATTTGATGCATCAATCGCACCTTCTGCTCCACCAGCACCAATTAATGTATGCAATTCATCGATGAACAAAATAATGTTGCCCGCCTGACGAATTTCGTCCATCACTTTCTTCAAGCGATCCTCAAATTCTCCTCGGTATTTTGTACCTGCAACTACCGTACCCATATCTAAAGTCATTACACGTTTATCACGTAGCGTTTCCGGCACTTCATTATTTATGATCTGTTGTGCAAGGCCTTCTGCTATCGCAGTTTTACCCACACCAGGTTCTCCAATTAATACTGGGTTATTTTTTGTTCTTCTGCTTAATACTTCAATTACACGTTGAATCTCTTTACTACGGCCAATAACTGGATCTAAGCTTCCTTCACGTGCAATGGCAGTTAGATCTCTTGCTAAACCATCTAATGTTGGTGTATTTGCATTGGCTGAAGAGCTGCCTTGATGCCCGTTAGACTCGCTACTACCAAGTAATTGTAGTACTTGCTGTCTTGCCTTATTTAAACTTACGCCAAGGTTATTAAGGACTCTTGCAGCTACACCCTCACCTTCTCTAATTAAACCAAGTAAAATGTGCTCAGTTCCCACATAGGAATGGCCCAATTTTCTTGCTTCATCCATTGATAGTTCAATTACTTTTTTTGCTCTTGGTGTATAATGCGGTGTTTGGGAGGCCTCTTGCCCTCTACCTATTAGATTTTCAACTTCCGTTTGAATTTTTTCTGAACCCAGACCTAAGGCATAAAGTGCTTTAGCGGCAATTCCTTCACCTTCACTTACTAACCCTAGAAGTATATGCTCAGTCCCAATATTGTTATGTCCTAAGCGAATGGCTTCTTCCTGTGCTAATGCTAATACTTTTTGTGCTCTCTCAGTAAAACGTCCAAACATCATCTATCATCATCCTCCCAACTCTTGATCTTCCATTTTTAATCTTTCTCGAATAAGAGAAGCTCTACGAATATCCCGTTCAAACGGTCGTAATGGGCCTCCAGCATATTGCTGTAAAAATCCTGGTTGTGTTAAAACCATTAATTCATTTAATATATTTTTTGATATGCCTTGTATATAGTCCATGTCTATTCCAAGGCGAACATCCGATAAACATCTAGCCGCTTCTTTTGATTCAATGATTCGGCTATTAGATAAAATACCATAGGATCTGAAGACTCTATCTTCTAATTGTATGTTAGAGGTTTTCGCTAATGCTTCTCTTGCTGACCTTTCCTGCGAAATTAATTGCTCCACAACACTTTTTAAATCCTCAGCAATATCTTCTTCTGATTTCCCTAATGTGATTTGGTTAGAAACTTGAAAGATATTACCTAATGCTTCGCTACCTTCTCCATAAATTCCTCTAACAACTAATCCAAGTTGGTTAATTGCTGGAATGATTCTATTCATTTGATGAGTTAATACTAATCCTGGTAAATGCATCATGACAGATGCTCTGAGACCTGTGCCCACATTTGTTGGGCAACTAGTTAAATACCCTACCTGTTCATCATATGCATAATCAATCTCAGTTTCTAACCAATCATCAATTTGGTTTGCAACTTCTAATGCTTCTGATAATTGGAAGCCTGGAAATAAACACTGTATACGTATATGATCTTCTTCATTCAACATAATGCTAACCTCTTCATTTTCAGTAAGTAGGCAGGCACCATGACTAGCGTTTTCTGCTAAATGAGGACTAATCAAATGTTTTTCCATCAGCACCCTTTTTTGCAATGGTTGTAAATCATCCATTTGCAATAACGAAAAGTCACCATAAGTATCAAAAGTCGATTTTTCCATTCTTGCTTTAATGATATCTATCACACGTTTAGCTTCATCATGAGAAAAGATGGTTGGAAAATTAACCTGTTTAATATTGCGAGCTAAACGAATTCTAGAACTAAGTACGATATCAGAATCAGGACCTTCTGCACTCATCCAAGAGCTGACAGCCTGATTGATAAACCTTTCTAAAGACAAGTTCATTCCCCTCCCTCTAGATGGTTTTTCATTTCTTTTTCCAATTCACGTATTGCATCTCTTGTCTCTGCTGCTTTCTCAAACTCCTCTTTAGTTATAAGTTCTTTCAAGTTTATTTTTAAATCCTCAATTTGCTTTTTTAAATGGATATCTCCACCCATTCTTGTAGGGATTTTTCCGTTATGATTCCAATTACCACTATGAAGCCTTTTAATAATTGGCTTTAACTGTCCTCGGAAAGAATCATAACAGTGGGCACATCCGAATTTCCCGACTTTAACAAATTGAGGAAAGGTCATCGAGCATTGCTCACACTGTACTACCTGCGTTTGTTTATTTAACTGAGCTTGGTTATTTGCATAACTTGTATCTATATTAAATAATCCGCTCAATAGATTATTAATAGAAAACCCAGATCCATTATTTAACATAAACATATCCCCATGTTCTTGGGCACATTTTTCACATAAATGGAACTCAGCCTTTTCGCCATTCATAATTTTTGTAAAATGTAGAGTCGCAGGTCTCTGATTACATTCTTGGCATATCATCTGTTTCACCCCTCCATACTTTACAACCTACTTATATTTCAATGTATTTAGCATCGCAACAAGCATCCTTGCTCTTAACTCATCCCTATAGGGTAACTCTAAGTAAAGAACTGAACGATCAATGACACTTAACATAATCTTCGCTTCTCGAGTAGTAATAATCTCTTCTTCAACTAATCTGTTTATAATATTTTCAGCACTATTTTGTGAAATACGATCACGTACAATCCTAATCAATTGATTAATTAAATCAACATAATCATATGCTTGCACTTTGGTAATTCTTATATAACCACCACCGCCACGTTTGCTTTCGACAGCATAGCCTTTTTCAACTGTAAACCGAGTATTTATGACGTAATTTATTTGAGATGGGACACATTGAAATTTATCAGCGATCTCGCTCCGCTTAATTTCAACAATTTCCCTTTCGCTAAGTTCCAAGACTTCTTTAAGATATTTTTCAATAATATCTGATATATTTTTCACCCGGCCTCCCCCTATCTGACTTTGACTATATTTGACATAAATTATACATGATTTGTGTGAAATGTTGCAACGAAGTAGTATTATTAATTTTCCCCTTTTTTTCTAAATCTCAAACGTATGAAATATAGGTTCGTTCATTAAATTTATATTATGTTTAGATTGTATAGATGTTATTTGTCCATTTAAATAAACGAATTCATTATAACACGACAAAAAAGAGCACATACAAATGATGTGCTCTTTTATCTTGCCCGGCAACGTCCTACTCTCACAAGGGGACAGCCCCTAACTACCATCGGCGCTGAGAAGCTTAACTTCCGTGTTCGGTATGGGAACGGGTGTGACCTTCTCGCTATCGCCACCGGACTATGAAATTGTAAGGGAATCGTTCCCTCAAAACTAGATAATGCTGAAGAAGATATTTATTGAGTAATCGCCTGTTTGGTTAAGTCCTCGATCGATTAGTATTAGTCAGCTACATGTGTCGCCACACTTCCACCTCTAACCTATCAACCTGATCATCTTTCAGGGATCTTACTAGCTTGCGCTATGGGAAATCTCATCTCGAGGGGGGCTTCATGCTTAGATGCTTTCAGCACTTATCCCTTCCGCACATAGCTACCCAGCGATGCCTTTGGCAAGACAACTGGTACACCAGCGGTGCGTCCATCCCGGTCCTCTCGTACTAAGGACAGCTCCTCTCAAATTTCCTGCGCCCACGACGGATAGGGACCGAACTGTCTCACGACGTTCTGAACCCAGCTCGCGTACCGCTTTAATGGGCGAACAGCCCAACCCTTGGGACCGACTACAGCCCCAGGATGCGATGAGCCGACATCGAGGTGCCAAACCTCCCCGTCGATGTGGACTCTTGGGGGAGATAAGCCTGTTATCCCCGGGGTAGCTTTTATCCGTTGAGCGATGGCCCTTCCATGCGGAACCACCGGATCACTAAGCCCGACTTTCGTCCCTGCTCGACTTGTAGGTCTCGCAGTCAAGCTCCCTTGTGCCTTTACACTCTACGAATGATTTCCAACCATTCTGAGGGAACCTTTGGGCGCCTCCGTTACTCTTTAGGAGGCGACCGCCCCAGTCAAACTGCCCACCTGACACTGTCTCCCATCCCGATAAGGGATGTGGGTTAGAATTTCAATACAGCCAGGGTAGTATCCCACCGACGCCTCCAC
This sequence comes from Cytobacillus kochii, assembly GCF_044790165.1. Taxonomy (NCBI): domain Bacteria; kingdom Bacillati; phylum Bacillota; class Bacilli; order Caryophanales; family Bacillaceae; genus Cytobacillus; species Cytobacillus kochii. Next base: position 95,673 of record NZ_CP085254.1, on the reverse strand, counting down.
CGAAGCTAGCGCTCCGGCTTCTAAGGCTCCTACCTATCCTGTACAAGCTGTACCAAAATTCAATATCAGGCTACAGTAAAGCTCCACGGGGTCTTTCCGTCCTGTCGCGGGTAACCTGCATCTTCACAGGTACTATAATTTCACCGAGTCTCTCGTTGAGACAGTGCCCAGATCGTTACGCCTTTCGTGCGGGTCGGAACTTACCCGACAAGGAATTTCGCTACCTTAGGACCGTTATAGTTACGGCCGCCGTTTACTGGGGCTTCGATTCAAAGCTTCGCGTGAGCTAACCTCTCCTCTTAACCTTCCAGCACCGGGCAGGCGTCAGCCCCTATACTTCGCCTTGCGGCTTCGCAGAGACCTGTGTTTTTGCTAAACAGTCGCCTGGGCCTATTCACTGCGGCTCATCAAGGCTTTAACACCCTAATGAGCACCCCTTCTCCCGAAGTTACGGGGTCATTTTGCCGAGTTCCTTAACGAGAGTTCTCTCGCTCACCTTAGGATTCTCTCCTCGCCTACCTGTGTCGGTTTGCGGTACGGGCACCTTATTCCTCGCTAGAGGCTTTTCTTGGCAGTGTGGAATCAAGAACTTCGGTACTAAATTTCCCTCGCTATCACAGCTCAAGGTATATGACCATGGGATTTGCCTCATGGTCCCTCTAACTGCTTAGACGCACATCCAATCGTGCGCTTACCCTATCCTCCTGCGTCCCCCCATCACTCAAACAGAATACGGTGGTACAGGAATATCAACCTGTTGTCCATCGCCTACGCTTTTCAGCCTCGGCTTAGGTCCCGACTAACCCTGAGCGGACGAGCCTTCCTCAGGAAACCTTAGGCATTCGGTGGATGGGATTCTCACCCATCTTTCGCTACTCATACCGGCATTCTCACTTCTAAGCGCTCCACCAGTCCTTACGGTCTAGCTTCAACGCCCTTAGAACGCTCTCCTACCACTGAACATCAACGATGTTCAATCCACAGCTTCGGTGATACGTTTAGCCCCGGTACATTTTCGGCGCGGAGTCACTCGACCAGTGAGCTATTACGCACTCTTTAAATGGTGGCTGCTTCTAAGCCAACATCCTGGTTGTCTAAGCAACTCCACATCCTTTTCCACTTAACGTATACTTTGGGACCTTAGCTGGTGGTCTGGGCTGTTTCCCTCTTGACTACGGATCTTATCACTCGCAGTCTGACTCCCATGGATAAATCTTTGGCATTCGGAGTTTGTCTGAATTCGGTAACCCGATGAGGGCCCCTAGTCCAAACAGTGCTCTACCTCCAAGATTCTTACGCATGAGGCTAGCCCTAAAGCTATTTCGGAGAGAACCAGCTATCTCCAAGTTCGATTGGAATTTCTCCGCTACCCACACCTCATCCCCGCACTTTTCAACGTACGTGGGTTCGGGCCTCCATCCAGTGTTACCTGGACTTCACCCTGGACATGGGTAGATCACCTGGTTTCGGGTCTACGACCACATACTCATTCGCCCTATTCAGACTCGCTTTCGCTACGGCTCCGTCTGTCCAACTTAACCTCGCATGTAATCGTAACTCGCCGGTTCATTCTACAAAAGGCACGCTATCACCCATTAACGGGCTCTAACTACTTGTAGGCACACGGTTTCAGGATCTCTTTCACTCCCCTTCCGGGGTGCTTTTCACCTTTCCCTCACGGTACTGGTTCACTATCGGTCACTAGGGAGTATTTAGCCTTGGGAGATGGTCCTCCCTGCTTCCGACGGGATTTCTCGTGTCCCGCCGTACTCAGGATCCACTCTGGAGGGAACGAAGTTTCAACTACAGGGCTTTTACCTCCTATGGCGGGCCTTTCCAGACCTCTTCGTCTATCTCGTTCCTTTGTAACTCCGTATAGAATGTCCTACAACCCCAAGAGGCAAGCCTCTTGGTTTGGGCTAATCCCGTTTCGCTCGCCGCTACTCAGGGAATCGCGTTTGCTTTCTCTTCCTCCGGGTACTTAGATGTTTCAGTTCCCCGGGTCTGCCTTCCATACCCTATGTATTCAGGTATGGATCCTATCCCATAACGGATAGGGGGTTTCCCCATTCGGAAATCTCCGGATCAAAGCTTACTTACAGCTCCCCGAAGCATATCGGTGTTAGTCCCGTCCTTCATCGGCTCCTAGTGCCAAGGCATTCACCGTGCGCCCTTATTAACTTAACCATATGTTTGGGTTGCTTTCGCTTCCCTCACGGTTGTGTTTTTAAAAAAAGTTTAGTATCTCTACTCTATTACTATTATATAGAGAGAAAATAACTAAGGTGGCGATTACTCGGTAATCTTCTTCATTTACATTATCTAGTTTTCAAAGAACGATTGAATCGAGAGATTATACTCTCAAAACTGAACGAACAGTCTAACATCAAGTTAATTCCGTATATTCCTTAGAAAGGAGGTGATCCAGCCGCACCTTCCGATACGGCTACCTTGTTACGACTTCACCCCAATCATCTGTCCCACCTTAGGCGGCTGGCTCCAAAAGGTTACCCCACCGACTTCGGGTGTTACAAACTCTCGTGGTGTGACGGGCGGTGTGTACAAGGCCCGGGAACGTATTCACCGCGGCATGCTGATCCGCGATTACTAGCGATTCCGGCTTCATGTAGGCGAGTTGCAGCCTACAATCCGAACTGAGAATGGTTTTATGGGATTGGCTAAACCTCGCGGTCTTGCAGCCCTTTGTACCATCCATTGTAGCACGTGTGTAGCCCAGGTCATAAGGGGCATGATGATTTGACGTCATCCCCACCTTCCTCCGGTTTGTCACCGGCAGTCACCTTAGAGTGCCCAACTGAATGCTGGCAACTAAGATCAAGGGTTGCGCTCGTTGCGGGACTTAACCCAACATCTCACGACACGAGCTGACGACAACCATGCACCACCTGTCACTCTGTCCCCCGAAGGGGAAAGTCCTATCTCTAGGATTGTCAGAGGATGTCAAGACCTGGTAAGGTTCTTCGCGTTGCTTCGAATTAAACCACATGCTCCACCGCTTGTGCGGGCCCCCGTCAATTCCTTTGAGTTTCAACCTTGCGGTCGTACTCCCCAGGCGGAGTGCTTAATGCGTTTGCTGCAGCACTAAAGGGCGGAAACCCTCTAACACTTAGCACTCATCGTTTACGGCGTGGACTACCAGGGTATCTAATCCTGTTTGCTCCCCACGCTTTCGCGCCTCAGCGTCAGTTACAGACCAGAAAGTCGCCTTCGCCACTGGTGTTCCTCCAAATCTCTACGCATTTCACCGCTACACTTGGAATTCCACTTTCCTCTTCTGCACTCAAGTTCCCCAGTTTCCAATGACCCTCCACGGTTGAGCCGTGGGCTTTCACATCAGACTTAAGGAACCGCCTGCGCGCGCTTTACGCCCAATAATTCCGGACAACGCTTGCCACCTACGTATTACCGCGGCTGCTGGCACGTAGTTAGCCGTGGCTTTCTGGTTAGGTACCGTCAAGGTACCGGCAGTTACTCCGGTACTTGTTCTTCCCTAACAACAGAGTTTTACGATCCGAAAACCTTCATCACTCACGCGGCGTTGCTCCGTCAGACTTTCGTCCATTGCGGAAGATTCCCTACTGCTGCCTCCCGTAGGAGTCTGGGCCGTGTCTCAGTCCCAGTGTGGCCGATCACCCTCTCAGGTCGGCTACGCATCGTCGCCTTGGTGAGCCGTTACCTCACCAACTAGCTAATGCGCCGCGGGCCCATCTGTAAGTGATAGCAGAACCATCTTTCAATCTAATTATATGTATAAATAGATATTATCCGGTATTAGCCCCGGTTTCCCGGAGTTATCCCAGTCTTACAGGCAGGTTGCCCACGTGTTACTCACCCGTCCGCCGCTAATCTTTGGGAGCAAGCTCCCTCAGATTCGCTCGACTTGCATGTATTAGGCACGCCGCCAGCGTTCGTCCTGAGCCAGGATCAAACTCTCCAATAAAGTGTTTGATTAGCTCGTTTGCACCTATGGTGCTTTGTTGCTGATAAATCAGCTTTTTTAGAATTACGCTTGACGTTTTATGTTCGTTCAGTTTTCAAAGAACAATCTCGTTCGCCTCAGAAGCGACTTTATAATCTTACCATTCCACCAACATCATGTCAACTACTTTTTAAAAATAATTTTTGATGATTAGTTGAGTAAACTTGCTCTCTCTTGGGAACAAAAACTACTATATCACGATTAAAAAGTGTTTGCAATATAATTTTTAAAGTTTTTATCAAGAAACTTCTTTTTTTAAAAACAAACTTCAAATGTGCAATTTCAACTTCCCAACTAATCTTTTAATAGTTTTTTCTATTGTACTATTACTTTAATTTCTCTTTTATCTTCTATGTAGAATCCTTACAGGAAAATATACCTTTGTACTTTTACTCGTCACATAATCTACATTCAAGTAGAAACGCAAACAACAAATTGCACTTAGACCTTTCTGTTTTTGCTCTTAACACCGCTCCGTCAAAAACCACCTATATTCTAGAACGAACGACGGCCAGCCCTACGTATAGTGAAAAAAGACTTGAATCTTAATTGTTTGGTAATGGATGTAATACTGATGCACCCACTTTTTCCTCACTCTCCTTCTCTAACAATTCAATTTGAAAAGCAAGAAACACAATTAATAAACCCATGGCGATTAGCAAACAGTCAAAATGAAGTAGTAAAGGTTAAAGTAACATAACTACAAAATTAGAAACGAATTCAGGATTGCTTCTAATAAATTATCAAGTTTTACTAATCATAGTACACCGTTTCATTTATTTAAATACAATTAAAGCCAGCTGAAGTTTACTTTTGTGAACTTCAACTGGCTTTTTCATCCATTAATATTTATTTCTGACGCATATGCGGGAACAATAACACATCTCTAATAGAAGCTGCGTTTGTTAGTAACATAACTAAACGGTCTACACCAATACCTAGTCCACCAGTTGGTGGCATTCCGTATTCTAACGCTTCAATAAAGTCGTTATCCATCATATGTGCTTCATCGTTTCCTTGCTCACGCTCTTTTAACTGCGCTTCAAAGCGTTCTTTTTGATCAATTGGATCATTAAGTTCTGTGAATGCATTAGCGTGTTCTCTAGCGACGATAAATAACTCAAAACGGTCAGTAAAACGTGGATCGTTTTCATTCTTTTTCGCAAGTGGAGAGATTTCTACCGGGTGTCCGAAAATAAAGGTAGGTTGAATTAACTTCTCTTCTACTTTTTGTTCAAAGAATTCATTGACGATGTGACCATATTGCATATGCTCGGTAATTTCCACACCATGCTCTTTTGCAAGCGCACGTGCTTCATCAACTGATGTTTCCTTCCAGAAGTCTACACCAGTATATTCTTTAACCGCATCTACCATATGAAGTCTTTTCCACTCTGGTTTCAGATTAATTTCATATTCACCATACTGAACAGTCGTTGAACCTAGAACTTCTTTTGAAATATGTGCAATAAGGTTCTCTGTCAAGCTCATAATATCACGATAATCAGCATAAGCCTCATATAGTTCAATCATCGTAAACTCAGGATTATGTCTTGTAGACACTCCCTCATTACGGAATACACGGCCGATCTCATACACTTTCTCCATCCCACCAACAATCAGGCGTTTTAAGTGTAGTTCAATGGCAATACGCATATATAATTCCATATCCAACGCATTATGATGAGTAATAAAAGGTTTTGCTGAAGCCCCACCAGCAATAGCATGCATCATTGGTGTTTCTACTTCAAGATAACCTTGATCATCTAGATAACGTCTCATAGATTGTATAATACGGCTACGAGTAATGAAGGTATGTTTACTTTCTTCACTCATAATCAAATCTAGGTAACGCTGGCGATATCTTTGCTCCACGTCTTTTAAACCATGGAATTTATCGGGTAAAGGACGTAGGGCTTTTGTTAATAATTCAAATTGTTTTGCTTTAACAGAAAGTTCCCCTACTTTTGTTTTGAAAAGAACACCCGAAACACCGACAATATCACCTAAATCAGCAGATGTAAAAACTTCATATGCTTCTTCACCAACAGCATCCTTACGAACGTATAATTGGATTTGTCCAGATAAATCTTGAATATGAGCAAAACCCGCTTTACCTTTACCGCGTTTTGTCATAATTCTACCTGCAATGGTTACAGGGATTTCTTTTTCCTCTAATTCTTCTTTTTCAAATTGAGAGTATTCCTCAACCAATTGCTGTGATTGATGTGTGCGATCAAATCTTTTTCCGAAAGGATCTACGCCTTGTTCACGAAGACTGTTCATCTTTTCACGTCTAACCACTAATTGGTCATTTAATTCTTCATGATTTTGACTCACAGATACCATCTCCATCTTAAATCTTTTATGTAGACGCCTAAGGGCGGTTTACGAAGATTTAGTATTTTATATCTCTATTATTGTACACAATACAACAACGACAGACATCTATTAAGTAAAGAAATAGAATAAAAACTGCCAGCAAGTGACTGGCAGTCGTTCATTGTTTCACAGAAATATTATAGTTAAATATAAAAATGATGTCAAACCCGCTATTAAACGCTAATTGCCACTAGTTGTAGTTAATTAGACTGCTTTTGAAGCTTGTCTTTCTTTTTCTTCCATTTCCACTACTAACTCAGAAAGGACGTTTACAACATCTTCTCTAGTATTACATTCATTGATAGCCGCACGAGCTTTTGCATTTCCTTTGATTCCTTTTAAATACCAAGCCGCATGTTTACGCATTTCCCGCACAGCAATATGTTCATTTTTCAATTCAATCAATCGATCCATATGCAATGTACAGACATCCATTTTCTCACGAACGGACGGTTCTCCCATTAGCTCTCCGGTTTCTAGATATTTGACAGTCCGATAAATCATCCACGGGTTCCCTAAAGCTGCACGTCCAATCATTACCCCATCGACACCTGTTTCATCTAACATTCTTTGGGCATCTTGGGGAGTCTGTACATCTCCATTACCGATTAACGGGATTTGAATGTTTTGTTTTACTTCTCGAATGATGTCCCAGTTAGCTGTACCTTCATACATTTGCACTCTCGTACGACCGTGCAACGAGACCGCTTTACCTCCAGCACGTTCTACTGCTTGGGCGTTTTTCACGGCATATATATGGTCTTCATCCCAACCCATACGCATTTTGACTGTTACAGGCTTTTCTACCTCCGACACAACCGCTGAAACCATTTCGTAGATTTTATTTGGATCTAAAAGCCATTTGGCACCCGCATCACATTTGGTGATTTTCGGCACAGGGCATCCCATATTAATATCGATAATATCTGCATTAGTATTTTGGTCAACAAATTTCGCTGCCTCAACCAAAGTTTCCTTTTCCCCGCCGAAAATTTGTAGACTTAACGGCTTTTCACGCTCATCTATATACAGCATATTCATTGTTCTTTCATTTTTTAAAATAATGCCCTTATCGCTGACCATTTCGGCACATACAAGTCCTGCTCCGAATTCTTTTACTGTTAATCGGAATGCAGAGTTACACACACCAGCCATCGGTGCAAGGACCACTCGGTTCTTGATGTTAACATCACCAATTTGAAACATATCCGAGAGACCTCCTTCTATTTATGGATTTCCTGCTCTTCAGGTGGAGCTAAATCCTCCATTGTCACATGTAGTAATGTTGTAATTTTTTCTAGTAACTGTTCCGTAGGCATACGATTACCTCTTTCAATCTCACCAATGATAGAAACTGATATACCTAACTTTTTCGCAAAACCTTCTTGGGTGTATCCTTTGAGCTTTCGAAAAGCGCGAATACGTCTCCCCCATTTTTCCGCTTCCATATCCGAACTCCTTTTTTGTCTGGGATCGCCTCTAATTTCTCATGTAAAGGCTGTTCCTCATCCGGTAAGCAAATGGTTGGTTGAATCTCTAGAAGTGGAATGAGCACGAAAGCTCTCTCATGCATACGTGGGTGTGGAACGATTAACGTCTCTGTCTCAATATTTTCTTGATTATACAGTAAAATGTCAAGGTCTATATTTCTTGGCCCCCAACGAATAACCCTTTTTCTACCAAGATCTTGCTCAACTCTTAATAAAGCTTTTAATAGTTGCGAAGAAGATAATGTCGTACTAACTTGTATAACCATGTTCAAAAATTGAGCTTGGTCTTCAAACCCAACAGGGTCCGTCTCATATATGGAGGAATAATTTACTATTTCTATATCTTCACTCTTTGCTAGCTCGCTAATTGCTTCATATAAGTTTACGTCTCGATCTGGCATGTTTGAACCCAAGCCGATAAAAGCTATATTTGTCACTATTTCCTACTCCTTGTCATTTCTATTGCTACAGAATCATAATGACCCGGAATAGGGGGATCCGGCTTCACTACTTTTACAGTTATTTGAGATATTTGTTTAAAGGTGGCTAATGCTTCTGAGGCAATTTTCTCTGTTAGTGCCTCTACTAACTTGAATGGTTTTCCCTCTACTATTGTCTTACACAACTCATATAGATCTGCATAATTTATCGTGTGATTTAAGTCATCACTTTTCCCCGCTTCACTTAAATCTAACTCAATTGTTAAATCCACATAAAAACGTTGCCCTAGGCGATTCTCTTCAGTATATACCCCGTGATATCCATAAAACGCCATGCGATTTAAATAGATTTTATCCAAGATTAACATCCTTCCCAATAAGCGCATCCATCATTTTAGCCATACGGCTCATTTCCTTTACATCATGTACACGCATAATCTGACAGCCCTTTTGAATACCATAGCAGACTGTCGCTCCTGTCCCTTCCATTCTTTCATCAACAGGTAGGTTCAGCACATTGGCAATCATTCGTTTCTTTGATGTACCTAACAATACTGGATAACCAAATGCCACAAGCTGATCAAGATGACGCATCATTTCTATGTTATCTTCATGGCTTTTCGCAAATCCTATACCTGGATCTAAGATGATATTGTCATCCCTAACCCCCGCTGCCTTAGCAATTGCGATACTTTCATATAAGTCATTCATACAATCTCTAAAGAATGAATCATAGTTTTCATTATCTCTATTATGCATTAAGATAATGGGGACATCTTTTTCAGCGGCTAATGATGCCATTTCTTTATCTCTCTTCGCACCCCATATATCATTAATAATGTGTGCACCTGCTTCTAGGGCGTGCTTCGCCACTTCCGCTTTATAAGTATCAATAGAAAGAGGAATTTGAACTTCCTTTACAATCGCTTCTATAGCGGGAACAACTCGTGCAATTTCTTCCTCAACAGAAATCTCTTCATATCCTGGCCTCGTAGATTCGCCACCAATATCGATAATATCTGCTCCAGCCTCCACTAATTCCTTCGCTCTCTCTACCACACCCTCAAATTGGTTATATTTACCACCATCAGAAAAAGAATCAGGCGTGATATTAAGTATGCCCATAATTAATGTCTTCCTACTATAGTCTAAGGTATAAGAACCACACTGTAATACACTATTTGCCATGCTATTCCTCCTAAAATGAATCTCTACTCCATAAATTCTCTCTTTGTTGTTTATATACCCCCTGCAACAAGGTTACTATCGCTCCATTTAGACCAGGGAGCTTTCGACCTTCCATTGTTTTAAGCGGAACAATTTCCTGAATAGAGTTGGTAATAAACACCTCATCTGCATCAACGATTTCAGCACGGTGGTACACACCTTCTTCAATCTCCAACCTTAACTTTTTAGCTATCTTTATAATAAATTGCCTCGTAATACCGTTTAAAATACCTGTATCAATCGCTGGTGTGTATAATACATTTCCTTTAGTCCAAAAAACATTAGAAGAAATGCCTTCAGCCAAAAAACCATCCTTTGTTAAAAAAATTCCCTCTAACGTATCATCTGCACCTAATTCCTGTTTGGCTAAAATATTGTTTAAAAAGTGGTGTGATTTTAAACGCTCAGCCCCTTCTGGTGTATTTCTTCTAATAGAAAGGATTTTTCCGTTTTTTTCAACCGGTAGGGGGGCTTCAGGTAATTCATTGGCAAAAATAATAACGGTAGGTTCTACATAATGGTCAGCCCTTAAACCTACTTCGCCTATTCCCGCAGAAATATTTACTCTTATTCTAGCATTTCTTAACTGATTCATTTCTAATAAGTCAGCTAAACGAGATTGTAACTCTTCTCGCCCATTAAATGGACTACGAATACAAACAGCATCTAACCCTTGTTTCAACCGCGCTAAATGGTCATCCAATAAAAACGGGTGTCCATTGTATATACGAAAGGTCTCAAATAAGCCTAAACCATATAAATACCCATGATCAAATGGAGAAATACTCGCTTCTTCTTTTCGCACAAGCTTGCCATTGACACTAATATACAACGTGTTTGCCCCCTTGTTGAATGAGGCCATGCTGATTGAGGAAGTTTAGGAGCAAATCTTTTCCTGCTGAAGTCATAATGGATTCAGGGTGAAATTGCACGCCTTCTATTGGTAACAGTCGATGTTTAATACCCATAATTTCACCTTCCTCCGTCCACGAAGAGACTTCGAAGCAATCTGGAAGGGTCTCTCTCTCCACAATTAAAGAATGATAGCGTGTAGCTAAAAACGGCACTTCAATTCCCCTATAGATTGTTTGTTGGTTATGAAAAACAGGTGAAGTTTTCCCATGCATCAATCTATCTGCTCGGACCACCTTGCCTCCAAATACTTGTGCAATTGATTGATGCCCTAAACATACACCGAAGATAGGGAGTTTCCCAGCAAAAGCTTCTATCGCCGCTAAGCTAATACCCGCTTCATCCGGACTACAGGGTCCTGGTGAAATCATTAAGCACGAGGGGGAAAGTGCTTCAATATCAGCGATTGTGATTTCATCATTACGCTTAATTAACACATCTGCACCTAATTCCCCTAAATATTGCACCAAATTAAACGTAAAAGAATCAAAGTTATCAATCATTAATATCACTTTTTCCAATCCCCCTTCTCTTCAGCTAACTCTTTTGCACGCCATAGCGCCTTGGCCTTCTTTAACGATTCTTTATATTCTAAATGAGCTTCAGAATCAATAACGATTCCCGCTCCTGCTTGTACATATGCCACTCCCTCTTTGACTAGCATTGTTCGAATCATAATATTCAACTCTAAATCGCCATTAAAGCCGATCCAACCAAGTGACCCTGTATAGATACCTCTTCTTACTGGTTCTAATTCATCAATTATTTCCATCGTTCTAATTTTCGGTGCACCTGTAATTGTGCCGCCTGGAAATGAAGCATCGATTAAATCGTACCCATCTCTACCGTTAGCTATTTGCCCCCTTACATTCGACACAATATGCATGACGTGGGAGTATTTTTCAATCACCATAAACTCATTGACCTCAACCGTTCCATATTGGCACACACGTCCTAAGTCATTCCGTTCTAAATCAACAAGCATGACATGCTCAGCCCGTTCCTTTTCATTTTCAATCAATTCATTGGCTAATTTAAGATCCTCTCTTTCATCCTTACCACGTGAACGAGTACCCGCAATTGGCCTTGTACTCACTTCATCGCCTTTTTTCTTTACTAGTAATTCTGGCGACCCACTGACAAGCTGGTAATCAGGGGTGTTTAAATAACCCATATAAGGAGATGGATTCAGTTCACGTAAGTGACTATACACTTCGATGGGAGGAACGTTCAACTTTTGACTTCCTCTTACAGAAAGATTGACTTGGAACACATCACCACTCGCAATATATGATTGTACCTTTTCCACTGCTCGAACAAACGTTTCTTCACTGATGGAAACGTCTTTTAAAGTAGGTTCCTTTTCTCCAGCTAATTGTACCTCTCCTTGTTCTACTTCCTCAGTCCATCGATTCACCCATGCTGTTTCCCTCGAGGTGACATCGTCTTCTTTATCATGGGCAAATATCAACCATAATTCTTCTGTATTATGATCAAAAACGAACCATTCCTCAAACAAGAAGAAGTGCGTATCTGGCATTTCCAAATCATCTTCAGTCATGTCTGGTAGGTTTTCAATATAACGACCGTAATCATAACTTACAAATCCCAATACACCTCCATGAAAATCTGGTAAACTCCCTAAAGGCTCTTCGATTTCATATTGCTTTAACCACTTTTTCATTTCATGTAATGGGTTGCCATGTGCCACTTGCACCCCTTCACTTGATTTTATGTATAACTTATTATCTTTCCCTGTAAACTCAACGACTGGACAAAAGCCAGCCATACTATAACGGCCACTTCTACCGCTCTCTAATAAAATATGTATATCATAGTCCTTAGCTATCTTTTTGTATAATGGAAAAAACCATTCCTTCGAATAGCTTAACTTTTTTGTATGTATCATCTTTTTCATTGAATCTCACCTCATACTCATCATACCGAATTGCTTACAAATTACTAGTCATTTTCTCATTGTAATAATTGTTAATCAAAAATGAAGGCCAGTCACCAAGTACGATGGTGCCAGCCTTCATTTTTGAATAAAAAAACAGCAGTGCTCATCACTGCCGTTCTCTTGATCGTTTTAATCAAATTGATAAAGTGGTGTACTTAAGTAACGCTCTCCATTACTTGGAATAATCGCCAATACTTTTTTGCCTTCTCCAAGCTCTTTGGCTACCTTTAAAGCCGCGTGAATAGCTGCACCTGAAGAGATACCACCTAGAATCCCTTCCTCTTTAGCCGCTCGACGGGCTTGAGCAAACGCATCTTCATTGGCAACAGCGATAATTTCATCATATACCTTCGTATCTAATATCTCAGGTACAAATCCTGCGCCAATACCTTGAATCTTATGCGGTCCTGGCTTTCCACCTGAAAGAACAGGAGAATCAGCAGGCTCAACTGCATAAATCTTAATATCCTTGTATTGTTCCTTCAGTACTTGACCAGCACCTGTAATCGTGCCACCTGTACCAATACCAGCAATAAATGCATCTAATTGATCGCCCATTTGCTCAACAATCTCTTTTCCTGTTGTCTCGCGATGTACTTCAGGATTTGATAAGTTTTCGAATTGTTGTGGCATGAAGTATCCATGCTCTTTCGCTAATTCTTGCGATTTTCTTATTGCACCACCCATTCCATCTGGTCCCGGCGTTAACACTAATTCTGCTCCATATGCACGAAGAAGATTTCTTCTCTCCATACTCATGGTCTCAGGCATCACTAAAATCGTTTGATATCCTTTTGCTGCAGCAACCATAGCAAGGCCAATACCGGTATTCCCACTAGTTGGTTCAATAATTGTATCGCCTTCTTTTAAATCACCACTTTTTTCAGCAGCTTCTATCATTGCATTAGCAATACGATCTTTTACACTGCTTCCAGGATTCATATACTCCAACTTTAAATAAATATCCGCACTTCCATCTTCTACAATACGATTAAGCTTCACTATTGGTGTTTGTCCAATGAGTTCAGTAATTGAATTTGCAATACGTACCATCTTCTCCACTCCTTATTCCGAGTATTATTATTGGTTTTATTTAAATTTATCAATCACACAACCAATTGTCAACGAATATGCAGGCATAAAGCCCTTTAATTATTAGAAAATTTAAAACTTTATACCCGAACGATTCATGTTAGCTTATGCTATATGATACCTATAAATAACAAAAAACTACATAGCCCCATCATAAAAAGTTTCGATATCCACTTCATCCTTAAAAGGTTCAGTAGAAACAGGAAGATCCATTTGCTCTAAAGCCATTTGTCTCCGTATTTGTGATTTAACATCCTTAAAGGAATAGGTTTCTCCCTCAACAAACTCTTGTAACAGAACTATAGCATACCCCTCAGCGGTTTTTACTGGGTCAGACCATTCTCCGGCTTTTAAATCTTGCGCCGCTTTAATGATGGTTTCATAATTTTCGTCATCAACTGTCACATAACCAAGGTCGCCACCCTGGGCAGCTGTTAAAGTATCTGTTGATTTTTCCAACGCCATAGCTGTAAAGCTTGAGCCATTGTCTAATTCTTTCACTGTTTGTTCCGCTTCTTCTTTAGTTGCCAGTACAATTTGTGATAGATGATATGTATCCTTAATTTCATATTGAGCTTGGTTATCTTCGAAGTATTGTTGCAGCTTTTCCTCAGAAATACTTACTTCTTTTGTTAAAAGCTCCTCAAGCATTAAACTATCTTTAATTTGCTTTCTCCATTGGTCTTCATTGATTGATAAAGCAGCGGCAGACGTGCCATACGCTGATTTTAACATTTTGATTTCACGGTCAATCTCTTCTTTATCTATTTCAACATCGTATTTATCTCCAGCAGCCTCGATGACCTTCCCATCAATCATTTCGTCTAACACTTCTTTCCCGTAGCGACCCTCCATTTCATTTAACCAATCTTGCCTTGTAATTTCATCTTTTCCAATCTGTGCCACAACTTCAGATTGACTCGGTTCGCTCTTCCCAAGAAAATAAGCAACGCTCATAAAGTTAATCACAATGAGTATTAGTATGATTAACCATAAATGTTGTCTTTTCAAAGCTCCTCCCCCTACTACTTTGCATATATTTCTGTATAAAAAAAGGCTTAGGTGCACCTTCTATTCCCTATTGTTCTTAAGAATCAAGATACGCCCAAGCTCTCACATTTATTTTGCTTCTTGTTTAAATGCTTCAAGTTCTTCTTTATTATAGTGATAAGCTTCATTGCAGAAATGACATTGTGCCTCTGCACTACCTTCTTTCTCTATCATATCTGCAATTTCCTCTTTTCCTAAACTAATAATCGCATTCCCAAACCGTTCTTTTGAACAGGTACAAGTAAAACTAACATCCATCTTTTCTAAGAAATTCACTTGATCTTTACCAAGAACACTTTGTAAGATTTCTTCTGGTGTTAGCCCCTTTTCAATCATTGTTGAAACAGGTTCAATATGTGATAGCCTCTCTTCAATGGCTGCGATTGTTTCTTCATCGGTTCCAGGCATTAACTGGATAATAATACCACCTGCAGCTAATATACTATTGTCATCATTGACTAATACACCCACACCAACTGATGAAGGTGTTTGTTCAGATGTGACAAAGTAATACGTAAAATCTTCCCCAAGCTCACCTGATACAATCGGTACTTGCCCAGAAAAGTTTTCTCTCATTCCAATATCCTTTACCACTGTCAAAGTACCTTCTGTTCCAACCCCACGACGGACATCAAGTTTGCCCTGTGCATTGGATTCAAAATGCACTTGGGGATGAGTCACATAACCACGCACTTCCCCTTTGGCATTACTATCAACTAGAAGTGGACCAAGTGGGCCATTACCTTCGATTTTAATAGTGATTTTGTCTTCTCCCTTTACCATCGCCCCCATCATTACACCAGCGGACATTGCTCTCCCGAGTGCTGCTGAAGCAACTGGCCATGTATGATGCCTTCTTTGCGCTTCTCCTACTGTTTCTGTTGAACGAACGGCAAATGCCCTCACTTGTCCTTCATAAGCTAAAGCTTTTACTAAATAATCACTCATTTTAATACTCCTTCCATGACGAATACAGACGTTATTTCTACTTTTTTATCGTGTCCATATTTCGTTTATAAATAAGCTGTAAACCTTTTAAGGTTAAAAATGGATCAATAATATCTATAACCTTTGATTCCTTTGCAATCAATGAGGCCAACCCACCTGTACCTATAACAAGCGGTTCCTCTTTTGCTTGTAACTTCATTCTACTTACAATTCCCTCTACTTGACCAACATAGCCAAAGAGAATGCCTGATTGCATAGCTGAGACGGTATTCTTTCCAATAATCCCATCAGGCCTGACAATTTCTATTCGCGGTAATTTCGCTGCTCTAGAGTATAGCGCTTCAGTAGAGATACCAATACCAGGTGCAATCGCACCACCCATATACTGTTTATGCTCATTAATATAACAATACGTAGTTGCTGTGCCAAAATCAACAATTACGAGCGGCCCGCCATATTCATGAATACCTGCCACCGCATTAACAATTCTGTCGGCTCCCACTTCTTTTGGATTATCATACTTAATATTCAAACCTGTTTTGACCCCTGGACCCACAACTAATGGTTTGATATGAAAGTATTTTTCGCACATTCGCTCCAAAGCAAACATAATCGGAGGAACAACGGAGGAAATAATAATACCATCTATATCAGCAAAAGATAATTGCTCATGCTCAAACAACGATTTCACAATCATTGCATATTCGTCCTCTGTCTTATGACGATCAGTCTCTATTCGCCAATGATACTTTAACTCATCTCGTTGATAAACACCCATCATCATATTTGAATTCCCTACATCAAAAACAAAGATCAAGCATCCTCACCACACTAAACATAAAATAATTACACTTTAATACTGAGAACATCATATCACACCTCTGTTCAGATTATCCAAATTATAAAACTGCAACCCTATTGTCTAAACACTGAATGATCAATGGCTTTTCGAATCAATGAAGATTCATCATTTCTATTTAATAGGACAACTTACTAAATAATTTCCTTTAATGCATATCTCTAATCAATGATAGCTGTCCTCTTGCTTCATTAAAATAAATAAAATCGGTCAAGTTATGTAGTTCTTGCTCCGTTAATAATTAACCATAGGTGTTTGTATAATTGTATAAACCTGACCCCGTATAACAACTTTTGTTCTGCTACCTTTGATAAGTTTCCTCTTGTTACACTTTTCAAATCCATTTTGCTTCTACGCTACCTTTGATGAATTTCCTCTTGTTGCACGTGCAAATCCATTTTGCTCCACTACCTTTGATAAGTTTCCTCTTATTGCACGAAGAAATTTTCTGTTATACGGTTCAACCCCCACATTATAGACAGAAAAAAGAAAAAGCCCCTCAATAGTGAGGCGCTTTTTCTTTATTGATTAAGATTTACGATCTTCATCAATTGCTGGAGGCTCTTCTTCTTCAGCAGGGGATTGTTTTTCCCTTGTTTCAGTGATTTCACCTTCATTATCTTTACGATCGTCATCTTTTCGAATATTTACTTTAATATTTGAATCTTCTATTGTTTCACTTGTTTTAGAAGCTGGGCGTTCAGGTAGTGTACCATGATCAGATAGATGTTTAATTTGCTCCGCATCTAGCGTTTCCACTTCTAAAAGTGTTTTTGCAATGATATCTAGTTTGTCACGGTTCTCTGTAAGGATTTGCTTACAGCGTTGGTAACATTCTTTAATCATGCTTTGAATTTCTAGATCAATCTCATATGCAATCGCATCTGAGTAATTACGCTCGTTATTGAAATCTCTACCTAAGAATACTTGACCACCTTGTGATTGACCAAATTGTAGAGGTCCAAGTTTGTCACTCATACCAAATTCAGTTACCATTCGGCGTGCAATACCTGTTGCACGTTGGAAGTCATTATGGGCACCAGTAGAAACCTCACCAAACACGATTTCCTCTGCTACACGTCCTCCAAGTAAACCAACAATCTTATCAAGTAATTCTGGCTTCGTTTGGAAGTAACGATCTTCTCTCGGCAGCATAACAGCATATCCGCCTGCTTGCCCACGAGGTACAATTGTTACTTTATGAACCATATCAGCTTCATCTAAGATTAAGCCGATTACAGTATGACCTGCCTCATGGAAAGCCACAATATTTCTTTCTTTTTCAGATATAACACGACTCTTCTTAGAAGGCCCTGCAATTACACGGTCAGTCGCTTCATCCACATCGGTCATATCCACCTTCTTCTTATTCTGACGAGCGGCAACAAGTGCTGCTTCATTCAATAAGTTTTCAAGGTCTGCACCAGAGAAGCCTGGTGTACGTTGAGCAATCGTTTTTAAGTTTACCGATTCATCTAACGGTTTATTTTTTGCATGAACTTTTAATACCGCTTCACGACCTGTTACATCCGGACGATCAACTGTAATTTGACGGTCAAAACGACCTGGACGTAATAACGCAGGGTCAAGGATATCTGGACGGTTTGTTGCAGCAATGATAATAATTCCTTCATTTGCACCGAAGCCATCCATTTCTACAAGCAATTGGTTAAGTGTTTGTTCACGTTCATCATGCCCACCACCGACACCGGCGCCACGCTGACGACCAACCGCATCAATCTCATCAATAAATATAATACATGGTGCGTTTTTCTTCGCATTCTCGAATAAGTCACGTACACGAGAAGCACCAACACCGACAAACATCTCAACAAAGTCAGAACCACTAATAGAGAAGAAAGGTACGCCTGCTTCTCCAGCAGCTGCTCTCGCTAATAACGTTTTACCAGTACCTGGAGGTCCCACTAATAGAACACCTTTAGGAATTCTCGCACCAAGTTCTGAGAATTTTCGTGGGTCTTTCAAGAATTCAACAACTTCCACTAATTCTTGCTTCTCTTCGTCCGCACCTGCTACATCTTTAAAACGGACCTTCTTTTTGCTTTCATCATATAACTTTGCCTTACTTTTACCGAAGTTCATTACACGGCCACCGCCGCCTTGAGCTTGGTTCAATAAGAAGAAGAATAAAATGAAAATGATGATGAATGGAATCATCGTTGTAAAGAACGTTACCCAGCCATTTGCTTCTTCTGCTGGTAGGATCTCTAATTTGGAATCACTTGCTAACTCTTCCACTCGGTCTATCACGGAGTCGCTATTAGCAATATATGTGATAAAATATTTACCTTCTTCATAGCCTTCTAATTGACCACGTACTTCATAAACGCCCCTTACAGGCTGTAAACTAAGGCTTTCAACTTGACCAGACTCTAAATTCTCAACAAATTGGTCATAAGTCATTGCCTCTGTCGGTTCGTTATTGCCATTAAAGAAACTGACAACCCCTATAATGACTAAAAATATTAATAAATAAAAGATGGTGTTACGGAAAATCCGATTCATCCCTTACCTCCTCCCACGGTAAACAAACTACATAGTATCGTATCATACAAAATTGTGCATATACAAGGAATTACACTTGGTCAGACTGGGTTTTGTAAAGTATTTCACACATCGCTTTTCACTTAATTATTATTGCTATACACCTCAGGTTTTAAGATACCAATATATGGTAAGTTTCGGTATTTCTCAGCATAATCTAATCCATATCCTACGACAAACTCATCTGGTACATTAAATCCTACGATATCCGCTTTAATTGCTGCTTTTCTACCAGTTGGTTTATCAAGCAGAGTAACAATTTTTATCGATTTCGCTTTACGATAACGGAATAACTCTACTAAATAGCTCAATGTTAATCCACTATCAATGATATCTTCTATGATGAGGACATCACGTCCCTCAACAGAAGTATCAAGATCTTTCAAAATCTTTACCTCTCCTGAAGAGACCATGGAATTCCCATAACTGGATACATCCATGAAATCCATTTCAAGATGGGTATCAATTCGTTTAATTAGATCGCTCATAAATGGCATTGCGCCTTTTAAGACACCTATTACAAGAGGAAAACGTCCATCATACTCCTCTGTTAATAAGCCGCCTAACTCTCTCACTTTTTGCTGAAGCTCTTCTTCAGTAATTAAGATTTTTTCAATTTCGTTTCGCATCTTATTCCTGCGCCCCCTAGAAGATCATTGCTTTATGTATTTCAGAAAAATATAGCTTGTATCAGGTGAATATTCAGCTGCTTGATCAGACTTTTTTAATCCTGGTAGCCATATAATGTTACCACTTGCATCCGTAACAACTGGCCATAAATCCCGTTTTTGCCGCGGGATTTTCTGATCGATAAAGATATCCTTTAACTTTTTGCTACCATTTATTCCTTTTAACTTCATCCTATCTCCATTTTTCCTTGTACGAATCGTTAATGGTAAGGCAATATCCGCTTTAACCAAAAAATAATCCATTTGTTGATATTCCTGTAATGGGTGATCGACATAATGCATGCTGATCTCGCCTACTTCAGGAATAACAAAGTTTCCTGGCTCTTGTATTTGAAATAAATACGGCTGTACGGTTGTTTTTTTACTAGTGGAGAAGAAACAACAATCATATGAACGTACAACGGTTAAACCATTTGGGAAATGTAAGGTTCCAGACGGATGAGGATGAGTAATTAAGGAAAAAACATTTTCAATATGTGTAGCGGATAAAGAAGATGGCCTTTCCTGATATAGATAATTTAATATTAGTTGAATCACTCTTCTTTGTAAAGGTTTTGCGACATCTGTAAATCTGTCAATATAAAGAAGAATTTCACTAGCACTTTTCCTCTCTGTTACACTATTCAATTGTGCTTCTGCTAATTCCTGCATAAATACCTCATCTTCGCTCAAATCCTCACTAAGGCGTTGGAAATGGTGATGCACTTGAGGATTTTCCCTTTTTAAAAAAGGCAAGATATTTTTCCTAAAACGATTTCTGCTATAGATTTCTTTTACATTGCTAGGATCTATTCTAGGTTCTAAATGATGAGTCTCTACATAGGAATCAATTTCTTTTCGACTTAAGCAAAGGAACGGACGTATAATTGCCCCTCTACTAAAAGGTCGTATAACTGGCATACCCGCTCTAGCAAGACCACTACTCCCTCTTGTCATTCTCATTAACATTGTTTCAATTTGATCATCACCATGATGACCTAATGCAATGTAATCAAGCGCTTCTCTTTGCATCACTTGCTCAAAGAAACGATAGCGACAGTCCCTTGCAGCAATTTGCGAGCTTTTCCCCGTTTCCTTCATATGTGCAGAAACATCAATTCGTTGCATATGAAAAGGAATGCCTGACTTCTGACAATAGCGTTCTACAAACTTAGCGTCTTCAAAAGATTCTTCGCCCCTAAACATATGATCCACATGGATTACTACTAATTGAAAACACTCTTGTTTACTTAATTGCTGCATAAAGTGAAGTAAGCTTAATGAGTCTGGCCCTCCTGAGACAGCAATTCCCACACGCTTATTTTCCAATTCAATGCCCTTTTGTGATAAAAATGCTTTTACCTTTGCATAAAACATAACATTCTTCCCTTATGTTAAACTATTACTTCTACTAAAAGGATATCACTTTTTTAATGTTTATTTCCAAAGAAACGATTATTTCTACCTAAACCCTCTCACACCATTTGACTATATAAATAGAAAAAGTAAATACAACCAATAAACAAGATTAAAACGAACGCTCCAGTTTTTCCATTGGGCTTTCCTTTAGTCTTTTG
The DNA here is from genome assembly GCF_044790165.1 of Cytobacillus kochii. Lineage (NCBI taxonomy): Bacteria > Bacillati > Bacillota > Bacilli > Caryophanales > Bacillaceae > Cytobacillus > Cytobacillus kochii. The sequence goes on along the minus strand of NZ_CP085254.1, from coordinate 74,503 downwards.
GGATGGTTGCCTAGATGGTGGGGACACACCAGTTCCTTTTGGACGAGTTTGCTTATATGAACAGGCAAGCAAGGCTTGTCTCATATCTTCAGCAGTTTTAAACCTGCCTTGAAGTGCTGGTATGACAACTCCTTCATAAGTTTTTAAGATTTTATGTTTCTTTACCCTATCCATTAATTGTTCTAAACCCCTTCCGTCTTTAGAGAAACGGCTTGGATAGGCACAGTGAATAAAAACCATAGCTGTTGAGAATAAATCATAAGTAGGTTCAGCTTTTCTACTACCAAGCCCCCAATATCCTCGGTCGTAAAACTCTGTAAACTCCTTAATGGCTCTACCTTTTAATGTTGTTCCTCCTACATCTATACACCGAATACGCGGAGCTCTTCCTGTGACAATCAGATTCTCTGGTTTTAAATCTCCAAATACCCATCCCGCTTTGTGCAGCTCCTCTAGATCAGAAAGTAATTGTAGCATGAGCACAGGTATCCACGCCTCTCCTTTCTGTTTAATAAAAGAGTGGAGATCAGGACCATGGATATATTCCATCACATAAAAAGAATACATAGTGGATGAGGAAAATTGCCAATCATCAACATCAAGCAAAGAAGGTCCTAGGGTAGACCCTTGGACCTTCGTAAAGGATTTTAGCACATTCACTTCAGAAGTTACTGTATACCCATTTTCACTTATTTTTAAAGCAACGAGTTGCCCAAGGTATGTGGCGAGATAAACTACACCATTAGCCCCTGCACCTAGTTCTTTTTCGATACGGTATTGCTTGTGATGCCATTTCCCGTTAATAATCGCACCTTTTTGTAGATTAAATTGACTCTTCATAGTACTCATCGTCATTTCTAGAAATTAAATTGCGTAATGATCGTTTCTTCTCAAAATAGGTAATCGCCTCTCTTAAAGCTGGTCCAGTGGGTGTAATACCACCTGTTGAGAGTTTAGCGAACACAGAAGTTAACGATTCGAGCTTAGGTGTCCAATCTAGCAATTTTTCGACATCATTCTTTTTCCCGGGAAATACAAACAGAGAAAATTTATTTTTTCCCGTTCGTGCATTTAAGCTTAAAGATAGATCAAATAAGGCTTCTTTGACTGTAGGTAGCTTATGTTTCATACTTGCACTCGTATCGACAAGAATCAACACTTCCATTTCAACCGTTTCCCCTAGCTCATCCACGACCTCCATTACCTCGCCTCTTTGTTCTGGAGGCAAATCCTCAATCGTTTGTTTATTTCCTAAGATTTGCGTGAGTTCACGATTGACTACTCCTTGTAATGTTTGTGTCATCGCCTGCCTTGTTACCATCTGGACGGTATGCGATAGCTGTCTAGCATATACGACTTGACTTACCCCACCCCCGGAAAGGGCAATACTCTCAATTTCCTGCATTCCCTTCTCGTCAATAACGTCATTCTCCATTACACCTATCACATTTACGGAAACTCCCTGCTCTTTTGCTAGAGCCGACATGGCTATAGGGTCTTCTCCAACATTTGAACACCCGTCTGTAATAAGTAAAATTTGTTTTAGGGTACCTGTTTTCATCTTTTTCCCCTCCTAATCTGATAGAAGTTACTTAGTGATTACTAACCATTTTCAACGGATTAGAAAGGAAATATACATAAAAATGTCATCTATTGGAGATTCTATTCTATTTAACATTAATTCGCTTGTTTATGGAACGGTATACTCGACCATTTCGGGATATTGTGCTTTACTTTTGCCACCATCACCGTCATATCATCATCAATACGTCCCGCTCTTGATCGAATCACCTCTTCCATAATTAAATCTGCCACTTCTTGTGGGTCGTTCGTTTTTAACTCAGTTATTTTCCTCTTCATCCAAAGATCAAAATTCTCCACATGTTTCGGCCCTTCAAATACACCATCGCTCATCATAATTAATAAATCCTCTGCTTTTAATTGCTTACTAACAACATCGACATCGAATTCTTCAATCATGCCTATAGGTAAATTACTTGCTTGCACTTTCATCACTTGGCTCCCTCTTTTAATAAAACTCGGTGTGGATCCTATTTTTAAAAATTTAGCATCAGCATTTTGTAAATCAATCATCGCCAAATCTAATGTGGAGAAAATTTCATCTGTTGTCCTTAATGACAGAACAGAATTGACCGATTTTATGGCCACTTGCTCTTCTATACCTGATTGCAATATTTTCTGTAGTAATTCTAACGTTTCTTTGCTTTCTATATGTGCTCGTTCTCCATTTCCCATCCCATCACTAATGGCAATTGCATACTTACCGCTACCTAATTCAATTGTTGAATAACTATCTCCTGATACTAAGCCACCGTCCTTAGCCGCATGTGCCACTGCCGTATCAATGACATATGCCTTTGCTGAACGAAAAGTAACATGGCAATAATCATTGGCATAACTCGCACATTCCTCAGATTTAACTAAGATTGTTTCTCCTAATATATCTGAAAGCATTGGTGCAATTAATTTCTCACATTCCCCGTGCCCATTGCAGTATGGGATCGTCATCTCTATATCAACATCGCCTTGCTCCAAGCTATAAATTTCTACCTGTTCTACCTCTACCCCAAATTCTTGGATGGCCTCTAATATCAGTTCTTCCTGTTTATGATGATTCTCTCTCTCTCTTTGAATTTCTTTAGCAAAATCCCCCATCACTGCAGACACACCTAATAATTGATCTGCCACAAGCTTCCTACTTTCTTGTACTTGTTTTTTCAACCGTTGATTTGCTTTATAAAAAGTAAGCTCCTGTTGAATCACTTCTGTTGTTTTCTTCGACCGTGTACAGTGTTTTTCCCACTCCCTTTCTAGTCGTGAAGAAATTTGTCCGTCTTTTTCATCTAAATCGTGCATAATGTTTTTCATATAATCATATGTTGTATCAAAGTTCCTAGCCCAGCAGTGATCCTTTTTAAAGCAAGTTTGGCATGTCTTCTCTGTGACATTACTTAGGAAATAATCCAATTCTCGATCTGTCTCATCATTTTCCACCACAGGAGCTTGATGTTGCATGGCAAAGCTTTGCGATAACGCTTGAAAAACATTAGAAAACTGAGAAACTCTGTGCGCAGTTACATCCCGCATTTTTCTCATGTACTGCTGTTGCTCTGCGGCATATTCTGCTGTCCCAGGGATATGTTTCGCTAGCTTTGAAGTAAAACTTTGAGGCGTTAATAGAAATAGAAATATTGCTACTCCCGTTTCGTATAAACCAATTAATAAGTTTGACTGATTGTCACCATACATTCCCATGAGTAAGGTAGCAATGAGCAAACCAAATGCCACACCTATTTTCTTCCCTTCTTTTAATAACCCACCTAGCAAACCAGAGAATGCTAATAAACTCATATGGAAAAAACTTGAAATATTAGCCAAGCTAAATATTAGCCCTGTCACGACACCAACCGTTGAGCCAACCGTGGCACCAGCGACAAATGAAAACACAAGCACCAAATAACGAGACATCACATGTTCGACTGATAGGTCATATACGGTCCATCCGATTGTTCCTGTCATTACTGAGGCTAGCATAATAATGAGGCAGACGATTTCCTCTGTTTTTAATGATTGCCTCCTCCGATTAAAAAATAGTAACGGCAGGCTCTGTAGGAATATTAAACATAGGATAAATCCTAAACTAGCCTCTACACCAGCCATCATGAAATCGTACATCGCCACATGTCCCGTTAAGATATAAGATTGGATAATCGAACTGACTAATAATGTCACAGCCACATATATAGGCATTACTTTTAATTCATTGGTAACCCACTTTTTACTTATCCGAAAAACAAACAGAAAAAAGAAAGATGTTAAAAACGTGGTCACACCATGAGTAAATGATAAAGTCGAAGCTCCTCCAATCAATCCAATTAAAGCAAGCGGTGCTTTATCCTTTCTTACTAAATACATCGCAGCAAAAAAGGGCAGAGTGAATGGTGTCAACTGGGACAATATAAGGGCTCGTCCAAGTAAAAAACCAATAATTAAAAACAAGTACCCCTTCTTAATAAAGAAAGTTTCTAAGCCCGTCTGTATTTTCCCACCTATTTTTGAGAGCTCCATCTTGGGACGACGAAGATCCACTTCCCCTATCGGTTCTGCAATTGTTCGTTCGAGTTTTTCCATCATTCCCACTCCCTATTTGTTTCTTTTTTGCTATTATAAAGGGCTATGTCTTAAAAGTTTGTCAAAATAATGGACAAGTACCTCTTTTTCGTTCGACTGATTTCTTTATAAAGTGCAAAAAGAGTACAAAAGCAGCATCAATTAAAGGATTGGAATTGGACCATACGTTCTCCTGTTGTCTAAAAAAACTAGACATCACATGCTTCCAAAAAATGACGAAACCCCATCAACTATTCCGACAAAAATTTTCCGGGGGAAATAATATTGACAGACTTGTAGAATCTTTGTATTATATATCTTGTGCTTTTAAAAGAAAGTAACTTCAAATGGCGGTGTAGCTCAGCTGGCTAGAGCGTACGGTTCATACCCGTGAGGTCGGGGGTTCGATCCCCTCCGCCGCTACCATTTTTTATAGTGGCCCGTTGGTCAAGCGGTTAAGACACCGCCCTTTCACGGCGGTAACACGGGTTCGAATCCCGTACGGGTCATCACTTATATTAGCTATAAAACAAACCTGGGCAGCTTCAACTGTTCAGGTTTGTTTTATACTCATTTTTAATGATAATAACAGCAGCCCTAGCATGTGTTTTTTTTGTTTGATTTTTGATTTGTTTTCGCCTAATCTAATCGAACTTTTCTCTCTGAACTATTTTCTGACACGTTACTTGTCTAATCCAAATAAACTTTTCTCTCTTGCCTAATTTCTGGTGTGTTTCTCGTCTAATCCAATCAAACTTTTCTCTCTGACCTAATTTCTGGTGCATTTCTCGTCTAATCCAATCAAACTTTTCTCTCTGACCTAATTTCTGGTGCGTTTCTCGTCTAATCCTATCAAACTTTTCTCTCTGACCTAATTTCTGATCCGTTTCTCTCCTAATCCAATCAAACTTTACCCTCTGCCCTTATTTCTGACCCGTTTCTCGCCTAATCCTATCAAACTTTCCTCTACCACCTGATTTCTGATCCGTTTCTCGCCTAATCCTATCAAACTTTCCTCTACCACCTGATTTCTGATCCGTTTCTTGCCTAATCCAATCAAACTTTACCCTCTGACCTAATTTCTGACCCGTTTCTCGTCTAATCCATTCAGTCAATCTTCTGCACCCTATCCCCCACATACGCACAATTCCTTATACGCAAAGTTTCTTATACCTACCTAAGTCACCACACTTAATCGTTATAACTTACAATCATTGCCATTCGTCACAATAGTTGCGGAAGAATAATAAAAAAAGCAATCCCAATAAGGATTGCTTTTGCAGGAATCGTCGTGATCCCCTTGCTCGTATATATTAATTCAGCAGCAAGTTAACCTCGTTTAGCTCCTCTGCCACCACGTTTTGATTCTGTATTTCTCTTAAGAGAAGATAAACGGTCTTCACTGTCTTTCAAAAAGCGAGCCATTTTAGATTCGAATGTCTCCTTTGAAGGACGGTGATTATCGTTTGTTCTACCTTGACGTGGGCGCCCAGAATAGCCTCTCGACTCTCTTCTTTCAGGCCTTTCCGTTCTCTCAGGACGATCAACAGCTTTCTTAATTGATAAACCAATTTTACCGTCTTTCTCCACATTAATAACTTTCACTTCAACAGTATCGCCTACTTTGAGGTGATCATTAATGTCCTTCACATAATTGTCTGCAACTTCACTAATATGCACAAGGCCTGTTGATCCTTCCGGCAGCTCTACAAACGCTCCGAAATTAGTGATGCCTGTAACCTTTCCTTGTAACTTGCTGCCTACTTCGATTGACATAAAAAGATATTTCCTCCTTAAAGATATAAAGTAAACCCAAATGTATTCATACTTATACTATATTATACCGAAAGATAAAAATAGGTGTCAACTTCTCATTGAGCTGACTCATTTTCTTTTTTTTCCTTTTCATCTGTTTCATCCGGCATTTTGAAGATGATTTCACCTTGTTCAGAAAGATAATAATCCCTTCTAGCAAGTTTCTCTAAATACTCTTCATCATGTAACCTAACAATCTCTTCATTCAAGGCCTTTTCTGACTGTTCTAGTTCTTTCAATTGATGAGCAAGTTTTACCTTTTCTTCTTTCTTTTCACCTAGGGCAGCAGATTGGGATACGATAGTCGTAATCATAAATACTGAAACCACAGCAACAAATACAAAAAAGACAGTCAGTCTACGATAGAGAAGCTTCTTTCTCCGTTGAGAACTGATTTTATTGGCTTCCTGTTGTTTGATATAGCTTGAATGGATCTTGGCTACATTTTTATTCTTGTTGGTACTCATACAACTATCTCTCCCTTCTAAGTTATTCTTTCTTCTTCCACTTTTCCGCCAGTTTTTTAACATATTCTTTCCCTTTTTGGAAATATCCTTTTAATTTATCATAGAACTTATCGACTGATTTTTTAAAAGGGTCTGGTAATATACGAATAAGAAGTCGAAATATCCATCTTACTGGTGATAATAGTACTTTTAAGATGAACATTAGCACATTACTTGTCCATTTTATCAGTAGTAGAAGAAGTTTGCCCACTAATACCAATAGCCCTATTAAGGTAGTGAAAAAAAACTGAACAGGTCGAATAATTAATAGACGAATGACCTTCACAATAAAATAATAAATAGAAATAATCGTAGAAATAACTATCTCTAATAGCTTTAGGTAAATATTCTTCATTAACGCTTGATAGGCTGCAAAACCGCAAAGTAAAGCTAAAAAGATGTAGAATCTTAACTCTCCTTCATTGACAAGGAACAAAATATAAAAAATAGCTAGTCCTTGTAATAGCCAAAAAAGGATGTCATTTATAAAGACAACCCAACTCTTTCTTAGTGGCCGTTTGAGAAAGCGCTGATACGTATCTAAGCTCGCTCCAAAAAGGGAACCCATCCCAATCATAGAGAGCATCGTCAAAAATTGGACCGATAACGTCATCGGAATAACTTGCTAAAGAGCCCTTTAGCTTTTTCTCCATGTTGATCATCTAAATAAACAAGGTCGAAAATTTTCCCTTTTATGGAGACAATTCCTTTGTCCACATCTAAATTCTTCATTTGTAGATTTTGCCCTTTAATAGCTAAAAAACCCATGACAGTTTCTAATAAAAACTCTTCATTATCAAAGCTTTCTACCTGCTTCACTCCCGTAATATCTAGCAGCCTTCTGCCACGCATGATCACATCATGATCAGGAGCAGTTTGTTTACTCGAGTTCTCATGGTATTGGCTCATCTTTATCCCTCACAATCCATAGTACAATCCTTTAATACATATGTATGAAGATTGCTCAGGGATTAGAACAAGCGCTATTTATTTATTCTTGATTCATTCTTTCTTCACTCACTATCGTGTACATTTCCGCTGCATCATCTTTTCTTGTTGTTTCCTGTATTTTATCTATTCGCACCTTTGTCACTTTCTGCCCAAATCGAATCGATAATTCATCACCAACTTTTACATTGGTACTTGCCTTCGCTTCTAATCCATTAATAGCAATACGCCCTTGGTCAGAGACTTCCTTTGCCAATGTACGTCTTTTTATTAATCGAGATACCTTTAGAAATTTATCTAAGCGCATACTTTCACTCCCCTTTACCCTAAAAAGTTCATTTAGTAACCTTTTTTCTTCGCTTCTTCCCAAAAACGATCCATTTCCTCCAGGCTCGCCTCTTCTAGATTCTTATCTAGTTTTTTCTCTATATATGAAAACCGATTCGTAAATTTCGTATTGGTTCGATGTAATGCTTCTTCTGGGTTGATTTGATAATACCGAGCAATATTGATAAATGCAAATAATATATCACCAAATTCTATTATGCGATTGTCATTATTATTCTCGGCTTCCAATTGAAATTCTTTAATTTCTTCAAACACCTTATCCCACATTGGTTGGATGTTTTCCCAATCGAAACCGACCTTTGCAGCACGTTTTTGTAACTCTTCTGCACGCAACATGGCTGGATATGATTTTGGAACACCATCCAATAGTGACGATGTTTTTTCGCCTTTTTCTTGTTTTTTCATTTCATCCCAGTTACGTAACGCTTCATTTACATCTTCTGCTGCTCTCTCTCGAAACACATGCGGATGTCTAAAAACCATTTTTTTAGAAAGACCTTCTATTACATCATGAATAGAGAAGTACCCTTCATCTTCTCCTATCTGGGCATGAAGCATAACTTGTAACAACACATCCCCTAGCTCTTCAATTATATGATCAATATCATCTTCTTCAATCGCTTCGATTAATTCATACGCTTCCTCGATTAAATATTTCTTCAAAGATTGATGTGTTTGTTTCTTATCCCACGGACATCCATTTGGACCTCTTAAGGTAGCAATGATTTCTTTCAGTTTAGGGAACGTTGGGTAAAGAATCTCTTCATTCATAACGGGAGGGACATATACAGATGTTAAATTAGTTAAAGCTAAATCATGATCTAGTTCATAAAGCGGAACTTCCTTAATCACTTCTTCACTGCTTCCGGCCGCTGTTACAATCTTTACTAAATAATCATCCGGTAAATATTCCATTAACGTCAACTTTACTTCAGATGCAATAAATGCATCATACACTTGTCCGATAATCATATGTTGTGTAAGAACAAGTTCACTTCCCTTTAAGTCCGTACCATCTAATAGTGTAAAACCTTCAACTGGATCAACCCTTAACGCTTGGAACATGCTATCTAGAAAACTTTGGCCACCCTTAAAGTCTAAATTAACTCCATACTCATCAGCCCTTTCAATGAGTAATTGTACCGTTTTTTCTGCTACAAGCGGGTGACCCGGCACAGCATAAACAATGTTTTCTACTTTTCCTTTTTCTAACAAAAGGGTGCTTATTTCTTCGTACACCTCTGCAAATTGATCATGTGATTCATAGATTGTGTCAAAGGATTCAAATAGCACTCCTTCGGCGGTTAAGGCTGATACCACAGGGTGTTCTTTTGTTCTTAAATAGACTTTATTAACACTGGTTAATAGCTTATATACTCCTAGTGGCAGTTGATTAAGATCTCCTGCCCCAAGGCCAATAACTGTTACCTTCATTATAAATAATTCTCCTTTATTTTACTTTTTGTGTCGGTTTGTTTTTATCTTCTTTTCATAAAATGGAGAAGCTTTTCTCCAAAAGGTAACTGACGTAGCTCTGCTTCTGTAAATATGTTGCTGCGAATCGTAAGAAATAAATAAAGAATCGCACCAAGAGCGGCGCCGGTTAACGATTGAAAGGTAGCAAGTACTCGTCCACTCATGAATGAAAGTGCAGTAACAGAGAGATACAAATTTAAAAAAATCGTCATCAGAATAGCAGAACTAAGAATTGTCAATAACACACGTACTGAAACAAGTGTGACACTTTGGTTCCATTTTAACCGAAACAGCAAAGCAATTACCATCAACGCTAACGCAATGTATGTGGCGTACACAGCCCCATATATTCCATAATGCGGTACCAATGAGGTATTCAGAAAGTACTTAATGCCCACTCCGATTAAAATCGTCCACGCTGGAAAAAAGCTATTTCCTAGGCCTTGGTGTACGGCTGCCAAAGTAATCACAAGAGAGCTTAGTAAAATAACAATAGACATTAGACCTAGAACGGCTGAACCTTTATCATTTTCGAATAGCATGACATTTGTTTGTCTCACTATCGCCCAAAGCCCCACTGAAGCGCCAACGCCAAATAGAAGGCTCACTCTTATGACCAATTGGATTTTTTCATTGAGTAGATGAGGTTGCTTTATTTTTACGTATGTAAGAATTGGTACGAGCGATAAACTCATCGAAGTGGCAACAATAGAACCTAATTGAATAAGTGGCTGGCCTCTGTCATATACACCCTTTAATGTCTTTGCTTCAATCTCAGAAAAACCCGATGTCGTCAATAATGCATAAAGATTGAGGGCATCTGCTAACTGGATAAAAATGAGTAATAAACTACTCACACAAATAGCAAAGCTTTGGACAATAATCTCTTTAGACAGTTGTAAATACGAGCTAACACCCCTGTGCTTCTGCCTTATTCTTGGTGCACTTTTCATTTCTTTTATAAAATAGAATAGCAAGATTGCAAAAGCTGCCAAAGAGGCTAAAATGACACCATAGTAAACTCCACCGCTAACAGAATAAATGGAAGCACCCATTTTAGTTAGTATATAAGCATAAAGCAAGATAAACAGCACTCGTATAAGTTGTTCACTCACTTGGGAAACAGCTGTTGGCATCATATTTCCTTTTCCTTGAAAAAAACCTCTTAACACTGATACAAGTGGTAATATTAAAAAACTAATAGCAACAATGCGCAAGGAATCAGCCAATTGAGGATCGTTCATATAGTAAGCTAAGGCATCGGCACTAAAATACATCGTTAAGCAACATAAAACAGCAATCATTGATAACAATAATCCGGCAACTTTTAATAATCGCCGTCCACCTTCCTCACCATTCCTCGTTCTTTGCTCAATATATAGTTTTGAAATCACAACAGGAAAACCTGTTGTGGCTAATACAAGAAAGATCCCATAAAAAGGGTACACTTGTTGATAAATATAAAACCCGATATCTCCTACTATGTTTTGGAAAGGAATGCGATAAACCGCGCTCAACAATTTGACAATGATTCCTGCCGCAGTCAAAATAACCGCACCTTTCATTATACTCGTAGAAGTTTGATTGGTATCCAGAAGATATCTCCCCCTATAAGCACGACGATACCGCTTAACTATGAACTTCGAAATGTATTATAGCATATTCATTTATTGATAATTGTCTCTCGCTCCTTGCCTGAGGGAGGCATTTGTAGTTTTTCGGTAAAAGGATGCTTAGCTATGATTTCTCCTTATGTTTAAGTAAATCCTACTTGAAACTATCAATTTTTGAAGCGATTATTCGATATTAGCTCTGGCCTAATTATGATTTCTTCACGCTTGGGTTTCTTTGATTTACATCTCCCATCTTTTCCAGACAAATTCCCTTGAGTGATTCTTACCGAAAATTTCATTGAGATGCTGGTTTTTAGACTCGTTACCATCTTAATCGGTCTTTTCAGAACGCGGCACTTTTTTACCCGATTAAGCATTTCCTGTCGACTTCAGTTAAGGGGCTGATTCGTTTCTAATGGCATCTTACGCCAGATCATTTTCATCTAACTTTAGCAGCATTCAGCTCCCGAAAGTCAATGTCTACACAAAAATAAAGCGAACAATCATCATTAAGAATATGATTGTTCGCACTAGATGACGCTAGAAAAGTTCCAGCTCATATTACCTATATACTATGATTCCATTTGTCTCGCTAAAAATCCAGCTGCGGTTTCGACGGATTTTTGTTCAACTGCACCAATGGTGTCATCTTTCGCAATGATTACGACTGCGCCAATTGGATCGCCATTGGCTACTATGGGTCCTATTGTGTAAGATGCGACGGATTCTGTATGATTATCTACAATTGAAATTTCGCTTGATTGGGTCACAAGAACAGAGCTACGATCCTCCATTGTCTTCTCTACTAGATCACTAATACTCTTATTTAAGTAATCCTTCTTAGAGCCTCCTGCAACAGCGATATATGTATCTCTATCGCAAATTAAGACCGGATTTCCTAAGCTATCATATAATGCTTCTGCATATTCTTTTGCGAAGTCACTAAGCTCAGAGATAGGTGAGTATTTCTTTAAAATTACCTCTCCATCGCGGTCTACAAAAATCTCAAGTGGATCTCCTTCACGGATTCTTAAAGTTCTCCGGATTTCTTTAGGAATGACGACACGACCCAAATCATCAATACGACGAACAATACCTGTTGCTTTCATTCAACGTTGCCTCACTTTCATCTGATGATTAAATTACTGAAAAGAAAAAGCCGCTTAACTCTAACCGATCCATGGCCATTAGGACGATACAACGAGAATTCTTCCCATTTATTCCTTCGCTAATGATAAATATTTCCCTTTACAGATGATTTTCGGTTAAATCTAACTTAAACTACAGCTTTTACTTTTCAAAATAGCTATGATTCATAAGGAAGATATCATGAATGCATCGCCATGTTTGAACTTAGTATCTTTCATAAGGAAAGTTATATACACGTCCAACTATTTTTTCTTTTAGGTGTGATTCATTCCAGAAAGGGATAAACATTCCATTTATGTGCTCTATCCTTGAAATACCCTTGTCCTTTCTCAATCAAACATTGCAATTCTTACAATGAAATTACCAATATTTTTCAACAGTTACTTGGCTGTTTTTTCAGGAACCTTCTTTGTATCTTGTAATCCCTTCATAAAGGTAAACGCATTTTCTAACCATTCTTTCGTGGCAATTCCTTTTATATGGAGAACTGCTTTCAGTTTTTTTCCATCCATACCAAGCCCAATCATGCGACCAAATTGATTGCTGAGCTTGAATACTTTTTGCCCATCAGCTTCCACACTACCTTGCTCAGATAATAGGACAAGTACTTCATCTTTTGATTGCTTCACTAGTTCGACTCCAGCCACTTCTCCATATACTTTCATTTCAGCAATTTTAAATAAATACGCGACTTCTTCCGGATAATCACCAAAGCGGTCAACCATCTCATCTTTCAATTCATCAATATCCTCTAGGCTCGTAATCCCACGGAAGCGTTTATACATTTCAATTTTCTGATGTCCATCAGAAATAAATGCATCTGGAATATAAGCATCAATTTCTAAATCAATTTCCATTGGCTCTTTTCTCGGCTCACCGCCCATGGATTCTTTCCTCTCTTCAATTGCTTCTTTTAGCATTTGTGAATATAGATCAAACCCAACAGAATCAATAAAGCCATGTTGCTCCGCTCCAAGTAAATTACCTGCACCTCGAATCGTTAAATCACGCATGGCAATTTTAAATCCAGAGCCAAGCTCCGTAAATTCTTTAATCGCCTGCAAACGTTTCTCTGCCACTTCTGTAAGGACTTTATCTTTACGATAGGTAAAGTACGCATAAGCCACACGGTTAGACCTACCTACCCTTCCTCGCAATTGATACAACTGAGATAAGCCCATGCGATCAGCATCATGAACAATTAATGTATTTACATTTGGTATATCTACACCAGTCTCAATTATCGTTGTACTTACTAAGACATCATATTCACCGTCATAGAAACCAAGCATGACGCTCTCTAATTCATTCTCCGTCATCTGACCATGTGCATAAGCGACCCTTGCATCAGGAACAATCATAGAGATTTCCTCTGCTTTACGCTCAATATCCTCCACGCGATTATACAGGAAATAGACCTGACCACCACGTGCTAATTCTCGCTCGATTGCTTCCCTCACCAATACACCGTTATATTCCATCACATATGTTTGTACTGGAAAACGATTTTCAGGTGGTGTCTCAATAACGGATAAATCCCGAACGCCCAGCATGGACATATGCAATGTACGCGGAATTGGTGTCGCTGTTAATGTTAAAACATCGACATTTGTTTTTAATTTCTTGATTTTCTCTTTATGAGTAACACCAAACCTTTGTTCTTCGTCTATAATCAACAAACCGAGATCTCGATAAGTCAAATCTTTAGAAAGGATACGGTGTGTACCAACGACAACATCAACCGTCCCCGCTTTTAATCCTTTAATCGTTTCAGTTTGTTGTTTCTTCGTACGGAATCGACTCAACATACCGATTTTTACAGGATAGTCTTGGAACCGCTCAAGCATCGTTTCATAATGCTGTTGTGCAAGGATCGTTGTTGGCACAAGAAAAGCAACTTGTTTACCATCTGCCACTGCTTTGAAGATCGCTCGTATTGCCACTTCTGTTTTTCCATAACCCACGTCTCCACAAAGCAAACGGTCCATTGGTCTTTCTCTTTCCATATCTTTTTTAATCTCATTAATGGAACGAATTTGATCTTCTGTTTCTTGATATGGGAAAGCAGATTCAAACTCTCGCTGCATATCACTATCAGGGTTAAAAGCGTATCCTTTCGATGCTTCTCTTTCGGCATATAATTTAATAAGGTCATCGGCGATATCTTCAACAGAGGATTGGACTTTTTTCTTTACCTTCTTCCAATCGTTACCGCCAAGTTTATAAATCTTCGGTTCTTTTGATTCAGACCCTACATATTTTTGTACAAGGTCAATTTGTTCAACAGGAACATAAAGTTGATCACTACCTTGATAACGAATATTCAAATAATCTTTATGGACACCATTAATCTCTAAAGTTTCAATCCCTAAATACTTACCAATACCATGGTTGACATGAACAACGTAATCACCAATCTTTAATTCCGAATAGCTCTTAATTCTTTCTGCATTGGAAAGTTTTTGTCTCCTCTGTTTCTTTCTTGTTTTATGATTAAATAGCTCTTCTTCTGTAATCACGGCAATCCGTTGATTATTTAGCTCAAAACCTGTTTGAATGGCCCCTTCTAAAATCTGAATTCTTCCTTGTGCAAGGAGAGAGTCCTGCTTGATGATAGCGGATTCAATATCATAATCCTCTAACACATTTTGCAATTTGTGAACCCGCTCTTCATCTACAGCAAGAAAAACAATAGCATAATTTCCTTTTTTCCAGCGATCAACCTCTGTTTTAAGCACATGCATTTGACCATGAAAATTTTGCATCGGCTTACAGGAGATATTAATAATATTTTGCGGATTTGTATTCGGTACATGTCGTAAAAATAAAGACATATAAACAATCGGATTTTTCTTACTATACATTAATTCTTTTAAAGAATGGGAAGTCACAACGTCGTGAATAATTTGTCCTTCTTCAAGTAGGTTCGTGTACCATTCTGCTTCTTCTTTATCAAGGGAATCATTCATTTCTTGTACGCGACTGACTTCGTCTACAAAAATCAATCCGTTCGCAGGAAGATAGTCTATTAAACTACTGCCTCCCTCATAAGCAAGGGATAAATATTTATATAATTGCTCTGGTTTAGTACCAGTCTTTAATTGTTCTAATTCATAACCGATATTTTGTGTAAGGCTTTGTTTGGCTTGGTCATTTTTTAATTTTTTTAAGCTTTTACCCAATCCTGACTCTAAAGTATGAATAAGCCGCTCAAAATGTTCACCTTCCATTGGTGTTTCCGTAGCTGGCCCAATTAACACACGCTCAACCTTTGACTTTGAGCGCTGATCTTCTAAAGAAAAGAACCGGATAGAATCAACCTCTGTATCGAATAATTCAATTCTAATAGGGTCTGACTCTGTTAACGGATAAATATCAATAATACCACCACGAACACTAAATTCACCTGGAGAGGACACCATCTCCACTCGACTGTAGCCCATTTGAATAAACTGATTTAATTGTTGTTCGGTTAGCTCATCGCCAACTTTTAACGTCAACTGAAGTTTACTCCACAACTCTTTAGGTGGAAGGACCTTCTTTAACCCTGCCATAGGTACAATCATGACACCATCATTTGCTGACATCATATGGTTGAGTGTTTCAATTCTTTGCCCTTTTAATTCTGGGCTAGATATACTTAATTCGGCTGCAATTAACTCATTTGCAGGATACAAGAATACTTGCTCTTCTCCGAGAAGTTGTGTTAAATCCTCATATAATTTTTGCGCTTGCAATAAATTGTGGGTTGTCACAAGTAAGGGACGTTTAGACTGTTCATATACTGCCGCCAGAAAAAGCGTTCTAGCTGAACCCGTTAAACCTGCCACCATTTGTTCATTTAACCCTTCATCTATACCTGATAATACAGACAAGACCTCATCCTGTTGTGAAAATACTTTTTTAAGCCCTAACATGCAGTAATCCTCCTATTACAAAAAGCAACATCTCTCCCTCAACCTGAGAAAGCTACTACTCCCCTATTTGCTCTTCTTTTTAAATACATTTTTAAAGCACTTTAAGCTCCCTAAACCTCGTATAGGTTAGGAAGCCAAATTTTTCTTACTTACATGTTTATACTCACAAAGCATATAAATCATGCGTGTTTTTTCAAACAATGGTTGTTAACTTTATATATTATTCGATTTTTATAAGAAAAGTCCCTCTATTATCGTACTAAACTTTTTTCCTATCTATCGAAAAGAGTATAAAGAAACAGAAAAATGCTTTGGAAAGTACTCCAAAGCTTTAATGAATTAGAAAGTCTTGCTGATAGTAGTCGGGATTACGCTCTAGTGATTCATGGCAATCCTCACAAATCGCCTTCACGTAAACGTTTCCCGAATTATCATACTGGATCATTTCATGTCTTTCTTCTTCATTTAATTTATGAAAGCCTAATTGCTCTGCTTGAACCGTTTGTTTATCGACAGTCCCTAAAGATACCCCGCAATGGCGGCATGAGTAATGAATAGCCAACAATAACACTTCCCTTTATCCATCAATTGTCATTATTATTGACGGTTTGTTGGAAGGATATGCACAAATCATTATATCATGATTGATTATATACATTCATGACTTGAAGGAAAGGTACATTTAACCATTCTTGACACGCATCAGTACATTTATTAATGACAGCTTTCATTTCGTTCATTTCTTCTTCAGTAAACTTACCAAGTACATAATCCGGGACTTTCATTCCTTGAGGCGGACGATCTATCCCCACTCGGATGCGGTTGAATTCTTGCGTACCGATATGAGCAATCGTTGATTTAATCCCGTTATGTCCACCAGCACTTCCTTTTTGTCGCAAGCGAATCTTTCCAACCGGTAAATCTAAATCATCATAAATAACTACAATATCCTCTATCTCAATTTGAAAATAATCCATCAGTGGTCTAATGGATTCACCTGATAAATTCATATATGTAAGTGGTTTTAATAAAAAAACTTTTTCTCCTTTTACAAATCCAGCACCATACAATCCTTTAAACTTTGATTGATCAAGTGGAATGTCCCACTTTTTAGATAATTCATCGATCACATCAAATCCAATATTATGTCTTGTACGATCATAGGGCTTACCTGGATTACCTAACCCTACAAATAGTTTCACTAAGCACTTTCCCCCTTACCTCAAATAAGGACTGACCCGTTGGTGCTCTGGTCAGTCCCCACCTTAGTTTGGTATTATTCTTTTTCGTTTATAACTTCCGGCTCTTCCACAACTTCCTCTTCTTGAGGTTCTTCTTCCACACGAGGAGGGAGGATAGAAAGAATCGTCTCTTCGGCATCATGTTCAATTTCATACGAGGAGGCACCTTTTAAATCTTCAATAGTGACCACATCGTTTATCTCTAATTTAGAAATATCCACATCAATTGATTGCGGGATATTGCCAGGTGTACCGGTAACGGTAATCTCATGTAGCGCTTGTTGCAAGACGCCACCTTCTTTTACACCTGGTGAGTCACCGACCGTATTTACAGTAACTTCTGCTGTAATTTGTGTAGATTTGTCTACAGATAATAAATCAGCATGTACCACTGTATTCTTTAATGGATCGGCTTGGTATTCTGTTAAGACGACATCGACTTTCTTACCATCAATATCGACTGAGAAGACACCATTTCTACCAACTTCTCTAATCGTCTTAATAAAATCAGCCTCATTAAAGAATATTGGCTTACTCTCCATCTTCGTGCCATAAACAATTGCTGGAACATTACCATCTGCACGAATTTTAGTTAAAAATGAGTGACGAAACTCTTTTCTTTCCTTCGCTTCTAAAACAGTCATTCTAACGTCCCCTTTCATAATTTAAGGCTTATTATTTAAAGATTCCCTAATTAACTGAAAGATAAACATCGCTCGACGTTTGTAAGCAAAATGTCCATTTTTAAACTAAACGTAATGATCCGATAGATGGCATGATGTGTCAGAATTGATTAATCGAACAACACGCTTACAGATTGCTCTTCGTGGACACGAATAATTGCTTCTCCGATAAGAGATGCCACAGATAGCTCGACGATTTTCCCTGTTTTCTTCTCTTCATCAAGAACAATAGAGTTCGTCACTACTAGCTCCTTAATTTGTGAGTTTTCAATACGGTCAATAGCCGGTCCCGATAGAACAGGGTGCGTACAGCAAGCATACACTTCTGCAGCTCCATTTTCCACAAGTGCATTTGCAGCTAAAGTGATTGTGCCAGCCGTATCGATAATATCATCAATAAGAATAGCTATTTTCCCCTCAATATTACCAACAATATTCATCACTTCTGCCACATTTGGCCTTGGACGGCGCTTATCAATGATGGCAATTGGCGCTTTTAATTGATCTGCCATCTTACGTGCTCTTGTTACACCACCATGGTCTGGAGAAACGACAACAATATCTCCTTCTACCTTGTTCTTAAAGTATTCAGATAGGATTGGTACACCCATTAAGTGATCGATTGGAATATCAAAGAATCCTTGAATTTGTGGAGCGTGTAAGTCGAGCGTAATCACACGTGTTGCGCCCGCTGTTTCTAATAAATTTGCAGCAAGTTTCGCAGTAATCGGCTCACGTGCACGCGCTTTACGGTCTTGGCGAGCATATCCATAATAAGGCATAACAATATTGATTGTTTTAGCAGATGCTCGTTTTAGGGCATCAATCATAATTAATAATTCCATTAAATGCTCATTTACTGGATTACTAGTTGATTGGATTACATACACATCACAGCCACGAATACTTTCTTCGATATTAATTTGGATTTCACCATCGCTAAAGCGCGTAACGGAACATTTACCTAATTCTACACCGATAAATTTAGCAATTTCACTGGCAAGTCCTTTATTTGAATTTAAAGTGAATACTTTTAAATTGGGATCTAAATACTGGTTTGACATGATGCGCCTCCATAAATTTTTATTTCTTTTGATTTAATTGATCTACATAATTCTCTTTGTTTACTTGACGAGCACGTGCAATAGATAAGGCATTGCCTGGTACATCATCAGTAATCGTAGATCCAGCTGCAATATAAGCACCTTCACCAATTGTAACTGGTGCAACCAAGTTTGAGTTACAACCGACAAATACACCGTCTTCTATCTTTGTTAAATATTTATTCTTTCCATCGTAGTTAACTGTTATGGAACCACAGCCTAAATTAACGTCTTTTCCGACCTCTGCATCACCAATATAACTTAAATGTGAAGCTTTACTACCCTTGCCAAACTTCGCTTTCTTTATTTCTACAAAGTTGCCAATTTTAACTTCATCATCAATTTGCGATTGCGGTCGAATATGGGCAAATGGACCAATCTTTACTGCCGCACCAATTTCACTATCATGTGCCACTGATTGCCTTATGACCGTTTCACTGCCAACTTGACAGTTTTCAATCTGAGTAGAAGGGCCAATCTCACAATCCTCACCAATAATGGTATGCCCCATCAACATAGTGCCAGGGTAAATAATTGTATCTGAACCAATTTCGACATCCACACCGATATAAGTATTTAATGGGTCAACAATTGTTACACCATTTCTCATATGATGTTCGTTGATACGTTTCTTTAAATACATCTCTGCTTGTGATAACGCCACCCGATCATTTACTCCTAAGGTTTCCTCGAAGTCAGGTGTTTGATACGCAGTAACGATTTCACCTTGGGCTTTTAAGATTTCAATGACATCAGGTAAATAATATTCACCTTGGGCATTATCATTAGATACTTGTGATAGCGCTTGGAATAAAGCTTTGTTATCAAAACAATAAGTTCCAGTGTTGATTTCTTCTATCAATCTTTCTTCTTCTGACGCATCCTTATGCTCGACAATTTTCTCTACATGACCATCAGTATTCCTCACTACACGACCATAACCTGTCGGTTGACCAGTATGCGCTGTTAAAATAGTTGCTTTCGCAGATTGTTCTTCATGATGTTTAAATAACGCTTCCATTGTTTCTGCTTTGATTAATGGTGTATCTCCACATATAACTAGCGTGACACCTTCTTTATCCTGCAACAAATCTTTCGCTTGAATAACGGCATGGGCCGTACCAAGCTGTTCTTCCTGCAAACGGTACTCACTCGCTTCTCCCAGCTGTGATTGAACTAGATCTGCTCCATGACCAATGACAGTTACAATATCTTTTATATCAAGTGTAGATACTTGATCAAAGACGTGCTGAACCATCGGTTTTCCACAAACAGGGTGTAGCACTTTATATAGCTTAGATTTCATCCGTGTACCCTGACCAGCAGCTAAAATGACCGCATATCGATTAGACATTTAAAGTCCTCCAATTAACCTTTTTATCCATTAAAAAATATATCCTAAATAGCATATGATTTCAAGGAATGAAAGGAAAGTACATATTTTTGTCAATTAGAATGACTTTTTCACAAGTCTACACACACCCATCCATTTGAAATAATTTATACACAAAAAAAAGAGCCCATACCTAAGATGTATGGACTCCTAACTGCGTGTCTATTTTTCTACGAAGCACCCGCTTCTTCAAATTCTACTTCCTCTAATTCACCTAAACGATGGTACTCTGCTAATACTGCTTCTTGGATTTTACCGCGAGTCCCGGAATTAATCGGATGAGCAATATCTCTAAACTCTCCATCCGGAGTACGTTTACTTGGCATCGCTACAAATAAGCCGTTATTACCATCAATGACACGAATATCATGAACGACAAATTCCTGATCCAAAGTAATAGATGCAATCGCCCTCATGCGGCCATCCGTATTAACGCGGCGTAATCTTACGTCAGTTACTTCCATTCTGTTCACCACCTTTTCCCAGTAGATAAAATCCTTTACTTACAATTCCACATATAATTGCAAACTCCTTCTTAATTAGAAAAAATATTTCGTAATTTTAGGACAAATGGATGATTTCCATTAAAATTCTTCCAAATACCATTCTCCTTTGACTATTTCGATTTCTTGAAATTCACTTTTGTCTCATAAAAAATACACCATCCTTTCAGAATGGTGTATCTCCCACACGAGATTTACTTCACAAGTGCGATAACTTCTATTTCAATTTTTGCTTCTTTTGGCAATTTTGCTACCTCTACACAAGAGCGAGCGGGTTGGTGGTTATTGAAATACTCTCCATAAACTTCATTCACAGTTGCAAAATCGTTCATATCTTGGATGAAGACAGTTGTCTTGATGACTGTTTCAAGTGATGCACCTGCTTCTTGTAATACTGCTTGTAAATTTTTAAATACTTGATGTGTTTGAGCCTTCACATCACCATCTACCATAACACCTTTTGTAGTTAATGGTATTTGTCCCGAGCTATAAAACATATTATTTACAACAATACCTTGAGAATACGGTCCAATAGCCGCTGGAGCTTCATTCGTTTGAACGATCTTCATAACAATCTTCCTCCCTCTCCCTACTTAATTCCTTTTGAAGTAGTTTCCTTCAGTTACATTAATACGTTTTTCTCTTACATCTACATCTGCTAACTGGACGAGAGATACATACTCATCAACTAAACGTTCATCTGCATTTTCTGATTCTACTAAGACTGCAATTCCAGCTAGTGTAGCTTTAAATTCATCCAGCATACTAATCATGCCATTAATTGTGCCGCCGGCCTTCATAAAATCATCAACAATAAGTACTTTCGAACCTTCTTCTAAACTTCTTTTAGAAAGAACCATCGTCTGAATCCTTTTCGCAGACCCTGATACATAGTTAATGCTGACTGTAGATCCCTCTGTCACTCTACTATCTCTTCTGGCAATGACAACAGGCACATTAAGATAATTAGCGACTGCATAGGCAAGCGCAATTCCTTTTGTCGCAACTGTCATGACCATATCAATATTTTTATTAATATAAGCCGATGCAATTAACTTACCGCATTTTTGTACAATCATAGGGTCGCCTAAAATATCAGTCATATAAAGGTAACCGCCCGGCAAGAGACGATCAGGACTTGCAATTAACTCACATAGTTCAGCAATGATCGGTTTCGCTTCTTCATCTCGTACCTTCACCTGATATCTCACGCCACCCGCTGCCCCTGGAACTGTTTCTAATGTGCCTATTCCGCGAAGCTCAAAAGTGTCTTTTATTATCGCTAAATCTTCGCTAATTGATGATTTAGCTGAACCATATCTTTCTGAGAAAAAGGTTAAGGATACCAATTGTCTTGGATGCTCTAAAAGATAATGTGTCATATCAATTAGACGTTCACTCCGACGAAATTTCATGATTGGCCCTCCTTTTAATTAAAAACCGAATATTATAACGATAATATAACATTATCATACGTCTTTAATCAAGTTTATGCTGTTCTCCAAGGAGTCTAACCGCAAAAACTTGGTCACAAAACCCTCTTAGACCATTATAAATACGGTGCATACGAGAATCATGCTGTGCTAAACCAAATACAGTAGGGCCACTACCACTCATTAGCACTGCATCAGCACCAAATCTCTGCATCTGTTCTTTAATTTGGTTAACCTCTGGATGCATTTTTAACGTCACACTTTCAAGGACATTAGACAAATGTGCGCAAACATCGCTATAAGACTGATCTTCAATGGCCTTAATCATTGCTAAGGTTTGCGGATGTTTAAGTCCCTGTTTATTTAAGCGGCGATACACCTCAGCAGTCGAAACACCGATAAAAGGTTTAGCTAAAATCACCCAACATGTTGGTGGAGCTGGTAAAGCTTGAATAAGCTCTCCTCTACCTGTAGCAAGGGCTGTCCCTCCATAAACGCAAAAAGATACATCTGAGCCGATTTCTGCACCGATTTCCGCTAACTCATCAATCGTTAATCCTAATTGCCACAGCTTGTTTAAGCCTCTTAACGCTGCTGCTGCGTCACTGCTTCCCCCAGCTAATCCCGCAGCAACAGGAATCACTTTTTCAATTGCAATACTAACCCCTTGCTTCACATTAAACCTGTTCTTTAGTAAATGTGCTGCCTGATAAGCTAAGTTCCTATGGTCATCTGGAACAAAGCGATTATGTGAAACAATTTTTATCTCATCTTTATCCAATAACGTTAATTCAAGACGATCTGCCAAATCAATGGTTGTCATAATCATTTCTACTTCATGATAACCATCCTCTCGTTTACCGAGGACATCTAATGATAAATTGATTTTAGCAGGAGCCTTTACTAAAAGTTTCAAACTCTCCACCTACTTTACAAATTTCAGGACGACTCCATTTTTTGTCCTATTTTACCACAAAACAAGAAAAGTAAGACGTATGCAATAATATTATTCAATATTAAGATTAATTTTTTGACATTAGCCTGGGAACAGTCAGCATATTCACGATGAAAAATAAGCAATCGCAAAATGAAATAAACTAAATAAGTACTTTTGTCTGAGCGGTCTTAGTTAATGTACATGCTTTGTATAAAGATTGTAAGAAACAGATTAAAAAGGTGCTCGTCTTGCAAATGAGATTTTGCGTTTCCGGGGAATCATTTTTGAAACCATCAGAGGTATAGATTCCTGAATCGATTTTATCCGCACCCGGACCAACTTCTGAAGTTTGGATTTTTCGAATGGGTTTCTTTTGCCCTAATCTAACTCGATATCACCTAACTCACATCTTCTTCGTTCATCTTCCAGATTCCTGACTCTCGTTCGCCTACGCGTTTGAGATTAAATACTTTCCTTCCAGAGAGTTTAAACATAAAAAATACTCCTCCATAGGTAGCCAGATATTTGTCTACTTATAGGGGAGCATTAGCCTGTTTTCGTATTTGTTTCTTTTAAAAACACAATGAATTATTTTGTCTGATAGGATGCTAAGGCTTTTTCTACTGCTCTTTTCACCATATTGCCAGCATCTTTAGAAGTAATACCGCCCCAACCTTCTTGTTGAACGGTGTCATAAAAGCCTAATTCTTTAGCGAGTTCTTCTTTCATTCCTTCTGACATGATTCGCCTTCTTCTGCTCATCTTGGAATCACTCCTTATTCATTGCTACTCATAGCTTTCCTCAGAAGTAATTCTTTCATGAAGGTAATTACTAGTAGTTGTTTTAACCTTTCTAAAACACAAAAAAGCAGCAAATTGGCTTGCCGCTTTTGTTGATGTTATATAAGGTTAGCTTAAAGCAACTTGTCCTGATGTGTCTTCATAGAAAGTAATTTGAACCGTTTCTGTTAAAACATCCGCATAGCTGTAAGATACGCGTTCAAATGCATTTTCATCTTGATCTAACTCGATGACAAATACAGATGGATACGTTTCAGCTAAAACGCCAGACCGTTCAATTGTCTTTCTGCGTCCGCCATTAGCCTTGAGCATTAGCCTTTTACCAAGATTTGAATCAAGTGCCTTTTTGATATCCAATAATGTTTTTCCCATTCGGTCCACCTCACTATAGAAAGTATACCACTTTACCACAATTAAGTCAAGTAAAATTATTAATTATATCAATAAACAAAAACAGTTGCAACACATTTCGTTCTACTTTTTTTGCTAATTTTCTACATTCCTAACATTCCCCATCTTTTAGGAAATTATGTAAAATTATTGAGAATCTTATTTTTCCACATAAAAAAGAAGCCCAACCGACATTGGCAAGCCCCTCTAACATACCCTTATTTTATCATTTTCCCAATAGGTAAACTCTCTTTTAAAATGACCCAAACGGATCAATAGATTGTTCTTCCTCTTCCTCATAATGGAACGGCATACCCGTCC
The DNA here is from genome assembly GCF_044790165.1 of Cytobacillus kochii. Taxonomy (NCBI): domain Bacteria; kingdom Bacillati; phylum Bacillota; class Bacilli; order Caryophanales; family Bacillaceae; genus Cytobacillus; species Cytobacillus kochii. The sequence continues at coordinate 49,795 of NZ_CP085254.1, read as the reverse complement.
TAAGCACACCTTTTGTTTCCACCCCACCTAAGCCTCTTTCACCAGATAATGTATTTCTTAACACGTCCCAAACACGAATATGCTCATTATAAGGTGTAAAACTAATCTTACTTACAATATATACCGGATCTAGCGCATGAATATTTACTCTTGATGGAGAACTAGCAAAATTAGCTCCAGCATGAATCAGGGATTCAAAGTGAGATTGACAAGCTCCAGCAAAGATGACAAGTTGATCTAAATGAGGAACCTTCTTCCTGGCTTCTTTCACCGTTTGCACAAAATGCTTAGAATGGCGGTAAGCCTCTATATCTGATTTACTACCCTTTGCCTTTGTATATGCGTCATGGCCAGTAATAACTAAAATATCCGGTCGATAATAATCTACTAACTCCCCAATAACACGAGGCATATCCTTTTCACTTAAGTGTAGACCTGTAACTGGAATACCGATTTTCTCATATACCGTTAAACATTTCTTTAGATACCCTGGATCACCATCAAGATGTAATACCTTCCCGGGTAATTGAAAATAATTAGCTGCTTTACTATATCCCTCTGTTACTGTATATTCCCTTTTCTCTTGCAATAGATGAACATCTTGACGGAATAATTCAAGAGATTGCTCTTCAAGTGTGCGGAATTCCTGCATAATCCTTCGCTGATCAGACTGACTCATGATGATAAGATCCTCATAAGGAGCATCTGCAATGAGCCTTATATCTTCTCCATATAATACCGCCATCTTTTTCCCATCATGCTCTCTTATGTCAATAACTCGGAACATAATATCACAATGATAGGAAACCCTCCCAACGATATCCATTAATTTTATAGTCACTGTCGTCACTCCATTTTGGGCCATTTCCCTGAGTCTGTTTCTTGAGTTAAATTATGCGCCAATGCTTGGACCTGTGCTTCTCTATAACGCCTCTTCACCGTACAAGGAAAAATTGCAAATCCCAAAAACCAAATTAAAAACCGGACTAAACACTTTTAATAAAGTCATTAGTCCGGTTCATATGTGCTAATACCTAGTAGATGCTATGAACTGAAGTGAGGTAGTAATGCGTCAGCCAAACGAGCGAATTCTTCTAACCCTAACGTTTCTCCTCTTCTCGTTGGTTCAACCCCAGCTTGATTTAGTGCCTGTAAAATGAACTCTTTTCTTTCTTTCCCCTTCTCTAACTGACTCGTTAAATTATTGAGGATGGTTTTTCTCCTTTGTGCAAAGCTTGCTCTTGTTACTGTAAAGAAGAAGGCTTCATCTTGAACTTTCACTGCTGGTTGATCTAATTTTGTTAAGCGGATAACAGCAGAATCGACATTCGGTTGAGGAATGAAGACAGACTTAGGAACAATCATAACAGTCTCTGCTTTTGTATAATATTGAATTGCAATTGAAAGGGAGCCATAGCTTTTAGAGCCAGGACTCGCAGAGATACGTTCTGCGACCTCCTTTTGCAACATACATACAATACCTCTAATCGGGAGCTGATCCTCTAATAACTTCATAATGATTGGCGTAGTGACATAGTAAGGTAAATTAGCAACAACCATTAAATCATCGATGTTTGCAAATTCTTGTTGTATCGCCGAAACGATATCAGCCTTTAGTACATCTTCATTAATAACTTTTACATTCGGATATGGCTCAAGTGTATCTGCCAATATTGGTAATAGTCGGTGATCGATTTCAAAAGCTAAAACCTTCTCACTTCTCTTAGCTAATTGCTCAGTTAATGCACCAATACCAGGACCAATTTCAATGGCACCAGACTTGGATGTTAATTCAGCATGATCCACAATTCGATTTAATATATTCGTGTCTATTAAGAAGTTTTGACCTAAACTCTTTTTAAACGAAAAGCCATGCTTCTCTAAAATTGCTTTCGTTCTTATCGGTGTGGCAATATCCTTATTCATAATCAAGCTCCTTGTCCATTTTAGCTACCGCTGCCAAAAAGTCTTTCTTTGTAATTTGAAACATTGTTAAACGTTTATAAAGTTGCTTGCCATTGGCATAACCTATCTTTAAAATCTTGCCTAGCTCTTCACGGCGCATCTTTGCGTCACTGCCACCAATTAAGCCTGCGTCCATTAGATCAGCCTGCGTCACTTCAGACACAGCCTCCTCTGTCATGACATAGGCATGGGAGAGCGCCTCTCGTATCACCTCAACAGAAGCATGCTCTACACCTACACCTTTACCATGCTTAGCTATGGCAAATTGTTTATCAATAAAGGCGTGCTTGCATTGTGGGACATGCTTTGTAATCGTATGTCTAATTTTCTCACCAGGAAAATCAGGATCTGTTAAAACAATAACACCTCTCGTTTTTTGCGCCAGTTTTATTTTTTCTAATGTCTCAAAATTTATGGCTGAGCCATTTGTTTCAATTGTATCGGCATCTAATGCCTTTCTAATCGCGACAGTATCGTCCTTACCCTCTACCACGATAATCTCTTTTATTTTCATTTTAACACCTATCCGTTCACTAAAAACTTCCAATTTATACTTATTCAGCAAACTTATTTTAAAAATAATGAATTATTTGCAAAAAAAGTGAAACATTTCTGTAATGTTAATCGTCTAAATATATATAATGATAGTACAGCAAGATAGCATGCATTTTATTATATATGAAACATCCTTCGAAAGAAAATGCAAATAACAGAAAAAGAGCAGAGGATGAATTCCCCTGCTTACAAACACCATCTAATTAAGCACACGTATTTTCACTTGCTTACGTCCCCAACGATAAGCATCAGATTTACTGGAGAAAAATACGTCAATCTTATTCCCTTTAATAGCAGATCCCGTATCGGAAGCTACAGCATAACCATAACCTTCCACATATACTTTTGTCCCTAAAGGAATAACGCTCGGATCTACCGCTATCACTTTTGCTCCTGGATTAGCTTTTAAATCTAATCCCGTCGCTGTGACACCTGAACAACCATTACAACCTGCAGTATAGGCGGTAGAGCTAACATACATTTCTTTGCCACTAGATTCATTAGTCTCGCCGCGAGATGCCACTTTTGTAACTGGTTGAGATACTTTTGTTCCAACAGCAACTATATGATCTTTTGATTCTTTTACTTTTTCTTCACTAAGTAATTTACGAGAGATTTCTTTTCCATTTTCACGAGTAATTTCAAATTCTTTTTTCAAAAGTCCATCTTGACCTTTTTCAAGAACCTTTTCACTACCCTTTTTCAAGCTGTCGTCTTTTTTAGTTACGACCGCATATTCAATTGGTTCTTCCACTACATCGGTGACCTTTTCAACTCTGATGACTTTTATTACGTCATTTTCTTTGACTGTCTCATCCAACTTTGGTTCAACACGATCTAATTTTCCTAGCTTAATATCTTGTTGCGATAAAAAGTCAGCGACCGTAGTCGAAGTTGACCACACTTCTTCGGTTTTATCATTCGCACCGTCTGCTAATTCAATTTTGAACGCGCGATCAATCTTGATGTCCATCTTACCTGTAATTTTATCACCTAATTTAGGCTTTATGACATCATGTTTACTTAATTCAATATTCTCTTCATCTATCAGCTCTTGCACAGTATCAGCTGTTGTCCATATGACCTCGGAATCTTTTTTGTCGGTAATCTTCACCTGCACTGCAGGATTCCAAACCACTTCCATATTGTCCTTAACGGCTTTATCTACCGAGGGGTACACATAGTCTTCTGAGCGTAATCCTATATCCATTTCGTCAAATATCTCTTGAATGGTTTTTGCGTGTGTATTTATTGTTTGTTCCTCACCATCTAATGTTAGAGCAACGGTTTTCTTTGTCATTTCAAAGATTAAAAAACCGCTAGCTGTAATCGTAACGATTAGACTAGCAAAGATAACTGCCCATTTTTTCTTGCTCAAAGACTTGGATAACAGGTTTTTCATGTAATTTATCACGATGAAAATTGCCTCCTTTTCTCTCGGAGTGATTATATAGACTATCTTGCTGACTGTCAACACTCACTATCTGATTTTTTGGAGGGAAAGATAAAACGGAACATCTCCAAGTATTCCTCTTCCCCTTATAAAGAGTTCAAGAAAAGAGCGTTCACCTTATCATCCACACCCCCTAAAAATACTGAATCAATCGAGCATTTCAGAAGTCAGGCAAACTGATATACCTTCTATTCTCCGAAACACTCTTTTTTCCCTCTTTCCATACAAGAAAAAATTTTTTCTGCACGTACGCTCTATTATGCAGAAAAAGCATTTTTTTGCAAAGTGAGAGATATCGACATGGTTATCCTATGAGGACAGATTCCTGTGTAGAACTTTTTGGTATAAGAAAACATTTGGACAAGCTTCTATTATTTTTGACAATATTTGCTGTCAATTTATAGCGAATAATTTTTTTGCGTTTTCAGTTGTAATTGCCGCAACTTCTTCTACTGGAATGTTTTTAATTTCAGCAATTTGTTCACAGACCAACTTCACATAGCTTGGTTCATTACGTTTGCCACGGAATGGGTGCGGAGCTAAATATGGGCAATCTGTTTCAATCAACAATTTTTCTAATGGAATCTCTGCTGCCACTTCCTTTGGTTTTCTTGCATTTTTAAAAGTAACAGGGCCACCTAATGAAATATAAAAATTCATATCAATGCATTCTTTAGCTGTTTCAGGGCTTCCACTAAAACAATGCATAATCCCACCTACTTCAGCAGCATTTTCTTCTTTTAATATTTCTACGATATCAGCTGTTGCTTCACGGTTATGAATAATAATCGGTAATTTTACTTTTTTCGCCAATTGTATTTGTTGTCTAAACACATCTTTTTGCACATCTTTTGGTGACTTATCCCAATGGTAATCTAATCCCATTTCTCCGATTGCGACTACTTTTGGATGCTTCGATAATTCTTCTATCCAAATTAAATCTCCTTCAGTCATATCAATCGCATCAACCGGATGCCAACCAATGCTCGCATAAAGGAAATCATATTGTTCAATCAGTTCCATTGCTCTTTCAATTGTCGGTCTATCAAAACCAACGACGACCATTTTTTCAACCCCAGCTTCTCTTGCTCGCTTAATCACTTCTGCCAAATCCTCGTCATATTGCTCCGCATTTAAATGAACATGTGTATCAAATAGCATTCTCATTTCTCCTTTTTTATTACTATTTTAGAAAACTAACAACTATGATATTAAATAAACATCTTCCTTCTATATATATAGAGTTAACCTTAATAACTTTATTTAGATATATTATATAAAAATAAAAAACATAGAAATGCATCATCGTCTTTGTAACGGATCACATTTCTATGTTCTTAAAACCTTCTGCTTCCATTAAACGGATATTATTTGACTCTCGCGCCTATTGGTAATGACTCTGCAATTGTAGCTAATGATAATGCGCCATCTTCACTTCCAGCAAGAATCATTCCCTCAGATAATTCTCCACGCAATTTAACAGGTTTAAGATTGGTTACACAAATGACTTTACGGCCAACTAAATCTTCTGGTTTGTAAAACTTTGCGATACCTGAAACAACTTGACGTTTTTCATAACCTAAATCCAATTGTAATTTTAATAACTTATCCGCTTTTTTGACTGGTTCAGCCTCTATGACTTGAGCAACACGTAAATCCACTTTCATGAAGTCATCAATCGTGATTTCCTCACTATCTGGTTTCGCTTGTACTTGCTTCTCTTCTTTTTCTTCTTGAGGTGCATTACCCTGCATTTTTTGCTTAATATACTCAACCTCTTCACTAATTTCAAGACGAGGGAAAATAGGATCACCCTTTTGTACTTTTATACCTTCGCCAATTTTACCAAATGTCTCAATGCTCTCCCAAGAGACGAGCTCTTCTTTGTTTACATTTAACTGTGTAAAGATTTTCTCTGGTGTTCTAGTTAAGAACGGTTGTAATAGAACGGCGATTCTTCTTAACGATTCTGCTAAGTGGTACATCGTCGTTGCTAATTCCTCTTGTGTATTCTCCTCTTTCGCAAGCATCCATGGCTTTGTTTCATCAATATATTTATTCGTACGACTGACCAATTGCCATACAGCAGACAGCGCTACTGAAAACTCCATGTTTTCCATTGCTTCTTCATATTTCCCAACTGTCTCTTCATTCATTTGTACAAGTGCTTGATCAAATTCACCGTTTGAACCACGATAAGTTGGAATGACGCCGTCAAAGTACTTATTAATCATGGCCACTGTCCGATTCAAGAGGTTTCCTAAATCATTGGCTAAATCAAAATTAATACGCTCGATGAAACCTTCAGGTGTAAATACGCCATCAGCGCCAAATGGCACTTCGCGCAATAAGTAATAACGTAACGCATCTAGACCATAACGATCAATTAATGTGACTGGGTCTACTACATTACCTTTAGATTTAGACATTTTTCCATCTTTCATTAATAACCAACCGTGAGCAAATACTTTCTTAGGTAATGGTAAGTCTAGTGCCATTAACATAATTGGCCAGTAAATAGTATGGAAGCGCACAATTTCTTTTCCGACTAAATGAACATCTGCAGGCCAGTACTTCAAATACTTACTATCATTATCTGAGCCATATCCTAGTGCAGTAATATAGTTTGATAAGGCGTCAATCCATACATAAATGACATGCTTAGGATTACCAGGAACTGGAACACCCCAATCGAATGTTGTACGAGATACAGCTAAATCCTCTAACCCAGGTTTAATGAAGTTATTAATCATTTCATTTTTCCTAGACTCTGGTTGAATAAAAGAAGGGTTGTCTTCGTAATATTGTAGTAACCGATCAGCATATTTACTAACTTTAAAGAAATATGACTCCTCTTTCACACGATGAACCGGCCTCCCACAATCTGGACAGTTACCTTCAACTAATTGTGTTTCAGTAAAATACGATTCACAAGGTGTACAATACCAACCTTCATATTCCCCAAGATAAATATCACCTTGCTCTAATAATTGAGCAAAAATCTTCTCAACTACTTCTTTATGTCTTGTTTCTGTTGTACGAATGAAGTCATCATAAGAAATATCCAACTTTTTCCACAAGTCTTGGATACCGCTAACGATTTCATCCACATAACTTTGGGGAGACACGCCTTTTTCTTCCGCTTTTTCTTGAATTTTTTGGCCATGCTCATCAGTACCCGTCAAATACATTACATCATAACCTCTTAGACGCTTATAACGTGCCATCGCATCACCAGCAACGGTCGTATAAGCATGTCCAATATGTAAATTTCCGCTCGGATAGTAAATTGGAGTGGTTAAATAAAAAGTCTTTAATTTTTCCTCCATGTTTATTTCCTCCTCATCTTAAAAAACCCGCCCTTATGACGAGTCTAATCTCTCATATCTGACCATATATTTATTGTTTCTTCTTTGTATAAAAAAAGAATATATATGAGTCATCTTAGCCTCTATCTTCCTCAAAATATACCTAAAAACTTGAATTTGTGCAACATTTCCGAAGGGAGAAGCCATGGTTTTATTACAACCTCCGTGTTTTTTCTAAAGCCTTACTCAAATTAATCCTTCGACAAAAAAATAGACAAATAGGTGAAATTTGTCGAATTATGTCGTTTTGTCGAAACGAGGTATGTACGTCTACTGGAAATTGGGTGAGTTTTTATCCATGACTTTTCCATCATAAACCTTGATAAATCAATAATCCTTCCCATGTTAATAATTTCCACACAAAAATAAAATAAAGTAATTGACGATTATGGCAATGGTTGGTATTATAATATCAACAATGATTTTTGTCGAATAATGACGAAAAAGATAAATAATTAGATAGATGACTGGGAGGAGCAATTAATATGAAATCTACTGGTATTGTTCGTAAAGTTGATGAATTAGGTCGTGTAGTTATTCCAATTGAACTTAGACGTACTCTTGGTATTGCAGAAAAAGACGCATTAGAAATCTATGTGGATGATGAAAAAATCATCTTAAAAAAATATAAGCCAAACATGACTTGCCAAGTAACTGGTGAAGTATCCGATGATAACATCTCACTAGCTGGTGGAAAATTAATCCTTAGCAAAGATGGCGCGGAGCAATTAATTAAAGAAATCCAAAGCAATTTTGAACTAACTAAATAAACAACAAAGAGACTCCTATTTGCGAGTCTCTATTTTTTTACGCTTCATCAATATGATAAATCTTGTATACCTCTCGTTTACTCATATCACGGTCTAGGGCTGTTTGTTTAATGGCATCCTTACTTTTCAAACCTTTTTCTTCTATATAATAAGTAATTTGCTCTTCAATAGATAACCCTTCCCACCACTTACTTTCTTCTACTGGCTCTTTGCAACCCTCAATAATTAAACAAAATTCCCCGCGAATTTCTGATTGGCCTGCCCATTCTACTGCTTCTCTTATCGATCCTCTAATAAACTCTTCATACTTCTTTGTCAGCTCCCTACTCAAAACAATTGAGCGATCGCCTAAGATATCTAACATGAGCTGTAAGCTTTCCTTCAACCTATGAGGAGATTCATATAAAATGATTGTAGAAGATACTTTTGAAAGCGTCTCTAACTCTGCCTTTTTCTGCTTCTTTTGCCGATTTAAAAAGCCATAAAAGAAAAATGGCTGTGTTGGTAGCCCCGAAGCAATCAATGCTGTAAGTGCAGCATTCGCACCAGGTAATGGGACAACAGTGAGCTTCTCTTCAATGGCACTAGTAACCAGCTCATATCCTGGGTCAGAAATGGTTGGCATACCTGCATCACTCACAAGCGCAATTTTCTCTCCATCTTTCAACTTCGCAATTAATTTAAAGCCGCTACTCTCTTTATTATGCTCATGGTAACTAATAATGGGTGTCTCTATCTCAAAGTAGTTGCATAGTTTTTTTGTATTCCTAGTATCCTCCGCAGCAATCCAATCGGCTTCCTTTAATATTCTCAAGCTGCGATAGCTAATATCCTCTAGATTACCTATGGGTGTTGGCACTAAGTAGAGAATGCCTTTTTCATTCTCCATATGGAAACTCTTCTGTTGTTGCATATTACTCACCGACCTTCTTCTCTTTGGGTATTCATCCATTCAATTTTTTTCTGTCTACTCAATCGCTTAAAACGATATTCCATTTTCTGTGCCTCTGACTTACTAGAAAATATTTGATGAAAAATAAGCGTTAGCGGTGCTCTTCCCCTTGTATATTTAGCGCCTTTTCCAGCATTATGCTTTTCTATCCTTTGCATAAGATTATTTGTATACCCAGCATAGAAGGTTCCGTCTTTGCATTCGAGTACGTAAAAGTAATGGGTTTCAGTCTCCATACAACATCAACCTCATTTCCTTTGTATACTCACCCGACGTCTCATAGATATACAATGGCGGCAATATTTTTAAGTCAGGTTTTCCTTTTTTAATGCCTTCCACTAGAAGCACATTCGCTTCTTTCCCTTGCTCAGGATAAACGATTTGTATTCTTTTTGGTTCTATCTCATACTTTCTCATTAATGTCACAAGATCTAACAACCTACCTGGGCGATGAACAAAAGAAACTTTCCCTCCGTGCTTAACTAGTTGACTTGCTGACTGAATTGTATCTTCTAATGTACAGAGAATCTCATGTCGAGCAATCGCATAATGTTCATTTTCATTTTTGTGTTTATTGGTATCGACTGGAAAATAAGGTGGATTGCATGTCACCACATCATACTTAGCATACCCTAATTGCCGAGCAATGCCTTTAACATCTCCCTTTACCACCTTAACTTGATTCTCTAGTTGATTATATTGAATACTTCTATTCGCCATATCAACAAGACGATCTTGTATTTCCACTCCTGTAATCATTCCTTTTGTTCTTGCACTTAAAAACAAAGGTATCACACCATTACCACTACATAAATCTATGATATTTCCTTTTTGTATCGGTAAGTAAGTGAATCGAGCCAATAAAACGGCATCAACCGAAAATGAAAATACGGAAGGACTTTGAATAATTCTCAATCCCTCTGCTAACAAATGATCTAACCTTTCATCACCCTTTAACATAACCATTTCTCTTCCTCCATTACTAAAAAAGCACACTTCGTATCTATCTATCGGTTGAAGCCTCTAAAGCCAAGGACTTCTTTGCATATCTTTAAAAAAACCTTCCTTGTTTAGAAGGAAGGTATCGATTATTTTTTATTTAAAAATGATAAACAGAACAAGCAATCCCCATCTTTTCTAGGACTACCAAAATGAAGATTACAAATATGGAAACCTTCTTGATATAGTCTAGCAAGGTTGTCATAGCCTTCCCCTATATCAAAGAGTTTTTCTTTCTCTGTTTCTTCCTTCTGCTGCTCATTTTTCTTTTCTCGGTCAGATGTTATCTTTAATCTTCTACGTAAATGTTCATTTTCCAACTTCAATGCATTATTCTCTTCTAATACCTCAGCAAGATGCTGTTTCAACTCACCAAGCTGTATATATAATTGACCGATTTGCGATTCCATATTATCTACAGAGTCAAAGATTTCTTTTTTATCCAAGCATTCCACCTCATTAATCTGTGGATTGAACTGACACGGCATTCTCATTAATTTCGTCTAATGTAAATTCTAGCACTCTTTCCTGTTCCTTTAGGTTAACTTGTAGAATTCTTTCAAGTATATTTAACCCTACTACCCTTCCAGAACCTTCCGGTGTCTTTACCCATTCCCCTACATCTGGGAGCTCTTTTTTAGCTGCTTCATACTCGTCATTTTCATATTTCAAACAGCACATTAAGCGACCACATAGTCCAGATATCTTCGTTGGGTTCAAAGATAAATTTTGATCCTTAGCCATTTTGATCGAAACTGGGTCAAAATCACCTAAAAAAGTGGAACAACAAAGCATTCTGCCACAAGGACCTATGCCACCAAGCATCTTTGCCTCATCACGAACGCCAATTTGACGAAGTTCGATTCTTGTCCGAAAAATGGCCGCTAAATCCTTTACTAGTTCACGGAAATCCACTCTACCATCAGCAGTAAAGTAAAAGATGACCTTATTGCGGTCAAAAGTATATTCAACATCCACCAATTTCATATCTAATTGATGCGTAGTTACTTTCTCTAAACAAACTTGATAAGCTTCTTTAGCCGCTTGTCTATTCTCTTCTACAATCATACGATCCTTTTGATCAGCAATACGTAGAACTTTTTTTAAAGGTAGGACTACATCATGTTCTCCAACCTTTTTAGGAGCAATGACAACTTTACCGTATTCTACTCCTCTTACAGTCTCGACAATGACAAAGTCATCCTTTTGTATTTGAAGATCACCGGGATCAAAATAATATATTTTGCCCGCTTTTTTAAAGCGAACACCTACTACATCATACAAATGAAGATCCCTCCTGCATCTTTAACACTAACTGTTCCATTAACAGCTGCGCATTCATGTTTGCTTGCAGCTTCCTTTTTGCATCTAAAACTGCAGACATTTGCTCTGTTAACTTTCTATTAGATGTATGAAGCGCGTGTTGTTCTAGCCAGCTTAGCTCATGCGTATAGGCGAGCCTATCACTCTTATCAAGCTGTATATATAACAAATCTTTTAATAAAAGAAGTAATAAGTCTAAACCTAAATCCTGATGTTCTTTCTCCTTAAAATGTGGAAACCACTCTTCTTGGAGAGTGACCATCGCTTGTAACGGATTTTTTTTAAGTACTTCGTATAATTTTAACACTATTTTTTGCGCTTGTACAAACCAATCATCATTACTATATGCTAAAGCCTCATCCAAATTATGGGTAATTTGCGCGAGTAATGGTGCATACTTTTCTTTCACACCATAATCTACGAATTGTTGTACTAAAAATTTTGCAGCGATTGGCTGAAATGAGATCGTTTGACACCTTGATAATATCGTAGGTAACATTCGTTGAGATTGTTCAGTCAATAGAATTGCTGTTGTATCCATATGCGGTTCTTCCAGAAATTTCAGCAAACTATTAGCTGCGTTTGTTGTCATTCGATCAGCATGAACGATAATATATACTTTTCTACTGGATTCGACGCCCCGTTTTGAAAACTCTTCTTGTAATGACCGAATCTGCTGCTTCTTTATCGATTGACCATCTGGCTCAACAAGATGTACATCCGGATGGTTAAAGTGATTAATCCTTTTGCAGTTATTACATGTTTCACATGGAACATAGTCATTAATTGGAGCATTGCAAAAAAGACTCTTTGCTAGAAGCATACCCGTATCTTTTTTTCCTGTTCCTTTCAGTCCTTCAAAAAGGTAAGCGTGGGCAAGGCGTTCCTTACTTAAACTATTTTTAAGCATCTTCAACACGACTGGCTGTAATTCTTCTATTTGATCCCATGTTTTTGTCATGCTGATCACTCACTTACGTATATAAATTTATTAATAATCCTTTGATTTCTCCGATTTTACTAAGAATATCAATGGCACTTTTCTCTTGTAAAAGTAGGTCATCGGCTAGTTGAGCAAGCTTTTCATCAATCGTTTCTACAATTTTCAACGACCTACTTTGTCCTAGTTGATTCCAACTATGGGATTGCTTAATATCCAACCCATGCTCAACAGTCTCTTTCACAAAACGCTTAACAAGCATTTTGTATTTTGCTAAATCTTTAAAGCTCCTGGACTTAGCTACCCTCTGTCCAGCTGATTCTATATCACCTAAAAGCATTTGCATTTGTGTCATCTGCATTTTTTGACCACTTTTTTGCACAAGATCGTTAAAACGCACTTGCGATCCAATGGGATGCTTACTGTCTTGCCTTCTATTATCTATATTAAGACGTAAATCTTGATTAATCTTCATTTATGCCTCCAAATAGGTTTAGAAGTGATGGAATTGTTCTACTGGAAGAACAAATACAGTCGCTCCACCTACTTCTACTTCAACAGGGTAAGGAATATATGAATCGGCATTACCACCCATTGGTGAAACCGGCGCAACAAGTTGCTCTCTCGATTGGCAATTATCCTTAATGACCTGTAAGCATTTGTCTACTCGAATATCTTCCGTACCAATTAAAAAGGTTGTATTACCCGACTTTAAAAATCCCCCTGTACTGGCTAATTTAGTTGCACGAAAATTATGATCTACTAATGCTTTAGATAACTTATTACTATCTTGATCTTGTATGACTGCTAATACGAGCTTCATCATACCACCCTCCTATATCTTTACTTTCTTCTATTATATCAGTTATTCTATGCACAAACAGAGATATACTGACCGAATTTTTCGCCAAGTAGCTTAATCCTTATTTTGAAGTGCTTTTCTAACAATGTCCATCGTTTGCTCAAATACTTTTTCGACAGAGGCATCGGCATTTACAGTTTGAATGCGATTAGAAGATTGCTTCCGAACAATTTCATACCCTTCATATACCTTTTGATGAAACTGTAAATCTTCTAAATCTAAACGATTTACTTCCCTGCCCTTATTTTGATTAATTCTCTGTAACCCTCGTTCTGGTGCGATATCGAAGTACAAAGTCAATTGAGGCATGGCATTTTCAATGGCAAACTGATTGATGGACCAAACTTCCTCAATGCCAATCCCTCTTGCAAATCCTTGATATGCAATAGAGCTATCAACAAATCGATCACATAGTACAATCTTACCCATTTCAAGGGCTGGTAAGACCTTTTCAACTAAATGTTGTCTTCTTGCCGCGGCATAAAGTAACGCCTCTGTTCTTGCATCCATTTTTGTATTCTTCGGATCCAGTATAACAGCCCGGACCTGTTCAGCAATAGCAATTCCACCAGGCTCTCTCGTATGTACTACGTTATATCTTTCTGCTTCTAATTGTTTCTTAACCATTTCTGTAATCGTCGTTTTTCCTGCCCCGTCTGGACCTTCAATTGATATAAAGTAACCTTTAGTCATCCTTGTCCCTCGCTGTCTTATATATTTCTATGTATGATTGTTCTAAGTTTTTCTTGTTTTGAATTCGTGCACCTTTATTTAAATAACCTTGCAAACTAGTGATATGCTCTTTTGTAATTCTTTCACCTTTATATATTAAAGGAATACCAGGCGGGTATGGTGTCACCATTCGTGCGCTAATTTCACCAATCGCACTTGCAAAAGGAACGGTAACAATCATTGCTCCCTCTGGTACCTCTACTAATTCTGAATGCGATGGAATGGGATTCACCTTCACCTCTTTTTCTGCATTGGGAATGTCAGTACTAACTTCTTGCAATGCATCGATAATTTTATTAAAACGATCCTCATCGTCACACCTTAATAATGGAAGTACAAATAAAACATTTAACGGATCAGCTAGCTCTGTATAAATACCTCGTTTCTCTAGCAGCTCTTGTAGTTGATAACCACTCATATGTTTAAACTGTAATGCCAGTTTTAATGGATCATCTGTTGGCATAATGGCTAGTCCAGAAATATAACTTAATTTCTTCTTCAATTCTTTTATCCGTTGGACTAAATGTTTACCATCTTCTTCTGTATATTGACTGACAAAAAATCTAGCCATATCTAATGAAGCCATAATAACATAAGATGGGCTACTGGATTGCAACATACTTAAATATTCCTGTATGCTGTCTTCATCCACCCGATCACCTTGAATATGAAGAAAGGCCCCCATTGTCAAAGCTGGCAATGTTTTATGGGCAGATTGTATAACTACATCTGCTCCTAATTGTAAACTTGAGGGTGGGAAAAATCTTGTACTCGCTATAAAATGAGCACCGTGTGCTTCATCAACTAAAACTAATACTTTTTTTTCACGGCATAGTGCAATAATATCTTCTAATGGATACACTGTACCATAATAACTCGGATATGTAAGAATAACAGCTTTAATGTCTCCATACTTACTTAATGCTTCTTCAATATGAGTATAGGAAACACCTTCACTAATGCCCCATTCCTGGTTAAATTCAGGCAGAATAAAAATGGGTTCAGCTCCAATAAGCCTAAGGCCATTTAAAATAGACTTATGACTATTCCGTTGAACAAGCACACGGTCTCCCCTTTTTAATGTGCCACAAATCATCGCTAAATTACCTACAGTAGAACCATTTATAAGAAAAAAACTTCTTTTAGCCCCGTATAAAGTAGCAAGCAAGGATTGAGCTTCTTTGATTACATCTTCAGCAGAATGAAGGTCATCAAGCCCGCTGATTTCTGTCAAATCCAATCGTAAAAGTTGTCGAAAATAATCATCAACCTCATTCACTCCAGAGAGCAGACTCCCCCCTTTATGACCGGGTACATGATAATTCTCAGGCTTTCTTTTTATATGCTGTATTAATTTTTCAACTAACGGCATTTGTTTCTGATCCATTGAACGCAAATCCTTTTTATTAGTTTAAATAAATTTACTGTATAGACATACACCTATTGGTGATTACAAACATAAACTGTTAACAACTCACTTATGAGAGTAAAATTCTAAATATTGTATATATTTTATCATCATTGGCTATGATTGAATGTACGGAGGTGACATTGTGAAAACGTTTAATGAAAAAACATGTGTAATCTGTGAACAATCACAATCTACTGGTATCCACTTATATACTTCTTTTATTTGTATACAGTGTGAGGAACAAATCGTGAATACCGAAACAGATGATCCTCATTATAATTATTATGTCCAACAATTAAAAAGAGTCACTACACCTGAAATTTTATCTTAATTTCCCTTTTGCTTCTATACTTATCTTATGATCTTCTCTATTATTTTAACAAATATTAGGGAGTTTTTTTATTTTGGAAAACTATCTACAGTGTAGCTTTCATTATACGGAGCACTATGCATAAATCAACTTCTTCAAGAATCTGTAGCTACAATTGTTGAAAGATAAAGAGATCGTAAAAGTCCGAATTACATTCTTGCTCTTTTCTTTACTCACATGTGATGAACTAACGAAAGTTCATTTAATGACTCTCTAAACAAGCCAACAGTTTTTGACTAAGATAAGGTTTCCTAATCATTGCTATCATTGCTGATTTCCAAATCTTTTATATCACTTTGCCTTACTACAAGGAACAATTATCGTCGTGGTATTGATACAAACCACCATAGTCATTTTTTGATTTACTATTAAACCCTCAAACTCAACAATTTAAATTTAATATTATTATTTTCTCACTGTTATTTTTTAGGAGCATATATTTACTAACTCATATACACACAAAAAAGAGCACATACAAATGATGTGCTCTTTTATCTTGCCCGGCAACGTCCTACTCTCACAAGGGGACAGCCCCTAACTACCATCGGCGCTGAGAAGCTTAACTTCCGTGTTCGGTATGGGAACGGGTGTGACCTTCTCGCTATCGCCACCGGACTATGAAATTGTAAGGGAATCGTTCCCTCAAAACTAGGTAATGTTGAAGAAGATATTTATTGAGTAATCGCCTGTTTGGTTAAGTCCTCGATCGATTAGTATTAGTCAGCTGCATGTGTCGCCACACTTCCACCTCTAACCTATCAACCTGATCATCTTTCAGGGATCTTACTAGCTTGCGCTATGGGAAATCTCATCTCGAGGGGGGCTTCATGCTTAGATGCTTTCAGCACTTATCCCTTCCGCACATAGCTACCCAGCGATGCCTTTGGCAAGACAACTGGTACACCAGCGGTGCGTCCATCCCGGTCCTCTCGTACTAAGGACAGCTCCTCTCAAATTTCCTGCGCCCACGACGGATAGGGACCGAACTGTCTCACGACGTTCTGAACCCAGCTCGCGTACCGCTTTAATGGGCGAACAGCCCAACCCTTGGGACCGACTACAGCCCCAGGATGCGATGAGCCGACATCGAGGTGCCAAACCTCCCCGTCGATGTGGACTCTTGGGGGAGATAAGCCTGTTATCCCCGGGGTAGCTTTTATCCGTTGAGCGATGGCCCTTCCATGCGGAACCACCGGATCACTAAGCCCGACTTTCGTCCCTGCTCGACTTGTAGGTCTCGCAGTCAAGCTCCCTTGTGCCTTTACACTCTACGAATGATTTCCAACCATTCTGAGGGAACCTTTGGGCGCCTCCGTTACTCTTTAGGAGGCGACCGCCCCAGTCAAACTGCCCACCTGACACTGTCTCCCATCCCGATAAGGGATGTGGGTTAGAATTTCAATACAGCCAGGGTAGTATCCCACCGACGCCTCCACCGAAGCTAGCGCTCCGGCTTCTAAGGCTCCTACCTATCCTGTACAAGCTGTACCAAAATTCAATATCAGGCTACAGTAAAGCTCCACGGGGTCTTTCCGTCCTGTCGCGGGTAACCTGCATCTTCACAGGTACTATAATTTCACCGAGTCTCTCGTTGAGACAGTGCCCAGATCGTTACGCCTTTCGTGCGGGTCGGAACTTACCCGACAAGGAATTTCGCTACCTTAGGACCGTTATAGTTACGGCCGCCGTTTACTGGGGCTTCGATTCAAAGCTTCGCGTGAGCTAACCTCTCCTCTTAACCTTCCAGCACCGGGCAGGCGTCAGCCCCTATACTTCGCCTTGCGGCTTCGCAGAGACCTGTGTTTTTGCTAAACAGTCGCCTGGGCCTATTCACTGCGGCTCATCAAGGCTTTAACACCCTAATGAGCACCCCTTCTCCCGAAGTTACGGGGTCATTTTGCCGAGTTCCTTAACGAGAGTTCTCTCGCTCACCTTAGGATTCTCTCCTCGCCTACCTGTGTCGGTTTGCGGTACGGGCACCTTATTCCTCGCTAGAGGCTTTTCTTGGCAGTGTGGAATCAAGAACTTCGGTACTAAATTTCCCTCGCTATCACAGCTCAAGGTATATGACCATGGGATTTGCCTCATGGTCCCTCTAACTGCTTAGACGCACATCCAATCGTGCGCTTACCCTATCCTCCTGCGTCCCCCCATCACTCAAACAGAATACGGTGGTACAGGAATATCAACCTGTTGTCCATCGCCTACGCTTTTCAGCCTCGGCTTAGGTCCCGACTAACCCTGAGCGGACGAGCCTTCCTCAGGAAACCTTAGGCATTCGGTGGATGGGATTCTCACCCATCTTTCGCTACTCATACCGGCATTCTCACTTCTAAGCGCTCCACCAGTCCTTACGGTCTAGCTTCAACGCCCTTAGAACGCTCTCCTACCACTGAACATCAACGATGTTCAATCCACAGCTTCGGTGATACGTTTAGCCCCGGTACATTTTCGGCGCGGAGTCACTCGACCAGTGAGCTATTACGCACTCTTTAAATGGTGGCTGCTTCTAAGCCAACATCCTGGTTGTCTAAGCAACTCCACATCCTTTTCCACTTAACGTATACTTTGGGACCTTAGCTGGTGGTCTGGGCTGTTTCCCTCTTGACTACGGATCTTATCACTCGCAGTCTGACTCCCATGGATAAATCTTTGGCATTCGGAGTTTGTCTGAATTCGGTAACCCGATGAGGGCCCCTAGTCCAAACAGTGCTCTACCTCCAAGATTCTTACGCATGAGGCTAGCCCTAAAGCTATTTCGGAGAGAACCAGCTATCTCCAAGTTCGATTGGAATTTCTCCGCTACCCACACCTCATCCCCGCACTTTTCAACGTACGTGGGTTCGGGCCTCCATCCAGTGTTACCTGGACTTCACCCTGGACATGGGTAGATCACCTGGTTTCGGGTCTACGACCACATACTCATTCGCCCTATTCAGACTCGCTTTCGCTACGGCTCCGTCTGTCCAACTTAACCTCGCATGTAATCGTAACTCGCCGGTTCATTCTACAAAAGGCACGCTATCACCCATTAACGGGCTCTAACTACTTGTAGGCACACGGTTTCAGGATCTCTTTCACTCCCCTTCCGGGGTGCTTTTCACCTTTCCCTCACGGTACTGGTTCACTATCGGTCACTAGGGAGTATTTAGCCTTGGGAGATGGTCCTCCCTGCTTCCGACGGGATTTCTCGTGTCCCGCCGTACTCAGGATCCACTCTGGAGGGAACGAAGTTTCAACTACAGGGCTTTTACCTCCTATGGCGGGCCTTTCCAGACCTCTTCGTCTATCTCGTTCCTTTGTAACTCCGTATAGAATGTCCTACAACCCCAAGAGGCAAGCCTCTTGGTTTGGGCTAATCCCGTTTCGCTCGCCGCTACTCAGGGAATCGCGTTTGCTTTCTCTTCCTCCGGGTACTTAGATGTTTCAGTTCCCCGGGTCTGCCTTCCATACCCTATGTATTCAGGTATGGATCCTATCCCATAACGGATAGGGGGTTTCCCCATTCGGAAATCTCCGGATCAAAGCTTACTTACAGCTCCCCGAAGCATATCGGTGTTAGTCCCGTCCTTCATCGGCTCCTAGTGCCAAGGCATTCACCGTGCGCCCTTATTAACTTAACCATATGTTTGGGTTGCTTTCGCTTCCCTCACGGTTGTGTTTTTAAAAAAAGTTTAGTATCTCTACTCTATTACTATTATATAGAGAGAAAATAACTAAGGTGGCGATTACTCGGTAATCTTCTTCATTTACATTATCTAGTTTTCAAAGAACGATTGAATCGAGAGATTATACTCTCAAAACTGAACGAACAGTCTAACATCAAGTTAATTCCGTATATTCCTTAGAAAGGAGGTGATCCAGCCGCACCTTCCGATACGGCTACCTTGTTACGACTTCACCCCAATCATCTGTCCCACCTTAGGCGGCTGGCTCCAAAAGGTTACCCCACCGACTTCGGGTGTTACAAACTCTCGTGGTGTGACGGGCGGTGTGTACAAGGCCCGGGAACGTATTCACCGCGGCATGCTGATCCGCGATTACTAGCGATTCCGGCTTCATGTAGGCGAGTTGCAGCCTACAATCCGAACTGAGAATGGTTTTATGGGATTGGCTAAACCTCGCGGTCTTGCAGCCCTTTGTACCATCCATTGTAGCACGTGTGTAGCCCAGGTCATAAGGGGCATGATGATTTGACGTCATCCCCACCTTCCTCCGGTTTGTCACCGGCAGTCACCTTAGAGTGCCCAACTGAATGCTGGCAACTAAGATCAAGGGTTGCGCTCGTTGCGGGACTTAACCCAACATCTCACGACACGAGCTGACGACAACCATGCACCACCTGTCACTCTGTCCCCCGAAGGGGAAAGTCCTATCTCTAGGATTGTCAGAGGATGTCAAGACCTGGTAAGGTTCTTCGCGTTGCTTCGAATTAAACCACATGCTCCACCGCTTGTGCGGGCCCCCGTCAATTCCTTTGAGTTTCAACCTTGCGGTCGTACTCCCCAGGCGGAGTGCTTAATGCGTTTGCTGCAGCACTAAAGGGCGGAAACCCTCTAACACTTAGCACTCATCGTTTACGGCGTGGACTACCAGGGTATCTAATCCTGTTTGCTCCCCACGCTTTCGCGCCTCAGCGTCAGTTACAGACCAGAAAGTCGCCTTCGCCACTGGTGTTCCTCCAAATCTCTACGCATTTCACCGCTACACTTGGAATTCCACTTTCCTCTTCTGCACTCAAGTTCCCCAGTTTCCAATGACCCTCCACGGTTGAGCCGTGGGCTTTCACATCAGACTTAAGGAACCGCCTGCGCGCGCTTTACGCCCAATAATTCCGGACAACGCTTGCCACCTACGTATTACCGCGGCTGCTGGCACGTAGTTAGCCGTGGCTTTCTGGTTAGGTACCGTCAAGGTACCGGCAGTTACTCCGGTACTTGTTCTTCCCTAACAACAGAGTTTTACGATCCGAAAACCTTCATCACTCACGCGGCGTTGCTCCGTCAGACTTTCGTCCATTGCGGAAGATTCCCTACTGCTGCCTCCCGTAGGAGTCTGGGCCGTGTCTCAGTCCCAGTGTGGCCGATCACCCTCTCAGGTCGGCTACGCATCGTCGCCTTGGTGAGCCGTTACCTCACCAACTAGCTAATGCGCCGCGGGCCCATCTGTAAGTGATAGCAGAACCATCTTTCAATCTAATTATATGTATAAATAGATATTATCCGGTATTAGCCCCGGTTTCCCGGAGTTATCCCAGTCTTACAGGCAGGTTGCCCACGTGTTACTCACCCGTCCGCCGCTAATCTTTGGGAGCAAGCTCCCTCAGATTCGCTCGACTTGCATGTATTAGGCACGCCGCCAGCGTTCGTCCTGAGCCAGGATCAAACTCTCCAATAAAGTGTTTGATTAGCTCATTTGCACCTGTGGTGCTTTGTTGCTGATAAATCAGCTTTTTTAGAATTACGCTTGACGTTTTATGTTCGTTCAGTTTTCAAAGAACAATCTCATTCGCTTCAGAAGCGACTTTATCAATATATCATCCTACGCATTATATGTCAATGCTTTTTTAAAAGTTTTTTTCTTTAAAGTTTTAAAGGATGTTGTGTCGTTGTGACGACTCTTAATATATTATCAGCATTATATTAATATGTCAACAATATTTTAAAAGAAAAAATCAGTTACTAGAAATACGTAACTGATTACCTATCCCATTAGACTTTGACTCTTATATGACATACATTTCGATTGCCACTAGCGCGCATATACCCGGCACACCTAATATCCCACTAATGGCTACAGTAGCTATATTAATAGGCAAATGAATGCCAAATTGATTTCCTACTGTATTTAGTACAAATAATAAGAGTGCACCAATGATTATTTTTATAAGGCCTTGTCCAATCCACTTAATTGGTCGAAAAGAGGCACCCGCTACTAATAGAAAGAGAATGAGAATACCTAACCCTGAGATAATCCAAACTGGCTCCAAATAAAAAACCCCCTCTATTTAAGGAAACTTGTACAACCAATGTATGAACAAGCACCTAAAAAAAGACCTTGAGGAGGTATAAAAATTAATATCGAACACTAACGTTTCTTTTTTTTGCTTCCTTGAACAGATAAAAGTATTTTGCCTCAGCAAGCTTAGCTTCACTAATTGCTTCCGCTGAAGGATCAAAACTTTTTTCAATTAAAGATTTTTGATTCTTCCATTCATCTTTTAATTCTTTTAACTGATCTAATAACTTCTCATCATATTCCTTACGAAGCCATCCTTTTTTACGAAAGAACATCGCATACACCTCTCACTATACTTCTCTTCTTCCCTCTAAAGCTTTTGAAAGTGTTACTTCATCAGCATATTCAAGGTCTCCTCCTACTGGTAATCCGTGAGCTATGCGGCTCGCCTTAATACCAGAAGGTTTAATGAGACGAGATATATACATTGCTGTTGCCTCGCCCTCAATATTAGGATTGGTTGCCAAGATGACTTCTTGGACGGTTTCATCCTGTAATCGTTTTAACAAATCGGGAATATTAATATCTTCTGGGCCGATCCCATCCATTGGTGAAATAGCACCATGCAAAACATGGTACAAACCATTAAATTCCTTCATTTTTTCCATGGCGATAACGTCTTTAGGGTCTTGCACAACACATATGACTGATCGATCTCTTCTTTGATCTTCACATATATAACAAGGATCCTGATCTGTTATATGGCCACACACAGAACAATAAGATAGATTTCTCTTCGCATTCACTAATGCCTTAGCAAAATCTAGTACAGTGTCTTCTTTCATACTTAATACAAAAAAGGCCAACCGAGCGGCTGTTTTCGGTCCGATTCCTGGAAGCTTCATAAAACTATCAATCAGTTTTGATATCGGTTCAGGATAATGCATAGCTGTCTCCCCCTCTTTCATCAAAGACGAGAGCATTTGACCGAGAGACGTTTAACAACAAACTCTTTCTCATATAACTCTTCTCTTTGACTCTTAGTCTGATAGTGAATGGTTTAAAAAACGCCGCTCAGGAAAACCAGCGGCGCTTCTTTTCGTTTATCCGTATTAAAACATCCCAGGCAAGTTCATACCTTTTGTGAATTGCCCCATTGTATTATTTGTTAATTCATCACATTTTTTAATTGCATCATTTGTTGCTGCTAAAACTAAATCTTGAAGCATTTCGATATCTTCAGGATCAACAACTTCCTCTTTAATATTTACTTCTAAAACTTCTTTATGACCAGAAACAATGACAGTTACCATGCCACCGCCAGCTGTTCCTTCAATTCTTTCTTCTCCTAATTCTTCTTGCGCTTGCGCCATTTTCTTTTGCATTTTTTGCATTTGCTTCATCATATTTTGCATATTACCCATACCACGCATAATTCCTTACCTCCTAATATTTATTTAATCTTTAATTTCAATAAGATCTTCACCAAATAATTTCATTGCCTCAGATACAACAGGATCTTCTTCCTCATTTCCCATATCATCTGCCGTATCATCTCCATTCGCCTTTTGATACTGAAGAAATGATTGGCGAATGGACTGCCATTGTTCATCTGGTAAACCTAAGACCTGAAACCTCTTTCCGCTTAGTTCAAACAAAGATTGCGTTAGAGTTTCAATAAATTTATGATTCTCCATCGCCATTTGACAATGAATTTCATATTTGAATTTTATAATAAAAACTTGATCAGATGCAGCAACAGGCTCTGCTTCGTTTAATAATGCTGCTTGTGAGCGCATTTGATTGTGTACGAGGCGTTCTAACATTTCACCCCAATGACTTTTAACCATCATTAAGTCCTGTTTTGTTGCCTGCTTCAACACCTCATTTATTCGGCCTACAGGCGCTTGATATCCTTTTTTAGATACACGCTGTGGCTTTTTTGCTTGAGGTGCTACTGATTCTTCTGATACTTTAGCACCTTGCGCTTTTATTTGTGATAACTCTTTTTCTAATTGATCAATCCGTGTAATTAATGGTTGAACATCTTCTGCACTTTGCCCTTTAATTTGTTCTTGCTGACAAAGTTTCACAATTGCTACTTCTAAAAAAATTCTTGGATGATTCGTCCAGCGCATCTCTTGCTGGGTTTTATTTAAGTGTTCGATCAAATGATAAATTTGTTCTTGTGACACCTTTTCTGCTAACTCTATGAATGTTTCTTCTAAAAGAACTCTTTCCATCGATTCTTCAAGATTAGGTGCTGCTTTATATAATAGCATATCTCTATAATAAAGAATAAAATCTTCTACAAATCGTGCAGGATCTTTCCCTTGAAAAAGAAGTTCGCCTAATATTTCTAAGCCGTTAGCTGCATCATGATCAACGATAGCTGTTGCTAACTGATTAAGAAAACCTTGGGAAACAGCACCTGTAACGGCTAGAGCATCATCAACTGTTACACTCTCATCACTAAATGAAATTGCTTGATCCAATAAACTCAAGGCATCACGCATACCACCCTCAGCAGCTCTGGCTATAATTTGGAGTGCTTGGGTATCACAATGAACACCACTTTCATCTATAATCATTTGCATACGATTCACAATCGAAGTCGCAGTAATTCTTTTAAAATCAAAGCGCTGACATCTAGAAATGATTGTTAGTGGAATCTTATGCGGCTCTGTCGTTGCTAATATAAAAATAACATGCTGGGGTGGTTCTTCTAATGTTTTTAAGAGCGCATTGAATGCTCCCATTGACAACATATGCACCTCATCAACAATATAAACTTTATACTTAACCGCACTTGGTGCATATTTCACTTTATCTCTTATATCTCTAATCTCTTCTACACCATTATTAGATGCGGCATCAATCTCAATGACATCAGGTATGGAGCCATCAGTAATCCCTTTGCACGCATCACATTCATTACATGGCTCATTAATTGGTGCTCTTTCACAGTTTACGGCCTTAGCTAAAATTTTCGCCGCACTCGTTTTACCGGTTCCTCTTGGTCCAGTAAAAAGATAAGCATGCGAAATTTTTTCCTGAAGCAGGGCGTTTTGCAATGTTTTTGTTACATGCTCTTGCCCTACTACATCAAGAAATGTTTGTGGGCGCCATACACGATACAATGCTTGATAACTCAATTGGCACGCCCCCTTCTTTTAGTGTCGTATTTATTATAACGTATCTATTTTCTATTTTACAAAAAAGGATAGGAAAAAAACAAAAAACTCATTCTTGAAGAATGAGTTTTATAATTATATGTATATAACTGCCGTGCACCTATCTTCGACTGACGCCCATAAGCGTTACTTTAGCAGTTAGCTCAGCTCAGGCAACCCTGCGGCACATGAGAGAGTCCACTTAATGCTGCTTCCTTCCGGACCTGACATGGTTCATGGGTTCCCATTGCGCAGGACCCAAGCGTCAACACCACTTACTAAAGGCAGACCCTACAGGACATCAGCCTCAGAATAGGAATTCAGTCTCGCTAGAGCGGATTGCGAGTACAGGACACCGCTACCTTCCCACCTAGCACGGCAAAATTGATACCAATATTTAAGTTGCGTCATTTCGACGCATATTCAGTATACTGTTTTTAAATTAAAATTGCAATGCCTAACATTCCTCTTGCTTCTTTTGTTCTTTTAAAAGCTTCTTTTCAGCCTTTTTTCTAGCTCGTAATTGTGAAAAAAACGTGGACAACAGTTCCCCACATGCTTCACCCATTACTCCAGCAACCACCTCACATTGATGATTAAACCTTGAATCATCTAACAAATTCATTAATGTCCCGCAACATCCACCTTTTGGATCAGTCGCTCCGTAAACCACCCGTTTCACTCGTGAAAGAACAATAGAACCCGCGCACATCGGACAAGGCTCGAGTGTAACATAAAGGGTTGTGTCCTCTAATCGCCATGTACCGAGCTTCTCACATGCTTCTTCTATCGCAAGTAATTCTGCATGCGCAGTCGCTTTTTGTGCTGTTTCCCGTAAATTATACCCACGGGCAATTATTTGTCCATCTAATACAATGACAGCACCAATTGGAACCTCATTAATCTCTCTTGCCTTTTCTGCCTCTTTTATCGCTTCTAACATAAATTGTTCATCTATACTCATTTACTTCATTCCTTTAAATACCATAGCGTTTCTTTCAGTGTAATTCTCTTTGCTTTTACAAACAATAAAAAAACGTAAAAGCCTACCTTTTATCTCAACAGGTAACGTTTGAAATCCTTATATCTTTTCTAATTAAAAGGGGTTGATTTTGATTGAATTTAATAACCGAGAAGCAAACGGCATTAATTATTATTGACATGATTAATGATTTTCAATTTAAACATGGCGAAGTACTGGCTAAAAAAGCTTTAAAAATGACCACAAGCATTAATCTTATTAGAAACCAATTTCACCAACACAAGTTACCGGTAATTTATATCAATGACCATTATCAGCTCTGGAAAGCTGATATAGAAAAGATAATGGCCTACTGCAACAATCCCATAAGTTCACCAATTATCCAAACAATAAAACCATCAAGTGACGATTACTTTCTAATCAAACCGAAACATTCTGCATTCTACGGTACTGCACTTAATACACTCTTAAATCAATTAGCCATCGATAAGCTAATAATGGTTGGTTTGGCAGGAAACATTTGTGTGCTTTTCTCTGCAAACGATGCTTATATGAGAGAGTATAAATTACATATACCCGCTAACTGCATTGCTTCTAATGATGACCACGATAACGAAAACGCCTTAATTATGATGAAAGATGTTTTGAAAGCAAATATCGACCCTTTGCCATGAATGTATCATGTATTGCCCACTCCCTTCATAAGTTATTTATAGTGTAATTAAATCATTAAATTTTGAATGCCTGTATTTGATCTATACTGAAACATTTAGGGAGGGTTTTACTTGCAAATACATGTGGTAAGACAGAATGATTCGTTAAGTGGTATAGCGATGGCCTATAGCACAACCATACAAGATTTAATCGATGCGAATGAATTACAGAATCCTAATCAACTTGTGGTCGGTCAAACGCTTGTTATTCCAATCATTGGTAGCTTTTATTGGGTACAGCCTGGCGATACACTCTATTTAATTGCACAACGATACGGCCTCACCGTGGAAGAGCTTGTAAATATCAATCAAATCTCACAAACAAACCCTTTAAGGGTTGGTCTACGCTTATACATTCCCGAGCGTCCAAAAACATCTGCCGAAATAAACGCCTATGTTGAGCCTAGAGGAGACACCGTCTCGGAAAACTTAATAGAAGCTTCAAGAAGTGCAGCACCCCATCTTACTTATTTAGCACCATTTAACTTTCAAGCGCTAAGAGATGGTTCGTTGCAAGAGCCGCCTTTAGACGAATTACCTGCTATTGCTGAACAAAATCAAAATGTCCTCATGATGGTCATATCTAATCAAGAAAACGCACAATTTAGTGATGAGCTAGCAAGCATACTACTCAACGATCAAGACATTCAAAACACATTCCTCAACAATATTGTTGCAACAGCAAAAAAATACAACTTCAAAGATATCCATTTTGATTTTGAATTCATTCGACCAGAAGATAAAGAAGCTTATAACCAATTCCTAATAAAAGCACGTGATCGCTTCCACCAAGAAGGCTGGCTCATATCAACTGCCCTTGCTCCTAAAACTAGCGCAGATCAAAAAGGGAAATGGTATGAAGGCCACGATTATAAAGCACATGGCGAAATTGTCGACTTCGTCATCATCATGACATATGAATGGGGATATAGTGGAGGACCTGCTATGGCCGTTTCACCTATCGGACCCGTGAGAGATGTCCTTGAATATGCAATAACAGAAATCCCGCCTGAGAAAATTATGATGGGACAAAATTTATACGGCTATGATTGGACGCTTCCTTTTGTTCAAGGAACGATCGCACGTGCTATTAGTCCACAACAAGCTATACAAATTGCCCTAGAAAATAATGTGGCCATTCAATATGATCAAGAAGCACAAGCACCCTTCTTTTTATACACAGACAACGAAGGAAAAAGACATGAGGTTTGGTTTGAAGATGCCCGATCCATTCAAGCGAAATTTGATTTATTGAAAGAGTTAAAGCTAAGAGGAGTAAGCTACTGGAAACTTGGTCTAGACTTTCCACAAAACTGGCTCCTCATTGATGAAAATTTTAATGTCGTAAAACGGTAAATCTATTTTAATCTCCTGTCTATTTTTTCATTCTTCATAGAGGTCTGACCTGTGTTAAAATGGAAGTTATGTTAGCTTAGGGGGAGACAAATAGATGAATCAAGTACCTTTTATTACTGTGGAAGGGCCGATTGGCGTAGGCAAGACCACTCTAGCCACAGCCCTTTCCACCCATTTTAACTACCATCTATTAAAGGAAATCGTCGATGAAAATCCATTTCTCGGAAAGTTTTATGAGAATATCGATGAGTGGAGTTTTCAAACCGAAATGTTTTTCTTATGTAATCGATATAAACAGCTGAAGGATATAAAAGACCGTTATATTTTGAATGATATGCCTGTCGTAGCTGATTATCATATTTTTAAAAACTTGATTTTTGCTAGTAAATCTCTTGAAGCACCTGAATATGAAAAATATGAGCAAATCTATCATATTTTAACGGATGATATGCCGAGACCAAATATCATTATTTATTTGCGGGCAAGCTTAGATACTTTACTAAAAAGAATTGAAAAGCGTGGACGCGAAATAGAAAAAAATATAAGTCCTCTCTATCTTGAACAATTATCCATTGATTACGATCTTAAAATGCAGGCATTTGAAAAACAACATCCGGATATCCCTATCCTTCACCTTGATGGTGATCAATTGGACTTTGTTCATAATAAGAATGACCTGCAATACATTATTGATATGGTAACAACGAGTATACAAACAAGGAGCACAAAAGCATGAATAGAAATAACTACGGCATACCAAATAACGCAATTATCACTGTAGCAGGAACGGTTGGTGTCGGAAAATCAACAATGACCAATTATTTAGCAGAAGCACTTAACTTCCGCACTTCTTTTGAAAAAGTGGACACAAATCCTTATTTAGACAAGTTTTATGCCGACTTTGAAAGATGGAGCTTTCATTTACAGATTTATTTTCTTGCTGAAAGATTTAAAGAACAAAAACGGATGTTCGAATATGGTGGAGGATTCATTCAAGATCGATCTATTTATGAAGATACCGGCATTTTTGCTAAAATGCATTATGAAAAAGGAACAATGTCACCAGTTGATTATGAAACCTATACAAGCCTTTTCGAGGCGATGGTTATGACACCCTATTTCCCACACCCTGATATTTTAATTTATTTGGAGGGCTCCCTAGAAGATATACTGGCGCGCATTAAAGAACGTGGGCGTCCAATGGAACAACAAACCTCCATTGACTATTGGAAAGAGATGCACGAGCGCTACGAAACCTGGATTGATCAATTTAGTGCATGTCCTATTTTACGGTTAAATATTAATGAATATGACCTTGTCTCTAATCCATCAGACATCGATCAAGTACTCGAAAAAGTCGGCCACACATTAAAACAAACAATATAAAATATTTGCCTGTACTTAAATGGTACAGGCTGATTTTTGCTTAAAAATAAAAAAAGCCGCTACTATAAAGTAGCGACTCCATATCTCCAATTAATTATGCGCATGTTAAAAGTTATAATGGCGGAGGAAGAGGGATTCGAACCCCCGCGGGCTTTAACACCCCTGTCGGTTTTCAAGACCGATCCCTTCAGCCGGACTTGGGTATTCCTCCGTTTCGACAAGAAATAATATATCATCTATTGAAATAGAAGTCAATAGATTTTTTGCATAAATTCTCAAACAAGCATGTGAGAATTTTAAAAATAGGATCTGTCCTAAAAAAACAGACCCTATCACCTTACTTATTTTGCTGGATTTATCACTTCTTTATTCCCCATATAAGGACGAAGTACTTCTGGAATAACCACACTACCATCAGCTTGTTGATAATTTTCTAATATCGCAGCGACTGTACGTCCCACTGCTAACCCAGAGCCATTTAATGTATGAACATTCTCCGGCTTGCCTTTAGTATCACGACGGAAGCGGATATTTGCACGTCTTGCTTGGAAAGCTTCAAAGTTACTACAAGAAGAAATTTCTCGATAATTATCGTAGCTAGGCATCCATACTTCAATATCGTACTTCTTCGCAGCTGTGAATCCTAAATCAGCAGTGCACATACTCATGACGCGATAAGGTAAACCAAGCAGTTGTAAAACCTTCTCTGCATTTTTCGTTAATTTCTCCAACTCGTTATAAGAGTCTTCTGGTTTAACAAACTTCACAAGCTCAACCTTATTAAACTGATGCTGACGAATAAGACCTCTCGTATCACGGCCAGCTGATCCAGCTTCAGAACGGAAGCACGCACTAAATGCGGCATAATTAATTGGTAATTGCTCAGCACTTAAAATTTCATCGCGATGCATATTCGTGATTGGTACCTCTGCTGTTGGAATAAGGAAATAATCCTCACTCTCAATTAGAAAAGCATCCTCTTCAAATTTTGGTAATTGTCCTGTACCGGTCATACTTGCACGATTAACCATATATGGTGGTAGCACTTCTTCGTATCCATGTTCTTCTGTATGGAGATCCAACATAAAGTTATACAATGCGCGCTCTAATCTAGCACCTAACCCTTTATAAAATACAAAACGACTGCCAGTTACTTTTCCTGCCCGTTCAAAATCTAAAATACCAAGCTCAGTCGCTATATCCCAATGCGGTTTAAATTCAAAATCAAATCCCTTTACGTCTCCCCATTGCCAAGCTAAGACATTGTCATCCTCTGTCTCACCAACGGGTACACTTTCATGTGGGATGTTTGGAATACTGAGTAAGATAAGCTCTAATTCAGCTTCTACTTCGCGTAACTCATGGTCTAAATCCTTAATTTGGTCGCCAACTTGCCTCATTTCAGCAATTAATTGGTCCGCATCTTTTTTCTCTCGTTTCAAAACAGCCACTTGCTGTGATACTTCATTTCTTTTGCTTTTAAGCTCTTCCGTTTTTACAAGTAATTCTCGGCGTTTTACATCCAAATCCTCAAACTTCTCAAGATCGGAAATGTCTTCCCCACGGTGTTTTTCTAGTTTTTCCTTTACTTCAGCAAAATTAGCTCTTAAATATTTGATATCTAACATAGCCTTTCCCTCCATATTCAAATTTGTGAAAACAAAAAACTCCCGTCCCCTATAAAGGGACGAGAGTTACCCGCGTTGCCACCCTAGTTAAAAGTATAGTCCATACTTTTCACTTTAAATCTTTAACGAGGTTTACCCGAGAGCTTTTACTTACAAAAAATGCGTTCCAAGCTCTACGCAAAGGATGGATTCTCAAGTGCTTTTGTCTGGTTTGCACCAACCACCAGCTCTCTATGGCAAAAGTGTACTTGATACTACTTCCTTCTTTATGCTTTCTTTTATTCAACTTATTAGTAATACATAATTTACTATAATTATAAGCCAAATGCAACTACATTATTCAAGAAAACCAACCTTTAACAGTAGATGCAACACTATCCCAAACATCTCCAAAGAATCCACCAACACCACGCATAGATAAAACGAACCAGTTCGCTTTTTCAACCGATTCAGAAGCGATGACATCAACTCTTGTTTGGTTAGCATTTAAAAATTCAATCGCATTACCATCTTTATCTTCAACCGTTAAATAACCAACAACATCACCTTTTTTTACAGGAGCTGTTAATTGACCTTGATCATTTAATAAATCTTCATTGATCACAAGCTTTGGTTGATAATTCTCTTCTTCACCATTTTTAACAGTTAATGTAATAGCCTCTTTTGATTCAATCGTTACTGCATTTTCTTTCCCTTTTTCAACGGCAAGCTTTTCTTTATCTTTCACTTGATAGCCAGCAGGAACGATCTCTTTTTTATCAAAATTAGAGAACGCGTAATCAAACATTTTCTTTGTTTCGTCGAATCTAGCTTGATTATAGCCAGAATCGCCGCCACCCTTTGCATTCATAACAACTGTTACATATCTTTTTCCATCACGTTCAGCTGTTCCTGTAAAAGAAGAACCAGCAAAATCAGTTGTTCCTGTCTTTAACCCATCTACACCTTCATAGCCGTAGACCAGTTCAGGTAACATCCAGTTCCAATTTTCCATATCAATTTTATCTTCAGTGCCTTCTCTAAATGTTTTTCTAGGAATGCTCGCTGTTTCTAAAACTTGAGGAAAATCCGTGAGGAGCGTTGTCGCTAGTTTAGCTGTTGCTCTAGCAGACATCACATTTTCTTCATCTTCATTACCTGTCGAATGGTAACCTTTTAAATCCTTGTTATTTAAACCAGAAGAATTGACGAATTTATAATCTTCTAATCCTAATTCCTCTGCTTTTTCATTCATCATTTGCACAAAGTTCTTTTCAGAACCTGCAATTGTCTCAGCAATGGCAATTGTTGCTCCATTTGCGGAATAAATAGTCATTGCTTCAAATAATTCCTTAATGCTGTATGTCCCATCTCTTCTAAGAGGAACATTCGAAAGCGCTGTGTCATGAGACACTTTCCAAACGTACTCACTTACAGCATACTCTTGATCCCATGATACTCGACCTTCATCAATAGCTTCTAATAAAAGATACTCGGTCATCATTTTTGACATACTTGCAATACCAAGCACCTTATCAATGTTTTTCCCGTATAAAACCCTACCTGTTTCTGCATCTACTAGAATAGCTGCATCTGCATTAATATTAAGTATATCTTCTTTTGCACTTGCTTTATGTACATTTGGAAGAATGCCTAACACCATAATCAACACCAAGAAACTTGCAACAACTTTACGATATCCTTTTCTTCTCAATTCCAAAGCCCTCCAACTTTTTTTTCAGCTTTTGTTATTTTATCATAAGATGTCCTTCATGGATACAAACAACCTTTTCCTAATCTTGGCGTTTTCATGAACATCCCTTTTCTTTCTCTATTCCTTAGGTCAATCCGCCTGAGAAAACACTGTGCATTTTGCTAACAATGACGAAAGTCTGATCTCTTTCCAAGCAAAAAAAAAGTAAGAGGACCTGCCCTCTTACTTTCTTAAAAAAATTATAATGAATAATTTGGTGCTTCTTTCGTAATTTGGATATCATGTGGGTGACTTTCTTTAAGACCAGCACCTGTCATACGGATAAACTGTGCATTTTCTCTTAAGAATTCTAAATTTGCTGCCCCGCAGTAACCCATACCAGAGCGAACGCCACCAACTAACTGATAAATTGTATCTGCTAATGAACCTTTAAATGGAATACGTCCTTCAATGCCTTCTGGAACGAATTTCTTATTATCTTCTTGGAAGTAACGATCTTTTGATCCTTTTTCCATAGAAGTAACGGATCCCATCCCACGATAGACTTTAAATTGACGGCCTTGGAAAATTTCTGTTTCACCTGGACTTTCAGATACACCAGCTAACATACTTCCTAACATAACTGCATGTCCACCAGAAGCTAATGCTTTCACGATATCTCCTGAATATTTAATCCCACCATCAGCGATAATCGCTTTACCATGTTTACGTGCTTCTGTTGCACAATCATATACCGCTGTAATTTGTGGCACGCCAACACCTGCTACCACACGAGTTGTACAAATAGATCCAGGTCCAATACCTACCTTTACAACATCAGCTCCAGCTTCAAACAATGCACGTGTACCTTCAGCAGTAGCTACATTACCTGCTACAACCGTCAGGTCAGGGTATTTGTCTTTAATTTCTTTTACTGTATTAATAACACCCGCTGAGTGGCCGTGAGCCGTATCGACTACTACTACATCAACTTGAGCTTTAACAAGTAACTCTAATCTTTTCAATGTATCTTTTGTTATACCGATTGCTGCACCAGCAAGTAAACGGCCTTGTGCATCTTTCGCTGAGTTAGGGAACTCAATGACTTTTTCAATATCTTTAATAGTGATAAGTCCTTTTAAAACACCATTATCATCAACAAGAGGTAATTTCTCAATTTTATACTTTTGCAGAATTTTTTCTGCTTCTTGTAGCGTTGTACCTACTGAAGCAGTTACTAGGTTTTCTTTCGTCATTACATCAGAGATCTTAATAGAGAAATCTTGAATGAAACGAAGGTCACGGTTTGTAATAATACCAACAAGTTTTTGTTCGTCAAGATTATTTACAATTGGAACACCTGATATACGATATTTGCCCATTAAATGTTCAGCATCATACACTTGTTGTTCGGGAGTAAGGAAAAACGGATCAGAAATAACGCCACTCTCAGAGCGTTTTACTTTATCAACTAAATCTGCCTGTTGCTCAATGGACATGTTTTTGTGAATAATACCTAATCCACCCTGGCGTGCCATTGCAATAGCCATTTCAGCTTCAGTTACTGTATCCATACCAGCACTGATAATTGGAACATTCAACTTTACCTTTTCAGACAGTCTCACCGACAAATCGACATCTTTCGGCAATACCTCAGATTTAGCAGGGACAAGCAGTACATCATCAAAAGTTAAACCTTCTTTTTCAAATTTAGTTTCCCACATTTTTTTGACCTCCTGAACATGAAAATATTATTAGTAGGTTATCAATTGGACAAAATACTGTCAAGGACACTGCTATAAGTTGGATTTTTCAGATTATTTGGAGGTTGTATATTTTGAAGCATTCTTACGACAATTGGCAATCATATTTACCCTTTTTTTCAACAGAAACAACCAAAGCATTTTTAGAAAAAAGTTATCAAAACGAAGGAATTGAACAAGCATCACAAAAGAGTTTTGAAAATACTTATCCGTTTATATATTACATTGAACACGGTAAGGTTTACTATGAACAAGCCGCCGCTGCCCCGTTAATCATTAAACCTATTCTCTATTTCTACGGCCTAGTTCATCTAATAAAAGCATGTATTTTAACTATTGACCCTCTTTATCCAGATACGACCTCCGTACTGGCTCATGGAGTTTCGACAAGAAAAAAGAAAAAGCAGCAATACCTCTTTTTAAAAGATGAAGTGAAACTACAAAAGAGTGGCTTATTTCCATATATGGCAGAAAAAATGTTCCATATGAAACATCTAGAAGGTGACAAATTTTATATGGTTGATTTATTGAGACAAATCCCAGAGATGGAAATAATGTTTCAATCTATCCAAAAAGAACAAACATTTATTGATATAAAAAAAGAAAAAGATGACTTCTTTGTCCCAATAACCATTCTTAATCATTATCATATGACTGAATCGAGATTTTCTACTTTTCTTTCCGAAAAACTACAAGTGGATGGAACAGATATTCTCTATACGAAGGAACATATAAAATTCCCTCAAAACAAAGAGATCAATCGATATTTCAAATATAATATTGTAAATAAAAATTATTCATTACCTATCGAAAGAAGTCCATTAAGTGATTATCCAGAATTATTTTCCCATTACTTAGTACTCTATAATTTAAGCATGATTGCCAGATATGAAACAGAATGGTGGAATGAATGCATTAAGTTAATGACAAATAATGATTATCCATTTATCCATCAGTTCCTCGATTTGACAGAACAGAAAAGCCCATTTCTCATTTATAATTTTCTTGATTCAAGAAATTTTCATTGCCAAGGAAATAAAAAGAGATGATAGAAGATTCACATTGGAAATAAAAAAAATAATAATCACAAAAAAAGAGCACATACAAATGATGTGCTCTTTTATCTTGCCCGGCAACGTCCTACTCTCACAAGGGGACAGCCCCTAACTACCATCGGCGCTGAGAAGCTTAACTTCCGTGTTCGGTATGGGAACGGGTGTGACCTTCTCGCTATCGCCACCGGACTATGAAATTGTAAGGGAATCGTTCCCTCAAAACTAGGTAATGTTGAAGAAGATATTTATTGAGTAATCGCCTGTTTGGTTAAGTCCTCGATCGATTAGTATTAGTCAGCTACATGTGTCGCCACACTTCCACCTCTAACCTATCAACCTGATCATCTTTCAGGGATCTTACTAGCTTGCGCTATGGGAAATCTCATCTCGAGGGGGGCTTCATGCTTAGATGCTTTCAGCACTTATCCCTTCCGCACATAGCTACCCAGCGATGCCTTTGGCAAGACAACTGGTACACCAGCGGTGCGTCCATCCCGGTCCTCTCGTACTAAGGACAGCTCCTCTCAAATTTCCTGCGCCCACGACGGATAGGGACCGAACTGTCTCACGACGTTCTGAACCCAGCTCGCGTACCGCTTTAATGGGCGAACAGCCCAACCCTTGGGACCGACTACAGCCCCAGGATGCGATGAGCCGACATCGAGGTGCCAAACCTCCCCGTCGATGTGGACTCTTGGGGGAGATAAGCCTGTTATCCCCGGGGTAGCTTTTATCCGTTGAGCGATGGCCCTTCCATGCGGAACCACCGGATCACTAAGCCCGACTTTCGTCCCTGCTCGACTTGTAGGTCTCGCAGTCAAGCTCCCTTGTGCCTTTACACTCTACGAATGATTTCCAACCATTCTGAGGGAACCTTTGGGCGCCTCCGTTACTCTTTAGGAGGCGACCGCCCCAGTCAAACTGCCCACCTGACACTGTCTCCCATCCCGATAAGGGATGTGGGTTAGAATTTCAATACAGCCAGGGTAGTATCCCACCGACGCCTCCACCGAAGCTAGCGCTCCGGCTTCTAAGGCTCCTACCTATCCTGTACAAGCTGTACCAAAATTCAATATCAGGCTACAGTAAAGCTCCACGGGGTCTTTCCGTCCTGTCGCGGGTAACCTGCATCTTCACAGGTACTATAATTTCACCGAGTCTCTCGTTGAGACAGTGCCCAGATCGTTACGCCTTTCGTGCGGGTCGGAACTTACCCGACAAGGAATTTCGCTACCTTAGGACCGTTATAGTTACGGCCGCCGTTTACTGGGGCTTCGATTCAAAGCTTCGCGTGAGCTAACCTCTCCTCTTAACCTTCCAGCACCGGGCAGGCGTCAGCCCCTATACTTCGCCTTGCGGCTTCGCAGAGACCTGTGTTTTTGCTAAACAGTCGCCTGGGCCTATTCACTGCGGCTCATCAAGGCTTTAACACCCTAATGAGCACCCCTTCTCCCGAAGTTACGGGGTCATTTTGCCGAGTTCCTTAACGAGAGTTCTCTCGCTCACCTTAGGATTCTCTCCTCGCCTACCTGTGTCGGTTTGCGGTACGGGCACCTTATTCCTCGCTAGAGGCTTTTCTTGGCAGTGTGGAATCAAGAACTTCGGTACTAAATTTCCCTCGCTATCACAGCTCAAGGTATATGACCATGGGATTTGCCTCATGGTCCCTCTAACTGCTTAGACGCACATCCAATCGTGCGCTTACCCTATCCTCCTGCGTCCCCCCATCACTCAAACAGAATACGGTGGTACAGGAATATCAACCTGTTGTCCATCGCCTACGCTTTTCAGCCTCGGCTTAGGTCCCGACTAACCCTGAGCGGACGAGCCTTCCTCAGGAAACCTTAGGCATTCGGTGGATGGGATTCTCACCCATCTTTCGCTACTCATACCGGCATTCTCACTTCTAAGCGCTCCACCAGTCCTTACGGTCTAGCTTCAACGCCCTTAGAACGCTCTCCTACCACTGAACATCAACGATGTTCAATCCACAGCTTCGGTGATACGTTTAGCCCCGGTACATTTTCGGCGCGGAGTCACTCGACCAGTGAGCTATTACGCACTCTTTAAATGGTGGCTGCTTCTAAGCCAACATCCTGGTTGTCTAAGCAACTCCACATCCTTTTCCACTTAACGTATACTTTGGGACCTTAGCTGGTGGTCTGGGCTGTTTCCCTCTTGACTACGGATCTTATCACTCGCAGTCTGACTCCCATGGATAAATCTTTGGCATTCGGAGTTTGTCTGAATTCGGTAACCCGATGAGGGCCCCTAGTCCAAACAGTGCTCTACCTCCAAGATTCTTACGCATGAGGCTAGCCCTAAAGCTATTTCGGAGAGAACCAGCTATCTCCAAGTTCGATTGGAATTTCTCCGCTACCCACACCTCATCCCCGCACTTTTCAACGTACGTGGGTTCGGGCCTCCATCCAGTGTTACCTGGACTTCACCCTGGACATGGGTAGATCACCTGGTTTCGGGTCTACGACCACATACTCATTCGCCCTATTCAGACTCGCTTTCGCTACGGCTCCGTCTGTCCAACTTAACCTCGCATGTAATCGTAACTCGCCGGTTCATTCTACAAAAGGCACGCTATCACCCATTAACGGGCTCTAACTACTTGTAGGCACACGGTTTCAGGATCTCTTTCACTCCCCTTCCGGGGTGCTTTTCACCTTTCCCTCACGGTACTGGTTCACTATCGGTCACTAGGGAGTATTTAGCCTTGGGAGATGGTCCTCCCTGCTTCCGACGGGATTTCTCGTGTCCCGCCGTACTCAGGATCCACTCTGGAGGGAACGAAGTTTCAACTACAGGGCTTTTACCTCCTATGGCGGGCCTTTCCAGACCTCTTCGTCTATCTCGTTCCTTTGTAACTCCGTATAGAATGTCCTACAACCCCAAGAGGCAAGCCTCTTGGTTTGGGCTAATCCCGTTTCGCTCGCCGCTACTCAGGGAATCGCGTTTGCTTTCTCTTCCTCCGGGTACTTAGATGTTTCAGTTCCCCGGGTCTGCCTTCCATACCCTATGTATTCAGGTATGGATCCTATCCCATAACGGATAGGGGGTTTCCCCATTCGGAAATCTCCGGATCAAAGCTTACTTACAGCTCCCCGAAGCATATCGGTGTTAGTCCCGTCCTTCATCGGCTCCTAGTGCCAAGGCATTCACCGTGCGCCCTTATTAACTTAACCATATGTTTGGGTTGCTTTCGCTTCCCTCACGGTTGTGTTTTTAAAAAAGTTTAGTATCTCTACTCTATTATATAGAGAGAAAATAACTAAGGTGGCGATTACTCGGTAATCTTCTTCATTACATTATCTAGTTTTCAAAGAACGATTTGTTGGTGGAGCCTAGCGGGATCGAACCGCTGACCTCCTGCGTGCAAAGCAGGCGCTCTCCCAGCTGAGCTAAGGCCCCGTATTAAAGTTAAAATGGTGGGCCTAAATGGACTCGAACCATCGACCTCACGCTTATCAGGCGTGCGCTCTAACCAGCTGAGCTATAGGCCCACATAACTTCACGGTAAAGTATTTAATCATATCAAAGAGATTGCACTCTCAAAACTGAACGAACAGTCTAACATCAAGTTAATTCCGTATATTCCTTAGAAAGGAGGTGATCCAGCCGCACCTTCCGATACGGCTACCTTGTTACGACTTCACCCCAATCATCTGTCCCACCTTAGGCGGCTGGCTCCAAAAGGTTACCCCACCGACTTCGGGTGTTACAAACTCTCGTGGTGTGACGGGCGGTGTGTACAAGGCCCGGGAACGTATTCACCGCGGCATGCTGATCCGCGATTACTAGCGATTCCGGCTTCATGTAGGCGAGTTGCAGCCTACAATCCGAACTGAGAATGGTTTTATGGGATTGGCTAAACCTCGCGGTCTTGCAGCCCTTTGTACCATCCATTGTAGCACGTGTGTAGCCCAGGTCATAAGGGGCATGATGATTTGACGTCATCCCCACCTTCCTCCGGTTTGTCACCGGCAGTCACCTTAGAGTGCCCAACTGAATGCTGGCAACTAAGATCAAGGGTTGCGCTCGTTGCGGGACTTAACCCAACATCTCACGACACGAGCTGACGACAACCATGCACCACCTGTCACTCTGTCCCCCGAAGGGGAAAGTCCTATCTCTAGGATTGTCAGAGGATGTCAAGACCTGGTAAGGTTCTTCGCGTTGCTTCGAATTAAACCACATGCTCCACCGCTTGTGCGGGCCCCCGTCAATTCCTTTGAGTTTCAACCTTGCGGTCGTACTCCCCAGGCGGAGTGCTTAATGCGTTTGCTGCAGCACTAAAGGGCGGAAACCCTCTAACACTTA
The DNA here is from genome assembly GCF_044790165.1 of Cytobacillus kochii. Taxonomy (NCBI): domain Bacteria; kingdom Bacillati; phylum Bacillota; class Bacilli; order Caryophanales; family Bacillaceae; genus Cytobacillus; species Cytobacillus kochii. The sequence goes on along the minus strand of NZ_CP085254.1, from coordinate 10,077 downwards.
GCACTCATCGTTTACGGCGTGGACTACCAGGGTATCTAATCCTGTTTGCTCCCCACGCTTTCGCGCCTCAGCGTCAGTTACAGACCAGAAAGTCGCCTTCGCCACTGGTGTTCCTCCAAATCTCTACGCATTTCACCGCTACACTTGGAATTCCACTTTCCTCTTCTGCACTCAAGTTCCCCAGTTTCCAATGACCCTCCACGGTTGAGCCGTGGGCTTTCACATCAGACTTAAGGAACCGCCTGCGCGCGCTTTACGCCCAATAATTCCGGACAACGCTTGCCACCTACGTATTACCGCGGCTGCTGGCACGTAGTTAGCCGTGGCTTTCTGGTTAGGTACCGTCAAGGTACCGGCAGTTACTCCGGTACTTGTTCTTCCCTAACAACAGAGTTTTACGATCCGAAAACCTTCATCACTCACGCGGCGTTGCTCCGTCAGACTTTCGTCCATTGCGGAAGATTCCCTACTGCTGCCTCCCGTAGGAGTCTGGGCCGTGTCTCAGTCCCAGTGTGGCCGATCACCCTCTCAGGTCGGCTACGCATCGTCGCCTTGGTGAGCCGTTACCTCACCAACTAGCTAATGCGCCGCGGGCCCATCTGTAAGTGATAGCAGAACCATCTTTCAATCTAATTATATGTATAAATAGATATTATCCGGTATTAGCCCCGGTTTCCCGGAGTTATCCCAGTCTTACAGGCAGGTTGCCCACGTGTTACTCACCCGTCCGCCGCTAATCTTTGGGAGCAAGCTCCCTCAGATTCGCTCGACTTGCATGTATTAGGCACGCCGCCAGCGTTCGTCCTGAGCCAGGATCAAACTCTCCAATAAAGTGTTTGATTAGCTCATTTGCACCTATGGTGCTTTGTTGCTGATAAATCAGCTTTTTTAGAATTACGCTTGACGTTTTACGTTCGTTCAGTTTTCAAAGAACAATCTCGTTCGCTTCAGAAGCGACTTTATTAATATAACATATCGTGTCATCTGAGTCAACATCTTTTTTTGATGTCAATCAATCTTTCATGTCGTCCTCTTGCTGACTTGAATAAGTATATCAGCAGTAACCACTATTTGCAAGCATTATTCAACAATTATTTTTATAAAATAATTTATTGACCATTTCATTCATAGTTAACACCAAAAAATACCTCCATTGATACTCCTAAAAGAATCTATAAAACCCTATTAGTATAGTCTGTAGTAGTGTGCTAAAGGTAGTCATTAAAATGATCTCATCCTAATAAAAAAGCCGAACACAATCCAATTTTGAAATTTGAATTGTGTCGGCACTCATTTGATTTAAACAATTTGTTTATTCTCTTTCATCTTCACTGTCGATAGATGCTTCAGGCAATTCCTCTGCAGTTTCAAGTGGCTTTGCTCGCTCTTCTCCATCTTTTTCTTCTTCCTTTTCAACTTTTGCTACAGTAGAGACGAATTCATTCACACTTTCATCGATTCGAATAAGTCTTACACCTTGCGTGTTTCTTCCCATAGTTGAAATATCTTCTACTCCCATACGGATAATGACACCGCCAGTGGTAATCAACATGATGTCTTCCTCACCACGTACAGCTTTCATCGTAACGAGATCCCCAGTTTTTTCAGTAATATTGGCCGTTTTAATTCCTTTACCACCACGACCCTGAATACGATAATCATCAGCTGGTGTTTGTTTACCATAACCTTTTTTCGTAACTACTAGAATGTTGTCCCCTTCTTCTAGAACTTCCATTCCAACCACTTCATCTTCTTCACTCAGAGTGATTCCTTTTACACCAGTAGCTGTACGTCCCATAGAACGGACCGCATCTTCGGGGAAACGAATAAGGAGACCATTTTTTGTACCGATGATAATTTCTTTATCTCCATTTGTAAGACGTACAGAGATTAATTCATCTTCTTCTTTTAAACCTAAAGCGATCAAACCATTTGTACGGATATGAGCAAATGAAGATAACGGTGAACGTTTAGAAATGCCTCGTTTTGTTGTGAAGAACAAGAACCAATCATCCACAAAATCCTCTATTGGAATGACAGCATTAATCCATTCATCCTTTTCAATACCTAACAAGTTAATGATAGGAATCCCCTTCGCTGTTCTACTAAATTCAGGAATTTCATACCCTTTAGCTTGATACACTTTTCCTTTATTCGTAAAGAAAAGGAGATGATCATGCGTTGAGGTAGTCAATAGGTGTTCAACAAAATCATCTTCATTTGTTCCCATTCCTTGTATCCCTTTTCCACCTCGTTTTTGGGCACGATAAGTAGATACCGGTAATCGCTTAATATAGCCTTTATGTGTAAGTGTAATAACAATGTTCTCTTGAGGAATCAAATCTTCATCTTCTAGATGCTCAAGACCACCGGAAACAATTTCTGTACGGCGTTCATCATTAAAACGGTCTTTTAGTTCTGTAAGTTCTTCGCGAATAATGTCTAATACTTTTTCATCACTTGCTAAAATTGCTTTTAAATCTGCAATTAATTGAATAAGACTAGCATATTCTTCTTCGATTTTCTCACGCTCTAAACCAGTTAAACGCTGTAAACGCATATCCAAAATCGCTTGCGCTTGCTTCTCCGAAAGATCAAATTGTGTCATTAAACCTTCTTTGGCAATATCTGTAGTTCTTGACGCTCTGATTAATTTAATGACTTCATCTAAATGATCTAAGGCAATTCGTAAACCTTCTAAAATATGCGCTCTTGCTTCCGCTTTCCGCAATTCGAATTCTGTTCTTCTTCTTATAACAACAACTTGATGGGCTAAATAATATTCTAAGCACTGTTTTAAATTCAATACTTTAGGTTGTCCATCCACTAAAGCAAGTAAATTAATACCGAAGCTTGTCTGTAGTGCCGTATGTTTATATAAATTATTTAAAAGCACATTTGCGTTGGCATCTTTACGGACTTCAATAACTATTCGTAAACCATCTCTGTCAGATTCGTCACGTAAATCTGTAATACCATCAATTTTCTTATCACGTACAAGGTCAGCAATTTTTTCAATCAATCTTGCTTTATTCACTTGGTATGGGATTTCATTAACAATGATAACTTCTTTCCCATTTGATTTCTGTTCGATTTCAACCTTTGCTCTAAGTGTAATAGAGCCTCTTCCTGTTTCATAAGCTTTCCGAATTCCACTACGGCCTAAAATAAGTCCTGCAGTCGGAAAGTCTGGTCCAGGAATGATTTCCATTAACTCTGGAATCGTAATTTCCGGATTTCTACTTAATGTAAGTACACCATCAATGACTTCGCCTAATTGATGAGGAGGGATATTGGTAGCCATTCCTACAGCAATACCTGATGTACCATTTACAAGTAGATTAGGGAACCGGGCAGGAAGCACGACCGGTTCCTTTTCCTCTCCATCATAGTTGTCTTGATAATCGATGGTATCTTTATTAATATCTCTTAACAATTCCATTGATATTTTTGACATACGGGCCTCTGTATAACGCATGGCAGCAGCAGAGTCGCCATCAATTGATCCAAAGTTACCGTGTCCATCAACAAGCATATATCTATAGTTAAAGTCTTGTGCCATTCTTACCATTGTTTCATATACTGCTGAATCACCATGTGGATGGTATTTCCCGATAACGTCTCCAACAATACGGGCAGACTTTTTAAACGGTTTATCTGAGTGCATGCCAAGATCATGCATTGCATAAAGTATTCTTCTGTGCACAGGCTTTAGCCCGTCACGTACATCAGGTAGGGCTCGGGAAACGATAACACTCATTGCATAATCTAAGAATGACGTTCTCATTTCCTCACTTATATTAATTTCTTTAATTTGGGACTTAGGCGTATCAGCCATCTATAGGTACCTCCCTATCGCACAAAGCTTATTGCTTAGGCTACATTTTATTGACAATATCTATGTAAAAGCAGGATAGAACCAACTCTATCCTGACTTTCATTAAATATCTAAATTCTTCACATACTGCGCATTTTCTTCGATAAAGTTACGGCGTGGTTCTACTTTATCTCCCATAAGGATTTCAAACGTTTCATCTGCTTCAATCGCATCTTCTAAGCTTACTTGTAAGAGCGTACGCGTTTCCGGATTCATTGTCGTTTCCCATAATTGATCTGGGTTCATCTCACCTAAACCTTTGTAACGTTGGACATTTGGTTTTGGCGTAGCCGGAAGCTCTTTCATAATCTCGTCTAATTGGCGATCGTTATAAGCATATGAGATTTTCTTCCCTTGTTGAACTTTATACAAAGGTGGCTGCGCAATATATATATAGCCCGCATCTAAGATTTGTCTCATATAACGATAAAAGAATGTTAGTAATAATGTTCGAATATGCGCCCCATCTACATCGGCATCCGTCATAATAACGATTTTATGATATCTTGCTTTCGTAATATCAAAATCTTCACCGATTCCTGTTCCAGACGCAGTAATCATTGCTCGTACTTCATTATTAGATAATATTCGATCTAACCGTGCTTTTTCTACGTTTAGGATTTTTCCTCGAAGTGGTAGAATTGCTTGGAAATGCCTGTCTCGTCCTTGCTTAGCTGAACCACCCGCTGAATCACCCTCAACGATATATAGTTCCGAAATAGACGCATCTTTTGAAGAACAATCAGCAAGCTTACCTGGAAGACTAGAAACTTCTAAAGCACTCTTTCTTCTTGTTAGTTCTCTCGCCTTTTTAGCTGCTGCTCGAGCTCTTGAAGCCATCATACCTTTATCGACGATTTTTCTTGCAACAGATGGATTTTCCAATAAGAATTTTTCAAAGGCTTCCGAAAAAGCCGTATCTGTTGCTGCTCTTGCTTCTGAATTGCCTAATTTCGTCTTAGTTTGTCCTTCAAACTGAGGGTCAGGATGTTTAATTGAAACAATCGCTGTTAAACCTTCTCTGACGTCTTCACCTGTAAGGTTGGCATCATTATCTTTAAACACGCCATTCTTACGAGCATAATCATTAATCACCCTCGTCAGCGCTGTTTTAAATCCAGATTCATGTGTTCCACCTTCATACGTATGAATATTATTGGCGAAAGAATAGATATTACTTGTATAGCTATCGTTGTACTGCATTGATATTTCAACAGAAATACCATCTTTTTCGCCTTCAATATAAATCGGCTCTTCATGAAGTACTTCTTTATTTTTATTTAAATGCTCTACATAAGACCTAATACCACCTTCATAGTGGAATTCTTTGGTCTTATCCTCTTCACGTTCATCTGAAAGAGTAAGCTTTAATCCTTTATTTAAAAAAGCTAATTCGCGGACCCTCGTTGCTAATGTATCAAAATCATATTCTAATGTTTCTGTGAAAATCTCACCATCTGGCTTAAAAATTGTGGTTGTGCCAGTTACTTCTGATTCACCGATTACTTTTAAGTCTGCGCTCGGTACACCACGTTGATATTTCTGATAGTAGATTTGCCCGTCACGATGAACATAGACTTCTAACTGAGTAGAAAGAGCATTAACAACAGATGCACCAACACCATGAAGACCACCAGAAACTTTGTAGCCTCCGCCACCAAATTTTCCTCCGGCATGTAAAACAGTCATAATGACTTCTACAGCAGGTCTTCCCATTTTTTCTTGTATCCCAACAGGAATCCCACGTCCATTATCAACGACCTTAATACTATTATCCTCGAGAATACTTATATTAATTTCATCACAATATCCAGCAAGTGCCTCGTCAATACTATTATCGACAATTTCCCATACCAAATGATGTAATCCTTTTCCACTCGTTGATCCGATATACATACCTGGACGTTTTCTAACTGCTTCAAGACCTTCTAATACTTGTATCTGGTTCTCATCATAGGATTGTTGCCCCATTGCTTCCTGATCCATTGACACATCGATCACCTACACTTTCCATTTTGCATATCATTCTTTTTCACTCTATTAGCTCATCATCGACATTAAACAATCAATTTCCTCGTCCTCTTTTTTAAAGTAGACGAAGCAAGAGGAGAGTAATATATATGATCGGTTGTAATCACAACTGATTTGTACACACCTTTAGCCAAATTGGTAGAAGAAGCGTCATCACGCTGCAAAAACTCTTCTGCATTTATAGAAGAGCCGACACTTTCTTTATCAATAATGGCTACCAAATCTTTTGCACGTATTAATACATCCTCGCCAATATGAATATACAAGGCCTCACCTCATTGAATTTTTTTAAGGCTGCCCGCCTTCACTTCATACGCAGCTGCTTCTTTTAAAGTCTGATGATCTATTCCATCGACACTAGTGGTCGTTACAAATGTTTGTACTTTTCCTTGTATCGTATTAAGCAAATGCGATTGCCGGTAATCATCCAATTCCGATAGTACATCATCTAATAAAAGAATAGGGTATTCTCCAATTTCAGCGTGAATCAGTTCGATCTCAGCAAGTTTCACTGATAATGCTGTGGTTCTTTGTTGACCTTGAGAACCAAAAGTTTGCACATCTCGTCCATTCACTTGAAATAACAAATCATCTCTATGAGGGCCGAACAATGTAACGCCTCTTTCAATTTCTCTTGTTTTTGTTTTTTCATACTTTTCTAGGTATATATTCTTCATTTTCGACAAATCTTGTTCTTCTGATACATCAACAGAAGGCTTATACTGAATTTTTAACGTTTCAAGTCCCCTAGAAATACCTTCATGGATCGGCATTGCCCACTTTTCTAGCAAATAGATGAACTCGAATCTCTTAGCGATTATTTTAACAGCCATCTCAATAAATTGTTCAGTTAAAATATCAAGCATAGCCTGATCAGTCTGTTTACGTGACTGTAGCAACTTTAAATAATGATTTCGTTGTTGGAGTATTTTCTGAAACTGATTAATGTCATGAAGATAAACGGCGGATACTTGTCCAATTTCCATATCAATAAAACGACGCCTTACTTGAGGGCTCCCTTTTACTAAATGGAGATCTTCAGGCGCGAACATCACAACATTCATATTACCGACATATTGGCTAAGCTTTTGTTGTTCAATATGGTTACACTTTGCTTTTTTACCCTTTTTAGATATCACAAGCTGCATGGGTAGAGAACCATGCTTATTTACTACTCTACCTTCTATCTTAGCATACTCCTGATCCCAACGAATAAGATCTTTATCATTTGAGGTGCGATGAGACTTAGCCATGGCTAAAACATAAATAGATTCCATCACGTTTGTCTTACCTTGTGCATTCTCACCTAAAATGACATTGACCTTATTATCAAACTGTACCGACAGTTCATTGTAATTGCGATAATCCTTTATTTGTAATTGCTCTATATACATAGGCGGTTACATCCTTAATTGTTCGAAATTGTAAATGTGCCATGATCAGGTATTTCGATGACATCGCCTGCTCTTAGCTTTCTCCCACGACGCTGATCTTGTTCCCCATTAACAAATACAACATATTCACCTAAAAACCATTTTGCCATTCCCCCTGACTGAATTAAATCAGCTACTTTGAGAAATTGCCCTAAAGTAATATATTCCGTTTCAATTTGTATTTTGTTCATCATTGCACTCTTTCTAGTTATTTGACATCGTACTTCTCTATTTTTTAGTATCTAATAGTTTATTTTACTAAATTATTGTGTGATACACAAAGTAAATCTTTTATTAAGTATTGAAGTCATTTATTGCGAAAATTCTGGAAGCAGGTTCAAAGAAGAATGAGATGAGTCTAAATAAAAAAATCCGAACACACACTCTTCTTTGAATGATTGTTCGGATTTCTATTTACCTAAAGCTTTAGTATGTTCTAACTGGCAAAATCAATTGCAAGATTGAATCATCATTAAGTGGTGTGATAATAAATGGTCTCATTGCACCCGTAAAGCTAATTTTTATTTCTGTACCCTCTAATGTTTTTAAAGCATCCATCATAAATTTCGCACTAAACGAAATTTTAAGGTCTTCTCCTTCTTTCGAAATGCTCGGAAGCTCCTCAATAACTTTACCGATTTCTGGAGAATTAGAAGAGATCTCAATGACTTGATCATCAACAGTAGAAAGTTTAACGACATTATTTTTACCTTCTCGTGCAAGTAAAGAAGCACGATCAATGGCTTGTAAAAATGCTTTCGTAGTAACAACGACATCCGTCTTACTTTCATTTGGAATCAATCGTGATGTATCTGGGTAATTTCCTTCTAGTAATCTAGAGAAGAATAATAAATTTTTCGCTTTAAATAAAACTTGGTTCTCTGTAATAACAATTTGAATTGTATCGTTATGATCGTCGAGAATTTTGCTTAGTTCACTCAAGCTTTTCCCAGGAATAACCACATTATAAGATGCTTCTGATGCTGTTTCGATCGTTGCTTTTCTCAATGCTAAGCGGTGGCTATCTGTTGCAATACAGGTTAAAGCACTTCCTTCAATCTGCCAGTTTACACCTGTCAAGATTGGGCGTGTTTCTGAGGTGGACACTGCGAAAACTGTCTGCCTAACCATTGCTTTTAGAAGGTCAGTCGGAATAGAAAAAACATTATCTTCTTCAATTTGTGGTAAATGAGGATATTCATCCGCATCAATACCGTTTAGATTGAATTGAGATTTACCTGAAGTAATAACTGTTTGTAAATGATTTTCTACATGAATTTCTACTTGGTCTGTTGGTAATTTCTTTACGATTTCACTAAAGAATTTTGCTTGCAATACAATTGAACCTGGTTGTTCAATGTTAACTATGACCTCATCTTCTTCAGTTTTAGGAATAAATGACTCAATAGAAATATCAGAGTCACTACCTGTTAAAGCTACACCTTCGTCAGATGCAACAATTTTAATTCCAGTTAAAATGGGAATTGTTGTTCTACTAGTAACGGCCTTCATCACATCTTGAACGCTTTGAACTAACCGATCTCTCTGAATCGTAAATCGCATGATTAACCTCCAATGTATATACATATATTTTTTATTTTAAAATAATAGAAGTATTAGTAGGGCTTGTTAACATGTGGATAACTAGAAAAATGAATGGAAACACAGCCTATCCACATGTGGACAGACTGTGCATAATCATTCGGTAGTTATTCACAATTATACTTTAAGTAATTCATTAATTTCTTTTAATTGCTGTTGAAATTGTGTGTCTGCATGAAGTAATTTAGAGATTTTTTCGTGGGCATGAATCACTGTTGTGTGATCTCGTCCCCCGAATTCCTCACCAATTTTCGGTAGGGAGAAATCGGTTAATTCTCTAGATAGGTACATAGCAATTTGCCTAGGAAAAGCAATAGACTTTGTCCGTTTCTTCGCACTGAAATCTTCTAATTTAACGTTATAATAGCCTCCGACAACCTTTTGAATCTCATGAATAGTAATAACTTTAGGTTTTGAACTCGGAATAATATCTTTTAATGCTTCTGCAGCTAAATCTGCATTAATATCTTTATTTATGAGTGATGAGTAGGCAACAACACGAATAAGTGCTCCTTCTAATTCACGAATATTAGAATCAATTTGATTGGCAATATATAACATGACTTCATTAGGAATGTCTAAACCTTCAGCTTTTGCTTTTTTACGTAAAATCGCAATTCTTGTTTCTAAATCTGGTGGGGTAATATCTGTAATCAGTCCCCATTCGAAACGAGAACGCAGGCGATCCTCAAGTGTCGGAATCTCTTTCGGAGGTCGGTCACTCGAGATGACAATCTGCTTTGATTCTTCATGTAATGTGTTAAACGTATGGAAAAATTCCTCTTGGGTTGATTCTTTTCCGGCAAGGAATTGAATATCATCTATTAATAGCACGTCTACTTTTCTATATTTATTGCGGAAATCAATGGTTTTATTATCTCTAATAGAGTTAATAAATTCATTGGTAAATTTCTCAGAAGACAAATAGACAACTTTCGCATTTGGATTATGATCCAATACATAGTGACCAATTGCATGCATTAAATGTGTTTTTCCTAAACCAACACCACCATAAATAAACAGTGGATTATAGGCCTTAGCAGGTGCTTCTGCTACTGCGAGTGAAGCAGCATGGGCAAATCGATTCCCAGAACCAATAACAAATGTATCAAAAGTATTTTTCGTATTTAACAT